>NZ_JBIOAN010000002.1:20000-4487500 GCF_044452255.1 Kaistia sp. UC242_56
ACGAGAACCCCAAGAACCATCAGACCCGGCCGAACCAGAGGCGCCTATCTAGTCATCCAAAGACAACCCGTCAAGCACCCAAATAACAAAACTCAGAGACGAGTTTTCCGTTCGCCGGCAGCGGTGCCGCCCGCGTTCTTGAGCCGGGTTATAGGCCCCAACCCAACAACCGTCAACCCAAATCCGAACCTTCCGAAACACATCCCGAAAGCCAAAGCCCAACCTGTGGACAAGGCACAGCCAGATCCACGGGAACCCCCGGGATCCCGCCGCTTACAGCTAAGCGACTGAAAAGATTAACGTTCGTTAATCAACGCCACACCGGCAAGCAACCGCCGAGACGAGGCCGCGTCCATCGGCAAAACCGGAGCACGCGAAGCAGCAGGCTGGCCTGCGAACGTCTCGATCCCTGCCTTTGCAGCGCAGCGCACGCCAGAATCGTGCGTCCTTCGAGGCCGCCTGCGGCGGCACCTCAGGATGAGGCAGAGGGTACGCCACCGGCAGGTGTGTGCCTCGCCTCCTGGGCGCCCTTCCCTCTGTCCACATTCACAGGTCGGTGCAACCTTCGAGGCTCGGATTGATCCGGGTCCCTCAGAGAGGATGAGGAAAGACAGCCCGCGGGCCAGCTGCCTACGAGACCATCCCGAGCGGAGATCGAGAATGGGGCGGCCGCGAAACAGAAACGGCGGCCCGAAGGCCGCCGTCTGAAGGTGTTGGGATAGAGACCGGGGAAATGACTTTCCCCTAGCGCTCCATAAAGATCTCGCGTTTGCCCGCGTGGTTGGCGGGGCCGACAATGCCTTCCTGCTCCATCCGCTCCATGATCGAGGCGGCGCGGTTGTAGCCGACCTGCAGGCGGCGCTGGATGTAGGACGTGGAAGCCTTGCGGTCGCGCAGCACGACGGCCACCGCCTGCTCATAGGCGTCGCCGCCTTCCTCGCCCATGGAACTCTTGTCGAACACGGCGACGTCTTCCTCGACCGGGGCGGCCTCATCGGCCTCCTCGTCGCTGGCGGTGACGGCGTCTAGATATTCCGGACGGCCCTGCCGCTTCAGATGCGCCACGACATGCTCGACC
This sequence comes from Kaistia sp. UC242_56, assembly GCF_044452255.1. Lineage (NCBI taxonomy): Bacteria > Pseudomonadati > Pseudomonadota > Alphaproteobacteria > Hyphomicrobiales > Kaistiaceae > Kaistia > Kaistia sp. UC242_56. The sequence goes on from NZ_JBIOAN010000002.1 coordinate 21,079, forward strand.
TCGAGATCGCTCACGAACGGGCCGTGCACGCGGGTGATGCGGCCGCCGCCGGCCATGTAGAGCATGTCGCCCTGGCCGAGCAGCTGTTCGGCGCCCATCTCGCCGAGGATAGTGCGGCTGTCGATCTTCGACGTAACCTGGAACGAGATGCGGGTCGGGAAATTCGCCTTGATCGTGCCGGTTATGACATCGACCGAGGGACGCTGCGTCGCCATCACCAGATGGATGCCGGCGGCGCGGGCCATCTGCGCCAGACGCTGCACGGCGCTTTCGATCTCCTTGCCGGCGACCATCATCAGATCCGCCATCTCGTCGATGATCACGACGATGAAAGGCAGATGGGTCAGATCCATCACCTGCTCTTCCTGGGTCATCTCGCCCGTCGTCCGGTCGAAACCGGTATCGATCGTGCGGGTGATGACCTCGCCATTGGCGCGAGCCTCGGCGACGCGGACGTTGAAGCCGTCAATGTTGCGCACGCCGAGGCGCGACATCTTCTTGTAGCGCTCCTCCATCTCGCGCACGGCCCATTTCAGGGCGGTGACCGCCTTCTTCGGGTCGGTGACGACGGGGGTCAGAAGATGCGGGATGCCCTCATAGACCGAAAGCTCCAGCATCTTCGGATCGATCATGATCAGGCGGCATTCTTCCGGGCGATGCCGGTAGAGCAGCGACAGGATCATGGTGTTGATCGCGACCGACTTGCCGGAGCCGGTGGTGCCGGCGACGAGCAGATGCGGCATACGGGCGAGATCGGCGATCACCGGTTCGCCGCCGATGGTCTTGCCGAGGCAGAGGCCGAGCTTGGCCTTGGCTTCGGCGAAATCCTGGCTGGCCATCAGTTCGCGCAGCCAGACCGTTTCGCGGGTCTGGTTGGGCAGCTCGATGCCGATGACGTTGCGGCCTTCGACCACAGCGACGCGCGCGGATACCGCGCTCATCGAGCGGGCGATGTCGCCGGAAAGGCCGATAACGCGGCTCGACTTGGTGCCGGGCGCCGGCTCCAGCTCATAGAGCGTGACGACCGGGCCGGGATTGGCGTCGATGATCTCGCCGCGAACGCCGAAATCGCGCAGCGTCTGCTGCAGGAAGGTCGAGTTCTGGTCGAGATATTCGGCCGAGAGCTCGAAAGGCGGCTCGGTGACCGGCGGCTCGGCCAGCAGCTCGAGCGGCGGCAACTCGTACTCGCCGGCATGGAAGCTGACGACCGTCTCGGCGCGAACCGGCGCGGGCTGGGCCTCGGCAACGACTTCGACGGGAGCTGCAGGAGCGGGCTGCGGCGCCGCCGCTTCCACCGGCTCGCTGGCGACGGAGTCGAGGAAGCTCTCGCGCCGCAGGCGACGCTGCTCGCGCGAACGGGCGCTCAGGCTTTGCGCCGGCGTGACCCAGATCGGCCATTCGAACCAGACCTGAATCGAGGCCTGGACGAAGCCGGGCAGCAGGGTTTCGGGCGTGCGCAGGACCGGGGCGATGATCTGCGGCACGGTTGCGACAGGCGCCGCGGCGAGCGGAGCCGCGACCGCTTCGGGCTTCGCCTCGGCGGTGACGGGCGCTGCCGGCGCCTCGGCCTTGGGCTCCGGACGGACCGGACGGGAAACCCGGCCCGGGGCAAGGTCGGCGGCCGGAATGCGCGGCGCGGCGACGGGCGCCTCTTCGAGCCCGATGACACGCGGCGGCGGCACGGCGCGGCCGACCTGAATCAGACGCTCGAGCCTGCGAATGTTGGAAGGCCGCGATGCGGCGACGATCTCGGCCTGATGCGCGTCGGCGTCCGAAACCGGCGTCTCGGCCGGCGGCGGCGGCGGCGCCAGTTCGACCAGCGCTTCGACCGACGCTGCGATTGGCTCGACCGTCTCGGGGGCGGCCGTTTCGGGCACCTCGGGAACGACTTCGGCCGGGGCCGCTGCCTCGGGCGCGTCGCCATCCGCGCCCTCGCCCTCGGATGCGGGGCCGCGCGGGCGACGCAGATAGTCGGGCGTGCGGGTGAAGCGGGCGTTCATGCCGGCGGTGAAGGGCTGCAGCCAGGAGGGCAGCGGCTCGCCATCGGGGCCGAGCACCGGCGCATCGCGGGGCGCGGCCGGCGCGGGCTGGTGCGCCGGCGGAACCGGGGGCGCTACCGGCGCACGGGACGAAGTGGCATAGCGGGGCGCCTCCCGATCCATCGAATTCGGCACAGCCGGTTCGGCGGGAATGAAGGCGAGAGGATTGGGAGGCCGATTGGAAGAACGCATGTTTGTCGCTGACCCTGGTACGCGGTCTGGCCGACCGTTGCTGGTCGCTCAGGAATACGAAGAACAGCGTTAACGAATGGTTTGAGCCAGACCGACAATCCACCATTCGGGGCCGCTGTTGCACGGGGTCCACAGGGCTGCCCGACAGGCGTCGCAACGCCGGCGGGAAGCGGCTGTCGAACAGGCCCGAACGCTAGCGCGGCATTGCGGGAAAATGCCGGCCCGATTTTCCCGCTTGTCGAAACGAGAGAGCCGACGCAAGCTGCTGAAATCGGCGTGGAGCCGGAGAGTTAAACGTTTATCCAGGAGGGATCTCGCGCATGGATACGATCGACCCGACGGCCAGCCAGGACGGCGTCGCCGCTGTCTCCTATAAGGATCCCGCCGCGCCGGCGCTGTTTACCGATTCGCTGCACCGCACCGGCTTTGGCGTCGTTCGCGACCACCCGATTCCGCAGGCCCTCGTCGAGGAGGTCTATGCCGAATGGCTGGACTTCTTTAACGGCGACGCCAAGCATGCCTTTGCCTTCGACAAGGCGAAGCATGACGGTTTCTTTTCCTCGGCGGTTTCGGAGACGGCCAAGGGCAATACCAAGCGCGATCTCAAGGAATTTTTCCACGTCTTCCCCTGGGGGCGCTATCCGACCGAGGTGTCGGATGCGGCGCGGCGCTATTATGCGCTGGCGAGCGAATTCGCCGGGGAACTGCTCTCCTGGGTCGAGGCGCACACGCCACCGGAAGTCAGCGCCAAATTCTCCATGCCGCTCGCCAAGATGATCGAGGACAGTCCGGCGACCCTGCTGCGCATCCTGCGCTATCCGCCGCTGACCGGCGAGGAAGAGCCCGGCGCCGTGCGGGCGGCGGCGCATGAGGACATCAACCTGTTGACCGTCCTGCCGGCGTCGAACGAACGCGGCCTGCAATTGCGGACCGCGACCGGCGAATGGGCCGACGTCCCGTCCGATTTCGGCACGCTGGTGATCAATGTCGGCGACATGCTGCAGGAGGCTTCCGGCGGCTTCTACAAATCGACGACGCACCGCGTGGTGAACCCCTCCGGCGACGGCGCCCGCCGCTCGCGCGTCTCGATTCCGCTGTTTTTGCAGCCGCGCCCGGACGTGGTGCTGTCGGAGCGCTACACGGCCGAATCCTACATGGACGAGCGCCTGCGCCAGCTCGGCGTCAAATAGCGTCGGCGGCCGTCGTCTCAGTGGCTGGCCCGCAATGCGACAAGCGGGCCTTCCCGCTCAAGCCACGCTGCGCCTTACCTCTCCCTGAGGGAGAGGTGAAGGAAGGCTTCGGGCCCTGCTGCTGGGGAGGTTCGAGATAGTACCTCACCTTCAACCCTGCATCATCGGCCAGACACCTAGATCGCGCGCACGCTGTCGCGCTCGGTCAGTTCGACGTCGAGCGAGGTGACGTCGGTCGCCTCGGGATCGGTCATCAGGGTAAGAATCCGCGCCACGACATGCGTGGCGATCTGCGGAATCGAGGGCGATACGGTGGTGAGGCGCGGCGCGCACTGCTCCGTCTGCTTGCAGTCGATATAGCTCAGCACCGAGAGATCGCCGGGCACGTTGATGCCGAGCTGGTAGGCGGCCTGCAGCACGCCGAAACCAAACTGGGTGCCATAGGTGAAGACCGCCGTCGGGCGGGGCGATTTCTCCAGCATCGCCCGCGCCCGGTCGCGCGCATCGAGAAAATCATAACCCGTCTCGACCATCCAGCGCGGGTCGAGATTGAGGCCGAGGCGTGCGGCGGCCTTGCGCGAGCCGGCCAGCAATCCCTGCGCGCGCGGCAGGCTCGGGCCGGTCATCAGGCCGATGTCGCGATGGCCGCGCTCGGCCAGATAGGTCAGCGCCATCTCGGCGCCGAGGTCGAGATGCTCGACCAGGCCCTGCTCGCGAAACTCGGCCAATCGGTCCCAGTTCAGCATCACGCAGGGCAATTGCGCGGCCAGCGTCGCCTCGTCCTCGATCCATTCGTCGGAATGGCCGAGCACGACGACGCCGGCCGCGCGCTGCAGCAGCGAGGCCAGGGCGCCGCCGCGCCGCATCTTTTCCAGCGTCGCGATCTGCACCCGCAACACGCTCAGATCGTGCCGCTCGAAACGCGCCTCGATCGCCGCCGAAACGTCGTCGAAAAACGAGGTATCGGCGTGCGGCGCCGCCAGGAAGATGACCGGGACCTGGGCCGTCTTGAACCAGGCGGCCATCGAATCCTTGCTGTAGTCGAGATCGGCGATCGCCTTGCCGATGCGCTCGGCCGTCGCTTCGCTGACCGCCTTGGTCTTGTTCATGTAATGCGAGACCGTGGCGATCGATACGCCCGCCAGCGCCGCTACATCCTTGATCGTGCTCATGCCCGCCACCCCATTCGCGCGATCATGCCGTCTCGTCGCCGCCTGTCCAGTCCCTTAGCCACCGAGGCACGCCTCGTCGCATCCTTCCCTGCCCGCTTCTTCGGCGATGTTCGCCTGAGAAATCGTCTTGACGCGCCGACAACCTCGATTAAGCTCATGGAAAACGTTTAACCGATTTCAATTCGGTCGTCATCCGGGCCGTGGCGACCGGCCAAGAAAATCCGCCCGAACCAGAGCGAACAACGAGCAGGGACAATCCAGATCATGGCGCATATCACCCGCAGGGGCCTTTCCACCCTTCTTCTCGCCTCCGTCGCGACCGCGACGCTCGGCCTCGCTGCCTCGACCGGCGCTGCCCTGGCCGATGGCCCGAAGAAGGTGGTCTTCCTCGTCAACGGCAATCTCGGCGACAAGTCCTTCTTCGATCTCGGCGCCACCGGCATGAAGCAGATCAAGGCGAAATACGGTGACGCGGTCGAGACCAAGGTCATCGAGATGGGCACCGACCAGACCAAGTGGCTGCCGACCTTCGAGGACGTCTCGGAACAGGGTTTTGACCTGATCGTCTCCTCGACCTTCGAGATCGCCGACATCCTGAGCGAGGTCGCGCCGAACCATCCCGACCAGACCTATGTGCTCGTCGATGGCGTCATGCCCTATGAGAAGGGCGGCTACGATAACGTCTATTCCGTCGTCTTCAAGCAGAACGAGGGCTCCTACCTTGCCGGCATCCTCGCCGCCGGCCTGCTGAAGGACGGCACCATTCCCGCCGACCAGGGGACGTCGATCGGCTTCCTCGGCGGCATGGACATCCCCGTCATCAACGATTTCCTCACCGGCTATGTTGAAGGCGCGAAGTCGGTCAATCCGGACATCAAGGTGGCGATCTCCTATGCCGGCTCGTTCAACGACGCCGCCAAGGGCAAGGAACTGGCACTGGCGCAGTACCGCACCGGCACGGCGATCGGCTTCAACGTCGCCGGCCTGACCGGCCTCGGCCAGCTCGCCGCCGCCAAGGATGTCGGCAAATGGGCGCTCGGCGTCAATTCCGACCAGGAAGCGATCTTCAAGGAGAGCGACCCGGCCATGGCCGCCAAGGTGGCGACCTCGATGGTCAAGCACATCGACGTCTCGATCCTGCGCACCTACGACCTGTTCCTGGAAGGCAAGCTTCCGGTCGGCAAGGTGGAAGCCATTGGCCTGGCGGAAAATGCCGTCGGCCTGGTCGAGACCGGCAACATGAAGACGCTAGCCTCCGACGATCTAAAGAAGCAGATCGAGACGGCCCGCGCCGGCATCATCGACGGTTCGATCAAGGTCACATCGGCCTTCGGCCTGGAGACGGACAAGCTCAACGCGCTGCGCGACAGCGTTCGCCCCTGAGCCTTCGTTCCGAAGCCCTGCCCGATAGCCCTGGAGGTCGCATGACCGATCGGCCCCTTATCGCCTTTGCCGGCATCTCCAAGACCTATGGCAACGGCACCCTCGCGCTCGACGACGTGTCGTTCGCGATCCGGCCCGGCGTCATCCATGCCGTCTGCGGCGAAAATGGCGCCGGCAAATCGACCCTGATGAAGATCCTGTTCGGCCTCGAGCAGCCCTCATCGGGTTCGATCCAGCTGGATGGCGAGGCGGTGGCGATCGCCTCGCCCCGCGTCGCCGCCGAAAGGGGCATCGGCATGGTTCACCAGCATTTCTCGCTGGTGCCCTCGCTCTCCGTCGCCGAGAACATCGTTCTGGGCCAGGAGCCGCGCCGGGGTGCGTTTCTCGACCGGGTGGCCGCACGCCGCCGGGTCGAGGAATTGTCCCGGCGCTACAATCTCGCCGTCGACCCGGACGCGACGGTACGCACGCTCTCCGTCGCCGCGCAGCAGAAGGTCGAAATCCTCAAGGCGCTGTCGCGTGACGTCCGCGTGCTGATCCTCGACGAGCCGACGGCCGTGCTGACCCCGCCCGAGACCGACGAATTGTTCGACCGGCTGCGCGACATGCGCGCCGCGGGCCTCACCATCCTCTTCATCTCGCACAAGCTGCGCGAGGTCCGCGCCTTAGCCAGCCATGTCACCGTGCTGCGCGCGGGAAAGCTTGTCGGCGACGCGCCGCTGGCCGCCATCGACGACGAGGCGATCGCCCGGCTCGTCATGGGCCAGGCGGCAGGCCCGGCGCTGAAGCGCGGCGGCCGGTCCTCCGGCGCGCCACGCGTCGTCGTCACCGGCGTTCATCTGAAGGCCCGCGACGCCAATGACCGCGTGGAGGGCATCGACCTGACCGTGCATGCCGGCGAAATCCTCGGGGTCGCCGGCGTCGATGGCAGCGGCCAGCGCGGCCTCGTCTCGCTGCTGACCGGCCGCGCCCAGCCGACGGCAGGCGCCATCACCTATGAGGGCAAGCCCACCGCCGGCCTCGGCACGGCGGCGTTGCGTCGGCTTGGCCTCGCCCACCTGCCGGCCGACCGGTTCCAGGATGGCGGCTCGAAGCGCATGACGCTGGTCGAGAATGCGATGGCCGGCGCCCACCGCCTCGCCGCCTTCTCGACCGGCCCTTTCCTGAAGCGCCGCGCGATGGAGACGCGGACGGAGGAGATGATCGCGCGCTACAAGGTGCGCTGCCCCGGCCCGAACGCGCCCCTCTCGGCGCTTTCCGGCGGCAATGCGCAGAAGCTGATCGCAGCGCGCGAATTCGCCACCGAGCCGCATTTCATGATCGCCGACCAGCCGACGCGCGGCATCGACGTCGCCGCCGCCGCCTTCCTGCATGAGCGGCTCGCGGAGCTTGCGGCCAAGGGCGGCGCCGTGCTGCTGATCACTGCCGATCTCGACGAACTGCTGACTCTCTCCGACCGCATCGTCATCCTCTATGCCGGCCGCATCGTCGCCCGGTTGGAGAACGAACCCGGCCTGACGCCGGAACGGCTCGGCCCCTACATGCTCGGGCTGGAGAGCGCCGCATGATCCGCTCCGCTTTCGCGTCCTTCGTCATCACCGCCATCCTGCTGGTTCTGGTCGTCGGCATCGTGCTCGTGCCGATCGCCATGAGCCTTCCCGATCCGCTCGCCGTGCTCGATACCTTTGTGTTCGGCCCGTTCCGCAATCCGCGCCATACCGGCAACATCATCGAGATGGCGACGCCGGCGATGATGTGCGGGCTCGCCGTCGCCGTGATGTTCCGGGCCGGCATGTTCAATCTCGGCGTCGAGGGCGCGTTCTTCCTCGGCGGCCTCGCCACCGTCGCGACCGTGCTGCTGGTGCCGCTGCCCGCCTTCGCCATGGCGCCGGTCGGCATTCTCGTCGGCGCCGTCGTCGGGTCCAGCGTCTGCGCCGTGCCGGGCTATCTGCGCGCCCGCTATGACGCGTCCGAACTGGTCTCGTCGCTGATGTTGAACTTCGCCGCCCTGTTCATCGGCCTGTTCGTCGTCAACTACTTCCTGCGCGATCCCGCCGCCGGCGCCATGGTGTCGTTCAAGATCCCGGCCGAGGCCAAGCTGCCGAAGCTCATCACCGGCACACGCATCCATCTCGGCACGCTGATCGCGCTGGCCGCCTGCGGCCTCGGCGCCGTGTACCTGTTCATGACGCGGGCCGGCTTCGAGGCGCGCATCGTCGGCTCCAATCCTAGCTTCGCCGCCCATCTCGGCCTGCCGATCCGCTCGATCCTGCTGCGTTCGCAGGTAATCGGCGGCCTGATCGCCGCCGGGGCCGGCGGCATCGAGATGCTCGGCCTCTACCAGCGCTTCTCCTGGCAGTCGCTTCCCGGCAATGGCTGGACAGGCGTCGTCGTGGCGATCCTCGCCCGCGACAACCCGATCCTGCTGATCCCGGCCGCGCTGTTCCTCTCCTACCTGCAGGTCGGCGGCGACCTGATCGCCCGCAATTTCGACGTGCCGAGCGAGGCGGTCGGATTGATCCAGGCCCTGGTCCTGATCGTCGTCACCGCCCAGGCGATCATGCGAAACCCGCGCCTGATCCGCCTCGTCGCGGGCAAGAAGCCGGCCGCCAGCCCGGCCCAGGAAACCAAGGCCGTCGAGGGAAGCGTCGCATGACCGATTTCGATCTCGCTTCCCTCATCACCTTCATCCCGGCCATCCTGCGCGTCACCACGCCGATCCTGCTCGCAGCCCTTGGCGTGCTGATCTCCGAGCGCGCCGGCGTGCTCAATATCGGCGTCGAGGGCATGATGCTCACCGGCGCCTTTGCCGGCGTCGTGGTCAGCGCCGCGACCGGCAGCGCGTCGCTAGGCTTCCTCGCCGCTCTAATTGCAGGTGGCCTGCTCGGCGCCCTGCTCTCCTTCGCCGTGCATGTGCTGAAATCCGACCTGATCCTGTCCGGCATCGCCCTCAACATGGCGGCCGCCGCTGGCACGACGCTGCTGCTCTTCATGCTGACGGGCGACAAGGGGATGTCGGGCTCGCTGTCGAGCAAGGTGCTGCCCCATCTCACCATCCCCGTCATCGCCGGCATCCCAATGCTCGGCACGCTGCTATCCGGCCATCACATCCTGACCTATGCCGCCTTCCTGGCAGTGCCGGGCGTCGGCCTGTTCCTGATGCGCACGCCGATGGGACTGCGGCTGCGCGCGGTCGGCGAAAATCCGGAATCGGCGGCCATTGCCGGCATCAATGTCCGCCGCGTGCAGATCGGCGCGCTGGTGACGTCCGGCGTCTTCGCCGGCGCTGCGGGCGCGTTCCTGTCGATGGGCTATGTCAGCTGGTTCTCGCAGAACATGAGCGCCGGCCGCGGCTTCATCGCGCTTGCCGCTGAGGTGATGGGCCATGGCAGCGCCTCGGGCACGATGTTCGCCTCGCTGCTGCTCGGGCTTGCCGAGGCCGCGTCGATCGCGCTGCAAGGCGCGGGCCTGCCCAGCGAGCTGATGCAGACCGTGCCCTATCTCGTCCCCGTCATCGCCCTCGTCGTCCACGCCCGCCGCCGCCAGCGCCAGCTGGCGCGGGCGTGATTCCCCGGCGAAGGCGCCACCCCTTCCGTTCTTGCCCGACCGCCGTATCCCGGCCGGACGGGACCGACAGCCAAAGGAAATTCTCCGCATGAACAAGATCAAGGTCATCTTCGACACCGATCCCGGCGTCGACGACGCCATGGCGCTGCTCTTCCTGCACCACGCGCCGGAAATCGAGCTGGTCGGCATCACGACGACGCTGGGCAACGGCACGATCGAGACGACCACCCGCAACGCGCTCTACCTGGCCGAGCGCTTCGGCATCGACGTTCCCGTCGCGCAGGGCCCGGCCACGCCGCTGGTAGGCCCGGCCGGCGAGCCGCCGCATTACGTCCATGGCCATAATGCGCTGGGCGATATCGCGCTGCCCGATACCATCGCCAAGACGGTCGACCCGCGCCCGGCGCACCGGCTGATCATCGACCTCGTGCGGGAAAGCCCGGGCGAGATCGCCATCGTTGCGGTCGGCCGCATGACCAATCTGGCGCTGGCACTGCGCGAGGACCCGGAAATCGCCGGCCTGGTCAGGCAGGTCGTCATCATGGGCGGCGCCTTCGGCTTCCATGGCAACCACGGCAATGTCACGCCGGCGGCCGAGGCCAACATCATCGGCGACCCGCTCGCCGCCGACGAGGTGACCGGCGGCAGCTGGCCGATCACCATGGTCGGCCTCGACGTCACCCAGCGTACGCAGCTTACGACCGAATATCTGGAAGCGCTGGCACGCGACGGCGGCGAAGCCGGCCAGTTCATCTGGGACATCACCCGCTTCTATGTCGCCTTCCACCATGCGGCCGGCGTGCCGAACATGTTCGTGCACGATTCCTCGGCCGTCGCCTACCTGATCGATCCTACCCTGTTCACGACGCGAAGCGGCGCGATCCGTGTCATCACCGAGGGCATGGCGATCGGCCAGACCATCCAGAAGCCGGATGGCTACGCCTTCCCGCCCGGCGACTGGGACAACCGGCCGTCGCACAAGATCTGCACCGAGGTCGATGCCGAGCGCTTCAAGGCGTTGTACCGTCAGACGATTCTCCGCGGGGCATAGGCGCGACCGGCGCCGGCAGGGTCAACAGCAGGACCCGCCGGTCGCCGAGGCTGCGCGGCTGGGCGTCGATGCCCGCGAGCGGGCCGATGGCAGCCAGTTGCTCCTCGGGCGGAACTTCCACGTCATGCAGCAGCGTGACGAGGCGCAGCGGGTGGCGGATCGTCTCCCGCGTCACCGCGCCGAGATGGATCGGCTGCCGGGTCGCGTCGTCGACGGCGGGATTCGTCGTCGGCCAGAAGCGCAGCACCAGCCGGCTGTCGGACCCGAGCGGGCGCACCAGGGTCAGCGCCGCGAAGCGGCCGACATGGGTGAGCGGCAAGGGCGGCAGCTGCGCCAGCGTCGCATCCGGCGACAGGAACCGCGCCATGGCGACGGCATCTCCCGAGGGCGCTTCCTGCCAACCGGCGGCGACCAGCGCGGCGCGCAACGTCGCGACATCGACATCGGCCTGCAGCAGCAGCGCGCCACCTTCGGAGCCGTCCAGCTCCCAGCGCTGCGCCGGCAGCGTGCTCCAGCCGCCATCGAGCCAGTTGGCCTCGACCAGCGTCGTTTCGGGCATGCGCGGCCGGTAGGCCTCGAGCGCGGTCGGGAAATGCAGGTAGATCCGCACGCCGCCCGCAACGGCGAGCGCCACCACGACGACGGCAGCGAAACGCCAGGGCTGCATGGCGCGGATATCCGTGCGGCGGAAAACCAGCGCGTAGATCGCCGCCAGCGCCGAACCCAGCATCAGGCCGGCCAGCACATCGGATGGCCAATGCGCGGCAAGATAGACGCGCGAGGCGGCGACCGCTGCGATCAGCAGCCCAGCCAGCCCGAAGCCGACGATCTTCCAGCGCAGCGCGGCATTATGCGTCGCCAGCCAGGCGATCGAGGCATAAAGCGCGGCGGTGGACGTGGCGTGGCCGCTCGGGAAGCTGAAGGCATCGGCCCCGGAATAGAGATCGATCGGCCGGGGAATGAGCAGCACGCTTTTCAGGAGCGGGACCGACAGCGCCGCCAGCGCCAGGGTCACGACCAGCCCGCCGGCCAGCTTCCGCTTGCCATGCGACAGGATCCAGAGCGCGGCCGCAGCAAGCACGGCGGTGATGACAACACCGTCGCCGACGCTGGTGATGGCGATCATCGCCTTGTCGAGCGCCGGCGTCCGCCAGCCCTGTACCAGCGTCGAGATCGCGGCATCCATGCGGGTGATCGGCTCGCGCATGAAAACGTCTTCGGCGAGGCCGACAAAGGCCCGCGCCAGCGCGATCACCGCGATGCCCATGACGATCAGCGTCGAGGTGCCGGGATCGTCGGGATCGAGGACATAGACGACGGCGCGGTCGAGCCATGTGCCGCGCCGCTTGCAGCCGATGACGAAATGGCGATAGCGCCGCGCGAGGCTGGGCGCGATCCAGCGTATGGCGAGATGGAGCGCCCAGATGGCGAGGCCCGCCAGAATCAGCGCGCCAACGACGAGGGCGACCAGCCGTCCGGCGATCGACCCGAGCACGCCGAGCGCCAGTCCCATGCCGGCGCCGGGCAGGATATGGGCCGGCGCCCAGACAAGGGCCGAGAGGATGTTGACGACATAGAAGCGCAGGGGCTTCATGCCGACGACCCCGGCCACCACCGGGATGATGGCGCGAACGCCGGGCACGAACCGGCCGATCGCCACGCTCATCGCGCCGAAGCGATGGAAGAACGCCTCGCCCTTGTCGAACAGCTCGGGTCGCTCGCGGAGCGGCCAGGTGGCGCGGATCCGCTCCTTGTAGCGATGGCCTAGCCAGTAGGAGACGCCATCGCCGGCGATCGCGCCGAGCGTCGCCCAGAGCAGGACCGGCCAAAGCGGCAGATCCCCCAGGCCGACCACCGCCCCGATGGCGATCAGGATCGCCGTTCCTGGCACGAACATGCCGATAACCGCGATCGATTCGGCCATGGCGGTAACGAAGACGAGCAGGCCCGCCCAATGCGGGTGCTGGGCAACCAAGTCGATGAAGGACTGCAGCCAATCGTTCATGACAGCGTCCGGCCGCGGCCTGGATGGGCCCGGCGCTGCATCAGGCGGCGGCCTCGGTGTTGCCGATCTGGAGGACGGTCAGGCGTTTGATGTCGCCATTGCGGGTCTCCCAGCTGATCGATTCGCCGACGCCGACGCCGATCAGCGCCGCGCCGATCGGGGTCAGAACGGAGATGCGGCCCTGGCCGATATCGGCATCTTCCGGATAGACCAGCGTCACCTTGCGCACGGTACCGGCCGTATCGTCGCGGAACTCGACCTCATGGCCCATGCGCACGAAGGGATGGGCGCGCTTGCCATCGGCGACGATCCGCGCACGGTCGAGTTCCTCCGTCAGTACCGCCGCGACATCGGGAACCGTGTGCGTGGCCGCGCGGGCGAGCGTCGAAAGCCGCTCGTGATCGGCAGCGAGGATGGTGATCCGGGGCTTCGCGCGGCTGGCGCTGCGGGTGGTCATGGCGATGGTCTCCAAGGTTTGGTCGGGGACGGCTCGCGCTGAAGCGGCGATCGTCCTGGGAATGATCCGATGCAGAGCCCGCCTCTCCCGCAGCGCTCGGCGGCGAAGGGCGGTAGCGGCTTCCAGGATCTCCTTGCGCAATCATGCATGGCGATCGAGTCGGATGGAATGGATTGAAAGAGCAGTCATGCTGGCAGCAGCCCCGTGTCCGGGGCGAAGGCGCACGCCGAACCCGGGGCTAGTGGCCCGCGATCAGAAGACCTGCGTGGTGCAGGAAACGGCGAAAGGTCGAATGGCTCAGCATGGTGCTCAAGACATAAGCACACTGGCAGGAAAGTCAAACCCGGCGAGTGTCACACGTGAAACACCGGCACGTCTTCCCGGACATGTCTCGCACCACGCGAAAATGCCTCCCGGGGAGGGCGTGCGAGCCGCACGGGGCCTGCCGAAGAGACGTCGGCTCTAGCGCGGGGCGAAGGAGGCGATGTCGACCTCGGGGCGCTGCCCCGAGATCTGGTCGGCGAGCGCCTTGCCGGAGCCGCAGGCCATGGTCCAGCCCAGCGTGCCGTGGCCGCTGTTCAAATAGAGATTGGGATAGCGGCAGGCGCCGATGCGCGGCGGGCCGTCCGGCGTGACGGGACGCAGGCCGGACCAGCGCTCCGCTGCATCGATCGCCGCCTGCGGCACCTTGGGAAACAGCATGCGGAGCGAAGCGATCAGCCCCTCATAGCGCTTCTCCGGCCGGGAGAAATCATAGCCAGCGAGTTCCGCCGTGCCGCCGACCCGGATGCGGTTCTCCAGATTGGTGTGGCCGACCTTCATCGATTCGTCCGAGACGGTGCTGACCGGGCCGACCGCATCCGAATGCGCTTCGATGGTGAGCGAATAGCCCTTCACCGGATAGATCGGCACCTTGATGCCATGCGGCTCCAGCAGGCCCTTCGACCAGATGCCGAGCGCCACGACCACGGCATCCGCCTCGATCGTCTTGCCCCCGGCAACGACGCCGATGACCTTTTCTCGTTCGATGACCAGCTTTTCGGCGGCCTGGCCGTAGAGGAAACTGACGCCCCGTTCCGCGCATCGCTCCGCCAGCGCCTGGGTGAACAGGAAGCAGTCGCCGGTCTGATCGGTTTCCAGCAGCACGCCGCCCACCACCCCGCTGGTGGGATCGATGTTGGGCTCCAGCGAAAGCAGGTCGTCGCGGCCGAGGCTGCGATGGGGAACGCCGAGCTCGTCAAGCACGGCGAGGTCGCGCCGGTAGCCCTCCGCCTGCGCCGCCTCGCGGAAAGCGACGATCAGCCCCTTCTGGCGACCGTCATATTCGATGCCGATCTCGGCCCGCATGGCGTCGGTGCAGTCGCGCGAATATTCGGCGAGCCGCACCATGTTGCGCTTGGCGGCCAGATACTGCTCGACGCTGGAGGCGCGCCACATCCGCCAGAGAAACTGGCTCATGGCAAGATCCGGCATGCGGCTGACGATAAGCGGCGCATGCTTGGCGAAGATCCAAGACGCCGCCTTGCCGATCAGGCCCGGAAAGGCCCAGGGCGAGGACAGCGCCGGCGAGATCTGCGCCGCATTGGCATAGCTGGTGCCGTGCCCGGCCGAAGGGTTCTTCTCGATCACCGTGACGTGGTGTCCGGCCTCGGCCAGATACCAGGCCGTCGTCACGCCGATCACGCCGGCGCCGAGCACGACTATGCGCATTGCTTCCCCGAATTCTCATCGCCGGAATCCGGGCGATTCCGGCCGCCGCCCGAGCAGCGCCGCTACCGTTCAAGCGGAACTCGCGCCGCCGATCAAGCGATCGTTGCGGCTCCCGGACGAGGACGCCGCAGATCGCTCAGGCGAGCTCCGGAATCGGATCGACGCCCAGCCGTTCCACATGCCGGCGCAGCATCGCCTGGTAGAGGGCGCGCCATCCCGTTTGCGGCGTGGCGAGGAACCATGACTGCCGGAGATCCCAGCAACGCCCCATCTGCGCCAGCACGGCAGGATCCGAATTGGTCATCAAGCCGGCCGAGGGATACGGCGTGATCTCGCCGCCATAGAGCTTGCCGTCGACCACCATGAAGTCGACCCGCAAATAGTCCGTCCCCTCCGCCAGCCGCCGCGCGACGGCGATCGCGCGAGAATAGCAATCCGGCACGCGGTACTGCGCTGGCAGCGCGCGGCCGGGATCCTTTGCGACGGTGGAATTGGTGACGCGCAGCCGGCGTCCCGCCGCATCGAAGATGCCCGACCGGCCATCCTCCGTCTTCTCGCCCCGATAGATCAGCGCGTAGAACACCTCGCCGGAAAAGAGATGGACCTTGATCTCGTCGATGGCGCGCGGATCCGGAGCGATCGTGCGTTCGGCAAACAGGCGCTTCGGCGCCATGCCATAGGCCCATTCCAGCGCCTCGACGCCAAAGGTCTGCTCCAGCCAGCCCTGGCAGGTGGCGAGGAAGAGGGCCGCGTCGCCGCGCCGATGGCGGAAGAACCAGTTGCGGTCGCAGGCGGCGTTCATCTTCACGACAACGTCCGCATCCTGCAGCGAGGCGGGCAGATCGGCCGGGTCCGTGCCTTGCCACAGCACTTCCGCGACCGCGACTTCCTGCTGCTGGAACAGGCGCTTTGCCTGCAGCTTGTCGCAATGGGCGATGAAGGCCGGGTTGCGGTCGAATACCCGGCGCCAGAACATCTTGTCGCTATAGCTGACCGGCAGCGCGACGCGGGGCAGCTGGCCGATTTCCGCCCGAAAGGCGCGGGTCGCCTTGCGATGCGTGGCATGGAGCGACGCGTCGATCGAACGGGCCAGCAGGCGACCGGGCATGCTCTGGATTTCCGCTAGCGATCGAGCACCGCGGGCGCAACCGTCTCGTTCATCAGGATCGACACCGCCTTGTTGCCGAGCGCCAGCGCGATCGCGTTGGTATTGGCCGACGGGATGAACGGGATCGCCGCGCAGTCGATGACGCGCAGCCCCTCGACGCCGCGCACGCGCATCTGGGTGTCGAGCACCGCCATCGGGTCGTCGTCGCGGCCCATGCGGGCCGAGCCGGAGGGGTGATAATTGGTCTTCACCGTCTTGGCGCAGAAGGCGGAAAGCTCCGCGTCGCTGAGCTTGTCGGCGCCCGGCAGCAACTCGCCCTTGATGTTGGAGCCGACCGGCTCGGTCTTGAGCAGCTCGCGGGCAAAGCGCATCGAGGCGATGGTCAGGCGCAGATCGTCGGGATCGCCGAAGAAGTTGGAATCGACCACCGGCTTGGCGGCCGGATCGGCCGAGCGCAGCTTGACCGAGCCGCGCGCCTTGGGCCGCAGCAGGCAAGAGGTCAGCGTGACGCCATGGGTCGGCTGCATGTCGGTGACGTCGCGGTCGAGATAGACGATCGGCGCGCAATAGAGCTGCACCGTCGGGCGGTCGCCGCCGTCGGGATCGTAGAACAGGCAGGATTCAATGCCCGTCGTCGTCACCGGTCCCGTGCCGAACAGCACATATTGCAGGCCGTTGCGCAGCATCGGCCAGCCCTTGTCCTCGCCGAAATAGCCGCTCGCGCGCTTCGTCGTGGCGATGACAGGCACCTCGTGGTGATCCTGCAGGTTCTGGCCGACGCCGGGCAGGTCGGTATGGACGGCGATGCCGTGCTCCTTCAGATGCGCCGCGGGGCCGAGGCCGGACAGCATGAGCAGCTTGGCGGTGTTGTAGGTGCCGGTCGCGACCAGCACTTCCTGCTCCGCCCGCGCCTCGAGGCGCTTGCCGTCCTTCACATATTCGACGCCGACGGCGCGGCTGCCCTCGGTGAGAATCCGCGTCACGAGCGCCTCGGTGACGACGGTCAGTCTCTTGTCGTTCATCACCTGCGACAGGAAGGAGAACACCGCATCGCTGCGGCGCATCTTGCCGTCGACCACGCCCATGGTGTGCTGCATGACGCCGACGCCGTTCTGCCGGGCGCCGTTGAAATCGGGATTGTAGGGAATGCCGGCGCCTTGGGCGGCGAGGATGTAGTCGCGCGTCATCTCGCACAGCTGGCCCGGATCGGACACCAGCAGGCTGCCATCGATGCCATGATAGGCGTCGTTGAACTTCTGGTTCTTTTCCAGCGCCTTGAAGTGCGGCAGCAGGTCGGCATAGCTCCAGCCGGTATTGCCGCCGAGAAACGCGTCCCAATGGTCGTAGTCGTCGCGCTGGCCGCGCATATAGACCATGGCGTTGACCGAGCTGCCGCCGCCCAGAACCCTGGCCTGGGGCACGATCGGGCCGCGGCCGCCAAGGCGCGGCTGCTCGACCGTGTGGTGCATTTCGAGGAAGTCCTCGCGGCCGAGATATTTCATGTAGCCGGCCGGCATCTGCATCAGCTTCGCATAGTGCGACGGGCCGCGCTCGATCAGCAGGACGCGGGCGCCATGGTCGCGAACCAGGCGGGTCGCGGCGACGCAGGCGGACGAACCGCCGCCGGCGATGATGTAGTCAAAGGCCATGAAAAGGATCCCGTCGGAGCGAAGGCGCTCTTTGCCGACAGGAAAAAGAATTTTGCGGCCCCGCGCAAGGTGTTGGCGAGACCATTCCGCATCGCCCCGCCGGAAATACGCCGGCTAGGCTTCTCGCTGGGACTGCGGATCCGCGCTTCCGGGATCGGCGGATGGCTCGTGCAGCACGACGCAGTCGCGCCCGGCCGCCTTGGCGCGGAAGAGCGCGAGATCGGCGGCATTGACGATCTCGTCCGGATCGACGCCGGGGATCATGGTCGCAACCCCGATGCTGACCGTCACCCGGCCTTCGCCATGCGGAATGGCGAGATCGCGCACGCCCTGCGAGATACGCTCGGCCACCACGCTCGCCCCGGCCAGCGTCACGTCCGTCAGCACGATGACGAATTCCTCGCCGCCATAGCGCGCCGCCAGGTCGGTCGAGCGGTTGGCGCCGGCCTGCAGCACCGACGACACCTGCTTCAGCACCTCGTCGCCGGCGAGATGGCCATAGGCGTCGTTGTAGCGCTTGAAATTGTCGACATCGATCATCAGCACCGAGATGGCGGCGCGATTGCGCAGGCCGCGCTTCCATTCTGCGGCGAGATATTCGTCGAAATAGCGCCGGTTGCCGAGGCCGGTCAGCCCGTCGATCCGCGTCAGCCGCTCCAGCTCGAGATTGACGCGCATCAGCTGGCGCTGGCTCTCGCGCAGCGCGCGATAGGCCTCGTCGCGCTGGACGTGATCGAGATAGGCGCGGGTGTGATAACGGATGCGGGCGATCAGCTCGACGCGGTCCGGCAGCTTGACGAGATAGTCGTTGGCGCCGGCCTGGAAGGCCTCGCTCTTGATGGCGGGATCGTCCTTGGTCGACAGCACGATGACCGGCACCGAATGGGTCTGCGCGTTCTGCCGGTAATGCCGGACCAGCTCCATACCGTCGATGCCGGGCATCACCAGATCCTGCAGGATCACCGTCGGCTTGACCCGGTCGGCCACCCGTAGCGCCTCCATGGGATCGGTGCAGTAGTGGAAATCGATGTCCGACTGGCTGGCCAGCATGCGCCGGACCGCCTCGCAGATCATCACCTGATCATCGACCAGCAGCACCAGCGCCATGTAGTTGTCGGCGGGCGGCGGCGTCGATTGCGGAGCGGGGTCCTGTTCGCCCTTCATGGGGTCGCCTTTTCAGTATTGCCTCGCATGCACACGTCGACCAGACGCGGCGCGATCGAATCGAGGGGGAGGATTTCAACGGCGGCGCCCAGCGCGGCGGCCGCCTTGGGCATGCCGTAGACCGCGCTTGTCGCCTGATCCTGCGCCAGCGTCAAATGCCCACGGTCGCGCAGCTTCTTGAGGCCGATGGCTCCGTCCCGCCCCATCCCAGTCAGCAGCACGCCAACCAGCGCATCCTGCCACCACCGTGCGGCGCTTTCAAAAAAAACATCCACGGAAGGTCGATAAAGCTGATCGCGCGGCTCGGGGCTATAACCGAGTTCACTGCGCGTCTTGAAAACCAGGTGGTCGCTGGTCGACGCGACGAGGACGGTTCCCGGCTGCGGCGGCTCGCCCTCGCGCGCGGCCCGCACCGGCAGTTTCGTCTGCTGTCCCAGCCAATCGGCGAGGCCGGCGACGAACTGAGCGTCAAGATGCTGCACCAGCACCAGCGCCGCCGGGAAATCCGCCGGCAACTTGCTGAGCACGGCGGCGACAGCGGCAGGGCCGCCGGCCGAGGCGCCGATCGCGACCAGCGCCGGCGACGAACCCGCCCTGGGACGGACGGCAATCCGGGACGGTCGCGATGCGGTATGGTCCCGCATCAGCCGGCCGAGGGTGGCGATCTTGACCAGAAGCGGCGAGGCGCGAACCGAGCCATCCGTGCGGAGGCTGACGGAAGGAAGGTCGACGGCGTCGAGCGCGCCATGGCCCATCGCCTCATAGACGCCCGGCACGTTGTCGTCGACGCTGGCCGTCACCAGCAGGATCGGACAGGGCGTCGCCAGCATGATCTGCCGCGTCGCCTCGATGCCGTCCATCACCGGCATGGTGAGATCCATCAGGATCAGGTCCGGGAGGTCGAGCCGGCATTGCGCCACCGCCTCGGCGCCGTTCATGGCGACCCAGGCAAGCTGGTGTTCTCCGGTGCCGACGAGGATGCGCCGCAAGATCTCGACGGCGATCGGCAGGTCGTTGACGATGCCGATCCTCATGGCCGTAACCCGCCGTCGGCGTTCATTCCGTCGCCTCTCCGATCAGGTCCCTGACCGCGTTGAGCAGCGTCTCGTCGTGGAAACTGCCCTTGGTGAGATAGTAGTCCGCGCCGGCATCGAGACCCCGGACACGGTCCTCCTCGCGATCCTTGTAGGAAACGATCATGACGGGCAGGCTGCGCAGCCTGACATCCTTCTTGATCAGCGTCACCAATTCGATTCCGTCCATGCGCGGCATGTCGATATCGGTGACGACCAGATCGAAATTGTCGGAGCGAACGGCGTTCCAGCCATCCATGCCGTCGACGGCGACGTCGACCTCATAGCCGTTATAGTCGAGCAGCTTGCGCTCCAGCTCGCGCACGGTAAGCGAATCGTCGACGACGAGGATGCGCTTGCGGCGGCGGGCGTCGGTGCTGGCGCCGCGCCGCTCCAGCGTGCGCAGGCCGCCGACCGCCGCCAGCTTTTCGGCCGAGCGCACGAGATCGGCGACATCGAGGATCAGGACCGGCGAGCCATCCTCCATCAACGCGGCGGCGCTGATGTCCTTGACCTTGGCAAGCCGCGGATCGAGCGGCCGGACGACCAGTTCGCGCTCGCCGAGAAAGCGGTCGACGATCATGCCGTACATCTCGCCGCGATCGCCGACCACCACCACGGGCAGGTCGCCCTCCTGCGGATGCGATTCGCCGCGCCCGAGCACTTCATGCGTGGTCAGCAGGCCGAGTTGCCGGTTGTCGAAACGGAAATGTGGCCGGCCCTCCAGCAGCTCGATTGCATCGCGCGCGAGCGCCACGGTGCGGACGATGCCGGCCAGCGGAAAGGCGTAGGGTTCGCCGTCGACCTCGACCAGCAGCGTGCGCATCACCGAAAGCGTCAGCGGCAATTGCAGCTGGAACTGGGTGCCGCTGCCGAGTTGCGAGGCAACGCTGGCCAAGCCACGCACCTGCTTCGCCATCGCCTGGACGGCATCCAGCCCCACGCCACGGCCGGAAATGTGACTGACATCCGCCTTCATCGAGAAGCCGGGCAGGAACAGGAATTCGAGCAGTTCCGCCTCGCTGAGATCGGCCGCCGTCTCCGGCGTCGTCAGATTTCGCGCAAGCACCGCCGCGCGGATCTGTTCCAGATCGATGCCGCGTCCATCGTCGGCGACGACGATCTGCAGCAGGCCGGCCTTGTGCCAGGCCTCGACGCGCACGACCGCCTCGGCGGGCTTGCCAGCGGCGAGACGCTCTTCCGGCATTTCGATGCCATGATCGACCGCATTGCGCAGCAGATGGCCGAGCGGCGCTTCCAGCTGTTCGAGGATATCGCGATCGATCGAGGTCGAACCGCCAATGATCTCCAGCCGCGCCTGCTTGCCGAGGCTGCGCGCCAGATCCCGCACCGTGCGCGAGAAATGGCGTACGCCATCCTCGAAGGGCCGCATCCGGCTCTCCAGCGTCTCGTCATAGAGCCGGTTGGCGAGGTCGGTGGCGCGCCGGTCGATCGAATCCATCTCATCCAGCCGCGCGGCGAGAAAGGCGTGGCTTGCCAGAAGCCGCTGATGCGCCTCCTCGAAGGCGAGCTTCGTCCGCTCCTCGGCAGCGTTGTCCAGCGCGGCGCGCAGATCCTCGAAGGCACGCGCGGCATCCGCCTGCAAGCGCTTCAGGCGAAGCAGGCTGTCGTTGAATGGGCGGAGCCGGCGCGCCTCCATGAGCGATTCGCCGGCAAGCCCGAGCAGGCGGTTGAGGCTCTCGGCCGTCACCCGCACCATGCGATCGGTGCCCGCCGGCCCGGAACCGGGCGCCGGCTCGGCCGCAGCGGCGGCGGGCGGCGGAGGCTCGATCGACGCCGGCTCGGCCGGCTTCGAAGCGGAAGCGGTGGCAGGCGAGGAACCGGGCTCGCTGGTTGCTGCCACCGCGGCCTCCAGCGTCCGCTGGAACTGGGCGACGTCCGCCTTGACGCGCGGCGCGTCCGGGTTTTCGGAAAGCGCGATCGCCACCAGCAGGTCGACACCCCTGAGCAGCGCATCGATATGGTCATGGCGAAGGGTGATCTTGCCGCGCTGCGCCGCCACCAGGCACTCTTCCATCGCATGCGCGACTTCGACGGCGGGCGTCAGGTCGATGATGCGGGCGGCGCCCTTCAGCGAATGGGCGGCGCGCATGCAGGCTTCGAGATGATCGGCGGCGACGGGGTTTCGCTCCAGCGCCAGCAGGCCCGTCGTCAGCGCCTCGGATTGCGTCTCGAGTTCGGCCTTGAACAGGTCGAGCATGGAAAACTGGCTGAAATCCTCGCCGCTCATGCAATGTTCCGATCGATGGCGTGGAGAAGCCTGGCGTCATCCAGCAGACCGACCCTGCGTCCCTCCCAGGCCAGCATGGCGCTGGTGAAGGACGATCCGGCCTGGCCGACCGTGCCGGGCACCGGGGTCAGCGCGCCGCTTTCATAGCGATGAATGCCGTGCACCTCGTGCACGCTGAAGGCGATGCGGCCATTGGCGCGCCCGATCACCACCATGCGCTCGAAATGCAGGCTGCGGTCGCCGCGCTCCGTGGCGGCGTTCTTGTCGATGCCGAGCAGGGTCGCGAAGGAGATGCAGACCAGCAGCTCGCCGCGCACATTGACGATGCCGCGCACGATGCCGTTGCGACGGTGCGGCAGGGTATGGACCCGGCGCGGTTCCGCCACTTCCTTGAAAACGGCGGTCGACAGCGCCAGCCATTCCTCGCCGATCCGGAAGATCACGGCGGCGGCGCGCTCTTCCTCCACGCCCGTCTCGATCGGCTTCTCGCCAGCGAAGTGGCGGGCCCATTCGGCCCGGTATTCGGGCGGCAGCGGGCGATCGAGCAGGGTGCGCGCGATTTCCTCATAGGCCTTCCGGTCGCGCCGGCGCGGATGCGCAATCCCGGCCTCGTCCGCCTTCGGATCGGAAGCGTCCGACATCAGCTGCCGCTCCTGTTTGCCATCCGGTCAAGCCGGCTATTCAACGCCCTGGCCCCGGCCCCATCGCCCTGCCGCTGCAGCAGCAGCGCCAGCTGCGCCAGCGCCTCGCGGTGGTCGGGCGCCAGATAGATCGCCTTGCGATAGTTCTGGATCGCCTCGGCCGGATGGCCGTCGGCATCCTGCACCAGGCCCAGATGATAGAAGGCATCGGCGGAAGGGCCGAATTGCGCCAGATGCGCCAGCGCCGCCTCGCGCGCCTCGGCCAGCCGGCCGCCATTCGCGGCCCGCTCGATCGACGCCAGGCTGGCCGCCCGCGGATCCGGCGCGGGGCTTTCCTTCGGCTGCAAGGGCCGGCTCACCGCCGGCGGCTTTTTAGGCGGCGCCGGACGCATCGGGGCGGCGGGTCGTGCGACCGGCTTGGCAGGCGGGGCGGCCGGGGTCGCCGCGCGAGGCGGTTCGACCGGTTTGGTCTTCGGCGCGCGGACGAAGGCAAAGGCCATGGGCAGCCGCGCCGAGGCGAAGCCGCGCGCGATCGGCAGCGCCGATTCGGCCGGTCCCACCAGCAGCAATCCGCCCGGCGCCAGGAATTGCTCCAGCCGGTCGAGCGCGCGGTCCTGCGTCGGACGATCGAAATAGATCAACAGGTTGCGGCAGAAGACGATGTCGTAGCCGCCCAGTTCGGCCGCCTCAGGCGGATCGAGCAGGTTGGCGAGCTTGAAATGGACGCGCCCGAGCACCGCCGCGTTCGGCCGATAGCCGCCTTCTTCGACCGGCTCGAAATAGCGATCGCGAAAGGCGAGATCGGTGCCGCGAAACGAATTGCGGCCATAAAGCGCGAGCTGCGCCTGCTCCAGATTGCGCGAGCTGATGTCGCGCGCCTCGATGGTGAAGTCGTCGGCGCCATAACCGGCGTCGAACATCGCCATCGCCATCGTATAGGCCTCCTCGCCGGTCGAGCAGGGCAGGCTGAGGAGCCGGATCGGGCGACGCCGGGTGATATGGGCGCGGGCATAGCCCGTCATGCCGGCAAAGGCGTCGCGATCGCGGAAGAACCAGGTCTCCGGCACGATGACGGCGTTGATCAGCTGCTGCAGCTCGCTGCGCGAGCGGGTCACGACCGACCAGTATTCATGCAGGTCGCCGATGCCGGTCGCGGTCATCCGCTCCTTCAGCGCATGCCGGATGACCGAGAGGCCGACCGACTGGCTGTTGAGGCCGATCTCTTCCTTGAGCAGCTGTTCGATGGCGCCCAGCATCAGGAATCCGCCTGAAGCTTGCGAAACAGGATTTCGCGAAGCTGGGGCGACAGCAGCGCCTCGGCCCGGACCAGCTGGATCAACCCCTCCGCATCCGACGCGACGGGGCCGAGATAAGGCGGCATGCCGGCATCGACGCCGGACGGCACGAAGTCGTTGGGATCACGCGACACCGTCTCGATCACCCGCTCGGCGATCAGGCCGAGCCGGCGAGTCTCCCCACCCTCGACGGGATAGCGGATCAGGATCACGCGGGTACTGATCACCGCCGCCGAAGGCCGGCCGAGCGCCAGCAGGCTCAGATCGAGCAGCGGCACGCCCTGCCCGCGATAGTTGATCGCGCCGACGACGCCATGCGGCGCCCCCGGCAGCAGCGTCGGCTCGAGGAAGGGCAGCACCTCCTCGACCTGCTCGACATCGAGGACGTAACGGTCCGCGCCGAGCCGGAACATCAGAAACAGCATCGTGTCAGACCCCGCCGTTTCTGCCGTCAGGCGCGCAGCTTGAACCGTGTGATGCTGTTGCGCAGCCCGCTCGACACCTGGTTGAGCTCGTCGATGGCGATCGACGACTGCTGCAGCGATTCGACCGTTTGCTGCGCCGCCTCGCTCAGTTGCGACAACGCATCGCTGATCTGTCCGGCGCCGGTCGCCTGCGCCTGCATGCCCTCATTGGCGATCTCGAAGCGTGGGACCAGGCCCTGCACCTGCTCGATGATATCCGACAGCTGGCCGCCGACCTGCTGCACTTCCGTCATGCCGCGGCGTACTTCTTCGGAGAACTTGTCCATGCCCATGACGCCGGCGGCGACGGCGGACTGGATGTCCTTGACCATCTGCTCGATGTCATAGGTCGAGACGGCCGTCTGATCGGCCAGGCGGCGGATCTCGGTCGCCACCACCGCGAAGCCGCGGCCGTACTGGCCGGCCTTTTCCGCCTCGATGGCCGCGTTGAGCGACAGCAGGTTGGTCTGATCCGCCACCTTGGTGATGGTGGTGACGACCTGGTTGATGTTGCCGGCCTTCTCGCTGAGGATCGCCAGCTTAGCGTTGATCGCGGCGGCCGCGTCCATGACGTGGCGCATGGTGGCTTCCATCCGCTGCAGCCCGGCCTGGCCTCCATTGGCGAGCCCCGCCGTCTGCTCCGCCACCGTCGACACCTCGTTCATGGTGCGCACGAGCTCGTTCGACGTGGCGGAGATCTCCTTGGCGGTGGCGCCGATCTCCGTCGTCGTCGTGGCGATCTCGTTGGCGGTCGCCTGCTGCTGCTTCGAAGTAGCGGCGACCTCGGTGATCGAGGTGTTGACCTGAATGCCCGACTTCTGCACCTGCCCGATCAGGCTCGTCAGGTCGTCGATCATGGCGTTGAAGCCGTCGGCCAGCGTCGTGAATTCGTCGCGGCGGGTCAGCGAGACGCGCTGGCTGAAGTCGCCGCGCCGCATGACCTCGACGGCCGCCACCAGTTTGCCGAGCGGGCCCATCACGGCGCGGAACAGCAGATAGGCGAACAGCAGCGACAGGGCGACGGCGACGACGAAGCTGACGATCAGGATCAGCTTGCCGGTCTCGGCGCTGGCGCTGATCGCCTGCGTGGCCCGGTCGCTTTCGTCCTTGTTGTAATCGACCATCTTCCGCACGGCGTCCTGCACCGTGAAAATGGCCGGCTCGATATCGGTCTTGATCAGCGCGCGCTGCCGCACGAGCGCCTCTTCGGAAAGGCCGTCCCGCGTCATGGCGACGAGATCGGCGCGTTTCGCGAAGACCGCCTCGGACAGGCGCTTCACATCGTCGAGATTGGCGCGGTCCTGGGGCGAATCGACCGACGCCTCATAGGAGACCATGAAGCCGCGCAGCTTTTCCTCATTGGCGGAAATCTTCGTCACCGCCGCGTCCCGGCCCGCATCACTGTCGGACAGGGCCAGATCCTGGACCAGCGCCTGCGCCTCGAACCATCCAGCTCGCATGCGCAGGCTGTAGAACAGGCCCGGCATGGTGTTGGTCTCGATGGTGGCTGCCTCGTTGGCGGTGCGGACCAGCGACAGGAAGGACAGCGCCGCCATGATCGACATCACCGCCAGGACGGCGGCGAAGCTCCCGAGGATGCGTTGGCGTATGGTCAGATTATTCATCGCGCTAGATTCCGTCCTGGAAGCACACATCAAGGGACGATGCAGTCTCGCCGGCTGCCGGCTGAAGATCGGAAGCGCAGGCGCAAAATCGCACCACGCCATCGGCCAGGGTGGACGCTAGCGCACAATCCTTTCTTCTCTCTTGCGGATTCGGAGGAAACCGGCTGCCGGGGTGCCAGGGAGACGTCGCTCGACCGCAGAAAGGGATCGAACCGCCGATCCGCTACGCCCCGACACGCGGAAGCGCGCGAAAAGGCCCTGCGTAGCGGCCGACCGGCCTAGAGGCCCATCGCGCGGTGCATGGCGCGGGCGAGATGCGCGTCCATGGCGGCGGCGGCGCCATCCGCATCATGCGCCTCGAGCGCGGCCAGGACGGCCAGATGCTCCTGCATCGTCTGGATGATCGCGAGCGAGGACAGCATGTACATATTGTCGAGCCGGATGACGCCGATCTGCTCCATCATGTGCACATGGGCCGAGATCATCAGCGGGTTGCGCGTACTTTCTGACAAGGCGGTGTGAAACGCCTGGTCGACCTCGGTGGAGCGCTCGATCAGCGCCGACTCGACCGTGCCGCCATGCGCAAGGTCGATGATCCGCTCATGCCGCGCCCGCCAGTCGGCGAGTTCGCCCATGGTGACGCGCTCGGCGAAGCGGCGCACCGCCTCCCCCTCCAGCGCGCGCCGCATCTGGAAGCAGTCCTTCAGATGGCTCATGTCCGGCTTGACGATGCGAATGCCGGAGCGGGGCAGGACGGTGAGGAAGCCTTCCTTCTCCAGAAGCTGCATCGCCTCGCGCAGCGCGCCGGTCTGGACCTGCAGAAGCTCCGCCAGCTCGCCCTGCGAGACCGTCGCGCCGATCGGGATCTGGCGCGAGAACAGCGCCTCCTTGAAGCGCTGATACGCGATCTGACTCAATTTGGTGGGAGCTTCCGCCGCCTGCGCCATAACTCGAAATCCTCCTGCGACGACATCCATAGCACGTTCTTCATATATGAAACAGGCACCCTGTTGCTATCAGAGTGGCTATGTGAATAATCAGTTCTGGATTTTGGTTGCGGGAGAGGCGGCCAATCTCACCGATATGACGTGCCGATCTGGGAGGAACCAATGATCGCCAACATCACCCGCCGCAGCCTGATGGCCGGCAGCGCCGCCCTGGCCGCCGCAGCCGCCCTCGCGCCGATGCGCGCGCTTGCCGCCACCAACATCAACTACTGGCACCACTTCACCAGCCAGGCGGAATTCGCCGGCCTGAAGGCGGTGATGGAGGCCTTCGCCAAGGCCAATCCCGAGATCGTGGTGACGCAGGAAAACATCCCGAATCCGGAATTCATGGCCAAGTTCACCGCCGCCGTGGTTTCCGGCAGCCGGCCCGACACCACCATGGTGACGGCGGAGCGCCTGGCCGACATGCTGGCCATGGAAGGCCTGGTCGACATCACGGCCCGCGTCGACGGCTGGTCGGAAAAGGCGAACTTCCCAGCCGATCGCTGGGCCGGCATCTCGAAGGAAGGCAAGATCTACGGCGTGCCCGCCTTCGCCTTCGTCGACTGGGGCTACTACCGCTCCGACTGGTTCGAGGAAGCCGGCATCGCCGGCCCGCCGACCACCTATGCCGAATTCGTCGACATCGCGAAGAAGCTGACCGACCCGGCCAAGGGCCGCTTCGGCTTCGGCATGCGCGGCGGCGCCGGCGGCCAGAAATACGTGCTCGACATGATGGAGTCCTTCGGCGCGCCGGTCGTCGACGCCGAGGGCAATATCGGCCTCGACCGTGACAAGGCGATCGAGGCGGTCAAGTTCTATGCAGGCCTGTTCACCACCGAGAAGGTCGTGCCGCCGAGCGCGCCGGGCGACGGCTATCGCCAGATCATGGAAGCGTTCCGCACCGGCCAGACGGCGATGGTTTGGCACCATACCGGCTCGTTCCAGGAAATCTCGGCTGCCCTCAAGCCGGGCGTCGAGTTCAAGACCTTCGCGATCCCCGCCGGTCCCGCCGCCCGCGTCGCCCGCCTCGCCTATCTCTACAACGGGCTGATGAAGGAAGAGAACGCCGACGCGTCCTGGGACTGGATCTCCTATTGGGGTCAGGCCGAGCCCGCCATCGCCTTCCTCGAAAAGACCGGCTACTTCCCGGCCAATGCGGCCGTCGTCAAGGACGAACGCATCACCGGCAATCCGCTCTATGCGCCCGCCGTCGAGACGCTCGCCTTCGGCCGCCTGCCGGCCAATTTCGTCGGCATTGCCGGCTGGTCCGAGCACACGGTGCTCGCCGCCTTCCAGAAGGTGCTGATCGGCCAGATGACGGCGGAAGATGCCGTCGACGAGATGATCGCCGGTCTCGAAGAGACCAAGTAGGTCCTGCACGGCAAAGCCTTCACCTCTCCCTGAGGGAGAGGTCGACGGCGTAGCCGGCGGGTGAGGGTTTACGGCCTCTCCGGATGCTTCCCTAAACCCTCACCCGGCTCTGCGAGCCGACCTCTCCCTCAGGGAGAGGTAAGGGCAACGCACCATCTGGACAGTTCCTGAAACTCCAGCCCTACCGCTCATCGAAATCCTGTCAGGCGTGCCGATCACGCCGGGAGCCCCTCGTGAAAATCACCGACATCCGCGCCTACATCGTCGAGGACGACCACCCGCAATATCCCTTCCGCTGGCGCACGGGCCTGGCCGGCTCCGGCGACGGCACGCCGCTCGACCAGCGCCCGAAATCGGCGATCCTGCGCAT
Source organism: Kaistia sp. UC242_56 (assembly GCF_044452255.1). NCBI lineage: Bacteria > Pseudomonadati > Pseudomonadota > Alphaproteobacteria > Hyphomicrobiales > Kaistiaceae > Kaistia > Kaistia sp. UC242_56. The sequence continues at coordinate 49,845 of NZ_JBIOAN010000002.1, forward strand.
GGATACCGACGAGGGGATCACGGGCGCGATCAAGATCGGCGATGGCGAGGCGATCGCCAGCCTGACCCGACGCCGCCTCAAGTCGCTGATCGGCGAAAACCCGCTGATGACCGAGCGGCTGTGGACCAAGATCTGGGAAATCGACCGGATCGAGGAACTGCACATGCGCAACCTCGGCCTGATCGACCAGCTCGCCTGGGACATCAAGGCCAGGAAGGCCGGCCTGCCGCTCTACCAGCTGCTCGGCGGCAATTCGAACCGCATCCAAGCCTACGCGTCCACGGTCACCTGGGACACGATGGAAGAGTATGAGCGATACATCAAGGAATGCATGGATGTCGGCTTCACCGCCTTCAAGCTGCATGCCTGGGGCGACGCCAAGCAGGACGCCAAGCTCTCGCACAACCTGCGCAAATGGACCGGCGACGACGCGCAGCTGATGTTCGACGGCTCGGCCGGCTGGGACTTCGTCACCTCGCTCTGGTTCGGCCGCCAGCTCGAGGATGCCGGCTTCCTCTGGTACGAGGAGCCGATGCGCGAATTCGACCTGCGCAGCTATGTGAAGCTGACCGAACAGCTCGAAATCCCCGTGCTCGCCGCCGAGACCTCGGATGGCTGCCACTGGAACGCCGCCACCTGGATCGACATGGGCGCGCTCGACATGATGCGTACCTCCTCCTTCTACAAGGGCGGCATCACCGGCGCGATGAAGGTGGCGCATCTGGCGGAATCGCATGGCATGCGCGCCCAGGTGCATGGCATGGGCGTCGCCAACGCGCATATCTGCGGCGCCATTCCGAACAATGATTTCTACGAGCAACTCGTCATGTCGAGCGCCCAGATCCAGGGCCTCGCCACCATGGCGGAACTGCCTGTCGTCGATGGCTTCATCACGGTGCCGGAGACGCCGGGCCTCGGCTTCGAGCCGGACTGGAACCATCTCGAGCGCACCGCGCTCGCGATCGTCTGAGGAAACAAGACCGATGGCCGAACGCATGTCAGCCCTGTCGCAGCATCCCCCCTCCGTCTGGCGGCGGCTCGATCCGGCGGCGGCGCTCGGCCGTCTCTCCGAAACCCGGTACTGGATGTATCTGCTGCTGGTCCCCAGCGCGATCCTGATCCTCGCCGTCGTGCTCTATCCGACCGTCTACGGCTTCCAGCTCTCCTTCCGCCAGATGCGGCTGAACCGGCCCGATCTCGGCACCGGCTTCGTCGGCTTCAAGCACTATGTCGCCATGTGGAACGACAAGGTCTTCTGGCTGTCGCTGCGCAACACCGCCGTCTGGGTGACGTTCGCCGTCGTCATCGAATTCGGGCTCGGCCTGCTCGCGGCGCTGGCGCTCAACCGCAACCTGCCCGGCACCAAGATCATGGGAGTGCTGATCCTGCTGCCCTTCTTCCTGCCCAATGTCGTCGCCGGCCATATGTGGGCGCTGCTGCTCGACCCGCGCCTCGGCGTCATCAACGACATCCTGGTCCGCCTCGGCTTCCTCGAAACCTACAAGGCCTGGTTCGCCGATCCCTCGACCGCGCTCGGCGCCGCCATCCTCGTCGAGGCCTGGCATGGTTTCCCCTTCTTCGCGCTGCTGCTGCTCGCGGGTTTGAAGGGCGTGCCGGACGATCTCTACAAGGCGGCCTCCGTCGACGGCGCCGGCCCGATCCGGCAATTGCGGCTGATCACGCTGCCGATGCTGCGCTCCGTCATCGCCGCCGCCGTGATCCTGCGCGTCATCGGCCTGGTCAACTCGCCCGACCTGCTCTTGATCCTGACCGGCGGCGGGCCGGGCCAGTCGACCCAGGTGCTGTCGCTCTATGCGTTCCAGAAGGCTTACAAGGACTTCAACTTCGGCTATGCCGGCGCGCTTTCGGTCGTGATGTTCGTGCTGCTCATGCTGTTCGCCTGGGCCTATGTGCGCGTCTCCAAAGTGAACCAGGACTGAGGACCAGCCCATGATCACGACAAGCCGTCGCGCCCGTCTCGGCTGGAACATCGCCACCTATGCGGTGCTGCTGATCCTGACGACCTTCTGCATCTTCCCGCTGCTCTGGACGCTGCTGACCTCGCTCAAATACGAGGCCGACATCGTCACCCAGACGATGCAGTACATCCCCAGGCGCATCACCTTCGAGAACTACGTCACGATCTGGACCCAGTCCGGCTTCCCGACGCTGGTGTTCAATTCCTTCGTCGTCACCGCCACCACCGTCGTGCTCTGCCTGATCACCGGCACGCTCGCCGCCTATTCCTTCTCGCGCTTCCACTATCCCGGCCGCGGCGCGCTGATGCTCGGCTATCTCGTCATCCGCATGTTCCCGGCCGTGCTGATGATCATCCCGCTCTTCATCCTGATGCGCGGGGTCGGCCTCCTCGACAGCCGCTTCGGCCTGGCGCTCGCCTATACGAGCTTCCTGCTGCCGCTGTTCGTCTGGATGCTGAAGGGCTTCTTCGACGCGGCGCCGAAGGAGCTGGAAAGTGCCGCCCGCATCGATGGCTGCACCCGGCTCGGCGCCATGATCCGCATCGTGCTGCCGCTCGCCCGCAACGGCCTCGTCGCCACGTCCGTCTTCGTCGCCATCGCGGCCTGGAACGAGTTCCTGTTCGCGCTGATGCTGACCACCAGCCAGGGCTCGCGCACCTGGCCGGTCGGCCTGCAGCTGATGGTCGGCGAATTCCAGTTGCCCTGGGGCGTGCTCGCCGCCGGCGGCATCATCAGCATCATCCCCGTCATGATCCTGTTCGCCATCGTGCAGCGGACCATGGTCCACGGAATCACCGCCGGCGCGGTCAAGGGTTGAGGACACCACCATGTCGACACTGACGCTGAACGGCGTACGCAAGAGCTTCGGCGCCCTCGATGTGCTGCAGAGCATCGACCTGAAGCTGGAGGACGGCGAGTTCCTGGTGCTGCTGGGGCCATCGGGCTGCGGCAAGTCCACCCTGCTCAACATCATCGCCGGGCTGGAGACGCCGACCGCCGGCGACATCCTGATCGGCGACAAGCGGGTCAACGACGTCCATCCGAAGAACCGCAACATCGCCATGGTGTTCCAGTCCTACGCGCTCTATCCGACCATGCCGGTCGAGCGGAACATCGGCTTCGGCCTGGAAATGCGCGGCGTCGAGACGGACACCCGCAAGCGCGCCGTCGATGGCGCGGCGCGCATGCTGCAGGTCGACCACCTGCTCGACCGGAAGCCCGGCCAGCTCTCGGGCGGCCAGCGCCAGCGCGTCGCCATGGGCCGCGCCATCGTGCGCGAGCCGGAACTCTTCCTGTTCGACGAGCCGCTCTCCAACCTCGATGCGAAACTGCGCGCCGAAATGCGGACCGAGATCAAGCGCCTGCACAACCGCCTCGGCACCACGGTCGTCTATGTGACGCACGACCAGATCGAGGCGATGACGCTCGGCACCCGCATCGCCGTGATGAAGGGAGGCGTCATCCAGCAGCTCGCCGACCCGATGACCACCTATGAGAAGCCGGCCAACATGTTCGTCGCCGGCTTCATCGGCTCGCCTTCGATGAATTTCATCACCGGCACGCTGGCCCGCGACGGCGAGCATGTCGCTCTCAAGACGGATGGCAACAATCCGGCGACGATCCGCCTACCCCGCGTCGCCGCCAATCTGGACGCCCTGCTCGGGCGCAAGGTGGTGCTCGGCGTCCGGCCGGAATCCTTCTCCGCCGAGATCACGACGCCGGATCTGACCGGCACGATCGACGTGGTCGAGCCGACGGGACCGGACACGCTGGTGGTGCTGGCGCTGGGCAGCCAGACGATCACCGCCCGCCTCGGCCCGAAGCTGACCGTCGTGACAGGCGAAACGCTGGGCCTGTCGATCCAGCCGGATTCGATCAGCCTTTTCGATCCCGACTCCGGCAACCGCATCGGGTGATGCCCCAGAATCCCGGCGCCGCCCCGGATCGGGCGGCGTCGGGTGCAGGGGCGCTCAGTGGCTGGTGTCGCGGCCCGTGCTCTGGCCGCTTTTCACCGGGATGTGGCGGGTCTTTTCCTGCGCCGCGTTCTTCGGCAGGACGATGGTCAGCACGCCGTTCTCGACATTCGCCTTGACCTGGTCGCGGTTGACCGATTGCGGCAGGCGGATCGAGCGCATGAAGCGTCCGAACGACCGCTCGACGAAGTGATAGTTCTCCTTGTCTTCCTTCTGCTCCATCCGCTTCTCACCGCGGATGGTCAGCACGTCGTCGTCCAGCGTGACATCGACGTCCTTCTCGGCCACTCCCGGCAGCTCCGCCGTGATGCGCACCTCTGATTCCGTCTCGGAGACGTTGATCTGCGGCATCAGCATGCCAACTTCATGCCCCTCCGCGCCGGCCGCCGGCATGCCAGCGTTGCGGAACACGTCTTCCATCAGACGGTTCATGCCGCGCTGGAGCGAGACGAACGGGTCGCCGCCGATCAGGGGGCTGCCGCCGAAGGGAACGAGGGAATGACGTGCCATGGTGCTTCTCCTCTTGCTGGGTCCGCCAGCTGCGCCGAAAGCTCCCACCCTGCCCGGCCGGCGTCACAGCGCGGGACGGGAGCGTGCCTTTGCCTGCGGCCGACCCGAGTGTCAGGCCGCGAAGCCGCTTGCACATCGGGCAAGATAGGGTGTCGCCGCGTCGTTTCGAGGGTGCGCGACAAGGAGTGGCAGGCGCGGCGCAGACCCGGCGCAGACTGCCCTTCAGGGCGGAGGGCCCGAGCGCGTCTCGGTGGCCCGAAAAGCAAAAAGGCCACGGAGAACCGTGGCCTTTTTGAAGCTCCGGTGGGTGACCGGAGATATTGGAGCGGGTGAAGCGATTCGAACGCTCGACCCTAACCTTGGCAAGGTTATGCTCTACCCCTGAGCTACACCCGCTTAAACCCCGGCTCGCGCCGGCATGCGCACCTTATGGCGCAAGCCCGGATCGATTGCAAGCGAGGCCGGCGTGCCTTCCTGCCCGTTCTCCACAGCCCGGCGCGACGCGGAAAACGATCGGCGACGAGAGCGAAGGCGGAAATCGCAGGAGGCGGAGGGAACCCCCGAAAAAGCAAAAAGGCCACGGAAAACCGTGGCCTTTTTGAAACTCCGGTGGGTGACCGGAGATATTGGAGCGGGTGAAGCGATTCGAACGCTCGACCCTAACCTTGGCAAGGTTATGCTCTACCCCTGAGCTACACCCGCTTAAACCCCGGCGGTGCCGGCGTGCGCACCTTATGGCCGAAGCCGGAATCGATTGCAAGAGAGTTTTTTCGCGCCGATTTGCGCCAGAAAGCCGCCACCGCCCCGCCACGATGAGCGACCTTTTTGGCGCAGCCCAGCCGGGAATACGGGCCTGGGACGGCGCGCGCCGCGGCTGCCATCGTTCTGTCCAGAAGCCGGTGCTAAGCCCTCGCCACGGGTAAGCCAGGGGTGGCTGAGAGACGGAGTTTCGGGTGCGTATTGGCCCGGGCTCGCATCTCTTGAGGTACCAATGACCAAGCTTCTTCTCGCCGGCGCCGCCCTGATCGCGCTGACCGGCGCCGCTTCCGCCGCCGATCTGACCTATGAGCCCGCTCCGGCCCCGGCTCCGATCGTCACCGAAGCCGCCTTTGACTGGACCGGCTTCTATGTCGGTGTGCATGGCGGCGCGCTGTTCGGCGATTTCACCGGCGATCTTGACGGCCTGAGCGGCACAGGCGGCCTTGTCGGCGCCCAGGCCGGCTACAACTACCAGATGGACCATTGGGTGATCGGCGTCGAAACCGACATCGCCTACACCTCGCTGAAGGACGTGGCGGAGCTCGACTGGCTCGGCAAGACGACGGTTCGCGCCGGCTATGCCTGGGACAACTTCCTGCTCTACGCCAAGGGCGGCGTCGCCTATGGCGATCTGAAATATGCCGACGAGAGCCAGTGGGCGGTTGGCTGGACCGCCGGCGCCGGCGTCGAATACGCCTTCACCAAGAACCTGACCGGCCGCCTGGAATACGACTATGTCGACCTCGGCAAGAAGGATATCGGCAATTTCGATCCGGTCGTGAATGGCGGCGTCACCGCCCATGCGGTCACCGCGGGCCTGAACTTCAAGTTCTGATCCGCCGCGCCTGCGACACGAGAAAGCCCGGCCCCGCGCCGGGCTTTCTTTTTGCCCGGCTGCGCCTCCGCGCTTGCTGCTCCCGGCGCGGCATGCTTCAGGAAAGACCTGTCCCGCGAGACCCGGCGACGGTTTTAGCGCAGGGGCGCGGGACAGACTGCCAGCCACCGAGGGGGAAACGCATGCCGGCAAGCCAGGACGAACTGTTCGACTTTCTCGAAAGCCTTGGCATCGAGACGACCACCGTCACCCATCCGCCGCTCTACACGGTCGAGGAATCGCAGGCGCTGCGCGGGGCCATTGACGGCCTGCACAGCAAGAACCTGTTCCTCAAGGACAAGAAGGGCGCTCTCTTCCTCGTGGTCGCCGAGGAAAATGCCGCGATCGACCTGAAGCGGCTGCATGAGCGGATCGGCGCCTCGGGCCGCGTCTCGTTTGGCTCGGCCGAGCTGATGCAGAGCCTGCTCGGCGTGCTGCCGGGTTCAGTGACGCCGTTCGGCGTGATCAACGACCAGCCGGCCCGGTTGACCGTCGTGCTCGACGAGGCGCTCGCCACCGCGGGCGCCGTCAATTTCCATCCGCTCGTCAATACGGCCACCACGACGATCGCCGCCGCCGACCTGCTCGCCTTCCTCCGCGCCACCGGCCACGAGCCGCTGCTCCTGTCTTTTTCGCAGGCCGCGGCCAGTCCGGATTTGTAAAACCGGGTTCGAAGCGCCATGTTCTCCGCGACGCGCCGGCGCGGGAGCCGGCCTTTGATGATCGAGGCAATCCGCATGAACCAGCCCAGCTTCAGCATCGGCGACAGCGCCGCGACCCAGGCTGCCAATGGCGCCGACACGCTGATCAAGGACACGACCACCAACAATTTCACCAAGGACGTTCTCGAGGAATCGCGCCGCCAGCCGGTGCTCGTCGATTTCTGGGCGCCCTGGTGTGGCCCCTGCAAGCAGCTGACTCCGGTGATCGAGAAGGTCGTCCAGCAGGCGCGCGGCACGGTCCGTCTCGTCAAGATGAACATTGACGACCATCCGCAGATCGCCGGCCAGCTCGGCATCCAGTCGATTCCGGCGGTGATCGCCTTTGTCGACGGCCGCCCGGTCGACGGCTTCATGGGCGCGCTGCCTGAAAGCCAGATCAAGGAATTCATCGAGCGGGTCGCGGGTCCCGCCGGCGGCGCCGAAGTCGAAGCGGCGCTGGCGGAAGCCGACGCGCTGGTCGAGCAGGGCCAGTTCGCCCAGGCCGCCGACGTCTATGCCGCGATCCTGGCCGCCGAGCCCGATACCTTCAAGGCGCTGGTGGGCCTTGCCCGCTGCGACGTCGCGACCGGCAATGTCGAGGCGGCGCGCGAGCTGCTGGATTCGCTTCCGCCCGAAAAGGCGAACGACCCGGGCGTCACCGCCGTTCGCGCCCAGATCGCGCTGGCCGACCAGTCGGCTGATCTCGGCGAGGAAGGCGAGCTTCGCGCGCGGATCGAAAGCAATCCTAGGGATTTTGACGCCCGCTTCGACCTGGCCCTGCTGCTCAATGCCAAGGACCAGCGCGAGGATGCCGCCGACCAGCTCCTTGACATCTTCCGCCTCAATCGCAGTTGGGAGGATGACAAGGCCCGCAAGCAGCTCGTTCAGTTCTTCGAGGCCTGGGGCCCGATGGACGAGGTGACGCTGTACGGGCGCCGCCGTCTTTCCTCGCTTCTGTTCTCGTAAGGCGCCATTCGCATGCAGGCAGGCAATGCCATCTATGAAGCCCCGGACGATCTTCCCGATCTGATTCCGGTCTTTCCGCTCCCCGAAGCGCTGCTCTTGCCGCGCGGCCAGATGCCCCTCAACATCTTCGAGCCGCGCTACATGGCCATGGTCGACCATGCGATGGCGGGCGACCGCATCATCGGCATGGTCCAGCCGATGACGGTGACGGAAGACGGCGAGGACGCGGCGGAGCTGTTCGCGGTCGGCTGCGCCGGTCGCATCACCTCCTATTCGGAGACCGGCGACGGCCGCTACATGATCTGCCTGACCGGCATCAGCCGCTTCCGCATCCTGGAAGAGGTCGAGCCCGAATCGGGCTTCCGCCGCTGCCGGGTCACGGCGATCGATTTCCCGTCCGACTTCGTCGAGGACGCGGGCGCCGACACCGTCGATCGCAGCCATCTGCTCGATACGTTCCGCCTCTATCTCGACGCCAACCAGCTCGAAGCCGACTGGGACAGCATCGAGAAGGCGTCGAACGAGACGCTGGTCAATGCGCTGTCGATGATGAGCCCCTATGGCATGGCGGAGAAGCAGGCGCTGCTCGAAGCGCCGGACCTGCGCACCCGGGCCGAGACGCTGATCGCGCTGACCGAGATCTCGCTCGCCCGCCGCGGCGACGGCAACGCCTCGTCGCAGCTGCAATAGGAGCCGGGCGATGGCGCATGCCGAACGCGAGGAAAGCCGGGTCGATCCCAAGCTGCTGGAGCTGCTGGTCTGCCCGCTGACCAAGACGACGCTCGAATATGATCCCGAGCGCCAGGAACTGGTGAGCCGCGCCGCGCGTCTCGCCTACCCGATCCGCAGCGGCATCCCGATCATGCTCCCGGACGAAGCCCGGCCGTTCTGAGAAAATTCCGTTCCTTCGCCGACCGCGGCGGAACGATGATCCGGATCGCAACGTCCGACAGGCGAAGCCGGTCGGCGCAACAGACCCAAAGGCCGCGTCCCCAAAACTCGACCATCATCCTGAGGCGCCCGGCAAAGCCGGGCCTCGAAGGAGGGTCCTGCGAACACCCGCGATCCGGACCGCTGCACGGATTTTTACCGCTGGATCCTCCTTCGAGGCTTCGCTGGCGCGAAGCGCCTCAGGATGATGGCAGTGCGGGGTGATAGTCTGGAAAGGACAGGGAAGCCCCTCAGATCACTTCGCCGCGCAGCAGGCGCGGGCCGGCCTGGCCGACATCGGACGCAGCACCGATAAAACTCTCCTTGAGGCGCGGCAGGCGGTCGACCAGCCCGAGGCCGACATCGCGCAGGATGCGCAGCGCCGGATTGTCGTTCGAGAACAGCCGCGTCAGCCCATCCGTGACGATGCCCATCTGCACCGTGTCGAAGCGGCGCCAGCGCTCGTAGCGCTCCAGTATGTCGAGCGTGCCGGGGTCGAGCCCGAGGCGGGCGGCGTCCACCACCGTCTCGGCCAGGGCGGCCGCATCCTTGAAGCCGAGATTGAGGCCCTGGCCGGCGATCGGATGGATCGCATGCGCGGCGTCGCCGACCAGCGCCACGCGCGGCGCGATGAAGGAACGCGCGAGCTTCAGGCCGATCGGATAGGCGCGCCGTGGGCCGATCGCCTCGATCGGTCCCAGATGATGGCCGAAGCGCCGCTCGAGCTCGAGCTGGAAGGTGAACTCGTCCGCCTGGACCAGCCTGTCCGCATGCTCGGTACGCTCCGACCAGACCAGCGACGAGCGGTTGCCCGGCAAGGGCAGGATGGCGAACGGACCCGCCGGCAGGAAATGTTCCTCGGCCCGGCCGTGATGCGGCCGTTCGTGCTGCACCGTCGTGACGATGCCCGACTGGCCATAGGACCAGCCGACCGTGCGAATGCCGGCGAGATCGCGCAGGCGCGACTTCGCGCCATCGGCGGCGACCAGCAGGCGCGCGGTGATCGTGCCGCCGCTGGCAAGCTTTGCCTCGACCGAGGCCGCGCGCGTGGTGAAATCGGCGACCGAATCGCCCGCGATCAGCTCGACGCCGACGGTGCGGCAGGCGTCCGACAGCGCGCCGACCAGCGCCCCATTCGGCACCATATGCGCGAAGGGCTCGCCATTCTCGACCGAGCCGGAGAAGGTGAGGAAGATCGGGCGCACGGCGTCGCGCAGGCGACTGTCGGTGACGATCATCTCGGTGATCGGCTGGCTGGTCGCCTCGATCTGCTGCCAGATGCCCAGCGTCTCCAGCATCCGCTTCGCCGCCGCGGCGATCGCCGAGGCGCGGCCGTCGCGCGAGCCGGCACCGGCGGGGGCCGGATCCACGACTGCGACGGCAAGCGAGGGCGCGCCCTGCTTCAGCGCCAGCGCCGTGCAGAGGCCGACATAGCCGCCGCCGGCGATCAGGACGTCGATGGCCGAACCCGTCTCCATCCCTGCTGCCATGAACTCATTCCTTCCGGCTATGCGCCGCCACGCCCGGTGGCCGCTTGACTTGGTGGGTGGGCGGCCGCAACTGAGCGACGTCCGCCGATCCCGATTTTCCGAACGCGACCGATGCAAGCATGATCAACGACCTTCTCTCGATACTCGATCTGGAGCCGCTGGAACACAATCTGTTCCGGGGTCGCAGCTTCGATCCCGGCTGGCAGCGGGTTTTCGGCGGCCAGGTGATCGGCCAGGCGCTGGTGGCCGCGTCGCGAACCGTCACGGACCGGCTGGTGCATTCGCTGCACGGCTATTTCCTGCGCCCGGGCGATCCGTCCGCGCCGATCGTCTACGAGGTCGAGCGGGTGCGCGATGGCGGCAGCTTCTCGACCCGCCGCGTCGTCGCGATCCAGCACGGCCAGACGATCTTCATCATGTCGGCGTCCTTCCACATTCGCGAGGACGGGCTGGAGCACCAGATATCCATGCCCGACGTGCCGGGACCGGAAGACCTGCCGGTCGATGGCGAGATCGGCGCGGCCCTGCTCGACGGCGCCCCGGCGGGCGTCCGACGCTACTGGGAACGGCTGCGTCCGATCGAATTGCGCCCGGTCGACCAGAAGGCCTATTTCCGCCGCGACGAGCCGCGCCACAGCCACGCCATCTGGATTCGCGCCAAGATCGCGATCGGCGACGATCCCGTGCTCAACAGCTGCATACTCGCCTATGCCTCCGACCTGACGCTGCTCGATACCACGCTTCTGGCGCATGGAAGGTCGGTGTTCGAGCCGGGCCTGCAGGTCGCCAGCCTCGACCATGCCATGTGGTTCCACCGGCCGTTCCGGATGGACGACTGGCTGCTTTATGTCGAGGACAGCCCTTCGGCGCATGGCGCGCGCGGCTTCAACCGCGGCAGCCTGTTCGACCGCCAGGGCGTGCTGGTCGCCTCGGTGGCGCAGGAAGGACTGGTCCGGCCGGTCAGCCGGTGAGCGTCGCGTCTACCGCTTTCGCCCGTTGGCCAGGCATTGCGTACACCACAGCCCATTAATTGGGCAAAATTCGAAATTTGCTCATGCCGCGATCAGAATTTGCGGCGAGATCGCGGCGACGCCTGCGTTTTGACAGGCGGCGTGCCGCCCTTTTGCGCTGTTCACATTTTTTTCGGCACAATCGTCAGAGTTGGCACGGACCTTGATTGGTGTTTGCCAGCGAAGGCGTTCGCTTGTCCGCGACCGTTACTGAGGACCCCGAGCGATCGAGGTCCGCCGTCCACCAGACGCAGAGAGAAATGGGATCCGAACACATGCAAATCGTGATGGCGATTATCAAGCCGTTCAAGCTGGATGAGGTGCGCGACGCCTTGACCAGCATCGGCGTGCAGGGCCTGACCGTTACCGAGGTCAAGGGCTATGGCCGCCAGAAGGGCCACACCGAGATCTATCGCGGCGCCGAATACGCCGTCAGCTTCCTGCCCAAGCTCAAGATCGAAGTCGCCGTGGCCAGCGAAGCGGTCGACAAGGTCGTCGAGGCCATCGCCGCCGCCGCCAAGACCGGCCAGATCGGCGACGGCAAGATCTTCGTCTACCAGATCGAGCAGGCCGTCCGCATCCGCACGGGCGAGACCGACACCGACGCGCTCTAGCGCCTTCCGCCTCGCGCCGTTCGCTGGCTCCAGCGGGTGGCACACCCTTCAAGTCGACCCGCCATCCCATCGAAAAACAGCTGCGAGAAGGGCTTCGCCCCGGGCGCAGGCAACCGGCGGCAACGCCGGTCCGACAGGAGAACTGCAATGAACCTTCGAAATGCTCCCTTCTCTCTGGCTGCGGCGGGAGGCGCGCTGCTGGCATCGGCGGTCGCCGCCTTCGCGCAGGACGCCACCGAGCCGGCCGTCGAGGCGGTCACCGCCGCGGTGCCGACGCTGAATTCCGGCGATACCGCCTGGATGCTGGTTTCGACCATCCTGGTCCTCGCCATGATCGTCCCCGGCGTCGCGCTGTTCTACGGCGGCCTCGTCCGCACCAAGAACATGCTGTCGGTGCTGATGCAGGTTCTCCTGATCGCCTGCGTCGCGATGATCATCTGGGTGTTCTACGGCTACAGCCTCGCCTTCACCGATGGCGGCGCGCTGATCGGCGGCCTGTCGAAGGCCTTCCTCGCCGGCATCACGCCGGACACTCTCTCCGGCACCATTCCGGAATACGTCTTCCTGTCGTTCCAGATGACCTTCGCGGCGATCACCGCCACGCTGATCGTCGGCTCCTTCGCCGAGCGCACGAAGTTCGCCGCCGTCATCCTGTTCATGATCCTCTGGATCACGGTCGTCTATCTGCCGATCGCCCACTCGGTCTGGCAGTCGACGGGCTGGCTGTTCAAGCGCGGGGCGCTTGATTTCGCCGGCGGCACGGTCGTTCACATCAACGCCGGTATCGCCGGCCTGGTCGGCGCCCTGATCATCGGCAAGCGTACGGGCCTCGGCAAGGATCTGATGCCTCCCCATTCGCTGACCCTCTCCATGGTCGGCGCTGCGATGCTCTGGGTCGGCTGGTTCGGCTTCAACGCCGGTTCGGCTCTCTCGGCCGGCTCGGTCGCCGGTCTCGCCACCATCAACACCTTCGTCGCCACGGCGGGCGCCGCCATCGGCTGGTCGCTGATCGAATGGATCGTCCGCGGCAAGCCCTCCATGCTCGGCGGCATCTCGGGCGTCGTCACCGGCCTGGTCGCGGTCACCCCGGCTGCCGGCTTCATCGGCCCGGTCGGCGCCATCGTGCTCGGCTTCGGCGCCGCCATCGTCTGCTTCTTCTTCGTTACCACGGTGAAGAACAGCTTCGGCTATGACGACAGCCTCGACGTCTTCGGCATCCATGGTGTCGGCGGCATCGTCGGCGCCATCGCCACCGGCATCCTCGTCAGCCCGTCGCTGGGCGGCACGGGCGTCGCCGATTACGCGATGGGCCACCAGCTCTGGGTCCAGATCGAAGGCGTGCTGTTCACGGTCGTCTGGTCCGGCGTCGGTTCGGCGATCCTCTACAAGATCGTCGATGTCATCATCGGTCTCCGCGTCCGCAAGGAAGTCGAGAGCGAAGGCCTCGACATCGTCGAGCACGGCGAACGCGCCTACCACAACTAGCATCGGCGGGCGCCCCCGGGCGCCCACCCCAAAAACAAGCCTTCCAGAGTGGAAAGACCCCGGCCTTCGCGCCGGGGTCTTTTTTTGGCCCCCGTCGCCATGGTTAAAGCCGGCTTAACCAACGGCCGCTACGGTTACTCTTCTGCAATCCAGACCCGGGTGGGACTCCGCCCGCCGAGCGACCCAGCCAGTGTGAAGGCAAGCGTGACGACCAGCGCCAAGAAAGAGACCTCTCCCTTCGCCCGCCTGAACAGCCTTCTGGCAGGCGTCGAACCCGGCTTGCCCGCGATCAACCTTACCATCGGCGAGCCGCAGCATCCGATCCCCGCCTTCGTGGCGCCGGTGATCGCGGAGAACGTCGCGCTGTTTGGCCGCTATCCGCCCATTCGCGGCACCGATGCCTTCCGCCAGACGATCGCGCGCTGGCTCGACCGGCGCTACGGCCTCCAGGCGACCATCGACCCCGAGCGCATGGTGCTGCCGCTGAATGGCTCGCGCGAGGGACTGACGCTGGCCGCCCTCACCGCCCGCCAGCGCAAGCCCGGCCTCGAAAAGCCCGTCGTGCTGCTGCCCAACCCGTTCTACCAGGCCTATGCCGCCGGCGCGGAAGTCGCCGGCGCCGAAGTGGTCCTGCTCGGCTCCGGCCGGGAGGGTTCCTTCCCGGATCTGGGCCAGGTGCCCACCGAGGTGCTCACCCGCACCATCGCCGTCTACATCGCCTCGCCGACCGCGCCGCAGGGCGACGTCGCGACGCTGGAGGACTGGAGCCGCGTCATCCAGATCGCCCGCGCGCATGACTTCATGGTCTTCGCCGACGAGTGCTATTCCGAGATCTACCGCGAGACGCCGCCGCCCGGCGTGCTGCAGGCGGCCGACCGTCTCGGCGCGGGCTACGCCAACATCCTGACCTTCCATTCGCTGTCGAAGCGCTCGAACCTGCCGGGCCTGCGCTGCGGCTTCGTCGCCGGCAACCCGGATTTCCTCGAGACCTGGACCCGCTTCCGCAATGTCGCGGCGCCGCAGGTGCCGGGCCCGATCCAGGCCGTGGCGGTGGCGGCCTATTCGGATGAAGGCCACGTCGCCGAGAACCGTGCGCTCTACAACGCCAAATATGATGCCGCGCTGGCAACGCTGGGCCCCCGGGTCCGCGCCACGCGGCCGGAAGGCGGATTTTTCCTCTGGCTCGAGGTCGGCGACGGCGTCGAGGCGGCAACGCGGCTCTGGCGCGAGGCGGGCGTACGCACGATCCCCGGCGCCTATCTGTCGCTGCCGCTGCCGGACGGGAGCAATCCCGGCACACCCTTTATCCGCGTCGCCATGGTCCAGGACCTCGCGACGACGCAGGAAGCACTGGCCCGCATGGCGCGGGTTCTTGGCTAATCGGATCGCCATGGAGGGGAACCGGCTTCGGCCCTCCGACGATCCAACGACGGAGACAGTGCGGGACCGTTTCGACCCCACGAAGCGCCCCCGCGCTAGACGTGCAAAGGACATGACCGGACCATGCGTTCGACACGATCGGTTTCAATGCCCATGCCCTCCGAGGACGAGGACGGCATGAGCCGGCTTGTCCGCCGCCATCTGGGACATCTGGTCGGGCTGGCGCTTCTCGCCGGCATCGCGGCCATTGCCACGGCGCTCGCCACCTGGACGGTCGACGATCCGTCCCTCTCCTATGCGGTGTCCAAGCCGGCCGCCAACATGCTGGGCCTGCCGGGCTCGATCATCGCCGATTTGCTGATGCAGTTCTTCGGCCTCGCCGTGGCGATGCTGCTGCTGCCGGCGGTGATCTGGGGCTGGCGCTGCCTGTTCGGCGGCCGCCGCTTCCGCAAGACGATGCTGCTTTCCTGGCTCGGCGCCAGCGCCTTTGCCGCCGCGCTGCTGGCGCTGGTGCCGGTGACGGCCAAATGGCCGCTGCCGACCGGCATGGGCGGCGTGATCGGCGACATCTTCGCCCGCCTTCCCGCGCTCGTGGTCGGCACGCCGGTCAGCAGCAACGCCACCTTTGTCGCCGGCGCGCTGTTTGCGCTCCTCGCCATCGTCCTGTTCCTGCATGCCACCGGCTTCATCCGCTTCGGCCGCGAGGAAGAAGAGGCCTTGCCGGTCCGCGAGCCGACCCGCGCCGCGCCCAAGCGTTCGCGCCGCGACGAGGATTTCGACACCGACGACATCATGGGCGAGGAGGATCGCTCCAACTTCCTGACCGTGCCGCTCGGTGCGCTGGCGCATTTCGGCTATTCGGCCAAGGCGAGCCTCGGCCGGCTTTTCGGACGCGGCAATGCCGACAAGGCGGAACGCCGCGCCGCGGCAGCCGACATCCCCGAGGGCCGCATCGGACGGGTCGAGCCGCGCATGGCCGCCGGCCAGGTCAGCGGCCGCGTCAAGACCGCGCCGGTCGAGGCGGATCCCGACGATTGGGCGGACGAGGAGGACGACGACCTGCCGATCCCCGCGCCGATGCCGGCGGGCCGTGCGGCCCAGCCCGCTGCCCGCGCCCGGCCCGGCAAGCGCCAAACCCGCGAGGCGCAGCCGACGCGCGGCCAGAACGACGTGTTCGAACTGCCGACCCTCGACTTCCTGGCCGCCCCGCGCGCCGTCGATCCGCGCACCAAGATTAACACCGAGGCGCTGGAGCAGAATGCCCGCGTGCTCGAAGGCGTGCTCGACGATTTCGGAATTCGCGGCGACATCATCAATGTCCGCCCCGGCCCGGTCGTGACGCTTTATGAACTCGAGCCTGCCCCCGGCATCAAGTCGAGCCGCGTGATCGGCCTCGCCGACGACATCGCCCGGTCGATGAGCGCGATCGCCGCCCGCGTCGCCGTCATCCCCGGCAAGAACGCCATCGGCATCGAACTGCCGAATGCGCGCCGCGAAATGGTGTTCCTGCGCGAAATGCTGGCAGCCAACGATTTCGAACAGTCGAAGGCGCGGCTGCCGATCGGCCTCGGCAAGACCATCGGCGGCGAGCCGGTCGTGGTCGACCTGGCCCGCATGCCGCATCTGCTCGTCGCCGGCACTACCGGTTCCGGCAAGTCCGTCGCCATCAACACCATGATCCTGTCGCTGCTCTACCGGCTGACGCCGGAAGAGTGCCGCCTGATCATGATCGACCCGAAGATGCTCGAGCTTTCCATCTATGACGGCATTCCGCATCTGCTGACGCCCGTCGTCACCGATCCGAAGAAGGCCGTCGTCGCGCTGAAATGGACCGTCCGCGAGATGGAAGACCGCTATCGCAAGATGTCGAAGGTCGGCGTGCGCAACATCGACGGCTACAATGCCCGCGTCGGCCAGGCCAAGGCCAAGGGCGAGATCCTGACCCGCACGATCCAGACCGGCTTCGACAAGGAAACCGGCGAGGCGATCTACGAGCAGGAAGACCTGCCGCTGGATCCGATCCCCTACATCGTCGTCATCATCGACGAGATGGCCGATCTGATGATGGTGGCCGGCAAGGACATCGAAGGCGCCGTCCAGCGCCTGGCCCAGATGGCCCGCGCCGCGGGCATCCACGTCATCATGGCGACGCAGCGTCCCTCGGTCGACGTCATCACCGGCACGATCAAGGCCAACTTCCCGACCCGCATCTCCTTCCAGGTCACGTCGAAGATCGACAGCCGCACCATTCTCGGCGAACAGGGTGCCGAGCAGCTACTCGGCCAGGGCGACATGCTCTACATGGCCGGCGGCGGCCGCATCCAGCGCGTGCATGGCCCCTTCGTCAGCGACGAGGAAGTCGAGAAGATCGTCAACCACCTGAAGCTGCAGGGCCGTCCCGATTATCTCGACGCCATTACCGAAGACGATGGCGAGGGTGACGAGTCGGGCGGCGGCGAGGCCGGCGGCTCGGTGCTGGGCGGCGATGAATCGAACGACCTCTACGACAAGGCCGTCGCCGTGGTCTTGCGCGACCGCAAGGCCTCCACCAGTTATATCCAGCGTCGTCTGTCGATCGGCTACAATCGCGCCGCCTCGCTGATCGAGCGCATGGAGAAGGAAGGCCTTGTCGGCGCCGCCAACCATGCCGGAAAGCGCGAAATTCTCGTCGAAGGCGAGGAAGCCAGCCGGTTCTGACGTCGCGAAATCGCCATCAAGCGGAACTAGGTCGCGAGGCGAGACGTTTTCCAGCGCCGGTCTGTCCGGCCCCGACCGCATGACGCTCGCGACCCTTGATCGCGAATGACGCTAGACTGCGAACCACGCGAAGGATGCCCATCGTGACGATCGATACGGAGACCGGCCTGACCCGGCGTCGCTTCCTGGCCACCACGCTCGGCCTTGGCGCCACGGTGGCGCTCGGCGCGATCGGCCTGCCCGGCCGCGCGGAAGCGGCCTTCAACGCGCAGCAGATGGCGGCGCTTCGCAAGATCAACGCCTATTTCAACTCGATCCGCACCATGCAGGGCCGCTTCATCCAGTTCGGCCCGAGCGGCGAACAATCGGAAGGCGTGTTCTTCCTCGCCCGCCCGGGCAAGATTCGCTTCAACTACAGCCCGCCGGTCAAGATGGACGTGGTCGCCGACGGCAACCAGGTCGCGATCCGCGACAACAAGATGATGACGCAGGACCTCTATCCGCTGAAGAAGACTCCGCTGCGCTATCTTCTTGCCGACCAGATGGACCTGACCTCCTCCAATATCGTGCGCAAGCTGATCGAGGAGCCGGACCTGATCTCGCTGGTGCTGGAACAGGGCTCGGCCTTTGGCGGCGGCAGCCTGAAGCTGATCTTCGACACCCGCACCTATGAGCTGCGCCAGTGGGTCGTGACCGATTCGCAGGGCCTCGACACCTCGGTCGCCGTCTACGACGTCGAGATCGGCAAGCCGGCCGACCCGAAAAATTTCAAGATCAACTACTACCTGCCGAACAAGAGCCTGAAATAGGCCGCTCGCGCGCTTGTGAACGTGCGGGTGCGATAGAAATGGCACGCCGACTTGAATTCGCTCAGGGGCGCACCAAATCTATAGACAGCGGGCCATTCCATCGATCGGTAGTGCCCCCCGTCTCGCCGAAGATGGTCCCGCGAAGCGCCGCGTCATAGACGGGCGCAAGGCGCTGTAAAGCGCAACGCCCAGCTTCCCCCCCGGAGCTGGGCGTTCCTTTTTGGGGCTCGCGATTCCTCCACTCCATCCCGCTGCCTCCGTGTCTCGCCCAGGCCACGCCGACCTTGCGGGACGGCCACCCCTGCGATTTTTCGTTGGCGATATCCGGCGCGATTGCGTATTGCGGGCGCCGCGGTTCTCCTGCCGCCGGGGCCTCACATGACCATCAGCATCGCGACCTGGAACATCAATTCGGTCCGTCTCCGGATCGACCTCGTCACCGCTTTCCTGGAGGCGCACCGTCCCGACGTGCTCTGCCTGCAGGAGATCAAGTGCATCGAGGACAATTTCCCGTCCGGCGCATTCCGCAAGCTCGGCTATGTCCACCAGGCCGTGCACGGCCAGAAGGGCTATCACGGCGTCGCCACCGTCTCGCGCAAGCCCTTCATCGAAACCAAGCGGCGCGGCTTCTTCGGCAAGGAAGATGCGCGTCACATCTCCGTGACGCTGACCGACCGCGACCTGCCGATCACGCTGCACAATTTCTACATTCCGGCCGGCGGCGACGAGCCCGACCCCGCGATCAACGAAAAGTTCGCACACAAGCTCGGTTTTCTCGAGGAGATGAAGACCTGGCTGACCGGCGCCGAGACCAGCGGGCCGGCGATCCTCGTCGGCGATCTCAACATCGCCCCGTATGAGAATGACGTCTGGTCGCACAAGCAACTGCTGAACGTCGTCAGCCACACCCCGGTCGAGACGAAGCTGCTGGAAGAAGTGCGCGAGGCCGGCGGCTGGATCGACGCCATGCGCCAGTTCGTGCCGATGGACGAGAAGCTCTACACCTGGTGGAGCTACCGCGCCAAGGATTGGGAAACGTCCAATCGCGGACGCCGCCTCGACCATGTCTGGGTGACGCCGCCGCTGCGCGCGCGCCTGCAGGGCATCGAGGTGATCACCGAGGCGCGCGGCTGGAACAAGCCGTCCGACCACGTGCCGGTCATCGCCCGCCTGGCGGTCTGAAGTCTTTCACGGTTCGCGTCTTCTGCACGCCAACCGAAACCCGCTTCGGGAAAAGCGCTTGTCCGGCTACTGGCCCGGCGCGGAAAGGCTGATACCCTCGAACCGGCTTTCCAGCCTGCCGAGCGCGCCGACGGTTTCCATCAGCTGGTCGGCGATGCGGGTATGCATCCGCGCCGCCACATCCGGATATTCCGTCAGGATCCGCCGCATCAGCGTGCGGTCGATCTCGATCACCAGCGCATCGCTGGTGGCCGTCGCTGTCGCGGGTCGGCGCGTCTCGATGAACAGCGCCACTTCGCCCAGCAGCGTGCCGGGGCCGAACAGGCCCAGTCGCCTGTGGTTCTCGCCATGGCCATCGGCCATCTCGATCTCGCCCGACATCACGACGAAGCCGGACAGCGCCTTGCTGTCGGCGCGAAACAGCACGCGACCGGCCGGCAGCTCCAGCCGCGTCGCGCTGAACGCGATCAGGCGCAGATGGTCCGTCGAAAGCTCCGCGAAGAGCGGCACCGTCGAGAGAAGAGCGATATCCTGTTCAAGCGTCACGCCGATATTCCTGCCCCTGGCCGCGAACGAAGCAGCCTCGCGGCGACTCTATCACGGAACCAGCTTGTAACCGCCTGCTTCCGTGACGAGCAGCTCCGCAATCGACGGTTCGCGCTCGATCTTCTGCCTGAGACGATAGATATGGGTTTCCAGCGTGTGCGTCGTGACGCCGGAATTATATCCCCAGACTTCGTGCAGCAGGATATCGCGGCCGACCACCTTCTCGCCGGCGCGATACAGGAATTTCAGGATCGACGTCTCCTTTTCGGTCAGCCGGATCTTCTGCCCGCGCTCGTCCAGCATCAGCTTGGCGCTCGGGCGGAAGGTGTAGCGGCCGATCGAGAAGGTGGCGTCCTCGCTCTGCTCGAACTGGCGCAGTTGCGCGCGGATGCGCGCCAGCAGCACGGCGAAGCGGAACGGCTTGGTGACATAGTCGTTGGCGCCGGCCTCGAGGCCCAGAATGGTGTCGGATTCCGAATCCTGGCCCGTCAGCATGATAATCGGACCCTTGAAGCCGCCCTTGCGCAGCAGCTTCACCGCCTCGCGGCCATCCATGTCCGGCAGGCCGACATCCATGATCAGCAGATCGGTGGGCTCGGCCCGGGCGCGCTGGACGCCCTTGGTCGCCGTCGCCTCGTCCATCAGTTCGAATTCTTCATAGAGCGACAATTGCTCTACGAGACTTTCGCGCAACAGATCGTCATCATCCACAACCAGAATTCGCCGTGCGGCCATGGCGTTTGCCCCCTGACGGTTTCTTCGGTTCCTGCGGGAACAACCGAAGTACGCTTCTGCATCGCTGGCCTAAGGTTTAGACCTCATTCAGGGCGAGATGCAAGGCGGGCCCCGCACCACCAAATCCATGGATCGATGTACGGAAAATAGGGATGCCGAAGCAAAATCGTCCGGAATCGCGGCACAACCGCCAGACGTTGATCGTCCAGCCACGCCCCGGCGCGCCGACGAAGGGAATTCTCCGCCTCGGCGATCGCCGCTTCCCGTGCGCGCTCGGCCGCTCCGGCGTCACGCGCAACAAGCGCGAGGGCGACGGCGCCACCCCCGCCGGGCGCTTCGCCATTCTTGATGTCCGCTACCGCCCTGACCGCATCCCGCGCCCCGCCACCCGCCTGCCGCTCCGGCGTTCCCGCCCGACCGATGGCTGGTGCGACGCCGTCGGCGACCGCAACTACAACCGCCCGGTGCGGATGCCCTATCCGAAGAGCGCCGAAACCATGTGGCGCGACGATTGCCTCTATGATGTCGTGGTCATCCTCGACTGGAACGTCACGCGCCGCAGCCAGGGCCGCGGCAGCGCCATCTTCTTCCACCTTGCCCGCCCGGGCTTCCTTCCAACCGAAGGCTGCGTCGCCGTCCGCCTGGCGGACATGCGCAAGATCCTGCAACGCCTGAAACCCGGCGCGGCCATCGAGGTGCGTTAGGTTCTGTTGAAGGGGCGGGATGGCCCCAAACCAGTGAACTTTCTCCACCCCCTCCGCCATCATCCTGAGGCGCTTCGCGAAAGCGAAGCCTCGAAGGAGGCTCCAGCATGGCTCCATGACGCAGATCAGATTCCTGGCCCCTCCTTCGAGGCCCGCCTTCGCCGGGCACCTCAGGATGAGGGTCGAGGTTTTGGATGGAGAAGTCGGCAGGAGGACGCTCGAAGCAAGACCCTCACCCCAACCCTCTCCCGCAAGCGGTAGGGGGGCTCGGCTGCGCTCGCGGCAATTTGGCGGCATGCACATGGCGAAGGAAGACGACACACCCTCGCCGTCATCCCTGCGCAAGCAGGGATCCGCGCCTCCGCAAGCTTGTCCGTCGAATCCTCTGCGGCGCCAACGCCGCTGAATGGATCACGGGTCAAGCCCGGGACGCCGGAGGGTTGGCGCAGGCGGCGCCCTGACCTGCCTTAAAGAAGAAAGACCGACGCAAGCCGCCGCCATCCTCAGCCCGTCTCGCCCGGGCCTTCGGGCGCCGCCGCCGGCGCTTCCGGCTCCGGCGTCGCCGCCACAATCGGCGGGCGGGATCCAAAGATCGCGCCGCCGACGCGCACATGCGTCGCGCCGAAGGCGATCGCGGTTTCGAAATCGCCGCTCATGCCCATGGAGAGGTTTTCGACGCCGATCTCGGCCGCCATCTTGGCCAGCAGCGCGAAATGCGGCCCCGCCGCCTCGCCCGCCGGGGGAATGCACATCAACCCGCTGATCGCGAGCCCATGCACCGTGCGGCAGCGCTCGACGAAATCGGCCGCCTCGCGCGGCGCGATGCCGGCCTTTTGCGGCTCGAGCCCGGTATTGACCTGGACGAAGAGCTGCGGTGTCCGTCCCTGCTTCTGGATTTCGCCGGCAAGCGCGCCGGCGATCTTGTCGCGATCGACAGTATGGATCGCGTCAAACAGCGCGATCGCCTCTTTCGCCTTGTTGGATTGCAGCGGCCCGATCAGGTGCAGCTCGATATCATCGGCCATCTCGCGCAGCAGCGGCCACTTGGCCTGCGCCTCCTGCACCCGGTTTTCGCCGAAGCGGCGCTGGCCGGCGGCGATCACGGGGCGGATCTCGTCGACCTCGAAGGTCTTGGAGACGGCGATCAGCTTGGCCGAGCCAGGCGCGCGGCCGGACTGTTCCTCCTTCGCCGCGATACGGGCCAGGACGGAGGCCAGGCGGGATTGGACATCGTCGGTCTTGGGAACGGGCATGTCGCCTCCGGAGCAGATGGATGCTGCGCCTAGCATGGCCGGCGGTGGCGCTCAACCGAGCGAAGCCGGCGCGAAGCCTGGGATCGCGCCTGCGTCGCCGATAGCGGTTGACCGGGCGGCGCGTTTCTGGTGAAGGTCGCACCCTGTTCCGGCGGCATGAAGCTGCCCTTTTCCCACTCTTTTCGACGACGGACCATGGCCATAGAACGCTACAACCCTCGTGATGCCGAACCGCGCTGGCAGCGTGCCTGGGCCGAACAGAGCATTTTCGAGACGAAGAACGACGATCCGCGTCCGAAATACTACGTGCTCGAAATGTTCCCCTATCCGTCGGGACGCATCCATATCGGCCATGGCCGCAATTATGTGATGGGCGACGTGGTGGCCCGCTTCAAGCGCATGAAGGGCTTCAACGTCCTGCACCCGATGGGCTGGGACGCCTTCGGCCTGCCGGCCGAGAACGCCGCCATCGAGCGCAACAGCCACCCGAAGATCTGGACGTATGAAAACATCGAGACGATGAAGGCGCAGCTGAAGCTGCTCGGCCTGTCGCTCGACTGGAGCCGCGAGATCGCCACCTGCGATCCCTCCTACTACGCCGAACAGCAGCGCATCTTCACCGACTTCTTCGCGGCCAATCTGGTCTATCGCAAGGAGAGCGAGGTCAACTGGGACCCGATCGACAACACCGTGCTCGCCAATGAGCAGGTGATCGACGGTCGCGGCTGGCGCTCCGGCGCACTGGTCGAGCGGCGCAAGCTGTCGCAGTGGTTCTTCAAGATCACCCAGTTCGGCGAGGAGCTGCTGGGCGCCTTGGACGAACTCGACCGCTGGCCGGACAAGGTCCGGCTGATGCAGAAGAACTGGATCGGCCGCTCCGAGGGCCTGATGGTCCGCTTCGGCCTGGACGCGATTTCCGCCCCGACCGGCGAGACCGAGATCGAGGTCTACACGACCCGTCCCGATACGCTCTATGGCGCCTCCTTCGTCGCCATCGCTGCCAACCACCCGCTCGCCGCCAAGGTGGCCGAGACCAATCCGGCGCTCGCCGATTTCATCGTCGAATGCGGCCGCACTGGCACCTCGGCCGAGGCGATCGAGACGCAGGAGAAGAAGGGCTTCGACACGGGCATCCGCGCCAAGCACCCGCTGGTGCCGGGCTGGTACCTGCCCGTCTATGTCGCCAACTTCATCCTGATGGATTATGGCACCGGCGCCGTCTTCGGCTGCCCGGCGCATGATCAGCGCGATCTCGACTTCGCCCGCAAATACGACCTGCCGGTCAAGGCCGTCGTCCTGCCCGAGGGCGCTGATGCGCTCACCTTCGAGGTCGGCGACGTCGCCTATACCGATGACGGCACGCTGTTCCGTTCCGACTTCATGAACGGCATGACCATTCCCGAGGCGAAGGAAGCCGTGGCGCAGCGGCTGGAGAGCCAGGTGCTCGGCAATGCGCCGCAGGCCAAGCGCCAGGTCAATTTCCGCCTGCGCGACTGGGGCATTTCGCGCCAGCGCTATTGGGGCTGCCCGATCCCGATCATCCATTGCCCGAGCTGCGGCCCGGTCGCCGTGCCGAAGGCGGATCTGCCGGTCAAGCTGCCGGACGACGTCACCTTCGACCAGCCCGGCAATCCGCTCGATCGTCATCCGACCTGGAAGCACGTCACCTGCCCGCAATGCGGCGGGGCGGCGACGCGCGAGACGGACACGATGGATACGTTCGTCGATTCGTCCTGGTATTTCGCCCGCTTCGCCAGCGCACCCGGCGAGGCGCCGCTTTCCAAGGAAGCGGCCGATCACTGGCTGCCCGTCGACCAGTATATTGGCGGCATCGAGCACGCGATCCTGCACCTGCTCTATTCGCGCTTCTTTACCCGCGCCCTGCAGCACACCGGTCGCGTCTCGGTGAAGGAGCCCTTCGCGGGCCTGTTCACCCAGGGCATGATCGTCCACGAGACCTACAAGGACCAGAACGGCAAGTGGCTGTTCCCGGAAGAGGTCGAGAAGCGCGCCGACGGCACGTCCGTCAAGGTCGGCACCGATGAACCGGTGACGGTCGGCCCGCCGGAGAAAATGTCGAAGTCGAAGAAGAACGTGGTCCCGCCCGAGATCGTCGCCGACACCTATGGCGTCGATTGCGCCCGCTGGTTCATGCTCTCCGACACCCCGCCCGAGCGCGACAGCGAATGGACGGAAGCCGGTATCGAGGGCGCCTGGCGCTTCACCCAGCGCCTCTGGCGCCTGGTCGGCGAGGCGGTCGAGCTTTCGGAGGGCGACGTCGCCAGGCCGGACGCCTTCGGCCCTGAGGCCGATGCGCTGCGCCGCGCCACGCACAAGCTCGCCGCCCATGTCGAGGAAGACATCGACCGGCTGCGCTTCAACGTCGCTGTCGCCCGCATCCACGGCTTTGCCAACGTCTTCGCCGAAGCCATCGGCACGGCCCGCAAGTCGGTTGAAAGCGGCAGCGGCAAGCCGGCCGCGGATCTCGCCTTCGCGCTGCGCGAAGCGGCCGAGTTCCTGGTGGCGGCCATCGGCCCGATGATCCCGCATCTGGCCGAAGAACTCTGGGTCGTGCTCGGCCGCGAGGGCCTCGCCGCCGAGGCCGCCTGGCCGACCGTTGATCCGGCGCTGCTGGTCGAGGATAAGCTGGTCCTGCCGATCCAGATCAACGGCAAGAAGCGCGCCGAATTGACAATCTCGGCGACGGCGTCGGAAACTGAGATCGAAGCGGCTGCGCTGGCGCTCGATGGCGTCATCAAGGCGCTCGAAGGCCGCGCACCCCGCAAGATCGTCATCGTGCCGAAGAGGATCGTCAATGTCGTCGTCTGATCGCGGACTGGATTTGGCGCGCGCCTCGGCGGGCGCCGGGCGCCTGTCGCGGCTGGTGCGGGGCGGCCTCGTCGCCCTGACGCTCGGCGTGCTGGCTTCCGCCTGCACCGTGCAGCCGGTCTACATGACCATCGCCAACGGCCCCAATGTCGCGGCCGACCTCTCGGCCGTCCAGGTCGAGGACGTCAGCGACCGCGTCGGCCAGGAAGTCCGCAACAACCTGATCTTCGGCTTCACCGGCGGCGGCAACCCGGCGCCGCCGCGCTACGAGCTGTCGCTCAGGGTCACCTCCGCCGATGCGCGCCTCGGCTTCGAGCGCGACGAGACGGCGCCGGCCTATTCGGTCACCGTCACGGTCGCCTACGAACTCCGGGAAATCGCAACCGGCAAGGTCATCCTGCGCTCGCTCAACCGCGGCGTCGCCTCCTATGACCGCTCGAACCAGGCCTTCGCCAACCAGCGGGCCAAGATCGACGCCGAGAACCGCGCCGCGCAATCCGTCGCCGACGACATCCAGCTCCGCCTCGCCGCGGCACTCGCCAGCGGCAAGGCGAGCTGAGGCCAAGGGCTAGCGCGCGCTCCGGCTTCCCGGGATAAAGCTGCACGGTGGCCTACAGCGGCCGTGCAGCAGCCCCATCCTCAACATCCTGAGGAGGCTTTCGCAGAAAGCCGTCTCGAAGGACGCAGAGCCTTGGGGCCACTCTCCTCGCAGACCTGCCGGCCTTCGGTTTTCGAAACCGCGCTTGGGGCTTGCCTCGGCAAGGTGAGGGCGGCGTTAGCCGGGAGCGCAGCTTAGACCACTCGCGTTCAGCCCATCGCCACACGAGGCCTTTGCGCCACGACGCAAGCTGCCTAAACTTCATAGTCCCTAGAGGGCAATCCACCCGGACGGCAACACCATGGTCCAGATCAAGCCCCAGGACGCCGACCGCTTCCTCAGCAAGCCGGATCCGGGCATCCGCGTCGTCCTGCTGCATGGCAGCGACACGGGCCTCATCTCCGAGCGCGCCAGCGCCTTCGCCAAGACGATCCTGGGCAAGAGCGACGATCCCTTTGCGCTGGTCCGGATCGATTCGGCCGAGATCGCCTCCGACACCGGCCGCCTGGCCGACGAGGCCAACACCATCGCGCTGTTCGGCGGCACCCGTGCCATCTGGGTCAAGGTCGCCGGCAACCGGCCGATCCAGGCCGCCGTCGAGGCCGTGCTAGCCAACCCGCCGCAGGATGCCTGGATCATCCTGGAGGCGGGCGACATCAAGAAGGGCGTAGGGCTGCGCAAGCTCTGCGAGAATGCGCGCGGCGCGGCGGCGCTCGCCTGCTATGCCGACAATGACGCGGCACTCGATCGCATGATCGATTCCGAGCTGCAATCAACCGGCATCAAGATGGATCCGGATGCCCGCACGCTGCTGCGCGGCCTGCTCGGCGCCGACCGGCTCGCCAGCCGCTCGGAGGTTGCCAAGCTCTGCCTCTATGCGCTGGGGGAGGCCTCGATCGACGTGGAGGCGGTGCGCGCCGTCGTCGGCGATGCCGGTGCCTCGGCGACCGACGAGGCGGTGGATGCCGTGGCACTCGGCGACGCCAACGGGCTCGACAAGGCGTTCCGGCGCATCCTGGGTTCGGGCACGGCCGCCTTCGTCGTCGCCAATGCGGCGCTGCGCCATTTCCAGCTGCTGCACCGGATCAAGACGGCGATCGAAGACGGCGTCCCGGCCTCGACCGCGATCGAGCGCAATGCCGGCGGCATCTTCTTCCAGCGCAAGGGCAAGCTGGAACAGCAGCTCCGCATCTGGCCGGCTGACCGGCTGATGGCGGCGCTCGACCGGCTCGATCGGGCGATTTTCGATAGCCGGCTCAAGTCAAACATAGCCGACGAAGTCATCGGCCAGGCCTTGCTTTCCGTCGCGATGATGGCCCGCGTGAGGCGATAATGCTACGCCGGCTAATCGAATCGGACGAGCCAGGACAGCCCTACTCGCGCTTCAACAGCCGGCAGATTTCATCGAGCTGTTCGAGCGACTTGTAGCGGATCTTCAGCTCGCCGCTGCCGTTCGACTTGTGGTCGATCGTCACCATCAGGCCGAGGCTGTCGCCGAGCAGCTTTTCCAGCGCCCGAGTATCGGCATCCTTCTCGGCCTTGCTGGCGGCGCGCTGGGCGCCACCCTTCTTCGGCTCGTTCTGCGTCAGCGCCTCCGCGTCGCGGACCGTCAGGCCCATATCGACGATGCGCTGCGCCACCGCTTCCGGATTGTCGACCGTGACGAGCGCGCGGGCGTGGCCAGCGGTCAGCTTGCCGTCGCGCAGATAGGTCTGCACCGCCGGCGGCAGCTTCAGCAGCCGCAGCGTATTGGCGACATGCGGGCGGCTCTTGCCGATGACGTCCGCGAGCGCCGTCTGGCTGTAATCGAATTCGTCGATCAGCTGCTGGTAGCCCAGCGCTTCCTCGAGCGCGTTGAGATCGGCGCGCTGCACATTCTCGATGATGGCGAGCTCGAGCGCTTCCTTGTCATTGACGTCGTGGATGATGATCGGCACGTCGTGCAGCGCGGCCCGCTGCGCCGCGCGCCATCGCCGCTCGCCGGCGATGATCTCGTAAGCGTCGGCCGGGCCACCCGGAACGGGGCGGACGAGGATCGGCTGCATGATCCCCTTCTCGCGCACCGAGGCGGTGAGATCCGCCAGGTCGTCTTCCTCGAACGCCTTGCGCGGGTTGCGCGGATTGGGCCGCAGGAATTCGATCGGCACGCGGCGCGAATTTCGCGAGCGATCCGTGACAACGCTTTCCTGGCCGACATCGCCGATGAGAGCGGCCAGTCCACGGCCCAGCCTGCGGCGCGATCCGTCTTCCATGCTCATAGCGTCCACTCCTGCAAATCCAATAACCGCCGCGGCGCCAAAATCAGGCTGCTCGCAGGCGCTTTTCACGTTGAATGATTTCCGAGGCGAGCCGGAGATAGGCCTGGCTGCCGGTGCTCTTGAAATCGTAGAGCAGCACGGGCTTGCCATGCGACGGCGCTTCCGAGATGCGCACATTGCGCGGGATCACCGTGTCATAGACGGCATCGCCCATATGCGCACGCACATCAGCCACGACCTGGCTGGCGAGGTTGTTGCGGCTGTCGAACATGGTCAGCACGATGCCATGGATCGACAGTTCCGGGTTCAGCGCGTGCTTGACCTGATCCACCGTCTGCAGCAGCTGGCTCAGCCCCTCCAGCGCGAAGAACTCGCACTGCAGCGGCACCAGGATCGAATGGGCCGCCGACAGCGCATTGATGGTCAGGAGATTGAGCGAAGGCGGGCAGTCCACCAGCACATAGGTGTAGTTTCGGACTCGAATCGATTCCGGCCGCTGCATGTGGCTGGCGATCGCCCTGCGTAGCTTGAACGCTCGATCGGACCGGCCTGCGATTTCCAGCTCGACGCCGAGCAGATCCATGGTCGAGGGCGCCACCGATAAACGCGGCACCGCAGTTTCCATCACGATCTCGGCCAGCGAGGATTCGCCGACCAGCACGTCATAGGTCGAGCGCAACCGGCTCTTGCGGTCGATGCCCAGGCCGGTCGAGGCATTGCCCTGCGGATCCAGGTCGACGATCAGCACTTCCTCACCGATCGCGGCCAGCGCCGTGCCGAGGTTGATCGCCGTCGTCGTCTTGCCGACGCCACCCTTCTGATTGGCCAGCGCAATGACGCGCGGCAAGGGTGGCAGCAGCGACGGCGGCGAAAACGTGTCGGCGTGGGACATGGACAGCCTCTTCGATGGAGCGCGCGATCAGACGGTCCGGCGCTCTGCCCGACAAATCTCGACGATCGAACTGCGATCATCGATCATGCTCTTGTGTCTTATCAGATCGAGGGACCAAGATTTAGAGGCTTCGGCCAGTTCCCCCTCGAAATCTTCACCTTTATGAAAGGTTCCTGTGGCACCGGCGGCCAGAACCGGCGCCGACAGATCGAGCAGCGCCGTCAACGAGGCGAGCGCACGGGCGCTGATGCGCTCGACCGGCTCGTTCCATTGTTTCAGAACCGATTCGATCCGCCCTTCATGCACGACGGCCTTGGCGCCGGTCTCGCGAATCACCGTGCGGAGGAACGCACATTTGCGCTGATTCGCCTCGACGCAGTGGACGACGGCGCCCTCCTGATCGGCCAACAGGATACCGGTGATCAGTCCCGGCAGGCCCGCGCCGCTGCCCAGATCCAGCCACTTGCGCGTATCCGGAAACATCGCCACCAGCTGCGCGCAATCGGCGACATGTCGCGTCCAGATCTGGCCCAGCGTATTCGGCGAGACGAGATTCTGGGCCGGCTGCCATTTGCGCAGCAGCGCGACATAGCGCTCCAGCCGTTCTCGTGTTTCACGTGAAACGGGGAGAATGGCCTCGACGGCCGCGATCGTATCGGTCATGCAACGGTCCGGATGGCTTGAGGGCGACGACGCGCCGTGGTCAGGAGTAGCGCCAAAGCGGCGGGCGTCATGCCTTCGATACGCCCGGCTTGGCCAAGCGTTGCCGGACACACCAGGATCAGGCGCTGGCGCAATTCGTTCGAGAGCCCGTCAATGCTGGCGTAATTGATATCGTCGAGCGCTACCGCCTCATCGCGCTTGACCGATTCGATATCGTTTTGCTGCCGATTCAAATAGACGGCATATTTCGCGTCTGCCTCGATCTGGTCGAGGATGGCCGGCGCAAAGCTGCCGAGTTCCGGCCAGATTTGGACAAGCCGCGCCGCGTCAATATCCGGATAGGCCAGCAGCTCGAAGGCCGAGCGACGCACGCCGTCCTGATTGACCCCTAGCCCGACTTTCACCGCCTCATTTGGCGTCAGCTTGCGCTCGGCAAAAGCCTCACGTGCTTCGGACAGCTGTCCGAGCTTGGCCGTGAACGCCGCCTCACGCCGTGCGCCAACCGCGCCGAGCGCGAGGCCGAACGGCGTCAGGCGCTGATCGGCATTGTCGGCCCGCAGCGACAGCCGGTATTCGGCACGCGAGGTGAACATGCGATAGGGTTCGGTGACGCCGCGCGTGATCAGATCGTCGATCATCACGCCGATATAGCTGTCGGAACGGCTGAAGCCGACGCCATCCTGGCCGCCGGCGCGGCGCGCCGCGTTCAGACCGGCGACGACACCCTGCGCTGCGGCCTCTTCATAGCCAGTGGTCCCGTTGATCTGGCCAGCCAGGAACAGGCCCTCGACCTTCTTGGTCTCGAGCGACGCGGTCAGCTCGCGCGGATCGACATGATCATATTCGATCGCATAGCCAGGACGCAGGATGACGGCATTTTCCAGACCGGGAATGGTGGCGATGAGAGCCTTCTGCACATCCTCGGGAAGCGAGGTAGAAATGCCATTTGGATAGATCGTCGGATCGTCGAGGCCTTCCGGCTCCAGAAAGATCTGGTGCGATTCGCGATCGGCAAAGCGGACGATCTTGTCCTCGATGCTCGGGCAGTAACGCGGACCGCGGCTTTCGATCTGGCCGGAATACATGGGCGAGCGATGCAGATTGGCGCGGATCACCTCGCGCGTCGCCTCGGTCGTCCGGGTGATGAAGCAATCGACCTGCTGCCGCTCGATCTTCGCCGTCAGCGTCGAGAACGGCTCGGGCTGGTCGTCGCCCGACTGCCGCTCGAGGATAGAGAAGTTGATGGTGCGGCCATCCAGTCGCGCCGGCGTGCCGGTCTTCAACCGCGCCAGGCTGAAGGCGTGCCGCTCAAGCGCGGCGGAAAGCCCCATCGCCGGCTTTTCGCCAACCCGACCGGCCGGGATCTTGATCTCGCCAATATGAATCAGGCCGCGCAGGAAGGTGCCGGTGGTGATGACCACAGCGCCGCAGGGGATGCGGCGGCCATCGGCCAACACCACGCCGGCAATGCGGCCATCGATCACGGTCAGGTCGTCCGCCTCGCCTTCGACAACTGTAAGACCCGGCGTCGACGCGATCTCGGCCTGCATGGCTTCGCGATAGAGCTTGCGATCCGCCTGCGCGCGCGGCCCTCGCACCGCCGGACCCTTGCGCCGATTGAGCATGCGGAACTGGATGCCGCCGGCGTCGGCGACCCGAGCCATCAGGCCATCCAGCGCATCGACCTCGCGGACGAGATGACCCTTGCCGAGCCCGCCAATGGCCGGGTTGCAGGACATGACGCCGATAGTGTCGCGCGAATGGGTAACGAGGGCGGTGCGCGCGCCAAGCCGCGCCGAGGCGGCGGCCGCTTCGGTTCCAGCGTGTCCGCCGCCAATCACGACGACGTCAAAGCTCGCATCTGCTGCGGTGGTCATGCTTCCGATCCTGTTGATCGGGTCTTCGTAATCGCTCGCCGGAACCACGTCAAAGGCGAAAACTGTTTCACGTGGAACACGCCCCCGAAACGATCCTATTTACCGATGCAGAACTCAGCGAAGATCACATCCAGCAGGTCCTCGACATCGACCTTGCCGGTGACACGCCCGAGCGCATCGGCCGCACTACGCAGCAGCTCCGCCTTGACCTCGACCGCCCGGTTGCCGTCCCGTGCCAGCTCCTGCAGGAAGCCTAGGGACTTAGCGATCCCCTCGCGTTGGCGCGAGCGGGTGATCAACGTCGTCGGCATCGGCCGGACCAGATCGAGCGCCTCACCAATCGCGCGGACAAGCGTATCCAATCCCAAGCCATCGCGCGCGGAAACGCGGATATCGGCTTCGCCCGAGACTCGTTTCGAGTCCGAATCGAGAAGGTCGATCTTGGTCCGGACCCGCAAAGAGGCAGCGCCCTCGGGAATCGTTTCGGTCCAGGAGTCGTTGTCGGAAAGCGCCAGGACCAGATCGGCCGTTCCCGCCCGACGCCGGGCCCGGGCAATGCCTTCACGCTCGACGACGCTTTCGGTCTCCCGCAATCCCGCGGTATCGACCAGCGTCACGGCATGCCCGGCGATATCCAGCGAGACCTCGATCAGGTCGCGCGTGGTGCCGGGCTCGGGCGTAACGATCGCCGCCTCGCGCCGGACGAGTGCATTCATCAGGCTCGACTTGCCGGCATTGGGCGGTCCAAGCAGCACGACCTCAAAGCCGTCACGCACGCGTTCGCCGAAATGCTGGTCGTCCAGATGGGCCGCCATTTCGCGCGCCACGCCGGAGGCCTCGCTCCAGGCTGGCGCCATCACATCGTCGGGCACGTCTTCCTCGTCGACGAAATCGAGCCCCGCTTCGATCAGCGCGCGGGCGCGGATCAGCCGGTGGCGCCAATCCTCATAGAGCTTGCGCAGACCGCCTTCGGCTTGTCGGATGGCGAGGCGACGCTGCATCTCGGTCTCGGCCGCAACCAGATCGGCCAATCCCTCGATCTCGGTCAGATCGGCCCGCCCATTCTCGAAGGCGCGGCGGGTGAATTCGCCGGCCTCAGCATGGCGGTATCCCTGCAGGGTACCCAACGCCTTCAGCACGCTGGCGATCACCGCGCGGCCGCCATGCACCTGCAGCTCCGCGACATCCTCGCCAGTAAAGCTCGCGGGCCCCGCGAAGAACAGAACGAGTCCGCGATCGAGGATTTCCGCCGTCTCCGGGGCACGCAGCGTGCGCAAAGTCGCCAAGCGCGGCGCCGGCACTTCGCCGATCAACGTTTCGAGTCCGAATCGAACACCCTTGCCGGATAACCGGATTACGGCCACTCCGGAAGGGGCCGCCCCGCTGGAAAGGGCGAAGATCGTGTCGTCGCGTTCGGAGCTCATTGCCAATCCAATTCGTTGCCCTAGGCGCGCCGCGCGCACCGCCCTACCCTAGAAGCCCCGAAGCCTGGAAAGCCAGAGAGCCTCATGACCGAAAACCTGCTGCGCTTCGAGACCAGCCCCTATCTGCTGCAGCATCAGGACAATCCCGTGCACTGGCGCGGCTGGAACGCAGCCGCCTTGCAGGAAGCGCGCGACCGCGATGTGCCGATCCTGCTGTCTATCGGCTATGCCGCCTGCCACTGGTGCCATGTCATGGCGCATGAATCGTTCGAGGATCCGGCGACGGCCGCGGTGATGAACCGTCTGTTCGTCAACATCAAGGTCGATCGCGAGGAGCGGCCGGATATCGACCAGATCTACATGGCCGCGCTGCATGCGTTGGGCGACCAGGGCGGCTGGCCGCTGACCATGTTCCTGACGCCGGACGGCAAGCCGATCTGGGGCGGCACCTATTTTCCGAAGACATCGCGCTATGGCCGCCCCGGCTTTACCGACGTGCTGACGCAGATCTCGGCCTTCTATGCCGACGACCGCGACGAGATCCTTGCCCAGGCCGACCGCATCGCCGCACATCTGCAGCCGCGCCGGGAGAGCGCCGGGCCTGCGCTCGACCGGACATTGCTCGACGAGGCGGCGCGATCGATCCTGTCGATCATGGATCTGGAGCGCGGCGGTACGAAGGGCGCGCCGAAATTTCCCAACACCGCCGCGCTCGAGTACCTCGCCCGCAGCGCCCATCGCACCGGCAACGGCAATTTCGCCCGCGCCGTGGACGCCGCCCTGCTCGGCATGAGCAATGGCGGCATCTTTGATCACGTCGGCGGCGGCTTCGCCCGCTACAGCACGGATGCCGACTGGCTGGTGCCGCATTTCGAGAAGATGCTTTCCGACAACGGGCTGCTGATCGAGCAGTTGAGCCTGCTTTCCGGCATCAGCAGCGCCGGCGCGATCTATCGCAGCCGGGTCGAGACGACGATCGGCTGGATGCAGCGCGAAATGAAGACCGCCGGCGGCGCGTTCTCGGCCAGCCTCGATGCCGACAGCGAGGGCCATGAAGGCCGGTTCTATGTCTGGAGCCGGAACGAGCTTGACGAATTGCTGGGTCGGGAAGACGCCGCCTTCGTTGCTGACCACTATGACATCCGGCCGGAAGGCAATTGGGAAGGCGTTTCGATCCCGAATCGATTGCCCAGCCCCGAGCCGCTGGAGGCCGCGCAGCAGGCGCGCATGGACAAGTTGCTCGGCCGCATGCTGGAACGGCGCGCAATGCGGGTCCGGCCCGGCCTCGACAACAAGATCCTGGTCGACTGGAACGGCTACGCCATAGCGGGCCTCGCCACGGCCGGCATGCTGATGCACCGGCCCGGCTGGATCGATCTCGCGGCGCAGGCTTTTCGTTTCATAGCCGAATCGGTCTCGCGCGAGGGGCGGCTCGGCCATGCGGCGCGGCATGGGCAGATGGTGTTCCCCGGCTTCTCGTCCGACCTCGCCGCCATGGCCAAGGCCGCGATCGCACTGCATCAGGCGACGCAGGATCCCGCCTGGCTCGACCCGGCGATCCGCTTCCTAGACCAGTTGGAGGCGCATCACAGCGACGGCGAGGGCGGCTATTTCTTCACAGCCGACGACGCCGAGGCGCTGATCCTGCGCAAGGCCGAGCGGATCGACGACGCAGCCCCCAATCCGCATGGCCTCGCCGTCGACAGCCTGGTGCGGCTCTGGGCGCTGACCGGGGAGGATCGCTACCGCGACCGTGCCGACGCGGTGCTCGAAGGCGCCTCGCCCTTCATCAACCGCAACGTCTTCGGCACGGCGAGCCTGCTCTCCGGCCTCGACCTCCGCCTCGCGGTCCGGACCATCGTGATCCTGACGTCCGCCGACGACGACGGCGCGAGTCTCCGGCACGCCGTGCTCGACCACTGGCGGCCGACTTTCGTGCTCGACGTCCGGCCCGAAGATCGCGCCCTGCCGGCGAGCCACCCGGCGCATGGCAAGACGGTGACGGGCGGGACGGCGACCGCCTATGTCTGTCGCGAAGGGAGTTGCTCGCTGCCAATCACCGAACCGGACGCGCTGGTCGCCCTGCTTCGCGCGGATGGCTAACGGTTGGTTACCACGGCGCTAACAGCGGAAACGAAAATGGCCGGGCAAGAGCCCGGCCATTTTTGTGTCGAAGGCGCGCTCCGAGGAGCCGCGAACCGATCGATCAGGTGTTCATCTGATCGAAGAAATCGGAGTTGTGTTTCGTCTGCTTGAG
Source organism: Kaistia sp. UC242_56 (assembly GCF_044452255.1). NCBI lineage: Bacteria > Pseudomonadati > Pseudomonadota > Alphaproteobacteria > Hyphomicrobiales > Kaistiaceae > Kaistia > Kaistia sp. UC242_56. Next base: position 85,240 of record NZ_JBIOAN010000002.1, read on the forward strand.
CTTGTCGAGCAGGAACTCGATCGCGTCGACCGTGCCCATCGGCATGAGGATGCGGCGCAGCACATACATCTTCTTGAGCACGTCCGGCGGAACCAGCAGCTCTTCCTTGCGCGTGCCCGACCGGGTGATGTCGATCGCCGGGAAGGTCCGCTTGTCGGCCACCTTGCGGTCCAGGATGATTTCCGAGTTACCGGTGCCCTTGAACTCTTCGAAGATGACTTCGTCCATGCGGCTGCCGGTATCAATCAACGCCGTCGCGATGATGGTCAGCGAGCCGCCTTCCTCGATATTGCGGGCGGCGCCGAAGAAGCGCTTCGGCCGCTGCAGCGCGTTGGCGTCGACACCACCGGTCAAGACCTTGCCGGAGGACGGCACGACGGTGTTGTAGGCGCGGCCGAGGCGGGTGATCGAATCCAGCAGAATGACGACGTCGCGGCCATGTTCGACCAGGCGCTTGGCCTTTTCGATGACCATCTCGGCGACGGCGACGTGGCGGGTGGCCGGCTCATCGAAAGTCGAGGAAATGACTTCGCCCTTCACCGAACGCTGCATGTCCGTGACTTCTTCCGGACGCTCATCGATCAGCAGGACGATGAGATAGCACTCGGGATGATTTTCGGCGATCGAATGGGCGATGTTCTGCAGGAACACCGTCTTACCGGTGCGCGGCGGCGCGGTGACGAGCGCGCGCTGGCCCTTGCCGAGCGGCGCGACCAGATCGATGATCCGGGGCGTCATGTCCTTGCCGTGCTGAACCTCGAGCTCCATCTTGAAGCGCTCGTTCGGGTAGAGCGGCGTCAGATTGTCGAAGTGAACCTTGTGGCGCGCCTTGTCCGGGTCCTCGAAATTGATCGTCGAGACCTTGAGCAGGGCGAAATAGCGCTCGCCATCCTTGGGACTGCGGATATAGCCCTCGACCGTATCGCCGGTCCGCAGCGAAAAGCGGCGGATCTGCGAGGGAGAGACATAGATATCGTCGGGTCCGGCGAGATAGTTGGCGTCGGGCGAGCGCAGGAAGCCGAAGCCGTCCTGCAGCACTTCGACAACGCCCTGCCCGACGATCTCGACGTCGTTGTCGGCCAGCTGCTTCAGGATCGCGAACATCAGCTCCTGCTTGCGCAGGGTGCTCGCATTCTCGACCTCAAGTTCCTCGGCGAAGGCCAGCAGCTCCGTCGGGGACTTCGCCTTGAGGTCCTGTAGTTTCATTTCACGCATGGGTTTTGTGAATCTCGTTGGGATTCAGGAAAGGATGGATCGAAGAGTATCGAAAAAGGGGATTGGCAGAACTTCAGCCTGGCGGGAGCTATGCCCGCCGGCGCGATGCTTCGGTCGTCCCTGGCAGGTCAACCGGCATCCGTCTGCTTCGACAAGATGGCGCACCATAATCGCTCGCCGGTTCCACGGCAAGCGGCAGAAACGTCGCAATTTCGCAGAAATCTAGAACGGCTTGACCACGACCAGGATGACGATCAGCATCATCAGTACCGTCGGAATCTCGTTGGCGAGGCGATAGGCCCGCTCCGAACGGGTGTTCCGATCGGCGGCGAAGGCCTTGCGGCACGACGCAAGCCACATGTGGAAAGCCGACATGACGATGACAAGCACGAACTTCGCCATGAACCAGGGCTGCTGTTCCCAGCCGCCGAGCCGCACGATGGTGAGGCCGGTGATCCAGGTCAGGATCATCGCCGGATTCATGATCAGTCGCAGCAGCTTGGCTTCCATCACCTTGAACGTCTCGGACTTGTCGGAGCCGACCGCCGCGCCGGTGTGATAGACGAAAAGGCGCGGCAGATAGAAGATCCCCGCCATCCATGCAATCACCGAGATAACGTGCAGCGCCTTGATCCAATCGTAATAGGCCATGTGCTTTCCCTGCCCTAGCGTCGCACGCGTTCAACGAGACGCTCGACATGCTCGATCGGCGTTTGTGGCACGATTCCGTGACCAAGATTGAAAATCAGTCGCGCGCCACGCATCGCCTCGAGAATTTCATCGACGGCATCGTCGAGCCGGGTTCCGCCGGCAACCAGGACCATCGGATCCAGATTGCCCTGGATGGCCGCGCGATCGGCGATTTCCTGGCGGACGGTTACCAGCGGCACGGTCCAGTCGACGCCGACCGCGTTGACCCCCGTGGTTTCGACGAACGAGACGAGACCGCGATCCGCGCCCTTGGGAAACCCAATGAAGCGCGCATCCGGGATTTCGGCGCGAACGCCGGCCACGATCCGGGCGATCGGTCCGGCCGACCAGCGCTCGAAGCCGGCCGGCGAAAGCACACGCGACCAGCTGTCGAAAATTTGCACCGCATCAGCGCCGGCGCGAAGCTGCGCCACCAGATAGACGATCGACGCCTGCACCAGCTTGTCGATCAGCCGGTCCAGCGCCTGCGGATCGCGTGCCGCCAGAAGACGAGAGGGTGCCTGATCCGGAGTCCCCTTGCCGGCGATCATGTAGGTCGCAACTGTCCAGGGAGCCCCGCAGAAGCCGATCAGGGCCTTGTCCGGAGCCAGCTCAAGGCGAACCGCACTGACGGTCTCCAGCACGGGCGCCAGTCGTTCGAGGACGGCATGGGTCGTCAGCTGCTCGATATCGGCGACATCGATGGGATCCAGGCGCGGGCCCTCGCCTTCGACGAAGCGGACATCGCGACCGAGCGCATGCGGGATCACGAGAATGTCGGAGAACAGGATCGCCGCATCGAAGCCGAAGCGGCGGATCGGCTGCAGCGTGACTTCCGTCGCCAGCTCCGGCGTGTAGCAGAGATCGAGGAAGGATCCGGCCTTGGTCCGCAGCGCACGATATTCCGGCAGATAGCGCCCTGCTTGCCGCATCAGCCACATGGGCGGCTGGGCAATGGCCTCGCCATCCAGCACGCGCAGCAAGCGCGCCTTCGTCATCAATGCCGTCGAACTGTTCTGCACCACCATCACCAAAGAAAGAGATCTATCTGTAGTTTCTTCTTTTTTTAGACGGTGGATTACCGTCATTCAGCGCTGTCCACAATGCGACCGAGACGCCGGCTGCAAACAGGTCCAATTCCAGCCGGCTGTGAATCCATTTGGGGAGCAAGCGCGATTGTTTCGCACTATCTCCTTGAGTCATTTTCGATTTTTTCGATGCCTACAATTTTCGCTATCTGGATTCGGCTGTTCATATGTCGTTAAGGTATTGGTTAATAACTTCTTAACGCGCAATTCCCTCGACAGCCCTGAATCTTTGTCCCCAGGCCCAGCCGCTGTTGATGATTTTCCGGCCATCGGGGAAAAGACGGGCGTGCGAGACCGGACCGGGAGTTTATCCCCGTTCTGTCCACAGCCCTGGGGATTACAGTGTGAAGAACGAGGCCCGACACCTGCACCTTCATCTGATTTCAGATGCCACGGGCGAGACGTTGCTGACCGTGGGTAGGGCTGCTTCGGCGCAGTATCCCGGCGTGGAAGTGATCGAACACATGCATTCCATGGTTCGCGCGCCGAAACAGATCGAAAGGCTGGTTGCCGAAATCGGGCAGGAACCCGGCATCGTCCTGTTCACGCTCGTGGACCGATCGATGGCGACCATGCTGGAGCAGGGCTGCCGCGACATTGGCGTGCCGTGCTTCTCCGTGCTGGATCCGGTGCTTCAGGTATTCCAGTCCTATCTCGGCGCACCCAGCCAGGGTCGGGTCGGCGCGCAGCACTCGCTGGATGGCGATTATTTCCGCCGCATCGAGGCCCTCACCTTCACCATGATGCATGATGATGGCCAGTTGCCGGAGGATCTCGACCTCGCCGAGATCGTCATCATCGGGGTCAGCCGCACCTCGAAGACGCCGACCAGCATCTACCTGGCCAATCGCGGCGTGCGCACCGCCAACATCCCAATCGTTCCGGGCATCGGCCTGCCCGTCGAGCTGGAATCGGCCACCCGACCGCTGATCGTCGCTCTGGTGGCGACGCCGGACCGCATCGTGCAGATGCGCGAGAACCGCGTGCTTTCCAATTCGAGCTTTGGCGAGGATGATCCCTATGTCGACCGCGCCGCCGTTGCCAACGAGATCGCCGCGACGCGCAAGATCTGCGCCCGCAATGGCTGGCCGGTTATCGACGTGACGCGCCGGTCGATCGAGGAAACCGCCGCCGCCATTCTCGCTCTGCGCAGCAAGCAGGGCACTACCGGCAAGCTTGGCAAGGATGTCGTGGGCCGGGACGAGCCCGCATGATGAAGCTGATCCTCGCTTCGACCAGCGCGACCCGCCTCGCGCTGCTCCGAAATGCCGGTATTCCCTTCGAAGCGGTGTCACCGGGTATCGATGAACGCGCGCTGGAAGCGCCGCTGCTCGCAGCCGGCGCGTCGCCAACCGAGATCGCGCTGGCTCTGGCGCGCGCCAAGGCTTTGGCGATCGATGGCCCCGGCGCGCTCGTGCTGGGCGGTGACCAGGTTCTCGATCTCGATGGCGAGCGTTTCGTCAAGCCGGCCGATCGCGCCGACGCCGCGCGCCAGATCGCCAGGCTTGCCGGCAAAACGCACCGGTTGCGGACAGCCGTCGTTCTGGCTGCCGACGGCGAGATCATCTGGGAACTCGTCACCACGGCCAGCCTCACGATGCGGCCGCTCGATGAAGGGCAAATTGAGCGCTATCTCGACGCGGCCGGAGATTCGGCTCTGTGGTCCGTCGGCGCATATCTGCTCGAGGGTGTCGGAATCCAGTTGTTCTCCGCCATCGAGGGCGATTATTTCAGCATTCTCGGCCTGCCGCTGCTGCCGCTTCTCGAAATCCTGCGCCAGCGCGGCGTCCTTCCGTCCTGACGAGGCGCCATGACCCCTTCTTCGCTCCAGGCTTCTGCCGTGCCGACCGCCTGCGTCATCGGCTGGCCGGTCAAGCATTCGCGTTCGCCGATCATCCATCGCCATTGGCTCGCGGAGCTTGGCCTCACGGGCGACTATGTTCGCCATCCGGTTGAGCCGGAACATGCCGCGGATTTTTTCGCGAATTTCGCCGGCGGCCCGTTCATCGGCTGCAACGTCACCGTCCCGCACAAGGAAGTGGCCTTCGCCTCGGTTGCGCATGCCGATGCCGTCGCCACTGCGTTGGGCGCGGTCAACACGGTGTGGCTCGAAGACGGCCGATTGATGGGCTCCAACACCGACGCCGAGGGCTTCATTGCCAATCTCGATCAGCTGGCGCAGGGCTTCGATGCCAATCCGGGCGCGGCGATCGTGCTGGGCGCGGGCGGTGCCGCGAGGGCCGTGATCTGGGCCCTGCAGGCGCGCGGCTTTGCGCCGATCCATGTCGTCAACCGCACTCGCGACCGCGCCGAGGCGATGGCCGAGCGTTTCGGTCCGGATATCCGGCCGGCCGGCTGGAACGACCTCCCTGCCCTGCTGCCGCAAGCGGGATTGCTGGTGAACACCACCTCGCTCGGCATGGAAGGCCAGCCGCCGCTGACCATCGACCTCGCAGCGGCGCGCGATGACGTGCTCGTCACCGATATCGTCTACATCCCGCTCGAAACGCCGCTGCTGAAGGCGGCGCGGTCGCGCGGGCTCCAGACGGTCGACGGTCTCGGCATGCTGCTGCACCAGGCGGTTCCGGGCTTTGAACGCTGGTTCGGCCCCCGGCCGGTCGTCACGCCCGAGCTGCGCCGCCTGATCCTGGCCGATATGGGCATCGTCGAAGCGGGTGCGGCAGCGTGATCGTCATCGGCGTCACCGGATCGATCGGCATGGGCAAGTCGACCACAGCCCGGCTGTTCGCCGCGCATGGCGCGGTCCTGCATGATGCCGACGCGGTCGTGCATGCGCTCTATCGCGGCGCCGCCGTGCCGCGGGTCGCCGAACGGTTTCCCGATGCGATTCTGGACGACACGATCGACCGTGGCAGGCTGTCGAACCTGCTGGCCGCCGATCCGACCGGCCTCGCGGCGCTGGAGGCGATCGTGCATCCGATGGTGCAGGCCGTCGAAGCGGAGCGGATGGAAGCGGCGCGTCGCGAGGGGCGGGCGATGTTCGTCGTCGACGTGCCGCTGCTGCTCGAGACCGGGGCCGAACGGCGCGTCGACGTGGTCGTCGTCGCCAGCGCCCCGGCCGAGATCCAGGCGGCGCGGGTGCTGGAGCGTCCCGGCATGACGCCGGCGCGGCTCGAGGCGATCCTCGCGCGGCAGATGCCGGATGCGGAAAAGCGGCGGCGCGCGCATTTCATCGTCGATACCGGCGGCAGCAAGGAAGCGGCGGCGCATGCCGTGGCCGACATCGTGCGGGCGCTGGCGGCGAAGGCCGCGACCTGACGTCTCCGGTCGCGAAATTCTTGCGCCGCCAGCCTGCACCGCGATAAAAGCGGATCGAACGGGAGCAGATCTTTGCGCGAAATCGTCTTCGATACGGAAACGACCGGACTTGAGCCCCTGAAGGGCGACCGGCTGGTGGAAATCGGCGCGGTCGAGCTGTTCAACCATCTGCCGACCGGCCGCCACTATCACGTCTACATCAATCCCGAACGCGCAATGCCGGACGAGGCGTTTCGCGTGCACGGGCTCTCGACCGAGTTTCTCGCCGACAAGCCGCTGTTCAGCGCCGTCGTCGACGAATTCCTCGACTTCATCGGCGACGCGACCCTTATCGCCCACAACGCCAATTTCGACATCGGCTTCCTGAACGCCGAGTTTGCCCGGCTCGGCAAGCCGCCGATTCCGCCGGACCGGGTGATCGACACGCTCGCCCTGGCACGGCGCAAGCATCCCAAGGCCGCCAATACGCTCGACGCGCTCTGCTCGCGCTACGGCGTCGATACCAGCTCGCGCACCGTGCATGGCGGTCTCATCGACTCCGTGCTGCTGGCCGATGTCTATCTCGAACTGATCGGCGGGCGGCAGCCGGATCTCGTGCTGGTTCCGGATACGGTCGCCGAGGTGAATGACGATGGCGGCTTGATCATCGTATCGGCGCCGCAGCAGCGCCCGGTGCCGCGCCTGTTCCGCGTCACGCCGGAAGAGCAGGCCGCGCATCGCGCCTTCATCGGCAAGATGGGCGAGAGCGCGCTCTGGAACGCTTATCTGCCGCAAGAGGCCGAGCCGGCCTGAATTCGGCTCGCGAGCTAGCGCCCAATAAAAAAGCTCCTGAACCACCGGTTCAGGAGCTTTTTTCATGCAAGCTTTCGCGGAGGCGATCAGCTCGGACGCGAACCCTGCTGGGCGGCGGCCATTTCCATCAGGCGCTGACGGTAGAGCTGGGTGAAATCGACGGGATCGACCAGCAGCGGCGGGAAGCCGCCATTGCGGGTCATGTCGGCCAGGATCTGGCGCGCGAAGGGGAACAGCAGGCGCGGGCATTCGATCATCAGGATCGGCGCCAGGTTTTCCTGCGGCACGTTCGAGACGCGGAAGACGCCGGCATAGACCAGCTCGGCGACGAACAGGGTCTGGTCACCGTCCGTGGCGCGGCCTTCCAGGCGCAGCTCGATCTCGTAGTCGTCGCCTTCCAGCGGATTGGCGCCGACATTGATGCCGATGTTGATCTGCGGCGCGGCACGGCGCGGACCCAGCGAGCGCGGCGCGCCGGGGTTTTCGAAGGACAAATCCTTCACATATTGCAACAGGATCGAAAGGTTCGGCTGGGCGAGCTGACCCGCGCCGTTTTCGTTGTCATCGGCCATGAAGGCGGCTCCCCTGGAACAATCGGCCGAATGGCCTGATCTTAACAAGTGGGCTCGCTAACACTTCCGTCTCGGTGATACAAGCGGCTGTACCAAGCTCGTCGGAGACATGCGCGCGCCACGGATGGCATTGTGTCCTTGACGGACTTGGATCGACGCCCAACGATTACCACATTGGGTCTATGATCGCTCGAACGTGCGCAATCGGCCTCATGGACACCCCAGAATAGGACAGGACGCCTTCGGCATGAACGGCTTCGTCGATATCTATACGCTGATCTTCCTCGTCCTCGCGGTGGTGATCTTCTTCAAGCTGCGCGGCGTGCTCGGTCAGCGTACCGGCAATGAGCGTCCCCCCTTTGATCCGTTCACCCGCCGCAAGGCGGATGAGCCGGAAGCGGCGAATGATGGCAAGGTCGTCACCCTGCCCCGCCGCCCCAGTGAGGATGTCTCGGCCGCGACGATTGCCGCCCAGGATGTCGACCACCGCATCTCGGCCGTCGCGACCCCCGGCACGCCGCTTGCCGCCGCCGTCGGCGAGATCATGGCGGCCGATCGCAGCTTTGACCCGCAGCAGTTCATCGACGGCGCGCGCACCGCCTATGAGATGATTGTCACGTCCTTCGCCAAGGGCGACCAGAAGGCCTTGAAGCCGCTGCTCGGCCGTGAAGTGTTCGACGGCTTTTCCAGCGCCATCACTGAACGCGAAGCGCGCGGCGAGACGGTCGAGTTCAACTTCGTCGGCTTCGAGAAGGTCGAGATGGTTGATGCGGCCCTGAAGGGCGGCAATGCCCAGGTCTCCGTCAAGTTCGTCTCCAAGCTGATCTCGGCGACGCGCGACAAGGCCGGCGAGATCGTCGACGGCGATCCCGTGCATATCGCCGATGTCACGGACATCTGGACCTTTGCGCGCGATGTCTCCTCCCGCGATCCGAACTGGTTGCTCGTCGCCACCGAAACCGTTGAATGACCGGGAAAATCGCTCGTGTCGACGGATGGAAACGCCCGGCCTGTGCCCGTGCCGTTCGGCGCGCTTGATGGCTGGCATGACGATGATCATGCCGAGGCTTGGCGCGCCTATCGTCTGAGCGCCGTCTACGCCGCCGAACACGAACCGAAGACCCGCGCGCTTGGCATAGACGGGGCCGACCTCGCCCGCATCGCCCGGATCGCCGCCGCCCTGCCGGCTGAACTCGGTCGCGACGAGGCCAGGGCGTTCTTCGAGACGCATTTCCAGCCGATGAAGGTTGTCGCCGAACCGGCGCGCGGCTTTTTCACGGGCTTCTACGAGCCGGAAGTCGCCGCGTCGCGAACCCGGACGGATGGCTTCACCGTGCCGCTCCTGGCGCCGCCGGCCGAACTGGTGGAAGTCGACGAGCACAATCCGCCACCCGGTCTTGAGCCTGGCATGCGTTTCGCCCGCCGGACGGAGGGCGGATTCGAACCGTTCTTCGACCGGGGCGAGATTGACCGCGGCGCGCTGGACGGGCGCGGGCTGGAACTCGCTTTTCTCGCCGATCGCGTCGATGCGCTGTTCGTGCACATCCAGGGGGCGGCGCGCCTGCGCCTGCCGGATGGCGAGATGCTGCGTGTCACCTACGCCGCGAAGTCGGGCCATGCCTATACATCGGTCGGCAAGGTGCTGCTCGACCGGCAGGCGCTGCCCAAGGGCGGCGTCAGCATGCAGTCGATCCGCGCCTGGCTCGCCGATCACCCCGTGCAGGCCTCCGAGATGATCTGGCAGAATCGCTCCTACATCTTCTTCCGCGAAGCGGCGGTGCAGGATTCGACGCTGGGTCCGATCGCCGCCGCCAAGGTGCCGCTGACGGCCGGGCGCAGCCTTGCCGTCGACCGCACGCTGCACACGTTTCACGCGCCGGTCTGGATCGACACGGTGCTGCCGCAGGCCGAGGGGGGCGGTGCCTTCCGTCGCCTGATGATGGCGCAGGATACCGGCTCGGCCATTCTCGGTCCGGCGCGAGGGGATATCTTCTTCGGCTCGGGCGATGAAGCCGGCCGGATCGCGGGGCGCATGCAGGCTGCCGGCGGCTTTGTCGTCCTGGCGCCGCGGAGCGCTCCATGACGCGCCGCAAGCGAAGCCTTTCCGGCGAGGAACGGACGCTCTGGGCCACCGTCGCGCGCACCGTAGCGCCCCTGCGGCCGGAAGATACCATTCCGCCACCACCGCCGCCGGTGGTCGAGACGCCACCCTCTGTCTCCGTTGCTGCAAAAGGGACGGGGACGCCTGCCAAGACCGGCAAGCTGGGCAAGGCCGTGCCACCCCCGCCTCCGCCGCTGCACCCGATCGAGCGCCGCACGCTGACCCGTGTCGCGCGCGGCACCATCGAGATCGACGGCCGCATCGACCTGCATGGCCTCACTCAGCTCGACGCGCACGATCGGCTGCGGGGCTTCCTGCATGATGCCCAGTCGCGCGGTTCCAAGCTGGTGATCGTGATTACCGGCAAGGGCAAGGTCGGCGCCGAGGATCCCTATGGCATGAACGAGCGCGGCATCCTGCGGCGTCGCGTGCCGCAATGGCTGGCGGAGCCTGGGCTGCGCAACATCGTCATCGGCTTCGAGGAGGCGCATCGCAGCCATGGCGGCGGCGGCGCGCTCTATGTCCGGATCCGCAAGAAGCGGACGGTGCACAAGGCGGGCGGGGCGTGACCCCATTCGGCCAGCGTCTGCGCGCGATGCGCGACGAGCGCGGCCTGTCGCTGAAGACGATGGCCGAGGCCCTGGGGGTTTCCAGTTCCTATCTCTCGGCCCTGGAGCACGGCCGGCGCGGCAGTCCGAGCTGGTTCATGGTCCAGCGCATCATCGCCTATTTCAACGTGATCTGGGACGAGGCCGAGGAGCTGCAGCGGCTGGCCGAAACCTCGCATCCGCGCGTCATCGTCGACACGGCCGGCCTCGATCCGGCGGCGACCGAGCTGGCGCATCTGCTGGCGGCGAAGATCGGCGGTCTCAGCGCCAAATCCCTGAGGGATCTCAAGAAAGCGGTTCGCGACGCGGCGGCTCGCGATCATGTCGACGGCGCCTGAGCGCCGGTCAGAGCAGCTTGCGCAGATCGTCGATCCGGTCGTTCACCAGCCAGCCATAGTAGTTTTCCTGCGGCATGGCGTTCTTGTTGCGCTTGCGCTCGGCGGCGAGCATGCGGGCGCGCACTTTGACGTCGCCGACATTGTACAGCGTCGAGGTGATGCCGGGATTGTTGGAAATGTCGACGCCGGCCGTGTCGCGATAGACATCGATCGACAGGCGGATGATCGCCGCCATGTAGTCGAGCGACATGTTGGGATCCATGATCGCCTGGTAGAGCTGCGGCGCGCGCTCCGCGTCGAGCAGGGGCAGGCCGCTCTTGCGGTGCACGATGTCGGTCACCGTCAGCGCGGTCAGCGGATTGATCTGGCCGAGGCCGAAGGTCTGACCGGCATAGAGTGGCTGGAAGAAAACCTTCGAAAAGCGGTCGCGCGGGAACGACTTGCCGTCGACCTTCTTGCCGCGGAAGTCCTTGTCCCAGACGTCTTCGCGGCAGGTCCACAGGTCATAGGCGGATTTGAGCCCGTCACAGGCGTCGAACTGCGGCCGCGATACGAACTGGCTGACGGATTCACCCTGATAGCCGAAGGCGAGGTCGGTGGTGCCGAGATAGGCCAGCGCCTTGACGTAGTAGGACTGGGCGCTGTCGAGGCCGCCGACATTGTAGGTGTGCTCGCCGACAATCGCGCCGATCAGGTGCACCGGGTCGACGCCATAGGTGGCGGCGGCGCGCTTGATCGACCGCATCAGGCTCTTGTCGCGCTTCAGCAGCGCATAGATGCGATTGTACTTGGCCTCGAAGCTCTCGCGGGTTTCGCCGGCGCGCTTGATCGAGCTCATGTCGATCGCCGGCTGTTCCTTCGACCGGTTGCCCGGCGGCACGGCGACGAGCGCCCAGGCGGGCAGGATCGTCGCAACGACGATGGAAGCAAGCAGGGCACTGCGCAGAAGACGCATGGGGGATCCGTCGCTCGGTCGAGGGAATGACCGCACCCGTCACGGATCGGCCGATCCGCGCCTTATAGCATCGGAAAACCGGGCTCGAAAACGGCATCCCTGCCACAGTGGCCGGATAAAGCCCTCCAATGGCAAACCGGCCCCGCCGACGTCAGGTCGAGGGGGCCGGTCAGGCTTGTCAGGGCAGGGCGATCAGAGGATGTAGCGCGACAGGTCGATGTTGCGCGAGAGATCGCCGATATGCGCCTCGATATAGGCAGCGTCGATGGTCACCGTCTCGCCGGAGCGATCGGGGGCCGCGAAGCTGATGTCGTCGAGGATCCGCTCCATCACGGTCTGCAGCCGGCGCGCGCCGATGTTCTCGACCGAGCTGTTGACCTCGACGGCGATGCGGGCGATCGCGTCGATGCCGTCCTCGGCGATGACCAGGTTGACGCCTTCGGTCTGCATCAGCGCGACATACTGCTTGATCAGGCTCGATTCCGGCTCCGTCAGGATCTGGCGGAAATCGGACTGGGTCAGGGCCTGGAGCTCGACGCGGATCGGCAGGCGGCCCTGCAATTCCGGCAGCAGGTCTGATGGCTTGGCGATGTGGAAGGCGCCGGACGCGATGAACAGGATATGGTCCGTCTTCACCGGCCCGTATTTGGTCGCGACCGTCGTGCCCTCGATCAGCGGCAGCAGGTCGCGCTGCACGCCTTCGCGCGAGACGTCGCCGGAGCGGCCTTCGCGGGCGCAGATCTTGTCGATCTCGTCCAGGAAGACGATGCCGTCATTCTCGACGACGCTGATCGCCTCGGCCGTCAGCGCGTCGTCGTCGAGAAGCTTGTCGGATTCCTCGTCGATCAGCACCTTGTAGCTGTCCTTGACCGTGACGCGACGCGTCTTGGTCTTGCCGCCAAAGGCCTTGCCGAGCATGTCGCCGATGTTCATCACGCCGATCGAGGCGCCGGGCATGCCGGGAACGTCGAACTGCGGCATGCCGCCCGACTGGTCGCGCACCTGGATCTCGATCTCCTTGTCGTCCAGCTCGTTGGCGCGCAGCTTCTTGCGGAAGCTTTCGCGCGTCGCGGGGCTGGCCGATTCACCGACGAGGGCGTTCAGTACGCGCTCCTCGGCCGAAAGGTGGGCCTTGGCCTCGACATCCTTGCGCTTCTTCTCGCGGGTCAGGCCGATGCCGATCTCGACAAGGTCGCGGATGATCTGCTCGACGTCGCGGCCGACATAGCCGACTTCGGTGAACTTGGTCGCCTCGACCTTGAGGAAGGGCGCGCCGGCGAGCTTGGCCAAGCGGCGCGAGATCTCCGTCTTGCCGACGCCGGTCGGCCCGATCATCAGGATGTTCTTCGGCAGAACCTCTTCGCGCATCGTGCCTTCGAGCTGCTGGCGGCGCCAGCGGTTGCGCAGGGCGATGGCGACGGCGCGCTTGGCGTCGTTCTGGCCAATGATGTAGCGGTCGAGCTCGGAGACGATCTCGCGGGGAGAGAAATTGGTCATGAGGTTTCCTGTCCGCCCTAGGCTGCGTCGAGCTGCTCGAGCGTGACACTGGTGTTGGTGTAGACGCAGATGTCGGCGGCGATCGCCATCGCCTTGCGGGCGATCTGTTCGGCGGTCAAATCGCTGTCCATCAGGGCGCGGGCGGCGGCGAGCGCGTAATTGCCGCCGGAACCGATGCCCATCACGCCGCCTTCGGGCTCCAGCACGTCGCCATTGCCGGTGAGGACCAGGCTGGTGGTCTTGTCGGCGACCAGCATCATCGCCTCGAGATGGCGCAGATAGCGGTCGGTGCGCCAGTCCTTGGCGAGTTCGACGCAGGCGCGCGTCAGTTGTCCGGGATATTGCTCAAGCTTGGCTTCCAGCCGCTCGAACAGGGTGAAGGCGTCGGCGGTCGAGCCGGCGAAACCGGCGATGACGCCGCCCTTGCCGAGCGGGCGAACCTTGCGGGCGGTGTGCTTGATCACCGTCTGGCCGAGCGACACCTGGCCGTCGCCGGCGATGACCACCTTGTCGCCCTTGCGAACGGTGATGATCGTCGTCCCGTGCCAAGCCGCATAGGGGCTGTCATTCTGGGAATGTGTCATGATCTGCTTTCGTGGCGGATCGCCTTGGTCCCTGAGGCCCCGCGGCGATCCCTGTTTGGCTAGAGCGTCATATGTAGGCGCGCCGCCCGGCGATGCAAAGGCTTGCTCAACCTTATGGCGTTACAAGGAAACGCCTGATAAAAGCCGGCTGTCCTGGGCTAAATTGGGCCGAGCGGGACTAAGAAGGAAAGCAGATATGCGTAGCGCCACGATCGAGCGCAAGACGAAGGAAACCGAGATCGCGGTGACGCTGGATCTCGACGGCACCGGCCGCGCCGACATCGCCACGGGCGTCGGTTTCTTCGACCATATGCTCGATCAACTGGCCCGCCATGGCCTGATGGACCTGACCATCCGGTGCAAGGGCGACCTGCATATCGACCAGCATCACACGGTGGAGGATGTCGGCATCGCCATCGGCCAGGCGCTCAAGAAGGCGCTGGGCGAGATGCGCGGCATCACGCGCTATGCCGACACGCACCTCGCCATGGACGAAGCGCTGACCCGCTGCGCCATCGACGTTTCCGGCCGGCCCTACCTGGTCTGGAAGGTCGAGTTCTCGCGCGACAAGGTCGGCGATTTCGACACCGAGCTGTTCAAGGAATTCTTCCAGGCCTTCGCCCAGAACGCCGGCATCACGCTGCACATCGAAAATCTCTATGGTGACAACAACCACCATATTGCCGAGACCTGCTTCAAGGCGGTCGCGCGGACGCTTCGGGTGGCCGCGTCGATCGACCCGCGCCAGGCCGATCGCGTGCCGTCGACCAAGGGCAAGCTGGGCGACTGAGAGGGCGTCATGACGACCTATACCGTTCACGCACCGCCTGTTTCCGCGACCGGCGGAGCGAGCGAGGCCGACCGGATGATCTTCGTCAAGGACAGCTTCTGCTGGCCCGCCTTGATCATCCCGGTGATCTGGATGCTGTATCGCCGCATGTGGATCGTGCTCTGCTTCTATGCCCTGTTTGCGGTCGCGATCGAGCTCGCCGGCCGCTTTCTCGGCGCGCCCACGGCGACCGCGCTCGGCATTCTCGGCGCGCTCTATCTCGGCGTCGAAGGCAACACGTTGCGGCGCTGGACGCTGGCGCGGCGCGGCTTTGCCGAGCGCGCCGTCGTCGACGGCCGTTCGATCGCGGAGGCGGAGATCCGCTTCTTCCATCGTCCGGCAAGTGCGGCGTCCGAGGTTGACAAGGCCGCTGCCGGCGCGGCCGCGGGCCCTGCCGCACGACCCAGTTTTTCGACCGACATTGTCGGCCTCTTTCCGACCCCGGGAACGACCCGATGACCATTGCCATCATTGACTACGGCGCCGGCAATCTTCGCTCGGCCGCCAAGGCGCTGGAGCTTGCCGCTTCGCGCAACGGCTCGACGGCGCCCGTCGTCGTCACCGCCGATCCGGAGGTCGTTGCCAAGGCCGATCACATCGTGCTGCCCGGCGACGGCGCCTTTGCCGATTGCCGCACCAGCCTCGACAGCGTCGACGGCATGATCGAGGCGATCAACGAGGCGATCGACGCGCGCGGCCGGCCGTTCCTTGGCATCTGCGTCGGCATGCAGCTGCTCGCCACGCGCGGCATCGAATATGGCGTGACCAAGGGCCTTGGCCGCATCCAGGGCGAGGTCCGCCGCATCGAGCCGAGCGATCCGCGTCTGAAGATCCCGCATATGGGCTGGAACACGCTCAATGCCTCCGGTCCGCACCCGCTGCTCGACGGCATCGCGCTGGGCGACGATGGTTGGCACGCCTATTTCCTGCATGGCTACCAGTTCTATGCCGAGCACGCCGGCGACGTCGTGGCGACGGCCGATTATGGCGGTCCGATCACCGCGATCGTCACCACCGGCAACATCGCCGGCACGCAGTTTCATCCCGAGAAGAGCCAGAAGCTCGGTCTCGCCCTTCTCGCCAACTTCCTGAAGTGGAAGCCCTGATGATCCTTTTCCCGGCCATCGATTTGAAGGACGGCGCCTGTGTCCGCCTGAAGCTCGGCGACATGGAGCAGGCGACGGTGTTCAACACCGATCCCGCCGCCCAGGCGCATGAATTCGAGACGCAGGGTTTTGAATATCTGCACGTCGTCGACCTGAACGGTGCCTTTGCCGGCCAGCCGGTCAATGGCGCGGCGGTCGAGGCGATCCTGAAGACCGTGAAGATGCCGGTCCAGCTCGGTGGCGGCATCCGCGACCGCGCCGGCGTCGAAGCCTGGCTCGACAAGGGCATTGCCCGCGTCATTCTCGGCACCATCGCGGTGCGCGATCCCGACCTCGTCCGCGAGGCCTGCAAGGCCCATCCGGGCCAGGTCGCCGTCGGCATCGACGCGCGCGGAGGCAAGGTCGCGGTCGAGGGCTGGGCCGAGACCTCAGAGCTGACCACCATCGAACTGGCGCGCCGGTTCGAGGATGCCGGCGTCGCGGCGATCGTCTTCACCGACATCGATCGCGACGGCGTGCTGAAGGGTCTCAACATCGAATCGACCCTGGCGCTCGCCCGCGCCGTCGAGATCCCAGTGATCGCCTCTGGCGGCCTCGCCTCGCTCGACGACGTCAAGCGGCTGCTGCAGCCCGATTGCGCCATCCTCGAAGGCGCAATCTCCGGCCGCGCGCTCTATGATGGCCGGCTCGACCCGGCCGAGGCGCTGAAGCTGATCCGCGAAGCGCGGGAGAATGCCTGATGCTGAAGACCCGCATCATTCCCTGCCTCGACGTGCATGACGGCCGAGTCGTCAAGGGCGTGCAGTTCGTCGACCTGATCGACGCCGGCGACCCCGTCGAGGCGGCAAAAGCCTATGACGCGGCCGGCGCCGACGAGCTCTGCTTCCTCGACATCACCGCGACGCACGAAAACCGCGGCACCATCCTCGATGTCGTGGCGCGCACGGCGGAAGCCTGCTTCATGCCGGTGACGGTCGGCGGCGGCGTCCGCGCGGTGGAAGACATCCGCGCCCTGATGCTGGCCGGCGCCGACAAGGTGGCGATCAACTCCGCCGCCGTGACGGACCGCATGATCGTCGCCCGCGCGGCGGAAAAGTTCGGCGCCCAGGCGATCGTCGTCGCCATCGACGCCAAGCAGACCAAGCGGCGCGGCATGAGCGGCGATCATCACGACCGCTGGGAGATCTTCACCCATGGCGGCCGCAAGGCAACCGGCATCGACGCGATCGAATATGCGATCGAGGTCGCGGCGCTCGGCGCCGGCGAGATCCTTCTGACCTCGATGGACCGCGACGGCACGCGCGACGGCTTCGACCTCGCGCTCACCCGCGCCATCGCCGATGCGGTGCCGATCCCAGTGATCGCATCGGGCGGCGTCGGCGCGCTCGATCATTTCGTCGATGGCGTGATCGAGGGCCATGCCAGCGCGGTGCTGGCGGCATCCGTGTTCCACTTCGGCCAGTTCACCATTGGCGAGGTCAAGACCCATATGGCGGCGGCTGGCATTCCCGTCCGGCTCGACGGCTGAGGAGGGCAGGGCATGTCCGATTTCACGCTTTCCGATCTCGCCGCCATCGTCCGCGATCGCGCCCATTCCGGCGATCCCGGCTCCTACACGGCCAAGCTGGTGGCCAAGGGGCCGTCGCGCTGTGCCAAGAAGTTCGGCGAGGAGGCGGTCGAGGCCGTCATCGCCGCGACCGAGCGCAACCCGGCCGAACTGACGGCGGAGGCGGCCGACGTGCTCTATCATCTGCTGGTCATGCTGGAAGCCTCCGCCGTGCCGCTCGACGCGGTCATGGCGGAGCTCGAAGGCCGCACCCGGCAGACCGGGCTGCAGGAAAAGGCGTCGCGGCCGGCGGAGTGATCCGCGGCCCGGGAGAATGACCATGGACAAGTCCGCGCGGATCGAGCACGCCCCGCATCGCATCTTCGGCCGCAAGGAATGGGCAAGCCTCCGGGCCGACATGCCGCTGACCTTGACCGAGGACGACCTTTCCCGCCTGCGCAGCCTGAACGACCCGATCTCGATCGACGAGGTCGTGACGATCTACCTGCCGCTGTCGCGCCTGCTCAGCCTCTATGTCGCCGCCACCCAGGGCCTCTACAACGCGACCCGCACCTTTCTCGGCGCCAATGAAGGCAAGACGCCCTTCATCATCGGCATTGGCGGCTCGGTCGCCGTCGGCAAGTCGACCACGGCGCGCGTGCTGAAGGCGCTGCTCGCCCGCTGGACCAACACGCCGAAGGTCGACCTGATCACCACGGATGGCTTCCTCTATCCCAACGCCGTGCTCGAGCGCGAAGGGCTGATGGAGCGCAAGGGCTTCCCCGAGAGCTACGACCTGCCGGCGCTGCTCGCCTTCCTGTCCGACATCAAGGCGGGCCTCGGCAGCGTCTCCGCGCCGGTCTATTCGCATCTCGTCTACGACATCGTGCCGAGCGAGCGGATCACCATCGACCGCCCCGACATCCTGATCGTCGAGGGCATCAACGTCCTGCAGGCGCCGCGCCTGCCGCGCGACGGCACGGCGGTGCCCTTCGTCTCCGATTTCTTCGATTTCTCGATCTATATCGATGCCGACGAGGCGGATATCCGGCGCTGGTATGTCGAGCGGTTCCAGCGCCTGCGCGAGACCGCCTTCCGCGACCCCAATTCCTACTTCCATCGCTATGCGATGGTGCCGGACGACGAGGCGCTGGCGATCGCCGAGCGGCTGTGGTCGCGCATCAACCGGGTCAATCTCGACGAGAACATCCGCCCGACCCGGCCGCGCGCTGATCTTATCCTCAGCAAAGGGGAAAGTCATTTGATCGAGCAGGTCGCGCTACGCCGTCTTTGAGGCGTTTGCTGGGTTTTCGGCAGGTTCGATTGCCACTCGTTCGCAGTTGCGAAGATAGCCGTTGAAGCGTCCTCGAGGCGGTGCTAATGCGCCGAAACCGCCGATATGCCGAGGACGATCATGCCGAAATGGAACGACAGGATAACGCTTGTCGCGCTCAGCTCGATCGTCATCGCGCTGGTCGTGATGGCGCTGAAATATGCCGCCTATCTGCAGACGGGCAGCGTGGCGCTCTATTCCGACGCGCTGGAGAGCATCGTCAATCTGGCGACCGCCGTGGCGGCGTTCTGGGCCATCCGCGTCAGCCACAAGCCGGCAGACAGCGATCACCAGTTCGGCCATCACAAGGCCGAATATTTCTCCGCCGTGCTGGAAGGCGTCCTGATCGTCGTCGCCGCCCTTCTGATCCTACGCGAGGCCTGGATCAGCTATGAGGCACAGCACGCGCTGGAAAATCCCGGCCTTGGCCTGACGATCAACCTGATCGCGACCGCCATCAACGGCGCCTGGGCGATGTATCTGTTCCGCTTCGGCCGCCGCCGTCGCTCCCCCGCCTTCATCGCCGAAGCCTGGCATCTGACCAGCGACGTCATCAGTTCGATCGGCGTGTTCTGCGGCCTCGTGCTGGTGGCGTTGACGGGCTGGATCGTGCTCGATCCGCTGCTGGCGGTGATCGTCGCCATCAACATCCTCTGGTCGGGCTGGCGCGTCATCCGCGATTCGGTCGGCGGCCTCATGGATCATGCCGTCTCCAGCGAGGTGGAAAGCGAAATCCGCGGCATCATCTCGACCGAGGCGACGGGCGCCATCGAGGTGCATGACCTCCGGACCCGCAATGCCGGCCGCGTCATCTTCATCGAATTCCACCTCGTGGTTCCGGGTTCGATGACGGTTGCCGCCGGCCATGTCATCTGCGACCGCATCGAGGCGGCGCTCAACCAGGCGATCCAGGGATCGGAAGTGCTGATCCATGTCGAACCCGAGGCAGAGGCGCTGCATCACGGCGTGATTGTCCTCTAGGAGCGCTTTAGTGTCGTTCTGCGGGCGTCGTGACCGATGGCAGGCTGGCGCAGCGCTTGATTTTCTGCCCTAAACTCATGATATCGGGCCTACCTTTGGTTCTGATCAAAAGAGAGTTCGCCATGTCTGACGATACCCAGCCCGTATCCCCCACCGAAGCAGCCGCTGAAGCGGCAGCCGCGGCCGTGGACGGCGACGTCGCGGCGGCTCGTATTGCGGCGCTCGAAGCCGAATCGGCCGAGTTGAAGGATCGCGTGCTGCGAACCATTGCCGAGATGGAAAACCTTCGCCGCCGCACCGAGCGCGAAGTCGCCGATGCCCGCCAATATGCGATCGCCGCTTTCGCCCGCGACATGCTGACCGCCGGCGACAATCTCGCCCGCGCGATCGAGGCCGTGCCGGACGAAGCCCGCAGCAGCAGCGAGGCGCTGAACTTGCTCATCGACGGCGTCGAGATGACCGAGCGCGATCTGGTCAATTCGCTGGAGAAGCACGGCGTCCGCAAGCTCGATCCGCTCGGCCAGAAGTTCGATCCGCACATGCACCAGGCGGTGTTCGAGATCCCGACCACGGAGCAGCCGGCCGGCACCGTCATGCAGGTCATGCAGTCCGGCTACGTGATCGGTGATCGCGTGCTGCGTCCGGCCATGGTCGGCGTCGCCAAGGGCGCGCCGAAGCCGAAGGAAGTGAAGACCGAAGCGGACGATTCGACGCCGCGTTCGACCTAAGGCGGGGGAGGCTGTGGACGCTGCCCTGCTCTACAGCCTCGACCTCATCGGGGTTTTCGTCTTCGCCGTCACGGGGGCGCTCGCCGCCTCCAGGCGGCAGCTCGATCTCGTCGGCTTCGTCTTCCTCGCCGCCATGACGGGCGTCGGCGGTGGCACGATCCGCGACGTGATCCTGGGTGCGACCCCGGTTTTCTGGATCACCCAGCCCGCGCCGGTCGTGCTCTGTGCCCTGACCGGCGTCATCGTCTTCTTCCTGGCGCCCTTCGTCGAGTACCGCTACCGGCTGCTGCTCTGGGCCGACGCGATCGGCATAGCCGGCTATTGCGTCATGGGCGCGGCCCGGGCGCTGAATGCAGGCGCCAGCCCGTTCGGCGCGGTGGTGATGGGCGTCGTCACCGCCACCTTCGGCGGCATCATCCGCGATATCGTCACCGGCGAGCCATCCGTGCTGCTGCGCAGGGAAATCTACGTCACGGCGACGGTGGTCGGCGCCGCCCTGTTCGTGCTGGCGAGCCATTTCGGCCTGCCGTTCTGGCCGGCGGCCTTCCTCGGCGCGATCTGCGCCTTCATCGTACGCGCCGGCGCCCTGATCTTCGGCTGGACCTTGCCGACCTACCGCTCGCGCGCCGGTCGGGCCTTCCCGCCGCGCTAGAGCCTTTCACCGTTTCTCTGAAACGGAGAAAGGCTCTAACTCCTTGGGATCGCGTTTTCTTCACGCGAACCGGTACCCACTTCGCCCGAAGACGCGCTAGGCCGCGTAGCGGGTCGCGTCGACGCCGTAGTGGTTGACATAGCGCTCGTTGATCGAGGCCACGGGCAGCACGATCAGCACGTCCGTCGTGCCGAATTGCCGATCGACCACGGCGCCGTCGCCAATATAGGCGCCAAGGCGCAGATAGCCCTTGATCAGCGGCGGCAGCGTCTTCAGCGCCGCTTTCATGTCAATCGCCCCTTCCGGCAGCCGGTCCATGGCGACGCGACGATGCGGCAGCGCGCTCACCGACCATTCGGCCGGCGCGCTGGCATTGTGGTGCAGGAAGGAGAGGGGCAGCGCCAGGGCGTCGGGATTGGTGCCTTCAAGCGACGCGCAGCCGACCATCACATCGATGCCATGGCTGCGGACATAGCTCCAGATGCCGTGCCAGAGCAGTTCGACCGTGCGCTTGGTGCGATAGGGCTTGAGCACGCAGGAGCGGCCGAGTTCCAGGAAATTCAGTGCGGCGTGGCGCTCCAGCAGCGGGCCGAGGTCGAATTCGTTGGCCGAATAGAATCCGGTATGCCGGCTTGCCACTTCCTGGCGCAACAGCCGGTAGGTGCCGACAATGGCGGCTTCGCCGGCGGCTGTGCGCGTATCATGGTCGATGACGAGGAGGTGGTCGCAGATGCGGTCGAAGCCGTCGCGATCGCGGCGCGACAGCTGCGCCTGCACGTCGGGAATGGCCGACATTTCCTCGTAGAAGACCTTGTAGCGCAGCTTCTGCGCCTTTTTCACCTCGCGCGGGGTGACGGCGAGCCGGACTTCCAGCGCTCCGATTCGTCCGAGCGACTCAGGTAGGGGCAGGGCAGGGCGAAGGGCTTTCGGCATCGGAAGTCTTATACCGCCGAATACGCGCTGCGATAGTGCCGGCAAAGCAATGATCGCCGCCGATACACGCTGGACCTGCTGCGACGCTGCGTTCACGCGCTTCACCATCACACCGTTCTCCTGCTCCGCCCGACCCTCTCATGCCGAGATCGCGAGCTACGGGGCGAGGAAATCACATCTCTCCGACAGTTTGGTGACGAAGCTCTTCCGCGGATCGTCCTGCGCCGTTGCCGCTTCGCCGGCAAAGCGCGTCCTGAGGCCTTTCATCCCGGACGGTCGACACATCCCAGACGGTTCGGGTCGGCCGGGCGCATGGCTCCGCCTAGGATCATGGGACTGTTTGGAGGAGGGGGGCGGGTCGATCCGTCGATCCTCACGAGCCAGCCGACTGCCGATGCGCGTCCGTCCTGGCGCCCCGCCGAAGATGGCGGCTGGTCCCGATCTATCCTTCTCCCCAGCCATCCGTTCCCCCGACGAGCCGTTCAGGCCGCCGCCAGGATACGATCGCCGGCGACGCGGTAGCGCAGCGCCTCGGCGAGGTGCAGGCGGCCGACGGTCTCGGCGCCGTCGAGATCGGCGATGGTGCGCGCCACCTTAAGCACGCGATGGTAGCCGCGCGCGGACAGTTTGAGCGCGGCGGCTGCGTCGCCGAGCAGCTTGATACCGGCCTCGTCGGGCGCGGCGATCGTCTCGATCAGCGAACTGGCGCACTGGGCGTTGGTGCGGATGTCGTCGACGCCGAGCGCCTCGAACCGTTCCGCCTGCAGCGCGCGCGCCGCCGCGACCCGCTCGGCCACGGTGGCGCTGCTTTCGGAGGGGGCCGTGCCGATCAGATCGCTGGCGGTCACCGCCGGCACCTCAATGCGCATGTCGATTCGGTCGAGGAAAGGCCCGGAAAGCCGTGCCTGATAGTCGGCGGCGCAGCGCGGGCCGCGCTTGCAGCTCATGCCCGGTTCGCCCGCCATGCCGCATCGGCACGGATTCATGGCGGCGATCAGCTGGAAACGCGAGGGATAACGGATGCGGTGGTTGGCGCGGGCGATCAGCACCTCGCCGGCTTCGAGCGGTTGGCGCAGCGAATCGAGCACCTGGGGCGTGAATTCCGGCAGTTCGTCCAGAAAGAGAATGCCGTGATGGGCAAGCGACGCCTCGCCCGGCCGGGCGCGCAGGCCGCCGCCGACCATGGCGGCCATCGAGGCGGAGTGATGCGGCGCGCGAAACGGCCGGCGATCGGTCAGCTTGCCGCCCGAGAGTTCGCCGCCGATCGAGGCGATCATCGAGACTTCCAGCAGCTCCTTGGGCGAGAGCGGCGGCAGGATCGAGGGCAGGCGGCTCGCCAGCATCGACTTGCCGGCGCCGGGCGGCCCGGCCATCAGCAGGTTGTGGCCGCCGGCGGCGGCGATTTCCAGCGCGCGGCGGGCGCTCTCCTGGCCGCGCACATCGGCAAGATCGGGGAGGGGGGCGCCGTCGCGCTGCAGCGCCGGCGTCGGCCGGGTCAGCACCTGCGTGCCCTTGAAGTGGTTGGCGATGGCGATCAGGCTGCGGGGCGCCAGGATTTCCATGTCGCCGCCGGCCCAGGCTGCCTCCGGCCCGCAGGCGGCCGGGCAGATCAGCCCGCGTCCCATGGCATTGGCGCCGATCGCCGCCGGCAAGACGCCCGCCACCGTGGCGATGGTGCCGTCCAGCGCCAGTTCGCCGAGCACGACGAAATCCGTCAGCTGGTCGCCGGGAAGCGCGCCGAGCCCGGCCATCAGGCCGAGCGCGATCGGGAGGTCGTAATGGCTGCCTTCCTTGGGCAGATCGGCCGGCGCCAGGTTGATGATGATCCGCTTTGGCGGCAGGGCGAGGCCGGAGGCATGCAGCGCGGCGCGCACCCGCTCCCGGCTCTCCGCCACAGCCTTGTCCGGCAGGCCGACGATGATGATGCCGGGGAAGCCGGGCGCGATCTGCACCTGGACGTCGACCGGAACCGCCTCGATGCCCTGAAAAGCCACCGTCGTGACATGCGCGACCATGCCCGCTCCCCCTTTGACGATGACGTTACGTCAATCTCCGGGAGAGTCAAGAACAGGTCGTGAACATCCGTGGTGCCGGGCGATCCTGTTAGCGCCCTGTTAACCCTAGCGCTTGGACTCGACCGCGTCCCAGACCAGCGCGGCGATGTCGGCGCCGCCGAACCGCTTTACCTCGCGGATGCCGGTCGGCGAGGTGACGTTGATCTCGGTCAGGTAGTCGCCGATGACGTCGATGCCGACGAAGACGAAGCCGCGCTTCTTCAGGTCGGGCCCGATCGCCTCGCAGATCTCGCGGTCGCGCCGGGTCAGCTCGATCGGCTCGGGGCGGCCGCCGACGTGCATGTTGGAGCGCGACTCGCCATCCGCCGGCACGCGGTTGATCGCGCCGACCGCGACGCCGTCGACCAGGATGATGCGCTTGTCGCCGGCCCGCACCGCCGGCAGGTAGCGCTGCACGACATAGGGTTCGCCGCGATAGGCGGCGGCGAAGATTTCCAGCAGCGAGGCGAGGTTCTGGTCGCCCTCCGACAGGCGGAACACGCCGGCGCCGCCATTGCCGAACAGCGGCTTGATGATGATGTCGCCATGCTCCTGGCGGAAGCGGCGGATCTCTTCGGGATCGCGCGAGATCAGCGTCGGCGGCATCAGCTTGGGATATTCGGTGACGAAGATCTTTTCCGGCGCGTTGCGCACTTCGGCGGGGTCGTTGACCACCAGCGTCTTCGGATGGATGCGCTCGAGCAGGTGCGTCGTCGTGATGTAGCCCATGTCGAAGGGCGGATCCTGGCGCAGGAACACCACGTCCAGGGTCGAGAGGTCGGTGCGCTCCGCCTCGCCGAGCGAGAAATGGTCGCCCGGCACGTCGCGGACGGTCACCGCCTCGATCGCCGCCTCGACCCGACCGTCGTTCAGCGACAGCCGGTCGGGCGTGTAGTGATAGAGCTTGTGGCCGCGTCGCTGGCCTTCCAGCATCAGGGCGAAGGTGGAATCGCCACGGATATTGATCTTGGCGATGTGGTCCATCTGGACGGCGACGGAAAGCGACATATAGGCCCCCAATGCGGAATAGGCCTCTTATGTCGTGTGGCGGGGCCGAATGGCAATGCCGCTGTCAGCGATCCCGCGCAAAAGCATCGACGATGTGGCGCGGCAGCCGGCGCGGCAGCACGGCGACGATGTCGAAACGGAGCGTCAGCTGGGCCGCCTGCGGGTGGCGGGCGACGAAACTTTCCGCCGCCCGGATGAGCCGGTCGCGCGCCGCGGGCGGGATCGCCAGGATCGCGGCGTCCTGAGTCCGGCGCGCCTTGACCTCGACGAAGACCAGCGTCCGCCCGCGCTGCATGACGAGGTCGATCTCCCCGAGCGGGCTGCGGAAGCGCCGGGCGACGGTGCGATAGCCCTTCAGGTTGAGGTAAAGGGCTGCGACCGTTTCGGCGAAACGGCCATGGCGTTCGGAGGCGCGGCGGTCAGGCCGCGCCATCGTCGTCGGAGTCCGGTTCGCCGTCGTCCTCGTCTTCCTCGTCGCCGGCCGCTTCCGCTTTCAGTTCCAGCGCGCGCTGGTAGAGGTCGCGCTTCGGCATGCCGGTGGCGGTGGCGGCCAACGCCGCCGCTTCCTTCAACGGATGGTTTTCCAGGAGCCGAGCGAGCAGCGAGTCGACTTCCTCGGCTTCGGGCTCGCTGGCGACCGGCGGGCCGATCAGGATGACGATCTCGCCCTTGGGCGATGGCTCGTTGCCAAACGCCTCCGCCAGCGATCCCAGCGTTCCGCGCCGGACGGTTTCAAAGGTCTTGGTCAGTTCGCGCGCCACGACGGCCGGGCGGTCGGCGCCCAGCGTTTCCGCCATGTCGGTGAGTGAATCCGCTGTCCGGTGCGGCGATTCATAGAAGATCAGCGTTCCCGGCACCTCGGCCAGCGCCGCGAGCCGCTTCTTGCGGCCGACGGTGCGGTTGGGCAGGAAGCCGGCGAACAGGAAGGTGTCGGTCGGCAGCGCCGCCGCGACCAGGGCGGTGAGCAGCGCCGAGGCGCCGGGGATCGGGATGACCCGGTGCCCGGCGCCCAGCACGTCGCCGACCAGCCGAAAGCCCGGATCGGAAACCAGCGGCGTGCCGGCGTCGCTGACCAGCGCGATCGTCTTGCCGGCCGCGAGGGCCGCCAGCAGTTTCGGCCGCTGCCGGTCGGCATTGTGCTCGTGATAGGCGAACAGCTCGGTCTCGATGCCGTAATGGCGGGTCAGCACGCGGGTGACGCGCGTATCCTCGCAGGCGATCACATCGGCGGCGGCGAGCGTCGCCAGCGCGCGGATGGTGATGTCGCGCAGGTTGCCGATCGGCGTCGAGACGATATAGAGGCCGGGCTCGATCGCCGGCGCCCGCAGGCGCTGGCCGTCGATCTGATAGCCAGCCTGGCTCTCGCCGCCGGCGCTTTCCGGATGGACCGGTCTCGCGGGAGCGCTCATGACGCGCCCGCGCCGACGTTGTGGAGATGTGACACCAGACCTGAATTCACCGAAACCGCCGCTCTTTGCCGCTGAACAACCATGGGCTTTCCAGTACAGTTACATCTTGCGATTGAACAGGAGAAGGCGTGTGGGTTGGTTCCGTTCCGAACGGCTGGATGCGGGCAAGGTGGGGGCGTTCGCTTCCTGCGTCGCCGCGCTCGGCCTGCTCGCCGCCTGCGCCTCGACCGTGGGAGGGCCCGGCGTGGGCGCCAGCGTGGCGCCGGCGGTGACCGGAGCCCAGCCCGCCCATGGCGAGACGCTCGGCAAGGGCACGGTGCGCGTCGCGCTGCTGGTGCCGGCCTCGGCTACCGGCAATGCCGGCGTCATCGCCGCCAATCTGAAGAATGCCGCCGATCTGGCGCTGCGCGAATTCCAGGGCGGCGCCAATCTGCAGATCCTGGTCAAGGACGATCGCGGCACCCCGGAAGGCGCGCGCGAGGCGGCGACCGAGGCGATCTCGCAGGGTGCCGAACTGATCATCGGGCCGCTCTTCGCCCAGTCCGTCGCGGCGGCCGCCTCCGTCGCAAGGCCGGCCGGCGTGCCGATCGTCGCCTTCTCGACCGATACCAGCATCGCCGCCCGCAACGTCTATCTGTTGAGCTTCCTGCCGCAGTCGGATGCCGACCGGATCATCAGCTATGCCGCCTCGCAGGGAAAACGCTCCATCGCGGCGCTGCTGCCGGACAACGGCTATGGCACGGTGATGGAGGCGGCCGTCCAGCGCGCCGCCACCGCCAATGGCGCGCGCATCATCACGATCGAGCGCTATGGCCTCGACCGGGTCGCCATGCAGCAGAAGGCGGAAGCGATCGCGGCGGTGATCCAGAGCGGCCAGGTCGACGCCGTCTTCATGCCGGACGCCGGCGACGCCGCGCCCTTCCTGGCGCAGATCTTCTCCGCCCGCGGCATCCGGCCCGGGCAGGTCAAGTTCCTGGGCTCGGGCCAGTGGGATGATCCGCGCATCGCCGCCGAGCCGACGCTTCGCGGCGGCTGGTATCCGGCGCCCGACCGCGCCGGCTACGCCGCCTTCGCGGTGCGCTACCAGGGCGTGTTCGGTGCGCCGCCGCTGCGCACCGCCTCGCTCGGCTATGACGCGACCAGCCTCGCCGCCGGGCTTGCCGCCCGCTATGGCGACAAGCGCTTCACGGCCGACACGCTGGCGAACCCGAACGGCTTCATCGGCGTCGACGGCGCCTTCCGTTTCCTGCCCGACGGCACCAACCAGCGCCAGCTGGCCGTCTACGAGCTCGGCGGCGGCACGCCGGTGATGATCGACCGCGCCCCGCAGACCTTTGCCCGCACGGGGACGTAGGGGGGCGGCGGCCGTGATCGTGGATGGCCAATGTTCGAAAACCGCCTGGTGAGGGTTCGCTAGCACGGCTCCCGAGCTTCGGATCCTTCAAGCCTATCCACCCGCTCCGCCATCATCCTGAGGCGCTTCGTGTCAGCGAAGCCTCGAAGGAGGGTCCAGCGGGTTTCATTTGCAGGCCTGGGAGATCGGACCGACGCTTCCTGGACCCTCCTTCGAGGCCCGGCTTCGCCGGGCACCTCAGGATGATGGTCGAGGAGAATGCTAGGGGAGCCATTCGCTCGGCGGGTGGTGGCTTGGAGGGATGCTAAGGAAGCAAAACCCTCACCGCACCCTCTCCCGCAAGCGGGCGAGGGCTTTTCGGCCGGCGGCCTTCAGGCATGCAGAGTTCCCGGGCGCAGGCTGACTGGTTAGACGCGGGCGCCCCCTCTACCGCGCGCGGGAGAGGGCTGGGGTGAGGGGCTTCCTTCGCCTCTCCCATCTCGCGTCAAGAACGGACGAGCCGGCGCGGGCAGCACGGCTCCCGAGCTTCGGATCCTTCAAGCCTATCCACCCGCTCCGCATCATCCTGAGGCGCTTCGCGTCAGCGAAGCCTCGAAGGAGGGTCCAGCGGGGCTCCATCTTGCAGGCCGGGGAGATCGGACCGGCGTTTCCTGGACCCTCCTTCGAGGCCCGGCTTCGCCGGGCACCTCAGGATGATGGTCGAGGAGAATGCGAGGGGAGCAGCTTGCTCAGCGGGCGATGATTTGAGGCCGGTTAAAGCAAGCAAGACCCTCACCCCACCCTCTCGCGCAAGCGGGCGAGGGCCTTTCGGCCGGCGGCCTTCAGGCATGCAGAGTTCCCGGGCGCAGGCTGACTGGCTAGACGCGGGCGCCCCCTCTCCCGCGCGCGGGAGAGGGCCGGGGTCAGGGGCTTGCTTTGCTTCTCCCATGGGGAGTGGTCCACGGCCGCAGGCCGGCGGGGTGAGGGTGCAGGGAACCATCCGGCAAGGCCGGCGATCGAACGGCGAAAGGTCGCTTGCTCCAGACCGTCTCCCCCGCGCTTTCGGGGCGTATCCACCCGCTCCACCATCATCCTGAGGCGCTTCGCGTCAGCGAAGCCTCGAAGGAGGGTCCAGCGGGGCTCCATCTTGCAGGCTTGCGAGATCGGGTCGGCGTCTCCTGGACCCTCCTTCGAGGCCCGGCTTTGCCGGGCACCTCAGGATGATGGTCGAGGAGAATGCGAAGGGAGCCATTCGCTCGGCGGGTGGTGGCTTGGAGGGATGCTAAGGAAGCAAGACCCTCACCCACCCTCTCCCGCAAGCGGGCGAGGGCTTTGGGCGGGTGCTCCCTCTTCACCTCTCCCATGGGGAGAGGTCGACGGCTGCAGGCCGGCGGGTGAGGGGATCAGGCCTTACAGGTGAGATCGCAACCCCTCACCCGGACCTTCGGTCCGACCTCTCCCTGTGGGAGAGGTGAACGCAGCAGCTCAGGCCGCCAGGTCGGCGACCACGGCGTCCAGCACGAACGAGCCGGAGCGGGTGGCACGGATGCGGTTTTCGTCGATCTGCTCGACCATGCCATGCTCGATCAGATCGGCCAGTCGGCGTGGGTCGAGCGTGCGGCCGGCGATCGCCTTGTAGCGGCGCAGGTCGATGCCCTCGGTCAGGCGAAGCCCCATCAGCAGCATCTCGTCGCCGGATTCCTCTGGGGTCAGGATGTCGTCGGTTTCGATGCCGTCGCCCCAGGATTCGACCCGGCCGAGCCAGGTTTCCGGCAGCAGCGTCGTCGCGGTGGCGTGGCGCTGGCCGTCGATGACGAGACGGCCATGCGCGCCCGGACCGATGCCGGCATATTCGCCATAGCGCCAATAGACGAGATTGTGCCGGCATTCGCCGCCGGGAACCGCGTGGTTGGAGATCTCATAGGCCGGGCGGCCATGCTTGTCGCAGACCTCCTGTGTGATCTCGAACAGGGTGGCGGCCGTGTCCTCATCGGGAATGGCGAGCTTGCCGGCCTGGTAGAGCTTCTCGAACATCGTGCCGGGCTCGATGGTGAGCTGGTAGAGCGACATGTGGTCGGAAGCGCGCTCCAGCGCCTGCATCAATTCAGCCCGCCACATGTCCGGCGTCTGCCCCGGACGCGCGTAGATCAGGTCGAAGGACAGGCGTGGAAACGTGGCGCGGGCGATGTCGATGGCGCGCATCGCCTCCTCGACATTGTGCACCCGACCGAGCGCCCTCAAGTCCGTGTCGTTCAGCGCTTGCACGCCGAGCGAGACGCGGTTGACGCCGGCGGCGCGATAGCCGCGGAAGCGTTCTGCCTCGACGCTGGAGGGGTTGGCCTCCATCGAGATCTCGGCATCCGGCGCGACGTTCCATGCCGCGCCGATGGCCTCGAGAATGGTGCCGACCGTCTTCGGGTCCATCAGCGACGGCGTGCCGCCGCCGAGGAAGATGGAATCGACCGTCTTGCCCGGCGACTTGGCCGCCATGGTCTTGATCTCGGTGACGAACGCCTTGGCGAACCGCTCCTGATCGACCCCCTGGTGGCGGACATGCGAGTTGAAGTCGCAATAGGGGCACTTGGCCGCGCAGAACGGCCAATGCACATAGACGCCAAATCCGGGTTCGATCGGGGGGGCCATGGATGTCAGGCCCCGAGCTCGGCTTCGGCGAACTTCGCGAAGGCGCGCGCCCGGTGCGACAGCGCATCGGTGCGGCCGGCCGACCAGCCGTGCTTCTCTTCCGCCGCCATCTCGCCGAAGGTGCGCTCATGGCCTTCCGGCAGGAAGGCGGGATCGTAGCCGAAGCCGAGTTCGCCGCGCGGCGGCCAGACCAGCGTGCCTTCGATCTCGCCGCGGTAATAGCGCGTTGTGCCATCGGGGAAGGCGAGGCAGAGCACGGCGACGAAGCGGCCGGTGCGGCTCTCCGGCGTGTTGGCGCCGGCCTGCTGCAGCTTCTCCTCGACATTGCGCATGGCGCGGGCGAAATCGCCGTCGGGGGCGGCCCAATCGGCCGAGTAGACGCCGGGCTCGCCGCCAATCGCATCGACGCAGACGCCGGAATCGTCCGAAAGCGCCGGGAAGCCCGACGCCTTGGCGGCGGCATGCGCCTTGATCGCGGCGTTTTCCTCGAACGTCGTGCCGGTCTCGTCCGGCACGGGCAGGCCGAGTTCGCCGGCCGAGACGACCTTGAGCCCGAACGGCGCCATCAGGCCGGCGAATTCGCGCAGCTTGCCGCCATTATGCGAGGCGAGCACGAGCGTGTCGCCGGAGGTTAGGCGGTGGGAAATGGCGTTCATCCGGAAATGGCCAGCTTCTGCAGTTCGACCAGGTCGACGATGCCGTTCTTGGCAAGCGTCAGCATCGCGGTCAGTTCGGCTTCGTTGAAGGGCTTGCCCTCGGCGGTGCCCTGGATCTCGACGATGCCGCCGGTGCCGGTCATGACGAAGTTCGCATCCGTCTCGGCTTCCGAATCCTCGGCGTAATCGAGGTCGAGCACCGGGGTGCCGCGATACATGCCGACCGAGACGGCGGCGACGTGGTCGCGGATCACCTTCGGGCCGACCATGTCGCGCGACTTCATCCAGGCGACGCAATCATAGAGCGCCACCCAGGCGCCGGTGACCGAGGCCGTGCGGGTGCCGCCATCGGCCTGCAGCACGTCGCAATCGATGGTGATCTGCTTTTCGCCGAGATGGACGAGATCGACCACGGCGCGCAGCGAGCGGCCGATCAGGCGCTGGATTTCCTGCGTCCGGCCGGACTGCTTGCCGGTCGCGGCCTCGCGGCGCATGCGATCGCCCGTCGAGCGCGGCAGCATGCCGTATTCGGCGGTGACCCAGCCCTTGCCGGAACCGCGCAGCCAGGATGGCGGCTTGTCCTCGAGGCTGGCGGTGCAAAGCACGTGCGTGTCGCCGAACTTGACCAGGCAAGAGCCCTCCGCGTGCTTGGCAACGCCGCGTTCAAGCGTTACCGCACGCAGGGCGTCCGCGGCGCGTTTCGAAGGTCGCATGGGATATTCCTGGCTGTTTCGTTGGTCCGCTTGTACAGGTCGGTGGCTCAAAACGTAAAGCCCTGCTTGAACCGGGCGTCGAAATCGACACTTAATCAAAGAGATCGAAGCTTTCGAAGAGAGGATCCCGCGTCTTGCCCGCCGACCGCACGGCCACCGAGACGGCATCGTCGGCGCTTTCCGCGCTCGATCAGCGCTCGCGCGAAATCTTCAAGCGCATCGTCGACAGCTATCTGGAGACGGGAGAGCCGCTCGGCTCGCGCAATCTTGCCCGCATCCTGCCGATGGCGCTGTCGCCAGCCTCCGTCCGCAACGTCATGGCCGATCTGGAAGGTCTGGGCCTGATCTATGCGCCGCATACCTCGGCCGGACGGCTGCCGACGGAAAGCGGGCTGCGCCTGTTCGTCGACGCGATGCTGGAGGTCGGCGACCTGACCTCGGACGAGCGTCGCGACATTGAAAGCCGGGTCGCCGGCGGCGGCGCCAGCCGCACGGTCGATGGCGTCCTGAGCGAGGCCGGGCGCATGCTGTCGGGCCTGTCGCGCGGCGCCGGCGTCGTGCTGGCCTCCAAGAGCGACCAGCGGCTGAAGCATATCGAATTCGTCCGCCTGGAGCCGACCAAGGCGCTGGTCGTGCTGGTCGGCGAGGATGGCTCGGTCGAGAACCGGCTGATCGACCTCGACCCCGGCACGACGCCCTCAAGCCTGGTCGAGGCGGCGAACTATCTCAACACGCATCTGCGCGGCCGCAGCCTGGCCGAGGCGCGCGCCGAACTGAACCAGCGGCAGCAGCAGGTCCGCGCCGAGCTCGACCAGCTGACCGCGCGCCTGATCGATGCGGGCCTCGCGAGCTGGGTCGAGGCGACCGGCGTTCGGCCGGATACGCTGATCGTCCGCGGCCAGGCCAATCTGCTCGAGGATGTGCGCGCCGCCGAGGATCTCGAGCGCATCCGCCTGCTGTTCGACGATATCGAGACGCAGCGCGAGCTGGTGCATCTCTTGGGCAGCGCCGAGGCCGGCGACGGCGTCCGCATCTTCATCGGTTCGGAAAACAAGCTGTTCTCACTGTCCGGCTCGTCGCTGGTGGTATCACCTTACCGCGATTCCGAGAGCCGCGTGGTCGGCGTGCTGGGGGTGATCGGGCCGACCCGGCTCAACTATGCGCGCATCGTGCCGATGGTCGATTACACGGCGAAGCTGGTTGGCCGGCTGATCGGCTGAGCGCGACCGTCTGGCGTCTGTACAGCGCCGCGGCGAGCCGATATGAGAACGCTTCAAAGATAGATGGAGACGAGAACATGGCGACGGGTACCGACAAACTGGTCACGGTTTTCGGCGGCTCTGGCTTCATCGGCCGTCATGTGGTGCGCGCGCTGGCGAAGCGCGGCTGGCGCATCCGTGTCGCGGTGCGTCGCCCGGATCTCGCCGGCCATCTGCAGCCGCTCGGCTCCGTCGGCCAGATCATGCCGGTGCAGGCCAATCTGCGCTATCGCTGGTCGGTCGACCGCGCCGTCGAGGGTGCCGATGCCGTCGTCAACCTGGTCGGCGTGCTGAACGAGAGCGGCCGCCAGAACTTCTCCGTCCTGCATAATTTCGGTGCCCGCGCCGTGGCCGAGGCGGCCCGTGCCGCCGGCATCCAGACGCTGGTGCACCAGTCGGCGCTCGGCGCCGATGCGAATTCGGAATCGCTCTATGCCCGCACCAAGGCGCTGGGCGAGGCGGCGGTGCTCGAGACCGTGCCGGAAGCCGTCATCCTGCGTCCTTCGATCGTGTTCGGGCCGGAAGACCAGTTCTTCAACCGCTTCGGCGACATGGCCCGCATCTCGCCCTTCCTGCCGCTGATCGGCGGCGGCGCCACCAGGCTGCAGCCGGTTTTCGTCGGCGATGTCGCGGAGGCGATCGCGCGCGCCGTCGAGGGCCAGCTCGCGGGCGGCACCGTCTATGAACTCGGCGGGCCGGAGGTGAAGACCTTCCGCCAGTGCCTGGAGCTGTTGCTGACCGAGATCGAGCGTTCGCCGCTGCTGGTCCCGGTGCCGTGGACGCTCGCGCATTACGGCGCGTCGGTCGCGCAGTGGCTGCCCAAGCCGCTCCTGACCGTCGACCAGGTTCGCCTGCTGAAGCAGGACAATGTCGTTTCGCCCGCCGCCGAGGCGGAAGGCCGCACGCTGGACGGCATCGGCATTCATCCGAGCAATCTGCTCACCGTGCTGCCGTCCTACCTGCAGCGCTTCAAGCCGCATGGCCAGTTCGACCACAAGCGCACGGCCTGATCGACCGCTCAATTTCTGACATGAAAAAGGCCCGCTTCCGGCGACGGAGGCGGGCCTTTTCTGTTGCGGTTGGCGATCAGCCGAAGGTCAGCACGGCGGCGAGGCCGATCGCGCCGATGATGATCCGCCAATAGGCGAAGGGCGCAAAACCGCGCTGGCTGACGAAATCGAGCAGCCGGCGCACCACGAACACGCCGGCGATGAAGGCGGCGATGAAGCCGACGATGATGTTCCAGGCGCCGGCCGTCGTGATCTGGTCGTGCGTCTTGTAGAGATCATAGGCGAAGGCGCCGGCCATGGTCGGCATGGCGAGGAAGAACGAGAATTCCGCCGCGGCGCGCTTGTCGCTGCCGAACAGCATGGCGGCGACGACTGACGAACCCGAGCGCGAGACGCCGGGGATCATCGCCAGGCACTGGGCGACGCCGATGCCGAAATACATGCCGAGCGAGAAATCCATCGCGTCGTGATAGCGGGGCCTCAGATCGAGCCGGTCGACGATCAGCAGGATGAAGCCGCCGACGATCAGCATGATGCAGATCAGCATCGGGCTTTCGAACAGCACCTGCTTGATGAAGCCATGCGCGGCGGCGCCGATCACGGCGGCGGGCAGGAAGGCGAGCAGGATGCCGAGCACGAAGCGGCGGGTGCGCGGGTCGGACGGAATGTCGCGCAGGATCTTGAGCAGCCGGCCGAAATAGACCGTCAGGATCGCCAGGATGGCGCCGAG
Source organism: Kaistia sp. UC242_56 (assembly GCF_044452255.1). NCBI lineage: Bacteria > Pseudomonadati > Pseudomonadota > Alphaproteobacteria > Hyphomicrobiales > Kaistiaceae > Kaistia > Kaistia sp. UC242_56. The sequence continues at coordinate 119,882 of NZ_JBIOAN010000002.1, forward strand.
CTGGATCAGCACCTCGAAGGCGCGCCCGGGACTGTCAAAGCCGAGGAAATGCCCCGCCAGCAGCAGGTGTCCTGTCGAGGAGACGGGGATGAATTCGGTGAGGCCCTCGATCAAGCCGAGGACAAGCGCATCCAGCAAACCTGGGATATCCATCATCGCTCCTGCGAATGCCGTTGAAGGTCGAAACCGGCGAATCGGCTTGATACTCGCCACAATCGCGGCCTATATGCGGGCGCTGGAGCCGTTCTCGCAACTGCACTCACCGCCGCAGAATCGCTTCGATTTGTCAGCCCCCGACCTGCGTAACGATGTCCCTTCTGCACCATCATCCCTTTTCCGCCGCTTCGCGTTATGCCCGACTGGTCCTGTCGGAATATGACGAAGCCGTCGAATTCGTCGAAGAGAAGCCTTGGGTCCGAAATGCGGCCCTTCTGGCTCTGAACCCGGCTGGAATCCTGCCGGTTTTCATCGATGACAACGAGACGGTCGTGGCCGGCGGATCGGTGATCACCGAATATCTGGTCGAGACCAAGGGCGCCCGCATGGGCGAGGTCCGGCTGATGCCGGAACATGCCGCCGACCGCGCCGAAGTGCGCCGCCTGGTCGAGTGGTTTTCCGGCAAGCTGCATGGCGAAGTGACGAACTATCTCGTCACCGAGAAGGTCTACAAGCGGCAGATGCGGCAGGGCGAAGGCAATACCTCGCCCGATCCGGCCGCGATCCGTGCGGCCCGCGCCAATGTCCGCTATCATATCCAGTATATCGGCTATCTGGCGGCGCGGCGGAACTGGCTGGCGGGACGCGAACTGACGCTGGCCGATTTCGCGGCGGCGGCGGAAATCTCCTGCATCGACTATCTCGGCGAGGTGCCATGGGAGGCGGACGAGGCGGCGAAGGCGTGGTACGCGCGGGTGAAGTCGCGGCCGTCGTTCCGGCCGCTGCTGAACGACGTGGTGCGGGGCGTGCCCCCGGCGCCGCATTACGTCGACCTGGACTTCTGACCTCCGATCCCTTGACGCCAAAGCAGCTCGCCGCCGAGAAGGCGCGGCTGATCGCCGATGCGCTGGCCGAGGGCTTCAGCGTCGTCCGCGTCACCGGGCCGGACGCCATCCCGCTCGCGCCGGAACGCCTGCACGCCTTCCTGAGTGATGGCCACCATGGCTCCATGGCCTGGATGGAGGAGACGGCGGCGCGCCGCGCCGATCCGACGGTTCTCTGGCCCGATGTTCGCACCGTCATCATGCTCGGCCTCAATTATGGCCCGGAAGACGACCCGCGCGCCCTGCTCGAAGCGCGCGATCGCGGCAACATCTCCGTCTACGCCCGAAACCGTGACTATCACGACATCATCAAGGGCAAGCTGAAGCAGGTCGCCGGCCGCCTCGCCTCGCGCACGGGCGCGGAGGTCAAGGTCTTCGTCGATACGGCGCCGGTGATGGAGAAGCCGCTCGGCGAGGCGGCCGGCCTCGGCTGGCAGGGCAAGCACACTAATCTCGTCTCGCGCGAATTCGGCTCCTGGCTTTTCCTGGGCTCGATCTTCACGGCGCTGGAGCTGCCCGTCGATCCGCCCGAGACGGACCACTGCGGCAAGTGCCGCGCCTGCCTCGACGCCTGCCCGACAAACGCGTTTCCCTCGCCCTACCGGATCGATGCGCGGCGCTGCATTTCCTATCTGACGATCGAGAATGCCGGGCCGATCCCGCGCGAGTTCCGCGTCGCCATGGGCAACCGCATCTATGGTTGCGACGACTGCCTGGCCGCCTGTCCCTGGAACAAGTTCGCCAAGGCCGCTTCGGAAATGAAGCTGAAGGCGCGGCCGGAATATGAGGGGCCGAGGCTCGCGGATCTCGTCGCGCTGGACGACGCGTCCTTCCGGGCATTCTTCTCCGGCTCGCCGGTCAAGCGCATCGGGCGCGACCGTTTCGTGCGCAATGTCCTGGTGGCGATCGGCAATTCCGGCGAGGCGGGCCTGCTGCCTTCAGTTCGGACGCTGCTAGACGATCCGGCCCCGGTCGTCCGGGGCGCCGCCGTCTGGGCATTTTCACGCCTGGCCTCGGTCGAGTTCGAGGCGTCCCGCTCGGCCGCGATGGCGGCGGAAACGGACGAGAGCGTGCGGGCCGAATGGGCCTGTCCGTCGGCGAGCTGAAGACGGCGGGGCGGGAACCGCATGGCCCATGTCTTCCGCCGCTTCGATCCCGCTGAGGATCGCATCGTGGACGTTCGAGACGGCTTCTTCCGGCGTGTTGCCGTCGCTCATGCAGCCGGAAGGTCAGGCACGGTCGCCACGAACCCGCCGCCGCCTCGACCATCATCCTGAGGTGCTTCGCGCAGCGAGGCCTCGAAGGAGGGTCCAGTGAACTTTAGCACGGCCCGGATCCTCGCGCTGGGGCGCCTGCAGCGCCAGAGGAGCCTACTGAACCCTCCTTCGAGGCCCGGCTGCGCCGGGCACCTCAGGATGATGGTCGAGCTGGAGATCCTTCCGGATACAGGCGTTGAGTGAAATTGCACTCGGGAACATCGAGCCGCCGCCGCGTGGCGGGGCGCAAGGGATGTCGAACTCGCGGCAAAGCGCGCCGACGTCCGCCAGGGCCCCGTCGGCGGCCGGATTTTCGCGCATGCGTTCCAGCCGCCGGCTCGTCGGTTCAGCCCTTGAGGACCTTCTTTTCGGCAACGGTGGTGTCGGCGTTCAGGCGGTAGACGATCGGCACGCCGGTCTCGAGCTCGCGTTCGAGGATCTCGGCCGGCGTCAGGCCTTCCAGCGCCATGATCAGGGCGCGCAGCGAATTGCCATGCGCGGCCACGATCACCTTTTCGCCGCGCATCACCGGCGGCAGGATGTTGAAGATGTAATAGGGCCAGACGCGCGCGCCGGTGTCCTTGAGCGACTCGCCGCCGGGCGGCGGCACGTCATAGGAACGGCGCCAGATCTTGACCTGCTCCTCGCCCCATTTGGCCCGGGCGTCGTCCTTGTTGAGGCCGGAGAGATCACCATAGTCCCGCTCGTTCAGGGCGAGGTCGCGGATCGTCGGCAGGTCGGGCTGGCCGAGCTCGCCGAGAATGAGCTTCAGCGTGTTCTGGGCGCGGCTGAGCTCGGAGGTGAAGGCGAGGCCGAAGGAGAGGTCGAGCGCCTTCAGGCGCTTGCCGGCGGCGGTCGCCTCGGCGATGCCCTGTTCCGTCAGTTCGGGGTCGCGCCAGCCGGTGAAGAGGTTCTTCAGGTTCCAGTCACTCTGGCCATGGCGCACGAGCACGAGAAGGCGATCCATACGGAAGGCTCCTTTTGGGGTCAGTCGGTGAAGCCGAGCACGTCGGCCATGGAATAGCGGCCGGGCTTGCGGCCATGGGCCCACAGCGCCGCCTTGATGGCGCCACGGGCGAAAAGGGCGCGATCCGACGCGTGATGCGACAGCGTGATCATCTCGCCCTCGCCGGCGAGCATCACGGAATGGTCGCCGATGACGCTGCCGCCGCGCAAGGCGGCAAAACCGATCGCGCCGCGCGGGCGCGGGCCGGTGATGCCGTCGCGCACGCGGACGGCGTGCTCGGCGAGGTCGATCTCGCGGCCCTCGGCCGCGGCCTGGCCGAGCAGCAGCGCGGTGCCGGACGGCGCATCGACCTTGTGGCGATGGTGCATCTCGAGCACCTCGATGTCGAAATCCTCGTCCAGCGCGCGCGCGGCCTGGCGCACCAGCTGGGCGAGCAGGTTGACGCCGAGGCTCATATTGCCGGACTGCACGATGGCGGCATGGCGGGCGGCCGCGTCGATGGCGGCATGGTCCTCGGCCGACAGGCCGGTGGTGCCGATGACATGGACGATGCGGGCCTGGGCGGCGATTTCGGCAAAGCCCAGCGTCGCGGCGGGCGAGGTGAAGTCGAGCACGCCCTGCGCCTGGGCGAAGACCGGCAGCGGATCATCGGAGATGGCGATGCCGAGCGCCGGCAGGCCGGCGACGACGCCCGCATCCTGGCCGACAAAGGGCGAACCCTCGCGTTCGATGGCGCCAGCGACGGTGACGCCCTCGGTCTCGGTGACGAGACGGATCAGCGTCCGGCCCATGCGGCCGGCGGCACCGACGATGACGAGACCCATATCGGTCATGGCGAGTTTCCCCCGGTTGGTGAGCGCATATAGCAGGCCGGTGGCCGATGCGGGAGACTAGATCGCCGAGGCGACCTCGATTTCGGAGAGAATGGCCTTGGCGGCGGCGCGCGGATCGGCGGCTTCCAGGATCGGGCGGGCGACCACCAGGTGGTCAGCGCCGGCGCGGATGGCGGCGGCGGGCGTCGCGATCCGCTTCTGGTCGCCGACGATCGAGCCGGCCGGGCGGATGCCGGGCGTGACGATCGCCATGCCGGCGCCAACGACCGCGCGCATGGCTCCGGCTTCTTCCGGCGAGCAGACGATGCCGTTCATGCCGGCGGCGCGGGCGTCGGCGGCGCGGCGGGCCACCAGTTCCGCCGGGCCCACGGCATAGCCGGCGGCGGCGAGGTCGCTCTCATCCATCGAGGTCAGCACCGTCACCGCGAGCAGGCGCAGGTCGCTATCGCCCTTGCCCTGGACGGCCGCACGCATCGCCTTGGGATAGGCGTGGATGGTGCAGAAATGCATGCCGAGCTTGGCGATGTTCTGGACGGCGTGCTCGACCGTGTTGTCGATGTCGAGCAGCTTGACGTCGAGGAATACCTTCTTGCCCTGGTCGACCAGCCGCTCGGCGAAGGTCAGGCCGCCCGCGAAGCAGAGCTGCAGGCCGACCTTGTAGAAGGTCACGGTATCGCCAAGGGTGGCGACCATCTCCTGCGCCGCGTCCACGGTGGGGACGTCGAGGCCGACGATCAGGCGGTCGCGAATATCGAGCAGGGGCATGGGTTGGGCCTTCTGGTTCCGCCGCGCTTCCGGCGGCGTGTCGGGATCAATTCGCGCGGCAACGTCCGGTTGGCAAGTCTCGGATCCACGTCACGCTGCGCACGTTCGCGCGACGCGGAAGCCGCGGGGCGGCTCGGGCAAGGGGCAGGGCATCCAGGGCGGGCAAACGGATGTCGCGGGATCAGTGGGTGCGCCGATAGACCCAGACGCGGGCGGGCGGAACGTTCTTCATCACCCAGCCGGTATGCGAGGTGGAGAACAGATCCGGATCGGGCGGGATGGGGGAGTTCAGTCCGTAGGAGAACTGGATGAAGGGTTGGCCCGGCTGCAGACGGGCGAAGGCGGCGCTGATCAGCGCGCTGCGGCGGTTTGGCGGCTGGGTCAAAAGCGGCAGGCTGGAGATCACCGCGCCGACCGGGCCATCGACGCAGCCGGCGAGCGACTCGTCGAAGGCATAGGCGTCGCCCTGGATGATCCGCACGCCCTGGAACCGCTTTTCCAGCAGCCGGCAGAAATCGGCGCTGTATTCGATCGAGGTGATCCGATCGGCGGCCACGCCCCGTTCCAGCAGCGCCTTGGTGACGACCCCGGTGCCGGGCCCGAGCTCGATGATGGGCAGGGTATCCTCGGGATCGATGAAGCTCGCCATCAGCTTGGTCAGCGCCTTGCCGGAAGGACTGACCGCGCCCATGGACAGAGGCTTGCCCATCCAGCTCCGAAAGAAGCGGACTTCGTCCGCCACAAGCGCCTTGAACTTCCGCTTCTGGATTGAGGACATTCAGCACCCGAATCGTTGATGAGCGGACTATGCGCGAGAGTTCGCGGCAATCCTGTGGCACTCTATCGCGTCAGGTGCCGCCAAAGAAGTCTCGGATCCGGGCAAAGAATCCGGCTGATTCGGGATTGGTCTCTTCCGACGAGGCCTTCTCGAATTCCTCGAGCAGCTCTCGCTGCCGGCGCGACAGGTTCCGCGGCGTCTCGACGACGACCTGGATGTACATGTCGCCCATCTGGCTGGAGCGCAGCACGGGCATGCCCTTGCTCTTCAGGCGGAACTGCTTGCCGGTCTGGGTGCCGTCCGGAACCTTGACCCGGGTCTTGCCGCCATCGACGGTCGGCACGTCGAACTGGCCGCCAAGGGCCGCCGTGGTCAGCGAAATCGGCACGCGGCAGAAGATGTCCGCGCCTTCGCGCTGGAACAGGCTGTGCGGCTTGACCGACAGGAACAGGTAGAGATCGCCGGTCGGGCCGCCGCGCAGGCCGGCCTCGCCCTCGCCGGACAGGCGGATGCGTGTGCCGTCCTCGATGCCGGCCGGGATGTTGACGGAGAGCGTGCGCTCCTGCGTCTTGCGGCCGGAACCGGCGCATTTGTCGCAGGGGTCGGAGATGATCTCGCCGCGGCCCTGGCAGGTCGGGCAGGTGCGCTCGATCGAGAAGAAGCCCTGCGCCGCACGGACGCGGCCATGGCCCTCGCAGGTCGTGCAGACCTTGGGGTGCGAGCCCGGCTTGGCGCCGGTGCCGTTGCAGGCGTCGCAGGCGACCTTGGTCGGGACATGCACTTCCGCGGTCTTGCCGGAGAAGGCTTCCTCGAGCGTGATTTCCATGTTGTAGCGCAGGTCGGCGCCGCGCTCGCGGCCGCCAGAACGCTGGCCACTGCCGCCGCCGCGACGTCCGCCGCCCATGAACTCGCCGAAGATGTCGTCGAAGATATCGGACATGGACGAGGAGAAATCGCCGGAGAAGCCCGGACCACCGCCGCCGCCATTCTCGAACGCGGCATGGCCGAAACGATCATAGGCCGCGCGCTTCTGCGGGTCCTTGAGCATCTCGTAGGCTTCGTTGATTTCCTTGAACTTGGCCTCGGCGGTGTGATCGCCCGGGTTCTTGTCCGGGTGATACTGCATCGCGAGCTTGCGGAAGGCGACCTTCAGGCCCTTGTCGTCGCAATCGCGCGCGACGCCCAGCAACTCATAATAATCGACTTTTGCCATGGTGCCCGTGGTGCAAACGAGTCGGAACTCAAATTCGGAGCCGAAACTCAAGGGTGGACGGCACAAGCGGGGGCCGTGCCTGGATAGGATAGAGGCCCGGCGCGCTGCGCCGGGCCTCCTGGTTCATGCGAGACGCGTGATTAGGACGACTTCTTGGTGTCGTCCACTTCCTCGAAGTCGGCGTCGACGACGTCGTCGGAGCCGGTCGCTTCGGGGTTGCCTTCGCTCTTCTGGCTCTCGGCGTCGGCATACATCGCCTCGCCGAGCTTCATCGAAGCCTGGGCCAGCGTATTGGTCTTCTGCTGGATCGCTTCCGGATCGTCGCCCTCGAGCGCGGTCTTCAGATCGGCGATGGCCGTCTCGATCGTCGACTTGTCGGCAGCCGAGATCTTGGAGCCGTATTCGCCGAGCGATTTCTCAGTCGAATGGACCAGCGCTTCGCCCTGGTTCTTCGCCTCGACGACAGCGCGACGCTTCTTGTCTTCGGCCGCGTGGCTCTCGGCGTCCTTGACCATCTGCTCGATGTCGGCGTCGGAAAGGCCGCCCGAGGCCTGGATGCGGATCTGCTGCTCCTTGCCCGTGCCCTTGTCCTTGGCCGACACGTTGACGATGCCGTTGGCGTCGATGTCAAAGGTGACCTCGATCTGCGGCACGCCCCGCGGCGCCGGCGGCAGGCCAACCAGGTCGAACTGGCCGAGCATCTTGTTGTCGGCGGCCATCTCGCGCTCGCCCTGGAAGACGCGGATGGTCACGGCGGACTGGGAATCCTCAGCCGTCGAGAACACCTGGCTCTTCTTCGTCGGGATCGTCGTGTTGCGTTCGATCAGGCGCGTGAACACGCCGCCCAGCGTCTCGATGCCGAGCGAAAGCGGGGTCACGTCGAGCAGCAGAACGTCCTTGACGTCGCCCTGCAGCACGCCGGCCTGGATCGCGGCGCCCATGGCGACGACTTCATCCGGGTTGACGCCCTTGTGCGGGTCCTTGCCGAAGAACTGCTTCACGATCTCCTGGATCTTGGGCATGCGGGTCATGCCGCCGACCAGGACCACTTCGTCGATCTCGGCTGCCGAAAGGCCGGCATCCTTGAGCGCCGCCTTGCAGGGCGCCACGGTGCGCTGCACCAGATCGTCGACCAGCGCTTCGAACTTCGAGCGGGTCAGCTTGATCGCAAGGTGCTTCGGACCCTTGGCGTCGGCCGTGATGAAGGGCAGGTTGATTTCGGTCTGCTGCGCCGAGGAAAGCTCGATCTTGGCCTTCTCCGCGGCTTCCTTCAGGCGCTGCAGCGCCAGCTTGTCGCCACGCAGGTCGATGCCCTGCTCGCGCTTGAACTCGTCGGCGAGGTAGCCGACCAGGCGCATGTCGAAGTCTTCACCGCCGAGGAACGTGTCGCCATTGGTCGACTTCACCTCGAAGACGCCGTCGCCGATCTCGAGGATCGAGATGTCGAACGTGCCGCCGCCAAGGTCATAGACAGCGATCGTCTTGCCGTCGTTCTTGTCGAGGCCGTAGGCCAGCGCTGCCGCCGTCGGCTCGTTGATGATGCGCAGCACTTCGAGGCCGGCGATCTTGCCGGCGTCCTTGGTAGCCTGACGCTGGGCGTCGTTGAAGTAGGCGGGAACCGTGATGACGGCCTGCTCGACCGGCGTGCCGAGGAAGGCTTCGGCGGTTTCCTTCATCTTCTGCAGGATGAAGGCGGAGATCTGCGCCGGCGAGTACTTCTCGCCGTCGACTTCGACCCACGCGTCGCCGTTCGGTCCCTTGACGATGTTGTAGGGGACGAGGTGCTTGTCCTTCTCGACCATCGGGTCGTCGTAGCGGCGACCGATCAGTCGCTTCACCGCGAAGAAGGTATGTTCGGGATTGGTGACCGCCTGGCGCTTCGCCGGCTGGCCGACCAGTTTCTCGCCGTCATCCGTGAACGCGACCATGGACGGCGTCGTGCGCGCGCCTTCTGCGTTCTCGATGACCTTGGGCGTCTTGCCGTCCATGACGGCGAGGCAGGAATTCGTCGTTCCGAGGTCGATGCCGATGACCTTAGCCATATTCTCTCTCCTTTTGGCGGGCCGTGCGGACCCTCTTCGAGGCTTCCGCCGTGCCGGGCAGGTGCCCGTACGGCCCCCATGAACACTGTGATTTGCGCGGTATCGGCAAAGCATGCCGGCCTACGCAGGTTCTGCGCGTATATAAGAAGATGCCTAAACCGCCGCAAGGCGGCTCTCATTGCGATTGAGGCCCATCTTTCGTTCCAGAGGTACATTCTCCAGCAATGGTCACAGGTGAGCGGCATACGCCGCCTTTGCAAGGGTTCCGGCTCGTGCCGGGAAGGTTCGATCGTTCCGCCCAGGAAGCCCTGCGCGACGCGATCCGGGCCATCGTCGTCGCCGCCCCGCTCTACCGGCCGAGCATGCCCGCGAACCGGCAAGCCGTTTTCGGTGCGGATGACCAATTGCGGCGTTCTCGGCTGGGTCTCCGACCAGACCGGCTACCGCTACCAGCCGACCCATCCGGTGACGGGCGAGCCCTGGCCCGCCATCCCGCCGATGCTGCTCGACCTCTGGCGGGAACTGGCCAATTATCCCGAACCGCCGGAAGCCTGCCTGATCAATTTCTACGATGCGGACGCCCGCCTGGGCCTCCACCAGGATGCCGACGAAGAAGAGTTCGCCGCCCCCGTGCTTTCCGTCTCGCTCGGGGACACCTGCCTGTTCCGCATCGGCGGAACCAGGCGAAGCGATCCGACCCGGTCGATCCGTCTCGCTTCCGGAGATGTGGTGCTGCTGGGCGGCGAGGCAAGGCTCGCCTTTCATGGCGTCGACCGGATCTATCCCGCCACCTCGACGTTGCTTGCACAAGGCGGGAGAATCAATCTGACGTTGCGCCGCATCACGAAACCGGTCGGCGCTATTCCCGCTTCGGGATTTCTTCGTTAACTAAGGCCGTCAAACGTTCTTGCGCCAATAAAGGAAACGTCTTGCCTGATTCAAACAGCGTCCTGATCGTCACGGATATCCAGAACGACTTTCTGCCGGGCGGTGCCCTGGCAGTGACGGACGGCGACGCGATCCTCCCGCTGGTCAACGACCTGGCCCGGCGTTTCAAGAACGTTGTGATCACGCAGGATTGGCATACGGCCGGCCATATCTCGTTTGCCTCGGCCCATGCCGGCCGCAAGCCCTTCGAGACGATCAGCCTGCGCTACGGCCCGCAGGTGCTCTGGCCAGACCATTGCATCCAGGGCACGCAGGGCGCGGCGCTCGCCTCGGGCCTCGACATTCCCCATGCCCAGTTGATCCTGCGCAAGGGCTACCACGCCCATGCCGACAGCTATTCGGCCTTCTTCGAGGCCGACCGCAAGACGCCGACCGGCCTCACCGGCTATCTGTTCGAGCGCAGCATCGAGGAAGTCTTCGTGGTCGGTCTTGCCACCGATTTCTGCGTGTCCTGGACGGCGCAGGATGCGCGCGCCCATGGCTTCAAGACGACGGTGATCGAGGATGCCTGCCGCGCCATCGACACCGAAGGGTCGCTCGCCGAGGCGATCGCCGTGATGGACCGCGCCGGCGTGCGCCGGGTCCGCTCGGAAGCCCTCGCGGCATGACACGAAAACGGCGCGGAAACCCTCAGGCCTCCGCGCCGTTTGGACTATCCTCGATGATGAGGTTCAGCCGCCGACATTGAAGGCGGCGAGCGCCGCCATGTTGACGATGTCGCTGTCGCGCGCGCTGAGCGACAGGATCTGCACCGGCTTGTCGAGGCCGACCAGCAGCGGGCCGATCACCGTGGCGCCGCCCAGTTCCTGCAGCATCTTGGTCGAGATCGAGGCCGAGTGGAACGCCGGCATCACCAGCACGTTGGCCGGGCCCGACAGGCGGCAGAACGGATAGGCCGCCATCGCCTTCGGGTTCAGCGCCACATCGGCCGCCATCTCGCCATCGAACTCGAAGCTGACGCGGCGCTTCTCCAGGATCTGCACCGCCTCGCGCACATGGCGCGAGCGCTCGCTCTCCGGCTGGCCGAAGGTAGAATAGGCGAGCATCGCGACGCGCGGCTCATAGCCGAGCCGCTTGGCGACGCCGGCCGCCTCGACGGCGATGTCGGCCAGTTCCTCGCCCGAGGGCATGTCGTGCACGGCGGTGTCGGCGACCACGACGGTGCGGCCGCGCACCAGCGTGATCGAGACGCCGATGACCCGGTGGCCGGGCTTGGTGTCGATGACCTTGCGCACATCGCTGAGCACGGTCGAATAGTTGCGCGTCACGCCCGAAACCATCGCGTCCGCATCGCCCAGCGCCACCATGGTGGCGCCGAAATAGTTGCGGTCGGTGTTGATCAGGCGCTGGCTGTCGCGGTGCAGATAGCCCTGCCGCTGCAGGCGGGCGTAGAGGAAGTCGATATAGGCAGGATTGCGCTTGGAGAGCCGCGCATTGTGGATCTCCATGCCGGGGACCAGGTCGATGCCGGCATTCGCCGCCGTCTCGCGGATGATGTCCTCGCGGCCGATCAGGATCGCCGTGCCCAGCTCCTGGGCGACGAAGCTGGCGGCGGCGCGGATCACCTGCTCCTCCTCGCCCTCGGCGAAGACGACGCGCTTCGGATTGCGGCGGACGCGTTCGTAGATGCGCGCCAGCGTGCCGACGATCGGGTCGCGGCGGGCCGACAGCTCGATCTTATAGGCCGCCATGTCCTCGATCGGCTTGCGCGCGACGCCGGTATCCATCGCCGCCTGGGCGACAGCCGCCGGGATCTCCGACAGCAGGCGCGGATCGAATGGCACCGGGATGATGTAATGCGGCCCGAAGCGGGGACGCACGCCCTGATAGGCGGCGGCGACCTCGTCCGGCACGTCCTTGCGGGCGAGCGCGGCCAGCGCCTGCGCGGCGGCGATCTTCATCTCTTCGTTGATCGTGGTGGCGCGCACGTCGAGCGCGCCGCGGAAGATGTAGGGGAAGCCGAGGACGTTGTTGACCTGGTTGGGATAGTCCGAGCGTCCGGTGGCGATGATGACGTCATCGCGGACTTCGGCCGCTTCCTCCGGCGTGATCTCCGGATCGGGATTGGCCATCGCGAAGATGATCGGCCGCGGCGCCATGGCGCGCACCATGTCGGCGGTCAGCGCGCCCTTGGCGGAAACGCCGAAGAAGATGTCGGCGCCCTGCATCGCGTCTTCCAGCGTGCGCGCATCGGTCGGCGAGGCATGCGCCGTCTTCCACTGGTTCATGCCCTCGGTGCGGCCCTGGTAGACGACGCCCTTGGTGTCGCAGAGCAGCACGTTTTCCGACGGCATGCCCATCGCCTTGACCAGCTCGATGCAGGCGATGCCGGCGGCGCCGGCGCCATTGCAGACCAGCTTGGTCGTCTTGATGTCGCGGCCGGTCAGGTGCAGCGCGTTGATCATGCCGGCGGCGGCGATGATCGCCGTGCCATGCTGGTCGTCATGGAAGACCGGGATGTCCATCAGCTCGCGCAGGCGGCTTTCGATGATGAAGCAGTCCGGCGCCTTGATGTCTTCGAGGTTGATGCCGCCGAAGGAGGGGCCGAGATAGCGCACGGAATTGACGAAGGCGTCGACGTCCTCGGTATCGATCTCGAGATCGATCGAATCGACGTCGGCGAAGCGCTTGAACAGCACCGCCTTGCCTTCCATCACCGGCTTGGAGGCCAGCGGGCCCAGATTGCCGAGGCCGAGGATGGCGGTGCCGTTGGAGATGACGGCGACCATGTTGCCGCGCGTCGTGTAGTCGAACGCCTTGGAGGGATCCGCGGCGATGGCGTGCACCGGCACGGCGACGCCGGGCGAATAGGCGAGCGACAGGTCGCGCTGGGTCGCCATCGGCTTGGTCGGCGTGATTTCCAGCTTGCCGGGCCGCCCTTGGGCGTGGAAGTCCAGCGCCTCCTTGTCGGTCAGCACAGGGCCGCTCTTGGCGGGGCGTTTGGTTTCGGTCATGGAGAGGGCTCGGCGTCAGGCGTTTCCGGGGCGGACGGCATTCGCCGTCTCAAAAATGCGGATGCGGACGATATCACCGGTTTCTGTGATCTCAAGCATGCCGATCGCGGTCGCGAGGGTGAAACACCTTCAACGTTTTGCTAGCGTCGCGCCATGCTTGATCCCCGCTCCGCCCCCGACGCCGCCGCGCTCCGTCCCACGCCGATGATGGAGCAGTTCCTCGAGATCAAGGAAGCCAACCCCGGCAGCCTGCTTTTCTACCGGATGGGCGACTTCTACGAGATGTTCTTCGAGGATGCGGAGATCGCCTCCCGGGCGCTCGGCATCACCTTGACCAAGCGCGGCAAGCATCTGGGCGACGACATCCCGATGTGCGGCGTGCCGGTCCATGCCGCCAATGACTATTTGCAGAAGCTGATCTCGCTGGGACATCGGGTCGCGGTCTGCGAGCAGCAGGAAGACCCGGCCGAGGCGAAGAAGCGGCCCGGCAAATCGGTGGTCAAGCGCGGCGTCGTCCGTCTGGTGACGCCGGGCACGCTGACCGAGGACACGCTGCTCGACGCCGGCCGCAACAACTACCTCGCCGCGGTGGCGCGGCTGCGCGGCGCGGCGGCGGATGGCAGCGACCGCTTCTCCATCGCCTGGATCGACATCTCGACCGGCGATTTCCGCCTGGCCGAGACCGACCAGCTGCGGCTTTCCGCCGACATCGCCCGCGTCGATCCGCGTGAGCTCTTGGTGCCCGACAGCTTCTTCGCCGACGATGCGCTCGGCCCCTTCGTGCGCGAGCTTGCCGTCGCGGTGACGCCGCTGCCCGGCGCCTTCTTCGATGGCGCGACGGCCGGCGCCCGGCTCGCCGCCTATTTCGGCGTCAACACGCTGGACGGCCTTGGCTCCTTCTCCCGCGTCGAGCTCTCGGCAGCGGCGGCGGCGCTTGCCTATGTCGAGAAGACGCAGATCGGCGAGCGGCCGCCCCTGTCGCGCCCGGTGCGCGAGAGCGACGGCGCGGTGATGCTGATCGACGCCGCTACCCGCGCCAATCTCGAGCTGGTCCGCACGCTATCGGGCGAACGACGCGGCAGCCTGCTCGCGGCGATCGACCGCACGGTAACGGGCGCCGGATCGCGGCTCTTGGCCGAGCGGCTGTCCAGCCCCTCGACCGACCCTGATCTGATCGAGCGACGGCTCGACGCGCTCGACTACATGCTGAAGCTCGGCCGTCGCCGGGGCGTGATCCGCGAGGCGCTGGGCGCCAGCCCCGATCTCGCCCGCGCCCTGTCGCGCCTGTCGCTCAATCGCGGCGGCCCACGCGATCTCGCCGGCATCCGCTTCTCGCTCGATGCGGCGGCGCGCCTGGCCGAGGTGCTCGGCGAGGCCGACGCGGCGCTGCCGGAGGAACTCGTTGCCGCCCGCGCCGCGCTCGTCGGGGCGCCGCACGACCTCGCCGCCGAACTGGCGGGCGCGCTGGCCGACGAACTGCCGCTGCTGAAGCGCGATGGCGGCTTCGTCCGTCCGGGCTATGACGCCGATCTCGACACGACGCGGGCGCTGCGCGATGAAAGCCGCCAGGTGATCGCCGGGCTGCAGGCGACCTATTCGGCCGAGACAGACATCAAGGCGCTGAAGATCAAGCACAACAATGTGCTCGGCTACTTCATCGAGGTGCCGCAGCAATATGGCGAGCGGCTGCTCGGCGCCGATTATGCCGGCCGCTACATCCATCGCCAGACCATGGCCGGCGCCATGCGCTTCATCACCACGGAGCTCGCCGATCTGGAGGCGAAGATCGCCTCCGCCGGCGACCGGGCGCTGGCGATCGAGCAGGCGACTTTTGACGCGCTGCTGGCGCAAGTGGTCGGCGTCTCGGACGCGCTGAAGGCGGTGGCCGCGGCGCTGGCCGTGATCGACGTGACGGCGGCGCTGGCGACGCTCGCCGAGACCGACAATTACGCCCGGCCAGTGGTCGATCACTCGCTCGCCTTCTCGATCCAGGGTGGCCGCCATCCGGTGGTCGAGCAGGCGCTGAAGCGCGAGGGCAGCGTCGCCTTCGTCGCCAATGGTTGCGAACTCGGCGCGCGCAAGGAAGGCAAGCCCGGCCGGATCTGGCTGATCACCGGTCCGAACATGGCCGGTAAGTCGACCTTCCTGCGCCAGAACGGCCTGATCGCCATCCTCGCCCAGATCGGCTCCTACGTGCCGGCGGACAGCGCCCATATCGGCATCGTCGACCGGCTGTTTAGCCGCGTCGGCGCGGCCGACGACCTTGCCCGCGGGCGCTCGACCTTCATGGTCGAGATGGTCGAGACGGCGGCGATCCTCAACCAGGCGACCGACCGCTCGCTGGTGATCCTCGACGAGATCGGCCGCGGCACCGCGACCTTCGACGGCCTGTCGATTGCCTGGGCGGCGATCGAGCATCTGCACGAGGTCAACCGCTCGCGCGGCCTGTTCGCCACGCATTATCACGAGCTGACGGCGCTGTCGCAGCGGCTCGATCGGCTGGAAAACGCCACCGTCCGGGTCAAGGAATGGAATGGCGACGTCGTCTTCCTGCACGAGATCGTCGCCGGCGCTGCCGATCGTTCCTATGGCATCCAGGTGGCGAAGCTCGCTGGCCTGCCGGCTTCGGTGGTGGCGCGGGCGCGCGACGTGCTCTCGCATCTGGAGGAAACCGACCGGAAATCCCCGGCGGCGACGCTGATCGACGATTTGCCGCTTTTTGCGGTTTTGGCGGCGAAACCGCAGCCTGTCGTTGCGGAAGACCCGCTCGGCCCCGTGCTCGACGGGCTGCAGCCGGACGAAATGACCCCGAGGGAGGCTCTGGAGGCGCTGTACCGGCTGAAGGCGCTGCGGCCGCGTCACCCCTGACGCGCCGCCTTCTATTGGCGCGGGCGCAAAAAGCGGTTTACGGTCCGGGCAGATTTCCCATGCCCCAACGTCGATTGCCTCCATGACCCGATCCGATACCGCGCTTCTCGACCGCCCCCCGCTCGCGGCTGAACTGCACGCGCTGGCGCCCGGGCTGGACAAGACGGCGCTGCGTTCGGCGGTGCTGGCCCATCTGAAGCAGGTGCTGCGCGACGGACGCGCCGCCGCCGAGGCACAGCTGATCGCCGATGGCCATGGCAGCGCCTGCGCGCGGACGCTTTCCAAGCTGCAGGACGACGTGATCGGCGCGATCTACGAGGTCGCCATCCGCCACATCTATCCGGCCGAGAACCCCACCTCGGCCGAGCGCATGGCGCTGGTCGCCGTCGGCGGCTATGGCCGCGGCATGCTGGCGCCCGGCTCCGACATCGATCTCCTCTTCGTGCTGCCCTACAAGCAGACGCCCTGGGGCGAGAGCGTCGTCGAATTCGTGCTCTACATGCTGTGGGATCTTGGCCTCAAGGTTGGCCATGCCACGCGCAATGTCGACGAATGCATCCGCCTGTCGCGCGGCGACATGACGATCCGCACCGCCATTCTCGAATCCCGCTTCCTCTGGGGCGACGACCGGCTGTTCGACGAGCTCACCCAGCGCTTCGACGCGGAAGTGGCCAAGGGCACCGGGCCGGAATTCATCGCCGCGAAGCTTGCCGAGCGCGACGAGCGCCACCGGCGCCAGGGCGCCTCGCGCTATCTGGTCGAGCCCAACGTCAAGGAAGGCAAGGGCGGCCTGCGCGACCTGCACACGCTGTTCTGGATCGCCAAGTATTTCTACCAGGTCCGCTCGGGCAACGCGCTGGTCGAGGCGGGCCTGTTCTCGCGCTCCGAACTGGCGCTGTTCCGCAAGTCCGAGGACTTCCTCTGGTCCGTGCGCTGCCACCTGCATTTCCTGACCGGCCGGCCGGAAGAGCGGCTTTCCTTCGACGTCCAGCGCGAGATGGCGGTTCGCCTCGGCTACACCTCGCATCCCGGCATGAAGGATGTCGAGCGCTTCATGAAGCACTATTTCCTGGTCGCCAAGGATGTCGGCGACCTCACGATGATCTTCTGCGCCGGGCTCGAGGAGGAGAACGCCAAGCCGGCGCCGTTGCTGAACCGCTTCTTCAATTTCGGCTCGCGCCGACGTCACCGCAAGATCACCGATTCCAGCGATTTCATCGTCGAGCACGACCGCATCAACATGGCGGCGCCCGACGTCTTCGCGCGCGACCCGGTCAATCTGATCCGCATCTTCCACCTCGCGGACAAGCACAACCTCGCCTTTCATCCCGACGCGATGAAGGAGGTGACGCGCTCGCTGAAGCTGATCGACGGCAAGCTGCGTGACGACCCCGAGGCGAACCGGCTGTTCCTGGAACTGCTCGCCTCGCGCAACCAGCCCGAAACCGTCATCCGCCGCATGAACGAAGCCGGCGTGCTCGGCCGCTTCGTGCCGGATTTCGGCAAGGTCGTGGCGATGATGCAGTTCAACATGTACCACCACTATACGGTGGACGAGCACCTGATCCGTTCCGTCGGCGTGCTGGCCGAGATCGATGCCGGCGCGCGCAGCGAGGAGCATCCACTCGCCAATATGGTGATGCCGACCATCCAGGATCGCACCGCCCTCTACGTGGCGATGTTCCTGCATGACGTCGCCAAGGGCCGGCCGGAGGATCATTCGATCGCCGGTGCCCGGGTGGCGCGCCGGCTGGGGCCGCGGCTCGGATTGACGCCGGCGCAGACCGAGACGGTTGCCTGGCTGATCGAGCATCACCTTCTGATGAGCATGACGGCGCAGTCGCGCGATCTGGGCGACCGCAAGACGATCCAGGATTTCGCGGCCGTGGTGCAGAGCCTGGAGCGGCTGAAGATGCTGCTCGTGCTGACCATCGCCGACATCAAGGCGGTGGGGCCGGGCGTGTGGAACGGCTGGAAGGGCCAGTTGCTGCGCACGCTCTATTACGAGACCGAGCCGCATCTGACCGGCGGCCACAGCCAGGTATCGCGCGACGAGCGCGTCGCGGCAGCCAAGGCCGAGCTGGTCGACGCGCTGAAGGATTGGCCGCAGGCCGAGCTCGACGCCTATCGCGACCGGCACTATCCGGCCTATTGGCTGCGCGTCGATCTCCCGCGCAAGATCGCCCACGCCTCGCTGATCCGCAACGCCGATCGATCCGGCCAGACGCTGGCGACGGCGGTGTCGACGCACGCCTTCGAGGCGATCACCGAGATCACCGTGCTGGCGCCGGATCACCCGCGCCTGTTGTCGATGATCGCCGGCGCCTGCACGGCGGCGGGCGGCAACATCGTCGACGCGCAGATCTTCACGACGACGGACGGCCTTGCCATCGACACGATCTTCATCGCGCGGGAATTCGATACCGACGAGGAAGAGATGACCCGTGCGCTCAAGGTGGGCGGGCTGATCGAGCAGGCGCTTTCCGGCGCCGTCGCGCTACCGGAGGCGATCGCCAAGAAGGCGAAGCCGCGCGCCAAGATCAAGGCTTTCACCGTGGAGACCCAGATCCTGCTCGACAATTCCTGGTCGAACCAGTTCACCGCGATCGAGGCCTCGGGGCTGGATCGTCCCGGCCTGCTCTACGACCTGACGCGCTCGATCTCGGATCTGAATCTCAACATCGCCTCGGCGCATGTCGTGACCTTCGGCGAGCGCGCCGTCGACGTCTTCTATGTCACCGATCTGACCGGCCGGAAGGTGATGAACGCCAATCGCGAAGCGAGCATCCGCCGCCGCCTGCATCAGGCTTTCGAGGGTATCGCGCCGGTAGACAAGACGCCGACCCGCAAGGCCGGCTGAGGTGTCCCGCCGAGCGCCGGCAGCCCCCGGGCGCATGGATCGGCAAGGGCTGTCGCTCGGCCTTCGCTTTGCCTTGATTTTCCAGCACCCAAAGGCGTAACTCGGCCCGCTCGCGGGTGCGGGCGGCCGTATTCCTCTTTCCGATCCGCCAGGTGGCAATGTCTCTCCTGAAAAACTTTGTCACCGTCGGTGGTTCGACGACATCGAGCCGGCTTCTCGGCTTCGTCCGCGACATGTTCATGGCAGCCGCCCTCGGCACCGGACCGGTGGCCGACGCGTTCATGGTCGCCTTCCGCTTTCCCAATCTGTTCCGCCGGCTGTTTGCGGAAGGCGCTTTTTCCTCGGCCTTCATCCCGCTGTTTGCCGGCAAGCTGGAAGCAGAGGGCATCGAAGAGGCCAAGCAGTTCGGCTCCGAGGCCTTGTCGGCGCTGTTCGCCTTCCTGATCGTGCTCACCGTCATCGCGCTGATCGCGATGGTGCCGCTCATGTATGTGATGGCGCCCGGTTTCGTGTCAGATCCCTCGAAATTCGATCTCGCCGTTCTGCTGACGCGGATCTCCTTCCCCTATCTGACGCTGATCTCGCTGCTGGCGCTTTATAGCGGTGTGCTGAACGCGCAGGGTCGCTTCATGGCGGCGGCGATGGCGCCCGGCCTGCTCAACGTCGTGCTGGTGGCGGCGCTCGCCTATATCCTGTTCCACAAGCTCGAAAACACGGCCGAAGCCGGTATCCTGCTTTCCTGGGCGACGCTGATCGGCGGCGTGTTCCAGCTGGCCGTCGTCATCATTGATGCCTGGCGCAACGGTCTGCTGCTGAAGCTGCGCTGGCCGCGCCTGACCGCCGGCGTCCGCCGGCTGACGACGCTCGCCGTGCCGGGCCTGATCGCCGGCGGCGTCACCCAGATCAACATCGTCATCGGTACGATGATCGCCTCGTTTGCACCGGGCGCCATCGCCATCCTCGGTTATGCCGATCGCCTGTATCAGCTGCCGCTCGGCATTGTCGGCGCGACCATCGCCGTCGTGATGCTGCCGGATCTGTCGCGCCATGTCCGCTCAGGCCGCACGGACCTGATCCACTACACGCAGAATCGCAGTCTCGAATTCGCGATGACATTGACGCTGCCGGCGGCGATCGCGCTGTTCGTGCTCGCCAAGCCGATCGTCCAGGTACTGTTCCAGCGCGGCGAGTTCGGGGCAGACGACACGCTGGCGACCGCCCACACGCTGATGGGCTTTGCCGTCGGCCTGCCGGCCTTCGTGCTGATCAAGGTCTTGTCGCCCGGTTTCTTTGCTCGCGAGGACACCAAGACGCCGATGTGGTTCGCCGCGATCGGCGTGGCCGTCAACATCATCGGCTCGCTGGCGCTGTTCCCCTCGCTCACCTATGTCGGCATCGCGATCGCCACCAGCCTCTCGGGCTGGGTCAATGCCGCCTTGCTCGGCTGGGCGCTGCACAAGCGCGGCCATTTCCTGTTCGACGACAAGGTGAAGCGCAACATGCCGATGGCGCTGGTCGCCGCCATGGCGATGGGGCTTTCGATCTTCCTCGCCGCCTGGTGGGCCGAGCCTTATTTCGCCGACCAGCGGATCCTGTTCCGCGCCGTGGCGATGGGCACCATCTGCGCCATCGGGCTCGTGCTGTTCGCGCTGTTCTGCCAGCTGACCGGCGTCGTCCATTTCGGCACGATCCTCGGCAAGCTGCGCAACCGTCGGCGCCGCTAACCTTCCGCGCTTGCGCGCATCGACACGTCGCGCCATAACGCGCCGGAAAAACGGGGTTTCTGATGACCGAATTCAAGACGCGCATCTTTTCCGGCGTCCAGCCGACCGGCAATCTGCACCTTGGCAACTATCTCGGCGCGATCGTTAATTTCGTCGCGCTGCAGGAAGCCAACGAGTGCATCTACTGCGTCGTCGACATGCACGCGATCACGGTCTGGCAGGATCCGGCCGAACTGACGCGGCAGATCCGCGAGGTCACGGCCGCCTTCGTCGCCGCCGGCATCGACCCCGTGTCGCACATCGTCTTCAACCAGAGCCAGGTTTCCGCCCATGCGGAGCTGGCCTGGATCTTCAATTGCGTCGCGCGCATCGGCTGGATGAACCGCATGACGCAGTTCAAGGACAAGGCCGGCAAGGACAAGGAGAACGCCTCGCTCGGCCTTCTCGCCTATCCGAGCCTGATGGCCGCCGACATCCTCGCCTACCAGGCGACGCATGTTCCCGTCGGCGAGGACCAGAAGCAGCACCTCGAGCTGACGCGCGACATCGCCCAGAAGTTCAATAACGACTATTCCGAGTCGATCGCGGCGCATGGCTTCGGCGATGCCTATTTCCCGATCACCGAGCCGGTCATCACCGGCCCGGCCACCCGAATCATGTCGCTGCGCGACGGCACCAAGAAGATGTCGAAGTCGGACCCGTCCGATTATTCGCGCATCAACCTGACCGACGACGCCGACGGCATCGCGCAGAAGATCCGCAAGGCCAAGACCGATGCCGAGCCGCTGCCTGGCGATGTCGAAGGCCTGAAGGGCCGTCCCGAGGCCGACAACCTCGTCGGCATCTATGCCGCGCTCTCCGGCCTCACCAAGGAAGACGTCCTGCGCGAGTTCGGCGGCCAGCAATTCTCCGGCTTCAAGCCGGCGCTGGCCGATCTGGCGGTCGAGAAGCTCGGCCCCGTCGGCGGCGAGATGCGTCGCCTGATGGCCGATCCCGGCCATATCGACGCGATCCTCGCCGATGGCGCGGCGCGCGCCGACGCGATCGCCCGCCCGATCCTCGACGGCGTCAAGGACGTCGTCGGCTTCATCCGCCGCAAGTAAGGCGCGTCGGCGACTTGCGGCAGCGGTCGCCGGGTGGCAGCATCGAGCCATGCTGATGAAGCGCAAGAGCACCGAGACCGGTCACCGCCGCAAGTTTCTGGCGGTGATCGACGACACGCCCGAATGCTCGCGCGCCGTCATCTATGGCGCGCGCCGCGCTGATCGCACCAGCGGCGGCCTCGTGCTGCTCTATGTGATCGAGCCGACCGGCTTCCAGCACTGGATCGGCGTCGAAAACATCATGCGCGCCGAGGCAATGGACGAGGCCGAGACGACGCTCGGCCGTTTCGCCGATATCGCCCGCCGCCATTCCTCGATCGAGCCGGAAATGGTGATTCGCGAGGGCACCCGCGCCGAGCAGATCACCGCGCTGATCGAGGAGGACGAGGATATCGCCATCCTGGTTCTGGCCGCCGGCACCGACAAGGAAGGCCCGGGCCCCCTGGTTTCCTCGATCGCCGGCAAGCTCGCGGCAACCTTCCCGGTGCCGATCACCATCGTCCCCGGCACGCTTTCCGACGACGACATCGCCGCCATCGCTTGAAACATGACCCCAAGACTACGATTTTAGCGTTCACGCCGTGATTCCGCTTGGACGGAAGGGCGGCAGTGACTACTATGCGTTTCTAGAAATATTCTAAACAAGATCGCACGGAGCCCGCATCATGTTCATCCAAACCGAAGCGACGCCGAATCCGTCGACCTTGAAGTTCCTGCCCGGCCGGCTCGTCCTGCCGGAAAGCACGGCCGATTTCCGCGATCCCGACGAGGCCGAGCGTTCGCCGCTGGCCGAGCGTCTGTTCGCCGTCAATGGCGTGGCCGGCGTGTTCCTGGGACATGACTTCATCAGCGTGACCAAGAAGGAGGGCGAGTGGCAGCACATGAAGCCCGCCATCCTCGGCGCGATCATGGAGCACTTCATGGCCGGCGTCCCGGTCATGGCGACGCTGAAGCCGCACACCCCCGACCAGGGCGAGTTCTTCGAAGAGGGCGATGCCGAGCTGGTCGAGACGATCAAGGAACTGATCGAGACCCGCGTCCGTCCGGCCGTGGCGCAGGATGGTGGCGACATCACCTTCCAGGGCTTCCGCGATGGCGTCGTCTATCTCAACATGCGCGGCTCCTGTGCCGGTTGCCCGTCCTCGACGGCGACCCTCAAGCACGGCATCCAGAACCTCCTGCGTCATTTCGTGCCGGAAGTTCGCGAGGTTGAGGCAGTTTCCTGATCGGCGGCGCTCGACAGCCCCGCCTTCTGGCTCTATCCGGGTCTGATGACCCTGCTTGCCATCGATACCGCCCTTGAAAATTGCTCCGTTGGCCTTTCGGCCGGCGGGGCTGTCTTTTTGCGCGCCGAGACCATCGGCAAGGGCCATGCCGAGCGGCTGATGCCGGAGATCGCAGGCCTGCTGGCCGAGGCCGGCGTGGCGATTTCGGCCATCCAACGCATCGCCGTCTCGGTCGGGCCCGGCTCGTTCACCGGCCTTCGCGTGGGCATTGCCGCGGCGCGCGGCCTGGCGCTGGTCCACCGCGTCCCGGTCGTTGGCGTCGGCACGCTGCTCAGCCACGCCGCCCTGGCCGCGAGCCTGCGCCCGCCCGGCGACGACCGGCCGATCCTCGCCCTGCTGCCGGCTCGTGGCGACGAACTCTATGGCCAGCTGTTTTCGGCGAAGCTGGCGCCGGCTGGCGAGGCGGTGCTCGCCTCGATCGGGCATTTCGCGGCGCTCGCCGCCGAGTCGGACGCCGATCTGGCCGGCGCCGGCGCGATCCGGCTGGAAAGGCCGGATCGGGTGATCCACGACCGTTCCGCCCCGGATATCGCGACGCTGCTTTCGCTCGGAGCCAGCCTCGATCCGGCCGATCACCCGCCCAAACCGCTCTACCTCAAGCCCCCCGACGCCAAGCCGCAGCTTCACAAGGGAATTGCGCGCCAATGATGGACCTTCTGCTGCGGCCCCGCATCATCATCGACGCCGTGGACCCTGCCGATATCGACGCGCTGGTGGAGATCCACGCCGCCGGCTTCCGCCGTGGCTGGAGCGCCGACGAGATCGACGGGCTGGTCGCCGACAAGACGGTGACCGGCCATGTGCTGCGGCGGGAATCTCTGTTTGGCACGCGGCGCCCGCAGGGCTTCATCCTGGTGCGCACCGTCGCCGGCGAGGCCGAGGTGCTGACCATCGCCGTGGCGCCGGGCGCCCGCGGGCGCGGCTATGGCCGCCTGCTGATGGAAGAGGCGCTGCGCGCGCTCTACCGCGAACTTGTCCCCGAAGTCTTTCTCGAGGTCGACGAGAACAATGCGAGCGCCGTTTCCCTCTACAGATCGCTTGGATTTGTCGAAGTCGGACGCCGGAAGGGCTACTATGCCGATGGCAAGGGGCCGGGCGGCACCGCGCTTGTCATGCGGCTGCAACTCCGCTAAGCGCCGAGGTTTCGTGCGAGGTCCGAGGGGCAGGAGATGAGCGTGACGCCTGAGCTACAGCATCCAACGAGCCTGGAAGACGCCTGCGTCGAGAAGGGCATGCGCATGACCGAGCAGCGCCGCATCATCGCGCGCGTGCTCGATGCCGCCACCGACCATCCCGATGTCGAGGAAGTCTACCGTCGGGCCTCGGCCATCGATCCGCGCATCTCGATCTCGACCGTCTACCGGACGGTGAAGCTGTTCGAGGATGCCGGCATGATCGAGCGGCACGATTTCCGCGATGGCCGCAGCCGCTACGAGGCGGTCTCCGAAGAACATCATGATCACCTGATCGACCTGCGCAGCGGCGACGTCATCGAATTCCGCAGCGAGGAAATCGAGGCGCTGCAGGATCTGATCGCCCGCCGGCTCGGCTACCGCCTGGTCGATCATCGCCTGGAGCTCTATGCCGTGCCGATCGACGACAAGACCCCGAAGGGTCGCTCCTGATGGGGAAGCTCCGGCTCGCCCTCGTCCTGGTGAGCCTGCTGCTGACCACACTGATCCTGCTGCCGCTGCAGCTGTTCGCCATGCGCTTCCGTCCGGCGCTCGCCGCCCGGGTGCCGATGTGGTGGCAGCGCGTCGCCGCCCGGTGCCTGGGCCTCAGGGTTCGCATCGAGGGCGAGCCTGCGACCGACCGGCCGCTGCTGATCGTCTCCAACCACACTTCCTGGGTCGATATCGTCACGCTGGGCAGCCTGCTGCCGGTCTCCTTCATCGCCAAGAGCGAGGTTGGCGGCTGGCCGGTGGTGAAGTGGCTGGCCCGCCTGCAGCGCAGCGTCTTCATCGATCGCACCCGCCGCACGGCCACCGCCGCCTCCAACAGCGCCATCGCGGCCCGGCTGGCGAGCGGCGAGGCGCTGGTGCTGTTCGCGGAAGGCACGACCGGCGACGGCATCACCGTGCTGCCGTTCCGCAGCGCCCTGGTGGGCGCGGCGCGCGAGGCGAGCGGCGCCGATCAGCCGATCACCATCCAGCCCGTCGCCATCGTCTATGTCGGCTTCCAGGGCCTGCCGATCGATCGCTCGCGCATGGCCGAGATCGCCTGGCACGGCCATATGGACCTGGCGCCGCATCTGGTGTCGCTGCTCGAGATCGGCGCGGTCGACGCGGTGGTTGCCTTCGGCACGCCGATCCGGTTCGGGCCCGATGCCGACCGCAAGCAGGTGACGGCCGCGGCCGAGGCGGAAGTGCGCGCCATGGTGCGTTCGATCCGCTCGCGCGGTCTCAAGAACATCACGGTCATGGCAGCGTCACCGGACGCGCCTATTCTCAGCGAGACAGAAAGCGGATAGGAAGGGACAGGCGACGGCGGGTGATCCGCCGGAAGCGATCGTGCCAAGCCGAACCGTGGCGGTAGATAACCGGATCAATGACCGGAACCCAAGAAAAGAAGCGCGTCTTCATCAAGACCTATGGTTGCCAGATGAACGTCTACGATTCCGATCGTATGGCGGATGCTCTGGCAAGCGATGGCTACGAAGCGACCGACCGGGTCGATAACGCCGACCTCATCCTGCTCAACACCTGCCATATCCGCGAAAAGGCGGCCGAGAAGGTGTATTCCGAGCTCGGGCGCCTGCGCGTGATGAAGGAGGAGGCGGCCCTCAACGGCCGTCAGCTCACCGTCGGCGTGACCGGCTGCGTCGCGCAGGCCGAGGGCGCCGAGATCGCAAGGCGCGCGCCGGTGGTCGATCTCGTGGTCGGGCCGCAATCCTATCAGCACCTGCCGCAGCTGCTGCGCGATGTCGCCGGCGGCAAGCGGGCGGTCGAGACGGAATTCGCGCTCGCCGAGAAATTCGAGCGCCTGCCCGCGGCGACCAAGGAGCGGACCCGCGCCCGCGGCGTCACGGCCTTCCTCACCATTCAGGAAGGCTGCGACAAGTTCTGCACCTTCTGCGTCGTGCCTTATACGCGAGGCGCGGAGGTTTCCCGTCCGGTCGACATGATCGTCGCCGAAGCGACGCGGCTGGCCGATGCCGGCGTGCGCGAGGTGACGCTGCTCGGCCAGAACGTCAATGCCTGGCATGGCGTCGGCACAGACGGCCGCGAATGGGGCCTGGGCCAGCTGCTCTATCGCCTGGCCGAGATCCCCGGCCTCGACAGGCTTCGCTATACCACCAGCCATCCGCGCGACATGGATGATGCGCTCATCGAGGCGCATCGCGATCTGCCGGCGCTGATGCCCTATCTGCATCTGCCGGTGCAGGCGGGATCCGACCGGATCCTCGCGGCGATGAATCGCAAGCACAAGGCGGACGACTATCTCCGCCTGGTCGACCGCATCCGCGCCACGCGCTCCGATATCGCGCTGTCCTCCGATTTCATCGTCGGTTTTCCCGGCGAGACGGACGAGGATTTCGAGGCGACGATGCGGCTGGTCGAGACCGTCGGCTATGCCGCCGCCTATTCCTTCAAATACAGCCCGCGTCCCGGCACGCCGGCCGCCAACCATGCCGGCCATGTCGACGACCGGCGCATGTCCGAGCGGCTCTCGCGCCTCCAGGCACTTATTCTCGACCAGCAGACACAATTCAACCGCTCGCGCGTTGGGACGGTCATGGACGTGCTGTTCGAGAAGTCGGGCCGCATGCCTGGCCAGCTGATGGGGCGTTCGCCCTATCTGCAGGCCGTCCTGGTCGACGCCGACACCAGCCGCATCGGAACGATTGGCCGGGTCGTCATCGACAGTCTTGGTTCGAATTCCCTGTTTGGCACCCTGGTCGAGCCGGATGTCCGGTCGGCCGCGACACAAAGCACCGTGGAGGTCATTACGTGAATGCACGCTCCCATACGCCATCCGGTTTGCCGGGTGGCCGCGCCGCCGACATGTCGCATGCGTCCGACATCACCCATGTCGTGATCGCCTTTGACGATAACCGGCTGGCGAGCGAGCTCCTTGGCCAGTTCGACCAGAACCTCGCCATCCTCGAGCAGAAGCTCGGCGTCGAGGCGGTCGCGCGTGGCAACCAGGTGACGGTGCGTGGCCGTCCGGAAGCCTGCGCGCAGGCGCGGCTTGCGCTCGACCTGCTCTATGTCCGCCTGCAGCAGGGCCACGAGGTCGGCCCCGCCGATGTCGAGGGCGCCATCCGCATGGCGATCGCCGATGACGAGCAGTTGAGCCTGCCGAGCCTGGAGCCGAAGGGCCGGCTGGCCATGGCGCAGATCTCGACCCGCCGCCGCACCGTCATGGCCCGCAACCCGGCCCAGGACGCCTATATCCGCGCTATGGACCGGGCCGAGCTGGTGTTCGGCATGGGGCCGGCCGGTACCGGCAAGACCTATCTCGCGGTCGCCTATGCCGCCGCGCTGATCGAGCGCGGCGACGTCTCGCGGCTGATCCTGTCGCGTCCGGCGGTGGAGGCCGGCGAACGGCTCGGCTTCCTGCCCGGCGACATGAAGGAGAAGGTCGATCCCTATCTCCGCCCGCTCTATGACGCGCTCTATGACATGATGCCGCCCGACAAGGTCGAGCGCGGCCTCACCTCCGGCATGATCGAGGTCGCCCCGCTCGCCTTCATGCGCGGGCGGACTTTGGCGAACGCCGTCGTCATCCTGGACGAGGCGCAGAACACCACCTCGATGCAGATGAAGATGTTCCTGACCCGTCTCGGCGAAGGCTCGCGCATGATCGTCACCGGCGATCCGACCCAGGTCGATCTGCCGCCGGGGCAGATTTCCGGCCTGGCGGAGGCGAGCGAATTGCTGCGCGACGTGCCGGGCATCGTCCAGATCAAGTTCACCGATGTCGACGTCGTGCGCCATCCGCTGGTCGGCCGCATCGTTCGCGCCTATGACAAGGCGCCGCCGCGTCCGGTCCAGCCGCCGGCGCGCGGTCCCCGGTCGGGAGGCCAGGCATGAGCGTCGATACCGTGCCGATCGCGATCGACCTGCTGGTCGAGGCTGGCGACTGGCCCGAGGAGGACCAACTGGCCCGCCTTGTCGCGCAGGCGGTCGAGGCGAGCTTCGCCGTCGGCCATCTGCCGGCGGTCAAGGGATCGGAGCTCTCGGTCGTCTTCACCGATGACGAGCATGTCCGCCAGCTCAATGCGGACTACCGCGACAAGGACAAGGCGACCAACGTCCTGTCCTTCCCGGGCAGCCCGCCGGACTCCGAACGCTTCGGCCCGCTGCTGGGCGATATCGTGGTTGCACGTGAAACAGTCGTCGCCGAAGCGGCCGAGCAAGGGCTGGCATTCGAAGACCATCTGACCCATCTGGTGGTGCACGGGTTGCTTCACCTCTTCGGGCATGATCATCTGGAGGATGACGAAGCGGAACGCATGGAATCTCTGGAGACGGAGATCCTCGCCCGACTCGGCATCGCCGATCCCTACGCCGAACCTCTGCTGTGATGGCGGCGACCGATAGAACACTGACAAACGACGGACGATGAGTGATACCGAGACGCCCGGTTCGAGCGCTGAATCGAACCCTGAACCCCCGAGTAGTCAGACCGCCGCGCCTGACACTCGCGAGGTCGAACGCGCCCCCGAAAGCTGGCTGGATCGCATCCGCCAGGCAGTGGGGCTGAAGGCGCCCGGCTCGCTGCGCGACGATATCGAAGATGCGCTCGATGCCGGCGAGGCGGACAATACCTTCTCCCCCGAAGAGCGCCGGATGCTGCGCAATATCCTGCATCTGCGCGAGGTGCGAGTCGACGACGTCATGATCCCGCGCGCCGACATCCTGGCGCTCGATGTCGACCAGACGATCGGCGAGGCGGTCGCGGCCTTCCGCGATTCCGGCCATTCGCGCATGCCGGTCTATCGCGAAACCCTCGATGACCCGATCGGCATGGTCCATATCAAGGACCTGATGGACTACATGATGTCCACGGCCTCGACCGAGGGCGGGCTCGATCTTTCGCTCATCGATCTCAATGTCGGCCTGGAGCAGACCACGGTCGTGCGCGAGGTCCTGTTCGTGCCGCCCTCCATGCCGGCCGCGACCCTGCTCTCCACCATGCAGGCGAAGCGCGTCCAGATGGCCGTCGTCATCGACGAATATGGCGGGACCGACGGCCTGGTCTCGCTGGAGGACGTGGTCGAGATCGTCTTCGGCGACATCGAGGACGAGCATGACGACGAAGCGCCGATGATCACGCGCGAGGCGGACGGTTCCTACCTTGCCGATGCCCGCGCCGATCTCGACGACCTCGAGGCGACCATGGGCACGCGCCTGGATCTCGGTTCCGAGCATGACGACGTCGATACGCTGGGCGGCGTAGTCTTCACGCTTCTCGGCCGCATTCCCGCGCCCGGCGAGCATATCGACGTGCCCGGCGGCCTGCAGTTCGAGATCCTCGAATCCGATCCGCGCCGGGTGAAGCGCCTGCGCATACGCAGGCCGGACGCCGCGGCGGCTTGACCGCGGGACCCCGGTCCCGCATCCCTCGACGCCGCGTCTTCGCGCCGTCCATTCGCGGTCCGGGAGATCATGGCCATTCGCTCGAACAGTCTGGCGGCCCCCGGCCGGCCTCGCATTGGCTTGCTGGCCCGAGGATGGCGGCGGATTGCCGCCGCCATCCTCGCCGGCGCCGCCTCGGCGCTGGCGCTGCCGCCCCTCGGCTGGTTTCCGGTCCTCTGGATCACGCTTCCCGTCTTCGTCCTGCTGCTGGATGACGCGCCGGCCCGGGCCGACGCGGCTCCGCTGGCGCGCTTCCGGGCCGGCTTCGCCGTCGGCTGGAGCTTCGGCTTCGGCTATTTCGTCGGCGGGCTCTGGTGGATCGGCGCCGCTTTCCTGGTCGATGCGGCGGCCTTCGCCTGGTTGATGCCGGCGGCGGTGCTGGCGCTGCCGGCCGGCCTCGCCCTGTTCTGGGGGCTGGGCGCCGGCCTGGCGCGGCTGTTCTGGGCGCCAGACTGGTCGCGGCTGGTGGTGCTGGCGATGGCGCTCAGCCTGACGGAATGGCTGCGCGGCCATATCCTCACCGGCTTTCCCTGGAACGCGTTCGGCTACGCCATGATGCCGAGCCCGGTGCTGATGCAGATCGCGTCGTGGATCGGCATCTGGGGCGTCACCTTCTTCGCCTTCCTGATCGCCGCGGCGCCGGTTCTGTGGTTCAGCCGCGATCCGGCGTACCGTTTTGCCGATCGGTGCGCCTTTTTCGCGCTCGCGGCGCTGTTCCTGGCCATTGTCGGCTTCGGCGCGGCGCGGCTTTCGACCGCCGATGACGCCACTGTCCCCAACATTCGCCTGCGCCTGGTACAACCGAGGATCGCACAGGACGAGAAATGGGCGTCGGGCCGGGACGATGAAATTCTCGGTCGCTATCTGAGCCTCAGTGCAACCGGAATGGAGGACGGCAAGCCCGCGCCGTTCACCCATCTGATCTGGCCCGAGACCGCCTTTCCGTTCCTGCTGGACCAGAATCCGAACGCGCTCGCCGCGATCGGCGCGCTACTGCCCGAGGGCTCGACCCTGATCACCGGGGCGGCGAGGGCCGAGGCGGTTGTGGGCGAGGAGGTCGAGGCCCGCGTCTTCAACAGCCTCCAGGTCATCGACTCCGACGGGTTTATACGACAATCTTACGATAAGGTGCACTTAGTTCCGTTTGGCGAGTACCTTCCCCTGGAAGCGATTTTTCGTCGACTCGGAATCAGTCAAATGATCGCTTTACCGGGTGGATTTGCTGCCGGTGATCGCCGTTTGACGCTCGACCTGCCCGATGCGCCATCCTTCAGTCCGCTCATCTGTTACGAGATAATCTTCCCTGGCAGCGTCGTTGACGCCGAAAATCGACCCGGATGGATCGTGAATCTAACCAATGATGGCTGGTTTGGCGACACTCCGGGCCCTTGGCAGCATCTCCAGCAATCCGTCGTCCGGGCGGTCGAGGAAGGTCTCCCGGTCGTCCGGGCCGCGAACTCCGGCGTCTCGGCAATTATCGATCCCTATGGTCGGGTTCGGGCACAACGCGGCGTTGAAATGGTCGCTGTTCTCGACGGTGCGCTTCCTGTCGCACTAAGGCCGACAATCTATTCCAAGTATCGCGACAGTCTTTATTTCGCCTTGATGATACTCGCTCTCGTTGTCGTCTCTACTCGTGGTTTCACCCGGACTAAACAACGCAATTGACAGGCAGATTGCGCGGCTGCATTTTGCGCGCGGGCGGGGCTTATTGGATCGGCGGTCCATTTGCCGATCGTCGAGTGCAGGTGCGCGGACTAGTCGGGGCCAAACGGCCCTTACGGAATATTCCGGACAGTGCAGCATGGGTCTTAGGAGAGAAAGCCCTTGATGGCTAACAAGAAGCAGCCCAATCCGGTCGATACGCATGTGGGTGGGCGCGTCCGGCTTCGCCGTATGATGCAGGGCATGAGTCAGGAAAAGCTGGGCGAGAGCCTCGGCATCACGTTCCAGCAGATTCAGAAGTATGAGAAGGGCACCAACCGCATCGGCGCCAGCCGTCTTCAGCACATCGCACAGGTGCTGGAAGTCCCGGTCTCGTTCTTTTTCGAGGATGCCCCCGGTTCCTCGACCGAGGTCGGCTTCGCTGAATCCCGCCCCGCCGCCTTCGTCACCGACTTCCTGACCAGCACGGAAGGTCTGCAGTTGAACAAGGCGTTCGTGCGGATCAAGGACACCAAGGTGCGTCGTCGGATCGTCGAACTCGTGCGTGCCGTGGCGGGTGAAGAAACCGAGGATTGATTGCTTTGCCGGCTCTGGCCGCGCGAGAGCTGGAAGACTGAGTTCCTGCTTGCGCCGGACCGGTCCGCGTCAGAACTTTGTTCTCCGTTCCCGCTGATCCGCGCCAACCAGCCCTTTGCAGCTTGACCCACTGGCGGTACTGGCTAAAAAAGCTCCTTGGTATTGCCGAAGCACCTGCTTCGGCCATTTTTCTGCACGGGGTCCGTTGCGGTGTCGAGAACGTCATATCTGTTCACGAGTGAGTCTGTTTCCGAAGGACATCCTGATAAGGTCTGTGACCGTATCTCCGACGAAATCGTCGATGCCTTCTTCCGCATCGGGCCGGAGCAGGGCTGGGATCCGAGCCATCTTCGGGTAGCTTGCGAAACGCTTGCCACCACCAATCGGGTGGTGATTGCCGGCGAGACCCGCGGGCCTGCGACGATCACCCGTGACCTCGTTTCCCATGTCGCCCGTCTGGCGATCAAGGATATCGGCTACGAGCAGGACGGCTTCCATTGGGAAACCGCCGCTGTCGACGTGCATCTCCATGCCCAGTCGGTCGATATCGCCCAGGGCGTGGATTCGGCCGGCAACAAGGATGAAGGCGCCGGCGACCAGGGCATCATGTTCGGTTACGCCTGCTCGGAAACGCCGGAACTGATGCCGGCGCCGATCTTCTACGCGCACCGCATCCTGAAGCGCCTGTCCGACGCCCGCCGTTCGGGCGAGACGCACGCGCTCGGCCCCGACGCCAAGAGCCAGGTCACCGTCCGCTACGACAATGGCAAGCCGGTCGAAGTCACGCAGATCGTACTCTCGACCCAGCATCTCGACGAGCACCTCTCGTCGCATGACGTCCGCGCCATCGTCGAGCCGTATATCCGCGAAGCGCTCCCCGAGGGCTGGATCGGCGCCAACACCATCTGGCACGTCAATCCGACCGGCAAGTTCGTCATTGGCGGCCCGGATGGCGACGCTGGCCTGACCGGACGCAAGATCATCGTCGACACCTATGGCGGCGCGGCCCCGCATGGCGGCGGCGCGTTCTCCGGCAAGGATCCGACCAAGGTCGACCGCTCGGCCGCCTATGCGGCGCGCTATCTCGCCAAGAACGTCGTTGCCTCGGGCGCTGCGGAACGCTGCACCATCCAGCTCTCCTACGCCATTGGCGTGTCGCAGCCGCTGTCGATCTATGTCGATCTGCACGGCACCGGCAAGGTCGAGGAAGCGCGCGTCGAGAAGGTCCTGGCCGAGGTCATGGACCTGTCGCCGCGCGGCATTCGCGAGCATCTCCAGCTGAACCGGCCGATCTATGCCCGCACCTCGGCCT
Organism: Kaistia sp. UC242_56; assembly: GCF_044452255.1. Classification (NCBI taxonomy): domain Bacteria; kingdom Pseudomonadati; phylum Pseudomonadota; class Alphaproteobacteria; order Hyphomicrobiales; family Kaistiaceae; genus Kaistia; species Kaistia sp. UC242_56. The sequence continues at coordinate 152,656 of NZ_JBIOAN010000002.1, forward strand.
ACGGCCATTTCGGCCGCGCGCCGGAAGCGGATGGCGGCTTCTCCTGGGAGCGGACCGACCTCGTGGATGCGATCCGTAAATCGCTGTGACCACGCCGGACCACGCGCTGCGGCGCGATTCCTTCTACGGCCGGCGCAAGGGACACAATCTCCGCGCCGGTCAGGCTGAAACCCTCGCCGACGTCCTGGCGCGGCTGAGCGTCGACGTATCGGCGCCTGCCCCCGCCTCGCTCCCCTCCCTGTTCGAAGCGCCGGTCGGCGACGTCGTGCTCGAGATCGGCTTCGGCGGCGGCGAGCATCTGGTGCATCGCGCGACCACCGAGCCGACCATCGGTCGCATCGGCGTCGAGCCCTTCGTCAACGGCATGGCCAAGGCGGCGTCCGCCATCCATGCCGGCGAGCTGGCCAATGTCCGCCTGTTCGACCGCGACGCGGCCGAACTGCTCGACTGGCTGCCGCCGGCGAGCCTGGCGGCGATCGACTTGCTCTATCCCGACCCCTGGCCGAAATTCCGTCACTGGAAGCGCCGCTTCGTGTCGGAAAAGAACCTGACGCGCTTCGCCCGCGTGCTGCGGCCGGGTGGCCTGTTCCGTTTCGCCTCCGACATCGAATCCTATGTCGAGTGGACGCTTCTGCATGTGCGCGATCACGCGGAATTCACCTGGACGGCGCGCGATGCCGACGACTGGCGCACGCCATGGGATGGCTGGCCCGGCACGCGCTACGAACAGAAGGCGTTCCGTGAGGGCCGCCAGGGCAGCTATCTGACCTTCCAGCGCCGCTGAGCGGCGTCCGGGCGCGCTGTTGCGCTCGCCTTTGGCTTCGAAACGATCCATCGACCGGGCCGTTCGAGCCAGTTTTGCTTGCATTCAAGCGCCTGTGGGCCTATACGCCTGTCATTCATCTCAAACGATCGGTTCGTAAGAGAGAGTGGACCCCCGGGCCCGCTCGGACCGAACGCACCTTGCGAGATCTTGAACGGAGCATGCCTTTGGCGGACGTCGCCCTGGAAAACGAAGCACGCATTGTCACCGAGACGGGCCTCGACGCCCGCGTCGCGGGGATTGTCGAACCCATCATCGAGGGGCTCGGCTATCGTCTGGTGCGCGTCAAGATTTCCAGCCGCAACGGCCAGACGCTGCAGATCATGGCCGAACGTCCGGACGGTTCGATGACGGTGGAAGATTGCGGCATCATCAGCCGCAACATCTCGCCCGCCCTCGACGTCGAGGATCCGGTCACGAGCGCCTACCATCTCGAGGTCTCCTCGCCCGGCATCGACCGGCCGCTGGTCCGCCGCACGGATTTCGTGCGCTGGGCAGGCCATGAAGCCAAGATCGAGCTCAGCGTCCCGGTCGAGGGGCGCAAGCGTTATCGCGGCATCCTGATCGGTCTCGACGGCGAGACGACCGGCGTCAAGCTCGAGGATGCGCCGGAAGGCGCGCCGGACCGGGTCTGGCTGCCGCTCGACACGATTGCCGATGCCAGGCTGATCATGACCGACGCCCTGGTCGCCGAGACGCTGCGCGAAGCCAAGCGCCAGCAGCCCGCCGACATCGACATCGACGACAATGATTTAACAGACGAGACCAGCGACGCTTGATCGCGACGCCGTCATCAGGTTCAGGTTAACGGAGACAGGACGATGGCAGTCAGCGCCAACCGCCTCGAACTTCTGCAGATCGCCGACGCGGTCGCCCGCGAGAAGGTGATCGACCGGCAGATCGTGATCGCCGCCATGGAGGATGCGATCCAGAAGGCGGCTCGCTCGCGTTACGGTTCGGAAACCGACGTGCGCGCCGAGATCAACCCCAAGACGGGCGAGATCCGGCTGCAGCGCCTGCTTCAGGTCGTCGAACAGGTCGATAATCCGGCGATCGAGATTTCGCTCGATCTCGCGACCGACCAGAATCCGGCAGCCCGCGTCGGCGATTACATCGCCGAAGCGCTGCCGCCGATGGACTTCGGCCGCATCGCGGCTCAGTCGGCCAAGCAGGTCATCGTGCAGAAGGTCCGCGAGGCCGAGCGCGATCGCCAGTTCGACGAGTTCAAGGACCGCATCGGCGAGATCATCAACGGCTCGGTCAAGCGCGTCGAATACGGCAATGTGATCGTCGATCTCGGCCGTGGCGAAGGCATTGTCCGTCGTGACGAGATGATTCCGCGCGAAGCCTTCCGCTATGGCGATCGTATCCGCGCCTATGTCTATGACGTGCGCCGCGAACAGCGCGGCCCGCAGATCTTCCTGTCGCGCACGCATCCGCAGTTCATGGCGAAGCTGTTCGCCCAGGAAGTGCCGGAAATCTATGACGGCATCATCGAGGTGAAGTCGGTTGCCCGCGATCCGGGTTCGCGCGCCAAGATGGCCGTGATCTCGCGTGACAGCTCGATCGATCCGGTCGGCGCCTGCGTCGGCATGCGCGGCAGCCGCGTCCAGGCCGTCGTCAACGAGCTCCAGGGCGAGAAGATCGACATCATTCCGTGGTCGCAGGACGCGGCTACCTTCATCGTCAACGCGCTGCAGCCGGCGGAAGTCGCCAAGGTCGTGCTCGACGAAGAAGCCTCGCGTATTGAAGTTGTGGTCCCGGATGACCAACTATCCCTCGCGATCGGTCGTCGCGGCCAGAATGTCCGCCTCGCCTCGCAGCTCACCGGTTGGGATATCGACATCCTGACCGAGCAGGAAGAATCCGAGCGCCGCCAGAAGGAATTCCAGGAGCGTTCGGCGCTGTTCAACACGGCGCTCGATGCCGATGAAGTCGTCGGCCAGCTTCTCGCTTCCGAAGGTTTTGCCTCACTCGAGGAAATCGCATTCGTCGAGCCGGATGAACTGGCGTCGATCGAAGGCTTCGACGAAGAGACCGCGGCGGAACTGCAGCAGCGCGCCCGCGACTATCTCGACAAGCTCGAAACCGAGCATGACGAGGAGCGCAAGAAGCTCGGCGTCGCCGACGAACTCAAGGAAATTCCGGGCCTCACGAGCTCCATGCTCGTTGCGCTCGGCAAGGACGGCGTCAAGACGGTCGAGGATTTTGCCGGCTACGTGCCGGACGATCTGGTCGGCTGGGCGGAGCGGAACGAAGGCGAGACCACCCGCCATGGCGGCGTGCTCGATGCCTTCAGCCTGTCCCGCAGCGACGCGGAGAACATGATCATGACCGCCCGCGTCAAGGCCGGCTGGATCACCGAGGACGAAGCCGCGGCGGAACTGGAAGCCAGCGTCGAGGGCGAAGAGGCCGAGGCCTGAGGCCGTTCGAAACGCGGAGAATCGATTTGCCGCGCAAGAGCGAGCCGACGACACGGAGTTGCATCGTCTCCAGGGAGACGATGCCGATCGAGAAACTGATCCGGTTCGTCATCGACCCGGAAGGAAAGGTAGTCCCGGATCTCCGGAACCGCTTGCCGGGCCGGGGCGTATGGGTAACCGCCCGCGCCGACATGGTGGCGCTGGCCGAGAAGAAGCGGCTTTTCGCCCGCGGCTTCAAGGAAGAGGTCACGGTCGAGCCAGGAATGGCCGGCCGCATTGAGAATTTGTTGGAGGACGCGGCCCTTTCGGCTCTGTCCTTCGCACGCAAGGCCGGTGAAATCGTCACCGGCTTCGCCAAGGTCGAGACGGCGATTGCCCGTGATGGGGTTGCCGGCATCGTGCAGGCGAAAGAGGCGGCCGAGGACGGCCGCGCGAAGATCGAGGCGGCTTTGAAACGTCGCTTTGGAAGGGCTGGCGCAGTTCCAACCATCCGTATGTTCCGTTCGGAGCAATTGGATTTGGCATTGGGCCGGTCAAATGTGATACATGCTGCTCTGCTCGTGGGCCGGGCGAGTGAAAATGTGATAGAGCGTGTCGCCGCGCTCGCCTGTTTTCTGGGTGAAGACGGGCTCGTTGCTATTGGCGATGACGTTGGCGCGATCGACGCGCCGCAAGTGCGTGAACCGAACGTGTCGGCAATGGCCGAAGACCCCGCAGGACAGAAGACCGAATGAACGATACGAACAATAGCGGCGACAAGGATCTTGGCGGCGCGAAGAAGACACTGAGCCTCAAGGGCCGCGATCCGGAGCGCGGTACTGTGCGCCAGAGCTTTTCGCATGGCCGGACCAATACCGTTGTCGTCGAGAAGAAGAAGCGGGTGCTGATGCATGGCAAGGGCGAGCCGACCGCGGCAGCGCCGGTTGCCCCGCGTCCGTCGCCGGCTCCTTCCCCGACTTCCTCGGTGAAGCCGATCCAGTCCTCCGCGCCGTCGCGGCAGGGCCCGGCAGCACCGGTGCAGTCGCCTCGTCCGCAGGGCGGACGGTCCGGCATGGTGTTGCGCCAGCTGTCGACCGACGAGCTTGGCGCCCGCGCCAAGGCGCTGGCCGATGCCGTCGTTCGCGACGCCGAGGAGCGCCGCCAGGCCGAGATCGACGCGATCCGTCGCGCCGAGGAAGAAGTGCGTCTCGCCAAGGAGCGGGAAGAGGCAGCCAAGCGCCAAGCCGAGGAAGATGCTCGCCGCGCCGCCGAGGCTGTCATCCGCGAAAAGACCGAGGATACGGCACGCCGTCGTCTGAACGAGACCGCCCCGGCACCGGCCGCCCGCAAGCCTGCGGCCGACCAGCAGCCGGCGGGCCGTCCCGCCGCGCCGACGCAGCGCGACCCGAACGCCACCGAAAAGCCCGTGCAGCGCACCTCGGCTCCCGGTGCCCGTCCGGCCGGCCGTGGCGCCGACGAGGAGGACCGCTCCGGCGGTCTGCGTCCGTCGACCGCCAAGCGTCCGAAGGCCGTCGATCCCAAGCCCGTCAAGAAGGAAGAAGGCAACCCGCGCGGTCGCCTGACGCTTTCCAACGCGCTGAACGATTCCGAGCGTGAGCGTTCGCTGGCTTCGGTTCGCCGTCGCCGCGAGCGGGAACGCAATCGTCACATGTCGCAGGGCCCGCGTGAGAAGGTTTCTCGCGAAGTCATCCTGCCGGAGACGATCTCGATCGGCGATCTCGCCAATCGTATGGCCGAACGCGCCGTCGACGTGATCAAGTTCCTGATGAAGCAGGGCCAGTTGCTCAAGGCCACCGACGTGATCGACGCCGACATGGCGCAGATCATCGCCGAGGACATGGGCCACACGGTTCGCCGCGTCGCCGATTCTGACGTCGAGGAAGGCCTGTTCGCGACCAGCGACGAGCAGGGTGAGCTCATCACCCGCGCTCCCGTCGTCACGATCATGGGCCATGTCGACCACGGCAAGACGTCGCTGCTTGATGCGATCCGCAAGACCAATGTGCAGACGGGCGAGGCCGGTGGCATCACCCAGCATATCGGCGCGTACCAGGTCGAACAGAACGGTCACAAGATCACCTTCATCGACACGCCCGGCCACGCCGCCTTCACGGCGATGCGGTCCCGCGGCGCCAAGTCGACGGATATCGTGATCCTGGTCGTGGCCGCCGATGATGGCGTGATGCCGCAGACGATCGAGGCGATCAACCATGCCCGCGCCGCCAAGGTGCCGGTCATCGTGGCGATCAACAAGATCGACAAGCCCTCGGCCGACCCGACCCGGGTTCGCACCGAGCTGCTGCAGCACGAGATCTTCGTGGAATCGATGGGCGGCGAGACGCTGGACGTCGAGGTTTCGGCCAAGACGGGCGAGAATCTCGACAAGCTGCTCGAGACCATCCTGCTGCAGTCCGAAGTGCTCGACCTCAAGGCCGACCCCAATCGTTCGGCCGAAGGCACCGTCATCGAGGCCAAGCTCGACAAGGGCCGCGGCCCCGTCGCGACCGTCCTCGTCCAGCGCGGTACGCTGCGTCCGGGCGACATCGTCGTCGCCGGTTCGGAATGGGGCCGCGTCCGCGCGCTTCTGAACGATCGCGGCACCGCGATGACCGAGGCAGAGCCGTCGACGCCGGTCGAGGTCCTAGGCTTCCAGGGCGCGCCGGCCGCCGGCGACCGCTTCGCCGTCGTCGAGACGGAAGCGCGTGCCCGTGAAATCGCGGATTACCGTGCCCGTCAGAAGCGTGAGAAGGCAGTGGCCCGTCAGACGACGGCTCGCGGCTCGCTCGCCGAGATGATGAACCAGCGTCAGAGCGCCGGCCTCAAGGAATTCCCGCTCGTCATCAAGGGTGACGTGCAGGGCTCCGTCGAGGCGATCGCCGGCGCGCTGGAAGCGCTCGGCACGGATGAAGTGCAGGCTCGCATCATCCTGTCCGGCGTCGGTGGCGTCACCGAGTCCGATGTCACGCTGGCCGCGACGTCGAATGCGGCGATCATCGGTTTCAACGTCCGCGCCAACAAGCAGGCGCGCGATGTGGCCGACCGCGAAGGCATCGAGATCCGCTACTACAACATCATCTACGACCTCGTGGATGACGTGAAGGCAGCGATGTCCGGCCTGCTCACGCCCGAGCGGCGCGAGACGATGCTGGGCAATGCCGAGATCCTGGAAGTGTTCAACATCTCCAAGGTCGGCAAGGTCGCGGGTTGCCGCGTCACCGATGGTACGGTCGAGCGCGGCGCCAATGTCCGCCTCATCCGCGACAACGTCGTCGTTCACGACGGCAAGCTGTCGACGCTCAAGCGCTTCAAGGACGAAGTCAAGGAAGTGCCGGCGGGCCAGGAATGCGGTATGGCCTTCGAGAAGTACGAAGACATGCGCGCTGGCGATATCATCGAGTGCTATCGCGTCGAAGAGATCAAGCGCTCGCTCTAAGGAGCGGTCGTCTGGGTAGTGAAGTGCGGGATGAACGCGCCCCTTGCGGGCACGTTCATCCCGTTCGCAATTGGATCGGCCGGACGAATGTCGCGGCCTGAGGTGGATCCCTCCCCGGAGCGGACCGCACGCTGCCTGAATGGCGCGATGGAGTATTTCCGAATGGCCAGAACGGCTGCCAATGGCAAGAAGATCGGCGTGGCGGGCCAGCGCCAGCTCCGCGTCGGCGAGCTCGTCCGACATGCCTTGTCCGAGGTGCTTTCGCGCGGCGATCTCAGCGATCCCGCGCTGGATGGCATCATCGTGACCGTCCCGGAAGTCCGGGTCTCGAACGATCTCAAGATGGCGACCTGCTATATCATGCCGCTCGGCGGGCAGAATGGCGACGCGGTCGTGGCAGCGCTGGAACTGCATCGCAAATATCTGCGCGGCGAGGTTTCGCGGCGGATGGAGATCAAGTTCGCCGTCGATCTCAAATTCGTGCTCGACACCTCCTTTGCCGAGGCCGCGCGCATCGATGCCCTGCTGCGCCACGATCCGGTGGTCCGCCAGGACATTGAATCCGCCGCGCATGACGACGATTCCGACGAAGAGTAGATCATGGGCCAACGCCAGAAGAAGGGCCGGCCGGTTTCCGGCTGGCTCAGCCTCGACAAGCCGCTGGGCATGACCTCGACCCAGGCCGTCTCCGTGGTGAAGCGCCTGTTCGGCGCCCAGAAGGCCGGACATGCCGGCACGCTCGACCCGCTGGCGACCGGTTGCCTGCCGATCGCGCTGGGCGAGGCGACCAAGACCGTCCCGTTCATCATGGACGGCCGCAAGATTTATGGCTTCACGGTGCGCTGGGGCGAGGAAACCCGCACCGACGACGCCGAGGGCCAGCCCGTCGCCACTTCCGACGTGCGGCCGACCCGCGAGGCGATCGAGGCTGTACTCGGCGAGTTTACCGGCGAGATCATGCAGGTGCCGCCCGCCTTCTCGGCGATCAAGGTCGAGGGCGAACGTGCCTATGACCTCGCCCGCGACGGCGAGGACGTCGTCCTCGAGGCCCGTCCGATCCAGGTCCACCGTCTCGATCTCGTCGACATGCCGGACGAGCATACCGCCGTCTTCTCGGCTGAATGCGGCAAGGGCACCTATGTGCGGGCGATCGCCCGCGACATGGCCCGGGCGCTCGGCACGCGCGGCCATGTCGTCGGCCTGCGCCGGCTGCTGGTCGGGCCGTTCGACGAGGCCTCGATGGTCAAGCTCGACGATCTGCGCGCGACCCATGAAGAGGTTGGCGCCGAAGGCTGCGACACGCATCTCGATCCCGTCGAGTTTGCGCTTGGCGAATTGGCCGAGGTGCGGCTTTCCGAGCCCGACGCCGTGCGCCTTCGCAATGGCCAGAGCGTGCTGTTGCGCGGCCGCGATGCACCCGCCAATGGCGAGACGGTGTTCGCGACGGTGGCCGGAACGCTGATCGCCATCGGCGAGGTCGAGCGCGGCGAGTTCCATCCCTCGCGCGTCTTCGTCGGCGCGTGATCGAGGCTTGTCCCAGTTTTCGCTGGCTATTGAGCCCCTTTTCGGCCATATAGGCCGCGCTCCCGGACGGTCCTGACCGTCTGGGCGAAGTCGCTTGGAGCGACGACCGTGCTGGACGACATCCCGGCACTGGCCGTCGAACGAGCGGCGACCGCGACGGTTTCGGCCGTCCGGTACGTCAGAGATCGACGCTGCGTCAGCGTCCCGCGGCCGGGTGACCGGTGCGGGGAGGGCGGGCAGGCTTCGATCAAACCTTATGAATTTCCGGCACGAAAGCCGGGACTAGAGCCCAGGAAAGGGATAACCGATGTCGATCACAGCTGCTCGCAAGGCGGAACTGATCAAGGAATTCGCCACCGTCGAGAACGATACCGGCTCGCCGGAAGTGCAGGTTGCCGTGCTCACCGAGCGGATCGTCAACCTGACCGAGCACTTCAAGGGTCATGCCAAGGACAATCATTCGCGCCGCGGTCTGCTCAAGATGGTCAGCCAGCGTCGCAGCCAGCTCGACTATCTGAAGAAGACGGACGAGCAGCGCTACAAGACGCTCATCGAGCGCCTCGGCCTGCGTCGCTGAGACAGGCGGGCCTCCGGCCCGCCTCCAAAGACGCCTGTACGGCGCGGCGGCATGGGGCTGCCGCGCGAATTGCCCGCGGATCAGCGGTCGAGCCATGGCAGGATCGCCGGATGCTTTGTCCTCGCAAGGTCGAAAGCCTCTAGCCGTCTTGCTCATGGCTCTTTTGGCGCATCCGCGCAGGAAAGGAATTTGCCATGTTCGATGTTCAACGCGTCGAAATTGAATGGGGCGGCCGTCAGCTCGTCCTCGAGACGGGCAAGATCGCCCGCCAGGCCGATGGCGCCGTTCTCGCCACCTATGGCGAGACGACCGTGCTGGCGACCGTTGTCGCCGCCAAGCAGCCGAAGCCGGGCATCGACTTCTTCCCGCTGACGGTCAACTACCAGGAAAAGACGTTCGCCGCGGGCAAGATCCCCGGTGGCTTCTTCAAGCGTGAAGGCCGTCCCTCCGAGAAGGAGACGCTGACCTCGCGCCTGATCGACCGTCCGATCCGCCCGCTGTTCCCGAACGGTTTCCGTTGCGAGACGCAGGTTGTCACGACCGTCCTCAGCCATGACCTCGAGAACGATCCCGATATCGTCGCGCTGGTTGCCGCCTCGGCAGCCCTGACGATCTCCGGCGTGCCCTTCATGGGCCCGGTCGGCGCTGCCCGCGTCGGCCTGATCGATGGCGAGTTCGTGCTGAACCCGCTGCTCGACCAGCATGAGAGCTCCAAGCTCGATCTCGTCGTCGCCGGCACCCAGGACGCCGTGCTGATGGTCGAGTCGGAAGCCCAGGAGCTTTCGGAAGAGACCATGCTCGGCGCCGTGATGTTCGGTCATCGTGGCTTCCAGCCGGTCATCGACGCGATCATCCAGCTGGCCGAGAAGGCCGCCAAGGAGCCGCGCGAGTTCGCTCCCGCCGATCTCTCGGCGATCGAGACGGAGATGCTCGGCATCGCCGAGACCGAGCTGCGCGCCGCCTACAAGAACACCGTCAAGCAGGAACGCTACGCCGCAGTCGACGCCGTCAAGGCGAAGGTCACGGCGCACTTCTTCCCCGAGGGAGAAGAGCCCCGCTTCGACAAGGAGAAGATTGGCGCCGTCTTCAAGGAACTCCAGGCGAAGATCGTTCGCTGGAACATCCTCGACACCGGCAGCCGCATCGATGGCCGCGATCTGAAGACGGTCCGTCCGATCGTCTCGGAAGTCGGCGTCCTGCCGCGCACGCACGGTTCGGCCGTGTTCACGCGTGGCGAGACCCAGGCCCTCGTGGTTGCCACGCTGGGCACCGGCGATGACGAGCAGTTCATCGACGCGCTGGAAGGCACCTACAAGGAAACCTTCCTGCTGCACTACAACTTCCCGCCCTACTCGGTCGGTGAGACGGGTCGCATGGGTTCGCCCGGCCGTCGCGAAATCGGTCACGGCAAGCTCGCCTGGCGCGCTGTCCGCCCGGTTCTGCCGAACCACCACGAGTTCCCCTACACGCTGCGCGTCGTTTCCGAGATCACGGAATCGAACGGCTCGTCGTCCATGGCAACCGTTTGCGGCACCTCGCTGTCCCTCATGGATGCCGGCGTGCCGCTGAAGCGTCCGGTGGCGGGTATCGCCATGGGCCTGATCCTCGAAGGCGACCGCTATGCGGTTCTCTCCGACATTCTCGGTGACGAGGATCATCTCGGCGACATGGACTTCAAGGTCGCCGGTTCGGAAGCGGGCGTCACCTCGCTCCAGATGGACATCAAGATCGCCGGTATCACCGAAGAGATCATGAAGGTCGCTCTGGACCAGGCCAAGGGCGGCCGCGAGCACATCCTCAACGAGATGGCGAAGGCGCTGACCACCGCGCGTCCGTCGCTCGGCGAGCATGCTCCGCGCATCGAAGTCATCCAGATCCCCACCGACAAGATCCGTGAAGTGATCGGTTCGGGCGGCAAGGTCATCCGCGAGATCGTGGAAAAGACCGGCGCCAAGATCGACATCTCGGATGACGGCACCGTCAAGGTCGCCTCGTCGGACGGCAAGGCGATCACCGCCGCGCTGAACTGGATCCGCGGCATCGCTGCCGAGCCGGAAGTCGGCGCCATCTACCAGGGCACCGTCGTGAAGGCCGTCGATTTCGGCGCCTTCGTGAACTTCTTCGGCGCCAAGGACGGCCTGGTCCACATCTCGCAGCTGTCCAACCAGCGCGTGGCGAAGACCCAGGACGTCGTCAAGGAAGGCGACAAGGTCTGGGTCAAGCTGCTGGGCTTCGACGAGCGCGGCAAGGTCCGTCTCTCGATGCGCGTCGTCGACCAGACGACCGGCGAAGAGATCAAGGAAAAGACGGAAGCCGCCGGCGAGTAATCGCCGCTTCCTCCGCGAAATCCGAAAGGGCCCGGCGCGCAATCGCCGGGCCCTTTTTCGTTGGGGCTCGCGCCGATCAGAAGCGGAAGTGTCGGATATGCCCCGCGATGCGCAGCGCCTGCTCGCGGGCGATCTTGGGCAGCAGCGTGCGCATTGGCACCTCGGATCGGACCAAATATTGCGCCAGGGCCTTATCCCAATAGTCGTGGTTGCCCTGCCATTCCTCGTTGGGATCGGAGAGTGGCTGGTCGTCATCGTCGATCAGCGCGAGCGCGAAGGCCTTGCCGGGCCGGAGAGCGGCGATGGCGCCGTGCAGCTCGCGCTCCTCATCCGGCGCGAGCGCGCCATAGCGGACGAACAGAGTCGGCAGCGGATCGGTGACCGCGCGGCGCGTCTTGTTGCAGAGGTGGTCGTGGCGCGAGCGCGCCGCCGCATAATGCTGCGCGAGATCCGGATTGTCGGGAAAATCATGCCGGTGCAGCGTGCCGTAACGCTCGTTGATGACGCGGCCCTCGAACATGCCGAGATCCGCCAGTTCGAACATGCCCCGGAAGTCGCGGCGCAGATATTCCAGCAGCGCCGGATAGGGCGTCGCCTGCCAGTCGAACACGGTGCGCGTCAGGCAATCCGTCGTCGCCCGAAGGCTCGTGCGCCGATACTCCGTCCATTTTCGCTCGATGTTGTGCTTGGCGCGGCAGATCTTGCCGAGGCCGACGACGCGGTGAAAAGTCTGTTGCGGCACGGCGTCTTCCTGTCGCGGGCGGGGAAGTGCGTTTCGGGGCAGCATGACATGGCAGCAGGGTTTCGTCGCTGCCGGCCGTCTCAGCCGCGGCGGTAGAACGAAATGGCCTCCGCTTCGGTTGCGACGATCCAGGCCGATTTGGCGTCGGAATAGGCGTGCGAATTTTCGGGGTGCTGGTCCCGGCTCTGGAGCTTCACAGCCTCGTAGGCACGCGCCTTCTCCGGATGTGCGCGCAGGAAGTCGCGAAACGCCAGATGTCGCTCGATATGCGGCGAGCCGGTCTCGAAGACGTGTAGCTGGATGCAGCGCCGCCCCGTCGTGCCGTCGGTCAGTGTCGCATAGCGGCGACCCGCCATGCCGTATTCGCCCCACCACTCATAGCCGAGTTGCAACAGGACGGGCTGGCAGGCGTCGAACCCGGCGAGCGAGCGGACTTCGGGGATCAGGTCGAGGATGGGCTTGGCGAGGATGCCGGGGATCGCGGTCGATCCGATGTGGTGAACCGCGACAAGCTGGGGGCCGAGCGCCTCGGCGAGGCGTTGCGCTTCGCGGGCCGCGGCATCGAGCCAGTCCGGCGAATGCGGCTCGAGCTCGACGGGTATCGGCGGTGGCATGAGAAGCTCCCAGGCTGCGCAGGTCAGCCTGGGAGGGTAGCGAAGGCGCGGCCCTTCGAAAAGGGCGTCGCCAGTGGGCGCTAGGCCACCATGCCCGGTGCGGCGGAAACCACTTCCGCGTCGACATGGCTTTCGAACTTCTCGAAGTTCTTCAGGAACATGCCGACCAGCTTGGCCGCCTGCGCGTCATAGCCGGGCTTGTCGGCCCAGGTCTTGCGCGGATGCAGGATATGCGGCTCGACACCGGCCACGTCCGTCGGCACCTGGAAGCCGAAGGTGCGGTCCGTGTAAAAGCGGCCGTCGTCCAGCGAGCCGTTCAGGGCGGCCGTCAGCAGCGTCCGGGTGGCCTTGATCGGCATACGGCGGCCGGTGCCATAGGCGCCGCCGGTCCAGCCGGTATTGACCAGCCAGCACGACACGCCGTGCTCGGCGATCAGGCTGCGCAGCAGATTGCCGTACTCGGCCGGATGACGCGGCATGAAGGGCGCGCCGAAGCAGGTCGAGAAGGTCGCCTGCGGTTCGGTGACGCCCTTTTCCGTGCCGGCGACCTTGGCGGTGTAGCCCGACAGGAAGTGGTACATCGCCTGCTCGGCGGTGAGCTTGGCGATCGGCGGCATCACGCCGAAGGCGTCGGCGGTCAGCATGACGATCGTCTTCGGATGCCCGGCCCGGCCCGTCGCGCTCGCATTCGGGATGAAGTCGAGCGGGTAGGCGGCGCGGGTATTCTCCGTCTTCGAGGCGTCATTGAAGTCGATCTGGCGCGTGACCGGATCGATGCCGACATTTTCCAGCACCGTGCCGAAGCGCTTGGTGGTGGCGAAGATCTCCGGCTCGGCCTCGGCCGAGAGCTTGATCGTCTTGGCGTAGCAGCCGCCTTCGAAGTTGAAGACGCCTTCGGGTCCCCAGCCATGCTCGTCATCGCCGATCAGCGTGCGGGTCGGATCGGCCGAGAGGGTCGTCTTGCCGGTGCCCGACAGGCCGAAGAACACCGCCGTGTCGCCGTCCGGCCCGACATTGGCCGAGCAGTGCATCGGCATGACGCCCTTGGGCGGCAGAGTGAAGTTCAGGTAGGTGAAGACCGCCTTCTTCATCTCGCCGGCATAGGACGTGCCGCCGATCAGCACGATGCCGCGGGTGAAGTCGCAGGCGATCACCGTCTCGGTGCGGCTGCCATGCCGCTCCGGATTGGCCTTGAAGCTCGGCAGGTCGAGGATGGTGAGCTTCGGCACGAAGGCTTTCAGCGTCGCGGCATCCGGGCGGATGAGCAGGTTGCGGATGAACAGCGAGTGCCAGGCTTTTTCCGTGAAGACGCGCACCGCGACGGCCTCGGCCGGGTCGGCGCCGCCCTGCAGATCCTGCGCGAACAATTCGCGGCCGGAGGCATGGGCGAGCATGTCGGCATGCAGCGTGTCGAAATGCGCCGCCGACATCGGCTTGTTGTTGTCCCACCAGACCGCGTTCTCGGTCAGCGCGTCGCGCACGACGAACTTGTCCTGCGGCGAGCGGCCGGTATGAACGCCCGTCTCGACGACGAGCGCGCCGTCGACCGACACCGTGGCTTCGCCGCGGCGCAGCGATTCCTCATAGAGAGCCGGCGCCCCGTAGTTCCAATAGAGACCGGCCAGCCACTTCAAGCCGAACTGCTCGGCGCCATGGGCAGGATTGCGAATGCCGTTCTCGGTCACAGGGTCGTCTCCTCTGAGAGGCGCTCGCTTCCTTCGCGAGGCCTCGCTCCGGGAAAGGGTGCGCCGCCTGACAGCGGGCCGCACCGGCTCTGCCGGCAGCCAATGCCGCCGACAGGCCAGAACCTAGTGGATCGTATTTCGCAACTGCAACAAAAACCGGATGGCTCCAGTTATTGTGAGCGCATTAAAACGATTTAATCGGTTCCGCCTCAAGCAACGGAGGGGCGGAGCCTAATAATTTGAACTCCAAACAAACAGAATATTCTATTTGTTTGCAAAATAACATTATTGTTCCAGCGATCTCGCCTGTTTTGCGAAGGATTTCAGGTAGCCGCCCGCCTCGGCGACCGTGGTCGCGCGGGTGGGGAAAGGCAGGCGCGCGCGCAGCTTGCTGGTAGCAATATCAATGCCCTCCGGATCGCAGCCGGTAATCCGCCAGGCGCCGCCCGGCTGATTCAAAAGCTTGATGGCGTAAAGCGCGATGGCGTCGGCGTGATCGTCATTCATATGCTCGACGACCATCTTCTCGCCGGCCAGAAGATCTTCGCAGTCCGAGAGATCCTGGATCAGATCTTCTGCCGGAACTTGCGCAATATTGCCGAAGCCTGCGACGAGATGCGAACCGGTGACGTTCATCACGTAATAGTGGAAACCGGGCAGGGCGGAGGCGCTGGCGGCCTTGCCCTGATGCAGCGCATAGCGCCAGGCGACGTGGGGATCGTCGCTGCGCTCGAAGGTGCCGACCAGGGTGATGCGGGCGCCGGCGAGCGGATTGCCGCCCTCGCCGCCGGGGGCGACCAGCAGCAGCGACGCGCGCGGGTCGCGCTTCAGATTGTGGGTGTGGACTGCCAGGTCGGACAGGCTGAGAATCGGGCGGCCATCGGGCAGGGTCGCCATGGTGACCAGCGTCGCGAACGGATTGCCGGCTTCATCGAGCGTGGCGAGGCTGCCAGCGATGGGGCTGCGGATGACGGCGCGACCGGTTGCGACCGGATCGAAGGGAGCATTCTCGAGCATATTGCCTTCCTTGGGACTAGCGATCTCGAAAGCTGATTACCATTATCATGTTTGTATGTCTCTCATCGGATGGAACTTTTCCGGATGGTTGGCGTCGCCGGTTTAAATCCGCTAGTCTGCACGCCATATTTTCCGCGTAATCCTGCGACGTTTAGGTGGGGCTTGCAGCTTACGCGACACCAGCTTGCCGACAGGCCGGTCAACGCCCATTCGGGGCAGCTTTCGGGAGAAGCCCATCTATGCCGACGATCGCTCTGGTCGACGACGATCGAAACATCCTCGCCTCCGTGTCGATTGCACTGGAATCCGAGGGGTATCGCGTTCAGACCTACACCGACGGCGCCTCTGCCCTCGATGGCTTCCAGCAATCGCTGCCGGATCTCGCCATTCTCGACATCAAGATGCCGCGCATGGACGGAATGGAGCTGCTTCGCCGCCTGCGCCAGCGCACCGACCTGCCCGTCATCTTCCTGACCTCCAAGGATGACGAGATCGACGAGCTGTTCGGCCTGAAGATGGGCGCCGACGACTTCATCAAGAAGCCGTTCTCGCAGCGCCTGCTGGTCGAACGCGTCAAGGCCGTGCTCCGTCGCTTCCAGCCCCGCGAAGCCGTGACCGCCACCACCAAGGTACCGGACGCCGCCCGCAATCTCGATCGCGGCGCGCTGTCCATGGACCAGGAGCGCCATACCTGCACCTGGAACGGCCAGGCCGTCACGCTCACCGTCACCGAATTCCTGATCCTTTATGCGCTCGCGCAGCGTCCCGGCGTCGTCAAGAGCCGCAACGCGCTGATGGACGCCGCCTATGACGATCAGGTCTATGTCGACGACCGCACCATCGACAGCCACATCAAGCGGCTTCGCAAGAAGTTCAAGGTCGTCGACGATGATTTCGACATGATCGAGACGCTCTACGGCGTTGGCTACCGCTTCAAGGAGGCCTGACGCGAAGTCGGGCTGCGCAGAGAGGCATGACGATCAGCATCGAGGAGCCGACCGTAGCGACGCGCAGGCGACCGTGGCGCTTTCGCGTGCGCATGCTGCGCCGCGTCCTCGGCCGCATGGTGCGCTCGATCGGCCCGCATGCCTTTTCGAGCCTGACGCGCCGCATCATCATCCTCAACCTGGCGGCGCTGATCGTCCTCGTCTCCGGCATTCTCTATCTGAACCAGTTCCGCGCCGGCCTGATCGACGCTCGGCTGGAGAGCCTGCTGACGCAGGGCGAGATCATCGCCGGCGCGATCGCCGCCTCGGCGACGGTCGAGACCAACAATCTCACCATCGATCCCGACAAGCTGCTGGAACTGCAGGCCGGCGAAAGCTTGGTGCCGGGCGAGAATTCGATCGAGGGGCTGGATTTCCCGATCAATCCCGAGCGGGTCGCGCCGGTCCTGCGCCGGCTGATCTCGCCGACCCGCACCCGCGCGCGCATTTATGATCGCGACGGCAGCCTGGTCGTCGATTCCCGCCATCTTTATTCGCGCGGCCAGATCCTGCGCTTCGACCTTCCGCCGGCCGATGAGGAGCCGGCGCTGTTCGACCGCATCTGGCAGTGGTTCAACGTCCATCTGCAGCGCGACGACCTGCCGATCTACCAGGAACTCGGCGGCTCGAACGGCCGCGGCTATCCGGAGGTCGCGACGGCGCTGGATGGCGGTCCGTCCTCGATCGTCCGCATCACCGATCGCGGCGAATTGATCGTCTCGGTCGCTGTGCCCATCCAGCGCTATCGCTCGGTGCTGGGCGTGTTGCTGCTCTCGACCCAGGGCGGCGACATCGACCAGATCGTGCATGCCGAGCGCATGGCGATCGTCCGCGTCTTCCTGGTCTCGGCCGGCGTGGTCGTGCTGCTTTCGATCCTGCTCGCCAGCACCATCGCCGTGCCGTTGCGTCGGCTTGCCGACGCCGCAGACCGCGTGCGCCGCGGCGTTACCGCCCGGCCGCAGATCCCCGACTTTTCCAACCGTCGCGACGAGATCGGCCACCTGTCGCAGGCACTTCGCGAGATGACCGGCGCGCTGTTCAACCGGATCGAGGCGATCGAGAGCTTTGCCGCCGACGTCAGCCATGAGCTGAAGAACCCGCTCACCTCGTTGCGAAGTGCCGTCGAGACCCTGCCGCTCGCCAAGACGGCCGCTTCCAAGAAGCGCCTGAACGACATCATCCAGCACGACGTGCGCCGTCTCGACCGGCTGATCAGCGATATCTCGGACGCGTCGCGTCTGGACGCGGAGCTGGCTCGCCAGGATGCGGCGCCCGTCGACGTCGCCGCGGTGGTCGAGGCCGTCGTGTCGATGGCGCGTGACACCACCCCGCCGGAAGGGCCGCGCGTGGCGCTGGAGATCGCCGAGGCGGAGGAGACCGATGCCTTCATCGTGCTTGGCCATGACAGCCGGCTGGCGCAGGTGTTCACCAATCTGATCGATAACGCCCGTTCCTTCTGCCGCCCGGATGGCGCCGTGCGCGTGTTCGTCCGCCGCAGCGGCACCTCCGTCGACGTCGTCGTCGAGGATGACGGTCCGGGCATCCGCGCCGAGCAGATCGAGCGCATCTTCGAGCGCTTCTACACCGACCGGCCCGAGCAGGAGGCGTTTGGCCAGAATTCGGGTCTCGGCCTCTCGATCTCGAAGCAGATCGTCGAGGCGCATCGCGGCCGGATCTGGGCCGAGAACCGTCCCAAGGGCAAGTTGACCAAGGCGGACCGGGCCGAGATCGTCGGCGCGCGCTTCACCGTCCGCCTGCCCGCGGCCGACGCGTGACCGCGATGGCGGGCACAGTCCACGCCAGCGCCGTATGGGTCGATGGTGCGGGCGTGCTGATCCGTGGGCCTTCCGGGTGTGGAAAATCGTCGCTGCTTCTGGCGCTGCTGATGGCGGACCGGCCGGCGAGCCGTCTGGTGGCGGACGACCGTGTCCAGCTCGCCGTCGTGGCCGGGCAGCTGCAGGCGAGCGTCCCCGACATTCTGGCCGGACTTTTGGAGATTCGGGGCCAGGGCCTTGTTACTGTGTCGTATTTATCGCCGGTTTCGATCGATCTTGTTGTGGATCTTGAACCAATCGAGCGCTGCGTCCGTATGCCGGAAGAGGCCGACCGCACGGCGCTGATCGAGGGCGTTGCGGTGCGGCGGCTCGCCCTTCCGCAGGGGCAGGCGGATGGCTGGATCCGGGTTCGCGCCGCATTGGCGTTCCGTTCAGCGATTGTCTAGTATCGTTCTTGTTCGTATGGAGAGCGCCCCGCTTTTTTCTTGCGTTGCGGTAGGGTTCGGTCAAGATGCGGCGCCATGGCCGATCATGACCGGCCGCCACAAAAAGCGGTCTCGACGTTTTCCTGGGCTTCCACCGGAGCCCGAACTGAGAAAAGCAGGTATTCGAAGGGCATGATCGGGCTCGTCCTTGTAACCCACGGCCAGCTCGCAACCGAGTTTCGGGCGGCTCTGGAGCACGTGGTTGGTCGCCAGACGCAGATCGAGACGATCGCGATCGGTCCGGAAGACGACATGGAGCAGCGGCGCCAGGACATCCTGGAAGCCGTGCTTCGGGTCGATGATGGCAACGGTGTCATCCTCCTGACCGATATGTTCGGCGGCACCCCCTCCAATCTGGCGATTTCGGTCATGGAAGCCGGCCGCGTCGAAGTGATCGCCGGCGTCAATCTGCCGATGCTCATCAAGCTCGCCAGCGTCCGCATCGACAAGCCGCTGGCCGACGCCGTCATCGGCGCCCAGGAGGCCGGCCGCAAATACATCAATGTGGCAAGCCAGGTTCTGGCAGGACATTGAAGCGCCCAGCATGACAGACACCGATACGTCCGAGCTCTATCGCGATCTGCCCATCGTCAACCGAAAGGGCCTGCACGCCCGGGCCTCGGCCAAGTTCGTGCAATGCGCCGACGCCTTCGAGGCCTCGATCACCGTGTCGAAGGACCAGAACACGGTCGGCGGCACCTCGATCATGGGCCTGATGATGCTGGCGGCCGGCATCGGCTCGTCGATCCGCGTCGCGGCCGAAGGCCCGGACGCCGAAGCCGCCCTCGACGCCATCGCGGCGCTGGTGGCCGACCGATTCGGGGAAGAGGAATAGCCCGTTCGGCGCGGCTTCCTCCAGGCACACATAAAGACATCTTTATATCCTGATTGCTGCCAGGCGCTGTCTCCGCTATAAGCGCGACAAACCCAACGCATGGAGATCAGCAAGATGGTTGCCGCCAACGACTTCGCCATCAAGGATATCGGCCTCGCCGATTGGGGCCGCAAGGAACTCTCGATCGCCGAGACGGAAATGCCCGGCCTGATGAGCGTGCGCGCCGAATTCGGCCCGTCGCAGCCGCTGAAGGGCGCCCGCATCGCCGGCTCGCTGCACATGACCATCCAGACCGGTGTGCTGATCGAGACACTGAAGGCGCTCGGCGCCGACCTGCGCTGGGCCTCGTGCAACATCTACTCGACCCAGGATCACGCCGCCGCGGCGATCGCCGCTTCCGGCGTCCCGGTTTTCGCCATCAAAGGCGAGAGCCTCGAGGACTATTGGGAATACACCCACCGCATCTTCGAATGGCATGACGGCGGCGTCCCGAACATGATCCTGGACGATGGCGGCGACGCCACGGTCCTGGTCCATCTCGGCCTGCGCGCCGAGGGCGGCGACACTGCCTTCCTCGACAAGCCCGAGAACGAGGAAGAGGAAGTCCTCTTCGCCGCGATCAAGAAGCGCCTGGTCTCGAAGCCCGGCTGGTATGGCGAGATCGCCCGCTCGATCAAGGGTGTCACCGAAGAGACGACCACGGGCGTTCACCGCCTGTACGAGATGCAGAAGAAGGGCACGCTGCTCTTCCCGGCTATCAACGTCAACGACTCGGTCACCAAGTCGAAGTTCGACAATCTCTATGGCTGCCGCGAGTCGCTGGTCGACGGCATCCGCCGCGGCACCGACGTCATGATGTCCGGCAAGGTCGCCATGGTCGCCGGCTTCGGCGATGTCGGCAAGGGTTCGGCCGCGTCGCTGCGCCAGGCCGGCTGCCGCGTGCTGGTCTCCGAAGTCGATCCGATCTGCGCCCTGCAGGCGGCGATGGAAGGCTATGAGGTCACGACGATGGACGACGCCGCCAAGCGCGCCGACATCTTCGTCACCGCGACCGGCAATGTCGACGTCATCACCATCGACCATATGCGGGACATGAAGGACCGCGCCATCGTCTGCAACATCGGCCACTTCGACAGCGAGATTCAGATTTCGGCGCTGCGCAATCTGAAGTGGAACAATGTGAAGCCGCAGGTCGACGAGATCGAGTTCGCCGACGGCCACCGCATCATCCTCCTGTCGGAAGGTCGCCTGGTCAATCTGGGCAATGCCACCGGCCATCCGAGCTTCGTGATGTCGGCATCCTTCACCAACCAGACGCTGGCGCAGATCGAACTCTGGACCAAGCCGGGCCAGTACGACAAGAAGGTCTATACCCTGCCCAAGCACCTCGACGAGAAGGTCGCGGCGCTGCACCTGGACAAGATCGGCGTCAAGCTGACCAAGCTCAGCGATAAGCAGTCGGCCTATATCGGCGTCGCGCCGGCCGGCCCGTTCAAGCCGGACCACTATCGTTACTGACCGATTAATTCGGCCCTGACGATCGGTCGCAGCCGATCTCTACCGGTCGTGGCTACCGAAGTGTTGAGGCGCTATATTTTGATGGCGCTCCGTCTTAACTGGCGGTTAACCACGATCAACTGACAATCCCAGGCCATGCGGGTCCCCCGCATGGCCTTTTTCTCGGCGTCATCGGCTTCACACCGGATTCCCGTACCCGCTACATTGGGGTTGATTCGCGTGAGGCCGGAGTTTGTAGTCGGCGCCGGGACGGGTCGATTTCATTTCTCTGACGGCGGAAGGGCCCTGCCGCATGCTTTGGCATCGCAGGAATTTGGACGGAACTCGCGGCGCAGGCCGCTGGAGGTTCGTTCTGCCGACTCTGCGAAACACCATGCTCGCGGCAACCTCGCTGACCGGCATCGCGCTGGTGGCCGGTGAGGCGCTGGCCGCCGAGCCCTCCTCGGGATCGATCGACGCCGGCAAGACCGCGATGGCGAGCGCGCTGCTTGGCGTCGTCGCCTTCTCGGTGCTCAGCGCGGTGGCGCTGCTGCGGGCGCGCGCCCGGGCCGAGGCGGAGAACGCCGCCCTCAAGCACCGTCTCGCCGATCTCAAGGCCACGGCCGACCGGGCCGAAGCGCTCGTCGACGCCGATGACCAGCGCCTGGTCGCCTGGAGCGCGCCCGGCGAGCCGCCGCTGGTGATGGGGCGCCTGCCTAAGGCCTGCGGCGCTCCCGAGGAGCGCTCCGCCTTCCTCGCCTTCGGCACCTGGCTGACGCCCGATGCCGCTGGCCGCCTCGACGCGGCGCTGGAACAGCTGCGCCGTCGCGGCGACACCTTCACCATCGCGCTCGAAACCGCCAATGGCCGCTTCATCGAGGCAGCGGGCCGCACGGCCGGCGGCCGCGCCGTGGCGCGCTTCCGCGACCTTTCCGGCGACCGGCTCGCCCTGGCCGAGCTGGAGGCGCGGCACCAGCGCCTGACCGGCGATGTCGAGGCGATGCGCGCGCTGCTCCAGGCGACGTCGATGCCCGCCTGGATTCGTGGCAAGGACGGCAAGCTGTCCTGGGTCAATAATGCGTTTGCGCGGGCGGTCGAGGCGCGGGACGCCGCGGACGCGGCCAGCCGCAATCTCGAATTCCTCGATACCGCCGGCCGCGAGGCGATCGGCGCCGGCCATGACCAGCAGCCGGTGTTCGAGCGCCGGCTTCCGGCGATCGTCGCCGGCGCGCGCCGCATCTTCGACGTGGTCGATGTCGTCTCCGGCACCGGCAGCGCCGGCATCGCGATCGACGCGACCGAGCTCGAGACGGTCCAGAGCCAGATGAAGCGTCTGGTCGAGTTCCATGCGCGAACCCTCGACCAGCTCGCCACCGCCGTCGCGGTCTTCGGCTCGGATCGGCGCCTGCGCTCCTACAATGCCGCCTTCCGCGAGCTGTTCAGCCTCGATGCCGGCTTCCTCGACGGCCAGCCGGATGAAAGCGCGGTGCTGGAGCGCATGCGCGCCAGCCGAAAGCTGCCGGAGCAGGCCGACTTCAAGAGCTGGCGCAACGAGCTGCTCACCGCCTATCAGTCGCTCGACGCGCGCGAGCATTGGTGGCACCTGCCGGATGGCCAGACGCTGCGCGTGCTCGCCAATCCGCATCCGCAGGGCGGCATCACCTGGATCTACGAGAACGTCACCGAGCAGCTGGCGCTCGAGAGCCGCTACAATGCGCTGTCGCAGGTGCAGGGCGAGACTCTCGACCATCTGGCGGAAGGTGTGGCGGTGTTCGGCTCGGATGGCCGCCTGCGCCTCGACAACCCGGCCTTTGCCCGCATCTGGCATCTCGACCAGAAGTTTCTTTGCACCCGACCCCATATCGGCGAGATCGAGCGCGCCTGCCGGCGCCTGCACGACGCGCCCGAGGCGTGGACGCGCTTCACCACCTCGGTGGCCGGTCTCGACGAGGGCAGGGCGCCGACCCAGGGCCGGATGGAACGCTCCGACGGCCGGGTCATCGACTACGCCACAGTGCCGCTGCCGGGCGGGCAGACCATGGTCACCTTCATCGATGTCAGCGACACGGTGCAGGTCGAGCGCGCGCTGACCGAGCGCAATGATGCGCTGGAAGCGGCCGACGGCTTGAAGAACGCCTTCATCCAGCACGTGTCCTACGAGCTGCGTTCGCCGTTGACCAACATCATCGGCTTCACCCAGCTGCTCTCCGACGTCTCGATCGGGCCGTTGACGGAGAAGCAGCAGGAATATACCGGCTACATCCTGTCCTCGAGCGGCTCGCTGCTCGCCATCGTCAACGACATCCTGGATCTCGCCACCGTCGATGCCGGCATCATCGCCCTCGATCTGGGCGAGGTCGATGTCGAGCGCACGGTTGCCGCGGCGATCGAGGGCGTGCGCGACCGGCTGCAGGAATCGCAGCTGGTGCTGCAGACCCATATCCCGTCCGGCATCGGCAGCTTCGTCGCCGACGAGAAGCGCGTCCGCCAGATCCTCTACAATCTGCTTTCCAACGCGGTCGGCTTCTCCTCGCATGGCAGCTCGATCGTGCTGCGGGCCGAGCGTTCGGCCGATGCGATCGTCTTCAGCGTCGAGGACCAGGGGCCGGGCATTCCGCCGGAATTCCTCGATTCGGTGTTCGACCGCTTCGAGAGCCGTGCCGCCGGCTCGGCGCGCGGCGGCGCCGGCCTGGGCCTGGCCATCGTCAAGAGCTTCGTCGAGCTGCATGGCGGCACCGTCAGCATCCGCTCCGAGGAAGGGCGCGGCACCGAGGTCAGCGTGCATCTGCCGATCCGGCCGACCGAGCTGGCCGTTGCCGCTGAATGAGCACGCTGGAGCCGATCCGGGTCGAGCTGCCGGATGAGGCGGCGACCCTCCGCCTGGCGGAAGATGTCGCGGCCAAGCTCGCCATTGGCGATGTCATCGCGCTGCGTGGCGATCTCGGCGCCGGCAAGACGAGCTTTGCCCGCGCGCTGATCCGTGCCGTGGCGGCAGATGCCGCCTATGAGGTGCCGAGCCCGACCTTCACCATCGTCCAGACCTATGACACCCGCGTGCCGATCGCCCATTTCGATCTCTACCGCCTCGGCTCGATCGACGAGATGCAGGAGATCGGCTTCGACGAGGCGGTGAGCGAGGGCGTCGTGCTGGTCGAATGGCCGGAGCGGGCCGAGGAAAGCCTGCCGGCCAACCGGCTGGAGATTGCGCTCGACATGCATGGCACCGGCCGGATGGCGACGCTGTCGGGCGGCGGCGACTGGCCGCAGCGGCTGGAACGCACGCTGGCGATCCGCGCCTTTCTCGATCAAGGCGGTTTTGCCGAGGCTTCCCGCCGCCATCTGCAGGGCGATGCCTCGACGCGCGCTTACGAGCGGGTCGAGACGCCGGAAGGCAAGCGCGCCGTGCTGATGGACGCGCCGGAACGGCCGCCGGGCCCGATAGTCCGCGATGGCCGCACCTATGACGATCTCGCCCATCGCGCCACGACCGTCCGTCCCTTCGTGGCGATGAGCGATGGCTTGCGCGCCGCCGGCTTCTCGGCGCCCGCGATCCTCGCCGCCGACATGCCGGCCGGGCTGCTGCTGGTCGAGGATCTGGGCAACGAGGGCGTGCTGGTCGACGGGGCGCCGGATGCCGAGCGCTATGGCGTGGCCGTCGACGTGCTGGCCGCCCTGCACGCGACGCCCCGTCCGGTCGAGCTGCCCTTGCCGGACGGCACCCGCCACATCGTGCCGCCCTTCGATGCCGACGCACTGACGATCGAGGTCGACCTGCTGCCGCGCTGGTTTGCCAGGCACGCGACCGGCGCCTCTCTGTCCGACGAGGCGGAGGCCGATTTCGTCGCCGTCTGGCGCGACCTGTTCGCCCGGATCGACGCGACCGAGAAGAGCTGGCTGCTGCGCGATTTCCATTCGCCCAACCTGCTCTGGCTGCCCGAGCGGGAGGGCCTGCGCCGGATCGGCATTCTCGACCATCAGGACGCGATGATCGGCGCCTCGGCCTATGACGTCGCCTCGCTGCTGCAGGATGTCCGCATTTCGGTCGAGCCGGCGCTGGAAATCGCGCTGGCCGATCGCTATGTCGCCGCGCGCAAGGCGCTGGGCGCGTTCGACGAGGCGGCCTTCCGCGAGGCCTATGCGATCTCGGGCGCGCAGCGCGCGACCAAGGTGCTGGGCGGATTTGCCCGACTGGCGGCAGCGGCCGGCAAGCCCCAATATCTCCGTCACATTCCCCGTGTAAGGGGCTATCTGAAGCGGTGCCTGCGCCATCCGGTTCTTTCCGGTCTGGCACTCTGGTATGAACGATACCTGCCGCTGGACGACTGACGGCCTCTGCGCGAGGCGGCCGGCGCCACAGCCAAGAACAACGGAACTGCCCGAGACCGATATGCCAACCTCCCCCTCCCAGACGCCGTTCCATCCGAAGCGGGCCATGGTGCTCGCGGCCGGCATCGGCAAGCGTATGCGGCCCGTCACGGCAACCGTTCCCAAGCCCCTGATCGAGATCGCGGGCCGCTCGCTGATGGATCACGCGCTCGACCGGCTGACCAAGGCCGGTGTCGAGGAAGTGGTGGTGAACGTCCACTACCTCGCCGATCTCGTCGAGACCCACGTCAAGAAGCGCAAGGCGCCCAAGATCCTTATCTCGGACGAGCGCGGCGCGCTGCTGGAGACCGGCGGCGGCATCACCAAGGCGCTGCCGCTGCTCGGCGACGAGCCGTTCTACGTGATGAATTCCGATTCGTTCTGGATCGAGGGGCCGCGCCCCAATCTCGATTGGCTCGCCCGCGCCTGGGATGACAGCCGCATGGACGCCCTGCTGATGCTGGCGCCGACCGTCACCGCGATCGGCTATCCCGGCCCCGGCGATTTCATCATGGACAAGGACGGCCGGCTCGCCCGCCGCATCGAGCGCACGGTCGCGCCCTTCGTCTATTCCGGCACCGCCATCCTGTCGCCGCGCCTGTTCGCCGATGCGCCGCAGGGCTCGTTCTCGCTCAACGTGCTGTTCGACCGCGCCATCGAGGCCGGCCGCCTGTTCGGCATCCGCATGGACGGCACCTGGCTGCATGTCGGCACGCCGGAAGCGATCCGCGAGGCCGAGATGTCGGTCTCCGAAAGCGCAGCCTGAGGTACGATGGCAAGGTCGGACCCGCGCGTCTTCACGATCCCGCCGGGCACGCCCTTTCTGCCGACCCTGGTCGACGCGCTGTTTTCCGGCCGGTTCGGGGCGATTGCGAATCCGGCTAAGGATCCGCTGGCGCTCGCCGATATCACCATTCTCGTGCCGACCCGCCGCGCGGCGCGCTCGCTGCATGCCGAGATTCTGGAGCGGCTGGGCGGCCGCGCCGCCATCCTGCCGGCGATCCGGCCCATCGGCGATGTCGACGAGGAAGACCAGATCCTCGAGGCCGCCGCCGACGATCCGGATGGCCGTCTTGTGCTCCCCGAGGCCATTTCGCGCCTCGACCGCCTGCTGGTGCTGACGCGCCTGACGCTCGCCTGGGGCCGGGCGGTGCGGCGCGAATTGCTGTCGCTCTCCGAGGACGACCGTGTGCTGGTGCCGGCCTCGGCCGCCGATGCGTTCCATCTCGCCGGCGATCTCGCGCGGCTGATCGACGACATCGAGACGACGGGCATCGCCTGGGTAAAGCTGGAGACGCTGGTTCCCGACGACCTCGCCCGCTACTGGCAGATCTCGCTCGATTTCCTGCGCATCGTCGGCGAGCAATGGCCGGCCTTCCTGAGGGAGCGCAGCCTTGCCGATCCCTCCGTCCGCCGCGATCATCTGTTGCGCGCCGCCGCCGCCCGCCTCGAAGCCTCGCCGCCGCGCGGCCTCGTCATCGCCGCCGGCTCGACCGGCTCGATCCCCGCCGTCGCGGAGCTTCTCTCGGTCATCGCCCATCTGCCGAATGGCGCCGTGGTCATGCCCGGCATCGATACGGAGCTCGACGCGAATGGCTGGGTGGCGATCGGCGGTCTCTCGGCGCCGGCCCGCTCGGCGCCCGGCCATCCGCAATACGGCCTGAAGCAGCTGATCGAGACCATCGGCGTGGAGCGCGACGAGATCGTCCCGCTCGGCGCGATGACGCCGGATATGGCCGAGCGCGTCCGCCTGATCTCCGAAGCGATGCGCCCGGCCGAAAACCACCGAGGACTGGGCTACCGCGCCGCCGGTCGCGGCTTCGGCCATCGGCGATGTCGCGCTGGTCGTCGCCCGCACCGAGCAGGAAGAGGCGGTGGCGATCGCGCTCGCCATGCGCGAGGCGATCCGCGAGCCGGGCCGGACGGCGGCGCTGGTGACCCCGGACCGTCGCCTCGCCGGCCGCGTCGCCATCGAGCTCGGCCGCTTCGGCTTGTCGGTCGATGATTCCGCCGGCCGTCCGCTGATGACCTCGTCGCCCGGCACGCTGGCACGCCTGCTGGTCGCGGCCGCGAAGTCGAACGGCGCGCCCGTCGATCTGCTGGCGCTCGCCAAGCATCCGCTCGCCTCGTTCGGGCTCGGTCGCGCGGCGTGTCGCGCCGCGATCGACATTCTCGACCTCGTGCTTTTTCGCGGCCAATTGCTTTCCGACGGCCTCGAAGGGCTGGTCGAGGCGCTGGACAGGGCCGAGGCGGACCTGCCGACCGCGCGTTATGCGCCGGCGGCCGTCAAGCGGCTCGGCGCGACCGAGTGGCAGGCGGCGCGCGATCTCGCCGGCCGGATGGCCGAGGCGATCGAGCCGCTTAGCCGACTCATGGACGGCGTGAATGCCTCTGACGCCAAGGCGATGACATCGGCCGTCGTCGCCGCGCTCAATCTGGTCGCCGCGCGAGAGGATGGCAGCGCCGACGTGCTGTGGGCCGAGGAATCCGGCCAGGCCCTGGCGACTCTTCTCGCCGGCCTGATGAGCGACGACGCCCAGGCGCTCGACATGGCCGGCTACGAATATCCGGGCTTCCTCGACGCGACCATGGCCGGCGTAGGCGTTCCGGCCCGGCCGGGCTCCGATCCGCGCCTGTTCATCTGGGGCACGCTCGAGGCCCGGCTGCAGCAGGTCGATCTGATGGTGCTGGGCGGGCTCGACGAGGGCGTCTGGCCGTCCGAGACCCGAACTGACCCCTGGCTGTCGCGCTCGATGCGCGCCGAACTGGGACTGGAGGCGCCGGAGCGCAAGCTCGGCCAGTCGGCGCATGATTTCACCAGCGCTTTGTCAGCCGGCAAAGTCGTCGTCACCCGTGCCGAGCGGCGCGGCGGCACGCCCACCGTTGCCGCGCGTTGGCTGCAGCGCCTGCTGGCCCGCCTCGGCAAGGGCGAGGCCAAGGCGCTGGCCGGCCGCGGACTGCGCTATCTCGACTGGGCCCGCGCGCTCGACCGCACCGCCCGCCCGGTGCCGATCCGCCGCCCCGCGCCGCTGCCGCCGCTGGAGGCCCGGCCCCGCCGACTTTCGGTGACCGAGATCGAGACGCTGATCCGCGATCCCTACGCGATCTATGCGCGCCGCATCCTGAAGCTCGATCCGCTCGATCCGATCGGCGTGGTGCCGGACGTGGCGCTGCGCGGCACGCTGATCCATGAGGCCCTCGGCGATTTCATTCAGGAATGGCAGGGTCCGTTCGACGCCACCGCGCTGACGGCGCTGACGATCATCGGCCGCCGCGTCTTCGCCCGGATCGAGGCGTTCCCGGCCGTCTACGCTTTGTGGTGGCCGCGTTTCCTGGTGATCGCCGAATGGTTCATCGGCTGGGAGGCGAGCCGGGCCTCGGTCGCCCACCGCCATGCCGAGATCGGCGGCGCCTGGGCGTTCCCCGCGCCGGCCGGCGAATTCAAGCTCACCGGCCGCGCCGATCGTGTCGATATCCGGTTCGACGGCTCGCTCGAGATCCTCGATTTCAAGACCGGCTCGCCGCCAAGCGCCAAGCAGCTTTCGACCGGCCTCGCGCCGCAGCTGGCGCTGGAAGTGGCCATGGCGCGCGGCGGCGGCTTCGACCGGGTCGAGGCCGGCGTCTCCGTATCCACGCTCGGCTGGATCGGCCTCGGCAAGGTCGGCAAGGGCGATCCCTTCTCCTCGGCGGTCACCAAGGATAAGACGGCCGATGAACTCGGCGACGAGGCCAGGGCGCGGCTCTATTCGTTGATCGAAGCCTTCGACGATCCGAAGCGCGCCTATGTCTCCCGCGCTCGGCCGATGTTCGAGACCCGCTTCGAAAGCCCCTATGATCATCTCGCCCGAATCCGGGAATGGGCGCTGGGCGACGCCGAGGAGGGCGGCGAATGAGCGGCGTGATCTCGGTCGACGACAAGACGAGGGACACCCAGTCGCGGGCGACCGATCCCGAGGCCTCGGCCTGGGTTTCCGCCAATGCCGGCTCCGGCAAGACCTATGTATTGGCGCGCCGCGTCATCCGCCTGCTGCTCAATGGCGCTGACCCATCCTCCATCCTGTGCCTGACCTTCACCAAGGCGGCGGCGGCGGAAATGTCGAGCCGCGTGTTCGAGATACTCGCCGGCTGGACGACGATGCCCGACGCCGAGCTAGCGGCGATCCTGGCGGATTATCAGGGCGTGCCCGCTTTGCCGGCGCATCGGATCAGCGCCCGCCGGCTGTTCGCCCGCGCGCTGGAGACGCCGGGCGGGCTGAAGATCCAGACCATCCACGCCTTCTGCGAAAGGCTGCTGCACCAGTTCCCGTTCGAGGCCAATGTCGCCGGCAGTTTTGAAGTTTTGGACGATCGCGGCGCGTCGATCCTTATCGCCGAGGCGCAGCGCCAGGTGATCGCCCGCGCTTCGCTGGAGGCCGACACGGCGCAGGGCCGCGCCTTTGCGCGCGTGCTGGAGGCGGCGAGCGACCAGGGTATCGATGCGGCGCTGGCGGCGATTGTCGCCTCGCGCGACGCGGTGCGCGAGTTCATCGTCCGGTCGGGCGATCTCGCCAATGGCCTGCGCGATCTGCGCCGGGCGCTCAGCCTTGGCTCGGGCGAGACGGCGGAAAGCCTGCGCGAGCGCATCGGCTCGGAAATCCCGTTCGACGATGCCGAGCTCAAGCAACTGGTCGACCGGCTTTCGGCCAGCGGCGCCAATGACCAGAAGAGCGCGGCGCGCCTGGCGCCGATCCTGACGGCCGAGACGATGGAAGGCCGGGCGGCAGCCTGGCTCGGCTTCTGGATGAAGCAGGATGGCGATCTTCGCGTTGTCGGCAGCCTGACGGCCAAGGGCGTCCGGACCGCTTGGCCTGGCCTCGAAGAAATCCTGCAGGCGGAGCGCGAGCGCATCGAGTTCCTGCTCGATCGCATTGCCGCGGCCGAGGCCTATGGCGTGACGAGCGCGCTGCTGATCCTCGGCGACGCGGTGATAGGCCACTATGAGCGGGCCAAGCAGCTGCGCGGCGCGCTTGATTTCCAGGATCTGGTGGTGAAGACCGCCAATCTGCTGGCGCGCTCGGACGCCGCCGCCTGGGTGCATTACAAGCTCGACCGCGGCCTCGACCATATCCTCGTCGACGAGGCGCAGGACACCAGCCCGCGCCAGTGGCAGGTGATCGAGCGGCTGGCCGGCGAGTTCTTCTCGGGGCAGAGCGCGCGCGAGATCATCCGCACCTTCTTCGCCGTCGGCGACGAGAAGCAGTCGATCTATTCGTTCCAGGGCGCGGTTCCGGCCTGGTTTGCGCGGCAGCGCGAGGCGATCGGCCGGGGCGCGCGCGAGGCGGGCGCCCTGTTCCACGAGCTCGAACTGCAGCTCTCCTTCCGCTCGACCCCGGACGTGCTGGCCGCAGTGGATGAGATCTTCCGGCCCGAGGACGCCCATACCGGCCTGACCCAGGCGAAGGCGGCCCCGGTCCATGCCGCGGCGCGCCGGCTCGATCCAGGCCGCGTCACCTATTGGCCGCCGATCGAGGCCGACAAGCCGCCGCAGCCGGACGACTGGCATACGCCGCTCGACCGGCTCGACGAGAAGAGCCCGGAAGTGCGGCTGGCCGAGCGCATCGCCGAGACCGTCGCCGGCTGGAAGCGGGACAAGGCGACGATCGCCGCGACGGGCAAACCGATCCGCGAGGGCGGCATCCTGGTGTTGACACGGAAGCGCGGGCCGCAGACCGACGCGATCAACCGCGCGCTGAAGGCGGCGGGCCTCTCGGTCGCCGGCGCCGACCGGTTGGCTCTGGCAAGCCATATCGCCGTGCTCGACCTGCTGGCGCTGGCCGAGATCCTGCTGCAGCCGCGCGACGACCTCGCGCTCGCCGCGCTGCTGAAGAGCCCGCTGATCGGCCTCACCGAGGAGCAGCTGTTCGAGCTGGCGCATCCGCGCGGCGGCTCGCTCTGGTATGCGCTCGACCGCTCGACCGATCCGGCCGCGATGGCCGCCTCGGCGCGGCTGAAGACTTGGCGCAGCCGGGCCGAGTTCATGAGCCCCTACGCCTTCTTCGCCCGCATCCTTGGACCCGATGGCGGCCGCAAGCGGCTGCTGGCGCGGCTGGGACCGGAGGCCGACGACGTGCTGGACGAGTTCCTCGCGCAGGCTTTGGCGCATGAGCAGGCCTCCGTGCCCTCGCTGCAGGGCTTTGTCGGCTGGATGCGCGAGGCGGCGACGGAGATCAAGCGCGACGCCGACCTCGCCCGTGACGAGATCCGCGTCATGACCGTGCATGGCGCCAAGGGGCTCGAGGCCGACATCGTCTTCCTCGTCGATACCGGTTCCAAGCCGGTGCATGCGAGCCATGACCCGAAGATCGTTGCGCTGGCCGAGGATCCCGACGATGCCGATGGCGCGCCGCTGATCTGGGTCGCGCCCGGCGCCCGGAAGCCTAGGATTGTCGAGCAGGCGATCGGCACGCTGCGCGACAAGGCGCGCGAAGAATACCGCCGGCTGCTCTATGTGGGGCTGACGCGGGCGCGCGACCATCTGATCGTCTGCGGCACGGTCAAGGCGAATACCGGCGCCGATCTGCTCTGGCACGAACTGGTCGGCAAGGCGCTCGGCGTTGATGGCAAGACCGTTCCGGTCGAGCTGCCGAGCGAAAGCTTTGACACGATCGAATGGCGGCAGGACTGGAGCCGCCAAGCGGTGCCGCCGGTCGCCGAAACAGCAGGGTCCGGCGAGCGCGCCATCGCGCCGCTGCCCGATTGGCTGGCTGAAAATCCGCCGCCGCCGCCCACCCAGCCGAAGCGGCTGACGCCCTCGGCCGCGGTCGGTTTCGCGGAAGCCGAGCCGGCCTTTCCGCCGGTGACCGCGCTGGATGCAAGGCTCGATCCGGCGGCGTTGACGGCGCTGGATCGAGGCCGGATCATCCACCGCCTGCTGCAGGCGCTGCCGGACCAGCCGCCCGAGCAGCGCGCCGCCATTGCCACGCGCTATCTGGAAGTCGTTGGCCGTGAATGGCCGGAAACGGCCCGCCAAGGCCTGCTCGATCGCATCCTGCCGATCCTCGACGACGCCAGCTTCTCCGCCCTGTTCGGGCCGCAGAGCCGCGCCGAGGTGCCGATCGCCGGCTCGATCGAGACGCGCAGCGGCACGGCGTCCGTCTCCGGCCGGATCGACCGGCTCGTCGTGCTGCCGGACCGGGTGATCCTGGTCGACTACAAGACCAACCGCCCGGCGCCGCGGGAGCTTTCGGAGGTGCCGGAAGCGCATCTGGCCCAGCTGGCGCTCTACCGGGCGCTGCTATCGACGCTCTATCCCGACCGGCCGATCGAGACGGCGCTGCTCTGGACCGAGATCCCGCTGTTGATGGCGATCCCGTCGGAGTTGCTCGATAGTCGCATGGCTGCCATTACCGCGGCGTGAAATCCCTTTGCCTTGACCGGCAAGAGACGGGTTCCTACCTTAGAACCACTCTCCTCCATCCCATTTGAGGCTTGCCATGGCGACTGCCAAAGTAACGGATAGTTCCTTCGACGCCGACGTTCTGGGGGCATCCGGCCCGGTCGTCGTCGATTTCTGGGCGGAATGGTGCGGTCCCTGCCGCATGATCGCCCCGGCTCTGGAAGAGATCCAGACCGAAATGGAAGGCAAGGTGACCATCGCCAAGCTCAACATCGACGAGAATCCGGAAATTGCCGTGCGCTATGGCGTGCGCTCGATCCCGACGCTGATCCTGTTCAAGGATGGCGAGCCGGCTTCGATCCAGGTTGGCGCCGCGCCGAAGAGCCGCCTGGCCGACTGGATCAAGGGCGCGATCTGATCGCTTCCCGACAGACTTGGAATATGGAAACGGGGCCCGATGGGCCCCGTTTTCGTTGGGGTTAACAGCCGGGTTAACGGCGACCGCTTTTGGTCACTTTGGTAGCGTCCCGTTAGCCGCCAGCACCGTACCGCCGAGATAGAGCGAGCCGCAGATCAGAATCCGGGGCGCGATGCCGGGCGGCAGCAGCTTCTTGATCGCGGCGAGCGCCGCCTCGACGCCCGACGTCGCCTCGGCGGTGATGCCGGCGGCCTCGGCGGCGGCGGCGAGTTCCAGCGGGTCGCGACCGGCGGCCGAGCCTTCGATCGGCACCGTGTAGACATGCTGCGCCAGCCCGGCGAAGGGTCGGAAGAAGCCGACAGGGTCCTTGGTCACCAGCATGCCGGCGATCAGGTAGAGCGGCCGCGACACGCGCTCCTCGAGATCGGCGATCGCCTCGGAGATGACCACGCCGGCGCCGGGATTGTGGCCGCCATCGAGCCAGATCTCGGATTCGGCCGGCGCCTGGTCGACCAGCTTGCCGCTGGTCAGCCGCTGCATCCGGGCCGGCCATTCGACGTTCTGCAACCCGGCCTCGATCGCCGCCGTCGGTACGTCGAGGCTCGATTTGCGTAGCGCCGCGATGGCCGCCCCCGCATTGACGAACTGGTGCCGGCCCGGCAGGCGCGGCGGCGGCAGGTCGAGCAGACCGTCCTCGTCCTGGTAGACAAGACGGCCGCGCTCGGCATGCGCCACCCAGTCCCGGTTGCCGATGAAGGTCGGCGCGCGCAGCCGCGCCGCGTCGCGCTCGATCACGTCGAGAACGATGCCCGGCTGCGGCGCCACCACGACGGGACGGCCGCGCTTGATGACGCCGGATTTCTCATGCGCGATGCCGTCCAGCGCGCTGCCGAAGAACTTCTCGTGGTCGACCGAGATCGGCGTGATCACGGCGACGTCGGGATGGTCGATGATGTTGGTGGCGTCATAGCGCCCGCCCAGGCCCACTTCGAGCAGCGTCACATCGGCCGGATGGTCGGCGAACAGCTTGAAGGCGGCGGCGGTGGTGATCTCGAAATGCGTGATCGGCGCGCCGTCATTGACCTTCTCGATGTCGAGCAGCGTGTCGACCAGCTCCGCCTCGTCGACGAAGCGGCCGCCGCCCGGCTTGCCGAGGCGGATGCGCTCGTGGAAGCGGACGAGATGCGGCGAGGTGTAGACATGCACGGAGAGGCCGGCCGCCTCCAGCATGGCGCGCAGGAAGGCGGTGGTCGAACCCTTGCCGTTGGTGCCGGCAATATGCAGCACCGGGCCGAGCTTCGTCTCGGGCGCGCCGAGCTTCGCCATCAGCGGCTTCAGCCGGTCGAGCGAGAGGTCGATTTCCTTGGGGTGGAGCTGGAACAGGCGCTCCAGGATGACGGTGCTGCGGTCCATGATATGGTCCATGACGCGATCCCGTGGCGTGGAGAGGATCCACGCAATGCCGGCGGCGGCCCCGGGGGCCGCCGACCGTGATGGTGTGATGGGCGTGTGCGCGGCGTCGATCAGGACGCCAGCGCGACATCCTGTGCCGGCGCGGACTTCGCCTTCGCCTTGGCTTCGGGCTTGTCGATCTGCCGGGTCGGCTGCGGCGTCAGGATTCCGCAAAGCCGCGCGATCGTCTGGCGCAGTTCATGGCGGTGGACGACGAGGTCGACCATGCCGTGCTCATGCAGGAATTCCGAGCGCTGGAAGCCGGGCGGCAGCTTTTCGCGGATCGTCTGCTCGATGACGCGCGGGCCTGCAAAGCCGATCAGCGCACCCGGCTCGGCGATCTGGATGTCGCCCAGCATGGCGTAGGAAGCGGTGACGCCGCCCGTGGTCGGGTTGGTCAGCACGACGATATAGGGCAGCTTCGCCTCGCGCAGCGCGATGACGCCGGCGGTGGTCCGCGGCAGCTGCATCAGCGAGAGGATGCCTTCCTGCATGCGCGCGCCGCCAGAGGCGGCGAACATCACGAAGGGCTGCTTGCGGTTCAGCGCCGCTTCCATGCCGGCGATGACCGCTTCGCCGGCGGCCATGCCGAGCGAACCGCCCATGAAGTCGAAGTCCTGCACGGCGGTGACCATCGGCACGCCCTCGACGGTGCCGGCACCGACCAGGATCGCGTCCTGCAGGCCGGTCTTGGTCCGGGCGTCCTTGAGGCGGTCGGTATAGCGGCGCTCGTCGCGGAACTTCAGCGGGTCGATCGCCACTTCCGGCACGGCGATGGATTCATACTGGCCATCGTCGAAGAAATAGGCGAGCCGCTTCGGCGCGCTCATGCGCATGTGATAGCCCGAATTCGGGATCACGTAATGGTTGGCCTCGAGGTCGCGATGGAACACCATCTCGCCGGTCTCGGGGCACTTGATCCAGAGGTTTTCCGGAACCTCGCGCTTGTTCAGGAGGCTCTTGATCTTCGGACGAACGACGTCGTTGATCCAGTTCATCGCGTAATCCTTGTTCAGGCGGCGACCGATTTGCGGGAAGCGCGAACGCCGCCCGAAAGCTCGGATACGAGGGCCAGGACGGCGGGTACGGTGGCGGCCGTGGCGCGGCCCTCGCTGTCGAGCGAGGCGGCGACGGCCGATACGATGGCCGAGCCGACCACGACGCCATCGGCATTCGCGCCGATCGCTGCCGCCTGCTCGGCTGTCCTGACGCCGAAACCGACGGCAACCGGTAGATGGGTGTGACGCTTGATCCGTGCAACGGATTCGGCGACGCGCGAGGCGTCGGGGGCTGCCGAACCGGTGATGCCGTTGATCGAGACGTAGTAGACGAAGCCCGAGGTGTTGGCGAGCACGGCGGGAAGCCGCTTGTCGTCGGTGGTGGGCGTGGCGAGGCGGATGAAGTTCAGGCCCGCTTCGAGCGCCGGGATGCAGAGCTCGTCATCGGCTTCCGGCGGCAGGTCGACGATGATCAGCCCGTCGACGCCGGCAGCCTTGGCCTCGGTGACGAAGGCTTCCGAGCCGTGGCTGTAGATCGGGTTGTAATAGCCCATCAACACGATCGGCGTGGCGTCGTCGAACTGGCGGAATTCGCGCACGAGATCGAGCGTCTTGACCAGCGTCTGCCCGCCCTTCAGCGCGCGCAGGCCCGCGGCCTGGATCGCCGGGCCGTCGGCCATGGGATCGGAGAACGGCATGCCGAGCTCGATCACGTCGGCGCCGGCGCCGGGCAGCGCCTTCAGCAGGGCCAGCGTCGTGGCGGGATCCGGGTCGCCGGCGGTCATGAAGGTGACGAGCGCCGGCCGGCCCTCGGCCTTGAGGGCCGCGAAGCGGCGATCGATACGGGTTTCAGTCATGACAATGGGCCTAGGCTCGATGCTTTGTGACGTCAAGTCGACGGAGAAGCGAAACGCGGAACGGCGCCCTCTTTACCCTTCCCTCGGGAGGAGGGGAAGAACAGGTCGGGAGCCGCGCCGCCGGCATCGGTCAGATGTCCATGCCGAGCAGCTTGCCCACGGTGTGGACGTCCTTGTCGCCGCGGCCGGACAGGTTGATGACGATGATCTTGTCCTTGGCCATGGTCGGCGCGACCTTGATCGCCTGGGCGATCGCATGCGCCGATTCCAGCGCCGGGATGATGCCCTCGACGCGGGTGCAGACCTGGAACGCGTCGATCGCCTCTTGGTCGACGATCGGCACGTACTGGACGCGGCCGGTGTCGCGCAGCCAGCTGTGCTCGGGGCCGACGCCGGGATAATCGAGGCCGGCCGAGACCGAGTGGCCCTCAAGGATCTGGCCGTCGGCATCCTGCAGCAGATAGGTGCGGTTGCCATGCAGCACGCCGGGGCGGCCGCCGGTCATCGAGGCGGCATGGCCGTTCTCGACGGCGATGCCGTGGCCACCGGCTTCGACGCCGACGATCTCGACATCCTTGTCATCGAGGAACGGATGGAACAGGCCGATGGCGTTCGAGCCGCCGCCGACCGCCGCGATGATCATGTCGGGCAGGCGGCCTTCCTGCTCCAGCATCTGCGCGCGCGCCTCGATGCCGATCACCGACTGGAAGTCGCGCACCATCTCCGGATAGGGATGGGGGCCGGCCGCTGTGCCGATGAGATAATAGGTATCCTCGACATTCGAGACCCAGTCGCGCAGAGCCTCGTTCATCGCGTCCTTGAGCGTGCCGTTGCCGGCGGTGACCGGATTGACGGTGGCGCCCAGCAGCTTCATGCGGAACACGTTCGGCGCCTGACGCTCGACGTCGGTGGCGCCCATATAGACGACGCAGGGCAGGCCGAAGCGGGCCGAGACGGTGGCCGAGGCCACGCCGTGCTGGCCGGCGCCGGTCTCGGCGATGATCCGCGTCTTGCCCATGCGCTTGGCGAGCAGGATCTGGCCGAGGCAGTTGTTGATCTTGTGGCTGCCGGTGTGGTTCAGGTCCTCGCGCTTGAAGAAGATGCGCGCGCCGCCGAGATGGTTGGTCAGGCCTTCGGCGAAATAGAGCTTGGACGGGCGGCCCGCATAATAGGTCGAGAGCGCCTGCAGTTCGGCCTTGAAGGCGGGATCGGCCTTGGCGTCGTCATAGGCCTGCTGCAGCTCGAGGATCAGCGGCATCAGCGTCTCGGCGACGAAGCGGCCGCCATAGATGCCGAAATAGCCCCGCTCGTCCGGGCCGGTCTTGAAGGAATTGGGCTCGACAGCAACGGTCACGACGAAATCCTCTCGCCGGCAAGAGCCCGGCTGTGGTCAGGGTTGGGTCGAAAGCCGCGAATGGCGGCGATGAAGGCGCGGATCCGGTCGGGATCCTTGATACCGGGCGCACTTTCCACGCCCGAGGAAGCATCGATGCCGGGGGCCTGGGTCACCGCCAGCGCCTGCGCGACATTGCCGGCGTCGAGGCCTCCGGAAAGCATATAGGCAAGGCCGGGGTCAAGCGCATCCAGCAGGTGCCAGTCAAAGGACACGCCATTGCCGCCCGGCAGCGTCGCGCCCTTGGGCGGCTTGGCGTCGAGCAACAGACGGTCCGCCACCGCGGCATAGGCGCCGATCCCGGCGAGATCGGCTGCCTCGCGAATGCCGAGCGCCTTCAAGACGGGCAGGCCGAAGCGGCGGCTGATCTCGGCGACACGCTCCACGCTCTCGCCGCCATGCAGCTGCAGCCAGTCGGGCCGCACCGTTTCGACGATCGCGGCCAGCGCCGCATCGTCCATGTCGACGGTGAGCGCGACGATCTCGGCCTTGCCGCGCGCCTGGTCGGCGAGCTGCCGGGCGCGCTCGTTCGAAACAGCGCGCGGGCTCTTCGGAAAAAACACAAAGCCGACCATGTCGGCGCCGGCGTCCAGCGCGGCGTCGAGCGTCTCCTCGGTCGAAAGACCGCAGATTTTGACGGTCACGGTCATGGATTCACGATCAGCCATGGGTTCACGAGCAGCGGCGATGTCACGGTCATGGTTTGGCGCAACGGTTTGGCACGAAAGAGGCGGCAAGTCCAAGAAAAGTCCGCGATGGAAAGTCCGCGGTCGCCCGGGCCTTTGCCGGAGCAGATCGCACGAAGCCTGACGCGGGTCTGTCTGAAAGCCGTCCGCGCCGCACCGGGAAAGGCGTGGCTTGCATCAACGCGGCAGGCCCATGCCTGGATACAGGGAAGCGCGTTTCACGTGAAAAGACGGAAGGGGCGGGTTTCCGCCGTTCAGGCGACGCGACGGGGCGCGGGCAGGGTGGTTGCCGGGCTGGCGCTGGCGGCGGCGCGATACTGCGTGTTCTCGCGGCGCGTGTCCTGCAGCTCGTGCCGGAGCTTGCGGGCCTGGCGGCGCCATCGGCCCTGGCCGAGCCAGGCGCCCACGCCGCCGATCAGGACGCCGAGCGCGATCGCGCCGAAGACCAGGACGAACAGCGGCATGCTGATGACGACGGCGGGATCGGTCGAATTGAACGGGTCCAGCGACAGCGCCACGGCATGGCGGTTGGCGACCGAGAGCGCCACCGCGATGATTGCGATCGGCACCAGGATCACGACCGCAAGGAACTTCTTCATCAACATTGCCTCGAGCCGGACGCCGGAACGCCGCTGACCATCCGGCCAGGGCCTGCGCCAATAACATTCCAGATCACGTTTGGTTCAAGGCGCGGCGCGCGGCCTTTCGAACCGGTCGTGGTCTAGTCCTCGTCGTTGAGACGCTCACGCATCTCCTTGCCGGTCTTGAAGAACGGCACGTATTTTTCCGTGACCTCGACCTTCGAGCCGGTGCGCGGGTTGCGGCCCTGTCGCGCCGGGCGGTTCTTCACGGAGAAAGCTCCGAAGCCGCGGAGCTCGACCCGATCGCCTCGGGCCAGCGCATCGATGATCTCGTCGAGAATCGAGTTCACGATGTGCTCCACATCCCGTTGATAGAGATGCGGATTTTGCTCGGCGATCTTCTGCACCAGTTCGGACTTGATCACCGCGGCGCCCCCTCAGCGTCGTTCAGACCGGACGGAGCGTGCCAAACGGATAGGAGACCGTCAAGCTGGAGTCTGGAAGGCAGCAGGCCCGCCACGCCGGAAGCATAGAGAAGGTCGGGCGAGAAGCCGGCCTGGCGCGCCAGCCAGACGAAGGCGGCGCTGGAAAAGGAGAACGGGCTGCTGCTGCTTTCCGGCTCCCAGTCGACCACGCGCAGACGCGCATCGACGCCCTTCTTGGTCGTCAGCCAGGCAATCGCCGTTTCCTCGCCGCCGATTTCGTCGATCAGGCCGGCTTCGAGCGCCTGGTGGCCGGAGAAGACACGGCCATCGGCCAGCTGCAGGGCCTTGGGGCGGTCGAGATTGCGGCGCTCGGCGACGATGTCGACGAACCAGTTGTAGGTATCGCGGATCATCGAGTCGATCACGGCCAGCGCCTCGGGTGTCGGCGGCGCGAAGGGCGAGGGCGCGGCCTTGAGCGGCGACGACTTCACCTCGGTCAGCTTGATGCCGAGCTTGGCCATCGCCTCGCTCACTTCCGGCGACTGGAACAGGACGCCGATCGAGCCAGTGATCGAGGTGCGGTAGGCGACGACATGGTCGGCGGCGATCGCGGTCATGTAGGCGGCGGAGGCGCCGACGGTGCGGATGGCGGCAACGGTCGGCTTCTTGTCCGAGAGCCTGCGGATCGCGTCATAGAGCGCTTCGCCGCCTGCGGTGGCGCCGCCGCCGGAATTGATCGAGACGATGACGCCCTGGACGGCGTCGCTCTTGCCGATCTTGTCGATCAGGTCGAGTTCGGCGCGGTTTTCGGAAATGAAGCCGGAAATCGTCAGCCGCGCGATATGCGGCCGCGAGCGTCCGCCCAGCGCATCGGGACCGGCCGCGAGCAGGCCGCCGCCGACAATGGCGAGCGCCGCCGCCACGAAGGCGACGACACGCCAGGTCGTCAGCTTTCGCCTCAGGCGTCGGCGATCCAGGATCTGATCCGCGTCGATGCTCATCCATACGCTCCCGGTCGATCTCGAAGACCCTGTACGGGTTATATGTTTTGCACTGCGAAATCAAACAAGACCGTGCCAAGCGATTGTCGGCACTGGCGATTTCGAAAAAATAGCCTCCCAAAACGAAAACGCCCCGGACGAGCCGGGGCGTTTCCTAGATCCATGGGGCGGTGACGATTACTCGTCGGTGCCCTGGCGTGCCTTGAGGGCGGCGCCGAGGATGTCGCCGAGCGATGCACCCGAATCCGACGAGCCGAACTGCGCAACCGCTTCCTTCTCTTCGGCGATTTCAAGCGCCTTGATCGAGACGGCGACCTTGCGGGCCTTCTTGTCGAAGTTGGTGATGCGGGCGTCGACCTTCTCGCCAACGGCGAAACGCTCCGGACGCTGCTCCGAACGATCACGCGACAGATCGGCGCGACGGATGAAGGAGGTCAGGTCGGAATCCGCAATCCGAACTTCCAGGCCGCCTTCGGTCACAGCCGTGATCTCGCAGGTGACAACCGCACCCTTGCGCAGCTCGCCGGAAGCTTCGACGAACGGATCGCCGCCAACCTGCTTGATGCCGAGCGAGATACGCTCCTTGTCGATGTCGACGTCGAGAACCTGCGCCTTGACGATATCGCCACGGTTGTACTCGTCGATGACCTGCTCGCCGGGACGGTTCCAGTCGAGATCCGACAGGTGAACCATGCCGTCGACGTCGCCGTCGAGGCCGATGAACAGACCGAACTCGGTCTTGTTCTTGACTTCGCCTTCGACGATCGTGCCGATCGGGAACTTCTCGGAGAAGCTCTCCCACGGGTTCGACAGGGTCTGCTTGAGACCGAGCGAGATACGACGCTTCACCGGATCGACTTCGAGGATCATGACCTCAACCTCTTGCGAGGTGGAGACGATCTTGCCCGGATGAACGTTCTTCTTCGTCCAGGACATCTCGGAGACGTGGATCAGGCCTTCGATGCCCGGCTCCAGCTCGACGAACGCACCGTAGTCGGTGATGTTCGTGACGCGGCCCGAGAACTTGGCCTGGACCGGGTACTTGGCTTCGATGCCAGACCACGGATCGGCCTCGAGCTGCTTCATGCCGAGCGAGATGCGGTGCGTCTCGTGATTGACGCGGATGATCTGCACGCGGACGGTCTGGCCGATCGAGAGCACCTCGGTCGGATGGTTGATGCGGCGCCACGCGATGTCGGTGACGTGCAGCAGGCCATCGATGCCGCCGAGGTCGACGAACGCACCGTAATCGGTGATGTTCTTGACGACGCCTTCGATGATCTGACCTTCTTCGAGGCTCTGGACGAGCTCCGAACGCTGCTCGGCGCGGGTCTCTTCAAGCACGGTACGACGCGAGACGACGATGTTGCCGCGACGCTTGTCCATCTTGAGGATCTGGAAGGGCTGCGGCGTGTGCATCAGCGGGCCGACGTCGCGCACCGGGCGGATGTCGACCTGCGAACGCGGCAGGAAGGCAACGGCGCCGTCCAGGTCGACGGTGAAGCCGCCCTTGACCTGGTTGAAGATGACGCCCGTGACCTTCTCGTTCTTGTTGAACTGCTCCTCGAGACGGATCCAGCTCTCTTCGCGGCGAGCCTTGTCGCGCGAGAGAACGGCTTCGCCGAGAGCATTTTCAACGCGCTCGAGATAGACCTCGACCACATCGCCGACCTTGAGCGCGTTTTCGCGGCCCGGGCCATTGAATTCCTTGAGCGCCACGCGGCCTTCGGTCTTGAGCCCGACGTCGATGACGGCGAGGTCCTTCTCGATGGCGACGATCGTTCCCTTGACGACGCTGCCTTCAAAGAGGTCTTCGTTGGCGAAGGACTCTTCAAGAAGGGCGGCGAAATCTTCGCGGGACGGGTTGGTAACAGCCATGAAATCTCCTGGTGCCATTTCTGGCATGCGTCGGCGGTTGGTGTTGCTGAAACCCGAGATCTCGATCCTGCCCTCGACGGAAATCGGGGCAACCGCATGTGGCGGACCGACGCTTCCGGACCTGGATTCGGGTGTTTTTCCATGAATTCCAGCCGCCAGGCCTCCATCCGGGGATGGGGACCGACGTCGAGACTTCGCGGATCTGGGGCTCTATATAGGCTTGATGCCCATGCGGCAAGGCAAAACTGGCCGATTTCAGCCCTTCCGGCGCCGTAAAACGTTCAATCACTCGTGTCCGGCGTCGACGATCTCGATTGCGGCGGCAAAGGCGGCCTCGGCGTCCAGCGCCGTCGTATCCAGCCGCACCGCGTCGTCTGCCTGGCGCAGCGGCGCCGCGGAGCGATGCGAATCCCGCTCGTCGCGCTCCAGGATCTCGGCCAGGATCCGCTCATAGGGCACGTCGCGGCCCTTGGCGTTGAGCTCGTCGGTGCGGCGGCGGGCGCGCACTTCCGGCGAGGCGGTGACGAAGATCTTGACGTCGGCCTCGGGACAGATCGCGGTGCCGATGTCGCGCCCGTCGAGCACAGCGCCGGGCGGCGTGCGCGCGAAATTGCGCTGGAAATCGACCAGCGCAGCGCGGACTTCGGGATGCACGGCGATGCGCGAAGCCAGCTCGCCCGCCTCGCGGCCGCGCAGGTCCGGGTGGTTCAGGTCTTTTGCCTTCAGCTTGCGGGCGACGGCGCCGGCCTCGGCGGCATTGTCGACGTCAAGACCCTGTTCGGTCATCAGCCGGCCGATGGCGCGATAGAGCAGGCCGGTATCGAGATGGTTGAGGCCATAGTGCTTGGCCAGCTTCAGGGCGATCGTGCCCTTGCCCGCGGCGGCGGGTCCGTCAATTGCGATGATCATGCTGCGGCGGGCTCCGCCCTTTCGAAATGCGCGCCAAGCCCGTTCATCAGGGCCTGGAATTCAGGGAAGTGGGTGTCGATCGCCCGGGAATCGTCGATCGTCACGGGGGCGTGCCCGGCGAGGCCCAGCACCAGGAAGCTGATCGCGATGCGGTGGTCGAGCCGGGTGGCGACCGTGCCGCCGCCGATCCGCGCCGCGCCGCCGGTGACGGCGAGCGATTCCGGCCCCTCCTCGACGGTGACGCCATTGGCGCCGAGGCCGGCGGCTAGCGCCGCGATCCGGTCGGATTCCTTCAGCCGGAGCTCGCTGATGCCGTTCATCACCGTCACCCCCTCGGCGAAGGCGGCGGCGATGGCAAGCGCCGGATATTCGTCGATCATCGAGGGCGCGCGCTCCGCCGGCACGACGACGCCGCGCAGGCGGCTTGCCCGCACGCGCACGTCGCCCACCGCCTCGCCGCCGACGGTGCGGCGATTGTCGATCTCGATGGCGCCGCCCATCTCGACCAGCGTCTCGATCAGACCGATGCGCATCGGGTTCAGCAGCATGGATTCGATCGTCAGGTCCGAACCGTCGATCAGTAGCGCCGCGACGATCAGGAAAGCGGCCGAGCTCGGATCGCCGGGAATGACCAGGGGTTGCGCCTTGAGATCGCGGCGCCCCTCCAGCCGGACCACCCGCTCGCCATCCTCGTTGCGATCGACCTCGAGCGCCGCGCCAAACCGTTCGAGCAGCCGCTCGGTGTGGTCGCGCGTCGGCGTCGGTTCGATGATCGTGGTGATGCCGGGCGTGTTGAGGCCGGCGAACAGCACGGCCGATTTGACCCGCGCCGACGGCACCGGCACGCGATATTCGATCGGCAGCGTGATGTCGGGGCCCTTGAGGGTCAAAGGCAGGCGATCCTTCGAGCGGGCCAGCACCTGCACGCCCATGCGGCGAAGCGGATCGAGGATGCGGCCCATCGGCCGGGCGCGCAGCGATGCGTCGCCGGTGAAGGTGACGCTGATCGCCTGGCTGGCGACCAGGCCCATGGCGAGCCGGGCGCCGGTGCCCGAATTGCCGAAGTCGATGCAGTCTTCCGGTTCCAGGAAGCCGCCGACGCCGACGCCGCGCACCCGCCAGCGGCCGGGCTCGGTCCGCGTCACGATGGCGCCGAAGGCGCGCATGGCCGCCGCTGTGGCCAGCACATCGTCGCCTTCCAGCAGTCCGTCGATCGTCGTTTCGCCGATTGCCAGCGCGCCCAACATCAGCGCACGATGCGAAATCGACTTGTCGCCCGGCACGCGGACGCGCCCCTGAAGCGGGCGGGCAGAAGCCGCGACCAGGGGGGCGGGCGATGGGGACATGGATGGCATCGGGTCGGCACCTCGGGCATTCGGCACGGGCGAATTCGCGGTCGCGCATGCGGGCTCAGAGACCAG
The DNA here is from genome assembly GCF_044452255.1 of Kaistia sp. UC242_56. Taxonomy (NCBI): domain Bacteria; kingdom Pseudomonadati; phylum Pseudomonadota; class Alphaproteobacteria; order Hyphomicrobiales; family Kaistiaceae; genus Kaistia; species Kaistia sp. UC242_56. The sequence continues at coordinate 197,158 of NZ_JBIOAN010000002.1, forward strand.
AAGGGACGGTCGTCGGATAGCACGCCTGTCCGCTGCCGTCACCCGAGTTGAGGACCCGGCGGCGCGCGAGTTGACGGCCGTGTCAGAATTGCTTTTGACAGCGCCGATACGAGTCATTATGGGACAGCCGCTCTTTTAACCGATGAGGCACGACGTGGCGAAAGCGGAACTCGGCACCAAGCGGGTCGACCCGGAGACGGGCAAGAAGTTCTACGACCTGAACAAAGACCCAATCGTTTCGCCCTTCACGGGCGTTTCGTATCCCCGCTCCTTCTTCGAGAGCGGACCGGCCAAGGCGCGTCCGGCCAATGTGACGGACGATGAGGACGAAGAGGTCGAGGACGACGTCGCCAAGGGCGCCGAGTTCGTCAGCCTCGAGGAAGCCGATGAAGAGGCTTCCGGCGGCGCCGTTGTGGTCGAGAGCGATGACGACGACGTCGAGATCGTCGACGACGAAGCCGATGACGTCTTCATCGAGGACGAGGAAGAGGAAGGCGACGACGTGGCCGACATCATCGGTGGCGTCGAGGACGAGGAGTCCTGAGGCTATCCACAGGCACCGGTTCGATTTTTGGAATTGGCGCTTGATTTGAAAAAGAGCGCGGCTTAAGAGTTGCGCCGTTCCGGGGGGGTCCCAACCCCTCCGACTTCTGGAACGAGTGGGGCCATAGCTCAGTTGGGAGAGCGCTTGAATGGCATTCAAGAGGTCGTCGGTTCGATTCCGATTGGCTCCACCAATTCCACCCTTCAGGCAACTGAAGCGAACGAAAGCCGCCCCTCGGGGCGGCTTTTCGCGTTCTGGGCCTTTTTTCCCCCGCAAGCGCTTAGCCCGCCGACAGGCTCAGTTCCTCGGCATAGCGCGCCGGCGGCTTGCCGACCTGGCGCGAAAAGGCGACGCTGAAGGCGCTGGTCGAGCCATAGCCGATGCGCTGCGCCACTTCGGCAAGGCTGCGGCCCCGGCGCAGCAGGTCCTTGGCAAGCGTGATCCGCCAGTCCGTCAGATAGTCCATCGGCGGCCTGCCGACTTCCCGCTGGAATCGCGTGAAGAAGGTCGAGCGGGAGAGGCCTGCTTCCCTCGCCAGTTCCGCGACGGTCCAGGCGCGGGCCGGATCCGCATGCATGCAGCGCAGGGCCACGACCAGCCGGTCGTCGCCCATGCCCCGCAACACGCCGGGGCTGGCCGTCCTCTCACCGGTGGATCGGAACGCTTCGATCAGCAGCACTTCGAGCAGCCGGGCCAGCACGACATCGCGCGCCGGGCGGCTGGCACGGGCCTCCTCCGCCACCAGCGTCGCCAGGATGCCCAACCGGCTTTCTCCCCGAACGACGACGATATCGGGCAGCAGGGCTACCAGCAGGGTGGCGTCTGGCGATCCGAACCGGCAATAGCCGATCAGCTGCTCGACCTCGACCGGCGCGTCCGGCGAGCCGATGCGGGCGGTTCCATCCGCCTGCATCACGGGCTGGCTGTAGAGCCCCGCCGGGGGCGCCGGGTCGAGGCTCGACATGGTGAAATCCTGGATCGCCGGCACCAGCACGAAATCGCCCTGCCGCAGGATGATCGCCGGCTTGCCACCGACCTCCAGCCGGGCGCTGCCTGAGATCATCAGCCCGTAATAGACCTGCCCCACCTCCGTCCGCTGCACCCGCCAGGCGCCGGACGCCCGCGCGATCTTGGAAAAGGGCGCGCCCGGCTGGAGCAAGGTGACGATCTCGGCGAGGGGGTCAGCCATTTTTGGACTCATGCGAATTCAGACTGGATTTCTGATGATAGAAAGTCCGGTTCTCTCTGTCCACATTCGACCCATCGATGAACCAGGAGACTTTCCATGAAGACCGTGATGATCACCGGCTGCTCGTCGGGCTTCGGCCTCGAGATCGCGCGTTATTTCCTCGACCGTGACTGGAGCGTGATCGCGACCATGCGCACCCCGCGAGACGGCATCCTGCCGCCATCGGACCGGTTGCGTATCCTGCCGCTCGACGTGACGGATGCTGCCAGCATCGCCGCTGCCATCGACGCTGCCGGTCCGGTCGACGTCCTCGTCAACAATGCCGGAATCGGCTGGCTCAATGCTCTGGAGGGCACGCCGATGCAGGTGGCGCGTGAACTCTTCGAGACGAACACGTTTGGCACGATGGCCATGATCCAGGCCATCCTGCCTCAGTTCCGGCAGCGGCGGTCGGGCATCATCGTCAACGTCACCTCCAGCGTCACGCTGAAGCCGCTTCTGCTGCTCTCTGCCTATACGGCCAGCAAGGCGGCCGTGAACGCCTTCACCGAAAGCCTCGCGCTGGAACTGGCCGCCTTCGACCTGCGCGCGCATCTCGTCCTGCCGGGTCGCGCTCCCGACACGAGCTTCGCGACGACCGCGCGCGGCCGGATCACCGGCGAGGGCGGCTTCCCGGAGCCGTATGACGATCTCGTGCAGGCTGTGGTGGCCCGCTTCCAGCAGCCGGATGACGCGATCACGACGTCGCTGGACGTCGCCGAGGCGGTCTGGCGCGCGGCGACCGATGCCAACGCGCCGATGCGCATCCCCGCCGGCGCCGACGCGGTCGCCCTGTCGCCCGGCGCATAGCCTCCGAAGCAGCGCCGCATGACGACGAGGTGCGCGATGCGCGCCTCGTCTCTTCACAATGCCTTGAGATTTTCTGGTGCTGCGGCGCGAAATTCCCATCTTCCAGACCGTCGCCCCTTGTCGGGCGCCAGGGGCACTCCGAAGCCGAAACGCTGGAGATCAGCCATGAAAAAGAACCTGCTGTTCCTTTCCTTCGCCGGCCTGCTTCTTGTGTCCGGCACCGCCCTTGCCGCGGAGACGCTGAACGGCGTCGTGGCGCGGGCCGATCCGAATACGGGCGAGTTGGAAATCGTTGGCGGTGGTCGCGTCCAGGTCACAGATCCGCGGCTGCTGCGCAATCTCGCCCCCGGTGAACATGTCATCGTGACCCGCAACAACAATGGCACCATCGGCGTGCAGGAAGACAGTTCCTATGCGGGAGCCGGCGATTACTGATCCGCATCCCTTCCGCCCAGGCGCTCTGCGGGGCGGCTGAGGCATGCGGCGCGCTTCCGGGACGGGTGGCTCCGCCCCGGTGCGTTGCGTCGACGGAATCGGCACGGCTTCCCCGATTCCAGCCCCACTTTTGAGCTCGCGCGCCAAGCCGGGATGAGCGAAGCTGGAGCGCCACATCTTCCGGTAGTGGCGAGCGGCGCGGGGGAGGCGGGGATGGAGTCTGCATCGGCGCAAAAGCTGTCGCTGCCGAATCTGAGCGCGATGGTGGTCGGCTCGATGGTCGGGGCCGGGATCTTCTCGCTGCCGCAGACCTTCGGCCGCGTCACCGGCGGCTTCGGCGCGCTGATCGCCTGGGCGATCGCCGGCACCGGCATGCTGATGCTGGCGCTGACTTTCCAGAGCCTGTCGCGCCGCAAGCCCGACCTCGACGCCGGCGTCTTCGCCTATGCCAAGGCGGGTTTCGGCAACTATCTCGGCTTCGCCTCGGCGCTCGGCTACTGGACGGTCTGCTGCCTCGGCAACGTCTCCTATTTCGTGCTGATCAAGTCGACGCTGGGCGCGCTGGTGCCGGCCTTTGGCGAAGGCAACACCATCCCGGCGATCGTCAGCTCGTCGCTGATCCTGTGGGGCGTGCATTTCATGATCCTGCGCGGGGTCAAGCAGGCGGCCGGCCTCAACACCATCGTCACCGTCGCCAAGATCATCCCGATCCTGATCTTCCTGGTCTTTGTCGGCTTCGGCTTCAAGGCGGACATCTTCGCGCTCAATTTCTGGGGCGGCGAGGCGGCGACCTTGGGCCATGTGTTCGAGCAGGTGCGCGGCACCATGCTCGTGACCGTCTTCGTCTTCGTCGGCATCGAGGGCGCCAGCGTCTATTCGCGCTATGCCAGGAACCGCAGCGATGTCGGCCTTGCCACCATCCTCGGTTTCGTCGGCGTGCTTTGCCTGCTCGTGCTGGTGACGATGCTGTCCTATGGCGTGCTGGTGCGGCCGGACCTGACGGCGCTGCGCAACCCGTCCATGGCGGGCGTGCTGCAGGCGGTCGTGGGCCCCTGGGGCGCCGTCTTCGTCAGCCTCGGGCTGATCGTCTCGGTGCTCGGCGCCTACCTCTCCTGGTCGCTGCTGGCCGCCGAGGTGCTCTATTCGGCGGCGCGGATGGAAAGCATGCCGAGATTCCTGGCGATCGAGAACCGCAACCAGGTCCCGGCCGCGGCGCTCTGGCTGACCAGCGGCCTGATCCAGTTGTTCCTGATCTTTACGTTTTTCGCCGAGGAAGCCTTTTTGCTGGCGCTGAAGCTGACCTCGTCGATGATCCTGCTGCCCTATCTCCTGGTCGCCGCCTATGCGCTGAAGCTCGCCTGGACGCGGGAGACCTATGCCGGGGAACCGGCTGCCCGACGCCACGATCTGGCCCGCGCCGGCCTCGCCACGATCTATGCGGTCGGCCTGATCTATGCTGGCGGGCTCAAATTCCTGCTGCTTTCGACCGTGATCTACGCGCCGGGCACGATCCTGTTCGCGATCGCGCGGCGCGAGCAGGGAAGGCGTGTGTTTTCGGCGCCGGAGGTCGCGCTCTTTCTGCTGGCATCGCTCGGCGCTGTTGCCGCGATCTATGGCCTGGCAACAGGGCGGATCGGCATTTGAGCGCGGGATCCTGCTGTTTCGCGGCCGCCGGGCGGATGAAGCAGGGAGGCGCATTATATGGATGCCGGATTAAAATTTGTTCATGATCCTTGCCACCGATTGTCAGCCGCCCGGCCCGCGCCATGTCTCCATCGTGGGGCAAACAACGGATGAACATCATGCGCAAGATCCTGTTCCTTCTTCCCGTCGCCGGCCTGCTGGCCGTGGGCCCGGCCCTCGCGGCCGAGACCTATGGCGGCGTCGTCTCGAATGTGAATCCTTCTACCGGAACCGTCACCGTCGTGGGCGCCGGCACGTTCCAGGTCAGCCAGCCGATGCTGCTGCGCGGCGTCTATGGCGGCGAGCACGTGATCGTCACCAAGAATGACAACGGCACCGTCGGTTTCCAGGAAGACAGCAACTTTTCGGACGGCAGTGGCATCAATACGAAGTGACGTCACGCGACGGCCGCGGCAGTCTGTTCTGCCCTCCGGTTCCAAGCGCCTTCCCAGGCCGCCCCAAGAGGGCGGCCTTTTCACGTGGGCTCGTCCGGTTGTTCGTGTCCGTTCGCGATCTTGGCTTGACGCCGGCGGCGGCGATCGAGAAACCTGTCGCCGCGAGGAGGACGGGGCCTTGCCGCAACGGGGCGCGACACCGGCTAGACCGGCAAGGTGACCGCGATCGGGACGGCAGCATCCCGCGATCCAAAAAAGACAAAGGGAATGAAACGCCATGGCACTTGAGACGCGCCCGCTCGGACGCACGGGGATTCCGGTCACGACCCTCGGCTTCGGCTCCGCCCCGCTGGGCGACCTCTATCACCGGCTGGATGACGAAACGGCGCGCGGCGCGGTCGCGGCGGCCGTCGAGGCCGGCGTCACCCTCTACGACACGTCGCCCTTCTACGGCCACGGCCTGGCCGAGCACCGCATCGGCACCGTGCTGCGCGGCGTGCCGCGCAAATCCTTCGTGCTGTCGACCAAGGTCGGCCGCTGGATGGACCCGCTGCACCAGCCCGCCGACGGCAACACCCAGCCGCCGAACTTCGCCGGTGGCCAGCCGCATCCCGCCCGCCTCGATTATTCCTATGACGGCGCCATGCGCTCGCTGGAGCAGTCGCTGATCCGCCTCGGCGTCGACCGGATCGAGATCGTGCTGATCCACGACGTCGACGTCTATTCGCATGGCGCGGCGGCGGTCGAGGGCCATTTCAAGGCCGCGATGGAGGGCGCCTACAAGGCGCTGGAGCAATTGCGCTCGGAGAGGGTGATCGACGCGATCGGCGTCGGCCTCAACGAGGCCGACATGTGCGAGCGCTTCGCCCGCGCCGGCGATTTCGACGCCATGCTGCTGGCCGGGCGCTACTCGCTGCTGGAGCAGCCGGCGCTCGACAGCTTCCTGCCGCTGGCGCAGGAAAAGGGCATCGGCATGATGCTGGGCGGCGTGTTCAATTCGGGCATCCTCGCCACCGGCCCGGTGCCCGGCGCCAAGTATAATTACCGCGACGCCCCGCCGGAGATCCTCGAGCGCGTGGCGGCGATCCAGAGGGTATGCGAGGCGCATGGCGTGACGCTCGCGGACGCGGCGCTGAAGTTCCCGCTCGGCCATCCCGCGGTCGCCTCGCTGGTCATGGGCTCGGTCTCGGCCGAGGAGACGAAGCGCAACCGCGCCGCCTTCGACCGGTCGGTGCCGGCCTCGCTCTGGTCCGATTTGAAGATGGCCGGCCTGCTGCGCGCCGACGCCCCGACCCCCTCCTGATCCAACCCGGCCGGCGGTGGCACACGCCATCGCCGGCTGGTTTAGACTATTCCGGCTTCGGCTCGGGCGGGGTTTCTTGCGAAAGTGCAGGTCGTTCCGGCTTGGGCGGGCGCACACCCAGCCGGGCCGCTTCCTCGGCGCCGGCATTCGGCCCATCCGGCGAACAGCGTTCGCTCGGCGGCGAGCCGCAGACCCGGCCGATATTGGCCCAGCTGACGCAGCGGCCATTCGGCCCGCGATAGCCCGGCCCACCGCGGCAGCCGCAACCCGAGCAGGCGCTGGCGGGCATCGCCGAGATCCAGGCCAGGGCAACGATTCCCGCGAGAACCAGGAAGATGTCCAGCGGCCTGCCTCGGCCGCTCCGGATCCACGTCATGTCTGCCCCGCCCAAGCGCTAGCTGCCGAACGTTCCCTAAGGTGGGCCTATTGATTCTGGAAACGTGGCGGACGTCAAACACAACTGTCCATAGCCGGGGCGCCGGGCCAGCCGGAACGCGGTCGCGCGGGCAGCCCTGCCTCCAGCGGGAAAAGCCCAAAAAGCAAAAGCCCCGCATCCTGTTCGGAATACGGGGCTTTTTGCAGAAATTGGTGCCCAGAAGAGGACTCGAACCTCCACGACTTTCGTCACACGGACCTGAACCGTGCGCGTCTACCAATTCCGCCATCTGGGCGCGGGGGGATGAATACGGGGAGGCCGGGGGCTTGTCAATCACGAGACGATGCGATCGCGAGGGATAATTCGGGGCTGGGGAAAACTCTGAGCCGCCTATGCCGCTTCCGCCACGAGAGGCCCCAGCGGGAGCCGCCTATGCCCCGAGGCTCGCACAAGCGAAACCGCGATCGAGGCTCCGGATACGGCCGCGGAGGCGCGCTGCGACACGAATTTCCGCGGCCTTGCAAGCCGGATTGCCTCGGCATCCGCCTTCGAGGCCATCTCGGCCCGAAGCCTCGTCGGCGGATATCCGCGTGCCGAGGCGCTGATCCAGGCCGTAGGGCCGATCCCGGCTGTTGCCGGCCAACAATGGCTACGACGCGGCCCCCTCCGGCGGCGCCCGGCCGCCCAGGGCACAGAGGCCGCGATCCCGTCCACCGCCTCGCGACGGGAACCCGTCCCCTCCAACTCCTCGCCTACAAGGATGGAAACCGCGTCGAGCGCATGGGGCGCATTGTCAAGGACTTCCGCCGGGTCGCCACCCGATACGAGACGTTGGCCGGGAGCTCCACTTCGGCGCGGTCCCGGCCGCAATCCGCGCCGACTGGCTCAATCGAGTCCGGGCGCTAGAGGGCGTAGCCGGACTGGCGGGCGAGGTCGATCAGCGAGGTCGCCGGGCGCGGGCCCATATGGTTGATCACCTCGCCGGCCGCCAGCGAGCCGAGCGCCGCCGCCGTCCGGAGGTCGAGGCCCTTGGCGACGGCGTAGAGGAAGCCCGAGGCGTAGAGGTCGCCGGCGCCGGTCGTGTCGACCACGTCCTCCACCACCGTGGCCGGCACATGCTCGATGCCGTCCGGCGTCACGACATAGGAGCCTTCGGCGCCGACCGTCACCGTGGCGATACGGCAATCCTCGCGCAGCGCCTTCAGCGCCGTGTTGAAGCTCGACGTCTCGTAGAAGGACTTCAGCTCGACCTCGTTGGCGAACAGGATGTCGATCGTGCCGTCGCGCAGCAGGCGCAGGAAATCGCCGCGGAAGCGATCGACGCAGAAGGCGTCGGAAAGGGTCAGCGACACCTGCCTTCCGGCGGAATGGGCGATGTCGGCCGCCTTGAAGAAGGCGTCGCGCGCCGTCGGCGCATCCCAGAGGAAGCCTTCGAAATAGGTGATCTTGGTATCGGCGAAGAGTACCGGGTCGATGTCGTCCGGGGTCAGCGCATGGCAGGCGCCGAGATAGGTGTTCATCGTCCGCTCGCCATCGGGCGTGACAAAGATCATGCAGCGCGCCGTCGGTGCGCCGCCGACCAGCGGCGCCACGTCGAAGGTGGCGCCGATCGAGCGCATGTCGTGGCCATAGATCGCGCCCAGTTCGTCATCGGCGACCTTGCCGACAAAGGCGGTCTTGCCGCCCAGCGAGGCGACGCCGGCGACGGTATTGCCGGCCGAGCCGCCCGATGCCTCGATCGCCGGGCCCATGGCGGCGTAGAGCCGCTTCGACTCGGTCATGTCGACCAGCCGCATCGAGCCCTTGGACAATTGCTGCTCGACCAGGAAGTCCTCTTCCGCCCGCGCCAGAATGTCGACGATCGCATTACCGATGCCGAGAACGTCGTAGCGGGCTTCCGTCATGAGAAAATCCTGATAGAGCAAGCGGCCCTTGGCCGGCGGGAGTGACGGAGGCGGACTATACAGTCGGTCGTTCGCCGTGCAACCACCCTGCGGCGCGGGAGAAACGGTGCGTCTGGCCGTGTCGCGCGGCGGCTCGTCGCAAGCCCGACACAAACGCACCCCAGAGAAGGCGCCGCGGACGGTTGCCGCCGTACCGGCGTGCGGCGGCACGCATTATTTTGGAATGGGCAGGATGATAAGCCAGACCACCGGAGACCCCGCCGCGAACCGTCCGATCGCGGTGATCGTCGAGCGCGAGGGGCTGGGCGACGTCATCCTCAAGCTGCCGCTGCTCAGGGCGATCCGCCATGCCCGGCCGGATCGCGCGATCTGGTGGATTTCGGCGCATGATACCGCCATGGAGGCGGCCGTCCTGCCCTATGTCGAGGGCGAGATCGCCCGGGTGATGTCGCAGCTGCATTTCACGGAGCCGTTGCTGCAGGGGTTTCGCACGCTGAAGCAATTGCCGGCCTTCAGCGCCGTCTTCGACACGCGCACCCGCGTGGCCAGCGTGCTGGCGGCGCGGCTGGCGCTGACGGCGGAGGAATATTACGTCTGCCTGCCCGGGCTGAACCGCCGTGTCGGCGCGCCCTGGTGGGACCGGCGGCGGCCGGCCCATATCGGCGAGCGCGCGCTGAACCTGGCGCATCAGGCGTTCGACACCGTCGATGCCACAGGCCGGATCGCCGCGAGCGCCGGCGCCGAAGCGCTGGCGGCCACCATCCTGCCGCCTTCCGAGCCCTGGATCGGCTTTGCCTTTGGCAGCAACAAGGCCTGGAAGAACTGGCCTCTCGAACGTTTTGTTGCGCTGGCGCGGGAACTGCGGACCGCTGGCTACCGGCCCGTTTTGCTCGCCGGGCCGGACGAGCGCGCGGCGCTCCCGGTCTTGGCCGAGACCGCGCCGGATGTCGACGTCGTCGACATGACGGCGATGGCGATCGACACGCCGCGTGGGAAGCTTGATGCCCCCTTGGCGCTGGCGCCGTCCATAAAGCTGCTGGTCGCCAATGATTGCGGCCTCGGTCATCTGTTCGGCGCCGCCGGCGTGCCGGTGGTCAGCCTGTTCGGCCCGACCAAGCCGGAGCGCTGGGCGCCGAATACGCCGGCCTCGCGCATCGTGCGGGCGCAGGATTTTGGCGGTTCGGCGATGACGGACATTCCGGTCGCCCCGGTTGTCGCGGCGACGCTCGATCTCCTGCGCGAAGTCGGGATCTCGCCCCGCCCGTAAGCCCCCCACGCGCGTTGCCTTGCGCGGGGCGAGGCCGCATCCTATCTGCGTGCGTCGATCGGGGGAGGGTGCAAACATGCTTTCGGCTGCCTGGCTGGCTCTCAGCGATATCTGGACGCCGCCCTTCCGCGCCGTGCTGTGGAAGACGCTCGGGCTCACCCTCGTGCTGCTGATCGGCCTCTGGTTCGGGCTGCAGGCGCTGGTGGTGCATTTCGCCGATTGGCCGAGCCAGCCCTGGATCAACACCTCGGTCGCCATCGTCACCGGCTTCGGGCTGGTCATCGGCCTCGGCTTCCTGATCGCGCCGGTTTCGGCGCTGATGGCGGGCCTGTTTTCCGACGATATCGCGGCGGTGGTCGAGACCACGCATTATCCGCAGGACCCGCCGGGACGGGGGCTTTCCTTTGTCGACAGCGTCGTCTCGACGCTCGGCTTCACCGCGACGGTGATCCTAGTCAACATCGTCTGCCTGTTCCTGCTGCTGATCCCCGGCGTCAACCTCGTCGCCTTCTTTCTCGGCAATGGCTATCTGCTCGGGCGCGAATTCTTTGAATCCGCCGCGTCGCGCTTTCGCCCCGTCGCGGAAGCAAGGCAGCTTCGGCGCGACAATGCGGTGACGGTGCTGTTCGCCGGATTCGTCATCGCCGCCTTCCTCGCGATCCCGATCCTCAACCTGCTGACGCCGCTCTTCGCCACCGCCTTCATGACGCATGTGCACAAGCGCGTGACGGGTTCCCGCCCGGCCGAAATCTCGACAAGATAGGCGGGCGGTCCAGGGTCCGCGCCACGGGGGACATCGCCATGCTCGTCGATCTGCTGCTCGCCATCGCCCATTTCCTGCTCGTCTTCGCCATCGTCACCGTGCTCACGATGGAGCTGATGCTGCTGAAGCCGGGGCTTGCCGGTGCGGCGCTGGAGAAGCTCGGCCGGGTCGATGCGATCTATGGCGGGGCGGCGACGCTGCTGATCCTGGCGGGCTTCGGCCGGGTGTTCCTCGGCCTGAAGGGCTCCGAATTCTATATCGGCAATCCCGTGTTCTGGGCGAAGATCCTCGCCTTCGCGGCGCTGGGCGTGATCTCGATCCAGCCGACGCACCGCATTCTCGCCTGGCGCAAGCGGGCCAAGGTCGAGCCAGGCTTCGCCCCCTCGGCGGCCGAGATCGCCGGCGTGCGCCGGCTGGTGCATGCCGAGACGGCGATGCTGGTGCTGGTGGTGATCTTCGCATCGATGATGGCGCGCGGCATCGGGATCTGAGGCTTTTTCACCCTACCTCGGGAGACGCTCGCGAACACCCTCCTCAACATGCTGAGGAGGCCCGGAGGGCCGTCTCGAAGCACGCACAGCGGCGCCGCTATCAGGATCTGCCCTCAGGGCGGTGCGTCCTTCGAGGCTTCGCTGCGCGAAGCGCCTCAGGATGGTGGAGATCGGAGCGCTCACTTTCGCGAGGATGACGGCCGGTCTGGGTTGGGCGGGGTGTGCGAAAAGCCCGGCTATGCCAGCGTCTTGTCCGGGTAGCGGCAGAGGTCGTTGATGAGGCAGACCGGGCAGTCGGGCTTGCGCGCTTTGCAGACATAGCGGCCGTGCAGGATCAGCCAGTGATGCGCGTGCAGCATGTATCGCGCCGGGATGATCCGGTTCAGTTCCTTTTCCACCGCATCGACGGTCTTGCCGGGGGCGAGGCCCGTGCGGTTGCCGATCCGGAAGATATGCGTGTCGACGGCGATGGTCGGATGGCCAAAGGCGATGTTGAGCACGACATTCGCCGTCTTGCGGCCGACGCCGGGCAGCGCCTCGAGCGCGGCGCGGTCATCGGGAACCTCGCCGCCATGCAGTTCCACCAATTGCCGGCAGAGGCCCATGACATTCCTGGCCTTGGTGCGGTAGAGGCCGATCGTTTTGATATAGTCGCGCACGCTGTCCTCGCCGAGCGCCAGCATCTTGGCCGGCGTGTCGGCGATGGCGAACAGCGCCCGGGTCGCCTTGTTGACGCCGGCGTCGGTCGCCTGCGCCGACAACACCACGGCGACCAGCAGCGTGAAGGTGTTGACGCTTTCGAGCTCGCCCTTGGGCTCCGGGTCGCGCGCCTCGAAACGCGCGAAAACCTCGGCCACCTCCGCCTTGGTAAAGCGCTTCAGGGCGCGCGGGGCCTTGCGGCGCGGTGGCGCGGATGGCGGGAGAGGCTGTGCATCGGACATACATCCTCTATACTGACACCCCATGAGCGACCGCAATGTCGACATGCCGCAGACCGCGCCGCAGGCGTCCGGAAACGTGCTGTTCCGGGCGACGCTGACGCCGTACCGATCGCTGACGCCGCGCGGCTTCGCGGCGCTGATGATGGTCGTCGTCTTCACCTGCCTCGGCAGCGCGCTGCTGTTCTGGTCGATGGGCGCCTGGCCGATCGCCGCCTTTTTCGGGCTCGACATCCTCGCCATCCAGTTCGCCTTCCGCCTCAACTATCGCTCGGCCCGCGCCTGCGAGATCGTCGAGATGACGCAGGAGCACCTGACGGTGCGCCGGATCGCGCCGAACGGCCGCGCCGAGGCCTTCGATTTCAATCCCTACTGGGCGCGGCTTGAGGTCGAGCGCGTGCCGGATTGGGGCATCATCCGCATGGCGCTCGCCTCGCATGGCCGGCGGCTTGCGATCGGCGGCTTCCTCAATCCGGACGATCGCGAATCCTTCGCGACCGCCCTGACCCAGGCGCTGGCCTCCGTCCGCCACGCCTGAGGACGGCGCCGCGAGGGGGCTTGTACGCCCGCCCGCTTGGGCGATAGACCGGGTTTCCTTCCCTGGCCCGCGGAGACAGCATGACCGGCAAGCACCTCTTCATTTTCGGGCTGGGCTTTTCGAGCCAGGCGCTGGCGCAGCGCGTGAAGGGCGACTACGCCTCGATCGGCGGCACGGTCCGCACGGAAGAGAAGGCGGCGCGGCTGCGCGAGGCCGGCATCGAGGCGCTGGTCTTCGACGGCGAGAGCGCCAGCGACGCGGTGATCGCCGCGACCCGGCGGGCGACGCATATCGTCCAGTCGATCGCGCCCGGCACGGCCGGCGACCCGGTCATCGCCCTGCTGCGCGAGGCCCTGATCGGCGCGGAAAACCTCGAATGGATCGGCTATCTCTCGACCGTCGGCGTCTATGGCGACCATGGCGGCGCCTGGGTCGACGAGGCGACGCCGCCCAATCCGCAGTCCGGCCGCTCGGTCGAGCGGGTGCGGGCCGAGACGGAATGGCAGATTCTCGGCGAGGAACGCCACGTACCGGTAGCGCTGTTCCGCCTGTCCGGCATCTATGGTCCCGGCCGCAACGCGCTGGTGCAGATCGCCGAGGGAACCGCGCGGCGCCTGGTCAAGCCGGGGCAGGTGTTCAACCGCATCCATGTGGCCGATATCGCGACCGCGGTGGCGGCCGGCGCGGCGCAGAAGGCTTCCGGCGTGTTCAACGTCACCGATGACGAGCCCGGTCCGCCGCAGGACGTGGTGGCCTTCGCGGCCGAGATCGCCGGCAAGCCCGTGCCGCCCGCAATCGATTTCGAGACCGCCGATCTGTCGCCGATGGCGCGGTCCTTCTATGGCGAGAACAAGCGGGTCGGCAACAAGCGCCTCGCCGGCGATCTCGGCGTGCGGCTCGCCTATCCGACCTATCGCGAGGGGATCACCGCGCTCTGGAACGATGGCAGCTGGCGCGGCTGATCAGCCGAACAGCCAGGCAACCAGCAGGGCCAGCTGCAGCAGCGCGACGAGGCCGAGGCCGGCCAGCACGCGGCGCATCAGCCGGTTGATCCGGCGGCGCTGGAGGGCGAGGTCCGCCTCGACCCGCCCGAGCGCCGCATTGGCGGCCATCTCGCTTTCGGCGACGCTGCGCCGCCAGGCGGTGACCATCCCCATCAGCCCGGCGCGGTCGAGCCTTTCAGTCCAGACATCGTCGAGCCCCAGCAGCGCAGGATCGCCGACCGCTTCGGAGACGACGGTCCAGGGCTTCTTGGCGGTATAGTGGATGACGCGCGCCGCGCTTGCCGCGCCCGGCAGGATCGGCTCGTAGGTTCGCAGGTAATTGTCGCGGATCGGCAGCCAGCGGACATCCTTGCCGAGCATGGCGTTGAGGATGCCCTGGTCGCCGCCGTCGAAGGAGGGCGTCGCCGGCAGGCTTTCGAACAGCGCGTTGCGCAGCGCGGCATCCGGGGAAAGCGCGAAGACGCCGGAGTTGAAGACGGGGAAGGGCTGGTTGCTGAGCAGGTCGGGCGCGGCGGCGAAGCCCGCCCCGTCGAACAGATCGTCGATCGGCTGCCGCACCAGGCAATCGCCATCGAGATAGACCAGCCGGTCGAGCGAGACGAAGCCGAACGTCCAGAGCTTAGTCAGCGTCCGGCGAAACCGCGCCGCCATGCTTCCTTCCAGGTCCAGCTTGACGATTTCCGGCACGGCTAGCACGGCCAGGTTCGGTGCCTGAAGCGCCGGCTGCCAGCCGCCGGCCGCGAGAAGCAGGATCGGCAGGTCGGTGACGGCGCGCAGCGAGCGCACCAGCACATCCAGGCCCAGCGCATATTCCGCCGTGCCGACCAGCACATAGGCGACGCGCCTGCCGTCGCGTCGGACGCTTGGGCCGAGGCTGTCGAGCCAGGCCGCCGCCATGCGGTCGAGATGGGCCGCGACGGCGAGCAGCTCGTCGGTGGCGCGGGCGTCGATCGTCTCGGGCACGGCAGAGGTGACGATCGCGTGCGGCTCAGCCCCCATAGCGTTCGGCCTTGATGCTGGCGAAGGGGAGGCCGGCATCGAGCGCGAAGCCGGAGGCCGCGCTGACAAAGGGATTGGAGCCGCAGAGGAAAGTAGTCTTCGGCGCGGCGGGCAGGCTCGCCAGCGCGGCATCGACCAGGGCGCGGTCGATCCGGCCGTGGCGAATGCCCTCGGTCGGGGCCGTCTCGCGGCTCAGCGTCGCGAACAGGCTGAAGTTCGGATCCTCGGCCGTGCGGCGCAGCAGTTCGTCGCACCAGATCAGGTCGTCGCGGTGGCGGGCGGAATAGATCAGCGCCGCCGGGATTTCGGGCGCGGCTTGGGCGCGGTAGCGCAGCATCGACATCAGCGGCACCAGGCCGGAGCCGCCGGCAATCAGCAGCAGCGGCCCGCCATCTTCGGCGCGCCAGATGAAATGGCCGCCGATCGGGCCGCGGATCTCGATCGTGTCGCCGATCTCCACGACCTCATGGAAAAAGGGCGACACCTCGCCCTCCTCGATGAGGTCGATGACCAGTTCGATCTCGCCGCTGCCATCCGGCGCCGAGCCGATCGAATAGCTGCGCTCGGCCTGGTAGCCGTCCGGCGCGGTCAGCCGCACGTCGACATGCTGGCCGGCGGTGAAGCCATGCCAGTCCGCCGGCTTCAGCCGGAAGATCTTGACGCGCGGCGTCTCGATCGTGATGGCGACCACGGTGGCCGGCTGCCAGACCAGCCGGGAGGGCTGTGGCGCAATGTCGGGAAGGCTGCTCAAGGCGGAATCTCAATCTCCGGTAAAGCGCTGCTCGCGCCACGGGTCGCCGCGCATGTGATAGCCGCGCAGCTCCCAGAATCCAGCCTCGTCACGCCGGGTGAACTGCAGGCCGTTCACCCATTTCGCCGATTTCCAGAAATAGAGATGCGGCACAAGCAGCCGTGCCGGGCCGCCATGATCGGCGTTCAGCGGCTGGCCCTCGAAATGCGTCGCCACCATCGCTTTGCCGCCGATCAGATCCTCGGTCGGCACATTGGTGGAATAGCCGTCATAGGCATGCGCCAGCGTCCATTCGCTGGGCGCGGCGATGCCGGCCTCCGCCAGGATGTCGTCGACCATCACGCCGGACCAGGCGGTGTTGAACTTCGACCACTTCGTCACGCAGTGGATGTCGCGCGTCAGCTTCGATTGCGGCAGCTGGTTGAAGGCCTCCCAATCCCAGCTCATCACCGGCCGGACGCCGTCCTTGAGGGTGAAGCGCCACTCGGCCGTCGCGACGCGCGGCGTCGGTCCGGCCGAGAGGACGGGGAAGTCCTCGGTCAGATATTGCCCCGGCGGCAGCCTGTCGCCGACGCCGTCGGTGGGCCGCTTGCCGATGAAGCCGCGTGTCGCCATGCCTCGCTCCGATCCTGTTTCGGGCGAACCGGCCATCCGGCTCCCCCGCAAAATTCCGTTCAGGCGATCGCCTCGACCGCGGCGATCAGCTTCTTGAGATCTTCCGGCCGCGACAGCCGGTGGCCGGCATCCTTGATGATCGTCAGCACCACATCGTCCTGGGCCAGCTGCGCGACAAGGTCGATCGCGACCTGCCACGGCACTTCGTCGTCGAGGACGCCCTGGATGATATGGACCGGCGCGCCGAGCGCAACGGGTCTGTGGCCGAGAAGATGTGTCTCGCCGTCGTCGATGAGCTTCTGCGTGATCAGATAGGGCTGGTCGGAATAGGCGCTGGGCTGCTTCAGCGCGCCGGTCGCCGCCATTTCGGCCCGCTCGGCCGGGGTCATCCGGGCGTAGATCAGGTCGCGCGTCATGTCGACGGCCGGCGCCAGCAGTACCAGCCCGGCGATGCGGCCGGGCGCCGCCTTGATCATTTCCAGCGCCAGCAGCAGGGCGATCCAGCCGCCCATCGACGAGCCGACCAGGATCTGCGGTCCCTCGGCCTGGTCGAGCACGGCGCGCGATTCCTCCAGCCAGCGGGTGATGGTGCCGTCGGCAAAGTCGCCGCCCGAACGGCCGTGCCCGGAATAGTCGAAGCGGGTGAGGGCGCGGCCGGTTTCCGCCGCCCACTGGTCGAGCGCCTCGGCCTTGGAGCCCATCATGTCGGACATGAAGCCGCCGAGAAAAAGCACGCCCGGTCCCTTGCCCGGACGGGCCAGCACGGCGATGTCGCGGGCTTCCGCACCGGCGCCGACAGGGATGGTTCGGGGTTCTGACTGTATCAATTTCTCATCCACGACTCGAAATAAGCGCCGCGCTGCGCCAGGCCGGCGCGGAATGGCTGCTTTTGGTTGACTTTCCCGGCAGCTTGGCAGAGGTTTGCCGGGCTGTCCGGGATCTTTGACCCGCGTGTCCGCTTTTTGTCTCGCACCCGAATCCGGGGCCTAGCCAAACAAGTGGACCGTACCCATTTAGTCAATCCGGCCAGATTCATTAACGTTAGAGGAGAGTGCCCCCATTCGCCGTCCGTTCAAAGCGCAGGAACCCACTAAGGATGGGCCGCGTATCAACCGCGAAATTCGTGGTGTCCGTGAAGTTCAGTTGATCGGTGAAGACGGCCAGAATGTTGGCGTCACCCCGATTCAGGATGCGTTGGCTGCTGCCCAGGAAGCAGGCCTCGACCTCGTCGAGATCTCGCCGAATTCCGAGCCGCCGGTCTGCAAGATCCTCGATTTCGGCCGCTTCAAGTATCAGACCCAGAAGAAGGCCAACGAGGCTCGCAAGAACCAGAAGGTCGTCGAGGTCAAAGAGATCAAGATGCGCCCCGCCATCGATGACCACGATTACGAGGTCAAGATGAAGGCGATCAAGCGCTTCTTCGAAGAGGGCGACAAGGTCAAGCTGACGCTCCGCTTCCGTGGCCGCGAAATGGCGCACCAGCATCTCGGCATGAAGCTTCTCGAGCGGGTTCGCGACGAGACGGCCGAGATCTCCAAGGTCGAGGCGGAACCGAAGCTCGAAGGCCGCCAGATGATCATGGTTCTGGCACCCCGCTAAGCGGATACGCAGCCCGGGATCGACGTTCGCAGGAACGTCGCCCCATGGCTTTGCAGGCCTGACAAGTCGGCGGACCGGAATCATCGGCCCGCCCTTTCACAGGACCTTGCCACCAACCCCGTCTCCCGCTATAGATCCGCCGTTTCCGAGCCGCCCGGCGCGAGGAACGTCAATTCGTTGACGATTTTCTCAGGGCATGCCGCGTCGGCTCACGAATGCTTCCATGCCGAAGCGACCATTCAGCGCCCGTTGCAAGACGGGCGAGGGTGGTTCTCATCTCGGCAGCATGATTAAGGATGAGCAAAATGCCCAAGTTGAAGACCAAGAGCGGCGCGAAGAAGCGTTTCAAGCTCACCGGTACCGGACGCGTCAAGGCAGGCCAGGCAGGCAAGCGCCATGGCATGATCAAGCGCACCGCGAAGTTTGTCCGTAATGCACGCGGCACCACCGTGCTTTCGGATGCGGATGCGAAGATCGTCAAGCAGTTCCTGAACGGCTGAACCGTCCCCCTTACCTGGAGTTTGAACCATGTCGCGAGTTAAGCGGGGCGTAACCTCCCACGCCAAGCACAAGAAGGTCCTGAAGCGCGCCAAGGGCTTCTACGGCCGTCGCAAGAACACCATCCGGACCGCCAAGGCAGCCGTCGATAAGGCCGCCCAGTACGCGTTCCGTGACCGCAAGGCCAAGAAGCGCAATTTCCGCGCTCTCTGGATCCAGCGCATCAACGCGGCTGTCCGCGAAGTTGCCGAGGGCCTGACCTACAGCCGATTTATCGATGGCCTCGCAAAGGCTGGTATCGAAGTCGACCGCAAGGTGCTGGCCGAACTGGCTATCAGCCAGCCGGCAGCCTTCAAGGCGCTGGTCGATCAGGCTCAGGGCGCTCTGCAGCAGCAGGCCGCCTGAGTTGGGCGGCCGCCCTCGGGCGGCCTCCTACCGGACTTTCCGGGGCCGGAACGCAACCGCGCCGCCGCCGCTTGAACAGCGGCTGCGGCGTTTGGCGTGATCCGGCGAGCATTCCTCTTCGGATCGAACTGACGATGATCCGGCGCTCGACGGGCGCCCATGAGGAATGACATGTCCGATCTCGAACTTCTCGAACGCGACATCCGCGCGGCCATTGACGGCGCTTCCGACGAAGCCGCCATCGAGACGGTCCGTGTCGCCGCCCTTGGCAAGAAGGGCTCCGTTTCCGATCTGCTGAAGGGCCTCGGCGCCATGACGCCGGACGAGCGCAAGGTCATGGGACCGGCGCTGAACGGCCTTCGCGATCGCATTTCCGAGGCATTGACCGCCCGCCGCGCCACGCTGAAGGAAGCCGGCCTCGCCGCCCGCCTCGCTTCGGAAGCCGTCGACGTCACGCTGCCGCTCCGGCCCAGCCCGCTCGAGCAGGGCCGCATCCATCCGATCTCCCAGGTGATCGACGAGATCACGGCGATCTTCGGCGATCTCGGCTTCGCCATCGCCGAGGGCCCGGATGTCGAGACCGACCACTACAATTTCACCGCGCTGAATTTCCCCGTCGGCCATCCGGCGCGCGAGATGCACGACACCTTCTTCTTCAATCCCGACGAGAACGGCGAGCGCCTGCTGCTGCGCACCCACACCTCGCCGGTGCAGATGCGCACCATGGAGCGCGAGAAGCCGCCGATCCGCGTCATCGCGCCCGGCCGCACCTATCGCAACGACAGCGACCAGACCCACACGCCGATGTTCCACCAGGTCGAGGGCCTGGTGATCGACACGTCGAGCCATATCGGTCACCTGAAGTGGCTGCTGGAAGAGTTCTGCCGCGCCTTCTTCGAGGTCGACAAGGTCGAGATGCGCATGCGCCCGTCCTTCTTCCCCTTCACCGAGCCGTCGATGGAAGTCGACATCCGCTGCAAGCGCGTCGGCAATGAAGTGCGCTTCGGCGAGGGCGACGACTGGCTGGAAATCCTCGGCTGCGGCATGGTCCACCCGAACGTCATCCGCTTCGCCGGCCTCGATCCCGACGTCTACCAGGGCTTTGCCTTCGGCATGGGCATCGATCGGATCGCCATGCTGAAATACGGCATGCCCGACCTGCGCGCCTTCTTCGACGCCGATCAGCGCTGGCTGAATCATTACGGCTTCCGTCCGCTGGACCTGCCGACGCTCGTCGGCGGCCTGAGCTCGTAAGGAAAGACCCATGAAATTCACGCTTTCCTGGCTCAAGGAGCATCTTGAGACCACCGCCTCGCTCGACGAGATCACCGATGCGCTGACCCGCGTGGGGCTCGAGGTCGAGGGCGTCGAGGACAAGGCGAAGCTGCTCGCGCCGTTCACCATCGCCTATGTCGTCTCCGCCGCTCAGCACCCCAATGCCGACCGGCTGCGCGTCTGCATGGTCGATACCGGCTCGGGCGATCCCGTGCAGGTCGTCTGCGGCGCGCCCAACGCCCGCACCGGCATGAAGAGCGTCTTCTCGCCGGCCGGCACCTACATCCCCGGCAAGGACATCACCCTGACGGTCGGCACCATCCGCGGCGTCGAGAGCCACGGCATGCTGTGCTCGGCCGCCGAGCTGGAGCTGTCGGAAGACCATGACGGCATCATCGAGCTGCCGGCCGACGCGCCGGTTGGCCAGCCTTACGCCGAATATGCCGGCCTCGGTGATCCCGTCATCGACATTGCCATCACGCCGAACCGCCCGGATTGCCTCGGAATCCATGGCGTGGCGCGCGACCTGGCAGCCGCCGGCCTCGGCCAGTTGAAGGATCGCTCCGTCGCTCCGGTCGTGGGTAACTTCCCGTCGCCGGTCCGCGTGCATCTCGACCTCGGCGACACGCCGTCGCTGACGCCCGCCTTCGCGCTGCGCCTGGTGCGCGGCGTCAAGAACGGCCCCTCGCCGGAATGGATGCAGCGCCAGCTGCGCGCCATCGGGCTCCGGCCGATCAATGCGCTGGTCGACATCACCAACTTCCTGACCTTCGACCGCAATCGTCCGCTGCATGTCTTCGACGCGGCCAAAGTGAAGGGCGATCTGGTCGTGCGTCGGGCGAAGGAGGGCGAAAGCCTGCTCGCGCTCGACGGCAAGACCTATGCGCTCGACCCATCGATCGTCGTCATCTCCGATGATAATGGCATCGAGTCGCTCGGCGGCATCATGGGCGGCGAAGCCTCCGGCTGCGACGAGAACACCGTCGACGTGCTGATCGAATCGGCGCTCTGGGACCCGCTCAACATCGCCCAGACCGGCCGCAAGCTCGGCATCAACTCGGATGCGCGCTATCGCTTCGAGCGCGGCGTCGATCCGGCCTTCATGGTGCCCGGCCTGGAGCTGGCGACCCGCCTGGTGCAGGATCTGTGCGGCGGCGAGGCGAGCGAGGTCGTGATGTCCGGCAGCGTGCCGGAGCCGCATCTCACGATCGCCTTCCCGATCACGGAGGTGAAGCGCCTGGCCGGCATCGATCCGAGCGAGGACGAGATCCGCAACGTTTTGACGGCCCTCGGCTTCTCGGTCTCGGGCCATGCGCCGTCGCTTACGGTCGGCGTGCCGTCCTGGCGGCCGGATGTCCACGGCAAGGCCGATCTGGTCGAGGAAGTCATGCGCATCCTCGGCGTCGACCGCGTGCCCTCGACGCCGCTGCCGAAGTCCGAAAACGTCACCAAGCCGGTGCTGACCCTGGCCCAGACCCGCACCCGCCGCGCCAAGCGCGGCCTCGCGGCGCGCGGTATGGTCGAGGCGGTGACCTGGTCCTTCGTGGCGAAGCCGGTGGCCGAAGCCTTTGGCGGCGGCAAGCCGGAACTGGCGCTGGCCAATCCGATCGCGGCCGACCTGTCCGACATGCGGCCGAGCCTGCTGCCCGGCCTGCTGCTGGCCGCCCAGCGCAATGCCGATCGCGGTGTCGCGGACCTCGCTTTGTTCGAAGTCGGTCAGATCTTCCGCGGCACCAAGCCGTCCGACCAGCTGACCGCGGCCACCGGCATCCGTCGCGGCACCGCAACGGTGAACGGCGCCGGCCGCCATTGGCAGGGCAAGGCGCCGGCGGTTTCGGTCTTCGACGCCAAGGCCGACGCGCTGGCGCTGCTCGACGTGCTCGGCGCGCCGGTGGACAAGTTCCAGATCGTCGCGGGGGCACCGTCCTGGTTCCATCCCGGCCGTTCCGGCACGATCCAGCTGGGACCGCAGAACATCATCGGCTGGTTCGGCGAACTGCACCCTTCCGTGCTGGAGGCGCTCGACGTTTCCGGCCCGCTGGTCGGCTTCGAGATCCTGCTCGACGCGATTCCCGTGCCGCGCGCCCGTCCGACCAAGACCAAGCCGCCGCTGGAGTTGGTGCCCTACCAGCCGGTGACGCGCGACTTCGCCTTTGTCGTCGATCGCAAGGTCGAGGCGGCGAAGCTGGTCAAGGCGGCGCAGGGCGCCGACAAGGCGCTGATCTCCAGCGTCTCGGTGTTCGACGTGTTTGAGGGCGCGGCGCTCGGCGCCGACAAGAAGTCTGTTGCCATCGAGGTGACGCTTCGCCCAACGCAGAAGACGCTGACCGACGAGGAGATCGAGGCGGTCGCCGCCAAGATCGTCGCCCAGGTCGGCAAGGCAACGCAGGGCGTCCTGCGTTCCTGACCGCGCATAGTTGAATGCAGAAAGCCGCCCGGACTTGGTTCGGGCGGCTTTTTTGTCTGTCGGGGCGAGCTTTCGTGGGCCGCTCCAAGGTGGCATTTCCCCGACCATCATCCTGAGGTGCCCGGCAAGGCCGGGCCTCGAAGGAGGGTCCAGGGATCTGGGATCGCTGGCCGCCCGAAGGCAGGAGTGCCGCTGGATCCTCCTTCGAGGCTTCGCTGCGCGAAGCGCCTCAGGATGATGGGGGAGGGTATCCCTCGGCTTGCAAGGCGCAGGTCGCCGAAGCCCTCTTCCCAAAATGCAAAAGGCATCGGATCTTCCGGGGGGAAGGACCAGCATCGACTTGAAGTCCGCCGCCGCCGGGGGAGGCTGAGGGGGCTTTTTCGGATTTTGGCCGGGCACGCGGATCGTCTAAGGGGCGTGGTGCTCCCAAGGTCTCCGCCTACCGATCCACCCTGAGGCTCCGTCCGCTCCGCCATCATCCTGAGGTGCCCGGCAAAGCCGGGCCTCGAAGGAGGGTCCAGGGAACTCGGATCGGTGGACCGCCCGAAAGTGGGAGCTCCGCTGGATCCTCCTTCGAGGCTTCGCTGCGCGAAGCGCCTCATATGATGGGCGAGGGGATCCCTCGGCTTGCAAGGCGCAGGTCCCGAAGCCCTCTCCCCAAAATGCAAAAGGCACCGGATCTTCCCGCGGGAAGAATCCGATGCCCAGCATCGTCTTGAAGTCCGCCGCCGCCGGGGGAGGCCGGCGCGGCAGGGATCGAGCCTAGTGCAGGCTCACCGCTTCGAGGTCGTTTTCATGCGCGTTCATGACGACGGCGTCGCGGCTGTCGGAAATCATCAGCGGCGTGCCGCGTGCGTCGAGCAGGGCCCAAAACTTCTGGCCGGCTGCGAGTTCAGGCGCATCGGGAAACAGGTCGCGGATATTCTCGGACTGGACCGCCTTCACATAGGCGATCTGGCCGTTGCCGAGACCCGCAAGGCTCTCGGGCGAAATGGCAGTACGTGCAGACATAATATGTCTCCTCATTGAGAGCGAGAAGGACCGGCGACCTCAGTCGCGAACGCCGATCTCGATCTTGCGCACCACCCGCTCCGGCGTGGGCCGGGCGAGATCGATGGCAAGCAGTCCATCTTTCAACTCCGCCGAGATGATCTCGATCCCGTCGGCCAGCACGAAGGTCTTCTGGAACTGTCGTGCCGCGATGCCGCGGTGAAGGTAGATACGCTCCCGGTCGTCGGTTTGGCGTCCGCGGATGACGAGTTGATTTTCTTCCACGGTGACTTCGAGCGCCTCGCGGCAGAAGCCGGCGACCGCCAGCGTGATCCGCAGGCACTCGTCGCGCGCACCGCTTTTGGTGATCCGCTCGATATTATAAGGCGGATATCCGTCGCCCGACGCTTTCGCGACCCGATCGAGAACCCGTTCGATCTCGTCGAATCCCAGAAGCAACGGACTGGAGAACGCAGAAACGCGCGACATCCACAAAGTCCTTTCACTAAGCGACCTTGTAACCGGACCCTCTACGAGGCATCCGACGGGAACCTTCCCGTGGTCCCAATATGGTTGTGCCGACCCGACGCTTCAAGAACGTTGGCAACCGATCCTTCAGGGTCCCGTTGCCGCAGGCAAAAGCTCGGGTTTCTCCCATATTCCCGACCGTTCCGAGCGGAAGAGGGCGTCCAGAACGGCCATGTTGGCCAGGGCGTCGTCGAGCCCGTAGGGCCACGGCCCCGTGCCGCGCACCGCGCGCGAAAACGCTTCCGCCTGCAGGGCATACTGGTCGACGGGCGGGAAGGTGATGGTCTCGACCGGCTGGCCGGGACCATGCAGGTCGAGGAGGATCTTCGACTTCTCGTCCGTCGGCGCCGAGAACGGCGTTTCCATCTCAATCCGGCCTTCGCTGCCGACGATGCCGACGCGCTGATAGCGGAAGGCCTGGGTCGAGAGCGTCGCGGAAAACTGCCGCCCGGCGCCGAAATCGGCGAGGATCGACGTGGTGCGGTCGGTGTGCATCGCCGGGTCGCGGTCGATCAGCGCCATGACGCGCAGCGGCTCGGCGCCGAAGATCAGCCGCGCCGAGGCGATGGCGTAGCAGCCAATGTCCAGAATGGCGCCGCCGCCCGTCTCGGGCCGGTTGCGGATGTTGGCCGGGTCGACGTTCAGGAAGGCGAAGAAGGTCTGCACGGCGCGGACCTTGCCGATCCGACCTGCCGCGAGGAGCTTCTGCACCTCCTGCCACTGCGGGTGGTGGCGGATCATGAAGGCCTCGCCGATCAGGATGCCGGCCGGCACGGCCTTCAGCCGCAGCGCGTCGGTGAGATCGAGGCCGATCGGCTTTTCGCACAGGACATGCTTGCCCTTCGCGGCGGCGGCGAGCGTCGTCTCGACATGCAGATGGTTGGGCAGCGCATTGTAGATCGCGTCGATCTCGGGATCGTCGATCAGTTCCTGATACGAGCCATAGGCCTTGGGAATATCGAAGGCGGCGGCGAAGTTCCGGGCATTGTCGAGGCTGCGCGACGCGACGGCGGTGACGCGTGTCGACGGGCTCTTCAGCATGGCCGGCACGACCCGCTGGCGGGCGATGCGGGCGGTGCTCAGAATGCCCCAGCGCACCGGGTCGGTGGCGGGCTCGCCTGGCGGGTTGGGCATGGCGGGGTTCCTTCGTCTGCGCGGCTTCGGGGCGCTGCACCCGCGTCGCTGTGACCTGCGTCATTGCAGAAGTCGACATGCTTCGCTAGGAAAACGCAAACGCTTCCGAAATCTGAGGATTTTTTCTGTCATGACGATCCGCCTGCATCGCGGCGATCTGCCCGATCTCTCGAATTATGGCGCATCGGTCGCGATCGATACCGAGACTTTGGGGCTCAATCCGCATCGCGACCGGCTCTGCGTCGTGCAGCTGTCGCCCGGCGACGGCTCGGCCGATGTCGTGCAGATCGCGCAGGGCCAGCGCGAAGCGCCGAACCTGGTCAAGCTGCTGACCGATCCCTGCGTCACCAAGATCTTCCATTTTGCCCGCTTCGACGTGGCCGTGCTCGGCCATGCCTTCGGCATCACGGTCAATCCGATCTATTGCACCAAGATCGCCTCGCGCCTGACCCGGACCTATACCGACCGGCACGGCCTGAAGGATCTGGTCAAGGAGTTGCTCGACGTCGATCTGTCGAAGCAGCAGCAGAGTTCCGACTGGGCGGCGGAGAAACTGACGGAGGCGCAGCTTGCCTATGCCGCCTCCGATGTCTTGTATCTGCATGGCCTGAAGACCCGGCTCGACGAGCGTCTGGCGCGCGAGAACAGGACGGAGCTGGCCGAGGCCTGCTTCCGCTTCCTGCCGACCCGCGCGGCGCTCGACCTTGCAGGCTGGCCGGAACAGGATATCTTCGCGCATTCCTGAACGTAGGGCGACGTTGCGTCGCGCCTTGGTTTGCGCCGTCGGATATCCATATGGTGTCGCAGGCTTGCTGCGGTGGGAAACGATGAAAGAGCGGAGAGTGCATGAGCGCGTCGACTGACCCGACCTGGTCAGCAGGAGGCCCTGGCCGATATGTGGACGCCCGCCCGGGCGTCGACACGCGCTATCGCGCGGCCATGCGCCACAGCCGCTTCGTGCGCATCCTCAAGATCGCCCTGCCCACCGTCAGCGTGCTGGTCGCCGGCGCCTTCTTCGCCTTCACCTATTTCGTACCGAGCCTGCCGGAAGGCGTCTCGTTCGGCTCGATCGACGTGACCAACAACGCCGTGGTGATGGAAAACCCGCATGTCTCGGGCTTCACCAACAATGGCCGTGCCTATGAGCTGAAGGCCGACCGGGCCGAGCAGTCGCTGAAGGACACCAAGGTCGTCACGCTGCAGAAGATCGGCGCCACGATCGGCATGGACGACACCGGCGGCACGGCCAAGGTCATTGCGACCACCGGCACCTATTATGCCGACAAGCAGCGCCTGTACCTCGACAAGGCGATCACGCTGTCGACCTCGACCGGCATCGCCGGCACGCTGCAGAACGCCGACATCGACATGAAGGCCGGCACCATGCGCTCCGACCAGCCGATCGACTTCACCGCCCAGGGAAGCCGCATCCAGGCCAACAGCGTCGAAGTGCAGGATCGCGGCAAGCGCGTTCTGTTCAGAAATGGGGTAAAGGTGACATACTCTGCCCCTGCCGACTCGCCTTCCCCGCAGCCCGCCGCACCTTCGGTGATCGAATGACAAGATTGTCCCACCGCCTCGTCTTTGCACTCGCCTTCCTGCCGTTGGCGCTTGGCGCTGTCGAAGCGCGGGCGCAGTCCTCCGCCGATCTGTTCAAGGGCTTCCAGACCGGCCAGAAGGGCCCGGTCAATGTCGAGGCGGATTCGCTCGACGTGGTGGAAAAGGACGGCCAGCGGATCTCGACCTTTACCGGCAACGTCACCGTCACGCGCGGCGACAGCGTGCTCAAGGCGGGCAAGATCTCGATCTTCTCGGCCGGCTCGAAAACCGCGCCCAAGGCTGCTGATGCCAAAGCCGCGGATGCGAATCCGGCGGACGCCAAGGCGACGGACGCCAAGCCGGCCGCCGCCAACAAGGAAGCCTCGCAGCTCGAAGGCAACCTTCCGGGCGCCGGCAGCTTCACCCGCATCGAGGCGAGCGGCAAGGTCTACGTCAATTCCGGCGCCCAGACGGCGACCGGCGACACCGCCGTCGTCGACATGGTCGGCAAGCTCGTCACCCTTTCGGGTAATGTCGTGCTGAGCCAGGGCCCCAACGTCATCACCGGCAACAAGCTGACCTGGGACATGACGACCGGCCGCGCCCGCGTCGACCAGAAGCCGGGCGCCCGCATTCGCGGCATCTTCACGCCGGGTTCGGCGCCGGGCAAGACGCCCTAGGCGCCGCAGAGCGCCGGCGGGCGGCCGCGTCGCGGCGGCCCGAGGCGAGGCGTCGGAGGACGCCGCGGTCCCACAGGGATCGTCCCGATGACAACAGCAGCCGGCAGCGCCGGGGCATCGAACGGAGCGCCGGACATTTTTTCGAGCCTATTCAAGCGCCGGGGACCGGCAACGGCCGATCTTGCCGCCATGCGCGCCGCCGAGCCGCAAGTCACCCGCTATGCGCAGGACGCCGGCGGTCCCGGCTGGCTCGTCGCCCATGGCATCGGCAAGAGCTATCGCCGCCGCCGCGTCGTCAATTCGGCCAGCCTCGCCGTGGCGCGGGGCGAGGCGGTCGGCCTGCTCGGCCCCAATGGCGCCGGCAAGACGACGATCTTCTACATGATCACCGGCCTGGTGCAGGCCGATCACGGCCGCATCGAGCTGGACGGCAACGACGTCACCAACCTGCCCATGTATCGCCGCGCGCGCCTCGGCATCGGCTACCTGCCGCAGGAAACCTCGATCTTTCGCGGCATGACGGTCGAGCAGAACATCAAGGCCGTGCTGGAAGTGGTCGAGCCGGACCGCCACAAGCGCGAGGAGGAGCTCGATTCGCTGCTGGCCGAGTTCCACATCAGCCATCTGCGCAAGTCGCCGGCCATTGCCCTGTCCGGCGGTGAGCGTAGGCGTTGCGAAATCGCCCGCGCTTTGGCCAGCCGTCCGGCCTTCATGCTGCTCGACGAGCCCTTCGCCGGCATCGATCCGATCGCGGTGGGCGACATTCAGACGCTGGTCCGCCATCTGACCCAGCGCGGCATCGGCGTGCTGATCACCGACCATAATGTGCGCGAAACGCTCGGTTTGATCGACCGCGCCTACATTATCCACGCCGGCGAGGTGCTGATGGAAGGCCGGCCGGAGGATATCGTCGCCAGCCCGGACGTGCGACGGCTCTATCTCGGAGAGCAGTTTACGCTTTGAAGCCGGCGCGGCTTGCGATACCAAAGGGTGAACCAAGCAAGTCTTGGGCCACCGGGCCGGAAGGTCCGCGGCCATAAGGCAAAAAGCCTTGGACCACATCCGGGATTCGCTGCCGAAGAATGGCTCTTTCACAAAAACTACTGCTTCGGCAGAGCCAGTCCCTGGTGATGACACCGCAGCTGATGCAGGCCATCAAGCTGCTCCAGCTTTCCAATCTCGACCTCGTCGCCTATGTCGATGCCGAACTCGAGCGCAATCCGCTGCTCGAGCGCGACGAGCGGGACGACAGCGCCGGCATCGCGCTTCCCGCCGAGAGCGCTTCGGACGCCGCCGAGGATCGCGACGTCGCGGGCGATGTCGCCGACGAGCGGCCGGATTGGCTGGAGACCCGGCTGGAGGTCTCGCCCGACGCGATCGCCGAGCGGCTCGATACCGACCTCGCCAATGTCTTTCCCGACGACCACGGCGCCCCGGCGGGCGAGGGCGCCGCGATGCCGGCAGCCGACCCCTGGGCGACGCCGTCCGACCGCCATTCGGTCAGCAGCGACGACTACAACCTCGAAGCCTTCGTCGCCGAGGAGAAGTCGCTGGCCGGCGCGCTGGGCGACCAGCTCGGCCTCGCCGTCACCGACCCGACGCTGCGGCTGATCGGCCAGGCGCTGATCGACGAGGTCGACGAGGCCGGCTACATGCGCGGCAGCCTGGATGCCGTCGCGACGCGGCTGGGCGCGCCGCTGGCGCTGGTCGAGCGGGTTCTGGCCATCCTGCAGACCTTCGAGCCGACGGGCGTCTGCGCCCGGGATTTGGCCGATTGCCTGGCCATCCAGCTTCGCGAGCGCGGCCGCTACGATCCCGCCATGGCGATCCTGCTCGCCCATCTCGATCTCGTCGCCCGCCGCGACCATGCGGGCTTGAAGCGGCTTTGCGGCGTCGATGACGAGGATCTGGCCGAGATGCTGCGCGAAGTGCGCGCCCTCAACCCCAAGCCCGGCAGCGCCTTCGGCTCGGCGCCGATCCATCCGGTGGTGCCGGACGTGGTCGTGCGCGCCGCGCCGGATGGCAGCTGGCGCATCGAGCTCAATACCGACACGCTGCCGCGCGTGCTGGTCAACCAGAGCTACTACGCCAATGTCGCGCGCCATTCGAAGGGCGAGGACCGCACCTATCTGAGCGAATGCCTGCAGACCGCCAACTGGCTGGTGAAGAGCCTGGACCAGCGGGCCAAGACGATCCTGAAGGTGGCGACCGAGATCGTGCGTCAGCAGGACGCCTTCCTGGCCCAGGGCGTGGCGCATCTGCGTCCGCTCAACCTGAAGACGGTAGCCGAGGCGATCGCAATGCACGAATCGACCGTCTCGCGCGTCACCTCGAACAAGTACATGGCGACGCCGCGCGGCGTGTTTGAACTGAAATATTTCTTCACCGCCTCGATCGCTTCGTCGGAGGGCGGCGAGGCGCATTCGGCCGAGGCCGTGCGCCACCGCATCAAGGCGCTGATCGACGGCGAGACACCGGATGATGTTCTTTCCGACGATACGCTCGTCAAGATGCTGCGTGATTCCGGCATCGACATCGCGCGGCGCACCGTCGCCAAGTACCGCGAAGCGTTGCGGATTCCCTCGTCGGTACAGCGCCGCCGCGAAAAGCAAGCCCTTCTGGCGACTTAAAGTTTAGCCGTCTGCCCTTGCCTTGGGACCGTAGAAGGACCAGCTTCAAGACATGGCGGCTGTTGCCGGGCGGCCTTTCTTGACTTCCCGGCATGCTGTCACTAGAAGGGCGCGGCGCCAACGGCAGCCGAGGCCTCTGAGCCGGGAGGATATCGGCTCGAAGTCGGCAGGCCTTGGTGACGCCGGAACGCGACGTGCCCGACGGGGCTGCTTCACGCGAATGCGCGAGGGAGCCTCGGTTCGCAACGACGACCAAGGGGTACGAGAAATCCATGTCTCTGCGCATCTCCGGTAAGAATATCGAAATCAGCGACGCCTACCGCACCCATGTGGAGGGCCGCGTTGGTGACGCGATCGGCAAGTATTTCGCCGGCGGCTTCTCGGGCCGCGTCGTCTTGGAGCGTGATGGAACCGGCTATCGCGTTGACTGTGCCCTGCATCTCGATAGCGGGGCGGATTTGCACGCCGAGGGACGTGGGCACGAGATCTACCCGACCTTTGACCAGGCCGCGGAGCGGATCGAAAAGCAGTTGCGGCGCTACAAGCGCAAGCTGAAGGATCATCATCCGCGCAACGGCGCGGCGGATATCGACGCCAACTACACCGTTCTGGCGGCGACGCCCGACGAGGACGAGGAACTGGCGGCCGACTACAACCCGATGGTCATCGCCGAGGAAACGAAGGCCCTGCGGACGATGTCGGTATCCGGCGCCGTGATGGCGATGGATCTGGCGCAGTCGCAGGTCGTGGTGTTCCGGCATGCCGGGCATGGTGGCGTGAACATCGTCTACCGCCGGCGCGACGGCAACATTGGGTGGATCGACCCGGCCCAGGCCGGCAAAGGGGATTCCGTCGTCAGCTGATTCCGCGTAAACTCGGAATGGATTTTCGGCGCGCTCGGGGAGTGCGCCGAAACGACGGGTCTTGAAGGTTTGA
Organism: Kaistia sp. UC242_56; assembly: GCF_044452255.1. NCBI lineage: Bacteria > Pseudomonadati > Pseudomonadota > Alphaproteobacteria > Hyphomicrobiales > Kaistiaceae > Kaistia > Kaistia sp. UC242_56. Next base: position 227,823 of record NZ_JBIOAN010000002.1, read on the forward strand.
ACCGAGGCATTTTTGAACCAAGTCATGGACCTCAGTGATCTCATCAGCCAGGACGCCATCGTCCCGGCCCTGAAAGCCAATGGCAAAAAGCAGGCTCTTCAGGAACTGGCCGAAAAGGCTGCGAAACTGACCGGTCTCGACGAACGGCAGATCTTCGACACCCTGCTGCAGCGCGAGCGCCTCGGCTCGACCGGCGTCGGCAACGGCATCGCGATCCCGCATGGCAAGCTGCAGCAGCTGACGCGGATCTATGGCGTGTTCGCCCGCCTTCCCAAGCCGATCGATTTCGAATCGCTCGACGACCAGCCGGTCGACCTGATCTTCCTGTTGCTGGCGCCGGAAAATGCCGGCGCCGACCATCTGAAGGCGCTCGCCCGCATTGCGCGCCTCCTGCGCGAGCCTGGCCTCGCCAACAAGCTGCGCGCCTCGAGCGATCAGTCGGCGCTGTTTGCCGTGCTGACCGAGAGCGCCGCCTCCGCGCCCGTCAGCGCCTCGAGCTGACCTTCGGCGCGATTGCGCCGCGCCATGGCTGACGAAACCACAAAACTCAGGCTAGACTGGCTCCGGGCAGGGACATCGGGTTCATGCACGGGGCCTTTTCCATGAAGATCGCGCATCCTCTCGTCCTCCTGCTGGCGCTGCTGCTTTCGGGCGCCGGGCTTGGCGCCGCCCAGGCCGGGCCGACGCTGGAAGAGGCGTTCCGCGGCGAGGCGACGGGCGTCGGCCGCTTCAAGAGCCAGCTCGCTGGGGTCGATCGCGGCTTCGTCGTCACCACCAAGGGGCGCGGCGCCGGCGGCAAGTTCGTGCTCGACCAGGTCTTCCGCTTCGACAATGGCGCGCTCGACCGCCGCACCTGGCATTTCCGCAAGACCGGCCCCAACACCTATGTCGGCACGCGCGACGATGTCGTCGGCACGGCCAAGGTCGTGGTGGGCGAGGATGCCATCCGCATGTCCTACGACCTGATTACGCGCGGCAAGAATGGCAGCAAGCTGCAGCTGCATTTCGAGGATACGATCCGCCGCACCGGCCGCGACAGCATCGTCAACAAGGGCGTCATCTCGATGCTCGGCATGACGGTGGGCTCGGTCGACGTCGCCTTCCAGCGCCAGAAGAGCCTGCGCAAGCGCGGCCGCGCCGAAGAGCTGGCCCGCCAGTAGCGCCGCCGCCTCTCCTAGGCCAGTGCCATCAGGCCGGCGCGCAGAAGATCTGCCACGCCCTCGCCGAGCGGCGCCTCGACCTCGGCATGCGTCTGCTGCCAGATCGGCAAAGCGGCGGCCAGCACGGCCCGGCCGGAATCGGTCAACGCCAGGCGGCGGCTGCGCCGATCTTCCGGGTCGACGGCGGTGCTCAGGAAGCCCTGCCGCTCCAGCGGCTTCAGATTGGCGGTCAGCGTCGTGCGGTCCATGGCGAGCAGCGCCGCCACGGCGCCGATCGACGGCGGCTGCGGCCGGTTCAGCGACATCAGCAGCGAGAACTGGCCGCTCGTCAGGCCGACGGGCCGCAACGCCTCGTCGAAGCGGCGCGCCAGGGCGCGGGCGGCGCGCTGGGCGGCCAGGCACAGGCAATGATCGCGGACATGCAGCGTGGTTGAGAAGGGCACGGGGCCGGCGTTTGACATGCCTTTCTTATGTTGATATCAACCTAAATTGTCAATCGGACAATCCATCACGAAAGCCGTTGTCCACCGGGGGCGCGCCGAGGCGCCGGAGGCCCGGCAAGGGAAGACGCGGGAGAACGACCCGCCAAGCGGGATGATCAGGAGGAGATCGAACCATGACCTATATCGAGGGATTCGTGGTGGCCGTTCCGGCTGCCAACAAGGAAGCCTATCGCAAGCATGCCGCCGACGCGGCGGCCTTCGTCAAGGAACATGGCGTCACCCGGATGGTCGAGACCTGGGGCGACGACGTGCCAGACGGCAAGGTCACCGATTTCAAGGGCGCCGTGCAGGCTGAGCCCGACGAGGTCATCGTCTTCTCCTGGTTCGAATATCCCGACCGCGCGACGCGCGATGCCTGCAACAAGAAGATGATGAGCGATCCGCGCATGGAAGCGATGGGAAGCTCGATGCCCTTCGACGCCAAGCGGATGATCTTTGGCGGCTTCGAAGCGTTCCTGGATGACGGTCGGCCCGGCAAGCCCGGCTATGTCGACGGCATCCTGATCGCCGTGCCGGAGGCCAACAAGGAGGCCTATCTCGCGCTCGCCTCGAAGACGGCGCCGATGTTCCGCGAACATGGCGCGTCGCGCGTCGTCGAAACCTGGGCCGATGACGTGCCGGACGGCAAGGTCACCGATTTCCGCCGCGCGGTGAAGGCGACCGACGGCGAGAAGGTCGTCTATTCCTGGATCGAATGGCCGAGCAAGGAAGCCCGCAATGCCGGCTGGGAGAAGGTGATGGCCGATCCGCGCATGCGGTTCGACATGCCGTTCGACGGCCAGCGCATGATCTATGGCGGCTTCGCGCCGATCCTCGACGTGTGAGTGACGAACGGCGGCGGCAACCTGCCGCCGCACCTTCCCGGGAGCGCCGTCACGGCGCCGACAGCATCGCCTCCGCCCGATCGTCGCGCTCGGTCAGGACGCGGTCGATGAGCCCCCATTCCAGCGCCTCCTCGGCGGTCAGGAATCGGTCCCGATCCATCGCAGCCTCAAGCTCTCCATAGCTGCGTCCGCAGTGCTCGGCGTAGAGCCGTGTCAGGCGATGCTTGGTTCGCTGGATTTCCTCGGCGTGGATGAGGATGTCCGACGCTTGCCCCTGGAATCCGCCAAGCGGCTGGTGGATGTGGATGCTCGCATTGGGCAAGGCGGCGCGCTGGCCGGGCTCGCCCGCCATCAGCAGGAAGGACCCCATCGACCGGGCGGTGCCCATGCAGAGGGTGTGCACGGGCGCCCGGATGTAGCGCATGGTGTCGTACATGGCGAGGCCGCTGGTAACCACGCCGCCCGGCGAATTGATATAGAGCTGGATGGGACGACGGGAGTTTTCCGCCTCCAGAAACAGAAGTTGCGCGCAGACGAGCGCGGACACGGTGTCGTTGACCTCGCCGTTCAGAAAGATGATCCGCTCGCGCAGGAGGCGGGAGTAGATGTCGAAGGACCGCTCCCCGCGGCTGGATTGTTCGACCACCATAGGGACGAGTTGCATCGCTTCGCGCATTGGCGAATTCCTTCCGTTTTGAAAAGCCTTGGTTGGGCCGGCGGGTCAGGCCGCGCGCAGGCTGCAGACGGCGTTGCCGTTCGCGGCGCTTTGCGGACGCAGCCATTGTCGCGCGTCCGTCAGACCGTGGACGATCCGCAACCGGGTGCCGCCCGTTTCATTGGGGCTGAGCTGGAAGGTGACGACGCTGTCGAGAAAAGGCGGTTCGGTCTCCCGCATCCCGTAGCGAATCTCTTCGCCCGGCGTCGAAGAGACCGGCTCTGCGTCGGCCAGGCTGCCCTTCGGCAGCCATTTCTCGCGAAGGGCGGGGATGCTGATGGCCCGCCAGACCTTTTCCGGCGGCGCGTCGAGTTCGTATTCGAGCACCAGAACGTTCGTCCGTCGTCCGGCCTGCTCTTTGGTCTCGATGTCGCTCATGGGTCCATCTCCCTCAGCAAGGCCTTGAGATCGTCGATGCGCGCGGGCCAGTAGGCGCGATATCTAGCCAGCCATGCGCCGATCAGCGCCAGGCCCTCGGGGTCGACCTCGTAATGCATGAAGCGGCCCTGCCGCTCTTCCCGCACCAATTTCGCCTGGCGCAGGACCGACAGGTGCTGGGACATGGCCGGCTGGCTGATCGCCATGCCCTGCCGCAAGGCGCTGGCGTTCATGCCGCCTGCCGCCAGCTTTTCGAAGATGGCGCAACGGGTCGGATCGGCCAGGGCCTTGAAGATCGCAGACTCAATCATGCCGTTACATAAGCGTACACTTATGTGATTCGCAAGCACGAAACGGCGACCGCTTTCCGGCTAGAGCGGTCGGGAGATCGACGGACGGACGCCCAGCGGGCGCGCAGAAAAGATAGGATATCCGTGCCCGCGAGGCGACCTAGCGCGGAAAGATCCGCCAGCGATGCGGGCGGAAGGCGATCTGGTTGCCGGTAAGGCGGCTGTGGTCGACGGGCATGTCGATCTCCACGCGATGCTTGTCCGCGCCGACTTCGAGCTCGAGCCGGCGGGCGCCGCCATGCCGGCGCTCGGTGACGATCGTGCCGGTGATCGCCGGGCCACCATCCTCGACGATCGAGACGTCATGCGGCCGGAAGCCGAGCGTGGCCGTGCCGGAGGGCGCGCCGAGGCCGGAGAGGTCGAGCGGCCGGCCATCCAGCTGTACGGCGCCGTCGACGACGGTGACCGGCAGGAACGAGGATTCGCCGATGAACTCGAACACGAAGGGGCTGGCGGGCGCGTCATAGATCTCGTCCGGCGTGCCGACCTGCTCGATGCGGCCCTTCGACATGACGACGACGCGGTCGGCAAGCTCCAGCGCCTCTTCCTGGTCGTGCGTGACGAAGAAGGTGGTGTGGCCGGTCTGGTCGTGGATCTCGCGCAGCCAGCGGCGCAGATCCTTGCGGACCTGCGCGTCGAGCGCGCCAAAGGGCTCGTCGAGCAGCAGCACGCGCGGCTCGATCGCCAGCGCCCGGGCGAGCGCCACGCGCTGGCGCTGGCCGCCCGAGAGCTGCGAGGGATAGCGCTTGTCGAGGCCGGTGAGCTGGACCAGGTCGAGCAGATGCAGCACACGCTTGCGGATCTCGGCCTTGGGCGGGCGCTCGCCGCGCGGCCGCACCGTCAGGCCGAAGGCGATGTTCTGGAACACCGTCATGTGACGGAACAGCGCGTAATGCTGGAACACGAAGCCGACATTGCGGTCCTGCACCGAAAGGCCCAGCGCATCGTCGCCGCCGAACAGCACGCGGCCGGCGGTCGGCGCGTCGAGGCCGGCGAGGATCCTGAGCAGCGTCGTCTTGCCGGAGCCGGACGGGCCCAGCAGCGCCACCAGCTCGCCCGCCTTGACGTCGAGCGAGACGCCATGCAGCGCCGGCGTGTCGCCGAACGCCTTCTGGACGTTCTCGATGGTCACGTCGATCGGCGCGCCAAGCGCCACCGAAGCACCCTTGTCGATCGGGGTGATCGCGTTCATTCCAGTTACCTCAGTGGCGGCGCGTCGCGGCGATCTCGTCGGCATAACGCCATTCCAAGACCGACTTGACGACCAGTGTAAAGAGGGCGAGCAGCGCCAGCAGCGAGGCTACGGCGAATGCGGCCGCGAAATTATACTCGTTGTAGAGAATCTCGACATGCAGCGGCATGGTGTTGGTCAGGCCGCGAATGTGGCCGGAAACCACGGAAACCGCGCCGAATTCGCCCATGGCGCGGGCGTTGCAGAGCAGCACGCCATAGAGCAGTGCCCATTTGACGTTGGGCAGGGTCACGCGAAAAAATACCTGGAAGCCGGAGGCGCCGAGCGACAGCGCCGCCTCTTCGTCGCCGCGGCCCTGTTCTTCCATCAGCGGGATCAGTTCGCGCGCCACGAAGGGGAAGGTGACGAAGATCGTCGCCAGCACGATGCCGGGCACCGCGAAGATGACCTGGATGCCCTCGCTCTTCAGCCAGGGGCCGAGCAGGCTCTGCGAACCGAACATCAGGATGTAGATCAGGCCCGCGATCACGGGCGAGACCGAGAAGGGCAGGTCGATCAGCGTGTTGAGCAGGCTCTTGCCCTTGAAGTCGAACTTGGCGATCGCCCAGGAGGCAGCCAGGCCGAAGACGAGGTTGCACGGCACCGAGATCGCCGCAACCAGCAGGGTCAGGCGGATGGCGGCGGCCGCGTCCGGCTCGAAGATCGCCTCGGCGAAGGCCGGCATGCCGCCGCGAAACGCCTCGACGAAGACGGCGACGACCGGCATGACCAGGAACAGGCCGAGAAACGCCAGCGAGACCAGGATCAGCGCGACGCGGACGCGCTTGCGCTCCATCGTCACCGGACGGAAGCGGATCGCCGAGGCTCCCGGCAGGCGGGCGGTGGTGAAGGCTTCGTCAGACATCGCCATATCTCCGCCGGCTCCAGCTCTGGATCAGGTTGATCGCGAGCAGGACCAGGAATGATGCGATCAGCATCAGCACGGCGATCGTCGTCGCGCCGGAATAGGAGAATTCCTCCAGCTTGATGACGATCAGCAGCGGCGCGATCTCGGTCTTGTAGGGGCTGTTGCCGGCGATGAAGATCACCGAGCCGTATTCGCCGACCGCGCGGGCGAAGGCGAGCGCGAAGCCGGTCAGCAGCGCCGGCCACAGCGCCGGCATGACGACCCGGCGCACCGTCTGGCGGCGGTTGGCGCCGAGCGTCGCCGCGACTTCCTCGACCTCGCGGTTGAGGTCCTCCAGCACCGGCTGCACGCTGCGCACGACGAAGGGCAGGCCGATGAAGATCAGCGCGATGATGATGCCGGTCTGCGAATAGGCGATGCGGATGCCGAGCGGCGCCAGCCAGGCGCCGATCCAGCCATTCGGCGCATAGAGCGTCGTCAGCGCGATGCCGGCGACGGCGGTCGGCAGCGCGAAGGGCAGGTCGATGACGGCGTCGATCAGGCGACGGCCGGGAAACTCGTAGCGCACCAGGATCCAGGCGAGGATCATGCCGAAGACGAGATTGACCAGGGCGGCGACGAAGGACGTCGTGAAGGACAGGCGCAGCGCCGCGAGCGTGCGCGGATCGGTCGAGATGCGGATGAACTCGTCGAGACCGCCGCTGGCCGAGCGCCAGAACAGGCCGGCGAGCGGGATCAGCACGATCAGGCTGAGATAGGTCAACGTGACGCCGAGCGCCAACCCGAAGCCCGGGATGACGCTCGACTTCCTGACCGATGCGATGGTCGTTGCGGCCATCTGGATCCGTTCAGTTCGGCTTGTAGATCTGGTCGAAGATGCCGCCATCGCCGAAATGCTCCGGCTGGGCCTTGGCCCATCCGCCGAATTGCGGGTCGTCGATGGTCACGAGGTCGAGCTTGGGGAACCGCGCCAGCAGCGCTGCGTCGACGGTTTCCGGCTTGGACGGGCGATAATAGTTCTTCGCCGCGATCGTCTGGCCTTCAGGCGAATAGAGATAGGTCAGGTAGGCTTCGGCTGCCTTGCGGCTGCCCTTGGCATCGACATTGGCGTCGACCAGCGCGACCGGGGGCTCGGCCAGGATCGAGAGCGGCGGCACGACGATGTCGAACTTGTCGGGGCCGAGTTCCTCCAGCGCCAGGAAGGCCTCGTTCTCCCAGGCAAGCAGCACGTCGCCGATGCCGCGCTGGGCGAAGGTGGTGGTCGAGCCGCGCGCGCCGGTATCGAGCACGGGGACGTGCTTGTACAGCGTCGAGACGTATTCCTTGGTCTTTTCCGGATCGTTGCCGAACGCCTTGTTGGCATAGGCCCAGGCCGCCAGATAATTCCAGCGCGCACCGCCCGAGGTCTTCGGGTTGGGGGTGATGACCTCGACGCCGTCCTTGACCAGGTCGCCCCAGTCGGCGATGCCCTTCGGATTGCCCTTGCGGACCAGGAAGACGATGGTCGAGGTGTAGGGGGAGGAATTGTGCGGCAGGCGACCGCGCCAATCGGCCGGGATCTTGCCCGTCGCTTTGGCGATCGCGTCGATATCGGCTTCGAGCGCCAGCGTCACGACATCCGCGTCGAGCCCGTCGATGACCGAGCGCGCCTGCTTGCCGGAGCCGCCATGCGACTGCTGGATGGTGACCGTCTCGCCGGTCTCCGCCTTCCAGTGCGCGGCGAAGGCGGCGTTGTAGGCCTTGTAGAGCTCGCGGGTCGGGTCATAGCTGACGTTGAGCAGCGACACGTCGGCCAGCGCCGGCGTCACAACCATCGCCACGCCGGCGACGAGGGCGGCAAGCCCGGGTCGGAGGCGGCGGACAAGCGTGGATATCGGGCGGACCATCGTGTGCTCCCTGATCGATGACCCCATTATCTCGACATAGGCGCTCGACAATTTCAAACCACGCAACGCCTTCTGTTAGAGCCGTTCTAGAAAATCCTTCCTAGATCCGGCCCCCAGCAGAAACGATGTCGCGGGAGATGTCCAGATCTACCGGATCCGCCTCATGCCCCAGCGCGTCCGCCAGCGTCGTGGCCTCGAAGGCCTGGAGCTGGGTCTCATAGGGGCCGGCGAACATGCGGCGGACCGCGCAGGCGGCCTCGTCCGGGCAGTCGGCGCAGGGCTGGTAGGCGGTGCGGGAAATGCAGGAGAGGGGCGCGATCGGCCCGTCTATGGCGCGCAGGACCTGGCCGATCGTGACCTCGCCGGGCTGCTTGATCATGACATAGCCGCCGGCGCGGCCCCGCCGGCTGGCGATGATGCCGCGATGTTTCAGGTCGAGCAGGATATGCTCGAGAAACTTGCGCGGCACGCCGGCCTGCCGGGCGATGTCGTCGATCTGCGTCGTCTCGCCCTGGGGCTGCTTGGCGAGATGGATCAGCGCCTTGAATGCGTATTTGGCCTTCTGCGAAATCATCCGACGTCCAGCATCCTTTCGCACCGGGGCGGCGCGCTCCTGTCATAGCGGATCGGCGCAAGGAATGAAACGAAAGCTCGCGAAAAGCCGGGCGAAGCCTTTGTCGGCAGCGGCAAATCAGCTAAGTCCTGAAGCATGAAAATGCTGATCACCGGTGCGGCGGGCTTCATCGGCTCGCAGGTTGCGAAGGCGGCCCTCGAGCGCGGCGACGCCGTGATCGGCGTCGACAACATGAACGCCTATTACGACCCGGCGCTGAAACAGGCCCGGCTCGACCGGCTGGCGGCACACCGGCATTTCGAATTCGTCGAGGCCAGCGTCAGCGACATGGCGGCGATGGAGCGGCTGGTCACCACCCATGCCGACATCGAGGCGGTGGTGCATCTCGCAGCCCAGGCGGGCGTGGCCTATTCGATCGAGAACCCGCTCGCCTATGCCGACGCCAACGTCACCGGCCAGGTGGTGATGTTCGAGGCCGCGCTGCGCCTGCCACGCCTGCGCCATGTCGTCTATGCCTCGTCTTCCTCGGTCTATGGCCTGAACGAGGACGTGCCGTTTCGCGAAAGCGACCGGGTCGACCGGCCCGCCTCGCTCTATGCCGCGACCAAGCGCGCCGGCGAGCTGATCGCCCATTCCTATGCCAATGTTCAGGGCATCGCCTCGACGGGCCTGCGCTTCTTCACCGTCTACGGCCCCTGGGGCCGGCCGGACATGGCGCCGTGGCTGTTCACCAGCGCCATCCTCGAGGGGCGGCCGATCACCGTCTACAACAATGGCGCGATGCAGCGCGATTTCACCTTCATCGACGACATCGTCGCCGGCGTGCTGGGCGCGGTCGACCGCCACCCCGAGCGGGCGGAAAACCGCATCTTCAACCTCGGCAACAACCAGCCGGTGGCGCTGATGGATTTCATCGCCACGATCGAGCGGGCGACGGGCCGCAAGGCCGAGATCAATTTCGCGCCGATGCGCAAGGCCGATGTCGAGACCACCTTCGCCAATATCGACCTCGCCACTTCCGAGCTCGGCTTCGCGCCCAAAACCTCGATCGACGAGGGCATGGACCGCTTCGTCGATTGGTATCGCGGGTATAACGCCCGGCCGGATTGAGGGGTCTGTCCTCGGGCGCTAGTCCGGTGGGCGGCATGCGTGACGCGGGCGCCGTTGCTGCCTCCTATGGCTCCGCCATCATCCTGAGGTGCTTCGCGTGAGCGAAGCCTCGAAGGAGGCTCCAGCCGAGCACAGCGGGAGGCGGACAACGCCGCCGGCAATCCACATCGGGTGAGTTCGCTGGACCCTCCTTCGAGGCCCGGCCTTGCCGGGTGCCTCAGGATGATGATCCAGCTTGGGAGACGAGGGTCGGCGACCGGCCGATCCTCTCCGCCCGCTACCCGATGCTGGAGGCCAAAATCGCGTCGAGGCGCGCTGTCGGCAGGTCGAGGCCGAGCTCGCGCTTCCACGCCAGCAGGCCGCCGATGCGGCGGCGCTTCTTTTCGGCATGGTTGCCGAAAATCTCGGCCAGACGGTGGGCGAGGAAGGGGTTTTCGAACCGCTCCAGCACGCTCGCCCGATATTCCGGCGCCTCATGGATGCCGCCGGCGGCAAAGATCGGCAGCACTTCGGCGTCATAGATCGCATCGAGCTTTTCGCGCACGACCGGATCGGCAAGGCTCTCGCGCACCAGCTCGCCTTCCGGCCGGTAGGTCTCCCGCCAGCCTTCGGCCAGCACGGTATGGCCGAGATTGAGAATGAACAGCTTCAGCCGCTCATAGACGGCGAGGTCGTCGACCATGCGCACGTCCGGATGGAGGCAGGGCGCGACGAGCCCCGGCTGCTTCTCGATCGCCCAGAGCGCATAGGGTTCGGCCACCGCGCCGGCCGGTTCGATCGGCTCGGAGACGATGCGGTCGACCAGCGAATTGGCGAAGATGCAGGTGTCGAGCCAGGCCACGAATTCCGCCGGCAGTTCGTTCTCGTCGGCGAGCGTCATGAGCAGCGCCTTGAGCACGTCGCCATTGCGCGGGATCAGCTCGCAGGGAAACAGCGTCAGCGGCGCGCCCTTCGCCTGCCATCTGGCGAGCAGGAGCTTCAGGAGCTTGAGCGGGAAGGCGCGCGGCACGTCGCTGCCAAGCCTTTCGCCCTCGTTGAGCGCAAAGCCGGCATCCGACGTGTTCGAGATCAGGATCTTCGCCTCCTCGACGACGATGCGCTCGACCTCGTCCCAGTTGTCGACGGCGGAGAGGCCGCGCACCAGCGAGGTGACGCCGACCGTGCGCTCGACCGGGGCGCCATTCTCGATGCCGCGGATGACGATCGGGATCGGCGAACCGTCAAAGGCCTTGAGCCGGCCGGAGCGGGCGCCGGAGGCCGTCGTCTGCACGATGGTGACGGGGCCGACATCCTGACCCTGGTCTCGCGCCTCCGACAGGAAGAGATCGGCATGCGCCTGCAGGAAGCGGCTGGTGCCGAACTGGACGATCGGCGTGCGGACGGGTTCGTTCATGGGGATTCCTTGAAGCTCATTGCAGCGTGCCGGACTCCGGGGTTTCCGGCACGGGAGGGAATGTCTTGGCCGAGCAGACGGCGATCGTCTCCTGCAGCCGGAGGGTCTGGTCCTCGGCCAGGGTGCGCGCCATGAAGGCGGCCATCAGCCCCTTGCCGTTCAGATCGTCGAACACGCAGCCGCAATAGCTCTGGCAATCGGCCGCGCTCTTGCCGACCGCGACGCAGCGATCGGCGCAATCGGCGCGCGCATCTCTTTCCGCGCCGTTCGGCGCGACGATGGCGGCGAGCGCGAAGAAGAGGGCGTAGAGCACCGGCTGGTGGATCAGATAGACGGCGAGCGAATGGCGCCCGCCAAAGGCCAGCCATCTGCCGAGCACGAAGCGCGGCTGCCAGGTGGCGAGCCGCCGGTCCCAGCCCTGCGAAATCGCGAGCTTGGCCAGCGCCATGCCGGCCAGGACCACGCCGAACCAGGGAAAGAGCGGCACATAGTCGAACGAGCCCGGCGGCTTCGGTGCCAGCCCGACCCACCAGAGCGCCGGCTGGGCGAACACCTCGCTTCGATACAGGAAGGGCAGGGCGAAGATGGCGATGGCGGCGAGGAAGACGAGGCGCGGCGGCAGCCGCAGGAAGGCCAGGCCGAGCACGCTTGCCAGCGCGATCTGGTGCAGGATGCCGAAGAAGATCCACCCTTCCGGCATGACGAAATAGGTTGCGGCCGAGACCAGCGCCGCGGCCGCGACGATCATCGCCAGCCGGATCAGATAGGGCCTGGGGCGAAAGCCGTTGCGGGTCGAGAGCACCAGGCTGATGCCGACCAGCATCAGGAACGAGCCGGCGATGGCGCGGGCGAAGATCACCCAGCCGATCGAGGCGCCGGGGTCGAAGCGTACGATATGCAGGAAGGCGACGTCCCACGCGCCATGGAAGATCGCCATGCAGACCAGCGCCACGCCGCGCGCCACGTCGAGGGCGGCGATGCGCGGCGGGCGGGCGATGGCGGTGGAAGCGGCGGCGCGATCGCCCTGCAGGGCCGCGGTTGCCTCATTCATGTGCACGCTCCGCCGATTGACGGTTCCCAAGGTCGTGGTGGCCCCATAGTCTCGGCGTCTCGCTTCGTCATGGTTCAAGGACCCGCATGTCGATCATTCCGATCATCGATCTCTCCGATCCCCAGGGCCCGCGCGCGGTCGCCGATGCCATCGTCCGCACCTGCCGCGAAACGGGTTTCTTCCTTATTACCGGCCATGGCGCGAACCGCGAAATCGTCGAGCGCGGCTGGCAGGCGGCCCGCGCCTTCTTCGATCGCCCGGTCGAAGAGAAGCTGACCGCCGTGATGCCCTACCCGGGCTATCCCTATGGCTACAGCCCGGTCAAGGGCGAGACGCTCGCAGCCTCGCTCGGCGACGCCAAGCCGGCCGATCTGAAGGAGACGTTTTCCTTCGGGCCCTCCGCCTTCCAGCGCCTCGACCACAAGCCGGCCGACGACGCCGAAGCCTTCGTGTTCTCCGCCAATCCCTGGCCGCTCGGTGGCGACGAATTCCGCCTCGCCACCCAGGCCTATTACCGGGAAATGTCGGCGCTGGCGGGCCGGATCCTGCGCTTCTTCGCCCTCGCGCTCGATCTGGAAGAGAGTTATTTCGATCGCTTCATCGACCGCGAGGCCAGCGCGCTGCGCCTGCTCAACTATCCCGACCTCACGGAAGATCCCGTCCCCGGCCAGCTTCGCGCCGGCGTCCATTCCGATTACGGCTCGATCACCATCCTGATGCAGGAAGACGCGCCGGGCGGCCTGGAAGTGAAGGGGCTGGACGGCGAATGGCACCGCGTTCCGGCCATTCCCGACAGCTTCGTCATCAATATCGGCGATCTGATGCAGCGCTGGACGAATGATCAGTGGAAGTCGACGCTGCACCGCGTCACCATCCCGCCGCGTGATCTCGGCCGCTCGGCCAGGCGCCAGTCGATGGCCTTTTTCCACCAGCCGAACTGGGACGCGGCCATCGCCTGCATCCCGACCTGCCTCAAGCCGGGCGAAACGGCGAGCTATCCTCCGGTGGGGTCCGGCGAGTATCTTGCGTCGAAATTCCGCTCGACGGTCGTGAAGGCCTGAACTTCGGGCGGACGTGCCAAGGGACCGGCATGGCGTGATTCTTGCGTCATTCCGGTCGGTGCGCCCGCCGCCAACGTCCTGCTGCGAACGCCCATGGAGAGCCCAAAAGCCGATGTCGATCCTCGCCGCGCTTCGCCACGTCACCCGTTATCGCTATGACCGGCCGGTCCAATTGGGGCCGCAGGTTATCCGGCTGCGTCCGGCCCCGCATTGTCGCACCAAGGTGCCGAGCTATTCGCTGAAGGTGACGCCGGCCAACCATTTCGTGAACTGGCAGCAGGACCCGCACGGCAACTGGCAGGCGCGTTTCGTCTTCCCGGAAAAGACCACGGAGTTTGCCATCGAGGTCGATCTGCTGGCGGAGCTCGAGGTCTACAATCCGTTCGACTTCTTCGTCGAACCCTATGCCGACCAGTTCCCCTTCGCCTATGAGCCGGCGCTCGCCGAGGAACTGGCCGCCTATCTGGCGCCGGAGCCGGCCGGGCCGCTGCTGACCAATTTCCTGGCATCGATCCCGCGCGGGCAGATGCAGATCGTCGATTTCCTCGTCTCGATCAACCAGCGGCTCCAGAACGACATCCGCTATCTGATCCGCATGGAGCCGGGCGTACAGACGCCGGAGGAGACGCTGTCCTCGGCCGCCGGCTCCTGCCGCGATTCCGGCTGGCTGCTGGTGCAGGCGCTGCGCCATCTCGGCCTCGCCGCCCGCTTCGTCTCCGGCTACCTGATCCAGCTGAAGCCCGACGTCGCCGCCCTCGACGGCCCCTCCGGCACCAAGGTCGATTTCACCGACCTGCACGCCTGGGCCGAGGTCTATGTGCCGGGCGCGGGCTGGATCGGCATGGATCCGACCTCGGGCCTGTTCACCGGCGAAGGGCATCTTCCGCTCTGCGCCACGCCGCATTTCCGTTCGGCGGCGCCGATCACCGGCTCGTTCATCGCCGATCCGGGCACCGAGACCTCGTTCGAATTCGAGATGACGGTCAACCGCGTCGCCGAGAATCCGCGCGTGACGCTGCCCTTCTCCGACGACAGCTGGGCGGCGCTCGACGCGCTCGGCCTCCGGGTCGACGCCGATCTCAAGGCGAACGATGTCCGCCTCACCATGGGCGGCGAGCCGACCTTCGTGTCGATCGACGATTACCAGGCCGAGGAATGGAATACGGAAGCCGTGGGTCCGACCAAGCGCGACCGCGCCGACGACCTGATCCGCCGGCTGCGCGAGCGTTTCGCGCCGGGCGGGTTCCTGCATTACGGCCAAGGCAAATGGTATCCGGGCGAGAGCCTGCCGCGCTGGACCTTCGCGCTCTACTGGCGCAAGGATGGCAAGCCGATCTGGCGCGATTCCAGCCTGATCGCCGCCGAGGCCGACGACCTCAACGCGACCCCGGCGCAGGCCGGTGCGCTGCTGGCCGATCTCTCGGAGCGGCTGGGCATTTCGGCGGACCATGTCGTCCCGGCCTATGAGGATCCGGCGCACTGGATCCTCAAGGAAGCCGAGCTGCCGGAAAACGTCACCCCGCTTGATTCCAAGCTCGACGACCCGGAGGCCCGCGCCCGCATCGCCCGCGTGTTCGAGCGCGGCCTGACCGAGCCTTCCGGCTATATCCTGCCGGTGCAGCGCTGGCAGGCCGAGGCCGCGCCCGACAAGCGCTGGATGTCGGAGAAATGGCCGCTGCGGCGCGGCAAGATGTTCCTGGTGCCCGGCGACAGCCCGGTCGGCTTCCGCCTGCCGCTGTCCTCGCTGCCCTTCGTCCCGGTCTCGTCCTATCCCTTCATCGTCCAGCGCGATCCCGGAGCCGTCAGCGGACCGCTGCCCGATCCCGAGGTCTTGGCCGGTCGCGATCGCGCGGGCCATGAAGCCCTCGCCCGGCAGGAGGAACTGGCCCGCCATCTGGCCGGCGCAGGATCGGAGGACGCCGAATCCGAGCGCGGCGAGCAGGTCGAGCAATTCCTGACCGAGGGCGAGACCGTGCGCACCGCGCTGTCGGTCGAACCGCGCGACGGCAGGCTTTGCGTCTTCATGCCGCCGACCGAGAAGCTCGAGGATTATCTGGAGTTGCTCGCCTCGCTGGAGGAGAGTGCCCGCGCGCTCGGCCTCGCCGTGCATGTCGAGGGCTATCCGCCGCCGATCGATCCGCGCATGGACGTGATCAAGGTGACGCCGGATCCCGGCGTCATCGAGGTCAACGTGCAGCCGGCGGGCGATTGGACCGAATGCGTCGCCATCACCCGCGACCTCTATGAGGAAGCCCGGCTGTCGCGGCTCGGCACCGAGAAGTTCATGACCGACGGCCGCCACACCGGCACCGGCGGCGGTAACCATGTCGTGGTCGGCGGCGCCCATCCGGCCGATAGCCCTTTCCTGCGCCGGCCCGACCTGCTGAAGAGCCTGGTGCTCTATTGGCAGCGCCACCCTTCGCTTTCCTATCTGTTCTCCGGCCTGTTCATCGGCCCGACCAGCCAGGCGCCCCGCATCGACGAGGCCCGGCACGACGCGCTCTACGAGCTGGAAATCGCCATGGCCAGCGTGCCAGCGCCCGGCTATGGCACGCCGCCGCCGCCCTGGCTCGTCGACCGGCTGTTCCGCAACCTGCTGACCGACGTCACCGGCAACACGCATCGCTCCGAGATCTGCATCGACAAGCTCTATTCGCCGGACGGTCCGACCGGCCGGCTGGGCCTGGTCGAGTTCCGCTCCTTCGAGATGCCGCCGGATTACCGCATGAGCCTGGCGCAGCAATTGCTGGTGCGGGCGCTGATCTCGATGTTCTGGAACAACCCGCAGCACGGCCTGCTGACCCGCTGGGGCACGCAGCTGCATGACCGCTTCATGCTGCCCCATTTCGTCTGGGCGGATTTCCTCGACGTGCTCGGCGATCTGCAGCGCGCCGGCTATGCCTTCGATCCCGTCTGGTTCGAGGCGCAGCGCGAGTTCCGCTTCCCCTTCGTCGGCCGCATCCAGCAGCAGGGCGTCAAGCTGGAGCTGCGCCAGGCGCTGGAGCCCTGGCATGTGCTGGGCGAGGAGGGCGCGATCGGCGGCACGGTGCGCTATGTCGATTCCTCGGTCGAGCGCATGCAGGTGGAGGTCGAAGGTCTCGACCCGCGCCGGCATGTCGTTTCCTGCAATGGCCGCCGCGTGCCGATGACGTCCACCGGCACGGCCGGCCAGTTCGTCGCCGGCGTGCGCTACAAGGCGTGGCAGCCGGCGCGCGGCCTGCACCCGACCATTCCCGCCCACGCGCCGCTCACCTTCGACATTGTCGACAGCTGGTCGCAGCGCTCGCTGGGGGGCTGCGTCTATCACGTCGCCCATCCGGGCGGCCGCAGCTACGACACTTTCCCGGTCAATTCCTATGAGGCGGAAGCCCGCCGGCTGGCGCGCTTCGAGGCGATCGGCCACACGGCCGGCCACTTCATGCCGCAGGCCGAGACCGGTTCGCCGGAGTTCCCGATGACGCTCGACCTCCGCCGCCCGGCCAATCTTTGATGGCGGTCCGGAAAGTCCTGATGCGAGGACTGCCCTTTCACCTCTCCCTGAGGGAGAGAAGCACCACGTCGCCCTTGCGCAGGATTGCCGATGCCCGTGACGCGTAAGGAAACGCTGCGCCGCAGCAAGGTCGCGGCCGACCGGGCGGAGCGGCTGATCGCCAATTACCGGCCGCTGCCCGGCATCGCCGACGAGTTCATCGGCGCCGATGGCAGCATCCGGCCGCATTGGATGCGCTTCGTCGAATCGATGGCCGAGCTCGGCCCGAGCGAAGTGCAGCACCGTTTCGGCCAGGCCGACCGGCACCTGGCCGATTCCGGCGTCGTCTTCCGCGTCTATGGCGCGGAAAATGGCGACGAGCGGCCCTGGCCGCTGTCGCATGTGCCCTTCCTGATCGAGCCGAAGGAATGGGCCCGCCTCGAAGCCGGCCTGATCCAGCGTGCCAAGCTGCTCGATGCGATTCTGGGCGATGCCTATGGCGAGGGGCGGCTCGCCGCCGATGGCGCGCTGCCGGCGGCGATCATTGCCGGCAGTCCGGAATATCTGCGCCCGCTGGTCGGCGCCGAGCCGGTCGGCGGCCATCATCTGCGTTTCTACGCCGTCGATGTCGGCCGTGGTCCCGACGGGCGCTGGTGGGTCGTGTCCGACCGCACCCAGGCGCCATCCGGCGCCGGCTACGCGCTCGAAAACCGAATC
Organism: Kaistia sp. UC242_56; assembly: GCF_044452255.1. Taxonomy (NCBI): domain Bacteria; kingdom Pseudomonadati; phylum Pseudomonadota; class Alphaproteobacteria; order Hyphomicrobiales; family Kaistiaceae; genus Kaistia; species Kaistia sp. UC242_56. Next base: position 245,113 of record NZ_JBIOAN010000002.1, read on the forward strand.
GCCCTGTCCCGCGCGCTGCCCGACCTCTATCGCAGCTTCAACGTCGAGCGGCTGGCCGGCTTCTTCCAGGCGTTTCGAACCGGGCTGAACCGGCTGAACCGGCATGAGGAAACCCGCGTCGCGCTGCTGACGCCGGGCCCGCTCAACGAGACCTATTTCGAGCACGCCTATCTGGCGCGCTATCTCGGCTTCGTCCTGGTCGAGGGCGAGGACCTGACGGTCCGCGACGACACCGTCTACATGCGCACCATTTCCGGCCTGAAGCGGGCCGATGTGCTGTTGCGCCGCCTCGACGCCGATTTCGCCGATCCGCTGGAACTGAACCCCGCCTCGCGGCTCGGCGTGCCGGGCTTGGCCGGCGCGGTGCGCCAGCGCAATGTGGCGATAGCCAATGCGCTGGGCTCCGGTCTGGTCGAGGCGCGGGCCATTCTGGGTTTCCTGCCCGGCCTCTCCCGCCGCATCCTTGGCGAAGACCTGATCCTGCCGAATGTCGCCACCTGGTGGTGCGGCCAGACGCTGGAGCGCGACCATGTCGTGGCCGAGTTCGACCGGATGGTGATCGCGCCGGCGCTCGGCTCCAGCGTGCCCGGCCTGCTCGATCGCGGCGCGGTGCTTGGCGCCACCATCGATCCCGACCGCAAGGCCGCCCTGATTCGCGCCATCGGCCGGCGCGGCACGGATTTCGTGGGCCAGGAAGCGGTCAAGCTCTCGACCACGCCGGTCTGGCGCGGCGAGGGCGACAGCGCCCGGCTGGAGCCCCGCCCCTCGATCCTCCGCCTCTATGTGGCGCGCACGAATGACGGCTGGACGGTGATGCCCGGCGGCTTCTGCCGGGTTTCCGACCAGCCCGACGCCCGCGCCGTTACCCTGCACCAGGGCGGCGCTTCGGCCGATGTCTGGGTGCTGTCTGACAAGCCGGTGGCGGAGACGACGCTGCTTGCCTCGCCCGACAAGGTTGCGCTGCAGCGCATGACGCAGACGCTGCCCAGCCGGGCGGCGGAAAACCTGTTCTGGCTCGGCCGCTATGTCGAGCGCACCGAGGCGACGCTGCGCATCGTGCGCGCCATCGCCGGCCGGCATATCGGCGCGGAATATGACGGCGAGGCGGTGATCGCCCAGCTCGACGCGACGCTCTCCTCCGCCGGATCGATCGGCGACACCGACGAGGATGCGACGCCGACCGAGCGCGCCCTCGCCATGCTGACCGACCGCAGCGACTTCAACACCGTGCCGCGCCTCGCCCAGGCCTCGCGCCGGGCGGCTTCCGTCATCCGCGACCGCCTGTCGCCCGACGCCTGGCGCACGGTCGCGGATCTCGAAGTGCTGCTGAACCAGCCGCTGGAGGCTAAGACCGACAGCGACATGCTGGAGCGCGCCAATGCGGCGTTGCGGCTGATCGCGGCCTTCTCCGGCCTGGTGCAGGAAAACATGGTGCGCCAGCAGGGTTGGCGCTTCCTCGAGACCGGTCGCCGCATCGAGCGCGGACTTGCCATTGCCCGGGCCGCGCGCTTCTGCGGCCTCTCGGGCAAGGCCGGCGAACTCGACGCGCTGCTCGAACTCGCCGACAGCCAGATCACCTATCGCATCCGCTATGTGATGCTGGCCGCGCGCGTGCCGGTGGTCGACCTCGTGCTGCTCGACGGCGGCAATCCGCGCGCGCTCGCCTTCCAGGCCGAACGCATCCGGCAATTGCTGGCCGACATGCCGGCGCATGCCCCGGCCGGGCTGCTGGGACCTGCCGACCGGCTGGCGACCCGGCTCGCCGCGGAACTTGGCACGGCCGATGCCGCCGTCCTCGACGCCGACGACCTGATCGGCTTCGAGCAGACCTTGATGAAGATCTCCGACGAGGTGGCGCTCGCCTATTTCACCCACCGGCGCGCCGCCGATCCGGTCGATGGCGGGGAATGACCATGCTCTACGACATCCGCCAGACCACCCGTTACACCTATGCCTCGCCGGTGCCCTTCTCGCGCCAGGTGCTGCGCCTGCTGCCGGTCGCCCGCAAGGGCCAGCGGGTCGTCGCCGCCGACCTCGTCATCACGCCCGAGCCGACCGAGCGTCAGGACGGCTTCGATTTCTTCGGCAATCGTATCACCACCGTCGCCTTCGCCTTTCCGCATGAGGAGCTGACCCTGGAGACGCGCGCCCGCGTCGCGGTCGACGCCGGCGACAGGCGCGACGGCGAGGCGACGCCAAGCTGGGAGCAGATCCGCCGCCAGGCCGTCGCCGAAGCGGATCTCGGGCCGCTGTCGCCGGTGCATTTCCTGTTCGCCAGCCGCATCATCGCCATCGACGACGCGATCGCCGCCTATGCGGTGGCGAGCTTCCCCGCCGGCCGGCCAATTCTCGCTGCGGCGTTCGATCTCACCTGCCGGATCAAGGCGGATTTCGCCTACGACCCCGAGGCGACGGACGTCACGACGCTGCCGGCCGACGCCTTCGCCAAGCGGGCCGGCGTCTGCCAGGACTTTGCGCATGTGATGATCGCCGGCCTGCGCACGCTGGGGCTGCCGGCCGCCTATGTCAGCGGCTTCCTGCGCACGCTGCCGCCGCCCGGCCAGCCGCGGCTGGAAGGGGCGGATGCCACCCATGCCTGGGTCGCCGTCTGGTGCGGCCGCGAGGCCGGCTGGATCGGGCTCGATCCCACCAATGGCGTTGTCGCGGCCGAGGATCACGTCGTGCTGGCGCTGGGGCGCGATTATTCCGATGCGGCGCCGGTCGACGGCATCATCGTCATCTCCGGCGACCACCAGCTGGATGTCGAAGTCGACGTGCTCGCCATCTCCGGCTCCGATGCCGGATAACATCATTCCGGGACCGAATTCGCCGGGCGAGCGGGACAGGCTGGTATTTCTCGACGGCACACGGTATCAGGACGAATGCAATTCCCTGCCGCCTTGGCTTGCGGGATCGGTTGTCATGTCTGCCGCAAACGCTTCGACGTCGTTGCAAATGTGCAGGCTTGCTCCGATATGCGAGAGCCATTCTAGATAGGATTACGTGACCGTCATGTCTTCCACGTTCGACGTCGTCGCCGATGTGATCGCCCAGACCAGCGAAATTCCGCGCGAGAAGATCACCCCTGAATCCCACGCCATCGACGATCTGGGCATCGACAGCCTCGATTTCCTCGACATCGTGTTCGCCCTCGACAAGAAGTTCGGGATCAAGATCCCGCTCGAGCAGTGGACCCAGGAAGTCAATGCCGGCAAGGCTTCGGTCGAGGATTACTTCCTCCTGAAGAATCTCTGCGCGCATATCGACGACCTGGTCGCCAAGAAGAACGCCTGACAGGATCGGCGTCGAAGCCATCATGCGTCTCGAATATTTTCAGATGATTGATCGCATCGTCGATTTCGACGCTGCGGCCGGTCGTATTCATGCCAAGGCTTTCGTCCCCGAGACGAGCCCGGTGTTCGAAGGTCACTTTCCCGGCTATCCGATCCTGCCGGGCGTGCTGCTGATCGAGACCATGGCGCAGGCTTCCGGCTTCCTGATCCTCGGCCTGAACGGCCTCTCGCGCATGCCGTTCTTCGCCGGCAGCAAGAAGGCCAAGTTCCGCAAGTTCATCGAGCCCGGCGCCGAGCTCGACGTCTATGCGACCCTGACGCATGACGGTTCCGGCTTCGCCGTGACCGAGGCGAAGATCGAGTCGGGCGGCCCGGTCTGCGATGCGGAACTGACGCTGCGCGTCATGGACTTCCCGGCCCCGGAACTGGTCGAGAACATGCGCGAGCGGGTGCGGCAGATCGGCCTGACGCCGGTCGGAGATATGGTATGAGCGACACTTCCGGCGGCAACAGCGCCCGCGACGTCTGGGTCACCGGCATCGGCCTGATCTCCTCGCTGGGCGAGGGCCTCGATGCCCACTGGCAGGCGCTTGCGGTCGACGAGCCGCATGCCGGCAGCGTCGACACCGAGCATTTCGCGCCGTTCCCCGTGCACGCCATGGTGCCGCTTCAGCTCGACAAGCAGATTCCGCGCAAGGCCGACCAGCGCCAGATGGAGCCGTGGCAGCGCCTCGGCACCTATGCCGCCGGCCTGGCGCTCGCCGATGCCGGCCTTGCCGGCGACCTCGATCGGCTCGCCCATATGGACATGATCGTCGCGGCGGGTGGCGGCGAACGCGACGTCGTCGTCGACGGCCAGATCCTGGCCGGTCTCGGCAGCGCGGAAAATCCCGACGCCTTCCTGAACGAGCGCCTCGCCAACGATCTCCGCCCGACGCTGTTCCTGGCGCAGCTTTCCAATCTTCTGGCCGGCAACATCTCGATCGTCCACAAGGTGACCGGGTCGTCCCGTACCTTCATGGGCGAGGAACTGGCCGGCATCAGCGCCGTCGAGATCGCCGCGCGCCGCATCCGCGCCGGCGGTCAGGGCGAACAGTTCCTAGTCGGCGCCGCTTATAATGCCGAGCGCAAGGATATGCTGCTCAGCCTCGCGCTGGGCAACACGCTGTGGCAGGGCGCGGTCAATTCCGTCTGGGAGCGGGCCAATGCCGGCGGCGGCATGGTCACCGGCTCGCTGGGCGTCTTCCTGGTGCTCGAATCGCGCGAAAGCGCCGAAGCGCGCGGCAAGTCCGGCTATGCCCGGCTGGGTCCCGTGCTGTCCGGCCGCAGCCGCCGCGAGCCCGGCCAGGCCACGGCCGTGGCCCGGGGCCAGATCGAGGCGCTGCGTTCGGAACTGGGCGACAAGCCGGTCGGCCTGCTGTCGGGCGCGAGCGGCGTCGCCGCCCCCACGCTCGAGGAACGGGCGCTGCTCGAGGCGCTGGTCGCCGAAGGCACGGTCGGTCCGATTCGCGCCACGCAGAGCCTGCTCGGCAACAGCCTGGAGGCCGCTTTCCCGGCCCAGGTCGCGCTCGCCGCGCTGGCGCTGTCGCGAAAAGGCTTCTATCGGCCGGCCGATCCCACCGGATTGGAACTTGAAGCGACCGACGTCCCCACCCAGATCCTGGCGACGAGCTGGGGCTTCTGGCGCGGCGAGGGCATGGCGCTCCTCGAAGCGATCGACTGAGAAAGGTCACGATCATGGGCAAAGGCAAGACGCGGGATCATCTCGGGCGTCCGGTCGTCGCCGTCACCGGCATGGGCGTGGTCACCTCGCTCGGCCAGGGCATCGACGACAATTGGTCGGCGCTGACCTCGGGCAAGTCCGGCATCCACCGCATCACCCGCTTCCCCGTCGATCACCTGCGCACGACGATCGCCGGCACCGTCGACTTCCTGTTCGACGAGGCGCCGCGCTCGGCCGTGCTGACGCAAAAGCTGGCCGAACTCGCTGCCGAGGAAGCCATTGCCCGCGCCAGGATCGGCACGCCGGGCGATTTCCCGGGCATGCTGTTCATGGCGGTGCCGCCGGTCGAGCTCGACTGGTCGGTGAAGCGGGAGCTGTTCGAGGGTGGCGACACCACGACGGCTGATCCCTATGACCGCATGATCGACAGCGCGATGTCGCTCAACAGCCCCGAGGCCTATGAGTACGCGCTCTATGCCTGCGTCGCCGAGAAGACGGCCGACCGGTTTGGCACGCGCGGCGCCCCCATTTCGCTGTCGACGGCCTGTGCTTCGGGAGCGACCGCGATCCAGCTCGGCGTCGAGGCGATCCGCCGCGGCGATACGGATGCGGCGCTCTGCATCGGCACGGACGGCTCGGTGCAGGCGGAATCGCTGATCCGCTTCTCGCTGCTTTCCGCCCTTTCCACCAACAATGAAGACCCGGCGACCGCCTCGCGGCCGTTCTCGAAGAACCGCGACGGTTTCGTCATGGCCGAGGGCGCCGGCGCGCTGGTGCTGGAAGATTACGACGCGGCGGTGGCGCGCGGCGCCGAGATCCTCGCCGTCATCCGCGGCGTCGGCGAGCAGGCCGACGATTTCCACCGCACCCGCTCCAAGCCGGACGGCTCGCCTGTCATCGGCGCCATGCGCCAGGCGCTGGGCGATGCCGGCATCGGGCTGGACGAGATCAACTACATCAACGCGCACGGCACCAGCACGCCCGAAAACGACAAGATGGAAGCCTTGTCGCTCGAGGCCGTGTTCGGCGAGCACGTCAAGTCGATCCCGATCAGCTCCAACAAGTCGATGATCGGACATACGCTGACGGCGGCCGGCGCGATCGAGGCGGTTTTCTCGATCCAGACGATCCGCAGCGGCGTCATCCCGCCGACCATCAACCACGACGTGGCCGACCCCTCGGTGTCGCTCGACGTGGTGCCGAACGTCGCCCGCGAGGCCCCGGTCTCGATGGTGCTGTCGAACTCGTTCGGCTTCGGCGGGCAGAATGCCTGCCTGGTGATCGCGGCAAGCCCCGCCTGACCGCGACGCTGGGTCCGGCGCGTGCCTCTGGCATGTTGCGCGCCGAGGCGGTAAAGCAGGCCCTGTTCAGAACGACAGACGGATAACTCATGCGCGCCCTGCAGCTGCTCGCCGACCGCAAGCTTTCGATCGTTGATGCCCCGATGGCCCCCGCGCCCGGTCCGGGCGAGGTCCGCGTGGCAATGGGCGCCGTGGCGCTCAACCACATCGACGTCTGGGGCTGGCGCGGCATGGCCTTCGCCAAGCGCAAGCTGCCGCTGACCGTCGGCGCGGAAGCCGCCGGCACCATCGAGTCGATCGGCGAGGACGTCGAAGGCATCAAGGTCGGCGACCGCGTCGCCATCTACGGCGCCGAAACCTGCGGCACCTGCCCGGCCTGCCATGCCGGCCGCGACAATCTCTGCGAGAACGTCGCCGGCGTGCGCGGCTTCCACATTGACGGCCTCTGCTGTGAATATGTGACGCTGAAGGCGCGCCACGTCGTCGTCGCGCCCCATGGCGTCGCCCTGCGCGACATCGCCTGCACCCCCGTGACCTTCGGCACCGTGCAGCACATGCTGTTCGACAATGCCAAGCTCGAGGCCGGCCAGACCATCCTCGTCCAGGCTGGCGGCAGCGGCATCGGCACGGCGGCGATCCAGCTTGCCAAGGCAGTGGGCGCCACGGTCATCACCACCGTCGGCAGCGACGAAAAGGGCGAGAAGGCCAAGGCGCTCGGCGCCGATCACGTCATCAACTACCGCGAAGACCGCTTCGAGGGCGTCGTCCGCAAGATCACCAAGAAGCGTGGCGTCGATGTCGTGTTCGAGCATGTCGGCGTCGATACCTGGGCGGGCAGCATGTTCTCGCTGCGCCGGGGCGGCACGCTGGTCACCTGCGGCTCGACCACCGGCATCTCGACCGAGATCAACCTGTTCCAGCTCTACCAGCAGCAGCTGCGCCTGATCGGCTCGTTCGGCTGCCGCATCGAGAACATCTCGCAGTCGCTGGCCAAGATCGCCGCCGGCGTCGTCAAGCCCGTCATCGACAGCGTCGTGCCGCTTGACGACATGGGCGATGCGCTGGACCGGATCGAGCAGCGCCAGGTCTTCGGCAAGATCATCGTCACGCTCTGATCCCCATGGCGCTGCCTAGCAAAAAGAAGAAGCCGGTCAAGCTGATGCGGCGCATCACGCGCAGCAGGGCGGCGCATGCGACGATCGCCTTCGTCGTGCGCGGGCTGACCGTCGGCGTGCGCAGCCTGGGCGAACAGCGCGCCGGCCGCGTGGCGGGCTCGGTCGCCCGCTTCATCGGCCGCTTCGTGCCGGAGTCCAAGCTGGCGCGGCGCAATCTGGCCGCCGCCTTCCCGGAGAAATCCGAAGCCGAGCGGGAAAAGATCCTGCAGGGCGTGTGGAGCAATCTCGGCTGCACGGTCGCGGAATATGTCTTCCTCGACAAGCTGGTCGATATCGATCCGGAGCGCCTGGGCGAAGGCCGCATCGACGTTGTCGGCGTCGACCAGTTCCTGGCGATGCGCGACGACGGCAAGCCCGGCATCATCTTCTCGGCCCATCTCGCCAATTGGGAAATCCTCGCCGTGGTCGCGGCGCGGTTCGGCCTGCCGGTCGTGTCGCTGTTCCGCGCGCCCTCCAATAACATCATCGGCGAGGACCTGCTGCAGCAGCGCGAGCAGATGATGGGCAAGCTGGTGGCCTCCAATCGCGGCGCCACCTTCGAGGTCGGCGCGGCGCTGGATCGTGGCGAGCATCTGGGCATCCTCACCGACCAGCATCACCGGCGCGGCCCGCAGGTGCCGTTCTTCGGCCGGCCGATCTACGCCAACCCGCTGGTCGCCCGCCTGGCCCGGCAATATGACTGCCCCGTGCATGGCGCCCGCACCATCCGCCTGCCCGACGGCCGCTTTCGCGTCGAGCTGACGCCGCCGGTCGAGATGCCGCGCGACGAAGAGGGCCTGATCGACGTCGACGCCGGCACGGCCAAGGTGATGTCGGTGGTCGAGGGCTGGGTCCGCGAACACCCCGAGCAATGGCTCTGGCTGCACAATCGCTGGCGATAAGGACCTGTCCGCTCGTTTCCTTCACCTCTCCCTGAGGGAGAGGTCGGAGCGACCTCGACGAAGTCCGCGCAAACTGCAGGGGGCGGAAACGGACCGTCGCCCCGGCGAAGGCCGGGGCCCATAAACTCCGGCCGGGCAAGGCTAGATACATCTCTCGTTCGGCGAGGGCGGTGTGTCTGGATCCCGGCCTCCGCCGGGATGACGACGGAGCCACGCGGAGGACGGCATTGCCCGATGTCCGCGAAGGGATGTTCCCTGGCAGGATGAAGCGCAGGCGACCGAACGTCCCAGTCGCCGCCCTTTAATTCCCCGCCGCCGCGTGGCAAACTCTGTTCATGGTTCATTCTCCTGCCCTCGCGGTGCCGCGTGACGGCCGCCAGTCGGATATGGCGCTGGCCCTGCAGCGCGGCGTCGGCCGGCTGTTCCGGGCGCGCGGCCATGCCATCGTCACCGAACTGGTGCTGGCGACGGGTCGGCGCGCCGACATCATCGCGCTCGGCCCGTCCGGCGAAATCACCATCGTCGAGATCAAGTCGTCGATCGCCGATTTCCGCGCCGACGGCAAATGGCCGGATTACGCGCCCTATTGCGACCGTCTCTATTTCGCCAGCCATGCCGGCGTGCCGCAGGAGATCTTCCCGGAACAGGCCGGGCTGATCCTGGCCGATGCCTATGGCGCCGAAATCCTGCGCGAGGCGCCGCATGCGCCGCTGGTCGCCGCCCGGCGCAAGGCGATGACGCTCCGCTTCGCCCAGGCCGCCGCGCACCGGCTGCACGGTCTCTTCGACCCCGAGGCCGGCTTTCGCGAGATGCTCTGACCCGCGAGTTCGCGCGCCGGGCTTGAAGCCATGGCGCTATGCCGCTAGACGGGATCGGCCAATTCGCAAAAGGAAAATCCCATGAGCAGCATTCGTCGCATCGAGCCGGGCCCCCGCATGAGCGCAGGCGTCGTCCACGGCAACACCGTGTATCTCGCTGGCCAGGTCGGCAATCCGGGCGACGATGTCGCAGCCCAGACGCAGACCGTGCTCGACATCATCGACCGCCTGCTGGCCGAGGCCGGCACCGACAAGTCGCGCATCCTGTCGGCGCAGATCTGGCTGGCCGACATGGCCAATTTCGGCACGATGAATACCGTCTGGGATGCCTGGGTCGACAAGGCCAACCCGCCGGCACGCGCCACGGGCGAATCGAAGCTCGCCACCCCGGCCCATCTGGTCGAGATCATCATCGTCGCCGCGCTGCCGTAGGTTCGGCCAAGGTGCGAAGACGTTCAGCGGCGACGGGTCCTCCCGTCGCCGTTTTCGTTTGGGGGCGGCCGACGCTGGCTCAGCCCTTTTCGGGATAGAGCGCCCGCAGGCCCTCGCGGCTCGCCGGGGCGACGCCGCGCTCGGTGACGAGGCCGGTCACCAGGCGCGCCGGGGTCACGTCGAAGGCCGGGTTGCCGACCTTCGTGCCCTTCGGCGCCAGCCGCACCTTGACGATCGAGCCATCGCCGGCGACGCCGGAAATATGCGTCACCTCGTCGGAGGCGCGCTCCTCGATCTCGATCTCGGCGACGCCGTCCTGCATGCCCCAGTCGATGGTCGAGCCGGGCAGGACGACATAGAACGGGACATGGTTGTCCTTGGCGGCGAGCGCCTTCAGATAGGTGCCGATCTTGTTGCAGGCGTCGCCCGAGGCGGTGACGCGGTCGGCGCCGACCAGGCAGATGTCGACCTGGCCGTGCTGCATCAGATGGCCTCCGGCATTGTCGACGATCAGCGTGTGCGGCACGCCATGCGAGCCGAGTTCCCAGGTCGTCAGGCTGGCGCCCTGGTTGCGCGGCCGGGTCTCGTCGACCCAGACATGGACGGGAATGCCGTCGTCATGCGCGCGGTAGACGACGCCCAGCGCCGTGCCCCAGTCGACGCAGGCGATCCAGCCGGTGTTGCAATGGGTCAGGATGTTGACCGGGCGCGAGCGGCCATTGGCCTCGTAGATCTCGCGCACCAGCCTCGCGCCCTGTTCGGCGATCGCGCCATTGGTCTCGATATCCTCGGCGCGCAGCCGGTCGGCCGTGACATAGGCGGCGACGGCACGGTCGTCCGGGGCGAGATCGCGGACCTCTTGGCGCATGATCTCCAGCGCCCAGCGCAGATTGACGGCGGTCGGCCGCGCCGCGTTGATCGCGTCGAAGGCGGCGTCGACATTGGCGTCGGACGGGTCGTCGCGCAGCGCCATGGCATAGCCATAGGCGCCGGTGACGCCGATCAGCGGCGCGCCGCGCACGACCATGCGCTTGATCGCGTCGATGGCGTCGGCGACGTTCATCAGCTTCAGCGTATCGAAGCGATGCGGCAGCAGCGTCTGGTCGACGACCGTGACCGTCGTCTCCGAGGGATCGCGCCAGATCGAACGATAGGCTACGCCGTCGACTTTCATCAAAAATTCCTCGACCGAAAATGGGATGACCGCTCTCACGTAATCGAGTAGAGGCGGAAGTACCAGTCAACCATCAGGATTCCAGTGATGTCGACCCCGCAAATCCGCGCCGTCCTGACCGATATCGAGGGAACGACCTCGTCGATCTCCTTCGTCAAGGACGTGCTGTTCCCGTTCGCGCGCAGCCGCCTGCAGGGCTTCGTCACCGAGCACGCCGCTGATCCGGCCGTCGCGGAGGCGCTGGCCGAGGCGCGTGATCTCGCCAAGAGGCCGGATCTCGACACCGCGTCGACCATCGAACTGCTCGCCGCCTGGATCGACGAGGACCGCAAGGCCAAGCCGCTGAAGACGCTGCAGGGCATGATCTGGGAAGACGGCTACCGTTCCGGCACGCTGAAGGGCGACGTCTATCCCGACGTGGTCGAGAAGCTGACCGAATGGAAGGAAACCGGGCTTTCGCTCTATGTCTATTCGTCCGGCTCGGTGCTGGCGCAGAAGCTGATCTTCGGCTTCACCCATTCCGGCGACCTGACGCCGCTGTTCTCCGGCTATTTTGACACCGCCATCGGCTCGAAGCTGGAAGTCGCCTCCTACCAGGCGATCGCCGCCGAGATCGGCCTTCAGCCGTCGGAAATCCTGTTTCTGTCGGACAATACGAAGGAGCTCGACGCCGCCCGCGACGCCGGCATGAAAGCCATCGGCCTCGATCGCGGCGAAGTGGTCATCCCGCCGGAAACGACGCACGCCATCGCCAAGGATTTTGCCGCCATCGACGCTAGGGCCGGCACGGTTCGCTGATCGGGTGGGGGGGTGAGCAAACCCCTCACGCGATTGGGAGGCAAAGCAAGACCCTCACCCAACCCTCTCCCGCAAGCGGGCGAGGGCTTTTTTGGCCGGTGCGGACGGCGACAACGAGCCAGGCTGGTTGTGTTCGCTCTCCCACGCGCAAGCTTTCGGCCGGCCGGCGTGGTCGCCACGGAGCGACGGGGCGGGTTGCGCCCCCTCTCCCGCGCGCGGGAGAGGGCTGGGGTGAGGGTCCGACCGGCCAGCGTTGCCGACACTGCCCGGCCGCAGCGCCACCCTGCCTCCGCCGTCACCCTACCCTCGTCGTCATCCCGGGCGAAGACCCGGCAACTGTGTGGTCACGGGTTGAATGAGAGGTGTTGTCGGAGCATGGCGTTGGCGATGACTAGGATCTTTCTGGCGATAGCGATGAGGGCGACCTTGGGTGGCTTTCCGGCGTTGATCATGCGTCGGTAGGCGTCTGCGAAGCGTTGCTCGATCCGGGCGGCGCAGACGGCTGCCATGTAGAGGGCCTCGCGGACGCGCCGTCGTCCGCCGTGGATGCGGCGACTGCCGCGGAACTGACCACTGTCGACATTGTAGGGTGCCAGGCCAGCCAGCGCGGCGATGGTCTTGGGAGAGCGCTGGCCGAGTTCGGGCAGCAGGGCGATCAGCGTGGCGCTGGCGACGGGGCCGACGCCGGGGATTGAGCGCAGCCGCGCCTCAGCACCGGCGAGATCGGCCGAGGCCTTGATGCAGGCCTGAATGGTGCGCTCCAGCGCCGCGATGCGGATGTCGAGCCAGGCCAGGGTCTCGCGGATGTCGTCGGCGATCTCGTCGCTGCATCCCTGCCGTCGGGTGCGTTCCTGCTTGCGCATGGCGACGAGCTGGTCGCGACGCTTGTGCAACTCCGCCAGACGGTTGCGCTCCGGGGAGCGCGGCTGGCGGGGCGCGGGACGAAGCGTCTGGGCCATGGCGGCGAGCATGCGCGCATCGATCCGGTCGGTCTTGGCGAGAACGCCGGTGGCGCGGGCGAAGTCACGCGCCCGGGCCGGATTGACGCGAACGAAAGCGATGCCGGCCTCTGTCAGGGCCTGAGCGAGGACCCGGTCGTACGGACCGGTCGCCTCGAACACGACGAGGATATCGCCATGCCGCCAAGGTTCGAGCCTTTGCGCGATCGCCTCGGCTTGATTGGCGATGCGTTCGGCCACGCCCACGGCGCCGTCGAACAGATCCAGATGGGCTTTGGAGATGTCGCAACCGACAAAGCCAGGGTGTATCTTCATGATGCCTATCCCTGTGCTGCGAGGTCCGTCACCACGGCCTCGATCAACTGTTCAGGCTTGGGTATCGAAGCAGGCGGACGAGGACCGGGCCGGCTCACGGTCTCGAAGACCAGGGATCCAACGATCTCTCGTCCGCCACCCCATCATCGCACAGCTTCAACACACAGGGATCCATTCAGCCGTGGTGTCGGGTAGCTGTTTTGGTCAAGGCTCCGGCTGCATGGATCCGCGCTTTCGCGAGGATGACGGAGAGCGGTGACAAACGTTGGAGCGCGGCTCGAGCAGCAAAGGCGCCGAGCGTGAGCCGCCTTACCTCAGCGTCTCCTCAAAAAACGCCAGCAGCCGCTTCCAGTGGCGTTCGGCGCCCTGGGCGTCGTAGACGCTGTGGTCGCTGACCGTCCAGCCATGCGGCATGCCGACATAGTTCTCGAGCACGTAGTCGACGTCGGCCTCACGCAGCGCCTCGGCGAGCTTGGCCGATTGCGCCGGCGGAAAGCTGCTGTCGGTGCCGGCCATGCCGACATAGACGCGGCCCCGGATGTCGGCGGCCTTCCTGTGCGGGCTGTCGGGGGCGTCGCTGGCGAGATTGCCGCCATGGAAGCTTGCCGCCGCCGCGATCCTGTCGGGATAGGTCGCGGCCGCCGTCAGCGCCCGGCCGCCGCCGAAGCAGTAGCCGACCGTGCCGATCCGGCCCGTGGCGCCGGCCTCTTCCAGGGTGTCGAGGAAGGCGCCGGTGTCGGCGGCGGTCATGGCCTGCGTCGTCGCCTGCAGCAGCGCCCGTAGTTCCCCTCGCGTCGCCTCGTTGTTGAAGGCGTTGGTGTCGAACGGGCCATAGGGAGCGGCGCGATAGAACAGGTCCGGCACCAGCACGAAATAGCCGCCATCGGCCAGCCGCTCGGCCATGCCGTAAAGCGCCGGCCGCGGCCCGAAGGCGTCGCAATAGAGGATGACGCCCGCCTTGCTGGCGTTCGGCCCGGTCGGCGCGAAAAGCCCGGCCTTGGCGACGCCATCGGCCGTCTGGATCTCGACGTCTTGTCTCATCGCAGCTCTCGATTTTTGGAAAGGTTCGATGAAGATAAGGCGGCAGAAGCCATTCTCAATCGCTGTCGCGACCAAAGTTGCGGACGAGGACGGCGGCGAGGATGATCGCCCCGGTCAGGAGGTCCTGCAGGAAGCTCGGCACGCCGAGGATGGTGAGGCCGTTGGAGACGACGGCGATGATCGCCGCGCCGACCAGCGTGCCCGGAATGCTCGGCTCGCCTTCGCGAAACGCCGTCATGCCCAGGAAGACCGCCGCATAGGCCTGCAGCAAATAACCGCCGCCGCCGGTCGGATGCGCGCTCCCGAGGCGTGCCGTCAGCAGCAGGCCGGCGAGGCCCGCCAGCGCCGCGCAGAGCGCGAAGGCGACGATCATGTCGCGCCGCACCGGCAGGCCGACCAGGCGCGCTGCCTCGCGGTTTCCGCCGATCGCATAGAGGCGGCGGCCGAACTCGGTCTGGTCGAGCAGCAGCCAGAAGACAACCGCCACGCCGATCAGCCACAGCGTCGGCACCGGCACGCCGGCGAGCGTGCCGCGGCCGAGATCGCGAAAGCCGGCCGGAATGCCGGAAAACATCGTCGCGCCGTTGGAGACCCAGAAGGTCAGGCCGCCGATGACCGTGCCGAAGGCGAGCGTGGCGATGAAGCTCGGCACCTTGTATCGCGCGACGAGGAAGCCGGAGATGGCCCCCATCGCCACGGCCGAGACCAGCACCACGATCATCACCACCGGGACTGCGATGCCGGCCGCGAACAGGGCGGCGGCGGCGATGCCGGCCCAGGAGACGACGGCCGAGACGGAGAGGTCGAACTCGCCCAGCACCATGACCAGCGTCGCGCCGATGGCGACGATGGCGAGCAGCGCCATCTGCTGGGTGATGTTGACGAGGTTCGACATCGAGCCGAATGCGTTGGGCGAGGCGATGGTGAAGACGAGGACGATCAGCGCCAGCGCCAGAAGCGTGCCGTAACGGCGAAGAAGGATCATGCGGAGCGTTCCGAGGGCGGCATCTGCTCGTCGGGAGCATGGCCGAAGGCGGCGGCGACGACCGCCGCGCGGGTGAGCGAAGGACCGTCGAGTTCCGCCACCAGCCGTCCGGCATGGAGCACGAGCACGCGGGTCGAAAGGGCGAGCAGTTCCTCGATGTCGCTGGTCGCCATCACTATGGCGGCGCCATCGGCGGCGATCCTGCGCATCTCGCCATGGATCTCGGCCTTGGCGCCGACATCGACGCCGCGCGTCGGCTCGTCGACGAGCAGGACGCGGATCGGGCGGCCGAGCCAGCGGCCGAACAGCAGCTTCTGCTGGTTGCCGCCGGAAAGCGTGGCGGGGGAGTGGTCGAGGCCGCCGGCGACGAGGCGCAGCCGCGCGCCGGTCGCCTTGGCGAAGTTGCGGATTTTGACGCGCGCCGGCACGGCGAGGCGGTCGAAGGCGCGAAAATCGGAGAGGTGGGCGAGCGAGAGATTGCTCTCGATCGAGAGCGCATTGGCGAGGCCCTCGCGGCGCCGGTCTTCCGGCACATAGGCGCAGCCCGCGGCGATCCGGCCGGCCGGTCCATGTCCGGGCACCTGGCCGTTGATGGCGATCAGCCCGCGCCCCGGCGTCGCGCCCCAGATCGTCTTCAGCAGCGACGAGCGGCCGGAGCCGACAAGGCCGTAGAGCCCGACGATCTCTCCCGGCCGCGCCGCAAAGGTGAAGCGGCTGTCGCCGGGCCCGAAGGCGAGGTCGGTGGCAAGGACGGGCTTTTGCGCGCTCGCCCCATTTCTTTCACCTCTCCCTGAGGGAGAGGTCGACGGCGCAGCCGGCGGGTGAGGGTTTACGCCCTCTCCGAAAACGCCGTAAACCCTCACCCGGCCCTTCGGGCCGACCTCTCCCTCAGGGAGAGGTAAAGTACTTGCGTCCCGGCCCGCGCCGCCCGACATCATCGCCACCAGTCCGGCGCGGCTGGTGTCGGCGACGGAGCCGGAGCCGACCGTGCGGCCGTTGCGCAGCACGGTGTAGCTGTCGCAAAGATCGAGCACCTCGTCGAGCCGGTGCGAGATGAACAGCACCGCGCAGCCCTCGGCGGAAAGCTGGCGCACGATCGCGTGCAGCCGCTCGGCCTCGCCCTCGGAAAGGCTGGAGGTCGGCTCGTCCATGACGACGAGGCGGGCTGGCTCCATCAGCGCGCGAACGATTTCCGCCATCTGGCGCTGGCCGGGGGTGAGCCGCGCGGCGGGCTTGTCGAGCGGCAGGTCGGGGGCGATGCGCGCCGCGACTTCGGCGACTTTGGCCCGCATGGCGCGGCGGTCGATGAAGGGCCCGCGCCGGGGGTGGCGGCGGCCGATCCAGGCATTGCCGACGGCGTCGAAATGCGGCACCAGGTTCAGTTCCTGGTGGATGAAGCGGAAGCCGAGCGCTTCCGCCGCGCGCGGGCCGTCGATGGTCACCTCGGCGCCGTCGAGGCGGATCGTGCCGGCGTCCGGCTGGTAGAGGCCGGACAGCGTCTTGATCAGCGTCGACTTGCCGGCGCCGTTTTCGCCGACAAGCGCATGCACCGACCCCGCGCGGAGCGCGAGATCGGCATGGTCGAGAGCTTTCGTCGCGCCGAAATGCTTGACGAGGCCGCCCAGCGCGAGAAAGGAATCCGATGTCACGGGCAGGTGACGCCCAGCGTTTCCGGGGTGATCAGCTTGGCCGGGGCGTAGATCTCGGCCTTTTCCGGCGTCTTGCCGGCGAGGATCTGCGTCAGGCCTTCGGCGGCGAGGCCGGCCATGGCGTCAAAGTCCTGGCTGACCGTGCCCTTGATGTGGCTGCACGCCTTGATCAGCTCGACCGCCTGCGGGTTGCCGTCAATGCCGGCGATGATGATCTTCGAATCCGGCTTGTCGGCCTCGATCGCCAGCTGAGCGCCGATCGCCGGCTCGTCCCAGGCCGCCCACACCGCGTCGATCTGGTCGCCCTGGCTCTTCAGCCAGTTTTCCGTGGTCTTGCGGGCATCGTCGATCGGGCCCGGCACGACGACGTAATGGTCGGCGATCACCTTGATATCGGGATATTTCTTCAGCGCCGCGTCCAGCGCCAGCTCGCGCTGGTGCACGCCCGGATGGGCCGAATAGAAGAACTTGACGATGTTGCCCTTGCCGCCGAGCTTGCCGAACAGGAAGTCGGACAGCTTGGTGCCGAGCTCGAAATTGTCCGAGGTGACGTTGAGCACGACGCCCGGCGCCTTGGCGCCGTCGATGGTGATCACCGGGATGCCTGCGGCGGCGGCCGCGCTGACCTGGTCCTGGATCTGGGTCGGGTCGACGCTGACGAGCACGATGGCCGCGACCTTGGCGGCGACGACGTCCTCGATGCGGCTGGCGAGCTGGCCCATGTCGCCGCGCGTGTCGACGACGGTCGCGTTCCAGCCGGCCGTCTTGGCCTTGTCCTGGAACACGTTGATCATCTGGTTGGTGGCGACCGAGCTCTGATACGGCGTCAACACCGCCACATCGGCGGCGAACGATCCGACCGTCGAAGCCATCAGGCCGGCAAAGGCCAAGCCAAGAATTCCAGCCCGCATTTTATCACTCTCCCCTTGGGTGCGGGGAGAGTGATATCGCTTCCGCTAGCGTCGGCGCAAGCGGATCAGAGCGCCGGATCGAGCGCGGTGGCCAGCGCCCGGGCATGGCTTGCCGCCATGCGATAGGCGGCGAAGCGTCGGGCCGCCCGCTTGGCCCGCTCCTTGCGCGGCTTGACGACGGTCTCATCGCGGATGCCGGCGGTCTTTTCGGTCTTCCTGGCGCGTCCGGCGGTCTTCTTTTCCTCGCCCGCCGGCGCGGCTTTTGCCGCCAGGCCGATGATCGGCGCGATGATGCGGAAGGCGCCATAGGCCGTGACGATGCGGCTCGCCGCCGGCACCGTCACCTTGGCGCCGGTCACGTCGGCGATCAGCTGCGCCACCGTCAGGCTGCCGGCGACGCCGCCGGCGAGCGCGATGGTCGCGGGGCGGATCGGCAGCGCGTCGAGATTGTCGCGGATGGCGTGGGCAAGCCCTTCCAGCACGGCATAAGCCAGCGCTTCCGGCGCATGTTCGCGGTCGAGGCCGAAGAACGCGCCGCGCACGGCGCGGTCGGAGAAGGGGGCCCCGCTCGCCGATCAGGTAGGGCAGGAACAGCGCGCCGGGCGGATTGGCGTCCTGCGTCTTGGCGGCGGCATAGAGCTCGCCGACCGGCTTGTTGGCGATCGCCGCATACCAGTCGATCGCCAATCCCGCCGCCAGGAAGGGCGAGATGACGATCACGTCGGTGCCGACGGGGGCCGCCAGCGTGTAGGCGTCGCGCGGCGGCTTGGCGACGGAATAGGGCATGGTCGCCGCGATCCAGCCGGTGGTGCCGAGATAGGCGTGCGGCCGGTCGTGCTGCTCGCTCGCCGTGCCCCAGGCCGTGGCGCCACCATCGCCCGCGCCGACATAGACGGGAATGCCCGGCTTCAGGCCGAGCGCGCTCGCCGGCTCGGCCAGCAGCGGACCGGCCAGCGCGTCGGCATCGAGGATATCCGGCAGGATCGCCGGCGACAGGCCGATGGCGCCCAGGATCGCCGCATCCCAATGGCGCGCGGCAAGGTTCAGCAGGCCGGTGGTGGTGGCGCAGGTCGGATCGACGACGGCGCGGCCGGTCATGCGATGGATCATCGCGTCCTTGGCGCCGAACAGCACGCGCTCGACCTTGCCCATGGTGTCGATCTCGTGGTTCAGCAGCCAGTCGAGCCGGAACAGGCAGAGCGCCGGCTCGGCCCGGTTGCCGATGCGGGTCTCGAAATCGCCCGGCAGCTGCGCCTTCAGCGCCGCGATCTCCGCCGCCGTCACCCGCGCGTCGCTATAGAGCAAAGCGGGGCGCACGCTGGAGCCATCGCGGCCGAGCAGGATCACGTTCTGCATCGAGCCGGTCAGCGTGATGGCGATCGGCTGAGCGTCGATGGCGAGCGCCTTGACCGCGTCGATGGTCGCCTTCCACCATAGCGTCGGGTCCTGCTCGGCCCAGCCCGGATGCGGCGCCTGGGTGGTGATCGGCGCATCGGCGGAGCGCAGCGTGCGGCCGGCCTCGTCGAACAGGGCCGCCTTCACCGACGAGGTTCCGACGTCGACGATCAGTACCGTGCGCGCCGGCATCGGCTTCTTGGCTGCCATGTTCGAATCCATGTCCGCAGTTTCGGGAGGCGCAATCTAGAGCCTGTTCCGTGGCGATGGAATCGACATGGCGACGCGCCCCTCCCGTTCCGGCAGGTTGTCCGCCGAAAGCTTGGCGTCAGGCGGCGTGGGCGGTGTGCGGCAGGATGAAGGGCGCATCGGTTGGAACGCCGCCGACATGCACGCTGACGCCGAAGACGGCGCGCATCATCGCGTCGGTCAGCACTTCGCGTGGCGTGCCACTGGCGGCGATGCGGCCGGCGCTGACGACGATGATCTTGTCGGCATAGAGCGCCGCGAGGTTCAGATCGTGCAGGATGGCGATGACGCCGCCGCCGGCGCGGGCGAAGTTGCGCGCCGTGTCGAGGGTAAGAAGCTGGTGGCGCAGGTCGAGGCTCGCCGTCGGCTCGTCGAGGAAGAGATAGCGCGGCACGCCGTCGACGATTGGCTCCCAGACCTGGCAGAGCACGCGGGCGAGATGCACGCGCTGCTGCTCGCCGCCGGAAAGCTCCTGGAAGAAGCGGCCGCCAAAGCCGTTCAGATCGACCCGGATCAGCGCAGCGGCAACGCGGGCTGCGCGGTCGGCCGGGCTCAGCGCGCCGCTGGTGCCGAGACGGACGACCTCATGCACGGTGAAGGGGAAGGCGAGCGAGGAGGCCTGCGGCAGCACGGCGCGGCGCTGCGCCAGCTCGTACGGCCGGTAGGCGCCAAGCTTCTTGCCGTCCAGCGTGATCGTGCCGGTCGCCGCACGCAGTTCGCCGGTGACCGTTTTCAGGATGGTCGATTTGCCGGCGCCATTCGGCCCGACCACCGCCGTAAGCTCGCCCGGCGCGACGGTGAGCGAGACATTGTCGAGAATGGCGCGCTGGCCGGCGCGGACGGTGAGGGCTTCAACTTGCAGCATCTCTGCTTCCCGTTTCCTGGGAGAGCGGCCGGCCCACCGGGGGCCGCCGCGTCTCCGTCTTTCATCGCAGGCCGAATGGACGCCTAGAGATCGATCACGCCGCGCTTCCTGAGCAGGATCGACAGGAAGAAGGGCGCGCCGATCGTGGCGGTGACGATGCCGATCGGCAGTTCGGCCGGGGCGACGATGGTGCGGCAGATCATGTCGGCGACGATCAGTAGCGTGGCGCCCAGCAGCGCGGTGGCCGGCAGCAGAGTCCGGTGCTCCGGCCCGATCACCAGCCGCAGCACATGCGGCACGACGATTCCGACGAAGCCGATGATGCCGGCAAAGGCGACCGAGACGCCGACGGCCAGCGCCACGACGAGGATGATCAGGCTCTTCAGGAACTGCGTGTTGAAGCCGAGATGGCGGGCTTCCGCCTCGCCCAGCACCAGCGCGTCCAGCCCTCTCGCGGTAAACGGCATGGCGAGGAACACGCCGATGATGAACGGCGTGGCGAGCAGGATCTTGTGCCAGGTCGCGCCGCCCAGGCCGCCCATGGACCAGAAGGTCAGTTCGCGCAACTGGAAGTCGTCGCTGCGGAAGACGAGATAGGCGGTGATCGCCCCGGCGATCGCGCCGAGCGCGATGCCGGCGAGCAGCATGGTGCCGACCGAGGTCTGGCCGCGCCGCGTCGCGATGGCATAGAGCAGCAGCGTCGTGCCGAGGCCGCCGAAGAAGGCGGCGATCGGCAGCGCGCCGATGCCCAGGAAATCCATCACCGGCGCCAGGAAGGCGCCGCCGAGCACGATGACCAGCACCGCGCCGAGCGCCGCGCCGGCCGAGACGCCGACCAGGCCGGGATCGGCCAGCGGGTTACGGAACAGGCCCTGCATCATGGCGCCGGCCAAGGCCAGCGCCGCGCCGACCAGCGCTCCCAGCAGGGTGCGCGGCACGCGGATGTCGAACAGGATGACGTGGTTGACGGTGCTGATCGCATCGAAGCGGCCGGCGATCGCGTCGGAAAGCAGGCCGGCGACCTCCGCCGTCGACATGCCGGAGGGGCCGACGCAGAGCGAGATCACGCTGACGGCAACGAGCAGGACGACCAGGCTGGCGGTCACCACCCGCGCCCGTCCGCGGCGGTCGCCGGCGACCGGGGCTGTCATGGCGAGGCTCATCAGTCGGCTGCCGGCCATTCGGGAAGGTCGAGCTTCGGATAAAGCGCGTGCGCGAGATCGCGCGCCGCGTCCGCCGTGCGCGGCCCGAAGCCGAGCAGGTAGAGGCCGTCCATGGTGACGAGCGCCTTGTCGCGGGCCGCCGGCGTCGCGCGCAGAGCGGGCGAATCGAACACGACTTCCGGCTTCGGCGGGCCGCTCTGGCCGATCATCATCACGACGACTTCCGGCTCGGCTGCGATCAGCGCTTCGTCGGAAGCCGGCTTGTAGCCCTCGACGGCCGCCATCGGATTGATGCCGCCGGCCATCTGGATCATCGAATCGGCGGCGGTGTTGTGGCCGGCCGCCATCGGCTTGCCGCCGTTCAGGCTCATCAGGAAAACGGCCTTCTTGCGCTCGTTCTCCGGAATCTTGGCGATCGCGGTATCGAGTGCCTTGAACTTGGTGGCCATGGTGCCGGCGAGCTTGTCGCCCTTTTCCGTCTCGCCGAGAATGTCCGCGATCAGGCGTACCTTGGCGAGGATGCTGTCGCCGGTCCGGCGCTCGGGCACGATGACGATCGGCACGGAAGCGGATTCGAGCAGGGTGATGGCGTCCTTCGGGCCGGAGCCCTCGACGGCGATGATCAGGTCCGGCTTGACCGAGAGCACGCCCTCCGCCGACAGCGCGCGCATGTAGCCGACATCCGGCTTGGCGGCGGCCTCGGGCGGATAGGACGAGGTGGTGTCGCGGGCGATGATCCGGTCGCCGGCGCCCAGCGCATAGACGATCTCGGTGATGTCGCCGCCGATGGTGACGATGCGGTCGGTCGAGCCGATCGTGACCTTGCGGCCGGTTGCATCCTCGATCACCCGCTCGGCCGCGACCGACTGCACGATCGCGCCGCAGGTAATGACGATGGCAAAGGCGAGCCCGAACAGGAACGGGAAGCGGCGGCCCGACAGGCGCTCGACCGAGCGGAAGACGCCGAATGGCGAAGGAGAATGCGAGAGCCTCATCATGATCCCGTCTACTTGTTCAGTATGAGCTTGCCGGCCCGCGTGAGGCGCAGCCTGTAGTCTTCGCCGACATGGCGAATGATGATTTCGCGCGTCCCGTTGAGGAGCTCGTCGCTGGAAATCACGCGCGGTCCCGAACCCGGTGCAGGGGTCTCCGGGGCATCCCCGGCCAGTCGTGTCTCGTGCATGTCAGCTCCACCGGATTGCCTGGGTGGCGGCAATTTTGAGTTGTTCTAAACTTGCGAATAATTCGCAACAATTTAGTTGACTGACGTACTCACCTTTTCGTATCTCCGCAAGCGAAAGATCGTCGATGCCGGTTTCGATGCGCTCGGGGGAGCCACGGAGAACGGCAGATTGCCAAGCACGCCAGTGCCGGCCGCCATGCGCGCCCGGACAGCCAGCCAGGCCCATTCAAACCAATGCCTATGGGGCTCGCATGCGTGTTGCTCGACACAAGACTTGGCTGATGGCTGGTACGGCCGCAGCCCTCCTCGCCACATTCGCGGCCACCGCCGCCAAGGCGCAGACCGCGCCGACGCCGGCCGCCAACAGTTCGGAAACCGACGAGGAGCTGAAGAAGAAGGCTGCCAAGGGCGAGACCGCCTTCCTGGCGCCGATCACCGTGACGGGCGACCGGGATGGCTGGAAGAACCCGTTCACGACCCCCGCGCCGATCAGCTCCGCCGGCGAGGACGAGATCCAGCTGTTCGGCCAGCGCAACCTCGGCAACGTGCTGCGCGCCATGCCCGGCACGTTTTCACGCGACAGCATCCAGAATCCGGGCCTATCGGTGAACATCCGCGGCTTCGAAGGTTCAGGTCGCGTCAACACGATGATCGACGGCGTTCGCCAAAACTTCCGTTTCACCGGCCATGAGGCGCAGGGCTTTGCCTATATCGACCCGGCGCTGGTCGCGAGCGTCGACGTCCAGCGCGGCGCGGTTTCGACCGCAGGCGGTGCTGGCGCGCTGGCGGGTACCGCCAATATGCGCACCATCGGCATTGACGATATCCTGAAGGACGGCAAGAACTGGGGTGCCCTGGCGACGCTCACCTG
Organism: Kaistia sp. UC242_56; assembly: GCF_044452255.1. Classification (NCBI taxonomy): domain Bacteria; kingdom Pseudomonadati; phylum Pseudomonadota; class Alphaproteobacteria; order Hyphomicrobiales; family Kaistiaceae; genus Kaistia; species Kaistia sp. UC242_56. The sequence goes on from NZ_JBIOAN010000002.1 coordinate 268,294, forward strand.
GGGCAGCAACGATGTCGGCTTCTCCGAGATGGCCGCCGGCGCGCTGCGCTCGACCGGCGGCGGCGCGGCAATTGCCGGCGCGATCAGCTACAGCAACCCGGGCGACTACCAGAACGGCGACGGCGTCACGGTCCCTTATACAGGCCAGAACCTGCTTTCCGGCCTGGTCAAGGGCGAGTTCAAGCCGACCGACGACGTGACCGTCAATCTCGGTGCCGTGCTCTACGACAATGATTTCTCGGCCAACAGCTACAACCAGAACGTCAAGTCGAACACCTACACGGCGGGCGTCAACTGGGATCCGGATAGTGAACTCGTCAACGCCTCGGCGCACCTGTACTACAACGATGTCAAGATGGTTTACGACAGCCCGATCACGACGGGCTCCTACGCTGGCCGCAACATCGACGATCAGGGCATCGGATTCGACATCTCCAACACGTCGAATTTCAACCTAGGCGAAGTTCGCGCGAGCGCGATCTACGGCTTCGAGTATTTCCACGACACGGTCGACACCTACAACACGGTCAAGCCCTCCATCGGCGGTGGCGTCAATCCGAGCGGCAAGAGCGGAATTGGCGGTGTCTTCTCGGAGACGACGTTTAGCTACAACATCGTCGATGTGATCGCCGGCCTTCGCTACGATTTCTATACGCTCGACGGCGCCTTCGTCGCGCAGCCCGGCAATGGCGCCGGACTGCCGGCGGGCACTAACGAACTCGACCAGTCGGAAGGTCGCGTCAATCCGCGCCTTACCGTGGCCCTCAACCCGTATGAGTGGCTGCAGCCCTATGTCACTTATGCCGAGACGTTCCGCGCCCCGACCATCAACGAGACGATGCTGGGTGGCTCCCATCCCGGTGGCGGCATCGGCATGGGCCCCAACCCATTCCTCGACCCGGAGATCCTCAAGGGCTGGGAGGTTGGCACCAACATCCGCAAGAACGGGTTGCTGACCGAGAGCGACGTCTTCCGCGTGAAGGCCAACTACTTCTACCAGAACATCGAAAACTACATCACCGCCGGACTGGGCCAGGGCGGTTCTGTGATGTTCGTCAACAATCCGGGTACGTCGACGGTTCAGGGCTTTGAACTCGAGACCGCCTATGATGCGGGCTTCGCATTCGGCAGCATCGCCTACACCTACACCGATACAGACTTGCCTTCGCAGACCAACGGCCTCGGCGCTTCCAGCTACATGCCGGACAACGTTTTCACGCTCACCGGCGGCGCGCGCTTCCTCGAGCAGCGCCTGACCATCGGCGGCCGCGTCAACTATGTGGGCGAGACACAGGGCGGCGAAGCGCTGTTCGGTCCGCAGGCCGACTGGGCTGCCTATACGCTGGTCGACGCGTTCGCGAACTACAAGTTCGACAACGGCCTGGACCTCTCGGCCAATATCACGAACCTGTTTGACAAGGCCTACACGCCAGCTCTGTCGAACATCGCCAGCGCTCCGGCAATGGACACGGGCCGCGGCCGCACCGTCCTGCTGACGGCGAAGATGCAGTTCTAAGCCGGCTCCGAAACCGTCTGCCCGGCGGTGTGGTGACGACGGGCAGGCGCGAGGGGGGAAGGCCGGAAACGGTCGTCCCTCCTCATTTTTTGCCTATCTTGAAGAATCACCCTCTACACGCACCTCATCGGCACGCAAACGGAAGAACGACCATGTACATCGCCATGAACCGCTTCAAAGTCATCAAGGGCATGGAAGCCGAGTTCGAGGAAGTCTGGCGCACGCGCCCGCGCAACCTGCACGAGCTCGAAGGCTACATCTCCTTCAACCTGCTGAAGGGCGCGACCGCCGAGGATCACACCCTCTATTCGTCGCACACGGTCTGGCAGAGCGAAGAGCATTTCGTCGCCTGGACCAAGTCGCAGCAGTTCCGCGATTCGCACCGCGGCGCCGGTGACCGCAAGCCGATGTTCCTCGGCCACCCGAATTTCGAAGGTTTTCAGGCCGTCGAAGGCGTCGTCTGATCCGACGCTGCCTGCCAGGCAGAATTTTGGGCGCGGCCGGTCAGGCCGCGCCCTTCTTGTTTGGGGGAGGGCCCGCCGTTAGTGCGCCTCGTCCCAGTTGTCGGCGGCGCGGGCGTCGACATTGAGCGGCACGCTGAGCGACACGGCCGGCGTCGGCGCGTTCTCCATGACGCGGGTGACCAGCGCCAGCGTGGGCTCGATCTCCGCCTCGGGCACCTCGAAGATCAGTTCGTCATGCACCTGCAGCAGCATGCGCGCATTGAGGCCCGCTTCCTCCAGCGCCGGCTCGACGCGCACCATGGCGCGGCGGATGATGTCGGCCGCCGTGCCCTGCAGGCGGGCATTGATGGCGGCGCGTTCGTTGAAGGCGCGGATCGAGGCGTTCTTCGAGGCGATCTCGGGATAGTGGCAGCGGCGGCCGAACAGCGTCGTGACATAGCCGAGGTCGCGGCAGATCCGCTTGGTCTCTTCCATGTAGTCGCGAATGCCCGGGAAGCGCTCGAAATAGCGCTTGATATAGGCGCCGGCCTCCTCGCGGGCGATCGACAGCTGGTTGGCGAGGCCGAAGGCCGAAATGCCGTAGATGATGCCGAAATTGATAGCCTTGGCGCGGCGGCGCACTTCCGAAGGCATCCCCTCGACCGGCACGCCGAACATTTCCGACGCCGTCAGCGCATGAATGTCGATGCCTTCGGCGAAGGCGTGCTTCAATTGTGGAATGTCGGCGATCTCGGCGAGCAGCCGCAGTTCGATCTGCGAATAGTCGGCCGAGACCAGCTTGTGGCCGGGATCGGCAATGAAGGCAGCGCGGATCTTGCGCCCCGCCTCGGTGCGGACCGGGATGTTCTGCAGGTTCGGCTCGGACGAGGACAGGCGCCCCGTCGTCGTCGCGGCGAGCGCGTAGGAGGTGTGGACGCGCTTCGTCTCGGGATGCACGTAGCCCGGCAGCGCGTCGGTATAGGTCGAGCGCAGTTTCGAGAGCTGGCGCCAGTCGAGGATCTTCTGCGGCAGTTCGTAGCCCTGCTCGGCCAGGTCCTCCAGGATGCTGGCGCCGGTTGCCCAGGCGCCGGTCGCGGTCCGGCTGCCGCCTGGCATGCCCATCACGCCGAACAGGATGTCGCCAAGCTGCTTCGGCGAGCCGACATTGAAGGGCTGACCGGCGATTTCCTGGATCTCGGCTTCCAGCGCGCCCGCCTTCTGGGCGAATTCGCCGGAGAGGCGCGAGAGGATGGCGCGGTCGATCGAGATGCCGCGCCGCTCCATCGAGGCCAGCACCGGAATCATCGGCCGCTCCAGCGTCTCGTAGACGGTGGACATGCCCTCGGCGGCGAGCCGCGGCTTCAGCACCTGCCAGAGGCGCAGCGTGACGTCGGCATCTTCGGCTGCATATTCGCTGGCACGCTCGATCGGCACGCGGTCGAAGGTGACGCGCGCCTTGCCCTTGCCGGTGACGTCGTCGAACGAGATCGGCTTGTGGCCGAGCCATCGCTCCGACAGCGGATCCATGGCGTGCACGCCGCGGCCGGCGTCGAGCACGTAGGAGATCAGCATGGTGTCGTCGAACGGCGCCGTGTCGATGCCGTGGCGGGCGAGCATCAGCCAGTCATATTTGAGGTTCTGCGCCACCTTGAGCACGGCGCGGTCTTCCAGCATGGGCTTCAGCAGCGCAATCGCCACGCGGATGTCGAGCTGGTCGGGCAGGAGCCCTTCCGTGAACAGGCCGTCGCCTTCGCCGCGATGCGCGAGCGGGATATAGCAGGCCTCGTTCGGCGCCACGGCGAGCGAGATGCCGACCAGTTCGGCCTGCATCGGGTCGAGCGAGGTGGTCTCGGTATCGATGGCGACGACGCCGAGCTCGGTTGCCCGCGCGATCCAGGCCCAGAGCCTCTCCTCCGTCCGGATCGTCTCATAGCCGGAATGCGAGAAGGGGATCGCCTTGATCGCGCTCGCCCGGGCGGCGGCGAGGCCGGAAGGCGTCAGCCCGCCAATGTCTTCGAAGCCCGGCTGCGGCGGCGTGGCCTGCGAGCCGAACAGCGAGGCGGCGGTCGCGGCGCGGCCGGCCTCGCGGGCCCTGGCGGTCAGCGCCCCATCCGCCTCGACGCCACCGGATTCGACGCCGGTCGCGGCCGCCACGCGGCCGGTCAGCGTGGTGAATTCCATTGCCTTCAGGAAGGAAATCAGCTGCTCGCCGATGATCGGCCGCACGCCCAGCCGGTCGATCGGCTCGGCCAGCGGCACGTCGCGGTCGAGCGTCACCAGCTGCATCGAGATCCGCGCCATTTCGGCGTGGGCGATCAGCGCCTCACGCCGCTTCGGCTGCTTGATCTCCTCGGCGCGGGCGAGCAGCGTTTCCAGATCGCCATAGGTCTCGATCAGCTGCGCCGCCGTCTTGACGCCGATGCCGGGGACGCCGGGGATGTTGTCGACGGAATCGCCGGCCAGCGCCTGCACGTCGACGACCTTTTCCGGCGGTACGCCGAATTTCTCGATCACCTCGTCGCGGCCGATTGTCTTGCCCTTCATCGTGTCGAGCATGATCACGCCCGGCTCGATCAGCTGCATCAGGTCCTTGTCGGAGGCGACGATGGTGACGTCGGCGCCGGCGGCCACCGCCTGCTTGGTGTAGGTGGCGATGAGATCGTCGGCCTCGAAGCCTTCCATCTCGATCGACGGCACGTTGAAGGCGCCGACCGCCTGGCGGATCAGCCCGAATTGCGGCCGCAGATCTTCCGGCGGCTCGGGGCGCTGCGCCTTGTACTTGTCGTAGAGCGCATTGCGGAAGGTGGTCGCGGAATGGTCGAAGATGACCGCCAGATGGGTCGGCTTGACGCCGGCCTCGTTCGCTTCCTTGAGCAGCCGCCACAGCATGTTGCAGAAGCCGGCGACGGCGCCGACGGGCAGGCCGTCGGATTTGCGCGTCAAGGGCGGCAGCGCGTGGTAGGCGCGGAAAATATAGGACGATCCATCGACCAGAAAGACGTGATCGCCCTTCTGGACGGGGCGGGAAACGATGGCGGGAGCGAGCGTGTCTGACATGCGCGGACTATGCCCGCGAGCATCCGGTTTGGCTACAGCCGGCGACACGATGACAACGCTTCAATTGCCATCGGGCTGTCGGCCGTAACCGGGTCAGCGGGCCTTGGCCGGGCTGGTTGCGACGACGGTGGCGACGGCGAGGCAGGCCGTGATGCCGGTGAGCGCCAGCACCATCTGCATCAGCGGGCCGTCCGCCATGCCGGCGGTCGCCGCGATGGCGGCGATCAGAGCGAGGCCGCAGGCGCCGCACAGGCTGCCGAGCCGCTCGCGGCCAAAGGCGGCGACGACGGCGCGCAGGCTGCCGGCGGTGAGCAGGCCGAAAATGACGAAGGCAGCGTAGAGCGCCCAATCCTCGGAAGGCGGCAGCAGCGGGCCGAAGGGCGCGAAGCCGGTCAGCGCGGCGACGCCGAGGATGGGGCGGCGCGACAGGGTGGTGACGGTTGTGGCGGCGAGCGCGCCGCACAGATAGAGCAGGGCGCAGAGCGCGATCGGCGTCAGCGCCGCCAACGTCGCTGCCGGCTCCAGCGGCGTCTTGCTGCCGATGAAGAGGACGAGCGTGGTAGAGGCTGCGAGCGTCGCGGCGATCTGCATCGTCGCCTGCTGCGCCGTCTGTTCGATCCACTGTGCCATTGCCGTCTCCCTCGCTCGATCCGTCACTTAACGAAGCATTATCCATCTTCGTTCCCGGGCGCTGTTACGGGGGTCACACGCATGCCGCGGCCGGCCGCTCGGCCCTCTCGCGGCGACGATCCCGGTTGGCAACTGCCGATTCCCCTGAAATCGCCGTATTCATGGAGCATTCGGGCCGCTAAACATGCGCCCCCGCGCACCCTATCGGCCCTTTGGACTGGAAGACGAAACAGGCATGGCGAGACCGCCGCGGAGCGAACGGATCGAACCGGTGCTCGACAAGCCGCAGGACCCGGACGAAGGCGAATTCGACATTCGCCTGGGCGCCGACGACCGTCCGGCCGGGGGTTTCGCGCCCCGTGCGCCGCGCGAGCGGGGCGACCGCGATGCCGAAACGCGCAGCGAGCCGGGTTTCGGCGCCGTCCGTGGCGAGCCGGAGTTTGGCGCCGAGCGGCAGGAGCCCGGATTTGGCCCCGCCCGCAGCGAACCCGGTTCCCGCAAAGCCGGTGCCACCGAACGGCGCGAGCCGGGCCTGGCGCTGGAGCGCACCGGCCGCCGGCGCGAGGCGCCCGAGCCGGAACCGGAAGCCGCGCCGCGCGCTGCGCGGGAGCGGCGGGAGCCGGAACTCGGCGCCGCCGATCGACGCGGCCGCCCGCCCGAGCCCGAGCCTTTCGAAGACGACATAGAGGATGCGGAATTCATCGATCTCGGTGAAGATGACCCCATGGCCGATTCCCGACGCTCCAAATCGCGCCGTAGCAAGGCGCCCGCCCGCAAGAAGGCGCGTTCCGGCGGCCGCAAGCGGTCTTCCGGCGGTTCCGGCATCGGCAAATGGGTCCGCCGCGGCATCAAGTGGACCGTGATCCTGATGTTCTGGGGCACGATCGCGCTGGCCGGCGGCATCGCCTGGTATGCGACGCAATTGCCCTCGACCGCCAACTGGTCGGTTCCCAAGCGCCCGCCCAACATCAAGGTTCTCGCCAATGACGGCACGCTGATCGCCAATCGCGGCGATACCGGCGGCGAGTCGGTGCGCATCGAGGAATTGCCGCCCTATCTCAGCCAGGCCGTGATGGCGATCGAGGACCGGCGCTTCCAAAGCCATTTCGGCGTCGATCCGCTCGGCCTGCTGCGCGCGGCCTATGTCAATTTCCGGTCCGGCTATGTCGTGCAGGGCGGCTCGACCGTCACGCAGCAGCTGGCCAAGAACCTGTTCCTGAAGCCCGAGCGCACCATGGATCGCAAGATCCAGGAAGCGATCATGGCGATTTGGCTGGAGACGAAATACTCCAAGGCCCAGATCATGGAATCCTACCTGAACCGCGTCTATCTGGGCGCCGGCGCCTATGGCGTCGACGCGGCGTCGCGGCGCTATTTCGGCAAGTCGGCGCGCGACATCTCGCTGAAGGAGGCCGCGATGCTCGCCGGCCTGCTCAAGGCGCCGTCGACCTATGCCCCGACCTCCGACCCGGCCGCCGCCAATTCGCGCGCCAATGTCGTGCTCGGCGCCATGCGCGAGGCCGGCTTCATCACCGCCGACCAGGCCAAGCAGGCCGCTTCGATCACCATCAAGGCGCAGTCCGAGGGCGAGGGCGGGGCCGGCCGCTACGTCGCCGACTGGGTTGCCGATCTGGTGCCGGAAGTCGTCGGCGCGCTGGACCAGGACGTGATCGTCGAGACGACGATCGATCCGCGCCTGGAGGACATGGCCGGCAAGGCGCTGACCGAGGCGCTCGACAAGAGCGGCAAGTCGTTCGGCGTGTCGCAGGGCGCGCTGGTGGCGGTGGACGGCACTGGCGCGGTGCGCGCCATGGTCGGCGGCCGCGACTACAAGCAGAGCCAGTTCAACCGGGCCGTCGACGCCAAGCGCCAGCCCGGCTCCGCCTTCAAGCCCTTCGTCTACCTCTCGGCGCTCGAATACGGCATGGTCCCCGAAACCGTCCGCGTCGACGAACCGACCCGGATCGGCAATTGGGAGCCGAAGAACTACGAGAAGATGTACAAGGGCCCGGTCTCGCTGCAGACCGCGCTGGCGCTTTCGATCAACACCGTCGCCGTGCAGCTCGCCAATGAAGTCGGCCCGGACCGCGTCATCAAGACCGCCGAGCGGCTCGGCATCACCTCGCCGCTGCAGCCCAATCCCTCCATCGCGCTCGGCACCTCGGAAGTGAGCCTGCTCGAGCTGACCGACGCCTATGTGCCCTTCGCCAATGGTGGCTACAGCGCCAAGCCGCATGTCATTGCGCGGGTGAAGAACGTCGCCGGCAAGACGCTGTACGAGCACCCGTCGGTCAAGGCGACGCAGATCATCGACCCGCTCTATGTGGGCATGATGAACAGCATGATGACCGACACGCTGGCGCGCGGCACCGGCCGCAAGGCGGCGATCGCCGGCTGGCAGGCGGCGGGCAAGACCGGCACCACCAATGATTCCAAGGACGCCTGGTTCGTCGGCTATACCGCCAATCTCACCACCGGCGTCTGGCTCGGCAATGACGATTCCAAGCCGACCAAGCGGATGACCGGCGGCAGCCTGCCGGCGCAGATCTGGAACCGCTTCATGACCGAGGCGCACAAGGGCGTCACCGTCGCGGCGCTGCCGGGCAACTACGCTTACCGCGATCCCGCCGAGACGGCGCAGGACCTCTACCAGAACGGCCAGTATGTCGGCCCCGAGCAGGGCGGGCTGGTCGATGAATATGGCCAGGTCGTCGGCAGCGGCGCGCCGCCGCAGCGGCAGCCGGCCTATGAGCAGCCGCCGGCCAATGGCCAGCCGGCGCCGCAATATCGCGACCCGCAGCCGAGCCAGCCCGATTATGGCGGCTATAGCGACCCGGAATCGCCCGATGGCGGTTGGAACGATGGCGGCGATTATCAGGCGCCGCCGCCCGGCGCCCGCATCTACCGCGATGGTGATCCGTCCTATGGCGTCGAGCGTGGCGGGCCGGTTCCGCCGGCCGGCGTCGGCGAGGATGGCCAGGCCGGCGTCTACCAAGCGCGCCCGCACCGCCGCAATCTGCTCGATCGCCTGTTCGGCGGCTGATCCCCTCGATCGTCCCCGGCCGCCCATGGCGGCGGTGGACATTGCCCGTCAGGCGTGGATAGTGGCGACGCGCCGGTTGGCGTTGCTTCGTTCACGGCTCGCCGCTCCCGATCGGGAGAGGCCGGGCACCCTGCCCAGGGAGTTCTCCGGCCATGGCCGACAGGCGCAAACTATACCGCGAGCTGGCCGTCGAACCGGACGCCACGCCCGCCGAGATCGACAAGGCCTATCGCCAGCGCGCCCGCGCCGCGCATCCGGACGCCGGCGGCACCGCCGAGGCGTTCCATGCGCTGAGCCACGCCTATGCGATCCTTTCCGATCCCGACCGCCGCAAGGCCTATGACGAGACCGGCTATGAGGGCGAACTCGCCGTCGACGATATCGTCGGCCGGGCGATGGAGCGCATTCACGCGCTGGTCGCCTCGGTGCTGGAAAGCGACCTGCCCTTCGAGGCGGTCGACCTGATCGCGCCGATCCGCGACACCCTGACCAAGCAGAAGGCCGATATCGGCGTCGGCATCCGCAAGCTCGAGCGCCAGGCGAAGCGCGCCGAGGCGATGGCCGCCCGCTTCCGCAAGCGCGAGGGCGACAACATCATCCGCAAGGTGCTGGAGCGCCGCGCCGCCGATACGCGCGAGCAGGCGGAAAAGACCCGGCGCGAGGAGACGATCTTCGCCAAGGCGATCGAATTGCTCGCCGATTATTCGTTCGATTTCGAGCCGCCGGCGCCGCCCAAGGCCGAAAAGCCGCTCGAGCCCGCCCGGCCGGCGCCGGTCGCCAGGCCCGCCGAAGTCGCGAAGCCGGCCGAGCCGGTCAAGCACGCGGAAGCCGCCGCCCGCCCCGAACCGCCCAAGCCCGGCGCCACCAAGCCCAGGACGCTGAACCTGGTTCGTTAAGGGGCAGGGATTTTCCGGGGAAGCTCTCTTCGGGCTCTCCAACGCGCCCCTTCGCGCGCCATGGTAAACGCGCCCGGCCGGGTGTGCTCGGTCGTCATCCCGGGCGAAGACCCGGCAACTGTGTGGTCACGGGTTGAATGAGAGGTGTTGTCGGAGCATGGCGTTGGCGATGACTAGGATCTTTCTGGCGATAGCGATGAGGGCGACCTTGGGTGGCTTTCCGGCGTTGATCATGCGTCGGTAGGCGTCTGCGAAGCGTTGCTCGATCCGGGCGGCGCAGACGGCTGCCATGTAGAGGGCCTCGCGGACGCGCCGTCGTCCGCCGTGGATGCGGCGACTGCCGCGGAACTGACCACTGTCGACATTGTAGGGTGCCAGGCCAGCCAGCGCGGCGATGGTCTTGGGAGAGCGCTGGCCGAGTTCGGGCAGCAGGGCGATCAGCGTGGCGCTGGCGACGGGGCCGACGCCGGGGATTGAGCGCAGCCGCGCCTCAGCACCGGCGAGATCGGCCGAGGCCTTGATGCAGGCCTGAATGGTGCGCTCCAGCGCCGCGATGCGGATGTCGAGCCAGGCCAGGGTCTCGCGGATGTCGTCGGCGATCTCGTCGCTGCATCCCTGCCGTCGGGTGCGTTCCTGCTTGCGCATGGCGACGAGCTGGTCGCGACGCTTGTGCAACTCCGCCAGACGGTTGCGCTCCGGGGAGCGCGGCTGGCGGGGCGCGGGACGAAGCGTCTGGGCCATGGCGGCGAGCATGCGCGCATCGATCCGGTCGGTCTTGGCGAGAACGCCGGTGGCGCGGGCGAAGTCACGCGCCCGGGCCGGATTGACGCGAACGAAAGCGATGCCGGCCTCTGTCAGGGCCTGAGCGAGGACCCGGTCGTACGGACCGGTCGCCTCGAACACGACGAGGATATCGCCATGCCGCCAAGGTTCGAGCCTTTGCGCGATCGCCTCGGCTTGATTGGCGATGCGTTCGGCCACGCCCACGGCGCCGTCGAACAGATCCAGATGGGCTTTGGAGATGTCGCAACCGACAAAGCCAGGGTGTATCTTCATGATGCCTATCCCTGTGCTGCGAGGTCCGTCACCACGGCCTCGATCAACTGTTCAGGCTTGGGTATCGAAGCAGGCGGACGAGGACCGGGCCGGCTCACGGTCTCGAAGACCAGGGATCCAACGATCTCTCGTCCGCCACCCCATCATCGCACAGCTTCAACACACAGGGATCCATACGCTCGAGGTTTGTCGGAGAGAGGCTGTCCAGGGCTTGCCTGGCCGGTGTTCATGGGTCCCGGCCTTCGCCGGGACGACGCAGGGTTTCACCTACAGAAATCGGCCATCGTCTAGGTTGGCCAAGGCGTTGTCTCGAGGAAGAGCTGCGCCCCCAACGGCCTCTCAGCTGACGCTGGCGCGGACGTTCTCGTAGTGGCGGCGGATGAAGTCGCGCTCGAGCAGAAGATTGGCGAACTCGTCCTCGTCCGGGCCGTCATAGATCAGCGTGTAGGGACCGCGAAAGCCGGCCGCGTCGGCCGCATCCAGACAGCGCCGGTAATCCTCGGCATGCAGGATGCCGTTGCTGAAATCCGCCTTGGCGTGGCAGCAGGTGGCGAGATCGAAGATCGCTTCGAGATCGGCATATTTGGTCGGGCCGGACCAGTTTCCGAAATCGCCGTTGAGCGTCACCGTCTCGTCGAGCCGGTCGAACAGATAGCGCAGCTCGCGCGGTCCGGGCAGCAGCTCGTACCAGTTTTCCGTGACGATCCGCACGCCGCGCGCCTCGCCATAATGGCCGAGACGGGTCAGCCCAGCGGCGCTGAGATCGAGCGCGTCGCGGGTCGGCGGCGCCCGGCCGGCGATGACGCGGGCCTGTTCGGCGCCGAACAGCGCCGCCGTGTCGATCCAGCTTTCGATCCAGGCGAGATCGCGCTCTCGGGTCGTGGGATGGGTGATGTCGCCATATTCTATCAGCAGGGTCTGCAGCACGACGCCGGCCTTTTCGAGCGCCGCCTTGAACTGGTCGGCATAGTCGGCGTCGCGGCTGGGCAGGTGGAACGAGCACAGCTCGATGCGGCCGATATCGAGCGCGGCGACGGCGGCCGGCAGGTCGAGCAGGTCGAGCCGACCGGGGCCGAAGGTCGGCTCGGGCGCCAGCGCGACGTCGTGATCGGGACGGTTCGGATAGGTGAGGCCAAGCGCCCGGTGCAGGCTCCAGCTCGATACGGCCAGCGCCGGTGACTTTTCGGCAGACATACGCTCTCTCCGTCCCATTTTTCGCTGTGATCATAGCGGGTGGCGGCGTGTCCGGGAATGACCGGGCGTCCCGCCGGTCAGGCCGGGCGTTTCATTCCGCGCCGACGGCGTGCAGCGATGCGCCGTGGCGGACCAGCCAGGCTTTCGCCTCGTCCATGCCGGGGCAGATCGAGGCGACATGGCGCCAGAAGCGCGCCGAATGGTTCATCTCGCGCATATGCGCCACTTCATGCGCGGCGAGATAGTCGAGCACCGCCGGCGGCGCCAGGATCATCCGCCAGGAATAGGCGATCGTGCCGGAGGAGGAACACGAGCCCCAGCGGCTGGTCGGGTCGCCGAGCCGGATGTTCTTGACCGTGACGCCGAGCGAGGCGGCATGCCGCGCCGTCGCCGCCTCGAGGTCGCGCCGCGCCTCGCGCTTCAGGAAATCCGTGACCCGGCGGGGCAGGTGGTCGATTTCGCCCGGCACGAGAAGCTGCATCTCGCCGTCGCTCTCCTGCAGGCGCACGATGCCGCGCCCCGGCCTGTGCAGGATGCGCACCGGCACGCCGCGCAGCGGGATCGAGGCGCCGTCGGCGAGCGGAGTGGGCGCGGGGAGGGCGGCGAGCCGCGCCTGCAGCCAGCCGCGATTGCGGTCGAGAAAGGCGCGCGCTTCCGAAAGCCGGCCGCGGGCCGGGATCGTCACCACGGGCTCGCGCACGGATCCGCGCAGGCGCAGCGTGTAGCGGCGGGCGCGTTCGTTCCACAGCAGCGTGACGCGGACCATCTCGCCGTCGATCTCGACATGAAAATGGTCCGGCTTGGCGACGCTGGCGCGTGCAGGAGTGCCGGTGAGGCGCTGGAAAAAGCCCATGGACTGTCAGTCGGATGATTCGTCGGCATTATGATGGCACGAAACCGCCGCCGCCCGGAAAGCGGCGCGAACGCAAAAAGGCCGCGCGGGGGCGCGGCCTCTTCGAGCGTTGGGGCGCTCAATCCTTGAGATCGTCCGGCACCTTGCCGCCATTCTCGGCCAGCTTCTTCATCACCGCCTTGTGCAGCCACATGTTCATGGTGGCGGAGTCGTTGGGGTCGCCGGTGTAGTGCAGTTCCTTGGCCAGTTCCTTGCGCGCCGCGATGCTGCTGTCGAGATCGAGCAGCTTGAGCAGGTCGACGATCGACTTCTTCCAGTCGAGCCTGTCCGGCGACTTGGCGGCCATCGCTGACAGCACGGCGCCGACATCGACATTCGCCTGCGGCGCGGACGCCTGCGCACCACCGCCGGCTGCGGGCGCCGGGTTGACGCTCTGCGGCGTCGACGTCGTGGGGCTGGCGGTAGTGGTCGTACCGGCCGGTGCCGGGCTCGTGCCGCCGGGGACCGGCGCGGCGGGGGAGGGCTGTGACGTGGGCGCGCTCGTCTGCGGCGCGCGCTCCGAAGCCTGTGCTTCGCCGCCCTTGAAGATCTTGTTCAGAATCAAGCTGAGTCGGCTCATGCTTCGCATCTCCCGTTTTTGATGGACCTGAAGCATCAAGTCCCGGAGGGACAAGACGGTTCCGCCGGCGCGGCGGCCATGGGGGGGCGAGGCCGCAATGAAAAAGGGCCGCGCCTTGCGGCACGGCCCTCGTCGTTAGTATCCGCCGTCGATTAGAGATCGATCACCGGGCCGGGACCCTTGTCGCCCGTCGCGGGCGGGGTCTGGTTGCGGCGAGCGGCGGCGCGCTCGGCGGCGAAGCGATCGAACTCTTCCTGGTCGCGGGCGCGACGCAGGTTCTGGACGAAGGTTTCGAATTCGGCGCGTTCTTCATCGAGCTTGCGACGCTCTTCGTCGAGCCGCTTCAGTTCGGCTGCGCGATAGGCGTCGAAGGCGGAATTTCCGCTCTCGCTGCGATGTGCGCCCCATGACGTCTCACGCCGGCTCTGCCAGCCGCAGCCGGAAAAGGAGCGCTTGAAGTCGTTGCGCACTCCCTCGGCGTTGCGGCGGAACTCGGGTAGCCGGTCGCCCCAGATGATGTAGGCGAGCATGGCGAGGCCGAGCGGCCAGAACACGAAGAAGCCGAGGACCATCAACGCGATGGTGAGCGGCGTCCATCCCGGACGCAAGGCCTGAGTATGAGACATTGAACCTTCCTCTCTCGCACCCCCAGCATCGGAAGTGGGAAGAGGCCGATCGCGATTCAAGAAGAATCTAGTCTGCGGACGCTGGGGCAGGTTCCGGGGTCGGCGACGCCTGTGCCGTCGCTTCCTGCACCAGGGCCTTGGCCTGCTCGATCCACTTTTCGCGCGCCACCCGGCCGCGCAGTCCAAGCCGCGCATCGAGCGCGGTCTGCTGCTTCACGGTCAGCCGGGCGATCTGGGCGAAGCGCGTGAATCCGGCCGCGTTGAGGCTCGCCTCCAGCTTCGGGCCGATGCCGGCGATGCGCTTGAGATCATCGGCCGGCTCGGCCGGCTTGGCGGCGGTCGGCTTGACCGGAGCGGCTGGCTTGGCCTTGGCTGGCCGCGCTGCGGCCGGCTTCGCGGCGTCGGATTTGCGCGCGGCCGGCGTGACCGCCGGCTTGGCCTCGGGCTCCGCCTTGGCGGCGGGGGCCTTGGCAGCGGGGGCCTTGGCAGCCGGGGCCTTGGCGCTCGCGCCATTGGCGGCGCGGTCGCGATCATGCGTCAGCACAAAATCGCTGATGCGCGGCGCGATCTCGGCGCGGAAGCGCGAGCCGTTGAAGACGCCGTAATGGCCGACCTTGGGTTGCATGTAATGCGCCCGCATGTCGTCGGGGATGTTGACACACAGATGCTGCGCCGCCTCGGTCTGGCCGACGCCGGAAATGTCGTCATTCTCGCCTTCGACGGTGAGCAGCGCGACATTGCGGACGGCGGTCAGGTCGACGGGCACGCCGCGATGGGTCATCGTCCCCTTCGGCAGCGCGTGGGTGATGAACACTGTCTCGACCGTCTGCAGGTAGAACTCCGCCGTCAGGTCCATGACCGCGAGATATTCGTCGTAGAAGTCGCGATGCTTGGTGGCGCTGTCGCCGTCCCCCGCGACCAGATGCTTGAACAGGTCCTGATGCGCCGTGACATGGCGGTCGAGGTTCATGCTCATGAACCCGGAAAGCTGAAGGAAGCCCGGATAGACGTCGCGCATGCAGCCGGCATGCGGGAACGGCACCTTCATCACGACATTCTCGGCGAACCAGTCGAGGCTCTTGCCCTGGGCCATCTCGTTGACGGCGGTCGGATTGATTCGCGTGTCGATCGGGCCGCCCATCAACGTCATGGAGCGCGGCGCGAATCGGTCGCCCGCGGCTTCCATCAGCGCCACGGCGGCCAGCACCGGCACGGCCGGCTGGCAGACCGCGACCACATGCACGTCGTCGCCGAGGAAATGCAGCATCTCGACCAGATAGTCGATGTAATCGTCGAGATCGAAGCTGCCATCGGCCAGCGGCACCATGCGGGCGTCGATCCAGTCGGTGATGTAGACGTCGTGGCGCGGCATCATCGCCTCGACCGTGCCGCGCAGCAGCGTGGCGTAATGGCCCGACATCGGCGCTACGATCAGCAGCTTGGGATCGCGGCGCGGCCGCTCGAGCTGGCGTTCGAAATGAATGAGGTCGCAGAAGGGCTTATGCCAGACGACATGCTCGGTGACGGGCACGCGCATGCCGCCGACCAGCGTCGTCGGCAAGTCGAAGCTGGGCTTGGCGTAGCGGCGGGTCGTCCGTTCGAACAGCTCCAGGCCGGCCTGCCAGTTGCGGCCCAGCGGCGTCTGGCTCATCGGGTTCAGCGGGTTCTTCAGGAGCAGGCCGAACATGTCAGCGGCCGCCCGCATCGGCGACATCGCCGCATGGTTCAGCTCGTAGAGCTGATAGTAGGATAAGGGACCCATCATGCCGTCCACCTGCCGCTCCGCGAAGGGATCGGACCGGCCGGGTATTCCGTCGGGCAGTAAGGGCGGCGGCCAGCCTTGTGCATTGCAATATGTAAGAACGATTATAGCCCTGATGCAAGAGCCATGCGGAACCGGGTGCCCCGGAGTCGCCTGAGATCGTTCGGCTCGTGCTATAAGCCGGCGCTATTGCGCAACTTTCAACGTCAGGTGACGCCGCCATGCCCGAGCAAGCTCCCCCCTCGCACGATTTCGGCGCGCGGCGGCTGAAGCTCGACACGCTGGTCCGGCTGCGCTGGCTGGCGGTCATCGGCCAGACGGCCACTGTCGTCTTCGTGCGATTCTGGCTGGAATACCCGATGCCGATCGGGCTCTGCCTGGCGGCGATCGCGCTGTCGGCCTGGCTCAACCTGTTCATCAAGATCCGCTATCCCTCCAGCCTGCGCCTGCAGGGCCGCACCGCCGCGCTGCTGCTCGCCTATGACGTGCTGCAGCTCTCGGTGCTGCTGTCGCTGACCGGCGGTCTGCAAAATCCCTTCGCCGTCCTGATTATCGTGCCGGTTATTGTTTCCGCCACCACGCTGGCGCCGCGCCTGACCGTGATGCTGGGCGGGCTGGTGATCGTCGCCGTGACGGCACTCGGCCTCTGGCACATGCCGCTGCCCTGGCCGGCCGGCGAGGCGCTGACCATGCCTTATCTCTATGTGCTGGGCGTCTGGGTTGCGCTGGTTTCCGCCGTCTTCTTCATGGGCGTGTACGCCTTCCGCGTTGCCGAGGAGGCGCGCCAGCTTGCCGATGCGCTGACGGCGACCGAACTGGTGCTGGCGCGCGAGCAGCATCTCTGGGCGCTGGACGGGCTTGCCGCCGCCGCCGCGCATGAGCTCGGCACCCCGCTCGCCACCATCGCGCTGGTCAGCAAGGAGCTGGAGCGCGAACTGCCGCCGGGCAGCCCCTATGCCGAGGACGTCGCCCTGCTGCGCAGCCAGTCGCAGCGCTGCCGCGATATCCTGGGCAAGCTGACCTCGCTGTCGACCGATCCGGGCCAGCATGTCGACCGCCTGCCGCTCAGCCACATGCTGGCCGAAGTGGTCGAGCCGCATGCCGATACCGGCATCGACATCCAGGTCAAGTTCAGCGGCGAGGCCGGCAGCGAGCCGGTCGGCCGCCGCAACCCGTCGATCCTCTACGGCATCGGCAATCTGGTCGAGAACGCGGTCGATTTCGCCGAAACCACGGTCGAGATCGCCGCGAAGTGGAACGCGGACAATGTGTCGCTGACCATTGCCGATGACGGCCCGGGCTTCGCCTCCGAGGTGATCGACCATATTGGCGAGCCCTATGTGACGACCCGCTCCCGCGCCATCGAAGGTGTCGAGGATCACGAGGCCGGCGGTCTCGGCCTCGGTTTCTTCATCGCCAAGACGCTGCTGGAACGTACCGGCGCCCGGCTGGATCTCTCCAATCGCGAGGCCCCGGCGCATGGCGCGATCGTGCGCATCGTCTGGTCGCGCGAGGCGATGGACCGGCTCGGCATTTCCGGCAAATCGGACGGCGGCGAGGGCCATGACGGCCCTTCGGCGCACAGTTGATGCCCAGCATAGCGTCCGCGCGGCCCTGTTTCGGCCTTTCCGGTTGCATGGTGGCCTTGGCGCGGGGGCTTCGGATGCCTATAACCCGGTCTGGAAGGAAAAGAAAATTCGGGGAGGCGCGGAGTTAAACGTCTATGACAGATCTGGAATCCGCCGGTCTCGCCGGCACTGATACCTCGCTCATCATCGTGGATGACGACAAGGCTTTCCTGCAGCGACTTGCCCGGGCGATGGAAGCACGCGGCTTTCTGGTGGAAACGGCCGATTCGGTCGCCGAAGGCATGCGCAAGGTCGACCAGAAGCCGCCGGCCTATGCCGTCGTTGACATGCGCCTGGAAGACGGCAACGGCCTCGACGTGATCGAACTGATCCGCAAGCGCCGGCCGGAATCGCGCACCGTCGTCCTGACCGGCTATGGCAACATCGCGACCGCCGTGACCGCCGTGAAGCTGGGCGCCGTCGATTATCTCGCCAAGCCCGCCGATGCCGACGAGGTCTTCTCGGCGCTAACCCGCGATCCGACCGAGCGGGCTCTGCCGCCGGACAATCCGATGTCGGCCGATCGCGTCCGCTGGGAGCATATCCAGCGCGTGTATGAACTGTGCGAGCGCAATGTTTCGGAGACGGCCCGCCGCCTCAACATGCATCGCCGTACCTTGCAGCGCATCCTGGCGAAGCGCGCGCCGCGCTGAAGCGAGCCAGCCTCGCGAAACGATAACGGGCGCCGAGGCGCCCGTTTGCATGTCCGGAACCCCGCGGGCTCGATTCTATCGCCCCCGGCGGCGGATTTCCGTCGTTCCCTGCTGCACCGCGCCCTTCGGCGTGCGGCAGAAGCAGCGGTCGCCCACCTGCTCCAGCCGGCCGAGCGTGCAGGTGCCGAGCAGGGTGCGGCACTCGCTGCCGACCATCGGACGGATCCGCGGGCCGGACGGCGTGCGCACGCGGGGCTGCGGCGCCGTGAAGAGCTTGGGCTGGGCAAACAGGTTCGGCTGCTCGAAAAGGCTGGGCGTGTCGATGCCGCTGCCGGCAAGCGTGGGCAGGGGCGCCAGGCCTAAAATCAGCGCCGCTGCGCTGAAAGCCAGGCGCCGGCCGAGGGATCTCTGCATCAAAAACTCTCCATGCGGCGCAGGGGCGCCACGGTCCGGCCATGCTATCAGCCCCGGCATCGCGCGACGATCGCACAGATCCCGGCGGGCTTTCGAACGCTGGGCGGCTATGTTAGGAAGCACACGATCAGCGCTGGGGGTCGAATATCTCCACGCGACAGGATAGTGCGCGCGCCTCGATTTTCGAGTGTCCGCGCCAAACAGAGGTAGATTGACGGCATGGCAGATCGCCCGTCGAGCTTCGACTATGAGGCTCTGCTCGCCTGCGGGCGAGGGGAATTGTTTGGCGAAGGCAACGCGCAATTGCCGCTGCCGCCCATGTTGATGTTCGACCGCATTACGTCGATCAGCGAAGAGGGCGGTGAATTCGGCAAGGGCCATATCCGCGCCGAGCTCGACGTCAATCCGGATCTCTGGTTCTTCCAGTGCCACTTCAAGGGCGATCCGGTGATGCCGGGCTGCCTCGGCCTCGACGCCATGTGGCAGATGCTGGGCTTCTTCCTCGGCTGGAGCGGGTCGCCGGGTCGCGGCCGCGCGCTGTCGACGGGCGAGATCAAGTTCTCCGGCATGGTCGTTCCCAGCGTCAAGCACGTCGAATATGGCGTCGACCTGAAGCGCGTCCTGCGCTCGAAGCTGGTGCTCGGCATCGGCGACGGCTGGTTGAAGGCCGATGGCGTCACCATCTACCGGGCCAAGGACCTTCGCGTCGGCCTGTTCCAGGGCGAAGCGACACCTGCCGTCGGTTGATGGCGGGGCCGGCCCTCGCGGGCCGGTCGGTCATGGCCGAACGTTTTGAATTCAGGAAGGACTGAGCGATGAAGCGGGTCGTAGTGACCGGGACGGGGATCGTCTCCTCCATCGGCAACAATACCCAGGAAGTCCTGGCGAGCCTGCACGAAGCGAAGAGCGGAATCACATCCGCCCAGTCCTTCGCAGAGCTGGGCTTCCGTTGCCAGGTTCAGGGCATGCCGACGCTCGACCCGGCCGAGGTCGTCGACCGTCGCGCCATGCGCTTCCACGGCGGCGGCACCGCCTGGAACCATGTCGCCATGGAACAGGCGATCCGCGATTCGGGCCTCGAGGAAAACGAAGTTTCCAACGAGCGCACCGGCATCATCATGGGCTCGGGCGGCCCATCGACGCGCGCCATCGTCGAGGCCGCCGACATCACCCGCTCCAAGGGTCCCAAGCGCGTCGGCCCGTTCGCGGTGCCGAAGGCGATGTCGTCGACGGCTTCTGCCACGCTTGCGACCTGGTTCAAGATCAAGGGCGTCAACTATTCGATCTCGTCGGCCTGCGCGACATCCAATCATTGCATCGGCAACGCCTATGAGATGATCCAGTACGGCAAGCAGGACGTGATGTTCGCCGGCGGCTGCGAGGAACTCGACTGGACGCTGTCCGTGCTGTTCGACGCCATGGGCGCCATGTCGTCGAAGTACAACGATCGCCCGGCCGTCGCCTCGCGCCCCTATGACAAGAACCGCGACGGCTTCGTCATCGCCGGCGGCGCCGGCGTGCTGGTCTTGGAAGAGCTCGAGCATGCCAAGGCGCGCGGCGCGCGCATCTATGGCGAAATCGTCGGCTACGGCGCCACCTCGGACGGCTACGACATGGTCGCGCCGTCGGGCGAGGGCGCCATCCGCTGCATGCGGCAGGCGATTGCGACTGTGAAGGGTCCGATCGACTACATCAACCCGCACGCCACCTCGACGCCGGCCGGCGACGCACCGGAAATCGAGGCGATCCGCACCGTGTTCGGCTCGGGCGACAAGTGCCCGCCGATCTCGGCGACCAAGGCGCTGACCGGCCACTCGCTGGGCGCCACCGGTGTGCAGGAAGCGATCTACAGCCTCTTGATGATGAACAACCGGTTCATCGCCGAATCGGCCAATATCGAGGAACTGGATCCGGCCTTCGCCGACATGCCGATCGTGCGCAAGCGCATCGACGACGCGAAGATCGACACCGTACTCTCCAACAGCTTCGGCTTCGGCGGCACCAACGCCTCGCTGGTTTTCCAGCGCTACGTCGCCTGAGACATAACAAAAACAAGGACGATCGAATGACGGCACCAACCAGCAACCTGATGAGCGGCAAGCGCGGGCTCATCATGGGTGTCGCCAACGATCATTCGATCGCCTGGGGCATCGCCCGCACGCTGGCGGCCCACGGCGCCGAACTCGCCTTCACCTATCAGGGCGATGCCTTCGGCCGCCGCGTGAAGCCGCTGGCCGACAGCATCGGCGCCAAGCTGCTGCTGCCCTGCGACGTCGAGGATGTGGCTTCCGTCGACAGCGTCTTCGCGGCGCTCAAGGCCGAATGGGGCAAGATCGATTTCATCGTCCACGCCATCGGCTTCTCCGACAAGAACGAGCTGAAGGGCCGCTACGCCGACACGACGCGCGACAATTTCGTGAAGACGATGGTGATCTCCTGCTTCTCCTTCACGGAGATCGCCAAGCGCGCCGCGGCGCTGATGACCGATGGCGGCTCGATCCTGACGCTGACCTATGGCGGCTCGACCCGCGTCATGCCCAACTATAACGTCATGGGCGTGGCCAAGGCGGCGCTGGAATCCTCGGTGCGCTACCTCGCCATGGATTTCGGCGGCGACAACATCCGCGTCAACGCGATCTCGGCCGGCCCCGTCCGCACGCTGGCCGGCTCCGGCGTCGCCGATGCGCGCATCATGTACAACTACCAGAAGAAGAACGCCCCGCTGCGCCGCACGGTCTCGCTCGACGAGATCGGCGGCTCGGCACTGTATCTGCTGTCGGAACTGGGCGCCGGCGTCACCGGAGACGTGCATTTCGTCGATTCCGGCTACAACATCGTCTCGATGCCGCGCCTGGAAGAGCTGAAGGTCCACGAGGCCAACGCCGAGGCCGGCAACCCGCAGGCGGATTGATTCTTTCGGGGTTTGGATGAGTTCGAAGGGCGCCCAGGTGGCGCCCTTTTTTGTGGCTCGCACCCCGCCTGTCACCCTCCGCCGTCATCCTCGCACCACCGCCACCCCACGCTCGACGTCATCCTCGCGCAGGCGAGGACCCATGCATCCGAGACCTGTCCGGGTGAGAACCCGGCTGGATGGATCCTCGCCTGCGCGAGGATGACGGAGGCTGGGTGAGCTTGGGCGGTTGGGGGACCGATAGTCCCCACACAGCCGGTGCCGCCTGACAGCGCAAACTGCCCCCCACTGGCACGAAGGCCCGTCCCCCTCTATGACGGCGGCATGCTGCCCGTTGATGACGTCCTCCCAAAGCTGAAATCCGTGCTCGAACGCGGCACCAGCGCCGTGCTGGTCGCGCCGCCCGGCGCCGGCAAGACGACGCGCGTGCCCCTGGCGCTGCTCGACGCACCCTGGCGGGGCGATCGCCGCATCCTGATGCTGGAGCCGCGCCGGCTCGCTGCCCGCGCCGCGGCGCGGCGCATGGCCGAGACGCTCGGCGAAGAGGTCGGCCAGACCGTCGGCTACCGCGTCCGGCTCGAAAAGAAGGTCTCGGCAAAGACGCGCATCGAGATCATCACCGAAGGCGTCTTCACCCGCATGATCCTCGACGATCCGTCCCTCGATGGCGTCGCGGCGGTGATCTTCGACGAGTTCCACGAGCGCAGCCTCGACGGCGATCTCGGCCTGGCGCTCGCCCTCGATGCGCAAGGCGCGCTGCGGGACGATCTGCGCGTCCTCGTCATGTCGGCCACCATCGACGGTGCGCGCGTGGCGCGGCTGCTCGGCGATGCGCCGGTGGTCGAGAGCCTCGGCCGGATGTTCCCGATCGAGACCCGGCATGGCGGCCGCGACCCCGCCCGGCGGATGGAGGACGATGTCGCCGACGCGGTGCGGCGCTCGCTCGCCGCCGATAGCGGCAGCCTGCTCGTCTTCCTGCCGGGACAGGCGGAAATCCGCCGCGTCGCCGAGCGGCTGGAGGGGCGCGTCGGGCCCGAGGTCGAGATCGCGCCGCTCTATGGCGCGCTCGATTTCGCCGTGCAGGACCGCGCCATCCGGCCGGCCGCGCCGGGAAAACGCAAGGTGGTGCTGGCGACCTCGATCGCCGAAACCTCGCTGACCATCGAGGGCGTGCGCGTCGTCATTGATTCCGGCCTTGCCCGCGCGCCGATCTACGAGCCGGCGACCG
Source organism: Kaistia sp. UC242_56 (assembly GCF_044452255.1). Classification (NCBI taxonomy): domain Bacteria; kingdom Pseudomonadati; phylum Pseudomonadota; class Alphaproteobacteria; order Hyphomicrobiales; family Kaistiaceae; genus Kaistia; species Kaistia sp. UC242_56. Next base: position 290,823 of record NZ_JBIOAN010000002.1, read on the forward strand.
GGCTGACCCGGCTTGAGACGCGCCGCGTTTCGCGCGCCGCCGCCGACCAGCGCCGCGGCCGCGCCGGCCGTACCGAACCCGGCATCTGTTACCGGCTCTGGGAAGAAGGCCAGACGGCAGCCCTCGCCCCCTTCGACCGGCCGGAGATTCTGGAAGCCGATCTCGCGCCGCTGGTGCTAGACCTCGCCAATTGGGGCGTCGCCGATCCGGGTCAGCTCGCCTTCCTCGATCCGCCGCCCAAGCCCGCCTGGGAGGAAGCCGTCGCGCTGCTGACCCGGCTCGACGCGCTCGACGCCGATCGCCGCCTGACGAAAGAAGGCGCGGCCCTCGCCCGCCTGCCGCTCAGCCCCCGCCTCGGCCACATGCTGCGCAAGGGCGCGGAACTCGGTCTTGGCGGCCTCGCCGGCGCGGTCGCCGCCGTGCTTTCCGAGATCGGCCTCGGCGGCAACGACACCGATCTGCGCGAGCGCGTGCGCCGGCTCTTTGCAGCCCGCGATCCCAGATCCCGCGATTCACTCGGCCTCGCCGCCCGCTGGGCCCGTGATGTCGGGGCACGGCCGGACGACGGCCGACAAGCGCCGGAGGAAGCGGGGCTGCTCACGGCCTTCGCCTTCCCCGATCGCATCGCCATGGCGCGCGGCGCGCCCGGCGCTTTCGTCATGGCGAATGGCAGGGGCGGCGTGCTCGATGCGTCCGACGCCCTGTCGCGCGAGCCGTATCTCGCCATCGCGAGCCTGCAGGGCGCGGCCGAAAAGGCCCGCATCCTGACCGCGGCGCCGATCACGCTGGCCGAGATCGAGGCCCATTTTTCCGGCCTGATCACCGACGAGGAGAGCGTCGCCTTCGATCCGCAGACCGGCTCGGTGCGCGGTCGCGCCGTGCGCCGGCTCGGCCGTCTGGTCCTGGGCGACCGGGCGATTGCCAAGGTCTCGGATGGAGCGGTGCAGGCGGCCCTGCTGGCGGAAATCCGCCGGCGCGGCGTGGCCGAATTGCCGTGGGAAAAATCGGCCGAGCAGTTTCGTGCCCGTATCGCCTTCCTGCATGCGCGGCTTGGCGGCGACTGGCCGGATGTTTCCGATGCGACGCTGGCTGAAACCCTGCCGGACTGGCTCGGGCCGTTCCTGAGTGGCAAGCGTCGGCTCGATGCGGTGACGCCGGGGCTGTTGCATGAGGGGCTCGCGAGCCTCGTCCCGTGGGACAAGCGTGCGCTGATGGACCGCCTGGCGCCGACGCATTTCGATGCGCCTTCGGGATCGCGCGTGCCGATCGACTATTCGGACGAGAATGGCCCGGTTCTGGAAATCCGCGTCCAGGAACTATTCGGGCTCGATCGCCACCCGGCGGTGGCCGATGGCGCGGTGCCGGTGACGGTGACGCTGCTGTCGCCGGGCCATCGGCCGATCCAGATCACCCGGGACCTGCCCGGCTTCTGGCGAGGCTCGTGGAAGGATGTGCGCTCCGACATGCGCGGCCGCTATCCCAAGCATGTCTGGCCCGACGATCCGCTCGCCGCGCAGGCGACGGCGCGGGCCAAGCCGCGCGGCAGCTGAGGCGGAATCGTGACTCGGAATTGCCATCCTGCTGTGGGCATTCTGGGAAAATCGAATCATCCGGCCGTCGCGGAAAGGAACGACCATGAAAATTGATCCCGTCGCCATCGATGCGGCCGTGACCAAGGAGGCGCTCCTGGTCAGCCTCGCCGATGGCCGCGAACTCGCGACCCCGATCGACTGGTTTCCGCGCCTTCTCGGCGCCACCCGCGCCGAGCGCGAGAACTGGCACCTGACCGGCCGCGGCGAGGCGATCCACTGGCCCGACCTCGGCGAGGACATCGAGATCGCCAGCCTGCTACGCACGAGTTGACGTTCGGCCATGCCGGGTGGTCGCAGGACGCGGCCACCCGCTCGCCGTCATCCCCGTGCAGGCGGCGACCCATTCATCCCCGTTCTTTGACGCAAGATCAGAGATCTAGCTGCCGACGCCTCGGCTGCATGGATCCTCGCTTTCGCGAGGATAGCGGCGTTGTGAATGTTTGCGTGGGCGCCTGGACATCGCGGCTCAAGCCCGCAGCGGGCGAACGGAGTCAGCACTCCTTCACCTCTCCCTGAGGGAGAGGTCGACGGCCGAAGGCCGGCGGGTGAGGGTTTACGGCCTCCGCGATTGCCCTCTCGACGTTTCAAAGCCTGACCCCTGGGGTTCCCTAAACCCTCACTCGGAGCTTGGCTCCGACCTCTTCCTCAGGGAGAGGTGAAGGAAGGGCTTACCCTCACTTATGCCAGCGGCGGCCTTCGGTGACGATGCCGAACAAGTCTGGGTGGCGGGCATAGGCGGTGATGCCGGCCAGCGCCGGTTCGGGATGGACCACGACCGAGGTCGGCATCCGGTCCATCATCGCGCCATGCGGCACCTTGTCGATGAAGGCGGCGCGAAAACCGCTCTCCTTCAGGAAGGGCGCGATTTTGGCGGCGATGCCGCCGGCCAGGAACACGCCGCCATTGGCCATGAAGATCAGCGCCAGATTGCCGGCGAGCCGGCCGAGATGCACGCAGAACAGCTCGAGCGCTTCTTCCGCCGCCGCGTCGGAGCGATCCATCGCCGCGGCGGTGATCTCGGACGGGTTGTCGAAGCGCGCCGCCTCGCCCCGGGCGCTGGCGACCGCACGGTAGAGCCGTAGCAGGCCGCTGCCGCAGAGCAGCGTCTCGCCCTCGATGCGCGCGAACGGATCGGTCTGCTGGTGCGGCCGCTCGATATGCGGCCAGATCTCGAAATCGCGCGCGCTGACCGGCGCCAGGTCGATATGGCCGCCCTCGCCGGGCACCGGCAGCCAGGCGCCATTGGCATGGATCAGCGCCGCGGCGCCGAGGCCGGTGCCGGGGCCGACCACCACTTGCGCGGCATTGGCGAGCGGCGTGCCGCTGCCGATCGTCACCAGATCCTCGCCGGCCAGGGCCGGCAGCGACAGCGACAGCGCCTCGAAATCGTTGAGCAGGATCACCTCGTCCAGACCGAAGCGCGCGATCATCCGCTTGGGCTCGACCACCCAGTGGCAATTGGTGAGCGGCACCTGGTCGCCCTGGATCGGCCCGGCCAGCGCCAGCACGGCCGAATGCGGCGCCGCGCCTTTCGGCAGCACGGCGGCGATCGCGTCGTCGATGGTGGCGAAATCGGCCGTCAGCACGGTCGGGAACCGGATGACCCGGCCGGTCTCGTCCGGCACCAGCGCGAAGCGGGCATTGGTGCCGCCGATATCGCCGATCAGCGTCGGGAACGGTACGAAGGCGCGGGGCGGGGTGGTGGTGGTCATGGTGCCTTGGGTTGGCTGAGCGGACGTTGGCAAGCGGGGCGATCCGGAGCGCATCACGATGTCTGCAGGAAGGCGTCGGGATGGGCGATCAGGAGATTGGCGGTCGCCTGGTTCAGAGCCATCGGAATGTCGTAGAGCGCGGCGAGCCGCATCAGGGCCTTGACGTCTACGTCATGCGGCATCGGCGTCAGCGGGTCGACGAAAAAGATCAGGCCCTTGATGCGGCCTTCGGCGATCAGCGCGCCGATCTGCTGGTCGCCGCCGAGCGGGCCGCTCTTCAGCCGCGTCACCGGCAGCGTCGGCACGGCGGCGAGGATCCGGCTGCCGGTCGTGCCGGTGGCGAACAGGTCGAAATCCCCAAGCTTGGCCTGGTGCGAGACGGCAAAGGCGACGAGCGCGTCCTTCTTCTGGTCATGCGCAACCAGGGCTAGGGCCGGGCGGATCGGGGCCGGGTCGATCGTCATTGTCAGTTCTCCAAGCGGTCTCCCGGACCGGCTTGCCAGTGATAGAAAAATCGGGGTCCGAGGAAAAGCCGAAAGTGAGGCAGGACGACAATTTGATGGCAGGCCCGCACCGGCGTTTCTTTGATCAGTTGTATAAAAAAATGTCGCCGCATAATCTGCCAGCCACGATCCGCCTTGCTTGTGAAGGGCAGGGTTGCGCGGGGGCCTGAATAAAGAAAGCGCATGAAATTTGCCGGGCTCCATGCAAAATGGAAAAGAACGGCCGCTCGTCGGTAACGTCAGGGGAACTTTCGGTCTGGCGATCAACGCCCGACGAAGACGCCTTCAAGAGGAGAGAGTCACCATCATGATCCGCAAGTTTATCGGGGTAGCCTTCGTGGCGCTTATGGCCACGGGTTCGGCCTGGGCTGCCGACGTCAAGCCGGCCATCGTCTATGGCACCGGCGGCAAGTTCGACAAATCCTTCAACGAGGCCGGCTTCAACGGCTCGGAGAAGTTCAAGTCCGAGACCGGCATCGACTACAAGGATTTCGAGCCGCAGAACGACACGCAGGGCGAACAGGCAATCCGCAATTTCGCCAAGCGCGGGTTCAACCCCGTCGTCGCGCTCTCCTTTGCCTGGACCGATGCGGTCGCCAAGGTCGCGAAGGAATTCCCCGATACGCAGTTCGTGCTGGTCGATTCCGTCGTCGAGGCTCCGAACGTCCGTTCGGTCGTCTTCGCCGAGGACGAGGGCTCCTATCTCGTCGGCGTGCTCGCCGGCCTGAAGTCGGAAACCAAGAAGGTCGGCTTCGTCGGCGGCATGGACATCCCGCTGATCCGCAAGTTCGGTTGCGGCTACGTCCAGGGCGCCAAGGCGGCCGGCGCGACGGACGTCTTCCAGAACATGACCGGCACGACGGGCGCTGCCTGGAACGATCCGGTTCGCGGCGGTGAGCTCGCCAAGTCGCAGATCGACCAGGGCGCGGACGTGATCTACGCGGCAGCCGGCGCCACCGGCCTCGGCGTGCTGCAGACCGCCGTCGACGCCGGCAAGCTCGGCATCGGCGTCGATTCCAACCAGAACCACCTGCACCCCGGCAAGATCCTGACCTCGATGGTCAAGCGCGTCGACGTCGCCGTGCACAACGCCTATTCCGACGTCAAGGACGGCAAGTTCACCGCCGGCACCCAGGCGCTCGGCCTCAAGGAAGGCGGCGTGGACTGGGCGCTCGACGACAACAACAAGCCGCTCGTCACCGACGAGATGAAGGCTGCCGTCGAAAAGGCCAAGGCCGACATCATCTCCGGCACCGTCAAGGTTCATGACTACATGACCGACGAGAAGTGCCCGAGCTGATCGCGGTCCGTTTCTGAAACCCGTCGCGATGCCGGATTTTCTCGGCGTCGCGACGGATCCGATGCGGCCGGCGGCGCCGGCGAGGGGCATCCCGGCGGAGCGAGCGCTTCGTGACGGGTTCGGAGGTCCGGCCCCTTTCCCGGTCATGGCGATGAACAGTCCGGCCACCTTCCTTGCGAAGGTGCAGCCGTTTCGGGGCCCCTGAATGACAGCTTCGACCTTGGATTCCACGCCCGCCATCGAGCTTGTCGGCATCGACAAGCGCTTCGGGCCGGTCCACGCCAATAAGAACATCCACCTCGCCGTCGCCAAGGGCTCGATCCATGGCATCATCGGCGAGAACGGCGCCGGCAAGTCGACGCTGATGTCGATCCTGTACGGATTTTATCATGCCGACAGCGGCCAGATCCTGGTCGACGGCAAGGAGATCCGCATCACCGACAGCCAGACGGCGATCCAGGCCGGCATCGGCATGGTCCACCAGCACTTCATGCTGGTCGAGAATTTCTCCGTCCTCGAAAACGTCATGCTCGGCGTCGAGGGCGGCGCGCTGCTGAAGGGCGGCGAGACCGCCGTTCGCCTGGCGCTGCAGCAGATCGAGCGCGAATACGGGCTCGACGTCGACCCGGACGCGATCATCGAGGAACTCCCCGTCGGCAAGCAGCAGCGGGTCGAGATCCTCAAGGCGCTCTATCGCGGCGCCGAGGTGCTGATCCTCGACGAGCCGACCGGCGTGCTGACGCCGGCCGAGGCCGACCATCTGTTCAAGATGCTGGCGCAGCTGAAGGCGCAGGGCAAAACCGTCATCCTGATCACTCACAAGCTGCGCGAGATCATGGCGATCACCGACACCGTCTCGGTCATGCGGCGCGGCGAGATCGTTGCCACCCGCAAGACCTCCGAGACCACTATGCCGGAACTGGCCGAGCTGATGGTTGGCCGCCGCGTGCTGCTGCGCGTTGAGAAGGGCGAGGCCAAGCCCGGCCCCGTCGTGCTCTCGGTCGAGAACCTGACCGTCAAGGACGGCCGCGGCGTCACCATGGTCGACAACGTCTCCTTCGAGGTCCGGGCCGGCGAGATCGTCGGCATCGCCGGCGTCGCTGGCAACGGCCAGTCGGAACTGCTCGAGGCGATCGCCGGCATCCGCAAGGCCTCGTCCGGGCGGATCATCATGAATGGCGAGCCGGTCGACAGGAATGGCCGCATCGACCCCGCGCTCCTGCGCAAGAAGGGCCTCGCCCATGTGCCGGAGGACCGGCACCACATGGGCCTGGTGCTCTCCTTCGAGGAAAACGAGAATTCGATCCTCGGCTACCAGGACGATCCGAAATATCTGAAGGGCCCGTTCCTCAACATCGACGCGATCCGCAAGGACGCGGTGGAGAAGATCGAGAAATACGACATCCGCCCGGCCGATCCGCGTCTGAAGACGGCGAATTTCTCCGGCGGCAACCAGCAGAAGATCGTTCTGGCGCGCGAGATCGAGCGGGATCCGGCCTGCCTGCTGGTCGGCCAGCCGACGCGCGGCGTCGATATCGGCGCCATCGAGTTCATCCACAAGCGCCTGGTCGCGCTGCGCGACCAGGGCAAGGCGATCCTGCTGGTCTCGGTCGAGCTGGACGAGATCCGCTCGCTGTCGGACCGCATCCTGGTGATGTTCGCCGGCACCATCGTCGGCGAGCCGGATTCCCATGCCGACGAGCAGGAGATCGGCCTGATGATGGCCGGCATCGGCCGGGAGGCGGCGGAATGACGATCGACGCCCAAGCAAGCGCTGATGCGGTCCCCCCCTCCCGAAGCTGCTTTCGCTTCGCTCGGCACCTTCGACCTCCCCTCAAGGGGGAGGTTCAGCAAGGATCTTTTCGCGGCAGCGAGCTCCGCTTGAACCCTCCCCTTGAGGGAGGGTCGAAAACGCCGTGGCGTTTTCGGGGAGGGGCCAAAAGCCGCCATCCCGCCAGCCTTGCCAACGCGTTGAACCGCGGTTCCCACAGCCACCCGGAAGCACACCCATGAGCGTCCCACTCGGAACCCTGCCGCGCTGGGTCAATTTCGGCCTGCTGCCGCTGATCAACGTCGCCGTGGCCTTCGCGCTTTCCGGCCTCGTCGTGCTGTTCATCGGCGAGAACCCGATCGAGGCGGTGAAATACCTCGTCCAGGGCGCGCTCGGCGATGGCGAGGGCATCGCCTTCACGCTCTACTACGCCACCAATTTCATCTTCACCGGCCTCGCGGTCGCGGTCGCCTTTCATGGCGGCCTGTTCAACATCGGCGGCGAGGGCCAGGTCTATCTGGGCGGTCTCGGCGTCGCCTTCGCGGCGCTGACGCTCGACCGCTACATGCCCTGGTACGTCACGGCCGTGTTCGCCACGGCGGCGGCCTTCGCCTTCGGCGCCGCCTGGGCGTTCATCCCCGCCTGGCTACAGGCCAAGCGCGGCAGCCACATCGTCATCACGACGATCATGTTCAACTTCATCGCCGCCGCGCTGATGGTCTATCTGCTGGTCAACGTCATCAAGCAGCCCGGCAACATGTCGCCGCAGACCCGCCTGTTCGAGGAAGGCGGCCAGCTGCCGAAGCTCGGCTGGCTGATGCAGGTCTTCGGCCTCGATATCGGCGCCGCGCCCTTCAACGTCTCGTTCCTGATCGCGCTGGTCGCGGCGGTGGCAGTGTGGCTGCTGATCTGGCGCACCCGCTTCGGCTACGAGATCCGCACCATGGGGACCAATGCGACGGCGGCCGTCTATGCCGGCATTCCCTATGTGAAGACCGTCGTCATCACCATGCTGATCTCGGGTGGCCTCTCCGGCATGATGGCGCTGAACCCGGTGATGGGCGACGCCGGCAAGCTGCAGATCGATTTCCCCGCCGGCGCCGGCTTTGTCGGCATCGCGGTGGCGCTGATGGGCCGCTCCCATCCGGTCGGCATCATCATCGCCTCGATCCTGTTCGGCGTGCTCTATCAGGGCGGCGCGGCGCTCGCCTTCGACATGCCCAACATCTCGCGCGAGGTGATCATCCTGATCCAGGGCCTGGTCATCCTGTTCGCGGGCGCGCTCGAGCACATGTTCCGTCCGGCGCTGATCGTGTTGTTCGCCCCGAAACCCAAATCCGTCGCGGCTTCGCCCGCCGGCGCGGCCTGAGGAGCGATCATGGACTTCGCCGATCTGATCCAGATCCTCGCCGCAACGGTCCGCCTGTCCGTGCCGCTGATCTTCACCGCGCTCGCCGGCCTCTATGCCGAGCGGTCGGGCATCTTCGACATCGGCCTGGAAGGCAAGATGCTGTTCTCGGCCTTCTCGGCCGCCTCGGTCGCCACCGTCACCGGTTCGCCCTGGCTCGGGCTCTTCGCCGGTATCCTGACGGGCGTGCTGCTCAGCCTGCTGCACGGCTTCGCCTCGATCACCCAGCGCGGCAACCAGATCATCTCGGGCGTGGCGATCAACTTCATCGCCTCCGGCCTGACGATCCTGCTCGGCAATGCCTGGTTCGGCCAGGGCGGCCGCACGCCGCAATTGCCGAACACGGCGCGCTTCACCGAGATCACGCTGCCCTTCGCCGCCGATATCGCGCCGATCCCCATCCTCGGCCCGCTCTATTCGGGGCTGGTTTCCGGCCAGAACATCCTGGTCTATCTCGCCTTCCTGGCGGTCCCCTTCACCTGGTGGGTGCTCTATCGCACGCGCTTCGGCCTGCGCGTCCGCGCGGTGGGCGAGAACCCCGGCGCGGTGGATACAGCCGGCATTTCCGTCGCCTGGCTGCGCTACCGCGCGCTGATCTGCTGCGGCATCCTTGCCGGTTTCGCCGGCACCTATCTGTCGATCGCCCAGTCCGCCGGCTTCATCCGCGAGATGTCGGCCGGCAAGGGCTATATCGCGCTGGCAGCGCTGGTCTTCGCCAAGTGGAAGCCGCTCAACGTGCTTCTCACCTGCCTGCTGTTCGGCTTCCTCGACGCCGCCTCGATCCGTCTGCAGGGCATCATCCTGCCCGGCATCGGCGAGGTTCCGGTGCAATTGATCCAGGCACTGCCCTACATCCTGACCGTGATCCTGCTTGCCGGCTTCATCGGCAAGGCGATCCCGCCCAAGGCTGGCGGCGTGCCCTATGTGAAGGAACGCTAAGATGGACGACCAGCTCAAGGCGGAACTGCTGCAGCGGGCGCAGGAAGTCCGCCTCAATGCGCACGCGCCCTATTCGAAATTCCTGGTCGGCGCCGCGGTGCTGACCGAGGATGGCGAGGTCTATGTCGGCGCCAATGTCGAGAACGCCGCCTATCCCGAAGGCTGGTGCGCCGAGACCTCGGCGATCGGCCAGATGATCGCCGCCGGCATTCCCGGCGACGGCCGCCGCATCGCCGCCGTGGTCGTCGTGGCCGACCGGGTCGATGGCGGCATCGTCTGCACGCCCTGCGGCGGCTGCCGCCAGCGGCTGAAGGAATTCTCGCACCCGGCCACGCTGATCCATTGCTCGGATCCGACCGGCGAGGGCCAGGATTTCACCATGGCGCAGCTGCTGCCAGCCGGCTTCTCCATGGACGAGCGGTTCTGATGTCGGCGCTTCGGGACGACGGCCGCGCCGCGGCCGCCGTGCTGCGCGACCGGCGCGACGCGCCCTATCGCATCGGCCTCGTGCTCGGCTCCGGCCTCGGTCCGCTGGCCGACGCCGTCACCGACGCCGTCCGCATCCCTTATGCCGAGCTGCCGGGCATGCCGGTGTCGAAGGTCTCGGCCCATGCCGGGGCGCTGGTGGCGGGCCGGCTGGAGGGCGTCGAGGTCCTCGTCTTCTCCGGCCGCTCGCATTTCTACGAATCCGGCGACGCCTCGGTGATGCGCAACGCCATCGGCCTGCTGAAGGAGATGGGCTGCGAGGGCGTCGTCCTCACCAACGCCGCCGGCTCGCTCCGCCCCGAAATGGGGCCCGGCTCGCTGATGATGCTGGAAGACCACATCAATCTCTCGGGCGCCAATCCGCTGATCGGCGAGGAGACCGATGCGCGCTTCGTCGGGCTTTCGGTCGCCTATGACCTGGTCTGGCGCGCCAGCCTGGAGCGCGCCGCCAAGCGCGAGGGCGTCGATCTCGAAAGCGGCGTCTATATGTGGTTCTCCGGCCCGTCCTTCGAGACGCCGGCCGAAATCCGCATGGCGCGCATCCTCGGCGCCGATGCGGTGGGCATGTCGACCGTGCCGGAAACCATTCTGGCGCGGTTCTTCGGGCTGAAGGTCGCCGCCATCTCCAACATCACCAATCTCGGCGCCGGCATGGCGGCGGGCGAGCTGTCGCATGAGGAGACCAAGGAAATGGCGCCCCTCGGTGCGAAGAAGCTCGAAAAGATCCTCCGCCGATTCCTGCGGGATCTGGAGGACTAGGGTCGGGGCGCTAACCTTCACCTCCAACGGAGACGTCCGCGATCCAAAAATCCGTGTTGGGCAGGCCTCGATCTCCAACATCCTGAGGCGCTTCGCGCAGCGAAGCCTCGAAGGACGCAGGATCCGGGGGCAAATCTAACACCCGACGCCGCTCTGCGTGCTTCGAGACGGCCCTCCGGGCCTCCTCAGCATGTTGAGGTGGGATCCGCGAGTCTCTCCTTCCGGGAGAGGTGCGGTATAGTGCGATCCGGTTGGAAGAAGCCGGGCCGAACTCGGACAAGACGCATGGGAGGCGTGCCAAAGAAATGCTGCCGCAGGAAATCATCCGCGCCAAGCGCGAGGGCGAGGCGCTCGCCCCCGAGGCGATCCGCTTCATGGTTGAGGGCCTGACTTCCGGCGCCGTCTCCGAAGGCCAGGTCGCTGCCTTCGCCATGGCGATCTTCTTCCGCGGCATGACGCGCGACGAGGCGGTGGCGCTGACGCTCGCCATGCGCGATTCCGGTTCGGTGCTCGACTGGTCGCATCTCGACGGCCCCGTGGTCGACAAGCACTCGACCGGCGGCGTCGGCGACAATGTCTCGCTGATGCTGGCCCCGATGGTCGCGGCCTGCGGCGCCTATGTGCCGATGATCTCCGGCCGTGGCCTCGGCCATACCGGCGGCACGCTCGACAAATTTGATTCCATCCCCGGCTACCAGAGCCAGCCCGACCTCGCCCTGTTCCGCCAGGTGGTGAAGGACTGTGGCACCGCCGTGATCGGCCAGACGGCCGATCTCGCGCCGGCCGACAAGCGCCTCTACGCCATCCGCGACGTCACCGCGACGGTCGAATCCATCCCGCTGATCACCGCCTCGATCCTGTCGAAGAAGCTCGCCGCGGGGCTGCAGGGGCTCGTGCTCGACGTCAAGACCGGCACCGGCGCCTTCATGGCGAGCCATGCCGATGCCCGCGCGCTGGCGACAAGCCTGGTCGAGGTGGCGAACGGCGCCGGAGTCCCCACCACCGCGCTGATCACCGACATGAACGAGCCCCTGGCATCGGCCGCCGGCAACGCGCTCGAGATGCGCAACGCGGTGCACTACCTGACGGGGGCGGCCCGTGACGCGCGGCTGCACGAGATCACCGTGGCGCTCGGCGCCGAGATGCTGATCACCGCCGGCCGCGCCGATGGCGTCTCCGCCGCGCGCGAGCGCATCGAGACGGCGCTCGCCTCCGGCCGCGCGGCGGAGATATTCGGACGCATGGTGGCGGGGCTGGGCGGCCCCGCCGATTTCGTCGAGCGCGTCGACGACTACCTGCCCGGCGCCGAGATCGTCCGCGACGTGCTGGCCGGGGATGACGGCCATGTCGCCGGCATCGACACCCGCGCCGTCGGCGTCGCCGTGATCGAGCTCGGTGGTGGCCGCCGCATGGCGAGCGACCCGATCGACCTCTCCGTCGGCTTTTCCGGCCTCGCCGGCATCGGCGCGCCGATGGACGCGAAGACGCCGCTCGGCCGGGTGCATGCGAAATCGGAGGCCGACGCCGACCGCGCCTCGGCGCTGCTGCGCGCCGCCTACCGCCTCGGCCCCCGCCCGGAAGCGACAGCTACCGTGTATGAGCGGGTCGAGGGCTGAACTCTTCTTTGCGGGCCGGCGTCAGCGCCGGCGGCCTTGCTTCGCCCGTCACGCTGTGGGTGTGGTCGAGGATCGGCCGGACCTCGATGCTGCCCATCCGCGCCATCGGCGAGGCCCTGGCGATCGCGATCGCCGCGTCCCGGTCTTCTGCCTCGATGATCAGGAAGCCGCCGAGCATCTCCTTGGCCTCGGTGAAAGGGCCGTCGGTGACGCTGGCCTGCCCCGCGCGGACGCGCACCACGGCGGCGGTCTCGGGCGGTTGCAGCGGCCGCCCCAGGATCAGCTGCCCCGCCTGGCGCAGGGACCAATCCTGCTCGATCGTCGCGTCGGTGAGCCGGGCTTGCTCTTCCTTCGACAACGCTGCCATCGCGTCGCCGTCGATATAGACCAGGCAGGCAAACTGCATCGGAAGCTCCTTTGATCGGGGGCGAGCGAGGCTTGGGCTCTAGCGGTATTCCAGCTCCGGATACCAGTCGGTGCCGCGGCCTTCCGGCGTCAGGTCGAGCACGGTCCAGAGCGGCATCACGTCCGGGGCGCCGCGCGGATCCTGGCCGGGATCGGCGCTCTCGCCCATCTCGTCGCGCCAGAAATGGCGGATGACGCCGTCCCGCCGCGTGAACACGTTGAGCGCCGGGATGTCGGCGTCCTCGGGGCTCGCATAATCCCGCGTGTAATCGCCGCTCATGTCCGAATAGAGCTTCAGCGCCTTCCAGCCGCGCTCCTGCTTGAACGCCCAGAGCCGCTCGATCGGCGAGCGGGCGACCATGGCGAAGGCGACGCGCTGCTCGATATCCCGCGCCTCGCCGTCCCAGGCGCTCATCAGCGCCGTGCACATCGGGCACGGCCGCTTGCGTTGCGGCCCATACATGTAGTTGTAGACGACCAGCGTGGTGTGCTCGCCGAACAGGCCGGCGAAATCGACCGGCCCCAGCTCGCCCTCGAAGCGGTAATCCTTGTCGACGATGGCGCCCGGCGGCAAGGCGCGGCGCTGCGCCGCCACCCGTTCGATATGGCGGCGAAGCTCGATTTCCTCCGCCAGCAGCGCCTGCCGCGCCTGGCGATAGGCCTCGCTCTCGTTCGGCACGCGGGCGGTGTTGCGGGCCGCCATTTCCCGGGCCGGAACGAGCGTCTCCGGCGGAACGATCTGGTCATGCGGCATGGTCTCATCCCTTTCGCTGCTTCGCGCTGGCGCGGGCCAAACGGCCGCGCCTCAAGCCCCCGACGAACGGACCGGCTGCGAATCGACAGCGAGGAGACGGAAAAGGCGAAAAAGTCCTATTCGGCCCATTCGCTGTCGGTGGTGAAGGCGATGGTGAGCCAGCGATTATAGCTCTCGTCGCCGATCGCCTCGCCGATCTCGTCGCGGATCCGGTCCCATTCCTCCAGCCGCCGCGCCGGTTCGTTCTTGGCGACGATGAAATAGATCTCGATCTGCTTGGCGCGGCCCACCTTGGCGACATAGGCGCGATAGGCGAGAAAGCCATGCCGCCGGACCGTATCCATCGCCACCTGGTCTACATGCTCCTTCAGATCGGCCGGCGCCAGCAGCAGCATCTCCGAGACCGCTTGCCGCACCGTGCCAATCGGGATCGGGATGATGGCGGCGCTGATCACGGCGAGCGCGAGGGGATCGATATAGGGCGAGATCCATTCATGCGCCGTGCCCTCGACGGCATAGCCGATGGCGAAGGCGATGAGCAGCGCGCCGCTGATCGCGCCCGACATCACCCAGGAATGGATGTCGAGCTTGAGAAAATCCGACTGGATCCTTTGGTTGGCGCGCCAGTCGACCACCGTCATCACGATGCAGACGACCAGCGTCGCCGCGGCATAGATGATGGCATAGCCGAATTCGAGCTCGCGCCCGCCGCCCTGGATCGAGAGGATGGCGTTGATCAGCGCATAGATGGCGACGATGATCAGGATGGTGCCGTTGAGGCCCAGCACGATCGGCTCGAGATGCCAGAAGCCCATGCTGAAGCGATTGCGCAGTTTTCCCGAAACCGCGTCGCGCTGGGCCGATTGCACGATCAGGTGCGACACGCCGAGCGCCACCGTGGTCATGGCGGCGTCGGCCAGCGCATAGACGCCGTCAAAGGCGATGGAAAACGACCCCGAAAGCAGGCCAAAGCTGATGCCGAACGCCGCGACGACAAAGGTGATCGCGATCGACGCGCGGAGGATGGTCTGTTCGGTCAGCAATCGTCTCTCCCTGGCCCACTTCGGCCGGACGCCGGCGGCGCGGGACCTTAGCGAGCCGGGCGCTCCGATGCACGCCCGCTTTCAGGCAAGCAGGCCGCGCAGCAGCACATAGCTGCCGACCGAGATCACCACGCCGGCGAAGATCGGGCCGAGCCATGACTTGCGGCTGGAGAGATGCCGGCCCGTCGCCGCGCCGACGAGGCCTCCGGCGACCCCGCCCAGCACGAAGACGAAGGCCAGCGGCCAGTCGACCAGTCCGCTGATCGCATAGCTCGACGCCGTCGCCGCGCCAAAGGCGCTGACGGCGACCAGCGACGTGCCGATGGCGAAGGTCAGCGGCATGCCTGTCGCCAGCATCAGGCCGGGGACGATGAGAAAGCCACCGCCTATGCCGAAGAAGCCGGAGAGGCCGCCGACGCCGAGGCCGGTCGCAATCAGGCGCGGCAGCAGATGGCGGGCGGTTTCCGCCGTCAGGCGAACCCCTTCCTGGCCGGCGGCGCCGCGCCGGCGCAGCATGATCAGGCCGACGACGATCATCAGCGCGCCGAACAGCATCAGCAGCTTGTGGCCGTCGACCGACTTAGCGAGCTCCGCGCCAGCCAGCGCGCCAATCACGCCGGCCGCCGCGAACACCGCGCCGCAGCGCCACTTCACCCGGCCCGCCCGCCAATGCGGCATGAGATTGGCGAAGGCGCTGGCCGCTACCGCCACCGTGGCCGTGCCGATCGCGACATGCGGCGACGCGACGCCGACGCCATAGACGAGGAACGGAACGGCGAGGATCGATCCGCCTCCCCCGACCAGCGCCAGCACGAAGCCGACGATCGAGCCGAAGAAGGCGCCGAGCAGGTCTGTGAAGAGGCTGGGCATGATCATCT
The DNA here is from genome assembly GCF_044452255.1 of Kaistia sp. UC242_56. Lineage (NCBI taxonomy): Bacteria > Pseudomonadati > Pseudomonadota > Alphaproteobacteria > Hyphomicrobiales > Kaistiaceae > Kaistia > Kaistia sp. UC242_56. The sequence continues at coordinate 305,989 of NZ_JBIOAN010000002.1, forward strand.
CTCTAGACTCAGCCCGCCATCGCCGAAGGCGTGCGGTTCCACGGCGCGAGCCGCAGGATCCGCGCCATGGCGCAGGTGCCGGAGACGCCGGCGAACACCAGCCCGGCGCCGACGAAGCCGGAAAGCCAGAAGAAGGCCGGATGCACCAGGGCGCCGAGCAGCGCGCCGATCACGACCAGGCTGCCGGCCACGATCTGCACCTGGCGCATCATCTCGATCGGCTGGCGCCGGTCGGCGACGACCGGATGGCCGGCCTTCTTCCAGCTGTCGAGCCCGCCTTCGAGCCGAAAGGCCTCGCTTGGCGCGGCGGCGGCCAGCCGGTCGGCATGCGCCGTCGTGCGCGCCCCGGAGCGGCAGGTGAAGATGATGGGACGACCGGGTTCCACGTCCAGCGTCTGCAGCGTCGAGAGCGGCCGGGGCCTGGCGCCGGCAATGTGTTCGCGGCGGAATTCGTCCGCCTCGCGGATGTCGACCAGCAGCGCGCCGCCTTCGACGAGTTCCTTCGCCCGGTCTGCCGGGATTGCCTTCAAGGTCATGGGTCTTTCCTTCGTGTCAGGTCTGGGGTGTGGTTTCGGTCCGGCAATAGAGCCGGTGCAGCACGGCGATCAGTTCGCCGATGCGGGGGTCGTCGAGGCGGTACCAGATGGTCTGGCTGTCGCGCCGGGAGGTGACGATGCCGCTCTCGCGCATCTTGGCGAGGTGCTGCGACAGCGCCGACTGGCTGAGGCCAACCGTCTCCGCGAGTGCGCCGACGGTCATCTCGCCATGCTCGACGAGCTTGCAGAGCACCATCAGCCGCCGCTCATTGCCCAGCGCCCGCAGCAGATCGGCGACTTCCATCGCATTGGCTTCGAAGGCGGCGAGATCCGGGGGGGCGAGGTCGTGCGGCATGAAAATCTTCCTGTATATTAGGTATTGCTAAATTAGGCATCGCTAATATATATGTCAAGCCATAAGCGATAAAGGAGACCATCATGTCGTCGTCCCACAGCGCGCCCGTCATCCGGGCCTTCTTCGATGAACCGACCCACACGATCAGCTATCTCGTCGCCGACCCGGCGACCCGGAAGGCCGCCGTCATCGATCCGGTGCTGGACTATGATCCGCGCTCCGGAACGGTCGATCTGCGCTCCGTGCGCGCCATCCTCGCCGCCGCGCGCGAGGCGGATTGGGATATCGTCTGGGTGCTGGAGACGCATGCCCATGCCGACCATCTCTCGGGCGCGCCCTATATCAAGGCCGAGACCGGCGCCACGATCGGCATTGGCGAGCACATCAAGGACGTGCAGCGCATCTTTCGGCCGGTCTTCAACGCGACCGACCTGAAGACGGATGGCAGCGATTTCGATCATCTGTTCAGGGATGGCGAGCGCTTCCGGATTGGCGACCTCGAGGCCTCGGTGCTGCATACGCCCGGCCATACGCCGGCGGATGTCGTCTATCGCATCGCCGATGCCGCCTTTGTCGGCGACACGCTGTTCATGCCGGATTATGGGACGGCGCGGGCCGATTTTCCCGGCGGCGACGCCCGCACGCTGTATCGGTCGATCCAGCGCCTGCTGGATCTGCCGGGCGAGACGCGGCTGTTCATGTGCCATGATTACAAGGCGCCGGGCCGCGATCACTATGCCTGGGAGACCACGGTGCAGGCGCAGCGCGACGGCAATGTGCATGTCGGCGCCGGGACCAGCGAGGAAAAGTTCGTCGCCATGCGCGAGAGCCGCGACGCGACCCTGTCGGCGCCGACGCTGCTGTTGCCCTCGATCCAGGTCAACATCCGCGCAGGCCGGATGCCCGCCGCCGAAAGCAATGGCGTGCGGTATCTGAAAGTCCCGGTCAAGGCCGCACCGGGCGCCGCGCTGCTGTGATCCGAGCGGCCACCGGGGCAGGGGCGCCGCATTCTGACGTGCGCCCCTCAAATTTCGATTCCTCTCCTATCCGGTTTGGCCTAAAACAGGCGCGGGCCGGCAGAGCCGGCGAAGACGGATCGTTTCAGGGACGGAAAACCTCATGACCAGCGGCGCCATTTATCCGAGCCTCAAGGGCCGGACCGTGCTCATCACCGGCGGCGGCAGCGGAATCGGCGAAGCCATCGTTCGCCACTTCGTCGCGCAAGGCTCGAAAGTCGGCTTCCTCGATATCAACGCCGAAGCCTCCGAGGCGCTGGTGAAGGAGCTTTCCGCCACCGGCACCGTGCATTTCGAGAAGTGCGACCTGCGCGACATCGCGGCGTTGCGCCAGTCGATCGAGAATGTGCGCCAGAAGCTCGGCCCGGTCACCATCCTGGTCAACAACGCCGCGCACGACCAGCGGCACAAGCTGGAAGACGTGACGCCCGAATATTGGGACGAGCGCTACCAGGTCAACATCCGCCACCAGTTCTTCGCGGCCCAGGCCGTGGCCGAGGACATGAAGGCAGCCGGCGGCGGCGCCATCATCAACATGGGCTCGACCTCCTGGATGATCGGCCAAGGCGGCATGCCGGCCTACACCTCGGCGAAGTCGGCCGTGCAGGGCCTGACCCGCGGCCTGGCGCGTGATCTCGGCCCGTTCAACATCCGCGTCTGCTGCGTCGTCCCCGGCTGGATCATGACCCAGCGCCAGATCGACCTCTGGCTGACACCGGAAGCCGAAGCCGACCTGATGAACAAGCAGTGCCTGAAGCGCAAGCTTTACCCGGACGACATCGCCAAGCCGGTGCTGTTCTTCGCCTCCGACGAGGCCTCGGGCTGCACCAACCAGAGCTACGTCGTCGACGGCGGCTGGGTCTGAGACTTTTCTGTTTCGCCAAAACAGAGAGGCCGGCCTTCGCGCCGGCCTTTTTTATGGCGCTGATGGCGAGGGACCTTGCTTCACCTCTCCCATGGGGAGAGGTCGGAGCGAAGCTCCGGGTGAGGGGATGCGATCTCTCCGGTGAGGCCTCAACCCCTCACCCGCCGGCCTCCGGCCGTCGACCTCTCCCTCCGGGAGAGGTGAGGATTCCGCCTCGCAATGACCTGGGCACCCACACTCGCCGTCATCCCGGGCTTGACCGGGATCCATTCAGCCGACTGCTTTGGGAAGCTGCATGGATCCCGACTTCGCGGGGACGCGCCGGAGTTGGATACGGCGCCGTTTTGCTTTCTGCCATGAGAAAGATGAGGCGTTTGGCGCAGGATCTGAGGGAAAGACCCTCACCCCAACCCTCTCCCGTGAACGGGAGAGGGGACAGGTCGAGCCTCGCCCCTTCCGCACCGATCTCCGTTCAGACTGCACGCCCGATCCAAACGCGCAGTCCTAGGCCCTCGCCCGCGTGCGGGAGAGGGTTGGGTGAGGGGCTTGCTTGCAGGCTGAGGGGAAACCCTCAACCCTAAGCCAGAAGGGGCAAATCCAGCCCTGCCCGTCCGCCGCGTGCGGCGAGAGCGGCAGGCCGGGGCCCTATTCCAGACCTTCGAACAGAGCGGTCGACAGATAGCGCTCGGCGAAGGAGGGGATGATGATGACGATGTTCTTGCCGGCATTTTCCGGACGCGCGCCGACCTTCAGGGCTGCGGCCACCGCGGCGCCGGAAGAAATGCCGACCGGGATGCCCTCGACCCGCGCCACTTCGCGCGCCGTCTCCAGCGCCTCGGCGCTGGCGATCTGCACGATCTCGTCATAGATCGTCGTGTCGAGCACGCCGGGGATGAAGCCGGCGCCGATGCCCTGGATCTTGTGCGGGCCGGGCGCGCCGCCGGAGAGCACGGGGCTCTCGACCGGTTCGACCGCGATCACCTTGAGCGACGGCTTGCGCGGCTTCAGCGCCTGGCCGACGCCGGTGATGGTGCCGCCAGTGCCGATGCCCGAGATCAGGATGTCGATGCCGCCATCGGTATCGTTCCAAATCTCTTCCGCCGTGGTTTCGCGGTGGATCTGCGGATTGGCCGGGTTCTGGAACTGCTGCGGGATGACGGCGTCGCCGATCTCCGCCTTCAGTTCCTCGGCGCGGGCGATCGCGCCCTTCATGCCCTTCGGCCCCTCGGTCAGGACCAGTTCGGCGCCGAGCAGCTTCAGCATCTTGCGCCGCTCGATCGACATCGTCTCCGGCATGACGAGGATCAGCCGGTAGCCGCGCGCCGCCGCGACGAAGGCAAGCGCGATGCCGGTATTGCCCGAGGTCGGCTCGATCAGCGTGGTCTTGCCGGGGGTGATCGTGCCGGCGGCTTCCATCGCATCGACCATGGCGACGCCGATGCGGTCCTTGACGGAAGCGATCGGATTGAAGAATTCGAGCTTGGCCAGAAGATTGGCCTGCACGCCTTTCTGCTTGGCGAGGCGGTCGAGCCGGACGATCGGCGTGTCGCCGACCGTGTCGGTGATCGACGCATAGATCTTGCCGCGCCCGCGCTTCTTGTCATCCGCCATTGGTCGTCTCCTCAACCCGTTGCTCTTGCGGGCGAAATCCTAGTCCAGCCGGCCGGCCGGGTCGAGCCTCGCTATTGCCCGCCGGTCGAGCCGAAGCCGCCGGCGCCGCGTGTCGTTTCGGCCGAGAACTCGCTGACCACCTCGAAGCGCGGCCGCACCACCGGCACGAACATCATCTGGGCGATGCGGTCGCCCGGCTGGATTGTGATCGGCGGTGTGCCGGACGCGTTGCGGTTCCAGACGCTGACCAGGATCGGGCCGAGATAGTCGGCGTCGATCAGCCCGGTGGAATTGCCGAGCACCAGGCCCGTCTTATGGCCGAGGCCGGAGCGGGGCAGGATCATCGCGGCGACGAACGGATCGCGGATGAACAGCGACAGGCCGCTGGGGATCAGCACGGCCGGCGAGCCGGGCTCGATCGAGAGGGGGGCGTCGATCGCGGCGCGCAGGTCGATCGCCGCCGCCATGTCGCTCTGATAGGCGGGCATGCCCCAGGCCTCGAGGCGCGGATCGAGCACCTTCAGTTCGATGGTCGGCTGGTGCGGCACGGCAAGGTCCTCAACGGTAACGGAAGGCTAACGAGGGGTTAACGGGAGGGGAGGCTGTTAACCCGAATGGCTTGGGAGAAGTTTTCGCTGTCTCCGGCGGCGATGCCGAGCGCGCTGATGGCGGCGCGGCGGCGGAACTCGGCCTCGGACAGGCCCGACTTAAAGCCTTGATTCTGATAGATATAGCTCGGCAGATAGCCGGACAGCAGGATGCGGTAATCGAAGGGCAGCGCCGGGTCGAGCGCGCGCAGGAGCCGGAAAACCACCGTCGTGCAGTTGGTGGTGACCGTATTGTAGAAGGTCGGCACCTCGGCCAGGTGATTGCCGGTATCGAGATAGGACAGGAACAGTTCCCGCATCCCGGCTTTCGGCATGTGCACGGGGTAGAGATAGACGTCCTCTCCCCGGATGTTGGTTCTGAGGCGGATGATGTCGCGCTCGTCGGCGGCGATCAGCGCCAGGTCGAATTCCTTGAAGAAGCCGCCGATGGAGGAGAAGCTCTCGCCCTTCTCCTTGCGGATTTCCGCCGAGAAAACAACATGTTGTCCGTCTTCGAAACCGAAGGAGACCAGCGTGTGGGCAATCGCCGGTCCCGCCCAATAGGACAGGAACAGGTCGACGGATTCGATTTTCGACAGGTCGTAGGATCGCGTTTCCCAGCGCGGCGTGAACTGGGTCTCGGTCTGCCAGTCGAAGTTGCGGACGTTCGTCAGCGTGACGATGTCGCCGTCGCGGGTGCCGGTGACGATGTGCGCAACGTCGGGCGCCCATTCGTGATCGAAGCTCGGCTTTATGCTCGTCCACCAGAGCAGCGCCGCGATCAGCGCCAGCCCATAGACGCCGCGAACGATCCACGAACGCCTTGTAATATCAAGGAAAAGCACGCCAAGTGCGAACAGGCCCCAGGCGCCGATGGCGATCTTCACGGCAATTGGCGGCAGCGGAAGCTGGTACCAGAGCGCCATGCCGACCAGCGCCGCGGTCAGCGCGATCAGCAGCCAGAGAAGCAGACGTCCGATCCAGCGGAGGAGGGTCAGGAGGGCGCGGATGATGGGGCCTCGTTCAGGCGGTCGGCGGCAGGCGGCCGGCGATCCAGTGCACCAGGCGGCGGGCGACCTCATCCTTCGGCAGCTGCGGCCAGCTTTCGATCCCCTCCGGCGTCACCAGATGCACGGTGTTGGCGGCGCCGCCCATGACGTTATTCGCCGGCGAAACATCGTTGGCGACGATGATGTCGGCACCCTTGCGACCCAGCTTTTTCCGCGCATTTTCAAGCACATCGTCGGTCTCGGCGGCAAAGCCGACGACGAGGCCCGGCCGACCATCCCGGCGGTGCGCGATGGTCGAGAGGATGTCGGGATTCTCGGTGACGTGCAGGGGCGGCACGATGCCGCTGCCATCCTTCTTCAGCTTCGAGCCCGCCTCATGCGCTGGGCGCCAGTCGGCGACCGCAGCCGCGAAGATGGCGATATCGGCGGGAAGCGCGATCTCGACGGCGGCGAGCATGTCGCGCGCCGTCTCGACCCGGCGGACCGAGACGCCCTCGGGATCCGCCAAGCCGACGGGGCCGGCGACCAGCGTCACGCGGGCACCGGCAGCGGCCGCCGCGGCCGCGATGGCAAAGCCCTGCTTGCCGGAAGAGCGATTGGCGATGTAGCGGACGGGATCGATCGGCTCGTGCGTCGGCCCGGCCGTGACCAGAACATGCTTTCCCAACAAGGGCTTGGCGTCGGCGAGGTTTTCGGATGCGGCAGCTTTGCCTCCCGCCAGAAGTCCCTCGACGGCGGCGACGATGGCGAGCGGCTCGGACATCCGCCCGGTCCCGGCCTCACCGCTCTCGGCCATCTCGCCGCGCTCGGGGCCGGCGAGCCGGATGCCGTCGGCGATCAGGGTTGCGATGTTGCGCTGGGTTGCCGGATGCGCCCACATGGCCGGGTTCATCGCCGGGGCGACCAGTACGGGACGCTTGGTCGCGAGCAGGATCGCGCTGGCGAGGTCGTCGGCGTGGCCGCCTGCCATCTTCGCCATCAGGTCGGCGGTGGCGGGGGCGACGACGATCAGGTCGGCCTCGCGGGCCAGCCTTATATGGCCGACATCCTGCTCGGATTCCCGGTCGAACAGCTCGGTATAGACGGTGCCGCCGGCGAGCGCGCCGGCCGCGAGCGGGGTGATGAATTCCTGCGCGCCGCGTGTCATCACCACACGCACCGTGGCGCCGCGCTCCTTGAGGCGGCGGATCAGGTCGAGGCTCTTATAGGCGGCGATGCCGCCGGCGATGACGAGCAGGATCCGCTTGTCCCGAAGCGTCGCGTCCGAATGCGCCATGATGCTTCCCCGCTGTCGTCTCCGCGCGGTGCGCGAAGGCCAGAGCTACGTGAACATATTCCAGGCGAGCAGCACAACCGCCACCCAGACGCCGATGGTCAGCCAGCGATTGCCCCGGCCCTCGGCCCGGCCGATCGCCTCGACGGTTTCCGGCGAAAGGGTGATGCCGTCGCGGGTCGCGTCGCTCAATTGCGCGGCAATCCGGGCGCCATGCTGCAGCATGGTCGGCAGGCTGGTGACGGCGCGGCCGAGATCGGCGATGCCGGTGCCGGCTTGTTCAAGCTTGCCGAGCGGCCCGAGATTGCGCTCGATCCATTCGCGCACCACCGGCTCGGAAGCGGCCCACATGTCGAAGGTGGGGTCGAGCGAGCGGGCGACGCCCTCGACGACGACCATGGTCTTCTGAAGCATCAGGAGTTCCGGCCGCGTCTGCATGTCGAACAGTTCGGTGACCTCGAACAGCAGCGTCAGCAGCTTGGCCATCGAGATGTCGCTGGCCGGCTGGCCGTGGATCGGCTCGCCAATCGCGCGCAGCGCCTGGGCGAAATCTTCCGGCGCGTGGCGGGCTGGCACGTAGCCAGCCTCCATGTGCACTTCGGCGATGCGCAGATAGTCGCGGCGGATGAAGCCGTAGAGGATTTCGGCGAGGAAGCGCCGCTCGGCTTGGCCGAGACGTCCCATGATGCCGAAATCGACCGCGACGACGTCGCCGGCCGCATCGACGAACAGATTGCCCTGGTGCATGTCGGCATGGAAGAATCCGTCGCGCATGGCGTGGCGCAGGAAGGCCTGCATCAGCCGTCGCGCGACCGCCTTGCGGTCATGGCCGGCCGCCTCGATGCCGGCGGGATCGGAAAGCTTGACGCCGTCGATCCATTCCAGCGTCAGCACGTCGCGCGCCGTGCGGGCCCAGTCGACCTTGGGCACGCGGAAGCCGGGGTCGCCCTGGGTGCGCTCAGCCATTTCGGAAAGCGCCGCTGCTTCAAGGCGCAAATCCATCTCCATCGAGACGGAGCGCGCCAGCGTGTCGACCACGGCGAGCGGCTTCAGCCGCTGCATGGCCGGATCGAGCCGCTCGACCAGATGCGCGCCGGCATAGAAGGTCTCGAGATCGCGACGGAAGCGGCTGCGCACGCCGGGGCGCAGCACCTTGACGGCCACGGCGCGCAACGTGCCGTCGGCCTCGATCACGTCGGCCTTGTGCACCTGGGCGATGGAGGCGGCGGCGATCGGCGGCGAGAAATTGGCGAAGATCGCCTCGACTGGCTTGCCGAAATTCTTCTCGATGACCACACGCGCCGCCGGCTCGCCGAAGGGCTCGATCTCGTCACGGAGTCGTCCCAGCGCATCGGCGACATCCTCGCCGACGAAGTCGGGCCGGGTCGCCATGAACTGGCCGAGCTTCACATAGGAAGGGCCGAGCCTGTTGAGGGCGGCGGTGATCCGCTCGCCGCGATCGGCGACGAGCGCCGAGCGGCGCTCGACCAGCCGGCCGAGCCGGACGCCGAGGCGCGCGCCGGAGGGCAGATCATCGATATCGACGAGGCTGAACGCGCCTTCGCGCGCCAGAACGAAACCGGCCGCGGCGAGGCGGAAAAGGGCGGCTATGCCGAGCGCCATCGCGTCAGATTTTCCAGCCCGAGTGAATGGCGGCGATGCCGCCCGTCAGATTGCGATAGGAGACCTTGGCGAAGCCGGCCTGGCGGATCATCTCGGCAAAGCGCTCCTGATGCGGGAAGCGGCGGATCGATTCGACCAGGTAGCGATAGCTCTCGCTGTCGCCGGCAACCGCCTTGCCCATCGCCGGAATGACGTTGAACGAATAGAAATTATAGACCTTGTCGAGGCCGGGCACGTCGACGTCGGAAAATTCGAGGCAGAGGAAGCGGCCGCCGGGCTTCAGAACCCGGTAGGCTTCCTTCAGTGCCTGGTCGATGCGCGGTACGTTGCGGATGCCGAAGGCGATCGTATAGGCGTCGAAGCGGTTGCTCTCGAAGGGGAGTTCCTCGGCATTGCCCTCGACGAAGCTGACATGGTCGGCGAGGCCGCGCTTTTGCGCGCGCTCGCGGCCGACTTCCAGCATCGAGGCGTTGATGTCGCAGACCGTCGCGGTCGCCGATTTCTGCGAGCGCTCGACGATGCGGAACGAGACGTCGCCGGTGCCGCCGGCGACATCAAGCACCTCGAACGGCCGGTTGCGCGGCGGCGTCAGCCACGACACCATCGCATCCTTCCAGATGCGGTGCAGGCCGGCCGACATCAGATCGTTCATCAGATCGTAGCGCGAGGCCACCTTGTGGAAGACGTCGTTGACCATGCCCTGCTTGGCATCGACGTCGACATCGCGAAATCCGAAGGAGGCGCGGCCCTTTTCGGGCGTCTCGCTGCGAGATTCGGTCGCCATGGCGTCCCACTCCTTATATTACGCATGTGAGCCAGCGATCGCGGTGCGGGAAAGCCCGCGAATGCGGCGACCACCGCCCGATCTGGGAAAATTGAAGTCCTTGATACCTGAAGCGCATCCAGCGCGCCACGGCCCCCATACCCGCAGAGTTGACGCAGCCTAAATGCCAGAACTTCCCGAGGTAGAAACCGTCCGCCAGGGCCTCGCCCCCGCCATGGAGGGCGCCGTGATCGAACGGCTGGAGCAGCGCCGGCCCGACCTGCGCTTTCCCTTTCCCGAACGCTTCGCCGAAAGGCTGACCGGACGGCGGATCGAGGGGCTCGGCCGGCGCGCGAAATACCTGCTCGCCAATCTCGACGATGGCGCGGTGCTGATCATGCATCTCGGCATGTCGGGCTCGTTCCGGATCGAGGACGGGCCGGGCGACGATCCCGAGACGCCGGGCGAATTCCATCATCCGCGCGGAAAGGCCGCCGCGCACGACCACGTCGTGTTCCATCTCTCGAACGGCAAGCGCGTCATCTATAATGACCCGCGCCGCTTCGGCTTCATGGATCTGGTGGCCCGCGCGAAGATCGAGGCGGCCCGTCATCTCGTCGGCCTCGGCATCGAGCCGGTCGGCAATGCCTTCGATGGCAAGGCGCTGCACGCTTTGTTCCAGGGCAAGAAGACGCCGCTGAAGGCGGCACTGCTCGACCAGCGGCTGATCGCCGGCCTCGGCAATATCTATGTCTGCGAGGCGCTGCATATGTCCGGCCTGTCGCCGGAGAAGAGCGCCGGGTCGCTCACGGCCAAATCGGCGGAGCGGCTCGCGACTTCGATCCGCGAGGTCCTGGCCGCCGCCATCGCCGCCGGCGGCTCGTCGCTGCGCGATCATCGCCAGGCCAATGGCGAACTCGGCTATTTCCAGCATTCGTTCCGCGTCTATGACCGCGAAGGCGAACCCTGCCCGACGCCTGGTTGTTCCGGCGTGATCGCCCGCAAGGTGCAGTCCGGCCGCTCCACCTTCTATTGCCCTGTCTGCCAGAAATAAGCCGGAACGGCGGCGGCGCACGGCGGGCCGCTTGAATGCCGGGCCTGGGTCCGTTAGGCCTGCGGCACGGTCGCCCTGCTGATTTGCCCCTTGGCGGGAGGGCGGCGAGCCGAATGCGGGAGCGCGCCATGTCGTCGAAGATCACGCCGTCCGAAGACGCGACCTACGAGACCGTGCTGGTCGAGACCCACGCCGGCGTCGGCCTGATCCGGCTGAACCGGCCGAAGGCGCTGAATGCGCTGAGCCGTCAGCTGATCGCCGACCTGAACGCGGCGCTCGACGCGTTCGAGGCGGATGATGGCATCGGCGCCATCGTATTGACCGGCTCGGAAAAAGCCTTCGCCGCCGGCGCCGATATCAAGGAGATGCAGGCGCTCGGCTATGTCGACGTCTTCCTGGATGATTTCGTCGCCCGCTGGGAACGCCTCGCGGCCGTCCGCAAGCCGGTCGTGGCGGCGGTTGCGGGCTTCGCGCTGGGCGGCGGCTGCGAACTGGCGCTCATGTGCGATCTTGTCATCGCGGCTGACAACGCGAAGTTCGGCCAGCCGGAGATCACGCTCGGCCTGATGCCCGGCGCCGGCGGCACCCAGCGTCTCGCCCGTTCGGTCGGCAAGGCCAAGACCATGGACATGGTGCTGACCGGCAGAATGATCGACGCGGCCGAGGCCGAGCGGATCGGCCTGGTGTCGCGTGTCGTGCCGGCGGCGGAACTGGTCGACCAGGCGATCGCCGCCGCGCAGAAGATCGCCGGCCTGTCGCGGCCGTCCGTGCTGATGGCCAAGGAGGCTGTCAACCGCGCCTTCGAAGGCCCGCTTGCCGAGGGCGTCCGCACCGAGCGGCGGCTGTTCCATTCGCTGTTCGCGACCGAGGACGCGCGCGAGGGAATGGCGGCGTTCCTCGACAAGCGCCCCGCGGCGTTCCGCAACCGCTGAATCCTGCGCTTCCCGATTGACGGCGCGCGGGCAGATGATTATAAGCCGCCCATGAACCCGGGGCGGCCGCGAAGCTGCCTCTTCCGTTTAGCCTGAACTCCTCTGGGTTCGTGGCACGGAAAGTCCAACGAACCGCTTTTTCAGGAAGGCCCCTCATGGCCAATACGCCGTCCGCCAAGAAGGCGACCCGCAAGATTGCTCGCCGTGCCGAGGTCAACCGCAATCGCCGCAGCCGCATGCGCACGCATGTGCGCAAGGTTGAAGAGGCGATCGCGTCCGGCAACGCCGCCGCTGCCGCCGAGGCGCTCAAGAACGCCCAGCCGGAACTGATGCGCGCTGCCCAGAAGGGCGTGCTGCACAAGAACACCGCTTCCCGCAAGGTTTCGCGCCTCGCAGCGCGCGTGAAGGCGATTTCTGCCTGATCTGCAGACTTCTGGGGATTGACAAAAGCTCGGCTTCGGCCGGGCTTTTTTGTTATGCGGGTAAGTGTCTGCCCTGCCTCAGAAATGCCGTTATAGCCATTGCGGAAGCGCGGCAAGCCAGACTGCTTCGCATCATTTAGTGAGCAAAATCAAAGGCTTATCGGGCGGTCGGCATGGCCGTCATCGACTCGGCGGGATTCCAGTCGAGTCAAGGGCCGCGGGTCGAATATTTTTCGCCTGCTTCGGATCTTTTCTCCGGCCCCGCCGCCGCCATCTGAACCCTTTGAGTCGTAAGGGATTCGGACGGGCTGGAGGGGGGTATGGGGTGGGAGCCAGGGGGTGCGGCGCCGGGGCGCGGGCGAATCTTGGCGTTGCGCCGTTGCGAGCCACCAACCCGCTGTGTATTTTCCCCTTCATGGACACGACAACAAAAGTCGTCGTCCGCCGGAGGGGTGATCCGGCATTTATTCAAGCAGGCGTTTCTCGCCTCTGAGAGTTTAGGGGCGCTAAGGCAGTGAAATCGCGAACATTAAGTTTGCTCTATATGTAGTGTTTTTGCGTATTTAACTGCTTCCGCGTTCTGGAAGAACCTCCACCACCCTGTATCAACGAGCGTTTTACATAGTGCGTGACCCGCCGGTCATGTGCGTGAGGGGGCAGTATGTCTCGTTCGCCTGCCGGCAGCTTTGCCGGCGACGTTTCGGCCGATGAGGCTTGGGAAGGTCTTTCCAGCGAGCCGCAATCGATGCTCATCGATGTGCGGACCCGGGCCGAGTGGGCTTATGTCGGCATTGTCGACCTGAGCGCCATCGGCAAGGAGACGCTGCTGGTGGAGTGGCAGAGCTACCCGACGATGGCGGTCAACGCCGACTTCGCCGAGGTGCTCGCGGCCGAACTGGACCGACGCGGCGTCGGTCGCGAGACGGCCTTGTATTTTCTGTGCCGGTCCGGCGCGCGCAGCCTCGCGGCAGCGAACGCTCTGGCCGATGCCGGTTTCGACCGGTGCTTCAACATTGCCGGCGGCTTTGAAGGGCCGCTGGACGAGGGCCGACATCGTGGTTCCGTGGATGGCTGGAAAGCCGCGGGACTGCCTTGGGTCCAATCATGATTAGATGCCAATCGTTACGAGAGGGGCTCAGATGCGCGACGACAGGACTGGCGAATTCGGATCGGGGGCTTCGGCCTTGCGGGCTATCGCCGTCGACGAGGTTCAGCCGATGAGCGGGCGTGCCGATGCGGTGCTGTGGGAGCGCGTCAAGACGCGGCTCCGGACGGAACTGGGCGAGGACGTCTTCTCCAGCTGGTTTGCGCGTGTTGAGTTCGAAGGCGCCGATGGCGCATCCGTCAACCTTTCGGTGCCGACCCGGTTTCTGAAATCCTGGATCCAGGCGCATTATTTCGACAAGCTGCTCGGTCTCTGGACGGCGGAAGTCGACAGCGTCCGCCGGGTCGAACTGATCGTGCGCGGCGCCGTCCGGGCGCGCGCTCCCGCCAAGGTCGACAAGCCGTCCGTGGCGAGCGTCGCCGCCAATCCGACGCCGACCTTCATTCCCGCGGCCAGTGCTGCCCCGGTCCTGATGCAGGCAAGCCCCGCCCGCATCGAGGCCGATGGCGCCGGCTCGCCGGTCGATCCGCGCTTCACCTTCGAGACCTTCTGCGAGGGCGGCGCCAACCGCGTTGCCTATGCCGCCGCCCGCGCCGTCGCCGAGACGCCGGCCGGCCGGCCGACACCCTATAACCCGCTCTACCTTCACGCCGGTGTCGGCCGCGGCAAGACGCATCTGCTGCATGCCGTCGCCCAGGCGGCGCGCCGCGCCGATCCGAGCCGCAAGGTCGTCTACCTGACCGCCGAGCACTTCATGTTCCGCTTCGTCGCGGCGCTGAAGAACCAGTCGGCAATCGCCTTCAAGGAAAACCTGCGCGACATCGATCTGCTGCTGATCGACGATCTGCAGTTCCTGCAGGGCAAGTCGGTGCAGCAGGAATTCTGCCACATGCTGAATGCGCTGATCGACGGCGCGCGCCAGGTGGTGGTGGCGGCGGACCGTCCCGCGGCCGAGCTGGAGACGCTGGACGAGCGCGTTCGCTCGCGCCTTCGCGGCGGCGTCGCCTTCGAGATCGGCTCGCCGGATCTGGATCTGCGCCGCGATATACTGAAGTCACGCTATGCGATCGCGCAGTCGCAGAATCCGGGCGTCGACGTTCCCGAGACGGTCATCGAATATGTCGCCCAGTCGGTCGTCTCGAACGGCCGCGACCTGGAAGGCGCGCTGAACCGCCTCGTGGCGCAGTGGCAGTTCACCAACCAGCCGGTGACGATGAATTCGGCCGAGATCACGCTTCGCGATCTCGTCGGCGCCTCCGAGCCGCGCCGGGTCAAGATCGAGGACATCCAGAAGGTCGTCTCGCGCCACTACAACGTGTCGAAGGCCGACCTGCTCTCGAGCCGCCGCACCCGCACCATCGTGCGTCCTCGTCAAATCGCTATGTATTTGTCCAAGACGCTGACCCCGCGCTCGCTGCCGGAAATCGGCCGCCGCTTCGGAGGTCGCGACCACACCACGGTGCTGCACGCCGTGCGCAAGGTCGAGGAGATGATGCAGGGAGACCAGCATCTGAAGGAAGAGATCGAGTTGCTGAAGCGCATGATCGACGAATAGTCGGTCTGCCCAGGGGCCGGCGGGGATCTCCGCCGGCCTTTTCTTATTCCAGCCTGCCGCGCCGCCTCCGGCCGATTGTCGAGGGGGCCTTGCGTTCCGGGCTCGAACAAGCCAATTTCCACGGTCCGTACCGGACGCTCTGTCCGCCTTATGTCGGTGCCGCGCCATCTGCGCGGCTTTTCTATCAAGGTTCCTGCGTTTCATGAGAGCGACCCTCGAGCGATCCAACCTCCTGAAGTCCCTCAACCACGTTCATCGCGTGGTCGAACGGCGGAACACGATCCCGATCCTCTCCAACGTCCTGCTCCGCGCCTCTGGCTCGGAACTGACGCTGAAGGCGACCGATCTCGATCTCGAGATCCTGGAAACCATTGCCGCCGATGTCGGCCGTCCGGGCGCGACCACCGTGCCGGCGCACATGCTCTACGACATCGTGCGCAAGTTGCCGGATGGCTCGGAAGTGGTGCTGGAGACGTCGGCCGATGGCCAGACGCTGACGGTTCGCTCGGGCCGCTCCAACTTCTCGCTGCAGATGCTGCCGGAGACCGATTTCCCGGACCTGACCACGGGCGAGTTCCCGATCCGCTTCGAAATGCCGGCCTCGGCCTTCAAGACGTTGATTGATCGCACCCAGTTCGCGATCTCGACGGAAGAGACCCGCTATTATCTGAACGGCATCTACCTGCACACGCCGACGATCGAAGGCCGCACGGTGCTGCGCGCGGTCGCGACCGATGGCCACCGCCTGGCCCGGGCGCAGACCAATGCGCCGATCGGCTCCGAAGGCATGCCGGGCGTGATCGTGCCGCGCAAGGCGGTCGGCGAGATCCAGAAGCTGCTGGAAAGCTCGGAAGAAGTCGCGACCATCGAACTGTCCGAGACCAAGATCCGCGTCTCCTTCGGCGCGGTGGTCCTGACCTCGAAGCTGATCGACGGGACCTTCCCGGACTATGCCCGCGTCATTCCGCAGGGCAATGACAAGCTCCTCAAGGTCGATCGTGGCACCTTCTCCAACGCCGTCGACCGCGTCTCGACCATCGCCAGCGAGCGCGGCCGCGCTGTCAAGCTGTCGCTGTCGTCGGAAGGCCGCCTGGCGCTCACCGTCAACAATCCGGATTCGGGTTCGGCGACGGAAGAGCTCGACGTCGACTACGCCGCCGACCCGATCGATATCGGCTTCAATTCGCGCTACCTGCTCGACATTGCCGGCCAGCTCAAGACCGGCACGGCGCTGTTCAAGCTGGCCGATCCCGGCTCGCCGACGTTGATCCAGGATGACGGCGACGAGGACGCGCTCTACGTCCTGATGCCGATGCGCGTGTGAGCCTCACGGCCGAGGCCGGCCAGCCGCGCATCACGCGGCTGACGCTGGCCGACTTCCGCTCCTATAGCCGTCTCGATGTCGCCATCTCCGGTCGCCTGGTCGCCCTTTCGGGCGAAAATGGCGCCGGCAAGACCAATCTGCTCGAAGCGATCTCGCTGCTGTCGCCGGGCCGCGGCCTGCGCCGCGCCGACATGGCCGAGATGGCGCGGATCGGCGGGGGCGGCGGCTTCGTCGTGGCGGTTGATCTCGACACGGCGAATGGCCCCGTCCGCCTGGGCACGGCGTTGGACGGCCAGCCGCCGTCGCGCCGCTGCCGCATCGATGGCGCGCCGGTTTCCTCCGCCACCGCTTTCGCCGAATATCTGCGCATGGTCTGGCTGACGCCGGCGCTGGATGGCCTGTTTACAGGCCCCGCCGGTGACCGTCGCCGCTTTCTCGATCGCCTGGTCCTGGCGGTCGATGCGCAGCATGGCACCCGGGTCAATTCCTTCGAGAAGGCGGTGCGGGGCCGCAATCGCCTGCTCGAAGATCCGTCGCCCGACAGGGCCTGGCTCGACGGGCTGGAAGCCGAGATCGCCGAGATCGGCGTCGCGGTCGCCGCCGCCCGCAAGGAGACGGCGGAACGGCTTGCGGGCCTGATCGCCGAGGAGCGCGACGACAGTTCGCCCTTTCCCTTCGCCGTGCTGGCGCTCGAAGGCGATGTCGAGGGCTGGATCGGCCAGGGGCCGGCGGTCGAGGCCGAGGATCGCTATCGCGCCGCCCTCCGCAACGGCCGGGCGCGCGACCGCGCCGCCGGCCGCACGCTGATCGGGCCGCAGGCGAGCGACCTCGTCGTTCGCCACGGACCGAAGGACGTGCCCGCCGGCCGTGCCTCGACCGGCGAGCAGAAGGCGCTGCTCGTCGGCATCGTGCTGGCGCATGCCAGGCTGGTGGCGCGGATGAGTGGGCTCGCGCCGATCGTCCTGCTCGACGAGATCGCCGCCCATCTCGACCAGCGCCGCCGCGCGGCCCTGTTCGAGGCACTGGACAGGCTCGGCGGACAGGTGTTCATGACGGGGGCCGATCCGGCCCTGTTTGCCGAATTGCCGGATTCGGCGCAGATTTTCACGGTGACGCCGGGACGCGTCGAAACATTGTGACGCGCCGGGCTGACTAGGCACGGCCGAAGAGGGTGGGATGACAGGACTTTCGCTTTCCGGATTGGCGCTGTTCGCCGCCGCCCTCGCGGTTGCTGCTTTTTCGCCCGGCCCCGGCATCGCGGCCATCGTCGCCCGCGTCCTGGGGCGTGGCCGTCACGGCGCCTTTGCCTTCACCGCCGGCATGGCGATCGGCGATATCGTCTGGCTGACGCTGGCCGTGCTGGGCCTCGCCATGGTGGCGCAGACCTTCCATGAAGTGTTCGCGCTGCTCAAATATGCTGGCGCCGCCTATCTGCTCTATGTCGCCTGGAAGATGTGGAAGGCCCCGGCCGCCGCCCCCGACATCGCGCCGGTCGGCTTGCGGGAGAGCCGCCTTCGGCTGTTCCTGGCGGGCCTTGCCGTCTGCATGGGCAATCCGAAGACGATGGTGTTCTATCTGGCCCTGCTGCCCTCGATCCTCGACGTCAC
Source organism: Kaistia sp. UC242_56 (assembly GCF_044452255.1). Classification (NCBI taxonomy): domain Bacteria; kingdom Pseudomonadati; phylum Pseudomonadota; class Alphaproteobacteria; order Hyphomicrobiales; family Kaistiaceae; genus Kaistia; species Kaistia sp. UC242_56. The sequence goes on from NZ_JBIOAN010000002.1 coordinate 323,627, forward strand.
CCGCATTGACGGGCTGGCCTTCCTCGAGCTCTCGATGGTGACGCTGTCCGTGGTCGGCATGGTTTTCGCCTTCTATGTCGGCGTGACGCTGCGCGCACGCCGCCTGATCACCAGCGCGAAAGCGGTGCAGCGGGTCAATCGCGGCAGCAGCGTGGTCATGGCGGGAGCGGCCATCGCCATCGCCACGCGATAGCGCGCCCGGCCAGACGGATCGACGCGGGCCGGCTTTCGCGCGTGTAAGCCGGCTGCCGAGCGGCTAGCATCGCCGGAACCCGAATCACTTTCCCCCGGATGCTCCATGCCGCTATCGCGCGCCCGCGCAGCGCTCAAAACTGTCTTTGGATACGATGATTTCCGCCCCGGCCAGGACGAGGTCATCGCGGCGGTGATGAGCGGCGAGCATGTGCTCGCGGTCATGCCGACCGGTTCCGGCAAGTCGATGTGCTACCAGTTGCCGGCGATCGTTGACGGCGGCCTGACGGTCGTCGTCTCGCCGCTGATCGCGCTGATGCGCGACCAGGTGCAGCAGATGCAGCATGTCGGCGTGGCGGCGGCGACGCTGAACTCGACCAATGGCGACGATGCCAATCGCGAGACGCTGCGCCGCCTGCGCGCCGGCGAAATCTCGCTTCTGTTCGTCTCGCCCGAGCGGCTGGCCGGCGACGGGCTGGTCTCGCTGCTGGCCGCCTGCGATGTGCGCCGGCTGGCGATCGACGAGGCGCATTGCGTCTCGCAATGGGGCCATGACTTCCGTCCCGAATATCGCCAGCTCGCCTCCGTGCGCGAGGCGCTGGGCGGCGTGCAGGTGGTGGCGCTGACGGCGACCGCCGACCAGGCGACCCGCAACGATATCGCAGCCCAGCTCTTCCCGGCGCCGCCCCGGGTGGTCGTCCATTCCTTCGACCGGCCCAACATCCATCTCCGCTTCGAGGCCAAGGACCGGCCGCGCACGCAGATCGCCGACTTCCTCGCCCGCCACAAGGGCGGCAGCGGCATCATCTACGCCTCGTCGCGCGACAAGACCGAGAAGCTGTCGGAATGGCTGGTCGGCAAGGGCATCCGCTCGGTGCCCTATCATGCCGGACTCGACGCCGGCATCCGTTCCAAGCACCAGGATATCTTCCTGCAGGAGGATGGCGTCGTTGTCGTCGCCACCGTCGCCTTCGGCATGGGCATCAACAAGCCGGACGTCCGCTTCGTCATCCATGCCGACATGCCGGCGGGTGTCGAGGCCTATTACCAGGAGATCGGCCGCGCCGGCCGCGATGGGCTTCCGGCCGACACGCTGACGCTGTACGGGCTCGACGACATGGCCTTCCGCCGTCGCCAGATCGACGAGAAGGCGATCAGCGAGGCGCAGCGCCGGGTCGAGCAGAAGCGGCTCGCGGCGATGACCGATCTTGCGGAGTCCGCGACCTGCCGGCGGCAGGCGCTGCTCGCCTATTTCGGCGAGCCGATGGGCCGCTGCGGCCATTGCGACCTCTGCCAGGGTGGCGCGGAACTGGTCGATGCGACGGTCGACGCGCAGAAGGTGCTCTCCGCCGTCGTGCGCACCGGGCAGCGCTATGGCGCGGCGCATCTGGTCGATGTCCTGCGCGGCGAGGCGACGGACGCCGTGCAGCGCCAGGGCCACGACAAGATCAAGACGTTCGGTGTCGGCACGGATCGCAGCGCGCATGTCTGGCGAACGCTGGTGCGCCAGCTTTTCGCGGCCGGCGCGCTGGCCGAGGCGAGCGAGGAGCATGGCGGCTTCCGCATCACGCCGGAAGGCGAGGCGGTGCTGTTCGGGCATGAGCGGATCGCGCTGCGCTCGATCCGCGAGGCGGCGCCCAAGGGCCGCGCCAGGCGGAGCGAGAAGGACGACCGCGCCGACGGCCTCGACGAGGCGACCGCGACCATGTTCGAGCAGTTGCGCGCGCTCCGGCGCGAGATCGCCCGCGGCGAAGGCGTGCCGGCCTACATGGTCTTCCCCGATCGCACGCTGATCGAGATGGCCGAGGCGATGCCCGGCACGCTGGACGAGATGCGCGGTGTGCAGGGGGTCGGCGAGCGCAAGCTCTCCCTCTATGGCGAGGCCTTCCTCGAGGCGCTGCATTCCGCCCGCTGACGGCGCGCCTCAGGCGTCCGCCTGCCGACGCGCCTGCCCGTGGGCATACCAGGCCCGCGCGAGCGCCACGGCCGCCAGCACGCCGACCAGCAGCAGGCCGGCGACGATCAGTTTGTGGTCCTGATGCAGGCGGCCGGCAAAGCGCTCCAGCGTCTGGCTGAACAGGTAGCCGATCGTGGTCATCACCGCCGCCCAGACGGCGGCCGAGATGAGATTGAGGCCTGTGAACAGCAGCGGACTGACTCGGGCCACGCCGATCGCGATCGGGCTGATCGTGCGGATGCCGTAGATGAAGCGGAAGCCCAGGATGAATGGCACCTTGTTGCGGTGGATCTGGTCGAGCACCTTGGCGAAGGCGGGGCGGGCCATCTGCTTCTGCGCATAGCGGCTGCCGCCCAGATAGCGTCCGACCAAGAACCAGGCCTGGTCGCCGGTGACCGAACCGGCGAAGGCGGCGAGGAAGACGGCGTAGGGGTTCATCACATGCTGATGCGCCAGGAAGCCGGCGGCGATGACCACGCTCTCGCCCTCGACGATGACGCCGAGATAGACGACGATCAGTCCGTACTGGACGAGGAAGGCGTGGATCGCGGACATGGATCGGGCTTTCTCTGGCGTCGCCGGCGGCACGGTGGTTCGCTGACAGCATCCGGTGCCGTCGCCCGGCTTGCAAGCTCGGCGGTCGCCGGAACCCGTCAGTGGCGATTTGCCACCGAAGCGCCGCGTTTCCGTGTAAGGCTAAGGGTGTAATTTGCTTGTCGAAGCAATATATTAGCCTCTCGATTCGACGTATCGCGCGCGCAGGCGCGCGACGCTTTCAAGGAAGCCTGAATGTCCGATACCGCCCGCGATCAAGCCTCTGATGCCTACGGCGCCGATTCTATCAAGGTGCTCAAGGGCTTGGATGCCGTCCGCAAGCGCCCGGGCATGTATATCGGCGACACGGACGACGGCTCCGGCCTCCACCACATGGTGTATGAGGTGGTCGACAACGCCATCGACGAGGCGCTCGCCGGCCATGCTGACGAGGTCAATGTCACCCTGAATGCGGACGGGTCCGTCACGGTTCGCGACAATGGCCGCGGCATTCCGACGGATCTGCATGCCGAGGAGGGCGTTTCGGCGGCCGAGGTCATCATGACCCAGCTGCATGCTGGCGGTAAGTTCGACCAGAATTCCTACAAGGTCTCCGGCGGTCTGCACGGCGTCGGTGTCTCGGTCGTGAATGCGCTGTCGAGCATGCTGAGGCTGACGATCTGGCGCAACGGCAAGGTGCATCAGATCGAGTTCGCGCATGGCAACGCCGTGTCGCCGCTTAAGATCATCGGCGACTGGGACGGCCGCAACGGCACCGAAGTCACCTTCCTGCCCTCGACGGACACCTTCACCCAGGTCGAATTCGATTTTGACACGCTGGAACACCGCCTGCGCGAGCTCGCCTTCCTGAATTCGGGCGTGCGCATCGTGCTGACCGACAAGCGCGGCGTCGAAGTCCGGCGCGAAGAGCTGGTCTATGACGGCGGCCTCGATGCTTTCGTGCGCTATCTCGACCGCACCAAGAAGCCGCTGATGACGGCGCCGATCTACATGACCAGCGAGCGCGACGGCATCACCGTCGAGGTCTCGATGTGGTGGAACGACAGCTACCACGAGAACGTCCACTGCTTCACCAACAACATCCCGCAGCGCGATGGCGGCACGCATCTGGCCGGTTTCCGCGGCGCGCTGACGCGCCAGGTCACCGGCTATGCCGACAGCCAGGGCATCTCGAAGCGCGAGAAGGTGACGCTGTCTGCCGATGATTGCCGCGAAGGCCTGACGGCGGTGCTTTCGGTCAAGGTGCCGGATCCGAAGTTCTCGTCCCAGACCAAGGACAAGCTGGTCTCGTCGGAAGTGCGTCCGATCGTCGAGAACGCCGTCAACGAGATGCTCGGCATGTGGTTCGAGGAGCATCCGGCGGAATCGAAGATCATCCTCGCCAAGGTCGTCGAGGCTGCCACCGCCCGCGAAGCGGCGCGCAAGGCGCGCGACCTGACGCGGCGCAAGGGCGCGCTCGACATCGCCTCGCTGCCCGGCAAGCTCGCCGACTGCCAGGAACGCGACCCGGCCAAGTCCGAAATCTTCATCGTCGAGGGTGACTCGGCAGGTGGCTCGGCCAAGCAGGGCCGCAACCGCGAGAACCAGGCCGTGCTTCCGCTGCGCGGCAAGATCCTGAACGTCGAGCGTGCACGCTTCGACAAGATGCTGTCGTCCGAGCAGATCGGCATGCTGATCATCGCGCTCGGCACCTCGATCGGCAAGGACGAGTTCGCGCCGGACAAGCTGCGCTACCACAAGATCATCATCATGACGGACGCCGACGTCGACGGCGCCCATATTCGCACCCTGCTGCTGACCTTCTTCTTCCGCCAGATGCCGGAGCTGATCGAGCGCGGGCACATCTACATCGCCCAGCCGCCGCTCTATAAGGTCACCAAGGGCCGTTCCGAGCAGTACCTGAAGAACGAGCGCGCGCTGGAGGATTACCTGATCCAGCAGGGCCTCGATGAGGCCGCGCTGCAGCAGGAAGATGGCGAAGTCCGCGCCGGCGCGGATCTCGATCACCTGATCCAGGACGCGCGCCAGATCGCCTCGATCCTGAGCGGCATCCATACCCGCTACGACCGCGGCATGGTCGAGCAGGCGGCGATGGCCGGCGGTCTCGACCCGGCGCTGCTCGAAGACAAGGACCGCGCCACGGCCGCCGCCAACGCGATCGCCACCCGCCTCGACCTGATCGCCGAGGAAACCGAGCGCGGCTGGCAGGGCACGCTCGACCCGCAAGGCGGTTACCGCTTCGAGCGCGAGGTTCGTGGCGTGCGCGAGGTGCACACCATCGACCTGGCGCTGATCGATTCGGCCGATGCCCGCAAGCTGCATGCCATCTCGTCGCGGATCTCCGACGTCTTCGCCAAGCCGTCGACGCTGCGTCGCAAGGAAATGAGCACGCCGATCTTCGGCCCGCGCTCGCTGCTGGAAGCCGTCTTCCTGCAGGGCCGCAAGGGCATCCAAATGCAGCGCTACAAGGGCCTTGGCGAGATGAACGCCAGCCAGCTCTGGGAAACGACGCTCGATCCCAACGTCCGTTCGCTTCTGCAGGTGAAGATCAAGGAGGCGGACGCCGCCGACGATCTCTTCACCAAGCTGATGGGCGACGAAGTCGAGCCGCGCCGCGAGTTCATCCAGGACAACGCCCTCAGCGTGGTCAATCTCGACGTCTGAGGATCTGGCTTCCCGCCGGCGGGTTCACTCCGCCGGCACGGGGCAGCTCATGTCGCCTTCCCGGCAGGCCAGCATCGCCTTGAGCTCGTCCAGCCGGGTGCGGGTCATGCCGTCCAGGCAGGTGCTGTAGACCATCGGATAGGCGCTGCCGCCGCTGACGCCGGAGCTGCGGAAGCTGCATTCGGCATCGCGGAACGCGATCCAGGCGCGCTGCGTCGTCACCAGCAGCCGCGTCGCGTCGGGGTCGTCGGCGAGGCGCCGGGTGATCGCCCGGTAGACCATGTTGAGCCGCTTGTCGGTGGCCTTGAGCGCCATGTCCGCGCAGACGTTCATCGTCGATTGGTCCGGGGCGTTGTCGCAATCCATCGCAGGAGCGGCCGATGTACCTGCGAGCGTCATGGCGGCGATGAGGAGGAGACGGCGCATGGATTTCTCCTGAAGGTTGTGCGGCCCGAGTAGAGTCGGAATCCGGCTTTCCGGCAAGTCGTCGATGTTTCGTGTGTCGCAGCAATTTTCGGGCGGGATATTGCCCTCGTCCCGTCCTCGGTCCATACCGTCTGTCTGTGCACCCGTCCGCTCAGCCGCTCGGCTGATGTCAAACTCGCAGGCCAACGTAGTTCCCCGCGATGGTCCCAAAGTCTAACACGCATCAGGGATGAAACACTTTGCAGCAACTCGCTGATATTGGCGTGCTTGGTCTCGCCGTCATGGGCGCGAACCTCGCCCGCAACGCGGCCCGCAAGGGATTCGGCGTCGCCGTGTTCAACCGCAATGGTGCCCGCACCGACGAACTGATCGGCGAGCACGGCTCCGAGGGCCGTTTCACGCCGTCGAAGACGATTCCGGATTTTGTCGCTTCGATCGCCAAGCCGCGCGCCATCATCATCATGGTCAAGGCCGGTCAGCCGGTCGACCAGGTGATCGAGGAGCTGCTGCCGCATCTGGAGACGGGTGACATCATCATTGATGGCGGCAACTCCCTCTACACCGATACGAACCGGCGCTTCCACTATCTGAAAGACCGCGACATCAAGTTCATCGGCATGGGCGTGTCCGGCGGTGAAGAGGGTGCGCTCGAAGGTCCGAGCATGATGCCGGGCGGCACGCGCGAGGCCTATGCCCGCATCGAGCCGATCGTCACCAAGATGGCGGCCCAGGTCGATGGCGAGCCCTGCTGCGCCTATATCGGCACCGAAGGCTCCGGCCATTACGTCAAGATGGTCCATAACGGCATCGAATATGCCGACATGCAGCTGATCACCGAAGCCTATGACCTGTTCAAGACGGTCTATGGCCTCGAGGCGCCTGCGATCGCCGACATCTTCGCCGAATGGATGAAGGGCGATCTCGATTCCTACCTGATCGACATCACCTCGGCCGTGCTGCGCAAGATCGACAGCACCGGCAAGCCGCTGGTCGATTCGATTGTCGACGAAGCCGAGCAGAAGGGCACCGGACGCTGGACGGCGCAGTCGGCGCTGGATCTCGGCGTGCCGCTGACCTCGATCACCGAGGCGGTGTTCGCGCGCGCCCTTTCCGGCCGTCGGGCCCAGCGCGCCGAAGCCGAAAAGCTGTTCCCGCACGAGGCTCCCGCCAAGCGCCAGATCACCCAGGCCGACATCGACGCCGTCAAGGATGCGCTCTATGCCTCCAAGATCGTCGCCTATGCCCAGGGCTTCGAGCATCTGACGGTCGCCTCCGAGCAGTTCGGCTGGGATCTGAAGCTCGGCGAGGTCGCCTCGCTCTGGCGCGGCGGCTGCATCATCCGCGCCCGCTTCCTCAACCGCATCCGCGATGCCTATGACGCGGGCGTCGCTGGTCCGAACCTGCTACTGCAGGACTATTTCCGCGATGCGGTTTCGAAGGCCGAGCCGAACTGGCGCAAGGTCGTGGGCCTGGCGATCGAGCAGGGCATTCCGGTTCCCGCCTTCTCGTCGTCGATCGCCTATTATGATGGCCTGCGCCGCGCGCGCGGCCCGGCCAACCTGCTGCAGGGCCTGCGCGATTATTTCGGCGCGCACACCTATGGCCGCCTCGACAAGCCGGGCAAGTTCCACACGCGCTGGAGCCAGGATGGCTCCGAGATCGACGCCTGAGCAACAAAACGATACCGGCCCGCAATGTTTCCTTGCGGGTCGGCCAAATTCCGGGCGCATTCGCCATCGATCCTGACGCTGCGTCTTCTTCTTGCGGCCTAGCCGTTGCGCGAAGATGGCAGTGCACCCACATGTGGTGCGCGATTGAAACAGGCGGAGACGATGACGACCTACCGGACCTTCACGATTTCAGGCCCCCGCGGCACCACGAGCTGGAAGGACAAGCTTCGGCTCGGGCTGGCGCTCGTCGTCGGCGCCGGCGTGGTCTTCGCGGCGCTGGTCGTGTCCTTGTCGATCGCGCTGATCCTCATTCCGGTGCTGGCCGTCGTCTACCTGTTCCGCCGGCGCATCCTGCGGAGCTTCCTGGCCCGCGCTATGCCGCCCGGCGCGGCCCGGCCGGGGACGCGTCCCGATCCCGCCGCCCAGACCGCGTATGAAGAGCCGAATCCGTTCCGCGCCCCCCCGCGTGGCCGGCCGGACGAGGTGATCATCGACGCCGAATATCGCGTCGTGGATCCCGACGAAGAGCGTCGCTGACGCGCCATCTCCCGTTTGAGGCGGCGGATCGCTCGAATGTGATCCGCCTTGCCGCCAGATCCTGCATCACCCGGGCCGCGTTGGGATAGATTGTCTCCTCGCGCCCGGGTTTGTTGTCATGGACGAGGCGGGACAGGACGCAACGCTTCGCCCGCCTCCCGGCGCTTTCGCAGGAGGAAACCATGCCGAACACGGTCACTCTCTCCGAACTTCGCAAGGCGGTGGAAGGCAATGACGCCAAGGCCCTGGCGGCCTTCTATGCCGACGACGCGGAACTCCGCGTCATCGACCAGGACCATCCGCCGAGCCGGCCGCTGGTGCTCAAGGGCAAGCCGGCGATCCGCGCCATGCTCGACGACGTCTGCAGCCGCGCCATGAAGCATCACCTCGACGACGGACTGATGGAGGGCAGCCATCTCGCCTTTGCCGAGACCTGCACCTATCCCGATGGCGTCAAGGTCTACATGAGCGCGATGCTGGAACTCGCCGACGGCAAGATCCGCCGCCAAACCAACATCCAGGCCTGGGATCACTAGGCGCTACGCTTGTCACCTCTTACGGAGGCGACCTTCGCGCAACGCAAGACGGACGTTCTGCAACGCTGCGATCACCGACACCCTGAGGCGCTTCGCGCAGCGAAGCCTCGAAGGACGCACCGCCTGAGGGCAAATCCGGATAGCGGAAAGCCGCTCTTCGTGCTTCGAGACGGCCCTCTGGGCCTCCTCAGCAAGTTGAGGATGGTGCTATGCGAGGCTCTTGTTGGGTAAAGGGGAAGGGCGGCATGGAATGCCCTACCGCTCCAGCCGGTTGACGAACCAGCGGGTCAGCTCGATCCAGACCTGGTCCTTTTCGGCCGCGTCCTCAATGCCGTGCTCGATGTTGGGATTGTCGTTGACCTCGATGACGAAGAACCCGTCTTCGGTCTGCTTGATGTCGACGCCATAGAGCCCGTTGCCGATCAGCTGCGCAGCGCGCAGGCCGATGTCGATCACCTCGGGCGGCGCCTGGCCGATGGTCATTGAGCGCAGGCCGCCCTCCAGCGCCTTGCCGTTGGGCTGGTGCTTGACGATCTGCCAGTGCTTCTTGGCCATGGTGTACTGGCAGACGAAGAGCGGCTTGCCGCCCAGCACCCCGACGCGCCAGTCGAACTCGGTCGGCATGAACTTCTGCGCCAGCAGCAGGTCCGTGTCCTTGAACCAGGCCCGCGCCAGCTCGTCCATCTGACGATGGTTGTCGACCTTCTTGACGCCGCGCGAGAAGGAGGAATCCGGGATCTTCATGACCAGCGGAAAGCCAAGCTCGTCGGCGGCGCGTTCGAGATCGCCATTGCCGCCGAGGATGATCGTCGGCGGCACCGCGATGCCGTTGCCGGTCATCAGCTCCTGCAGATAGACCTTGTTGGTGCAGCGGATCATCGAAACGGGGTCGTCGATCACCGGCATGCCTTCCTGGACGGCGCGCCGGGCGAAACGATAGGTGTGGTTGTCGATCGAGGTGGTCTCGCGGATGAACAGCGCGTCGAACTCCGCCAGCCGCGCCAGGTCCTTCTTGGTGATCGGCTCGACTTCGACACCGAGCTTTTCCGCCGTGCGGGCCCAGTGTTTCAGCGAGACGAGGTTGGAGGGCGGCATGGCCTCGGTCGGGTCGTGTAGCACGGCGAAGGAATAGCGCGGCGCCGAGCGGGTCGCCTTTTTCGAGCGCCATTCGCGCCGGGTGTGGTCGTGCAGCGCCTCATGGAAGAAGGCGAGCTCGTGCGACGTCAGCTTGTTGATCGGTACGGGAGCGAGCTTGCGGATCTCGGCCCGGCTGTTCTGGTCGATCGTCACCTCCAGCACGGGGCAGCGGAACCAGTCGAAGAGCAGGCGGGAGAACCGATCGAAGCGATGGTCCTCGCTGATGCCGAACATCACCAGCAACCGGCCGGGCAGGTCCTTGTCGTCCGAGGCAGAAATCGCCTTGGCCAGCTGGTCCTCGAGCTCCGGCAACGCCTGGGCATAGAGCGTGCGGCTGGCGAGATCGATCATCGTCTCAACGTTCGGCACGACGCGGTGGCCGCGCGCGCCGGCCAGCAGCGAGGCGTAATAGCCCCGGCTCTGATAGGCGAAGGAGCGCGACAGGTTGATGATCTTGGGGCGGGAACCGCGAAAGAGATTGGCCCTGGCCAGGTAGTCCTTCGTCGTGATGACCTTGTGCGGCGTATCCTCGTTTGGAAAGTCCTTCGCCGTATCGACCAGGATAACCCAATCAGCCATGGTTCACCTCGGTCTGAGAACGACAGCCGCGCGCAACGGTTCCCGGCCCCAGCGCGCCATATGCTCGAAATCGGCATAGGGAATGGGCAGGTTGGCCGCGTCCGAATGAGTCTCGTGCTCACGGTCCTCGACCCAGGGGTCGTGAATGAAGAGATGGCGCCCGTCATCGCCCACCACCAGCACCCAGTGCGGCACCTTCTTGCCGAACATCCGGTAGGCCGAGATCAGCACGATGACCAGGGCGCCCTGCGCCAAGGCCTCGCGGATCGCGGCGACGTCAAGCGGCCGGTGGTGGATCGGGATGTCGAAGGCGATGGTCTGGTGGCGGAAATCCTCCTGCGCCAGTTCCATGACCCGGCGCTTCTCGGGATCGCGCACCGATTCCAGGAACAGCGAGCCCTCGCGGCTGACGTGGATCGAGGCCGAAAGGCCGTTGCGGGCGGCCGAGACGGCCAGCCCATGCGGATCGCAGCCGCCCAGCCCCGCCATCATGAACACCGTCGTCGCCTGCCGCCAGAGCTTGATCTCCTCGACCGGGCTCATGGCGTAATTGCGACGGAGATGGCGGAGCGCCATCATCACGCAGCAGGGGCCGCAGGTGAAATCGGTGGTCTGCTCGTAATAGCGCACCGAGGTCGAGAGCGCGTCGCCGCGCAGCCGCTTTTCGTAGCGCAGCGCGTTGGCGTGATCTTCGTAATAGTCGAGATAGCGGCCGATGCGGCGATAGCCGAGCCGCTCGTAGAGGCGGATGCCGGCCGCATTGTCCTCGCGCACTTCAAGCCGGAGCAGGAAGCGGTCCCGCTCGAAGGCGACCCGCTCGGATTCGGTCACCAGCGCCGCGCCGACCCCGCTGCCGCGCATGTCCGCCAGCACGGCGATGGAATAGAGCCGCGCCATGCCGGTGCCGGCCCGGAACAGCAGCAGCGCATAGCCGACGAGGCGGCCATCGGGGAGGGCGGCGACGGTGAGGGCGGCGGTCGGCGCTTCGACGAGCTTGCGGAAACTGCGTCGCGCCATCTTGTCGGTCTGGAACGAGGCGGCCTCGATCGCGACCAGCCCATCGAGATCGGCGACCAGGGCCGGCCGCACGGTGAACAAGGGAGGCGAGGGGGCGTCGACTGCATTCACAAGGCGCGATGGAACGCCCATTTCGACCGATCCGCAAGAGCCGGCGTATCGGGATCGACGCGCCATCCGGTGGCGGGATCTCGGGCCTCAATTGCGGCGCGGCTATGGCCTTTTCCCACACGCAATCGTGAGCGCGGCGGCCGCTCAGGCCGGCTTCGGCAGGCCCTCTTCCGGGACTAGCCGGGAACGTTGTCGCCGACTTCCTCGGCGATGCTCTGGCCGGCCTTGGTGCGCGCCTCGCGTTGCTCGCGCATGAAGATGAACAGTCCGGAGGCGATGATGATGGCGGCGCCGATCAGCATGGAAGGCTTCGGCTGGTCACCGAATACGAAATAGCCGAACACCACGGCCCAGATCAGCATGGTGTACTGATAGGGCACGACCACCGAGGCCGGCGCCAGCTTGAGCGAGCGCGTGACGCAGAACTGCGCCATCAGCGCGACGACGCCGAGCAAGCCCAGCAGCCCGAAATCGATCCCCGTCGGCGTCACCCAGGCAAACGGTGCGATCACGGCGCCGACCACCAGCGTGCTCACCGTCGAGAAGGTCAGCAGCGTCTTGTCCGGCGTGCCGCGCAACTGGCGGGTGACGATCATCAGCGCGGCGAAGAAAAGGCTGCCGCCAATGGCGATCAGGGCGCCCCAGCTCAGGCTGTCGGAGGAGGGCTGCAGCACGATCAGCACGCCGATGAAGCCGGCGACGATCGCCGCCCAGCGCGGACCGTCGACCTTTTCCTTCAGCAGCAGCGCCGACAGCGCGGTCACATAGATCGGTCCGGCCAGGTAATAGGTCATGACGTCGGCGAGCGGCAGTAGCGACACCGCCCAGTAGAAGAAGCCGATCTCGCCGGTGATCACGCCCACCCGCAGCAGCTGCATCCAGGGACGCGGCGCCTGGGCGAGCTGGCGCACGCCATTGTCGCGGCAGATGACCGGCAGCATGACCAGAAGCGCCGCCAGCGACCGGATCAGCAGGATCATGCCGACCGAATAGGTGCCGACCAGCCATTTGCCCAGCGTGTCATTCACCGAATACAGCAGGATGCCCAGAATCATCAGCGCGATGCCGAGAAGAGGACCGGAAAGCGTGCGCGCGGTGGCGGTAGGGCTGCTGGCGGACATGAAATTCACACAAGGGGCTGCTAGAACGGGCACTCTGCACAGAAGCGCGGCAGAGACAAGAACATCCGGGCGCTTCCGCCGCAATCTCGCGGTCTATTCTGGGACCGTGCGACTTTTCGTTTGCTTTTTCCGCCGCGAGTCTGCATATACGCGGCGACGATCATCGTGATCGCGCTGTGCCACACGAGATTTCGGTGGCTCTATCCTGCTGGTAAGGTAGGACACGACCCCGTCCTCTGATCCTGTCGCGCGTGGGTCATGGCTAGAAGTCGGATGCCGGATGGTGTTCGCATAATTAGGCTTTCTTCTTGAATCAATTGACAAATTTTGCGGCTTTGGCACTTGCCGAGCCGCTCGTGCGTGCGCTTGACGTGGCCGGCATTACGACGCCGACGCCGATCCAGGCCCAGGCAATCCCCGCACTTCTCGAAGGCCGCGATATGCTCGGCATTGCGCAGACCGGAACCGGCAAGACCGCCGCGTTCGGCCTGCCGCTCCTGCAGCATCTGTCGCGCCGCGCTGATGGTCTCCAGCCGAAGAGTGCCCGTTCCCTCATTCTCGCCCCGACGCGCGAACTTGCGATCCAGATCGATTCCGAGCTGCGCAAGTTCTCGAAGTTCCTCGGCATCCGGCACGCGCTCGTCTTCGGCGGCGTCGGCCATCAGCCGCAGATCCGGGCGCTCGAAAAGGGCGTCGACATTCTCGTCGCCACCCCCGGCCGCCTGCTCGACCATCTGCAGGCGCGCGTCGTCCGTCTGGACCAGGTCTCCCACCTGGTGCTGGACGAGGCCGACCGCATGCTCGACATGGGCTTCGTCCGCGACGTCATGAAGATCGTGGCGCTGCTGCCGGAAAACCGCCAGTCGCTGCTGTTCTCGGCCACCATGCCGGCCGAAGTGGCGACGCTTTCGCGCAAGATCCTCAAGGACCCGGTCCGGGTCGAGGTCACGCCGGAAGCGGTCACCGTCGACCGTATCGACCAGAAGCTCTATCGCGTGCCGACGGCCGAAAAGCGTAATTTCCTCCTGGATCTGCTCGCCAATCCGGAGATGGAGCGCGTGATCGTCTTCACGCGCACCAAGCACGGCGCCGACCGCGTCGCGCAGCACCTGCAGAAGGCTCGCGTCGAGACGCTGGCCCTGCACGGCAATAAGTCCCAGGGCGCCCGTCAGAAGGCGCTGGAGGGCTTCAAGGATGGAAGTCTCCGGGTGCTCGTCGCGACCGACATCGCCGCTCGCGGCATCGATGTCTCCGGCATCACCCATGTTGTGAATTTCGACCTGCCCGACGAGCCGGAATCGTATGTCCATCGCATTGGACGTACGGCCCGCGCTGGTCGCAGCGGGCTCGCCCTCTCTCTGTTCGACGCCGGTGAATCGGCGCGTCTGAAGGCCATCGAGCGGCTGATTCGCCGTCCGATCCCTGAAGTCGCGACCCAATTCAAGGCCTCGCACGCCGCGCCTCGGCCCGTTGCAGATACGCAGCGGGGCGACAAGCCGGTGCGTGATAGCCTGCCGAACGAAGAAAAGAGCAAGAAAAATCGGTGGCGTGGCCAACAACGCCGCCGAGCGGCTTGACGACGGGACGGTCGTTAGCAAAGTTCTCTACCGCCAGACTGAAGGAGATTTCCATGGCGACGGGTACAGTGAAGTGGTTCAATGCGACGAAGGGCTATGGATTCATCCAGCCCGATCAGGGTGGTCAGGATGTGTTCGTGCACATCAGCGCGGTTGAGCGTGCTGGTTTGTCGACGCTGCGCGACGGCGCCAAGATCTCGTACGAACTCGAGACCGATCGTCGCGGCAAGACGTCCGCGACGGAACTGAAGGTCTCGTAAGGAACAACACATGGCGAAGGAAGAAGCGCTCGAATTCGAGGGTACGGTCGTCGAGGTACTGCCCGACGCCAAGTTCCGCGTGGAACTCGAGAACGGGCATGTCGTCGTCGCCTACACCGCGGGCCGGATGAAGAAGAACCGGATCAAGACGCTGGCGGGCGACCGCGTAACCGTCGAGATGACGCCATACGATCTCGATCGTGCGCGACTGGTTTTCCGGCACAAGGGCGAACCGCTTGCCTCGCAAGCACCCAGGCCGCCTTTCCGCGGTGGCGCGGCGCGTCGACGCTGACATCCGACGCCAGGTGAAGATCAAGGGGGCCGACGCGAGTTATCGCGCCGGCCCTTTTCTTTTGACCGGTCGGCTTCGTGGTCGGGAAGCCCGAATCCAGCGTGAGGGCAAGGGCGCCGGACAGCAGGCCGCCCACGGCATCGCTACGGCAGGTATGGTTTATCGGGATTAATGCTATTTTAGGCCGAAATCCGGCAGATTGTGAAAATGTGGCGCTCGGAGGGCAAAACCCACTTGCATCCCGCGAGGGAAGCCCATATTCTTTTTCTTGTCGCGGGGCAGACGATTCACCAGATCTTAAGTCCGGACGTTGAAGGCAGCTTCGGGAAGTTCCCGGTTAGAAGTGTATTCGAAGGTTATTTGACGCGCAGTTGTAGTTAGAATTAATGAGCTCGAGTTTTTTTTGGTTCGGGCAAAGAGTTGTTCTTATTTAGTTATGTTTTAGCCGCCGGCCCAAAAGGTCGGCGGTTTGTTTTTGTGCGCGGTTTGCTTTTGCAAGCCCCGTCGACGCGACCCGCCTGGGCGGGCGAGATTCCGACATTTCCGCGGCAGCGCCGGAATGATCTGGGTCCGGCGACCGCTTGTCGCGTGCCTGTTTCCTAACCTTGCCGTATTGTCATGCAGCTTAGGCCGTCACGTCGGTCGAATCGATGTTCGAATCGGCCGGCCCCGGAGAGATCGAATGCTCAATGTGCTTCGTAATTTCATTGCCGAACTGACGGGTGAGACGGCTCCCCGGCAATTTGGCGATGACGACCACCGCCTTGCCGCCGCGGCGCTGCTCTATCACGTCGTCGCGGTCGATGGCGAAGTGGCCGAAGCCGAGCGCGTCCGCCTGCACGAACTGCTCAAGGCCCGCTACAGCCTCGACGAGGAGGCGACCGACGATCTCGTGCGCGCCGCCGTCGAGGCCGACGACGAGGCCGTCGACTTTTATCGCTTCACCAGCGTGCTGAAGTCGCAGCTGGATGAGATCGATCGCGAGCAGATCGTCGCGATGATGTGGGATCTCGTCTATGCCGATGGCCGCCTGACCGAATTCGAGGACAATGCGATCTGGCGCGTCGCCGATCTGCTTGGCGTATCCGGGCGTGCGCGGCTGCGGCTGAAGAAGATCGTGCAGTCGGGCGGCAGCGCCGTGGACACGCTGGCGCCGTCGAAGGAATGACCCCGCGGGGCCGGTTTCGACCGGCTCCCGGATCTGAGGACCCTTGCTGTCGTGCCGCAGTCGCTGAAGCCCGTCTTGATCGTCCTGCACCAGGAACATTCGACGCCCGGCCGTGTCGGCCTGCGCTTGGCCGAGCGCGGTCATCCGCTGGATATCCGCCGCCCGCGCTTTGGCGACCCGCTGCCGGCGACCCTGGACGGACACGCCGGGGCGATCGTCTTCGGCGGGCCGATGTCGAGCAATGACGACGAGGATTTCATCCGTCGCGAGATCGACTGGATGGCGGTGCCTCTGGCCGAGCAGGCGCCGCTGCTTGGCATCTGCCTCGGTGCGCAGATGCTGGCCCGCCAGCTCGGCGCCCGCGTCGGCCCCCGGCCCGACGGGCTGGTCGAGATCGGCTATTACCCGCTGCGGGCGACCGAGGCGGGGCAGGGGCTCTGCACCTGGCCGGAGACGGTCTATCAGTGGCATGGCGAAGGCTTCGACCTGCCGGACGGCGCGGCGCTGCTCGCCGAAGGCCAGCTCTATCAGAACCAGGCCTTTCAATACGGTCCGGCCGCGTTCGGCTTCCAGTTCCATATCGAGCTGACGCTGGCGATGATGCATCGCTGGACCACCACCGGCGCCGACCGGTTCGCGCTGCCCGGGGCGCAGCCGCGTGCCCAGCACATGGAAGGCCGTGCCGTCTATGACGCGCAGACCTCGCAGTTCCTCGACAGCTTCCTGGATTTCTGGCTGCGCCTGCCGCGAGGCGGAGCGGCCGCCACGGAGGCCCCTGCCGCCCGCCGCGAGCCGGTTGGACTGGCCTGAGGCCAAGCCCCGCTTGCAAATTGCGAATGCCGTCGCAATTTGCAATGCGCGGAAGGTGAATCGGCCGTTAACCTTCCCCAGATCTGGCGAATTTGATTCAAATCGTAACCATATCTGGTGGTGGCACGCGCCTTCGGGAGTGGCAGGAGGCTTGCGACACATCTTGGCAAGCTGATCTTCCGGTTGTGCGTAATCAGCTCTTATCGGACGGAGAAGGGTGGAACCGATGACCCCCGGTAACCCTTCTCCGCTCCGCTTGCTCTCGCCCCTGCACGCGGCGCTTGCATCCTTGCCCCTCCCTGGTTTCCTATAGCGGCGCGACGGAGTCCTTTCGTCGTGGGGGGAACCTTCGGTCATGACGGACACGCAGGATTCGCTGGCGCGCGCGGCGCGGCTCTCGTTCTGGAGCGGACCCGTCTCGCCCCAACCCCTGGCCGGCGGACTCACCAACACCAATTGCCTGGTCGAGGACCGGGGCCGCAAATATGTCGTGCGCATCGGCGGCGACATGATCGAGCACGGCATCATCCGCACCACCGAGCTGGCGGCGAGCCACGCGGCGGCGGAGGCCGGCATCTCGCCGATCGTGGTGCATGCCGAGCCGGGCGCCATGGTCATCGACTTCGTCGAAGGCCGAAGCCTGACGCCACAGGACGTCCGCGACGATCGCTATCTCGGCCGCATAGTCGAATTGCTCCGGCGCGCGCATCGCGACATTCCGCGCCACTTCCGCGGCCCGGCGCCGCTGTTCTGGGTGTTCCAGGTCATCCGCGACTACACCCACACGCTGGAAGCCGGCGAGAGCCACCATCTGCCGATGCTGGTGCGCCTGCTGGACACGGCGGATCGGCTGGAGAAGGCGGTCGGCCCGATCGATCTGGTCTTTGGCCATAATGATATGCTGGCCGCCAATCTGATCGATGACGGCAAGCGGCTCTGGCTGGTCGACTGGGACTATGCCGGCTTCAACTCGCCGCTGTTCGACCTGGGCGGGCTTGCCTCCAACAACCTGCTGTCGCCGCGGGAGACCGAGCAGGCGCTGGAGCTCTATTTCGACCGGCCGCTGAACGACGAGTTGCGCCGCCGCGCGATGGCGATGACCGCGGCCTCGCTGCTGCGCGAGACGATGTGGAGCATGGTCTCCGAGCTGCACAGTCGGCTGGTGTTCGATTATCCGGCCTATACGGCGGAGTATCTCGGCCGCTTCAAGGCAGCGATGCTCGCTTTCGACGCGCTCGACCGGTGACAGGGGAAAGCATGACCGAACTTCCATCCTCGGCCCGCATCGTCATCATCGGCGGCGGCATTGTCGGCACGTCGGTCGCCTATCACCTCGGCGCCATGGGGCAGACCGACGTGATCCTGCTGGAGCGCGGCAAGCTGACCTCGGGCTCGACCTGGCATGCCGCTGGTCTCGTTGGCCAGCTCCGCACCTCGGCCAACATCACCCAGCTGCTCGGCTACTCCGTCGCGCTCTATGACCGGCTCGAGGCCGAGACCGGGCAGGCGACGGGCTGGAAGCGCAATGGCGGCCTGCGCCTCGCCTGCAATGCCGAGCGCTGGACCGAGGTGCGCCGCCAGGCGACCACGGCGCGTTCCTTCGGGCTGGAGATGCAGTTGCTGACGCCGCGCGAGGCGCAGGAATTGTGGCCCCTGATGCAGGTCGACGATGTCGTCGGCGCCGCCTTCCTGCCGACCGACGGCCAGGTGTCGCCCTCCGACATTTCCGCTTCGCTCGCCAAGGGTGCGCGGCAGAGGGGCGTGACGATCCGCGAGGGCGTTGGCGTCACCGGTGTCGTCGTCGATAACGGCGCGGTCACGGCGGTCGAGACCGATCAGGGTCGCATCGCCTGCGAGAAGGTCGTGATCGCAGCCGGGCAATGGTCGCGCGAGATCGGCCGGCTTGCCGGCGTCAACATCCCGCTCGTCTCGGTGCAGCATCAATATCTGATCACCGACGCCATTCCCGGGGTCACGCCGAACCTGCCAACGCTGCGCGATCCCGACCGGCTCACCTACTGGAAGGAGGAGGTCGGCGGGCTGGTGATGGGCGGCTACGAGCCGAACCCGAAGCTCTGGGATGTCGATCCGCTGCCGCGCGATTTCGAGTTCCAGCTGCTGCCATCCGATTTCGACCATTTCGAGCCGATCCTGGAGCAGGCGCTCGGCCGCGTGCCGGCGATGGAGACGGTCGGCATCAAGCAGTTCATCAACGGCCCCGAGAGCTTCACGCCGGACGGCAATTTCATCCTCGGCGAGGCGCCGGAGGTGCGGAACGTCTTCGTCGGCGCCGGCTTCAACGCCTTTGGCATCGCGTCGGGGGGCGGCGCCGGCATGGCGCTTGCCGAGTGGGCCGTGCACGGCGCGCCGCCCTTCGATCTCTGGCCGGTCGATATCCGCCGCTTCGGCCGCAACCACCACGACCTCTCCTGGATCCGCAGCCGGACGCAGGAGGCCTATGCCCGCCATTACACCATGGCCTGGCCCTCGGAAGAGTTCCTCTCCGGGCGGCCGCTGCGCCGCTCGCCGCTCTATGATCGGCTGGCCGCAGCGGGAGCGGTGTTTGGCGAAAAGCTCGGTTTCGAACGCGCCAACTGGTTTGCCGATGTGGCCGCCGGCGAGGTGGCGGAGGATCGCTACACCTATGAGCGACCGAACTGGTTCGAGCCGGTGGGCCGCGAGCATCGCGCGGCGCGCGAGGCGGCGGTGCTGTTCGACCAGACCTCGTTTGCCAAGTTTGAGCTGACCGGGCGCGACGCCGAGAAGGCGCTTTCCTGGATCGCCGCCAACGACGTCGCCAAGCCGGTCGGCCATCTCGTCTATACTCAGATGCTGAACCGGAAGGGCGGCATCGAATGCGACCTGACCGTCGCGCGGCTGGCCGAGGATCGCTACTACATCGTCACCGGCACCGGCTTCGCCACGCATGACTTCCACTGGATCCAGTCGAACATCCCTGCCGGCCTCGATGCGCGCCTGACCGATACAACCTCGCAGAACGCCGTGCTGGTGCTGATGGGGCCGCGCGCTCGCGACATCCTGCAGCCGCTGGCGGATACCGACATTTCCCATGCCGCCTTCCCGTTCGGCCGCGCGCGTAGGCTTTCCATCGCCGGCTGCCCCGTGCTCGCGCTGCGCGTCACCTATGTCGGCGAACTCGGCTGGGAACTGCATGTGCCGATGGAGTTCGCGCTGACGCTGTACGACGCGCTGATCGAGGCGGGGCGTCCGGCGGGTCTGCGCCTCGCCGGCTATCGCGCCATCGAGACGCTGCGGCTGGAAAAGGGCTATCGCGCCTGGGGCGCCGAGATCGGTCCGGATCATTCGCCGCTCGTCGCTGGCCTCAGCTCATTCGTGAAGCTGAAGAAGCCGATCCCGTTTCTCGGCCGCGAGGCGCTGGAGGCGCAGGCGGAAAAGCCGCTGCTGCGCCTGCTCGCGGCTTTCACGACCGAGGATCCGTCGATCGTCCTGCTTGGCCGCGAGACCATCTACCGCGATGGCGAGCGCGTCGGCTGGCTGGCGAGCGGGGGCTACGGCTACACGGTCGGCCTGCCGATCGGCTACGGCTATGTGCGTCGCGCCGCGGGTGTTGACCGCGATTTCGTGCTGTCGGGACACTACGAACTGGAAGTTGCCGGCGAGCGGGTTGCGGCGCGGGCGCATCTCGATCCGCTCTACGATCCGGCCGGTCAACGCATCCGCGCCTAGGTGCTTTCCAGACAGGCTGTGACAATGGCGTCCGCCGCCGCCAGGGGCTACGGAGTTGACAGGGCCGTCGCACGGGTATTGGTACGAAAAGCAATCGACATCAATAACATAGAGTTATTCCAATGTACGACGTCACCCGGCGCCAGCTGATGCATTTGGGCGTCGGCGCTGCCGGCGCCGCGATGCTTTCGGGCCTGCCGGTTCCGGCGCGGGCCGAGGACCAGACGCTGGCGCTCTATAATGGCCAGCACCGCCCGCCGGTCGAGGCGCTGGTCGCCGCCTTCACCGCCGCCACCGGCATCGCGGTCGTCACCCGCAACGGCAACAGCGCCCAGCTCGCCAGCCAGCTGATCGAAGAAGGCGCCAATTCGCCGGCCGACGTCTTCTGGTCGGAAGAAAGCCCCTCGCTCGTCGCTATCGCCGAAAAGGGTCTTCTGGCGCCGCTCCAGGCTGACACCCTGCAACAGATTCCCGCCAAATATGCCGCCAAGGATGGGTCCTGGATCGGCGCTGGCGCGCGCAGCCGGGTCGTCGTCTACAACAAGTCCATGATCGAGGAATCGGCGCTGCCGAAGACCGTGCTCGATTTCGCCGGCGAGGCATGGGCCGACAAGGTCGCCTTCGCGCCGAACAGCGGCGCCTTCCAGCAGCAGGTCGTTGCCGTCTCGCGGCTCAAGGGGCGGGACGCCGCGCTCGCCTGGCTGAAGGGGCTGCGCCAGTATGGCCGCGTCTACAACAGCGATTCCGCCGCGGTCGAGGCGGTCGAGGGCGGCGATATCGCCGTGGCGCTCAGCAACAACTACTACTGGTACGCGCTCGAGCAGGAGCTCGGCCCTGACAACATGAACTCGGCGCTCTATTTCATGGGCCATGGCGATCCCGGCACGCTGATCACCGTGTCCGGTGCCGGCGTGCTGAAAACCTCGAAGAAGGCGGAAGCTGCCCAGCGTTTCGTCGCCTTCATGGTCAGCGCCGAAGGCCAGGCCGCGATCGTCGGCGCGATCGCCGAATATCCGCTGCGTCCCGGCGTGGCCTCGCCCTTCCCGCTGAAGCCCTTCGACCAGCTCGATCCGGCGCCGGTCACGCCGGCCGATCTCGGCGATGCCGCCGAAGCGCTCGCGCTGCTGCGCGAGGCAGATCTCGCTTGACCAGCGCCGCCAGCGCTTCCGATGGCTCGTCCCGGCGCGGCGCGGCAGGTTCCGCGCCGGCCTCGCGCTGGCTCGTCGCGCTGGCACTGATCCCGACCGCGCTGATCGCGCTGCCGGTGATCTATGTGCTGATGCGCTCCTGGGGCGCCGGCTGGCAGGCCATCTGGAGCGAGCTCGCCCGGCCGCGCACGCTGATGCTGCTTGGCAATACCGTCACGCTCTGCCTGTCGGTGACGTTCTTCGCCAGCCTGCTCGGCTATGCGGCGGCGTGGTTCACCGAGCGCACCGATCTCAAGGGCAAGTGGCTGTGGCGGGTGCTCTGCTGCCTGCCGCTCGCCATGCCGGCCTTCGTCGCCAGCTTCGCGTGGAAGTCGCTGGGTCCCACCTTCCAGGGCATGCCCGGCGCCATCCTTATCCTCAGCATGGAGAGCTTCCCGCTCATCTTCCTCCCCGTCGCCGCCTCGCTGCGCAGCATGGATCCGGGCATGGAGGAAGTGTCGCGCTCGCTCGGCAAGGGGCCGGGCAGCACGTTCTGGAAGGTGACGCTGCCGCGGACGCTGCCCGCGCTTGGCGGCGGCGCGCTGCTGGTCGCCGCGCACATGCTGTCGGAGTTCGGCGCGCTGGCGCTGCTGCGCGTCCAGACCTTCACCACAGCGATCTTCCAGCAATATGAGCTGCAGTTCGACAATGCCTCGGCCGCCGTGCTCTCGGCGCTGCTGATGCTGCTCTGCCTGCCGGTCGCCTTTGGCGAGATGTGGCTCCGGCGCGGCGTCCGCTTCTCGAAGGTCGGCCGCAACACGGCGCGGCGCGGCTCGCCCGCCCGGCTCGGCCGCGCGCAGCCGCTCGTCATGCTGGGCTTCATCGCCGTGGCCATCGTGTCGCTCGGCGTGCCCTTCGGCCGGCTCGGCTACTGGCTGGTCAAGGGCGTCTCGGCCGGTCGCGGCCTCGACGCGCTCGGGCCCGCTCTGTTCGGCTCGCTGTCGCTGGCCCTGCCGGGAACCGTCGTCACGACCCTGATCGCGCTACCGCTGGTCTTGCTGGTTCTGCGCAGCCGGGGCTTCTTCGCGCGCTTCGCCGACCGCCTGCCCTATGTCGTGCATGGCCTGCCGGGTCTCGTGGTCGCCCTGGCGCTGGTCTATCTGTCGATCCGGCTGCTGCCGGCGATCTACCAGACCCGCGCCGTGCTGTTCGCGGCCTACGCCATCCTGTTCCTGCCGCTCGCGCAGTCGGCCATCCGCGCTTCGGCCGAGCTGGTGCCGCGCGAGATCGAGGAGGTCGCCCGCACGCTCGGCCGCAGCCCGCTGCAGGCGTTCCTCTCCGTCACGCTGCCCTCGCTTGCCCCCGGGCTCGGCGCCGCTCTGGCGCTGGTTGCGCTCGAACTGATGCGCGAACTGACGGCGACCCTGATCCTGGCCCCGACCGGAGTCGTGACGCTCGCGACCGAGGTCTGGTCGCACACCAATGACAGCGCCTATGCCGCCGCCGCGCCCTTCGCGGCGTTGCTCGTGCTGATTTCAGGCATTCCGGTCTACATCTTCACGCTGCGAACGTTACGCCCCCGCTCTGATCATCAGGCACGCTAAGCAACGTCGCAGAAGTTGTAGCCGCTGGCGGCCCTTATGACTCTGGCCTCAACAATGGCAAAGAGTCGCCGCATTTCTCGTCCATGATGATGATGGATCGTTGTTCCTTATCGCGATTCAGTCTTGGAGGCGGTTATTCGCTTCCTATTTAAGACGTCTATGACAATAGGAAATATTAACCGAGAATAATTTGCGATCTGTTTTGGCGGGAGCGGGGGTTACGTGTCGAAACAAAGTAGAGATGAGTACCATGATCCATTCGGGCAAATCGAGCGCCGCCTTGCGCGTGCGCAGTCTCGCTGAGCTGACTGATTCCGATCCGTCGACTCCCGCCGCCGAAGGCGTTTCGTCCCTGGAAAACCTCCGTCTGCAAGAGAATTTCGATCTGAAGGTTCGGGGATTCCCGAAACTGGTTCAGCATCGTGCCGAGCCGGAGCCGGACACGTCCCTCTCGCAGCTCGAAGATCTGGCCGCCGAACTCGAGGCGGCGCTGATGGGCGATCTGCGCAACGTCGCGACGTCCTGGGAGCCTGACAGGTCGGAAGTTGCCAAGGCCGCGCCCCCGGCGCCGGCAGCCCTTCCCCTGATCCAGGCCGAATTCGAAGAAGAAGATCCCGCGCCGGAGCCGACGATTGACCCGTCGGCGCAGCCAGGGCTGCCGCAGCAGGACCGGCTCGCCGTCGAGCTGCTGCTGGCGCGCGGCCGGCGCCCCGACGTGGCGCCCAAGCCCGCTGCCGCCGTTGCGGCCGTGGAACTGGAAGACCGGCTTGCCGGCGAACTGGCGCAGCGCCTCTCGATCGCGGTCGATGAATTGCGCGTCGCCGATGGCGAGGAGCCTACCTTCGACGCGGAGCGGAGCGATTTCGCCGACGCGACCCGCCGGCGTCGCGTGCTGAACCGGCAATTGCTCGGCGTCGTTGCCCTGCTCGCCCTGGTCGGCGGTGGCGCACTGGCGACGATCCATTCGGTCACGGCCCGCACGGATGCGCCGGTCGCCAGCGAACTGGACGGTCTGTCGACGGCCGGAATCGTCAAGGCAGACGCCCCGGCGGCGCTGCCCGCGCCCGCCGCAAAGCAGTCCTATGACCGCGCTCCGGAGGATCGCTCGCTGCCGGAATCGCCGCAGCTGCGTGGCGCCGACATGCTGGACGCCGTTCCCGGTTCCGCGCCGACACTGAGCTCCGCCATGCTGCCGGGCTCTGCGGTCAGCGGCCAGCCGGTGATGCCGAGCGTTCGCGCCGCCTATGCCGCGCCCGCTGCCGAGCATCCCCTCGCGGCGATGCCGGCGGCTCAAGCTCCGGCCGAGGCGAAGCCGGTGGCGATTGTGACCGATCCGGTCGATGAATCCGCACCAACGGCGGATCCCGCAATCGCGGCTGCCGAGCCCGACGTGGCGGCTACCGATGCTGCCCTCCCGCCAGCCTCCGATTCCGCAGCTCCGTCGGCTGCGGCCGCACCGGCCAAGAGCGTCGCGGCAGGATCGCCAACGCCGGGGCCGGCCCGGATCACCAGCGGTGTCAAGCTGCGCGGCAATCCGGACAATGGCGCCCCCACGGTCGGCCTGCTCAAGACCGGGGACCGGGTCCAGGTCGTCCAGTGCAAGGGCTGGTGCGAGGTCGTCGTCGATGGCAAGCGCGGCTTCGTGTTCAAGAAGTTCCTCGCCTCCGTCAGCGGCTAGGCTGTCCTCCTCCCGCGGTTCATCTCGCGGGAGGATCGTTTCTTTCATATTGTCGCGCCTTGTTCGCTTGCGGACCGCCATTATGATTGTGTCGGAATGATTGCATCTGCTACGAGGAAGCAATCTGTACGAGGCGATCGAAGACGGACATGCAAGGGCAGGGATCGGACATACCGGGCACCATCGCGTACACGCCGCCGCGTGATCCCGAACGCTATTTTCGCGCGGTCGAAATCCTGCTTTCGGCCGTGCAGGCCCTGTCGTTCACGCGCGAACCCGGCCAGGTGCAGCGGATCGTCAAGACCGCGGCGCGCCAGCTGACACGCAGCGAAGGCGCCAGCTTCGTGCTGCGCGACGGCGCCGCCTGCCACTTCGTTGACGAGGACGCAATCGCTCCGCTCTGGAAGGGGCTTCGCGTGCCGCAGGAGAGCCGCATCGAAGGTTGGGCGATGCTGAACCGGCAATCGGTCCAGATCCACGACCTCGCCGCCGATCCGCGCCTCGATGCTTCCGTCTATCAGCCGACCTTCATCCGCAGCCTCGCCGTGGTGCCGATCCGCACCCATGAGCCCGTCGGCGCCATCGGCGTCTACTGGGCCGAGGCGAATGCTCCGACCGACGACGACCTGCGCCTGCTGATCAAGCTTGCCGACGCCGCCTCGCTGGCGATCGAGAACATCCGCATCCATGGCGAGCTGGAGGAGCGGGTACGCCTGCGCGCCGCCGAGCTGGTCAAGGCCAAGGCCGATATCGAGGAACTCTCGATCACCGACGAGCTGACGGGCCTGCTCAACCGCCGTGGCTTTCGTCGCGCCGCCGAGACGATCCTCGCCAGCGGCAGCGGCTGCCAGATCGCCTTCATCGACGTCGACGGGCTGAAGAAGGTCAACGACAAGTTCGGCCATACGGTCGGGGACAGCCTGATCGCCGATTGCGCCAGCGTGCTGCGCGACAGCGTGCGGCAGTCCGACGTGGTGGGCCGGATGGGCGGCGACGAGTTCTGCGTCCTCGTCCAGGCGCCGCTCGCCCCGGCCGAGACCCTGCGCAACAGCCTGCGCAACCGGCTCGATTATTTCAACCGCCTGTCCCCGGCCCAGTGCACCTTGTCGATCAGCATCGGCATCGTTCAGGCAAAGCCGGGTAGCAACGAGTCGCTGGACGATCTGCTCAGCCATGCCGACGCGCTGATGTCGATGGAGAAGCACTCCAAATCGATGTCGGAATCCCGCCACTAGGGTTTTCCCGCGAAACTTCGCGTTTGTTGCTGTGCCGTCCCGCTGCCCGGCAAAATCGTCAGATCGTTCAAATTGCGCGGATCGGTTTGTGAATTTGCCAAGGGCTGCGGCTGCCTTATCGCGTCAGTAGGACCGATAGGGCAGAACTCCATGTCGCTAGGAAAAAAGACCAGACTGCCGCGCAAGCCGACCCCCCCGCCGGCTGCGTTCCCGGACATGCGGCGGGCGGCGGTTGGCGGCGCGGAGCCGGCGAGCCGGCCGGTGCGGCTGCTCGATCTGACGGCTGAAGAGCGTGCGGAACTGGAGCAGGCCAACGCGCTCGTCATCGACGGCGTCGGACGCGAATGCTTTCGCGGGCTCTCCATTGCGGAATCGCTGGAATTCCTCGAACTCCGGCGCGTCGGCCTCGACAATGACGACCAGAGCTTCCTGAAGCTCGTGCTGCTGGGCGATCTGCACGAAGCCGCCCAGAGGCGCCTCGCCCCCTAGACCGCTTGCCTGGGCGGATCGCGCGAGACAGCGCGATCCCTTTCCTCGTGGCAGATGAATGCCGACCAATGGGCCAAGCCGTCGGCGGTCAGGCCTTTTGCAGCAGGATCCAGCCGGGGAAGGCGCATTCGAAGGCGGTCGTCGCCGACACGGGCACGCCGTCTTCCAGCTTGAGCGCGGCAATGCGGGACGAATCCCAGCCGGCCACGAGCAGATGGTCGCCATGCACCAGCAGGTGCTGCGGCCAGAACACGCTCGAATCGATCTCCGAGACCAGCTTCGGTGTCTCTCCCGACACGTCGAAGGTCGAGATTGTGTCGTTGCCGCGATTGGCGAAATAGACGAAGCGGCCATCGGCCGAGCGCTGGATGTCGCCGGGATAGTTGCGGCGGTGGCGCGTGCGGGCGGGACCCGGCCGCGTCGTGCTCGGGACGCTCACCCAGTCTTCGAGCGGCGCGCCGGGCTTGCCCACCAGCAGGTTGGAGCCCAGCTCGCCGCTGACGGCAAGGCGCCCGTCCGGCAGGACCACGGCATGGCGCGGTCCGCAACCGGCGGGAAGTTTGGTGACGCGCGTCGCCGTCAGCGCCGCCGATCCCGGCTTGGCCGGATCGACCCGGAACTCGCGGATGGAATCGTCGCCGAGATCGATGATGAACAACGTCTCGCCGACGAAGAAGGCCTGGTGCGGATGCGCGTCATCCTGCCGGTCGAGCTCCGGACCGCTGCCGGAAAGCTTCACCAGCGCGATCTCGCCGTCGAAGCTGCCATCGGCGGCGAGCCGCTGCAGGCCGAGCGTGCTGGTGGTGTAGTTGGTGAAGACCAGCAGCGTGCCCGTGGGATCGACGGTGAGGTGGCAGGGCTCGGCGCCGCCGCTCTTCTTCTCGCCGATGGTTTCGGCCTTGTCGCCCGTGATCCGCCACGCATGGATCTCGCCATCCATGCCGGCCCGCGACGTGCCGTAGATGACCGGCAGCGTCGGGTGGGAGGCGAGCGCGGAAAGCTGCTCGGCGCGCCCCAGCGTTTCGCCCGTCCAGGCGCCGTCCTTTTCGACCCATCGGGTGAGGCCGTGCAGTTCGAAGACGCCGCGCGAGGCGACGAACAGCGCCTCGCCGGCCGCGAGCTTGAAGTCCGACATGTTTGGTCTCCCCGATCGAATGTCTGCCTTGGCCGAAGCCTAGATCAAATTTCCGGCCCCAGAAACCGGGCTCCCACTTTCCCCCGCTCCCCCGAGGGGGAGTTTGGAGCGAAGCCTTCGCCTTTCGGCTTGCGATCCCCAACATCGCAGGCAGCAGGCTACTATCAAATATCAACGCATAATATTGTCCGTAAAATCATCATATGATGCCGTCGTGTCCGCGGCCTTCCGGAGTGGTCCGTCGTGTCCACGGCCTTTCGGAGTGGCTTTGCCGCCGCGGCCTGGACGCGCCGAGGGTGCGATGTCCCTGGGCGAGCCCTCCCTCCGAGGGCGTTGGTCAAGCGCGGCCATTTGCGGTACATCTGGAGGTGGTGTGAGGCTTGCCACGGCGGCGTTCCTTCGCGGACGTCGCTTGAACCGGGAGGCGGATTTGCGCAGCGCACAGGGCGGGAAGATGGGTGCAGCGGCACTCTTGCCGGTGCCCGCGGCGGACATCGCCACCGACTGCGAAATCGAACTCAAGCTGACCTGCCGCGATCCCTCGCAGCTCGCCGCGATCGCCACCGCGCCGATCCTCGCCGGCGTCGGCGGATGGCGCACGCGCCAGCTTCTCTCGACCTATTACGACACCGACGCGCTGCTCCTGCGCCAGTCCGGCTATACGATGCGCGTCCGCGAGGACCGAGGGCGCTTCGTGATGACCGTCAAGGCGCAGCGCGGCGCCGGGCTGTCGCGCTTCGAGCGCGAGGAAGCAGTGCCCTCGTCCTCGATCGACGGCGCGATCCTGAGCCGGCTCCTGCCGGCCGACATTGCCGATGCTCTGGGCGCCGTGCCGCTGCGGCCCCTGTTCACGGCCCGGATCGAGCGGCAGCAGGTGACGCTGGACTTTGCCGGCTCCACCATCGAGGTCGCTTTGGACCGGGGCCAGATCCTGGCCGGCGAACGCATCGAGCCGGTCGCCGAGGTCGAGCTGGAGCTGAAGCGCGGTTCGGTGACCGCGCTCTACGAACTGGCGCTGGAACTGTCGAACCATGCGCCGCTGGTGCCGAGCGGGCGAACGAAATCCGATCGCGGCTTTGCGCTCGCTCTGGGCGGTCCCGGTCGGGAGACGGCGAACGAGGTTCGCCTCACCCGCGATATGTCGCGCGACCAGGCGCTTGGCGCCCTGTTTGGCCCCGCCCTGGCGCAGGCCGTCGATCACGTGCCGCGCGTGGCCGATCTCGCCGATGCGGAGGGCGTGCATGGCATGCGGGTGGCGCTTCGGCACATCCGCATGGGGCTCTGGCTGGTGAAGCGAAGCGAGGGCGGCCTGCTGGCCGGCGTGCTGGCGGATGAAGTTCGCTGGCTGGCCGGAGAGCTCGGCGAGGCCCGCGACTGGGATGTGCTGGCCAAGGAAATCGTGCCGGCCGTGACCGCGGCAGACCTGGAGCGGGCCGGATTTCGCACGCTGGTGCAGCGGATCGAGCAGCACCGCGACCTGGCGCATGCCAAGGCAGCCGAGGCCATGACGGGCGGCCGGGCCGGGCGCCTGTTGCTCAGCCTCGGCCTCTGGACCAGCCGGCATGGCTGGCGCGACACCGAGCCCGGCGGGGAGGCCCGCTTCGCAAAGCCGATCAAGGGCCTGGCGAGGAAGGCGCTCGCGGACCTGCATCGCCAGGTCCTGAAACGTGGCCGTAAGTTCGATCAACTGGATGCCGAGGGGCGGCATCATCTGCGCATCCGCGTGAAGTCGCTCGCCTATGCGGCCGATCTTTTCCTGCCGATCGTCCAGAAGCGCAAGGCGGCGCGCCGCCACGTGGCGACCTTGAAGCGTCTTCAGGATCAGCTTGGCCGGCTGAACGACGCGATCCGGGCCTCGGAATTGCTGAACCAGCTCGTTGAGGAAGGCCTGTCGCCGGGGGCGCGGCGAGCGACCGATATCGTCCTTGCCCGGCAGCATGTGACGCTGACGGAGGGCGAGGCGGCGCTGCGCCGACGCTGGCTGGATTTTACGCGAACCTTTGAAACGGGCCGCAAGCGCAAGCGGCGTCGGGGCTGACAGGCGTGTCGCGCGACCACCCTTCGCTTGGCTGCCTTCGGGGCGGAGCGCGATTGACCGTCCTGCCCAGATTGCTTACATATGAATAGCACATTCAAATCTGACGCAATGGGCCGATGGAAGCCGTGCTGACACGGTCCGTGCCCCGGTCGTAGGATAGGCTGCCCCCGCTGCCTGGACGCCGACCGCATCGACCTGAACTTCCCCTGCATATGGATGACCGAAAGCCCATGACCCGCATCGTCGACATCGCCGTGCACGACCTTCGATTCCCGACCTCGCAGTCGCTCGACGGGTCGGACGCGATGAACCCCGATCCCGATTACTCGGCCGCCTATGTCATCCTGAAGACCGACAAGGACGGGCTCGACGGCCACGGCCTGACCTTCACGATCGGCCGCGGCAACGACATCTGCTGCGCCGCCATCCGAGCGATGCGCCATTTGATCGTCGGCCTCGACATGGACTGGGTGCGGGAGAATCCCGGCCGCGCCTGGCGCCACCTGACGGCCGACAGCCAGCTGCGCTGGATCGGCCCCGACAAGGGCGCGATGCATCTCGCCACCGGCGCCGTTGTCAATGCGCTGTGGGACCTGATGGCCAAGGAAGCCGGCAAGCCGGTCTGGCAGTTCGTCGCCGACATGACGCCGGAACAGCTCGTCGACATCATCGACTTCCGCTACCTGACCGATTGCGTCACGAAGGAGGAAGCGCTGGCGCTGCTGACCGAGGCCGCCAAGGGCAAGGAAGAGCGCCGCGCCACGCTGCTGGCCGAAGGCTATCCCTGCTACACCACCTCGGCCGGCTGGCTCGGCTATTCCGACGAGAAGCTGCGCCGCCTGGCGCAGGAGGCGGTCGATGCCGGCTTCACCCATATCAAGATGAAGGTTGGCCGCGACCTGGAAGACGACATCCGTCGCCTGAAGGCGGTGCGCGAGGTCATGGGGCCGGACCGCTACCTGATGATCGACGCGAACCAGGTCTGGGAAGTCGACCAGGCGATCGACTGGGTCGGCAAGCTGAAGTTCTCCAACCCCTTCTTCATCGAGGAGCCCACCAGTCCCGATGACGTCGCCGGCCACCGCAAGATCCGCGCCGGTGTGGCGCCGGTGAAGGTCGCGACCGGCGAGATGTGCCAGAACCGCATCCTGTTCAAGCAGTTCATCATGGAAGGCGCGATCGACATCGTCCAGATCGACGCCTGCCGCATCGGCGGCCTCAACGAGGTGTTCGCGGTGCTGCTGATGGCGGCGAAGTACAAGCTGCCGGTCTGGCCGCATGCCGGCGGCGTCGGCCTCTGCGAATATGTCCAGCACCTGTCGATGATCGATTATCTGGTCGTTTCCGGCACCAAGGAAGGCCGCGTGATCGAGTATGTCGACCATCTGCACGAGCATTTCGTCGAGCCCTGCGACATCCGCAACGCCGCCTACATGCCGCCCAAGCTCCCCGGCTTCTCGATCGAGATGAAGGCGGAATCGATCGCCGCCAACGAGTTCGGAGGCTGACATGACCATCGCCACGCGCCCGCTCGGTCGGAGCGGACTGGATGTCACGACGATCAGCTTCGGCGGCGCCGGAATCGGAAATCTCTACCAGGCGGTCTCCGACGAGGCCGCCCATGAGGTGCTGCAGGCGGCCTGGGATGCCGGCATCCGCTTCTTCGATACGGCGCCCCGCTATGGCCACGGCCTGAGCGAACGCCGCCTCGGCGACTTCCTGCGCTCCAAGCCGCGCGACAGCTATGTGCTCTCGACCAAGGCCGGCCGCATCCTGACGCCGCTGCGCGGCCGCGAGATGGGGTTCTATGGCTTCGTCGACGTGCTGCCGTTCGAGCAGGAATATGACTATTCCTATGACGGCATCCTGCGCTCGCATGAGGCGAGCCTGCATCGCCTGGGCCTCGACCGCATCGACGTGCTCTACATGCACGATATCGGCGTCGACACGCATGGCGTCGAACAGAACGCGGAATATTTCCCCGTCGCCATGTCGGGCGGCCTGAAGGCGATGCAGGAATTGCGCGCCAGCGGCGACGTCAAGGCGATCGGCCTCGGCGTCAACGAGGTCGAGGTCTGCCTTCAGGCGCTCGATCATGCCGAGATCGACGCGTTCCTGCTCGCCGGCCGCTTCACGCTGCTGGAGCAGGAGGGCGCGCGGCCGCTGCTCGAGGCTTGCGTTGCGCGCGGCACCAGCCTGGTGATCGGCGGCGTGTTCAATTCCGGCATCCTGGCGACCGGCGCCGTGCCGGGCGCGCATTACAACTATGCCGAACCG
The DNA here is from genome assembly GCF_044452255.1 of Kaistia sp. UC242_56. Classification (NCBI taxonomy): domain Bacteria; kingdom Pseudomonadati; phylum Pseudomonadota; class Alphaproteobacteria; order Hyphomicrobiales; family Kaistiaceae; genus Kaistia; species Kaistia sp. UC242_56. The sequence continues at coordinate 355,527 of NZ_JBIOAN010000002.1, forward strand.
CCGGCGGAGATCGTGGAGCGCGTCAACCGGCTGGAGCGCATCTGCCGCAGCCACGGCGTGCCGCTGGCGGTCGCGGCGCAGCGCTTCCCGCTCAGCCATCCGGCCGTGGCGTCGGTGCTGATCGGCGTCAGCAGCAAGCGCAATCTCGATCGCAACATGGCGGCGATGGACGTGGCGATCCCGGATGCACTCTGGGCCGACCTTGTCGCAGAAGGCCTCCTCGCGCCGGATCTCGCGCCGCGCTGAGGCGGCGACGGAAACAAAGGGGCCGGCCTATCCCACCGTGGGGCGAGGCCGGCCCAACTCTATTGTCTGCCGCGCGGTCAGTTCAGTCGCAGAAGGCCGGCGCCCGATGGACGGGCCGGGCCGGCAGGATGGCGTCCTGCAACAGCCGACCCTCGGCCGAGCGCAGCGCCAGCCCCCGCGTCACCGGAGCGTCTTCCTGGATGACGCCTTGCGCGAGCACGATGACGCGGCTGCAGAACAGCTGCACCAGCCGAAGGTCGTGCGTGATGAACAGCACGGCCATTTTCAGCCGGGCCTGAAGATCCCTCAGCAGCGCGATCATCTGCATCTGCAGCACGAGATCTAGATTGGACACCGCCTCGTCCAGCACCAGCAGCCGCGGCGCCGGCGCGATGGCGCGGGCGATGCAGACGCGCTGCAGCTGGCCGCCGCTCATCTGCGAGGGCAGCTTGCGGGCGTCGTCGGGACCCAGGCCCACCTGCGCCAGCAGCGAGCGAACCCTTTCGGTTCGCGCGTCCTCGGTCAGATCGGTGAGATGGCGAAGCGGTTCGGCGATGATCCGGCCGATGCTATGGCGCGGGTTCACGGCGCCGAGCGAATCCTGGAACACCACCTGCACCGAACGCCGATAGTGCCGGTACCGCTCGCCCGAAAGGCCGCTCACGCTTTCGCCTTCGAACGCCACGCTGCCCCCATCCGGCCGCTCGAAACCCAGCAGCAGCCGGCCGAGCGTGCTCTTGCCGGATCCGCTGCGGCCGAGCAGGGCGATGCTCTCGCCGGCTGCGATATCCAGCGACACGTCCCGGAGCACCGTCTTCGGGGCAGACCGGCCGGTGAGGGAATAGCTGGAATAGGATTTCGAGACCGAGCGGGCGGCGAGGATGACGCTCATGCGACCTCCGGATAGAGCGACATGTGCGCCTCGACCAGTTCGCGCGTCGCAATGCGCTGCGGGTTGTCGAAGATCTCCCGGGTGGTTGCCGTTTCGATGATCCGCCCATTCTCCATCACCGCCACCGTATCGGCGAGGCGCGCGACCACGCCCATGTCATGCGTGATCAGGAGCACGCCCAGATTGCGCTGCCGCGCCAGCTCGTCGAGCAGGTCGAGGATGCGGGCCTGCACGATCAGGTCGAGATCGGTCGTCGGCTCGTCCGCGAACAGGAACGGCGCATCCGAAAGCAGGGCGAGCGCGATCATGGCCCGTTGCAGCATGCCGCCGCTCATCTCGAAGGCGTGCAGCGGCAGCACGCTTTCGGCGTCCTCGAGCCCCGCGGTTGCGAAGGCCTCGAGCGTCCGGTTCCGCCAGTCGCCCTCGAGCCTGCCGACGGCGCGCAGCGTTTCCCGTGCATGATCCGCCATGGTGCGGATCGGGTTGAAGGCGCTGCGCGGGTTCTGCAGGATCGTCGCGACGATCCGGCCGCGCAGTTGTTCCGGCGTGACGGTCCTGCCGTCATGCAGCACGCGCCCCTGCGTGACCCGTACACCCGGCGGCAGCACGCCCTGCGCGCCGCTGCAGGTCATCGACTTGCCACAGCCGCTGGCGCCCACCAGTGCGAGGATGCGGCCCCGGCGAAGCGTCAGGCTGACGCCGTGGACCAGCACATGGTCGTGATGGCCGTGCCGCGCCGCGACATGCAGGTTTTCGATCGTCAGGGTCTCGCTCAATGCTGGTGGTCCCCGTGCAGGCTCGGGTCGAGCCGGTCGCGGACCGCATCGCCCAGAATGTTGAAGGCCATGACGCTGAGGAGAAGCGCGAGGCCCGGCCATAGGATCAGCATCGGCATCGACCAGACGAACTGGCGCGCGTCGCCGATCATCACGCCCCATTCCGCCGTGGGCGGCTGCACGCCGAGCCCGAGGAAGGAAAGCCCGGCCACGTGCAGCATCATGTGGCCGATGTCGAGGGTCGCCAGCACGATCATCTGCGCCATGATCGCCGGGAACAGGTGCTCGAAGAACACCCGCACGCGGCTGGCGCCGGCGGCGCGCGAGCCCAGCACGAAATCGCGCTGCCGGAAGGACAGCACAAGGCCGCGAACCATGCGCGCATACCAGGCGAAGTGCGACAGCGCGATGGCGATGATGACGTTGACCATGCCGGTGCCGAGGATGCCGATCAGGAACAGCGCCAGCACGATGGTCGGAAAGGCGAGGAAGCAATCGCAGAACCGCATGATCGCCTGATCGACCCGACCGCCCATATAGCCGGAGAGGCCGCCGACGGCGATGGCCAGCGCCAGGATCAGCACGATGCTGAGGGCGACCGAGCCGAGCGAAACGCGGGTGCCGTAGATCAGCCGCGAAAGCTCGTCCCGCCCGAGATGGTCGGTGCCGAGCCAATGGGCGAGGCTCGGCCCTTGCAGCCGCTGGGCCAGGTCCACGGCATCGGGATCGTAAGGCGCGATCCACGGCGCCGCGATGGCGGCGATCGCCAGGAGGGCCACGATGAGGAGGGCGATGCGCACCGCCCAGCTGTCGCGGATCGGCAGGCGCGACATCCGGCGTCGCGCGGCGCGCGCGTCGAGGCTGGCGACGCTCATATCGCGGCCTCCGCATTGAGGCGGATGCGCGGATCGAGCCACGCATAGAGGATGTCGACGAGCAGATTGCAGACGACGAAAATGGTGACCAGGAACAGCGTGAAGCACTGGATGACGGGAAAATCCCGGCTGTAGATCGCCGAGACGGCATAGCGGCCGATGCCGGGCCAGCCGAATACGCTTTCGATCACCAGCGTGCCGCCCAGCAGCTCGCCGACATGCATGCCGGTCGCCGTCACGATCGGCAGCAGCGCGTTGCGCAGGATGTGCGACCGCTCCACCTGCCGGTCGCCGAGGCCGCGCAGCCGGGCATAGAGCACGTGCCGGGCGCTCGCCGTCTCTAGCATGCTGGCGCGCAGCAGCCGGGCGTTGATCGCGAGCGACATGAACGAGACGGCGAGGACCGGCATGATCATGTGCTGCCAGCCGCCCTTGCCCATGGGCGGCAGCCATTTCAGCGTCAGCGAGAACAGCAGCACCAGCAGGAAGCCGAGCCAGAAGTTGGGCGTGGAGACGCCGACAAAGGCGAAGGCGCGCACCAGCTGATCGGGCCATCGATCCTTGTAGCGCGCCGACCAGATGCCGAGCGGAACGGAGACGATGAGCGTGAAGAGCAGCGCCGCACCCGCGAGCTGCAGCGTCGCCGGCAGGTAGTGAAGGATGTCGTCGATCACCGGCCGCCGCGTGACGTGCGAGACGCCGAAGTCGCCCTGGACTGCATTGCTGAGCCAGCTGACATATTGGGCGAGGATCGGCCGGTCCAGCCCGAGCGTCTGCCGCGCCTCGGCCACGGCGCTGGGCGTGGGCGGGATGCTCGAGAGCTTGAGATAGGCCACGGCCGGGTCGCCGGGCGCCATCCGCAGGATCACGAACATCAGGATGGATACGCCCAGCAGGATGGGGATCAGGAGCAGCAGCCTGCGCAGGATGAAGCCGGCCATGGCGCGCTCACTCCTTCGGCTTCAGGGCGGCGAAGGGATAGTCGAACTGCGTCGCGCCGAAGCCGAGATTGCCGACCGTGTCGCGCGCCACCAGCATGGCCGTCGAGAAGGTGAGGGGCAGGTAGACCGCCTCGTCATGCAGGCGGGTCAGGATGTCGGCATAGAGCGCCTGGCGCTTCGTCGCGTCGGTGCTTGTCAGCGCCTGGCCGATCTTCGCGTCGATCTCGGCCTTGTCGGCGAGGCCGAGCTGGGCCTGGTAATCGGCATGCGCCGGTACCCGCATCGAGCTGACAAAGGCGTGCGGATCGTAGGGCGCGCCCCACGTGTTGCCGAAGATCATACCGAAATTGCCGTCGGTCTGGCGGGCATAGAAGGAATTGGCCTCCTCGCCGAGCAGCCGGACCTCGATGCCGACCCTGGCGAGATCCGCCTGCAGCACCTCCGCCATCGACTTCATCACCGCGTCGGTGCCGATATAGGCGAGCTCCACCTGCAGCGGCTGGCCGTCCTTGGCGCGGAAGCGGGCGCCGGGCGCGAGACGCCAGCCGGCCTTGTCGAGCAGGCTCGCCGCCAGCGCCGGATCGTAGCCATAGGGCTTCAGCCCGACATCCGAATAGGGCGCGGACGGCGCGAACAGGGTGTCGGCCTTGGTCTGCGTGCCGTGATAGATCGCTGAAATCAGCGTGTCCTTGTCGACGGCGTGGTTGATGGCCTGTCGCACGGCGAGGTCGCGGGTCGGCCCCTTGTTGGTGTTGAGGGCAAGCACCTGGGTCCCCAGCGGCGGCGAGATCTCGGCCGCGTAGCCCTGCGCCTTCAGGCGGGCGAAGGTGTCGGGCGTGATCGGTCCCTCGTCGCCATAGATCAGGTCGATGTCGCCCGTCTCCAGCGCGACGGCCCGCGTATTGCTGTCCGCGATCACCTTGACGACGACCTTCTGATAGGCTGGCTTGTCGCCCCAGTAGCCGTCATTGCGCTCGAAGAGGTCATATTCGCCGAGCCGCGTTTCGACGAGCTTCCAGGGACCCGTGCCGATCGGCGCCCGGGCGCCGACGGGGGCCTGGAGTTGCGACGGCGCAATGAAGCGCACGGGGCGAACCAGCGCCAATTCCTGCAGGAGCGGGTAGTAGGGGTCCTTCAGCCGCAGCTCGACGGTCCTCCCGTCGAGCGCCTTGGCTGATTGCAACTGGTTGATCAGTTCGAGCCAGTCATGGGTCCGGCGGTCGGCGATTACCGACTCCAGATTGGCGACCACGGCGGCGGCGTCGAACGGCTCGCCATTCGAGAACGTGACCCCGTCGCGGAGCGTGAACGTGTAGGTGCGGCCGTCCTCGGAGGTGGTCCACGCGGTCGCGAGCCAGGGCGCGACGGTTCCGTCCGGCTGATACTTGACCAGGGATTCGTAGACCATGCCCTGCGCGAACATCTGGTTGGGCGCATAGCCGTGCGGGTCGAGCGGGCCGACATTGGACGGCCAGGAGAAGTTCAGGGTTTGTGCGAGAGCGCCCGAGAGAGGCATGCACGCCGCCGCGATTCCCAGCAGCACTCCGACCCAAACGCCACGCATCCCTCGCCCCTCTCGACAACCCTGTGTTGCGCGAGGCTAAGGGGAAGTATCGTATGATGTCTAGTACAAAAGATCATACTCACAGGCGAGGGCGGTGCCAGCGTGCCGCAAGCGGCCCGACATTTAGCCATCCTCACACTGAAGGGCACAGGGCTCCGCGCCGGCCGTCCCCGTTCCAGATCAAGACGCCCGGACTACCGGCCCGCGCCAGCACGGTAGATGTGGGCGATGTTCTGGCGCACGGTTTCGACCTGCATGGCCGCGTCGAGAAGTTGCTGGCGCCGCAGCGAGGCCGTTGCCGCATCCACACCGTCGCCGCTCTCATATTGCAGGAAATCGTACCGGTCGCAGGTCAGCCGCTCCCGGCCGCGCGCCAGCGCAACCGCCGCGCCGTGCCAGGGGCGCCATGCATTGGCGCTGGTGGCGACGGCGATGCGTTCCGGCGGGATGGGTTCGAATAGGCTGTGACCGGTATAGGCGAGACCGTCCGACAGGGTCGTGCCCAGGAGATGGGCCAGCGTCGGCGCGATATCGACATTGGCGATCAGGCTGTCGGCATTGCCATGCAGGGCCTCGGCCATCGGCCCCGGCAGGCCGCGCGGCGGCTTCAGCAGGAACAGCGGCCGCAGCACCCAGTCGCTGACATTCTCCTGCCGCGGAATGGTCGCGCGCGGGGTGTCCCGGTGGCCCGGCAGTTCGCCGTGATCGCCGATCGAGGCGATCAGCGCGTCGTCATATCGTCCCGCTCGCTTCAAGGCTTCGAACAGGCGCTGATGCGCGCTTTCGGCGATCGCGAGCGCCCGGGAGCGCCTGTCCTTCAAGCCTGGAGCGACGGGAAGCCGGCTTTCCGACTGGAACGGCACATGCAGCGCATTGAGGAAGACGACCGCGAAAACCGGCCCTCGGGCGGTCTCGATCATCCGCTCGAACCGCTCGACCGTGAAGGCATCGTCGATGCCGAGGTCGTTGACAAGCGGCTGGCCGCTCGTCTCGGCGCTGCTCAGCTCGTCGAGCGGGGCTGCCGAAAAGAAGCGGTCGAGATTCAGCCACTGCAGCGTCGAGGACATCAGCAGCGCCGTGCGATAGCCGCGCGCCTTGGCCAGGTCGAACACGAAGGGCAGGCGGTGCAGCGTGTCGATGTCCTCATGCGAGCCCGTGCCCGTCAGGATCGAGGGGAAGCTGATCTCGGTGCAGCAGGAATTGGTGACGACGTTGCGCGGCGCGAACCATTCGTCCGGATTGCCGCTGAGGCTGCGGATACGCTGGGCGAGGGACGTTTCCCCGTCGCTGGAGGGCAGAAAGTTGCCGGCGGATTCATTGAGGATCAGGAGGATCGTTTCCGGCATCGCCGGCGCGGACCGCTCGAGCTGGAAGCCGTTCGAACGGTCGGCGGCATAGAGCGCCTGCGGGCTGAGGTCGTTGCCCGCGACGTCGGGTTCGGCGAGCAGGAAGGCCAGCGCGTCCTTCGACAGGCTCGGCCGGGCCTGCATCCTTTCCAGCACGACCCAGCCGAGCAGCGCCGCCACGAGAAGAAGAAAGGCAGTGCCCAGGGAGAGCGCGCCGGTGCCGGCCAGCCCGTGCGCGAGCGCCGCGGTCGCCCCGAACAGCGCGGTCATCGCCAGCACGAAGCCCCTGGGTAGGAAGGCCCGGAGATAGGTCGAGGCCAGCGCGGGGGCGGAGAGGCCGGCGCTCGAAACCGGGATATAGCGCCAGATCGTCAGCGGCGCGGCGCCCAGATATTGCCGGCAGCAGAGATCGATGGTCGCGGCGACGGCGAGCGAAGCGGCGCCGAGCGCGACCAGCAGTTCCTGCGTCAGCATCGACGGCAGATGGGCTGTGATCCCGAGCCACATGCCGAACAGGCTCGCCACCACGAGCGGCCAGCCGATCTTTTCGGCGCGCAGCCGAACCCGGCAGCGATGCGCCCGCAGATAGCCCCGTCGGAGACGGTAGAGGACGAAGGCGAGTGCCAGCACCACCGCGATCGTCGTGAACGTGTTGCTCATGTCGCAGAAGGTCTTGGGGCCGGAAATTGGTGCCGGCCAAGGTCGGTTGAAGCTTCCGCCTAGTACACCCGCGCGGCGCTCGACACCAATCTCAAAACCACCGTCGTCCACCCCTTATGCGCGACGCGTCTAGGGGGCTTGCCGCAGGGTGGGGAATCCGGGCCGGCGATCGGCCGACCCTGAGAAAAAGGAGGGCCGGATTGGAAAGCTCCGGCCCGGGCTCGTCGGGGCGGCGAGGGTCTCGCCCGCCGCCCCGACGGATCGGCGCTTAGTCCAGGTAATCGACCTTCAGGTGGCGGATCTTGCCGTTGAAGGCGAAGGGCTTGCGGTCGAAATACGCGAGCGAGACAGGGGAATAGCTGTCCCGGCCGACGTCGAAGGCGTCATTGGCGGTGAAGGCAAGCGACGTCGAGCGTGGAACCCGCCCCTTGCTGACCTCCTGGCCATCCACGCGGATGACAATGTCTAGCGGCGCAGGGCGGGCGCCGTCGACCTTGCGCGTCTCTACCTCGATCTTGACCTGTCCGGTCGGGAGCGGGGCGGAGGTTGCCAGCTGCGTCCGTTCGATCTCGAACAGATTGTACTCGAAGTTGAGCTTACCGTTCTCGACCCACAGCGCGACACCGCCCGAGACCGCGCCGAGCGCGTAGAGCACACCCTTCGAGTCAGGCTGCAAATCCACATCGATGGTGACAAGGCTGCTGCGAGATCCGAGCCGCGGTGCGGTGAACTCGGGAACGCCGACGACGTCCTGCGTGTAGTTGAACGTCCTGGCGGGATTGGACGGCGCGTCTTCCGGGTGGAAGACCGCGGACCAGAGGCCGCCGCCGACCGGGTTGACCTTGTTGTCGGTCGCGCTTGCGTCGAACGCGCTCTTCAGCTCCTTGAGCTTTTCGGGATTGGCGGCGGCGACGTCCATCGCCTGCGAGAAGTCCTTGGAGAGATCATAGAGCTCCCAGACATCGTCCTTCGGCGACCATTTCAGGATCGCGGGATCGACGCCCGTCTGCCAGGGCACTCGCGGCCCAAATGCCGAGGCGATCCATCCGTCCTTGTAGTAGGAGCGGCTGCCCATGACCTCAAAATACTGCTCCTTCTTGGTATCCGGCGCCGTCGGCGAGGCGAAGGAATAGGTCATGCTGGTGCCGTCGAACTGATCCTGGCTGATGCCATCGACGAGCTTGGGCGGCGTGATGTCCAGGATGTCGTAGATCGTCGGCACAATATCGTTGACGTGATGGAACTGCGGACGTGGCGTTTTGTCCGCCTTAATCTTTGTTGGCCAGGACACCGCGAGCGGCGTGCGCGTTCCGCCGAAATGCGCGGCGATCAGCTTCGTCGAACGGTAGGGCGTCGAGCCGGCCCAGGCCCAGCCGGCATGGTACATGTTGTCGACCTTGGACGAGCCCAGAACATCCAGGCCGCCCAGCTCGTTCATGGTTCGGATATGGTCCTTGATGTCGGAAGGAATGTTATTCTGCGCCAGGAGCTCGCTGATCGTGCCGTTCTGGCCTTCAGCACTCGAGCCGTTATCGCCCCAGATATAGAAGACGAGCGTGTTGTCGCGGATGCCGAGCTCGTCCAATGCATCGATCAGCCGGCCAGCCTGCGCGTCCGCGTGTTCGGTATATCCGGCGAACACTTCCATGAGGCGGCGCTGGAACGGCTTTTCGTCCTCGGGAATGTCGGCCCATGCAGCGAGCGTCTTCGGCCGCGGCGTGAGCTCCGTATCCTGCGGGATCCAGCCGAGTTCCTTCTGGCGGGCGAAGACGCGCTCGCGCATGACGTCCCAGCCGTCGTCGAACTTCCCGTTATACTTGTCCGCCCAGTCCTTGAAGATGTGATGGGGACCATGCGAAGCGCCGGGGGCCCAGTACATGAAGAAGGGCCGATCCGGCGTCAGCGCATGGACCTGCTTCATCCATGAGACGGCCTTGTCGGTCATGTCCTCAGTGAAGTGATACTCGTCCTTCCCTTCGGATGGATTCAGCCGGACCGTGTTTTCGACGACCGCAGGCTCCCATTGCGAGGATTCACCCGCCAGGAAGCCGTAGAAATAGTCGAATCCGACTCCCTGTCCCGCCGGCCAGTTTGTATAGGGACCGACGGCCGTGGTCTCGTTGGCCGGCGTGTTGTGCCATTTGCCAAACGCTCCGGTCGCGTAGCCATAGTAGCCGAGCACCTTGGCTGCGGTGGCCGAGGTGCGGGGGATCAGGCCGGAATAGCCGTCCCAGTCGTTTGCAAGCTCCGCGATCTGGCCATAGCCGACGCGGTGGTGGTTGCGCCCGGTCAGCAGCGCCGCCCGGGTCGGGGAGCACATCGCGGCATTGTGGAAGCGGTTATAGGTGATGCCGTCGCCGGCGACGCGGCTCAGCGTGCGCGTCTCGATGACGCCGCCAAAGGTGCTCGGAAGCGCCGGACCGACGTCGTCGAGCATGATCACGACGATGTTCGGCGCGTCGGCGGGGAGATGGGACTGCGCAGGCAGGGGGCTGTAGGTCGATTCCGCGATCGTCGGTCCGGCCTTGCTGCCCGAGGGCTTTGGCGGAAACGGCAGCGCCTCCTGGGCTACCACGGGGGATCCCAGCATTAGGAGCGTCGTGCCGACCCCCAGCCAGCGAGCTCTGAACGGGTGTCTAGGAAGCCGTTTCATGCGATTCTCCGTTTCGTGAAACTCTTTAGCGCCCCTCCCGCAGCCCTTGCGGGACGGCTCCTTTGCCGTGGGCATCTCAACCTTCCTCCCGGCGCCGTTCTCGTGGTCAACATGGGGCACGAGCTAGACGGGAGGGTCGTAATTATGGTTTCAGCTGCCACGCCTGCAGTTTATTCCGCGCCGTTCCGAAGTTTCCGAGCTGGTAAACTGACAGCGCTGCGGGCGAGAATGTGAATGCGTCGAACGGTTCGGCGATCATCTTCTGGAGATAATCTGGGGGGGCCACACCGACTGTGACGTGTGGCATGAACTTCTTGCCACTCGAGTGCGGCACGTAGCGATTCACATAGTCAATTGTTGGCTGGTTGATGTCGGGTTCTTCCGCCGTGGTGAAGAACGCAGCCGTCGTTCCCGTCTCCACGGTAAAGGGAGCAACTGCGTCGATGAGTTTTTGCTGGAACCGGATGAGTTGGTCCGTCGGCTCGACGAGAAGCGCTGTCACGCCGGTCTGGTCCGAGACAATGAAGTCGTATTTGAGCGTCTTCAGCGTCCATTCGGCCGGGTTTTCGGCGGCAAGGACCGCACCGACCGCGGCGTAGACCTCGTCGAGCGCTGCCGTGTCGACGAACCGCTGCAGGATCGTGATATGCGGGCGGTGTGTTGCATCCAGAGCGTAGCCCTCTGGGAAAGCCGCGCGCAGGCGGGCATTGGTCGCCTCCGCGTGTTGAAGCATAGCTGCGTCTGGTTCCAGCGCGATGTCTATGGCCGTGACGGGATTTTCTTGCGCCACCGCTGAGCCAGCCAGCAATGCGAAGCTCGTTATAAACGCGGCCATTAAATTCAAGGATCTACGCATCCGACCTGTTTTCCTCAGAGCCAACGATTTCCACTCGGTGCCGACAGTTTTCGCGCTGTCCAGAACCGGATTTCCTCTAAACTTCATTTCGAACAACACATCTGAACCCGACATGGCTGGTCGACGTATCGATCGCCTCGGCATGTCGCGCTGCAGGTCGGTAGCGGCGGCAGTAGTTCGGCGCGCAGAGATGCGACCCGCCCTTCAGCACCTTCCGCGGGATTTTTATGTCGGGGAGGCAGGGGTCGTAGCTGGCGGACTCGAGCCCGCCGCGCGGGTTCCGGGGGATGCAGCAGGCCTTCCCGGTATCCGCCTCGTGCTTCGAGGCGAACCAGTCGGAGGTCCACTCCCAGACGTTCCCGATCATGTCGTGGAGGCCGTAACCATTGGGAGGATACGCCCGCGCCGGGGAAGTGCGGGCGTATCCGTCGAGCTGGCGATTGACCGTCGGAAACGATCCTTGCCAGGTATTGGCCATGTAGCGGCCCTCGGGGGTCAGTTCCGAGCCCCAAGCATATTCCGCCCGGTCGAGTCCCCCGCGGGCGGCGAATTCCCATTCCGCCTCGGTCGGCAGATCCTTTCCCTTCCAGCGGGCATAGGCCATGGCGTCGTCATAGGTGACATGGACGACGGGATGATCGTCCATGCCGGCCAGGCTGCTGCGTGGCCCATAGGGCTGGCGCCAGTTGGCGCCCTTCAGGAAGGTCCACCATTGCGACCAGTCGCGCAGATCGACCCGCCCGGTCGGCTCGCGGAAGACGAGCGAGCCGGCATAGAGCATTTCCGGCAGGATGCCGGGATAGTCGCGCGGGTCCGGCGCGAATTCGGCGAAGGTCCGATGGCCGGTGGCGGCGACGAAAGCGGCGAACTCGGCATTGGTGACGGGGGTCTCGTCGATCAAAAAGCCGTCGACTTGGACGCGATGGGCCGGCTTCTCTTCCGGATAATGATGATCGGATCCCATCCAGAAGCTTCCGCCCGGCACGAACACCATGCCCTCGCGTCCTCGCTCCCCGGACCCTTCCCTCTGCGCCGCCTCGGCCTGCATCGCCTGCCTTTCCATCCCCGTGTCCGGATCGCGAGTGCGTTCGCGATTCGAACACAGCCATAGCGGGTATGGCGAGGAAGACTGTCCGGATCGCGCAATCGGGTGATTCAGAACCGATAGGTCGCGGCGAGGATCGGGCCGTGCATCGTCGTGTCGTAGAGGAAATCGTCCTTGCGATAGTCGACATAGAGGGCGCGGTAGCCCGTCCGGAACTCCCAGTTCTGGTTCCACTGGTAGTTGACCGTGCCGACCGCCTGCCAGGTCAGCTTGGACCCGATGTTGAAGCCGCCAATATCGCCGGCGACCGTGACGCTCCAGGGGCCGCTGAGCCTCGCGGTCATGCGGGCCGCGAGCACCGGGTCGAGCCAGTTCTCGGAGTGGCTGTAGTCGATCTCGCGGTTGAGCGATCCCGGCGAGATCTTCAGTTCGTTGTCGAGGTTCCAGAAGCGAAGGCCCGCGCCGACATCGAGATCGAAGGTCTCGTCGCTATGGAGGCGGTAGAGCACCCCGCTCTGCAGCGTCAGCGTGCGCGTACGGACCTCTGCCGACGAGAAGTACGGACCCGGCAGGGAACCGCCGGGCGTCACCTGCGAGAACATTGCGTCGGCCAGGAAGCTCCAGTTCCCCATGCGCATCTCGGCGGAACCCATCAGGGCGCCGTTCATGTTCTTGAGGATATCGCCGAAGCTGAGATCGAGGTCGGCCGCCGGCAGCGGCGGCAAGGTCGAGCCCCGTCCGTCGATCGCCGACGCCCATCCATAGCCGGTGAAGGAAAAGCTCGGTCCGACCGATGGCAGCGGCGGTACCGGCGGCTTGGAGGCGAGATCGGCGGCCAGGGGCGACGCACAGGTGAGCAGGAAGGCCGCGACGGCAAGGGCGGATCGCAAGGGACAGGCTCCGATGGTTGATTCTCTCGCGACAAGAAATGCGGAGAAACGCGGAGCCAGACTGTTCCGTGGGAACAATTTGGAATTTTGAATGTGCTATCCGCTCAATATGAGCCCGAACCTGATCAAACGCGACGAGGCCGAGGCCATTCTCCTGCAGAATGGCTGGCTGTTCCATCAGCCGGAGGCCTTCCAGAAGGAAGTCCTGCGACGCTCGATTCTCGTGCACTTTGCGCCGGGCGAGCGGATCTTCGGCTCTGGCGACGAGCCGGCCGGCATCTATGGCCTGGTGAGCGGCGGCGTGATGATCAATACCGCGCCGGCCAACCACATTCCGCAGCTGATCAATGTCGGCGCGCCGGGCGCCTGGGCCGGAGAGGGCTGCTTCCTGACACGACAGCCGCGGAGCTTCGAGCTGCGCGCGCTGGTCGGGACCTGGGCCATGTACCTGCCGCTCGAGCAGATGGATGAAATGGCCGAGGCCGACCCGATGGTCGCCCACAATTTCGGCCAGATCATCATGGCCAGCGTCGATGCGCTCATCCGCGTGATCCATGATCTGCAGCGGATCGATCCCGACCGCCGGATTGCCGCCGTGCTCCAGCGGGCCCGCTGGATCGGCGAGCATCCTCTCCCACTGACCCAGGCCGAGATCGGCACCATGGCCCGCGCTTCGCGCCGGCAGGTCAATGCCGCCTTGAAGCGGTTTGCGGATCAGGGCTGGGTGAAGACCCGCTATCGGTCGATCACCATCCTCAACGCCGAGAAGCTGCGGCTCTTTTCAACGCAGGACGACTGAGCCAGCCCGCTTCGGCGGAGCCCTTCCCGGTTTCAGGCCCATGGGGAATCATGAGCGCGACTTTGATCAAGCGAGCCACCGCCGAAGCCATCCTTCGGGAGAACGGATGGCTATCCAGGGAACCGGAAGCCTTTGCGGACGAGGTGCTGCGACGCTCCATCCTGCTGCGTTATGCGCCGAATGAAGTGATCTATCACTTTGGCGATGACCTCGGCGGTATCTATGGCCTGGTGAGCGGCGTGGTCGCCGTCAATACGGCCCCGCAGGTCGATGCGCCGCAACTGGTCCATATGGGCGTGCCGGGTTCCTGGACGGGGGAAGACAGCTATCTGATACGGCAGCCGCGCCGGCTGGAACTGCGCGCCCTGACCGAGCTGTGGGTGATGCACCTGCCGCTGGACCAGATGACCCAGATGACTGCCGCCGATCCCTCGGTCAGCCGCCGCTTCTGCAAGAACCTGCTGCATGGCGTCGATGTGCTGATCCGCATCATCCACGATCTGCAGAAGCCGGACCCCGACCGCAGGATCGCCTCCGTGCTGCAGCGCATGACGTGGAGCAGCAAGCAGGTTCTGCTGACGCAGGCCGAGGTCGGCACGATGGCCTCGGCATCCCGCCGCCAGGTCAATGCCGCCCTGAAGCGGTTTGCCGCCAAGGGATGGCTGACGACCCGCTATGGTTCGATCACGATCCTGAACGCCGAGGCGTTGCGGCGCTTCGGCGACGAGGACGGGGTGGAGCATCCGGCGTGATGGCCTCCCGTGGCGCGGTCCATAGCTTCGCATAATATGTTGACATAGAGTGCTGAATCAGACGATTTTGCGGTCATGGATGAAATAGACCGCAAAATATCAAATCTCCTCGCCGAAGACGCGCGCCGCTCGCTCGCCGATATCGGCGCCGTCGTGGGGCTTTCGGCTTCCGCCGTGAATGAGCGGATCCGGCGCCTCGCGGCCAGCGGCGCGATCCGCAAGTTCACGGTCGACGCTGATCCCGCCGCCTTCGGCCGGCCTGTCCTGGCCTTTGTATGGGTCGCGCTGGCCGCCGAGGCCGACGAGGCGGCGTTCCGGGCCTATGCCCGGTCGCAGCCGACGATTGCCGAATGCCACCATGTGACGGGACCCTGGTCCTATCTCGTGAAGGTGCATGTCGGCTCGCTCGCCGATCTCGAGGCCTTTCTTTCGGAGCTGAAAGCCGCCCGGTTCATCGCGCGCAGCGAAACGGTGATTGCGCTGTCCTCCGTCGTCGATGGACCTTTCGACCCGACGGAGGTCCGGCGTGATTGATCTCGCGCTGTTCGGCAAAAGCCTGCTGCTCGGTCTCGCGGTCGCCGCCCCGCTCGGACCTATCGGCGCGCTCTGCATCAGCCGCACGCTCGAACGGGGCTTTTGGGCCGGCATGGCCGGCGGGCTCGGCACCGCGCTCGCTGACGGCTTCTATGCGAGCCTCGCGGCGCTCGGCTTTGCCGCCTTTTCCGCTGTTTTGAGCGAGATCAGCGGCCCGATGCGCCTGGTCGGCGGCCTGTTTCTGATCTGGCTCGGCTGGAAGAGCCTGCAATCGAAATCGTCTCCGGGCGTGGCCAGTGTCGGCGCGCGGGACCTCCTCGGCACCTCGGTGGCGACCTTCGCGCTGACCCTCGCCAATCCGATGACGATCCTCTCCTTCGCAGCGATGTTCGCCGGGCTCGGCCTGGCGGAGGAAGGAGCGGACGCGCTCACCGTGGTGGCGGGCGTGTTTCTGGGCTCCCTCGCCTGGTGGATCGTGCTGAGCGGCTCGGTGGCAATCGCGCACCGCCGTCTGCCGGAAGGCTTCGCGCGCTGGGTCCGCTGGGCCTCCGGGGCGGTCCTCATCGCCTTCGGCCTGATGGCGCTGGTGAGCCTCCTCCTCGAGCGATTCTAGTAAGCCTAAGACGCGAAATCGCAACGGGACCGCGATCCGCAAGATTGGTGGGGCGCGGGTGCCTGGTCCCCGCGCCCCCCATGCTGCGCGTAATTACGGGGCCGGCGCGTCGGCCGGACCGGCATGCATGATGTCGTCGTCCTCCGGTCCGTCGACGATCAGATAGCCGGCCAGGCCGCGCTCGGCGCGGGACAGGGCGTGGTCAACCAGAACGTAGTGGCCGCCGCGATCGATCTTGAAGTCGACGATGGTGGCGCCGCCCGGCGGCACGGTGACCGTCTGCACGCCCGTCAGCGGCGGGGAGCCGACGCTGCCCATGGCATAGACGCTGTCGAAGATCTCGCCGATGACGTGGAACGACGAGGTGAAGTTAGGTCCGCCGACGCCGAAGAAGATGCGCACCGTTTCGCCGACGGTGGCATAAAGCGGATGGGTCTTGGTCAGCGATCCGACCGCGCCATTGAACAGGAAGTATTCCGGCCGCTCGGAGATCAGCTTGTCATAGTCCATCTCCAGCGCGCCGTTCGTGCCGAAGGGTTCGACGGTATAGAGTTCGCCCTGCATGACGTAGAATTCACGATCGACCTGCGGCAGGCCGCCCTCCGGCTCCACCAGGATCATGCCGTACATGCCGCTGGTGATGTGGTGGGCAACGCTCGGCGTCGCGCAATGATAGACGAAGATGCCGGGCTTGAGCGCCTTGAAGGTCACGACCGACTCGTTGCCCGGGTCCGTCTGGGTCGCATGGGCGCCGCCGCCGGGGCCCGTTGCCGCGTGGAAATCGACGGAATGGGCCATGACGCTGCCTTCCGGATTCTTAAGGTGGACTTCGACCGTATCGCCGACGCGCACGCGGATGAATGGGCCGGGAACCTTGGCGTTGAACGTCCAGTAGGTATAGGTCGAGCTGTCATCGAGCCTGCCGACAAGTTCGACCGTCTCCAGATCCACCCGGACCACCTTCGAGCCACGCTGTCCGATCGGGCCAGGCAGATCGGCGGGGTCGCGAACGACATCGGCAGCATCCGACGCCATCGCCTCGCGCGGGCCGGCCATGACCTGGATCAAGCCCTCCATGCCGGCCTGGCGATGTCCGGCGATCGAGCAGAAATAGGCAAATTCGCCGACCTTGCTGGCCGTGAACGCGAAGGTGGAGGAGGCGTTCTTGCCAACCACGACAGAAGAACGCGCTGCATATTGGTCGATGACCACGTCATGCTCGGCGCCTTCGCCATTGATGAGGTTGATCTGGACTAGCTCGCCCTCATGCACCATCAGGGTCGGATTGATCTTGCCGTCTATGTCGCCGCCGACCCCGATATAGACCATGCGCCCCGTGGCGATGCCGGTGCGAAGCGTGAAGGTGGTGGGGTTGTGATAGCTGACCGAGGCCGTCGCCACGGCGCCCGATGCCGGCGGCGGCGTCTTCTCGGCCGCGGCGGGGGCTGCCGTCTTCGCCTGCGGCTGTGCCACTTCGGCCGTTGCTGCGCCGTGCTGGTGGCTTTGCGCGTAGGCCGGCGATAGCAACATCAAGGCGAAGGTCGCCGCCATTGCCACCCACAGGCGCCGAAACCCTGAGGGAATTTGGGGCGGGTCGCCTCTCGGTGCCTTCACAAGAATTTCGCCTGTCGATTTCTGCAGATCGAGCATGGATCTCTCCAATGTTGCTCAGAGAAGGAAAGGAACAGGTTGAAAATAGCGGGCCGGTACTTTCCTTCTTTGCCGAAACGCAAGGAGAAGCGCGATCGACTACGATTTCCGCGGCGTGTCGTCCTTCGATCGACGCGGCCCGCAAAGCATGCCGCCATAGAGGACGGCAAAGCCCAGGAACGCGGCCGCCCAGGCGCCGGCGGAGAGGGGAAGGAGTTCGTTGCCGGGCAGGCCGAGCGCCGCGGCGATCCGGGCCGATGCCGCGATCAGGATGGAAGCGAAGACGAAGGCGCCCGCCTTGCCGGCGCGCAGGGGATGGCCGGTATGGCCGAGCGTGGCGCGCACCATGACGGCGAGCGTCATCGTGCCGATGGCGCCGACGCCCAGGGCGTGAAGCCCGGCGACCGGGGCGACCTTATCCGGCAAGAGGATGGCGAGCGCCGCCAGCAGCAGGCCCACCGGCACGAAGGCGTAGGCGACGTGCAGGATCCAGACGAGCGGGTCGCGCAGCGTGCGGTCGCCGGCCCAGCGGCCCAGGCGAACGGCATTGAGGACGGCAGCGATGAGCAGGGCTGCTCCGGTCTCAGCGCGCTGTGGCCAGAAGGTCCATGCCGCTAAGGCGGATGCGGTCAGCAGAAGGGCCGCCATGTCGAAGCGGTTGGGGGGCACCGGAAGGCGGCCGGGATTTTCCCGCGCCAGCCAATTGCGGGTAAAGCTCGGGATCAGGCGGCCGCCGATCACCATTACCAGCACGATCGCCGCACCGATCGCCAGCCTCCGGGCGACGTCCGATAGGCCTTCGACATGCGCCTCGATATGGAAAAGGACATTGGCTGCCAGGAGAACCAGCACCGGCAGAAGAACCTTGAGATTGCGCCAGTTGCGACCCGCCACGATTTCGACGACGGCGGCGCCGGCGACGGCCAGCAGGAAGGCGCAATCAACCAGCGCGGCCACCCACCACCCCGTCCCGGCCGAATAGAACACGGCAATTCGGCCGGCGATCCAGAGCAGCACCAGCGCCAGCAGTGGCCGACCCTGCACCGGCAGGCGCCCGGTCCAGTTTGGGATGGCGGTCAGGAGAAAGCCGGTCAGCACCGCGGCCAGGTAGCCGAACAGCAGTTCGTGCGCATGCCGGTCGACCGGGACGAACAGGCTCGACGTGGTTAGGTGGCCATGCAGGAGCGGCAACCAGAACAGGATGGACAGGCCGGCAAAGACGGCGCCGAGTCCGAAGAACGGCCGGAAGCCATAGGAAAGAATGGCGGGATAGCGACCCGACCGGGTGCGGGGAATGGCCATTCAGAAAAGTCCCGGTGGGGGCCGGAGGGAGTCCGGCCCGATGGTCAGGCGAGGGTCAGTTGGCGGGAACCTGCGCCAGCAGGGCATCAAAGGCCTTCTTGGCTTTGCCGGGGTGCTTCACCGCCTGGGCCTCGGCCAGGTTAGTCGGCTTGCCGACGACGATCAGCGCCACCATTCCCATGCCGTAGTGGGGCGTGCACTTCACGCCATAGACGCCTTCTGCGTCGACGGTCACGGTGATCTTCTCGCTCATCTTGCCCTTGAAGGGCTCTGCGCCGGCGGGAAGCATCCCCTTGACGGACTCGGCGTCATGGGACTTGTCGGTCGGCAGGAAGGTGACGGTATCGCCGGGCGCCGCGGTGATGAAATCCGGCTGGAAGACCATGGCGCCCTTCTCGCCCTTGTTCAGCATCTGGACCTGATGGTCCGCGGCATGCGCGCCGCTCGCCATGGCGATTGCAAGGACTGTCGCCGCGAATGCCATTGCCCGTTTCATCATGCGTTCCTTCGTTCCGGTGGGAATGATCGTTGTTGTCGCCATCCCTATAGACGCCCCTGCGACGGCTGGATTTGTTGCAGCGCAAAGAAGCGAAGGATCGGGTTTGGCGACGGAGGGCAACGGCGCTTGCGATTTGCCCGGTGGAATGGGAAATTGCCGCCGCGCTCGCACGACCCCCGGAAGCGGCCGTCGCGCTGAGAGGAACCATGAGCCAGCTGGATCGCTCCCTGATCATCGGGCTGCCGCCCTTCGAGACTGCCTCGTCGGCGGACCTCGACGTCGTCCTGTCCAGTGCCCGTTCGTTGCGCATTGCCAAGGATGCGGTGGTTTTCGAGCAGGAGGGGGCGGCGCATTCCTTCTTCCTGCTGCTGGATGGGCATGTTCGCGTCGTCAAGACGACGCCGGATGGCGACCAGGTGATTGTGCGCTATATCAGCCCCGGCGAATTGCTGGGCATCGCCCACGCTTTGGGGCGCTCGACCTATCCCGCCAGCGCGATCGCGGCGGTCGATTGCGTCGTGCTGGCCTGGCCGGGCGGGCTCTGGAGCGAGTTCACCCAGCGGATTCCGGGCTTCGCCACCAACACCTACAAGACCATCGGCACCCGCCTGCAGGAGGTGCAGACCCGTCTCGTCGAAATGGCGACCGAGCGGGTCGAGCAGCGCGTTGCCAATGCCTTGCTGCGGCTGGCGAACCAGACTGGAAAAAAGACCGAGGTGGGAATCCGGATCGATTTCCCGATCTCGCGCCAGGATATCGCCGAAATGACCGGGACGACGCTGCACACGGTCAGCCGGCTGCTCACCGCGTGGGAGGCCAAGGGCGTGGTCGAGAGCGGCCGCCAGCGCGTGACGGTCGTCGCGCCGCATCGCCTGATGCTGCTCGCCGAAGGCAAGGCCGGCAAGGACTGAGCTAGCCGGGGCTGTCCTTCGTCCCGATCACGGACCGAATGTCCTCGACGAAGCGCGCCTCGTCGACGCCATGGTCCCGGCAGGCTTCGGCGACCGTCTGGAAGGGGGCCAGCGGACACCCGACGCACAGCATGTGATGCCGAAGTATCAGGGGGATGGTTTCCGGCCATCGTCGCATGATCGAGTCCATCGACATCGTCTCGAGTGCCGTCTTCATCGTCATCGCTCCCTTGCCGAACGGATGCGATTAGGGCCCATGTCGGCGTGCCGCTCGTTGCGCGGCGGCAAGGTATGGCGACAATCTGCGCCCTGCGGAGTCCGGATATGGGGGAGAAGCCCGCCCCGCCGTGCTTTTCGCGGCTCTCTTTGATCTAGAACAAATACGAACTCGCCGAATTCCGGGAAAGTCCTGCCGCACGCAACCTTTTCGCCAAGGCGGCGCAGCGGCTTTGTTTCTGGAATTTGAGGGCTCGGATATGGTTGCGGGACTAAGCAGGGGCGATCGGCAGGTCGCGCTCGCGATCTCGATTATGGTCGCGCTTTGCGGCTTGGCGCTCGCCGCCATAGGCCGCGGCGATCCGATCGGGACCCATGGTTTCGTCATTCTGCTCTACGCCCTCGGCGTGAGCTTCTTCGTGATCGCAGGCTATTATGGGCCCGAGCCGGACAGCTCGCGGCTCTCGCGCTATTACGACGACCCGACCAAGGTCGGCATCGTGCTCGCCATGGCCTGGGCCGTGTTCGGCCTCGCCTTCGGCGTGTGGGTCGCAGCGCTGCTGGCCTGGCCGGACCTAACCTTCAACGCCGCCTGGGCGAGCTTCGGCCGCATCCGCCCGGTGCACACGACCAGCGTCATCTTCGGCTTTGGCGGCAACGCGCTGATCGCGACCTCCTTCCACGTGCTCCAGCGCACCACGCGGGCGCGGCTGCCGGACCAGATCAGCCCGTGGTTCGTGCTGCTCGGCTACAACCTGTTCTGCGTCATCGCGGTCAGCGGCTATTTCATCGGCATCACCCAGTCCAAGGAATATGCCGAACCGGAATGGTATGCCGACATCTGGCTCGTCATCGTCTGGGTCGTGTATTTCCTGATCTACATACGGACCCTGCAGCGGCGCAAGGAACCGCATATCTACGTCGCCAACTGGTACTACATGGCGTTCATCCTGGTCGTGGCGGTGCTGCACATCGTCAACAACCTCGCCGTGCCGGTCTCGTTGGGCCACGCCAAGAGCTATTCGCTGTTCTCCGGCGTGCAGGATGCGATGACCCAGTGGTGGTACGGCCACAATGCGGTGGCGTTCTTCCTGACCGCCGGCTTCCTCGGCATGATGTATTACTACCTCCCGAAGCGCGCCGGCCGGCCGATCTTCTCCTACCGGCTGTCGATCATCAGCTTCTGGGGCATCACCTTCATGTATATGTGGGCGGGCTCGCACCACCTGCACTACACGGCCCTGCCGCAATGGGTGCAGACACTTGGCATGACCTTCTCGATCGTGCTGCTGGTGCCGTCCTGGGCCTCCGCCGGCAATGCGCTGGCGACGCTGAACGGTGCCTGGCACAAGGTGCGCGACGACGCCACGCTGCGCTTCATGATGGTCGCCGCCGTCTTCTACGGCCTCTCGACCTTCGAAGGCTCGTTCATGGCGATCCGCGCCGTCAATTCGCTCAGCCATTACACCGACTGGACCATCGGCCATGTCCATGCCGGCGCGCTCGGCTGGGTGGCGATGATCTCCTTCGGCTCGATCTACGCGCTGGTGCCGTGGATGTGGAAGCGCGAGCGCATGTATTCGCCCAAGCTGATCGAGTGGCACTTCTGGTTGGCGTTGGCGGGAACCGTCGTCTACGTCTTCGCGATGTGGAATTCGGGCATCATCCAGGGGCTGATGTGGCGGACCTACAATGAAAGCGGGACGCTCGCCTATTCCTTCGTCGATTCCCTGGTCGCGATGCATCCCTATTACATCGCCCGGGCCTTTGGCGGCCTGCTGTTCCTGATCGGCGCGATCCTCGGCTCCTACAACATCTGGATGACCATCCGTCAGCCCGGAACCGCGCTCGCCGCCAAGGCGGGGGAGGCGGACGAGCCGCACCTTGCGACCCAACCCGCCCTTCAGGCCGGAGAGTAGCCGACATGCCGAGTTTTCATCGCAAGCTCGAACGCAGCGCCATCGGCTTCGTGCTGGCCATCGTCGGCGTCTCGGCGATTGGCGGGTTCGTCGAGATCGCGCCGCTCTTCACCATCCACGAGACGGTCGAGAAGGCGCCGGACATGCGCGTCTACACGCCGCTCGAACTGGCGGGGCGCAACATCTATCTGCGCGAAGGCTGCTATGCCTGCCACTCGCAGATGATCCGCACCCTGCGCGACGAGGTGGAGCGCTACGGTCCCTATTCGCTGGCGGTCGAGTCGCAATACGACCATCCCATGCTCTGGGGCTCGAAGCGCACCGGGCCGGATCTGGCTCGTATCGGCGGCAAGTATTCCGACATGTGGCAGACGGCGCATCTGCGCAATCCGCGCGACGTGGTGCCCGAATCCGTCATGCCGAGATATGGCTGGCTGGAAGAGACGACGCTGCGCACCGACGACCTCGGCGATCACCTGCTGGCGATGAGCCGCGTCGGCGTGCCCTATACACAGGCGATGATCGACAACGCGCCGGCCGACGCCTACGGCCAGGCGGCGCCCGACACGGCCTTCGCGACCGGGGTCGGCGAGCGCTATGGCGCGGCGACGAACATCCGCGCCTTTGACGGCGATCCCTCGCGGCTGACGGAGATGGATGCGCTGGTCGCCTATCTGCAGATCCTGGGCAAGCTGACCGACGCCGCCTCGACCGAGGCCACGCTGCCCCCGACCGAGGCGCCGAACACCGACGCGCCCAAGGCTGAGGCGCCCAAAGCTGAAGCCCCCAAGGTCGAAGTCCCGAAGGCGGAAGCGACCAAGGCGGATGCATCTGCCGCCGTGGCCAGGGGAGGCTGAGCGCGATGGACTTCGACTATCAATCCGTCGTTGCCTTCTCCAAGAGCTGGGGCCTGTTCTACCTGATCGCGCTCTCCATCGGCGTGCTGGTCTACACCTTCTGGCCGCGGAACAAGAAGGGCTTCGACCAGGCGAAGAAGAGCATTCTCGACAAGGACGACAAGCCGTGGAACTAGGCAAGCGCGACCCCGTCACCGGACGGCTGACGACCGGGCATGAATGGAACGGCATCGAGGAACTCGACTCGCCGATACCGCGCGTCGTTCTGTTCTTCCTCGCCGCCGGCATCCTGTTTTCGATCGTCTACTGGGTGCTGATGCCGGCCTGGCCGCTGGGCTGGACCTATACCAAGGGCCTGCTCGGCATCGACCAGCGCCAGATCGTGACCCGCGAAGTGGCGGATGCCGCCACCGCCCGCGCCGGCTGGACCGACCGCGTCGCGTCTATGGACTATGCCGCGATCGAGGCCGATACGCCGCTGATGCAGTCGGTCCGCGAAACCGGGCGAACGCTGTTCGTCGACAATTGCGCCGCCTGCCACGGCGTCGACGCGCGGGGCGGCCCCGGCTTCCCCAATCTTCGCGCCAAGAGCTGGCTCTGGGGCGGCACGCCGGAAGCGATCGCCGCGACCATCCGCGTCGGCATCAACTCGACCCATGGCGATACGCGCGTATCGCAGATGCTGGCTTTCGGACGCGATGGCATTCTCGATCGCAAGCAGGTGAGCGATGTCGTCGCCTATGTCCGCTCGCTGTCGGGAACGGCTCCGGTGGGACAGCTTGATCCCGCCCGCGTCGCAGCGGGCAGGGAAGTCTTCGCCGCCAATTGCGTCGCCTGTCACGGCGAGGCCGGCAAGGGCAATCCCGAGGTGGGCGCGCCCGACCTGACCGATGCCGCCTGGATCTATGGCGGCGACGCCCAGTCGATCTTCAGCACGGTGCATGGCGGGCGGCAGGGACACATGCCGCATTGGGGCGAGCGACTGAGCCCGATCGACATGAAGATCCTGGCGCTCTACGTCCACACGCTGGAGGGGGAGGCGAAATGAGCCTGGCTCCATCGCTGCCCGGGGCGCGGCCAAGGCGCCCCAACTGGAAGTGGATCTCGATCGCGATCGCCTCGATCGGCGTCGCCGTCCTGGTCGGCGCCAATGTGCATCTCGTCTATGTCGCGCTGCGCTCGCAGCCGGACTGCGTTCCGCATGCACGCGATGCGTCCGATACCGGTGACGGCTTCCGTGCCGCCAAGTCGGCGTGCTGAGGCAGGAGACAATCATGGCCACGTCCACAAACGCATCCCCCGCCATCGAGCCGCCGCTGGTGCCGTCGCGCCGGCGCGATCTGGCGCCTAGCGCCGCGCTGGGCTGGCTCGCGGCCGGCTGGCGCGACCTGCTCGTCCGCCCGGCGACCAGCCTCGTCTACGGCCTCGTCGTCTTCGCGATCTCGGGCGTCGTGATCTGGAGCCTGTTTGCTCTCGGCCTTGATTACATCCTGTTTCCGGCGCTCGCCGGCTTCATGGTGGTCGGGCCGTTCGTCGCCATCGGTCTCTATGCCAAGAGCCGCGACATCGCAAAGCGCCGGCCGGTTTCCCTGGCGCGCATGATCCTGGTCAAGTCGGAATCCGGCGCGCAGGTCTGGTTCACGGGCGCCATCCTCTGCCTGCTCATGCTGGTCTGGATGCGCGCCGCGGTGCTCATCTATGCGCTGTTCTTCGGCCTGCGGCCGTTCCCAGGGCTCGAAAATGTCGCGACCATGCTGTTCACCACGCCGGTCGGTCTTGCGATGCTGCTGGTTGGAACGGTCGTCGGCGCGCTGTTCGCCGCGTTCTCCTTCGCCATCAGCACCTTCGCGATCCCGATGCTGCTCGACGAGAAGACCGACGCGTTCACGGCCATGGGCACCAGCATCTCGCTGGTCTGGAACAACCTGCCGGTGATGCTGGCCTGGGGCGCGATCGTGCTCGTCCTCTTCGCGCTCTGCGTGGCAACCGGCCTGCTCGGGCTGATCGTCGTGTTTCCGCTGCTCGGCCACGCGACTTGGCATAGCTACGAGGCGATGAAATGAGCTGCTGCGCTGGCGGGGCCGCCGACCTGGCTCGGACGGTCCAGGCCAGCGCTTCCGACGAGGAACTGCGGCTCGCCAGCCGCGATCTCGGCGACGGGCTGCGCCAGATCGATCTCGCCGTACCGGACATGCATTGCGCCGATTGCATCCGCAAGGTCGAGCGCGGGCTCGCCGCGCTTCCAGGCGTCACCCAGGCCCGCGTCAATTTCTCGACGCGCCGCGCCAGTGTGACGTGGCGCGGCGAGGTGCCGCCTCTGATCGAGACGCTGTCGGGGCTTGGTTATCCCTCGCATCTCTATGACACGGCCGAGGCGGCGAGCGATCCCCAGCTCAACCAGCTGATCCGCGCGCTGGCCGTCGCCGGCTTCTCCTCGATGAACATCATGCTGCTGTCGGTGTCGGTCTGGTCGGGCGCCGGGCCGGAGACCCGGCAGGCGTTCCACTGGATTTCGGCCCTGCTTGCCCTGCCGGCGCTGTTCTATTCCGGTCTGGTCTTCTTCCGCTCGGCCTGGAACGCGCTCCAGCACGGGCGCACCAACATGGACGTGCCGATCTCGATCGGCATCAGCCTCGCCTTCGGCATCAGCGTCTACGAGACGTTCCAGAACGGCGCGCACGCCTATTTCGACGCGGCGACCTCGCTGGTCTTCTTCCTGCTGATCGGCCGCACGCTCGACCACATGATGCGGGAGCGGGCGCGCCAGGCGGTCAGCGGGCTGGTACGCCTCGCGCCGCGCGGCGCCACCGTGCTTGGCGCCGACGGCAGAAGCGACTATCTGCCGGTCGCGGAAATCGAGCCGGGCATGACCCTGCTCGTCGCGGCGGGCGACCGCGTGCCGGTCGATGGCACCGTCTCCAGCGGCGCGTCGGAGCTGGATTGCTCGGTCGTGTCCGGCGAGAGCCTGCCGCAGCCGGTCGAGGCCGGGTCGGCGCTCAAGGCCGGCATGCTGAACCTGACCGGCGGGCTCGTCGTCACGGCGACCGCCCGGGCGCAGGATTCGTTCCTGGCCGAGATGGTCCGGCTGATGGAAGCGGCGGAAGGCGGCAAGGCCCGCTACCGGCGGCTTGCCGACCGCGCCTCGCAGCTCTATTCGCCGGTCGTCCATGCGACAGCTTTGCTGACCCTGGTCGGCTGGGTCGCCGCGACCGGCGACTGGCACCGCTCGATCACCATCGCCATCGCCGTTCTTATCATCACCTGTCCCTGCGCGTTGGGCCTCGCTGTGCCGATCGTTCAGGTGATGGCGGCCCGGCGGCTGTTCGAGAACGGCGTCATGGTCAAGGACGGCTCCGCCATGGAGCGCCTGGTCGAAATCGACACGGTCGCCTTCGACAAGACCGGCACCCTCACGCGAGGCAAGCTGCAACTCATCGATGCCGAACGGATCGAGCCGGCCCATGCGGCGATCGCCGCCGCCATGGCCGCGTTCTCGAACCATCCCGTCTCGCGCGCCATCGCGGCGCGGTTTGGCGGCGGCGATGTGCCCTTCGAACGGCTGACCGAAATTCCCGGCCATGGCGTCGAGGCGGCGCTTTCCGGACGGACCTATCGGCTCGGCCGGGCCGAGTGGGCGCTGGACGAGCCCGGCGAGACCAGCGGCACCGTCCTGAGCGTCGATGGCCGTTGTCTCGCCGCCTTCGCCTGCACGGACGAACTGCGGCCCGATGCGCGCCCCGCGGTCCAGGCCTTGCGCCAGGCGGGCCTTCGCACGCTGATCCTTTCCGGCGACCGCATGGAGCCGGTTCAAGCGACCGCCGCCGAACTGGGTATCGACGACGTCACCGCGGCGGCGCTGCCCGCCGACAAGGTTGCCCGGGTCCGCGCGCTGGCGGCCGAGGGACGCAAGACGCTGATGGTGGGCGACGGGCTCAACGACGCGCCGGTCCTGACGGCCGCCCATGTTTCGATGGCGCCGGCGAGCGCCGCCGACATCGGCCGCAACGCCGCCGACTTCGTCTTCCTGCGCGACAGCCTCAAGGCCGTGCCGCTGGCCTATCGCGTGTCGATCGAGGCCGGGCGGCTCATCCGCCAGAACTTCGGCCTCGCCATCGCCTACAATTTGATCGCGCTTCCCGTCGCGATCGCCGGGTTCGTCACGCCGCTGATCGCGGCGCTGGCCATGTCGCTGTCGTCGATCCTCGTCGTCGCCAATGCGCTCCGCCTCAAGGCCGGCAGCGGCAAGGACGAGGCGGAAGCCCGGCCCGCCGTCCCGGCGCGGCGCCCGGAGGCGGAAGCACGCCGGCCCCCGGTCGCGCAGGGGCAGCCATGGACAGCCTGATCTTTCTGGTGCCGCTCGCGCTGCTGTTCGGCTTGGTCGCGCTCGTCGTCTTCCTCTGGTCGCTTCGCAGCGCCCAATATGACGACCTCGACGGCGCCGCCCAGCGCATCCTCCTGGATGATGACGACGAGGGCCCCGGAACCGGGCGCTGACCGCCGCTCAGCGCTGCGGGCTTTAAGCCATGTCGAGCCCCGGGGTCGACGCGTTCTGCCGGTGATCACTGCGATAGCGCGCCGGCGAGGTGCGGTAGATGCGGCGAAAGCTGGCGCCGAAGGCGCTGTCGGAGCGGTAGCCGAGCGCCGCGCCGATGCTGGACACCGGCTCGTTCCCGCGCCGCAATCTGCCGGCTGCCACCCGCATGCGCCAGCGTGTCAGATAGTCCAGCGGGGCGACGCCGACACGCTGCTTGAACCGCGCGGCAAAGCTGGACCGGGACTGGCCGGCAAGGCGTGACAGCTCGGCCAGGGTCCAGTTGCGCTCCGGTTCGGAATGCACCGCCTGCAGGACGGGGGCAATGTGCCGGTCCGTCAGCCCGCCCAGCCAGCCGGCCGCGTCGGCGGCGCCCTGCGCCAGATGGGCGCGCAGCACGTGGACAAAGGCGAGGCGCAACAGGTCGTTGCACATCAGTTGGGCCCCGGGCGCGCCCGAATCCCATTCGCGATCGAGCTGGTCGAGCAGCCATGTGATCGGCGCCGCCGCACCTCCCTGGATCACCAGAATCGGCGGCAGCGCGCCGGAAAGCACTACGCCGTCAATGGTATCGAGCCGCACGCTGCCGCCTAGAATGGCAAAATCGGCGCCATCCCCGAGTTTGGCGGCCATGCCAGAGTCTGTGAAGACGTCGCGGGCCGCCTTCATCCGGGCGTCTGGCGTGCTGGCCAGGTCGAAGGGCGTGTGGGCGACGACGAAGCAATCGCCGGCCGCGAGCTGCACCGGTGTCTGGCCCTCGGCGAGCAGCCAGCAGGTGCCGCGACGCACCACGTTGAACTTGATGTTGGCGGGCGCCGAGAAGCGGACGCCCCATTCGCCGCCTGCCTGCAGGCTGATCGAGCACTGCGCCACGGCATGGATGGTGGTGAGAATCGCGGACAGGGCGTCGCCGGGCATGGTTTGGACGATCACGATACTATCTCGGACTTGGGTGTCTGGATTGTCCATCGAGATAGGCGATATCTGGAGACCTCACCAGTGGAGACAAGACATGACCCAGCAACATCCGATCGGCTCGCCCTTTTCCGCTGCCAGCACGGCTGCCGACGTGATCCGCGGCATCGACCTGTCCGGCAAGAACGCCATCGTCACCGGCGGCCACTCCGGCCTTGGCATCGAAACGGTCCGCGCCCTGGCCGAGGCGGGTGCGCGGGTTCTCGTTCCGGCGCGCGACCCGGACCAGGCCAGAGCGGCCCTGGCTGGGATCGCCAATGTCGAGGTCGATCCGATCGACCTGACGGATCCTGCGTCGATCGCGGCTTTTGGCGCGCATGTGGTGGCAGGCGGCCGGGCTCTCGACATGCTTATCAACAGCGCTGGCATCATGGCGGCGCCCCTGTGGCGCGATGCCGAGGGCCATGAGAGCCAGTTCGCCACCAACCATCTCGGCCATTTCCGGCTGACCGTGGCGCTGTGGCCCGCGCTGACCCGGAGCGGCGATGCCCGCGTCATCAGCGTGTCCTCGCGGGGCCACCAGATCGCGGGCGTGGATTTCGACGATATCGACTTCCTCTCGCGCCCCTATGACAAATGGGTGGCCTATGGCCAGTCCAAGACCGCCAATGCCCTTTTCGCCATGGCGCTGGACAAGCGTGGCAGGGAAAGCGGCGTGCGGGCCTTCTCCCTGCATCCCGGCCAGGTCCTGACCGGTCTGGCGCGGCATCTTTCGGAGGCGGAGATTGCCAGCTTCGACGCGCGGGATGAGCAGGGCAGGCCTCGGGTCGACCCCGCCCGCGGCATGAAGACGGTTCCTCAGGCGGCCGCGACGTCGGTATGGGCCGCCACCAGTCCGCTGCTGGCGGACCTTGGAGGTCTTTACCTGGAAGACTGTGACGTTGCCCCCATCCACACGGGCGAAGCCGGCCGCAAGGGCGTTGCCCCATGGGCCGCTGACCCCGACCTGGCCGAGCGGCTTTGGCGGGTTTCCGAGGCCATGACGGGTGCATCGATCGGCTGAAGCCAGACGCTTTTGCCGTAGCATCGAGCGGCGTATGCAGCCTCGTCAGCGGAAGCGGTTGCGGTCATCGCACGGCTGCGGCAAGCGAGAGGCGGGCTTCGAGGGCCTCGGCGGCCTCCTTGCGCTCGCTGTAGCGGTCGGTGAGGTAGGGCGAGACATCCCGCGTCAGCAGCGTGAACTTGACCAGTTCCTCCATCACGTCGACGACCCGGTCATAGTAGCTCGACGGTCGCATGCGCCCGGCCTCGTCGAACTCCTGGAACGCCTTGGCGACCGAGGACTGGTTCGGAATGGTGATCATGCGCATCCAGCGCCCGAGCACGCGGAGCTGGTTGACGGCATTGAACGATTGCGAGCCGCCCGACACCTGCATTACCGCGAGCGTCCGTCCCTGCGTTGGCCTCACGGCACCGACCGAAAGCGGGATCCAGTCGATCTGCGCCTTCATGACCGCGCTCATCGCGCCGTGGCGCTCGGGGCTGGTCCAGACCTGCCCCTCCGACCAGAGCGCCAGTTCGCGCAGTTCCTGGACCTTGGGGTGGTCGGCGGCCGTTGCGTCCGGCAGCGGCAGGCCGTGCGGATCGAACACCCGCGTTTCCGCGCCGAAATGCTGCAGCAGCCGTTCGGCCTCCAGGGTCAGGAAGCGGCTGTAGGAGCGCTCGCGCAGCGAGCCGTAGAGCAGCAGGATGCGTGGACGATGCGTCGAGGCCGTCTTCCGCAGCTTGTCCGATTCGGGAGCTTGGAGCAGGTCGGCGGCGACGTTGGGCAGTGCGGGAATCATGTCCGCGTCTCCTCAAGAGTGGGGCGGACAAGAGGGCCGCGCTCGTACCAGCCCTTGGACCGGTTCACGATCCACACCACGGAGAGCATGACCGGCACCTCGATCAGCACGCCGACGACGGTTGCCAGCGCCGCGCCCGAGTGAAAGCCGAACAGGCTGATGGCGGCGGCGACGGCGAGCTCGAAGAAGTTGGACGCGCCGATCAGGGCGGAGGGGCCGGCGACGCAATGCGCTTCGCCCGTGACCCGGTTCAGGAGGTAGGCGAGGCCGGCGTTGAAATAGACCTGGATCAGGATCGGAACCGCGAGCAGGCCGATGATCAGGGGCTGCGCGATGATCTGTTCGCCCTGGAAGCCGAACAGCAGCACCAGCGTGGTGAGCAGCGCCACCAGGGAGACCGGACCCAGCCGTCGCAGGGCCTTCGCCAGCGCGGCTTGCCCGCCCGTGGCGATCAGCCGGCGACGGGCGATCTGGGCGAGCAGCACCGGCACGACGATGTAGAGCGCGACCGAGAGCAGAAGCGTGCCCCAGGGGACGGTGATGGCCGACAGTCCCAGCAGCAGGCCGACGATGGGCGCGAAAGCCACGACCATGATGGCGTCGTTGAGCGCCACCTGCGACAGGGTGAAGAGGGGTTCGCCCTTGGTCAGGTTCGACCAGACGAACACCATGGCTGTGCAGGGCGCGGCGGCGAGGATGATGAGGCCGGCGATGTAGCTGTCGATCTGGTCGGCCGGCAGCAGTGGGCGAAACAGCCAGCCGATGAACAGCCAGCCGAGCAGCGCCATGGAAAAGGGCTTGATGGCCCAGTTGATGAACAGGGTAACGCCGATGCCGCGCCAGTGCCGGCCGACCTGGCCGAGCGCCGAGAAGTCGATCCGCAGCAGCATGGGAATGACCATGAGCCAGATCAGGATGGCGACCGGCAGATTGACCTTGGCGATTTCGGCTGCGCCGATGGCCTGGAAGACACCCGGCATGACATGGCCGAGGGCGATGCCGGCGACGATGCAGAGGGCTACCCACAGGGTGAGATAGCGTTCGAAGATGGACACGGGCGGGCCTCTAGAAGCGTTTTCGAGCGAAATGGGTACCGGTTCGCGTGAAGAAACGTGATCCCACAAGGAGTTAGAGCGTTGCGCCGTTTCGGAGAAACGGTGAAAGGCCCTAGAAGCGGATGGTGCGGGCGAGAAGGGCGGTGTCGGCCGGGCACAGGCTGCTGGCCTGACGGGTCGCGAGGACGGTGGAAGGCGCATCGTCCCGCGCGACAGGCTTGAAGCCGATTTTTTCGAAGAAGGGTGCGGCCGAGCTTGTGAGCACCCAGGCGCGGCGGGCGCCCGCGTCAAAGGCGCGCCGCTGCAGGAGCGCCACGAGGTTGCGGCCCAGCGCCTGGGCGCGCCACGCGGGCAGGACGACGATGGACCGCAGCAGCGCGTTGTCGCCGAGAGCCTCGTAGCCGCCGAAGCCGACGAGATCGCCGGCCGGCGTCCGGTAGGCGAAGAAGGTTCGTCCCGGCTCCAGGAGATCGTCGACGGGAAGGCCAGCGGATTGCAGGGCGCCGACGAGCCCGGGGTCGTTCCCCGCTATCCCTGCGTCGACCAGGAAAGGCACGCCCTCCTCCTTGAGAAGGGCGGTCGTGACGCCGGTCGGCAGCAGGTCGAACACGATGTCGGACGGCCGGCATAGCCTTACGCCGGGCGGGCCGACCACGATCGGCCGGTTGATCAGGATGGGATGCGCGATCATCGCATCGAGCAGGGCGTCGTCGCCCAAGGCTGGATCGTCGAGGCCGAGCGCGGCATAGGGCGTGCCCTTCTGGCGGATCGCGTCGCGCACCGCGAGGCCCATCCGGTCGATCAGATCGGCGAGTTCCGCGCGGCTCGGCGGGGTCTTGAGATATTCGACGACGCGCGGCTCGACCCCCACGCTGCGCAGCAAGGCGAGCGTGTTGCGCGAGGTGCCGCAATCGGGGTTGTGGTAGAGGACGAAGGTCATGGACGCCTAGGCTCCAATCTTCCGGGGCGAGCTGGCACCCTCGATCTGGCCGATTTCGGAGAGCTTCACTCCCAGCGCGATGGTATCGAGGCGCTTGAACGGCAACGCCGTGAACAGGGAGATGCGCGTCTTCAGCAATCCGAAAGCTGTGACGAACGCCCTCTCCATTTCGTAGTCGCTGCCAACCACGCCCGCAGGGTCTTCGATGCCCCAATGCGCGGTCATGGGCTGCCCCGGCCATACCGGGCAGGCTTCGCCAGCGGCGCTGTCACAGACGGTGAACACGAAGTCCATCGTCGGCGCGCCGGGCGCGGCGAATTCATCCCAGGGTTTTGAGCGGAAGCCCGCGGCGGGATATCCAAAGCTCTCCAATATACGAAGCGCGAGTGGATTGACGCTGCCCTTGGGCTGACTGCCGGCCGAGAAGGCCCTGAAGCGGCCTGCGCCGTCCTTGTTGAGAATGGACTCAGCAAGGATCGAGCGCGCCGAGTTGCCCGTGCAGAGGAACAGGACATTGTAGATCCGGTCCATCATTTCTTCGTCTTTCTGGCTAGCAGTTGCAGGCGGCTAGCGCCGCCATGGCGGGCTCGCACACTTCGGGGTGGCCCTGGCAGCAGTCGCGCATCAGGAAGCCGACCAGGCCGGCCAGGGCCGGATAGGCGGCGCTGTAGAGGATCGAACGGGATTCGCGCCGGGAGGTGATCAGTCCCGCCTGTTCCAGATGGCTCAGATGGAACGAGGCCTTGGACGACGACGCGCCGACCGCCTCGCCGATGACGCCAGCCGCCAGACCGTCTGGCCCGGCCTTCACCAGCAGCCGGACAATCTGGAGCCTCGTCTCCTGCGACAGTGCCGAAAAGGCGTTCAGGGCCTGTGTCTCGTCCATTTCAACCTCTCAAGAGATATTGAAATGATAGCTATCGGATTTGGTCCTGCAAGGCAATCCGTTGTGGCGATGATCTCGGTGGCTACGCGGTGGCGCCGCCACGGGGAAATTGCACTGCGATCTGGGCTGGCGCAGTTTCGCGTGGCGTCGCGGCGAGGTGCCGGCGGGAGACCGCCAACTCCGCGATCTGGATCCAGGGGAAAGCTGCGCGGTCCGTCCCGCTTTAGGCCGGTGGCGATCCCGAGCCGTGTCGAGAGCGGTTCAGTCGGCGGACAGGATCTTGCTGGAGCGAGCCATGGATCCGCGGCCTCCGGGGGGGGGGGGGGCGGCAGGCAGGCTAGCAGCTGGACTAAACTATTCCGACCAACGGAAAAGTTGGTGGAGCCGAGGGGAATCGAACCCCTGACCTCTGCAGTGCGATTGCAGCGCTCTCCCATCTGAGCTACGGCCCCGTCGCATCGCGACGCGGCCATTTAGAGGGGGGCGCCGAAGGCTGTCAAGCACCTCCGGAACGTCGCGCCAGCAAGGCCGAAACGACAGGCCGTCGTGCCTGCCGCGATGGGACGGGCGCTCCTCCGGATTCCTGCGAAGGCACGCCTTCCTGCCCGCCGGGCTGTTCTCGGGCGGTGGTCAGGCGGCTCGGTTGGCACGAGGGCGGAGGGGCCGCTTTGGCGCGCGCCGCAGGCGCGGGTTGCGGTCGTGGCGGGCGATCGCTACATCAGGACGTCCTGATTTCTTCCGCGACCATTCCGGGAAACCCATGCGCGCTATCCTTGACGTCGTTATGATCGCCCTCAACCTCTATTGGTGGATCGTGATCGCCAGCGCCCTGTTCAGCTGGCTCTACGCTTTCGGCGTGGTCAATCCGCGCAATCAGGTCGTGGCTTCCATCGGCAAGTTCCTGTACCAGGCGACCGAGCCGGCGCTGCGGCGCATCCGCGCCTTCATGCCGAGCCTCGGCGCCATCGACATCTCGCCGATCATCCTGCTCCTCGGCATCATCCTGATCCAGCAGGTCATCATCCGCTACGTCTACCCGAACGTGTTTTGAGCGATAACGGCTTCGTCCGCACCGGCGATGGCCATGTCGTGGTTCAGGTGCGCC
Source organism: Kaistia sp. UC242_56 (assembly GCF_044452255.1). Taxonomy (NCBI): domain Bacteria; kingdom Pseudomonadati; phylum Pseudomonadota; class Alphaproteobacteria; order Hyphomicrobiales; family Kaistiaceae; genus Kaistia; species Kaistia sp. UC242_56. The sequence continues at coordinate 389,599 of NZ_JBIOAN010000002.1, forward strand.
TGACGCCCAAGGGCGGCAGCGATCGCATCGACGGCCTCGGCGAACTGGCGGATGGTCGCAAGGTCGTGCTGGCGCGGGTGCGGGCGGCGCCGGACAAGGGCGCGGCCAATGCGGCGCTGGAGGCGCTGCTGGCCAAGGCCGTCGGCGTCCCCCGCTCGGCCGTGTCGCTGATCACGGGCCATACGGCGCGGCTGAAGGGCCTGCGCATCGATGGCGAGGTTTCAGACCTGATCGAGCGGCTGCGCCGGCTCACCGGCTGAACGGACGGTCCGCGCGATACGCGCGCCACCCCGTTCCCGCTCAGTGGGTGTAGAGCCCGCGCAGGGATCCTTCGTCCCAGAACACGTCGCGGATGCGCCAGCCCTGGTCGATCTGGACCAGCCGCAGCTCGATCCGCTTCGGCTCGCCAAAATTCAGGAAGGTGACATGGCCCTCGGCCGTGTCGGGCGTCCCGGCTTCGACATCGACGCGAAGATCGGAAATGTCCCAGTCCTGCGCGTTGACGAAGGGGTCGCCGTCCAGCTTGCCGACCTCGCCCGCGGCGGCGGCCTCGTCGCTGTCGGCGATCATCCGCTCGGCCAGGCGCGGCTCGAACAGCGCGCGTACGGTCTCGGCATTGTCGAGCGGCACGCCTTCGCCGCCGTTCTCGTAGCGCGCATAGATCGCCGCCACGAAGGCCTCGGGATCGTCGGCGGCAGCCGACGTTCCCATGTTTGTCGGGACGAGGCCCACGCCGAGCACGGCCGCCAGCAGAAATTGCGCGACGCCGCGCCGCGTGGGCGACATCGCGGTCAGCCCTTCTTGGCGCGTTCGATGGCGTCGACGATCAGCTGCTGCGCCTCGTCGAGGTCGCCCCAGCCGGTGATCTCGACCCACTTGCCGTTTTCGAGATCCTTGTAGTGGCGGAAGAAGTGCTCGATCTGCTGCAGCGTGATCTCGGGCAGGTCCTTGTAGGACTTCACGTTCTCGTAGCGGCGCGTCAGCTTGGTCGACGGCACGGCCAGGATCTTCTCGTCCTCGCCGCCCTCATCGCGCATCTTGAGAACGCCGACCGGGCGGCAGTTCATGATCGCGCCGGGGACGATGGCGCGCTGGTTGGCGACCAGCACGTCGATCGGGTCGCCGTCGCCGCAGAGCGTGTGCGGGACGAAGCCGTAATTGCCGGGATAGCGCATCGGCGTATAGAGGAAGCGGTCGACGTAGAGCGCGCCGGCTTCCTTGTCCATCTCGTACTTGATCGGCTCGCCGCCGACCGGAACTTCGATGATGACATTGACGTCGTGCGGGGGATTCTTGCCGATCGGAACAGCATCGATGTTCATGGCGGTACCTCGAGTGAAATGGGCGCTTCCCTTTACGGGGCGCCATCCCGGCCCGCAAGCCCGAATTCGCCGCAACGCAGCAAGCCGCGCCGGGAAGGACGATCCGGATCGGGAGGAAAGGGCGACTCAGCCGCGCGCGAAGGCGAAGGCGACCTTGGCCAGCACCGTGTCGCCGAAGCGCTCGCTGCCGCGCGCCACCTTGCGGCCGCCGGCATTCTTGTAGAAGCGGCAGGCGCCTTCATTCTCGGCCAGCGCCCAGACCACGGCGGAATCGAAGCCGTGGCGCAGAAGCTCGCGCCGGGCCGCGAGGAACAGCCGGGTGCCGAGGCCGACGCCCTGATATTCCGGCCGCATGTAGATCTCGTAGATTTCGCCGCGCTGGACCAGGTTGCGCGCCCGGTTGGGCCCGAAGGTGGCATAGCCGACCACGGTGCCGCCGACATCGATGACGACGATGCCGGTGCCGCGGCGTATCGCGCGGCTCCACCACGCAGCACCCCGCCGCGTGATCATCCGGCCCAGTTCCCGGGCCGGGATCAACCCATCATACGCCTGACGCCAAGCGCTGTCGTGAACCGCGGTGATTGCTTCCGCGTCACTGGCTTCTGCGCGACGGACACCGATCGACAGAGTGCTCATGCCGACCAAGATATGTCCGCCAATCGCATCGGGGAAGGGGGTTTATCGCATGGCTGCGCGAGTTCGCCACAGCGTGACGAAGCGGTCACGCCGGGACGAATGCCGGAGGGGCGAGAAACGCGATGCGGCGCCCGGCGGAAAGAGTGCCGGGCCGGCTGCAAAAGCAAACGGCGGCGCCCTGGGGCGCCGCCGTTGAATTCTGCCGCTCAGGCCAAGCCGGCGCTGCTTAGGCGCTCTTGCTCGAACGGTCGGCGCGCTTGCGCTCGACGGGATCGAGGATCGCCTTGCGCAGGCGGATCGACTTCGGCGTCACTTCCACCAGCTCGTCGTCCGAGATCCAGGAGAGCGAACGCTCCAAGGTCATGCGGATCGGCGGCGTCAGGCGGACGGCTTCGTCCTTGTTGGCCGAACGAACGTTCGAGAGCTTCTTGCCCTTGAGCACGTTCACTTCGAGATCGTTGTCGCGCGTGTGCTCGCCGACGATCATGCCCTCATAGACCTTCCAGCCGGGCTCGATCATCATCGGGCCGCGATCTTCCAGGTTCCACAGTGCGAAGGCGACGGCCTCGCCCGACTCGTTCGAGATCATGACGCCGTTGCGGCGGCCGACGATCTCGCCCTTGTGCGGGGCATAGGAGTGGAACAGGCGGTTCATGATCGCCGTGCCGCGCGTGTCGGTCAGCAGTTCGCCCTGGTAGCCGATCAGTCCGCGCGTCGGCGCGTGGAAGACCAGGCGCAGGCGGTCGCCGCCGGAGGGGCGCAGCTCGACCATGTCGGCCTTCCGCTCGGACATCTTCTGCACGACGATGCCGGAATGCTCCTCATCGACGTCGATGATGACTTCCTCGATCGGCTCCAGCGTCTGGCCCGAAAGGTCCTTCTGGAAAACCACGCGCGGACGCGAAACGCCCAGCTCGTAGCCTTCGCGGCGCATGTTCTCGATCAGGATGGCCAGCAGAAGCTCGCCGCGGCCGGATACGATGAAGGCGTCCTTGCCGGCCGACTCCTCGATCTTCAGCGCGACATTGCCTTCCGCTTCCTTCATCAGGCGGTCGCGGATCATGCGGCTGGTGACCTTGTCGCCTTCGGTGCCGGCGAGCGGGCTGTCATTGACCATGAAGGTCATCGACACGGTCGGCGGATCGATCGGCTGCGCCTTGATCGCCTCGGTGACGGCCGGATCGCAGAACGTGTCGGCGACGGTGCCCTTGGTCATGCCGGCCAGCGCGATGATGTCGCCTGCGACGCCTTCCTCGATCGGCTGGCGCTCGATGCCGCGGAACGCCATGATCTTGGAGACGCGGAACTGCTCGACGGTCGAGCCGTCCTGGGCCAGCACCTTGAGCGTCTGGTTCGGCTTGACGTTGCCCGACGTGATGCGGCCAGTGATCAGGCGGCCCAGATAGGGGTTGGACTCGAGCAGGGTGCCGATCATGCGGAACGGGCCGTCCTCGACATGCGGCGCCGGCACATGCTTCAGCACCAGGTCGAACAGCGGCGCCATGCCTTCTTCATGCGAGGCGTCGGGCGAATTGCCCATCCAGCCATTCTTGCCGGATCCGTACAGGATCGGGAAGTCGAGCTGCTCGTCGGTGGCGTCGAGGGCGGCGAAGAGGTCGAACACCTCGTTCACGACTTCCTGGATGCGCGCGTCGGCCTTGTCGACCTTGTTGATCGCGACGATCGGCTTCAGGCCGAGCTTCAGCGCCTTGCCGACCACGAACTTGGTCTGCGGCATCGGGCCTTCGGCGGCGTCGACCAGCACGATCACGCCATCGACCATGTTCAGGATGCGCTCGACCTCGCCGCCGAAATCGGCGTGGCCGGGGGTATCGACGATGTTGATGCGGGCGTCGTGCCAGGTGATCGAGGTCGCCTTGGCCAGAATCGTGATGCCGCGCTCTTTCTCGATGTCGTTCGAATCCATGACACGTTCGGCCACGCGCTGGTTGTCACGGAACGAACCGGACTGCTGAAGCAGCTTGTCCACGAGTGTTGTCTTGCCATGATCGACGTGCGCGATGATGGCGATATTGCGAAGTGTCATTTGCGAATCCGAAAAGGCGCGGCGGCGTCGGACAGGTGCCTCGAGACGGCCAGCATGTTTTGCGGCGCAAAATGATCGAAAAGGCCGCAAAACGCAACCTCCGATCCGACACCTCGAATGACGTAGCGGAATGTAAGATATATGCCGTAACGGCAGGTCTGCACGTGAAACCGCGCTAACCTAGGGGATCCTTGACTTTCCCGGCAAGATTTGTTTATAATATGGAATTCTTATTATACATGGGAGAGTCAGCTTTTGGCAGCCACCACCGAAGATCCGCTGGGCTTTGTACTCGTCGATGTGGCCCGTTTGCTGCGGCGCCGCTTTGAGAAGGCGCTGGAAAACGCTGGCCTCGGATTGACGGTTGCCGAAGCGCGAACGCTCGCCTTTGTCAGTCGTCATCCCGGTCTCCGGCAATCGACGCTCGCCGAGGAACTCTGCGTCGAGCCGATGACGCTGGTCGGGTTCCTCGACCGGCTGGAAGCCGCCACTTTGGTCGAGCGCATGCAGGATCCGGCCGACCGCCGCGCCAAGCTGATCCGGCTGACGCCGAATGCCGCCAGCATCGTGCGGCGCATCCGCGCGATCGGCAAATCGGTGCGCGAGGAGGCCGAGCGCGGCATCGATCCGGCCCTGACCGAGACGATGCGCCTGACGCTGCTGAAGATGCAGGACAACATCCTGGCCAGTGAAGACATGGTCGCCTGAGGCGCGTTTCGGGTTCCAGCTTCGAAAGCCCATGCCGTCGCCGGCATGGGCTTTTTTGTTGGGCGGGCGCGGGATCGTCGGCTCTTCCGGATCGATCGGGGCTCGCAGGCCGGTAGCGGACGGGCCCTGAGGTTGGTTCGCTGGGGATGGCTTAGGAAAGATCCTCACCCCAACCTTCTCCCGCAGGCGGGAGAGGGGGCTCGACCGCGCCTGTCGCAGGCCATCGGAGCCCGCCTCGAAGTGGCTCAATGGGCCGAGGAAACCTCGCCGGCCAGCGCCGTAGCGGCCTCCCGCTCGATGAAGGCCGTGGCCGAAAAGCCCTCGCCCGCTTGCGGGAGAGGGTGGGGTGAGGGGCTTGCTTGTTCTTCAGCCGAGAGGCGAGGTCGCGGTCCCGCCTCAAGCCAAAACAGCGCCCGTCAGACCCGCGCCGACGGCCCTAATCCTTCCGCTTCGCGACGTTCAGGAACTCGGCCAGCCGGCGGTAGAGCGTGGGGTCGGCGGCGACGAAGCCGCCGGGATAGCCCCGCTCGATCGCGTCATAGGCTTCCGGCGCGGTTTGCTGCATCTCGATCAGCGCCTGCAGCAGGTTCGATTTCGCCATCTCCGGCAAGTCCTTGCGCACGACATGCGGCCCGAACGGGATCAGTTCGGATTGCCACACAACCCGGAGCGTCGAGGGCGACAGCACCCCGTCGCTGGCAAGCCGGGCGAACGGTCCGGAACCGATCGCCGTCGAAAGCGGGTCGGGCGCCGAGGACCAGGCCGTGGCGAGGTCGGCCTCGCCGGCCGCCAGTTCGCCCAGCGCCGCCTCGCTGTCCGGCGTTTCGACGATGCGCAGGAAGTAGCCCGGCGGGTCAATGCCCTCCTTCGCCAGTCCGGCAAAGGCGGCGCGGCGGCCGGAGAGCGAATCCTTGGCGCCGACGGCAAGCCGCATGTTGCGGGCATCGGCCAAGGTCTCGACGGGGCCGTCGCTCTTCGCCACCAGCAGCGCGCGGAACCCGCGCGCGTGATCGGCGGTCGTCGGCTGCACAAGCGGCTCCGCGCAATCGCAGCGCTGGTCGAGCGCCAAATAGGCCAGCGACGACAGCACGGTGTACTGGACGCGGCCGGTCGCCTGCGCCTCGATCAGCGCGTCATAGGTGCGGGCCGGGAACAGTTCGACGGGGACCGCGAGCGCGTATTGCAGCCGCCAGCGGAATTTCTCCAGCCGCGCCACCTCATAGGCCGGATTGTCGCCGGCGATGAAGCCGACGCGCAGCGTGCCGATATCGTCGCGCCAACTCGCCCAGGCGGGCGAGGCGAGGGCGATCAGGAGGGCCAGGCAGGCGGCGATCCGGCGCATCGTCTTCTCCTATGCGGGCAGGCTGGCGAGCAGGCGGGCACGGGTCGCCTCATCGACGAAAGCCGCCTCGAGCGAGGTGCGGGTGGTGGCGATCAGCGCGGCGTCGGAAAGGCCGAGATCTTCGGACAGCCAGCCATATTCCGCGCCGATCGAGGAGCCGAAATAGGGCGGATCGTCGGAACTGACCGTGACGCGGACCCCGGCATCGCCGAGTTTGCGGAACGGATGGCTGGCGACGTCCGGATAGAGCCCGAGCGCCACGTTCGAGCCCGGGCAGAGCTCCAGCACGATGCCTTCCTCGACGATGCGCTGGACGAGGCCGGCATCCTCGATCGCGCGCACGCCATGGCCGATGCGGCTGACGCCGAGATGGTCGAGCGCGTCGCGCACGCTCTGCGGCCCGCCGAATTCGCCGGCATGCACGGTGAGCCCCAGTCCGGCCTCGCCGGCGATGCGGAACGCGTCGGCGAAATCGCGCGGGTGGTGCATGCGCTCGTCGCCGGCGACGCCGAAGCCCGTCACCAGCGGGTGCGGCTCGTTGGCGACCGTCTCGGCAGCGGCGAGGATGCGGTCCGGTCCGTAATGGCGCACGCCGGTGGCGATCATGCGCCCGACAATGCCGGTCGCGGCTTCGGCATCGCGGATGCCCTGCGCCAGTCCCTCGACATAATCGCGATAGCTGAGGCCGGAGGCGAGCGCGTGGTCGGACGAGATGAACACCTCGCCATAGATCGCGCCCTCGGCGGCCAGACTGGAGAAATAGCTGAAGGTCAGGTCGCGATAGTCCTCCGGCGTGCGGAAGACGGCGGCGGCGCGGTCATAGGCATTGAGGAACGAGGTGAAGTCGTGCCAGGCGAAATCGCCTTTGGCGTCGAACAGGCCGGTGAGGTCGACGCCGTGCCGCGCGCCGACCTTGCGCACGAGGTCGGGCGAGGCTGCGCCCTCGACATGGCAATGCAGCTCGGCCTTGGGGATATGGGAAACCATTAGAGAAAACTCCGTCCGTGTCGTCCGGGCGCCAGCCCGAGATGGGCGGCGATGGTTTCGCCGATATCGGCAAAACTCCGTCGCGCGCCAATGTCTTTTCCCGGCAGGCCAGGGCCGAAGGCGAGGATCGGCACCTGCTCGCGGGTGTGGTCCGTGCCGCGCCAGGTCGGGTCGCAGCCATGGTCGGCGGTGATGATGACGAGATCGCCCGGCCGAAGCGCCGCCTCGATTTCCGGCACGCGGGCGTCGAATGCCTCCAGAGCGGCGGCATAGCCGGCGACGTCGCGGCGGTGGCCATAGAGCATGTCGAAGTCGACCAGATTGGCAAACACCAGGTCGCCATCCCCGGCGCTTTCGATCGCCGCCAGCGTTGCGTCGGTCAGCGCCGCATTACCCGAGGCCTTGGTGAGGTCGCTGATGCCCTGATGCGCGAAGATGTCGCCGATCTTGCCGATGGCGTGCGTGCGGCCGCCGGCGGCGATCACCCGGTCGAGGATCGTCGGCTCCGGCGGCGGCAGGGCATAGTCGTGGCGGTTGGCAGTGCGCTCGAAGGTCTCCGCCGTCTCGCCCAGGAAGGGCCGGGCGATGACGCGGCCGATCGTGTAGGGCTTGAGCAGGCGACGCGCCGTCTCGCACAGCGCATAGAGCCGGTCGAGGCCGAAATGGGTTTCGTGCGCGGCGATCTGCAGCACGGAATCGGCCGAGGTGTAGAGGATCGGCTTGCCGGTGCGGATATGCTCCTCGCCAAGCTCGGCCAGGATGGTGGTGCCGGAGGCGTGCTTGTTGCCGAGGATGCCCGGCAGCCCGGCCTCGCGGATGATCGCGTCGGTGAGTTCCTTGGGGAAGCAGGGCTCGGTTTCCGGAAAATAGCCCCAGTCGAACGGAACCGGCACGCCGGCGATTTCCCAATGGCCGGACGGCGTGTCCTTGCCGTTCGAAACCTCGGCCGCATGGCCATGGATTGCGGTCGCGCCCGGCGCGGGCAGGGTGCCCGGCCATTCGCCGCTGGCGCCCTGCGCCGCCGCGCCGAGGCCCAGGCGCCCGAGATGCGGCAGGCGCAGCGGGCCCGACCGCAGGCCCGTGCGATCGCCGTCACCGGTCGCGCAGGCCTGCGCGATGTGTCCGAGCGTGTTCGCGCCTGCGTCGCCATAGGCTGTCGCATCGGGAGCGCCGCCGATGCCGACGGAATCGAGAACAATCAGAGCGGCGCGCGGCATGGAGCGACAACCTGTGCGAGGGGGTACAGGATAGGCCGGGCGGGCCTCTCGTCACAAGCAGGCCGTTGCGTGGGGACAATCGAGGGCGCCATCGCCGCATGACGCAGCGGCGCAGTTTCCAGCGGGAAGCTGGCAGGCTACGGTAGGCGCAACCGAAGACAAGCGAGGCCAAGAATGAACGGCGTGACGGTGATCAACCACCCCCTGGTGCAGCACAAGCTCACCATCATGCGCGACAAGCACACGTCGACGGCGGGTTTCCGCCGGCTGCTGCGCGAGATCTCGACGCTGCTTTGCTATGAAGTGACGCGCGACCTCGAAATGACCACGACGACGATCGAGACGCCGATCACCGAGATGGAAGCGCCGACGCTCGCCGGCAAGAAGCTGGTCTTCGCCTCGGTGCTGCGCGCCGGCAACGGCCTGCTGGAAGGCATGCTCGATCTCGTGCCAGCGGCGCGCGTCGCCCATGTCGGGCTTTATCGCGACCCCAAGACGCTGCAGGCGGTCGAATATTACTTCAAGGCGCCCGACAGCCTGGACGAGCGGCTGACCATCGTCGTCGATCCGATGCTGGCGACCGGCAATTCGGCCGTCGCCGCCGTCGACCGGCTGATGGAACGCGGCGCCAAGGATATCCGCTTCCTCTGCCTGCTGGCGACGCCCGAAGGCATCGCCAATTTCCACGCCGTTCACCCGACGATCCCGATCTACACCGCCTCGATCGACAAGAAGATCGACGATCACGGTTACATCGTGCCGGGCCTAGGCGACGCCGGCGACCGGATGTACGGCACCAAGTGAGGCCGGGTCCTGCTGGCCGGGGTTCGGGTTGGCCTGCGCGCCCGCCTGTTCGCCGGCCCGTGGCCACACGATCTCCTCGGTGTGCACGGTGAAGTTCACCAGCATGGCGTTGCCGAAGGCGTTGGTCAGCGCCACGTCGGTGGCGTCGCGGCCGCGGGCCATGACGATGCGGCCGATGCGCGGCTTGTTGTGGCGCGCGTCGAACGTGTACCAGCGATCGCCGATATAGGCCTCGAACCAGGCCGAGAAATCCATCGGCGCGGGATCGTAGGGCACGCCGATATCGCCGAGATAGCCGGTGCAATAACGCGCCGGGATGTTCATGGCGCGGCAGAGCGCGATGGCGAGATGGGCGAAGTCGCGGCAGACGGCGAAGCGCTCATTATGCGCCTCGAGCGCCGTGCGCGTCGGCCGGGCCAGCGGATAGCTGAAGGTCAGGTGATTGTGGACGTAGTCGACGATCGCCTGCACGCGCGACCAGTTTTCCGGCAGGTGGCCGAACAGCGGCCAGGCGACGAAGCCCAGATGGTCGGTTTCGCAATAGCGGCTGCCCAGCAGGTAGACGAGGCATTCTTCCGGCAGTTCCTGCACCGGCAGGATGCGGGCATCCGGCACGACCGGATCAGGCTCGCCGTCATTATAGACCACGCCCTCGGTCCAGATGCGGGTGCGTCCTGCCGGTAGCACGGTCCGGCTGGCCAGATTGCCGAAGCCGTCGATGTAGGTGTCGATCGCCACGACCGGATCCGACACCAGATAGTCCTGCTGGACCAGACGGCTGCCGAGGCTCGGATGGGCCCGAAGCATCATCAGCATCGGAGTGGGTTGGGCGCATTCGAAAGCAATGTCGAATCCGATGCGGATATGCATGGCCAGCTAACTCCACGGAAAAGGGATTTGACCACATAATGCCGCAGTGCGGGAAAGTGTTCCGTAGCGTTTTGGCCGAATTTTAGGCAGTTTCGCGGGTGATCTCGCCTTGTAAAAGCGCAGCGGATAGGATCGAGGCATGACGTTTACCTCCGATGAAATCGAGCGCTATTCCCGCCACTTGCTCCTGGCGGAGGTGGGCGGGCCCGGACAGCAGAAATTGCGGGCGGCGCGGGTGCTGGTGCTGGGGGCGGGCGGCCTCGGCGCGCCCTTGATCCAGTATTTGGCGGCGGCGGGCGTCGGCACGATCGGCATCGTCGATGACGATGTCGTGGCGCTGTCCAATCTGCAGCGCCAGGTGATCCACGCGACGCCGACCGTCGGCCGGCTCAAGGTCGAGAGCGCGCGGGAGGCGGTTGCCCGTCTCAATCCGCATGTCGGCGTCGAGACGCATGCGGTCCGACTCGACGCCGAGAATGCCGATGCACTGCTTTCCGCCTATGACATCGTCGCGGACGGCACCGACAATTTCGAGACCCGCTTTCTCGCCGCCGATCGCTGCGCCGCTTTGCGCCGGCCGCTGGTGACCGCCGCCGTCGGCCGCTTCGACGGCTCGCTGACCACGCTGCTCCCATGGGAGACGACGCAGGGCGTGCCGAACCCTGGGTATCGCGACCTGTTCCCGGCGCCGCCGCCACCCGGCCTGGTGCCAAGCTGTGCCGAGGCCGGCATTCTGGGCGCGCTGACGGGGATATTGGGCAGCCTGCAGGCGACCGAGGTGCTGAAGCTCATCCTCGGCATTGGCGAGTCGCTGGTCGGCCGCCTGCTGCTGGTCGACGCGCTGTCGATGCGCTTCGAGACGATCCGCTACAAGCGCAAGGCATGACGCGCTAGCGGGCGAGGCCGAACAGGCCCAGCAGCGCCAGGTAGGGAACCGTGGGGTGATGCGCGCCGCTCAGGCCGTCCTGCGGCGGCGTCTCGGCGTTGCGCGTCTCTGCCGGCGCGCGCTCCCGCTCGAAGCGGTCCTGGTACAGGGTTTTGAACAGATAGCTGGCAGGGATCATGGCCCGACCTCCAGTTAGCAATATGAATCGATTCAAGTTAGAAATGACATCCGTCTTGAACCGGTTCAAGAATAGGCCCTGCTTCCCTACTGGTCAAGTGAAAATTGAACCGATACAAGAGAGGCGGAAGATTGGCCCCGGCCTTGCACCATCGGGTCGGCCCAGCCGGGCCGGCATTTCGTTGGCGGCAACCGGTCCCGGGCGAGGAGAGTGGACGAACATGCAGCCGGCACGTAAGACTCTCGCATGAAACGGGTCATCAAGCTTTCCGACGTCGCCAAGGCCGCCGGTGTGTCGCAGGGCACGGCGTCGAACGCCTTCAACCGGCCGGAGATCGTACGGGCGGAAGTCCGCGAAAAGGTCGAGGCGGCGGCGCGCGAGCTCGGCTATGCCGGGCCCGATCCCAAGGGGCGGCTGCTGCGCGCCGGCAAGGTCAACGCCATCGGCGTCGCCACCACCTCGCCGCTCGGCTATTTCTTCGACGATCCCTATGCCCGCAGCCTGATGGCCGCCATTTCGGAGGCCTGCGACGAGCATGGCGCCGGCATTTCGCTGGTCTCGGCCGCCAGCGACGAAAAGCTCGCCTGGAACATCCAGAGCGCGATTGTCGATGGCTTCATCCTGTTCTGCGTCGAGGGCGGCGAGCGGCTGGTGGAATTGACCCGCGAGCGCGGCCTGCCCTTCATCGCGCTGCAGCTGGTGGGGGTCGACGAGACGATCTCCGCCATCGGCATCGACGAATTCGAGAGTGCTCGCGCGGCCGGCCGCCATGTGCTGGGGCTTGGCCATCGCCATGTCGCCATCCTGGCGCTGGAGCTGGACGAAGGTCATGTCGGCCTGCTCAGCGAGGCGCAGATCGAGGCCGGTGTTTATTCCGGCACCGTCGAGCGCATCGGCGGCTATCGCGCGGCGCTGGCCGAGTTCGGGATCGATCCGGCCTCCGTGCCGGTCTACGAGACCGACCACACCACGGCCAGCATCCACGATGCGCTGCAAAGCCTGTTTGGCGCCGCCCATCCGCCGACCGCCCTGCTTTGCATGTCCGACCGCGTCGCGCTGATCGCGCTCGACTGGCTGCGGCTGCGCGGCATTGCGGTGCCGGGCGACGTCTCGGTCATCGGCTTTGACGGCGTGCCAGAGGGCGAGACCTCGGAGCCGCCGCTCACCACAGTCGCCCAGCCGATCGCCGCGATGGGCCGCCAGGCGGCGGAAATGATCCTGAAGGGCATCGTCAAGCCGCACCGCGAACGGCTCGAGGTGGAACTGATCGAGCGCTCGTCCACCGCCCCGCCGCGATAGCACCCTCACCCCAACCCTCTCCCGCAAGCGGGCGAGGGGGCTCTTTCGAGCGAGTGGAGGCATTGGCGTACAGTCGATGAAGATCTCGGACCGAACCCTCGCCCGCTTGCGGGAGAGGGTAGGGTGAGGGTCTTGCTTATGAGCGCTGCGTCGCCTGCGGAGCCGACTCCATCTTCACCTCTCCCTGAGGGAGAGGTCGGAGCGAAGCTCCGGGTGAGGGTTTAGGAAACCCTCCGATCAGAACGCCAGGACGGTGGAGACACACCGGCAACGCCGTAAACCCTCACCCGCCGACCTGCGGCCGTCGACCTCTCCCTCAGGGAGAGGTGAAGGCGCCTGTCTCGAGCAGTTCCCAAAAATCCGAATCCGGCTTAGCTCCGGCGCTTAGCCGACTCAGAGCATCGAGGGTAGGACGCGATCCGGCGGCTTGTGGCCGTCGAAATAGGCGCGGATGTTGATCAGCACCTTCTCGCCCATGGCGATGCGGCCCTCGATCGTCGCCGAGCCCATATGCGGCAGCAGCACCGCCTTGCCCTTGGCGGCGAGGCGGAGCAGCTTCGGGTTGACCGTCGGCTCGTGCTCGAACACGTCGAGCCCGGCGCCGGCGATGGCGCCCGATTCGAGCAGCTTCGCCAGCGCATTCTCGTCGATCACGTCGCCGCGCGAGGTGTTCACCACATAGGCCTCTGGCCGCAGCAGCTTCAGCCGGCGTTCGGAAAGCAAATGGAAGGTGCCGGGCGTGCGCGGGCAATTGACCGAGATGATGTCCATCCGGGCCAGCATCTGGTCCAGGCTGTCCCAATAGGTCGCTTCCAGCCCTTCCTCGATCTCCGTCGAGAGGCGGTGGCGGTTGTGATAGTGGATCGACAGGCCGAACGCCTTGGCGCGGCGGGCCACGGCCTGGCCGATGCGCCCCATGCCGACGATGCCGAGCCGCTTGCCGGCCATGCGCCGGCCCAGCATCCAGGTCGGCGACCAGCCGGCCCAGTCATGGTCGGGCGTCAGCACGCGCGCGCCCTCGACCAGCCGGCGCGGCACGGCGAGGATCAGCGCCATCGTCATGTCGGCCGTGTCCTCGGTCAGCACGCCGGGCGTGTTGGTGACGGTGATGCCGCGCGCCAGCGCCTTTTCGACGTCGATATGGTCGAAGCCGTTCGAGAAGGAGGCGATGACCTTCAACTGCTCGCCAGCTTCCGCCAGGATGGCGCCGTCGATGCGGTCGGTGACGGTCGGCACCAGCACGTCGGCGATCTTGACCGCCTCGACCAGCTGGGCCGGCGACATCGGACGGTCGTCGATGTTGAGCTGCGTGTCGAACAGTTCGCGCATGCGCGTCTCGACCGCGTCGGGCAGGCGGCGTGTGACGATGACAAGCGGCTTCTTCTTCATCGCGGCGGCCTCTCCGTTGAGAGCTCCTTAACCATGGAGCGTCAAACTATACGCGTCGGCTGGTATACCCCGTCGCTGCGTATCTCGATCCTCTACCAGACAGTCCGGCGATCACAAATGGTTCGGTAGTCGGGCGGTCGGGAAAGAACCTCCGGTCGCAGCAACGGGCGGTAAAGAGGGGTGTCTACGCGATGGTTTTGGCTGCGATCCTGGGAATGTCCCGTCGGCTGCGCGACGGGCGCTTGTTATCCTCGGCGCTGACCATTGCCACGGTCGCCGCCCTCGTCCTCGTCGCCCAGCCCACCGCTCCCGCCAGCGCCCAGGGCGCGGCCGGCGCTGCGCCGAAGCTCGGGCCGAGCGGCTTGCCCTTGCCCCGATTCGTCTCGCTCAAGGCCGGCCGCGTGAATGTCCGCGTCGGTCCCGGCCAGGGCTACAAGGTTTCCTGGGTGTTCACCCGCTCCGGTCTGCCGGTCGAGATCGTGCAGGAATTCGACAATTGGCGCCGCATCCGCGATTCCGACGGCACGGAGGGTTGGGTTTTCCACAGCCTCCTCGTCGGCAAGCGCACCGCCGTGGTCGCGCCCTGGCAGGATGGCGACCCGCTGCCGATCCGCGCCGATCCGACCGATACGGCCGAGATCACCGCCTATCTGCAGCCCAAGGTCGTCTCGTCGGTGACCAATTGCGCCGGCGGCTGGTGCCGCCTGGTCGACAAGCGCTTCCGCGGCTGGATCAAGCAGACCAACCTCTGGGGCGTCTATCCCGACGAGGATATCGACTGAGGGGCTTTGAGGGGGTTAAGGAGCAAGACGCTCCCCCCAACCCTCTGTTGCGGGCGGGAGAGGGGATCGCCTGCGCTTGCAGGTGAGCCTGAATATCTATGACGGCCGCCGGCCAGAAACCCTCGCCCGCTCGCGGGAGGGTAGGGCTTGCTTCGCTGTACTTCCGCACTCGGTCCTTCCGTTTGCCCTCAAAGGCCTGCGCATGCCCTTGTTGAATGCGAGGCCCGGGATCACTCGGGCGTCATCCCGGCGGAGGCCGGGATCCAGACACACCGTCCTGCGGACGGAGGGCTGGCCATATCTCGCTTGATCGGCGTCTATGGGCCCCGGCCTTCGCCGGGGCGACGAGCTTAGGCGACGGCGCTTTCCCTTCATCCCGCGCCAAAACAAAAAAAGCTCCGCGCAGCCTGCCAGCGTATTCCCTGGACCCTCCTTCGAGGCCCGGCTTCGCCGGGCGCCTCAGGATGAGGGTCGAGTTGGGCATGTCGGGACTTAAGGCCTCGCTTCCCCTCTCTCTTGGGAGGGGGCTCGGCGCGCCTCCGGGAGGCGTACGCGCCGCACCGCCACCATCCTGCCTCAGCGGGCCTCCGCCTCGCGCCGCCATCATCCTGAGGCGCTTCGCGCAAGCGAAGCCTCGAAGGAGGGGTCCAGCGGAACTCGATTCGGCGAAATCCCCGCGGCTCGCCAGACGTATCCCCTGGACCCTCCTTCGAGGCCCGGCTGCGCCGGGCACCTCAGGATGAGGGTCGAGTTTGGGAAGTCGGGACTTGACGCCTCGCTTCACCTCTCTCTTGGGGCAGGCGACCAGGCGCGCCTCTGGACCCCAAAACAAAAAAAACGCCGCGCGGCTGGGCCGGGCGGCGTTCTTGAAACCCAAAAAAAACCGGAAATCAGCTGCCGATGCGGCGGAGGCGCACGACGATGTCGACGCGGGTGATTTCCATGCCTTCCGGCGGGACGGGGACGTCCTCGACGCGCAGGGTCGACATCGGAATGTCGAGCACGCGGTTTTCGCCTTCGACGAAGAAGTGGTGGTGGTCGTCGACATTGGTGTCGAAATAGGTCTTCGAACCGTCGACCGCGACTTCGCGCAGCAGGCCGGCTTCGGTGAACTGGTGCAGCGTGTTGTAGACGGTGGCGAGCGACACCGGCACGCGGTGGCTCATCGCCTCTTCATGCAGCCCTTCGGCCGAGATGTGGCGGTTGCCGCGCTCGAACAGGATCTCGGCCAGGGCCAGACGCTGGCGCGTCGGACGCAGGCCCGCCGTCCGCAGCATGACGCGCACTTCCGAAGCCTTCTTGTCGGCTGTGCGGGTTGCTTTTCTGACGAGATCCATACGCATTTGCGGTCTGTCCGTATCTTGGCGTTCGAGCGACAAACTGACCCCGCCCGGAAAGGCTGGGTCAGTCCGAATAACCTAACTCTAAAATGAAGCTTTAGCAACAGACCAATGAAAACGGCCTGTTGCCTCGCTTCCCAGAGTCTCAGCCGCGCTGGTCGCGCGCCGCCAGCGTACGCAGACGGAGCGCGTTCAGGCGGATGAAGCCGGCCGCGTCCTTCTGGTCATAGGCGCCGCGATCGTCCTCGAAGGTGACGAGCGCGTCGGAATAGAGCGACTTCGGCGACGAGCGGCCGACGACGATGGCGTTGCCCTTGTAGAGCTTCAGCCGCACCGTGCCTTCGACATGCTCCTGGCTCTTGTCGATCAGCGCCTGCAGCATCTCGCGCTCGGGCGAGAACCAGAAGCCGTAATAGATCAGCTCCGCATAGCGGGGCATGATCGAATCCTTCAAATGCGCGGCCTCGCGGTCGAGCGTCAGGCTTTCCATCGCGCGGTGCCCGGCGAGCAGGATGGTGCCGCCCGGCGTCTCGTAGATGCCGCGCGACTTCATGCCGACGAAGCGGTTCTCGACCAGGTCGAGACGGCCGATGCCGTTGTCGCGGCCAAGGTCGTTGAGCTTGGTCAGGATGGTGGCCGGCGACATGTGCACGCCGTCGATCGAAACCGCGTCACCCTTCTCGAAGCCGATCTCGACATAGGTCGCGACATCGGGCGCGTCTTCCGGCGCCACGGTGCGCATGAAGACGTAGGGCGGGGCTTCCTGCGACGGGTCTTCCAGAACCTTGCCCTCGGAAGACGAGTGCAGCAGGTTGGCATCGACGGAGAACGGCGCCTCGCCGCGCTTGTCCTTGGGAACCGGGATCTGGTTCTTCTCGGCGAAGTCGAGCAGGTCGGTGCGCGACTTGAAGTCCCACTCGCGCCAGGGAGCGATGACCTTGATGTTCGGGTTCAGCGCATAGGCGGAAAGCTCGAAGCGGACCTGGTCGTTGCCCTTGCCGGTGGCGCCATGCGCGATGGCGTCCGCGCCGACTTCGCGCGCGATCTCGACCAGGCGCTTGGCGATCAGCGGCCGTGCGATCGAGGTGCCGAGCAGGTAGGTGCCTTCGTACAGCGCATTGGCGCGGAACATCGGGAACACGAAGTCGCGGACGAATTCCTCGCGCACATCCTCGATGTAGATCTGCTGGATCCCCATCATCTCGGCCTTCTTGCGGGCCGGCTCGAGCTCTTCGCCCTGGCCGAGATCGGCCGTGAAGGTGACGACTTCCGCGCCGTATTCCAGCTGGAGCCACTTCAGGATGATGGAGGTGTCGAGCCCGCCGGAATAGGCGAGGACGACCTTCTTGACGTCGGACATTGTGAGGCCGTTTCCGCGAAGATGAAGGATGGCAGCGCTTATAGTATGCGCGTTCCCCGCCAGCAACCGCAGCGGCGCGGGCGTTAGTCCGTGTCGTCGCCGCAGAGCGGCACCGGGGCGAGCGGCGCGATCGGCCGGTCGAGCCGGAACAGATGATATTGCCGGCTCGAACTCGGACCGCTGGCGACCGTCAGCCGGCCCTTGTCCTCGACCTCGCCGAAGAAGCGGGCGAGCCGCGCGGGCTCGGCGCAGCCGGCGACCAGCAGCGCCGGGCCCGTCGGCGCGTGGTCGAGGAGGCTGCGTGTCAGTTCGAACTGGTTGTCGGGGCCGGGATCGTCCGGCCACACCGTAACGACCAGGGGATCGTCGCGAAGATTGTAGACGAGGGCGGCCGCGTCGGCCCGGCTGAGCGCCACCACCATGCTCGCGCCGGAGGTCTTCGTCTCGGCCCGCACCGCGTCGCCGAGCCGGCTCCAGCCCAGCACCTGCTTGTAGATGTCGCCATGCTTGAGCAGCGGCAGCGTCACCCGGTCGGCGACGGCGTTACCGACGAACAGCACCAGCTGCGCGACAATGCCGATGGCGAGCCCGGCCTGGACCAGGCGGAAGCGGTCGCTGCGGATCAGGAACGAGGTGCCGACAAGGGCGGTGGCGACGAGGCCGGAGGCGGCCCAGTTGGCGTTGGTGATCGTCAGCACGCTGGCGATCGTGACGACCAGGATCACCGGCAGCGCGAAGGCGAGCAGCATCCGGTCCTCGCCGGGCAGGCCCTTGCGCCAGGCGGCGATCGCGGCGGCGAAGGCGCCGCCCATCAGGAACGGCCCGATGATGCCGAACTGTGCGGCGAGGAATCCGATGGCGTTGCCGAGGCTGATCCGCAGACCATCGCCGGAGATGTTCTCGTTGGTGTGGCGCAGCGTGACCAGGCCGTTGTTGAGGTTCCAGACGATGTTGGGCGAAAGCAGCAGCAGCCCGATCGCGACCGCCAGCCAGAACCGGCCGGAACGGATGACGGCGCGCGATAGCGGGTCGATCAGGGCGGCGATCAGTGCGCAGCCGATGAAATAGGCCATCGCGTATTTCGCCAGCAGGCCGAACCCAATCCCGAGGCCCAGCAGCAGGCTCCAGCGATAGCCGCCGCCGGCGCGCAGCCGCACGAAGGCGTAGAGCGACAGCGCCCAGAAGAACAGCAGCAGCACGTCTGTCGACAGGATCGCCGCGGAGAAGGCGACGCCCGGCGCCAGCGCGAAGCCGAGCGCGGCCCAGAAGCCGATGCGCGGACCATAGAGCGCGCGGCCCGTCGCGTAGATCAGCAGCGAGGTGCCGAAATAGAACAGCGGCGAAGGCGCCCGTACGCAGGCGACGCCGGTGCCGCAGACCGCGTTGGCGGCGGCGATGGTCCAGGCAATCAGCGGCGGCTTGGAAAAATAGCCGAAGGCGAAATGCTGCGACCAGTCCCAGTATTGCGCCTCGTCGACCTGCAGATCGGTGACCGAGTATCGCAGCGCCAGCAGCCGCCCGAGCGTGATGGCCGCGAGCAGGACGACCAGAAGCACGGCGCTTTGGTCTGCAAAGGGCGACGCGGCCGTCCCCGTTTCAGTTCGATCGGTCAACTCTGCCAAGTCCGTTGCTGCGGTGGTCCCACGGGCCACCCCGCGCAATACGCCCGAGGATAAAAGCCGCTGCAAGCGCGATCTTCGCCAGCGCACCTTCGGTCGCAGCATCGATGCGAGCACTGAAGGGGCCTGCAACCAGGACGCGATGCAGGCCAAGCAGGATGACGAGCGTGATGCCCCAGGCGATCAGCACGTCGGAAAGGAAATGGCCGCCAAAGGCGGTCCGGTTCAGCGACAGGGCGAAGGCGAGCGCGCCGATGGCCCCGGTAAGGGCGGGCCGGTAGCGCGGCGGCGCCAGCATGGCGAGGGCGAGGAGCCACATGGCCGAGGCCGCCTCGCCGGAAACGAAGGAGCAATTGGAAAGGCAGGCCCCGCCGATCTTCCAGGCGGGTTCGAAGGGCGCGGCGCCGCCAAACAGATCGACCTGGATCGGGCGGGGCCGGCCCCAAAAGCTCTTGAGCACGCCATTGACGATCAGGCCGGGTCCGAGCGCCAACGTCGAGAACAGGAACCAGATGTGGCTGGCTCGGATCGGCATGGGGCGCAGCGGGCGTGCCAGCTTGGCGCCGAGGCTCGCGAGCAGGGCGAGGCATACCAGCACGACCAGATCCCTGCCGAGCAGGCGCAAGGTCACGAGCCCGGGAAGGCGCGATGCGGGAAAGGCGCCATCGGCATGGAACAGCGCGGCGAAGCGGAGGTCGAGGGCGGGAAAGGCCGTGAGGAGCAGTGAGATCGCGGCGAGGCCGGCCAGCGCCCCATAGAGCGGCGTCAGCGAAAGCGGGTCGGCTGAGCCACGGGCCGGGGCCGTGCCGTCCCGGGCTGCACCGTTGCGTGAAGCGATGTCCCGCTCTGCCATTCTCCGGCCCCCGCTGCCATCCGGAGGCGCCACGCGGCGCCATGCAGGACATGCATAGAGCAGGGTGTGTGACAGGATCAGGACAGTCGCGGCGGCGAAATGGGCTTGCGCGGCCCGCGTTGAGGGGGCCCAAAATGAATCCGGCGCCGCCGCGGTGTGGTGACCCGCGGCGGCGCCGGAAAGCCCCGGGGGATCCCCGAGGCTGTGCGAACTTGTTGGCGCTCGCGCCTATTCGGCTTCGTTGCTGGGCGCGGCCTGGAGCTGGTAGTAGAACTCCTTGCCGAGATCGTTCAGCAGGCCGAGCTGGGTCTCGAGGAAGTCGATATGGCCTTCCTCGTCCTTCATCAGCTCTTCGAACAGGGCCATGGAGACGTAGTCGCCGGCGGCGTGGCAGACGTCGCGGCCTTCCTTGTAGTAGTTCCGCGCCGTGTATTCGCCGCGCAGATCCGCCTCAAGCACTTCCTTGACGTTCTGGCCGATTTCGAGCGGGTCGAGCACCTGCAGGTTGGGGAAGCCGTCGAGGAAGATGATGCGCGCGATCAGCTTGTCGGCGTGGTGCATCTCCTCGATCGATTCGGCCCGCTCCTTCTTGGCGAGCTTGGTGTAGCCCCAATCCTCGGTCAGCCGGTAATGCAGCCAGTATTGATTGACTGCCGTCAGCTCGAGACGCAGCGCGCGGTTGAGATACTCGATGACCTTGGCATCGCCCTTCATGGCGGCATCCTTTTCTGGAATTGTTCTAATCCGAGAATAGGGTGGGCCGCGGCGATCGTCAAACGCCGATTCCGGGCTTGTGGAAGGACTTAGCCGTAGACGGCGATGTCGTCGGATTCCTCGGAACTGCTGCCGAGCGGTTCCGGACAGGTGACGATGGCGCCCGATTCCGCCAGCAGCTTGCGCACCAGGATGAAGCAGACGGTGCACTGCGCCTTCATGCCGAGGGCGCGATAGACGCGTGCGGGGGTGAGCGGTCGGCCGGGGGTCTCGCGCGCCAGCCGTTCGGCGGCTTCGAGAATGCGGGCCTTGGTGAGGAAATTGCAGGAACAGACGATCATGGCAGGGGAGGTTGCCTCCGTGGGCTTCCGTTTTACCAGAGATAGGCCTTCGCGTCCGCGCCCGCCAGCCGGCTGACCGGCGGAGAGAGAGGGCGAGCCCGCGCATGGCGCGGGCTGCCGGGCCGCTTTCGATCGCTTCTTTTGCCGCAAACGGGGCGTTTCGATGACCGCATCGATCCTCCGCCCGCTTCCCGGAAGTAGGTATGGCCCCTCCGCTCCGCCGGCCGGGAGAGGCCGCAGAAGCGGAAGAGCGTATTCGTTGGCTGGAGCCTAGCGGCTGACGACCGCGAGGAACAGGATCACGACGATCAGCGCCAGCAGGCCCCAGACATAGGGGCCGCCGAGGAAGCCGCGCGCCGCCGCGACCTCGACTTCTTCCTCGATCTCTTCCGCGACTTCGCCGAGATCGAGCGCTTCGTCGTCGATCTTGTGCTCGATGCGGTCGGTCAGCTCGTCGGTCGCCGCCGCATCGGCGGGCTCCAGATTGGCGGGCTCCAGCTTGACGGGCTCGGCATCGGGCGGGGTGGTCGGCGTGAGGGAGGCCATCGTCGGCTCGTCTCCAGAAAGGCGGTTGGCAATAGCGCCGACAAAGGCGTCGGCTATCTTCTTGGTTGTGCTGTCTATCAGTCTTGTGCCCAGTTGCGCCAGCTTGCCGCCGACGTCGCCGCTCGCATCATAGGTCAGGATCGTCGCATCGCCAGCCTCGGCGAGCTTGAGATCGGCCCGGCCGGTGGCAAAGCCGGCGACGCCGCCCTTCGCTTCGCCGCGGATCGTGCAGCGCTCGGGCGGCTGCACATTGGCAAAAGCCAGGCGGATGACGAAATGCGCCTGGATCGGCCCGACCTTGGCGGCGATCGTGGCGCTGATCGCATCCTTTGCCGTTCGCGACAGCGTCTCGCAGCCGGGAATGCAGGCCCGCAGCACCTCCGGATCGCTCAGGGCCCGCCAGACTTCGTCACGACGGGCGGGGATGCGGTATTCGCCCGTCATCTCCATGGCTGTCGTCCTCGTCAGCCGGCGCCGGGCCAATCCGCCTGTCGCCGTCTTCCGCGCGAGGGCGCGCGGGTCGGTCTCCTCTGTTTTATTTTGGATGGAGCCCCGGAGTCGGCAAGACGGGCGGCGCCTTCGTTGCCGGCATCGATTGGCTTTCGGCGCGGCGAACGCTATGAACCGACCATGACGACTGCTTCCGAGATTTCCCCCGCCGCCCGCGCTCCCCAGACACCGGCCTCCCGCTGGCCGGTGATGCTGACGACAGAGGGCTGGCCCGATTATGCGCTGATCGATTCCGGCCATGGCCGGAAGCTCGAGCGCTATGGTCCCTACCGCATCGTGCGGCCCGAGGCGCAGGCGCTGTGGACGCCGCGCCTCTCCGCCGAGGAATGGGATCGCGCCGACGCGATCTTCACCGGGGCCAAGGACGAGGATTCGGACGGCCGCTGGAAATACAGGAAGCCGCTCGGCGAAACCTGGCCGATGGCCTGGCCGCTGCCGCGCGCGGTCGGCGAGGGCGAGGTGCGCTTTCTCGGCCGCTTCACCGCCTTCCGCCATGTCGGCTTCTTCCCCGAGCAGGAAATGCACTGGGCCTGGTTCGGCCAAAAGATCCGCGACGCGAAATATGCCGATCCGAAACGCCAGCCCAAGGTGCTGAACCTCTTCGGCTATACCGGCATCGCCTCCTTCGTCGCGGCCATGGCCGGCGCGCAGGTGACGCATGTCGACGCCTCGAAGAAGGCGATCGGCTGGGCCCGCGATAACCAGACCATGTCGGGCATCGCCGATCTGCCGGTGCGCTGGATCGTCGATGACGCGATGAAGTTCGTGCAGCGCGAAGTGCGCCGCGGCTCGAAATATGACGGCATCATCCTCGACCCGCCAAAATTCGGCCGTGGCCCGAATGGCGAGGTCTGGGACATCTTCGAGCGCCTGCCCGAGATGATGGGGCTTTGCCGCCAGCTGCTCGCCGACGACGCGCTGTTCCTCTGCCTTTCCGCCTATTCGATCCGCGCTTCCTTCATGGCGATCCACGAGACCTCGGCCGAGGCGCTTTCCGGCCTGCCGGGCACGCTCGAATCCGGCGAGTTGCTGATCCGCGAGGAAGGCGAAGGCCGCACCCTTTCCACGTCGCTCTTTTCCCGGTGGTCCCGCGATGGCTGATCATTCCCCGATTGCCGCGCCCGGCGCGGTCAAGACCATCACCAGCTTGACCAATCCGACGATCAAGGACATTCGCGGCCTCGCTTTGCCGAAGAACCGCAAGGAAAGCGGCCTGTTCGTCACCGAGGGCATGAAGCTGGTCGCCGACGCGGTCGAGGAAGACTGGCCGATCAAGATTCTTGTTTACGGCGCGAAGGTCGCTGACCACCCGGTGGTCAAGCGCGTCGCGACGACGGCGCATGCGCGCGGCGGCGACGTTCTCGAAGTCTCCGAGGCCGTGCTTTCAAAAATAACGCGCCGCGACAATCCGCAGATGGTCGTCGGCGTGTTCGAGCAGAAGCTGACGCCGAAGAGCGAGATCCAGCCCGGCCCCGCCGGCGTCTGGGTGGCGCTCGAAGGCATCAAGGACCCCGGCAATCTCGGCACCATCATCCGCACCGCCGATGCCGTCGGCGCCGAGGGAGTGATCCTGGTTGGCGACACGGTCGATCCGTTCGGGGTCGAGGCGGTGCGCGCCACAATGGGCTCGATCTTCCACATGAAGCTCGCCCGCATGAGCGTCGAAGAATTCAAGTCCTGGCGGAAAGGCTGGCCCGGCATCGTCGTCGGCACGCATCTTTCCGGCAAGTCGGATTATCGCACCATCGATTACGACCGGCCGGTCATGCTGTTCATGGGCAATGAGCAATCCGGCCTGCCGGACGATCTCGCCGGGATCTGCGACCACCTCGTCAAGATCCCGCAGGCGGGCCGGGCGGACTCGCTGAACCTCGCGATTGCCACCGGCGTGATGCTCTACGAGATCCGCCGCGACAAGCTGAAGCTCTAGGCATGGATGCGATGACGCCAGAGACGGACACCACGGCCGCCCCGGCGGCGGCCCGCATTCCCGGCCCGTTCTCGGCGCTGGGTCTTTCGATCATGGCGCTGACCATCCTCGTCGACCAGCTCTCGAAGTGGATCGCCGACGCCTATCTGGTCTACCAGCAGGGCATCGCGGTGCTGCCGGTCCTGGCGCTCTACCGCATCAACAATACCGGCATCGCCTTCTCGCTCGGCAACAGCGCCGACAGCCTGGTTCTGATCGTCCTGACCGCGATCGTGACGGGGGTGGTGTTCTGGGTCTGGCGCGGCTCGACCGAGGGCGGCCGCACCGCCGCCACCGGCTTCGCGCTGATCGCCGGCGGCGCGATCGGCAATCTGATCGACCGCATCTGGCACGGCCACGTCATCGATTTCCTGTATCTGCACTGGAACGAGCGCGGCTTCTTCGTCTTCAACCTCGCCGACGTGGCCCTGACCCTCGGCCCGATCCTGCTCGCCTGGGTCTATCTGCTGCAGCCGGGCAAGAAGGGCTGAGTTCGGCCAAACGGCAGTGCCTTTCACCTCTCCCACAGGGAGAGGTCGGAGCGGAGCTCCGGGTGAGGGGTTGCGATCTCCAAGGTGAGCCTGAACCCCTCACCCGCCGGCCTGCGGCCGTCGACCTCTCCCCATGGGAGAGGTGAAGTCTCCCCTAAAACACCGTCCCGTCGCTCTCGATCATCAGCGGCGGGCCGCCATCGGCGCGCTTTTCCCGCGCGATCCGCCGCCCGGCCGCCCAGGTGCCGCCTTCCAGCACCTTGGCCAGCGGCAGCGTCTCGGCATCGCTTCCGAGCGTCTCGCGGATCAGCGCCGCCGTGCGGTCGAGCAGGGCGACCGTCAGCGCCCGCCATTCGACGATGAACTCGTCCTCGGCCTTCCAGCGCCGGGCGAACGCGGCGGGATCCCTCGGCACCAGCACGCCGAAATCGAGGAACAGCCCGCCATTGCGGTATTCCGGCAGCCCGGTCAGCCCGTCGAGATCGACGACCTCGACCCCGGTCCAGAGCAGCGGCTCGATCAGCGAGTAGCTCAGCCACTGCGACAGCTTGTGGAACGGCATCAGGCCCGAGGTCGCGTCGTCCGTGATGAGCTTGCGATGCTCCCAGGTGTCGCCGAGCGCCACGCCTTCGCGCAGCAGCCGGCTCGGCCAGATCGGCCCGAGCGCCTCCAGCACCAGCTCCAGGATTTTCGGCGCTGAGACCCGGCCGTCCTCGTCGGCGGTGGCGAGCACCGCGTCGAACAGCCCGCCCGGCCGCGCCTCGTCGGTGCCGAAGAGATCGGCGCGGTCGGCGACGACCCGGCCGAGCGCGTTCAGCAGCCTGGCCCGGCCCTCGAGCCCGACCATCGGATTTCCAGGCGAAACCTGGAAGCCCTCGGCGAGGTCGGCGGCTTCGAGCACGGCGAGCGCCGCGGCGTCGGCGCGCAGCGGATCGGCCGGGTCCTGCGAGAACAGGCCGGAGGCGAACATGGCGAAGCTCGCCACGCCAAGCCCCTCCGAACGGGAAAAGGTCTCGCCGGTCATCGCCTCGTGATAGCGCCAGTCGGGCCCGGCTCCCGCATCGAGCAGCACGGAGACGATGGCGAGGTCATAGGCGGCGCGGCCGAAGACGAAGGGATCGGTAATGCCGGCGGCATCCACCAGGCCGCCGAACCGGTCGATCTGGCCGGCTTCGAAGTGGCGCCAGCGCGCATGGAATGGGATGTCGCGATCGCCATAGTTTTCCCGCATCGTCTCAATGACGTAGTCGGCCACCGCCGGCAGGCGGCCGAGATCGACGGCGAAATGGTCGAGTTCGCCGGCGATGCCGAGGTCGAGCAGCCGGTTGGCGCGCTCGCGCACGGCGCTGGCGGAGAGAAGGGAAGGGATCGATGCCAAGGAGATGCTCCGTCGATGCGATAGGAACGGACTTCACCTCTCCCGGAGGGAGAGGTCGACGGCGGAGCCGGCGGGTGAGGGTTTACGGCGTTTCCGGAGAGGGCGTAAACCCTCGCCGGACGTTTGGGCCGATCTCTCCCTTGCGACGCGAGGAGAAAAGCGCCTCCATCCCGACCGCCGGCAGCCCTCTCAATATTTCTCCAGCGGCCTGCCGATCGTGTGCGCCAGATCGTCGGCGGTGGGCGGCGCGTCGGCGGAGAAATAGCCGGCCGCCTTCTTCGCCTCCATCTCGACGCGCGCGTCGACCGGGATCAGGGCATCCGGCAGCGCCACCCGCTCGCGGATCTCGATGCCGGAGCCGGTGATGGCGTCATATTTCATGTCCGACATCGAGACGAAGCGGTCGATCTTGGTGATGCCGAGCCAGTGCAGGATATCCGGCATCAATTGCTGGAAGCGGGCGTCCTGCACGCCGGCGACGCATTCGGTGCGCTCGAAATAGGTCGCCGCCTGGTCGCCGCCCTCCTGCCGCTTGCGGGCGTTGTAGACGAGGAACTTCGTCACCTCGCCAAGCGCCCGGCCTTCCTTTCGGTTGTAGACGATCAGCCCGACGCCGCCTGCCTGCGCCTCCTTCACCGCTTCCTCGATGCCATGCACCAGATAGGGCCGGCAGGTGCAGATATCGGAGCCGAACACGTCGGAGCCGTTGCATTCGTCATGCACGCGGCAGGCGAGCGTCCGCTTCGGATCCGCGATCGCCGCCGCGTCGCCGAAGATGTAGAGCGTGATGCCGCCGATCGGCGGCAGGAACAGCGCGAGATCCGGCCGGGTCACCAGTTCGGGATACATGCCGCCGGTCTGCTCGAACAGCGTGCGGCGCAGCTGGTCCTCCTCGACGCCGAAGCGCGCCGCGATGCCCGGCAGGTGCCAGACCGGATCGATCGCCGCCTTGGTGACGGCGACGTCGCCATTGCCATGCACGATGGTGCCATCGATCGGCAGCCGCTTCAGCCGGATCGCCTCATGCAGCTCGATCATGGTGAGCCGCGCCTTGGTGATGGCGATGGTCGGGCGGATGTCGACGCCCTCGGCGATCAGGTCGGCGAAAAGCTCGGCGGCGAGGTGCCCGAACGGGTCGAGCGAGACGATCCTGGCGGGGTCGGCCCATTGCGGGTGCGGACCGATCGAGACTGCCGGTGAGGTGTTGCGATAATCCGGCCGCTGGATCGGGTTCAGCGCGCCGGAGGAGACGGCGAGCGCGCGATAGAGCGAATAGGAGCCGCCATGCGTGCCGATCGTGTTGCGGTCGGCGGGGTTCGACACGGTTCCCACCACAGGCCCGCGCCGGCGCGGGTCGGGGTCGCCCCAGCGGATCGGAAACCGGACCGGCGCCTGGGCGCCGGGATGCGAGGTGAGACGGATATGCGTCGAACGGTTGATCGTCGTCATGATGCTCCAGCGAACCGGCCTGCGAGAGCACGTCAGAATGATCCGCGCCGCTGCGGAAGGGAAGAAAATTCGCGCGGGGGTTGGGTTTTGGGTTCGCGGCATTTCGGCAGAGCGCCGGACAGGCTCCACCATCATCCTGAGGTGCCCGGCAAGGCCGGGCCTCGAAGGAGGGTTCAGGGAACGGCCTTGGGGCGACGCGCCGTCCGCGAAGATGCCCGCTGGACCCTCCTTCGAGGCTTCGCTGACGCGAAGCACCTCAGGATGATGGTCGGCGCAGGATTTCGCGAGCGAAGCCCACCAGGATGACGGCGAGGGTGGGGCGAGGGGGCGAACATCCACGTGGCGCCGTCGGCCGGCGCCGTCAGAACGTGCTTTCCGCCCGGCCGGCGCTGTCTTCACATCCGCCAGTCGACCCCTGCGCTCCGCCCGCCCAAACCCTCCGTCGTCATCCCGGCGGAGGCCGGGATCCAGACACTCCGGCCTCAACGGAAAGGTCTCGGCCAAGATTTCCAAAGCCGGTGTTCCTGGGCCCCGGCCTTCGCCGGGGCGACGGTCCGCAGCCAACAAAAAAGCGACCGCGCCGGTCGTGGCGCGGTCGCTTCATCAAGGGCTGGCCCCTCCGGCGTGCGGGAGGGCCAGCAAAGAGAGTCCTCAGCCGGTGCGGCTGAAGCGGAACAGGGTTTCCTGGTGATAGGTCTCGCCGGGGCGCAGCACCGCGCTCGGGAAGTCCTTCTGGTTCGGCGCGTCGGGGAAGAGCTGCGCCTCCAGGCACAGGCCCGCATTGGCGCCATAGACTTCGCCATTGATGCCGGCGTCCTTCGAGGCCACCATCTGGCCGCCATAGAACTGCACGCCCGGCTCGGTCGAGGTGACTTCGAGCGCGACGCCGCTCTTCGACGAGGAGAGCACGGCGATCGGCTGCGGCGTCGCGACCTTTTCGCGCCGGACGACCATGTTGTGGTCATAGCTCTCGACCACGCCGTCATGGCCTTCGCCGAAGCGGCGGCCCCCACGGAAATCATATTCGGTGCCGGCGACGGGACGGAACTCGCCGGTCGGGATCTTGCCCGCGTCGATCGGCAGGTAGGTCTCGGCCGGGATGGTCAGCATGTGGTCGCGGATGGTGCCGGTGCCGTCCAGGTTGAAATAGCTGTGCTGCGCCAGGTTGACCAGGGTCGGCTTGTCGGTCGTGGCGGATATCACGGTCTTCAGCGTGCCGGGCGCCTCGATCGAATAGGTCAGTTCGACATCGACCTTGCCGGGATAGCCCTCTTCGCCATCGGCGCTGCTGATGCCGAGCGTGACGCTGGACGGCGTCGAGCGCAGCAGCGTCCAGACGCGCGTGCCAAAGCCGTCGAAGCCGCCATGCAGATGGTTCGGCGCCTCGTTCTGCGACACCTGGTAGGGCGTGCCGTCGATCTCGAAGCGGCCATCGGCGATGCGGTTGGCGAAGCGGCCCGCGATCGCGCCGAAATAGGTGCGGTTGCGCAGATAGGCTTCCATGTTGTCGTAGCCGAGCACCAGCGGATGCGGCACGCCGGCGAGGCGGATGTCCTGGATCACGGCGCCGAAGGTCAGGATCGTCGCCGTCAGGTCGCCATTCGAGATGGTGATGGCCTCGACGGATGTGCCATCCGGCATCGTGCCGAAGGAGCGGGAAGTCATGTGCGTTCTCTCCACGGGTGTTTTCTAGGCGTTTATTATCGGCCCCGGCCGGCGAACCGGCCAAGTGCCTGTTGGAAGGTCAGATCGTTTGGTTGTAGGCGCCGACTTCCGGATTTTCGCGCAAGGTCTCGTCGATCGCCTTGAACATCTCGCGCATGCGGGCCTCGGACACGGGGCTCTCGACCACGACGACCATTTCCGGCTTGTTCGACGAGGCGCGCACCAGGCCCCAGGTGCCGTCCTCGTTGACGACGCGCACGCCATTGACGGTGACGAGGTCGACGATCTTCTGCCCGGCGACGCGTTCGCCCCTGGCCTGCTTCTCCTGGAAGCGCCGCACCACCTTGTCGATGACGCCATACTTCTTCTCGTCGTCGCAATGCGGCGACATGGTCGGCGAGCCCCAGGTCTTGGGCAGCGCGTTCTTGAGATCGGCCATGCTCTTGCCGGGGTTGCGATCGAGCATGTCGAGAATGGCGAAGGCCGAGACCAGGCCGTCGTCATAGCCGCGGCCGATCGGCGGGTTGAAGAAATAATGGCCGGATTTCTCGAAGCCAGCGAGCGCGTTCAGGGCATGCACCCGCCGCTTCAGGTAGGAATGGCCGGTCTTCCAGTAATCGGCCTTGGCGCCATGGCCGAGCAGCACCGGATCGGTGGCGAACAGGCCGGTCGATTTCATGTCGACGACGAAGGTCGAGTTGGGATGCAGCGCCGCGAGGTCGCGCGCCAGCATCACGCCGACCTTGTCGGCGAAGATCTCCTCGCCCTCATTGTCGACGACGCCGCAGCGGTCGCCATCGCCGTCGAAGCCGAGCCCGACCGCCGCGCCATGCTCCAGCACCGCGTCGCGGATCGCGTGCAGCATCTTCATGTCTTCGGGGTTGGGATTGTAGCGCGGGAAGGTGAAGTCGAGATCGGCATCGAGCGGGATGACCTCGGCGCCGATCATCTCCAGCGCCTTCGGCGCGAAGGCGCCGGCCGTGCCATTGCCGCAGGCGGCGATCACCTTGATCGGGTGCCGGAGCTTCGGCCGGTTCGTGAGGTCGGCCAGGTAGCGCGCCGGGAAGTTCTCGTGGAAGAGATAGGCGCCGCCGCCGCGCAGGTCGAAGGCGGCCGTCAGCACCAGCTCCTTCAGGCGGATCATCTCGTCCGGCCCGAAGGTCAGCGGCCGCGCCGCGCCCATCTTGACGCCGGTCCAGCCATTCTCGTTATGCGAGGCGGTCACCATGGCGACGGCCGGCACGTCGAGGTCGAACTGGGCGAAATAGGCCATCGGCGTCACGGCGAGACCGATATCGTGCACCTTCACGCCGGTCGCCATCAGCCCGGTCGTCAGCGCCAGCTTGATCGAGCCGGAATAGGAACGGTAGTCGTGGCCGGTCACCAGCTCGCGCGGGACGCCCATCTCGCCGAGCAGCGTGCCGAGCCCCATGCCGAGCGCCTGCACGCCCATCAGGTTGATCTCGTCCCCGAACAGCCAGCGCGCGTCATATTCGCGAAAGCCGGTCGGCTTCACCATCGGCTTCGATTCGAAGTCGTAGGTGTTCGGGACCAGCCTAGGCACCGGCGTCGGAAACATGGGAAACTCCCGTTCGAAGAACCGGAGCGGAGATTGGCGTGGAAATCATTGCGAAAGCAACACCATAGCGGGTGCTGCCGGAGGGTTACCCGCTGAAACCGGCGGAAAGGATCGAACGCCCGCCGCCGGCTCCTTGCCGAGGCCGGGTGGCGCAGGCTCCACCTTGACGCTTCCCCGCGCGCGCCCCTAACGTCCGCCGGCCCCCTGTGCCGGCCCTTGACGGCCGGCCGGGCCGGGAGACGTTTCCCGCCTTCCTCTTGTCCCTGCCCATGGAGTGCCGCGCGTGGCCCAGAAGCTCATTCTCGATGTCGATACCGGAACCGACGACGCGGTCGCCATCATGCTGGCGGCGCTGCATCCGGAAATCGAGTTGATCGGCGTCACCACGGTCAACGGCAATGTCGAGGTCAAGTTCTGCACCGACAATACGCTGCGCGTGCTCGACCATATCGGCCGTTCCGACATCCCGGTCTATGAGGGCTCCAACCGCCCCTTCGTGCGCGACAATTTCCCGGTCGCGCGCGGCGTCACCGACCAGGCCTCGAAATTCCATGTCGAGACGCTGCCCGTCCCGGCGGCGAAGTCGAAGAAGGCCGACAAGGGCGCGGTCGATTATCTGGTCGAGACCTATCGCAACGCGAAGGAGCCGATCGTGCTGATGCCGGTCGGCCCGCTCACCAACATCGCTGCGGCACTCGCGGCCGATCCGGATTTCGCCAAGCGCGTGCCGGAGCTGATCATCATGGGCGGCGGCCACGAGATCGGCAACATGACTCCCTCGGCCGAATTCAACATCTGGGCCGATCCGGAAGCGGCGGCGCGTGTATTTTCGGCCGGCTTCGAGAAGGTGACGCTGGTGACTCTCGATGCGACGCACCGGGCGCTGATTTCCTATGCCGATTGCGACCATCTCGCCATGCTCGGCACGCCGGCCGCCCAGGCGACCTCGGACATCGTGCGCTTCCGCATCGAGATGCACGACATTTCCCAGAAGATGGAGGTGCTCGGCACGGCGCCGGTGCATGACGCGGTCTGCGTCGCCTATCTGGTCGATCGCGACGTGCTGACGACCCGCCATCTGCATGTCGACGTCGAGACCGGCGGCGCGCTGACGGTGGGCCGCACGGTGATCGACACGCATTTCCGGGGCAATCGCGAGCCGAACGCCCACGTCGCCTTCGACGCCGACCCGAAGCGCTTCGTCGCTATGCTGACCGAGATCTTCTCGCATCCGCACGGGTAGGGGAGGGCGGCTTTCACCTCTCCCATGAGGAGAGGTCGGAGCGAAGCTCCGGGTGAGGGGATGCGATCTCGCCGGTGAGGCCTCAACCCCTCACCCGCCACGCTCCGCGTGTCGACCTCTCCCCATGGGAGAGGTGAAGCGACGTATCAACCTCCCCGCCGGACCACCTCGTCCGACGGTACGTCAAACCGGCGGATGCCTTTTGCGCAGTCTCGTCGAGCGCGTCCTCGTAGCCGGCGTCGGCCTACCGCATCCGCCGAGCGAGGTGTCGTTGGTGAGCGCCCGCGCCAGGCGCTCGCCCGTCTCTTAATAGCCGTCTGTAATCAGAACTTGTAGTTCAGACCGAGTCGGACGGCGTGAAACTGCGCCGAGTCGCGCCAGCTGATGGATTCCGTGCTGTCGTCGGGGCTCAGGACCGAATGGTTCTTGCTGCCGAGGTCGACGTACAGATATTCGCCCTTCAGGCTGAGCTTGTCGGTGAGGGCGTATTCGGCGCCGGCGCCGAGGGTCCAGCCCCAGCGGACATTGCTGGACGATCCGTCGAAGCCGCCGCTGCGGTCGAAAAAGTGATCGCCGGGGCCGCCCCACCAGTAGCCATATTCGTGCCACTTGTAGCTGGCGCTGCTCTTCACCTGGCCATAGGCGAGGCCGCCGGTTGCATAGACGAGCAGGCGTTCGGACGGTGTCACGCCGAGGCGGGGACGGATGGTACCAAACCACTCGATCTTGCTCTCGGTGTCCAGGTCTTCTTTCAGATTATAGTTGTAGTCGGGGCTCGCATCCGAATAGAGCGTGTCAAAATAATCTGCAGAATATTGGTTTTTGACATTGAGATAGTTGAGGTCGGCTTCGATGCCGAGCACAATATTGTTGGTCTGGTAATTGTAGCCGATCTGGGCGCCGCCGGTGAAGCCGCTCTTGTTGGAGCTGTCTTCGCTGTTGAACCAGCCATTGGCGAAAGTGCCATTTTCGCCATTGAGGTGATAGGTCGTGTCGCCGAGCGGATCGCCATTGCTCCAGCCCGCGCCGGCATTGGCGCCGACATAGAGGCCCGTCCAGGAAAAGGCGGATGCAATGGGCGCCGGTTCGCTCGCGGAAACATCCGCGGCATAGGCTGGCGACGCGAGAAGCAAGAGGCTTGATGCGGCGAAGATAAGCTTCATGGATAGGCCTCTCAGGGTTCCTAATCCTTCTTAGCCGTCGCGCAGCACCCTGGCTGTTGCGCATGGGCAACGAGGACACTAATCCGGGGGCACAAGGGGGCGGGGCCTCTATGTGCGGCTCAACCTCCCCGCCGCACCACCTTCTCCGATGGCACTTCGAAGCGGCGGATGCCCTTGACCGCTGCCTCGTCGAGCGCGTCCCCATAGCCGGCGTCGGCATAGCGCATCACGCCGAGCGAGGTGTCGTTGGTGAGCGCCCGCGCCAGGCGCTCGCCGGCGGCGGGCGTGCCGTCGGCGACCAGTGTCACGCCGGCCGAGGTCATGTAGCCGGCATAGCCGCCGCCGCCCGAATGCACGGTGACGAGGTCGGCGCCGGAGGCCGACAGCGTCATCGCGTCGAGCAAGGGCCAGTCGGCGATCGCATCCGACCCGTCGCGCATGTTCTCCGTCATGATGTTGGGATGCGCCATCGCCCCCGCATCGAGGTGGTCGCGGGAAAAGGCGATCGGCCCGGAAAGCGCGCCGGCCGCCACCAGGTCGTTGACGGCGAGCGCCAGTTCGGTGCGCGCGCCATGGCCGAGCCAGGCGATCCGCGCCGGCAGGCCCTCGAACGGCACGTTGTCGCGCGCCAGGCGTATCCAGTTGGTGACGATGGCGTTGTCGGGAAAGCGCTGCAGCACGAGGTCGTCGATGCGGCGGATGTCGTCGGGATCGTTGGAAAGCGCCATCCAGCGGAACGGACCGATGGCGCGGGCGAAGAGCGGCCGCAGATAGGCCTCGGTGAAGATCGGGATGTCGAAGGCGTTCGCGAGGCCGGCTTCCCGCGCCTGGGTGCGGATCAGGTTGCCGTTGTCGAACACGACCGAGCCATGCTTCTGGAAATCGAGCATGGCGCGCACATGGGGAACGATCGAGGCGCGCGACAGCGCCATCAGTTTCGCCGGATCGCTCTGCCGCAATGCTCGCACTTCGGCGAGCGAAATCCCCGCCGGCACATAGCCATAGACGAGGTCATGCGCCGAGGTCTGGTCGGTGACGATGTCAGGCACGATGCCGCGCCGAAAAATTTCGGGATAGATCTCGGCCGCGTTGCCGACCAGCGCGATGGAGAGCGGCTCGCGGTGATGGCGGGCGTGCGCGATGCGCTGCAGCGCCGTGTCGAGGTCGGGGGGCGATCTCGTCGACATAGCCGATCGCCTTGCGCTTTTCCGCCCGCTCCGGGTCGACGTCGACGGTGAGAATGGCGGCGTTGGCCATGCGGCCGGCGAGCGGCTGCGACCCGCCCATGCCGCCGAGGCCGGCGGTCAGGATGAAGCGTCCGGCGAGATCGCCGCCGAAATGCTTCTCGGCGATGCGCATGAAGATCTCGTAGGTGCCCTGGATGACGCCCTGGCTGCCGATATATTGCCAGGCGCCGGCCGTCAGCCCGCCCCAGCAGATCAGGCCCTTCCGCTCCAGCTCATAGAAATACTCGGCCTTGGCCCATTGGCCGACGATGTTGCAGTTCGCCATGATGACGATCGGCGCCTGAACCTGCGTCTTCAATAGGCCGATCGGCTTGCCGGACTGGACGATCAGCGTCTCGTCCTCGTCCATCGTCTTCAGCGCCTGGACGATGGCGTCATGCGCCGCCCAGTTGCGCGCCGCCTTGCCGAGCGCCGCATAGACGATCAGGCTGTCCGGGTCCTCGCCGACCGAGAGCACGTTTTCGAGCAGCCGCAGCAGGCCCTCCTGCCGCCAGCCCTTGCAGCGCAGCGTCGTTCCCGAGGTGACGGGATAGCGGGGGTTCGGCATGGAAAGCGCCTCGCGGGTCGGTCGTGCGTGCTTCGAGGCCGCCCTGCGGGCGGCGCCTCAGCATGATGGACAGGACGGGTGCCGCACCAGCCCCCATCAGGCCGAGATGCGCGCGCAGCGAGCCTCGCAGCCCGCCGCTATTTCTTCTTCCGCTTCTTCTTCGGTTCGTCTGCAAAAACATAGCGCGCGAGCTCGATGCCCATCGCGGCTTCCACCGGCGGATAGACGGAGGGGTCGAGCACGCCGGCCGAAAGCGGGATGATCGCCTTGGGCACATGCAGCACATGCACCGTCATGCCGACATGCAATTGCCCGACCGAGAGCGGTTCGCCATCCTTGTCGAGCGTGGTGATGACATCCGGGAAGGTGGCGAGGCGGGTGCCGCCGGCATCGTCGATCGCCATATATTCGTTCATTACATGCAGCGTTGTCGCCTTGTCGCCGGCGCCGATCACCACCGTGCCGATGTCGAAGGCGGCGTTGGTGTAGACCACGTCCTTGCGGGCGATCCGGCCGGAAACCGCGATATGGCCGCCGGTCACCTTGCAGATCGCGTCGATGACGGCGGTGCCGCTGCCCTTGCCGGCTCCCTTGCCGTCGGCCGCGACGATCGCCTCGCCGAGCGCCAGCGCCATCGAGATGCCGCCCAGCGCCGCGTTCTTCCGCACATAGCTGGCACGCACCGGATTGCGCGCCGAGGCGATGAAGCCACCCGACATGTCGGAGGCCGTGCGCAGGATCGGCGACACCTTGGCGGTCGCGCCGCGCACCACCAGCTCGATATAGCGGTTGTCGGCCCGGTTGCCGCCGACCGCCGTCTGGATCATCGGCTCGGGCGAGGCGGCAAGCCCGATCGACCCCATGTCGCCGGTCGGATGCGCGCGGATGTCGCCGACCGCGTCGAGCACCTTGGTGCCGAGGATGGCGGAAGGCAGCCAGCCGTTCAGCGTCGAGGAGCGGCCGTTCTGGCCGACCATCAGTGCCGCGATCGGTTCGCCCAGCGCTTCCTGCAGCAGCCGCACGGCATGGACATAGTCGACGCCCTGCATTTCCCAGGCGGTGGTGCCGGCCGGCGCGCCGATCGCGGCGGCGGTCGCGACCCAGTCATTCTTGTCGAGCTCGTCGACCGTGACCAGTTCCGGCTTGCCGATCCGCACCGCGGCGAGCCCCAGCATGCGGCCATGGTCGGCCCAGCCGCCGCCCCCGGCCGCATAGACCGAGCCGCCGCGCACGGCGGGTTCGACGTCTTTCTCGGTCAGGATGCGGCCCATGCGGTTCTCCTTCAGGCGAGCAGGGTATCGAGGCGCAGCACGGCGTCGAGCAGCACGGCCGCGCCGGCGGCGATCTCGCCCGGCTCCGACCATTCTTCCGGCGTGTGGCTGCGGCCATCCTTGCAGGGAACGAAGATCATAGCCGAGGGGGCGATGCGCGAGAACCAGGCCATGTCGTGGCCGGCCCCCGAGGCCATGCGGCGCGGCGTGAGCCCCAGCGCCTCGGTCGATTGCTCCAGCACGTCGAGCAGCAACGGATCGGAAAGCGCCGGGCGGTTGTCCGAAATGGCGCGGAATTCGGTGATCCGCGCGCCCGTGCCCGACATGGCGCGCAGGATCAGCGGCCGCAATTCGGCGACGAAGCCTTCCATGAAGCTGCGCTCCTCGGCGCGCGCATCGACCAGCAGCGTCACCCGGCTCGGCACGACATTGGCGGCGTTGGGCTCGACGCGGAATTCGCCAACCGTGGCGACGAAGTGCCCGTGCCCCGCCTTGGCGCGGCGGCTCGCATCCTTGGCAATGACCGACACGGCGGCGGCGGCCCCCGCCAGCGCGTCCTGGCGCAGGTTCATCGGCGTCGTGCCGGCATGGTCGGCGCGGCCCTCGATGACGATCTCGAGCCGCGTGATGCCGGAGATCGCCGTGACGATGCCGATGTCGCAGCGCTCGTCCTGGAGGATCGGCCCCTGCTCGATATGCAGTTCCAGATAGGCGGCGATGTCGTCGCGCCGCGCCTCGGCGAGATAGGCGACGTCGCCGCCCATGCGGTCGATCGCGTCGCGCAGCACCTCGCCGGTATCAGGCTCCGGCCGTTCCAACTGCTCGGGCGTCAGCAGCCCGGCGACGGCGCGGCTGCCGATACAGGAAAGGCCGAAGATCGAGACCTCTTCCGCCAGGCAGTCGATCACCTCGAACGGGTGGTCGAGCTCGGCGCCGTCCTGCTGCAGGCTGCGCGCGACCGCGATGCCGGCCATGACGCCGGCCGTGCCGTCGAAACGGCCGCCATCCGGAACCGTGTCGCTGTGCGAGCCGATGACGATGGTCTTGTGGTCGGGAAAGCGGCCCTCACGCCGGCCGATCAGGTTGCCGGCCGCGTCGAGGCGGATGGCGAGCCCGGCCTCCTGCATGCGCCGGGCGACGAAGGCGCGGCCCTCGAGAAACATCGGCGTGAAGGCGCGGCGGGTCCAGGGCCGGCCGGGATCGGTCAGTTCGGCGAGCGCCATCAGATCGTCCCAGAGCTGGGTCTCGTCGATCGGCAGGTTGTTGCGCATGGAGGGATCAGGTCTCGATCGGCAGGGTGGGGGGCGGACGCACGAACCGGCCCGAACCAGGTTCAGCCAGCACAGCGCGCCCGTCAAAGACCTGGATTCCGCGCAGGAACGTGCCGCTCACCCGCCAGGGGAGCGTCATGCCGTGATACGGACTCCAGCCCACTACATTATGCCCACTCGCCGCCGCATCATAGAGCGCCGGCTCATGCGTCAGCACGGCAATGTCGGCATCCTTCCCGATCTCCAGCGCGCCCTTCTGGTCGGCGATGCGGAAATGCCGGGCCGGGTTCCGGGCCATCAGCCGCGCCGCAGAGGTGAGCGGGATGCCGCGTTCCAGCGCGCCCTTGACGAAGAGCGGCAGCATGACCTCCAGACCCGGCACGCCCGATGCGTTGTCCAGCATGGCGGGCTTGGTCTTGCGGTCCTCCGACCAGGACACGTGGTCGGTCGAAACGAGGTCGACATGGCCGAGCGCCACTTGCCGCCACAACGCCTCGACCTCGGCGCGCGACCGGATCGGCGGGTTGATCTTGGCCTTGCCGCCGAGCCGGCAGACATCATGCTCCTCGTCCAGCGTCAGATAGTGGATGCAGACCTCGACGGAGGCGGCATGGCCCTCGGCGCGGTAGCGGGCCGCGAGTTCGGCGCCGCGCGCCAGCGAGGAATGCACCACATGCGCCGGGCAGCCGGTCAGCGCGCCGGTCTCGAAAATCTCGACATCGGCGAGCAGCTCGGTGATGGGCGGCCGCGACAGGCCATGCGCCCGCCAGTCGGTGATGCCGGAGGCGCGCACCCGCGCCATATGCGCGTCGACCGCCTCGTGGATCTCGTTGTGCACGCCGGCGGTCAGCCCGGTCGGCGCGATCGCGGCGAAGCATTCCGCCAGCAGGGCCGGGGGAATGCGGGGAAACCGCTTGGCATCGGTTCCGAAGGTGGAGAACTTGAACGCCGCGACGCCGGCCGCCGCCATTTCGCGGATGCGCGCCGTGCCTTCCTCCGGGTCGATCGTGCCATAGAGCGCGAAATCGACGCGCGCCTGCGGCCCGGCATGGTCGAGCTTCCTCTGCACAGCCGCCGCCGAGCAGACGAGGTTGCCCTCGTCATAGGGCATGTCGACGATGGTGGTGACGCCGCCGGCCGCGGCCGAACGGGTCGACCAGATGAAATCCTCCTGGTCCCTCTGGCTCAGCGAATGCACCTGCGCGTCGATCGCGCCCGGCAGGATCAGCGCCTTGCCGAGCGCGTGTTTCTCTCGTCCCGAGGGCGCCTCGCCCTGGCCGACCATGGCGATCTTGCCGTCGCGCACCGCGACGAACCCGCCCTCGATGACGCGGTCGGCGGTAACGACGGTTCCGGAAAGGACGAGATCGAAATCGCTCATGGCATCACCGGCGGTTGTCGGAAAGGGAGATTGCGACTCGGTACATCAGAGACGCACCCTCGTCGCCAAGTTGACGGCTTTGCCGACGAAATGGGAAGGCCGATTTGCGTTCGGGCCGCTTCCTCAGCGTTTCAGGGCCCGGTTGGTGAGGTTGCCGGCTGGCCCAGCAAGGCGTCCCCCTCCCCCAAAACCGGCAGGCCGGTTTTGCCCCTCCCTCAAGGGGAGGGTTCAGGAGGCCCGCCGCGGGGCCAAAGCTCTGCTGATGGATACCGATGGCGCTTCGCCGGACCGCGCTCCGCTTGAACCCTCCCCTCGAGGGAGGGTCGAAAGCGCATGGCGCTTTCGGGGAGGGGTCGCTGGTCATGCGGGGGAGGGAGTTCTGCCGCGCTCGATCTTTGTGAAGAGCGCCGGCCAAAAACCCTCGCCCGCTTGGGAGAGAGGGTAGGGTGAGGGGCTTTGCTTGCGCTTTCCCTGTTGCGCGCTGGGTGCGTGGTTCGAGACGCGACGGAGTGTCCGGCCCACAATTCAAAACTCGCTCATCATCCTGAGGCGCCCGGCAAAGCCGGGCCTCGAAGGAGGGTCCAGCGAACGCTCTGAATCCAGGTGATTTCGTCGGGGTCGTGACTTGGTTTGCAAGCCGAAATGCCCACTGGTGCCTCCTCCGAGGCTTCGCTGACGCGAAGCACCTCAGGATGATGGTGGAGCCTCTCAATCGGCTTGGACGCCTGACAGCCGCGCGAGCGAACCATCCATTCGCTCGACATGGTCGTCGCCAAAGCCCTTACCCCGCGACCTCCGCCAGCCGCCCGGTCCGCTTCGCGACCCGGCGCTCGACGATCGACAGCGCGTCATAGATCAGCACCGCCAGCAGCGCGACGATGATGCCGCCCTGCAGGATGAACGAGGTGTTGGAGGTCAGAAGCCCGGCGATGATCACCTCGCCAAGCCCCTTCGCGGCAACCGTCGAGCCGATCGTTGCCGTGCCCATGTTGATGACGACCGACAGCCTTATGCCGGCGAGGATCACCGGAAGCGCCAGGGGCAGCTCGACGCGAAACAGCTGCTGCGTCGGATTCAGGCCCATGCCGCGCGCCGCTTCGACGACATTCGCCGGCACTTCCTTGAGGCCGGTGATGGTGTTCTCGAAGATCGGCAGCAGGCCGTAGAGCACCAGCGCGATCAGGGTCGGCTTCAAGCCGAAGCCGACCACCGGCACGGCCAGCGCCAGCACCGCGACGGGCGGAAAGGTCTGGCCGATATTGACCAGGCTGCGTGACAGCGGCAGGAATTCCTCGCCGACCTTTCGCGTCACGAACACGCCCATGACCAGCGCCAGCGCGGTGCCGATCAGGCTGGCGATGGCGACAAGGCCGAGGTGATAGAGCGTCAGGCTGAGCAGGCTGCCCTGGTTGTAGATTACCGGCGCGTCGTTCTCGGTGAACGGCTTCAGGATCGGCACGAACCATTCGGGCCGGAGGATGAGCGCGAGCAGCAGCGCCAGCGCCGCGAGGCGTGCCAGGGGTCCGACGATGCGGCTCACGCGGGCACACCTGCATGGGCGCGCAGCGCCGCGAGCGAGATGCGGCCGACCAGCGTGCCGTCCGCGCTCGCCACCGGCAGCGCGTCGCGCTGGTGCCAGAGCAGTTCGGACAAGGCATCGCGCAGCGTGGCGGTCGCGGCGATCGGCGGGCCCTCGGCCGTGCCGGGCTCGACGATCGACGAGACGGGGGCGAGCGACAGCAGCCGGAACGGCCGGTCGACGCCGTTCACCAGCTTTTCGACGAAGCCATGCGCCGGCCGCGCCAGGATTTCCGCCGGCGGCCCATATTGCAGCAGTTTGCTGCCATCCATGACCGCGATCCTGTGGCCGAGATGGATCGCTTCCTCCATGTCATGCGTCACCAGCACGACGGTGATGCCGAGGCGCTGCTGCACGGCGAGCAGGTCTTCCTGCGCCTTGGCGCGGATGATCGGGTCGAGCGCGCCGAACGGCTCGTCCATCAGCAGCAGTCCGGGCTCGGCGGCCAGCGCGCGGGCGACGCCGACGCGCTGTTGCTCGCCGCCGGAAAGCTGGTGCGGGAATTTCTGGGCGAACTCTTCCGGCTTCATGCTGAACAGGGTCAGCAACTCGTCGACCCGCCTGGCGATGCGGGCGGCGTCCCAGCCGAGCAGCGTCGGCACGGTGGCGATGTTGCGCGCGACCGTCCAGTGCGGGAACAGGCCGTTGCCCTGGATGACATAGCCGATGCCGCGGCGCAGTTCCTCGCCGGAGACGGAGGCAGTGTCCTTGCCGTCGATGCGGATCGTGCCGGCGGAAGGCTCGATCAGCCGGTTGATCATCCTGAGCGTCGTCGACTTGCCGGAGCCGGAGGTGCCGACGATGACGGTGATGGTGCCGCGCTCGACGGAGAAGGAGACGTCGTCGACGGCGAGCTGGTCGCCGAAGCGGCGGCTGACATGTTCGAGTTCGATCAAAGCCGGCGCCTTTCGGAAAGCTCGATGGCCGCATCGAGAAGGATGGCGGCGGTGAAGGCGAGCGCGATGGTGGGAACCGCGCCGAGCAGGACGAGGTCGGTGGCGGCCTGGCCGATGCCCTGGAAGACGAAGGTGCCGAAGCCGCCGCCGCCGATCAGGGCGGCGATGGTGACGAGGCCGATATTCTGCACCAGCACGATGCGGATGCCGGTGAGGATGACGGGAAGGGCCAGCGGCAGCTCCACCTGGAACAGGCGCTGAAACTTGGTCATGCCCATGCCCTCGGCCGCCTCGACCACCGAGCGGCGCACCTCGCCGAGGCCGACCACGGTGTTGGCCACGACCGGCAGCAGCGAATAAAGGAACAGCGCGATCAGCGCCGGGGCCGTGCCGATGCCGCGGATGCCGAGCGAGGCGGCGAGCGGCGACCAGGCGGCGAGCAGGCCGAGCGGCACGATCATCAGCCCGTACATCGCCATGGACGGCACGGGTCTGGATGATGTTGAGGACCGGCAGCGTGATGCCGCGCAGCGTGGCGTTCCGGTGGCAGGCGATGCCGAGTGGCAGGCCGATCACGACGGCGGCGGCGAGCGACCCCAGCGCCAGCTCGATATGCTTCGCCCCCTCGCGCCAGAACTTCTGCGCGTTGGTGGCGTATTCCTTCAGGATCGACAGTCCGTCCCAATGGCCGGAGCCGAGGATCAGGGCGACCGCGATCGCGGC
Organism: Kaistia sp. UC242_56; assembly: GCF_044452255.1. Lineage (NCBI taxonomy): Bacteria > Pseudomonadati > Pseudomonadota > Alphaproteobacteria > Hyphomicrobiales > Kaistiaceae > Kaistia > Kaistia sp. UC242_56. The sequence continues at coordinate 431,204 of NZ_JBIOAN010000002.1, forward strand.
CCCCGCCAGCATGGCGAGCCGCGCCAGCGGCCCCAGTTGCAGCTTGGCGATGGCGTCGGTGGTCAGCACCGCGAAGGCAAAGGCCATCAGCCAGAAGCCGGCGGCGGGGGACACCCGGGTATAGCTGTTGTCGGGCGGCACGACTGTCGCCGGCACGATGCCGATCAGCACGGCCAGCAGCAGCAGCGACCCGATGCCCACAGCCAGCCGCAGCAGCGCGCCGGTGCGCAGCACGGCGACGATGGTGGCAATCGACAACAGGCCGATGCCGATCGCCGCCCACAGCGTCGGCAATGACTGGGCGAGGCTGAGGCCCTGGCCGGAGATCAGGCGGTTGGGTTTCAGCGTGGCGAAGGATTGCCAGTCCATGCCGAAGATCGCGATCACAGCGACGACGATGCCGACGCGGTCGAGGCGCGCGGTCAGGGGCTGGGCTGCGGTCTGGCTGGCTTCCGTCACGCCGGATGGCTCTCTCTCGTTGCGCAAGAGCTTAAGGGCAAATCGGCGTACCGCAAGGTTAACGGGAAGCTAACACGCGGGAGGCTGTTAACAGGGGCCGGACGGCGCGCTTTCGACGCCGTCCGGGTTTCACGTGAAGCGCGTTTCGGCGCCTATTTCACGAAGCCCTTCTGGGCCAGATAGGCCTTGGCGACTTCCTTGGCCGGCTCCCCGCCCACCTGGATGCGGCCGTTCAGTTCCTGCAGCGTCTTGAGATCGAGCGAGGCGAAGACCGGCTTCAGCACTTCCTCGATCCTCGGGAACTTCTTCAGCACTTCCTCGCGGATGATCGGCGCCGGGGCATAGACCGGCTGCACCGACTTGTCGTCGTCCAGCACGACCAGGCCGGCCGCCTGGATGGCGCCGTCCGTGCCATAGACCATGGCGGCGTTGACGCCGTCGGTCTGCTCGGCCGCGGCCTTGATCGTCGCCGAGGTGTCGCCGCCGGAGAGAACCAGCAGCTGCTCGGGCTTCAGCGAGAAGCCATAGGCGGTCTGGAAGGCGGGGAGGGCGGCGGCCGAATTGACGAACTCGGCCGAGCCGGCCAGCTTCACCTTGCCGCCACCGGCGACCCACTTGCCGAAATCGCTCAGCGATTTCAGCTTGTTGCCTTCCGCGACATCGCCGCGCAGGCCGATCGCCCAGGTGTTGTTGGCGGGCGAGGGCGACAGCCAGACGATCTTGTTGGCGTCATAGTCGAGCGTCTTCGCGGTCTCGAAGCCCTTGGCCGCATCCTTCCAGAGCGGATCGTCCGCCTTGTTGAAGAAGAAGGCGGCATTGCCAGTGTATTCCGGATAGATGTCGATCTCGCCGGCCGTGATCGCCTTGCGCACCACCGGCGTGCCGCCGAGCGAGATGCGGTCCTCGACCGTGATCCCGTTCGCCTCGAGCACCTGGGCGATGACGTTGCCGAGCAGCGTGCCCTCGGTGTCGATCTTCGAGGAAACGACGACATCGGCTGCGTGCGCCCCGCCGATCGAGGCGAGGATCGCGGCCGCTGCCGCGATGGTCTTCAGAGCTTTCATTGCGGAAGTTCCTCTACTGTCGGTGGGTCTGGGCGAGCATCGTACTTCTTAGGGTTCCGCGCGCGTCAACGCGAGAAAATGAGCTCATCCGTTGTGATGGATTCGTAGAAATTTCTGACTGTCTCCAAGAGCGCAGGCTGAAAAAGGTTGCGTTCGATGGTCTCGATATCGAGCGAAAGCGCACGATCCTTCTCCAGGAAGGCAACTTCGGAGCGGACGGAATCATAGACCATGCCGACCAGTCCGGCCGGCTTCAGCCCCTGCATGTCGAGCCCCTGGGCGGCCAGAAGCGCCTCGATCGCCGTCAGCATCTTCAGCGAGGCGATCTGCCGGTTGAGGCGCTCGACGATCAGCGGCGCGAACATCGCCTCGTCCTCCATGCCGCCCGCGATTAGCAGCGGCATGGCGGAAACCGGCGCCAGATCGGCCATGACGCGGCTGGCGAGGTCGCCCGCCAGCTTGACCAGCGGCCCGAAGCCGGTGGCGTCCGTCGCCTCCGAGACGAGATTGGCCGGCAGCACGCCGCGCCCGCCATTGGCGATCAGGATGATGCGGTTGAGGATATTGCGGGCGAGATGCGCCAGGCCCGGCCCGACCGATTGCAGCGTCAGCGCGAGTTCGAGCGGCAGCGACCCGCCCGACGTCATCGGGATGCCGTCGATGACGACGGGATTGTCGTCCGGCCGCGCCGTGGCGGCCTCGACGCTGGCGGCCGCGAAGGCGACGACCCCGGCCGAGGCGCCGAAGATCTGCGCCATCATGCGCAGGCTGAGCGGGTCGTGCAGATGGGTGGCCGGCGCCCAGGGAAAGGCGTCCGCCACCGCCATCAGCACGGTGCCGGCCGCCGCCTCGCGCGGCGACCCGATGCGCGTCGCCACGCGCCAGGGCTCGGGCGAGGCGCGCAGCGCAGCGGCGGCGCTGGAACCGGTCGCCATGGCGACGCGGATCAACTGCGCGGCCTCGATCAGCGTCGCGCCGGCGCTGGCGACCGTCAGCGCGTTGGTGCTGACGGCGGAAAGGGCGTCCTTCAGCCGGAAGACCAGGGGCGTCAGGCCGGCTTCGCGCAGTGCTTCCTCGGCGGATTTCAGCACGCCGCGATGGAAGACCTGGCCCTCGCCCGCCAGCGCGGTTGCGACCTGGCTCATCAGCCCGATATCGGCGGCGCCGATCGAGCCGAGCCGGCGCACGACCGGGACGATGTCGGCGTCGAGCGCCGCGACATAGGCGCGGACCAGCTCGGGGCTGCAGCCGACCATGCCGGAAAGCGCCGTGTTGACGCGGATAGCGATGCCGGCGCGGACGATCTCCGGCGGCAGCGGCTCGCCGACGCCGAAGTGATGGGCGCGGACCAGATCGGTGCGATCGGCCGAGGCGGCCAGGGCGATCGACCGATCCTTGATGGCGCCGACGCCCGTCGTCACGCCATAGAGTTGCCGCCCGCCCTCGACCGCGCCGCGCACCGCCTCATAGGCTTTCGCGACCTCGACCAGTCGCACCTCGCACGGCACCACATGCAGCAGGCCGCGGCCGATCAGCGACAGCGTCGACAGACGCAGGGGGGAGCCATCGAGGATTACGGTTTCGCGCGGCGAGGCCGTCCGATCGTCAAGCATCACTTCGACAGCAGCTGGCATGATATCCTTCGCGGGATGGCCGGAACGGAGCCCCTGCCCAGCTTAGCTCAAATTGTCGGCAGGTCAGCCCTCATCCGCAAACGGTTTGGCATGATCTTGGCAATAAGCAGCGTCATCGCGGCGCAATTGATCCGTCGGCGCGCCGGGGCCATGATCTGCGCCGATTTCGAATCGAGGCCAGCAAGGCAAGGATGATTGAAGTGAGCGACAGCTTGATCGACCGTTCCGACGTCGCTATTCCGATTCATGCCGTGGATCCCGAAGGGCTGGAGACCCTGCTGGCATCCATCGGCGACGTTGAGGCCGCCTGGGCGCGCTCGACCGGCTTCGATGCATCGGCCGGCGCCGTGACAATCATCGCCGACACGCGCGGCGTCATCGGCCGGGTGCTGTTCGGGCTGGGGCGCGCGGAAAGCCGCCGCGCCGCGCCGCTGATCACCGGCAAGCTGCCGATGATCCTGCCGCAGGGCGACTATCATTTCGTCACAGACCTGCCGGACCCGATGCTGGGCGCGGTCGGCTGGGCGCTCGGCAATTACCGCTTCGAGCGCTACAAGAGCAATCCTTCGCCGATCCCGCGGCTGGTCGTGCCGAAGGGCGCCGACCCGTCGCGGGCCCGCAGCATGGCGCGGGCCATCGCCATGGTGCGCGATCTCATCAACACGCCGGCGAGCGATCTCGGCCCGGCCGAGCTTTCCGCCGCCATCCACGACCTCGGCGCGCGCTTCGGCGCCAAGGTCAGCGAAATCGTCGGCGCGGATCTGCTTTCCGCCAATCTGCCGATGATCCACGCCGTGGGCCGCGCCGCCGATGGCGATCGTGAGCCTCGCCTGGTCGATCTGGTCTGGGGCGATCCCTCGCATCCGAAGGTCACGCTGGTCGGCAAGGGCGTCACTTTTGACACCGGCGGTCTCGACATCAAGCCGTCGAGCGGCATGCTGCTGATGAAGAAGGACATGGGCGGCGCCGCCAACACGATGGGGCTGGCCCACATGATCATGGAGGCGAAGCTGCCGGTGCGGCTGCGCCTGCTGGTTCCCACGGTTGAGAACGCCATCTCCGGCCCCGCCTTCCGTCCCGGCGATGTGTTGCGCTCGCGCGGCGGCGTCACGGTCGAGATCGGCAATACCGATGCCGAAGGTCGCCTGATCCTCGCCGACGCGCTGGCCGTCGCCGCCGAGGAGAATCCGATCCTGCTGATCGACCTGGCGACACTGACCGGCGCGGCGCGCGTCGCGCTCGGACCCGAACTGCCGGCGATCTTCACCCATGACGACACGCTGGCGGCGGACCTCGCCCGCCATGCCGCGCTGCATCTGGATCCACTCTGGCGCCTGCCGCTCTGGGCGCCCTACGAGTCGATGATCGATTCCAAGATCGCGGACATCAACAATGCCGGCGCCGGCGGGTTTGCCGGAGCGATCACGGCGGCGCTTTTCCTCGATCGTTTTGTTCCCAAGTCGATCCCTTGGGTCCATGGCGACATCTATGCCTGGAACCCCTCGGGCAAGCCCGGCAAGCCGGAAGGCGGCGAGGCGCAGGCCATCCGTGCCCTGTTCTCGCTGATCCAGGAACGTTTCGCCGCCGAATAGCTCGGCTCGGCGCGCACGCTCGATACAATCGGAGCCCGCGCTGCGATCAGGCCTTGTGGCCATCGCAGCGCGACGCTTAAATAGAACGGGTCCGAAACGATCGCGGATTTGTCAGGGGAGCCGTCATGCCTGCCGAACTGCGTCCAACGCAGGCGCTTCGCCTCTGGCATGACGTCACGCTCGATCTCGTCCGCGACGGCGAGCACGACCTCTCCGCACGCCAGATGGCCGTGCTCCTGACCGTCTATCTCGAAATGCCGCCGCATACGGTGCGCGGGCTTGCCGCCAAGCTCGGCGTCACCAAGCCGGCGATCACCCGGGCGCTCGATACGATGGGACGGCTCGGCCTGGTCAGCCGGCACCGCGATGCCAAAGACCGCCGCAATGTGGTGATTCAACGGACCGTCGCCGGCGCCCTTGCCGTCGAACGATTGGGCGATCTCGTCATCGCCCGGCATAGGGAATTGCCGTTTTGACGCTGGATGTCCGCGCAAATGCCTATCGGCCCGATCTCGCCGACAGCAGGCTTCAGGGCCAGGTCGAGGCTTCGCGCTTCGTCGAGGGCGCGCTTCGCCGCATCGCGGTCGCCTCGACCCCGATCCGCCGCGCGCCGCGCTCCGACGCGATGATCGACAGCGAGGCGCTTTGCGGCGAAAGGGTCCGCGTGTTCGAGGAGACGGCCGAGGGCTGGGCCTGGATCCAGGCCGAGGCGGATTCCTATGTCGGCTTTGTCGCTTCCGATGCGCTCGGCCCTGTCGATCCCGCGCCGACCCACCGTGTCACGGCGCTTCGGACCTTCGTCTATCCCGCGGCCGACATGAAGTTCCCGCCCGTGGCCGCGCTGTCCCTCGGCAGCCGGCTGGCGCTCGGCCAGGCGGCGGAGACGCGCGGCACCCGGTTCTTGTGGCTGGCGGATTTCAGCGGCGCTGTCGTCGCCCGACATGTCGCCGCGCTGGAAGAGGCCGCGGAGCCGGATTTCGTTGCCGTGGCCGAACGCTTTCTCGAGACGCCCTATCTCTGGGGCGGCCGGACCAGCCTCGGCCTCGATTGTTCCGCCCTGGTGCAATTGTCGCTGGCGGCGGCAGGCCTGCCCGTGCCGCGCGATACCGACCAGCAGGAAGAGGCGATCGGCTCCCCCGTCGACGGCAACATCGCAGGCACGCTGCGCCGCGGCGACCTGGTCTTCTGGAAAGGCCATGTCGGCATCCTGCGCGACCCCGACACGCTGCTGCACGCGAGCGGTTTCCACATGGCCGTGGTCTCCGAGCCGTTGAAGGACGCGCTCGCACGCTATGAGAAGGCCGGATCTCTGGTCACGGCGGTCCGGCGGCCGTCGTTTGGATGAGCCGATCGGATCGGCGTGCAAGCCGCCTGCTTACCCCATTTGAGGTATGTCGCCCCTGATCATCCTGCTTAGTCTGTCAGCCAAGGGGCGGCATGTGGCGCAGCGAGCGTCCTTCGCACCAAGCGCGCCGTTTATGGCGTGACAGGAGGAACAAGATGAAGGCCACCGCGCAATATATTGAAGAATTGTCGGATCAACTGAGCAATCTGGCCAAGCAGCACGAGATGCACGATCTCGCCTATCTGCTGCGGCTGGCCTCGGATGAGGCGCGCGCCAACGCGCAACGCGCCCCAGCTCCGGTGCGGGCTCCGGCCTATGAGGGGCTCAGCCAGCACGGCTAGCCGCGAGCCTGCGGCGCAGACGCGTCAGTAGCCGCGGGAAACATCCACCAGATTGGCCAGCGGCTTTCCCGCCTCGAAGTCGAGGATCTGGCGGTGGATGCCGTCGGCCAGCACGCTGGCCTCGCTCGAGGCCGCGACATGCGGCGTCAACACGACGCGCGGGTGATCCCAGAACGGGCTGTCGGGGCCGAGCGGCTCCGGTTCGAACACGTCGAGGCTGGCGCCGATCAGCCGGCCGTCGTCGAGGGCCGCCAGAATGTCGGCCTCGACCTGAAGCCCGCCGCGACCGCCATTGATCAGCACCGCCCCGCCCAGGGCGCCATCCCTGGCGAGCCGGTCGAACACCGAGGCGTCGAGAATGCCGCGCGTATCCGCCGTCAGCGGCACGAGCACGACGAGAATGTCGGTGCGGCCGAGAAACGCCGTCAGCCCGTCCTCGCCATGGAAGGTCTCGATGTCAGGAATGGACTTGGCCGAGCGGCTCCAGCCGGCGACTTGAAAGCCGAGCCGGGCGAGCACCGCGGCCGCGTCGCGGCCCAGTTCGCCAAGGCCCATGATGCCGACGCGCACGTCGTTGGCGACCGGCTGGCGGAGTTCGCGCCATTGATGCGCCGCCTGCTGGCGCGCATAGGCGAGATGCTGGCGGTGGTGCAGCAGCACCTGCAGCGTCACCCATTCGGTCATGCGGGTAGTCAGGTCCGGGTCGACGACGCGCACGATCGGCACGTCGGGCAGCGCGGCATTGCCGACGACATGGTCGACACCGGCGCCGAGCGAGAACACGGCCTTGAGGTTCGGCAGATTGGCGAAGGCTTCGGCCGGCGGGCGCCAGGCCAGTACATAATGGATCGCCGCGCGGTCCGGCACGTCGGGCCAGATGGCCACGGGCCGATCCGGCTCGCTGGCGAACGGGACCGCCCATGGCTCGGGCGCCCAATTGCCCGAGGCGATCAGGACGCCGGGCAGAACGGTCTTCTCGGTCATTGCGAAACGATGCCTTCCGGGGCCGTCTCGATCGAGAAGGCGGCTGCGATCAGGGCGCGGGTATAGTCGGTCTCGGGAGCGGTGAAGATCTGTTCCGACGTGCCGCGCTCGACCACCTTGCCGCCGCGCATGACGACGACCTCGTTGGCGAGCGCCCGCACCACCTTCAAATCGTGGCTGATGAACAGATAGGCGAGGCCATGCCGCTTCTGCAGGTCGCGCAAGAGGTCCACGACCTGCGCCTGCACCGACATGTCGAGGGCCGAGGTCGGCTCGTCGAGCATGACGAATTGCGGCTCCAGCACCATGGCGCGGGCAATGGCGATGCGCTGGCGCTGGCCGCCGGAGAATTCATGCGGGTAGCGGTGGCGGGTGGCCGGGTCGAGGCCCACTTCCTCCAGCCCCTGCGCCACTTTTCGTTCGCGCTCGCGGAAGGAAAGCTGTGGCTCGTGCACGCGAAGCCCCTCGGCGACGATCTCGCCCACCGACATGCGCGGGCTGAGCGAGCCGAACGGGTCCTGGAAGACGATCTGCATGTGCCGGCGCAGCGGGCGCATCGCCTGGAAGCCGCGGCCGTCGATGCGCTCGCCCTTGAAGTCGATCGCGCCCTTGGAACTGATCAGCCGCATCATGGCGAGGCCGAGCGTCGTCTTGCCGGAGCCGGATTCGCCCACCACGCCCAGCGTCTGGCCGCGCCGGACGGCGACGTCGATGCCGTCGACCGCCTTGATGTTGTCGACCGTGCGCCGGAAGATGCCGCGCTTGATCGGGAACCAGACCTTAAGGTCATGCGCCTCCATCACCACCGGCGCCGTCTCGTCGGCCGGCGGCGGGGCGCCCTTGGGTTCGGCAGCCAGCAGGTGCTTGGTATAGCTGTGCTGCGGATGCGCGAACAGTTCCTTGGTCGGCCCCTGTTCGACGATCTTGCCCTTGGTCATCACGCAGACCCGGTCGGCGATCTTGCGCACGATGCCGAGGTCATGGGTGATGAACAGCAGCGCCATGCCGGTGCGGGTCTGGATTTCCTTGAGCAGCTTCAGGATCTGCGCCTGCACGGTGACGTCGAGCGCCGTGGTCGGCTCGTCGGCGATCAGCAGGTCCGGCTCGTTGGCGAGCGCCATGGCGATCATGACGCGCTGCCGCTGGCCGCCCGAAAGCTGGTGCGGATAGGCGTTGAGGCGCTTCTCGGCGTCGCGGATGCCGACCTCGGCCAGCAGTTCGAGAATGCGCTTCTCGGCCGCCTTGCCGGAAAGGCCGCGATGGATCTTGAGGATCTCGCCGATCTGCTGCGAGATCGTATGCAGCGGATTGAGCGAGCTCATCGGCTCCTGGAAGATCATCGTGACGTCGTTGCCGCGAACCTTGCGCAGTTCGCGGTCGCTGACTGTCAGGAGGTCCTTGCCCTCGAACAGGATCTTGCCGGTCGGATGCTCGGCCGAGGGGTAGGGCAGCAGTTTCAGCACGGAGAGGGCCGTCACCGACTTGCCGGAGCCGGATTCGCCGACCAAGGCGACGGTTTCGCCGCGCCCGACGGTAAACGAGATCCGGTCGACGGCGATCGTGCGCGTCTCGCCCTGCAGGAAGTGGACAGAAAGGTCCTCGATGGCGAGGAGCGGGGGCTTGCCCGATGCGGTGTTGCCTGTCTCGGCTGTCATGGTCTTGTCCATTCTGTCAGCCGAACGTCTTTCTGGGGTCGAAGGCGTCGCGCACGGCCTCGCCGATGAACACCAGCAGGCTCAGGATCACCGAGATGACGACGAAGCCGGTCAGGCCAAGCCATGGCGCCTGCAGGTTGTTCTTGCCCTGCGCCAGGAGTTCGCCAAGCGACGGCGAGCCGGGCGGCAGGCCGAAGCCGAGGAAATCGAGCGAGGTCAGCGTCGTGATCGAGCCGTTCAGGATGAAGGGCAGGAAGGTCAGCGTCGCCACCATCGCGTTGGGCAGGACGTGGCGGACGATGATGGTGCGGTTCTTGACGCCCAGCGCCCGCGCCGCGCGGACATATTCGAAGTTTCGCGCGCGCAGGAATTCGGCGCGCACCAATCCGACCAGCCGCACCCAGGAGAAGAGCAGCAGGATGCCGAGCAGCACCCAGAAGCTGGGCACCAGGATCGAGGCCATGATCAGCAGGATGTAGAGCTCGGGGAGCGAGGTCCAGATATCGATGAAGCGCTGGAAGATCAGGTCGAGCCAGCCGCCGAAATAGCCCTGCACCGCGCCGGCGAGAATGCCGACCGCCGAGGAGACCACCGTCAGCACCAGACCGAACAGCACCGACAGGCGCACGCCATAGAGCAGGCGCGAAACCACGTCCCGGCCCTGGTCGTCCGTGCCCATCCAGTTGAAATTGCCCAGCGTGCAGTTGGGGTCGGCGTCGCCGAGCGGATAGGCGCGGCAGCGATCTTCCTTGGGGATCATCCACCAGGGCGGGGCCGGCGCCGGGGTCGCCATGTCGTTGTTGACGGTGTCGAACGAGTAGCGGATCGGCGGCCAGATCATCCAGCCATTGGCGTTGATCTCTTCCTGGATGAAGGGATCGCGGAAATTGGTCGTCGCCAGGAAGCCGCCGAATTTCTCCTCGGGATAATCGGCAAACACCGGCAGCAGCAATTCGCCCTTGTAGGAGGCGAGCAGCGGCCGGTCATTGGCGATGAAGTTGGAGGCCAGCGTCAGCCCGAACAGCGCCAGGAACAGCCAGAGCGACCAGTATCCGCGCCGATGCGCCTTGAAATTGCGCCAGCGGCGAAGGTTGAGCGGCGACAGAGCCAGCCGGCGCGGCTCGATCTCGCGGGCTTGTATGGAGACATCGGTCACGTCAGACATCCCGCCGTTCGAAATCGATGCGCGGATCGATCCAGGTGTAGGTCAAGTCGGAGAGCAGGCCGATCACGAGGCCCATCAGCGAGAAGATGAACAGGGTTGCGAACACCACCGGATAGTCGCGGTTGATGACGGATTCGAAGCCGAGCAGGCCGAGCCCGTCCAGCGAGAAGATCGTCTCGATCAGCAGCGACCCGGCGAAGAAGGCCGAGATGAAGGCCCCGGGGAAGCCGGCGATGACGATCAGCATCGCGTTGCGGAACACATGGCCGTAGAGCACCTTGCGCTCCGAAAGGCCCTTGGCGCGTGCGGTGACGACATATTGCTTGCGGATCTCGTCGAGGAACGAGTTCTTGGTCAGCAGCGTCGTTGTCGCGAAGGCCGACAGCGACATGGCGATGATCGGCAAGGTGATGTGCCAGAAATAGTCGACGATCTTGCCGCCGAGCGACAGGCTGGCGAAATTGTCCGAAGTCAGGCCACGTAGCGGGAACCAGTCGAAGAAACTGCCTCCGGCGAACAGCACCACCAGCAGGATCGCGAACAGGAAGCCGGGAATCGCATAGCCGACCACGATCACCGCCGAGGTCCAGACGTCGAAGCGGGCGCCGTCGCGCACTGCCTTGGCGACGCCGAGCGGTATCGAGATGCCATAGGAGATCAGCGTCATCCAGAGCCCGAGCGAGATCGAGACCGGCATCTTCTCCTTGATCAACTCCAGCACGCTGATGTCGCGGAAATAGCTCTGCCCGAAATCGAAGCGGATGTAATTCCAGAGCATCAGGCCGAAGCGTTCCAGCGGCGGCTTGTCGAAACCGAACTGCTTCTCGAGCTTCGCGATGAACTCCGGATCAAGGCCCTGCGCGCCGCGATATTTGGATGAAACGGGCGCGCTCCCGAGCGTCCGGTCCTGACCGCCCATGCCGGCATCGGCACCACCGCCGCCGCCGATCCGGCTGGTCGCCGAGACGTCGTTACCCTGCAGCTGCGCGATGACGCGCTCGACCGGCCCGCCGGGCGCGAACTGCACGATGATGAAACTGATCGCCATGATGCCGAAGATCGTCGGGATCATCAGCAGAATGCGTCGGAAAATATAGGCTGCCATCTGTCTCCCGCCCTAGCCGGCTTTGCCGATGGCGATCGCCTTGGCCTCGTCCTGCCACCATGTCGTTTCCGGGGAAAAGCCATAGTCGGGCTTTGTCTCCGGCCAGCCGAACTTATCCCAGATGGCAACGCGATGCGCCGTCGAAAGCCAGGCCGGAAACCAGATATGCAGGGATCGGAGCACGCGGTCCAGTGCGCGCATCAATGTCACCAGTTCGGCGCGGTCCCTGACGTTCGCGGCCTGGGCTACCAACGCGTCGACAACGGGATTCTTCAACCCCGCCAGATTGGATCCGCTGGGAATATCGGCGGCCGCAGACCCGAAGATCTGCTCGATGCCATCGATCGGCGTGGCGTCGAACATGATCCGCTGCGCCATGACGTCGAAATCGAATGCGTTCTTGCGGCTCTGATACTGTGCGGCGTCGACCATCCGCATCGAGCTGTTGATGCCGATCGCCTTCAGATTGGCGATCAGCGGCGACAGGACGCGTTCAAAGGCCTGCGACTGGATCAGGAATTCCAGTGTCAGCCGTTCGCCGGCGGCGTTGACCAGGTCATTGCCCTGTCGCTTCCAGCCGGCGTCGGCCAGCAGGGTCGTCGCCTGCCGCAGCAGCTTGCGGTCCCGTCCGCTGCCATCGGCCTCCGGCGGCATCACGGCCGGGCCGAAGACTTCGGCCGGCAGCTGGTCGCGATATGGCTCGAGAAGCGCCAGTTCTTGCGGGCCGGGCTCGCCGACCGCGGCGAAATCCGACATCTCGAAGAACGACGTCGAGCGGACATAAAGCCCGAAGAACAGGTTCTTGTTGGTCCAGGGGAAATCGAGCGCCATGCCGATGGCCTGGCGGGTGCGTGGATCGGCGAACTTGGCGCGGCGCAGATTGAAGAACCAGCCATACATGTCCGGCCGGCGCTCCGCCGCGAAGGATGGCTTGTGCACGCGCCCATCCCGGGCGGCCGGGAAGTCATAGCCCGTCGCCCAGGTCTTGGACGAGGGTTCCTCGCGGAACAGCAATTCGCCCTTGGCGAAGGCCTGAAACTGCACCTCGTCATCCTGGTAGAATTCGACCTGGATGCGGTCGAAGTTGAAGGCGCCGGCGGTGACCGGCAGGTCCTTGCCCCAATAATCGGCGACGCGCTGATATTCGATCGAGCGTCCCGCGCTGATCTTGCCGACGCGGTAGGGCCCGGAGCCAAGCGGCGGGTCCATGGTCGAGGCTTCGAAATCGCGGCCGGCGAAATAGGCCTTTGAGAAGATCGGCAGCGTCGAGGCGACGATCAGCGGCACCTTGCGGTTCTGCTTGCCGGAAAACACGATCGTAACGTCGCGCGGGCCTTCGGCCGTCACCGAAACCATCTCGCGGATCGATTGCGAGATGTCGGGATGGCCCTTTTCCTTCAGCGTCTGCAGCGAGAAGACGACATCGTCTGCCGTCAGCGCCGAGCCATCGTTGAATTTGACGCCGTCGCGCAGGCGGAACGCATAGGTGTTGCGATCTTCCGAGATGGTGACGCTTTCGGCGATGAGTCCGTAGGCGGAGCCGGGTTCATCGGATGCCGATGCCATCAGCGTGTCGAAGCAAAGCTCGATGCGCGGCGGCGCGTCGCCCCGGAAGGTGTAGCCGTTCAGCGTGTTGAAGGTGTAGGCGTTCTGATTGTAGTACCAGTTCGGCGCGGCGAAGATGAAGCTGCCGCCTTTTGGCGCTGCCGGGTTCAGATAGTCGAACCGCTTGAAATCAGCGGGATATTTGAGATCGCCGAACACGGAGAGTCCGTGCGAACGGGTCGCTTCGGCGGCGGCTGCGCGGAGCGGCGACAGGCCGAGGATCGGCAGGGCGGCGCCGACGGCCGCGCCGCCCAGCAAGGTACGGCGCGTGATGGACGATGCGCGGCGCGGTTCGGGCGAAGGGCGTTCGCTCAAGGCTTGGCCCCCAGGGCCGCTTCCTTGGCCGGATCGACCCACCAGGAATAGGTGTCGATGCCGACATATTCGGGCTGCTTTTCCGGGATCCCGAACTTGTTCCAATAGGCGACGTTGATGGTGTCGCTGAACCATTGCGGCACGACGTAATAATTCCAGAGCAGCACGCGATCGAGCGCGTGGGTGGCGGCGACCAGGTCGTCCCGGTTGGTGGCGAAGACGACGCGGTCGATCAGCGCGTCGACGGCGGGGTTCTGGATGCCCATTAGGTTGCGGCTGCCGGGCGTCTTCGCAGCAGCCGATCCCCACATTTCGCGCTGCTCGTTGCCGGGCGAATGCGATTGCGCGATCACCGTCGAGACGACGTCGAAGTCGAAATCATTGACGCGGGCGACATATTGCGCGGTATCGACGACGCGCAGGGTGGCGTCGATGCCGATGCGCTTCAGGTTCTGGATATAGGGCGCGACCACGCGCTCGAACGACGGATCGCTCTCCAGGAACTCGATGGTGAAGGGCTGGCCCGTCTTCGCATTGACCAGCTTGTTGCCCTTGAGTTCCCAGCCGGCTTCCTGGAACAGCGCCAGCGCCTTGCGAAGATTGTCGCGGAATGCCTGCGGCGTGTCGTTGACCGGCAGCTTGAACGGCGTGGTGAAGACCTCTGGCGGGACCTTGTCGCGCACCGTCTCCAGGATCTCCAGTTCCTTGCCTTCCGGCAGGCCACTGGAGGCCAAGTCGATGCCGGCGAAATAGCTCTCGATGCGCTTGTATTTGTCGAAGAACAGGGTCCGGTTCATCGTCTCGAAATCGAAGACGTAGTTGAGCGCCTGGCGGACGCGCGGATCCTGGAACTTGTCGCGGCGCTGGTTGAGCACATAGCCCTGCATGCGGCCCGAGGAGGCCAGCGGGAACGAGCGCTGCACCACCTTGCCACTCTTCACGGCGTCGAAATTATACTCCGTCATCCAGCGCCCGATGCGGTTTTCCAGCCGGTAATCGTCGAGGCCGCCCTTCTTGAAGGCCTCCCAGGATGCATTCGGATCCCGGTAGTAGTCGACCTTGATCCGATCGAAATTGTTGCGGCCGACCTGGGTCGGCAGGTCCTTGCCCCAATAATGCGGCACGCGCTTCCAGACGATCTGGCGGCCGGGAGCCACGGAGTCGATCTGATAGGCGCCGGAGCCCAGCGGAACTTCCAGCGTCGACTTCGAGATGTCGCGCTTCTTGCCGCTGGCGTCGGTGCCCTCCCACCAGTGCTTCGGCAGCACGGCGAGGTCGCCCATGATGTTCGGCAACTCGCGATTGCCCGGCTTGTCGAAGGTGAAGGTCACTTCCCGATCGCCCGTGATCTCCGCCTTCACGACATTGGCGTAGTACTTGTTGTACATCGGGCTCTGGGCCTTCAGCGTCTCGTACGACCAGATGACGTCCTCCGGCGTGACCGGCTTGCCGTCATGCCAGCGCGCCTTCGGGTTCAGGCGAAACTTGGCCCAGGCGAAATCGTCGGGATAGCTGATCGCCTCGGCGAGCAGGCCATAATTGGTGCCGGCCTGGTCGGTCGCCTGCTCCATCAGCGTGTCGTAGAGCAGCCCGCCGCCAAACGCCGCGAATCCCGCCGCCGGGCTGCCCTGGACGATATAGGGGTTCAGGCTGTCGAAGGTGCCGACGGCCGCCTGGTTCAGCGTGCCGCCCTTGGGGGCGTCAGGGTTGACGTAGTCGTAGTGCTTGAAGCCGTCTTCGTATTTCGGCTTGCCGATGAGAGAGGTCGATGCGCGCCAGACCTCGTCCGCTTTCGCGCTGGCTGCCGCGGGCAGCAGGAGCGACAGGCTGAGCAGGGCGGCGGCAACGAACTTCATGGGCGCGATTCTCCGGCTGACTACGCTCATTACTAAGGCGGATCGCGCGAAGGGCAACTGCCGCGTGATCCCATGCAACCGACTTGGCAATAGAAAAAGGCCGGAGAGTGATCTCCGGCCTTTCGAAATTGTCGCAGGATGCGCAGGCCCTTAGGGCGCCGCGGGCTGTTCGGCCGGAGCCGGGGTAGCCGGGGCAGGCTCCTTCGTCGGCGCCTCGGTGGCCGGAGCTGCCGGAGGGGGCTCGGTCGGCGTGGCGGACGGTGCCGGCGTCGCCGGAGCGGGTTCTGCAGGGGCCGGGGCGGGCTCTGCGGCCGGGGCTGCCGGAGCAGGCTCGGCGGCGGGAGCCGGGGTGGACGGAGCGGAACCGGGCGAAGGCGTCGCGTCGGACGGGGCCGGCGCCACTTCGGCGGGCGTTGCCTCGGCCGGAGCGGCGGCTTCCGGTGCCGGCAGCGGGACCGGCTCATGCGCCAGCGTGCGCAGATAGGCGATCAGGTTGGCGCGATCCTCGGGCTTCGGCAGGCCGGCAAATCCCATCGCCGTACCCGGCATGTCGGCCTTCGGGTTCTTCAGGAAGTGGTAGAGGTGCTCATAGGTCCACTTCTTGCCTTCGTCATGCGCGGCCTGAAGCGGAGCGGAATACTTGAAGCCTTCGACGGAGCCGATGCCGCGGTCGACGACATTGTACAGATCCGGGCCGACCTTGGCGCCGGCGCCCTCGACGAAGTTGTGGCAGGCGCCGCACTTCTTGGCGACGGCTTCGCCCGCATCGACCTTGGCGCTGGCCAGCAGGACGGCGATCGGCGGATCCTGCGCCACGGCCGGGGCCGCGCCACCCTCGGACGATTCCTCGGCCACTTCGATGACGAAGCCGGGCTTCTCCGGAACGGCCGGCGAATAGATCACTCCCGAGAAGATGCTCAGCGACATCACCACCAGAAGCGTGAACAGGATCGCGCCGAGAATCTTATTAAGTTCGAATGAATCCATCGGTCTTGGCCCCAGGCGCTTCAAATAGGCTATGGGAACCGGCTGCCCCTTGGCGCCATCTCCCCCGCATGTGGCGCGGAAACTACAAGCTTTCCAGTGTTGGGTGCAATACGTATGAACGCTTCCAGATTGAGACGTTTTGACACCTACATGCCCGGAGCCGGGCAATAATCGAGGAAAACCTGATGCCTTCCGCCTCCGAGGCCCTGGTGCTTATCCCCGCCCGCATGGCGGCGACGCGGCTGCCGGGCAAGCCTTTGGCCGATATTCACGGCGTTCCGATGATCGTCCATGTCTGGCGCCGGGCGAGCGAGGCGCAGATCGGACCCGTGGTCGTGGCGACGGATGACGTCGATATCGCCGCCGCCGTGCGCGGCGCGGGCGGCGAGGCGGTGCTCACCCGCGCCGATCACGAGAACGGTTCGGCGCGCATTCATGAGGCGGCTGGCCTGGTCGATTCGGCCCGGCATTATGACGTCATCGTCAACGTTCAGGGCGACCTGCCGACGATCGAGCCGGCCTCGATCGCCGCCTGCTTCGCGCCGCTCGCTGATTCGGCCGTCGACATCGCCACCATCGCGGCGCTGATCGACCGCGAGGAGGAGCGCACCAATCCGAATGTGGTCAAGATCGTCGGCTCGCCGATCGACGCGAACCGCCTGCGGGCGCTCTATTTCACCCGCGCCACGGCGCCCTGGGGCGAAGGGCCGCTGCTGCACCATATCGGGCTCTACGCCTATCGCCGTTCCGCGCTTGACCGCTATGTCGCGCTGCCGCCCTCGGTACTGGAAAAGCGCGAAAAGCTGGAGCAGCTGCGCGCGCTCGAGGCCGGCATGCGCATCGACGTGGCGCTCGTTGACGCCGTGCCGCTCGGTGTTGATACTCCCGCCGATCTCGAAAGGGCGCGCCGCCTGCTGGCGGCCTCCCGCGGGTCCGGTCGCTAGAACCGGCAATCTTGAACAGAAGTCTCAATCGCATGAAGAAGATCGTGTTCCAGGGCGAGCCTGGCGCCAACTCCCATATCGCCTGCGCCGACGTCTATCCCGACTATGAGGCCGTGCCGGCTCCGACTTTCGAGGATTGCTTCCAGGCGATCTCGCGCGGCGACGTCGACCTCGCCATGATCCCGATCGAGAACTCGCTCGCCGGCCGCGTCGCCGATATCCACCATCTGCTGCCGGATTCGGGCCTGCACATCATCGGCGAGTATTTCCTGCCGATTCGCTTCCAGCTGATGGCGGTGAAGGGCGCGACGCTCAAGACGATCAAGACGGTCGAAAGCCACGTCCATGCGCTCGGCCAGTGCCGCCGCATCATGCGCGAACATGGCTATCGCGCCGTCGTCGCGGGCGACACGGCGGGGGCTGCCCGCATCATCTCGGAAACCGACGATCTCACCCGCGCCGCCCTCGCGCCCCGCTTCGCCGCGGAGATCTACGGCCTCGACATCCTGGCCGAGAACGTCGAGGACGCCGCTCACAACACGACGCGGTTCGTCATCCTGTCGCGCGAGCCGCAACACGCGGCCTTCGGCAACGGGCCGGTCATCACCACCTTCGTCTTCCGCGTCCGCAACATTCCGGCCGCGTTGTACAAGGCGCTGGGCGGCTTCGCCACCAACGGCATCAACATGACCAAGCTGGAGAGCTACCAGCTCGACGGCCGCTTCTCGGCGACGCGATTCTATGTCGATGTCGAGGGCCATCCGCAGGATGTCGGCCTCGCTCACGCGCTGGAGGAACTTGCCTTCTTCTCGGCCGAGATGCGGATCCTGGGCGTCTATCCGGCCGCGACCTTCCGCGCCGACGTCGTCGAGCCGAAATAGCGGATCATAGAGACTTCGTTCTCTTCACCTCTCCCGCCGGGAGAGGTGAAGGAATCGGACTGAGGCCTTAGCCGGCCTCGACCCAGGCGCGGATCAGCGTGTGCGCGATCGCCATGCGCGGCGGCGTCGAGAGGCCGTCCGGATGGTCGCCGTCCAGCATCGAGCGCGTCTCGTCGCGCGAGAACCAGCGGCAATCCTCAAGTTCTTCCGTGTCCGGCACGATGTCGGTCGAGGTCGCCTCGGCGATGCAGCCGATCATCAGCGACATCGGGAACGGCCAGGGCTGGCTGGCATGATAGGCGACGCGGCCGATCTGGATGCCGGCCTCTTCCTGGATCTCGCGGCGCACCGCGTCCTCGATCGTCTCGCCCGGTTCGACGAAGCCGGCGAGGCAGGAATAGGTGCCCGGCGCGAAACGCGCCTGGCGGCCCATCAGGCAGCGGTCGCCATCGACGGCCAGCATGATCGCCACCGGATCGGTGCGCGGAAACTTCTGCAGCCCGCAATTCGGGCAGTCGCGGCGATAGCCGCCCTGCGCCATGATCGAGCGTGTGCCGCAGCGGCCGCAATGCCGGTTCGAGGCATGCCAGTGCAGCAGCGCCCGCGCCTGGGCAAGCGCGCCGAGCGTGGCGGGCTCGACCGTGTCCATCAGGATCCCGCCGGAATAGGCGGCGGTCGCCAGCGTCCGTAGCGGCACGGCGTGGAAGGCGTCGACGTCGAACGAGGTGTCGTTGCCGACGATCGCGGCAATGCGGGGCGACGAATCCTGCCAGCCGAGCAGGATGGCGTCATCCATCAGCGCACCGAGCGCCTTGGCTTCCTTCAGGCTGAACAGGCTTTCCGACGTACCGCCGGCGCGCATCATGGCCTCGTCGCCGCGGAGCAGGAACACGCGCACATTCGGATCGGCCAGCGCGGCGGCATAGGTCGATTCGTTGCGGGCCTCGCTGCGGCGGTCGAGCGTATTGCCGGAAAAGCCGACGGTCGTGCTCGGCTCGACCGGGGGCAAGCGATCAAAGAAATTGCGGGTCATGGTGCTGCTGTGATGTGCGGAGGGTGGCCGACAAGCGTCGACTCGAAATGAATCTGGTGATTACGCCATAGACCTTTTCATCGCGATAGCCCCGATCAAGCTTCGGGCTTGCCATTTCGATCGGGAACGACGATATGTCTCCGCGGGAGGTTGGTGGTGGACGAGCCACTCGCCAATCGGGTCAGGTCCGGAAGGAAGCAGCCCCAACGAGCCACGGCACGGGTCGCGTGCCAGCCTCCTACCTTTTCCCAGCCATCGCGTCAGCCTCGATGATCAGACGGCGCGCCCCTCCGGGTGTGCTAAGGTCGAAGAGGCTTGCCCGCGAGGGCGGCGTGAAATGGAACAGCAGGGACGGCAGCGGCGACGCATGGACGGCGGCGATCTTTCCAGCACCCCGAAGGATGGCGCGAACGGCGCCTACCGCGTCCTTGCGCGCAAATACCGGCCGCGCAGCTTTGACGACCTCGTCGGCCAGGAGCCGATGGTCCGCACCCTCAAGAACGCCTTCGAGACCGCCCGCATCGCGCAGGCCTACATGCTCACCGGGGTTCGCGGTGTCGGCAAGACGACGACGGCCCGCATTCTGGCGCGTGGCCTCAATTATTCCATTCCCGGACAGGTCGATCGCCCGACCATCGACATGCCGGAACTCGGCGTCCATTGCGCCGAGATCATGGAAGGCCGCCATGTCGACGTGCTCGAGATGGACGCCGCCTCCAACAACGGCATCGACAACATCCGCGAGATCATCGAGGCCGTGCGCTACAAGCCGGTCTCGGCCCGTTACAAGGTCTATATCCTCGACGAAGTGCACATGCTGTCCGGCGCGGCCTTCAACGGCCTGCTGAAGACGCTCGAAGAGCCGCCCGAGCATGTGAAGTTCATCTTCGCGACCACCGAAATCCGCAAGGTGCCGGTTACCGTCCTGTCGCGCTGCCAGCGCTTCGACCTGCGCCGGATCGAATCGGACCGCCTGATCGGCCTTCTGCGCTCGATCACCGAGAAGGAACAGGTCGAGATCGGCGACGACGCGCTGGCAATGATCGCCCGTGCCGCCGAGGGGTCGGCCCGCGATTCGCTGTCGCTGCTCGACCAGGCCATCGCGCATGGCGCCGGCGCCATCACGGCCGAGGACGTCCGCGGCATGCTCGGCCTCGCCGACCGGGCCCGCATCATCGATCTGTTCGAGGCGCTGATGGGCGGCCGCATCGCGGAAGCGCTGGCGCTGCTCAAGGAACAGTATGACATCGGCGCCGATCCCGCCGTCGTGCTGCAGGATCTCGCTTCTTTCACCCATGCGGTGACTCGCTTCAAGGTCGTGCCGGACAGCGTTGAGGACGCCGCCCTGCCGCAGGACGAGCGGGTTCGCGGGCGCGCCTTGGCGGAAACCGTTTCGCTGCGCGTCCTGGCCCGCGCCTGGCAGATGCTGCTGAAGGGCATCGAGGAAGTCTCCAGCTCGAGCCGGCCGCTGGCCGCCGCCGACATGGTGCTGATCCGCATCGCCCATGCCGCCGATCTGCCGACGCCGGACGAGGCGCTGCGCCTGCTGAAGAGCGGCAATTTCTCGGCCAGTTCATCAGGCGGCGGCGCGACGCCGCAGGTTTCGCATCAGCCGCCATCCGCGCCGCAGGCGTCGGGCGGTTCGAGTGGCGGACCGATCGGCCAGATGCGCACGATCACCAACACCTCGCCCATTCCGGCCACGGCGACGATGGCCCAGCCCGCGAGCGCGCCGCAGGCCAAGGCCGAGCCGGCGATCCGCTTCCAGCGCTTCGAGGATCTCGTCGCCTATGTCGGCCTGAAGCGCGATATCCCGCTCAAGCTGGCGCTGGAACAGCAGGTCAAGCCGATCCGCTTCGAGCCCGGCCTGCTCGAATTCGAGCCGACCGAGGATGCGCCGCGTACGCTGGCGCAGGATCTCGGCCGCAAGCTCTCCGACTGGACCGGCGATCGCTGGGTCGTGGCGCTCGGCAAGGGCGCGACCGAGCCGACGATTGCCGAGGCGCGCGCTTTCGCCAAGGACAAGGCGCGCTCGGACGCCGCCGCCGATCCGCTGGTCGCGGCCGTTCTGTCGCGCTTTCCCGGCGCCAAGATCGTCGACATCCAGATCCGCAGCGCCGAAGAGCCCGAGGGTCTGCCGTCCCCGGCCGTTCCGGTCGACAATCCCGACGAAGCGCCCGATCCCGACGACGACTGATCCATCCATTTTCCGACGATTCGAACCAGGAGAACCCGCATGCGCGACATTCTCGGCATGATGAGCAAGGCCAAGGAACTGCAGTCCAAGATGCAGGACATGCAGGCCGAAGTCGCAACCATCGAAGTCGAAGGTTCGGCCGGCGCCGGCCTCGTCACGGTTCTGATGACCGCCAAGGGCGACCTGCGCAAGCTCTCGATCGATCCCTCGCTGCTGAAGCCGGAAGACGTCGAGATCCTGGAAGACCTGATCATCGCCGCCCATGCCGACGCTCGGGCCAAGGCCGAGCGCACCATGGCCGACAAGATGCAAGAACTGACTGGCGGCCTCGGCCTGCCGGCTGGCCTGAAGCTGCCGTTCTAGTCTGACGGAGAGGGGGCGAGCGCGTTTGCGTTCGCCCTTTTCGATCCGCAAATCCAAGTAGAAAAATGTCCCGCAGCACTGCCGGTCCCGAGATCGAACACCTGATCCAGCTGCTGGCGCGGCTGCCGGGGCTTGGGCCGCGTTCGGCCCGGCGCGCGGCGCTGGCGCTCGTCAAGAAGAAGGACCAGCTGCTGGTGCCGCTGGCCGGCGCGATGACGGTCGCGGCCGAGCGGATCCTTACCTGCTCGGTCTGCGGCAACATCGATACGGCGGATCCCTGCACGATCTGCACCGATGTCACGCGCGACGAGAAGACGATCGTCGTGGTCGAGGACGTTTCCGACCTTTGGGCGCTGGAGCGGGCCGGCGCGATCCGGGCGCGCTATCATGTGCTGGGCGGCACGCTGTCGCCGCTCGATGGTGTCGGGCCTGAGGATCTCAACATCGATTCGCTGGTGCGTCGCTGTTCGACTGGCGAGGTCGCCGAGGTGATCCTGGCGGTCAACGCGACCGTGGACGGCCAGACCACGGCGCATGTCATCACCGACCGCCTGACCGGCACGCCGGTCAAGGTTTCGCGGCTGGCGCATGGCGTGCCGGTCGGCGGCGAACTCGACTATCTCGACGAGGGCACGCTCGCCGCCGCCATCCGCGCCCGCACGCCCTTCTGAGGCTAGTCCCGGAAAGCCCTCGACCGCTTGCGCGAGAGGGTGGAGCGAGGGCGTTGCCTAAAGACTTGCGACATACGGGGACAACTCACCATGCCGACCGAACAGCCCGATCCCGCCATTCTGCTGGAAGCGCACCGCTTCTGGTTCGAGGACCTGGTTGCCGGCGTCGCGCCGCTGGCCGAGCGGGTCAAGGTCTGGTTCTCGCGCCGCGACGCCACCGATGACGCCATTCGCGCCCGCTTCGCCGATTCCCTCGACACCGTCGCCGACGCGGACTGGGCCTTCGAAGGCCTGCAGCCGGCGGCCGCGATCGGTTTCGTCCTGTTCCTAGACCAGTTCCCGCGCAATCTCTTCCGCGACGACGGTCGCGCCTTTGCCTATGACGCGCGCGCCCGGGCGGCGGTGCGGCGGCTGATCGCGGGCGGGGTGGATCGCTTCGCGCCAATCGAACGCGTCTTCCTCTATCTGCCGTTCGAACATAGCGAGGAACTGGCTGACCAGGATCTCTCGGTCCGCCTTTACGAGGCGCTTCTGGCCGAGGTGCCCGAGGCGGACAAGGAGGACAAGGAGGATTATCGGTCGTTCGTGGGCTATGCTGAGAAGCACCGCGACCTGATCCGCCGTTTCGGTCGCTTCCCGCATCGCAACGCCGATCTCGGCCGCGAGTCCACGTTGGAAGAGATCGAATTTCTGAAGGACGGCCGCGGCTACTGAGGCCGGAAACGCCGCCATCGGGACCGGACCACGGGGAGGGCGGCAAAAACGAGCTGGCTGGCGAGACCGAGAGCCCCGGCCGCCGTTGCATAGCTCGCCACGATGCCGGTTGCCGTGCGGCCGAAAGCGAGGATGCCAAGCGCGAATTCAGCCGCCATGAGGAACAGGAACGCCATCGCGCCCATGCCGATGTCCCGATGGTTCGTGGCGGATATGCCGAAACGGCGCAGGGTGAGGCCGCAGACGAGCCACGCGATGCCCAGCATGACGGGCAGTTCCAGAAGGACCGCGGCGACCTCGCCCCATCGGGGCGCGATGAGCAGCACGCGCAGCGTGCCCAACACAAACCCGGCCGCGAAGGTCGCTGCGAAGTAGAGGGCCGCGGCACGCAGGGTGTTCATGGCCCGCCCAAGCCTATTCGCCGGCCAGCAGGTCCGGCTGGCGGTCATAGGCCGGCGAGCCCTCGTCGCCGAACTCTAGCGCCTCGATCTTGGCGCCCCGTGCCGTCAGCTTGCGGGTCGAGATCAGGATGTCGTCGATGTCCTTGGAGGCCTGGTCGAAATGCGTCTTCAGCTTGAGGACGCGGTCGTTCACGCGGCCGACATCCTCCATCAGCTTCATCACCTCGCCCTGGATCAGATGCGCCTGCTCGCGCATGCCGGCATCCTTCAGCACCGACTGGACGACCTGGATCGACAGCATCAGCAGCGATGGCGAGACGATGACGATGCGGAGCCGATGCGCGGCCTGGATCAGGTCCTCGAAGCGCTCATGCACGTCGGCGAAGATCGATTCCGACGGCACGAACATGAAAGCCGTGTCCTGCGTCTCGCCGGGTATCAGATAGCGCTCGGCGATGTCCTTCAGATGCTTGGTCACGTCGCGGCGGAATTGCGCCTCGGCGGCCCGGGTCAGTTCGGGGCCCTCGGCGGCGCGGATCGCGTTCCAGGCCTCCAGCGGAAATTTCGCGTCGACGACGAGGCCGGCGGCGCCATTCGGGAAGGCGATGACGCAATCCGGCCGGTTGCCGTTCGAGAGCGTCGCCTGGAACTGGTAGCCGCCCATCGGCAGGCCGTCCTGGACGATCGCCTCCATCCGCGCCTGGCCGAAGGCGCCGCGCGTCTGCTTGTTGGCGAGGATGTGCTGCAGCCCGACGACTTGGCTCGAAAGCTCGGTGATGTTGCGCTGCGCGGTGTCGATGACGGCGAGGCGCTCGTTCAGCCGGGTCAGGTTTTCATGCGTGTTGCGGGTCGATTCGACCATGGTCTGCCCGATGCGGTGGCCGAGCCCGTCCATGCGGTTGGACAGTCCGTGCAGCAGTTCCGATTGGCGCGACCCGAACACCTCCGCCATGGTCTGCATGCGGCCGGTCATCTCGCTCTGGATCCGCACCAGTTCGCCGATCCGACGCTCGAATTCGCCGCCCAGCATCGCCTGCTCGGCTTCTGCCGAGTCGCGCCGGCTCATGCCGCGCCAGACCACGATCAGCACGAGCAGAAGCAGCAGGACGGCAGCCGCGGCGGCGGCCAGCACCAGCATGGCGACGGAGATCGGCCGGTCGCCGACGAAGAAGAGGACATCCTGCATGCCTCTTCATACCAGATTCGCATGCCAAGACGAGATCAAAACAAGAACACGCGTCGGATAGCCGGGCTTGGCCTCCATCATTCCTCGTTGACCCACTCCGCCGCATCTCTTATCTGAAACGGCTCAATCTGAGGTTTTCATGGCCCTACTCGACATCATCACCCTGCCGGACGCGAAGCTGAGGCTCGTCAGCGAGCCGGTGGAGCGCATCGACGACGAACTGCTGCGCTTCATGGACGACATGCTGGAGACGATGTACGAGGCGCCGGGCATCGGCCTCGCCGCGATCCAGGTCGGCGTGCCGCGCCGGATCGTCACCATCGACGTGTCGGGCCGCGAAGAGGGCAGCAAGCCCGAGCCGCTGTTCCTGATCAATCCCGAGATCCTGACGTCCTCGGACGAGCGTTCGGTCTATGAAGAGGGCTGCCTGTCGATCCCGGATTATTATGCCGAGGTCGAACGCCCCGCTTCCGTGCGCCTGCGTTATCTCGATCGCGCCGGCAAGCTGCAGGAAATCGAGGCCGACGACATCCTGGCCACCTGCGTGCAGCATGAAGTCGACCATCTCGATGGCAAGCTGTTCATCGACTATCTGTCCCGCCTGAAGCGCGACATGGTGATCAAGAAGTTCGTCAAGGCGTCCAAGACGGGCGTCCGGCCGGAATTCAAGTCGCATACCCCCGACGAGATGTGAGGCGGATATGAGCCTCCGCGTCGTCTTCATGGGCACGCCCGAATTCTCTGTGCCCACGCTTGTCGAGATCATCGGCCAGGGGCATGAGGTCGTCGCCGTCTATTCGCAGCCGCCGCGCCCCGCCGGCCGCGGCATGGCCGAGCGCAAGTCGCCCGTGCACGAGACGGCGGAGCGCTTCGGCATTCCCGTCTTCACGCCGAAATCGCTGAAAGGCGCCGACGAGCAGGAGGCCTTCGCCGCGCTTGATGCCGATGTCGCCGTCGTCGTCGCCTATGGCCTGATCCTGCCGCAAGCAATCCTGGACGCGCCGCGCGAAGGCTGCCTCAACCTGCATGCCTCGCTGCTGCCGCGCTGGCGCGGCGCCGCACCGATCCATCGCGCCATCATGGCCGGCGATGCCGAGACCGGCGTCATGGTCATGCGCATGGAAGCGGGCCTCGATACCGGCCCCGTCGCCATGGCGGAAAAGATCGCGATCGCGCCCGATATCACCACCGGCGACCTGCATGACAAGCTGGCGCGGCTCGGCGCCGATCTGATGGTGCGCGCGCTTGCCGCCGCCTCGCGTGGCGGGCTCGATGCCGTGCCGCAGGCGGAGGAGGGCGTCACCTACGCGGCCAAGATCGACAAGAGCGAAACACGGATCGACTGGCACAAGCCGGCGACGCAAGTCCACAATCACATCCGCGGCCTGTCGCCCTTCCCGGGCGCCTGGTGCGAGATGACGTTTGGCGACAAGGTCGAGCGGGTGAAGGTCCTGCGCTCGACGCTGGGTACCGGCTCCGGAGCGCCGGGCACGGTGCTTGACGACCAGTTGACGATTGCCTGTGGCGATGGCGCCGTCCGGCTGGTCGAAGTGCAGCGCGCCGGCGGCAAGCCGCTTCGTGCCGTCGATTTTCTGCGCGGAGCATCGGTTGAAGCCGGTGCTCTCGTCGGCTAGGCCGGGCGATGCCGCGCTACAAGATCCTGATCGAATATGACGGCACGCCCTATGCGGGCTGGCAGCGCCAGAAGAATGCGCCGTCCGTGCAGCAATCGCTGGAGGCGGCCATCAAGCGCTTCACCGGCGAGGACGTGCTGACCTTCGGCGCGGGGCGGACCGATTCAGGCGTCCATGCCACCGGGCAGGTCGGCCATTTCGACCTTTCGGGAACATGGTCGGGCCTGCGCATCCGCGACGCCATGAACGCGCAATTGCGCCCCGAGCCGATCGCCATCCTCCAGGCCGAGCCGGTCGACGACAGCTTCGACGCGCGCTATTCGGCCGTGAAGCGGCATTACATCTATCGCGTCATCGACCGCCGCGCCCCGGCCGCCCTCGACATCAATCGCGTCTGGGATGTGCGCAAGCAGCTCGATATCGAGGCGATGCAGCAGGCGGCCAATTCGCTGCTCGGCTGGCACGACTTCACCACCTTCCGCTCCGCCGATTGCCAGGCATTGAGCCCCATGAAGACGCTGGAGCGGCTGGAGATCCGCCGCGAGGGCGACCAGGTTCTGTTCGAGGTCTCGGCCCGTTCCTTCCTGCATAACCAGGTGCGCTCCATGGTCGGGACGCTGAAGAAGGTCGGCGAGGGCAATTGGCCGGTCGCCCGCGTCGCCGAGGTTCTGGAAGCGCGCGATCGCAAAGCCTGCGGCCCGGTGGCGCCGCCCGGGGGGCTCTATCTCGTCCGCGTCGACTACGCCGCCTCAGGCGCCGAACAGCCGGCTGAAGATCCCGCTGAGGATGAGGCTTAGCGCGAGGTCGGCCGCTACCAGCCCGACCCGGAAGCCGACCGACTTGCCGAGCGTCGCGCCGACGATCTGGTAGTGGTAGCGCAGCATGACGCCGACGATCGCCAGCGAGACGACAGCGGCGAATTCGATCGGCACCAAACCAAGTCCGGCCAGCAGCGCGATCGCCGCCTGCGGCGCGGCCATGATCACCGAGGCCCAGTTGCGCACCACGATATAGGAGGCGTAGCTGCGCGCGATGCCGAGCCGCTTGGCGAAGATCGCCAGCAGGATGGGCATGGCGATCCAGTCGAGCACCAGATCGAGCCCGCGCGAGACGAGGAAGATCGCGTCCGTCGGACCGGCAATGGTGACGTCTTCCGGACGCAGCCGGTGCTCGACGGCGACGCTGATGGCAAAGAACGGCAGCATGTAGAGAACGGCGCCGAACGAGCGCCAGAAGCCGTCGACGCTGAAGTCGAAACGCGTCAGCCCCTCGCGCCGGCCGAGAAACAGCTCGAACGCGCCCGTCAGCGCGCTGGATGCGGAGGGGTTGATCATCGCGCCGCCGCCGTCACGCAAAATACTGGTCGAGGAAGCCGCGATAGATTGCCGTCAGGGTCTGGAGATCGGCGACGGATACCCGTTCGTCGATCTGGTGCATAGTTTGCCCGACAAGGCCGAACTCGACCACCGGGCAATAGTCCTTGATGAAGCGCGCATCCGAGGTTCCGCCGCTGGTCGAGAGCGCCGGCCGGCGGCCGGTAGAAGCCTCGACCGCGTCCGACAGGGTGCCGATCAGCTTGTCCGAATGGGTCAGGAACGATGCGCTTCCGGTCGGCACCAGCTCGAGCTCGAAGTCGATCTCGTTGCCGGCCGCTTCCCGCAGCCGGCTCCTTAGCCAGGCTTCCAGCGTGTCGCGGTTCCACTCGTCGTTGAAGCGGATGTTGAAACGGGCGCTGGCCTCGGCCGGGATGACGTTCCAGGCCTTGTTGTCGACGTCGAGACCGATGAATTCGAGGTTCGAGGCGTCGAATCGCTCATTGCCGTGATCGAGCGCCTCCGCCGTCAGCCGGCGGATCAGCTTCATCAGCTGTGGGATCGGGTTCACCGCCAGATGCGGATAGGCGACATGGCCCTGCCGTCCCTGCACGGTGATGGTGCCGGAAAGGCTGCCGCGCCGGCCGATCTTGATCGCGTCGCCCAACCGCTCGGGATTGGTCGGTTCGCCGACGATCGCCGCGTCGAAGCGGTGGCCCTTCTTGGCTGCCCAGTCGAGCAGCTTGACCGTGCCATTGATCGAGGGACCTTCCTCGTCGCCGGTGACCAGCAGCGAGATCGTGCCCTGCTTCAACCCGCCCTCGGTTAGGAAATCGAGCGCCGCTGCGGTGAAGGCGGCAATGCCGCCCTTCATGTCGACCGCGCCGCGGCCATAGAGCATGCCGTCGACGATGTCGCCACCGAACGGGTCATGGCTCCAGTGTGCTTCATCGCCCGGCGGCACGACGTCGGTATGACCGGCAAAGACGAAATGCGGCGCGCCGCTGCCGATGGTCGCGAACAGGTTTTCTACGTCCGGCGTGCCGGCCTCGGAAAACACCGGCCGATCGACGGTGAATCCGGCTTCAGCCAGGACGCCGTCCAGATAGACGAGCGCCCCGCCTTCGGCCGGGGTCACCGACGGGCAGCGGATGAGGTCTTGCAGGATACGGGTTGGGTCGTGGCGATGCATGCCATCTCGTTGCCACGCGTTCTTGCGTCAGGCAAGCCCGGGCTCGGCGGAAACTGGTGCGGAAGAGGTAGGGGCGAGCGGATCCGGGCCGAAACGGTTCTCACCACGCGTGCCGCGCAGGAAACCAAGCTCTATCAGTGCCCAAAGGTGGAGGCCGATTGTGCCGGCGATGGAGATAACGTTCAACGTCACCAAATCCCCAACGGTATGCTTCGCCAATAGAGAGGCTAGGATTAATGCCGGACCGCCCAGCATGAAGAGAGCTATCCACCAGCCAGACTTATCGCGATCGTGTAGTCTCTTCGCACCAAATGATGCACAAACATACAATAGAGCCGTATAGAATAATGAGGATGATATCAGGATTGCATGGATGTGTTCTTCGGGAGGACGAATAAAATGAATAAAGAAGCCAAATATGAATCCGGATACAGACGAGAACCCAATGAGCCAAAGCCAATACTTGGCGCGCCCAATCCGTCCCCTAAATGAAAACAGCAGCCACAATAAATTCATTTGCGCCCCCGCCCAGATGAGGCTTTAGCCTATCAGGGAGAGGGCGATATGCAAGGACGCAACCTAGTCGCGCAGCAGTTCGTTGACGCTGGTCTTGGAGCGGGTCTTGGCGTCGACCTTCTTGACGATCACGGCGCAGTAGAGCGACGGGCCGGGCTGGCCGTTCGGCAGGTTCTTGCCCGGCAGCGACCCGGAGACGACGACGGAATAGGGCGGCACGCGGCCGATATGGATCTCGCCCGTCTCGCGGTCGACGATCTTGGTCGAAGCGCTGATGAACACGCCCATCGAGATGACGGACCCCTCGCCGACGATCACGCCCTCGACGACTTCCGAGCGGGCGCCGATGAAGCAATTGTCCTCGATGATAGTCGGGCTCGCCTGCAGAGGCTCGAGTACACCGCCAATGCCGACGCCGCCGGAGAGATGCACGTTCTTGCCGATCTGGGCGCAGGAGCCGACGGTTGCCCAGGTGTCGACCATGGTGCCGGTGTCGACATAGGCGCCGAGATTGACGAAGGACGGCATCAGCACGACGCTCGGCGCGATATAGGCCGAGCGGCGCACGACGGCGCCCGGCACGGCGCGGAAGCCGGCCTTGGTGAATTCATCCGCGCCCCAGCCTTCGAACTTGGTCGGCACCTTGTCCCACCAGGTCGAGCCGTTCGGGGCGCCGGGGATCGGGCCCATGTCGTTCAGGCGGAACGAGAGCAGCACGGCCTTCTTCAGCCAGTCATTGACGACCCAGTCGCCATCGATCTTTTCCGCCACGCGGACTTCGCCCCGGTCGAGCAGGCCCAGCGTTGTCTCGACGGTGGAGCGGACGGCGCCCTGCGTCGCGGGGCTGACATTCGCGCGATCCTCGAAGGCGGCTTCGACGGTGGACTTGAGGGCGGCGAGGTCGTGCGTGGTCATCGTTCTTCCTTGGAAAGCGGGCATCTCCGGCGCAGGAGAGGCCGGCATGGTTCGGGCCGGACGATATCGGGCAATCGGGGGAAGTCAACGCGCAAGGCAGGCAGGCCGACTTTTTCGCCGGCGCCGTTTCGCTGCCGGCTTAGGCGCTCGGGGCGATTCGGGCCAGGAAGGCCGGGAGATCATCGGTCTGGTGATCGATATGCGCCGTGTTGGCGCGCCCCTCCCAGGCCTCGACGGGGGCTTCGGCGGTGCCGCGCGGAACCACCAGGACGGTCGCCATGCCGAGCGATTTCGGCACTTCGAGGTTGCGCGGCAGATCCTCGAACATCGCGGCCGAAGCCGGGTCGATGCCGTTCTGGCCGAGGAAGCGGGCATAGGTGTCGGGATGTGGCTTCGGCACGAAATCGGCGCGGATGATGTCGAAGATGTCGTCGAAAGGGTCGCGGAAGCCGAGCCTGGCGAGGATCCGCTCGGCATGGTCCTGCGAGCCATTGGTCAGCACGAAGCGCCGTCCGGGCAGGCGCCCTATGGTGGCGACCAGGGCCGGGTCGGGCGCAAGCTTCGAGTGATCGATGTCGTGCACGAAGTCCAGGAAGGGCGCGGGATCGATGCCGTGCTCGACGATCAGGCCGCGCAACGTCGTGCCGTGACGCCGGCAGAAATCCGCCCGGACCGCCAGCGCCTGCTCGCGGGTCTGCGAAAGATGGCGCTCGACATAGAGAAGGATCCGCTCCGAAACCTGCTCGAACAGGCCCGTATGGTGCGGATACAGCGTGTCGTCGAGATCGAATACCCAGGCGCGGATGTCGGCGAACCGGGCCAGCGCCGGGTCCGTCGACAACGGGGTCTTGGGCATTCGGCCGGTCAGCGCTTGATCAGCGTGCCGGCGCCGCGCTCGGTGAAGAGTTCGAGCAGAACGGCATGCGGCGTCTTGCCGTCGAGGATGACGACGCCCTCGACGCCGCGATCCAGCGCCTCGATGCAGGTCTCGACCTTGGGGATCATGCCGCCCGAAATGGTGCCGTCGGCGATCATGGCGCGCGCCTCGGCGACGGTCAGTTCCTTGATCAGGTTCTTGTCGCGGTCCAGCACGCCGGGGACGTCGGTGAGGAACAGCAGGCGGCTGGCGTCGAGCGCGCCAGCGATGGCGCCGGCGAAGGTGTCGGCATTGACGTTGTAGGTTTCGCCATCCTCGCCGGCGCAGACGGGCGCCAGCACGGGGATGATCTCCGACTTGGCCAGCACTTCCAGCACTTCGGTGCGGACGCGGGTCGGTTCGCCGACGAAGCCCAGGTCGATGACCTTCTCGATGTTGGAATCGGGGTCGACGACCTTGCGGGTCAGGCGCTTGACCGTGACCATGTTGCCGTCCTTGCCGGTCAGGCCGATGGCGCGGCCGCCCGCCTCGGTGATCGTCTGCACGATCTCCTTGTTGATCGAGCCTGCGAGGACCATCTCGACGACCTCGACGGTCGCCTTGTCGGTGATGCGCATCCCGGCCGCCCATTCGGACTTGATGCCGAGGCGGGTGAGCATGGCGTTGATCTGCGGGCCGCCGCCATGGACGACGACCGGATTGATGCCGGCGAGCTTGAGCAGGGTGATGTCTTCGGCAAACGCCTTGCCGAGCTCTTCCGAGCCCATGGCATTGCCGCCGAACTTGACCACCACGGTCTTCTCGTCATAGCGCAGCATGTAGGGCAGCGCGGTGGCGATCAGTCGTGCGGTCAGCACAGGATCCGTGCTGTCCTCTACCCGCATATCCATCCTCAAATCTCCGCTCCGCTGCAAAAGGGCAGGGCTCTATAGCGATTATGCGATGGCGGAACAATGACGGCGACGGTTTCGCCGCCGCAGTTCCTCAGGTCGCGAGCTGGGCGATTTCGGCGCGCAGCAGATCCATGCCTTCGCCGGTCTCCGAGGAGGTGGCGATGACGACCGGGAAGGCCGCCGGACGCTTGGCGATGGCGGCTTCCGTCGCCGCCTTGACGCGGGCGAGTTCGCCCGTCTTCAGCTTGTCCACCTTGGTGAGGACGATCTGGTAGGAGACCGCCGTCTCGTCAAGCAGGTCGAGCGTCAGCTTGTCGTTGGCCTTCAGTCCGTGGCGGGAATCGATCAGCACATAGACGCGGCGCAGGCTGACGCGGCCGCGCAGATAGTCGCGGATCATCCGGTTCCAGGCATCGACGAGCTTCTTCGGCGCCTCGGCATAGCCATAGCCCGGCATGTCGACGATCGACAGGCCGCTGCCGGAGGTGAAGAAGTTCAGCTCCTGCGTCCGGCCCGGCGTGTTCGACGTCCGCGCCAGGCCGATGCGGTTGGTCAGTGCGTTGATCAGCGACGACTTGCCGACATTGGAGCGCCCCGAGAACGCGATTTCTGCCACGTCGATCGGCGGCAGGTGCCCGATCGTGGGCACGCTCATCACGAACTCCCAGGACTTGGCGAAGAAGAGACGGCCCGTTTCGAGGCGGTCGATCTCTTCCTGATCAATCTCCGGCATCAGCTCTTGGCCTTGGTTGGCGCGGTGGTCTTGTCGCCACCGTCCTTGGGCTTCTTCTTGAAGGTCGACATGATGTTGCCGAGCAGGTTCACGTCGACGCCCTGGCGCCGCATGATGACCCACTGCTGGGCGATCGACAGCGTGTTGTTCCAGGCCCAGTAGATCACCAGCCCGGCCGGGAACGTGCCGAGCATGAAGGTGAAGATCACCGGCATCCAGTTGAAGATCACCTGCTGCGCCGGGTCGGCCGGAGCCGGGTTCAGGCGCATCTGGACCCACATCGTCAGACCCATGATCAGCGGCCAGATGCCGATCATCAGCATGTGCGGCGGAGTCCAGGGGATCAGGCCGAACAGGTTGAAGATGGTGGTCGGATCGGGCGCGGAAAGGTCCTGGATCCAGCCGAAGAACGGCGCATGGCGCATCTCGATGGTGACGAAAATCACCTTGTAGAGCGAGAAGAAGACCGGGATCTGGATCA
The DNA here is from genome assembly GCF_044452255.1 of Kaistia sp. UC242_56. NCBI lineage: Bacteria > Pseudomonadati > Pseudomonadota > Alphaproteobacteria > Hyphomicrobiales > Kaistiaceae > Kaistia > Kaistia sp. UC242_56. The sequence goes on from NZ_JBIOAN010000002.1 coordinate 464,255, forward strand.
GCACCGGCCAGCAGCCGGCGAGCGGATTGATCTTTTCCTTCTTGTAGAGCGCCATCAGCTCCTGCTGCTGCTTCACCTTGTCGTCAGCATAGCGCTCGCGTAGGGCGGCCATTTCCGGCTGCACCTTCTTCATCGCGCTCATCGACTTGTACGACTTGTTGGCGAGCGGGAAGAACACGGCCTTGACGATGACGGTGACCAGCAGGATGGCCACGCCGAAATTGCCGAACAGCCTGAAGAAATAGTCCATCAGGAAGAACAGCGGCTTGGTGAAGAAATAGAACATGCCCCAGTCGATCAGCAGGTCGAAGCGGTCGATCTTGAGGTTGTTCTGGTAGTCCTGGATTACCGACACCTGCTTGGCGCCGGCGAACAGCAGGCCCTCGGCGGTGGCGGTGCCGCCGGCCGGGACGGTGATCGCCTTGCTCTTGAAATCGGTCTGGTAGAGGGGCGTGACGCCGTCGACGAAGCTGAACGACGCGTCGAAGGACTCGGTGCCGCGCGGAACGACGGCGGCGGCCCAATACTTGTCGGTGATGCCGAGCCAGCCGGTGTTGATGCCCTGGAAGGATTCGGAACCGGCCTTGCGCAGGTTCTTGTAGGTGATTTCCTGCAGGCCCTTCTCGCCGAGCACGCCGAGCGGGCCTTCATGCAGGATGTAGTAGCCGGCAACGGTGGGTTCGCCCAGGCGCACGACGCGGCCATAGGGCGCCATCGAGACGGGTTGGCCCGTGGCGTTGGCGACTTCGTCCTTGACGGTGAACATGAAGCGCGGATCGATCGAGATCGTGCGCTTGAAGGTGAGGCCGGCGCCATTGTCCCAGGTCAGGACGACCGGGGTGGTGTCGGTCAGCTTCGCGCCTTCGGGCGCGGTCCAGAGCGTGTCGGGGCCGGGCGCCGCGACGCCGGCGGGCGCGACCCAGCCGAACTCGGAGAAATAGCCGTTCGGCGCGCCCGAGGGCGACAGCAGAACGATGGTCGGGCTGTTCGGATTGACCGTCTCGCGGAAGCCGTCGAGATGCAGATCGTCGAAGCGGGCGCCCTTGAGGTTGATCGAGCCGGTCACCGACTGGGTGTTGATGGCGACGCGCGGGTTGGCGGCGAGCGCCTGGTCGCGGGTCATGACGGTCGCCTGGCCCGGCGTGGTCGGGGCGCCCTGCGTTGCCGCCGCGCCTTCCGTGCCGGTCGTGGCCGTCGGGCTGCCGGAGGTCGACTGCGCGGCCGGGCTCGTCTGAGCGGTATGCTGGCGCGTCTGATCGATCTTCGGGCCCGCGACGAAATACTGCCATCCGAAGACGACCGCCACCGAAAGAATGACGGCTAGGATCAGATTGCGGTTATCGGTCATCGTTCACGTCTTTCGGGTGAGGTCGCTTGGCCCGGCTGCTGGGCTTTTTCCTTGCCGCGATCATGGTGCCGCGGTCCGGAGGTCGGGCGCTTCAGCGCGTCGAAGCCGGAGATAAGATCGGTCACGAGGGTTTCGAAGGGCAGCGACAGTGTGGCGCGGCGGCCGACCAGGACATAGTCGGTGCCGGCAACGGCGTGGTCGATGCCCGCGAGGCGGATGGCCTCGCGCAGGCGCCGCCGGATCCGGTTGCGCTCGGGCGAGTTGCCCATCTTCTTCGTGACCGTATAGCCGACACGCGCCGGGCGACTCTCGTCATCCGCGCGTGGGTCGCGTTTCTGCAAGACAAAGCCGCGCCGGGAGGCGCGGGGCCCTCCGGCGACGGCAAGAAATTCGGCGCGTTTCTTGAGACGATCCATGGTCTTCATATGATCCATGGGAGGCCTTTCCGGGCGCCGGCCGGCTGTCCCTCCGCCGATTAGGCAGTGAGCTTCTTGCGGCCCTGCGCGCGGCGAGCCGCGATGACCTTGCGGCCGCCGACGGTGGCCATACGGGAACGGAAGCCGTGGCGGCGGGCGCGAACGAGCTTGCTAGGTTGATACGTGCGCTTCATGCGTCGTCACCGCTTGGGGCGGCCCCTCGAATTCAATGTTTATCATCGGATGAGCGAGCCTTCCCGGCGGTCCAGGACCCCGTGCCACGACAAAAGCCATGGCACGACAGGAAGCGTGCTCTCGTGAGCCCGGCTTATACGGACTAGGTCCAGCCAAGTCAACGCGACTCCGGTATTGCGTCGCCAGATCCCCAGAGGGCGCCCGCTGCCGGATGGACGGCGCCGGAAGGGAGCCAAAGTTTGACGCAATGTGGCCGCGCGAGTCATCATAGGGTGTCATCGGCCTAGATGGGAGTGCCGATTGAATGACGCCAAAGTGACGGATCTCAACGCAGGCCCCTTGCAGTCCGGTATTGTCGCGCAGGCTTCCGTGCCGGATGTCGTGCCCGCGCGGCCGCGGCGCCATGCCTTCGGCCTGTCGATCAAGCTGATCCTGCTGACCATCGTTTTCGTCATGGTCAGCGAAGTCGCGGCTTTCGTCCCCTCCGTGTCGAGCTATCGCGTCCGCTTCCTGGAAGAGAAGCTGGCGACCGCGCAGGCGGCTGCCGTCCTGCTCGGCTCGGCCGCCTGGGAAAATGTGCCGCGCAGCGTCCAGGACGAATTGCTCGCCTCAGTCGGCGCGACCGCCATCGTGCTGCGTACCGGCAAGGCGAGCCGTCTGCTCGCCGCCGTCGAAATGCCGCCCACCGTCGACGAGGTGGCGGATCTGCGCGAGGTGACGCTGTGGCGTTCGGCCGAGGCCGCCTTCTCGACCCTGACCGCCTGGACGCCGCGCACGCTGCGCGTCATCGGGCCGGATCGGGACGGCAAGAGCCTCGAACTGGTGATCAGCGACCGGCCGCTGCGCGCGGCGATGATCCGCTTCGCCGGCAACATCCTGCTGCTTTCGGCAGTGATCTCGATCCTGACGGCGATGCTGATCTATGTCAGCCTGCAGCGCCTGCTGATCCGGCCGATGCGCCGGTTGGCGCAGGCAATGGTGCGCTATTCCGAGGATCCGGAAGACAAGTCGCGCATCATCGAGCCGAGCGGCCGCTCCGATGAAATCGGCATCGCCGAGGACAAGCTGGCCGCGATGCAGAACCACCTGACCGAGTCGCTGGCGCAGAAGCGCCACCTCGCCGATCTCGGCCTGGCGGTGTCCAAGGTCAATCACGATCTGCGCAACCTGCTGGCCTCGGCGCAGCTCTTCTCCGATCGCATCGCGGCGCTGCCGGATCCGGCTGTGCAGCGCTTCGCGCCAAAACTGATCGCCACGCTCGACCGCGCCATCGATTATTGCCAGACCACGCTCGCCTATGGCCGGGCGCGCGAACGCGAGCCGCAGCGGCGCCTGATCAATCTTGCGCGGATCTGCCACGACGTCGCCGACGTGCTCGGCCTCGACCAGCATACGAGCATCACCTTCGACAACCGCATCGAGCCCGGCTTCGAGATCGATGCCGATCCCGACCAGCTGTTCCGCGTCCTGCTCAATCTGTGCCGCAACGCCGTTCAGGCCATGGACGGCGAGGCGGACCCGGCTATCGTGCGGCGCCTTTCCATCGAAGGGCGGCGCGAGGGCAGCGTCGTCATCCTCCGCATCTGCGACACCGGCCCCGGCGTGGCGGCCAAGGCCCGCCAGCACCTGTTCCAGGCCTTCCAGGGTGGCGTGCGGCCCGGGGGCGCGGGCCTCGGCCTCGCCATCGCGGCGGAGATCGTCCGCGCCCATGGCGGCACGATTTCCCTGGTCGACCAGAGCAAGCCGGGGGCGGTGTTCGAGATAACTCTGCCGGACCGGCCGATCGCCTTCGATCTCGCCGCCCGGGCGCGGGTCGGCTAGGGATTTCCCCCTCAATGCTTTGATGAGCGGCGAAGTCGCGAGCGCTCGGCGACCCGACGGCAATCGGCGCGTCTTTAGCCGGCGCGGAAAATTCTCCACAGGCTCATCCAACTCGACGCTTGCAATCGCGGGAACGAGGCTGTAGCAATCCCCTCGTCGACGGCCTGAGGGTCGGCGCGGCGCCCGGGAGGTTTGCTCCAGGGTGAAGCAAGCGACAGGCGCCCGTAGCTCAGCTGGATAGAGCACCAGACTACGAATCTGGGGGTCAGGAGTTCGAATCTCTTCGGGCGCGCCATTTCCTTCAATAAAATCAATTGTTTACCAGAGCGCCCTTCCGGGGCGCTTTTGTGTTTTGGGCTTGGGGTACACGCCGAGGGCAACCGAAATCGGTGGCAGCCAGCGGCTGCTTGTGGACGAATGAATATTTGTCGGGCGGCATCGTCCAGGCGAAAGCCGGCCGGGCTATCTACCTCTTCGGGGGATCGCTAGGGCGGGACAAATCTCGGGCGATGTCGGCAAGCGTAACCTGTCCGAACTCGTCAGCGAGCACAGCTTCCGCCTTATTGAATGCGTGCAATAGCCGGGAATTGACTGCCCGCTCGACGGGGCAGGTGGGATGATCGGAACTCAATGACATCGTGAAGATCGATGCGTCCGTAATCGCGCGGTGGATCTCAAACACGGTCAAATCCTCCGGCGTCCGCAGCAGTCGCCAGCCACCGCCGGGACCTCCTTCTGACGAAACGATGCCCTGTTTCTTGAGCTTCGCCATCGTCCGACGCACGACGACCGGATTGGTGTTCAGCATCAATGCGATTGTGTCCGATGTTTCGGTTCCCCCCAGGAGATGCATATGCACCAGCACATGGAGCATCCGGGAAAGACGGCTGTCGCTTCTCAAGGGGAAATGCTCCTTCATTGATCGTAACAAATTCAGTTACGGATTGTTGACTCTCCCTTATGCGCAACTTATGTGGTTTCGCATTCAAGGAGGTCAAAGCCATGTTGAGACGAAATTTTCTGACTGGCTTGGCCGGCGCGACTTCTTCGCTAGCTCTCGCGTCGCCGTACACCAGGAGCGCTTGCGCGGAATGGCTCCATAGATCGGAGGTTGGAATGCAGTATCGAGTGATCGAAGCGAATGGCATCCGGATCAATTTTGCCGAGCAAGGGGAGGGACCGCTCATCGTTCTTTGCCATGGTTTTCCCGAAACCTCCTACTCATGGCGACATCAAGTGTCAGCTCTTGCCGATGCCGGCTTTCACGCCGTTGCACCAGACATGCGTGGCTATGGGAAGACGGATGCTCCCCAGGACCCCGAGTCATACACTCTGATGCATCTAGTTGGTGACATGGTCGCCTTGTTGGATGGGATTGGGGAGCAGACAGCCATTATCGTTGGCAACGATTGGGGAGCGAGCATTGCCTGGCAGGCTGCTCTGATGCGCCCGGATCGATTCCGCGGAGTTGTGGCGCTTGGGGTTCCGATGATGCCGCAGCCCCCGATGCCGCCAACTCAAATTTTTCCACAAACCGAGGAGTCCCTCTTCTACACCTTGTATTTTCAGCAGCCGGGCTTAGCCGAAACCGAGTTCGAACGTAGTGTGCGGGTGACGTTGCTCAAGCTGCTTTACGGAGCCTCCGGCGACGCGGGACCTCGCCAAGCCGGTGATGGCACGCCCAACCCGTTTAGCATGGTATCGCGACGAGAGGGATTGCTGGCGCCCCTGCCTATCCCGGCGCAATTGCCGTCATGGCTCAGTGAGGAAGATCTCGCAGTTTATGCCGCCGCCTTCTCCGAGGGCGGCTTTCGCGGGGGCCTCAACTATTACCGCAACCTGGATCGCAACTGGGCCCTTCAGGCTTCTCTGAAAGGCAAGACGGTCGATATCCCTGCGCTCTATATGGTCGGCGAGCGAGATGTAGGCTTGAGTATTCCCGGTATGCGAGACCTGATTTCCGCAATGCCAGTTCTCGTTCCCAAACTCGAGGAACCAATATTCGTGCCGGGAAGCGGTCACTGGGTTCCGCAAGAACGGCCGGAGCAAGTAAGTGCTGCAATCATAGAGTTCGCGAAGCGGCACTAGACAGTGCCGCTTGCGGGACCGATCTCCTTCCGGCCGGGGGGGCGTCCTAGCCCGGGCTCTGGCAGGCTGGCCGTGCCGTAGGCCGACTGGCCGCATCAAAATTCATAAATTGTTAAATCCTGTTGGCCAGTTTGCCTTGGCTGTTCGGAATAATCCCTACCGGGCAGTCCTTTATATAAGTCTGGTGGGAGCGTAATGACTGGATTATCGATCGCGACAAGAGCGCTTCTCGCAGGAGCAATCTGTGTAATGGCCAGCAGCGTTGCTGCTCAAACTCCAAGGCTGGTCAAAAAATATTCTGATTGGGCCCTATATACTTACCCCGACAAGGCGGGGAAGGTCTGCTTTGCGATGGCGGCGCCTACGTCGCAGCGCCCAACCGGCGTCAATCGCGACCCGACATACTTCATGGTGACCAATCGTCCGGGCTCAAAAGTCCACAACGAAGTGTCGATTGTCATAGGCTACCCATTCAAGACGGATTCTTACGTCACGGTGAACGTGGATGGCAAAAAGTTCAGGCTCTTCACCCAGGGCGACGGCGCCTGGAGTGATGAGCTTTCTGAACAGGCGTGGCTCGTCAACGCCATGAAGGCGGGAAGCAAGATGTCTGTCCATGGCTTGTCGAAACGCGGCACGAATACAACGGACACCTATTCCCTGAAGGGCGTGTCAGCGGCTTTGAGAGCGGCGGACCAGGCCTGCGCGTAACCGGAAGCGATCAGTACCGGGATGGCGCCTCGCAAATGCGCGGCTTGCCACGCCTACGCGAGGGGTATCACGGCTGTGGCATCCGGGCGCCGCAAACGCGGCCCGTTATAGAGCGGGCCGCGATGCCGGCTTTGGCACTGCCCTGATAATAGAACGGATCGCGCTCAGGTCCTGGCGGCCGCGTCCAAGGTGTCCAGACACGGAGTTCGTACGCTTCGCTGGCGCCCAAAAACCGCCGTACTGCCGGTATCGTTCAAAGACCGAAATGGCGGGAGGCCTCAATGTTCAAAGCTCGGGTCGCGCTCATGCTGGTCATCAGCATGTTGATCGCAGGAAGCGCTGGCGCTCAACCTTGGCAAGCGGTCGATCCCGCGACCTCGGGTTGGTCCTCCGAGGGGTTAGAGGTTGCAAAGCGTCAATCGAGTGCTCTCAGGTCGACAGCCCTGATGATCGTTCAGGACGGGAGGGTCGTCGCCAGTTGGGGAGACGCGGCCCACAAAGTGAATGTCGCTTCCGTCCGAAAGAGCCTTCTGAGTGCGCTTTATGGGATTGCCGTTTCCGAAGGAAGGATTGATCTTTCCAGCAACCTGGCTGACCTCGGTATCGACGATAACGCACCCAGTCTTACCGCAGCTGAAAAAACGGCAACCGTCCGGGATCTTTTGATGGCGCGTTCTGGCGTCTACCATCCCGCTGCCCATGAAACGGCCGACATCAAGCGCAAGCGGCCTGAACGCGGGAGCCATCCACCCGGAACTTTCTGGTTTTATAACAACTGGGACTTCAACGCGCTGGGAACGATCTATCGACAGCGGGCCGGCGAAGACATCTTCCAAAGCTTTGAACATAGAATTGCCCGGCCGCTCGGCATGGAAGATTTCTCGATCCAGGATGGGCGCTACGCCGCCGAGAAGCTTTCCGAGCACCCGGCCTATCCCTTCAAGCTTAGCGCCCGTGACGCGGCGCGCTTCGGCCAATTATATCTCAATGGAGGGCGTTGGGGCGGAAAGCAGATCATTCCCGCCGAATGGGTGAGGGAATCGACGGCCCCCCACTCCTGGGCAAAGCGGATACGGCAGGGCTACGGCTACATGTGGTGGACGTTGCCCGCCGATACCTGGGGTCCAGACGCCTTTTATGCCTCGGGGTACGGTGGCCAGGTCATCGCCGTCGTGCCATCGAAGAGGCTTGTGGTGGTCCAAGCTGTCGATCTGAAGCAGAACGCGCGTGGGGTCAGGACAAGCGCGTTCATTGATCTACTGAAGGTGATCGCCTCCGCTTCGCCGTGAGCTTGGGCTCTCGGCGGATCCTCTTCACGCGCTAGACTCGGCCGAATGTCGATATCGGGGACTTTTCCGCCTGGCAGCCTCTGTGGGCAATAGCGAAACCCGCCTCTATCTGAGCGCCTCGGCAATCCGCAATAACATGGCTGTGGCGGTCTGAGGATCGACGGGTGCCGCGGCATTGCGAAGACGTGTCTCCGCATCGGCCGCGATTGCAGATGCCGCTTCAAAGGCGCGATCGCCTGAAGCCGTCAGTTCGGTCTTCTGAACCCGCCCATATTCGGGGTGAGGACTCCGCGTGATAAGGCCTGCTTTCTCGAGCGTGACAAGGATGGCTTGCATCGTCTGTGGCGTGACGAACGCGCGACGTGCGAGCGCCGCGTTCGAGGCCCCTGCTTCGACTTTCAGATAGGCAAGGACTGCGTATTGCGGCGTGGTCAGGCCAATCTCCCGCAGGTCTGCATCCATCCGCGTGCGAAGCGCCTGTTGCGCCTGCTTCAGCGCGAAACCGATCGTCGCATAGGGATCGCTCATTGGCGGATTCATGTTTGACATATAAGGACCCTTACATATATCAGTGAACTGATGATAGCGGTTGGCACAGCGAAGGAAAGCCCTGACATGCCCCATCTGATCGGACCCGATTTCATCGGCATCCAAACCGAGGATCTCGAAGCTGCGCGGTCGTTCTATTCGGAAGTCGTCGGACTGGAGGCCGCTCCCCATAGCCCGCCGGGAGCCATCGTGTTCGACACAAAGCCGATCCCGTTCGCGGTGCGCACGCCCGTGGTCGACCTCGGAGCAACAGACAGGCTGGGCTGGGGTGTCGCCATCTGGTTCGGCTGCGACGACGCCGACGCGCTGCACGACCATCTGGTCAAGCACGGTGTCCATATCGAATTCTCCCCGAAAGATGGGCCGTTCGGCCGCTACTTCGCGTTCCGCGATCCGTTCGGCTACTCGATTACGGCGCACACCGTGCAGGAGAAGGGCTAGCCGTGGCGTTCTGGATGGGCGTCGCATCGGCGCAGCATGCCCGCGGCGGACGCGATGGGGGCTTTGCGCAACTCGGTCATGGCAAGCACATCGCGGTGAAGTCTCTCAGGAAGGGCGATTGGATCGTCTACTATTCCCCGCGCGAAGGCATGGGGGATGGCAAGACGGTGCAGGCGTTCACGACCATCGGGCGGGTGACGTCGGATGAACCATACCGGGCTGAGCAAGCGATGGATTTCAATCCGTATCGCGTCGATGTGGACTACCTGACGGACGCCAAGCCTGCTCCGATCAAACCGCTTCTGAATGACCTCCGGCTAACCCGCGATCACGGCGCCAACTGGGGCATCGTGATGCGCGGGCCGAAGCGCAAGCTTGAAGAAGAAGACATGCGACGGATCGCGGACGCGATGGGGGTTCTGGCGGATTTCGAGGATCGCAAAGTCTGACGTCCAGTCCACCTTTTGATGGTCCACGCTGGCGTATGTCAGCTTCAGGGGCTCGTATTCGATGGGCTGGGTGGCCGGCAATGGTCGACAGCGGTCATGTCATTGTGGGCGAGGCGATGGCCGTTTCGTACATTGGTGCTCCGGGAGCCGCCCGGGCGCTCGTCACCAATGTCGGTCATTTCCAATTGCGTCCCGCGCCTTGCCTGGCCGTCGGGATCGGTTACGCCCGGCGCGTTATGCGAACCCGTTTGGCCACGGCTCCTTCTTGTACCTCCAGCCATTGTTCATCGGCAGCGGCATCTCGGTCGTTCAGCAAGGCGTCGACATCGATGCCGTGGCGCTGGAGTTCGCGGTATGCCTGGCTGGGCAATAGGCCGGCCAGGAACTTCAAGGGAGCGACGGGAAGCTTCAATTCTTCCACGCAGATGCCGTCGACAAATTTCTCGATGACGATGGTGCTCATGACGCGACCTTTCTTTGCTCGTTTTGCTGGGCCTTGCCATGGCCACAGAGGCTCCCGGAGCGAGCACGTCATGGCGGCTTGCTGTCAACCGGCTATGGATGGCCCCGGGAACGGCTGTCAACTGTCCAAATCATCGGTTTTGCGAAGGCCCTTATCGGTCTAGCCTTGGTGCAGGGTCCAATAGTGTAACTATCGGGTTCCACGCGCGAGAGCGCCCCCGCGTCAGTTGAATAGTGAATTTTCTTCGTTGCCGATACGTTAGTTGCGTGAAAGCGACAGTCTAACCAATCTTAGCTGAATGTTTTATTGTGAAAGCAGGTAAAGTTATGATTCGTAATGCCAGAAAGAATAGGTTTCTTGCGTCGGCTTTAATCAGTTGTGCCATGATTGCGACGCAGGCGGTGCCCGTTGCTAACGCCTGCACAACGCTCATGTACCAGGACCTAGAGGGCCGATTCTATGCTGGCAGAACGCTGGAGCTTTCCATGGAGCTCCCCTATGAGGTGACGTTTATACCCAAGGGAAGCCAATATGTATCGAAGGCCGGTGACACGGAGGCAGGCCTCTCCTACACGACAAAGCACCAAATCCTGGCAATCACGGTTCCGGATGTCAATCCCAAGGATCTGAAGGTCCTGGAGGGCATGAATGACAAGGGCTTGACCTTTAGCCTCCTTGCTTTTGCCGGCACCTCCGGACCCAAGGAATCTTTTGACAAGACCAAGGCTGCGCTCGCCGCAATCGATCTCGGCTCCTGGACCCTGGGGCAGTTCGCAAATGTGGATGAAGTCAAGACAGCGTTGTCACAGCAGCCGGTTCTATTGACGCCGCTGGCTGCGCTTGGCGGGGCCGACACACCCTTCCATTACGTGCTGCACGATAAGAGCGGCGCATCGATTGTCATCGAGTTCGCCAATAACAAGCAAACCGTCTATGACAATCCTGTCGGTGTGATGACCAATGCACCGACCTTTCAGTGGCATTTGACGAACCTAAACAACTACACGTTCTTCAGCAATATCGATAAGTCTACGAACAAATTTGGTAGCCTCAATGTATCGCAGCCCGACTCGGGTATTGCGACCGTCGCGCTTCCCGCTTCCAATACGTCCGTCGGCCGCTTCGTCCGGGCCGTGTACTATTCGCACTTTGCACAGAAGGTCAGCGATCGGGACGAAGCGACGCGCACCCTTGCTCACATCATGAATAACTTCGATCGGCCGAAGGATATTACCATCGATATGGGCGCGGGTGGAAGCGAAGGGGTTGCAAAGTCAGGCGAATCAAGCGGTCCCTTTACGTCCGAATACACGTCCTGGACAGCGCTTCATGATATAGATCGTGGCACGTTGTACCTCAGAACGTACAAGGACATGAACTACAAGAAGTTTGATCTCAACGAACTCGCGAAGAGCGACAAGGTCCTTTCTATCCCGCTGTCCGCCATTGACGGAATGGCAGGAGACTCTACCGGCAAACTCCTCGCTGAAATGTGAGTGTGGCGATCGTCTGCAATTAGCCAGAGCTAGGCTCTGGATGCCAATCAGCGGCGGGGAGATCTATGTCTCCCGGCCGTTTGACTGCACTTCCTATCGACCGCGCTCGCCTTCCATGGAGGCTCGGCCCCAGATAGCTTCGGGCCTTGTGCCCCTTCTTGGAAGATCTGCAAAAAGGGGAATAAGGCCTGCCCCCTTGCGTTTCGATCCAAGAGAGACCGTCGATTTGACGCTGACCAAATGGAACGGTTGCATTTGCGTATTTCGCGCCAGGTAGCGCCAACTAACGCACATTGTACGGCTTAAGTGTCGGCGGGCTCGGGGCGATTGGGGGAACCGCCGCCCCGGAAATCACAGAAGTCGAGACGGGCTACGTCGCCGGGCCTTCCCAGCTCAGCGGCGCCGCCGCGATGACCTGCAGCTTGTTCGACTTGGCGATCAAAGGCTTTTCGTAGGTCTTCTTCATGTCAATTCCTCCGCTTGATTTGTCCGACTAGGCGCAGCTCCATGCCGACTCACCGGCATGTCGCCATCAAAGGCAATCTGTGCCCGACACGCAGGGCTGTATAGCGGCAATCGACTGAAGAAGCGCGGCGCGGGTGAACGAAGGCTTTTCGTAGGTCTTTTTCATCTTGGGTCCCCTGATGATTTTCGAATTCCGGGACCTTGTCAGCAATGGATGAGGGGCGCGAGTGACCGACGTCACACCTGGCCAGTGGCCGATCCCCGGAATCGCAGGGCGCTAAGGATGGTACAGGCAGCGGCGGGCAAATTCGCAGGCCTGATCGATGACGACCGCATGCAACTGCTCGAGCGTGAGCGGGCGCGTGTCCGCCGGGAATTCGAACGCAACCTCCATTCGTCCAAGCGCGATGGGAGGCGGTCCGCCCGGTACGCATTCGACGGTCGCGCGAACCGTGACTCCGTCTTCTTCGAGACGTCGGATATTCCAGTGCCATGTGGTCATTGGGAATTTTACTCATCGGAGACATGCAGAACCCGTCGGCCGTTGCGGCAACCGACGGGTCTTGGGCGTCGCCGATCGGGGTGAACGACGGCCCCTCCAGCAACAATTCCAGAGGCGGGGTGAAGTTCCCGCGTTGATGCGGTGCAAACGCAAGTTGTGGGCGAAAAACAGCGGCGCTTGGCTGGCGCCGCCTGCGCATCCTTAGCCAGAGAACGCGCTGACTGGCTGGACAGCTGGAAGAGGCGGGGCGGCGACAGACCGCCCCGCCGGCTTTCTAGCGCTTCAGGACGAGATGAGCGTTCTCGTGAGGCAGGCCCTGATCATCCTCGGCCCGCCGCGAGACTTCCTCGAAGCCGAGCTTCTCGTAGAACGAGGTGGCCTGCCTATTGGCGGTGTAGACCTCCAGCTGCAATTCGCCCTTCAAGTTCAAGGCGTGCGCCACCAGGGTCCGGCCGATCCCGTGTCCCTGTCGGCCGGGGGCGACGAACAGGCCGCCGATGAAGCGATCGAGCAGGCTGATGAACCCGACCGGCGTCTCGCCGAGGCAGGCGACCCAGGTTTCCGCTTTCGGCAGATATTCGGTTTCGATCAAGGGGCGCTGTTCGCGCAGCCGCGCCTCGCCGATGAATGGATGCGCGAGCAGGGATGCTTCGAACCAGATGTTCGACAGCGTATCCCGGTCCGTTGCCTCGTCATAGGCGCGGATATTCAATTCCAGAGACGTCATGATTTCTTCCGTAGAGAAGTTTGCATAGAGAAACGGCGCCCGAAAGGGCGCGTGAAAAGTCCGCTGCATGCGGCTCAGTTCGGGTCTCTGTGCATTGATCTCCTTCTACTGGCGGCCGTTCTAACGCTGGCTTCCCGAGAAGGCAAGGTTGCTGCAAATGCCGCTGGAATCATCGGGTCTGGCAGGTTGCCGGGGTGCCTCTGGATATCTTGGCTGCAGGCGTTGGTGCCGATGCCGCCAACAAGGCATCGGGCTGGCCATGCCGCGACGGGCGCGGTTCCTCGTCGGGCCTCTCCATAGATCGGCATGACGGTCGGGAGCGGCGGCTCGAGGCAAGCCGGCCGCTCCTTTCGCAAAGCGTGCGTCCGGATCTCCGGCATCTAGTGCGTGGGCGACACCGGCGACGGACTCTTGACCGGGATCCAGATCTCGACTTCCCCCGCACCGGTGGCGGCGTCGAAACGGTCGTCATAGAGCTCGAAATCCGGGGCGCAGGCAGCCTGATATCCCGATTCCGGCAGGGCCTTGTTCCAGATCGTATAGACCGTGCTGGAGATGGTGGAGATATGGCCCTTGTGCAGGAACACCAGGTATTGCTGCGCAGGGATGCGGATACCCGTCAGCTCGGCCCTAGCGTCCGGCAATTCCTTCACTTCGACCCCGCACATATAGTCGAAATGGCCGGTATCATCGCCATTGCTGCAGATGCCGTAGGATTTGCGGCCGACCTGCCCGGGAATATTGCCGATATGAGGCATGAACCGCTGCCATAGCGACGGTATGCCCTGGTTGGTCTCAAAGGAGTAGCGGCCGGAAAGGCCCGCGATCCGCAATTCGCGCCCTCGTTCCAGGCGCGGCGCGTCGAGTTCCACGATAAGAGATTCGTCCATCCTGATCGGCTCCAGACATGTGAGATTGTTGAGGTGGCCCTGGGCCCGCACCTGTTCGGGCGTCAGGCCGTATTGGTCGCGGAAAGCACGGGAAAAGGCTTCGTGGGAGCTGTAGGCGGCGTCGAGCGCGACCGTCATAATGTCGGGCGCGCCTTCGGCCAGGGCACGGGCCGCCTCCGCAAGTCGACGGCGCCGCAGATAGCTCATCACGGTGTGCCCGGTCGCGGTTCCAAAGCTGCGCGACAGGTTGAAGCGAGAGACGCCGCTGGCTTCCGCAATGTCGTCCAGCGTGATCGCTTTCGCGAAGTGGCACTCCATGTACCAAAGTGCTTTTCCAACCGGATCCATGTGCCCCCCTTGACCTCCCTACCTATCGTCGATTTGCAGAGGGGCCACTTGATCGCGCTTGCGCGATCGGAAGCGCGTGGAGCCGGAGGCTTGCGCGGAGATATCTGTGCTCAGGGGGCATTCCCGGGATCCTCATGCTTGGATAGGCGCCGCGCCTCGTCCTAGTCTCGTGGCTCCGCAGGGTAGGGGAGGGACGGTTGCCAAAGCTTGACATGACGCTCTGGAGGACCGGAGCGGGCGAGATCAATCCCGTTTTTCAGAACTCCACGGGGCCGTTCGCAGAACTCGTTCTCGGCGACCAGGCCGCGCTTACGCAATTCGGGGTCCGGATCGAGCGTCTGCCGCCGGGATCGCAATCTTCCGAGCGCCATTGGCACCAGACCGAAGATGAACTCGTCTATGTTCTTTCCGGAGAATTGGTGCTTGTCGAAGACGAGGAACAGTTGCTGCGCTCTGGCGAGGCTGCCGCCTGGCCGGCGGGAAAGCCGGTCGGGCATTGCCTGGTCAATCGCTCCGAGGCGAACGCGACCTTCCTGGTTGTCGGGGCGCGCAGCCCGACCGACATCGTCACCTATCCCGAGCATGGCCTGCGCCTCATCCGGAATGGATCGGAGCGGCGTCACGAGCCGATGTCACCGACCGAGGCATCATGATACAGACGGTCCCGAATTCCCCCTCGCTTCTGGTCGCGGCCACGGGCCAGCCTCGCAGTCACACCGCCAAAGGAGAGCCGGAGACATCTTCGCGCTCGCAAGCTCTGCTCCCTCTTTCCTATTCGCCGGCGATCCGGTAGGTCAGTTGGGAAAGTGGGGGAAATCATGACATTTGCCGTTACTCTGATCCTGATCGGTCGGGTTCTTCTTGGCCTGTTCTTCATCATTGCGGGCATCCGCAACTTCCTGAATTTTGCCAAGGCCAGCGCCTCCGAAACCAATTACGGCTTCAAGCTGCCGGCGCCGCTGGTGGCGTTGGGCTTCGCCTCGCAGCTGGTCGGCGGCCTTTCCGTCGCGCTTGGCATTCTGCCTGCCTGGGGCGCCGCGCTGCTGATCCTTTTCCTGATCGCCGCCACCGCATTGTTCCATAACTTCGTGCTGTTCCAGGGCGAGGCGAGGAAACCGCATCTCTATTTCACGCTCGTGAACTGTGCGCTGGTTGGCTACTGCCTGATGGTGATCGGCCTCTCCGTCTGAGGGCCCGGGCTTCCGCATCATTCGGGGCGCGCCGGTCATGGCGCGCCCCGTTTTCATGCGGCCCTACCGTCTCCAGTCTCAGTCGTTCAGTTCGGTATCCGGCATCGAGACGAAGATCAGCACGGTGATGATCGTGATGAAGAAGCGGAAGGCCGATTCGATGCCGTTCCAGGTCTGCGACATCCACATCCCGAACCATTCGCCACCGATCGACAGGAACGCTACCTGCCAGACCAGAAAGCCGAAGGCGAGACCGCCGATCGCCCACTTCTTCGAGCGATTGAACGCGCGGGCGTCGGCGCCGAGACGGCCGAGCATGGCGAAGGTGCCGATCCAGCACAGGATCGCCGTCAGCGTCTCCGCCGCGATGATCAGAATGTAGAATGCATGGTGCAGCGTCGGGCTCGTGATGGCGCGATAGTGAATCGTGGCGTTCGGAAAGATCGTGTCCATCAGCAGCACGTGGCGCACGAACTCGAAGTTGGAGCCGTAATCGGTGATGTTGCCGAACGCGACCAGCGTCGCGAAGAAGGCAATCGAAGCGACAAGCGCCGTCTTGCTCAGCCGGGTGATCTGCATTTCGTCTCCTCTTGGTTGCAAAAGCAAAGCGATACGCCGCTTCTTCTACGAAGACGTAAATGCCCTACCGGCAGGCCTGCCTCTTCTTGCTTGTCTGGCTTCTGGCCAGGGTGGAGCTTGCCGTGGCTGCCTCGGAGGACGAACTCTAGCGATAGCCGGTTGCGTCGGCGGGTCGGTCGCCTTCCTGCACTTCGACGAGATAGCGCCACGCATCGGGTCGCGAACCGTCGAGATCGGTGAAGCCATAGACCTGCGCGAGGCCGCCGCTGGAGAGCGATTGGCCGTTCCAGCGGGCGCGGTCCCGGTCGGCGGCAAGCGCGGCGACGGCACGGCCGACGAAGCGGGGCGTTTCCGAGATCACGAAATGCGGCTGGTCCTCGAGCGCGTCGCGCCAGTTCTCCTCGCGGACGCCAAACGCCTCCAGCATCATTTCCGAGCGCAGCCAACCGGGCGTAAGCGACACAGACGTCGCGCCATGGGGCGCCAGGTCCTTGGCATGCGCCCAGGCCATGCGGTTCACGGCCGTCTTGGCCAGGTCGTAGAAGGGCGAGAGCCGGTAATGCGTCGCGTTGTAGTCCGCAGTGCCGTCGGTCACCTCGACGAGCAGGCCGCCGGGTTGGGCAATCAGGAGCGGCAGCGCGAAGTGGGCCGTGATCAGATGGGTGTCGATGCCGAGCCGAAGCAGGCGCAGGCCGTTGTCGAGACCGTGCTCCCAGACCGGCTTGTTCCATTCGAAGAGTTTTTCACCGCCCCAGATGTCGTTGACGAGGATATCCAGCCGGCCTTCGTCGCGGCGGATGCGTTCGACGAGGGCCTGAACCTGCTCCGGTACCAGATGATCGGTCGGCACGGCGATGCCGCGGCCGCCAAGCGCCGTCACGAGTTCAGCGGTCTCCTCGATCGTCTCCGTGCGTTGGTATTCGGACGGCCGGTCGCGCGTCGTGCGTCCGCTGACATAGACGGTGGCCCCGGCCGCGCCGAGTTCGGCAGCGATTCCACGGCCAGCGCCCCGCGTCGCTCCCGCGACAAGCGCCACTTTCCCTTTCAACATCCCGATTTCTCCCGAGTTCAGGCCCCCAACGCTGGCCTATCCGATGTTTTCTATATATAAATGATCATTCGTTTATAAAAGGATGTCAACATGGCCCGCCCGAAGTCGATGCCTGACGAGACCGTGCTGGAGGCGGCCCTGGCCATCATCCAGCAGCAGGGCCCGGAGGCGCTGACCTTCGAATCACTCGGCCGTGCGTCCGGGTTGGCGGGTTCGACTCTGGTGCAGCGCTTCGGCAGCAAGGCTGCCCTAAAGCAGGCGGCGCTGCTGCATGCGTGGGATGGGCTCGATGCCCGGACGGCAACGCTTGCCGCCGCCGTGCCGAAGAATCCTGCCGGGGCGATCGCTTTCCTCGTCGGACTGTCCGACTATGGCGAGATCGACGCTTATGCCGAGGGGCTGTTGATCCTGCGCGAGGATCTGCGCGATCCGCAATTGCGGGCGCGCGGTGCCAAATGGAAGGCGGAACTCGCCGGGATACTCGATGCCTGCTTCGCGGAAACGCCGCACGCCCCCGCCGATATCGGCCTGCTGATGGCGGCGCAGTGGCAGGGCTCGCTGCTCTGGTGGAGCTTCGATCCGCAGGGCAGCGTCACCCAGCACGTGCAACACAGCCTGGTCCGCTTCGTGGCGGTGCTGCTGGCCGCCGAGCCGGGCTCGTCCCGCTGACGAATTCGTTCGGGAAGCGCGTCGACCGCGTGCGAAATCATGGCGCTCCGCGGTGGCCGATGGCAGGTTAGCCCCATCCAACGGGGTGCCTGATTCCGCAGGGATCGGCGCTAAAAAAGACCGCCGTCGGGGATGCGTCAGGGGCAGGACCGCGTCCGCCGCACGGCGAGGCAAAGATAGGGAGAGACAAGCATGGCGGAATTGGCGGGCAAGGTGGCGATCGTGACAGGCGGCGCGACCGGCATCGGTTTTGGCGGCGCCCAGGCGCTGGCCGGAGAGGGCGCGACGATCGTGATCTTCGGCCTCGACAAGGCGGCGCTGGACAAGGCGGTCGCAACGCTCGCGGCCTCGGGCGCCACGGCCCATGGCATTGTCGGCGATGTTTCCAGCGATGCCTCGGTATCGGCCATGGTCGCCGAGACCGTCGCAAAATTCGGCCGCATCGACATCATCGTCAACAGCGCTGCGATCCAGCCCTATGGCACGGTCGAGACGATGGGCGAGGCGGAATGGGACCGTGTCCTCGCCGTCAACCTGAAGGGCACCTATCTGACGGCCCACCACGCCATTCCCGTGATGCGGAAGAATGGCGGCGGCGCGATCGTCAACATCGCCTCGGTGCAGGGCATCGCCTGCCAGACCAATGTCGCCGCCTATGTCGCCTCGAAGGGCGGCCTTCTGGCGCTGACCCGCGCCATGGCGCTGGATCACGCCAAGGACGGCATTCGCGTCAACGCGGTCTGCCCCGGCTCGATCGATACGCCGATGCTGCGCTTCGCCGCCAGCGAAAATCTCGACGGCAGGACGGACGATGAGGTGATCGCCTCCTGGGGAGCGGCGCATCCGATCGGCCGCGTCGGCCGCATCGAGGATGTCGGGGCGATGATCGCCTTCCTGGCCGGTCCGCGCGCCGCCTTCTGCACCGGCGGCGAATACAA
This sequence comes from Kaistia sp. UC242_56, assembly GCF_044452255.1. Classification (NCBI taxonomy): domain Bacteria; kingdom Pseudomonadati; phylum Pseudomonadota; class Alphaproteobacteria; order Hyphomicrobiales; family Kaistiaceae; genus Kaistia; species Kaistia sp. UC242_56. The sequence continues at coordinate 482,880 of NZ_JBIOAN010000002.1, forward strand.
GGTCGATGGCGGCCTGCTCGCCAAGATCGGCGTCGTCCTGCCGGATTGAGACGGAACCGCAAACAAAAAGCCCCCGGCGAAGTCCGTTCGCCGGGGGCTTTTCTATGGGGCGGATTGAAGCCTACTCGGCGTCGGCGCGCAGGATGCCGAGGCCTTCTTCGGTCAGCACATAGCCGGCGACGCGGGTGCGGACGAGGCCAAGCTCGATCAGCTTCTGCACGGCCTTGCCGTTCAGGCCGACATACGGGCCGGGACGCGCGACGCGAGCCAGCGTCTTCAGCTCGATTTGGGAAAGGTCGGTCTTCGAAACGGCCATGGCACGGTCCTCTCAGTGATTTGCCGCGGACAATAGCGAATAATCCCGGGAAGACTAGCGCCGCGCCGCGAATTGGTGAAGCCCGCCCCGGCGCCGCGAAAAGCGCGATGCCGGGGCGGTGATATGGCTATTCCGCCGCGGCAAGCAGGCCGCGCTTCTTCAGCAGTGCCGAGGGCTCGGGGTCGCGGCCGCGGAAGGCCCGGTAGGCCTCGTCCGGCTTGCGGCGATTGCCGGCCGAATAGACGGATTCCTTGAGCTTGGCGGCAACCGCCGGCGCGAAGATATCGCCCGCTTCCTCGAAGGCGCCGAACCCGTCCGCGTCGAGCACTTCCGACCAGAGATAGGAGTAATAGGCCGAGGAATAGCCGTCGCCGGCAAAGACATGCTGGAAATGCGGCGAGCGGTGCCGCATGACCATGGCCTGCGGCATGCCGATCTCATCCAGGATCTTCTGCTCGAAGGCGGGCGCGTCGAGCCCCGAAGTATCGTCCAGCAGGTGCAGTTCGAGATCGACCAGCGCCGAGGAGACATATTCGACGGTGGCGAAGCCCTGGTTGAAGGTGCGGCTTGCCATCAGCCGCTCGATGAGCGCCTTGGGCATCGGTTCGCCGGTCTTGTAGTGCAGCGCGAAGCGCTCCAGCACCGAAGGCTGCTCGAACCAGTGCTCGTAGAGCTGCGACGGGAACTCGACGAAATCGCGCGCAACATTGGTGCCGGCGATCATCGGATAGGTCACGTCGGACAGCAGCCCGTGCAGGCCATGGCCGAATTCGTGGAACAGCGTGCGGGCGTCGTCGAAGGAAAGCAGCGTCGGCTGGCCATCGGCCGCCTTGGCGAAGTTCATCACATTGACAATGATGGGCTGGATGTCGCCATTCAGCCTTTCCTGGCCGCGATATTCGCTCATCCAGGCGCCGGAGCGTTTCGACGAACGCGCGAAATAATCGCCGAGGAACAGGCCGACAGGCTTGCCGTCACGGTCCTTCACCTCGAAGACGCGGACGTCCGGGTGATAGACCGGCACGTCGAAGCGCTCGGTGAAAGTAACGCCGAACAGCCGCGTCGCCGTGTCGAAGGCGGCGTCGATGATCCTGTCGAGCTGGAGATAGGGCTTCAGCTGGCTTTCATCGAGATCGAACTCGGCCTTGCGGCGCTTCTCCGAGTAGTAGCGCCAGTCCCAGGCGGCAATGTCGAAATTGCCGCCTTCCGATTGCGCCAGCGCCTGCAGCGCCTCGCGCTCGGCGATCGCCTGGGCGCGGGCGGGCTTCCAGACGGATCGAAGCAGGCCCATCGCCGCTTCCGGCGTCTTGGCCATGGAATCGTCGAGCCGGTAATGCGCGAAGGTCGGGAAGCCCAGCAGCTTGGCCCGCTCGGAGCGCAGCTTCACGGTTTCGGCGATGATGGCGCGGTTGTCCGTCTTGCCGGCCTCGCCGCGCGCGGTCCAGGCGGCAAAGGCCTTTTCGCGCAGATCGCGCCGGGCGGAAAACTGCAGAAACGGCTCGATCGACGAGCGCGACAGCGTGATGACATGCTTGCCGTCGAGTCCACGGTCCTTGGCTGCCTGCGCCGCCGCATCGCGCAGAAAGTCGGGCAGGCCGGCGAGATCGTCCTCGCCTTCCAGCGTCAGGCTCCAGCTCTTCTCGTCGGCCAGAACGTTCTGGCCGAAATTGGTGCCGAGCGTCGCAAGCCGTTCGGCAATGGCGCCGAGACGGGTCTTGGCCTCCGGCGGCAGGCCGGCGCCCGCGCGCACGAAGCCGGTGTGATAGCGATCCAGCACCCGCGCCTGCTCGGCATCGAGGCCGGCTGTGCCGGCCTTGAACAGCGTGTCGATCCGCTCGAACAGCTTGGCGTTCTGGTAGATGCCGTTGCTGTGCCGCGCGAGCACCGGCGCGAGGTCGAGTTCGATGGTTTCCAGCTCGTCATTGGTATGCGCGCCGGTCAGGTTGAAGAACACGCTGGCGACGCGGTCGAGCTTGCGGCCGGCGCGCTCCATCGCGGCGATCGTGTTGTCGAAGCTGGGCGGCTCGGCATTGTCCGCGATATCAGCGATCTCGGCCTCATGCTCCGCGATCGCCGCCTGGAAGGCGGGCGTGTAATGGGCGGGTTCGATGGAGGCGAAGGGCGGGACGCCGAACGGCGTATTCCAGGGCGCGAGAAGCGGATTTTCGGCAGTCATGCGGTCCTCGGTGAGAATGAGCTGGCCCAGACATGGAGCCATCGGCCGCGCGGTTCAAGCTTAATGCCGGCTGCATTCCTCTCTATAGGAGAGAGACCAACCTTCTGTCCGATTCGAGTTTCGCCATGTCTGCCTCCGCTCCGCTCCGTCCCCGCATGCTCGTGATCGGCGATGTCATGACCGACGTCATCGTGCGACCGGACGGCCCGCTGGTGGTAGGCTCCGACCGGCGCGCCAAGATCGGCCTCTATCCGGGCGGCTCGGGCTGCAACCAGGCGGCCTGGCTGGCGCATTTCGGCATTCCGGTCGCCTTTGCCGGCCGGGTCGGCCGCCGCGATCTGGCCGAGCAGGAACAGGCGCTGCGCGATGCCGGCGTGGTGCCGGTGCTCTCGGCCGATGACGAGCGCACCACGGGCATGCTGATCGTCCTTCTCTCCGAGGGCGGCGAGCGCAGCTTCCTGACCGACCGCGGCGCCAATGACGGGCTTTCGGCCGAGGACCTGCCCTTCTCGATGCTGAACGAAATCGATCTGGTGCATGTCTCCGGCTATTCGCTGTTCACGCCCGGCCCGCGCGAGGCGGTGATGGCCATGATGGCGGTGGCGCGGGCGCGCGGCATCACGGTCACCGTCGATCCGGCCTCGGTCGGCTTCCTGGAGGAAGTCGGCCCTTCGAACTTCCTCGGCTGGACCAGCGACGCCTCGATCATCTTCCCCAATGCCGAGGAAGCGGCCTGCCTGACCGGCACCCGCAACGCCGCGGAGCAGATCCGCTTCCTGACCGCGCGCTATGACCTTGCCGTCATCAAGCGCGGCGCCGAGGGCGCGGAGGCCGCCAATCTGTCGGTTCGCCTCAAGGCGGCGGCGCCCAAGGTCGAGGTCGCCGACACGACGGGAGCGGGCGACGCGTTCCTCGCCGGCTTCCTGGCAGCGCACCTGGCCGGCAAAGGCGTCGACGTCTGCCTCGAGCGCGGCGTCAAAGCCGGCGCCGAGGCGACGACGGTCTTCGGCGGCCGCCCGAAGCAAGGCGACCCGCTGCCGCGCGTGTGGGGCGAGGTCTGACGGGTTCGTCGTTCGCAGATTCCGCCCGGTGGCACAAGACCTGCCCCACGCTCGCCGTCATCCTCGCATAGGCGAGGATCCATTCCGCCGATTTATCGCCCGCATAACCTCCCGATCCCTCGGATGTATGGATCCCAGGTCAAGCCTGGGATGACGGCGGAGGGTGTTGGCAGGTGGTGCTTTCCGTTGGCCGAGGCGTATGGCGCTCCGTCGGTTCCGGCCTATCTCCCGACGTAGCTCGCCGCCCCATCCGCCAGCGCGACCTCGATGATCTGCAGCCCCTTGTCGCTCAGGCGCGAGGGAAAGCGCTCCGGCAGTCGGGCTTCGTGCGGCGGGATCACGCGGTTCCAGTCGCCTCCTACGGCCTCGACGATGTCGTGCAGCGCCAGAACCATGTTGGTCTGGCTGCCGACGCCCATGCCTACCGGGCGGTAGTACGGATCGTCCGGCGTGCCGCCATGCAGGTTTTCCATCCGGTAGACCAGATCGCCGGTGATCACCCAGCTGTCCTCGCTGTCGCGCCGGCCGTCATTGCGGATGACGACATATTGCGAGCCTGCCGTATGCGTGTCCGAGGCGAGACGCAGATCGACGCCGGGGAACACATCCTCCATGTCGCCGCTGATCGAGACGAGCCGGCCGTCGCGCGCCAGCTCGACGCAGCGGATGATGTCGCCGGGATCGGCCGCCTTCATCAGCCAGCGGAAGCGCCGGTCCAGCGACATCGCCCAGATCCAGCGCGAGAGTTCGCGCTCCTGGATGTAGAACTTCGCATTCGGGAACAGCGCCAGCCCGCCCATATGGTCGAAATGGGCGTGGGTGATGATGACGTCGGTGATCTCTTCCGGCTTCACGCCGATCTCGGCCATCACGACATGCGGCGGCTGCCAGTTCACCACGCCGGAATTGTCGGCGAGCACCTTGCCATAGGCGGCGTCGTCATGGCCGCAATCGATCAGGATGGTGTGTTCGTCGCTCTTAAGCAGCGTGTAGCCATAGGGCAGCTTGCAGGTGCCCTTGTTGTGCTCGCCATGCACCAGCGCGCTGAGCGGCATCTCGGGAATATAGGCGTATTCCAGAACCCAGATCGAATAAGTGGCCATGTTCCCCCCGGAAGCCTAGAGCGCTAGTCGCCCGGCCGGCCGGTGTTCGGCGCAGCAGGACTGGCTGAAATCGACGAGATCGAAGCCGGGCAGCGCGCGCGAGGCATGGCCCAACTCCTGCCAAGCGCTGGTCAGTTTTTGCGTCGGCGCGGTAACCGACTCCCTGTCGGCCGGCGCGATGCGCAGCAGGGCGAGCGTTTCCGCCAGCTTCTCGACTGCGGCCTTGAGATGCAAATGGTGATGCCTGGCCAGCGCCGAGCGCGGCGTCAGACGAAGCGTGGCATCACGGGCGGAATCGAAGAGATCGGCGGCGACGGCGAGCATGGGATGATGCGGTCCGGCCGAGCGGGCGCCGGTGGCGGTAAGCAGCAGAAGACCGGCAAGCTGGGCCGCGACCTGGCGCAGATCCTCGAAGCAGTTTTCCGCCGCCTCGATATAGGCGAGAGTCGCGTCATCAAGCCCGCCTCGGGCCTCGCAGCGAAACGCCTCGGATTCCAACCGGTTGGTCATGCCCTCTCCCGCCGAACCGATGGCTCCCCCATGGCCGGCGAGGCAGCATGGTCGAACGGGCGCATCGGCTCAAGGCCGGCGGGAAAATTCGCCTCCGCGCGTCCGGCGGGACAAGTCCCTGGGAAACGCGCGGAGGCGGGTGTCGTGGGCGCTTATTCGCCGTAGGGAACCCAGATGTTCTTGACCTGGGTGGCGCGGCGCAGGAACTCTCGGCCCTGGCCGGAAGCCTCGTTCCAGCGGCGCGGAACGCCCTGGTTCGCCCAGACCGGCTTCAGGTTTCCGGCCGAAGCCTTTTCGACCATCGCGCTGCCGGCCTTGGAGCCGAAATACCAGAGTGCGGCGACATCATCGTGTTCGGCCAAGGTCTTGGCGAGCACGTCGCGCTCACCCGTGACGATGTTGACCACGCCGGCCGGGACGTCGGAAGTGTCGAGGATCTGGTAGAAGTCGGTCGCCGCCAGCGGATGGTTGGAGGACGGCACCACGATCACCCGGTTGCCCATGGCGATCGCCGGCATCACCAGCGAGACGAAGCCCAGCAGCGGCGCCTCGTCGGGACAGAGAATGCCCATATTGCCAAAGGCTTCGTTCATGGCGAGCGTGACGTGGCGCGACTTGGTCGCATGCACCGCGCCGTCGAACTTGTCGGCCTGCGCCGCGTACCAGAAGGTCCGCCGGATCGAGACCGCCACTTCCTCTGCCGCCGCCTTGGCCGAAACGCCGGTCATGGCGACGATGCGCTCCTCGAACTCCTTGGCGCGGGACGAGAGGTTTTCTGCGACGTAGTAAAGCACCTGCGCGCGGTTATGCGCCGTAGCGCCGCCCCACGATCCGGCCTTGCCGGCCGCTTCGACGGCGTTGCGGATATCCTTGCGGTTGCCGAGGCCGGCCTGGCTGATCGGCTGACCCTTGGGGCCGAGCACCGTGTAGGAATAGCCGGAGTCCGGACGAGCCTGCTTGCCGCCGACATAGAGCTTGGCGGTGCGGTCGATCGACGGCAGGCCCGAGATCTCTTCGTCCGCGACCGGTAGCGCCGACAGCTTGGCGGCGATTTTCTCGTCTGCCTTCAAGGGCTTGTCGATCACCGGCTTCAGATATTCGGCCATGCCCTCGCGCCCGCCTTCGCGGCCATAGCCGCTCTCGCGATAGCCGCCAAAGCCGGCGGCGGCGTCGAACATGTTGGTCGAGTTGATCCAGACCACGCCGGCCTTCAGCTTGGCGGCGACGTCGAGGGTCAGGTTGATGTTCTCCGACCAGACCGAGGCGGCCAGGCCGAAGCGGCTGTTATTGGCGATCGCCACCGCTTCGTCCGGCGTGCGGAAGGTCATCGCCGCCAGCACCGGTCCGAAGATCTCGACCTCGGCGATGGTGGAGGCCGGCGCGACATTGGTGAACAGCGACGGCGGGAAGAAACAGCCCTTGCTTGGTAACCCCTTGTTAGCCTGGAAGAGCGTCGCACCCTCGGCTTCGCCCTTGGCGACCAGTTCCTTGATCCGCTTCAGCTGGACCGGGTCGACGATGGCGCCCATGTCGATCGACTTGTCGAGCGGATCGCCGACGCGGAGGCTTGCCATCCGGGTACGCAGCTTGGCATAGACCGCTTCGGCGACGCCTTCCTGCACCAGCAGGCGGGAGCCGGCGCAGCAGACCTGGCCCTGGTTGAACCAGATCGCGTCGACGACACCCTCGACCGCGCCGTCGAGGTCGGCGTCGTCGAACACGATGAAGGGCGACTTGCCGCCGAGCTCGAGCGACAGCTTCTTGCCGGAGCCCGCCGTCTTCTCGCGGATGATGCGGCCGACCTCGGTCGAGCCGGTGAAGGCGATCTTGTCGACATCGGGATGTTCGACGATGGCGTTGCCGGTCACGCCGTCGCCGGTGACGATGTTGACGACGCCGGCCGGCAGGCCGACCTCGCGGCAGATCTCGGCAAAGGCGAGCGCGGTCAGCGGCGTGTATTCAGCCGGCTTCAGCACCACCGTGTTGCCGGCGGCGAGCGCCGGGGCAATCTTCCAGGCCAGCATCAGCAGCGGGAAGTTCCACGGGATGATCTGGCCGCAGACGCCAACCGGGCCTTCGCCGGGGAATTCGCTCTCGATCAGTTCGGCCCAGCCGGCGTGGTGATAGAAGTGGCGGGCAACGAGCGGAATGTCGATGTCGCGCGTCTCGCGGATCGGCTTGCCATTGTCCATGGTCTCCAGCACGGAGAGGAAGCGCTCGCGCTTCTGGATGTGGCGGGCGATGGCGTAGAGATAGACGGCGCGCTCATGGCCCGACAGCGCCGACCACGACTTGAACGCCTTGCGCGCAGCCTTGACGGCCTTGTCGACGTCGGCGGCGCTGCCTTGTGCAACCTGCGCCAGTTCCGTCTCATAGGCCGGGTTGAACACGGGGAAGCGTTCGCCGGTCGAAGGCGCGACGAACTTGCCGTCGATGAAATGGTTGAAGCCGTCCTTGTGCTGGTCGAGCCAGCCGACGACGGGTTCGTTTACTTCCGGAGCGGGGCCGTAATCCATGCTCACGAGGATGTCCTTGACGAGTGCCATGTTCGTTCCCCTCAGGCGAGCGCGTGACGGATGGTGGAGGAATAGCGGCCGGTAACGAAATGCTCGATCTGCCGTTCGATGTCGGCAAGCAGCGAGCTGGCGCCAATGCGGAAAAGTTCAGGCTCGAGCCAGGCATTGCCGAGCTCTTCCTTCATCAGGATCAGCCAGGACATCGCGTCCTTGGCGGTCTTGAGGCCGCCGGCCGGCTTGAAGCCGATCTTGAAGCCGGTCAGTGCTTCGTAGTCGCGGATGGCGCGGCACATCACCAGGCTCACCGGCAGCGTCGCGTTGACGTCTTCCTTGCCGGTCGAGGTCTTGATGAAGTCGGCGCCGGCCTGCATGGCCACCATCGACGCCTTGTAGACATTGCGCAGCGTCTTCAGATCGCCGGTGGCGAGGATCGCCTTCAGATGCGCTTCGCCGCAGGCCTCGCGCATGGCGGCGACTTCGTCGTACAGCGCCTGCCAGTCGGCGTTCAGCACATGGGCGCGGGTGATGACGATGTCGATCTCATGCGCGCCTTCGCCGACGGCGTAGTGGATCTCTTCCAGCCGCTGCTTGAGCGGCGTCAGGCCGGCCGGAAAGCCGGTGGCGACCGAGGCGACGGGAATGCCCGAGCCTTCCAGCGCCTTGACGGCGGGGGCGACCATGGTCGGATAGACGCAGACCGCGCCGACCTTGGGCGGGTTCGCCTGGAGGCCGAGCGCCTCGACCAGATCCTCGCGGAACGGCCGGCGCGCCTTCATGCAGAGGCGGTGGACGCGGCCGGGCGTATCGTCGCCGGCCAGCGTCGTCAGGTCCATCAGCGTCACGGCCTTCACCAGCCAGGCGGCCTGATATTCCTTCTTCACCGTACGCCGGGTCGGCAGCGTCGCGGCGCGACGCTCCGCGGCGGAGGTGTTGACCTGGGCGCCGTCGAACCATTCGACCTGCAACGGCGTGCCGTCATTGCGCTTCAGGGCATTGGATAGCGGCGGAGTCTTGCGCTCCGTGGAGCCGTCAGCCGGCATGGGTTTTCTCCCGGTCTTCGGAAAGGGCTGTTTCGTGGATGGCGTGGTCCGACAGGGCGTAAAGAGCGGTCGCCTCATCGGTAACGAGAACGTTGACGTAGCGCGCCTTGAGGGCGGCGAGGACGACGGCGTGCTTGGCCTTGCCGGAAGCGACGCCGATCGAATGGGTCTTGTCGCGCAACCGCTCCGGCGCGAGGCCGATGGTGCGGGCGTCGAGCGCCGGGTCGGCGATGGCGCCGTTGGCGTCGATGAAACGGCCGAGCACGTCGCCGACGGCATGGTTGGCGGCGAGGCCGTCGACCTCTTCGGTGGACAGGTAGCCGGATTCGACATGAACCGAGCCGGCCATGCCGCCAAGCCCGAAGCAGGCGACCGGGGCTTCGGCGGCGAGGGTCAGCACGCTTTCGATCACCGGGTCGGCCTCGATGACGGTGCGCGTCTCGGCACGGCCGACGATGGCCGGCACCGGCAGCAGCGTCGCCGTGCCATTGCCCGCCTCGGCGAAGCGCTCGGCGACGGTGTTGGTCTTCAGCGTCGCGGATTTGAGGTTGGTGGCGCCGTTCATCAGAACGACGCGGACACCGTCATTCCAGCCGGGCGCGAGCCAATGCGCGACGGAGGCCATGGTCCGGCCCCAGGAAACGCCGACCAGCCCGGGGCGAGGGCTGAGGCTGGCCAGATATTGGCCGGCCGCCTGCGCCACCGCGTCCTGCGCCACGTCGCCATCGCCCATCGAGGGCACGATGATCGCCTCGCGCAGGCCAAAGGCTTTCTGCATCCGGGATTCGAGCGCCGGCAGGCGCTGGGCGCGCGGCACGATGGCAATGCGGACGATGCCGGTTTCGCGGGCATCGCGCAGCAGCCGGCTCACCTGCCAGCGGGTCAGGCCGACTTCCTCGGCGATCTCGCTCTGCGTCCGCTCCAGGTCGTAATAGAGCTTCGCGACCTGCACCATGCGGTGCTCGCGCTGCTCGTCACGGCTCGGGGGGGCGGGGGTAGCGATGCTCGGCATGACTTTCACAAATGTGAGGCGCGATCACTTATGTGAAATGGATAGGCTTTCGCCGCGGAGGAGTCAAGGCGCATGCGGGGGTGAGAGGCGTGGGGAGGCCGTGTGGGCAGGCATGGCGAGGGAGGCCGACGCGTGGGGGAGGGCGTGACGGCGCGGAGGGGTGTGGGGGTGGAGGCAGGGAAAGCATGCGTGGCTGGGCGCAGGGGGCGCCTTTGGCTGGAGAGTATCCCGACGCGACCTGGCTGATGCGGGTCGGCGCCATCCCACGCTCGCCGTCATCCCGGGCAAAGACCCGGCAACTGTGTGGTCACGGGTTGAATGAGAGGTGTTGTCGGAGCATGGCGTTGGCGATGACTAGGATCTTTCTGGCGATAGCGATGAGGGCGACCTTGGGTGGCTTTCCGGCGTTGATCATGCGTCGGTAGGCGTCTGCGAAGCGTTGCTCGATCCGGGCGGCGCAGACGGCTGCCATGTAGAGGGCCTCGCGGACGCGCCGTCGTCCGCCGTGGATGCGGCGACTGCCGCGGAACTGACCACTGTCGACATTGTAGGGTGCCAGGCCAGCCAGCGCGGCGATGGTCTTGGGAGAGCGCTGGCCGAGTTCGGGCAGCAGGGCGATCAGCGTGGCGCTGGCGACGGGGCCGACGCCGGGGATTGAGCGCAGCCGCGCCTCAGCACCGGCGAGATCGGCCGAGGCCTTGATGCAGGCCTGAATGGTGCGCTCCAGCGCCGCGATGCGGATGTCGAGCCAGGCCAGGGTCTCGCGGATGTCGTCGGCGATCTCGTCGCTGCATCCCTGCCGTCGGGTGCGTTCCTGCTTGCGCATGGCGACGAGCTGGTCGCGACGCTTGTGCAACTCCGCCAGACGGTTGCGCTCCGGGGAGCGCGGCTGGCGGGGCGCGGGACGAAGCGTCTGGGCCATGGCGGCGAGCATGCGCGCATCGATCCGGTCGGTCTTGGCGAGAACGCCGGTGGCGCGGGCGAAGTCACGCGCCCGGGCCGGATTGACGCGAACGAAAGCGATGCCGGCCTCTGTCAGGGCCTGAGCGAGGACCCGGTCGTACGGACCGGTCGCCTCGAACACGACGAGGATATCGCCATGCCGCCAAGGTTCGAGCCTTTGCGCGATCGCCTCGGCTTGATTGGCGATGCGTTCGGCCACGCCCACGGCGCCGTCGAACAGATCCAGATGGGCTTTGGAGATGTCGCAACCGACAAAGCCAGGGTGTATCTTCATGATGCCTATCCCTGTGCTGCGAGGTCCGTCACCACGGCCTCGATCAACTGTTCAGGCTTGGGTATCGAAGCAGGCGGACGAGGACCGGGCCGGCTCACGGTCTCGAAGACCAGGGATCCAACGATCTCTCGTCCGCCACCCCATCATCGCACAGCTTCAACACACAGGGATCCATGCAGCGAGGTTTTTGGGAGGTTCGCGCGGCGAGAACCCGGCTGCATGGATCCCTGCTTTCGCAGGGATGACGGGGAGGGGTTGGAAGCGTTGAGCCAGTCCAGCCATCGCCGCGAAGGCCGGAAGCGGTCGTCGTCGCGAAGACCGGAAGCGGACAAAAAGAGGACAATTCCGGCTCCCAGCCTGTCCGCATCAGGCCCTACCTCACCCCACGCTCGCCGTCATCCCGGGCGAAGACCCGGGAGCTATTCAGCGGAGGTTTTGGGAGGCTCGCGCGGGGAAAACCCGGCTGGATGGGCCCTCGCCTTCGCGAGGATGACGGCGAGCGTGGGAGAGCGGGGAGGCTAGACCTGGATCACGCAGCGCCCAACGGCTCGCATTGCGCATGGCGCATGGCGCATGGCTCATCGCGCTCTCGAACCATCCAAGGACCCTCACCCCAACCCTCTCCCGCAGGCGGGAGAGGGGGTAGCTGCGACGACGGCTCGCGCTCTTCCGTCGATGAAGAGAGCCGGCCGGAACCCTCGCCCGCTCGCGGGAGAGGGCAGGGTGAGGGCCTTGCAGGCCCCGAGCCTTACGCCCGCGCGGCCGCGCCTTCGACGATGACCTTGAAGTAGAGTTCGAGGAAGCGCGGGCCGTCGACGGCGGTGCAGATCTTCTGCTCCGGCAGGCCATCCCAGGGCGTCGGCGGGAAGGAGCGCAGCGCAGACTTCTGGATCGTCTGGCCGATCGCGATGCCCTCGGTCACAACCTTGATCGGGCCGGCGCGGGTCGTGAACAGGCTGGGATCGAGCAGATAGGCGACGGCGGACGAGTCGTGCACGAAGATGCCGTCGATCCCGGTCGCGCGGCGGTAGAAGTCCTCGTAGAAGCGCGAGATGTCCCAGAAGAACTGGCCGGCCTTGCCGCCCTTTTCGCGCAGTTCCTGCATGTAGGCGGTGGTCATCACGCATTCCTGCGTGACGTCGAGGCCGACGGCGACGACCGGCCACGGGGCGGCGAACATCTCGTCGGCGGCGTGCGGGTCGCCGATGATGTTGGCCTCGGCCACCGGCGTGACATTGCCGGAATGGCCGTAGAAGCCGAACGCGCCGCCCATGATGACGACTTCCTTGACCAGTTCGGCGATGCCGGGGTCTTCGCGGAGCGCCAGAGCCAGGTTGGTCATGCGCCCGACGGCGACGATGACGATCTCGTGCGGGTGCTTGCGCACCATGTCGATGATGAAGCGGTGTGCCGGCAGCTCATGCTCCTGGACCGAAAGCGTCTCGGGAACCGGCACTTCGCCGAGGCCATTGCGGCCGTGTACGAAATGCGGCTCCTCGACCATCGGCACCACCAGCGGCTTGCCCGCGCCGCGCGCGACCGGAGCGGCGATGTCGAACAGCTGCTTCAGATAGAGGGCGTTGTGCGTCGTCGTGTCGATCGAGGCGTTGCCGAGCACGGTGGTGATGCCGACGAGGTCGATCTGCGGCGCATATTCCAGGAACAGCAGCGCCATGGCGTCGTCGATGCCGGGGTCCGTGTCGTAGATCACCTTGATGGGGGCGGCGCTCTGGCTTGTCATTCTGGGTCCTGATCGTTCTGGCGGGCCGGCAAGTCGGCCCGTTCTTCTATCCCGCGCGGCATTCGATCCGCGCCGAGGGGGCGGCCAAGATCGGACAGATTGGCGGGCATGAACAGGGGGCGCGGTCTCCGCCGCTCGCTTTCGGCTTCGACCAAACCGTTGCGCGCACGGTCAAAACGATCCCGCGATGACGCGTCCTCGTTGATTTCGATCAAATTGATCAATCGCGCTCATGGCCGTTTGCCGGCTTGCGTGCAAAATGCCCGTCTGAATAATGACCGGCAGAGCAGGAATCGTGATCAAGATGATCAAATCGCAACGCGAACAGCGCATTCTCGACATTCTGGCCCAGGCGGGCGAGGAGGTCTCCGTGCTGGAAATCGCGCAGCGCCTTGGCCGGGTGTCCGGCGTGACGATCCGGCGCGACATCGTCCGGCTGGCGGAAGAGGGCCGCGTCGAGCGCACCCATGGCGGCGCGTTGCTGCCGACGACCTCCCCGCAGGACGCGGAGGCGCCGACGCCGCGTGAAAACGCGCTGCAGGACGAGATCGAGGGCGTCGATGCCATCGTGCTGCCGCCGATCGGCGGGCGCGGGGCGGATACGCTGCGCATGCTGGCCAAGCGCCGCCGCATCCCGTTCCTGGCCGAATCCTCGCCGCAGGAAGGCGGCGTCTATCTCGGCCCCGACAATTTCACCGCCGGCCGCGAACTGGGCCGCGCCGCCGGGCGCATGATGACCGGCGCGGTTGCCGAGGCCCGCGTTCTGCTGGTCTCGCTGGAGACGCTGCCCAACACGCGCGCCCGCTGCGACGGCTTCATCAAGGGCTTTGGCGAGACGTTTCGTGGGCTCGTGCGGCCATGGCGCGTCGACGGCCAGGGCAGCTTTCGCATCGCCTTGCGCGCCAGCCTCGACGCCTTTGCCGCCTATCCGGATATCAACGTGATCTTCGGCGTCAACGACCATTCGGTGCTGGCGGCGATCGAGGCATCGGACCGGGCCGGCGTCGCCGAGGTCAGCGCCTTTTCCGTCGGCGGCGAGGGCGGGGCGCTGTTCGATGCGCTGGCCTCGCGCGGCAAGCTCAAGGCGACCTGCGCGCTGTTCCCGGAAATTGTCGGCATCCGCGCCGTCGAGACGCTGGCGAGCGCGCTGCATGGCAGCGCCATGCCGGACGAGATCCGCACGCCGCATGTCGTCGTCACGCCCGACACGCTCGACCCCTATTATCGCAAATCCGGCGCAGGCTGGGGCCTGGCGCCGGAAGCCGAGGCGTCGATCCTGGGCGCGGCCGAGCGTCCGGCCTTCGTGCGTTCGGTCGGGCCGCGCCGCGCCATCGGCTTCGTGCCGCATTATCCCGCGCATGACTGGTATCGCAACATGGCCCGCGCCATGCGCGAGCGGGCCGAGGCGCTCGGCTTCGAGCTGAAGATCGCCGCCCCGCAATCCGGCATTGCCCGCGAGATAGCCGCGATCCGCCGCCTGATCGCCAAGAGCGCCGCCCGGCTGGTGCGCGACGGCGACACCATCCTGATCAACAGCGGCATCCTCTCGACGCTGCTGGCCGACGAACTGATGGGCCGCACAGGCATCACCATCGTCACCAACGCCGTGGACGTCATGGAGCGGCTTTCCGGCCGTCCGGGCCTGAAGCTGATCATGACCAGCGGCGAATACCAGCTGAAGGATCGCTGCCTGGTCGGGCCCAGCCTGGGTGCGCTGTTCGAGACCATGCGGGTCGATCGCGCCTTTCTCTCGGTCGACGGCATCTCGCCGCATTTCGGCGCTTCGGCGACGGACGAGCGGCTGGCGCTGGCGGCCAAGCGCTTCGTCGACGCCTCGCGCGAGGTCGTCGTCATGGCGGACCATTCGCTGGTCGGCGTCGAGGCCAGCCACCGCATCGTGGCGCTCGGCGCGATCGACGACCTGATCACGGATTCCGCCTCGCTGCCGGCGGATCGGCTCGCCTTTGCCTCGATGGGCACGCGCATCACGCTTGCCGACGAGGAGCCGGAGGAGATGGCGGCGCCACGGACGCACAGGCCGGCGGACAGACGGAAGGCCTGAACGGCCGCACGCTTGCAGAAACTGAAGAAGAACTGGGAGGATACCATGAAGATACTGCTTCTCGCCGCGACGATGTTCGCGGGCCTGACGCCTGCCGCCTTCGCGCAGGACACCATCACGCTGAAGTTCTGGGACAACCAGCAGACCGAATCCGGCCTGAGCCAGTACCAGCAGGAAGCGGTCAAGCGCTTCGAGGTCGAGAATCCCGGCATCAAGATCGAAGTCACGACCATTCCCTATCCGGAATTCCAGCAGCGCCTGCTGACCGCCGTGCAGGGCGGCAACGCGCCCGACGTCTCGACCGTCGACCAGATCTGGCAGGGCGCCTTCGCCGAGGCCGGCGCGATCGCCGATCTCGACGCGCAGGCCAAGGCGGCCGGCATCTCGTCCGAGGGCTTCTTCAAGGGCGCCTGGGATTCGGCCAACTATAACGGCAAGCTCTACGGCATTCCGTTCAACGTCGACGTCTGGCAGTTCTCCTTCCTGAACAAGGCGCTGTTCAAGGAAGCCGGCATCGACCCGGCCTCGATCTCGACCTTTGAGGGGCTGAAGGCGGCGGCGGAAAAGCTGACCGATCCGGCCAAGGGCAAGTATGGCGTCGGCCTGTTCGGCCATAAGGGCGAAGATACCGTCGCCGTGCTCGACAGCTTCATCTTCTCGAATGGCGGCAAGGTGCTGGACGAAAACGGCAAGTGCGCCCTGACCAGCCCCGAGGCGGTCGGCGCGCTCGAATATCTGCAGACACTGGTGCCGTTCGCGCCGAAGGGCATCCTCAATGCCTCGTCGGGCGACATGCGCGAACTGTTCCTGAACGGCTCGCTCGCCGTCGAGTTCTGGCCGGCGCTGGAGCAGCCGACGCTGCAGAAGTCGAAGATCGACTGGGACTTCGAGAATGGCACCGCGCCGGCGGGCAAGACCCCGGTCGGTACCTATGGCGGCTGGAACCTCGTCGTCTACAAGTCGTCGCCGCACCAGGACGCGGCCTGGAAGTTCATCCAGTTCCTGACGCGCGAAGACGTCAATGGCGCCGTCGTCGACCTGGTGCCGGCCAACGTCAAGGCGGCCAAGACCTTCCTCGACGCCAACCGCAAGGGCGCCGACAAGATCATGACGCACCTGCAGAACGCCCAGCCGCGCCCGCTCTCGGCCCGCTACCTGGAAGTATCCGACATCCAGGTGACGCTGGCGCAGGACGTCTATTCCGGCGCCAACGCCAAGGAAGCCGCCGCCAAGGCCTGCGCCGCCATTGACGGCCTGAACTAAGACCTGTCGCCGGGCGCGCGTCTAGAAAGCGCTGCCCGGCCGCTACCCTCTCCGTCATCCCCGCGAAAGCGGGGATCCATCAAGGCCTGAGACGCCTCAGGCTGAATGGATCCCGGGTCAAGCCCGGGATGAAGCCACACCTGCGTCCGGCACGCCTATACCGAAAAGAAAAACCATGCTGAAACGCGATCGCTGGCTCACCTGGATCTTCGTGACGCCCGCCGTCCTGCTGGTCGCGGTCATGATGTATTACCCGATGATCGGCACGGTCATCGAGAGCCTCTACTCGACCTCGTTCATCAACCCGACGCCGAAATTCGTCGGCCTCGCCGTCTACCAGAAGATCTTCGGCAGCGCCGATTTCGGCCAGATCGTGTGGAATTCCTGCGTCTGGACGCTGGCCGTCGTGGCGCTTCAGAACGTCTTCGGCTTCCTGAGCGCGCTGCTGCTCAACCAGAAGCTGCCCGGCCAGGGCATGATGCGCTCGCTGATCCTGCTGCCCTGGGTGCTGCCCGGCGTCGTCGCCGCCATCCTGTGGCGCTTCATGTACGACCCGCAGCTCGGCCTCATCAATTCGTTCCTGATCAGCGCCGGCTTCGGCGATCAGGGCCTCGCCTGGCTGGCGGACTCGTCGACCGCCATGGCCGCCGCGGTGATCGCCGCCGTCTGGAAGGGCTTTCCCTTCTGCACCATCGTCTATCTGGCGGCGCTGCAGAACGTCGAGGAAGAGCAGATGGAGGCGGCGCGCATCGATGGCGCCGGCGCGGTCCGCCGGCTCTGGCACATCGTGCTGCCGTCGATGAAGGAGGTGATCGTCATCAACTTCATCCTGACCACCATCCTGACCTTCAACTATTTCGACATGATCTGGGTGCTGACGCGCGGCGGGCCGCAGAACGCGACGCATATCTTCCCGACCAAGATCTACGAGCTCGGCTTCGGCCAGTTCCGCTTCGGCGAGGCGGCCGGCTATGGCGTCGTCTCGATCGTGATCCTCGCCCTCCTGATCACGCTCTATTTCCTGGCCCAGGGTTCTGGCCGAAAGGCTGCATCATGAGCGTCGCTCCTTCCAAGACTTCCCGCGCCGGCCTGATGCTGTTGCAGTTCGGCCTCTGCGTGGTGATCCTGCTGCCCTTCTTCTGGATGGTGTCGGTGTCGCTGAAGCCGGCTTCCGAGCCCTTCGCCATTCCGGCCCGGCTCTGGCCGCAGAACCCGACGCTGGAGAACTACGTCACGGCGTTCCGGCCCGAATTCCGCACCTATTTCTTCAACTCGGTCGTGGTCTCGCTGTCGACCGTGGTGATCACCGTGACGCTGGCGCTGTTCGCCGCCTATTCCTTCACCCGCACGCAGATGCGCGCCATTTCGGTGCTGATGCTGCTCGTCATCGTGGCGCAGATGTTCCCGGCCAGCGCCATCATCATCCCGATCTACAAGATGATGAAGGCGGCGAACCTGCTGAACACCTATGCCTCGCTGATCCTCGCTTATGTGACGGTGACGCTGCCCGTGGCGATCTGGATGCTGCGCGGCTTTCTCTCGCGCCTGCCGGTGGCGCTGGAGGAGGCGGCGGCGATCGATGGCGCTGGCCCGTTCAAGATCTTCTTCCTAATCATCCTGCCGCTCTGCAAGCCGGGCATCGTCGCTACCGCCGTCTTCGTGCTGATCGTCACCTGGCAGGAGTTCCTGTTCGCGCTCTCCTTCACCTCCACCAAGGACATGCGCACGCTTCCCGTCGGCATGAATGATTTCATCGGCCAGTACGGCATCCGCTATGGCGAGCTGATGGCAAGCTCGGTGCTGATCTCCATGCCGGTGATCGCGATCTTCTTCCTGCTGCAACGCCAGTTCGTGGCCGGCCTCACCGCCGGCGCCGTGAAAGGCTGATCGATGACCTGTTCACTCGTTCTCAGCGAAGCCATCGAGCCCGGCATCGCCCGGCTTACCTTCAACCGGCCCGACAAGCTGAACGCGCTGTCGACGCCGCTGATGCGTGAGTTCGAGGCGCATCTCGACAGCCTCGCCGCCGATCCCGCCGTGCGCGTCATTATCCTCGCTGGCGCGGGCGAAAAGGCCTTCGTCGCCGGCGCCGACATCGCCGAATATCGCGGCAACCGCAAGGGCGAATTCATCGCCTACCAGCTGGAAAGCCGGCGCGTCTTCGACAAGCTGGAAGCCTTGCCGAAACCGACCATCGCGGCGATCCGTGGCTATGCGCTGGGCGGCGGTTTTGAAATCGCGCTTTGCTGCGACGTCATCCTCTGCGCCACCAGCGCCCGGCTCGGCCTGCCCGAGGGCCTGCTCGGCCTGTCGCCCGGCGGCGGCGGCACGCAGCGCTTGACCCGCGCGGTCGGCCGCATCGTCGCCTCCGACATGATGCTCGCCGCCCGCCGCATCACCGGCGAGCGGGCGTACCAGCTCGGCCTCGCGGCCGAATGCGTCGCCGACGAGGCGCTGGTGGATACCGCGCTCAGCCGCGCCCGCGCCATGCTCAAGGTCGCGCCGCTGGCGCAGGCGGAGATGAAGCGGTTGATCCGGCAGGGGCCCGATGCGGCGCTGCCGGTGGCGCAGGGCTTCGAGCAGGAAGTTCTGTTCCGCCTTTACGGCACGGCGGACGGCCAGGAGGGCATCGACGCTTTCCTCGACAAACGTGATCCGGTCTTCAAGGGAATATGACGATGCGTGGAAGCGAACTTTTGGGACGGGTTGCCGTCGTCACCGGCGCTGCCATGGGCATTGGCCGCGCCTCGGCCGAAGCGCTGGCGCGCGAAGGCGCGGCGATCGTCGTCGCCGACATCGATGAAGATGCGGGGGCCGCGACCGCGGCGGGCCTGCGCGGCACCGGCGCCGAGGCAATCTTCGTGCGCACCGACGTCTCCGCCATGGCCGACATGGAGGCGATGGCGGCGGCGGCCGTGCAGGCCTTTGGCGGCATCGACATCCTCGTCAACAATGCGGCCCGCGCGATCGGCGGCGTCGTCGACGAGATCGACGAGGACAGCTGGAACACGGTCATCACCACCAACCTCTCCAGCGTCTGGCGCGGCATGCGCGTCTGCGTCCCGGAAATGCGCAAGCGCGGCAAGGGCGCCGTCGTCAACATGTCGTCGGTGCAGTCGCTGGCAGGCTTCAAGGGCTGGGCGGCCTATGCGGCGGCCAAGGGCGGCATCAACGCGCTGACCCAGCAGGCGGCGATCGACCTCGCCCCGCATGGCATCCGCGTCAACGCGGTCGCGCCCGGCACGATCATGACGCCGCTGAACGAGAAGATCTTCGCCACCCATCCCGATCCGGAGGGGTTGATTTCGAGCTGGAACAACGCCCATCCGCTCGGCCGCTTTGGAGAAGCGCCGGAAGTTGGCGAAGCGGTCTTGTTCCTGGCCAGCGATCGGGCTTCCTTCATCACGGGAGAGATCCTGCGCGTCGATGGCGGCCTCGTCGTCAGGGGCGAATGACGCGCGGCAACCATCACCGGAAGGAAGCGGAATGAACGCAACCGATTTTCATACGATCGAGGCCAGGGGCGTCAAGGCGACGCTCGACCTGCGTGGCGGCCATGTCCGCGTCTTCGCGACCGAGCAGGACGGCCGCACGATCGAGCCGCTGCACACCGCCCCCTGGGTCGACGACAAGGCGATCTATGAGGACGAGAGCCTCGACGCCAATCTGCGCTTCCTGTCCGGCGATTTCTTCTGCGCGCCTTTCTCGGCCGCCGATTTCGAGCAAGCGCCGCCGCATGGCTGGCCGGCTAATTCGACCTGGAAGCTGGTCAGCGTCGAGGCGCATCCCAAGGGCGGCCAGACGGCGCGCTATGAGCTGGAAAAGCGGGTGCTGGGCGCGACGGTCATCAAGGAATTTACGCTACTCGACGGCCATCCCTTTCTCTATGAGCGCCACATCTTCGTCGGTGGCGAGGGTGCGGTGCCGGTCGGCAACCACGCCATGACGCGCTTCGACGCCGGCGGGCGGGTCTCCTTCTCGCCCAAGCGGTTCGGCATGACGCCCGATACCGGGCTGGAGCCGGATCCGGCGCGCGGCCGCTCGGTCCTGGCCTATCCGTCGCGCTTCGAGGACCTGACCAAGGCCCCGCGCGCGGATGGCGGCACGGCCGACCTCACCACCTATCCGATCGGCTCGCGTCAGGAGGATTTCGTCGCCCTGATCGAGGATTCGAAGAATGTACTCGGCTGGGCCGCCGCCATCCGCCCGGACAAGCACGACATCTTCGTGTCGCTGAAGAACCCGGCCGATTTCCCCATCACCATGATGTGGTTCTCGAATGGCGGCCGGGACTATGCGCCCTGGAATGGCCGCCACATCGGCGTGCTCGGCCTGGAGGAAGGCCGCACCTATGCCGGCTATGGCCACAAGGCCTCGATCGCGCCGAACCCGTGGTCGGAGGCTGGCATCCCGACGGCGCTGACGCTCGATCCGGCCGGCGAGGTGGAAGTGCGCAATGTCATCGGCGGCGTCGCGCTGCCCGAGGGCTGGACGCGCGTGGCCTCGGTCGAGGCCGGGGCGTCCGAACTGGTGCTGACCGACGAGGCCGGCGGCACGGCGTCCGTGCCCTATGACGCGCAGTTCCTGATGCGGGGCGCATGATGGCCGGCGCGGGGATCCATCACGGCTTTTCGACCGGCGGGAATACGATTTTGCCGGCCGAGCGCGCCACCGTCCTGTTCGACGGCATCTTCTCCTCCCCGCGCCTGCAACATCCCGAGGGCGTCGCGGTGGGTCCGGACGGCTGGGTCTGGGCCGGCAGCGAGAATGGCCAGATCCTGCGCATCGCGCCGGATGGCTCTGCCATCGGGGAGGTCGCCTCGACGGGCGGCTTCCTGCTCGGCCTCGCCTTTGACGGCGACCGGGCGCTGTTTGCCTGCGACTCGCGGCACAGGGCGGTGTTCCGTCTCAACCTCGCCGACCGTTCGTTAAGGCGCTTCACCGCGCCGGGCATCGAGGTGCCGAACTACGCGGTGGTCGATCGCGTGCGCGGCCGGCTCTACGTTTCGGACACCCGCGCCCCGGGCGATCCCGGTCCGTCGATCTGGTCGTATGACCTCGAAACCGGCGCGGGCGATGTCTGGCATGGCGGCCCGTTCGACCATGCCAACGGCATGGCGCTCGCGCCCGAGGGCGACGCGCTTTTGCTCTGCGAGACCTTCGCCCGTCGGATCACGCGGATCGCGATTGCGGCCGATGGTTCGGCAGGGGAGGCGACCACCTGGTCGGACGATCTGCCGGGCCTGCCGGACGGGCTCGCCTTCGATGATTCCGGGGCACTGTTCGTCGGTTGCTACGAGCCGTCGCGCGTGCTGCGCATCCCGGCCGGCGGTGGGCCGTCCGAGATCTACATCGAGGATGCGACCGCGCATGTCCTCGCCCATCCGACCAACATCGCCTTCGACGGCGCGGCCCTGTTCACGGCCAATCTCGGCCGCTGGCACGTGACGAAGATCGATACCGACACCTTCGGGACGCCGCTCTGGCGGCAGGCCCGGGGCGAACCCGGCTGACCAGCCAGGGCCTGCCGCCGATGCGGCCGGCCAAACGACGAGTGAGGATTCGACCATGACCGCCGCCAAGGCCCTCCAGGACGTCACCGTCCTCGATCTGAGCCATCTCCTGCAGGGCCCCTTCGCCACCCAGCTGCTCGCCGATATGGGCGCCAATGTCATCAAGGTCGAGCGGCCGGGTCAGGGCGACCTGTTCCGCACGCTGACCTTCAACAATCGCTGGGTCGGTGGCACGGAGAGCCCGAACTTCCTCGCCTGGAACCGCAACAAGCGGTCGCTGGCTTTGGACCTGAAGGCGCCGGAAGCGAAGGAGATCCTCTACAGAATCGCCGAGACGGCCGATGTCGTGGTGCAGAATTTCCGTCCCGGCGTGCTGGAGCGCCTCGGCTTCGGCTATGCCGACTTCGCCAAGGTCAATCCGCGCATCATCTATTGCTCGGGCTCCGGCTATGGTGACAGCGGGCCGTATCTGGCGCGCCCGGGGCAGGACATGCTGATCCAGGGCCTGACCGGCATCATGGCGGCGACCGGCCGCGGCGACGGCCCGCCGGTTCCGGTCGGCTCCGGCTTTTCCGACCAGATCGGCGCCATGAACATGGTCTATGGCATTCTCTCCGCGCTCTACTGGCGCGAGCGCTCCGGCGAGGGACAGGAGATCAAGGTCGACCTGCTCTCGGCCATGCTGGCGCATCAGGGCCAGGAAATGCTAATGGCGATGAATTTCCAGCAGGACTTCGTCCGCCCCAATTCCGGCATCGGCCACCCCGGCATGGATGCGCCCTTCGGCGTCTATCCGACGTTCGACGGTTGGGTCACGGTGGCGATGAGCCCGTTCAAGCGCTTCGTTGGCGTGCTCGGCGACGACAGCCTGCTGGTCTATGACAACCCGAAGGACCTTTTCGACAAGCGCGACGAGATCTGGGAAAAGCTCGCGGCGCTGACCAAGGGCTGGACCACCGCCGAGCTGATGCAGGCGCTGCTCGCCGTCGACATCTGGTGCGGCGAGGTCAAGACGCATCTGCAAGCCGAACAGGACCCGCAGGTCAAGCATATCGGCGCGATCACCAGCTACGAGCACCCGACCGCCGGCACGGTCAAGGTCGTGGCCCCGGCGGTGAAGATGTCGAAGACGCCGTCCGAAATCGATCGCCCGGCGCCTCGCATCGGCGAGCATTCCCGCGAGATTCTGGGCGAGTTCGGCTTTAACACGGCGACGGTGGATGGCTGGGTCGCCAAGGGGTCGGTGGCGGAGGTGAAGTAGGGGGCCGCGAAGTCTTCCGGGCAGATAAACCCGCTCCGCCATCATCCTGAGGTGCTTCGCGCAGCGAAGCCTCGAAGGAGGTTCCAGCGGAGCACTGCTGCTTGCAGTCCGGTCCGGATCCGGCAAGACCAGTTCCCTGGACCCTCCTTCGAGGCCCGGCTGCGCCGGGCTCCTCAGGATGATGGTCGGGGGGGCACGCAGCGGGCCGTGCATGGCAGACCAAACAAAAAAGCCCCGCCGAAGCGGGGCCCTTTCGTTTTCGCCTCTATTTCAGCGCGCCGGCGGTCAACCCGCTGACGATCTTGCGCTGCAGCAGCATGAACACGATGACGATCGGCGTCACATAGATCACCGCATAGGTCATGATGCCGTTCCAGTCGGTGGTGTTCGGGCCCATGAAGTTCATCAGCCCCACCGTCGCCGTCTGCAGGTCCTCCTGCGAGATCAGCGTGCGCGAATAGACATATTCGCCGAAGGACTGCAGGAAGATCAGCACCGAGGTGACGAGGATGCCGTTGCGCGCCAGCGGCACGATGATGCGGAAGAAGGCGACGATGCGCGAGGCACCGTCGACGCGGGCCGCCTCCTCCAGTTCCTTCGGGATCTGCATGAAGGAGGTGCGGCAGAGCACGATGTAGAGCGGCAGCACCTTGGCGGTCTGCGCCAGCACCACGGCGAAGCGCGGCGTGGCGATCAGGCCGATCTGGTTGAACAGCACGAAGATCGGCGTCGCCATCAGCGAGGGCGGCAGCACCTGCATCATCAGGATCAGGAACAGGACGAGGTCCATCCAGACGCTGCGGACGCGGGCCAGCGCATAGGCGCAGCCCGTGCCGATCAGGGCGGCGATCACTGTGGTGCCGATGGCGACCACCAGCGAGTTCCACAGATAGACGTCCATCTTCTTGTCGATGAACACCCGCACGAAGTTGAACTGCGGGTCGGCCGGCCAGAAGCTCGGCGGATAGGTGAAGGTCTCCGACGACGGCTTGAAGGCCGTCAGATACATCCAGTAGAGCGGGAACAGGTAGATCGCGAGGAAGCCGATGGCGACGACCAGCAGGACATAGCGTTTCATGGGTCGCGCTCCTCAGGCCCGGTGTTCTTGGCGCGTCGAGCGCACGTACAGCAGCGCGACGACGATGACGAAGCCGAGCATCAGCACCGAGACGGCGCTGCCGGTGGCGATGTCGTAGTTCTGGAACGAGAGCTGCCAGGACCAGTATTGTGCGACGTTGGAGGAGTTGGCCGGGCCGCCCTGCGTCAGCGAGGCGAACAGGTCGAACTGCTGCAGCGTGAAGATGATGCCGAGACAGGTCACCGCGCCGATCGTCGAGCGCATCATCGGCAGCGTCATGTGCCAGAACCGGCCCCAGGGCCCGGCGCCGTCGAGGGCGGCGGCCTCGTACATGTCCTTCGGAATGCCGGCAAGGCCGACCGAGAGCAGGATCATGTTGAACGGGATGCCGAGCCAGATATTGGCGATGATGACGGAATAGAGCGAGATCGCCGGCGTCGACAGCCAGAAGATCTTGTCGTTGACGATGCCGGTCGACATCAGCATGTAGTTGAGCACGCCGAAATCGCCGGCGAAGATCCATTTCCAGATCGCGCCGGCGACCAGCGCCGGGATGATCCAGGCTGCCAGGAACAGGCCGCGCAGATAGGTGGCGCCGATGAAATCCTGCTGGAAGAACAGCGCCAGGCCGAAGCCGATGGCGAGCTGGAACACGATGCTCAGGCTGACGAACAGCGCCGTATTGCCCATGATCGACCAGAATTCCGGCGCCGCGAACAACGCCCGGTAATTGGCGAGGCCCACGAAGGGCCGGATCAGGTCGCCGAGCGAGAACATGTCCACTTCCTGGAAGGACATGGCGACGTTGTAGACGAGCGGGAAGGCCGAGAAGACGAGCAGGTAGGCGAGCGCCAGGGCGGCCAGCGCCACGTCGAAACCGCGTCCATCGCGTAGGCTGCGCAGAAGCGCCGACATTGGCTATCTCCAGGATCCGGAACGGGCCGGGGGCGCGCGTTCGCAAAACTGCCGATGATGGGGTGCCGTTCGTCCGGCGGCGCAGGCGCGGCCAGGTACGGCGGAAAGGGGGGCGGCACGCCGCCCGAGGGAAGGCAGCGTGCCGGCGGTGCGCTTGGGAGGGCGCTTACTTCTTGACGATGCCGTCGATCGTCGTCTGCGCCGTGGTCAGCGCGGTCTTGGCGTCAGCCTGGTGCGTCAGCGCCTGCTGGATCGCGGTCGAGATCGCCTTGGAGATCTTCGCCCAATCCGGCGACGGTCCGCGGACGCGGGCATACTTCATCGATTCCTCGAACACCTTGTATTGGGGCGCCCACTTCGGGTCCTTGGCCTCGACCGGGTAGGACGGAATGAAGCCGAACTCGTTCCAGACGCGCGGCATCTGCGAGTACATGTATTCGAGATAGAGGAAGGCTTCCTTGGGATGCTTCGACTTGGCGAAGATCACATTGTTGCCTTCGCCCAGCGCCGAGGCGCGCGTGTCGCCAACCTTCTCGGTCGGCAGCAGCGCGACGCGGACGTCGAACTTGACGTCCTTCGCCATGCGCGGCAGCTCCCACGGGCCGGAAATGCCCATGGCGGCGTTCTGCGCGTTGAACGAAGCCATCGAGTCGTACTGGCCGCGGATCAGCGTATCGGGCGAGGCCAGCTTCTCGTCGATGATCTTCTGCCACATCTCCAGCGCGCGGACGGCGCCGTCATCGGCGATGTGATCGAAATCGGCGCCGGTCGACTGCGCCCAGGGCAGGAACTGGAAGGTGCCTTCCTCGTTCGAATTGGCCGAGAAGGCGAGACCGTAGACGTTCTTGGCCGGGTCGGTCAGCTTCTTGGCTGTCTCGTACAGCTCTTCCCAGGTCTGCGGCGGCTTGTCCGGATCGAGGCCGGCGGCCTTGAACATGTCGGCGTTGTAGTAGAGCGCGATGGTGTTGGAGCCGCGCGGCAGGCCGTAGATCTTGCCGTCCCAGGTGACGGAAGAGAGCGGGCCCGGGAAGATCTTCGAGGTGTCGACGATCTTGGAATCGGCAATGTAGGGGGTCAGGTCGAGCAGCGCGCCCTTGGCCGACAGGAACGGCGTGTTGGGATTGTCGACATAGGCGACGTCCGGGGTCGTGCCGGTCGCGACCGCGCGCATGACATCATTCGCCCAATCGGCGAACTCGACGCGCTTGATGTTGATCTTGATGTCCGGATGGAGCTTCATGAACTCATCCGCCATGACGTAATTATAGCCCGGATCCGCCTGGCGATCGATCGTCCAGACGTTCAGTTCGACGGGCTCCGCCGTTGCAGCGGCGGTCATGGCCAGAACGCCAGCGGCGCCCAGCAACAGGGTCTTGGTGAAATTCGCCATCGGTTTCCTCCTTGGTGGCGAGCAATCAAACCCACGCTCCTCCGCGTGGCGGGGCACGGCCCCTGCAGTCCCCGCCGGCAAGCCGGCGGGTTGGTCGTCGGCGCCGGCGATCAGGCCGGGTTGGCGATGAAGGACATCCCGCCACGGGCTTCCTTCAGGTAATTCAATGACTTGACCTGTCCGGTGATCTCGAGCTCGTTGCGATAGACCGGGTCATGCCAGCCTTCGATATCGATGCAGCCCTTGTAGCCCGCGAGGCGCAGCTCGCTGATGACGCGGGTCCAGTCGCTGTCGCCGAAGCCCGGCGAGCGCATCTGCACGAAGGGATACTTTCCGAAGATGCCGTTCTCGCGGATGACGTCCCAACGGATCGTCGCGTCCTTGCCATGGACGTGGAAAATCTTCGGCGCCCATTTGCGGATCTGCGGGATCGGGTCGATCAGATAGACCATCTGATGGCACGGCTCCCATTCGAGGCCGATATTGTCGTCCGGCGTCTCGTTGAAGATCAGCTCCCAGGCGTCCGGATTGTGGGCGATGTTCCAGTCGCCGCTCGCCCAGTTGCCGTCCATGGCGCAATTCTCGAAGGCGAGACGCACGCCCTTGTCGGCGGCGCGCTTGGCAAGCTCGCTCCAGACTTCCTTGTAGCGCGGCAGGCTTTCCTCGATCGACTTGCCGCGGATACGGCCGGTGAAGCCGGCGATCGTCTTGGCGCCGAACAGATGCGCGTTGTCGATCAGCGTCTTCCAGCCTTCCAGCGTCTGCTGGTCGATGTCCGTGGTCTCGAGCGGATTGCCGAACATGCCGAGCGTGTCGATCTTCACGTCGGCGTCGCCGATCGCTTCCTTGAGCTCGGCGGCGAGCTTCGGGATGTCCTTGCCGCCAATGGTCTGCCAGAAGAACGGCTCGATCGATTCAAAGCCGAGCGGCAGGATCTGCCGGACGTAGGCGGCCGGGTCGGGGAGGTTCCCCTTGATCATCGTGCCGATGCGGATGTCGAGAAGCGGATTGGTCAAGGCATCAATTCCCTGGAGCGTTTCGGCCGACGTCGCGGGGACGCGGCCAGCAAAGGTTCAGATCGTGATTTCGACGCGGCGTCCGGTCTCGGCGCTTTCGATCGCGCCGAAGACCATGGCGAGGCTGTTGATGTTCTGGTGGCCGACCGTTTCCGGCTCCGGCCCGCCGCGCGTGGCGGCGATGAAATCCTGCAGGACCCCGAGGTGGCCGCCGGTCCGGTCGGATTCGGCGAGTGGAGGGATCTCGCTGGCAACCACCTCGGAGAAGAGACCGTCGATCGCTTTTCCTGCGATCTCGGCGCGAATGTCCTGGTGCCCGTCCCAAACGAGCGTCCCCTTGGTGCCGACGATGCGCCAGGCGGATTTCCCAGCTCGTCATCAGCCCGTCGGCGCACCAGCTGCCGCGATAATTGAAGATCACGCCCTCGCCGAACTCGAAGATCGCGGCGGCGGAGGAGCCTTGGCGGTACCAGGAGTTGCTGGGGTTCCATTCGCGGCAATAGACCGCTTCCGGCACGTTGCCCGACATGAAGCGGGCGGCGTCGAAGGTGTGGATCGCCATGTCGAGCAGCAGCACATGGTCCATCTGCTCGCGGAAGCCGCCGAAATGCGGCGCGAGGAAGAAATCGCAATGAATCGAGGTGACGTCACCGATCGCGCCCTGGTCGATGGCGCGGCGGATGCGGCGCACGCCTTCGAGATAGCGGCGGTTCTGCACGACGACATGCAGCTTGCCGGCCTCTTTGGCGCGGGCGATCAGGTCGCGCGCCTGGTCGAGGGTCTCGGCCATCGGCTTCTCGGAGAGGACATGGCAGCCGGCGGCCAGCGCCGTCGAAACGATGTGATGGCGGGCGGCCGGGATAACGACGTCGAAGACGACATCGGGCTTCGCCTCGGCGATTAGTTCCTCGATGCTGGTGGCGATGACGATGTCGCCCAGCTCGAATTCCGCCGCGCGGGCTCGCGCCGCATCGGGGTTGATGTCGGCCAACCCCACGATCTCCAGATCGGGGATGGTCTTGGCGGCGGCGAGCCAGGCGCGGCTCATCGCTCCGCAACCGATCAAAACGGCACGTTGCATTCCGGACTTCCTCCCACGGCCAGTTCCTCAAACATCGCACCGCAAACGTTTACGGTGCGGTGCAATAAGGCCGTAAACGTTTACGACAACACCAAATTGAGGTACGCTTGTCAAGTGCGAGGGTTCAGGCAACGCGCGGTAACCCCGCAAGGAGCGGGTGCACGATCCACCGAAAATGATGTACGCAAGGCGATCGCCTCGCGGAACGGCCCGGAAGGGGAGGAGACGTACCCTTGAGCATCAAGGATCTGGCGCAGCATCTGAATATCTCGATCGGCACCGTGTCGCGGGCGCTGAACGGGCGCGCCGACGTCAATCCCGATACGCGCAAGCGCGTGCTCGCCGCCGCCAAGGCGATGGGCTATGTCGCCAACCAGTCCGGCCGCAGCCTGCGCCAGGGCGCGACCAACGTCATCGGCTTCACCATCGAAACCAATGTCGAGACCAAGTCGCAGGGCGACACCTTCTTCATGACCGTGTTCGACGGCGTGCAGACGGTGTTCGCCCGCCACAAGCTCGATCTCGTCGTGCTGCTCTGCTCGTCCGATGACGATCCATTCGACCATGTCCGCCGCGTCGTCTCGCGCCAGTTCGCCGACGGGCTGATCATCTCGGCCACCCAGCGCCAGGACCCGCGCATCGATTATCTGATCGAGCGCGGCATCCCGTTCGTGACGCTCGGCCGCAGCCTTTCCGGCGGCGAGCATTCCTGGATCGACATGGATTTCGAGGGCGTGGCGGCGCAGTCCGTGGCGCGGTTGGTCGCGCGCGGCCATACCCGCATCGCGCTCGCCAACACCACGCGCGGCATCAATCTGAGCTATGTCTTCGAGGATGCCTACCGCGCGGCTCTGGCCGAACACGGCATCGCCTTTGATCCCGACATCGTCTTGCGCAGCGATATCACCGAACTGGGCGGCTATCAGACTTGCGAGAAGCTGCTGGCGCTGCCAAACCGGCCGACCGCCGTCGTGCTGGTCAATGAGAGCCTGGCGATCGGCTTCTACCGCCGCCTGCACGAGGCTGGGCTGACGCCCGGACGCGACATGGCGATCATCGGCTTTCGGCAGAGCCCGCAGGCGCGATTCCTGTCGCCGGCGCTGACCTGCTACCGGCTCTCGCTGCACGATGTCGGCGTCGAGCTGGCCCAATCGCTGCTCGCCACCATGCCGGCCTACAAGGACCTCTATCCGCTCGGCACCGTGCAGAAGATCTGGCCGATGGAACTCGTGCCGGGCGAGAGCGATCCGCCGCTGCGCCCCTGAACCGCGACGCTTTGCAACCTGCCGCCCCTTGCCGCCCGTCCGTCAGCGCCCTAGAACATATCGTGAACAGGATGAGGACGGGCCACGATGGACATGCTGGAGAAGCTCGGGATCCTGGCGGATGCCGCCAAATATGACGCTTCCTGCGCTTCGAGCGGCACCGACAAAAAGCACGCCCCGGCCGGCAAGGGCCTCGGCTCGACCGAGGGCATGGGCATCTGCCATTCCTATGCGCCGGACGGCCGCTGCATCTCGCTGCTGAAGGTGCTCCTGACCAATGCCTGCAATTTCGATTGCCTCTATTGCGTCAACCGCGCCTCGTCCAACGTGCCGCGCGCCCGCTTCACCGTGGCCGAAATCGTCAAGCTGACGCTCGATTTCTACCGCCGCAACTATATCGAGGGCCTGTTCCTTTCCTCCGGCATCATCCGCAATCCCGATTACACGATGGAGCAGGTGGTGGCGGTGGCGAAGTCGCTGCGGCTCGATCATGGCTTTCATGGCTATATCCACCTGAAGACGATCCCCGAGGCGAGCGAGGCGCTGATCACCGAGGCGGGGCTCTATGCCGACCGCCTGTCGATCAATGTCGAACTGCCGACCGAGAAAGCGCTGACTGCGCTGGCGCCGGAAAAGAGCATCCCCTCGATCCGCCGCACCATGGGCCGGCTGCGGCTGAAGCTCGATGAGGCGAAGTCGGAGAAGCACCTGAAGCACGCCCGGCGTTTTGCCCCGGCCGGCCAGAGCACGCAGATGATCATCGGCGCCGATGATTCGACCGACCGCTCGATCCTCGATCTCTCCGCCAACCTCTATGGCTCGTACCGGTTGAAGCGGGTTTATTACTCCGCCTTCAGCCCGATCCCGGATTCGAGCCTGAAGCTGCCGCCCAAGGCACCGCCCTTGATGCGCGAGCACCGGCTTTACCAGGCCGACTGGCTGCTGCGCTTCTATGGCTTCGAGGTCTCCGAGATCGGCGGCAAGGGCGGCATGCTCGACCTCGACATCGATCCGAAGCTCGCCTGGGCGCTGGCGAACCGTGACCGCTTCCCCGTCGACCTCAACCGCGCCCCGCGCGAAGAGCTTTTGCGCGTGCCGGGGCTTGGATCGAAGACTGTCGAGCGGCTGATCTCGGCCCGCCGCCACCGCACGCTGCGCAGCGACGATCTGGTGCAGTTGCGCCTGCCGCTCGCCAAGCTGATGCCCTTCGTCGTGCTCGGCGACCACAAGCCCTCCAGCCTGCTCGATTCGGAACGGCTGTCGGCCTTGCTGCGCCCCAAGCCGACGCAGATGCAACTGCCGTTCTAGAAGCTCGTTGGGTGGGAGCCGTTCGCGATAGCAGGCGGCATGACCATCATCCTGAGGTGCCCGGCAAAGCCGGGCCTCGAAGGAGGGTCCAGCGAGCATCGGATGCGAATTGTCGTGGGGGCACCGGATTTTGAGCCTTTCAACAAGTCTAGAGTGCCCGCTGGATCCTCCTTCGAGGCTTCGCTCACGCGAAGCGCCTCAGGATGATGGCCGAGCGGGTGGATCGTCCAGGACGGCTGGAGGACTGCCGTAGCCATGCACCGGATCGCGCTGGCGGGACCCACCGATTTCAAGGGCTGGCGCGACGCTGCCCGCCGGCTGGCGCGGCAGGGCGTCGAACCCGCCGACGTGGTCTGGACCGTCGTCGGCGAGTCCAGCGATCTGTTCGGCGCGCCGGGGTTGGAAACGCCGGCGGCGCCTGCGCCGGAAGGGCCGGCCTTTGCCGTGCCGCGCGCCTTTCTTGATCTCGCCGAGACCGCGATCCTGCACAGCGATCCCGAACGGTTCGCCTTGCTCTACACAATGCTTTGCCGGCTCAGGACGAATCATGACGCGCTGGAGGACAGCGTCGATCCGCTGGTCGTCCGGCTCAACGGCTTCGCTAAATCGGTGCGGCGGGACATCCACAAGATGCATGCCTTCGTCCGTTTCCGCGCTGTCGAAACGGAGGCGGGCGAGTGCTTCATCGCCTGGTTCGAGCCGGAGCATCATATCGTCGAGGCGGCGGCGCCGTTCTTCGCCCGCCGCTTTGCCTCGATGCGCTGGTCGATCCTGACGCCGGAGCGCAGCGTGCATTGGGACGGCGAGATCCTGCGCCTGTCGGAGGGCGTCGACCGCTCGGCCGCACCGGGCGAGGATGCGCTGGAGGATCTCTGGCGGCGCTATTATGCGTCAATCTTCAATCCCGCCCGGCTCAAGGTGCAGGCCATGATGTCGGAGATGCCGCAGAAATACTGGCGCAACCTGCCCGAGGCGTCGCTCATTAAACCGCTGATCGACCAGGCGGAGCGAAGGAGCGCCGAGATGGTTCAGTCCGCCACGACACCGGCCAATCCCCGGCCGCAGCGCGCGCGGCCAACGCCCGCGGAGGTTACCGAGGCGCCGGCAATGGCGGGCACGATCGCGGCATTGCGGGCCGAGGCGGCAGGCTGCCGGCGTTGCCCGCTCTGGGCGCCGGCGACGCAGACCGTATTCGGCGAGGGGCCGGAGGATGCCGAGATCGTCTTTGTCGGCGAGCAGCCGGGCGACCAGGAGGATCTGGCGGGGAAGCCCTTCGTGGGTCCGGCGGGCCAGGTGTTCGATGCGGCCCTTCGCGACGTCGGCATCGATCGTGGCCGCGTCTATGTCACCAATGCGGTGAAGCACTTCAAATTCGTGCCGCGCGGCAAGCGCCGCCTGCACCAGAAGCCGAATGTTTCGGAGATCGTCGCCTGCCATGTCTGGGTGGCGCAGGAGCTCCAGATCCTGCGGCCGCGCCTGGTCGTGGCGCTCGGCCTGAGCGCGGTGCGAAGCTTGACCGGCAAGACGATGACGCTGGCTTCGGCGCGCGAGCAGAGGCTGCAGACCGAGGCGGGAACGGCGCTGCTGGCGACGATCCACCCGTCCTATCTGCTGCGCCTGCCGGACGAGGCGATGAAAGCGCGCGAGCACGCGCGCTTTCTCGAGGATCTCAAGCGCGTGGCCGAAATGGCCAGGGCTGCCTGACTACCAGCAGGTATAGCCGCCATCGGCCGAGACGATCGACCCGGTCATCAGGCTGGCCGCGTCGCTGGCGAGGAAGTGCACCACCGAGGCGATCTCGTCGGTCTCGCCCATGCGGCCCATCGGCGTGCCGCCGATCCAGGCTTCGTTCATCACCGGATCGTCCTTCACGAAGGCGGTCAGCGGCGTGTTGATATAGGTCGGGGCCACGGCATTGACGCGGACGCCGCGCGAGGCCCATTCGGCCGCCAGCGACTTGGTCAGGTGGTGCACGCCCGCCTTGGAAGCATTGTAGAAGGCCTGCTCCTGCGGCTTGTTGACGATGAAGCCGGACATCGAGCCGATATTGACGATCGCGCCGCTCTTCGCCTTGAGCATGTAGTTGCCGAAGGCGCGGCAGCACCAGAAGGTGCCGTTCAGATTGACGTCGATGACGTTCAGCCAGTGTTCGTCGGTAACCGTTTCGGCCGGTGTCATGCTGCGGGCGATGCCGGCATTGTTGACCAGGATGTCGATCTTGCCGCGCTTGGCGACGACGTCGTCGGCGACCTGGTTGACGCGGGCGGAGTCGGTGACGTCCATCACCACGACCTCGACGTCATAGCCCTTGGCCTTCAGGCTGGCCTGGCCGGCCTTGGCAACGGCTTCGTCGCGATCGGCGATGATGACGGTCGCCCCCGCTTCGGCCAGCGCTTCGACGGTGGCGAGGCCGATCGACTGGCCACCGCCGGTGACGAGCGCGACCTTGCCGTCGAGGCGGAGCTTTTCGAGATACATTCTTTTCCTCCTGAGAATTTCTCGTAGGCCATCAAGCTACTGAACGATCGTGGTGGCGTCACGATCGAAGCGATGGGTTTCGGGGGAATTCGCTCGGAGAAAAATTGTCCCGTGGCGCCCGTGCCAATGCAAATGGCCCGCACCCGCATGGCAGGCGGTCGGGCTGGCGAAAGCGGGGTAGGGCTGGGCGCTGAAAAGCGGGGTAGGGCTGGGCGCTGAAGAGTTGGCGACGGGCCGGAATCGGGGGCATTCGGGCCCGTCGCCCCGGACGATGCATCGGGCAGGAGCATCGGCCGGAAAATGATGGGGGATCTCGGGACTAGCCGTCCTGGTCCTGGGTCGGGCTGCCCAGCGGCGGGGCCTTGCCGCCTTCGGTGCGCGCGGGCTTGGCCGGATCGTGCGGCTCCGCCTGCTTGCCGGGGTCGTCGCCCTGGATGTCGGAAGGACGATTTTCGTTGCCGAAGCTGCTGTTGCCTCCGGCCTTGTCCTTGTCATACGGCGTCGACATGAAATGTCTCCTTCGCTTCCTCAGGAAGAAAACACGTCAACGCCGATCCGGTTCCCGTGACGGCGGCGGGGAATGCGTCAGCTGACCGCGATCAGGAACGGCACGCGGTGCCGGCGGCCCTGCCGGTCGAGCTGGGTCAGCCGCTCCCGGTTGGAGATCACCGAACGGCGCAGGTGCCGCTCCAGCGCCCGTTGCGCCTCCGCCGTCCGGCCGGCCAGAAGGTGCTCGAACACCTCCAGATGCTCGCCCAGCATCACCTCGATCTCGTCGGTGTCGCGGTGGCGCTGAAACGTCTCGTGCATGGCGATCAGCGGCAGCTGGCTACGGCGGATGGCGTCGCGCAGCTGGCTGTTGCCGCAGCGGAGAACGGTTTCGACATGCAGGTCGTTTTCCAGCTGCTCCAGGCGGGCCGGGGTGCGCCTGCCCGCCTGCACGCGGCGGATCCGCTCGTGCCGGGCGCGCAGCTCGGCCGGATCGAGATGCGGCAGAGCCTGCTCCAGCGCGATCGGCTCCAGCAGCCAGCGCACCTCGAAATGCTCGTGCAGCAATTCCGGCGTCAGCGGCCCGGCATACCAGCGCTGGTTCTTGTCCTGCGTGACCAGCCCGGCGCGATCGAGCCCGGTCAGCACCTCATGCGCCACGGTGCGGCTGACGCCGTAATGGTCGGCGAGCAGGCTTTCGTTCAGATGGAAGCGGCCATAGGGCAGGCAGCAGGCGACGATGTGCTCGACCTCGGGATAGATGGTGGCGCGACGGTTGCGCGTGCGCGGCTCGATCATCCGCGCATCGGGCAGGGTGAGCCCGGCCTCGATCAGGTCGAGGCGCAGCGGTGGCGCGCCGGCGTCCTCGCCGATCATCAGCCCGCGCCCGCCGAAGCGGACGACCAGGCCCTCATCCTCCAGCCGGCGCAGCGCGGCGCCGGCCGGGATGCGGCTCGACTGGAAGGCCCGCGCCAGCGCCGTTTCGCCGATGACCAGGCCGCGCGGCAGCCGCGCCTCGACGATGTGCCGCCGCAGCACGCGGTAGATCACCTCGTAGAGCGGCAGCTCCATGTCTTCCGGTTCAGCCATCGCCGACATGGGCGCGCCCTCCCGGCCCGTCCTGCGACGCGGCGGCGTGGGCCGGCACGGGCGATCGTCCGGCGCGGCCGCCTTGCCGCCGGTCAGACACGCGCCGCCTCGGGCGCCGGGCTTGCCTGGTGCGCCTCGGCGCTGCCGGCGTGGATCAGCGCCATGATTTCGCGGCTCATTGGCTCGTAGCGGCGCGAGTTTTCGATCGTGCCGGCGATGGCGAAATCGCGCATCACCAGGATGCGATCGGCCAGCGTGATCATCTCCGGCATGTCGCTGGAGATCAGCAGCACGGAAAGCCCCTCGCGGGTGATCTCGCCGATCAACTCGTGGATCGCGGTCTTGGTCTTGATGTCGATGCCGACCGTCGGCTCGTCGATGATCAGGATCTCGACGCCGGCCGCCAGCCATTTGGCGATGGAAACCTTTTGCTGGTTGCCGCCCGAGAGCTTGCCGACGGCCTGCTCGATCGACGGCGTCTTCACCTCGAGCTTGTCGACCAGCGGATGAACCAGCTTGCGCTCCGTCGCGCGGGTGATCAGGCCGAGACTGGAGGCGATTCGCCGCCAGACGGTGATCGCGACATTCGAGCGGATCGGATGGGTGAGGATCAGCCCTTCCGCCTTGCGGTCCTCGGAGATGTAGCCGAGGCGGTGGCGGCGGATGGCGGTCGGAACGTCGGGGATCGTGACCGGCTTGCCATGCAGGCGCAGCTCGCCCGAAACGACCTTGCCGTCGCCGATCAGCGCCCGCGCCAGCTCGGTGCGGCCGGCGCCGACCAGGCCGTAAAGGCCGAGGATCTCGCCCTTGTGCAGCTGGAAGCTGACGTTCTTGTGGCCGAAGGAGGTGGCGAGGTTGGTCGCCTCCATCACGGTCTGCGAGCGGTCGGCGCTTCGCGCCCCCATCTCGGCGACGCGCTCCTCGCGGCCGATCATCGCCGAGACGATCTTGCCGCGGTTCATCGCCGAAATCGGCTCGCCGGCGGCGGCGATCTTGCCGTCGCGCAGCACGGTGACGCGATCGGAGATCGCCATCACCTCTTCAAGCTTGTGGCTGACGAAAACGATCGCCTTGCCCTCGTCGCGCAGGCGGCGGACGACGGCGAACAGCGCGTCGGCCTCATGACCTGTGATCGAGGCGGTCGGCTCGTCGAGGAGCAGCACCTGCGCTTCCAGCGACAGCGCCTTGGCGATCTCGACGATCTGCATCTGCGCCACCGAGAGATGACGGACCTCGGTACGGGTGTCGATCGTCGGATCGATCAGGTCGAGGAATTTTCGCGCCTCGGCATGCACGCGGTCGAAGTCGATGACGCCGTTCCGGGTCGGCGGCCGCTCGATCATGATGTTCTCGCCGACCGTGAAGCGCGGGATCAGGTTGCGCTCCTGGTGCACGGCCGAAATGCCGGCGGCGATGGCGTCGCGCGGCGAGGTGAAGTCGACCGGCTTGCCGTCGACCAGCAGCCGGCCGCGATCCGGCCGGTAGAGGCCGGTGATGATCTTGATCAGCGTCGACTTGCCGGCGCCGTTCTCGCCCATCAGCGCGTGGGTTTCGCCGGGCAGGATCTCGAACGAGACGTCGTCGAGCGCGGTGACGCCGGGAAAATCCTTGCCGATGCCTTCGATGGTGAGACGCATGGTCAGGCGCCTCCCGCGCGGACGGCGCGCAGCCGGTTGAGGCCGACAGCGGCGAGGATCAGCGCGCCGAGCAGGAACTGCACCCAGTAGGGGTCGACCTTGGCCAGCACCATGCCGTTCTGGATGATGACGATCAGCACGACGGCGAGCGCGGTGGCGGCGACCGAGATATGGCCGCCGGTCAGCGCCGCGCCACCGATGATCGGGGCGGCGAAGGACATCAGCAGCCAGTCGACGCCGATGGTCGGCTGGGCCGAACCCAGCTGCGCCACGGCGAGGATGGCGGCGGCGGCGGCGAGCAGGCCGGACAGCGTATGCGCCATGACGATGACGCGGTCGCGCGGGATGCCGGAAAGCTCGGCCGCCTGCGGGTTGCCGCCGACGGCGAGCAATTGCCGGCCCGGCACGGTGCGCGCCAGGAAGAAGGCGAGCGCGATGGCGATCAGCACGGGCGGCAGCAGAAGATAGGGCAGGGCCGAGATGCGCCCGGTGCCGAAGGCGACGAAGCCGGCCGGCAGATTGTAGAACGGGATCGACTCGGTGATGCCCAGATTGATGCCGGTGAAGGCGGAAGCGGTCGCGAGCGTGATGATGAAGCCGTTGATGCCGGTCCGGACCGTCAGCAGGCCGTTGAGCAGGCCGCCGGCGGCGCCGATGGCGAGGCCGCAGAGGATCGCCACGGGAACCGGGAAACCCCATTTCTCCATCATGCCGCCGACCGCGATGGCGACGAGGCCGCCCAGCGCGCCGACCGAAAGGTTCATCTGGCCGACGGCGAGCGTCAGCATCTGCGCGAAGGCGACGATCAGCACGACGCAGAACGAGCGCAGCATCACATAGAGGTTGAACTCGGTCAGGAAGGCCGGCGACAGGGCGGCGAGCGCCACCAGGCCGATGACGATCGCCACCGCCAGCGCCGACCATTCATTGGCGAGGAAGCGCTGGCCGAAGCTCATGTTGCGGGTGAGGGTGCTCATGCGCGGCGTCCCGAATTGCGGCGGCCCAAACTGCGGCGCTCGGCATAGACGCTGCGATAGCGGTCGAGCATGACGGCGGCGAGCAGGATCAGTCCGAGGAAGAGCTGGAGCCAGAAATTGCCGATCTGCATGACCAGCAGACCCGAGCGGATGGTGGTGACGAGGAAGGCGCCGAGGATGGTGCCGACGACGGAGACATAGCCGCCGGCGAGCAGCGTGCCGCCCAGCACCGGCGCGAGGAAGGAGGGCAACAGCCAGTCCTGCCCGATCGACGGCATGGCGGCGCCGAGCCGGAAGACCAGCATCAGGCCGGCCGAGGCGGCGAGCGCGCCGGACAGCGTATGCGCGATGATGATGGCGCGGCCGACCGGGACGCCGGAAAGCTCGGCGGCGCGGGCATTGGCGCCGGCGGCGAGGATTTCCCGGCCCAGCGCCGTGAAGCGGAACAGCACGATCAGCGCGGCGCCGAGGCCGAGCGCGACGAACAGCAGCGGCGACAGGAAGCCCCAGCGCATGCGGCCGAAGGCGGCGATCTCCGGCGGCAGCGCGTTGAAGGTCTGCGCTTTGGAAAGGATCAGCATGCCGCCCAGGAACAGGCTGGCGCTGGCGAGCGTGATGATGAAGGAATTGACGCCGGAGCGGACAATGACGAAGCCGTTCAGCCAGCCGAGAAACGCGCCGAGCAGCAGCGCCAGCGCCATGGCGACGGGGATCGGCAGGCCGAGGGTCTGCATCAGATAGCCGGAGGCCATCACCGCGCAGACGCCGATCGAGCCGATGGCGAGGTTCATGCCGCCGGTCGCGAGCACCACCATGGTCGAGAAGCCGATAACGACGTCGACCGCGAGCGAGCGCGACAGCGCGAACAGGTTGAAGGTCGAGACGAAGCCGGGGGCGAGGCTGGTGAACAGCACCCAGAACAGCAGGATGATGGCCGCGAGGCCGATCAGGTTCGACTGTTCCGCCAGAAAGGAAGGCCGCGCGCGGGAATCGGATGGGACGGAAAGGGTCATGGTGAAGCCATGTGAGAGGATGGCGAGACGCTGGCCGGGCGACGCCTTGACCAGATCGAACCCGGCATCATCCTGAGGTGCTTCGCGCCAGCGAAGCCTCGAAGGGTGATCCAGATGTCTCGCGAGCGCGAGCCTCCTTCGAGGCCGCTTCGCGGCACCTCAGGATGATGGCGGCGGTTGATCCCGCCATCATCCCGGGAGTGCGACCCGCTTACTTGCAGGTGAGATACTTGTCCTTGAAGGTGGACTGGATCTCGGCGGTGATCTTCTTCAGATCGTCCTTGTAGGTCGCGGCGTTGTCGTTCGAGATCAGCAGCGTGCCCGAGTCGATGAAATGCTCGGTCTGCGGCGTCTTGATCCACGGAGCATCGGCCTTGACCGTGCAGGTGCCGCTGGCGATCAGGTCGAGCACATAGGCGCCGACATAGCCCTGGCCATAGGGGTTCTGCGCCATCGTGCCGGCGACGAAGCCGTCCTTGATGCCGTCGAGAACGATCTGGTCATCGTCGATGCCGACCAGCTTGATGCGCTTGTCGCCGAGATTGCGCAGCGACTTGGCCGCGACCACCGACGGGATGTAGGCGGTCGAGATCAGGCCATCGATCTC
This sequence comes from Kaistia sp. UC242_56, assembly GCF_044452255.1. NCBI lineage: Bacteria > Pseudomonadati > Pseudomonadota > Alphaproteobacteria > Hyphomicrobiales > Kaistiaceae > Kaistia > Kaistia sp. UC242_56. Next base: position 522,034 of record NZ_JBIOAN010000002.1, read on the forward strand.
GTCCTTCTGGGCGCCGAGCAGGGCGTTGATCTTCTGGTCGGCGGCTTCCTGCGCATCGGTATCGGTGATGTGCTGGACGATGGTGACCGCGCCATTGGTTTCCTTGACGGCCTTCTCGACCGCGTCCATGCGCAGCTTGGTGTTCGGGTCGACCAGCAGGCCAGCCAGATGCACGATCTTGCCCTTGCCGCCGAGCGACTTGATCAGAGCCTGGGTGCCGAGATAGGCCGAATTGAAGACGTCGGTGCCGAGGCAGAACGACATCTTGGTCGGGTCCTGCGCGCAGCCGGCGAGCGCCGCGGCCGGGATGTTGTTGGCGGTGAGTTCCTCGACCGTCTGGTTGATGCCGACGGCATCGCCCGGAAAGATGCCGAAGGCGGTGTAGCCCTGGCTGACTAGGCTTTCGACCAGCTCGGTCTGCAGGTTCAGCTTCCACTCGGCCGGAACCTTGAAGTCGACGGCGGCGATGCCGAAGTCCTTCGCCGCGTCCTTGCCGGCCTGTTCCCAGGGCGCGAAATAGGGATGCGGGCCGCCCGGAATGAGCGCGATCTTGTTGTCGGATGCGTGGGCGGCGCCTGCGGCAAGTCCGAACAGGGCGGCGGCAAGCATCGGCAGGGCGCGCGAGCGCGCGCCACGGTGGCGTAGATTCATGGTGTCCTCCCTCAGCGACTGACGCGGCCTGCTCCACCAGTCCACGTTCGCGAGGGCGATGTAACCACAAACGCATATCGCGTGCAATATGCGGTGACGCTGCCCCGCCCCTCCTGCGCGATTGGGCCAGGCAAAAACAAAAATGGCCCCGCCCCTGGGGTTCAGGGCGGGGCCGTATTGGGGGGTCAGAAGTTAGTCTGTCTTGTCAACTCCGACGGCCGGGGATGGTTCCCCGGCCGCGTTGGCGTCGCGCTTTCGCGCGCCGGATCAATCGGCCGGGCCGGCATCCGGACCGCCATCGGCCGGTCCGCCATCCGCCGGGCCGCCTTCATCCGGGGCCGGGCCGGCGGGGCCGCCCATGTCGTCGTCGCCCATCGGGCCGGGACCGCGCATGTGGTCGCCGCCCATCGGGCCGCCACGGTCATGCGGGCCATGGCCATGCGGGCCGTGGCCGGGGCCACGATCACGGCCGGGACCGCGCGGGCCCATCGGCGGGCCGAAGCGAAGGTCGGCATTGGCCAGCTTGTCCAGCTGCTCGGGGGTCAGCTTGGCCTTGAGGGCATCGATCGCCTTCGACAGATCCGCAGCCTTGGCGGCGCGGTCGGTGACGTTCCGGATCAGGCGTTCTTCGCGGGCGAAGGCCTGCGGAGCGGGCTTGGGGGCCGGAGCGGTCTGCGCATCCGTGGTGCCGGCTGTCGGCGGGGCCGGCGGTGCGGGCGGCGCCGGGGGAGCCGGCGGCTGGAACATGGCGAGCAGCGCGTTGGTATAGTCGCGCCAGGCGTCATGCTGGTCGGCGCGGATGCCGATCAGGGTTTCCACGGTGCTGAGGTTCTGGGCGAGCCACATCTGCATGCGCTCGCCGCGCGGACCGCGCGGACCATGGCCACGCATATCGCCGTGACGGCCTTCATGCATGCCGCGCATCATGGGGCGGTCGCCCCTTTCCGTCGCGGCGGGGGCGTCGGGCTTGGCGAAGGCCGGCGCGACGGCAATCGCCGAGACGCTGGCGAGGGAGAGGATCGTGAGGGCTGCGAGGGTACGCTTCATAGAAATCTCCAATGGCTTACGCTGGGCACGATCCGAAGCTAGGAGCGGGCTGTTTCCCCGGTAGGTCGTTTCGTGTCGGAGCATGTCCGCGATCAACGATTTCGTTGCGAAATGTTTCCCGGGGCCGCTTTGAGACGTTCGGTTACGAAAAAGCCGAGCCCCGACGCCGTCGAGCGGGTAGAGCTTGGCCTGGTTCCGCGCCGCGCCAACTCCCGCCGGCCTCCTTCAGACAGGTTTCAAGAGGCCCAGCGCCGCAATGTCCAACCCGCCGCACATCCTCGTCGTCGATGACGACCTCGAAATCCGCCGGCTTCTCGGCCGCTATCTCGACGGGCAGGGCCTGCGCGTGACGCTGGCGGCCGACAAGCGCGAGCTGGAGGACAAGCTCGCCACCCAGCATATCGACCTGATCGTGCTCGACGTGATGCTGCCGGACGGCTCCGGCCTCGACATCTGCCGCCAGCTGCGCGACCGGCGCCCGCCGATCCCGATCATCCTGCTGACGGCGCTGAAGGAAGATGTCGACCGCATCATCGGGCTGGAGATCGGCGCCGACGACTATCTCGGCAAGCCCTTCAACCCGCGCGAATTGCTGGCGCGCATTCGCGCCGTGCTGCGCCGCTCGGCCGAGGTGGTCGAGGCGGCTCCGCTTGCGGCCAGCTACCGCTTCGCGGGTTTCGTCGCCGCGCCCGAGACGCGCACCGTGGTGGATCCCGACGGCGCCGAGATAGCGCTGACCGGCGCCGAGTTCGACCTGCTGATCGTCTTCCTCGACCGTCCCGGCCGCGTGCTATCGCGCGAGCAGTTGCTCGACCTCACCCAGGGCCGCGAGGCCGACCCGCTCGACCGCTCGATCGACGTGCTGATGAGCCGTCTGCGCCGCAAGCTGGGTGACGACGGCAAGTTCAACATCTTCAAGACGGTACGCAATGGCGGCTACCAGCTGGCGGTGAAGGTCGAGACGGAGGGGGCGGCTTGAATTCGCTTCGCCTCAAGATCGGCCTGCTCGTCATCGGCGCCATCGTCGCCGTGGTGGGGCTGGCCACGCTGGTCGCGGTCAGCGTCATCGGCGAGCCCGGCCCCGGGCGGATGCTGGGCCCGACGGCGATCCAGATCGACCTGATCGCCCAGCTCGTCGAGCGCCATCCGGAGGATTTTCGCGACGGCCAGGTCGTGCCCGGAACCGGGCATGGTCGCGATCTCGGCATCCGGATCCGCGAGAGACCGGCGCGGGGGCCGGTGCATGAAGAGCTGACCCGGGCGTTGCGCGATGTGCTCGACCATACCGGCCATCCGCGCGACGTGATCGTCACCCAGCCGCGGCCGCATGCGCCGGCGCTGGTCTCGATCCCGATCAGCGACCTCGGCTATATCGCCGTGCCGCTTTCCAATTCGCCGCCGGCGCGCGCCGGCTGGATCGTGCTGATCGGCTGGATGCTGGCGATCATCCTGGGCGCGGCCGTCATCGCGCTGGTGATCGCCAACCGGCTGACCAAGCCGCTGCAGATGATCGAGGCGGCGATCGCCTCGGTCGGCGCGGACGGCGTTCTGCCGGCGCTGCCGGAAACCGGCTCTGCCGAAACGCGCGCCACGGCCGGCGCGCTCAACCGCCTTTCGGCCCGGCTAAAAAGCGCCATGGAGAGCCGGATGCGCCTGGTCGCGGCCGCCGGCCATGATCTGCGCACGCCGATGACGCGGATGCGGCTCCGGGCCGAATTCCTCGACGACGACGAACGGCAGAACTGGCTGAACGATCTCGACGAACTCGACCGCATCGCCGACAGCGCCATCCGTCTCGTGCGCGAGGAGGTGGAGGAGGGCGACCGCGATCCGGTCAAGCTCGACGAACTCGTCCGCCGGCTGGCAACGGAACTGGCGGTGCAGGGCCATGACATCGAGGTCGGCCCGCTCGACGCCGTGGCGGTGGCCGCCGCGCCGCTGGCGCTGACGCGGGCGCTGCGCAATCTGATGATCAATGCTGCGACCCATGGCGGCGGCGGCACGATCAGCGTCACGCGCCAGGGCGAGACCGCGATGATTCGCATCGTCGACCGGGGCCCGGGCATTCCGCCCGAGATGATCGAGCGCGCCTTCGAGCCGTTTTTCCGGGTCGATCCGGCGCGCCGCCAGTCGGTGCCCGGCGCCGGCCTCGGCCTTGCGATCGCCAAGGAAATCGTCGAGCGCCTGGGCGGGCGCATCCTGATCCGCAATGGCGAGCAAGGCGGCCTGGTGCAGGAAATCAGCCTGCCGCGGGTCGAACTCCCGGCCGAACCGGCCGGGCCTGCCTAGCTTGTTGCAACCCCTTCATGCGGCTGTGCTACCGTTTGCGCGAAACCACGCCTGAACGGAACAATCACGTGACCCTTTCGATCGAAGACCGCACCGCCCGCTTCACCCTGGCGCAGGAAATCGCGCGCGAGGCCGGTGCGCTGGCGCTCGGCTATTTCGAGCGCCTCTCGACGCTGGCCGTCGAATTCAAGCATGGCGGCCAGGACGTCGTCAGCATCGCCGACCGCGAGGTCGAGGTGCTGATCCGCGCCCGCATCGCCGAGGCGTTTCCCGACGATGGCGTGCTCGGCGAAGAGGATGGCCTGGTCGAGGGCAAGTCCGGCGTGCTCTGGGTGGTCGATCCGATCGATGGCACCAGCCCTTTCCTGAACGGCCTGTCGCACTGGTGCGTGTCGATCGCCGTGGCGGTGGGCGGCGAGGCCGAGATCGGCGTTATCTACGCGCCGGTCAGCAACGAGTTCTTCGCCGGCGCCAAGGGCCTCGGCGCTTTCCTGAACGGCGCTCCGATCGCGGTGGCGCCCGCCCGCGCCATCGAGGACGGCCTGCTCGGCTTCGGCAGCAACCACCGCATTCCGCCGGAAGATGTCGGCCGCTTCGTTACCGCGCTGCTGGAAGCCGGCGGCATGTTCTACCGCAACGGCTCGGGCGCGTTGATGCTGGCCTACGTCGCCTGCGGCCGGCTGGTCGGCTATTACGAGCAGCACATCAATTCATGGGATTGCCTGGCCGGCCTTTGCCTGATCCAGGAAGCCGGCGGCTGGCACAATGATTTCCTGTCCGGCGACGGCATGCTGCAAGGCAACCGCATCGCCGCCGGCGCGCCGCAGATGAAGTCCGGCCTTGTCGCCCTGCTCGAGCGCGTCGGCGCCTCGACCGAAACGATCGTCTGAGGCCGATTCAGGGAAGACCCCCACCCCAGCCCTCTCCCGCAAGCGGGAGAGGGAGTCGGCCGGCGCCCTGAATAGAACTCTGCGCCATCCCGGGCGATCGCCAGTCACACACTCCGCCGTCATCCCTGCGAAAGCAGGGATCCATTCAGCTGGAGCCTTGAGCACGCAAGCCTCCCGATGCCTCGGCCGCATGGATCCCTGCTTTCGTAGGGATGACGGGCGAGGTTGGGCGTTTTGCCAGAGCCATCGGCTGACTCCGTCCAAAACCCTCGCCCTCTCCGGATGGGGCCCTAACCCCTCACCCGCCGGCTACGCCGTCGACCTCTCCCTCAGGGAGAGGAGCGCTCGACCTCCCTAAACCCCAGGTCCCGACGCCTCGCGCAGGTAGCGGACCGGGCGTTCCGGGGCGAGCGCCAGGGCGGCGCGGACGATCGCCTGGGCGTCGATGCCGTGGTGGCGATAGAGATCGGCGATCGTGCCGGTCTGGCCGAAGTGCTCGACGCCGAGCGAGCGGGTGCGGTGGCCGCCGACCGAGCCGAGCCAGCCCAAGGTCGCCGGGTGGCCGTCCAGGACCGTGACCAGCGAGCAATGATGCGGCAGGTCCGCGAACAGCCTTTCGACATGCGACTGCGCATGGACCAGGCCGCGCTCGCGGGCGCGGCCTGCCGCCGTCCAGCCGGCGTTGAGACGGTCGGCCGAGGTGATGGCGAGCAGGCCGATGTCGCGCCGGTCTTCGGCGAGCAGCCCCGTCGCCTCGATCGCTTCGGGCGCCACCGCGCCGGTATAGGCGATGACGACCTCCGCGTTCGGGCCGGGCTTGCGCAGCCAGTAGGCGCCGTCGACGATGGCGCGCGACAGCTCCTCGTCTATTGCGCGGACCGGCTGTTCCAGCGGCCGGGTCGACAGGCGCAGATAGATCGAGCCACCTGTCTGGTCGCGCAGCCAGGTGCGCTCGTCGGGGTCGCCGTCGCCATTCCTCTGGATGTAGTCGAAGCCGAAGCGGAGGATGGTGGCGAGTTCGTCGACAAAGGCCGGTTCGAAGGCGGCGAGGCCGTCCTGCGCCATGCCGATCAGCGGCGTGCCGATCGACTGGTGCGCGCCGCCTTCCGGGGCCAGCGTGATGCCGGACGGCGTGGCGACGAGGATGAAGCGCGCATCCTGGTAGCAGGCATAATTGAGCGCGTCGGCGCCGCGATAGATGAACGGGTCATAGAGCGTGCCGATCGGCAGCAGCCGCTCGCCATTGATCGAGTGGCTGAGCCCCAGGGCCGAGAGCATCAGGAACAGGTTCATCTCGGCGATGCCGAGTTCCAGATGCTGGCCCGAGGGCGAGAATTCCCAGTTGAAGGTCGAGGGAATTCGCTCCGACTTGAAGGTGTCGGCCATGCTTTCGAGCGCGAACAAACCGCGCCGGTTGACCCAGGGACCGAGATTGGTCGAGACGGTGACGTCGGGTGAGGTGGTGACAATGCGGTTGGCAAAATCACTGTCGTCGCGTGAAATTTCGTTCAGGATCTGGCCGAAGCCCGCCTGGGTCGAGAGCTCCTTGCCGCCGACGCCGGGGGTCGGCAGCACGGCGGGCACGTCGATATGCGGCGAGACGGCAGCCTTCTCGCGCTTGTTGAACGGCACGGCGTCGAGGAAAGCCTGAAGCTTTTCCGGCGCTTCGGAAAGGCCCTCGAAATTCTCCCATTCATGCCCCGGGCGGACGTTCATCGCGGTGCGGAAGGCGTCCATCTGGGTCGGGTTCATCAGGCCCGCATGATTGTCCTTGTGACCGGCGAGCGGCAGGCCGAAACCCTTGATCGTATAGGCGATGAAGCAGGTTGGCCGGTCATGCGTGCCCGCCTTGGCGAAGGCGTCGAGCAGCGTCGGCAGATCATGGCCGGCGAGGTTGGTCATCAGCCGGGCGAGTTCCTCGTCCGAGCGCGATTCGACCAGTTTCGTCACCGGTCCCTGGTCGCCGATCTCGTCGAGAAGCCGCTTGCGCCAGGACGCGCCGCCCTGGAAGCAGAGGGCGGAATAGAGCTGGTTCGGGCAATTATCGATCCAGTCGCGCAGGCGTTCGCCGCCCGGCTCCTGGAAGGCGGCTTCGAGCAGCACGCCGTATTTCAGCACAACGACGTCCCAGCCAAAATTCTGGAAGATCGCTTCGAAACGCTGCCAGAGTCCTTCGCGGACGACAGCGTCGAGGCTCTGGCGGTTGTAGTCGACGATCCACCAGGTATTGCGCAGGCCGTGCTTCCAGCCTTCGAGCAGCGCCTCGAAGATGTTGCCCTCGTCCATCTCGGCGTCGCCGACCAGCGCGATCATGCGCCCTTCGGGGTGCTCGCCGCTCCAGCCCTTGGCGCGGACATAATCCTGCACCAGTGAGGAAAACAGCGTCTGCGCCACGCCGAGGCCGACCGAGCCGGTCGAGAAGTCGACGCCGTCAATGTCCTTGGTGCGGGACGGGTAGCTCTGGGCGCCCTTGTAGGCGCGGAAATTCTCCAGCTTTTCGCGCGTCTGGCGGCCGAGCAGATACTGGATGGCGTGGAAGATCGGGCTCGCATGCGGCTTGACCGCGACGCGGTCCTGCGGGCGCAGCACGTCGAGATAAAGCGCCGTCATTATCGTGGCGAGCGACGCGGAGGAGGCCTGGTGGCCACCGACCTTGATCCCCTCCGCATTGTCGCGCAGGTGGTTGGCGTTGTGGATGGTCCACGCCGCCAGCCAGAGGATCTTCTTTTCCAGCTCCGCCAGCAGGGCGAGGCGGTCCGGAGACGGCGAAGACGGGGCGGGCGCGGTCGGCATGGACGATCCTCCATCGAACAATCAATCAAGAATGAACCGGGCGCGACGCCCGGTCCAGCATCGTGTCGCCTACTGCAAACCGCACGAACCTCATCCTGAGGCGCCCGGCGCAGCCGGGCCTCGAAGGAGGATCCAGACGGCGCCTTGCTTCCGTCTGGATCGGCGCTCGCAGGGGAGCTTCGCTGGACCCTCCTTCGAGGCTTCGCTCACGCGAAGCACCTCAGGATGATGGGGAGCGGAATGGCGGATCGCAGGTTCGGAAAGAGGCGAGAGCCGGGTTCCATCCCTGCAGATCCTTGCCTCAGCCGATGCGCGTACCGGTCGCGGTATCGAACAGGTGGATGCGGTCGACCGGGAACGAGACGCTGACCGTATCGCCGCGCACGGCGACGCCGCGCTCCAGCGAGAAGGCCTTGACGTCCTCGCCGAAGGCGCTGGCGTGCAGGATGGTGCCGAAACCGGTCGGCTCGACCAGCGAGATCAGCGCCTGGATGCCTTCGAGACCGATCTTGCCGACCAGCACATGCTCGGGACGAATGCCGAGCGTCACCTTGGTGCCGTCGGCGGTCGGGGCCGGACCGGCGAGCGGCACGACGACGCCTTGTCCCAGTTCGACCGTGCCGCCATTGGCGGTCCGGTAGGTTCCCTCGAACATGTTCATGGCCGGCGAACCCATGAAGCCGGCGACGAAGAGGTTGGCCGGGCGGTCATAGAGATCGAGCGGGCTGCCGACCTGCTGCACGAGGCCGGCATTCATCGCGACGATGCGGTCGGCCAGCGTCATGGCTTCGATCTGGTCGTGGGTGACGTAGATCGAGGTGGCGCCGAGGTCCTGGTGCAGCTTCTTGATCTCGCCGCGCATGTGCTCGCGCAAGCGGGCGTCGAGGTTGGAGAGCGGCTCGTCGAACAGGAACGCCTTGGGCGAGCGCACGATGGCGCGGCCCATGGCGACGCGCTGGCGCTGGCCGCCGGAGAGCGCCTTGGGGCGACGCTCCATCAGCGGCGTCAGGCTGAGCTTGGTGGCGGCGCCCGAAATGGCGGCGGCGATCTTCTCCTTCGCCGTCTTCCGGAGCCGGAGGCTGTAGCTCATGTTGTCGGCGACCGTCATATGCGGATAGAGCGCATAGGACTGGAACACCATGGCGATGTCGCGGTCCTTCGGGTCGAGGTCGTTGACGACCTTGCCGCCGATGCGGATCTCGCCGGAGGAAATGTCCTCAAGCCCGGCGATCATCCGCAGCAGGGTGGACTTGCCGCAGCCGGACGGGCCGACCAGCACGACGAACTCGCCGTCCTTGATGGTCAGGTCGACGCCATGCAGGATCTTGGTGCTGCCATAGGCCTTGCGGACGTCGGTGATATCGATGGATGCCATTGCGAACTCCGTCAGCCCTTGACCGCGCCGGCCGTGAGGCCCTGCACGAGGTAGCGCTGGATGAGAAGGAAGAAGATACAGGCGGGGATCAGCGCGAGCACGCCGGCTGCCATCATCTGTCCGAAATCGACCGAGAACTTCGAGACGAAGCTGAGCAGCCCGACCGGGAAGGTGCTGGCGTCGACGCCGGAGATCAGCATCAGCGCGAACAGCAGCTCGCTCCATGCCGCCGTGAAGACGAAGCCCAGCGTCGCCGCCATGCCCGGCAGCGTCAGCGGCAGGATGATCTGCCGGAACGCCATGAAGCGGGTGGCGCCGTCGATCATCGCGGCTTCCTCGAGATCCTTCGGGATGCCGTCGAAGAAGGACTGCATCAGGAAGGTCGCGAACGGCACGTTGAAGGCGACATAGACCAGCACCAGGCCTGAGAGGCTGTTGGTGAGGCCGAGCGGCGACAGCATCTTGAAGATCGGCGCGATGAGCATCACCAGCGGGAACATCTGCGTCAGCAGCATCAGCCCGACGATCCAGAACTTGCCGCGGAAGGTAAAGCGCGACAGCGCATAGCCGCCGATCGAGGACAGGATGGTGACGATGAACGCCGTCGAGACGGACACAATCATCGAATTGCGGAAGAACAGTGGGAAGTCGCTGTGCTCCAGCACGAAGGTGAAATGGTCGAGCGTCGCCCGCGACGGCCACATCCGGACGCCCTCGGAATAGAGGAGGTCGTTCGGCGTCACCGAGACCTTGACCAGCCAGTACAGCGGGAACAGGGCGAAGGCGACGTAGACGAGGATGGCCGCCCGGTGGGCGAGGGTCATGCCAAGGCGCTTGGGTCGGATCATGGTCTAGCGTTCCTTGAGCAGCGTCTGGCGCAGGAACACGATCAGCAACGAATAGATCATCAGCAGCATCAGGAGGACCAATGCGATTGCCGAGGCGTAGCCGAAATCGAGCCTGCGGAAGGCCTGGGTGAAGATGTAGCTGGCGACGATCTGCGTCTTGTCGGCCGGGCCGCCATTGGTCATCACGACGATCAGATCGGCGAAATTGGCGATCCAGATCGTGCGCAGCATGACGGTGATGGCGATCGTCGGTGCCAGGAAGGGCAGGGTGATCGAGCGGAAGCGCTGGAACGGCGTGGCGCCGTCGATGGCGGCCGCCTCATAGAGGTCGCGCGGGATCGACTGCAGGGCGGCCAGCAGCGTGATGGCGAAGAACGGGATGCCCCACCAGACATTGGCGACGATCGGGCCCCACATGGCGAGATCCGGATTGGACAGGATGTTGTCCGGCGCGCTCATCAGGCCAAGGCCGTACAGCCAATGCGGGATCGGGCCGACGACGGGGTTGAACATCCAGGCCCAGTTCAGGCCGGACAGGAAGCTCGGCACGGCCCAGGGCAGGAAGCAGAGCGCCTGGGCGAGGCCGCGGCCATAAAAGGGCTTGTCGAGCAGCAGCGCCAGGATCAGCCCGAAGGCGAACTGCAGGGTGACCGAATAGCCCGTCCAGTAGACGGTGTTCTTCAGCGCCAGCCAGAAGGTCTTGTCCTTGGCGATGGCGCGGAAGTGGTCGAGGCCGATGAAGCCGCCCGAGAACGGGTCGAGCAGCGTCATGTCGCGGAAGGCATAGGAGATGCCAATCGCGAGCGGCACCAGCATCACCGTGACGATCAGGATCAGGGCCGGGGCGGAATAGAGATAGGGCTCGCTCGCATTGGCGAGCCGCCGCAAGAACGGTCGTCGATCTCGCCCATATGGGGCGCTCACGGCCTCTGTCATCGGAAGTCGATCCCTTTGGTCTCTTCGCAGCCTGCTGGACCTCTCTTGGGCGGAGGTCGCAGTCGCGGAATTGGGTTTCGGGAGGCGCGTTGCGCCCCGGCGAGGGGCGTCCCCTCCCGCAACCGTCTCTGCCGGGTGCCGGCCCTCCCGGTGGGGGAGGGCCGGTCCGACGGTGGCCCGGGCCGAAGCGCGGGCGCAGCTAGAACGTCGCTGCCAAGCTTACTTGGTGGCGAGGAACTTCTGCTGGCTCTTGGTCAGGTAGTCGGCCCACTGCTGGCCGAGCTCTTCCGGCGTGATCTCGCCGAGCAGAGCCTGCTGGCTCGACTTGATGACCAGCGAGTCCTTGAAGAAGGCGAACTCGGGCAGGTAGGTCGGCATCACGGTCGGGACGACGTCCTTGTCCGAAAGCTCGGCGAACCAGCCCTTGAACTGCTCGCTGGCATAGAAGGGGTCGGTCTCGGCCGACTTGCGGGCCGGGAGAGCGCCCGTCTTCTTGTTCCAGGCGATGTTGCCTTCCTTGCCTTCAAGCGCTGCGAGCAGCTTCCAGGACGCTTCCTTGTCCTGGCTCGTCGAGAACATCGACCAGCCGGCATAGCCGATGGTCGGGAAGGTCTTGCCGTTATCGCCCTTCGGCATGGTCATGATGCCGTAGTCTTCCGGCTTCATCCGCTCGGCGATGGCGATCAGCGCGTCCGGGTCCTGGTCGAGCATCGCGCAGGTGCCGGAGTAGAAGCCGGCGACGATCTCGTTGAAGCCCCAGTTGACGCTGTCCTTCGGGGCCAGGCCGTTCTTGTACATGTCGGTGACGAAGGTCAGACCCTTGATCCAGCCGGCATCGGCGAAGGTCGAGGTGCCGTCTTCCTTGAAGAAGGTGTTGTCGCCATTGGCGATCGCGCCGAACATGACCCAGCCGTTCAGGCCGCCGGGGCCGCCGCGCAGGCAGTAGCCCGACTTGCCCGGCAGCGCCGAGACCTTCTTCGCGGCTTCCTCGAACTCGACCAGCGTCTTCGGAATTTCCGTCACGCCGGCCTGTTCGAACAGCTTCTTGTTGTAGAACATTGCGCGCAGATAGAAGCCGTAAGGCAGCATGTAGGCGGTGTCCTTGACCGAGCGGCCGAGCTCCAGCGCGCGGTCGTTCAGGTCGGAAGCCTCATCCCACTTGGCGATGTAGGGCTCGAGGTTTTCGAGCATGCCGCGATTGGCATAGAGCGAGAGCCAGGTGTCCGGCATCTCCATGACGTCGGGCGTCTCGCCGGCGGCGACCATGGTCGCGAACTTCTCGAAGGCCTGGCCCCAGGGCAGCGAGATGATCTCGACCGTGGTGCCGGGATTGGCGGCCTCGAAGGTCTTCACGATGCCCTTGAGCGTCTCGGTGCGCTCCGGGCTGGTGATCACTTCGACCAGCTTCAGCTTGGTGTCGGCAAGCGCCGAACCGGCGAGCAGCGCCGTCATGACGGCGGCTGCGGCGATCTTCTTGAACATTATGGTCTCCCTCTTCTTGTTAACTGCAGTGCTTACGCTCGCCGGGCGGATTCGATGGCCGCGGCGAGATCGTTCCAGAGCGCGTCGGCCCCCTCGAGGCCGACATGCAGACGAACCATGTTGGCGCTGACGCCGAAGTCGATTGCCGAATTGGGGCCGGCGGCCTGGACCCGGACGACCTGCGCCGGCACCACGAGGCTTTCATGCCCGCCCCAGCTGACGCCGATCTTGAACAGGCCGAGCGCGTCGGTGAACTTGGCGATGTCGACGGCGCCTTCGCGGAAGGTGAACGAGAACAGGCCCGACGTGCCGGAAAGGCCTGCCGGCAGCGCGTTGCCGAGGCCGGGATGCTCGACCGAGGCGACGGCGTCGTGGTCGAGCAGGCGGCGCGCGACATGCAGCGCGGCCGCTTCATGCGCCTTCATGCGGATCGGCAGGGTGCGCAGGCCACGGATCAGCAGCCAGGCATCGAAGGGCGACAGCTTGCCGCCGAGATAGGGCAGCGTGCCGGAGCGGATCTTGCCGATCAGTTCCTTCGAGCCGACGACGATGCCGGCGACGACGTCGCTATGGCCGCCGAGATATTTGGATGCCGAATGCAGGACGAGGTCGACGCCGAGCTTGATCGGCTGCTGGAACACGGGCGAGGCCCAGCTGTTGTCGATCGCGGTCAGGACGCCGTGGCGCCTGGCCATGGCCGCCAGGGCCTGGACGTCATGCGTCTCCATGGTCCAGCTGGTCGGGCTCTCCATGTAGAAGAGCGTGGCGCCCGGCAGGGCCGCCTCGACCGCCGCCTCGTCGCGGCCGTCGACATAGGTGACGGAAACGCCGTAGCGCGCGAGCAGCGTTTCGAACAGGCGGTAGGCGTCGGGATAGACGTGGCGCACGCAGACGACGCGGTCGCCGGGCTTGACGAAGGTGATCACGGTCGACGAGATCGCCGCCATGCCGCTGCCGAAGGCGAGGCCGTCCTCGGCGCCTTCCATGGCCGCGACCTTCTCCTCGAAGATGCGCACGGTCGGGTTCAAGCCGCGGCTGTAGGTCGGGCGAACCTTGAGCCCCTTATAGGTCTCCTCCATCTCGGCATAGGACGAGAAGGTGAAGAGCGAGGTCTGCACGATCGGCGGCACCACCGCGTCATAGGCGTTGACGTCGTCATGGGCGGCGATGAGGGACGCGTGGTCGAAGGCCGCGGTGAAGTCGTTCATTTCGATACCTTGTGCATGGTCTGGGCGGTGTCCTGCGACATCTCCCGGATGTCTTCCTCGACGATCTCCAGGATCGTCAGGGTGTCTCTGCGGGCGCGGTCGGCGTCCTGGGCCGCGATCGCCTCGAACAGCGTGCGGTGGAAGGGAAAGGAGCGGCCGGCAAAGTCCGGCCGGTCGAAGGGCTTGGTCCAGAAGCGCTCGAAGGCCTCGCGCATCTGCTCCAGCAACTGCCCGAACATCGGATTGTGCGAGGCGTCATAGACGGAGAGATGGAAGGCGAGGTCGTACTTGCCCGAGGTGCCCTCGGCGAGATGGACCTTCTCCATCGCCTCCAGCTTTTCCTCGATGATGTCGAGGTCGGCCTGGGTCCGCCGCAGCGCCGCCAGCGCACCGGCCTCCGCCTCCAGCCCGCGCCGGATATCGAGCGTCGCCAGCAGGCCCTCGCGCAGCGTGCCGGCATCGATCGAAAGCGGCATGTGGATGGTGTCGGAGGAGATGCCGCGCAGCAGATAGGTGCCGCTGCCTTTTCGCGACTCGACGACGCCGAGCGCCTGGAACTGGCGGATGACCTCGCGCACCGTCGAGCGGCCGACGGCCAGAGACTGCATCAGCTCGCGCTCGGTCGGCAGGCGCTCGCCCGGCTTCAGATTGGACTGCGCGATATAGTCGGCCAACGCCTTCATGACGGTGCCGGCGCGGTCGGAGGCGGGAAGCGGCGACAGGCCGGGAACGGAAAGCGTCATGCCGGCACCGCCTGCGGCGCAAGGCTCTCGGCATCAACAATCCGGCTCGTCTGGATCACGCGCGCATCCCGTTGCCACGCCCGAAGGCTTCCCAAAATTGGTCTGACATCTGATCATTTCTACAATGCTGTCATTTCGTCAAGGGCAGGATTTTCGGCAGCTTGATGCCTGTTTGGGCAAGGGCATGGGTCGCACAACCCTGCGGTGCCGGCCGGCGGGAGCACAAAATTCCGGCCAAGCCGGCAAAGCTGTCTGATTCTGCGGCTTCTGGCGGGGGCCGTGACCTGCTAGCCTCGTTTCGCGCATGTTGCGCCGGGCGGACGAGCATGAGCGACAAGCCGGACCTTCAGATCACGCCGACGCGCTTCGAGATGGAGGTCGACGGCCATGTTGCCTTCATCCTCTACCGGATGCAGGGCGACGTCATCGAACTGGTGCACACCGAGGTGCCGGCCGAACTCGGCGGCCGCGGCATCGGCACGCAGCTGGTGCGCGCCGTGCTCGACAACATCCGCGCCCGCGGCGCCAAGCTGCATCCGCTCTGCCCCTTCGTGCACGCCTATATCGCGCGCCATCCCGAATATGCCGATCTCGTCACCGACTGAATCCAGCTGACCGGAGACACGCATGCCATCCTTCGATGCCATCATCATCGGCACCGGCCAGGCCGGGTCGCCGCTTGCCGGCCGGCTGACCGAGGCCGGCATGAAAGTCGCCATCATCGAACGCAACCTGTTCGGTGGCACCTGCGTCAACACCGGCTGCACCCCGACCAAGACGCTCGTCGCCAGCGCCAAGACGGCGCAGATGGCGCGCCGTGCGGCCGATTACGGCGTCCTCCTCGACGGCCCGGTCAAAATCGACATGAAGAAGGTCAAGGCGCGCGCCGACAGCGTCTCCGGTGCGTCGCGCGACGGCATCGGAACCTGGCTCGACGGCATGGCCAACTGCACCGTCTATCGGGGCCATGCCCGCTTCCTGGATTCCAGGCGCGTGCAGGTCGGCGATGACGTGCTCTCGGCCGACAAGATCTTCATCAATGTCGGCGGCCGCGCCACTCTCCCGGAGATTCCGGGGCTCGCCTCGGTGCCCCACCTCACCAACAGCACGATCCTCGACCTCGATGTCGTTCCCGATCACCTGCTGATCATCGGCGGCAGCTATATCGGGCTGGAATTCGCGCAGATCTATCGCCGCTTCGGGGCCAAGGTGACGGTGTTCGAAACCGGACCCCACCTGATTCGCCGCGAGGACGAGGACATTTCGCGCGCGGTGGCGGAGATCCTGACCGCCGAGGGGATCGACATCGTCACCGGCGCCGCCAACCTCTCGGTCAGCCGGGCGACCAACGGTTCCGGCAGCATCGCGCTCAGCCATGACGGCCCGAACGGGCTGCAGGCGGTCGGCGGTTCGCACCTGCTCGTCGCCACAGGCCGCCGTCCCAACACCGATGATCTCGACGCGGAAAAGGCCGGGATCGCGCTCGACGCGCATGGCTACATCATCGTCGACGACGCGCTCCGCACCAATGTCGACGGCATCTGGGCGATGGGCGATTGCAACGGCAAGGGCGCCTTCACCCACACCGCCTATAACGACTTCGAGATCGTCGCCGCCAACCTGCTCGACAACGACCCGCGCCGCGTCAGCGACCGCATCCCGGTCTATGCGCTCTATATCGATCCGCCGCTCGGCCGCGTCGGGCTGACTGAGACCGAGGCGAAGAAGAGCGGCCGGAATATCGTGGTTTCGACCCGGCCGATGGCCCGCGTCAGCCGGGCGATCGAAAAGGGCGAAACGCAAGGTTTCATGAAGATTGTCGCGGACGCCGACAGCGGCGAGATTCTGGGCGCGGCGCTGCTTGGAACCGGCTGCGACGAGGTCGTGCATTCGCTGATCGATGTCATGTATGCCAGGCGCCCGTATGAACAGGTTCGTCGCGGCGTCCACATTCACCCGACGGTTTCGGAACTGCTTCCGACCATGATGGCCGAGTTCCACCCGGCCTGACGTCACCGTCGCCACCCTTTCCCAGGGTTGCAGAGATCGGCCTTGGCTGACGGGCGGTAGTGGCGCGAGGGCCTATGTATGGTAAATGTTAAGGATAGTCTCATAGAGACAGGAGCGTATTGGCCGAAGTAGCGTTCCGGCGATGTGTATGGGTGTAGTACCGTTGAAAGTCTCTCTTCTCCCGCCGCGCGGCAAACGTTTGCGGCGCCGGTTGCCCCAGACTCTCGCCTCGGCCCTTGTGCTGGTTATGGTGGGCTCGTCGGCGGGCTACGCGCAGGATGGCGGGTTTTTCAGCGGAATCCGGTCGTTCTTTGGCAAGACCAAGGAAGAGCCGGTCGCGGACGCCGTCGCCTACAAGCCGACGATCAATGTCATCGACGCCCCGCGTTCGCTGCGCAAGGCGATCACCGCCGCTTCCAATCTCGAGTCGATGAAGAAGTCGCCGCCTTCCGGCGCGGCCGGGCTGCTGCGCCGCGCGCGCTCCGACATCGACCAGATCACCGCCGCGCTCTATACGAATGGCTATTATGCCGGCTCCATCCGCATCACCATCGCCGGCCGCGATATCGACGCGCCCGATATCCTGCAGGTGATCGAGGCGGCGCGTCCGGCTGGGCCGGTGCCCGTCCAGGTCGATGTCACGACGGGGCCGCTGTTCCATTTCGGCGAGATCTCGCTGGTCGACGCCGATCGTCGCCGGCCGCTGCCCATGGCGCCGACGCTGAAGAGCCTGCGCCTGCTGCCCGGCGACGAGGCGAAGTCGTCGACCATCCTCGACGCCGAGGGCCGGATCGCCGAATTCTACCGCAAGGAAGGCCACGCCTTCGCCAAGGTAGTCGACAAGGACGTGGTCGCCGACCACGCCACCAACCTCGTCAACGTCACCTATGTCGTCAGCCCCGGCCCGGCCGTGGCCTTTGGCCAGGTCACCGTCTCCGGCACGGAGAAGGTGCGGCCGTCCTTCGTCCAGGAGCGGGTGCGCATCATTCCCGGGGAGATGTTCTCGCCGCAGCGCCTGGCCGATACGCGCAAGTCTCTGCTGAAATACGAGGCGTTTTCCGGTGTTCGCGTCGTGGAGGGCACCAAGCTCGACGCCAATGGCCGCCTGCCGGTCGATGTCGAGGTGACCGAGCGCAAGCCGCGCTATGTCGGCTTCGGCGCGAAATATTCCTCGACCGACGGCTCGTCGATCAATGCCTTCTGGGGCCACCGCAACCTGTTCGGCGGCGCCGAGACGCTACGCCTCGACGGTCAGCTCTCGTGGTTCGGCGGCAAGTCCGAGGCGGTGCCCGACGCCAATCCGTTCGGCTACCGCTTCGCTGCCACCTTCGGCAAGCCCGGCATCTGGACGCCGATCGACGATCTCGTCGCCCAGGCGGCGGTCCTGCGCGAGGTGACCGACGCCTATGTCCGCGAGGGCGTGACCTTCACGGGCGGCGTTCGCCGCAACTATAGCGACCAGTTCTCGGTCCAGGTCGGCCTCGATCTCGAGCAGTCGCACGTCCAGGACACCAACGGTTCGCGCGACGACACCATCGTCGGCGTGCCGATCGATGTCGCCTACGACACCACCGACAATGCGCTCGATCCTTCCAAGGGCATCCGCGCCAGCGGCACGTTCGAGCCTTTCGCCTATCTCGGCCAGGCCAGCGCCGGCCCGATGATGTTCAAGGGTTCGCTGGCGGCCTATCGCGCCTTTGACGAGGACAAGCGTTACATCCTCGCCGGCAAGATCTCGGCCGGCACGATCTTCGGCGCCGACCTGCTCGACGTGCCCCCGCAGCGTCGCTTCTATGTCGGCGGCGGCGGCTCTCTGCGCGGCTATGATTATCAGTCGGCCAGCCCGCGCAATGCCGATGGCGACATCATCGGCGGCCTCAGCTTCGTCACCGCCTCGGTCGAGGCGCGCGTGAAGATCACCGACACGATCGGGCTCGTGCCGTTCGTCGACATCGGCGCCGCTTCCGAAGGCTCGGTGCCGGACTTGGGCGACCTGCGCTATGCCGCGGGCCTCGGTCTGCGCTATTATACCGGCATCGGACCGGTCCGGCTCGATGTCGCCATTCCGCTCAATCCCGAGCCCGGCGATGCCGGGTACGGCGTCTATATCAGCCTTGGACAATCCTTCTGATGCCCCGCGCCCTCACCATCCTGCGCTGGCTCGGCGTCGGTTTCATCGCCGTCCTGATCACGCTCGTCGCCCTGTTCGGTTTCCTGCAGACCGGTCCCGGCCTGCGCATGCTCGCCAGCGTCGGCAGCAAGCTTGCCAGCAGTGACGGGCTGACCGTCCGCATCGAAGGCATTTCCGGCTTCGTGCCGTCCGACATGAGCGTCGCGCGCATCGACGTCGCCGACGCCACCGGTCCGTTCGCCCAGATCGAGAATTTGCGTCTCGCCTGGCATCCGATGTCGCTGCTTTCCGGCAAGGTGGCGATCAGCGATCTCGCCGCCGAACGGGTCGCGGTCTCGCGCAAGCCCGTTCTGCCGCCCTCCACCTCGACGTCGTCCAGCAACGGCCTGCCGTTCATCCGCGTCGCGCTCGATCAGCTCGATATCGCCCGGATCGACATTGGCGAGCCCGTGCTCGGCATGGCGGCGGTTCTCCGCCTGCAGGCCTCGGCTCGCCTGGTCGACCCGGCCGAGGGGCTGGCGCTCGACTTCGCGCTGGTGCGCGAGGACGCGCCCGGCGAGATCAAGGGCCGCGCCCGCTATGCGCCGGGCGACGGCACGGATTCGCTCTATCTCGACGTCACCGCCAGCGAGCCGGCCGGCGGCCTGGTCGCGCGGCTGGCGCAGATCGAGGGCCTTCCCGCCCTGTCGCTTTCGGTCAAGGGCAACGCCCCGCTCGACAATTGGGACGGCCGCATCGCGCTCGACGCGGGCGCCGCCGGCCATCTGGGCGGCACGGCAGCCGTCAAGCAGGTCGAGAATGGCCGCCGCGTCATGCTCGATCTCGCCGGCGAGATCGCCGGCCTGGTGCCGCCCGATATCCGGCCGCTGTTCAGCGGGCAGACGACGCTGATGGGCTCCGCCATTGTCGGGCCGGAAGGGCGCATCGCGCTGGAAGGGCTGAACGCCACCGCCGCCGGTTTCGGCCTGGCGCTGGTCGGCCAGCTCGACACCTCCGCCAGGACCGCGGATCTGAAGCTCGACCTGGTGGGCGGCGACCCGTCCCATTTCGCCGCCTTCGCGCCGGGTGTCACCTGGTCCGGCTGGCGCCTGAACGCCGCCGTGACGGGCGCGTTCGCCTCGCCCTCGGTCGATGCGACGCTGACCGCGCAGAACCTTTCCGGCGCCGGCTATGGCGCCACCGACGTCAGCCTCGTCGCCAAGACAACCCCGGCCGCGGGCGGGCTCGCCTTCACCGTCGACGGCAATGCCGCCGGCCTGAGCGCCGACGACCCGAAGGTTGCCGCCGCCCTCGGCAAGACCGCGAAGCTCACCGCCGCCGGTTCGCTCGGCGAAGCCGGCCCCGTGCTGACCGACGCCAAGGTCACGCTGGAGCCGCTCGATCTCGCCTTCACCGGCACGGCGGCACCGAAATCCGTCCAGGGCGCGCTGCGCCTCGACCGGCTCAACCTCGCCGCCTTCTCCGGGCTCGCCGGCCGGCCGCTTTCGGGCAGCGCCGTGCTCGACGCCAGGATCGACGCTGACCCCTCGACCCGTCGCATCGCGCTCGAGCTCGACGGCTCGTCCAAGGCGATCACCACGGGCATCGCCCAGGTCGATGATTTCTTCGCCGGCGAGAGCCGGATCAAGGGCGCGGTGTCGCTGGCCGAGGATGGCCGCATCGCCGTCAACGGGCTGACGCTCGCCGCCAAGGGCCTCGACGTCGCGGTCGATGGCGGCATCGAGAAATCCGCCGCCGACCTGACCGCGCGGGTCAAGCTCGCCAATCTGAAGCAGTTCGATCCCCGCATCTCCGGGGCTGCCAATGCCGACCTCCGCTTCACCGGCGGGCTCGATGCGCTCGGCCTCACCGGCAAGGTCTCGATTCCGTCCGGCGTCGCCATGGACAAGCCGATCGAGAACCTGACGCTTTCGGTCGATCTCACCGACCTGACGGGCCGTCCGGGCGGCACGGTGGCGCTCGACGGCAAGCTGGCCGGCAAGCCCGCCAAGGGCGGCGCGAGGCTGACCTCGCTTGCCGATGGCGGCCGCCGCCTCGATGATCTCGACCTGGCGATCGGCGGCGTCCGCGCCAAGGGCGCGGCGGCGCTGGCCGCTTCCGGCCTGATCGACGGCAAGATCACCATCGCCGCCTCCAACCTCGCCGACCTCTCGGCGCTGATCCTGACCGACATCGCCGGCAAGCTGGATGCGACCGTCGTGCTCGATGCCTCGAACGGCGCCCAGCGCGTCGCGATCGACGCCAAGGCGCAGGGCATCGACGTCGCCGGCAACCGGGTCGACCGGGCCGACATCAACGCCCGTATCGCGGATCTTTTCGGCACACCGGTAATCGACGGCAAGGCCGTGCTCGGCGGCGTCCGCGCCGGCGGCCAGGTCATCGAGAGCGCCACCGTGACGGCGAAGAGCGCCGGCACCGCCACCGACGTGACGCTCGACACCGCGCTGCTCGGCTCCAGCATCAACGGCAAGGCGCGCATCTCGCCGGCCGGCGCCGACACCAATATCCGCCTCGATGCGCTGAAGATCTCCCGCGCCGGCACCAATGTGACGCTGTCGGCGCCGTCCAACATCACCATCGCCAAGGGTGGCGTCTCCATCGACCGGCTGGCGCAGGCGACCGGAGACGGCCGCGCCACGATCAGCGGCAAGGCCGGCGAAACGCTCGACCTGAATGTCGACCTGCGCAACCTGCCGCTGTCGCTGGCATCGCTCGCCGCGCCGACGCTCGACATGCGCGGCACGCTGAGCGGCACCGCGCGCATCACCGGCAAGGCGACCGCGCCGGCGGGCGATTACGATCTCAAGGTGGCAAAACTCACCAATGCCGACATCGCCCGCGCCGGCCTCGGACCGTTCGACATTTCCGCGCGCGGAAAACTGGGCGGCGGCCGCGTCGGCGTCCAGGCGACCATCAACGCGCCTTCGGTTTCCGGCCTGACGATCAACGGCTCGGTGCCGATCGCCGCTGGCGACCTGGACCTGAAGATCAAGGGCGCCATCGATCTCGCCATCGCCAACACGGCGCTTGCCACCTCCGGCGGAAATCTGCGCGGCAAGGCGGTGGTCGATGCGGCGCTTGGCGGCCCGACCTCGGCGCCGCGCGCGTCCGGCTCCATCCGGGTCTCGGGCGCCAGCTACAACGACTCGCTGAACGGCATCGCGCTTTCCAACATCGAGGCGGTGCTGACCGGTTCCGACCGCGCCGTGACGGTGTCGTCCTTCTCGGCCCAGACCGTCCAGGGCGGCCGCATCGTCGGCAAGGGCAACATCGCGCTCGACCCGGCACAGGGCTTCCCGGCCGCCGTCGAGATGACGCTGCAGAAGGCGACGTTGGTCTCCAGCGACCTGATGCGCCTGGTCGCGGACGGCAAGATCAACATCCAGGGCCCGGTCGCGACACGGCCGAAGATCGCCGGCCAGATCAATGTCCGCAGCCTCGACATCAACATCCCGGACAAGATCGCGGGCGGCATCGATCCGCTCGAGGTGCGCCACGTCAACACCGGCGGCAAGCAACAGGTAAAGGGCGGCATCCGCGCCCAGGCGCAGAACCGCGCCAACGCCACGGCCAAGAAGAAGGCCAAGGCACCGAGCCCGTTCGTCGCCGATCTCGACCTGAAGGTCTCGGCCCCCAACGGCGTGTTCGTGCGCGGCATGGGCATGGACGCGGAATTCGGCGGCGACCTGACGCTGCGCGGCACCACGGCCGACATGATCACGCTGGGCGGATTCAACCTGCGGCGTGGACGCTTCAGCGTCGTCGGCCGCCAGCTCACCTTCACCGAGGGCACCATCACCTTCAATGGCAGCCTCGATCCGGAGCTGAACTTCAAGGCCGACACGTCGGGCGGCGACGTCGTCGCCAGCATCATCATCGCCGGCAATGCCTCGGCGCCGGAGGTGAGCTTCACCTCGACGCCGACCCTGCCGCAGGACGAGGTGATCGCCCGGCTGCTGTTCGGCCGCTCGATCAGCACGCTGACCGCCGGTCAGGCGCTGCAGGTGGCGCAGACGGTGGCGCAGTTCTCCGGCGGCGGGCCGGGCGTGGTCGATTCGATTCGCCGCTCGCTCGGCGTCGATGCGCTCAATATCGGCACGGATTCGACCGGCAAGGGCGGCCAGATCGGCGCCGGCAAGCGGCTGAACGACAAGATCTATGTCGGCGTCCAGCAGGGCACGACGCCGGATTCGAGCAAGGTCACGGTTGATGTCGACGTGACCCGCAACATCCGCATCCAGGGCGCCGCCGGCGCCGACGGCTCGAACGAGCTCGGCATCGGCGCGCAGTGGGATTATTGAGGCCGGTTCTCTGGCTCACTTCGCCTGAGGAGACTGCGGTGCCAGGTCGCCCGCCTGAGGCGGCGTGCGATCGGATGTCGTAGCTCTCCCATCATCCTGAGGCGCTTCGCGTCAGCGAAGCCTCGAAGGAGGATCCAGCGGAGCTCCCTCGACCGCCGGACGCGGGCGCTCCCTGGACCCTCCTTCGAGGCCCGGCTGCGCCGGGCACCTCAGGATAATGGTTGCGTTCCGGCCGGTTGTCCGGGATGGGACTTGCCTTTACCCCGGGAACAGCGTCAGGCCGCCATCGACGCGGATCACCTGGCCGTTGATGAACTTCGAGCCCGGGCCTGCCAGGAACGCCACGGCGTCGGCGATCTCGGACGGTTCGGCGTAGCGGTTGAACGACTTGCCCGACGAATCCATCTTCACCGGGTCGACGACGCGGGTCGCCTGGAAGCGGGCCGATTTGGTCGGTCCGGGGCTCACCGCGTTGATCCGCACGCCCTCTTCATAGAGCTCCTTGGCGAGGCAGCGCGTGTAGTGCACGACAGCCGCCTTCAGCGTCGAATAGACGACTTCCGGCGAGCAGCCCATATGCGCCGCCGCCGAGGCGATGTTGATGACCGAGCCGCTGCCGGCCGCCACCATCGCCGGCACGAAGGCCTGGCAGACCAGCATGGTACCGATCAGATTGTTGTTGGTGAGGACGGTGATGTCCTCGAACGAGATGTGGAGCGCGTCGTTCGGCTTCGGCTTGTTGCCGGAGGCGCCGATATCGCCACCGGCGCAATTGACCAGCACGTTGACCGTGCCGAGCTTGGCCTCGATTTCTTCCTTCATCTTCTGGACCGCGGCGGGGTCGCCGATATTGCCGGTGACGGCGACGGTGCGAACGCCATGCTTGGCGATCTCGGCGGCGACTTCACCCAGATCCTTCGCCTCGCCATACTTGGCCGGTCCCGTCCATTCTAGATCGTGGATCGCGACGTCGGCGCCGAGGCTCGCCAGCTTCTCGGCCATGGTGCGGCCCAGGCCGCGGCCCGAGCCGGTGACGAAGATGATCTTTCCGGCGAGTTCCTTGCTCATTGGCGAGCTCCTTCTGGATTTCGGTGTCGAGGGAATGGGGTGCGAAAGGTCACGGCATGACGCCGAGCGAGCGCATGTTGGCGACGCTCCTGCGGATCATGTCGAGTTCGTACGCGACGAGCGCGCCATCCTCGCCGCGCTCCCAGGGGGTGCGGTAGTCGGCGTCGTCGGAGAGGCGATTGCGCCGCGCCGCGAGCAGGCAGGCGGCGAGCGAGCGGGCGCTGCGCGGCGCATAGCCGTTCCACCAGTCCGGCGTCAGCAGGCGCACATGCCGAACGTCGAGCGCGCCGGGTTCCAGCACGGCGGTGAGTTGCGGGTGATGTTCGGCCAGAATGGCGAGCACCTCGGCGAACGGCACGACGCCGTCGCCGATCGCGCAGCGGACGAGGCGAAAACCCTCATCGGTGAACTGGACGTTGTAGTCCTTGAGGTGGACGTGCCGGACCCAGGGCGCGACGCGGCGGGTGAAATCGAGCGGCGCCTCGCCGACGGGGAGCGTGTTGCCGGTGTCGTAGCAGATGCCGACGGAGGGACCCACCTCCTCGCAGAGCGCGACCAACTCGTCGCTGGTGAAATCCTGGTGGTTCTCGATCACCAGCGTCCGGCCCTCGGCCTCGGCGCGCGGTGCATAGAGCGCCAGCGCCGCGTGCACGCCGCGCACCAGCTCGTGCCACTTCTCGCCCCAGGCGTTGCGGTCGCCGCAGAGCACCGAGGTCAGGCAGACGCGGATCTGCTTGGCATCCAGCCGCTCGGCCGAGCGAAACGCGCTGTCGAGCGGGCCGTGGTTCAGGCCGCTGCTGATCACCGGCGTCATGCCGAGCGAGGCCAAGCGCGCCTTCAGCGCCGCGACCTCGCCATCGTCGAGCCGCGCGATCCAGGGCTCGAAGATCTCCAGCGTCTTCGCGCCAAGCTCTTCGGCCAGTTCGATGAAACCTTCAAGGCCGCGTCCTTCCGGATTGGCGCGCGGCGTGCCGTGGCCCTGCAGGCCGAGATAGTAGGTCAATCCATACGGGTTCAGTCCGACTTGCAGCATGGCATTTCCAATCTGCCGAAGGGTTTTGCGGGCGGCGCTAGATCAGGCCGCCATCGACGATGATGGATTGCTTGGTGATCATCCGGCTGTCGTCGGCGCCGAGGAACAGCACGGTGCGGGCGATCTCGTCGCCCAGCAGCACCTTTTGGATGCATTGCCGGCTCACCAGAGCGTCGACGCTTTCCGGCGTCGGATACCAGAGCGCGTGCTGTTTCTCGGTCATCACCGCGCCGGGCTCGATCGCGTTGACGCGGATGTTGTCGCCACCGAAGGCGCGCGCCAGGCTGCGCGTCAGGCCGAGCACCGCCGCCTTGGCCGTGGTGTAGGCCGGCATGTTCGGCGCGCCGCCGCGCCAGGCGATCGACGAGAAGTTGATGATCGAGCCACCGCCAAGAGCCTGCATCTGTGGTCGAACGGCCTGGGCGGTGAAGAATTGCGGGCGCAGATTGATCGCCTGCGCCCAGTCCCAATATTCCTCGGTCACCGCATCGATCTCGTGCCGGTCGTCATTGGCGGCATTGTTGACCAGCACGCCGATCGGCCCGAGCGCGCGGCCGACCTCGGCGATCACCGCCTGCGTCGCGGCGGTGCCGGTCAGGTCGCAGCGGTAGAAGCGGGGCTTGTGCTCGGCGCCGGCGAGTTCTTCGGCAAGCGCCTCGCCGGCATCCGCCTGGATATCGACGAAGGCGACTTTCGCGCCGGTTCCGGCAAAGGCGCGGACGATGTCGGCGCCGATGCCGGAGGCGCCGCCGGTCACAAACACGACGCGCCCGGAAAGGCTTGGGTAGTTGGCAAAGGTCATGGAGGCTGGCCCGTCGGCTGCGCGGCTAGATGAGGTTGCGGGTGACGGGGTCGAACAGGCAGGCATGCGACATGTCGATGCCCAGCGTGATCGTCTCGCCCATGCGCGGCGCCTCGTCCGGGTCGAAGCGGCCGGTGACTTCCAGCTCGCCGAAGCGCATCAGCCCGATGGTCTCGGCGCCGGTCGGCTCGACCATCTCGACCGGCGCGTCGACGCTGGCGATGCTCTTCTTGCTGGCCTTCAACTCGTGCGAATAGCGGAAGATGTGCTCCGGCCGCACGCCTAGGATGACGTCGCGGCCCGCTGAGCCCGGCGAGATGCCGTCCTGCAGCGTCAGCACCGACGTGCCGCCCGTCGCCTTGATCGAAACCGCCGGCTTGCCCTCGGCATCGGTGGTCAGCGTCGCGGGGATGAAGTTCATCGCCGGCGAGCCCATGAAGCCGGCGACGAACATGTTGGCCGGGCGGTCATAGACCACCTGCGGCTCGTCGAACTGCTGCACCTGGCCCTGGTGCATCACCGCGATGCGGGAGGCGAGCGTCATCGCCTCGACCTGGTCGTGCGTGACATAGACCGTGGTCTTGCCGACCCGGTGGTGCAGCTTCTTGATCTCGGTGCGCATGTCGACGCGCAGCTTGGCGTCGAGGTTGGAAAGCGGCTCGTCGAACAGGAACAGCTTGGGGTCGCGCACCAGAGCGCGGCCCATGGCGACGCGCTGGCGCTGGCCGCCGGAAAGCTGGCCGGGCTTGCGCTTCAGCAGTGGCTCGATCTGCAGCAGCGCCGCGACGCGCTTCACCGCCTCGTCGCGCTGCGGCTTCGGCACGCCGCGGCTTTCCATGCCGAAGGTGATGTTCTCGCGCACCGTCATGGTCGGATAGAGCGCGTAGGACTGGAACACCATGGCGATGTCGCGGTCCTTCGGCGCCACCGAATTGACCAGCCGGTCGCCGATGCGGATCTCGCCCTCGGAGACGCTTTCGAGCCCGGCGATCATGGCGAGCAGGGTGGATTTCCCGCAGCCCGAAGGCCCGACCAAGGCGATGAATTCGCCGGTCCGCGCCTCGATGTTGATGCCCTTCAGCACCTCGACGGCGCCGAAGCTCTTGCGCAGGTTGCGGATGGTCAGGGACGACATGCGAGCCTCATCGGATTGCAGCAAAGATCAGGGGAGCAGGTCATCACTTGATCGCTCCCTGGGTGAGGCCCCGGACGAAATACTTGCCGCCGAGGAAGTAGACGAGCAGGGGCGGCAGCGCGCCGATCAGCACGGCGGCGCTCATCACGTCATAGGCGCGGACATTGGTGCCGCTGGCAGTCAGCGCCACGAGCGCGGCGGTGATCGGCTGCTCCCGGCCCGAGGTGAACACGACGCCGAACAGATATTCGTTCCAGATGCCGGTGAACTGCCAGATCACGGTGACGATCAGGATCGGCGGCGACAGCGGCAGGATGATCTTGCGGAAGATCCGCCAGAAGCCGGCGCCGTCGATGCGCGCCGCCTTGATCAGGTCGTCGGGAATCGAGACGTAATAGTTGCGGCAGAACAGGGTTGTGAACGAGATGCCCTGCACGACGTGGATCAGGATCAGCCCGTAGGTCGAATTGGTCAGCCCGACTTTGCCGAGCAGGAAGGCCCAGGGCATCAGCGCGATCTGGCCCGGCATGAACACGCCGAGCAGCATCAGCGTGAACAGCACTTCCGAGCCCTTGAAGCGCCATTTCGACAGCACGTAGCCGTTCATCGCGCCGAGCAGGGTCGAGAGGATGGTGGCAGGCACCGCCATCCAGAGCGAGTTCAGGAAGTTGCGGCGCATGCCCTCGCAGGTGCCGCCGATGCAATAGGTGCTCCAGGCTTCCGCCCAGGCCTTCAGCTGGAAGCTGCGCGGGAAGGCGATCAGGCCGTTCTGCGCGATCTCCGGCTGCTCGCGGAACGAGTTGAAGACGAGGATCAGCAGCGGCGCCAGGTAGATCACCGCGAAGATCGTCAGCAGCGCGTAGATGACCGTGCGGCTGACGAAGTGGCGGCGGGAGGCGGCGGCGGCTTCACGGTCATGGACCGCGGCGATGGTGGCGTCGGTCATGGACGGCTCTCCCGGCGATGGCGCCAGACCACGAACAGCGCGTAGGGCACCAGCACCACGGCAAGCGCTGCCAGCATCATCATGGCGGCGGCGGCGCCTTCACCGATCTGCCCGCGCTGGAACATCAGATCGTAGACATAGATGGCCGGGAAGGTGGTCGAGATGCCGGGTCCGCCGCGCGTTAGCGCCGCGACGAGATCGAAGGTCTTGATCGCGAACTGGATCTGCACCACGGCGACCGCCAGGAAGATCGGCGAGATGATCGGCAGGATCACCCGGCGATAGGTCCGGAAGGTCGAGGCGCCGTCGATCTGCGCCGCCTTGATCAGGTCCTGGTCGACCGAGCGAAGCCCGGCGAGGAACAGCGCCATGGCGAAGCCCGAGCTTTGCCAGATGCCGGTGATGATGATGGCGTAGATCGCCGTGCTGCGGTCGGAAGCCAGCGCGAAGTTGAAATCGGTCCAGCCGAGGCTGCGCACCAGCATCTGGATGCCGTCGGTCGGGTTGTAGAGCCAGCTCCAGACCGTGCCGGTGACGATGAAGGACACGGCGAGCGGATAGAGGAAGATGGTCCGCCAGATCGCCTCGCCGCGCACGCGCTGGTCGATCAGGACGGCGAGGAGGAGGCCGATGCCCATCGCGCCGACGATGTAGAAGGCGGAGAAGAAGAACAGATTGCTGTAGGCGATGTTCCAACGCCGGTTGCTCCACAGCGAAACGTAGTTGTCGAGACCGACAAAGCCGTAGCTCGGCAGCAAGGACGAGTTGGACAGCGAGATATACAGCGTCCAGATCGTGAAGACGAAGATGTAGACGAAGGACGCCGCCAAGGACGGCGCGAGAATGAGGATCGGCGAGATCCGGGCGAGACGCTCCCGCCAGGTGGGGCCGGGCGCCGCCGACGCGGAATTCCGGCCGGCATCCATTGGAACTGTCGACATTGCTGGCCCTGTCCTTGTGAGCCGGATCCTGGGGACCCGGGCTTCTCACCTCACCTCAAGGGAGAGGTCGGCTCGAAGAGCCGGGTGAGGGTTTAGGGAACCATCCGGTGAGGCCGCAGACCCTCACCCGCCAGCCATCGCTGTCGACCTCTCCCTTGAGGCGAGAGGTCAAGAACGGCGCAGGTGCTGGAAGGGTGATGTAGCCTGACCAGGGAACCGGGCGCGACGCGGAGGCATCGCGCCCGGAACGCGGTTCGTTACATCTGGGCCTCGACGGCATCCGCGATCGCGGTCGCCGCCTGTTCGGACGTCATGGCCGGCGTGTTCACGAACTCGGTGACCGTATCCATGATCGCGCCGCGATACTTCTGCGGAATGGTCATGTTGTGGGCCATCGAGCGCACCAGAGTGCCGGCCTCGATCGAAGCCTGCAGGTCCTTCTGCGAAAGCTGCTGGCAGGGGTTGAAGCCGGTCGACAGGTCGACGTCCATGCGGGCCGGGATCGAGCCCTTGGCCTGGTTGAACGCGGTCTGGAACTCCGGCGACAGGATCGTCTTGGCGAGCAACTGCTGGCCGGCGATGTAGTCGGGGTCCTTCTGCTTGAAGAACACGACGCTGTCGGCGTTCAGGATGAAGCCGGGCTTGCCCCAGTCGGTCGGCGCCTGGCTGCAGGTATAGTCGGTGCCTTCCTTGAAGCCGGCCGCGGTCAGCAGGCCGACCGTCCAGTCGCCCATGATGTGGAAGGCGGCGTCGCCGCGACCAACCATTGCCGACATGGTGTCCCAGTCACGGCCGACCATGCCGGGATCCATGTATTTCGACGTCATCAGGCGGAGCTGGGTCAGGGCCTTGACCATGCCCTCGCTGCGCAGCGCGTCGACGTCGCCCTCGACCAGCGCCTTGCGGAACAGGTCGATGTCCTGACCGTAGACGACCACTTCGAACACGGTCGAATCGGTCCAGTCGGCGGTCGAATGGGCGATGCAGATCTTGCCGGCAGCGACGACCTTCTCGCAGGCGGCGTTGAACTCGGCCCAGGTCTTCGGCACCGCCTCGACGCCGGCTTCCTTCAGCACCTTGGGCGAGGACCAAAGCCAGTTGATGCGGTGGATGTTCATCGGCGCGGCAACCCAGTTGCCGGTCGGCTTCATCACCGAGATCAGCTCGGGCGCAACGACCTTTTCCCAGCCTTCGGCGGCGGCGAGCTCGTCGAGATTGGCGGTCATGCCGGTGGCGTTCCACTCGGCGATCTCCGGGCCCTTGAGCTGGACGGCCGGCGGCGCATTGCCGGCGATCACGTCGGCGCGGAGCTTGGCGAGGGTGTTGGCGGTGTGGCCGGCGATCGAGGTCTGTTCCCACTTGCCGCCGGCAGCGGTGAACATCTCGCCCAGCTTGGCGACGGCGGCGGCGTCCGAGCCGGTCGCCCATTGATGCAGCAGGTTCGTCTTGGGCTCGGCAAGAGCCGTGCCGCTCAGGAGAGCAAAGGACAATAGTCCAGCGCTCACCTTCCAAGTGAAGGTCATGATTCCTCTCCCTAGGTGTCCCGCCCGATACTTACGATCGGTTTGCGCAGGTACTTGTTTCTATGGCTTTCAGTCCGTCTCCCCGTGATCTGACGCCGTATTTGTTCTATGATGAACTTATTAAGCTGTCAACGCGCCCGCAAAGTTCGCCAATGTTTGAAGCAAGACTAAAATCGTTCTTCGAGGATGCCGGCGACGGCACGCCTTCGGCGCGCGTCGTCCGCCTGCTGCGCGAGCGCGGCACGCTGAGCGCGACCGAAATTGCCAGGCTCACCGGCCTCGCCAAATCGACCGTCTCGATGACGCTCGCGGAACTGCGCCGATCGGACATCGTCATCGAGAAAACTAGCAGCGAAACCGGTCGCGGGGCCAGCGTCGGCCGTCCCGCGACGGCGCTGATGCTCAATCCGAAGGTCGGCACCTGCGTCGGCGTGCTGTTTGGGCTGGAGGCGATCCAACTGATCGTCGCCGATGTCTCGCACCGGGTGATCTCCGACCGCAAGGTCCAGATCGAGCCGGATTATTCGCCGGCCGAGGCGGCGGCGCTGACCCGTCGCCTGATCGACGAAGCCTATGAGGAGCACGGGCTCGCGCCGGAAGGGCGGCTCGGCGTCGGCGTGGCGGTCGCCGGTCCGATCAATCCGGTCGACGGCCGCGTGCTGCGCGCCAGCGGCGTGCCGACCTGGGCCGGCACCGATATCCGCGCAACCTTCGGCCCGGTCCTGAAAAGCCCGATCTTCGCCGACAATGAGAGCAACTGCGCCGCGATCGCGGAGATGATGTGGGGCGCGGCGATCGGGGTGGAGGATTTCGTCTTCTTCAAGATCGACCTGGGCGTCGGCGGCGCGATCGTCAATCGTGGCCATGTCGTCCGGGGCATCGCCGGGTCTGCCGGCGAATTCGGCCATATGATGATCGATCCCGGCGGACCCCTGTGTCGCTGTGGCAATCGCGGCTGCCTGGAGCTCTACGCCAGCGCCCGCACGGCGCTCGCCGACACGGAAAGGCGGCTGGGGCGGCCTTTCGACATGGATGGGCTGGTCGCGCTGGCCCGCGGCGGCGACGAGCCGAGCCGGCGCCAGATCGCCGAGATGGGCGAGGCGGCCGGCAAGGGCCTCGCCATCATCGGCACGGCGATCAATCCGGCGCTGGTCGTGCTCGGCGGCCGGATGCCGCTGGCGGGCGACATGCTGCTCGGGCCGCTCTCGGAGAGCTTCGAGCGCCACACGCTGGTCAAGCGGGCCGAGATCGCGCCCGAAGCGAGGACCCGCTTCGTGCCGGGCGTGTTCACCGACAATGACGCGTGCCTCGGCGCGGTCGGCCTCGTGCTGCGCCATCATGGCCGGCCGGGCTGAGATTGCCGGGCGAATGCCGCAATCGCGGATGGAATTTGCAGCACTTCGTGCGAAAACGGGTTCATGCCGATCGATCGTACCCCTCCTTCGCCGCTCCGCACCGGATCGGCGCCGCCGGCCGAACGGACGGCCTACCAGCCGGCCGGGCAGAACCTCGTCCATGCCGCCGATCACAATCTGCGCGTGACGCTGGAAGCGCTGCGCCGGACCGGGCCGATGAGCCGGCTGGAACTCGCCCGGCTGACCGGATTGACCGTGCCCGGCATCACCAACATCGTGCGCCGCCTCGTCGCCGACGGGCTGGTCAGCGAGGGCTCGGATGAGGGCTCGCGCGCCAACCGTTTCGGCCTCGTCGCCGAGGGCGCCGTGTCGCTCGGCATCGACGTCTCGGACGGCATGGCGCGGCTGGTTGTGATCGACCTCGCCGGCAAGGTCGTGCAGCGCGACGAGCGGCCTGTGGAGGAAGGCGATACGGCGCGCGTCGTTATCGAGCTCGCTTCCGCCGCGCTGGAACGGCTGGCCGAGGGCACGGCGGCGCGGGTGATGGGCGTCGGCATCACGGCGCTGGATGGCGCCGACGAGATCCGCGCCGCGCTGGCGCCGCTGCCGGTCATCGTCGAGCCCGACACGATCGCGGCGGCGCTGGGCGAGCGGCAGTTCGGCCAGGCCACGGCCGGCGACAGCTTCGTCTATGTCCTGCTCGGACCCTCGACCCGGGCGGGCATGATCATCGGCGGCTCGGTGTTCAACGGTGTCGACCAGCGGGCAGGGCTCGTCGGCGCGATGCGCACCGGCGAAGACGGCCGGTTGCTCGACGAGGTCGCCTCGACCACGGCGCTCGCCGGCATCGCCACGCTCGATCCGGCCGATCCCGCCGTCGCGCGCTGGATCGAGGCGGTCACAGCGCATCTGATGGATTCGATCATCGCGATCTCCGCCTTCATCGCGCCGCGCGTCATCTTCATCGGCGGCCGCCTGCCGGCCGATCTGCTGGCGGCGCTGGTGTCGCGCCTTGCCCGGCAGCGCCAGGAACGGATGATCGAGCCGACCCAGCCCTACTGGCTGCCGGAACTGGCGCCGGGCTCGCTGTCCCGCGACGCCGTGTTGATGGGCATCGCCGCCATGCCGTTCCTGGAATTCCTGCTGCCCGATCCCCGCCGCCCGTTCCGGCCTTAGGAAAGCATCCGGGAGGGGGAGGCCTTCGGCTCCCTCCGTCGTCATCCCGGCGGAGGCCGGGATCCAGATGCGCCGTCGGCTCGCCAGAGGGCTCAGCCGTAGTTCACCAGGCCGGTGTTCATGGGCCCCGGCCTTCGCCGGGGCGACGTCCAGCCCTTTACGCCGATGGCCCCTGCCCGCGCGCGAGCCGACTGCCCGACCGTGTATCGTCGCTGCGCAGCGGCGAGCGGGTCAACTGCGCGGGGTCGGCGGATTCGAGCCGCAGCGCATGCGACAGCGGCAGGGTGGCGGCGCCGAGTGCCGCCGCGTCTTCCGAGCCGACGGCGCGGTGGATGCGGGG
The DNA here is from genome assembly GCF_044452255.1 of Kaistia sp. UC242_56. Lineage (NCBI taxonomy): Bacteria > Pseudomonadati > Pseudomonadota > Alphaproteobacteria > Hyphomicrobiales > Kaistiaceae > Kaistia > Kaistia sp. UC242_56. The sequence goes on from NZ_JBIOAN010000002.1 coordinate 555,057, forward strand.
CGTCGGGCGGAGGTCGCGCGACAGCGCCTCGCGCACATAGCCGAGCAGCTCGTCGATGATCGTCACCGGAATGCGGCCGCCGATCAGCACGGCGTCGGGATTGATCAGCAGGCCGATGTCGATCGCCGCTTCGGCGATATGGCCGGCCGCCATGCGCAGCCATTGGGTCAAGAGCCGCTTGCCGCGCGCGTCGAGCGTCAGAAGGTCCTGCGGCCGCTCGACGGCGATGCCGTGGCTGGCGAGATAATCGTACAGGATGAACAGCGACACGACCTGGCCGAGCGGCTGCACGCGTTCGCCGGCCGGCGCATCCGGCAGCGTCACCGGCAGCCAGCCGATCTCGCCGCTGATGCCCGTGGTGCCGTGATAGCAGGCGCCGTCGAGCACCAGCCCGCCGCCGAGGCCGGAGCCGAAGAAGATATAGAAGAAGCTGCGGATCTCGACGCCGAGGCCATAGGTCAGCTCGCCGATCGCGGCCGCCGTCGCGTCATTGTCGATCAGGATCGGCTGGTCGGTGATGCGGGAGAAGCGCTCGCGCACGTCGACGCTGCGCCAGCTCTTATAGGCCTCCGGCATGCCGATGAACGGGATTTCGCCGAGCCAGTCGGGAAAGGCGACGCCGATGCCGGCGAGGCGCGACTCGTCGATGGCGTGGCGGCGGCGGAACGTCTTCAGCGCTTCCTTCATCTCGGCGAAGAATTCGTCCGGCAGCATGTAGCGGACTTCGCGGTGGATGCGGTCGCGCACCGTGCCCAGGGCATCGACGGCGACGATGGTCAGGTGGTCGCGGCCGAAGCCGACGCCGACCGCGAAACAGCCTTCCGGATTGATCTCCAGCTCGATCGCCGGCTGGCCGCGCATGCCGTAGCGCCGGCGCGCCTCGACGACGAGGCCGTCATCGATCAGCTTTTCGGTGATGCGGGCGACGGCCTGCTTGCTGAGGCCGGACCGGGCGGCCAGTTCGGTGCGGGAAATCGGCGCATGCCAACGGATGGTGCGCAGGATCACCGCCTGGTTATGGCTCGCCGCCAGCCCGGAGTTCGAGCCGGCGAGGTCGCCTGGAGCCGTCTTGGATTTCATCGGGATGTCAGCGCCGCCGGCGGAGATCATGGGTGACCGTCCGCCGGCGGATAGAGAGCAAGGGTGGCTCGCTTGTCAAGGATGGCGCAGGCCTAGCTTGGCTGGATAAGCCAGCTACGGACTTCGAACGGGTTGAGGTCCGGCCCTGCGGCGCGATCGACCGCTTCCTCCAGGATGTTGACCGGGCCGGAGAGCCGCCAGCCCTCCCGCGGCGCGATGTCGAGGCGGCCGCGCCCGCCGGCCGGTTCGTAGACCCGGAGCACCAGGGCGTTGCCGTCCTCGCTGGCCTTGAGGCCGCCGAGGCCGGCAGCCATGCCGGAGACCGCGATCGGGGTCTGCACGCCGGTCGCGACGTCAGAAGCGCGGATGGCCAGCAGCGGTTGGTTAAGGTCAAGCGCTTCCTCGCGCACGCCGCCCTCGTGCCAGGCACCGGCATGCGGCAGCAGGGAATAGACGAAGCTCTGCTCGCCCTCGTCCGCCAGCGGATCCGGATAGATCGGCGCGCGCAACAGGCTGAGACCCAGCACGTTGCCCTTGATGCTGTGGCCATACTTGCCGTTGTTGAGCAGCGCCACGCCGAAGCCGGTCTCCGAGAGATCGGCGAAGCGATGCGCCGGCACTTCGAACTTCGCCTCGTCCCACGAGGTGTTGTTGTGGGTGGTGCGGCGGACGACGCCGAAGGCGCATTCGAAGGTGGCGAGATCGGAACGGATATCGACGGGCGTCAGGGTCCGCAGCAGCACGCGGCGGTCATGCCAGTCGAGATCGGTCTGGATGTCGAGGCGCGGCGAGTTGGCGAACAGCTGCAGCGTCTGGGTGATGGTCGAGTCGCGGAACTTGCGCACGATCTGGATGGACGCGCGGTGCGGGCCGGACTCGGTCACCTCCAGGCTTTCGAACGAGGTCAGTTCCTGGCCGTTCTTGACGTAATCGTCCTCGAGGTCCCAGGCGTCCCAGTTGCGGGGCTTATCCATGGGATAGACCCAGAGCTGGTTGCCGCGACCGGCAAGCGCCTCGCGGCCGCTGCGCTTGTCGAACAGGCTGGCGATCGTGCCGTCCGCATTCAGCGTGACGCGGATCAGGCTGTTTTCGAGTTTCTGCTTCGAGACGCTGAGCCCGGCCGTCGGCGCCAGTTCCTTGTCGTCGAGCACGAGAATTCCGAGCGGCGGCACGATCGCGTCGAGCGCGATCGCCTGCCCGTCCAGTTCGACCCGGACGGGGCGGGCGTGCAGGTCGGGATTGACGACGACGAGCGCGTTTTTCGCCTCGCCCTTCGGCAATTGATCGACCAGCGCGGCGAGACCGGCCTGCTGCGCATCGAGGCCGGTTGCCAGCGCCTCGCCCAGTTCGCGCTCGGCATCCTCGTAGATCTCGCGGATGCCGGAGCCGGGCAGGATGTCGTGGAACTCGTTCTTGAGCACCTTGCGCCAGGCAAGCTCCAGGCTTTCCGGCCGGGCCCCGCCCAGCAGGTTGGCGAGCGAGGCTACCGTCTCGGCGGTGATCAGGGCGCGCTCGGCGTGGCGGTGCAGGCGCTTGGTGTGGCTCTGCGTCGTCAGCGTCGCGCGGTGCAGTTCGAGATAGATCTCGCCCTGCCAGACCGGGATCTCGGCAGCGGGAATGGCGTGCATGCGGGCATAGACGTCCTCGACCCGGACGGGCGAAAGCGTCGGGATAGCAGGGAAATCGGCCAGCTGCGCCTGCCGCTCCAGCATTTCCGGCGTCACGCCGCCGCCGCCATCGCCATAGCCGACGGCGAGCAGGCTCTCGTCATGCAGGGTCTTGCCGCGGAAATTGCCCCAGGTGCCGAGGATCGCCTCCGGCTCGGTCGAGCCGTTATAGCCGCGCACCGGATTGTCGAAGGTGTGGGCGATGACCTGGCTGCCGTCGAGGCCTTCCCAGAAGAACAGATCATGCGGGAATTTGTTGGTCTCCGACCAGTTCACCTTGATGGTGAAGAAGGAGTCCATGCCGCCCTGCTGCAGCAATTGCGGCAGCGCCGGCGAAAAGCCGAAGCAGTCCGGCAGCCAGCAGACGCGGTGGCGCACGCCGAACTTCTGCTCGAAATAGCGCTGGCCGTACAGGATCTGGCGCACGAAGCTTTCGCCAGTCGGCATGTTGGTGTCGGGCTCGACCCACATGCCGCCAATGGTCTCCCACTGGCCGCTCTTCACCGCCGCGACGATCTCCTGGAACAGGGCGGGGTCGTCTTCCTCGATCTGCGCGTAATAGGCCGCGGTCGACTGGTTGAAGACGAAATCGGGGAAGCGCTCCATCAGCCGCAGCGCGGTGTTGAAGGTGCGGCGCGCCTTGCGACGGGTCTCGTCATAGGGCCAGAGCCAGGCGAGATCGATATGGGCGTGGCCGGTGATGCCGAGCTTGCCCTGCTGCGGATAGCGCGCCTTCAGCTCCTTCAGCGCCGCGGTCAGATCCTTGAGAGCGCGGGAAACGCTGGCGCGGTGATCCTGGCGCAGCCCTTCCGGATTGGCCTTCAGCGGCGGCAGCTGCCAGATCTTCTGCTGGCCGTGCTGCGGCCCCGTGCGGGCGACATAGTCCTGCGTCGCCGAGGGCCAGTCGAGTGCCGCGAAGGTGTTTTCCGCCGCTGTGATCAGATGCGGCACGACCTCATGCGCGCCGAGGAAATGAGCGGCTTCCGAAACCTGGCGCAGCAGCAGCGCCAGTTCGTGCACCGGTTGGTCGATCCAGGCGAGATGCGCGCGCGTCAGGCGCGGCTCGCGCACCGGCTCGCCGAAGGGCAGGCGGGCGACGGCGTCGACATGGATCTTGAAGCGGCGGGCGGGAACCGGGAATTCCTGGTGGAACGGGTCGAGGCCGAAGCGCTTTTCAGCGCCGGAGCCGACCGGCGTCAGCGTGATCAGGCTTTCACCGCCGACATCGATCAGGAGGCGCACATCCTCGAGCGACCAATGCTCGGGGACGGAGGCTTCCGTGTCGAAGGTGACGGTGCCGTCCTTTTTGGGCCAGAAGCCGCCCATGGCGATCGGCGCGCCCTCGAACTGCCAGTTTTCGACCGCGAGCGTCTCGCGCTCGCGCCAGAACCCCAGTTCCTCGACGCGAACGTCGATGCGGGCGAGCCGCTGCTGGAGGGTCAGGGACATGGGAATTCTCCGTCTCGGATAGGGGTATGGATAGGGGAAGGGATGGATCGGGTTTGCCTCAGCCCTTGACGGCGCCGGCGGTGAGCGCACCGACGATCATGCGTTGCAGGAGGAGGAAGGCGATGATGGCCGGCACCACCGCGACGAGGCAGGCTGCGGCGAGCACCTGGGTCGACGAGGCGTTGGAGGTGCCGGCGAAATTGAAGATCGCGACCGAGATCGGCAGCTGCGCATCCTTGTTCAGCAGCAGGAACGGGATCAGGAACTGCGACCAGTTGAGGATTACGATCAGGATGAAGGCGGAGGCGAGGCCGGGAGCGGCGAGCGGCAGGGTGATGCGCCAGAAGGTGCCGAAGCGGCTGCAGCCATCGATGGCAGCGGCTTCTTCCAGCGACTTCGGAATGTTGTCGATGGCGCTCTTCACCAGCCAGGTGCACATCGGCACGCCGATGGCGATGTAGACCATGGTGACGCCAAAGTGGCTGTTGAGCAGGCCGAGCCGGCTCATGTAGCGATAGAGCGGCACCAGGATGACCAGCGGCGAGATCATCTGGAAGGCGAGGATGGTCATCATCAGCGCCGATTTGCCGGAGAACCAGAAGCGCGAGAAGGCGTAGGCCGCGGGCGCTGCCACCAGCAGGCAGCCGAGCCCGCCCAGCGCCGACAGCTTCAGCCCGTTCCAGAGATAGAGCAGGAAGGTCGGGTCCGAGAGGATCTGCGCGAAATTGTCGAGCGTCGGCCGCTTCGGGATGAAGCGGCTGGCGCCGAGGAAGACTTCCTGACGCGTGCGCAGCGACAGCGACAGCAGCCAGGCCAGCGGCGTCAGGAAGAAGGCGGCAATCACGATCGCCGACAGATAGGTGAGGGCGTCGCCCCATTTCTCGCGGGCTTCATGGGTCATTCGGACACCTCCCGGCGCGGCATGAAGGACGCATAGAACAGCGCCAGCACGAGACTGATCACCAGCATCAGCACGGACAACACGCTGCCGCCGGCAAGGTCGTAGTTGCGGAACACCGTGTTGAAGGTGAACAGCGACAGCACCTCGGTGGCGCGGCCCGGGCCGCCGCCGGTGAGCGAGATGATGGCGTCGAAGGTGTTGAGGGTCTGAATCGTCACCAGGATCGAATTGACCAGGATGGCGGCGCGCAGCTGCGGCAGCGTGATGAAGCGAAGCTTCTGCAGATGGCCGGCGCCATCGACGCTGGCGGCTTCATAAAGCGTCGGGTCGATCGCCTTCAGCGCGGCGTAGAACACGATCATGGAAAAGGCCGTGCCGCGCCAGACATTGGAGATGACGGCCGAGAGCATGGCGATGTTGGGGTCCGACAGCCAGGCGACCGGCGAGACGTGCATCATCCGCAGCACGCTGTTGATGGCGCCGAACGGCGCCTCGCTGAACAGCATCTGCCAGATCAGGCCGTTGGCGATGCCGGGGATGACCCAGGCGACCAGGACCAGGGTGCGGAGCGCCACCATTCCCTTGAGCTTGCGCCGCTCGCCGCGCATCACCAGCAGCGCGATGGCGAGGCCGAAGACCTGCTGGCCGACGACGCTGGCAATGGTGAAGACGGCAGTGGTCTTGAGGATGTCGAGCAGGGCGGGGTTCTCGAACATCGCCTGCAGCGTGACGACCGTATAGCGCTCGTCGGAGCCCACGAGGCTCGCATTGGTCAGGCCGAGGCGGAACACGTCGAGGATCGGATAGAGATAGAAGACGCCGAGCATGACGGCGACCGGCACCAGCCAGGTGAACGGGTTGGCTTCGAGGCGTCGTGCGAGGCTGGGTCCGGCCACGCGGCGTTGCGCGGCGCCCATGGCGGCCGCCGTTGTCGTCGGCATAAGGTCTCTCCTTGAACGCCCTCGCGCGCGGCGAAGGGGAAGGGCCCTGTCCCGGGGGGAGGAGAAGGACAGGGCCCCGTCGCGAATACCGGGTCAGAGGCGGGCGAAAGCGGCCTGGACAGCGGTATTGGCGGCGTCGAGCGCCGCTTCCGGCGTCTTGGTGCCGGAGAGGACGTCACCCATCATGATCTGGATCTGGTTCGAGATCTCCGGATAGATCGGCACGCCTGGGCGGGCCTGACCGTTGACGAGCGCCTTGGCGAAGGTCTCGTTCGCCTCGGTCTTGAAGACGTCGTACTTGCCGTAGAGGGCCGCCGCCGTCGGCAGCTGCTGCTGCAGCGCGTTGCCGGGGCCGGCATAGATCTCCTTGATCACGGCCGCGCACATGGCGACCTTTTCCGGATCGTTGGAGAAGGCGCCGAAGGTCCAGCCGCCGGTGCCGGTCGAGCGCTGGTCGGCGGTCGGGCCGGGGATCTCCGAGAAGGTCCACTTGGCGAACTCTTCCGGCTCCAGCGTGTTCTTGAGCTGGCCATACTGCCAGTTGCCGCCGATGAACAGCGCCGCCGTGCCGGCCGCCGCCGCTGCGTTGAACTCGTCATAGTTGACGATGGTTGCGACCCGCTTCGGCGCCGCGCCGGAATCGACCAGGTCCTTGAAGTAGTTGACCGCCTTCAGGAACTTTTCGCGGTTCTCCCCCTCGGCGAAGATCGGCTTGCCCTTGTCGTCGACCAGCTTGCCGCCCTGCGCCCAGAAATTGGCGAGCCAGTCGAAGGTCGTGCCTTCCCAGCGGCCGCCATTGAACAGCACGCCCTCGCCGCCCTTTTCCTTGGAAGCGAGCGCGGCGGCCTTCAGTTCGGCCCAGTCCTTGGGCGCATCCGGAACGATTTCCTTGTTCCGGTAGAGCACGCGCAGGTCGGTGTTCCACCACCAGGCGTAGATCTTGCCATCCGGGCCGGTGATGCCTTCGCGGATGAACGGGAATAGGTCGGCGACTTCTTCCTTGGTGAAGTATTCGTCGAGCGGCTTCAGGACGTTGGCGCCCTTGAACAGGGCCAGCACGAAGCTGTCGACGGCGGCGCAATCCGGGCCGTTGCCGGACTTCGCCTGCTCGAGCATGCGGGCCTGTTCCTGGCCGATATTGTCGGACATGCGCTCGAGATCGATGCGCCAGCCCGGATGGCGCTGGATGAATTCGCTGAACAGCTTCTGGTAGCCCTCGGCCCAGACCGGATCGGTGCTGGTCGGGCCGTCATTGGTCAGGCGGAGCGTGAAGGATTTGGGCGCATCGGCGGGGCCGACGCGGTCCTTGGTAACGAGATTATCGGCATGGGCAGAGACGGCGACGAACGCGGCGGCGGAGGCCAGCAACGCGGTGACGAGACGCAAGCGCATCATGAAATCTCCCGTGGGTGTTTCCTCGAACGAACGGCTGTTTCGCCGTTTCTTTTCTTCCGCTCCGCATTTTTGGCGGCAGCTGTGACGGATTAAATCACATCGATTTTATATTGCAAGCAGAGTCGCGAAGGGGTTTGCCGCCGGAGCGTGACGGCGGGGCCGAGGCAGGGCGTAGAGCCGGGCGCAAAGGTGTCGGTCGCGAGCCGGTGCAAGCTACGGACTCGAGGACGCGTGCCGGCGAAATCCCTCTCCCGCGAGCGGAGGGTAGGGTGACGGGGCTTTCGGGTCGCTTATCCCGTCAGCGTCGCGCCGCGATGCTCGCGAAACGCGGCGGCCAGCGTGCGCAGCGCGCCGCGCGACTTGGCGTCGGTCAGCGTCGAATGCAGCACGATTTCGGACGAGGGCAATTCCGGCAGTCCGAAGCGCGGACCGACCTCGACCGTGCCCGGCGGGGCGAGGCGGCAGGGAAACGCGCCGATGGCGAGACCGGCCGAGACGGCGGCTGTCACCACCGAGGAGCCGCCGCCGAGAAACACGTCGATCCACGGGATGCTGATCGCGTCGAGGGCGCGGGTGGCCATGTCGCGCACGCCGCAGGAGGGGGCGTGGGTCGCGAGGCGAATGGGCTCGCCCTGACGGTGCTCGAAATGCGGCACTGCGAACCAGCCGAAATCCTCGGGCCCGAGGATTTCGGCGTCGCGGCGATCATCTTCGCGGCGGACGATGGCGGCGTCGAGCTCGCCGCGATCGAAAGCGTCGAGCAGGGTGCGCGAATTGTCGAGCCGCACCTCGATCGTCAGACCCGGATCATGTGCGTTGAGCCGCGCCAGCAGGGTCGGCAATTCCGGTCCGGCGACATGGGCGGCGATGCCGAGCGTGAAGCGGCGACGGCAATCGGTCAGGCCCGCCAATGCCCGTTCATGCGCGGCGAGAAAACCGCGCGCGCCGTCGAGGAACAGCGCGCCCTGCGCCGAAAGCCGCACGGAGCGCGGCGTCCGCTCGACCAGCCGCTGGCCAATCTTGTCCTCCAGCCGCTTCAGCTTGACGCTGATCGCGCCCTGCGTCGTCCCCAGTGCCTCGGCGGCGCGGGTAAAGCTCTGGAAGTCGGCGATGGCGACGAAGGCCTGAACCGACTCGACGTCCAGCACGGTCATGGGATGTATCCGGATTTGTTGTCTCTGAAATAGATATTCATCCGGTTTTGCTGTCGTCAAGCGGCCGCTAAGGTCGGCGCCGAATCTCTCTCCGCGACGCCGGCCCTCCCGCCGAAGCCGTCGCGCCATTCGAAAGCCGTTCCATGACCCAAGACCCGTCCCCCTCCCGCCGCAGCCTCGTCGCGCTCGCCGCCGTCTGTCTCTCCTCGCTGATGTTCGGCCTGGAAATCTCCAGCGTCCCGGCGATCCTGCCGACGCTGGAGCAGGTAATGCATGCCGATTTCATTGAGCTGCAATGGATCATGAACGCCTACACCATCGCGGTGACGACGGTGCTGATGGCGACGGGCACGCTAGCCGACCGCTATGGCCGCAAGCGCGTGTTCCTGATCGGCATCGCCGCCTTCGGTCTCGCCTCGCTGGTCTGCGGCCTGACGGAGAGCGTATCGATCCTGATCGTCGCCCGTTTCCTCCAGGGCCTGAGCGGCGGCGTCATGCTGATCTGCCAGGTCGCCGTGCTGTCGCACCAATTTCGCGAGGGCCGGGCGCGCGGCATGGCGTTCGGCTGGTGGGGCATCATCTTCGGCATCGGGCTCGGCTTCGGCCCGATCGTCGGTGGCGCCATCGTCGCGGTCTGGAGCTGGGAATGGGTGTTTCTCGTCCATGTCGCGCTCAGCCTCGTCACCTTCGCGCTGGCGCAGGGCGGCGTCGAGGAATCGCGCGATCCCGAGGCGACCCATCTCGACCTCGCCGGCATGCTGACCCTGTCGCTCAGCGTCTTCGCGCTGGCCTATTTCATCACCCAGGGACCGGATCTCGGCTTCTCAAGCCCGGCGGCGCTGGCGATCCTCGGCGTGGCCATCGCGAGTTTTGTCGGCTTCCTCGTCGCCGAGAAGCGCAGCGCGCGGCCGATGTTCGATTTCTCGGTGTTCCGCGTCCGTCCCTTCTCCGGCGCGGTGATCGGCTCGGCCGCCATGAATGTCAGCTTCTGGCCGTTCATGATCTACCTGCCGATCTGGTTCCAGGCCGGTCTCGGCTATGACAGCGTCGCCGCCGGCACGGCGCTGCTCGCCTATACGCTGCCGACCCTGGTGGTGCCGCCCTTGGCCGAGCGTCTGTCGCTGCGCTACCGCCCCGGACTGGTCATTCCGGCGGGCCTCTTCCTCATCGGCCTGGGCTTCCTGGCGATGAAGTTCGGCAGCAGCGTCGAGGCGGCAAGCTGGCTCACCATGCTGCCCGGCTGCGTGCTGGCCGGCATCGGCCTCGGCTTCACCAACACGCCGGTGACCAACACGACGACCGGCGCGGTCGCCGCCAACCGCGCCGGCATGGCCTCGGGGATCGACATGAGCGCGCGCATGATCTCGCTTGCCATCAACATCGCGCTGATGGGCTTTTTGCTGGTCGAGGGCGTCGGCGCATCGCTCCGGGCGGCGCTTCCGGACGGCATCGACGCGACGGCGTTGCGCCAGCTGGCGCAGCAGATCGCGGCCGGGGCGACGGTTTCTCCCGAGAGCGGGATATCGCCTGCGGTCGTCCATCAGGCCCTGACGAACGGCTTCGGCTGGGTCCTGCTCTATGGTGGCCTCGCCGTCTGGCTACTGGCGATCGCGAGCTATTTTGTGTTTGGTAGGGGCGGGGCGAAGGTCGCCTGCCCAGCGCAGCCAGTGGTGGGGTAGGGCAGGGTACTGCGTCAGAGAGGCGGAAGCGTTTGTCGCCCAGACTCCGTCATCCCTGCGAAAGCAGGGATCCATTCGGCCGAGGCCTGTCGAGACGATCGCCGGATGACTCCGCTGTATGGATCCCGGGTCAAGCCCGGGATGACGGCGAGCGTGGGAGGACGCGGGAGGCAGGATTACAGACGTTCAATACGGCGTCTCGCCCGCATCCGCGTTGACCGCCTGGCCGCGGACCAGCATGGCGTCGTCGCCGAGCAGGAAGGAGGTCACGCGCGCCACCTCGACCGGCTGCAGATGGCGCACCAGCTGCGCCGACAGCATCTTGTCGAAGATCGCGGGCGCCGGCTCGGCGGTGAATTCCGAATAGGCTTCCGACACTTCCTTCAGCATCGGCGTCGCCACGCCGCCCGGGCAGACGCAATTGACGTTGATGTCATAGGGGGCCAGCGCCTCGGACAGCATGCGGGTCATCGAGATCATGCCGGCCTTGGAAGCGCTGTAGGCGAGCGACTCGACATGGCCCTTCTTGCCGGCTTCCGACGCGATCGAGACGATGGCGCCCTGGATGTCGTGCTCGATCATGTGGGCTGCGACCAGCCGCGAAATATCATAGGCGCCGAACAGGTTGATCTCGAACTGCTTCTGCCAGTCGGCGCGCGAGATCGCCAGCGGGTCGGAATGCAGCACGATCGCCGCGCAATTGACCAGGCCGTCGACGCGGCCGAGCAGGTCGATCGCCTTGGCGACGCCATCCGCGACCGAGGCTTCCGAGGCGACGTCCATCGCGATGCCGAAGCAGCCGGCGGCCGCGCCGCCCAGCGCCTCGACCGTGGCGTCGACCGTTTCCTGGCGGAGATCGGCGATGACGACGCGCGCTTCCTGCGCGATCAGCAGTTCCGCGATCGCCTTGCCAATGCCGCCCGATCCGCCGGTGACGATGAAGCCCTTGCCGGCATGCACGGGAAACACCCGGCTCTTGCGCAGGGGAAGCGCTTTTTCGGGACGGCGGGTGACGTATTTCGACATCGAAAATCCAATCATCGGCAGGGGCGGGGCAACCCGTACACAGGGCAAGTCACTGGACACGCAAGGGTATCGGTTGCGTCCAGAATAGGCATGATCGATATGCGGTCAATCGCAGTTGTGGCGCCATCAACGAGTCGATATCTTCGCGGCCATTCCACATGCAGGAGATTGCAGATGAGGCTTCGGGGGCTTTTGGCTGGCGCGGCTGCGCTGATGGCGGTGACGACGGCGCAGGCGCAGGATGCCAAGCCGTTGGTCGTCTTCGTCTCGCCCAATCCGGTTGGCGTGAACGACTTCCTGAAGCTCGCCAAGGCCGGCACGGAAAAGGCGGCGGAAGCCGCCGGCGCGACCGCCAAGATCTATGAGAGCACGGACCCGACCACGATCCGCCAGAACCTCGACGCCGCCGCCAAGGAAGGCGCCAAGGTCGTGATCGCCGTCGGCTTCGAGTTCAACGACGTGCTGCCGGAAGTCGCCAAGGCCTATCCGGACACCAAGTTCCTGCTCGTCGACAGCTGCCCGCAGACCCCCGTCGCCAACATCCATTGCTCGGTCTTCCGCGAATATGAGGCCGTCTTCCTGGCCGGCGCCGAAGCGGCGCTGACTAGCGAGACCGGCAAGGTCGGCGCCATCGGCGCGCTCGATATCCCCTTCATCCATCGCTACACCGACCCCTTCAACGAGGGCGCCAAGCATGTGAAACCGGAGATCGAGATCGCCCCGTCGCTCTGGATCGGCGGCAACAACCCGTTCTCCGATCCGGCCCGCGGCCAGCAGCGCGCCAGCGTCATGGTCTCCGACAATGTCGATCGCGTCATGGCGGCCGGCGCCGGCTCGAATGGCGGCATCTTCAAGGCCATGGAAGACCTGCCGGGCGCGGCCGCCTTCGGCGTCGACACCAACCAGTGCCCGCAGGCGCCGGGCCTGATCATGGACAATGTCCAGAAGCGCACCGACACCGTCATCGAGAAGGGTGTCGCCGGCCTGTTCAAGGGCGACCAGCCGGCCTTCGCTACCTACGGCCTCGCCGAGGGCGGCATGACGCTGACCAGCCTGGAGCCGGGCCTCGAGGAATCGGGCTGCCTGATCGCCAAGCTGCCGGATGTCGTCGCCAAGGTGAAGGCGCTGCGCGACGAGGTCGTTGCCGGAACGGTGAAGGTCGCCGATCCGATGCAGCTCGCCAAGTAAGGGCGGCCTGACTTCGGCATGTCGACGATCGAGCTCGAAGCCAGAAGCATCGTCAAGCGCTACGGGCCTCTCGTCGCCAATGACCACATCGACCTCTCCGTGCTGAGCGGAGAGGTCCACGCCGTGATGGGCGAGAACGGCGCCGGCAAGTCGACGCTGATGTCGATCCTCTACGGCATGCAGGCGCCCGATTCCGGGCAGATCTTTCTGCGCGGCGCCGAGATGCGCTATCGCTCGGCGCTGGATGCCATTGGCGCCGGCATGGGCATGGTCCACCAGGCGTTCAAGCTGTTCAATTCGCTGACCGTCTGGGAAAACGTCGTCTACGGCATGGAACCGACCCGCTTCGGCTTCATCGACCGGCGCGAGGCGGCCCGCCGCGTCGCGGCGCTGGCCGATCGATATCGCCTTCGGGTCGATCCGCATGCGATCGTCGGCCAGCTTTCGGTCGGCGTGCGCCAGCGCGTCGAGATCCTGAAGGCGCTCTATCGCGATGCCCGCGTGTTGATCCTCGACGAGCCGACCGCCGTGCTGACGCCGCAGGAGCGCGACGGCCTGTTCGACATCATCCGCCACCTGACCGCCGACGACCGCACCATCCTGTTCGTCACCCACAAGCTGCATGAGGTGATGGCGATCACCGACCGCGTCACCGTGCTGCGCGACGGCAAGGTGGTCGACCGCATGGTGACTTCCGAGACTTCGGCGCGCGAAATCATCCGCGCCATGACCGGCCGCGCGGTCAACCTGACGGTCGAGAAGCGCCCGGCCGAACCGGGCGCCGTGGTGCTCGAGGCGCGCGGCCTGACGGTGGCGACCGATGGCGGCAAGCCGGTGGTTGACCGCGTCGATCTCTCCATCCGCGCGGGAGAGATCGTCGGCATCGCCGGCGTCGCCGGCAACGGCCAGACCGAACTGATCGAGGCGCTGACCGGCCTGCGCCTTCCCGATGGCGGCCAGGTTGCCATCAACGGCGCCGACGTCACGGCGCTGGACGTCGAGCGCCACCGCGACGCCGGCCTCGCCTATATCCCGGAAGACCGCGCCACGACCGGCACGGCGCTGGCCGCCTCCGCCGCCGACAATCTGGCCATGGGATTCCAGAGCAAGCCGCCGCTTTCGAACGGCCGCCTGCTCGACGGCAGCGCCGTCACCGCGCATGCGCAACAGCTGATCGAGCGCTTTGGCATCAAGATCGGCTCGGAGCAGCTCGCCGTCGGCACGCTCTCGGGCGGCAATCTGCAGAAGGTCGTCGTGGCGCGCGAGCTGTCGCATGCCGCGCCGCTTCTCATCGCCGAGCAGCCGACGCGCGGCGTCGATGTCGGCGCCATCGAATTCATCCACGCCCAGCTGGTCGCCGAGCGCGATCGCGGCAGCGCGGTTCTGCTGGTCTCGGCCGAGCTGACCGAGATCCTGGCCTTGGCCGACCGCGTGCTGGTGATGTTCGACGGCCGCATCCTGGCCGAGCTCCCCGCCGCCGAGGCCGACGAGGAAACGCTCGGTCTGCTGATGGCCGGCCGCGTCGGCGAGGCAAGGCTCATCGACGGAACGGAGGCCGCATGAGCGAGCGTAGTGTGCGGGCCCCGAGGCTTCCGCGTATCCCGGCCGTGCCGCTGGCGATCGGCATCGGCATCCTGATCGGCGGCCTGCTGGTGCTGGCCTCGGGCGGCGATCCCATCGCCGCCTATCGCGAGATTTTGATCGGTGCGCTAGCCCCCGCAAACTGGCCGAACACGTTGAACTGGGCCGTGCCGCTGGTCGGCATGACGCTGGTGGCAGCACTCCCCTTGCGTGGCGGCATGGTCAATCTCGGCGGCGACGGCCAATTGGTGATCGGCGGTCTCGTCGCGGCGATGGCGGCGCTCTATCTGCCGCTGCCTGGGCCGCTGCTGATCGCCGCATCGATCCTCTGCGCCATGGTCGCGTCGGGGCTCTACGCTTCGCTCGCCGCCTGGGGAGAGACGCGCTTCGGCATTCCGATGCTGATCTCGACGCTGCTGCTCTCCTATCCGGCGATCGGCATCGCCTCCTATCTCGTCGGCTTCCCGCTGCGCGACATGGCGACGGGCCTTGCCCAGACCCGGATGATTCCCGATGCGGCAAGGCTGCCGGTCATCTCCGGTCCGCTCAATATCGGCCTGGTCCTGATGGTCATCGTCGCTATCGCCGTCGTCTTCTATGACCGCCGCACCGTCGGCGGCTATGAGCTTCGGATGCGGGGGCTGAACGCCAAATTCGCCGGCTATGGCGGCGTCCGGCTCGCGGCGCAGCAGGTGCGCGTGATGTTTGCGAGCGGCGCGATTGCCGGCCTCGTCGGCGCCATCCTCGTGCTCGGCTCGCTCTATCGCTACCAGGACGGCGCGCTGCTGACGCCGGGCTATACCTGGTCCGGCCTGATGGCCGCCCTCTTGGCCGGCGGCGCGCCGCTTGGCGCGATCTGCGCCGGCCTGTTCTTCGCCGGGCTGCAGACGGGCGGCTTCGCCATGCAGCGCGAAACGACGATCCCGCGCGTGCTGACCATGATCCTGCAATCCGTCATCATCCTGTTCCTGGCGATCCGCCACGGCGTCGGCAGGAAGTCGTCATGAGTTTGATGAGCTTCATCACGCCGTCGCTGGTCAATTCGGCGGTCCAGTCGATCACGCCGATCCTGCTGGCGGCCCTTGCCGGCACGCTTTGCGGCCGGGTTGGCGTGTTCAACATGGCGATGGAAGGCCAGTTGCTGGTCGGCGCCTTCGCCGCCGTCGTCGGCAGCTACGCCACCGGCAGCGCGCTTGGCGGCGTGCTGTTCGCGATCGTCTTCACCGTGCTGTTCTCGCTGATCCTCGCCTATGGCGCGACGGTGTTCAAAGGCGACAGTGTCGTCATCTGCATCGGCATGAACCTGCTTGCGGCGGGGCTCACGGCCTATCTGCTCCGGCAGATGTTCGGCGTCTCCGGCACCTTCTCCGATCCGGGCATTGTCGGGCTGACCAAGATCCGCATCGACGCGATCAACACCATCCCCTGGATCGGCTGGATCTTCTCGCGTCAGACCGCGATCACCTGGCTCGCCTGGATCCTGACCGCCGCCGTGACCATCATGATGTTCCGCACGCCGCTGGGCCTCAGGATGCGCGGCGTCGGCGAGGATGCGAGCGCCGCCGGCACCATGGGCATCGACGTCACGCGCTACCGGGTGTTGACCGTGCTCTTCGCCGGCGGCCTGACCGGGCTCGGCGGGGCGCAGCTTTCGCTCGGCACGGTCAGCATCTTTTCCGAGGACATGAGCGCCGGGCGCGGCTGGATCGCCGTCGTCGCCGTCATGCTCGGACGCAATCATCCGCTCTGGGCAGCGCTCGCCTGCGTGTTGTTCGGCGTTGCCGATGCGCTGTCGGTCCGCCTGCAGAGCCAGGGTCTGCCCAACCAGCTGACCGATGTCGTGCCCTATGTCGTGACGCTGCTGGCGCTCGCGCTCAGCCATCGCAAGCGGCTGAAGCGCCGCGCGGCCGAGACGATCACCGCGCACGCCTGACCCATTCTACTCTCCAAGGAACTTCGCCATGACCGAAACCTGCCGCATGATCCTCGACGTCGACACCGGCGTCGACGACGCCATGGCGATCTTCTATGCCGTCCGCCGCCCGGGCATTAAGCTGGAGGCGCTGACCACCACCTTCGGCAATACCGACACGGTGATCGCCACCGAGAACACGCTGAAGATCCTGGAACTGCTCGGCCGTCCGGAGATCCCGGTGGCGCAGGGCGTCGGCCGCTCGCTGATCCGCCCCTACAAGCGCATGGCCGACCATATCCATGGCTCCAACGCGCTGGGCGACGTCGAATTGCCGGCGCCGAAGATCAAGGCAACCGACGAGCACGCGATCGATTTGATGATCCGCGTCATCAAGGAGAACCCCGGCGAGATCACGCTCTGCCCGGTCGGCCCGATCACCAATGTCGCGCTCGCCATCACCAAGGCGCCCGAAATCGCCAAGCTGGTGAAGGAGATCGTGGTCATGGGTTCGACGATCCTGCATCCCGGCATCCATGGCCCGATCGCCCCGATGGTCGACGCCAATTTCGCCAATGATCCGGAAGCCGCCCACATCGTGCTGCAGGCCGGCGCCAACGTCACGCTGGTCGGCATGGACGTCACCATGACGACGCTGCTCTCGACTGACATGATGGACGAGATTTCGCGCGAGGGCGATCACGCGGCGCAGACGCTGATGAAGATCACGTCCTTCTATGTCGATGCCTACAAGACGATGTATCCGGGCATCCAGGGCTGCGGCCTGCATGATCCGCTGGCGGTCGCCGTCGCCGAGGATCCGACGCTGGTCGGGCTCGAGCGCATGTATGTCGATATCGAGCTCAATGGCGAACTGACGCGCGGTTCGACGGTCGCCGACCGCCGCCGCACGGCGATCCCGTTCCACAACGCCAACGTCGCCATGACCGTCGACCGACCCCGTTTCGAGGCGGAGTTCATGGCGCTGATGAAGGGGCGGTAAGAGGGCTTCCGCGCGCTCCAGGCCTATCGAATGGCTCCGCCATCATCCTGAGGTGCTTCGCGACAGCGAAGCCTCGAAGGAGGGTCCCGCGGAGCGCTCTCTGGACCCTCCTTCGAGGCCCGGCTTTGCCGGGCACCTCAGGATGATGTTCGAGTTTGGGGAGACGGCGACCGGCGAGGGGAGTCGGTCGAGCCCGGGCTTGCTTGCTACGCCCTCAGCCCGGACCCCGCCGCGAAAACGGCTGTTCGATGGCCTCGCTGCCCCATTGGGTGCCGGGCGCGCCGCGTCGAGGCCCTTCAACGTCCAGAGCCGGGTGGCGGCGAAGCCGGCCGCGTCGCAGAAAGCCACCGCCTCGCCCAGCAGGTGGCGGCCCACGCCCCCGCCGCGGCAGCTTTCGTCGAGGATGAACCAGCGCAGATGCGCCTGGTTGTCGCCAAGGTCCTCGCCGTCGATGGCGATCGAGCCGACGATCCGGCCGTCGCAAATTGCCGCCCAGGGCTGATTGCGCGGATGGCCGGGCCGGCCGGTGAATTCGGCGGCGCCGCTGGCCACCCTGCTTTCGAGGAACTGCCCGAATCCCCAGGGCCACGAATAATGGGCGGCGTGCATCTCGGCAATGGCCGCCCTCTGCGCAACATTGCGGCAGAGCTGCTGGCCGTCCCACGTTGTGGCGCGCCAGTGTCACCCGGATCGATCACCACGTTTTCCATGAGCAACGTTTCCATCTCTCACCGAGGCATTGCCCGCGTTTCGCCAAGGCGTATTTTTGGGCAGAAGCGGAGCCATATGAAAGGCTTGGTGGATTTCCGTCCAAACCAATGGATGCGAAATCCCTGTTGCGGTTGACGAATGACGCTTGACGTCGGCGAGCCGGCATGTTGACGTTTACATGAGGAAAGGGCGCTGGGTGGAGGCGCCTTTGCGGCATTGAGGAATGCCGTGGAAGGGGAGGGAAGCGCATGCGCATGGGCAGCGGATCTGTTGTCGTGTCGATTCGGGCGAGGTGCATCTGATGCCGCGCGGACCGATCGTCGATACGCATCTCCATCTGTGGGATCCGAAGAAGCTTCGCTATGCCTGGCTCGACGGCAATCCCGTTCTCGATCAGGCCTATGGGCTCGACCGCTACAATGCGGCGACCGAAGGGCTCGACGTCGAGGCGATGGTGTTCCTGCAATGCGAGGTCGATCCCGCGCAGTATGAGCAGGAAGCCGAGTGGATCGCCGGGCTCGCCAAGGTCGATCCGCGCATCAAGGGCATGGTCGCCTGGGCGCCGCTCGAGAAGGGTCGCGCCGTCGCCGCCGATGTCGAGCGCCTGGCCCGTCACGAGATCCTGCGCGGCATCCGCCGCATCATCCAGTTCGAACCGGATCTCGATTTCTGCCTGCGGCCCGCTTTCATCGAGGGCGTGCGCACGCTCGCCGAATTCGGCCTCTCCTTCGACATCTGCGTCGATCATCGCCACATGGCGAATGTGCTGAAATTCGCCGCGCAGATCCCCGAAGTGCCGATGATCCTCGATCATATCGGCAAGCCGGCGATCGCCGACGGCGTGATGGAGCCGTGGGCGAGCCAGATGCATCAGCTGGCCGAGCTGCCGCATGTCTCGTGCAAGATCTCCGGCGTCGCCACCGAGGCGGATCATGCGAACTGGACCGAGGGCGAGCTGAAGCGCTACGTCCAGGTCGCGATCGACGCCTTCGGCTTCGACCGGGTGATGTTCGGCGGCGACTGGCCGGTCGCCGTGCAGGCGATCGAGTTCCGCCGCTGGGTTGCCCTTCTCGACGACGTCCTCGCCTCGGCGACCGACGCCGAGCGCCGGAAATTCTGGCGCGACAATGCCGTCCGCTTCTACCGCCTGGAGACGGCTCGATGACAGGTTCTGCGCCGCTCGTTTCCGCGCGCGGCATTTCGAAGTCCTTTGGCGGCGTCGAGGTTCTCCGGAACGTCGATCTCGACCTCATGCCGGGCGAAGTGCACGCTTTGCTGGGCGAGAACGGCGCCGGCAAGTCGACCTTCGCCAAGATCCTGGCCGGCGTGCACCGGCCGACGCGCGGCACGATCGAGCTCGGCGGCAAGCCGGTCGAGATCCAATCGCCGATCGCCGCCCAGCGCCTCGGCATCACGCTGATCCACCAGGAGCCGATCTCGTTTCCGGACCTGTCCGTGGCGGAAAACCTCGTCATCGGCCAGGTCGGGGCCAAGCCGCTCGGTCGCGTCCGCTGGGCGGAGCTTGCCAAGGAAGCCCGCCGGCTGATGGGCCTCCTCAACGTGCCGATCGACGTCACCGTGCCGATGCGGGGCCTCTCCATCGCCGACCAGCAGATGGTCGAGATCGCCCGCGCGCTCGCCTCCGACAGCCGGCTGATCATCATGGACGAGCCGACCGCCGCGCTGACGCCGAAGGAGGTTGAGACCCTGTTCACGATCGTCCGCCGGCTGCGCGAAGAGGGCCGGACGATCATCTTCATCTCGCATCGGCTGGAAGAAGTGCGCGCCATCTGCGACCGCGTCACGATCTTTCGTGATGGCGACAAGATCGAGACGGCGACGACGGCGAGCCTGACCGACGCCGACATCATCCGCCGCATGATCGGCCGCCCCGTGGCGGATTACCTGCATCGCGGTACCAGCCATGTCGGCGAAGTCGCCCTTTCGGTGCGCGCGCTGACCCTGCCGGGCCGGTTCGAGAACATCTCCTTCGATATCCGCAAGGGCGAGATCGTGGGCCTCGGCGGCTTGGTCGGCGCCGGCCGCACCGATGTCGCCCGGGCCATATTCGGCGTCGCGCCGGCGACCTCGGGCGTGATCGAGATCGACGGCAAGCCGGTGACGATCAAGGAACCGACCGACGCCATCGGCCTCGGCATCGCGCTGGTGTCGGAGGACCGCGCCATCGCCGGCATTTTCCGCTCGCTGCCGGTCGAGACCAACATCACCGCCGCCGTGCCGAAGCGGATCGCGCCCAAGGGCATCATCCGACGGACGGTCGAGAAGGCACTGGCCAAGGAATCGGTCGAGAAGCTTTCGATCCGGCTCGCTTCCGTGCGCCAGCCGATCGGCGAGCTTTCGGGCGGCAACCAGCAGAAGGCGATCCTCGCCCGCTGGCTGCTGGCCGAGCCGGACATCCTGATCCTCGACGAGCCGACGCGCGGCATCGACATCGGCGTCAAGGCCGAGTTCTACGACATGATCGGCGAGCTTGCCGCCGGCGGCCGCGCCATCCTGCTGATTTCCTCCGAATTGCCCGAGTTGCTCGCCTTGTCCGACCGCATCCTCGTCATGTCCGAAGGCAAGCTCACCGCTGATATTCCGCGCGCCCAGGCGAGCCAGGAAGCGATCATGCACGCCGCCGTGCCGCGTTCCGGCCGACATACGGTGTCGGGAGCGGCGGCATGAACCCGATCGCCCGCCTGTTCCGGGCCCGCGAGGCCGGCATTCTCGTCATGCTCGTGCTGTTCGTGGCCGTCGTCAGCCTGATCCAGCCGCGCTTCTTCTCGACCGAGACGCTGCGCATCGTGCTGCTCGCCGTGCCGCTGATCCTGGTCGCGGCGATGGGCCAGATGATGGTGCTGGTCGCCCGCCACGTCGACCTTTCGATCGGTTCGATTCTTGGCTTCTCGGCCATCGCCGCCGGCATGATCTTTCGCGATCATCCGGAGCTGCCGCTTTTCGTCGGCTTCGCCGTCGGCGTGCTGTCGGGCGCGGCGCTCGGCTTCGTCAATGGCCTGGTCGTGACGGTGTTCAAGCTGCCCTCGATCATCGTGACGCTCGGCACGCTCAGCCTCTATCGCGGCCTGCTGTTCATCCTGTCGGGCTCGAAGCAGATCGACCCGAACGACATTCCCGAGCCGCTGATCCGCATGGCGCAGACCTCGCCGATCGATATTCCGTGGATCGTGATCATCGCCTTTGGCGTCGCCTTCGCCACCTGGCTGTTCCTGACCTATAGCCAGATCGGCCGCCAGATCTACGCCATCGGCTCCAATCCGGTGGCAGCACCCTTGCGCGGAATCCGCGTCATGCCGGTGACCATCCTCGTCTTCACGCTCTCGGGCGCGCTGGCGGGCTTGGCCGGGCTGATCTATGCGGCGCGCTTCGGCTATGTGAACCCGGGCATCACCGGCGTCGGCTTCGAGTTCACCGTCATCGCGGCGGTGGTCATCGGCGGCGTCTCGATCAATGGCGGCGTCGGCTCGGTGCTCGGCACCGTGCTCGGCGTGCTGCTGCTCGGCTCGGTGCAGGTGGCGCTGCCGATCCTCGGCGTCTCCGGCTTCTGGCAGAACGCCATCTATGGAGGCATCATCCTGATCGCCCTCGTCATCGACCGCACCGTCCGCCAGGGCGGCCTTCGCGGCCTGCTTGCCCGAGGTGGCGCATGAACTCGATCGAAAAATCGCCGATTCCCGCCACCACGCCGCGCGTGATCGTTCGCGAGGCCGCCGCGCCCCGCCCGCGCTGGCAGGTCTGGCTGATCCGGCCGGAAGTGGTGACGCTGCTGCTTCTCGTGATTGCGGCGATTGTCGCGACCCGGCTGTCGCCCTTCTTCGCCGATCTCGGCTTCATCCTGGAAAGCTCGACCTATTACATCGAATTCGCGATCGTGGCGCTGGTGCTGACCATTGTCATTATCTCCGGCGAGATCGACCTGTCCCCCGCCGCCCAGATGGCGCTCTCCGCCTGTCTGTTCGGCACTGCCTTCAAGGCCGGTGCGCCGATCCCGGTGGCGATCGGCGTCAGCCTGCTGTCCGGCCTGGTCATGGGCGCCTTCAACGGCTTCTTCGTCACCGTGCTGCGGCTGCCCTCGATCATCGTCACCATCGGTACGCTGATCCTCTATCGTGGCCTGGCTCAGGTGCTGGCCGGCGACAAGTCGATCAGCGGCTTTCCGTCCTGGTTCGTCGGCATCGACTACCGCATGGTCGGCATCGTGCCGGTGCCGGTGCTGATCTTCATCGCCGCCTCGGTTCTGCTCGGCCTGTTCCTCGGCATCACCATCTATGGCCGCCAGATCTACCAGATCGGCACCAGCGAGATCGCCGCCATCCATGCCGGCATCCGGGTGCGCCGCATCAAGATGGGCCTGTTCATCGCCTCGGGGCTGGTGAGCTCGATCGCAGGCCTGATGGTCGCCTCGCGCCTCGGCTCGGTCCGCTACGACCTAGCCACCGGCGGCGAGCTGACCATGGTGCTGATCGTGATGCTCGGCGGCACCTACATCTTCGGCGGCCGCGGTTCGATCCTGGGAACGTTCCTGGCCGCCTGGCTGCTGGTCATCATCGCCACCGGCATGACCGTCGCCAACATCGCCATCAATGCGCAGCTCACCATCATGGGCCTGCTGCTCATCGTCTCGATCATCGCCACCAACGCGATCTATGCCCGTAGCCAACGCTAACGGGATGTTAACGCAGCACTAACAGGGAGGAACTGAAAATGCTGAGAAGAAACCTGATGCTCGCCGTCGCACTCGGTGCGACGCTTCTCTCCGGCGCGGCCTATGCCGCCGACCCGGTCTCGATCGTCTACATCCCGAAGAACACGGGCAACCCGTACTTCGATTCGATCATCAAGGGCTTCGAGGACGGCTGCAAGACGCTCGGCTGCGAGTTCACCACCGTCGCTCCGGCCTCGGCCGAAGCCACCTCGCAGATCCCGTTCGTCACCGCGCAGATCCAGCGCGGCGTCAACGTCGTCGCCATCTCGCCCAATAGCCCGGATGCGCTGAACCAGGTGTTCGACCGCGCCCGCGCCAAGGGCACGATCATCCTGTCGGTCAATTCCGACATGCCGGGCAACGAAACGCACCGCGACGCCGCCATCCTGCCGGTCGATTTCACCAAGACCGGCCCGTCGCAGGTCGAACTGCTCGGCAAGCAGATTAGCTATGAAGGCGAGATCGCCATCCTCTCGGCCACCACCGACGCCCCGGACCAGAACGTCTGGATCGCGGCGATGAAGGATACGCTCGAGAAGGATCCGAAATACGCCAAGATGAAGCTGGTCACGATCGCTTACGGCGATGATGATCCGCAGAAGTCGACCACCGAGACCGAGGCCCTGCTCGCCAACTACCCGAACCTGAAGGGCATTATCTCGCCCACGACGGTCGGCGTTGCCGCCGCCGCCCAGGTCGTGGAGACGGCCAAGAAGGCCGACAAGGTCAAGGTCGTCGGTCTCGGCACGCCCAACCAGATGCGCCGCTTCATCGAGAACGGCACGGTCGAGGCGTTCCAGCTCTGGAGCCCCTACAACCAGGGCCTGCTCGCCGCCAACTTCGCCGTCGGCGTCAAGAACGGCACGATCAAGAATGAGGCAGGCACCGTCTTCGAAGTGCCGGGCCTCGGCAAGGTGACCGTCGAGAAGGACAGCGTGATCAAGACGCAGGCCGATCTCACCACCTTCGACAAGACCAACATCGCCGACTTCAACTTCTGATCCGTCGGTCCCGTTCGATGCCCGCGATGTGCTTTTGCCCGTCGCGGGCATTGTCATATCCACCCTCTCGTACCGGCGGCGAGCCCTTCGCAGCCGCCCGCCGTCGCAACGGAAGCCATCATGAACCACTATGATTTCAAGGACCGCGTCGCCATCGTCACCGGCGGCGGCCAGGGCATCGGCCGCACCGTCGCCGAGCGCATCCTCGCCTCGGGCGGCAAGGTCTCCATCTGGGACCGCGACGCCGCCCTGCTCGAAAAGACCGTCGCCGAAATCGGCAGCGCGAATGTCGAGGGCCGCGCCGTCGACATCGGCGATCTGGCCGCGGTTGAGGCGGCGACGGCGGCGGTGATCGGCCATTTCGGCCAGATCGACATCCTGATCAACAATGCCGCCATTGTCGGGCCGAACGCGCCGACCTGGGAATATCCGCCGCAGGCCTTCAGCGACGTCGTCCATATCGGCCTGACCGGCACCTTCCATTGCTGCCGCGCCGTCGTCCCGCACATGATCGCGCGCAATTACGGCCGCATCGTCAATGTGAGCTCGGTCGCCGGCAAGGAAGGCAATCCCAACGCCGTCGCCTATTCCTCGACCAAGGCGGGCGTGCTGGCGCTGACGAAATCGCTCGGCAAGGAACTGGCGACGCAGAACATCTCGGTCAACGCCGTGACGCCGGCCGTGGCCAAGACGACGATGGCGCTGAGCCAGGCGCCGGAATTCCTCGCCTATATCCTGGCGAAGATCCCGCGCGGCAGAATGCTGGAGCTTTCGGAAGCGGCCAGCATGATCTGCTTCCTGTCGTCGGAGGAAAACTCCTTCACCACGGGTGCCACCTTCGATCTCTCGGGCGGCCGCGCCACCTATTGAGGCGATGGCTCCGCGACAGTCCCGGCGTCGACCAGCCTTTCGCGGGCCGCCGCCCAGACGAGGATCGCGTCGAGCGCCGGACAAAGCGCCTGGCCCCATTCGGTCAGGCGATACTCCACCTTGGGCGGCACCTGATGGTGGACAATTCGGCGAACGACGCCGTCGCTCTCCAGCTGCCGCAGCTGCTGGATGAGCATCTTCTGCGAGATGCCCGGCATGGCCCGCTCCAGTTCGGAGAAGCGATGTTCCTTTCCGTCGAACAGATGGAACAGGATGAGCAGCTTCCAGCGCCCCTCCAGAATTCCGAGCGTCGCCGCGACATCGGACGCCGCGGTCTGCGGCGTGTAGGGCGCGCCGCTGGCGTCCACCTTACTTTTTGGTTCGTACCTTACTTTTCCGTCGGTTCTTGTCATTTTGGCAGTCTACTCGCATGTCTTGGCTTCATGCAACGGAGTGAGCCATGACCGACAAACTTCCCCCTTCTGTCACCGCCTATTATTCGGCCGCCGCCGCCCATGATTTCAAAGCGCTCGCCCATTGTTTCGCCGTCGACGGCGTGGTGCGCGACGAAGGCGCGGTCCGGACCGGACGCGCCGCCATCGCCACCTGGGCCGCCAACGCCTATGCGCAATACAAGCACGAAACTGAGGTGCTGGGTTCCCGCGAACAGGATGGCGTTCATGTCGTCTCCGTCCGGGTCAGCGGCCAGTTCCCGGGTTCGCCGGTGCAGCTGACGCAGCGCTTCGCCCTCGCGGGGGATGAGATCCGCTCGCTGGAGATCGGCTAATGGCTTCCGATTTTCACGGCAAGCGCGTTCTCGTCACCGGCGCCAGCCGCGGCATCGGCCGGGCGACGGCGCTCAAGTTTCGGGAAGGCGGCGCGACCGTGCTCGGCGTGGCGCGGACCGCCCTGGAAGGTGCCGACGACCAGTTGATCTCGATCGCGGCCGATGTCGCCACGATCGAAGGCTGTACCAGCGTCACCGAGGCCGTGCTCTCGCGGCTGGGCGGCGTTGACGTTGTCGTCCACGCGCTGGGCGGTTCGCACGCACCGGGCGGAGGCTTCGCCGCCCTGGACGAAGACGAGTGGGCCAAAGAGATGAACCTCAACTTCTTTTCCGCCGTTCGCCTCGACCGCGCGCTGCTGCCCTCGATGCTGGAGAAAGGCTCCGGCGTGATCGTGCATGTGACGTCGATCCAGGCGCAATCGCCGGTGTTCGAATCGACGCTTGGATATGCCGCCGCCAAGGCCGCGCTGGCCAACTACAGCAAGGGCCTGTCGAAGGAGGTCAGCCCCAAGGGCGTCCGCGTCATGCGGGTTTCGCCGGGCTGGACGGAAACCGAGTCGTCGGTGGCGCTGGTCGAGCGGCTTGCGGACAAGGCCGGGTCGGACTTTGACACCGCCCGCGCCGAGCTGATGAAGGCGATCGGCGGCATCCCGATCGGCCGTCCCAACACGCCGCTGGAAGTCGCCGAGCTGATCGCCTTTCTGGCCTCCGACCGCGCGGCGTCGATCACCGGGGCCGAGTTCCGCATCGATGGCGGTTCGCTCCCCGTCGTCTAGGCGGTCGGGAAGCCCAGCGAGCGTTGCATCTTTCTGCCCCTCTCCCGTGAACGGGAGAGGGGGTAAGCCTGAGCCTTGGCCGCCCTATGGCGTCGGAGCGTCGGCGCGGATCAGGCCTTCGTGCTTCAGCTCGGCCCAGAGATCGCGAGG
Organism: Kaistia sp. UC242_56; assembly: GCF_044452255.1. NCBI lineage: Bacteria > Pseudomonadati > Pseudomonadota > Alphaproteobacteria > Hyphomicrobiales > Kaistiaceae > Kaistia > Kaistia sp. UC242_56. The sequence continues at coordinate 581,054 of NZ_JBIOAN010000002.1, forward strand.
GATATCGAGCCGGACATAGTCGAGATTGGTCGTCACCTGTTCCGGCTTGAACGCGCCGGGGATGACGGAGGTGACGGCCGGATGGTGCAGCGGGAACTGCAGGGCCGCAGCCGGCAGCGGCACGTTGTGGCGTTGGCAGACCTCGGCGATGCGGCGCGCCTTCTCCAGGATTTCCGGCGTCGGCTCGAAGTAATTGTACTTTGCGCCCGGTACCGGGCCGGTGGCGTAGAGGCCGGACGAGAACACGCCGCCGATGATGATGCCGACCTTGCGCTCGACGCAGAGCGGCAGTTCCTTCGTCAGCGTCTCCTGCTCGCCCAGCGTGTAGCGCAGCGCCAGCAGGAAGAAATCCATGTCGAACAGTTCGAGGAAACGCTGGATCAGGCCGAGTTCGTTGATGCCGGCGCCGATGGCGCGGATGCGCCCGGCCGCCTTCAGGTCGGCGAGCGCGCGAAAACCGCCATTGGCGAGCTGGGCGAAGCCCGCCTGCACCATGGGTTCCGAGCCGCGGTGCCACCAGTCGAGATCATGGATCACCAGCGTGTCGATGCGGTTCATGCCGAGGCGCTGGAGGCTGTCCTCATAGGCGCGCATGACGCCATCATAGCTGTAGTCGAAATAGTGATCGAAATGCAGGCCGCCGGACCAGAAGCCGGTATCGAACTGGTCCGGTTTCTGGATCGGCGCGCGCAGGATGCGGCCGACCTTGGTCGAAAGGATCAGCTCGTTGCGGTCCTGCTTGTAGAGGAAACGGCCGACGCGGTGTTCGCTCTGGCCCCGGCCATACCAGGGGGCGGTGTCGTAGTAGCGCACGCCGGCGTCCCAGGCAGACTTCAGCGTCGCCTCCGCGTCGGCGTCCGAAACCTTGGTGAACAGCTCGCCGAGCGGCGCCGCGCCGAAGCCGATCTGCGGCAGCATCACGTCGGTGCCGCCGAGTTGCCGGCGTTTGAATGGATCCATGTTTCCTCTCCCTTTCGCGAGCCCGCGCTGGGGCGCCTGCGGCGATGCGCCAGTATCGGTCGATCCGCAGGCATGCATCGGCCGCCCCAGCCAGCGAGCCGGCCCATAAAATGGCAGGACGGTGTAAACGTCAACATGGTCCTACCATAGGCTTTGGAAATCCATCAATTCACATCAGATAGCGCGATAATCCTTGCTTGTCCGTAGGGTCGATGGCAGCCTGTACTAACGAGGAAACGCGCATGCGATCGCCGGTCCATGCCCCTGATCCGCAAGAAGACAGGGTAGGGATGTAAACGTTATGTCAGGGAAATTGCCGGGCGGCCGGCGCCAGCCGACCATTCATGAAGTGGCGGCCACGGCGGGGGTCTCGATCGGGACCGTCTCCCGCGTCGCCAGCGAAAGCCCGCGCGTCGCGCCGGAAACGCGGGCGCGCGTGCTGGCCGCGATGGCCGAGCTCGGCTACCAGCCCAATGCCGCGGCGCGCGCCATGCGCACCAACCAGACCATGACGATCGGCTTCCTGATCCCCGACATGACCAACCAGGTCTTCGCCCGCGTCGCGCAGGGCGCGGAAACCGTGCTGGCGCCGGAAGGCTACATGCTGTTCGCCTTTTCGTCGAACCGCTCGCCGGCGCGCGAGATCGAATTCCTGCAGGCGGCCCGGCAGCGCCAGATGGATGGGCTGATCGTGACGCTCTCGGACGAGAACGCCACGGGCACGATCGAGGAGATCGCCCGCATGGGCGTTCCCGTCGTGGTGCTCGACCGCGACATCCCGGTCGAGGCCGACGTCGTCTATAGCGAGCACATGCAGCCGATCGAAACCGTGGTTGAGCAATTGCTGCAGCTCGGCCACCGGCGCATCGGCCTGATCACCGCCTCGCACAACATCCGCCCGGGCCGCGACCGCGTCGCCGGCTTCAAGCGGGCGCTGGAAAAAGCGGGCGTGCCGATCGACGACTGGCTGATCCGGGCGCGGACCCAGAGCGCCGAGCGCGGCATGGCCGAAACGCATGACCTGCTGACCGGCGCTAACCCGCCGACCGCCATCCTCGCCGCCGGCAGCGACATCTTCTATGGCGCGCTCAAGGCGGTGCGGCTGCTGGGCCTGTCGATCCCGGACGATATCTCCTTCGTCGGCGCCGACGATGCGCTGCTTGGCGAACTCGTCTATCCGCCGATCACCGTGATCGATCGCGACATGGTCGAAGTCGGCCGCCAGGCCGCGGGGTTGCTGCTCGACCGTCTGAAGGGGCTCGATGGCCCGCCGCGCCGCATCATGCTCGGCAGCGACGTGCTGCTGCGCAGTTCGATCGCCGCGCCCAAGCGCCGCTAGCCGGGCTTCAGCCCGGCGGCGATGGCAGCCATCGGGTGCAGCGCCGTGGTTTTCGACAGGCGCTCGACTTGGCAGCGGCACGAGAAGCCGCTGGCAAGCACCGCCGTTTCCCCAGCCAGCGCCGGCGCCCAGGACGCGTCGAACAGCGTTCGGCTCACCGTCTGCTGGCGCTGCTCATGCCCGAACAGCCCTGCCATGCCGCAACAGCCGGTCGGGGTCGGCCGCACGGATAGGCCGAGTGCTGCGAACACTTCCTGCCATTGTTTGAGCGCCTGCGGTGCCGCGGAGGCCTCGGTGCAATGGACCATCAGCCTCGGCTCGCTGGCGGCGGCGAGGGCCTTCGGCCATGGATCTCCCGCTGTTAGGCGCTGGCGCAGGAACTCCTGCACCAGCAGGACCTTCGGCACGGAAGGCGTCAGCTCGCTAAACTCGCTGCGCGTCATCAGCACGAAGGCGGCATCGACGCCAACCATCGGGCGGCCGGTCTTCCCAAGCTCCGTCAGAGCCTCGATCTGCCGGCCCGCCAGCCGGGCGAAACGCTTGCGCATGCCTTTGACATGCGCTGCCTTCGAGCCGGGCGGCAGGGTGACGAGGATGGGCCGATAGCCGAGCGCCGCCAGTCCATCGCAGACCGCGCCGACCGCCGCCGTATCGAAGGTCGCGGTAAAGGCATCCTCCAGCACCAGCACGGTCTTCTCGTCCGCGGCGAGTGTTCGGATCTTCGTGTGGCGGACTACGGGATGGCCAAGCTGGCACAAGCCGCGCTCGGAGATCGCTGGCAGGTCGATGAGACCGAGCCCTCGCGCCATGACGCGCGCCAAGGGCATCAGCCGACGCGCCAGGGGCCGGATCGCCGCGACGAGCGGCGCCATAGCCTCGACAGCGACCGCCGCATGGTCGCGCAGCGGCCGGCGATTGTCATTGTGATAGGCGTCGAGAAACTGCGATTTCAGCGCGGGAACGCTGACATGCACCGGGCAGGCGCTGCCGCAGGCGCTGCAGCCGAGGCAGCTATCGAGCACGGCATAGGTGTCGCGGCCGATCGCGGGCAGGTCCGTGTCCCCGGCTTCCAGCGCCTGCCGCCATTTCCGCACGGCCTCGGCCCGGCCCTTTGGCGACTGGCGCAAATCGCGGGTCGCCTTGAAGGACGGGCAGATCGGCACGGTCTTGCTGTAGGTGAGGCAGGACGCATTGCCGTTGCAGTGAAAAGCCTTCTCGAAGCCGGGATCGTTGGCGGCATTGCCCTGGCGAAACGGCAGCTCGACGATGCCGATCGGCTGGCGGGAGACCGTTACCAGCTTGCCCGGATTGAAGCGCTCCAGCGGGTCGAAGGCGTGCTTGATCCGCTGGAAGGCGGCATAGGCCACGGGACCGACATAGTCTGGCAGATAGGCGCCGCGAATGCCCTTGCCATGCTCGCCCCAGAAGATGCCGCCATGCCTGTTGCAGAGCGCATAGACGGCGTCGGAAATCGCCTGGAAGGTCGCCCGATCGGCCTTTTCGTCGAGATCGAGAGCTGGGCGCACGTGCAGGCAGCCGACATCGATATGGCCGTAAATGCCATAGCGCAGGCCATGACCCCTAAGGATCGCATCGAACCCTTCGACGAAGGCCACCAGGTTTTCGACCGGCACGACGCAATCCTCGACGAAGGCGACCGGCCGGCGGGCGCCCTCGCGCTTTCCGAGCAGGCCAACGGCGGCGGCCCGCGTCGACCAGAGCTTGGCGCTGTCGGCCTCGTCGCGGGCGCAATAGCTGCCGATAATGCCGGGAAACCGTGCCGCGTCGGCGATCAGGCGGGCGACCGAGTCCGTCAGGGCGTCTTCCGCCTCGCCGACGAACTCGACGAACAGATAGGAAATCCGAGCCTCCGCTTGCCCACGAATATCGACCGGCAGGCTGTCCATCAGGCCGGCGTCGCGGGCGAGCCGCTGCACCCAGTCGTCCATGATCTCGATCGCCAGCGGCGCGTGCGCGAGGATCGGTTCCCCGGCCGCCAGCGCAGCGGCGAAACTGTCGAAGGCGACGACAACGAGCCGCTTCTGCGCCGGCTTCGGCGTCAGCTTCAGGCGGATCTTCGTGACAAGGCCGAGTGTCCCCTCGGCGCCGAGCAGCAGCCGCCACCATTCGAGCCGATCCGCCGCCGGCCGCGCGCGCTCGAGGTCGTAGCCGGTGAAGCGGCGCGAGATGCGTGGCGTGTTGTCGATCAACGCCTGCCGGCCGGCGTCGCAGGCATCGGCGATGTCGTCGAGCATCGGCTGTGCCCAGGCGGGCGGTGGCTCGAGGCTGCGGATCGTGCGGCCGCCGCTCAGCGTCAGGTCGAGGCCCAGGACATTGTCGCTGGTCTTGCCATAGATCCGCGAGCCCTTGCCCGAAGCGTCGGTGCTGATCATGCCGCCGATGGTGCAGCGGTTCGAGGTCGAGGTGTTCGGCGCGAAGAACAGGCCAGTATGCGCAATCAGGCCGTTCAATTCGTCGAGCACGATACCCGGCTCGACATCGACCCAGCCTTCGGCTGCGTTCAGTTCCAGGATCCCTGTCATGAAGCGCTGGAAATTGACGATGATGCCGCGATTGAGGCTCTGGCCATTGGTGCCAGTGCCGCCGCCGCGCGCCGTCACGGCGAGATGCCGGAACGCGGGCCGGTCGGCGACGACCATCAGGATCTCGACGTCGGCAGCGCTTTTCGGCGCGACGATGATGTCGGGTTCGAGTTCGTAGACGCTGTTGTCGGTGGCCATCGCGGCCCGCGCCGCGTGGTCGGAGGCGACATCGCCGGCAAAGCCCGCCTCGGCTAGCGCCGCGGCGAAGCCGGCAAGCTCGGTCGGACGAGGGGCGGTCAATGGACGGACGGATTGGATCATGGCGAAGCCTTTCGAGCCTCCCTTGAACCACGCCTAGCCGCTTCGTAACATTGGAATGAAATGACAAAACATTCGAAAAAAACGAACATCGGCATCCGGCATTTCCGCGCCGCCCTGGCGCTCGCGCAGGAGCAGTCGTTCACCCGGGCGGCCGACAGCCTCGGCATCGTCCCTTCGGCACTGACCGAGACGATCAAGCAGCTGGAGGCGGATTGCGGCTTGCGCCTGTTCAATCGCGAGGCGCGGCCGGTGACGCCGACCGAGGCCGGCGAGGAATTCCTGGCCGGGGCGCGCCGGGTTCTCTCCGATTTCGAGATGGCGCTGGATGATCTACGCCGGGTCGGCGGCATCGAGCGCGGCGCGGTCAGGGTGGCCGCCGCCCCGTCTGTGGTGCTGTTCCATCTCGCCCCGGCCCTCAGTGCCTTCCATGCCGCACATCCGGCGATAGAGGTGACGGTTTATGACGACATCGCCGAACGGATCGGGGCGCTGGTGCTGGACCGGGTGGTGGATTTTGGCCTGGCGGAACGCTGGCACGAGACCGACCAGCTCGACTACGAGCCGTTCCATGTCGACCCTTTCGTGCTGGTCTGCCATCGCGACCACAAGCTCGCCGGGCTCGCCGAGGTCGATCTCGCCGAGATCCCGGCCGTCGACGTCATCGCGCTCGACGAGAGCACTGGCATCGGCAAGCGGATCGCCGCCGCCCCCGAAATCCCGCCCGAATTCCGGCGCGGCTCGATCCGCACGCATGGCACCATCGCGCAGCTCACGCTGATCTCGCAGGGCGTGGGCGTGGCGCTGATGCCGAAGCTTGCGGCCTCGGTGATTCAAAGCCCCGAAATTCGCCATGTCGGATTGCGCGATCTCTCGCTGAAGCGGACGCTTTGCATCATCACGCGATCGCGCAGGAGCCTGTCGCCGGCGGCGGAGCGGCTGCTTTCGTGTCTGCGTCCGCTCGGATCGCTCGCCTCGCCCTGACGCGGCATTTCTGCCTCGAAACATGCGATTCCAGGCCGTTGCTGCCTGCCGCTTTCCGTCCGTCGTCATTCAAACGGAAGGGACGAAAGCGCTGTTGCTAATGGGGATTGCCTTATCATTATTGTTTGAACTCATATGAGTTTGCGTGTAGTTGACGAAGGGAGGCTTGACGATCTCGCGTTATGGAGAAGAGCGATGTCACACGATCCCGTCTCGGCGCTGCCGAAGGGCAAACTCGTCATCCGCAATATCGGCATGGTCCTTAGCGGCGCCATGGAAAACCCGATCCTCGACGCGGATACGGTTGTCGTCGTCGACGGCAGGATCGCGGCCATCGGCCGTCTTGGGGATCTCGACACGGAAGACGCCACCCAGGTCATCGACGCCAATCAGGCAGCGTTGGCACCGGGGCTGATCGACAGTCACGTCCACCCCGTCGCGGGCGACTGGACGCCGCGCCAGAACCAGATGGGCTGGATCGACAGCACCATGCATGGCGGCGTCACCACCATGATCTCCGCTGGCGAAGTGCATACGCCCGGCCGCCCGACTGACATTGTCGGCCTGAAGGCGCTGGCGATCGCCGCGCAGCGCACCTTCACCAATTTCCGCCCCGGCGGCGTCAAGATCCATGCCGGTGCCCCGATCATCGAGCAGGGCATGGTCGAGCAGGATTTTAAGGATCTGGCAGATGCGGGCGTGCGCCTGCTCGGCGAGATCGGCCTCGGCAGCGTCAAGGATGGCGAGACCGCCGGCAAGATGGTCGGCTGGGCGCGAAAATACGGCATCCAGTCGACGATCCATACCGGCGGCCCCTCCGTGCCGGGCTCGGGCCTGATCGGCGCCGACGTGGTGCTGGCGGCCGGCACCGATGTCGTCGGCCACATCAATGGCGGCCACACCGCCCTGCCGGATCTGGAAATCCGCTGCATCTGCGAAGGCTGCAAGGCCGGCCTCGAGATTGTCCATAACGGCAATGAGCGCGCGGCGCTCTATGCGCTGCGCATCGCGCGCGAAATGGGCGAGATGGAGCGTGTCATCCTCGGCACCGATGGCCCCGCCGGCTCGGGCGTCCAGCCGCTCGGCATCCTGCGCATGGTGTCGCTGCTGTCGTCGCTGGGCGACGTGCCGGCCGAGATCGCGCTCTGCTTTGCCACTGGCAATACGGCCCGCATGCGCAGCCTGGAAAGCGGGTTGATCGAGGTCGGCCGTCCCGCCGATTTCGTGTTCCTCGCCAAGGCGATGCACTCGGCCGGCCGCGATCTGCTCGACAGCATCCAGCTTGGCGACCTGCCCGGCGTCGGCATGATCGTCATTGACGGCATCGTCCGTTCCGGCCGCAGCCGCAACACGCCGCCGGCCGAGCGCCTGCCCTTCGTCTGCAACTAGAGCTCTGCCAGATCGCGTCTTCTTTACGCGAACCGGTACCCCACTTCGCTTGAAACCGCGCCATCGCTCTCGACTGACCACTTCAGGAGTTTGAAATGACCGACGTCGTCGTCCGGAAGTTCCTCATCCGCATCGAGGAAATTTTTCACGAGGGCGGACCCGTTTCCGCCAATCCGCCCCGTCGCGGCACGATCATGGCCGTGGTGAAGAACCCCTATGCCGGCCGCTATGTCGAAGACATCACCGGCTTCATGGAAGATCTGAAGCCGCTTGGCCTGGAAATGTCGACGCGCCTGCTCAATGCGCTCGGCGGCGACAAGTCGGTCATCGAAGGCTACGGCAAGGGTGCGATCGTCGGCGAGGGCGGTGAACTCGAGCATGGCGCGCTCTGGCACATGCCCGGCGGCCATGCGATGCGCGCGCTGCTTGGCGACGTCAAGGCGATCGTTCCCTCGGCCAAGAAGGTCGGCGGCCTCGGCGCCAATATCGACATCCCGATCACCCATATCCACGCCTCCTATGTCCGCAGCCATTTCGACGCCATCGAGGTGAATGTCCCGGACGCGCCGCGCGCCGACGAGATCGTTCTGATCCTGTCGATGACCACCGGTTCGCGCGTGCATGCCCGCGTCGGCGGCCTGGCTGTCTCCGACATCAAGGGCGAGGACGGCCTGCGATGACCGTCATCCGCAAGATCGTCACGACGCTGGAAGAGACGCTGATCGAGGGCGACGTCGTCCTGCCGCATCCCTTTCGCAAGGTGTCGGCCGTCGCGGTCGTCTCGAATTCCGCCTCGGGCCGGTATGTCGAGGATCTGAGCGAGTTGATGGATCTGGGCGAGCAGCTCGGCGACATCCTGCCCCGGCGGGCCGTCGCGTTGCTGGGCATTCCCGGCGACCAGGTCGAGAGCTTCGGCAAGGCGGTCATCGTCGGCGCCGAGGGCGAGTTCGAGCATGCGGCGGCGATCATGCACCCGAAGCTCGGCGCTCCGTTCCGCGCCGTGCTGGGCAAGGGCGACGCCCTGATCCCGTCGGCGAAGAAGCGGGCCAATATCGGCGCCGTCATCGACGTCCCGCTCGGCCATAAGGACCACGCGCGCGTGCGCAGCCATTTCGATGCCATGGAAGTCCGCATTCCGGATGCTCCCAAGAAGCATGAGATGGTCGTCGCGATCGCCGTTACCGATTCCGGCCGGCCGCTGGCCCGCGTCGGCGGCATGCGCAAGGAAGACATCGGCCAGTAGGCCGGACTTCCTCCCCGAATGAGAGAAGGCCGCTGTCGAAACAGCGGCCCTTTTTGTTTGTGGGGCTCGGGAGGGCCACCCTTACCCCAACCCTCTCTCGCAAGCGGGTGAGGGGGCTCGCTAGCGCCCATTGCTGCGACTGCGCCAAATGAGGAACGCCTGCTAAAAAGCCCTCGCCCGCTTGCGGGAGAGGGTTGGGTTAGGGGCTTGCTTTGGGACTGAACCCGCTCAGGCCTTTGCCGAGATCTCGGCCCGGATCTCGTCGCCATGCTCGCCCAGGCGCGGCGAGCGCCGGCTCAGCGCCAGTTCCGAGCCGGACATGGTGATCGGCGAACGCACGCCCGGAATTCCGTCGATATCGATCTGCATCCCCCGCGCCAGAACCTGCGCGTCGGTGAACACGTCTTCGAGCGTGTTGATCGGACCGGCGGGCACATGCGCCACCTCGAGCCTGTTGAGCAGGACATCGCGCTGCCAGATTGCAAGCTCCGCGGCGAGCAGTGCGGTGAGCGCGGCCCGGTTGGCGACGCGTGCGGCATTGGTCAGGAAGCGCGGATTCGTGGCGAGTTCCGGCTTGCCGATGACCGAGGCAAAGCGGGCGAACTGACCGTCATTGCCGACCGCCAGGATGAGATGGCCGTCCGAGGTCGCGAAGGTCTGGTAAGGCGCGATGTTCGGGTGGGCATTGCCGAGCCGGCGCGGCGGGGTGCCGGTGGCGAGGAAGTTCATCGCCTGGTTGGCAAGCACGCCGACCGAGGTATCGAGCAGCGCCATGTCGATATGCTGGCCAAGCCCGGTGCGCTCGCGCTGGGCCAGGGCCGCCTGGATGGCGATCACGCTATAGAGGCCGGTGAAGATATCGGAAAAAGCGACGCCGATCTTCTGCGGCTCGCCTTGGGGGTCGCCGGTCAGATCCATGATCCCGGCCATGCCCTGGATGAGAAAATCATAGCCGGCGCGCTCGCGATACGGCCCGGTCTGGCCGAAGCCGGTGATCGAGCAGTAGACGAGGCGCGGGTTGATCGCCTTCAGGCTCGCATAGTCGAGCCCGTATTTCTCCAGGCCGCCGACTTTGAAATTCTCGATGACGACGTCGGCATCGGCGATCAGGGCGCGGACGAGATCGGCGCCTTCCTGGGTGCGGAAATCGGCGACGATCGAGCGCTTGCCGCGATTGCAGGCATGGAAATAGGCGGCCGATGTCTCGCCGCCATTCTCGATGAAGGGCGGGCCCCAGCTGCGCGTGTCGTCGCCCTCGGGACTTTCGACCTTGATCACGTCGGCGCCGAGATCGGCCAGCGTCTGGCCGGCCCAGGGGCCAGCCAGGATCCGGGCCAACTCGATGACCTTCAGTCCCGCGAGCGCCTGCATCAGAAGAAGGCCTGGATGCCGGTCTGGGCGCGGCCGAGGATCAACGCGTGCACGTCATGCGTGCCCTCATAGGTGTTGACGGTCTCGAGGTTCTGCGCGTGCCGCATGACGTGATACTCGATCTGGATGCCGTTGCCGCCATGCATGTCGCGAGCCTGGCGGGCAATGTCGAGCGCCTTGCCGCAATTGTTGCGCTTGACCAGCGACACCATCTCGGGCGCCGCCTGGCCCTCGTCGAACAGCCGGCCGACGCGCAGCGAAGCCTGCAGGCCGAGCGCGATCTCCGTCTGCATGTCGGCGAGCTTCTTCTGGAAGAGCTGCATGCCGGCGAGCGGCTTGCCGAACTGCTTACGATCAAGGCCATACTGGCGGGCGCGGAACCAGCAATCTTCCGCTGCCCCAAGCACGCCCCAGGAAATGCCGTAGCGGGCGCGGTTCAGGCAGCCGAAGGGACCCTTGAGGCCGGACACGTTGGGGAGAAGCGCGTCTTCGGAAACCTCGACATCGGCCATGACGATCTCGCCGGTGATCGAGGCGCGCAGAGACAGCTTGCCGCCGATCTTGGGAGCGGAGAGGCCCTTCATGCCCTTTTCCAGCACGAAACCGCGGATCGCGCCGTCATGCGCTTCCGACTTTGCCCAGACGATGAAGACGTCGGCGATCGGTGAATTGGAGATCCAGGTCTTGGCGCCGTTCAGGACGTAGCCGCCTTCGGTCTTCCGCGCATTGGTGATCATGCCGCCGGGATCCGAGCCGGCATCCGGCTCGGTCAGGCCGAAGCAGCCGATCCACTCGCCGCTGGCAAGCTTCGGTAGATACTTCTGGCGCTGCGCCTCGCTGCCATAGGCATAGATGGGATACATCACCAGCGACGACTGGACGCTCATCATCGAGCGATAGCCGGAATCGACCCGCTCGACCTCGCGCGCCACGAGGCCGTACGAAACGTAGGAAGCGCCGACGCCGCCATATTCGGCCGGCACGGTGACGCCGAGCAGGCCCATCTCGCCCATTTCGCGGAAGATCTCGGGGTCGGTCAGTTCGTCCAGATAGGCCTTTTCCACGCGGGGCATCAGGCGATCGGCGGCAAAGGCCTTGGCCGTATCGCGGATCATCCGCTCCTCGTCGTCGAGCTGGGACTCGAAATGGAACGGGTCTTCCCAGGCGAAGCGCGACAGCGCCGGTTGATCCTTGGCCTTCAGGGTGGGGTTCAATGCGGACATGCTGTCACCTTTGCAGTCTGGTCATGCGGGCCGCGAGCAGCCACGCGTTTGCCGAAAACTAGCAAATCGCGTCCGGGCGCGATAACAAGGCTTTCAGCGAAGTTGATGAGTATCGATCATAATCCGAGGGTAAGCGGCGGCCATGCGCGAAGGCTATATCCCCACGATTACAGAGCTTCAGGCCTTCTCGGCCTGTGCGCGGCTCGGTGCGACCACGCGCGCCGCGCATGCGCTGAACCTGACGCAAAGCGCCGTCAGCCGCTCGGTCGGCACGCTGGAGGAGCGGCTCGGCGTCCGCCTGTTCCACCGCGTCAAGCAAAGGCTGATCCTCTCCGATGCCGGCCGGGCGCTGCATCGCGATGTCGACCGGTTGCTGGAGGATCTGCAGCAGGCGGCGATGACGGTGATGGCATTCGGCGGCCATGCCGACGTGCTGCGGCTGGCGGTGCTGCCGACCTTTGGCAGCACCTGGCTGGTGCCCAAACTTGCGGCCTATCGCAGCGTCGCGCCCAACCTCACCTTCGATATTTCCGCGCGGCTGGACGTGGTCGATTTCGAGGCGGATGGCTTCGACGCCGCCATCCAGCGCGGCGATCACCGCCCGCCGGGGGCGCATGCCGACATGCTGATGGACGAGCAACTGGTGGTTCTCGCCGCCCCGTCCCTTCTGGAAGGCAGAAGCGTCCTCGCGGATTCCGAGCTTTCGCACATGCCCTTACTGCAGCAATCAACGCGGCCGACGCTCTGGCTCGACTGGTTCCGTGATGCCGGTCTCGACAGCCGTACCATCCTGCGCGGCGCGCGCTTCCAGCATTTCGATATGGTGATCCATGCGGCGATCGCCGGTCTCGGCGTCGCGCTGGTGCCGGAAATCCTCGCCCGCGCCGCGCTCGCGGCGGGGGATCTGGTGCTGGCTTCGGAGCGGCGGCTGCTCGGCGACCAGCCCTACACGCTGATCTATCCCCATCGCAGCCAACAGAGGGAAGGCTTCATGCGCTTCCGCGGCTGGCTGCTGCAACAGGTCGGGGACGAGGCGGCGATCAGTCGTCGCTGATGCGCTGCAGCAGTTCAAGTAGCAGCGCCTGTTCGGCGGCGGATAGCGGTGCCAGAAGCCGGGTGCCGGCTTCCTTGCTCTTGCTCAACCGGTCGAGCGTGTAGTCGACGCCCTTGTCCGTCAGCGTGATGATCACCATCCGCTGGTCGGTGCTCGACGTGCCGCGAGTGACCAGCCCCAGCTTGCGGAGCTTGCGCACCACCAGGCTGATCGTCGACGGGTCCATGGCCGTCAGGCGGCCGAGATGGTTCTGCGAAACGTCGCCGTGCCGCAGAATGGTGGCAAGCGCTGCGAACTGCGTCGGCGTCAGGTCCTCGCCTGCCATGATCTGCTGGAAGCAGGTCGTGGCGCGCTGGTGCACCTTCCGGATGATATGGGCCGGATGGTGATCCAGATCGTAGCCAGTCGCGGCGATCATCTCGTCGATCTGCGCCCGGCTATAGCTCGTGCCTGCAGCGGGCTCGTCGCCGAGCTCGCCGTCCTGGCTTGTGTTTTCAATCAATAGGTGTAGCCCCTTGCCACTCTGGCGTTCAGAAAATCCTTAAACCTGACGCAGCGCAAGACCATCCTTGAGGGATGCAACCACGTCGGCGGCGTTCGTCACAACGCCGAAATGGGTCGCGATATCATAGAGCGAGCTTTCCTGCTCGCGCGCACCGGTTGCGGCGCAGCAATCCTGCGGGACGGCGACGTCATAGCCGATGAAAAAGGCGTCATGCACGGTCGAGCGGACGCAGATATTGGTCACGACGCCGAACACGACAAGCTGGGTGATCTGCATGTCCTTCAGGGTCATGTCGAGATCAGTCTGGAAGAAGGCCGAATAGCGGCGCTTGATGATGTGGATCTCATCGGCGCGGGCGCCGAGGTCCTCGATGATCTCCGTGCCCCACGTGCCTTCGACGCAATGCGGCGTGCGCTTCACCCATTCGCGGTCGCGGCGCATGTTGGCGCGGTGCACGTCATGCACCCAGAAGACCGGAGCGCCGACGGCGCGGGCTGCCTCGATCACCTCGAGCTGCTGCGGCACCAGCTTCTCGTAGCCCGGCAGCACCATGGCGCCGCCCGGCTTGCAGAATTCGTTGATCATGTCGACGACGATGACCGCCGTGCGGGCCGGGTCGAGGGTCAGGGTCTCGCCATGGCGATGATCCGAGAAAACGTCAGCACTCATATGATCCTCCATGCGGGTTTCGCTGCATCGCCGGCGTCCACGCAGCGATCCATCCGGCCCTCAGCTCCAAGAACTTTATTTGGCTAGTAAGTATATTACTCACGCCGTGTCAACCAAGGCAAGTTGTCCAAAATCCGATCACGTCGGAACCTTATCTGACTGATTTTAATGCAGATTTCGAAATTGAGCTGCGCACCTCCAGGTCCATTGACAAAGGCCGGGATTCGATCTGATTATTGTATGACTATCAATGAATGAAGCGGTCGAGGGGACCTGTTCTCGTCATTGATCGGAGGGACTTCCATGCTCATTCGCAAGCTAACCGTTTCGCGCCTGATGCTAGCCAGTGCCATGACCGTTCTGGCTTCCTTGTCTCCGTCGATTGCCAGCGCCGAGGGTGTCACCCTCAAGGTGTTCGGCGGCTCGGCACTCAATAAATTGGCCCCGCGTCAGACGCCTGACGTGCAGAAGGCCATTCAGGACAAGGTGATTTCCGGCTTCCTCGCGGCTCATCCCGAGGTCAAGGCCGTCGAGTGGGACGCGCAGGGCCCGCAGGCCAACGACGTCCAGCGCCTGATGACGGCGCGTCTCGCCAATCAGGAAATGGACCTGATCGCGTGCTCGGCCTTCTACACCAACGGCGCCTATGTCCGCCGCGGCCTGGTTCGTCCGATCACCAAGGAGATCGAGGCGTTTTCCGCCAATCTCGACCAGCCGGCGATCGGCGCCTTCACCGTGCGCGGCGAAGTCTACGCCGTGCCGATCACGACGATGTCGACCTCGGCGATCTTTTACAACAAGAAGGTCTTCGCCGATCTCGGCATCCCGGTGCCGCCAAGCTATGAGGACCTGAAGGCCGCCGCGCCGAAGCTCGCCGCGGCCGGGCTGATCCCGCTTCTGCATCAGGGCTCGAACACGCCGATGTGGCCGATGTGGTACTTCGAGACCTTCGCCCAGGCCTCCGGCGACCCGATCGGCCGTACTACGGCGATCCTGGACGGCAAGGCGAAGTTCAACGATCTCGACGGCGTCGCCGCCTTCGACCTGATCAAGACATGGGTGGATGACGGCATCCTGTCCAAGGACTCGCTCGCCGTCGACCAGGACGGCATGCGCTCGGCCTTCGCCAGCGGCAAGAGCGCCATGTATTACGGCGGCACCTGGGAAGTCCCGTCGCTGCAGGAAAGCGTGAAGGGCTTCGAGTGGGGCACCTTTGCCTTCCCGAAGATGGCCGGCACTCCCGGCGAGCCGAAGCATGGCGGCGGCGCCGATAACGGCATGTGCATGTCGGCGACGATCGCGCCCGAGAAGGTCGCGCCGGCCGTCGCCTTCATGGCCTACCTGACCCAGCCCGAAGTCGCGACGCTCTATCTCGAGCCCGAGCAGCCGCTGGCAACCTCGGTCAAGGGCGTCCCGGTCGTCGAAGATGCCTATGCCAAGGATCTGCGCGCCAGCGCCTTCCCGAACACGGTGAAGTTCCTCGACTGGGTCTGGCCGGCTGAAATCGCCACCGCCGTCTCGTCGTCGATCGCCGGTGTCGTGGGCGGACAACTGACCCCGCAGCAGGCGGCGGACGCGGTTCAGGCTGTCTATGACGACCTCGTCGCCCAGGGCAACTGGCCGCCGCAGGACTAAGCCTCCTAACCCGCAAGCGAGCCCCGGCATCATTGGGAAGCCGGGGCTTCGCCGGTTGATCGGACGCATGCCGCCCGAAACGGATCATCGACAAGGACAAGATCATGACCACCCTGAGCGCCAAGCCGCAGCGTTTCTCCATCGGCTATCATTTGAACAGCTGGGACCTTGAAGGGCTGCCGCTGCAGCCGGCCTTGAAGTTCCTGGCGGATCAGGGCTTTGGCTGGTTCGAGATCCTGGCCTTCACCAGCCTGTCGGATCAGTTCGCGCGCAAATACATGCAGCTCGGCCACCAGGCGCCCATGGGTGTCACCACCGATACCGACATCCTGCGCCGCTATGCGATCCTGTCGAAGGCGCAGAGCGAACTCGGCATCCGCCTGTCGTCGCTCTACGTCAACGCCGTCTTCGTCAATCCCGTCGCCTGGGAATATGAGCGCGACGTCCTGCTGTCTCTGGCCCGTCTGCTCAAGGGTTTCGATGCGCCGGTGCTGGTGCTGGGCGGCGGACCGTCGGTCGCTTCCGGCAATGCACATGACGCGCAGGACTATCGCGATTTCGCCCGCGCGCTCGAGGATATCGGCCGTCGCACCAAGGATCTCGGTATCGACACGGTCTACCACCCGCATCTCGACACCTTCGTCGAGACGCGCGAACAGCTCGATCGCCTGATGGACGTGCTCGACACCTCGGTCGCCGGCCTTTGCATCGACCCGGCCCATCTGGCGCAGACCTATTCCGACCCGGTCGACGCGGTGAAGACCTACATCTCCGCCATTCGCTACATGCATTTGAAGGACACCAAGGTCGATCCCGCCCTGAAGGGCTATGACCGCTATGCCGCCTTCTGCGAACTGGGCGCCGGCGTCGTCGACCTGAAGGGAATCGTCAAGGAACTGCTCGACGCCGACTATGATGGCCTCGCCATCGTCGAACTCGATGCCTCGCAGAAGACCGCCGAGCAGAGCACCCTCGAAAGCATCGATTATCTCAAGAACACGCTCGGCCTCGTGCTCACGCCCGACGCGCGGGCTTAAGCCATGGCGATGCCGGCAGCCCTGACCTCGAAATCTCCGGCGCCCTCGCGCGTCTCGCTTGCGAGGCGGCTGGGGCGCAGCGACGGGTTTGTCGCGGCGATGATGATGTTGCCGGCCGGCATCCTGTTCGCGCTGTTCTTCCTCTGGCCGTTCGTCAGCGGCTTCTGGCTTTCGTTCCAGCGCTGGGACGGCTTTTCCGACCCGCGCTTCATCGGCTTCGGCAATTACCTGCGGCTGATGAAGGACGGGGTGTTTCTCCTCGCGCTAAAAAACAGCTTCATCTTCGTCATCATCAGCATTCTGGCCAAGAACATCCTGGGTCTGGCGCTGGCGCTGCTGCTGAACCGCGTCACCTTCATGCGCGGCTTCATCCGCGCCTCGGTGTTCGTGCCGGTGACGATCTCTTTCGTCGCCGCCGGCCTGCTCTGGGCCTGGATCTACAATCCGGTGTTCGGCCTGCTCAATGCCGGGCTCGAATTCGTGGGCCTGGCGTCCTGGAAGCGCAGCTGGCTTGGCGATGCCAATGTCGCGCTCTACGCCGTCATCGTCGTCGATGTCTGGAAATGGCTCGGTTTCCACGCCGTGATCTATCTGGCAGGCCTGCAGACCATTCCGTCCGAGCTCTATGAGGCGGCCCGGATCGATGGCGCCAATGCCCGCCGTCGGCTCTGGCACATTACGCTGCCGCTGATGGTGCCGGTGATCTTCATCAACACGATCCTGAGCCTGTCCGGGGCCTTCGTGCGCAATTTCGACATCGTCCATGTGCTGACGCAGGGCGGCCCCAACCACGCCACCGAGGTCGTGATCACCGCCATGGTCAAGGCGGCCTTCACCAACAGCCAGATGGGCTACGCGGCGGCTATGGGCTACGCGCTGTTCGTCTTGGTCGGCGGCATCTGCGCCATTCTCGTCTACTGGCTCGGTCGCACGAGGTTCAAGGTCTGATGGCTACTATGTCCTCCACCCGCGACGTCCCGCCCGATTCCTCCCGCGCCTTCACCGCTGCGCTGGAGCGCATCGGCATCTATGCCGCCCTCGCGATCGTCCTGTTCCAGACGCTGTATCCGCTGCTCTGGGTGCTGTTCGGCTCGCTGAAGACCAAGTCCGAGCTGATCAACAATGTCTGGGGCCCGCCGACCAGCCCGGTCCTCGACAACTACATCCAGGCCTGGCAGATGGCCGAGATGGGGACGCGCATCGTCAACAGCGTCACCGTCACGGCGCTGTCGCTGGCGATCCTGATTCTGGTGGTGACGCCCTGCAGCTACGCGCTGGCGCGGCTGCGGTTTCCGGGCCGGAACATCGTCACCGGCCTGGTCGTCGGCTCGATGCTGGTGCCGCCGCAGGTGCTGGCGATCCCGCTCTTCATGGTGGCGCGCGACCTCGGCATCATCAATTCGACCGTCGGCATCTCCTTCATCTATGCGGCGTCGATCATGCCGCTCTCGATCTTCATCATGCGCAGCTTCTTTATGTCCCTGCCGTTCGACCTGGAGGATGCGGCGCGCGTCGACGGGGCAGGGCGGGTGGCGATCTTGGTCCGGATCATGCTGCCGCTCGTCCGTCCCGGCATGGCGCTGATCATCATCTTCGGCTTCATCGAGGTCTGGAACGACTTCTTCCTCGCCTTCCTGCTGCTGAGGCAGCCGGATGTGCAGACCATCCCGCTCGGGCTGGTCAACTTCTTCCAGCAGTACGACTCCCTGTGGAACCTCTATTTCGCAGCGTTGATGATCACCACCCTGCCGGTGATCCTCCTGTTCGTGCTCATGCAGCGGCAGTTTATTGCCGGCCTGACCGCCGGCGCAGTGAAGGCCTGAGAATGACAAAGCGTAAGATCGGTGTCGGCGTCGTGGGCTGCGGCGAGATTGCCCAGCTCATGCACCTGCCCATCATCAAGGAACTGCCCGAACTCGAGATTGCGGCGCTGTGCGACCTCTCGCGCCAGGTCGTCGACAGCCTCGGCGAGGCCTATGGCGTCGCCGGCCGCTACACCGACCACCACGAGCTGATCAACGACCCCGCCGTCGACGTCGTGGTGATCTGCACCTATGACCATGGCCCGATCATCGAAGACGTGATCGCCGCCGGCAAGCACTTTACCGTCGAGAAGCCGCTCGCCTTCACGGCCGAGGAAGCCGCGCCGCTGATCGAGAAGGCGACGGCCAAGGGCGTTCTCGGCCTCGTCGGTTATATGAAGCTCTATGATCCCGGCTATGTGCTGGGCATCGAGCGCATGGCTTCGATCGAGGCGCTGAAGCAGATCCACGTGCACAATTTCGCCGGCCGCTTCGACCGCTACCAGAGCCTCTATACGCAGGTTCGCGGCAGCGACGTCGATCCGGCCAGCCTTGCTGCCGGTCGCGCTTTGGCGGATGCCCGTATCGAGGCGTCGCTGGGCCCCGACCATGCCGGCTACAAGGACACCTATCTGATGCTGCTGATGCTCGGCAGCCATAACCTCGCCGTCCTGCGCGGTGCCTTCGGTGTCGCCGAAAGCGTCGAATACGCTAAGGCGATCGATCCCAACCACATTTTCGCGCTGCTCAATTTCGCCAATGGCGTACCCTGCGTGTTCGAGGTCTCGTTCGGCGCGCAGTATGAGTGGTGGGATGAATGGATCGCGGCCTATGGCAAACATGACGAAGTGCGGGTCGATTTCCAGAATCCGTACATCCGCAACACCGCCGCGACCGTGACCATCCGCGAGCCGCGCGGCAACGGTCCGTCCGAGACCATCCTTCCCGGCAAGCCTGACACGGCGTTCCGCCAGCAGTGGCTGCACTTCATCGATTGCATCGAGAACGGCACCGCGCCGCGGACCAGCCTTCAGGGCGGTCTGGAAGATCTGAAACTGGCGCAGGCCATCATCCAGGCGCTGCCGCCCCGTCCGAAGGTGCAAAACTGATGCGGATCGTCATCACGGGTTCCAGCGGCCTGCTCGGCCGGCATGTCGCCGCAGCTGCTGTCTCCGCCGGTCACGAGGTGCTCGGCATCGACACTGTGCCGCCGCCTGGCAAGAGCGGCTGGCGCCCTGTCACTGCCGATCTGACCGATCTCGGCATCGCGTTGCAGCTGGTGCGCGATGCCGACGCCGTCTTCCACATCGCGGCCATACCGCGCCCGACCGGGCGCGCGGCGGCCGAAGTGTTCCAGACCAACATGGCGCTGGCCTACAACGTCATCGAGGCATCGGCGCTTTCGGGCGTGACCCGTTTCGTCTACGCCTCCTCGTTCAGCATTTTCGGCTACCCGTTCTTCACCAACTGGCCGAAGCAGCTCTATCTGCCGATCGACGACAATCACCCGGCCGGCCCGCAGGATGCCTATGGGCTTTCGAAGTGGCTGGGCGAGGAAATGGTGCAGGCGGCAGTCGCGCGCGGCGCGTTCACGGCCGTCAGCCTGCGGATGCCTTGGGTGCAGACGCCGGAAGGTTTCGCCGGCCAGATCGGTCCGCGCCGCGCCTCGGGCGATGCCGGCCGCGATCTCTGGTCCTATATCGACGCGCGCGATGCGGCGGATGCCTTCCTCCTGGCGCTGCAAGCGCCCATCGAGGGCCATGCCCGCGTCATGATCAGCGCCGCCGACAGCTATATGGACGAGCCGACGGCAGAACTGGCCGAGCGCGCCTTTCCGGATGTGACGCGCAACCCGATGCCGGGCTTCGCCAGCACGTTCGATCTCGACAATGCGCGCAGGGTGCTGGGCTACGAGCCCCGCCATTCCTGGCGCGATTATCCCACAAGCTGATTGGAGACCGTCATGACGAGGTTCATGGACAAGATCGTCCTGGTCACGGGCGGAGCCGGCGCGATCGGCCAGGCCGCCGTTCGACGCTTCCTGGAGGATGGCGCGCGCGGCGTGGCGATCCTGGACCAGGACGGCGCGCGCGCGTCGGCGCTGGCGGCGGAACTGGGCGACCGGGCGTTTGCCGTGTCGGCCGACGTGACCGATCCGGCGGCAGTCGATGTGGCGCTTGCGGCTGTCGTCGAGCATTTCGGCCGGATCGACATCCTGTTCAACAATGCCGGCATCTCCGGCACCCCCGCACCGATCCCCGAGCTGGCGCTGGAAGAATGGGACCGCGTGCTGCGCATCAACCTGCGCGGCATCTTCATCGTGCAGCAGGCCGTGGTCCGCATCATGATCGCCCAGAAGCAAGGCGGCGCGATCGTCAACATGGGTTCGTCCATGGCCGGCTGGGACGTCCTGTCGGGCGGCTCGCCCTATACCGCCAGCAAGCATGCCGTGGTGGGGCTGACCAAGGTCGCGGCGCTCGATTGCGCGCCCTATGGCATCCGCGTCAACGCCGTCTGCCCGGGCGTCATCCAGACGACGCTGGGCGTGCCGGCTGCTGACCAGGCCGCCTTCGAGGCGAGCACCAAGCGATTTTCCGACCGCATTCCGCTGCGCCGTATCGGCCAGCCGGAGGATGTCGCGGCGGTGGTGGCTTTCCTCGCCAGCGACGATGCGCGCCACGTCACCGGCTCGGAACTGCTGATCGACGGCGGCCAGACGCTGATGAGCTGGGCCAACGCGCCCGACGCGGACGCCTATCCGCGCTACATCTGAGCGATCGCCGCGTCGCGATGGGAGCGGCATCCAGACATGAAAAAGGGGCGACGCCGATGGCGCCGCCCCTTTTTGTTGGGCTGCTTGAGGCGCTTCCGCCTCAGGCCGGTTTCTGGTGGGGCGCTGCCGTGGGAACTACGGGTGCGGCCGCCTCGACCTTCTTGTCCTTGCCGCCGCCGATCAGCTTGTAGAACAGCGGGATAAAGAAGATGGCGATGAAGGTCGCCGCCAGCATGCCGCCGATAACGCCGGTGCCGATCGAATGGCGGCTGGCCGAGCCGGCGCCCGTCGAGATCGCCAGCGGCAGCACGCCAAGGATGAAGGCGAGCGACGTCATGATGATCGGACGGAAGCGCAGGCGCGCCGCCTCCAGCGCCGCGTCGAAGGCGCTCATGCCTTCCTCGCGTTTGATCACGGCGAATTCGACGATCAGGATCGCGTTCTTCGCCGCCAGGCCGATCAGCGTCACCAGGCCGATCTGGAAGTAGACGTCATTGCTGAGGCCGCGCAGCCAGATGGCAAGCAGCGCGCCGAACAGGGCGAACGGCACCGCCAGGATGACCGCGAGCGGCAGCGACCAGCGTTCGTACTGGGCGGCGAGGATCAGGAACACCATGATGATGCCGAAGATCAGCGCCTGCTGGCCTGAACCGCCGGTGGCGATTTCCTGATAGGCCGAGCCAGTCCATGCCACCGTATAGTTGAGCGGTAGCGCTTCCGCCGCGACTTCACGGATGGCGGCGAGCGCCTGGCCGGAGGAATAGCCCGGCGCCGGATTGCCCATCACCTTCGCCGCCGGGAAGTTGTTGAAGCGTTCCAGCAGGTCCGGTCCGATCGTCCGATCGACATGCACGAGCGCATCGAGCGGGATCATGCTGCCGCTGTCGGCGCGGACGAAGACCTGGCGCAGATCTTCCGGCTTCTCGCGGAAGTTCGCCTCCGACTGCAGCTTGACCTGGAAATTGCGGCCATAGAGCGTGAAGTCGTTGACATACAGGCTGCCGAAGGTCGCCTGCATGGTGGAGAAGATCGAGGTCAGCGGCACGCCAAGCGCCTTGGCCTTCTCGCGGTCGACGTTGATCTTGTATTGCGGCACGTTGGTCGCAAGCGTCGTGCGGACGCCGGCCAGTTCCGGCCGCTTGGCAGCCGCCTCGACCAGCGCCTGGGTCGTTGCCAGCAATTGCGGCGTGCCCGCGCCGGCACGGTCCTGGACGTAGAGCTCGAAGCCGCCTGTCGTGCTCAGGCCCTGGATCGGCGGCGGGTTGAACGCCAGCACCATACCGTCCTGGATGCCGGCATTCATGCCCATGACCTGGCCGGGCATGGCGCGCGCGTCGAGGTCCGGCGTCTTGCGCTCGGACCAGTCCTTCAGCTTGACGAAGGCGGCGCCGGCGCTTGGCGACTGGGAGCCAGCGAGCAGGTCGAAGCCGGAAAAGGCCAGGACGCTGGCTACCGCGGGGTGCTTGGAGACGTTGTCGCTCACCGTCGACATCACGTCGCTGGTGCGCGACAGGGCGGCCGCCGGCGGCAGGATGCCGACCGTCAGGATGACGCCCTGGTCTTCTTCCGGCACCAGCGCGCCGGGGATCTTCATGGCGAGATAGCCCATCGCGCCGATCATGATGGCGAACAGCGCGATGCCGAGCAGGGCCCGCTTCAGGAAGAAGCGGACGCCCGAGGTGTAGCCGCGCGTCAGCCATTCGAAGAAGCGGTTGAACAGGCGGAACGGCAGGATCGGCTCGTGATGGCCGGGCTTCAGCAGCAGGGCGCAGAGCGCCGGCGTCAGCGTCAGCGCGACGATGCCCGACAGGGTGACGGAAACGGCGATGGTGATAGCGAACTGGCGATACATCTCGCCCGCCAGACCGCCCATGAACGCCACCGGCACGAACACCGAGACCAGCACCAGCACGATCGCGATGACGGGGCCCGTCACTTCGCCCATCGCCTTGATGGTCGCCTCGCGTGGCGGCAGCTTCTCCGTGGTCATGATGCGCTCGACGTTTTCGAGCACGACGATGGCGTCGTCGACGACGATACCGATCGCCAGCACCAGGCCGAACAGGGTCAGCAGGTTGATCGAGAAGCCGAGCAGATACATGCCGGCGAAGGTGCCGAGGATCGATACCGGCACGGCGATCAGCGGGATCAGCGTCGCCCGCCAGTTCTGCAGGAAAACGAAGACGACGACCACGACGAGAACAAGCGCTTCGATGAAGGTCTTGATCACCTCGTCGATCGAGGCCTGCACGAACAGCGTCGTGTCATAGGGGATCTTGTAGCTGACGCCTTCCGGCATCCGCCCCTGGATTTCGTCCAGCTTGAGCTTGACCGCCTCGATGGTGTTGAGCGCGTTGGCGCCCGGCTGCAGATAGATGCCGATCGGAACGGTCGGCTGGCCGTTCAGGATGGCCTTGAAGCCATAGTCCTGCGCGCCGAGATCGATGCGGGCGACATCGCGCAGCCGCAGCGTCGAGCCGTTCGAATCCGAGCGCAGGATGATATTGCCGAAGGCCTCGGCGTCGGGCAGACGGCCGTCCGTGGTGACGGCGTAGGAATAGGTTAGCTTGCCCTCGGTCGGCGGGTCGCCCACGCGGCCGGCGGCGTATTGCTGATTCTGCTCGCGGATGGCGGTCGCGACTTCGTCCGTCGTCAGGCCGAACTGGGCCAGCTTGTCAGGCCGCAGCCAGACACGCATGGCGTAATTCTCGCGGCTGAACAGGTTCGCCTCGCCGACGCCCGGCGTGCGCTTCAGTTCGTCGATGACGTTCAACAGCGCATAATTGGCGAGAAAGACGGAGTCGTATTGCGGATTGTCCGAGGTCAGCGCCACGACGGCGAGGATCGAGCTCGACTGCTTGTTGACCGTGACGCCGAGCCGCTGGACTTCCGAGGGCAGCGCCGAGAGCGCGCGCTGGACGCGGTTGTTGACGTTGATCGTCGCCTGGTCGGCATCCGTGCCAGTGGCGAAGGTCACGATCAGGCGCGTCGAGCCGGAGCCCGAATTGATCGACTGCATGTAGAGCATGTCTTCGACGCCGTTGATCTGCTCTTCGAGCGGCGCCGCGACCGTCTGGGTCAATACGTCGGCGCTGGCGCCGGGATAGGTTGCGGTGACGACCACCTGCGGCGGCGTCAGTTCGGGATATTGGGCGATCGGCAGGGCGCGCATGGCGAGGATGCCCGCCAGCACGATGACGATCGAGATGACGGCGGCGAAGACCGGCCGTTCGACGAAAAAGCGGTTCATCAGTTCGCCTGCGCAGTCTGGACGATCGTCTTGGCAGCGGCGACAGGCGCGCCGGGACGGACCTTGATGACGCCGGAGGTGACGACGTGGTCGCCCGACTTCAGGCCCTCGGTGACGATCCACCCGCCCTCGACCGACTGGCCGAGGGTGACCGGCGCCATGGCGGCGACGTTCTTGTCATCGACGGTGTAGACGAACTTGCCCTGCGGTCCCTGCAGCACGGCGATCTCCGGCACCACGATCGCCGAGGCAAGCGACATGCCCGAAATGGTGACCCGCACGAACTGGCCGGGGATCAGGTAGAGGTCCGGATTGGGGAACACGGCGCGCGAGCGGATCGTGCCGGTCTGGACGTCGATGCTGGACGAGGTGAAGTCGATCTCGCCCGGCTTGTCGTAGACCCGGCCATCGCCGAAGGTGATGGTCGCCGTCAGCTTGGCATCGGCCGTATGCGTCTTCTGGGCATCGGTGATGCTGCGCAGTTCGGCCGCGTTCGCGTCGGTGAAGGAGAAATTCACATAGACCGGATCGAGCTGGCTGATGGTCGTCAGCAGGCTGTCGGTAGTGCCGATGCCGATCAGGCTGCCTTCCGGGACGACGTCGAGGCTGGTGACGCCGTCGATCGGCGCGCGCACGGTGGCGTAGTCCAGATTGATCTGCGCCGTCTTCAGCTGCGCCTTGGCGGCGGCAACGGCGGCCTCGGCGAGGTCGACGGCAGAAAGCGCGTCATCGCGCGTCTTCTGCGAGCCCACCTGGCGGGTGAACAGTTCCACGGCGCGGGCCTTGTCGCGCGTCGCCTGGGCAAGCTGCGCCTGTGCCGTCTGCAACTGCGCGTCCGCGCGGGCGACTTCCGCCTCATAGGTCTTGGGATCGACGCGGAACAGCACGTCGCCGGCCTTCACCTTGGCGCCCTCGACATAGGCGCGCTCCATCAGGATGCCGCCGACCTGGGCACGGACCTGGACTTCGCGGAAAGCGGAGACGCGCCCGGCATAGCTGTAGCTCAGCGGCACCTCGCGAGCATTGACGGTGGTCAGCTCGACGCTGGGCGGCGGCGGAGCGGCCGGCGCCTGGGCCATGGCCGTTGCCGGCAGGGCGAGCAGGCTGGCGCCCATGAGCAGCACGGCTATGGTTCGACGGGAGGGAGACGGCAAACGCATGCTTTTGCACCGCAAAAAGAGATGGCTGGATCTATTGCAGCACAGCATATATACAAACAACAATGTATGTAAAGGGAGCCGTATGAATGAGGCGCACGAAATCGGAGTCTGAGGAGACTCGGCAACGCATCATGAATGCGGCCGAAACCGTCTTCGTCGAGATCGGCGTTTCCCGTGCGTCCATGGAGAAGATTGCGGCCGCAGCCGGCGTCACCCGGGGCGCGATCTACTGGCATTTCGCCAACAAGCAGGAATTGCTGGGCGCCATCATCCAGCGCGTCCACGGCATTCATGACGCCGTCATCGCCAGGGCGTTCGAAGGCGGCGCGGAACCGCTTCGAAGCGTGCTCGACTGGGCTCTGGAGGTCATCGAACTGTTCGCAACCGATGATCACACGCGGAAGGTCTACAAGATCATCGTGACGCGCTGCGAATATGTCGGAGAAATGCAGGAAGCCTTGGTCTGGCAGCAGGAGATGCGCGAAACCATGGATGCCAATTTCCGTCGCGCCTTCGAGGCGGCGGAAGCGGATGGGCATCTGGGAGCGGGGTGGACCGCCTGCGCCGCTTCGATGACGTTGCGCTGTTTCATGTCGGGCATGCTCGACAACTGGCTGCGCTACGAGTTTGACGCCAGCTTGGCCGTGACCCTGCGCGCCGCCCTGAATTGCCTGGTGGCGAGCTTTCGCTGTGACGTGGCGGCGGCCCAGCGCGAAGGCGTGCCGCGGCCGCAATCGGCCTGACGGTTAGCCCAGGGCGAGCCTGCCGATGGCCCACCAGAGCAGGATGCTGAGCGCGATGACGCCGGCATAGACGAGGGTGCGAAGGATGGCCCGGGGGGTGTCTCTCAATCGGAGCGGCGTTGCGGCGCGGCTTCCCGCCTTGGTGGCATCCCGGCGGCTGTCGGGCATCTTGCGGCTCATGGACGGCAAATTCCGGGCGGACAACAGGAAAGCGGCACAAGCTGTATTGGAAATGCCTATCGCGAGCAATTGGCGAACGCCTTCCGTAAGGCGAGGAATGTACTTCCTCCACACGAAATCGGCCTAGTCTTCATAGGTGACGGTGGTCCTTCGTAAGCGGTGTCGGCCGACTAGATCGGTGATCTCGGGATGTTCGGAGAAAGGGATCATGGATCTGTAGAGAGCCTGGTGACGGGCCGAATGGACGGAACGGAGAAAGCGTTCCTTCACGCGCTTTCTTCCCTCCGCGGCAAGTCGGCTTCGATGCGCCTCGTCTCCCAGAATGTCGCGGATCGCCTGGGCATAGTCGGCTGCATCGAACCGGTCGATCAGCCGCCCGTTGACGCCATCGATCACCACCTCGTCCGTACCCGGAATGTTGGAGGCGATCACCGGCAAGCCGCAATGCAGTGCCTCGATCGGTGCGATCGGCAGCCCCTCCCAAAGCGAGGGAAGCACATAGAGCTTGGCCGATAGAAACGTCCGCAGCACCTCGTCCCTAGGCAGGGCGCCGGAGAAGGTGATGCTGTCGCGCGCCGGGCTGGCGGCGATCCGGGCGCGCAGGGAAGGCTCCAGCGCGCCGCCGCAGATCATGCGCAGGCGGATGCCGGAACCGCGCAAGGCTTCCATGATCTCGACCATGAAGAACGGATTCTTTTGCCGGTGGGCGCGCCCGGCAAAGACCAGATCGAAGCGCTCCTCGAAAGAGACGAGGCCCTCGAACTCCGCGGGAGCGATGCCGTTGGCGATCACGGAATGCCACTCGTCTCCATCCCGCAGAATCCGTTCGCGTTTCGCCTGGAACCGGTCGTCATTCGACACGAACACCACGGCATCGGCGCGCGCAAAGATCCGTCTTTCAGCGAGGCGACCCAGAGGACGCAGCGGTAGCGGCCTCTTCGCGTGGTGAAAGCCGTGCACCGTGTAGGCCAGCGGCACCGTCTTCGACAGAGATGGCAGGCAGAAGGGCAAGCCGGCGCGGGCTCCATGGGCATGGAGAAGGTCGGGGCGGAAAGCCTCGATCCGCTGCGCCAGGCGACCTGGCAGGCGAAAGTCGAACCGAGAGGTGAAGAAGTCGAGCGGCAGGCAGGCGATGCCGGAATTCTCGGCCTCCTCGGCGACGGGGGAATTGGGCGCGGTAACCAGGCCGACATCCCAGTTTCCGGTCGCCACGAGATCACGACACAGTCCGAGGACCACGGTGGCGCCGCCGCCCGCGCTGCCATCCGGCAGGATGTGCAGAACGCGCTGACGCAACGGGCTAGTCATCCGCGCGCTCCGCGGGGCCGATCCTGTGGCGGGCGGCGAGGACGGCCGCGCGCGCGACCAGCAGCAAGCTTGCATTCAGCACCATCGCCAGCCCCACCCCGACGAGGCCAAGCCAAGGCAGCAAGGCAAGGCTGAGCAGCACGGCGACGATCGCGCCGAGGATGTTGGTGCCGGCCAGGGAGCGATCGAGGCCTCGACTGTAGAGGCCATAGTTGAGCGCGTCGGCCAGCAGCCGGATGATGGCAGAAGACAGCATCAGCGCCAGCAGCGGACCCGAAATCGGCAGCGCTTCGGCCCAAATCAGGGGCAGGCCAAAAACGGCGACGGCAAAGACCAGCAGGGCAAGCGGCGCACCGATCGCCAGGACCCGCAGGACCAGCGCGCTGAGTTCGATCCTCCATTCCCGGTCGCCGCCTTCCCGGTAGGCGCTTACCAGAACCGGGAGGGAGACCTGCACCGTTGCCGCCGTCACGAGGACATGCACGGCATTGGCGATCGCCCAATGCAGCACGAAGATGCCGGTCGCGCGGAGGTCGAGCATCGAATGGACGATGTAGCGGTCGAGATAGGCCATGCCGACGATGCCGAGATCGTTCAGATAGATCAGCTTGCTGCCCCGCATCCGCGCCGCGATCCAGTCCCGGTCGACGCGGGCGCGCGCAATCGCGGCGAGCGGCCAGGCGGCGAGGATCGGCAGAAGGACCCCGAAATTGGCGATCAGGGCCAGCGTCCAGCACAGAAGCACGAAGTCGAGCGTCCGCAGCGCCGGAAAGGCGAGGCCGAGCCCGGCGGCGGGAAAGACCCAGAGCCCGGACCGGACGAACAGCAGGAAATTGGCGGCGACCGGCTTGCCGATGCTGATCAGGGCAAAATGCAGATCGAAGGCGAGCGATTCCAGAAACAGGATGGCGGCAATCCAGGGTAGCGCGCGTGGCGCCTCGATCGTCTCCGTCAGCATCAAAGCCGCCAACACGGCGCCCGTGGCGGCGAGGCTGGCGATCGTGAGCATCAGCCGGTCGCGCACCAGCCGGCCGGCCTCAAACGGCGGTCTGCCCACAAGTTCGCGGCCGAGATAGTAGGTGACGCCCCATCCCAGCACGACCGGGGTCAGGCTGGCGGCGCCCTGGATCAGGCCGAATTGGCCGACCGCATCCATGCCGAGATAGCGGGCCAAATAGACGACCAGGCCGAGCCGCATCGCCAGACCGAGGGCCCGCACCGAGAGATTGGCGGCGGGGATGGCGAGCGCCTGTCGGCGCAGGACGAAGCTAGCCGCCGGCATGGCTGGATGCGATCTTTGGGGCTGCGCCCGCTGGCACAGCCTCCCAGCCGACCTGCCGTTCGAGCCGCTGGGCAATCGCGTTCCAGTCGAGCCCCAGGGCAAAGCGACGCCCGGCGTCGGATAGTTCCTGCCATTGCTCCAGCACCCGGCGGGCCGCGTCGGCAAGGGCAGCCGGCTCCGGCGCGGCGACCAGACCGCATCCGGCCGCCATCACCACGTCCTGGGTCCCGTTGCCAGCATAGCCGGCGGTAAGGACCGGCAGTCCGCTGGCCATCGCCTCGGCGACCACGCGCGGGAAGCCCTCGCGGCGGCTGACTAGGGCGAACAACTCATGTTGCTCCAGCAGCCGGGCCTTCTCGTCGTCGCTCACCGGCCCGGGTAGGGTGATGGCATCTGCCACAGGCGACGCGGCGACGACACGGCGCAATTCCGGCAGGGCCGGTCCGTCGCCGGCAATGGTCAGTCGGCCCGGATATCCATCCTGCTTCAGTCGTTCGAAAGTTGCGACGAGCAAGGGCAGGTTCTTGTGCTCGACGATGCGGCCGAGCGACAGGATCCCGCTGCGCGTAGATCGTGGCGCCGAGCGATAGTCGTCGAGAAAGAGGCCGCTCGGCAGGACAAAGAAGTGCCGGCCGGAGGTCATTCCGATCGCGCCTGCCACCCCGTCGCTGATCGCCGCATTGTGCCGGACGAGGCATGGCAGCCATTTCTGCAGCATCGCATAGAAGCGGCCATCTCGAACCTCGCACCAATGCAGGACGGCGTGGCGGCGATGCTCAGACGGTAGGGTCACCGCGTGCAAAAGGGGCCATTGGTTGAGAAGGACCAGGTCGTATGCGCCCCCCGACAGGCGGCGCCGCGTCCAGAAGGCGTAGCGGAAGATCGTCGGCCAGGCGCGCTTCATCCAGGCTCTTGGCGGCGTCTTGTAATCGGGGTCGGAGGGGAAGCGATGCACGGCGACGCCGTCGACGATCTCCAACGGCGGCAGGCCTTCGGCATGGGCGACGCAGAAGACATCGACGCTATGGCCCCGGCGGGCTAGCGTTCGGCCGAGGCCCTCGAAGAAGAGTTCCTGCCCGCCTATGCTCGGCGGATAGAGTTCGGTGAGCAGCGCGATCCGCATCACGCCGTTCCCGCGGCCGGAACGTCGGGCAGGAAGAGCCCCGGGCGGATGTCCGGGTGGCGCCAGAGATCCTCCACCGCCTCCCGGATCGTCCGTTTCGGCCGCCAGCCGAAGCGTGTTTCGATCCGGCCGATATCCGCGGTGAGAAACGGCCGGTCGACGGCCCGGACGCGGGCTGGGTCCATCACGACGCGAAAGTCGACGCCCGCCGCCCGCCGCATATGCTCCAGGATCTCCGCGACCGAGTGCTGGCGCGCGGTGCCGAGATTGACGGCAAGGGTTTCGCCCGCCTCGACGTCGCCCTCAAGGGCCAGAGCGGCGAAGCCGGCGGCGGCGTCCTCGACATGGATGTAGTCGCGCTTCGGCCAGATATTGCCGAGCCGGACCTCGCTTTGGCCCGTCTTCAACTGCCATGCGATCTCGGGCAGGAGATGCGGATTGGTCTCGCCGGGGCCGACGACGTTGAACAGGCGCGCCGCAATGCCCGCCAGTCCCTTGGCGCGGCTGAAGTGCTGCAGATATCCCTCGGCCTGCAGCTTGGTCAGCCCGTAGACATCGCTGGGTTCGAGCGCGGAGACATCCTCGCGATGCGGCACATCGTCGGGCCCATAGACCGCGCCGCTACTGGCCAGCACGAAGCGGCAACCCCGTGGCGCGGCCGCCAGCAGGTTGACCGTACCCGCGACATTGACCATGACCGCCGTGACGGGGTCTTGCTCGCAATGCGGAATGAAATGGATGGCGGCGAGATGGACGATGACCTCCGGCGCAAAGGCGCCGACGGCGCGTTCGACGGCAACCGGATCGCGAACATCGCCCTCGACCAGGTCGATCTGGGCCAGTTCGGGTGCCGTGAATCGGTCTCGCCCGAAACGCAGGGCGTCATAGACCAGAACGTCATGATCGCGAGACAGCAGCCGAACCAGCGGGCGCCCCACGAAGCCGGACCCACCGGTGATCAGGATGCGAACGCGATGACCTGTCATTGCCATGGGCCCCCCGGTATCGCGTCATCAGACGGCGGGACGTGCCGTCATAAGACGCGATGCGAATACTGGCTTGCGGTCGTCTGTATGGTCTGTGGCAGAGGCTGCTGGTTCCGCCCGCTTCAGGCTGGCGGAGAATGGCCAGAAATTGTCTGGGATCTGCACCTTCTATTGAAATAGTGCTCGGGCGGAATTGCAAGCGCTTCCCTGCACACGCCGAAGCTGCGCTGACCCGGCGCCGGGCCAGGCTGCGGCCGTGCCTGAACCGAAAATTAATCGCCAGCCGATTAACTGGGGCCTCGTATAGCTGCTCCCCACGGAGGCGGCGATGGTCTGTATTGCGTTTTCACGGCAGTTCAGCGGTCCCTCGTTCGGATCGGAGCGCCGCCTAGTCCAGAGGAAGAGCCGCCGCATTCATGGCTGACGGTCCCCGCACCCACGGAACAGCCAACGGGGCTTCGGCAAGCGACGCGGGGCCCTGGCCGCTGGCGCTTGCCGTTCTCGGGACTTCCTTCCGTCGTGGCATCTGGTGGATCCTGCTCGCCGGCGTCGTGTTCGGCGGGCTCGGCTTTGTCGCCAAGTCCTTCCTGCCGCAGCGCTATTCCGCCACGGCGCAGTTCCTGCTCGATCCGCGCGGCTTGCCGGTGTTTCCAGGCGACGTCTCGACGGCGCAATTCGACGCCAATAGCCAGATCGGCGTCGTCGAGAGCCAGATGCGCGTCCTGACCTCGGAGCGGGTGCTCTCGAAGATCCTGCGCGACGAGAGCCTGATGAACGAGCTGTCGCCAGAGGGAGACGAGGACGAGGCGGACAGGGGCGCGACGCCGGTCGAGCCGATGCCGCTGCGCCCAAGCCTGGATGCGGAGGGTGGCAATGCCGCGGCCTTGGCCGCGCTGCAACGGTCGATCACGGTCCAGCGCGCCGAGCGCAGCTTCGTCATTGACGTTACCGCGACCGCCCGCACGCCTGTCGCCGCGGCCCGTTTGGCCAATGCGGTGGTCAAGGCATACATCGAGGAAGATGCCGCCAACCGCGCTGCAGCCGCCCGGCGCCTGACCGACGAACTGACGTCCCGGCTCGACACGCTGCGCAAGCGGCTGAGCGACGCCGAGGCGCGGGCCAACGCCTTTCGCATCGAGAACGGGCTGATCAGCACCGGTGACAGGCTGGTGGTCGAGCAGAAGCTGGCCGACGCCGTCAACGCGGTGAGTGCCGCGCAAATCCGCCTGGATCAGGCGACATCGCGGGCGGCCCAGCTCGATTCCTCCGGCGGCGATCTTTCCATGCTGGGCGCCAATGACGACACGCGGTCTCTGACGCTGCTGATCGAACGGCAGAACGCCGCGCAGGAAGATCTGGCGACGCTTGCCGCCCGTCTCGGCGACCGCCATCCGGCATTGACCGAAGCGCAGGGCCGGGTCGAGGCGATCCGCCGACGCATCCGTCTCGAACTGGACCGCATCCGCTTCTCCGCACGCGCCGATCTGGAGCGCGCCCGCACGACCGAGCAGGCCGTTGCCCGATCGGTCGCGTCGCTTTCCGACGCCGTGGCCAAAACGCAGCAGGCGAAGATCGAGATGCGGACGCTGGAGCAGGAAGTCGAGACCAACCGCACGCTGCTCGAATCCTTCAAGACGCGCGCCCTGCAGGCGAGCGAATTCGGACGCATCGATCCCGGCTCGGTCCGGATCGTCTCCGTCGCGCAGCCCCCGCCGGCGCGCAAGTCCGTGACGGGCCAGGTGGCTTGGGCGGTCTTCGGCGCGCTGATGGGCATGATGCTGGCGGCGGCGTGGATCCTTCTTCGGGCGATGTGGCGACTCGGTTCTCCGTCGGGGGCGCCGCCTCGCGTTGATCCGGATCTGCCGCCGTCTCGCCGTCCCACCGGTTCGCCCGGCGGGATCGCGCTGTCGTCCTGACGCGCGATGAGCCGGCATCCGAACCTGTTGCGCATGCGAGCCCTCCGATGAGCCAAGGCAAGGGTTCGGCCAAGCCTCCGCGTCTGCTCGGCTGGATCGGCTGGGCGGGGGCCGATGCGATCGGACGGCTGGCGCTTCTGACCGGCAGCACTGTCATTCTGTCGCGCATGCTGGAGCCGCGCGATTTCGGCGTCAGCGCGCTGGTGCTGACGCTCGTCGCGGTGGCGTCGGTCTGCGTCGGCGCGCCATTCGAAGAGGCGCTGGCGCAAAGGCGCGCCTTGCGAAAGTCACATCTTAGCGCCGCCCTGGCGGTAGCCTGGCTGGTGGCGCTCGGGCTGTTCGCCCTGTCCGTGGTCGGCGGATTCTGGCTGGGCCATGCCTATGGCGAACCCGAGATGCGCGTGCTGCTGCCGGTCGCCATGCTGTCGATCTTCTTCAGCGGCCACTCGGATATCGCGACCGCGCTGGCGCGGCGGCTGCATCGCTTCAACGATGTCGCTATCGCCACGCTGGGCGGGCACGCGATCGGCATCGCCCTGTCGCTGGCGATCGCCTTTGCCGGCGGCGGCGTCTGGGCGCTGATCGCGCAGCGCCTGCTCGTCGTCGTCGCCCGTGCCATCCTGCTGCAATGGCGGCTCGGCTTCCTGATCCTGCCGCGCTGGTCGATGGCGCATCTCGGCCATATCGGCCGCTTCGCGCGCATCTCCTTCTTTGACAGGCTGGCCGACAACCTCACCTATCTCGCCTTCAACAATGTCGTCGGCGCGCTCTATGGCGTCACCGTTCTTGGCTATGTGAACATGGCGATGCGGCTGATCGAGCCGATACGCGGCGCCATCGTCGCGACCTCGCACAATCTCGCCTTTTCCTATTTCGCCGGCGCCAGCTCGGATCCGCGCCGGCTGCGCGACCGGGTCCAGCCCGTCGTCGCCAACGCCGCCTTCGTCATCGCACCGCTCTTCGTCGGCATGGCCGCCGTGACGCCGATCCTGCTGCCGATCGTCGCCGGACCGGGCTGGGACGGGGCGATCGATATCGCCATCTGCCTGGCGCTCGGCGCCGCCATCCTGCTGCCGGCGCGGCTGGTCTATACGGCGCTTTCGGCCAGCGCCCGGCCGGAATTCAGCCTGATCGGCTCGCTGTCCGGCTTCGGCGCGACCCTCCTGCTTCTCGTCCTTGCCAGCCCGCTCGGTCCGATCAGCGTCGGCCTTTCCCGGCTGGTCGGCGACGCCGTGCAGTCGATCCTGGCAATAGGCCTGCCCGCACCCAATCTGGCCTGGCCGCAGCGCGAGCGCTTTCGGGCCCTGCTGCCGGCATGGAGCCTGGCGGGGGCGATGGGGCTCGTCGTGGCCGGAAGCGGCCTCGTCTTGCAGGGGCTAAATCGTCCGCCGATGCTGGTTATTTCCATCGGGATCGGCGTTGTCTGCTATGCCGTGCTCCTGGCCGTCTTCGCCCGTCCGGCATTCCGGAGCCTGTTGGCGATCGTCCGGCCAAGCGCCCGCACAGCCCCGACCACGGAGTCCTGAACCGATGACCCTTTATCCCGATACGCGCCGTTCCGCCCTGGTAACCGGCGCGACGGGCTTCATCGGGTCGGTCGTCACCGCTTCCATGGCGGCGGGTGGCTATACGGTGCGTGCCGGCACGCGGCGGTCGCCCAGCAGCACGGTCTCGCCGGAAGGCATCGTGCCGACGCCCTGCGATCTCGACGATCTCGCGCAGACCCGCGGCGCCGTGGCCGATGTCGAACTGGTCGTGCATGCCGCCTATGGCGACGAGGCGGCCATGGTGGCGCAATGCCGGCTGCTGCTCCAGGCCATGACCGAGGCCAACGTGCCGGCCCTGGTCTATTTCAGCTCGATCGCGGTCTATGGCGACCGCACCGGCGTGATCGACGAAAGCATGCCGCCGGCCGGCTCGCTCGGCGCCT
Organism: Kaistia sp. UC242_56; assembly: GCF_044452255.1. Lineage (NCBI taxonomy): Bacteria > Pseudomonadati > Pseudomonadota > Alphaproteobacteria > Hyphomicrobiales > Kaistiaceae > Kaistia > Kaistia sp. UC242_56. Next base: position 615,777 of record NZ_JBIOAN010000002.1, read on the forward strand.
ATGCCAGGGCGAAAATCGAATGCGAGACGCTGGTCGGCGCCTGGGCTCGCGATCCCGCCCATCCGCAGCGCCGTGTCCTGATTCTCCGGCCGGGCATTGTCTATGGCACCGGCAGCCGCTTCTGGACCGACAAGCTTGTCGAGCGCATCGCCGCCGGCGCCTGGGGCAATTTCGGCCGCGCGGCCGACGGCCCGGCGCCGCTGGTGCATGTCGACGATATCGGCGCGCTGGTGGCGGGAGCAGGGCACGCGCTGCTCGCAGGCCAGAGCCTGGGCTGGCCGGCGCTGACGGTATTGAACGTCGTTGGCCCGGAGACGCCAACCTGGAATGTCTATTTCTCGGCTGTCGCACAGCGGATCGGTGCGCAACGATTGCCATCTCTCGGCGGCATGAGGCTGGGCTTTCGCCAGTTCCTGGCCGTCGCGGCGAAGATCGGCCGCCGCCTGGGCCTGGCGGGATCGAAGCGCGCGGCCCTCGCGCCGACACGCGCCGAGATGGCGATCTTCGGCCGCGATGCCGTCTACAGCACGCAGGCGGCCGCGAACCTCGGCCTCGAAGCCCGCATCGGCCTCGACGAAGGCCTGGCGCGAACGTTGTTTCCTCAACCGAAACTGTAGCGGCGGGCCGAACGCGCCGGCAGCAGCACCTGCTGGCCACCATCGAACTGGATCGGGATTTCCGCCAGCTCTGTCGTCGTGGGATTGGCCGCGTCGAAGCCAAGGACCGACAGGCAATCCGGCGTTTCAGTCGCTTCGAAGCGCAGATCGACCGTCGCCGACGAATCCGATTTGTTGATCACAATCAGTTGCAGGCCCGGCTTGCCGTCTTCGAAGGTGGAGGCAAAGGCGACGAGATCCGGCGTGCCTTCGATCGTCACAGGAAGCGACCGGTCCCCGAAGCGCCGGCCTGTCGCATCGGTGCTGCGAAACAGCCGGTAGGCGTCGCCGAGCGAACCGTCGAGGCTGCCCCAATGGGTGGCGAAGGATATGCCTTGCTGGCCGAAGCGGCCCAGCACGTCGGCCAGCGCCAGTCCCGACGCGATCTGGCCGGCGCCGCCATAGTTGAACTCGGTCATGGCAAGTTCGGTGCCGGGGAACACATGGTCGGCGATGCGCCGCAGGCTCGGCAGCAGCGGCAGGCCGACCTCGCGATCGCCGCCGGCGTCGGCCAGTGCCCGCACGACCCAGCTATCCTCGCGAAAGCCCGCTTCGGTCAGCGATCGAGGGGCATCGAGCAGGGCTGCCGCCAGCGCCGGATCTTCGGAGCGGAACAGGTCGCCCCGGTTGCTATAGGGATACCAGTGGACGTCGAGCGCATCGAGCAGGCGGATGCCGTCCTGTTCCGAAGCCGTGCGAAACGCATCCAGATAGGCGGCCAGGAAGCTGCCATGCTGCTGGTAGTCGCTCCAGTCCGGCGCATCCTGGAACGAGACCATCTCCGACGCGCCCCAGCTGACGGGGCCGAAGACGCGCGCAGCCGGATCGGCCCGCTTGATGGCGCGCGCCGCGGCGAGCGAGCGCTCTAGAAAGGCTCGGATCGTCGGCTTGGCGGTGACCACGCGGGGATGCGTCTCCGCCCAGAGCCCGGGTTCGTTGTCGAGCGCATAGGCATGGATGCCGCGCTCGCTGTCGGCGCCGCCATAGCGCGCGACCAGCCGGGCGAGCAGTTGCGGAATGTCCGCGACGGCCGGCACGATGGGATCGCCGGCCTTGGCGCCGGGCTCCCAGCGCGTCGGCACGAAACGGGGTGACGGGGCGCTCGCCTCCGGTGGCACGGGACCCGCGAAATCGGCCGCGACATAGCCGGCGAGCGGGACCGTGACGAGGCTCTTCGCGCCCATGGCGAGCGAGGCCTCGTGCATTGTCTCGATCAACGAGGCCGGCTTTTGCCACTCGCTCTCCGCCAGGCCGAGCGCATTGAGCAGGAAGGGCCCGTTGGCGTGATGATAGTCCTTGCCGGAATTGGCGGCGTTGTTGACCCAGTTATAGGTCGTCATCAAATTGCCACCGAGCCGGCGCGCGGTAACCCCGGCGGCGCGGTCCAGTTGGGCCGATGGCGCACCGCCATCCATCGTGCCGATCTCGTTCGAGCCGTAGATCAGCGGGCTTATCGGCGTTCCCGGCCCGCCATCCTGGATGCGGACCATCCATCGGCCGCCGGATTGGGCCTTGGCCGGCAGGGCGGCCAGCAGGCCCGACGCGAGGCCGCCGGCAAGCACCGTCCGCCGGGTCGGTCCGGCGCCGTCTCGGGGGCTCACGAGACCAGGCCCGATCCGTAGAGCGCGGGACGGAAGCGTCGCATCCAGAATACCTTGCCCAGCCCGCCGCGCACCTTCACCCGCGCCTTTTCCGAGCGAGTCCGATCGAACGGCGCCGTGGCGATGGCGGTGATGCCGTGCAGCACGATCTGCGCCATGCCGGCGCACATCCAGAAGGCGATGCGGCTCCATTCGACCGGCTGTGCCTTGTGGTGCGTCAGCACGCGGATCTGGCCGCTCAGAAACTTGCGCTTGCGGACATAGGCCCAGTTGAGCCGGCGTTCCGGCACCCATTCGGTCACGTTCGCCTCGGCCGACCAGGCGAAGCGCTTGCCCTCGTCGACCAGGCGCTTCAGCAGCAGCGTATCCTCGCCCCCGGTCTCGTTGAGGCTGGTGTCGAAGGGGCCACCTTTGCCCTGCAGGCAGCTTGCGCGGTCGAACATCGAATTGTTGGTGCCGAGATAGGGTGCGAGATCGGTGACGTCCTCGCCATCCATCCGGTCGAAATGGCGCGAAAAATAGGGCGCCAATGGCCCGATCTTGAGAGCGCCCTCAGCCTTCGCCGACACGGGGCCGAACACGGCCTGGGCGCCACTGCGGCGGGCGATCTCGACATGCCGGCTCAGCCAGATCCCGGACGCCTCCTCGTCATCATCAAGGAACGCGACCCAGCGTCCCTGTGCGGCGGTCACGCCGGCATTGCGCGCATTGGCGACGCCGGGCACGGGCATGGAGATGTAGCGCACCGGCCGATTGCAGCCGGCGGCCATCGCCTCCACAAGCCCGCGCGCATTGCCATCGGAAGAATTGTCGATCACCAGGATCTCGACCTCGAGATCGGCCAGATCCGACTGAGCAAGCGCGCTCGTGACGGCGCGCTGCAGTGCCTTCGGCCGGTTCAAGGTGGGAATGACGATGGAAACACTACCCACCCGGAAGCCTTCTTGCTCTGCTTGGATCTCGCGTCCCGGCCGGCCGAATGCCACGCCGTAGGACGATCTTTACTGTTGGCCGCCGATCCTACGAATCTATGATTGCAAGGCAAGCGGATGGTCATGGTAGACGAACTTGCCGCACCGTCCATACCGGGCGAGGCAGGCGTGGCCGAAGCCCGCGCGACGGGTGCGACCCTGGCGTCTCGGAGTCGATGAGATGAGCGATGCCCCGATGCCGGCAAGCCTGCGAAATTTGGCGGATGCGCGCGGCCTGGCCCGCGCGGCCGGCGACAGCCTGCACGGCGTGCTGCTGGCTGGCTTCATGCTCTACACCTTTATCGGCACACGCCCCTTTGCCGATGCCTCCGTTGCCGAGCGCGTCGAGGGCAGCCCGCTCGACCGCTTCGCCGTTCTCGGGCTCTTCCTGCTCGCGCTCGTCACGATCGTCGTTCATTACCGCGCGGCGGCGACGCTCTTTATCCGCAACCTGCCCCTGGTCGCCTTCACCGGTTTCTGCATGGCCAGCATGGCCTGGTCGGATTATCCCGGCCTGACGCTCCGCCGGGCGCTGCTCCTTGTCTTCCTGACCACGATCGCCGGCGGCATCGCGGCCAGCCTTCAGGATCTTCGTCGGTTTCACACCTGGTGGTTCCTCGGACTGACGGGCGTGATGCTGCTCAATCTGGTGGGGACGGCGCTCTGGCCCGGCGTTGCGATCACCGATATCGGCGTCCGCGGCCTTTACACCCAGAAGAACGTCGCCGGCCTGGTGGCCATGATCACGGTGATCTGCGGCGCGACCTGGATACTGGGCGCGACGCGGGCGCGTTCCATCGGCCTCGGCCTTCTGATGCTCCTGCCGGCGCTGCTCTTCCTCGTCATAACCAAGTCCAAGACATCGATCGGGTTGACCGGTGTCGCAGTGATGATGATCGCCGTACTCGCCTGCGCCGAATGGCTGGGCGCGCGCTTCGTGCTTCTGATGATCGCGCTGGGGTGCATCGCCGTCACAGCGCTGATCGGCCTGTTCGCGGTCTTCGATTTCAACCTCGATGCGCTGCTGACCGCCACGCTGGGCGACGCCTCCTTCACGGGGCGCGACGAGCTCTGGGCTTTTGCCCTTCGTTCGGCGCAGGAAACGCTTCTGGCTCGGCCATGGCTATGGCGCTTTCTGGGATGTCGGCCTCGCGGCCGATCCGTTGCAGCGGCTGGAGCCGGGCACCTGGCTCGGCGATGTCGAGATCGGCACGATCAACCAAGCGCATAACGGCTACCTGGAACTCTGGCTGCATGTCGGCCTGCCGGCGACGATCGCCGCTGCGCTGATCGTGGCGGTGGGCGCTCTGTCCGGCACGGCGCAGGCGATCGCCGGGCCACTGGGCCGGCCGGCGCGCGCGGCGATCGGCTTCCTGGCGATGCTGCTCTGGCTCTATCTGCTGCACAACCTGACCGAAGCGACCCTGTTCATGCGCGGCACGGTGCTTTCCAATATCGCGGTGCTCTGCCTGTTCGTGCTGTCGCGGGGGCGGGATTTCGCAGCCGGTGCTGGCCGCGCCTAGTGCGTTGGTCTAGGAAGGCGCGAATGGCGGGGGCAGCAGGCTTGAACAAGATGGGGGCGGCCGAGGCGGAGGCGATCGATCTTTCGATCATCCTCTGCACCTATCGGCGCGAGGAACTTCTCGGCAAAGCGCTGGCAAGCATCCGCGCACAGGCCATACCGCCCGGCACCCGGCTTACCGTGGTCGTGGCGGACAACAGCGATGACGGATCGGCGGCGTCGGTGGTGGCGGCAGCAAATGCGGCGAGCCCGTTCGAGGTCCGCTATGTCGCGGCCCATCCCGCCAACATTTCGGTCGCGCGCAATGTAGGCATCCGCGCCACCACCTCGCCGTTCATCGCCTTCATCGATGATGACGAGGAACTGACGCCGGGTTGGCTGGAGGCCGTGATCACCGGGCTGCGGCAGCATCCGCATGACGTTTTCTTCGGCGGCGTTGATCCGATGTTCGAGACGCCCAATCGCGTGACCCCGGCGATCCACACGCTGTTCTCGCGCCAGATAGAGGCCCCGTCCGGCCAGGATGTCGTGGCGCTCGGCAAACGGCGCGAGCGGGTCATTACGGTCGCGACCTGCAATTCGATCTTCCGCCGCGCCACCACGCTTGCCGATGCCGAGCCGTTCAATCCGCGCTTCGGCCATGCCGGCGGCGAGGATCTCGATCTCTTTTGCCGGCTGCAGGCGCGCGGCCGTCGGTTCGGCTGGCTGCCGGATGCGCGGGTGTCGGAATTCGTGCCGGCGTCGCGCTGCGATCCAGCCTATCTCCGCCGCCGCTTCTTCGCCGGCGGGCAGGTCTATGCCGAGGCGGTCGCCGGCAACAGCCCGTCACCCGTTCTCACCCGCTGGTGGCTGCGCGCCAAGGCGCTGGTGCAACTGGTCCTGCTGGCGCTGCGCTATCCGCTCATTCGCCGGAAAGGCCCAGTGGCGCAGGCCGATTTCCGCTATCGCTGGGCGGGCGTGCTTGGCAAGCTGTCGCTCGGCAGCCTCTATCCCGTCTACCGCGAGGCCGATCCGGCCAAACGCGCGGCTTCCTGATCCTGCTCGGCCGCGAGCGCCGCGACCCGGTCAAAGATGGCTTGCCGCTTCGTCATCGACGTGTCGATGGTCGACTGGATCAGGCAGGTGACCTGCTCAGGCCGCAGTGAGCGCACGAAGGATTCCTCGTCCTCGGCGCCGGCGAATTCGTCGCCCCAACGCGAGTGGCAGAGCGTGAAGGATTCCGGCATCAGCCCCGCTGCGTCGAGGCCCAGGACCTTGTCGGCGTAGACGCCATAGAGGACGTATTCGGCGAAATGCGGCGTGCGGGCGAGCACGATGCGCCAGTCGCGGCCGGCGATGGCCTCGATCCGTTCGATCATGCCGCGAATGACGGAGCGCCGCCAGACGACGAAGGGGTTGATGTATTCGGCCCCGTAATAGCGGCTGGCGGGCAGGCCGAGCAGCTCACCCGCCGTCTCCTGCCAGACGCGATGCGTCTCCAGATCGACCATTTCGGGGTTGCGATAGATCCGAACCTTGCCGTCGCGCGCGAGGTGCTCGAGCTTCAGCGGTCGGATGAAGACATTGTCGCTATCGATATGGGCGACGATCTCGGCCGACGCATTGGCGGTCGCCGCGATCTTCATGATCTGCTGCGCGATCCAGCCGCGCACCAGTGGGCTGTAGGGCGTCACATACATGTTGCGGCGGGGAAGGCGCAGCCGCCGCCGCCATTCGGGGCCGGGCAGCGGCAGCTTCCGGAACCAGCGCGGCAGCAGGTCCTCCTGCGCGGCGACGATGCGGCGGTCCGAGGCGAGATCGGCAAAGAGCGGCAGGTCGGCGCGCGGCACGTAAAGGCTGTGCGGGATGGTCGCCGGCACGAAGCGGTCGATGCTCTCGCATAGCATCCGGCAGACGTCGAGATCGCCCCGGAACGAGCAGGTGATCAGAGTGGCTTCGGGCATGGCGGTCATCGTGCCCAGTCCATCGGCTCGATCGGCGCGAAGCGCGACTGCACGCGGGCAGGGCGGTCGAAGCGCTCGGGATATTGCAGCATCTCCGTCACTTCCGTCACATGCACGGCGAAATCCTCATCAAGCCGCGACCGGCGACCGTCCCGGATCGCGGCGGCCAGCTCGGCCGGCCCGCGCATGAAATCCATGGTCGGCTTGCCGCGCCCGCCCTTGAACGGCACGGGGCGCGCCATCGGGAGGCGCTTGCCGAGGCCGCCGCCGAGACGCCGCTCGATCAGCCGCGCGATCCGTCCCTCGCCCGGACGGCGCAGGATGACCGGCGAGGCGTAGTCCCACGGTTCCTTGACTTCGAGCGTGCCCGTCTCGCCGATGATCCGCATACGATGGTCATAGGGTGCGACGATCGAATTGGTGAGCCGCGCAACGACGCCGCTCTCATATTCGATACAGCCGACGGAGAAGTCCGGCGCGGGATGGGCGAGCGGCGGCGTGGTCTGTTTGTCGGGCACCAGCAGGGCCGAGAAGGCGGTAACCCGCGTCGCCGCGCCGAACATCGCGCCGAAGATGGTCAGCGCGTAGCCGGCGTGCTCATAGGTGCAGCCGGTCTCGAATTCGCCACGTCCCGGCCAGGGCTTGCCGCTCCGGCTCAGCCAGTCGCCATACTGCGTGCGGTGGATCATGCCGTCGTCGAGTTCGGCATAGGCGAGCAGCACCTTGCCGATCATGCCCGTCCGGATTGCGGCCCAGGCCGTCTGCAGACTTTCGCCAAGGACATTGCAGGGAGCCGCCGCGAGCCGGACACCGGCATCGCGCGCGCGATCGCGCAGGGCGGCGGCCTCGCTGGCCGTCATCGCCAGCGGCTTCTCCGAATAGACATGCTTTCCGGCGGTGATCGCGGCCTCGGTGACGGCGGCGTGGCTCTCGGGATCCGTCAGGTTCAACACGATCGAGCAGGCGGGATCGGCCAGCACTGCTTCGAGCGAGGCGTAGGCGGGGTCCCCCCAGGTCGATTGATAGGCGGAAAGCCTTTGCGGGTCGCGGTCATAGGCGCCGGTCAGACGCAGCGTGCCGTCATGCAGGGCGAGGCATTGTCGGTAGGAATCCGCGACATAGCCGCAGCCGATGATCGCGATGCCCGTGCCCTGATCCGCCGCCATGCGCTGTCCGTTCCCCCGGCCAATTTTCTGCCCTGCCTCGCAGATGTTGCGACCAGGTGGACCATCCATAGAAGCTGCACGCTTTCCGGGTGGTTACCCGGATGGGTCAGGCTGGAAGATTGGCGACGTAGCGCGCAACGAGGCGTTCGATGCCGATCTGGTCGTCGGCGTCGAACCGGCCGGCCCTGGGGCTGTCGAGGTCGAGCACGCCCAACACCCGCCCGTCGCGGATCAGCGGTACCACCAGCTCCGATTGCGATGCCGCATCGCAGGCGATGTGGCCGGGAAAGGCATGCACGTCCGGAACCAGGATCGTCTCGCGCTTTGCCACCGCGGTGCCGCAGACGCCCTTGCCGATCGGGATGCGGACGCAGGCCGGCTTGCCCTGGAAGGGGCCGACGACGAGCACGTCCGTGCCCTCGGGCAGGAAATAGAACCCGGCCCAGTTCAGCTCCGGCATCGCGTGATAGAGCAGCGCCGACATGTTGGCGGCATTGGCGATCGCGTCGGGCTCGCTCTCGATCAGCGAAGCCAGCTGCTGGTCGAGCTCAAGATAGAAGGCCGTCTTGTCGGCGGGGTTGGCAATCGGCGTCGTATCGAACATCGGCATCTCGCGTGCTTGTCGCCGGGAGCGCGGTTCGGATTGGCGCCAGCCGGCCTCTGGAATTGGCTATAGGCGGTCTCGATCGGTTTGGCGAGGAACCGCGTTTCCTGCCCGAGGCGCGGCTCAGCGTGGCGATGTTTCGACGCGGCGGACGATGTCGCAAGTGCCGGAATATTGACGAGCTTTGCCGGAAACCCGTATGGGGGACAGGGGAAATACGGTTGCATCCTGGCTGATGGACTCTGATTCGCGTGTAGTTCCGCCAGCCGATTGCGATCTTCCGACACGGTCCGATCTTGCCGAGAGATGCATCCAATGCCCCTCCATCTGCCCGCCCTGAACGTCTCTTCCGCCAAGCGGCCCGGGCCTGCGGGCGCAGGATTGCGAACCGTCTTGCTGTCGCTTGGCATCGTGGCCGGAGCCGGCGGGTCAGCTTCGGCAGCCGATATCCTGCCCGTGCCGGAAGCCGCCATGGCAGCGCCGGCCTCGGGGTGGACCTTCACAGTCGCGCCTTATGTCTGGGCGCCGTCCACGTCTGGAAATGTCGGGTTCGGCCCGGTGAAGGCGTCGTTCGAAATGGATTTCTCCCAGATCTGGGACCATCTCGACTTTGCGGCCATGGGTGTGGTCGAGGCGCGCTATGACCGCTTCTCGGTCTTCTCCGACCTTCTCTATATGAAGCTCTCCGCCGATGCCAAGCTGCCCTATGGAATCGGCGCGGAGCTTGGAACCGAACTCCTGCAGTGGACGCCGGCGGCCGCCTATTCGCTGATCAAGACCGATCGCGGCAATTTCGATGTGCTGGCAGGCGCGCGGCTCTGGTCGGTCGATGCATCGCTCAATGTCACGGACGCGCCGCTGCAACTCGGCCTCGACCGACGGCATCGGGCGACCTGGGTCGACGCCGTGATCGGCATCAAGGCGCAGTATTCCCTGACCGATTCTGTGTTCGTGAGCGGCTGGGCGATCGCCGGTGGCGGCTCCTCGGATTCCAATTGGGATCTGCTCGGCGCGGTTGGCTACAAGGTCAATGACCGTTTCTCCGCCATGGCAGGCTATCGCGCGCAGGGCATCGACTACGAAGACGGCCCCTTCGTCTTCGACTCCGTCATCCAGGGGCCCATCCTCGGCGGCACGATCAAGTTCTGAGCCGCGCCGTCCCCTCGCTCCCCCGAACTCATGTGAGGAGTTTTCCATGAAGAAGCGTCTCTCCCGATCCGCAGCGCTCGCCCTTTCCGCGGCGATGCTGATGCCGACCCTGACCGGCTTTGCCGATGCCTGCACCCGCACCCTCTTCGTCGGCGACGGCCAGATGGTGGCAACGGGGCGCAACATGGATTGGAAGGAGGACATGTTCTCCAACCTCTGGGCGTTCCCGGCGGGAATCGAGCGCGATGGCGCATCCGGTCCGCAATCCCTCACCTGGACGTCCAAGTATGGCAGCGTCATCACCTCGGGCTACGAGGCCGGATCGACCGACGGAATGAACGAGAAGGGGCTTGTCGCCAATATCCTCTATCTGGCGGAATCGCAGTATCCGGCGCCGGTCGCGGGTCGTCCCTTCCTGTCGATTTCGTTGTGGGCCCAGTATGTGCTCGACAACTTCGCCACGGTGGATGAGGCCGTCGCCTATCTGCGCACAGAGCCGTTCAACCTGCTCGCTCCGGCGCTCCCCAACGGCTCGCCCGCCGCGCTTCATCTTGCCATGTCGGATGCATCCGGCGATTCCGCGATCTTCGAATATGTCGAAGGCAAGCTGATCATCCATCACGGCAAGCAGTACACCGTGATGACCAATTCGCCGACTTACGACAAGCAGCTGGCGATGAACGAGTACTGGGAAGAGATCGGTGGCCTGGTCTTCCTGCCGGGCACCAATCGCGCCGCCGACCGTTTCGCCCGGGCCTCGTTCCTGCTGAGCGCGATCCCGAAAGAGACGGACCCAAACTACATCAAGAGCGTGCCGCAGCATTCGTTCGACTATCAGGCCGTCGCCAGCGTCATGGGCGTGCAACGCGCCGTCAGCGTCCCGCTCGGGATTACGACGCCGGACCAGCCGAACATCTCCTCGACCATCTGGCGTTCGATTTCCGATCAGAAGAACCGGATCTACTACTTCGATTCCGCGACCCGGCCGAACACCTTCTGGGTGTCGCTCGACAAGCTGGACCTGAAGCCCGGCGCGCCGGTCCAGAAGCTGACCATCCAGAACGGCGAGATCTTCGCCGGCGAAGTCGCGGCCGAATTCAAGCCGGCCAAGCCGTTCACCTTCCTGCCCGGCAATCCGGAATAGCGCAGGAACAGTCGGCGTGCCGGATCGCCTCACCTTGGGCGGTCCGGCCTTCCTCGGGATCCACTTATCGGAGCTTCCCGGCAAGGCATTCTGCGTGCGCTGTTGGGGCCGCGCTCCGCGAATATCCTCCCGCATCGGAGGGCTCCGGCGCCCCGGAGAAACGTCACGCGCATTCCTCGGCGGGACCATAAAAAAAGGCCGAAACACTGGCTTTCACGAGTGTTTCTCGCAGCCTTTCTGCAGGAATTCATCGGCTGATCTGGCATGCCGATCGTATGGCATAAGAATAATTCATTGACATTCGACGGCTGCCATCGTAAATAGAGCACGCTGAGTTTTGGTTGACGGGCTTTGATTGCCGCGCGATTAGCACCGCGCTCGAACGAACCTTCCTTTCAAAAATCACTACATTACGCCATGGCGACGTCTCGCCGTGGTTGTGCAATTTGCTATGGAGGGTTCATCATGACCACTGGCACCGTTAAATGGTTCAATTCCACCAAGGGCTTCGGATTTATCGAGCCTGACAATGGCGGCCCGGACGCCTTTGTGCACATCTCCGCCGTCGAGCGCGCTGGAATGCGCGAACTGGTCGAAGGCCAGAAGCTCGGCTACGAGGTTGAGCGCGACGCCCGTTCGGGCAAGATGTCGGCCTGCAATCTTCAGGCTGCTTAATTAGGGATCTGCTTTCCTTTGACCACGGATGTACTGGCACTGTTGAAAGCATGAGACCAATCAAGGTCAGGCAGATTGCCTGGCCTTTTTTCTTGTCCGTCTTCAGATCGGAATGATCATGACAGAGATCAACACCAAATCTCGCCAAACGGCGGACGTCGCCTTTGGAAAAGCTCAGTCTCAGTTCGTCGCGCGAAAGCGCGTGTTCGATGAACTGGATCTGATCGTCGTCGCTCGCGACGAGAAGACCGTACGCCTGCGCGAGGCACGCCTCGCGAAGGAAGCCCAGGATCAACTGACGGTCCTGGCGAAGAAGCCTTCAAAGCTCGCTTCGAAGGCCTGAATATCCTTCCGTTTGAAACGTCATTGGAACTTAAGTTTGAAAAACGTCGCCGATAAATTCGTAGACCGCCGCAGCACCTCCGCCGATGCCAAGGCCGCCGCCCTGCGCGCGTATCTCGCCGCCAAGGAAGCTGCCGAACCGACGCTGCTCGCCCGTCAGGCTGAGCGCAAAGCCGTTGCCGAAGCCCGAGACGCGCGCCGCATGGAGCGCGAGCGGGTCAAGGCCGAAGAGAACGAGCGCATTCGCGCCGAAGCCGCCGAGCGCGAGGCCGCCATCGAGGCTGCCGCCCGCGCCGAGAGCGACGAGCGCGAAGCTGCCCAGAAGAATCGCGTTTCGCGCGTCATCGAAGACGAAGCGGCCCGCAAGGCCGAGCGCGACCGGCGCTACGCCAACCGCAAGGCCCGGCAGGCCTAACGCGCTTTTCCGCGAAGCGCCTGCCGCTTTGCTGAATCAATACGCGACCTCATGACGAGCCAACGCCCGTTGGCCCGGACGGCATCCACGCTGCCCGGGCTATGCGCTGGGCCGCGCGATGTGGTTCATTCGGCGAGGTTGTTGGGGTTCAGCGAAAGCGTGATGACGATCCCATCGGGCGACCAGTCCGTGTGGATGGTGCCGCCCAACTGCCCGGTCACGCTCCGGTGCAGCAGCCGGCTGCCATATCCTTCATCGGCCGGTGGCTCGACGGATGGGCCGCCTCGCTCCGTCCAGACGATGGAGACCTCGCCTTGCGTGCTCGTCCCGGAAATATCCAGCAGACCCGGACCGACGGATAGCGCGCCATATTTCAGCGAGTTGGTGGCGAGTTCATGGATGATCAGCGCCATCGAGGTGGCGGATTGTTCGCCCACGCCCATCCGGGGCACCGCCACCCGGATACGGCCACCGAACGCACCGGAATCGTCATAGGGTGCCAGAAGCACCGCGATAATGTCGCCGAGCAGCGCGGCCCGGCCCTGGTGGCCCGGAAGCGGACGCACCAGATCGTGCGCCCTGCCTAAGGCGGTGAGGCGCGCCGTCAGTTCCTTGGCCATTTCCTGGACCGTGGTGGATGAGCGCGAGGTGATCGCCGTCAGGCCCGCCGCGATGGCCAGCAGGTTCTTCACCCTGTGGCTCATTTCGCCGGCGAGAAGCTCATTGCCTTCCTCGGCCTGCTTTCGGCCGGTGACATCGAGAAAGACGCCGGACATCTTGCCTTTGTGCAGCCCCTCGTCATTGCCGAGTCCGCGGGCCGATATCCACCGGATCTCTTCCCCGATCAGGATACGGAAATCGATCTCGTAGGCGCCGACGATCGCGCGTGTCGCGGTAAACGCCGCCCGGACCCGGTCGCGATCGGCGGGGTGGATTCGGGACGACAGATCCTCGAAGGTCACATTGCCGGACTGGGGAAGGCCCCAAAGCTCAAAGCCCTGCTCGTCCATCGCGAAGGCGTCGCTCTCCACGGTCCAGGACCAGAGCGCAACGCCCGCCGCATGCAGCGCCCGCTTCAGGTTGTCGGATTTCCATAATGGCTGGTCTTCGTCTTCGACGGGCATGGCAGGCTCCTAGGTCCGCGAGTTGATCAGATCCTGCGGAGCCGCGCCAGCCTCGCCGGCTGCGACCGACGATGGCAGATCCAGCGATCTCAGGAGATTCCGAAATTTGCGGAGGGTTGGCCGACGCCAGCCCAGATTGGGACGCTAGACGGCCCATCCCTGCAATCCAGGGATGTGGTCTGTCAACTGTCCAACCGAGCAGGCGTCTCCCCGCCAGCCTCCCTCCTACATTGTGGGCCGAGTTGCAAGCCCCGATGGGCGCGCAAGCCGGCTAAAGCGGCTGCGCGGGACCCGCGTCACCTTTTGATGGCCACTACCGAAGACCGGCCGATCCAAAATTAATGCAACCTCTTGGTGTAAAAGTGTTGATTCAAAATCAATCCTAAGTCTATGTTCGATTATGCGTCTCACGATTCGAGATTAATGATCATTATAATGGCTTATGGGTTGGGATATGACGGCTGTTATACAGGATATTGTTTCAATATTCTTTGTTTTGGCTCTTGGCTATCTTGGTGGAAAGAGAAATATATTCGATCAGGACCAAGCAGCTGGCTTCAATAAGCTCGTCCTCGATTTCTGCCTGCCGGCTGTTCTTTTCGTATCGATCGTCAAATCGTCGCGGGAAGAACTGTTTTCGGACAGCCGCATTTTTCTGATTTCGGTTGCCGTTCTGATCGGCTGGTACGTCGTCGCCTTCCTCGGCGCCAAGCTGGTCTTCAAGCATAACAAGCAGGAGGCCGGCATTGCGGGCCTGAGCGCCGCCGCGCCCACAGTCGGCTTTCTCGGCATCGCCGTCCTGGCGCCCTTGTTCGGGGGCGCGGCTGCCCTGAGCGTTGCGGTGCTGGCGCTCATCGTCAACGTGCTGCAGGTGCCGCTGGGCATGTTCTTCGTGGCCCCCGCAGGAACCAAGCCGGCCGCGGCATTGGCCCGCGCGATCAAGGAACCCGTCGTCCTGGCGCCGCTGATCGCCGTCGTCCTGGTTCTGGTGGGCGTCCGCGTGCCGGACCTGATCGATCCACCGCTGACGCTGATCGGTCATGCCAACTCGGGCGTGGCGGTGTTTGCGGCAGGCCTCGTCCTCTCGGCGCACAAGTTCGAATTCGGCGTCGAAGTCGTCTGGAACAGCCTCGTCAAGATGATCCTCATGCCGGCCACCATGCTGGCGGCGGGTCTGTATTTCGGGGTCTCCGGAGCCCGTCTGGAAGAAATCGTCCTGCTCGCGGCATTGCCGCCCGCCTTCACCGGCATCGTCATGGCGGGTCGGTTCCAGACCTATGTCTCGCTCGCCTCGTCCACCCTGATCGTCTGCGTTCTCGCCTTCGCCGTCGCGGCGCCGGCCTGGATCGCGATCGTTCGTCACTTCGTGGCCGGTTAGCGCTGCGGTCCCAATCCTCACCTTCAACCCAAGGAGAATGCACATGACTGAGACGACTCTGTCCTTCAAGTATCAGCTCGAAAAGGAAAAGCCGCGGCTTGGACCGGGCGGCATCACCCGGGGCGCCTCGGTGCATCAGTTCCCGGCCAGCCAGGGCATCGCCGGCGTCTCGATGCGCGTCGAGCCCGGCGGTATGCGGGAACTTCATTGGCACGCCAATGCCGCCGAATGGGGCTATGTGATCTCGGGCAGCGTTCGCACGACGCTGATGCGCCCGGATGGAAGCTGGGCCATCGATACGTTTTCGCCCGGCGACATCTGGTATTTTCCGCGCGGCTGGGGCCATTCGATCCAGGGCGTCAGCCCGGAAGAGTGTCACTTCATCCTGATCTTCGACAACGGTGATTTCTCCGAAGATCACACCTTCAGCATCACCGACTGGCTGGCGCATACCCCGCCGGAAGTGGTCGCGCAGAGCCTCGGCATTTCGCCCGAGGAAGTAGCCCTGCTGCCGAAGGGCGAGGCCTATTTCGCCAAGGGCGCCGTGCCGGACGACGCGTCGTTCATCTCGGCCCCGCAGAAGGATCCGAAGCTGGTCACCACCCATCGCTATCCGCTGATGGCGCAGGAGCCGCGCCGGGTGCCGGGCGGCGGTGTCCAGCGCACGGTGACCGTTGACGAGTTCCCGATCTCGACGACGATGGCCGGGTCGGTGCTGGAGATCCAGCCGGGCGCCATGCGTGAACTGCATTGGCATCCGAATGCCGACGAATGGCAGTATTTCCTCGAAGGCACCGCCGAGATGGCCGTCTTCCTGGCCGAGGCGACGACGGTCACGGACCAGTACGAAGCGGGCGATATCGGCTACGTGCCGATGGGCGCCGGTCACTACATCAAGAACACCGGCACCACGGTCCTAAAGGTTCTGATCGGCTTCAACAGCCCGAAATATGAATCGAACGATCTGTCGACCTGGCTGGCGACAAACCCCGCGGACGTTCTCGTGACCAATCTCGGCTTGCCGCCGGAGACGGTCGCGAAGCTGCCGAAGGAAGAGCACTTCTTCGTTCCCAAGCGCTAGCTAGCCAAGGGCGGGGAGGGCGGCAACGCTCTCCCGTCCGCCTCGTCCGGAACAACACGAAAAGGGGCGCCCACTGGGCGCCCCTTGCATGTCGGTACCACTCTGTAGACCCAGAGGCAGGCCGCGGCTCGGCCAGCGGCCTCGCTAGTGGTGGGTCAGTTGTGCCGGATCTCGGTGCCGAGAACCTTCAGGCATTCGCGGATGAATGCCGCCAGCGCCGTCCAGCCCTTGGCCGAGACCATCGTGCCGTCGACATAGGCATCGGTGGGCGAAAGGTCGATATAGGTGCCGCCGGCCAGGATCACTTCCGGCTCGCAGGCGCCAAGGGCCGCGACTTTCTTGCCGCGCACCACGCCATCGACCGCGATCAGGATCTGGACGCCGTGGCAGATCGTGAAGATCGGCTTCTGCGCCTCGTGGAAGTGCCGGACGATCGCCTGCACGCGCTTGTCGGTACGGATGTATTCGGGGCCCCGGCCGCCCGCCGCATAGACGGCGTCGTAGCGATCGAGCTGGGCTTCGGCTTCCGAGAAGGTCTTGTTGATGATGAAGTGATGACCGGGCTTCTCGGTATAGGTCTGGTCGCCTTCAAAATCGTGCAGCGACGTCTTGAGGATGTCGCCGGCCTTCTTGTCGGGGCAAATCACGTGAACCGTGTGGCCAACGGCCTCCATCGCCTGCTGGAACACGAAGATCTCGTATTCCTCGGTGAAGTCGCCAGTGAGCATCAGGATTTTCTTGCCGGGCATTCTTGCTTCCTTCGTGCGGTTGAAGGGCAGGCGGGTCGTCGACCCGCCTGCCAGTCCGTTTGTTAGAACGGCGAATCGGGGAAGTAGTATTCCGCCGCATTGTCCTTGGTGATCAGCGGCGCGTCGAGCTTCACGACGCCCCGGATCGGGGCCTGGCCGATGAGGTTGGCGACCGTCATGTAGATGGCGGTCTTGATCATCGAGGGCGGATAGGGGGTCTCGACGGGCGTCATCGCGTCGCCGTCGATCACCTTCTTGATGATTTCCTTCATGCCGTTGCCGCCCAGCGCGTACTTGATCTCGGTACGGCTCGACTGCTTGATGGCCTCGAGGACGCCCAGCAGCATGTCGTCGTCATTGGCCCAGACCGCATCGATCTGCGGATACTTGGCCAGGTAATCCTGCATCAGCTTGAAGGCATCGTCGCTGTTCCAGTTTGCGTACTGGATGTCGAGGATCTTGAGGTCCGATCCGGCGATGCCGTCCTTGAAGCCCTGGATGCGCTCGTCGTCGATGACGGTCGGGATGCCGCGCAGCACGACCAGGTTGCCCTTGCCGCCCAGCTTGTCGACCAGGAACTTGGCCGTGTTCTTGCCGACGGCGATGTTGTCGCCGGCCAGATAGAGATCCTGGATCGCCGGATCGTTCAGGCCGCGATCGACCACGGTGATGAAGGTGCCTCCCTCCTTCACAGCCTTGACCGGCATGGTGAGCTCTTCCGAGGTGTGCGGAAGGATCACGAGCGCGTCGAGCTTGCGCCCGGCCGACAGATCTTCCAGCGCGCTGACCTGCGCGGCGGCCGAGGGCGAGGTCTTGACGACGACTTCCACGTTCGGGAAAGCGGCGTTGATTTCCTTGGCCGCCGCCTGGGCATGATAGACGATGCCGGACGTCCAGCCATGGTCGGCTGCGGGGATCGAGACGGCGACGACCTTCTTGTCCGCGGCGATGGCGTTGCCTGCCAGGAGAAGCGCGCCAAGGGTCGCGGCGGTTACTGCCCATTTCGTTTTTGTCATTGATTCCTCCCGTTAAGATGGACCGATCGAGAACGAGACCCGCGTGGTCCGGCGCGGGCTATTTCGAGAACCTCTGGATCAGCATGGCGATGATGATGATGACGCCCTGTACGGCGGCGACGAGGTATTCGGATACGAAGTCCGAGAGCACCATCAGGTTGGCGATCAGCTCGAGGATGACCGCGCCGGCGACTGTGCCCCAGATCCGTCCCTTGCCGCCGCGCAGCGCCGTGCCGCCAATCACGACCGCGGTGATCACCTGCAACTCCCACAGCACGCCGGTGGTCGGGGTTGCCGCGCCGAGGCGTGGCACGTAGCAGATCGCGGCGATGGCGACGCAGGCGCCTTGGATCACATAGGCGATTGTCCGGGTGCGGATGATCGAGATGCCGGAATAGCGCGCCACATCCTCATTGGCACCGGCGGCGGCGCATTGGCGGCCATACTTCGTCTTGTAGAGGATGAAGGCGCCCAGCGCCGCCACGGCGAGCGAGATGAGGATCGGCAGCGGAATGCCGGCGACCGTGCCGAAATAGACCGGCCGGTAGGCCTCGCGCAGCGTGCGATCGATCGGAATCGTGCCGCCATCCGACATGTAGGTGATCAGGGCGCGGAAGATGCCCATCGTCCCCAGCGTCGCGATGAAGGGCTCGATCTTGCCGACGGTGACGATGACGCCGTTGACGAGGCCGCAGGCTATGCCCGCCAGGATGGCAATCGCCATGCCGGCCGGGATCGACCAGACGCCGACATTCGGCACCATCATGTTCATGCACATGATGGTGATGCCGGTGATGAAGGCGGCCATCGAGCCGACCGAGAGATCGAGACCGCCCGAGGAGATCACAAAGGTCGCGCCGACGGCGATGATCGCGATGAAGGCGCTGCGCGTTATGACGTTGCTGAGATTGGTCGCGGACAGGAAGTCCGGATTGATCACAAAGCCGATGGCGAGCAGCACCAGCAGCGCCAGGAATGGGCCCGCCGCGGTCCAGTTGAAGTTGAAATCCCTGTCGCGCTCGAGCCTTCCGGGCTCTGTCGTTGCAACGCTCATACTCTTCCTCCCTCGGTCGCGTGGGCGACCCCCGCCTCGGCGGTGGCGAGCCATGCGATATTGCTTTCCGTCATCCGCTCGCCGGCGATCTCGCCGTTGATCCGGCCCTGGCGCATGACCAGGATCCGGTCGCAAAGGCCGATCAGTTCCTGCATCTCGGATGAAATGACCACGCAGGCCTTGCCCTCGCTCACCAGCTTGCGGATGAAGGTGTAGATCTGCGCCTTGTTGGCGATGTCGATGCCGCGCGTCGGCTCGTCGATGATCACGACGCTGGGGTTGGTCAGCAGGATCTTGGCGAGCAGCAACTTCTGCTGGTTTCCGCCCGAGAGCTGGCCTGCATGCAGGCGGAGGCTGCGGACGCGGATGTCGTATTGGTCGACGGCCTGGTCCAGCGCGACCGCCTCCTGGCGCTTGCGCAGCCACAGACCTGGATTGAGGCGACGAAGCGCCGACAGGGTCAGGTTGGGCGCCAGCCGCTCCTGCAGCAGCAATCCCTTGCCCTTCCGGTCCTCGGTCAGATAGCCGATGCCGGCGTCGATGGCTTCGCGCGGCGAGCGGATGGCGATCGGCTGGCCATGCAGCTCGACGCGGGCGTCGACCGGCCGCAGGCCGACTATGCCCTCGAACAATTCGGTTCGCCCGGCGCCGATCATCCCGGCAAATCCGAGGATCTCGCCCCGGTGCAGGGTGAACGAGACGTCGTTGGCGTAGCCGGGAACGGTCGCGTTGTTAACCCGTAGGATGGCCTCGCCGCGCGGGGCCTCGCTCTTGGGCGGGTAGAGCGCCGAAAGCTCGCGCCCGACCATCAGCTCGGCCATGTCCATCTGGCTCAGCGTATGGCCGGCATAGGTGCCGATCATCTTGCCGTCGCGCAGGACGGTGACCTTGTCGGCCAGGCGCTGCACCTCATCGAGCCGATGGCTGATATAGAGGACCCCCATATTCCGGTCCTTCAGGCGCAGAACGATTTCGAGCAAGCGCTCAACCTCGTTCCCTGTCAGCACCGCAGTGGGCTCGTCGAAGATCACCAGCTTGTGGTCGTCGAGCAGGGCGCGCCCGATCTGGATCAACTGCCGGTCCGCGAGCCCGACGTCGCGCACGAGCGTCCGGGGCGAGACGTGGCAGCCCAGCTCGTCCAGCTTGTCGCGGGCGATCCGATGCATCGTTCGGTCATCGACCAGCCCGTTGCGCGTGAGTTCGCGGCCCAGGAACAGGTTCTCGGCGACGGTCAGCCCCTCGGCCAGCAGGATCTCCTGGTGGACCAAAACGATGCCGGCTTCTTCCGCCTGATGCGGCGTGGCGAAGGCGACCGGCTTTCCCGACACGGCAATCGTGCCCGCGCTCGGCTGCACATAGCCGGAAATCAGGCGCATCAGCGTCGACTTCCCCGCGCCGTTCTCGCCGATGATGGCATGAATCTCGCCGGCATGAATGTCGATGCCGACATTCGACAGCACCGTCACGGGTCCGTACTGCTTGGAGAGGTTCGCCGTGCGCAGCAGGCAGGGTTCGGCCTGGGTAGCGTCGTGGCGGGGCGGCGTCTGTTGCATGTCCGGATCGCGTGCCATGGAGACGGGTACGGTTCAGTCGAAGGCCGGCAGAAGCCGGTCCCGCGAGTGTTCGATATGCGCGCGCATCGCCTTGGCGGCCGCTTCCGGATCCGCGACCGCGAAGGCGTCCAGCAGCGCCTGGTGCTCGTCCAGCGCTTCGGCCGTGACGCGCCAGTGGAACATCAGGCGGAAGATGTGGAAGTGGGTGTGCTGGAAGCCCAGCATCTCGCGGATGAGCTGATTGCCCGCGAACTCCATGATCCGGTCGTGGAAAATCGCGTCGAGCCGGGCGAAGGTCGAGTAGTGGACGTGGTCGTCCTTGCCTTCGCGGCCCGCCATCACGCCTGCGGCCTCGCGAAGAATGGCGAGCTTCTCGGCGTCCATCGCCGACGCGGCCTTGGCGGCGGCGTCCGGCTCGAGCAGCAGCCGAAGCTCGTAAAGTTCGTCGAAGCGGCGCCGCGTGATCTGCGGAGCGGCCCGGTACCCGACGAGATGGGTCTTCACGACGAGGCCTTCGCCCTCCAGCCGGCCCAGCGCTTCGCGGATCGGCGTCTGCGAGACGCTGAATTCCTTAACGAGGCTGTCGACCGTGATGCGTGAGCCTGGCGCGATCTTGAGGGACATCAGCTGGTTGAAGATCGCCTCATAGACGTCCTCGGCCAGGCTGTTGGCCCGGTGAATGACGGCACTGCCCTGGGTTGTGTCCGTGAAGCGGGTTGAAGTCATCTTCTTCCGTCTTTTGCCTATTGACAGGAGCTAGACCTAGCAGGCTATTTGGGCCAACGCAATACTATATCCTATAGGATCTGATATAGAGTGGGCTCGTGAACATCACCGAACAGGCAGCCATGGCGCTGGCCATGGACCTCCTCGATCAGAGAAAAGTGCCGGAAAGTCATGCGCTTATCCAATCGCGCGTGCTGGTGGAGGCCGAGCTGAAGGGTCACCCTTCTCATGGTCTGCAGCGGCTGCCCCGCATCCTGAGCCGGCTCGAAAAAGGTTTGATCGACGGCAAAACCACCGGCGAGGCCCGCTGGCGCTCCGCCGCCGTGCTGGATGTCGACGGCAAGAAAGGGCTCGGCCCGGTTGTAGCCGGGGCGGCACTGGGTCGCCTGGAGGAGCGTATTGCCGAGACCGGAATCGCCTTGGCCGCGATCCGCAACAACAACCATCTCGGCATGCTGGCGCACTATGTAGAGCACATCGCGGCCGGCGGGCGCATCGGCATCGCCATGTCCTCGAGCGAGGCGCTGGTCCACCCGCATGGCGGCACGCGGGCGATGCTCGGCACCAACCCCATCGCGATCGCCATTCCCACGGCGGACCGCCCGATGGTGCTGGATCTCGCAACCAGCACCGTATCCATGGGCAAGATCCACTATCACGCCGCCAATGACTGGCCGATTCCGGCCGGCTGGGCGCGCGACGCCGAGGGACGTCCGACGACGGATGCCGCCCGCGCGACCCAAGGCGCGATCGCGCCGTTCGGCGGCGCCAAGGGCTATGGGCTCGGCATGGCCATCGAGTTGCTGGTCGCCGCGCTCGCGGGATCGGCGCTCGCGCCCGACATCCAGGGCACGCTGGATGATCGGTTCGCCTGCAACAAGGGCGATGTACTGATCGCCATCGACACGCTTGCCGCGCCCGATTTGGCGCTCCGTCTCTCCGCCTATCTCGACGCCGTCAGGTCATCCGTGCCCGCCGATCCCGAGATCGCCGTCAGCATTCCGGGCGACGGCGCCTCGCGGCGGCGGCAAGCATCGCTGGCCGACGGCTTCCCGATCGAGGTCCCGCTCTGGGACGCGTTGAACAGCCTGAATCTCACCCCCTCCTCGGTTCTTTAAGGAAAACACCAGTGAGCCTGTTTGCAGCCCTGAGGCTTCCGCGCGAAATCCTGTTCGGCAAAGGCCAGCGCCACGCGCTTCCCGATGTGGCGGGCAAACTCGGCAAGCGCGCGCTGATCTGCACGGATGAGCGATTTGCCGGAACGGAAATGTTCGCCCGGAGCGTCGAGGGATTGCGCGCCGCGTCGATCGAGGTCCTGGTCTATGATCAGATCCTGCCGGACGTCCCGCGGGACAGCGTCGCCGTTTGCGTCGAGGCGGCGCGGGCCTTCGCCCCCGACATGGTCATCGGCATTGGCGGCGGCAGCTGTCTCGACATGGCCAAATGCGCGGCGCTTCTCCTCACCCATGGCGGCGTGCTGCAGGACTATTATGGCGAGTTCCGGATTCCCGGGCCTGTCATGCCTGTCATCGCCGTGCCGACCACGGCGGGCACGGGATCCGAAGTCACGCCGGTTGCCGTGATTTCCGATCCGGAAAAGACGCTCAAGGTCGGTATTTCCAGCCCGTATCTGATCGCCGCCGCCGCGATCTGCGATCCAGAGCTGACCATGACCTGCCCGCGTGGCCTGACGGCCATCGCCGGGGCGGATGCGCTCACCCATGCCATCGAGGCATTCACGGCGGCGCGGCGCGGGAACGGAGCCGAGCTGGCGCAGCAGCATGTCTTCATTGGCAAGAGCGATCTCACCGATCACTTTGCGCTTCTGGCGATCAAGCTGCTGGGACGCGGCCTCGAACGGGCCTGCACAGACGGCAGCGACGAGGACGCGCGGGCCGATGTCATGATGGGCGCGCTGGCAGCAGGTTGCGCCTTCGGCACCGCCGGCACAGCCGCGGCCCATGCGGTGCAGTACCCGGTCGGCGCGCTCACCCACACGCCGCACGGCCTCGGGGTAGCGACCATGCTGCCCTACGTGATGACCTATAACCGCGCCGTGGTGGCAGAGCAGATCGCCGAGGTTGGCGCCGCGCTGGGCGTTGATGGCGAAGGCCGGAGCGTCGAGGCGATGGCGGATGGCACGATCGCCGAGATCAGCCGCCTGTTCGCGGCGATCGGCATTACCCCGACGCTCGCCGCGCTTGGATTGCCCGCCGACAAGGTCGACTGGACCGCCGAGCAGGCCCTCGGCATCGGGCGTCTGGTCAAGAACAACCCGCGAAGCCTCGATCTCGACGCCATGCGCCGCCTGGTCCAGGCCGCTTATGACGGCGACCTCGCCGCCTCGGCTCAATGAACCCTTCAGGAGAAACTCCGATGAACGTTCGTCAGCAAATCGATCCGTCGACAACGCATGGACTGGATCTTTCCGAATTTTCGCGCGGTCTCTACATCAACGGCGCCTGGCATGCCTCCCGCAGCGGTCGCGTGATCGCCGTCACCGATCCGTCGACCGGCAAGATCATTGCGTCCGTGCCCGATGCCGCGCTGGAGGATGCCGCAGCCGCGGTTGCGGCGGCTTCCGCTGCTGCCGAGGGCTGGCGGGAGACCGCGCCGCGCAAGCGCTCGGAAATCCTGCGCCGTTGCTTTGAACTGATGGTCGAACGCTCGGAGATGCTGGCCAAGCTGATCTCGCTGGAGAACGGCAAGGCGCTGCGCGATGCGCGCGGCGAGGTCGCCTATGCGGCGGAGTTCTTCCGTTGGAACGCCGAGGAAGCGGTTCGCATCTCCGGCGAGTTCGGCAGGGCGCCGGCCGGCACCAACCGGATCATCGTCGACTACGAACCGATCGGCGTCTGTGTCCTGATCACGCCGTGGAATTTCCCCGCAGCGATGGCGACCCGCAAGATCGCGCCGGCCCTGGCTGCCGGATGCACGGTCATCCTGAAGCCCGCGAGCGAAACCCCGCTCACCGCCTATGCCCTGGCGGCTCTCTATGAAGAGGCCGGTGTTCCGCCGGGCGTCGTGAACGTCCTGACCACCTCCACCCCCGGTCCGCTGACGGCATGGATGCTGGCTGATCCGACGGTGCGCAAGCTCTCCTTCACGGGCTCGACCGGCGTCGGCCGCGCCCTGCTGGCGGAAGCGGCCAAGAACGTCATCTCATGCTCGATGGAACTGGGCGGCAACGCGCCCTTCGTCGTGTTCGACGATGCGGATCTGCAGGCGGCGCTCGATGGCGCCATGGTCGCCAAGATGCGCAATGCCGGCGAAGCCTGCACGGCGGCCAACCGTCTCTATGTGCAGTCCGGCATCTATGACGCCTTCGCCGAGGGGCTGCGTGAGCGCATGGCCAATCTCAAGGTCGGCGCCGGCACGGACGATGCGACTGAGTGTGGTCCTATGATCACCCGCAAGGCCGTGCAGAAGATCGACCGCCTGGTGGAGGATGCGACCAGCCGCGGAGCGCGGGTCCTGTGCGGTGGCACCGTCGGCGAAGGAGAGGGCTTCTTCTATCCGCCGACCGTGCTGGCGGATGTCTCGCCCGAGGCGGAAATGGCGCATGAGGAGATCTTCGGTCCCGTGGCGCCGCTCTACCGCTTCGAGACCGAGAGCGAGGCGATCGCGCGGGCCAACGACACGGAATATGGTCTGGCGGCCTATATCTTCACGCGCGATGTCGCGCGCGGCTTGCGGGTAGCATCGCGAATCGAAGCCGGTATGATCGCGCTCAACCGAGGCCTCGTTTCCGATCCCGCCGCCCCCTTTGGTGGCGTCAAGCAAAGCGGGTTGGGTCGCGAGGGCGGTCAGCATCACGGCATAGCCGAATTCATGGAGGCGAAATACATCGCCACCAGTTTCTGAGGGGGCCATCATGGCGACTGCGCATTCCACGCTCGATCCGTACCGGATCCGCGACCATGTGGCTGATTTCGACGCCATCGTCGCGGACATTCGAGCGCGCAGCGCGCAGACGCGGTCGGCGGTGCCGATGCGCGCCAACGTCGCCTATGGAGAGGATCCGACCGAGACGGTGGACCTGTTCTTCCCCGCCAACCCCAGCCCCTTGATGCCCGTCCATGTCTTTATCCATGGAGGATACTGGCGGATGTTCTCGAAGGAGGATTATTCCTGCGTCGCGCAAACCGTGACGCAGGCGGGCGCCATCGCCGTCATCGTCGATTACGCGCTGATGCCGTCCGTTCGGATGGCGACGATCGTCGATCAGGTTCGGCGCGCCAAGGCGTGGGTGATTGCGAATATCGCCGACTATGGCGGGGATGCGTCGCGACTGACCGTCAGCGGTCATTCCGCCGGCGCGCACCTCTCCACGTTCCTGTTCGACGACCCCGAGAAGTCGTCCGGCATGGGCGCGGCGCTGCTGCTGGGCGGTCTTTACGAGCTGCAGCCGCTGCAATCCTCATTCCTGCATGCGGAAATCGCCATCACGGACGACGAGGTCGCCCGCTTCTCGCCCATGCGCCATCGGCATGACGCGGGTACCCGCGTCATGGTGGCCGTCGGCGAGTTGGAAACGCCGCCCTTTCGCCAGCAGGCGAAAGCCTTTCGGGATGTCCTGGCGGGGCAGGGGCTCTCCGTGGCGCTCCAGTCGGTGCCGTCCCGAAACCACATGGACAGTGTCCGAGACCTCGCCATTCCCGGCTCCGATGCAGGCGCCTTGCTGACTGCCTTGATCGAGG
Organism: Kaistia sp. UC242_56; assembly: GCF_044452255.1. Classification (NCBI taxonomy): domain Bacteria; kingdom Pseudomonadati; phylum Pseudomonadota; class Alphaproteobacteria; order Hyphomicrobiales; family Kaistiaceae; genus Kaistia; species Kaistia sp. UC242_56. The sequence continues at coordinate 641,346 of NZ_JBIOAN010000002.1, forward strand.
GATCGCTGGCGCCAGCGTAGTGCGCAAGATTAGGCCCTAGTCCAGCGTCGTTGTACGACCGCCGGACTCGGGCCTGATCTTTCGCCGCGTTTTCCGCGATGGGACACTCTGCCTGCGAGAACGCTAGGACTCGGACCGGACCCACACGCTCACGCTGCCGCCATTGGTCGGGAAGGCGGCTCGGCCCTGATCGTCGAGCACGATCTGGTCGTCCCGGTGACCCAGGAAATCGTGGAAGGTAGCGCCGGCCTGATCGGGGCCTAGCTCGACCGATTTCTCGCCGCCCTCGCCATTGGACAGGACCACCACGCAGCCGGGCTCTTCTTCGGTGCCGTGCCGGATGAACCCGACGCAGCTCGCATCATCGAACAGGTCCGTCTGCGGTCCATTCGCGAAACGACTCCGCGCCTCGATCAGCTTGGGCAGGCATTCGATCGCGGGCATGTCGATCTCGTGATCGTTGCCGTCGCCACCCTTGTCGGTGTAGTGCGCGCCGAACAGGTCCGGGTAGAAGACACAGGGGACACCCTGTTCCCGCAACAGGATCAAGGCATAGGCCAGCGGCTTGAACCAGGGCTCGACCGGCGCCTCCAGCGCCTGCAAGGGCTGGGTGTCGTGGTTGTCGACGAGCGTCACCGCATGTTCCGGCGAGGCCGCCACCAGCGAGCCGTCGAATATCGTGCGCATGTCGAAATCGGCACCCTGGGCGGATGCGTCATGAAAGCGGTGGTGCAGTCCGACATCGAACAGCATCAGCTGCTTGTCGACCAGCTCCAGATAGTTCGAGAGCGTCTCCATGTCGGGATGCCAGTATTCGGCAACCACGAAGAGCTCGGGATCTACGGTGTCGCGCATATGGCCGACCCAATCGCGGAAGAACCAGGCCGGGATGTGCTTGGCCGCGTCCAGCCGGAAGCCGTCGACCGGTACCTGCTCCGGCAGCCAGCGGCCCCAATATTTCAGTTCCTCATAGACGGCCTTGTTGCGGAACTCGACGTCGGCACCCATCAGGAAGTCGAAATTGCCGTTTTCGGCGTCGACCTCCTCGTTCCATTCGCCGTCGCCATATTCGTTGACCAGCCGGAAGATGCCGCTTTCATCCGGGTCCTTGATGACATCGACGCCGCTGAAGCACTTCACGTCCCAGATGAACTGCGAATATTGGCCGTCGCGACCGGGAAAGGTGAAGCGGGTGTAGGCCTTGGCCTCGAACGCCTCTTCTTCGATCTGGGTGCGGTCCTCGGGGTTGACCCGGCGCACGCGCACGGTCTCTTCCTCGTCGGCGCCCATCTTGTGATTGAAGACGACGTCATGGATGACGCGCAGGCCCCTGGCGCGCAGCGCGCCGGTCGCCTGTTCCAGGCCGGCGCGATCGCCATACTTGGTGGCGACGGTGCCTTTCTGGTCGAATTCGCCGAGATCGAACAGGTCGTAGCTGTCATAGCCGACCGAATAGCCGCCCGTAGCGCCTTTATAGGCCGGCGGCAGCCAGACATCGGTGACGCCCATGCTCGCGAGCGCATCAGCCCGTTCCCCCACTTCACCCCAGAGACGCCCGCCATCGGGATAGTACCAGTGGAAGAACTGAAGCAGAGTGCGTGGGGCCATGTTTTCCTCGTGTCGCCGCGATGAGCGGGAGAAAACGGCTGGAAACAGAAACGGTTGCTGCGGCAAAACAGCAACCGTTCCGGCAGTTCTTGGCAGATAGAGCTTAGGCGCCGTCGGCGCGATCCCAGAAACGCAGCGCACCGCAGGTCTGGATGAAGCGATCCGCGTCGCCCGCCTGGGCGAGCTGGACGAATCCTGCGTCGAGTTCTTTCGGCAGCCCCGCCTTGTCGAACAGGGCCGTCGCCGCGGCGGTGAAGCCGCAGAACTTGTAGTGCGCATAGGCATCGGCGACGAAGTCACGCGCCGGCGGCAGCTTCAGCAGGTCGGCGAGACCGGCCTCGCTGGCGAGGATGGCCACCGCGTCGAAGAGCACCGAGGGGCCGCCATCGATCTTGCGATGGGCGGGTAGTTGCGTGCCGTCGCTTGCCTTGACGCCGCCGACTGTCGGCGCAATCCGCTCGAAAGTGCCGCCAGCTTTTTCGACCGCCTTCTCGAGGGCGGCCAGCAGAGTGGCGTCGACGCCGTCGGTGATCAGGATGCCCAGCTTGCGTCCCTTGAAATGGCTCGGCCCGTTCTTGAGAATGCTGAGCGCATCCGACGTGGGCAGATCCATCTTGGGTTGAGCCGCCGGGATTGCGGCCTTCGGAAGGTTGGGCAGGCCGAGGCCGGCAGCCACCGTCTTGGCCAGGTCGCCATCGATGTTGAGCAGGTGCGAAACCACGCGCTCCCGGATGGCCGGCGTCTCGCAATTGCTCAGTTCGAACACCAGCGCGTCCGAGATGTGCTTCTGCTCGATGGCCGTCTGGCTGCGATAAAACTGCCGGGCCTGGCTATAGTGATCGGCGAAGCTCTCGGCGCGCAACCGGACCTTCGGACCTTCGGGTTCCTGGGCAAGGGTCTGGAAGCCCTGCATGGGCGCCTCGCGCGGTCCGCCGATTTCCGGCCCCCAGGAATTGGGCTCGTAATTGGCCCGTCCCTTGGGATTATGGAAGGCCATGTGGCCGTCCTGCTGGAAATTATGGAACGGGCACTTCGGGGCGTTGATGGGCAGATGCGTGAAATTCGGCCCGCCGAGACGCTTCAACTGCGTGTCGAGATAGGAGAAATTCCGCCCCTGCAGCAGGGGATCGTTCGAGAAGTCGATGCCCGGGACGATGTTCTGCGTCATGAAGGCGACCTGCTCGGTCTCGGCGAAGAAATTCTCCGGCATGCGATCGAGCACAAGGCGTCCGACCGGCGTTACCGGCAGAATGTCCTCGGGGATCAGCTTGGTCGCATCGAGCACGTCGAAATCGAAGCTGTCGGCAAAGTCCTGGTCAAAGGTCTGCAGGCCGAGTTCCCACTCGGGATAGTCGCCGCTCTGGATCGCGTTCCAAAGATCGCGGCGGTGAAAGTCCGGATCGGCGCCGTTGATCTTGACCGCCTCGTTCCAGACGACCGACTGCATGCCGAGCTTCGGCTTCCAGTGGAACTTGACGAAGGTCGACTTGCCCTCGGCATTGACGAGCCGGAAGGTGTGAACGCCGAAGCCTTCCATGAAACGGAACGAGCGCGGGATGGCCCGGTCGGACATGATCCACATGATCATGTGCATAGCTTCCGGCATCAGCGACACGAAATCCCAGAAATTGTCGTGCGCGCTCTGGGCCTGCGGGAAGTCGCGGTCCGGTTCCTGCTTCACGGAGTGAACCAGGTCGGGGAACTTGATCGCGTCCTGGATGAAGAAGACCGGGATGTTGTTGCCAACCAGGTCCCAGTTGCCTTCCTTGGTATAGAACTTGACGGCGAAACCGCGCACGTCGCGCGCCAGATCGGCCGATCCCTTGTTGCCGGCGACCGTCGAAAACCGCACGAAAACCGGGGTCTTTTCGCCGGCGCGCTGAAAGATGTCGGCGCGCGTCAGATCGGTAAGCGGCTGATAGGTCTCAAAAAATCCATGCGCGCCGTAGCCTCTCGCATGGACGACGCGCTCGGGAATGCGCTCGTGATCGAAGTGGAAGATCTTCTCGCGGAAATGCCCATCTTCGATCAGCGCGGGGCCGCGCGCCCCTTGGCGAAGCGTGTTCTGATCGTCTGCGACCGGCATGCCCTGCTGCGTCGTGAGGGTCTTGTACCCTCCCTCGGTGGTCTGGTGCGTCTCGCCTCCGGCGCCCCGATTAATGACTTCATCGCCCAATTTGGCGGGCGAGTTCACGCGACTTTTCGGGTCCATGAGGTTCCTCCCAGTTGTGGTGCTTGGATGGAATGCGCCGCGCGTGGTTCACGCGACGGCTGCGCATCAACGGGGGCAAGCCATGATCCGTTCCCCGAAATGCGCGGGAGATCGGCGGAATCGTGGTGCCGGCTATGCATTTCAGGAAGGAACGCTGGGCGTGCGGACGACAGCCTGAGTAGGCTTCCCGGTCGCGCAAACGTTCATCTTGGGTAGACGGCGGCGCATCTGGGGCGGCAGGCCGTTGCTGACATTTCAGGCTGTCGCTCTCGAGCGACAGCCTGAAATGGAGCGGGGCCCGAAGGCCCCGCACTTTCTTTAGATTCGGCCGCTATACGTGCCGACGCGATCCCTCGGGGGCATCGGCGCATCCGGGTCGAAGCTGGTCCAGCCGGCCGTCTCGTAATCGCTACGGCGGCGTTCCAGGTCGACAGCGCGTGCGTCATGCAGCACGCCGCGAGCCAGTTCAGCCTTCTCGTCAGCAACGCGGGCGGTGACCAGCGTGCCGCCGCGGCGAACGCCTTCGGCATAAACATGCGCATCGCGCTCCGGCACGCCGGATTCCGTCAGGGCGCCGACGATGCCGCCAGCTGCGCCACCGACGACCGCGCCGGCGGCAGCGCCGGCTGCGGTTGCGATCAGCCAGCCGGCCGCCACGACCGGGCCAACGCCCGGAATGGCGACGATGCCCAGACCGGCGAGAAGGCCGCCGAGGCCGCCAAAGGCGGCGCCAATGCCGGCGCCGGCGCTGGCGTCAACGGCAACATCCGAAGCATCGACGTCGCCGTCGACATTGGAAGCAACCACGCTGATATCATCGCGGGCAATGCCAAGAGCCTGAAGATCGCGAACGGCGGCAGTGGCATCTGCGTGCGTGTCAAACAGTCCAGAAACGGTCGTAGTCATGATATGTCCTTTCAACTCGAAACTTACTTGCTGGTGACGTTGCCCTGGAAGTCGACGGCAACGTCCATCATGGCTCCGCCCTTCGATGCCTTGCCGCGCCAGATGCCCTCGGCGTCCTTCACCAGCGCCGAAACGTCGGTGTAGCCGGCGTCGGTGACGCGAGCGCGGGCCTGGTCTTCGGTGAAGCTGTTCGCGCCGGCGACCGGAGCGGCGGGGTTCGTCTGCTCACCAGCGACGGCCGGGGTCTTTGCCTCTTCCGCAAAAGCGGGCGCAGCGGAGGCAGCGATCAGAAGGCCGGCGAATACGAGGTTCTTCATGGTGGATCTCCAGATTTAGAAAAAGCTCTCCCGGCCACGGCAAACCGTGTTGCAAAAGGCCGGGAGAAGAATGAGAGAGGGGCGGTTAGGCGCGAGCGGCCTTGCGGCCTTCCTCGGCGCTGGCATTGACGCCAGCTTCGGCGATCTGCGTGAGCAACGCGTCCGCCTTGTGCTCTTCCTGAAGCGTCTCATCGAGAAGCTTGGCGGCGTCTTTCATGCCAAGCTGCATCGCCCAGGTCTTGAGCATGCCGTAACGGGCAATCTCGTAATGCTCGATGGCCTGACCGCAGCCGATCAGGACGGCGTCAGCGGCGGCCGTTCCGCCGAAATCTTCCAGGTCTTCTTCCATCTCGGACGTGATGCCAACCATGGCATCGCAGGTCTTGCCACGTGCCGGCTTACCGAGAATTTCGAAAACCTGCACCAGACGCTCGACATGGCCCTGGCTTTCCTCGCCATGGTCCGTGAAAGCCTTCTTGAGCTCAGGCGACTGTGCAGCCTTCGCCGACTTCTTGCAAGCCTTCACAGACTGCTTCTCGGCAAAGTAGACATCCTTGAGCGTCTCGTAAAACGCATCCGACAAATTCTTCTCAGCGGCCATGATCTTCCTCCGGAGTACTCGGAAACTCATTCCGAGTGCGTGATTGTGCGGTATCAACCACCTTGATCGCTTATCGTTCCCTGAAATCGGCGACGAAATCTCATCGGATCCGTTCGCTGGTCTGAGGGTCGGAGGGAAACCATGCAGGCTCTCGCCTCACTCATAAGTGGCCGGGATTGTATGGGGCTCATCCGAAACCGAGGGGGACTGCCGGATCCATGGAGGTCGCATTTGTGACGCTCTCTGGCGGAGAGGGCTTGTTCGACCCGTGGGAGGAGGCCTATCTGGAACTCATGTCGTCTCAGCCAAAAAAGAACGGGGCTCCAGAGCGGGTGCAAGAATGGGTGCTGCCGGCGGCGGTCACCCTGGGATCGTCGGTGCGCGCTCACGGCATCCTGCTGGAGATGCGGGCTCGACAGCCTTCCGCCGCGAAGAAGGCGCTCTCGGTCAAGGGCAGCATTCTCATCCTGACCATGCCTGAGACTTCCGCTGAAGCCTTTGCCGCCACGGCAGCGGTTGTTTCCCGTGCGCTGGAGGGGATCGAGGCATTGCCCGTGATCCCGCGCGAGATCGAGGACATCCTGACGATCTCCGCGACCGAGCGGCATCGGTGGCTCAAGGACGGCCGCCTGCAAAGCGCCGGGACGCGCACGGTGAAACTTCGGGGACGCGCCAAGAAGATTACTTTTCACGTGTTCGATCCGCGTCATGTCGAGGACGTCATGGATCGCGACCTGGTGACCGTATGGCGCGAGGACGACGCGGCGAAGGCCTCGGAGAACCGAAAAAGGGCGGCGGGGAAGGCAGCCTTGACCCGTTCCGGCAAGGGCGCGCCGAAGGCCAAGCCCGTGCCGTCGTCGGCCGCTGGACAGAACCGGGAGAAGCTTCCGGCGCCGAAGCTCCAGGGTTGGGAAGAGTTCGAGCGCGACGAACTTCTGCGCTGAAGGGTGCGAAATATTTAGGCTCTTAATGCAGTCAAATAAGCCGGCTTAAGATTTTCCCGTTTTCCGCGTCGGCCGAATCCCCATTTTCTCCTTAGCGCTCGAAGCCATCAGGACTTTCGCGTCCGCGGGTCCGGTCTTTATTTCACAATTTCCCTCCGAAAACGAACGCCTGCTTGGGTTGCCGTAGCGGCGTCAAGCGTTGCGTGCGCTGCAATAACCTTGGGAACGTAAACCAGAGCGTCGCCATTAGACCCCTTGCGAGGCAGCGACCCAACCGGGATTTCACCCCTCGTCCGCCAAAATGGGGTGCTTGATTGTTTGTCGACAGCAATTCTCTCGGCGGTTCGATCGTCGTCATCAGCGACCTCGTGGAGCCGCATCCAAGCTTTCCGGCAGAGGCCCTCTTCGACCATCACGTCGCGGAGAGGACGCCAAAGCCCCCCGTTCAGGGAGGGTACCTGGAACGACTTCCTTTGGCGGCTGTGCAAGCCGGATTGGCCGACCACGCGGAGATCTGGCACCACCACCGTAGCACGGGAACGGCCGTCTTCCAGGGCGATGACGGCATCACGCGGCGCGCCTTTCCCGTCAGCGATAGTGCCGCCCCGTTTCATTCCGAGACCATGATTGAATTCATCGAGCGACAGGGTGCCCCGCGCATTCTCTGCGTCTGGGGTCTGGGCGTCTCCGAGACGATTCTCGAAGCCTGTGGCTCGAGCATCAAGATCTACAATTCCATCGACGTGCCCGCCCTGCGCGTGCCGCCCGAGGTCAGCCGCCATTTCGACCTCGTGCTGACCGGCGCCGGGTGGCAAAGCGATGAGGTGCGGCAACGGCATCCCGATATGCCGACGCTCATTCTGCCGGTCGGCCCCGACTTCGCTTCGCCGGAGACCTTCTTTCGCGTCGCCGATGTCCCGAAGATCTATGACGTTGTCTATGTGGCTGCCGCCCAGCCCTACAAGCGGCATGACATCCTGCTCGACGCGTTGGCCCGTTCATCCCGGCCGCTCAAGGCGCTTTGCGTCATGGGATATGGCGAGGATGGCGACCGGCTGCGCCAGGTTGCGGCCGAGCGAGGGCTGGAGGTCGATTTCGTCGGCCCACCGGGCGTGCCGCATGCCGAGGTCAACAGGCTGATCAATCAGGCCCGGGTCGGGGTCGTTTGCGGCGTCGATGACGGCGCGCCTGCGATCCTGACCGAATACATGCTGGCCGGTCTGCCAGTGGTCGCCAACGACGCCTTGCGCTGCGGGCTGCAGTACATCGAGCCCGAGACCGGGATCGCCGCGCCCGCCGACCGCTTCGAGGTCGCCATTCTCGAAGCGCTTGAGCGCACAGACTTCAACCCACGCCAGACGGTTCTCGATCGCTGGGCGTGGCCCCATTCCATTTCCAAGCTCGCCGCCCGGATCCGCTCGCTCGAAGCGACCCGCGCCGAGCGCCATCCCCTTTCCGAGCTTGCGTGAGGCCTCCATGAACCAGCAAATTCTCAAGAGCTTCGCCAACAGCAATGTCCAGGCGCCGCTGATCTGCTTTTCGCATCTGCGCTGGGACTTCGTCCTGCAGCGGCCGCAGCATCTGATGAACCGGTTTGGCCGGAGCCGGCAGGTCTATTTCTTCGAGGAATACATCCCGACCGAGCATCACTCGCCCTATCTCGAAACCCATCCCTACGAAGGCACCAACATAGTGTCGATCCGGCCGCGCCTGCCGCGCGACTGGGACGAGCCCCGGCGCGAGGCGGGACTGCGGCAGCTGCTGGACCTGATGCTGCGGCTTAATGGCATCATCAAACCGATCCTCTGGTTTTACAGCCCGTCCATGTTCGGCTTTGCCCGGCATGTCGACGCGTCGGCGGTTGTCTATGACTGCATGGACGAGCTTGCCAATTTCCGCTTTGCGCCGCCCCGGCTCAAGGAACTGGAAGCGGAGCTCATGGAGAATTCCGACCTGGTCCTGACCGGCGGCTCCAGCCTGTTTTCAACCCGGCGGAACCGGCACGACAACATCCATCTGTTTCCCTCGGGCGTCGAGATCGAGCACTTCGCCACGGCGCGCAGCGACGTCCAACCCGCCGCGGACATGGCGGCGCTTCCGGGCAAAAAGCTTGGCTTCTACGGCGTCATCGACGAGCGTATCGACTTGCCCTTGCTGGCAGAACTCGCCCGATCGCATCCGGAATGGTCGATCGTCATGGTCGGACCGCTCGCCAAGATCGGTTCCGCATGAACTGCCGAGCGCGCCCAACCTGCATTTCATGGGTCCGCGCGCCTATGGCGACCTGCCGGCCTGCCTCGCGGCGTGGGACGTGGCGCTGATGCCGTTCGCCATCAACGAGGCGACGCGGTTCATCAGCCCGACCAAGACGCCGGAATATCTGGCGGCCGGACTTCCGGTCGTCTCCACGCCGATCGTCGATGTCGTCGCCACCTATGGCGATAATCCGGAAGCCGTGCGGATCGCCGACACGCCTGCCGCCTTCATCGCGGCCTGCGAGGCCGCGCTGGCGGCCGATCCCGCGACCTTCCTGCCGGAAATCGACCCCAAGCTCGCCACCATGAGCTGGGACGGAACGTTCCGCCGCATATCGGCGCTGGTGGACCAGGCGATCAGCGCCAGGCTGATGCCGCTTCCCGCCCCGGCCGTACGCCGCTACGCGCAGGGTGGCGCCTATGACTACCTCATCGTCGGCGCAGGCTTTGCCGGCAGCGTCCTGGCCGAACGGCTGGCTGCGGGCTCTGGCAAGCGGGTGCTGGTCTGCGATCGCCGCCCGCACGTCGGCGGCAATGCCTACGACCACCATGACGCCGCCGGCATCCTGGTCCATAAATACGGCCCGCATATCTTCCATACCAACAGCGACGACATCGTCGCCTACCTGTCGCGCTTCACCGCATGGCGGCCTTACCAGCATCGCGTGCTGGCGTCGGTCGGCGAGCGCCTGCTCCCCATGCCGATCAACCGGACGACGCTCAATGCGCTCTATCAGCTGAACCTGCGCACCGACGCGGAAACCGAGGAATTCCTACGCTCCCGGGCTGAGCCTCAGGAGTTGATCCGCAGCGCCCGCGACGTCGTCATCAATCAGGTCGGCAGCGAACTCTATCGAACGTTTTTCGAGGGCTATACCCGCAAGCAATGGGGCGTGGATCCGAGCGAACTGGACAAGTCCGTGACCGCTCGCGTGCCGACGCGCTCCAATGCCGATGACCGGTATTTCCTCGATCAGTTCCAGGCCATGCCGCTTCATGGCTACACCGCGATGTTCGAGAACATGCTCGATCACGACAATATTGAACTGGCTCTGGGCGTGGACTACCGGGATCTGCGCGCCGACGGACTGGCGAAACGGATCATCTATACCGGCCCGATCGACGAATATTTCGATCATCGCTTCGGCGCCTTGCCCTACCGCAGTCTGCGCTTCCAGCACGAAACCTTGGCGCAGCGGCGCTTCCAGCCGGTCGCCGTGGTCAACTATCCCGATCCCGAAATCCCCTATACTCGCATCACGGAATACAAGCATCTGACCGGCCAGACCCACCGGCAGACCAGCATAACCTACGAATTCCCCCAGGATGCAGGCGATCCCTACTATCCAATCCCCCGGCCGGAAAATGCCGCGCTCTACAAGCAATACGAGGCGCTCTCGCGGGAGCACCCGAACGTGACCTTTGTGGGCCGCCTTGGAACCTACCGTTACTACAACATGGATCAGGTCGTGGGCCAGGCATTGGCCACCTATCGCCGGATGGGGGCCGATCTTGCCCAGACCCAGGAGGTGCCGGTTTGAAGCCGAAAATCATTCTGGCGACGGACAGCCAAGAGCCCTCCGGGGTCGGCGAACACATGCTGACGCTCGGCGCGGCCCTGGCAACCGACCATGACGTCATCCTGGCCGCGCCGGACCATGCAGCCGGTCGCCTGTTGCTCCACCGGGGCGCTGCTCTCGGATTGGGCGTCAAGGCGCTCGATCTGCAGAATCCTCCCCAAGTCCGTACCTGGTTTGCCGGATTGGGTAACGCGCTCCTGCATGTGCATGCGGGGATCGGCTGGGAAGGGCACGACCTGGTGCGGTTCGGCAAGGCGGCCGGCCTTGCCGTGCTCCGGACCGAGCATCTTCCTTATCTCTTGACCGATCCCGTCCAGCAGGCTGCCTATCGCGCCATGCTGCTCAGCACCGACGGGCGCATCGCGGTGTCGGAGACCGTGCATGCCTCCTTCCGGGACAAGGGCGGATCGCGGCTCACCATCATCCGCAACGGCGTGGCGGCGCACCCGGCAAGCGGCGCGAGGGACGACACGCGTCATGCGCTGGGGCTGGGCGACGGCGACAAGATGCTGCTGACCGTGGCGCGCCTGTCCGAGCAAAAGGGCCATTCCCTGCTGGTCGAGGCCGCGCCCGCCGTACTGGAGCGGTTCCCGAATACAAGATTCGTTCTGGTCGGCACCGGGCCGGAGGAAGCGCGGCTCGCGGAGCAGATCCTTCAGTCCGGCCTGGAGGAAAACTTCCTCTTTCTCGGCCAGCGTGACGACGTTCCCGACCTGCTGGCGGCAGCCGACCTGTTTGTCCTGCCGTCGCTGTTCGAGGGGTTGCCGCTCGCCCTGCTGGAGGCGGTCTCCGCCGGATTGCCCGCTGTGGTGACCACGGCCGGCGGCTCCGTTGAGGTTCTGGGCAGCGATCACCCGTTCCTGGCTGAAACCGGCAGCGCCCCGGGACTCGCCGAGGCGATCGTCGCGGCCTTGGACGATCCCGACCGCGCCCAGGCCTCCGCCGAGGCCGCATCCCGGCGCTTCAAGGACCGCTTCTCGGCCGCGCGCATGGCGGCCGAAACGGCCGCTTTTTATCAATCGATCCTGCAAAGGCGGGGCGCATGAGGTTCCAGTCCATGACCAAGACCCGTATCGGCTTCATCGGGGTGGGCGGCATCGCACGCCGCCATCTGGGCGTCCTCGAGCAGTTCGACGACGTGGAGCTGGCAGGCTTCGCCGACACCGACTTTGACCGGGCGGTCGACGCGGCTTCTCGCTATGGCGCGCGCGCCTATGCCGATCATCAGGCGCTGTTGGACGATCCGGAGCTCGATGCCGTCTACATCTGCATTCCGCCCTTCGCGCATGGCGAGGCGGAGCGGGCAGTGATTGCCCGTGGCCTGCCCTTCTTCGTCGAGAAGCCGCTGTCGTTGGATCTCGCCGTCGCCGAGGAACTGGCCGCGTCGGTCGAGCAGGCCGGCCTCGTCACCGCCGTCGGCTATCATTGGCGCTATATCGACACGGTAGAGGAGGCCCGGCGCCGGCTCGCGGACAACCCGGCGCAGCTGATCTCCGGCTATTGGCTCGACCAGACGCCCCCGCCGCCCTGGTGGTGGCGGATGGACCGTTCCGGCGGCCAGATGGTCGAGCAGACGACGCATATCATCGACCTCGCGCGGTATCTGGTGGGGGATGTCGTCCAGGTCTTCGGTCTCGCCGGCCACAAGGATCGCGACGCCTATCCGGGCCTCGACGTGCCAACGGCCAGCACGGCGAGCCTGCGCTTCGCTTCCGGCGCGATCGGCAATCTCGCCTCCACCTGCCTGCTCGAGTGGGGCCATCGGGTCGGCCTTCACCTGTTCGCGGAAGGATTGGCGCTGGAGCTTACCGACCACGACATCATGATCGATGTCGGCCAGGGGCGACCCGTCCTGCACGCCGGCAGCGACCCGGTCTGGAAGGAGGATCGCGACTTCATCGACGCGGTCCGTGGCGAGACCAATCGCATCCGCTGTCCCTATGGCGAGGCGCTCAAGACCCATCGCGTTGCCCTTGCCATCAGCCAGTCCGCCCGAGAGGGCAGGGCAATCGACATTCTTCCCGGCCGATAGGGGCACCATGTCCGAACGACAGATCCGCTCCCTCGGCATTGAACGCGAGGGCCAGGCCTACACTTTCCCCTATGGCGAGGGCGACCCGCCGGAAGGGCATGTCCGGCTGCAGACGCTTTATACCGGCTTCTCGGCCGGTACCGAGCTCACCTTCATGAAGCACACAAACCCCTATTTTCATTCCCGCTGGGATGGCGACCGGGGCGTGTTCATCGAGGGCGAACCGGGCCTGCAATATCCGGTGCCCTTCCTGGGCTACATGGAAGTCGCCCGCGTCATCGAAAGCCGCACGCCCGCCTTCCGTCGTGGCCAGGTGCTGGCCACGACCTTCGGCCACAAGACGGGCCACACGGCCGATCCCGCCCGCGACGTGCTGATCCCCTTGCCGCCGGAACTTGATCCTATCCTCGGCATCTTCGTGGCCCAGATGGGGCCGATCGCCGCCAACGGCATCCTGCACGCCGACGCCGAGCAGTTCGGCACCAACGTCAGCCGGCTCGGCCAATCCCTGACCGACAAGCCGGTGCTGGTGATCGGCGGTGGCTCGGTGGGGCTGATGACGGCAATGTTCGCGCGCCAGGCCGGCGCCAGCGAGGTGGTGGTCGCCGATCCGTCCGCCTTCCGCCGCGAGCGGCTGATGGCGATGGGCTTTGTGGCCATGGAGGAGGACGAGGCCTGGAAGCATGCGCGCACGCACTGGCATAGCGGGGGCGAGCGCGGCGCCGATTTCGTGTTCCAGACGCGCGCCCATGCGGGCAGCCTGCACACCGCCCTGCGCGCCTTGCGGCCGCAGGGGACCGTCATCGATCTCGCCTTCTACCAGGGGGGCGCCGATGCGCTGAGGCTTGGCGAGGAGTTCCACCACAACGGCCTCACCATCCGCTGTGCGCAGATTAACCGCGTGCCGCGCGGGCTCGCCCATTTGTGGGACCGCCGGCGCCTGGCTCTGGAAACGGTGGCGCTGCTGCAGGTGGAGGCGCCGGCCATCCTGCGCGAGATCATCACCCATATCGTCCCGTTCGAGGATGGACCGGCCTTCCTGGCGGAGCTGGTCGAGAACCGTCCCGATTTCATGCAGATCGTCTTTCAGGTGGCCGAGTGAGCAGCGAACCAACCCGCATCCTGTTCGTCTTCGCCTGGCTCGTGGTGGGCGGCGAAGAGACCGAAGTCCGCTTGCTGGCGCAAAATCTGGACCCGGCGCAATACCGCATCGACGTCGTGGCCTGCTTCCACAAGCCCGGCATGCCCGACCAGACCCACGAGCAATTGCGGGAGCTGGGGGTCGATGTGGATACGGTCCCCTATGCCTTGTCCTTCGACGACACGGTGTCCTATCTCGCCCGCAAGGTCGCCGACTACGATCTCGTCGTCTCATGCCAGAACGTGGCCGACATCTATCCCGCCCTGGAGCGCGCCCATATGCGGCCGCCACTGATCGAGCATGGCGGACTGGTGTCGGAGGCGTTGGCGGGCCCGAAGCATTTCACCAACCGATATGTCGGCGTCTGCCGCACCATCCGGGATGCGGCGGCAGGCCGGATGCCGGGCCGCGAGCATCACGCGATCGAAATTCCCTCCATGGTCGATCTCGATGCGTTCAAGGCCGGAGACCGCATGCGGATCCGCCTGGAGCTCGGCCTGGAGGAGGCCGTGCCGCTGATCGGCTGGATCGGTCGTCTGGACAGCAAGAAGCGCGTCGAGGATTTCATCGCGGCCGCCGCCATCGTCCATCGGCAAAGGCCCGATGCGCAGTTTCTGGTCGTCGGCGGGCCGGACGCCTTCATGCCGGAATATGCGGACCGTCTGAAGGCGCTGGCGGTCGAGTGCAAGCTGGAGGGCGTTCTTCGCTTCCTGGGAGATCGCAAGGACGTGCCGGCGATCTGCGCCGCACTCGACGTCTTCACGTGGCTGTCGCGTGGCGAGGGCATGCCACACGTGATCGCCGAAGCTGGAGCGGCTGGATTGGCGATCATCGCAACGCCGGACAATGGCGCGCAGCAGCAGATTGAAGACGAGGTGTCGGGCCTGTTCGTTTCGCATGAGGACCCATCCGCGGTGGCGTCCGCCATGCTGCGTCTGCTCGACTCGCCCGCGCTGCGCCAGCGGCTCGGTTCGGCCATGCGCCGATCGGTCGAAGCCCGATACAGCGTGCAGGCCGTGCTGCCGCAATGGCGCGCCCTGTTCGATGCCGTGATGGCCGAACGTTCGCCGGCGCCGCGGCCGAGCGTCTTCCAATCCTACTGGCAGGGCGGGTTCGAGTGTTCGACGCACCGCCTTCGGTCGGGCCGCCGGCTCGACATCCTCCAGTCCAGCCAGCACGACAAACATGCCGAAGCCGATTACCGCCAGCTGGCGGCGCGCGGCATCCGCACGGTGCGCGACGGGCTCCGCTGGCACCGCATCGAAGCGACGCCGGGGAAATACGACTGGTCGAGCTTCGATCCCATGCTCGCCGCCGCGCAGCGGGCCGGCACCCAGGTGATCTGGGATCTGTTCCATTATGGATGGCCTGACGACATCGACATCTGGCGACCGGAATTCGTCCATCGCTTCGAGCGTTTCGCACGCGCCGCGGCGCAGCGCGTCCGGGATTATTCCGACGCCGTTCCCTTTTACTGCCCGGTCAACGAGATCTCCTTCTCGGCCTGGGCGGGGGGCGACGCCGGCTATCTCAACCCCTTTGGCCAGGGGCGGGGCCACGAACTGAAAGTCCAGCTGACGCGGGCGGCGATCGTGGCCATGCATGCGATCCGCGACGTCGATCCGCGCGCCCGCTTCGTGCATGCCGACCCGGCCATCAACGTGGTGACCGATCCGGGCCGGCGACATGAATTCTGGGCGGCCGAGGGGCATCGCCAGGCCCAGTACCAGGCCTGGGACATGATTGCCGGCGCGAGCTGGCCGCAGCTGGGCGGGTCGCCGGACCTGCTCGATATCGTCGGGGTCAACTACTACTTCAACAACCAGTGGATCCATGGCGGCCCGCCGATCGATATCGGCCACCCGCAATATCGCTCGCTCCATCGCCTGCTGATGGAGATCCATGGCCGCTATGGCCGGCCGATCCTGCTTGCCGAGACGGGCATCGAATTCGCCCGGCGCCCCGCCTGGCTGGGCTATGTGGCCGCGGAGCTGGAACTTGCCCGGGCCAAGGGCGTCCCGATGGAGGGCCTCTGCCTCTACCCGGTCCTCAACCATTTCGGCTGGGACGACGACCGTCCCTGCCAGAACGGTCTGTTGGAACAGGAATGGACGAATGGGCAACGGGGCGTATTTGAACCCCTGGCGGACGAACTCGCCCGGGTGCAGACGCTGCATGCCACCCAACTCCAGCCTCGGGTTGCCCAGGCGGATGACGCGGTAAAGGTCGCGCAGAGGCATCTGGCCGACGCTTGAGCCGGCGCCCGGGAAGCAAGCAGGGGGGCGCTCGGCCCGGTCCTGCACCCTTGCTGGTCAACGCGCTTGCGCTTCCGCGCCTTCCTTGGCTATCAGCGGCCATCACCCAAAGGACGGAAAAGCATGAACAGTCTGGTTGGAAAAGTCGCCTGGATCACCGGCGCCGGCAGCGGGATCGGGCAGGCGGTCGCGACCGCTCTGGCGGGCGCGGGCTGCACGGTCGTCCTGACGGGACGACGCCAGGAGGCGCTCGAGCAGACGGCAGCGACGATCGCCGCCAAGGGCGGCACCAGCGTGGCGCGGGCGGGCGACCTCACGGATCCCGCAACGCCGGGCGCGATCGTCGCCGAAGTCGAGTCTCGCTTCGGTCGGCTCGACATTCTCGTCAACAATGCCGGCGGCAATATCGTCGAGCGCGCGTGGAAGGACCTGACGCCCGGCAGCATTGACGGCCTGATCCAGAGCAACCTGTCGGCCGCCTTCTACTGCGCCGCCGCCGCGATGCATCCCATGCGCAAGGCCCAGCGGGGCCAACTGATCCACATCGCTTCCTGGGCGGGCAAATTCATCCATCCGGTCAGTGGCCCCGTCTATACGGCGGCCAAGCATGCCGTGATCGCGATGAGTCAGAGCATCAACATGGAAGAATATCGCAACGGCATCCGCTCGACGGCCATCCTGCCGGCCGAGGTGGCGACCCCGATCCTCGAAAAGCGGCCGACGCCGCCGACGGCAGAGGAGCGGTCCGCGATGCTGCAGCCGGCGGATCTCGCCGAGCTCGCGCTCTTCATCGTGAGCCAGCCGGCTTCGGTCTGCCTCAACGAAGTCGTGGTCAGCCCCAGGCTGAACAAGTTCTACGAGCGATAGGGTTTCGCGCGGCTCCCAAAAGGCCAGTGTCCCGAGGTGGTGAAGTCGGGACACTGGCGCGTGCCGGTCAGGCCTTGGGTGCGGCTGCGCTGCGCTTCGGCGTATCCTCGCGCTGGCCCCATTCGTGCCAAGAGCCGTCATAGAGCTTCCAGTCCGGATTGCCCGCGCGCTCGATCATGAAGCCCAGGATCGCGGCGGTGACGCCGGAACCGCAAGTGGTGATCACCGGACCGCTGACATCGACCTTCGCATCGGCAAAGACCTTGGCGGCGGTCTCCGCGTCGACAAAGGCGAAGTTGTTGGCAGGATCGAAGAATTTGGCCCAGGGCGTATTGACCGCGTTGGGCATGTGACCGCTGGCCACGCCGGGATAGCCTGAGCCTTCCGTCGGCTCGAATTCTCGATACGCTCTTCTCGCTGGAGGGCAAGACAGCGCTGGTTACCGGCGCCGGTGGCGCCATCGGCCGCGTGCTCGCGCGACGCTGCTGCTGGCCTCGCCGGCCTCCTCCTACATCACCGGCCAGGCGATCGTCGTCGATGGTGGCGTTCTGTCGGGCGCAACCTGGGTCAAGCCCTAGCGCCATCCGGCGGGGCGGTCCTCCGGTGGGGCCGCCCCGCGCTCACTGCGGCGAACTGACCGACCGCTGCGGTTTGACAATATTGGTCATCTGGCCGAGACATCGGCTATGCAAACCGTTTCCTTTGCCCCACGCATGATCCGCAAAGGCAGCCTTCAAACAGGCTGACTGCCTGGTGCTGCTACCTGCGAGAGCAAGAGCGGCGCCAGGAAAGCAACCCTCCCGACATCCAAAATCCGTGTGTCCTGGCTGAGCGATTGGCTGCGCTTTTATGCGCGCCGCTCAAAGCCGGAGGCCACTTCCATTTGGGACATGCCCCATGACCTTCAAGTATACGTTCACCTTCCCCATCAGCGGCCCGAACAAGTTGCCGCGCTTCAAAGCGTGGGCTGCTGAACACGCCCCGGAGATCCCGGTCAGCCTTCCACCCCAGGTGTCGGCCAAGAACGAGACGCTGACGGTGCGCCTGAAATCCGTCGAGGACCGGCAGACCCTGACCACCAGGCTGGCAGGCGTCGCGCTCTAGCTCACAGGGCGATGGCGGGTTCGTCCCGCCATCGCCGGCGTCCGGGGGGAGGTGCGGAGCCTCGCTTCCCGGCCCATCACATTCGCTCGACAGCGGCTTGCCGAGCGGGATGTCGGTTTCCAGTTTAGTTGCATGCGCGGCGCTGGGGGTTCGTCAGGTTGCCGATCTCGCTTGTTTGGCCCACCGGGTACTGCCTCGCTGAATGAAGTGAGAAACAGGCACTCGTCCGTGGAGTTCCACATGGCCGGCTCGCCCTTTCGTTTCATGGATCGTGCAGACGCGGGTCGCCAGTTGGCGACGAGGCTGGCGGCCATGTCGCTCCAAAATCCCGTTGTCTACGCCCTGCCGCGCGGGGGAGTCCCCGTCGCCCTCGAAATCGCCCGAGCCCTGCGCGCGCCGCTCGACCTGATCCTCGCCAAGAAGATATCGGCGCCGATGGCGCCCGAACTGGCGCTGGGCGCGGTGGTGGAGGGGGAACCGCCACAGATCGTCATCAACGAGAGCGTCAAGCGCGCCACGAACGTGGACGATGCCTATATCTCGCAGGCCCGAGAACGAGCGATCCTGGAACTCGTGCGGCGCCGCGCCCGCTATCTCGGCGACCATTGGCGGATAGACCCGGAAGGGCACACCGCGATTGTCGTCGATGACGGGATTGCGACGGGCGCGACGGCGCGAGCCGCCCTGATTGCTCTCAAGAACCGGGGCGCGATCCAGTCGATCCTGGCCGTTCCCGTGGCCCCCAGGGAAACGCTGGCCGAGATGGCCGAGGATGCCGGCACGATCGTGTGCCTGCATCCGGCTAGCCACTTCCAGGGCGTCGGCTTCTTCTACGACGATTTCCATCAGCTCTCGGACGAGGAGACGATCGGCCTC
Organism: Kaistia sp. UC242_56; assembly: GCF_044452255.1. Lineage (NCBI taxonomy): Bacteria > Pseudomonadati > Pseudomonadota > Alphaproteobacteria > Hyphomicrobiales > Kaistiaceae > Kaistia > Kaistia sp. UC242_56. The sequence goes on from NZ_JBIOAN010000002.1 coordinate 660,044, forward strand.
CTGCGCCAGGCCTGGTCGGAGGGGCTGGAGGCGCCGTTGGGGCAGGGGGTTCCAACCGAGCGCCGCGAGGTGGTGATACCGCCGGTGCATCTGACGGGAGATCTTTGCGTGCCGGCCAATCCACGCGGCATCGTCCTGTTTGCGCATGGCAGCGGCTCGAGCCGAATGAGCCCGCGCAACAGGGCGGTCGCCGAGACGCTGAACGGCGCGGGCTTCGCGACCCTGCTTCTGGATCTGCTGACCTCGGCCGAAGCCCAGGACCGGCGGAACGTCTTCAATATTCCCCTGCTTGCCGAGCGATTGATCGAGGCGACGCTCTGGATCGGCTCCGAGCCCGACATTTCCGATCTCCCGCTTGGCCTGTTCGGAGCCAGCACCGGGGCCGGCGCGGCGCTGCTCGCAGCAGCCGAACTCGGCGACCGGATCAGCGCGATCGTATCCCGTGGCGGCCGTCCGGATCTGGCAGGCCCGCGGATGTCGGAGGTCACCGCGCCAACGCTTCTCGTCGTTGGTGGCGCCGATCAGCAGGTACTGGACCTGAACCGCCAGGCCCTGGCCAGGCTGACCTGCGAAAAGCTTCTTCGCATCGTCCCCAACGCTACTCACCTGTTCGAGGAGCCGGGCGCGCTGGAGGCGGTCACCGGCATGGCGAGCGCCTGGTTCCAGCACTATCTGCTGCCGCTGCCAGGCCCACACGCGCCACCCATTCCGGACCAAGCGCCCCGGCGGCCCTTGGTCGAATTGCTTCGCGCCGCCGCCGAACCCTTGCCGCCCCTGGATGACCCACTCTTCGCCGCCGCGTTCGATCGATTTGGCCGGGCGCGGATTGTCCTGCTGGGGGAATCGTCGCACGGAACCTCGGAATTCTATCGTGCCCGCGCGGCGATCACGCGTCGGCTGATCGAGCGTCACAACTTCAAGTTTGTCGCGGTCGAAGCCGATTGGCCCGACGCCGCCGCCATCGACCGTTACGTTCGCCATTACTCGCATCGTCCCACGGGCGCGTCGCCCTTCACCCGGTTTCCGAGCTGGATGTGGCGCAATCGGGATGTCGATGATTTCGTCGGCTTCCTGCGCCAGCACAATCGGGCGCTGCCGGCGGAGGACCGCGTGGCTTTTTACGGCCTCGATCTCTACAGCATGACCGCGTCGATCGCGTCCGTGCTCGCCTATCTGGATCGTGTCGACCCCGAAGCCGCGAAGATCGCCCGAGCCCGATATTCCTGCCTGTCGCCCTGGTCGCGCGAGCCCTCCGCCTATGGCCGAGCCTCCCTGTCGGAAGGCTATGCGCTCTGCGAGGCCCCCGTGACGCGGATCCTGATCGACCTGCTTCAGAAGGAGCTCCGCTATTCGCAGCAGGATGGGCAGAGCTTCTTTGACGCCATGCAGAACGCGAGGCTCGTGGCCAATGCGGAGCGCTACTACCGCGCGATGTATTACGGCGCCCGCGAATCCTGGAATCTGCGCGATCGCTATATGTTCGAGACGCTCCAGAGCATCCTGACCCGGGCGGGGCCGCACAGCAGGGTCGTTGTCTGGGCCCACAATTCGCACATCGGCGACGCCCGCTACACCGACATGGGCACCGAGCGAGGCGAAGTGAATATCGGTCAGCTCTGTCGCGAGCAGTACGGGCAGGATGCGGCGCTGATCGGCTTCGGCACCCATTCCGGCACGGTTTCCGCCGCGAGCGAATGGGATGCCCCCATGGAAGTGAAACGAGTCCTCCCCTCGCGGCCGGACAGTTTCGAGGCCATCTGCCATGAAACAGGATACGAACGCTTCCTGATAGATCTGCAGCAGGGCGATCAGGCAGCCCTAAGGGAAGGACTGAGCCAGCCGGTTCTGGAGCGATATATTGGCGTGATCTACCGGCCGGATACGGAACGTTGGAGCCATTACAGCTATGCCCGCCCCGCCGACCAGTATGATGCTTTCGTCTGGCTGGACGATACCCGCGCCGTGACGCCATTACCGGGCCAGGTGACGTCGGGAGAAGACGAAACCTATCCGTTCGGATTATGAGTTTGCAGTTTTAGAGCTCGATTCCGATGGCTAGGACTAATATTTCGCCTTCCGAATTGAATAGCGAAGTAGATGAAGCGCCGCGATATGCCCGGTCAGTCGCGGAAACGCAAAGCCCGGTGCAACGTCAACTCGAAGCCGTTTCTTGTAATACGAAACACCTTCGCAGATTTACTTGAGTGGCGCTAAAATTCGTCCTTGCCAAGCTGGCCCGTTTAGACCTCCTTAACCTTATGGGGATCCGCGATTCGCGGGCAGGGGACAGGGTTCAACTATGCCAGTGTTGGATAGGTCGGCGCAGGGTCTCGGCCGCTGCGGTGGGGCTGTGCGTGCGCGCTTTTCCATGCAAGCCTTCCGCCTTCTGCTGATGGTGGGTGGCGCCAGCGCAGCCCTTTTCGCAGGCAGGGGGCACGCCGAAGCCGAGGGCCGCACCTTCGTGTGGAATGGCAACGAAAATCAGACCTCCTTTGCAAAGTCGGGCAATTGGGACCGGATCTGGGAGGAAGGTGGCCAGCCCGTTCTCGACGACAATGGAAGCCCGATCTACGAGCAGATCCCGGTTGTCGACGCCGATGGAAACCCGCTCTTCGAAAAGGTCCCCGTGACCGACGAGGAAGGAAATCCCCTTTTTGACGAGGAGGGGAACCAGATCTTCGAACACGAGACGGACGAAGACGGAAATCCCATCCTCGGCGAGGATGGAAAGCCGGTGCTGAAAGTCGGCGACCAGATTTTTGAACCGGGCGCCCCCCTTCTCGTCGAGCCTCACTGGGTGGAGGGGCCGCCGGACGGCCTGGACACGATGGTCGTCACGGCCGGCACGCCGAACATCAATTCGCAAGGCCGCCGCATCCTGGACCTCAATCTGAGCGGTGGCGAGTTCATCTCCCGCAACAGCAAGTTCAACGTCTCCACCTTCTACATAGACGGCACCCTGGATATTAGCGGCTCGGGCGCGGTGGAGATTGGCGAAGGGGCATTTGGAAAGAGCATTCTCACCGCCGCCAAGGTCAACATGTCGAGCGGCTCGGTGGGAGGCTGGCTCGATCCGGATACCGGTACGCTGGGAGCCGGCCTGCTCGTCGTCACCGAGTCGATGGAGCAGTCGGGTGGCAAGGTGTCGGATATCGAAATCCAGACGCCGAGCTATGCTCTGTCGGGCGGCACGCTTTCGGACAAGGTTGATTTCGAGACCGAGTTCACCCTGTCCGGCGACGGAACGGTGGAGGCGGCCGCCGTACTCACGGGGGGCGAGGGTTCCACCATGACCCAGTCCGGCGGCAGCATGGACGGCACCGTATCCGGTCTTGCCAGCTATACCCATTCGGGTGGCTCGATCGGCGGTGAAGTGACCACCGCGACCTACGCCTTGACGGATTCGGCCGCGACCTCGGCAGGCGGTGTCATCACCGCCTCGGAACGCTTTGATCTCGCTCCGACGAGCGGCACCGCAATCGTCGAGGGCCGGCTTACGGGCACGGGCAATCTGATCAAGTCTGGCGACTCCACCGTCGTGCTGGCCAATGGACAGAATGATTTCACGGGTACGGTCGCCGTCAACGCGGGCACGGTCGAAGTGCTCGACGATGCGCTGCCCGACTATAGCGCGGTCAGCGTAGCGGACGGCGCGACGCTGGTGATGAACACCAGCAACGACACCGTCTTCATGGGAACGATCGAAGGCGCGGCCGGCGAACTGGTCAAGGAGGGCGCGGCAACGCTGACCCTTGGCGGTGATGTCACGCTCGGCGGCCTCAATCTCAATGCGGGCCGGGTCGAGGTCGGAACCGGCACGTCCACCAATACGGTGTCGTTCGACTACGCCGTCGTCGATGAGGGAACCACGCTGCATGTCGCGACCGGCGCGACGCTCACGATCCGCATCCCCAACAATCTCGTCAATAACGGCACCTTCATCAACGATGGCACCGTCCATGACGACCTCGCCAATACCGGGCCCTTCGTCAACAACGGCACCTACAACGCCAAGGTGCTGAGCAACACCGACTCGATCGACAACAATGCCGACGGCGTCTGGACCGGTGATATCCTGAGCAATGCCAATCGCATCAGCAACAATGTCGGTGCAAGCTGGTCGGGCAACGTCCAGGCCAATAGCGGCACGTTGTACAACCATGGCGAATGGTCCGGCGATGTTGTCAAGAATTCCGGCTCGATCAACAATTTCGGCGGCATCTGGACGGGTGACATCCGGACCAATAGCGGCCAGATCGCCAACAACGAGGCCGGTAGCTGGGTCGGCGATGTGCTTGGCAACAACAACGCCATCTTCAACATGGCGGGTAGCGAGTGGAACGGCGACGTTGTCGGAAATGGCAGCAGCAGTAATACAAATGCCCAGATCATCAATCGCGGCGAATGGAACGGGACTGTCAAAGGCAATTCCGGCCTGCTGTTCAATGACGGAGGGGTTTGGGAAGGCGATGTCGCGGCCAATGCCGGCAGCGTCCTGAATCTGGACGGAACGTGGAAGGGCGACGTTCTGACCAATAAGGGTGTCATCGGCAACCGGGACGGCGCCACCTGGACCGGCGACGTCGCCGGCAATACCGGTTCCATCGACAACGATTCCGGCAGCACCTGGACGGGAAGCCTCTCCAATCGGGGCGGGGTCACCAACTACGCCACCGCAACCTGGAACGGCGATGTCGTCGCCAATAGCGGCTGGCTCTCCAACCAGGGCCAATGGGCCGGCGACGTGCTGAGCAGCGAGAGCCAGGTCGCCAACGAGCTTGGCGGCACCTGGACCGGCGACATCCGTGGCAACAACAACGCCATCTTCAACATGGCCGGCAGCGCCTGGAATGGCAATGTCGTCGCCAATCAGGGTGGCAGCAACCAGCATACCCAGATCGTCAATCGCGGCGTCTGGACGGGCGATGTGCAGACCAATGCCAGGGCCATCTACAATGAAGAGGGTGGCATCTGGAACGGCGATGTCCTCGCCAACGCGGGCATTATCGGAACCGACAGCATCTGGAACGGCAACTTCACCAGTGCCGGACGGGTTTACGCGGAAGGCGAGATCCATGGGTTCTTCAACAATAGCGGCCGGTTGAACGTCGTCGGTTCGCTTTCCGGCATCACCACCCTCACCAATACCGGCACGCTCAGCCTGCAAGGCAACGGCGCTTCCCAGATATTGACCGTCGGCGCTGCCAATTTCGGCGACGGTTCGTATTTCGACATCGATGTCGATGCGACAGGCGCCAATGACAAGCTGATCGCCGACACGGCGGTCGTGGACGGCACGGTCCGCGTATCGGCGGGCACGATGGCCGGTCCCTATGACCCGCTTACGATCTACACGATCGTGTCCGCTACTTCCGTCACCGGAAGGTTCGACGACGTCACGACCGACCTCGCCTTCCTGACCCCGATCCTTCGCTATGACGACACGACGGTGCAACTGGGCCTCGACCGCAACGATGTCCGCTTCGCGGAAGCGGGCCGCACGGCCAACCAGCGCGCCGCCGCGGGCGGGGTCGAATCGCTCGGCATTGGCAACGAAGTCCACGACGCCATGCTGTGGCTGACCCAGGAGCAGGCGGCCAAGGCTTTCGACAGCGTGTCGGGCGAGGCCTATGCCTCCTTCGAGAGCGTCTCGATCCAGTCCGCCGCCGTGCTCGCCGACCTGCTGACCGCCCGGCTCGATCGCACCTTTGACGCGCTCGATGAGGACCGGCCGATTCTGGTCAGCGCCTATGCCGAGGCTCCTTCCATGCCTTCCGCCCTCGCTCCCGGCGCGGCGCGCCAGGGCGGCGGCTGGATCGCGGCCTATGGCGCAACCGCCAATCTGCCCGGCGACGGCAATGCGGCCGCCGTCGATTCGACGATGGGCGGCGTTGCCGGAGGCTTCGACGGGTCCGTCGGCGACTGGCGGATGGGCGCGATGCTGCATGTCGGGCGCACCAGCGCCGAGGTTGACGATCGCAGCACCTCGGGCGACAGCACCGATTACGGTGCGGGTCTTTATGGCGGAAGGCAGTGGGGCGCCACCCGCCTTTCGCTCGGCGCGGCCTATACGCGGCATGACTGGGACACCAGCCGCAACGTCGGCTTCCCCGGCTTCTCCGACAGCCTGTCGGCCGATTATTCGACCGGAACGGCGCAGGCCTTCGGCAAGCTCTCGCATGCCTTTGATCTTGGCGTCGCGTCGCTGGTGCCCTATGCGAGCCTCGCCTATGTCAACCAGTCTGCCGATGCCTTCCGGGAGACCGGCGGAGCGGCTGCGCTGGAAAGCAAGGCGGATGCGATCGACGCCACCTTCACCACGCTCGGCCTCGGTGGTCGCCGCGAGTTCCTTCTCGGCGACAGGCTGATGACCGCCAAGGCTGCCGTGGGCTGGAGGCATGCCTATTCCGACACGGCCGGCGTCACCCAGACGCTGGCCGGCGGCGACAGCTTCTTCCTCGTCGGTGCGTCGGTTCCCCGCGACATGGCGGTGCTGAATGCCGGGTTGAACCTCAACTTCACCCCCGACACGACGGTCGGTCTCGTCTATGACGGCCAGGTCGGCAGCGACGGCGCCCAAACCCACGCCCTCAAGGGCGCCTGGGCGACGCAGTTCTGATCCTCGAGCCGGGCAGGGCGGTTGGTCTTGGTCACTGACCCTGGCTGCGCGAAGCGTTCCGCGCAGCCAGGATCGGCACGAGCGGTTCCGCGTATTCCGACGCAAAGGATAGCGATCTCCAGCGACCCGGCTTGGCTGCGCTGTCCGCCTCAGCGGGGCGAGGCCGGATGGCTGCATAGAACCTCCGTCGCCAACCCTCTAAAAAAGACGGGGGCCGAAGCCCCCGTCTCGCTGCTGGTGCGGAGATCAGTTGCCCGTCGGCATCGGAATGTCGATGCCGTCCTTGGCGAGCTGATCCCTGACCCACTGGAACTGCTGATATTTGGATATCTCGATCGGTCCTGAATAGCTGGCGCTCTGCAGCTTGCGTGGCGGGTACTTCACGTAGGTCTGCATCAGATCCTTGATGGCCGCGCTGATCGTGACCATCGTCCAGGTGCGCTCGGTATAGTTATTCATGAAGATGTCGTAGCGCTCCTGCGGGTCCTGCCATAGGTCGAAGACCTGGGGCACGGTGGCGACATATTTCTCGGCGCCCTTCCAGCCGAGATTGCTGTCGACGGCGAGCCCGCCGGTCTGGGCGCCATCATCGCCGCGCAGGTTGAACACAGCCTTGTAATTGCCGACGCGAGCCGCTCCCGGCGTCAGCTCGTTCTCGGTGAAATAGAACCATTCCGTGCGCTCCGATTTTCCCGTGCCCTTCAGGATCGGGGTCATGTCGTAGCTATCGAAGATGATCGGCTGGTCCTCTCGATCCTTGTCCGGCAGCGGCACGCCGGCGGCGGCGGCGAAGGTGGCCATCAGGTCGAGTCCGCCGACGATGTCGTGGCTCTTGCTGCGCGGCTTGATCTGGCCAGGCCACACGGCAATCGCCGGAACGCGATTGCCGCCTTCGCGAACCGTGCCCTTGGTGCCGCGGAACGGTGTATAGCCGGCGTCGGGATAGACATCCTGCCAGGCACCATTGTCGGTCGTGTAGAAAACCAGCGTATTCTTGTCCATGCCGGTCTCGTGGAGCTTGTCCATGATGCGGCCGATGCGCGTATCCAACTCGACGACGCTGTCGGCATATTTCGATTTCGACATCGACTTATGCTCGAACTCCGGCGCCGGCATGTTCGGCTGGTGCACCTTCATGAAGTTGACGCTGATGAAAAATGGCGTGTCCGGCTTGGTCGCCGCGTCGTCGAGGAAACCAAGCGCGGCCTTTTCGACATAGCTGTCGAAGAAGGGAATGCCGACCACGCCTTCCTTGCCGTCGATCGTCGGAGTGTCGACATACTGGCCGTTGATCTTGAACTCCTCGACAACCGGTCCTCCGGCATTGCCCGACAGGGCGCCCTTGGTCACCCGCTGGAACATGGCCCGCAGCTTGGGGTCCATGTCGGGGAACCAGGTCGGATCGCCATAGGTGTAGGCATTGAGGTGATAGAGGCCGCAATACTTCATCACGTCGAAGCCCTGGGCGTTCGGCAGGGCGTAGTCCGCTTCGCCGAGATGCCACTTGCCGGTGAAGTAGGTGCCGTATCCGCCCCGCTTCAGTACCGAGGCCAGGGTCCACTCGGCCGCCGGCAGTCCGCCGCCCTCGCCCTGGAAGGCGACCGTCGTCATGCCGCTGCGGTTCGGGATGCGCCCCGTCATCATCGCGGCGCGTCCGGGCGTGCAACTGGGCTGGGCATAGAAGGAGTAGAAGGTCATGCCGCTATCGGCGAGCTTGTCGATATTGGGTGTCGGCATGCCGCGGCCTTCGCCGCCGCCATAGGGTCCGAGATCTCCATAACCGGTGTCGTCGGAAACGATCATGAGGATATTCGGTTTGCTGGTCTGGGCGGAGGCTTCCCAAGAGGTAAGTGCTGTCACCGCTAATAAGGCGACGCCTATTTTTGACAGTTTCATTCCTATTCTCCCTGATACAGCAAGAATCCTCCGGGTAATCCGGAAAATCTATTTTATGGGATGCGAAATGGGGAGTGTTATTTTCAACATTACGTAGATGTTCTCCCGTCGATGACAGTAGCGCGGCCTTGGCCAGTCGCCAAGGCGGCGGGCGATGAACAATCGCGGGCGACGTGATTGCATCCCGTTCCTGGCGGGGTGTCATGGCGCGATCCGCGATAGAGCGGCGACGGGCCTGAGCTACCAGCCTGCCGCCTCGGCAGGGATCGGATGCGATGCGGGTTCCGTCCTATCGGGGCTTGACCTTCCAAAGCATCAAGGACTCCGGTGCCGTGCTCTGGCACGATCTGATGGCCGGCCATTCGGTTGAGGCGCTCGTCGATCTGGCCGGGGAAAATGCCGAGCTGGCTGCCGAGATCGCGCGCTTCGCCGACGAAGTGGTCAACTGCGGCCTGATGCGCCCGACCACCGAGGCGCCGGTCCCAGCGGCCCCGCCGCGACTGCCGCACAAGCCGCGACCATGACGGCTCCGGCGCTGGAGTCGTTCGGCGACATGCAGGATCTGCTGCTGCTCGACCCTGTGCATGAGGTCGACGAGGAGATGGGCTGGCCGAAGGCGCAGGACTAGCTCAGGAGCCTCAACGGACTTTGGGGTGGTGTTGCGTCGTTGATATAGCGTCAGCGAGCCATTCCCGTAGGGGCTTCCAGTACCCGTCTATGGACCGCGCGGACCTCACCGGAGGGTTACTGTCGCGGTGACCAAAATCTGGCCGAATGCGGAACGCGTTCGACAGACAGCGACATCTCAACGCGCCCTAGTCGGATTCCAGGCCCATCTCATAGAGAGCTGCGCTGGGCGTTGCGAGCGGCGAGGAAAGGGTGAGCTTCAGGGCGCTGCCGTAGAACAGCGGCGGGGCCATGGCCTGAGCCAGTTCAACGACCCGCGCCTGCAGCTCCCCCACTTTCTCCGGATGGCGGAGCGACACGTCCTGGGTCTCGCCGGGATCGGCATCGAGGTCAAACAACTCGATCTTGGGCGGAAGCACTGCCTGCCAGAGCAGCTTCCACTGCCCGTGCCGAACCGCACCCTGCGTCGGCTCGATATTGTAGACCAGCTCGGTGCGGACCGTGCTTCCGGACGAAAGCGTCGGCCAGACATCCTGGCCGTCCAGTGTCTTGGAGGCGGACAGATCGGCGCCAGCCAGTTTCGCGAGCGTCGGCAGCATATCGACGACGTGCAGGGCCGCGTCGACTTCGGCCGGCGGGATCTGGCCTGGCCAATTCGCCAGCCCCACGACCCGCGTGCCCCCCTCGTATAACGTGCCCTTGCCTTCGCGGTAGGGTGCGTTGCTGGCGGGAAGATCGCCCGACACGGCGCTCTCGCCGGCAAACATCTTCGAACGGGTTCCGCCATTATCGGAATGGAACACGATCAGCGTCTTCTTCGCATTCCCTGCGTTTCCAGCGCTTTCACGACGTCGCCGATCTGCTCGTCCATCGCGGTGATCATCGCGGCGTAGGCGCGGCGCGACGGATCCTCGATCGAGGCATACATGTCGAGAAAGCGCTGCGGCGCCTGGAAGGGCGTATGCGGCGCGGTGAAGGCCAGATAGAGGAAGAGCGGCTTGCTGGGATCATGCCCCGCGATCCGCCGCACGGCCTCGGCGCCGAACAGCTCCGTATCGTAGCCTTCTTCCTCAACCAGCTTGTTGTCGCGGTACCAATCGGTCACCCCATGCGCTTCATGCTTGAAGTGATCGATCTCGCCCACAAGCGGCCCGTAGAAGCTGTCGAAGCCGCGCTGCCGCGGCCAGTACTTTTGATCCGCATGGCCAAGATGCCACTTGCCGACCAGGGCGGTGGTGTAGCCCGCCTGACGCAGCGCCTGCGGCAGCAGAAACTCGTCCGTCGCAAGGCCGTAGCTGCCGCCCGAGGGGATCACACCGGTCTGCAGGCCGTAGCGTAGCGGATAGCGGCCCGTCATCAGAGCGGCGCGGGTCGGGGTGCACATGCACTGCGTGTAGAATTGATGCAGCTTCGCACCCCCGGCGGCGAGCTTGTCGAGATTGGGCGTGCGGATGTCGGAGCCGTGGAAGCCGACATCCGCGAAGCCGAGGTCGTCGGCCAGGATGTAGAGGATGTGGGGGCGCGTCGCCCCGGCTGCGCGGGCCTGGCCGGCGAGCAGCGACAGCCCTGCCATCGCGGCGAGGAAAGCGCCGCCGCCGGCCATCACATCCCGGCGGCTGGGGGACGAGGCGTTGGCGGGCTGCACGCGTTGGGCTGACTTCGGCATCGGCGTTCACCTTCGGGACGAGAGGGTGCGAAAAGGGCGTTGCCAATTGCCGTAGAGAATAGGCTGGCTGTGCTCAATTGCCATTTCGCGCCAAGGCGGCGCACCGATAGGCCAGCGGGGTGATGCCCTCCCAGCGCCGGAAGGCGCGGACGAAATGGGCGGGATCGCTGTAGCCGAGCGACCTGGAAATCGTGCCGACAGGCAGCGCCGGGTCGCCCAGTTGAGCGCGGGCAAGGCTGCGCCGCCAATCATCCACCAAGGCTTCAAACGATGTGCCGGAGGCGAGCAGCCGTCGCTGAAGGCTGCGCGGGGCGATACCGAGGCTGCGGGACGCGTCCACCAGCGACAGCGTTCCCGCCAGAGCGGCGCTGGAAAAGATGCGCTCCAGCGCTATCGTCAGCGTCGCGTCCTGGTTCCAGTCCGGGCTGTCGACGATGGCCTCGCCAGTCTCCTCGGCCAGCCGCGGACCTGCCAGGAAGGGATTGGGCCGGTCGAGCCACCCGGCATCGAAGCTCACCGAAATGCCGACACCATTGCCGAAGGAGACGCCGGCTCCGAGCTTTTCCTCATACAGTCGGCTCGAGGCTCTCGGTCGATGAGGGAGCGTGATTTGCGCGTCGCCGCCTTCCGCGCCTGCGATGGCGCGGAGCGCAGCCAGCACGAAGGCGGCAATGCCCTCATTCAGCACGCCGGCATGCGCGGCATCGCTGTTGGCCAGCGCATGTCGCCAATGAGCGCGTCCATCGCTTTCGTTGAGCCCCATGCGCACGCCCCCCTGCAGGGTCGGCATGTGGCGGGCGTGCAAGATCAGGCACTCGCGCAACGTCCGCCCCCCGAACAGCGCCCGCCCGGACAGCCCCAGCCTTGCCGGGTCCGCCGATGCCGCAAGGTCGAGCCCGATCGTCGCCTCGCCCGACCGGCGCGACAGCTCGTTCAAGAGCGAGCACACTTGGCTTCGGGTCGCGACAAGGCCTGTGTGCGAAAGTGCATCCCGGGCCAGGCCGGCCCTTGCAAGAAGGTCATCGAGCGGCAGCCCCCTGCGTTCCGCCACTGCTGGGAGCATGTGGACCAGCGACAGGCTGACCGAGTTTCGATCCCACATTCACGACTATCCCATCGACCCCGCACGAGCCTGCGGCGGCAACAGGAGCATAGTACATGCGTGATGCCGCTACGTCAGGAGGGTCGTGGTTGGGCCTTGGTCGGGGAAGCCGCGAGCATCTCGCGGATCTTGAGCGCCAGCTGCTCCAGATTGAAGGGCTTCGTGATCATGTCCATTCCGTCTGCAAGGAAGGCGTCCTTGTTGACCGCGTTGGCGGCGTAGCCCGTGATGAACAGCACCTTCAGGCCGGGAAGGATGTCACGCGCAACGTCCGCCAGCTGCCGGCCGTTCATGCCGGGCAGGCCGACATCGGAAATCATCAGGTCGATGGCGCCATTCTGGCGGAGCTTGGCGATCGCCATGTCGGCATTGATCGCCTCGACCGCGCTATAGCCGAGATCCTGTAGCACCTCGACCACCAGCAACCGGACGGACGGATCGTCCTCGACGACCAGAACGCGCTCGCCGGCACCGGCCGGAACCAGCGCGCCGTCTGGAATGTCCGGCGTGCTGTCGGCAAGGCTCCGGGGCAGGTACAGCGTGATCGCCGTGCCTTCGCCCAGCTTGCTTTCGATCTCGACGCCACCGCCGGATTGCTGTGCGAAACCATAGACCATCGACAGGCCTAGACCCGTTCCCTGTCCGATCGGCTTGGTCGTGAAGAACGGCTCGAACACCTTTTCGAGAATCTCAGCGGACATGCCGGTCCCGGTATCGCGCACCGTGATGGCAACGAAGTCCTGCGTCTCCTGACCCTGGCGTGAAAGGCTGGGAACGTCGCCCGGCGCCAGGGTGACATTGCGGGTATCGACGCTCAACTGTCCGCCATCGGGCATGGCGTCCCGAGCATTGATGGCGAGATTCAGCAGGGCGTTTTCCAGCTGGTTCGTATCGGTGGTGGCGGCCCAGCAATCCGGCGCCGGCCGGATCAGCAGTTCGATCTGCTCGCTGAGGCTTCTGTCGAACAGGTCACGCATGTCGGTGATCAGCTGCCGGACATCGACGGGCTTCTGGTCAAGCGGCTGGCGGCGCGAGAAGGCGAGCAGCCGATGGGTCAGCCCGGCGGCGCGTTGCGCCGAACCGGTGGCGGCGTCCATGAACCGGTCGAGACCCTCGAGCCTCCCCGAAGCCAGGCGACGCTTGATGATATCGAGCGCGCCCATGATGCCGGTGAGCATGTTGTTGAAGTCATGGGCGATGCCGCCGGTCAATTGGCCGACAGCCTCCATCTTCTGGCTCTGGCGGAGCTGAGCTTCGGCCTCCCGCAGCGCGCTTTCCTGTTCCTTCTCCACGGTGATGTGCCGTCCGTAGAGATAAATCGTTTCGTTCTCCCGCGAGGCTGCCCAGGAAACCCAGCGCGGCGTGCCGTCCGCATGCGTCACCCGGCTCTCGAAGGACGCGCTGCCCCGGCCGAGCGTCTCGGCGATACTGCTTTCGACGAGGACCGCGTCCTCGGGCGCGGAAAGTTGCGAAATGAGCTTGCCGACAATGTTGGAATTCTCGGTGCCGAGGATCGCCGACCAGGCGGGGTTGGCGTCGAGAAGCCGGCCGCGCCGGTCGGTGACCGCGAGCATGTCGCGGGAGTTCCGCCAGATGCGGTCGCGGTCGCGGGTCCGTTCGCGTACACTCTCCGACAGGCCTTCGTTGAGGCGCTTCAGCCGGGCTTCGTTCTGTTTCGACGTGGTAATGTCGTAGATGACGCCGATATAGCGCAGGCCCGGGCCGGAGAGATCACGGACATATTCGCCGCGTCGTGCGAGCCAGCGGTCCTCGCCGGTATCGGCGCGCGTGATGCGGAACTCGATATTGGCGCTCAGCTTCGGCTGGTCGTAATGGATCAGCTCGATGATCGGCAGGTCGTCGGGATGGACCAGCCGGTTGACCGTGGTGACGGGCAGGATCGGCGTCGGATGCAGGCCGAGAAGCCGGCAGAACTGCTCCGAGACCGTCACGGTGCCGAAGCCCTGGGCGTGCTCGAACGTGCCGATCTCGCCTGCCGACTGCGCGATGCGGAGCTGTTCCTGGATGCGCCGCTGCTCGGTAATGTCGACGAGGTCGCCGATGAACATCAGCGGTTCGTCATCTTCGGAAAGAATGGCCCGGCCATTGGCGTGGACCCAGCGCATGGTGCCGTCGGCCTTGAGCAGGCGGTAGTCCTTCGAGAAGACTTCGGCGCCCGCGAGGATGCCGGCGACCGCCAGGCGGATGCGCTTGTAGTCGTCGGGCGCGATGTTGGCAAAGAAGCGGCTGGTGGGAACGCCTTCGGCGAGTTCGACCGGATCCTGCGATGTCAGGGCGGCAAATCGCGCGTCGCCGGTCAGGCGGTTCGCGCGGATGTCCCATTGCCATCCGCCGGTCGCCCCGGCGGCATCGAGCATCAGGTTCAGGCGATGCCTCGCGTCGCGGATTTCGCAATTCAGCCGCAGCAGTTCGGCGGAAAGCTCGTCGCGCAAGCCGCCCGTATCGCCGGTGTCCTCACGATCGAAGGCCGGGTCGTTTGCCATCAATCGGCATCTTTCGTCACGCGCTCGATGAAGTCGGCAATCAGCAGCCTCAACGAAGCCATGGAGGGCAGGTCCATCAGCATCGCGATATAGCCGCGGATGTCGCGGTCCTGGATCGAGAAATTGATGTAGAGGAACAGGACAAGCGCCTCCTTGGGTCCGCCGTCCGTCGTCGAGAAAAGCTGGTCACCGCTGCCGCGCACGATCTGTGGCAGGGACATTTTCAGCGACTGCTTCAGCATGTTGGCCATGGTGCCAAGGCAATTGTTGAGTATGACGTTGCCCGTCTCTGAAAGAGCCTCGTTTTCCATCTCCAGCACCTGCTGGGGGCTGACGTCGTCGCCCATGACGGCCCTGGCCAGTTCCAGGCTCTTGGTCTCGGGAAAGATGAGCAAGGCGCGCCCGGAAAAGGCGCCCTCGAACTCCTGCTTGATGGCGACGAGTTTCTCGCTCTCGCGCTGGCCTATCAGGGAGGCAGCGGCGGCATGCGTGACGATCTCGACCGCGGGAACGGACAGCAGAACCTGGCGCCCAACCATCTTGCGCAGGCTCGAGGCTGCGCGGCTGACACCGATGTTGACGACCTCGGTCAGGGCATCGCGCTCGAGTTCGTCCAGGCTGATATCCGTATCGCTCATCAACGCGCCTGCTTGAGGCGCAGGGCTGCCCCTGCGAGAAAACCGGACATGCCGTCTTCCGTCACCGGCTTGCTGACGAACGTCGCATTTACGTCGCGGGCACGCGAGATGACCTCGTCCTGAATATTGGCCGTGATGATGGCGATCGGCATGTCGGCGTGCGACTTGCGCAATTCCGCCGCCAGTTCGAGCCCGTCGCGTCCCGGCATGTTGAAATCCAGTACCGCGACATCGATCTGTCGCTCTCTAACCAGTTCCAGCGCTTCATCAGCGTTACTTGCTTCGACGCGGGTCCAGTCAGGCTGGAGCGCTGCGATGGTCTTGCCGGCAACGATGCGTGCGAGCTTGCTGTCATCGACGACGAGGATGGTAACCGTCATGCTCAGGTTCCAGATTGCAGGTGTGGTGACGTTCGATTGTTCCTCTTTTTAAGGAACACCTTCGGGTATGTCTTCATGGGGCCGGATCATTTCGTCGGATCCGGGGGAGAATGAACTGAGCCGAAAACGGATCCGGCGCCTCGCCCTCGACTTCGGGGCGCAAGGCCAGCAGCACCTGCCAGAGGGATGTATGGACCCGCTCGGCGGCGAGCACAACGCGGCTTTCCGGCGCGGCATGAAGCGCCGCCAGCAGCGTCTCCGCCTCCTCGACGCCACATCGACCTGTCAGCCGGATCTCCATTCCTTCCAGGGCAACCGTCATGACAGCAGCGCCTCCAGGTTCAGCACGATGACGATCCGACCGTCGCCGACCACGGCCGTGCCCTGAATGCTGTTGGCATGCTTCAGCAGGCCCGTAGGTGGTCGAAGCAAGGTCTCGAAGCGTTCCCCGATGCTGTCGACCACGAGCCCGACCACGGTGGCTCCCAGTTCCAGCACCAGCATCAACTCTTGCGGACGCGGCGGGGTAGGGGTGCCCAGGATGTCGCCGAGGCGCAGCACGGGAAGGGTGCGGTTGCGGAGCACATAGGCCTCTCCGGAGCGGACCTTCACGAGCGCGTCAGACGGTATGCGGAGCGTTTCCGCGACCGCCTCCAGCGGAATGCCATAGGTCTCGCCGGAGACGGAGACTACCAGGATGCGGCTCATGGAGAAGCCCGTCGGAAGGGACAGCGTGATCGTCGTTCCCGCTCCGACCGTGCTGGCGATGGCGACCTTGCCGCCCAGTCGCCGCACCGCCGTCCGTACCGCATCCATGCCGACGCCCCGCCCGGAAAGGTCCGTGACGCTTTCCGCGGTCGAAAAGCCGGGGGCGAACAGCAGGTCCAGGATGGCGGTTCCGTCCAGGCTCTCGGCATCCTCGCGCGGGATCAGGCCGCGCGCCAGTGCCGTGGCGCGGATCTGCTCCGGCTCGATTCCGCGACCGTCATCGGCGACCTGCAGTTCGATGCGGTGGCCGACCTGCCGGGCGGTGACCGAGATTCGGCCCTTGGCGGGTTTGCCGGCGATCCGCCTCTGCTCCTCCGTCTCGATGCCGTGGTCGACCGCGTTTCGAAGCATGTGCAGCAGCGGCTCGTACAGGCCATCGACGATGCTCTTGTCGGCCTCGATCTCGCTGCCGGAGACGTCCAGTTGCAGCGGCTTGCCGGTCTGCCCGGAAATCTCGCGTGCCAGGCGCGGCAGACGGCGCAGCGTATCGCCGAGCGGCACCATGCGAACGTCGGTCGTAGCGCGCTGCAGCCGGTTGATCAGGCGGGTGAGGTCCTGCTGGGCGGTCGCGATATTGCGGGAAAGCGGCAGCCCTCCGGCGAGCGCCTGGGCCTCGGCGACGAGGGCGGACATGCCGTTCTTGGCGGTGAGCACTTCGCCAACGAGCGTCACGATGTCGTCGATCCGCGCGAGATCGACACGGATCGTTCGTGCGCTCGGCTCGACAGGTTCCGGCGTGGGAGTCGGCTGCTCGGCCGGCCGCGCCTGGACGATGGCGATCTGGTCGGGAATGAGACGGAACACCGCTTCGATATCCGCCCGCTTCGCCGTCGAGATCGCCTCGAAGATCAGATTGCTGCGGAAGGGGTCCATTTCGGTCGGCGCTGGCCATTCGTCGCGCGTCAGGATCCGCGCGAAGACGATCTGCGGTACGGCGGCCAGCAGCGTCACCGGATCATCGCCGTTGAAGAAGCATTGCGGTGTGGGCGCGTAACGGAAGGCTACCGCATCCGCGCCTTGACCCGTCGGATGGGCCTCGAAAAGGCTCGCGGCCCAGGGCGGAACCGGTCCGGAGGTGAGCGAAGGCGGTGACGCGGAAGCGGAGGAGGGTGTCTTGGATCCGAGCGCGCGAACCAGTTCCGCGCTTTCCTCCTGAGCCTTGTCGCCGAGCGAGCCGGTCTGCTCCAGATCCCGGACGCAGCGGTCGACCCATTCGACCACCGCGAACATCGGATCGATCCGGCTGGGATCGAGTTCGGCGTCTTCCTTCTTCGCAAGCCCCAGCACGTCCTCGGCGGCGTGCAGCGCGCTCTGCATTGGGGCGAGATCGAAGAGGCCGACCGATCCCTTCAGGGTGTGAATGGCGCGGAAGGCGCTGTCCAGCCTGGCGCGGTCGCCCGGCTCGCGCTCCAGCGCGAGCAGATCCTCCGCCGCCTGCTGCGTGAGTTCCGCCGCCTCGATGACGAACTGGGCCAGGAGATCGTCCACTCAGTTTCCCCGCGCGCGACGGTAGACGACAGCGTCTTCGAACCGGGCAACCTCGAACCGCTGGGAGATCCGGTTCATGGATTCGGTATGCCCCAGGCAGAGATATCCTCCCGGCAGCAGCGCATCATAGAGATGGTCGACGGTCCGCCGGCGCGATTCATCGTCGAAATAGATCAGCACGTTGCGGCAGAAGATGATGTCGAACGCGCCTTCGGACGCCATGGACTGCGCGTCGATCAGGTTGGCGGGGCGGAAGCTGACGGATTCGCGCAGGTCCTGGATGATCCGCCACCGGTCCCCGCCGGCCCGCTCGAAATAGCGTTGCCGGAGATCGTCCGACAGGCGGGAAACGGAGCGCTTGCCGTATTCGCCGAGGCTCGCATCCTTCAGCACGACGCTGTCGATATCCGAACCGACGATCTCGACATTGTAGGCATCGACGAGGTGCCAGTTCTCCAGCAGCCAGATCGCGATCGAATAGGGTTCTTCGCCCGTGGAGCAGGGGACGGACCAGATACGGATCCGGTCGCCCGGCATCTTGTCACGGATGCGGTCCGGCAGCAGCGAGGCGCTCAGGCAGCGAAGCTGGTGTTCTTCGCGGTAGAAATAGGTTTCGTTGACCGTGAAGCGGTTGATGAGGTGCTCGGCCTCATTGGGGTCGCTGAGAAGAAGATTGAAATAGGAGCCGAAGGACACGGCGCCCGTCGCGGCAACGCGGTCCGCGGCGCGTCGGTCGATGTAGTATCGCTTTGTCTCGCCGAAGAGCATCCCGGTGCGCCGGTACAGGAAATCGCAAAGCCGCAGCAGATCGGCCGTCGAGAGATATCTCGAATCTTCGCCTGTGGTCATCGCGCCAGCTCCATCAGGCGCTCGCCAATACGCGGCAGTTCGACGACATCGACCGCGCCATCCAGCTTCACGAGCTCTCCGGGCATTCCCCATACGACGGCGCTCTGCTTGGCTTCGGCGATCGTATGGCCGCCGCGCGATCGCAATTCGGCCATCGCCGCCGCACCGTCATTGCCCATGCCGGTCATGAGCAGTCCGACGAGCCGGCTGGCGGTCACATGCTCCATGGCGCTGCGCACCATGCGGTCGACGCTGGGATGCCACCGGTGCTCCGGATCGGCGGGCATGGCGATGGCGGTGAGCCCCTTGTTGCGGCGGGTCAGGACGACATCCGCATCGCCCCGGCCAATATAGACATGCCCGGCTTCCAGGGGCGTCGGCTTCGTCACCTCGACGACCGAAACCGCGCAAAGCTTGTCGAGCCGGCGTGCCAGCGGGCCGGTGAACGAGACCGGCATGTGCTGGGCAACGACGACCGGCCACGGGAAATCGCCCGGCAGGCCGGACAGCACGGCATCGAGCGCCGGCGGGCCCCCGGTCGAACAGCCGATCAGCACCACGCAGTCGTCCGAAAGCTGGAAATCCGCCTTCGATGCGACGGGGCGGGCTGACTGCGAGGACCGCGCCGCGTGACTCTCGGCCCGAAACCGTACGCGTTCGGCCAGGCGTCGGCTTCGCGGCACCTTGGCGGCTGCTGCGGCGCGGACCCGCTCGACGATCAGCGGCGCCAGTTCATCGGCATGCAGCGAGATCGTGCCTTGCGGCTTCGGAATGAAGTCGATGGCACCCATTTCAAGCGCCCGCAGCGTCTCGTCCGCGCCATGCTCGGTCAGGGCGGAGACCATCACGACGGGGCAGGGGTGCTCGACCATGATGCGATCGAGACAGGCGAGGCCGTCCATCCTGGGCATCGTGATATCGAGGGTGACGACGTGGGGGGCGAAATCGCGGATCATGTCCAGCGCCTCCGCGCCATCGCGCGCCGAGGCGATCTCGAAATCGGGTTCAGCCTCGAAGATCCGGCCCAGAAAGCGGCGCATCAAGGCGGAATCGTCGACAATCAGGAGGCGGATCACGACGGTTGAGCCGTGTCGGCTGTCGGCTGGAAGCGCTTGAGAAGGTCCCGCTCGGCCCTGTCCAGAAGTTCCTTCGGATCGACCAGGAGGATCATCGCGCCGTCCTCGCCCCGAGTGGCGACCCGGTCGAAGACCTGGCCGCCACTTCCCGGCAAGCTGGGCGCCGGCCCGATGGCGGAGGTTGGAACCATCAGGATCTCGGAAACGGAATCGACGATGAAGCCGGCCTGCAGCTTGTCGATCGTCACCACGATGACGCGCGGCCGCTTTGCCCCGAGGCCCTCCGCCGCCTGGAAGCGCATGCGCTGGTCGATCACCGGAACCGCCTTGCCCCGGACGTTGATCACGCCGGCGATGAAGTCCGGCGCGTTGGGAACGCGGGAAATCGCGTTGGGTAGTTGGACGATCTCGTCGACCGACTCGATCGGCAGGCCGAAGACGTCGTCGCCGACAGCGAAGACGAGGAAGCGCTGGTCCGGGTCGGCGGCGCTATGGTCCGGCATGTCGGTCTCCTTGACGCCCTGGCCCGCCAACGCCGCGCGGACCTCGCGGTTTCGAAACAGGCGCGCCGGCGTCAGGATCGAGATCAGCGGCCGATGGCCGTCACCCCGAGCGATCGCGTCAATCTCCGCATCGCCGGTTCCGCGCTGGAGGATCGCCGGAACGGGATCGATGGAGGTCTCGGGAACCCGAACGACGCCAGTCAGCAGCCCGGAAACCAGTCCGATACGCTCATCTCCGAAATGGACCACAACGACGTGCCGCCTCTCATCGGGAACCTCGGCAAGGCCGAGCAGCGCCGCGAGCGAAACCAGCGGGACGACATCCTCCCGAAGGACGATCATGCCGACGGACGTCGCCGCCCCCTTCGGCAGGCCGGTCACCCCGACCGGCAGCTTCAGGACCTCGGCAACATTTTCCAGCGGCAGGGCGAAGTGCTGTCCCGACAGACGGAATGACAGCAGCGCACGCGTGTCCCCCTGAACCTCGTTGTCCCTGTCGGGGGCCGTGGGCTGACTGGCCGCGCGACGGGGCAGCGAGGCAGTTTCGAAGAACTGGGCAGCCAGCAGTTTCGCGACATCCAGCGACTGCGCCGCAGAGGCCTGATCGGAGGTCAGCTGGCGGACGTCGTCGATGAGAAGCGCGACCGCGCCGCGCTCGTCATAAACGACAACCCTGGTTTCCCGGGATGGCGCCGGCGTGCCGCTCTCGGTCGAAGCCACCAACCCGCTCAGGCGGATGACGGGGATGGCCAACCCATGAAAATTCATCAGGCCCGCCAGGGCCGGCAAGCTGTTTGGAACGCGCGTAATCGCAGGCCGACGCCCGACCTCCAGCACCTTTTCCGCCGGCAGCAGATAGTCGCGGCCATCGATGACGACGGTCAGCTTGCGTCCGGCCTCGCTGGCTATGCGAGCCTTTGCCCTCGCCATTAGCTGGCCGCCAGCTGCAACTCGTCGGCGAGCGACGCAATTTCCTCGATCGCCGCGGCAAGGTCCTCGGCCGCGCGCGACTGCTCCTTGGCAGCCGTGCTGGCCGTGATCGCCGCCGCGCTTGCTTCCTGGGCCGCTGTCGCGATCTGCAGGGTCCCGGCCTGCACTTCCCGCACCGCGTTGAGGGCAAGCTGGGCTTGGCCAAGCATATCGTCGCTGCCTTTGGCGATCGCGGCGATATCGCGCTCGACGTTTTTCATCCGCTCGATCACCGCTGCATTCTTGCTCCGCTCGTTTCCGGCGACTTCCAGGACCATTTCGAGATCATGGCGCATGGTGGCGATCTGCAGTTGCATCAGCCGCACGACGTCCTTGACGCCCTCGATATAGTCGCTGCCTTCCTGCGCGAGCTTGCGAATGTCGCTCGAAACCTGCGCGAAACCCCGGCCGGCTTCGCCGGACCTGGCGGCCTCGATCGACCCGGAAACCGAAAGCATGCTCGTCTGGACCGATACCAGGACGATCCGGTCGATGCTTTTCTCGATATTTCGCGAGACGTCCGCCAGCGAGTTCAGCACATCGAGTGAAATCTGCGTCCCGTCCAAGGTCGCCGAGAAGTTCCCGCTGATCTCTTCCAGCGCGGACTGCGTCTTGGCCGAGAGCGATGCGATCGACCGGGCCCGCTCGATGGCGAGGCGCGTTGCCTTTTCCGACTGGTCGAGCGTCTTCTCGACAGACTGCAGCGCCGCATTCGATTGCTGTGTGGCTGCCGCCTGGGCCTGAGCGCCTCGGCCGATCTGGTCGATCGCGATCAGGATTTCCGCGGCGGCGCCGGCAAGCTCCTGAACCGTGGCCGACAGCTCCTCGGCTGCGGCGCTGAGCTGCTCCCGCCCGCTGGCCGCGGAGCCCTGTCCGTGCAGGTCCTCGGCCAGGACGGCCAGGGACTGGGCCGCCTCCTGGCTCTGGTCCAGGGCCTGGCTCTGCTGCTGGACCGATCGCTGGGCCTGCGCCACCGCTGCGGACTGCTGCTCGGCGGCGCTGGCCACGAGTTCCGAACCGCGGCCGGCCTCGCGAACGGCGACGTCCGCCTCGATCGCGGAAGCCAGGATCTTCTGGCTGCTGTCGGAGAGCGCCCCGAGATCATCGCGCATGGCCGAAAGGTGGTCGGTGATGGAACGGGCAGTCACCGTCTGGCGCTGGGCGGTATTCGCCGCGCCACGGATCTGCTCGGCGAGCGTCTGTACCTCCCGCTGGATGCTGGTGGACTGCCCCTCAATGTCGCGGGCCGTCCGCTCCGCCACTTCGGCCAGGGCGCGGACCTCGTCGGCAACCACGGCGAACCCCTTGCCGACATCGCCGGCGCGCGCGGCTTCAATCGCCGCATTCAGGGCGAGCAGGTTCGTGCGGTCTGAAATGTCCGCCACCATCTGCGTCGTTGCGCCGATGCCCGCCGCCTGCTTCTCCAGCCGCACCGCGATATCCACCGAAGCGAGCTGGCGCGTGGAGGCCGTGACCAAGGAGGTGATGGCGTCCTCGATCTGGGCCGCACTTTCCAGTGCGGCGGCATGCAGGGCATCCGTCTTGCGCCGCGACGTCTCGGCGGAGTCGCGAACCCGGGAGAACGTCGCCCCCAGCATCTCGACGGCGCCCTGGGACTCCTGGGCGGCTCCGGCGGCTTCCTCGGCACCGGCCGAGATCTGCTCCAGCGACTGGCGCAGCTGTTGAGCCGCCGCCGCTGCCTCGGTCATCCCGCTTGCCAGTTCCTCGGTTGCGGCGCCGATCCGCTCCGCAACCTTCTGCTGGCGGACCCGGGCCCGGTCCTGGGATCGACGCGCCGCGGCGCCCTTGGTCTCGGGGGCGGCCGCTGCCACCGACGGGGCCGGCGCGTCGGCGCGCTTCGCGATCTCGGACGTCTTCACCAGCACCATGTCATTTTCCTAAACGGCCCCTTGCACGCGGCCAGTTTCAACCCGTTCCGGCGAAGTGTAGCCGGCCGCATCCAGTCCACCAAGCCGGCGTCTAGGCGCCTTTTCTCAGTGAAAAACGATTGCCCAGCGTCGCGTCGATCCCCTCGACGAGCTCGGTGAAGTCAAAGGGTTTGGCGAGAATCCGGTGGCCGCGATACTGCTCCGGCAGAGCCTGCCTGCCGAAGCCCGACGCGAAGAGAAAGGGAATGTCGCGCTGCAAAAGAGCTTCCGCGACCGGGAAGGAGGACTGCGCGCCAAGGCTGACGTCGAGTATGGCGAAGTCGACATCCTCGGTGGCGGCAAAAACGAGTGCCTTCTCCAAGGTCGCCGCGCTAGCGACGAGATCGCAGCCCGCGTCGAGAAGATACTCTTCCAGAAGCATGACAATGATCGGTTCGTCCTCGATGACGAGGACTCTTGGCCTTATACCCGACACGAAATACCCCGGCCCCCATCTATCCTCGCGGCGCTTCAACTGGCTCGAAAGCGTTTGGTTCCACGACGAGCGCGATTTTTCTTTGAGGGACCCCGTTTTAGCGGAGAAGGCGCCGCAACCGCTCCCCTGCTCGGGCATTCGGTTGAGGGCAGGCGCGATGGGGCAGCCTCATTCGCCTGTCGCAGCCAAGCGCAATGGGGCAAGCCGGGGGCATATTCCCTTTTCGGCTCGAAGGTCAATTATTACCCGGGTAATAATTGACCTCACCATTTTACCCGGATATAACCACGCCGATCAAATTCTTCAGCAAGAGCCGGGCGGAATGGGACGATGCGCTTCGTGAAAGCCAACGGGATCGATGTGGCCTATGACAGTTTCGGCAACGACGAGGATCTGCCGATCCTGCTGATTGCCGGGCTGGGTACTCAGAGGATCCGATGGACGGCGCAGTTCTGCCAAGCGCTGGCAGGGCGAGGCTATCGCGCAATCCGGTTCGACAATCGCGACGCTGGAGGCTCGACCCATTTTCCGCAGTACGCGAAACCGGATTTCGGCGCGCTGGCGGCTGCACTTGGGTCGGGACAGCGACCCGACGTTCCTTATACCCTTTATGACATGGCCTCAGACGCCATCGGCTTGCTCGATGGGCTCGCCATCGACCGCGCGCACGTGGTGGGGCGATCGATGGGCGGCATGATCGCGCAGATCATGGCGAGCGAGCATCCGGAGCGGATACTGTCCTTGACGTCGATCATGTCGACCACGGGCAATCCGGCACTTGCACAAGCTGAGCCCGACGTCATGGCGATGATGATGCGGCCCGTGCCAGATCCCGCCCTGGACGAGGCCGGGTTCCTCGCTCACAGCCTTGCCTTCGCACGCCGCATTGCCGGCAAGCACCCTTTCGACGAGGTGGCTCATGGGCTTCTCGTCCTGGAAGAGGTTCGCCGTGCCTACGATCCCGGCGGCAGCGGACGGCAAATTGCCGCGATGGCCGTGGCCGGTGAACGGCGTTCCCGTCTGGCGACCGTCACGGCACCGACGCTCGTCATTCATGGAACCGACGATCCACTCATCTCGCCGGCAGGCGGCCTGGACACGGCCGCCTCGATCCCGAACGCGGATCTCCTGTTGATCGACGGCATGGGGCATGACTTGCCGCCCGCGCTCTATGGACAGGTTATCGAGGCGATTGACCGTACTGCCCGACGGGCATCTGAGAACTAAAGCGGGAAACCCTCTCGCAGTTGCCGCTAGTTACCACGGCCCGGCGTGCCGTTCAGGATCGTGACGCCGGCGTCGCCATGGCTCTAGGGCCCGGAGACAAGACATTGGAACGAAGGGCTTCTGCGCAAGGTGTGATAGGATGAGCCCGTCGAGCCAGCCCATCTGGCGGCTTGGCGTCGTTGCCGAGTAATGACTTGCTTCGCAAGTCTCCGGCCCTCGAGGGCCACCTATGTCCCCCAGCGCGCATTTTGAAGCGGCAAGCACTCTTGCGGTCGTGGTGTCATCCAACGAACCGCTTCTTTTCCTGACCGACGACTTGACCATCATCGCTGGGAGCACGTCGTTCTGCCGGACATTCGGGATTGATCCCGCGTCAATTCCCGGCAGACAGCTGGGCCAGTTAGGGAGCGGCGAATGGGCTATGCCCAAGCTTGAGCTGTTGCTGAAGGCCACTGCGTCGGGAAGCGTTCAGGTAGAAGCCTACGAAATCGACCTGGTGCGGCCCAATCAGAAAACCCGGCAATTGGTCGTCAACGCGCGCACGCTCGATGACGGGGACGTCGACCATGTCCGTCTCCTTCTCGCCGTCACCGACGTGACCGATGCCCGGGCCGAAGCGCGACTGAAAGATGATCTGGTTCGCGACAAGGCCATGCTGCTTCAGGAAGTTCAGCATCGGGTCGCCAACAGCCTTCCGATCATTGCGAGCGTGCTCATGCAGAACGCCCGTCGGGTCTTGTCGGAAGAAGCGCGTGGCCACCTTCAGAACGCCCATCATCGCGTTATGTCTATCGCTGCCCTGCAGCGGCAATTGTCCATGTCCGGCGCCAGTGACGTTGAGGTCCGCAACTATTTCAATCAGCTTTGCCAAAGCCTCGGCGCATCCATGATTGCTGACCCGGATCGCCTTTCGATCCAGGTTACGGTCGATGACAGTCGCGTCACGGCTGATGTGTCCGTGAGCCTGGGGCTTATCGTGACCGAACTCGTCATCAACGCCCTCAAGCACGCATTTCCTGACGAGCGAGTTGGAACGATTAGGGTCGACTATCAGAGTTCTGGCCAGGACTGGACGCTTTCCGTCGTCGACGACGGCATCGGCATGCCCTCAGGTGACGACGCACCCAAAGCGGGATTGGGCAGTGGCATCGTCGAGGCCTTGGCGAAAAACATGCTTGGGGAAATCCAGGTCACCAATGCCGACCCTGGCACGAAGGTCTCCATCAGCCATGTGGAAAGCGCCGGCATCAAAGCCGACCTTCCCGCCGCCGCCTAGCAAGCATTTTGTGCAAGGTCTTGGGCTCCCCATCTACAATCACTCGAGTGAGCAATGAATAACGGCAAAGCTGTCGTGCTTGTGGTCGAAGACAGCGCGATCATTCGATTGGGCGCGATCGATCTCGTGCTCGCTGCGGGCTACGTGGCCCTTCAGGCGTCCAATGCGGACGAGGCAATTGCTATCCTCGGCTCCCGGCAGGATATCGATCTGGTGTTCACCGACGTGCAGATGCCCGGCACCATGGACGGGATCAAGCTGTCCCACTACATCCGAAAGCGCTGGCCTCCGGTAAAGCTGATTGTCGCCTCCGGCGCCGCCATTCTCGAGGAGAGCAGCTTGCCAGGGGGCAGCCGGTTTTTCTCCAAGCCATATGACGATCACTCCATCACTCTCGCAATGGCTCTACTGCTGTCGGGCGAGATGCCGGATGGCTCGACGGCCTAGCCGCCCACCCCACGGATCCGAGATAAGTGAAACCACACTACCGGGCCGCTCCCAATCCGGCGTCGATGTGACACCGCGGATGAGGGTGCGTGTGTCCATAGTCGGCAGTTCGTCGGGACAGAGCTGGAACAGTGGGATCCGAGTCGAATTGTAGCGTGCCTCGACCATCGACAGATTGCGGCCAGGCGAAGGTCGCGACCAAATCTCAGCCAATCGCAGCACAGCGCGATCGGATTGGCGGGCATTTCCGGCGAGCGAATGCGCGCTAGCGCAAAAAATCAATGAAATCAGATATATATGGCGGAGGGAGCGGGATTCGAACCCGCGATACGGTTTCCCGTATACACACTTTCCAGGCGTGCGCCTTCAACCACTCGGCCACCCCTCCGTACCAAACGCCCTGCGGCGTGGAAGTCTGCCAGCGCAATATTTCGAGGCGGTGGACGCCTCTTGCTCTCGGCAGGTCCTGCTCTTGGCAAGACAGGCCGTGCGGTATCACGAAGCCAGGGCAAGCCGCAAGGCTTCCTGTGAAAACAGCCGGGGATGGCCGTGTATTAATGGTCGCGGGGGCGGCAAATGTTGCCGAAATCGTACCGCCACACTATCTCTGGACCAGCCGCCGCTGACCGCTCGCGTCAGCCGGGCCGCGACGAGGGATCAAGCCATGTTCACCCTTCTTGTCCGTCTTCTCGGCCTTTTTGCCATCGCCGGCGCGGTGGTGGGGCTGGTGATCGACGGTACCAAGTCGATCGCCGCCTCGACGCTGACCGTAACCCCGCTCGGCCAGGCCTGGTTCGCTTTTGATCCAGCCAGCCTGACTTCGTTCCAGACGGCGGTCGCCACCCATATCGAGGCCTATGTCGGTCCCTGGGTCTGGTCGCCGGTGATCCAGTTTCTGCTGACCTTGCCGACCTGGCTGGTCCTCGGCGCGCTTGGCGCGTTTCTCGTTCTCGCAGGCCGGCGCCGGCGCTATCGCTCCATCGTCGCCTGACTTCATCCTACACAAGGAGACTACGCATGAATCTCCTCGACATCTTCCAGCGCAAGGCACGCATGCCGGCGCCGGGCGAGGCCCTGCCTGGCCGCGCGCAACCGATCACCACCCCGGGCGCGCATTTCGTCAATGGCCATCCGATCGCCGGACCCTATCCCGCCGGCATCGAGACGGCGCTGTTCGGACTGGGCTGTTTCTGGGGTGCGGAGCGCAAGTTCTGGCAGGCGGACGGCGTCTATGCGACGGCGGTCGGCTATGCGGGCGGCCTGACGCCGAACCCGACCTATGGCGAGGTCTGCAGCGGCATGACCGGCCATAACGAAGTCGTGCTCGTCGCCTACGACCCGGCCGTGATCTCCTATGACGCGCTGCTGAAGCTGTTCTTCGAGAGCCACGACCCGACGCAGGGCATGCGCCAGGGCAATGATGTCGGCACGCAGTACCGCTCCGGCATCTATGTCGCCAATGCGGCCGAGCGCAACCGCGCCGAGGCGGCGCGCGATGCCTATCAGGCGGCGCTGTCCGCCCGGGGGCATGGCGCGATCACGACGGAAATCCTCGACCGGCCGCCCTTCTACTTCGCCGAGGAAGACCACCAGCAATATCTGGCGAAGAACCCGAACGGCTATTGCGGCCTGGGCGGCACGGGCGTTTCCTGCCCGATCGGCACAGGCGTGGCAGCCCTGTGAGCGAGGTCATCGAAGCGGAGACGGATGACTTCGACACGTTGGTCGGCGACGCAGCCATCGAGGCTTTGGCCCAGGATGGTTATGTCGTCGTCGACGCTTTCTTCAACAACGGACTGGTCGAGGCGCTGGCCGACGAACTGGCGGCGATGGAGGTCTCCGGCGCCCTGACCGATGCGGGAGTCGGCCGCGAGGCCGGACGCCGGCAGGCGGCCGAAATCCGGCGCGCCGCGATCCGCTGGTTCGATGGCGGCACGGGTGCGGAGCGCCGCTTTCTCGATATGGCCGAGCGGCTGCGCATCGCGATCAACCGGCGCCTCTTTCTCGGCCTGTTCGATTTCGAGTGCAATTTCATCGCCTATCCGACCGGCGGCTTCTATGGCCGGCATCTCGACAGCCTGACCGGTGCTCGCAACCGCGTCGTCTCGATGATCGTCTATCTCGATGCCGGCTGGCAGGCCGATTATGGCGGCACGCTGCGGCTCTGGAAATCGACGGAAGCGGACGCGGCGACGGTCGAGGTGGTGCCGCAGGCCGGCCGGGTCGTGCTGATGATGTCGGAAGAAATCCCGCATGAGGTTCTGCCTTCGCATCGGCCGCGCCATGCCATAGCCGGCTGGTGGCGCGTCAATGCGTCTTCCGGACAGCGGCTCGACACGTCGCGCTGAATTGCCAAGGCGGTCGGACCGACGCCCGATCGCCATCTTGCTCCCAAGCCAATCCGCAGGACGGCGTTTCGGGCGCGCGAGCGCTCGCTATGCGTCCGGTCTGCCCCATGCCTTCGCATTTCAAATGGATCGATCGATGACCAGTGCGCTTTTCTCCCCCATCACGCTCGGCGAATTCACCCTGCCAAACCGCATCGCCGTCGCGCCGATGTGCATGTATTCCGCCGATGACGGCTCGGCCAGCGACTGGCATATCCAGCACTGGATGAATCTGGCCATCTCCGGGGCCGGCATGATCACCTTCGAGGCGACCGGCGTCGAGCGGCGCGGGCGCATCTCGCATGGCTGCCTCGGGCTCTATTCCGATCACAACGAGGCGGCGATGGCGCGGGCGCTGGCGGCGGCCCGGCGGGTGGCGGTCCCTGGCGCCGTCTTCGGCGTGCAGCTTGGCCATGCCGGGCGCAAGGCGTCGTCGCAGCTTCCCTGGCTCGGCGGCGGGGCGCTGACGCCCGAACAGGATGCCTGGCAGACGGTTGGCCCTTCCGCCATTCCCTTCGGACCCGGCTGGCCGACGCCCACTGCCCTGGACGAGACCGGCATCGAGCAGATCGTCACGGCTTTCGTCGACGCGGCCAAGCGGGCGGAGCGGGCAGGGCTCGACTTCGTCGAACTGCATGGTGCGCATGGCTATCTGCTGCATGAATTCCTGTCGCCGATCTCCAACCAGCGCAACGATCGCTGGGGCGGCAGCCTGGAA
This sequence comes from Kaistia sp. UC242_56, assembly GCF_044452255.1. Classification (NCBI taxonomy): domain Bacteria; kingdom Pseudomonadati; phylum Pseudomonadota; class Alphaproteobacteria; order Hyphomicrobiales; family Kaistiaceae; genus Kaistia; species Kaistia sp. UC242_56. Next base: position 689,548 of record NZ_JBIOAN010000002.1, read on the forward strand.
AACCGGATGCGGCTGATCGTGACGGTGGCGAAGGCGGTGCGAGCGGCGCTGCCGCAGCGGATGTTTGTCGGCGTGCGTCTTTCGGCCTCGGAATGGGTCGAGCGCGACAGTTTCCATGTCGATGAGGCGGTCGAGGTCGCCAAGGCGCTGAAAGCAGTCGGCGTCGTCTATATCTGCGCCTCGACCGGCGGCAACGCCCATGACGCGAAGATCCCGATCGGGCCGCTCTATCAGGTTGAATTCGCGGAGAAAATCCGCGCTGGCGCCGATATCGTCACCCGCGCTGTCGGGCTGATCACCACCCCGGCCGAGGCGGAAGGGCTTCTGCGCGAGGGCCGGGCCGACATGGTGGCGCTCGCCCGCGCCATCCTGGCCGATCCGCGCTGGCCTTGGCGCGCCGCCTATGAGCTTGGCGCCGAAGCCTATGCCCCGCCGCAATATCAGCGCAGCCTGACGACCATGAAGCACTGGGTCGCCGAGCCGGACGACGCGTAGGGCATCAAGACGAAAACGGCCGCTTCGAGGGATCGAAGCGGCCGTTTCCTGTTAGCACCCCGTTAACCCTAGTGCAGCGTTCCGGTCACCGGCGCGTCGGCGGGGTTCTCGATGTCGGCGGGCGGGGCGGCGTCATAGGCCATGGGCACGGCGGCCGGCTCCGGCGTCATGCCGGGAGGCGCGCCGATCAGCACCTGGCGACAGGCGGCCGGCAGGTCGGCCAGCAGCATCGGCCGCGGCTTGACGGCGGGCTTGGTCGGCTTGGTCGGGGTCTTCGGCGGCTTGGGCGGCTGCAGCCAGGCGTCGAGCTCCGGTCCGCAGCCATCGCCCGGAGGCGGCGCCTTCTGCGGCACGCAGCTCGCCATGCCGGGCGGGCAATCCAGCCGGACGTGGAAGTGGTAGGTGTGGCCCCACCAGGGGCGGACCTTGTTGAGCCAGCCGCGATCACCGCGCGTATCCTCGCAGAGCGCTTTCTTGATCGCCGCGTTGACGAAGATGCGCGCCACCCTGGGATCGAGCGCGGCGCGGCGGATCAGCTTGACCTGGCCCTGCGTCCAGACCGAGCGGTCGATCACACGGGCCTTCTCGTTGACCATTGAGGTCGCCGACATCTTCTCGCGCTCGTCGCGCGAAAGCAGGCGGTTGGGCATCGGCGTCAGCCAGAGGTCGACATCGAGGCCGATCTGGTGGCTGGCATGGCCGGTCAGCGCCGGGCCGCCGCGCGGCTGGCCCATGTCGCCGACCAGAAGACCCGGCCAGCCGTCCTGGCGCTTGGCGTCATGGGCGAGCTTTTCCGTGAAGGCGATCAGCTCCGGCGTGCCCCAGTTGCGGTTGCGCGACAGGCGCATGGCCTGCCAGTCCTTGCCGTTGACGGGCAGGGCGACCGCGCCCGCGAGACAGCCCTTGGCATACGAGCCAATGGCGCGCGCCTCGAGCGGGATCGGCGTCTTGACGTCGCTGAACAGGATCTTCGCCGGCGTCGTGTCGATCGATTCCGCCATGGCGGGCGCGACGGCGAAAACCGGCAGCAGGATCGAAAGCGCGAGCGCGCGGATCGGCTTTTTCAGCATGATGACACCTTCCTGGTCAGCGCTCCCCGGGGCGCAGTATCGCCGATCAATCTTGACGATCCGTCAACCATTCCAGGCCGGACGCTGCCGGCTCGCTTTGGACGAATATTCCAGTTTGGCAGGGGAGGGAGGAGAAGATCGGAATGATTTGGCGACAATGGCGCGAGTAGGGCGATTTCGTTCTCCGAACCCGCCGGATTCCGCGATTGACCGGTTGCGCGGCCATGCGATACTCGCGCTGGAGAAAAGAGCCGGCCCCTCCGCGGTCGGCCCCATGCATCGAGGGCGCAACCAAAATGGCACTCAATCTGGGGGACGTTGTCCCCGATTTCACCGCCGACACGACCGAGGGCAAGATCTCGTTCCACGAGTGGCTCGGCAATGACTGGGGCGTGCTGTTCTCGCATCCGAAGAACTTCACCCCGGTCTGCACCACCGAGCTCGGCGCGGTCGCCAAGCTGAAGCCGGAATTCGAACGGCGCGGCGTCAAGGTCATCGGCCTTTCCGTCGACCAGCTTTCCAATCACGGCCAGTGGATCGACGACATCCGCGACGCCACCGGCGCGACGCTCAACTTCCCGCTGATCGCCGACCATGACAAGAACGTCGCCAATCTCTACGGCATGATCCATCCGAACGCCTCCGACACCACGACGGTCCGCTCGGTCTTCGTCATCGGTCCCGACAAGAAGCTCAAGCTGACGCTGACCTATCCGGCATCGACCGGGCGGAATTTTGACGAGATCCTGCGCGTCATCGACAGCCTGCAGCTGACCTCGAAGTTCTCGGTGGCGACGCCGGTCGACTGGAAGCAGGGCGAGGACGTGATCATCGTTCCCTCGGTCTCCGACGAAGCGGCCAAGGAGAAGTTCCCGGGCGGCTGGAAGACGCTGAAGCCCTATCTGCGCGTCGTGCCGCAGCCCAAGGTCGGCGAATCCGTCTGATTACCGGGGTTAGTTTCGAGGGCGTCGGTTGCGGCCGGCGCCCTTTTTGTTTGGGGTGGTTTCAAGCCGCCTCCCTGTCCGCGCCGTGCTGTCCGATCGACATCCTCCACCATCATCCCGGCTGTCTGGACCGTAAATCGACAAGCGATACCGATTTCTCCATTCGAGCCGCGCTGCCCTTACCTCTCCCTGAGGGAGAGGTCGGAGCGAAGCTCCGGGTGAGGGTTTAGGAAACCACCCGGAGAGGCGGTAAACCCTCACCCGCCGGCCTGCGGCCGTCGGCCTCTCCCTCAGGGAGAGGTGAAGGAAGGGTATTTCAGACCAAGTTAGTGAGGAGGTTCAAAACTGCCTCCCTCTTCGATCAGGGAATACATCCTGAGGTGCTTCGCGTCAGCGAAGCCTCGAAGGAGGGTTCAGTGTGGCACCGAGACTGAATACGAAGTCGAGGGGAGTCCAGCCTCCGTCCTGTCCTGGCATTCCCTGGACCCTCCTTCGAGGCCCGGCTTCGCCGGGCGCCTCAGGATGATGGGAGAGGGTGGCCTGCCATGCTCTCAAAATACTCGACATGCCGAGCGCGACCGAAGGTCCGCCACGCCAGTCCTCAGGAAATCGCCTCGATCTCGGCGTCCTGGCCGGCGATGACGACCTCGTCGCCGACGCCTTTTCCAAGCACCGCCTGTGCCAGCGGCGAGACATGCGACACGGTTCCCTGGTTGGGATCGGCCTCGTCCTCGCCGACGATGCGGTAGGTCTGCCGCCGTCCGTCCTCGCGCAGGATTGTCACCGTGGCGCCGAACTGGACCGTGTCCGGGTCGTCCGGCGGCGGTACCGGTTCCGCGCTGATCCGGCGTTGCTCCCAATAGCGCTGGTCGCGACCCAGGGCGGCCAGGGCCATTCGGTCGTCCTCGGCCCGGGCGACGGCAATCGCCTCGGCCAGGCGGGCCAGTTCCGCCTCGATCGCCGCCAGGCCTTCCCAGGTCACCAGATTGGGGTGCGGCGAGACCGGGCGTTCCGGCAAGCCGTCATCGCCATGGTCGGCGTCATCTTCCTTCACGAAAGCTCTGCTCATGCCGGGATGGTAGGGCGCGGGGTCCGCTCCGTCCATATCCGTTCTGGCGAGCGGCTCGAAGGAGTCCCTCCCGGGCCGGCCACCGCCGAAAAATTTCGCTCGAGGTGCAATCCGGCGTGGCTATGGCGGCGCGCAAAAAACCGCTAAGGGAAGCAGCCCCTCCGTCAGATCAACCGGCCTGCCTCATGACATCCACCCCTGCTGGCGCGCTCGCGCCGATCGCCGTCCTCAGCGACCGCGCCGGTCTTGGCGACGCGCTCATGGTCTGTCCGCTGATCTGGGCCGTGGCGCAGCGCTATCCTGGCCACCCGATCTGGTGGATCTCGTCCTGCCCGGACCGGCTGACCCGGCCGGTGCATGAACTGGTCGCCGACATCGCGCCGAATTTCGTGCACTTCCCGCGGGCGCGCTACTGGCCGGTGCCGGTCATCTCGGCGCTGCTGAAGCTGCCGCGCTTCCACCGGGTGTTCGACGTGCGCTCGCGCGTCGGCGACGTGCTGCTGGCGCGGCTTTTTCTGAAATCCGGCGGGTTCCAGAGCAGCATTCCGATCGGCAAATTCCACCGTCCCTCCCTGATTGTCGATCGCAGCTGGTCGACGATCGAGGCGGACGCCGGCAGGAAGCTCGACTGGACGGTGTCCGCACGCGACGGCTTCCATCTGCCGCCACAGGCGCTGGCGCTGGCGGCGGAATTGTTTCCGGCAGGCCGCCGCCATGTCGGTATTGCCGTGACGACCAAGGGCGGCAAGGGCTGGCCGGTGCCGCACAACATCGCCTTCGCGAAGCTGCTGCTCGCCGAGGGGCTGACGCCGGTCTTCATCTCCGGCCCGTCCGAGCGCGAGGAGATCGCGGCGATCCGCGCCGGCGTGGCGGAGGCGCTGTTCACGCCGGCGCGCTATGACGGCGAGGCCGAGAGCGTCTATCGGCTGGAACTGACGGCGGCGAGCGCGCGACGTATGGAAATCGGCGTCGCGCCGGATACCGGGCTCGGCCATCTGATGGGCATCTCGCTGGTGCCGATGGTGAGCCTGTTCGGCCCCGGACAGCCGGAACGCTGGGCGCCGCAGGCGGTCCGCAACACCATCGTCCAGGCCCCCGAAATCGACGGCCGGCGCGACATGAAGTCGATCGAGCCGGCTGTGGTGCTGAAGGCCGTTCTCGACATGCTGCGCGGGTAGGTTTTTGGCTTTACCTCTTCCGTGGGGAGAGGTCGACGGCGAAGCCGGCAGGTGAGGGCGTAGGGAAATTTTCCGGAGAAGCCTCAACCCCTCACCCGGACCTGCGGTCCGACCTCTCCCCACGCGAGAGGTGAAAGGGTGGCTCGGTTGAAGCAATTGCCACTCCCCTTGACAGGCTATGGCTCGGCGTCCTCCCCACCCTCGCCGTCATCCCGGGCTTGACCCGGGATCCATTCATCCGAGGCATGTCTGGTCGGGATGCGTGGCGCTTCGCGCTTCGCTCTGATGGGGCTTGGCATGGCTGCCTCTCCCTTGTTGCAAACACCTCCCCAGAACCCGGCTGCATGGATCCTAGGTCTTCGCCCGAGATGACGCCGGAGGGTGGGGATGAATGGGAGCCAGGGTGATAGACGCCACGGGTGCAGCCCACGCGTGATCGTCGGAATGCACTCTCCTTCACCTCTCCCGCGGGGAGAGGTCGACGGCGGAGCCGGCGGGTGAGGGCGTAGGGAATCTTCCGGAAAGGCCTCAACCCCTCTCCCGGACCTGCGGCCCGAGCTCTCTCCATGGGAGAGGTGAAGGGTGTCTCGGCGAGAGGTGAGGGTAATCCAGGAATGCCGTTCTGCAGCGCTCCGCTCTCCAACATCCTGAGGCGCTTCGCGCAGCGAAGCCTCGAGAAGGACGCACCGCCTGATAGCAAATCCTGATGGCGCCGCTTTGCGTGCTTCGAGACGGCCCTCCGGGCCTCCTCAGCATGTTGAGGGTGGTTTCTGCCAGAGAAGAGGAATCCTCCAAAGAAAAACGGCCGTCCCGATTTGCCCGGAACGGCCGCGAAATCTGCAAAAGGGCTGGGCCCCTCAATCGTCCATCTTCAGGGCGGCGATGAAGGCTTCCTGCGGGATGTCGACCTTGCCGAACTGGCGCATCTTGCGCTTGCCTTCCTTCTGCTTGTCCAGAAGCTTGCGCTTGCGCGTGATGTCGCCGCCATAGCACTTCGCCGTCACGTCCTTGCGCATGGCGCGCACCGTCTCGCGGGCGATGATCTTGCCGCCGATGGCGGCCTGGATCGGGATCACGAACAGATGCTGCGGGATCAGGTCCTTCAGCTTCTCGCACATGGCGCGGCCACGGCGCTCGGCCTGGGTGCGGTGGACCAGCATCGACAGCGCGTCGACCGGCTCGGCATTGACCAGGATCTGCAGCTTCACCAGGTCGCCCGGCTTGTGGTCGGTCAGGTGGTAATCGAACGAGGCATAGCCCTTCGAAATCGACTTCAGCCGGTCGTAGAAATCGAAAACGACTTCATTGAGCGGCAGGTCGTAGGTGACCATGGCGCGCGAGCCGACATAGGAGAGGTCGGACTGGATGCCGCGCCGCTCCTGGCAAAGCTTCAGGATCGCGCCGAGATATTCGTCCGGCGTCAGGATGGTGGCGCGGATCCAGGGCTCCGAGATCTCGCGGATCTTCATCACGTCCGGCATATCGGCCGGATTGTGCAATTCGACCTCGCTGCCATCGGTCAGGGTGATCTTGTAGATGACGGATGGAGCGGTCGCGATCAGGTCGAGGTTGAACTCGCGCTCCAGCCGCTCCTGGATGATTTCCAGATGCAGCAGGCCGAGGAAGCCGCAGCGGAAGCCGAAGCCGAGCGCGGCGGAGGATTCCATCTCGAACGAGAACGACGCATCGTTGAGGCGCAGGCGCCCCATCGCGGCGCGCAGTTCCTCGAACTGGGCGGCATCGGCCGGGAACAGGCCGCAGAACACTACCGGCTGCGCCGGGCGGAAGCCGGGCAGCGGCTCGGCCGTCGGCTTCTTGTCGTCGGTGATGGTGTCGCCGACGCGCGTATCCGCCACTTCCTTGATCGAGCCGGTGAAGAAGCCGATCTCGCCGGGGCCGAGGTCGTCGACGGGAACGAGCTTCGGCGTGAAATAGCCGACGCGCTCGACTTCGTAGACGGCATCGGCGCGCATCATGCGGATGCGGGCGCCCTTCTTGAGGCGGCCGTCGATGATGCGGACCAGCACGATGACGCCGAGATAGGCGTCGTACCAGCTGTCGACCAGCAGCGCCTTCAGCGGCGCGTCCGGGTCGCCCTTGGGCGGCGGCAGGCGGGTGACGACGGCTTCGAGCACGTCGGGAATGCCGATGCCGGTCTTGGCCGAGATCAGCACGGCGTCGGACGCGTCGATGCCGATCACTTCCTCGATCTGCGCCTTGATGCGGTCGGGTTCGGCCGCCGGCAGGTCGATCTTGTTCAAGATCGGCACGATCTCGAGATCGTTGTCGATCGCCTGGTAGACGTTCGCCAGCGTCTGCGCCTCGACGCCCTGCGACGCGTCGACGACCAGCAGCGCGCCTTCGCAGGCGGCGAGCGATCGCGACACTTCATAGGCGAAGTCGACGTGGCCGGGCGTGTCCATCAGGTTAAGGATGTAGGTCTTGCCATCCTTGGCCTTGTAGTCGAGCCGGACCGTCTGGGCCTTGATGGTGATGCCGCGCTCGCGCTCGATATCCATCGAGTCGAGCACCTGCTCCTTCATCTCGCGGTCGGTCAAGCCGCCGGTGGCCTGGATCAATCGGTCGGCAAGCGTCGACTTGCCGTGATCGATATGGGCGACGATGGAGAAATTGCGGATGTTGTCTTGCGGCACGGTGCTCATGGCGCGCTCAATAGCATCAAGGTTGTTGGCCGCAAAGCGCTGAAACGGGCCTTTTCAACGCCGGTCCGCATGAAGCACGCCGAGCGTGGCCGCGCGGGCGACGATCCGGTCGGCCAGTTCCGCCACCAGAGGGCGCGAAAGCGCGTCCGGCGTGCCCGCGACAAGGGCGGAATCGCGCCAGATGACGGGCATGTCGATCGGCGCCAAGTCGACCAGCCGGCCGCTCGCGAGGTCACTCGTGATCGAGGCTTCGAGCAGATGGCCGATCGCGGCGCCATGCTCGATCAGCGCGCGGCCGGAGGAGAAAAGCACCTGCGAGCTGGTGCGGGCCCGGTGACGCAGCGACTGGATCGCATCCGGCGTCACCTGCCACCAGAAGAAGGAGAGGAAATGCGGCGCCACCGCGAAGATGCGGTCGAGGGTTGGCTGCGGCCCGATCTCGCGGGCAAGCGTGGGCGAGGCGGCGAGCACGGCCTTTTCGCGCAGCAGCGCGACAGGCTCCAGCGCCTCGAGCAGCGGATCGAAATTCGGCCAGCCGATGATGGCAAGGTCGATGCGCCGGTCATGCAGCCATTCGGCGATGTCGCGGTGGCGGCCTTCCTCGAACTGCAGCTCGACGCGCGGATGGGCGCGCATGAACTCGACCACGGCCGGCGTCGCCAGCGGCTCGATCAGGCTGCGCAGCGAGGCGAAGGCGATGCGGCCGCGATCGACGCTGCGCATCGCGTCCTCGCTTTCGAGCAGGGTCGCGAGCACGCGGCGGGCATAGGGCAGGAAGGTGGCGCCGCGCTCGGTCAGCTCCACCTTGCGGCCGCGCGTGAACAGCGCGCCGCCGACATGGGCTTCCAGCGCGCGGATGCGCATCGAGATCGTCGCCTGGGTGACGTTGAGCCGGGCGGCGGCCTTGGTGAAGCTGCCGTCGCGCACGATCCGGTCGAAACTGCGGAGCTGGTCGATATCCATAAGGATTGTTTATGCGATGCTTCAATATTTCCTATTATCGTAGTTTATCATTGACAGAAGCGATGCCAAGGCCTGTTTTTGGAGGGAGAGAAAGAACCCTGGAGCCATGATGGCCTCGATCCTGAAACTGGATGCTGCCGCCGCGCGGGCGGCGATCCCGCAGCTTGCCGACATCCTCGTCGACGCCGTGGCGCATGGCGCGTCGGTCAATTTCATGGCCGGCTTTTCGCAGGCCGAGGCCGCGCGCTTCTGGCAGGGCCAGATGGAGGCGATCGAGGCCGGCGGCCGCGAGCTGCTGGTCGCCGAGACAGGCAGCAAAATCGTCGGCACGGTGGTGGTGACCTTCGCGCCGCAGCCCAACGGGCCGCACCGGGCCGAGATCGGCAAGATGCTGGTGCATTCGAGCGCCCGCCGGCAGGGCATCGGCAGCGCGCTGCTGCAGGCGGCGGAGGCTGCCGTGCGCGCCTCGGGCCGGACGCTGGCGCATCTTGATACGCAGACCGGCTCGGCCGGCGAGGCGCTGTACCGGGCGCATGGCTGGATCGAATATGGCGTGATGCCCCGCCATTCCTTCACGCCGGATGGCACGCTCGCTTCGGCGACATTCTTCTACAAGCAGGTTGGACCATGACGACGATCCGCCCGGCCACCGAGGCCGACCTTCCCGCCATCCTCGCCATCTACAATGACGCGGTGGTCAACACGGCGGCGATCTGGAACGACGACATCGTCGATCTCGACAACCGCATCGCTTGGTTCCGCACCCGCACGGGCCAGGGCTTTCCGGTGCTGGTGGCGGTCGAGGGCGACCGTGTGCTCGGCTATGCCAGCTATGGCGACTTTCGCGCTTTCCAGGGCTATCGCTTCACGGTCGAGAACTCGATCTACGTCGCCGGCGATGCGCGGGGCAAGGGAGCCGGCTCGGCGCTGCTGGCGGCGCTGGTCGACGCGGCGCGGGCGCAGGGCAAGCACATGATGGTCGCCGGCATCGAGGCCGGCAACGACGTCTCGCTGCGCCTGCACGCGAAGCAGGGCTTTGTCGAAACGGCGCGCATGCCCGAGCTCGGCTTCAAGTTCGGCCGCTATCTCGACCTGGTGTTCCTGCAGAAGACGCTGGACTAGACCCCCAGGGCGCGCAGGGACACTCGGACTGGACGTCGACAGGCAGAACTCCGTCATCCTCGCGCAGGCGAGGATCCATACCGCCGTGCCATCGGGCGCTTCACGCGACAGTCAACCCGGCTGAATGGATCCCGGGGTATCTGCCCGGGATGACGGCGAGGGTGGGGCCGGCGAGGGTGGGACTGGGCAAGTCGAAGGGGCTATGCCCCCTAGATCGCCAGCGCCCGGGCGCGCATGGCGAGCGCGGCGCCTTCGGCGACGGCGGCATAGGCGACCGCCTTCTTGCGGAAGGCGATGAAGGCTGGGTGCACTTCCTTGGCCACCGGGCTCGATTCACCGACCTCGGCAAGCACCTCGGCCGAGGTCTTGGCCAGCGCGTCGATCACCGGGTTCGGGAAGCTCTTCACCACCGTGCCGCGCTCGACCAGCATCGGCAGGGCGACGATATTGTTGGCGGAGAAATCGGCCGAAACCTCGGTTGCCGACGCCAGCGCGGCCGAGCGCACGACCGCGCGCAGGTCGTCCGGCAGCGTCTCGAACGCCGTCTTGCCGACCATCAGCTCCAGCGCGGTCGCCAGTTCGTGGAAGGCCGGCATGTAGCAGAACGGCACGGCGCGCGGCAGGTTGAGCGCCAGATCGTTCCACGGGCCGACCCATTCGGCCGCGTCGATCGTGCCGGATTCGAGCGCCGCGGCGATGTCGCCCTGCGGCAGCAGGACCGGGCTGGCGCCGAGCCGCTTCAGCACGTCGCCGCCGAGGCCGGTGATGCGGATGGTCAGGCCCTTGAAGTCTTCCGGCGTCCGGATCTCGCGCTTGAACCAGCCCGCCGCCTGCGGCCCTGTCGAGCCGACATAGAAGGGCAGCACGCCGAACGGCTCATAGGCCTTTTCCCACAGGATCTGCCCGCCGCCAAAGGCCAGCCAGGCGATGTGCTCGTTGGCCGTCAGGCCGAAGGGCACGCCGGAGAAATAGTGGAAGGCCGGGTCCTTGGCGGCCCAGTAATAGGGCGAGCCATGGCCCATCTCGGCCTTGCCGGTCGAAACCGCGTCGAACACCTGGCCCGGCGCGACGAGGTCGCCGGCGTCGAACACCTGGACCTTGAGCCGGCCGTCGGAAAGCGTGCCGATCCGCTCGGCCAGGCGCTGGGCGCTGACGCCGACACCCGGCGTATCCTTTGGCCAGGCCGTCGCCATCTTCCAGACGAAGCTTTCGGGGCTGCGCGCGACCGAGGGCGCGGCGAGCGGCGTCTCGGCGAGAACGGGGGAGGCCAGCGATACCGCGACGCTCGATCCGAGTCCGGCCGCGCCCAGCCGGAACAGTTGTCGTCGTCCGATATCCGCCTTGTCCCGCGTCATTTCATTCTCTCTCGATCCCCTCGACATGCTCTATTGCAGCCTATCAGTGCTGAATGACAGCTGAACACTTATCTGGCCAGCGTGAACAGAAATCTGCCCAATCCGGACATTGACGCGGGCCCGCGCAAAGACCAATTTCCCGGCATGCAGAATATCCGGCGTCTCGTGGCTCTTGTCTGGATCGTCCTCAGCGTGCTGGTGCCCGGTGGTGCCGGCCCGGCCATGGCGATGGATCATGCGGCCCAGCCGGATTGTCCGCACGCCGCGCCGCTCATCTCCGCCAGCGCGGCGAGCCAGCTCGGCGTTCCGGCGCACCGCATGACCATGGCCTCGGGCGGCCACGCGCCGGCCGCCACGATGGCGATGCCGTCCTGCTGCGTCGCGCTGCCGGGTTTCGCGCTTTTCGTCGAGGCGATGCCCGAGCGTCTCGCCGCTCCCGGCGCTGCGCCGCGCCCGCTTTCCGACGTCATGCCGGCCCAGCGCGCCATCGGCCCCGACCTGCCGCCGCCCCGCGGCTGATCGTTTTTCCTTTCCGCCATCGATGCGTCGGCGCGTGCGGGCCGCGACGCCGCCTGTTCCTGCCCGCCTCATGCATGAGAAACGATCATGACGTATTTTGGAAAACTGGCGGCCGCTGCCGTCTTCACGCTCGCCATCCTGCCGGCCTCGGCCGAGGAGACGATGGACCACAGCCAGATGGACCATGGCGCGATGTCGTCGGAAAAGCCGGGTGACAGCGCCTCGACCAAAGCCTTCCGCGCCGCCGACAAGGCGATGATGGAGGGCATGGCGATCGACTATTCCGGCAATGCCGACGTCGATTTCATCCGCGCCATGATTCCCCATCACGAGGGCGCGGTCGCCATGGCCGAGATCGAGCTGAAATATGGCAAGGACCCCGAGGCGCGCAAACTCGCCGAGGCCGTCATCCGCGCGCAGAAGGAAGAGATCGCCTTCATGAAGGACTGGCTCGCCAAGAACAGCAAATAATAAGCCGTAGAAGAGAGGAGATCGCGGCCGCCCGAATAGCGGCCGCGATCTTGCCGGAACCCGCCAACGATTTTTGATCCGACCCGCGCCGGGAGATTGACACTTGCAACGCGCGGATGTTCCCTCCGTGAACGGGGGACGTGCGATGCCGTCGTGGCTTCGCTGGGATCGGATGTCATCGCGACATCAAAGGGAGATCGGCACTATGAAGATGCGATCCACATTGATCTTGGTGGGCGCCAGCCTATCCTTGGGGCTGTTCGCGGCGACCTTGCCGGCATCCGCCGCAACCAAGTCGGCCGCCATGCAGAGCTGCAGCGACGACTGGGCCAAGATGAAGGCCGACGACAAGGTTCCGGCCGGCCAGACCTGGCCAAAGTTCTGGAGCCAGTGCAGCAAGGACTACGCCGCCGCGCATCCCGAGGATAGCGACGCCGCGACTGCCGCCAAGGCCCCCGCCGCGCCCGAGCCGAAGGCCGCCGCGAAGTCGACCGCGAAGGCCGCTCCCGACAAGGCCGCTGCGGAGGCCAAGCCGGCTGGGGCCAAGTCGGCCGCCATGGCGTCGTGCAGCGACGACTGGGCCAAGATGAAGGCCGCTAACAAGGTTCCGGCCGGCCAGACCTGGCCCAAATTCTGGAGCCAGTGCAGCAAGGATTACGCCGCCGCCAATCCGGACGCGACTGCCCCCGCCAAGCCGGGCAAGGCAAAGGCTGCCGCGGCCGATGAGGAACTCGGCATGGCGCTGCCGGATCCGGACGCCGCCGCCAAGCTCGACGCGACCAAGACCACTGCCGGCAAGAAGCCGATGACCCCGGGCCAGCAGGCCGCGGTCGTCCGCATCCGCGCCTGCGGCGCCGAATGGCAGGAGAAGAAGAAGGCCGGCACCCTGCCGCAGGGCGCGAAGTGGCCGCAATACTGGAGCGACTGCAACAAGCGCCTGAAGGCAAAGGGGCAGTAGACCGCTCCCGGTTCGGCCGTCTCGCCGCCCCGCGCGCTCGAGACGGCCCCACCGCTCAAGCTTCCTTCCCCTCTCCCTGAGGGAGAGGTCGACGGCCGCAGGCCGGCGGGTGAGGGTTTACGGCCTCTCCGGATGACTTCCTAAAACCGCAACCGGGCTTCCCGGCTCGATTGGAAAATCGGCCTGTTTGTCGAAGGACCGGCCAGACATTTGGGTGTTCCCTGGACCCTCCTTCGAGGCCCGGCTTCGCCGGGCACCTCAGGATGATGGCCGGTGTTTTCGGGCGCGGCCCAGGGCAAATCGCGAACGTCGGCTAATGTCGACGCACCCTTCCGGACCGGAGATGAGACTGGAGATCGCAGGCTGGAGAGATGCGCGCGGCGTTCCGACCTGCTAGGACGTCTCGAAACCTTTTCTTAACCACGAGCCTGCCTTGACCGAATCATCCGCCCCCGCCGATCAGCTCTTCACGGTCCGCGACTTCCTGCGCTACGCCGTCAGCCGCTTCAACCAGGCCGGCCTGGCCTTTGGCCATGGCGCTTCGACGGCGTTCGACGATGCCGCCTTCCTGGTGCTGGAAGGCCTGAAGCTGCCGATCGACACGCTGGAGCCCTTCCTCGACGCGCGCCTGCTTCCCGAGGAACGCACGCGCCTGGCGGAGCTGATCGAGGCGCGGGTGACCACCCGCAAGCCGACGCCCTACCTGCTCAACCGCGCCTATATCCAGGGCGTGCCCTTCTTCGTCGACGAGCGCGTGATCGTGCCGCGCTCCTTCATCGGCGAACTGATCCATTCGGACTTCTTCGGCGGCGAGGAGTTCACGTTGATCGACGATCTCTCGTCGGTCGAGACCGTGCTCGACCTCTGCACCGGCTCCGGCTCGCTGGCGATCCTGGCGGCCGGCGTGTTCGAAAGCGCCGAGATCGATGCCGTCGACCTGTCGCCGGATGCGCTCGAAGTCGCGAAGATCAACGTCGCCGAGCACAATCTCGGCAACCGGATCGAGCTTTATGAGGGCGACCTGTTCGCCCCGCTCGGCGACAAGCGCTACGATTTGATCCTGACCAACCCGCCCTATGTCGACGAAATCGCCATGGACGAGCTGCCGGAAGAATACCGGCACGAGCCGGTGATGGCGCTGGCCTCGGGCCTGGATGGTCTCGACATCGTCCGCCGCATCCTCGACGCGGCCGCGGCCCATCTCAATCCGGGCGGCGGCATGCTCTGCGAGATCGGCGCCGGCCGCGAGATCCTCGAGGCCGAATATCCGCATCTCGATTTCTTCTGGCTCGATACGGAAGAGAGCGACGGCGAAGTGTTCTGGCTTTCGGCCGAGAGCCTCGGCGTCGAGGACACGGCTGTCGAGGACCAGGACCTGGCCGATCTCGAACAACTCGATGGCGACGCGCCCGAAGACGTCTGATCGGTCGCTTCCCTGCCGTGACATGAAGAAGGCCCGCTTCCGGGAATGGAAGCGGGCCTTCTTTTTTTTGGGGGGCGTTGGGTTCCCCTCGACCATTATCCTGAGGTGCCCGGCGAAGCCGGGCCTCGAAGGAGGGTCCAGGGATTACCCTTGCTTCTGACCGCCAGGCGATTTTCGCCCGCTGGACCCTCCTTCGAGGCTTCGCTCACGCGAAGCGCCTCAGGATGATGGGGGAGCCGGCCGATCGGCCGGAAGTCTTCCGCTTACGCGCCGATTTCCAGCATGATCGGCTCGCGGCGCTTCTTCGGCTGGCGGGTGCGCAGCGTCACCAGCGTGATCAGCGCGGCCGTGAAGGTGATCGCCGAGCAGATCAGCATGGTGTTGCGGAACGCCGCGCCATAGGCCTCGGCCGCGATCGCCCGTTCGATCGAGGGCGCCAGCGCCGCTGCCTGGTCGAGGCCGCCCCCGGCCACCGCATTGGCGAACTGGCTGGCGATGTCGACCGGCAGATCGCCGACGCTGCCGCCGATCCCGCCGGTGACGAAGGCCGCCATCAGCGCGCCGACAATGGCGATGGCGACGGTTTCGCCGGCGACCCGCATGGTGCCGAAGATGCCGGTCGCCATGCCGGCCCGCTCGGTCGGCACGACGCTGATGGCGAGATCGTCCATCAGGCCCCAGGGCAGGGCGGCGCCGGCGCCGATCATGAACAGCGGCAGGATGAACGTCGTCGGGGCGGCGCCGACCGGCACGAAGGCCAGCATCAGCACGCCGGCGCCCGCCAGGATCAGGCCGAGCCCGGCCAGGATGCCCGAGGGAATCCAGCGCGCGATGTTGGCGGCGACGAAGGGGATCGTTGCGATCGGCAGGCTGAGCGGCAGCAGCATCACGCCGACCTGCAGCTCGTCCATGCCCTCGATGCGGATGAAGCGGGCCGGCAGCAGGATGAACGGGACGATGAAGGAATAGGCGACCGCGACCGGCAGGGCCTGCACCGAGACGAAGCGGGCATAGCGGAACAGCGACAGGTCGAGCATCGGCCGCGTCTGCAGGTTCTCGATGGCGATGAAGGCGATCAGCAGGATCGCCGCGCCGGCGAGCAGGGCGACGACCAGCGTGTCGTCCCAGCCGCGCTCCGGTCCGAGGATGATGCCGAAGGTCAGCGCCACCAGCATGGCGGTGAAGCTGGCCGCGCCCCAGCGGTCGATGCCGATCGCGCCGGGATCGCGGGTCTCGCGCATTCGGGGCACGCCGACGAGCAGGGTGAGCAGGCCGGCCAGGGCGGTGGCGACGAACAGAGCCCGCCAGCCGAACGAGCCGATCAGCGCGCCGGCGATCAGCGGGCCGAAGGCGAGGCCGATGCCGAAGCCGGTGCCGAGCAGGCCGAGCGCGCGGGTGCGGTCGGCGCCTTCATAGTCCTGCGCCACGGCGGCGAAGCCGGCCGAGATCGAGATCGCCGCCGCGATGCCCTGCAAGGCGCGCAGAAAATCGAGGATCAGCACGTTGGGCGCCAGCGCCACGGCCAGCGAGGTGAGGGTAAAGCTGATGGCGCCGATGCGGAACATGCGCTTGCGGCCATATTGATCGGCGAGCGCGCCGCCGAGCATGATCGTGCTGCCGAAGGCGAGCATGAAGCCGTTGACGATCCATGTCAGCAGCGAGAGCTCGCCGCCGAGATCGCGGCCGATGGCGGGCGTCGCCACCGCCGGCCCGGTGAAGGAGAGCGGCATGGTGACCGCGACGAGGAAGACGGCGGCGAGCACGAGGTGCCGGCCCGCGGGCGCCGGGTGAGAAGCGTCGGTCATGGTGGTCTCGATCTGTTGGGCGGGGCCGGCGCGGAGGCGCGGCCCTAGGGACGCTGAAGCCCGCGACGGGAGAGGCGTCGCGGGCTCAGGGTCACCGCCGACTCGTATTTATGTGTCGGTCGATACACAAATCATAATGGCTTGATTCCCGCCGTCAAGCGCTTTATTTGTTGATCGTTACAAAAAGAAAAGGGCTGCACGCACGCCATGAACGCTCGCGGACGTCCCCGCAGTTTCGATCGATCCGTCGCCCTCGAACGGGCCATGGATGTGTTCTGGGCTCGCGGTTATGCCGGTACCTCGATCTCGGAGCTGACCGAGGCGATGGGCATCAATTCCCCCTCGCTCTACGCCGCCTTCGGCTCGAAGGAAGAGCTGTTTCGCGAAGCCGTCGCGCTTTACGTCGCGACCGACGACGCCTGCACGCTGCAGATGCTGGAGGGCGAGCTGACGACGCGGGATTCGATCTCGGCCATGCTTTTCGCCAGCGCGCGTTCCTGCGTGCGGCCCGACAAGCCGGTCGGCTGCTTCGTTGTGCTCGGCGCCACCAATGGCGGCCCCGAGACCGATGCGGCGCAGCAGTTCCTGTGCGACCGGCGCAAGGACATGGCGCGGCGCATCCGCGACCGGCTGGAGCGCGGCGTTGCCGATGGCGAGTTGCCGTCCGGCCTCAACCTGGAACGGATCGCCGCCTATTTCGGCACCGTCATCAAGGGCATGTCGATCGAGGCCCGCGACGGCGCCAATGGCGAGACGCTGCTTTCGGTCGCCAAGAGCGCGATGCTCGGCTGGGACGCGCTGACCTCCACGCAGGGTTGACGGTCCACGCCGCCCGGCGCTAGGCACGGGAGATGTCCCAGCCTCGCCTCATCCTGATCACCGGCGCCATGGCAGCCGGCAAATCCACCGTCGCCCAGGCCGTCGCCGAGGCGCTGCCCAAATCCGTGCATCTGCGCGGCGATGTCTTCCGCCGGATGATCGTCAATGGCGCCGCCGTGATGGGCCCCGTGCTCGATGACGAGGCGCAGGCGCAGCTCCAGCTGCGCCACGATCTCGCCTGCGACGCCGCCCGGCGCTATCACGCCGCCGGCTTCTCCGTCGTCTACCAGGACATTCTCATCGGCCGGCATCTCACCGACGTGGTGGCGCGCCTCGCCGATCTCGATCCCCGGATCGTCGTGCTCTGCCCCGACGCCGCGACGCTGGCGCGCCGCGACCGGGAACGTAGCAAGACCGGCTATGGCGAAGGCTTTCCGCCGGAAATCCTCGCCGACGCGCTGGTTCGCGAGACGCCGAGGATCGGGCTCTGGATCGACAGTTCGCAGATGACGGTCGGCGAGGTCGTCGCCCGGATCCTTGCCGCGTGAAGCCCCAGTTCGATGCCGATCCGCGCCGATCGGCCGGCTGCCCCTTGTCCGACGCAGGGCGGCCGCTCATTTGAAGCATTCCTGATTTCTCGAAAATTGTGATATGAGGCCGGCAACAATGATGGATGGCCTCGATGCGCGCACTTCGCGCCCGGCCTCTCACCCGGATATCGACATGACCGCACCGCTCGCCGTGGCCACCACCGCCCCGCTTCAGGTTCCCCCGCTTTCGAAGGACGAGACGCCGTCCCTCGTCGGCCTCACGCGCGCCGAGATCGGCGAGAAGCTGGCCGGCATCGGCATTGAGCCGAAGCAGATCCGCATGCGCACGGCGCAGATCTGGAACTGGATCTATGCCCGCGGCGTCACCGATTTCAACGACATGCTCAACGTGTCGAAGGACCTGCGCGCGACGCTTGCTTCCCATTTCACGCTGAAGCGGCCCGAAATCGTCACCGAGCAGATCTCGCAGGACGGCACGCGCAAGTGGCTGCTGCGCTTTCCGCCGCGCGGCGCCGGCCGGCCGGTCGAGATCGAGACCGTCTACATCCCCGAGATCGGCCGCGGCACGCTCTGCGTCTCCAGCCAGGTCGGCTGCACGCTCACCTGCTCGTTCTGCCATACCGGCACGCAGAAGCTGGTGCGCAACCTGACGGCGGAAGAGATCGTCGGCCAGATCCTCGTCGCGCGCGACCGGCTGGGCGACTTCCCGGACAAGTCGACCCCGGTCGGCATGGCCGTGCCGTCGGAAGGCCGCCTCGTCTCCAACATCGTCATGATGGGCATGGGCGAGCCGCTCTACAATTTCGACAACGTCAAGCAGGCGCTGCTGATCGCCTCGGACGGCGAGGGCCTCTCGCTCTCGAAGCGCCGCATCACGCTGTCGACCTCCGGCGTCGTGCCGATGATCGAACGCACCGGCGCGGAGATCGGCTCGATGCTGGCTATCTCGCTGCATGCCGTGCGCGACGATCTGCGCGACATGCTGGTGCCGCTCAACAAGAAATACCCGATCGCCGAGTTGATGGAGGCCTGCCGCAACTATCCGGGCCTCACCAATGCGCGCCGCATCACCTTCGAATATGTGATGCTGAAGGACGTCAATGACAGCCCGGCCGACGCGCGTGAGCTGGTCCGCCTGCTCAAGGGCATCCCAGCCAAGATCAATTTGATCCCATTCAATCCCTGGCCCGGCGTCAACTACCAGTGCTCGGACTGGGAGACGATCGAGACCTTCTCCGACATCGTCAACCGCGCCGGCTATGCCTCGCCGATCCGCACCCCGCGCGGTCGCGACATTCTCGCCGCCTGCGGCCAGCTGAAGAGCGAGAGCGAGCGCATGCGTGTCCGCGAGCGGCTGGCGCTCGAGGCCATGGTCACCAGCGACGACGACTGATGCGGGCTTTCCTCCGGATCATCCTGCTGATTCCGCTGGGGCTGATGGCGGCGATCGCCTCGGCCGTCGCCGTCTATCTCGCTGCTTTCGGCTTCACCAGCAACGACATCTGGGATGGCCCGAATGGCGAGATCCCGGTGATCCTCGCGCCGGCCTTCGTTCTTCTGGTCGAGATTTCGCGCTACGCGTTGCTGCCGTTCCTGGTCGGCATCGTCGTGGCCGAGGTCTTCGCCTTGCGCTCGGCGATCCTGTGGACGCTGTTTGGCGGCGCGATCGGCCTTGGCATCCACCTCGCGGCCAAGAGTACGGAATTTGCCGCGCTGCCGCCGGTTGCGGCCGGGCTCGTCGCCGGCTTCGCCTATTGGGTCATTGCCGGCCATGGTTCGGGGCTGGCGGCCCAGGGCCGCGCGCTAACCGCTCCGGCGGAGCGGCCTACTTCCCCTGGGCCAGAATAAGCCGCACGGCGAAGCCGCCCATCACGCTGGCGAACAGCCAGTCGACGGCGCGCGTCGCGCGCGGCGAGCGCTTCAGGAACGAGGCGAGCGAGCCGGCCGACCAGATCATCGCAATGCTGATCGGCGTGGCCACGACCACGAACATCAGGCCGAGAAACAGCAGCTTGCCCGCCGCATGCGGGTCGGACGGCGTCACGAATTGCGGCAGGAAGGTCACGAAGAACACGATGATCTTCGGGTTCAGCAGATTGACCATCAGGCCCTTCAGATAGACCTTGCCGATCGGGTCGCTGGAGCCCTTGCCGCCGACCGAGAGCGCCGATCCATGCCGGATCGCCTGCACGGCGAGATAGACGAGATAGGCGGCGCCGACGACCTTGAGGATCGTGAAGGCCGTTGTCGAGGCGGCGAGCAGCGCCGAAAGCCCGACCGCCACCAGCACCGTATGGACGATCAGCCCGGTCGAGGCGCCGGCGAAAGCGGCGACGCCGGCCTTTCGCGATTGCCCGATGGCCTTGCCGAGAAACAGCGTCATGTCCGGCCCCGGTGTCAGCGTCAGCGCGATGACGGCCACGAGATAAGCCAGGAAAACCGAAAGCGAAGGCAGGAAGGTGAGCATGGCGGCAGCTCCGTTGCGGCAAGAGCTATAACACGCCGCAGGCTGGCGTCGATGGGGGAGACGAAAGCACTGGTCCTGATCGATCGGCTGCACCAGCACGGAGTGTCTGGCTGATTCCAAGCACTCAACCATCATCCTGAGGTGCCCGGCGAAGCCGGGCCTCGAAGGAGGGTCCAGGTAGCGCTCTGATGGAGGCGCTCTGGTGAGACTTTCGCTCGTCTACAGGCCGCAATGCCCACTGGACCCTCCTTCGAGGCTTCGCTGACGCGACGCACCTCAGGATGATGGCGGAGCGGGACCGATCCGCTCGGAGGTTCCGAAATCTCGAGGCCCTACGAGCGTCATCCGGGCGGATCCCGGCCTTGCCGGGGCGACGGCCTTGCGCTCGGCGGGCAACGGCAGCCTGCTCGGTAGAGCGGATGGCTACCCCACCGTCACAAAACAGATCGCGGTCGGCGTTCCGACGTCGATGTCGTGGCCGAGCGCCGTTAGCGATCCGTCTGCCGCATCGACGCCGAACAGCGTGACCCCATCGCTGTCCTGGTTGGCCACGGCGAGCGTCCGGCCGTCCGGCGCGAAGGCGAAGTGGCGGGGCGTCTTGCCGCCCGAGGGCACTGCGGTCCGCAATTTCGCGATCCCGTCCTCGCCGATGTCGAAGATCGACAGGCTGTCGTCGCCGCGATTGGCGACATAGAGGAAGCGCCCGTCCGGTCCGAGCTTGATTTCCGAGCAATGGTTGCCGGTGGTGTCCGCCAGGGTCGGCGTCACGTCGAGCAGGTGGAACTGGCCGCTTGCCGGGTCGAAGCCGAAGGAGGCCACCGTCGAGGCCAGTTCGTTGACGCCATACGCAAAGGGCTTTTCCGGATGGAAGGCGAAGTGGCGCGGGCCCGAGCCGGGCGGCAGCGCGGTCTCGCCGGCTCTTTCGATCGCGCCGGTCGCGGCGTCGAAGCGATAGGAGACCAGCCGGTCGATGCCGAGATCGCTGACGACGAGATAGCGGTTGTCCGGCGAAGCCAGCACGCAATGCGCATGGGAGCGGTCCTGCCGGCCGGCATCCGGCCCGCGACCGGCATGCGCCGCCGAGGCAGCGACCGGATCCAGCCCACCATCGGCCCGGCGCGGGAACACCACCACCGACTGGTTCGGCAATTCGCTCTCCGGCGTCCCCATGTAGTTGGCGACCGCCACGAAGCGCGCCGACCGGTCGAGGCTGGCATGGGCGGTGATGCTGCCCAGCGTCGACTGGCGGTTCAGATAGCGAAGGCCGCCGGTCGCACGATCGATCGCATAGGCGCTGACGAGGCCCTCGTTCCATTCGGGCACTTCGCTCGTGGCGTAGAGCGTGGCGCCATCGGGCGCGGCGGTGAGGAAGGTCGGGTTCTCGATGCCGCCCTGGATGCCGAGCGGTGTTGCCGTAGCGTCGCCCAGGTCGAAGGCAAAGACCGAAATGCCGGGGGCATTGGCGCTGGCGAAATAGGGCGTCGGCCGATTGCAGCCGCCGATATAGAGAAAGGTGTTCCGCTCTGCCATGTCTGGCTCCCCCACGCTTCGCGCGGTGCGGCCGCGCTTCGGGCCGAACGATAGCCAAGTTCGCGGCGCGCCGTCACCGTCCTTTTGGCCGGGATCCCCGTTCCGCCTTCGCTTATGCCCGGGCCTTGTGCTGGCGCCGCGCTCTGGCACAATCATGCCGCAACGGAAGGGTGGCGACATGGGCAGGGGCACGATCCGGGCTTGGCAATGGGCGGCGGCCGCGGCCGTCTTGGGAGCAGGCTGCGCCGGGGCGCTGGCCGAACCGGTGTCGCGCGACAAGGTGATGGCGGCCCTGCCGCGCCTGGAGGCCATGGCGCAGCAGCTCGTCACCAGCCGCGCCGTTCCGGGCCTCGCCATCGCGGTCGTGCACGAGGACGAAGTGGTTTACCTGCGCGGCTTCGGCCTGCGCGAGGCCGGCAAGGCGGAGACGGTGGACCCGGACACCGTTTTCCAGATCGCCTCGCTGTCGAAGCCGGTTTCGGCGACCGTCGTCGCCGCTTTGGTCAGCAGCGGCGTCCTCGGCTGGGATGCGAAGATCGCCGATCTCGACCCCGCCTTCCGCCTGTACGAGGCCTATCCCAGCGCCGAAGTCACCGTTCGCGATCTCTTCGCCCATCGCAGCGGCCTGCCGGGCAGCGCCGGCAACGATATCGAGGAAATCGGCTTCGACCGCGATACGGTGATGCACAGGCTGCGCCTCGTGCCGCCCTCGTCGAGCTTTCGCGCCGGCTATGCCTATAGCAATGCCGGCCTGACGGCGGGGGCGCTCGCGGCGGCCAAGCCGACCGGCCTGTCCTGGGAAGCGGTCGCCGAAACGCGGCTCTTCCAGCCGCTCGGCATGATGTCGACCAGCGCCCGCCATGCCGATTTCGTGGCCCGCGCCGACCGCGCCGCGCTGCATGTCGATATCGGCGATGGCTGGGAGGCGAAGGTGACGCGCGATGCCGACGTGCAGGCGCCGGCCGGCGGCGTCAGCTCGAGCGCGCGCGACCTCGCCCAGTGGATGCGGCTGGAACTCGCCAACGGCGAATGGAACGGGCAGAGGCGGATCGGCGCCGATGCGCTTGCCGCCACGCACGAGCCGCTGATGTCGCGCGGCAAGAACCCCGTAACCGGGGCGACCACGTTCTACGGGCTGGGATGGAATGTCGAATTCGGCCGCCACGGCCTGAGCTGGGGCCATGCCGGCGCCTTCAGCGCCGGGGCGCGCACGCTGGTCCAGCTCTATCCGGATGCGTCGCTCGGCATTCTCGTCCTGGCCAATGCCTTTCCGACCGGCGCGCCGGAGGGCCTCGCCGACAGCTATTTCGACTGGGTGTTCGACGGCTCCTTGCGGCAGGATTGGCTCGGCGCCTGGAACGGCCTGTTCGCCAGCCTGTTTGGCCCGGCGATCGAGGCCGCGAAGGCAGCCTATGCCGAGCCGCCGCAGCCATCGACCCCGGCGCTGCCGCTCTCCGCCTATGCCGGGCGCTATCGCAACGCCTATGTCGGCGACGCGGTGCTCGCCGAAGCGGATGGCAAGCTGACCCTGTCGCTCGGCCCCGAGGGCCGGCACCGTCTGCCCCTCACCCATTTCGACCGTGACCAGTTCCTGGCCTATGCGGCGCCGGAGATGCCCGACATGCCCTCCGCCATCCGCTTTGCCATCGGCCCCACCGGCAAGGCTGAGGCGGTAACGATCGAGTTCCTCGACGACAACCATCTGGGCACGCTCGTCCGCGTCGCCGACTGAGCCTTCGTCGGCGCGACCTGCTTTCCGCAGCCGGCGTAATTTTGCCATCTCCCCTCGCTTATCTCCGCGCGTCGCCTCTGGCTTGGGGCGGCACGCCGCAGGGCGGGGGTGGGGGAATGGCGAAAGATCGTATGGAAATGGCGGGAACGCTGGCTATTGTCGTTCCAAAGCCGTCCGATCCATGGTTTAGATCGATTGTCAGGCATCCTTTGCGCTGGCGGGGATGCAGCACGGGTCGTCGGCCGGGAGGACAGCTTTGATTGCTCAATTCGGGCAGCGTTTCAGTACGCCCGCGCAATATGCGCTGACCTGCCTCTTCGCCCTGCCTTGCTTCGCGCTTCGCCTGCAATGGCCCTGGCACAGCTTCTCTTTCTTCCTGTTCGCGCCGGCGGTGCTGCTGGGCGCGGCGCTGTTCGGCAAGGGGCCGGCGATCCTCGCCACGGTGCTGACGGCGGTGTTCACGGTCTTCTTCTGGATCGAGCCGATCTACACGCTGCGCCTGTCCTCGGCGCAGGTGCCGCCGCTGGTGCTCTATGCGCTGGTCTGCATCGGTATTGTCGGCCTGTGCGAATGGTCGCGCGCCGCGCTCAACCGCGACCACCGCGCCGCATTGGCGGAAGCCCGCGCCCGGGCCTCGGCCCGCCTCGACGGCATCGATTTCTGGCGCGGCCTGGTGCTCTGCACGATCTTCATCAACCACGTGCCCGGCAATGTGCTGGAGGCGATCACCCACCGCAATTTCGGCGTCTCGGATTCGGCCGAGGCCTTCGTGTTTCTCTCCGGCGTCTCGCTGGCGCTCGCCTATGGCCACCGTTTCCGCCCGGGCGAGCGGGCCGGCGTGCTGGTGGCCATGCTGCGGCGGGTGCTGAAGCTCTATGGCGTGCATGTCGCGCTTTCCTTCGCGGCGATCGCTATCTTTTCCGCCGGCGCGCTCTACTGGCGCCAGCCGGACCTGCTGATGTCGCATGGCCGCTCGCTTTATGTGAAGGATGCCTGGACCTGCCTGATCGGCATCGTCTCGCTCGGCCACCAGCTCGGCTATTTCAACATTCTGCCGCTCTATATGGCGCTGATCCTGGCGGTGCCGGCGCTGCTCTGGCTCGCCCGCATCGACGTCACGCTCATGCTGGTCGTCTCGGCGCTTCTCTACGCGCTCACCCGCTATACCGGCTGGAACCTGCCCAACTGGCCGGCCCAGGGCGGCTGGTTCCTCAATCCGCTCGCCTGGCAGTTCATCATGGCGATCGGCCTTGCCGCCGGCCTGGCGCTGAAGCAGCGCGGCGAGATCCCCGTTACGCCGCCGCTGTTGCTGCTGGCGGCCATCGTCGTTGCCATCGGCTTCCTGATGTCGCCCTATGGCCCCGGCGCCGCGCGCGACTGGATCGGCGCCAACGGCCATCTCGATACCGACAAGTCGGTGCTCGGCCTGACCCGGCTCAGCCATTTCCTGGCGCTGGCCTATCTCGTCTATGGCCTGCGCATCAGCGCCTTGTGCCGCCGCTCGGTCCTGTTCGCGCCGCTGGCGACGATGGGCCGGCACGGCCTGCTGATCTTCGCGCTGCTGTCGGTGTTCTCCGCGCTGGGCCAGGTGCTGGTCACGACGGTGCGCACCGGCGTCTGGTTCGACATCGCCTTCCTGGGCGGCGGCCTGGTTCTGCTCTGGTTCGTCGCCCATCTGGCCGATACCGCCCGCCCACCCCGCCGCCCCCGCCCCGTCGCCCAACCGGCCCTGGCCGGGTAGGGGGGCGCCGAGCGCTCGATTCTACCTGGCCCCAGGAGGGCGAAGGACGCACGCGCCCTCTGGCAGACCCAGGGCGCTGGGGGGCGCTCGCTTCCCTTACCGGCGGCGCCGCGGGGAGCACGCATTCGGACCTGCCACCCTGTCGGAGGAGCATTGACTAGAATTGGGGGGTGATCCCGACCCGATTCCGTATGGCTTGGTTTCAGGATGGCAACAGGGGACTGGGCTAGCCAGGGCTGGAATTGCTCGGGCCCGGGGACGACGCGTCGAGCGGGACATTGGGTTGGTGCGGGGGCAGTGAACTCTTCGGTGAAAGGCTGGCTTTCACCATTGCTGCCTGCCGGTCCTTCGTTTATGTAGACCGGCACGCGGCCTTGCCGCTTCCGGCATGCACCCGTAGCTCAGCTGGATAGAGCGCTGCCCTCCGAAGGCAGAGGCCAGGGGTTCGAATCCCTTCGGGTGCACCAATCTTTTCAAAGATTTGGCTCGATTGGCCGCGCTTCGTACGGAAATTGTACGGAAAACGCACTCTAAGCCCTATGGCCTCTGCTCTACCGGATGCGCTTGAGCGGGATTGGGAGTAGCCCCTCAAAGGGCCAACCTTCATCGGCCGCTTTTCTGGAGCGCGCCGTCGCTTGGCTCGTCCGCCACGGCGTGACAGTCCAGCGCGTGATGACCGACAATGGCTCGGCCTATCGCACCAACCTCTTCGCAAACGCTCTGCTGGCCCCGGGGGCCAAGCACGTTCGCACTCGCCCCGACGCGCCTCGCACCAACGGAAAGGCCGAGCGCTTCACCCAGACCAGCTTGCGCGAATGGGCTTACGGCCGCTCACGCATGCTCCGAATACTGCGCCCGCGCCATCGGCCCATGGACCGACAGCGACAACCGTGAACGACCCCACTCAGGCATCAAAGGCCCAACGCCTTGGCAACGTGTGAACAACCTTCTTGGAAACGACACCTCGGCGTTGTCGCGGCAGGATGCAGGTCGGCGGCTTAAAGAGTAAGGGCGCGCCTTGCATCTCCAGCATCCCCTCGGCTCTGAAGGAGACTTCGACGCAGTTGATCGTCTCTCGGGGCGCCATCCACAATTGTGGGCGGTTACGTGACCGCGACGGGCTGCGGCTTCGTCTGGAATAGCGAGAGATTATCGGTCAGCCAGTCGGCGACGGATCGTGGGTTTTGCCCGGTGAGTTCCGAAAAGGTGGCCGTCGACTCGGCCATGACGGACTCCTTGAACAGGCGGTCCAGCCCCAAAATCAGATCCGCCAACATTTCGCTTACCCCGGACCCAATCAGGGCCTGACGGTGTTCGGCGATCGACCGATGACGATACTCGACCGGGCGACCGAGCAGTCGTGACAGCTCTTCAGCGACCTCCGGCATGCTTACCGCGGTTGGTCCGGTCAGATGGTAGGCTCGTTGCGATTGCAGGAACTGATCTTCCAAGAGAGCAACGCGCGCCACCTCGGCAATGTCGCGCGTGTCGATCAGATTGACGCGCCCGCTACCCGCCGTCCCACCCCACGTGTCGGATGCAACCGGACCACCCGCGCGGGCGAGGGTATCTACAAACGTGCCGGGGCGGAGTGCGGTAAAGCCGATGTCCTGGGCCGCGAGATGCGCTTCAATCTTCATGTGCCAGTCGAATGGATGGAGCCGGGTCGGGGGGCCCATCGCGGAGAGTTTGACGATGTGCGGCACGCCGACAGCGACTGCCGCATCGATGATCGCGATTTCGTTGGCGACCTGCCGGTCTGACGTGCCGTGCGAGATGAAGAGCCGATCAATACCAACTAGGGCTTCTGAAAGGGTCGAGGCGATGTCGAAGTCCACTGCAGCCGTTTCGATTCCTGCAGGCAGTCGGCGATTCGTCGGATCCCGCGTCAGCGCAACCACGTCCACGGAGTCGCCAGATAGGCTCGCGACGAGCGCGGTGCCGACCCGACCGGACGCGCCGGCCACAGCGATGCGCAATCGGCCGGATTGGAAAGAGGGACTAGACATGCTGCTCGCCTTGCTGGTTTGGAACGATCCGTTGAAGCTAAAGCGAATGACCACCAGACGGGCAGTGAACGTTGGTATGGGTTCCTGTGTGAAAAGGTAGATGGGAAGATTCCGGAAGAGGGGCGGACTCTCAAGGGGCACGGCCATAACCGCCGAAATTCAAGGCTTAGAGCGGGGTCCAGGATGCTTAGCCATATGCCTCGGTATGATGCCTCCCGACCCTTGGCGCAATCGACCGCCAATCGCCCTCGGCGATATCGTCCTCGAACGCCTGCGGCCTTCGGGCGCCGTCGCCAAAGGGGAACCGCCTTGCAACACACCGAAACGACATCCAGCCATATCGCCGAGTACAATTCGGGTCAGGAGGAGCAATGGCAACTGAAAGAGTCAGGCATCGTCCATGATCTGGGCAATCTCATCCAGGTTGCGTCGTCGGCTCTGAGCCTCGTCACCCGTGATGCCTCCGTCATGGCAACTCCGGCTCTGCAGCCTCTCCTGATTGGAGCCAGCACGGCGCTACAGCGAGCCGGAGTGCTGGTTCGCGAAACGCTCACCCGAAACCGATGTGAGCCTTGCAAGCTTGAGCTGACGGATGTTGCTGAGTGTCTCCGCGAGATTTCAGCCCTGGTCAAAGGCGCCTGTGATTCGACCGTCGTTGTGGAGATCCATGCTGGAAACAACTTGCCCGCCGTCAGTTGCGATCACCAGGCTCTGCAGAACGCCATCCTGAATCTGGTATTTAACGCTCGCGATGCCATGCCGGATGGTGGGTTGATCACGATCGACGCCGCCTTGGGGGCGCCGACGTCGGACGCCCAGGTAGAGCTGACGGTTCGGGATACAGGCGTGGGAATGTCATCGGAGACGGCGCGAAGAGCCTTCGATCTGTTTTTCACCACCAAGGGGAATGGCATTGGCGGTGTTGGTCTCGCTATGGTGAAGCACTTTGTGGATACCTGCGGAGGCCGCGTCGATATTGATAGCAGGCTCGGCACCGGCACAATCGTCATTCTGCGACTGCCGGTGGCCCGCCCCGAATTCAATGGTACCCGGCTGTGACCTTCCCCGTAGGCGAGATCCCTCATTGAAGGGCCTCCCAAGGACTACGCGCCCACCGTTTGTGCGGTCGGCCTGGACGATATTTCCGCCGTCCTGTTGAGCCCGCGGGTTGTCAATAAGTCTGGCTCTCAAAAGCTGGCTGGTCGCAGCTAATTCCTCGCCACGCCACAGACGTCTCCCAGGAGGCATGTATACGTAGTTATAAGGTAATAACTATCTAATTCTGTCTACCAAGTCATCTCAAGTTTCGCGAAAATGCGTTCATTCGACATAGATCCAAAGAAATATGGATCTGAATTTGTCGGATATGACTTTCGAATCTTGTATTCATCGGATGACCTGGAGCATAGAGCTAAAATGAACGGACCATCAAACGGTAGACTGTCGCGTCGCCAGTTTTGTCTCTGCTGCGTTTCTGCCGGAGGCCTGGCGGCGACAGGGGCGTGGCTCTCTCCACGCCAAGCCTTCGCCGAAGCCCGCAATCTGGTCGACGGGTTCCGGGATGATGCAGCCAGGGCTCGCATCTCCGTCCACAAGTTGAGGCATGGCATCTCGGTGCTCGAAGGCTCCGGCGGCAATATTGCCGTTTTGACGGGAATGGACGGAAAGGTCTTCGTGGATGCAGGCATCACGGGTACACGGACCCGGATCCTCGACGCAGCGAACTCATTGAGCCGGGAACCGATCACGACTTTGATCAACACCCATTGGCATTTCGATCACACCGACGGGAACGAGTGGATCAGTTCGCAGGGCGCTTCCATCATCGCGCACCAAAATACCCAGAAGCACCTGCTCTCCGCCCAGCGGGTCGAGGATTGGGATTTCACTTTTCCCGCTTCGCCTCTTCCAGCGATTCCGACCAGGATATTCTCTGATAGCGAGCAGATCACGCTAAACAAGCAGAACATCGTGTTGCGGCACTACGGGCCGGCGCATACGGACAGCGACATATCGGTGGTCTTCTCCGAAGCAGATATTCTGCACTGCGGAGACACATTCTGGAACGGTCTATATCCTTTCATCGACTATTCGACCGGAGGCAACATCGATGGGATGATTGCGGCTGCCAACGCGAATGTTGCGTCGGCGGGCAAAGGAACCATCGTAATCCCTGGTCACGGTCCGTCGGCAGCGAGCAGGAGCGATCTTGTCGAATACCGGGACATGCTTACGGCCATTCGCGATAACGTCGCGGCGCTGAAGCAAAAGGGTCTGGACGTCGAACAAACGATAGCCGCGGCGCCCACGAAGAAATTCGATCCCAAATGGGGGAATGCGGTGATCTCGCCCGCCTTCTTCACGCGTCTTGTCTACGAAGGCGTATAGGCTGGAGCGCAACGGGAGCCGCGTGCCGCGCCGACACGGCGCGGCTACGGCGACAGAAACTCGATGGAGGCTTCCTCAGCGTTCGCGCCGAGCGAACCGGACACCAAGCGGGCGCTCTTGAGTTCTGGGACCATTCTCCTTGCCCCCGTCGCGGGCATGATTTGTTCGGTGCGGCTGACACCAACCTTGTCCTGGCGCAGGCCGGGCCGGGCGAACCGTCGCGCAAGGAGGCCCGCATAGGCGCACTGCCGTTTGCCCGATTCAAACCAACCTTCTTTGCGCAAATTTGCCGAGTCTCAGGTCGCCTTGGCGCTGTCTAGCGGAAGACCGGGATAGGCGGTGGTCGTACCGTTGTAAGGGGAGGTCCGGGATGGCTGCGTGGGGCGGAAACTTCTGTGGCCACCGTGAGAGACCGGGAATCTGAAGCAAACGGCTTATCTGCCGCCTGAAAGGCCAAGCTTCCGCTGCTGTCCGGCTTTGCCTATGCGCCAGCGGGCACCGCGGGTCGAGCGGCCCGGTGAGGTGCTGGACTAGCGGTGCCGGGCGCTTGGGAAGCCGAGCTGAGGGCTTTGCTCGCTCTGGCTAGAGCCGGTTGTTGTCGCAGGCTCGCATGAGGCGGTCGCGGATCGGGAGCCTGCTGCCTTCCATACGTGTCGAGCCGGTCGCCGGGGCGCTGGCGACGGCGTTGCAAACCTTGCCGCCGCCGGACGCAATAGGCCGCCTAGAGCAGCACGCCGTGCGAGTGCCTCGTCTACCGAAGCTGGGCCGATGTGTTCCCACGGCAGGAATTTCTATTCGAATCTGGATCCGCCCGGCACATGGCCGGGACGAAACTCGCGCCGCTTGATCTCGACGACTTCAGCGGGTGTTGCCGGCAATCCGTGGGATACGCCGCCGCGCGTGAAATCTGGGCGCCGGGATGCGCTGCGGGCTGGTCACCCCGACCGCAGCGCATTCTCGCTATCAGTCGATATCGATGTCCCGCCGACGGGCGGGATGCGGATTATAGGCACCAATGCCTTTGGGGCCCTCGTAGGTGACGCCGATGCGCTGACCTGGAAGAATACCGTAGAGAACCGTCGCATTATCGAAGGTAAATGAGTGGCCAGACTGCAGAGACAGGGTGCCGTTACTCGTATTGACGGATTCCACGATTCCGACGATCTCTTCGGCAGCAACAGAAAGATTCGCACTTGCCAGAAATGCGACAGTGGAAATAAGGGCGATGGCCTTCATAATTTTTCCAATCTATTGAGGTTGATTTCTATCGATCATGTTATTCATGTTCGATGAGGCAATGATGATCTGAATCAAAAGTTCAGTATACTGATCTATGTCTTTCGAGAGACGGAGCTGAGTAGCGCCCGGTCGATACTTTGGTTTACCCTCGGCTGTGTCGCCGGGTCCGCTTGAGATCAACGCCTACGAGGGCTGTTGCTTCGCGCTTTCATCTCGCCAGCTTGATGACCCTGAAAGAGGAACAATTTGGTCGGCAAAGGTGAGCGTCGAATCATCTGTGCGCCGGGTGACGATGGAACTGGCCCGGTTCGACGCGTCAGCGCGGAGTGAGTGTGGGATCAGGCTGAAGCGATGTAGCGGGCGCCGGGTTTGGAATGAGCGAAATCGGCGGCTAGCCGCCGCCGTTGCGACTGAAATTCATCCCAGAGCGCGCCATCCTGCAGGGAGGGGATGGTGACCAATTCGCCCCGGTCGAAGCCGACAAGGGCGGCATCGACCATCTGTTCGGGGCTCATGGCTCGCGCGCTGCGGCCATAGTCGCCGTTGCCGGCGATGTCCCAGAATTCGGTCGCGGTCCCACCCGGCAGAACCGCCTGCACGCGGATCCCCTTCGCTCCCAGTTCGTGCTGCAGGGACTGGGAAAAGGCCAGAACGAAGGCCTTTGTGCCACCGTAGACGCCATTGAGAATCTCGGGAGCGACGGCCGCGATCGACGAAATGTTGATGATCGCGCCTTTGCCCCGTCCAACGAAGCCGGGCACAGCGGCGTTGGTTAGGCGCATCAAGGCCGTGACATTGAGATCAACCATCCGTTCCATTCGGTCGATATCAGACTCCATCAGCGGGGCGACGGCGCCGAAGCCGGCATTGTTGACCAGGAGCGTGAGCGCGGGATCACTTCGGATAAGACCTTCAACGCGGTGCAGGCTCGCGGCGTCCGTAAGATCCGCGGTGACGACGCGAACCAGCCGACCGGTCTCGTTCGTGATGCGCTTGGCTGCGACTTCGAGGCGGTCGGTGTTGCGCGCGACGAGCGTGAGGTCGAACCCCCTTCGTGCGAGCCGATCGGCGTAAACAGCGCCGATCCCGCTGGAGGCGCCGGTGACAAGCGCAGTTCCCTGGTTGGACATAGCAGTCTTCCTTTTTTGAGGGTGGGATGGCCTCAGTGGGCCATCGCCACACTCATCATCCGTCGCTCCCCTGGTCGAGCCGTCCTTCGGTATTGCCCTTCCCAGACGGATGGCGGGTGTGGAGCGTGCCTCGCAGGCTCATCGCGTGTGTTCGGAGGGGCATTTTCCGGATGCCAATCCGGCGCCCCTACCAAGGTCTGCTGTCGTCGATAACAGCGTTCACTGGGCATGCGCGACGGCGGATCGCAGACTCGGTCGGGTAGCTGCAAGCTCGACCCTGACGCCGCTTGCACCGGGAGCTTGAACCGCGATCAGGGACTTTAGGAGAACAGAAATGCTGTTACCCGCACTGGAACGGCTTGTTCCGGCCGTTGGCGATCATCCCTCATTCGAGGTCGGAGAGGAGGTACGCGTACTCGATCGAAATCCGATCGGCCATTACCGCGTGCCGACCTATCTCCGGGGTGCCCAGGCGACCGTCGTGCGCATTATCCGGCCTGCCATGATCGACAACGAGCAGGAGGGATATGGGCGCAATGCAGGTGACCGCCGCCACTACTACCGCATAGCTGTCCCGCTCGTGCGCCTTTGGCCTCAATACGTCGGCTCCCCCAGCGATGAACTGCGGATTGAGGTTTTCGAAACCTGGTTGGAGCGTCTGTAATGTCTGAGCCCCATGACCACGACCATGGCCACGACCATGATCACTCCCACGACGATCATTCTCATGAAGCCCTCGATGCAGGGTCGGTATCGGGATACTACGAGGTGATGGAGACGGCGATGCGGGAACTCCTGATCGCCAAGGGCATCATTTCTGCCAACGATATCCGTCACCAGATCGAGGTACTGGATTCCCGCACCCCGGCACTGGGCGCGGCGGTGGTTGCAAGGGCCTGGAGCGATGCTTCGTTCCGCGCGCGACTTCTTGCCGACGGTCGTGCCGGATGTGAGGAACTCGGCATCAGCTTCTATGATGATACGCAGTTGATCGTGCTGGAGAACACCCATCAGGTCCATAACCTGATCGTCTGCACGCTCTGCTCCTGCTATCCGCGTCCTGTCCTCGGCCTGCCGCCGGATTGGTACAAGCTCAAACCCTATCGGGCCCGAGCGGTGAGCGAGCCGCGCCTCGTCCTGTCCGAGTTCGGTACGTTCATCCCCGACGACGTCGAGATCAGGGTCAGCGACTCCACTGCCGTAATCCGGTACCTCGTCCTGCCGATGCGCCCGCCAGGCACGGATGGTTGGTCGGAGGAGCAACTCGCCGCGATTGTCACGCGCGACGCCATGATCGGTGTCATCCCCGTCACCCTGCCCGTGGAGAGCCTTCGATGAGCACCGAGGATTTTGTAAGTCGACTTCCCAACGATATCGGCGGCTTCGAGGCTGGTTCCGTCCTGCGGGTCGAGCATGCGCTCGAACCCTGGGAGAAGCGCTGCCATGCACTCGCCGACGTGCTGGACTTCAGGAAGATCATCAACACCGAGGAGAAGCGCAAGGGCGTCGAGGCGCTCGGCGAAGCCTTGATCGGCAAGCTCCCATACTACGAGCGGTGGATCGTCGCCTTCGCCAATATCGCTTTCACCAAGGGAATCCTGACACCGACAGAGCTTGCCGAGAAAATGGCCGAAGTCGAGGCCCGGCACCCTGCAAGTCGGGGCGCAGCAAGTTGAGTGCCCAGGCGACTTGCTTCCAAGAAGCGGACCCGAGCGTGGCTCTCCATCGGAGAGCCACTGCGGAGGGGGTGGGCACGCTGCTGCTTGTCCTGGCAGCCAGCGCCGGCGGCATCGCCGCCCAGAAAAGCTACGGCGTCGAGCCCGGTCTGGTGCGGCTTACTCTGGCGTTGGTGCTCGCGGGGGCGCTGGTCTCTTTGATCGTGGCGTTCGGGCATGTGTCGGGCGGCCACTTCAATCCCCTTATCACGGCACTTCAGTGGCTTGCCCGCGAACGTTCCGGAACCTGCGCACTTGCCTATGTGCTCGCCCAACTGGGGGGCGGCCTAGCCGGCGGCGCGATCGGAGCCTGGCTCTGGCACGCGACGTCGAAACCGGTGGCCGGATTGCGCTGGGAAGGATTTGCCAGCGAGACGGTAGCGAGCGCGGGCCTCATGCTGGTCGTCTTCGGCTGCATGCGCGGCAGTCGAACGGAAACCGGGCCGTTTGCCGTCGGCGCCTGGCTTTTGGCGGCGATTTTGGCGACGCCGACCACTTCCTATGCCAATCCTGCGGTCGTGCTCGGCGCGCTGGTATCCGCCGGCCCCGTATCGCTCGGTCTGTCATCTGCCCTGCCATTTATCCTGGCCCAGATGCTCGGCGCACTTGGTGCGTTTGCGCTGGTCGCCGTGATCTTTCCCAAGGCGCCCCGCCGAACCTGATTGCGTCCGCGCCCGCCGACAAACCTGCATGTCCTGGTTTCGTAAACGCGCAACGCGGTCGACGCGTCGGCTTTCGGCTGATCGCGTCGCTGCTTTCCAACCCTCGTCCGCGCCATTCCGGCCCGGAACCTTCTAGGAGCACACGAGAAATGCATATGATCGATTGGAATGGCTATCGTCAGCAGGTACTGGCAGGAGTAGGTGGGCTCGGCAAGATTACGCCTGACACCACGCGCGGCTACGCGATGCTCGGCGGCGCCGGTGCAAAGACAGGCCATCTCGACGCCAAGACGCGCGAACTCATAGCGCTCGCCTGTGCCGTCACCCTACGCTGTGACGGCTGCATAACAGTCCATATCAAGGCGGCCATCGGCTACGGCGCGACCAAAGAGGAAATTGCCGAGGCGCTGGGCGTCGCCATCAGCCTGAACGCCGGCGCAGCTCTTGTCTATTCGACCCGTGCAATGGACGCATTCGACGCGCTCGACGAGGCGTGAACCGTCCGGCGCCGTGACTCCAAGAACGTCGTCCTTGATCAAAGGGGGCACGTCGCCCTTATAAGTTCAGCCCGGAATTCAGCGCCGCTTGGCTGCCGCGTACGCGGTGCCCTTCCGGTGGCGCACGCATCGACGCGATCACCTCGTGCCGATGCGGTTCCTTGCGCGGCGCGGGATCTTCTCCCAAAGCTGGAGCCAGCGCACAAGGCCTCGGCCCTTTGGATCTCCACTTCCGGGTTGGCATTGTGCCGTGTCCCGGCGCCCCGATCCACAGCATAGCTCCCCTGCCAGTCGCTTTCACTCGCGCCCTCATCACCAGCGCTGCCCGGCTTCCCAGCGGACCTGTTTCCGTCATCGCCGGATTGAGCCGCGAGCAGGCCGCAATTGGCTCAACCCGGCCGATTTTTCGGGGAGCCCCCTACCTTCGTGTGGGGGGCAGCCGCACCCCGTATGATGGTGGAGCCCCCCTCAAAACACGACACTCGCATGGTCTTCGCCGGCATGCGCTGGCATCCCCAGGCACTAGCAAAGGAACGCTGGATGGACAGTCCTCACAAGTTGATCGACACGATCCATGGAAGGTTAGCCTATCGCGATGACGGTAGAGGGGGGAGCTTCCCCTCGTGATATTGCAGCGGTTTCGCGGAACAATGGACGACTGGGATCCGGCTTTCCTCACGCCGCTCGGCGCGCACCGCCGCATCATCCGGCTCGACAATGCCGGCATCGGAGGATCGGGCGGCAGAGTGCCGGATACCCTCGATGGGATGGCTGAGGTCGTGCTCGCGTTCCTCGATGCTTTGGGGCTTGAGCAGGTTTACCTGCTGGGCTGGTCGCTCGGCGGCTTCGTGGCACAGCATGTCGCGCTAGCCGCGCCGCACCGGATCCGACGCCTTGTGATCGCAGGGTCTGGTCCCGGGGGCGTAAGCGAGGGTCCTCAGCCGGATCCGCGTGTTAGGGACGTGATGGCTCACGCGGAGAACGGAGACGAAGACTTTCTGTTCCTGTTCTTCGCCCCCAGCGCCGCCAGCAGGGCAGCCGGCATCGCTTCACTCGAGCGTCTCGCGGCCGTCCCGGATCGCGTCCCAAAAGTGTCTTCAATCGGCTTTACCGGCCAATTGAGGGCGATCGGTGCCTCGAAGGAGGTTCGCAGCCGGCTTGGGGAACTCTCGATGCCGATCCTGGTCGCCAATGGCATCCAGGATGTCATGATCCCCGCCTACCGCTCCTATGTCATCGCGCAGGAAGCGCCGAACGCGAAGCTCGTTCTGTACCCGAACTCCGGTCACGGCTTCCTGTTTCAATACCCGGATGATTTTGCCGGAGAAGTGAACCGCTTTCTCGATCAGCCGGAACCGTCGCTGGCAGCCTTTGCCAACTGACCACTCCCCGCAGAAGGACGTTCAAGATGATTTCCGATTTGAATGGGCGGGGCCTCGACATGACGCGCCGCGACATGATGGCAGGTCTGCTCGCCGCCAGCGCCAGTGCGGCCGCTTTTCCTAGCCTCGCCTCTGCATCGACACTCACCAAAACACATCAGGACGGAGAGAATACCATGACCTTTTTCAAGACCAAGTCTGGCATCGAGCTCTTCTACAAGGACTGGGGTCCCAAAGAAGCGCAGCCGATCGTGTTCCATCACGGCTGGCCGCTTTCGGCGGACGATTGGGATAACCAGATGCTGTATTTTCTCGACAAGGGCTTTCGGGTCATCGCCCATGACCGACGCGGCCACGGGCGCTCCACCCAGACGGATAGCGGCAACGACATGGACCATTATGCGTCCGATGTCGCCGAACTGACCGACGCACTCGACCTCAAGAACGCCATCCATATCGGACACTCGACGGGCGGCGGCGAAGCCGCGCGCTATGTCGCGCGCGCGAAGCCCGGGCGCGTGGCCAAGGCGGTGCTCGTAAGCGCCATTCCCCCGATCATGGTCAAAACCACCGCCAACCCTGGAGGCACGCCGATCGAGGTGTTCGACGGCTATCGCGCCGCACTGGCTGCCAATCGGGCTCAGTTGTGGCTGGATATCGCGAGCGGCCCATTCTACGGCTTCAACCGTCCCGGGGCGAAGGTTCTGCCGGGGACCATCCAGAATTGGTGGCGTCAGGGCATGATCGGTGGGGCCAAGGCCCACTACGACTGCATCAAGGCGTTTTCGGAAACCGATCAGACCGAAGATCTCAAGCAGATCAAGGTGCCGACGCTTGTCCTGCATGGCGATGATGATCAGATCGTCCCGATCGCGGACGCAGCACTGTTGTCGGTGAAACTGCTGAAAAATGGTGAGCTTAAGGTCTACAAGGGCTTTCCGCATGGAATGCTGACAACCCATGCCGACGTCCTGAACCCTGACATCCTGGCCTTTATCAAGGCCTGACGCAGAACAAGGGAACGGCGGCCTGACGCCGTTCCCTTCACACAGGATCGGGCAAAAAGCCTGTAGCGTCGCATAGAACAGAGAGTGCTGGCCGTTTTGACCCCGCCGGCCTACTTTGGCTCGGCAAGGTAGTACATGACTGTACGCAATCGGGGCCGCACACGTGAAAATGAAGGCAAGAGGAGGCAGGTGGTGGGGAACTGTGGCCGCCGCCAGCCTGGCCTGCGTGATCTTCGCAATCGATTTGCGTCACGGCGTCGATTCGTCAGTCGCGGTTCTCTATGCGTTGGTGGTTGTCCTGGGCTCGATGGGGACAGTCCAGCGAGTCACCTGGTCTTGGGCGGGCATTTGCGCCGTGCTCGCCGGGGCGTCCTATGCCTGGGCTTACAAGGATGCTCCCGACTTCACGAGTACCTACAAGCTGGCCTTCGCGCTCGTGGCGATCGCGATCACGGCATCTCTCGTGACGAGCCGGAAGCGCCTTGTGCTGGCTCAAGTCAAACTCGAGGA
This sequence comes from Kaistia sp. UC242_56, assembly GCF_044452255.1. Lineage (NCBI taxonomy): Bacteria > Pseudomonadati > Pseudomonadota > Alphaproteobacteria > Hyphomicrobiales > Kaistiaceae > Kaistia > Kaistia sp. UC242_56. The sequence continues at coordinate 726,962 of NZ_JBIOAN010000002.1, forward strand.
CAGTCGCCGTGAGCAACGCATTCTCGCCGATTCTGTCCCACAGATTCTGTGGGGGACAGATGCATCGGGACAGTGCAACTTTCTCAACGCCCGCTATGCCGAATACACCGGCATTAGCGTCGATGATGCCGTTCGAGCCAAATCCTGGGTGGAGCCAGTCCATCCAGAGGACCGTCCGGGCATGCTCAGGCTTTGGCTTGCGGCGCGGGCAAGCGGAAACGAGTTCCGAGCGCACTGCCGCGTCAGGCATCGGGATGGAACCTATCGCTGGATGCATTCTATCGGGCGCCCAGTCCGATCGCCGGAGACCGGGGAAATCGTTCGTTGGATGGGCGGCCTCTCGGATGTCGATGACGAATTCAAAGCTCAAAAGAGAATTCAGAAGCTGAATCGCGAACTTGAGGACCTGGTCGCTCAGCGAACGGTCGAACTCCAGGAAACACGTTGGCGCTTTCGCAGTCTCTACGAGGACCCCAATATCTTCGTCGCCGAACAGAACTGGAGCGAATCCGGGGCCATCCTGGACGACCTCAGGGCCAAGGGCGTGACCAATCTGCGGTCCTATCTGCTGGGAAATCCGGAGGTGCTGCAGGCTTGTCTCGCCGGCGTCCGGACCGTGGATGTGAACGACGCCATTTGGCGGAAGCTGGGTTACGAGTCGAAGGCTGATCTGGTTACAAAGGCGCCTAGGGACGGCGTCGTCGATGCCGTTGCAGCCTTGCTTCCCCAACTCGAGGCGCTCTTCGAGGGGCGGGACTATGTAACGTCGACGACGGCGCTTGTGCGGGCAGACGGTGGGCGGATGCCGGTCATCTTCGCTGTCAATCTCATGCCCGACGGTACCGCCTATGCAACCCTCTTCGATATTACGGATCGGGAGGCTGCCAGCGAACTCATGGCCGCTGCTCAGCAGGAACTGGCCCGCGCAAACAGGGTTGCGACCGTCGGTGCTCTGTCGATTTCGATTGCCCACGAACTTAACCAACCAATCGCATCGATATCCGTTGATATCGAAACCGGACTCCGGATGTTGGCCAAGGACGAACCTGACTACGACATGGTGGCCCGTATCTTGGCCCGGCTGCGTCGCAATGCGGGCAGGCTTGCGAGCATCGTTCAGCAGACTCGCGATCAGATTACCAACCACCAGCGTAGGCTCGAACTGGTGGATCTGACGGCGCTCACAGAAGAAACGCGGCTGCTGCTCGAGCGGGAAGTCGTTGCCCGCCGCGCCGTGGTAAAGATACGGGCAGCTTCATCCGTGCCACGTGTTTTGGTGGATCGCATCGCGCTGCAGCAGGTTCTCGTCAATCTGATCGTCAATGCTCTTGATGCTCTGGCGGCTGTGCCCGAGCAGAAGCGCAACGTGGAAGTGTCTGTCGAGCCGGGGGAGGAAGGTCACGTCCGCGTTCGAGTGGCAGATACAGGGCCGGGCATTCACGATGACGTCCTTGCGAAGATCTTTACCCCATTCTTTACGACCAAGCCTGACGGCATTGGCATGGGACTTCAGATCTGCCGCACGACGGTAGAGAGGCTAGGCGGAGAGCTACACGTCACCAATTTGCCCGAGGGCGGGGCGTCGTTCGAGTTCACCTTGCCGGCTGCAGCTTCCGAGATGGCCGAGGCCTGCTAGCGGTACGTGAGCAGGCGCGGGCCGGCCAGACTACCAATAGTACCGGATAGCTTTGTAGGGGGCGCCGCAGGGTTCGGCAGGACCATAAACGCCAACAGCGCGCCACGGCAGTCGAGCCGTGCGACTACCAAGGTATAGGCCTCACACCGCCGCGGTATGGTGGATTGGCCATTGGCCGTTTGGTATGGAGGATGCAGCCAGAAACATCTTTCAGCCCACTGGCAATTCGAAATGGGCTTTCGTGCCAACCAACGGACGTATGCCAATGCAACGGCAGCTGGAAGCACCTTCAGAGGGCGGATCGATGTCAATCAGCAGTCCTCTCTTGCCGCTTGTCATTGTGGTTGACGACGATGCAGAACTGAGGGAGTCGCTCAAGGATCTGTTCACGTCAATCGGGATCGAGACGAAGGCTTACGCTTCAACGAGCGACCTCCTTGCCGCCGGACTTCCCGACCGGCCAAGTTGTTTGGTTCTCGATCTACGAATGCCGGGCACGAGCGGCCTGGAGTTGCAAACGCATCTTGCCAAGATTGGCGCGCGCATTCCCATCGTGTTCATTACAGGACATGGGGACGTGTCGACATCTGTCAGGGCCATGAAGGCAGGCGCTGTCGACTTCCTGCCAAAGCCATTCCGTGATCAGGAGCTTCTTGATGCCGTGACAACCGCTCTGCGCGCCGACGAGACGCGCCGAGTCGACGATCGGGAGGTCACCGAATTACGGGGGCTCGCTGCGCAACTGACGCCGCGCGAAATGGATGTCTTGCGCGGGGTGGGACGCGGCCTTCTCAACAAGCAGATCGCCTATGAGATGGGCGTGACGGAAATCACGGTGAAGATGCATCGAAGCAATGCCGGACGGAAACTGAAAGTCGTCTCGGTTGCTGACATGGTAAGAAAGATAAAGCTCCTCAACATGTGAGCTCCTGCCCGTCGTGATCTTGCGATTTCGCTGCCGAAAGCCAGTCTGAGGAATCTCAAGGAAGTTCAGCCGGGAGCAGCAACATTTCGCACGCGAAATGCGAAAAGAGGCCGCGAAGGAGAGTTCGCGGGCCTCTTCTATGGTCGAATTCTCCAAGAATGGCCTGTTGCCAACTTGGCGATCGGGCGGTCCCGTTTTGACGTCAAGCCGTCTCGTGGAGTCGACGATCGAACATCATACCGCTTCCCACGCCGGCCAGCGTCTTGGCAACGGCAAGGACCGCGAGGTCCACCAGCGGCTCAATAGCTATGACGAGCGCGTAGGCTCCTCCGAATAGGGCGACGGAGACGGTGTTCTCAATCGTGAAGCCCTGGCCATAGAAGGCCCAGAACGCGACCCAGGCAACGATACCCAGCTGATAGGTGGTCGAGAGTGCCAGCACCTGGTGATAGGTCAACCGCACATAGGGCGTGCCAGGCGCGATGATCATCGGGGCGATCGTCCGCAGCGCAAACAGCGGAACCAGAAGTGTCGTGATGTTCATTCCATATTGCGGCAGATCGAACGGGGCCACAGTCAATCCTTGAACGAGAAGACCGACTGCCAGGCCGATGGCTGCCGGAGCCGCCCCGAAGATCAGAAAAAGAGTCGAGCCGAGGATGAGATGAACCTCGGACACGCCGATTGCTACGTGAGGCAACACCTCAAAGAAGCAGAAGACGAGTGCAGCTGCCACCGCGCTACGCGCGGCCAATGACACGGCGCCGCGGTCATGAATCGCATTGGCTGCGAGCTTGAGCGTGTACCCACCGGCGCCTGCTGCGGTGGCGTAGCTGAGCCAGATCTTGGCTCCGTCTACGAGTCCGGGCTCGATATGCATGATTGTCTCCTTCTGCCGTATCGTTTGACGGCGCGGGTTGAATTTCGCTCGCCAAAAATACGCGGAGTCGGTTCGCTCCAGCCACAGCGCGAGTGTCTAGGCCGCCGCTGCTGATGCGCAGCTTGTGATCTACCTTGGTAGGGGAAGTATGCGTGGGCGCCGCGGCTCAGGCTGGATAGCCTTAGTCCGCGAAGGCCTCGGGATCGTACCGCCGTCGCCAACCGGTCTTTGCCACATGGCTCGCCGATCGTCCTCGCTGCCCGGCAGGGACCAGCCGCATAGGGCGAGCTGATTGCCAGCCCGCATTCATGGCCCATGGGAGCCGGCTAGGTTGAGCCGGGTCCGGCGATTTTGTCGGTCCCCATCGCGCTCCCTCGCCCGCCGGGCTCTGCTGTCCCCGGGGAACGCGCAGGAGGAACCCGGAAATCCGGTTCAGCCGTGCAGGCGGGTGCCTTCAGGCGCGAGCGGGAGATCGAACGTGAAAATGGCTCCCCCGCTCATCTGATTGGCAACGGTCAACTGTCCTCCCATGGCCTCCACGGCTGAACGACAGATCTGAAGACCCATGCCGATGCCGGTCGCCTTGGTCGTGAAGAATGGCTCGAACAGCTTCTCCAAATACTCTTCTGGAATGCCTGGCCCCGTGTCCGCAACTTTTACGCGAACCGCTGTTGCTTCCGCTGCTATCCTGAGTGTGATGCGACGCACCCCGGGCTGCCCCCGCATCGCATCGGCCGCATTGTTGATCAGGTTCACGAAGACCTGCTGCAGTTCGACAGGGTCGCCATTTATCATCGGCACCGCGTCTGCGCAGATGATCTCCAAGTCAACGTCCGACCGCTTGAGATCAAGGTCCAAGAGATCGCGGGTGTCGGAGATCAGCAGGGGAAGATTGATAGCCCTAGCTTGGCGTCGCCCTGCGACGATGTTCTCGCGGGTCCGCTGGACGATCCCGGCAACGCGCTGGGCGGTCTTTTCGACGCGCTGCAGGATGCGGCCGAGCGTCGCCAGGTCAGGGGTTTCGCGAGCGACGAGACGCAGTCCCGTTTGCGCGTCCATCAGCATTGAGGCGATAGGCTGGTTCAATTCGTGGGCGATCGACGCAGAGAAGGCGCCCACTGTTGCGACGCGGTTGGCGCGAGCCAGTTCCGCCTGCGCGGCTCGGCGCATCTCCTCGATCTTTTCCTGATCCGATAGATTGAGGTGGCTAGAAAGATGGAGCCCATCCGGAAGTCTGGTCACGGTGAAATAGACGGGGATCCGCTGGTCTCCCTTTCCGGTGAGCGTGGTCCGCCCGTCGATGTGATCGATGCCATAGAAGTACATTTCAAGTTGGCGAAGGAGCACCTCGGGACCATCGTCCGCATTCTGCTGGGGCGGATTCGCGACGAGTTCGGCGACACTCTCGAACCCCATCAGGCGCGCCAGGGCCTCGTTGACCCGGGTGGTGTGGATCGCATCCAGCGTCCGCGTCAGTTCATCTGGGTGCGCCATCATATAGGCGCGGAGATCGCTGACGCCGCTCGCCTTGATCTCGTCGAGAATTTTTCCCGCCGCACTAAAGTCCATTTCCGCGAAGGTTATGTTGCTTACGTCGAACAATCCGGCATAGCGGCGCTCGGTGCGCATTAGTTCGGTGGTCCGCTCCTCGACGCGTTGCTCGAGTGTTTCGTTGAGTTCGCGGACCTTTTGATGTGCGGTTACCTCGTCGTGAATGTCCGATACTCCGCCATAGTATCGGATCTCTTCCGCCCCCTCTGCTACGCGTACGGGGCGGCCTACGATCGACATCCACCGATAGCTTCCGTCAGCGTGTCTCAGGCGAAACGTATCGCGTAGCTCATCCCCGGAGGCGAACGATCTCCTCAGATTATCCAGATATGCCTCACGATCATCGGGATGGAAATCCTCGATCCAGTCCTGCTTTTCTATGACAGCGTGCAGGTCGCGGCCTGTGACCTGAGTGAATCGTTCATTGTAAAAGTCCACCCGCGCGTTTCGATCCGCTCGGAACAGAATTTGCGGCACCATATTGGTGAAGGTAACTAGTTCCGTCCGACTTTCTTCGAGTTCCGCTCGAACTTTCTGAAGTTCTTCTTTCGCGGTAACCTCGTCGTGCACATCCGAAAGTCCGCCGTAGCGCTCCACTTGTCCCGTCAGGGGAGACAGCACCGGATTGTCGTAAATCTGCATCCAGCGGTACCGACCGTCGACCTGACGTATTCGGACTTTGAGATTGGTTGTGGTCCGGCTCGCGACAGCGGCAGTGACGGTCTCGACAAGTACCGCCATATCCTCCGGATGGACCACATCATTGTAGCGCTGCCCTTCGAGCACCGTCCAACGGTCCAGCCCCGTTACAGCGGTCCAGCTTTCATTCAGATACTCGATCTCACCGCGAGGATTGGATCGCCATAAGACGTAGGGAACGGAATTGGCAAAAAGCTCTACTTGCGACCGACTGAGTTCAAGATCTTGTTTCGTCGCCTCGAGCCGCTTGCGGCTGATCAGCAACGCAGCTGTGACGAGGATCGCAATGCAGGCAAGCACACACCGCAGCGCGCTCGTTGGTGAGGGTTGATGAAGATTGTTCACTGCCCAGGCGCAGACGGCAAGTATCACGCATGCGCCTGCGGCGCGCCCCACCGCCTTTCCGCTGCCTACGGCAGAAACGAGCACCAAGACCGCCAGATACAGAATCGAGATCGAGAAATCGTATTCAGGGATGCTGTCTATCCAGAAGACGAGCGCCGCCAGGAGGCCGGCCGACGTTAAAAGCAGTGGTCTTCCCAGTTGCCGGGTCATGCCGCGCGAGCCCTTCGATCCGTCGTGTTCATAGCTGCCCCGCGGTAGATTATTGTCCGCTGGCCAAGTCATCCGGCCAGGACGTTGTATCGGGGTGATCCGCCCCAGAGCTCCCCGGCGCAAGCTAGCTGTCCAAAGCTGGCAGTTCCAGCCCGGCACAGGCGTGTCGACTGGCGTCGGTGGCGGGTGGCTGGCTGATGGGCATCGCCGTTACCCGCGTCGAGCGTGTCGACGCGCATTGCGGAACCTCGGCGAGAGCCTCGCCCTTAGAGCGATCGATGTAACAATGCCCGTCAGGATCTCTACTCTTGTACTGTTCGCCGACCGGCGGCTCGCACGTGTTTGCTGTTCAATCCTGACGTACAGCGATCCGGCTCAAATAAGCTGCGGCATCGTCAACCGTCCACCCCATACCGTGGTAGGGGATGCTATGCGGTAGAGATCCTGCGATGGAACCAGTGCGTGGAGTCGGCGATCTGCGTCGAATCGGCACCGCGGCGAGCCTACGATCGCGAAGGCCGAGTGAGCGGCATCCATGGCAAGTCAGTTGGAAAGCTAGAGTTCGTGTCTACCATACCTCCGAATTCGCCCCCTCTGATTGCGGTTGTCGACGACGACGACGATGTGCGGACGGCGCTGGATGACATGCTGAAGAGCCTGGGCTACGCCGCCCAGCTGTTTGAGACGGCTGACGCCTTTTTGTCGTCGGGTAGTGGCGGCGAGGTCGACTGCGTAATTAGCGACGTTCAAATGCCGGGAACAAGCGGGCTGCAGCTTGCCCGCGTCATGCAGTTGGCGAAGATGCCGGTCATTCTGATAACCGCATTTCCAACCCCAGAGGTAGAGCAGCAGGCTGAAGCCGCTGGCGTGCGGCGACTTCTGGTCAAGCCGTTCGATTCTAGCGACCTCATCGCCGAACTGGACCGCTTGCTCGCCTAGCCGCAGGACACTAGCGGCGCATGAATCACCGCGGCCCAAATCACCTCGGGCGTCCGTACGATTGTTAGGCCTTCGGAAAAATGCTCGACGTGGCTGGACGTAACCTGGTCGAATGCCTTCTGGGTGTAGGGCGCGGGTTTGTCAGCATAAGGGCACGTTGATTTAATCTCTGCATGATTGGCACCGGGGAGTGTTAGCCTGACCTTTTCCTGTATGAGGGTCAGCAGATCGCGCTGCAGGGTTGTCGCGCCGCACCATCGCCGCGTTTGCGGCGCGACGGCAAACACATTTACCGGTGCTTCGGTCGCCGCACGTAGCCCGCAGTCGAGAGCGTGCTGGAGCCGATTGATATTCTCGGCCGACAGCAGAGATTGTCAGGCTATCGATACGCCCGCCATGGCTTCCGAAATAAGCCATAGCCGCTCCGCCAAAACGGGATCAGCCGCCCATGGAGCAACGCCCTTGCGGCCGGCTTCGGCGGTGTTGATGGCGGCAATCTCGCAGTCTTCGCAATAGACTCCGCCAAGCCCCTGTAGCTGCGGGCTTGTAGCGGCCCAGACAGCTGTTGCTGCCGCCTGCTGGACCGTCTTCATGCACGGGCCGGGTCGACGCGGAGATTGCCGTGTTCGTCGCGCGCGTCGAAGCCGGCAATCTCCTCTTCCGAGAGATGCCGCGCGAGGCCGGTCAGCACCTGGCCCGGATGCAGCGAGAAGGCCCGCACGCCCGCGGCTTGGCCCCGCTTGTCCAGCGAGAGGGCGAACAGCGCATTGGCGGTCTTGGACTGGCCGTAGGCCAGCCATTTGTCATAAGGACGTTCGAGGAAATCGATGTCGTCGAAATCGATTCCTGCGATCTGATGCCCGCGCGATGAGACGGCGATGACCCGGGCATCGCCATTGCGCATCAGCGCCGGCCAGAGTGCCGCGGTCAACCGGAAGTGACCCAGGTGATTGGTCGCAAACTGGCTTTCGTGGCCGTCGATATCGCGAGACAATGGAGCTGCCATGATGCCGGCCCCGTTGATCAGGATATCGATGGAACGGCCGCTTTCGACGACGCGCTGGCCGAAGGCGGCAACCGAGGCGGCATCCGCCAGGTCGAGCCGGTCGATCTCGACATTGGAAATTCCAGCGAGGGCGGCGGTGGCACGATCGGGGTCGCGCGCCGGAACGATCACCCGGGCACCGGCCCCGGCCAGTGCCCGCACGGTTTCGAGGCCGATGCCAGAATGGCCGCCGGTGACGATTGCCGTCTTGCCGGACAGGTCAATTCCGCTGACGATGTCCGCGGCAGTGCTGGCCGCGGAAAACGGCGATCCGATGGGATGTTGAAGCTGTGTCATGCTGATCTCCACTGGTAATGACCCTGCATATGATCTACCTACCCAGACAATCCAGTCGGCCAAATCCGGGATACTATCGTGATCGTCCAAATCATGCCCAGTGATGCCCTGTCGGCCATCCTCAATGCCATCAATGCGGTTGCGCTCTGCTCGATCAGCCTTCAGGCGGGCGGCGATTGGGGCATTCGATTTGCGGCACCGGCCAATATCAAGTTCAAGGTGGTGCGCCATGGTGGCTGCTGGCTGCTCACGGCGGATCAAGCACCTGTGCAACTGGAGGCCGGCGACTGTTTCGTCGTCACCAATGGTGCCTTTGACCTGGCGAGCACCCCGGACGCGACGATGGTCGCGGCCCAGGATGTCTTCTCCGGCTCGGGCGTGGCGGCACAACTGGGCGAGGGCAACGACTTCGCCATCCTCGGTGGCAGCGTGCGGCTCGATACGATCGATGGCGTGGTGCTGTCCGATGCCCTGCCACGCATTCTGGTCATCAAGGGCGACGCGGCTGCGCCGATCGCCTGGCTGCTCGACCAGCTCGATCGCGAGTGGGATTCCGGCGCGCCCGGAGCGCAACTGATGTGCAATGACCTGCTGCGCCTGGCCTTCATCCACGTGCTACGCGCCCATCTGGCGCAGCGGGCTGCCAATGATACCGGCTGGTTGAGCGGCTTGACCGACCGTCACATTGCCCCGGTACTGCAGGCGGTACATGCCGAACCCGAACGCAACTGGACGCTCACCGAATTGTCGCGCCTTGCCGGCCAATCGCGGTCCAGCTTTGCCGCGCGGTTCAAGCAGCGCGTTGGCGTCGCGCCGCTGGACTATCTGACACGCTGGCGCATGCGCCTGGCGGCCGGCAAGCTGCGGCGTGGCGTCGAGCCGGTCTCCAGCATCGGCGCAACTCTCGGCTATCGCTCGGACAGCGCCTTCGGCGCCAGCTTCCACCGGATCTATGGAACGTCGCCGTCACGCTATCGAAAAGAACAGAAGGTCGGCTCCTCGGCCATCGAAGCTGATAGCGCGGGTCACTGAATGTCTGGCGAGGGATCGCTCAGCCGTCGACATGGGTGAGCTTGTCCGGATTGCGCATCATGTAGATGGCGGTGATCTTGCCGCCCTCTATGGCGAAGGCGGTGGTCTGCAGGATCGCGCCGCGTTCGCGGCTGACATAGCCGGGCAGGCCGTCGATCCAGGCCGGTCGGATGAACTGGGTCCAGTCGGGGCCGAGCTTGCGATGGAGCCCGCCATACATGCGCAGCACATGATCCATGCCGACAATCGGGCGCAGGAAAGCGAAGACCTTGCCGCCGCCATCGGAGTGCAGGACGACGTCATCGGCCAGAAGTGCCCGCAGCGCGGTGACATCGCCGGTGTGAGCGGCGGAAAAGAAAGCCTGGGCGATGCGATCACCATCCTCGCGGGCGACGGGAAAGCGCGGGCGGGCCTCCTGCACGTGCTTTCGGGCGCGGGAGGCGAGCTGGCGCACGGCGGGCGCGTCACGGCCCAGCGTGGTGGCGATCTCGTCGAGCGGTTGGCCAAAGACATCGTGCAGCAGGAAGGCGGCCCGTTCCAAGGGCGAAAGGCGCTCAAGCGCGAGCATGAGCGTCATGGTCAGTTCGTCGGTATCGATGCCGGGCTCGTCCGGTTCGAGGATCGGCTCGGGAAGCCAACTGCCGACATAGAGCTCGCGCCGCGCGCGAGCCGATTTCATTTCATCGAGGCACAGTCGGGTGACGATGCAGGCGAGAAAAGCGCCGACATTGGTGACCGCGGACTGATCCGTATTGGACCAGCGCAGCCAGGCATCCTGCACGATGTCCTCGGCGGCGGCGCGGCCGCCGAGCATCCGATAGCCGAGACGGACCAGCCGGCGCCGGTGCGTCTCGAAGACGTCCGAAGCCTGGTCAGGCGTCATAGCCGCCCTCGGGGAATGGAGGGGGCACGGCAAAGCCGACCTGCAGGCGGTTCCACAGATTGATGGCGCCGATGGCAAGGGTCAGGTTGACCTGTTCCTGCGGCGTGAAGGCGGCTTCGAGGATTTCGTACTCGGCCTCGTCGACATCGGTTTCCGACAGCCGGGTCAAGGTCTCCGTCCAGCCAAGGGCCGCGCGTTCGCGCGCTGTGTAGTGGGGCGCCTCGCGCCATGCGTCCAGCAGGTAGAGTCGCATTTCGCTTTCACCGGACTTGCGCAGGGATGTGGCGTGCAGATGGATGCAATAGGCGCAACCATTGATCTGGGAAGCGCGCAGCTTGACCAGTTCCAGGAGGGTAGCTTCCAGAGTACTGGCCCTGAGGGCCGCTTCAAGCGCCATGATGGCCTTGATGGCGGCCGGTGCTTTGTCGAGGTGATCGTCCAGTCTGGCCTTCATCGAGCTCTCCTCAACGCGGGGGCTGGCTGGCGAGCCAGTTGGCATAGCCGACGGTGCCGAGGCGGGCCGAGCCGCGCGGCAGCAGCGTGTCATCGTTCAGAGGGGCTCCGAAATAGAGCGCTTCCGGCGTGCCGATGACGGCGCGGGTATCGCCGATATCGCGCAGATACTGGGCCAGCAGATCGGACATGCGGACTTTTTCGGGGCCGGCGATTTCGAGCGTGCCGTTGAGCGGGGCGGCGAGCGCGACATCCGCCATGACGGCGGCCACGTCGGGCGAGGCGATCGGCTGGATGAAGGCCGTCGAGAGGGTGATCGTGCCTTCAGCGCCGGCCGACTTGGCTATGCCGCCGAGGAACTCATAGAACTGCGTGGAATGCACGATCGTATAGGGAATGGGCGAGGCCTTGATCAGGGCTTCCTGCGCCTGCTTGCCGCGGAAATAGCCGCTTTCGGACAGATCCTGCGTGCCGACCACCGAGAGCGCGACGTGATGGCGAACGCTGGCGGCGGCTTCAGCGGCAAGCAGGTTGGGCCCGGCGGTCTGGAAGAACTCGAGTACAGCGGCATCTTCGAAGGACGGCGAATTGGCGAGGTCGAGCACCACGTCGACACCAATCATCGCCTCAGCCAGGCCCTCGCCGGTGATCGTATTGACGCCCGAACTGGGCGAGGCGGCGATAACCTCATGGCCGCGGTCGAGAAGTATGCGCACGGTCTTGGAGCCGATGAGGCCGGTGCCGCCGATGACGAGGATCTTCATGGTTCTTGCCCTTTGCTCGAGACGCTGTGCCGCGATTGGCGACGTCTTCAGGAGCAAGACGAGATGGCCTGGGGCGGATGTGACACGGGGGTCGAAAAAGATTCTGCCCGCTGCATGTCACACCGTCCGCATGGGTCTCGTCTTGGATGCATCAACCTTGAGTTCGGGGCATCCCATGCACGTCGGAAGATCCTATAGGCCGATCGAATTTGCGCTGTGGTCGCGCGGCAGCATCCTCTTCATGGTGCTGGTAAGCCTCTGTGCCATTGGGGCCTACAGCATCCCCTCGATTGCGGGCTTTTCCGTACCCTGGCCGATCATCGTCGTTTTGGGCACGACGGTGTCGCTGATGGCCGGCTTCAAGAATTCACAGGTCCTGGCGCGCAGTAGCGAGGCTCTTCAGGCCTTTGCCCAGATCTCGGCGACCAGCCGCATGCTGTCGCGCTTCTGTTGCGATTTCACAGACGAGCCCACCAAGCGCGCGCTAGTCTATCGTCATATCGCCTGGATGACGGCACTTCGCTTCTGCCTGCGCCGGCCGATGCCCTGGGAATCCATGGGCCGGAAATCTAATGCCGCGTTTCGCGAACGATACCGCGTCATCGAGGACACGACGTCTCTGTCCGACGAACTGGCGGCATTGCTGGGTCACGATGAAGCGGCAAAGATCCTGAAAAGCGGCATGCTCGCAGCGCCCCTGCAATTGCTCAACCAGCAAGGGCACCAGATCAATCTGCTGTTCCGCGATGCTGGCCTGGCGCCGCAAGTCTACACCGAATTGCTCAAGCTGCTGCGGGACTTGCATGACCAGCAGGCCCGCTGCGACCGGATCAAGAACAGCCCCTACCCGCGCCAATATGCCATTGTCAGCACGATGTTCGTGGCGATCTTCTGCACGCTCCTGCCCTTCGGCGCAGCGCCGGTCTTCGCGGAAATGAGCAGGCTGAGCGGCGTGTGGGGTGTGATCTCGATCTGGTTGACCATTCCATTCAGCACGCTATTGGGCTGGATGTATATGTCGCTCGACCAGGTCGGCGAGAGCACATCCAATCCCTTCGAGGGAGGCGCGAACGACGTCCCGATTTCGCAGATTTGCCGAGAGCTCGAGATTGAGTTGCGTTCTGCCATGGGCGAGCTCGACTTGCCCATGCCCCTTCAACCTATCAACGGCATAGCCACCTAGCTGATAGCGCTCTGTGACAATGGGGCCGGCGCATGAGCGACGGCAGTCGTTTGGCCTAGCTGGCCAAGAGCGGAAAGCCCAAGGGGAATGCGTCTTCGCTAGACCCTGCTCTTGGCGAGACTTCTCAATTGCCTGCCCGTCACACACACCAGCCACAATGCCAATGCGCAGTCGTTCAGAGTGGATAACGCGCCTGGCACTAAGGTCGCCGTGTCATACCAGATGGCAGAGATGTCCGCCTTCCGGTAGCGCCAACAGTCTGCGACGGGGCGTAGATGGGTGCGCCGGCCGGCAGCAACGGGGCCGGGAGCAGACTGTCAGGTCTTGGCGGCGGTCATGCCCATAGCTGCTACTCGGCTCGACCCTACATTAGTCGTCCGGCGCCCTGTCTTCTCTTTCCGAGTACCTACCGTTCGTTCAGCTGCGGACAACGTCACAGCAACAGCGGAAGCGGCTATTTGGAATGACCACTGCCGATCAAGCTACCGAGCTCCGCCCTCCGCTGGTGGGAGGGCGGGCGCACGGCGAAGGCCTGTCGTTGGGCAACGACGCTAGGCGGGATCGTAGCCGCCATGCGCATTGTGGGTCTCGGTGCCAGCCAAGGGCGGGTTGAAGACGCAGACGAGGTGCAAATCGCCCTTCAGCGCCCGCAGGATGTGCTCGTCATGCTGGTCGAGCGCATAGACGGTGCCGACCGCGATCGGATGCGTCTTGCCGGTGGCGACGTCGAAGACTTCGCCGGCGCCGGCGATGCAGTAGTTCGTCTCGTAATGCTCCTTGTAGTGGCAATGCACTTCAGAGCCTTCCGGCACGACCGTGTGGTGGACGGAATAGCCGAGCCCGTCGCCCTTCACGATCAGCCGCGTGCTTCGCCAGCTGTCGGTGACGACATGGCGGTCGGTCTTGCGCAGGTCTTCGACGTCGTGAACGATCATGATCTTGCCTTCTGTGGTTCGGTTTCAGCGATGGGAAGAAGCGAGAGCGGCCTCGGCCGAGGCGGCGAGGGCGAGCAGGGCGCTGTCGTGACCGTTCCGCCCTGTCAGCATCAGCCCGATTGGTTGGTCCGGCGCGATGGGAAGACTGACGCTCGGCGCATCGATGCGATTAGCCACCTCGGTCAGCCGGAAGGTCAGGCGGTTGGCGGGGTAGTAATGTTCGTCGTCCGAAACGTCGTCGACGCGCGGCGGCAGGATCGGAACGGTTGGCGTCAGCAGCGCGTCGAAGCCTTCGAGGTCGCGGTGATAGGCCTTTGCCAGTCGCGCAAGCTCCTGCTGGGCGCGGAGATAGGCGACGGCGGCAACTTCCTTGCCAAGCTGGATGCGCGGGCCGACACGCGGATCATAGTCCGCCGCGCGGCTCTCGAGATGAGGCTGGTGCCAGGCGAAGGCCTCGGCGACGATGAGACCGCCCTCGACGGCGATCCGGCCATAGCTCTCCAGCTCCGGCCAGTCGCGCTCAACGATTACCGCGCCTGCCTGTTCGAGCGCCTTCACGGCGTCGTTGAAGCGGGCAGTGACCACCTCATCGGCGGCATCGAGCGCGAATTTTGGCGGCAGCAGGAAGCGGCGGCCGCGCAGGTCGGCGGGCTGGATCGCCGTCTCGCCGGTGATCGCCTCGTCGACGCGCGCGCATGTCTGGATATCGCGGGCTAGAAAGCCCGGGACGTCGAAGCTTGACGACAGCAGCAGCAGCCCCTCATCCGGGTAGCGCCCCTTGCTGGGTTTGAAGGCGGCGAGGCCGCAAAAGGCGGCCGGGATGCGGACCGAGCCGCTGGTGTCGCTGCCCAGCGCCAGATCGGCAAAACCGAGCGCCACGGCGACGGCGCCGCCTGATGTCGAGCCGCCGGCGATTCGCTCGCGCGAGGGATCGAGCGGGGTGCGCGGCGTGCCGAAATGCGGATTGAGCCCGAGCGCGCCGAAGGCGAACTCGGTCATGTTGGTCTGGCTGGTGATGACGGCGCCGTTCGCCCGCAGCCTGGCCACCAGCGCGGCGTCATCCTTCACCGGCAGCGCGTCCCGGAGAAGCTTCGCCCCGGCGGTCGTCGGCCAGCCGGCAACATCGAAGCAGGCCTTTGCCGCGACGGTCAGTCCATAAAGCGCCGGTCGGGCGGACGGGGATGCCGCCAGCGTATCCCAGGCCGCCGCTTCCCGCAGCGCGGCTTCATCGCGTCGACGGAGAATGGCCAGCCTGGCGTCTTCGGGGTGCGCGTCGATCCGCGCCAGTTGCTGCGCGACGTTGTGGCGAAAGTCGCCGGCCAGGGTCTGCGTCATGATCTCGCTCTCAGCTCAAATGGACGGCGCGCAGGAACGCGCGGGTGCGCTCGTTTCGCGGCTCGTTGAGGATTTGCTGCGGTGTCCCGTCTTCCAGGATCCGGCCACCTTCCATGAAGCAGATCCGGTCGGCAATCGCGCGGGCGACGCCGATCTGGTGCGTGACGACGACGATCGTCAGGTCGCGCTCATGCGCCAGCGCCCGCATCACTTCCAGAACCTCGCCGACGCGTTCGGGATCGAGCGCCGAGGTGGCCTCGTCGAACAGCATGATCTTCGGCTCCAGCGCCATGGCGCGGGCGATGGCGACCCGCTGCTGCTGGCCGCCGGAAAGCGTCGCCGGATAGTTCTGCAGCTTGTCGGAAAGCCCGACCTGCGCCAGCAGCGCAGTCGCGCGCGCCTCGGCCTCGACCTGCGACAGGCCCAGCACGTGGCGCGGCGCGGCGGCGACATTGCCGAGCGCGGTCAGGTTGGGAAACAGGTTGAAGTTCTGGAACACCATGCCGACCAGCGAGCGCATGTCGCGCAGGTGCTTTCGCGTCGGCTTGATGCGGTGCTTGCCGCCCGCCGCGTCCCAGAGCGGCCGGCCGTCGAGGCTCACTTTGCCCTCGTCGATATCCTGCAGCGCCATGATGATGCGCAGCAGCGTCGACTTGCCGGAGCCGCTCGGGCCGATGATCGCGACCTTCTCGCCGCGCGCGACGCGAAAGTCGAACTGGTCCAGCACGACGGTCTGGCCGAAACGCTTGTCCACTTTGTCGAAGGTGATCATGTCGCTCATGCGTAGCGGGCTCCGAGGCGCTCGCGCAGCAGGAACACGGCAAACGCCGCGATCAGGCTCATGACGAGATAGGCGATTGCTGCCATGGTCATCGGCTCGACATAGCGGAAGCTTTGCGAGCCGGCGTCATTGGCGGCGAACATCAGTTCCGGGACGGTGATCGCGGCCAGGATCGGGGTATCCTTGAGCATGGTGATGAAGGTGTTGCCGAGCGAGGGAACCAGCGGCGCGATCGCCTGCGGCAGGATGAGGTAGCGATAGGCGGCGAACCGCGAGAAGCGCAGGCTTTCGATCGCGTCCCACTGGCCGCGTGGGATGCTGTCGAGCCCGGCGCGGTAGGCTTCCGCGACATAGGCGCCGTGATAGAGGCCGAGCGCCAGGATGCCGGTGGTTACCGGCTCCAGCACGATGCCGGCATCCGGCAACACGAAGAATAGGACATAGACCTGGATCAGCAGCGGCGTCGACCGCAGCAGTTCGACCAGCCCGCGCCCGAGCCAGGCGAGGGCGGTTTGCCTCGAGCGGCCAAGCGCCAGCAGCACGGCGCCGATGACCAGCGAGGCGAAAAAGCCGCCGATCGTCGCGATGAAGGTGACGACCGCGCCGCGCAGCAGCGCCGGCAGGATCTCGGCCGCGAACGGCCAGGAGAAGATCTCCGTCATGCCGGCTGACCCGTCTGGCGGCCGCGCGACAGCCCCTTTTCCATCCGGCGCATGAAGCTCGCCGCGATCAGCGAAATGACGAGGTAGATCGCCAGCGTCACCAGCAGCACGTTGCCGGAGCTGTAGGTCTTGGTGATGATCGATTTCGCCTGGAAGGTCAGGTCGGGAATGGTGATCAGCGAGACCAGCGAGGTCGCCTTGATCAGCTCGATCAGCAGATTGCTGAACAGCGGCATCATCATGATCAGCGCTTCCGGCAGCACGACGATGCGCAGCGTCTGGAAATAGCTGAAGTTGAGCGCGGCGGCGGCGTCCAACTGGCCCTGCGGCACGGCCTGGATGCAGCTTCGCACCACCTCCGCGCCATAGGCGCCGAAGCAGAGCCCGAGGCCAAGCGTCGCGCATTGCAGCGGCGTCAGGTCGATGCCGAGATAGGGCAGGACGTAGAACAGCCAGAACAGCTGGACCAGCGCCGAGGTGCCGCGGAAGAACTCGACATAGACGCCGGAGGCGATGCGGAGCACGCGCAGCTTCGACGATCGCGCCACGCCGGCGACGATTGCCAGAACCAAAGCGAGCAACGCCGAAAGGACCGACAATGTGACGGTCCACCAGACGCCGGCCAGAAAATCGAAGCGGTATTCCCAGATCAGGGCCATCAAACCGAACTCGAAAACGGGACGCGCATCTTCGGACGCGCGCCCCGGTCAGGGAAGGTTATTTGCAGAGTTCGGCGAGCTTGACCGTGCCGTCGGGAATGTCGGCCGCTGTGAAGCCGTAGGGCTCGCCGATCTTGGCGGCCTCGCCCGAGGTCAGGATCACGGCGAGGTGCTTGTTGAATTCGTCGACGAAGGGCTGGTCTTCGAGGCGGAAGGCGTAGCTGCCGATGCCGATCGCCGGCCTGCCGTCGATAATCGCCTGCTCGAACGGGATCGCGCGCTCAACGGCGGGATCATTGGCGGTCTTGATCGTCGACTGGACGGTGACGCCGGTATTGAGGAAGGCGTCGATGCGCTTGGTCTTCACCGCCGCGAGCAGCGAGGCGACGTCCGGCAGGGTGACAAGCTGGTCCTTGGAGACGCCGGCGGCCAGCGCGTGGTCGGCGATCGGGCCGCCGCCGGTCAGGTAGCCGAGCTTGATCGCCGGATCCTTGGCGATGTCGGCGTAGCTGTGAATGCCCTTCGGGTTGCCCGCGGCCACGATGATCCCGTCATTGACGAAATGCGTCGGCTCGGCGAAGGCGACCAGCTTGCAGCGGTCGGGGCGGATGTAGAGGTCGGAGGCGATGATGTCGAACCGGCGCGCCTGCAGGCCGGGGATCAGGGCGCCGAACTGGGTCGGCACGGCTTCGAGCTCGACCTTGCCGATCTTGGCGAGGACGGCGTTCAGCAGGTCCACCTCATAGCCGGTCAGCTTGCCGTTCGGCCCGGTGACGATGAAGGGTTCCTGCTCGGCAAAGCCGACGCGGACCGTCTTGCCCGCCTTGACGTCGTCGAGAAGGCCGGCGGATGCGCCGGAGAGAGAGGCGAGCAGAAGCGCTGCGCCGACGAGAGCCGATCTTATCATGCTGGTATGCTCCACACCGCCATCATTTGGGTCACACAACCATACAAATAGTACGAAATATCGGAAGAATGTATGTTTCAAATGTATGGCAAAGTGGCGACTTTTCGCCCCACAATTCCGTCGAAGGGCGGAATGGAATTACTTCCCATTCGGATCGGTAGGCCTGTAGCTTGTGACAGGCGCGAACGCGGGATATCTGCAACGCCATACAAACGCGTGTCGCGGAGATGCACATGGGACGTTCCCCGTCGATCGGTCCTGGCAGTCCCCGATGGAGCCCGAGGCTGGAAGAAGCCTCGCCGTCCAAGCATCAGGGCATCTTCGACGCCCTTGTTGCTGATATCGCCAGCGGCCGGCTGCGGCCCGGCGATCGTCTGCCGCCGCAGCGCGCGGTCGCCGCCGCGCTGGGGGTGGACCTTACCACCGTCACCAAAGCCTATAGCCGCGCGCGCGAAGAGGGGATCATCGACGCCACGACGGGGAGGGGATCTTTCGTCGCGGGCGAGCCCCGTCCCGCCAGCACTCTCGCGGGTGTTGCGGCAGGGGCGATCGATCTCAGCAAGAATAGCCCGCCAAAGCCGCAGGATTTCCAGCGCGTTCTGGCGCGGGATATCGGCCAGGCGTTGTCCGGCAGCGACGAATCCCTGCTCGATTATCAGGAAACGGGCGGCAGTTGGACCAATCGCTCAGCAGGGGCGACGTGGCTCAGTCAGCGCGTCGACGGCTGCGCGCCGGACCGCGTGATTCTGGCCTCAGGGGCCCAGAGCGCCCTGTTCGCCATTTGCCATTTGCTGTGTCGCGCCTCCAGACATGTGGCAGTTGGAGAGTTCTGCTATCCGGGAATTCACACGGTCGCCGTCCAGCAGGACCTCGTGCTCGTTCCGCTGGCGATGGATGGCGAGGGCATCCTGCCGGCCGCGTTCGAGGACGCCTGCCGGCTTCAGTCGCTCGACGCGTTGTACATAACCCCGACTGCTGACAATCCGACGACGGCGAGTCTCTCTGAGCTACGCCGGCAGGAGATCGTCCGGATCGCCCGCAAGCACGCGGTTTCGATTATCGAGGATGATCCCTACGGCGCTTTGCTCGATACGCCACCCACGGCGATCGCTTCCCTTGGTCCGGAACATCACCTGGCATATCGCGACCTTATCGAAATGCCTGACGCCGGCCCTGCGTTTTGGCTATGTCGCAGCGCCCTCGCCCAAACGGGCGCAGGAATTGGCGGCGACGCTGCAAGCCATGACGATGATGGCGTCGCCATTGCTGGCCGGCATCGCCACGCGGTGGATCCGTTCCGGCTTCCTGCGGGAAATGTCAGCCGCCATCGGCGCCGAGAACGTCGGCCGGCAAGAACTCGCCGCGTCGATCCTCTCCGGAATGAGATTGGCAGCCAATCCCTCCGCTCCCCATCTCTGGACGTCGCTCCCCAAACCCTGGCGGGCCGTCGATTTTGTCCGTCAGCTGGAGCATCGCGGTGTACTGATCGTCGCCGGTTCCAGTTTTTCGGTCACGTCGCCATCCTCGGAAGCCGTCCGCATTTCATTAGGTGCTGCGCCAGATCGTGAGGTGTTGGAAACAGCGCTGCAGAGCATCAGAAGCGTGCTCTCTCAGCCGCACCCCGATACGCGCCGCGCTATCGTTTAACGCATTCGAAGGCCGGCCCGATGGAAGGCTGAACTCTTGTGGCTCGATCATCACTGCTGCAGCGTGTGTCTGGATATTGGGGCACGCGCGGCCCACTCTCCCGCCTCAGCCAGCAATCGTGGCCGCGCATGCGCCAGGCTGTCGAGACAAGGTCATAGAGAAAGCACCGTGGCCGCCCAAATCCAGGCGGCCACGTAGCCAATCACATGCAGCCAGCGACGTATTCGTACTTGTCGGCAAGTTCCGGTTGGTCGGCGCTGATGGCGACAATCTCGGCCATGGTGACCGGCTCGACGGCCTCTCCGGCGATCAGCTTGGCAGCGATGTCCATGGCGACCGCGCCCTGCTGGCTCGGGCTCTGGGCGATCAGGCCCTGCAGTTCGCCGTTCTTGAGTGCGGCGACTTCGGCGCTGGCGGCGTCATAGGCAACCATCTTGACCTTGCCGACCGCCCCGGCCTGGCGCAAGCCGGTAATCGCGCCGATCGCGCCTTGGTCGTTGGTCGAGAACACGCCGGCGAGGTCCGGGTGGGCAGACAGCGTCGAGGTGATGATCTCGGCGGCGCGCTGCGGGTCGTTCGACTGGTACTGCGGACCGAGATACTGGATGTCCGGGTACTTGGCCTTCAACGTCTCCGCGAAGCCGGCCTCGCGGGCGTCCTGGGCTAGCGAGCCCGGCGGTTGGGTGATAACGAGCACCTTGCCCTTGCCGTCGATCAGCTTGGCCAGCGCGTCCGCCGCCATGCCGCCGCCGGCCTTGTTGTCAGTCAGGACCTGGGTCTTGAGGATTGACGGGTCGGCGATGGTCTGGTCGACCGTGATCACCTTAGTGCCGCGCTCGGCCAGTTCGCGCATGGGTGGGATCAGCGCCTGCATGTCGGTCGGCACGATCGCCGCGACATTGGGGCCGCCTGCGGTGACGGCGTTGACGACGGGGATCTGCGCGTCGGCGGCAAACTGGTCGGCGGCCGAAACGGTAAGCGTGAGGCCAAGTTCCTTCGCACGGGCCTGCGCGCCGCACTGCATGGCCTGATAAAACGGGCTGCCGCTGGAGCCGAGCACAAGAGCGACAGTGCCCTTGTCCTGGGCAAAGGCGCTGGATGCGCCCAACGATGCCATGGCGAGGGCCATAGCCGCGGTAACGATGGATTTGGTCATCTTCTAGTTCCCCTTTTTTGGATATTGCGGCGCTGTGCTTGGCACTAGCTCCGTTTGCGAAGCCGTCGCTTGAGTTTGTCTATCCAGACGGCGAGGATCAGGACGGCACCCATGGCGACGGTCTGCCAGAACGGCGGAATGCCCAGGATGACGAAACCATTGAGAAGAATGATCGGGATGAAGACCCCGACCACGGTGCCGAAAACGCTGCCGACACCACCGAACAGGCTGGTCCCGCCCAGCACGACGGCCGAGATGGTCGCGAGGCTGTCCATCGCGTGGCCGTTGATGGTGGTGGTGGAGAAGCGGGCATTCGCCATGACGGCGGCGATGCCCGCCATCAACCCGGAGATCACATAGACCTGGATCAGCCGGGCCGTGGTGGGAATGCCGCTGCGTCGGCTGGCTTCTGTGTTCGATCCGACGGCGAACACATGCATGCCGAAGCGGGTGAGATGAAGCACGATCCCGGCCAGCACCACGGTGACGGCGGCGATGACCACCAGCGCCGGGATGCCGAGCACGCGGCCGGAGCCGATATAATTGACCAGCATTTCCGGCATGGCGCGGACATCGACGCCGCCCGACAGAATCTGCGCGCCACCTAGCGCCATGCCCATGCTGCCGAGCGTGACGATCAGCGCCGGGATCTTGGCGACCGCGATCAGGAAGCCGTTGAGCGCACCCCACAAGGCTCCGACCGCCATCGAAGCCAGGATGCCGATGGCGATGATGTCCCAACCGGCGCTGGTCGTGCCGTAAGTGGTGCCATCCGCGCCGGAAAGCAGAAGCATCAGCTTCGCCGAGACGACGGAGGCAAATACCAGCACAGAGCCGACTGACAGGTCGATGCCACCGGTGATGATGACGTAGGTCTGCCCGACAGCGAGGACGAGCAGGATGGCGGCATTGATCGAGAGTTGCTGGATGTTGTAGCCCGAGCCGAACTGGGCCGGACGCAGCACCAAGAAGATCGTGATCAGCGCGACGAGCAGGAGAAAAATCCAGCAGCTGGCGACGAGGCGCAGCAAACGCTCTTCGGTGGTCTCTACGGGTGCAATGGCAAGGTCGTTGCTCATGCTGCCATCTCCTTGGCTTGTCCGCTGGTCATTTCGCGGACCAGGTCGTTGACGCTGGTCTCCGAGGCCTTCAGATCGGCGACGGTCTGACCGAGGCGCAGGACCTGGATGCGATCCGCCACTTCGAGGACCTGGGGCATGTTGTGGCTGATCAAAATCACCGAGGTGCCGGCGTCGCGGACGCGCTTGCAGAGATCCAGCACGCGCGCCGTCTGGACGACGCCAAGCGCTGCCGTCGGTTCATCGAGGATGACCAGCTTGCTTGCCCACATCGCGGCGCGGGCGATGGCGACGGACTGGCGCTGGCCGCCCGAAAGCGATGCGATCGAGACGCGCTGCGACCGCAACTGCACGCCGAGCTTGGCGAATTGCTCGATCGCCTGACGCTGCATCTCGCGTCGGTCGAGGAAGCCGAACCTACCGAGCCAGTCCTTGCGCACCAATTCGCGTCCGAGAAACAGATTGTCGGCAGGCGTCAGATCCGGCGCGAGCGCCAGATCCTGATAAACGGTTGCGATGCCGCAATCCTGGGCGTCGAGCGGAGAGGTGAAGCTGACCTCCCGTCCCTCGACCCGCAACGTGCCCCCGGTCGGGCGGTCCGCGCCCGACAGGATCTTGACCAGGGTTGATTTGCCCGCGCCATTGTCGCCGATCAGGGCGACAATCTCGCCTGGCATGACCCGGAAGTCGGCGCCTTTCAGCGCCTGCACATGGCCGAATGTGCGCCGGATGCCTGTCGCCTCGAGCAGCGGCTCGCTCATGTGCCCGTTTCCAGGCCGATATTGTTGGAGAACGCGAAGAACTCGTTGTAGCGGGCGGCGCATAGCGCCTGCCAATGCTCGAATGCTTCGGTCGTCGAGGCGAACTTCCAGATCTCGACTTCCTGGAAGTCGTGCTGGCCGCGGATGTGGAAGCGGCCATTATACTGGGCGCCGCCGGCGCTGGCCTTGTCGCGAACGGCCTGCCAGGCCTCGGTAAGGGTAAGCTTCTGCGCCTCGTCGAGGAGGTACCAGTGCGGGCGCGGGCGGGAATAGTGGATCCAGACGGATTGAGTCATGTCAGGCGTGCCTCGGCGCAATGAGCTCCGCGAGCGGCTCGAGCCGGCCCACGATGTGACGCGATGTGGTGAACTTGAAATCGGCTACTTCTTCATGGCCGCGAATGGCGGCATCGGCCGTATCGGGGCCGTCGATCTCCCAGGCGCCGAGATGGTGCCAGCCATGCGACCAGTCCAGGCGGTGGCGGCCGGCGATGTTGACGCCGAGGGCCAGATCGCCCTTGAAGGCGATATCGCACTCGAAGTCGTATTCGGTCCGCTCGGCTGGCGTCGCCTCGCACCATTGGTCGTTCCACTCCCATAAGGCGAGGAACGACCAGCCATGGTCGGTGAGCGCGCCCTTGCCCATAACGGGCGCGAACTCTTTTACCCCCATTAGCCACTCCGTGCGGAAAGCGCGGGCCCAGCCGGCTTTTTCCAGCCGAACCGTTCCGGCAAGCGCGCTTTCGAGATCGGGCGCCTCGAAGACGCCGGCGATGTCGTGCGAGTGGGTGAAGCCCGTTGCCAGTGCGCGTGGTGCGTTCGGAGCTTCCGGATCGAAAACCCGGCGCAGCGACAGCGTCCATCCTTCGGCGGCGAGTTCATCGAGAACGGCGAGAATGGCGCGGCGATGCGCCTCGCCATAGATGCCGGGCAGGTCATCCTGCCGCGTGGCGACGAACATCACCGAAGCCTTCGGCGACGCGCCGGAAGAGGCCGTGGAGAAGACGTCCGTATCTCCGGTGAGGCTGGTCATGTGCGTGCCTTTTCGACCGCGTTCATCAGCCGCTCGACGCGCCTCGGATCGACCGGGTTCCACCAGCGCGAGTCGACCTTGAGCCACTGGCCGACGATCGCGCCGTCGGCGACGGCCATCAGCGAAGGCACCTGTTCGGGCGAAAGGCCGGAGCCGACGATCACGGGCAGGTTGGTGCCGGCGCGGACTTCGCCGACTTCTTCGGGCTGGGTCGGCGAGCCCGTACGCGTGCCGGTCGCGATCAGCACGTCGGCGTCGAACCATTCGGCATCGGTCGCCTGCTCGGTGATCGAGCGATCGGCGGTGATGGCGTGCGCGCCGAACTTCACATGCACGTCGGCGAAGATGGAGACGTCCTTGGCGCCGATCTGGGCGCGGTAGCGCAGCGCCTCGGCCGCCGGGCCGTTGAGGAAGCCCTCATTGGCGACATAGGCATTGACCCACTGGTTGACGCGAACCCAGCGCGCGCCGACCGCCTTTGCGACGGCGAGGCCGGCGATGGCGCCGTTCGCCACGCAGGTGATGCCGATCGGGTTGCTGACGGCGTTGCGGACCTCCTGGCAGATCGCCGATAGCGCGGCGACGGTCTCGAAGCCGATATGCTCCGGCCGCGAGAACGGCATGTCGCTCGCGTTCTCGATCATGATGCCGTCGATGCCGCCATCGACGAGCGTATGCACATCCCTGATCGCCGCTGCGATGATCTCGCGCATCGGCTCGCCCTCATAGCGCGGCGCGCCGGGAAGCGAGCGCAGATGGACAACGCCGATGATCGGCTTCGACTTGGAGAAATGCGCCTTCAGCGCGCTCGGCTTGGCCGGCATTACGATCGGGGGAGACATCCTACCTCTTCGTTTCTTCGTATGTTTCGATTTCGGGGAGGGTCGGGTACGCCGTCTGGGCTCCGACCCGCGTGCAGGCGATGGCGGCGGCGGTGACCGCCCTGGCGAGGACACGGTCCATCGGCCAGCCGGCTGCCACGCCGGCGAGAAACCAGCCGGCCAGGCAGTCGCCGGCGCCGGTCGTGTCGACAATGTCCAGGGCCGTTGGTGGGGTGGCGCTCAGCACGCCATCGCCGTCGTGAAGTTCGGCTCCGAGCGGGCCGCGCGTCCGCACCACGGCGCCGACGCCAAGGGCGCGCAGCCTGCCGACCGGGTCGTCGCCAAGGCTGTTCGCTGCCCGGTCGTTGATGAATACGAATGTCGCGCCGTCCAGCACGTCCGCGAGCGAGTCGATGCCGGCTGGAAACGTGGCCGGCTCCAGATCAATCGACCAGGAGAGGGCGAGACCGCGCGCCCGTTCGATCAGGCGCGCCGCGCCCGGTCCGAAACAGGCGGTATGCACATGGGTGATGCCGTCGAGGGAAGCCGCCTCGATCGCTTCGAGTTCAGGATAGATCGTGACACCGGGATAGAGCAGCAGCCGCTTTTCGCCGTGCGGCTCGATAACCGTCACAACCCGGCAGAGCCCGCCGCGGACGATGGCCGGCCGGAACTCCAGTGGCAGGGAGTGCGCATCCCGGTGCATCTGGCCGGAGGCGTGGTCGGTACCGAGCGGCGTGAAGAGGACGGCGTCGCCGCCGGCGCGGCCGAAGGCGACCGCCGTATTGGTGACGACCCCACCAATTCCCTCGGTCGACCCGGTGCAATGCACCTTCTCGTCCGGCGCGGGCATATGGGGCGCCAGCAGGCTCAGATCCAGGCTGATGTCACCGACAAAGAGAGTTTGCGCCAAGGGATGGGTCTCCGTGTGATGACATATTTGTAGTAATGTAATTACATTTGGCAAGCCCGATTTGCGCAAAAAGATAGCTGGATATAATTCGGCCTATAAACTAGCCATTATGACCTGCATGAGCGACACCCTGCGTTTCCGTGTAGATCCCAGCCCGCGCGATTCCAGAGCGCCGGGTCCCCCAGCCCTTGCGGGCATCGATGCCGAAATGGTAGATCTGACAATTGTCATTACATTATCAGGGGCACGATGAGCTGGAACGCAGCACGGCTTTCGGATGAGGGCGCGCCGAAATGGTTTCAGATCGCCGGTATCCTTCGGCAATCGATCGTCGAGGGTGAATTCCAGGCCGGCGACGCCATGCCCACCGAGGCCCACCTCAACGAAGTCTTCGAGGTCAGTCGCACGACCGCGCGCGCCGCGCTGAACAAGCTTGTCCAGGAGGGCTTGATCACCCGTCGCTCCGGCGTCGGCTCGATCGTTCTGGGTGGCCGCGTCGACCAGCCCGTCAACCAGATCCGTGGCTTCACCGAGGACATGCAGCTGCGTGGCCTGAAGCCGTCCTTCGAGGTGCTGTCGGCCGGCTGGAGCCAGGCCAGCGGCGAGGCGGCACAGGCGCTGGGCCTGGCGTCATCCGACAAGCCGTTCCGGTCGGATCGCCTGCTGCGCGCCAATGACCGGTTGATGGGCTATTCGGTGTCGTGGATCCGGCCCGACGTGTTCGGCGCGATGGCGCCGCCAACCGAGGCGCTGCTGGCTGGCGGCTCGCTCTATGCCTGGCTGCGCGAGAATCTGGGCATCGAGATTTCCGGCGGTGTCGAATTCATCGAGGCCAATCTGGCCAGCCAGGAAATCGCGCAACTCCTGGATGTCGAGCTGGCGTCCGCTGTGCTGGTGGTGACGAGAATCGCGAAGTCAACCGCTGGCCTGCCGGTCGAGTTCGCTGTCGTGACCTATCGCGCCGACCGTTATCGTTTCCGCGTCGAGCTATAGCGCTCGGCCTTTTGCCGCCAGAAATGTCGTGCCGGAATGCATGATGGACAGCGCCGGTGCGCGGCGCGCCACGCATAAGCGTCTCAATAGCGCCGGCACTGGCCGCCAGGGGCCGCTCCATTAGCTCACGAGAAAGTGGTGAACTGCTATGAGTTGGTTCGGGCGATATGCCATCACGCCTATCGTCCGGATTGGGGCCGGAAGCTGACAGTCCGCATTCAGGGCGAAACGGCCAAAATTCAGCCATTCCGCAATAGCCTGCAACGCGCCTCATGTCGGGCATTGAACCGACTGCGAACCAGCAAAACCTCGCGCCAGCCGCCAATTCGTTGCAACATTATTTTACGCTGTCGGCTATTCGACTTTGGACAGTATTTGACGGGAGATCCGCCCCACTAAGGGTGGCATTTGCCAAAGAAGAGAATGCCGAAGTGGCAGCGGAAACCATTCCGCTGGATCGACGCGAAGCGGACCTTGCGCGCACCGGCCTCGATCAGGGCGATGCGCAGCCGGGCGTCGAAGGTAGCATTGATCCGGTCGCTCTGGGCGTCGGCCTCTTCCAGTTGCCGCCGCGAGCTCGCCCGTCTCCTGTTTCCCAAGCGCCCTCCGGATCGTCAGCTTGAGCCGGTTCAACGGCACTTCAAATCATGCGCGATGTCGGCTGTATCCTGCTTCATGCCCTCGAAGAGGCTGGACAGCCGGCCGAGCGTTGCGTTGATTCGGACGGAGAGCACGTCGATGTCGTCGCCGTCGCCGAGCAGCGGAATGCGGGCGTCGAGCTCGCCCTCCGAGATCCGGGCCAACGTGTCAGCGATCGCTTCCATCCGCCGCTGCAGGCGCACTGCCAGGATCCAGCGCGATGGCGGCGAGCAAAACGATGAAGGTCGCCCATACGAAGATACCCGCTGTAGTGACCCCGACGGTCTCAATTTTGTCATAACTCTTGCCGACGACGAGGGGGTAGTCGTTGCCGATATCGCCGGCGAGCAGGCAGTAGCGGGCATTGCCGTCGAGGCCGAGGTCGCGCGCCGTCGACCAGCCGAGCGGCAGCGCCTTGGGAATGATGTTGCCGACGAGACGAGCCCAATCAGGCTTGGTCTCGGGTGCAGATAGAGAGGCCAAGCCGCAGCCGGAAGCACTTTTTGGTTCGAGCTGCATCGGGCTGCGAGAAAAGGCGATCGTCGGCGACTGATATTGCCAATCCGAATGGCCGCATGCTGCCTAGTATGGCTTGGAACGAAAATCTCGCGGTGCACGTCCGTCCGCCTTTCGAAAGGCGCGCGCGAAATTGGCGGGAGAAGAATACCCCATCTCCGCCGAGACACGGGTGATCGATCCGTTGGTGTGGCGTAGCAGCTCAATCGCGCGCTGATACCGCATCGCGTTCGCCAGGCTGCGAAAATCGGCGCCAACCCGATTCAGCTCGCGTTGCAGGGTTCGCACGCTCGTGTCCATGGATTGGGCCGCGCTATCGATGGACACGCTGCCGGCGAGAACCTGGGCACGAATTTGCTCCAGGACGACGTCGAGCAAATCGCGCGGCGCCCCACCCTGCCGATCTCGCTCCACATCTTCGATGGTGACAATCGGCGATGGCACGTGCCGCCGGCCAACGGATAAATATCGGCTTTCCGTGACGATGGTCACCGCCGAAGCGTTGAAATGAACCGGGCATTGGAAGACGTCTTCCAGCAGCCCGGCCCGGCATGGCTTGCTGATGTCCAGCTCGATTCGCAACGGCCTCCAGTCAAGGGGCAGGTAAGCCCTGAAGACGCTCAGCAGAACGCCGGCCGCCGCGCTGGCGATCATATCGTAGCCGTCGCGACCGGCCAAGGCGAAGCGGTAGCCGTAGCGCACTTCGTCCCCGATGATGTCGATGGCCATTCGGTCAGCCGTGCTGTGAAAACGGAGGGCCGAGATGGCGCGCCCGATGGATTCGCCGAGCGTGTCGGCGCCGATCACATAGTGCCCGTAACTACCATAGTTGGCGGCGTCCATCTGTGGAGCCATCAAGACTCCAAGATTTTGCTCGCCCGCCACTCGTGCCGCGGCATTGACAAAGCCGAGAACCGCCGCGTGGGGGATAAAGCAATTCCGGCCCTCGACCAGCTCAAGATCGAAGCCGGCGGCGCGATTGGCATGCAACAGTGCTTTCGCCCCGACTTCCCGACGCACGAAATCCGGGATGCCGTGCAGGATGTGACTGGAGATAACCGGGATCTCGGCCATGCCCGCTATTTCCCTAAAAAGCGCGACGATGGCGCAAAATGAGTGGTCTCGAAGTCGACATGCCGCTTTTTAGTAGACGTGCGCCAAGCCAAAGAGATGCTCTTTGGCTGCCGGCACAACTTCGAATATTGCCGGGGGGGCGTTTCGACCGTGACTGTGATGACGACGTTCATGCTAGTCAATCGCCCCCATGGCCGGATTCAAGCAGTTTCCACCCTGTCTGCTACGGATGCCGCTGAGTTCGCATGGCCCGACGCTAGATTTAGAGCCGGTGGGAAATGCACACCGATGCGGACCAATCGGTCTCTACTCGCGTTGGCGCTGATCGCGGTTTTGTCGTTTCCCGGTAAATCCTTCGCCGAAGATAAATCGACAAGCACCGAAGAACTTGCCAAGGCGGCTCAGAATCCAGTCGCTGACATGATCAGTTTGCCATTTCAGTTTAATACAAACCCCGGCTACGGCCCCTACAGTGAGACACAGGAAGTCATCAATATACAGCCGGTTATTCCGATTAGTCTCTCACCGGATTGGAATCTGATAACCAGAACGATCGTCCCCGTCATTTCCCAGCCGCAACTCTATCCGGATAGCAACCGAATCTTCGGCCTGGGCGACACGACAGTCAGCGCGTTTCTGTCGCCCGCTCACTCGGGCAAGTTCATCTGGGGCGTTGGACCGGCCGTCCTGCTGCCGACAGCCACCGACGACGACCTCGGATCCGGAAAGTGGGGCGCTGGCCCCTCGGCCGTCGGTCTCATCATGGACGGACCGTGGGTCTACGGCGCCCTGGTCAACAATATCTGGTCGATCGCCGGCGATTCTAGTCGGAAGGACGTCAACCAGATGACGCTCCAGCCGTTCGTGAACTACAACTTCAAGGACGGTTGGTACGCTTCGTCATCCCCGCTCGTCACGGCGAACTGGATGGCCGAGAACGACAATCGCTGGACCCTGCCGATCGGCGGGGCGTTCGGCCGTGTCTTCCGGCTCGGCAAGCAACCCATCAATGCGCAGGTCGGCGCTTACTACAATGTCATCGCGCCCGACGATGTCGGTCCGCAATGGCAGATCCGCGCGCAATTGCAGTTCCTGTTCCCCAAAAAGTGAGTGCGCATCCGGCTGCAACCGCTGAACTGGCTCCCGCGACGCTTCTCACTCAGCAAGTCGAACTCGAGCGCTTCAACTCGATTAATAGTAGAAGGCAATTTCTGTGCTAAAGATGCTTAAGTTATCGCTCCTTTCGGCGGGGGTTGCAGCTGTGCTGGCCATGCCATTGCTCTCGAGCACACCGGCTCAGGCCTATCGGTCTGGCGGAGCCGCCTGTGGACCCCGAGGCTGCGCGGCAGCCGGATGTGGCCCACGCGGATGCGCAGCCGGTGCGGTCAGGCCAGGCTATGGCGTTCCGGGATACCGCCCGCGCGGCGTCGTTGTTGTGAATCCGCACCGCTATTGGCGCCCCGGTGGCGCGATTGCCGCAGGGGCAGCCATCGGTTTCATTGCTGGTGCCACAGCCGTTGCTGTCGCCGGCACCCCGCCTAAGCCCGGATACTGCTGGTACTATACGACGCCCAACCGGACGAGCGGTTTTTGGGACGTTTGCCCGCGATAATTGTCTCTTCGCAAGTTCAAGAAGGAAGTAATTCAGATGCTTATGCTGACGAAACGGGATCTCCTTCGCTCTGCTGCGATGGCTGCCATCGTTGCAACGACGGCGAAGTTCGCCCCCGCCATTGCAAAGAACAAGGCGGAATGGCCCAGCCTGCTGGAGGCCAAGGACATTGCCGAGGAAGGCTTCACCTTCGGCCTGCCGCTCGTGATGATCTATGCTGTCATGCAAGAGTTTGCTGTCGACAAGAACTCGGGGCAGTTCAAGGCGCCGTTCAACGAGATAAACAGCCTGCACCATGTCGCCACTCCGGCGGATACGGCCGTCATCACGCCGAACAGCGACACGCCCTACTCGTTCATCTGGCTGGATTTGCGCGCTGAGCCAATGGTCATTTCGGTGCCGGCGATCGAAAAGGAACGCTACTACGCGGTCCAGCTGATCGACGGCAACACCTACAATTTTGGCTATATCGGAACGCGCGCCACGGGATCAGAGGCGGGCGACTATCTGGTGGTCGGTCCCGACTGGAAGGGTGAAACGCCCCCCGGGATCAAGCAGGTCTTCCGCTCGACAACGCCATTCCCGCTCGCGCTTATCCGCACGCAACTCTTCAACCCTGACGACATGCCGAACGTCGAGAAAATTCAGGCCGGCTACAAGGCGCGGCCGCTTTCCGGCTTCCTGGATCAACCCGCCCCGCCTGCCGCCCCGGAGATTGCGTTCGTTCCTGCCACCACGGCCGGGATCAAGGACAACTTCTTTGAATATCTCGACGCAGCCCTGCAATTCGTGCCCGAGACGGCAAGGGATCAGGCTGTTCGCGCAAAGCTGGCGAAGATCGGCATCGGTCCGGGCAAGACCTTCGAATTCAAAGATCTGTCGCTCGAACATAAAGCCGAAATCCTGGTCGGCATGAAGCAGGGCAACGACAAAGTCGACAAATGGCTGGCCAGCGGAAACAAGAGCATCAACGGCTGGAATGTCGGCTCGTTCTTTGGTGACGAGGCCTTCTACAACGGCGATTGGGTGATGCGCGCCGGGGCTGCGAAGGGCGGTCTTCTGGGCAATGATGCCGTGGAAGCGATGTACCCCTACACCCGAACGGACGCTGCCGGCGGAGCGCTCGACGGCAGCAAGCATAACTACACCATCACTTTCGCGCCTGACCAACTGCCGCCGGTAAATGCGTTCTGGTCCGTTACGATGTACGACGGCAAGAGCCAGCTCCTGGTCAAGAATCCGATCCATCGCTACCTCATAAACTCGCCGATGTTGGAGGGGATGAAGAAGGGCGCGGACGGCTCGCTGACGCTGTACCTCCAAAAGGACAGCCCCGGTCCAGACAAGGAGTCCAATTGGCTTCCGGCGCCGGATGACGAGATCTATCTCGTGATGCGCCTGTATTGGCCGAAGACCGAAGCGCCTTCGATCCTGCCGGCGGGTGCGGGGACATGGCAGCCCCCCGGCATCCAGGTCGCGCGATAGTTATCCTCGCCCATGCTGATACGTCGTGCCGGATAGCAGTCTGGTTTTCAGGTTGACGGGTCTTGAACCAGGCCTTCGAGTCGCGCCAAAGCTCCGCCAGCGCTTCAGTGACGGCACCATGACACGGGAAGAAGACACGGCGAGCTAGAGTTCGATCTCGCAGGCAGGCGCGGCGCGGGTTGGAGCACAGACCGCCCTGCCGGCACCAGACAAGCAAGCGATCGAGCCGAGACATTTCAGGCGAACGTGCCCCGGCCGAGGCGACGATGTCGCGCTTGGCCGGGGCTGGACAGGACACGCGCGGAACGGCGGCAGGATTGGCGCGGCCTCGTTGGCCGCGCCCTGAAAAAACGGCGTTCGCATGGACGAGCAGACCAGACGGTGAAGCGGCCGCTATCGCTTCCAATCAAAACCCAAGGAGAACGAGGATGCTACGAAGCCTCTTGTCGACGGCGGCGGTGCTATGCGCCATTGCCGCCGCGCCAGCGGCGCTGGCCCAGGATGCCATTCAGAGCCCGGCGCAGAAGACGATCGGCGGCAGCGCCAAGACCCAGATCGAACCCGCCCTCATCGTCATGAACGCGGCAGGCGCGAAACTCGAGGGCAACAAGCTGACCCTCACGGGCACCGCGGCCAACTCGATCATCTTCGCCGACCGCCCGGTGCGCGCCGCCGGCCATGCCCTGACCGCACACCTTCTCGAGGAATGGACCGAAGGGTCCGGCAGCTTTGCCAAGGACCCGCCGAACGCCACGGTTTCGGTGTTTGACAAGTACGGCTCGAGCGTCAAGGACGCCGTCGTGACGCTGATGTCGCCCAAGGCAGACGGCGCCAACATCGTCTTCGACGTCGCCGTGCTCGAGGGTGACCTCGGCAAGGCTGACGGCCCGGCATCGGTGTTCATCGACATCATCGGCATGCCGCTGACGCCGCTCTCCTTCGCCGGCGCGGCGCGGCGAACGGCCTATCGCGGGGCGTTCTATGCAGGGGCCGCGGCGGGTGCGGCGTATCGCTATCCGCCGGCCTATGCGCCTTATCCTGCGTACCCGGTCTATCCGCCCTACTACCCACCCTATCGCCCCTACTAGTCGGCCGATCGGCGCCGCATGACAAACCAAGTTAGTCTCGGAGTTTCCGAATGATCCGAACCGTCCTGCTTGCCGGCGCCATCCTGGCATCCGGCGCTTCTGTCGCCTTGTCCCAGAGCGCGACGCCGCTTTCCGCTTATGCCGACGAAAATGGCTTCCTGGACGTTCAGGCCCTGACCTGCGCCCAGCTTGCCGGAACGTATCAGCAGGACGCCGATGCGCTCACCGCCTGGTATAGCGGCTGGTACAACGGCCTGGCCAAGAAGCACTACTACGACATCAAGAAGGGCAAGCAGATGGAACACGAGGTCATCGTTTACTGCAAGGCCAATCTCGACAAGAAGATCATCGATGCGATCGCGGTCGTCTTCAAGGATGAACGCGCCAAGCTCGGCATCGAACTGAAGTAAATGCGTCTGGAGGGCGCCAAGGCGGTTAAAAGCCGGCGCCCTCCGGTTCAGGCAAGTGTTTTTAATGGTTTGGCGAATGATGATTGAAGATACGCCGACACTGTCGCAGCTGTCCCAGGTTATGCTGCATGCCACCGCCCCGGCCTTCCTGCTCGGTGCGACCGGCTCGTTCGTCGGCCTGCTCGTCGCGCGTCTCAACGTGATCATCGAGCGCAGTCGCTCGATTCACGGCATCCGTGATCCCGACGATGATCGCTTGCCGCTCAAGACCGACATTCCGCGATTGAAGGTGCGTGCCAAGTTGCTGCAACGCTCGATATCACTCGCCATTGCCAGCGCTATCAGCACCACGCTGCTGATCGTCTGGAGTTTTATCGCCGCCTTTTTCAATCGCGACCATGAGGTGGGCGCAGCGATGTTGTTTGTCGCAGCCCTGATTTTCTTCGTCGCCGCGCTGATCGGGCTGGCGCGCGAGGTTTCGATCGGTCTGGTCGAACTCGACCATCTACCCTGACCGAACGGTTCCAAACGTGCGCTTTCAGAAAATGTCGAAGCCGATTTCAGCGACCGACATAGGGGCGGGGTTCCGCCCGGCAGGTTCGGGGCCGGCAGCGGACGGTCCGGTTTTGGGAAGCACCCGGCGGTAAGCTGCCGTTCTGATCTATGGTCATCGGGCAAAATTTGGCTCGTCCGCTAACGACCCCATCACGGTCACATTGACGATCAATGGCAGCTCCTAGCCAATAAGGCCATTCGAGAAACGCCAAGTTCACCTGCGAAGTGGTAACGTGTATAGCGATAGAGTTGTGACGGGCCGAGGTCGAACTGTTTAGGCTGAGGCCAGCGTCAGCACCAGGTGTACCGTTTAACTTGCTCAGAGGTGCCGGATGACCAACGCGAAAGATTTACGAGAGGAGTACCTGACGCTGCTCGATGGCGGTGAAAACGAGCAGGTCTATCAACGCTTCATCGAGATGCACACTCAACTCACGCCGCGCGACTTTGTGCAGAACCACGGCGTCCATCTCAGCCTCGTGTTGCGCAAGCTATCCTTCGGAGCTGACTTCAAGAGCGATTTCTTCTTCCTCTCGAAGAGCTCAGATGACTGGAATGCTGTTTTTATCGAAATCGAGAAGCCGACCTCACGCTTCTTCAAGGACGGTAGTCAGGAATACCATCCCGACTTTGTTCATGCACTGCAGCAGATCAACAGCTGGCGTGCATGGCTCTCCATCGACGGCAACATGCCCGGCTTCTTGAGCCAGCTCAGCTCGTTGCGGGTGCCGACCACGATGCAGCGTAACCCCACCTACCCGAAGTTCGTCCTCGTGTTTGGCCGTCGTGCCGAGTACCACGACAGCGAGTTGCGGCGCAGCCGCATTCGCGCGGAGGAGCGCGAAGACTTCAAGATCATCACGTTCGACAGCCTTGCCGAAGGACTGTCGGGCAAGGAGCGTTTGTGGCTAGGCGTGCGCCGCGCAGAGTTCACAGACTTGCAGGATGATGAGATCGTCGACAAAAGCATCTTCATCTGGGCAGATCCTCACATGCTCACGGTGAGCGAGAAGCTGCACACCGAGATCGAGAAGGTCGCTGCGAAGAACACGCCGGCACCGTTTCATATACCAGGTCACGGTCATCTCGCGAGCAACCTCCATCCCAACGCGCTGAAAGTGAAAGTGCGGCGTGGGGCGCCGGCGGCCGTACCGGTTGCGTAAGGGGAAATGCCGACCGCCGAGCCCATTGACGAAACGACGCCGTCTGTCCGCCGTCAACGACCGCTTTGGGCCCTAAACGGTCTTTGCGGGGTGGATAGCTGCCTGTCAGCTATCCATCCCGAAGCGGCTATCCGCGATGAGACGGATAGCCGCTCGAAATTCAGATTTCGGTTCGCTCCGCCAGGAGCAGCGCATCCTCGACGTCGACACCAAGGTATCGGACAGTGTTCTCGATCTTGGAATGACCAAGCAATATCTGGATCGCACGGATATTACCTGTCGCCCTGTAGATCATCGATGCCTTCGTGCGGCGAAGCGAATGGGTTCCATATTCCTCAGGGTGCAGACCGATCGCAGTCACCCACTCGTCAACGAGGCGTGCATACTGCCTCGTGCTCATGTGTTTTTCGTGAGCGACCCGGCTCGGGAATACAAATTCCTCGACCGAGCCGCCACGCCGTTCAAGCCAGGCCAGAAGGCTTGCTCTCACGTCGCTGGTGATCTCGAATTGGACGGGGCGACCGGTCTTCTGCTGAATGACGATCGCCCGGGTTCTGATTTCCGGTCCGGCGACGACATCACGGATCCTGAGGTTGACCAGGTCGCAGCCGCGGAGCTTGCTGTCTATCGCAAGATCAAATAGAGCGCGGTCACGAATGCGGCGCTGACTATCGAGAAAGAAGCGAACGGCCCAGATCTGCTTCTGCGTAAGCGGACGCTTCGTGCCCACTTTCTTGCCGGCGTTCCAAGCTGCGCGCTCGCGGCTTGCATCATCATATTGAGAATGGCCCATGTGAGTTCTCCTCGGCCTTGATTGGCCGAGTATGAAACGCGCGTGTCACAACCGTTCGGGGGCCGTGAGCGGACTGTCCGGTTATGGTCGGGAAACTGAGAAAGCCGACGTTCGTTCAACTGCCCCATTACAGACGTTCGCGACTAGGGTACGCGAGTCTCATGCGACCCCTGCTAGTGAAAGATTAAGGCCCGTGGGGATTCCGTCGATCAATCGGATAGGTTGATCCACACAATGAACTCGTGAGGCTGATACTCAACCTGCTCAGCTTCTTCAACGGGAATGGCGTCGAACGCTTCCATCAGGAAAGCATCGAGCTGCGTGCCGCCGATATTCTGACACCAGACGTTCGGCAGGCCTCCATTAACATGATCGAGCCGAAAAAAGCCCGGCCTGTGCGCGTGACCCTGCTCCTGCGCGCCGGCATGGAGCACTGCGAGATGATTCATAATGATCACCCCGTCGACAGAATCGAACGGAACACGCACACTATTCAACTGATAAAAGGAGTGCTCGGTCAGTAGACCTGATTGCGGGTAGGTTAGCGCCGAAATGGGTTCATACACATAGGCGTCCCAGAAAGCGACGAGCACACCAATCGTCTCCTTTGCGGAGAAGCCTGAGAACTTGTCATCGGCGCTTTCGAGAAAGTCCTTCAGGACGTTGTCACGCGGCCAGGTAGCGGGTTCGTTCGGGTTCGGGTTCGCGCGAAGGGTATCTCCCAGTTTGGAACGGGCGGGGATCTGTCGAGGATTCGCTCCCCGTGCTGCCTGATGATTGACGAGGGAGGGGCATTTGACCTCGAATAGATAGACACGCTCTTCGAGTTCAACGGCGAGTTCTGGCCGACGACCGGTGGTGGGATTGGCTGGTTCATGCTGGAATTGTGCGCCTGCGGGCCAAGGTGCTTCGAGCAACACCCTAAGCACCAAGATTTCGGCGAACTTCTGCAGCAGTTGCTGGAAGCCCGCTCTCCATGCCCCAGGGTTCTGCGCCGCTGGGGTGTACCCCGTACCGATCAGCTCATCGACAAGGCGTTCGCCCAAACCAGGTAATCGATACTCGCAGGAAGCCAAAGCGCAGATAAGGGCTTCGCCAAACTCCGTTACGCGACCTTTGTTAAGGTGATAGGTCAGCCAATGGGTTCGGTCGCCGACGCCGGCACGATAGCGGTCGGCGAGAATTTTCGAAATATATGAAGTATCTTGATCGGCTACGCTTTTCTGATCCGGGTTCAAACCTAGCCTCCAGTGTTTGCAAGAACTAAGAAACGAGGCGAAGAAGTTAGTCCTAAATCCTCTCCGCACAATGGAGTGAAACCTCACCTTGTTGCCGGTCACAATCAACCTAAATTGCCGTTCGATGGCCCACTGTAAATTTTTAGCCGCCGTTTAAACTAGGCGGGGGCCGCATGAGACCGGATCGGTATGAGCCGGCAAAGCTTGTCGGGCGCGCAGAAACACCGCCTGTGTGGACTCAGGAACGCAATAAGCATCGGCGATCGGCGGTGGCAGAAGCGTGTCTACTGTCGTTGCGATAGTGACTTGTAGTAAACCCTGGCCGCGCCCGGCGTGGGCTCGAAGGTGAAGCAATCGCAATAGTCATCGATTGCCTGCATCACGCCGAGCAGGGATGGGCCGGAGAATGCCGCTGCCTGGCCGGTGCCCCAATGGCTTAGGAAGTTTCCAACGATCGTCACCATATTGGTGTTCAGACCGGCTTGCTGGGCCGCGTCGAGTTCGAGGCTGTGGGCGGCCTTGTGCAGTTTGACGGCCGCATCAATGGCCTTGAGGAATTCACTCGACAATTGCTTGTCGTCGTTGAAGGCGATGTCCACCGGCACCGGGATCCGGAGCTTGCTGATAAGATCGCTCAATCGATATTCCAAATACTGCCGCACGCCTTCCTTTGCGGAGTCGACCTGACCGGCTTGAAGCATCGAAATGGTGCGGTCGCGCACCTTGTTGACCGCTCCGGCCTGCGGCAGGACGGCAACCTGCGGCGATCCTTCGAGGCGCTGGTGCCACCACGTTCCCGAACCGCTGTGCTTGTTGAACAGCTTTTCGAGCATCGTGTCGTGGCTTAACAGGATCACCTGCGGTCCTGTCGCGTTTCCAGGCCTCGCGAAGGTGGTTCTGATGAGTTCAACGAGAAAGTGCTGGTGCCCGGCGTCGAAGCTGGACGTGACATCATCGAGAACCACGAATTTCGGCAGTCCGCCGAAGAGAGACGCGGCCGCCAGATAGAGCGAGATCGCGAAGGCGTTGCGGAAGCTCTCGGAGAGAAGCGCCTGAGGTGAGACGTTCGTTAGCCCGTAGAATTGGGTAAGGTCGATGCGCAGTTCCTCGCTATCTGCCTTCTTGGAAACGGCCGGCTCGACGCCGTGAAACGACATCTTCTTGAAATAGTCCTTGAAGACGGGCTCGACTCTAGCGAGGCGCGCCTTGCTCATACCTGCCTCCGCCGTCGCGAAGGTCTTGGATGCATCAACAAGAAAGTCACGAACCCGATCGACACAGGCGTCTCTTGCGGCTTCTTCCGCAATCACATTCCGGGATCGCTCGAGCTTAGTCCAGCTATCCTGCAAGCGCCGCGCGGTCTCCACTTTCTTGGTCACCTCGACCGACGACGGCGGCAATTCTTTCTCGAGTTGGGCCTGCTCGGCTGCCAACTGCGCATCGATCTCGCCAGCCTTGGCGCGTAGCGCCGCAAGGTGTTCCACCAACGCCTCGGCTTCCGCCTTGGTGATCGAGCCAGCAGCGGCTCGGGTATGCCGGGCGGCGAGCAGGCGTTTTTCGGCGGTGGGCTCCATCGTGGATTCGAGTTGAAGAAGCTCAGTCCACCCGCACTCGCTCCATTCCGTCGCCAGCGCCGTAGTCGCCTTATCCAAGTCGTCGAACTCGGAGAGCTTTGAGGCAATGTGGTCCCGCAGGCTGTGAGTTCCAGTCCCATCGCAAAGTGGGCAAAGATGCGGATCCTCTCACTGTTCGGTTTCCACAACCTTCGAGCCTGCCTGATAAAGCTGGAGCATCAGATCGCCGGCGGTCCTTGCCAGCGCGTCCTCCCGCTCGGCGGCAAGCGTGGTCAGTTGCGCGGCCCGCTCCGCAGTTGGAGCCTCATGATTAACTTTAGCGAGATCGCCACGCTCTCGGATGCAGGTGCCAAGGCGCTCGCGTTTCGGCCCGCCCTCGGCATCCTTGATCGCCTCGATGCAGGCGTCGATGTCGATGGCTGCGAATGCCTTTCCTTCACAGACAGGTTTCAGCGGCGCGATCTGGGCCAGCGCGTCCTGGCACTTCTCTTTCGCCGCCGTTGCATTCAACTCTCCAACGGCCGCGCCAACTAGAATCTCGTAGTCCTTGGCAATTGCTGCTGACAGCTCACCGGCGGTCCGCTCTTCGCGCGTCTTGTTTTGTGCATGGGCGGCAACGCTGAAGTGATTGTTGAACGCGCGCGTGTTCACCAGACCCGCGAGAGCCTGGCGAAGGTCGCTGTATGCCGATAGCCCCAACAACCCGGAAAAGGTACGTCCGCGAACGAGTGGCGCCGCAGCGATGAACTTCTGAAATGTCGGTCCATCAAGGAATACGAACTCGCGATTGAGCGCGGTCAAAATCGCGCTGGCATCCCATGGCGGAGTG
Source organism: Kaistia sp. UC242_56 (assembly GCF_044452255.1). NCBI lineage: Bacteria > Pseudomonadati > Pseudomonadota > Alphaproteobacteria > Hyphomicrobiales > Kaistiaceae > Kaistia > Kaistia sp. UC242_56. The sequence continues at coordinate 766,461 of NZ_JBIOAN010000002.1, forward strand.
GCTGCGACCGAGCGAAGGCCCAGCGTGTTCCGGCCGACGGTGATCGTGCATCTTTCTCCGCCGGGTTCGGCGACGAGCAGGAGCTTTATAGTGGACTGACCGGTCGAGTGAAATCGATTCTGGTAGTAGTCTTTGTCCCGCTCGGCGGCGGGGAGTTCATCCAGCCAGGGTAGCTTTCCGGTGATCGCGTAACGCACGGCGTCGTAAACGGATGTCTTGCCGACGCCGTTCACCGCAGAGATACTGCTGACCTTGGCGGGCTGCAGTTTGAGCTCAAGGGGGTGCCCCTCATTGTTCACGCCTCTGAAGCCCTCGATCGAAACGCCTTCAAGTAACCAGCCGGTCACTGGCGGCAAGGGCGCGGCCAATGGTTGGGCGGTAGCCGCGTTGGCGGGCGCTGCCGCGACCTCTGCCTCGCCTGTGTTTTTGTCCTCGGTGGGCGGCGCGGTGCAAATCTCGAACAACCGATCCCAGACTTCGTCCGCCTTGTACGTTCCCACGAGAAGTGCCGAAAATTGCTTTCGCATATCCGCTCCCAGCGCGGCGTCCAGCTGGTCGATATAGTTTCCGAACGCGGATAGATTGTCATCGAGACTTGCATTCTCGTCGAATGCGAAGGCCGCTGCCTGTACAGCCATAATATACACCCCCCATTTCTGCCCAACTCAATCATGACGTGAGTACTTCGTGGGCACAAGTGTCGCAGGTTTGATCGGGGTGAGTCGCGCGGTGGTAATTAAGCCTCCGCCAGCAGCCCCCAAGATGCCAGAACCCGTGAATGCCACGCGGTCAGGGTCGCCAAGTACGAGCCGAAACGTCCGCTTCTTGGTGATGGCAGAGTCTAGCTGAAGGTCCGCGATGAGGGCGCGAAGCGGCCATTGGTCACAGAAACCGGCAGCAGCTCACTAGGCCGGGCCCCTCAAGGGGATGACGGCCAGTCTAGACCTTCATTACCTCTGGACCATAGAACCCCAACGCCCGCGAATGCGGGCGCTGGATCTACTTGGTGCTCTTCGGCGCCCACGAAGTCGCGTGAGGCCGTCCAGTAGCTAACCGAGTGTCAGGACATCCAGAAGCGAGGCTCGCTTCTTCGCCGGAAGGCGTCGATACAGCATGAGCAGTTCCTGCTCGTCGCGCACCGTCAGATCGGTCCGCACCAAGCCCTGCATGAGCGTATTCTGGCGATTGGTGTCGAGCTTTCCGTAATGAACCAGCGATGTGTCCAGTTTCTCGTGACCGAGGTTCTGGCTCCATGCCTTAAGCTCCTCCCAGGTTGCGCAGATCTCGAGGCCCAGCAGCATCAGCGTATCGCGCACAGCGTGGGGATTGATGTAGTCAATGTCGGCGCTCCGGCAGGCTGACCGGAAGACCTCGCGCAACGGTTGCGAGGTTTTCCAGAACGCCTCCTTCTCTCGCGTTTCGTCCCCAGGGAGCCGGAAGCGAGGCCGGGCCGGGAACAGAGGAGCGTCAGGGTCAGCGCCGCCTTCGAGGCGCTCCCTGACCCAAGCGACTACGATTTGCTGGATATCCTCCCCAACCGGAAACCAGCTCGTGAGCATATTCTTGCCGAACTTCGTGTTCACCTCTCGTGCGTTCTGAAGGATTTGACGGTCCGCAAGCTTCACATGCTTGCAGCGCAGCGAGATCACGGCGCCCACGCGCATGCCGGTAAGGTAGATCAAAGCGACCAGAGCCCGATTGCGTCGCTGAAACACCGTCTGATCGGCCATGGCAGCGAGCATCTGGCGGATCTTATCTGCGGTGGGTGGCGCCTTGTCCGGCTGCGTTTTGAGCCCAATCACGACACGCGGAGAGGGCGTAAGCCGGGCAACCGCCTCCAAGTCGACCTTCAGCTTCTTGAATGTAATGAGCCAGTCAAAGAACGCCTTCAGGTCGGACAACGTATGGACGATGGAAGAGTCCGAAAGCGTGTCGGCGCCCGCCTTGGAGGGGCGCTGGTGCAGATGATCGTTGAATGCCTTGGCCTGCGACTTGGTGAGGCTCTCAAAGTTCTTGCCACCCATGTAGCGTTCAAGCTCGGTCAGGTGACGCATGGCAGCATCAATGGTCTTGTCGCCGTGCTTCTTGGCGTCGCTCAGGTGCTCGATATAGTCGTGCCGAAGCCGCTCATTCCACGGGTTCATGGAGGACCTCCAAATTGATGGGAATTTGCACAATCTCACCGGGACGGCGAGAAGGAGAGTAGTCGTCTTCGCTGGAGGTCAGGTTGACTCCCAGCTCTTCAAGAATCTGGACCTGAGAGCGCGACTGAAAGATCCCATTCGGCTTGCCGCAGGAGGGCGAGGGGCAGCGCCAAGACAGGGTCCCCGCGGACTTTTTGTCCCAGCGGATATCCGCCGCTTGGCCCACCAGCGTAGAAACATTCTTGCAGTGGAAGCAGAGGAATTCGCCGGGAGAACAGTTCCACCGCGCACCATCATGCCGAGCTTTATGAAACGCGTTCAGGTCCTCGCCACGGAACAAGACCGGAGAGCCGGGTACCGTGATCAATCCCTCGTTGATCCAGTTGGTCAATGTGTTTCGGGTGACGTTGTAGAGCTTCATGACTTGGGCGCGGCTATAGTTGCGATGCTGCTTGGCCTTTTGCGGATGGAAGATTTTGAAGGGCTTCCGAGCTCGCTTCTCTGGCCCGTCCGACGACGGAGGAGGCGCGTGCGGGACCGCATTGCTGCTCACTTCCGTCAGCTTGGTCAGAACGAGCAGATCGAACAGATCCGCCATCGGCAAAGCATCTTCTCGCTTCCTGCGCTTCTTCGTCATAGCGCTGAACGCGCCAGGATGGAGGGCGTGAGCTTGCCTGCCACGAGAAGCCGCTGGAGTTCGTCAAGGTCGCCCGGAAAGACGCCACGTTCCAGTAGCCATTCGCAAGCTGCCTGGGGATCAGCAATGGCGGGAAAGGGAGGCTGGTCACTGGCCTCAGTCGCAAGGGAAGCCTCGCCATCACGGGGGGCTACCTCAGGCTCAAGCCCGAACGAAGCCAGGCTTGTGGCTTGGCCTTTGGCCTGGCTTGAAGCCTGGACAAAGGTGGGGCTTTCGTTGGGCTTGGCCTTCCCCTTCGAGCTTCCGCCCTTCTTGCCTGCATTCGACAAACGCTCATGCGTAGCGGCGCACTTCTGACGGGTCCGGTGGGTGTCCTCGTGACGCCAGTTCGGTCCAAACCGCGGCCGGATTGCCGAGGCCACTTGAGGCCACTTGTCCGCTGCGACATGGGCGATCCGCGACAGCCGATCGCTATCCGTGGGGAGTGCCCCATACTGCCACTGATGCATGCGAAGCAGCATGTAAGCGCCGTATTCTTCAGCGGTCAGATCCGAAGCTGCGGCGAGTTCCTCGACAACCGAGATGGGCATGCGGGGCGAGGCGATCACGGGATCGCTTCCTTCATCCTCATCACGTCATCGCACGAGATGAAGCGTTCCATCGCCGCCTGGGCGAGGATCAACTCTCCAGCCGACGGGCGGACGGAATGGACGGGCGGGAGAGACCGTGAGGGCACGGCTTTACTCCGAGCGACCATCGTAGAAGGGTAGCGTGTCCAGATAGGCCTGGAGATCGGTCTCCAGGACGACGGTCTTGCTGCCGATCTTGCGGGCCTTCAGGCGACCGGCGTTGATCTCCTGATAGAACTTCGTGCGGCTGATGCCGACCCGGCGGAGAACCTCCGCTACCGTGTTGGCCGCCGGCCGAAAAATGTTCGCGTTCATGGTCGTCCCATTCGTTGCGACACTTAAGAATGTGTCTGAACGACCGAGACATGAGCGACCGCGGTAGCTGGAAATAGCCGCGTCGATTAAAATTCTGCGTCGATTAAGTCTGCGCTGATTACTTCTTGCGTCCGGGCGGAGCCCGCGCATCGAGGCTGGCCCCCTCCCGTGCCTTCTTCCAAATCACGTCAAACGGACGACTGCGGACTCCCCAACCAACGATGTTGGCGGCTTCCGCCTTCGCCAACTCGGGGCGCTCACGCAGTTCTTGAGTAAGGCGATCTATTGCATTTTGAGACTTTAGCTTTTCGTTGGCCCGCGCGGGGTTCAACACCGCGGGATAGTAGTTGTTCAGAAAGCGAAGGTAAGAGGCCCGCTCGACGACCACGTCCCGATAAGACACGTATCGGCCGCTGGCCGTGGCGCCATCGTAGTCCGGCTCTGGCGCGGCCTCGCCGACGGCATGGATGCAACTGTCCTCATCGAAGCTTCGTTCCTCGACGAAGTAAGCAGTGGGGATTTGCTGTGGCGTTGAGTTGAAGAGGCTAGGCTCCAGTATCCAGGCTTCGTCCGCAGGCACTCCCATAAATCGCACGTCCCCGGCTCGAGCTGCAGCGTTCAACTGGCCGAAGAACTTGGTCCGTCTGCGGCCGATCTCTGCCCGCCAGAACCCGTCGATGATGGCGAAATCAAATCGGCGGGGAGTTGGTCCACAAAGCGCGCCCGCTTGCCGGTCCCCGGACGAAGGTGAAACGACTGCCTCGTTTGTCAGACGAATCTGGTGGCGCTCAAGGCGCGCCTGATATGCCGCGTCGGCCGCGGCGAGTTGTGCCAGGTCGGGGGTCGAGTCGTCGTCAATGCCGAAGAGGATGGCCCCTGGATTGGCTATATCTACGTATTTGGGTCCGAGAAGCGGTGCCCCATCCGTGATCAATACCCACTCGCCCGCGTTAGTGATTGCGTACTCCCTGTCGAGCTCAGGGGGGAGGCGAATTGGACCCTCATATCTGACAGAGGGCACGCCGCCGTAGAAGGCCAGATCCATTGCATCGGACAGCTTCACGAATTCGCCGGTCGGCAAGTTTTCTAAGTCAAATGTGAATCTATACGCTGCATTCTGCATGTTTGCCTCCTCGAGTCTCGGAGAGCCTAGCGAGAAGTTTCCTCGTGGCTAAAGCGCTGCTTACCAGCTTAAATCTCAGGGCACGAGATGAGGTCTACGTCCAGCCGCCCGAGCATCCGGGGTATTGGTGCACGTGAAGGTCGTTATGGAACGAGACTCAAACGCGGATGGCATTGAGTGGGTAACGATGGAGAGGCTATTGTCAGCAACGCCCATTCACGCGCGATTTCAATATCTTGGTGTGAGAGAATGGCGAGTAGCGGAGGATTCAGCGTTTCCGTGAGACGAGGTCATGGCCAAGCCCGTCTTCCCGCTTTCGTCGGCGGGGATCGGCGGCTACAGAGCTAGAGCTGCCAACGCCTGCTCGGCAGCAGATTTGTTCAGGTGTCCATAGTGCCTTTCGATCATCTCCACGCTGGTGTCGCTCAGCTGCGCGACTGTCAGGATCGGCAGGCCACCGTCCACAAGGTCGGTTAGGACGGAGTGGCGGAATACATAGGCTGTCACGGCACGGCTAAGCCCGGCGCCAATTGCAGCCTGACGAATTGGATCGTTCCAATCATTCTTGGTCCAACGCTTGCCATTTCCGCGCATGAACATGGGGTCGGCCGGCGACTTATTCTTGGTTTGCTCTGCCAGGAATGCGGCCAATGTGACAGGAACGGCAATCCGACGCGGCTTGCCAGTCTTGTCCTTCCCGATAGTCAATTCTCGCGTGCGCTTGTCGAAGTCACCGGCACTAAGACCCGACATTGCTCCAGGTCGAAGAGGCATCATGGCAATTGCCTTCACGAACGAAAGTGCCTCGGCGTCTATCCTCTCCAACAGCCTGCGGCGCTCGTCAATGTCGAGATACAGTGTCCGTTGACGGTCTGCGTTCTTTATTGGCCTCAGCGCTTCTTGCCACGCGGCGGGTGTGTTTGGAGTGCCGTGTGCAAGATGCTTGGAGAGTGCCGCGCGGAGTGGCACAAGATCGCGGTTGACCGTGGATTGGGCCCGAGCACGCGTTACCTTTTCGCCCTCCTTGCGCCGACTCACCAATGCAGGCACGGCCTCAATCCGGGCGCGCCACGCCTCGATGTGGTGCTTGCGCAGTTTGTCGAGCCTCACGTGAGCAATCGGGTCGCTATAGACATTGCGCTTCAGGCGGTCAGCTTCGTTGGCATGCGTTCTTGCATAATCCGCGCATGCATCCTTCACGGTCACGATCTTGACGTGACCATTGGCGATGCCGCCAGACTCGACTTGGTTCGCAAACGCTTCGGCCTCCTTCTTTGCGGCGGCAAACTGCTCGTTTCCCGGTAGCGTGCCGAAGTCGCCCAGCGACCTCATTTTGTACTTGCCCGCATCGGCATCATAGCTGCGGGCAATCCACGTGCCTGGACCACCGCGTTGCGACGGACGGAAACCGAGAAAAGCTCCGGTCCGGAGCCGCTGCCAATGCGGTTCACGCTGGGCCTTTAGCTCCCCCCGCCTCCCGACCTTGCTCAAATCGATCGCCAACCAGATGCTCCAACTTTGTGCGTACGAAAAAAGTACGGAAAACATCGGTGAACGTCAATGGTCAATAATTGCCCAAAATTGAATGATATCAACGCTTACTGTGTGCGTAAATGTTTGGTGGTGTGCTGAATCTCTGCCCTCCGAAGGCAGAGGCCAGGGGTTCGAATCCCTTCGGGTGCACCAATCTTTTCAAAGATTTAGATCACGTGAGGGTGTTTCGTACGGAAAGCGCGTGGCGGCGCTGTCTCTTTCGGAGACACCCGACGGGAGTTAACAAGTTCGCCGCACCGCGATTTTGGGCTAAACGATCGGCCGGTGCTCGAGGCTGAAGGCGCCGGGCATGGCGACGCGCATCAGCGCCTCGACGAAGAAATAATCCCCGAACATCACCGCCGACTGCACACCGATCTGGTGCGGCATCGAATAGCAGGCCTTGGTCAACAGGCCGCGATGGGAGGGTTCGCGGGCGAGATAGTCGCGGCAGAGGCCGGTCAACAGGCGGTCTGCCTGTTGCTGCCACTTGGCGCGCTCGGCCTCGTCGCGATGCAGGCGGGCGAGATCGATCAGACCCGCCGCCATGATCGCGCTGGCCGATGAATCCTTCGGCGCATCGGCCGAGGTGTCGTTGAAATCCCATGGCGGCACGACATCGTCGCCGAGCTGCGCCAGCCATTTGTCGGCGATGACGCCGCCGCGCGTCCGATACTGGCCGTCGCCGGTGGCGCCCGCCGTTGCCGCGAGGCCATAAACCGACCAGCCGGTGCCGCGCGACCAGGAGGATTCATCGTGCTGGCCCTGATAGGTGTAGCCGCGCAGGCGATCGCCGCTCGTCGTGTCGTATTCGACCGCGTGATAGAGCGTCAGGTCGGGACGGGTGAAGGCGCGGTCGGTCATCCGCGCATGCGCCTCGGCGGCGAGCAGGAAGCTGGCATCGCCGCTCTCGGTCGCTGCCCAGTAGAGCAGGGGGATGTTCGCCATGGTGTCGATCGCCGAGCTGGCGCGGCCACGCGGATCGCTCATCGGTCCCCAGGACGAGATGTAGGCGCCCTGCCGGGTGACGACGAGGCGGTCGCGCAGGCGGGCGGCGGCGCGCAGCGCGATGTCGCGATAGCGGCGCTCGCCGGTGATGCGGTAGAACGGCATCGCCGAGCTCAGGAAGATGAAGCCGATATCGTGCGTGTTGCCGTCCTCGGCGCGCTGCTCGACCAGCAACATGCGCTCGCGCGCCAGTGTCAGGAACGTCTCGTCGCGAGTGTGCAGGTAGGATGCGAGCAGCAGGCCGACCCAGAAGCCGCAGAACCAGTTGCCGTGGCTCCAGTTTGCCCCGGTGTAGCCTGCCGAGACCGAAGCCGGCATGGTCTGCCAGGCGCCATCCGGGGCGGTGACATAGGGAAACTCGACGCCGATGGTTCGCTCGTCCTCGATGAGCTTGGCGGCGAGAAGATCGAGCGCTTCGTGGTACGGCGCAGTCGACATCGGGTTCATGGCGTTTCCTCGGGTCGCGTTGTCGCGACGGCGCGCTATTCCGCGCCGTGTGTGCGTTGGCACTTGGGATGCAGGCGCGGGATCAACCGTGCAGCGGGTTCGCGATCGGCGGGCCAACCTCAAACCGCAGGAAGCGAGTCTGGAACCCGGCCCGTTGCGGCGAGCAGGTCATGGGGCCGATCTGCAAGCTTGAGGTCTCTGGAAATGGGCATAGCCGCATTAGTTGCCAGCCGCCTTCGGTATCGCGGTAATGCGCGATCGCCGCTCCCCCAACGCGGGTCAGGCGTACCGCCTGGGGACCTGTAAGCAGAGGGCGTGCCGTGACCGACCAATCTGATAGGCCGTCGCGCGTGCATACGAGGCTGAAATTGGTCACGCCGTCGGAATGCTCGATGCCGAGCTTGATCCAGTTGCGCTCGTCGAGCCGCAGCATCAGCCCGGCCTGGTCATAAAGCGTCTCGTATTGGCCCTCGAACTCCACCAGCGCGGTGAAGTCACCCTCGGCCTGCCGGTGCAGGAAGTGGCCGGTGTCGCGCCGGAAGCCGTAAAAGGTCGATTGCCAGAAATCCGTCTCGGCCGCCGTCGTGACCTTGAGAATGTTGGATTGCACGGACCATTCGGGCGGTTCGTTCAGCCACTCCATCGCCTCGAACATCTTATCCGTCATTTTTGCCGTCCCTTCTCCACGCTCGGGCGATCGCCCCCGCAACTCTGTCGCTGCACGAGATGGGGCGGATAGGTGATGTTGATGGGGCCGTGTCCGGCGTCATCCCGGATGCGGCCCAGTGCGTTGGCGATGACTTTGCCGAGCTCGTAGGGAGGGGTAGCGACGGTGGTGAGAGGCACGGGCTGCTCGCTGGCTTCGGGGATGTCGTCATAGCCGACGACGGCGATGTCCCTGCCGGGCACCAGGCCGGCATCATGGACTGCATTCATGATGCCGATGGCCACGAGGTCGTTGTAGCCGATGAAGGCCGTGGGCGGATCCTCTGCCCGCAAGAGCTCCGCAGCCGCTTTTCGTCCGAACGCCTTGCTGCTGCCGCCGCTCACGATCAGGTTTTCCTCGACGGGGAGGGCGTGCTTTCTCATCATCGAGACAAAGCCGGCATAGCGTTCATTGAAGGCATAGTTCGCGGGATAGCCTCCCAGGAACGCGATGCGTCGATGGCCGAGCTGGATCAGGTGCTCCGTCGCGATCAGCATGCCGAGCATCGGATTGCCGCCGATATAGTCAAACGACCCGAAGCCGATGTTGCGAACCGCCATCAGGAACGGAATGTTGCTCTCACACAACGCGTCCAAATGTTCGGTCTTGGTTCCCGAGGCGGGCACGATAACGAGGCCGTCAATGGCCGAATGCACGAAATTGTCGAGCATCTGGGCCTGTCGCTCCAGCGAATCTCCGCTTGAGGCGAGAGTGATGAGGGTATCGTTTGAATCGAGATTGTCGGAGATGCCGTTGTAGATCTCGTGAAAGTACGGGTTGCCGATATCGTCGATGATCATGCAGTAGGTCGTCGAGCGGCGGCGTCTCTGCGATTCCTCTGACCGGCGCCGCTGGTACCCCACCAGCTTGATGGCATCCAACACGCGCTCGCGGGTGTCCAGCGCCAGCTGGCCCTTTTGATGAAGGACAAGGGAGACGGTCGCAGGCGATACGTTCGCCGCCTTGGCGACGTCGTGGATGGTCGCACGCTTCGATGGTTGCGTAGGGGCCAGGGATTCGTCGCTCAAGTGTTCCACGCTCCTGATTCGTCTTTATCGCGCTCAGCGCGTGCTGCCAATGGCACGTCAGGCGATCTGGTGCAGGGGGGCTTCCCCAAGAACCAGCGCGGCTCCCTTTTCGCCGATCATGATGGCGGGAGCATTGGTATTGCCACTGTTAAGGTAAGGCATGATCGAGTTGTCGATCACGCGGATGCCGTCCATGCCGTGCAGCTTCAATTCCGGATCGACGACCGCGTCGGCGCCCGTGCCCATACGGCATGTGCCGGCGGGATGATAGTCGACCGAACCATACTGGCGGACATAGGAAAGGATTTCTTCGTCCGTCCGCAACTCGGCCGATGGAAAACGTTCAGCCTTGATATGTTTTGCCATGGCCGGCTGCGCCAGAATTTCGCGAATGTGCCGGATGCTTTCTATCGACATCCGTCGATCATATTCATGATCATGGTAGTTCGGATCGATCAGCGGAGCATCCTCGGGGTTTGCCGAGGCGAGCTTGACTGTTCCGCGGCTCTTGGGTCGCATGACGCATGAATTGATGGTGATGCCGTGCCCTTGCACCTTCGTGCGCGCCGCATTGACCACATAGGCCGGCAAGACGTGGGTCTGGATGTCGGCCCGCCCGCTTCCGTCGCTGCTGATGAAACAACCACCTTCCGCCACCGGGGATGTCGGGGCTCCCGTCCGGTAGAGGAGATACTGGATGCCGTGCTTGATGTTGCGGGGAAACTCGTTCTGGCCGTCGTAGGAGATCGGCTCCTTGAGATCGGAGACGACGTATGAGTTGAGGTGGTCCTGGTAGTTTCTGCCGACCGGAAGCTCGTGCAGCGGCTTGATGCCAAGGGCTCGCAATTCGTCAGCGGGACCGATCCCCGACAGAAGCAGGAGCTTCGGCGAACCGATGGCTCCCGCGCTCAGCAGGACCTCCCGTTCGCAGCGCGCCACCTGGATCTTGCCGCTCTTCTCATATTCGACGCCGACGACACGATTGCGCTCCACGATCAGCCGGCGGCTCATGGCGCCGGTGATCACCGTCAGATTGGGGCGCGACATGGCGGGGCGAAGATAGCTGGTTGCGGCGCTCGCGCGTCGGCCGTCCTTCTGGGTCACCTGGTACAGGTTGGTACCCAGCTGGTTCTCGCCATTGAAATCGGGGTTGAAGGGATACCCGGCCTGCTGCGCCGCCAGCACATAGGCGCGCGCCAAGGGACTGGGCGAGCGCTGGTCGCTGACACGGAGCGGTCCTTCCGTGCCGTGATAGCGGCCCGCCAGGCGCTCATTGTTCTCTGCCCGCCGGAAGTAGGGCAGCACGTTGTCGTAGGACCACCCGGAATTGCCGCCTTCCGCCCAGGAATCATAGTCTTCCTTCTGGCCGCGAATATAGATCATGCCATTGATCGAGCTGGAGCCGCCCAGTGTCTTGCCGAGCGGGAACCAAAGCCGACGATTGTTCAGATGCTTCTGCGGGACAGTCGAAAAGCACCAGTTGACGCTGGGCTTCTGCAGTTTCGCGAAGCCGCCCGGGATGTGGATCATGGGGTCGTTGTCGCGACCGCCGGCCTCCAGCAGCAGAACCTTGATGTCCCGGTCCTGGCTTAGCCGATTGGCCAGCACGCAGCCGGCCGAGCCGGCCCCGACGATGATGTAGTCGTACATTTCGCTCCCCATTCCATCTCAGGCCCCCGTCCTCCGGCAGGCGCGTTGCATGCCAAAAAATAACGGCGCCGAGGCGATGTCAATATTTATTGAATTTTAGTTTGGTGAAATTCGATTTTCATTCTTACTGCGTCGCAACAACAATCAGCCGTTTCGAGCTAAATAGCCGAACTTTCTCAATAATATCCCGCATCGCACACAAGATGAATGATTGATCAAGCGAAATTTTACGGAATTTTATGCAGATATTTTATTGACAATTTATCAGGGTGGCCTCCATTTTGCCGTCACTTGGCGTGCTCGTTGGCAGCCAAGGGGAGGGGAAGCGCACCGATCCAGAGGGTCGAGCGCTGCACGTCTCGGAAAGCTGAAAGCGCTTTCCGTTCATCGGGAGGAATCAGATGTTCAACAGGCGCAAGTTTATTGCGGCCATGCCTGCCGCCGCTTTGGCTCTATCGATGGGCCTGTCTGTCTCGGCTCAAGCCCAGGAAGGTCCCGCGGGTTCGCCCCCATGGACCATCGGCTTCTCGCAGGACACGATGGACCAGCCCTGGCGGGCCTTCATGGTCACTAGCGCGCAGGCGCAGGCCAAGAAGTATCCCGAACTCATCAAGGAGTTCATCTTCACGGATGCCAAGGGCACGAACGAAAAGCAGATCGCCGACGTCGAGGACCTGATCTCGCGCGGTGTCGATCTCATCATGATGAGCCCGCGCGAGGCGCAGGCCCTCGTTCCGGCCGTCGAGGCGATCAAGAAGGCGGGTATTCCGCTGATCGTTCTCGATCGTGAGGTCGTCGGCGAGGACTACAACGTCTTCATCGGCGGCAATAACCTCCAGATCGGCGAAGGGCTCGGCAAGTACGCCGTCGACAAGCTCGGCGACAAGTGGAACTTCCTCGAGATCGAGGGCGTGCCGGGAGCCACGCCCACCATCCAGCGCCACGAAGGCTTCGCATCCGCCCTTGCCGGCAAGGACGGCATCAAGCGCCTGGACGCGCAGCCGGCCAATTACGACCTGGCCCCGGCCATTCCGATCGTCGAAGACTGGGTCACCCGCTATCGCGGCCAGTTCAACGCAATCTACGCCCATAGCGACCCGATGATCCTGGGCGCCATCAATGTGCTGAAGGGCGCCGGGTTCAAACCCGGCGAGGTCTTCCTGATCGGCGTCGACGGCCAGAGAGAGGCCTTTGAAGCGATCAAGGATGGCTGGCTTCAGGCAACCTCGATCTACGCGACCGGCGGTGCCCTTGGCGTCGATATGGCGGTTCGCGTCCTGAAGGGCGAACCGGTTCCCAAGCGCATCACAACCGAGACGCCCGTGATCACGCCCGAGAATGTGGACGAATTCTACGACGCCAACCTCCGCTACGTCCGCTGACACTCTACGTCGCCGGGGCATTTCTGCCCCGGCGCTTCGCCTGCGTGACGCCGCCGTCTTCTTGGCTGGCGAACGCCCGGACGCCTTCTCCCTATCGCGGCTCATGGACCGGTCATGCTGAACTCACCCGGCAAATTCACTTTCATAGAAGCGAGCTGCCCACGTGCGGGCGTGGCCCTGCTCAGACTCAACCGTCCTGAAAAGCGCAACGCGCTCAATGCAGCCCTTCTGGCTGAACTGGCCGAGGCACTCTCCTGCGCTGAACAGTCGGTCGATATTCGCTGCGTGGTGCTGACGGGATCCGACAGTGTGTTTTCGGCCGGCGCCGACATATCCGAAATGCGGGAGCATGGCTTCGCGGCGATCGACAATGCGGGCCGCAGGCATTCCTGGGCCAGCATTGAGCAGACGAGACTGCCGCTTGTGGCCGCCATTCGCGGCACATGCTTTGGCGGCGGTCATGAACTGGCCCTCTTGGCGGATGTCGTGATCGCGGCGGATGACGCGCGGTTCGGGCAGCCCGAGATCAAGCTTGGCATCCTGCCGGGAGACGGGGCGACCCAGCGCCTGACGAGCCTGGTCGGCAAGTACCTCGCCATGAAGATGATCCTGACGGGCGATCCGATTTCGGCCGAGGAGGCTTTCCGCGCCGGATTGGTGGCTGAACTGGTCCCTGGGGAACGCTGCGTCGACCGGGCTCTCGATCTCGCCGAGACGATCGCCAGGCACTCCCCTGTGGCGTTGCGCCTTGCGAAGGACGCCGTGCTCGCCTCGTACGAGACGTTTCTGCAGGAGGGTTTGAGGACGGAGCGGCGCAACATCGCGCACGCCTTCCTGACCGAGGATCAGAAGGAAGGCATGACAGCCTTCTTCGAGAAGCGTCCGCCCGAGTTCAAGGGCCGTTGAGCCCAGCCCGGCTAGCACCGCACCAGAATTCCAATCGACGGGAAACGCACATGCAACTCGACGGCATTCGGATCGTCAGCTTCAACCATTTCCTCATGGGGCCGCTGGGAATGCAGTTCCTGGCTGATATCGGCGCGGACGTGATCTCTATCGAGCCATTGGAAGGCGCGTTTCAGCGCCACTGGGGCCCGGTCGATTCCAAGCGCAGCGGCGGCGAGACCGCGCTCGCGCTTGTCGCCAACCGCAACAAGAAGTCGATCTGTCTCAACCTCAAGGATCCCGAGGGGCTGGCGATCGCTCGCGAACTGGTTGCACAGGCCGATATTGTCGCCGAGAACTATCGGCCCGGCGTGATGGACAAGCTGCAGCTTGGCTACGAAGCGCTCAAGGCGATCAAGCCCGACATCATCTATGCCGCGGCAACGGGCTTCGGCGCGAGCGGTCCCTATGTTGGCCGCCCGGGCCAGGACTTGATTGCCCAGTCGGTTTCCGGTTTGGCGTGGATCACGGCGAAACCTGGAGAAACGCCGCGCCCGGTCGGCACCTCAGCCATCGACCACCATGGCGCCGTGATCTTCGCCGCCGGCATTCTCGCGGCGCTGGTGCGCAAGGCCCGGACCGGGGAAGGCGGGCGCGTCGATGTCAATCTGCTGTCCGCCGCGCTGGACCTTCAGGCTGAATCCCTGGTGGCCTATTTCAACGGCGACACGCCGGAAGACATCCGTCAGCCCGCCCAGGTCGGGACCTGGTATCACGAGGCGCCCTACGGCATCTACGCGACATCCGATGCCTATATCGGCCTCTCCCTCGGCGCGTTGGATGGGTTGTATCAGGCCTTTGATGTGCCGGCAGCGGACCGGATTCCAGCGAAGGACGCCTATGTCCGGCGCGACGACGTCTCCAGCCTGATCGGAAGCCTGGTCAAGACCCGGTCGTTCGCGGAACTCAGCGACTTGCTCAACCGCCACAAGATCTGGTTCACCGAGGTCAACGATTACCGGGCCGTTTCCGAGGATCCGCAGGTCCGTCACAACGGCGATCTGATGCGGCAGCCCGGGTGGGATGGCGCGGAGATCACCCTGGTTTCCCATCCGGTTCGATATGACGGGGTCGCACCCGCGGTCCGTATGCCGCCCCAGCCGCTCGGCGCGCAGACGCGGGTCATTCTGGAAGGTCTCGGCTATTCGGATGACGCCATCACCGATCTGGCCAGGCGTGGCGTCGTGGGCTTCGGCGCGTCGGAGCGTTGCGATGTCGGGTGATCCTCGCGGGAACCCCCGGTTGGCAAGGGTAGGTCGTCATGCAGACATTCATTGAGGCAAGCGGCATCGCCAAGTCCTTCCCGGGCGTTCGAGCGCTGAGGGAGGTAAGCCTTGATATTCGTGCGGGCGAAATTCTGGCGCTCGTTGGTGAGAACGGCGCCGGCAAGTCAACGCTGATGAAGATCCTGTCAGGCGCCCAGTCGCCCGATAGCGGCGAGATTCGGATCGACGGGGAGGTCGTGGTCTTCACCGGTCCGCGCGACGCGCAGGCCTGGGGCATCTCCACGATCTATCAGGAACTCATGATCGTTCCCGAGCTGACGGTCCTGGAGAATGTGTTCCTCGGCGATCTGAAGCGCGGAAGGTTCGGACTTGTGGACTGGTCGGCCATGCGCCGGGAGGCACAGTCGATCCTGGCGAGCCTCGGCTTCGAGGCATCGGTCGATACTATCGCCAGGACGCTCAGCATCGCCGAAATGCAGCTCATCGAAATTGCAAAGTCGCTGACCCGGCGTTCCCGCCTGATCATCATGGACGAGCCCACGGCCTCTCTGGCGCGAGAGGAAGTCGACAATTTGTTCCGGATCGTTCGCACGCTGCGCGAAGACGGCATCTCGATCATCTTCATCACACACCATCTGCACGAGATCTTCGAGATCTGCGACCGGGCCGTCGTGCTGCGCGACGGTTCATACGTCGGCGAGGCGAAGATCGCGGAACTGACGGAAGATGAACTGGTGGCGATGATGCTGGGCCAGGCCGTGACCGAGAACCACGACCGGTCGGCGAGTGCGCTGAAGAGGGGCGACGTCGTCCTTTCCGTGAGGGGACTGCGCCGCGCGCCGGACCTTCAAGGGATTGATCTGAGCCTGCGCCGTGGCGAGGTGCTTGGCATCGCGGGATTGATGGGGGCGGGACGGACCGAACTGGTTCGCGCCATTTTCGGCGCCGATCGGTTCGATGCGGGCGAGATCTCCGTCAAGGGCAAGGTCGGCTACTTTGCCTCGCCCAGGGCGGCTCTCGACGCGGGCCTTGGCCTCGCGCCGGAAGACCGCAAGGGCGAGGGCCTCATCCTGTCCATGCCGATTGGCCAGAACATTACCCTCCCTTCGCTTGGCAAGCATGCAGGCGTGGCCGGCATCCGGCTTGGCGAGGAAGCGGCGGCGGCGCTGGAACTGAGCCGGAAGCTGAAGGTGAAGTGCGCCAGCATCGATGAAGCCGTTGGCAATCTCAGTGGCGGCAATCAGCAGAAGGTCGTGCTTGCCAAGCTCGTCGGCGCCGGCGTGGAGATTTACCTGCTCGACGAACCGACCCGCGGCATCGACATCGGCGCCAAGGAAGCGATCTACAATCTGATCTGGGACCTGACGGAACAAGGCGCCTCGGTCATCGTCATCTCCTCGGCGATCAAGGAACTGCTCCGCCTCTGCGACACCATCGCCTGCCTGCATCTCGGCAAGGTGACGCGCACCTACGACCGGGCGGATTTCGACCTCAACGCCATCATGCTCAACGTCATGGGCAAGACCGCCGAACCATCGCCGGCTGCCATCGCCCACTCACACGCGGGAGGGCGCGCATGAGTGCGGCTGCCAAGCGAGTATTCCTGAGCGGAAACTTCCTCGTCCTCGTCGCTCTGTTCGTCGTCGCAGGACTGATCTCGCCCTATTTCTGGACCACCGAGAACCTGCTCAACGTGATCCGCGCGGCCTCGCTGATCGGCATCGTCGCGATCGGCATGAACGTCGTAATTCTCGCGGGCGGCATTGATCTGTCGGTCGGATCCGTCGCGGCGCTGACCGGCGCGATCGCGGCGAGCGTCTGGCTCTCCGGTGCGCCGCCGCTGGCGTTTGTCGCAATCCCGATCCTGGTTGCTGTGCTGGTTGGCCTTGCCAATGGCTTTCTCATCACCGCGATTGGGCTACAGCCCTTCGTAGGGACGCTGATCCTGATGACCGTCGTCCGCGGCGCGGGATTGGTCTACACCAACGGCCAGCCGATCTACGCCGACTATCCCGAGCCGTTCCGCTTTCTCTCGAATGGCTGGATCCTAGGGCTGCCGGCACCGGCGGTGATCTTCTTCGCCATAACCCTCGTCACCTGGTACGCCCTGAAGTGGCGCGTGATCGGCCGGCAGGTCTATGCGATTGGCGCCAACGAGACCGCCGCGCGCCTGTCGGGCGTGCAGGTCAACCGGGTCAAGCTCGCGACCTATGTCTATTCGGCTCTGCTCGCCGGCGTCGCCGGCCTGATCCTGACGGCGCGGATGGGCTCTGGCGAACCCGGCCAGGCTGGGCAGTTCTGGGAACTCGACGCAATCGCAGCCGTGGTGATCGGCGGCACCGCGCTCCAGGGTGGGAAGGGGTCCGTCTGGGGCGCCTTCGTCGGGGCGTTGATCATCGGCATCGTCTCGAACCTGTTCAATCTACTCGGCGTGGCTCCGCAGTGGCAGCAGGTAGCCAAGGGCGGGATCATCCTGATCGCCGTCGGCCTGCAGTACTTCAACGATCATGCACGCGTCGCGTGGACGATGTTTCGCGCGTCGCCCCGCAGCGAGGGAGCGAAGCCATGACGGATTACGCCGCCTCGCGCGCACTGGCACGGCCCGTGACACCGAGTGGCCTCAAATCCTGGCTGCGCGGCCTGGGCATCACGCTCGGCGCGCTGGTCCTGCTGAATGGCTGCCTGTTTGTCCTGACTCCGGCGCTCTTCCGCGTCGACCTGGCCAAGGGCCCTTATACCGAGGCCAACAATCTCGAGCTTACCCGCGTCTATCATCGCGCGATTCCGCTCTATGAACGCGTGATCGAGGCCTATCCGGACTCTGACTACGCGCTGCTGGCGCGCATCGGCATCGCGAACTCGAATGTCGGCCTCGGCAAACGCGATCTGGCGCTGGAACAGTACAAGAGTCTGCTCGCCACGCTCGAGACGGATGCCGCCCTGAAGGACAAGCGCTACCAGGTCCTCGCACGCATGGCGGGCCTCTATCGCGACAATGCTGACACCGAAGGGTTCAGCGCCGTGTTCGCACAGCTTGAAAGCGCTTATCCCGGTACCGAGGCGGTTCGTGACGGTCGGGTCTATCTCGATAGGGTGAAGGCCGAAAGCCAGACGTCGGCTCCGGCGCTTCCGGCGAACTTCCCCTTCCGGATCGATCCCGGCGCGATCGTCGTGCCGAAAACGGCGAAGGTCGGCGACGTCATCGAGATCACGATCCCGCTGGCGCCGGCCGGCGGCAAGACGCCTGACTTCTCGCTGATGACGAGCCTGCCGCTCTATCAGGGTTTCAGCGTGAAGCAGATCTCGCCCAATCCAAGATCGGTCGCCGATTTCTGGGGTCGCCGGGCCTGGCAGTTCGCTGGCATCGACAAGCCTGTCGAGATCAAGGCGCAGCTTCTCGCCAAGAAGGTCGGAACCTACGCCTTCGACCTCGATGTCGAGATGAACTTCGACATTGTCGAGCTCGGCATTTCCCATTCGATCCAAGTGGAGGACTGAGGCATGGCTGCCGCGATCGTCCGTCTCTTCCGCCGCAATCCCATCATCCTGGTGCTGCTTCTGCTTGGTGTGGCCTTCAGCCTGATGAATGCGGAGTTCCTGGCGCCCCGGAATATCACCAACATCCTGCGACAGGCCTCGATGCTCGGTTTCGTCGCGCTCGGCATGTCGTTCGTGCTGCTTACACGGGGCATCGACCTGTCGGTCGGGTCCGTGGTGGCGCTGTCGTCGGTCTTCGTGGCCGGCTTCTCGGCGACGCTGCCGCCGATCGTGGGCATTCACCTTGCCTTGATCGCCGGCATGGGGGTCGGCCTCGCCAATGGCCTGCTCGTCACCAAGTTCCGCTATCAGCCGATCATCGTCACGATCAGCACGATGGCAATCGTCCGTGGCCTCGCAATGGCCTACTCGGACTCGCGGCCGATCTTCGGCACGCTGCCCGATGTCTATTTCCTGCTCGCTGAGGGCTCCTGGTTCGGATTGCCCGTGCCGACCGTCCTCTTTATTGGCGCCTGCCTTATCTCGGGTTTCTTCCTCAACTACACGGCGACCGGTCGGCAGATCTATCAGGTCGGCGGCAATGAGGAGGCCGCACGGCTTGCCGGCGTCAGCGTCGACCGGATCAAGATCCTGACCTATGTGCTGAGCGGACTGCTGTCGGCGTTCGCCGGCCTGATCCTGGCGGCCCGCATGCAGTCGGGCGACGCGGTTCGGACCGGCGTTGGCTGGGAGCTCGATGCGATCGCCGCGGCGGCGATCGGCGGCATGTCGTTGATGGGCGGTGTCGGCACGGTGGTCGGTACGTTCTGCGGCGCGCTGATTATCGGCATGATGGCCAATGCCTTCAACCTGTTGGGCATCAACCCCTATTGGCAGCGCATCGTGGTCGGCCTCGTCCTTGCGATCGCGGTCGCGACCTATAGCAGCCACCACCTCAAAGCCCTGATTTCGAAAGCGCTGCGTGCCGTCCGCCCTGTCCGGAACGGTGCAACCCAAGCATCCACGGGAGTTTCACGATGAACCACGTTGGCACATTCGCGGGCTTGCCCGAGGGGCTGCGCGATTTCGGCTTTTATGTCGGAGGCGTGTGGCACGCGGCTGGCGATCGCCCGCAGAGCGTCCGCCACAGCCCCGGGCATGGCCTACCGGTGACGCGGATTGCACTTTGCGATGTCGCAGACCTTGATGCGGCGATTGAGACGGCGCGGGCGGCGTTCCGCTCACGGGCCTGGTCCGGTGCCTCGGGTGCAGATCGTGCAACCGTGCTCCTGGCCGTTGCGCGCGGAATTCGCGACCGTCTCGAAGAATTTGCCTATTGGGAGACGCTCGAGACCGGCAAGCCGATCACCCAGGCGCGGGCCGAGATGGCGGATGCGGCGGGACACTATGAGTACGCAGCGGGCGTGGCCCGCACGCTGCATGGCGACTCGTTCAACAATCTCGGCGATGACATGTTCGGCATCGTGACCCGGGAACCCGTCGGCGTCGTCGGTGTGATCACGCCGTGGAATTTCCCGTTCATCGTGCTGGCCGAGCGTCTCCCCTACATTCTGGCGGCCGGCAACTCGGTCGTGATCAAGCCGAGCGAGCTGACCTCTGCGACAACCCTTATCCTCGCCGATATCCTCGCGGCGAGCGGCCTGCCGGCCGGGATCTACAACGTCGTCACCGGGCTCGGCGAAAGCGTCGGGCAGGCGATGGCGGAGCATCCCGGCATCGACATGATTTCTTTCACTGGCTCCAGCCGGGTCGGCGAGAAGGTGATGGTCGCCGCCGCGCGCAACTTCAAGAAGGTTGCGCTGGAACTGGGTGGCAAGAACCCGCAGATCGTCTTCGCAGATGCTGACCTTCACGATGCTGCGGACGGCGTCGTCTTCGGGCTCTGCCACAATGCCGGCCAATGCTGCGTCAGCGGCAGCCGCCTGATCGTCGAGGAGACGATCGCCGAACGCTTCGAGGCCCTGCTGGTCGAGAAGTTCAGCCGTGTGCGGACCGGCGACTGCCTGGATCCCGCGACCCAGTTTGGCGCGATCGTCTCGGACGCGCACCAGCAGAAGATTCTTGGCTATATCAGGAGCGGCCAGGAGGAGGGCGCCCGGTTGGTCTGCGGCGGCGACACGCTACCGATCGGTAATGGCCGCTACGTCGCGCCGACCCTCCTCGCCGACGTAAAGAATTCGATGCGAGTGGCCCGCGACGAGATCTTCGGGCCGGTGCTTTCCCTGATCACCTTCCGGGATTTCGACGAGGCCTTGGAGCTTGCCAATGACACCCCCTACGGACTTGCGGCCAGCATCTGGACCAAGGACATCGACAAGGGCATCCGCGCCATGCGTAGCGTGCAAGCCGGACGAACTTGGGTCAACACGACCATTGCAGGTGGTCCGGAGCAGGCCATAGGTGGCTTCAAGCAGTCCGGCCTCGGCCGTGAGACGGGTGTTCTGGGCGTGCAGGAATACACAGAGGTCAAGTCGGTCCACATCGCCCTTGGCAAGCGCAAGCATTGGGTCGCGTGACATGGAGAGCGGGGCGCCACTGCCCTGTCTTCCTGGGCAGGTGCATGCTGCCCGGTGAGCCGGCCGATGCGAAGGGCGGCGCGGCTCCATTTGTTCCAGCACTCTTGGTCGCGCTTAGCTTTTCAGCGAATTCTTGAAGATCCTGCCGTCCTTCATGATCACCAGCAAGTTCTTGGCTGGGTCGGACAGCAGCGAGATGTCGGCGGTTGGATCGCCATCGACCAAGAGCAGGTCAGCCAGCGCTCCGACTTCGACGACGCCGAGCTTGCCGGGATAGGGATTGCGCCGGTCGGACAGGGCCAGCAACGCCGCATTGTCGGCCGTCGCCATTTTGAGCACTTCGGCCGGCGTATACCACCGTGTCATCGTCTGAAGCTGGGCGCCTTGCCGAGCCGCCCGCGCGCCGTCGAAGAGAATGTCGGTGCCAAAAGCGACCTTCACGCCGAATTTCTTGGCCAGACGATAGGCGTTGTCGGTTCCCGCGCGCACTTCCGCCGCTTGCGCACGACCGGCGGCGTCCGGTTGCGCATTGGCCATTTCGTCCGCCAGGAAGGGCTGCAGGCTCCACCACGTCCCGGTTTCCGCCATCAGCTTGGCCGTGGCCTCGTCTGCCAGCTGGCCGTGGTCAATGACCTTGGCCCCGCCTTCAATGGCACTTCGAATGGCCTCGGGCGTGTAGGCATGGACCGTCACATAAGTGCCCCAGCTGGAGGCCGCTTCAACGGCCGCGCGGATTTCGGGAACGCTCAACTGCACGGTGTCGATCGGTCCGTAAGGCGACGACACGCCGCCGCCCACGGTCAGCTTGATCTGGCTGGCGCCCTGCAGCAATTGCTCCCGGGTTCGCTTGCGCACCTCGTCCGGGGAATCGGCAATCGCCGACATGCCCATCCGTTCGGGGTAGCTCAGCCTGTCGGGGGTGGCCGGCACTTCGTGAAGCATGCGGAAATCGCCATGGCCGCCACTTTGCGAAATCATGGCGCCGGACGGCCAGATGCGGGGACCGAAGACGACATCCCTGTCGATTGCCATCTTGAGCCCGAAGGAGGGGCTGCCAAGATCCCGAACACTGGTGAAGCCGCGCAACAGCGTCGCTTCGGCTTCCGCCCCCGCCATCAAGGTGATCAGCGTCATCGGCGCCGTCGACGCCACGGCCATGGTTGGCCGTACCATGAAGGTATGCCAGTGAGCATCGATCAGCCCGGGCATGAGCGTCCGGCCTTCGCCCGCAATGCGGGTCGCCGTGTCCGAGGCCTGGATCGGCTCCGCCGAAATCGTGGCGATCCGATTGCCTTCGACGAGCACATTCATCGGGGCGGTCAGTCCGGCGCCGTCAAACACCCGGACATTCTCGAAGACGACGGCCGTGGGCGCCGCAGTCTGGGCTTGTGCCGGCGCGGCTAAACCGAGCGCCGCCAAAGCCGTTGCGAGCAGTCCACTGATCGGCTTCGCCATAAGCTTCATATGCGTGTCCTGGTTGACGAAATTGTCCTGAACAATCTGTGTAGCCGATCGCTTTCGGCCTGTCAGGTCGGCGTCGGGCGCGGCGGGCTCTATCGGCCTCGTCCATGAACAGGCCAGCGAGACGGCCGTGGAATTCGATGCCACCGGAGTTGAGGCTCTCCGGCCAAGGGGCAGGGCGGTGTGGCCGATCAGGAGGCCGCCGCCAACGGCGCGGGCCCTGCGACATTGTCACGTCTGCCGGAAGTAGGGACGGGATCGGAGGTGCAGCATGACGATCGGGTAGGCCATCAGGAGCGCCGCCCCGAGGATCGCGATCGCGGCGGTCTGGGCATTGACCAGCCCGTCCTCGATTGCTTTCGCCCAGACAATCCACGCGACGGGCAAGAACAGAACGACGGCCGTGAACAGTCCTGGCGAGAAGCGCCCCTTTGTCACGAGGACCGGCAGGATATGAAAGAAGATGGCGTTTATGGCCATCAGGGATGCGAAGCCGAGCGGCGCGACGGCGAGCGTGGGGGCCAGGAAGGCCTGGGCAATTCCCAATACGATAACCACCGCGTTGGTGACGTAGAAATCGCCCCATTCCACGGGAAGCTTGATGACGGCGCGGGCCCAATCCCGCCAGTTGAAAGAGAATTCCTCCATCATGTGAACTGCGTAGGCTGCCACGGCTATCCAGGCTAGAGTTGGTAAGGTCATGTGGTGTAGACCCCTTCGCTAGCGAGCAGGCGCTGGGCCCCTCTATTGCCTCGGGCCGCGCTGATCGAGCCTCTCGCTCCCGGCCCAGACGGTTCCAGTTCTCGTCTTCCAAGATCCAGAATTCCGCCATCGGCTGAGCGACAGGTTGAACCCGTGTCGTCCACAACCTTACCATACGACACCTGTTCTTTCCCTGCCAGTTGCGACACGGAGCGGATGGTCGCCGATGGCGGTTTCTGAGCCGCTTCCCGTGGCTGCTGGTTTGTTGGTCATGCGCCGGGTGCTCCGTCTCTGCTTGAAGAGCTTTGCGAGCTTCTCAACTCTCTTGGACAAACCAGAAGCGCGACAGAAGAGATGCCGGACATTTCGGCTTCTTCATTGTCATCGGTCGGCTACATGCCAATTCGGTCATTCCTTCAAGCAATTCGAGAAAATACAAAGTGAAGTACTTCTGTCGAATTCGAATAACGCCGGCTCATCGTTGCGAATTGGCGCTTCAGATAATCACGGGAGTTGGCGATCCCGCAAAGACGGATGCGGTTGGACATATTTTTTGGAACACATGCACCCGCTCCGCATTGATATTTCTTCAGGGGAGAAAAAGGTATGGCAGGGGCGGGTCGCTCGACGAAGCTTTCTAAGCGTTACGCCGTCGGAGCGCTGGCAGTGCCGATTGTCCCGATGCGTATGTCGCCATCGCTTCCTGGCGGAGCCGGGTCCCCGGCCTATGGCGACCGATATCCAGCTTCGCAAATTCGGCCTCGCGATTTCAGAGCGGGAAGGGGCGCCATTCACAAGGCGCTCAGTCCGCGCCCGAAAGAATCGCTGTCGCGGGAGGATCCTCTCCTGCAAACCAACAGGGAGGTAGCCATGAAGACATTCCTCACATTCGGCGTGCTGGCGGCATTCGCCATGACCGTGCCGGTAGTCGCGCAGGCGGAGCAGGCGGCCAAGGCGAGCTTTGTCGGCGCGGACGGTGCCGCCAATGGCACCGCGTCGCTCTCCTCGACACCCGCGGGCGTGCTGATCGAGGTCGAGGTCACGGGGCTGCCGGCGGGGAGCTGGGTCGCTTTCCACGTGCACGAGACGGGAAGCTGCGATCCTGCGACCAAGCATGAATCGGCCGGCGGGCACTTCAACCCGGGCGACAAGAAGCACGGCTTCAAGGTCGCCGAAGGCGCCCATGCCGGCGACATGCCCAACCAGTATGTCGGGTCCGACGGGACCTTGCGCGCACAGGTCCTGAACGCTGCCGTGACGCTGGACGACGCCGCAACGGGGATCAAAGGCCGCGCCCTGATGGTCCACGCCAAGGCGGACGACTACGCGACGCAACCTTCCGGCGGCGCTGGAGACAGGCTGGCATGCGGCGTCATCGAGTAGTCGGCGCGGTTTCCAGCGCGGCGCGCTCCGCGGCAATCGGGTGAGGATGATGGACCAGGTCTATTGCGGGCCACCGCCAACGCCGCAGACCCTCGCCTGGGCGTGGCAGTACGATCCTGTTGCGATCGGGCTCTGCATCGTACTGGTCGCCCTGCATTTCCGGACGGGAGGCGACCGTCCGGCCGTCTTCTCGCTCGGGATCGGCCTTCTGGCGCTCTTGTTCCTCTCGCCGCTCTGCGCGCTAACCAGTGCGTTGTTTGCCGGACGCGCGCTGCACCACGTCCTGCTGATCGCGATCGTCGCGGCGCTCCTGGCCATGGCCTATCGCGGGCCTGGGCCAGCCCGAACGCTGCTGCCGCTCGGATGGATCGCCGTGCTGCAGGCGGGCATCCTCTGGTTCTGGCACGTGCCTGCCGTCTATGAGCGCGCCATTGTGAGCGCGCCGCTCTACTGGCTGATGCAGCTTTCCCTGCTCGGCAGCGGCTATCTGCTTTGGCGGGCCGTGCTCGACCGCCGGCAGCCTACCGGGACCGTTCTCTTCGTTCTCCTTGGTACGATCGTGCAGATGGGAATGCTGGGCGCTCTGCTGGTTTTTGCCGGCACGCCGCTCTACGCCCCGCATCTCGCCACCACCCAGGTCTTCGGGATGAGCCCACTGGACGACCAGCAACTGGCCGGCCTGATCATGTGGGTCCCGGCGGCCCTGCCATACCTCGCCGCGGCGCTCTACCGCGTGTCGCTTTCGCTGGCTGAGCCCGCTGCGACCAGGAGGGCCGGTGCGTGGTTTGGCTGAAGCTGGTGCACATCGCGGCCATCTCGGTCTGGTGCGCCGGCATGCTCGGCCTGCCGCTCCTGTTCATGCGCCGCAACAGCGTGCGGGACGAGCCGGACCTCAACCGCCTGCATCGGCTGGTGCGCCGGCTCTATGTGGTGGTGATGTCGCCCGCCGCCTTCCTGGCAGTCGCCAGCGGCACGGGCCTGATCTTCCTGCGGGCGACCTATGCGCCCTGGTTCGGCGTGAAGCTTGGCCTGGTGGGCCTCCTGGTCGCGATGCATGTCCTGGCCGGCCTCGTCATCATCCGGCTGTTCGATCCGGACAAGACCTACGCGGGCTGGCGCATGCCCGCCGCAACGGCCGCGAACCTCGCCATCGTGCTGCTCATCCTCGTCGTGGTGCTGGCGAAGCCGGATATCCCGGACCTGCTGCCCGCGGCCATGAGCCGGCCGGGCGCGCTGGAGGACCTGCTGGCCGACTTCATTCCTTTTCCGAGATCATGAGACCCACGCCATGATCGAAAACGAGCTTGCCGCCATGCCAGCCAGCCACGCCGGTGAACACCGCCGCCAGAAGCGAGATCATGAGGCCGTTGGGCAGGACGTTGTAGTCGGAATCGAGCCGCAGCCCCCAGTTCATGCCGCAAATCGCGATCAGCATCATGGCGGCGATCGCATGGGTCCAACTGGCGACCCGTCCCCGGATTCCGGGCACGAGCAGAAGCTCCGCCGATCCGATCAGGCCGGCGAAGACGCCGCCGAAGAAGGCGATTCCCGAGGCCCAGAGGCCGGCGCGCATCCAGAAGACGTCGGCCGTGAGCCAGTAGAGAAGATCGGTGCCCAGCGTCGCCATGACGAAGGCGATCGGGAAATGCACGCTCATGGCGTGAATCGGGTGGCCCGCCACCGCGACGGCGGAAGTGACGCTCTTGTCGGCCACCGCCTCGATCACCGGGTTTTCGATATTCTCGGTCTCGCTCATCGCTTGTCTCCCTGTCGGAGACAAAGTCCCAGACCCGCCGTCCGGTTCCCGGGCTTGGTGCATCGTCGGTTCTCGCGCGGCTTGGCGCTGCTCTCCGCCTTCGCCCTGAGCGGTTGCACAGGCAACCTTTCGGCGCTGTCCCCGGCCGGACCTTCCGCCAGCGCGATCGCGACGCTCTGGTGGATCATGCTGATCGCCGGCCTGGCGATCTTCGCGGCGACGACGATGGCCCTTGCCGTCGCCTGGTGGCGCCCCGCGTGGCTCGGACAGCGCCGGTCGCGGACGCTGATCCTGTGGGGTGGACTGGTGCTGCCATCGGCGATCCTGGTGGCGCTGGTCGGCTCGGCCTTCGCGCTGGGCGAGCGGCTTCTGGTCCGCCGGGACGCGCCGGCCAGGATCCAGATCGAAGCCGTCGCCCGCCAATGGCAGTGGGAGTTCCGCTATCCCGGCGGTTCGACCTCGCTCGACATCCTGCACCTGCCGGCCGGCGAGGACGTCGATCTCGTCGTCACGACCGAGGATGTCATTCACAGCCTCTGGGTGCCCCGTCTCGGCGGCAAGATCGACGCCATTCCGGGGCATCGGAACCGGATCCGCCTGCACGCCGATGTGCCGGGCCGCTTTGGTGGGATCTGTGCCGAATTCTGCGGCGAGCGGCATGCGGAGATGCACTTTTCCGTCGAGGCGCACGAAGAGCCCGCGTTCATGAATCAGCTGCGGCAGCTCGGGCGGAATGATCCTTGATGAGGGATCGTCGACCCGTTGCCTCCGGCGTTGGACAGAGAGGAAGCATGGACGAAGGCAACACCCGGGCCCGGAGCAGCATCAGGCTGCACAAGGAGCTCAGCGCCATCTGGGATACGCCGCCGGGCTGGGGCCGCTTGGCCGCGGTGAACCACACCACAATCGGCAAGCGCTTCATGCTGACCGCCTTCGTATTGTTCCTGATCGGCGGATTGCTAGGCATGCTGATCCGCGCGCAGCTGGCGACCTCCGGCAGCGCCTTCATCGGCGCGCCGATCTACAACCAGATCTTCACCATGCATGGGACCATCATGATGTTCCTGTTCGCGATCCCGATGTTCGAGGGGTTCGCGATCTACCTGCTGCCGAAGATGCTGGGCGCGCGCGACATGGCCTTTCCGCGCCTCACCGCCTATGGCTACTGGTGCTATCTGTTCGGCGGCTCGATCCTGATCGTGGCGCTGCTGGCGGGCGTGGCGCCCAATGGCGGCTGGTTCCTGTACACGCCGCTCAACTCGCAGCCCTATTCGCCGGGCATCAATGCGGACATCTGGCTGCTCGGCATCACCTTCGTCGAGATCTCGGCGCTGTCGGCGGCGATCGAGATCATCGTCAGCATCCTGCGCCTGCGGGCGCCGGGCATGTCGATCGAGCGGATGCCGATCATGGCCTGGTACCTGCTGGTCACCGCCTTCATGATGTTGTTCGGCTTTCCGCCGCTCATCCTCGGCTCCATTCTTCTCGAGCTGGAGCGGGCGTTCGACCTGCCGTTCTTCGACCCGACGCGCGGCGGCGACTCCCTGCTGTGGCAGCACCTCTTCTGGCTGTTCGGACACCCCGAGGTTTACATCATCTTCCTGCCGGCGGCCGGGGCGGTGTCGATGATGATCCCGACCTTTGCCCGGCACGAGCTCGTCGGATATCGCAGCGTCATTCTGGCGGTGATGGCCGTGGGCTTCCTGTCCTTCGGGCTCTGGGTGCATCACATGTTCACCGTCGGCATCCCGCATCTCGCGCTCGCCTTCTTCTCGGCCGCGAGCGGGCTGGTCGCGATCCCGACGGCGGTCCAGCTCTTCTCCTGGATCGCGACGATCGCCCAAGGCCGGCCCCGCTTCGACGTGCCGATGCTCTATCTCGGCGGCGCCTTCGTCGTGTTCATCCTGGGCGGGCTGACCGGTGTCATGCTGGCCATGGTGCCGTTCAACTTCCAGGCTCATGACACGCATTTCGTCGTGGCCCATCTCCATTACGTGCTCGTCGGCGGCTTCGTCTTTCCGCTGCTCGCCGCCACCTATTACTGGCTGCCCCACATCACGGGCCGCATGGCGCGGCATTCCGTGTCCGTCCCGGCTTTCTGGCTGCTGTTCGGCGGCTTCAACCTGACCTTCTTCATCATGCACCTGACCGGGCTCCTGGGGATGCCCCGCCGCGTCTGGACCTATCCCGAGGCTGCCGGCTGGGACATCTTCAACCTGATTTCCTCGGTCGGAAGCTTCGTGATGGCAGCGGGCTTCGCGCTCTTCGCCGTCGACATTTTCCTTCAGCTCCGCTTCGGCGAACGATTCCGGCGCAATCCATGGCGCGCGCGGACCCTGGAATGGGCAACGCCCACGCCGCCGCCCTCCTATGCGTTCGCCTCGCTGCCGGTTATTTCGGACCGGGCGTACCGGGCGGATCGTCTCGATCCGGATCGGATCGGGCCTGAGCTCGCCGCTGGCCGCGGCTATCTCGGCGCCGCGCGAAACGGATGGATGGAGACGCTCGGCGTCGATATCGCCTCCGGCGAGCCGCGCGAAGTGGTCATCCTCCCCAGGCCGACCTATCTGCCGCTCTTCACCGCGCTGGCGACCGGGGCCTTCGTGCTCTGCCTGCTGTTCAAGGCCTATGCGCTGTCGATCGTGCCGCTCCTGGTCGTGCTCGGGCTTTTCCTCGCCTGGACGGTCAGCTCCGGCAGCCGGCGGGATCTCGAGGATCTCCCGATTGCGCCGGGAAAGACCGCTCCGCCGCATTGGCAGGTCGAGCGTCCCCCGTCCTGGTGGGCGATGAGCTTCACGCTGACGGCGGATGGTGTCTTCTTCGCCTCGCTGCTGTTCGGCGTGCTGTTCCTGCGGGTGGTGTCGCCGGATTGGCCGGCCTCGCAGGGGCCCATGCTGGATCTTCGCCTCGCCCTGCCGGCGATCGCCGCGGCCGGGCTGGCCGCCCTGGCGGGTCGTCACGCCGTGCGGCGCCTCCTGTCCGGCCGCCCGCTCCCCGTGGCGCTCGTCGCCTGCGCGGGAGCCCATCTGGCGGCGATGGCGCTCCTGGTCGCGATGATAGCGGGGCTGGGCGATCCGACCGCGCATGCCAGTCGCGCGACGCACTTCGCCTTGCTCGCCTTCGCAGCCCTTCATGCCGCGCTGGGAATGGTCTTTGCCGCCTTTGGCCTCTGGCGGGACAGAAGCGGGTTTCTTTCCCCGGCCCGCAGCATCGATCTGCGCATCGGCGCGATGTGGCACGGCGCTTCGGCCCTCGTCGTCACGATCGCGCTTCTGTTTGCGTGGATCGGGTCCGCCCCCTAGGAGAACCCCATGAACCGCACATCGGTCCTCGGCCAGCCGTTCTTCCTCGTAGCAGGGTTTTCCATCTGGGCCGTCGGCTTCCTGGCGCTCTATGCGCTCCTCTCGGTCGGGTGCGCCTACGGGTGGAACGAGATCGCCGTGGTCGGATCGGTCAGCCTGCTGCGCCTGCAACTCGTCGCGGTATTCATCGTCAGTCTCGCCGCCTGCGCCGGTGTGGTCGCCGCGCTGGTCGCCCGGCGACGAGGCGGCAGCAGGGCGTCGGAGCGCTTCCTTGCCATTCTTGCGCTCCAGGCCAGCCTCGCCGCCCTGGTCGCGACGTTCTTCACCTTCGCCGGCGTGCTGACGCTCAGCATATGCGACTAGCAGCAGGACAAGGGAGGGACCCTCGCGGTGGCCGGCTGAGCACCCGTTCAGGAGCCCGGTCGGGTCTTCTTCCGTGATTTCAGCAGATCGTCGATCTTCTTCAGTGCATCGGCGGAACGACGTAGGGCGGCTGCCCCCTTCTTGATGGATTTTTCCAAGCGTCGCTCGGCCGCTTCCATGGCGGGGCCCTTGTCCGTGTCCGAATCCTGCATTCTCACGTCCACCCCGATCGATCCCGATGCCGCTAGGGGATGGATACGCGCCAGGGTCACGGTCGGTTTCATGGGCACCCGTATAATATGCCCAAAAGCCTATTTTGCCGCAGCCGCCGCAGCAAACGGAGCTTTTGCGCCGGCACTGGCGCCCAGCGAGTAATTCGAACGAGGTGGTGAACGAATTTCCGAGGTTGGGCGTTGGACCGCACAACGGAGGAAAAGTCGATGTCCGAACACGATAGCGCGCCGTTGACGGTTCCGCAGTGGGTACTCATGAACGCTATCGAACTCGGCGTATTGGACCTCGAAAACATCGAGGCCGACCTCGACTTCCTGAGCGGCCGCGGCCTGATCGAGCGCGTAGCGGGAATCTGGCGTCCCACCGAGCAGGGAAAGCTGCTGATCGCCCTGAGGCGTCAAATCTAGAAGGGTCGTCCCAGCTTTCGGTGGCAGGCGACCGTCGCGGAAGCGGCACGCAGTTGAAGAGAAAAAAGGCGCCCGGAAGGGCGCCTTTTTCGTGCCTAGTTCGGCGCTCGGCGCGCATGACCCCGAGCGCCGCGAGAGGCCGCTCCCTTGGACATCTCGTCTATTTTTTGAAGACGGCTTCCACGGCGCTCGCCAGCGTGGCGCTCGCATTGCTCTTGCAATAGGCGGCGATCTTCTCGGCATTGGCATGGGCGACTTCGCTGTCCACCATGGTGTTGCCGGCCTTGCCATGGACATAGCCGCTCATCCACATGGCTACCCCAGCAATCCTGGCCGGCGGCATGGCGCCAACCTCTTTGCAGGTGAGCTTGGACATGTCGACTTCCTTGGCCGTGGCCTGGCCTGCGAATCCGACACACAGAGATGCAATGGCTATCAGAAGATAACGTTTCATGGTCGGGTATCCCTCTGAAATCCCCGTCCACGGCAACAGTAGTGCGAATTGAACTCGCGTTCAGCGTGTAAGTACAAGGCTCACGACGAATTGACCTGTGCGATAGGCTCGTCGATAAGTTTACAATACTATGGTTTAAATTGGCTTCGGAGGAAGTGTTCCGGATGTGCCGAGTTCGGGTTTCCTGGTGTTTACAAGGAAAGCCGGATTCCTTGCAGCCAGCGTTTTTGGCCAGATTACGTCGGTCGCGCCGTACGCGCCCTCCTTCTGCGACGTCGGGCGCACTCGCGTTACCTCGGCCGGACGCGCTAGTCCGGCAAGCGATCTTCCAAAGTCCGGATGATCGATTTCGCATCATAGGGCTTGGGGAAGTAGTGAGCCCCATCCGGCAGTTGAACCTCGGAAACGCGCCGCTTGCCCGAGGCGACGAGGATCACGATCCCCGGCCATTGTTTGCGGACCACATTGGCCAGTCCCACGCCATCGATCGAGCCCGGCATGTCGATATCGGTGAAGACGCCATGGATGGGCTCGCCACTCTGAAGGATAGCCAGGGCCTCGTCCGCATTATCGGCTTCGACGGCCTTGAAGCCCGCTTCCTCGACAAGGTCGACCGCGGACATGCGGATCAGGGGCTCGTCCTCGACGACAAGAACGGCTGCGACTGGTTTTTGCGCTGATGCCACGTCTGCTCTTTCTATCCGACTTCCCGGACCAACCCCAGCGGGGCACGGAAGACTGCCACGAGACCCGTGGGAAAGTAACTTTTATCCACGTCGGCGGTTCCGATAATTCCCATGCGGATCAACCGGGAACCAAAACCCTTGCGCAACGGCTCGGTGACGGGCGGGCCAAGCCTTTCGGCCCAGGTGAAGACAAGCCGACTGTCGCCCGCCTCGCCCTGGATTTCCCAGGAGATGTCGACATGCCCCTCGCTGTTGGAAAGCGAGCCATATTTGAGCGCGTTGGTCGCGAGCTCATGCAGGATGAGCGAGATCGACAGGCCCGCCTTCGGCCCGATCTTGAGTTCGGGGCCGGAGATGGAGAAGCGTTCCGGCTCGGCATGCGGACGAAGCACCGCCTGGACGATTTCGCGCATGTCGGCGGCGGTCCAGGATTGCTGCAGCAGCACGTCATGGGCCGCGCTCAGCGATTGGAGGCGGCTGGTGAATGCCTTCACTGCCACCTGCTCGGTAACGTTCTTCAGCGTCTGCCCGGCGATGGCCTGCACCATGGCCAGCGTATTCTTCAGCCGGTGGCTCAACTCTTCATTCAGCAGCCGCTGCTGCGCTTCCGCCCTGAGCTTGCCGAGCGCCGCATAGGTGCGGTCCGCGACGCCCCAGGCGAACGCCATCTCGTCATTGGTCCAGAAGCGCGGCGTATCGTCATGCGCGAACAGAATGCCGATCAGCGTGCCCGCTTCGAGTATGGGGACCTTGATGAAGGACCGGATGCCCTCCGCCTCATAGGAAAGGGCGTCCTCGCCCAGCCAGGGCGCCGCCGGAATGTTCGGGACCGCCAGGGTCTCGCCGTTTTCCAGCCGGGAGATGGTGGACTGGAACGCGGTGAGGGGGTGGCGGCCTTCCATCGAGCTTGCCCCGGGCTCCAGCCAGTTGAACTCGACGACGAAGGCATTGGCCGGCAGGTCGATCGTCGAATAGCCGGCCCGGTTCACGCCGAGGCCTTCGCCTAGGGTCTCGGCGGCGATGCGCGCCGCTTCCTGCGTCGATTGGGCAACGCGAAGTCGGTCGCCGAGCGAGAGCAGCGCCTGGGTCCGCACGTCTTTCTGCTTGCTCTCGGTGATATCGAGGATGATGCCGATCATGCGGTCGACGCCGGTCTCGCCAACCGTGAAGCGGGCGCGCCGCGATATCCAGCGAAGGCTCTGATCGTTCTCGCGGCGGATGCGATATTCGACATCCAGCTCGGCGGTACCCTCGCGCCGGCTGTCGTCGCTGGAAATCGCCCGTCGGTCTTCCGGCAGCACGATGTTCTCGAAGGTCGAGGCCGGATAGTGCCGGCGCACCGGCACGCCGAAGATGCGGCAGAATTCTTCCGAGACCGTCATCTGCCCGGTCGGCACATCGATCTCGAAGACGCCGACGCGCCCGGCGCCATGCGCCGCCCGGTAGCGTTCCTCCTCCAGCCGCGCCTCGTCGCTGACCCGGCCGAGCTTGGAAGCCTGGGCCTGGCGGCGGGCGCTCAGTCGGCGTTCGATGGCGAGCTCGCGCGCCTGCGTGCGGAGGATCTTGCGGAGCTCCAGCTGGGCCATGACCTGGCCGGCGAGCACCCGCAAGGTACGCTGTTGCAGTTCGGTAAGGGTTTTGGGCTCGTAGCCGAGAACGCAGACGGTTCCGATCGGCAGGCCGTCGGATGTCTTCAGGAGCGCGCCGGCATAGAAGCGCAGATGCGGCTCGCCCGTGACCAGCGGGTTGCAGTCGAAGCGCTTGTCCTTGGTCGCGTCTGGGACGAGCAGGAAGTCGTCCTCCAGAATGGCCCTGGCGCAGAAGGAACTCTCGAAAGGCGTCTCCCGGACGCCGAGCCCCACCTCGGCCTTGAAGAACTGGCGCGACGCGCCGATCAGGTTGACCACGGCAATCGGGGTTTCGCAGATATCCGACGCCAGGCGTGCGATTTCGTCGAATTCGCGTTCGCGCGGCGTATCCAGAACGTCATAGCTCGCGAGCGCCGCGAGCCGGCGCTCTTCGAGATCCATGGTTCCAATCGGATATACATTCATTCAGTCTGAACCTTGCCGTTCGGTCGTCGTGATGGGCCGGTGGGCAGGCGTCCAACGGCACATCATAATCGTCGTCCGAGAGGTTTTACGAGCGGATCCGAGGATTGGATGCGCGCGGGGTTGTATCAGGACAATTAAAGCCCGCCCTCCCTCGAGAAGGCAGGCCTCTGGATCAATGCCAAACCCTGTCTACGAGTCGCGTTCGTTCCGCTGGAGGCGCTCGGCTTCCTCGATCTCACGGCGTACCGTATCTGCGACCGGCTCGCCCAACGGGTCGTTCCCGACGGTCCCTTCGCCCTTTTCGAGCCGGTCGATCCGCTCGGCCTTTTCGCGCGCCTCGGCTTCGCTGCCCGGCTCGGGCTTGTTCGCTTCGTCTTCCACCAACGGGAGAATCGGCGGTACCAGCGGCATATTAGACATGATGGCCTCCTTCGCGAGGGTTATGGGAGGCAACGGAGAGCGCGGGGCAGGGTTCCGCGCCCCGCCGCGCGATCTTTAGCGCGGCAACGTTCCCGGGCCCGCTGGCGTTGCCCGAACGGGGCGTGTGCTAAGCCGGAAAAGGAGGCGAGCTTGCAAAGCAAACTGATCCATGAGGCGGACGGCCAGAAGACCTACGCCGTGATCCTTTCGGCGGGAGACGAGGTGATGGCCTGCCTCCAGGCCTTCGCCGCGGAAGCCGGTCTCTCCGCCGCCAGTCTGAAGGCAATCGGCGCGTTCGAACGCGCGGAGCTCGCTTTCCTCGACTGGCAGACCAAGGAATATTCGACCATTCCCGTGAACGAGCAGGTCGAGGTCGCCTCGCTGATCGGCGACGTCGCGCTCGGCCCCGACGGGAAGCCCGCCCTGCATCTGCATGCGGTGCTTGGACGCGCCGACGGATCCGCCCTGGCTGGGCATCTGAAGAGCGGCGTCGTGCGCCCAACGCTCGAGATCATCCTGACGGAATCGCCCGCCCATCTGCGTAAGCGCGAGGATCCGGAAAGCGGGCTGACCCTGATCTCGCTTGCCGCCAGTAGCGGGTGAGCGGACGGATCTTTAGCGGAAAAGGGGGAGCCGATGCGATCGGCTCCCCCTTTTGCTTAAGCCGCCTCGTAGCCGAGGATGCCCTTGGTCTCGAGGAAGTCCTCGAGGCCGTATTCGGCATATTCGCGGCCATTGCCGGACTGCTTGTAGCCGCCGAACGGAATGCCCGAATCCCAGGCCGGGTAGTTGATGTGGACGGCGCCCGCCCGCATCTTCGCGGCGGCGTCACGGGCCGTCTGCAGATCGGCCGACTGGATGTAGGCGGCGAGGCCGTAGACCGTGTTGTTGGCCTCCTCGATCGCTTCCTCGACGCTGTCATAGGGCAGGATCGACAGCACCGGCCCGAAGATCTCTTCCTTGGCGATGCGCATGTCCGGCGTCACGTCGGCGAAGATGGTCGGGCGGATATAGTAGCCGCGATTGAGGTCGGCGGGCCGGCCGGGGCCGCCGGTCACCAGCGTCGCGCCTTCGGCGATGCCGCTTTCGATCAGGTTCTGGATCTTGTCGTACTGCACCTGGCTGACCACCGGGCCGAGCTTGGTGTTCGGCGCATCGGCCGGGCCGACGACGAACTTTTCCGCCGCTTCCCGAGCGTAGCCGATCACCTCGTCCTGCCGCTCGCGCGGCACGAACATTCGCGTCGGCGCGTTGCAGGACTGGCCGCTATTGCCGAAGCAATTGGCGACGCCCTTCGGCACGGCGACGGAGAAATCGACGTCCGGGAACAGGATGTTGGCCGACTTGCCGCCAAGCTCCTGCGCCACGCGCTTCACCGTGTCGGCGGCGGCCTTGGCCACCAGGATGCCGGCGCGGGTCGAGCCGGTGAACGACATCATGTCGATGTCGGGGTGGCTGGAAAGCGCCTCGCCGACGGTCGGGCCGTCGCCATTGACCAGGTTGAAGACGCCGGGGGGGACGCCGGCCTCGTCGAGGATTTCCGCGAAGATGATGGCGTCGAGCGGCGCGATCTCGCTCGGCTTCAGGATCATGGTGCAGCCGGCGGCCAGCGCCGGGCCGACCTTGCAGGTGATCTGGTTGAGCGGCCAGTTCCAGGGCGTGATCAGGCCGACGACGCCGATCGGCTCCTTGACCACCAGCGAGGTGCCCTTGGGATGCTGGAACTGGAAATTCCCAAGAACCTCGATGATCTTTTCGAGATGCGCGCGGCCGATGCCGACCTGGCTGTCGAGCGCGAAGGGACGCGGCGCGCCCATCTCGCGCGAAATCGCATCGGCGAGGTCGTTGGCGCGCTTGTTGTAGATGGCGAGGATGCTGCGCAGCAATTCGAGCCGCTCGGCCGGCTTGGTGAAGCCGAAGGTGGCGAAGGCGCGCTTGGCGGCTGCCACAGCCTTGTCGACATCGGCCTTCGAGCCCAGCGAGATCTGCGCGAATGCGTCCTCGTTGGAGGGATCGATCACGTCGATGACCTTGGGGACGACGGGGTCGACCCAGGCGCCGTCAATATAAAACTGCAGATTATGCGACATCGAAAATCCTCCCGTTGATCCGGTTCGCTTATAGTTTGGCGATGGACCCTGCCATGTTCAACCGGATATCGGCCGATCGGCCGAGGAGGCGGCTGGCGGTGAACCCGGCGGCCGGCTTGGCAAGACCGTCCTGCCTCGGGACGCGGCCTCCGCAAGATGTGAGCCGCGCTGGCTATGGCGCTGGCAAGTCGAACCGTGATTCCGGGATGTAAAATTAACGAAGTTGAATTTTTTCTATATGATATTTTTATAGAGTTGCTGCGCCAGCCCGATCGAGAACCTATGCGGTTCGATCTACCTTTTCTGCGTCGCAGCGACGCGCCGCCGATTTCGCGTCCGGATCCTCCGGCCGCCTTCGGCGCGAAGCGCGTTGGCATGCCGACCGGACAAGGATTGGAATCATGCAGCTTCGCAGCCCCTTTGACGTCTTGCCCTCCAGCCACGATTGGCGCGGTTCAGCCGCTTCGTCGCCGCGTCCCGGCCATCGCGCCGCCGGACGCTTCAGGGCGGTTGCCCTGGCGCGCCAGCATCCAGAAGAACTCGGCCTCGCCCTCCGCCTTCTCGCGGTCATGGCCTTTTTCGGCGGCATGGCCCTGCTGATGTTCTGCCTCACCGGCTGAGCGCCGGCTCGACTCGCCAAGGTTGGGCGACGCCGCGGCTCGCACGCCAATACGACCGGACAGGGCGTGCCGAGGGGCCGGATTCCTATGGGATCTTTATATCTTGGCTCCCCGGCCTCTCTCGAACGCCTATGCGGTTCGGGGCCATATTCCCGTCGTCCTTCGATCCAGCCGAGCGATCCGGCAAACGTGGACGCGCAGGCTTTGCCTGTCGTTGCACGGCATCGATATTCGAAATTGGCAGTGGGATGGGCTGAACACTGCAAGGAGTCATGATTATGGATTTCATCGTCGTCGGGATGGGCGTCCTGTTCTTCGCCGCATCCCTCGCTTACGTGAAACTCTGCCAGAAATTGTAGAGCCGGAGCCGACCATGCTTGTCGATTACATTCTGGGCGGCGCCGTGACGGTGTTCCTGCTCGTCTATCTCACCTACGCGCTGGTGCGCCCGGAACGGTTCTGATCGCCAGCGCGATCCCCGTTCGAGACGCCATTCTCGGAAAGCACGTCCCATGACCGTCAACGGTTGGTTACAGATCCTGCTCTTCTGCGGGATCATCCTCGCGCTCGTGAAGCCGCTCGGCGGTTACATGACCCGCGTCTTCAACGGCGAGCGCACAATCCTCTCCTTTGTCTTCGGGCCGCTCGAGCGCGGGCTTTACCGGCTTGCCGGCACCAGCGACCGCGAGGAGCAACACTGGACGACCTACACCGGCGCGTTCCTGCTGTTCAACTTAGCCGGCTTGCTGTTGCTTTATGCGATGCAAAGGCTGCAGGGCGGGCTGCCCTACAATCCGGCCGGTATGGGCGCCGTGCCGCCGGAACTTACCTTCAACACCGCCGCGAGCTTCGTCTCCAACACCAACTGGCAGAACTATGCCGGCGAAAGCACGATGTCCTATTTCGTGCAGATGGCGGGGCTGAACGTCCAGAACTTCGTCTCGGCCGCATCGGGCATCGCCATCGCCGTCGCGCTGATCCGCGCCTTCTCGCGCAAATCGGCGAAGACGCTCGGCAATTTCTGGGCCGATATCGTCCGCGCCACGCTCTACATCCTGCTGCCGATCTGCGTCATCGGCACGCTGGTGCTGGTCTGGCAGGGCGTGCCGCAGAACCTCAACGCCTATACCGTCGCGACCACGCTGGAAGGCGCGCAGCAGACCATCGCGCAGGGGCCGGTCGCCTCGCAGATGATGATCAAGCATCTCGGCACCAATGGCGGCGGCTTCTTCAACGCCAATGCCGCGCATCCCTTCGAGAACCCGACCGCGCTCGTCAACCTGATCCACATGGTGATGATCTTCGCCATCGGCGCGGCGCTGACCAACGTGTTCGGTCGCATGGTCGGCAGCGAGAAGCAGGGCTGGGCGATCCTGGCCGCCATGGGCGTGCTGTTCCTGGCCGGCGTCATCGTCTGCTACTGGGCGGAAGCGTCAGGCAATCCGCTGGTCCATGCGCTCGGCGTCGACGGCGGCAACATGGAGGGCAAGGAGGCCCGCTTCGGCATCGTGCTCTCGGCCCTGTTCGCGGTGGTGACGACGGCTGCTTCCTGCGGCGCGGTCAACGCCATGCATGACAGCTTCATGGCGCTCGGCGGCATGATCCCGATGATCAACATGATGCTGGGCGAGATCATCGTCGGCGGCGTCGGCGCCGGTTTCTACGGCATCCTGCTGTTCATCGTCATCGCCATCTTCGTCGCCGGCCTGATGGTCGGCCGCACGCCGGAATATCTCGGCAAGAAGATCGAGGCCAAGGAGGTCAAGATGGCGATGCTCTCCGTGCTTTGCCTGCCCTTGACCATGCTCGGCTTCACGGCGATCGCGATCGTCCTGCCGACGGGCCTCGGCTCGATCGCCAATCCCGGCCCGCATGGCTTCTCCGAGGTTCTCTATGCCTATACCTCGGCGGCTGCCAATAACGGCTCAGCCTTTGGCGGCCTGTCGGGCAACACGCCCTGGTACAACCTCACCCTCGGCATGGCGATGCTGATGGGTCGCTTCCTGGTCATCATCCCGGCCATGGCGATCGCCGGTTCGCTGGTGACCAAGAAGGTCGCGCCCGCCTCGGCCGGCACCTTCCCGACGCATGGGCCGCTCTTCGTCGGCCTGCTGGTCGGCGTCATCCTGATCGTGGGCGGCCTGACCTTCTTCCCGGCGCTGGCGCTCGGCCCGATCGTCGAGGACCTCGCCATGATCCAGCCGCCGGGGCTGTGAGGAAGCATCATGAGCTACCGTTCCTGGCTGGCCAGCCCGCACCTCGCCCTCTCGCTCCAATCTCCTCGCGCCGGTTTGGCGCGGGGGAAGCGGAGGGCGCCCCGCGCGTCGTCCCTGATCCTGGGGCTGACCGTGGCGATGTTCGTGCTCGCGCTGGTCGTTGACCTTTTCATCCGGTGGATCGCGGCGACCTGAAGGTCCAACCGCCTGTCCCGGAACTTCATGCTGGAGTCTCTGATGAGCCAGTCCAAATCCGCGAGCATAATGGACGCTCGCATCCTCGTTCCCGCCATAGGCGGCGCGTTCCGCAAGCTGGATCCGCGCAGCCTGGCGCGCAATCCAGTGATGTTCGTCGTGGCCGTCGTCTCGGCCCTGACCACAGTGCTGTTCCTGCGCGATCTCGCCACCGGGGGCGCCAATCTCGGCTTCTCGCTGCAGATAGTCATCTGGCTGTGGTTCACCGTGCTGTTCGCCAATTTCGCCGAGGCCGTCGCCGAAGGGCGCGGCAAGGCGCAGGCGGAATCGCTCCGTCGTACCCGCACGGAGACGCAGGCCAAGCTGCTTTCGGGCAACGACCCCGCCACCTTCAAGCTGGTGCCGGGCACCAGCCTTCGGGTCGGCGACGTCGTGCTGGTGGAAGCCGGCGACATCATCCCGTCCGATGGCGAGGTCATCGAGGGCGTCGCCTCGGTCAACGAAGCGGCGATCACCGGTGAATCCGCGCCGGTGATCCGCGAATCCGGCGGCGATCGTTCGGCCGTCACCGGCGGCACGCAGGTGCTCTCCGACTGGATTCGCGTCCGCATCACGGCGGCGGCCGGCTCGACCTTCATCGATCGCATGATCGCGCTGGTCGAGGGCGCCGAACGGCAGAAGACGCCGAACGAGATCGCGCTCAACATCCTGCTCGCCGGCATGACGCTGATCTTCGTGCTCGCCGTCGTGACCATCCCGAGTTTTGCGAACTACGCCGGCGGCTATATCCCCGTCGTCGTGCTGGTGGCGCTCTTTGTCACCCTGATCCCGACGACGATCGGCGCATTGCTCTCGGCGATCGGCATCGCCGGCATGGACCGGCTGGTGCGCTTCAACGTGCTCGCCATGTCGGGTCGCGCTGTCGAGGCGGCCGGCGACGTGGATACGCTGCTGCTCGACAAGACCGGCACGATCACGCTCGGCAACCGCCAGGCGACCGAGCTTCGCCCGGTGCGCGGCGTCACCGAGCCGGAACTGGCCGACGCGGCGCAACTCGCCTCGCTTGCCGACGAGACGCCAGAGGGCCGCTCGATCGTCGTGCTCGCCAAGGAGAAATACGGCATCCGCGCCCGCGACATGCAGAGCCTGCATGCGACCTTCGTGCCGTTCACGGCGCAGACCCGGATGAGCGGCGTCGATCTCGACGGGTCGTCCATCCGCAAGGGCGCGGTCGACGCCGTGCTGAAGCATGTCGACCAGGCGAGCGCGGCTACCGGTGGTAACCGCGCCAGCACCAGCACGATCCGCGAACTCCAGACCATCGCCGACGAGATCGCCAAGACCGGCGGCACGCCGCTGGCCGTGGTCAAGGATGGCCGCCTGCTGGGCGTCGTCCACCTCAAGGACATCGTCAAGGGTGGTATCCGGGAGCGTTTCGCCGAGCTTCGCCGGATGGGCATCCGCACGGTGATGATCACCGGTGACAACCCGATGACGGCAGCGGCCATCGCGGCCGAGGCGGGCGTGGATGACTTCCTGGCCCAGGCAACGCCTGAGATGAAGCTCGCTCTGATCCGCGAGGAGCAGGCCAAGGGCAAGCTGGTGGCGATGTGCGGCGACGGCACCAACGACGCCCCGGCGCTGGCGCAATCCGATGTCGGCGTGGCGATGAATACCGGCACGGTGGCGGCGCGCGAGGCCGGTAACATGGTCGATCTCGACAGCGATCCGACCAAGCTCATCGAGATCGTGGAGATCGGCAAGCAGTTGCTGATGACGCGCGGCGCGCTCACCACCTTCTCGATCGCCAACGACGTCGCCAAGTATTTCGCCATCATCCCGGCGATGTTCCTGGCCTTCTACCCGCAGCTTGGCGCGCTCAACGTCATGGGGCTCGCCACGCCGCAAAGCGCGATCCTGTCGGCGATCATCTTCAACGCGCTGATCATCGTCGCCCTGATCCCGCTCTCGCTGCGCGGCGTCAAATACCGGGCCGTCGGCGCCGGAGCCCTGCTGTCGCGCAACCTGCTGATCTACGGCGTCGGCGGTCTCATTGTGCCGTTCGCCGGCATCAAGGCCATCGACATGGCCATCACGGCCCTCGGCCTCGTCTGAAGGATATCTGTCATGTTGAAACAGCTACGCCCTGCGATCCTGATGATCGTCGCGCTCACCGTGATCACCGGCCTGATCTATCCGCTGGGGATGACCGGCATCGCCCAGGCGCTGTTCCCGCGCCAGGCCAATGGCAGCCTGATCGAGCGCGATGGCAAGGTCGTCGGTTCCGAACTCATCGGCCAGAGTTTCACCACCGACCGCTACTTCCACGGCCGCCCCTCGGCCGCCGGCAAGGGTTATGACGCAGCGTCTTCCGGCGGCTCCAATCTCGGCCCGAGCAATCCGGCGCTGATCGAGCGCATCCAGGCCGACGCGGAAAAGCTGAAGGCGGAAAACCCCGGCGCCGCCGTTCCGATCGACCTTGTCACCACCTCGGGCAGCGGCCTCGACCCCGATATCTCGCCGGAGGCCGCCCTGTTCCAGGTGCCCCGCGTCGCCAAGGCGCGCGGGCTGGACGAAGTCACCGTGAAGGCGCTGGTCACCGCGCATGTCGAGGACCGCCAGCTCGGCTTCCTGGGCGAGCCGGTCGTCAACGTGCTCGCCTTGAACCTTGCGCTGGACGCAGCCGGCGCGCAATGACAGGCAGGGGCCGGAACCAGCGCCCCGGCGCCGGTTCCGGCCGTTTGGACAGATGGGTCAAGATTGGATGCCTGACGACAATCGAGACGCACCGAACCGGCCATCGCCGGAGGCGCTGCTGGAGCGGGCGACGCGCGAGACGCGCGGCCGGCTGAAGATCTTCCTCGGCGCCGCGCCCGGCGTCGGCAAGACCTACGAGATGTTGATGTCCGGCCGGGCCCGCAAGGCGGACGGAGTCGATGTGGTCATCGGCGTGGTCGAGACGCATGGCCGGGCCGAGACTGAGGCGCTAGTCGAGGGCTTCGAGGTCATTCCGCGAAAGACGGTCGATTATCGCGGCCGCGTGCTGGAGGAGATGGACCTCGACGCCATCCTGGCGCGGCGACCGGCGCTGGTGCTGGTCGATGAACTCGCCCACACCAATGCCGAGGGCAGCCGCCACCCCAAGCGCTATCTCGACGTCGAGGAGATTCTGGCGCGCGGCATCGATGTCTACACCACGCTCAACATCCAGCATGTCGAAAGCCTGAACGACGTCGTCGCCCAGATCACCCGGATCCGGGTGCGCGAGACGGTGCCGGATTCGATCATCGACCGCGCCGACGACGTCGAGGTCATCGACCTCACCCCCGACGACCTGATCAAGCGCCTGCATGAGGGCAAGGTCTATTTTGCCGGCACGGCGAAGCGGGCGATCGAGAACTATTTTTCGCCCGGAAATCTGACCGCGCTGCGCGAGCTGGCGCTTCGCCGCACGGCGCAGCGGGTTGACGAGCAACTCGTCAGCCACATGCAGGCGCATGCCATTTCCGGCCCCTGGGCGGCGGGCGATCGCGTGCTGGTCTGCATCGACGAGCAGCCGCGCAGCGTCTCACTGGTGCGCTATGCCCGCCGCCAGGCGGACCGGCTGCGGGCACCCTGGGCGGCGATCCATATCGAGACGGCGCGCTCGGCCGGCCTCTCCGAGGCCGACAAGGACCGCATCGCCGCGACGCTGCGGCTGGCCGAGCAACTGGGCGGCGAGGCGATCACGCTGCCGGGCCAGGACGTCGCCCGGGACATCGTCCGCCACGCCCTGGCCAACAATGTCACGCACATCATCGTCGGCAAGCCCGGCAAGTCGCGCTGGCGCGAGGCGATCGAAGGCTCGGTGTCGCATGAGCTGATCCGGCTTGCTGGCGACATCAGCGTTCACGTCATCTCCGGCGACGATCGCGAAGCGCCACCGGCCCGCGGCGTGGCGCTGGCTGCGCCGTCCCGCTTCCGCCTGCGCCCCTATGTGCTCGGCGTCGGCTATGTCGGCATCGGGCTCGGCTTCGCCATGTTGCTGCTGCACGTGCTCGACGTGCGCAACCTGGCGCTGGTGTTCCTGATGGCGGTGCTGACCTCGGCGGTGACGGCGGGGCTCTGGCCGGCGCTGTTCACCTCGGCCGTCGCCGCGCTCGCCTTCAACTTCTTCTTCCTGCCGCCGCTCTACACGCTCAACATCGGCGACCCGGAGAGCGTGATCGCCTTCGTCTTCTTCCTGGGCGTCGCTGTTATCGCCAGCAACCTCACCGCCCGCGTGCAGCGCCAGGCGGCGGCGGCGCGCCAGCGCGCCCGCACCACCGAAGGGCTCTATCTCTTCAGCAAGAAGCTGGCCGGCGCCGGCACGCTCGAAGACGTGCTGTGGGCGACCGTCTATCAGATCGCGTCGATGCTGAAGGTGCGCGTTGTCGTGCTGCTGCCGGAGAACGGCACGATTGCCGTGCGCGCCGGCTATCCGCCGGATGACACGCTGGTCGACGCCGACATCGCCGCCGCGCGCTGGGCCTGGGAGCACGATCGCCCGGCCGGGCGCGGTGCCGATACGCTGCCCGGGGCCCGGCGGCTGTATCTGCCGCTGCGCACCGGCCGAACAGCGGTCGGTGTTGTCGGGCTCGACGATGACGGGCAGGGGCCCTTGCTGACGCCGGAAGAACAGCGGCTGTTCGACTCGCTCGCCGACCAGGCGGCGCTCGCCATCGAGCGGATTGAACTGGTCGCCGATGTCGATCGCGCCCGGCTCGCGGCCGAGGCGGACCGGCTGCGCTCGGCGCTGCTGACCTCGATTTCGCACGACTTGAAGACGCCGCTCGCCGCCATTATGGGCGCGGCCGAGGCGCTGCGCGACTATCCGGACACCATTGCCGAGGCCGACCGGGTCGAACTGCTTTCGACCGTCATCGACGAGTCCGAGCGGCTGCATCGCTTCATCGCCAATCTGCTCGACATGACGCGGATCGAATCCGGCGCGATGGCGCCGAATGCCTCGGCGCAATATGTCGGCGACGTCGTCGGCACCGCGCTGCGCCGGGCGGCCAAGATCCTGTCGCATCATGTCGTCGAGGTCGAGATACCCTCGGACCTGCCGATGGTGCGACTCGATCCCGTCCTGTTCGAGCAGGTGCTGTTCAACCTGCTCGACAATGCCGCCAAATATGCGCCGGAGGCCTCGACGGTGCGGATCCAGGGCTGGGCCGATGGCGGATCCGTGCTGCTGCAGGTGATGGACGAGGGGCCTGGCATCCCGCCCGCCGACCTTGAACGCGTCTTCGATACCTTCTATCGGGTGCGCAAGACCGACCATGTGCTGGCCGGAACGGGGCTGGGGCTTTCGATCTGCCGCGGTTTCGTCGTGGCGATGGGCGGGACGATAGAGGCCAGCAACCGTTCCGACCGCTCGGGCGCGGTCTTCACCATCAAGATGCCGGTCCCGGCCGACGCCGCCACGCTGGAAGAGCTGCCATGACCAGTCCTATGGTACGAATCCTGATCGTCGACGACGAACCGCCGATCCGCCGCCTGCTTCGGGTCGGGCTCACATCCGAGGGCTTTGCCATCGACGAGGCGACCAATGCCCGCACCGCGATCGAGCATGTCGCGGCCGAAAAGCCGGACCTGATCCTGCTCGATCTCGGCCTGCCGGACATGCCTGGGCATGAGCTGATCGGCCGCTGGCGGACGGATCTGCCGGATCTCCCTATCGTCGTGCTGTCGAGCCGCACAGACGAGGCCGGTATCG
The DNA here is from genome assembly GCF_044452255.1 of Kaistia sp. UC242_56. Lineage (NCBI taxonomy): Bacteria > Pseudomonadati > Pseudomonadota > Alphaproteobacteria > Hyphomicrobiales > Kaistiaceae > Kaistia > Kaistia sp. UC242_56. The sequence continues at coordinate 811,331 of NZ_JBIOAN010000002.1, forward strand.
TCCGCGCGCTGGAGCTCGGCGCCGATGACTACATGACCAAGCCCTTCGGCATGAAGGAACTGGTTGCGCGCATTCGCGTTGCCCTCCGCCACAAGTTGCAGCAGCAGGGCGAGAAGCCGATCTTCCAGACGGGCGAGCTTTCTGTCGATCTCGTCAAGCGGATCGTCAAGGTCGCGGACCGGGAGATCAAGCTGTCGCCGAAGGAATACGACATCCTGCGCGTGCTCGTTCAGCACGCAGGCAAGGTGCTGACCCACCAATATCTCCTGAACCAGGTTTGGGGTGGGTCGACAGATGTGCAATACCTGCGCGTCTATGTGCGCCAGCTCCGCCAGAAGATCGAACGTCAGCCGGACCAGCCCGAATATATCACCACCGAAACGGGTGTCGGTTACCGGTTGCGCGACGTCGAATGAACCGAACTGGCACAGGCCGTGCCGTGATCCGAAGCGCCCTTTGGCGCCGATGCGAGTGAGACGATGATCCTTTCCCAATTCATCAAGCCCGAAAGCGTGATGATTGACCTTCCGGCCCCGTCCAAGACGAAGCTGCTGCGCAGCCTGTCCGACCAGGCCGCGCTGGCGCTGGACCTGCCGGCGGACGACATCTTTCAGGCGATCCACAATCGCGAGAAGCTGGGCTCCACCGGCGTCGGCGAGGGCATCGCCATTCCGCATGCGCCGGTTCCCGGCCTCGAAACGCCGTTCGGCATGGTGATCCGGTTGAAGAAGCCGATCGATTTCGAGTCGATCGACGATATCCCGGTCGACATTGTCTGCCTGCTGTTGATGCCGGGCCAGAGCTCCACGACCTATCTGAACGTGCTGGCCTCCATGGCGCGCAAGCTGCGCTCGCCCAAGGTGGTCAAGTCGATCCGCCAGGCGGTGCTGACCGAGCAGGTCTATACGGCCCTGTGCGACGAGGCGGCCTGACCGCAGGCGGCCCTGGCCGGAACCCCCGCTGCGTCGCTGCGTTGACCCCCGGTTGAAGCAAACGGAGGTGCGTCATGCCCCGGGGCGACAAATCGAAATATACCGACAAGCAGGAACGCAAGGCCGATCATATCGCCGAAGGCTATGAAGAGCGCGGCGTTCCCGAGAAGGAAGCGGAGCGCCGCGCCTGGGCCACCGTCAACAAGGACGATGGCGGCGGCAAGAAATCCGGCTCCGGCCGCGGGGTCGAAACCGGCCATCCTGCCGCGCATGAGGGCGGCGAAAAAGGCGGGGCCGCTTCGGCTGCCCGCCCGGCAGCCGATCGTTCGGCCGCCGCCAAGAAGGCCGCAGCCACCCGAAAGCGTAATGCGGAGCATCGGGCGCATGGTTGAGCGCACGGTTATCGGTCCCAATTCCCCACGACAGAAAGAGGCAATCATGGACCGGCGAGTAGGACAGTCTACTGAAGAACACGCGACCACCACCGAAGCCCGGCAGGCCGTTGCGCCGCATCGACTGCGCTACATGCTGGTGGCCGGCATCGCGGCGGTGGTGCTCGGCTTCCTCGCCGTCTATTTCATGATCCAGTAGCCGCCGAGGTCGGAGAGCATCATGGCGCCGCGTTCGTTCTGGAAAGGCTATCTGAAGCTCTCGCTTGTCACCTGCCCGGTGGCGATGATCCCGGCTACCACGGACAATGAGAAGGTTCGGTTCCACACGCTGAACCGCGCCACCGGCAACCGCGTCGTCAGCCAGTATGTCGATACGGAAACCGGCGACCTCGTCGAGGACGACGAGCAGGTCAAGGGTTACCAGCGCGGCGAGCACGAGTACTTGATGCTGGAGGACGACGAGATCGATTCCGTCGCACTGGAAAGCACGCGGACGATCGATATCGAGATGTTCGTGCCGGCCGATGACATCGGCTGGATCTGGTACGACAAGCCGCATTACCTCGTGCCGGACGATCCGGTCGGCGAAGAGGCTTTCTCGGTCATCCGCGACGCCATGGCGGCGACGGGCACGGTCGGCATTTCCCGGCTGGTGCTCTATCGGCGCGAGCGGGCCGTGATGCTGAAGCCGCGCGACAATGGCATCGAACTCTGGACCCTCCATTACGGCGATGAGATCCGCCAGGAGGACGATTATTTCGAGGCGATCGGCGATGCCAAGGCGGATCCGAAGCTGATGGAAATGATGCAGACGCTGATCAAGGAGCGGACCAAGCCCTGGTCGCCGGCGATGGTCAGCGATCCCGTGCAGGATCGGCTGCTGGATATCATCGCGGCGAAGAAGAAGGGCAAGAAGCCCCCGGCCCGCAAGGAAGCGCCGGCCAGCCACGGCAATGTGGTCAGCATCATGGATGCGCTGCGCAAGAGCATCGCTTCCGAGGCCAAGCCAAAGCCGAAGGGGCGCTGAGCCCCAAACCGGAATCAAAAGGCAGCGCGGAGGGATCCGCGCTGCCTTTTTTTGTGTTCGACGAGCCTAGACGCCGTCGGCAAGCGTAATGATCTTGCCCGTCGCGGCAGCCTCTTCGATCGCCGTCAGCACGCGCGTCACGCGCAGGCCGTCCTGCGCGTCGGCAAGCAGCGGCGCGTCGTCCGCGACCGAGTCAATGAAGCGGGCGATCGCCTCCATGACGAAGCCACCGATGCGCCCGCCCGCCGCCGGCGTCACGCCGAGCAGGTCATGGGCGCGCCGGCCGGAGCCGGTATATTTGCTGAAGGCGCTGTTCTGCGCCGTGTCGGTCTGGATCGCACCCTTCTCGCCGATGAATTCCATCCGGAAATCGACGACGCCGGGCATGTCGCGCGGCAGCACCCAGCTGTTTTCCATCTGGGCGATGGCGCCATTGTCGAATTCGAGGATCGAGAGATGCACGTCGGCGGTGTTGACGCCATTCGACGCCAGATAGCCGCGCCGGACCATCGCCTGCACGCGCTTGACCTCGGCGCCCATGATGAAGCGCAGCGCGTCGAGCGAATGGCTGCCCAGGAACCAGAGTGCCGAGGAGCGGCCGGCCCAGGACAGCAGGTCATAGGGCACGAACACGGTGTTCGACAGCTTGGCGGAGGCGTGCAGCGGCATGCCGATCTCGCCGGCGGCGATGGCCTCGCGGGCAGCGACGATGGCCGGGTTCACGCGGTTGTGGAAATCGACCATGACCTTGACGCCGGCCTTGTCGGCCGCGGCGGCGATCGCCTCGACCTCGGCCAACGTGGTCGCCAGCGGCTTCTCGCTCATCACATGCTTGCCGGCCTGGATCGCGGCCAGGACGATGTCGCCATGGGCGAAATCGGGCGTCGCCACGGTGACGGCGTCGATATCGGGATCGGCCAGCAGCTGGCGATAATCCGTATAGGTCTTGGCCGCACCGAACTGCTTCTGCATATCGGCGACGCGGGCGGGATCGAGATCGCAGACGGCGGCGAGTTCCGCGCCCTCGATGGCGCTGAGCGTCTTGCAATGGAACGAGCCCCAGAGGCCCGCTCCCACTACGCCGAAGCGGACTTTGCGCGATGACGTCATTTCCGTTTCATCCTTTCACGGAACCAAAGGTCAGGCCTCGGACGACATAGCGGTCGAGCACGAGGAAGATCAGCATGGGCGGGATCATGGCGGCGACGGCGGCGGAGGCGATGAAGCCCCAAGTGACGCCGGCGGTGCCGAAATATTGCAGCGTGCCGACCGGCAGCGTCGTCGTGCTGCGGTTGGCCAGCACCAGCGGAAAGGCCGCGTTGTTCCACGAGAACACGAAGGCGAACATCGAGGTGACGATCAGGCCCGGCATCACCATCGGCAGGATGAACTTGAGCAGGATCGTCGTCGTGCCGGCGCCGTCGATGCGCGCGGCCTCCTCGATCTCGATCGGCACCTCGTCGATGAAGCTCCGCATCAGCCAGACCGAGAACGGGATGGTCAGGGTCTGCGAGATCAGGATCATCGAGAAATAGGTGCCCTTGACGCCCGCGAGGCTCGCCAGGATCGAATAGGGAATGAGGAAGGCGACGGGCGGCGCCATCAGCAGGCCGAGATACCAGAGCATGATGTGCTTGCGGCCGCGGATCTTGTAGCGCGACAGCGCATAGGCGGCCGGAAACGAGAACGGCAGGTTCAGCGCGACCGCGCCCACGGCGACGATTAGGCTGTTCATCAGCTGCGGCGCGTTGTTGCCGGGGTTGAAGAAGGTGTAGCGGATCGATTCCCAGTTGGGCGTGAACGACAGCACCGGCGGCATGGCGAAATAGGTTTCCGCCGGCCGGATAGCGAGCAACACGAACCACAGGATCGGGCCGATGAAGATCAGCAGCAGCAGCCCCATGGCTGCATAGCCGAGCAGCCGGCCGGCGACGCTTTCCGAGCCTTCCATATCAATCCCAATCCTTGAACGCGAAGAAGACAAAGAGGCCGATGATCGCGTTGACGACGATGACCATCATCCACGTCATGGCGCTGGAGAGGCCGATGTTGAAATCGACCATGCCGGCTTGATAGAGGCTGTAGCCAAGCGTCCGGCTCGACGTTCCCGGCCCGCCCTTGGTGAGCACAACGACCAGGTCGAACGTGTTGAAGATCTGCATGAAGCGCAGCATCACCACGATCATCGCGGTCTTGCGGATCAGCGGCAGCTTGATGTGCAGCAGTTGCTTCCAGGGCGTGATGCCATCGATCTTCGCCGCCTCGACGATCTCGCCGGGCACGGCGAGCAGGGCGGCGTAGAGCACGATGGCGAAGAATGGCGTCCACTGCCAGATATCGGCGAACAGCACCGCCCAGAGCGCGGTCGAAGGCGAGCCCAGCAGGCCGGCGGCGGGCAGGGGGATGCCGGCCGAGGTGAGCAGCCAGGGGATCAGGCCGCCATTGGGGTCGTACATGTAGCGGAACAGGAAGCCGACGACGATCGGCGCGATGGTCGTCGGCATGATCAGCAGCACGCGGGTGAGCTTGATGCCGCGCAGCTTGCGCAGGAGCAGGAGCGCGATGGCGAGACCGAGCGTGAACTCCACCGCCGTGCCGACGACGGTCATCATCAGCGTCGTCTTCAGCGAGTCGAGGAACATGCCGTTCGACAACGCCATCTTGTAATTGTCGAAGCCGATGAAGCCCATCGGCGAGGGGCCCATCTGCAGGTTCCAGAAATAGAAGCTGTTCTTGAGCGCGAACAGCAGCGGGAAGGCGATCAGCGCCACCAGCAGTAGAATGGATGGGCTGATCAGCAGCCACGGGGTGTAATCGGGCAAGCGCCGTCGCGCCCGCGGCGGCGTGGCGATGGATACTGCGGACATGGACGCTCCAATGGAAAAGAGAGCGGACGGGGCCGGGAGGGTAGCCCCGTCTGCTCTTGGTCAAGCAAAGATCTTGGGCTCTTTGCTCTCAGGTAGAGGGTCTGCTTGAAGCCGGAACCGCCTGGCAGGGAGGTTCCAGCTGGCCGCTACACTCAGGCGAGCGACTTGAGCAGGCTCTTGGTCGCATCCAGCGTATCGTTGAACGATGCCTGCTGGTACGGGATCAGGAAGTTGCCCTTGAGGATGGTCTCGAAGAAGGTCGAGGTATCCGAGAGGCAGGCCTCGGGCGTCAGCTGGCCGGTCAGGACCTTGTTGAGGTTGAGGCCATAAATGCCTTCGAGCGTCGTGTAGACCGGCACCGGCGGACGGACGATCTTGCCGTTGCCGCGCTCCAGATCGCCGAGCTGGGCGGTCAGATGCGGGTAGATCTTCAGCAGCTCGGCATCCTTGTAGAGCGAAGGACGGGCGAAGTCGGAGAACTGGTAGCCATACTTGTTGTAGAGGCCCATGGCCTTCTGCGTCTTGGCCGAGGTCGCCCATTTGACGAACTGCCAGGAAGCGTCGCGATTGGCGGTGTTCGCGGTGATGCCGAGGCTGTGGCCACCGAGCGAGACGACCTGTTCGCCCGGACCCTTGGGCAGGCGGGCGATGCCGAGCTTATCGGCGACGACCGAGTCCTTGCCGCTCATATAGCCGTCCTTCTTGCAAAGGTAGGCATAGGGCGTCCACCAGTAGAACATGCCGACATCGCCCTTGGCGAAGCGCATGCCGGCGTCGAACCAGTTGTAGCCGACCGATTCAGCCGGCGCGTTCTTGTAGAGCTCGGCGAAGATCTTCAGCGCGGCGAGGTTTTCCGGGCTGTTGATGGTGGGCTGGAAGTCCCAGGCCGTCGCGGCCGGGAAATCCTTGAACCAGCGCGTGCCCATGCTGGCGGCGAGCTGAGAGTACATGTGCACGACAGGGGCGGGCTGCTGGCCGGCCAGCACGGTGCCGCTCATCTTGTGGCCGTCGAAATCCTGGCCGTTCATCTTCTGCACGGCGGCGAGATAGTCGTTCCACGACCAGCTGCCATCCTCCGGCACCGTGATGCCGGCCTTGTCGGCGAAATCCTTGCGGTAGAGCACCATCTGGCCATAGGCCGCGACCGGCAGCGTGCCGATCTGGCCGCGCCAGGTATTCAGCGAATAGAGCACCTCGGGGATGTAATCCTCGATATGGGTGTCGCTATCCGCCTTGATGAACTCGTTGAGCGGGGTGATCCACTTGCTCTCGAGATACTGGCCGAGCCACATCTGGTCGACCGAGATGACGTCGGCGTCCGGCTCGTTGCTGATGAAGGACGAGGTCAGGCGCGCCTGCAGCGCTTCGAGCGAGATCGCCTCGATCTGCAGCTTGATGCCGGTTTCCTGCTCGAACTGATCCTTCAGGCCCTCGATCGCATAGTAGAACGGGTCGCCGGCAAGCAGAACGCGCAAGGTCTTGTCGGCAGCCATGGCACGGCGCGGCATCAGCCCGCCGCCGACGGCCGCGGTACCAGCAAGCGCCGCACCGCTTTTCAGTAGGCTTCGACGCGAAAGATTGAAATCGAATCCAGACTTCATGTTCCCACTCTCCTCTTGGAAGCATTGTCCGGCGCCAGATCCATGCCTGGCGCTCGTTGATCACGACGGGCACGGGTTCTTACTGGCCGATGCAGCCTCGGTTCCCATCGAAGGCTGTGGCGGCGTCCGGATCGTCTTGTTAGTATGAGGCTCGCACAAACATTTTAACTCGTCAACGACCCGATGATCGGCTAAGAATTAATTCGGAGGTCGGACTGGCAGCGCGCGCACCCAGCCGAGTTTCCGTATAGGAAGCGGAGGGCGGACATACCCCGCCGCGAGCACAACGAGGGCAACTTGGAGCGCGAACCTTCCACCCAGCGTTGGTCCATGGACGAGGAGGATGTCTCCGGCGACGTGCGGACGGCGGTGCCGCATGGCCGGTCGCTGCTGTCGTCCTCCATGGTCGGATCGGCCAATCGCGGCCGGGTCCTGCAAACGCTGTTCGATCTCGGCCCGACCAGCCGGGCGGAGCTGGCGCGGCTGGCCGGCGTCAACCGCACCACGATTTCCGGCATCGTCCAGCCACTGCTCGACCAGCAGGTGCTGGTCGAGGGCAATCCGATCCGCCCGAGCGAGGCGGGCGGCAAGCCAGCGCGGCCGCTCTGGTTCTCGCCCGATGCACGGCCGATCTGCGGCATGATGCTGATGCCGGACGCGGTGCATACCTGCCTCGTCACCCTGGCCGGCACCCTCTCGGCCGAGCAGAGCGGACGCTTTCCCGACAATCCGAAGATCGCCGATATCGAGCGCGCCATCGAGTTGAGCACTTCGCGCACGCTGGCTTCCGCCCGGCGCGAACCGCTTGGCATCGGGGTCGCGGTCGGCGGCATGGTCGACACCGATCGCCGTGCCATCATCGCCGTCAATCTGGCGCCGGTGCTGAACGGCTTCGAACTCGGCGACATGCTGACCCGGCGCTACGGCCTGCCGGCCCTGCTCGATCATCATCCGCGCGCCCTGCTGGTCGGCGATCGCTGGTTCGGCAAGGGACGCGGCATGCAGAATTTCGCTGCCGTCTACACCGGCGAGGTGCTGGGCGGCGCGCTCTATCTCGGCGGTCATCTCTATCGCGGCCGCAGCGGCGCCGGCGGCGAACTCGGCCATACCTTCGTGCAGGTCGATGGCGAGGTCTGCTCCTGCGGCCGGCGCGGCTGCTGGGAGACGATCGCGACGGTGGGCTGGCTGCGCCGCCAGGCGCGCGCCATCGGCCTCGACGCGCCCGACGAGATCAATTCGCGCCGCCTGGTCGCCCTGGCCGGCGCGGGCGTGCCGGGCGCGCGCAACCTGCTCGATCTCTATGCCCGCAACGTCGCCGTCGGCATCGCCAATCTGCAGCAAACGGTAGCGCCGAATTTCTACGTTTTGCACGGCGATGTCGTCGGTGGCGGGGAAATCATGGCCGAGGCGATTGCGGGACATGTCCGCGCCCTCGTACCATCGCGCAGCGGGGGAGAAATCAGCTTCGCGATCGGCGAGACGGAAGACCGCGCAGCCCTGCTGGGCGCGGCCGGTCTTGTCTTGTCGGAGTTGCTTCAGTTTCCATTGTAGGTTCGACGCAGGGGGAGTGCTCATGGTCTACAAGATCGATCCGGAGATAGATCGACACTACATCGAGGAGTTCCGGCAGAAGCCGATCGGCGCGCACAGCCCCGGCCTGCAGCGGCTTCTCAACACCATGCGCCACGACCCTTCCGGCAAGCAGGTGGTGCTGGTCTGCAAGCGCCCGTTCGAGGAATGGGTGCTGGGTCTGATGCCGGCCGATCGTCGCGAACCGATCGCGATCGAGGACGGTCCCGTCTTCACCGACATCGAAGAGGCGGAATGGGAAGTCTTCCGTCGCCGCTGGCGCCTGCTGACAGGCGAAAGCATCAATCGGCCGCTGCGCGACTGATCCTTCCCGTTCGAAAAGCAGATCGCCGCCACGGCGATCCCGTTTCATGCGCCAATCCGGATTTCATTCCATGCTCAAGATCGTCGGCTATCCCGACCGCTACAGCGTTGCCCCGGGCGAAGAGATCGCCTTCAAGATTTCGCTGGAGGAAGGCGAGACCTTCGAGGCGCGGCTGGTCCGCGTCGTCAATGGCGACTGCAATCCCGCCGGCCCCGGCCTGAAGTTCCCCCACATCCCGACCGAGATCGACGGCATCCATGCTGGCAAGCCCCAGCGTATCGACGCCGGCTCCTACATGGTGGCCACGGACCTGCCGGCGGTGGCCGCGCAGACCTTCTCCTTCCTTGGCTTCGTCTGGCCGACAATGCCGAGGCGCGACGAGCAGGTGATCGCGGCGCAATGGGATCCCGCGACCCAGGCGGGTTTCGAGATCGGCATCGGCGACGAGGGTAGGCTTTCGCTGACGGTCGGCGACGGCAGCGGCGGCACCGAGACGGTGCGCGTAGACCATCCGATGCTGGAGCGCCAGTGGTACCAGATCGCCGTCACCTTCGATCCGGCCAGCGGCGAGGTCACGCTCGACCAGCGCCCGCTCATCCCCTATGCGGTGGTCCGCGACCATGGCCAGTATCGCGGCCGCATCCGCCTGGAAGTGCAGGCGCCGCCGGTAGCCTTCTATCTCGCCGGCCGGCCCAACACCGACGGCACGGTCGGCCATCATTTCGATGGCAAGATCGACGGCCCGATCCTGCTTTCGGGCGTTCGCACCCATGCCGATCATGATGGCCTGCTGGCCGGCAGCGCGCCGCAGGACGTGGTGACGGCGCGGATCGCCCATTGGGATTTTTCCCGCGAGATCGAGAGCGTCAACGCGATCGATGTCGGTCCGTCCGGCCGGCATGGCCGGCTGATGCAGATGCCGGCCCGTGCCATGAAGGGCCATAACTGGACCGGCGAGGAACAGGCCTGGCCGAATAAGCCCGAGCATTACGGCGCGGTGCATTTCCACCATGACGACATCTATGACGCCCAGTGGGAGACTTCGGTCTCGCTGAGCATTCCGGACGATCTGAAGAGCGGTGCCTATGCGCTGCATGCCTGGTCGGGCGACAGCGACGAGACCGCGACGCGCGAGACCTACATTCCCTTCTTCGTCCGCCCGCCGCGCGACAAGGCCAAGCGCGGCAAGCGCCCGCCTGTCCTGGTGCTGGCGCCGACCATGTCCTATCTCTCCTACTGCAACCACGCCGAGCACATCACGGCGCGCGGCGCGGAGCGGCAGATGGGCCGGCTGCTGACCTTCGGCCACACCGATCTCTACATGTACGACCACCCCGAACTGGGCGGCTCGCACTACGACACCCATGCCGACGGCTCGGGCGTCTGCTATTCCAGCCGTCTGCGGCCGAACCTCAACTTCTCCCCGCGCTATCATTCCTGGCTCGGCGGTCCCGGTTCGGCGCTCTACCAGTACAATGCCGACACGCATCTGTTCGACTGGCTCGACCACAAGGGGGTCGACTACGACCTGATCACCGACGAGGATCTGCACGAGGAGGGCTACGACCTTCTCGCCGACTATCGCATCGTCATCACCGGCACCCATCCCGAATATCATTCGACGGCGATGTGGGACGGCATGAAGGCGTGGATCGATCGCGGCGGCCGGCTCATGTATATGGGCGGCAATGGCTGGTACTGGCGCATCGGCTTCCACAAGACGGAACCCGGCGTCATCGAGGTGCGGCGCGCCGAGGACGGCATCCGTACCTGGGCGGCCGAGCCCGGCGAATATTACCAGTCGTTCAACGGCGAGTTCGGCGGCCTGTGGCGGCGCATCGGCCGGGCGCCGAACGTCATGGCCGGCGTCGGCTTCATCGCCCAGGGCTTCGACATCTCGACCTTCTACCGGCGCGCACCCGACGCGGACAATCCGCGCGCGGCCTTCATCTTCAAGGATGTGCCGGACGAGATCATCGGCGATTTCGGCCTGGTTGGCGGCGGCGCGGCCGGCATCGAGCTCGATTGCATCTCGGCCAATCTCGGCGGCCCCCCCAACATGCTGCGGCTCGCCTCGTCGGACGGGCACAGCGCCATGATGATGCTGGTCAACGAGGAATTCGGCGTGGTGCCGCCCAATCTCGGCGGCGACCAGAACGAGCGCGTCCACGCCGATCTCGCCTTCGGCGAAACGCCGTCGGGCGGCGCGCTGTTCGCCACCTCGTCGATCGCCTGGTGCGGTTCGCTTTCGCACAACGACTATGACAACAACGTCTCGCGCATCACCTGGAACGTGCTCGAGCGCTTCCTGGACGAGACGCCTTTCGTCTGAAGGGACAGGACGGCGGAGCCTTGGCTCCGCCGTCATCCATCGGGGGCGGTGCCCGGTGCCGCCCTCTACCCGGAGGGCTTCGCTGAACCGGAACTGAATCACGCAATGGTCATTGGACTCTCCGTTCGCCCCCTTTGCTAGGGTTGGCGGATCGTGTGGTGGTGGCGTGGGAGTACGGCAGATGGCTCCAAGGGCTGTATGGAAGGGCTACCTCAAGGTGGCCGAGATCATCTGTCCGGTGGCACTGCATACTGCCGCCTCGACCTCCGAGCGCATCGCCTTCCACACCCTCAATCGCGCCACCGGCAACCGCATCCGCCGGCAATTCGTCGATCAGGATACCGGCAAGCCCGTCGAGACCGACGAGCAGATCAAGGGCTATGAAATCGCCGCCGGGGAATATGTCGAGATCGACCCCGAGGAGATCGCCGCCGCGACGCCCGAGAGCGACAAGACGCTGGCCGTCGAGACCTTCCTGAAGCTGGATCAGGTCGATGACGTCTATTTCGATCGCCCCTATTACCTGACCCCCGCCGACAAGGCCGCGATGGAGGCCTTCGTGCTAATCCGCGACGGCATGCGCAAGAGCGGCGCCGTCGCGATCGCCAGGGCCGTCCTGTTCCGCCGCATGCGCAGCGTCCTGATCCGTCCGGACGAGGAAGGGCTGGTCGCGACGACGCTGAGTTTCGACTATGCCGTTCGCCCGGCGCGCGAGGCGTTCGATCCGATCCCTAAGCTGAAGATCGAAGGCGAGATGCTCGAACTCGCCAAGCACATCATCGAGACCAAGCGCGGCACTTTCGACCCGGCCGCCTTCGACGATCGCTATGAGGCGGCCCTTGCCGATCTCGTCAAGGCGAAGCTCGAAGGCAAGACGTTCAAGGCGCCGCCGCCGCGCAAGACCGCCAAAGTCGTCGACCTGATGGCGGCGCTGCGCGAGAGCGCGGGCGTGAAGGCCAAGGAGAGCGCCCCGGCCAAGGGCAAGGCCAAGACCGCGAGCAAGAGCAAGACGGCGGCCAAGGCGGCGAAGCCCGCGGCCGCGCCGCGCCGCAAGGCAAGCTGACATGGCCGCGCCGCTCGAAGTCTATCGCAGCAAGCGAGATTTCAAGGTCACCTCCGAGCCGGCGGGCGGCAAGGCCCCCAGGAATCGCAAAGCGGCCAAGGTCGAAGAGGCGGGGCACAGCTTCGTCATCCAGAAGCACGACGCCACGCGGCTGCACTACGACTTTCGCCTGGAGATGGACGGCGTCCTGAAAAGCTGGGCTGTGACCCGCGGCCCAAGCCTCGACCCTTCCGAAAAGCGCCTTGCCGTGCATGTCGAGGACCACCCGCTGGAATATGGCGGCTTCGAAGGGACCATTCCGAAGGGCGAGTATGGCGGTGGCACCGTGCTCGTCTGGGATCGCGGCAGCTGGGAGCCGGTCGGTGACCCGCACAAGGGCTACGCCAAGGGGCATCTGGAATTCGAGCTGAAAGGCGAGAAGCTGCATGGCCGCTGGCATCTCGTGAAGATGCATGGCCGGCCCGCCGAGAAGCGCGAAAACTGGCTGCTGATCAAGGCCGAGGACGAGGCCGCCCGTCCGTCCGGCGCGCCGGATATCCTCGAGGAAATGCCGGATTCGGTGAAGACCGGCCGTGCGCTGGAAGATGTTGCGGGCGAAGAGCCCGGCTGGTCGTCCAAGACCGGCAAGATCGAGCACGGCGAGGACGAAGCGGAAAAGGCCAAGCCTGCCCGCAAGGCGGGGGCGAAGGCAAAGCCCGAGGCCGCGGCAAAGCCGGCGGTAAAGGCCAAGCCTCCGACCAAAGCCAAAGCGCCGGCCAGGGCCAAGGCGGCTGGAAAAGATTCTTCCGCAAAGGCCGAAGCGGCGTCGGAGGACGAAGCCGAGCCTCCGCCGCCACTGCCGGACCCGGCCCAGTTCGAGGGCGCCAAGAAGATGGCCATGCCGGCCTCCATCGAGCCGGAATTGGCGACGCTTACCGATACGCCGCCCGCCGGCGAGCGCTGGATCCACGAGATCAAGTTCGACGGCTACCGGCTGCTCGCGCATGTCGCGGCCGGGCGGGTCAAGCTGCTCACCCGCACGGGCCTCGACTGGACCAAAAAGTTTGGCAAGGAGGTCGCCGGCGCGCTGCAGGCGTTGCCGATCGGCACGGCCTGGATCGACGGCGAATTGGTGGTCGAGACGGATGGCGGCGCGTCGGATTTTTCGGCGCTGCAGGCCGATCTGAGTGAGGGGCGCTCGGATCGCTTCGTGTTCTATGTCTTCGACCTGCTCTATCTCGACGGCTACGATCTTCGCGATTTGCCGCTTACCCAGCGCCAGCAACTGCTGGCCCAGGTCGTGACCCAGGGCGGGCCATGCCTGCGGCTCAGCCAGCATTTCGAGGATGATGGCGCGGTTGTGTTCCGTCATGCGAGCCGGCTGGGCCTCGAAGGCATCGTCTCCAAGGTGGCGGATTCGCCTTACCGTTCCGGCCGCAACAAGAGTTGGCTGAAGACGAAGAGTTCGAAGCGGCAGGAGTTCGTCATCGGCGGCTATGTACCGTCGACGACATCGCGTCGCGCCATCGGCTCGCTGGTGCTGGGCGTGCAGGAGGGCGGGGCGCTTCAACATGTCGGCCGCGTCGGCACTGGCTTTTCCGTGAGCGTGGCGGAGGATCTGTTCAAGACGCTCGAAAGGATGCGGACCAGCGAAAGTCCGTTCGGCTCGCCGCTGACGGCGGAGGAGGGGCGCCAGGTGCGGTTCGTCCGGCCGGATCTGGTCGCCGAAGTCGAGTTCCGGGCCTGGACGGCGGATGGCCATCTTCGCCATGCTTCCTTCCGCGGCCTGCGCGAGGACAAGCCGGCCGTCGAGATTACCCGGGAGACCGCTGCCATGGATGAGAAGCCGGCGAGCAACAAGAAGCCTGCGCGGGGAGGACCTGCGCGCTCCACCGTCAAGCTGACCCATCCCGACCGCGTCTACTGGCCGGATGCGGGCGTCACCAAGCAGGGCCTGGCCGACTACTATGCCGAGATCTGGCCCTCGATCGCGCCCTATATCACCCATCGCCCCCTGTCATTGCTGCGCTGTCCGAGCGGCATCACGGGCGAGCAGTTCTTCCAGAAGAACGCCTGGAAGGGGCTGAACGAGGCGATCGTCCTGGTCGACGACCCGTCGACGCAGGAAGTCGAGCAGTTGATCAGCATCGAGGATCTCGACGGGCTGACGGCGCTGGTGCAATCGGCGGTGCTCGAAATCCATCCCTGGGGCTCGACGCTCGACGCCTGGGAGAAGCCGGACATGATCATCCTGGATCTCGACCCCGGCGAGGGGACCGACTGGCAGGCGGTGATCGACGCGGCCCAGGAGGTCCGGCAGAGGCTGGCCGATGCGGGGCTCGCCGCCTTCGTCAAGACATCCGGCGGCAAGGGGCTGCATGTCGTGGCGCCGCTGGCGCCGAAGGCCGAATGGCCCGATATCAAGGCCTTCACCAAGGGGCTCGCCGACGCGATGGCGTCCGACAGCCCGGACCTCTACGTCTCGACCATCAGCAAGGCCAAGCGCCCCGGCAAGATCCTGATCGACTATCTGCGCAACCAGCGCGGCCAGACGGCGGTGGCGCCCTATTCGACCCGCGCGCGCCCTGGCGCGCCGGTTTCGGCGCCGCTCGCCTGGGAAGAATTGAGCCCGGCGATCGGCCCGGCCTATTTCACGGTGCTCAACATGCCGACCCGGCTGGCCTCGCTTGGCACCGATCCCTGGGCCGATTTTCGCAAGGCGGCCAAGCCGCTGGAAATCGCTCCAGCCGGCAAAAAGAAGGCCCGGGCGGCCAAGAAGTAGCGCCCCTTTTCGGCTAGCAGCTGGGTAGAAAGACCCTCACCCTAACTTTCTCCCGCGTGCGGGACAGGGGGATCGAGCTGCGCTGGATAAACTCGCAGTTGGTGAAGCCCGCCGACCGAAAAGCCCTCTCCCGCGAGCGGGAGAGGGTGGGGTGAGGGGCTTGCTTGAAGCTCGCTCCGCTACTTCACCGCGCCGGCCGTCAGGCCCTTAACGATGTAGCGCTCCAGGAAGATGCCGACGATGGCGAGCGGCGCGATCGCGGCCGTCGACAGCGCGGCCATCGACCACCAGTTGATGCCTTGCGAGCCGGTCTGGCTCGCCACCATCACCGGCAGCGTGTTGGCGTTGGTCGAGGTCAGCAGGGCCGCGAAGAAATACTCGTTCCAGCACAGCACCACCGACAGGATGAAGGCGGCGACCATGCCCGGCAGCGAGATCGGCAGCACGATGCGCATGAACGCGCCCCAGGTCGAGCAACCATCGACGAGGGCCGCCTGTTCCAGCTCGACGGGAATGCCGCGGAACTGGTCGCGCATGATCCAGATCACGATCGGCAGCACCATCAGCGTGTAGACGACGATCAGGCCGATGCGGGTGTCGAGCAGCGCCAGCTCCTTGTAGAGAACGAGGAAAGGCATGGCGAGCACGACCGGCGGCAGGATCAGCTGCGACAGGAAGAAGAAGGAGATGTCGCGGTTGCGCCAGATCGCGAACTTGTAGTCGAAGCGGACCAGGCCGTAAGCGGCAAGCGAGCCGAGGATGACGGCCAGCAGCGAGGCGCCGATCGACATGATTGCCGAGTTCAGGAAGCGCTTCATGAACTCTTCGCGCACCGTCGAGGTGCTGAAGATCGTGTCCGGCGACAGGCCGATCGAACGCCAGCCGCGCCAGTCGGGCGTGTAGTCGTACCAGGGGATCATATGGCCCTGGGTGACGTCGACGGCGACCTTGAACGACGTCGTGATGGTCCAGTAGATCGGGAACAGCGCGATGAAGGTCCACAGGATCAGCAGCGTGTAGATCGCTACCTTTCCGGCGATGCGCTTCGAATTGCTGACGAGCTCGCTCGGCGGTTCGCGATAGGCTTGATAGCGGGTGGCCATGGCGGTTTGTGCTTTCATGCTCGTGGCCATTATCCGGTCACCCGCTTCATCCAGCGGCTGGAACCCCAGAGCAGCAGGGCGATGAACAGGGCGATCAGGATGAAGTAGAACTCAGCCACCATGGTGCCGTAGCCGACATTGGACCGGTCGCGATATTCGCGGAAGATGAAGCTCGACACCGTGTCGGTCGAGCCGCCCGGGCCGCCGGAGGTTACGGTGATGACGATGTCGGCGAGCTTCAGCTGGAAGATGATGCGGATAATGATGGCGGTGATGGAAACCGGCAGCATCAGCGGGAAGACGATCTGCCAGAACGAGCGCCAGCCATTGGCGCCGTCGACCTTGGCGGCCTCCATGATTTCCTTGGGCAGCGCCTGCAGGCCGGCGAGCAGCAGGATCATCACGAACGGGATCCAGACCCAGGCGTCCATCGCCATGATCGAGAAGCGGGCGATCCAAGGCGAGGCGAAGAAGGCGGGATTCTCCCAGCCGAGATGGCGGGCGAGGGTGGCGGCCGGGCCGAAGCGATATTCCATCAGCGACTTGCCGACCATCCAGCCGACGGCGACCGGGCTCAGCATGAAGGGCATCAGGAAGGCGACGCGGAAGAATTTTCGCGCGCGGATTTCGGCGTTGAGGAGCAGCGCGAGGCCGAAGGCGATGGCGTACTGCACCAGCACGGCCAGCACGTAATAGCCCATGTTGCGCAGCGCGTTCCAGAAATAGCCGTCCTGCATCAGCGCCCAGAAATTGGCGAGGCCGTTGAATGAGCGGCCCTCGAACGAGGCGAGGTTCCAGTCGGTGAAGGCGATATAGAGGCCGGCGACCGTCGGGAAGATCACCACGGCGACGGTGAAAAGGATGGCCGGCAGCACGAACAGCGCCCGCTTGCCGCCCTCGCCGCGGATCATCACCTGGCCGGCGCCGAGCGCGACACCCCAGGCGAGATAGGCGTAGAGGACCGGACGCCAGTTGGCGAAGCCGGTTTCCGTCTGGCCGGCGGCATACAGCATCTGGAAAAGCACGATCGCGGCGAGCGCGAGGGTCGCCAGCGTGATCAGCCACTTGCCCGCCGCGCGGCGCGCCGGCGGTATGTCGTGCGTGGCGATCAGGTCCTGCGGCGCGGCAACTTGGGACGTCTGCATAGAGGTTTGCTCATCAATGAACGTCGCGAACGACGCTCCCAGAAAAACCGGCTGGCGACGCATTCGCGCCGCCAGCCCATTACGTTCCGCTGGCATGTCCGCCGGCTTGCGGCCGATGAACGCTTCCCCGGCCCTGGGGCCGAAGAACCGCCTGCTGGCGCCGGAGCCGGCGTGTACCAGGCTTAGCCGCCGAGCGAGGCCTTGTAGAGCTCGATCTGCTTGTCACGGCCGATCTGGTCGGTCAGCTTCTCCCAGGCAGCAGCGATCTTGTCGGCGCCTTCCTGGGCGGTACCCTGGCCGGCGAAGGTCTTGGCCAGTTCGTCCTCGGCGATCGAGTAGTACTGGAAGATGCCGGGGATGCGCGGCTCGATCGCCGCGTTCGGGTGGTTGTAGCTGTCCTTGTTGGCATTGAGGTAGGCGGTGATGAACGCCTCGTCATAGCCGGCAGCGACCCATTCCGGGATGTTGAACTGGCTGTTCCGGTAGGGCTGGAAGCCCGAGGGATAGGCCGACATCCAGAGCGCGATGTCCTTGCCGCCGAGATGGGCGGCGGCGGACCAGGCTGCCTTCTTCTTCTTCTCGTCGGCATCGACGCGCGCCATGACATAGACGCCCCAGCCGAGGAAGGCCATGTTGGGCGCATAGTTCGGGCCGGAGGCGAGCTTGTCCCACTGGCCGGTCTTGGCGTTGTAGACGTCGTCCGAACCCGGCAGGATCGAGAAGCCGGTGACGTCGCCGACGACCGAGGTGTCGCTGGTCTTGGCGTTGGAGCCGACGTCGCCCCACCACGAGACCATCGAGCCGGTGCCGCCCAGGAACTGCTGGAACGCGGTCGTGTTCGGGTCGGCGTTGATCTGGTCGGCCGGCTCCGACGGCAGCGCGTCGATCACGTCCTGGATGGCGCGCACCCAGGCCGGATTGTTGATGCGCGGCTTCATCGTGTCGGCGTCGAACAGCCAGGCCTTGTCGTCGGGATGCTTGGCGTAGGCCGTCGCACGGCTGCCGAGGAAGTAGAAGCCGAAACCGCCCCAGGCCTTCGGCGCGTCGAGATAGCCATAGAGATCCTGGCCGCCGAGCTTCTTGCCCTTGAGGAACTTGGTCGCGGCCTGAACCTGCTGCCAGGTCTTGGGCACGCCCCATTCGCCCTCGTGGCCTTCGTCCTTCCACGCCTTGGCGAGGTCGGCATCGGCGAACACGTCGGTGCGGTGGTTGAAGGTGTGGCAGTCGCCGTCGATCGAGACGCGATAGGTCTTGCCGTTCCAGGTGCCGACCGGCGCCTTGAGGTAGCCGACATAGTCGTCCATGTCGATCTGGGCCTTGACCCAGTCCGGCATCTCGGAGGCGAGACCCTTGCCGCAGACGTCGCCCTCGAAGGGAGCGCCCATCTCGATGACGTCGAAATCGACGGTGCCGGTGGCGATCGACTGCTGCAGGCGGGCGTTATAATCGGCCTGGGCGAGGTCGATCCAGTTGATCTTGGCGCCGGTATAGGCCTCCCACGGCTTCAGGAAGCCGCGGAACAGCATGTTGTGCAGGTTCTGGTTGTTGAGGCCCATGAAGGTCAGCTCAACGCCGGCGAACTCGCCTTCCTTGACGTTCTTCTTGGTGGCGTCGAGCACCATCTCGCCGACCTTCTGCCAGTCCGCGTCGGTGGGCGAACCCTTGCCGACACCGGGAACCGCCAGAAGCTGGGCGCGAAGGTCGCCGGCCTGCGCCATGGCGGGCTGGGCGAACAGGCTGGCGCCGCCCATGCCGAGCGCGCCAGTCGCGGCCAAGGCGCCGAGGCCAGCGGCGCCCTTCAGGATGCCGCGGCGGCTGGCCAGCCACTTCGAATGCTGTTCGTAGTCCTGCGTCTTCATGAAATCCTCCCGATTGAGATGACGTTTCGGTGATTGCCGCTGCTGATGCCGGACCGTTTGACGGTTCATCTGGCGAGCGCGTGCATTCACCTTCCTCCATGCCGCCTTGCGGCGGCACAATTCCCTATCCGGCCGGCGTGGCGCAAAGTCTGCGCCCGCGGGGCTGGGAAGCAACAAAAGCGGCAATCGCACTCGGCGTCAACGGGTAAGTTTTTCTTCCTTGCTTTTTGTTTTTCATATGCGAAAAATCAAAAAAGTATGGAAGCTATACTATCTGCCTCTGCGATATTCCAAGACTGTTGCTATCCTCCCTTGCCCGGCGCACGTGCGGTCATCACCGGCGCCGGATTCTCCACCTCATGGGGCAGCCGCCTGAAGCTGCGCCTCGACCTCGGCCCGATAGGGCATCGAGGGTGCGGTGCCCGCGCGCGTGACGGAAATGCCGGCGACGGCGCAGCCGAAGCGCGCGGCGGCGACCGGATCGGCCCCACTCGCCAGCGCCGCGGCGAAGCCGCCATTGAACGCATCGCCCGCGCCGGCCGTCTCCACCACCGGGCCGGCGCTGATCGCCGGGATGTGGATCGAGCCGGTGCGGCTATGCAGCAGCACCCCGGCTTCGCCCAGCGTGATCAACGCTGTGCCGACGCCCTTGGCAAGAAAAGCATCGCCCGCCTGGCGCGCGCTGGCGAGGTCGGTGACGGCGATGCCGGTCAACAGCGCCGCTTCGCTCTCGTTCGGCGTGAAATAGTCGCAAAGCGCGTAGAGGGCGTCGTCGAAGGCTTCGGCCGGGGCCGGGTTGAAGATCGTCACCACGCCGGCGGCGCGGGCAATCTCGAGGCCCCGCCTTGCTGCCTCGACCGGCTGTTCGAGCTGGGTGATGAACACCGCCGCCTCGCGGATCGCGTCCGCCGCCGCATCGACGTCGGCGGCGCTGATCGTCGCCGCTGCGCCGGGAACAACGATGATCGCGTTTTCGCCCGTCGCGTCGTTCACATAGATGAAGGCCGCACCGGTTGGCTGGTCCGCCATCTCGGCGACATTGGCGGCGATGCCCTCCGCCCGCCAGGTGTCAAGCGCCACGGCGCCAAAGGCGTCCTTGCCGATCTTGGACAGGAAGGTAACCGGCGCGCCCGCGCGGGCCGCCGCGACGGCCTGGTTGGACCCTTTGCCACCCGGGCCCATCTTGAAGCCGGAGCCGGCGATGGTTTCGCCGACGGCCGGCATCCGGCCGGCACGAAACGCGAGATCCGCCACGAAGATTCCGAGAATGGCGACGCCGCGCCTCGTATCCGTCATGTTGCGCCTCCGCCTAGCGCGCGTCGGGCGGAATGACGCCCTTCTTCAGGATGAAGCAGCCATAGAAGCGGCGTTCACCGGTCTGGATGACGCAATAGGCATTGCGGGCGCGCTCGTAGAAATCGAAGCGCTCGACCGAGCCCATCGGCCAGGAGCGGCCTTCGGCGGCGTCGATCTCGGCCTGCACTTCGTTCTGCACGTCGGGAAGCTGGTCGGGGCTGCCGACGATTTCCATGCGTAGTGCCGGTTGGTCGACGAAGCTGTCGAGCGGCAGGACGGAGAGGATCGCGCGCGCCGCCTCGGC
Source organism: Kaistia sp. UC242_56 (assembly GCF_044452255.1). NCBI lineage: Bacteria > Pseudomonadati > Pseudomonadota > Alphaproteobacteria > Hyphomicrobiales > Kaistiaceae > Kaistia > Kaistia sp. UC242_56. The sequence continues at coordinate 831,907 of NZ_JBIOAN010000002.1, forward strand.
GGCCGAGACATTGTCGATCCGCAGCAGCTCGCCCAGCACGGTTTCGCGGGCGACGGAGTCGGCGGGGAAATTGGTGTCGCAGATGACGAGGTCGTCGCCATGGCCCATCGCCCTCAGGGCGTACAGCACGTCCGCGTTCAAAAGCGGGTTGATCGATTTCAGCATGAGTCCCTCCGTTGTCCGTCCGTCCGCTTGAGCAGATCTTGGCGTCGCCGACAGGCCGGTTACCGCGCCACTCTAGCGTGACACGTGCGGCGGCGGAAATGGGCAGATCGCCGATTCTCGCCCGACTCGGGCCTGCGGTGCACAAAAAGAATCGCGGTTTTCTGCGCGTCGCAGCACGTTCGAGCGCCGCGACGGGACCGATCCACAAAGGTGCGCGAGGCCGTTCGGCGTTGCCGGGGCGGTCGCAACGGACGGGGTCAGTCGGCGGTCTGGCGCTGCAATTGCGACGAGGACAACTTCTGCGAAATCTGTGCCGTCGCTTCCTGCAACCTGGCGATGAGGCGAGGCCGGATTTCTGCGGTGACACGTCGCTCGGGCGCCGAGATGCTGATCGCGGCGACGGGATAGCCGGCCTCGTTGAGGATGGCGACGCCCATGCACATCGTGCCTTCCTCGTTCTCGCCGATCTCGATGGCAACGCCGGTCGCCGCGGCTTCGACGAGCTGCTTCTCGATCGTCTTCAGCTGCGTGATGGTGCGCAGCGTGCGTTGCGGCAGCGCGTCGGAAAGCAGTTGCGTGCGTTCGGCGAGGGGCAGCTGCGCCAGGATGGCCTTGCCGAGCGCGGTCGAGTGCACGGGATCGCGGCTGCCGATGCGCGCCTGCATGCGCAGCGCGCGGGTCGATTCGATGATGTCGATATAGACGACGTGGTTGTCTGCCAGGACCGCGAGGTTAGTGGTCTCGTTGAATTCGCGGTTGATCTCGGTCAGCGCCGGCAGCGCGCATTCGCGCAGCCTCTGGATGCTCTTGTCGGCGGTCGCCAGCGCGCGAAAGCGGATGCCGACGCTGTAGCGGTCGCGGTTGGCGTCATAGGTCAGGAAGCCGGCGGCACTCAGCGTCCGCAGATAGCGGAACACGCTGGTCTTCGGCAGGCCCAGTTCGCTGGCGATCGTCGTCAGCGAGGCCGGATGGCCCTTCTGGGCGATCGCATCGAGCACCTTGAGGGCCTTCAGGACCGGGCCGACAATATAGCGGTCGTCTGTTTCCATGCTCATCGCCGGTCGTTCCATTCCTGCTTCCGCCGCCCGGAAACTAGCTTTTTTCCGTCACGCGAAACAAGCGCTCGTTTACATGAAACGGGCCTTCTGGCTTGGTGCTGGGCATACCAAGCAGAGGAGCTAGCGTTGACCATCCACAACCAGGCGGCCAGCACGTCCACCGAAACCGCCCAGTCGTCCAAGCCGTTGACCTTCGAGCGTTCCGCGGAGGAAATCCGCCGCAATGCCCAGTGGATCGCCGGTGGCGTCAACAGCAACTTCCGCCTGAACATCTCGCCGACGCCGCTCGTCTTCGAGAAGGCGGAAGGCCCCTATCTGTTCGATGTCGATGGCAACAAGCTCATCGACTACTACCTCGGCATGGGGCCGATGATCCTCGGCCACAATCCGAAGGCGCTCACCGACGCCGTCACCGAGCAGATGCAGCACGGCATCCTGTTCGGCGGCCAGTCGAAGGTCGAAGTCGAGGCCGCGCGCCTTGTCTGCGAGATGGTACCCAGCGCCGAGCGCATGCGCTTCGCCTCGTCCGGTTCGGAAGCCGACCAGGCCGCGCTGCGGCTGGCGCGTGCCGCCACCGGCCGCCAGGTCATCATCAAGTTCGAAGGCCATTATCACGGCTGGTTCGACAACGTGCTGTGGTCGACCGCGCCGCCCCTCGACGCCGCCGGCCCGGCCGACAAGCCCGTGCCCTTCGCCGGCAGCAAGGGCCAGCTGCCGCAATCGGTCGAGGGCCTCGAAGTCCTGCCCTGGAACGATCTCGCGCTGCTGCAGCAGCGTCTCGCCAAGGGCGACGTCGCCGGCGTGATCATGGAAGCGACGATGTGCAATGCCGGCGCCATTCATCCGGCGCCCGGCTATCTCGAAGGCGTGCGCGAGGCCTGCACCAAGGCCGGCACGATCCTGATCTTCGACGAGGTGATCACGGGCTTCCGCCTCGGCGCCGGTGGCGCGCAGGCGCACTTCGGCGTCAAGCCCGACCTCTCCACCTTCGGCAAGGCGATCGCCAACGGCTTCCCGGTCGCGGCCATCGCGGGCCGCGCCGACCTGCTCGACATGTTCGTGTCCGGCGGCGTCGTGCATGGCGGCACCTACAACTCGCAGCCGCTGTCGATGGCGGCGACCGTCGCGACGCTGAAGTCGCTGACGCCGGAGCTCTATGCCACGATCGGCCGCAACGGCACGCGACTGATGGAAGGCATGCGCGCCGTGTTCGACAAGGCCGGCGTCAAGGCGGTCGTCACCGGCTATCCGCAAATCTTCCACGTCGCCTTCGGCCTCGATGCGCCGGCGCGCGACTATCGCGATCTCGCCCGCTCCGACAAGAAGGCCTATGTCGCCTTTACCACGGCGCTGCTGCAGCGCGGCGTTCGCGCGCTCGAACGCGGCGCCTGGTTCCTCTCGGTGACGCATGACGAGGCCGTTATCGACGCCACCCTGGCGGCCGTCGAGGGGGCTGTGGGCGAGCTGAAGGGCCGCGGTATCCTTTAGGTTGTAAAGCGCGGCGGTCGGGAAAAATTCCACCACGTGAAACGATGCCGTCTTGCTTTGCGTCCATCCGCAGGGGACGTTGTGCGCCGCAGCTTCGAAACTGCGGCGCAGAGAAACGGCGCCAAGCCGTGCCCGCGCCAGCAAAATCGAGAGTGAAATTTTGGGTAGGCGAAGTTTAATTCGCCACGCAATCTTATCCAATCGCCGCGCGACAGGGAAAGTCTTCGGATTTGTCGCGCGGCCTGACAAAGGGGAATAATATGCGCTCTACTGCATTGAAGGTTGCGGCGGGTCTTGGTGCCCTTTCGCTGGCGATGTCTTTCACGCAGGTGGCTTCCGCCGCCGGCAAGCTCCAGGACGTGCTGAGCCGCGGCAAGCTTGTCGTCGGCACCGGCAGCACCAATCCGCCCTGGCATTTCCGGGATGAATCGGGCGAATTGGTCGGTTTCGACATCGACGTCGCCAAGATCATCGCCAAGGGCCTGTTCGACGACGACACCAAGATCGAGTTCGTGAACCAGGCGTCCGACGCCCGCATCCCGAACATCGTCACCGACAAGGTCGACATCAGCTGCCAGTTCATCACCGTGACGGCAGCCCGCGCCCAGCAGGTCGCCTTCACCGTTCCCTATTATCGCGAGGGCGTCAGCCTGATGATGGTGGCCGGCGGCAAGTATCCCGACTATGCCGCGCTCAAGGCTGCCGGCAATGCCGTGACCGTCTCGGTGCTGCAGAACGTCTTCGCCGAGGGCATGGTCAAGGCCGCGCTGCCCGACGCCAAGGTCGATCAGTTCGAGAGCGTCGACCTGATGTACCAGGCGTTGAACTCCGGCCGGGCCGACGCCGCGGCGACCGACACGTCGTCGCTCGCCTACTACATGAAGCAGAACGAGGGTCGCTACGTCGACTCCGGCTTCAGCTGGAACCCGCAGACCTATGCCTGCATCGTCAAGCAGGGCGATCCGGACTGGCTGAACTTCGTCAATGTCGCGCTGCGCGAGTCGATGACCGGCACGACCTTCCCGATGTACAAGAAGGCGTATGAGCATTGGTTCGGCACGTCGCCGTCCGAGCCGACGATCGGCTTCCCGGCTGAATTCCGCTAGTCCGGGACCGCTTCCACCGTGAACTACACGCTGCACTTCGGTGCCGTCTGGGCGAGCTTCGATCATCTTCTGGCCGGGCTCGCCATAGGACTGGCTCTTGCCGTCGCCGCCGTGGCGGTAGGTACGATCCTCGGGCTGCTTTCGGCATTTGCCAGCGTGTCGAAATCACGCGTGCTGCGCGGGATCAGCGGGACCTACGTCCTGCTGATCCGCAACATTCCGCTGCTGGTTCTGGTGCTGCTGGTCTATTTCGCGCTGCCGGCAACCGGGATCCGGCTCGACAAATATGAAAGCTTCATCGGCTCGCTGGCGCTCTATGCCGGCGCCTATCTGACCGAGGTGTTCCGCGCCGGGCTGCTTTCGGTGCCGAAGGGCATCGTCGAGGCTGGCAGGGCGATCGGCCTGACGCGGATGCAGACCAATCTGTCGGTCGTCATGCCGGTGATGCTGCGCAACTCGCTGCCCTCGCTCGGCAACACCTTCATCGGCATGTTCAAGGATAGTTCGATCGCCGCGGCGATCGCCATTCCCGAGCTGACCTTCGAAGCCCGCAAGATCAATGTCGACACATTCCGTGTGGTCGAGACCTGGACCGTCGCGAGCGGCCTCTACATCGCCGCCTGCTTCACGATCGCCGCCCTGCTGCGAAGGCTCGAGCGCCGCTTCCCCAAATTCTGATCGGGTCACACCTATCCAATGGACGCTTTTCTCGCCCAGCTCTGGATCGCCCGATGGCCGATATTCGACGGCTTCCTGATGACGATCGGCATCTCGGTCGGGGCGATCGTGTTCGGCACGATCCTCGGCTGCATCGTCGGCATCCAGCTCGTCTTCGCGCCGCTCTGGCTCCGTCTTCCGTTCCGCGCCTATGTCGATATCATGCGCGGCACGCCGCTCCTGGTCCTCATCCTCGCCGCCTTCTACATCCCGGCCGTGCTGGGGCTATCGCTGTCGGCGGCGCAGGCCGGCACGCTGGCGCTCGGCCTGTTCGCCGGCGCCCATATCGGCGAGCTGCTGCGCGGTTCGCTGCAGGCGATCCCGCCCGGCCAGATCGAGGCGGGTCGTTCCATCGGCCTCACCTTCCCGCAGATCCTCGCAAATGTGCTGCTGCCGCAGGCGCTCCGCACGTCGCTGCCGCCCTGGATCAACACCGGCGTCGAGCTGATCAAGGGCTCCAGCCTGCTCTCGATGATCGGCGTCGGTGAACTGCTGCTGAAGACGCAGGAAGTGATCGGCCGCAATTTCATGACCATTCAATTCTACGTCTTCGCCGGCGTCCTCTATCTGGTGGTGAATATCGCCCTGGACCTGCTCGGCAAGTCGATGGAACGCCGTCTCGGAGCCCGCCAATGACCACGACAGACACCGCGCGACCGCTGCTCGACATTCGCGGGCTCCGGAAGAATTTCGGCGCCGTGGAAATCCTCAAGGGCGTTGATCTCAGCCTCCGTCCGAAGGACGTCGTCTCGATCATTGGTTCGAGCGGATCCGGCAAGACGACGCTGCTTCGCTGCGTCAATCTGCTGGAGGAATTCCAGGGCGGCGACATCATCCTCGATGGCGAGACGATCGGCTACAAGACGGTCGGCGGCAAGCGGGTGCGGCTCCGCGACGCCGAGCTGTCGCGCCAGCGCGCCATGACCGGCATGGTGTTCCAGAGCTTCAACCTGTTTCCGCACCTGACCGCCGCCGGCAACGTCATGCTCGGCCTGCGCAAGGTGAAGAAGCTCGGCAAGGAAGAAGCCTTCGTGATCGCGGAGAAATGGCTGAACCGGGTCGGGCTCGGCGCGCGCCTCGAGCATTATCCGAGCCAGCTTTCCGGCGGCCAGCAACAGCGCGTCGCGATCGCCCGCGCGCTGGCGATGAACCCCAAGCTGGTGCTGCTCGACGAGGTGACCTCGGCGCTGGATCCGGAACTGGTGCAGGAAGTGCTGACCACCATCAAGAGCATCGCCGATGACGGCGCGACCCTGCTGATCGTCACGCATGAGATGCGCTTCGCCCGCGAGGTCTCCAGCCGCATCGTCTTCATGGAGCAGGGCCGGATCGCCGAGGAAGGCACGCCTGCGGAGATCTTCGGCGAGGGTCGCAGCCAGCGTCTCAACGAGTTCCTGAAGAGCTCGCGCCACTGAACGGCGCGGCGCTGGACATCTATCCGCATGACGGAAGCGGGCGGCCCTCACCGGCGCCCGCTTTTTTCATGGGGCAGGGCGGTGTCTCGGCCGGGGCGGGGTGTCAGGAAGCGGGGGCCATGTTAGGCCTGTGCCAGGGCGTCGCGGATCGACGCCGGCAGGATGGAATTGGACGGAGATCGAGATGACGAAGGTAGCGTTCCTGGGCCTCGGCGTGATGGGCTACCCGATGGCGCGGCATCTGCAGGCAAAGGGCCATGAGGTCACCGTCTACAACCGCAACGCCGCCAAGTCCGCGAAGTGGGTTTCCGAATTCGGCGGCCGCGCTGCCGCGACCCCGAAGGAAGCTGCCGAGGGGCAGGACATCGTCTTCGCCTGCGTCGGCAATGACGACGATCTGCGCTCGGTCACCATCGGTCCGGACGGCGCATTTGCCGGGCTCGGTCAGGGTGCCGTCTTTGTCGATCACACCACCGCTTCGGCGGAGGTGGCGCGCGAGCTGCACGCCGAGGCCGAGAGCCGCGGCTTCGCCTTCATCGATGCTCCCGTTTCCGGCGGCCAGGCGGGTGCGGAGAACGGCCTGCTGACGGTGATGTGCGGCGGCGATGCCGAGCCGTTCGCCCGCGTCGAGCCGGTGATCGCCAGCTATGCCCGTGCCTGCCGCCTGCTCGGACCCGTGGGCTCTGGCCAGCTCGCCAAGATGATGAACCAGATCTGCATCGCCGGTATCGTCCAGGGCCTGGCCGAGGCGCTGCATTTCGGCAAGCGCGCCGGCCTCGACGTCGAGGCCGTGGTCGAGGTGATCTCGAAGGGCGCGGCGCAGTCCTGGCAGATGGAGAACCGCTACAAGTCGATGAATGCCGGCCAGTTCGAGTTCGGCTTCGCGGTCGACTGGATGCGCAAGGATCTCGGCATCTGCCTCGATGAGGCGCGCAACAACGGCGCGAAGCTGCCGCTCACCGCGCTGGTCGACCAGTTCTACGCCGACGTCCAGGCCATCGGCGGCAACCGCTGGGACACGTCGAGCCTGATCGCCCGGCTGGAAAAGTAGGGGCCTTTTTGGGTCCGCGCTCCCGCCAACGCCCAACCTCCGCCGTCATCCTCGCGAAGGCGAGGACCCATCCAGCCGTGAACTTGGGCGTTTGGCACGGCTGGCAACCCTGTTGAATGGATCCCGGGTCAGGCCCGGGATGACGGCGAGGGTGGGGAGGTGTGGGGTGTCTCCATCCCAGACGAGGTGGGGAGGCGTGGTGGTCCACGCTTCCGGCCATGCGGGCGTCTGGCGCCCCTCACACCCTCGCGTAAATATCCTCGATGCGGACGATGTCGTCCTCGCCGAGATAGGAGCCGGTCTGGACCTCGATCAGTTCGAGCGGGATCAGGCCGGGGTTGGAGACGCGGTGGATCGCGCCAAGAGGCAGGTAGATCGACTCGTTCTCATTCACCGTCGAGATCTTGTCGTTCAGCGTCACCTCGGCGGTGCCGCGCACGACGACCCAATGTTCGGCACGATGGTGGTGCTTCTGCAGCGACAGCTTGGCGCCGGGCTCGACGACGATCTTCTTCACATGGAAGCGGTCGCCCCGGCAGATCGTCTGGTAGGTGCCCCAGGGCCGGTGGATCTTGATGTGCTCGTTGGCCTCGTGGCGCTTTTCCGCCTTCAGGCTGGCGACCAGATGCTTGACGTCCTGGGCCCGGTCGGACGGCATGATCAGAATCGCGTCCTCGGAGGCGACGACGGTCATGTTGTCGAGGCCGATGCCGGTGATCAGCGGACCCTCGGAGTGGATGAAGGCGTTGTGGCTGTCGATCAGCGCGACGGGGCCGGAGGTGACATTGCCATGTTCGCCGGCCTCGCGGCTGTCGCGCACGGCGTCCCAGCTACCGATGTCGGACCAGCTGAAGCGGCCCTCGATGACGGCGGCGCGGTCGGTGCGCTCGAGCACGGCGTAGTCGATCGACTTGGCCGGCATCGCCACGAAGCTCTTCTCGTCCAGGCGAATGAAGCCGATGTCCTCGATCGCGCCTGCGATCGTCTTTTCGGCGCCGGCGGCGATCTCCGGCTCGAACTTGGCGGCCTCGGACAGCATCAGCGCAGCCGGGAAGATGAAATTGCCGGAATTCCAGAGATAGCCGTCGGCGACATAGCGTTCCGCGGTCTCGCGGTCCGGCTTCTCGACAAAGGAGGTGACGGCGAAGGCGCCCGGCGTGCCGAGCGGCTTGCCGGGCTTGATATAGCCATAGCTGGTGCGCGGCTCGGTCGGTGTGATGCCGAAGGTGACAATATGGCCTTCCTCGGCGGCCGCGGCGGCGTCCAGGCAGGCCTGCTGGAACAGGGCCACGTCGGGCACCAGATGGTCTGCGGCCAGCGCCAGCACCAGGCAATCATCGCCATGGATCTTCTGCGCATAGCGGGCTGCGACGATCAGCGCCGCCGCGGAATCGCGTCGTGCCGGCTCCAGGATGATGGTGACGTCGACGCCGATTTCCGCGGCCTGACGGCGAGCGAAGAAACGGAAGGCATCGGCGGTGATGATGATCGGGTCCGTTCCGCCGGCGCTCTTGGGTGGCACGCGCAGCAGCGTGTCCTGATAGAAGGTGCGATCGGAGCCGAGCGCCAAAAACTGCTTCGGCATGCTGTCGCGCGAGATCGGCCAGAGTCGTGTTCCCGATCCGCCCGCCAGAATAACCGGAACAATCTTCGAACCTGCCATAGTGATAGCCTCTCAAACGCAGCTTGCGCTTCATGCGCCTTTTGCCGGGGATGCCCCCTCGCTTTGCGGGGATGTTGCATGGCCGGGGGTTACCAATTCAACGCGCGGGTCTCTCAGGAGTTCGGTTCGGACCCGTCAGTTTGGAACATTCTTTCCGAATGGTTGCAGCGGCGGAGCGATGCGGGCCATTCGGGAAGCGTGGCGTCGGGGGCGGGCCGCGTGATTGAGCGCCAGCCAGAGATGCGCCGTGCCCCGCCCGCCGCGCGCCATTGCGCGGAGCGCAGCGCGGACATCGCGGGCCCGCGTCGCGGCCTCGACGACCAGGACGACATCGTCGACATGGCGCAGCCAGAGCAGCGTGTCGACGACGCCAAGCACGGGCGAACTGTCGATGACGATCTGGTCATAGGCCTGCCGCACCGTCTGCAGCCAGTTGCCGAGCCGGCCGGATTGCAGCAGCGCATCCACCCGGAGGCGCGCATCGCCGGGGCCGGCGGCGACGGTCAGATGCGGCGTGACGTCGTCGAACTGAAAGGCGTCGGCGGGCAGGACCGAGGCGATGCGTCCGGCCAGGTGATCGGCGAGGCCGTGCCGGCGATCGCGATCGAGCGCGGCGTGAATGCCGGGCTCGCGCAGATTGCCATCGATCAGGAGCGTCTTGCGGCCGGATAGCGCGAAGGATCGCGCCAGCGCGATCGCAGTCAGCGTCGCGCCCTCACCGGGGAGGGCCGCCGTCACCAGCGCGATGCGCGCGGTTCCCTGCGGTCGCGGAACGGACGGGGCGAGATCGAGCCCGAGCCGCAATCGGCGCACGCTTTCGGCATAAGGGCCGGCCGGATTTTCGAGGATTTCGTCCGCCGGCTTGTCCCCCGTGCGTCGTGCCTCGATAGCGGGGAGGGAAGCGAGCACCGGCACGCCGGAGAACGCCTCGAGCGCGCTCTCGTCCGCGAAGCCTCCAGAAAGGCTGTCGCGCAGGATGGCGGCCGATACGCCGAGCAGAAGGGAGAAAGCCATGGCGAGGCCGGCGATCAGCGGCGTGTCCGGATAGGTCGGGGTGGAGGGGGGCAGGGCTGCCGAAACGATCCGGCTGTCGGGAAGCTGCAGGTCGATTTCGGCCGTCGCGGTCGTCGAATTGGTCGTGAGCTTGTCGACGACCAGGCGCAGCGCCGCTGCATCCCCCTCGACCTCGCGAAAATGCAGCACAAGGTCGGCCGGCACGTCGGGCCCCGTCAGCCGCTGGCTGAGGCGGTTGCGCAACTCGGCCTCGTTCTGCTGTGCCGTGCTCGCCTCCGCGGCGATCCTCGCGATCACGGCCTGGGCTTCCTTGTCGATCTGCCGGTCGAGTTGGGCGAGCCGGGTCTGCGTGTCGGCGCTGTCGGCGGGAGCGGGTCCCTGACGGATCGCCGCTGCCTGCGCCTGGAGCCGCACCATACGCTCGGAGTTCAGTTCGGCGATCAGCGCGTCCCATTCGCGCTTGCGGGCGCGTTCGCGCGAGCGGCCGGCGAGCGCGTCGTAGCGAAGGCGGTTCGCCTCCTGCTCCTTGATGGCGGAGCGGATGTCCCGCAGCTCGGCGCGAAGCTCGGTGTCTTCGATCTGGAGAATATTGTCGTCGAGGAAACTGTCGAGCTTGCGGTCGATCTCGCGCAGCGCGGCGCGCGCGCTTTCGAGCTGCTGGGCGAGCCGCTTCTGCATATCGGCCGCGAAATCGACCTTGGCGCGGATCTGCGCGTCGATATAGGCAGCGGCCCAGTTGATTGGCGATCCGCGCCGCCTTGTCGGGATCCCGGGAACGGGCCGCGACTTCGATGACATAGGTCGCCCCCCGACGGGTGACCGCAATCGCCTGGCTCAGCCGCTTCAGCGTCAGCCGGGTCGCCTGTTCGGCGGACAGCGTGGCTGGACCAAGGCCAAGCAGGCTTGCCAGACGCGCCCGCAAGCCTCGCTTCGGCGCGAATTCTGGGTCGCGAACCAGGTTCAGCGTGTTGACCACCGACAGCAACACCGAGGGCGAGCGCAGCATCTCGACCTCGCTCTCGACCCGCGCCGCATCGGCCGACCTGCCGCCTTCGGGCCGGTCCGCGTCGAGCATGCTTCGTTGCCAGGGATCGACGATGACCAGCGCGGAGGCCTTGTAGGCCGGCGTTGCCTGCCAGAGGAAGAGCGCGGCCAACAGGTTGATGGCGATGACGACGCCGAAAAAAGTCCAAATCTGGCGGCGCAGCAGGCGGAACAGCCGCCACGGATCGGGAGGCTCCGCGAGCGATGCGGCCCATGGCCCGGAGGGCGGCGGCGCAGGCGAGGCCTGGCCATCCTCCGAGGCGAGGCGCAGGCCCCTGCCGTCCGACATCCTGACTTCCCCCGTCGAAGCCGATCCGTTTCGCAGATGCTGGGTGCGGTGGTCCTGGATGCAGGAAGCCGGCCGCACAACTCAAGGTGACGTAACGGAAATGGCGAGTCAACACCGGCCCATGCGGCGGTCGTCCGCATTGCGAACAAAACGGGAAACATGCTCCAATCCGGGACGATCCCGCCCTTGATTCGACGGAACCACGTATCTCCATGACGGCTGCCCATCTCGCCCGGCTGAACGACGACCAGCGCCGCGCCGTCGAATTCGGGGTCACCACGCCGGAGCGCGGCCCACTGCTGGTGATCGCCGGCGCCGGCTCCGGCAAGACCAACACACTGGCGCACCGGGTCGCGCATCTGATCCTGAACGGCGCCGATCCGCGCCGCATCCTGCTGATGACCTTTTCGCGCCGCGCGGCGAGCGAGATGGCGAAGCGGGTCGAGCGCATCGCTGCGAGCGTGCTCGGCGCCAAGGGTGGCGTGCTGACCGATGCGCTCGCCTGGTCCGGTACGTTCCACGGCGTCGGCGCCAAAATCCTGCGCGAGCACGCGCAATGGATCGGCCTCGATCCTGCCTTCACGATCCATGACCGCGAGGATTCCGCGGATCTGATGAACCTGGTCCGGCACGAGCGCGGGCTCTCGAAGAAAGAAAGCCGGTTTCCCGCCAAGGGCACCTGCCTCGCCATCTATTCGCGCGTGGTCAATTCCGAGACGACGATCGACGAGGTACTGGTCCGGGTCTTCCCCTGGTGCGCCATGTGGAAAGACGAGTTGAAGGCGCTGTTCGCCGCTTACGTCGAGGCGAAACAGGCGCAGAACGTGCTCGATTACGACGATCTGCTGCTCTACTGGGCCTATCTGATGGCCGAGCCCTCGATCTCGGGCGAGATCGCCGCCCGCTTCGACCATGTCCTGGTCGACGAATACCAGGACACCAACCGGCTGCAGGCCTCCGTCCTGCTCGGGCTGAAGCCGAAGGGGGACGGGCTGACGGTGGTCGGCGACGACGCGCAGTCGATCTATTCGTTCCGCGCCGCGACCGTCCGCAACATCCTCGATTTCCCCGGCCATTTCTCGCCGGCCGCCGAGATCGTCACGCTGGAGCGCAATTACCGCTCGACCCAGCCGATCCTCGCCGCCGCCAATGGCGTGATCTCGCTGGCGACCGAGCGCTTCACCAAGAACCTCTGGACCGAGCGCGAAAGCGGCGACAAGCCTCAACTGGTGACCGTGCGCGGCGAGGCCGAGCAGGCGCGCTATGTCGTCGAGACGGTGCTGGAGGCGCGCGAGCGCGGCGTGGCGCTGAAGGAACAGGCGGTGATGTTCCGCGCTTCGCATCATTCGGGCCCGCTCGAATTCGAGCTGACCCGGCGCAACATCCCCTTCGTCAAGTTTGGCGGGCTGAAGTTCCTCGACGCGGCGCATGTGAAGGATCTGCTCGCCGTCCTGCGTTTCGTGGAAAATCCGCGCGACCGCGTCGCCGGCTTTCGTGTCGCGCAATTGCTGCCGGGCGTCGGGCCGGGCACGGCGGGCAAGATGCTGGAATCGATGGCCGGCGCGGTCGATCCCGTTGCGGCGCTGGCCGAGTTCAAGCCGCCGCAGAAGACGGCGGCCGACTGGCCGGCCTTTGTTGAGCTGGTGGGCCATCTGCGCCAGGCGAAATTGGGCTGGCCGGCCGAGATCGAGGCGGTGCGCAGCTGGTACGAACCGCATCTCGAGCGCATCCACGAGGACGCGACGGTGCGGCTGGCCGACCTGGTGCAGCTGGAGCAGATCGCCGCCGGCTTTGCCTCGCGCGAGCGCTTCCTGACCGAGCTGACGCTCGATCCGCCGGATGCCACAAGCGGCGAGGCGGGCGTGCCGCTGCTCGACGAGGATTATCTGATCCTCTCGACCATCCATTCCGCCAAGGGGCAGGAGTGGAAATCGGTGTTCGTGCTCAACGTCGTCGATGGCTGCATGCCGATCGATCTCTCGACCGGCACGGCCGAGGAGATCGAGGAGGAACGGCGGCTGCTCTATGTCGCCATGACGCGCGCCAAGGACGAACTGCACCTCGTCATGCCGCAGCGTTTCTTCGTCACGCAGCAGACGCGCGGCGGCGACCGTCACATCTACGCGACCCGTACTCGCTTCATTCCCTCCGCCATCATCGGCCTGTTCCAGCAGGTGATCTGGCCCCCGGCGCCGAGCGAAGTGGCGGGAGCCGCCGCCATGCCGCGCGTCCCCGTCGACATAGCGGCCCGGATGCGGGGCATGTGGAAGTAGGGCGCGCCTCGCTTGAACCCTCCCCTTGAGGGAGGGTTCAAGCGAGGACCTTACTCGTCCTGCAGGCAGACCCGCAGGCGGTGGCCGTCGGGGTCGAGGGCGACGAAGGTCGGGCCGAAATCGAGGACGGTCAAGGCCTGCTCGATCTGGAGCCCGCGCTGCTGCCAGTCGGCATAGAGCGCGTCGATCCTGTCCTTGTTCTCGACCATGAAGACGATCTCGCCATTGGCGCCGTTTGCCGTGGCGGTGGTGGCGGGGTTGGCCTGGGCGCGGCCCCAGAGGCCGAGCGTCAGGCCGTTGTCGAGCGGCAGTGCGGCGAAGTTGGGCGACAGGCTCGCGGCCGGATGGCCCAGCAGGTCGCCATAAAAGGCGGCGCTGGCGGCCGTGTCGTTCACATAGAGCAGGATCATGTTCGGGGTCGTCATGGTGTTGCCTCCGTTGTCGATGGAGGCAGGTGTAGCCGAGCCTGCTGTCAGTTTATGGCAGCAGTGTCGGATGGCTGATTCCCTCGGCGATCTTCCATTCCTTCAGCAGCGCCTGCCGCCGGCGCGGGTAGCGCGTTTCCGTGACGACGAGATCGGCCATCCGCTCGGTGCGGAAATGGCGGAAGTCCTCCCGTGTCTCGCACCAGGCGACGAGCACGCGCACCTTCTCGAAGAAGCCAAGTGCGAACGGCCAGACCGTACGCTGCGAAGCGGCGCCGACCGCGTCGACATAGGCGAAGGCAAGCTTGCGCTCGCCGCGGATCGCCGCGCGGATCGCGGCCAGGTCGACACCGGGCGTCTCGGTCGAACTGGCGCCGACCAGCAGCGTCGAACTGTCGAGATCCTCGCGCAGATCCGCCGGCAGCACGGCCGCGATCTTGGCCAGCGCATTGCTGGCGGCGAGCGCCAGCCGGGGATCGGCGCGTTTCGAAACCCAGCGCGAGCCCAGCACCATTGCCTCGATTTCGTCCTCGGAGAACATCAGCGGCGGCAGCATGAAGCCGGGCTTCAGGATATAGCCGATGCCAGCTTCGCCCTCGATCGACGCGCCCTGCGCCTGGAGCGTGGCGATGTCGCGATAGAGGGTGCGCAGGCTGATGCCGAGTTCCGTGGCCAGCACCTGGCCGCTCACCGGCCGGCGGTGACGGCGCAGGATCTGGATCAGGTCCAGCAGGCGTTGCGATCGCGACATGGCGCATCCCTTTCATCCCATGATGCCATAAACTGGCAGCATTGGCACGGCGACCCGCGGTCCTTTCTCCTTTTCGTGACGCTCCAGGATCTCCCCGCAGGCGATCGCCCCCTCCGGATGAGGGTACCCGTTCTGATACGCGACAGGCTGGGTAGTTCGCTTGCCGCGCGATTGAACTCTTGCCTGATTTGGAGTCGTATTGGATAGAACAAAACAGGAACAATGGCGATCGGATCGGATAGCGACGACCAGGATGGATACCGCAAGGACGACCCTTTCCGCATTGCGGCAGCGCATTGCCGCGCTGGAGACGACGGCCCGGCCCGCACCGCCGGGCGAGGCCCTTTCGCCGAGGGCAACCGCGCGCGCGTCCCGTATCGCGCTCGACCGGGACGCGGTCGATGCCGCGCTGGGGGGCGGGCTGGCGCGCGGCGCGCTGCATGAAATCCATGCCGCTTCGGGCGCCGACACCATCGCGGCGTCGGGCTTTTCGCTGGCCCTGGCGCTGGCCGCGGCCCCCGCCGGGCGACCGATCGTCTGGGTGCGGCAGGATTATGCCGCCCGCGAGGGCGGCGACCTCCATGCCGATGGCCTGCAGGCGCTGGGTCTCGATCCCTCCGCGCTGATCCTGGTGCAGTTGCGGGATGCGCTGGCCGTGTTGCGCGCCGGCGGCGAGGCGGCCCGCTGCGGCGCGCTGGGCGCCGTGATCATCGAGCCCTGGGGCGAACCGAAGGCGCTCGACTTGACGACACAGCGCCGCTTTTCGCTGGCGGCGGAGGCTTCGGGCGTCACCGTCCTGCTGCTGCGGCCGGGCGCGCGGCCGATGCCGGGCGGGGCGGAGACCCGCTGGCTCGTGCGTTCCGAACCGGCCGCGCCGCTCGCCATGAACGCGCCGGGCCATCCGACCTTTGACCTGACCTTGTTGCGCCATCGCCATGGACCGCCCGGCGGACCCTGGCGGCTGGAGTGGAACCGCGATGAAAAACTCTTCAAGCCCCCGGCGCTATTGCGCGATCCGGCTGCCCTTCCTCGCATCGAACCGGCTCCGAAACCTGCCGAACGCGCCCCATTCCGGCTTGCCGGCTGAAGCGCCGCTGCTGATCGTCGAAAAGGCGAAGGGCGCGCTGGCGCTGGCCGCGCCGGACCCGGCGGCGTTGCGGCAGGGACTTGGCCCCGGCCTGACGCTGGCCGAGGCGCGGGCGCGCATCGCCAATCTGGTGGTGGCCGAGCATGACCCCGCCGCCGACGAGGCCTTGATGGAGCGGATCGCCGATTGGTGCGATCGCTATACGCCGCTGGTCGCCCGCCATGGCGAGCGCGGCCTGATGCTCGACATCACCGGCGTCGCGCATCTCTTCCAAGGCGAGGCGGCGCTGCTCGAGGACCTGCTGACGCGGCTTGCCGGCTTTGGCCTCACCGCGCATGGCGCGATCGCCGGCGCGCCGGCAACCGCCCGTGCGTTGGCGCGGGGCCGGGATCGCGTGATCGTGCCGCCCGGCCGCGAGGCGGAGGCGGTCCGGCCCCTGCCGATCACGGCGCTGGGGCTGGACGCCGCGCGGGTGCAGGCGCTGCGGCGGGCCGGGCTGAAGATCGTCGCCGATCTGATCGACCGGCCGCGCGCCCCACTCGCCGCCCGCTTCGGCGCCGATTGCGTCGAACGGCTGGAACGGCTGGCCGGCATTGCCGAGCATCCGATCTCGCCGCGCCGGCCGGTTCCCGCGGCGCTGGCCGAACGGATCTTCTTCCAGCCAATCGCCCATCAGGACGATATCGCCGCCACGCTCGCCCGCCTCGCCGCCGATGTCGCCTCGCTGCTGGAGGCGCGGGGAGAGGGTGGCCGCCATTTCGAGGCGAGCTTCTATCGCGTCGACGGCGCCGTGCGGCGGATCGATGTCACGACCGCGCGGCCCAACCGGGCGCCGAAGGCGATCGCGAGACTGTTCCACGAGAAACTGGATGCGCTTTCCGATCCGCTCGATGCCGGCTTCGGCTTCGACCTGATCCGCCTCGGCGCCTTTCGCACCGAGCCTTTCCTGGCCGCGCAATCGAGCCTCGAGGGGCATGCGCTCGATGACGAGGCGGTGGCCGATCTGGTCGATCGTCTCGGTGCCCGTTTCGGGCCCGAGCGGGTGCAGGGGTTCCTGCGGGAAGACACGCATATTCCCGAGCGGCGGACGCGGCGGGTGCCGGTCTTCGCCATGGGCGGCAATACGGCC
Source organism: Kaistia sp. UC242_56 (assembly GCF_044452255.1). Lineage (NCBI taxonomy): Bacteria > Pseudomonadati > Pseudomonadota > Alphaproteobacteria > Hyphomicrobiales > Kaistiaceae > Kaistia > Kaistia sp. UC242_56. Next base: position 848,582 of record NZ_JBIOAN010000002.1, read on the forward strand.
CCCTGGCAGGACGAACTGGAGCCCGGCGACCCGCCGCTGCGGCCGCTCAGCCTGTTCGATCCGCCCGAGCCCATCGAGGCGATGGGCGAGGTGCCGGACGGCCCGCCGCTCAGCTTTCGCTGGCGCCGGGTGCTGCACCAGGTGGCCCGCGCCGAGGGCCCGGAGCGGATTGCGCCGGAATGGTGGCGCGCCGGCGGCGATTGGCCCGACCGCGATTACTTCCGCGTCGAAGATCGCAATGGCGGCCGTTTCTGGCTCTACCGGGAAGGCTTTTATACGGCCGACCGGCCGCAGCCGCGCTGGTTCCTGCATGGATTGTTCGCATGAGGATCGGAGAAAGGCCCGCAGAGGCCGTCATCCCGGCGAAGGCCGGGATCCATCGGCAGGCGATCCTGCGATTGGGCCGGTGTTCCTGGGCCCCGGCCTTCGCCGGGGCGACGAGCCGGCGTGAACCCTATGCGTTCTGCGAGGCTGCATGAGCCCCTATGCCGAACTCGCCGTGATGTCGAACTTCTCCTTCCTGGAGGGCGGGTCGCATGCCTATGAACTGATCGTCCAGGCGCATGCGCTGGGGCTGAAAGGCATCGGCATCGCCGACCGCAACACCTTTGCCGGTATCGTCCGGGCGCATGATGCGTGGTCCAGCGAGGACTTTGGCAACACGCGGGCTGCCGGATTCCGCCTCGTCGTCGGCGTCCGGCTCGTGTTTCGCGATGGCACCCCGGATATCCTCGCTTATCCTGCGGATCTCGCCGCCTATAGTCGGCTTTGCCAGTTGCTGAGCCTCGGCAAGCGTCGCGCGCCGAAGGGCGAATGCCATCTCGATTTCGACGATCTGGCCGATCATGCAGAGGGCTCGCTCTTCATCCTGATGCCGCCCGCTCGGGTGCCGGGAGATTTTGGCGCGGCGGCGCGAAAGCTCGCCGCTCTCGCGCCCGGCCGGGCGTGGATCGCCGCCGTGCTCTACCGCAAGGGCGACGACCGCCGCCGGCTCGCCGCCCTGTTGGAGCTTTCGCGGGAATGCCGGCTGCCGCTCATCGCCGTCAACGACGTGCTCTATCACGCGACCGAGCGGCGTCCGTTGCAGGACGTTTTGACCTGCATCCGCCACAAGACGACGATCGAGACGGCGGGGCGCTTGCTGGAGGCCAACGCCGAGCGGCATCTGAAGCCGGGCTTTGAGATGGTGCGGCTGTTTCGCGATTTTCCAAGCGCCATCGGCGAGACGATGCGCTTCCTGAAGCGCATCACCTTCACCCTCGACGAGATAAAATACGAATATCCGCATGAGGCCGTGCCGAAAGGCATGAGCCCGCAGGACTATCTCGAGATCCTGACCTGGCAGGGGGCGGAGCGTCATTATCCCCAGGGCATCCCCGCCAAGGTCCGAGCGACGCTCGCCAAGGAATTCGCACTGATCCGGGAGCGTAACTACGCCGCCTATTTCATCACGGTGCATGACATCGTCGTCTTCGCGCGCAGCGTCGGCATTCTCTGCCAGGGACGTGGGTCCGCCGCCAATTCCGCCGTCTGCTATTGCCTGGGTGTGACCTCGGTCGACCCGGTCCAGCATCAATTGCTGTTCGAGCGCTTCCTGTCGTCGGAGCGCGAGGAGCCGCCCGATATCGACGTCGATTTCGAGCATGAGCGGCGCGAAGAGGTGATCCAGTTCATCTATGAGCGCTATGGCCGCGACCGCGCCGCGATCTGCGCCACCGTCATTTCCTACCGGACGAAAAGCGCCATTCGCGAGGTCGGCAAGGCGCTGGGGCTCTCGGAGGATGTCATCGTTGCGCTCGGCGGCACCGTCTGGGGCGGTGGCTGGGGCTCGGATATCCAGAACAAGCACATCACCGATTCAGGCCTCGATCCGAAAAACCCGGAGATCGAGCGCGCGGTCAAGCTGGCCATGGAACTGCGCGGCTTTCCGCGCCACCTCTCGCAGCATGTCGGCGGTTTTGTGCTGACGCAGAAGCTGCTGAACGACCTCGTGCCGAGCGGCCCGGCGGCGATGAAGGATCGCAGCTTCATCGAATGGGACAAGGACGACATCGATACCGTCGACATGATGAAGGTCGATATCCTGGCCCTCGGCATGCTGACCTGCATCCGCAAGGCTTTCGATCTCATAGCGGAGGCGGGCGGAGAGCGTCACGAACTCCACACCTTGCCCTCCGAAGATCCCGCCGTTTACGACATGCTCTGCAAGGGCGACTCGATCGGCGTCTTCCAGGTCGAGAGCCGGGCGCAGATGAACATGCTGCCGCGCCTGCAGCCCCGCCGGTTCTACGATCTCGTCATCCAGGTGGCGATCGTCCGGCCGGGCCCGATCCAGGGTAATATGGTGCATCCCTATCTGAAGCGCCGCGCCGGCCTCGAAGAGCCGACCTATCCCTCGCCATCCCCGGAGCATGGCCATCCCGACGAGCTGAAGGAAGTTCTGTCGCGGACTCTGGGCGTGCCGATCTTCCAGGAACAGGCGATGAAGCTCGCCATGGTCGCGGCGAAATTCACCGGCGACGAGGCGAATGGCCTGCGCCGCGCCATGGCGACCTTCCGGCATAATGGCACCATCCACCAATATGAGGAGAAGATGGTCGGGCGCATGATCGCGCGCGGCTATGACCCCGCTTTCGCCAACAGTTGCTTCGAGCAGATCAAGGGCTTTGGCGAATATGGCTTCCCCGAAAGTCATGCCGCGAGCTTTGCCCGGCTCGTCTATGTCTCGGCCTGGATCAAGTGCCACCACCCGGCCGCCTTCGCCGCGGCGTTGCTGAATTCGCAGCCCATGGGCTTCTACGCACCCGCGCAGATCGTGCGCGACGCTGCCGATCACGACGTGCCGATCCATCCCGTCGACATCAGTGCGAGCTTTTGGGACAACACGCTGGAGCCGACCGAAAAGGGGCTGGCGCTGCGGCTCGGCTTTCGCCAGATCGACGGCTTTCGCAAGGATTGGGCGGAGACGGTCGCGGCGCGGCGGGGCGAGGGCGGTTTCGCGGCGATGGACGATCTCGTCCGCCATACGGGGCTGGAGCGGCGGGCTTACGAAAAGCTTGCCGACGCCGATGCGCTGCGCTCGCTCGGGCTCGACCGGCGGCAGGGACTCTGGGAAGTGCGGCGGTTGCCCAGTTCCGACATCCTGCCGCTCTTCGCCGCCGCCGATGCGGCCGAACTGGGCCGCGAGCAGGATATGCCGCTACCCGCCATGCCGCTTTCCGAGCATGTCGTTGCCGATTACCAGACGCTGCGCCTGTCGCTGAAGGCGCATCCGATGCGTTTCCTGCGCGAGCGCTATACGAGCGAGCGCATCCTGTCCGCCGCGGCGATGACGGCGCTGGCCGATGGTGCCTTCGCGCGGACGGCGGGCGTCGTTCTGGTCCGCCAGCGTCCCGGCAAGGGCAATGTCGTGTTCATGACGCTCGAGGACGAGACCGGCATCGTCAATGTCGTCGTCTGGACGCGGCTGTTCGACGAGTTCCGCCGCACCATCATCGGCGCCAAGCTGGTGCTGGTAGAGGGCAACATCCAGAAGAGCGCGGAAGGCATCGTCCATCTCGTGGCGAAGAAGCTGATCGACCGCACGGGCGACCTCGATCACCTCGACGAAGACCGCCGCCCGAACCTGGCTCTGTCGCGGGCCGACGAATTCGTCCACCCGCAACAGCCCCGCCACCCCGGCGGCAGCCACCCGCGCAACGTCCGCATCATCCCGAAATCGCGGGACTTTCACTGAAGGGCGGTTGGCGGGAGACAAGCGTTTCAGTGCTCCAGGTCGTAGACCAGGATGCCGTCGAGGCCGCCTTCGGCGGCGGCGACGATGGCAGCGCCGACCTTGGCGTGCTCTTCGTCGGCCAGATACTGGTCACGCGCCGCGACGTCGCGGAAGGTCACGATGAAGCCTTCGGAAAAGCCCTTGTCGAGCCCTTCGGGGCTCATGTTGTTGCCGACGATGATGTTGATCAGGCCGTCGATGCGCGGGCGCAGCGCCAGCAGCGCGTCGAGGATCGCCACCTTGGTCTTGGCGGTGGTGTCGGCGCGGTAATTGATGAAGACGCAGTGGGTGATCATGATTCTGGGTTTCCTCCGTGGCCCGCAGGATAGGCGGTCGGAGGACAGGGCGTCACGCTGTTTCGAAGCCGCATGCCGCCAGAAGCAGCACCCTTGCCCAACCTCTCCCGCGCGCGGGCCAAGGCTCTAGCCCGAGGCGGCCAAAGGGTGAGGTCCAGGCGCCAGCCATGAACCGGAAGTCGATGCAGCGCCGCGGAGGGAAGACGCCCTCTCCCGCGCGCGGGAGAGGGTTGGGGTGAGGGGCTTTGAACAGCCGAAATCGCAGCCTTATTCCGCCGCGATCCGCAGTTCCTTCGAGAGCGGCGGCGCGGCCGGGGTCGGCTTGTGGCCGGCATGGGGCTCGTCTTCGTCGACCTCGTTCGGTGCGAAGGCGCGATGGAACAGGTGGCCGACGAGCCGGGAGAGGTCGTCCATGAGCGTGTAGACCGACGGGATGAAGACCAGCGACAGGATCGTCGACAGGAACAACCCGCCCATCACCGCGATTGCCATCGGCGCGCGGAATTCGCCGCCCTCGCCAAGCGCCAGCGCCGCCGGCAGCATGCCGGCGCCCATGGCGATGGTGGTCATCACGATCGGTCGGGCGCGCTTGCGGCCGGCGTCGATGATCGCCTCCTTGCGGTCCATGCCGTGCTTGACCTGCTCGACCGCGAAATCGACCAGCATGATCGCGTTCTTGGTGACGATGCCCATCAGCATCAGCATGCCGATGATGACCGGCATCGAGAAGGCGTTGTTGGTGAGCAGCAGCGCCGCCACCACGCCGCCGATCGAAAGCGGCAGTGAGGCGAGGATGGTGAGCGGCTGGAACACGCTGTTGAACAGGATGATCAGCACGACGAAGACCAGCAGGATGCCGGAGCCCATGGCGACGCCGAAGGCGGAGAACACCTCGGCCTGCGCCTCGGCATCGCCGGTTTCCTGAAGGCGGACGCCCTCGGGGAAGTTCTTGACGGCGTCCATCGTCTTGATCCGCTCGGTGCCCTGGCCCGACGTAAAGCCATGCGCCATGTCGGTGCCGACCTTGACCAGCCGTTCGCGGTCATAGCGCTCGATCGTCGCCGGACCCTGGCCGAAGCTGACATCGGCAACCGTCGAAAGCGGCACCGAACCGCCGGCCGGCAAGGGTACGCGCAGCGCCGACAGCACCGAAAGATCGGAGCGGGCGACGCGGTCGAGTTCGACCCGGATCGGCACCTGGCGGCCATCGACCGTGAACTTGGCGAGGTTGGCGTCGGCGTCGCCGGTGGTGGCAACGCGGATCGTCTCCGAGATCCGGTCCGGCGCGATGCCGAGCGCCGAAGCCTCGTCAAGCTTCGGCACGATTCGGATTTCCGGACGCGCGAAGGAGGACAGCGCGACCGGGTTCAGGAACATCGGGTCGGCCTTCATCGCCGCCTCGAGGTCGCCCGACGCCTTGGCGACGCCGTCGCCATCCGGTCCGGTAACGGCGATCGTGGTTTCGCGGTCGCCGCGTTCGTTGACGACGTAGAAGCGGATGTCGGGAATGGTCGAGAGGACCGAAGCCACGATCGGCTTCATGTCCTTCTGGCTGACGCTGCGCTCCTTCTTGGGCACGAGCTCCAGGATGACGGCGGCGCGGCGAGTTTCGAGCGTGCCGGTCGGCGAGGTGCCGCCCATGACGAACACGCGCTGGATCTCCGGCAATCGCCCGAGCGCCGCGGCGATCTTGTCGGTGGTGACGGTAGTTTCGTCGAGCCCGGTGCCCGGCGGCAGCTCGACCGAGACCATCAGGCGGCCCTCGTCGCCTTCCGGGATGAACTCGGACGGCAGCAGGCCGGTCGCCCAGATCGAGACCGCGAAGGTGGCGATGCCGATACCGAGCGTCACCCAGCGCATGCCGCGGGCGAGCGTCGCCCGGAGCAGGCCGGTATACATCCGCATGATGAGGCCATCATGCTCCTCGGCCGGGTGCGGCTGGCCGAGCCAGGCGCGCACCAGGGCGAAGCCGGCGGCCAGCGCCAGCGCCCCAAGCGCGATCCTGGTCCAGCCGATCGAGGCGACGCGTTCGGCGAGCGTGCCCAGCAGCGGCACGCCGACCAGCGCTTCGCCGGTGATCTGCAGCACGAGCGCACCGAGCCCGATCACCACGGCGATGGGAATCATCGCGCGGAGCTTGCGGCCGAGATCGTTCAGGAAGCCGCCATAGACGGGCTCGCCGTCCGAGCCATCGCCGAGATAGGGCGCGCGCATGAAATAGGCGGCCATCATCGGCGTGATCAGGCGGGCGACCAGCAGCGAGAAGAACACGGCGACGGCGACCGTCAGGCCGAACTGCTTGAAGTACTGGCCGGCGATGCCGCCCATGAAGGAGACCGGGGCGAAGATCGCCATGATCGTCGCCGAGATGGCGATGACGGCGAGGCCGATCTCGTCGGCCGCCTCCAGCGCCGCGCGATAGGGCTTCTTGCCCATGCGGGTATGGCGGACGATGTTCTCGATCTCGACGATGGCGTCGTCGACGAGGATGCCCGTCACCAGCGTGATGCCGAGCAGGCTGACGAGGTTGAGCGAGAAGCCCAGCATCGACAGCGCCCAGAAGGTCGGGATCGCCGAAAGCGGAAGCGCGATCGCTGCGACTAGCGTCGCGCGCCAGTCGCGCAGGAACAGCAGCACGACGAGAATGGCGAGGATCGATCCCTCATAGAGGGTATCCATCGCGCTTTCGTAATTGCCGTAAGTGTAGTGGACGGTGTTGTCGATGACCGAGAAGGTGACGTCGGGATGTGTCTGGCCGATCTCGGCGATCTTGGCGTCCACGACCTCGGCGACGGAGGCGTCGCTGGCGCCCTTGGCGCGATAGATCGCCAGCGCCACGACCGGCTTGCCGTCGAGGCGAGCGAAGGATTTCGGCTCTTCCCAATGGTCCTCGACCGTGCCGAGATTGCCGAGCCGGACCTCGCGGCCGCCGGAAATCACGATGCGGGCGTTGGCGAGATCCTCGATCGACTTGGCGCCCGCCAGCGTTCGGATGGTCTGCTCCTGGCTGCCGACTTCGCCCTTGCCGCCGGCGAGGTCGACATTGGTGATCTGGAGCTGGCGATTGACGTCCGCCGCCGTGACGCCGAGCGCCATCAGGCGGTCGGGATCGAGACGGATCTGGATCTCGCGGGTGACGCCGCCCATGCGTTCGACGCGGCCGACGCCCTTCAGCGCCTGCAGGTCACGGATGACGCTGTCGTCGATGAACCAGGATAGCTGCTCCGGCGACATGGTCGGCGCCAGCGCGCCATAGGTGATGATCGACTGGCTTTCGACGTCGATGCGCTGGACGATCGGCTCGTCCACCGTGCGCGGAAGGTCGCCGCGGATCTTGGCGATCGCGTCCTTGACGTCGTTCAGCGCGCGGTCGGTATTGACCTCGAGGCGGAATTCGATGGCGGTCGTCGATTGGCCGTCGGTGATGGTCGAGGAGACGTGCTTGACGCCAGTGATGGCGGCAACCGCGTCCTCGACCTTCTTGGTGATCTGGGTTTCCAGCTCGGCCGGCGCCGTGCCGGCGTCGGTCACGGTGACCGAGATGATCGGCACGTCGATGTTGGGAAAGCGCGTAATCGGCAGTCCCATGAACGAGACGATGCCGAAGGCGCAAAGCACGACGAACAGGAGGATCGGCGGAACCGGATTGCGGATAGCCCAGGCTGAGAAGTTCCAGCTCATCCCTTCGCTCCCTCGCTGTCGCCTTCGCGCTTGGCTTCCACCGGGGTCACGGCATCGCCATCGCGGACGAACGTGCCGGCGCGCAGCACCACGGCGTCGCCCAGCGAAATGCCCTCGACGACCTCGACCAGTCCCTTGCCGGAAATGCCGGTCTTGATCGGCCGCGTCTGGATCTTGCCATCGACGACGACCTGCGCGGTGGCTTCGCCGGCAGTGGTGACGACGGCGGAGACGGGGATCGTCACGCCTTCATGACGGGCGAGTTCAACCGTGCCGCGCGCAAAGGCGCCGGCATTGACCTTGACGTCGGCCGGCAGCGCGACGCGCAGGCGGCCAAGCCGGCTCGCATTGTCGATGCGCGGGGCAACGAGGCGCACCGTGCCAGGAATGCCTTCCGGCACACCCTGGACGGTAACCAGGACCGGCTGGCCGACGGCGATCTGCGCCAGTTCGGCTTCCGGCACCTGTGCTTCGAGCTCGATGGCGCCATCTTCGGCCAGGCGGAACAGCGGTTCGCCGCCGCCGGAGACGATCGCGCCGATGCGGGCCGAGCGCGACAGCACGAGGCCTTCGGTCGGGGCCTTGATCTCGGTCTTGGCGACGCGCAGCTCCAGTTCGCGGCGCTGCGCCTCGGTCAGCGTCTTGTCGGCCTCGGCGAGCGCCAGGCCCTGGGCGGCGGCGTCGCGGCGGGCGGCGGCCGTCTTGGCGGTCGATTCCCGCAGGTCCAGCGTGTCCTGGGCGACGATGCCCTTGGTCTTGAGCGACTGGCCGCGATCGAAGGAGGCGTTGGCCTGCGCCTCGACGGCGCTGGCCTCGGCGATCTGGCTCTTGGCCTGGGCGATCGCCGCGTCATTGCGGGCGAGCGACGAGGCGTTCTGTGCGAGCTGCACATCAAGCATGTCGGTCGAAAGCCGTGCCAGAACCTGGCCGGCCTTGACGTGGTCGCCTTCCTCGGCCGAAAGCTCGGTCAGTCGGTAGCCGTCGAGATCGACGCCGACCAGCACCTCTTCGCGCGGCACCAGCGATCCGATGACGATGGCGGTCTGGACGACCTCCTTGCGCGCAGCGGGAATGACGGTGATCGCCGGCGGCTTGGGAGCTTCCGCAGCGGGCTTGGGTTCGTTGGCCGACGCCGAAAACATCGAGTCCGGCAGGGCGAGGGCCCCGGCGGCGATGGCGGCGACGAAGGCGGCCGAAGCCGCGAGACGGGTCATACGCTTCATGTTCGTTCGGCCGCCTCAAGCGGCCCCTCTGGTCAGGTTGGCACGGGCGGTCTCACGCCGCCGTCATGCCGCTCAGGCTTTCATTCCCAAAACACCGGCGACGAGCCGCCGCAGCAGCGGCTCCACCCGGGCAAGCGATAGGTCGGGGTCGTTGATCTGGCGCAGCGCAATGCCGTCGACGGCGGCCTGCAGCATGCTGATCGTCGCATCGAGATCGGCGTTCGGCGGCATTTCGCCCGTCTCGATCGCCTCAAGGAAAACTTCGCGCATGATGTCGCGCACGCTGTCGTCGATCTGGGCAAAGCGCTTGCCGATCTCGGAATTGCGCAGGCTTTCCGCGCTGATTTCCGCCATCAGCTCGCAGGCACCGGGATCGCGCATATAGGCGAAATAGCCCATGGCGCAGCTCATCATCCGGTCCAGCAGCGGCCCGGTTCCGCGCATGGTCTCGATCAGCTCGGCAGCGCCGCAGCGTTCCTCCTGGGCGATGGCCTCGATGATCGCTTCCTTGGAAGGAAAATAGCGATAGAGGCCGCCGGGGCTCATCTTGGCTTCGAGGCAGATCTCCTGCATCGAAGCGCCGCGAAAGCCGGAGCGGGCAAAGCAGGTGCGCGCCGCGTCGAGGATCTGCGTGCGTCGCGCATCCTGCGCGCTTTCGCGCGGCGAGAGTTCGGTGATTTCAGGTTGCGCGAGCTGGGTCATAAGCATCCGGACTGACTTGCGAATGAATGTTCGCTCGCAGCAGATGCCGTCGCCATGCCCTTAAGTCAAGATGCGGCTGGAAGAGCCGCTGCCGAATCTTCATCCGGCCCGCGAATCTGCGGCAAATCCGTCACAAGTTTTCCCACACCGGTCGCGCAGGATGCAGAGATCGGGAGCGACCCGGTCCTCTGCAAGGTCGTCGGCTGATGCGGGGTGAGATATTGACGACACAGGTGAGCGGGAATGGCGTCACGGCGCAGGGCTGCGGTTCCTCTTCCGGTGCATTTGCCTGGCAAATCCCTTAGACAGGACCGCTGGTTTCCGCTGAGGAACGGTCGGAGATCCGAGAGGCCTGGGGAGGCGAGGGTGGAGACAATCGACCGCGAACTGGCGGCGTGGCTGGCGCGCGCCGGTCTCGTCGAGGACCCGAACGCGATCGTCGCGGAACCGCTGACGGGTGGCGTGGCGTCCGACATCTGGCGGGTCGAGGCGGGAGGGCGCAGCTTCGCGGTCAAGCGGGCGCTGGAAAAGCTCCGCGTCGCGCGCGACTGGCACGCCCCGATATCGCGCAATGGCAAGGAAGTCGAATGGCTTCTGCAGGCCGGTCGGATCGTCCCGGATGCGGTGCCACATGTGCTGGCGCAGGACGCCGAGGTTGGCGCCTTCGCCATGGAATATCTGAGGCCCGAGGACCATCCGGTGTGGAAGGCGGAACTGCGCGCCGGCCGCGCCGATCCCGCTTTCGCCGCGGCGGTGGGCCGCGCGATCGCTGCCATCCATGGCGCAACCGCCCATTCGGCCGAGATCGCTGCCCGTTTCGACACCGACGCGATCTTCCACTCGATCCGGCTCGAGCCCTATCTTGAGGCGACCGCGGAAGCGCATCCCGATCTCGCGCCGCAACTGATGGCGTTGTCGCGCGAAACACTCGCGACGAAGATCGCGCTGGTGCATGGCGATGTCAGCCCGAAAAACATCCTTGTCGGGCCAAAGGGGCCCATCTTCCTGGATGCCGAATGCGCCTGGTATGGCGATCCGGCCTTCGATCTCGCCTTCTGCCTGAACCATCTGCTGCTGAAATGTCTTTGGGTTCCGACGTCCCGCGAAGATTACCTCGCCGCGTTCGATGCGCTCGCAAAAGCCTACCTCGATGCCGTGGGTTGGGAACCCAGGGAAAAGGTCGAAGCGCGCGCTGCGCGCCTGCTGCCCGGCCTGTTCCTGGCGCGGGTCGACGGCAAATCGCCGGTCGAATACGTCACCACCGAGCCGGATCGGGACCGCGTCCGTCGCGTCGCCCGGCCCTTGATCGCCACACCGCCAACGACACTCGCGGCCATCCGCGACGCCTGGGAAGAGGAACTTTCGAAGTGACCGACACCACGATCCGCAAGGTGCTGGGGCGCCGCGTCTGGGATTCGCGCGGCCGTCCGACGGTCGAGGCGGAGATCCATCTGGCCTCCGGCGCCATCGGCCGGGCCATCGCGCCGGCGGGCGCCTCAACCGGCACCGGCGAGGCGGTGGATCTCCGCGACGGCGGCGAGCGCTTTGGGGGCCTGGATGTGGTTCGCGCCGTCACGGCGGTGCAGGGCGAAATCGCCTCTGCGCTGGTCGGCATGGAGGCTTCCGATCAGGCCGGGATCGACGCGGCGCTGATCGCGCTCGATGGCACGCCGAACAAGGCCCGCCTTGGCGGCAACGCGCTGATCGCCACCTCGATGGCCGTCCTGCATGCGGCGGCGGCAGGGGCGGGCCAGCCGTTCTGGCGCTATCTCGCGGGTAGCAGCAAGGTTCGCATCCCGGTGCCGGAAATCCAGATTTTTGGCGGCGGCGCGCATGCGGCACGGCGGGTCGACGTGCAGGATTTCATGCTGATCTGCCCGGGCGCAGGCTCGTTCGCCGAGGCGCTCGACTGGACTGCCGAGGTTTATCGCGCCGCGGGTCTCCGGATGAAGAAGGCCGGCAAGCTGCAGGGCGTCGCCGACGAGGGCGGCTTCTGGCCGGCCTTCCATTCCAACGAAGAGGCGCTCGACGAACTGGTCGGCGCGATCACCGATGCCGGCTTCACGCCCGGCCCCGATATCGGCATCTCGCTCGATATCGCCGCATCCGAATTCGGCCGCAACGGCCGCTACAAGCTGGCGCTGGACGACCGCGAACTCGACACGGGCGGCATGATCGACCTGCTCGGGCGCTGGCTCGACGCCTATCCGATCCTCTCGATCGAGGATCCGCTTGCCGAGGATGACGAGGAAGGCTTCCTCGCCTTCACCGAGCGCTATGGCGACCGCTGCCAGGTGATCGGCGACGACTTCCTCGTCACCAACGCGGCGCGCGTCGAGGCATCGGCGGCGAAGGGCTCCGCGACGGCGGTGCTGGTCAAGCCGAACCAGGCGGGTACGGTCACCGAGACCAAGGCGGCGCTCGATGCCGGCAAGAAGGCGGGCTTCGGCACAATCGTCTCGGCGCGTTCCGGCGAGACGGAGGACGTCACCATCGTCCATCTCGCGGTCGGTTGGGATGCCGGGCAGTTCAAGGTCGGCTCGTTCTCGCGCTCCGAGCGGATGGCGAAGTGGAACGAGATGCTCCGCGTCGAGGAAGCGCTCGGCGCCGACGCCGTCTATGCCGGCAAGGCGGCGCTGGGCCTGCGCAAGTCGGGCTCAGAGCAGGGTAGACTCGGGGAAATCTCCTGACCTCTCCCTAAGGGAGAGGTGACGAAAGGCCCTCCGGCTTAGCGCGAAGCGTCGGCCAGAGGGCCCTTCGGGTTCGGATCAGTAGGTCGCGCGGCCGCCCGAGAGGTCGAACACGGCGCCGGTGGTGAAGGAGCATTCCTCGCTGGCGAGCCAGGTCAGGATGGCGGCGGCTTCCTCGACCGTGCCGAAGCGGCCCATCGGGATCTTCGACAGCATGTAGTCGATATGCGCCTGGCTGACCTGCTTCAGGATCGGCGTGTCGATCGTCGCCGGCGTGATGGCGTTGACCGTGATGTTGTCCTTGGCCAGTTCCTTGCCGAGCGACTTGGTGAAGCCGATCACCGCGGCCTTGGCGGCGGAATAGGCGGAGGCCGTCGGATTGCCTTCCTTGCCGGCGATCGAGGCGACATTGACGATGCGGCCATAGCCGTTCTTCTTCATCAGCGGCGCGACGAAGCGGTTGCAGTAGAACAGGCCGTGGACGTTGATCTCGAACACGCGCTGCCATTCCTCGATCGGATAATCGACGACGAGCGCGTTCTTGCCGGCGATGCCGGCCGAGCAGATCAGGATGTCGATCTTGCCGAGATGGCTTTCGGCGGTCCTGGCGGCGGCTTCGACCTGGTCAGGCTTGGAAATGTCGAGCTGCACGCCATGCGCGTTCGGGCCCAGCGCGGCTTTGGCAGCGTCGATCCGGGCTGCGTCCACGTCCCAGATACAGACTGTTCCGCCCTCGGAGACAATGCGCTCGGCGGTCTTGAACCCGATTCCCGAAGCGCCGCCTGTCACGATCGCTCCCCGACCGGAAAAACGCTTGATATCTGCCATTCGTCTATTCTTCCTCTGTCCGCGTCCGAACAACGCCGCTTCTACGGTGGCGATACTGGTAAGGCCCATACGGTCATCAGACAACCCGTTTTGCGCGCTTGCGGAGTGGCACTCGGCGGTCGATTGCTTATAAGGACAGGATCTTTTCCGCTCACGGACATGGTTCATGGCCCTCAATACGATTGAAGAAGCCGTCGCCGCGATCGCTGCCGGCGAACTGGTTGTCGTCGTCGACGATACGGATCGCGAGAATGAGGGCGACCTGATCATGGCCGCGTCGAAGGCAACCGCCGAGAAGGTGGCCTTCATGATCCGCCATACCAGCGGCATCATCTGCGTTCCCGTCCACGCCGATCGCGCCGAGGCGCTGCATCTGCCGCCCATGGTCGCCAACAACCGCGACCCGATGCGCACCGCCTTCACCGTCACGGTCGATTACAAGGTGGGCCTCACCACCGGCATTTCGGCCGAGGAGCGCGCCAATACGATCCAGGCGCTTGCCAATGATAATTGCACCGCGTCGGACTTCCTCCGTCCCGGCCATATCTTCCCGCTGATCTCGCGCGAGGGCGGTGTGCTGATCCGTTCCGGCCATACCGAGGCTGCGACCGACCTGGCGCGCCTTGCGGGCTTGGAGCCGGCCGGCGTGCTGGCAGAGGTCGTCAATGACGATGGCACCGTCAAGCGCCTCCCGGAATTGCTGGAGTTCGCCAAGGAGCATGGCCTGAAGATCGTCTCGATCGAGGATCTGATCGCCTATCGCGCCCGGACCGAAAACTTCGTCAAGGTGGTCGACAGTTTCCAGGTTCCGGTCGGCGGCCGTACCGCGACGGCTTTCGTCTACGAGACCCCGTTCGATCCGCTGCAGCATCTGGCCATCGTCTTCGGCGATGTCGCCGAGCAGCCCGACGTGCTTGTCCGTATCCATCGCGCCAATCCGATCTCCGACCTGATCTCGCGCGGCCCGGACTCCAAGGGCTGGCTCGAAACGACCCTGCGCAAGGTCGGCTCCGCCGATCGCGGCGTCTTCGTGCTGATCCGCGATCCCGCGGTGGTGCGTCCGGATGGCTCGGCCGCGGGCGATGGCGAGGAGCGTCACATGTCGGCCCGGCAGCGCAAGGAGCGCTGGCGCGAGATCGGCGTCGGCGCCCAGATCCTGCGGGATCTCAAGGTCCGCTCGATCCGCCTGCTGTCCTCGCAGGAGCGCCAATATGTCGGCCTGCAGGGCTTTGGCATCGCGATCACGGGCCGCGAAGCATCCGACGAATGATTTCAACGGGCTGACCTCGCAAGCCTCGTCCAGGAGAGGGAACCGCCAGCCGCCATCCGCATTAGATGCGTGAGCGGTGTGATACCGCGTACACCCATGGAGGGGTTTGATGCTGAGCTGGGCGATATTTTTTCTTGTGGTCGCGCTTGTGGCTGCCATTCTTGGTTTTGGCGGCATTGCCGGTACGGCCATTGGCATCGCGAAGATCATCTTCGTTGTCGCGATCGTTCTGTTCCTGATCTCCGGTGTCATGCACCTGATGCGTCGGGCCTGACGCTCTAGAGCGCGCCAGACGAAAAAAACCCCGCGATCTCGGATCGCGGGGTTTTTTGTTGGACTATTGAGGTGGATGGATCAGCCGGTGCGCAAAGCCATCGCCTGTTCGATCTCGTCGGCGGAGCGCTTCGCGGTTTCGGCCGGGGGCAAGGGAACGCCGCCGCTCATGATTTCTTCCAGCCGGGCGCGGGCGCGCGAGACGCGACTCTTCACCGTGCCGACCTTCACTTCGCAGATCTCGGCCGCTTCTTCATAGGAAAAGCCGCTGGCGCCGATCAGGACGAGCGCTTCGCGCTGTTCGTCGGGAAGAAGCTGCATGGCGCGCAGGAAGTCGTCCAGTTCCAGATGGCCGTGCTGGGCGCCGATATCGGACAGACGGGCGGCGTGCGTGCCTTCCGCGTCCTCGACTTCGCGCCGGCGTTTGCGGCCTTCCGAATAATACTGGTTGCGCAAGATGGTCACCAGCCAGGCATGCAGGTTCGTCCCGACCTGGAACTTGTCCTTGTTGGCCAAGGCACGCATGACAGTCTCTTGCACAAGGTCGTCGGCGCGATCGCGATTGCCGCTGAGAGAGCGAGCGAAGGCGCGCAGCATGGGCAGTGCGTCGACCAGTTCATTCTTCATGTCTGTCTCCGTGGCAATCCATGCCTTGGGGCAGTTTCAGGATATGCGGCAGCAGTCTCACTCGGCGCCTTTCGGCGGCGACTGCTCGGACTTCGACGGCTCGTCGTCGATCCGGTCGAGAAGCGACATGATGTCGTCGGGAAGAGGTTCGCTCAACGAATTGTCGAAGACGCGGCGCAACTGCCGGCCGATCCAGTCCTCTTTCTCGCCCTGGCTGTTGGCCGAAGGAGGCGCGGAGCGAAACTCGGCGCTTTTCGCGTTGCTATCGTTATTATCCACGTTTCTTGTCCTGGCTGTGCCCAATTTGCGCTCCGTTGGTGAGTGCGGCGCGTCTCTCTGTCGGTGGCAATGCGGGACGCTAAAAAAGGTTCCGGAATTTTTGGAACCGAATAGAACGCACCGCGTTCTCTTGGCTGGAACGATCCTTTTGAAGGGGGAATAGATGCCCGAAAGTCTGTCGCAGGCGCTTGCGCCGCATCTGCCGTTTCTGCGGCGCTACGCGCGTGCCCTGACCGGCGGCCAGATCAGCGGCGACGCTTATGTCCGGGCTTGCCTGCTGGCGATCGTCAATGCACCCGCGATCATCGATCGCACGGTCCATCCCAAAATCGCTCTATATCGCCTGTTTCACGCCATCTGGTCGGGCACGCAGCTTGGAAACGACGTTGTCATCGACGGCCTGAGCCGCCAGGAGACGACGGCGCAGCAGCGTCTTGCCGCCATGACGCCGGAAAGCCGGCAGGCTCTGCTCTTGACCACGATGGAAGGCTTCTCGGATGAGGATGCCGCCTCCGTGATGGGCATTCCCGCCGAGCGCATCCAGCCGCTGCTGACCGACGCGCTCGCGGAAATCGATCGCCAGACCCGCACCCGCGTGCTGATCATCGAAGACGAGCCGCTGATCGCGATGGATCTGACTGGCATCGTGCAGGAACTCGGTCACGAGGTTGCCGCCGTGGCGCGCACCCGCACAGACGCCGTCGAGGCCGCTGCGCGCGAGCAGCCCGGTCTGGTACTCGCCGATATCCAGCTGGCCGACGGTTCCTCCGGCATCGATGCCGTCAAGGATATCCTCTCCGGCTTCACGCTTCCCGTCATCTTCATCACGGCGTTCCCCCAGCGCCTGCTGACCGGCGAGCGTCCTGAGCCAACGTTCCTGTTGACCAAGCCGTTCGATCCCCGCACCGTCAAGGCGGCGATCAGCCAGGCTCTGTTCTTCAACTCAACGGCATCGGTCGCAGCCTGAGGCGAAGGCCCGGCGCGAAGCCGGGCCTCTCCCGCCAGATCATGAAAGCCGCTTCATCCATTCGTCGACTTCGGCCTCTGCCTTTTCGCGGGCGATGCCGTAGCGCTCTTGAAGCCGGCCGGCCAGTTCCTCGCGCTTGCCAGCCGCCACGGCGAGGTCGTCGTCGGTGAGCTTTCCCCACTGCTGGCGGGCCAAGCCCTTGAACTGCTTCCAATTGCCTTGGACTGCGTCCCGGTTCATTGTCCGTCTCCTCTTTCGGGTGGAGTAGTGGAAGATCAATGGTGGGTCGGCCGGATCGTTCCCGCATCTACGCAGCGCGCAAAAGGACCATTCCATGGATTGGCTGCTCAACATCCTTTCTCAGGGGTCGGATGCGCTGGGCGGAAATCTGTTGCGATCGATTCCGAGACTGATTGTTTCGGTCAGCACGTTTGCGATCGCGGTGGCCGCGATATCGTTCCTGTGGCGTCGCCGCGATCTCCCCCCCGTCTATCGGCGCGTGGCGCTGTCCCTTATCCTGCTGCTGTTCGGCATCTCGATCTCCTACCTGATCGCGGCCTTCCCGGTTCTGCGCCCGTCCTTCTATGCCCGCGTCTTCGAGATCGTCGCGGCCCTCAGCGCGCTCGTGGCGGTGTTCCTCATCCGCTACGTGCTTCCGGAGCTGCTCGCCCTGCCGTCGCCCCGGCTGCTGGAGCGCAACAATCGCCATCTCAAATCCGAGATCGACGCGCATATCGACACGATGCGGCAGTTGACCGACATCCGCAGCGATCTCGAGGAGAAGGTGCATGTCCGCACGCGCGAGCTGACGGCGACGAAGCAACGTTTCGAGGCAGCGCTTTCCGGTTCGGACATTGCAGTCTTCAACCAGGACACGCACCTGGTCTTTACCTGGGCCTATGACCCGCGGCGCGGGCTGACGCCGGAGGAGGTTGTGGGCAAGACCGATGCCGACCTGTTCCCGGAAGATGTCGCGCCTTCCGTGATGGATGCCAAGCGCAGCGTCCTGGAGAGCGGGAAGGGGACTTCGCTCAACGTGGTGGTCAAGACGGATGGCGCCTCCCAATATCTGCGCCTCTCGATCGAGCCGATGCGCGACAGTGCCGGCGAGATCATTGGCCTGACGTCCGCCGTCGTCGACCTGACCGAGCGCCATGACTACGAGACGCGCCTGTCGGCGCTGACCTCCGGCCTGGCCGAGGCCAATGCCCGGTTCGACATGGCGCTGCGCGGCTCCTCGATCATGGTGTTCAGCCACGATCGTGACCTCCGCTACAACTGGGTCTACAACCCGGCGATTGGCCTCAATGCCGATGACATGATCGGCCGCACCGACGAAGAGTTCTGGCAGGGCGAGGGCAGCCAGCCGATCGTCGAGATGAAGAAGGCGGCGGTGGCATCCGGCGAAGCGCAGCATGGCGAAATCGTCATGACGCTCGACGACAAGCAGCGCTATTTCCAGCTCCGGCTGGAACCGATCCTCGGGCGCGATCGCAGCGTGCAGGGACTGGCGGGCGTGGCGGTGGATGTCACCGAGGCGCATCAGCAGGAACTGCATCTGCGGCTGGTGATGCGCGAGCTGACGCACCGCTCCAAGAACCTGCTTGCGGTGATCCAGGCCATGGCGCGCCAGACCGCCGCCCGCTCGGACGATCCGCAGACCTTCGTCACCCGCTTCTCCGCGCGGTTGCGGGCGATGGCGGCGTCGCACGATCTGCTGGTCGCCCGCGAATGGCACGGCGCCACGCTGAACGACCTCGTCAGCGCCCAGCTTTCGCAGGCGATCGATCCAGGCTCCGATCAGCTGGTCATCGAAGGGCCGACGCTGAGCCTGCGGCCGGATGCCGTGCAGAATATCGGTCTCGCCTTGCATGAGCTGACCACCAACGCGGCCAAGTATGGCGCGCTGTCGGTTCCGGACGGACGGATCTCGCTGAATTGGGGCATCCGCAACGGCGATCGGCTTCACCTCCGTTGGGAGGAGACCAACGGGCCGATGGTGCAGCAGCCGGAGAAGACCGGCTTCGGTGTCACGCTGCTGGAGCGCAGCGTCGGCCAGGCGCTCGACGGCATTGTCACACTGGAGTTCACGCCGGGCGGCGTCGTCTGCGAGATCGACATCCCCTCGAGCCACGCGCTGGACTGAGGCCCGTCGGGGTTTCGGCGGCACGGCTGCTTGCCGACCGCCCAACAAAAAAGGAGCCCGTCAAAGGCTCCTCTCTGTGTCCGCGATTTGGATGTCAGCCGGAGATCATGCCCGGTGGGAATTCAGCGCTTGCGCGCTAGGCCGCCCAGAAGGCCCATGGCGAAGGCGAGGGCGACGCTGGTGGTGCCGACCTCCTGCTGTTGGCGGCGGCCTTTGCGCCAGTTCGCCACCAGCAGGATGATCAATCCGACCACGAGGAAAGCCCCGCCCACGACCAGCTTGGCGACCAGCGAGCCGTAGCTGTAGGCAAGCGCCTGATAGCCGGCCGCGACGCCGAAGCAGACGCCAACGGTGATGAACACCCCCGCGATCGCCAGAAGGCCGACCCGCTTAAGGGTGCGCACGGTGGTTTGCGTGGCGGCTGCTGCCGCCACGCTTGTCAGGGCCTGGAACAGGCCGCTCATCGCCGGCCTATGAGCGCACCGATGAAGAGGCCGATGCCGGCTGCGATCAGCACGGCGGGAACCGGATTGCCGGTGATCTGGCCTTCAATATCTTCGGCGACCCGCTGCCCGCGGCGGCGAGCCTCGTCGGCCGAGGCGCGGAAGGTTTCGCTGGCGCGGCCAGCGGCGTTGTGCAGCGCGTCAGCACCGGCGCTCGCCTGTTCCGAGCCGAATTTGCGAATTGTATCCGTCAGCGAGGCCAATTCGGCCTGAATGGCCTTCACCTGGTCGGAGAGGTCCGAACCGTCTGTCTTGGTCACCATTTTGGCACTCCTGTGCGTTGCTCAAGTTTAAGAAGGCTTGAGAGATCTACCCGGAAGTATATGCGGCGTGGGGGTCGAGTTGTCGACATGTTTCAGCGCGGTTGAGAGTTCCATGGTTAGCTTTTGATAAGCTTCCCGCTCCTCGGCTGATGCAAGGGGCGCCAGCCGGCTGACCGCCCTCCGCCAATGCAGAAGCGTTTCCGCCTTTTGGCTGTCCGAGAGAACCTTGTCCTCGACGATGTCCCCGGGCCGCCAAAAGCCGGCATATCCCTGATATGCGATCATTTGTTCCATCCTGGTTTCATTCCAAGCGACCCGCAAGGAGAACGGTCCAAATCGCCAATGGTTCCAGTAGGATCGCGGCCGCACTTCACGGCTCGTGCATGGCCTGCCAATGCAATCCGCCGCGCCCGGGCGGCCCGGACGCGGCGGAACGTGTCATCCTTGAATAGGCCGAGCGCTCTTCGCGCCCGGCCGGGCCGCTCAGGTCGTGCCCTTGCCTGCGTCGGAGCCATGGCGCTTGCGCCGATGCTGGACGACCAGCATGGCGATGATGGCGAGCCCGATGACGGCGAAGGACACCGCCGTCGTCACCGTGCCCAGCGCGTAGATGACCGGGGTGGTCACCGTGGTGGTGAGGCCGCGCAGCGTCAGCGGCAGGGTATTGACCGAGCCGACCGTCTGGCTGGAGCGGGCGATCTCGTCCCAGGACAGGGTGAAGCCGAACAGCGCGACGCCGACCAGCGACGGGGCGATCATCGGCAGCACGACATAGCGGAAGGTCTGCCAGGACGAGGCGCCGAGGTCGCGCGCCGCTTCCTCATAGGCCGGGTTGAAGCGGTTGAAGACGGCGAACATGATCAAGAGGCCGAAGGGCAGCGTCCAGGTCAGGTGCGCGCCGAGGCCAGAAGTGAACAGCCCCATCAGCGTCTGGAAATTGTCCTGGATCAGGATGCCGATATTGCCGAGGAAGTTCGTCCACATCGTCGGGTCGGGGATGTCGACATAGTTTTCCACCAGGCGGTCGCCGAGGCCGGTGATGGTCTGGTTGAACAGCTGGAATTCCAGCGCGATGCCGAGCGACACGACGATGGAGGGCAGGATCAGGCTGGCGATCGCGGTGAAGAATAGGATGTTGGAACCCTTGAACTTCTGCCGGAAGGCATAGCCGGCCATCACCGAGATCACCACGGTGACCAGCGTCACCACGAGGCCCAGCTTCAGCGAGTTGATCAGCGCGTCGACCACGTTGGGCACGCCGATGCCGGCCCACAGATTGTGGAACCAGTGCAGCGAGACCCCATTCATCGGAAAGGTCATGCCGCCGTTCGGGCCCTGGAACGACAGCACCAGGATGGTGATGGTGGGGCCGTAGAGGAACAGCACATAGAGGGCGAAAACCGCCGACAGCACGTAGAATGCGCGGGAGCGTCCTTCGGTCATGCTCAGAGCTCCTTGCGAATGTCGACGAAGCGCAGCAGCGTCCAGATGATCATCAGAACGATGGCCAGGAGCACGACGGCGTTGGCGGCGGCGATCGGGAATTGAAGCGCGTTGATCTGGCTTTCGATCACCTTGCCGGCGGAGGCGATCTGCTGGCCGCCCATCAGGCCGATCGAGATGAAGTCGCCCATCACCACGGTGATGACGAAGATCGAGCCGATGGCGATGCCGGTCTTGGACAGCGGGATGATGACGTTCCACAGCGTCTGCCAGCCGGAGGCGCCGGTGTCATAGGCGGCCTCGACGAGCGATTTGTCGATGCGCGACATCGAGTTCAGGATCGGCACGATCATGAAGACGGTGTTGAGGTGGACGAGCGCCAGCACCACGGAAAAATTCGAATAGAGCAGCCAGTCGAGCGGTTCGGAAGTGAGGCCGACACTCATCAGCCACTGGTTGACGACGCCGTTGCGCCCCAGCAGCGGGATCCAGGAAATCATGCGGATGACGTTCGAGGTCCAGAACGGGATCGTCGTCACCAGCGCCAGGATCAGGCGCATGTTGTTGGACTTGATCTCGAAGACGAGGAAATAGGCGATCGTGAAGCCGAGCACGAGCGTGATCAGCCAGACCATCAGGCAGAATTTCAGCGTCGAAAGATAGGTGCGGAAGGTGGTGCAGAGGTCCGGCAGCGAGGCCAGGCACTTGTCGAACGCCGTCGCGTAATTGTCGCCGACAAAGGCCGGCTCGATCGAGTAGCCCGTATAGGTCCAGAAGCTGACGGCAAGGGTCACCAGGAGCGGCAGCACGAAGAAGATCAGGAAGACGATCGCGAGCGGCGCGGCCTGCCAATAGGGTGCCCAGCGCGATTTCATTTCCAGCATGGTCGGGCAGGCTCCATTTCGATGGAAGAAGGCGGAAAACCGGAGATCGCATCGTTCCCGCCGCGTAGGGGCAGGGGCATTGCGGGTGCGACAGGGCGAGAAGGGCGGGCGGGCGCGAGCGCTTAGGATCGCGGTTTGCCTGCGGGCGGGGGTTGGGATCCCGCCCGCAAGCAAGGTCATGTCCGATCAGGCGGCGATGAACTCATTCCACTTCTGGATCATGTAGGCGTTCTCATCCATGATCGAGTTCCAGCAGGCCACGGCACCCATGCGGGTGTTGTAGGAGCCGCCGTCGCGGATCGAGCCGGCCTTCTCGAGCAGGCCGCCATCCGGACCGAGAATGTCCTTCTCGGCCGGCTTGCCTTCCATCCAGAACGCCCACTCATAGGGTTCCATGCTCTTCTGCGCGGTATCGAGCACGGCGGCGTAGTAGCCCTGGCGGTTCAGGTAGGCGCCGGCCCAGCCGTCGAGGAACCAGTTGATGAACTCGTAGGCGGCGTCGAGCTTCTTGCCCTTCAGCGTCTTCGGCAGGCCGAAGCCCGAAGCCCAGGCGCGATAGCCTTCCTTCAGCGGCTGGAAGGTGCAGGGGATGCCCTTCAGGCGGACGGCGGTGACGGCCGGCGACCACATCGACTGGATGACCGTCTCGCCCGAGGCCATCAGGTTGACGCTCTCGTTGAAGTCCGACCAGAAGGCGCGGAACTGGCCGGCCTTCTTGGCTTCGATCAGGGTCGCGATCGTCTTGTCGATCTCTTCCTTGGTCATGTTGCCCTTGTCGCCGTACTTCACGGTGCCGAGGGCTTCGTCGACCATCGCGGCGTCCATGATGCCGATCGACGGGATGTTGAGGATCGAGGTCTTGCCCTTGAATTCCGGGTTGAGCAGCTCCGCCCAGCTCTCGATCGGGCGCTTGATCAGGTCGGGACGGATGCCGAGCGTGTCGGCGTTGTAGGTGGTCGGGATCAGGGTGATCCACTCGGTCTGCTCCTTGGCGAACTCCTTGCCGCGCTGCTTCTCGAGATACATCACCTTGTGCGGCGCGGTGCCCTGGTCGCCGATCTTCTTGCCGTCGATCTCGCCCTTGGTGATGGCGGTCGCGAGCTTGTCGACCAGCTTGACCTTCTTGGCGTCGATCGCCTGGAAGTTGCCGGACGGGATCAGGTTGCGCAGCGAGAAATATTCGGTATCGACCAGATCGAACGAGTCGGGCTGGGTGATGATGCGCTTGGTGACGTCATCGGTGGTGACGGTGACGTATTCGATGTTGATGCCGGTGATTTCCTTCGCCTTGGCGGCGATGGCCGGCGACTGGTTGGTCGCGGTCGAGAGGTAGCGCAGCGTGATCGGTTCGTCGGCATGCACGGCCGGGAAGCCGGTCACGGCCGTGGTGCCGAGGAAGCCGGCGGTGATCGCGGAGCCCTTCAGCAGCGTACGGCGGGAGATCCCGCTCTTGGTCTTGTCGCTCATTCCCTGTTCTCCTCTGGGTTTGTTGCCGTGATCCGCGCTCAGGCCGAGGCGGAGAGTTCGTGGACGTCGTTCGGATCCCAGTGCACCGTGACGGTGTCGCCGGTCTCGAAAGGTTGCTGGTAGAAGGCGCGCTCGGGGACGATGGCCGTCATCTCGATGCCGGCGTCGGTCGCGAGGCTCAGATAGACGGCGGTGCCCTGGTACTCGACGTCGCGCACCGCGGCGGCGACGCCTTCGCCGCCGCCCGGCGAGACGCTCAGCCGGTCGGCGCGGACGCTGACCGTGCGTCCGTCGACCGGCAGGACGTTATGGCCGCCGATGAAGCGGGCGACGAACTCGCTCGCCGGGGCGTTGAAGATCTCGCGCGGCGTGCCCGCCTGCTCGATCTTGCCGTTGTTCATGATGACGATCAGGTCGGCGAGGGCCATCGCCTCTTCCTGGCTGTGCGTCACATGGATGAAGGAGATGCCGAGCTCGCGCTGGAAGCGCTTCAGTTCGGCGCGCACGCGGATCTTCAGGAACGGATCCAGCGCCGAGAGCGGTTCGTCGAGCAGCAGGATCTGCGGATCGGTAACGAGCGCGCGGGCCAGCGCCACGCGCTGCTGCTGGCCGCCGGAAAGCTGCGCCGGCAGGCGCTCGGCGTAGCGCTCCATGTCGACGAGCTTCAGCGCCTCGGTGGCCTTGATCGAGCGATCGACCTTGCCGACCCCCTTCATCTTCAGCGAGAAGGCCACGTTGTCGCGCACCGAGAGATGCGGGAAGAGCGCATAGGACTGGAACATCATCGCGGTGCCGCGCTTGGCGGGCGGCAGCTTGTTCACGATTTCGTTGCCGAGCGCTATGTCGCCATCGGAGACGACCTCGTGACCGGCGATCATCCGCAGCGTCGAGGACTTGCCGCAGCCTGAGGGGCCAAGCAGGCAGCAATAGGTGCCGGCCTTGATCTTGAGGTTGATCGCGTCGACAGCGATCGTGCCGCCATAGCTCTTGGTGACCGATGCCAATTCCAGATCTGCGGGTCGTGCCATCATCGTCTCCAATGGAACCTGCGGAGAGAGTGGCAAATCGCGTGCCAGCGGCGGAAATCCGCGGTTTTCGCATTGGGCAAGGCTTAGGCGAGGAGACGTCCCAACTGTTTGGCATGGCGAAATATGATGCCTGCCGAATTTTTAAGCAGTCCGATTGGCTGGCGGATGATGGGCAGCCCGTTTTCAGGGCGCTGCGCAATTTCCATGCAGAAGCGAATCCGCGCGTTTCCGGGCCGCCGCGCCACTGGCTCGATCTTGTGCAGCGCACACTTTGGAATGGCTCAAATCAAGCCTTGACGAAATTTCTAGAATTTGTCCAAATGATCAAGCTTTTGAGCCGCGACCCTAAAAATCAAAAAAATGAGGGGTGGTCGCGGCAGCAGTTTCGACCGGTGGGCGGAGCGCCTGCCGGACCATGGGAACCCAGGGCCACGCTTGGCCGGTAGGGAGGGATTAGCGCATGCCGTCGCATCTGCCGGGCATCGCATCGGGCCGTCTTGCGCCCGACGAATATGCCGCCAATTTTCTCGATATCCATCCGCCGCTCGACCACCACCAAGCCGTGGTCGAGGCGGATCGCTGCTATTTCTGTTATGACGCGCCCTGCGTGAAGGCGTGTCCGACCTCGATCGACATACCGCTCTTCATCCGCCAGATCATGACCGACAATCCGATCGGCTCGGCCGAGACGATCCTGTCGCAGAACATTCTGGGCGGCATGTGCGCCCGCGTCTGCCCGACCGAAACGCTGTGCGAGGAAGCCTGCGTTCGCGAGGAAGCGGAAGGTAAGCCGGTCAAGATCGGCCTTCTGCAGCGCTATGCGACCGACGTGCTGATGGAAGAGCAGGGCGAGCAGCCATTTGCCCGCGCCCCCTCCACGGGCAAGCGCGTCGCCGTGGTCGGCGCCGGGCCTGCCGGCCTTGCGGCCGCCCATCGCCTCGCCATGCATGGCCACGACGTCGTCATCTATGATGCGCGTCCCAAGGCCGGCGGCCTCAACGAATATGGCATCGCCGCCTACAAGGCGCCGGACGATTTCGCCCAGAAGGAAGTCGACTTCGTGCTGTCGATCGGCGGCATCACCGTCGAGCATGGCAAGGCGATCGGCCGCGACGTCGAGCTGTCGGACCTGCGCAACAGCTATGATGCCGTGTTCCTCGGCATGGGCCTTGCCGGCGTCAACGCACTCGGCCTCGAAAACGAGGAGCTCGCCGGCGTCGCCGATGCGGTCGACTATATCGCCGAGCTTCGCCAGGCGACTGATCTCTCGACCTTGCCGGTCGGCGCCCGTGTCGTCGTGGTGGGCGGTGGCATGACGGCCATCGACGTCGCCGTGCAATCGAAGCGCCTCGGCGCCCGGGACGTGACCGTCGTCTATCGGCGCGGCCAGGAGAAAATGGGCGCTTCGGGCTATGAGCAGGATCTTGCCCAGACCGACGGCGTGGTCATCCGCCACAACGCCAAGCCGAGCCGTCTCCTGACAGAGGATGGCCGCGTCGCGGCGATCGAGTTCGAGGAGACGGTCGAGCAGGCCGGCCGGCTGGTCGGCACCGGCGTCACCTTCACGCTGCCCGCCGACACCGTGTTCAAGGCGATCGGCCAGACCCTCGTTCCCGCAGCTTTGAACGGATCGGCCGAGACGATCGCGCTGGATGGTGGCAAGATCCGCGTCGACGACGAGCGACGCACGACGCTTCCCGGCGTCTGGGCCGGCGGGGATTGCGCCGCCACCGGAGAAGATCTGACGGTCGCTGCCGTCGCCGACGGCCGCATCGCCGCCGAGTCCATCCATCGCGCGCTCTCGTCTGTCGCGGCCTAGGAGGAACCCATGGCCAATCTCGCGTCCAGTTTCGTCGGCATCAAGTCGCCCAATCCGTTCTGGCTGGCCTCCGCGCCGCCGACCGACAAGGCCTATAACGTCATCCGCGCCTTCAAGGATGGCTGGGGCGGCGTCGTCTGGAAGACGCTCGGCACCGATCCGCCGGTCGTCAACGTCTCCGGCCCGCGCTATGGCGCGATCCACTCCAACGACCGCCGGCTGATCGGCCTCAACAATATCGAGCTGATCACCGATCGCCCCCTCGACGTCAATCTGCGCGAGATCAAGGAGGTCAAGCGCGACTGGCCGGATCGGGCGCTGGTCGTGTCGCTGATGGTTCCCTGCGAGGAGCACTACTGGAAGGACATCCTCGCCAAGGTCGAGGACACGGAGGCGGATGGCGTCGAGCTGAATTTCGGCTGCCCGCACGGCATGAGCGAGCGCGGCATGGGCGCCGCCGTCGGCCAGGTGCCGGAATATGTCGAAATGGTCACGCGCTGGTGCAAGCAGCACACGCGCATGCCGGTCATCGTCAAGCTGACGCCCAATATTTCCGACATCCGTACCTCGGCTCGCGCCGCGCATAATGGCGGCGCCGACGCCGTGTCGCTCATCAACACCATCAATTCGATCATCGGCGTCGACATCGACAATTTCGCGCCGATCCCGACGGTCGACGGCAAGGGCAGCCATGGCGGCTATTGCGGCCCGGCGGTGAAGCCGATCGCCCTCAACATGACGGCCGAGATCGCCCGCGATCCGCAGACCCGCGAACTGCCGATCTCCGGCATTGGCGGCATCACGACCTGGCGCGACGCGGTCGAGTTCATGGCGCTCGGCGCCGGCAATGTGCAGGTCTGCACCGCCGCCATGACCTATGGCTTCCGCATCGTGCAGGAGATGATCACCGGCCTGTCCGAATACATGGAAAAGCACGGCTTCACCTCGGTGGACGAGATCGTCGGCCGCGCGGTCGGCAATGTCACCGACTGGAAGTATCTGAACCTGAACTATGTGGCCAAGGCGAAGATCGACCAGGATGCCTGCATCAAGTGCGGCCGCTGCCACATCGCCTGCGAGGACACCTCGCACCAGGCGATCACCTCGATGCTCGATGGTAAGCGCCATTTCGAGGTGATCGACGCCGAATGCGTCGGCTGCAATCTCTGCGTCAATGTCTGCCCGGTCGAGAACTGCATCACGATGGAGCAGATGGTCGACGGCGTCGATCCGCGCACCGGCTACGCCATCACCGGCGAATATGCCAACTGGACGACGCACAAGAACAACCCGATGGCCGCTCCCGTCGCGGTCGTTGAGCCCGCCGAATAGGAACGCAACCCTCTCCCGCGTGCCGCGCGGGAGGGGGACTTCCTATGTCGGGCGTCTGTTTGAGAGCGGCGGCGTAAGCCTCTTTCACCTGTTGGGGAATGAGCCGGGCCTTACTGCTTCAGCTGCGGAAAATGCCCTTGAGGAACAGGTCCTCGAGCGTCCGCGTCGCCGTCGCGAAGTGGCGGTTGTCATCGGTCTCGTCGCCCAGCATGGCGCGGACCTGAACATCGAAATCCGCGTAATGCTGCGTCGTCGCCCAGATCATGAACAAAAGATGGTAGGGATCGATCGGCGCCAGGCGACCTTCGTCGATCCAGCGCCGGATCACCTCCGCCTTGCTGTCGACGAGGGTCTTCAGCCGGCTGTTCAGAATGGTCCCCATCACCGGCGCGCCCTGCAGGATTTCCATGGCGTAGAGCCGCGACGCCTTCGGGTTGTCGCGCGAGATCTCCAGCTTGCGGTCGATATAGGCGCGGATCTCGGTCGCTGGGTCATCGCCGTCGCCGAGCGACTCCAGCGGCTGCAGCCAGAGCTCCAGCGTCCGGCGCAGGATGGCGAGATAGATGTCGTCCTTGCGGCGGAAATAATAGAGCAGGTTCGGCTTGGTCATGCCCGCCAGCTCGGCGATCTGGTCGACCGTCGCGCCGCGAAAGCCGTAGCTCGAGAAGATCTCCAGCGCCGCGTCGAGGATGCGCTCCTCGTTTTCTTCCTGGATGCGGGTCCGCTTCTTCGTTTGGCCGGCGCGGGCGGTGTTGGCAGGTGTCATGGTGGTGGCCGATTTTCCCGTTGGTTCTGCGTGGCGCGCCCGACCACCCGGCAAGTTCCGGCCTTCCTTCGCGGAGCGTCGCGACGCCGACTTGCCATCCCCACTCGACTTTCGGTCGATTCTAGCCCGACTTCAATGGTTTCGCCTTTGGCGCGGCGGCTAGAAGCTCGGCGGCGTGCAGGCCGAGACGAGTTCCAGATCCTCATCGCCGATATTCTTGAAGGCGTGCGGCTTGCGGCTGTCGAAGAAATAGGCGTCGCCCGGATTGAGCTCGTAGCGGGCGCCGTCCACTTCCAGTCCCATGCGGCCGCGAATGATCAGCCCGGCTTCCTCGCCCTGGTGCGACAGCATCGCCTTGCCCGAAACCGCGCCCGGCTTGTAGCGCTCATGGATCATCTGCAGCGAGCGTCCTTCCAGATTGCTGCCGACCTGGCGGAACGAGATCTTGCCGCCCGCGATCTCCTTCAGCTCCGAGGCGCGGAACACCACCTGCTCGACCGTCGGCTTCGCTTCGGCGAAGAACTCGGACAGGCTGAACGGTATGCCCGACAGGATCTGCCGGAGGCCCGAGACCGAGGGGCTCATCCGGTTCGCCTCGACCATCGACACGGTCGCGTTGGAGACCCCGGCGCGCTTGGCCAGCGCGCGCTGCGAAAGGCCGTGCCGCACGCGCAGTTCGCGCAGCCGGGCGCCCACGTCGACATCGAAATTCGAAGCGTTCATCCGTTCACTATAAAGAACATTCTTAACGGTCGCAACGAATTGACCGGCCCATACCCTGCGGATACGTTCATAAAAATGATCGGCCGTACAGGGAAGTCGGCCGTATGAGGACCCCCGAAAAAATGACCAGCGCGCAGTATTCGAACAACCTCGAAGCCTTCTGGATGCCGTTCACGGCCAATCGCCAGTTCAAGCAGAATCCGCGCATGCTCGTCGCTGCGAAGGACATGCACTACACTTCGGCGGATGGCCGGCAGATCCTGGACGGCACGGCGGGCCTCTGGTGCGTGAACGCCGGCCACGGCCGTCCCAAGATCGTCGAGGCGGTGTCGAAGCAGGTCGCGGAACTCGACTATGCGCCCGCCTTCCAGATGGGCCACCCCAAGGCCTTCGAGCTGGCGGCGCGTCTCGCGGCGATGATGCCGAAGCCGCTCGACCATGTGTTCTTCACCAATTCGGGCTCGGAATCGGTCGATACCGCGCTGAAGATCGCGCTCGCCTATCATCGCGCCAAGGGCAACGGCACCAAGTATCGCCTGCTCGGTCGTGAGCGTGGCTATCATGGCGTCGGCTTCGGCGGGATCTCGGTCGGCGGCATCTCCGGCAACCGCAAGACTTTCGGCACCATGCTGACCGGCGTCGATCACATCCGTCACACGCATGACCTGGCGCACAACGCCTTCACGCGCGGCCAGCCGGAATATGGCGCCGATTTCGCCGACGATCTGGAAAAGGTCATCGCGCTGCATGACGCGTCCAACATCGCGGCGCTGATCGTCGAGCCGGTCGCCTGCTCCACAGGCGTGCTGGTGCCGCCGAAGGGCTATCTGAAGCGCCTGCGCGAGATCTGCGACAAGCACGACATCCTGCTGATTTTCGACGAGGTCATAACGGGCTTCGGCCGTCTCGGCACCCCCTTCGCCGTCGATTATTTCGACGTCATCCCGGACCTCGTCACCACCGCCAAGGGCCTGACCAGCGGCGTCGTGCCGATGGGCGCCGTGTTCGCGTCGAGCAAGATCTACGAAGCCTTCATGAATGCGCCGGAGAACACGATCGAGCTGTTCCACGGCTACACCTATTCGGCCCATCCGGTGGCCTGCGCCGCGGCGCTCGCCACGCTCGACGTCTATGCCGAGGAAGGCCTGCTCACCCGCGTCTCCGAGATCGCGCAATATTGGGAAGACGGCCTGCACAGCCTGAAGGGCCTGCCGCATGTCATCGATATCCGCAATCTCGGCCTGATCGGCGCGATCGAGCTGGAGCCCATCCCGGGCGCGCCGACCAAGCGCGCCTTCCAGGCTTTCCTGAAGGCCTATGAGAGCAATCTGATGGTCCGCACGACCGGCGACATCATCGCCCTGTCGCCGCCGCTGATCATCGAGAAGAGCCAGATCGACGAGATCTTCGATACGCTTTCGAGCTTGCTGAAGCAGATCGACTGAGGCTCGTGGAGGAAACCATGGACGCCATCGCCTTGAATACCATCACCAATCTTGTCGGGGGCAAGCCGTCGCCCTCGACCTCGACCCGCAGCCAGCCGGTATACAATCCCGCGACCGGCGAGCCTTCGGCGACGCTGCCGCTTTCGACCGCGGCCGAGCTCGACGCCGCCGTTGCCTCGGCCAAGGCGGCGTTTCCGGCCTGGGCCGACACGCCGCCGATGAAGCGCGCCCGCGTGATGTTCAAGTTCAAGGACCTGCTGGAACAGAACGCCGACCGGATCGCGCGCGCCATCTCGGCCGAGCACGGCAAGACCCATGACGATGCACTCGGAGAAGTGCAGCGCGGCCTCGAAGTCGTCGAGTTCGCCTGCGGTATCCCGCATCTGCTCAAGGGCGAATATTCGAAGAATGTCGGTCCGGCGATCGATACCTATTCCGATCGCCAGGCGCTCGGCGTCGTCGCCGGCATCACGCCGTTCAACTTCCCCTGCATGGTGCCGCTCTGGATGTATCCGGTGGCGATCGCCTGCGGCAACACCTTCATCCTGAAGCCGTCGGAGCGCGATCCGGGCGCCGCCATGCTGGTGGCGGAACTCCTCCATGAGGCGGGCCTGCCGGCCGGCGTGCTCAACGTCGTGCATGGCGACAAGGAAGTCGTCGACGCGATCCTGCACCATCCCGACATCAAGGCCGTCTCCTTCGTCGGTTCGACGCCGATCGCGCGATATGTTTATGCGACCGGAACGGCGGCCGGAAAGCGCGTCCAGGCGCTGGGCGGCGCCAAGAACCACATGGTGGTCATGCCGGACGCCGACATGGACAAGGTCGCCGATGCGCTCATGGGGGCCGGCTATGGTTCGGCCGGCGAGCGCTGCATGGCCGTGTCCGTGGCGGTTCCCGTCGGCCAGAAGACGGCGGACGCGCTGATCGAGACGCTGGCGCCGCGCGTACGCGCGCTGAAGATCGGCCCGGCGACCGACCGCGACGCCGAGATGGGGCCGCTGGTCACGAAGCAGCACATGGAAAAGGTGCTCGGCTATATCGACAAGGGCGTGGCCGAAGGCGCCAAGCTGGTCGTCGACGGCCGCGGCTTCAAGCTGCAGGGCTACGAGAACGGCTACTTCGTCGGTGGCACGCTTTTTGATCATGTGGACAAGGACATGACGATCTACCGCGAGGAGATCTTCGGTCCCGTGCTCTCCGTGCTCCGGGCGAACTCCTATGCCGATGCCCTCGAACTCATCAATGCCCACGAATTCGGCAATGGCACCGCGATCTTCACCCGCGATGGCGACGCCGCGCGCTCCTTCGCCGACAAGGTCGAGGCCGGCATGGTCGGCATCAACGTGCCGATCCCGGTCCCCGTCGCCTATCATTCCTTCGGCGGCTGGAAGCGGTCTATCTTCGGCGATCATGCCATCTACGGACCGGAGGGCGTCCATTTCTACACCCGTCTGAAGACGGTGACGACGCGCTGGCCGGACGGGATCAAGTCCGGCGCGGTCTTCAATTTCCCGACGATGTGACGCTAAGGTGTTGTCGGGACAGAATCTTGTTGCCGCGATCCCCGCTTGGCCGGGGACGCATCCGGCCGGCGCTTCTTCCGGCTGGATGCAACGCGGGAATGTCCCGGCTCTGCCCGTAATGACGGCTGAAAGCCTTCCTGTAGAGAGATGAACGCATGACTGGCCCGACCGACAATCTCCGCATCAATGGCGAGCGCCTTTGGGAAAGCTTGATGGAGATGGCCAAGGTCGGGCCGGGAATTGCCGGCGGCAACAACCGCCAGACGCTGACCGACGCCGATGCCGAGGGCCGCGACCTTTTCAAGTCCTGGTGCGAGGCGGCCGGCATGACGCTGGGCGTCGACAAGATGGGCAGCATGTTCGCCGTCCGTCCCGGCACGGATCCCGACGCGCTGCCGGTCTATATGGGCAGCCATCTCGATACCCAGCCGACTGGCGGCAAGTATGACGGCGTGCTGGGTGTCCTGGCGGGGCTGGAGGTGGTCCGCAGCCTCAACGATCTCGGCATCCGGACCAGGCATCCGGTCGCCATCGCCAACTGGACCAATGAGGAGGGCGCGCGCTTCGCTCCCGCCATGCTGGCCTCCGGCGTGTTCGCCGGCGCGCTGACGCTCGATTACGCCTATGAGCGCCGGGATCCCGAGGGCAAGACCTTCGGCGACGAGCTGAAGAGGATCGGCTGGGTCGGTGACGAGGAAGTCGGCGCCCGCAAGATGCACGCCTACTTCGAATATCACATCGAGCAGGGCCCGATCCTCGAGGCCGAGTCGAAGCAGATCGGCGTCGTCACCCACTGCCAGGGCCTCTGGTGGCTGGAAGTGACGCTGACCGGCCGCGAGGCGCATACCGGTTCGACGCCGATGAACCTCCGCGTCAATGCCGGCCTCGCCATGGCGCGCATTCTCGAGATGGTCCAGACCGTCGCGATGGACAACCAGCCGGGCGCCGTGGGCGGCGTCGGCCAAGTCAATTTCACGCCCAATTCGCGCAACGTGCTGCCGGGCAAGGTGGTTTTCACCATCGACATCCGCACCCCCGACTTGGCCAAGCTGAATGCCATGCGCGCCCGCATCGAAGCGGAAGCCGCCAAGATCGCCGATGCGCTGGGCGTCGGCTGCGCCATCGAGGCCGTCGGCCATTTCGACCCCGTCACCTTCGATCCGATCCTGGTCGGGCGCGTGCGCAGCGCGGCGGAACGGCTCGGCTACAGCCACAAGGATATCATTTCCGGCGCGGGCCACGATGCGTGCTGGACCTCCAAGGTCGCGCCGACCACGATGATCATGTGCCCCTGTGTCGGCGGCCTGTCGCATAATGAGGCCGAGGAAATTAGTCCGGAATGGGCGTCGGCCGGCGCCGACGTGCTGTTCCACGCCGTGCTGGAGACTGCCGAGATCGCCGGCTAGCGCGTTTTCGAGCGAAGTGGATTCCGGTTCGCGTGAAGAAAACGCGACCAGTCAGGGCGTTAGAGCCTTTCGCCGTTCAACGAAACGGCGAAAGGCTCTAACCTCCGGCACAAGAACAAAAGGGCTGGCAAAGTCGGCCGAGATACCAGAGGGAATTACGCTATGTCGACGGTTATCAAGGGCGGAACGATCGTGGCGGCGGACCGCAGCTACGAAGCCGACATCCTCATCGAAGGCGAGACCATCCAGGCGATCGGGCCGGGTCTCTCCGGCGATACGGTCGTCGATGCGTCGGGCGCCTACATCATCCCCGGCGGCATCGATCCGCATACCCATCTGGAAATGCCCTTCATGGGCACGACGGCGGCCGAAACCTGGGAAAGCGGCACCTTCGCCGCCCTTTCCGGCGGCACCACCACCGTGGTCGATTTCGTCATTCCGGGCGAAGCCGGCATGCTGGCGGCGCTGGAGGAATGGGAAGGTCGCGCCACGCGGCAGGCGTCCTCCGACTATTCCTACCACATGTGCGTCACCGGCTGGTCGCAGAAGCATTTTGACGACATGGCCAAGGTGGTCGATCGCGGCATCAACACTTTCAAGCACTTCATGGCCTATAAGGGTGCGCTGATGGTGAATGACGACGAGATGTTTGCGTCGTTCCAGCGCTGCGCGGCGCTGGGCGCGCTGCCGCTCGTCCATGCCGAGAACGGGGACATCGTCGCCGCCCTGCAGCAGAAATACATGGCCGAAGGCACCACGGGACCGGAAGGCCACGCCTTCTCGCGGCCGCCGGAAGTCGAGGGCGAGGCGACCAACCGCGCCATCATGATCGCCGACGCGGCCGGCGTGCCGGTCTACATCGTGCATGTCTCCTGCGAGCAGAGCCACGAGGCGATCCGCCGGGCCCGGCAGAAGGGCATGCGCGTCTATGGCGAGCCGCTGATCCAGCATTTGACGCTCGACGAAAGCGAGTATTTCAACCGCGACTGGGACTATGCCGCCCGCCGCGTGATGTCGCCGCCCTTCCGCAACAAGATCCACCAGGACAGTCTCTGGGCCGGTCTTGCCGCCGGCTCGCTGCAGGTGGTCGCCACCGACCACTGCGCCTTCACCACCGAGCAGAAGCGCTTCGGCCTCGGCAATTTCGCCAAGATCCCGAACGGCACCGGCGGCGTCGAGGACCGGCTCTCCGTGCTCTGGACCAAGGGCGTCGAGACGGGCCGGCTGACGCCGAACGAGTTCGTCGCCGCGACCTCGACCAACATCGCGCAGATCCTCAACATCTACCCGCAGAAGGGCGCGATCCTGCCGGGCTCGGATGCCGATCTCGTCGTCTGGGATCCGAAGCTGTCGAAGACGATTTCCGCAGCCAATCAGAAATCCATCATCGATTACAATGTCTTCGAGGGTTTCACGGTCAACGGTATGTCGCGCTATACGCTGTCGCGCGGCGAGATCGTCTGGGCGGACGGGCAGAATTCGCAGCCCCAGCCCGGCCGTGGCAAGTTCATCAAGCGCAAGCCGTTCCCGGCGGTCAACGCCGCCCTTTCGAAGTGGAAGGAAGTCACGGCGCCGCGCGCCGTGACCCGCTCGCCCGAGCATATGCCGATCGGCGTTTGAGGCGGGGATGAGCGCCGTGTTCCAGCCTTTCGAGGAGAGAGCCGACGGTCAGCCAGCAGCCGGGAACGCCGCATCCGTCATCGATATCCGTGGGCTTTCGCTCACTTTCGAGACGAATGACGGGCCGGTCCAGGCGCTGTCCAACATCGATCTCGATGTGAAGCGGGGCGATTTCGTCTCGTTCATCGGGCCATCGGGTTGCGGGAAGACCACGCTGCTCCGGGTCATTGCCGATCTCGAGCAGCCGACCGGCGGGTCAATCACGGTCAATGGCGTGTCGCCGGAGGAGGCGCGGCAGGCCCGCGCCTATGGCTATGTGTTTCAGGCGGCAGCGCTTTATCCCTGGCGCACCATCGCCAGGAACGTCGCTCTGCCGCTCGAGATCATGGGCCTGCCCAGGGCTGAGCGGGAGCGGCGGATCGCCGACAATCTCGCTCTGGTCAATCTGGCCGGCTTCGAGAAGAAATATCCCTGGCAGCTTTCCGGCGGCATGCAGCAGCGCGCCTCGATCGCCCGCGCGCTCGCGGTCGAGCCCGAGCTTCTGCTCATGGACGAACCCTTTGGCGCGCTTGACGAAATCGTCCGGGACCACCTCAACGAACAGCTGCTGAAGCTCTGGGCGAAGACGCAGAAAACCGTCGTCTTCGTCACCCATTCGATCCCCGAGGCCGTCTTCCTCTCGACCAAGATCGTCGTGATGTCGCCGCGTCCCGGCCGGGTTACCGACATCATCGATTGCGGCTTTCCCCGCGACCGGACGCTCGACATCCGCGAGACGCCGGAATTCCTGGAGGTCGCCGCCCGCGTCCGCAACGGTCTCCGGGCGGGGCACTCCTATGAGGACTGACGTCGCGCGCACCGCCGGGGAGGGGGGTAACACGCACCCGGCGCGTTACCCATCCGTTACCCTTCCGTCAGCGCGGCACCAGCCTTTCCAGCTCCGGCAGCAGCACGACGCTTTCCTGCTCGTTCGGATCGGTGCGGGCGATGACCGCGACGCAGGGTTCGGTGCCCCGGTTGGCGGCGAGATGCGGCATGTCGGCGGGGATGTAGAACATCTCCCCGGCCTTGACGACGACATGGCTCTCCAGCCGCTCGCCGAACCAGGTCTCGGCCTCGCCGGCGATCACGTAGATCGCGGTCTCGTGGTGCTCATGCTTGTGGGCGCTGGCGCGGCCGCCGGGCGGAATGGTGAGCAGCACCATGCACAGGCCGGTCGAGCCGACCGACTGGGCGGAGATGCCCTCGAGATAGGAAAAGCCCTGCTTGCCGGCATAGGCCTCGTTGGGTCGGATGATCCGGCAGGTCGGCCGGGTTGCGGTCGTGGTGCTCATCTGGGTTTCCCTCGGCTGGCGGCGTCCTTGCCCCATGGTAGCGCAAGATATGGGGAGAGGCTCGCGGCATGACCACGCTCGCCGTTCCCGCGCCTCGCCCGCTGAAGAAGCCCGGCCAGCTGTTTCCGGTGATGGTCGTCGTCGTCGCCATCCTCGCCATCTGGTATGTCGGCGCGTTTTTCCTGAATGCCCAGCTGGCGCGCGACGTCTTCGCCCGCCAGAAGGTCGAGCCGACCCTCGGCCAGATGATCGGCGCCACCTATTCGATGGAGCGGCCGCTGCTGCCGGCGCCGCACCAGGTCGCGACCGAGCTCTGGAAGAGCACGACCGGCTACGCCATCAACTCCAAGCGCAGCCTCGTCTATCACGGCTGGGTGACGCTCTCGGCGACCCTCGCCGGCTTCGTCATCGGCACGCTGCTCGGCCTGCTGCTCGCCGTCGGCATCGTGCATGTCTCGAGCCTCGACAAGAGCCTGATGCCCTGGGTCGTCGCCTCGCAGACCATCCCCATCGTCGCGATCGCGCCGATGATCGTCGTGGTCGGCTACAACCTCATGAACGGCCAGCTCGGCCTCTCGACCGATACGTCGCGCTTCCTCGCCAAGGCGATGATCTCGACCTACCTGTCTTTCTTCCCGATCACGGTCGGCATGGTGAAGGGGCTGCGCTCGCCCGATCCGATGCATCTCGATCTGATGCGGACCTATTCGGCGACGGGCTGGCAGGCCTTCTGGAAGCTGCGGTTCCCGGCCTCGCTGCCTTACCTTTTCACCTCGATGCAGATCGCCATCGCGATCAGCCTGGTCGGCGCCATTGTCGGCGAACTGCCGACCGGCGCGGCGGCGGGCCTCGGCGCGCGGCTGTTGGCCGGCTCGTATTATGGCCAGACGGTGCAGATCTGGGCGGCGCTTCTCGCCGCCTCGATCCTCGCCGCCGTGCTGGTAGCGATCGTCGGCTATGCCAACCGCCTCGTCGTGCGGCGCATGGGGATGGCGCGATGAACGATAGCCTCCGCCAAACCCGCGCAAGCAAGACCCTCACCCAACCCTCTCCCGCAAGCGGGCGAGGGCTTTTTCGAGCCGGATGGAGCGCGGATCGCTCCCTCGCCCGCTTGCGGGAGAGGGCGGGGGTGAGGGGCTTTCTTTCCTTCACCCAAACCGCCCGCCAGTTCGAAGCAAGCAAGACCCTCACCCAACCCTCTCGCGCCAACGGGAGAGGGCTTACTGAGCACGCGGAGGGCCGGTCATGAGGGCGATGGGCGCCACCCACCAGCGCGGGCATCTCCAGCCCTGGATCGCCTTTCTCGGCCTGTTCGCAGCCGTCGGCCTGCCGCTGGATTCCGCCGATAGTTGGCGGCTGCTGCCGCGCGAGGGCGCCTTTGGCTGGGTTGTGATCCTTCTCCTGGCGGCCGCTGCCTATGCCGCGGTCAAGGCGGAGCGCAGCCCCGTCACGGCCATCCTGCTGGCGCTGGCCTCCTGCGCCGGCGCCTGGGCGGCGCTCGCCATCCTGCCCGGCCTTGCCGGCCATACGGGCCCCGGCTTCTGGGCCTTGCTGCTCACGGCCTGGCTCCTTGCCTGGGCGCTGGTGTCGCAACTCGCCGCCATCAAGCCGCGCGCAGGCCCGGCCGGCTTCGCGCTCAAGCTCGCCATACCGCTGATCTTCGGCGCGTGGCTGCTGGTCTTCTGGCAGGTGATCGTCATCGCCCTCCAGGTGCCGTTCGTGCTGATCCCGCCACCCTCGGCGATCTGGAGCAAGCTGATCTCGTCGATCCCGATCCTTGCCGCCGATTTCCGCCAGACCTTCCTGAAGGCGGTGATCGCCGGCTATGTGCTCGGCTGTGGCTCCGGCTTTCTCGTCGCCATCCTGGTCGACCGCGTTCCCTTCCTGCAGCGCGGCCTGCTGCCGGTCGGCAATCTGGTCTCCGCGCTGCCGATCATCGGCATCGCGCCGATCATGGTCATGTGGTTCGGCTTCGACTGGCCGTCCAAGGCGGCGGTGGTCGTGGTGGCGACCTTCTTCCCCATGCTGGTCAATACCGTCACGGGCCTTGCCGCCTCGCAGCCGATGCAGCGCGACCTGATGCGCACCTATGCCGCGAATTATTGGCAGTCTCTCTTCAAGCTCCGGCTTCCCGAGGCGCTGCCCTTCATATTCAATGCACTCAAGATCAATTCGACACTCGCCCTGATCGCGGCCATCGTGGCCGAGTTCTTCGGAACGCCGATCGTGGGCATGGGATTCCGTATCTCCACCGAAGTCGGGCGCATGAACATCGACATGGTGTGGGCGGAAATCGCGGTGGCGGCGCTCGCCGGCTCCGTCTTCTACGGGGTGATCGCGCTCATCGAGCGCGCCTCGACCTTCTGGCATCCGTCCTTCCGCACCTGAGGGCGGGGCCAGCTAACGAAGAACCTGGAGGGGTCAATGAAGAAGCTTATGATTGGAGCGCTCGCGATCGCGGCGGGGCTCATGACCAGCGTCTCGGCCCATGCGGCCGATGCGTTGACGCTGCAGCTGAAATGGGTCCCGCAGGCCCAGTTCGCCGGCTACTATGTCGCCAAGGAGAAGGGCTTCTACGACGAGGAAGGCCTCGACGTGACGATCAAGCCGGGCGGTCCCGACATCGCCCCCGAGCAGGTGATCGCCGGCGGCGGCGCCGATATCATCACCACCTGGATGCCGGCGGCGCTGGCTTCCCGCGAAAAGGGCGTGCCGCTCGTCAACATCGCCCAGCCCTTCAAGAAGTCGGGCATGATGCTGACCTGCCGCAAGGAAACCGGCATCAAGTCGCCGGACGACTTCAAGGGCAAGACGCTCGGCGTCTGGTTCTTCGGCAACGAATATCCCTTCCTCGCCTGGATGGCCAAGCTCGGCCTTTCGACCGAGGGCGGCGCCAACGGCGTCACCGTGCTGAAGCAGGGCTTCAACGTCGACCCGCTGATCCAGAAGCAGGCCGATTGCATTTCGACCATGACCTATAACGAGTTCGGCCAGGTGCTGGACGCGGGCATTCCGGAGAGCGAACTGATCGTCTTCAAGTATGAGGACCAGGGCGTCGCGACGCTGGAAGACGGCCTCTATGTCATGGAAGACAAGCTGAAGGATCCGGCCTTCGTCGAGAAGATGGCGAAGTTCGTCCGCGCTTCGATGAAGGGCTGGGCCTATGCCCGCGACAATACCGATGAAGCCGCCAAGATCGTTCTGGAGAACGACGACACCGGCGCGCAGACCGAAGCCCACCAGAAGTTCATGATGGGCGAGGTCAACAAGCTGACCGAAGGCACGACCGGCGCGCTGGACGAGGCCGACTACAAGCGCACCGTGGCGACTCTGCTGGCAGCCGGTGGTGAATCGCCCGTCATCACCAAGGAGCCGACCGGCGCCTGGACACATGCCGTGACCGATGCGGCGGGCCTGAAGTAAGCGGGCTGCACAACGCCGGATCCCCAAGCCACAGGCTTGGTACATGCCAAACGCAAGCGGGCGCCTTCGGGCGCCCGTTTTTCGTTCCGGGGAGGCTTCGACGGCATGCGAGACATCTGGCGACCGCGTCGCCATTGCCTGAATCGCCGAGCCTCGAGCAAGAACTCGTCTGCGAGAGCCTTAGCTTTGTGCCGGCGCCCCGGGAAACCAAGCGGGGCCGCACGTCCATCGGACTTTCCTGGCGCAAGAATTGATGAAATCGATGGAAGCGTCGAAAATAGGTTGTAAGTAATACGATGCGATTACTTATCGTCGGCAAGACTCTGTCGAAGATGTGATCGCATTCAAGTTTACAGGGGCCGATGAAAGCATAGGTTGTCCTCCGCCGTTGAACCTGCGGCGACTTTGCGGGAGGAGTGCCATGCGAGTTTCATCGAGACGAAAAGCTGCGAGGAGCCTGCTTCTGGGAGCGGCCATGGGCATGATGCTGCCCGCCCTGCCGGCCCAGGCGCAATCCGCCAAACCGAACATCATCGTGATCATGGGCGACGATATCGGCTGGAGCAATATCGGCGTCTACAATCAGGGCATCATGGCCGGGCGAACGCCCAACCTGGACACCCTGGCCAATGAGGGCATGCGCTTCACCGACTATTACGCCGAGGCGAGCTGCACGGCGGGCCGCGCCAACTTCATCACGGGGGAACTGCCCATTCGCACCGGCATGACGACGGTGGGCCAGGCGGGGTCGCCCATCGGTCTTCCCGCCGAGGCGCCGACCATTGCGACGGCGCTGAAGAGCATGGGCTATGCCACCGGTCAGTTCGGCAAGAACCATCTGGGCGACCTGAACGAGTTCCTGCCCACGGTGCACGGTTTCGATGAGTTCTTCGGCTACCTCTATCATCTCGACGCGATGGAGGACCCGGCCCATCCCAACTATCCGCAGGAACTGCTGAACGTCGTCGGGCCGCGCAATATGGTCCACTCCTGGGCGACCAGCGAGGATGACCCGACCGTGCTGCCCCGCTGGGGCAAGGTGGGCATGCAGCGGATCGAGGACGCCGGCCCGCTTCATCCCAAGCGCATGGAAACGGTCGATGACGAGATCCTCGCTAATACGCTCAAATTCATCGACGGCGCGAAGAGCAACAACAAGCCGTTTTTCGTCTGGCTCAATCCGACCCGCATGCATGTCGTGACGCATCTCTCGCCGAAATACGAGGCGTTGCGGAATTCCAAGAATGGCTGGTCGGAGCAGGAAGCCGGCATGGCCCAGCTCGACGATGTCGTCGGCTCCGTGATGCAGCATCTGAAGCAGTCGGGCCTGGACGACAACACCATCGTCGTCTTCACCACCGACAACGGGGCCGAGAACTTCACCTGGCCGGATGGCGGGCAGACGCCCTTCGCGGGCGGCAAGGGCACGGCGCTGGAAGGCGGCTTCCGCGTTCCGGCGATCATCCGCTGGCCGGGCAAGGTGCCGGCGGGCAAGGTCGAAAACGGCATCGTTTCCGGGCTCGACTGGTTCCCGACTTTCCTCGCCGCCGCCGGCAATCCGGACATCAAGGCGCAGCTGATGAAGGGGCAGGATCTCGGCGGCCGCAATTACAAGGTCCATCTCGACGGCTACAACCAGATGGACCTGATCACCGGCAAGGGCCCGTCCAACCGGCATGAGATCTTCTACCTGACCGAGAGCACGCTTTCGGCGGTTCGCATCGACGATTACAAATATCGCTTCACGGATCAGCCGAATGGCTGGCTTGGCGCGACCCAGAAGGTCGATTGGCCGATCCTGACCAATCTCCGCCTCGATCCCTATGAGCGGACGGGCATTTCCGACGGCAAGAGCGGATCGCTCTCCTATTACAACTGGTTCGTCTACCAGTTCTGGCGGTTCGTCTTCGTCCAGCAGGAAGTCGCCAAGGCCGCGCAGAGCTTCATCGATTATCCGCCGATGCAGAAGGGCGCCAGCTTCAACATGTCGGCCGTGAAGGCGCAGATCGAAGCCGCGATCGCCGCTCAGGCCCCCGGCAAGTAGTCACGCCGGCGTGAAGCCGAAGCGTTCCTGAAATCCGGTCACGCCCATGGGCGTGACCGCGATCGCGCGGCTGTCCTTGATCCGCTCGATCCAGCCGCGCTCGAGCAGGTGCCGGCAGAGCTCGGCGCCGAGCCGGCCGGCCAGATGATGGCGGCGCTCGCTCCAGTCGAGGCAGGTCCGGCAGAGCGGGCGCGAGCCCTTGTCGAGAGTCCTGGCGACCGGAGCGCCAAAGGCGTTTGCCTGGGCGCTGCCCGATTTCCGGTTCAGATCGATGCCGAAATCGCACAGGAAGCGGTCGCCCTCCGGCGTCACCAGCCCCGCGCCATCGGCGAGCCTCACATGGCCGCGCGCCACCAGGCTGTCGGCGATGGCGACGCCGAGGCGGCCGGCGAGATGATCGTAGCAAGTGCGCGCCGCACGCATCGCCTCGTCGCGCGGCCCGGTCGGGCGGTGTCGCTTCGGGCCGTCGGCGACCAGCGACATCAGCGCTTCCAGCGCCTCGGCCACGGCGGGCGTCGCCAGCCGGTAATAGCGGTGGCGGCCCTGCTTCTCGACGGCGAGGATGTTTGCCTCGGTCAGCTTGGCGAGGTGGCCGCTGGTGGTCGGCGCGCCGACGCCGGCATGGAAGGCGAGTTCGCCGGCCGAAAGCGCCCGCCCGTCCATCAGCGCGGACAGCATGTTGGCGCGGGCGACGTCGCCGATCAGGGCGGCGATCTCTGCAAGCGTGGTGCCGGAGACGAGGTTGCTCATGCGCCCAGCATAGGCCGAGCCGCGCAGCCGGTCATCGAAGGACGTTTCGGCGGCGGCCGAAATATCTTGACCTCTCCCGCAGGGAGAGGTGAAGAGCGTCTTCACTCAACCCGAGTGCAGCCCTGCATCGCCGGCGGAATGAGCCTGGCGTCCCGGGCGACCATCACCAACTGCACATCGCCGAGCGGGAAGGCGCAGACGGTGGCGTCCCTGGCGATCGCCGCCGGGATCGTCTGGTAGGCGCCGAGGACGAGGAAGGCGATCGGCCGGTCCGCCGCCTTGGCCCAGAGCGTGGCGATCGGGTCGGTATCGGGGTCGAGCGTGTCGAAGGCGAGATGGTCGGACGCCGGGGCGTAGTGGCGCAGCGCCTTTTCGATCGGCGGCGCATCGGCCAGGATTGTCGTGTCGCGTACTCCCTTTTCGTGCAGCAGCGCGGCGACCGGGCGCCAGTCGAATTTGCGCGGCGAGACCAGCATGTCGAGCGCCTGCAGCAGCAGCCCGGCGCCGAGCAGCGCCAGCGTGGCGCCGACGGCAAGCCGCATGCCTCGGTCCGCCAGCAGGGCGGCGACGCCGGCGGCGGCCAGCAGGATCGCGGCCGGCAGCATTCCGATCAGGTAGCGCCCGGCGCTGGCGGAGAAGGCGCCGAGCGCGAGGAAGACCAGCGGCGTCAGGAAGGCCGAGACGGCGAGCATCCGGTGCGGCGCGCGCTGGCGGTTGGCGATCAGGCCGATCGCCATCAGCGCCAGCAGGGCGAGCGCCAGCGGCGCGGTCCATTCCTCCGGCAGGAAGCGGTGCAGGTCGCGCGGCACGGCCAGGCCATAGGTCTCGCCGAATGCCTCGCGGATGCGGAACGCCGACGGAATCCGGCTCTGCCATTTCATCAGCCCGACCGGCTTGGCCGCCTGGTCGAGGATGGCGGGAAGCAGGCACAGCGCGGCGGCGAGGATGGCGGCCCAGGTCACGGCGATATGCCGGAACCAGAGCCGCTTCTCGGCCGGTTCGAACCGGCGGAAGCCGCAGGCAAGCAAGCCGAGGTGCTGCATGGCGACCGAGACGATGCCGGCCGGCATAGCCAGCGCCGCGCCGATGGTGCCGATCGTGGCGAGGATTGCCTGCCGGCGCGACGTGGCGCGCCGGGTGAGCAGCCCGATCTGGCCGGTGATGGCGAGTGCGATGAAGGCGAGCATCAGCGC
Organism: Kaistia sp. UC242_56; assembly: GCF_044452255.1. Taxonomy (NCBI): domain Bacteria; kingdom Pseudomonadati; phylum Pseudomonadota; class Alphaproteobacteria; order Hyphomicrobiales; family Kaistiaceae; genus Kaistia; species Kaistia sp. UC242_56. The sequence continues at coordinate 892,308 of NZ_JBIOAN010000002.1, forward strand.
GTAGGGCCGCGCCTCCTGGCCATACTGGATCAGCGCCGGATAAAGCGCGTAGAGAATCGCCGCCGCGACGGCGCCGATCCCTCCGGCAAGCCGGAGCGCCACCAGCGCGATGAGGCCGCCCGCGAGGCTGTCGAGGATGGCGGAGGGCAGGCGCAGCGAGAATTCGTCGGCGCCGGCCAGCCCCAGCATCTTCAGCAGCGCGAAATAGGTCGGGAAATGGCCGTTGGCGAGCCGGTCGGCGACGAGGTCCCGCCAGGAGCCGGCGATGACGTCGGCGGTGATCGTCTCGTCGAACCAGAGCGCCAGATGCCCCAGCGTCGACAGCCGGATGACCAGGCAGAGCGCGAAGGCGGCGAGAAAGACGGGGAGGGGGGCCAGCACGAAGGTTTTGCGCGCGAGATGGCCAGGGGTCGGCGGCGAAGTGGCGATGTCGGTGTCCTCTTGGGTCGGCGCGATCATGGCGTCGGCGCGGCCGGCTGGCAATCGCGACCGCGCTTGCCGCTTGTCGAAGGCCGCGCATCGGGCTACGAGCCGCGGAGACTTTCCTTCGCCAGCCCAGCGAGATCCGATGCCCGCGCTCGACGACGCCCTCTACGAAGCCCTGATCGCGACGACGATCGCCGCCGGCCGTGTCGTCATGCAGGTCTATGACGGCGCCTTCGCGGTCGAGCACAAGGGCGATGCCTCGCCGGTGACCGAGGCGGACAAGCAGGCCGAGATCGTCATCCTCGCCGATCTGGCGCGCCTGACGCCGGAGATCCCGGTGGTGGCGGAGGAATCCTGCGCCGAGGGGCGCATCCCGACCGTCGGCGGCTTGTTCTTCCTGGTCGATCCCGTCGACGGCACGCGCGAATTCATCAGCCGCAACGGCGATTTCACGGTCAATATCGGCCTGGTCGAGAATGGCGTGCCGGTGCTCGGCCTCGTCTATGCGCCGGCGCGGGGCGATCTCTATGCCGGCCGGATCGGCCTTGGCGCCGAGCATCTCTCCATCGTCGATTTCGAGGTCTCGGTCCGCCGGAGCATCCAGGTTGCCGATCCCGCGCAAAGTCCGCCGCGAATTCTTGCCAGCCGCTCGCACCGCACGCCCGAGACGGATGATTTCATCGCCCGCTTCCCGGGCGCGTCGCTGGTCGCGGCGGGATCGTCGCTCAAATTCTGCCTGATGGCGGCCGGCGAGGCCGATCTCTATCCGCGCATGGGGCCGACCATGCAGTGGGATACGGCGGCGGGCGATGCGGTGCTGCGGGCGGCCGGCGGCGCGGTCGAGACGGTCGGCGGCGCGGCGCTCACCTATGGCCCCGGCCCTGGCGAGGGCGTGCGGGCCTATGCCAATCCGTGGTTCGTGGCCCGCGGCGCAAGGGTTGGATCCGGGCCTTAGACGACTAATTCGATCTAGTTTACTGAAATCAGGTTGCGGGATTCGGCCCGATCGCGGCACGGATCACGGCATCCGCGTGGATATACGGCATCCCCGTTGCTTGAGGCGAAGGCCCCCGGCAGACTAGGTTTCGGCTCCAGTCCGGAGTTCCCCGATGTCGCCACGCCCCCCATCGCCGCATGCCCCGTCGCATCTTCGCCGCCTCGAAGCCGAGGCGATCTTCATCATGCGCGAGGTCGTGGCGAATTTCGAAAATCCCGTGATGCTCTATTCGATCGGCAAGGATTCGTCGGTCATGCTGCATCTGGCGATGAAGGCCTTCTATCCGGCCAAGCCGCCCTTCGCGCTGCTGCATGTCGATACGACGTGGAAGTTCCGCGAGATGATCGCGTTTCGCGACGAGACGGTGAAGCGGCTGGGGCTGGAGCTTCGCGTCCATACCAACCAGCAGGGCAAGGCGGCCGGGATAAATCCGTTCGATCACGGCTCGTCCAACTATACCCAGGTGATGAAGACCGAGGCGCTGAAGCAGGCGCTCGACGCCGGCGGCTATGACGCGGCCTTTGGCGGCGCCCGCCGCGACGAGGAGAAGAGCCGCGCCAAGGAGCGCATCTTCTCCTTCCGCTCGGCCAATCACGGCTGGGACCCGAAGAACCAGCGGCCCGAGCTCTGGTCGCTCTACAACACCCGCATCCAGCCCGGCGAGACGATCCGCGTCTTCCCGCTGTCGAACTGGACCGAGCTCGACATCTGGCAATACATCCTCGCCGAGGAGATCCCGATCGTGCCGCTCTACCTCTCGGCCGAGCGGCCGGTGGTCGAGCGCAATGGCCAGCTGATCATGGTGGATGACAGCCGGATGCGGCTCCTACCCGGCGAAGTCCCGCAGAACCGCCGCGTCCGCTTCCGCACGCTCGGCTGCTATCCGCTGACGGCGGCGGTCGAATCCGACGCCGACACCCTGCCCGAAATCGTCCGCGAAATGTTCCTCGCCACCACGTCCGAGCGCCAGGGTCGGCTGATCGACCATGACGAATCCGGCTCGATGGAGAAGAAGAAGCGCGAGGGATATTTCTAATGGCCGAGATCTTTTCCGCCCATGCCGTCGCTCCCGATGACGGCGCCAGCTTCCTCGCCGCGTCGGACGACAAGGGCATTTTGCGCTTCCTGACCTGCGGCAGCGTCGACGACGGCAAGTCGACCCTGATCGGCCGGCTGCTGTTCGACACCAAGAAGCTGTTCGAGGACCAGCTGGTCACGCTCGAAAAGGATTCGAAGAAGTTCGGCACCGTCGGCGACGACATGGATCTGGCGCTGCTGGTCGACGGCCTCGAGGCCGAGCGCGAGCAGGGCATCACGATCGACGTCGCCTATCGCTTCTTCGCCACCGACAAGCGCAAGTTCATCGTCGCCGATACGCCCGGTCACGAGCAATATACCCGCAACATGGCGACCGGCGCCTCGACGGCCGATCTCGCGGTGCTGCTCATCGATGCGCGAAAAGGGGATCCTGACCCAGACGCGCCGCCACGCCACCATCGCCTCGCTGCTCGGCATCCGCCATGTCGTGCTGGCGATCAACAAGATCGACCTCGTCGGCTTCGATCGCGGCGTCTATGACGCCATCGTCGCCGCCTTCGACGCGGATGCCGCCCATTATGGCTTCGCCAGCCGCGTCGCGATCCCGCTGTCGGCCCGCCATGGCGACAATGTCAGCGCGCTCAGCCCGAACACCGACTGGTATCGCGGCCCGACGCTGATCGAGCATCTGGAAAATGTCGAGCTGGAACCCGGCATCGACCGGCCGTTCCGTTTTCCCGTCCAATGGGTCAACCGGCCGGACCTGACCTTCCGCGGCTATGCCGGCACGATCGCCAGCGGCACGGTGCGTCCGGGCGACGAACTGGTCGTGGCGCGCTCGGGCCAGGTGGCGAAAATCGAGCGCATCGTTACGCATGATGGCGACCTCGCCGTCGCCGGCACCGACGAGGCCGTGACGCTGACGCTCGACCGCGAGATCGATGTTTCGCGCGGCGACGTTCTCGTGGCGGCCGAGGCGCGGTCGGAGGTTTCCGACCAGCTCGCCGCCCATCTGATCTGGATGGCCGAGGAGCCGATGCTGCCCGGGCGACCCTATCTGATGAAGATCGGCACGCGCACGGTCGGCGCGGCGGTGACGGAGCTGAAGCACCGGGTCGAGGCGGACACGCTGAAGCCGCTCGCCGCCAAGACGCTGGCGCTGAACGACATCGGCTTCGCGAACCTCTCGCTGGCCGAGCCGATCGCCTTCGACGCCTACGAGGACAATCGCGCCACCGGCGCCTTCATCCTGATCGACCGCTTCACCAACCAGACGGTCGCGGCCGGCATGATCCGCTTCGGCCTGCGCCGGGCCACCAACATCCATCGCCAGGCGCTCGATATCGATAAGGCGGCGCGCAGTGCCGCCAAGGGCCAGAAGCCAGGCATCCTCTGGTTCACCGGCCTTTCGGGCGCGGGCAAGTCGACCATCGCCAATCTGGTGGAGAAGAAGCTGCACCTGATGGGGCGGCACACCTACCTGCTGGATGGCGACAATGTCCGCCATGGCTTGAACCGCGATCTCGGCTTCACCGACGCCGACCGGGTGGAAAACATCCGCCGCGTTGCCGAGACGGCGAAACTGTTCGTCGACGCCGGGTTGATCGTGCTGGTCTCGTTCATCTCGCCCTTCCGCTCGGAGCGCCAGCTGGCGCGCGACCTGGTGGAGGAGGGCGAGTTCATCGAGATCTTCGTCGACACGCCGCTTTCGGTCGCCGAGGAGCGCGACGTGAAGGGCCTCTACAAGAAGGCGCGCGAGGGGCTGATCAAGAACTTCACCGGCATCGACAGCCCCTACGAGGCGCCGCTCGCCGCCGACATTCACCTCGACACGACCTCGGGCGACAGCGAACAGCTCGCCGATGAGATCGTCGCCTACCTGGTGGCAAAGGGCTATTCGGCGGGGTAGCCCCGCCGGGTGGCCTTCCCCCCGCTCCCCGGGAGAGGTGAGGGAAACGTCTCGAAGATACCCATGCAAATGGCGGGGGCAGGAAAGTCCGTCGCCCCGGCGTAGGCCGGGGCCCATGAACAACGGCCGCGCAAATCCTGGCGAATTGTCTGGTGCAAGACGGAGTGTCTGGATCCCGGCCTTCGCCGGGATGACGGCGAGGTCGGATCGTCGTGTGGAGTTCCTCTCACCCCTTGGACAATCTCGGCCATTATCCTGAGGTGCTTCGCGCAGCGAAGCCTCGAAGGAGGATCCAGCGGAACGAAGGCCGCTTGGCGGTCATGATCATGGGCGCTCCCTGGACCCTCCTTCGAGGCCCGGCTTCGCCGGGCACCTCAGGATGATGGTCGAGGGTTTGATAGGGTTTCTGCCGCCGCAGAACGACCTAGCCCTAGGAACCGCGCTCTACCGGCCACCTCTCCCTCAGGGAGAGGTGAGCCGCCCTACAGACATTTGAACAATCTCCGCCATCATCCTGAGGTGCTTCGCGCAGCGAAGCCTCGAAGGAGGATCCAGCGGAACGGCTTCCTATTTCAGGACTTCGATCCGCACCGACTTGATGTCGGCGGCCGTGCCGTCGCCGGGGATGCCGGGTTCGATCAGAACCGCGTCCGTCTCGGGTCCGCCGCGTTCTTTCGGCACCGTCCAGGTCGCCGAGAGCGGGGCGTAGTCCTTGCCCAGCTCGCCGTCCTTCCACGGACTGAGGCTGCGGCCGTTCTGATAGGCGAAGCGGAGCGAGTGGGTCGGGCTGGTTGCGGCGGCGCGCGCCACGACGACGATGCGGATGGTGCGGCCGGCCAGGCGTTCATAGACGCCGCGTCCGACGGTAATCCGCGATCCCGTCGAATGGATCGAGGAGGAAACGCGCGCGAAGCCGCCCTGCGTGTCGCCCTCGAAGCGGACCGGATTGTCCGGCAGCGACTGGAACACGCTGGGATCGCGGCCGTCGAACAGGTTGAGCGTCTCGAGCGCCAGCGCGCCGGCCGGGATCTCCGCCACCGGCGCCGGCGTCGCAGGCGCCGCGGGGGTGGGGGCCTCTTCGGGGGGGGCGGCGGCGATGACGCCGGCAATATCGGTCGGCGGCGCGGACTGCGCCGGGGCAGGGGCCGAAGGCTCGGTCTGCGTGGCGGTCGCGGTCGGCGTCGGGCCGCGCGACAGCAGGAAGGCGGCGCCGCCAAGGCCCGCGACGAGCAGCAGGATGACGCCGGCGATGATGCCGATCATCCGGCCGCTGATCGCGCCGGCGAAATCGCGCAGCCTGTCGCCAAGGCCGCGGCGGGGCTCGTCTTCGTCGAGCGGGTCTTCGTCCTGCGCATCCGTGTCGAAGGGTTCTTCGTCGCGGTCCTCTTCGACCTCGTCTTCCAAAGCCGGGAGCGGCTGGGCGCGGGAGGCGGCGCGAACGTCGAAGCGCTCGCGGTGGCGGCGCAGGATGTCCTCGGCCGATTCCGGGCCGGAATCGTCGTCATCCGGGTCATCCTCGTCGGGCTCGTCGTCCGGTGCGTCGTCGTCGAGGGGCTCTTGCTCGTCCAGAAGCTCGGCCTCGTCGGAATCCGCGTCGTCTGCGGCCTCGTCGTCGGGAAGGTCTTCCGTCTCATCCGCTTCGGAAGGCCGGTCGTCCGGGGCGGGCTCGTCCTCGGCCGGCTTGTCCCAGGGGCGCGACGCTTCCTCATCCGCCGAGTCGGGCTCTTCTTCCGGGCGCCAGCCCTGCGTCACGCCGGGCGCGGCCGCGGGGGCTGCCTGGGTCGACTTGGAGAGAATGGCGCTGTCGCGTCGGCCGGCCGGCTTGTCGGAAACCGTGCCGTCGAGCGCGGCAAGGGCGGCGAACAGGGCGGCGTCGGCGCGCGGCGCGGTGCCCGCGCTGTTCTCGCCGTCGCTGCGGGTCGGCGTGGGCGAGCCGATCTGCGACAGCGGCTCGAAGCGCGCCAGCTTGCGCGCGGGTTCGCGCGGCGGCAGCGCCAGCGCGGTGGAAAAGGGCAGGGCTTCCGGCTTGGCCAGCACGCCCGGCTCGGGTGTGACCAGGCTGGACGGTTCGTCCTCGGCCTCGTCGCCCTCGGGCGCATCGCCGTCCGCGTTCCGGTGTTCGCTGAGGATCGACGCGACGACGCCGTCGAACTCGTCGATCTTGCTGTCGATCTCGCTCGGCGTCAGCGGCGGGTCATAGGACCACAGAAGCCGGATCATCGCTTCGCGCGCGCTGGTGAACATGCGCTCCCGACCGTCGTGGTCCGATGGGGCGAGGTGCGCGACGGAGCGGCGCAGGACCGTTTGGAGTTGGCTCATAACGCTCGGGAATGACCGGAAAAGGGTGAACGAACGGTTGATAGCACCGCCTGAAGGCGAAACTTCGGCAAGCGCGCGGCTCCTTCAGGGGCTGAATCCCGAAGGAGCCGCATGTTTCAACCCTTCTTCAGGAAGCGCGGACCGGCTCCGAGGATCAGCGGATCCGGCTCGCGCACCACGTTCTTGTCGCGGCCGGGATAGTCGATCTTGCTCAGCACGTAGCGGATGATGTTGAGGCGGGCGCGGCGCTTGTCGTTGGCGAGCGCGATGATCCAGGGCGACTTGTCGGTGTGGGTCGATTCCAGCATCGAGTCGCGGGCCTTGGAATAGTCCTTCCATTTGCCGAGCGCCGCATAGTCCATCGGCGACAGCTTCCAGATCTTCAGCGGGTTATGCCGGCGCTCGTGGAAGCGCTTCAGCTGCATCTCCTGGCCGATATCGAGCCAGAACTTGAACAGGATCGTGCCGGCATCGATCAGCCCGGCCTCGAGCAGCGGCGCCTGGCTGAGGAACACCTTGCGCTCGTCCGGCGTGCAAAAGCCCATCACCGTCTCGACGCCGGCGCGGTTGTACCAGGAGCGGTCGAAGGTGACGATCTCGCCGGCGGTCGGCAATTGCTCGATATAGCGCTGGAAATACCACTGGCCGCGCTCGGTATCGGAGGGCTTGGGCAGGGCGACGTCGCGTGCGTTGCGCGGATTGAGATACTGGCGCAGCGCGAAGATGGCGCCGCCCTTGCCGGCGGCGTCGCGGCCCTCGAACAGCATCACCACCTTGAGGCCCTTTTCGATGACGTGATGCTGCAGCTTGACCAGCTCGATCTGCAGCGCGGTCAGTTCCTCCTCGTATTTGTCGGATTTCATCGACTTGTCATAGGGATAGCCGCCCGAACGGAACGCTGCCTCCTCGACCCAGGCCGGCAGGACGGGATCGTCGAGGTCGAAGCTGCCGAGCTTGGTCTCGATCGGCGGGGAGTCGACGCTGGGCTCCAGCTGCTTGGGCAGCGGCGCGGCGGCCTTGCCCTCTTCCGGCTTGCCCTTGTCGCCATTCTTGCCGTTCTTCTTGGCGTCGCCGTTTTTGCCGTTGCCGTTCTTGCCTTCGTCGCTCTTGCCGGCGTCCTTGCCGGTCTTCGGCTCGTCGGACTTGCCCGCTTCCGCTTTCAGATTGTCGGATTTGGACTTCTTCTTGTCTGAATTCGCCATGTCGATCCCGATCTCTTACATAGGAGCCGTTTGGAGGACGACACTGCCATGCTGTCATCTGCTTGTCCTGTACGACATGCGATGATGAGCCGGCATAGTCATGGCGGATCTCCCGCTTGGGGAGCGCCATCTTGGGAAGCGGAAACGGAATGAGCGACAGGGACCGGATCGTCGAGGACGAGGCGCAGGAGGCCGCGAAGCGCGGGGCGATGGCCCGGCTGGTCGAGGCGCGGCCGTTTTTCCTGACGATGGCGGCGCTGCTCCTGTTTCTCGTGCTGATCGACCAGGTGAGCGCGGTCGCCGCCGGCCTGGTTCTGGCCGCCACGATCGGCTTCTTCGCGCTCTTCCTGCGCGGGCCGGACGAACTGCCGGTCCGGCTCAGCAGCCGCCCGCCGCCGTCGATCTGGCCCGAGACCGGCATCAAGCGCATGGCCGACGCGCTGCCCGATCCCTGCGTCATCCTCGATCGGCGCGGCGTCGTGCGCTATGCCAACAGCCGCGCCGAGGCGACCTTCCCGATCCGGCCGGGCGATCCCCTGACCTTCCGGCTGCGCAATCCCGATTTCGTCGGCGCCTTCGACCGCGTCGCCGCCGGCGGCGCGGCGGAGAAGGTGCAGTTTCTCGAGCGCGGCGCGACCGAGCGCTGGTATCTGGCCTGGTTCTCGGCGCTGGAGCCGGCCGGCGGCGCCAGCGACCGTTCCGGCTTCATCATCCTGATCTTCTCCGACCTGACGGAGCAGCGGGTGAGCGAGAAGATCCGCGTCGATTTCGTCGCCAATGCCAGCCATGAACTGCGCACGCCGCTCGCCTCGCTCTCCGGCTTCATCGAGACGATGCAGGGCCCGGCCAAGGACGACGCCGTGGCGCGCCAGCGCTTCCTCGGCATCATGCACGACCAGGCGACGCGCATGAGCCGGCTGATCGACGATCTCCTGTCGCTGTCGCGCATCGAGATGAAGGCGCATATGCGCCCCGAGGCGCCAGTCGACCTGACCGGTGTCATTCGCGGCGTGGTCGATGCGCTGGAGCCGCTGGCGCGCGATCTCGGCGTCACCATCGAGACGGAGCTGCCGGAGACGCCGCTGGTGGTGCCGGGCGACCGCGACGAGCTGGTGCAGGTCTTCCAGAACCTGATCGAGAATGGCTGCAAGTATGGAAAGCTCGGCCAGCGCGTGCAGGTGACGGCGACGCCGCCGCCCGGCGGACGCGGCGGGCCGGTGGTCACGGTGCGCGATTTCGGCGCCGGCATCCCGGCCGAGCACCTGCCGCGCCTCACCGAGCGATTCTACCGCGCCGACATCCAGGCGAGTCACGCCCAGCGCGGCACCGGCCTTGGCCTCGCCATCGTCAAGCACATCCTCAACCGCCACCGCGCCCGCCTGCTGATCGAGAGCCGCCCAGGCGAGGGGTCGAGCTTCACTGTCGCATTCAACGTCGCCTTCTCCGGGGCTTCATTGCCTGCTGAAGGGAAAAGTCGTGATGTTTCATATATTTAGACTGTCATAAAAGAGTGATGATACCGTCATAGAACCATTACCTGTGGTGACTAGGGTCCGCTCGCGTCCCGGTCGCAAGTCGTCGGGGCAAGCAACTCGCAAGTTCCGGAACCCCGTCAGGGAGACGTCAGGTGACATTCAAGAAATTCGCACTCGCGGCCGGCCTTTTCGCCGCCACCATCGGCTTCGGTTCGGCCCAGGCAGCGGACATTTCCGGCGCCGGCGCGACCTTCCCTTATCCGGTCTACGCCAAGTGGGCGGACACCTATAAGAAGGAAACCGGCGTCGGCATGAACTACCAGTCGATCGGTTCCGGCGGCGGTATCAAGCAGATCAAGGCCAAGACGGTGACCTTCGGCGCGTCCGATGCGCCGCTGAAGCCGGAAGAGCTGGCCAAGGCCGGCCTGGTCCAGTTCCCGACCGTCATCGGCGGCGTGGTTCCGATCATCAACGTCCCCGGCCTGAAGCCCGGTGAAGTGACCCTCGACGGCCAGACGCTGGCCGACATCTTCCAGGGCAAGATCACCAAGTGGAACGACGAGGCGATCAAGAAGCTCAACGCCAACGTCAACCTGCCGGACATGGCGATCGCCGTCGTGCGCCGCTCGGACGGTTCGGGCACCAGCTTCGTGTTCACGACCTACCTGTCGCAGTCCTCCAAGGCCTGGGCTGACGAAGTCGGCGCCGCTTCGGCCGTCGAATGGCCGGTCGGCCTCGGCGCCAAGGGCAATGAGGGCGTCGCCGCCAATGTCGGCCAGACCCAGGGTTCGATCGGCTACGTCGAGTATGCCTTCGCTGCCCAGAACGGCATGTCCTACACCAAGCTCGTCAATAAGGACGGCCAGATCGTGGCTCCGGAAGCGGCTAACTTCGCCGCCGCCGCCGCCAACGTCGATTGGGCCAATGCTCCGGGCTACTACGTCATCCTGACGAACGAGCCCGGCGCGACCTCCTGGCCGATCACCGCCGCGACCTTCATCCTGGTCCACGCCAAGCCCGACAACGCCGCCGACGTCGCCGAAGCCCTGAAGTTCTTCAGCTGGGCCTACGACAAGGGCGACGCTGCAGCCGAAGAGCTGCACTACATCCCGCTGCCCGACTCGGTCGTCGCCAACATCAAGGCGACCTGGGCCAAGGAAATCCTTGGCGCCGACGGCAAGCCGGTCTTCGCTGCCAACTAGGCTCGATCAGACGGAAAGAGGGGCGCGCTGCCCCTCTTTCTTCCTTCACAATATTGGCTCCCAATGCGGAACCGGGAAAACAACATGGTCGATGCTGCGATGACAGGCGCGATCAGCGCCGGCATGGATAGTGCCAAGCTGAAACGCATGAGACGGTTCAAGGCCGGGGATGCCACCTTCCGGGCGTTGACCCTGAGCGCCGCGCTGATGGTTCTGGTGCTGCTGGGCGGCGTCATCGTCTCGCTGGTGCACGGCTCGATCCCGGCGCTCTCGACCTTCGGCTTCGGCTTCATCACGAGCCAGTCCTGGAATCCCGTCACCGAGAAGTTCGGCGCGCTGGCGCCCATCTACGGTACGGTCATCACCTCCTTCATCGCGCTCCTGATCGCCGTTCCCGTCGGCATCGGCATCGCCATCTTCCTGACCGAGCTGTGCCCGCCCTGGCTGAAGCGTCCGATCGGCGTCGCCATCGAACTGCTCGCCGGCATTCCCTCGATCATCTACGGCATCTGGGGCCTGTTCGTTTTCGCCCCATTCTTCCAGACGACGATCCAGCCCTTCCTGATCGACATCTTCGCGCCGATCCCCGTGCTGAACAATCTCTTCGCCGGCCCGCCCTACGGCATCGGCATCCTGACCGCCGGCTTCATCCTGGCCATCATGGTGCTGCCCTTCATCACCTCGATCACCCGCGACGTGTTCGACACGGTGCCGCCGGTCCTGAAGGAAGCAACCTACGGCCTCGGCTGCACGACCTCGGAAGTCGTGACCAAGGTGGTGCTGCCCTATACCCGCGTCGGCGTCATCGGCGGCGTCATGCTGGGCCTTGGCCGCGCACTCGGCGAAACCATGGCCGTCACCTTCGTGATCGGCAACGCCCACAAGATCTCCGCCTCGATCCTGTCGCCCGGCACGACCATCTCGGCCTCGATCGCCAACGAATTCACGGAAGCCGTCGGCGATCTCTACACCTCGTCGCTGATCGCGCTCGGCCTGATCCTCTTCGTCATCACCTTCATCGTTCTCGCCGCGGCGCGTCTGCTGCTGATGCGCATGAACGTCAAAGCCGGCAATTGAGGCGCCCGATCATGGCAAGCAATCTCGGCACAATCGGCTCCGGCGGCCTTTCCGCCGCCTCGACGCCCGCCGCCCAGGCGATCTACCGCCGCCGCCGTCGCGGCAACAAGATCCTGCTGACGCTCTCCGTCGGCGCCACCATCTTCGGCCTGGCCTGGCTGGTGCTGATCCTCGGCGCGCTGCTCTATCAGGGCTTCAGCGGTCTCTCGCTGGCGGTCTTCACCGAAATGACGCCGCCGCCGGGCTCGGCCGGTGGTCTTCTGAACGCCATAATGGGCAGCCTGGTCATGACCTTCGGCGGCGTGATCATCGGCACGCCGATCGGCATCCTGGCCGGCACCTACATGTCGGAATACGGCCGCAACAACAAGCTGACGATGGTTGTGCGCTTCATCAACGACATCCTGCTGGCGGCGCCTTCGATCGTCATCGGCCTGTTCGTCTATGAGGTGGTCGTCGTCCGGATGGGGCACTTCTCGGCCTTCGCCGGCATGGCGGCGCTCGCCATCCTGGTCATTCCGGTCGTCGTCCGCACGACGGAGGACATGCTCAACCTGGTGCCGAACCAGCTTCGCGAGGCTGCCGCCTCGCTCGGCCTGCCGCGCTCGATCATGATCCGCCACGTCGCCTACAAGGCCGCGATGTCGGGCATCGTCACCGGCGTGCTGCTGGCGATCGCCCGCGTCAGCGGCGAGACCGCCCCGCTGCTCTTCACCGCGCTGAACAACCAGTTCTGGAGCACCAACCTGAACGCGCCGATGTCGTCGCTGCCGGTGACGATCTTCCAGTTCGCCCTGTCGCCCTATCCGGATTGGCAGAAGCTGGCCTGGACCGGTGCCCTGCTCATCACCTTTACCGTGCTGGCGCTCAACATCGTCGCTCGCGCCTTCCTCAGCCCCAAGGCTCAAAAATGACCCAGTCCGCGATGAACACGGCCGGCATGGCCGAGAAGATCTCGATCCGCAATCTGAAGTTCTTCTACGGCGACAACCTCGCGCTGAAGACCATCAACCTGCCGCTGTTCGAGAAGAAGGTCACCGCTTTCATCGGCCCGTCGGGTTGCGGCAAGTCGACCCTGCTGCGCGTGCTGAACCGGATGTACGACCTCTATCCGCGCCAGCGGGCCGAGGGCGAGGTGATCTTCGACGGCAAGAACGTGCTCGACCCCGACCAGGACCGCAACATGCTGCGCGCCCGCGTCGGCATGGTGTTCCAGAAGCCGACGCCATTCCCGATGTCGATCTACGACAACATCGCCTTCGGCATCCGCCTCTATGAAAACATCTCGCGCTCCGAGATGGACGGCCGGGTCGAGGCGGCGCTGACGCGCGGCGCGCTCTGGAACGAGGTCAAGGACAAGCTGCACACCAGCGGTCTCAGCCTCTCCGGCGGCCAGCAGCAGCGCCTCTGCATCGCCCGCACCATCGCGGTGCGGCCGGAAGTCGTGCTGTTCGACGAGCCCTGCTCGGCGCTCGATCCGATCTCGACCGCCAAGATCGAGGAACTGATCGACGAACTGACGACCGACTACACGATCGCCATCGTCACCCACAACATGCAGCAGGCCGCCCGCGTCTCGGACTACACGGCCTTCATGTATCTCGGCGAGCTGATCGAGTTCGACGAGACCACGAAGATCTTCACCGCCCCGAGCGACAAGCGCACGCAGGACTACATCACCGGTCGCTTCGGCTAAGCCGGGCCACGGGTAGGAGCACGACATGTCCGAACACATCGTTTCCAAGTACGACGAAGAACTGAACGACGTCGCCCGCCGCATCGCCGAGATGGGCGGCATGGCCGAGCGTCTCGTCGACGTCGCGGTCGGCGCGCTGATGCGCGTCGATGCCGCGACCGCCCGCACCGTCATCGCGGACGACAAGAAGCTCGACGTGCTGCAGCGCGAATGCGAAGAGCGCGCCATCATGATCATCGCCCGGCGCCAGCCCATGGCGATGGACCTGCGCGAAGTCATCGCCGCGCAGCGTATCGCCAGCGATCTCGAGCGCATCGGCGACCTAGCCAAGAACATCGCCAAGCGCGTCATTGCGCTGGACGGCCACATCCAGTCCAAGCGTTTCAACACCGGCGTCGAGCACATGGCGCAGCTGTCGCTGGCGCAGCTCAAGGACGTGCTGGATTCCTACGCGACCCGCGACGTCGACCAAGCCTACCAGGTCTGGAAGCGCGACGAAGAAATCGACGCCATGTACACGTCGCTCTTCCGCGAGCTGCTGACCTACATGATGGAAGATCCGCGCAACATCACCTTCTGCACGCATCTCCTGTTCTGCGCCAAGAACATCGAGCGCATCGGCGACCATGCGACCAATATCGCCGAGACGGTCTATTATGTCGTCACCGGCCAGGTCCTGGCCGAGGATCGTCCCAAGCAGGACGAATCCAGCACGACCGCCGTCGCGTATGAGAAGAACTGACGCCTGCGTCAGGTTTACTGGGATATCCGTGAATGACGCCACGCGTTATGATCGTTGAGGACGAGGAGGCGCTGAGCCTCCTCCTCCGCTACAACCTCGAAGCCGAGGGCTATGCCGTCGAGGTGGTGCCGCGCGGCGACGACGCCGAGATGCGCCTGCTCGAAACCGTACCCGACCTGCTGCTGCTCGACTGGATGCTGCCGGGCATTTCCGGCATCGAGCTGTGCCGCCGCCTGCGGGCGCGCGACGCCACCCGCACCCTGCCGGTGATCATGCTGACGGCGCGCGGCGAGGAACAGGAACGCATCCGGGGCCTTGCCACCGGCGCCGACGACTATGTCGTCAAGCCGTTCTCCGTGCCGGAACTGATGGCCCGCGTGCGCGCCATCCTGCGCCGCTCGAAGCCGGAGGTAATCGCCTCGTTGCTGCGCGCCGGCGACATCGAGCTCGACCGCGAGACGCATCGCGTCCGCCGCTCCGGCCGCGAGCTGCATCTCGGCCCGACCGAGTTCCGCCTGCTCGAATATCTGATGAAGAGCCCGGGCCGCGTGTTTTCCCGCGAGCAGCTGCTCGACGGCGTCTGGGGCCGCGACGTCTATGTCGACGAGCGCACGGTCGACGTGCATATCGGTCGGCTGCGCAAGGCGGTCAATCGCGGCCGCGTCAAGGACCCGATCCGCACGGTGCGCGGCTCCGGCTACTCCTTCGACGACCAGTTCGCGATGGCGTGAGGCGTTCCCTTGCCTCTCCCGGATGGGAGGGGCGGGGCAGTCTTCCAAAAATTCAGCCCAACCAAAAAGCCGCGTGGCCCTCCACGCGGCTTTTTGCATGCAACGAGCCAGGGCACAAAAAAAGGCCGTGCGCCCCGGGGGAGGCGGCACGGCCAGACTTGCATCGCAGGCCGACGGTGGGAGGACGCCGTCAGCCGCGGCGCGGCGCAATCAGGCGCCGACAGCCTTCTTCTGGCGACGATCATGCACGGGCTGATAGGCAACCCGCGAATGATATTCGCAATAGGGAATGCCGGAATTCGAGCGCTGGCCGCAGAAGTGGAAATCCTCGGTGCTGGGATCGCCGATCGGCCACTTGCAGGTCTGCTCGGTCAGGGTGAGGATCGTCGCGTGCAGGCTGATCGGAACGACGACGTCGTCCGAGCCAACCGCCCTGGGCATGCG
The DNA here is from genome assembly GCF_044452255.1 of Kaistia sp. UC242_56. Lineage (NCBI taxonomy): Bacteria > Pseudomonadati > Pseudomonadota > Alphaproteobacteria > Hyphomicrobiales > Kaistiaceae > Kaistia > Kaistia sp. UC242_56. The sequence goes on from NZ_JBIOAN010000002.1 coordinate 907,566, forward strand.
CCGCGGCTCGGGTGCGATCTGGCTCATCGGCTTCAGGGCCGTGTTGCCGGCGACGAGTGGCCTGACGGGATTGGGGCGCCCTGTCGTGACCGAGCGTCCGTTGGTGGCAGCCGCGGGCTTGCGGGCGCGAGCGACCGGCGCCGTTGCCGGCTTGGCACGGCCGGAAAGGCTCAGCCGGTGTACCTTGCCGATGACCGCATTGCGCGTTACGCCGCCGAGTTCCGAAGCGATCTGGCTTGCGCTCAAGCCGTCGGTCCAGAGTTTTTTCAGCAACTCAACCCGTTCGTCCGTCCAAGTCATAGCGTGTCCTTGTCGGTCGGAGCGATACCCGGAATCCTGTCGCGGTCGTTCAGCCGGGATGCCGGACGACTGCGGACGCCATACAAGGGTCAGGGGGAGGTACCTGCTCGATATTTCGTGTCTTAACGAAAATTAAGATACTATATGGCGTGACTCGGTGACAAGAGTCGGAGGGATGGGTAGCGGCCGATCGGGCTGTTTTCCCCAACTTGCGACGGATTTCGGATCCATGAGTCCCGTCAATCGCTTAGCCGTCATGACCGCGCGCGAGCGGCGATTTCATTGACACAAATCGTCACGACCGTGATATAAGGGCAACGCATAAAGGTGCTGCCCGGCGCGTTGGCCTCGGGCGGCACCTTTGATTTTTAAGCACCCATTTCCGTGGTTTCATCCGAAGGAGGGGATATGAGCGCCCCCGATACCAGCGTTAAAAAGACCTCGTCCAGCCTCTATGACACCTTTTCGCGTGCGCCGCTCGAGTTCGAGCGAGGCGAGGGGGCCTGGGTCTTTACGCGAGAGGGCGACGCTTATCTCGATTTCTCCGCCGGCATCGCGGTGAACACGCTCGGCCATGCCAATCCGATCCTGGTGCAGGCGCTGACCGAACAGGCCGGCAAGCTCTGGCACACCTCGAACCTGTTCCGGATCCCGGGCCAGGAGAAGCTTGCCGACACGCTGGTCGCCAATACCTTCGCCGACCGGGTCTTCTTCGCCAATTCGGGCGCCGAGGCCAACGAGGCAGCCATCAAGACGGCGCGGCGCTATCATTACGTCAACGGCCAGCCCGACCGGTACCGCATCCTCACCATCGAGGGCGCGTTCCACGGCCGGACCCTGGCGACGCTCGCCGCCGGCGGGCAGCAGAAATATCTCGACGGCTTCGGCCCGAAGGCGGACGGCTTCGACCAGGTGCCGTTCGGCGACATGGCGGCGATCAAGGCCGCGGTGACGCCGGCGACCGCCGCCATCATGATCGAGCCGATCCAGGGCGAGGGCGGCGTGCGCGCCTTCCCGAACGCCTTCCTGCGCGAGCTCCGGGCGCTTTGCGACGCCGAGGGCATGCTGCTGATCATGGACGAGGTCCAGACCGGCATCGGCCGCACCGGCAAGCTGTTCGCCTATGAATGGACCGGCATCGCGCCCGACATCCTGACGGCGGCCAAGGGCATTGGCGGCGGCTTCCCGCTCGGCGCCTGCCTCGCCACCAACGAGGCGGCCAAGGGCATGACTCCCGGCACGCATGGCACCACCTTCGGCGGCAATCCGCTGGCGATGGCGGTGGGCAATGCCGTGCTCGACGTCGTGCTCGGCGATGGCTTCCTCGAGCATGTGCGCGAGACCGCGCGCTATCTGACCCAGCGCCTTGGCGGGCTGATGGACAGCCATCCCGGCGTCATCGACGACATTCGCGGCGAGGGCCTGCTGATCGGCCTCCACGCGCTGAAGCCGGTGCCCGAAGTGGTGGCGGCGCTGCGCGAGCAGAAGATGCTGGCCGCCGGCGCGGGCGACAATGTCCTGCGATTGCTGCCGCCGCTCAACATCGGCAAGGCAGAAGTCGACGCGGCGATCGACAAGCTCGACGCCGCCTTTTCCGCAATCGAAGCCGAGGCTGCGCAAGCGGCACGGCAATCCGCCTGAGCGGACAGGACAGACCTATGGTTCGGCATTTTCTCGACCTGACGGATTTCGATTCCGCCACTCTTAGACAGATCATGGAAGGCGCCAAGCGCATCAAGTCGGTGCGCAATGGCGCGCGTGATGGCGTCGGCCCGCTGGCCGGCAAGGTGCTGGCGCTGGTGTTCGAGCAGCCCTCGACCCGCACGCGCGTCTCCTTCGATGTCGGCATGCGCGAGCTCGGCGGCCAGACGCTGATGCTGACCGGCGCCGAGATGCAGCTTGGCCGCGGCGAGACCATCGCCGACACGGCGCGGGTCATGTCGCGCTATGTCGACGGCATCATGATCCGCATCCTCGACCACGACTCGCTGAAGGAATTGGCGGCCAACGCCACCGTCCCCGTGATCAACGGGCTGACGCGCCGCTCGCATCCCTGCCAGATCATGGCCGATATCCTCACCTATGAGGAGCATCGCGGCCCGATCACCGGCAAGACCGTGTCGTGGCTGGGCGACAGCAACAATGTCATGGCGTCGTGGGTCCACGCCGCCGCGCGCTTCAACTTCCGCCTCAAGATCGCGACGCCGGAGGAGCTTGCGCCTTCGCACAAGCTGCTCGACTGGGCGCGCACCAATGGCGGCGAGGTGATCGCCGGCGAGGACGCGGACGACGCGGCAGCCGATTCCGACTGCATCGTCACCGACACCTGGGTGTCGATGGGCGACAGCGAGGCGGAGCGCCGGCACAATCTGCTGAAGCCCTACCAGGTGAACGCCCGCCTGATGTCGCGCGCCAAGAAGGATGCGCTGTTCATGCATTGCCTGCCTGCCCATCGCGGCGAGGAGGTGACGGCCGAAGTCATGGACGGCCCGCAATCGGTCGTCTTCGACGAGGCTGAAAACCGGCTGCACGCACAGAAGGGCATTCTTGCCTGGTGCCTGGGCGGCCCGGAGGCACTTTGATGGAAGAAATCCCGTTCGGCCCCGGATCGATCGATCCGGCGGGTGATGACGCCGTGCTGCCTTTCGAGGTCAACGGTCTCGACGTGCGCGGCCGCGCCATCCAGATGGGGCCGGCACTGTCGGCCCTGCTGGCGCGCCACGATTATCCGCTGCCGGTGTCGAAGCTGCTTGGCGAAGCCGTCGTGCTCGCCGTGCTGCTCGGCTCGTCGCTGAAGTTCGAGGGCCAGTTCCTGCTGCAGACGCAGACGGACGGCCCGGTCGACATGCTGGTCGTCGATTATCGCACTTCGGGCGATATCCGCGCCTATGCCCGCTTCAACAAGGAGCGGGTGGCCGAGATGGACGTTGACGGCCTGTCCAAGCCCGAGCTTCTGCTCGGCAAGGGCATCCTGGCGATGACCATCGACCAGGGCGAGTTCACCAGCCGCTACCAGGGCATCGTCCAGCTCGACGGCGTCAGCCTCGAGGAAGTGGCGCATCTCTACTTCTCGCAGTCGGAACAGATCCCGACCCTCGTCCGCCTGGCGGTGGCCGAGATGATGACGCGCGAGGATGGCGGCGCCGCGCATAGCTGGCGCGCCGGCGGCCTGCTGGTGCAGTACCTGCCGGAAGCCTCGATCGGCGTCCAGCGCGACCTGCCGGGTGGCGACGCGCCGGAAGGCATGGAGCACCAGGCCGAGGAAGAGGATGCCTGGGCGGAGGCGACCTCGCTGGTCTCGACCGTCGAGGATCACGAGCTGATCGATCCAGACGTCCCGGCCGAACGGCTGCTTTATCGCCTGTTCCACGAGCGCGGCGTGCGCGTCTATGACTCGATGGCTGTCCGCGAGCAGTGCTCCTGCTCGCGCGACCGCATCCAGGGCGTGCTCGGCAGCTTCTCGGCCGAGGAAATCACGTCGAGCATCGAGGACGGCGAGATCTCGGTGACCTGCGAGTTCTGCGGCCAGAAATACAGTTTTGATCCGCAGGAATTCCTCGGCTGAGGTGTCTTTGCGACGTTGAGGGCAGGGGTTAGGCAAGCGCCGCGCCCCGGCCTTCTCCCGCGGGGAAGGCGGCCGCCACCCGCCCGCAGCCACCCGCCCGGCGTCATCCCGGCGAAGGCCGGGAGGTGGATTCACATTTGAAGTGCAACACTTGTTGTGAGAAGGCCTCGGCCGGGGTTTGGAAGCCGAGGCATTTGCGCGGCGTGTTGTTGTAGGCGGCCATCATGCCGATCAGCGTACGGCTGTCGAGAGTGGCGAGATCGGTCTTGCGCGGCAGGAAGCGGCGCATGCGGCCGATGGCGTTCTCGATGCCGCCCTTCTGCCACGGCGCGTGCGGATCACAGAAATAGGTGTCGATGCCGATGGCGCCGAGTTCATAGTGGCGGGCGAACTCGGTGCCATTGTCGAAGGTGACGGTCTTGCGGCAGGCCGGCGGCAGGGTCTGCAAGGCCGCGGTCAGCGCACCGGCGACCGGCTCGGCCCGCTTCGAGGGCAGCGGGCTGCCGATCAGCACCCGGCTCATGCGGTCGTGCAGAAACAAGAGGTTCTGGCCATAGCGAGCAAAGGCCATCAGGTCGGCCTCCCAATGGCCGGGCGTCTGGCGGTCCAGCACGTCGCGAGGCCGCTCGGCCAGCGGCACCCGATGGCGCATATGCAGGGCCGGACTGCCGCCCTTGCGGGCGCGCCAGCCGCGCCGCGACTTGGCCCGGGGCAGGTAGTTGCGCCAGGTGAAGTCGTTGTGCTGGCGGATCTGGGCATAGATGAAGCGATAGATGCTCTCATGGCTGAGGCGCATCGGGCCGTCGCGCCGGAGCCGGCCGGCGATCTGCTCGGGCGACCAGCCGGTCTTCAACTGGCCGAGCACCCGCTCGCGCAGGGCGGCATCGCGATCGAGCCGGCTACCGTTCCAGCGCCGCGCCTGCGTCTGGGCGTCGGCATAGAGCGGCTGATAGCCCACCTGGCTGCCGGTGTTGCGCTTCAGTTCCCTGGCAATGGACGATGGCGCGCGACCCAAAGCTGCAGCGATCTTCCGGATCGAGGCGCCTTCGTCTGATAGACGGGCAATCTCGATCCGCTCCTCAAGCCCGAGCTGGCTGTACTCTCGTCCCATCGCAACACCTTAAGCTGGTGTTGCACTTCGTTTGTGAACTTAGGGGATCCAGACACACCGGCGCCTGGCCTTAGGGCTGCGCCCCATTCTCAAGACTGAGCGTATGGGCCCCGGCCTTCGCCGGGGCGACGAGCCCGCGGCCACGCTCGGCGTCATCCTCGCGCAGGCGAGGATCCATTCAGCCGATGGCTTGGGCGTTTCCAAGGACTGCCCGGACGGCTTGAACCGTCGACCCCCCGAAAAAACCTGCTGCATGGGTCCTCGCCTGCGCGAGGACGACGGCGGAGGTGGGGGTGCCATTCACCTCTCCCTGAGGTGACTCTCGCGGAACCTGGAAAGCGGTTGCGCCAATCTCGATCCCGACATCCTGAGGAGGCTTGCGCGAGCAAGCCGTCTCGAAGGACGCACTGCCTAAGGGCAAATCTTCATGCTGCCACGCCCTGCGTGCTTCGAGACGGCCCTGCGGGCCTCCTCAGCATGTCGAGGATCGTGTTGTGCGAAGGTGTCCGCGGGGAGAGGTGAGCGGCAGCGTATTCGAGAAAGCGTGTGCCGGCCCAGATCCTAATGCAACACTCGGGGCGCGTTGGGGACGTCGAGCGAGAAGGCCGGGATCTCGACGGAAAACATCTCGCCGCTCTCGGTCTGCATCTGGTAGGTGCCGGCCATGATGCCCGACGGCGTCGAGAGCGGGCAGCCGCTGGTATATTCAAAGCTCTCGCCGGGCTTCAGCGACGGCTCCTTGCCGACGACGCCGACGCCGCGCACTTCTTCCGTGCGGCCCTTGCCATCGGTGATCCGCCAGAAGCGCGAACGCAGCTGGACGTTCTCAAGCCCGAGATTGACGATCTCGATCGTGTAGGCCCAGACGTAGCGGTTCTCGCCCGGCGAGGAATCGTCCTCGACGAAGCTGGGCCGCACGGTCACCTGGATCGATCGCGTGACGGTTCGATACATCGGCGCTCTTTTCGAAAATGATCCGTGGCTCATAACGCCAAGGGAGGCAGGGCGTCAATTGCGCGCTGCGCCGCATCGCGCGCGTTCGCCGTTGCGCAGTGCAGCCTGGCAACACCGCGCGACAGTTGCTGCCGGCACGTTTCGCCTGCAAATCCGCTGCGCTATAGTCGCGCGGGTTGTGAAGACAGGTTCGCATCGAGCCGGGCGAAAAGGGAACATTGAATGCTGAAGGAATTCCGAGAGTTTGCCCTCAAGGGCAACGTGGTCGACTTGGCCATCGGTATCATCATCGGCGCCGCCTTCAGCGGCCTGGTCAATTCGATCGTCAATGACATCATCATGCCGATCGTCGGCGTGATCACGGGCGGCATCGACTTCACCAACAAGTATATCCAGTTGGCCGGCGACCCGCAGCCGACGCTCGACGCCGCGCGCAAGGCCGGCGCGACAATCGCCTACGGCAACTTCCTGACGCTGCTGATCAATTTCATCATTGTCGCCTGGATCCTGTTCCTGATCGTCAAGGGCATGAACCGCATGAAGCGCGAGAAGGCCGCCGCGGCGGCAGCCCCGGTTGCGACGCCGGAAGACGTGGCCCTGCTGCGCGAGATCCGCGACCTGCTCGCCAAGAAGTAATCCGGCCGGCCTTGCGGCCACGCCCGCGCGCAGTGAAACGGCGGCTTCCTGGCCGCCGTTTTGTCTTGGTTGGCCGTTAAAATCCGCTACATCATCCCCAATGGCGTCGCCCGCCCGTGGATTTGGCGCCTGCAGACATTGGAAACGTGCGTGTCCGTCCATCCCGCATTGAATACGCTGCGCCCCGAAGCGAGCCAGGCTCCCGAAAGCGGCATCGTCGAGGTCTTCAATTATGGCCGAGACCGCCAGGGGCTGATCCCGCTCTGGGTCGGCGAGGGCGACCTCCCGACGCCGGGCTTCATCAGCGAGGCGGCCCAGGCGGGGCTGACGGCGGGCGAGACCTTCTACACCCACCAGCGCGGCATTCCCGAGCTCCGGCAGGCGCTGGCGGGCTATCACGCGCGCCTCTATGGCCGGCCGTTCGACCCCGAGCGCTTCTTCGTCACCTCGGGCGGCATGCCGGCGATCCAGATCGCGCTGCGCATGGTGGCCGGCCATGGCGACGAGGTGGTCGTGCCGACCCCGGCCTGGCCGAATTTCGCCGCCGCCGCGGAAGTCGGCGCCGCCAAGGTGGTCGAGGTGCCGCTCACCTATGGCAATGCCGGCTGGACGCTCGACCTGGACCGTTATTTCGAGGCGGTGACGCCGCGCACCAAGGCGCTGTTCCTGAATTCGCCCTGCAACCCGACCGGCTGGACGGCGACGCGCGACGAGCTTCAGGCCATTCTCGACTTTGCCCGCGCCAGGGGCCTCTGGATCATCTCCGACGAGGTCTATACGCGCTTCTTCTACGAAGGCGAGCGTTCGCCCTCCTTCTATGACATCGCCGAGCCGGACGATCGCATCCTCTACGTCAACACCATGTCGAAGAACTGGGCGATGACCGGCTGGCGCGTCGGCTGGCTGTCGGCGCCGCCGGCCTTCGGCCAGGTGATCGAGAATCTCGTGCAGTATTCGAGCTCGGGCACGCCAAAGTTCCTGCAGCGCGGCGCGGTTGCGGCGCTGGAGCAGGGCGACGCCTTCATCGACTTCCAGCGCCAGCGCGCCGTGGAAGCGCGCGAGATTGTCTGTTCCGGGCTGGAGAAGACGGGGCGCATCCGCCTCGTGCGCCCGGCCGGCGCGTTCTATGCCTTCTTCTCCGTCGACGGCGAGCCCGACACGCGCAAGCTGGCGCTGCGGCTGGTCGACGAGGCGAATGTCGGCCTCGCGCCGGGCGATGCGTTCGGCGCGGGCGGCGCGGGCTTCATGCGCCTCTGCTACCTGCGCAACCTCGACCAGATCCGTGAAGCCACCCGCCGTCTGGCCGAGTGGCTGGCGAAGTAGCAAGACCCTCACCCAACCCTCTCCCGCAAGCGGGCGAGGGCTTTTCTGCCGGTGCCATGTCGATCTCGCACCAGACGCGGCGCGCCCCCTCTCCCGCAAGCGGGAGAGGGCTGGGGTGAGGGTCTGGCCCGCCGCCGCAGATTCTATTGCCAAGTGGCCTTGGCTCGGCTAAATCAGGCGCATACATCAAGAGTTGGGCCGACGCCCGACGCCAACCTGCCTATCCGGGCAAGGTGGCACTCCTGCAAGGGAGGATGTGGCCGATCCGGCAAGAATACGGACCCAGTCACACAGCGTCGGCTCTTCCAGTACAGGACGATGCCCGATGCCGATCAAGATCCCCGACGACCTGCCAGCCCGCCGCAAGCTTGAAGCCGAAGGCGTCATGGTCATGCGCGCGGCGGATGCGGTACGCCAGGATATCCGTCCGCTGCGGATCGGCCTGCTCAACCTGATGCCCAACAAGATCTCGACCGAGACGCAGATCGCCCGCCTCCTCGGCGCGACGCCGCTGCAGATCGAGCTTTCGCTGGTGCAGATCACCGACCACGCGCCGCGCAACACGCCGGCCGAGCACATGCTCTCCTTCTACCGCCCCTGGGAGGAGGTGAAGCATGAGCGCTTCGACGGCTTCATCGTCACCGGCGCGCCGGTCGAGCGGATGCCGTTCGAGGACGTGACCTATTGGGACGAGCTGCGCCGCATCTTCGACTGGACGCAGACGCATGTGCACCGCTCGCTCAACATCTGCTGGGCGGCGCAGGCGGCCGTGCACCATTTCCACGGCATGCAGAAATACGACCTGCCGGGCAAGGCATTCGGCATCTTCCGCCACCAGATCCCGGCCCCCGCCGCGACATCGCCCTATCTGCGCGGGCTCGCCGACGAGTTCGCCGTGCCGGTGTCGCGCTGGTCGGAAGTGCGCAAGAGCGAGATCCCGGCGGATAGCGGCGTGGTCGTGCTGGCCGAAAGCGAGGAGACGGGCCTCTGCCTGCTCGACGACACGCGCCACCGCGCGCTGCACATGTTCAACCATCTCGAATATGACACGCACTCGCTGGGCGACGAGTATTTCCGCGATATCAACGCCAAGATCGATGTCGCCCTGCCGGTCGATTATTTCCAGAAGAACGACCCTACCCGGCCGCCGGTCAACAGCTGGCGCGGCAATGCGCATCTGCTGTTCGGCAACTGGATCAACGAGATCTACCAGACGGTGCCGTTCGACATCGCGAAGATCGGTGAGCCCGAGGCGGCGGAGGTCGCTGCGTAGCCGCGAGATCGGGCACGACCCTCGGCCCAGGCTTCTCCCGCACCCGGGGGAAGGTCGTTCAACCGTGCTCGTTGCGGCATCGCCGCTCGATGACGGGCGGTGGGCGCCTTGGAGCGGATCCCGCTAATTCAAGCGCAGGAAACGGATCGCGCGACGCGACCCGGCCATGACACCGTGTCGCTGGAAACCGCCCGAAGGGCGGGAAACCAGGACAGGAAAAGGACGTCATGGAGCTGGAAAACAAGTCGATTCTGATCACCGGCGCGAGCAGCGGCATCGGCAGGGCTGCAGCGCTGCTGTTCGCGGCCGAGGGCGCCGACGTGGTGCTCGGCGCGCGACGGTCGGCAGAACTCGAAACCCTTGCGGAGACGATCAACCAGGGCATCGGCAGGGCCGTATACTTGGCCGGCGACGTCCGGGACGAGCGCTATGCCACGGCTCTGGTCGACCTCGCCACCACGGCGTTCGGCGGGCTGGACGCCGCGTTCAACAATGCCGGCATCGTCGGGGACTTGGCCCCGGTTGCCGACATGGGGCTCGGGAGCTGGAACGACGTCATCTCGGTCAATCTGACGGCAGCGTTCCTGGCGGCCAAGGCGCAGATCCCGGCCATGAGGGCGCGGGGCGGCGGCTCTATCGTGTTCACGTCATCCTTCGTCGGCTTCAGCAATGGCGGCCTGCCGGGGATGGGGGCCTATGCCGCCTCCAAGGCAGGACTGATCGGCTTGGCGCAGTCGCTCGCGTCGGACCATGCGGCGGAACGCATTCGCGTCAACGCGCTACTGCCCGGCGGGACGGTCACGCCCGCTGGTGGCGAAGACAATCCGGACTTCATGGAGTACATCGCGACGCTGCATCCGATGAAGCGGATGGCGAGCGCGAAGGAGATCGCCCAGGCGGCGCTGTTCCTGCTCTCCGATCGGTCGAGTTTCATGACGGGAAGCCCGATGATCGCGGATGGCGGCATGTCCGTCCGGTTGATCTGACCCTCCGGTCCGGGCAAGGAGCCGTCGGCTGCGACCCACGACGCAACAAAAAAGGCCCGCCGATCGCTCGGCGGGCCTTTTCGAAATCGAACTCGAAACCGTCAGCCGCCGGCGGGCGGGAAGACGTCGAAATGCGAGCTGCCGCCATTGGCAACCAGGCGGGCGGTCTTGGCCGGGGCGGTGCGGCCGAGCGGCAGCCAGAGACGGTGCCAGACATCGACCAGCGCGTCGCGCAGGCCGAGGATCAGCGTCTCGTCATGGCAGGGCGTCGGCGTGATGCGCAGCCGCTCAGTACCGCGCGGCACGGTCGGGTAGTTGATCGGCTGGATGTAGATGCCATGCTCGTCGAGCAGCATGTCCGAGGCCTTCTTGCAAAGGTCCGGATTGCCGACGAACAGCGGAATGATATGCGTCTCGGACGGCATCACCGGCAGGCCGGCGGCGATCAGCACTTCCTTGGTCCGCTGCGCGTGATGCTGCTGCAGGTCGCGCTCGACCTGCGAAGCCTTCAGGTGGCGGATCGAGGCGGTGGTGGCGGCGGCGATCGACGGGGGCAGGGCGGTGGTGAAGATGAAGCCCGGCGCATAGGAACGCACGGCGTCGACCACGGCGCGGCTGGCGGTGATGTAGCCGCCGAACGTGCCGAACGCCTTGGCCAGCGTGCCCTCGATGACGTCGACGCGGTGCATGACGCCCTCGCGCTCGGCGATGCCGGCGCCGCGCGGGCCATACATGCCCACGGCGTGCACTTCGTCGAGATAGGTCATGGCGCCATACTTCTCGGCCAGATCGCAGATCCCGGCGATCGGCGCGATGTCGCCATCCATCGAATAGACGCTCTCGAAGGCGATCAGCTTGGCGCGGCCGGGGCCGGCTTCCTTGAGCAGCTCTTCGAGATGCTCGAGGTCGTTGTGGCGGAAGATGCGCTTCTGCGCGCCGGAGCGGCGGATGCCCTCGATCATCGAGGCGTGGTTTAGCTCGTCCGACAGGATCAGGCAGTCGGGCAGCAGCTTGCCGAGCGTCGACAGCGCCGCGTCGTTGGAGACGAAGCCCGAGGAGAAGACGAGGCCGGCTTCCTTGCCATGCAGGTCGGCGAGCTCATGCTCCAACTCGACCAGCGGGTGATTGTTGCCGGAGATGTTGCGCGTGCCGCCGGCGCCGGTGCCCATGCCCTGCGCGGTCTCGACCATGGCGCGGACGACGTCGGGATGCTGGCCCATGCCGAGATAGTCGTTGGAGCACCAGACGGTGATTTCGCGCGGACCGCGCTCGGAGCGCCAGATCGCATGCGGGAAGCGGCCCACGATCCGCTCGAGATCGGCGAAGACCCGATAACGCTTCTCGGAATGGAGAGCGTCGATCGCGTCTACGAAGAAAGATTGATAGTCCATCAGCAGCGCCCGCTTTTTGGATGGGTTCCAAACTAGCGCGGGAATCACAGCGAGTCCAACGACGTTTGGCTTTGGCGGCAGTCAACTTGGCGTCAATAATCATGGCCGCGCCTGCGCCGCCACTGCGCAATTTAGCGCATCTTGCAACTTTTCTTATTCCAGCAACGCCTTGACCGCGTTTCGGGATGCGAAAAAGCCGCCTGGGCGGGCGCCTCCGGCGGCTTTTCCTGTCGGGGGGATCAGGCCTGGTCGAGCGCCAGGGTAATGTCCTCGATCAGGTCGTCGGCGTCTTCGAGACCGATCGACAGGCGCAGCATGCCGGGCGTGATGCCGAAGCCGAGCCGCGCCTCTTCCGAGAGGCGCTGATGCGTCGTGGTCGAGGGATGGGTGATGAGGCTCTTGGCGTCGCCGAGATTGTTGGAGATCGTGACGACCTCCATGGCGCTGGCGACGCGGAAGGCCGCTTCCTTGCCGCCCTCGACCTCGAACGCGATCAGCGTCGAGCCGGCGCCCATCTGCTTCTTGACGACATCGGCCTGCGGATGGTCGGCGCGGCCGGGATAGATCAGCTTCGCGACCTTCGGGTGCCTGGCCATCACGTCGGCGATCTTCGCCGCGCTCTCGGTCTGGCGGCGGACGCGGATATCCAGCGTCTCAAGCCCCTTCAGCAGCACCCAGGCATTGAAGGCCGACAGCGTCGGGCCGGTCTGGCGCAGGAAATTGTGCAGGTGGTCGGTGACATAGGCCTCATCGGCTGAGAGGATGATGCCGCCCAGGACCCGGCCCTGGCCATCGATATGCTTGGTGCCGGAATAGACCACGACGTCGGCGCCGAGCTTGATCGGCTGCTGCCAGATCGGCGTCGCGAAGACGTTGTCAACGATGAGCAGAGCGCCGGCCTCATGCGCGATCTTGGCGACCTCGGCGATGTCGATGACTTCGAGCGTCGGATTGGTCGGGCTTTCCAGGAAGAACGCCTTGGTGTTCGGCCGCACGGCGTCGCGCCACTGGTTGAAATCGGTGCCGTCGACCAGCGTCGACTGCACGCCGAAGCGCGGCAGCAGGTCTTCGACGACATAGAGACAGGACGAGAACAGCGCCTTGGCGGCGACGACGTGGTCGCCCGCCTTCAGCATGCACATCAGCGCGGCGGTGACGGCGGCCATGCCGCTGGCGGTCGAGCGCGCGGCGGCGGCGCCCTCGAGCAGGCGGATGCGCTCCTCGAACATGAAGGTGGTCGGGTTGGAGAAGCGCGAATAGATGAAGCCCGGATCCTCGCCCTTGAAGCGCGCCTCGGCGGCTTCGGCCGTGTCATAGGCGAAGCCCTGGGTCAGGAACATCGCTTCCGAGATTTCGCCGAATTGCGAACGGAGGGTGCCGCCATGCACGAGCTGGGTGGCGGGGCGGCGGGGGCGCTTGGCTTTGTCTTCGGACATTTGGCTCTGATCCCGATCAAGAAAAACCCGACGCGAGGTCGGGCAAAAATCGGATGTCGGATTTCCGGCAACCGACCTTTTAGCGACATTGTTTAACGTGGCGGCAAGCCGGTCGGCTCAAATAGACCACGGATGGTGCGTTTCCTGATATGCCTCTGGCGGCTTGGCGTCAACGGCGAGTTGAGCTAAGTGCTTCCTTCGGTCCCGCGGCGCGTTTTCACCTCTCCCTGAGGAGAGGTCGACGGCGTAGCCGGCGGGTGAGGGGTTAGGGAATTTTCCGGAGAGGGCGTAAACCCTCACCCGGCCCTGCGGGCCGACCTCTCCCTCAGGGAGAGGTGAAGATTAGGCAGGACCGGAGCGGATGACGGGTAACGCAGCAATCGGAATTCTCTCGGCCGAGCAGATCCGGGCGAGCCTCGCCTTGGGCGAAATCGTCATCGACCGGCCGCTCGATGACGACCAGGTGCAGCCGGCGAGCCTCGACCTGCGCCTTGGCGCCGTCGCCTACCGGGTGCGCGCCAGCTTCCTGCCGGGCCCGAACGTGCTGGTGAAGGACCGCCTCGCCGAGCTCACCCTGCACGAGATCGACCTCTCCGCCGGATCGGTGCTGGAGACCGGCTGCGTCTACATCGTGCCGCTGCTCGAAGGGCTGGCGCTGCCGCCGGATATCCAGGCTTCGGCCAACCCGAAATCCTCGACCGGCCGGCTCGACATCTTCACCCGCGTCATCACCGACCGGGCGCAGTCCTTCGACACGATTCCCGCCGGCTATCACGGCCCGCTCTATCTCGAAGTTTCCCCGCGCACCTTCCCGATCGTCGCGCGCACCGGCTCGCGCCTGTCGCAGATCCGGTTTCGCCGCGGCGACACCCATCTGAATGATACCGAACTGGCTGCCCTCAATGCCCGCGAGCCTCTGGTCGATGGCGCGTTCCGCGCTTCCGGCGGGCTGCTGCTGTCGATCGATCTCGAGGGCTCGAACGGCATCATCGGCTATCGCGCCAAGCGCCATACGGGCGTCGTCGACGTCGACAAGCGCGCCGCCTGCGACGTCCTCGATTACTGGGAGCCGATCCCGGTTCGCGGCAAGGCCGAACTGATCCTTGATCCCGACCAGTTCTACATCCTCGTGTCGCGCGAAGCCGTGCACGTGCCGCCGGATTACGCCGCCGAAATGGTCGCCTTCGACCCGCTGGTCGGCGAATTCCGCGTCCACTATGCCGGCTTCTTCGATCCGGGCTTTGGCCATCAGGCAGCCGGCGGCGCCGGCAGCCGCGCCGTTCTCGAAGTGCGCAGCCATGAGGTGCCGTTCATCCTCGAACATGGCCAGACGGTCGGCCGTCTCGTCTACGAGACGATGTCGGAACGTCCCGCCAAGCTCTACGGCAGCGACCTCGGCTCCAACTACCAGGCCCAGGGCCTGAAGCTCTCGAAGCATTTTCGGTAGGATTGCCGGATAAGGGCGCTTCCTTCACCTCTCCCTGAGGGAGAGGTCGACGGCCGCAGGCCGGCGGGTGAGGGTTTACGGCCTATCCGGCTTGGTGCCCGACATCTGCAGTCTTGTTCTGATGGTTCCCTAAACCCTCACCCGGAGCTTCGCTCCGACCTCTCCCTCAGGGAGAGGTGAAGGGAACGTGGCGGTCTGTCTGTCGGCAAGACCGTCATCCCAGCCCTCTCCCGCGAGCGGGAGCGATCGCGACCGTCTGGGCTTTCTCCTTCACCTCTCCCGATGGGGAGCGGTCGGAGCAAAGCTCCGGGTGAGGGGATGTGATCTGACCGGTGAGGCCTGAACCCCTCACCCGCCGCACTTCGTGCGTCGACCTCTCCCGATGGGAGAGGTGAGGGAATGGCGCGTTCGCCGCCTACTCCGAAACCGTCAGTGCCACCCCGCCCAATCCCGTGATTTCGATCTCCACCCGGTCGCCGGCGGTGAGCCAGCGGGTTTCGACCAGGCTGCCGGTCAGCACGATCTCGCCCGCCCGCAGCATCTCGCCTCGGGCCGCCAGGCTGTCCGCGAGCCAGGCGAGCGCCTTGAAGGGGTGGCCGAGCACGTCGGCGCCGACGCCGCGGCCGACCTCGACATCGTTGATCCGCGTCACGCCGACGACGGCGGCGAGATCCGGCGCGTCGGCCAGGGCAAGCGGGCCGCCCAGCACGCAGCCGGCGGCGAAGAAATCGTCGGCGATCAACGTCGGCGTGTCGGTCTGGCGCCAGTCGGCATAGCGGTCGTCGACCAGCTCGATCGCCGCCATCACGCTCCCGACCGCATCTGCGACACGCTCCGCCGTGAACGGCGCGCCGGTCGCCGGCAGGTCGCGCGCGAGCTGGACCGCGATCTCGCATTCGATGCCGACATGGCGGAAACCGGCCGCCGAGATCGTCGCGCCGGAAGCATGCCGCGTGCCCTCGAACAGGCCGGCGCCGCAGGGGTTCGGGATGCCGAGATAGCTCTGCATCACCGGCGTCGTGCAGCCGATCTTCCAGCCGATCCGTCGGCCATAACGGCTCGCCGCCAGGCGCTGGTGCACGGCCGCCTGCACGGCATAGGCGCTGGCTTCGTCGGCTGGCCGGATCGCTTCGGGAAGCAGGTCCAGGGCCGCCAAGGCGATGCGGGCGTCCGCGATGCGCGCGGCGGCGGCATCCTTTGGCGGCGTAAGGGGTTGAGGCATGGGCGATTCCGGATTGGCGCGTGACGGCTTTTCGGCTCGAAGCGGGGCGCGCATGAGTTGCATCGCCGGAACGAGCCCGGCTAGGATCGCTCGCAGATCGTGTCTCCGCCCCTCGGGCCAGCGTGCCGCGACGGCGCGCTGGGGGCAAGAGCGAACAATCAGATCCGCTGACGAACAGCGAAAACGGGCAGGGATGAGACGATGGAAGCGCGTGTAGACGGCAAGATCCTTCTGGTGACCGGCGGCACGCAGGGCGTGGGCCGGGCCGTGGCGCTGGAGGCGGCGCATTCGGGCGCGGAAGGCGTGATGCTGGTCGGGCGCAATCCTCAGCGCGGCGCGGATGTCGTGGCCGAGCTGGAGGCGCTTGGCGTCGGCGGCGGCTTCGTCTCCGTCGATCTCGCCGATTCCGATGCGGCCGAGATCGTCATGGACGCGACGCTCGACCGGTTCGACCATGTCGACGGCCTCGTCAACGCCGCCGCCAGCACGGATCGCGGCTCGATCGCCGATGCCGATATCGACTTCTTCGACAAGGTGTTCGCCACCAATGTGCGCACGCCGATGTTCCTGATGCAGGGCGTCATCCAGCACCTGAAATCGCGCGGCGCGCCCGGCACGATCGTGAACATCCTCTCGGTCAATGCCTATGGCGGCACGCCGGAGCTGGGCGTCTATGCCTCGTCCAAGGCGGCGCTGTCGATCCTGACCAAGAACGCCGCCCATTCGCACCGCTTCGACCGGATCAGCGTCAACGGCATCAATCTCGGCTGGGCCGATACGCCGGGCGAGCGCGAGATGCAGGCGGTCAAGCTCGGCAAGGGCGAGGGCTGGCTGGAAGAGGCCGAGGCGATGATGCCCTGGGGCCGGCTGATCAAGCCGGAGGACGTCGCCCGCCTGGCGCTGTTCCTGATGAGCGACGCCGCCATCCCGATGACCGGCGCCATCGTCGACCAGATCCAGGACTATGTCGTCGGCGTGCGCGACTAAGCGCGCGATGCTCCCGGGGGACTGTGCGAACCGGACGACCTGGCTTCCTGCCTGCCGGCGCATCGCTGTGCTGGCATGCCTCTGTGCGTTGGGTCTCGGTGCCGGTGCCACGATGGGCGCGGCCGCCGAAACATCGGCGACACCGGCCCGGATGGATTTTCGCGACCCCGAAACCGGGCTCGCCTTCTCCGCGCCATCGCCGCTCGTCATCGGCCAGCGGCGCGGTCATCGTGGGCATGATTTCGTCATCGAGATCCACAGCGACGATCCGGCTCTTCCCCGCGCGGGGACGTCGAAAAGCCTGTGCGGCGCCGCGCTGAAGACGCAGCCGGAAGAAGTCCGGGTGCTGGACCAGGCGGCGCTGAACGACCCGGAAATGCTGCAAGGACAGGTCGAGTCCGTACGCGCGACGCTGGCGCTGATGGGCCGTGTCGGTTCCATCGAGCCGCTCGATTTCGGCAATGGCGTTCGCGGGGTCGCGGCGGTAATGACGCCGCATTTCGGGCCGGACCACGCCAATGTTCGCCAATACATCGCCCTCGCCGAGACCCCGGCCTATCGGATCAGCCTTTCCTGCGCCACCACCGCGGCGGCGCTCGACAGGGCACGTCCGCTGTTCGAGGCGCTCATCCGGACGCTGCGGATCGAAACCGAGCGGTGATCCAGCGGCAGCTCGATCGAGGAATGCGCTATGAAAGTGGACGATTCGGCTTCTTTGCGGACAGACATGTGACCATGACACTCGACACGAATTCGCCCGACGAGGCCATTCTTCGCGCGCTATTCGACGCGGCGCTGGCGGCCTCGCTGCCGGATGGCCGGTTCGAGGGCCGGTTGCCCGAGGCGCCGAAGGGGCGGACCATCGTGCTCGGCGCCGGCAAGGGCGCGGCGCGCATGGTGCGGGCGTTCGAGGATGCCTGGGAGGCGGCCGGCAACCGGGCGCCGGAAGGCCTCTCCGTCACCCGCTATGGCCATGGCACGCCAACCCGTTTCGTCGAGGTGGTGGAAGCCGCGCATCCTGTTCCCGACGCGGCCGGCATGGCGGCGGCGCAGCGCATCCTCGACATCGCCGGCACGGCGGGACCGGACGATCTGGTCGTCTTCCTGATGTCCGGCGGCGCCTCGTCGCTGCTGGCGCTGCCGGCGCCGGGCGTGAGCCTGGAAGACAAGCAGGCGCTGAACCGCGCGCTGTTGAAGAGCGGCGCGCCAATCGGCGCCATGAACCGCGTGCGTAAGGCGCTGTCGGCGATCAAGGGCGGCCGTCTCGCCGCTGCCGCCGCGAAGGCACGCCGGGTGACCTATCTGATCTCCGATGTGCCGGGCGACGATCCCGGCGCCATCGGTTCCGGGCCGACCATTCCGGAAGCCTCCGATCCCGACGGCGCGCTTTCGATCCTCGCCGAATACGGCATCGCCATCGAGCCGCGCATCGAGCAGGCGATCCGCGCCAACGCGGTCGAGGCCGGCGAGGGCGGGACAGTCGAGATGCTGGCGACGCCGAAGATGGCGCTGGATGCGGCGGCCGAGGCGGCGCGCGCTATCGGGCTGACGCCGCTGGTGCTGGGCGATGCGCTCGAGGGCGAGGCGCGGGACGTGGCGCGCGTGCTGGCGGCGATCGGCACCTATGCGGCGGCGCATGACCAGCCGGTGGCGAAGCCCTGCGTCATCCTCTCAGGCGGCGAAACCACCGTGACCGTGCGCGGGCGCGGCAGGGGCGGACGCAATGCGGAGTTCCTGCTGGCGCTGGCTGTCGCGCTCGGCGGTCACAGGGGCATCGCGGCCATCGCCTGCGATACGGACGGCATAGACGGCTCCGAGGACAATGCCGGCGCCTGGATCGATGCCGGCATCCTGGAGGCGGCACGGGCGCGGGGGATCGACCCGGTGGCACGCCTGGCCGACAATGACGGCTATGGCTTCTTCGAGGCGCTAGGACGCCTGGTCGTCACCGGCCCGACCCTGACAAACGTCAATGATTTCAGGGCGATTCTTGTCCGCTGACCGTCGCGATCCCGGACGAATTGCTTCGGGATTCCATCGAATGCCTGTTGCAAGGATGCTGCGCTGCATGACTCTTCGTCATGCTCACGCCCGCTTGTCTTGACGGGAGGGCTGCGGATACCGATTTCTGGGCTGGATGAGCCACCTTGACGCCTTTTTTGGGCGGCATTTTGGATCCGGGCGGCGGGTATCGACGGCGTTTCCGGTCGAGAGGGTACGTGATGAAGCATTGGATCTTGGCGGGTGTTGCCCTGCTGGCGCTTTCGGGCGCGGCTTCCGCCGCGGACATCGCGTATGAATCGCCGGCCCCGGTTGCTCCCGCGGCCCCGGCCGGTTTCGACTGGAACGGTTTTTATGCCGGCGTGCATGGCGGCTATGGCTGGGGTGGCGGGACCAAGGACGCCGATTTCCTCGACAGCCTGAGCGGCGGGCTGTTCGGCGTGCAGGCGGGCTACAACTACCAGGCCGATCCCTGGCTGGTCGGCTTCGAGACGGACATCGCCTATAGCGGCCTCAGCGACACGGCAGGCAGCGCCGCGCTCGATCTGAACTGGATCGGCTCGACCACCGGCCGCATCGGCTTCACCTATGACAAGTGGCTGTTCTACGGCAAGGGCGGCATCGCCTATGGCGATATCGAGGCCAAGCAGGCCGGGCTCGGTTCGGACAGCCAGTGGGCGATCGGCTGGACGGCCGGCGCCGGCGTCGAATACGGCTTCACGAAGAACCTCACCGGCCGGCTCGAATATGACTATGTCGATCTCGGCAAGAAAACGATCTTCGAGGGCACCCCGGCCCAATCCGAAGCCGGCGTGACCACCAACGCGGTCAAGGCAGGCCTGAACTACAAGTTCTAGGGCTTTTGCGCCTCTGTCGCAGGCTGGGAGCCGCCGTCCGGGGCGGGTGCCTTTGCTCCGCCGACGGTTGCCCCCCGGTTGCAACACCCTCCCCCGTCATCCCGGCGAAAGCCGGGATCCATCGGGGTCACAAGCACCGGCCGTGACATGGTGCGCTCCAGATTTTGCGCAGTCGAGTCCGAGCCAACCTCCCGAAATTTCCGCTGTATGGATCCCGGCCTTCGCCGGGATCACGGCGCGTGTGTGGGGCTGCGGGATCAACGTCGGTAGCCGTTGCGGCGTCCGTTCCACGGCGCTGGTCTCGCGAGATATTGCCTCTCACGACCCTCGCCGTCATCCCGGGCTTGACCCGGGATCCATTCAGCCGTGCGATTGGCCCGCAAGAACCTCCCGAATCCCCGACTGCATGGATCCTCGCTTTCGCGAGGATGACGCCAGAGTGTGGGGGCGTCTGACACCGGGGCGTGGGTCTTGCGATGAAAAAAAGGCCCGGTCATGCCGGGCCTTTTCCGTTTTTTAGCCGCCTGGCCTCAGCCGTTCACATAGGGCTGGAGGAAGGCGAGGTCGGCCGCGCCGAGGCGGTCCTTGGCGGCCGCGACCTGGTGCCAGTAGGGGTAATCCAGCGGCTTCTGGCTCACCTTGTCGAGGCGGGCGCGCTCCTCGGCCGTGAGCTTCAGCTCGGCGGCGGCGAGGTTGTCCTTGAAGTGGGCTTCCGTGCGGCCGCCGATGATCACCGAAGTGACCCCGGGACGGCCGAGCAGCCAGGCGAGCGCCACCTGCGCGCCGGAAACGCCGCGCGCGTCGGCGATCGAAACCAGCTCGTCGACGATGTTCCAGAGCCGGTCCCAGTCGTGGATCGGCGGCTCGGTCCAGCCCTGCGACAGGCGGCTGCCCTTCGGGGTTTCCTTGTCGCGGCGATGCTTGCCCGAGAGCAGGCCGCCGGCGATCGGGCTCCAGACCAGGATGCCGAGCTTCTGGTCGATGCTGATCGGCACGAGCTCCTGTTCCGCCTCGCGCGCCTGGAGCGTGTAGTGGATCTGCTGCGAGATGAAGGGGATGCGGTTGTCGCGGCGGGCGATCTCCATCGCCTTCATGATGTGCCAGCCGGAATAGTTGGAGCAGCCGATATAGCGGACCTTGCCCTGGCGCACGAGGCTGTCGAGCGCTTCCAGCGTCTCTTCCAGCGGCGTCACGCCGTCCCACTGGTGCACCTGGTAGAGATCGATGACGTCGGTCTTCAGCCGCTTGAGGCTGGCCTCGCATTCGCGGATCAGGTGATAGCGCGACAGGCCGCGATTGTTCGGGCCGTCACCCGTGGGAAAGCGCGCCTTGGTGGCGATCAGCACGTCGTTCTTGCGCTTGCCGCCGAGCGCGTCGCCGATGATCGCCTCGCAATCGCCGGCCGAATAGACGTTCGCCGTGTCGAGCAGGTTGACGCCTGCGTCGATCACCATCTCGATCTGGCGGCGGGCTTCGCCGACATCGGTGATGTTGCCGACCTTGGCGAAATCGCCCTTGGCGCCGAAGGTCATGGTGCCCATCGTCAGCACCGAGACCTTGAGGCCCGAATTGCCGAGTTGCCGATATTCCATCGTCCGCTCCTATGCCGTTGCGGTTGATTCCGGAGAAAATTGGGACAGCACCGTCCTGCATTCGGACAGCGCTGTCAAAGCGGGATTTCGCCGGGGAAGCGACGCGTCAGACGGCGATGATCGCCTTGATCAGGCCGCGCTTGTCATGGCTCCAGACCGGCATGTCGGTGGTGAGCCTGTCCAGCGTCGTGCTGTGGGTCGCCAGCGCATCGAGCGGCACCAGGCCGGCTTTGATCGAGGCGACGACATGGTCGAAATCGACCTTGGTGGCGTTGCGGCTGCCGATCAGCATCATCTCGCGCTTGTGGAATTCGGGGTCGGAGAAGCTGATCCTGTCCTTGACGATCGAGACCAGCACATAGGCGCCGCCATGCGCGACCAGGGCGAAGCCCGCCTCGATCGCCTGCGCATTGCCGGTGGCGTCGAACACCACGTCGAAGCCGTCGCCCTGGGTCTGCTCCAGCAGCGTCGCCTGGGCGTTGGGGCCGGTCAGCGCCGTATTCTGGAAGCCGAGCGTCTCGCGGGCAAAGGCGAGCCGTTCCTCGCTCGAATCGAGCAGCGTCACCTCAAGCCCGGCGATGCGGGCAAAGATCGCCGCGCCGAGGCCGATCGGGCCAATGCCGACGACGAGCGCGCGGCCGCCCTCGGGCTGCGAACGGCGGACGGCGTGCGCGCCGATCGCCAGGAACTCGACCATGGCCGCGTCGCGCAGCGACAGCCCCTCCGCCGGATAGAGATTGCCTTCCGGCATCGTGATCTTCTCGGCCATGCCGCCATCGGTATGGACGCCGAGCACGCGGATCGAGGTGCAGCAGTTCGGCTTGCCCTTGCGGCAGGCAACGCAGTGGCCGCAGGCGATATAGGGATTGATCACGACCGGCGTGCCGACCTTGAGCGTGCCGCCGGGACCGACCGCCGAGACGACGCCGGAAAGTTCATGGCCCATGACGCGCGGATATTCGAGGAAGGGGTGCTTGCCTTCGAAGATGTGGTAGTCGGTGCCGCAAATGCCGACATGCTTGATGTCGACGACGGCAAAGCCCGCCGCGGGCGCCTCCGGGTCGGGCCGCTCGATGAATTCCAGCCGGCCCGGTTCCACGCAGATCACGCTTTTCATATTGTCCTCTTCGACATCATCCAGTGGCGACCGTCCTAGCGCAGCTGCGGCCTTCCGGCCAGATGACAGTTGGCAACGGGCGGCAGGAATGTCGCGCCTGTCCTCGCCGCGCTTCCCGCCTGCGTTGCCAGGGCGTATCGTCCACAACGCGATCGGAATCGGCAGCGCGGCACTCTAGGCCCGCTTCGCCGCTGGGATCGCAGCCCGCGGGCCTTGTCCGCAGGCCCCAGAGTTGATTGACAAAAGGAAACGCGATGGCGCCCCTGAAATCCTCGATTGATCTGAAGTCCAATACGAAGACCGCCTCGATCGAATTGCTCAACGCCGTGCTGGCGGACGGCATCGATCTGTCGCTGGTCACCAAGCAGGCGCACTGGAACCTGAAGGGCCCGCAGTTCATCGCCATCCACGAGATGCTCGATACCTTCCGGGCCGATCTCGACGACCATGTCGACACGGTGGCCGAGCGTGTGGCGCAGCTGGGCGGCTTTGCGCTCGGCACGGTCCAGTCGGTGTCGGCGGCGACGAAGCTCAAGCCCTATCCGACCGACATCTCGGCGATCAAGGATCACCTGGCGCAGCTGATCGAGCACTACGCTCAGGTCGCGAACGAGGTCCGCAAGGGCATCGACAAGGCCGCCGACCTCGGCGATGCCGACAGCGCCGATATCCTCACCGGCTTCTCTCGCAGCCTCGACAAGTCGCTCTGGTTCCTGGAATCGCACCGCGAGGTCTAGGACCGGCTGCCGATTGCGCGCAAAACAAAGCCCGCCGATTGGCGGGCTTTGTCGTTCAGCGGGCGGAGCGCCTTAGTAGGGTGAGACGCATTGCTGGCGCGGGCCGTTATAGGGCTGGAACGTGTTGTCCGAAGCCCGGTACGAACGGTAGCGATCTTCGCACCACTGGTAATGGGCGTTGGAATAGCCGCCGCGATAGGTCGGCTGGGCGATGGCGGATCCGACCGCCGCGCCGACACCGAAGGCTGCCAGCGGGTACCACCAGCCATTGTAGTAGCGATAGCCCGGCCGCTGGTAGCGGTAGCCGTAGTGGCCATTCCAGTAGCCCGGCCGATAGCCGGGACGGTAACCGGGGTGATAACCGGGCCGGTAGCCGGGGCGATGGCGCGGATAATAGTCGCGGCCGCGGTGACGATATTGCACGTCGAGCACGTTGGACGCGGCGTCCGGGCGGATCCCGGGATCGGCGACGGCCGGCAAGGCCATGGCCGGCAGCGGCACCGAGAGCAGGAAGGCGGCGGCCAGTGTGCCGGCGCAGATCTTTGTGAAGAGACGGGTCAAGGTGCGATCATCCTTTCGAACAATTTCCCAATAGAACCGAGTAGCTTTATCGAAGCATCAATTCATAAGTGGCGACTTTGTTCCAGCGGCTTGCACGGGCGCGACGGGTTCGCACGTTGAACGCAAGCGCGCCACGGCCTATCCATGGTCGAAACGGCAGGACGAAAGCGGCAAGGATCGAGGCGGCAATGAGCAGGCCAGAGGCGTCACCCGGGATTCGCAGCGCCGAATCCGCCTGGCGCGAAAGGGCGGTGAAGGCAATCCAGGGTGCCGATTTCGAGGCGAAGCTGGTCTCCCGCACCGCCGACGACATCCGCATCGAACCGCTCTATCCCAAGGCCGAGGGTGATCACGCCCGTCCGGTCCGCGCCACGCTCGGCGCCTGGCGCGTCGTCCAGCGCGTCGATCTGCCAGAGGCCGGCGCGGCCAGTCTTCAGGCGCTGGAGGATCTGAACCAGGGCGCCAGCGGCCTGGCGCTGGTCTTCGCCGATGCCGTTTCCGCGCGCGGCTTCGGCCTTGCCGCCGCCGACGCGGCGACGGTCGCCGCCGCCCTCGACGGCGTGATGCTGGATCTCGTCTCGCTGCGCCTGGAAGCTGGGCGATCCGGCGTCGAGGCGGCGCGCTCCGTCCTGGCGCTGGTGCGCGGCCAGGGCCTCGATCTCGATAGCCTCTCTCTCGATTTCGGTATCGATCCGTTCTCGGTTCTGGCGCGCGATGGCGATGACGGTATCGCCGCGGCGCTCGATGCCGCGGTCGAGCTGGCCGGCCTGTTCGGCCCGGAGGCAGGATCCCGTCTACTGCGGGCGGACGGGCGCGTGTATCACGAGGCCTGCGCTTCGGAAGCGCAGGAACTGGCGCTGACCCTTGCGACTGGGGTCGCCGGCCTGCGCGGGTTGGAGGCCCGCGGCGTCGCGCTCGACCGGGCGCGGGGCCTGATATCGTTCCTGCTGGCCGCCGATGCCGCCGAATTCCTCACCATCGCCAAGTTTCGAGCGCTGCGTCGCCTCTGGGCGCGGGTCGAAGATGCCTGCGGCCTGGCGCCGAAGCCGATCCAACTCGACGCCGAAACCAGCTTCCGCATGACCACGCGGCATGATCCGCATGTGAATATGCTGCGCAGCACGATCGCAGCATTTTCCGCAGGCCTCGGCGGCGCGGACAGCGTCACCGTGCTGCCCTTCACCGCGCCGCTCGGCCTTGCCGATGCGGGCGCAAGGCGGCTCGCGCGCAACACGCAGACGATCCTGCTCGAGGAATCCGGCCTTGGCCATGTCTTCGATCCCGCTGCCGGCGCAGGCGGCTTCGAGGCGCTGACGGATGCGCTTTGCGACAAGGCCTGGGCGATCTTCCAGGAGATCGAGCGGCAGGGCGGAATTGTTGCGGCCCTTACCTCCGGCTGGGTGGCGGGCGAGATCCGCACCGTCGCGGACAAGCGCGATCGCGACGTGCGCCGCCGCAAGCTGCCGATCACCGGCACCAGCGAGTTCCCCAACCTCGCCGAAGCGCCGGTCACGATCCTGGCGCCTACGCCGCCTTCGGCGGTCCTGCCGCATGCCCCCTCGCGTCTCGTGCCGCGTCGCACCGCCGAGCCATTCGAGCAACTGCGCGACCGCGCCGATGCCTTGGCCGAGGTGACGGGGCGGCGCCCCTCCGTCTTCCTGGCGACTCTCGGCAAGGCTGCTTCGTTCAGCGCCCGCGCCGGCTTTGCCAAGGGCGGGTTCGAGGCGGCGGGCATCGCGGCGCCGATGCAGGACGGGTTCGCCTCGCTCGACGAACTGCTCGCTGCGGCGCGCGACTCCGGCGCGGCGGCCGCCTGCCTCTGCGCCTCCGACGAGGTCTATCAGGCCGAGAGCGGCTCCGGGGGCGAGACGCTGGCCGAAGCGGCGGCGCGGCGGCTGGTCGAGGCAGGGTTCGAGCATGTCGCCCTCGCCGGACGGCCTGGCGAGCACGAGGCGGCCTATCGCCATGCCGGCGTCGAGGCTTTCCTGTATGCCGGTTGCGACATCACCGACTATCCCTCGAAACTGCTCGACGGGATCGAGGGCCAGCCATGACCCGCATTCCGGATTTTTCGTCCATTCCCTTTGCCGATGCGCCGCTTTCGGCGCCGGCCGATGGCGCGCCTTGGCTCACGCCGGAAGAGATCGCGGTGAAGCCCCTCTACACCGCTGCCGACCGCGAGGGACTGGAGGCGATCGACAGCTTCCCCGGCGCCGCGCCGTTCCTGCGCGGGCCGTATCCGACCATGTATGTGAACCAGCCCTGGACGATCCGCCAATATGCCGGCTTCTCCACGGCCGAGGATTCGAACGCCTTCTACCGGCGCAATCTCGCCGCCGGGCAGAAGGGGCTTTCGGTCGCCTTCGATCTCGCCACCCATCGCGGCTATGACAGCGACCATCCGCGCGTCGCCGGCGATGTCGGCATGGCGGGCGTGGCGATCGACTCGATCTACGACATGCGCACGCTGTTCTCCGGCATCCCGCTCGACCAGATGAGCGTGTCGATGACGATGAACGGCGCCGTGCTGCCGATCCTGGCGCTTTATATCGTCGCCGCCGAGGAGCAGGGCGTGCCGCCCGAAAAGCTTTCCGGCACGATCCAGAACGACATCCTCAAGGAGTTCATGGTCCGCAACACCTACATCTACCCGCCGGAACCGTCGATGCGCATCATCTCCGACATCTTCGCCTATACCTCGCAGCACATGCCGAAGTTCAACTCGATCTCGATTTCCGGCTATCACATGCAGGAAGCCGGTGCGACGCAGGATCTGGAGCTCGCCTATACGCTCGCCGACGGCGTCGAATATATCCGCGCCGGTCTGGCGGCCGGCCTCGACATCGACCAGTTCGCGCCGCGTCTTTCGTTCTTCTGGGCGATCGGCATGAACTTCTTCATGGAAGTCGCCAAGATGCGCGCCGCGCGCCGGATCTGGGCGAAGCTGGTCAGCCAGTTCGAGCCGAAGAACGAGAAGTCGCTGGCGCTGCGCACCCATTGCCAGACCTCCGGCTGGTCGCTCGCCGCGCAGGATGTCTACAACAATGTCGTCCGCACCACGATCGAGGCGATGGCGGCGACGCAGGGCCATACCCAGTCGCTGCACACCAATGCGCTGGATGAGGCCCTGGCCCTGCCGACCGATTTTTCCGCCCGCATCGCCCGCAACACCCAGCTTTTCCTGCAGCAGGAGAGCGGCACGACGCGGATCATCGACCCCTGGGGCGGCTCCTACTATGTCGAGGCGCTGACGGCGCAGCTGGCGGAGCGCGCCATGGCGCATATCGACGAGGTCGAAAAGCTCGGCGGCATGGCCAAGGCGATCGAGGCCGGCATCCCGAAGCTTCGCATCGAGGAAGCCGCAGCGAAGACGCAGGCGCGCATCGATTCCGGCCAGCAGACCGTGGTCGGCGTCAACAAATACCGCCTCGACGACGAGCCTGACATCGACGTGCTGAAGGTCGACAATTCCTCCGTCCGCGCGCAGCAGATCGAGAAGCTGCGTCAGCTGCGCGCCGAGCGCGATCCGGCCGCGGTGGAGGCTGCGCTCGCGGCGCTGGCAGGCTCGGCCCGCTCGGGCGAGGGCAACCTGCTGGCGCTCGCGGTCGACGCGGCCCGCGCCAAGGCGACGGTGGGCGAAATCTCCGCGGCGCTGGAGAAGGCATGGAAGCGCCACAAGGCGGTCATCCAGGTCAATTCCGGCGTCTATCGCGATGGGTTCGGGCAGGATCCCGCGCCGATCCAGCGGCTGTCCGGCCTCGTCTCCGAATTCACCCAGGACGAGGGCCGCCCGCCGCGCATCCTCGTCGCCAAGATGGGCCAGGACGGCCATGACCGCGGGCAGAAGGTGATCGCCACCGCCTTTGCCGATATCGGCTTTGACGTCGTGATCGGCCCGCTGTTTGCGACGCCGGAGGAGGTTGCCTCGCATGCGATCGCCGAACAGGTGCATGTCGTCGGCGTCTCGTCGCTCGCCGCCGGCCATCTGACGCTTGTGCCGGAACTGAAGGCCGAACTGGCCCGGCAGGGCCGGCCGGACATCATGATCGTCGTCGGCGGCGTCATCCCGCCGCAGGATTTCGAGGCGTTGATGGAGGCGGGCGCCGCGGCGATCTTCCCGCCGGGCACGCCGGTCACCGAAGCCGCCGCCGATCTGCTGGAGAAATTGCGCGGTCATCTCGGCTTCGCGCAAAAGCATCCTTCCGCCTATGTCTGACGGGACGGGGAGGGCGGCCTGATGTTGCTTCGCCCCTCCGCCCTGGCCGGGCTGCTCTTCGTATGCGCGATGCTGCTTCCCTTCGCGGCGCGGGCGGCGGAGGAGACGACGGTGCAGACGATCTGCCGGTTGATCGAGACGGCGGCGGATGCGCAGGGTCTGCCCCGCGATTATTTCACACGGCTGATCTGGCGCGAGTCGAGCTTTCGCTCGCATGTGACCAGCAGCGCCGGCGCGCAGGGCATTGCGCAATTCATGCCGGGGACGGCGGAAGAGCAGGGGCTGGACGACCCGTTCGATCCGGAATTCGCGATTCCCGCCTCCGCCAAATATCTGAAAAGCTTAAGGGATCGGTTTGGAAATCTGGGTCTTGCTGCGGCAGCCTATAATGCCGGCCCGACGCGTCTGGCGCGCTGGATCGAGCGCGGCGGCTATCTGCCCGGCGAGACGGAGGACTATGTGGCCTTCGTCACCGGCCGCAGCGTTCAGGACTGGAAAGTCGGCGAGATCGAGGTTCTGGACCCGCCCGGCGCGGTCGAGCCGAGGCCATCCGATCCGCGGCCGGCCGAGGCGAGAGCGGCCGATCCGAATCCGGCTAAGCAGAAATCCTTAGCCGCCAGGGCCGAACCGAAGGCGAGGGATTGCGTCACGCTGGTGGCGGCGATCCGCGCCTATCGTCCGGCGCTGATCGAGGGCGCCTATGCGCCGTTCGGGGTCCAGCTCTCCGGCAATTTCTCCAAGAGCCGCGCGATCGCCTCCTATCACCGCCAGGTGGCGCGCTATCCCTCGTTGCTGGAGGGCAAGCCGACCCTGATCCTGGGCTCGCGCCTCGCCGGTCGCGGCCGGCGCGCGTTCTATCGGGTGCGACTGCCGGCCGACACGCTGGGCAAGGCGAACCAGCTTTGCAAAGCTTTGCAGAAGCTTGGCGGCGCGTGCGTGGTGCTGCGGAACTGAACGCGGTCAGCCTGTCCGATATCGGGCGGACAAAAAAGAAGCCCGCCAAAAGGCGGGCTCCTTCAACACTCTTGGCGAACGATCTCAATAGTAGGGCGAGACGCAAGCCTGGCGCGGGCCGTTGTTCGGCTGGAAGCTGTTGTCCGAGGCGCGGAACGAACGGTAGCGGTTCTCGCACCAGCGCAGATGGTCGCGCGACAGGCTCGGCGGAGCCACTTCGCGGCCGCCCTGGTTGGCGATCGCGCCACCAATCAGCGCGCCGACGCCGAAGGCTGCCAGCGGATACCAGTAGCCGTCGCTATGGCGGCGATAGCCGTTGCGCGGGCCGTTATAGCCGTGGTGGCCGTTCCAGTAGCCCGGACGGTTGTTCGGGCGATTCCAGTTGGGACCGCCATGTCCGGGACCGTGGCCGGGACCATTCCAGCCGGGACCGCCGGGGCCGGGACGATTCGGGCCGCCATGGTTGGGACGACCGGGACGATCGCCCGGACGGCAACCCTGCGGCGGGCAGGGCCGGCCCTGGACCTGGATGACATCCGACGAGGTGCTCGCGCCCGGATCGACGCGCATAAGCGGCGCTGCCTGCACCGGCATGGCCGCAGCGGCGAAAACGAACGCCATGGCCGCCGTGCTGAATTTGCTCAAACCCATGTGTATTCCTTCCCATGAGACCCTGCCTGTTGCGCCCAAGCAGGGTTCTGCGGGCGCCAAGGCGGGTCACGTTAATTGACCAGACCCAAAAGACTCGAGCCTACGGATAGATGAAACGCTTTGACTCTGTCCAGCTGATCATCAGTCTGGCAGACAGATTTGCCCCGGCGTACGAGAAACGTGGTGGCTGGTGATTGGTTCCCGCCACGCCTCGCCAGGCTTTGGCCCGGCGATAGACTTCCCCCGCCCGGCAGGGTGTGCCGGACCGAAAAGAGTGGCTTTCCGGGCGCTCAGGTTTGGTAGCCGCGATCGTCGGCCGAGGGGGCCGGGTAGCGCGGCTTTGGAGGGCGATCGCGGAAACAGAGGCGGGCCAGCGTCCGGGCGAGCCCGTCGAACCGGGTCGGCCCCAGGGCCCGGATGAGGGGCATGAGCCAGCGGCTCCGCCGCCGGACCTTGCGCTTGGCGTAGGGGAGGATCGAATCCATGTCGCGCAAGGCTTCCTCCATGCGCGGCCGGTCGCCGGCGCGGGTGGCCGACACGAATTCGCTCAATCCCTTGCCGAGGAACCGGGGCGCCACCGCATCGCGGATCCAGTAATGTTCCAGGCGCGGATCGTCCGGGAACATCTCGACCAGCTTGCCGAAGTAGATCCGACGCGACCGGTCCATCCTCGGACTGTACGAGGTTGAGCCCGAATGGATCCGCCATTTCGTCACGCCCTTCGGCACGAAGAGGCTCCGATAGCCGCTCAGGAAGAGCCGCAGGAACAGATCGTCGTCCTCGTAGCCGGACAGGCGCTCGTCGAACATGCCGACATCCAGGATCGCCTCGCGCAGGACCAGGGAGGCCCCCGGCAGGATGAACATGTCGCGCGACAGGCATTCCAACAGCGACCGCTTCGGCTGCGGGCTTGGATTGGAGCGCAGGCAGGACGGCAGAAACATCCGGCCGGTCTCGTCCATCTGATCGAGGTCGCCATAGATCAGCGCCAGATTGGACCGGTCGAAGTCGAGGGCGGCGGCCTTCAGGATGGCGATATGGTCGTCGTACCAGACATCGTCCTGATCCAGCAGCGCGATATGGGTGCATTGCGTGCTGCGGATGGCGAGGTTGCGCGCCGACGACTGGCCGCCATTGCTCTTGGTCAGCAGCCGGACGCGATCGTTTTCCAGGGCAATGGTGCGGACGATGTCGGCGCCATCGTCGGTCGATCCATCGTCGACGACGATGACCTCGTCCGGAAGAACGGTTTGCGACAGGACGCTCCGCAGCGCCTCGGCGATGAAATCCTGGCCGTTATAAAGGGGTATGACGGCCGCGATCGTTAGATTTTCCATCTGCCCTTACCTATTCCCGCGGAATTTGCTTCAGGACGTGGAGTGCGCCTCGCGCAAAGGCGTGGCGACGCGCCCACGATCGATACGTGCTTTCGGACCGTGGCGCAATTTATGAGTGTAGCACAGTTCGCAGCGCAGGGCTGCTGGTAGGCCGGGTCCTGCGAGGAAAATGGAGCGGGCGATGGGAATTGAACCCACGACATTCAGCTTGGGAAGCTGACGTTCTACCTCTGAACTACGCCCGCACATCTGCCGCCCCCAATCGATGAGTCCGGCGCGATGAGCCGCCCATCCAATGGTTCGAAGAGGCTGGAACGTTGTACCCGTTTCATCCCGCCGGGATCAAGGCCGCGTCATGCGACCCAGGGGATTTCTTGCCAAAGGAGGGCAGCGGGACAGGCGGCATGGCAGATGCCAGGACCGGGATGGAACCGAGCGGTCAGCCTAACCTTCGATGACGATGGCGGCGCCATATTCCATGGCCAGCCTTTCGAGACGCTCGCAAAGTTCTGCCTCGGTTTCGTGATGCGCCGGCAGCCGCTCCTTGCAGCGGCGGGCGGAAGCGCGAAGGTCTACCGGTTCGTGCTGCTCGAGGGCGGTCAGCACTTCGCAAATGATCAATTCTGACATCAGCAGCGTCGTCGTCATGTCCGTCTGGCTGCTCGCGGTGCAAGCGGCAGGGGCCGCCCGGGCTGGCGTGGGTATGGCATTGCAATCTCGTCATGGCGGCAGAGCGCGCCGCCATGGCGAGGCGCTGGCAAGGTGCACTCCCGAAGCGCCCGCAAGGGCCGCCCGGGGTAGTCGCGGTCGGGAAATCAGTGGGTCTTGTCGTTATCGTGCGGCTTCGGCACGTCGGGTGGCGGCGGAATTGCCGCGGCCTCGTCATGGGATGCAGCGGGCTGAGGTTCTTCCGGCATGGGCGCCGGCTCGCCCTTCAAGAGGTCGACGTCGTCCAAGCCGACATCGGGCTGTTTCGGATCGTCGGGGATGGGCGGCGTCTCGACGTTTTCGCCGTGATGCTTGGCGTCATGGCGCGCCGTGTGCTTCGGCTCCGCCTCCTTGGAATGAGAGTGCGTCGCATGCGAGCGGCGCGGCTTGTCGGCAGCCAGTTCGTTTCGCAATTCGTCCAGCTGGTCGGCGATCCACTGGATATGCTCGACGATGGGGCCGCGCTGCAGGGTGCTCTTGGCCTCCGACAGTTCGAGGAAGTCGGAGCGGAGCAGGCCCATCAGCGCAGAAATTCTCTGCAGGCTGTCCTTCAATTCCGTCGACGTCGCCATTTTCCGGCCCTCCACATTGCAACCTGCCCGCCACCGATCGACAACGCCGCCAACCGGGCGTCGTTCCCTTCCGCCGGGGCAAAACAAGCCCGCCGCGCGCTCAGATCTCGCCGCCGTCCGGGCCCGGCAACCGGCCCCGGACGAAGCCGAAGGAGATCCGCGCCGCACGCGCGTCAATGGCCAGCAACAGGGTTTCGATCACGGCGCGGGCATCGCCCTGATGGGCCGACATCAGGCTGTCGACACGCTGGTCCAGGGCGCTCTGGGCCGGATCGATCGGGTGGGCGGCTTCGGCCATCAGCGGAACTCCAAAAAGGCATGTTCCTATTTTGTTCTCATGACAGCAGGAGTCAATCCAGCCCTTTCGCCTGTCCACGCGAATCCCGAATGCGATAGCAAAAGCGTTGGCCTCTGGGTCCACACAGGCGGGCAGACCAATAAAAAAAGACCCCGCCGATCGTCTCGGCGGGGTCCCTGCATCCGGAAATTTAGGCTTCGATCAGAAGCGGTAGTTCACGCCGATGGTGGCGGTCTGCGACTTCAGGCCGACGTCATACGAGCCATTGTCGTCGGGGAACGTGTAGGTCTTGGAGCCGAAGTCCGTGTAGAGGTATTCGGCCTTGAGCGTCCAATTCTGCGTGAAGGCGTATTCCACGCCGGCGCCGGCCGTCCAGCCGAAATGGGTCTGGCTGTCCGAACCATAGATCGTGTCGTCGATCTTGTTGTTCGCCCAGGCGAAGCCGCCGGTGACGTAGGGCAGGAACTTGTCCATCGCGTAACCGGCGCGGACGCGGCCCGTGCCGAAATACTGGATCTTCGATTCGGTCGTGTAGCTGGTGAAGCCGTCGTCGAAGTTGAACGTGTCCTTGGCGTTCGAATAGTACACGTCTACCAGGGCGCCGATGACGACATTGCTCGGGAACTGGTAGTCGCCACCGATCTGCAGGCCGGCGATGAAGCCATCCGGCTTCAGGTCGCCCGAATTCGCGGTGATCAGGCCGTCAAAGCCATCGGTCTGGTCGGTCTTGCCCCAGGCGTAGCCAACGCTGCCGCCGACATAAAAGCCGGTCCAGTTGCCAACCGGGGCAACTTCCACGACCGCCGGAGCGGGCTCGTAGGTGAGATCAGCCGCCTGGGCTGCAACGACGCCAGAGGCGAGGACGGTGGTGGCCGAAAGGATACGAAGGAGCTTCATGACATTCCCAGTGGTGCGAGAAAGTAAATCTGTAAGCCCAATATACATATTACCCAACGGGATGCTGTTGCGCTTTTGCACCTTTATTAGCCGCGAAATCGGCGAGAGTAGAGACTACGCCAGTCGATTACTTCAAGTTGTCGTGTATTTCTGGATTTATGTAACTCGAGGTTGCGCCGCCAACGGGCATATCTGGAGCGCACCCTTGGGGCGCGGAGCGGCCCAAACGGGTTCCGGAGCAATCGTAGAGACGGAGCGGGATGCGGATGCCCGTCAGCTTCCAGGCTTGAGCATGCGGAGCAGCAGGCCGTCGCGCAGCCAGAACTGGTGCCACAAGGCCGCCGCCGCATGCAGCGCGATCAGCACGATGAAGGCCGGCTTGCCCAGTTCGTGCACGTCGCCCAGCGACGGGATGAACCAGTAGGCCAGAATGCCGGTCACCGGCACGGCGACCAGCAGGACATAGAAGGCGATATGGGTGAGGCGGGCCAGCGTGCCCAGCAGGGTCGAGCCGGGGGGCAGGGGCGGCGCCCCGAAGCGCAGGCGCAGCATCAGCCGGATGGCGACCGCGGCAAGGATGGCGAAGCCGACCCAGATGTGCAGGGTGGCGAGCGTCGAGTCGGACGGGTCAAGCGCCGTGCCGCGCCGGGCGGCCCGGACGCTGTGCGACATGCTCTCGCCGAAGATGAGCTGGAAAAGCACCATGACGACGATCAGCCAATGCAGCGCGATCTGACTGGCCGAATAGCCTCGGGTGACCGGCTGCTGCATCATGCCTCGCTGGCGCGGAGTTGTTTAGAATAAATCTAGACAAAAACCGCGCCGGAGCAAGCCTCAGCCTTCGGCGGCCATCTCGAACACCTCGGCCGCGGCTTCCGTGAGTTCCTCCGCGAAGAGGGAGGCGGCGACCTTGGGCGAGAAGGTGAAGGTGTCGAGGCCGAGCCGGCCGAGGCGGACCAGGTCGTCCGCGGCGCGCAGGCTGGCGACGAGGACCCGGGTGTCGCTGCCGGAAGCGCGGATGATCTCCTGCATGGCGGCGATCTCGCCGAAGCCGTCGCGTCCGGCATCGTTCATGCGGCCGAGATAGGGGGCGACGTAATCGGCACCCAGCGCAGCGGCGCTCAGCGCCTGGTGGGCGGCATAGACGGCGGTCATGGTGATGCGCACGCCCTCGGCCTTCAGCGTCGCGGCGGCGATGGCGCCTTCCCGGGTGATCGGCACCTTGACGACCATGCGCGGATCGAGCGCGGCGATGACGCGGCCATTGTCGATCAGCGCGTCGCTGCTGCGGCCCCAGGTCTGGGCCTGGAATTCGCTGACATCGGCCTCGAAGGCGATGTGCGACAGCCGGCTCAGTTCGGCCAGCGTGTTGGCAATGCCGGCATCGGCGAGGATGGTCGGGTTGGTGGTGATGCCGTGGAACAGGCCGGTCGGCAGCCATTCGTCCCAGGCCGCCCTGTCCGCGCTGTCGAGGAAGAGGCGTGGGCGGATCGTCTGGGTCTGGTCGTGCATCATAAGCCTGCCGGTGGTTCGATTGGGCCCGGCATAGTATGGATCGCCTCCCGGAACGAACGCGTCAGATCGCTGCACCACCTTCGAAGCCGCCGAAAAGCCGGTCGAGAACTGTCTTTTCCAGGCTGGCAAAGGTTGGCGTTCCGCGCTGGCGCGGCCAGGCCAGCGGCACGGCGAGATCGAGCGCGATGCGGCCATCCTCGATCAGCAGGATGCGGTCGGCCAGCGCGATCGCCTCGGAGACGTCGTGGGTGACGAGGATGGAAGTGAAGCGCTGCGCCCGCCAGACGCGCTCGACCAGCCCCTGCATCGAGATCCGCGTCAGCGCATCGAGCGCGCCGAGCGGTTCGTCGAGGGCGAGCAGGCGCGGCCGCGAGACCAGCGCGCGGGCGAGCGCCACGCGTTGCTTCTGGCCGCCGGAAAGCACGGAAGGCCAGGCGTCGGCGCGACCGTCGAGGCCGACTTCGGCCAGCGCCTTCAACGCCGCTTCGCGACGGGTCTTGGCCGTGCCGGCCCGGCCGAGGCCGATAGCGACATTGTTCGCGACGGTCGCCCAGGGCAGCAGGCGCGGCTCCTGGAAGATGAAGCGCGCAGATTCCCCTGCCGCCTCGCCAAGCCGGGTGATGGTGCCGCTGGTCGGCGTTTCCAGCCCCATGATGAGGCGCAAAAGTGTGCTCTTGCCGCAGCCGCTCTTTCCCACGACCGCGATCGACTGGCCGGCGGGAATCTCAAGGTTGATGCCTCGGATCACCGGCGCGCCGTCGAAGGCCTTTACCAGCCCGCGGATCCAAAGCCCCAAGCCGCGCGTGCCGGGCGCCGCCTCGTTGGTGACCTCGAACGGGGCCGGGCGGGAGGCCGGCAGGTCGCGCGGCACCGTGCGGCTGGCGGTCTCGATGAAGGCGAGCGTATCGGCGAACATGGCGTGGCTTCCCTCAAACATTCTGGAAGGCCGGATTCCAGGCGAGCGTCCGCCGTTCCAGGATCCGGGCCGTGGTGTCCGCGAGCTTGCCGAGCAGCGCATAGATCAGGATCGTCAGCACGACGACGTCGGTCATCATGAACTCGCGCGCCTGCATCGCCATATGGCCGATGCCGGAGGAGGCGGCGATCGTTTCGGCGACGATCAGGGTCAGCCACATGATGCCGAGGCCGAAACGCACGCCGACGAAGATCGAGGGCAGGGCGCCCGGCAGGATCACCTTCCAGAACAGGTCGCTGCCGTTCATGCCATAGGTCTTGCCCATCTCGACCAGCTGCGGGTCGACGGAGCGGATGCCGGCCAGCGTGTTGATGTAGATCGGGAAGAACACGCCGAGCGCGACGAGGAAGAGCTTGGCCTGCTCGTCGATGCCGAACCAGAGGATGACCAGCGGGATCAGCGCGAGATGCGGCACGTTGCGCACCATCTGCAGCGTCGTGTCGGTCAGCGCTTCGCTGAAGCGGGAGAGGCCGTTGGCGAGCCCGAAGGCGAAGCCGACCGCGCCGCCGATGAGAAAACCGACGCTGGCGCGCCAGAAGCTGACCCGGATGTTTTCGACCAGTTCGCCCGATTGCAGCACGCGCCAGAGCGCCACGCCGACCGCGGTCGGCGCCGGCAGCACGTTTTCCGGAATGAAGCCGATGCGGGCGAGGAATTCCCAGACGATCAGGACGACGGCCGGCAGGATCCAGCCGATGAGCGCGCGCGGGATCGTCATCA
Organism: Kaistia sp. UC242_56; assembly: GCF_044452255.1. NCBI lineage: Bacteria > Pseudomonadati > Pseudomonadota > Alphaproteobacteria > Hyphomicrobiales > Kaistiaceae > Kaistia > Kaistia sp. UC242_56. The sequence goes on from NZ_JBIOAN010000002.1 coordinate 943,906, forward strand.
CGAGGCCGAGGCCAGCTTGCGCGCCGTCTCGTCGACGCCGAACTCGTTCTGGATCGCCCGACTGACACCGCGCCGTGCCACGTTGATGCCGAGCTCGGGGAACAGCAGTTCGGCCACCCGGTAGGACTCCTCCAGATGCGGATAGCCGGAGCCGATCACCGTATCGATGCCGAGCGCCTGGTATTCGCGCAGCCGTTCCGCCACCTGGCGCGGCGTGCCGACCAGGGCCGTGCCGGCGCCGCCGCGCACCAGGCCGACGCCGGCCCAGAGGTTGGGCGCCACCAGCAGCTTGTCGCGCCGGCCGCCATGCAGTTCCGCCATCCGGCGCTGGCCGACCGAATCCATTTCCTTGGTGAAGCGCTTGTATGCGATCTCGATCTGCTCGTCAGAGATCCGGCTGATCAGCCTGTCGGCGGCGGCCCAGGCCTCGGCCTCGGTCTCGCGGACGATGAAATGCAGGCGGATGCCGAAGCGCAGTTTGCGGCCATGGCTCGCGGCGCGGGCGCGGGCCGCCTCGATCTTGGCGGCGACGGCCTCGAGCGGCTCGCCCCAGGTGAGGTAAAGCTCGCACTGCTCGGCGGCGAGATCGATGCCGGCTTCCGACGAACCGCCGAAATAGAGCGGCGGCGGGTTCTGTACGGGTGGAAAGTCGAGCCGGCCCTTTTCGACGCGGTAATGCTTGCCGGAAAAGTCGACCCGCTCGCCGGAGACGAGGCCGCTCCAGATCCTGAGGAATTCGGCCGCCTGCTCATAGCGCTGGTCATGCGGCAGGAACACGCCGTCGCCGGCCAGCTCGACCGGGTTGCCGCCGACCACGACGTTGAGCAGCAGCCGGCCGTTGGAGAGGCGGTCGAGCGCCGCGGTCTGCCGCGCGGCATAGGCGGGCTGGACCACGCCGGGGCGCAGCGCCACGAGGAATTTGAGCTTTTCCGTCACCGTCGCGAGACCGGCCGCCGTGACCCAGCTTTCCTCGCAGGCCTGCCCGGTCGGCAGCAGCACGCCGCCGAAGCCGAGCCGATCCACTGCCTGGGCGATCTCCTTGAAATAGCCGAACTCGGGCGGCCGCTGCTGCGTCTCGGAGCCGAGATAGGTGCCATCGCCATAGGTCGGGATGAACCAGAAGAAGTTGAGCGGATCGGTGGTGACGGTCATGGCGGCGGCCTTTGTGGTGGGGCACGGTCTTCATGGGGGCGTGGTCCGAGACGCGGCCGGTCAGGCCGTCTCGAAGCACGCTCCATCAAGCCTTCGGCGCGCTCCAGACGGCGTCGGAGACGGTGATTGGCTTGGGGATCAGGCCGAGTTTGAAGAAACGGTCGGCGGTCACCTGCTGGCCGGCGATGATCTCGTCGGTCAGCGGCAGGATGCCGTAGACGGCGCGCTCGACCGCGACGGTCTGCGGGCCGCTCGGCACGCCGGTGATCTCCGTCAGCGCCGCGGCCACGTCGCTACGATGGGCGTTGGCCCAGTCGGCGGTGTCGCCGAGGCCCGCGATGGTCTTGGTCACGATAGCGGGATTGGCGCCGGCGAAGGTCTTGTTGGCGAGCAGGTAGGTGTTGACCGCGATGGTATCGGCCGTCGTCGTCAGCAGGCGAACCGGCTGGCGCGCCTCGGCCAACGCCAGGAAGGGATCCCAGATCGACCAGGCATCGACACTGTCGCTGGCAAAGGCAGCGGCGGCGTCGGCGGGCGAGAGGTACACCGGGGTGATGTCTGCAAAGGCGATGCCGGCCTTTTCGAGGGCCGCGACCAGAAGGTTGTGCGCGCTGGAGCCCTTGGTGACGGCGATCTTCTTGCCCTTGAGGTCGGCGACCGCCTTCACCGGCGAGCCATCCTTGACGATGATTGCCTCGCCCTTGCCGTTGGAGGGGGCGGCGCCGACATAGACGAGATTGGCGCCGGCGGCCTGCGCGAAGATCGGCGGGGCGTCGCCGGTCCAGCCGAAATCGATGGCGCGGACATTGAGCGCCTCCAGCAGCGGCGGCCCGGCGGCGAATTCCACCCAGGTGACAGCAACACCATCGGCCGCGAGCCGCTTCTCGATCGATGTCTCGCGCCGCGCGACGGCGAGCAGCCCCGCCTTCTGGTAGCCGATACGCAGCGTCTTGGCCGTTTCAGCCGAGGCGGTGCGTCCCGCGAGGGTCGTGGCAGCGAGGCCGACCAGGCCGGTGCCGGCCAGAAGTTCGAAATGACGACGTGTGAGCATGGCGAGTCTCCGAGGCGCAGGCGGTTGCGGGTGGGGACGAGGCGCGTCCTGGAGCTCCATTGGACAGAATGACGAGTAGTTTGATCAAGAAAATGGAGTGTTGCTGCGGCTGCATTTCTTGAAAAGGAAAACCCCCGCCGCCCGCCTTGGCGCGATGGCCGTGTTTGCGCCTGATATCCCTCAGTTTGTGATGGCCATCACTGACGGTTCCCTGCCGTCATGGTGGAACGAACTCACGACAGCGGGCGTTGGGCCTGCAACGGGAAACAGGGGGCGTCTAACGCGACGCAGATCGAAAATGACAGCAGTCACCACGCGCACTACCATCAGTCTGATCACCACCGCGGCGCTCGTCGCGTTCGGCGTCACGGTCTATGGCGGACAAGCCATCAGCCGCACGAGCGGCGCCAAGGATCCGACTGCGCTGACGCTGTTCGACAAGGCTTCGGTGGGCGGTCGCAAGGGCTGCGAGATCCAGTCCTGGCCCTATATCGCCCCGGAATGCCTGCAGCCCTCCGACGGCAAGCAGACCCTGGCCAAGCCGGCCCGTAAGGTCTGAGCCTGATTCAAGCTGTATTTCCGGCTTCCGGTGCTGAGGGCCGGAACGGCATCCTATCTCCAGCAATTAACTCCCTTGCCAAGCTCGGCGTGACCGGCTTGCGCAGCCGCAAGCCTCGCTAGTTCTGCAGGCAATCGGGCGGCGTCTCGACTTCACGCCACACACCACGCCTGGCACAGCGCGCCTCCTTCTCGGCGGCGACATAGCCCTCGGGCGCTTGCTTCGCCGCCTGCGCCCAGCCCTGTTCGACCAGCCAGAGGGCTAGGTCGGTCGGGCCGATGCGGCATGACGCAACGACCGGATCGGCTGTCTCGTCGGCGGAAATCCGGCATTCGACGCCAAACGCGCGAATCCGCCGGCGGAGAGCCACCAGCGCCAGATGAGAGCAGGCCACCCTGGCCTCCGTGCCATCGCTGGCGGGCGGGCTGCAGAGCCGGTCGGCGGTGGGCGTGTTGATCCCGGCGAGCCGCACCTTGCGCGGGCCGATATCGAGCAGCCCGGCTTCCTCCACCACCACCGGCGCATAGGCTTTCCAGCGCGGCGGCGTCGTCGCCTTTTTCGGCTGAGTCTCGCGTTCGAGCGGGCCGCTTCCCGAAGGGGCGGGGGTCATGCCCGGCGCGGTGACATTTCGGGTCGCGCGCGCGACAGGCTCGGCCGGTTCCAGCGGGGGCGGTTCCGGGGTGGTCTCGCTGACCGTTTGCGGCTGGGGCGGCGGCATCGCCGGAGACGCCGGCGTGGCGGCGCTGAGAGGCTCGTCGTCGTCGAGCGTCTGACCGTCGGTAGGGTGGGCGTTCGTCGGGTCTGGCTCCTCCTTCGCGGCCGAAACCGTTCCCGGAGCGGGCGCGCCCATTAGCCCCGCAAGTTCCTTTCGGTCGAGGCCGCCGATCTGGGAGGTGACGATGAAGGCGAGTCCAAGCATCGCGGCGAGACATAGCACGGCGAGCGCCGTCCTCACTGGCTCGCCCAAATGATCCGCGCCATCCATTCGATCTCGCGCGCGGCGATCTCGCGATTGGGATGCTCGGGATTGAGGGAGATGAGTTCGACGACCTTGGCCGTCCGGCGCGCCAGCACCTTGGCCATGACCTCGCCGCCCTGCGTACGCACGACAACGCGGTCGCCCGGCCGGCAGGTCGCCGTCGGCGAAACGATGATGATGTCGCCGGCGCGATAGAGCGGCATCATCGATTCGCCCGAGACCTCGAGCGCATAGACGCCTTCGGTGGCGTTGGTCTGCGGAATCGCGACCTCGTCCCAGCCCTGGCCGACCGGGAAACCGCCATCGTCGAAATAGCCGCCTGCGCCGGCCTGTGCGAAGCCGAGCAGTGGCACATGGCGGAAGGGGCCGGCTTGCTCGGGCGGCGTGGTTCGCCTGGCCGCGATCAGTTCCATGAAGCCGTCAAGCGGTTCGCCGGTGGCGTCGAGGATCTTGGAGATGCTCTCGGTCGAGGGCCAGCGCAACCGGCCGTCGCCAGCGATCCGCTTGGAACGGTTGAAGGTTGTCGGGTCGAGCCCGGCCTTGCGCGCAAGGCCGGAGGTCGTCAGGGCGTTGCGGGCGGCAAGGCGATCGATCGCCGCCCAGATCCGCTCGTGCGACAACATGGCGGACACCTCTGCGAATGCGGGCCCACGCCCGCGTCGTCCCGCGCCTGGAAGGCCACGGAAAGGAATATATCCCTTTCCAACAGCTTTATCCCCGCGCGCCAGACCTGTCCAGCCGCCCATTCGGCATTTTGCGGCTTGCGGCAAGGCGGCCCTTGTTCCGGCGCGGCCGCGTGACTAGTTTGCGGCCAGCTTCTCAAGGATTCCACATGACCATCATCTTCAAGATCGCACCAGACACCCTTTGGAGCGAGGCTAAGGACGCGGGCGTCTTCACCGGCGCGCCGATCGACCACGCCGATGGCTACATCCACTTCTCGACCGCCGAGCAGGCGCGCGAGACGGCCGACAAATATTTCCACGGCCAGACCAACCTGCTGCTGGTCGCCGTCGATGGCGAGAAGCTCGGCGACAAGCTGAAATGGGAGCCTTCGCGCGGCGGCGCGCTGTTCCCGCATCTCTACGGCCCGCTCGATTTCTCCGCCGTGCTCTGGACCAAGGCGCTGCCGGTCGGCACGGATGGCCAGCACATTTTCCCCGAGCTCGCCGCATGAGCGCGTTCGGCAGCCTCGTCCGGCCGCTGCTCTTCCGGATCGATCCGGAACTGGCGCATGGCCTTTCGATCAAGGTGCTGTCGTCGGGGCTGCACCCGTCGGTCCGCCCGGACCGTGATCCGCGCCTTGCGCGAAAACTGTTCGGGCTGGATTTTCCCAATCCCATCGGTATCGCGGCAGGCCTCGACAAGAATGCCGAGGTGCCGGATCCGCTGCTGGCGATGGGCTTCGGCTTCGTCGAGATCGGCACCGTGACGCCGCTGGCCCAGCCTGGCAATCCCAAGCCGCGAATGTTCCGCCTCGTCGAGGACCATGGCGTGATCAACCGCCTCGGCTTCAACAATGAAGGCCATGCGGCGGCGCGGCGCCGGCTCGAGGCGCGGCGCGGCAAGAGTGGGATCGTCGGCGTCAATATCGGCGCCAACAAGGATGCCACGGATCGCATCGCAGACTATGTCGCGGGGATCGAGACCTTCTCCGACCTCGCCTCCTATTTCACCGTCAACGTCTCGTCGCCCAACACGCCCGGCCTGCGCGACCTGCAGGCGCGTGGCGCGCTCGACGAGTTGCTTTCCCGCGTGCTCGAGGCGCGAGACAGGCAATCCCGGCGCGTGCCGGTGCTGCTCAAGATCGCGCCCGACATGGACGAGGCGGGGCTCGCCGACGTCGCCGATGTGGCGTTGGCGCGCGGAATCGATGGCGTCATCGTCTCCAACACGACGATCTCCAGGCCGAAGCTGATCGATGGGGCGACGGCGAAGGAAGCCGGCGGCCTTTCCGGCCGGCCGCTGTTCCGCCTGTCGACGATCCAGCTCGCCCGCTTCCGCAAGCTGGTCGGCCCGGACCTGCCGCTGATCGGCGTCGGCGGCATCGAGTCGGCGGAGACCGCCTTCGCCAAGATCGCGGCCGGCGCCGACCTGGTGCAGCTCTATTCGGGCTTCGTCTATGGCGGCCCCGGCCTGCCCGCCGCCATGCTGGCCGGGCTGTCGCGCATCCTCGACCGCCGCGGCATCCCCTCGATCGCCGAGGCCGTCGGCATCGAGACGGAAAAGTGGGCGAGCGAAACGGCCTGACCGTTCCGCCGCTATTCGGCAAGGGCTCGCTAAAACCCTTGCCTCGTCTTGCGTAAGGTTGGGTCCCGCTTATGGCAGGATGGCGATGTCGCGCAGCGTGCCCGTCAGGCCTTCCAGCTTGCCCGATGCCTTGGCTTCGCCGCTGGCGAGATCGACCGTATAGAGCGTATCGCCCGCGACCAGATAGGCCGTATTGACCAGATCCCCAGTCGAAAGGATGTCGAAGGCGTAGCTCGGCGCTCCGTCGATCTTCAGCTTGCCGATCGCCTTCAGCGTGCCGTCATTCGGCTTGGTCTGCTGGATCAGCGCGACGATGGTGGCGTCGATGTCGAACATCGCCGTCTTTTCCGGCTTGCCGACGGAGTTGGTATAGGCGGCGGCAACGATCGCCGGCTTCTCGCCTTCATGCATATCCCCGGCCTCATAGGCGAGCGAGCCGTCGACCGTCACCTTGCCGTCATCGACATTGACGCGGAGATTGGTGCCGTCCGTACCCATCAGGCGCAGGCGGTCGGCAGCGGGATTGAAATCGACGATCGCCGAGACGCCATCGGGCAGCATCTGCGACAGCTTACTCTTGTCGGTCGCCTTGCCGGAGGCCGGGTCGATCGTGACAATGCGGCCATCCGAGGCGACCCCATAAAGCATCTGGTCGGCCGGGCGCACGTCGATGCCATGCAGCTTGTCGACGCCGGCGACGTCCATGGAGCCGGTGACCTTGCGCGTCTCGGTATCGAACATCACCAGTGTCTTGTCGCCGGAGAGGCCTATGGCGGGGGCGGCCGCGGCGGCGGAGAGCCCGGCGACGCTGACGAAGGCGGTGGCGGCGAGGCGGATGGCGGTCTGGTGGATGGCGGTCTGGTTCTTGGGCACGATCATCTCCTTTGGAACGACTGCGGGTCGCAGCCCTGCAGGTCCGTTACCCACCAGCCCGGCCGCTGGATGCAGCGGACGAAAATAATTCTCGATCCTGCATCGCGATGCCGCCGCCATGTGTATGAAGGGAATGACCGCCCACGCCATGCCGCAGGAGCCGATGCTGGATCAGACACCGGACGGATGGATGCTCGCCATGGCGCGCGGCGACCGCGCCGCCTTTGCCGCGCTGTTCGAGGCGGAGGCAGGCCGGCTGATCGCCATCGCGCGCCGCATCGTCCGGCGGCAGGATCTGGCGGAGGAGGCGGTGCAGGACGGCTTCGTCTCGGCCTGGCAATCGGCGGCTCGCTTCGATCCGCAGCGGGGTTCGGCCCGAGCCTGGCTGACGACCATCGTGCGCAACCGCGCCCTCAACCTGATCCGCAACGATGCCCGCCTCGAATTCCACGACGCCGAGGATGTCGCCGCCATTGGTGACCGCGCCTGCGACGCGATGGCGGCGCTGAACCAGCTTTCCGACCGCGACGCGCTCAAATCCTGCCTTGGCGCGCTCGACGAGCCCAAGCGCCAGGCGATCCTGCTCTGCTACGTCACCGGGCTCGACCATGGCGAGGTCGCCGCGACGATGAAGGCGCCGCTCGGCACGGTGAAATCCTGGATCCGGCGCGGCGTCATCGCCTTGCAGGAGTGCCTGTCATGAGCCGCCAGGACCAGATGGCCCGCGCCGGGCGCTATGTGCTCGGCCAGATGGAAGGCCGCGAGCGCGACGATTTCGAAGTGGCGATGCAGGCCGATGCGGAACTGGCGTCGATGGTCGACCGGTTGGCGCAATCGATGCAGGCGCTGGACGACACCGTGACGCCCGCCGCCATCCCGCGCGGCATGTGGAAGGCGATCGAGGCGCGCACCGCCGGCATGGCGCAGCTTGGCCCGGTCCGCGCCGAGACCATCGTAAGCCTGGAAGCGGCGCGGGCCCGGCGGCGCTGGGTGCCGGCGGCCCTTGCCGCCAGCCTCGTCCTGGCCTTGGGCGTTGGCTACCTTGCGGGCACGCGCCTTGGCGCGCCGCGCGAGCCGGTCGCCGTCGCGGTCCTGCTCAACGAGACGGATTCGATGCCCGGCGCGATCGTGCAGGCCTATGCCGATGACAGCGTCACGCTGCGGCCGCTGCGCGCCTTCACCGTGCCGGAAGGCAAGATCCTGCAGGTCTGGACGCTGCCCGACCGCGAGACGGGGCCGGTCTCGCTCGGCACGCTGCCGCGGCAGGCGACGACACGTCTGCAGGGACCGGACCTGCCGCTGCCGCATGAGGGGCAGCTCTACGAGATCACGCTGGAGCCGAGCCCCGGCTCGCCGACGGGCAAGCCGACGGGGCCGATCCTCGTCAAGGGCTATGCCCGCTTCTCGCCGTCATGATCCGGCGAAGGCGACCTTGGTGCGGACACGGCATCGCCAGAGCAGGGTGAATCCGCGCGCCGACAGGAAGACGAGCATGGCCAGCCACAGGCCATGCGCGCCCCAGAGCGGCTCCGCCACGGCCCACACGGCGAGATAGAGGACGAGCGACAGCAGCATCATGTTGCGCATGTCGTCCGACCAGGTCGCGCCGATGAACACGCCGTCCATCTCGAAGGCGAGCACGCCGGCAAGCGGCGTCAGCGCCGTCCAGAACAGGTAGTGGCGGGCCGTTTCGCGCACCTCGGGGTTCACCGTCATGGCGTCGATCAGATACGGGCCGCCGAACCAGAAGCAGAGCGCGGCGATCGTCGCCAGCACATAGCCCCAGCCCAGGGTCAGCTTCATCGAGCGCAGGAAGGCGGGCTTGTAGCGCGCGCCGATGGCGCGGCCGGCATATTGCTCGGCCGCTGCCGCGAAGCCGTCGAGGAAATAGCCGCCGACGAGGAAGAAGTTCATCAGGATCGCGTTCGCGGCGAGCACGACATCGCCCATCTTGGCGCCGCGCGAGGCGAAGAAGCCGAAGGCGAACAGCAGCGCGAAGGAGCGGATCATGATGTCGCGATTGACTGCGACCATGCGCAGGATCTGCGTGCGGTCGAGGATCCGCGCCATCGAAGGCCGGTGCGCGCGGTCGAGCCGGCGCATCACGATGGCGAGGCCCAGAATGGCGGTCACCGCCTCGCCCAGCGTCGTGCCCCAGGCCGAGCCCGCGATCCCCCAGCCAAGGCCCAGCACGAAGGCGATGTTGAGCACGATGTTGAGGCCGTTCAGGAAGGTCTGCAGGAACAGGCCGAGGGTCGAGCGGCCGAGACCGATCAGCCAGCCCAGCATGACGTAGTTGGCGAGGGCGAAGGGCGTCGAGAACACGCGGATCGAATAATATTCGGACGTCGCGGCCTGCACCGCCGGACTGCCGCCGAGCGCTGCCAGCGCGACCGATAGGATCGGCCCGGAGAGGAGGATCACGACCAGGCCGATGCCGAAGGCGACGATCAGCGCGCGGAAGAAGGTCGCCTGGATCTCGGTGCGGTCATCGGCCCCGAGCGCCTGGGCGACCAGTCCCGTCGTGCCACTGCGCAGGAAATTGAAGGTGGCGAAGACGAAGTCGAAGATGACCGCGCCCAGCGCCACGGCACCGAGCAGGGCGGCGTCGCCCAGCCGGCCGATCACGCCCATGCCGACAAGGCCGAGCAGCGGCGTCGAGAGATAGGCGAGCGTCATCGGCACGGCGATCGCCAGGATGCCGCGATGGGTGACTTCGAAAGGGCGGATGGCGGTCATGGAATCGGGGCGCGCGCGGCTGTGGTGGGGCCTGAAAAGCGATAGCGGCTTCTCCGGCCGGCGTCGACGCGCTCGTTGCGAGGCCCTATGTTCGGCGCATGCTCCCACCCATCGTCCACCATCCCGCCTATACCGCCGAGATCCCGGCCGACCATCGCTTCCCCATGCAGAAATACCGCCGCCTGGCGGAGATCGTGGCAGCCGACGGGCTCGCGCCGGCGGGCTTCGTCGTGCCGGAGCCCGCGACCTCGGCGCAATTGTCGCTGGCGCATGACCAGTCCTACGTCGAGGCGGTGCTGGCTCTGGCCGTGCCGCCCGCGATCGAACGCGAGATCGGCCTGCCGATGAACGAGACGGTGGTGCGACGCGCCGCCGCCGCCACGGGCGGCACCATCCTGGCGGCGCGGCTGGCGCTGGCGCACGGACTTGCCTGCAACACGGCTGGCGGCAGCCATCATGCGCGGAGCGACCAGGGTGCCGGCTTCTGCACCTTCAACGACGTCGCCGTGGCGATCCGCGTGCTGATGGCGGAGGGGATGATCGGCACGGCGCTGGTGGTGGATTGCGACGTGCACCAGGGCGACGGCACCGCCGAGATCTTCGCCGCCGACGCCACTGTGACCACGCTGTCGCTGCATGGCGAGAAGAACTATCCGGTCCGCAAGCGCGCCTCGACAATCGACATCGGCCTCGCCGACGGGACCGACGACCGCGCCTATCTCGCGGCGCTCGACGGCATATTGGCGCCGCTGCTGGATCGCACCCATCCGGATATCGTCTTCTACAATGCCGGCGTCGATCCGCATGAGGAGGACAGGCTCGGCCGCCTGTCGCTGTCCGATGCCGGGCTGGCGGAGCGCGACCGGCGCGTGATCGAGGCGGTGCGCAGCCGGGGCATTCCGCTGGCCGGAGTGATCGGCGGCGGATATGGCGCCGACGTCGAGCCGATCGCCCGCCGCCACGCTTTGTTGCACCATGCTGCGGCGGCGTTTGCGGGGTAGCTCTCCTGAGCAAGATCGTCGCGGAACCCCATCCTCAACATGCTGAGGAGGCCCAACGGGCCGTCTCGAAGCACGCAGAGCGGTGTCGACACCACGACCTGCCCTAGCGTCGTGCGTCCTTCGAGACGGCTTGCTCCGCAAGCCTCCTCAGGATGTTGGAGATCGAGTCCTGCAAGCCAATCATCGCGTTGCGCGAAGGTCCCCGCCGGGGAGGCTTGATGTAGGCCGCTCAGTTCTTTCGAAACGTCAGGTCTGACAGCGTCGTTGTCGGACCGTTTGGATCGGGCTGGCTGACGACCTGGATGCGCAGCAGGCCTTTGCCGTCATTGACGATCGTCATCCGCGCCTTGGTGCTGCCATTGACCGGCTTCGGCCACACCATGGTGAAATTGACGCGGTCGCCATTGCGCTTGCCGGAAATCGCCGCCGGCCCGGCGCGTGCGCCGACATAGGTGCCCGTGTAGCGCCCGGTGGCGGCGTTGTAGCGGACATTGGCGCTGATATCGCGCGAGACGATGATGGCGCCCCGGCAGATGCCGCCAATCGACATGCTGTTGGCGGCGTGGTCGCCGGCGACCGTGCACCGGGCGTTGAAGACGGGCGATTGCGCATTGCGCCGAACCGCGCCGCTGCCCGACCAGTCGCCGGTGAAGCGGTTCAGAAAGCCCTGTTCGTCCGCCAAGGCGAGGCCCGCCGGGCTGAACAGGACTGCGAGGACAAGGATTCTCAACAAGGTCATGGCAATCGCTCCCGAACGGCAAAGACTGACTATGGCAATCGTTGCGTCGGTGGCGATGCACAACCCATCACGATCCGGTCAAAAGTATCGGATCGCGATGGGTCGTTGGCGCTTCAGGCGGCCGCGAGTTCGCCCTTGAGCGCCTTGGCGATGCGGTCGCGCGTCTCCGGAATGCCGTAGATCGCCACGAAGGAGCCGAAGCGCGGACCCTGATCCTGGCCGAGCAGCACCTGGTAGAGACCGCGGAACCAGTCGAGCGAGACGCCCGGCGGATTGCCGTCCGGACCCTTCTTGTTCGGGTCGGGGAAATACTTCCGGCCGATATCGAAGACGATGGTCTGGATCTCGTCTGCCGTGGAGCCCGCCGGCAGTTCGGCCAGCGCCGCGTCGAGGGCGATGAGCGCCTCGCGGATGGCGCCTTCCGGCACGACATAATGCTTGCCGGACTTCAGCACGTCGTTGAAGTAGCGGATCGCATAGCCGGCGAGGCGGTCGAGCTTCTCATGCGTCGCGGCCGTCAGATGCGGCATGTAGCGCGAGATATAGGCCCAGAGCACGCCCTTGTCGGTAGCGTCCGAGACGCTGACGAGGTTCAGCAGCATGGCAAAGGGGATCGGCGAGGCTTCCGCCGGCGGGTGGCCGGAATGGATGTGCCAGGCGGGATTGCCCAGCTGCTGCTCGACCGGCTGGCGCGGATAGGCGTCGACGAAGCCGAAATATTCGTCGACCGTGCGCGGGATCACCTCGAAGGAAAGGCGCTTCGCCGTCTTCGGCTTCGAATACATGTAGAGCGCCAAGCTGTCATTGTCGGCATAGGTCAGCCACTGCTCGATCGTCAGGCCGTTGCCCTTCGACTTCGAGATCTTCTCGCCGTTCTCGGCGAGGAAATGCTCGTAGGTGAAGCTTTCCGGCGGCTCGCCGCCAAGCGCCCGGCAGATCCGGGTCGAGAGCTTGACGCTGTCGATCAGGTCCTTGCCGCTCATTTCATAATCGACGCCGAGTGCGAACCAGCGCATCGCCCAGTCGGCCTTCCACTGGCACTTGACCGCGCCGCCGGTGACCGGCACCTCGACGCGCTCGTTCGTGTCGGGGTCGATATAGGTGATCGTGCCCTTCTCGACATTGCGGTCGACCATCGGCACCTGCAGCACGACGCCGGTGGTGGGCGAGATCGGCAGGAAGGGCGAATAGGTGGCGCGACGATCAGGGCCGAGCGTCGGCAGGATGATTTCCATCACCTCGTCATAGACCTCGAGCATGCGCAGCAGCGCGTGGTCGAAGCGGCCGGAGGTGTAGTAGTCGGTCGCACTGGCGAATTCGTAGGCGAAGCCGAAGCCATCCAGGAAGGCGCGCAGGCGGGCGTTGTTGGCCGCGCCGAACGAGGGATATTCGTTCGAGAACGGGTCCGGCACGCGGGTCAGCGGCTTGCCGATAAAGGCCTGCATCATCTCCTGGTTCGGAACGTTGGTCGGCACCTTGCGCAGGCCGTCCAGATCGTCTGAGAAGCAGAGCAGCCGGGTCGGGATCTTGTCTTCGGTCAGGAGGCGGAAGGCATTGCGCACCATGGTCGTGCGGGCAACTTCGCCGAACGTGCCGATATGCGGCAGGCCCGAGGGGCCGTAGCCGGTCTCGAACAGCACCGGGCCGTCCGGACGTCCCTGCCGCTTCAGCCGCTCGACGATCCGTCGCGCTTCCTCGAACGGCCACGCTTTCGAAACCTGCGCAGCCTGAACGAGTTCGGGCGCAAGATCGAGAACTGGGAGCGTACCGGTCGACATCGAAAACCTCTTCTGGGGAAACGCGCGCGAGACGGCGCGCGTGGGCGCGGACCCTAGGCAGCGGCCCGCGCCGCGTCAATGGTCCGCCCGCGAGATCGGCCTTGGCGATGCCATGCCGGCCTGTTGAATGGCGACGCAAGAGATCCTACCCTAAGGACCGTCAATTCTGGACGGCAACCGTCCGCCTTAGGAGCGTTTCGACATGGACAAGCCCACCGGCAGCACGGTCTCCCCGCAGGAGGCTCTGATCTATGCGATGGTGACGCTTTCGGCGGTCGACAAGCAGATGACGGATCGCGAACTGCGCAAGATCGGCGATGTCGTGAACACGCTGCCGATCTTCGGCGGTTTCGATACCGACCGGCTGATCAAGATCGCCGAGGACTGCGCCGCCATCACCCAGGAAGAGGACGGCCTGCACGCCGTGCTGGCGACGATCGCCACCTCGCTGCCCAAGAAGCTGCATGAGACGGCCTATGCGCTCGCCGTAGAGGTCGCGGCGGCCGACCTGCATGTCGAGCAGGAAGAGCTGCGCTTCCTCGAACTGCTGCGCGACGTGCTCGACGTGGATTCGCTGACGGCCGCGGCCATCGAACGCGGCGCCCGCGCCCGGCACCGCACGATCTGAGGCAAAGACTTCAACTCCCCCTAAGGGAGATCGTCGCTAACACCACCCTCAACATGCTGAGGAGGCCCGGAGGGCCGTCTCGAAGCACGCAGCGGCGGCGGGATCAAGATCTGCCCTTAGGCTGTGCGTCCTTCGAGAGGGCTTGCTCCGCAAGCCTCCTCAGGATGTTGAAATCGAGATCTAGGCCTCCGTGAGAGGTGAGAGATCTCCCGGGCCCCCGCAGGAACTCGTCCGCCCTCAAAAATATCCGACCGGGAAATAGCGCAGATAGAGCTCGGCGAAGACGCCCTTGTCATAGAGGCTGTCGAGCGCCCAGTTGACCGCGAGGCGCAGGTCGTTGCGGTTGGGCGGCAGCGCGATCGCCAGGCCCTGGCCGAAGAAGTGCGGCTCGACATAGGCGCCGCCGACGAAATCGCAGCAGCCCGCCGCCGGTTCGGATTGCAGCCAGAAGGCCAACTGCACCCCGTCGCCGAAGACGAGGTCGACGCTTCCCGCCTTCAGCGCTTCCTCGGCCGCGCTTGGCGTCTCGACGGCCACCCGCGTGCTCGCCGGGAAGAAGGCGGCGAGATAGGCCTCGTGGGAACTGCCCTTGGTGACAGCGATCTTGCGGCCGGCCAGCCCCTCGGCGTTGAGCCGCGCGGCGGTTTCGCCCTTGCGGCCGGCGAAGCGCGCGACCGGGCGGAGATAGACGTCGGAAAAATCCAGCTTCGCCCGGTTTTCCGGCGTGATGGCGATGCCGGCCAGCGCGGCGTCGACGCGGCCCGCGGCAATGGTCTCGACCAGGCCGTCCCAGGGGCGTGCCTGGATCGTGCAGGGCACGCTCAGTTCGCGGCAGATGGCGCGGGCGAGATCGACGTTGAAGCCCGTCAGCTTGCCGTCCGGGCCGGTAAAGTTGAAGGGCGGGAAATCGTCGGTCGTGGTGAAGCGGATGCCGGTCAGCGCGGTCGTGGCCGGCCGATCGAGACGGCGGTTGGGGTCCCACAGGTTGGGAATGGCGACGGCAGGCGCGGGGCCGGCCGCCAGCGTCGCCGCCGCATCCTGGGCCTTCGTCCCGCCGACGGTCGCCATCAGGCCCGCCAGCATCGCGATGCTCGTCCAGATTGCGATGCTTGCCAAATGCCGTCGCATGCCTGTATCACTCTGCGTTCTGGTTGCCGTTACGTAAGCCACGAGAATGGCGCGTGCGCGACTATAGACGAATTGTCGATGGGCACGAACCCGGACAATGGGCTGCCCGGATAGGCGTGGCGGGGGAGCCAATGGGCTATGGGTGGAATCCGCCGGGCGGGGAGCCGCCGGACGAGCCGCTGCGCTATGCGGTTCTGGCCGCACGCCTCGGGCTTCCCTTCGATCTCGCGCCGAAGAAGAATTTTGAAACCGTGGTGCCGCACGAGGGTGGCGTCGGTGACGTGCAACGCCTCGCGGCGGGCATTCGCGCCGGCCGTGTCGCCATGCTCGACGATGGCGGGTCGCGCCGCCTAGTGATCGCGCCCCGTCCGCAGGATGCGGACAGGCTGGCGGAGGCGCTCGCCCGCAAGCCCGAACTGGCGGCGCGGCTGACGGTCACCACGCCCGCGGCGATCCGGCGCTGCCTCACAGAGGCGGCTGCGCCGCAACTGGTCGAGGAGGCGGTGTCCGAACTTGCTCGAAACCATCCGGACTGGTCGGCCCGTCGCCTGCTGACGCCGGCCCAGTCGCTGGCAGGCCTGGTGTTCCTGGCTTTGGTGGCGCTGGCGCTGTGGCAGACCGGCTGGCTGGTCGTGCAGATCTTCAACATCGCCGCCGGCCTGCTGTTCCTGGCGCTGGTCATGCTGCGCCTGCTCTCGATCAGCGTCGCGCTCGAGCGCACCTTCCGCCCGCCGCCCTCGATCGAGGTCGACCGGTCGCGCCTGCCGGTCTACAGCGTCCTCGTGCCGCTCTATGACGAGGCGCATATGGTGGCCGACCTGGCCCGGGCGCTCGACCGGCTCGATTGGCCGAAGGACCGGCTCGACATCAAGTTCATCGTCGAGGCGCGCGACCGCTCGACGAAGCGGGCGCTCGACCGTCTCGATCTCGGCCCGCATTTCGAGATCCTGGTGGTACCGGACCGCGCCCCGCGCACCAAGCCGAAGGCGCTCGATTTCGCCCTGCCGCTAGCGCGCGGGCGCTTCGTCACCGTCTATGACGCCGAGGACCGGCCCGATCCCGGCCAGTTGCTGGAGGCCTACCTCGCCTTCAAGGCGGGGGACGAGCGCCTCGCCTGCATCCAGGCGCCGCTGCTGATCGACAATGACGACGTCAACGGCCTGACCGCCTTCTTCGCCATGGAATATTCCATGCAGTTCGACGGTGTGCTGCCGACATTGGCGGCGCTCGACATGCCCTTGCCGCTCGGCGGCACGTCGAACCATTTCCGCATCGAGGCGCTGCGCGCGGTCGGCGGCTGGGATCCGTACAATGTGACGGAGGACGCCGATCTCGGCATACGCTTCGTGCGCTGCGGCTATCGTTCCGCCACGATCACGCGGCCGACCTATGAGGAAGCGCCGCGCACGATGCGGCTCTGGCTGAAGCAGCGGACGCGCTGGCTCAAGGGGTGGATGCAGACGTCCCTGGTCCATACCCGCCACCCGATCCAGCTATGGCGCGGCATCGGCACGCGACGGATGCTCGGCTTCGTGCTGACCGGCTTCGGAACGCTGGTCGCGGCGGCGATCCACCCGGTCTATATCGCCTCGGCGGTGGCGCTGGTGATCGATCCGACGATCATCTGGCGGTCCGGCAGCCCGCTGGCGGCCGCGGTGATCTTCCTGAACGTGTTCAATTTCGTTGCCGGCTATGTCGCGTTCGGAATGCTGTCGCGCGCCACGCTGCGGCTGAGGCGCAAGAAGCGGCAGCCGGGCGTGCTGCCCTTCCTGCCGGGCTACTGGCTGCTGCTGTCGCTCGCCTGCTATCGCGCCTTCTTCCAGCTGATCGTCGCGCCGCATCACTGGGAAAAGACCCGGCATCACGGCCAGCAACCGCCCGCCCAGGCGATGGCCGCCAAGATCCCTCAGGCCCCGCCGCCCCGGCCGCCGAGGCTGCTGGCAGCGCCGCGATCCCGGCTGCGGCAAGCCTGATCAATCGCGCCGGACGGCGATCCAGATGACGTGCTTGGCGCCGCTGCGGCCGCGATGGGCCTTGACCTTGACCTCTTCGACGGCGAAGCCGGCCTTGTTCAGCCTTTGGGTGAAGGCGGCGTTCGGGCCAGACGACCAGACGGCGAGCACGCCGCCGGGACGCAGCGCGGCAAAGGCGGCCCCAAGGCCGCGCATCGTGTAGAGCCCGTCATTCGACTCGCGCGTCAGCCCTTCCGGACCATTGTCGACATCGAGCAGGATCGCGTCGAAACCCTTGCGGCCGGCGAGGATCAGCGGGCCGACATCGCCCTCGTGGATGGTGACGCGGGGATCGTCGAGGCAATCGCCGAACACCGGCTGCATCGGGCCGCGCGCCCAGGCGACGACCGCCGGCACCAGCTCCGCCACGGTGATCGCTGCGTCGGGGGCGAACTCGGCTAGCGCGGCACGTAGCGTGAAGCCCATGCCGAGGCCACCGATCAGCACGCTGGCCCCGGGCCGACCCGCGATCTTCGCGGCCGACAGGGAGGCGAGCGCCTCTTCCGAGCCGCTCAGCCGGCTGTTCATCAGCTCGTTCGAGCCGATCATGATCGAGAATTCGGCGCCCCGCTGCATCAGCCGCAGTTCGCCGCTGGCGCCGGGAATGGTTGCCGTGTCGAGCCGGACCCAGGGTATCAAGCGGCGTTTCCATTGTTGCAGGGACAATCGCCGGCACCATACACGGGCCGGACGGGCTTGGCCGGTCAGGGATAGAAGTTCTTCGCTTCCCATTCGGAATGCGGCACGTGCCGGATGCTGTTCACGCTCAGCTTCGTTGTTTGCATATGGTCCGGCGTGACGGCGCAGCGATAGGAAAACTCGTACCATTCGCCCTTGCGGCGAAAGGCGCCGCCATCGCCCACGGCGACATCCCCCTCGATCTCCGGACGGTGCAGCATGTCGATGAAGGCGCGATCGGTGACGCCGTCCTTGCGGCTCGAGGTCTTGTCCATCACGGCGATGTCGCAGACCTGGATCAGGCGCGTCGTGGCGTCGAGTTCCTTCAGGCTGGCGGCAAGGCCGGGGTCGGCCGCGAGCGCAGAACCCGGCAGGGCGGCCATCAGGACAGGCAGGATCAGGGCCAGGCGGCGCATCGCGGTTTCCTTTCAGGGGTATTCAAGGGCGTCAGGTGCGACCGGCAGCGGTTGCCGGGGCCATCTGGTGCACTGGGGCCGTCGCGGAAGGAACGTAGAAGGGCGCGGCCAGGCGGAGGGGGCGGCGTGGGACTTTCTCTTGGCAGATCGGGAAGGCTAGCCGTCGACCAGGCGATGGCCGGCGATGGCGTGGACGGCGTCGCCCAGCATCCAGGCGTGGAAGGCGCGGCCCTCGAAGAGCGGCCGGAACGCCGCGTCGAGGACGTTGAGGCCGCCGGCCAGCGCGCCAAAGGCCGGCAGGACCAGGCGGCGGCCATCGGCGGCGAAGCAGCGGCGGCGGATCGAACGGCCGCGGCCGACGAGCCGGGCGGAGGGATGCAGGTGGCCGGCGATCTCGCCCGGCTGCGCGCCCGGACGAGGCTCATGGCGGAAGGTGAGGGGGCCGATCGAAAGCTCGCTCGTCGCCCAGCCGCCGAGGCCGCGCGGCGGGTCGGGGTCGTGGTTGCCGGCGATCCAGATCCATTCGGCGGCGGCAGTCATGGCGCGCAGCGAGGCGCGGTCGGCGGCGTTCAGCCGGTCGCCGGCGCTGCGGTCATGAAAGCTGTCGCCAAGCGCGATGACGCGGGAAGGCGACAGGCGGGCGAGGATCGCGGCGAGCCGCTGCAGTGTCGCCATCGTGTCATAGGGCGGCAGCATCTGGCCGCGCCGCGCGAAGGACGAACCTTTTTCGAGATGCAGGTCGGCGACGACGAGGGTCCGCTCCTCCGGCCACCAGAGGGCGCCCTCGACGAGCGGGATCAGCGACACGGAGGCGACCGAAAGGCCCGGCTGCGTCGTTTCCGTCTCGTTTCGCGCCACTGCCTCGCTCTGCATTCCAGCCTTCGTCTCCGGGAATCTCGCCCGACGCATCCGATTCACGTCGAGTTTAGCATTCGAAGACGCGGCGAACACCCCGAAGCCCTGATTCCGATCGCCGCAGCGGATCGAGATGGCAAAGGCGAGGATGACGGTAAGGGCAGGGAGCCGGCGGAAACCTCACTCCACTTCGGCTGGCGCCTCGGTCATCTCGCCAATGGCTTCGCGAACCAGATCGTCCGCATTCTCGCGCAGGATTTCCTCGTTGGCCTGGCCGGCGACGGGCTCCCGGCCGATATCCAGCATGACAGGCACGGCGAGCGGCGAGACGCGGTCGAGTGGCTGGTGGCGGATATGGTCCTTCACCCGCGCCAGCATGTCGGAAAGGCGGCGCACGTCGAGCAGGCCGGTCGCGGCATCGGCCCAGGTCGCCTGCAGCAGGATGTGGTCGGGCTCGTGCGAGCGCAGTACGTCGTAGATCAGGTCGGTCGAGATCGTCACCTGGCGGCCGGACTTCTCCTTGCCGGGGTGGCGGCGCTCGATCAGGCCGGAGATCAGCGCGCAGTTGCGAAAGGTCCGCTTGAGCAGATGGCTTTCCGCCAGCCAGGCGTCGAGATCGTCGCCGAGCATATCCTGGTCGAACAGGTCGCCGACCGAAGGCTTCTGCTTGGCGAAGGCCGCGCCCATGTCGCCGAGCCCCCAGACCGCCAGCGCATAATCGGAAGCCACAAAGCCCATGGGCTTCAGCTTCGCCCGCTCCAGCCGCCGTGTCAGCAGCATGCCCAGCGTCTGGTGCGCCAGCCGTCCCTCGAACGGGTAGGCGACCATGTAGAAGCGATTTCCCCTCGGAAACGTCTCGACTAGCAGCTCGTCCCGCTTCGGCAGGACGGACGCCCATTGCTGCAGGGCGAGCCAGTCCGAGACCTGGTGCGGCAGCCGGCCCCAGGCGGATTCGTCGGCGAGCAGGCCGCGCACCCCATCGGCGAGGTAGGTCGAGAGCGGGAACTTGCCGCCCTGGTAGGAGGGCACCTTGGGCGCCTCGTTCACCGTGCGGCTGACGATCGCCTCATTGTCACGGATGCCTTCCAGGCGCAGCACCAGGCCGGAAAACAGGAAGGTGTCGCCCGGCGAAAGGGCTTCGGCGAAATTCTCCTCGACCTCGCCGAGCACCCGGCCGCCCATGCCGAGCGGCCCGCCGCGCCTGCGCGAGGCCAGGCGAACCTTCAGCATGGGGGACTCCACAATGGTGCCGACATTCAGCCGGTACTGCTGGGCAACCGCGGGGTTTGAAATCCGCCAGAGGTCGTCCGGTCCGCGCCGGATCTTGGCGAAGCGCTCATAATTGCGCAGCGCATAGCCGCCCGTGGCGACGAAATCGATCACCTGCTCGAAGATCTCGCGCGGCAGTTCCGTGTAGGGCGCGGCCGAGGTGACTTCGTCATGCAGCGCCTCGACCGAAAACGGCGCCGCGCAGGCCATGCCCAGCACATGCTGCGCCAGCACGTCCAGCGAACCAGCCTTCAGTCGGGGCGTATCCTGCGCGCCGGACGTGCTCGCCTCCAGCGCCACGGTGCATTCCATCACCTCGAAGCGGTTGGCCGGCACCAGCAGGGCGCGCGAGGGCTCGTCCATGCGGTGGTTGGCGCGGCCGATGCGCTGCGCCAGACGGCTGGCGCCCTTGGGTGCGCCGATGTTGATGACGAGGTCGACATCGCCCCAGTCGATGCCGAGGTCCAGCGTGGAGGTGCAGACGACGCAGCGCAGGCTGCCGGCCGCCATCGCCGTCTCGACCTTACGGCGCTGGCCGACTTCGAGCGAGCCGTGATGCAGCGCGATCGGCAGCGCGTCCTCGTTGACCTGCCAGAGCTCCTGGAAGACCCGTTCGGCCTGGCTGCGGGTGTTGACGAAGACCAGCACCATGCTGTTGGCGCGGACGGCCTCGTAGATTTCGCCGATCGCATGCACGGCCGAGTGGCCTGCCCAGGGCAGCCGCTCTTCCGTGTCGAGGATGGTGATCTCGGGCTTGGCGCCGCCGGAGACGGTGACGAGATCGGCCAGCACCCGTTCCGTTTCCGGCGCCTGCGGCATCAGCCAGGCGCGCAGATCGTCGGGCTCCGAGACGGTGGCTGAAAGGCCGACAGCACGCAGGCCCGGCGCCAGCTTGCGCAACCGGGCGAGGCCGAGCGAAAGCAGGTCGCCGCGCTTGGCCGTCACCAGCGCGTGCAATTCGTCGAAGATGACGGTCTCGAGATCGCCGAAAAAGCGGCCGGCATCGGGATTGGAAATCAGCAGCGCCAGTTGCTCCGGCGTCGTCAGCAGGATTTCCGGCGGCTTCAGTTTCTGGCGCTGGCGCTTGTGCGCCGGCGTATCGCCCGTGCGGGTCTCGATCGCGATCTTGAGGCCGATCTCGGCGACCGGCGCTTCCAGATTGCGCGCAATGTCGACGGCGAGCGCCTTCAGAGGCGAGATGTACAGCGTGTGCGGTCCGCGCCCGCCTTTGCCGGCGGGCGGCCGGGTCGCCAGGTCGACGAGGCTGGGCAGGAAGCCGGCCAGAGTCTTGCCGGCGCCGGTCGGCGCGATCAGCAGCGCGGAATGCCCCTCGCGCGCTTTTTGGAGAAGGGCGAGCTGATGCGGCCGCGGCGCCCATCCGCGACGGGCGAACCAGTCGAGAAAGGGGGCGGGCAGGAGGTCTGGGGAGGATCCGGCGTCGGGGCTTTCGGTCACGATCTAGAGGTAGGAGCGGGGAGGGCGGAAGTCGAGGGTGTTGAGCATCGGGCGCGAACGCGTGCAGCCACGCCCTCCGCCATCATCCTGAGGCGCTTCGCGTTAGCGAAGCCTCGAAGGAGGGTCCAGCGGAGCAGGCCATTCTTTCACTGGAGTTCCAATAGATCCCTTCGCCAACGGTGTCGTCTGGATCCTCCTTCGAGGCCCGGCTCTGCCGGGCACCTCAGGATGAGGATGGAGTCTTGGACCGCAAAGAGAGGAAGGGTTTTTGAGGCTTATCCGCTCCATCGTCCTCTTCCGAGATCGGCTGC
Source organism: Kaistia sp. UC242_56 (assembly GCF_044452255.1). Lineage (NCBI taxonomy): Bacteria > Pseudomonadati > Pseudomonadota > Alphaproteobacteria > Hyphomicrobiales > Kaistiaceae > Kaistia > Kaistia sp. UC242_56. Next base: position 965,779 of record NZ_JBIOAN010000002.1, read on the forward strand.
AGGGGCTTTCATTGCCAAATTCCATCCCTATCCTAAGGAGATGATCCGTCCCGAAGAACTCCTCTGCCCGACGCCCGATGGTCTCTGGTGCCCGCTCGGCGGGTTCCACATCGACCCCGTGCGCCCGGTCGCGCGCGCCTTGATCACGCACGGCCATGCCGACCACGCCCGCCCCGGCCATCAGGCCGTGATGGCGACGCGCGAGACGCTGAAGATCATGGCGGCGCGTTATGGCGAGGGCTTCACCACCAGCCAGACGGTGGCGCATTTCGGCGAGGTCACGCGCATCGGCGACGTCACCGTGCAGTTCCACCCCGCCGGCCATGTGCTGGGCTCGGCGCAGATCGCTGTCGAGGCGAAGGGCCTGCGGATTGTCGCGTCCGGCGACTATAAGCGCCGGCGCGACCCGACCTGCGCCCCGTTCGAGCCGGTGCAATGCGACGTCTTCATCACCGAGGCGACCTTCGGCCTGCCGGTATTCCGCCATCCCGATGACGGCCACGAGATCCACAAGCTGCTGGCCTCGCTCGAGTCCTTTCCGGAGCGGGCGCACCTTGTCGGCGCCTATGCGCTGGGCAAGGCGCAGCGGGTGATCAAGCGGCTGCGCGAGGAAGGCTACGACCGGACGATCTATATCCACGGCGCGCTGGAAAAGCTCTGCCGACTCTATGAGGAAGAGGGCATCGACCTAGGCCCGTTGGAGCAAGCCACCATCGAGACCGGGCGAAAATCCAAGGACGCGGTCGATTTCGCCGGCGCCGTGGTAGTGGGCCCCCCTTCCGCTTTCGCCGATCGCTGGGCGCGGCGCTTTCCCGATCCGGTCTCGTGCTTTGCCTCGGGGTGGATGTCGATCCGCCAACGCGCCAAGCAGCGCGGCGTAGAACTGCCATTGATCATCTCGGATCATTGCGACTGGGGCGAACTGACCGAGACCATCGCCGAGATTGCTCCCGCCGAGGTCTGGGTCACGCATGGCCGCGAGGAAGCGCTGGTGCGCTGGTGCGAACTGGCCGGCATCCGCGCCCGCCCCCTCCACATGGTCGGCTACGAGGACGAGGCGGAGTAGGCTTGGTTTCTTACCTCTCCCTGAGGGAGAGGTCGGAGCGAAGCTCCGGGTGAGGGTTTAGGGAACCATCCGGAGAGGCCGTAAACCCTCACCCGCCGGCCTTTGGCCGTCGGCCTTTCCCTCAGGGAGAGGTGAAGAATAGTGCCTGCGTTTGCCCCAGCTAGTGCCGCGTTTCGCGCCAGAGCAGGAACATTGACGCGCCTACGATCAGCGCCGCGCCGAGCCAGAGCTGGCTCGACGGCACCCAACCGAAGACGAGCCAGCCGGCGAGCACGTTGAGCGGCAGCTTCACATGGTCGAAGGGCTGCACATAGGCGGCGTCCGCCTTGGCATAGGCGAGCGCCAGAAAGCCCTGCGCGGCGGCGGTGAGCACACCGACCGCGACGATCGCCATCCAGGCATCGCCGGAGGGAATGGCGATGCCGGAAGGCAGCGCCAGCACCAGATTGACCGGCGCGAGCAGCAGCAGAAGCCAGGCCGTCACGGTTTCTGGGCTGTCCTCGGCGAGCAGCTTCTTCTGGATCAGCGAGACGCCGGCCCATAGCACCGACGCCACCAGCGGATAAAGGCTGGCGGTGGTAAAACTGGCGGAGAACGGATCCAGGATGATCAGCCCGCCGGCAAAGCCGGCGACAACGGCGAGCCAGCGCTCCAGCGAGACCTTTTCGCCCAGAAACAGCCCGGCGCCGAGCGTGACGATGAAGGGCGAGGTCATGACCAGCGCGATCGCCTGGCCGATCGGCACGGCGTGCGAAAGCCCCATCACCCAGAACTGCACGCCCACGGCGGCGAACAAAACGCGCAACGCCTGCAGGCCGGGACGGCGGGATCTGAGCGACGGCAGGCCGCGTCGCGCCGCCCACGGCAGGATGACGACGAGGGCGACGGCATATTGCAGGAAGGCCGCCGTCGGCGCCGGCAGGTGCAGGGTGACGGTGGCGATCTGTTCGAGCGTGTTGACGCCGGCAAAGGCGACGCCGGCCAGGATCATCCAGAAGGCGCCCGCAACGGGCGCTCCGAGAGCGGAAGGTTTGGTAAGGGTAGACTGACTCATGTTGGTTCCCATCGGGTTCGACAACACGAAATCAGGGCATGAGCGAATAGGCACGCGCCGGCCGCAAGCGGCCGGTTCGCATCGTCTTCGCCGTTCTCTTCCATCCGGACTATGACCGTCGGCTTCGGAATTCAACCGAATCTGCTGACCCTTCCCGTTGGAACGGAAAGGCGCTCGCGGGCTTGAAGGAAAACCTTCTTACCGCCGGTGGGGAGTTGCACCCCGCCCTGAGAACGAGTCCCGGCCGCGAGGCCGAGCCGCCGATATTTAGGCGCTCGGCCGCATCATCGCAACCCGTGCCCGGGCGGGGGCTTTTCGCAGCCGGTTGCAGAACCTAGATTGGCGCCATGCAGGATTTTGCCGCCCTCCTCGACCGCCTGATCCTGACGCCCTCGCGCAATGCCAAGCTGCGGCTGATGGCGGAGTATTTCCGGGTCACTCCCGATCCCGATCGCGGCTGGGCGCTGGCGGCGCTGACCGGCGGACTCGACGTGCCATCGGTGAAGCCGGCCATGCTGCGAGCTCTGGTCGCCGAGCGCATCGACGAGGTGCTGTTCGCTTTTTCCTACGACTATGTCGGCGATCTCGCCGAGACGATCGCGCTGGTCTGGGACGAGCGCGGCGGCCCGACGATGCGCGCCAGCCCCGCCCCGCAAACCGGCAGCAACATCCCGTCTTTGTCCGCGATCGTCGAGACGCTGCTCGCCTCGTCGCGCGCCGATGGGCCGAAGCGGGTGGCGGCGTTTCTCGACGCGCTCGATTCCGACGGCCGCTGGGCGCTGCTGAAGCTCGTCACCGGCGGGCTGCGCATCGGCGTCTCCGCTCGCCTTGCCAAGCAGGCGCTGGCCGATTTCGGCGCCGAGAAGATCGAGGGGCTGCAGGTCAACGAGATCGAGGAGCTCTGGCACGGGCTGAAGCCGCCCTATCTGGCGCTGTTCGCCTGGCTGGAGGGGCGGGAGGAAAAGCCGATCTCCTCGGCGCGCGGGCCGTTCCGGCCGGTCATGCTGGCGCAGCCGCTGGAGGAAAACGATCTTCCGCGCATCGTGCCGGAAGTTTATGCGGCCGAGTGGAAATGGGACGGCATCCGCGTCCAGGCCGTGTCGGATGCCGGCGTGCGACGGCTCTATACCCGCACCGGCGAGGATATCGGCGATACCTTCCCCGACATGCTCGACGCGCTCGATTTCGACGGCGCCATCGATGGCGAATTGCTGGTCGGCCGGCGCGCGGGCGAGGCGATCGAGCCGGGCTCCTTCTCCGAACTGCAGCAGCGGCTCAACCGCAAGACCGTCTCCGGCAAGCTGATCGCCAGCCATCCGGCCTTCATCCGCGCCTATGATTGCCTGGTCGACGGCACGGACGATCTCCGAACGCTGCCGTTCCGCGAGCGGCGGACGCGGCTCGAAACCCTGGTCGCCGGCTCGCTCGCCGGCCGCATCGACCTGTCGCCGCTGGTTGCCTTTGACTCGGCCGAAGACCTGATGGCGAAGCGAAGCCTGCCGCCGGTGCCCATCATCGAAGGGCTGATGCTGAAGCGCTGGGACTCGGTCTACGAGCCGGGCCGGCCCAAAGGTCCGTGGTTCAAGTGGAAGCGCGATCCCTACACTGTCGACGCCGTTCTGATGTATGCGCAGCGCGGCCATGGCAAGCGCTCGTCCTTCTATTCGGATTACACTTTTGGCGTCTGGAAGGCGGGCGAGGGCGGCGACGAGCTGGTGCCGGTGGGCAAGGCCTATTTCGGCTTCACCGACGAGGAACTGGTCGAGATCGATCGCTTTGTCCGCCGCAACACGCTGAACCGCTTCGGGCCGGTGCGCGAGGTAACCCACAACGCCGATGTCGGGCTGGTGCTGGAAGTCGCGTTCGAGGGGCTGAACCGGTCGGCCCGGCACAAGTCGGGCGTCGCGATGCGCTTTCCCCGCGTCAGCCGGCTGCGCTGGGACAAGCCGCCGCGCGAGGCCGACCGGATCGAGACGCTGGAGGCGTTGCTCGAGCCCGAGGCGGGGTGAAACGCGGGCCACCATTTTAGCCCGTTTTCCCGCCGCAGGGATCCGCTATCATCCGGCCGAATCGAACGCCGGCCCCACGTCGGGGCGGCGTCACAGGAGATGACGATGAACGGCCTTCAACGCTTCATGGGCGGCTCGCCCGCCCAGGTTCTGCTTCGGCTGATCGTCATTTCCCTGATCGTCGGCATCGTGCTGTCGGCGCTCGGCATCTCGCCCTACGATATCGTCCACAACGCCCAGCAGATGGTCCGGCGCGTCTGGAACATGGGCTTCGGCGCGATCGAATGGATCTGGCAGTATTTCCTGCTCGGTGCGGTGATCGTCATCCCCATCTGGATCGTTATCCGCCTGCTCAATCTCGGCAAGGGCGGCTGAGAGCCTTTGAACCCGCTCAATCCCGGCGGAAGATGACGCCAGCGAGCCAGCCGGTGAAGACGGCGAGGATGACGCAGATCAGGCCGTATATCAGGCCCTGATTGTGGGCGAGGTCGAAGGTGAATTGCTCGAAGCCCATCTTGGAGATGCGGATCTCCGACTGATCGGAGGCGAGCATCGCACCGTCGCGGAACAGATAGACCGTCACGACATAGCGTCCGACCGGCACATTGGCCGGGATCTGCACGGCGGTCTGGAAGATCTCCGTGCCGGGGAATTTCACCCCATAGGCCTCGCTGCGATAGAGCCCGTCCTGCTGCTTCAGGCGAACGAAGGCCTGGCGAAACGCATCGTCCTGTCCAGCGCTCTGCGCTCCATCGTCGGCCGAGACGGGAAAGACGAGGTCGTCGGCGCCTATCTGGAAGCGTTTCAGGATCTGCGGCGTGGTCACCTCGGATAGCGGCCGCGACGCGTTCACCGCATAGAACGAGGGAATGTTGACGAAGGTGCGCGACGCGCTGTTGAGCCAGACGCCGACAAAGCGGTCCTTGCGGCGGGTGACGACGGTCTCGGGCGGTCCCTTGACGGAAACCACGACGTCGTAGAACTCGGCCCGCGAGACGGTCGCAGCGTCCCGCTCGATCGCGCCGAAGACGGTGATGCTCGTGCCGGTGAAGTTGGAGGTGATCCGGACTTCCTCGGCCGAAAGCGCGACAATCAGCTGTTCGGCGCGCGCGGGCGTCGCTGCCAGCGCGAGGGCGCAGAGGGTGAACCAGGCGGCGAACCGCGTCACCGCGTGTCGCCCGCCAGCGTCGCCAGCGAAAACAGTTCCGCCGGCGTTTGCACGAGATCGACGAAGAAGCGGATGCCGACGCCCAGCACCAGCAGCGCCAGCATGGCGCGTAGCTGGTCGCCGCGCACATGCGCGCCCACCCGCGCGCCGAACTGGGCGCCGATCACGCCGCCCACCATCAGGATCAGCGCCAGCACGCCATCGACCGTGTGGTTGCTGGTCGATTGCAGCACGGTGGCGACGGCCATGGTGCCCGTCATCTGGATCAGCGAGGTGCCGATGACGATGTTGGTCGGCACGCGCAGCAGATAGATCAGCGCTGGCACGAGGATGAAGCCGCCGCCAATGCCGAGCAGCGAGCCCAGAATGCCGATTCCGACGCCGATGGCGATGATCGGAATGACGCTGACATAGAGCTTGGAGCGCTTGAAGCGCATCTTGAACGGCAGGCCATGCGCCCAATTGTGCTGGCCGGGCCGGCGTAGCAGCGCCGGGCGGCCCTTGCGCGCATTGATCATGGCGCGGATCGATTCCGTCAGCATCAGGCCGCCGACCAGACCGAGGAAGGTGACGTAGCAAAGCGCGATGACGAGATCGAGCTGGCCCCAGCGGCGCAGCAGGCTGAAGATCCCGACGCCGATCGACGAGCCGACCACGCCGGAGGCGACCAGCACGCCGGCGAGCTTCATGTCGATCATGCGGCGGCGATAGTAGGTGATCGCGGCCGAGGAGGACGAGGCGACGACCTGCGCCGTCGTGCTGGCGACCGCCACGGCCGGCGAGATGCCCGAGAAGATCAGGAGCGGTGTCAGCAGGAAGCCGCCCCCCACCCCGAACAGGCCCGAAAGAAAGCCCACGGCGCCGCCCATGCCGAAGATGATGAACATGTTCACCGGCATCTCGGCTATGGGGAGGTAGATCTGCACGACGACAGAACCGCTGGCGAAGGGTGGCGTGGAGGCAAGGGCCGGGACGGCCGACGAAGCCCGGCCGGGCATCAGCCCGGCAAGGCCATAGGCGGCATCGCTGACGAAATCATGACGCGATCGCCGACCGGGCCGATAAAGCCGCTTGGGCCAGCCCTGTCAACGCCTGTTCCGGCGGCAGCGGCGAACGCGCCAGCCGTTGGTTCCGCTAGCCGCGCGTCGGGACGCCGGGCTTGGTGTCGCGCAGGGACGTCCGCGCGGTGGTCTGCTTCCATTCCGGCTTGATCGCGGGTTCCGAATTGGCGGTGGTGTCGAGCGGCTTCGGCTTGAAGGTCTGCACGGCAGCGCGGGCGGCGGCCAGCGCGTCGGGCTTCATCGCCTTGGCGACCTCGTCGCGGCGCTTGCCGGCATCGCGGTCGCCCTGCTGGGCCGCCAGCGCGAACCATTTGTAGGATTGCACCAGGTCAACGTCGACGCCGAGGCCGCGGGCATAGAGCACGCCCAGATTATACTGGCTGTCGGCGACATTCAGATTGGCGGCCTGGGTGAAATATTGCGCCGCGCGGACGTAGTCGGGCTCAGCCGTGGCGCCCTCGCTGAGCAGGACGGCCAGATTGTGCGTGGCGCGGGCATTGCCCTTCTCGCTCGCCTTGGCATACCAGGACTGCGCGAGCGACAGGTCGCGCGGCACGCCTTCGCCGCGCTCATACAGGCTGCCGATGCGGTATTGCGCCATGGCGAAGCCGGCCTTGGCGGAGCGCTCGTACCAGTCGGCGGCGAGACGCGGGTCCTGCGGCGTGCCGTTGCTGCCCTCGGCAAGGCGACGGGCAACCTCGAAGGCGGCGATGGGATCGCCCTTGGCGGCCGCGGTCTGCAGGGCCGAGCCATCCTCGGCGAGGTCGGGAATGGCGCTGAAGCTGGTCGCCGGCGGCGGGTCGGTCGCCAGGGCCGCGATCTCGCTGTCGCCCGCTTCGGGCGGCGTGAAAGCGAGCGCGCTGGTGCCGTCGGTCGAGGGCGCGACCATGGCGTTGGGCTGCGGGGCCGCGGCCGGCGGCGGCGTGACGTCGCGCATCGGCGTGGCCGGGATCGAGCCGGTGGCGACCGGGTCGGTGGCGGGCTTCTGGGCCTGGCGCGAGAGCGGCGGCGTCAGCTGCATCGCGCCGATCGCCAGAACGATGGCGGCGATCGCCAGCACGATCGGGCGGCGGCGCGAGCGCAGGGCATCGCCGATCCGCGCCAGCGTGCTCGGGCGGGCCTCATGGTCTTCGGCGACGGCTTCGGCGGACTCGGCCTGCGCTGCCTGGGCAGCACGGCGCGCGGCGGCGATGAAGTCGGCCTTGCGGTCGCCGGGGCGGGTGGTTTGCGGCGCGACGCTGGTCTGCGTGCGGGCGATACTCGCTTCGGGCTCGACGAAGGGTGGCAGCACCGGGCGGCCGGAGCCCGGCGCCAGCGGGCGGTCCGCCTCGGGCAGGCCATCGGCGAGCGAAGAAGCGGTTTCGCGCGGCGAAGGGGCGCGCGTCGCGGTCAGGGCGCCGGATGCCGCTCCCTCGTCGATCTCCAGCTGCGCGATGCGGCTGACGACCTTGGCGAGCGTGTTGTGCACGGCTTCCAGCGTGTCATGCGTCTGCCGGTCGGAGCGCTCGGCTGCCTGCTGCAACTGGCGCATGTCCTCGCGCAGCGCCTGGATCAACGCGTCGTCGGTGCGGGCGGGCAGGGTGCTGGCGAATTCGCGGAAGGTCGAGCGCGCCGCGTCGCGGGCGGCTTCGATCGTGTCCTGCCGGGTATTGCCGAGCAGGTCCTGCAGCCGGTCGAGGTTTTCCTCGACGCGGGCCAGCGCGTGCACGCCGGGAACGGCGGAAAACTGCTCGGCGAGAGCGCCGACCTGCGCTTCGAGCTGCGCCAGCTGTTGGTTGTCGTCCTGGCGCGTCGTTGCGTCGAGCCGGCGAACCAGGGCCTGCATCTGCTCTTCGATGGCGTCGAACCGCGTCGGCAGGGCAAAATCCTCGCGCAGCTGCGTGATTTCCGAGCGCAGCCCGTCCAGCGCGTCGGGAGCGGCGGGCGCCCGCAGCGTCGGCAGTTCGGCGAGCGCGTCAAAGCGGCCGGCCAGCGCGTCAATCCGGTCTTCGAGCCGCGACAGCGCGGTGGAATCGAGGCCCACGGGACGCGGGTCGATCTCGTCGATCGTCGAGCGGATGCCGGCGATCTGCTTTTCCAGCCGGATCAGGGCCAGCGGATCGGCACCGCGCGAAAAGCCGTCCATGTCGCGGCGCAGCGCGTCGATCTCGCGCTCGATGCCGGAAAGGTCGACGGGAGGCGCGGGCCGGGCGGCCAGCGTGTCGATCGCGGCATGCAGGCCGGAAATCTGCCGCTCGACGGCGGCGCTGACCGCGTCGGAGCGGGAAATCGACAGCGAGGCGACCGCATTGCGGATATCCTCAAGCTCGGTCTCGACCTCGCGCGATGGCGCGACGGACTCGATCGAGTTGGCCAGCTGCGCGATCTCGCGCGCCAGCCGGTCGAAGCGTTCGGTCTCGGGCTCGCGGCGTACGATGTCGTCCAGCCGCTCGATGATGTGGCCATAGCCGGATTCGATGCTGGCGAGGGTCGTCTCGCGCGCCGCGAGGTCCAGCGACTGGCGGATCTCGGCGAGGTCCTGGCGCAACTGGGCGATGGCGTCGGTTTCCGGCGCCGCCCGGGCGCCGCTCAGGGCCTCGATGCGGGCGGCCAGTTCGTTCTTCAGCGTCTGGGCGGCTTCGTCATGGCGGCGCGATTCGGCGCTGACGCGGCGGCCGAGCAGCGCGATGTCGTCGCGCAGCGCCGCGATGGCGTCCTCGATGGCAATGGCGTCGAACTGGTTCGCCGGCGCGCTGATCTCGTGATCGATCGCCTTCTGGCGGCTGGAGATCTCGGCGATCGCCGCCTGCAGGCTGGTCAGCGTTTCCCGCGGGCGGGCCGGCTCCTCTATCGGGAGGGCACGGAAGGCGGGGTTCTGCGCCGGAGCGGCGGCCGCCTTGGCCGCGGCCAGCTGGGATGCGATGCCGGCGAGCCGTGTCTCGATCCCGCTCAGCCGTTCGGACTGGCGTTCGTCGAGCTGGCGGCCGAGGGCGTCGAAGCGGCCTTCAAGCGAGATGCGGGGATCGGGCTCGGCGGCCTTGGCTGGAGCGGGGGTCGGCGCGGGCGCGGCCGGCCGCTGGGTCGCGTGCCGGATCGGCTGGCGCGCCGAGGTGCCTTCGATCACTTCGATCTGCTGGGAGAGGCTGTCGACGAGGGCGGAGAGGGCAGCCAGGCGTTCGGCGCCATCGGGCTCGGAGCGTCGCGGGAGGTCGGCCGCGGAACGCGGCGGCACGTCCGGGCCCGAACGGTTCGCTCCATAACCCGACCTGCTGCCAGTTTTCATGACGTCCAACCCCCGGATGCCCGTTATCAGCGGCATCGTCCCCGTTTCATCGTCTCGCCGCGCTCCGTGCCGTCGCATTCGGCTGCAGCGACGCGTGATTCCCACTCCCGCGTGTTCACGAAGATTGGCCGCAACATGGTAAACAACGCGTTAACCCTCTGCGCCATGGGCAACGCTTCGGTAAGGAGGCTTAACGGTTTTCCCCCGAATTGCTCCCCTTCTCGCCGTAAACCGTCGCTTTTGAAGCCCCACTTAACAGTTATCAGGAAAGAGATTTCCGTTAGGTGACGCTAAAGCGCTTTACCTGACGCTGCGACACCTGCATGACTGGGGAACGCATTTCGACGGGCTGCCCGTTGGCCCGCCGTTTTTCGCGACGATCAAGAATAAGGATGACAAGATGAGCATGGCCCAACTTGCGGGAATTTCCCGCGACGACATCGATGGTGCCGGTGCCTCTGATGGCAACAAGCAGACCACCTTCACCATTGGTGATCTGTCTCGCGAATTCGACGTAACGCTTCGCACGCTGCGTTTCTATGAGGACAAGGCCCTCCTGAACCCCCGCCGGGAAGGGCTGAACCGGATCTATTCGCGCCGCGACCGTTCGCGCCTCAAGCTGGTGCTGATGGGCAAGAAGGTCGGCTTCTCGCTGACCGAGATCAAGGAGATGCTCGATCTCTATGATCTGAAGGACGGCCAGGTTCTGCAGATGCGCCTGGCGCTGCGCAAGTTCAACGAACAGATCGACGTTCTGGAGCGCCAGAAGGTCGACATCGAGCAGGCGCTCGACGAATTGCGCCGCACCGTCGACGTCGTCGCCGGTCTGCTGCGCCAGAAGGAAGCCGGCGCCGCCTAAGGCGCCGGAACGAGGTTGGCTGGCTGCGCCGCTTTTCGGCGCGCCACCGAGGTCGGTGCCCGGAAATCTCCTCCCGCGGGCACCGGCCTTGGCATTCCGACGAGCCATGCCGGGTTCGCCCGATGGGTTCTCCGTGCTAGCATGCTTCGGGGGCCAATCAGAGGGAGGAAGCCGATGCGGATCTTGTTCACCGCCTGGCGTGCCGGACTGATCCTGTTCGGACTGGCGGTCATGCCGATATCGGGCTCGGCCCTTGCCGAGACGCCGACGGCCTCGCCGCTGCCACCGGCTGCCGCCGATGTCGCCCGCCCCGGGCGCTACACCATGGTTCCCGCCGAAGGCGGCTTCGTCCGCCTCGACACGGAAACCGGCACGGTATCGCACTGCCGGCGCGGGGATGCCGGGAGCGGCTCCGTCTGGACCTGCGCCGCCATTCCCGAGGACGTTCTGTCCCGACCTGATCCCGCCGTCGCGCTCAGTGCCCAGGTCACGGAACTCGAGCACGAGGTTGCCGATCTGCGCGCCCGGCTCGAGGATGTCGAGGGACGCGCCAACACGCGCGCCGTCGCGCCCACGGGGGATCCCGAACTCGACAAGGCGCTGAACTTCAGCGAGGAGCTGATGAGCCGCTTCTTCGGCATGGTGCGCGAGATGAAGCGCGAGGCGGACGGCGACAAGAGCTGAGCCGCCGCCGCGATCGCATCAGCCTGTCTTGAAGCGCTCGGTCGCTGCGACCAGTTCGTGGATGTTGCCAGGCTCCGACATGGCGTGGCCGGCATCCGGCACGATGTGCAGATCCGCCTTCGGCCACACCTTCGCCAGATCCCAGGCGATCGCCGCCGGCGTGCAGAGGTCATAGCGTCCGTGCACGATGACGCCCGGAATATCGGCGATCCCTCCGGCATTCGCCAGGAGGTAGTCGTCGCGCTCGAAGAAGCCCTTGTTGACGAAGTAGTGCGCCTCGATGCGCGCGAATGCGAGCGCGTAATAGGGCGAGCCGAAGGCCGAGACGCGCAGCGGGTCCGGCAGGAGCGACAGCGCATTGCCCTCCCACATCGCCCAGTTGCGCGCCACCTTGATCTGCGAGGCTTCGTCGCCCGAGGTCAGGCGCCGGTGATAGGCGCCGATCATGTCGTGGCGCTCGTCTTTCGGGATCGGCGCCCGGTAGATCTCGAAAGCCTCCGGCAATAGCCAGGACGCGCCTTCCTGGTAGAACCAGAGCAGTTCGCGCTGGCGCAGGGTGAAGATGCCGCGCAGCACCAGTTCGCTCACCCGCTCGGGATGGGTCTCGGCATAGGCGAGCGCCAGGCAGGAGCCCCAGGAACCGCCCAGCAGCTGCCAGCGCTCGATGCCGAGATGGGTCCGGATCCGCTCCATGTCGGCGACCAGATCCCAGGTCGTGTTCTCGCGCAGTTCCGCATGTGGCGTCGAGCGGCCGCAGCCGCGCTGGTCGAACAGGATGATCCGATAGGCGGCGGGATCGTGATAGCGCCGCATGTTGGGGCCGCAGCCGGCGCCCGGGCCTCCATGCACCATCAGCACCGGCTTGCCCTGCGGATTGCCGCATTCCTCGACATGGATCTCGTGCAGATCCGACACCTTGAGGCGGTGGGCCGCATAGGGCTCGATGGCGGGAAACAGCTGCAGGCGGCTCTGCGCGGATGAATCAGGCGGCATGTCAAACTCCAGGAAGGCGACGGATCGGGTGGGGCGCGCCGGGCTCCGTCGGGCCGACGAATTCGGGGAACGGGCCGAACATCGGAACAGCGGCCGCCGGCGCGGCGACCTCTGTCCCGGGTTCGGGCTTGGGTTCGGTTTCCGGCGCGGTCTCCGCCGCCACGGGTTCGGCAGCGGCCTCCGCGACGGGCGCCGCTGGCGGCACGACGACGGGCGCGGGGGCTCGCCTGGGGCGGGCGGCGGCAAGCTTTCGCTTCAGCCGTCGTGCTGTATAGCGAACGCGCAACCACAGCAGCGGCCATTGCACCCGCGGCAGCAGCGAGACGGCGAGCAAGGTCGCCAGTCCGCAGCAAAGCCCGATCAGTCCGGAAAGCCCGACCGGCAGGCCGAACCAGCCGGTCGGGCCCAGTACGGTCGGCGTGACCGTGCCCATGCCGAGATAGGCGCTGGAAAATTCGGGCGCGAAGCGGGCGAGAAGCACGTTGGCGACCGTCAGCCACAGCCCGACCGCGATGGCAGCGAAAGTCGCGGCCGGGGACGTGGCGGGCAGGCGCCAGCCGAGCAGCAGGACCGGCGCGAGGCTGGCGGCCGCGATCGACAAAGACAGGCCGGCCAGCATGGCGACGCTGCCGATCGATAGGCGGTTGAGGCCGAGGATCGCCAGCCCGAGGAGGATCATGCCGAGGCGGGTGATGAAGATCCGCCGTCCGGCCGGCGCCCGGCGCTCGATGAACCCGCCATAGAGGTCGTGGCCCAGCGTCGTCGCGGCGGTCGCCAGCGCCATGGCGATGGTGATCAGCGCGGCCGATATGAGCCCGCCGATCAGCAGCACGGCCGGCATGGCGGAAAGACCGACGCGATCGGGGAAGCTGACGACGAGGCCGAGCGGATCGCTCGCCGCGTCGATGCCGGCGAGGCGGCCATAGACGGCATAGCTCGGCGCCGCCAGCAGAATGATGGCCGCGAAGGCGACGCCCCAAAGCACATGCCGGCGGGCCGGAGGTCGTCTGGCGGTCGTCCAGGCCGGGAAGAGCAGGGTGGGCATCACCGCGACGCCGGCCACCAGCGAAACCGAAAAGGCGAGGATGACGACGTCAGGGATCCGGGTGGCCGTCGTCAGCGTGTCCGGTTCGACCAGCCCGATCCAGGGCATGGGCAGCCAGGTTTCGCCCAGCGACACGGCCGCCACGGGCACCAGATAGGAGAGCGCCACCACCGGGCCGAGCACGGCGGCGAGCGCGATCGCCGCGCGCAGGCCGCCGGCGATACAGGCGATGGCCGCAAGGCCCAGGATGATGTCTTCGGCGAGCCGCGGCGACAGGCCGAGCATGCGCGCCGCGACGGTGCCGGCCAGCGCAGTCTCGGCGGCGAGCAGCGGCAGCAACGTCAGCACGACGGCGACGGCCGCGATGGTGCGCGTCGGAGCGCCGAACCGCAGGCCGATCGCCTCGGCCAGCGTCGTGGTCCGCGCCGATCGCATGGCGGGCGCGACGACCAGGCTCGCGAGCGCAAGGCCGACGACGAAGGCGGCGATCAGCACCACGCCGCGTCCGCCGCCCAGCGCGGTCGCGACGGGGCTTGCGACCAGCACTACGGTGGAAAGAGCCGCGCCGCCCAGCGCCCAGCCCATGCTGGAAGACTGGATGTTGCCGCCACGCAGGATGTCGTTGAAATCGAGCGACCGCATGGCGATCGCGACGGCGGCGGCGATGGCCAGCGGCACGAGCGGAAACAGCGCCGGCAGCACCGGCCATGCGCCGAAGCGGTCGAGGGCATCGACCAGTCCGAGGCTCGCCAGCACGACGACCATCGCCACGGTCGCCATTGTTCCCAGACGCACTTCTCCGACCACGCCAGCCTCTCTGTCCAATCCGGAGCGGATCGGACAGGACCCCGCCGGCCTTGTCAATGCGGCCGGGCGTTGGATGGAGATCGTCAGGGACGGATCAGGCGGGCGGCGGCGCGCTCGAACGTCTGGATGCCGCGCTTGAAGCCCATCAGCGGCTGCGCGATCTCGGCGACCGCGTAGGCGGAGTCGGTCGCATCCATGATGACGAAATCGGCGGCCTTGCCGATGTCGATGCCGTAATCGGCGCAGCGCATCAGCCGGGCCGCGCTCGCCGTCACCATGTCGAGGCAGCAGAGCATCTCCGCCTTGCGGCCGAGCTGCGCGACATTGGCATAGAGATTGGCGATGCGGTTCAGCGAGCCGTCGCCAAAGGGTGTGAATGGGTTCAGGACGTTGTTGGTGGCGAGCGAGCAGGTGACGCCGAGCTCGGCCAGCCGATGCGCCGGGGCGACGCCGCGCGGCACGTTGTGATCCTGCTTTCGCCCCATCAGGAACAGATCGGTAGCCGGCAACACGGTGACGGCGATGCCGGCCGCCGCGAGCCGGTTGCCGATGGCGGTCAGCGCGTCCGGCGGCAGTGCGGAAAGCTTGGTCACATGGCCGACGGCGACGCGGCCTGCCCAGCCCGTCCGCTCCGTGGCGGCAATGACCGCGTCGAGATGCATCCAGCTCGGGTCGAGGTCGAAATCGAGGTGGAAGTCGATATCGAGGTCGAAGCGGCCGGCGATCGCGAAGATCCGGTCGACATGGGCGACCGGATCGCTGTCGGTATAGGGGCAGCCGCCGATCAGTTCCGCTCCCCCTTTGCAAGCTTCGACAAGCAGTTCCTCGGTGCCGGGATCGTTCAGCAGCCCTTCCTGCGGAAAGACGCAGAGTTCGAGATCGACCGCCCAGGCATAGTCGCGCTGCAGCCGCTTCAACGCCTTGAACGAGCGAAGGCCGATGCGCGGGTCGATCTCGACATGGGTGCGGATCCGCATCGTGCCCTGCAGGATCGCCTTCACCAGCGTCGCCTCGGCGCGGGCATAGACGTCGTCTTCGCTGAAGTCGCGCTTCAGCCGCGCCACTTCGGCGATCGCCTCCGAGAGCGCTCCTTCCGCTGTGCAGCGATCGAGGATGCAGGACTTGTCGAGATGGATGTGGCTGTCGACGAAGCCAGGCAGGACCAGCCGTCCCTGCGCATCCTCGCTCCGCAGGGCCGGGCCGAGGCGGGCCCCGATCGCCGCGATCCTGCCTTCGAGAACGCCGATATCGACGGGTTCCGGACCGCGTTCGGGCAGGCGGGCGTTGCGCAGGACGAGATCGAAGGGCATGCAAATTCCGGGCTGGGATGCGCCGCAGCCAGGCGGGACGTTCAAGCGGGCTGCGGGATATCCGAAGCAATTTTCACGCCATGGCGCAGCGCGATCCCAGAGACTTCTGGCCTGCGTCCTGCGTCTCTTTACTTCGGGATTCCAAGGCGGGCATGGCATTCCGCTGGCCATCACTTGGGCGCCGCCATTGTCGGACGGTCGCGGCAGGTATATTCCCTAGCGTAATCACAAGATGCCGGAAGAATGGAACGGCACGGCTAGACTTGGGATTCCTCGCTCATGCCTCCCTGTCGGGAAGCGGGCATAAAGTCTCTACGTCTTGGAAACCGGGGAGGGAAGACGATGGCGTCGACGACGGCTGGAAAGTTGTCTCTCGGGGCGTTGACCGCCATGGTCGTCGGCTCCATGGTCGGGGCGGGCATCTTCAACCTGCCGGGGCGCTTTGGCGCGGCGACCGGACCGTTCGGCGCGATCATCGCCTGGGCCATCGCGGGCACCGGCATGTACATGCTGGCGCGGGTGTTCCAGGCCCTGGCCGAGAAGCGGCCGGATATTGATTCCGGCGTGTTTGCTTATGCCAAGGCAGGCTTTGGCGATTATATGGGCTTCCTGTCGGCCTTCGGCTATTGGCTCGGCAGCTGCCTCGGCAACGTCTTCTACTGGGTGCTGATCGGCTCGACCCTGGGCCGCTTCTTTCCGGAAATCTTCGGCGACGGCAGTTCGCCGACGGCGATCATCGTGTCGCTCGCCGGCATCTGGCTGTTCCATTTCATGATCCTGCGCGGCGTTGAGCAGGCGGCCTTCATCAACACGGTCGTGACCGTAGCGAAGATCGTGCCGATTCTTGTCGCGATCCTCGCCTTCCTGTTTGCCTTCAACTACCACCAGTTCGCTGAGAACTTCTTCGGCGGCGTCGGCATGCCGGAGAAGACGCTGGTCGCCCAGGTGCGCGACACCATGCTGATCACCGTGTTCGTCTTCCTCGGCATCGAAGGCGCCAGCGTCTATTCGCGCTTCGCCAAGACCCGCGCCGATGTCGGCACCGCGACGATTCTGGGCTTCGTCGGCGTGACCGGCCTGATGGTGGCCATTACCTTGCTGCCCTATGCCACCCAGCCGCGCGCCGCGATCGCCGGCGTCAGCAACCCGTCGCTGGCCGGGGCGCTGGAACTGGTGGTCGGCCATTGGGGCGCGGTGTTCATTTCGATCGGCGTCCTGATCTCGGTGCTGGGCGCCTATCTCGCTTGGTCGCTGATCTGCGCCGAGGTGCTGTTCGCCGCGGCCAAATCGAAGGACATGCCAAAACTCTTCGCCGCCCAGAACGGCAACCGCGTTCCCGCTAACGCGCTGTGGCTGACCAACATCGTCGTGTCGCTGTTCGTCATCTCGACCTACTGGTCGCGCGACGCCTTCAACTTCATGCTCGACATGACCAGCGTCACGGCGCTGCTGCCCTATCTGCTTGTGGCAGGCTATGGCGTGCTGCTGGCGCGCCGCGGCGAAGGCTATGAGACCACTCCGGAGGAGCGTCGCCGCGACCAGATATTCGCCTGGATCGCCGTCTTCTACACGCTGGTCATGTTCGTGGCCGCGGGCCTCAAATATGTGCTGCTTGTCGCCGTCCTCTTCGTGCCCGGCACCATTCTCTACGTCTGGGCCCGCCGCGAGCAGAACGCGCGGCTGTTTACCTCCACCGAGCTCATCGTCTTCGCCGTCACCCTGGTTGCCGGCCTGATCGGCGCCTACGGCCTGCTGAGCGGCACCATCACACCCTGAATGGAAAGGCAGTCACATCATGGCGAATGAAACCCCGTTCGGTGTCCATTCGGAAGTCGGCCAGCTTCGCAAGGTGCTGGTCTGCGCCCCCGGCCGCGCGCATCAGCGCCTGACGCCCAGCAATTGCGACGACCTGCTGTTCGACGATGTGCTGTGGGTCGACAATGCCAAGCGCGACCACTTCGACTTCATGACCAAGATGCGCGATCGCGGCGTCGAAGTGTTGGAGATGCACAATCTGCTCGCCGAGACGGTCGCGATTCCCGAGGCGAAGAAATGGATCCTCGACAACCAGGTCGTGCCGAACCAGGTCGGTCTCGGCCTCGTCGACGAGGTGCGCTCCTATCTCGAAGGACTGGCGCCGCGCGCGTTGGCCGAGACGCTGATCGGCGGGCTATCGACCGAGGAATTCCCGGAGACGCTGGGCGGCGAGATGATGGCGCTCGTGCGCGACGCGGCCGGCGCCAATGAATATCTCCTGCCGCCGCTGCCGAACACGCTCTATACCCGTGACACCAGCTGCTGGATCTATGGCGGCGTGACGCTGAACGCGCTCTATTGGCCGGCGCGGCACGAGGAGCCGATCCTCACCACTGCGATCTACAAATTCCATCCGGACTTCGCCGGCAAGGTGAATGTGTGGTGGGGCGATCCGACCGAGGACCACGGCCTCGCCACCTTCGAGGGCGGCGACGTCATGCCGATCGGCAAGGGCAATGTGCTGATCGGCATGAGCGAGCGCACCTCGCGCCAGGCGATCAGCCAGGTCGCGCAGGCCCTCTTCGACAAGGGCGCCGCCGAGCGTGTCATCGTCGCCGC
This sequence comes from Kaistia sp. UC242_56, assembly GCF_044452255.1. Classification (NCBI taxonomy): domain Bacteria; kingdom Pseudomonadati; phylum Pseudomonadota; class Alphaproteobacteria; order Hyphomicrobiales; family Kaistiaceae; genus Kaistia; species Kaistia sp. UC242_56. The sequence goes on from NZ_JBIOAN010000002.1 coordinate 983,692, forward strand.
CATGCCGAAGCTGCGTGCGGCCATGCATCTCGATACCGTCTTCACCTTCGCCGACCGCGATTGCGTGCTGCTGTATCCCGATATCGTCAATGGCATCGAGGCCTTTTCGTATCGGCCGGAGGGCAAGGGCGGCCTCGAGCTTTCCAAGGACAAGGGTACTTTCGTCGAGACGGTGCGGGACTCTCTCGGCCTGAAGAAAATGCGCGTGGTCGAGACCGGCGGCAACGCCTATATGCGCGAGCGCACGCAATGGGATTCCGGCGCCAACCTCGTCTGCGCCTCGCCCGGCGTCGTCTTCGCCTATGACCGCAACACCTACACCAATACGCTGCTGCGCAAGGAAGGCATCGAGGTCGTCACCATCACCGGCGCCGAACTCGGCCGCGGCCGGGGCGGCGGCCATTGCATGACCTGCCCGATCATCCGCGACGCGGTCGACTACTAGGCGGGACTATCGGCAACGGAAAACACTCTGTCCCGGCGGGTCGGCGCACTGCGATCCGTGGTTGCGTCGGTCTTGATTGTCGCTCATTGAAGATGGACCGCCCGCATTGCCGCGCTGCCATGCGGACGTCATCTCGATGCTGCCTTTCTCGGAGACATCCCGCTCCATGACCCGCCGGTTTCTGCGCTATCTAAAGCGCGCAACGGTCATCCTTGTCGTGATCGCGCTGACGCTGCTCGCCGCCCGGGTCGTCGATGTGCTGCGCGGCCCGCCCTTGCAGCTCTGGCACAAACATGCGCCGCATGAACTCTCGGTGAAGCAACTGGATGGGGCCACCTGGGAGGATTATCTCAAGGCAGAGCAGGCGGCGTTCGAGGACGTTCGGACCCATGTGACGGACAAGCTGAAGCCGGCCCAGCAGCTCCGGGCCAATCGCTATTTTGACGGCAGCCCGCTCTATCCGCCACACTTCCAGACGGACTGGAACCGGTCCTTCATATTGACGCCGGAGGGGCCACCAGTCGGCGCGGTGGTGCTGCTGCACGGATTGACCGATTCCCCCTACAGCCTTCGCCATATCGCGAAGCTCTACCGGGATAAGGGCTTCGTCGCGGTTGGCTTGCGCGTACCCGGGCACGGAACGGTTCCGGCCGGGCTGACGACCGTTCATTGGGAACAGTGGCTGGCGGCGACCCGCCTCGCGGTGCGCGAGGCGCGGCGACTGGCCGGCGGTGAGAAGCCGCTGCATCTCGTTGGCTATTCGAATGGCGGCGCGCTGGCACTGCTCTATGCGCTGGATGCGCTCGACAATCCGGCCCTTGCCCGGCCGGACCAACTGGTGCTGTTCTCGCCGATGGTCGGTGTCACGCGCTTCGCCCGCTTCGCCGGCCTCGCCGGTCTACCGTCCATCTTCCCTGCCTTCGCCAAGACGGCCTGGCTGGGTCTGATGCCGGAATTCAATCCGTTCAAATACAATTCGTTTCCCGTCAACGCGGCTCGCCAGTCCTACGAGTTGACCGCGGCCCTGCAGGATCGGATTACCCGGCTCGCTCGCGACAACCGGCTCGCCGATCTGGCGCCGGTGCTGACCTTCCAGTCGATCGTCGATTTTACCGTCAGCGCGCCCGCCGTCGTGTCCATGCTCTATGGGAATCTGCCCGAGAACGGCAGCGAGCTGGTCTTGTTCGACATCAATCGAAACGCCGATCTCGGGCCGCTGCTGAGCCCGGCCGCTGAGACGGCGGTCGAGCGTATCCTGCCGGCGGCGCCGCGCCGCTACCGGATGGATGTGATCACCAACGCGGCGCCCGATGGCGATCTGGTCGAGGCGCGGGTCATGGAGCCCGGCCAGACGGTGCAGCAGAAGCAGGCGCTCAATCTCGTCTATCCCCCCGACATCTACTCGCTGTCGCATGTCGCGTTGCCGTTTCCCGTCGAGGACGGGCTCTACGGGACCAATCCCGACCCTGCGGATGATTTTGGCATTCATCTCGGGGACATCGCCTCGCGCGGCGAACGCGGGACGTTGATCGTCGGTCTGGATACGCTGATGCGGATTTCGTCGAATCCGTTCTTTCCCTACGTGGTCGAGCGGATCGAGGCTCTGATGCCGCCGAGGCCGGATCAAGGAACCGTGTCGCCGCCGTAGCGGCGACACGGGCCGATCGTCTCACTCCGGCGATCGGCCCGGGATAGTGCGCTGTCAGCGCAGGAAGAAGCCGATCACGAAGGCATTGGCGATGTCGATGAAGAACGCCGAGACCAGCGGCAGGATGATGAAGGCCATCGGCGCCGCGCCATGCACCTTGGTGACGGCCGTCATGTTGGCGATCGCCGTCGGCGTGGCGCCGAGGCTGATGCCGCTGAAGCCGGCCGAAAGAACCGCCGCTTCGTAATTGCCGCCCATGGCCGGGAAGACGACGAACAGCATGTAGAGCACGGCGGCGATCGTCTGGATGCCGAGCACGAGCACCAGCGACGGGCCGAGGTCGCCCAGCGTCCAGAGCTGCATGCTCATCAGCGACATGGCCAGGAAGATGTTCAGCGACAGGTCGGAAATCAGCGCCAGCGCGCGGGTTCGCGTCGGCCAGGCGACTTGAGGCAGCACGCGCGGAATGGTGTTGGTCAGGACGATTGCCACCAGCAGGCAGGCGACGAAGAGCGGCAGGCGGATGCCGAGCTCGGTGAAGATCTCGTCCAGCGTGAAGCCGATCAGCACCGCGACGTTCAGCACCAGGATGGTGCGCAGCAGGCTGATGTGGCTGATCTCGTCCTTGCCGGGTTGCTCTGCGCTCTTCGGCAGGCCGACCATCGGCTTGCTGCCGGTGGGGCCGCTCAGGTGGTAACGGGCGATCAGCAGCTTGGCGACGGGGCCGCCGACAAGGCTGGCGACGACGAGGCCCAGCGTGGCCGCGGCGATGCCGACTTCCATCGCATTCTGCAGGCCGAACTGCTTGGCGATCATCGGCGCCCAGGCGATCGTCGTGCCGTGGCCGCCGATCAGCGAGGCCGAGCCGAGCAGCACGGTGATGCCATCCGGAAGGCCGAGCAGCGCGACGCTGCCGGCGGCGATCAGGTTCTGGATGACCAGGAAGATCAGCGTCAGCGCCAGCAGAACCAGCAGCGGTTTGCCGCCGGAGAGCAGGTCGTCCAACCGGGCGTTGAGGCCGATCCCGGTGAAGAAATAAAGCAGCAGCATGTCGCGCGCGGCGAGATCGAAGGCGATGCTGGTGTCGAAAACCCGATAGGCGACCAGCGTGGCAAGCGCCGCCAGAAGGCCGCCGGTCACCGCCTCCGGTATGTTCCAGCGCCGCAGCGGTGCGATCCAGCGATTGAGGCCCGTGCCGACGAAGAAGACGACGATCGCGATCGTCAGGCTCAGGAATCCGGGAACTGCTACGGTCGTCACGTCAGTCTGTACCTGTTCTGCCGAGCCTCCGCGGGCCCCCGGGTCGATCTTTGACGGGTATCAGAAGGATCCGAAAGCGGAGCCGAGCAGAATCACTGCCGCCAGAGCGATTAATGCACCGACGATACCAACCATGACGATATCGAAATAGCTTTTGCCATGCGTCGAGCCGCAGACGGCGAGCAAGGTCACCACCGCGCCGTTATGCGGCAGGCTGTCGAGCGTGCCGGCGCCGATCACGGCGACGCGGTGCAGCAGGGCCGGGTCGATGCCCTGTTCGGCGGCGAGCTTCATATAGGTGCCGCCCAGCGCGTCGAGCGCGATGGTGAGGCCGCCGGAAGCCGAGCCGGTCAGCGCCGATAGGATGTTAGTGGCGATCGCCAGCGAGACCAGCGGGCCGCCATCGATCGAAAGCACCCAGTCGCGCACCAGCTCGAAGGCCGGCACGGCGGCGACGACGGCGCCGAAGCCGACCAGGCTGGCGACGCTGAAGGCCGGCAGGACCGACGCATTCGCTCCGGCGTCGATGGTGGCCCGCAGGGTCGGCAGGCGACGGCCGCTGACGGCGAGCAGGGTCAGGATGGCGGCGGTCAGCGCCACGATCACCGACCAGACGCCGCCGACCGCGGTGATCGAGGTGGAGCCCCAGGCCGGTTCGGCGAGATAGGCCGTGTCGAGGCGGGGCAGCACGACGAAACTCATGACGAGGTTGACGACGATCACCACCACCAGCGGGAGGGCGGCGATCCAGATCGGCGGCGCGCTCGGGCTCGGAACGCCATGGTGGATCTCGGCCGGGTCGAACTCATGCGCGACGGTCGCCCGCTCGCGGATCAGCGCCTCGTCCATCACCGGTTCCGGCATGTCGCCAAAACCCTCGCCCGCGCGGCGGGCCCGGGCCTCTGCGCGCGAGAGCCACCAGAGGCCGAAGGCGAGCATGATCGCCGAGGCGATGATGCCGAGGCCGGGGGCGGCGAAGGGCGTCGTGCCGAAGAACGGCATCGGGATGGCGTTCTGGATCGCCGGCGTGCCGGGCAGGGCGGACATGGTGAAGGTCGAGGTGCCGAGCGCGATGGCGGCCGGCATCAGGCGACGCGGAATGGCGGCGCGCCGGAACAGCGCGATCGCCATCGGCGCCAGCACGAAGAAGGCGACGAACAGGCTGACGCCGCCATAGGTGACGAGCGCGCCGGCCAATACGACCGCGAGGATCGCCCGCCGCTCGCCAAGCCTTTCGACCATGGTGTTGGCGATTGCCGTGACGGAGCCGCTGTCTTCCATCAGCTTGCCGAACAGCGCGCCGAGCAGGAAGATCGGGAAGAACTGCGCCAGGAACTGTGCGGCGCTCGCCATGAAGGTCTGTGTCCAGTGCGCCAGCAACGGCTCCCCGGAAAAGAGCGCCGCGATCAAGGCGGCGATCGGCGCCAGCAGCAGGATGCTCCAGCCCCGGAAGGCCAGCCAGATCAGCAGGCCGAGGCCGAGAAGGATGCCAAGCAGTCCCATCGCTCAGCACTCCCCGAGCAGCACGTCGAGATCGGCGGTCGAGCGCTGGCCGAGATCGTCGCCATGCTCGTCGAGAAAGGCGCTGGCGGCGCGATGTCCTTCGGCGCGCAGCATCGACAGGAACGCCCATTCGGCATTCAGCTTCGACGAGGCGCTGAGATCGACCATCATCTCGGTCATGATCCGGTGCGTCCGCATGCCGGCCCAGCGCGCGCCTTCGCCATTGCCGGGATCGGCAACCTGGCGCAGCAGGGCGATCATGCGCAGTTCCTTCATCAGCGGCGAGTTGAACGAGATCTCGTTGAGACGGTTCATGATCTCTGGCGCCGTCTTGGGCGTTTCCAGCCTCTCGCGCGGATTGATCTGCACCAGGATCGTGTCGCTGGCGTCGCTTTCGCGCACCAGCGGCGTGATCGTCGGGTTGCCGGCATAGCCGCCGTCCCAATAGGGGACGCCGTCGATCTCCACGGCCTGGAACATGGTCGGCAGGCAGGCGGAGGCGAGCAGGACGTCGGCGGTGATCTCGGGATTGCGGAAGATGCGGCCGCGCCCGGTATAGACATTGGTGGCGGTGATGAACAGGCGGACCGGCGAGCGCGCCAGCCGCTCGAAGTCGATGCTCTCGACGAGCAGGGCCTGCAGCGGGTTCTTGCCGCTCGGGTTCAGATCATAAGGCGAGAAGACGCGCGACATCAGGTCGACGGCGACATAGGCGGGCGAATGGTCGAGCGACCAGCGGCCGAGCAGCACGTCGATCGGACTGCGCTGGAACGGGCTGAAGCGCGCCGACTTCGAAACGGCGCGCCAGAAGGCTTCGAGCGCGGCTTTCGCGCCTTCGGCGCCCCCGGCGGCATAGCCATCCGCCAGTACCGCGGCGTTCATCGCACCCGCCGATGTCCCGGAAATGCCGTCGATCTTCAGCGAGGGTTCCTCGAGCAGGCGCTCCAGCACGCCCCAGGTGAAGGCGCCGTGCGAACCGCCACCCTGCAGCGCGAGGTCGACCAGAAGAGGGGCGGAAGCGGAGCGCTTCGGGCTTTTCGGTGCACGGGACATCGGGCCTCGCCGAGACAGGTCTGGACGCGGAAATCACGGAAACAATTGTCCCGCTTTCCCCAAGGGTAATGCTGCACTGCGATAATTGCCCACAACATTGTCATGCGCAACCTATAATGGTAGTCAAAAGCCCAAACGGCGGGGTGTCCGCATGGCCCGGAAACGACGGCTGCGATGAAGAGTGCTCCCGAACCGCTGTCGGCGGTCCCCCTGGAAGCTCCCGCAACGCGGATCGAGCCGTTCAATTTCAGCACCCGTTCCCTGCCTGTCCGCAGCCAGTTCGAGGCGTGGCGCGCCCTGATGTCGCCGGTCATCGATCTCGATCTTGCCGGCGACCGCGACGGCGGATTCGACGCCGAACAGCGCGTCTGGGATGTCGGCGGCTTCGCTCTGACGCGGGCCCGCCTGCCGGCCGACGGGCAGACGCGCGTCTGGCAGCACGTCAAGAAAAACCCGCTCGACCATTGGTGCTTTGTGCTGGTGAATGACGGCACGGGGCCGTCCTTGCCGGGCAGTCCGGGCGAGCCCCGGCAGCTCTTCTTCCGCTCGCTGGGCAGGCCCTTCGACGGCGTCGCCAAGGATACCAGCGTGCTGACGCTTTATGCGCCGCGGGAACTCTTCGGCGGCAATCTGGGCGGCATCGACCATGCGATCGATACGGTGGCGGATCGGGGGATCGGCGCCCTGCTTGGCGACTATTTCCTCAGTCTCGAAAAGCGATTGCCCGATGTGGCGGTCGAGGATCTGCCCAACGTGGTCGAGGCGACGCGCGCCATGATCGCAGCCTGCGTCCGCCCGTCGCTGGACCGGATCGAGATCGCCCAGGACGCGATCGTCGCCACCTTGATGGAGCGGGCGCGGGTGATCGTCGGGCAGAACCTGCGCTCGGTCACCTTTGGGCCGGACAAGCTCGGCCAGGCGCTCGGCGTGTCGCGTTCCAGGCTCTACCGGATGTTCGAGCCCTTCGGCGGCGTGGCTCGCTATGTCCATCGGCAGCGCCTGCTGGCCGCCCATGCCGCCCTGTCCGATCCCGCCAACAAGACCCCGATCATCCAGATCGCCGAGGGCCTGGGCTTCAGCGATGCGTCGGGATTCAGCCGCGCCTTCAAGCAGGAATTCGGCCACAGCCCCAGCGAAGCGCGCCTTGCCGCCGCCGTCGGCGCGCCGATTGCGTCCGCCATCCGGCGGATGAGCGGCAGCGGCGATGCGAGCACGGATTTCGGCGAGCTGCTCCGGCGGCTCCGCGCCTAAGTCACAGCGTTGGGCGGCGTGAACCGTTCGCTCTGTTGCGCTGCATCCATCGGGATGGTGTTTGGGATGCGCGGCACAGGGCCGGGACGCGGGGCTCATGCCTTTGCCGGTCGGAGCCGCTAGGTTCCGCCGCGTGTGTCTGGCTGCGAGCGGTCCGGTAGGGGCCTCGGTGGCAGGTCGAGCTCCGCTCTTGACTGCTTCCGGGTCTCGTTCCAGACAAGAGTTTATCTTGCGCCAGATGGCGTGTCGGTTCCGGGGTGAAGCGTGGCTGCGAGGTGCGATTTCGCCCGAGCCAGGATCCCCGGGCATTTTTGGTTTGGGGGTATCTCGTGACGAAACCGGCCGATCGTCGGAAGAGCGTGCGTGGCTTGATGCGCGTCGCCGCTGTCCTGTTTGTCGCGGCCCCCGTTCTGGCGGCCTGCCAGAGGGAAGCCGAAACCCAGGCTCCGGAAATTCGTCCCGTCAGAACCGTCATCGCCACGCGCGAGAAGGCCGGCGAGAAGGTGGTCCTCACCGGCCAGATCGAGGCGCAGAACGAAGCCGCGATGGCCTTCCGCATCGGCGGCCGGATGATCGAGCGGCCGGTGAATGTCGGCGACCGTGTCGAGGCCGGCCAGGTTCTGGCCCGGCTGGATCCCGTCAACGAGCTGAACGCGCTGCGCTCGGCGCAGGCGGCGAACGTCGCCGCCGAGGCCCAGCTGGTCCAGGCGCGCAACGCCTTTGGCCGCCAGGAGCATCTGCTCCGCAACGGCTTCACCACCCGCGCGAATTTCGACCAGGCGCAGCAGGCGCTGCAGACCGCGCAGGCGCAGGTCGACAATACCGAAGCCCAGCTCGAGATCGCCAGTGATCGCGTCGCCTTCACCGAGCTGAAGGCCGACGTTTCCGGCACGATCACCGCTCGCGGCGCCGAGCCCGGCGAAGTGGTCCAGGCCGGGCAGATGATCGTCCAGCTTGCGCGCCAGGATGGCCGCGACGCCGTCTTCGACGTGCCGGCCCAGATGCTGCGCACGGCGCCGAGCGATCCGGTGGTCAGCGTCCGCCTCACCGACGATCCCACCGTCTCGGCCGTCGGCCGCGTCCGCGAAATCGCGCCCCAGGCCAATGCGCAGACCCGTAATTTCCCCGTCCGCGTCGGTCTCGACAACCCGCCCGCCGGCCTCCGCCTCGGTTCGACGGTGACCGGCACCATGGTTATGGATTCCGTGCCCGTGATTTCACTTCCCGCGAGCGCGCTGACGACCGCCGAGCAGAACCCGGCCGTGTGGGTGGTCGACCCCGTCGCCTCGACCGTTTCGCTGCGCAATATCGAGATCGTCCGGCACGATCCGGCGACCGTGATTGTCTCCAGCGGCATCGATACGGGAGACATCGTCGTCACGGCCGGCGTCCAGGCGCTTCATCCGGGCCAGAAGGTCCGTCTGCTCGGGGCCGCCAAATGAGCGGCTTCAACCTCTCTGCCTGGTCGCTCAACCATCGCTCCTTCATCGTCTACTGGATGATCGCGGTGATGGTGGCGGGCATCGCCTCCTTCATCAGCCTTGGCCGCAACGAAGACCCGCCGATCACCATCAAGACGATGATCGTGCATGCGGTCTGGCCCGGCGCGACGATCGAGGACACGCTCAACCAGGTCACCGAGCGGCTCGAACGCAAGATCCAGGAAATCCCCGAGGTCGACGACGTCCGCTCGTCGACCAGCGCCGGCAGCACGACGTTGTTCGTCAATCTGCGCCAGGAAGTGACCTCCGCCGAGGTCCCCGACGTCTGGTACGAGGTGCGCAAGGGCATTGGCGACATCCGCCAGACCTTGCCCTCCGGCGTGCTCGGCCCGTTCTTCAATGACAGCTTCGGCGACACCTTCGGCATCATCTACGGCTTTACCGCCGATGGCTTCTCGCATCGCGAACTGCGCGACTATGTCGAGGCGGCCCGCTCCCGCCTGCTGCAGGTGCCGGATGTCTCGCAGATCGAGATCATCGGCGCGCAGGACGAGAAGATCTACGTCGAATTCTCGACCAAGCAGCTCGCGGGCATGGGCATCGACCGTCAGGCGCTTCTGAATGCGCTGCGGGCGCAGAACGTCGTCAGCCCCGCTGGCGTGCTCGAGACGGGCGAGGAGCGAATTTCGCTGCGCGTTTCCGGCGCCTTCCAGAACGAGCAGGACCTGCTCGATCTCAACGTCGTCTCGAATGGGCGGCTCATCCGCCTGCGCGACATCGCCGAAGTCCGGCGCGGCTATGCCAGCCCGCCGCAGCCGCAGTTCCGCGTCGACGGCAAGCCGGCGATCGGCCTCGGCATCGCCATGCGCGATGGCGGCGATATCCTGGCGCTCGGCAAGAACATCCGCACCGTGATGGCCGAGATCACGACAAACCTGCCGCTCGGCGTCCAGCCGTCGCTGGTGGCTGACCAGGCCGTCGTCGTCGACGAGGCGATCGGCGATTTCACCACCTCGCTCTGGCAGGCGATCGCCATCATCGCGGTGGTGAGTTTTGTCAGCCTCGGCATCCGTGCCGGCACGGTGGTGGCGCTGGCGATCCCGATTTCGCTCGCCATGGTGTTCGCCGTCATGAACATCGTCGGCATCGACCTGCAGCGCATTTCGCTCGGCGCGCTGATCATCGCGCTCAGCCTGCTGGTCGATGACGCGATGACGACCGTCGACTCGATGACATCGAGGCTGGCGGCCGGCGAGACCAAGGAGGATGCGGCGGCGAACACGTTCCGCACGCTGGCCCTTGCCATGCTGACCGGAACGCTGGTCACCGCTGCCGGCTTCGTGCCGATCGGCTTCGCGCGTTCCTCCGCCGGCGAATACACCTTCTCGATTTTCGCCGTCGTCGGCATCGCGCTGGTCGTGTCCTGGCTCGGCGCGGTGATCTTCTCGCCGCTGATCGGCGCTGTCCTGCTCAAGGCGCCGAAGGACAAGCCCGATCCCAACAAGGTCAGCATCATCGTGCGGGTCTTCCGCTCGATCCTGCTCACCGCGATGCGGATGCGCTGGATCACGATCGGCCTGACGCTCGCCTGCTTCGTCGGCGCGCTTCTGCTGCTGCCTCACGTGCCGCGGCAGTTCTTCCCGGCATCCGACCGCACCGAACTGATGGTCGACCTGCGCCTGCCGCAGAACACGTCGATCTATCAGAGCGGCGACGTCTCGGCCCGGTTCGACGCCATCATGAAGGACGACCCGGACGTCGAGCGCTGGAGCACTTATATCGGCCGTGGCGCCATCCGCTTCTACCTGCCGCTCAATGTCGAGCTGCCGAACGAGTTCTTCGCTCAGGCGGTGGTCATCGCCAAGGACGTCGACGCGCGGCTGCGGCTGGAAGAGCGTCTCGAGACCAAGCTCGCGGAACAGTTCCCGGACTCGGTTTCGCGCGTCGCCCCGCTCGAGCTCGGCCCCCCGGTCGGCTGGCCGGTGCAGTATCGCGTCAGCGGCCCGGACGTCGACCAGGTGCGCGATATCTCGATGCGCCTCGCCCAGATCGTCTCGGCCAATCCCGACACCAAGCGTGTCAACTTCGACTGGATGGAGCCGGCGCGCATGGTGCGCGTCAAGATCGACCAGGACCAGGCGCGCCTGCTCGGGCTCAGCTCGCAGGCGCTGGCTTCCGCGCTGAACGCGGTGGTGACCGGAACCACGGTCACCCAGGTTCGCGACGACATCTACCTCGTCGATGTCATCGCGCGCGCTACCGACGAGCAGCGTGTCTCGCTCGCCAATTTGCAGACGCTGCAGGTGCCGCTGCCGAACGGCCGCACGGTGCCGCTCAGCCAGTTCGCTACGTTCGATTACGGGCAGGAATATCCGCTGATCTGGCGCCGGGACCGCGTCCCCACGCTGACCGTGCAGTCGGATGTTCGCCCGGGCGGGTCGCCCGAGGCGGTCGTGGCCGAGCTGACGGATTCCGTCGAGGCGCTGCAGGCCACCTTGCCGCCCGGCTACAACATCGCCGTCGGCGGTGTCGTCGAGGAGAGCGCGCAGTCGCTGCAATCCGTGATGGCGGTCGTGCCGATCATGCTGTTCCTGATGGTCTCGTTCCTGATGGCGCAGTTGCAGAGTTTTGGCCGGCTGTTCATCGTGCTCTGCGTCGTGCCGATGGGCCTGATCGGCGTGGTCGGCGCCCTGTTCCTGTTCAACAGGCCGCTCGGCTTCGTCGCCATCCTCGGCATTCTCTCGCTGCTCGGCCTGATCGCCAAGAATGCGGTGATCCTGATCGAGCAGATCGAGGCGGAACGGGCGCGCGGCCTGTCGATCTGGGATGCGGTGCTGGAAGCAACGGTCTCGCGTTTCCGGCCGATCATGCTGACGGCGATCTCGACCGTCCTCGGCATGATCCCGATCGCGGCGACGATCTTCTGGGGCCCGATGGCCTTCGCCATCATGGGCGGCCTGCTGGTGGCAACCCTGCTGACGCTGGTGTTCCTGCCGACGCTGTACGTGACCTTCTATCGCGGCAAGGAAGGCGAGCCGGCGCCGAAGCCCCCCGTCGCCGCGACGCCGGCTGTCACGGCCGCCTGACGCCCGTCAGGACGACGAATTGCAGGAGGCCGCGGTATTCCGCGGCCTTTTGCGTTTTGGGGGGCTCCCGTCGGAAATTGTATCGTCTCCATCCTGCTCGGGGATGTGTGGCGCCCTGCTAGCGCAGCCATGCAGGAAGCTTCCACGAAGGCTCGTCGCCCCGGCGGAGCCGGGGCCCATAGACACGAGCCAATGCAAGTGTGGTGGCCAGCCTCGCCACCCCAGTGCTGCGCGTCTGGATCCCGGCCTTCGCTGGGATGACGCCCGATGAGCGGGGCTCGCTTTTCAAATTGGTTGCGTGAAGGACTTCTCAGCGAGAGGTGAAATAGGGTGTGCCCGGACGCCCGTCAGGAGCGTTGCGCCGGTGCGAGCGCCTCCTGCTTAGAACGCCTATTTCCGCCCGGCGCTCTCGAAGATCAGGATCGGGGCCGTCAGGACGGCGCCCGCGGCAGAACCGAGTACCTGGCCGGCGCCCAGGGTCGTGGCGCCGAGGCCGCCCGCGCTGCCGAGAGCCGAATCCGTCACCGATTGACCCTGGATCAGGCGGTCGCCCATCAGCTGCACGACCTCCGGGCTGGTGGCGAACTTGCTGTGGTTGAGCCGGTCGCCATTCTGCAGCGCCGTCAAATCGAGCACGGTGATGTTGGTCGCCGATTCCATCTGCGACAGGTAGGGTTCGCGCGTAATGTCGACGGCGCCGAGCCGCGTCATCCGGCCGGAAAGCAGGCGCGACAGGCGCAGCGCCCGGTCGTTCTGCGATACGAACAGGGTTATGTGCGGGCGCTTGGGGCCCATCTCCAGCACCTGCTTGCGGAAGACGTCGATGTCGAGATCCGGCGAGGCGAGGATGAGGTTCGAGACCTTGGCGGGCACGCGCCCCTGCTGCAACGCGATCTGGCGCAGCGACTCGACGGCAAGCCAGCCGCCCATCGAATGGGCCATGATCGTGACGTCGGAAACAGCCGGGCTGTTGGCGGCGGCGAGGATGACCGAGGCCAGTTCGCTGCGGGAATAATTGGCGCTTTCGCGGTCGTAATTATAGTCGAAGACGCTGCCGCGCGACGGCCACGAGAACAGGATCGGCGCGACATTGGCATCGGTGTCATGCACGATCTGCGCGAAGCGGAAGACGCTGTCGGCGAATTGCGTGTTGAAGCCATGCACGAAGATCAGCACCCGCTTCGGCTTGCCGGCGGTGCGCTTGAACCAGGCCTTGGCCTGGTCCGGCTGCATTGGCGTCACCTTGGTGGTGACGAAATCGCGCGACGGGTCGCCTGGCACGCGGCTCGGCCACTGGATGCTGCCGACCGGGCGCTGGTCGGGGATCGAGACGACGATATTGCTGAGCGAGAGATCCGGCCCGCGCTCGCCGTTGAAATAGACGCCGGGCTCTGCCGCCGGCGCGCGGGTGGTGGCCACCAGCAGGTCGACCTTCTGCGCCGCGGCGGTATTGGCCTTGACGGGCGCCAGCACCCCTTGGGGTCGCGATGCGCAGGCGGCAAGGCTCAGTGTCAGTCCGAGGAGCAGGACGGCCCTGGAAAGAAAACACGCAACTGACGACACAGAGCCCCCGCAAGCATCCCGGATCCGCCAGCACTCTATTCCGGCATCCTGACGCTACTGTTACACGGCTCGTCTGTCTCGGTGAAGCGTCGACCGGGCCACACGGGGCCGCTTCATGTCACGTGCTTTCGGACTTCTACCGATCGCGAGGCCCGAGGTCGCCATCGCCCCGGCCGGCGTCACAAGCAAAACGGCGCGCGACCCTGTCGCGCGCCGTATCAACCAAGCGTTTGGCCGTATCAGGGGGCGGAAACGAGCGTCAGCTGCGTCACGCCGGCGGCGATGTTGATGCCGATTTCACCTTCGACCGAGATCGGCTGCAGCGCGAACGCATCGCCCGAGCCGCCGACGAGAACATTGGCGCCGAGGCCAGGACCGAAGGCCGCGTCGGCGCTGGCGCCGACATACTTGCCGGCCAAGGCGCCGACCGCGGGCGCATTGTTCGTCTGGGTGATCACGCCCCAGATCAGGTGGCCCTGCTCGACACCGCCCAGCGCGACGCCGAAGGTTTCGATCTTGCCGGTGTAGTTGTTGGTGGGGCCGGCGTTCTGAGCGGGGACGAACTGGCAGGTCATGGTCTGCTTTTCGACCAGGATCAGGCCAACACCTCCGGAAACATCGCATTTCAGCGTGCCGACCTTGGTCGCGGACTGCGCCATGGCGCCGGAGGCCATCAGCAGCGATGCCGCGACGGCGAAGCCGGCGCCGAGCGCCGCGGTCCGCATGCGTGAAGCTGCCGGCATATTCCGGGATACGAAGAACATGATTGAACCCTTCCTGAAATCGGTTTGGCGGATCAAATCTGTCTAGAAATGCACGCCGAGGCTGGTGAAGACGCCCTGCTGGGTGGTGTCGTAGACGAATCCGTCCTTCTCGTAGTCCGTGTAGATTACACGGTAACCGAGTGCGGTCGAGATCGTCTTGGTCCAGTTGTAGCCGACAGCGGCGAAACCCTGTGCGGTGAGGTTGGAGCCAACGTCGAAGCCGCCGATATCGCCGAGCGCGTTCAGGAACCAGCGGTCGTTGAAATCATAATGCAGGCTCAGGCCGACGGTGGGGTCGATCCATTGCTTGGTCCGGTCCACATCGAAGGAAAATCGCGGATCGGCGGCATCGAAATCGAGGTCGACATTGAGATGCTGATAGCGGAAGCCCGCCGTCGCGCTCAGCTGCAGATTGGGTATGTCGAGGGGCAGCCGGTAGCCGACCAGCCCCGAGGCCGTCAGCTGCTTCTGCACGAAGTCGATCTGGCCGCCATTGCTGCCGATCGGGCCATCGCTGCCGACCTTGACCCACATCAGGTCGGTCAGGATCATCCAGTTGCCATACTCGGCCAGGAAGGACCCCATCACCGCACCCTGGAGGTTCTCGAGGGCGTCCCATGGCGTGATGTCGATGCTCTTGGGCGGCAGCCCCAGAACGCCGACATCGCCGCTGACGCCGGCGGCCCAGCCATAGAGGGTGGCCTGGAAACGCCAGGCTTCCGCAGGGGCGACATTTTCCACCGGCTGCGGCGCCAGATCGGCCGCGGCCGCTGGAGCTGCCATGGCCGCAAGCAGAAGCGGGACATGCAGGCAGGATGCTCTCATTTCCCCTCGTCTCCATTCTTTGCGGCAGCAGGTCGAACGGACACTCCGTGCGCGAGGCGGGGCTCGCGGGTCCATTCCTGTCCTGTTTACGCATCCCCACAGCATCGTCCCGGCTCGAATGATTCTCGTGCGCGAACGAAGCCGCTTGACCTTACAGGACAATGGCCTGTCTTTTGAAGATGCGCCGCATGCCGTTCGGGAAGCTTCGACGAAATACAGCAGGATTTCATGAGACCGTTGCAGAGAAGCCAGCCTCGCTTGGAAGGGTTCGGAGTTGCTGCGAGGGCCCCAGGCCGTCGAAACCGGGCCCGTCGCGATGCCGCAGGCCCTACAAGGGCGAACCCGGCGCGGATCGCGCGCTCTAGGGTAGAGGGGCGGGCATGACGTCGATCACCACCGGCATCGCCGCCTTCCTCGCCATTTTCGGTGGCGCGCTGCTCGGCCTCACGGGGGCTCGCCTTCTGCCCGCTCATCACCTCAGCCCCGAGACCCGAACCGCCGTTTCCGTTTCCATGGCCGTCGTGGGCACGCTTTCCGCGCTCGTCATCGGGCTGCTGATCTCGACTGCCAGCACCTCCTTCTCCGCCCGAACCCACGCGATCGGCAATCTCGCCGTCGACATGGTCCGGCTCAACCGCTCGCTGGTCCGCTATGGGCCGGAGGCCGATCCGATCCGGGAGTCGCTCCGCACCTATGCGCAGGCCAAGATCGGCGAACTGGGCACCGGCGTCGCTCGCGACGAGATGGGCATGCAGACGCTGGCCATGCTGGAGACGATCAGCGACCGGGTCGTGGACCTGCGTCCGGCCGACGATCGCCAACGCCATATCCAGGAGCAGGCGCTGGAGCTCATCAGCAGCATTTCCGAAGCGCGCTGGCTGCTGATCGAGAACGACAAGAGCGCCGTGCCGGTGCCGTTCCTAGTGCTGCTGATCTTCTGGCTGGCGATCCTCTTCGCGAGCTTCGGCCTGTTTGCGCCGCGCAACGCCACGGCGCTGGCCGCGCTGTTCCTCTGTTCGGTGGCCGTCGCCGGCGGCATTTTCATGATCCTGGAGCTGGCCGCGCCCACGGAAGGCGTCATCCGTCCTTCGCTCGATCCGATCCGCGCCGCGATCGGCGCACTCGCCCCCTCGTGACGGCGGGCTGCACGGCGCGCTCCGCCTTGGAGCGTAACCGGCATTCTTCTTGCGCTCAGAGGCCGGGGATGGTGGCCTGTCCCGGCCGGGCAGCGGCGGGCTGGCTTCGCACCCGGCCGGAATAATTGTTGGTGGTCATCCAAGTTGGAGGCCGCCACCTGAATCTTGTTAATTAGCCAGTCGATCTATCCCTCACGATATATCGGGCAGATTTTGGCGCGCATTTCCGCATTGACAGCATCCTGCGTTCCCCGCAATCTCATATGGCCATCAACGATATTCGAGTGACCGGTGCAGGGGAAACTGTCGGGCTCGTCAGATGTCGAGGGTGGGTGTCGACAACGAACACCTGTTTTCAGCTCCAGAGGTCGGTTTCATCATGTCCAGTTGGTCTCGTCGTCTCGTCGCGCTGTGCGGCGCCTCCGTCATCGCGCTCGCCAGCCAGGCCGCGCTCGCCAAGGACGTCTCCGTCGCGGCGATCTCCGGCTACTTCTCCCAGGGCTTTGGCGTTGCCATCGTCGAGGGCCTGAAGAAGGCCGAGAAGGACCTCGGTGTGAAGGTCAAGCTGGTCGACACGGGCAACCGCGCCCTCGACTATGAAGAGCAGTTCAACAACCTCGCCAAGGGCGGCGAGTACGACGTCGTCTTCGTCATGGGCTGGGAGCTCGTCGACGCGCTTCAGAAGGCTGCCGCCGCTTATCCGAACACCAAGTTCGTCTTCATCGACGGCGTGCTGGATTCCAAGCAGATCATCTATGCGAACTTCGCCCAGAACCAGGGCTCGTTCCTGGCCGGCGCGCTGGCCGCGATGATGGCCGAGAAGGGCAGCGAGATCGAGGGTCTCGGCGACGGCAAGGCCATCGGCTTCGTCGGCGGCCGCGATATCCCGGTTATCCGCGACTTCATGGTCGGCTACGAGCAGGGCGCCAAGACCGCCGCTCCGGACGTGCGCCTCGACGCCGTCTTCGCCGGCACCTTCGATGATCCGGCCAAGGGCAGCGAGCTGACGATGGCGCTGTACGGCCAGGGTTCGGACATCGTCTACAACGTCGCCGGCCCGACGGGCGAGGGCGTGCTTCAGGCGAGCGCCGCAGCCGGCAAGTACTCGATCGGCGTCGACGTCAACCAGTGCGACGTCGCACCGGGCCATGTCATGGCTTCGATGCTGAAGAACGCCAACGTGGCCGTCTACGACCTGGTCAAGGACCTCGTCGATGGCAAGACGCTCGAGCCCGGCAGCGTCCACACGGCGGACGTCAAGTCCGGCGGTGTCGAGCTGCTGCTCTGCCCCGGCGTCGCCGACAAGATCCCGGCCGACGTCAAGGAGAAGCTGGAAGCCCTGAAGGCCGACATCGCTTCGGGCAAGATCAAGGTCGCCACGACGACGCAGTAAACGGCGTCTTCCACTGCCATCGCCCTCCCTTTGCGAAGGGAGGGCCGAAGCCGGCCTGCGGTTTCGGCAAGGGGTTGCGGTGAGGGAGCTTGCATGTGCCATAAGGCCTGTGCCGGTCCCGCGCCGTGATTACCATGCCGGGGCCCAGTCGCCGTGTCGCGCCGCCCGACCTTCGGGTGAAGGCGCGGACGCGAGAATTTGTCCCGAGGACACTCCACCATGCCCTTAGCCATCGAGCTGAAATCGATCACCAAGAGGTTCGGCGCCTTTGTCGCGAATGAGGACGTGAACCTCGCCGTCGAAAGCGGCAAGATCCACGCAATCATCGGCGAGAACGGAGCCGGCAAGACCACGCTGATGAACGTCCTGTTCGGGCTGCTGCAGCCGGACGAGGGCGAGATCTGGATCGATGGCGAGAAGAAGTCGCTTCCCAATCCGGCCGCGGCGATCGCCGCCGGCATCGGCATGGTTCACCAGCACTTCAAGCTGGTGCCGTCGCTGACGGTGGCCGAAAACGTCTTCCTCGGCATGGAGATCCGCAAGGGCGGTCTGATCGACCATGCCGCCCAGATCAAGCGCACGGCCGAGCTTTCCAAGCAGTTCGGCCTTCAGGTCGATCCGACCGAACGCGTTGGCCTGCTGTCGGTCGGCATCGAGCAGCGCATCGAGATCCTGAAGGTGCTGGCGCGCGGCGCGCGCATCATCATCCTCGACGAGCCGACCGCCGTGCTGACGCCGCAGGAAAGCCGCGAGCTGTTCCAGACGCTGCGCGGCTTCGTCGCCCAGGGCATGACGGTCATCTTCATCTCGCATCACCTGGAAGAGGTGATGGAAGTTTCCGACAACGTCTCGGTGCTGCGGCTCGGCAAGAATGTCGCCACGCGCCCGACGGCGGAACTGACCAAGTCCGATCTCGTCCAGCTGATGGTCGGCCGCCTCGTGTCGTTCGATCGCCTGCCGCGGGTGGCCAGCGTCGGCAAGACCGTGCTCGAGGTCGAGGATCTCTGGGCGCGCGACGATCGCCGCTTGCCGGCGCTGCGCGGTGTCTCCTTCGGCGTCCGCGCGGGCGAGATCGTCGGCATTGCCGGCGTGGCGGGCAACGGCCAGACCGAGCTTGCTGAGGTGCTGTCCGGCCTGCGCCCCTCCAGCCATGGCTCGATCCAGCTCAACGGCCGTACCATCACCGGAGCCTCGGCGCGCGAGATCCGCGCCGCCGGCGTCGGCCATGTGCCCGGCGACCGGCTGGTGCGCGGCGTCGACCGCAACGCCTCGATCTCGATGAACCTGCTGATGGGGCGCCAGGACCAGAGCCCGTGGTCCAAGCATGGCATCATCAACCGCTCCTACCTGCTCGAGCAGACCCAGGCGCTGATCAAGCGCTTCGACATCCGCGCGCGCGGCCCGGAATCGACCGCCAAGAGCCTTTCGGGCGGCAATATCCAGAAGATCGTGCTGGCGCGCGAATTCACCGGCAGCGCCGATTGCCTGCTGATCGACCAGCCGACGCGCGGCGTCGATATCGGCGCGCAGGAGGCCATTCACGGCGAGATCATGCGCCAGCGCGACGCCGGCAAGGCGATCCTGCTGATTTCCGTCCAGCTCGACGAACTGATCCGCCTCGCCGACCGCATCCTGGTCATGTTCGGCGGCACCATCATGGGCGAGATCCCGGGCGACCGGGTCGATGAGGAAGAAATCGGCATGCTGATGGCCGGCGTCGTTCCCGAGACGCATTCCAACACCGTGGGGGCCGCTTGATGTCGGACCGCTTCGATAGTCTCTTCGGCCAGGGGCTGGCCATCCTGTTCGCCCTCGGCCTCGGCGCCCTCGTCATCCTCACCGTCGATGAGAGCCCGGTCCGCGTCTTCGTCACCCTGCTGAACGGCGCCTTCGGCAGCCCGGAGCGGATTGCCGGCACGCTGCTGCAGACGACGCCGATCCTGATCTGCGGCATCGCCGCCTGCATCTCGTTCCGCGGCGGCCTGTTCAACATCGGCATCGAGGGCCAGCTCTTCATGGGCGGCTTCTGGGCCACCTGGGTCGGCTTCTCGTTCAACCTGCCGCCGGCGCTGCACCTGCTGCTCGCCATGGCCGCGGCGGTGATCGCCGGCATGGCCTGGATCGCGATCCCCGCCTTCTTCCGGGCTCGCTACAAGACCAACGAGGTGGTCTCGACCATCCTCGCCAATTATGTCGCGATCCTGTTCACCTCCTACCTGACCATCAACTGGTTCAAGCGCTCCGGCGGCCAGTCCGAGACGCCGCCGATCTTCGAAAGCGCCTACCTGCCCGAGCTGTTCTCGTTCTCGCGACTGAACTGGGGCCTCATCATCGGCCTCGTGCTGGCGGTCGGCGTCTATCTGTTCTTCACCCGTACCGCGCGCGGCTATGCCGTCAGCGAGATGGGCGCCAACCCGAAATTCGCCGAATATGGCGGCATCGACATCAAGAAGCAGACCTTCCTGGTGCTGATCGCCTCGGGCGCGGTCGGCGGCCTGGCCGGCGGCGTCGAGGCGCTCGGCGTGCACCACCGCTTCATGGAGGGCTTTGCGCCCGGCTTCGGCTTCGATGGCGTCATCGCGGCGCTGCTCGCCAACGGCAACCCGATCGGCACCATCTTCACGGCGCTGTTCTTCGGCGCGCTGCGCAGCGGCTCGCTGCTGCTGGAAGTCGATACCACCGCCTCGCGCGAGATCATCACCGTCATCCAGGCGCTGATCATTCTCGCCGTCTCGGCCCAGATCACCATCCGCCGCAAGGCATCGGATTCGACCGCGGGAGAGCGTCGATGGAAATTCTAGAACGCCTCCTCAACATCTCGCTGGTCGTCGCGACGATCCGCACGACGGCGCCGATTCTGCTGGTCGCGCTGGGCGGCTCCTTCACCACCAAGGCCGGCATCTTCAACATCGGCCTCGAGGGCCAGATGCTGGTCGGCGCCTTCTTCGCCGTGATCGGCACCATCGCCACCGGCTCGCCCTGGCTGGGCGTGCTCTGCGGCGTCGCTGCCGCGCTGACGCTGGCGCTGATCTTTGCGCTGCTGGTCGTCAGCTTCAAGGCAAACGAGGTCGTCGTCGGCCTGGCGCTCAACATCCTGGCGGGCGGGCTCACCGTCTCGCTGATGAAGGCGATCTTCGGCACGCGCGGCTCGATCTTCGGCCACGGCCTGGTCGGCCTGCCGGCGCTGCGGCTGCCCAATGTCAAGGATTTCGGCTGGTTCGGCCAGATCATCTCCGGCTACACGCCGCTGGTTTATGCCGCCTTCCTGCTCGTGCCGGTGCTGATCCTGTTTTACAACCGCACCCGGCTCGGCCTCTATATCCGCGTCGTCGGCGAGAAGCCGGAAGCCGCCGAAGCCCTCGGCATCTCGATCACCCGCATCCGCTATGTCTCGTCGCTGCTCTGCGGCCTGCTGGCAGGCCTCGCCGGCGCGCATCTGGCGCTCGGCTACACGACGATGTTCACGGAGAACATGTCGTCCGGCCGCGGTTTCATGGCGGTGGCGATCCTGATCTTCTCGAATGGCGACCCGCTGAAGATCCTGCTCGGCTGCCTGCTGTTCGGTTTCTCCGACGCGCTCTCGCTGCGCCTGCAGACACTGGGCATCTCGTCCTATCTCGTGCTCGCCGTGCCCTATCTGGTCGCGCTGATCGCGCTCTTCGCGCTCTCCTACCGGTCGCGTCCGCGCGTCATCCAGGAGACGCTGGCCAGCATGGGCCGCGCCCTTTCCGTCAAGTCCAACACCATCCAACCAGCTGCCGCCACGGACGCTTCCAAGCCGTGACAGGGGATAAAATGGAACGCATCATTCTCGACGTCGACTCCGCGGGCGACGATATTCTTGCGGTGCTTTTCGCGGCGATCTCGCCGTCGATGAAGCTCGAAGGCGTCACCACCTGCACCGGGGCCGCCGGCCCCATCGACCAGGTCACCAACGTCGTGCTCAACACGCTGGCGCTCGCCGGCAAGGGCAACGTGCCGGTCGCCAAGGGCGCCTGGCGCCCGATCGTCGGCAATTCCAAGGAAGACATGCAGGCGCCGGTGCATTTCGAGAAGCGCCTCGTCGCGCGCTTCGGCGACCGGCTGAAGAAGTTCAACCCGCCGGCGCCGACCCCGACGCTGAAGGTGATCGACAAGCACGCCGTCGATTTCATCATCGACAAGGCGTTGGCCAATCCGGGCGAGATCACGCTGGTCGTCACCGGTCCGATGACCAACGCCGCCATGGCCTTCCTGCAGGAGCCGGCGCTCGCCAAGGCGCTGAAGCGTATGGTCCTGCTCGGCGGCAACTTCATCACCCCCGGCAACATCACGCCGCTGTCGGAATACAATATCTGGGCCGACCCGGAAGCGGCCCGCGTCGTGCTCAACCAGGGCGTCGACACGATCCTGGTGCCGCTCGACGTCTGCGAGGACAACCGCGCCGCCGCCTCGATGCTAACCCGCGATGACCTGGCCGACCTCAAGGACGCCGGCGACCATCCCGTGCTGCAGATGCTGCAGGACAGTTTCCCGATCTATATCGACATCTGGCGCGAGTTCTTCGATCTCGTCGGCTTCCCGATGGACGACATCATCACGGTCGCCCTCGCCTTCGATCCGACGCTCTGCACCATGACCGAGCCGCTGTTCTGCGACATCGTGCTCGACGGTCGCGTGGCGCGCGGCCAGACGGTCGCCTATCGCGGTCGCCAGCTGCTTCCCGGCGGCGGACCGAAGACGACCCGCATCTGCACCGACATCGACGGCCGCCGTTTCATGAAGCTCTTCAAGGAAACGATCGTCCGCTACCAGACGGCCAAGGCGTAAGGGCATCCACATGACCACGACCGACCTCAACAGCATCCGCCCGACGCCGATCCTGCTCGATTGCGATCCCGGCCATGACGACGCCATCGCGCTGGTGATGGCGCATCGCTCGAAGGCGATCGACCTTCTCGGCGTCACCGTCACCTGCGGCAATGCGGAGCCGGAAAAGACCGTCTCCAACACGCTGCGCATCCTGGAATTCATTGGCGCGCAGGACGTGCCGGTCGCGGCCGGCTGCGTGCGTCCGCTGGCCCGTCCGCTGGTGCTCGGCACTGCCGACGGCCCGAGCGGCCTGGAAGGCTCGCCCTACCTGCCGCAGGCGACCAAGAAGGTCGAGCCGATGCATGCGGTCGACTTCATCGCCAAGACGCTGCGCGAGCAGGACGAGCCTCTGCGTATCGTCGCGACCGGCCCGCTCTGCAATCTCGGCCTGTTCGTCCTGAAATATCCGGAGCTTCTTTCGAAGATCAAGGACATCACCTGGATGGGCGGTGTCTTCTGGCGCAAGAGCGAATACATCACGCCGACCGAATTCAACGCCTTCTGCGATCCGGAAGCGCTGAAGATCGTGCTCGATAGCGGCGTGCCGATCACCATGGTCGGCCTCGACGTCACCATGAAGGTGCTGGTCGAGGAGCCGCAATATCGCGAGTTCGAGAAGATCGACACGGAGCTTGGCCGCGTCGTGCTCGACTGGCTGAAGTTCTACGAGAAGCTGCATCGCAATTCGATGGGCGTCGGCGGCGCGCTGCACGACCCGCTCGCGCTGGCGCTGATCATCGACCCGACCCTGGTGAAGACGCGCCCGGCCCATATCGGCGTCGACCTGACCGGCACCTATACCTTCGGTGCCACGGTCGCGGACTATTGGAACGAGCGCGGCCTGCCGCCGAACGCCCAGGTCTGCGAGGAGGTCGACTCCGACCGCTTCTTCGAGCTGCTCTACAGCCTGCTGCGCGACTGATCCCCGCCTCGCGCCACGCATGAACGAAAACATCCCGGGCTGGTCCCGGGATGTTCTTTTTGGGCCAGACTTCTACTGGCTTGGTGTGGCGGGAGCCTTCTTCAGCTGCGCCAGCACCTGGTCGAGATTGTAGCTCGCCGGATCCTGCATCGGCGGGAAGGTCTGGTAGGACTGCAGTTCCTTCAGCCAGAGCTGCTGGCCGATGGGCAGGATGTTCCAGTCATAGATATAGGCCGTGCTCGGCGCCGCCAGCGCGCCGCCCATGCCGAGGATGGTCTTCGAATCGTCCATCGCCGAGATCTCGAACGGGTCGCGCCCGACATTGACGATCTGGGTCCAGCCATAGGTCACGTCGCCGGTCAGGCCGCAGGTCGGGCAGGTCCCGGCCATGGTGTAGTAGAACTTCCAGTTCTTGTAGCGAACCGCCGAGGGCTTGGCGCCGGCATAGTAGAAGAACGTATCGCGCGCCGACGGACCCTTGCCTTCAAGATAGTCGCGCTGGTTGACGCCATCGAGCGTCGTCTTGACGATGCCCGGATAGGTCCCGGCCTCGATCTGCGCCTTCAGTTCGTTGCCCTTCGGGCCGCCGGCAATATCGACCAGCGTCGGCAGCCAGTCGAGCGAGGCGAACATCTGGTTCAGCACCGTTCCCGGCTGGATATGGCCCGGCCAGCGAACCAGCATCGGCACGCGCATGCCGCCTTCCCACGTCGTCAGCTTGCCGCCCTTGAATGGCGTCGTGCCGCCGTCGGGATAGGTGATCACCTCGGCGCCATTGTCGGTGGTGAAGGCGACGATGGTGTTGTCCAGCGCGCCCATGGCTTCAAGCTTCTGCAGGACGACGCCGATATTGTCGTCGAGCTGCTTCATGCCGACTTCGTTGATGCCCCAGTCCTTGCCGCCCTGTTCGCCGAGCATCGCCTCATACTTGGGCGAAAGCATCGTCGTGATGTGCATGCGGGCCGGGTTATACCAGACGAAGAACGGCTTGCCGGTCTTCTTCGGGTCGTTGCGGTCGAGGTAGTCGACGACCTTGCTCGAGATCTCCTCGTCCACCCCGCGCGACCGGTCAAGCGTCAGCGGGCCTTCGTCGATGCAGCTCTGGTTCGCCGCCGTGCCATCGGAGGACTTGCAGGCGATGATGGGGCGGGGCGGCATCAGGCAGGTGGTGGTCAGCGGATCCACGGCACCGGGGGGATCCGAGAGGCCAGGAACCGGCGTGTTCCTGCAGGGCGGTGCGATCCCCTGCGTGGTCGGGCTCTTGTTGATGTCCGGGAAGCTCACGCCCTGCATGGCGTCGAGATGGTAGAGATAGCCCCAGAATTCCTGGAAGCCATGCGCCGTCGGCAAGGCGTCGGTGTGATCGCCCAGATGGTTCTTGCCGAATTCGCCGGTGTTGTAGCCGAGGTCATGCAGGAACTTGGCCAGAGCCGGCGTGCCCGGGCGCAGATAGCTGGGGCTGCCGGGAAGCTGCGGCGGGATCATGCCGGTGCGCAGCGGATGCATTCCGGTAAAGAAGGCGTTGCGGCCGGCCGTGCAGCTCTGCTCGGCATAATAGCCCATGAACTTGGCGCCTTCCTTGCCGATCCGGTCGATATTGGGCGTTTCGCCCACGGCCAGTCCGCCGTGATAGATGCTCGGCTGCATCCAGCCGATATCGTCGCCCATAATGAAGAGGATGTTCGGCTTTTCCTGCGCTGAGGCGATGCCGGAACAGAGCGCGGCCGAAACGAAGAAAGACGCGGTTGCAAATTTGGTGAGCAATTTCATGAAAGCCTCCCATGCAATTTTTTGCGATTAGGATCCTGAAGGCGGAAACTGTTCTGAAAAATGAATGCTGGAAGCCAGAAAACCGGCGCTGTTATTGCATCAATATTTTCTGATGACGTAAAGTAACGTGTGATGAATTTTTCCGGCGTTGCCCGTGTCATGCCGAAGGCAACCAGCCGCGCTGCGGGCCGCCGGCAAGCGGTTGCAGGACGGGCTGGCGATCGACATGACGTAAAGGAGTCGGTGATAAAGTCGGCTTTGCCGAAGTCCATGTCCCGCTGTGGGATCTAGACAAGAAGCCAGAGCTTCGATCGGATCGAATAGAGATCTTGTCCGATCGTTGGCAATGGGCTTTGATCGCCGCAGACGATCAGCCCAGTTCTTGCCGGATAGAGCGAAACCATGGCATCTCCCATCGACACCCCGTTGCTGGCGTATCAACTGCATGGCGAGTTGCTACTGATCAGCTACTCGCTGCGCCCGAGCGACCCGGCCTTCGGAACAACCCAGTTCCTCGGCGCGCATTTTTCCCACAAGAGCTCGGATCTCGTTGTCGGCGGGCCGGGCGCCGCGCACCCGATCGGCGGCGACGTGATCATCTCTCCGACGGTCGGAGCGGTCGTCACCGTATCGCTCGACGCGGCTGAAAACTTCTTCGTCGAGTACAAGATAGACTTCAGCGGCAATGTCCGGAAAGGCTCGGTCGCGGTCCCGCCGGGCGCGCATGTTCCGTTCATGCTCAACGCAAAGCCCTTCGAGTTGGGCGAGACGCTGGCCAATCGCTGCGCGGTGCTCCAGGGCACCCTGAGCGCCACCAAAAGATCCGCCCCGCTCACCTTCTGATGCCCGGTTCCCCTGGCGGGTCGGAGAGGACCGATCGTGCGCGCGTCGTACGCCGGGGGGAGGATATGCCCGGCCGTGGCGTTCGCTGTTTTTATCCGCGCGACCCGCATTTCGTGGCGAATGCGGCACGCTGAACGGCGAAGCGCATAAGCCATCAAGGCGCAAACGGCTGAATTGTGGGAGTCTGTTTATTTAGTTTTGGGGGGATGAGGTGGTGCTGCAAGAGAGGATTGAAGTCCCGTCCTCGTCGCCCTAGTTGTTGATTTTGCTCGTCTTTTCCGGCCGACTTCTGCCTCGTGTGTACAAGCCCTGTGGTCGGCTGGCAAGCGCAATTCTGAGGCATTGATTGCTTGTCGCCTAGGTCCGTCGTCCTCCTGCTCTATGCCGTGGGATGCTTCGAGGAACTGGGCCGCGAAGCAGGTCGGTGGCTCGAGAGGCTGCCGATGTCATCATTCGCTCCGCAGTGCCCGACTTGCCGACCGTAGATCCTCCAGGCCGCCACTCACATCGCCCTTCCAGCCAAGGGTCTCGGACTCGATAGCCTTAATTGCATTGTCAAATACGGTCAGCAATGCGGCCGTCTCGGCACCTGCATCAAGGAGGAAATTCATCTTTGCAAGTGCAGCCCGTAACTCGATTTCTGTTACGCTGAATTCTAGCCAGTTTCGCGTTAGGCTGAACGTCCGGTCGAGGCCGATGGCCGCGCCTGCTGCTATGGCGCAAAGCACAGTGGCTGTGGTGGCCCCTCCTACGCTCATGGACAGAACCCCAGAGGTGGCGAACAGCCAGATAGCTCCACGGCACCACCCAGAGAGAGCTTTGTAACGTTTGCCCCGATCTCCGTACCAAGTGATGTTCTCAGACAGAAGGGCGGTCAGTGGCGCAATGTTCATTCCCGCTCGTCCTCGCTCACGAGCACCCTCGTAAGGTTTTGGAATGGCAAGAGCGCACTGCGAATGACGTCAGCCGAGACGCCGGAATGACGTTGAGCATACTCTCTCGCTAGATCGTCCACGGATCGGCCAGAATGATACCGGTCTTGAGTTAGCATCTCAACGATGCTGAGCGTTACAGCCTGCCGTTCTGCTTTTGTGAGGGTTGTTTCACTGTCAGGGGCAACAAAATAAGTCTTAAGGTTGTCAGCAATCACAGAGTCGGGGTGAACGATGACGCAGTAATCTGTGATGAGCAAAGTGTCAGGGTGCCATGCATCGGATTTAGTAATCGCAGACTTGGGCGCAAGAATCACTGGATAGTTAGCGATTGCTTGCTGACGATTAGTGAAGTACCGCAGAAGCATTTCTTCGTCTGAAGCTTCCGCTATCCGTCTCCAAGTAACCACAAGCTGCTGCGGTGAGCGTGAAAAGCCCAGGTTTTCAATAGTCAGCGTCTCCATTTCCCGACTATCAAGATGCAAAGAGGGGGCGCACAGCAATACTCCCTCAGGAAGTGGAGCATCTGCAAGCTCTAGGGCCTTGATTATGTCATTTAGAGACTTTGAGTGAGGCAGTTTTTCGATTAATGCTTCCGCGTTTCGAAAGAACGGGGAATCAACAGTTACAAATAGTTCGTTCGTTATGAACTCTTCCCGACTAGCAAGTCGGCGTTTCCCACCCTCCTCAATAACGATTGCCTTCTCGCCGTCAAGAGCTGCCTGGAGTAGTTCGGGGTCGGCCGCTTGGCTCATGTCAAACTGCCTATAGGCGTAGAACGCATTTCGCCCATCCCGAGTGATAGAAGCGATGGTGCCGCCTTGGCTTTCCCGCGTCCTTTCACGCGCGAACTTAATATACAATCCGTAAATCGCCGAAAAGAAGCGTCTCTGGGCGTCTCCTTGCTCGATACCCGAGCGGGCCACGTTTGTTCGCGGAACTCCACGTCCAATGCCATTGACGATTGCCAACGGACCGTCTCCCCTAAAGCCAGCACTGCCTGACTCGACCCTCACGCCCTGGAGAAATATCCCTGCACGCGTCGCAACATCGGAGAGTTCTGACGTTCGTCGGCTCATCTCGCTAGCTCTAACGATGAACTGGCGGCCTGAATATTTTGATGTCCTAACTATATAGGCGGCTTGAAAGAGTCCTGGCTCGTCGCCTTTTATTACTTCGTACGTGAAATACTTCGATGAAGCGCTATCTTGATCAAAATAACGCTTCAGTCCTTCTTGGAGCATATCGAACGGGTGGCTGTGTCCGATTGAAGTTTCGCCTTGTGATTGCTCGCTGGCGGTCAATCGGCATCCCGGGAATCCGAACCAGTATTTTAATTCTGGGACTAGTCGGATCTGCCTGGAATTGGCTCGGATAGTCAGTGTGATGGACGTGCCATGATTTGCTCCGTTGAATGTTGTCGCAAGCGTCTTTTTATCTACCAGCTTTATGAGATACGTCCCTGACGGGCCGTTGATGCTGATACGCCTTGCAACATCGTCACTAGGGTGGCTCGTGAGGATTTCGATTTCATCAGCAACCATAAAGGACGTGAGTATTCCGATGCCGAAGCGCGAAATTGGTGCGAAGTCTGGGTATGACCTTCCAAATTCCTCGCTACTGTAGAATGATGAGCCGACCGTTAGGAGGTGGCGCGTGATAGTATCCGCCGTCATGCCGGTGCCGTTATCCGTCACCGTTAGCTTTCGGTTTTCGGAATCGATCGAGGCATGTACGTGCCCATTCGCGGTGTGGTGTTGATGATCCTGAAGGCGCACGGCATCAATGGAATTCTGTACCAGTTCCCGAAGTACAACGCGTGTGTCGTTATAGAGCGTATGACCGATGAGGAGGTTTAGGATCTTCTCTCTGTCGATCTGAAAAGAAAACTGATCGCGTTCAAAGCCGTGAGCTTCGACGTCGGTCGTGTCGATCTCCGACCAGCGAAATCGGAAGCTGTTGCTGGTACTTGCGGCCAATGCGGACCAGTTCGCACACCGGCGCAATTCAGCAGTCGCATACCGAACGTGGTTCATCAATGCGAAGAATGGCTCCGCTTCGTCAAAGAAACCGAACAGCAGCACACGATACTGATTTGGAATGGTTGGGTCTGTGGACCGGTTTATTTCCCCCGTAACTCGATTAACTCCCATCTCTTTCGTCCAGTGGAGGTAAGAGATGGGATTTGACGGATTCACGAGCGAGAATGACACCGACGGTGTGCGGCCAGTGCCAATCTGGAGTATGTCGGCAGAACGAAGCAATATTGAGAGCGCGTGGACGTTTATTTGGGCTTGCTCTGCCTGTCCGTGCACGGATCGTACCGGATACTTGGCTAAGTCATGGAGGTCGGAACTGTGGTGGCTTTCACAAATCAGGGCTAAATCAGAAAGGGCCTTGCCTTTTAGGCCTGTGAATAGTGGACGAAGTACGTTGGCTATCCTCGAAATATCACCAATAGAGTGATCAGGAGAATCTAGTATTGCTGCAGCAATTCTTCGTGGGTGATTGTGTCGAATGAACTCTTCATAGATCAATTCGTCACGATAGCGAAAATCGTTAGGTATGGATGCCAGAAATTCTTTTCCCCCTGGTTCACCCTGGAGGCGGGCCGTGAAGCGGTTCATTTCGTCAACGTTCCGCTTAATAAATTCATCTGTGGTAGTCAGCATGCCCAGATCATGCAGTAGGCACGATAGAAGTATGAAAAGGTAATCTCCGTCTGAGAGAAGTGATCTTTGCTCTTCGGGTATCAGCCAGTCGAGCGACTTGATAAGTGCGAGGGAGTGCTCGGCACCGTGTCTAGTATATTCCTCAAAGAAACCGTTTGAGTGTACGAGTTGCAACGCCTCACTGAGGGTCTCAACAACGTGCGGAAGGTTGATCGACGTGTACGGTGCGGTTCGGGTTGCCGCTAGAGCACGTTCATAGACGTACGCGCCTGAAATTTCTCGGATCATCGATCAGCCCCCGCAAAGAAAAATATGTGAGCTGACGATGCCATTCCATGGCGACCAGAATCACTCACGCAGTGACTTTAAGCAGCGCGTCGTGCAAGATGCTAGGTTTTCCCGCGATGGTGGTGTTTGGGTTCCCCGTCGCGAAGGTCTGGGCAACTGCGGGCGGCGAGAAAGTGAGCGGCTGCGGTTTATTTCGCCTCGCTAAATAGCCATAGCGCCCGACCGGGGGGGCTGGGTGAGCCGTTGCTCCCTATTGATTTACTGGCTCAAACCGTTGAGCGATCATTCACCTTTGGTGTGTCGTTTATGTGGATCCTCGAAGGTTGGTTGTCAGCCCAAGTCTTTGCCAGCACGCAACAATATTCGTGCTGCATTCCAAAGCCGTGCGACGGGGCTAGAGGTGAGATGCTTTCTGCTCGCTGGCGTGCCCTTCATCGGCGCTTGGCTCGCCTGCGCTCTGGTGGCTGTTCAATGTTCATGGCTCCGGTGGAGGGACGTGAGAGGCCCATTGCTTTCGTCATAGAAATCTGCGTAGTCGCGCTCACCGGGCCTTGAGCCGCTATCCCCCGTGCCCCCAAGGCAGATCTTGCAGGGCACAGCTGTTTGGTCGGCCGGGCACTGTCGACTTGAGGCTACGGCCCTCACGGCCTCGAGGGTAACTGCTAGCTTTCAGTCATGCTGCTGGAGACGGAGGTGGCGGAGGAGTTGGTGGATCTTGCACAATCCTATAACGTTCGTTAAAGGATTGTGCATAGACATCAGCCGGAGCCCGCCATGTGCCGCCACTACGTCGCTTACTTTCGCGTCAGTACCGCCAAGCAGGGAAAGAGTGGCCTTGGGCTGGAGGCGCAGGAGGCTGCGGTTGCTGCCTTCGTCGGGGGCAAGGGCGCTGATGCCAAGCTCCTCGCCTCCTACACCGAGGTGGAGAGCGGCAAGAGGGATGACCGGCCCGAACTGGCGAAGGCTATGGAGCACGCGAGGCTGACCGGGGCCACGCTCCTCATCGCCAAGCTCGACCGCCTCTCGCGTGACGCTCACTTTCTCCTCGGGCTTCAGAAGGCGGGCGTTGAGTTCACCGCTTGCGACATGCCACACGCCGACAAGTTCACCGTGGGCATCATGGCGATGGTCGCCCAGAAGGAGCGCGAGGCCATCTCGCAGCGCACGAAGGAGGCCCTTGCGGCTGCCAAGGCGCGGGGCGTGAAGCTCGGCAATCCGAATGGCGCGAGCCATCTCCGTGGGCTCGGCAATGACGCGGCTGCGGCGGCGCTTCGGCAGGGCGCACAGGCCCGCGCGGATGGTCTGGCGGGGACCATAGCTGCGCTGCGGGAACGCGGCGTGACCAGCGCCAACGGGCTCGCCAAGGCCCTCAACGAGGCGCACATCGCGACTCCTCGCGGGGGACGCTGGACGGCGCGGAGCGTGCTGAACGTGATGGCGCGGCTATAGTCGCTTAGGGTGTCCTCAATTTTGAGGAGGCCCTGCGGTCGTCTGCACTCGCAGCACAGCGCGATTTTGCGTTATGCTCGTGCTCTACGGCTCTTACCATTGCCTACAATTTTGGAGAGAATGGCAAAGCGGCAAAAGTTGCCTTCGGATCCGTGGCCGCGGTTTGGGTCAGCCGAATTTTCGGCCAACCTCTATGTCCACCCGCAGAACGGCCAGACCTACCGCTCGGCAAATATGACGAGGAACGGCTTCACGATGCTCGTCATGGGCTTCACCGGAGCCAGGGCGCGGCAGTTCAAGCAAGCCTACATCGACGCCTTCACCGCATGGAGGCCATGCTCCGGGCGCGCCAGTCGGTCATCCGCGAGACGGGCCACGTCTCGGACGAGGGTGCGAGAAGATGATGAGCCATGTAATGTATCCACCCGTGGATAGATCATCTTCACCGACAAATCTAAGCCCAAGTTCGCCTGCAATGAATATCTCCCCGGCGGGTCATCTAGCCACGTAGCTATGCGGGGCGTGTCCGTGGTTCATCTTGGTCGTAGGCCGAAGTTGTCACGGTCGACCGGACGGCAATCACCCAAACCACGGAATGACCATGTTCGCCATCAAGATATCTCACCTTGCCATTGCCGTCTCCTTCACGAGCTACGGCCTGCCCAACGGGCTCTATCTCTCGGTGCCCGGCATCGGCCGCGTGATCTGGGGACATGGGGGCTGGCATGGTTTCAACGTGGATAGTTGGGCTGTCGCTCGTGAGGATCAGCGGGAGTTCTACGGGTTCGTGTCGGGGTGATGCGAGGCAGACGAGGCGGCTCGTCGATGGAACTTCTAGCGTAGCAAAATGCTACCTTAGCTTTCCGGTGGGGGGGCTCCCACAGACGGGCGCATCACGCTGAAGGGCGGTGTAGGGTCATAAACTATGACCGCACCCAGATCTCGACGCCGCAGGGGAGGGCCATCTTCCCACCTGCCCTAGCCAAAAGCTTGTCTGCTTTCGTTTCCGTGCCTCACCGGCAAGACCTTCCAGTCCAACACCGTCCGCGCAGTGGACCACCCGGAGCACGGCGAACTTTCTCCATGCGGTCGATGTCGTCCGGGCGCGCTCGGCTACTCCACGCTCGGCGGCGCGGCTAACAAGCTCGGGCGGGCTGGCGTTCCCCGCGAGGAGCAGATCTCGCTCAACGGGAGCACTCTCGCAATTTGCGTTAGTGGGGCGGAGAACCGGGCGACCCTCGGCAAGGCCACATTCTTAATCCGCAAGGGCGTGAACCTTTTGCTCATGTCGTCGACCCGGCCGCAAGCCAAGGAGTTGCGCGACTGGCTGGCTCGGTCCTCTTGTCGCTTGGTTCTGACGAGCGGCACGTCGTTCGGAAGTGGGGAAATTCCCCCCTTGAAGGGAGAGGCTCGCCCCTATGGCTAGGGCGGGCTTCTGAAGCTGGTCATGCCGCCTAAGCCGATGGCCGGTCCGCTCCAGGAGTTTGCGGGCGCTGACAGCGAGGCGCTTGCTGAGGGCATCTGGGGACCGGATTGGCCGAGCGATTAGGGGCCACCCTAGGAGCACGCGAGGGGATTTCCACCCACCCTAGGAGCCACGCACCGTCCAGTTTTGGATTGTGCTCGCGCGTGCGTTCCCCCGTAGCTGTTCTCGTTGAAGCCCTCGCGGTCTTCCTCTTCTTCACCACAGGACACCCCATGACCACACACGAACACCACCGCTGGTTTGACGACTGGCGGAGCGCGGAAGGCCCGACGCTGCGCAAGCTCGTGGCCGAGATCACTGCCGCCATCGACCAGCGTGAACAGGCCGTTGGAACCCGTACCCGCAAGCGCCGGGAAACCGACCAGCGCCACCATCTGTCCGCCGTGGAGGTGACCGTTGCGAACCTCGCCCATGCGGTCCTGATGCCGCCGCAAACGGGACGGCTGGCAATCCTCACCGGCAACGGAAGGAACGGCCGAACACGCTATGACAATCCCGCCCTCGGCAAGCCCTTCCGGACGCTCCTGCACGGCCTCGACGAACTCGGGCTGGCGCAGTGGCGGAACTCTCCGCAACGCGGTGTGGCGTCATCTCTGGCCCCTACAGAGTCGTTCGCGCGGGCGGTCAAAGAAGCTGGGATCACGCCGGCAGATTTCGGCCGTCAGGCGGGGGAGGCGGTGGTCATCGCCAGCCGGAAGGAGCACCTTCGAGTCAGTGACGGGTTGGTCGTTTCTCGGGAGCTGGTCGGCTACGACGATACGGCCGAGACCATTGCCATCCGTGACGCTGTGCGTGGACTGAATACCTTCCTCGGCGAGGCTGACATCACCTTCGTGGACGACGGTCTCGGCCTCGTGGACCCGCGCAGCCGCTCCATGGCGCGCTATTTCACGCTCGCGGGCGATGACGGTGCACCTCGGTTCGACCGCAACGGGCGGCTGTTCGGTGGCTTCTGGCAGAACCTCCGGAAGGACCGGCGGCGGGGAATACGGATCGACGGCGAGACGGTCACCAATCTCGACTTCGCCTCCATGTTCCCGCGTCTCGCCTATGCCTCGGTCGGAGTTGTTGCTCCGGAGGGAGACCTCTACGCCATCCCCGGCCTGGAGGGGCACCGCAGAGCTGTGAAGATGGCCGTGAACTGCCTGCTCATGGACGACTTCCACCGCTCGAAATGGCCTGTAGAACTGACCAAGGCTGCTGAGGGATGCGATGCCTCGGCCATCCTGCCTGCTGGCTGGACCGTCAAGCGCACCAAGGATGCCATCCTCCAGAAGCATCCCGCGCTCCGGCCATGCCTTGGCGTCGGTCTCGGCCTGACGCTCATGTACCGGGAGAGCGAGATCCTCGTCCGTGTGCTGGAGGAGATGAAGGCCAAGGGGATGGTGGCCCTCGGTCTGCATGATGGTCTTCTCCTCCCGCGATCAAGGGCTGAAAAGGGGAGGACGATGATGGAGGTGGTCTCTCGGGAGTTCACCCCAGCGGGCATTCCCGTGGCCATGATGAGCTGACCATCACCTCCTCTCCTTCCACCTATAAGACCCGTAAGGCCTCATGCCCTCGGAAAGACCGAGATGCGAAAGGGAATGCCCATGCCGGGGTGTACGCGCTTCGGCGTGGCGGAGGAGATCATTGCATCAGCGTGAAGCGATGATCAGGGCCGCTCGTGGTGTCGCCGGGATGGAGCCTGCGGGATGCCCTTGGGACTCCAGAGAAGCCCGCCGGGTGGCATCAAGGCATCCGTCGCATCAGACCCAGCGCGGAACAGGGAACGGCTCTCCACGAGTCTCCTGTCACCTTCCCAGACGGTCCCGCTGATGCGGTGCTGCGCAGGCCTTGCGGGGGATCTGAGCCCACTTCAATCTACCTGAGGGACTGCTAAGAAGCGGCACCTGCGGGAGCCTTCAGCACGTATTCGGGGAAGGCCTCCAGCGCAGCCGCCTTCGTTGCCAGCGAAACCCGACCATACTTGCGGCCCTGCGTGGCCTGAGCGTGCCCGCAGATGGCGTCTGCAATCTTCTCGGGCATCCCCACGTCGAGGGCGAAGGTCTTGAAAGTGTGCCGCCATGCATGGTTTGGGGATATCTCGGGGTCGCTCACGCCGATCTCGCGGACCCATTCCCCCAGCCGTCCCCGTGCCGTGTCGATGGCACGCCTGACGGCATCGGCATCTTCGCCCTTGGGAGCGATGAAGAGGTGCCCATCCGGCGCGCTTCGCACGAAGTCTAGAAGACCCTCGGCGACAAGGCACCGATGGACGGGCGTCAAGCGACCCTGACCGGTCTTCACAGTGCCTGCGCTGCCCCGGACGTGGAAGAAGGGTATGCCGTCCTCGGTCCCGAAATCCTTCTTCCGCAACTGGATCGCCTCGCCCGGCCGCACTCCGGAATAGGCGCAGATCCACGGCACCCATCGAATGGTGTTCAGCAACGCAGCGCCACGGCCTCCCGGCGCAGCGTGGATAGCCCGCGCGGTGTTGAGGATCATCCGGTATTCGGGCGGATGGAAGTCCCGTCCTTCCCGCTCTCGCTCTTCCTCCGTGCCCCTACGCTCGCTCCTGAGGCCCGCGAGTGGATTGGCGGGTATCAGGGTGCGCTTGTGGGCGAAGCTGAACATGCGCTTGACGGCTGCGAGATCGACCTTGTTGGCGGAAACCGGCGAGATGCCCGCAGCAATCCGATGGTCCGCGAACATGATGGCATCGCCGGCTGTAACCGTCTCCATGCCCCGACCGTCGATGAAGGAGTCGAAGGCCTTAATGGCCGGCTCCCATCTCCGGACTGTGGAGGAGGCGGGGGAGATGGTCTCCTTGTACTTCGCCCAGACTTTCAGGATGCCGAGGCCGGGCTTCGCGGTGGCGACCGCTCGGGCCGCAGGCGGCGGTGACCGCAAGGGCGCGAGGGCGGCGTCGGTGTCCGGGAAGCGCGCCTCATCCGGATCAGGACGGAAATCCCCCTCGCTGAACCGCATCATCAACTCGCCGCGCTGCACAAGGGCGCGGTCGACCTCTTCGATGAGCGCCGCCCTGGAGTCGGGATGGGCGACAATGTGGAGCTTCGCCAGCTCCTCGTCGACCTGTGGTCCGACCCATTGCTCCAACTTGCCAGCCGCGCGCGCCTCGGCGTGGAGCCTGAGGACATGCGCCCAGATGCCGCGCTCTCCCGGCTCGTTGCTCAAGGCGTCCAGATTGTCCCGATAGACCGTCCCCGCGATGGCCGTCACCTGACGCCGATTGAGGCGCACAGGACCGGCCGCCACGGCTTGGAGATGGGCGTCCAGCGCTGCGGATGCGGCCGTGTAGCGAGCCTTTGCCTCGGCCGGTTCCCGCGTGCGCAGAGAAGCCTTGGTGATGTCTCCGACCCGCACGGCGATATGCTCATCGCCCACCGGCAGCATCGCGGTCGTGCCCTTCACCTGAGGCAGCAGGGCGCGCGGGACACGCTTGCGGAGATAGAAAATTCCGGAGTCGGGATCACGCCACGGGCGGGCCATCTGAAGCACCATTGTGTACCGTTCCTGTGTCCAAGTGGGAACGGCCGAACCCCTTGTGGGGCAAGAACTTCAGCAAAATCAAGGGGGATGAGTGGTGCTGCAAGAGAGGATTGAACTCTCGACCTCACCATTACCAATGGTGTGCTCTACCACTGAGCTACTGCAGCGCCGGCCGGTGAATTTCCCGGACGGCGGTCTATTGCCACAGCGAGGCGGTGGGATCAAGCGCCTGCCGGCACAGTTCCCGGTCTTTCTCGCCGGAAACGCATAATCCGGCCGATTACAGCCGAAAAGGCCTGTGAAAGACAAAGTCATCCACAGGCGGCCCGTCCAAGATCCGGCGGCAAAAGCAAAAAGCGGAGCGCGGTCGGGCTCGGAGCCAGCCATTTGGGTTCGGTACCGGGGGCAGGGGCGGGAAGGCCGCCATGGCATGGTCCAGCGCGAGGCTCCGGGCGGGGCTGGGCGTCGCGGAAGTGCGGAAGGTGGCACGGCGAACCGCTGAAGTCGGGCCAGGCGGATGGCTCAGGCCGCGCATGGCGGATGGTGGGAAGGCATAGCGAGGTCGCACCAGGGAGATGGCCGGCGCAGGAGCAGGCCGGCTCAGCGGCACGCCGGCCCAAGCGAAGGCGGCAAGATAGCCGCACCCGGACCCGGCGGGTGCGGCGCGCGGCCACGGTCCCCTGCATACAGCGGCCAGCAGCGATGCAAGGCGGGACACGAGTATCCGACCCGATCGTCCGCGACCGACGCCCGTGCAAATGACTTTGTGCGCGGCGTGACGGTTGGCCTATAGAAACCAGCACGCCGCCGTTTCGCTGGCGACTTGTTCAACTGTTCGAATTCGGGACCGAGTGGCATGACCCGCAAACCTGCCGATGAGACGATACCGCCCGTGGCGGATTCTCCGTTGCACGACCCGGCCGCTGCGCCTGCGCCGGGCGAGGCAGCCGATTCCGCCGGCGAGGCGCCTGCGCTTTCGGCCCACCAGGCCTCGGTCGCCCGCGCCGCCAAGGCGCGCGAGGAACGGCTCGCGGCGGCGCTGCGGACCAACCTTTCCCGCCGCAAAGCGGCCGCCAGGGCCGCGCGCGACAGCGAATAGGGCGATCGGGCCGGCTCGCGCGATGCCATAGCCGGCTTTTCCTTGTATCGGCCTCATTCCTGCATTAGAGCGACAGACCATTCGGGGTGGGGCACGATTTCATGCAGGGCCGCCGCTCGACACCTTCGCTTCGGAAAGGCTTGGCTTCTCATGGATAGAATCCGCATCGTCGGTGGCGCGCGTCTCAACGGCACGATCCCGATCTCCGGCGCCAAGAACGCCGCTCTGCCGCTGATGATCGCGAGCCTGCTCACCGACGAGACGTTGACGCTGGCCAACCTGCCGCGCCTCGCCGACGTGGCGCAGCTGAAGCGCATCCTCGGCAATCACGGCGTCGACATGACGGTATCAGGCAAGCGCCTCGGCGAGGCCGAGCTTTCCGGCGAGACGGTGCATCTGACCGCCCGCACCATCGTCGACACCACCGCGCCCTATGAACTGGTCTCGGCCATGCGCGCGAGCTTCTGGGTCATCGGCCCGCTGCTGGCGCGCGAGGGCTTTGCGAAAGTGTCGCTGCCCGGCGGCTGCGCCATCGGCACGCGGCCTGTCGACCTGTTCCTCGAGGCGCTGCAGACCATGGGCGCCGAAATCGACATCGAGGGTGGCTATGTCATCGCCCGCGCCCCGAACGGCCTGAAGGGCGCCCGCGTGGTCTTCCCGAAGGTGACGGTCGGCGCGACGCATGTGACGCTGATGGCGGCAACGCTGGCCAAGGGCGAGACTACAATCGAGAACGCGGCGCGCGAGCCGGAAGTGGTCGATCTCGCCGAATGCCTGATCAAGATGGGCGCCAAGATCC
This sequence comes from Kaistia sp. UC242_56, assembly GCF_044452255.1. Classification (NCBI taxonomy): domain Bacteria; kingdom Pseudomonadati; phylum Pseudomonadota; class Alphaproteobacteria; order Hyphomicrobiales; family Kaistiaceae; genus Kaistia; species Kaistia sp. UC242_56. The sequence continues at coordinate 1,021,664 of NZ_JBIOAN010000002.1, forward strand.
ATGGCGCCGGCACCTCGACCATCCGCGTCGAGGGCGTCAGCCGCCTGAACGGCGCGCGCCATTCGGTGATGCCCGACCGCATCGAGGCCGGAACCTATGCCATGGCCGTGACGATGACCGGCGGCGACGTGCTGCTGGAAGGCGCGCGGGCCGATACGCTGATGCGTCCGCTGGAGATCCTGCGCGAGGTCGGTGCCGAGATCACCGAGACCAATGAGGGCCTGCGCGTCTATCGCAATGGCGCCGATCTGCAGCCGGTCAACATTTCGACCGAGCCGTTCCCCGGCTTCCCGACCGATCTGCAGGCGCAGCTGATGGCGCTGGTGACGCGGGCCGAGGGCACCTCGGTGATTCGCGAGACGATCTTCGAGAATCGCTTCATGCACGTGCAGGAACTGGCCCGGTTCGGCGCCGAGATCCATCTCGACGGCCAGAAGGCGACCGTGGTCGGCGTGCCGCGGCTGAAGGGAGCGCCGGTGATGGCGACCGATCTGCGCGCCTCGGTGTCGCTGGTGATCGCCGGTCTCGTCGCCGAGGGCGAGACGATCGTCAATCGCGTCTATCACCTCGATCGCGGCTTCGAGCGGCTGGAAGATAAGCTCTCGCGGTGCGGCGCTACGATCGAGCGGATTTCCGGCTGAGATCGATCAAAAGCTCCGCTGACGGGCCGCGCGGTGCAATTGCCCTGTTGCGGTCCGATCACACAGACCCTACCTGTCGGTTCAAGTAAACAGGCCGACAGGTGTGCTCATGGATCAGCTTAAACTCGCCGCGTTTGACGCAGAAGACCTCGCCGTCGTGTCTGCGCATGTTCAGGACGCCGTTCTGAAGGTTGGCGACATCGCCTTCATTCCGAAGGAGAAGCGTTTTGCCGGCGTCATCAATCGGTTCGTCTGGGAAAAGCAGCCCGAGGGCAACGCCCGCAAGAAGAACTGGGAGCGCCGTCGTTCGGGCTTTCATTTCGATCGCGTGCTCGCCGTCCGCTCGACCGGCATCGACCGCAGCCGGCCCGACGCCGTGCTCGATCTTCTCGCCATCGCCTTCGAGGGCAAGGAAGAGCCGGCCGGCACCATCACCTTGATCTTCGCAGGCGGCGGCGCCATTGCGCTCGACGTCGAGTGCATCGAGGCGGCGGTTCGCGATCTCGGCCCGGCCTGGTCGACCCAGTGCTGCCCCGAGCACCGCCTGGACGAACAGTCCGCCTGAGTGGATTGCGCGGCCCTGGAGGCTGCGCAAGACCCGGAACGCGCTTGCGGCCTTTCCCGCCCGCCCGAACCGCGCTAGAGACGTCGCGCGCATCTGAGGAGCCGACGTCTTGGCCATTCGCCTGTCCCAAACCGATCCCGATTTCGAAACGCGCTTCCGCGCGCTGCTCGCCGCCAAGCGCGAGGTGTCGGAAGATGTCGACGCCACGGTGCGCGGCATCCTCGCCGATGTCCGCGCGCGCGGCGATGCCGCCGTGCTCGATTATACGGCCCGCTTCGACCGGCTCGAGCTGACCGCCGATGCGCTGCGCGTCTCGGAAGCAGAGTTCGAGGCGGCGGACAAGCGCGTCGATGACCGCACCCGCGCCGCCCTCGTGCTGGCGCGCGACCGCATCCAGTCGCACCACGCCCGCCAGAAGCCGGTCGATGACCGCTATACCGATGCGCTCGGCGTCGAGCTCGGCTCGCGCTGGACGGCGATCGAGGCGGTCGGCCTCTATGTGCCGGGCGGCACCGCCTCCTATCCGAGCTCCGTGCTGATGAACGCCGTGCCGGCGAAGGTCGCCGGGGTCGATCGCCTGGTGATGGTCGTGCCGACGCCGGATGGCGTCATCAACCCGCTGGTGCTGGTGGCGGCACGCCTGGCCGGCGTCGACGAGCTCTATCGAATCGGCGGCGCGCAGGCCGTGGCGGCGCTCGCCTATGGCACGGACACGATCCAGCCGGTCTACAAGATCGTCGGTCCCGGCAATGCCTATGTCGCAGCCGCCAAGCGGCAGGTGTTCGGCACGGTCGGCATCGACATGATCGCCGGCCCGTCGGAAGTGCTTGTGATCGCCGATGGCGACAATGATCCCGACTGGATCGCCGCCGACCTGCTGGCGCAGGCCGAGCATGACACGGCCGCGCAGTCGATCCTGATGACCGACGATCCGAAGCTCGCCGATGCCGTCGAACTCGCGGTCGAGCGGCAGCTGAAGACCCTGCCGCGCGGAGAAACCGCGGCGGCGAGCTGGCGCGATTTCGGCGCCGTCATTGTGGTCGCCTCGCTGGACGACGCCGTGCCGCTGTCGGACCGCATGGCGCCGGAGCATTTGGAGATCGCGGTCGCCGATCCCGAGCCGCTGGTCCGGAAGGTGCGCAATGCCGGCGCGATCTTCGTCGGCCGCACGACGCCGGAAGTGATCGGCGATTATGTCGGCGGCTCCAACCACGTGCTGCCGACGGCGCGTTCGGCCCGCTTCTCGTCGGGCCTTTCGGTGCTCGATTTCATGAAGCGGACGTCGATCCTGCGCACGGGGCCGGAGCAGCTCCGCGTTCTCGGCCCGGCCGCCATCGCGCTGGCCGAGGCCGAGGGCCTTGGCGCGCATGCGCGATCGGTGGCGATCCGGCTCAATCTGTAGCAGGATCGAGCCGCCGATCGATGAAAGCGGAACCCGACATGGCCAGCGCTTCCGAATCCGAGATCGCCGGCAAGCTCGTTGCCGTCGCCCTCGACGGAGCGACGCTGGGCCGGGCCTCGGCCGATGTTGACCACGAGCGCCAGATCGCAATCTACGATCTGGTCGAGGATAATCGCTTCACGCTGCCGGACTATCCGGCCGGCGCCTACCGGCTGCATCTCGCCATCCGCGAGAACCGGCTGGTGTTCGACGTGCGCGACGAGCAGGATGCGCCGCTGATCCTGCACGCCCTGTCGCTGACGCCGCTGCGCAAGATCGTGCGCGACTATTTCCTGATCTGCGACAGCTACTACGCCGCCATCCGTACCGCGACGCCGAGCCAGATCGAGACGATCGACATGGGCCGGCGCGGCGTGCATGACGACGGCTCGCATCTGCTGATGCAGCGTCTGGCCGGCAAGATCCTGGTCGATTTCGAGACGGCGCGGCGGCTGTTCACGCTGGTCTGCGCGCTGCACTGGAAAGGCTGAGCCTTGGAAGCAGCCGATGCTCCGGGCGTGTTCCAGCCCCGCGATCAGCGGCCACCGGCCTCCGTCCTGTTCATGTGCGGCATGAACGCCATCCGCTCGCCCATTGCCGCAGCGATCGCGACGCAGCTGTTTCCGCGCCTTTACGTCGCTTCCGCCGGCGTGCGCAAGGGCGAGCCCGATCCCTTCGTCACCGCGGTGATGGAGGAGAGCGGCCTCGATCTCGGCCGGCACAGGCCGCACACGATCGAGGAACTCGAGGATACGAATTTCGATCTTGTCGTCACTCTCTCGCCGCAGGCGCATCACCGCGCGCTGGAGCTGACGCGCACCATGGCGGTGACGGTCGAATACTGGCCGACGCCCGACCCGACCCTGGTCGATGGCACGCGCGAGCAGATCCTTGACGCCTACCGCGATGTACGCGACCAGCTGCGCCGCCGCATCAAGGACCGCTTCGGCTGGGTTCCGCTGCCGAGCGGATAGGGGGCACGCGGTCTGTCACGATCTGTTTCCTTGCCTCGGCAATTCGGCTACGGTCCCGCCGCTCCGCCACGGGCGATCCCCGTGGCGCCACCCGACAATCGACCGGACGGAAGAATGACAGGCACTGCCAAACTCCTGCTTGCATCGGGCAGCCCGCGACGGCTGCAGCTACTCGCCCAGGCAGGGTTGGAACCGGACAGTCTCCTGCCCACCTCGGTCGACGAGACTCCGCTGAAGAACGAACTGCCGCGCAGCCTGGCCAAGCGGCTGGCGCGCAGCAAGGCGGACGCAGCCCGCGCCATGGCGGCGCGCACGCCCGAATTCGCCGATGCCTATATCCTGGCCGCCGATACCGTGGTGGCGGTGGGCCGGCGCATCCTGCCCAAGGCGGAGTTTCACGACCAGGCGGCGGAATGCATCCGCCTCCTGTCGGGCCGGTCGCACCGTGTCTACACGGCGGTCTGCCTGCTGACGCCGAAGGGATCCGTCCGCCAGCGCCTGGTCGAGAGCAAGGTGCGCTTCAAGCGCCTTGGCCGGCAGGAAATCGATACCTATCTTGGGTCCGGCGAATGGCGCGACAAGGCCGGCGGCTATGCGATCCAGGGCCTTGCCGGCACCTTCGTCGTCAAGCTGGTCGGCTCCTACACCTCCGTGGTCGGCCTGCCGCTTTACGAGACGATCGCGATGCTGGACGGGGAGGGTTTTCCCGTCCGCAAGGGCTGGCTCGGGCCGGCCTGAGTTAAGGACAGATTCATGACAGCACCCAAGAAGCCCGCCGCTCCCAAGGTCGCGGAGATCCTGCCGCTGCGTGCGCCGCGCCGCTGCGCCAATTGCAGCAAGGACACCGTCCGCGCCTTCTATCCGTTCTGTTCCAAGCGCTGCAAGGATGTCGACCTGCATCGCTGGCTGTCGGGCGCCTATGCCATTCCCGTGGTGGAGCGCGACGCCGGCAACGGCGAAGACGATTGAGCGGGGGCCTTCCGACGCCCGGGACGGCCCGCGCCAGGCCGCTTTCGGATCCGCAATTCGAGTTGTTCACAGGCTGCATTCTTCGTTCTCCGGCCTCTGGACACGCCTGGGACCGTCGCCTATAAGGCACCTGTCTTCGCGATTGAGACGCCCTTGCGGCTCCAGTCGCCGGCGCCCGGATAGCTCAGTTGGTAGAGCAGCGGATTGAAAATCCGCGTGTCGGTGGTTCGAATCCGCCTCCGGGCACCATTATCACATTGAAATCATTGGTGTATTTTCAGCGCGGCCAGCACCATGCCGGCGTGTAGACAAAATCATCCGCCGTTTGTAGACGTTTTTGTTCGCACGCTGTTCCGCTTTTCCATCTTCCGGACGACGCCCTTCAGCTTCGACGACAGGTCCGCTTCGCTGGAGTAGTGGTCGGCCATCGACGCCGTCTTTTGGCCGAGCATGTCGGCGATTGTGCGCGAGTCGAAACCGGCTTCCCTGAGCTCCGTCGCCACCGAGTGCCGGAGGCCATGGAAGGTCAGTCCTTCGCCAACCTTGCCGGCGACCTCCAGCGCTCCGATCATCTTGAAGAAGCTCGCCCTGAAGCCTGATTCCGTCCACGGCTTCCCGCGGGAGTTGGCGCAAAGCGTGATCGGCGTCGGCCCGGTACTGGCCCCCAAGGCGGCATCGATAATCGCCTTCAGAGGCCCTGCAACGGGCACGCTAATCTGCACGCCGGCCTTACTGGTGATGAGGCGGATCGAATGACCGTCATATGCGGTCGGCGGCATTTTCAGGATGTCTCCCTGCCGCATTCCGGTCCATCGGGCAATGGCGATCGGCAGCAGAAGCTGCAATGGCGCCGCGCTCATAACGGCATCCCGCTCAGCCCGCGCCCAAGCCCTGTTGACCTTGGGCGCATCGGACCGCCGGCGAATGCGCTTGGTGCCCTTCACCGCGTTGCCCTTCACCTCTCCTTTCTCGATCCCGTATTCCAGGACCACCGAAAGAACGGACAGGCAATAGTTGGCGAAACGCCGTTTCCGGTCGGTATAAACCTTGTCCCTGAGCCCGACGATGAACGGACCGTCGATCTCCGACAGATCCATATCGTCGAGCCTGGAAAGGTAGTTGATGACCCCGTCGTAGTCCGATCGGGTGCGCGGCTTCAGATCCCTGAAGTAGTGGCTGGCACGGTATGCCTTCATGAGGTGACCGAGGGTGCCAGTCTTCAGGGTAGGCTCCGGCTTTAGCGTGGCCTCGGCCCGGTCGAGCTCGTCTTTGAACGCTGTCGTGCCGGGCTCGGAGAGAAGCCGGATACCAGTCTTTCGGTGGTAGTAGTACCAGATGCCGCTGACGGGGTGCTGGTAGGCCTTAACGCCTTTCAATCTGATCACCACCATTGCCCAACCTCGCCAGCCAATCTTCCGCAGAAGGGCGCGAGCCTTTCATGCGCTCGATCCACTGGTCAAGATCGGTAACGTCATACCGATAGCCGTCTCGCCCAGCATAGAGCGAGATCGGCCGGACAGGGCATGACACGCGCCATTTGACGATGGACGGCGCCCCGCAGTACGCGGCGGCCTCCATGGCTGTCAGCAGGCGCCGGGCCGGCCGGTCGAGTGTCTTCCGGAGCGAGGTCCCCATCTCTACCCCTCCCTGACCGGAATGCCGGCGGCTTTGGCTCGATCGCCAGGCAGCCACACGAATAGCCAGCCGAAGTAGATGGCTAGGGCTGTCATCCAGACGAACATGAGCCGCCGCTCGGGCTCGCTGAATAGCCAGCCCCAGTCCCACATGATGAAGCTGATGCAGGCATACTCAGCTGCGAGTATCGCCGTGGCCAGGAGCGCGGATACTACCTTTGTATTCCATCTCATCCTCTTACTCCTTTGCCACAGCCGGCGGGGCGGGGAGCAGGCCAGCGTAGTCCCACTCATGCATGAGGAACATCAAGCACTCGAATTCATCGCGGCTCATTTGTCCGAGGCTCGTTATGCCGGGCTTGGACCACTCCCATCGCCGAGAGAGGGTGTAGCCTGCCTCCTTGAGAAACTTCTCGGGACCGTGTGTATCGATGCTGCCAAACCGGGCTTCGATGCGGTCCTGTAGTTCGGGGCTTGCGCTCGGCATCACAGCGCCTCCGCCATCTGCTGGATACGGGCGCGGATACGCTCTCGATCTACCGGATGATCGAGCCCGTATGAGGCTCCGTACGTGTCTCGAAGATAAGCTGCTGCAGCATCCATAACTTCGTCAGCCATGATCGGGGAGGCGGCGCAGAGGACGGCCTCGGCGTGCCTCAGCGCATTCGCCTGTGCGTGCTTCTGATGGTGGTCAGGCGCGCCCTTGGCCAGCCAGAACGCATCGTTGAAAGCGTAAGGAGAAGCCGCCCGCGCCCCAGCCTCTACGGCTCGCTCTTTCGCGCTAGTCATGGGGGTGCTCCGGGGTGACGGCGGGCGGGTTCTGGCACGCAGGGCAGCACGCTTTGCGCCTAGGGCCGACGGCCCATCCGCGTTCTCGTGCTTCGGCGCGAGCCTCGCCAACTGTGTAGCCTGACGGGTTATGGCCGGCGTCTGAATCGCAGCGGGGCTTTATCCGTCCGGCCTTTAACTCTTCCACGGACCACGGGATGCGCTTGTCACACAGAATTTCGACCCACAGGCCCATCACGTCTCTCCCTTCGGCGCGGGAGAGGCGAGCGCAGGAACGCGGGTCCATTGGCCCTCCTCGAAACTGACATCACCACCCGGGAGTGACGTGAACCGATGGGACCACCCGAACGCCCATGGCGTCAGGTCGACGACAGCCGGTTCACCATCAAACATGGTCAGGTTGCCCGTGATGGTCCGTGAGCGCCCGCGCCCGACGAAAGAGGCGTGGTCGATGCTCTTGAACGAAGGCGGGACGCCGGGCGGTAAACAGGCGAGCAGCACTTCTCGCACCGTAGCCTGGGCCATTCGGGGTTGCTCGTTCATTGGCCCTCTCCCTTCGGCGCGGGAGAGGCGAGAGAGCGGATGTGGTCGCCGATGCGAATGGCGGCTTCAGATCGACCGATGGCCCTGTATTTCTGCCCCTCGGTCTTGGCTGCTTGCCCTGCTGCGATCGCCGCATAGTTCTCATCAAGAGCTACATGGGCGGCTTTCTCCAACCCCTTCGCCTCGGCGTCTGCATAGGTGGGAGGGGCGGAGGTTGAACAACTTTCCAGATGGCCGTAGCCGCGAGCGTCGTTGCCGCATCCGCAACGAGTGCACCAACCATCCGCCACCGGCTCCTGCCCTGGCGCTTCGGCTGCGGGAGGCGTGGGGGCGGCGCGGAGCTTGCTGATGACGTTCAGGTATTTTTCCTGAACGCGATCGAAGCCAACTCCTGAGAGATCGCCGTAATTCTCGCGGACGTAGCGCATGCCTGATGCGGCGTCCTCCATCGCGTCAACGGCCAGCGACAGGATATCTTCGCGGGTTGTCATCGGGTCTGTCCTTCCGCTTGGGAGGCCTTGGAGAGGGCGGCGCGTCGAAGCGCATGAACTCTGTCGATCTCCGCGTTCGGCGTATTGAGAAGGCCTACCTGATAGAGCGTTTCTGCCGCCTCCAGCGCCTCCCGCATCCCGGCGTTCTCCGCGCGCAGGCGGGTGATCTCGGCGCGAAGGGCGGTGTTGTCTGCTGCTTCGTCGCGATACCTTCCCTCCCAGTATCGCTCGGCACCTCCCTGTCCGAGGCGAACGCAGTGCCGCTCTAGCTCCTTGATGCGTTCCACCAGCCCAGCCTCCACCGCCCCGCCGTCCTCGATGCGGCTCATGCTTCACCTGTGGGGTTGAGGGCGGCGCGGCCGGCATCGGTCAGGCGCCACCAAAAGGTCAGCCCCGCCCTAGATGTTTGAGGGAGGACCAGCCCGAGTTTCGCAAGACGATGCAGTGCCCGCCTTGCTTGCGCGCCGGGGACAACGCGCCCGCGCCAATGCCGGATCCAATGGGTGGATGCACTGGAGTCTATGTCTTCAAGGCGGCTCAAGAGCTCACGCTGCACTTCGGTCAGCTTCACGTTCATCGCCCCACCTCCACACCCTGGGTGCGAGCATTCAGAGGCTCGGAGGGGGAGCGGGCGACCAATTGACGGGCCGTTTCCTGGGCCGTGCGGATGATCAGCTCGGCCTGCTCGTCATCGCCGGAGACGCCATAGAGCGCCGCCGCGACCTTGCAGGGATCGATGCCGTACTTGGCCCAGAAGAGGCGCTCGTTGCCGGCGTGCTGCTCGCGATGGAGATCCGGCGACAGGGGCAGGGCCCAGCGGTCGTCGGGCTTCTCGCCTTTGCCGGTCTCGCGCTTCCCGTAGGCCGGATCGGCGAACCGGATGTGAGCGGCCTCGACGGGTCGCTTGCCGTCGATGACGCTCGGTAGGGTGCGCAGCCAGCGCAGGTGCGTGTCGTCCGTTACGCGCTTGCGTTTGGCGCCGCTCGCCGGTGCATTGGCGAAGGCCGTGGCAGGGCGGGGGATCTTGAAAGCGGTCATCGGAGGGCATCCCGGCAGCGCTTGTCGCATTCGTCGATGGAGATTTCGCCGGTCACCCGCTTGCGGTGCGCGTCGGTGATGGAGCCGGCGGCGAGGGCCAGAACCGAGCCCTTCTCGAGCCCCTTGCCCTTCCAGAACCGGGTGCGGACTTCTTCGACTGCATAGTCGTGCAGTTCGCCGTTCAGTTCGTCGACATAGAGGCGAAGAGCCTCGCGATCGTCGGAAGAGAGGCCGACCGGGAGGGATTCGGCCGACCTCTCTTCGTCGCCAGCCGAGCCTACGGGGGGCATCAGCTCGGCGGGTTCGGTTTGATCATCGGCGAGCGCCGGGGCAGTCGCCGCCGGCTGGGTAGCCGAGGCGATCTCAGCATCGACGTTAGCCGCGGAGAACCCCGTCTCTGCCTGGCGCGCGCCGGGCAGGCGATCGGCCATCGACGGGCGCGGCGTCACATCCTTCGCCTGGTCGGGGCCGCGGTTCTCGTCGAGCTCGTCGGGCGCATAGACTCCCAGCAGCACCTCCGGCGTGTGCCGGCGCGCCCAGGAGCGGATGCTGTAGTAGCCGAGTTGCTGCTGCGGGTCCGTCTGCCATAGGGGCGAATTCTTCGTCTTGATATCGCCCTGGCGGGGGCTCTCATAGACCTTGGTCGAGCCGTCCTGCATCTCGCAGCTGACGGTGCAGCGGAGGTCGGGGCCGGATCCGGTGAACGCATAGTCTGGCCGGCGACGGATAGGAGCGCGGGTGTGCACCACGGCGGCGATCAGTTGGGCCTCGTAGGCGATCATGTCGTTGACGCTGTAGGCCTTGGCCGCGACCGCGAACGGGTCCATTTCCCAGCGCAGAGCCTGCATCGTGATCGCCATGCAGGCGCCCGGGTTCCCGCGCAGGTGCTTCGGGATGGCGTGCTGCGAGCGCGACATGAGCTCGGCGAATGACACGACCTCGCCGAAGGTGGTCGGGGCGAGCATGCCGCCGCCGCCGATCGCCGCGAGCGGGACCGTCTTGTAGGAGGTGGGCGCTTCGCGCGCCTCGGTGGTGGCGACCTGGCTCAAGCTGCAATCTCCTGCTGAATGAAGGCCCGGCGATCGGCGGCGCGGCGGCGGGCGAAGTCGGAAAGGCCGATGGGAGCGAGGTCGGAAAGCGAACCGCCCGGGCCCGGCCACGAGTTGTTCTTGAGGCACTTGGCGAACAGGCGGAGAGCGGCGCGTAGGTCGCCCTCGGCTTCCTCGATGTGGTCTTGGCGGATGACCCGGACCTCGACGCAGTGCGGCGGGGCCTTCTCCACGAAGACGAGCGCGAAATCGTTCATGTCGATGCCGAGCACGGCCTTGGCGCCCCACTTCACGAGGGCGGCCTGCATGTCGAGCCGACGGTCGGAGACGGCGCGGGAAAGATCCTCGGGCGCGACGCTCTCGGCCGTCTTCAGGTCAGCAAAGTCGCCTGAGGCGGTCGGGATCGCGTCCGGCCGGGCTTTGAGCCAAATGCCTGTTTCCTCGTCCTGCCAGAGCATGCTGTGTTCGATTGCGCCGTCGAGGATCCCGCCGGCGATAAGCGGATGCGACTGCAGTGAGGCGTGCATGCCTCGGATGGCCTCGATTTGGCCAGCCGTCAGTACCGTCAGACCGGCTTCGGCCTGAGCCGCCAACCATTCTCGGCACGAGGCATTGTTGCCGTTCCAATCCCGACCGTCCGGGGCCTTTGTCGGGCGAACCACGAAGAGCCGTCCGAAATCGCTCTCACCCAGGAGCAGGTGATGGGCGGCCTTCCCGAAAACCATGGGCTCGGTCGGTTTGAAGGGCACGCGGCTGGGGTTCAGTGCCGACGAGCTCCAGTAGTGCGCGGGGCTGTCGATGAAGATCGTGCGCAGGCCGCTCGAGCTGATGCTCGGGCCATCGGTGCACTGGCCGTGGTAGCGCTCGATGTCGAGGTCGACATAGCAGCCCTTGGACGTGATGACGCCGTCGGGCGCCGGGATGGCTTGAACCAACATGGTTGCCTCGGTGCGGTTAGCGGTCGTCGCGCCAGTGCGCGGTGAATTCGGAGGCGTCGTCGTCCGGCTCGTGGCAGAGCCATTCGAAGACGGCCATCACGATCAGGGTGAAGACGGCGAGCCCGCCGACGATGTAGAGGGCGATGTCGCCTTGCGAGAGCGTCATGCCGTTGCCCTCCGACCTTCGATGATGTCCTGACCGGCGAGATCGAGATCGGTTGCCCGAAGTTCGTCGCGCCAGGCCTGCAGCCGGCCGAGCATCAGCGCGTGGCTGCGCTTGTCGGCCAAGGTGATGAACCCTCGCTGCTCCTGCTGGTGCGATGCCTCGATCCAGCCCTCGACGACGTCGATCGCCCGGTCGATGTGCCGTGCCTGCCGCGCCCTATCGCCGGGGCAACCTTCCATGGCGCACATCGTCGCGAAGATCCGGGCCAGATAGGCGTCGGCGCTGACATCGCCGGTTTCCCCGACCGGCGGCTTGACCCGCTTCACGAGCGCATCAAACGGCATCAGGACGTCGCGGCAGAGCGCGGCGAGCAGGGTGTTGGTGCCGGGGAGGGCCATCACAGGGCACCTCCATGCAGACCGACGACCGCCAGCCTGGCGATGTAGATCAGGACACCGGCGCTGACGGCGACAGCGGCGAGAGCCACAAAGTCGGCGCGGTTGCTGGCGTGGATGGCACTGATGAAATCGCGGGTGGCGTCCATCACGCGGCCTCCCCGGTGGCCTTGGCGATGGCGGCATCGTAGAGAGCGATGAAAGAGCAGGCCGGGCATTGCACCAAGTCGCGGTAAGCGTCGCCGGTCACGGGCCCTGTCGCGTAGCAATCGTAGGGGGCGGAGTGGTCGCCAATAGCGCGGCGGCCCTCCTGCAGGGCATTCAGCAGATCCGGCGCCGCCGCGATCAGACGGGCGTTGGCAATCGCCTTTAGACGCCGCTCTCCAACTGTCATCGGGATTTGAACGCCGATGACTGGGAGATACTCACCATCGACAAGGATGGCACCGTCACGGAATTCCCAAGGCCCCGGCGTATGCTTGTGCTTGACCATCACGCGGCCTTCTGTTCGGAGGAGAGGCGCCGGTTGCGGCGGGTGTTGCGGGCGCTCCAGCGGGCGTCGGAAACCTGCTGGGCCACGACCTCGGAAAGCTGCGCGTCGGTGAGCCAATCCGCGTCATACCGGCGGATCATCGCGGCCACGGCATCGATCAGCGCGGTGTCGCCGAACGAGCGCATGAACTCGACCTGGCGCTTGCGGGAGGCGGCCATCACGCGGCCACCCGCGGGCTTTCGGCGCCATAGGGGCGGGTCCAGTCGCCGGCGACGGCATCCGGGATCCAGCGGTCGCCGTCGAGCGTCACGCCGAGGGCGGTCTGGACGAACTCGATCGCCAGCTCGTACCGGTCGCGCTCGTTCCGCAGATACGGTCCGAGCCGGGTCTGAACGTGCTCAGCAACCTCGCGGGTGACGTCGAGCGTCGAGAGGTCCGAGAGGTCGAACCGGACAACACGGGAGACCCGGTCGCCGTTGTGCTGGCCGCGGAAGATCACCTCGGCGGCGCGGCGCGCGGTCGTCATTCCATCCTGCTCGGAGCCCTCGATCGACTGGCCGGCACAAAGCCGCGGGGTCTCGTCGTTCTCGCAGATCAGCATGTAAAGCGGGGTCGTCATGGTGGATGCCCTCACCGGTGTTGATGACCGAACCATAATGGGCGATTGCCCATCGTGTCAACAATAAAATGGGCTATTGCCCACCGAGCGATGGTCTGTTACCCATCGACCATCCGCCGCCTTTGCCGTGTCGACCGAATCGACGGGGCTCACTCAGCGAGGGCGGATCGTGCGGGGCTCGAAAGTCCTACGGTGCGGCTGAGAAAACTGAGGACGGGCGTTCCGAGAGGACGCTCTGGCTTATGTCCCATCCCGGCTCCGGTCGTCAGGACAGGCCAAAGGATCTCCAGACTTCCATGGGCTCTGGCTCATGGGGGTAGGGGGCTCTTTGGCCCGAACCCTCCCTCACCAATCGTCATGAAGAAGAAATTCAAGGATCTATCAGTGGCTCAGACTCAGAGGTTTAGCCCCGCGAGCGCGAGTCCATCCTCAACCGCATAGGAGCCGGAGATGGCAGCCCATCAGATCATCCACGCCGACTGCATGGTGGCGTTGGCCGGCCTCGCGGACGAGAGCGTGGACTGCATTGTCACCGACCCGCCATACGGCGAGACCTCGCTCGAATGGGATCGCTGGCCTGCAGGATGGCCGGCGGCGGTCCGGCGCGTGCTCAAGCGCACTGGGAGCATGTGGTGCTTCGGCTCACAGCGGCTGTTCATCGAGAAGTCGGCAGAGTTCACCGGCTGGAAGCTGGCTCAGGACGTCATCTGGGAAAAGCACAATGGCTCTGGGTTCGCGAGCGATCGTTTCCGCCGCGTTCACGAGATCGCCACGCAATGGTACCGCGACGACGCTCTCTGGTCCGAGGTCTACAAGGCCCCGCAGTTCACCTATGACGCGGAGCCGAAGGTGGTGCACCGGGCCGCCACGCCGCAGAACACGTTTGGCGCCCGCGGGCGGGTCTCCTACGCCACCGAGGCTGGCGGCCCGCGCCTGATGCGCAGTGTCATGCGGGTCCGGTCAGAGCATGGCCGAGCGCTCCATCCTACTCAGAAGCCGATCGGCATCGTTGAACCGTTGCTCCGCTATGCCTGTCCGCCGGGCGGCACGGTTCTTGACCCGTTCGCTGGCTCGGGCACAACCGGAGCAGTCGCAGCGCAGCGTGGCATGCAGTCAATCCTGATCGAAGGCAGCGCCGAGTTCGTTGGGGTCATCAAAGATCGGCTGGCGTCTGATCTCTTCTTCGCCTCAACCCCCATCCCCTCAACCGCAGCATAGGACGAGGACGGTCCATCGGGGCGGGTCTCGATTCGCCGATGATCGGTCGAGCGGGGTGCTGATGGTTCGAGATCGAGCAGGGGCTGGCCCGCCCGGCGCGACGACACAGCCCGGAATCATGGCTCTCGGCATAGCCTCAACAGGCTGAAAAGCCCCCAAGCGGAAAATCTTCGCGAAAACAACCGGTCAACCCAAGAATTGTTGGCCTCTCGCGCAACGCGCTCATCTCTTCGGCGGGAAGTCTAAATCCGCGCGATCATGTCTGGCCAAGTAGAGGTCGGAGTCTCGGGATTCCGCCAGAATCTAATCGATCGGGCCCAGCAACTGTTCGGCAGAAGTGCGGCCGGTAGAGGAGAGCGAGAGGCATGTCCACGGCGGTTTCCGGACATCGTTAATCAGAGGTTAACGGCGCCGACCGCTGCTTGGCGACCGGTGTTGCATTTCTGTCATAGCGCGTGAACAGGCCTTGGGTAATAGTCACTACAGGAATCGCGAGATGAGATTCCGGCTGGAACCGCCGGCCACCCTGGGGTGGGGGCCAATAGGTGGGTTCAGCTGAACGGGGATTAGGACTGACTTCGTACGAGCTGAAGAGAAGGGGTGATCCTGCGGGGTCTACTCTGAGGCGACGAGAAGAATGACATAGTCTCCTGGTTTTACCTTTTTGGAGGTCAGGATATGAACTTTAAGACCCTTCTCCTCGGCTCTGCAGCAGCCATGCTGATGGCTGGTGGCGCTCAGGCGGCGGATCTCACGGTCGCCGAGCCGGTTGACTACGTGAAGGTCTGCGACGCTTTCGGCGCCGGCTTCTTCTACTCGCCGGGCACGGACACGTGCATCAAGATCGGCGGCTACGTCAAGTTCGGTACGTCGTTCGGCGATCGTTCGGGCGAAATCGGTGGCAACTTCAACGGCGTTTACCCGAACAGCAACTGGGGCAACTTCTACACGGAAGTTTCGATCCAGGCGACGGCTTCGTCGGTCACCGAATACGGTAACCTGACCGGCTTCATCGACATGCGCGCCAAGACCGGCAACGTCCGCGGCGAAGGCGACGTCACCGACTACATCAACGCTTCGACGAACTCTGCTTACGTCGACAGCGCCTACCTCGAGCTCGGACCGCTCAAGGCTGGTTACTTCACCTCGCTGTTCGACTTCGGTCGCGGCTACAACGATACCGGCATGTTCGGTTCGGACTCGACCACCGATCACATCCAGCTGACCTATGCCGTCAACGGCTTCGGTCTGGCGATCTCGGTTGAAGACGCTCGTGATCGTAACGCTTTCGGTCAGATCAACGGCTTCGTCAGCGACAACGACCCGCTGAACCCGCTTGCTGGCGATTACTACCAGGGCGGCCAGGACAACATCCCGGATATCGTCGCTGCAGTGACCTACGCTTCGGGCATCTTCTCGGCCAAGCTGGCCGGTGCTTGGACGCATCAGGCTGCCAGCCTCGGTGGTGGCGATGGCTCGCAGGGCAACCCGTTCACCTACGATGCTAAGGACGGTTGGGCAGTCGGCGGCGGTCTCGAGATCGCTCTTGATAACTTCTCGGCTGGCGATCGCTTCTTCGTGTCGGCTGCTTACGGCGACAACGCTAACTCGTACACCGGTCTCGCCGGCGGTACGTCGGTTGCCGGCTTCATCGGCCCGGTCGCTAGCGTGGACGCTGCTACTGCTACCGGCACCAGCTGGTCGGCCCTGGCTTCGTACAAGCACGTTTGGACGCCGCAGGTCTGGTCGTCGCTCTCGGGTGGCTATGCCAACTTCAGCGGCTCTGACAACCTCGACAACTACAACGTTGACGCCTGGCGCGTTGGCTTCACGACCGCCTACACCCCGGTCAAGGGCCTCGACCTGGTTGGCGACGTGTTCTACACGGACGTCAAGACCGATTACGACAACATCCCGGACTCGGACGTTGACGGCAGCGGTTGGACCTTCAACCTGTTCCTGAAGCGCTCCTGGTAATCTGACTTAGGTCAGTTATCGAAGGCCCGGCTGAGCAATCAGCCGGGCTTTTTTGTTTTGAGTTTCCCAATGAAGAAGTTCGCCACCGTTACCGTCTCTGGGCAGAAGCTCGAACTGGATGCTCCAGGGCTCAAGATCCAGCGTCCAAGCGGGAAGGGCCCATACGTCTTTTGGAGTGCGCCGCCGGCAGCAATAGCGGCAGGGTTCCGCCCAAAGAATGTCCGCCTGCATCCGGATTGGGATGACCCGGCGGACTTCGACCGCATTGCTCGGGAATGCCGGGAATGGCAAGCTAAGGTCGTCGCGTGGGGTTCGGGGGAGGCCGTACACCGGGCTCCCGTGCCGGGAACACTTGGCGCGCTTGCCGAGGAATATCAGCGAGCAGACGACTCGCCATTCCACGCGGTTCGGCTGAGCACGAGATCCACTTATCTACGCTGGCTGAAGCTCCTTGCGCCCTATGGTGATGTGCGCCTTGTTGATGTCGATCATGGCCGCTTGTCGGACTGGTATGCAGAGCTCGGTCAGCCTGAAGAAGGCGACCAGGAACCTCGGCGGCGGCGAGCCTCATCCGGCCTTCAGATGCTCAGGATTCTCTTCAGGTTCGGCGCTGAGCGATCGATAGCGGAATGTTCCCGTCTTCTCGACCTCGCGATGAGCCCGGACTTCGATATGAAGCCCGTCCGCCGCGAGCCGATGTCGGCCGAAAACGCCGAGAGGTTCGTCGACTGTGCCCTATCGATCGGCGACGTCAGGATGGCGTTGGCGCAGGCGTGCCAGTTCGAGCTAGGGCTCCGGCAGTCCGAGGTCATTGGAGAGTGGGTTCCCATCCAGCCCGACGATGGGCCGGGCCCTGACGACATTGTGTTCCAGCGGCAGCGCTGGACAGGTGGCCTGACATTCGACATGCCGGTGCTCGCGGGAATTGATCTCTCGACGCACCCGTTGGTCGCCCAGTGTCTCGAGCTGATCGAGGACAAGAGGGGCCCGGTGGTCGTCAGAGAGGACGGCCGGCCGTTTGACCGCTTCACGTTCTCGCGCCGGTGGCGCGCTGTTGCAAAGGCGGCGGGATTACCAGATCACGTCCAGAATATGGACAGCCGCAAGCGCGAATAGCCGCCCCGGGCCTATCCGCCCGCATCCCCCGTTTCGTCGAACCAGTCGGGGATCATCCCCACCCGCACTAGCACCTCCGGATCGCTATAGTCACCGGTGTCCGGATCCAGCGTGCGCGACCAGGCTATCGCGCCGGCGTGCTTGGTCGCCAGGATCTTCGCCCGCTGCGTCGCCTGGCCGGCCGTCGGCATCTGCTGCGGCGGCTCGGCGGCGATCTCGTCGTCAGTCTTCGTGAAGGCAACCACGACGTGGATGGTGGTGGGCTCAGCCATGAGCAAGCTCCTATCCGACGACCCCAAACCGTCTCACGACCCGCCCCATGATATTGATGTCGGAGAGGGGGCGCTCTTTCGGGGCGTGCTTCGGGTTGTCCGAAATGATGCGGATCATGACGTCCTCGTCGCGCGGGCCGGATGCAATCTCCAACCGCTTGACGACAACGCCGCCGAATTCATCTGTAAGCGCGTAGATGCCGTCCGGCGAGGGTAGGCGGTGGCGGGTATCGACGAAAACGAAATCGCCCTCGGTTAGCGTAGATGTCATGGAATCGCCCTGCACGGGGATGATAGCGATGTCCCCGGCGCGCAGGCCCAGCGCCATCAGCACCTCGACGGGAAGCCGCCAGTAGTCCCGGATGTGCTCGGCGGCAAAGGTCATGCCGTGTTTGCCAGGCACGCCGGGGTTGACGATCGAAACGCCGCCGCCGCCCATGCCGCCCGTCACATCGATCTGGGCAATGCCGTCATCGGGAATGCCGCGCCGGCCGGTCTCGGAGCCGATCGTCGGGTGGTCGTCGAACGACGGGTCGGGATCAAACTCTTCACCCAAAGGGACGCGTTTATGCTCGCCTGCCGGGTCCTGCATCAACTCGGAAGCCGAACTTCCGAGAAATCGGGCCAACTTGTCCAGATGCTCCATGGACGGCTTTCGATCGCGCTTGAGGACATCGCGCGCGAATGTCTCTCCCAGGCCCGCGCCAACCGACGCCGCCTTCATATTGGTCTTGCGGGCCTCAATGAGGGCTAGCAGCCGGTCTTTCCATACTTCGCTCATAGATGGGATCATGCCCATCGATCGCGACATGGTCACGTGGGTTATTGCCCATTGACGAATGGGCAATTGCCCATTATCGTTCAGCATATGACCAGCACCCAAGAACTCTTGACCCGGATTGAGAACCACTGCGGCCAGCACAAGATTGCTGAAAGCACGTTCGGACGATTGGCCGTCAACGACGGGAAATTGGTGGCGCGCCTTCGATCGGGCGGCTCCATCAATCTTCGAACGCTGATGCGGATCGAGGAGGCGCTGGCCGCCCCGGTCTCGGCCGAGGCCGCAGCGTGACGCCCGCTCACGCCCTAAGGCGCCGCTCTGCCTCATGCCGCCGGCGGAGTTGCCGGATCGCGGTGTCGATCGGGTGCCCCGAGGTTTCGGACGAGTCCTCGACAAGGCGCTCGACTGCCTCGGCGGCGCGCTCGTTCCCATCGAACTCCGTGCGCAGGCGATCGAACAGCGTGTCGCGCTCGAGCGGCGGCATCCGCGCCAGCAGCTCAGCGATTGCTCGGTCCAGCACGTCTATGCGCGCGTCGATTTCGGCAGCGTCCATCCAAATCTCCCCATCCAGTCCGACCGGGAAATTGCGCGCGGCGCTGTCCTGCGTCCATGAAAACAACGGGGCCTGACTTTCATGACCATAGCTCGCCTCTTCTCGAATGAGACCTACGAGCGGCTGAAGGGCTCGGCGCGCGATCTGATCAGCGCCGCCGGCGGACCGCGCCGCTGCCAGGGGATCACCCGGGGCACGGAATCGCTCCTGTCCCGCTATGGCGCCCGGCAGGAAGAGGTGTTCGCCCCGATTGACGTCATCGCGGATCTCGAGAAGGACGCCGGCGAGCCGATCGTCACGCGTCTTCTGGCGGAGCTTTCGGGACATCTGCTCGTCCCGGTCCCGACCGCGCAGAACACGGCTAACTGGTTCGGCCACCTGTCCGGCGTTCTGGCCGGCGGCTCTCAGGTCGAGGTGGCGCTTTCCGACGCCCTCTCCGACGGCCGCATAGATGTCGCTGAGGCGCGGGCGCTGCGAGCCAAGGTGCTCGAGGCCATGACCCAGATGGCCTCGCTCGGAACTGCTCTCGACCACGCAATCGAAGGGGTGAAGCCGTGAAAGACCACAACAAGAACGCATGGACCGCGGCGATGATCGATCGGCTGCGCGAGTTGTCCCAGACAGGGGACACGACGGCCGTCATGGCGGAGACCATGAACCGCGAGTTCGGCCTCTCCCTGTCCCGATATTCCCTCATCGGCAAGATGCGGCGCGAGGGCATCGCCTCCGGCAACCCGCGGAAGCTGCACACGCCGGGACAGTCGAAGAAGCGGGCCAAGGTGGCCGCGCCGTCGATCGTCACCGACGACGTCCCGTTCCTGCCGCCGGTCAAGCTGGTGGTCGAGTACGTGCCCCCCGGCTTAGCCCCGGAGACATTCCTCGCCGTGGGGCCTTTCAAGTGCCGCCAGTTCTTGCCGGGCCAAGACCACAAGTCGGCTCCGGAGCAACTGGTCTGCGCGAACCCGATCGAGCCCGGCGCTCGCCGGTGGTTCTGCGCCGCGTGCTCCGAACGCTTCTCTCAGACGGGCTCGGCCGCGCCGACAGAGGATGACGGCGAGAAGTTCAACGCCCTGCGCAAGCGCTCGGCCCTGACGGGGGCGCTGCTGTGAGCTGGATTTTCGGCGACATGCCGATGTTCGGTTACGACCTGATCATGGCCGATCCGCCTTGGCGCTTCGACACCTGGTCTGACGCCGGCAAGAAGCACAAGAGCCCCGAGGGCCACTACCAGACGATGGCGCTGGCCGACATCGCGGCCATGCCCGTCGGCCATCTGGCGGCGAAGGACTGCATGCTCTGGCTCTGGGCCACGCACCCGATGCTGCCGCAGCAGATCGAAATCTGCGCGGCATGGGGCTTCAAGTTCGTCACGTCCGGCGTCTGGGTGAAGCGCACGGTCCACGGCAAACTCGCCTTCGGCACGGGTTATCGCCTGCGCTGCGCCTCCGAGCCGTTCTTGCTGGCCACCAACGGTGACCCGTCCACATGCCGCTCTGTTCGGACCGTGATCGAAGGCCCGATCCGTGAGCACTCCCGCAAGCCCGACGAAGCCTATGCCGAGGCCGAGAAGCTGATGGCCGGCGCCCGCCGCGCCGATCTCTTCAGCCGGCAGACGCGCCCAGGCTGGACCTCGTGGGGCCATGAGACCGGAAAGTTCGACGTCGGCGAGGCCGCATGATCGCCAACCGCTCCGAAGCCTACCTCCGCGACCGCCGTCGCATCGAAACCCGCCTTGCATCCATCCACGAAAGGACGCCCCCGATGTCTGCCGTCTCGACTCCGAAAGAGCATAACCAGACCACTATCCCCCCCGAGGCGATCGTTGCGGTCCAGCTTTCCCAGATCCGGCGCGCGCAGGAGGAGGCATCCTCCGCCCAGGGCACGGCGCGCGCGGCGCTCTCCAAGGCCGAAGGGAAGGGGATCAACCTGCCGGCCGCCAAGCGCGCGCTGAAGATCCTGAAGTCCGGCAAGGCGGAGGAATTCACCGCCGAGATGCAGGAACTGCTGCGCTACCTGAACATCCTCGGCGTCGGCATCCAGAAGTCCCAGCTGGATCTGTTCCAGACGGCGACCACGCTCGCGCCGATCGACGAGAAGGCATTCGAGGACGGCCTGCGCGCCGGGCGCCTGGGCGAGGCTGCCGACAATCCCCATGACCAGTCCACGGCAGCCGGCCAGCAGTGGATCAAGGGGCACTACCAGGGCGCCGAGGAACGCCGACTGGTCTTGGACATGCAGGCGGAGGAGGAGAGCGAGACGGAAGTGCTCGACGCCGATGAGGTCGAGGGCGATCAGGCCGACATCGAGGACGAAGCGCCGTTCGGCGAGGACTGGCCCGACGATCGGCAGGTCGCCGGCCGCGTGTTGGAGGGCTGACCATGCAGAACCCCGACATGCTGCCCTTCGAGGCCCAGCGTAACCCGATCGTCTTCGCACGTGGCGGTGAGGTCTTCGCCAACAGCCGGGATGTGGCTGCCTTCTTCGACAAGCGCCACGATGCGGTGCTCCGCGATATCCGAAACCTAATCGAGCAGGACCCCGATCTGGGTCTCCACAATTTTGTGGACACCCCCTACCTCGAACCACAGAACGGCCAGACCTACCGAGCGTTCGATATGGACCGGGAGGGCTTCGAGCTTCTGGCCATGGGCTTCACCGGCACGAAGGCTCTGAAGTGGAAGCGCTCCTACATCCGCGCCTTCAAAACAATGGAGGACGAGCTCCGCGCGCGGCCGATCGACCCGATGTCGGTCCTGGGTGACCCGGCTCAGCTGCGCGGCCTGCTGCTCTCGTATTCCGAGCGAGTCGAAAAGCTCCAGGCTCACAACGTCCAGCTCGAATCCACCAATCGCGAGATCGGCGGCGCGCTCGACCGGATCTCGGCCCGCGACGGCTCGCTCTGCGTTCGCGACACGGCCAAGACGATCCAGGTCAGCGAGAAGGCGCTCTGGGCCTATCTCCGGAACAACGGCTGGACGTACCGGCGTCCTGGCGCCGGCCATGATCTGGCCTACCAGCCGAAGCTCATCGCCGGCCTGTTGGTCCACAAGGAGACCGGCATCTACCGCGCCGACGGCACGGAGAAGATCGCCACGCAGGTCCGGGTGACGGCGAAGGGCCTGACGGCGCTCGCGCGCATCCTGTCGCCGCAGCTGCAGCTTGTCGGAGGCACGGCAGCATGAACTTTCTCGGCCTGGATCTCTCATCCGCCAATACCGGCTGGACGCTCATCGAAGAGATGGGCGAGGGCCGGGCGCCGCGGATCACCTGTGGCTCCTTCACCTGTCGAGGGGAGGATTACGACGACAACGTCCGCGCGCTATCGGACCATCTCTACGAGTTGCTGACCGGGTTCCGCGCCCGAGGCATCCGGGTCGACCTCGCCGGCGTGGAAGAGCCCCTGCGGGCGCTGCCGAAGCGCAAGAAGGTCATCAGCGATGGCATGTTCGCCAGCCGCACCGTCGAGGAACTGGCGTCCAATCCCCACACCATGCTCGTCCTGCCGGCGATGTCCGGCGGCGCCCTTGTCATGCTACACCGTTTCAAGATCCGCGCTGTCCTGGTGAACGTTGCGAAATGGCGGATGCTCTGCATCGGCCGGGCCTATGCGCCGCGCGGCACGCCGGAGAAGGAGAAGAACGGCTGGGCCAAGCGCGAGGTGCGCAAATGGGCTGCTGATCTAGGCCTCCGCTACGGGTTCATCATCAAGAACAGCGACCAGTCCGATTCCGTCGGCATCGCCGTCTACGCGGCCATCCAGCACGGGAACTCGATGGATGTCCGCAAAATGCTGGCCACCCGGAGGGTCGCAGCGTGAACGGCCTGCCGCAGAACCTCGAGGCCGAACAGCACGTCATCGGCTCGATCCTGTCCCAAAACGCGTGCTTCGACCGGGTGTCGTCCTTCCTGACGGCCGATGACTTTTTCGAGCCGGTGCACCGCCATCTGTTCAAGGTCATCGGCGACATGATCGGCGCGGGCCAGGTCGCGAACCCGGTTACCATGAAGGGCGCCGTCTCCGATGACCTGCAGGTCGGAGATCTCTCCGGCATGCGGTATGTCGTGCGGCTCTTCGCCGAGTTCCCGATGCCCTATGCCATCGTGGATCTCGCGACCGCCGTGAAAGATGCGGCTGTGCGCCGCGGCCTGGTGCTCGCCGCCGAGCGGATCCACGAATGGGCCTCACTGTCCCAGCCTGGCTCGAAGACCGAAGACCTGATCACCGAGTGCGAGAAGCAGTTCGCCGAGGCGATCGGCAAGGGCCGGCCGGCTGACGAAGGCGATGCCGCGGTCCGGGCAATCGAGGAAGTCAGCCTCGCGCATCAGCGCCAGAAGAGCGAGGCCATCCCCTGGTTCATCGGCGAGGCGCAGCAGGTGCTGGGCGACGATCTGGAGTTCGGCTGGCTGGTGGGCCTTCTGGCTGACTCCGGCGGCGGCAAGACCAGCTTCGCGCTCCAGCAGGCCTATCACGCCATGGAGGCCGGCTATCCCGTCCTGTTCCTGTCCGGCGATCAGAAGCCGGAGGAGGTTTACAAGCAGATCGCCTCGCAGCGCGCCTCGGTCCAGTCCAACGATCTCCGCAAGGGCCGCGCCACCGACAACGAGGTCGGCTCGGTCATCACCGTCCTGAATGCCATGCGCGGCAAGCCGTTCGAGGTCCGCAAGATGGGGCGCCCGACCACGGCCGAGATCTCCATGTGGGTCCGGGCCTTCAATCGGAAGCACGGGCGCGGGCTGGTCATCATCGACCACGCCAAGCGCGTCAGCTTCACCGACCGCCGCACTATGCTGGCCGAGGGCGTCAACCAAGTCTACGGCGACCTGAAGGCGCTCATGCAGGAGACGGAGAACGCCGGCATCCTGCTGATGCAGAGGAACAGCGACGGGCAGGGCAGGGACAACCCGCGCCCGGTTCGTGGCGATGCCTACGGCGGCGCCGGCGCGCTCGAGAACCTTGACGGCCTGATCGCCCTCTATGTCGAGGAGCAATGGATCGACCACATGCTCTCCAACGCCCGGACCGGCGCGCGCAAGGATGAGATCGAGGCCCGACGCGAGCATGTGAAGGGCAAGGCGGAACTGGTCGGCCTCAAGGCCCGGTTCGCCGAGGGCGGCATCCGCCGGAACATCAAGCGCGAGGCCAGGTTCACCCGTTTCTCCTCCTTGACCGAGGACTGGCACGAGCAGGGGACCATGCTGTGAAGGTCACGACCAGCTCCGAGACGATTCACGCCGCCATGGACGCGGCCAGAAAGCAGGCGATCGCCGACTGTGCCCGGATCGCGCGGGACTATGCCAACAGCCGGAACCGTGCCGGGGCGGTCGATCGGGCCGCCGCCGCCAAGCTCAAGGCCGGAATCGAGATCGCCCATAGGATCGGGAAGCTGGGGAAGCGCTGATTGTCGAAGATCGACCGCCTCTGCGATCAGCTCGGCATCAAGATCGTCCCGTATCGCAAGCGGCGGCGGCCACGGCAGACGCACGCCCGGCAGGTAATGCGCCGCATCGTGCTGAAGCATGGCGACGGCCATCTCCTGTTCGTCCTCAAGGCCATCCTCTGGTCGCGCAACAACACGGCCGAGCTCTGGTCCGAGACCATCCTCGCCGTCTCCGACATCGTGCTCGACTTCCCCGAATGGGCGGATGCGCGCGCCGGCGAGTTCATGAACGCAATAGCCGCGATCGAACTTGCCGAGATCCGCCGCCAGGCCATGACCGGCCGCCGGTTCTCCAAGCGCAGCCGGATCTACATCCTCCTCGTCATGGCTCTGCGCGACGCCCTGACCCCAGAACAACAAGGGAGCCTGCTATGAGCTGGACCGCATTGCTCGTTCGCGAACGCCTGGTCGAGGCCGCCGACACGCAGGCGCACATCCTCGTCGAGCGCGTCGGGCCCGGCCGCATCAAGAGCCTCTGGCCGGTCTTCGCCCAAGATCGGAACGACGCCTATGGCTATGGCCAGGTGCAGGTGCGCTACATCCCAGGCGCGGCCGCCATCTCGCGGGCCGAGGAAGCGCTGGCATGGATCAACGCTCTCGTCGACGAGGACAAGGCTCGCCAGATCGTCTGGGCTCGGGCATCCTGCGAGGCGGGAAAGCGCTCATTCGCCGGCTGGTGCCGCAAAAACCGCATCGCTCGCAGGTCGGCATATCGCCTGACTGACCTTATCCATGAGCGGGTTGCGCTAAGTCTCTGTAAGGCAAGCATAAACTTGCGGTATCCCGACTATGGACGGGTGGCACAACATGAGGGCATAGAGGGGGGGCAAATCGATAGCCTGTCGATTTCTGCGTCGCCACGATCCTTCATGGGCGACGACGCCAGGCCGATCGATGTTCCCGAGGCCCGCGACATGGCCTGGTCGGAGAAGCAAGCAGAGCGGCGCCGCAAGATTCTCGCTCGGTATGAGCAGCCTGCGACGTGATCGTTCAAGCCCCCGCTAGGGGCGCCGGCCGGTGAGGTTCGCCCTCCCGGCCACCAATTCGAGATAATGCCGATCTCCCGGCGGGACTTTTGCGGGCCCCGCCAGGGAGAACGGCCTGACCAATCTCCCCGCGTGTTTCAACCACTGCGAGGGATACTGCCGGGGGTCTTTCCGCTGACTTGCCCGGAGTGGCCAGCATCTGCCGGCAGAGACGATCTAGCACGAAAGAGCCGACGATGCCCGGCCGGTCCCCCCGCAGTCTTTGAACCCGGCGGAGGATACTGCTGGGGGCGTTTACATCCGCTTCCCAGAGCGGCCGGGATCTGCCGGCACGGCAATCTAGCACCCCTCGAGGATGGGGCTGCAATCATTTTTAAGTCGGCGTGGAGCAGCCCGGTAGCTCGCCAGGTTCATACCCTGGAGGACGGCGGTTCGAATCCGCCCGCCGCAACCAGATAGGTTGATGCTCACGCACCGGCTGCTTTGATGCCGAACCAGCCGAACTGAAGAGCGATGGGCCAGACCGCTGTCACAAGCGCCGATATTGCGACCACCGTAGCCAAGATCAGTTCGATCCAACGTAACGAAACGATCTGTTTGGTGGCAACCTCCTTGCCATCCCAGAAGAGCTTGCCGTCCTTGACCGACATATCGTTGAAGTCGGACCACGCCATCCCTTTGCCGTCTTTAGCCATGCCGCCCTCCCCATGTCATGAAAGCTTCACCTAAGCGTCGGTCAAGGACAAGTCGGCGATGCATAGGCTAGAGGTAGGTTTGATATATCGACCAGAGGCCTGCCCAAAACGCTGCGAGCGAAGCCAGCCCGAAGCCGATAGCTGCCCAGTTCGTGTAGCGCCCCATTCGCCAGTCCCACTTGCTGGAAAGGTCGATGAGACCTCGGGCGTAGAAGGAGTTGCACAGGTAGGCCAGGCAGGACGCGCCAACAGCCAGGCCAGCGCCGCCGCCGAACCACGCCAGAGAGTGAACAAAGGCATAGGTGAGCCTAGCCTTGTGCGGCGTAGTTGAGTCCGAAATCGTTGAGGCAAGAAATCCGAGGATTGCTACGCTCGCTCCGCCATTGATGAGCAAAAGCGCTTTCATGGCCTGAGCTCCCGCATCGACGGCGGCACTCTCAAGGGCCTCTGCTCGGCGGCTTATCTGGGCCCGCCACTCTTCAAGGGTTTCGCCTTCTGTCATGTCTGTGCTCCCCAACCCGCGTCATGAAGCATTCGCCCAAGCTCTTGCCAAGGGCAAGACGGCGGATGAGGCCTATGCACAGGCCGGCTACTCGCCCAATCGCGGCAATGCCACGCGCATGAAAGCAAATGAAAACATCCGGAAGCGGGTGGAAGAACTGCAGGGCCGGAGCGCCAAGCGCGTCGAGGTGACCGTCGAAACCCTCGCCGCCGAGCTGGAAGAGGCCCGTGCACTGGCGCTTACCGAGAAGCAGACCGGTGCCGCTGTCTCGGCCACCATGGGCAAGGCGAAGCTGTTCGGCCTCATCGTCGAGAAGCACAAGCACTCCGGCTCCATCGGCTCCTACGATCTAACCAGGGTGACGGATGACGACCTCGACCGCCTTGAGGCCATCCTCGGCCCGCTTGCCGACACTGGCGGAGATACGGGCGGAGCGGAGACGTAGAGAGGCGGCCAGGGAGCGCGAACGGGTCCAACGGGATGCAGAGGCCATCCGGGCCCGATGTCAGTCGCTGGCGGGCTTCATCCGCGAGGCCTGGCATGTCGTCGAGCCCAGCTCAGAATACATCCACGGCTGGCATCTGGATGCCATTTGCAGTCACCTGCAGGCGGTCACCGACGGCCGGATCAATCGCCTGCTGATCAACGTGCCCCCTGGCACCATGAAATCGCTGCTGACCTCGGTTCTGTGGCCGGCATGGGAATGGGGGCCGATGGAGCGCCCATCGCTCCGCTACCTGACCAGCAGCTACACAGAGAAGTACGTCAAGCGCGACAGCCGCCGCATGCGCGACCTGGTACAGTCGGAGTGGTATCGCTCGCTCTGGCCCGAGGTCGAGCTCGTCAGGGCTGGTGAGGCATCGTTCGCCAACACCAAGACCGGGTTTCGCGAGGGCGTTCCGTTTGCATCGCTGACTGGCGGCCGCGGCGATCGCGTCATCATCGACGATCCGCACTCGACGGAGACGGCCGAGAGTGAGGCCGAGCGGCTGAACACGACCCGCATCTTCCGAGAGTCCGTGCCGACCCGTCTGAACGACCCGAAAACCTCGGCCATCATTGTCATCATGCAAAGGCTGCACGAGGACGACGTCTCCGGCCAGATCCAAAAGCTGGGGCTCGGCTACGAGCATCTGATGCTGCCGATGGAGTTCGAGCCGGACCGCCGGTGCAAGACGTCCATCGGGTTCGAGGATCCGCGCACCTATGAGGGCGAGCTGCTCTTCCCTGAGCGGTTCCCTCGCTCTGTGGTCGATCGCGACAAGGTGCCGATGGGCTCCTATGCCGTGGCCGGCCAGTTCCAGCAGCGGCCCGCGCCACGCTCCGGCGGCATGTTCCAACGGGGCGACTTCGAGATTGTCGATGCTGTCCCGGCTGGAGCGCGCCGCTGCCGGGCTTGGGACTTCGCTGCATCTACGCAGAAGGCGGGCAAACAGCCCGACTGGACCGTTGGTCTGAAGATGGCGCACCTCAACGGCGTCTTCTACATCGAGGATGTCGTGCGCGATCGTTGGTCGCCGGGCGACGTCGAGAAGAACCTGAAGAACACGGCATCCCAGGACGGCACCGACGTCCTGATCAGGATGCCGCAGGATCCAGGCGCAGCCGGTAAGGCCGACGCTGCCACCAAGGTGAAGCTGCTGGCCGGCTACGGCGTCACGGTCGAGCCGGTGACGGGCGACAAGGCCACGCGCGCCAAGCCCGCGTCTGCCCAGGCGGAGGCGGGCAACGTCAAGCTGATCCGAGCGCGATGGAATGAGGCCTTCCTGGACGAGGTGAGCTCGTTCCCCAACGCGGTCTTTGACGACCAAGTCGACGCTTTCGCCGATGCACTGAACGAGCTCGCGCTCAACACGCCGCCATCCGTCGCAATGTTCCTGATGAAGAGGCATAGACCATGAGTGTTCTGCGCCTCGTCGCGAACCGAGCCGAGCGAAGCCTCGAGCGCATGTTCCCGGGGTTCTTCCCCAGCAGCAAGCACGACCATTACAAGGACTTCGGCTATCCGCCGGATCTGACGTTCGACCACCTCTACAAGATGTACCTCCGCAACGGCATCGCCCATGCGGCTGTGACGAAGACGATCGACAAGACCTGGCAGGATGCGCCCTTCCTCCTTGAGGCGGAGCGCGACGGCAGCGAAGGCAGCGTCAAGAAGGAAACGACGCTCGAGCGGGAGGTGCGGCAGCGGTTCGACGAACTGCGCGTCTGGATGCATCTCGCCGAGGCCGATCGCCGGGGCATGGTCGGCGCCTATGCTGGCGTCATCCTGCGCCTCGCCGATGGCAAGCGGTTCATGGAGCCCGTTGATCGGGTCGGCGGCGGGCTGCTCGGCATCGTGGAGCTTGTTCCCGCATGGGAAGGCCAACTCGCCGTCTCCGAGTGGGATAACGACGAGACGTCCCCCGGCTACGGCCAGCCCAAGATGTTCCAGTTCAACGAGGCGGCGGTCGGCCAGACCACCAACCCGCGCACCTTCAACGTCCATCCGGACCGGGTCGTGATCTGGTCGCGTGACGGCACTATCCACGGACGTTCCTCACTGGAGCCTGGCTACAACGACCTGATCGACATGGAGAAGATCAAGGGCGCCGGCGGCGAGGGGTTCTGGAAGAACGCCAAGTCCGCCCCGGTGCTCGAGGTCGACAAGGAGGCCGACATCCGCTCGATGGCGAAGGCCATGGGCGTTCCCGAATCCGAAATCGCCGACCGCATGAATGAACAGGTTTCGGACTGGCAGCAAGGGTTCGATCAGCTGCTCATGATCCAGGGTATCCAGGCGAAGACGCTGGGCATCACCCTGCCGTCGCCGGAGCACTTCTTCGGGATCGCGCTCCAGTCCTTCGCCGCCTCCATGAGGTTGCCGACCAAGATCCTCGTGGGGATGCAGACGGGCGAACGCGCTAGCACCGAAGACGCTTCAGAATGGTCTCAGACCAACATGTCTCGGCGCGCCGGCCAGGTGATCCCGAACATCATGATGCTGGTCAACCGTCTGGAGCGCTTCGGCATCATCCCCGAGAAGGACTGGTTCCTCGACTGGACCGACCTCACCGAAACCTCGATGGCCGAGAAGATCGACCGCACGGTCAAGATGGCCGACGTGAACAGCAAGATGCAGTCGAGCGGCGAGTGGGTGTTCACGCCCGAGGAGATCCGCGCGGCGGCCGACTATGAGCCGCTGAGCGAGACGGACAAGTTCCGCGATGAAACGTCCGACGAGGACGAGAGCGCGGCCCAGACGCCCGAGCGCCAACCCACCGCCTGATCGGAGAGATTCCCGTGTCCAAGACGGTCCGAGTGAATATCCGCTCGGTCGCGAACACTGCTGCCGTGCGCAAGGAAAAGCGCAACGGCCGCGATGTCGTGATCGTGCCGAGCGCGACCCTGCCCGATGGCGTCGTCATGAACGACATCATGTATCCGGCCGACGAGATCGAGAAGAGCTTCGGAGGCCTGAACCGCACGCCGGCGCCGCTGGGCCATCCGACGATCAACGGCAAGTTCGTGTCCGCCCGAGACCCCGAAGGCATCAATATCGGCTGGATCGGCGCCTGGAACGAGAACGTCCGCCGCGAGAACGGCCGCGTCCTGCTCGACAAGGTCATCGACGTCGAGATCGCCAACCGCTCCGAAGGCGGCAAGGCGGTGCTGGCAGCGATCGACAAGGGCGAGCCGGTTCACACCTCGACCGGGCTCTACTGCCTGCTCGACGCTGCCAATGGCGATGTCCCCTACAAGCACAGCGCTCGCGAGATCGAGTTCGACCATGACGCCATCCTGCTTGATCAGGAAGGCGCTGCCACCCCCGCGCAGGGCGTCGGCATGCTGGTGAACGCCAAGGGCGAGCAGGAAGAAATCGAGGTCATCAACTCCTCCCTCACGGAGGACGCTGACCGCGAGATTGACTGGGCCGGAACCCGGCTCGTCGAAGCCCTCAAGCGCCGAGATTCCATCGGCACCTGGGAGCGCATGAAGGCCGCGATCATGGAGGCCGTGGGCCTCTCCGAGCGGGCACCCTCTACCAACACGAAGGAGACTGCCATGCCCGTCACCGACGAGCAGTTCAAGGCGCTTTCCGATGAGGTGAAGACCCTCTCGGAAGCGATGAAGCCCGAAGCGCTGGCAACGGCGATCGGCAATGCGGTGGCTGCGGCCGTGAAGCCGCTCACCGACTCGCATGCCGAGATGGTCGCCAACCAGAAAGCCAAGGACGACGCCGAGCAGGCGGGTCTCGTGGCCAAGGTCGTCAAGGCGAACCTTCTCGACGAGGAGACCGCCAAGGCCACGCCGCTGAACACACTGCGCAAGCTGGCCGAGAAGGCCGAGCCGGCCCGCGCGACCCCGCTGAACGGGGCCTTCAAGCCGGCCGGTGGTGACAAGGGCGGCTTCAAGCTGCCGAAGGCGGAGGGCTAAGCGAATGGCTCGCTTCAACAAGATCTATGCCGGCCCATTCACGGAGGCCACCCCGCAGGTGCAGGAGCGCGTCTGCACCGCGGCCATCCTGCCGGGCACCGCTCTGATCGAATCCGGCGCGAACTTCGCCCAGGCCGGCGCCAACGCGCTGACCAAGGTCTACGTCGCCCAGGACAACTATCTCGCGCTCAAGGGCGTGGATGATGCCTGGCCCGCCAATGACCGCATCATCGGCATGGAACTGATTGACGACCAGTTCTTCAACGTTCGCATCGCCACCGGCACGAATGTTGTCCGCGGCGTCACCCAGCTCACCACGGCTGCGAGCGGCAAGTTCGCTGTCGCGACCACGGGCCAGCGGGTCATCGCGATCGCCGAAGAGACCTACAGCAACTCGTCCGGTTCGGACCAGCTTGTGCGCGTCCGCGTGGCCCGCAACCAGCTCGCCGCCGCTTAAGGAGACAGGCAATGCGCTATTTTGACGAACAGCTCGTCGCCAACTCCAAGCCTCACGCGGAGTGGTGGAACGAACTGGTGGCGAACCGCGAGTGGTTCCACCGGACCGAAGAAACCCTGTGCGAGGTGCAGAACGCATCCTCGATCCTGCCGCGCGATGCGTGGATGGAGCTCGACGGCATCACCCGACGGGTCATGCGCAACGACGAGGGGTCGACCTATATGAACGACCTCATGCCGCTGGCGAAGCCGATCAATATCGGCAAGCTCGTGGCCATGACGCGCGTGGCTTCCGACATCAACAGCCCGGTCATCCGTTCGATGTCCGGTCAGGTGCCGGTGCCGGTCGACAAGGTGGTCTATGACTATCGTGGCGTGCCGATCCCGATCTTCGCTGATGGCTACGGCCGCGAATGGCGCGAATGGAATACGCTGCAGTCCGAGAACTTCGACGCGCTGTCGGACGACCAGGAAGCAGCGACTGCCAAGCTCGCTCGCGATCAGGCTCAGTATGTGCTGAACGGCGATTCCACCATCGTCTTCCAGGGCTACACGGGCTACGGCATCAAGACGAACCCGCTGTCCAAGGTCATCAACCTGGGCCCGACCGGCGGCGCCAATATCGATCTGGATGCGACGGCCACCACGTCGGCGGCCATCGAGGACTTCTTCAACAACACGTTCGGCGCCATGCTGGATGCGAACCTGGTGTCCAAGAAGGTCAACCTCTACGTGTCGCCGGAGATCATGCGGAACTTCGACCGGCCCTATTCGGGCACGGCCGGCTTCAAGATCGGCTCGCTGCGCGATGCGCTGCAGGCCAATCGCCGCATCAACAAGATCGAGCAGACGTTCGAGCTCTCGGGCAACCAGTTCTTCGGCTTCGTGCCGTCGAGCGAGTATATCCGCCCGCTGATCGGCATGGCCACCAACACCACGGCCAAGACCCGCCTCAACCCCACGGACAACTACCAGTTCATGGTGATGGGCGCCCTCGGTCTGGAAATCCGCGCCGACTACAACGGCAAGTCTGGCGTCTTCTACTCCACCGACGTCTGAGCCGACGGCCTCGCCGCTTGGCGGGGCCATCCTCCCTCAAGAGAACAGGAGCGCGGCATGCGCATCAAGATCACCAAGGGCGGCATCTTCGGCGCCAAGGGCGAAATCGAGATCGGGACGGAAATCGATCTGGACCAGGAGCCGACCGGCTGGGCTGGCCGCTATGAGGTCATCTCGTCGGGCGGCAAGGGCAAGACCCTCGTGACCAACCCGGCGGAACCCCAAGACCTGAAGGCGGTCCACCACGGCGGCGGCAAGTTCAACATCGTCGACGGCGATGAGGTGCTGGTCGCCGGCTTGACCAAGGCGGATGCCGATGCCTTCAACGGCCTCAGCGACGAGGACAAGAAGGCCTACGTCGACGCGAACAAGCAGGGCTGAGCATGGCCGGTTACGGGACCGACGAGGACTTCCAGGCCTACGCCGAGGAAGCCGGGCAGACGGTGCCGACGGCCGGCCTTGCTGCCCTCCGCCAACGCGGTAGCGCCTACATCGATGGGCTCTATGGCGCGCGGTTCTCCGGCGTCCCTACGGCCGGTGTGCAACAGGAGCGGGCATGGCCCCGGAGTGGCGCAATGGCGTTCTGCCAGAGCATCGCTTCTGACCTGGTCCCCCTCCGAGTTGAGCAGGCCAGCTATGAGGCCGCGCTCATCGAGGCCCGGAGCCCCGGCTCCCTCTCCATCGTCGTCGATCCATCCAAGCGGGTGAAGCGTCAGAAGGTCGAGGGCATCGAACGTGAGTTTTTCGATCCGGGCGCGGGTCTGGACGGCAGTTCGATCGGCCCGGTCTCCTCGGTCATCGACGGCCTGCTGGCGCCGCTACTCACCCCCGAGCCGGCGAATATTGGCCTGTGGAGCATCGGATGACCGACGGCTTCTACGAGCAGATGCGGGGTGTGGCGACCGAACTGCTGGGAGAGTTCCAGCAGGGCGTGGTCCAACTCGTCCGCGTCACCCCGGGCGCCCCGGATCCAGCCACGCCATGGGAGCCGGGCGCGCCGACCCAGACGACCTATGATCTGAAGGCCACCGTCACCCGAGAGCATCAGCGGTACGAGAATGGTGTGCTCATTGTCGAAACCGGGGACATGGTGATGTTCGCCGTCCCCGAGATCACGCCGGTGCTGACGGACAAGCTCGTGATCGACGGTGCCGCACGGTCCATCACCAACCTCACGCCCATTCCCGCCGCCGGCGTTCCGGTCGCGTGGAAGGCGTGGTGTGCGGGATAGCCGATGGCTCGTCGTTCCGATCGAGATCTCATCGAAGGCCTGCTGGCCACCCAGGAAGATGCCGTGCGCGCGGCGTTCATGGAGGCCATCGCCGACATCGTGAACACCGTCGTGCTCAAGATCGTCGTCGAACGGCTGGAGCGCGGCGATATCGAGGGCGCGCTGCAGGCCCTGCAATTGGACGCGGCCGCATTTTCCAAGCTCGAGCTGCGGCTGGCCGACGCCTACAACTCGGGCGGCATGGCGACGGTCGGGAGCATGCCGAAGGTCCGCGATCCGCAAGGGGGTAGGGTCGTCTTCCGGTTCGGCGTTCGCAACCTGGAGGCCGAAACCTGGCTCCGCGAGCATTCCTCCGCCTTGATTACGGCCATCTTGGATGATCAGCGTGTTGCCATCCGGCTCGCTCTCAGCGAGGGCTTGGCAGAGGGGCAGAACCCGCGCGCAACCGCCTTGAACGTCGTCGGCCGCGTCAACCGCGTCACCGGGCGGCGCGAGGGCGGGATCATCGGCATCACGTCGGCGCAGGAGCGGTATGTCGCCAACGCCAGGCAGGAACTGGTGTCGGGCGACCCGGCGCAGTTGCGCGCCTATCTCGGGCGCGAGCGCCGTGACAAGCGCTTCGATCGGACGATCCTGGGGGCGATCAAATCGGGCAAGCCGCTGGACGCCGAGATGATCACCCGCATCGTGGGGCGCTACAGCGACCGGCTGCTCGAACTGCGCGGCGAATTCCTCGCCCGCACCGAGACCATGATGGCCCTGAGCAAGGGGCGGGACGACGCCATTCGGCAGCAGATCGAGGCGGGCAAGATCCGCGTCGAGGACGTCACGAAGATCTGGCGGTCGGCCGGTGACAACCGGGTGCGCCACACGCATCGGGCGCTGAACGGCAAGAAGGTCCCGATGGAGGGTGTGTTTCAGTCGCCGTCGGGCGCCGTGCTCCGGTTCCCCTGCGACCCTCGTGCCCCGATCTCCGAGATCAGCGGCTGCCGGTGCGTCGTGAGCTATGACATCGACTATTTCGCCTCAGTCGTGGAGCGGTTCAAAGCCGAGGCTGCGTGATGGCCAACCTCACATTCGCGACCCAGGTCGCCGATTGGGTGAGGAAGGTGAAGGGCGCCGAGGAGGCCGTGTTCAAGGCCAGCGTGCAGGAGCTTGCTGCCCGGGTGCAGACCACCCGGAACGCAGGCGGTCGCATGCGCGTCGCCACCGGCATGCTCCGATCTTCCCTGATGGCCTCGACCTCTGCCATGCCGCTCATCGACCCGAAGAAGGTGCCGGTGAAAGGGCAGACCTATTCCTATGACGCTGGCGTGATCGAGGCGGTGATCGCCGGCTCCGAACTCGGCGACACGATCTATCTCGGCTACACGGCCGCCTATGCAGCGCATCGCGAATACGGCGCGCGCGGGCAGACGCCAGACGCATTCGTCAGAACCGCAGCACAGCAGTGGCCGGAGATCGTGGACGGCAAGGCGGCCGAGCTTAAGAGCCGTCTGGGCCTGTGACGCCCGGCACCTGGTCGGATCCGCTTTCGGACGCGACCAGCAAGGCGAGGGCGAGGCCGGATAGCGCCTGGCGCGCGGCCTTTAGGGCTGTGTCGGCGCGAACGGTTGAACCGGGGGCATTGCCCAGCGCGCGGCGCGCCTCGGTCAGAAGATCATGGGCCTGATTGTCGCTGAGCGGCTTCATACGAGGAATCTATCAGCATGGTTGTGGCCACGGTAGAGGGCAACATCGAGCAGGCACTGTTCGCGCGGCTCGCTGCCTTCGTGCATTCGCCGGCCCTGCCGGTGGCGTGGCCCAACGTCTCGCTGAACCCGAAGCCAGCCAGCTATCTCCGGGCCTCGCATCTCCCGAACACCAACCGGCGCCTGTTCCTCGGCTCAGCGGAGCCTCACCAGCGGATCGGGCTGCTGCAGGTGGATGTCTTCACCCCGCTCAACGCAGGTGCCTCAGCGGCCACGGAAATCGCCGGCAAGGTGGCAGCGCACTTCCAGCCTGACATGCCGATGCGGTCGGGCGGCATCACGACCCGAGTCACCAAGGCGCCAGACGTCGGGCCGGCGCTCGCCGACGACACGCACTGGCAGGTGCCGGTGACCGTCGCCTACGAAGTCTTCGCATAGCCACCGGCCAGCCGGCCCATCCACCCGCCACTACGATCCAAGGAGATCCCGCCATGGCGAATACCAACAAGGGCCGGAAGGTCTTCATCTGCACGACGCCCCAGCCATCTACCCTCAACCAGAGCCAGTTCGCGGCGCTGACCTATGTCGAGGTGAGCAATGTCGGTGCCGTCGGCGAGTCCGGCACGAACACCAACATCGTCAGCTATGACGAGCTGGCCACCGAGGTCACCCAGAAGCAGAAGGGCATCTCGAACGCGGGCGACCCGACGATCGAGTGCGCGCGCAACCCGACGGACCCCGGCCAGGTAGCGCTCCGCGCCGCCGGCAAGACGAAGCTGCTCTATGCCGTCAAGTTCGAGGACGCCGACGCCCCGGACGCGAACTCGACCAACACGGTCTATTACAATCGCGGCCTCGTCACTGGCCCCACGCGGCCCAATGGTCGGAACGAGGATTTCATCCTCGAGGTCTTCACGCTCGGTCTGGTCCAGACCGAAATCGTCGTCGACCCGACCTCGCTCGTCGCACCTGCCAACAGCCTGAAGCCTTCCATCGCCGGCGTGCTCACACAGGGCGAGACCCTGACGGCCATCCCCGGCGTGTGGTCTGGCAACCCGGCCTTCGCCTACCAGTGGAAGCGCGACGGGACGAACATCTCGGGCGCCACGAACGCGACCTACACGCTGGTCGCAGGGGACGCCACGAAGGCGATCTCCGTCGCGGTCACCGGCACGAACGGCGCCGGCAATGCCACGGCGACCTCCGCCGCCACGGCCAACGTCACCTAAGCGCACGACCCCCTCTCGGAGAACAGCATGGATATCCTGGCAATCCAGCCGAGCACGATCACCATCGACATCAAGCACCCGGCGTCGGGCGAGCCGATCGGTCTCCAGATCGAATGCGTCAGCCTCGAGGACGATCGGGTCAAGGTCGTCGAACGGGCTATCAAGAACAAGGCCCTCCGGGGTGGCCGGAACTCGATGACGGCCGAGAAGATCGAGGACAATACGGTCGACCTTCTCGCGGCGGCTATCGTCGGATGGAAGTGGGACGACGGCCTGTCCCTCGGCGAGCTCAAGAACCCGCCGCTCACGAAAGTGAACGTCGTCAAGCTCCTCGAGGTCGGTTGGCTGGCGAAGCAGATCGACACGGCGCTCGGAGATGAAGCCGCTTTTTTCGCGAACTAGGGCCGCTGCTCGTCTCGCACGTTGAGGCGCATGTTCGGCTGAACTTCGCGGATGACAGCGGCGAGACGCGCCGGCAACGGCTGGCCCGGTTCGGACTGCCGGTGGAAGAGCCCGATCCTCTGGACCCGGACTTCTCCTACCTCTTCGACTGGTTTTGGAGCATGCGGGCCGGGCTCTCGGCGGGTCTCAATGGCGCCGAGCCGCTCTCCATGACGGAGATGGCGCACTGGATGACGCTCACCGGCGACATCCTGAGGCGCGAAGAGATCCGAATCATCCGATCCATGGACGATGCCTACCTCGCCGCGGTGGCCAAGGAACGGGCAGAGGCCGCAGAGCGGTCGCCTAAGGGGATATGACATGGCCAATGTTGCGACACTCGGCCTTGCCGTGGACAGCTCCGGCGTTCAGAAGGGCGCCAACGATCTCAACGACCT
This sequence comes from Kaistia sp. UC242_56, assembly GCF_044452255.1. NCBI lineage: Bacteria > Pseudomonadati > Pseudomonadota > Alphaproteobacteria > Hyphomicrobiales > Kaistiaceae > Kaistia > Kaistia sp. UC242_56. The sequence goes on from NZ_JBIOAN010000002.1 coordinate 1,058,868, forward strand.
CACGAATGCTGCAAAGAAGGCCGAAGGCGCATCCGGGGTACTGAAGGCCGCGTTTGCTCGACTAGAGGCTTCACTTGCCTCCATAGAGCAGGCCGTTAGGGGCGTGGAGACGGCTGTTCTCGGAATGGGGAAGGGCGTGTCGACGGCAGAGAGCCGGGTCGTCAATCTAGGTGCGACCACGGGTCGAGCTACCGGCCAGCTCCAGCAGATGATCGTGACCGGCGCCAACGTCTCTGTCACGTTCGGAAAGCTGGACGCCGCCGTTACGCAGGCAGCAACTGCCATCACCAGGGAAGGGGCCGCTGCGGTTAGCGCTGCCGGATCGGCCGAAGTCCTGGAAAGGGCCCTCACCAGTGAGGCGGCCGCGGCGGCAAAGGCCACCAAGGCGCTGAGCGGCCACGCAGTCGCCGCCAACTCCAATGTGAAGGCGGCGTCGAATCTGAACACCGCCAACATCGCCGCCCAGTTCCAGGACATTGCCGTCTCTGCTCAGGCGGGCATGGGCGCTATGCAGATCGGCCTGCAGCAGGGCACGCAGCTCGCGGCCGTGATCTCCACCATGGAGCGCCCGCTGCATGGTCTGGCGGCCGGGTTTGCATCGGTGTTCTCGCCGATCAATCTGGCCGTGATCTCTCTGACTGCTCTGGCGGCCGCCGGCTTGCAGATGGTCGACTGGGCCAAGCTGGGCTCGACGGTCCTGCGCACGCTGGCGGCGGCAATCCAGCCGATCGCGCCTTACGCCGTCGCTGCCGCCGCCGGCCTCGCGCTTCTGTACGGCCCGGCGATGGTTGCCGGCGTCGTCCAGTTGATCGCCCTCATGGCGCGCCTCGCCGTAACCGCGACTGTTGCGGCTGCTGCCATGGCGGCCGCCAACCCGGCCGCGGCGCTGATCCTCGGCCTGGTGGCCGCCGTTGCCGCCGCGAACATCTTCCGCGACGAGCTGACCCAGATCTTCGGCGTCGACATCGTCGGCGTGGCCAAGACAGCCGCCAACTACGTCCTGAACTCGTTCACGGCCGCCTATGAGGACCTGAAGTTCATCTGGGGCAACTTCGGCGACATCATGGGCGCGGCCGTCGTCGGCGGCGTGAATCTGGCCATCGACGGCATCAACAAGCTCATCTCTGGCGCCGGCGCGAGCATCGACTGGCTGATCAACAAGATCAATGCCATCCCGGGTGTCGACGTCGCGAAGGTCGGCAGCAGCCTGCAGCTCGATCGTCTGGCAAACCCCGCTGCTGATCGACTTGCATCCGCCAACGCTGCGCACAAGTCCAGCATCGACCAGATCATGTCCCGGGATACGATCGGAGACTTCGGCGCGGGCATCGCGAAGGGGGCATCGGCCGCGACGGCAAAGCTCAAGGAACTAGCCGCCGGGCTCACGGCGGTTGACGAGAAGACCAAGAAGAAGGCCCGAGGCGGCAAGACCGACGGCGAGCGGTTTGAGGACATCGTCCGGGATGCCGATGCCAGGATCGCGTCGCTTCGCGCGGAACAGGCTGGCATTGGCCTATCGGCGGATGCGACCGCGCGGCTTCGCTATGAGCAGGAGCTGCTGAACCGGGCCACCCAGGCCGGGCTGACGCTTGATCCGGCCCAGATCTCTGTCCTGAAGGAGAAGGCCGCCGCCATGGCCTCTCTCGAGGTCGAGACCAGCAAGCTGCGCGATGCCTACGATTTCGCAAAAGGGACGTTCCAGGGTTTCTTCCAGGACATCCGATCCGGCATCGCTGACGGGAAGGGGCTTTGGTCCTCACTGGCTGATGCCGCGCTGAACGCTCTCGATCGTATCAGCCAGAAGCTCGTCGACATGGCGACCGACCAACTGTTCGCCAGCCTTTGGGGCAACCTCGCCGGCGTGATTGGTGGAGGTGGCGGCGGCTTCATGTCGATCGGCGGGACAGGTGGCATGTTCGCAAACGGCGCGGCATTCGCCGGCGGTCGGGTCACGGCCTTCGCCAATGGTGGGGTGGTCAACACGCCGACCGTGTTCCCGATGGCAAAGGGGATGGGCCTGATGGGCGAGGCTGGCCCCGAAGCTGTGATGCCGCTCCGGCGCCTGCCGGGCGGCCGCCTCGGTGTCGAGAGCACCGGACGGGGCGGCGGTTCGAACGTCATCAGCTTCGCGCCAGTAACGACCATCACGGTCCAGGGCAATGCCGACAAAGACACCATTTCACAGCTCAAGGCCGAACTCGACCGCCGGGACCGCGCGCTGAAGGAGCAGATCCCCGGCCTGGTCACCAAGGCGCAGGTCCGCGGGCAGTTCCAGGGGCGCGGCTGATGGCGAATACGGACCTGATGGCCGCACTCGTCATCACAAGCGGCAAGTTCGCGCTGAGCTATGGACAGGAGACATCCGGCCAGGCCGACGGCACGATCCGGGTCGCTGACCTGCGCTCACCGCTCTGGACGATGGAGGCGCAGTGCTCGACGCTCACGCTCGACCAGTTGCTCGACATCGAAACCCTGATCGACCAGGTGGGCGGGTCTCGTGGCAGCTTCTATGCCTGGGACCGGATGCGCCCCTATCCGAAGCTCGATCCTGACGGCGTGCTGCTCGGTGCCAGCGCGGTCAAGATTCACAGCCTCGGCGCCGATGGCCGCAGCCTGTCGCTGAAGGGGCTTCCTGCCGGCTATGTGCTGTCGCGTGGCGACTATCTGTCGTTCGACTTCGGTTCCGCCCGTCGGGCTCTGCACCGGATCGCAGCTGCTTCGGCTGTGGCGAACGGGAGCGGCGTGACCCCGGAATTCGAGGTCGTGCCGAACCTACGCGCGGGTGCAGCGACGAATGCTGATGTCGCCCTGAAACGGCCGGCGGCTGAGATGCGGCTGGTTCCCGGGTCCTTTGATGGCAATGGCGATGGCGTCATTGGTTCAATCTCCCTGCAAGCCGTGCAGGTGGTCTGATGCGTGACGTCGATTCTGCCGAACTGGCCGTGATCCAGGCAGGCACTGTCGTTGCTCGCACGCTGGTGTCCCTGACGGTCAAGAACCGGCTGACCGGCAACCCGGTCTCGCTGGGCTTCTGGATGGACGCCGGACCCGGCGCCTTCAATGTCGTCAACCCGCGCACCGGCGCGACAGAGGCGCGGTCGTTTCTCGGCGATGCGCTGATCAGCGTTGGCGAGATCCCGCTGATCTCCGACATCTCGGTGCGCGAGGTCGAGGTGGTGCTGGCGGCTATCGACGACAGCGTCCAGGAGGCCGTCCGGACCTATGACGCGCGCAATGCGCCGATCGAGATCCACCGCGTCTATCTCGACCCGGTGACGATGGCGCAGGTGGCGCCGGCGCGCTGCCGCTTCCTCGGCCAGGTGGACACGGCGCCGATCGAGACGGCGGCCGAGGGCGGCGCTTCCACCGTGACGTTCTCCTGCACGTCGACCACGCAGGAACTGCGCCGCAAGAACCCCGACGTCGCCTCGCATGAGAGCCAGATCCTGCGCAAGGCGGATGACGACTTCTATCGCGATACCGGCGTTGCCGGTGAGTGGACGCTGTTCTGGGGCAAGAAGCAGGAAAAGGCTGGTCAACGATGAACCCGATCCAGCGTCGCGATGATTGGCGGCCCGCCCTGCATGAGGCGATCGAGACGAGCCGGCGCGAGCCGTTCCAATGGGGCGAGCGCGATTGCGCCCTGTTCGTTGCCGACTGCGTCAAGGCGATGACCGGGCTCGATCTCGGCTTCGGCTTCCGCGGTGGCTATGACGATGCAGTCGGCGCCATGAAGGCGATCCGACGCGCCGGCTTCCAGGACCTGCCCGCTGTGGCCGCGAGCTTCTTCGAAGAGATCCACCCGGTGCGCGCCGCCGTCGGCGACATCGCAGCGATCGAGACGGCCGAGGGCTGGTCGCTCGGCATCTATGGCGGCCCGCGCGTCACCGTGCTGCGGCCGGATGGCTTGGGCAGTGTCGATCGGTCCATGGTGACCAAAGCGTTCCGGGTTCCCTGACATGCAATTCATCGCTGCGATTCTTGTCGCGCTGGCGCTTCTCGCCGGCGCGATTGAGCCTGCCCAGGCCCTGCCGATCGGCGCCGCGATTGCCGGCTTCATTGGCCTGACCGGCACGCTCGCGACCGTCGTCGCTGCCGGCATCAATCTCGCTGTCGGGCTGGGCTTGTCCTACCTGTCGCAGACCCTGTTCGGCAAAAAGCCGCAGCAGGGCGTCGGGGGCATGTCCGGCAAGCTGCAGAGCGGCGGCGCCGTGCCGCGCAGTTTCATCCTCGGCCGCGCCATGACCGGTGGGAAGCTGGTCTATGCCGGCACCTGGGGCGAGATCGACAATACGCCGAACGCCTATCTGTCGATGGTCATCGCGCTTTCGGACCTGCCGGTGCAGGGCCTGGCCGAGATCTGGGTTGGCGGCGAAAAGGTGACCTGGGACCCGAACGCCACGCCTGGCGGCATCGGCATCGCGATCCCTGAATATCGCAATGACAACAAGAACCACCTGATGGTGCGCTTCTACGATGGTCGCCAGACCGCTGCCGACAGCCTGATGGTCGAGAAGTTCGCAGGCTCGGCGCACCCTTATCTCAACACGCGGGTCGGCAAAGGCGTCGCCTATGTCGTCATGACGGCGCGGCTCAACGACAAGCTCTGGTCGGGCCTGCCGCAGTACAAGTTCGTCGTGGACGGCATCCCGCTCTATGACTGGCGCGCGGACAGTTCGGCCGGCGGCGATGGTGCCCAGCGCTGGACCGATCCGGCGACCTGGACGGGCTCTTCCGACAATCCGATCGTCCATGCCTACAACATCGTTCGTGGCCTGCGCTTCGATGGCAAATGGTTCTTCGGCGCCCAGACGGTCTCGGCCGCTCAGCTTCCGCTGTCGGTCTGGACCGCGGCGGCGAATGAGTGCGACCAGCTGGTTGCCGCCATCGGCTCGGGAACGGAGAAGCAGTTTCGCGCCGCCGGCGAGATCACGCTCGACGCATTCCCGTCCGACGTTCTGTCGGAACTGATGAAGGCCTGCAACGGTCGTCTCGCTGAGGTCGGCGGGGTCTACAAGCCCCATGTCGGCGCTGCCGGCTCCGCGGTCTTCGCCTTCACCGATGCCGATATCCTGACCTCGGACAAGCAGTCGCTGGAGCCGTTCCCGTCGCTCGACCAGGCCGTCAACGCTGTCACGGCGAAGTATATCGAGCCCGGCGAGGGCTGGGTGCAGAAGGATGCGCCACCGCTCTACTCGCTGACGCTCGAGGCGGACGATGGCGGGCGCCGGCAGGCAGTTGATGTCGACTATGCGCTCGTCTTCTCGGGGACGCAGGTGCAGCGGCTGATGAAGTCGGCGCGGGATGAATCGCGCCGGTTCCGCCGTCACAACCTGCCCATGCCGTCCTACTGCTCGATCTTCGAGCCGAACGACTTCGTGTCCTGGTCGAGCGACCGGAACCGCTATACGAACAAGCTCTGGCGGATTGATGCCGTGCAGGATCTCCCGACCCTGAACAGCGGCTGGACGCTGACCGAAGTCGATCCGAGCGACTACAACCCTGGCGCCCTGACGCCGATCGTCATCGCGCCGACGCTCAACCTGCCGCCTGCCTCGCAGATCATCATCGACTGGTCGGCGACGCCGGTGACCATTGCCGGTGACGCGGGCGGCCAGCGCGCCGGCATCCGGCTGGCATGGGACCCGAATGTCGACGACGTCGACGGCGTGCAGTTCGAGATCCGGCTGGCTGTCGACGGCACGGTCATCCTGCAGAGCGAGACCGACCGATACGATGCGGGCTCGATCCTGATCTCGCAGAACATCCTCGGCCGGACCCAGTATCAGGCCCGCGGTCGCTATAGACCCGGCTCGCCGCGCGACACCTCCTGGTCGGGATGGCTCAATGTCCTGACGCCGGACATCGACGAAGGGCTGACGGCGCAGCAGAAGTACGAACTGGCGCTGATCACCAATGACGCGCAGGGCTCGCTGCAGGCCCTACAAGACCGACTGCGGGATCTGGTTGAGCAGGCGGCGCTGACGGCAGCGGAAGAGGCTGGGCAGGGCTTTCTCCAGCGGCAATCGATACGGCAGAGCGTGGCGGCCTTCAGCGGCAACATCTCCGCCGCGGTGATGCGGATCACGGAAGCCTATATCGAGGGCGACGCAGCGCTGGCCTCGGACATCCTCGCGCTTGCGGCGTCGAGCGACGCAAACCAGGCCGCGATCTTGAGCGAAGCAACGGCCCGCGCCGATGGCGACAGTGCTCTGGCGGAAACCGTCACGGCCGTGCAGGCGATCGCAGAGCAGGGGACCGCCAGTGGCTTCGTCAAGTTTGAGGCGGTCTCTGCGCCGGTCGGGGTCACCGCCCGATTCCAGATCTACCTCAACGTTGGAACCGTCGGGACGCCCAGCTGGCGCGACGCCGGCTTCATACTGGAGATCGTCGACGGGGTGGCGCGCTGCTTCATCAAGGCGGACCAGTTCGTCATCGGCGACGCTACGACCGGTGTCATCCCGTTCTCGGTCCAGGGAGGCGGGCTGGTCGCGCAGAAGATGAAGCTGCAGTCGTCCAATAGCGTCGTGCAGCTCGACCTCAGCAATGACAGCCTCATCTTCACGGAGCCCTGATGGTCGCCACACGCCGCCTCTTCGCAGGCGCTCTGACGCCTGGCGACTACCGCGCCCGCATTTCGAAGCCGGGCTTCGATGCCTCCGACCCGAACCTAGGCAGGGAGAACATCGATCTCGATACGGCTTGGCCGTTTGCTGGCAACATACACGCCGTTGCCAGCTACCGGTCGCAGCAGGTGGCCGCAAACCAGAACCCGACGACGCCGCATCCCGTCACCATCAATTTCCCGGCGCTGCCCTTTGTGCCGTGCGTCAAAATCTTCATTTCCGGAACGAACGGCCAGGTCATAAACTGGCGCATCGACGTAGGCCCGAATGCACCTGGCGCCGGGTCGCTCACCTATGAGGCGTTCAACAACCGGGTCGTTGTCTATGCCCAGTCCGGGCAGTTCCGCGGCGGCTACTACATCACTGCCGTCGTCTTCAAGATCCCGGCGCGGGATCTCGGCATCATCGGCAATGACCCGCACCCGCTGGCGCGGATGATGATGGGCAAGCGCGGCTCCGACTACGGGCTCTACGTTTCGCGTCCTGGGTTCGATGTTCGAACCTGCTCCAAGGCACAGATGGCCTTTAGTTCGGATGACACCTACGCTGTCGTGAACGCAACCTATGCGCCGGCATCCAGCCGCAAGGGGGTGGCGGACAGCCCAACCGCCAACGTCTATACGGTGCTCAATTTTACGTACACCTGGAAGGGCTACTATCCGATCATCTTCTTTTTCGGGACGTTCAACGCTGCAGCGAATGATCAGCTGTACACGCTTCCGTCCGACAAGGAGGTGAACACATATGGCGGTGCCTATCCGATGTCGGGCTTCATCACCTCACCGTCGCCGGGAGCGGGAGAGGTCTGGATCCGCCGATGGGGCAACGAAGCCTGGGGCAACGTCTCTATCATCGTCCTTGATGTCCCTGCTCCGTCGGATTGATCCATGCCAACCAAACGCGGACACCTGGGCAAGCGCGGCTCAAGCTTCGTCATCCAGTTTTCCAAGCCCGGCTTTGATGTCGACACCGCGCCTCCCGAAGGTCTCGTGTTTGACAGCACGACCAAGCGGCTCCGGCCGCTGCTTTCTGGCCTCGCTATGAACCGGCCCACCGGCGCCACCAACATCCCTTTGCCAAAGACGTTCCTTGGCCTGCCGCTGATCTTCGTCGACATGTTCTACGGCACGGATGGCGTCCGGGGCCCGGGGCGGGGGTTCGAGGTGACGTATTACCGAGGGCGGAACTACTTCACGATCAACAACAGCACCGCCGGCGCGTCGTTCTCCTACAGCGTCTTCGACAATGAGATCACCTGATGAAGCTCTTTTATCATGATGAGGATGGCAGGCTGATCGGCCAGCTGCTGAGTGCTGCGACACCGGAAGAGCTAGAAGATCTCCGCTCCCGCAGCATCCTGTTCGTCGAGGTTCCGGACAACGCACCCTTTGTGGGGCACTACGCCTTGGATGGTCAGTTGGTCGCTCAACCCGTCGCGCCGATCGCCATCAACCGCACCGAGATCCCCGCCGACAAGCGCAGCAAGGTCAAGATCACGGGTCTGCCGGTGCCATGCGTCGTGCAGATCGATGACCAGTCCGTGACGGTCGAGGACGGCCTGCTCGATCTGACCGCCGAGATGCCGGCGACCTATTGGATCGTCTTCGACCAGTTCCCGTACATGCCCTGGTCGGCCGAGATCACGGCCACCTAGCCGGAGCCATCCGCCTTGAAAATCCGCCTGACGAAGAACCTGGAGCCGCTCCGGGCGAGCGCCCTAGCGCGCCTGGATGCGCTTGTCGCCGAGAAGATCGCCGATGAGACGCCGCCGGCTATTGCCGCGCTGCGATCGGCCAAGGCGCAGGAGGCCATGCTGCTCCTGGTCTCAGGGGGTGATGCCGACCTGACGCCGCTGCTGGAGGCAGAGAGCGCCTCGCTTGGCGTCTCCCTGCTGGATCTCGCCAAGGAAGTCCTCGCCAAGGTGGCCGAGGCCAATTCCGACCGGATCGAGATCGAGGTGAAGCGCCAGCGCGCCCAGGCCGCGATCCGCATCGCTCCGACCCCCGCCGCCATTGATGCCGCCCTGCTCGAATTGGAGCCTTCCCGATGATCGACAGCTACTACCGCGCCGGCACGCTCTCTGTCACGGCCGGCTCAACTGCCGTCGCGCTGGTTGGAGCCGCGGCGCTGTCGCAGGTGAAGGCAGGCGACACGCTCGTCATTAACGGCACCGTGGCGGTGATCGACGGCGTCACGGACAACCTCAACCTTGTGCTTGCCGATGGCTGGCCGGGCGCGACGGTTTCGGCATCGGCCGACTATCTCATTCTCCGGACGGGCGCCGCCTGGTCGACGACCGTTGTCGCCAATGCGCAGCTTGCTGCCATCATCGCAGCGATCGAGGCTGGCTTGCAGGTCTCCGGCGCACTGACGGTCGGCTATGTGTTCTCCGCCACCACGAGCGATTCCGACCCTGGCACCGGCCAGCTGCGGCTCGATAATGCAACGCAGAACGCCGCGACCATCATCCGTGCCGATCTGGCCGACGCCAGCGGTGTCAGCGTGGCGACGCTGCTTGATCAGCTCACGCTGTCGTCGTCGTCGGTAAAGAGCCTGATCAGGGTATTCAAGACCGCCGACCCGTCGAAGTGGCTGACCTTCCAGGCGACCTCGCAGGCGACGCCGGCAGGCTACCGCAATATTTCGGTCAGCGTAATCGGCGCATCCTCGGCTTCGCCCTTCGTGGATGGCGATGCTATCTCGATGGTCGCGACGGTCTCGGGCGACAAGGGCTCCGCCGGTGCGGCGACGGGCTTCCCCTATGCCTGGTCGACGGCAACGACCTCGAGCGATCCCTCTGCGGGCAAGGTCAAGGTCAACAACGCCACGCCTGCGAGCGCGACCCTTCTCTTCATCTCGGAGACAGACGGCAACGCCTCGAACATCGCGGCCGAGATTGCGAGCTGGGACGACAGCACCTCTGCCCTGAAGGGCAGGATCAAGGTGGCCGACAGCTCGAACCAGGCGAACTTCGTCGAGTACGATGTGGCCGGCTCGATCACCGACAACGGCGCATGGGTGACGGTTCCCGTCGCGTTCGTCGCGTCCGGCGGCACTCTGGCCAACAACGCCGCCTGCGTGCTGGGCTTCACGGCCAAGGGTGACAAGGGCGACGTCGGTGCCAACGGCTCCATCGTCGGCCTCGCCATGGCCTATTCGACGACGACCGCCGACGCAGACCCGGGCGCGGGGACTTTCCGGTTCAACAATGCGACGATCAGTTCCGTCACCGCCGCCTATGTCGACAATCTCGAAGCGGGCGGGGCGTCGATCGCGGCCTGGCTGGATGCGCTGGACGACACCTCCTCAACCAGCCGGAGCATCCTGACGTTTCGCGGCATCACGACGCCGACGGCATGGGCCTCGTTCATCGTCACGGGATCGGTTGTTGACGGCACGGGCTATCGCAAGCTGAGTCTGGTGCATGTCGCCTCCGGCGGCACCTGGGCCAATGGCGCCAGCTTCGGCCTCGGCGCCGCTCTTTCGGGCAATATCGGCTCGGCCGGTGGCGCAATCTCGATCCCCTATGTGTTCTCGACGACAACGACGGATGCGGACCCGGGCAACGGGTTCATGCGCCTCAGCAATGCCACCCAGAACATCGCCGCTACGCTGCGTCTTGATCTCACGGCATCTGACGGCACCGATTGGACCAGTGTGCTTGGCACGCTCGGGGCATCGACGAACCCGACCAAGGCGCTGGTCCGGATCTTCAAGACGTCGGACCCGACCAAGTGGCTGCTGGCATCTGTGAGCGCTCTTGCTTCGCCAACTGGCTATCGCAACCTGTCGATCAGTGTGCTCGGCAGCTCGTCTGCCAATCCGTTCGCCAATGGCGATGCAGTCATGTTCTGTGCCGAGCGCATTGGCGACAAGGGAGACCAGGGGGACCCGGGCACCGCGGCGACCGTCGCTGTCGGAACCGTTGTGTCGGTGGCGGCCGATGAGCCCGCCACCGTCACAAATTCCGGCACACCAGCGGCGGCCGTGCTCAATTTCGAAATCCCGGCTGGCCTCGACGGCTTCCTGCCGGGCCGGCGCTTTGCCTTCTCGACAACAACGACGGACGCCGATCCCGGCCCTGGTGTCGTCGCCTTCAACAATGCGACGCTCGGCTCGGTCACCACTCTGTTCATCGACAATGAGGGTGCCACCGGTTCTGACGTCACCGCATGGCTCGACAGCTTCGACGACAGCACCAACACCGCCAATCGCGGCTCGATCTTCGTCCAGCACGGCACGGACATTGCGTCCTTTGCCGAGTTCATTGTCACGGGTTCCGTCATCGATGGCACCGGATATCGAAAGGTCCCCGTCACGCCAGTCGGCGGCGCCGGCGCTTTCACCAATGGCGCGCCGCTCGTTCTCAGCTTCACCCGAACGGGCAACAAGGGTTCGGACGGCCTCGGCGCCGGCGACGTCGTCGGACCTGCTTCGGCGACGGATGGGGCGCTTGTCCTGTTCAATGGAACGTCCGGCAAGCTGCTCAAGGCGAGCACAGTCCCGTCGACGTTTGGCCTGTCGCTGATCGACGACGCCAACCAGGCGGCGGGCCAGACTACGCTGGGGCTGGTCATCGGCACGAACGTGCAGGCCTACCACGCCTCGCTGCAGTCGCTGTCCACCATCACGGTCTCCGCGGCCGCGCTGACACTCCTCGATGACGCCAACACCGCTGCGATGCTGGTCACGCTCGGTGCGCTGTCGCTGGGCGGTGGCACACTGACAAACTTCCTGACGCTGCACGCAGATCCCACCAGTGCGATGCACGCGGCCAGCAAGCAGTATGTCGACAGCATGGCTGCCGGCTTGTCGCCGAAGGCTCCGGTCAAGGCGGCTACCACCGCCAACATCACGCTGTCCGGCGCACAGACCATCGACGGGGTCTCTTGCGTTGCGGGCGACCGCGTCTTGGTCAAGAACCAGACTACGGCGGCACAGAACGGTATCTATGTCGTCGCCTCGGGCGCATGGGCGCGCGCGGCCGACATGGACAACTGGTCGGAGGTTCCAAGCGCCAATGTCTGGGTCCAGACCGGGACAACGCAGGGCGACTTCGCCTATTACTGCACGGCGGACGCCGGCGGCACGCTGGGCACTACGGCGATCAATTGGGTGCTGTATTTCGGCTCCGGCGTCTATGTCAGCTCCAGCCGGCAGGTCATCGCCGGCACGGGTCTTTCGGGCGGCGGGGCGCTCTCTGGCGATGTGACGCTCAATCTTGCGGCGATGCCGGCCAACACCTTCAAGGGCAACAACACCGGCTCCAGTGCTGCACCTGCGGATCTGACGAAAGCCCAGATGGTCTCGGCCCTCGACGCTGCGCAACTGAGCGTCGAGGACCAGACAATTACGGGCGGAGCGAATGTGGCCTCCAAGGCGCTTGGAACGGCTGGAGTGGTTTCGTCTGGTACCGTAACGCCGGATCCCGGCGACCGAATGCTGCAGCACTACCAGAACAACGGCGCTCACACGCTCGCTCCAGGTTCGGTGACTGGCGCTTATCTGCTCGACATAACCAACGGCGCGTCGGCTGGCGCAATCACCACGTCAGGGTGGACCAAGGTCTCGGGCGACGCCTTCACGACGACCAGCGGGCACAAGTTTCGGTGCCACTGTTCCGTGGCTAATGGTGGGTCCCTCCTGATTGTGCAGGCGCTCCAATGATCTTTTGCCCCCCGCCCTTCATGGGGCATTCCAAGCAGCTGGTCCTCATTGACCGCACCAGCGGGACCAACATCGGCACTATGACCGCCGGCGGGGGGCTGGCTTCGGCCTTCGACGGTAACACCAACCAGGCGTCGTCCGTATCGGCAGTCTCGCCGTCAGCCGCCGCGTCCGGGTATGTTGGCAAGACGCTGGCCGCACCCCGCGTTATCGGCAGAGTTGTGACCTATGGGTCCAATAATCTGGGCTACCGCTCCGGCGCTGCCGGCTCCAACATCACCCTATCCCTTTACGCAAAGAATGGCGCTTCGCCGACGTCCGCGACGGACGGCACACTGCTCGGCACGACCAGCTTCTTCGCCAATACATACGCCGCCAACCCTAAGACGATCGACAGCAGCGATCTGACCACGGCGTGGGCCCACGTATGGGCTGCCGGGTTGCCCTCGGGCACTGCGCAGATGGTCTTCGCTGAACTCCAGCTTTACGCATGGGAATAGCTATGACACCGGAACTTGCGCTGATTTGCACGGGCGATATCGAGGCTGTCGTCTCGGTTTTCCCAGTCACCGCTGGGCGGATTGAGCTGCCAGGGGTCGGCCAGCTTTCACCGCCGCAAGCGGGCTGGCAAGGCGACGGCTACCGTATCGCCGCCATCGGCCCGGCGGAAATCCCCTCTGGGAAGAGGCCGATTTCGACAGGGGCCGACGGCGTGGAACTGATTGCGGGCGTGCCCACGTGGATCCTGGAGGACGAGCCGCCAGCGCCTCGCCGCCAGGTGCTGAAAGCCGTCGTCGAGCAGCGCTTGATCGAGGCGGGCTTGATGGATGCGGCCTTCGCTGCGCTTTCCTCCAGTGGCGTGCTGTTCGCCCGGTGGTACAGCCGGATCTCCGATTCCGTCTTCTTCGACGATCCCGATGCTCTGGCACTCCTCGACGTGATCGGCGCCGACCCTGAAGTGATCATGGCGCCGTAGCGCCAGCTCCTAACCTCCTCACATCACCGGAGACAAGACATGACGTGCATCTCAGCGCGGGCGCGAACCCATGCGCGATAACCTCGACGAATGCCTGACGCTCATCTTCGGCAGCGAGGGCGGCTATGTGAACCATCCGAAGGATCCGGGTGGCGCGACCAAGTACGGGATTACCGCGGCGACGCTCGGCGCGCATCGGGGGCTCGGGCGGCCGGCGACGCCGAACGAGGTGAAGGCACTGTCGCTGGCCGAGGCAACGCGCATCCTTGAAGCGCAGTACGCGCGCTCGATCCGGTTCGACGACCTGCCGGCCGGCATCGACTATGCCGTCTTGGACTTTGCGGTGAACTCCGGCCCGGCCCAGGCGGCGAAGACTTTGCAGCGAGCGCTTGGCGTCAACCCGGATGGCGTGATCGGCGAGCGCACGATCGAAGCGATCATGAACCGCCAGCAGCCAACGCTGATCAACCTCTACTGCGATGAGCGGCTGGCCTTCCTGAAAAAGCTCAAGACTTGGTCGACCTTCGGCAAGGGCTGGGCGCGGCGCGTGGCCGAGGTGAGGGCGGGCGCGATCAAGATGTCGCGTGGCTCCTCAGTTCTCACGCCCGTGACGGCAACCGGCACCGCAAAGGCCTTGCCGGCGGACACGAAGGCCACGGCCACGAGCGGCGGCAAGGGCTCGATCATGGCGACCATCGGTGTGGCCACTACGACCGTCTCGGCTACGACCGACAAACTCGCTCCCCTGGCCGGCGCCGGCAACAAGCTGATCGACTACGCCTTCACTGGCCTGACGGTCGTTGGCGTTCTGCTCTCGGTCGCCGGCATCGCGCTCGTCGCTCGCAGCCAACTCCGCGCCCTCCGCAGTGGAGCGCCGGTATGAACAAGCCCCAACCGTTCGAGCCCGTCCATCTCCCGTCTCCACACCCTCCAGGCAATGGTGAGGTGACATGACCGCGATATGGGCATGGTTCCTCGCCTCTCGCGTCGGCCGCTATTGCGCCGCCGCGCTGGCAATCGCCGTCGCCATCGGCGCCGTCGTTCTCAAACTCATGGCCATGGGCAGGGCGCAGGAACGCGCCACACAGACCGCCGGCCGCCTCAAAGCCATATCGAAGAGGAAGGCCAGCGATGACGAAGTTGATCGTATGGGTGCCGGTGTTCGTCGGCGCGAGCTTGATGGCTGGATGCGGGACGACCCCAAAGGGTGAGTTCTGCGACGTCGCATCCCCGATCCGCCCCTCTGTTTCCGACAGCCTGAGCGATGGCACTGCGGAGCAGATCCTGAAGCACAATCGCTATGGAGCGATGGCTTGTGGCTGGAAGGGCAAGCAGTGACCGATGCATTCAACCCCAATGACCACTTCCAGCAGCTGCCATCCGAGAAATACGCAGACCTCCCGAAAGAGACCCGGGATTTCCTGGACGAGCTCCGGCCCGAGGAAGTGGACGTCATTCGCCAGATCGCCCGCCTTGGGCCTGAAGGCAGCCAGCAGCTGATCCAGGCGATCAAGCTCTCTCAATCCGTGATGACCGTCGGCAAGTTTGTCCGCTGGGTGATCATCACCATGCTCGGCGTGTTCTTCGGAACGCTGCTGTTTGCGGAGAAGATCATGCAGGTGATCGCCTGGTTCGGCCATAGTGGGAGCCCGCCGCGATGATGACGACGTTGCGCATGTCGGTTCTGGTGCTCGTGGGCGTGGGGTCTGCGCTGCTGGCTCTGTGGGTCGGCGATCGAAACCCGGCCACGGACAGCCTGCTTGCCGAGGCGCGGCCGCCCGATGTCGAGCCCGGCGGCATCCTGAACATCGCCTATGAATTCCGTAGATACCGCCTATGCCCGCGCGACACGCAGCGCATCATCTTCGACGGCAAGACGGTTCGCTTCGACCTCGGTACGCAGTCCCGACCGCTCTCAGGCCCTGTCGGCAAGGATGCCTATGTCCAGCCAATCCGGGTGCCAGAGACGGCCTCGCCAGGCCCGGCGCGCTATCGGGTGATCATCCTCGACTACTGCAACCCGCTGCATCGCATCTGGCCGCTTAAGAAGGTGATTGACGTGCCGTTCAGGATTGTCGCACCGGGGAGACGATGAGGCACAAAAAAGCGCCGGTGAGGGAGAGATCGGGGTCGGTGTTGATGCCCTAGAAATGGCAAGGCCCCGCCGAAGCGGGGCCGACTTCAGCACCATACAAGAGCTTGCCTTCGCTCGGCTGTATGGTGGCCCTTGGCAGGGACTTAATGCCGATCCTTTCGGAGAGCGGCTGACGCAATTAGAATAGGTATCAGAGTGACTTTGTCAAGGATGCGAGACCGACAGCGCGCAGCATGCAGCGCTGCACTTCCCTGAGCAGGTCGTCGCCAATATAGGTGTTCATATAACGGCGTTTGCCGTTCATGTCCTTGCCAAGACTGAACAAATTCAACCGGCGGAATCCGACTGTATTTATCATATCTGCCTTCACCCAATGCGAGCCGGCATCATATGGAGGCGGCAGAGCAAAGGGCAGCGTTATCTCGCTGTGGTAGGGCATAGGGTAGGTCGGGGGTGTGGTGGACAGCGCTACTACAGTGCATAGACCCGGCCTCGTCTTCATCGCGGGACACATGATAATAGCGGGGCGCCTCTTGACCATCTCGGGCTCTATGAAGCCAACGTTGAAGTCACAGATGACGACGTGGCCTTGGCCAGGATGGTACTGGAGCGGCAATTGAGACCCTGATTCGATGGTAGAGAATCAAATCTATACAACCAGACTGGAGCTGCCGTACAGGCAGTCTACGCATTCCCCTCAGGCTCGATATCCTCAAGCAACACTTCCATCTTGATGCCCACCAGGGTGCGCAGCGTTTCTATGACTGTGATGGCCTCATGCAGCAGGGCTTCCATCTCTGCTGGCTCGACGCTTTCCGGATCAAGCCCGGCGACCGCCAATCGGATTGTGATGTCGTCTTGGCGGCCTGCCGGCATTTGTGTCCCCTACGGAGTGTCCGCTGTAGGAAGAGTTGCCGCAATGCCGCGGGCCCTCCGCTCGGCTTCCGCCATGGCTTCTATTAGAAGACTGGCGAGCTGGTGCTCGTTCATCTCGGTCGCCTCCCGCGCAAACTCCGCTAGCGCCTTCGCCATCGTTTCCAATTTTGTGACCCTGTGTGGCATGTCCATCCCCCAAATCCCAGGCGCTGGAGCGTCCTTAAGCTACCGAGTCATCGCCGTCGCTCTATGTTGGGTC
The DNA here is from genome assembly GCF_044452255.1 of Kaistia sp. UC242_56. Classification (NCBI taxonomy): domain Bacteria; kingdom Pseudomonadati; phylum Pseudomonadota; class Alphaproteobacteria; order Hyphomicrobiales; family Kaistiaceae; genus Kaistia; species Kaistia sp. UC242_56. The sequence continues at coordinate 1,075,367 of NZ_JBIOAN010000002.1, forward strand.
ACATGGGCGACGAATTCAAACCGGTTCACGTCTGGATAACCGCAGGCACAACACAAGTTGTGGGAGATGTCGTGCGCGCGGCAGAAATTCTGCTGAAGCATTGGCCGGACGAATTCGCCAATACCGACCTGCACAGCGCGGCGCGGTTGGCTTGCCTCGAGGCTTGGCAGGATGATGGCGAGGTCTCCGTGGCGCGAAACTCATTTCACGCCGCAGCTCAGGAGGCCGGCATCCTCGCCCCGGAGGAGGTCCGTCCTAGTCGTGGAACAGATCCGCGCCGACGCCGAGGACCCAGGCGAGGTTGACCTGAGCTTCCGGTGAGAGTGGGCGGCCTGCCTCAGCGCCCTTGATGGCCGCCACGCTGACGCCTGACCGGCCCGCCAGCTGCTCGACGCTCAACTGCTTCCAATGGCGCACAGCGGCTAGCGGCATGGCGCCGCTTTCAATCACGGCCAACACTTCCTCCGGAAGATCCTCATCGGCATCCGGACCATATTCGATGTTCATGATATTTCCTCGGCCGGCTCTGCACGGGACTGCGATGGGCCGTTGTATATTCCCAACCATTCCCGCCCCTCGTTCGTTCCGAGCGGCGGCCGCGTTTGACTCTCTCACGTCAGCAATATTACGTTACGTCATATGACGGGGGATTGAGCCATGCGTGCAATCGGGTGGGTTGGCGCCCTAGCGGTGTCATGCGTGATGTGGTGGGCAATGATCCAGCTTGCGGCCGAGGTCAGCGCCGGGCTCTAGTCCCGAGAGATCCCTGGCCCACGCGTGCCCGGGGCGATAACCGTCATCTGCATGTTGCGGCTTCCGCAGACGGAGCATCGCAGGGAACGGCGGAATGGCGTGTCTGGCCCGACAATACGGTAGTCACGGCCGAACCTCTCGGCGATCGGCTTAAGGTCGATCTCAACGTGCCGGGGGCAATCCAGGCAGTGGATGCTGAGACCCGTGCCGTCGTCCAGAAATTCCCCGACTGTTCCAATTCGAATGACTCCGCCCATCCGGACGTTCTCGCGCTGCCATCGCTATCCCGTCAAGCAGGGATTCACACGCGATTCGGCATGGGGTAGAATGCGGGCGACGCGGCGGCGCCTCCGGATGGTGGCCGTCGAAAGTCAGGTCTGGTCCCCGCCGGCTATGCCACGGGGGACTGGCAAGTGTCTTCGAATGAAAGGCCGCCAGACCGGTCCCGCGTCGATCCTATCGCTCACGCTTCGGTGTGAGCCACGAAGGAGCATTTGAAATGGCCCGCATGGATGCGCTGTCGCAGTCAGAGCGTGACGAGTTGGAAGCCTATCGCGAGGCGGCCCAGTACGACATCAAGATGAGTGGCCCTGTCTTTATGGCTTGGGACCGCTCTCAGCTTGATCGGGCACGGCGCCTGACTGAGGCGAGCCTGAGAAGCACGGAGCGTTAAACCCACCGCCATCATCAGCCCGGCCCTGTCTTCGGACGGGGCCGGGCTATTGCCTAGCAGCAGCACCCATAAGGCTACCGTAATCATGAATTGAGAGCCTGACGCTCACCGCGCCACGCGGTGGTGTCTGGTCCGGCACGAGGATCTTGACCTCGGAGCCATCGGCCATCGTGCAATAGCCGATGCCGGGGCGCAGGTCTCGGTCCATGGTGATATCCAGCTTCGGCTTCGGCGTCCCGTCAGGTCGAAATGGCTGCAGCATCGTTGCGCTCCTATCGCTCCAGTTGAATCTGACAGATTTGCGCTGTGGGGTCTATGGATCGCCTCACCACCCCGCCATCCACCTGACTAGCGCCAAGACGTTCCCGCCTATGTTCCAGAGCAGCACAGCCCATAGAGCCGATACGAAGATCCAGGCAGCGAGGGGTATGCGCAGGCGACGGTAGGACATGAGCCGGGGCAGTATGCTGTAGACAAATCGCAGCTAAGTCATTGATATTTTATCGCCTGTAGACGCGCAACGGAAGACCAAGGCATTGAATTCGTTGCGATAGCAGGCGATTGAAAATCCGCGTGTCGGTGGTTCGAATCCGCCTCCGGGCACCATTACTTTTCAAAATCTTTGATCTTATTGGCTTTTGGCCATCGTTCCAGTGTTGCGTTCCAGCTTCGGCGCGGGCTGACGGAGAAGCCACGCCGTGCGCCAGAGAAGCGCACGAACCCCGCCGATTGAGGCTCGACGTTTGCAATTTGGAGGGGCACGATGTGACTGCTTCAACCATGTGGCGGCACGCCGCTAAGTCGAGTCGCACGTCATGCAACTGCCTGTCATCAACGCCTTCTGGATCGGGCCACGGCTGGGTCCGATCGCCATCGCCTGCCTTCATTCCTTTGTTAAGGCCGGACACCGGGTGAAGCTTCATGTCTACACGGCGCCATCCGATGCTCCTGCAGGCATAGAACTGGTCGACGCTGCCAATCTGCTGCCTCCGTCTCGCGTCGCGGTGCACCGGCCGTCCGGCAGTTACTCCATGACGGCCAATCTATTCCGATATGAAATCCAGGCTGCCGAGCAGGGCATCTATGTTGACTGCGATTGCTATTGCATCCGGCCAATTGAAGAGGCCGAATACATCATGGGCTTCGAGGACCAAAACTACATCTGCAACGCGGTTCTTCGCTTGCCCAGCGATTCACCCTTGTTGGCCGACATGCGGAAGATCGGCGCGCAAAAGGCCTTTGTACCGCCCTGGCTGGGGCGGCGGCAGCGCCGATGGTACAAACTTCGCGCCCGTCTGGGCGCGGCTGTCGCCCTGGCCGACATGCCTTGGGGGACGAGCGGCCCGCTCGCGCTGACCCACTTTGCACAGAGGCACGGGGTGGCCGATCGGGCTTCGGCTCCCGACATCTTCTACGGCCTGCCCAAGATCTATGCCGACCTCCTGATCGAACCCGACCTGACGATCGAGAACTTCGCGACACCGCGGACCCGTGTGGTCCATCTGTGGAACGAGTATTCGAAGCGGCTCATCGATCGCGCCCCTCCCGGGTCGCCGATCGCCAGACTGATTCAGGAAGGCCGGAGCGTTCCGCTCGCCTAAATTGCAGGTGCCGCAATGTCTGCGTCAGACGGCGATCGGCACGTGGGATGCGAAGGTGGCCCGCGTGATCGAGACGGTCACGCCGTAATGGCTACTGGTCAGTTCCGTCTGCACGCCGAGCTGGTCCACCAGAGCCTTGACGATGATGGTCCCGAGTCCACCTTCTTCGGCGGGCCGCCTGACGGCTTGCCGACGCCATTGTCGGAAACGACCAGCTTCCGGTCCGGTCCGTTGATTTCATAGGTGACCAGGACGACGGAGCCTTCGCTATCGGCTGGGAAGGCGTATTTGATGGCGTTGATCACCGGTTCGGTCACGATCAGGCCCAGGCTGACGGCGCGGGCCGACTCCACCGAGCCCGCCTGGGCGATCACCCGGATCTCGATCGATTGGCCTTCGCCGAACATCGAGGCGCCCAGGCTGGAGCAGAGCTTTTCCAGATAGGTGCTGAACTCGATGCGGTCGATGCCCTCTGAGGCATGCAGCGACTGCACGGCGGCCAAGGACAGGACGCGCTGACGCGCATCTTGCAGGTGATGCCGGGTTTCCTCCGAAGTGACGGCCCGGGCCTTCAGCATCAGGATGCTGGCGATGATCTGCAGGCTGTTGGCGACCCGATGCTCCATCTCGTGCAGCAGGATGTCCTTCTGGCGGAGCAGGTCCTCGGCCTTGTCCAGCAGCTCCGCCCTCTGCGCCTCGATAAGCCGGCTGTTGGTTACGTAGCGGCAGGTCAGCAGGATCGTCGAGGTCGCCCCGTCATCATAGACGATCGTCCTGGCGTTCAGGATCATGACCCGTTCGCCAAGGCCCGGGAAATCATGCCGGACCTCGAACCCATCAAGCGTTGTCTTGGAGGGGGCCATCGTCCCAAGAAGCTCGCGGAGTGCAGGAATATCCCACTGGCCGCTGCCGAGATCGAAAAGGATCGAACCCAGCGTGCTATCGGGGCTCACCCCGAAGGTCTGATAGAAAGATCGACTGGCCGGAGCACGGAAAAATCCGCGTCGAGAACGAGAAACGGTTCAGGAATCGTGTTGACGATCGCCTGGGCCAGCAATTGTGCGTCCGCGGTATTCCGGAAGGATTTCATGGTCGGGATGAAGCGCCCATCTCATGGAATGCGCAAGGCCGCCGGCGCCGCAGCGTCTCGCGGGTCGGGCTGGGCCCGCTAAGCATCTCGCCGGAGATGGCGCCGCAAGCGCTAGGCCCAGTCCAGCACGTCCTCCATGGTGAGCTCGGTCAGTGCCCACTCCTTGGGCTCGACCTTGTCATCGCCGTGCCAGCGCGCCCAATAGGCCGGCTTCTGATCGTCCGGCCCGTCCTCTTTCAGGATGCGCGTCGGGCTTCGCCAGCGCATCAGATATTCCTCGCCATTCCCGCTTCGTCCGATCACCAGCTGGCCATCCCCGGGAGCTGTATCCATGCCTGAGAATTCACCCAGGCGGCGCAGGTCTGTCATGTCGTGGACTCCAGGGGCTGGAAGGCCGATGGCGTCGCCATCGGCCTTCGCGGAGGATTACTCGGCAGCGGCGGCGTGGGCGTTGATCGCGCCCTCGGCGAGCTTGGTAAGCTTCTTGTCGGCAGCCTTCTCCTCGTCGAGATTTTCCTGCAGCACGGCTGCGCAATCATCGCGGCCCAGCTGGCGAGCCCAGGCGATCAGCGTGCCGTAGCGGGTCATCTCGTAATGCTCGACCGCCTGGCCGGAGGCGATGATGGCAGCGTCGAGCACCTGCTTGTCGGCGACGTCGCCGGCAACCTCGTCGGCTTCCTTGAGGATGCCGTCGATCGCCGGGCAATCGACCGCCTTGGCGGTGGCGCCGTGCATTTCGAAGACCTGCTCGACGCGCTCGATATGGCCCTGTGTCTCGGCAAGGTGGGCGGTGAGGCCGCTCTTCAGCTCGGGCGCCGTCGCCTTTTCGATCATCTTCGGCAGCGCCTTCAGAATCTGCTTTTCGGCGTAATAGATGTCCTGGAGCTGGTGAACGAACAGGTCGTCAAGCGTTTCGATGTCTTTGGAAAAAATGCCCATGATGGCCTCCTGGGAAAGGGGATGATTGGGTCGTCACCCATAGCTCTGGGACCCATCAGACCCGTGCGGGACGGTCCTTGGTCGCAATTGCGGCATTGTGCGGTGACTTGCCCTTACAACCCTCTCAGAGGCGAATCCGTTCCGTTCGCCTCGATTTCGGCCGTTGTGCAGCGCAACATGAGTTCCCATTATCTGGTCCCAATGTTCCAGCGCGGATGGAAACCTGATGCGGCCCCTCTCCGATACCCTCGCGCGGCTCGCCGCGATGAAAGCCCGCGCCGCGGCCCCGCAGTCCCGCAGCGGCCCGTCGCGTCTCGTGCCGTTCCGCCTCAGCGGTTCCAATCCCGGCCATCTCGACGCCAAGGCCTTCATCCCGTCGCGGCCGGCTCGCGACGCGGCGCTCGTCGTCGTACTGCATGGCTGCACGCAGACGGCCGATGGCTATGACCACGGATCCGGCTGGTCCACGCTCGCCGAGGAACAGGGGTTCTTTCTGCTCTTCCCGGAGCAGCAGCGCGCCAACAATCCCAATCTCTGCTTCAACTGGTTTCTGCCGGAACACACGCAGCGGGGCCGGGGCGAGGCTGCCTCCATTCGCGGGATGATCGAGGCGATGAGCCGCGCGCATGCGATCGACCCGCGCCGCGTCTTCGTCACCGGGCTGTCGGCGGGCGGCGCCATGGCTGCGACGATGCTCGCCACCTATCCCGAAGTCTTTGCCGGCGGCGCCATCATCGCGGGGCTCGCGCACGGCGTTGCCCAAAGTGTTCCCGAAGCCTTTGACAGGATGCGGGGCCATGCCCTGCCGTCCCAGGGCCAACTTCAGGGCGGCCTTCGAAGCGCCTCCTCGCATGGCGGGCCCTGGCCGAAGATTTCGATCTGGCAGGGCACGGCGGACAATACGGTTCATGCCACCAATGCGGACGCCATCGTCGATCAGTGGCTCGAGGTGCATGCGCTCGAGCGCAGCCCCTCGGCCAGGCGGACGCTCGGCAGCCGCACAACGAGCGAATGGTCGGGCCGCGACGGGGAAGTGAAGATCACGCTGCACCGGATCGAAGGGATGGGCCACGGCACGCCGCTCGCCTCGACCGGCCCGGCCGCCTACGGCAATCCCGGTCCCTATATGCTGGATGTCGGCATCGGCTCGACGCATGAGATCGCGGAAGGTTGGGGCCTGACGGGCGGCGTCCGGGCACGGCCGGCGGAACAGCCGACCGGCGCCGTATCGGGCGACGAATATGTTCGCAGCGACGCCATGCCGGAGCCCGCCCACGTCGGCGAGCGCGCTTCGGCGGGCGTGGACGCGGCCCCGGGAAAGGTCGGCGAGATCATCGAAGCCGCGCTGAGATCCGCCGGCCTCATGAAGTAACGCGCACGGACGTCGGCACCGCTGCCGAGCCGGTAGTAGTGTTTTGGATAAAAAAAGGGCCCCGCAGCGTCTGCTGCGGGGCCTTTTCGTTTCGCGGATCCGGGCTTGGCCGGGTCGGGATCAGAAGTTGTGGCTGGCCTTCAGGCCGAAGGCGTTTTCGGTCGAGGTCTGGCCGAAATTGCCGTCATAGAAGGCGCGCACGGTGTTGCCGTTCTCGAACAGCATGTCGACGCCCACCGAGGTGTTCCACAGCAGCCGGTCGGTGCTGCTGGTGACGGTGAAGTCGTTCGTCCCCGACGTGTCCGCGGCGAAGCGGGCGTTGAGGTCGAAGCTGTCGTTCGAGAAGACGGTGACGCCGCCCTTGACGTAGGGCCGGATCATCGTGCCGCCGGCCGTGATGACCTGGCCGCCCACTTCCACTTCCGGCGCGACGCTGAACACGGTGCGCGAGCCGCTGTCGACGGAGACGGCGGCGATGCCGCCTTCTTCGGTGAAGGCCGCCTGGTAGAGATAGGTGGCGTTGCCTTCGATCTGCGGACGGATGTAGATCGACTCGTTGCCGAAGTCATAGGAGGCGCGCAGGCGGGCGTTGAGCGAGCCGGCCTCCGGCTTGCCGGTCAGGTCGTTGTTGAAGTCGCCGAAATTGACCGAACGCTCGGTATCGTACCAGCCATAGCTGCCCGAAACGCCGGCTGCCAGCGTGAGCGGGCCGGGGACGTACTTCACGACGAGACCGCCCTCGATCCGCTTGCCGTCGCTGGTCGCGCCATCGACGCCGGTCGCCTTCGAGGTGCCTGCCGCGACGGCGAAGCCGATGCGGTAGTCATCCTTGAGCGCATATTGCGCGCCGCCAGCCAGTTCCCACGTATTTCGGTCGAAGCCGGCATTTTCCGCCGTCGTCTCGCGGTCGAACGTGCTGTAGCCGATCCGGCCCCAGGCGCATTCGCCCTCGGCGTTGAAGGCATAGGCGCCGTCGCGGACCTTGCAGCTCAGCATGCTGGTGGCGAAGCCGAGCGAGTCATAGATCGCCGTCATCTGCTCGTTCAGATAGGTATCCGGCGAGAGCTGGTTGTAGGCATCGTTGACTTCGTCCAGCGAGGCGAGGTTCAGCAGCGCCAGGCCGATCGGATCGAGCGATGGCGAGTTGCCGATCGCGCTGTTGAGATAGCCGCCGATCGCCGTGCCGTTCGGGCTCAGGCCCTGGGTCAGGTAATCGTAACCGGCGACCGTCAGGTCGAGATGGTCGCTGCCAGAAGACTGGATCGTGTAGTTGACCAGCGGATTGGAGACCGACAGGCCATTGGTGGTGATGCTTTCGGCCGTGACGACCGTGAAGGTCTGGCCGAATTCTCCCATCGATGTCAGATGCAGGCCGAGCGAACCGGCCATCTGGGCGCTCTCGCTGACCTGAAGCTGGTCGGCCGTCGAGTTCTCCAGATCGATGTCGATCCGAAGTGTGCCGGTCGAACCGTTGACGAACGAGCCGGTGAGCGCGGTCGTTGCGATGGCGTCGCCGCCGATCGTGGCGATGCCGTTGTTGGTCAGCGTGTTGCCGGCGCCGAGATGGATGGTGTCGCCCATGTTGAACGTGCCGTCCTCGCCATTGAGGAAGCTGTTCGCCCAGTCGCTGAGGACGACATTGCCGGTGATCGTGCCGTTGTTGACGATCGTGGTGTCGCTGTCCCGCGCCGAGATGGCGAGGCCGTTGATGCCGTCGGCGCTGAGGATCTCGCCGCCCAGGTTGTTGGTCAGCGAGTTCAGATGTCCGCCGTCGAAGTTGACGCCGGCGAAGCCTTCGCCGCCCTTCACCGAGCCCCCATCGATCGTGACGTCCTGGTCGCCATAGCTGGTCAGGCGAATACCGTCCTGGGCCGCATCGATATCGCCGTTGGTGGTGATGTCGATGTCGGCATTGGCGGTTTCGACGCGAATGCCGCTGCCATTCGTGGTGGTGATGTCGCCGGTGTGGTCGACCGAGATGGTGCCCTGGTCGCTGAGATTGCCGGCATAGATGCCGTCCGTCTTGGCCAGGATGGTGCCGTCGCTGATGACGGTGATGGCGCCCAGCGCCGACACGGCGACGATGCCGCTGCCATTGCTGGCGGTGATGTTACCGTTCCGCGTGACGTTGATGGCGGCTGCGCCCTCGTTCTTGGCGAGGATGCCGTCGAGATCGGCCAGGATGTTGCCGGTGCCGCGCACGGTCACGGAACCCAGCGAGGATTCGGCGATGATGCCGGTCCCCTTGTTGGCGGTAACGCCGCCGGCATCGACCGTGACGCCCTGCATGCCGACATTGGAGGCGACGATGCCATCGAGATCGGCGATCAACTGGCCGATGCTGGTGACCGAGACTTTACCGGTCGTCGAGGTGGCGACGATGCCCGTGCCCTTGTTGGCGGTGAGGTCCCCGTCCTGATAGACGCTGACGGCGGTGTCGCCCTTGTTGGTGGCGACGATGCCGTCGAGATCCGCGACCAGCGTGCCGGTGTTGGAAACCGCGACTTCGCCCGATGCCGAGGAAGCGACGATGCCGGTGCCCTTATAGGCCGTCAGGTTGCCGTTCTGGGTGACGCTGACCGTGTTGGCGCCGATATTGGTCGCGACGATACCGTCGAGTTCGGCCGTGATCACGCCGGTGTTCTTGACTGAGATTTCGGCATCGGTCGACGAGGCGAGGATCGCGCTGCCCTTGTAGGCCGTGATGACGCCGGACCGGTCGATCGTGATCGTGCCGTAGCCCTCATTACCGACCTTGATGCCGTCGAGTTCCGCGGTGATGTCGCCTTCGCCGGTGACATTGATCGCGCCGGTCGACGACCAGGCGGTGATGCCGGTCTTGGAATAGGAGGTCAGGCCGCCGTTCTGGGTGATCGAGACAGTGCCGTTGCCGAGGTTGGTGGCCTTGATGCCTTCCAGCTGCGCCGTCACGGCGCCGCTATTGGTGATGGTAATCGAACCCGTCGCCGACGAAGCCAGGATGCCGGCCCCATCATACGAGGTGACGCCGGCGCTGGTGATGCCGATCGCCTGGCCGCTCAGATTGGTCGCCGTGATGCCATCAAGCTTGGAGACAACGGCGCCGGTGCCGATGGTGATCGAGCCGTTCGGCGTATAGGTGTCGATGCCCTTGCCGGCATTCGAGGTGACCGTGCCGGTCTGCGCAACGATGACGTCGCTGCTGTCGCTCTTGGCGTGGATGCCGGTGGTCTTGCTCTCGATATTGCCCGACGAGGTAACGGAAACGCTGCCGCCGCTGGAGGTTGCCCAGATGCCGGCGCCGTTCGAAGCCGTGATGGCGCCGGTCTGGTTGATCGTGTTGCTGTAGGTCGCTTCCGAGCGGATGCCGTCCTGGTAAGCCGTGATCTTGCCGCTATTGGTGACCGAGGCGGTGCCACCGCTCCCGCTGACCTTGATGCCGGAGCCGTTGGTGGATTCGATCGCGCCGGACGTATGATTGACCGTCGCAAGGGTGCTGCTCGAAACGGTGATCGCGTCGCCCTTGCTGGTGATCGCGCCCGATCCTTCCAGCGTCGCCGAACTGGAGCCGGACGTCACCACGACGCCCTTGCCTTCATAGGAGGTGATCGCGCCGGTCTGGGTGACCTTGGCGGAGCCGCCTCCCGACGTGGCGGTTACACCGCCAAGCTTAGCGGTCACAGTGCCTGTCGCACTGACCTCGACATTGCCAGCGCCAGAGGTCGCATAGATGCCCTGGCCTTCGTAGGACTCGAGCGAGCCAGTCTGGCTGACGGTAACCGAGCCGGAGCCGCTTTCCGCATAGATGCCGAAGCCCTTGGCTTGCAGGGTACCGCTGTTGGTGACCAGAACGGTTGAGTTCGGCGACTTGGCGACGATGCCGTCACCCTCGCGGGCGATCAGCGAACCGCCTTCATGGTTGACGGTGGTCGTGCCTTGGCTAGACCGGGCATAGATGCCCGTGCCGCCGGCGTCGATCGCGCCGTCGACGTCGACATTGACGGTCACGATGGCATCCGTATAGACGCCATAGCCTTCGTCGGTGGTTATCGAACCCGCATGCGTCAGGATCATCGGGTCGCCATAACCATGGCCTTCCAGATGGATGCCGTCCGAAAAAGCGCGGATCTCACCTTCGCTCGTCGACAAAACGGTGCTGTTGCCCGAAGCGTAGATGCCATGGCCGCCCAGCGCATCGATGTCGCCGGTATGGTCGACCGAGACAGTGCCGGTCTCGAAGCTCTGCAGCGCGATGCCGTCCGTCGCGGCGTTGATGTCACCGACGCTGACTTCGCTGATGCCGCCATTGGTCGAAGCCGCGATGCCGGCGCCGCCGGTCGAAGTCAGGTCGCTGGTGACGTCGATGGTGATCGCGCCGCCCATGGTGCCATGCAGGTTGATGGCATCCTTGCCGGCCTCGATCGCGCCGTTGGTGGTCAGCGTAATGGCACCATCGGTCTCAGCCCAGACGCCAAAGCCGTCGTCGGACTTCACAGCGCCGGTATGGTGGATCGCGATGTCGCCGATATTCTCGTCGCCATCCTCATAGCTCTGCGCCTTGATGCCGTCGGCACCGTCGCCCGTTGCATGAATGGCGTGTGCGCCGATGTTGCTTTCGATGGTGACCGCACCGTTCGAAAGAAAGCGGATGCCGGACGTGCCTTCGGCCGGTGCGATATCGCCGGTGACGCTCGAGACATTGAGCGTGTCGATGCTGTCCGTCTCGGCGATGTCGATGCCGCTGGACAGATTGCCGCTGCAATTGAGCGTGGTGCCGTTGTTGACGCAGGCACCCCAGGCCGGAGCGCCCATGGCCAGGATCATCGCGCCCGTGGCCGCGCTGCCGAACAGGGCGCTGCGCCAGGCTGAAGGCCGAGCGTCGCCCGTCTCTCCCGGCGAAACAACAGGGCGGTTCTGCTGGCGGTGGCCGAGGCCCCCTACGCTTTCTGATTTAGACACTTTGTCCCCCGGCTCTGAATGCTTTGTTTGATCGGCTGCTTCCGAACTCGCCCCGCGACTTCGCGGCGCTCCAGTCCGGATGAATTCTTCTGTCTGGGCCGGAAGCGCGTGGCGCCCGGCTGGAATCTTGGATCGCGGTCCGGCCAGGCGAACGTCGCAGCGTACGAGCGTCCAGTTGCTCAAGGGCCATTGGCGGTCCCTCGCAATAGGCTCGAAAGCGCGGCGCGCGCCGCGTCCAACTCGGCGACGGATGCGCGGGCGACTGGATGAAGGCTCGGCTTCATCGGTGCGGCGGCGGTCGCCGCGCTGCTCGGCTGGCTGGCGATGGCGCCGCCGATGAAATCTTCCGGCGAAAGCGTCGGCGTCAGGTTCATCGGCGCGAGCAGGATGAGTCCGAACAGCCCGGCGGCTCCCATGGCGCGCGCCGGCCTCTGGTTCAGCAGGCGAAGCCCATTGCCGGCCATGTCGCGGGTGGCGAAGACCGGCTTGAGCGCGGCCGCGACCCAGGACCGCGCCGCGAGGGCCAGATCCGCAAAGCCATTGCCGAAGCCGATGAAGCGATGCAGCCCGTAGCCGTAAAGCGAGACATTGAGCGCTGGAACGATGGCGCCGAGATACTGGCCGGCCAGCAGGCCCTCGGCGACATAGCGCAGCATCAGCAGCAGCATGAAGCCGTTGAACAGGAAGCAGTAGGGCGGGATGAACGTGCGGTCGGCGACCTTCGGGGTGCGCGAGAAGCTGCCCTTCTTGCCCGTGATGATCTGACGGATGGAGGCGGCGATGCCGGCGAAGCTCACCGGCAGCAGCATCAGGTTAAGCGCACAGACCGCGAACAGGTCGCGGAAGCGATAGCCGAGCCGCCTCAGGTCGCTGCCATAGAGCAGGAAATAGGGGATCATCACCAGCGGCGTCCAGACCAGCGCGCGGCCGTCGGATCCCGCCCAGATCATCAGGATGAAGACCGCGACATTGCCGATCAGCGGCGACAGCAGATAATTGGTCCGCAGCATCAGTTCCGGCAGGCGCCGAAGCCGCCCGGGATTGCCGAGATATTGGCGGAGCAGCATCGGGAAGATGATCAGCCCGCCATTGCTCCAGCGCTTGCGCTGGATCGCCAGCGCGCCGAAATCGGCCGGCGTGGCGCTATAGGCCATGGGCGAGAAGTGATTGTGCACCGACCAGCCGGCCTGCAGCAGGTCGATGGTCGAGCCGGTATCCTCGATGACCGTTTCGTCCTGGATGAAGACCTTGCAGCTCTTGCCGCCCTCGACCTGCTGGCGAGCAATCTGCTCCAGCGCGGTGAAACGGATGAGGGCGTTGGCGCCGACCCAGTAGGAGGCGTTGAAGAAGGTTGCGCCCTGATGGATCAGGTACTGGATGTCCGTCGTGGCACCCGCGATCCGCTCGACCGGCGAAGTTCCCTTGGGAAAGGTGAGGTACGGGGTCTGGGCGACGCCAAGCGTCGGATTGCCGTTCAGCAGATGGACGAGCTGCAGCATGTAGTCGTTGAGGATGACGCTGTCGGCGTCGAGCGTCAGCACATAGTCGGCGCCGGGAATGGCGATCGCATCGGCGGCGCTCGCATCGATCGCCTCGATCAGGGCGCCGCGCTGCGTCGGCCGGGCGACGTAGCTGCCGCCCATCAGCCCGATATAGGCGTTGAGGTTCATCGCCTTGTTCGGCGCGTGCGACAGGTTCTCGAAGGTCTTGCGCTGGAAGCTGCTGATCTCGGTGCAGAACAGATCGGCGAGGACGCGATATTCGCGCGCGATCCCAGCCTTGCTCAGGCCGCCTTCCGCCACGCGGCCGGCCTCCGCGCGATAATGCCGGGCGAGATCAAGCACGATCCGGTCGATGAAGAAGCGGTCGACATGGCCGAAGGCCGGCGAGATCCCGGCCTGCAGCGTGCGAGCCAGATTTTCCAGCCAGTAGGCGGCGTGGTCGTAGCATCGCTTCAGCCGGCCAGCCTCGGCGGCAAAGTCGGTCGGCCCGGCCTTGGCGCGACGCTCCCACGCGGCGGCTTCCATCCGCAGCGCCTGCATCGGCTTGTCGAGCATGTCCCAGACTTCGTCGACCGCCGAAAGCGTCAGCTCGACCGAGTCGGGATCGCCCGGCGGATCATCGACGAGCAGGACGATGCGCCGATTGGAATAGCGGGCGAGCGCTGCCGAAAGCATCGTCATGATGATGACGCGCCGCTCTTCCCGATAGGTCGGGATCAGCACGGCGACACGCGGTGCGCGATTCTCCAGCAGATAGGCAACCTCGGCCTCGGCGAAGGCGCGGTGCTGCTGCGCGCGCCGGGCCGCGCCATAGCGGCTCAGCTGGTAGGAAAGGCAGCAATAGATGAGGCCGAGCAGCAGCCCGCAATAGAGCAGCCGGTCGCCGAGATGCATGTCGTCCAGGACATAGAGGAACACGGCCAGCGCACCGACCGAGGCGAGCGAGCAGAACAGGAAGAACAGCACGAGAAAGGGCTCGCGCGAGGCGGCGCGGGTCGAGGATCTCGAGAAGGGGAGGCGCAGAACAGGCATGCAGGCTTGGTTCGATCCGGATTTGCAACGAGGGATGAGCCGGGGCTCGTCCGGGACGCCTGAAGGCGCCGCGTGGCATCTCGCGTGGTTTAGCGAGACGCGGTGTTGCCGGATTCGAATGGAGGCGGATGGCCGATCATGCCCAGCGGCAGGTTGCGACGGCCGACGGGCGCAACTCCAAGATTAGAAGGATCGGTCGAAAAGTTGTTCTGTAATACAATACAGGGGGAGAGGGGCGAAGAGGAGGGTTTTGCTTCGATGGTCTGCCGAGGCCCCGAGCCACGCAGAAATCCCTCAGCCCATGATGCGGGCTGCCCACCTAATCCATCCTGCATTTTTGGCAGCCCCCCGGCTAGCTCAAGGCGTTGTCGTTACGTCAACCGAAGTAAGTTTCGTATTAAAGAACAAAAAATCAACGACATAACTGGATTCGTCAGACCCTTTCCCTCCGTTACACGGGGCGACGCAGCGGCGCAACGGCTGCGGTTTACGTGACGGGAATCTGTGGCGGGAATGTCACGGTTTTCGTTGATTGGTTCTACATGGCCCGTCTTGTCGCCCGGCGACGCAGCGGCTACCAATGTCGCGATCCGGGGGCTCCAGCATTCGTTGTGGTCTCCGAATGGGGCGGCATGACGAGATCGTGGTTCGGCCCGATGGCCGGGGACCCGATCTGCGCAAAGGGGTTGGGTTCAAAGCATGGGCTATCATTTATTGCGCGGCCGATCGGCGCTACGAGCTCTGGTCGGCGGTCTTTGGCTGGCCGGATCCCTCGCTTGCGCCCATGCCGGGCCGAACGACGAGGGCGACAAGGCGCTCGCCGCGCTGAATTACGAGCGCGCCATGGCGCTCTATCGCAAGGCGGCGGACGCCAATGACCCCTGGGGTCAGGTCAATGTCGGCAAGATGTACGAGAACGGCCAGGGCGTCGCCCCGAACCCGAAGCAGGCCGCGATCTGGTATGCCAAGGCCGCCGGCCAGGGCAATGACTGGGCGCAGAACAGCCTGGGCTCCCTTTACGAAAACGGCACCGGTGTGCCGAAGGATGTTGCCAAGGCGCTGGCGCTCTACAAGAAATCGGCCGCCAAGGGCAACAACTGGGCCCTGTACAATCTGGCGCGTTTCCAGGCGGAGGGCATCGGCATGGCGGCCAGCCCGGCCGACGCGCTGAAGAACTACCGCAGGGCCGCCGAACTCGGCAATTCATGGGCGCAATACACGCTGGGCGACAAGTACGCGACCGGCGCAGGCGTGCCGCCGAGCTATCCGACTGCGGTCGCCTGGTACAAGAAGGCGGCCGATCAGGGCAATGCCTGGAGCCAGTTCAAGCTCGGCCAGCTCTATGAGAAGGGCACCGGCGTCATCCAGAACGACGCGACCGCCGCCAAATATTACAAGGCGTCGGCAGACCAGGGCAATCATCTCGCCCAGGCGAGCTACGGCCTGGCGCTCGAGACCGGCAAGGGCCTCAAGCGCTGGAACAAGAAGGAGGCGGTCCGCTACTACAAGCTGGCCGTTGCCAATCCCGGCGCGCCGGAATGGGTGATGCAGCGCCTGACGGCCCTGGACGGCGCGCAGCCGAAGCCGGCCACGGCCGCGAACTGAAACCGCTTCCGGAACAGCACTGCGAAGCAGCTTCGCCGGCCTTTCTGCGTCGTTCTATCAGCGGATGCAGCCCGTTCGCTCACCCATTTTCGCGAGCGAGCGCGATGGACGTCGCCGCTCTACCCCCTCGATGGCCTTGCCGCGAGAGAGGGCAGGGTGCCGAGCCCGAACCGCCTTCTGACCAAGAGATGCACGGATGGGGATGCCAGCCGGCTCAGCCCGCGGCACGGCGCGCGTCGGAAGCGGCCTGGATCTTGGTCAGCTCTCGGGTGTAGGCAGCGTTTGCGGCGTCCTGGGTCATTTGGCCGCTATCGACCCGCTTGGCCAGGGCTAGGCGCAGGCCTTGCTGCTGGCTCAGAGCCTCGCGATCCGGGAACTCCCCGGCATAGCGGTTCTCGGCGGCGTTCAGGCACTGGGCCCGGCTCGTCCGCGTCGGCGTGGCGCTCCTCTCATATGCCGCCTGGCAGGCGGCATATGCCCGGTTGAGCCTGGCGCTGGGGCCCGCCGGGGCGGACGCCGTGGCCATGGACGGCGCGGTGGACGTGGGCGTGCTCGTGCAGCCCGCGAGCAGCCCGAGCAGCGCCAGGATTGCAATGCGCATGATGATCAGCCTCCCGTTTCCGGCAGCATCGCTCAGCTTTTGCCGAGAGTCGATACTTTGTTCCGTAACGTAATGGTGATCGCCGCAACCCGGAAGCTGAAGGCGATTTCGCTTGCCTCAGGGCAGCGCGGCGACCGCCGTGATCTCGATGAGATAGTCGGGATCGGCGAGCGGAATGCCGCCTGTCGCGCGCGCCGGCGTGTTGTCCGGGTCGACCCAGGTATCCCAGACGGAATTCATGGCGGCGAAGTCGGCGATGTCGGCAAGCCAGATGGTGACCGAAAGCAGGCGCGACTTGTCGGTTCCGCAAAGCGCCAGCACGCGGTCCATCTCGGCCAGCGCGCCGCGTGTCTGGGTGACGATGTCGGCGCCGGCCGGCCCGACCTGTCCGGCAACATGCACCACGCCGTCATGCGTCGCCGCCTCGCACCAGCGCGCCGCCGGCTCCAGTCTGAAAATCTCCACGAGCAGCTCTCCTTTTGTCTCGGCTTGCCCCCCTCGCGTCCAACGGGGCGGTGCTCCTTGTTAGTCCGAGATGGCCTTCGGCACCACTCGCAATGGGTGGGGTGACTAGGCGCGCAACCCAGGGTGAGATTTCTTGCCGCAAAATGCTGCGCTTTCGCAACACTATTTCGAAAACGCTTTCAGAGCTTACCTTTAGGAACATTACGTTTCGGTAACCCTATAGATGTATGCGGAGCAATTCGTGCTCTTCGGTGCGAAGGCTGGGGAGCCGATACATGTTCGGAATTTGCTCGCGGGTAGCAACGGCGCAGGCACGTGTTGTCGGAGGCCGCCGTCGGATCAGGCCCATTCAGCCGATGCTCGCCGCCCTCCTGGTTTCAGGAATCCTGGCGCTGTTTGCGATCGCAACGGGCAGCGATCCGGCCGATGCCGCCTGTGTCGGCGCGACCGGCAATGTGATGAACTGCACCGGCGACGCCAATAGCGGCTCGGCCGTCTATACGGCGCCGAGCGTCCTGACGCTGAACGTCAATTCCCTGACGTCGAACCTTTCGCAGGTCTCGCTCACCGGCACCGGATCCACCCCCAGTGATCCGGCTGCCGTCGAACACTACACCTGCGCCGCTCCGGCCGAGGGCGCGGAGGCCGATTGCACGATTACGCCGGCCGTGCCCGCCAGCGGCGAAGATCCCGCCAAGGCCGAGACCTGCGCCGGCGCCAACTGCATCGCCCCGCCGGTGAAGGCGGCGAGCGGCCCGACCGGAAACTCCGGCCCGACCCTCGTCGTCAACTATCAGCCGGGTGCGAATGCTTCTAACGGCGTGGTCGGCGGCAATACGAGCGGCCAGCCGGGCGTCGTCGCCCAGTCGAATGGCAGCCGCGGCGGCAATGGCAGCAATGGCTATGTCTTCTCCGACGGTGGCGATGGCGGCGACGGCGCGGATGGCGGCAACGCCACGGTCAATGCGAGCGGCAAAGTCTCGACCAGCGCGGAGCACGCGGCCGGCATCGTCGCGACCAGCATGGCGGGCAGCGGTGGCAATGGTGGCGGCGCTTACGGCATTTCCGGTGACGCCGGCGATGGCGGCCTCGGCGGCAGCGGCGGCGTCGCGACGGTCAATTTCACGGGCGGCAGCGTTATCACCACCGGCGATTATTCGGTCGGCATCGCGGCGGTCAGCCAAGGCGGCGGTGGTGGCAACGGCGGCGGCGGCGGCGGTCTCGTCTTCAATCCCGGCGGCGGCAGCGCGGCCGGCAGCGGCGGCAACGCCAATGTCACGACCAGCGCCGGCACCTCGATCACCACGTCCGGAATCTATTCCCACGGCATCGTCGCGCAGTCGATCGGCGGCGGCGGTGGCGGCAGCGCCGGCGGCTTCGGCCTGTTTGCGTCGTCGGGTGGCGATGGCGGCAATGGCGGAAATGGCGGTGTCGTGTTCGTCGTGAATGGCGGCTCGATCACCACGACGGGCAACAATTCCCAGGGCATCCTCGCTCAGTCGATCGGCGGCGGCGGCGGCGATGGCGGTTCCAATTTCGGCCTGTTCGCGTCCGGCGGCAGCGGCAGCCTCGGTGGCTATGGCTATGCCACGGGCCTTGCCGATGAAGTCGCGGTCGGCGTCACCAATTCGGGCGCCATCGTCACGAAGGGCGAATCCTCGAACGGTATCCTGGCTCAGTCGATCGGTGGCGGCGGCGGCAATGGTGGCTCCAGCGGCGGCCTCGTGTCGCTTGGCGGCTCCGGCAGTTCCACCACCAATGGCGGCATCGTCCAGGTCACCAACACGGCGACAGGCACGATCAAGACGAACGGCAAGGCCTCGGCCGGCATTTTCGCCCAATCGGTCGGCGGTGGCGGCGGCAATGGCGGCACGGCCGGTGGCCTGTTCTCGGCCGGCGGATCCGGCGGTGCCGGTGGCGCCGGCGGTCTGGTCACGGTGATCAATGGCGGCAATATCGAGACGGGAATCAACGGTTCCGAATCCCTCAACTCGGCCGGTATTTTCGCTCAGTCGGTTGGTGGCGGCGGCGGCAATGGCGGCGGCGCGTATTCCGGCGGCCTGGGCTTCAGCGTTGCGCTGGGCGGCAAAGGCGCGGGCGGCGGAGATGCCGGCGCCGTGCAGGTGCTGCGCGACACGCAGGACAACCGCTACTCGATCATCACGCATGGCGCGCAATCCGACGCCGTGTTCGCACAGTCGATCGGCGGCGGTGGCGGCAATGGCGGCTTCGCCGTATCCGGCACGGTCGGCGCGCTGGCGCTTTCCATGGGCGGGGATGGCGCCAAGGGCGGCAAGGGCGGCGCTGTCACGGTGGAAACGGCCGGGTCGCTGACGACCTATGGTGACGGCTCGCGGGGCATCTTCGCGCAATCGGTCGGCGGCGGCGGCGGCAATGGCGGCGCAGCCATCGCGGTCGCCGTGGATGCCGTGGGCGCCGGCTTCGCGGCGGCGATCGGCATTGGCGGCACCGGTGGCGCGGGTGGCGATGCCACCATCGTCAACGTCTCCAGCCTCAGCGACATCGTGACCAAGGGCGACAACGCCCAGGGCATTTTCGCGCAATCGATCGGTGGCGGCGGCGGCAATGGCGGCTATTCGGTCGGCGGCGCACTCGGCGGTATCGGCATTGCCGTCAATATCGGTGGCCGCGGCGCCAGCGGCGGCCTTGGCGGCACCGTCACCGTCGACAGTTCCGGCTCGATCTGGACCAAGGGCGCCAATTCGACCGGCCTTCTGGCGCAGTCGATCGGTGGCGGTGGCGGCAATGGCGGATTCGCGATCAGCGCGGCGCTCGGCGCCGGCGCGGTCAGCGTCGCGCTTGGCGGTTCGGGAGGAACCGGCAGTTCGGGCGGCGATGTCACCGTGAACGCCGATGGCGCCGATCATTTCATCAATACGACGGACGGACGCAACTGGAACCTCGTCACCGAGGGCGACAATGCCGTCGGCATCCTAGCGGAAAGCATCGGCGGCGGCGGTGGAAATGGCGGATTCTCCGGCACGCTCGCGGCCGGCGGCCTGGTTGGCGTCGGCGTCAGCTTGGGCGGCACGGGTGGCGGCGGCGGCGATGCCGGCAAGGTCACGGTCAACAATGGCAAGAAGCTCAACTCGGTCGTCACCCAGAACAACATCCTGACCTTCGGCGACGGCTCGTCCGGCATCGTGGCGCAGTCGATCGGCGGCGGCGGCGGCAATGGCGGCTTCTCGGTCGCGCTTAGCGCCTCCGGCTCCTATGGCGGCGCCGGCGGCGCGGCCGCGGTTTCGCTCGGCGGCAGCGGCGCCACGGGCGGCATCGGCAAGGATGTCGACGTCACGAATTACGGCAACATCGCCACCAACGGCCAGCAGGCAAACGGCATTTTCGCGCAGTCGGTCGGCGGCGGCGGCGGCAATGGCGGCTTCTCGGTCTCGGGCGCCTTCACTTCTGGCGCGCTCGCCGCCACGGTTGCCATTGGCGGCAGCGGCGGCGCGGGCCAGGATGGCGGTATCGTCACGCTCCACTCGACCGGCGACATCGAAACCCGCGGCGACCAGTCGATCGGCATCTTCGCCCAGTCGATTGGCGGTGGCGGTGGCAATGGCGGCTTCTCCGGCGCCGGCTCGATCGCGCTCCAGGGCGGCAGCGTCGGTGTCGGTCTCGGCGGTTCGGGTGGCGGCGGCGGCGCCGGCAAGCTGGTCGAGCTTACCTCGACGGGCAACGTGACCACCGGCGGCGACCAGTCGATCGGCATCTTCGCGCAGTCGGTCGGCGGCGGCGGCGGCAATGGCGGTTCCAACGTCACGCTGGCGCTCGGCCAGGACGCCGGCATCGCGGTCGGCCTCGGCGGCAATGCCGACAAGGGCGGCGCGGGTGGCGTCGTGACGGTCGTCTCGACCGGCAATATCACCACCGGCTATGATTTTGAGACCGGCACCCTGATCGCCGGCGGCGGCACCGGCGCGTCCGGCATCGTGGCGCAGTCGGTCGGCGGCGGCGGCGGCAATGGCGGCTTCTCGGCCGCCGTCAGCGGCGGCAAATCGCTTGGCGTCAGCGTCGCGCTGGGTGGCAGCGGCAAGGGCGGCGGCAAGGCCGCCGTCGTCACCGTCACCAGCACGGGCGACATCCGCACCGGCTTCGACAATTCATCCGCCATCCTGGCCCAGTCGGTCGGTGGCGGCGGCGGCAATGGCGGTTTCGCCGGCGTGCTCGCCATCTCGACCGATGGCGGCGCCGCGGGCGTGAGCCTCGGCGGCTCCGGCGGTCTTGGCGGGGCGGGCGAGGCGGTCACCGTCGGCAGCACGGGCGACATCCTGACGCTCGGCAACGGCTCGAACGGTATCCTCGCCCAGTCGGTCGGCGGCGGCGGCGGCAATGGCGGCTTCAGCCTCGCGGCCAGCGGTTCTGGCAAGAAGGGCAGCGTTTCCGTCTCGCTCGGCGGCGGTGGCGGCGCTGGCGGGACGTCGGGCCTCGTCACGGTCAACAATGCCGGCACGATCTCCACCAAGGGCGAGATCGCCAACGGCATCCTGGCGCAGTCGGTCGCGGGCGGCGGCGGCAATGGCGGCTTCTCGGTCGCCGGTAACCTGACCGTGGACGGTTCGGGCGGCGCCAGCGTCAGCGTCGGCGGTTTCGGCGGCGCCGGGCAGAATGCCGGTGCGGTCGTGGTCAACAGCAATCTCGGCGCCACGCTCGACGGCAATGCCGCGACGATTCACACCGAAGGCGGCGATTCCAACGGCATCTTCGCCCAGTCGGTCGGCGGTGGCGGCGGCAATGGCGGCTTCTCCGGCGCGATCTCGGTTACCGGCCAGAACGCCAAGACGGCGGTCGCCGTCTCGATCGGCGGCTTCGGCGACGGCGGCGGCAATGGCTCGACCGTCAATGTGACCTCGGTCGACAACATCCTGACCGAAGGCGACGGCTCCAACGGCATCCTGGCGCAATCGGTCGGTGGTGGCGGCGGCAATGGCGGCTTCTCCTTCGTCGCGGCCATCCAGGGCACGCTCGGCAAGGCCGAGGACGGCGCCAAGACGGCGATCTCCGCATCGCTCGGCGGCCTCGGCGGCGCGGCCGGCGACGGCGAAGCGGTGACGGTGGATTCGACCGGCATCATCCAGACCAAGGGCAAGAAGGCCTATGGCGTGCTGGCCCAGTCGGTTGGCGGCGGCGGCGGCAATGGCGGCCTCAGCGTTTCGGCGAGTATTTCGGGCGGCGAGGAAGGCCGTCAGGTCGGCGTATCCGTCGGCGGCTTCGGCGGCGGCGGCGGCAAGGGCGGTGACGTCACGGTCATCCGCGACGGCGCCATCATTACGGAAGGCGACCAGTCGGTCGGCCTGTTCGCGCAGTCGGTCGGCGGCGGTGGCGGCAATGGCGGCATGTCGATCGCCGGCACGATCGGCGGCCCGAATGCCAAGAGCCTGTCCGCCTCGCTGGGCGGCTTCGGTGGCGAAGGCAGCGGCGGCGGCATCGTCATCGTCGACAGCCGCGGTTCGATCACCACCAGCGGCGTCGAGGCGCACGCCATCCAGGCGCAGTCGATCGGCGGCGGCGGCGGTAATGGCGGCCTGGCGGTCGCGGCGACGATCGGCGTGCTCGGCCAGGAGGGCAGCAACGTCAATGCCGGCGTCGCGGTCGGTGGCTTCGGCGGCGATGGCGGCATTGGCGGTCCGGTGACGATCGACAATGACGGCCTGCTGACGACGACGGGCGACGGTGCCTTCGGCATCTTCGCGCAGTCGATCGGCGGCGGGGGCGGTTCCGGTGGCAACGCGGTCACCGGCGTGCTCGGCCTTGGCGGCAACACCAAGGGCACGCAGGTCAATGTCAGCGTCGCGGTCGGCGGCCTCGGCGGCGACGGCAATCTCGGCGGCAAGGTCAAGATCACCCAGGATGGCGGCATCGAGACCTCGGGCGTCGGTTCGTCCGGCATCGTCGCGCAGTCGATCGGCGGCGGCGGCGGCACTGGCGGCCGTTCCAACTCGATCTCGCTGCAGCTCGGCCCTTCCTGCAAGCCCCCGGCGGATTGCGACGAGGTCAAGAAGTCGCCGAACTGGAACCTGCAGGCAACGGTCGGCGGCGAGGGCGGTGTCGGCAATCTCGGCGGCATGGTCGATGTCGCCAATCTCGACTTCATCACCACCCATGGCGACAAGTCGATGGGCATCTTCGCCCAGTCGGTCGGCGGCGGCGGCGGTACCGGTGGCGACGCCTATGTCGGCCTTGGCGGCCTGGTGTCGATCCCGTTCGTGCCGATCGACCCGCTCACCTTCCTGAAGCCGCTCAGCACCGGCAGCTTCAAGCGCTCCGCTGCCATCGGCATCGGCGGCACGGGCGGCGAGGGCGGGAACGGCGGTGTCGTGATCATCACCAATACCGGTCACATTACCACCGAGGGCCAGACCTCGAACGCGATCCACGCGCAGTCGATCGGCGGCGGCGGCGGCGATGGCGGCGACGGCAATGCCGGCATGCTGGGCACGATCGCGCTCGGCGGCAGCGGCGGCGCCAGCGGCAATGGCGGCGCGGTTACGGTTACCAATGGCAAGGAAGACCTGTCGCAGGCCAATATCGCCCTGATCGAGACCTTCGGCGGCGTCGTCCTCAATAACCAGGGCATCCGCACCAATCCCGACGCGGACACCGGTCGTTCGAACGGCATTTTCGCGCAGTCGGTCGGCGGCGGCGGCGGTTCCGGCGGCGGCGCCGGCGCACTGCTCGCCATTGGCGGCACCGGCGAGGCCGCCGGCTTCGGCGGCACCGTCACGGTCGACAATTATGGCGGCATCCTCACCCATGCCGACGATTCCGCGGGCATCTTCGCTCAGTCGGTCGGCGGCGGCGGCGGCGCGGGCGGCTCGGTCGGTCTCACCATTGTCGGTGTCGGCGGCTCGGGCGGCTCCAGCGGCGTCGGTGGCGAGGTCGACGTGACCAACGCGGCGATGATCCAGACGGCCGGCCTCGATTCCCATGCCATCTTCGCCCAGTCGGTCGGCGGTGGCGGCGGCTCCGGCGGCGGCAAGAATTCCGGCAAGTTCACCGACAGCGTTCCGGCGCTGGTGCTGGTGGGCGGCGCTGGTGGCTCGTCCGGCAATGGCGGCGGCGTCAAGGTCATCAACTCCAACACCCTGCACACGCTGGGCGATGGCGCCGATGGCATCAATGCGCAGTCGATCGGCGGCGGCGGCGGCTCCGGCGGCCGCACCTACGGCCTGATCACGGTCGGCGGCGATACGGCGTCGACCGGCAATGGCGGCGACGTCACGGTCGAAAACCAGATCGTCCAGAGCGGCTCGACCACGCTTCGCCAGGGCAACATCCTGGTCGAGGGCTATGGCTCGCATGGCATCTTCGCCCAATCGGTCGGTGGCGGCGGCGGCAATGCCGGCGGCGGCTTCGCGTCCAGCCTGACCTCGGGCTCGCTCGGCGTCGGGGGCGCCGGCGGCGGCGATGGCGGCATCGTCAAGGTCACCAATGCCGGCGGCATCACCACGACGGGCGACGCGGCGGTGGCGATCTTCGCCCAGTCGATCGGCGGTGGCGGTGGCAATGGCGCGATGACCGGCGGCACAGCCCTGACCAGCGGTTCCGGCTTCGACTTCACTATCGGTGGCGCCGGTGGCGCCAGCGGCAAGGGCGGCGACGTCACCGTCACCAACGAACTGACCGGCCTCATCCACACCAAGGGCTACGGCTCGACGGGCATCATGGCGCAGTCGGTCGGCGGCGGCGGCGGCACGGGCGGCATCACCTACCTGACCAGCCTCGGCGCGACCCCTTCGATCGCCGTGGCGATCGGCGGTTCGGGCGGCGCCGGCGGCGATGGCGGCATCGTCAAGGTCACCAATGACGGCAACATGCTGATCGAGGGCGATAATTCCGTCGCGATCTTCGCGCAGTCGGTCGGCGGTGGCGGCGGCAGGGGCGGCGCGGCCACGGCGGTCGCGCTCGGCGATGCGGCCGTCATCGGCGGCGATGGCGTGACCGGCAAGGGCGGCGACGTGACCGTCACCAGTACTGGCACCATCGGCCTCACCGGCGACGGCTCGGTCGGCATCTTCGCCCAGTCGGTTGGTGGCGGCGGCGGCGTCGTCACGGCGGGCACGGACGGCATTGTCGAGGCCACCCAGAATGGCGGCACCGGCAATGGCGGCAAGGTGACGATCACCGGCGACGCCAAGATCCTGATCTCCGGCGACAACTCGGTCGGCGTCTTCGCCCAGTCGGTCGGCGGCGGCGGCGGTGTCGGCGGCTTCGACGGCAATTATCTCGGGCTCGACCGGTTCTCCGGCGCCAGCGCCCAGACCTTCGGCCTGTTTGCGATGCCGGCGGGCTTCATGGGCTCGGTCGGCGGGACAGGCTATGGCGAGACGGTTTCGCTGACCCAGACGGTCGATGTCGCGGTCACGGGCAAGAATTCCTTTGGCATTCTGGCCCAGAGCGTCGGCGGCAGCGGCAATGGCGACATCGACGTCACCATCGACGACAAGGTGGAGGTCGTTGGGGGCTCCGAAATGGGCGCCGGCGTCGGTTTCAAGGACGGCAAGACCAACAAGCTCACGAACAAGGGAACCGTCACCTCGATCGACCTGATCGACGGCTATGCCATGCGCGCCACGGGCGGCGACGACACCTTTGAAAACGAGTCCATCACCATCGGTTCCGTCGCGCTCGGCGAAGGCCAGAACGCCTTCAACAACCGCTTCGAGGCCATCCACTACATGGGTGACACCGTCGATCTCGGCGCGACGGGCAAGTACCTCAACGAAGGCTACATCAATCCCGGCGACTGGGACCGGGTGATGACCACGACCCTCACCGGCAATTTCGAGCAGACCGATAAGGCGGCTTACCTGCTGGATCTCGACCTGGCCGGCACGACGGACCGGATCGATGTCAGCGGCACGGCCGTAGTGGATGGCTTCGTCGCCATCAACGTCATGAACCCGGGTGCGGCGCGCACCGGCAGCACGGACTACGTCATCATCCACACCGAGGAAGGCGTCACGGACGAGGGCCTCGCCATCGACGCCATCCAGAGCGCGGTGGCGCAGTACAAGCTGCTCTATCCGCTTGATCCGCAGGATGTCGTCCTTAATGTCGACATCAACTACGCCCGCGGCGGCCTGACGGAAAACCAGACCGCGGTCGGCTCGGCGATCAATGCGATCCAGACGGATCTGACGTCGCCGAAATTCACGCAGATCGCGGCGGCGCTGTTCTATGTGCCGACGCTGGATGCGCTCGGCGCGATCTATGACTCGATCTCGGGCGAGGGCGTCAGCGGCTTCCAGCAGCCCGAATTCGACATGAACAATACCTTCCTGGCGGCCATGACCAGCCAGGCGGATAGCTGGCGCATCGGGATCGGGATCGACCCGGCGAGCCAGAGTTTCGCGCCGAAGCCGCTCGGCTATGCCGCCGAGCCGGACAAGAACCCGGCCTTCGAAGCCCTGGCGAAGGCCGAGGAACGCCGCTGGAAGATCTGGGCTACGGTCGGCGGCAATTCCGGCAACGTCACCGGCGATCCGACGGTCGTCGGCAGCGCCGACCTGACCTACAAGGGCGGCAGCCTGGCGGCCGGCCTCGACTACCAGCTCGATCCCGACACGCTGATGGGCTTTGCGCTCGGCGGCGGCGCGGGTTCGTTCTCGGTGCCGGATCGCGAGACGAGCGGCAACATCGTCGGCGGCCATCTCGGTGCCTATGCGTCGAAGAAGTGGGGCCAGCTCTACGCCAATGGCGCCGTCTCGCTCGACATCTACGACAACAGCACCACCCGCCAGGCCACCGTGCCGGGCACCGATGCGCCGCTCAATCCCGTGCCGGGCTTCTCGGAGCGCTGGGACGGCGACTTCCTGAGCGGCGGCTTTGGCGCCAAGGTCGAGACCGGCTGGCGCCAGCCGGTGGCCGGGCTCGGCGCGGTCACGGGCTTTGCCGGGCTGCAGTTCGCCTCGCTTTCGATGCAGGGCTTCTCGGAAACCTCGCATAATGGCGATGTGCTGGGCCTCGATTATGCCAGCCGCACCATAACGTCGCTGCCGTCCTCGCTCGGTATGCAGTTCGATACGGTGATCGGACTTGGCGGCGATACGACGATCCAACCCTGGGCGCGTGCGGCATGGGTGCACGAGTTCAATCCGGATCGCTCGGTCAATCCGAGCTTCCTCTCGGCGCCGGGCTATCCCTTCGTCGTGCAGGGCGCCGCGGCGGCCGAGGATGCACTGGCGGTCAATGCCGGCTTCAAGATGAACTGGGGCCCGGACACCTCGTTCTTCGCCACCTTCGACGGCAAGTTCGCCGACAATGTCCAGACCTATGGCGGCAATGCCGGCTTCCAGGTCCGCTGGTAGAAAAATCCTTGCCAGCCGCGCTCCGGCGCGGCTGGCAAGCTCGATCCCACAGGACGCCCGTTCGCGTGATTTTCACGGGGGCGGGCGTCTTGCTTCGGGCGGCCGGCGGCCCCCCGCGCCAGGCTTGATCCCGCTGCGTAAACAGGTGCTGTCCAGCACCAAATACCAGTTGACAGGATGGCGGCTTGCTATCTGATATGAACGAAAGCTCTCACCTGCGAAAAGAGCTGAAATTGGGCGTTGGGAGCGGATGTCCGCCCCCGGCCGAGAGGGAGGGAGATAGGATCATGACACGGGCCAGCAGGACCAGATTGCGCTTGGCGGTTTGCGCCGCAGCGATGATGAGCGTCGCCGGATTTGCCAGGGCGGAAACGCCGCCGGCCTTCGCGACGCTGCCGCCGGAAGTGCAGGCGCTCTATCTCGGCGTCGAGGAGACGATCCAGCCCTCCGCCTATGACAATTTCGGCCCCGTGAAGCAGCCCTGGAAGTGGTGCCATTCGGAGTCCTATCAGGGTAATCCCTGGCGTGTTTCCGTCACGCACGAACTGGAGCGTCTGGTCGGTCTCTACAAGGAGAAGGGCTGGATTTCCGATTTCGAGATGTCGGATTCCAATGGCGACACCGGCCAGCAGATCGCGCAGATCCGCGCCTTCATCGACAAGAAGTGCAGCATCATCACCTCGTTCGCCGGTTCGTCGACCGCGTTGAATGAGGTGATCGAGGCCGCCTTCAAGGCCGGCATTCCCTTTGTCACCGGTTCCGGCGCGGTCACCAGCCCCTATGCCATCAATGTCGACTCGAACTTCGTGAAGTTCGGCTATGACGTCGCCAAGGGCGTCATCGACGGCATTGGCGGCAAGGGCAATGTGCTGCGCATCGAGGGCATAGCCGGCAGCCCGCTGGTCGCCCAGCAGCGCGCTGGCGCCGACAAGGCTTTCGCCGAGGCGCCGGAGGTAAAGGTCGTCCGCGACGTCAATGGCAACTGGTCGCCCAACGTCACCAAGACCGTGACGCTGCAGGTGCTGGCCACCACGCCGCAGCCGATCGCCGGCGTCTGGACCTCCGGTTCGGAGTCGCGCATCGTCGCCGAGGCGTTCAAGCAGGCCGGCCGGCCGATCCCGGTCGTATCCGGCTCGATCTCGGGCGATGCGCTCGGCTTCTGGAAGGACAACCAGGATACGTTCCGCTTCACCGGCGGCGCGCTGATGCCGTCCTGGACGGCGCAGACCCTGTTCCGCGTCGGCGTGCGCGTGCTCGAGGGCCAGCAGCCGAAGCTCAACATCCTGATGATCCCCGTGCCGGCCGTGAAGCCGGACGAACTCGGCAAGTGGCACCGCGACTGCATGACCAAGGACGCCGTCTCGATCTTCCCGGTCGCGCCCGAGGATCCGATGCCGGAAGCGCTGATGGATGCCTATTTCGCCAAGCCGGCGCATACGCAGCTGTTCGACTACGCGCAGACGCCGGACCCCTGCGCCAAGTAGGGGCGGGCTTGCAGGCAGGACGGGTGGCAGCCACGCTGTCGCCCGTCTTTTGATTCCATCCGCGACGTTGCACGGGGGCTGACGTTTCATGCTGGAGATCCGCGATCTCTCCAAGCGCTATGGCGAGACGGTCGCGCTGGACGGCGCGAACATCGATTTCACGCCCGGCACGATCCATACGATCCTGGGCGAGAACGGTTCGGGCAAGAGCACGCTGGTCAAGCTGCTCTCCGGCATCGTCACGCCCGATCGCGGCACCATCACCTTTTCAGGCCGCGCCATCGCCGGCCGCGATCCGGCCGAATTCCGCGCCGCCGGCTTCGCCACCGTGTTCCAGGAAGTGCTGATCGCGCCGGACCGCAGCGTCGCCGACAACATCCTGCTCGGCTATGACGGCCTGTTCCGCCGCCGCGTGCCGCGCGGGGAGCGCCGGGCGCTTGCCGGCCGCATCCTGTCCGAATTCGCATCGACCGCCGTGCCGCTCGACGAGCCGGCGGGGGAGGTGCCGCTGGCGGCGCAGCAATTGATCGTGCTCGCCCGCGCCCTGACCCGGTCGCCGCGCGTGCTGATCCTCGACGAGGTCACCGCCGCGCTCGATTTCGCCGATCGGGAGGCGGTATTCGCGCTGATGCGGCGGCTGGCGGCCGAGGGCTGTCTCATCCTGTTCATCACCCACCGCATGGACGAGGTCACCGGCCTCTCCGACCGCGTGACCGTGCTGCGCAGCGGGCAGGTGGTGAAGACGCTGGAGAAAGGCAATCTGGTGCCGGACGAACTGCTCGCGCTGATGGCGCCGGACACCGCGCGGGAGCTGCATCATGGCTGATCCGTCCGCGCTCTCCATTCGCGGCCTGTCGCTGAAGCCGGGCGGCATTCCGTTCGACCAGGATATCCGCCGCGGCGAGATCGTTGGGCTGGCCGGCCTCGACGGCCACGGCCAGGACGCCTTCATAGAGACGCTGGCCGGGCTGCGCCCGCCGGTCGTCGGCCATGTCGGCACCGGGCGGGACGGCGAGCGGGTGATACGCAGCTTCCGCCGGGCGATCCAGAGCGGCATCGCCTATCTGCCGCGCGACCGCCGCGCCACCGGCATCTTCCCCTCCATGTCGATCCTCGACAATTTCGCCATCGCGACGGTGGGCCGGGACCGCAAGCTCGGGCTGATCAGCTTGTCCGAGCGGAGCAAGCGCTACGACTATTACCGCGACCGCCTGTCGATCGTCGCGCCCGACCCCGGCCGCATGATCACCACGCTTTCAGGCGGCAACCAGCAGAAGGTGCTGCTGGCCCGCGCTTTGGCGCACAAGCCGGACGTGCTGCTCCTGAACGACCCGACGCGCGGCGTCGACATCGCCACCCGCCGCGTCCTCTATTCCGTGTTCCGCGAACTCGCGGCCGAAGGCATGGCGCTGGTCATCCTCTCGACCGAGATCGAGGAGGCGCTGGTGCTGTGCGACCGCATCCTCGTGTTCCGCGAGCAGGAACTCGCCGCCTCGCTGACGGGGGCCGAGCGCTCCTCCGAGCGCATCATATCCACCATGTTCGGGCGCGCAGCATGACGGCATCCGCAATCTCCCCGCCGGCTGGCAAGGCTTCGGCCCTGAAGGCCGTCTGGCGCCAGACCGGCTTCGCGCCGATCCTGTTCGTCGTGCTGCTGGCGATCAACATCTTCATCAACCCGGCCCGCTTCGCGCCGGGCGCCTGGGGCACGCTGATCGGCCTCGCCGCGCCGCTGGTCGGCGCGGCCATCGCTTCGGCCCCGGCGATCCTGGGCGGGCGGGGTGGCATCGATATCTCGGTCGGGCCGATCATGGGCTTCGTCAATGCCATCGTCGTGCTGGTGCTGATCCAGAAGCTCGGCCTCAGCTCGCCCTTCATCGTCGTCGGCGCGGCGGTCCTGATCGGCGCCGCCATCGGCGCGCTGAACGGCTTCCTGGCCACCATCCTGCGCATCCAGCCGATCGTGGCGACGCTCGGCACCTATCTGCTTCTCGTCGGCACGACGCTGACCATCCTGCCGGCCCCAACCGGCACGGTGCCCGTCTGGCTCAAATCGCTCGGCGGGCCGCTGTCGATCCTGCCGCTCGGCGCCGTCTTTCTCATCTGGATCGGCATTCGGCGGCTACCCTATTACGACCACCTGATGGCGGTCGGCAGCGACGACCGCGCTGCCTACACGGCCGGCATCCCGGTCACGCTGGTGCGCTTTCTCTCCTATGTCATCACCGGCGTGTTCGCCGGCGTCGCCGGGCTGATGATGACGGCGCTGATCGGCTCGGCCGACCCGTCGATCGGTCCGACCTACACGCTCATCGCCATTTCAGCCGTGGCGCTGGGCGGCGTCAGCCTGGCCGGCGGGCGCGGCGGATTGCTGGGGGCGGCGATCGGCGCGATCGACATTTTCCTGCTGCAGAGCGCGCTGACCTTCTTCAACTTCTCCACCTTCGTCCTGCAGATCGCCTATGGCGCGATCCTCGTCATCGCCATCGTGCTGACGGCCTTGCAGGATCGCTGGCTCGGACGCATGCGGGGAGCAGCCTAGATGGCACGCCTGACCAGTGACCAGGCGCGGGTCTTCGGCGCGCTGATCGTCGCCGTCGCGCTCCACCTCACCGGCACCGCGCTGATCGAGGGCTATTCGAGCGAGTTCTCGATGCGGGCCATGCTGGTGCTTGGCTCGCTGCTGGCGATCGCCTCGATCGGCCAGACGCTGGTGGTGATCATCGGCGGCATCGACCTGTCGATCCCCTTCATCATCGGCTTCGCCAATGTCGTCACCGCGCAGCTCTATGGCGGCGGCATGAACTTCGCCCTGGTCTGCGCCATCGTCATCGGCCTTGCCTGCCTGATCGGCGCGCTGAACGGGCTGATCTCCTCGAGCCTGAAGCTGCATCCGCTGATCGTCACGCTCGGCATCGGCACCATCGTGCAAGGCTCGGTGCTGTTGTGGACCGGCGGCTTCCCCTCCGGCTCGGCGCCGGAATCGATCACCGAATTTGTCTCGATCGGCGGCTCGGTCGGCTTCCTGCCCGTGCCGTGGCTGGTGCCGTGCTTCATCGCGCTGGCGGCGATCGTCACCGTGGCGCTCGCCCGCACGGCCTATGGCCGCCGCCTGTTCGCGCTCGGCAGCAATCCGCGCGCCGCGCCGCTGGCGCTGATCAACCCGGTGGCGATGTGGACGGTGACCTTCGCGATCTCCGCCGCCTTCGCAGCCGTGACCGGCATCCTGCTGCTCGGCTTCACCGGCTCCGCCTATGGCGAGGTGGGCCAGCCCTATCTGTTCCAGACCATCGCCGCCGTCGTGATCGGCGGCACGGCGCTGGTCGGCGGGCGCGGCTCCTATCTCGGCACGGTCGCCGGCGCGCTGGTGCTGACCGAGATCAACACCCTGCTGATCGGCATCGGCCTGCAGCCGTCGCTGGTGCAGGCCGTGCTCGGCGTCGTCATCGTCGTGCTGGTGTCGTTCTACGGCCGCGACGCCCATGTCCGGACGACGATCTGAAGGGGCTTTCGGTTGGGGGGATAACGCAGACGGAAGGACCCACCCTCGCCGTCATCCCTGCGAAAGCAGGGATCCATGCGGCCGAGACCTTGGAAGTGCGAACCTCCCGAAAACCCGGATGCGTGGATCCCGGATCTCCGCTGCGCTGCGTCCGGGATGACGGCGAGGGTGAGGTTTGGAGAGATTCCCCTACCTCACCTGGCTATATCCCCCGGATCGGGAATTTCGGCTCCGGCAGGTAACCGCCGATCTGCCGGCAGAGCTCGGCCGCCGCCTCGTAGAGATGCTTCGAGGCGTCGGCGAGCTGGACCTGGTTGGTGACCCAGAGCAGGAACGGCATGGTGAGCGCCGCCTGGGCGATGCCGCTGGCGTCGAAGATCGGGAAGGAGACGTCGGTGATGCCGCGCAGCGTCTCGTCCGCGACCACCTCATAGCCGCGCTTCTGGATCTGCTCGACGCGGCGGATCAGCGGTTCCGGGTCCCTGTCGCGGGCGCGCAGTTCTTCCGAGGCGCGCTCGATCAGCATGGCGCGGGTCGGCTCGTTCTGGAAGGCGATCAGCGTGCGCCCAGAAGCGGTCGAGAGCATCTTCGTCTGCGTGCCGAGCCGCACGCGAAAGCCGACCGGGGCAGGGTTGTCAGCAACCGCGATGACGCGCACCGAGAGCCCGTCGAGGATCGACAGGATGATGGCTTCCTCGACCTCGGCCGCCAGGCTCTGCAGGATCGGCTGCGCCGTTTCGCGCAGGCGCCGGATCGGCGGATGGCCGCAGGCGAGGTCGAACAGCTTCATCGAGATCTGGAACGCCTCGCCCGGCGGCTTGCGCTCGACATAGCCGCGCCGCTCCAACGAGACGACCACGCGATATACTTCCTGCACCGAGCGGCCCAGCGAATGGGCGATCTGCGACAGGATCAGCCCGCCCGACTGGGCGGCTAGCAGTTCCAGGATATCGAGCCCCTTCTCCAGGGCCGGCGCCTTGTAGGCGAGGGCGGCGCTCGCCTGCTTGTCAGGCTCGGCCTTCTTGGCCTTCACGGCTTCTTTCGCCATCGCTGGTCCCGTTCTGATTGCGTTTCCCCAGCGCTACAGTAGCCCGGCCTTGACAGGGCGCGCCAGCCTGTCCCCTATTTCAAACGCAAGTATCATATGTGGAAAATGGCGTCGCGACGGCGGCCTTTTCCTTTGGGGACGGGGACATGACGGGGCAACGCTATAACGGGCCAATCATCGACGCCCATCATCACTTCTGGGACCTGCGGCTCGACAAGCATGGCTGGCTGGAGGGCGGCGATCCCGCCGACGAGCTGGCGCCGCTGCGCCAAAACCATCTCGTCACCGATTATGAGGCGCTGGCCGCGCCGCAGAACATCGTCGCCAGCGTGCATGTCGAGGCGAACTGGGATCCGGCGGACCCGGCCGGTGAAAGCCGCTGGCTCGATACGCTGGAGCGTTCGCCTGGCATCGCCGCGCGCTATGTCGCCCATGCCGCGCTGCTCGATCCCGGCGCCGAGAGGCTGCTGGCGGCGCACGCCGCCAACCGGCGCGTCGTCGGCATCCGCGAGATCCTGAGCTGGCATCCCGACCCGGCCAAGCGCCGCCTGCCCGACAATGACCGCATGGACGATCCGCGCTGGCGCGCCAACCTGGCCCGCTTTCGCGAGCACGGGTTCAGCTTCGACCTGCTGATCACGCCGCATCAGTTCGAAAGCACGCGCCGGCTCGTCGCGGATTTCCCCGACATCGCCTTCATCCTCAACCATTGCGCCAGCCCGATCGACCGCGACGCGGAAGGCATGAAGCGATGGCGCGATGGGCTCGGTCTGCTGGCGGCGGCGCCGAACGTCGCGATCAAGATCTCCGATCCGGTCGCCTACGACCCGCAATGGACCCGCGAGAGCCTGGGCGAGGTGATCGATGCCTGCATCGAGGCCTTCGGGCCGGAAAGGTCGATGTTCGCCACCGACCATCCGGTCGCCGGCCTGCATATCGGCTTCGCCGAATGGGTCGACGTGTTCAAGGATGCAACGCGGGGGTTTTCGGCTGACGAACAGGCGGCGCTGTTCGAAGGCAGCGCGCGGCGTTGGTATCGGCTGAGATAGGGCTGCAAAAAGCTCGCCTACCACACCGAGTGTCTGGCCTGCCATTCGAAGACCTCGACCATCATCCTGAGGTGCCCGGCAAGGCCGGGCCTCGAAGGAGGGTCCAGGGAACGCTTTGAGGCGAATGTCCGCTGGAGCCTCCTTCGAGCCTTCGCTGACGCGAAGCACCTCAGGATGATGGCGGAGCGTGGCTTCAAAAACGGCCGCAGTTTCCGTCGGAAGCAAGACCCTCACCCAACCCTCTCCCGCGAGCGGGCGAGGGCTTCTCGGGCGGTGGGATGTCGAGGGCGGACTGGGCTGGACCTGCCGCTCGCGCGCGGGAGAGGGCGGGGGTGAGGGTTTGCGGCCCCCTCAGTTGCTCGCCTGGGTCTGCACGTCGTCGAGCTTGACGAACACCGTGCCGGCCGCCACGAGGCGCTGGATGCCCTCGACCACGCCGAGGCCAGCCGGATGGCCCGGCTGGTTGATGTGGGCGATGATGACGTCGCCCGACTTTGCGGCGGCGATGCGCTTGGCGACGGTCGCGGCCGGCAGCGAGGCGCCCATGTCGGCATTGAGCGAGAAGCCGGCGATCGAATAGCCGGCGGCGCGGATCGAATCGAGCGCGTCGCGGCTGTAGACGGCGGTGGCGCCGCGGAACCAGCGCGGCGGCTTGCCCGTCGCCTGCTGGACGGCCAGCGCGCCGCCATCGACCTCCCGCTGCACCGCTTCCAGCGAGCCGGCGGTCTTCACGCCATAGAGGCTCGGAATGTCGGTGATGGCCGGCACGTGCTGGTCGCCATGGTTCTCGACCTGGAACAGTTCGGGATGGGCCATCACGACGGCCATGGCGGCGGCGTTGCGCTTCAGCCAGCGATGGGTGACGAACAGCGTCGCCGGGATGTGGTTGTCCACCAGTTCCTTCAGGATGCGCTGGTCGATCGCGCCGGAGCAGGCATCGAAGGTCAGCGCCACGACGCGCGAGCCCGGCGGCGGCGCGGCGATGCGCAGCTTCAACTCGATGTCATGCGACTTGGCGGACGCCGCCGTGCCCATCAGGAGCGACAGGACGAGCCCGGTCAGGGCGGTGCGGATGGTGAGCGTCGGCATCAGGAACTCCGGAACAGCCGATTGTCGGCCCCGCGGAGCTAGGCACTGTCTTCGACCAATTTGTGGCCAAAAGCGTCGCGCCGCCGATGCATGCGGGTTTGTCGCATGCCGCCGAACCTTAACCATCTTCGGAGCTAAATTTCCCCGCTGCTAGGCTCAAATGGGGGATCGCGGTAACCTTGGCGTTCCCGGAGCCTTGAAGCGAAGGATCGTTTTCCGCCCGGGGCGAGGGCCGCGTCGTGATCGATCTGTCGCGCAGTGCCATTGCCCATGCCGCGAGCCAAGTTGGAACACCGTTCCCAGGGCTCCGTGCGCCTCTTGCCGAGTCGACCGCTCTTTGGAGCGATCGCCATGGCTGAGGGCGGACCGGTGATCCTGCTGATCGAGGATGAGCCGCTGGTACGCTCCGCCGTCGCCGAGATGCTGGAGGATCTCGGCTTTGTCGTCGAACTCGCGTGCTCGGCCGCCGAGGCGTCGGCTCGCCTGGGCGGGGCCGACCATCCCTATCGCGTCATCATCATCGATGTGGGCCTGCCGGATCGTTCCGGCGAGGATCTCGCCAAGGACATTCTCGCGGCGCTGGCCGACGTTCCCCTCGTCATCGCCAGCGGCGGCGATCCCGCCGACCTCGACCCGACGCTCGCCCGCGACCCACGCGTCAGCTTCCTGGGCAAGCCCTATGGCATGCGCGCGATGATCGAGGTGCTCTCCCGCCTGGGCATCACCGTGACGCCCGATTGAGGGGTGGCCTCCCGCATTTAGGCACCCGGGTGCGGCGGCGCGCGGCTGGCAGGAGGGCGCGGATATGCGACTATGCGCATCCAATCGTTTCGCATGGGAGAGGGCGCGTCTGCCGATGGATCTCTATCTGGATACGGCGCTTCGCCTCGGCATGGCGGTGTTCTGCGGCCTGCTGATCGGCATCGACCGCGACGCGCGGGAAAAGCCGGCCGGCATGCGCACCCTGGCGCTGGTGTCGCTCGGCGCGGCGCTGGCGACCGTCAGCGTCAGCCATATCGACATGTTTGTCGGCCATCCCGATGCGCAGAGCCGGATGCTGCAGGGCGTCGTGCAGGGCGTGCTGGCCGGCATCGGCTTCATCGGCGCCGGCGCGATCCTGCGGCGCGGCAAGCGTGACGAGGTCGTGCATGGCGTGACGACGGCCGCGACGGTCTGGGTGGCGGCAGCGCTTGGCGTTGCCTGCGGCCTCGGCGACTGGCCCGTCGCGATTCTCGCGCTGGTCCTGGTCTTCGTCATCCTGGTCATCGCCAAGCCGATCGAGCGGCGTTGGCTCGATCACCTGCAGGCCCTGGAGGCGAAGCGCCATGCCGCCGAGCCGCCGCCGGCGGCTCCCGATAGCCCCGCCTAGGTCAGGACGCTGGCGCCGAGATTGATGGCGAGCGCCAGCAGCGTCGTGTTGAACACGAACGACGCGATCGAATGGAACATCATCACCATCCGGAAGCCGGTGGTCCGCACATTGACGTCCGAGGTCTGGAACGTCGCGCCGAGGCAGAACGAGAAATAGAAGAAGTCCCAGATCACCGGCTCCGGCGTATCCGGGAAGATCAGGCCGCCGGCATCGTCTTCCTTGCCATCTGCATCATTGTCTGTTCCCGCCGGCGCATAATAGAGCCGGGCATAGTGGAACGCGAACAACGTGTTGAACACGACCCAGCCGAGCGGGATGCTGATGATCGCGGTGGCGAGATGCGCCGCCGTCGTGTTGGGGCCGTTCAGGATCGAGAAGATCGAATAGAACGAGAAGGCGATGGCGCCGACCGTCAGGCACATGATCAGGGCGATGCCCTCGTCCTCGGTTCGCGCCCGCATCCGCAACTTGTCGAGATTGGCCTTCCGGGCCAGCCGGAACAGGAAGAACAGGTAGACGATGAAGAACACGTCGCCGGCGGCGATCAGCGCAAATTCGTCAAAGACCAGCCGGATGATGAAATAGGACAGGATCGCGACGACGACCGACTCGTAGAAGTGCCGATGCTGCTTCCAGTGGTGCTGAACGTATGAAATCGCCGTACTCCGCCTTGCGGGCTATTCCACGAATACCGTGACGCGATCCGACCTTCCGGCCGAATCGACCACCGACAAGGTAACAAATCCCGGCCCGTCCGGCTCCCAGCTTTCGGCCCGCGAAAACGGCGTCTGCGCGATCGGCACGCCATTGGCGAACCAGGTGAAGGGAGGCTGGCCGTTGCGGATCTTGATCATCAGCGGCATCGGATCGCCGGCGCGGATGCCGAGATCGACCTGGACGCCATCGGGCGGGAAGGCGATCTGTGGCGTGTCGGGCGCCTTGTTGGCCAGCGTATCCGTGCCGCGGAAGCGCTTCAGCGGCGCCGGCAACTCGCCATTGGAGGCGATCAGCGCGCCGCGCGGGGCGGGCGGCAGCGGCGCGCGCTCGCCGCCCATCTTGTCGAACGCCTCGAACAGCACCGGCGCCGCCGTGCCGATGCCGGAAAGGCCGGAGACGGGCGCGCCGTCGGCCCGGCCGGCCCAGACGCCGATCACCGTGCGCCCATCGAAGCCGATCGACCAGGCGTCGCGATAGCCATAGGAGGTGCCGGTCTTGTAGGCGATGCGGCCGCGCGCGCCGATGGTGGGTGGCGGCACATCGGCCAGGATGTCGGAGACGTACCAGGCGGCCAGCGGATCGAGCACCGGCGCGGTATCGGCCGAGACGACGATCGGTACCGGCTCGGGATGCAGCGCCACCGGCCGGCCGCCGCGCGCGATCGCCGCATAAACCGAGACGAGATCGCGCAGCGAGATGCCGACGCCGCCGAGACCGACGGCGAGGCCCGCCGCCGACATGTCCGGCAGGCGCGGATTGGCCGCCGCGCGCTTCAGCCGCGCGATCAGCCGCGCCGGCCCCACCGCGTCGAGCACCTGCACGGCGGGGACGTTGAGTGATTGCGTCAGCGCGTCGTGGATCGTCACCGTGCCGCGATAGAATCCGTCGAAATTGACGGGGGCGTAGCCGGCGAAAGCCGAGGGCTTGTCCTCGATCAGGCTCTGCGGATGGGCCAGGCCCTGCTCGAAGGCGAGGCCGTAGATCAGCGGCTTCAGAGTCGAGCCGGGCGAACGTACCGCTTCCGTCATGTCGACATAGCCATTGCGGCCGTCATCCATGAAGCCGGCCGAGCCGACGGAGGCGAGGATGTCGCCGGTGACCTGATCGGCCACCAGAATGGCGACCGAGGCCTTGGCGCCGACTTTTGCCGCGCGCGTGCTGGCCAAGGTTTCCAGCTTGGCTTGCAGGCGGCCATCAAGGGTGAGTTTGATCACGGGATCGGCGGGATGGCGCTTGCGCGCCTGGTCGCCCAGATGCGCCGCGAGCATCGGGAACGGCTTTCTCGCTTCCGGAATGCGTTCGGTCTTGGCCGAGGCGGCGGTCTCTTCGTCCAGGATGCCGGCGGTTACCAGCCGGTCGAGCACGCGGTCGCGCGCCGCCTTCGCCGCCTTGGGATCCCGATCCGGCCGCCGCGCCTCGGGCGATTGCGGCAAGGCGACGAGCAAAGCGGCCTCCGCGATCGTCAGCCGGCGCGGCTCCTTGCCGAAATAGGCGAGCGTCGCGGCGCGGATACCTTCGAGATTGCCGC
Organism: Kaistia sp. UC242_56; assembly: GCF_044452255.1. NCBI lineage: Bacteria > Pseudomonadati > Pseudomonadota > Alphaproteobacteria > Hyphomicrobiales > Kaistiaceae > Kaistia > Kaistia sp. UC242_56. The sequence continues at coordinate 1,114,058 of NZ_JBIOAN010000002.1, forward strand.
CATAGGGCGCCAGCGCCAGGTAGAGCGACAGGATCTGGTTCTTGTCGAGCTTCTGTTCGAGCGCCCGTGCATGGACGATCTGCTTCAGCTTGCTTTCCGCCTGGCGGGTCGAGCCGCCCTGGACGAGGCGCGCGACCTGCATGGTCAGCGTCGAGCCGCCGGAAACGACATGGCCGTTGCGCAGGATCTGGCCGCCGGCGCGGGCAAAGGCGCGCCAGTCGACGCCGTGATGCTCGTCGAAGCGGCGATCCTCATAGCCCTTCAGCATGGTGAGGAACATCGGATCGACGTCGGCAAGCGTCACCGGCAGCCGCCAGCGTCCCTCGGCGATCGTGTAGGGCCGAAGCAGCGTGTCGCTGCGGTCGACAACGATCTGCGAGGTCGGGACCTCGGCCGGATCGGGCACCGGCGGCAGGGTTTTGTCGATCTCCGCCAACACGCCGCCAAGCCAGGCATAGGAGAAGAACGCCACCAGCCCGAGCGTCAGCCCCCCAATGGCGGCGCGGCGGGGCAATTTGGATGACAGCCGATCTTCCCCCTCTCCCGCCGCGCGGGAGAGGGCAGGGGTGAGGGTCTTTCCATTTCTCTTCGTCGGATGAGCGAAGGCAAGCAAGCCCGTCACCCAACCCTCTCCCGCAGCCAGGCGAGGGCTTTCCGGCACATCCGGATCCGGCTTGCCGTTCATGGCTGCCGCCTGTCGAGGCTCGGCGCAAATCCCACGCTCTCCGTCAGCCCCGCGAAGGCGGGGACCCATTCAGCCGGAGGCTTCGGCTGCATGGATCCCGGGTCTTCGCCCGGGATGACGGCGAGCTTGGTCATGCGCATCGCCCGCTCACTTCGTCGTCGTCGGTCCGACGATCTCGACCGAGCCGGTGTCGGTATGGGCCTGGCGGTCGGGGTCGTACATGTCCTCCACCGTCGCTGCCGGATGCACGAACTGGCCCGGCGACACCGCGCGTACGCCATAGGCGACCGAGAATTCGAGCGGATCGCCCGCCGAGCGCGTCACCGCCGCCACGAAGCGGTCGGTGCGGGCCTCGGTATGCGCGACATTGGTCTCGACCTTCAGCCACTCATAGGCCGACGTATCGCCCGAGCGCGAGATGTTGGGGTTCTCGATCTCGAAGCCGGCCGGCAGCGGATCGACCACCATAAGGCGTCCGAAACGCTGCTTGTCCGCCAGCACCCGCAGCACCACTACCAGCCGGTCGTTCTGGCCGACCGTCGTGGGGTCGGCCTCGCTGCCATCGGTGTTGAAATAGCTGCGCGTGATGGTGAAGCCCTCGCCGCCGGCCGGTTCCGGCGTCGCCGGGATGCCGGTCAGAGTCAGCGCCGCATCGAGCGCCACGTCGCTGGTGTTCTCCACGACCAGCGGCCGCGGCGACACGTCGGAGCCGAGCAGCTTGCGGTAGAGCGGCACGTCGGCGGTGTTGCCGTCAACATCGATCGAGGCCTTGCTCAGGTCCGACATCATCGCGGCCGCCGCCATCAGCATCCAGCCCTGCTCCTGGGTCGAGATGTAGCGGCGGTTGTCGCGGGTGGTGGCGACGTCGTCGACCAGGGTCTTGACGTCGAAGCGCTTGTCGTCGCTCTCGGCGACCAGCGTCAGCACCGCCGCCTTGTCGCGCAGGGTGGAGCCATAGTCCTCGCGCCCGGCCAGCATCGGGCCGTAATGGCGCTGCAGGTTGTCGATCGCCACCTTGAGCACCGAGCCCGAACGGGCCTTGTCGCCATAGAGGGCGAGGGCCGCGCCGATCTGCGCCTGCGCCAGCGGCGTGGCGAAGTTGTTCAACTTGGATTCGGCGTAATAGCGCAGGTCGCCAATCGCCGCCTTGCCGTTGCGCGCCAGCACATAGAGCGAATAGGCGATCGCCTCGCCGCCCTTGTCGAAGTCCTGGGCGTAGCCGACCTTGTTGGAGAGGTTGTCGAGCGCGTTGTTGAACGCGACCTCGGGCACGAGATAGCCGGCCGCCTTCGCGCGGGTCAGGAAGTCCGTGACATAGGCGTCGAGCCAGAGATCCTCATAACCCGGTCCCCAAAGACCGAACGAGCCGGCCGAGGACTGGTTGTCCAGCACCTTGCCGATCGAATCCTGCAGGCGCTTGCGCAGTTCGCTGTCCTGCGCGATGCCGATCGTCGCCGCCACCTGGTTGAGGTAGAGCAGCGGCATCGCCTTGGACGTGATCTGCTCGGTGCAGCCATAGGGGTAGCGGTCGAGCGAGGCGAGGATCGCCGCCACGTCGAGCTTGGCCGAGCCGCCAATGGCGAGCGTCGCGCTGGTCGTTCCCGGGACGAATTCCGCAAAGGCGTATTCGTCGACGGTCAGCTTGTTGCCGGGCGCGAGCGAGATCAGCGAGCGTCGCGAAACCGGCTGGCCGGCCGGGCGGATGCCCAGCATGTAGCTGCGGTCGAAGGTCTGGCCGTTCTCGGGGCTCGCCAGGCTGACGGTGATCTGGTGGTCGCCGATGTCGACCGCCTTGATCGGCAGCGCGACCGTCATGCGGCCGGCCTTTTCCAGCCGGACCTGCTTGTCGGCATCGCCGGGATCGATCGCCACGCCGGGGGCATCGACGGTGAGCTGGTAATCACCGGCCGGACCTTCGACATTGTTGATCTCGACCAGGATGCGGCTCTGGTCGTCCGGCGTCATGAAGCGCGGCAGGCTGGCCATCACCACGACCGGATCGCGGATGATGACTTCCTTCTCGGCATGGCCGATGCCCTCCTTCGACCAGGCCATCGCCATGACGCGGACCGAGCCGTTGAAGTCTGGCACGTCGAAGGTGATCGTCGCCTTGCCGTTCTCGTCGACCTTCACCACGCCGGAATAATAGGCGATCAGCTTTTCGGTCGGCGGCACCGACTTCAGGCCGGGTGCGCCGCCATCACCGCCGGAGCGGAGACGGCCGGGAACACCCTGCATGCGGTCGATCAGCAGCCCGTAGAGATCGCGGATCTCCATGCCGAGCCGGCGCTGGCTGAAATACCAGCCGTCCGGGTCGGGCGTCTTGAACTGGGTCAGGTTGAGAATGCCGATATCGACGGCCGCGACCGTGACATAGGCCTCCTCGCCCTTCTTCAGATTGGCGAGCGTGACGGGGATGGTGAGGGGACCGCGCGGACGGATCTGGTCCTCGGTGTCGAGCTGGACGTCGATCCGGCGATCGGCCGGATCGACCGGCACCCAGGCGAGGCCGAGCGCACGCGTCGGCATGCGCTTGGCCTGGACGTCCATCGGCCGGAACAGCGTGGCGGTCACATAGGCGCCCGGACCCCAATTGGCCGTGACCGGCAGGTCGACCGTGGTGCCGCCTTCCGGCACTTCCACCGTCTTCATGTCGATGACGCGGTCGTCGATCACCATGATCTGCGCGATGCCGGGGAAGCGCGGATCGAGCCGCAGCTTGGCGGTGTCGCCGGGCTTGTAGTTTTTCTGGTCGAGCGAGACGGTCAGCATGTCCGGCGTCTCGGAAGCGACCGAGGCGTCGACATACCAGCCGGCGTCGAAATTGTAGCTCGAGGAGGTCGGTGCCTCGCCGGCGAGCGCCACGGTCAGGCGGAAGCGGCCCCAGTCGACCTTGCCCTCGATGGTGGCGGGCTTCGAAGCGTCGAGGTCGACGGTGCCATTGGCGACGCGGGTCGCCGTGGTGATCGCCTCATACTTCCAGGCGCCGTCGCGGCGATACCACTGGTAGTTCGTGTCGAGCTTCTCGATCTGCCAGGTCGCGCCCTTGGCGTCGATGCGCTTGCCGTCCGGGCCGATCGCGATCAGCTCGAAGCCGGCCGCCGCCCCTTCCGAGACGCTGCCGTCGAAATTCGGTTTGATGCCGATATGCGGCTTGGTGCCGTCGGCCGGCAGCGACAGCCGGCGCTCGACGGCGCGGCCATTGGTGTCGGTGACGCGAACGACGATCTCGGCGTTGAACAGCTTGGTCGTCTCGGGCAGCGTCGGCACGGTGGCGTCGAAGCTGGCCTCGCCCGCATCGTCCGTGACGGCGCTGGCGCCGAGCGAATCCCGCACGCTTTCGACCGGATCGTCGGCGAGGCCGAAGGAGAAGCCAGGATAGTCGGCGCTGGTGCTGATCGGCGTCGCAATGATGTCGCCGTCGACGCCGAGGCCGATCGCCTTGGCGCCGTAGAGATATTTGGCGGTCAGCTGGATCGGGAAGGTGCCGCCGGAGGTCAGCCGTTCGGCCGTTGTCTTCAGTTCGAAGGCGATCCGCTCGGGCTCGAAATCGTCGACCAGGGCCGATATTTCGGTCAGTGCCGCGCCATCGGGATCGGCATAGAGCTGGAAGCGCCAGGCGCCGCGCTGGGCGCCGTCGGGAATGGCGACGTCATGGCTGTAGCCGCCCTGGCCCTCTTCGGTGAGCTTGGTGCGCAGGAATTCGACGCCATCGGGACGATCGACCACCAGCGTCAGCGGCAGGCCGTTGACGGCCTTGGCCTGCGCGTCGCGCAGCAGCGCCGTCAGATGCACCGTCTCGCCGGGGCGATAGATGCCGCGCTCGGAGGTGAAGAACGTGTCGAGCGGGCCGGGCGCGGGGCGGCCATCGACGCCGCGATCGGTCAGGTCGAAGGCGGTCTTCTTCATGTCGAGGAAGGCGTAGTCGCCGGCCGCCGTCTGGGCGACGAGCAATTGCGGCGCCATGCCGCCCGTGCCGCGCGCCAGGCCCGGCTCGAAATGCACATAGCCGTCGGCATTGGTGGTCGCTTCGCCCAGTACTTCGTCATTGGTGGCGACGAGCTTGACTTTCACGCCGGCCAGCGCCTGCGCCGTGTTGAGCGAGCGGATCACGGCATGGACGCCGTCATTGCCGGAAAGAGCCGACAGGCCGAGATCGGAAACGATGAACCATTGCGTGGCGAGCGAGGAATCATAGCCGCCGTCGCTGGAGCCCTTGGTCGCCGCCTTGGCGGTGATGACGTAGACGCCCGGTTCGATGGTCTTGACCGCGTCGCCGATCGGGATCGCCGTGGTGATGTTCTCGTTCAGCTTCTTGGCGCCGACCTCGATCTGGCCCTTCCAGACGGAGGTACCCGACGTGTTGGCGATCTGGCTGGCCGAATAGCTGTCGAGCTGGCGCAGGAAATTGCCGTCGCGCACGGCGATGGCGATCGAGCGATCGCCGATGCGGTAGACCTCGGCGTCGATGAGGTCGGTGTTGATGCTGTCGATCGGGATGGAAGCGCCCTGGCCGGCGGGCAGCACATAGGCGTTGCCGGCAAAGCCGACCCAGGGGGCGCGGTCGCGGATATAGCTGGAGACGGAAGCCGTCTGCGCCAGCTTCTCGCCATCCGCGGAGGGCAGGCCGGCGCGGAAGCGCAGGGTATAGCGCTGGCCGTGCTTCAGCCCGTCGACGCAGATCTGGCTGTCCTGCGGTTCGACCGCCAGGCCCTTGCCGCCCTCGACGATCACATAGTCGGACAGCGTGGTGTCGGCGACGGGCAGCGGATCGGAGAAGACGACGCACATGCGCGGCGAGGCGGCGTCGGCATCGACCGTGTTCGAGACGATGCGGAAGCCGCGTTCGGCGATCAGCTTGTCATAGGCGGCGCGGAATTGCGGGTCCTGCTTGTATTCGAGGCTGAGGCGATAGGCCTTGATCGCCTGCTTCCACATCTCGCGCCGTTCCAGCGAATGGGCGAGCAAAGCGAGCGACAGCGCCTGGTCGCCGGCGCCGTCGGCGCGCAGATAGGCGTTGATGGCGGCGGAGGTGGCGGCGGCCAGGACTTCCTGGCGCTGCGAATAGTCGTCCGGATTGCGCTTCAGCAGGCCGAGCGCGAATTCGCGCCAGATGCCGGCGTCGTCGGGGGCGATCGCCAGCATCGCGCCGAGATCGCGTTCCAGCTCCGTCGTGTTGCCGTTCGCCCGCGCCCGGTCGGCGCCCTGGCGGATCGTGTCATAGCCGACGCCATGCGAGGGATAGTCCCGCGCCAGCGTGTTGAGCTGCGCCTTGGCCGCCTCGAAGGGGGAGGGGCCGAGGAAGGTCAGTTCCTCGATGCGTTTTTCCTGGGTGGTCTTGTCGATCGCCTTGGCGACGACGATGCGGCCGGCCGTGGCGCCCGGCGCGACGGCGAGGCTGCCGAAATCGCTCTTCAGGAAGCACCACTTCGCCTTGGTATTGTAGGTGAAGGCCTTGCAGGACTGGTCGTCGACGCAGGCCGTGGCGCAGGCTTTCTGGTCGATATCCTTGATCGTCTGCAGGTCGAAACCGGGATAGTCGGCGTCTCGGCTGATGATGACGCGGCGCGCCTCGCCATCCTGCGCCTGCGCCGGGGCGGCCAGCCCGCCCAGGGAAAGCGCCAGGCCGAAAGCGAGCCCCAGCATTCGGCTCGCACCGCGAATTCCGCCCATAGCGCGCATGTCTCTCTCCCGGAGGCCGTCCTTACCAAGGCGCGCAGTCTAGGCGTCGGAAGGCTTCAGGTAAAGCTGCGGCATGAAGTTGGTTGTGCAGCTAAGTATATAGAATTGAATGGGAATAATTCTCGTCTGGCGCGTTTGTGATGCTGGTCACAGGAGCTGCGAGCACGGCTCATCCTTCGCCGAGCGCCGTCAGCGCAGTGATGGCGGCGGAGGCGCGGTTTTCGACTCCGAGCTTCTGGTAGACCTGTTCCAGGTGCTTGTTCACCGTGCGCGGCGACAAGCCGAGGATCTCGGCGATGTCGCGGTTGGACTTTCCGCGCGCGATCCACAGCAGAACTTCCGCCTCGCGCTGGGTCACGGTGAACTGCTTGCGCAGCAGCGCTTCCTGGCCCTGGTCGTCATCGCTCGACAGGCGGAACAGGAACTCGTCCTCGCCGGTCTTGCCGACAAAGGCGAGCTGCAACTGCCTGCCGCCTTCGACGGTGATCGGGCCGGGTGGTGCGAGGCCGCCGCGCTGGCCGGCCGAGATGCGCAGCCAGATCTTGACGCTTTCGGGCAGGTGTATGGTGCCGTCGCGGTTCGGCAGCGTCGCTTCCAGCAGCTTCACCGCCTGCGGCGTGCACCAGCGGATTTCGCCCTCGCGGTTGGCGGCGAGCAAATAGCGCCCGGCGGTATCGAGCGCCATGCGGGCGCTCTGCGCCGTGCGGGCATTGGCGAGATGGACGCGGATGCGCGCGAGCAGCACGTCGAGCACGATCGGCTTGGTGACATAGTCGACGCCGCCGGCTTCCAGCCCTTCGAGGATGTGCTCGGTTTCCGAAAGTCCGGTCATGAACAGGATCGGCACATGCGCCAGCGCCGCATTGGCCTTGAGCCGGCGGCAGGTCTCGAACCCGTCCATGCCCGGCATGACGGCATCCATCAGCACCACGTCGGGCGTGATCCGCTCGACCAGCGCCAGGGCGCGCATGCCCGAGGTGGCGACCAGAACGGTGGCGCCCGAGCGCTCCAGCGCCTCGGTGAGGAAGCTCAGCGTCTCGGGTGAATCGTCGACGACGAGGACGATGTCGCGGGCATGCGCCGTCTCATTCATGCTCGCCCACCCCCTCGAGCGTCGTCTGATACAGGTCGAAATCGAAATTGCGCAGATGCGTGCGCAGCGCCGCGACCAGCGGCTGGTTATCGGTCTCGGCCGCCAACTCGTCGAGCTTCGCCTCGATGCCCCGGACATAGCCGATCTGGCCCAGATCGAGAAGTTCCCGCACATGGTCGGCGCCGGGGCTGACCAGCGGCGCCGGCGCCTCGATCTTCGGCGGCGCGGGCGGCTCGTCGAGCCAGTCGAGCGAGAGCAGCGCCTGGATGCGGTCGAGCAATTGCCGCATGTCGAACGGCTTTGGCAGCGCAGCGTCATGCGCGGCGTCCTCGGCCGGCTCCGGCTGCATTTCGCCGAGGCTCGCCGACAGCATGACGATCGGCGCGACATGGCCGTTTTCGCGCAGCCGCCGCGCCAGTTCCCAGCCGGTCATGCCGGGCATGGAGATGTCGAGCAGGAACAAATCGGGCCGGATATCCGCCGTCAGCGCCAGGCAGGCGGGGCCGTCCGGCACCGGCAGCACGATGAAGCCGATCGGCTCCAGGATTTGGCGCACCAGCTCGCGATGGTCGGGGTCGTCATCGGCGACCAGGATGGTGCGCCGCGCGCCCTGATAGCCGAAGACGCGGCTTGCCTGCGGGGCGGGCGGGGCCGGGCGGTCGATCGCCGCCAGCATCAGCCGGACCTCGAAGGTGCTGCCGCCGCCCTCCGTCTGCCGGAGCGCAATGTCGCCGCCCATCAGCTGCGCCAGCATCTTGGTGATGGTCAGCCCCAGCCCGGTGCCGGGCACGGCGAGCGACTGCGAGCTGGCGCCGCGCTCGAATGGTTCGAAGATGCGTTCGATATCGGCGGCGGGAATGCCGGGGCCGGTGTCCTCGACCCGAAGCGTCGCGACCTGGCTGCGATAGCCGATCTTGAGCGCGACATGGCCGGTCTCGGTGAACTTGATCGCGTTGGAGAGCAGGTTGACCAGGATCTGGCGCAGCCGCTTCTCGTCGGTCGCCACCACTTCCGGCAAATTGTCCGGCCGTTCGAAGCGGAAGGCGAGCCCCTTCGCCTCGGCCTGGAAGCGGAACATGTCGACGACCTGGTCGAGGAAGTCCGTCAATCGGATCTCGTCGCGCTGCAGGCGCAGCCGGCCGGCCTCGATGCGCGAGATCTCCAGCAGCCCGTCGATCAGGCCCGAGAGATGCTCGGCGCTGCGGCGGATGACGCTGATATTGCCCTGCCGCGCCGGGGGAATCGTCTCGTCGCGCTCGAGGATCTGCGCATAGCCGAACACGGCGTTGAGCGGCGTGCGCAATTCGTGGCTGAGGCCGACCAGATAGCGGCTTTTGGCCTGGTTGGCCGATTCCGCCACCTCCTTGGCGCGCTGCAATTCGGCGTCCGTCTTCCGGTGCGCCTCGATCTCGCGCAGCAGAAGCGTCGTCTGGCGGGCCGATTCCTCCTGCGCCACATGCCGGCTCTCATTCGCCAGCACCAGGAACCAGGCGGCGATGCCGGAGACGATCAGCAGGATGAAGAAGGCGGCCCAGAGGGTCTGGGCGATGATGTCGCCATGCAGGCCGCCATAGGCGGTCGCCTGGACATGGATCAGAAGCAGCACGAGGCTGATCACCGCCATGAACAGGGTCAGGATCCCCGCATATTGCACGATGCGCGGGCTGACCCGCGCGGCGATGCCTGCCGGCAGGACGGCCGAAACCGCCTCGCTCACCTGGCTTTGTAGCCGCGCATGCGGCTTGCACAGATCATGGCAGCGCGCGTCGAGCGAGCAGCAAAGCGAACAGATCGGGCCGGAATAGGCCGGACAATAAGCGCTGTCTTCCGGTTCGAAATGGTGCTCGCAGACGGTGCACTGGATCTCCTTCAGCAGATGCCAGTGGGCGCGCGGCTTGCGGGCGAGGTAGTATTTCCCACCCGTTGCCCAGGCGATGGCGGGGGCCGTGACCAGGGCGACGCCGAGCGCGATGAAGGGCGCAAAGGCCTTGGCGACCTCGCCGAACAGGCCGACGGCCGAGATCAGCCCGAGCAGGGTCGCGATCGCCATCGCGCCGACGCCGACCGGGTTGATGTCGTAGAGATGCGCGCGCTTGAACTCGATGCCGGGCGGCGACAGACCGAGCGGCTTGTTGATGGCGAGGTCGGCGACAATGGTGCCGAGCCAGGCGACGGCGACGACCGAAAACAGCCCCAGCGTCTGCTCCAGCGCGCGATAAATGCCGAGTTCCATCAGCAGCAGCGCAATCGCCACGTTGAAGACGAGCCAGACGACGCGGCCGGGATGGCTGTGCGTCAGGCGCGAGAAGAAGTTCGACCAGGCCAGCGAGCCGGCATAGGCGTTCATCACATTGATCTTCAGCTGCGACACGACGACGAAGGCGGCGGTCAGGAACAGCGCCGCGTCCGTCCAGGGCAGCACATAGCCGAAGGCGACGACATACATCCGCGCCGGTTCGGCCGCGTGCTCGACCGGCACGCCATGGCGCAGCGCCAGCACGGCCAGGAACGAGCCGAATAGCAGCTTTGGCGCGCCGACGATGATCCAGCCAGCACCGGCCAGCAGCGTCGCGATGCGGCCGCGTCGCCCTTCGAGGCCTGCGGCCGGCAGGAAGCGCAGGATGTCGACCTGCTCGCCGATCTGCGGCATCAGCCCGAGAATGACGGAGCTGGCTGCCCCCAGCGCCACGATATCGAGGCCGTGATGGCCGTTGGCGGGCGCCAGGCCTTCGAAGGCGAACCAGGTCGCGACCGAGCCGGAATCCTGCCAGAGGATGAAGCCGACCGGCAGGAGGTTGAGGAAGATCCAGAGCGGCTGGGTGAAGATCTGGAAGCGGCTGATCCAGGTGATGCCATGCGTCACCAGAGGAATGACGGCGGCGGCGCTCAATATGTAGCCGAGCCAGGTCGGGATGCCGAAGGCGATCTCCAGCGCCGTCGTCATGATCGAGGCTTCGATCGCGAACAGGATGAAGGTGAAGGTGGCGTAGATCAGCGAGGTGACGGTCGAGCCGATATAGCCGAAGCCGGCGCCGCGGGTGAGCAGGTCGATGTCGACGCCATAGCGCGAGGCGTAGCGGGCGATCGGCAGGCCGGTCAGGAACAGCACGACGCCGACCACCAGCGTCGCGGCGATGGCGTTGATGGTGCCATGCGACAGGGTGATAGCGCCGCCGATCGCTTCCAGCGCCAGGAAGGAAATCGCGCCGATGGCGGTCTGGGCGACGCGCGGCGTGGTCCAGCGTCGCGCGCTCTTGGCGGTGAAGCGGAGCGCGTAGTCTTCCAGCGTCTGATTGGCGACCCAGCGATTATAGTCCCGGCGGACGGGTAGGATCCGCTGTCGTCCCGTCATCGCGCGTCTGCTTATCTTCTGAGCCTGCCTATGATTTGAGCGATGATGCGGGATCGGGGGCGGTGGCGCAAGGGCTTTTGACGGCCATTGGACGCGACGGATTGGTGCGCGGCGGCGGAAGAAAGACCCTCACCCCAGCCCTCTCCCGCAAGCGGGCGAGGGAGTTCTGCCGCGCTTGTCCCCACTGGAGTGATTTCCCGGCCGGTCTACACAAGTCTGGCCAGTCCTAACAACCGACGCGGCCGGCCCCCTCTCCCGTGAGCGGGAGAGGGCTGGGGTGAGGGGCTTGCTTCAATCCCATCTCCCGTCCCGCTCCGGCAGTCGTGATCCACATACGTCAATCGACGTATATGCTGCACCGCGAAAACTATCGGACAGTTCCCCTCACGAACGAGCCGGCATCGCCTTCCAGAACGCCAGGTCTCGTCTCGCGATTGTCGCAAGCCAACCGCTCCGCCCGGCCGCAAAAGCCGGGAAAAGGGCTGAACAGGGGGAATTGAGACCGATGAGCTATCTGAGCCGTACATTCGGCGCGATCGCAACGGCCGCCATGATTGGCGCCGGTGCAACGGGCGCCATCGCTGCGGAGGAGACCATCAAGGTCGGCGTCCTCCATTCGCTTTCGGGAACGATGGCGATCTCCGAAACCACGCTGAAGGACACCGTCCTGTTCCTCATCGACGAGCAGAACAAGAAGGGTGGCGTCCTCGGCAAGAAGCTCGAGGCGGTCGTCGTCGATCCGGCCTCGAACTGGCCGCTCTTCGCCGAGAAGGCGCGCGAACTGATCAGCCAGAACGGCGTCTCGGTCGTGTTCGGCTGCTGGACCTCGGTTTCCCGCAAGTCGGTCCTGCCGGTGTTCAAGGAACTCGACTCGATCCTGTTCTACCCCGTCCAGTACGAGGGCGAGGAATCCGAGCGCAACGTGTTTTACACGGGCGCCGCTCCGAACCAGCAGGCCATTCCCGCCGTCGATTACCTGATGAGCGAAGATGGCGGCTCGGTGAAGCGCTGGGTGCTCGAAGGCACCGACTACGTCTATCCGCGCACTACCAACAAGATCCTCGAAGCCTACCTGCTGTCGAAGGGCGTCGCCGCCGAAGACATCATGGTCAACTACACGCCGTTCGGCTTCTCCGACTGGCAGACCGAAGTCTCCGCCATCAAGAAGTTCGGTTCGGCCGGCAAGAAGACCGCCGTTGTCTCGACCGTCAACGGCGATGCGAACGTGCCGTTCTACAAGGAACTGGGCAACCAGGGCGTCAAGGCGACCGACATTCCGGTCGTGGCCTTCTCGGTCGGTGAAGAAGAACTCGCCGGCATCGACACCAAGCCGCTGGTCGGCCATCTCGCCGCCTGGAACTACTTCCAGTCGATCGACACGCCGGAGAACGCCGAGTTCATCAAGAAGTGGCGCGCCTTCATCGGCAACGACAAGCGCACCACCAATGACCCGATGGAAGCGACCGTCATCGGCTTCAACGCCTGGGTGAAGGCCGTCGAAAAGGCTGGCACGACGTCGCCGGACAGCGTCATCGACGCCCTGATCGGCGTCTCGGTGCCGAACCTGACCGGTGGCTTCTCGACCATCATGCCGAACCACCACATCACCAAGCCGGTCTATATCGGCGAGATCCAGGACGATGGCCAACTGGACGTCGTGTGGCAGACCCCGGGCCTGGTCGTCGGTGACGAATGGTCCGACTACCTGCCGGACTCCAAGGATCTGATCTCCGATTGGCGCGCGCCGATGTCCTGCGGCAACTTCAATGTCGCCACCGGCAAGTGCGGCGGCAAGGGTTCCTGACACCTTGCACCCCGCCTGAGCCAGACGGGAGGCGGCATGTCCGCCTCCCGTGCTGCCGAGTTCACGGGCCATGGTCGCCCGGTCTCGACGATCTGAGTTGCCCGCCGGGCGGGCGTCTCGAACCACGCACCATTTCCTGACACCCCGAGGCTTCGAGCCTGAGGACAATCCCGTGGTCGACATGATCTCCCGCTTCAAGACCCTTCTCGCCACCCTGGCTCTCGTTGTGCTTGCCGCCATTCCCGGGGCGCATGCCGACGATCTGAAGCCGCTGGTGGATGGGCTCGGAAAGTCCGGCTATGCCGCCATCCGGGAAGCCGTGGGCGCGCTCGCCGCGACCGGTGACCCGGCCGTGGCGCCGGTGCTGCAATCGCTCTCCGCCGGCGATCTCTATGTGCGCAAGTCCGATCGCGCCGTCTTCGCCGCCACCAAGGCCGAGGGCGGCTTCAAGCTGACCGATCCAGCGACCGGCGCCGATGCCGGCACCGCCACCTCCGGCGAAATCGACAAGATCAAGGTCAACAATGCCGTGCGCGAGACGGTGACCACGGCGCTCGGCTCGCTGACGCTGATGAGCCCCGATATCGCCAAGCGCCGCTCCGCCGCCGCCGACATGTTCCGCAATGGCGACCCGGCGCAGATCCCGCTGCTCGACCAGGCGATCACAAAGGAAACCGACCCCGGCATCGCCGCGACGCTGCAGCTGGCCCGGGCCGCCGCCGTCCTCAAATCCGACCAGCCCGACGCCGACAAGATCGCCGCCATCACCGTGCTGCAGACCAAGGGGGGCCGCGATGTGCTGGGACAGCTGACGGCGATCGAGGCGTCCTCGGCCGATGGCGCGGTCAAGACCGCCGCCGCCAATGCGCTTTCCTCGATCCGCGGCACGCTGAAGCTCTGGGACGGCGCGCAGAACATCCTCTACGGCGTCTCGCTCGGCTCGGTGCTGCTGCTCGCCGCCATCGGGCTTGCCATCACCTTCGGCGTCATGGGCGTCATTAACATGGCGCATGGTGAGATGGTCATGCTCGGCGCCTACACCACCTTCGTCGTGCAGGAGCTGATCCGCAACAACGTGCCCTGGCTGTTCGACTGGTCGCTGGCGATCGCGCTGCCGCTCGCCTTCCTGGTCGCCGGCCTGGTCGGCGTGCTGATCGAGCGCATGGTGATCCGCTATCTCTACGGCCGTCCGCTGGAAACCCTGCTCGCCACCTGGGGCGTGTCGCTGATCCTGCAGCAGGCGGTGCGCACCTGGTTCGGCCCCAATAACCGCGAGGTCGGCAATCCGTCCTGGATGTCGGGCGCGTTCGAGCTCGGCAATCTGACCATCACCTACAACCGCATGTGGATCGTCGTCTTCTCACTGGTCGTCTTCGCCGCGCTGATGCTGGTGCTGAAGCGCACCGCCTTCGGCCTGCAGACCCGCGCCGTGACGCAGAACCGGCCGATGGCCTCCTCCATGGGCATCCGCACGCCCTGGGTCGACGCGCTGACCTTCGGCCTCGGCTCGGGCATTGCCGGCATTGCCGGGGTGGCGCTGAGCCAGATCGACAATGTCAGCCCCAATCTCGGCCAAGGCTACATCATCGACTCATTCATGGTGGTGGTGTTCGGCGGCGTCGGCAATCTCTGGGGCACGCTGGTCGGCGCCTTCACGCTCGGCATCGCCAACAAGTTCCTCGAGCCCTATGCCGGCGCCGTGCTCGGCAAGATCCTGGTGCTCGTCTTCATCATCCTGTTCATCCAGAAGCGCCCGCGCGGCCTGTTCGCGCTCAAGGGCCGGGCGGTGGAAGCATGATCGGCCGGATGGTGGCGACGGCAGATAGTTTGCACCTCTCCCTGAGGGATAGGTCGACGGCCAAAGGCCGGCGGGTGAGGGTTTACGGCCTCACCGGTTGGTTCCCTAAACCCTCACCCGGCTCTGCGAGCCGACCTCTCCCTCAGGGAGAGGTGAAGAAAGGGCTCCAGTCATGATCACCGCCTTCATCCTGCGCGCCCTCGACCGCCGCACCTCGATCGTCCTGCTGGTCATCCTCGGCATCGGCATCCTGCTGCCGGTGCTGAACCTCGCCACCGACCCGTCGAGCCCGTTCCATGTCCCGACCTATGTCCTGACGCTGCTCGGCAAGTACCTGACCTATGCGCTGCTGGCGCTATCGGTGGATCTGGTCTGGGGCTTCTGCGGCATCCTCTCGCTCGGCCACGGCGCGTTCTTCGCGCTCGGCGGCTATGGCATGGGCATGTATCTGATGCGCCAGATCGGCGACCGCGGCACCTATGGCAATCCGATCCTGCCGGACTTCATGGTGTTCCTGAACTGGAAGGAACTGCCCTGGTTCTGGTACGGCTTCGACCACTTCTGGTTCGCCGCCCTCATCGTCCTGCTGGCGCCCGGCCTGCTCGCCTTCGTGTTCGGCTGGTTCGCCTTCCGCTCCCGCGTCACCGGCGTCTATCTGTCGATCATCACCCAGGCGATGACCTATGCGTTGCTGCTCGCCTTTTTCCGCAACGACATGGGCTTCGGGGGTAACAACGGGTTAACAGACTTCAAGGACATTCTGGGCTTCGACATCCAGGCGGATGCGACCCGTGGCGCCCTGTTCTTCGCCTCGGCGGCTGCCCTGGCGCTTGGCTTCTGGATCTGCCGCGCGGTGATCGCGTCCAAGTTCGGCAAGGTGCTGGTCGCCGTCCGCGACGCCGAGAGCCGCACCCGCTTCATCGGCTACCGGGTCGAGGGCTACAAGCTCGTGGTCTGGACGCTCTCGGCCATGATGGCCGGCGTCGCCGGCGCGCTCTACGTGCCGCAGATCGGCATCATCAATCCCGGCGAATTTGCGCCTGCCAACTCGATCGAGGCGGTGATCTGGGTGGCGGTCGGCGGCCGCGGCACACTGATCGGCCCGATCGTCGGCGCGCTGCTCGTCAATTTCGGCAAGACCTGGTTCACCTCCGGCATGCTGGCCGAATACTGGCTGTTCGTGCTGGGCGGCCTGTTCGTTCTGGTCACCCTGTTCCTGCCCAAGGGCGTCGTCGGCTCGCTGATGACGAAGGGAACGAGGAAGCCGGTCGAAAACCCCATCGAGGATGTCGTGGCGCCGGGTGTTCCTGCCGGCCAGGCAGCGGAGTGAACGTCATGACCGTCACCAACGAACCGACCCGCGTCGCCCATGCAAAAGCCAGGGATTCCCTGCTCTATCTCGATGGCGTCAGCGTTTCCTTCGACGGTTTCAAGGCCCTGCGCGGCCTGTCGCTGGTGATCGAGCCGGGCGAGATGCGGGCGATCATCGGCCCGAACGGCGCCGGCAAGACCACGATGATGGATGTGATCACCGGCAAGACCAAGCCGGACTCGGGCGACGTCTATTTCGCCGGCGACACCGACCTGACCCGCATGGACGAGGCCTCGATCGCCTCGCTCGGCATCGGAAGAAAGTTCCAGAAGCCGACCGTCTTCGAGAGCCACACGGTCTGGGACAATATCGACCTGGCGCTCGCCGGCGTGCGCAAGCCCTTTGCCACCCTGTTCCACCGCACGACAAAGGTCGAGATCGCGCGAGTGGAAGAAATCCTTGAGACCATCCGCCTGACCGACAAGCGAGACTGGCTCGCTGCCAATCTCTCGCATGGCCAGAAGCAGTGGCTGGAGATCGGCATGCTGCTGGCGCAGGAGCCGAAGCTGCTGCTGGTGGATGAACCCGCCGCCGGCATGACCGACGCCGAAACCGCCGAAACCGCGATCCTGCTCAAGGAGATCGCCAAGACGAAATCCGTCGTGGTGGTCGAGCACGACATGACCTTCGTCCGCGACCTCGGGGTCAAGGTCACGGTGCTGCATGAGGGCTCCGTGCTCTCGGAAGGCTCGCTCGACGTCGTCTCGGCGGATCCGAAGGTCATCGAAGTGTATCTGGGACGATAGACATGATCGCCGAGCCCTTAAGTACTATCGAAACCGCGGAAACTGCAAAGCCGGCGAAAAAGCGGGTGCGCGAGCCGAGGTTGCGCCGCTCCGCCGCCTGGAGCCTGACCGTCGCGCGACGCGTGGAACCGACAACCTTGCCGGAAGAGAAGGGCTGATCATGCTCGAAGCGAAGAACGTCGATCTGTTTTACGGCGCCGCTCAGGCGCTACGCCACGTCTCGCTCTCTGCCGAAACCGGCAAGGTGACGTGCCTGATGGGCCGCAACGGCGTCGGCAAGACCAGCCTGCTGCGCGCTATTGTCGGGCAGAAGCCGATTGCCGGCGGCGAGATCCTCTGGGAGGGCAAGCCGCTCGGCCGCATGGCGCCGCATGAGCGGGCCAAGGCCGGCATCGCCTATGTGCCGCAGGGGCGGGAAATCTTTCCGCTCCTGTCGGTGAAGGAAAATCTGGAAACGGGCTACGCACCGCTCGCGCGTCGCGATCGCAACATTCCCGATTATGTATTCGATCTGTTTCCGGTGCTGAAAGACATGCTTCGCCGTCGTGGCGGCGATTTGTCAGGCGGTCAGCAGCAGCAATTGGCCATCGGCCGGGCGCTTGTGATGCGACCACGTCTGCTCGTCCTCGATGAGCCGACGGAAGGCATCCAGCCGTCGATCATCAAGGATATCGGCCGCGCCATCACATGGCTCCGCCAGCAAGGCACGATGGCCATCCTGCTGGTGGAACAATATTTTGATTTCGCGCATGAGCTTGCCGATGATTTTGCCGTGATGGACCGCGGGGAGATCGTTGTCTCGGGACCGCAATCCGAAATGGGCTCGGAGATTGTCCGCGCCCATCTTACCGTATGAAGCAACGCTCCATGGCCTCGAGGTCGCGGCTGCGCCGGGTCTCGACCTTGCGCTCCATCTTGCGATAGAGCTTGCGGATGTCGTCGGAGTGAACGCCGTCGCTGGCCATCATCAACCCGATGATGGGGTCACGCAGCAATTCGTTGAGTGAAGCCTCCCGTGGGAAGCAGGCGGTGGAAACGTCCATGACGGTTCTCCTGATCTCGCTTCGATGAGGGGATACTAACCAGATCTATGTGCGGAATTTATGACGGAGTTCACACGCCGGGTTCACAATCGCTTGAGACATGGCGGTCCCCCGCGCCTGCGGACCCGACTTGTTGTTTTGCCGTCGAAACTTAGCGGCAACCGGCCGGCAGCGTGCCCGGCAGGATGACGGTCCCGCCGACCGAGAAGCGCTCGCTCTGGTTCTGGGTCAGCGTGGTCGACGTCCATGTGCCGGTATCGGCGACGCAGTTCGCCGAAGCCTGGCCGACCTCGATGTTGCCCGACAGGTTGGTCAGTTCGCCGGCAAGGTGAACCGCCTCGTTGCTGGAACTGACCACCTTCACCTTGTCGAAGCTGACATCGCCCAGCGCGCCGCCGAAGAAGGACGGGCCGTAGAGGTAGATGCCATGGGTTCCGGCATCGGTGATCTCGATGTTGGAGAAGGCGACGTCGGACGAGCCCATATTCATCATGATGCCGGCGCGGCTGGTGTCGCGGATCGTCGCGTTCGACACGGTGATGTCGCTGGCCGGGTCGGCGAAGGACGAGGGTCCGATGAACTGCAGCGCATTGACGCCGCCCGCCAGCGTTAGGCCGTCCATGCTGATGCCGGAACTCGCCATGATCACGATCAGGTCCATCGTCCGGTCCATCGCGGTGTTGTCGATCGACAGGTTCCGGATCGAGATGTCGGAGGCGCCGACGAACTGCAGCGCCTCGCGGCGGGTGTTGGTGATCGAGACGTTCTCGATCGTCAGGCCGGTCGTCGGGTTTGGCGCGCGCAGGCCGTAGATGTCGTTTTCCCAGTCGTCGATTTCATCGAAGGTCGCGTTGGCGAAGATGCCGTAAGTGACATCCCGGATTTCGACGTCGCGGATCGTGACGTCCTTGGCGGAGAACAGCGAGATCGCGGTGTTCGGGACACTGCGCTCGGGGTCGTAGATCGAGAATTCGCATTCGGTGTTGTTGGCGCAGATCGTGAGGTCGTGGATCCGGCTGCGTTCGATCAGCGCGCTGTCGACCTCGCTCAAGAGGATGCCGTTGCCGGCGGTCTGGGCGATGTCGAGATCGCGCAGGAAGATGTTCCCGACGCCGTCCGCGAGGATGCCGTCCCGGCCGCCGCGGATCGCGAGGCCAACCGCGCCGCTGTCACCGGCCATGGCCAGCACGTCCGCCGTGGGGGTGGTCCCGACCAGACGGGTCTCGGCGCCCGAGCGCGTGAAGGTTGCCGTGCCGCCACTGCGGGCGCCGATGATTTCGAGGCCGCCCTGGCCGCCGACCATGAACTGGCCGGAAGAAAGCAGCAGGGTCTGGTCGAGCTGCATCACGCCATCGGCGAGGATGAGCGCATTGTCGCCCGCCGCCGCGATGGCCTCGTTGATCGCCGTCGCGTTGCCGGTGGCTGAGGAGACGGTGCGGACATTGCCGACGACATTGCCGGTATCGGCATAGATCGCGGCTTCCGCGTCGCCCGTGGCGCCGACGGCGGTTCGGATGAAATCGGCGCGTTCGACGCGCTGCATCATCGGATCGCGATTGGCGAGCGCAGGGCCCGCCTTGCCGAGTGGGATGCGGAGTCGCGCGAGGAACTGGCCCTCGGCCTTGTCTTCATTGTCATAGCTGAAGCCGGCCGAGAGGCTGAAGGTCGAGCCCTGGGTGAAGCCGGGCAGATCGGCGAAGGACAACTCGGCGCGGGCGCTGACGCCCGTGATGTCGTCGAGGCGGTCGCCGTCATACCAGTAGCCGCCGCCATAGAGCATCATCTGCGCCGACGACTTGGCGTCGAACATCGGCAGCCGGAAACCGGCCTCGCCGTCAATGCCGCGCAGGGCCTGCTCCTGGCCGGCGCGGAACACCAGCCGTCCGGCCTCGATCAGCGCGGCGTTGGCGTCGGCGGCCGAGCCATATTTGTCGCCGAAGGGCAGGTAGCCGTTGAGTCGAAACACCATGTCGCGCGAGAGCAGCTCGGCGCCGGCGGAGATCTGGTGGAAGTCGTTGTCGCGTTCGGTACGGAGATAGTCGTAATAGCCATAGGCACCAACCGTCCAGACGCCGTCCAACTGCATCCGCCAGCCGAGGCCGGCGGAAAGCTGGTCCATCTGGTCGTTGTTCATGTGGCCGCGCAGATCACCGAAGCCGATCGAACGGTCGCCGAAGCCGAAGGGCAGGAAGATGTCGAAGCCGCCAATGGCGCCGTTTTCCTGGCCGCCTCCCAGGGTGATTTCGACAGTAGGTCCGACGGCGTCGGCCTTGGCGGAGGCCGTGATGGCGAGCGTAGACGCTGCGCAGAGCAGCGCGGCGATTGCGGAGGATCGCATGGTGCAGGTCCCGGTTCCAGTATGGGCCGGGATTTGAAACAATCGCCCGGCAATGACTGCCGGGCGGTATAGGATCGAATCAAGTCATTGAAAACACATATGTTTTCTAATTAGACCAATGAAAGACTGAGCTTACGCGACGCCAGCCGCCGCCTTGAAGGCTGCGACCAGCTTGCGGGCTCTTTCGCCAATATCGGCCGCCGTCATTCCCGGCTTGTAGATGTTCGAGCCGATGCCGAAACCGGCACAGCCGGCCTGGATGTAGTCGGCGAAGTTGGTCTCGTTGGCTCCCCCGACAGCGAGCACCGGCACGTGCTTCGGCAAGACGGCCTTCATCGCCTTGATGCCCGACGTGCCGATCAGCTCGGCCGGGAAGAACTTCAGCGCATCGGCGCCGGCGGCGAGCGCCGCGAAAGCCTCGGTGGGCGTGAAGACGCCGGGATAGGAATCCATCCGCAGCGCCTTGGTCTTGCGGATAACGGCGGTATCCGCATTGGGCGAAACGATGAGTTCGCCGCCGACATCCTTCACGGCCACGACATGCTCTTCGGTCAGCACCGTGCCGGCGCCGACCTTGGCGCGGCCGACGGCGCGCTTCACCATCGTCTCGATCGAAACGAACGGATCCGGCGAATTGAGCGGTACCTCGATCAGGGTGACGCCGGCCTCGACCAGCGCGTCGAAGGCCGCGTCGGCCTCGGCCGGGGTGATGCCGCGCAGGATCGCGACGATGGGGAGATGGGTGCCGAACAGGGGATGGGTCATCGTTTTCAATCTCAAAGAAGGCCGTTGGCGCGGGCGAGGCGGACAAGGCCGCGGCGGACGAGGGCGGAGCCGTCCCGGGTATCGGCCGGATGGCCGGCGACCTGGAAGGCGGCATGATAGGAGCGGGCGAGCGTGCGAGAGCCGATGATCCGGATCGGGCGGTTCGCATCGAGCAGGCCGATCTGGCGGGCGGCGGCGATCTCGCCGCCGATGACGAGGCCGGAGAGATAGGCGAGGTTGTCGTCGCCCGAGACGCCGTCCAGCAACTGGCGCACGCGCACGGAGAAGATGGCGCCAAGGAAGGGCAGACCCTCGGCGACGGTGCGCTTCACCGCGAGGGCGAAATGCGGCGAGCCGGCGATATCGTCGGCATCTTCCGCCACCGAATGGCGCAGGAACGACTTGCGCGCCAGCAGGTCGAACATCTCGCCGGTCAGGAAGGTCTGGAAGGTGGTGATCTCTCCCTTGGCGATGGCGGCCCATTTGGAATGCGTGCCCGGCAGGATGGCGATGCCCTCGAAATCGGGCTCCTCCTCCATCAGGCCGACCAGCTGCGTTTCCTCGCCGCGGATGACGTCGCCGTCGCGCGCTTCCGAACGCAGCACGAGCCCGGGGACGATTGCCATCGGGCGATGATCGGAGGTCTGGAAGGTCAGCAGCCCGCCGGCCAGCGCGTCGGGCGAGGTCGGCACCGGGACATAGGCGGCCTCATGCCAGCCCTGCCGGCTGCCGACCATGCCGGCCATGATCGCCGGAAGCTTCGGCCACTTGGCGACGAGCGCCTGGAACGCATCCTCGTGGCCGGCGCCGCCGAGCGATCCGATACCATCGGCGCTGTCCGCCTCGGCCAATACGCCGCCATCCCGGTCGAGCAACATGGCGCGGCAGCGGGTCGTGCCCCAGTCGACGGCAATGAGGGCGGCATTGGCAAAGGCGACGGGCATCGTTTGGTCCGTAAGTTCTAAATTATGTGAATCTGGAATGGTTGTTCGATGATCGGCGGGCGCTGTCAAGGCGACAGCAGGCCGCTGTCACTCCGCCTGGTAGTGGCGCAGCGTGATCGCGCGGTTCTTGAACAGGTCGACGTTCTGCGCCGCGGTGGCCAGGGTCATCGCCGTGCCGCGGTCGCGGATCGAGGGCGCAGCCTGGAAGCGGCGTTCGGCGGCCACATAGGCTTCCCATTGCTTCTGGGTGCCACGCAGGATCCCACGCGATCGGGCATCCAGAGTCGCGGAGAGAGCTGCGTAGGCGCGGACCATTTCCTGTTCCCAGCCTTCGCGCGCGGCCTGGAAGCAGGCGATCGCACCGGCCGTGCTGCTGGCTTCGGGCCCCTTCAGGCAGGCGGCGAGTTTCGCATCGATCGGATCGGCCTTGCTCTCCTGCGCCGAGGCGGGCGACGACAGGATGCCTGCCGCGAGGAACAGCAGGCCGGCCAGGATGGGGCGCATGGCGTTGAACTCCACCGTGAAGCAAATCAGTTGACGGGGATTTCGTCCCGAACCGGCGGCGCGGTCAATCCCGCGGCGCGGGACCGGTCGACCGGCGAATGACGAGGTCGACGGGCCAGAGTTCGTGGATGCTGGCCGGGGCGCGGCCATCCGCGATGATCTCCATCAGCAGCTCGGCCACCCGCGTTCCGGCGGCCCGGATCGACGAGCGCGTCGTCGACATGGTCGGCACCATGGCGTCGGGATTGAGGAAGGGGATGACGTCGTCATGGGCGATCAGCGATATGTCGCGGCCGAGTTCCAGCCCGGCTGAACGTATCGCGCGCAGGGTGCCGAGCGACATCATCATCGACGACACCAGCAGCGCGGTTGGGCGAGGGGTCTGGGCCAGGAAGCGGGCTGTGATCCGGTAGCCGGTCTCGTCCGTCATGACGCCTTCGGCGATCAGGCTTTCCTCGGCCGCAACGCCATGTTCGGCCAGCGCCTTGCGGAAGCCATGCTCGCGATGGGCGGCGAAGGTATGGCGGGTCTCGCCGTTAATCAGGCCGATGCGGCGATGGCCGAGATCGAGCAGATGCTGCGTGGCGTGCCGAAACGCGCCCTCATTGTCGATATCGAGCCAGGCATGCGGGATCGGACTTTCCGAGCGGCCATGCACGACGAAGGGCAGGCCGAGCTCGGTCAGGAGCGAGATGCGCGGGTCGTTGAAGGTCGGACTCGACACGATGACGGCGTCGACCCGCGAACTGATCGCCATGCGCCGGTAGGTCGCCATCTCGTCGCCGGCGCGAGAGGGCGACAGCACGATGTCGATCTCGTCCTTCATTAGCCTTTCGCCGAGGCCGGCCTGAAACTCGATATAGTTCGGGTCCAGCAGCAGGTTGCGGTCCGTCGGCAGAACAATACCGATGGCATTGTTGCGGCCGGTGGCGAGGCGGCGGGCGCTGGCATTGGGGCGATAGTCGTAGCGGCGCGCCGCGTCCAGCACGCGCTGCCGCGTTTCCTCATTGACCTCGGGGTAGCCGTTCAGCGCCCGGCTCACGGTCGTCTGCGAGAGACCGAGATGCAGCGCTAGTTCCTTCAGCCTCATGAGAAAATCCGTCCTCCCTGGAAAACATTCAAAGCGCTTTCAATCCACCGCGCAAGCGGACTTGCGGCGCTTATGGGAAATCTCTGCGCCATGTTGCGGTGCGTCATTGAAGGGCGTTTCAAAAATCGGCGATGATTCAAATAAGTATACTGTTTTATCATATGAATTTTCGGCTTTGGCATGTTGCATTGCACTGTCGCGCTTGCGCCGCCGGGGTTGACAGCGGAGCAGGTTGACGGTTTGAATGTCTTCAAAGCGCTTTGAGGAGGGCGGGCGGCATTCTGTCTCCGCCGAAGGTGCTTAGGGGGATGAGAAGCGACGTGTTCGCGGTGCGAGGCATCGGCGGGCGCGATGGCTTCGAGGCTCCTGTCATGGAATGTCTCTCAGGGAGGTTCTTTCAAATGAAGTTGCGCTCCGCGCTTATGGCCTTTGGTGCCGGCATTGTCCTGATGGGCAGCGCCGCCAATGCTGCCAATCTGTCGATCGTGTCCGGTGATACGGGCAACGGTCTCGCCGTGCTGCGCGAGCAGCTCGACATCTTCGAGAAGAACACCGGCAACAAGGTCACGATCGTGCCGATGCCGTCTTCGACGAGCGATCAGTTCGGTCAGTACAAGCTTTGGCTTGCCGCCGGCAACTCCGATATCGACGTCTACCAGACCGACGTGATCTGGGCGCCGCAGCTGTCGGACCAGCTCCTGGACCTGACGGACGCCACCAAGGATGTCGTCGGCGCGCATTTCCCGTCGATCATCGAATCGCAGACCGTGAACGGCAAGCTCGTCGCCCTGCCGATCTTCACCGATGCGCCGGCCCTCTACTATCGCAAGGACCTGCTCGAGAAGTACGGCAAGCAGCCGCCGAAGACCTGGGACGAACTCGCGGCCACCGCGAAGGAAGTCCAGGACAAGGAGCGCGAAGCCGGTTCGAAGGACATCTGGGGCTTCGTCTGGCAGGGCAATTCCTATGAAGGCCTGACCTGCAATGCCCTTGAATGGGTGAAGTCGAACGGCGGCGGCCAGATCATCGAGGCCGACGGTTCGATCTCGATCAACAATCCGCAGGCCGTCGCGGCGCTCGATCGCGCCAAGGGTTGGGTCAACACCATCTCGCCCCCGGGCGTCCTAGCCTATCAGGAAGAAGAAGCCCGCGGCGTCTGGCAGACCGGCAATGCCGTGTTCATGCGCAACTGGCCCTACGCTTACGGCCTCGGCAATGGCGCCGACTCGGCGGTGAAGGACAAGTTCGACGTCGTGCCGCTGCCGGCAGGCTCGGGCGAGGGCGCCAAGTCCGCTGCCACGCTGGGCGGCTGGAACCTGGCCGTCTCGAAGTACAGCAAGAGCCCGAAGGAAGCGATCGAGCTGGTCAAGTTCATCGCCTCGCCGGAAATGCAGAAGCTCAAGGCCCTGAAGGCCTCGAACCTGCCGACGATCCAGGCTCTCTATGACGATGCCGACATCGCCAAGGGCCAGCCGATCATCCCGCGTTGGAAGGAAGTGTTCCAGAACGCCGTGCCGCGTCCCTCGGCCCCTGCCAAAGTGAAGTACAATGAAGTCTCGTCCAATTTCTGGACCGCGACCCACGACACGCTCAGCGGCAATGGCTCGGCAGCCGACAATCTCGAAATGCTCGAAGCCAAGCTGACCAAGCTCAAGGGCGGTGGCTGGTAAGCCAGACGCCCGCATGACGGCATTCCCAACGAATGCCGTCATCGCAGCCTGATCTTTCGGCGTGGCGGACATTCGTTCGGTCCGCCATGCCCTTCCCGTTCATGCCGAGCCGTCGGTCCAAACAGCGAGAGCCGAGAACATGGCGGTAGCCGAGACAGTTGCTGCGCCCGTCGCAGGGATGCGCTCCGACCTGATGCGCCAGAGGGTGCGGTCAGCCTGGGTCTTTCTCGCCCCGATGCTCATCGTGCTGGCGATGGTGGCCGGATGGCCCCTGGTCCGAAGCATCTATTTTTCGTTCACCGACGCCTCGCTCGCCAATATCGACGCGGCGCAGTGGATCGGTTTCGAGAATTACCTGTCGATCACCCGGCTGAAGAGCGGCAAGGTTCTCTATGACGGCCTGCTCGCCGACCCGATCTGGTGGCGCGCCGTCTGGAACACCGTCAAATTCACCATCGTCTCGGTGACGCTGGAGACGATCTTCGGCACCATCGTGGCGCTCGTGCTCAACGCCGAGTTCAAGGGCCGCGGCATCGTCCGCGCTGCCATTCTCGTGCCGTGGGCGATCCCGACCGTCGTCTCCGCCAAGATGTGGAGCTGGATGCTCAACGACCAGTTCGGCATCATCAACGACGTGCTGATGAATCTCGGCATCATCTCGAGCAAGATCGCCTGGACCGCCAATCCGGACACGGCGATGTTCGCGGTGCTGCTGGTGGATATCTGGAAGACCACGCCCTTCATGGCGCTGCTGATCCTCGCCGGCCTGCAGATGGTGCCCGGCGATATCTACGAGGCGGCCCGGATCGACGGCGTGCATCCGGTCAAGGTGTTCTTCAGGGTGACGCTGCCGCTGATCCGGCCGGCCCTGATGGTCGCCGTGATCTTCCGCATGCTGGATGCGCTGCGCATCTTCGACCTGATCTACGTGCTGACGCCGAACAACTCCCAGACCAAGACGATGTCGGTCTATGCCCGCGAGAACCTGTTCGATTTCGACAAGTTCGCCTATGGCTCGGCCGCCGCGACCTTCCTGTTCCTGATCCTGGCGGTCATCACGGTGGTCTACATCGTTGTAGGACGCGTCAATTTCGATGGAGGCCGATAATGCTCTGGGCCCTTACCAAGCGGACGGCTTTCTACGCGCTGGTCCTGATCATCGTCTTCATCTCGGTGTTCCCGTTCTATTACGCGATCCTGACCTCGTTCAAATCCGGAACGGACCTTTTCCGGATCGATTACTGGCCGACCTCCTTCGCGCTGGACAACTACGTCTCGGTGCTGACCACCGGCAGCTTCCTGCGCAATCTCGGCAATTCGCTGCTGGTTTCGACGGTGGTGGTGGCGATCTCGCTGCTGCTTGCGGTGACCGCATCCTTCGCGCTCGCCCGCGTCCGTTTCCGCGGCCGCTCGCTGCTGCTCTTCACCATCCTGTCGGTGTCGATGTTCCCGCAGATCGCGGTGCTGGCCGGCCTGTTCGAGATCATCCGCTTCTTCGGCATCTTCAACACGCCGCTGGCGCTGATCTTCGCCTACATGATCTTCACCTTGCCGTTCACGGTCTGGGTGCTGACCACCTTCATGCGCGACCTGCCGATCGAGATCGAGGAAGCGGCCATCGTCGACGGGGCGTCGCCCTGGGTGATCATCACCAAGGTGTTCATGCCGCTGATGTGGCCGGCGCTGGTGACGACGGGCCTGCTCGCCTTCATCGCCGCCTGGAACGAGTTCCTGTTCGCCCTGACCTTCACCTCGTCCAACGCCACCCGCACGGTGCCGGTCGCCATCGCCTTGCTGTCCGGCGCCAGCCAGTACGAAATTCCCTGGGGCAACATCATGGCTGCGTCGGTCATCGTCACCGTGCCGCTGATCGCCCTGGTGCTCATTTTCCAACGCAAGATCATTTCCGGCCTGACCGCCGGCGGCGTGAAGGGCTGATCGAATGAATGAAGTCGTTTCCGGTGGCGTGATCGCCTCGCACGCCGCCGATGCGGACTGGTGGCGCGGCGCGGTCATCTACCAGATCTACCCGCGCTCGTTCCAGGATACGGACGGCGATGGCGTCGGCGACCTGAAGGGCATTGCTGCCCGGCTGGATCACATCGCCTCGCTCGGCGTCGATGCGATCTGGATCTCGCCCTTCTTCAAGTCGGCGATGAAGGACTTTGGCTACGACGTCTCCGACTATTGCGCCGTCGATCCGCTGTTCGGCACGCTGGAGGATTTCGACCACCTGATCACCGAGGCGCATGCGCGCGGCATCAAGGTGACGATCGACCAGGTGCTGTCGCACACCTCGGACCAGCATGCCTGGTTCAAGGAAAGCCGCTCGTCCAAGACCAATGCCAAGGCCAACTGGTTCGTCTGGGCCGACGCCAAGCCGGACGGCACGCCGCCCAACAACTGGCTGTCGATCTTCGGCGGCTCAGCCTGGGAATGGGACACGACGCGCTGCCAGTATTACCTGCACAACTTCCTGACCTCGCAGCCGGATATCAATTTCCACTGCATGGCGGCCCAGGACGCGCTGCTCGATTCGGTGGAGTTCTGGCTGAAGCGCGGCGTCGATGGCTTCCGCCTCGATACGGTGAACTTCTACGTCCATTCGCAGGGACTGGAGGACAACCCGCCTTCGAAGCCCGAGGATCGCAACTCGCCCGAGGCGCCCGCCGTCAATCCGTATAACTGGCAGGATCACATCCACGACAAGAGCCAGCCGGAAAATCTCGAATTCCTGAAGCGTCTCCGCGCGCTCCTGGACCGCTATCCCGGCCAGATGACGGTCGGCGAGATCGGCGACGGCCCGCGCTCGCTCCGCACGATGGCGGCCTATACCGCCGGCGGCGACAAGCTGCACATGTGCTACACCTTCGATTTCCTGAGCCCGATCTTCACGAAGGAACACTTCGTCAACCGGATCCAGGCGTTCGAAGCGATCGTCGGCGATGGCTGGCCCTGTTGGGCGTTCTCGAACCACGACATCGTCCGCCACGTTTCGCGCTGGACCCACGATGGCGAGTTCGATGCGGTTGCGAAGCTCGCCGCCGGCATTCTGCTGTCGCTGCGCGGCTCTGTCTGCCTTTACCAGGGCGAGGAACTCGGCCTGACCGAAGCCGATATCGCCTATGAGGATCTGCAGGATCCCTACGGCATCCGCTTCTGGCCGGAATTCAAGGGCCGCGATGGCTGTCGCACGCCGATGGTGTGGGAATCGAACGCCACCTATGCCGGCTTCTCCACCGCCAAGCCCTGGCTGCCGGTATCGCAGGAGCATGTCGCCCGCGCGGTCAACCGGGAGACCTCCGACCAGGCGTCGGTGCTGACGCATTACCGCAAGATGATCGCCTTCCGCCGCGCCCATCCGGCACTTCGGGACGGCTCGATCGCCTTCGTCGATTCGCCCGACAATGTCCTGGCCTTCATCCGGGAGGGCGCGGGCGAGAAGGTGCTCTGCGTGTTCAACCTCGGCAGCGCCAGCGCCAGCTTCGCGGTCCCGGCCGGGATCGATGTCACGGCGCTTCTGAACAGCGGCTTCGCGGGATTGCTCGACGCTTCGGGCCGCACCGTCGAACTCGGCGGACGCGACGCATTCTTCGGCAAGATCGCCTGAAACAAGAGAACGGGCACGGGAGAGAACAACATGGCCGGCTTGCTGCTACGCGATATCCGGAAGGCCTATGGCAACGTCAAGGTGCTGCACGGCATCGATCTCGACATCAAGTCGGGTGAGTTCGTCGTCTTTGTCGGTCCGTCCGGCTGCGGCAAGTCCACGCTGCTGCGCCTGATCGCGGGACTGGAGGATATCACCTCCGGCACGCTGCAGATCGACGGCAAGGTGGTGAACCAGTTGGCGCCGTCGAAGCGCGGCATCGCCATGGTGTTCCAGAGCTACGCGCTCTATCCGCACATGACGGTCTACGACAACATGGCCTTCGGCATGAAGCTCGGCGGCGGCGGCAAGGAAGAGATCGACCGCCGCGTCCGCGAGGCGGCCAATGTGCTGCAGATCACGCCCTATCTCGACCGCCTGCCGAAGCAGCTTTCCGGCGGCCAGCGCCAGCGAGTCGCCATCGGCCGGGCCATTGTGCGCGACCCCAAGGTGTTCCTGTTCGACGAGCCGCTTTCCAACCTCGACGCGGCGCTGCGCGTGCAGACACGTATCGAGATCAACAAGCTGCATGAGCGGATGGTCGGCGTGACGATGATCTACGTCACGCATGACCAGGTCGAGGCGATGACGCTCGCCGACCGCATCGTCGTGCTGAACGCCGGACGGGTGGAGCAGGTCGGCGCCCCGATGGAGCTCTACCACCACCCGGACAATCTTTTCGTCGCGAAGTTCCTCGGTTCGCCGTCGATGAATACCATTCCCTGCGTGATCGAATCCGGCGGCGCCAATCCGGTGGTTCGGCCGAATGGCTGCGACGCGATCCGCGTGCAGGCTTCAATCCCGGAAAGCGCTGCTGGTTCGAAGGGCACGTTCGGCGTTCGTCCCGAGGATCTCGAGGTCACCACCGGCGACGACGCGATCTTCCGCGGCACCATCGATATCGTCGAGCAGCTCGGCGAGGTGACGCTGATCTATGTCGATATCGGCACCGAAGAGCCGATCGTCGCCAAGCTCGAAAACGACATTCCCTTCACCAAGGGCGAGACGATCGCGCTGACCTCGCCGCTCCGGCATCTGCAGGTCTTCGACGAAAAGGGCGACGCCTACCGCCGGACCTGAGCCGACTGCCGCCGGCTGATCCCGTGGGGACTTGCATGACGGTGGCGGGCTCGCGTTAGCTGTCATGCAAACCGGGCTGCCCCGCGAGCGCGGGTCGGATCGGTATCATGGCCCGAACGGACGGGCAGTGTGGAAGGCAAGGAGGCGAGGCCTGACATGACGCTCACGCTCTACATGCATCCGCTGGCGTCTTACTGCCATAAGGCGTTGATCGCGCTCTACGAGAACGACACGCCGTTCAAGCCGCATTTCCTCGATCTCGGCGACCCGACCGTGCGGGCTGAATTCAACGCGCTCTGGCCGGTCGGCAAGATGCCGGTCCTGCTGGGTCATCGGCGCGAACAGACCGTGCCCGAAGCGACCGTCATCATCGAATATCTCGGCATCTATTATCCGGGGCCGACGCGCTTCGTCCCCGAAGATCCCGAGCGCGCCTGGCAGACCCGGCTCTCCGACCGCTTCTATGATCTCTACGTGCATGAGCCGATGCAGCGGATCGTCGCCGACCGGCTGCGCCCGGACGGGAGCAAGGATCCCTTCGGCGTCGAGGCGGCGAGGGCGACGCTCAGGACCTCCTACGACATGCTCGAGAAGCAGATGGGACAGCGCTTCTGGGCGATGGGAGAGACCTTCTCGCTCGCCGATTGCGCCGCCGCGCCGGCGCTGTTCTACGCCGACAAGGTACAGCCTTTTGGCGAGACGCATCCGGCGCTGGCCGGCTATTTTGGCCGGCTGCTGGACCGGCCCTCCTATGCCCGCGTGCTCGAAGAGGCCAAGCCGTATTTCGACATGTTCCCCGGCTAGTACCCGATCGAGCGAGCGGTCCTGCGCATCGCCAGGCGACGGACCGGCGTTACTGCGCGAAGGGGGCGAGGGCGCTTTGGCAGCGGGGTGAGAGCGACGCGGCGTTGGCCTTCAGGCAGGCGATCACATTGCCGCCGCCGATCGGAACACCGCCGCAATAGGTGCGGAAGTCCCGCCGGCACGACTGCCGGATCAGCGCGGCTTCCTGGCGCGGCGCCAGATCGGCAGCAGGAGGCGCTGCCGCAGCGACGGGTGCCTTCGCGGCTGGAGACTTGGCGGCCGGAGTCTTGGCGACGGGCGTCTTGGCCGCTGGCGCTGACCCCGTTGTGGTGGCGGGGGCAGCAGCCGCCGTACCGGATCTGGCTTCCCCGCTGGCAGGAGCGGCATCCGCGGGCGTCGTCGCAGCGCTGCCGCTGACGGCCTGCACGGCCGTGCGGCAGGCGTCCGACAGCTTGGCGACGTTCTGCTGCAGGCAGTCGAGCGCCGGCTTGCCGCCGGGCGGCACACTGGCGCAATAGGCCCTGTAATCGCTCGGGCAGGCGGACCGGATCGCCGATTGCTGCGCCTTGCTCGGCGCCTGCGCCATGGCGAGTTGGCTACCGAAGGCCAGGGCGAAGATCGCGGCGGCAACGATCGGCAGCGCTTGGAGAATAGACCGGCTCATGAAGTCCTCCCGAAAAGGAGGATTTCTTACCACGGACCTTCCGTTACGGCAATTTGCGCAAGCCGAGACCTTCCGACGTTCGGCTGACCTGTTGGCGCAGGCGATTCTCTACTGTTCCGGGACATTCTCGGGCTCGAGAAATTCCAGGCGGTTGCCGAACGGGTCGGTGAGATAGAAGCGTCGATAGCCGGCGAGGGGCTCGTCGTCCTGTGGCGACTGCCCGTTGGCGACGAGGTGTTGCCGGAGGCCATCGAGATCGCGAACGAGAAAGGCTGGATGCGCCTTTTTGGCTGGACGAAAGTCGCTTTCGACACCGAGATGCAGCTGGCGGCTGCCGGTCTGGAACCAGGCGCCGCCGCGGCTTGCCAGATTGGCCGGCTTGGCCACTTCCGGCAGGCCGAGGAGATCGCCGTAGAAGCCACGTGCTTGGTTTTCGCCGCCTGCCGGCATGGCGAGCTGGACATGGTCGATGTCGAGGATCGGCATGCGACCTCCTTCGAGAACGGAAAAATCCGGGACGCGCGGCGCGCCCCGGATAGGCGCATATCAGCCGTCGATCTTGAACACGTTTTCGGCCACGCCCGCGACATCGAGCTCGACGGCGAACAGGCCGCCGGCCAGGCGCTCCAGCGGGCCGTCACCGCCCTGTGCCGTGGTGATGTAGAGCGTCTTCAGCTCGGCGCCGCCAAAGGTGCAGTTGGTGATGTTGGAGACAGGCATGTCCAGGACGCGGTCGACCTTGCCGTCCGGGGTGATGCGGACGATGCAGCCGCCATGATAGCGGCAATTCCAAACATGGCCTTCGCTGTCGATCTGCGAGCCGTCGGGCGCGCCGCGGTCGAAACCCTGGAACCAGATGGCCGGGTCGCTGACTGCGCCCGTCGCCGGGTCGTAGGCATACGCCCAGATCTCGTTCTTCATCGTGTCGCCGGTATAGAATCGGTTGCGCGACAGATCCCAGCACATGGTGTTGGAGATGCCGATCGCCGACCGGATCGTCTCGCTGGCGCCGTCCTTGGTCACGCGGTAGAGGCCGCCCAGCGCATCGTCGGTAATGTCGACGCCGGAGCCGTCCGGGCCGACATTGTTGAACATCGAGCCGACGACCAGATTGCCGAACGGGTCGGGCCGGCCATCATTCAGCCGTGCCTTCGGTGTGTTCTTCTCGGGATATGCGAAATCGGCGCGGGCGTCCTTGGCCGGCTGCCAGAGGATCACCTTGGACCCCAGGGCGAGAATCAGGGTGCCGGGCCGATCGGTGAGGCCGATCGTCGTCACGGGCTCATCGAACAGCCAGTTCTGCGTGGCCCGGGTTGCCGGATCGTAGCGATGGACGAGGAAACGATTGATGTCGGTCCAGTACACGGCCTGCTCGGCGGCGTTCCAGACGACGCCTTCTCCGCAACGATCGCCCGCAGGCACAACGCAAACCGGATCCGCCATTGATTTTTCCCCTTGGCCCGCCCGATGCGGGTCTCGTCCAAATGCCTGAAATCGCATAGCGTGATGTGAAAGCCATCACACGCGAATCTTGTCGCAAAGATTTTATTTCGGTGCTCTAATTTTTTCCCTCAACTTATGAAGCGGATTTGATTAGGACACTGAACAGACCAGTTGAGGTCCGGCTGACTCCGGAAAGAGGGATTTCATGACAAGTCGTATCATCGCCGTCGACCCCTTCGATCTCGTCGTCTTCGGCGCTACCGGCGATCTCGCCTACCGCAAACTCATGCCGGCGTTGTATCACCGCCATCGCGACGGTCAGATCCCCGAGGTCGCGCGGATCATCGGCGTCTCGCGCCGTCCCATGAGCGACGAGGACTACCAGAAGCTGACGGAAGCGGCGCTGGAGAAGTTCGTGCCGGCCGACGAGCGCGAGCCCGAACAGGTCGCCTCGTTCCTGAAGCGCATCACCTATGTCGCTGTCGACGCCACCGCCGAAAAGGCCGGCTGGCCCGAACTCGCCAAGGCGCTGGAAGGCGGCAAGGATCGCATTCGCGCCTTCTATCTCGCCGTGGCGCCCGACCTGTTCGGCATCATCTGCGAGGGGCTTGGCGCCCATCACCTCGTGACGCCGAAGACCCGCGTCATCATCGAGAAGCCGATCGGCAAGAGCCTCGCTTCCGCCAACGCCCTGAACGATTCGATCGGCAAGGTGTTCAAGGAAAGCCAGATCTACCGTATCGACCATTATCTCGGTAAGGAGACGGTGCAGAACCTCATGGCGCTTCGCTTTGCGAATGCGCTGTTCGAGCCGGTCTGGAATGCCAACCACATCGATCATGTGCAGATCACGGTCGCCGAAAGCCTCGGCGTCGAGGGTCGCGCGGGCTATTACGACACCGCCGGCGCGCTGCGCGACATGGTGCAGAACCACATCCTGCAGCTCGTCTGCCTCGTCGCCATGGAGCCGCCGGGCCGGTTCGATGCCGATGCGCTGCGGGACGAGAAGCTCAAGGTGCTGCGCTCGCTCAAGCCGATCGTCGATGGCGATGTCGAGACGGTCACCGTGCGCGGCCAGTACAAGGCTGGTGCCTCCGCCGGCGGGCCGGTTCCGGGCTATCTCGAAGAGCTCGGCAACGAGGAATCGACGACCGAGACCTTCGTCGCCGTCAAGGCAGAGATCGAGAACTGGCGCTGGGCCGGCGTGCCCTTCTATATCCGCACCGGCAAGCGGCTGCCCTCGCGCCTGTCCGAGATCGTCGTCAACTTCAAGGCGATTCCGCACTCGATCTTCGAAGGCGCTGCCGGCCAGCTCGCGTCCAACCAGCTGATCATGCGCCTGCAGCCCGATGAGGGCGTGCGTCTCTGGCTGATGATCAAGGATCCGGGCCCGGGCGGCATGCGTCTTCGCCATGTGCCCCTCGACATGAGCTTTGCCGAGACCTTCAAGATCCGCAGTCCCGAAGCCTATGAACGGCTGATCATGGACGTCATCCGCGGCAACGCCACGCTGTTCATGCGGCGCGACGAGGTCGAGGCGGCGTGGAAGTGGATCGATCCGATCCTCGACGGCTGGGCCAATTCGCGCGAGGCGCCGAAGGCCTATACGGCGGGTACCTGGGGGCCATCCTCCTCGATCGCCCTGATCGAGCGCGACGGACGCACCTGGCACGAAGAAGGCGCCTGAGCAGCCACCTCGCCCGTCTGAAGGCGAGGGGCTCTGACCATC
The DNA here is from genome assembly GCF_044452255.1 of Kaistia sp. UC242_56. Taxonomy (NCBI): domain Bacteria; kingdom Pseudomonadati; phylum Pseudomonadota; class Alphaproteobacteria; order Hyphomicrobiales; family Kaistiaceae; genus Kaistia; species Kaistia sp. UC242_56. The sequence continues at coordinate 1,148,313 of NZ_JBIOAN010000002.1, forward strand.
TTCCGAGCGAACGGCTGGCGTTTGCGGCATGAAGACGGGTCAAGGCAGGAATGGGGAGCCTTTCGTCGTTTCCGGGCGGTGAAGGGCTCCAGGCCAGAAATCGACCGAGCGGGAAACCCTCTTCCCGCTCATGGAGGGGGTTCGGCGAGGGGTTTGGAGCGAGCAGGCGCCACCCTGCTTCTCACCCGTTACGGACGTCCAGGAGACACCACATCATGACCATCCACCCCAAGGTCCTCGAAGTGACCGATCGGATCCGCGCCCGCAGCGAAAAGGCGCGCGGGTTGTATCTCGATCGCCTGGCGGCCGCCAGCGAAGCCGGACCGCGTCGCGCCTCGCTCGCCTGTGGCAACCAGGCCCATGGCTTCGCGGCCTGCGGGCCGGGCGACAAGGCCGTGCTGAAGGGCGACATCTCGCCCAATCTCGGCATCATCACCGCCTATAACGACATGCTGTCGGCGCATCAGCCCTACGAGACCTATCCCGAGCTGATCCGCCAGGCGGCGCGGGAAGTCGGCGGCGTGGCGCAGGTCGCCGGCGGCGTGCCCGCCATGTGCGACGGCGTCACCCAGGGCCAGACCGGCATGGAGCTGTCGCTGTTCTCGCGCGACGCCATCGCCATGTCGGCGGCGATCGGCCTGTCGCACAACACCTATGATGCCGCCGTCTTCCTCGGCATCTGCGACAAGATCGTGCCCGGCCTGCTGATCGCGGCGCTTTCCTTCGGCCACCTGCCGGCGGTGTTCATCCCGGCCGGCCCGATGACCTCCGGCCTGCCGAACAGCGAGAAGGCGCGCATCCGCCAGCTCTATGCCGAGGGCAAGGCCACCCGCGCCGACCTGCTCGAAGCCGAAAGCGCCTCCTATCATGGCCCTGGCACCTGCACCTTCTACGGCACGGCCAATACCAACCAGATGCTGATGGAGATCATGGGCCTGCATCTGCCAGGCTCGTCCTTCGTCAACCCGAACACGCCGCTGCGCGACGCGCTGACCAAGGCCGCCGCTAAGCGTGCGCTGGCGATCACCGCGCTCGGCAACGAGTTCACGCCGATCGGCGAGATCATCGACGAGAAGGCCGTGGTGAACGGCGTCGTTGGCCTCAACGCCACGGGTGGTTCGACCAACCACACGCTGCATCTGGTGGCGATGGCCAAGGCCGCTGGCATCCAGCTGACCTGGGACGATTTCTCCGACCTTTCCGACGTCGTGCCGCTGCTGACGCGCGTCTATCCGAACGGCCTGGCCGACGTGAACCATTTCCACGCCGCCGGCGGCATGAGCTTCCTGATCCGCGAATTGCTGCAGGCCGGCCTGCTGCACGAGGACGTCAAGACCGTCTGGGGCGCGGGACTGAGCGGCTACACGGTCGAGCCGAAGATCGACGAAGCCGGCGTGATCGCGTGGCGCGAGGGTGCGACCACCAGCCTCGACGAGAAGGTACTGGCGCCGGTCTCCAAGGCATTCCAGGCTTCTGGTGGCCTCAAGGTGCTGGAGGGCAATCTCGGCCGCTCCGTCATCAAGGTCTCGGCCGTGAAGGTCGATCGTCACGTCATCGAGGCGCCAGCCCGCGTGTTCCACACGCAGGACGCTTTGCTGGCCGCCTTCAAAGCGGGCGAGCTGACCGAGGACTTCATCGCCGTCATCCGCTTCCAGGGCCCCCGCGCCAATGGCATGCCGGAGCTGCACAAGCTGACGCCGACGCTGGCGGTGCTGCAGGATCGGGGCCTCAGGGTGGCGCTGGTCACCGACGGGCGCATGTCCGGCGCCTCCGGCAAGGTCCCGGCGGCGATCCACGTCACGCCGGAGGCGGCCGCCGGCGGGGCGATCGGCAAGGTTCGGGACGGCGACATGGTGCGCCTGGACGCCGTGACGGGAACGCTGGAGGTGCTGGTCGATCCCGCGACCTTCACCGCGCGCGAACTGGCGGTGGCGGATATGACTGGCAACGAGTTCGGCCTCGGCCGCGAACTGTTCGCCATGTTCCGCGCCAATGCGGCCCCGGCCGAGCTCGGCGCGGGCGTATTCTAGCGGCTCGCCCCCTCAATCCACCTCGCTGCCTCTCCGGAGGCGGCGGGGGTAGCGAACTCGTTTAAGGCGACAAAGTAAGTCGTGTATTCGAGGCGGAGATCTTGGCTGCGCAGGCTGCCGACCAAGACCTCGTTTGGCCAGCAACCGCGCGAGATCTGGCGCGCGGCGGTCCCTGAGCGGTGAATACGCAGGCGCCGCCGCATCCTGGCGTCGGCGTGGAATGTTTTTCCAAGTCTCTTCCAGAGATTGGAACGCCCGTCGTCGTCTTCCTTCAGTCAACTCTCTACAAAGTCTGCAATCGTTCCAGACTTTGCGATCCCTCCTCCGGGTCGCGCCCAGGGAGAGACGGATGGCCCCGGTCCATCGTTCGGTTCAGCGCAAGCTCGGTACGTTTCCGGCCTTCCACAAGGTCGAGGGGCGGCGCGTCGTGATCGTCGGCGGCGGCGGTGAAGCGGCAGCCAAGATCCGCCTGCTATCCGAGACCAGCGCCGATCTCGTCGTGTTTGCGGCCGAGCTGGAAGACGAGGCGCGCCGCGATATGGAAGTCGCCGGCGCGTCTTGGATTGCCCGGGCGCCGATCGCTGCCGATCTCATGGACGCCGCGCTGGTATTTGCCGCGACTGGCGAGCTGGAAGCCGACCGCGCCGTGCGCGCTCTCGCCAAGTCCGTTGGCGTGCCGGTCAATGTCGTCGATCGCCCCGATCTCTGCGATTTCTATACGCCGTCGCTGGTCAACCGCGCTCCCCTCTCGATCGCCATCTCGACCGAAGGCGCAGCGCCCGTTCTGGCGCGGCATGTGCGCGCCCGGATCGAGGCGATGTTGTCGCCCCGCCTTGGCGATCTCGCCAATCTGGCCGAGAGCTTGCGCTCGCGGGTTGCCGAGAAGATCGCGCCGGGCGAGGGGCGTCGTCGCTTCTGGGCGCATTTCTTCACCGGCACGACCGCCGCCAAGGTGCTGGCCGGTCAGCTGGAGCAGGGCGCGGCGGATGCCGTCGTGGATATCGATCGCGCCGCCGATGCTTCGAAGGCGGCTGGCGTTGGCCATGTCAGCCTCGTCGGCGCCGGACCGGGCGCGGAAGACCTGCTGACGCTGCGCGCCCAGCGGCTGCTACAGGAAGCCGACGTCATCGTCTATGACAAGCTGGTGCCGGACGCGATCGTCGCCATGGGCCGCCGCGATGCGCTCCGCATCTATGTCGGCAAGGCAAAGGGCGCCCATGCCGCCAGCCAGGACGAGATCAACGCCATTCTGGTGCGCGAGGCGACCGATGGACGCCGCGTCGTCCGGCTGAAGTCCGGCGATCCGCTGATCTTCGGCCGCGCTGGCGAGGAAATGGCAGCGCTTCGCGCCGCCGGCATCCCGTTCGATATCGTGCCAGGGATCACCGCAGCCTTCGCCGCCGCCGCCGAGAACGAGATTCCGCTGACATTGCGCGACGTCGCCTCGAGCCTCGTGGTCGCCACCGGCCACGACATGCGCGGCGATACGCTGCCGGATTGGGCGGGTCTCGCTCTCTCGGGCGCGACGGTCGCCGTTTATATGGGCCGCAGCGTCGCCACCAAGGTCGCGGGCAAGCTGATCGAGAACGGCCTGCCGCCGTCAACCCCGGTCGCGGTCATCGAAAACGCCTCGCGCGCCGACCGCCGCGCCTTTGCCGGACGCCTCGACGAACTGGCTCAAATTGCCGACCGCCCGGAGCTCGACGGCCCGGTCGTCATCATCGTCGGCCGCGTGGTCGCCGAGAGCGCATTGGGCGTTTCGCCGCTGCCGCTCGTGGCGATGGCGGCGTGAAGACAAGCATCTGGAAAGCGCAATGACTGACAAGCTCATCACAGCGAACCATCTCGGCGACGGGCTCGTCGTGTTCCTGACCGCCGAGGGTGGCTGGTCCTACAAGCTCGCCGACGCCCGTGTCATTTCCGATGCCGAGCTGGAAGCTGCGCTCGCCCTCGCCAAGAGCCAGCACGAGGCCGGCATAGTCGTCGATCCCTACGAGATCGAGGCGACGCTCGTCGAAGGCATTCCCGTTCCGGTCCGCCTGCGCGAGCGCATCCGCGCCGCCGGCGGCCCGACCGTCACCTATGGCGAGGCCGAGATCGCCGAACGCGCCGCCACTTTGAAGCATGCAGGTTGAGTGATGTATCGCTACGACGAGTTCGACCATGAGTTCGTGACCGCCCGCGTCGCGCAGTTCCGCGACCAGGTCGGTCGGCGCGTTTCCGGCGAGTTGACCGAAGACCAGTTCAAGCCGCTGCGGCTGATGAACGGCGTCTATCTCCAGCTGCACGCCTACATGCTGCGCGTCGCCGTGCCCTATGGCACGCTGAACAGCGAGCAGATGCGGATGCTGGCGCATGTCGCTCGGAAATATGACCGCGGCTACGGCCATTTCACCACCCGCCAGAACATCCAGTACAACTGGCCGAAGCTGTCCGAGATCCCCGATGCGCTGGCCGAGCTTGCCTCGGTCGAGATGCACGCGATCCAGACCTCGGGCAATTGCATCCGCAATGTCACGGCCGACCATTTCGCCGGCGCTGCCGAGGACGAGGTCGCCGATCCGCGTCCCTATGCCGAGATCCTGCGGCAATGGTCGTCGCTGCATCCGGAATTCGTCTTCCTGCCGCGCAAGTTCAAGGTCGCCGTCACCGGCGCCGAGCGCGACCGCGCCGCGATCCAGGTCCATGATATCGGCTTACATCTGAAGAAGGATGCGGAAGGCCGGCTTGGCTTCGCGGTCTATATCGGCGGTGGCCAGGGCCGCACGCCGATGGTGGCCAAGAAAATCCGCGACTTCCTGCCCGAAGAGGACCTGCTCTCCTATTCGGAAGCGATCCTGCGCGTCTACAATCTGAACGGCCGCCGGGACAACAAGTACAAGGCGCGCATCAAGATCCTCGTCCACGAGACCGGCGCCGACGAGATCGCGCGCCAGGTCGAGGAAGAATGGGAGCGCATCCGCCACGGCGCGCTCAAGTTGCCGCAGGGCGAAGTCGAGCGCATCCGCGAATATTTCGCCGCTCCCGACACGCTGACGGCGCTGCCGCCGAGCCCGGCGCTGGCGATCGAGCGGGCGCGCGATCCCGAATTCGACGCATGGGTCGAGCGCAACACGCACCCGCACCGCGTCCCAGGCCATGTCTCGGTGACGATCTCGCTGAAGCCGATCGGCGGCACGCCGGGTGATGCCACGGCCGAGCAGATGGACGTCGTGGCCGACCTCGCCAAGCGTCTCGCCTTCGACGAGATCCGCGTCAGCCACGAGCAGAACCTGATCCTGCCGCATGTCGCCAAGAGCGACCTGAAGGCGATCTATGACGAACTGCTGGTAGCGGGCTTGGCCACGGCCAATGCCGGCCTTGTCACCGACATCATCGCCTGCCCGGGCCTCGATTATTGCGCGCTTGCCAACGCTCGCTCGATCCCCGTGGCGCAGCGGATCTCGCAGCGCTTCGGCGACATGGCCCGCCAGCGCGACATCGGCGATCTCAAGATCAAGATCTCGGGCTGCATCAATGCCTGCGGCCACCACCATGTCGGCCATATCGGCATTCTCGGCGTCGAGAAGAAGGGCGAGGAGTTCTACCAGATCTCGCTCGGCGGCTCCGGCGACGAGAACTCGTCGATCGGCGAGATCATCGGCCGCGGCTTCTCGACCGAAGAGATCGTCGACGCGATCGAGACGGTGGTCGACACCTATATCGCCAAGCGCGAAAGCCACGACGAGACCTTCCTTGCCGCCTATCGCCGCCTTGGCCAGGCACCCTTCAAGGAAGCGCTCTATGGGCAGGCTTGAACCGGTAGCTTTTGGCTTCGATCATGAAAGCGCGGGGCTGCAGGAAGCGGCCATCCTCAATGCGCGCTTCATCGGCCTGAGCGCCCAGGAACTGGTGGCGCGCTCGCTCGAGGAGATCTTCCCGGGCAAGATCGCGCTCGTCTCCTCCTTTGGCGCGGAATCGGCCGTGCTGCTGCACGTCGTCGCCTCGATCGACCGGCATGTGCCGGTGGTATTCGTGGATACGCTGCGCCTGTTTCCAGAGACACTGGCCTATCGTGACGCGCTGGCCGATCGGCTGGGGCTGACCGACATGCGAACCGTCAAGCCGGAGCCGGAAAAGCTGGCAAGCGTCGATCCCTACAAGGCACTGTGGATGACGGACGCGGACGCCTGCTGCCATGTGCGCAAGACCGAGCCGCTGGCGCGCGCCATGGAGGGTTTTGACGCCTGGTTCACCGGGCGCAAGCGTTTCCAGGCGGCAACGCGGGCCGCCATCCAGTCGTTCGAGCAGGACGGCGCGCGTATAAAGGTCAATCCGCTGGCCTCCTGGGGCGTGGACGAACTGAAGGCCTATATGGCCGAGCATAATCTGCCGCCGCATCCGCTGGTGGCGCAGGGCTACCCGTCAATCGGTTGCCAGCCCTGCACATCGAAGGTAAAGCCCGGTGAGGATGCGCGGGCGGGGCGCTGGCGGGGTCTGGAAAAGACCGAGTGCGGCATCCATCTAGGTCTCGAGAACGACGGAAGCGGCATCTGACATGAGCCTCTGGAAAAACGGATCCTTTGTCGAAGACGGCTTTCGCCGCGTCGCGGACGATGAGGCGATCGGCGCAGGCGATGCGGTGCTGGTCAGCCTGGCGCGATTTCGCGCGGAGCGCGATGCATTGCTCGCCCGCTCGGCGCCGCTTGGCGTGGTGATCGAGCCCGGCGCCGACTGGTCGGATATCGTCGAGGACCTGCCGCGTCTCGCGGTGGTCGCCGCCGACTTGCCGAAATTCGCCGATGGCCGGGCCTTTTCGATCGGCCGCTTGCTGCGTGACCGCGATGGCTTCGCGGGCGAATTGCGCGCCGTCGGCGCATTCTTCCTCGACCAGATCCCGTTCCTGAAGCGCGTCGGCTTCGATGCGTTTTCGACCGAGGACCCGCTTGTGCTAAAGGGACTGCGCGAGGGCCGTTGGCCCGAAGTGACCGAATATTTGCAGCCGATCGCCGATCATGGCGAGGTGCCGGCCGGAACCCGCCCCTGGGCGCGGCGGCCTTCGGCGCCGGTTGCCGAGCAAGGATAAGGGTTTCATGAAGATCTTCGTCACCGATCATGCGGGCGTCGAGCATGAGCTGGAGGCCCTGGAGGGCTGGCGGGTGATGGAAGTCATTCGCGACTGGAATGTCGGCATCAAGGCCGAGTGCGGCGGCGCCTGCGCCTGCGCCACCTGCCATGTCTACGTCGATCCTGAATGGGTCGACCGGCTGATCCCGATGAGCGACGAGGAAGAAGAGCGGCTCGACGACGCCATGGCGGTCAAGTCGAACTCGCGCCTGTCGTGCCAGCTGCTGATGTCCGACGAACTGGACGGCCTCCGCGTCCGCCTGGCGCCCGGCAGTGAACCGGAAGAATTGGCGGCATAGCCTTCGTAAACGGGCCCTCACCCCAGCCCTCTCCCGCGAGCGGGCGAGGGCGCTCGCCAGCGCCCGTCATCGAATTCTTGCCTAGCGCCGGGCCGCATCCATGAAGATTGCCGGCCCAAAGCACTCGCCCGCTTGCGGGAGAGGGTTGGGTGAGGGGCTTGATTGGTTTCTGTGTCCCGCCGGTCAGTCCAGCGTTCTACGATAGCGGAACAAGGCCAGCGTGCCGACGGCCAGCCAGAAGGCAGCGAGCGGCCAGATCTCGTTGACGAGATCGACCGGGCCGCTGCCCTTCAGCATGATGCCACGCACCGACCGGATGTAATGCGTGATCGGCAGTGCGCTGCCGATCACCTGCGCCCAGTCAGGCATGCCCCGGAACGGGAACATGAAGCCCGACAGCAGGATCGACGGCAGGAACCAGAAGAAGGTCATCTGCATCGCCTGCATCTGGTTGCGGGCGATCGTCGAGAAGGTGTAGCCGAGCGTCACGTTGCAGCCGATGAAGAGGAAGGTGACGCCGAGCAGCACGGCGAACGAACCCATCATCGGCACATGGAACAGGATCTGCGCGCAGACCAGGATCACCGCGACCTGCACCAGCCCGAAGCCGATATAGGGCACGATCTTGCCGATCATGATCTCCAGCGGCGTCGCCGGCATCGCCATCAGGTTTTCCATCGTGCCGCGCTCGATCTCGCGCGTCAGCGCCAGCGCTGTCATCAGGATGGTCGTCATGGTCAGGATGGTGCCGAGCAAGCCCGGAACGATATTGTAGGCGGTGATCCCCTCCGGATTGTAGCGGCGCTGGATGACGAGATCGACCGCTGTGGGCGGGCTCGCTTGCGTTGCGAGCGGCCCGGTCAGCTCCCGCTTCAGCGCGCTGGATAGAATTTGGGGCAGGGCGCCCAGCGCGTTCGAGGTTGCCGCAGGATCCGTGGCGTCGGCTTCGACCAGCAATTGCGGCCGGGTGCCGCGCACGAGGTCGCGTTCGAAACCGGGTGGCAGGGTGATCACATAGCTGGCCGAGCCGTCGATCAGCGCCTCGTCCGCCTGCGCCGGGCTGGCGAGGCCTGGTGCGATCGAGAAATAGCCCGACGCTTCCATCGCTGCGACGATGGTTCGGGTCGCCGGACCGCTTTCCGCCGCCACCATCAGCGTCGGCAGGCGCTTCGGATCGAGATTGATGGCATAGCCGAACAGCACCAGCTGGATGATCGGAATGCCGATGATCATGGCGAAGGTCAGCCGGTCGCGCCGCATCTGGATGAATTCCTTCACCATCAGCGCGACGATGCGGGAAAGCGAAAAACCGGTTCTCATGACGGCGCTTCTGGGCTGGGATCGCCATTCGCCGAGCGGTCGCGCGCCTGCGCTTCCTGCATCAGGCGGATGAAGACATCCTCGAGGCTGGTCTCGCCCGGCTCGGCCACGGCGTCGGAATGGGCTTCCGCCAGTGCGGCGTCGACCGCCTGCTTCAGCGCGGCGGCATCGGGGCCAACGACATGCAGATCGTTGCCGAAGGGCGCCACCTGCTCGACGCCCGGCTTTTCCCGCACGAGCCGCGCGATCGCGCCGACATCGCTGCCGCTGACCACGATGGTCGAGAGCCCCGAACGCTCGATCACTTCCGCGACGGTGCCACGCGCGACGATCTTGCCATAGGCGATGTAGATGATGCGGTGGCAGCGTTCCGCCTCGTCCATGTAATGGGTCGAGACGAGGACGGTCAGCCCGTCCTCCGCGAGCGCATGGATCTCGTCCCAGAATTCGCGGCGGGCCTGCGGGTCGACGCCGGCGGTCGGCTCGTCGAGCAGCAGCAGCTTCGGCTGGTGCATGACCGAGGCGGCGAGCGCCAGTCGCTGTTTCCAGCCGCCGGAAAGCGAGCCAGCCAACTGATCTCGGCGTTCATACAGGCCGAGCCGTTCCAGCGTCTTCTTCACGATGGCAGCCCGATCGGGCAGGGCGTAGATCCGCGCCACGAAATCGAGGTTTTCTCGGATCGTCAGGTCCTCGTAGTAGGAGAAGCGCTGCGTCATGTAGCCGACCTGGCGCTTGATGCGATCGGCATCCCGCAGGATGTCGAGGCCGAGGCAGGTGCCGCTGCCGCCATCGGGCCGGAGCAGCCCGCAGATCATCCGGATGGTGGTCGTCTTGCCGGAGCCGTTGGGCCCCAGGAAGCCGACGATCTCGCCCCGTCGCACGTCGAGCGAAACGTCGTCGACCACGGTCTTGGCTCCGAAGCGTTTGGTCAGGCCGTGAATGTCGATGACGATTTCTTCCGGCCTGTCTGCCGCCATGCCTATTGCGCCGCCGTCGCGAGCTGAACGTCGACGGGCTGGCCCGGATCGAGCCGCGCAGCGTCGCCCTCCGGTCTGGCTTCGACGCGGAAGACCAGCTTGGCGCGGCTCTCCTTCGAATAGATCACCGGCGGCGTGAACTCGGCATCGGTGGCTATGCTGGCGACGGTGGCGGTCAGCCCCTCCGCGCAGCCATCGCAGAGGATGCGGACCGTCTGACCGGGATGCACGGCGGAGCGGTTGGCTTCGGGCACGTAGAACAGGATCTTGCGGGCGCCTTCCGGCAGGAGCGAGACGACGGCCTGGCCAGCCGGAACAAGCTCGCCCACCTGATAGTAGACCTCCTCCACACGGCCGGCGGCGCTGGCGTGCTGGGACCGCCGCGCGAGCTTGGTCTCGGCAGCCGTCACGGCGGCGGCGAGCGCTTGGACCTGCTGTTCGGCGGCGGCGATCTGGTCGGGCCGGGCCGGGAGGTTGGCGACGGCCCGGTTCTCCCGCGCCGCCTCGACCCGCGCGCGGGCTGAATCGAGATCGGCTTTCGACTGGTCGAGGGTCGCCACCGCGACGACGGCGCGGGTGGAGAGGTCGCGATTGCGATCGTAGGTCTTCTGCGCCACCGTCATCGACGCCTCGGCGTCGGCGAGCTGCGCATCCAGGACTCGGATTTCCTCCGGCCGCTTGCCGGTCTGAAGATCGGCGAGGCTCGCCTTGGCTTGCGCGAGCTGCGCCTTCGCCTGGGAAAGCGCGGCCGTTTCGTCGCGATCGTCGAGGGTGAACAACGCGGCGCCGGCCTCGACCGGTTCGCCGCGCCGGATGGAGAGCGTCGTCAGGCGCCCCGTGGCTTCGGCCCCGACGAGCACATAGTCGGCATCGACATAGCCATGCAGAGGGGCGTTTCGCCCGCCATCGCCGCAACCGGCCAAAAGCAGCAGCGCGACGATCCAGGGCGCTTGGCCTGCCCGCATGTCATCCCTCGTCGATCAGGGTCTCTCCGACCAACAGGTCGATGTGCTCAGCGACGACGCGGCGAATCTGATCGCGGTCGCCGCAGGCCAGCGTATCGCGTCCGAGCTTCTTCGCCACCATGGGCCGGGCGACGCAGAAGATGACGAACTGGCCCGAGATCGCAAAGGCACGGAACGTGGCTTCTTCCGAGCGGGGATCCAGGTTGAGAAGGAACGCGATCAGTTCCGTGGTCGTGCCTTGGCACTTCATCATGAAGTCGTAGATGATGTCGAAGGTGGAGGAGGGCTCCATCTGCTCGCGCATGATGAAGCGTCCCCAAAGCTCCGCTTCCGCTTCGCCCAGCATGGAATCGATATGGACATCCACGATCCGCTGCAGCAGGCGACGGGCCGTCGCACGGTCGATGCTGCCCTTCAGCGCCTCGTCCGCGGTGTCGATGCTGTCGCCGATCCGCTTCTGCATCTGCTCGACGACATATTCGGCGACGGCGCGGTGGAGGGCGTCCTTGCTGCCGAAATGATAGACGATGGCCGCGAGATTGGCGCCGGCTCGCTTGGCGATGTCGCGGGTGGCCGCGCCTTCGAAGCCGTAGCGGCCAAACACGTCGAGGGCGGCGATCAGGAGATTGTGGCGCGTCTCGGCGCCCCGGTCCTGGCGCGCACGCCGGTAGTGCCGGGAGGCGGGAAGCTGGGGCAGATCGGCGCCCGCGTCCGCTTCGAAGACAACCCCGTCGATCGGCGCGGAGTCTAACTCCGGCCGTTCCATGGTTACAGATTCCGCGTTCATTCGCGCCTGACTCCGATTGACTCCGCCCAACGGGCAAAATCATGCAACCGCGAGATAGAGTCAATCGATCGACTGAATTTATGCAGGACTATAAGTTGTGAGCCAGGGGCTTGCACTCCGGGCTCTGAATCACCAAGGAAAACAACACCAGCGGCCAATGCTCCTAGCGACGTAGCGGCAGCTTACGGACCGGCGCGTGCCGTTTGCCGCCTTCGCCACCGCCCGGCGATTGTCGCGGGCGGTCGTCCCCGGCGGCGAGCTCGTACGGTCGCCCCGCCGAGACCTGCAGCGGTCAGCCTGTCGTGACGATGCCCTTGGCGATCAGCCAGTCGACAGACTCGCGCACCGCCTCGAACGAGGTGTAGCGGGGCTGGTAGTCGAGATGGCGTCTTGCCTTGTCGAGGCTGCAGTTCGGGCTGCGAGCGATGTGGTCGTATGTCTGCTCGACGATCTCGGCGCTGTGCACCTGCTTCCACTGCTCCCAGGGCAGGTAGGCAAGCTTCGCCTCGTGGCCAAACCAGGAGGACACCGCCTCGGCATAGCCGCGCAGCGTCACCGCCTGCGACGACACCGTATGGAAAGCCTCGCCGATCGCCATGCTCCAGTTGCCGATCGCCTTCATGAACATCTGCGCCACGTCGTCGGCATGGACGTGATGCACCGTCTCCAGGCCGAAATTCGGCAGCACCAGTTCCTGGCCCTGCGCCAGCGTCGAGAAAACCGCCGGGTCGAAATGGCCGGCCGGATTGAGCGGTGCCCAGCCGGGGCCGACGATATGGCCGGGATGCACGATGGTGGCGGGGAAGGCGTTCCGCTGCGCCTCATGCATCAGATAGGCTTCGATCGCCGCCTTCTGGGTTCCGTATTCGCCGAAGGGACGACGGGCGACGGTCTCCGGCGTCGGAACGGCGACGCTCGGCCCATGCACCCAGATCGTGCCGGTGTGCAGGAAATGCTCGACCCGCCCGCGCAGGGCATCGACCAGCAGCTGCGCGCTCGGCAGCGTGAAACAGATCATGTCGATGACGATGTCGGGCCGTAGATCGCTGATCTTGGCGCCGAAGGTGCCGGCGCGGTCCTCTGCCTCGCGATCGAGCGTCACCGTCTCGACCTGCGACCAGGCCGCGTTCGGCTGGTACGCTTCGCGCTGGCCACGGGTGACGTTGACGACTTCAAACCCTGCCGTCACCAGGCGCGGCACCAGATAGGTACCGACATGGCCACTGCCTCCGATCACGATGACCCGTGTCATGGACCTGTCCTCCCGTTTTTGCCTGGCGAGGATGTTATCGAAAGCGCGGGGGCAAGCCAGAGGGGCGACAAGCTCCGGAGTGGTTGCCAGCATGTTTATGTTGAGGCCCGGTGGGGTGCTATCGTTGAAATCCCGCGCATGACAGGAGTCGCCCGATGACCGATTGGCCCGATCGCCGCATTCTGGACCTGTTCGGGATCGAGCACGCCGTGCTGCTAGCGCCGATGGCGGGCTTCGGCACGCCCGAACTGGCGATCGCGGTGGCGGAGGCGGGCGGGCTCGGCGCGCTGGCCTGCGCGACGATCACGCCAGAGCAGGCACGCGCCGCGCTCGACCGGATCCGCGCGGCGACCGCGAAGCCGATCAATCTGAACTTCTTCTGTCACCGACCGCCGGAGGACGACCCGCAGCGTGAGGCGGGCTGGCGGGCGCGGCTCTCGCCCTATTATCGCGAACTGGGCCTCGATCCTTCCATGGCCGTGGCGCCATCCAGCCGGGCTCCGTTCGACGATATCTTCTGCGCGGTGGTCGAGGCCTACCGGCCGGAAGTCGTCAGCTTCCATTTCGGCCTGCCGGAGCGGCGCTTGCTCGACCGGGTCAAGGCAACGGGCGCCAAGGTGATCTCCTCCGCCACGACGGTGGCCGAGGCGCGGCATCTCGAGGCGGAGGGCTGCGACGCCATCATTGCGCAGGGCGCCGAAGCCGGTGGCCATCGCGGCATGTTCCTGACCGCGGATGTTTCCGGCCAGATCGGCACCTTCTCCCTGGTACCGCAGGTGGTCGACGCGGTCCGTGTTCCGGTGATTGCCGCCGGTGGCATTGCCGATGCGCGCGGCGTCGTCGCCGCGCTCGCCCTCGGCGCCTCGGCGGTGCAGATCGGCACCGCCTTCCTGCTGTCGCCGGAAGCTAGGATCTCGCCGCAGCATCGCCGTGCGCTCGAGACGGCCGAGGCCGACGAGACGGCGATCACCAACGTCTTCACCGGGCGTCCGGCGCGCGGCGTGGTCAACCGGCTGATGCGCGAGCTCGGCCGCTTCTCCGCCGACGCGCCGGCTTTTCCGCTGGCCGCCGGCGCGCTGGCGCCGCTCCGGGCCGAGACGGAGCCGCTCGGCTCACGCGATTTCATGCCGCTCTGGTCCGGCCAGTCCGCTCGCCTCGCCCGGTCGATGCCGGCCGGCGACCTCGTCCGCTCGCTCGCCGCCGAGGTGCTGGCGAAGATTAGGTGATGGGGCAGGGCGCCTCCTTTACCTCTCCCTGAGGGAGAGGTCGACGCACGCAGTGCGGCGGGTGAGGGTCAGTGCGTGTTCGGCCCGAGCGCGTGCGCCAGTTCCTCGTCGGTCATTCCAGTGATCACACGCTCCACCGCCTCGACCGTCGTCTTCTTCGGGTCGATGTCGTCCGCCACCACCTTGCCGCGCCGCATCACCACGATGCGGTCGACGACCTGGAAGACGTGGTGGATGTTATGGGCGATGAAGATGCAGGAGTGGCCGGAATCCCGCGCCCCGCGCACGAAACGCAGCACGCCCTGCGTCTCGGCGACGCCGAGATTGTTGGTCGGCTCGTCGAGGATGATCAGGTCGCTGTCGAAATACATGGCGCGGGCGATCGCCACCGCCTGCCGCTCGCCGCCCGAGAGCGAGCCGATCGGCGTCTCCGGCGGGATGTTCTTGCTGATGCCGACCTGCTTGAGCAGGTCGCGGGCGACCTGGTTCATCATCTCGGTATCCATCCGGTTGAGGAAGGCCGGCCCCTTGATCGGCTCGCGGCCAAGGAACAGGTTTCTCGCGATGGAAAGCTGGGTCACCAGAGCCGAGTCCTGGTAGATCGTCTCGATGCCGGCGGCGATGGCGTCGGTCGTCGATTTCATCTCGACCTTCTTGCCGCGGACATAGATCGAGCCGGAGGTCAGCGGCACCGCGCCCGAAAGCACCTTGATCAGCGTCGACTTGCCCGCGCCATTGTCGCCGAGCAGGCCGACGATCTCGCGCTCATTGACGGTGAAGCTGACATTCTCCAGGGCCTGGATACGGCCATAAAACTTGCTGACATTGTCCATGCGGATGAGTGGTTCGCTCATGATCTCACGTCCCCGCGTGGTGGCGGCGTTCTAGCCACGAATGCAGGGCCATCATGCCGAGGATGATGGCGCCGATGAAGATGTTGTAGGCGAGGCCCGGCACGCCGATAAGCACGATGCCGTTGCGCATGACGCGCAGGATGAAGATGCCGAGCACGGTGCCGATGATGGTGCCGCGACCGCCGGTGAGCGCCGTGCCGCCAATGACGACCATGGCGATGACTTCGAGCTCGTAGCCCATGCCGCTGTTTGGGTTCGCTGCTGAGGTTCGAACCGACGAGATGATGCCGGCGAAGCCCGCGAGCGTCGAGCAGAGGATGAACAGCGCCACCTTGGTGCGGTCGACCTTGACACCGCGCGCCCGCGCCGCGTTGGGGTTGCCACCGGCGGCCTGGATCCAGTTTCCCACCCGGGTGCGGTTCAGGACATAGCCGAGGATGATCACGGCGGCGATGAACCAGAACAGCGACATGTAGATCCGGAACGGGCCGACATAGAAGTCGCCGACCAGCACCTGTGCCAGCCAGTGGCCGCCGGCGTCCCAGGTCCGCTGCGGGAAGCCGTTGGTGATGAACAGGGCCGTCCCGCGCACCACCAGCAGCATGCCGAGCGTGACGAGGAAGGATGGGATCTTGAGCTTGGTGACGAACCAGCCATTGACTAGGCCGATCAGCGCCGCGACCACGATGGCGATGACGAAGCCCACCTCCATCGGCATCATCCCGCCATTGACGAAGGTCCACATCAGCACCGGCGTGAAGCCGAAGACGGAACCGACCGAGAGGTCGAACTCGCCTGATGTCATCAGCAGGGTCATGGCCAGAGCGATGAGGCCGAGCTCGACCGTGAAGGCGAGCGTGTTGCCGATATTGAGCGGCGAGAGAAAGTCGGGATTGATCGCCCAGAAGACGACAAGTTCCAGCACAAGCAGGATGAGGGGGCCGAATTCAGGCCTGGCGATCAGGCGTCGCAGCATCGGGATTTCCTTGAAGCTCGGACCGTCGATGCCGCGAAGGCGTCGTGTCGGGTGGCGAGCATGAGGCAGGCGCGGCCACGAGTTAGGCGGCAACCGGTCATGCAGCGGGTCGGCAAGGATATCCGCGACGGGCAGCCGTCGCGGATATCCGGATGCGGGACTTACTTGCCCGACGCCGAGAGGATGTCGTCGTAGACCTGCGCGGTGTCCTTTTCGTACAGCGCGCCGGTGATCACCTTGAAGCCGGTGGGAATGCCGCTCGACGCCATGTTGGCCAGCGAGAGGGCGACATAGGAGGTCGCCTGCGGGTCCTGCCACTGGGCGGCGTTCACATAGCCGTTCAGCACTTCCTGGGTGGTGTCGAGCGAGTTGCCCCAGCCCACGACCGGAATTTCGCCTGGCTTGACGCCGACCTGGTCGAACACGCGCTTGATCGAGCCATTGACCAGGTCGCCCATGCCGATGATCGCCTTGATCTTGGCCCGGTTCGTGGTCAGATAGTCCGACATGCGGGTGATGATTTCGCCCTGGTCGAGCGTCGTGTCGGTGACTTCCCAGGTGATGCCGAGCGGCTTGAAGACGGAGGCAATGCCCTCTTCTTCCTGCACGCCATAGGTGGCGCCCGGCACTTCAACCGGCATCCAGACGAAGTCGCCCGATTTCACATGGCCCTTGTCGACCAGATACTGCGCCCAGGCCTTGCCGAAGACGACGTTGTCGCCGCCGACATAAGTGTCGAATGAAGCTTTCGGATCGGGCGTGTTGAAATTGATGATCGGGATCTTGGCAGCGTTGGCTTCCTTGGCGATCTCGACGAGGCTGCCCGGATCGGGGCTCGACGTGACGATGCCGTCTGCCTTGGCGGCGATGGCGGCGCGCAGCGCTTCCTGCTGCGAAGGCACGTCATTGCCGTGGAACGAGGTGTTGACGGTGTTGCCCGTATCCTTCGCCCATTGCTGCGCCCCGGCAAGGAAGTAGGTCCAGACCGGGTCGGCCGGCGTGCCATGCGAGACCCAGTAGAAGGTCTTGGCATTGGCGGCGGCCGGAATTGCTAGCGCTAGCATTGCGCCGGACAAGAGTATCGTCAGCTTCTTGAACATGGTCGTCCTCCCAGTGAACTTTTGTTCCCGTGACCACGGCTATGGCTGCCGTTCCGCCGCGTTGCGCGGCGCGCTCGCCCCCGTCGGGTTGTTTCCCGTCCCGGGTGACAGCGGTCTCGGAGGGAGACTGACACAACCGCAGTTGGCGTCAACTGGCGGTGCGACAGATTGTCCAGGAAAATGACATCGCTGTCATGGACGCCCGTATTGGCAGCTCTACCCTCGCGTCAGATCCGATCGCGCAGGGCATACCAGCTCATGCCGGCGACCAGCGCCGGCCAGCGCAGCAGCTTGCCGCCCGGGAAACGCGGGCAGGGGAGCGCGGCGAAGGCGTCGAGCTTGCCGGGATTGCCGAGAATGGCGTCGGCGAGGATCTTGCCGCCGAACGGCGCCAGCGCCACGCCCTGGCCGGAATAGCCGGACGCCGCATAGACGCCGCTGCGCACCTTGCGCAGGAAGGGCAGCCGGTTGACCGTGACGGCGAGCGTGCCGCCCCAGGCATGGTCGATCCGCGTCCGCTCCAGCTGCGGGTAGATCTTCAGCAGATGCCGGCGCACGAAAGCGAAGATGTCGGTCGGATCGGTCCGCGAATAGGTCTCGCCGCCGCCGAACAGGATGCGGCCGTCGGGCGTGGGGCGCCAGTAATAGACGACGAAGCGCGAATCCGAGACGGCCTCGCCGCCGGGAATGAGCCCGCCCGGCCCGCCGGCGCCGATCGGCTCGGTGGTGAGGATGAAGTTCTTGATCGGCATCGCCCGCGTTTCGACCTCCTGGTCGATGCCGTCAAGCAGGCCGTTGCCGGCGAGAATGACGGTTTCGGCGCGGATGCGGCCACGCGGTGTCTCGAGGACGGGCGTCGCGCCATCGATGAGCCGGGTCGCCGCCGTACCCTCATGGATGCGGGCGCCGGCCTTCGCGGCGGCGCGCGCCAGCCCCTGCGCGAATTTGAGCGGGTGCAGATGGCCCGCGGTGCGGTCGATGCGGCCGCCGAAATAGCTGTCCGTGCCAATCATCGGCGCCAGTTGCTCGCGGTCGATCCATTCGGCCGGCGCATAGCCGTAATCACGGTTCAGCTTGTCGACATAGTGCCGTTCCTCGGCGACGAGGCGCTGCTTGTGCACCGTCTCGATCAGGCCCGGCCGCCATTCGGCGTCGATCCTGTGCTTGTCGATGAGCTGATGAACGAGCGCCTTCGCCTCTTCGGCGAGATCCCACAATTCATGCGCCGCCCCCTTGCCCAGGCGCTTCTCCAGAAAATCCTGATCTCGGCGCTGGCCGGTATGCAATTGGCCGCCATTGCGACCCGAAGCGCCCCAGCCGACCTTCTCCGCCTCGATCAGGATTGTGTCGACGCCGGCTTCGGCCAGATGCAGCGCGGCCGACAGGCCAGTATAGCCGCCGCCGACAATGACGACGTCGGCGCTGGTGTCGCCGTCGAGCGGCGGGAAGGCGAGCGTCGGGTCGGCCGTTTCGGCATACCAGGAGGGAGCATGCGGCTTGTTCATGCGCGCCTCACAGCAGGCCCAGCCGCTTCAATTCGGCCTGTGTGTCGTCAAGCGTCTTGCGGGCCGAGGCGAGCAACTGGTCGGCCTCGTCATGGGAAAGCGTCAGCGGCGGCGCGATGATCAGGCTGTCGCGCACCGCGCGCATGACGAGGTTGTTGGCGAGCGAGATGTCGCGCGCAATTGTGCCGACCTTGCCGGTATCGGCGAATTTTTCCGCCCGCGACGGCTTTTTCGGCACCAGCTCGATCGCCCCCATCAGGCCGGTCATGCGCGCTTCGCCGACCAGCGGATGATCGCTGAGCGCTCGCCAGCCTTGCTGGAGATAGGGGCCGATATCGTCGCGCACGCGCTCGACCAGCTTCTCGTCCTCGATGATGCGGAGGTTTTCGAGCGCCGCGGCGGCGGTGACGGGATGCGCTGAATAGGTGAAGCCGTGATGGAATTCGCCGGCGTTATAGAGCACATCGGCGACCTTGTCGGAGACCATGACGCCGCCGATCGGCAGATAGCCCGACGAGATGCCTTTGGCGATCGACATCAGGTCCGGTTCGATCCCGAAGGTTTCGGAGCCGAACCAGTTGCCGGTGCGGCCGAAGCCGGTGATGACCTCGTCGGCGACCAGCAGGATGTCGCGCTGCGCAAGAATGCGCTTCACTTCCGGCCAGTAGGTGGAGGGTGGGATGATGACGCCGCCGGCGCCCTGGATCGGCTCGGCGACGAAGGCGGCGATATTGTCTTCGCCAATTTCGTCGATTGCCTTTTCCAGCTCCCGCGCGGCAAAGATGCCGAATTCGGCCTCGCTCATCTCGCCGCCCTCGCCGAACCAGTAGGGCTGGGCGATGTGGTGGATGCCGGGGATCGGCAACCCGCCCTGGCTATGGATCGAGGTCATGCCGCCGAGGCTGCCGCCGCCCATTGTCGAACCGTGATAGGCGTTTTTCCGCGCGATCAGCACTGTCTTGTTCGGCTTGCCGAGGCTCGCCCAGTAGTGGCGGACCATGCGGATGACGGTGTCGTTGGCCTCCGAACCGGAGCCGACGAAGAAGACCCGGTTGAACTGCGGCGGCGTAATCGCGGCAAGCTTCTCGGCCAGCGCGATCGCCGGCGGATGGGTCGACTTGAAGAAGGTGTTGTAGAAGGAGAAATCCGCCATCTGCCGCTGCACGGCCTCGGCGATCTCCTTGCGGCCGTGGCCGATATTCACGCACCAGAGCCCGGACATGCCGTCGAGGATCCGGTTGCCCTCCGAATCCCAGATCCAGGAGCCTTCCGCCCGGACGATCACCCGGCTGCCCTCGGCGTTCAGGCTCTTCATGTCGGAAAAGGCATGGATATGGTGCGCCGCGTCGCGGGCGCGGTAGTCGGCAGTCGCGTTGGATGGCTTCGTCATGAGCAGGTCCGGTTGCGGGACTTTCTAGATTGCCGGTGGCGCCGAAGCAGCTTTCGTTTGCCTGGATACATCGGTCCTGAGTTCACCTCTCCCTGAGGGAGAGGTCGACGGCCGAAGGCTGGCGGGTGAGGGTTTACGGCCTCACCCGGAGAATTCTCTAAAGCCTCACCCGGCTCTTCGAGCCGACCTCTCCCTCAGGGAGAGGTGAAGGAAGAGTCCTCTCAACCCCTAGACGTTCAGCAGCAGGAATTCCCGCTCCCACGGACTGATCACCTGCATGAACGTCTCGTATTCCGCCCGCTTGATCGCGCCATAGGTGGCGACGAAGCGCTCGCCGAAAATCTCGGCCAGCTCTTCCTGTTGCTCGAACAGCGCGACGGCTTCGAGCAGGCCCCGCGGCAGGTCGATCTCGTTCGAATTGGCGGATCCAGACACCGGGTCGCCGACCTTCAGTCCTTCGACCAGGCCGAGATAGCCGCAGGCAAGCGATGCCGCGATCGCCAGGTAGGGATTGGCGTCGGAGGAGGGCAGGCGGTTTTCGAGACGCCGTCCCGCCGGATTGGAGTTCGGGACGCGCAGGCCGACGGTGCGGTTGTCGTAGCCCCATTGCGTGTTGACCGGCGCGGAGGACGAACGCACGAGCCGGCGATAGGAGTTCACATAGGGCGCCAGCATGCAGAGCACGGCCGGCAGGTATTTCTGCGAGCCGCCGATGAAGGCGAAGAACTTCGAGGTCGGGTCGCCGTCGGCGTCGGAAAAGATGTTCTTGCCCGTCTCGACGTCGATCACCGACTGGTGGATGTGCATGGCCGAGCCCGGTTCCCGGGACATCGGCTTGGCCATGAAAGTGGCGTACATGTCATGCCGCAGCGCCGCCTCGCGGATCGTCCGCTTGAACAGGAACACCTGGTCGGCGAGCGCCAGCGGGTCGCCGTGCAGGAGATTGATCTCCATCTGCGCGGCGCCTTCCTCGTGGATCAGCGTGTCGATCTCGAGGCCCTGCTGCTCGGAGAAGTCATAGATGTCGTCGAACAGGTCGTCGAATTCGTTGATCGCGGCGATCGAATAGGATTGCCGAGCGGCTTCGGGCCTGCCGGACCGGCCGGTCGGCGGCTCCAGCTGGTAGTCGGGATCGGTGTTCGGCTTGACCAGGTAGAATTCGAGCTCCGGCGCCACCACCGGCCGCCAGCCCTGATGCGCATAGAGCTCGACGATGCGGCGCAGTACCTGGCGCGGCGCGGTCTCGACCGAGCGGCCGTCGCGGTGGTAGCCGTCATGGATGACCTGGGCGGTCGGATCGGCCTCCCACGGCACGACGCAGAGCGTCGACAGGTCCGGCTCGAACATCACGTCCTGGTCGGCTGCGTCGCTCTCGAAGCGGTCGTCATCGTCGGGATAGTCGCCCGTGATGGTTTGGGTCAGGATCGATCCGGGCATCGACATGGTCGGGCCGGCAAGAAACTTCTGCACCGGCATCATCTTGCCGCGCGCAACGCCTGCCTGGTCGGGCACGACGCATTCGATGTCCTCGATGCCGCGCGCCTTGAGCCAGTCCCGGGCCTCGTCCAGCGACTTGACGCCGCGGACATCACCCTCGAGGCCCTTGGTGCCCTTCTTCCGTTTTGCCACGATTTCCCCTCGGCTTGCAGGCGACTGTTTCCGGAGTGTCGCCATGGCTGAACCGAAGTCAACTTGGACGGGTTCGGCATGCGGCTTCCGGTCTCTGCGAATGGCGCAGTAAACGGTTGAGGTAGGCGAAAAAGCCTTCTAACGTCTGAATCTTAGGACAGGATTGTGGCCGGTTCGTTCACTCTAGCGCGGCTGTATCTAGGGGAATTGTATGATCAAGCATGTCTTCAGCGGCGTCGCCCTCTCCGCGATGCTGACCGTCGGGGCGATCAGCGGCGCCAATGCCGCCGACAAGGAACTCCATATCTTCAACTGGTCCGATTACATCGACACGTCGATCATTGACGATTTCACCAAGGAAACCGGCATCAAGGTCGTCTACGACGTCTATGATTCCATGGAAATCCTGGAAACAAAGATGCTGGCAGGCGGTTCGGGCTACGACATCGTCGTGCCGACGGACCGCAACCTGAAGCGCATGATCGATGTCGGCGTGTTCCAGGACCTCGACAAGTCGAAGATCCCGAACCTCTCGCATATGTGGGACGAGATCACGACCCGTCTGGCCACCTATGATCCCGGCAACAAGATCGCCGTGAACTACATGTGGGGCACCACCGGCATCGGCTACAATGTCGAGAAGATCAAGGCGGCCATGCCGGACGCGCCGGTCGACTCGATGGACATGTTCTTCAAGCCTGAAGTCGTCTCGAAGTTCAAGGATTGCGGCGTCTACATGCTGGATTCGCCGGATGACGTGATCCCGGCTGCGCTCAACTATCTGGGCCTGCCGCCCGATTCGAAGGACCCGGCCGAGATCGCCAAGGCCGGCGAGCTGATCGAGAAGGTCCGTCCCTATATCCGCAAGTTCCACTCGTCCGAATATATCCAGGCGCTGGCCAATGGCGACATCTGCCTGGCCTTCGGCTATTCCGGCGACGTGATCCAGGCCCGCGCCCGCGCGACCGAAGCCAACAACAAGGTCGAAGTCGGCTACGCCATTCCGAAGGAGGGCGGCCTGCTCTGGATGGATTCGATGGCGATCCCGAAGGATGCCCCGAACCCCGAGGCGGCCTTGGCCTTCATCAACTACATCCAGAAGCCGGAAGTCATCGCCAAGGCGACGAACTATGTCGCCTATGCCAATGGCAACAAGGATTCGCAGGCCTTCGTCGACAAGGCGATCATGGAGGATCCGACGATCTATCCGCCGGCCGACGTGATGAAGAAGCTCTACACGACGACGCCGAACGATCCGAAAGTTCAACGCGTCGTGACGCGGCTCTGGACGAAGATCAAGAGCGGCACCTGAGTGGACAAAAGAGGCCCGGTCTTGTACCGGGCCTTTTCTTGACGGCATGGAACACGGGGTGGAGGCCGCATGGCTGGTAAGTCTCTCTCGACGGGCAAATCGCTGGGGCCGATCCGCAGGGCCTTTGCGCCCTGGAATGATCCGGCGGCCAAGCCGTTCATCCAGTTCCAGAACGTTACCAAGACGTTTGGCGATTTTACCGCCGTCGACGATCTCTCCCTGAACATCTACGAACGCGAGTTCTTCGCGCTGCTCGGACCGTCGGGCTGCGGCAAGACCACGCTGATGCGCATGATTGCCGGCTTCGAGGAGCCGACCAGCGGCCATGTCATGCTCGACGGCCAGGACCTAGTCGGCGTGCCGCCCTATCGCCGCCCGACCAACATGATGTTCCAGTCCTATGCGCTATTCCCGCACATGAATGTCTGGGACAACATCGCCTTCGGCCTGAAACAGGACGGCATGCCGAAACCGGATATCGCCGCGCGGGTCGACGAGATGCTGGCGCTGGTGAAGCTGGAAAAGTTCGCGAAGCGCAAGCCGCACCAGCTTTCCGGCGGGCAGAAGCAGCGCGTCGCGCTGGCCCGTTCGCTTGCCAAAAAACCCAAGGTTCTGTTGCTCGACGAGCCGCTCGGCGCGCTCGACAAGAAGCTGCGTGAGGAGACCCAGTTCGAACTGATCGACCTGCAGGTCAAGCTCGGCATGACCTTCGTCATCGTCACGCACGACCAGGAAGAGGCGATGACCGTCGCCGACCGCATCGCCGTGATGGACCAGGGCAAGATCGTCCAGATCGCCACGCCGGCGGAAATCTACGAACAGCCGAATTCGCGCTACGTGGCGGATTTCATCGGCGACATCAACCTGCTCGAAGGCCATATCAGCTCGACCGAAGGCGGCGTGACGACGCTCGATTGCGACGGCACCGGCGCCAAGGTTCAGGTGACGCAGGATGGCGGCGCCAAGCTCGGCGACCATGCCTGGTTCGCGGTGCGGCCGGAGAAGGTCGCGATCTCGCTGTCGCCCCCGGCCGATCCGAGCGTCAACGCTGTCACCGGCGAGGTCTGGGACATCGCCTATCTCGGCGACGTTTCGATCTACCACGTGCGGCTCGCGACCGGCGCGACCGTCAAGGCCACCATCACCAACACGACCCGTCTCGTCGAGCGGCCGATCACATGGGACGACAAGGTCTGGCTGACCTGGTCTCGTGACGGCGGCGTCGTGCTGACGAGGTAGATGATGGCGCTGAGCAACTCCTCCTCCGGCCATTCCCGCCTGCGCTGGCTGGTCGTCGCGATCCCCTATCTGTGGCTGATCGTGCTGTTCCTGGCGCCGTTCCTGATCGTCGTGAAGATCTCGCTGTCGGCCACGGCGATCGCCATGCCGCCCTACGAGCCGGCGCTGGATTTCTCGGCCGGATTCGGGGCGCTTTGGGAGCAGATCAAGGAATTCAGCTTCGACAACTACGTCTTCCTGACGGAGGACGCGCTCTACTGGGAATCCTATCTTTCCAGCCTGAAGATCGCGCTGATCTCGACCTTCCTGATCCTGATCATCGGCTATCCGATCGCCTATGGCATGGCGCGCGCTCGCAAGGAATGGCGCACCACGCTGCTGATGCTGGTGATCCTGCCGTTCTGGACCTCGTTCCTGATCCGCGTCTACGCCTGGATCGGCATCTTGAAGCCGGAGGGCCTGCTGAACCAACTGCTGCTCAACGTCGGCATCATCAGCGAGCCGCTCAACATCCTGCCGTCGACGCTCGCCGTCTATATCGGCATCGTCTACTCCTATCTGCCCTTCATGATCCTGCCGCTCTACGCGACGCTGGAAAAGCTCGATGAGACGCTGCTGGAAGCCGCCGCCGACCTCGGCTGCCCGCCGATCCAGGCGTTCTGGAAGATCACCTTTCCGCTGTCGCTGCCCGGCGTCATCGCAGGCTGCTTCCTGGTCTTCATCCCGGCCGTGGGCGAGTTCGTCATCCCGGATCTGCTCGGCGGTTCCGACACGCTGATGATCGGCAAGACGCTGTGGGCCGAGTTCTTCTCGAACCGCGACTGGCCGGTATCGTCTGCCGTCGCCGTCGTCCTGCTGGCGATCCTGGTGGTGCCGATCATGCTGTTCCAGAATGCCCAGAAGAAAGCGTCGGAGTAGGCTCATGCGGACGATAACCACACGGACGAGCCTGTCTGAAACCCTCGCGCGGGGAGTGGCACGATGAGACGCGGCGCTTCCTGGTTCAACGTCACTTCGATCACGCTCGGCTTCGCCTTCCTCTATCTGCCGATCGTTCTGCTGGTGATCTACTCCTTCAACGCCTCCAAGCTGGTGACGGTCTGGGGCGGGTTCTCGACCAAGTGGTATGTGTCGCTGCTGAGCAATCAGGGCCTGCTCGACGCGGCCTGGGTGACCATTCGCGTCGCGCTGCTGTCGGCGACACTCGCCACCGTGCTCGGCACGCTGGCGGCAATCGCCCTGGTGCGCTTCGGCCGTTTTCCGGGCGGCACGCTATTCTCCGGCATGGTCTACGCGCCGCTGGTGATGCCCGAAGTGATCACCGGCCTCGCCATGCTGCTGCTCTTCGTCGCGATCGGCTTTGCCCGCGGCTTCTGGACGCTGACGCTGGCGCACATCACCTTCTCCATGTGCTTCGTCGCCGTGGTCGTGCAGTCGCGGCTGGTTACCTTCGATCGCAGCCTGGAAGAGGCGGCGCTGGATCTCGGCTGCCCGCCGTTCCGCACCTTCTTCACCATCACGCTGCCGCTGATCCTGCCCGCCGTCGTTGCCGGCTGGATGCTGGCCTTCACCCTATCGCTCGACGATCTCGTGATCTCCAGCTTCACCACGGGGCCGGGCGCCACGACGTTGCCGATGAAGATCTACAGCCAGGTTCGTCTCGGCGTGACGCCGGAGATCAACGCGATCTGTTCGATCCTGATCGCCATCGTCGCCACCGGCGTCATCATTGCCTCGGTCGTTACCAAACAACGCGAAGTTGAACGGCAGCGTGCGGAACGACTCGCTATTCAGGGCGTTTGATACGGACGGACTGCACAAAATACCCGGGTAATATTGACTCTGTTCGTTTTACCCGGATACAAAGCGCGTCTGCTTCCTGAAAGGCGTGGTGATGAGCATTCCGCAACAAATCTACTGCACGGCGTTTCAAGGCCTTCGGCGCATCGCGACGGGGCTGTTGCCGGATGTCGCGCTCAAGAGCAAGGCGGCAGTGGATGAGGGCGGAGAGCCCGTCCTGCTTTTCGACGACGAGACGAGCCGATCGATCGAGGTCGATTTCCGAGGCACGGCCAGCGATGTGCTGGCGCGGCTGGGGCAGGGCATATCGACGTCACCCGCTGTCTCCGCACCCGCCCCGGTGCCCGTCGCGCCGACCGCGGCGCCGCGCGGGCCCGGCCGGCCCAAGCTCGGCGTCGTCGCCCGCGAAGTGACGCTGCTGCCCCGGCATTGGGAATGGCTCGGCAGTCAGCCGGGAGGCGCTTCGGTAGCGTTGCGCAAGCTGGTTGATGAGGCCCGCCGTGAGAATGAAGGCCGCGACCGCGCCCGCCGGGCGCAGGAAGCGACTCAGCGTTTCATGACGGCCATGGCCGGCGATCAGCCCGGCTATGAAGAAGCCGGTCGGGCGCTGTTTGCCGGCGACAGAGACCGGTTTCGCCAGATGATCGACAACTGGCCCGCGGACATCCGGGAGCACGCCGCCAAGCTGGCCGGCCCCGCCTTCGAGGCTGTCTGATCCGCATCCGGAGACTGTCGATGTCCCTGCCGCCGCTCTGGAGGACGTTTCTCGTCTTCCTCGGCCCGATGATTCTGAGCAACATTCTCCAGGCTCTGTCGGGTACTCTGAACAACATCTATCTGGGCCAGATGCTGGGCGTCAGCGCCCTTGCTTCGGTTGCCGCCTTCTTCCCGATCCTGTTCCTGTTCATTTCCTTCACCATTGGCCTGGGTGCCGGCGCCTCGGTTCTGATCGGCCAGGCCTATGGCGCGC
This sequence comes from Kaistia sp. UC242_56, assembly GCF_044452255.1. Taxonomy (NCBI): domain Bacteria; kingdom Pseudomonadati; phylum Pseudomonadota; class Alphaproteobacteria; order Hyphomicrobiales; family Kaistiaceae; genus Kaistia; species Kaistia sp. UC242_56. The sequence goes on from NZ_JBIOAN010000002.1 coordinate 1,175,050, forward strand.
AGAAGCTGGAAACCGTCAAGGCGATTGCCGGCACGACGCTGACCGTAGCGATCCTGCTCGGCGCCGTGGTTGCAATCTTTGGCGGCCTCTTCACCGCGCCGATCCTGAAGCTGGTCGGAACACCGGCGGACATTCTTCCGGGCGCCACGGCCTATGCCCGCATCATGCTGATCGCCATGCCGGGGCTGTTCGTGTTCCTGCTGATGACCTCGATGATGCGCGGCGTCGGCGATACCGTAACCCCGCTCTATGCGCTGACGATATCGACCGTCACCGGGCTTCTGGTGACGCCGGCGCTGATCCGGGGCTGGTTCGGGCTGCCGCAGCTGGGCGTCGCCAGCGGCGCCTATGCCTCGATCGTCTCCTTCCTGATCGCGCTGGTCTGGCTCTTCTTCCATATGCGCCGCCGCAAGCATCCGCTCGCGCCGGACGCCGTTCTGATCCGCCATCTGCGGATCGATGGCAGGCTTCTGCTCTCGGTGCTGAAACTTGGCATTCCTTCCGGCGTGCAGCTGATCCTCGTCTCCCTCGCGGAAATTGCCGTCCTGGCGCTGGTGAACTCGTTCGGCTCGGATGCGACGGCCGCCTATGGCACCGTCAACATGGTGGTCAACTATGTGCAGTTTCCGGCGATCTCGATCGCGATCACCGCGTCGATCCTTGGCGCCCAGGCGATCGGAGCGGGCCGCGCCGAGACGCTCGGCATCATCACGCGCACCGGCATTCAGCTGACGCTGCTGATCACCGGCGGGCTGGTGGCGCTCTGTTACCTGTTCTCGCGGCCGCTGATCGGCCTCTTCATCACCAGCGATCCCGTCATCGAACTGGCCCAGACGCTGCTGCACATCGTGCTCTGGGGCTATATCGTCTTCGGCATTTCGAGCGTGCTGGCGGGCATCATGCGCGCCAGCGGCACCGTGCTGGTGCCGACGCTGATCTCGATCGTCGCGATCCTCTGCGTCGAGCTGCCCGTGGCCTATGGCCTCTCCAGCCATTTCGGCATCAACGGCGTCTGGGCCGCCTATCCGATCGCCTATATCGCGATGCTGACGATGCAGGCGAGCTACTACTGGTTCGTGTGGCGCAAGAAGACCATCCAGCGCATGGTCTGAAGCCTTCAGCGGATGGCGGGCAGCAGCGTGTGCGCCATGCGGCGCACCGGTCCTATTGCCGGCGCCGCATCGCTGCGGCGCGATAGACCGCTGAAGTCCGGTACCAAAGTCGGATGCTCCCAATTGCCGCCGACGATGAAGGGCACCCGGATCGGCGTGCTGGTCGCGCCGGTGGCGCGGTCGATCGTGAGCTCGCCGCGCGCGCTCAGCGAAGTCGCCTGCAGCGGCGCTTCGCCGGAAAGCGCAATGGTGTAGCCGGTGCCCGTCACCAGGATGGAGGGCGCGGCGATCTGGTCGGCGTTGATGGCGAAGGTGCCGTCGGCCTGGGTGAACTTGGTCGAGCCGCCAAGCAGGTTGCCGCTCATCGTCCCGTCTGCGGTGATCGCTTGCGACAGCGCGGCGATGTTGACGCCCTCGAACGTGCCGTCGGTGATCGTCGCCTTGCCGCTGCCGGCAAGCGAGGCCATCAGACCGTTCCAGTTCGTGCCATGGGCCGAGAGATTGACCGTGCCCGAGCCGGTGCCGTCGAGCTGGCTGATGCCGAAGAGGTCGGAGAGCGCAGCGCGGACCGGCAGGCCGTCGATGCGGCCCTGGAGCGAGGCGGAGGCGGCCTCGTCCTGCAGCGAAGCGGACAGGCTGGCGGACAGGCGGCCGCCATAGAGCAGCGCCTCGCCGACCGAGAGGTTCAGCCTTTCGTCGCGGATCGTCGCCGATGCCGCGGTGCGCCCCAACCGCGCGCTGCCCAGCAGCACCTGGGCCGCCGAGACCCGCAGGTCGAGATCGTTGCTGTCGAGCGCGCCAAGCGGGAAGGGCAGGTCGGGCGTCGTGCGCGCCGCCGTGACCATGCTGACCAGCGCCTCCGCATAGGCGGAGAGGTCGAGGCTCTCGAAGGCGAGCGTCCCCTGCACGGCGGGGCGGCCATGCGCGAAGTTGATCGACAGCGCGCCTTCGCTCTCATTGCCATCGACGCTGATCTTCGCATTGGAGAAGGTCAGGGTCCGGGCGGCGAGGCTGGTGGGGGATTCGATCGAGGCGCTGCCCAGCGTCGAGCCTTCGCCCATCGGCATGCCGAAAATGCCGGCAAGTCGCCGGATCGACGGCGTGGTGACCGTGAGGTCGCCTTCGCCTTCCGGGTCGGCCAGGTTGGACACCGTTCCGGTGAAGCTGGCGCGCAGCGGCGTCGAGGCGATCGCGAAGCGCAGCGCCGTCTGCCGGCCGCTGACCAAGTCGAGCGGCGTGCCGATCGAGCCGTTGAAGTCGAATGGCTCGTCCTGCCAGACGGCGCTGCCCTTGATGCTGGCGGTCGCGGCGGGATCCGGCCAGTCGAGCCGCGCATCGACGCCGGTCAGCAGCAGTTCCCTCTGGTCCTGGCCCCGATAGTGCAGCGTGCCGGAGCGGATGACGAGGCGGCCGAGTTCGGAATCCCCGCGCAGCGCCCGCGGCAGCGTCCAGTTCGGCAGGCCCTTTTCGTTGACCCCGAAGCGGAACACCGGATTGTCGAGTTCCAGCAGGGACGGCCGGACCCGGCCGATCAGCAGCGGCAGGAAGCTCAGCTCAGCCGACAGGGAGTCCATCTCGACCAGCGGCTGCGGATCCTTGTCCGAGCTGATCCGCACTTTGGAGAAGGTGACGGTCGGATAGGGGGTGAAGGCGACGGTCGGCGTGCCGTCAAAGGTCAGGGCGCGCCCGCTCCAGCCTGCGACTTCGCGCGTCAGCGATCGACGAACGGCTTCGATGGTGACCAGCTTGGGCGCCAGAAGGACGAAGGCGCCGCAAAGGATCAGAATCGTTGCGAGGGCGAATAGGATTTTTTTCATGTCACCCGGTGACGATTGCCCCTAACGTTTCGGAAGGTGCCACGACCGAATGGCTCCCGGATAGGCAGAATTCCGTGATTTCGCAAGGCCTTTCTAGCCAAATTCGGCAAGGTTTCCCGCGTGACTTGGCGGCAGGCTGCGGATATCCATGGCAAGACAGCGAAATTTTGCCGCACTGCAACCTACTCGGAAAGGGCCGTTCCGCCATGACGTCTCCGATTGTTTCGCCCGCTTCCGAGTCTCCTTTGTGGACGCCGTCGGCGGCGCGTATGGCCGGGCATCCGATGACGCATTTTCGCGCCGCGGCGGCGGAATGGACCGGCCTGCCTTTCCCCGACCATGACGCCCTGCACCAGTGGTCGATCGACGACCGGGCGGCATTCTGGGATCTGGTCTGGGATTTTTGCAGCATCGTCGGCGAGAAGGGGGAGCGGTTGCTGGTGGACGGCGATCGGATGCCGGGGGCGCAGTTCTTTCCCGATGCGACGCTGAACTTCGCGGAAAACCTTCTCCGGAAGTCCGGCGATGCCGATGCGCTGGTATTCTGGGGCGAGGATCGGGTGAAGCGCCGCCTGAGCTGGCACGAACTGCACGCCCTGGTGTCGCGGTTGCAGCAGGCGCTGCTCGATGCCGGCGTCACGGCGGGCGACCGCATCGCCGCGATGATGCCCAACATGCCCGAGACGATCGCGGCCATGCTGGCGACCGCCTCGATCGGCGCGGTCTGGTCATCCTGCTCGCCCGATTTCGGCCCGCGCGGCGTGCTCGACCGCTTCGGGCAGATCGAGCCGACCGTCTTCCTTGCCTGCGACGGCTACTATTATGCCGGCAAGACCATCGACATCTCGGTCAAGCTCGCTGAAATCGTGCCGAACCTGCCCAGCCTCCGCGCGGCCGTCATCGTGTCCTATATCGGCACGGCGTCAGCGGCCGCCCCGACGCTTGCGCACGGCGTTGCGCTGGAGGATTTCCTGGCTCCGTTCCAGGCGCGGGAGGTCCAATATGCGGCCACCCCCTTCGCGCATCCGCTCTACATCATGTTCTCGTCGGGGACGACGGGCGTACCGAAATGCATCGTTCATTCGGCCGGCGGCACCTTGCTGCAGCATGTGAAGGAGATCCACCTGCATTCCGGGGTCGCGGAGGGCGACCGGCTGTTCTATTTCACCACCTGCGGCTGGATGATGTGGAACTGGCTCGCCTCGGGCCTCGCGGTCGGGGCGACGCTGCTGCTCTATGACGGGTCGCCGTTCCATCCCGACGGCAACATCCTGTTCGATTTCGCCGATGCCGAGCGAATGACCTTCTTCGGCACCTCGGCCAAGTTCATCGACGCGCTGCACAAGTCGGGTCTGAGGCCAATCGAGACGCATGATCTCGCGACGCTCCAGATGATGGCCTCGACCGGTTCGCCGCTGGCGCCGGAGAGCTTTTCCTTCGTCTATGAAGGCATCAAGAGGGATATTCATCTGGCCTCGATTTCCGGCGGCACGGATATCGTCTCCTGCTTCGTGCTCGGCATTCCCGGCAAGCCGGTCTGGAAGGGCGAGATCCAGGGTCCCGGGCTTGGCCTTGCGGTCGATGTCTGGGACGAGGACGGAACGCCGCTCGCCCGCGGCAAGGGCGAACTGGTCTGCCGCAAGGCGTTTCCCTCCATGCCGATCGGCTTCTGGAACGATCCGGACGGCAGCCGCTATCACGCCGCCTATTTCGATCGCTTCGACAATATCTGGTGCCATGGCGATTTCGCCGAATGGACGGTGCATGGTGGACTGATCATCCATGGGCGCTCGGACGCCACCCTCAATCCGGGCGGCGTGCGCATCGGCACCGCGGAGATCTACAACCAGGTCGAGCAGATCCCCGAGGTGCTGGAGGCGCTGGCGATCGGCCAGGACTGGGACAATGACGTGCGCGTCGTGCTGTTCGTCCGCCTTCGCCAGGGGGCCGAGCTCGACGACGGTTTGCGCAAGACGATCCGCGACAGGATCCGCATCGGTGCCTCGCCGCGCCATGTCCCGGCAAAGATCGTCGCCATCGCCGATATCCCGCGCACCAAATCCGGCAAGATCGTTGAACTCGCCGTGCGCGAGATCGTGCATGGCCGCCCGGTGAAAAACCAGGAAGCGCTGGCCAACCCGGAAGCGCTGGCGCTTTTCCGCGATTTGCCCGAGCTGGCGTGAGGGCCCACCCGCCGGCCGTCATCCTCGCGAAGGCGAGGATCCATACAGCCGGAGCGTTGGGAGTGCTGCATGGATCCCTGTGTGTTGAAGCTGTGCGATGATGGGGTGGCGGACGAGAGATCGTTGGATCCCTGGTCTTCGAGACCGTGAGCCGGCCCGGTCCTCGTCCGCCTACTTCAATACCCAAGCCTGAACAGTTGATCGAGGCCGTGGTGACGGAGCTCGCAGCACAGGGATAGGCATCATGAAGATACACCCTGGCTTTGTCGGTTGCGACATCTCCAAAGCCCATCTGGATCTGTTCGACGGCGCCGTGGGCGTGGCCGAACGCATCGCCAATCAAGCCGAGGCGATCGCGCAAAGGCTCGAACCTTGGCGGCATGGCGATGTCCTCGTCGTGTTCGAGGCGACCGGTCCGTACGACCGGGTCCTCGCTCAGGCCCTGACAGAGGCCGGCATCGCTTTCGTTCGCGTCAATCCGGCCCGGGCGCGTGACTTCGCCCGCGCCACCGGCGTTCTCGCCAAGACCGACCGGATCGATGCGCGCATGCTCGCCGCCATGGCCCAGACGCTTCGTCCCGCGCCCCGCCAGCCGCGCTCCCCGGAGCGCAACCGTCTGGCGGAGTTGCACAAGCGTCGCGACCAGCTCGTCGCCATGCGCAAGCAGGAACGCACCCGACGGCAGGGATGCAGCGACGAGATCGCCGACGACATCCGCGAGACCCTGGCCTGGCTCGACATCCGCATCGCGGCGCTGGAGCGCACCATTCAGGCCTGCATCAAGGCCTCGGCCGATCTCGCCGGTGCTGAGGCGCGGCTGCGCTCAATCCCCGGCGTCGGCCCCGTCGCCAGCGCCACGCTGATCGCCCTGCTGCCCGAACTCGGCCAGCGCTCTCCCAAGACCATCGCCGCGCTGGCTGGCCTGGCACCCTACAATGTCGACAGTGGTCAGTTCCGCGGCAGTCGCCGCATCCACGGCGGACGACGGCGCGTCCGCGAGGCCCTCTACATGGCAGCCGTCTGCGCCGCCCGGATCGAGCAACGCTTCGCAGACGCCTACCGACGCATGATCAACGCCGGAAAGCCACCCAAGGTCGCCCTCATCGCTATCGCCAGAAAGATCCTAGTCATCGCCAACGCCATGCTCCGACAACGCCTCTCATTCAACCCGTGACAACACAGTTGCCTGCTTGCGCAGGGATGATGCCGAGTTTGGGGCTGGTCTTGGCGTGTCCGCGATACGGGCAGGTGACCCTCTATGACCGCGCCGCTTCATCTTTATCAGTGTGGAATGGAATAGCTCGAGCCAGACCTAGAACAGGCTTTCCTGCGTCGGCGGCTTGGGCTTGGCCGCCTTCTTGGGGCGCGGTTCGGCGGCGCCGCCGGCCGCGATCGCACCGATCTCGCCGTCCTGGAACTTGATCGTCAGCGCGTCGCCGCTGGCGACCTTCGAGGCCGTGCGCACCGTCCTGCCCTCGGCATCCGTCACCAGCGCAAAGCCGCGCGCCAAGATGCTCCGATACGAAAGCGTCTCGGCCAGTTGCCAGGCACGGTCGAGCCGGTCGCGGTTCTTCTCGACGATGCGGATAAAGGCGCGATCGCCCCGGCGTTCGATCTCGGCAATCTGCACGCCGCCGCGGGCAACACGCTGCGCGATCGGCTCGATGCGCAACCGGCCGGCGATGCGAGCGAAATCCGCGCGCTTGCGTTCGGCGTGAACCTCAAGCGCGCGGCCCTGCCGTTCGCCAAGCGCGTTCAGCCGGTCGTGCGCGCGAAGGGTCAGGCGGTCGAGAGATGACAGCGACAGTCGTCCGGCGGTGCGTTCGAGCCGGCCGCGATGCGCCAGCGTATTGGCGCCGAGCGCGCGGCCGATGCGGGCGGCAAGTTCGTCGAAAGAGCGGCGCGGAATGGCGAGCAGGTCATCGAGGCGAGGCAGGGCGCGGGTCGCGGCGCGCAGCTCGTGGCGGCGGCCTTCGACCAGCCGCAGCATTGCGCCATCGAGCCGGCGGCCGAGATCGCCGACGGTGCCGACCAAGTCCGAGCGCACCGGCACCGCCATTTCGGCAGCGCCCGTCGGCGTCGGCGCCCGGAGATCGGAAGCGAAGTCGATCAACGTCGTGTCGGTCTCGTGGCCCACGGCCGAGATCAGCGGGATCGTCGAAGCCGCGACGGCGCGCACGACGATTTCCTCGTTGAAGCCCCAGAGGTCTTCCAGGCTGCCGCCACCGCGCGCAACGATCAAGACGTCGGGTCGTGGGATCGCGCCGCCGGTGGCAAGCGCGTTGAAGCCCGCGATTGCCGCGGCCACTTCGGCGGCCGAGGTTTCCCCCTGCACGCGAACCGGCCAGACCAGCACCCGCACCGGGAAGCGGTCGGCGAGACGATGCAGGATGTCGCGGATGACCGCGCCGGTCGGGGACGTCACGACGCCGATGACGCGTGGCAGATAGGGGATCGGCTTCTTGCGGTTCGAGTCGAACAGCCCTTCGGCGGCCAGCTTGCGCCGGCGCTCCTCGAGCAGCGCCATCAGCGCGCCGACGCCGGCTGGCTCCAGTGCCTCGATGACGATCTGGTATTTGGAGGAGCCCGGAAAGGTGGTCAGCTTGCCGGTGGCGATGACTTCCATGCCCTCTTCGGGACGGAAGCGCAGCTTGCCGAAATTGCCCTTCCAGATCACCGCCTCGATCTTCGAGCGGTCGTCCTTGAGCGCGAAATAGGCGTGGCCCGAGGAATGCGGGCCGCGATAGCCGGAAATCTCGCCGCGCACGCGCACGAAGCCGAAAGCGTCCTCGACGGTGCGCTTCAGCGCCATCGAGATTTCGGAGACGGAGTATTCGCCGGCGTTATGGACGGGATCGGTCAAGTCGGTCGCGGCCTTGCTTGATTCCGCGCGAACGCGGTGGGGGCTGTCGGTCCTGAATGCCCCCGCGATCCGCGCCGGTCAAGCCGGGCCGCCGCGCCACCTTGCGGCGCAGCCATGCTTTGCGTAATCGAAGCGGATGTCGCGCTATGATTTCACCACCCAACGCCTGTTCATCGACGCCCCGCTCAACGGGGGCGCCCGCATCGTCATGGACAAGGGGCAGACCAACTATCTGGTCAATGTGCTGCGCATGCGCGAGGGCGACCCGGTGCTGATCTTCAATGGCCGCGACGGCGAATGGCAGGCGACCCTCGCCGAGGCCGGTCGCAAGGGGGCGGCGCTGACGGCGGATGCTCTGTCGCGCGAACAGACGCCGGCATCGCCGCTCATGTATCTGTTCGCGCCGATCAAGCAGGCGCGGCTCGACTACATGGTGCAGAAGGCCGTCGAGATGGGGGTCGGCCACATTCGCCCCGTCATCACCCGGAGAACCCAGGTGGCGCGGCTGAACGACGAGCGGCTGCGCGCCAACGCCATCGAGGCGGCGGAACAATGCGGCGTGCTGTCGATTCCCGAGATCGAAGCGCCGGAGCAACTCACGGCCTTGCTCGCGCGCTGGCCGAAGGACGAACCGGACCGGCGCATCATCTTCTGCGACGAGGATGAGACCGGCGCGGACCCGGTTTCGATTCTGCGGGGCCTGCCCAAGGGGCCACTTGCCGTGCTGATCGGACCAGAAGGCGGCTTTTCGCCGGAAGAGCGCGAGGCGCTGCACGCGCTGCCCTTCGTGACCGCCATCCCGCTCGGCCCCCGCATCCTGCGGGCTGACACCGCCGCCGTGGCGGCGCTGGCGCTGGTGCAGGCCGTGGCCGGCGACTGGACTGCCAACGCGCCGGGACCCCGTGTATAGTTTGCAATACACAGTTCACGAAATCGTGACTGGAAGGGTTTTGGATGGGGTCCTGGAGCGTATGCTTGTCTCGTCAAGAGAAACTCCCTTAGTCTAGATTCATTCCATATTAGAACGGGTCTAATCTATAGATTAAATCGTGGGCTGCCGGTTGACCTCTATTCGCGATGATGGGATGGAGCCGGCAGAAGTTGCCGGACATCGACGGCGACCAGGGTTCCGCCCCCTCTATGAACGGAGTTCACTATGCTTAGCCTGACCCGCCTGATCCAGGGCGCCGCTGCCGCTGCGCTGCTGGCGACCACAACGCTTGCCGCCTCCGCTGCCGGCGAAGTGAATGTCTACACGACTCGCGAGCCGGGCCTGATCCAGCCGCTGCTGGAGACGTTCTCCAAGGAGACGGGCATCAAGGCCAATGTGATCTTCGTCAAGGAAGGCCTCGCCGAACGCGTCGCTACCGAAGGCGCCAATTCGCCGGCTGACGTGCTGTCCGTCGTCGATTTCGGCAATCTGATCGAGCTTTCCGACCGCGGCCTGACCCAGCCGATCCAGTCGGCCGTGCTGGAAGAGGCGATCCCCGCCAATCTGCGCGACCCGAACGGCCAGTGGTTCGGCCTGTCGATGCGCGCCCGCGTCATCTATGCCTCGAAGGATCGGGTCAAGGACGAGACGCTGACCTATGAGGATCTCGCCGACCCGCGCTTCAAGGGCAAGGTCTGCATCCGTTCGGGCCAGCATCCGTACAACACCTCGCTGATCGCCGCAGTGATTGCCAAGGGCGGCGCCGAGGCCACCAAGACCTGGCTGACGGGTGTCAAGGACAACCTGGCCCGCAGGGCCGGTGGTGGCGACCGCGACGTGGCGCGCGACATCCTCGCCAATCTCTGCGACATCGGCATTGCCAATTCCTACTATGTCGGCCTGATGCGGTCCGGCAAGGGCGGCCCGGAGCAGGTCGAATGGGGCAACGCGATTCGCGTCATCCTGCCGACCTTCAAGGACAAGGCCGGAACCCACGTGAACGTCTCGGGCGCGGCTGTCGCCAAGAACGCCCCGAACAAGGAAAACGCCGTCAAGCTGCTGGAATTCCTCGCTTCGCAGGAAGCTCAGGAAATCTACGCCAAGGCGAATTTCGAATATCCCGTCCGCGCCGGCGTCGCGCCCGACCCGATCATCGCCGAGCTCGGCACGCTGACGGTCGACCCGCTGCCGCTGACGGATGTCGCCAAGCAGCGCAAGCAGGCCAGCGAACTGGTCGACGTGGTAGGCTTCGACGGCTGATCCTCCGCATGCTTAGGCCACTCGGCTCGACACGAAACACCTCATGCCCCGGAAGCCCCGGGGCATGAGTGATTCCGTTCTTCCCGCGCCATCGATGCAGGCAGCGCCAACGCGCTCGGATCGAGCCTGGGTCATCGGCTCGGCCCTGGTTGCCCTTCTGGCCTTGGCGCCCATCGGCGGCCTCGTCTTCTTTGCCTCGCGCGGCTCCGGCGAACTCTGGCCGCATCTGATCGCCAATGTCCTGCCCGTCGCGGCGCGCACGACCGCGCTTCTGCTTCTTGGCGTCGGCATCCTGGTCACCATTCTGGGCATCGGCACTGCCTGGCTGGTGACGGCCTATCGCTTTCCCGGCCGGCGGCTGTTTGAGTGGGCGCTGCTGTTGCCGCTTTCGGTGCCGAGCTACGTCATGGCCTTCGCCTATCTCGACGTCGTGCATCCGGTCGGCCCCCTGCAGACGGGGTTGCGCAACCTGTTCGGCATCAGCGATCCGCGCGGCCTGCCGTTTCCAGAAATCCGCTCGCTCGGCGGCGCGATCCTGCTGCTCGGCCTGATCCTCTATCCCTATGTCTACCTGCCGGTCCGGGCGCTGTTCGTTATGCAGTCGGCGTCGATGCTGGAAGCCTCGCGCACGCTGGGCGCGGGCCGCTTCCGCGCCTTTCGCACTGTCGCCTTGCCCTTGGCGCGTCCGGCTGTGGCGGTTGGCGTCAGCCTGGCGCTGATGGAAGCGCTGAACGACATCGGCGCGTCGGAATTCCTCGGCGTCCGCACGCTGACGGTCGCGATCTACACCACCTGGGTAACGCGCTCGTCGATCGAAGGTGCGGCACAGATTGCGCTCGTCATGCTGGCGATCGTCTTTGCGCTGGTGCTGCTCGAGCGGCTCGGGCGGAGCGGCATGAATTATTCAGGCCCGCGCGGCAACACGCCGGCTATGGCGCAGACGCTTTCGGGCGTCTCGGCGCTGTCGGCGACGCTCGCCTGCGCGCTGCCGATCCTGCTCGGCTTCGTGGTGCCGGCAAGCTATCTGGTCGTCTCGGCTGTGCGCCGCATCCGGCTGGGCGGCTTGCCGCCCGATCTCTGGGTCTGGACCGGCAACAGCGTCTTCTTCGCCGCGATCGCCGCTCTCCTCACCCTGGCCGTCGGCCTGTTCCTCGCTACGGCCGGCCGGATGTCCCGGCGAAAGTCGCTGCATGGCATGATCCGCCTCGCCGGCATCGGCTATGCCATTCCGGGCACGGTGCTGGCCGTCGGCCTGCTGGTGCCGATCGCCGGCCTCGACAACTGGATCGCCGACGCGGTGAAGAGTGTTTGGGGCCGGTCGCCGGGTTTGATCCTGATGAGTTCCGGCGCCGCGCTGGTGCTGGCCTATTGCCTGCGTTTCCAGGCGATTTCGATCGGCGGCATCGAATCCGGCTTCACCCGCATCGCCCCCTCGATCGACATGGCGGCGCGCAGTCTCGGCGCCGGCACGGCCCGGATCTCCGGCGGCATCCACATGCCGCTGCTTTCGCCGGCGCTCGCCGCGGCCGGCCTGCTGGTCTTCGTCGACTGCATGAAGGAATTGCCGGCGACGCTGCTGCTGCGCCCGTTCAATTTCGAGACGCTCGCGACCTATGTCTATGGCGAGGCGGCGCGCGGCACCTATGAGGATGGCGCGGTGGCGGCGCTGGTCATCGTCCTCGTCGGCATGCTGCCGGTCGCGCTTCTGGCCCGCGCCGGAACGCGCGAGCGCCGAAAGCCGCCGGGCTAGCCCTTCAGGCTCTTGCCCTTGATCTCGTCGATGGTCGAGGACGGAGAGATGGCCTGCGGGTCGACCTTCACATGCAGGATGGCGGGCTTGCCGCTCGTCTGGGAACGTTCGAAGGCGGCCCAGAAATCCTCGGTACGCTCTACCGTTTCGCCATGGCCGCCATAGGCGCGGGCAAGAGCTGCGAAATCCGGATTGACCAGCTTCGTCGCTTCGATCCGGTCGGGGTAGCTGCGCTCCTGGTGCGCGCGAATGGTGCCATACATGCCGTTGTCGACGACGATTACGATAATCGCCGCGCCCTCCTGCACCGCAGTGCCGAATTCGTTGCTCGTCATCTGGAAGCAGCCGTCGCCCGCAAAGGCGATCACGGTGCGTTCGGGATAGCGCAGCTTGGCGGCGACGGCTGCCGGCAGGCCATAGCCCATCGAGCCGGAGGTCGGCGCCAATTGCGTCTTCGATCCGCGGAAGCGGTGATAGCGATGCACCCAGTTGGCATAGTTGCCGGCGCCGTTGGTGAGGATCGCATCCTTGTCCAGATGGTCCCGAAGCGTCCGCATCACGGCGCCCATCTCGACGCCGCCGACATTGCGCGGCTTCGGGTCCGACCAGGCGCGATAAGGATTCGTTGGCGGCGCGCGTCTCGGCGCTCCAGGGAATGGTGGCCGGCGGATGCACCGCCTCGAGCTGGGCGGCAAAGCCGTTCGGCGTCGCGTTGATGGCAAGCGTCGGGCGATAGACGCGGCCGAGTTCGTCTGCACCGCCATGTACATGCACGAGCGTCTGCTTTGGCTGCGGAATATTGAGCAGCGTGTAGCCGGAGGAGGGCATCTCGCTCATCCGGCCGCCGACCAGGATCAGCAGATCGGCTTCCTTCACTCGCTTGGCGAGCGCGGGGTTGATCGCGATGCCGACCTCGCCGGCGAAATTGGGATGCTCGTGGTCGAACAGGCCCTGCCGGCGCAGCGATACGCCGACCGGCAGATCGAAGCGTTCGGCGAAGCGCTGCATCGAGGCGATCGCCGCGTCGCTCCAGCGCGAGCCGCCCAGCACCAGCAGCGGCCGGTCTGCTTTCCAGAGCATCTTCTGCAATTGCGCGGTCTGGGTCAGGCCGGGATAGGTCTCGATCGGCTCGGACGCGCCGACGGAGGCGACGGCGGCCTTCTCGCGCAGCATGTCCTCCGGCAGCGCCAGCACGACAGGCCCGGGCCGGCCGGACGTCGCCACCTGGAAGGCGCGGGAGAGGAATTCCGGAATGCGCTCGGCTTCATCGATCTCGGCCACCCATTTGACCACGTCGCCGAACATCTTCCGGTAGTCGATCTCCTGGAACGCCTCGCGCTCGCGCATGGAGCGGCCAACCTGGCCGACGAAGAGGATCATCGGCGTCGAGTCCTGCATGGCGACATGCAGGCCGGCGGCGGCGTTGGTTGCGCCCGGTCCGCGCGTGACGAAGCAGATGCCGGGCTTGCCGGCGAGCTTGCCCCAGGCTTCGGCCATCATCGCAGCGCCGCCCTCATGCCGTGCCACCGTCACGGGAATCGCCGAATCATGCAGCGCGTCGAGAACGGCCAGATAGCTCTCGCCGGGGACGCAGAATACGCGTTCGACGCCATTGGCCTCCAGCGCCTCGACAATGAGTCGGCCACCGGTGCGGGAGGGGATGACGTCGGGCATGCAGGAGATCCTTGCGAGAGGCGGGGCCATTCGATTCCGCGGCCGGTAATCGGGATCGCGAAAGAGGGGATGGTGGCATCAACTTCTGTTCGGCGAAAGCCGGTGTCGCTAGACTGCTGTAACGGGGCCATTCTAGGGACGGAAAAATTGCGCAGCGGATCAATTCTCTGGAAGACGGGCCTTGCCGGCATGGCGATGGCGGCCCTGATCACGGCGTCGTCGACGGCGCTCTTCGCGCAGTCCGAGGGCGAGGACGACAAGCCGCTTTTCCCGACGGCCGAATTAGCCGAGGGCGCGAAGGACGCGACCATCACCGATTCGGGCATCACGGCGCGTATTTTCCAGGAGCGGCGGCCGAAGATCGATCCGGATGATGACGTTCCTGTCCTGCAGGTCAGCGTTGGCGGCAAGATGGTGCTGGAGCATGTCGGTACCGCCTCGGGCATGGCCGTGCCGACGATGAGCGCGTCGATCGTGGACATCGACCCGACCAACAAGAGCAAGGAAGTCTATTTCAGCAGCTATACAGGCGGCGCGCATTGCTGCTCCGAAGTCGTGGTCGCGACCGAAACCGACAAGGGCTGGGTCGCAGTCCCGATCGGCTCGTTCGACGGCGATGGCGACTACCTCCAGGATCTCAACGACGACGGCGAAGCCGAGATCGTCACGGTCGACAACGCCTTCCTGTACACGTTCGACTGCTATGCCTGCAGCGCCGCGCCGCTCGTCATCAAGTCGGTGCGCGACGGCAAGCTCGTCGACGTCACCACCGAGCCGCGTTTCGCCAAGGCCCATCGCGACTGGCTGCGCCAGCTCGAGAGCGACTCCGATCCGGTCGAGCGCTGGAAGTCCCCGGGCTTTCTCGCGGGATGGGTCGCGGCGAGCATTCGCGCCGGCGAGGGTGAGCAGGCGTTCAAGCAGTTGCAGAAGCACTGGAACCTGGCTACGGACCCCGGCGAGGAGACTTGCCTGACGGGCGGCGACATCGACAGCTGCGCGGCGAAAGACCGGAAATTGTTGAAGTTTCCGGACCGGCTGAAACTCTTCCTCGACCGCAACGGCTACCGTTTGTGATTTTTTGCAATCGCGGGCAACGGAAATGTTTGCCTGCTGCGTTGAAGCCTATGCGGGTGGCTTCGGACGTGTTCGCGCGTCCTCAATTTTGATGGGATGGAAGACAATGCTTTCTCGACGTTCTCTGTTGACCGGGTTGCTGGCTGCGGCTGTCGCCGCACCTTTGGCATCGGTGGCGCCCGGCGAGGCCGAGGCGCAGCAGTGGGGTCCCAATCCAGATCGTCGGCCCCCGCCGCCGCGTCGCGAACGCGTTCCCCCGCCGCGCCGTGGCTTTGTCTGGGTGCCCGGCCACTGGCAGTGGCGCCGCGGTCGCTATGTTTGGATGAGCGGCGGCTGGGTCCCGGCGCGTCCGGGCTATCGCTATCGCCGGCCGGACTGGGTCTGGCGCGGCGGCCGCTGGGTCTATGCCCCGGGCGGCTGGTATCGCTAAGCCCTAGCTTCTAAGCGGAAACGGCGCGGATCTCTCCGCGCCGTTTTTCGTTGATGCGCCTTGCTGCGTGCTCAGCGATAGGTCGCGCCAAGATGGTGCACCGTGAGCTCCGCTGCCTTCGGCAAGGCATGGCCGGCTTCGGGCTTGAAGGTGACGATGCGAGGTTCGCCCGGCAGAAGCAGGAAGCTGGCATCGTCGAAATGGCCCGGAATGCCTTCCGCCTCGGCGCGAACGTGGAAGGCGGGCGCATCGGCCGAAAGCAGGAAGCGGCCCGCGCCAACATCCTGAACCGAAACCGTGGTATCGGGCAGCTCGAAGCGCTTGGGCACATCCGGGAAAACCACGATCTGACGCTCCGGCGACGCGACGCCGTCGACGATGGCGTCGATGACATAGAACCGATCCTGGACGATCGGCGCCGGGATCACCATGACTTCGACCGCGCGGTCGGGCGGGATGCTGCCCTTGGCGTGGCGCTCGGCAATCAGCGTGCCCTCGAGATCGAAGCTGCGGAGCCGCGTTTCCATGGCGACCGCCTCGTGCAGGTCGTTGATCGCGCGGACAGTGAGCTTGCCGTCGAGCATGCGGGCGGCCAGCGCGACCGGCGCGAAGAAGCGCTTGGCGTGGTAGTGCAGCGTCTTCCACGCCAGCGAATGGTCGATCGACGACCACGACACGGCTGGCCACACATCGTTCAACTGCCAGTACAGCGCGCCCATCGAGTGCGGCTTGAGGCTGCGCCAGTAGCGCACCGCCGTCTCAATCGCCATCGCCTGCTGCAATTGCGACAGGTAGACGAAGCTCTCGAAGCCGGAGGGCACGCGGAAATAGCGCGCCATCGTGTCGATGATGCGGGAATTCCCGGCGCCGTCGCGCTGATGAAATTCCATCACCGGCGAGGTGGCGTTCCAGTTCTCGCGGCCGCCGGCAAAGGCGCGGATGCCGGTCATGGACGGGAAGGACTGGAAGCCAAACTCGGAGCAGAAGCGCGGCTGCACGGTATAGTAATGGTCGAAATTTTTGTTCGAGTGCCAGACGTCCCAGAAATGCAGGTCGCCCGAGCGGTCGTCGTGCCAGGCGTCGCCATAGTCCATGTCGCCATTGCAGGGCGAGGACGGCCAGAAACGGCGGTCCGGATCGGTATCCTGAACCGCCTTGTCGATCACCCGGTTGAAGCGGTCGTAATTGACGAGATAACGGTCGCGGTTGTTGCGCGAGATCTCGAACCAGTTGAGCGAGCCGATCACCTCGTTGTCGCCGCACCAGATGGCGATCGACGGGCGGCTGGAAAGGCGCTTGATCTGGTAGCGCAGTTCCGCATCGATCTCGGCGAGGAAATCCGGGGTCGATGGATATTGCGAGCAGGAGAACATCATGTCCTGCCAGATCAGCAGGCCGAGGCGGTCGCAGGCGTCGTAAAAGGCGTCGAATTCGTAGAAGCCGCCGCCCCAGAGCCGGACCATGTTCATATTGGCCTCGACGGCCGCTGAAAGCAGCGCTTCGATCCGATCCGGCGTAATCGCGGCGGGCAGGGAGTCGGCCGGGATCCAGTTGGCGCCCTTGGCGAAGATGTCGACGCCATTGACGCGGAAGAACATCGAGGCGCCGACCTCGTCCTTGTCGGTGACCACTTCGAGCGTGCGGAAACCGATATGGCGACGAACCGTATCGCCGGGGATCGTGACCACGGCCTCATAGAGCGGCTGCGCGCCATGGCCGGCCGGCCACCAGAGATCCGGGCTCTCGATGTCGAGCGCCAGGGACGCCTTGCCGCCGTGCTGGTCCGATACCTTGGCCTCGGCATGGACGGTCTTGCCGGCGAGCTCGAAGGTCATCGGGACCGTCATGTCGGCTTGCGCCAGCAACTCGATCTCGGCGATCGCCGTCACCGTGCCGTCGGCATGATGGCGTTGGCGGATCTGCACCGCCTCGATCCGCACCGTCTCGTAGAAATGCAGGATCGGCTCGGCATAGATGCCCGTGACCATCAGGCAAGGGCCCCAGTCCCAGCCGCCATGGCACTGTGCCTTGCGGATCATGTTGAGGTCGGGAACGCGATTGTTGGAGACGCTCCACGGGATCGGGAAGGGCTGCTTCTTCGCGCGCTCGATAGCCTCAGCGCCGGCCGGCGAAAATCGAATGCGCAGTTCGTTGGCGCCGGGCTTTAGCGCCTCTGTCACATCGATGCGATGGCGGATGAAGCTGGAGCCGAGCCTCGCGACCGGCTGGCCGTTCATGAACACGTCGGCGAAGGTATCGACGAATTCGAGCTCTAGCACGGCCCAGCGATCGGACAGCTGCGACGCCGCCACCTCGAAGCTGCGGGCGATCTCCCAGACGGCTTCGCCGATCCACTGCATGTCGGCCTCGTTGGTGCCGGTATAGGGCGAACCGATTCTTCCCTGCGCCAACAGCGCCGAATGCACGTCACCGGGGATGGGGCAGGGGCCCATCGCGTCGCCTTTGGCATCCGAAAGCTGCCACGGTCCGGCAAGGGAGAGTTTCGACATCAGCGCGTTTCCTCGATGCGATACGGGTCTTTGCCGGCGAGCGTCGCGGCTAACGGGCGGGATTGCAACGCCGGAGCTTGTGGGAAGCGCGCTTCGTCGACCGTTTTCGGGCTGCGAAGATATTTTCGCGCTTCCATTTGGCCCACGGGATGATCATATGCCTCGTACAAGCGCGCGAAGGCGCGGCAGCCAGCCTGGAGGAGCGTCGGATGACCTCGAAACTTGATCAGCTTAAAGCCATGACCGTGGTCGTTGCAGACACGGGCGATCTGGACGCTATCAAGACCTATCGTCCGGTGGATTGCACGACCAATCCCTCTCTCGTGCTGAAGGCCGCCGAACTTCCCGCCTACAAGGACGTCATCGAGAGCGCGATCGCCTGGGGCCGCAAGCAGGGCGGCACGCAGGACGCCATCGCCGCCCACGTCGGCGATCGTCTGGCCGTCGCCTTCGGCGCCGAAATGTCGAAGCTCGTCCCGGGCCGCATTTCGACCGAGGTCGATGCCGATCTCTCCTTCGACGTCGAAGCTTCCGTCAAACGCGCTCGCGAGATCATCGCCGAATATGACGCCCTCGGCGTCCCCCGCGAAAAGATCCTGGTCAAGCTCGCCTCGACCTGGGAAGGCATCCGCGCCGCCGCCATCCTCCAGAAGGAAGGCATCGACTGCAACTTGACCCTGCTGTTCTCGCTCGCCCAGGCCGCTGCCTGCGCCGAGGCCGGCGTCTTCCTGATCTCGCCCTTCGTCGGCCGCATCCTCGACTGGCACGTCAAGGCTTCGGGCAAGACGTTTGAGCCGGAAGAAGATCCGGGCGTCATCTCGGTTCGCCAGATCTATAGCTACTACAAGCAGCGCGGCATCGAGACGGTCGTCATGGGCGCGTCGTTCCGCTCGACCGGCGAGATAGAGGCTCTGGCCGGCTGTGACCGCCTGACCATCGCTCCGGCCCTGCTCGAGAAGCTCGCAGCCGACAATGGCACGCTGGTGCGCAAGCTTGACCCGAACAATACCGGCGAGAAGATCCCGACTGTCGCGTCGGACGAGAAGAGCTTCCGCTGGGCGATGAACGAGGACCAGATGGCGACCGAGAAGCTCTCGGAAGGCATCCGCATGTTCGCCAAGGACCTCCGTGCGCTTCGCACGCTGATCGCCAAGCGCCTGGAAACCGGCGTTCCCGCCTGATCGATTTCTGGGTGATTTTCAAGGCCGGCTGCCCCATGGGTTGCCGGCCTTTTTTGTTTTGGACCTCCTAACGCGCTCACCCCGCCTCGTTCGCACTCCCGGATATTTTCTGCGTGCAGTCTGTCGACAAATCAGCCAAGTTGCTTGGAACGGATTGCGCAAAGGTTTTCTCAAAGGCTGCGGCCAGCAAAGATTGGGCCGGCGGAGTCCGTCATCAACGCTCAATCGCGCATGGAAACGCCCGATGTCGAAGCCTGAAACGACTCCTTTCCGCCGCCTCAAGCCTGTGCCGCATACCCGCGTCGCCTTCACCGAAGGCTTCTGGGCCGACCGCATGCGGGTCAACCGCGAGACGACGATCCCGACCCAGTTCCAGCGGCTGGAGGAGGAGGGCTTCATCGAGGTGCTCGACGTCGACCAGCCGCCCAAGCCGCTGGTCCGGCCGATCAATGAATACGGCCTGTCGATGCAGATGTTCTTCGATTCCGATTTCGGAAAATGGATCGAGGCGGCGAGCTACAGCCTTGCCACCCATCCCGATCCCGGCATCGAGGCGAAGATCGACTTCTTGGTCGAGAAGCTCGACCACGCGCAACTGGCCGATGGCTATCTGAACAGCTGGTTCATCCGCCGGGCGCCCGAGAATCGCTGGACCAATCTGCGCGACTGGCACGAGATGTATTCGATGGGCCATCTCGTCGAGGGCGCCGTCGCCTATTTCGAGGCGACGGGAAAGCGCCGCTTCCTCGATGTGATGATCCGCTGCGTCGACCATATCGCCAGCGTGTTCGGTCGCGAGCCCGGCAAGCGGCACGGCTATGACGCGCATGAGGAAATCGAGCTGGCCCTGGTCAAGCTCTATCGCGCCACGGGAGAGGCGCGCTTCCTCGATCTCGCGCGCTATTTCATCGATGAGCGCGGCGCGCAGAACCCGCATTATTTCGACGAGGAAGTGAGGGAGTTTCCCGGCGGCAAGCCATTCAATTTCGGCACTTACGAATACAGCCAGTCGCACAAGCCGGTGCGCGAGCAGGACGAGGTCGTGGGCCACGCTGTCCGCGCCATGTACCTTTACAGCGCCATGGCCGATCTCGCCGCCGAGGACAATGACGCCAGCCTGAAGGCAGCACTCGACAAGCTTTGGCGGCATCTGACCAGCCGCCAGCTCTATGTCACCGGCGGTATGGGGCCGGCCGTCGAGAACGAGGGCTTCACCCGTTCCTTCGACCTGCCCAACGAGACCGCCTATGCGGAAACCTGTGCTGCCGTCTCGCTGGTGTTCTGGGGCCATCGCATGGCGGCGATCGACCTCGACGGCCGCTTCGCCGACCACATGGAACTGGTGCTGCACAATGGCGCGCTGTCCGGCGTGTCGCTGGGCGGCGACCAGTATTTCTACGAGAATCCGCTGGAAAGCCACGGCCAGCATCGGCGCTGGCGCTGGCATTATTGCCCCTGCTGCCCGACCAATCTCGCCCGTCTCGTCGCCTCGCTCGGCGGCTATGTCGCGAGCCATGACGACGAGAACATCGCTGTCCACCTCTACGCCGCCTCGACGATCGAGATGAAGGTCGCGGGCCGGGCGCTGCGGCTGACGCAGCAGACGGCCTATCCCTGGGATGGCGATATCCGCCTCTCCATCGAGGCGGATGCTGCCCTGCCGGCAACCCTCTGGCTGCGCATTCCCGGCTGGTGCCGCGGCGCGACCGCGAGCATCAATGGCGCTCCGGTCGATGTCGAGGCGCTGACACGAAAGGGCTATCTCGGCATCCGGCGCGAATGGGCCACCGGTGACGAGGTCCGTCTACATTTCGACATGCCGGTCGAAGCGCTGCATGCCCATCCCGACGTCGGCATGGATGCTGACCGCGTCGCGCTCAAGCGAGGGCCGGTGCTCTATTGCGTCGAGGAGGCCGACAATGCCGCGCCGCCGCAGCGCATGCGGCTGGCTTCCGGTGAGGCGAAGGCGGCCTACCAGCCCGACCTGCTCGGCGGCGTCGTGACGCTCGAGGTGCCGGCCACGGTCGACCAGACTGGCGACTGGCAGGATACGCTCTATCGGCCGAAGCCGGCCGAGACGGTTCCGGGTACCATCACCGCCATTCCCTATTTTGCCTGGGCCAATCGCGAGCCGGGCGGGATGCTGGTTTGGCTTCGCGACGGACGTTGAAACCCGATTCCCTTGGGGCGGGGAGCGGGTAGGGTGGTAGGCATTGCCCGCGCTTCGTTCGCCGAGCTTGAAACTATGGCCGGATCTTGAGGAGAGTTTATGCGCGTCGGCATTATCGGATCCGGAATCATCGGCGTCGCCATCGCCCATGCGCTGCTCGATGAAGGCCATCTCGTCGATCTGATCGACCGCGAGGGGATCGCGGCGGGAACCTCGACGGGCAATGCCGGCTGGATCGCGCACTTGGATATCTTGCCGCTCGCCTCGCCAAAGGCCTGGCGCAACCTGCCGCGCTGGGCGCTTGATCCGCTCGGGCCGCTGGCGATCCGGCCTGCCTATCTGCCGGCGCTGATGCCCTGGCTTGCCCGCTTCATCAGCGCCAGCCGCCCCGCTCGCATCGAGGCATCGACGCAGGCCATCGCTGCCCTGAATGGAAGGGCTCTGCCAGCCTGGCGGAAGCGGCTGGAGGCCGTTGGCCTCGCGCATCACCTGCGTGAAAAGGGCCTGCTCTCGGTCTGGGCCGACGAACGCGGCTTTCATGCTGCGCAGCCGCTGTTCGAGCGCCAGCGGGGGCTCGGCATCGCGGTCGAGACGCTCGATGCGGCGGCCCTCCGCGCGATGGAGCCGGCGTTGGGGCCCCGCTCGGTCGCAGGCGCGCTCTATCCGGCCGGTTGCCATGTGTCCGATCCGCTCGATTTTACCCGCGCTCTCGGCGAAGAAGCGATTGCCCGCGGCGCGCAGGAGCGCAAGTTCGAGGTGATCGACATTCGCGTCGGCGGCGATCTCGTCCAGATCCGCACTTCGTTCGATACGCTGGCACAATATGACCGCATCGTCGTGGCGACCGGCGCCTGGTCGAAGCCGCTCGCCGCATCCCTTGGCGACAAGGTGCCGCTCGATACCGAGCGCGGCTACAATGTCACGCTGCCCTCCGGCCGGCTGGGGCTGACCCGTCCGGTGATGTTCGAGGGCGAGGGCTTCGTCACCACGCCGCTCGACAGCGGCGACCGCGTCGGCGGCAGCGTCGAGTTCGCCGGGCTTGAAGCCGCTCCGAACTTCAACCGCGTCGATGCTATACTGGGCAAGCTGAAGCGCTTCCTGCCCGAGGCCGAGCTTTCCGGCGGCACGCGCTGGATGGGCTTTCGTCCGTCGACGCCGGATTCGCTGCCCGTCATTGGCAGGGCCACGCGCGATCCGCGCATCGTCTATGCCTTTGGCCATGCCCATCATGGCTTGACCCAGGCCGCCGCGACGGCTGAACTCGTCGCCAGCCTGATCGCCGACCGGCGGCCCGATATCGACCTCGCCCCTTATTCTCCCGAGCGCTTCGCAAAAAGGTTCTGAGCATGGCTCGCCACACCTTCGTCTGCATCGATGGCCACACCTGCGGCAATCCGGTCCGCGTCGTCACCGGCGGTTCGATCCCGGTGCTGAAGGGCGCCACCATGTTCGACAAGCGCCAGCATTTCCTGGCCGAGTTCGACTGGATCCGGAAGTCGCTCTGCTTCGAGCCGCGCGGCCACGACATGATGTCGGGCTCGATCCTCTATCCGCCGTCAAGCGACGATTACGACGTCGCGATCCTGTTCATCGAAACGTCCGGCTGCCTCCCGATGTGCGGCCATGGCACCATCGGCACGGTGACGACGATCATCGAGCACGGCCTCGTGACGCCGAAGACGCCGGGACTTCTGCGGCTGGAGACGCCGGCCGGTCTTGTCGAGGCGCGCTATGTCCAGAACGGCCCCTATGTCGACAGCGTCACGCTGACCAACGTGCCGTCCTTCCTGCTTGGGCGCGGCTACGAGGTCGAGGTAGAGGGCATCGGCACGCTGACCGTCGACGTCGCCTATGGCGGCAATTTCTACGCGATCGTGGAGCCGCAGCCGAATTATGCCGACCTGTCGGATCTGGAGCCGTCCGATATCGTCCGGCTCTCGCCCAAGCTGCGGACAGCCTTCAACGCGCGGCACAGCATCGTGCATCCGGAGAATCCGGCGCTGAACAAGCTGACCCATGTGTTGTGGACCGGCAAGCCGAAGAATCCGGGCTCGTCCGGCCGCAACGCCGTGTTTTATGGCGACAAGGCCATCGACCGCTCGCCCTGCGGCACCGGCACATCGGCCCGCGTCGCCCAGCTATTCGCCACGGGCAGGCTGCAGGGGGGCGAGGCCTTCGTGCATGAGAGCATCATCGGCTCGACCTTCACGGGCCGCGTTGCCCGCCAGACGACGGTCGGCGGCAAGCCGGCGATCATCCCGACGATCGAGGGTTGGGCGCGGGTGACGGGCTACAACACCATCTTCGTGGATGACCGCGACCCGTTCTGGGCCGGCTTCCAGGTGGTCGACGGCGAAGGCTAGCCGCGCGCGAATTGCAAAGAAGTGTGATGTCCGCGACATCGCACTCGTAGCGGGCGGGGCGCCGCTTCGCTAAAACGACAGTCCCGACGCCAATCTGGATCCGCTGCCATGCGTGCCCTCGTTCTCGAAGAAAAGCTCAAGCTCTCACTCCGCGACATCGACCTTCCGCTCGAGGTCGGTCCGCGCGATGTTCGCATTGCCATCCACACGGTCGGGGTCTGCGGCTCGGACGTGCACTACTATACCCATGGCGCGATCGGCCCGTTCATCGTCAAGGAGCCGATGGTGCTCGGCCACGAGGCCTCTGGCACGGTGCTGGAGATCGGCTCCGAGGTGAAGAACCTTAGGGTTGGCGACCGCGTCTGCATGGAGCCGGGCGTTCCCGATCTGAATTCCAAGGCTTCCAAGCTCGGCATCTACAATGTCGATCCGAGCGTCACCTTCTGGGCGACACCGCCCGTGCATGGCTGCCTGACGCCGCAGGTCGTGTTCCCCGCCGCCTTCACCTACAAGCTGCCGGACAACGTCTCCTTCGCCGAGGGCGCGATGGTCGAGCCTTTTGCCATCGGCATGCAGGCGGCGACCAAGGCGAAGATCGTCCCGGGCGACACGGCGCTGGTGATCGGCGCCGGACCGATCGGCATCATGGTGGCGCTGGCGGCGCTCGCCGGTGGTTGCAGCCGCGTCTATATCTCCGATCTCGTCAATGAGAAGCTCGCCATCGCCGGCCAATATGAAGGCGTGATCCCGGTGAATATCCGCGAGCAGGACCTCAAGGCGAAGATCGCGGAGGAGACGGAGAACTGGGGCGTCGACATCGTGTTCGAGGCTTCGGGCAGCCCGCGCGCCTATGACGGCATTTTCAACTATGTCCGTCCAGGCGGCTGCATCGTCTTTGTCGGCCTGCCCGTCGAGCCGATCGCGCTCGATATCGTCTCGGCCTCGGCCAAGGAAGTCCGGATGGAGACGGTGTTCCGCTACGCCAACGTGTTTGATCGCGCCCTGGCGCTGATCGCGTCCGGCAAGGTCGATTTGGCGCCGCTGATCACCGGCACTTACGATTTCGAAGAGTCGATCGCCGCGTTCGAGCGTGCCGCCTCGGCCAACCCGAACGACGTGAAGCTGCAGATCACGCTGTAGGTTGGTGGAAAGGGCGCTATGCCTTCATCTTTCCCTCAGGGAGACGTGAAGAAAGAGTTCGCTATCCGAAACCAAAAAAGGCCCCGGATTGCTCCGGGGCCTTTTCTTATGTCGGCTTAGAAGCCGGATCACATCATCCAGTAAGGGGGCATGCCGTAATAGTCATGCACCTTCTTCTCGTAGTCGCGGTCGCCCCAGGCGGGTTCATCGCCCTCGTCATAGGCGGGTCCGCCTTCGAGTTGTTCCTTGGTGAGGCCGACGACGTAGCCGCCCTGCGTCGTGTCATACTTCAAGGTATTCCACGGCAGCGGATGGTACTTCTCGCCGAGGCCGAGGAAACCGCCAAAGGACATGATGGCATAGGCCACACGGCCGCTCTGCTTGTCGATCATAACGTCATGAATATCACCGAGCCGATCGCCCTGCGTATTGTAGACTGCGGTACCGTCGACCTTCGTCGCGCCGATCAGGGAGTTGGTGGTATGAATCTGTTCCATCTCTTTCCTCCATGTTTGCGTGTCCATGGTGGTAAAACGTCGATGGAAGAGCTTGGTTCCGATAAATCGAAGCTTTGGATCAGGCCGGCCGCTTCGCCACGAGATAGATGTGCTCGCAGGCGAGCACCGTCTCGCCGGTCTGCTTGGTGACCGTCACCAACTCCGAAACGATGCCGTGGGTTGCGCGCTTCGGGTGATCGCGCTTCTCGGTGATCTTCGCTTCGACGGTGATCGTGTCGTTGATGAAGACGGGCTTCACGAACCGCACCTTGTCATAGCCATAGGACATGGCGTGCGGATTGATCGTCGTTGCCGTCATGCCGACTGCGACCGAAAGGATCAGCGTGCCGTGGGCGACGCGCTGCTTGAAGTCCTGCGTCGCGCACCATTCGGCGTCCATGTGGTGCGGAAAGAAATCGCCCGTCTGGCCGGCATGCAGCACGATGTCGGTCTCGGTGATCGTCCGCCCCATCGTGCGGCGGCTGAAGCCGATTTCGTAGTCTTCGAAGTACTGCTCGACGATCATGGTGGTTCTCTTGCGGTATACGCGGCGCCGGTACCGGAAAAAGCTCCGTCATCCCGGGCGAAGACTCCGGATCCATTTAGCCGGAGTGAGTGACGTAAAGGCTCCGGCTGGATGGATCCCCGCTTTCGCGGGGATGACGGCGGAGGGGCGCTGGCCGTGAGGACGCCCTGCCGCCGTCGTGAAGCGTGAAGGACTTGCTGGTCCTAGTTGACCCAGCCGCCATCGATGATGTGCATCTGTCCGGTGGTGTAGGTCGCGGTCGCCAGGTAGATGGCGAGGTCTGCGATCTCGCTCGGCTGTCCGATGCGGCCGATCGGCTGGCGGGCGATGAAGGCCTTGCGGGCGGCTTCATAGTCGCCCTGGTCGCGCAGGCGCTGCTGCAGCGACGGGCTTTCGACCGTGCCGGGACAGATGCCGTTGCAGCGGATGCCCTTGGCGACGTAGTCGGCGGCGACCGACTTGGTCAGGCCGACAGTTGCCGCCTTGGTCACGCCATAGGCGAAACGGTTCGGCACGCCCTTGATCGAGCCGGCGACCGAGCAGATGTTGACGATCGAGCCGTCCTTCTGCGCCAGCATGCCCGGCAGCGCAGCGGAAATCGTGCGCCACATCGACTTGACGTTGAGGTCGTAGGCGAAATCGAGATCGGTCTCGGTAGCCTCTTCCAACGTGCCGGCATGGACGATGCCCGCGCAGTTGAACAGCACGTCGATCGTGCCGATCTCGGCGATCAGCGCCTTCACGTCGTCGTTGGACAGCACGTTCAGCTTGCGCGTCGTGATGTTCTCGACGCCGTTGAGTTCGGCGAGCGCCGTCTCGTTTATGTCGGTCGCCCAGACGATGGCGCCTTCGGCCGCTGCCTGCTCCGCGATCGCCCGTCCGATACCCTGTGCCGCTGCCGTGACCAGCGCGACCTTGCCTGCGAGCTTGCCGCCCATTGTCGTCCGTCCCTTTGGTTCGTCGTCAAATCATGTGGTCAGGAAATTCGATCCCTCGACCGTCTGGCGGCCGATGGCATCAAAGTCCCAGGCGATGCCGAGTCCGGCCTCGGCGCTCGGAATGGCATATCCGTCCGCGATCGTCATGCCCTTTGTCGTCAGGCTGTCCAACTGCGGGATGTATTCGACCCAGCGTGCATTCGGCACCGCGGCGCAGAGCGCGACATGCAGTTCCATGAGGAAGTGCGGACAGACGACGACGTTGAACGTCTCGGCCAGATGCGCGACCTTGAGCCAAGGCGTGATGCCGCCGATACGGGCGACGTCGACCTGGACGATGGAGCAGGCGCGGCGCTGCAGGTAGTCGCGGAAATGCAGGCTGGAATAGAGGCTCTCGCCGACCGCGATCGGAATCGAGGTGGATTCGCAGAGCCGGATATGGCCGTCGACATCGTCGGCCGTGAGCGGCTCTTCGAGCCAGCCGATATCGGCGGCCTCGTAGTGGCGCGCACGCCGGATAGCCTCGTCAACCGAGAAGGCCTGGTTGGCGTCGGTGAACAGCTCGAAGCCGGGGCCAACCGCCTCGCGCACGGCGTTGAGGCGGGCGACGTCCTCGTGGATCGGCCGGCCGACCTTCATCTTGGCACCGCCGAAGCCATTCTCCTTGGCCCGCAGCGTGTCCTCAATGATGGATTCGACCGGCAGGTGCAGCCAGCCGCCCTCGGTGGTGTAGAGGCGGATCTTCTCCTGTGCGCCACCGGCCAGGATGTGCACCGGCAGGTCGGCCTTGCGCGCCTTCAGGTCCCAGAGCGCCGTATCGATGGCGGCAAGCGCCAGCGAGGTGATGGCGCCGACCGAGGTCGCATGCGTCATGAACAGGAGATCGCGCCAGATCTGCTCGATCATGCCGGCTTCGCGGCCGATCAGGGCCGGCGCCAGCGTCTTCTCGATCAGCGACATGATGGCCGGGCCGCCGGTGCCGATCGTGTAGCTGTAGCCGGTGCCGACCGCGCCATCGGCATCGGTGATGCGGATGATCGGCGTTTCCTGGCTGACGAAGGACTGGATCGCATCGACCCGCTTCACCTTCGGCTTCAGGTCGACCATCAGGCCTTCGACGCGAACGATCTTTGCCATGGTTCCTCCCCTTATCTCTCTTCTAGACCAGCACGCTCTTGCCCGACGCCCTGTCGAAGACATGCAGGCGGGAGAGATCGAGATGGAAGGTCAGTTGCTCGCCCGGCTTGACGAAGCGGGGGTTGAGCATCTTGCCCTGAACTTCCTTGCCGCCGAGTTCGGTGTAAAGCAAGGTTTCCGTGCCGAGCGGCTCCGGCAGGATGATCGTGCGCTCGATGGTCGCCACTTCATTGTCGCCATAGAGGCCGTAGCCGACCGGCGAGAACGCCTCGGCGCGGAAGCCGACCGTGACCGCCTGGCCATCCGTGACCTTGTCGGCGGCTGCGGCGGGGAGGGCGAGCGTCACGCCGTCGGCGAGCCTTGCGACCTTGCGGCCGGCATCGGTCCCCACCGTCGCGTCGAGCAGGTTCATCGGCGGCGAGCCGATGAAGGAAGCGACAAAGGTGTTCTTCGGCTGTTCGAACACTTCGGCCGGTGTGCCGACCTGCTCGATATGGCCGTCCTTCATGATGACGATGCGGTCGGCCAGCGTCATCGCCTCGACCTGGTCGTGCGTGACGTAGACGATCGTCGTCTTGACCTTTTGATGCAGCTTCTTGATTTCGACGCGCATCTGGCCGCGCAGCTTGGCGTCGAGGTTGGAGAGCGGCTCGTCGAACAGGAACACGTCCGGGTGGCGCACGATGGCGCGACCCATGGCGACGCGCTGGCGCTGGCCGCCGGAGAGTTCGCCCGGCGTGCGCTCGAGCAACGGCGTCAGGCCGAGGATTTCGGCCGCTTCCGCCACGCGCTTCTCGATGGTCGCCGCGTCCTGCTTGGCGATCTTGAGTGAGAAGCCGAGGTTCTCCTTGACCGTCATATGCGGGTAGAGCGCATAGTTCTGGAACACCATCGAGATGTTGCGTTCGCGCGGCGCCAGATCGTTCACGACGCGGTCGCCGATCGAGATGGTGCCGCCGCTGATTTCTTCCAGGCCGGCGATCATGCGCAGGGTGGTGGACTTGCCGCAGCCCGACGGGCCGACCAGCACCACGAACTCATTATGCGCGATGGTGAGATCGATGCCGTGAACGACGCCGACCTTGCCGTAGCTCTTGACGAGCTTTTCGAGTCTGACCTCTGCCATATCGAATTATCCTTTGACGCCGCCGAAGGTGAGACCGGCGATCAGGTGTTTCTGCACGATGAAGGTCAGGATGAGCGCCGGCACGATGATGATCACGGCCATGGCGCACATGCCGGTCCAGTCGACCGTGAACTGTGCGGTGAAATCCATCAGCCCGACCGGCAGCGTCTTCGATGCCGTGGTCCGGGTGAGCTGGGAGGCGAGGGCGAACTCGTTCCAGGAGGTCAGGAAGGCGAAGATGCCGGCCGACGCGATGCCCGACTTGGCGAGCGGGAATTCGATCTTCCAGAACGCCTGCCAGCGGGTGCAGCCATCGACCTGGGCGGCTTCCGAGAGCGACAGGGGGATCTGCCGGAAGAAGCCGTCGATCAGCCAGATCGTGAACGGGATGTTGAGCGCCAGGTAGACGAGGATGACGCCGAAATCCGTGTCGATCAGGCCGACCCGGCTCCAGATCATGAACACCGGCAGCGACAGCGAGATGCCCGGCACGGTGCGCGAGAGCATCAGCCAGAGGAAGGCGACGTTCTTGCCCTTGAAGCGATAGCGGGCGAAGGCGTAGCCGCCCATCATGCCGATCAGCACCGCCAGGACCGTGCTCGTCACCGAGATGATGACCGAGTTCATGAAGTAGCGGATGACCGGGATGCCCTGCTGGCTATCCGAGAGGCCCAGGATCGCGCGGAAGTTGTCCAGCGTCCAGCGTTCGGGGATCCAGACCGGGGGACGTGCCATCACCTCGACATTGTCGCGGAAGGCCGTCATCACGATCCAAAGGCCCGGGACGCAGATGATCGCCATGACGATGAAGACGGCGAGGCGGATGAGCCAGCGTTGCCAGGAGCGTTCCATTTAAGCGACTCCGCCCATGGTGCGTCGCGCGGCGGCGAGCTTCCGGAAGAAATAGACGGTGAAATAGACCGACAGCAGGATCGAGGCGTAGGACATGGCATTGGCCATGCCCATGCGGGCGTCCTGGTAGCCGGTGCGGGCGATCAGCGTCCACAGCAGTTCGGTGCGACCGGCCGGGCCGCCATTGGTCATGATCTTGACCATGTCATAGGCGCGCGCCACGTCGAGTGAGCGGATCGCCATGGCGATGTAGACGAAGGGCATCAGGTAGGGCAGCGTGATGTGGCGGAAGACCTGCCACGGATTGCAGCCGTCGACCTTCGCCGCCTCGATCGGATCGCGCGGCATGGCCATCAGGCCCGCCAGCAGCAGGATCGCGAAGATCGGCGTCGACATCCAGACCTCCGCCATGAGGATGGCGAGGTTGGCGGTGACCGGATTGACCAGCCAGGGGATCGTGACGTTTTCCCAGCCGAGCGACTGGATGGCGTTGTTCACTAGGCCGACATTGTCGTTGAAGATGTATTTGAACTGGAAGCCGACCAGGATCGGCGAGAACATCATCGGGAACATCATGATGGTGCGGATGATGCGCTGGCCTGCGGTCAGCTTGTCGATCAGCAGCGCGATCCCGAGGCCCAGCACCAGTTCCAGATTGAGCGCGATCGTCAGGAAGACCAGCGTGCGGCCGAAGGCCCACCAGAAATCGACGTCCGTCAGCAGCCGCTGGTAATTGCGCAGGCCGACCCACTGCCAGAGCGAGTCCGGTTTCACCAGGCGATAGCCGGTGAAGCTCGTGTAGAGCGAGAACAGGAGCGGCACCGCCACCACCAGCGTGATGATGACGAAGGCCGGCATCAGCAGCAGGACCGGAGGCGAGAGCCGGCTTCGGAAGAAACGCATGAAGGGAATCCGTGGGCCGTTGGAACGGGCTTGGACCGCAAGGTCCGGGTCTTGGCCGCGAGCCCCTGGTGTGGGGAGGCGGGGAGCGCGTCGGCGCTATCTGCCGGCGCGATCCAAAAACCCCCGCCCGCGGACGGGCGAGGGTCGATCTGCGGGACGCGCGGCCTACTGGAGGACGCCGGCGTCTTCCATGATCTGCGTGGCCTTCTTGGCGGCGGTGTCGAGGGCTTCCTGGGCCGTCTTCTGGCCGACGATGGCAGCCTGAAGCTCGGGCCAGATCACGTTCGACACTTCGATCCACTGGGGAACCAGCGGCGGCGTGCGGGCGTCGGCGAGCGACTTTTCCCAGACGGCGAACATCTCGGCCATATACGGCGTGTCGCTCTTCTTGAACTCCTCGACCACGTCGGCGAAGGCCTTGGTCCGGGTCGGCAGGTTGCCGGCGCGGGCTTCGAGCATTTCCGAATCGTAGTCGGTCAGGAAGGTGATCAGGCTGGCCGCGGCCGGCTTGTTGTCACAGGCTTCGGTGACCGAGAAGGAGTGCGAGCCGGACCAGCCGCCGCGCTTGCCGGCGGTGCCGAGCGGCGACAGGGCGAAGCCGACCTTGCCGGCCACCTTGGACTTGGCCGGGTCGTTGTAGAAGGCGGCGAAGCCGGGCCAATCGAGGTCGACCGCCAGCGTGCCGGCGGCGAAGGCCTGGCCGATATCGTCCCAGGTGTAGTTGACGGTGCCGGCCGGAACGGCCTTGGCATTGTAGATGTCGATGAACCACTGCAGGGCGTCGACGCCGGCCTTCGAATTGAAGATCGGCTTCCAGTTTTCGTCGAACATGTCGCCGCCATTGGCGCGCACGATCTCCATGAACCGGCCGGTCATACCCTCGTCCTTGCCGGCGAAAGCGGTGCCGTAGAGGTTCGGCGGATTGGCGAAGAAGATGACCTGCTGCTTCAGCTCATCATAGGTGGTGGGCGGCGCGAGTTCGGTGCCGAACTTTTCCTTGTACTTCGCCTTGTTGTCGGCGTTCTCGTACAGGTCCTTCAGGTAGTAAAGGTTCGACACGTCGGTGACGCGCGGAAGCTGCACGAGGCGGCCGTCCACCATCGAGGAGGCGAGCGTGCCGGGGACGAATTCGTCCAGCGTCGCCTGCGGGATCAGCGTCTTCAGGTCGACATAGATATCGCCATATTGCGGCGCGAAGCTGGTGTGGTTGGAGCCGACGCACCAGGTAATCGCACCGGTGGCGATGTCCTGCTTGATCTCGCGGTCGAGCTCGAAATGGTTCTTCGAGGAAACGATCTCGACCTTGGCGCCCGTCGCCTTTTCCCACTCGGGAATGCGCGTGTAGAGCTTCTCATACTGGGTGCCGCCGATGAGCTTCACCTTCAGGGTGTAGCCGGGAAACGAACCCCAGTTGGCAGCCTCTTCAGCCGAAGCGACAGCGGTCAGCGCGCCAAGGGCCGCGCACGAAAACAGAGCGGCCTGAATGCCGCGCATCAAATTCATGTGTCGAATTCCTCCCAGAAAACGACCGAACCGCGTGGGTTCGAGGTCGCCACATTCTCCACCACTGAATGGAGCATTCGTATATAAGCGAAATTGACTGGACCGAGTCAATGTCTAACTTGTCACGGCCGGGCCCGGGGCCCATGGGGAGGCGCACCATGCTGGACGACGCAAACGATCGATATCGCGCACCTGCCCTGGACAAGGGGTTGGACATTCTCGAGCTGCTCGCCGCGACCGACGAGAGCATGACGCAGGCGGAAATCGCCAAGGCGCTGAACCGGTCTCCGAACGAGATCTACCGCATGCTCGACCGCCTCGTGCGGCGCAGCTATGTCGCCCGCGTGCATGGCGATCGCTACGAGCTGACCCTTCGGCTGTTCGCTCTAGCCCATCAGCACGCGCCGGTCCGCCGGCTCGTCAGCCAGGCGCTGCCGGTGATGCGGCAGTTTTCTCGCTATTCGGAACAGGCCTGCCACCTCGCCATCTACGACCGCGGCCGGATCGTCGTCGTCGCCCAGATGGATGCGCCAAGCTATTGGAGTTATTCAATTCGTGTGGGCGCGCGGGTCAGTCTTTACAATACCGGCTCGGGCCATGTGCTGCTCGCTTTCGCGACGCCGGA
This sequence comes from Kaistia sp. UC242_56, assembly GCF_044452255.1. Taxonomy (NCBI): domain Bacteria; kingdom Pseudomonadati; phylum Pseudomonadota; class Alphaproteobacteria; order Hyphomicrobiales; family Kaistiaceae; genus Kaistia; species Kaistia sp. UC242_56. The sequence goes on from NZ_JBIOAN010000002.1 coordinate 1,207,615, forward strand.
GGAGCGGTCGATGATGGAAGCCGAGCGCGAGGAGCAGGCCGAGGACAAGGGGCGGCCCGACAATCTCGATGAGCGCCTGGTGCAGATTCGCCGGCGTGGCTACGAGTCGACGGCGAGTTCGCAGTCGCAGTCGGTCTATAACCTGTCGGTGCCGGTGCTGGGCGCCAACGACACGGCGCTGGCGGCGCTGACCTGTCCCTTCCTGCCGCGCATCGATCGTCCCAATGTTCCCGACATGCAGGAGGTGATGACCATCCTGCTCGCCGCGAGCCGGGATCTGTCGCATGTGCTCGGCCGCGGCCAAGCCGAAGCCTGAACGTCCAACCGGCAGCCTGAGTCGACGAATCCAGGTTGCCGCCGTGTCGAAACGGGCCTTGCCAGGCCCGTAACACTGTGAATGATGCACCCACATATGAATGAACCGGAGCCGAAGAGCCCGGGCGGAGGAGACGTGCGATGCGGATGATCGATACCCACCTGCACCTGGTCCATCAGGAGCGGTTTTCCTATCCCTGGCTCGGCGGCGCGCCGAAGCTCAATCGGAATTTCACGCTCGAAGATTACCTGCCCCAGGCAAAGGCCGCGGGCATCACCGACATGCTGCATATGGAGGTCGATGTCGCCGAGGCCGATATCGAGGCCGAGACGGCTTTTGTAACCGGCCTTGGCCAGGGCGTGATCGGCGCGATCGCCGCCTGTCGGCCCGAGAGCACGGAGTTCGCCGGCCAACTCGAGCGCCTCGCCGCCAATCCGAAGGTGAGGGGCCTGCGCCGCATCCTGCATGAATCGCCGGATGAGCTTGGCCAGCGGCCGATCTTCACGGAAAACATCAAGCGTCTCGCCGCGCACAAATTGAGCTTCGATTTCTGCGTTCTGCCGCGCCAGATCCCGATCGCCATCGCCATCGCCAAGGCGGCCCCCGACGTCCAGTTCATCGTCGATCATTGCGGCGTGCCTGATGTCAAGGACAAGGCCTTCGAGCCCTGGCGCACCAACATGTCGGCGATCGCCGAGCTGCCGAATGTTGCTGCCAAGATCTCCGGTGTCATCGCCTATGCCGATCCGGTCAACTGGACGGTCGAGGACCTTCGGCCCTTCGTCGAGCATACGATCGGCGCCTTCGGCTGGGACCGGGTCGTCTGGGGTTCGGACTGGCCCGTCTGCACGCTGACGGCCGATTTGGGCAAGTGGGTCGCGGCAACGCATGAGATCATCCGCGGCGCCAGCGACGACGAGAAGGCCGGCCTGCTTCATCGCAACGCCGAGCGGATTTACCGGCTGGATTAGGCTTTGCGGGCGCCGTGCGTGCTTCGAGGCCCGGCGTTGCCGGCACCTTAGCATGTTGGGGAGTGGAGTTCGTCTCACTGCCGCCCCTTCAACATGCTGAGGAGCCCGCGTCAGCGGGCGTCTCGAAGCACGCACCACCCAACGACCCAAACTGAACGGGAGGAAAACACCATGCAGCGTATGGGAAATGTCATCGGCCTGCAGCCGAGCGCCATTGCGGAATATAAGCGCCTGCACGCCGACGTCTGGCCGGGCGTGCTGGCCAAGATCGCTGACTGCAACATCAGGAACTATTCGATCTACCTGAAGGAGCCGGAAAACCTGCTCTTCGCCTATTTCGAATATCACGGCACCGATTTCGCCGCCGACAGCGCCAAGATGGCCGCGGATCCGACGACGCAGGAATGGTGGTCCGTCTGCATGCCCCTGCAGAAGCCGCTCGATACCCGTAGGGAAGGCGAGTGGTGGGCCGGTATGGAAGAAGTCTTCCACATCGATTGAAATATTGGCGGGGCTCTTCGATCAATCGCCGCGAGCCCTTCACGTAGCCCTCTCCGCAGATGGGAGAAGGGCAGCAAGGCGTTTCCCGCCATACGGAAATGAGATTGCCATGACGTCCTTCGACCCCGCATCGCTTGTTCAGGTCTGGCCGCTGCCCACAGCGCCGCGCCCGATCGTCATCATCGGCGCCGGCGGCATCGTCAACGACGCGCATCTTCCGGCCTATGCGCTGGCGGGCTTCCCGGTCGCCGGCATCTTCGATCGCGATGTCGGGCGCGCCAAGGCGCTGGCCGAGCAATGGGGCGTGCCGTTCCTTCGGACGCTGGACGAGGCGGTCGCCGTGCGCGACGCGGTATTCGACCTGGCGACGCCGCCGGCAGCCCACCTGGAAATCATGCGTCGCTTGCCCAAGGGGGCGACCGTGCTGATCCAGAAACCGATGGGGCGCGATCTCGACGAGGCGACCGCGATCCTGAAGCTGGCACGCGAGCGTCAGTTCAACGCCGCGGTCAATTTTCAGCTCCGCTTCTCGCCGATGATGCTGGCGGTGCGCGATGCGCTGGCCAGGGGGCTGCTCGGCCGTCTGGTCGATGTCGAGATGCATCTGAACCTCGTCACGCCCTGGCATCTGTTCCCCTTCCTGAAGGGGATGTCGCGAGTCGAGATCGCGGTCCATTCGATCCACTATCTCGACCTGATCCGCGCCATGCTCGGCAACCCGGTCGGCATCCATGCCCGCACGCTGGGCCATCCCGGCAACGAGCTGGCGCAGACGCGCACTTCGGCGATCCTGGATTTCGGCGGGGATATCCGTTGTACCCTGTCGATCAACCACGACCATGATTTTGGCCGCAAATTTCAGGATGCCACCTTCCGCTTCGAGGGCGACCAGGGCGCGGCCTCCGTCAAGCTCGGCCTCCTGCTCAACTATCCGGAAGGCGAGCCGGATGAGCTGTGGATCACCGCCGCTCGGGGCGCGGCCGCCGACTGGCAGCAGGTCCCGTTGGCGGGCGGCTGGTTCCCCCATGCCTTTGCCGGCGTGATGTCGAACCTGCAGCGCTTTGCCGCCGGCGAGGACGAAACCCTCGTTACCTCGGTCGAGGATGCCTGGCACACCATGGCGCTGGTCGAGGCAGCGTTCCGCTCGGCCGCCGAGCCGGCAACGCCGGTACCGAAACAGCCCTGATCGGCGAGGCATCTGATCCAATCGATCAATGGATCTGCGGGCGGAAACTTGATTTGCAGATGAGCGGTTGATTGATATATGAAGAAAATTGAGGGACGGAGAGGACGATGACAACTGAGGATTTCGCGCCGACTGTCGGCGTGAGTTCGACGCATCCCAAGGACATGCCTAGGGATCACGCGGACCTTCCGGTCTGGAATGCGGAGAACTGGCTGTATGAGGATTGGCCGGTCGGCCAGAAGATCCGCTCGCTGCGCCGCACGATCGGCGAAAGCGACTCGCATCTCTTCAATGTGCTCGTGACCGACATCCACCCTTACGTCCAGGACCAGAAATTCGCCGAGACGGAAGGCGTGTTCGGCCGCCGGCTGGTGGCCGGCGCCTTCGTCTTCTCGGCCGGCCTCGGCCTTGTCGCGACCAACTGCGTCAACGCCTTTTCCTATGGCTACGACAAGCTCCGCTTCATCAAGCCTGTGTTCATCGGCGACACCATCTACACGGTGCGTACCAATCTCGAAAAGCGTCCGAAATACGCCGAGATGGGCTTGATCCGGGCATCCTACGAAGTGTTCAAGGGCGAGGGGGAGCTGGTGCTCTATTGCGAGCATTTGCAGACCGTCCGGTACCGCGACGCCACCGCTTTCGCCGATCAGGTCGAGAAGAAATAGGCCAAGAATGTCCCAATCCGATTTGCCGCTCGACGGCCTGCTCGTCGTCGATCTCAGCCAGTTCCTGTCCGGCCCCTATTGCGCGCTGCGGCTGCTCGATCTCGGCGCCCGCGTCATCAAGATCGAGCGCCCGGATGGCGGCGATCTCTGCCGTCGCCTCTACCTGACCGACACCGAGATCGGCGGCGATTCCACGCTCTTCCATGCGATCAATCGCAACAAGGAGAGCTACGCCGTCGACATGAAGAACCCGGCTGAGCTCGAGAGCCTGAAGAAGCTCCTCGCCAAGGCCGACGTCGTGATGCAGAACTTCCGCCCCGGCGTGATCAATCGCCTCGGCCTCGGCTACGAGACGATCAAGGCGATCAATCCCGACGTCGTCTATGGCTCGATCACCGGCTATGGCGACGAGGGGCCGTGGGTCACGCGCCCGGGTCAGGATCTGCTGGCGCAGGCCCGCTCCGGCGTCACCTGGCTGAATGGCGACGAGGGCCAGGGGCCGGTGCCGTTCGGCCTCGCCATCGCCGACATGCTCGCCGGCGCGGCGCTTTGCCAGGGCGTTTTGGCGGCGCTGGTCAAGCGCGGCATCTCGGGCAAGGGCTCGCATGTCGAGACCAGCCTGATGGAAGCGCTGATCGACTTCCAGTTCGAGGTGCTGACGACGCATCTGAACGATGGTGGCCGCAAGCCGACCCGCGCCAGTTTCCGCAGCGCGCATGCCTATCTTTCCGCGCCCTACGGCATCTATCCGACCAAGAACGGCTTCCTCGCCGTCGCCATGACGCCGATTCCGAAGCTGGCCGATCTTCTCGACATGCCGGAGCTCGACCCCTATCGCGACACGCCGAAAAGCTGGTTCTCCGAGCGCGATGCGATCAAGCGGCTGATTGCCGACAAGCTCGCGACCGAGACGACCGAGCATTGGCTCGCCATCCTCGAGCCCGCCGACATCTGGTGCGCCAAGGTGCTGGAATGGCCGGAACTGCTGCAGAGCGAGGGCTTCACAGCGCTCGACATGCTGCAGACGGTGGAACGCGCCGACAATGTTCGCGTCGTTACCACCCGGTCGCCGATACGCGTCGACGGCAAGCGCCCGCCGCTGTCGCGCGCCGCGCCGCGCATTGGCGAACACACGGAAGAGATCCGGGCCGAATTCGGTCTTTGAGGGGGAAGAGATATGACCAAGCCGATCACGCTCAAGGGCATGACCTGGAGCCACCCGCGCGGCTACGATCCGATGGTTGCCTGCGCCGAGCTATATCTGAAGGAGACGGGCGTCGCGGTCGAATGGGACAAGCGCTCGCTGCAGGATTTCGAGAGCTTCCCCGTCGAGGAACTGGCGCGCGCCTATGATTTGATCGTCATCGATCATCCGCATGTCGGCCAGATCACCAAGGAAGGCTGCCTGGCCCCGCTGGACGTCCCCGGCCGCGAGGCAGAGCGTGAGGCAATGGCCGCCGGCTCCGTGGGCAAGTCCTATCCGAGCTACACCTGGCAGGGCCACCAGTGGGCATTCCCGATCGACGCTGCGACCCCGGTGCTGGCCTATCGCCCCGACCTAATCGACACGCCGCCGACGACCTGGGACGAAGTGCTGGCGCTTGGCCCCGGCAAGGCGCTGCTGCCGTTCCGTGCGCCGCATTCGCTGATGAGCTTCTATTCGCTCGCTGCCAATCTCGGTCGTCCCTGTGACGTATCCGGCAAAGGCAACCTGATCGACCCGGAGGCAGGCGCTCGGGTCTATGAGCTGCTGCAGAGCCTGGCCGCCAACGGCATGGCCGATTTCGGCAGCGACCCGATCGAAGTGTTCGAGAAGCTCGCCGCGGAAGGCTCCGAGATTGCGGTGGCGCCGCTGCTCTATGGCTATGTCAACTATGCCATCGACGGCTTCCGCCCCCATCGCCTCGCCTTCGCCGACATGCCGGTTCTGGGATCGAACGGTCCTGTGGGCTCGGCGCTTGGCGGCACTGGCATCGCCGTTTCGGCTTATTCGGAGAACCGGGACGCGGCGATCGATCTCGCCTATTGGCTCGCCAGCGCCGATATCCAGCGCGGTCTCTATGCCTCGAGTGGCGGCCAGCCCGGTCATGCAACGGCCTGGGAAGATCCCGCCGTCAATGCGCCGACGCACGGCTTCTACGAGAACACGCGGCCGACGCTGGAAGGCGCCTGGCTGCGCCCCCGCCATAATGGCTACATGGAGTTCCAGGACGCGGCCGCGAAGCGCATCAACGTCGCGCTGAAGGCCGGCGAACCCGCGGCCTCGGTAGTGGCGGAACTGAACCTGATGTTCCGCGAGAGCTTCGCCAACGCGTAATCTGCTCCGGGTCAGGCGGGGCTAACGCACCCGCCTGACCTCGTCACCCGCATTGTTAACAATGTTGCCCTGACGGCTCGCGCCTTCCGCCCAGCCTTTTCAGGCCGGAACATCCTGCTGGAGATGTTCCTTGAGGCGCGCATAGGCGCCCTGAATATGTTCGTCGATAGCTGTGACGGCCTTGGCCACGTCCCCCTCGCGCACCTTCTGCAGCAAATCGGCATGATCACGATACCACGAGGTCAGATAGTCGTCGGGCAGGCCGTCGCGCAGCAGCAGGAAGACGAATATCTGCGAGCGGAGCGCTTCCCAGGCGCGATAGAGCCGGCCGTGATGCGCGGCGCGGAACAGGGCGTCATGAAAGTCGATGTCGAGTTCGGCAACCCGGCGGCGCGTCATGCTGGCACGCGGAACTGACTGGAAAAGCAGCAGAATCGCGTCGAGGGGCGCCAGGTCGGCTTCGGTCGCTTTCAGGCAGGCATTCTCCATCGCCAGCCCTTCCAGGGCGCGGCGCAAGGTGTAGATCTCCTCCGCATCCTCAGCCGACACGCGGGCGACCGTCGCGCCGCGATGCGTCTCATGCACCACCAGCCCTTCCTGCTGGAGCCGGAAAATCGCGGCCCGGATCGGCCCCCGGCTCACCTTCAGGCTTTCTGCCAGTTCGTCCTCGATCAGCCGCTCGCCCCCCTTGATGCGGCCGCTCAGAATGGCTTCACGGATCGAATCCGCGACATCGTCGGTCAAGACGCGACGTTCGCGCCGCTCCAGGGCAGGGGTCACAGGGCTCTTGCTCATCGATGAAGTCTACTGTTAACAATCTGGCCAAGGCCAGCATGAAGGTGGGCCAAAAACGGTGAGGAGCACTATGCGCATTCTGAAGGCCAATTGGTATCCGCCCGAAAACGAGGAACTCGCACGCCTGTTCGGCTCCAGCGTGGACTTCGATATCGACCCGACCCAGACGAGTCCGGATTACCGGCTGGCGCGCGAGCGCAGCGCCGCCGCGGATGCGCTGATCAACTGCTCGGCGACGCTGCCGGTGCCGGCGGATCTCGATGACTTTTCCAGCGTGAAGATCGTCGTCCGCGAGGGCGTCGGCTACGACAATCTCGATCTCGAAGGCTGGGGCGCGCGCGGCATTCCGGTCTGCAACGTGCCGGACTATGGCACCACCGAGGTGGCCGACCATGCCATCGCGCTGATGCTGGCGCTTACGCGTGGCACCGAGACCTATGATCGGCTGCTCAACAGCGATCCGGCGAATGGCTGGAGTTTCTCGCGCGCGCCGCTGGTCCGGCGGTTGCGCGGCGCGACGTTCGGCGTGGTGGGCCTTGGCCGCATCGGTCTTGCCGCGGCTCGGCGGGCGGCCGCCTTCGACATGCGCGTCGTCTTCTACGATCCGCATCTTTCGAACGGCGTCGAGCTCGCGACCGGCTATGAGCGCGTGCACAGCCTGCATGAGTTGATGTCGATCAGCGACGTGCTGTCCGTCCATGCCCCGCTTAGCGCGGAGACCCATGGGTTTATCGACGCCGGGGCTTTCGCGGCGGCCAAGCCGGGGCTGATCCTGATCAACACGGCGCGCGGACCGATCGTCAACCTCGACGACCTCACGGAAGCCCTTCGGGACGGTCGCGTTGCTGGTGCCGGGCTCGACGTGCTGCCGAAAGAGCCGGCGGATCGCAACCACCCGTTGATCGCTGCCTGGGGCGCCCGGGAGGCCTGGATCGACGGCCGGCTCGTGTTGAGCCCGCATGCCGCCTTCTACAGCCCGGCCTCGATGAAGGACATGCAGCGCAAGGCGGTCGAGTGCATCCTCGCTTATCTGAACGAGGGGCGGCTCACCAATTGCGTCAACCGGCAATTCCTGAAGACGCCGCTTCGCAAGGCTTCTTAGCGGCGATCGGGGTCGGAAAAAGCAAAAGGCGGCGATCGTAGGATCGCCGCCTCTTTTGGCCGATGCTGGAGCTGTCGCTACGGCTTCGACTGGCGCTCCAGCAGGGCGAAGAACACCACCGTCATCGCCAGCACGATCACCAGTAGAACGAAGGCAGCCGCCGCGCCCTCATTGATCGAGAGACCGAGGAACGCCTGGCGGTAGGCGAAGAAGCTCAGCACTTCGGTCGAAGTGCCGGGGCCGCCCTTGGTCAGCACATAGGGCAGGTCGTAGGTGCGGAATTCATTGATCAGCTGGATGATCACCGTGATCGCCGCGACCGGGCGCAGCATCGGCAGGGTGATGAACCAGAATTGCTGCCAGCCAAGCGCGCCATCGACTTCGGCCGCCTCATAGGGCTCGCGGGGCAGCGAGGCGAGGCCGGCCGCCAGGATCAGCACGACGAAGGACATCTGCTGCCAGATGTCGATGCCGGCCATGGTCCAGAGCGCCAGGCTTGGCGAGCCCAGCCAGTCGAGGCGCGGCAGGCCGATTGTTTCCATCAGGTGATTGACGATGCCGAGATTGGGCTGCAGCAGCATGCGCCAGATCAGCGCGACGCTGACCGGCGACATCGCCATCGGGATCGTGAGAATGGCGAAGTAATAGGGCTTGGTACGAACGACCCGGTTCAGCATCAGCGCGATGCCAAGGCCGATGACGAATTCGCCGGTAACGGTGATGACCGAATATTTCACAGTCAGCCAGGTCGCGTTCCAGAAGCGGTCGCTTCCCATCATGGTGGCGAAATTATCGGCACCGACGATCGGCAGGATCGCAGGCTTCAGCAGCGTATAGGACGAGACCGAAAGCACGCAGGCATAGAGCAGCGGAAAGCCCATGACGATGGCGAGCAGGATCAGTCCGGGTGAGGCGAAGGCCCATCCCGTCCGCGCTTCCCGATGCGCCCAGTTCATCCAGCCTGTCATGAGGTCCCGTCCGATGTTTCTGCTTGTCGAGCGCGCGGCGCAGCGTTTCCGGTTGTCCGGCGACGGAAGCGCAGCTTGGCGCCGCGCTCCCGCATTGTGTGGTGACGGCGAAGTGCCGGTTGCCGGGCCTTACTTGGCCAGCAGTTCCTCGAGGCCCTTGGCCGCGCCCTTCAGAGCGTCCTCGGTGGTCGCCTCGCCGCCGCCGGCCTGCGAGAGATGCGTGCCGAGCACGTCCTCATACTGGGCGGAATAGGCGAAGATCGGGAACGACTTGCCGGTCGCGACGATCTCCTGGCCTTCCTTGTAGTAGGGGTACTTCTCGAGCACCTTGGCGTCCGTGTAGACGTCGGAGCGGACGGGCGCGTGGCCCTGCAGGGCGCGGGCGATCGAGACGTCCTTGCTCTGCACCCACTGGATGAACTTCCAGGCGGCTTCCTGCTCTTCCGGGCTGACATTCTTGGGAATGCCCCAGCCCCAGCCGCCGCTTTCGCCATGCCCGCCCGGCATGGTGGTGAGCGCGACCTTGCCGGCCACGTCAGGGCACTTCTCCGCATTGTCGATCTGCGGCAGCATCCACCAATAGGTGACCATGCTGAACGCCTTGCCGCTGCACATCAGGCGCAGCGTGTCGTCGAGATTGGCGGAAAGCGCGCCCTGCTGCGCACCGTTCTTGATGTTGTCGACATAGAGGTCGAGCGCGACCTTGCCCTCGGGGCTGTCGAGCGTGACCTTCTTGCCGTCGCCGAGATAGCTGCCGCCGGCCGAGAACAGGTAGTTGGAGAATTCCATGCTGTTCGGGTCGCCGCGCTGGCCCTGCATGGCAGCGCCCGCCACGTCGGCATTGGCCTTCATGAACTTGGAGATCTCGACATAGTCGGCGAGCGTCTTGGGAACCGCGAGGTCCTTGCCGGTCGCCTTCTTGAACGCTTCCTGCAACTTCGGATCGGCCAGCAGGTCCTTCCGATAGATCAGGCCCATCGAGTAATTGTACATGGGCAGGATCTGCAGGCTGTCCGGCGTGCGGCCGAGCAGGTCTAGCGTCGAGGGAATGAACGGCGAGAGATCGTAGTTCGACTTTTCGATGAACGGCTTCAGGTCCGCAAGCCAGCCGGCGGCCGGAAACTCACCCGCCCAGAGGAAGTCGACCTCGAGCAGATTGTAGTAGCTCTGCGGCGAGACCAGCTGCGACACGAGCTTGTCGTGCATGTCCGGGTAGCCGATCTTCTCGAACTCGACCTTGATACCGGTCTCCTTCTCGAAGTCGGGCAGCATCGTCTCAATGATCTGGGTCTCCGGCACATCCTCCATGAGGGCGCGCAGGACGATGTCGTCGGCATAGGCCGGAGCCGTCGCCAGCAGCGCGCCCACACCGGCGGCTGCGAGTAGAATCCGTTTCAGCGTCATGATTTTCTCCTCATTGTGCCGGCGATGCGATGCCTTGCGGCTTATTTGACACCGCCGAACGTCAATCCCTGAATGATGAAGCGCTGGATGAAACGCGAAGCGATCACGAGCGGCAGGATGGCCAGCACCACACCTGCCGAAACCTTGGCAATCTGCACGCCATTCGATGTCTGCAAGGCAGCCAGCGAAACAGGTATCGTGGCGGTCTGCGGCCCGCTCAAGACGAGGGCAAACAGGAACTCGTTCCACGAGAGAATGAAGCCGAGCACGCCCGCCGCGGCAAGGCCAGGCAGCGAGATCGGAAGGACAATCCGCCAGAACGCGCCCCAGGCGGTCGCGCCATCGGTCATCGCCGCCCATTCCATGTCGACCGGCACGCCTTCGAAGAATCCCATCAGGATCCAGGTCAGGAACGGCAGGTTGAGCGCGGAATAGACGAGGATAAGGCCGGGCAGCGAATTGGTCAGGCCGGCGCCGCGCAGCAGCGCGAAGGCGGGAAGCACCAGGGCCACGGGAGGCAGCATCTGGGTCGCCAGCACCGCGAACCGGGCGAAGCGCCCGCCGGTGCGAAAGCGGGCGAAGGCGTAGCCGGTGCAGGCGGCGAAGGGGAGGGCCACGATGACCGAGCCGAGCGCCGCGATCAGGCTGTTTACATAGAAGGTGCCAAACCGGTTCTTGGCGAACAGGCCGGTATAGTTGTCCAGCGTGAAGGCCGGGAAGATCTCCGTGCTGTAGGACATGGATTCCGGCACCAGGCTGGTGCGCAGCGCCCAAAGCGGCGGCAGCAGCACGACCACGCATGCCAGAATCAAACCGAAATGCAGGCCGAACTTGCGCATGGAACCCTCGCCTTAGCGACCGACCGGCAGAGGCGGTCGCGCGACCGCCTTGCCGGTTTCTGAATCGAAGAGATGCATCGGCTCGACATCGACATAGAGGTCGATCATCGAGTCCACCGGCGCGAAGACATGCCGGCCGAGCCGCGCCTGGATTTCAATCGGCTTGTCGCGACCGAGTTGGCCGATCAGGATGTTTTCCGCGCCCAGCGCTTCCACCGCGACGACCTTGACGCGAATGCGCTGCCAATCGGGCCGGTCCTGGGTCTCGTAGATATCCTCGGCGCGGATGCCGGCGGTGATTGGCCCGCCTGCCTTCTGGACATAGGGCAGATAGTGCTTGTCGGGGACGGTGACGCTGGTCTCGGAATCGATCCGCACCACCAGCTTCTCGCCCTCATGCTCGAGCTGCGCGGGGATCAGATTCATCGGCGGCGTCGCCAGGAAGCGCGCTACGAAGGTGTCGGCGGGATTGGCGTAGACGTCGAGCGGCCGGCCGGTCTGGATCATCCGCCCTTCGCGCATGATGCAGATACGGTCGCCCATGGTCATCGCTTCGACCTGATCATGCGTCACATGCACGATGGTGCGGCCAAGTCGGCGATGCAGCTTGACCAGTTCAAGTCGCATCTCGGCGCGAAGCTGTGCATCGAGGTTGGAAAGCGGTTCGTCGAGCAGGAAGGCTTCCGGTTCGCGCACGATGGCGCGGCCGAGCGCCACGCGCTGGCGCTGGCCGCCGGAAAGCGCGCCGGGCTTGCGCTGCAGAAGATGGTTGAGGCCGAGAAGATCGGCAGCCTTGGCAACCTTGGCGTCGATCTCGGAGAGGGCGACGCCGCGCATCTTCAGGCCGAAGGCCATGTTGTGCCAGACCGACATGTGCGGATAGAGCGCGTAGCTCTGGAACACCACGGCGACATTGCGGTCGCGCGGGGCGACGTTGTTGACGCTGCGGCCGCCGATCCGGAGATCGCCCGCCGACATGCTTTCGAGGCCTGCGATCATGCGGAGCGTGGTGGATTTTCCGCAGCCGGAGGGGCCCAGGAAAATCACGAATTCGCCGTCCTCGATCTTCAGATCGACGTCGCGCACACCATAGGCGCCGTTGGCGTAGATCTTGGATACTCGATCGAGCTCGATGGATGCCATTATCGTCCCTCGTAGGGTGAGAGCCTTGCGGCTCCCGTTCCGCCCTCCGCAATTTGCCGGCACGAGGCCGACATCTTCCAGCGTAAGCGGCGCGATTGTATGCGCACAAATTCAAACGCCTCAAGGATCTTTTTTGGTCGATCGTGTTTAATTTTTGCGCGAGAGACCAGGCGGAAACCCCTAGCGTAAATCTAACTGTTTGAAAAAACTAAGTGAAATGGCAGTCGAGAAATTGCGTTGAATCCTGTGCAATTTCACTCGGCTAAGGAATTCAACATATTCGCACAGAATGTCGTTCATCGTGTTTGAATTTGTTTATTTTCCTGCTATGCAAGGAGCCAGACTCGAGCGATCTCGCACGCAGCAGGAAAGTTGATTGTCCGAAACCCCGGTTGACGCACCGAAGCCCGATCCGAACGCCGCCGCCCGCGGTCGCATCCTGCCGGAAATGCGGCATGCGGCCATTCTGGACGCGCTGCGGGCGACGGGCGCCGTGCTGGTCGCCGAGATCGCCGCGCAGCTCCAGGTTTCCGACATGACGGTGCGGCGCGATCTGGTTGAGCTCGAACGCGCCGGCCGGCTGATCCGCACCCATGGCGGCGCTGTGAGCGCAGTCGGCACCACCACGGTATCGATGGACAGCGAGGAGCCGAGCTTCGACGCCCGTCTCCGGCGCCAGAACGAGGCCAAGGAACGCATCGCCGTCGCCGCGGCGGGTCTGTCGATGGCCCATCGCACCATCGCCCTCGATGTCGGCACCACGACCTATCTGATCGCCAACCACCTGCGCGAGCGGGCGCATGCCAAGGTTTTCACCAACAGCGTGCGCGTCGCCGCCTTGCTCGGCTCCAGCCAGGCTGAGGTTTATCTCGCCGGCGGCCGGGTGCGTCGCGACGAGCTCTCCGTCGGTGGCGCCGAGGCCGTGGCGCAGTTCGAGAAGCTCTGGTTCGACATCTGCTTCATCGGCCTTTCCGGTCTCACGGAAAGCGGGCTGTTCGACTACTCCTTCGAGGATGTCGATCTGAAACAGGTCTATCTCAACCGTTCCGGCCTGAAGGTTGCATTGTGCGACTCGTCCAAGTTCCAGCGCATGTCGCTGGTGCATGTCGCGCCCTTGACCGAGATCGACGTGCTCATCACCGACGCGCCGCCGCCGCCCGAGATCGCGGCAGCGCTCAAAGCCGCCAAGGTCGACGTGCACGTCGCCCCCTGAGTTTCCAACCCTTCCCAGTTTCTCTCGCAATGGAGCGGACTATGGTTTTTGACTTTTTCGGCGACAAGAAGAAGGTCGTCATCTCGATGTCGCATATCGGCGCCCTGCCGGGTTCGCCGCTCTATGACGCCAAGGGCGGCCTCAACAAGCTGATCGACGACGCGCTCGCCGATGTCGAGAAGCTGCAGGCCGGCGGCGTCGATGCCATCATGTTCGGCAATGAGAACGATCGCCCCTACGTGTTCAAGGGCGCGCCGTCGGGCATCGCCGCCATGTCGGCCATCGTCCAGGCGATCAAGCCCGAGCTCAAGGTTCCGTTCGGCGTCAACTATCTGTGGGATCCGATCGCCTCGGTATCGATCGGCGCCGTCACCGGCGCCTCTTTCGTGCGCGAGATCTTCACCGGCGTGTTCGCTTCCGACATGGGCATCTGGGAGCCGAATTGCGCCGAGGCATCGCGCCTGCGCCACAATCTCGGCCGCGACGACATGAAGCTGCTCTTCAACATCAACGCCGAATTCGCCCATTCGCTCGACCAGCGCCCGATCGAGCTGCGCGCCAAGAGCGCCGTCTTCTCGTCGCTCGCGGACGCTATCCTCGTCTCGGGTCCGATCACCGGCGAGCCGGCCGATGCCTCGAACCTGCGCAAGGTTTGCGAGACCGTCACCAGCGTTCCGGTCTTCGCCAATACCGGCGTCAACATCGACAACGTCACCGACATCCTGAACCACGCTAGCGGCGTCGTCATCGGCACCCATTTCAAGGTCGATGGCTACACCTGGAACGCGGTCGACGCCGACCGCGTCAAGCGCTTCATGGACGTCGTCGCGCGCCTACGCTAGGCGACGTTTCCGGCCGGGTATCCCGGCCGCATCTTCCCATGCCGGCCCTGCCACGCGCAGAGGCCGGCATGGTCGTTTTGGGCTGTCGCGTGTGCCGGAAATCGCACGGCCCCCGAAAATTAGCGCCTTCGTGCGGTTCCGAAGCGCTCTGAGGTGTTTCACCTCATTCATCATTTGAATGCGGAGCGGTTTCGCCTTAGACGAGGGTTCGCGGCTGCGTTGGCTCGCGATGAGCACCCTCGCACCCCTTCGCTTTTGTTGAATTGGCGAACCAGGAAGTCGGACCGACGGCTTCCGGTTCAACGCTTGCTTGAGGAATAGACATGGCCTTGGAAAAGATCGCCGGCGTTCGTGCCGCGGCCCGTGACGTCGAACCGTTCGTCGCCGACCTGTTCAAGGCAGCCGGCGTCAGCGCGGAGAGCGCGGAAGCCTGTGCGCGCGCCCTGGTCGACGCCTCGTCCCGCGCGTTCGACACGCACGGCGTTCGCCTGATCCCTTTCTACATGCAGGGCGTCACGGGCGGCCGGATCAACAAGACGCCGACGCTGATCGTTACCGAAAAGGCGGCTTCCGCCGTTCATATCGATGCCGATGACGGCTTCGGCCATTTCGCCAGCTACCGCGCCATCGACGAGGCCGCGAAGCTTGCCGACAAGACCGGCGTCGCGGTCGCGACCGTCGGCCGCTCGACCCATCACGGCGCCACCGGTTGCTACACGCGCTATGCCGCGACCAAGGGCTATGTCGCGATCGGCATGACCCATGCCGATGCCATGGTCGTCCCGCATGGCGGCGCCGCTGCCTTCTTCGGCACCAACCCGCTCTCCTTCGCCGTTCCGGTCGAGCGTGAGGACCCGCTGCTGCTGGACATGGCGACCAGTTCCATCCCGTTCAACCGGGTCGGCCTGCGCCGCGCCACCGGCACGCCGCTTCCCGAGGAAGTCGCGGTCGACGATCAGGGCCATTTCACCACCGACCCCAATGCGGCCGTCTGGGTCGCCCCGGTCGGCGGCGCCGGCTTCGGCTATAAGGGCTCTGGTCTCGCCGCGATGATCGACATTCTCTGCTCGGCCTTCACCGGCATGGGGCATGGCAAGACGATGGCGTCGTTCAACGGCCCGGACTTCTCCAAGCCCATCCAGATCGGCCATTTCTTCATCTTGCTGTCGCCGGCGATGTTCCAGACGCTGTCGATGTTCGACGCCCGCATCTCCTCCTTCGTCGAGGATCTGCGCGCCCAGCCGGGCAAGCCGGGCCAGACGGTTCATGCGCCGGGCGATATCGAAAAGGTCGAAGCCAAGAAGCGCGCCGTGGACGGCATTCCGGTCGACAACGTCACCTGGGCCGCGCTGGAAGGCTTTGCCGCCAAGCTCGGCGTCAAGGTCCCGAGCTCTACCGTCGACGCAGTCTGACCAACGAACGGGGAGGTGGCGCCCTTCGGTCGCCGCCTCCCGCGCCTCATCTAGGCCTTGATGCCGAGGCCGTCATTGCCGCTGCCGCAGAGGACGACAACCGTCTTTTCGCCGGCGGCGAGCTTGATGTGGCCGTTGAGAACCGCGGCGGCTGCCGTCGCTGCGCCAAGCTCCACGGCGAGCCCGGTGTTCTTCCACATCCATTCCGCCGCCGCGACCGGCTCGTCTTCCGGCACCAGAACGAGTTCATCGACGCAGCGTTCGATGATCTCGAAATTGATCGGCGCGGTAGCGCGGGCCGCCAGGATCGGCACGTTGGTGACGACGTTTTCGAGCATCACCGGTTTTCCGGCTTGGCGGGACTCGAAGAGCGTCGGGCAGCCGGCCGCCTCGACGCCGACGATGTGCACGCCGGGCTTGCGCTGCTTGATCGCCTCGGCGATGCCGGCGATCAGCCCGCCGCCGCCGATCGAGATCACCACCGTGTCGACATCCGGCATGTCCTCGAGGATCTCCAGGCCGATGGTGCCCTGGCCGGCGATCGTCGCCTCATCGGCGAACGGGTGGAGAAGGGCGCCGCCGCGTTCCTCGGCCAGCTTGCGGCCGGCCTCCCAGGAAAGGTCCCAGAACGCGCCGACTACGTGCAGCTCCGCGCCATAGGAGGCGATGCGCTGGCGCGCCAGCTCCGTCGAGGTAGTCATGACGCAGACATTGGCGGGCACGCCCAACTGTTGCCCGGCATAGGCGATCGCCGCGCCGAAATTGCCGCCCGAGGCGGTGACCACGCCTCGGCTGCGCACTTCTTCCGGCAGCGACAGCACCGAGTTGAACGCCCCGCGCGCCTTGAACGAGCCCGAGACCTGCAGGCATTCCGGCTTGAACCAGAGCTCGGCCAGGTCGCCTTTGCGGGGCGAGGGCGCGGCCGGCACCAGCGGGGTGTGGCGGACATGATCGCGGATGCGGGCGGCGGCGTCGGTATAGGCTGTCGGTTGCATGATACCCGTTTTCCAGAAAAGGCGGGGCGGAGGGCTAGCCCTTGACCGCGCCGGCAAGCATCGACTTGCCGATATAGGGATAGGCGAACAGGCCGAGGATCAGTGGCGGCAGGATGCCGATCGTCATGGCCGCTGCCGTCGGGCCCCATTCGATGCCGCGCGAGGTGACGAAGAAGGTGGCGCCGACCGTTACCGGGACCGCATTCTTGGTGGTCAGGATCAGGCCGAACAGGAACTCGTTCCAGCTGTAGATGAAGGATAGCAGGAAGACGGCGAGCATCACCGGCCGGCTCAACGGCAGCACAACATGCCAGAGCGTCTTCCACATCGATGCACCGTCAATCTTGGCGGCGTCGTCCAGTTCGCGCGGCACGTCCTGCACGAAGCCGACGAACATCACCAAGGCGATCGGGATGTTGATGATGCAGCTGATCAGGGCGAGGCCAATGCGTGTGTCGAGCAGGCCGACCTGCTTGTACATGAAGTAGAACGGGATCGCGAAGATGATCAGCGGCAGCGCGCGCAGGTTGGTGATGATGGGCAGCAGCCAAGTCCGGCCTACGCCCTGCCGCACCATGGCGTAGGCGGCCGGCAGGGTCAGAACGATGGCGAAGATCGTGCCCAGCGTCGCGATGACGATGCTGTTCATGATGTAGTGCGAATAGTTCACGTTCGGCGAGGCGAGCACCGCGCGATAATGCTCCAGCGTCGGCGAGAAGATCCATTTCGGCGGGTAGGCGTTGATGTCGGCATTGGTCTTGAACGAGGTCAGCACCGTCGACAGGATCGGGAAATTGACCAGAAGCGCGACGGCGACGAACACCACCCAGCGCAGGAAATGCGCGACGCTGTCGAACCGGCTGTGACGCGAGACGATCATGTCAGCTCCTCCGGACCACAAGACGCATCGCCACCACGATCAGGGTGAGCGACATCAAGAGCAGCAGGATCGAGACGGCAACGGCCTCGCCCAGCGTGTTCTGCACGAAGAACAGCTTGTAGATGTAGATGCTGATCGACGTGGTCAGGTTGCCCGGGCCGCCGCCGGTGAGCACATAGATGTGGTCGAACACGCGGAAGCTGTCGATGAAGCGGACGAAGATCACGATCACCAGCGCCGGCTTCATCATCGGCAGCAGGATGTGAAAGGTCGAGCGGAAGCCCGTCGCGCCATCGACGGCGGCGGCTTCCTCAAGTTCGTAGGAGACGGTCTGGCGCGCCGTCAGCAGGATCAGGAACGCGAAGGGCGTCCACTGCAGCACCTCGATGGCGACCACGGTCTTGTAGATGTTGCCGCGCCCGAGGAAGTTGACGGCATAGCCCATCATCTCGAGATAGACCGGAACGGCGCCGGTGAATTCATTGAGGATCAGCCGGTACATCACGCCCATCAGCGCCGGCGACACCATCATCGGCAGCATCAGGATCGCCGTCATCCACGGCCGCTTGACCAGGAGCGGATGCAGGATGAAGACGAGGATCAGGGCCGCGCCGACCTCGAGCGTGGTGCAGATGACGGCGAATTGCAGCGAGAAGCGCAGCGCCTGCCACATCTTCGGATTGGTCACGGCGGCAACGTAGTTATCGATGCCGACGAAACTGCCGATCATGTTCTGGAACGAGACGTCGCTGAACGAATACCAGAGGTTGATCAGCGTCGGAAAGCCGAGCAGCGCGCCCATGAACAGGCAGAGGGGCACGAGAAGGGCGCGGGCCGAGGCCTGCTCCTTGCTCTCGAAGCTTGCGTAGGACATTCGGGCTCCTGGGCGCGGAGGCTGTCGCGAGGGTTTCCCGCGACAGCCTGAGGTCACCGGACGGAAATTACTGGGCGAAGGCCTTCTTCATGTCGGCGACGACATTGGCGATCGCTTCGTCCTGCTCGATCTCGCCGGTCCAGTAACCGGTGAAGTTCTCGGCCATGTTGGTGTAGATGCCCATCGCCTTTGCGCTGGTGGCGCCGTCCATGACGAAGCCGTATTTGGCGGCGTGCTCGCCCATCAGCAGCATTTCCGGCCGGTCGCCGGCGATCTCCGCCATCAGGCCCTCGGCGAGCGGCGGCGAACCGCCTTCCTTGGCGTAGAGCTTCATCGGCTCGGAGGTGGCGAGCCAAGAAAGGAACGCCTTCGCTTCGTCCAGCTTCGCGGTATTCTTGTTGATGCCGAGGCCGAGGCTGTGGAAGTGGGTCTTCGGACCTTCCGAGCCAGCGGGTTCATGGCTGAGGCCGAGCTTGCCGGCAACCGTCGGATATTTGGTGGCGTCGTTGAACTCCGGAACGGCCGCGTTCCACTGCAGCATGAAGGCGACCTGGCCGGCGCCGAACACGCTGTTGGCCTCGCCATATTCATAGGTCGAGCTGTCGCCGGGCGTCGCTTCGTTGTCGGTGATGATCTTGTAGATCTCGAGGCCGCGCTTGAAGGCGGGCGAGTCGACGGTGATGTTGCCGTCCTTGTCGCGCCAGTTGCCGCCATTGCTGGCGACCGTGCCCTGCCACAGCATGATGTTGTAGAGCAGGTTCTTCATCTGCAGCACCGTGCCGTAGCGGACCGGGCTGTCGGGATTGATCGACTTGGTGAAGAACAGGGCGGAGGCGATGAAATCGTCCCAATCCCACTGGTCGGCCGGCTTCGGCGACAGCTTCTTGCCGAGGATCTTTTCCGAGATCTCCTCGTATTTAGCCTTCCAGGCCGGATCGGTATTGAGCTGGTCGATCAGGTCCTTGCGGTAATAGAGGAAGTGCAGGCTGAGGTCGGTCGGGATGCCGTAGGTCTTGCCTTTATATTTCTGCGTCTCGATCGAGTTCTTCGAGACGACCTTGTAGACGTCGTCGGTGACTAGATCGTCGATCGGCGTCATGAACGGCGCATAGAGGCCGACGTCATAGGTCGCCGTCAGCATGACGTCGAATTCCTTCGAGCCCGCCGCGACGTCGGCCAGCATCTTCTCCTTGAAGCCCTGCTGGCTGAAATAGATCACCGAGGCCTTCGAATTGTTCTTGGCGCCTTCAGTCGAGTTGTAGAGGTCGAGCACCTTGCGGAAGGCGGACTCGGCCGGCTCGCCCGGCCAGGCCAGGATGGTGATGTCGGCGAGCGCCGTCGAGGCGGAGAGTGCGGTCGCCAGGATAGCGGCGCCGGCGGTCAGGAATCTGGATTTCAACATGTCGTTCCCCGTTGCTGTTCTCTGGACTTCGCTGTCCGTGCCGACCCATTTCCCGATTGCCGAGCTTCTGCGAGCCGGTCTGCGGGCAGGGCCATCGGCCCGGTGCGGATTCGATTTATTCCATATTTATAGAATTGAATTCATTACAACAGAAGCCTAGCATTGTGGCCTCCCGGGTCAAGGCCCGTTTGATCGACCGGTCACCGCAGGAATCTCCGCGATGAGGTTTTACGTCCCGACGGCCGGCCCGGCGCCGGCCGTCCTCCGGCGCCCCGCCTTACTCGAACCGGGCGAGGTTCATCAGGCAGTCGCCCGACTGGCTGTGCGTGTGCAGGCGGCGGGTCAGCACGATGCCGCCTTCTTGGAAGCGCAGCACCAGCGGCTCTTCCAGCGGCCGCTCCAGATCATGCAGCCAGCCGCAAATGTCGCCGGCGGCCACCGTGTCGCCGATATCGACCGCCGGCTCGAACCAGCCTTCGCGCTCGGCATAGACGAACAGCGACTGGCCGCCGGTGGACAGAAGGACGGTCTCGGGGCCACGGTCCGCCTCCAGATAGAGGATCGGCCGGCTGGTCAGTCCGACGGCCTGCAACAGATTGTCGACGGCGCGTTGAGTGACGGCCATGCTGGTCTTGGTCGCCGTGGCGCCTCCGCCGAATTCACCCGACAGCGCGATGCAGCCGGCACGCAAGGCCGCCGCCATCGAGGTCGGCGAGTCCGGGCCGTTGTCGGCGATCATGCCATAGGGCAGGCGCATCGAGCGCATCAGTTCCAGGCCGCGCTGGTAGCGCTCGCCGTCGCCAAGCCGCTCGATCAGGCTGCAGATCAGGTGGTCCATGCTGGTGCCGCCGGAGTGGAGGTCCAGCACCACCTCGTGCCGCGGGAAGATCTCGTGCTCGATGAAATGCGCCATGCGCTGGGTCGGGCCGCCGAACGGATTGCCGGGGAAGGCGCGGTTCATGTTGCCGCCATCGAAGGGCGAACAGCGCTTGGCCGCCATCACCGCCGGCGTGTTGGCGGATGTGAGGATGGTGAGCGAGCCTTTGATGTCGGACGCCTCGATCAGGCGGATCGCCTTCAGCAGCGTCAGTTCGCCCTCATACTCGTCGCCATGATTGCCTGCCATCAGCACCAGGCTCGGTCCCTCGCCGTTCCTGATCCGGCAGACCGGCATCTTGATCTGGTAATAGGGCGAGCGGTCGATCGAATAGGGGAAGCTGAAGAAGCCGACCTGCTTGCCGTCCTGGTCCCAGGATATGTCGGAAAAGGCGCCCGTATGCATTCTCTAGATCCTTCGTGATTCACGATTTTCCAGCGGCAGGGCAGGCGCCCGTTCCGCTGGATTTGCCAAGCTTTCGTTGCATTCTTCAGCCCGCGACGGCCTCGGCCGCCGCATCCTCAAACCCGAGCAGGAGTCGAGACAGACGTGCGTATCGAAGAGGGTCTTCATCTGGTTATGAGCGGTGGCGGCGGGTTCGACCTGACCGATGCCTTTGACTGCAACGTGTTTCTCGTCGCGGCCGATGGCGGCTGGCTGATGTTCGACGCCGGGGCAGGACGCGATCCGCAAAGCGTGTTCGACGTGCTGGACGAAGACGGTATCGACCCGTCGACCATCCGTCATCTGCTGCTGACGCATGGCCATGCCGATCACTCCGGCGGCGCCGCGGCGCTGCGCGAGCGGCTCGGACTTACCGTTCATGCCGGCGCGGCGACGGCGGCGATTGTCTCCCAGGGCGACGAGGAGGGCATCAGCCTTGGCAAGGCGAAACGCGGCGGCGTCTATCCGCCCGACTATGTCTATCACGCCTGCCCGGTCGACAGCGTCTGGGAGCCGGATGAGGTGCGGCGCTTCGGCGACGTCGCCGTCCAAATGATCCTGACGCCCGGCCACAGCCATGACCATGTGAGCTATCTCCTCACGACCCCTCGGCGAAAAATGCTGGTGGCGGGCGATGCCCTGTTTCACGGCGGCAAGGTTGCCATTCAGGACATTGCGGACTGCGATGTCGGCGCGATCTGCGAGACGGTCCGCAAGCTGGCGGCGATCGAGTTCGACACCTTGCTGCCGGGGCACCACGGCTTCACGCTGAAGGATGCGCGCCGCCACGCCGACCTCGCGCTTCAATGTGTGAACCGTATGCAAATCCCGCCCTCCATCATCTGATGCCCCGCCTGTCGAGATACGCTGTGGCCCGGTCAGCTTTCCCGCATGCCGCCGAAGATCATCGCCGACATGCCGCCATCGATGGTGATCGTCGAGCCGGTGATGAAGCTCGATCCGGCCTCGGCCAGGAAGACGGCGGCGGTGGCGACTTCCTGCGGCAAGCCAGGGCGGCCGAGCGCCACCTCGTCGCGTACTTCGCCGGCCAGTTTCGGTTCGCTGTAACCGGTATTGTTGCCGGTCACGTCGACGGGTCCCGGCGCGATCATGTTGGCAAGGATGCCATATTTGGCGAGGTCCACCGCCATGGCGCGGGTCAGCATGGCAACGCCACCCTTGGCCGCGACATAAGCCGCCGCCTCCGGCTCCGACAGGAAGGAATTGACGGAGCCTATGGTGATGATCCGCCCGCCCTTGCCGCCCGCGACCATGGCGCGCGCCGCCGCGCGACAGGCGAGGAAGGTGCCGGTCAGGTTGACGTCGACATAGCGATCCCAGTCCGCGTCGGTGAGATCGATGAAATTGCCGGTGCCGCCCTTCAACGCTCCCGAGGCGACGAGGATATCGAGGCCGCCGAGCTTCGACACCGCCTCGTCGGTCGCGGCCTGGATCGCGGCGCGGTCCGCCAGATCGCAGGCGATCCGGATCACGCCGTCGCCTTCGAACGCTATGCGGGCCAGCGGCGCGGCGAGGTCCATCGCCACGACTTGGGCGCCCTCGCGGAGGAAGGCCTCCACCGTGGCGCGGCCGATACCGCCGGCGGCGCCCGTCACGATGGCGGTCTTGCCGGCCAGCCGTCCGCGCTGAGCCATTCGATCCTGCATGGTAACTTCCCCATCCCGTCGGCGTCCGCAGTACTGGCTCGCCGGGCTTGACCTCGTCGGAGAGGATGCTAACGTTCCGCTCTAATGAGCGCAATTACACAATTATGGAATTAAGCAGCGCGGATCGCGATATGCGTCGATCCCGAAGCCATCTCGACAAGCAGGGCTCCGATGCGCGGGGCGGAAAACGGGTCATCGAATGCGCCACAATCTGACTGCCGCCCCCGCAGCCGAGGGCGGCTCGCCCTATGATCGCCTGCGCGCGCTCGGCATCGAATTGCCGCCCGTGCCGCCGCCGGTCGCGAATTTCGTCACCCATGTCCGCGAGGGGAACCTGCTGTTCCTGTCTGGGCAGGGGCCGATGCAGGGCGACGGTTTCGAGCATCACGGCCGCGTCGGCGACGATGTGACGGTCGAGCAAGCCTATGCGCATGCCCGAATTACCGGGCTCAACCTGCTGGCCGTGATGCAGGAAGCGCTGGGTTCGCTGGACAAGGTCCGGCGTGTCGTCAAGCTGCTCGGCATGGTCAATGCGGTGCCGCATTTCACCCAGCATCCGCAGGTGATCAACGGTTGCTCGGACCTGTTTCTAGACGTGTTCGGTGAAACTAAGGGCCGCCATGCTCGCTCGGCCGTCGGCATGGGCTCGCTGCCGAACCAGATCACCGTCGAAATAGAGGCGGTCGTCGCCGTCGAGGACTAGGCCGGTCGTCGGAGCCTAGCGTTCGCGCCAGCCTAGCTTGCGCTCGATCGATTCCGAGGCGTCGCGGACCGCCTTGCCGTAAAGCTCGGGATTGGCCACCACCTTGTGCTCCGGCAGCACGATGGAAATCGTCGCGACACAGGCGCCTGACTCGTCGCAGATCGGCGAAGCGACGCAGGAGACGAGGAAATCGGTCTCGCTGATCTGGATCGACAGCCTCTTTTCAAACGCTTCGCCCGCGAGTTCGGAGAGGGCTGCGGCGTCGGTCTTCGCCTTTTCGGTCGGCGACGCCTTGGCACTGCGGCTGAAAATGGCGACCCGCTCGGCATCCGGCAGATGGCCGATCAGCAGCCGTCCCGACGCGGTCCAGTTCAGCGGCACGCGGGTGCCGACTTCCGACATGACGCGAAAATGGCCCGGGCCATCCGCCATGGCGAGCACCACCATGTGGTCGCCGTCGCGGCCGCAGATCTGCACGGTCTCGCCAATCTGCCGGCCGAGCTCATGCATGACGTGGCTGGCCTCGCCGAGGAAATCCAGCGACCGGGCATATACCAGGCCATAATGGTAGAGGCGGGGCCCGAGCCACACGAGGCCGTCGCCCCGGCGGGACAGCAGATCCCGCTCCACCAGTTCATCAATAATGACATAAATGGTCGAGAGCGGCGCCCCGACCGCCTTGGCGATCGCATAACTGCCGGCCGGCTCGCCGGTCTGGTAGAGGTGATCGAGGATCTGCAGAGCGCGGTCCATGCCGCTGACGCGCGAATGGCGCGGCGCCTTGGCGTCGTCCGCTTTCGGTTCGGCGAGGGGGCGTTGCACGGACTTCATGGTGGCGACCATTCTCTCTGCATGCGATCTATTACATATATATGGAATAGTGGCGCGTATCGCCGCCGTCAATCGGATCCGGCAGGGTAAAGCCGCCAAGGCCTTGTGATCGACCCTCCCGCGACGCAAGTTCGGCCTCGCGGCTTGTCAGAGTCGCCGGGACCGAAGGCGGCGGCCGCCATCTCGGCTGGTTGAAGGAAAGATAGAGACATGTCCGATCTGGATCGCTTGCGCGCCCAGCGCCTGTTGCAGGAACGCGGGCTGGACGCGCTGGTGCTGACCCAGCCGGAAAGCTTCACCTATGCGACCGGCTTGCCCGCCGGGGTGCCGGTGATGTGGCGACGGGCGGGCGGCGCCACGGCGCTGGTGCCGGCGGATGCAGGCGCCCGGCTTGGCGCGGTTGTCGGCGATCTCAATGCCGACGCGCTGGCGCCCCGCGCGCCGGAGATCGACATCCGCACCCATCCGCTGTGGATCGACCTCGTCGACATAGAGGGTCTTGGCCCGGATGCCCCGGCGGATACGGCGACGCGCGTCACCGAAGCCTATCATCGCGACAATGGCGGCCAGGACGTCTTTCCGCCCCGGCCGACGACCTTCTCCGCCGCCGGGGCGTTCGCGGTGCTGGGGGATCTGCTGCGCGAGCGCGGCTTGGCCCGATCGCGGATCGGCATTGATCTCGAGTTCATGCCGGCCGCCGATTTTGCCACGCTGCAGCGGGTTCTGCCCGATATCGAATGGGTCGATGCTTCCGAGGTCGTGCGCCGGCTTCGCGCGATCAAGTCGGCCCGCGAGATCGACTGCATCCGCCGCGCCTGCTCGCTCGCCGATGCGGGCTTCCATGCGCTGACTACAGGCATCGAGCCCGGCCAGACGCCGAAAGACATGACGCGTCTCTGGCGCAATGGCGTCCTGGCCGCCGCTTCGGCGCGCGGCGAGACGGGGCTGACCGGCATGTGGGACTATATGTCGGTCGGATCCGATCCCTGGAGCGGCGGCGGCTCGGTCGTTCGCGGCGCGATCCTCAAGGCCGATGTCGGCTGTATCGTCGAAGGCTACAATTCCGATACAGCGCGCAGCTACGTCTTCGGCGAGCCGGACCGGATCGCGCGGGACGTTCATGCCGCGCTGGAAGGTGCCTTCGAGACCGGACTAGCCGCGATCCGTCCGGGCGTCGCCATGCGGGAGGTGTTCGAGGTGACGGTCGGCGCCATGCGGGCGGCCGGCTATCCAGGCTACCGGCGTGGTCACTATGGTCATTCGATCGGCGCCAGCGTCGGCTCGGAAGAATGGCCCTTCTTCGCGGCCGACAGCGACGTCATCCTCGAGCCCGGCATGGCGCTCGCTTTTGAGACGCCGTTCTACGGCAAGGGCATCGGCGCGCTGACGATCGAAGACAGCCTGGTCGTCACCGATACCGGCATCGAAGTCCTGAACCACCTGCCGCGGGAACTCGTCCGCCTCGGATAGACGGGTCAGGCGTCGCGCGGCAGTACCGAGGTGACGCGGGCGATGAAGATGTGGAAGGCTTCCATGTAGTCGCGGAGGAACGTTTCGGTCGATGGGTCCGAGACCTCGCCCTGATCGTCGATCAGCCCCGGCTTGAACTGGATATAGGCCTCCGGGGCGTTCATCTGCGGCGCATTGCAGAAGGAAAGCACGCTGCGCAGGCTCTGCTGGGCGACGGCGGTGCCGATCGCGCCGGGCGACGTGCCGATCACGGCGGATGGCTTGCGGGCGAAGGAGTTGGTGCCATAGGGCCGGCTCGCCCAGTCGATGGCGTTCTTCAGCCCGCCGGGGATCGAGCGATTATATTCCGGCGTGACGAACAGCAGGGCGTCGGCCTCAGCGATCGCTGCCTTGAACGCCTTGGCGACCGGCGGATAGTCCGCGTCATAGTCGTAGCTGTAGAGCGGCAGGTCCTTGAACGGAATCTCGCTGAACTGGAGGTTCGGCGGCGACAACTTGATCAGCGCGGTCGAGAGCTTGCGGTTGATCGAGCCCTTGGCGAGGCTGCCGATGAAATAGCCGACCTTGTAGGTTTTCATGATCCATCCCGATCGAGAGCGGCGCGAGGGTTCAGCCAGAAACAATCCGGCTCCCTGTTGCTAAAGAGCGCGCGAGGCTCTCGTTTCAAGACAGGACGGATCAGCCCCGGGCGGCGCGGATGGCGGTCAGCGAGGCGGCCATCCGGTCCCGGACGCTCTCGCTCGCACCTTCGGCATACATCCACGAGCCCCCGACCGAGGTGATGTTGCGAAGCTTGCCGTAGCCCGCCAGGTGAGAGAGCTGGATCTTGCCGCTCGGCATGAAGGTGGCGGTGGTGAAGATATTGGCGAAATCGGCGAGCACCACCGTGCCGCCGGCCGGCTCGGACGGGTAGAATTTCAGCAGATCGAAGCCGGCCGCCTGCGCTGCCATCACCTCGCTTGCGGTCTGCACGCCGGGCACCAGCGTGATCGGACCTTTCTTCGCATGGGCGCAGACAGAAGGCAGGAAGCCGGGGCTGATGCCGAACTGGGCGCCCGCCGCGACGGCGGCGTCATAGTGCTCATGGGTCAGGATCGTGCCGGCGCCGATCAGCAGGTCCGGGAACGCGCGGCGGCAGGCTTCGATCGACGGCAGGGCCGCCTCGCTGCGCATCACGATCTCGATCGCCTCCGCGCCCCCCGCGGCGAGCTCCGCCACCAGCGACAGCACGAAGTCGACGGAGCGCGGCTGCACGATCGGCAGGATCGCCGCTTGGCGCAGCCGGGGTTCGAGAAGGTCGGGTGTCATCCGGCTAACTGTCCTTCCAGCATGGCGAGGGTTTCGGCCCGATTGGGCGCGCCGAGACGGCCGCCGAACTTCAGGCATTTCAGGGCAGCCGCGGCGCTGGCGAAGCGGATGATGCGCTCCATGTCCCAGCCTTCGGCGAGGCCGACGGCAAAGCTGCCATGGAAGACATCGCCGGCGGCCAGCGTGTCGACGGGGGTGATCTTTGGCGCGGGGGTATGGCGGACGCGACCGCTCTCCAGGTCGAGCCAGAACGTGCCGTCGCCACCCGCCGTCACGGCGACGAAGACGCCCGTGCGGGTGTGCAGGGCCTGCACGGCCTCCGGCGCTGAAATCTCGTCGCCGCAGAGGATCCCGGCGGCCGGCTCCGAGGCGACGATGTGGCTGGCAAAGGGAAGCAGTCCCTCGATCACCGAGCGGGCCGCCACATCGGCGTCGAGAATGGCCGGAACGCCCGCCGCCTTGGCTGCCTGCAGCGCCATCGCAGCAGCCGCCGGCCAACGAACGTCCGCGAGCACGGCGTCGAATTGGCTGATATCGAAAGGCAGGGCAGCCGGTGCGGTGGTGGCGCGAGGATCGTAGAACGGCACGATCATGCGTTCGCCGCGCGCGTCGACGAGGATGGTGGCAATGGCCGAGCGCGCACCGGCGACCCGCCGGATGCCGGAGCAATCGATGCCCTCGGCCGAGAGTTCGGCGATCAGTTCCTGGCCGAGCGAGTCGTCGCCCACGCTGGCCCAGAGCGCGACGTCGGCACCCTGGCGTTTCGCGGCGGTGGCAGCGCTGGACGCCATGCCGGCGGCATTCTGCACGGCCTCGATCGGGATGAACTTGCCCGGCCCGCGCGGCAGTTCGTCCAGCCGATAGATGGTGTCCTGCGTCAGCGCGCCGACGGAAAGAATGCGGGGAACGGATGCCATCGATGAACTCGCGGCCGGGATCGGGCCGGAACGGTAGCAGAGAATGGACGCGCCCAGCATGGTGGCGGCGCGGCCGTCGTACGACAGCGCACGGCTTTTTGGAGCCTTTCTCCCGCTGGGCGCAAAGGCGACAGGGCGGGGTTCAGGTCATATGCTGGAATTCTGGGCAGCCGGCAGCGACTGAGTCGCGCCGATGCCCGCACACGGCCTGAACGGCCGAATGACGATCCGCCGCCCTGACCGGATGGCGGAAAAGGCCACGGGGACCCATGTCGTTTCGTTTCATTCACGCCGCCGATATCCATCTCGACAGCCCGCTGCGTGGCCTTGCCCGTCGGGGCGAACTGGCGGGCGCTTTTCTCGAAGCCTCGCGCAAGGCGCTGGAGAACCTGGTCCAGGCGGCGATCGACGCGAAGGTGCGGTTCGTGGTCATCGCCGGCGATGTCTATGACGGCGACTGGAAGGATTACGCCACCGGCCAGTTCTTCGTCCGCGAGATGGGTAGGCTGCATCGCGAGAATATTCGCGTCTTCCTGATCCGGGGCAATCACGACGCCGATTCCGTCATCAGCCGCAGCCTGACGCTGCCGCCCAATGTCTACAGCTTCTCCGTCCGCACGGTGGAGACCGAGACGATCGAGGATCTGCGCGTCGCCTTGCATGGGCGCGGCTTTGCCAATCGCCATGTGCCGGAGAATGTCGCGCTCAGCTATCCCACCGCCCGGTCCGGCTATTTCAACATCGGCGTGCTGCACACCTCGCTGACCGGCCGCGACGGGCATGATGTCTATGCGCCGTGCTCGGTCGAGGATCTGCGCGTCGCCGGCTATGATTATTGGGCGCTTGGCCACATCCACAGCCGCGAGGTCGTCTCGGAAGATCCGACCATCGTCTTTCCCGGAAATTTGCAAGGGCGGCATGCGCGCGAGACGGGCCCGAAGGGCGCGACGCTGGTCACCGTCACCGATGGCCGGATCGAAAGCCTGGAGGCGCTGACGCTCGATGCGGCGCGGTTCGAGGCGATCGAGATCGATGCCTCGGGGATGAGCGAACCCGCGGCCCTGCTGGCGGAGGCGCGGCGCGTCATCGCCCTTGCGCGCGACGGCGCGGAGGGACGGCCGCTGGCGCTGCGGCTTACGCTTTCCGGCGAAACCGCGCTGCACGACTATCTCTCCGTGCAGGCGGAACAGGTGCGCGAGGAGATGCAGGCGCTTGCCTGGGAGGCGGGGTCCGATGTCCTGATCGAGAAGGTCCGCGACAAGACGACGTCCCGGTCCGGCAGCGCGCGGCTTTCGACGCTGCTCGGCTTCGATGCGATCCTCGCCGATATCGCAGCCGATCCGGCCTTTCGCGCCGAGATGGCCAAGACCCTGGGCGACCTCCGCGCCCGCACGCCGGGCGATGCGCTGGCGCTGATCGACACGGAAGGCACCGATCCCGAGGCGCTGGCGGATGCGGTGATCGGCACCGCGACCGAGGCGATCCTCGCGGGCCTGGGCCATGTCGGCAGCGAGGGGGAGGGCACGCGATGAAGCTTCGTTCCCTCGGACTGGAACGCTATGGCCGCTTCACCGGCCGGACGCTGGAGTTCGATCCCGAAGCGCGGGTCACGGTCATTGTCGGCGCCAACGAGGCCGGCAAGACGACGGCGCTCGCTGCCGTCGCCGATGCGCTCTACGGCATCGAGACGCGGTCACGCTATAATTTCCTGCATGATTACAAGACGATGCGGCTTGCCGCCACCGTCCAGGCGCCGGATGGCCGCTCGCTTTCCTTCGCCCGTTTGAAGCGCCAGAACGCCACCTTGGTCGATCCCGCCAGCGAGACGCCGCTGGCCGACGATGTGCTGGCCCCGTTTCTGGGCGCGCATGACCGGCAGGCCTTCCTCGACATTTTCGGGCTCAATCAACGCCGCCTGCGCGAGGGCGGCGAGAAGCTTCTGGCTGGCGGGGGCGACCTCGCCGAGACGTTGATGGCTGCCGCGCCAGGCCTGGGCCAGGTTGCGGCTCTGCGGGACCGCTTCCAGGAAAGCGCGGCAAAGATCTTCAATCCGGCGCGCAAGACTTCCAGCCACAGCTTCCATGTTGCCGTCGACAAGCGCGCCCAGGCGCAAAAGGCGATCCGCGAGCTGGAGCTCCGGGTCGACGAGGTCACGAAGTTGCGCAAAGAGGCCGAGCGCACGGCAGAGGCGCGCAAGCTAGCCGAGACGGCCGAACGCGCGGCCGATATGGCGTTGGCGCGGGCTCGGGCGCTGGTGCATGGCGCCAAGGAACTGCGCATCCTTGACGCGCAGACCCGCTCCCGCGCCGAGCTGGGCGACTTGCCGGTGGTTTTCGCGGGCTTCGTGCCAAGGGCGCGCGGTTTGCTGGCGGCGCTCGACAAGGCGCGTGAGGCGGCAGCCCTTGCGGCGAGGGAAGAGGCCGCCGCCAAGGCCGCCCTTGATGCCATTGCCGTCGATGACGCCATCCTGGCCTTCGCGGCGACGATCGAAAGCTGCGACGAGGAGCGCGCCGCGGTCGAGAAGGAATTGCAGAGCTTGCCCAAGCGACGCGCCGAGGCCGGCGAGGCGCAGGCGGCGCTGCACCGGATCGCGCTGGCGCTTGGCTTGGCCGATATCGAGGTTCTGCGCGACCGGTTGCCGGACCTGCCTTTGCTGGCGCGTGCCGAGGCGCTGGTCGAAAAGATGCGCGCCGCCGCCATTCGCGAGGAGACTGTGTCGAGGGACAGCGCCCGGATCGTCGCCGACCGGCGTGCTATCGAAGCGGCCCGGGCCGCGCTCGGCCATGTGGCGGACCCGGTGCCGCTGCAGCGACGGCTGGCGCGGCTGGATGGCGCCGAGGAACGCGAACGCGCATGGCGCACGCTCGATCACCGGCTGGTGGCGCAGCGCGCGCAACTGGCGGAGCGGGTTGCCCGGCTCGGCCATGGTCTGGCGGATGCCACCGCCCTGGCCGCTCTGCCTCTGCCAGCGCTGGCGGCTGTCGAGGCCGCGCTCCGGGAACAGAAGCTCGCATCCGACGCGCTCGATCGCCAGCGCGAGGCATTGTCCGGCTTCGAGGAACAGCGCGCGCAGGCCGAGGCGCGGCTGGCCGCGCTGCGTTCCGGCCGTCCGGCCCCCACCGAGGACGTGATCGCCGCCGCCCGCGCCGAGCGGGACGCGGCCTGGACATCGCTCCGCCCGCTGGCTCTCGGCGAGCGCGGGCGGGAGGAAGGCGACGGAGCGCTGGTCCAGTGCATCGACCGCACGCTGATCGACGCCGATCGGCTGGCCGATGAGCGACAGGTCGAGACGCAGAGGCTGGCGGCGCTGGCGCAGGCCGAGCGCGACATTGCCGAACTCGGCGTTCGGATCGACATGGCCGGGAGGCGCGTCGCCGAGGCGCGTGCGCGTCAGGACGCGTTGGCCGCCGATTGGGGAGCGCTGTGGGCAGCCTCGGGGCTGTCGCTTGCGGCCGATGAGCGGTCCACCGCCTTTTTGCGCGACGCGGAACTGGCGCGCCAGGCGCGCGATCTTCTCCGGCAGGACGAGGCGCAGGCCGCCGCGCAACGCGAGACGGTGAATATCGAACGGGCCGAGACGGATCGGCTTCGCCAAGAGCTCGGCCTGCCGCCGCTTGGCGACGCGCCGCTTCGCATGGCCGATCTGCGCGAGGCGATCGCCGCGACCGAGGCGCGTTTCCTGGAGGCGCGGGATCATGAACGTGATCTGCGCCAGTTGGAGCAGGCCGCGGCCGATCTGGCCTCCCGCCAACGCGACGTGATGCTTGAGACCGAGGCGCAGGCGGCGGAGGCGAAGGAAATCTTCCCGCGCCTCGCCGTTCGTCCCGGCGCCCTTGCCGGAGAGGCACGGGCTGCGATCGACCTCTGGCGCGAGGCACTACCCCAATTCACGGCGCTTCGCTCGCTGGAAACGCGCATTGCTGCCATCGAGCGCGACGAGGCGGTTTTCGTCGGTTACGTCGGCGAGCTCCTGGCGGGAGCCGGCGACAGCGTGTCGGATGGGGACGCCTTCGCCGCGGCGCGCCGGCTGCGCGCGCGGCTGGATCAGGCACGGCAAGGCCGCTCCAAGGCAGACACTGCCGGGGAGGCGCTGGCGACCCGGCGGGCGGCGCGGCTCGCTGCCGACGAAGCGCTGCTTCAGGCGGAGACGGCGCTGGAGGAATTGCTGGCGGTCGCCAACTGCCCCAGCGCGGAGGCCTTGCCGGCGCTGCTAGATCGGCTGGATCAGGCTTCGATTTGCGACGGCAAGCTGGCCGAGGCGCGGGAGCGGCTCGATGGGCTGCGGGGATCGCGCAGCGAGGACGAAGTCCGGTGTGCGATCGAGGGGCGCGACGACGAGACCCTGGCGCTGGCGGCGGCCGAAATCGAGGCGGCGCATTCCGAGGCACGCGCCGCCCGCGATGCCGCAATCGAGGCGGATACGCAGGCGAGGTCGGCCCTGGCGGCGTTGGATCGCCGCGACGGCGCGGCGGCGGCGGCGCAGGACGAACAGGACGCAGTGGCCGAGATCGCTGAGGCGGTGGAGCGCTTCAGTCGCGACCATGTGGCAGCCCGGCTGCTCCAGGCGGCCATCGAGCGCTATCGGGCCGAGCATCAGAACCCGATCGTCGAGCGCGCCTCGCGGGCCTTCACCATGCTGACGGGGGGCCAGTGGAGCGGCATCGGCATCGATTATGATCAGGATCCGCCCCGGCTGGCCGCCTTGCGCGAGGGCGCACTTCTTGCCCCCGACGCGCTTTCCGAAGGGACGCGCGACCAGCTCTTCCTGGTGCTGCGGATCGCGGCGATCGAGGAGCATGCGCGTCGCGCCACGCCGCTCCCCTTCATCGCCGACGACCTGTTCACCACCTTCGACGAAGCGCGAACGGCAGCCGGTTTCGAGCTCCTGGCGGAGCTGGGTGCCGTGACACAGGTGATCGTCTTCACCCACCACGTTCATGTCGCCGAACACGCCAAGCGCGTGCTGGGCAGCCGCGCGGGGCTGATCGAGCTGTGAGGGTGGCACGGCGCTGGCTGGACGTCATTTCCTTCAGCTCTCCTATGGAGGCCTTTGCAGAACTCTGCCCCAATATCCTGAGGAGGCCCGAAGGGCCGTCTCGAAGGACGCAGAGCGGTCGTGCCAACCTAAAGGAATCCTGTTCCTAGCCCGTGTCCTTCGAGACAGCTTTCTCCGAAAGCCTCCTCAGGATGTTGGACATGGCGTGCAGCAGGAGGCCTTTCGATGTTACGCCAAGGTCTCCTGGAGGAGAGGTGCAGGCCGAGCGATGGGGCTGGAAATCACCCCGCCGTCGTCCACTCGCCAAAGTTCTGGATGAAGCGGTCGACCTCGGCGGCCGTGTTGTATTGCGCCAGACCGACGCGGACGACGCCGCCCTTGTCCATCAGGCCCAGCCGGGTGGTAGGCTCTATGCCGTAGTTGTGGCCGTGCCAGAGCGAGATGTTCTTCTTCGCCATCGCCTTGCAGATATCGGCCGGATCGGTGCCTTCATAGGTGAAGGAGACGGTCGGCACGCGGCGCGCCAACGCCTGCTTTTCGGTCAGCCCCTGAATCCTGAGCTTCGGAAAGGATTGCAGCCCGTCGATCAGCCGCGCCGTCAGG
Organism: Kaistia sp. UC242_56; assembly: GCF_044452255.1. Lineage (NCBI taxonomy): Bacteria > Pseudomonadati > Pseudomonadota > Alphaproteobacteria > Hyphomicrobiales > Kaistiaceae > Kaistia > Kaistia sp. UC242_56. Next base: position 1,241,259 of record NZ_JBIOAN010000002.1, read on the forward strand.
ATGCGCTCATGGATATCGACAGCGTGCATGCCGGCAACGAAGCGCTCGCGCCGGGACCCGCCTTCGGGGGCGTCACCAAACGTGGTGCCGAGCCATTCGAAGTGTTCGATTGCGCCCAGCACGCCGGCGAGCGACTCGCGGTTGGTCGTGCCGGTTTCGAATTTTCCGGGCGGGATCGTCGACGAGGCGCGCACCTTGTAGGCCTCGAGCCGGTCGAGAACGTCGCGACGGCCCCAGAGCACGCCATGATGCGGTCCGTAGAATTTGTAGGCTGAGCAAACGAGGAAATCGCAGCCGATATCCTGCACGTCGATGATGCCATGCGGCGCGAACTGCACGGCGTCGACATAGACGAGCGCGCCGGCCGCTTTTGCCGCTTTGGTGATGGCCTTCACGTCGTGGATGGTGCCGGTGACGTTCGAAGCATAGCCGATCGCCGCGACCTTGAGCTTGTCGGTGATGACGCTGTCGAGTTGCGTCAGGTCGAACTCGAAGGTCTCTGGATCGAAGTCGATCCAGCGCACGACGAGGCCCTTGTCCTCTGCCAGCATGAGCCACGGCGCGACATTGGCGTCGTGATCCATGCGGGTCAGCAGGATCTCGTCGCCCTCCTTCAGCGTGCGCCCGATGGCGCGCGACATGGAGAAGGTGAGGGTGGTCATGTTCTGGCCGAAGATCACCTCGTGCCAGTCATTCGCGTTGAACAGGTCGCCCATCGCCTTGTGGGCTTCCTGCGCCTGGGCGATGGCGCGCTGCGAGGTGTCGAAATAGCCGCCGAGATTGGCGTTGTCCTCGACCAGCGCCTGCATCATCCGGTCGATGACGCGGCGCGGCACCTGGGTGCCGGCCGGATTGTCGAAGAAGACGGGAGTCGCGTCGCCGCGAGTGGCGATCGCTGGGAATTCCTGGCGAATGGCGTCGATATCCAGGCGCGAACCAGCCATGGCCGCTCCCTCCCTCTTGTTCTTGTTTGGTTTCAGCGATGTATGGCGACGACCCGCGCTGGAAAGCCCGATCCGCCCTTGGCCTTGGGCCAGCTTGCCATGATCAGCGCACCCGTTTCGGGCACCTTGTCGAGATTGTTCATCAGCTCGATCTGCCAGCGGTCGAGCGACAGGACATAATGCTCGAGCGCATAGCTTCCGGCCGAGGTGGCGAGGCCGGGATCGGTATCGATCTGTTCGTGGCCGACGGCCGTGATGCCGCGTTCGGTGAAGAGATGCTCCAGCACCTCGCGGCTCCAGCCGGGCGTGTGCGCGACGCCATCGGCCGAGCGATTGTAGAACCGGTCGGTATCCGGCCAGCGCTTGTACCAGTCGGTGCGAAGCGCGACGAAGCACTTCTCCGGGATGCGGCCGTTGCGGACCTCCCATCGGGCGACGTCGTCGAGGGTCGGCGTGGCGTCGGCATCCGCCGCCACGCGTTCGCTGATGTCGAGAATGACGAGCGGCAGCAGCATCTCCGAGACCGGGATCTGGTCGAGCGTCCGGCCACCTTCGATGAAGTGGACCGGCGGATCGACATGAGTCCCCACTGCCCGGGAATGCTGTAGCGATGGACCTGAAATCCATGGCCCTTGGCAAAATCGAACAGGAGTTCCCGCTCTTCATCCGGGAAAGACGCGAAATGCGGCTGGCCCGGATGGAAGGCGTGGGTGAGGTCCGTGAAGGTCGCACCGGCAAGGCCGGTGCGATGGAGATCCCAGAGGCTGCTGCCGGTCATGGTCCCTACGGCTCCGGAACGAAGGTCGGAGCGGCTTCGCTGGCGAGCGTCAGCTTGCCGTCCTTGACGCCGATGACCGAGACGGACTTGTCCGGAACAGCGACGCCGGGGCGGTAGCTGATCGTGCCGGTGACGCCGGCAAGGCCCTGGGTCGCGGCGATGGCGTCGCGGATCTTGGCAGGCTCGGGCGAACCGGCGCGCTTGATGGCATCGGCCATCAGCTTGGTGGCGTCATAGCCGAGCGCTGCGAAGGAGTTCTCCGGAGCGTGGCCGGTTGCCTTCTGGTAGGCCTCGTTGAAGGCCGCGACCACCGGGCTCGCGCCTTCGCCCATGAAGGCATGGGTGGTGAAGTACGCGTCGTTGGCGGCCGCGCCGCCCACTTCGATCAGCAGCGGCGTGTCGTAGCCGTCGCCACCGACGACCGGCAGGTTGATGCCTGCCTGGCGCAGCTGCTTCAGGATCAGGCCGATTTCCTCGGCATTGGACGAGGCATAAATGAAGGCGGGCTGCTCCGGCAGCGCCTTGATCTTGGCGATCTGGGCGGTGAAGTTCTTGTCGCCGATCTTGTAGGTGTCCTTGCCGAGCAGCTTGCCGCCGCCATGCTCATAGGCCGCGACGAAGTAGTCGGCCAGCAAAGTGGTGTATTCGGAGCCGATGTCGGTCAGCAGGTAGCCGGTCTTGGCGCCCAGCTTGTTGAGCGCGAATTCGGCGCCGACGGCCGCCTGGACGTTGTCGCCGAAGGCGGCGAGGAAGACCTGGTCGCCGAGCTGTGCCGGCAGCTTGGGCGAGGTGGCGCCCGGGGTGATGAACGGGATCTTGGCCTTGTCGACCTGCGGTCCGATCGACAGCACGCTGTCGGAATCGGCGAAGCCGATGATGCCGACGACCTTGTCGCTGTCAATCAGCTGCGAGGCGACGGTCGAGATGACGGTCGCGTCGCTCTTGGAGTCATAGGTGACCAGTTCGAGCGGGCTGCCCAGCACGCCGCCGGCGGCGTTGATCTCGGCCACGGCCAGCTTCGCGCCGTTCAGCATCGGGCCGTCGAGCGAGGCCTGGATGCCGGTCACATTGGCCGGGAAGCCGATCTTGATCGGATCGGCCGCGTAGGCTCCAGCGGTGGAGAAGGCAAAGGCGGCGCCAAGCCCGAGGCCGATGGCCGCCCGTCGTGAGAGCTTCATCATCTGTCTTTTCCCTCTTTATGATTTTGGTTCGCCGATCTTCCGGAGAGACCGAACGTCAGCTCGCGGTCTCCCATGATCCCCTTCGGCCGGAAGATCATGATCAGGATGAACAGGAAGCCGAGCACGATCTGGCTGGCTCCGAACAGAGCAGGCACGGTGATGTCGCCGATCGTGAAGCCGCGTTCGACCGAGCGAAGGAGTTCCGAAAGGATCGACACGCAGATCACGCCGATGATCGCGCCGGAAAGCGAGCCCATGCCGCCGAGAACCAGCATGGCGATGAGGTTCATCGTCATCGCGAAATAGAAGGTGTTGGGCGAGAACGAGCCGAGATAGTGGGCGTAGAGCGAGCCGCCGACCCCGGCGAAGAAGGCGCCGATGACGAAGGCGACCAGACGGGCGCGCAGCACGCTGATGCCGACGGCGCTCGCCGCGATCGTATCGTCGCGCACTGCTTTCATCCGTCGCCCGAAGGGCGAATAGACCAGCCGCGCCAGCACCAGCAGGGTCACCGCCAGCCAGCCCAGCACCCAGGGCAGCGAGGTTGCCAGCGGCACGCCAGTGAAGGTGCGCGCGCCGCGGGTGAAGTCGGAGGCGTTGATCAGGACGACGTTGACGATGATGAGGAAACCCATCGTCGCGACCGAGACGAAATAGCCCGACAGCCGCATCAGCGGATAGCCGACAATGACGGCCAGAAGGGCCGCGAACAAACCCGCCACCAAGGTCGCCGGCAGGAAGGGCAGGCTGAACCAGTTCAGCAGGTCGGGCAGGTGCGGCAGCAGCGCCTTCTTCTGCTGGACCGTCAGCGACAGGATGCCGGCGGCATAGGCGCCGGCCCCGATGAAGCCGACATGGCCGAGCGAGAAGACGCCGGTGAAGCCGTTCGATAGCGACAGCGACAGCACCAGGATGCTGTTGAGCGCGATCAGCAGCAGGATGCGGACGAAGTAGTCGCCGACCATATGCGGGGCACCGAAGGCGACTCCGGCGGCGAGGAGGAGCGCCGCACCCACGGCGATTGGAATACGTGGATCGGCCTTCACAGCTTGATCTCCCGGTTCGGCTGCAGAAGACCGCCCGGCCGGAACAGCAAGAAGGCGATCAGGAGCGCAAAGACGATGGCGTCGCGATAGGGGACGACGGTATCGGGCAGGAACGCGATGATGAAGATCTCCAACGCCCCCAGCATGTAGCCGCCGAGCAGTGCGCCCGAGATCGAGCCGAAGCCGCCGATGATGGCCGCGACGAAGGCCTTGAGCAGCGGCGTGAAGCCCATCTGCGGCTGGACGACGCCCGCCTGGGCCGCCCAGAGCACGCCGGCAAGGCCCGCATAGGCCGAGGCGACGATGAAGGCGACGACGATCACCTTGTTGACGTTGAGGCCGACCAACTGGGCCGCCTGCATGTCCTCGGCTGCCGCCCGCATGCCGAGGCCGATCGTGGTCTTGGTGATGAACCAGCCGAGCCCGATCAGCGAGACGAAGGTGAGCAGCACCGTCAGAACGTTGATGTTGGTGAAGGTGATCGCACCGCCGGAAAGCTGCCATGAGCTGTTCAGGATGTCGGGCAGCGGGAAATTGCGCGGCGACGAGGTGAACAGCAGGATGCCGAGGTTTTCCAGGATGTAGGTGACCGCGAGGCTGGTCAGCAATCGCGTTACGTCCGGCGCGTTGCGGATCGGCCGATAGGCGATGCGCTCGATCAGGAAGCCGGCGATGGCGGAGGCGGCGATGCCGCAGATCATAGCCGGCACGAAGGGCATGCCGAGGCCGATCAGCAGAACCGTTGTGAACGCGCCGACCATCATGACGTCGCCATGGGCGAAGTTGGTCAGCTTGAGCACGCCAAACACGATGGAGAGGCCGACCGCCACGAGGGCATAGAGGCTGCCCAGGCTGACGGCGTTGATCACCTGCTGGAGGATGTATTCAAGCTGGCTGATTCCGCCGCCCCCAGATAGGCCTGAGCCACGCGGTCATCGACCCGCAGTTCGGAGGCGATGCCAGACAGCGCGACCTTGCCGGTGCGCAAGACATAGGCGCGGTCGGCGAGTTCGAGCGCCAGCGCGATGTTCTGTTCGACCAGCAGCATGGTCATGCCCTGCCGCTTCAGTTCTGCCAGCGCGTCGAAGATGTGGCGCACCAGCAGCGGCGCGACGCCCAGCGACGGCTCGTCGAGAAGCAGCAGCCGCGGCGCCGCCATCAGGGCGCGGGCGAGCGCCAATTGCTGTTGCTCGCCGCCCGAAAGCGTTCCGGCGAGCTGGCGCCAGCGCTCGCGCAGGATCGGGAACAGCACGAACATCTTTTCCGTGTCCCGGGCGACCCCTTCGGGATCGGAGCGCGTGCAGGCGCCGAGCCGCAGGTTTTCCGCGACCGACAGGCCGCCGAACAGGCGCCGGCCCTCGGGGCTGTGGGCGATGCCGAGGCGGACGATCTGCGGTGCGCTGCGCTTGTTGATCACCGTGCCGGCAAAGGTAACCGTGCCGGATTTCGCCCGCGCGAGGCCGGAGATGCTGCGCAATGTCGTGCTCTTGCCGGCGCCATTGGCTCCGACCAGCGCGATCACCTCGCCCTCATAGACGTCGAGCGAAACGCCCTTCAGCGCGCGGACGGCGCCGAAATTCACTTCGAGATTATCGACGCGCAGTAGCGGATCAGCTGTGGCCAAGATACGCCTCCCGCACGCGAGGATGGTTGCGGACTTCTTCCGGCGTACCGACGCAGATGACCTCGCCGGTGGCGAGCACCTGGATGCGTTCGCAGAGCCCCATGATCAGATCCATGTCGTGCTCGACCACGACGACGGCGACGCCGTAGCGGTCGCGGATCGTACGGATCAGCCCGGCAAGCACCTTGGTTTCGTTGGAGTCCAGGCCGGCGGCCGGCTCGTCGAGCAGCAGCAGTTCCGGCTTCGTTGCCAGCGCTCGGGCGATCTCGAGCCGGCGCTGGTCGCCATAGGGCAGGTCGGCGGCGAGACGGTTGGCTTGGTCCGACAGCCCCATCAGGTCGAGCAGTTCGGTCGCCACCGCCTCGGCGGCAGCGACGCGGCGCTGATATAGCGGTCCGCGCACGATCGAGGCGATCGGCCCCACCGGCTGGCGCAACTGCGCGGCGGCCAGCACGTTTTCGCGCACCGTCAGTGTGCCGAACAGGCGCGAACCCTGGAAGGTGCGGGCTATGCCGAGCGCCACGATGCGCGAGGTGCGCATGCCGACGATCGAGCGGCCCTTGAACTCGATCTGTCCGGAGTTCGGCTGCGAAAAGCCAGTGATCAGGTTGAAAAAGGTGCTCTTGCCCGAACCATTGGGGCCGATGACCCCGACGATCTCGCGGGCTCGGAGCGTGATGGTCTGGTCGCGCAAGGCGACGAGACCCCGAAAGGCCTTGGTCAGCCCCGTAGTCCTGAGCAGGATCTGCTCATCCGATTTGCCGTCACGCAATGCCAAACTCGACCCCTCAAGAGATATCAGCGCAGTTCACGATGCTTGCAGAAAAGCGTCAAATATTTCCGCAGCGTCTTCCCGATGCCAGATAAATTCCGGTCTATGTTTATTGTTGCGGAACAAAGACTTGCGTCTATTTGGCATTCAATGTTCCGTCCGTCGTCCTGTCAAGTGATCGCGATCCGATTCATTCAAATTCCGATCAAATCCGTCTTTCAGGTCTTGGCGTTCAGTTCCCCAATCAGTGTTGCCGTATCGGCCAGCCGGCAATAGCCCTTGAAGGCGGCGAGCGCCCCGTCATGCCGTTCGCGGCTGTCTGTGGTGCAGGCATCGACTGGGCAGATCATGCGGAATCCCCGGTCGGCGCCGTCGCGAACCGTGTGGTCGACGCATTGGTCAGTCAGAAAGCCTGTGACGATGACGGTGTCGATGCCGATATTGCGCATCAGATATTCGAAGATCGTCGAGTTGAAGAGGCTCGAGGACGTCTTCGGCAGGATGATTTCGTCGTCGCACGGCTTCAGCGCGTCGATGACGCGGGTCTCCGGCGATCCCGGCGCGAAATGGAAGTTGGTCTGCTTGTAGTCGAGGCTGCGGTCGCGGCCGTCGCGCGTCAGGCTCTCGATCACGGTGAAGACGATCTCGGCCCCCGCCGCGCGGCCGGCTGCGAGAAGGCGCGCCATGTTGGGCACGGCGGTGTCGCGGGCGCTCTGGAAAAAATAGGGGCGGGCGGCTTCGGCCCCGGGATGGAAGATGCCGTCCTGGGTATCGATTAAGAGGATCGCCGTCCGGTTCGCCTCGACAGGCGACAGTCGGGCGAGGGGCGGCGGACGTGTCATGCTGCGGACACCGTGAAATCGCGGTGTGCAACGGGAAGCACGCGGCCAAGGCGCGCGGCCCATTCTTCCTGTCCTGCGGTCTCGCCGATCAGATCCTGGCGGATCTCGAACTCGACATAGGGAAGACCCCGCTCCTCACCGTGAACGGGGATCGAATAGTCCTTTACCAGATCGACCGAGTAGGGCTCATTGCTGCCGATGACGAGGCCGGCTTCCTGGCCGAGCGCCTCCAGCACCGAAATGGTGAAGCGCTTGTCATTGCCGTAGCAAAGGCCGATCTGCCAGGGCCGCTGGAACGGTCTCGCCCGAAGCGACGGCGTGAATGAATGCATCGAGACGAGGATGGTCGGCAGGCCGGCGGCGGCCCGGCGGTCCAGGATCGCCACGATCTGGCGGTGATAGGGTGCGGCGATTTCGTCGAGCCGTTGTGCGCGCTGGTCCGGCGAGAGATCGGCATTGGCCGGCACGATCGTGCCATCCGAGACCAGCGCGATGCTGTCCGGCGACGTGACGCGGCGGTTGCATTCGACGACCAGGCGCGAATAGCGCTGGAAGACCAGCGAGGCGCCAAGCTGTTCGGCGAGACGCTCGGACACGCCGAGAATGCCGATATCGATGCCGATATGCCGGTCGAGTTCGGCCTGCGGCAGCCCCAGCCCGCGCAGGGTCTTGGGCACGGCATTGCCGGCGTGGTCGCAGATCAGCACGAAGGGCGAGGCATCGCCCCGGTCGATGAGGCCGACCGGTTCGGGATCCTCCGGGCCAAGCAGCGTGCGCGGGGTTTGCAAGGCTTCGCTCATCTCAATAGGCCCGCGCATAGATGCGGCAGAGCTCGTCGATCTCGATGCCTTCGGCCATCGCGATCTCTCCGCGCTTGTGCATCAGATAGGCCTTGGAAAGCACCGGCCCGAGCCAGCCCATGGCGACACTGTCCTGCTCCAGCGCGTCGAGCGCTTCCGGCAGGGTGCGCGGCAGATCGCCAATGCCGCGCTCATCGCGCTCGGCCTGCGAAAGCGTGCCGGGGTCGCCGCTGGAAAGATAGGGCGCCGGAAGCTTCTCGCGGATGCCGGCAAGGCCGGCATGCACCAGCATGGCGAGTTGCAGATACGGGCTGGCCGTGGCGTCGGCGCCGCGGAACTCGATGTTGTAGCGCTTGGCGACGTTGACGCCATCGACCTCGGGATAGGGGCAGATGCGCAGCAACGCCTCTCGGTCGCGGTCGGCGAGGTTGAGGTAATAGGCGGCCCAGGAATGGGGCTTCAGCCGTTCATAGGAGACGACACTCGGCGCGGCGATGGCGCAGATCGCTCGGCCATGCTTCAGGATGCCGGCGCAGAACGAGGCGCCGATGGCGCTCAGCTTGCCGGGGGCTTCCGCGTCATAGGCGACCGGGTTGCCGTCGCGATCGACCAGGCTGAAATGGATATGCACGCCATTGCCGACGATGCCGCGCGTGACGACCGGCGAGAAGGAGAGGTGATAGCCATGCTTCTTCGCGACCGAGCGGCCGATTTCGCGCAGCTTGACCGCCTCGTCGGCGGCTGTCAGCGCCAGCGCCGGATCGACCGTGATCTCGTATTGCTTCGGGCCATATTCCGGCAGGAAGGTATCGGGCTGCAGCCCGTTGGCGCGCAGCGCACCGACATAATCGCCGATGAACGGCTCGAGGCCGCGCAGCGTGCTGGCAGCATAGGCATCGCCCGGCCGCTCTTCGCCGCCGTCGAGCCAGAATTCGTGTTCGAAGCTGGCGAGAACGCGCAGGCCGGTCTCGGCCTCCAGCTGGTCGAGCGCGTTCTTCAGGAAGCCGCGCAGGCAGCCATCCCAGCGTTCACCGGACAGGGTGAGAATGTCGCCCAGTACGATGCGCTCGACCGGCGTGCCGTCGCCATAGTCGAGCGTGATGTCGCCCTCGGGGCTCGGCACCAGCATCAGGTCGCCCTGGGCGCCGAAAGGCGTCGCCGGAATGCGTCCGAAGCAGTTGATCATGATGTTGGTTGGCGTCCAACCCACGCCAAACCGGCGCCGATTCTCAAGTTCGCGGGCCGGAAAGCCCTTGCCACGAACCTGCCCAGCGATGTCGCTGCAGCAGACTGTGACGATCGTTTCACGCTCGATCGCCATTCTTCCCCCGGAAATCCCTCAATCGCAGGCTGCCGTGGCGCGTTGTGGACCGCGTCTCTCTCGGCAGCCCCTGACGCTAGCATGCGTGACGAAAATTTTACAAGACGCGCAAATAGGCAGTGAAGCTGTAATTTTTCGCACGGCTGCGATCAGGGAATGAGCTTGCTCCGCACCTGCTCGATCGCCTCGAACCGGGAGCGTCCGATCGGCCACTGTCGGGCGTCGATCGAGAGTGCCAGCGTTTCGACGAGGGCGATCAGGCCGATCAGGCTGTCCCAGGGCGAGGGCAGGTCCACCTGGGCGCGGATGACGATGTCGGCGACCTGGGCGACGTCGGACATCCAGCGATCGGTGAACAGCGCTACGACGGCGCCGCGTTCCTTGGCGATCTCGGCGGTGCGGATGGTGTCGAGCTGATAGCGGCGGATGTCGAACAGGATCACGACGTCGCGCTTGCGGATATCGGCCAGTTCGTCGGCGCGGCGGGGAAGCGACTGTGAGAACAGCCGCACGCGGCTGCGCATCTTGCGCAGGTGGAATTCGAGGTGCCGGGCGGCCGGATCGGTGAAATCGCCGCCCAGCAGGAAGATCTCCCGCCTTTCGTCGATCAGGAGGTCGGTCAATTTCTCCATGTCGGCCTGGCTCACCATGGCGAGCGAGTTCTCCACCGTGGTGACGAGGCTGCGGGTGAAAGCAGAGAAGGCCGTCGACGTGCCGTCGGCATGCGGCCGCGTGAGCGGGTATTCGGCCTGGGCCTCCATCTCCTCGCGCAGCGCGCGGCGGAAGTCGGCATAGCCTGCAAATCCCAGCTTGGCGACAAAACGCAGGATCGTCGGCGCGCTGACCTTGGCGCGCTCGGCGAAGAGTGCGACAGTTTCCATGCCCGTCGTGGGATAGCGGGCCAGAAGCGCCCGCGCCGCCCGCCTTTCCGCCTCGCTCAACGAGGCCATGCTGGCGGTGACGCGATCGGCGAGGGTCGGCTTGCTCGTGCGCTGGGATGGCCCGTCGGTCGGCTCCGCCTCGTCGTTCATGTCACTCCCCCTCTCCGCGATGGAATTATTCGATAACATTCTGGCAGTACCTTCCCAGAACCGTAATCCCTATTACACTCGTCTCGCACAAACATTGGCTTCACCGGATGGCCGCCGGGGCATCCGGCCAGGCTTCGAAGGACCGATATGTCAGAACAGCCGACGCTCTCGCACAATGAACTCCACGCCTGGGACCGGGATCATTTCTTCCATCCCTCGACCCACATGGCGCAGCATGCGCGTGGCGACACGCCGAACCGCATCATCGCCGGCGGCGAGGGCGTCTACATCACCGATATTGACGGCAAACGCAGCCTGGATGCCTTTGCCGGCCTCTATTGCGTGAATGTCGGCTATGGCCGCACCAAGATCAGCGACGCGATCGCCCATCAGGCGTCGCAGCTTCCCTATTATCACGCCTATGTCGGCCACGCCTCGGAGCCGTCGATCCGGCTCGCCAAGATGGTGATCGACCGGGCGCCCGATCACATGAGCCGGGTCTTCTTCGGCCTATCCGGCTCCGACGCCAACGAGACCAACATCAAGCTGGTCTGGTACATCAACAACGTGCTCGGCCGGCCGGAAAAGAAGAAGATCATCTCGCGCTGGCGTGGCTATCACGGCTCCGGCGTCATGACCGGCAGCCTGACGGGCCTCGCCGCCTTCCACAATCTGTTCGACCTGCCGCGCGCGCCGGTGCTGCATACCGAGGCGCCGTATTTCTACCGCCGCCAGGATCGCAGCCTGACCGAGGAGCAGTTCTCGCAATTCTGCGCCGACAAGCTTGAAGAGATGATCCTGGCCGAAGGCCCGGAGACGATCGCTGCCTTCATCGGCGAACCGGTGCTGGGCACGGGCGGCATCGTGCCGCCGCCGGCCGGCTACTGGCCCAGGATCCAGGCCATTCTCGACAAGTACGACATCATCCTGATTGCCGATGAAGTGGTCACGGCATTCGGCCGACTTGGCTCGATGTTCGGCTCCGATCACTATGGTATGAAGCCGGACCTGATCACCATCGCCAAGGGCCTGACCTCGGCCTATGCGCCGCTTTCCGGCGTCATCGTCTCGGAGAAGCTCTGGCGCATCCTCGAGCAGGGCTCCGACACGTTCGGTCCGATCGGCCATGGCTGGACCTACTCGTCGCATCCGCTCTGCACGGCGGCGGGCGTCGCCAATCTCGAGGTGGTCGATGAACTCGACCTCGTCAACAATGCCCGCGAGGTCGGCGCCTATTTCCGCCAGTCGCTGGCCGATGCCGTCGGTGGCCACAGAAACGTCGGCGATGTTCGCGGCGAGGGGCTGCTTGCCTCGGTCGAGTTCGTTCGGGATCGCGACGACCGCGTGTTCTTCGACGCTTCCGAGAAAGTCGGCCCGCGCATCTCGGCCGCGCTGCTGGGTCAGGGCGTGATCGGCCGTGCCATGCCGCAGGGCGATATCCTCGGCTTCGCGCCGCCGCTCTGCCTGACGCGCGAGGAGGCGGACGTGGTCGTCGCCGCGACGGTCAAGGCCATCGACGAAGTCGCCGCCACGCTCTAAGGCGCCGCGCCGCCGAACGGCAAAAGAAAAAAGGCCCGGCCATCCGCGATGGCCGGGCCTTTCTTCATATCGCTGAAAGCCGCGGTTACTCGTCGGCCTTGTGCAGCTTGCCCTCTTCGGCCCGATGCAGATATTGCGAGCAGACCAGCCACCCCTTGATCGGCCTGAGCAGCAGCAAGGTCGGCAGCAACAGCAGCGGCAACGTTGTGAATACGTGCACCCAGAGCGGGGCCGCGAACTTGACCTGCAGCCACAGCGCGAAGATCACGGCCGGAATCGCACCGATCAGCTGCGCGAAGAAGGCGGGACCGTCGGCCGGATCGGCGAAGGAGAAGTCGAGACCGCAGACCTCGCATTTCGGCGCCATCTTCAGCCAGCCGCTGAAGATGTGGCCCGACTGGCATCGCGGGCAGCGGCCGGAAACGCCGAGCTTGAAGGCCAGGCGATAGGGAGACTCGGTTTCGCTCATGGGGCGATCCTTCGGTGCGTATTCGGCCGCCTTGCCCGAAAGAGGGCAAGGTCTTGCCTGCGGAAAGACCTTACCGGCACAAGCGGAACCAGAATGCCCGCTCGCAATGCCTGTCTTTCGATCTCAGTGCGCAAAATCTAGCCGCTTTTCTTGCGGCGAACGAGGCGACGAAATGTAGCCGGCAACATTTGTCGCAGCCTGCGGCTGTTTCGGTGCTCGAATGCTCGCGGAGACTGGTGAATCGCACCGCTGCGCAGTCGGGTTCTGTCGGGCCGCTCCGGCTTCTCGGGAGCAATTTCGGCTGGCCATGCAGCCGCTGCATTCAGCCGCTCATCTTAAGTCCGCAGATTGCGGATGAAGTCGAGTATATCAAAAAATAAAGACGCGGTCCGGAATGCCGAACCACGTCTTTGGAATTTCGCCGGGAAAGGATTGGCGTGGTCTTGCCAACGCCAGCTGGCCTATTTCAGGGCTCGATCTCGTCCTCGTCTTCGAGAGCGTCCTCGTCGATTTCCTCCTCAGGCATGTCGACGGCATCGCGCATAGGCCGACCGTCAGTGTCGATTAGCGCATCGAGAAAGGCCTGGTTGGCCCGATCATCGATCTCAGGGACAGCATGCTCGCCGCGGCCGGGCGTCAGCGGATCGGGGAAAGGCTTCTTCGGATCCATATCGGTCTCCTTGATCGAGGACTGGATTTTCGGACAGCATCAACAGTTCAGCGCCGGGAACCGTCGCTGCCACAGATCTATCGGCTAAAGAGCTCTGCTAGTCGGTCAGCAGGTCGTCGCGCACCCGCAGGCCGCGCGCAAGAAGCCGCAAGGCTTCCTTGGAAATCAGCCAACCCGTCTCGCAGCGCATGATTTGCGTTACGGCGACGCCGGTGCGATCCGCGAGGTCGGTCTGGCTGATGCAGCGCCACTCACGAATGGCTTTCAGCGGCTGTTCGCCGGCAGCGATTTTTTCCAGAACATGGTCCGGCAGCCCCGCGGTGTCGCGCGGTCCCATATTGGGCTGCTGGCGGAAATGACGAAGCTCCATCTTTCCCTCCCAAATAGCGGCACACCCCTGCCGCCTTGAAAAGAAACGCACGAAAACCGAAACTGTTCCAGACTTCCGTGCGTCGATAGCAAGATGTTGAATGGGATGGGCTCGTGCCGGGATCAGGCCGAGGGCAATGCCGGCAGGCCGGCCCGCTCCCGGAATTCCGCATTGCGGATGTCGAGCTCACGGCCGGCGAGATCGTCGGCGGCGGTCGTGCAGAGATAGACGATCGCCCGCGCCGGTTCGCCGACACCCGCGAGTTTCTCGCGCGGCAACTGGCTGACCGGGTTGACGCCCGAGGCGCGGATTTCGACCTGCATGTCGGTATCGACGATTCCAGGCGCAAAGCCGAATGCGCGGATGCCGCGCGCGCCATATTCGAGCGCCAGCGATTTCGTCACCATGGCGAGCCCCGCCTTGGCGGCGCAATAGGCGCTCCAGCCTTCCATGGCGTGATGCGCCGCGCCGGACGACAGGTTGACGATGGTGCCGCGTCGCTGGTCGAGCATGGCCGGCAGCACGGCCCGCGCCATCGCCGCCGCGCCGATCAGCGTCGCGTTGATGTTGGCGGCCCAGGCGTCGGCGTCCGTCTCGTGCAGAAGCCCGATCGGCTGCACCGTGCCGGCATTGTTGACGAGAATCGTCGGCGCGCCGACCATCGCGGTCGCCTCGCGCACCGCCGCACGGACGGTATCCGGATCCGCCACGTCGCAGGCAAGCCCGATGGCGCGACCTTCGGCGCATTGGCGCGCGATCGCCTCTGCGTCATCGATACGACGGGCCGTCACGATGACCCGAGCGCCGGCCTCGGCAAGCGCCTTGGCAGTCGCCGCGCCAATGCCGCCCTTGGCGCCCGTGACAAGGGCGATTTCTCCGTCGAGCATGCTCATCAATCCATGTGCCATTGCAGGGGAAGCATATAGGCAAAGCCGGTGCGCGGATCGCCTTCGAGCTTCATGATCGGGGCCATCGCCTCGCCCCAACGCTTGTTGACGGGATCGTCCTTCAGATAGGCGATGGTCTTCTGAAGATCGTCGGTCTCGAAATAGCCGATCAGCTTCAGGCCGAGCCGGAAGATCGAATAGTTGCGGATGCCGGCCGCCTTGAGCGTATCCAGCATTTCCGGCCAGATCTCGTCATGCGCCTTCTTGTATTCCTCTTCACATCCCGGACGGACTTCCAGAACCCAGGCGTAGTGACCCATGATTTCCCCCTCAGGCGAGATAATCGTGAACGATGCGGCCCGGCACGAGCGTGAAATCCGCCTTCCAGTGCAGGCCGTCCAGCATGTCGACGACGGGCAGACGGTGAATAGGCGCCTGCGCATTCGGTCGAAGCTCGACCGTGCAGGGCCCGCCCCAGCATTCTTGCACGACAACATTGGCGAGCCGCCGAGCGGTCAACTGGCGGATCGCCGGGCGGTGGTCGATGTGGTCGATGACCTTCAAATTGATGTTTTCGGCGAAGTCGAAATGCCGGTTGAGGCTCGCGAGCGTGTCGGTGCGCTGCTTGTAGGGCAGCGTGCCCGTCAGCACGTCAATGCCGTTGCGCGCCACCGTGCCGACCACGAGATCGCCGCGCAGTTCCAGCTTCGGCTCCCCCAGCTTCTTCGGCTGGCCGTGCAGTTCGCGGCCGTGCGCCACGCCGGCATCCGAGGACAGGAACAGGTAGGGCGAATAGGACCCTTCCGCGACGCCGGGCAGCCGGCAGCCGAGCGAAACATTGCTCTCGCCATAGGGTCCAAGCCATTCCGTATCGTTCATGCGGTATACATGCGCCATGACGATGTCGCTGGTCGGTTCCAACGGTGGCGGCAGCAGCCGGGCGACGGCCGCTTCCGTGGTGCGCCAGACCAGCGTCAGCACGTCGACATTGCGGAAGGCGAACGGGTAGGGCGGCACCATCGGCGCGTCCCAGGGCGTCGAGAAGCCGGGTTTCAGGATGTCCTCGACCGTCAGTCGGTCGAGCCCGCCATTGCGCAGATCCTTGCTCATCAGTCGGCATCCCTCGCGAAGCGTGCTTCCTTCGGCGGCGCGATGCCATAGCCGACGAAGCCGCCCGTCACGTTGATCAGTTCGCCGGTGACGAAGGAGGCTTCCGGCGAGGCGACATAGGAGACGGCGGCGGCGACGTCGACCGGGCGGCACCATCGGCCGACGGGGATCGTTTTCAGCACCTGCGCCTCGAATGCTTCCCAGGAGAGGCCAAGCTTTTCCGCCTTTTCGCGAAACTGCTTTTCCATGCCGGTGCCGGGACCGACATGGCCCGGCGCGACGCCGTTCACCGTGATGCCGTAGGAGGCCAGCTCGACGGCGAGGCACTGGGTCAGGCCCCAGAGCGCATTCTTCGACGCGACATAGGCGCTGGAGTAGGGGTTGCCGAAATTGAGCCGGGTGATGATGTTGATGATCCGGCCGCTCTCGGCGCGCATCATGGCCCGCGCCGCCGCGCGGCAGGTCAGGAACGGCCCGCGCGTATTGACGGACTGGATACGGTCCCATTCCTCCGGCGTCGTATCGACCACCAGCTTCTGCAGATGAATGCCGGCGGCGTTGACCAGCACATCGAGGCGGCCATGCTGTTCCAGAACCGTCTCGAAGGCCTGGTCGACGGAATTCGCGTCCGTGATGTCGATGCCGACCGCGCCGCCACCGACGCTGTTGGCGACCTCGGCTGCGAGCGCCTCGTTGTGGTCGGCGGCGACCACGTGATAGCCGTCGCTCGCCAGCCGTCGCACGATCTCCGCGCCAATACCGCCGGCGCCGCCGGTCACGAGCGCAATGCCTTTTGCCGTCACGCCAGCCACTCCCTTACGCAATCCCGCATGTCGACGGTTTCGGTCAGCACGTCGTCATGCTGGCCGTCCATGTAGTCCTGATGCACATATTCGATGGAGAGATAGCCGTTATAGCCGGCCCCCTTCAGCGTCCCGAGCATGGCGCCGAAATTGAGCGTGCCGAGCGAGAGCTTGCATTGCAGCACGCCGGCGCGCGCCTGGCGCAGATGCACGTGGGCTGCATGCGGCGCGAGCCCATCGATCTCTTCCTGCCGATAGCCGAGGCAGGCGAAATGCGCGTAGTCGAGCGTCAGCTTAAGCCCCGGCACGCGATCGAGCAGGTCCAGCACCAGGGTCGGGCTTTCGAGATAGGAATGGACGTGCGGCTCGACGGTGAGCTGGATGCCTGCCGGGGCCGCGATCGCCACCAGCCGGCGCAGGCTCTCCGCCGATTCCGCCAGCGCCGAAGCGCGGTCCTGGCCGGGATTGACGACGCCCGGCAGCACGAAGACGGTTTCGAGGCCGCCCCGCTTTGCGAAGCGCACCACCGCCCGGAAATCCGCCTCGTTGCGCTCGCGATTGACCGGATCGGCAAGGTTCCGGTCGGAGAGTGAACTGCCGAACA
The DNA here is from genome assembly GCF_044452255.1 of Kaistia sp. UC242_56. NCBI lineage: Bacteria > Pseudomonadati > Pseudomonadota > Alphaproteobacteria > Hyphomicrobiales > Kaistiaceae > Kaistia > Kaistia sp. UC242_56. The sequence continues at coordinate 1,258,050 of NZ_JBIOAN010000002.1, forward strand.
GGTGGTAGAGATTGGGTAGGGCGACGCCAAGCTGGAGGACGCGGTCGGCGGTGCCGTCCGGGTCGGCGATCAGCGCCTCGCGGTCGAGGCCGGGCCGGTAGAAATAGCCGAGGTCGAGCGCGCCGATCCCGAGCAGATTGGAGAGCCCGGCCGCCTCCTGCAGCGTCAGGCTGCGCAGGGACCAGGTGGTGAGCGACAGCTTCATGGTGCTCAGACCTTTTCCATCCGGCCGCTTTCGGCCGAGCGGTAGAGCGCATCGAGCACTTCCACGGCGCGCATGCCGACCGTGCCGGGCGAGGCATTGGGCGGATTGAGACCGCGGCAGATATCGACCAGCAAATTGACCGGCTCGACGCAGCTATAGGCGCCGGCGCCCGGCTCGATCTCAACGAATTCGTCGGTGCCGTCGCGGCGACTCACTTCCAGCCGTTCGCGCTCGATATCGAGCAGCAGCATGCCTTCCGAGCCGAAGATGCGCAGGTCGATCTGGAAGCCGCGATGTTTGGGAACCGTCGAGGCGCCGGAAAGCGAGGCGGTCGCGCCATTGGCGAAGCGGACGACGGCGGCGTCGTAATAATCGACCCCGGCCGGCGAGCGGCCGACCATGGCAAAGACTTCTTCCGGCGCGATGTCGGCGATCTTGAACAGCAGGCCCAGCGCATGGACCAGTTGGCCCCAGCCGTAACCGCCGGCGCGCTGCGGATCGGCCCAGGTCGAGGCCGGCGGGCGGAACATCGCGCCTTCGGTTTCCTTCATAGGCTGTCCGGCCATCAGGTCGCCAAGCGCCGAGGCCATCTGCAGAACGACATGCTCGACCTTGCCGATCGCACCCGAGGCGACCAGTTCGGCGGCGCGCTCGCTGAACGGCTTGAAGTTCCAGCCATAGGGCACGACGACTTCACGGCCGAAGGCTGCGGCCTCCGTTACGATGTCGCGCGCGTCGGCGGCGTTGGTAGCCAGCGGCTTCTCGACCAGCACATGGCAGCCGGCGCGGATCGCGGCGATCGCATGCTCATGGTGCAGCACATGGGGCGAAGCGATGATGACGCCGTCGAGTTCGACCTCGCGCAGCATGTCGCGATAGTCCTCGAACCCGTGCGGAATATCGAAGTTCGCCTGGATCTGCTCCAGTTCGGCCTGGCCGAGCCGGTTGACCGCGACCAATTCGCAATCCGGGTTCGCCTTCAGGATCGGGATGTGGTTCTCGACCGCCCACCAGCCAGCCCCGATGATGCCTATCCTGGCGCGCTTCATGAGCTTCGTTCCATTAGGGAGTGATATCCATGGCGTTGACCGTCGAGAGGTGCACGTTGGTCATGTGCTGCACCATCGCGGCTTCGGCGGCGTCCGGGTCGCGCGCTTCGAGGGCGGCGACGATCAGTTCGTGATCCCGAAAGGACTGGCCGAGCACGCCGGGATTCTCGGCGGCAATGCGGCGATATTCCATGCCGAGGATGTAGAGCGAGGTCGAGACGCGCACGAGGAACGGGTTGCCCGTCGCGTCGGACAGCACGCGGTGGAACTCGACGTCGGAGACACGGAAGCCTATGGGATCGTTGATCAATCCGCGCTGGACGAGAAGCATGTTCTTCATTCGCGTCAAATCTTCCGGCGTGATCCGCTCGGCCGCCATCCGCCCGATGCCGCCGTCGATCAGCTTTCGCGACTCGTAGAGCGCGTTGACGTTGTGCTCGTTCAGCGTGATCAGCAGCTGCAGCGGCCCGAGCAGGTCGGAGGCTTCGAGCGATGACACATAGATGCCGCCGCCCTGCCGGACCTTGAGCACGCCGAGGATCTGCAGCCCGCGCAGCGCCTCGCGGACGCTGGGCCGGCTCACCTGCATGGCGGCCGCCAGTTCGCGTTCGGGCGGAAGCTGGTCGCCCGGCCGGAGGTTTTTCGTCCGCACCAGGTCGAGCAGCTTCTTGGCGACCTGCTCGGCCACCGAGCTGCGCTCGATCGGTTCGAAGTCGCCTGCGCCCATCTCCGCCATCTTATTCGCCCAGTGCGCGGGTTCGGATCTGGTCGAGGCTGACGGCGAGCATCAACACGACGCCGCGCGTCACGTCCTGCCAGAAGCTGGAAACATTGAGCAAAGTCAGGCCGTTATTGAGCGTGCCGAGGATCAGTACGGCAAGCAAGGTGCCCCATACGCTGCCGCGCCCGCCGTTCAGGCTGGTGCCGCCCAGGATGATCGCGGCGATGACGGTGAGGAGCTGCGAACCGGCGGCGGTCGGACCTGCCGCGCCCAGCATGGCGCCGAGGATGGTGCCGGCGACGGCGCCGGAAATGGCCGAGATCACATAGAGGGTGATGACGGTCCTCTCGAGCGGGATGCCGATCAGGCGCGAGGCCTCGGCATTGCCGCCGGCGGCGTAGATGTAGCGGCCGAAGCGCATCTTCGTCATGACGATCCAGAGCCCGACGAAGGTCACCATCATGATGATGAACGGGATCGGGATGCCGATGACACGGCCCGAGCCGACCCAGTTGAAGCCCGGAACCATCAGCGGCCGGGTGAGGCCGCCGGTCAGCACCAAAGCGATGCCGGAGATGATGCTCATCATGCCGAGGGTCACGATCAGCGGGTTCAGCCGTAAGCGCGTTGTAAACAATCCGTTAACCACGCCGATGGCGGCGGCGACCACGATGGCCAGCAGCACGCCGATCCAGATCGGGAAGCCCATGCCGTGCAGCATCGAGATGACGACGCCGGTCAGGCCGGCGATTGCGGCGACCGAGAGATCGAGTCCGCCGGCAATGATCAGCGGCGTACCGGCGGCGGCCATCAGCCCGATATAGGCGACGTTGCCGCCGATCTGCAGCATGTTGCGGAGCGTCAGGAAATAGGGCGACAGGACGGAGAAGACCGCGATCAGGATCAGGTAGAAGATCCCGAGCATGGCGACGCCCGACCAGGGCTTGCCGAACAGCTGTAGCATCTGTTCCCTGGCGCCGCCGGTGGAGTGGGTTTCGATGGATTGGGCCATGGGATGGGTCCTTACGGGGCCTGGAAGGCTGGATCGTTGCCGGTGGCGGCCATGAGTTCGGCGGGCTTGGCGCCGCGTTCGAAGTGTCCGACGATGCGGCCGCGATCGAGCACCAGCGAGCGGTCGCTGATGCCGGCGACTTCCTCGACATCGGAAGAGAGGATCAGCACGGCATAGCCGCGGTTCGCGAGCTCGCGCAGCTTGCCGTAGATCTCCCGCCTGGCGCCGACATCGACGCCGCGCGTCGGCTCCTCGAGGATCAGCAGCTTGACGCCCTCGACCAGCCAGCGGGCGATGCAGACCTTCTGCTGGTTGCCGCCGGAAAGGGTGCGGATCTTCTGTTCGGGACCTCGCGTGCGGATGCCGAGTTCGCCGATCCAGCGGATGGCGTGCTGGGATTCCTCCGCCTGCGACATGAACAGGCCGCGCTCGAAGCGTTCCTCGAAGGGGAGGGCGATGTTCTCGCGCACGGTCAGGTCGGCGATGATGCCTTCCTTCTTGCGCTCGGCGGCGACGAAGCCGATGCCGGCGAGCTTGCCGTCGCGGGCGCTCATCGGCCGGTAGCTCTGGCCGCCCAGGCGAACGTCGGCGGTCTTCAGCGGGCCCAGCGCGCCATAGAGCGCGCGGCCGAGCACCTCGACGCCGGAACCGACCAGGCCAAAGATGCCGAGGATCTCGTTCTGGTGCAGGCTGAAGGCGACGTCTTCGAGCTTGCGCGGGATGGTCAGCTTCTCGACGTTCAGGATCTCGGCGCCGGCAATGCCTGGCGCGCCGACGTCGTAGAGATCATCGACCGTATTGCCGAGCATGGCCGCCAGAACTTCGGCGCGCTTGGTCTCGGCGGTGATGAAGGTGCCGGCATTGCGACCGTCGCGCAGCACGACGATGCGGTCGGAAATCTCGAACACCTCGGAGAGGTAGTGCGAGATATAGATGACGGAGACCTTGTTCTCCTTCAGGCGGCGGATGATCCTGAAGATCATCTTCGCTTCCTGCTCAGTCAGCGCGGCCGTCGGCTCGTCCATGACGAGGATGCGCGCCTTGCCAGCCAGGGCCCGGGCGATCTCGACGATGCGCTGCTCGGCGACGGAGAGTCGCTTCACCAGCATGTCGGGCAGGATGTTGGCGAAGCCCAACTGGTCGAGCAGGTCGCGCGAGCGGATGCGCATCGCGTCCTTGTCGACCTGCATCACGCCGAATCTGCGCTTCAGCGGCATATCCCCGAGGAAGATGTTCTCCGCCACCGTCATGTCCGGCATGACCGAGATTTCCTGCGGCAGCAGCTTGACGCCGGAGGCGACGGCCGCGGCCGGATCCTTGAAATCGACGGTTTCGCCATCGACCTGGATCGTGCCGCCGTCGCGATTGTAGAGGCCGGTCAGGATCTTCATGAGCGTCGACTTGCCGGCGCCATTGGAGCCGAGCAGGGCGACGACTTCACCGGGGTCGACGGTCAGGTCGACATCCGAAAGCACGGGCACGCGTCCGAAGGACTTGCCGATGCCATGCATGCCGAGGCGGGGAACGGTGGACGCCATGCGGCCCTTCCTGGAATGTTGAGACATCGGCGGACGCCGGAGCGTCCGCCGAAGGATCCGATCAGTTGGTCGGGATCAGGTTCTGGTAGTCGGCGAGGTCCGGCAGCGTGCGGATCTCGGCCAGGTGCTTCTCGAAAGCGGCCTGCGGGAAGGTGAACTGGATCGGGTCCTTGCCCTTGGCGCAGGCGAACTTGTCGTAATAGGTGCAGACATTGTCCTTGGTGACCATGACATGGTTGACCAGGACCGTATCCGGCACGTCCTTGCCAGCCAACTGCATGAGCGCCAGCGGGATCAGATAGTTGCCGTAGCGCTCGGGGAAGTAGCCGACCGACGACACGAAGGCGGGCTCGTCGATCATGGTCTGGATCTCGTCGGCGCCCATGCCGACGACGATCAGGTCCGCCTCGCGGCCGGCCTGCTTGACGGCGCGGAGCATGCCGGTCGCCGCCTGGTCGTTGATCGCCGTCACCATGATCGGCGCGCCTTCGGGGATGCGCCCGATGACGTTGTTCATCTGGGTGAAGCTCTCTTCGAGCGTGTTCTTGGTGTCGATCTTGATGATGTGATCGTCCGAGAAGCCCTCGACGGCGGCCTTGAAGCCGGCGACCTGGCCGCCGGTGCGCATGGCCGGGATCGCGCCCGACTGCGGCAGTTCGCCGACGACGAAGAAGCCTTCCTTGACCTTGTCGGCGCCGAACTTGGCGATCGCCGCCTGGCCGAGATAGGCGCCGCCCATGAAGCCGGAGCGGGGGTTGTTGGCGCCGAAGAAGGTCGCGCCCGGCATGGGGATGTCGATTGCCACCACCTTGGTGTTGGCGTCGTTCATCTGCTGCATAATGGTGGCGCCGAAATTGGCGTCGGTCTGGAATTCGGTGACGTGATCGACCTGGCGCTGCAGGAAGCTCTGCGCATTGGCGAGCGCAGTTGCGCCGTCCAGGCGGTTGTCGGTGATCTGCAGGTCGACGCCGGCCGCCTTGGCGTTTTCGACCATGCCGTTCTCGACCTTCAGACAGAACGACACGTCGCGCTGCAGGTTGGCGAAGCCGAGAACGAGGTTCTTGCCGTTGTTGGGCTTATGGGCGGCGGTGGCGTCGGCGACCATCGCCTTGAGCTGGTCGGCGCTAAGCATGGCGCCGTCGAACTTGGCCGGGTCGAAGCCGTGGAAATCCTCGGCATAGGCGGCGCTGCCGAGCAGAAGCGATAGGACCGCGGCGCTGGCGACGCGGCGCATGGCGTGGAACGGAATCCGAGCGTGCATGGAAAAGTCTCCTCCCTCAAAGAGCATTTTGAATTGGTAAGGCCAATTTCTTGGCGGCAAAACTGGCACGACATTTCGGATGACGCAAGGGTCACGTTGCAATAATTGGCCTGACCAATTCGATTGACGACCTCCGGGTTTTGAATCTAGCCTTGCTGCAAACGACCGCGCGGCAAGCGCAGGTTTGGGGAGGAAACTGCATGCGTCTCGGCGGAGCTGAGTGCTTTGTGCTGCGTTGGCCGGAGCCGAATGATTTCAACCACGAGCGGATGACGCTGCTGGTCCGGGTCGACACGGCCGAGGGCATTTCCGGCTGGGGCGAGGCGATCGCGATGTGGCCGGAGGCGCTCCGCGCCACCGAAACCATCATCCGCGACGGCCTGCTTCCCGTCCTGGCCGAGCGCGATCTCAGCGATGTCGAAGCCTGCTGGCAGGCGATGAAAAATCACTGCTGGTGGTATGGCGAAGGCGGCATCGCCTCGATGGCGATCTCGGCGCTCGACATGGCGCTGTGGGACATCAAGGCCAAGGACGCCGGCAAGCCGCTCGTCGAGCTGTTTGGCGCGCATCACCAATCCCTGCCGGTTTGCGCCAGCCTGCATGTGAACCAGGCGACGATCGAGGACAGCGTCCGCGAGATCGCAGGCCATATCGCCGGCGGTTTCCGCTCTACCAAGCTAGGGCTTGGAAAACGCGGGCTTTCGAAGGCCGGCCGCGATCCCGATTACGACGTGGCGCTGGTGGCGGCGCTTCGCGAAGCGATCGGCGGGCAAGCCGGCATCATGGTCGACGCCGGCAATGGCACGAAATGGGATCTGGATACCGCGATCCGCACGGTCAAGCGGATGGAAGAGTCTGAGATTGCCTGGATCGAGGAACCCTTCCTGCCCAGCCAGGTCGCCGATCACATCGCGCTGAAGGCAGCGATTTCGACGCCCGTCGCGGTCGGCGAACGGGAATTCACCGTCGCCGGCTATCAGCGCTGGCTCGATACGGGCGCCGCCGACGTGCTCGGTCTTGATCCCGCGCGCATCGAAGGTGTCACCGGCTTCCGCAAGGCAGCTGCTGTGATCGAGGCGGCGGGCAAGACGGTCAACGCGCATGCCTGGAGCACGGCGGTGCTGACTGGCGCCAGCCTGCATCTGTCGCTGGCCTCCAAGGCTGCCGAGCTTTTCGAGCTGAAGCCGCTGGTCGGGCCGATGCAGTTCGAGTTGATCGACGAGCCGTTCTGGCATGAGGACGGGCTGATCTCGGCGCCAAGCCGCCCCGGCCACGGCGCCGAGCCGCGCGCCGACGTGCTGGCGCGGTATCGCGTGAACTAGGGGCGGTCGGTTGGGATGGCAGGCAGACCCTCACCCCTCACCCCAACCCTCTCCCGCAAGCGGGCGAGGGGGCGCTTGGAGCCCGGTCTCGACGCCTCCGCCCCGCCGGCCAAGAAAGCCCTCGCCCGCTTGCGGGAGAGGGAAGGGTGAGGGGCTTGCTGGGGCTTTCTTCACCTGAGACGGACTGCCATTTCTTCACCTCTCGCCTTAAGGGAGAGGTCGACGGCCGAAGGACGGCGGGTGAGGGTTTACGGCCTCACCGGATCGTTTCCTAAACCCTCACCCGGCTCTTCGAGCCGACCTCTCCCTCAGGGAGAGGTGAAGAAGGAGAAGCCCGATGAAAACCGTGATGGTCTATGGCGATTCCAACAGCTGGGGCGCGGAACCGCAGCCGCAGCGCGGCGTCGGAGGGCGGTTCGCGCCGGATGTGCGCTGGCCGGGCGTCCTGCAGAAAGCTCTCGGCAACGATGTGCAGGTGATCGCCGAGGGGCTGAACGGCCGCACCACCTGCGTCGATGATCCCGTCGAGGGCCATCACAAGAATGGCGCGCGGTTTTTGCAGGTGGCGATCGAGACGCATATGCCGCTCGACCTCGTCATCATCAAGCTCGGCACCAATGATCTGAAGGCGCGGCTTTCGATGCAGGCCGGCGACATCGCCGATGGCGCGGTTCGCCTTGCCGACATCGTGCTCGGCTCGGCGACCGGGCCGCAGGGCAGGCCGCCCAAGGTGCTGCTCGTCGTCCCGGCGGCCTTGTCGAAACTCGGCTGGCTGGCCGAGATGTTCGAAGGCGGCACGGAGAAATCGCGAAAACTCGCCGCCGAATTTGCCCGCGCGACGAAGGGCCGAAACATCGAGGTGTTCGACGCCGGTTCGGTGATCGCCTCCAGCGAAGTCGACGGCATCCACCTGGACGCCGACGCGCATCGCATCCTGGGCGAGGCGCTTGGCGCGCGTGTCGGAAAAATCCTGGCGGATCGAGGGGGACAAAAAGATGGCGCATGACACGCTCAAGGTCGGCCTGTTCGGCATCGGTCTCAACGCCTACTGGCCGCAATTCGCCGGTCTCGAACCGCGCCTGCGCGGCTATATCGAGCGGGTGGCCGAAAAGCTGGCGCGACCCGGCGTCGAGATCGTCAATCTCGGGCTGATCGACGACCCGGAAAAGGCGATGGACGCCGGCCACCAGCTCCGCACCGCCGATGTCGACCTGATCTTCCTGCATGTGACGACTTATGCGGTTTCCTCGACCGTGCTGCCGGTGGTGCAGCGGGCCAAGGTGCCGGTCGTGATCCTCAACCTGCAGCCGGAAGCGGCGATCGATTATGCCAGCTTCAACGCGCTCGACGACCGCACACTGATGACCGGCGAATGGCTCGCCTTCTGCGCCGCCTGTCCGGTGCCGGAGATCGCCAATGTCTTCCGCCGCTCGGGCATCGATTTCCATCAGGTGACCGGCGTGCTCGATGGCGACGCGCATGTCGACCGCGAGATCGAGGCCTGGATCGAGGCGGCGCGCGTCGCCTATGTCATGTCGCACAACCGCCTTGGCCTGATGGGCCGCTACTATAACGGCATGCTCGACATCTATTCCGACACGACGGCGCAGGTCGCGACCTTTGGCGGTCATCTGGAAATCGTCGAGATCGACGAACTGGCGGCACTGCGCAAACAGGTAACCGAGATCGAGGCAACGGCCCGTGTCGACGCCTTTCGCGATGAATTCGAGATCCAGCCCGATTGCGACCCGGCCGAACTGCTGCGTGCGGCGCGGACGTCGGTGGCGCTGGATCGGCTGGTCGCGAAGCACAAGCTCGGTTCGCTGGCCTATTACTACGAATCGACGCCCGGCCATGACCATGAGGACGTGATTTCCTCGGTCATCCTCGGCTGCTCCTACCTGACGGCGCGCGGCGTGCCGGTGGCGGGCGAATATGAGGTGAAGAACGCCCAGGCGATGAAGATCCTCGACACCTTCGGGGTCGGCGGCTCCTTCACCGAGTATTACGGCATCGATTTCAACGACGACATCGTGCTGATGGGCCATGACGGCCCCGGCCATACGAAAATCGCCGAGGGCAAGACCAAGGTGCGGCCGCTAAAAGTCTATCATGGCAAGGTCGGCTCGGGCGTCAGCGTCGAGATGTCGGTGAAGCACGGCCCAGTGACGCTGCTCTCGGTCGCCGAGGATGGCGCCGGCAAGCTGAAGCTGGTGGTGGCGGAAGCGGAATCGGTGCCGGGTCCGATCCTCGAGATCGGCAACACCAACAGCCGCTACCGCTTCCCCATAGGCGCGCGGAATTTCGTCGAGACCTGGAATGCCCAATGCCCGGCGCATCACTGCGCGATCGGCATCGGCCATATCGCCGACAAGGTCGAGAAGCTCGGCCTGCTGCTCGGCATCGCGACGATGCGGATCGGCTAGAGACTTCGCCGTTTCTTTGAAACGGTGAAATGCTCTAGCCCCTTGTTTGGTCGCGTTTTCTTCACGCGAACCGGTCCTCACTTCACTCGAAAACGCTCTAGGTCGCCGATCCGTCGCTTCGTGCCGTCAGTCTCGCCCCCACTAGAACTGGGTGGCGAGGCTGCCCTTGATGGACTGGCTCTGGCCGTCTGTGCCAATCTGCCCGCGATAGTCGAGGCTGAGCGCCGAGCGGGGGCTGATGGCGAGGTCGAGACCGGCGGTGAGCAGGCCTGAATCGGTCTCGAGCGCCGTCCCGTCGACCAGGAAGATCGATCCCCCCTCGATCGCAGCCGCGCTTTCGGCGTCGCCGGCAAAGGCGTGGCGCCAGCCGATCGAGCCCTTTGCCGTCAGCAGCATGGTTTCGCCGACCAGGAAGTTGCGGTCGATGCCGATGCCGGGCGTCGTGAACAGCGCGTCATAGCGGTTGGCGGCGCGGTCGAGCGCCGCGGCGCCGCCGGTTTCGCTGAAGCTGTCGGTGCGCTGGCTGACATAGGCCAGGGTCGCGAACGGCACGACCGACACGACGCCGAGATCGACGCGCTGCGACAGCTTGCCGAACACCTGTGCGGTGCCGGCGCCATAATCCGCCTCGAGATTGTCGCTGAAGCCGTCGAAATCGACCCGACGGGTGGCGCTGATATCGTGTTGGGTGTAGGCGGCGCCCAGCGACAGCCTCGTATTGCCCCATTCGCGGCCGCCATAGGCACCAAGACCGTAGTCGGTGCTGTCGGCGGAGGTATCGAGGTCCGGGACGTCGAGATTGGTGGTGCCGGCCTGCAGCACGACGCCAAGACGCCAGTCGCCGAGCGCTTCATCGACGCCGCCGAGGAAGCCGCCGCTGCTCGAACGCAGGTCCGACGTGTTGCCGTCGCCGGAAAGGCGCGTGTTGGCGCCGTAGATCTGGCCCCAGAGCCCGGTCCTGCGAGTCGGATCCTGCGCCGCCGCCACGCCGTCGAAAGCCTGGTCGATCCGGCCGTTCACGGCGTCGGAAAGCAGGCTGGCGTCCTGGATAAAGGCGGTATCGAAGGAGGCGTAGGCAGCGCCGGAGAGCAAATCGAAGGCACGGTTCGCCTGCTCGCCATCGAGCCACAGAATGGCATCGTAGATGGCATTACCCGCGCCGAGCGATTCCGCTCCCGCACCCGCGGCCTGCTGATTGGCCGTCGACCCCACCTCGGCAAAGCCGATATTATTGCGCGCAAAGGTCAGGAAGACGTCGTTCGGGTCATAGGTCAGCCGGCCATCGAGGAAGGCCGAGCTCGTCGTAACGCCGTCGAAGGTGCCGTTGATGCTGCCGGCCGTCAGGATCGTATAGGTCGTCATGGCGTCGTAATTGCCGCTCTTGGCCGTCACCTGCACGGTGCCGTCCAGCGTGGCGAGGCCGGTGACCGCGAGCCGGTCGTTCTGGCCGGTCGCATCGATGTCGATATTGAAGGACGAGTCGCTCCCGAAGCTCGCGCTCGCGGCGCTCACCGTGTCGGCCGCGCCACCGCCGACCATGTTGAGCGTGCCGTCATTGGTCAGCGTCGTGATGCCCGACAGCGAGCCGGTAATCGTGAGCAGCCCGAGATTGTCGAAGGCGCCGTTGATCCTGTTTTCCGCGTTGACCGTGCCGGAATTGGTGAAGTCGCCATTCCAGGTGCCGGCCGTGGTGATGGTTCCGGCATTGTCGGCCACGTTGCCGGTCCACACGGCGTCGGAGCGGTTGATGATCGTACCGTCATTGGCGAGCACATTGCCGTTCCAGATGCCGAAATGATCGTTGATCACGCCGCCGGTGGTGTTGGTCACGTCACCGGTCCAGACAGCGGCGTTCACGCCGCCGGCATTGTCGCCGTCGTCATTGAAATTGTTGTAGATTCGGCCGGCATTGCCGAGCACGTCGCCGGTCCAGCTGCCATTGCTGTTGTAGATCGCCAGCGCATTGGTCTCGACGTCGCCGTCCCAGGCGCCGTAATTGATGATCTGCGCATGCGTGTTCGAGCCGCCGCCATTGGCGACGACATTGCCGTTCCAGGTCGCGCCGGCCATGTTGAAGATCGCATTGTTGTTGGCGAGCACCCGGCCGTTCCAGGTGCCGCCTTTGTCGTTGATCACGCCCTCGAAGGTCGAGACGTCGCCGTTCCAGACGGCATGGTTGATGCCGCCCGGATTCTCGGTGTCGTCATTCCAGTTGTTGATGAGCGTGCCGTTGTTCGACAGCACGTCGCCCGTCCAACTTCCCGAAATATTGTAGATCGAGCCATGATTGGCCGTCACGTCGCCGATCCAGTCGCCGAGATTGTCGATCTCGCCGGCATTGTCGGTGACCTTGCCGGTCCAGGTGGCGTCGGACCGATTGGCGATATAGCCGCGATTGCCGAGGACGTCCCCTGTCCAGCTTCCGCCATGGTCGTTGGTCACCGACCCGGTGCCGTTTGTGACGGTGCCGATCCACGATGCGGCGTTGATGCCGTCTATATTGACGTTGGTATCGTTGACGTTGTTGATGATCCAGCCGCTATTGCCCGCAATGTCGCCGGTCCAACTGCCTGCGACGACGACGATCCCGCCGGAATTGCTCTTCACGTCGCCGATCCAGGCGCCATAATTGTCGATCTGCGCCCCATCGTTCGAGCCCCCGCCATTGCGGACTACGTCGCCGGTCCAGGTGCTTCCCGCCCTGTTGAAGATGGCGTTGTTGTTGCCCTTGATATCACCTATCCACCGCCCGCCATCGCGGTTGGCGATCTGGCCGTCATTGGTCAGCACGTTGCCGGTCCACACCCCGAATTCGTTATTGTTGATGGTGTCCGTATTGCTGGCGACATTGGCGTTGTAGGTGCCGTTATTTTCGAAGTCGCTGGCATTGGCGAGGTCGTCATTGACCGTGCCGTCATTGATCAGACGGCCGTTATTGGTGATGTTCTGCGGAACCCGGATGGTGAGCGTCGCGCCGCTGGCGATGTAGACCGTCGCGCCGGATTCGATGACAGCCGATTCGAACGAGGCGGTATTGGTCGTGGTGCCGTCGCCGATCGCGAGTGTGCCGGCATTGACCGCGAGCGCTCCGAGCGTCACTTCCCCGGCCAGCGTGAAGCTGCCGGAGCCCTCCTTGGTGAGGTTGCCGGTCTCTCCGCCCATCGAGCCGTAATAGACGGTATTGGCGCTGTCCCCGGTGGTCAGCGTCTCGCCATCCGCGATCGTGACGGTGCCGCCGCCCGATAGCGAGCCGATCCGCTCGGAATCGGTGATGAGCAAGGCTGTGCCGGCCGTGTCGGCGATCGTCACGGCGGCCGTGTCGGCGAGCGCCGCGCCGTTCTGCAGTTCGAGCGTGCCGGCCTTGACCAGAACCGTGCCCGTGAAGCTGTTGGCGCCGCTGAGCACGACGGTCGAATCGCCGGATTTCACCAGATTGCCGGTGCCCGCCAGTGTGGCAGCGACGACGGCGGTGCCGTCTGCCGGCTCGAGGTTGAAGGCGCTCGACGCATTAATGGTGCCGCCATCCGACGTCGCCGCTGCATCGGTCTGATTGTAAGTTGCGGCGCGGATCGAGCCGGAAAACAGGCCGCCCGATTGGGTGAAGGTGGGCACGACGACGCCATCATAATCAAACACGCCGCCCGACTGGAGCAGCGTGCTCCCGATGGTGACGTTCTCGAAACCGTCGCCGGTGCCATCGGCCAGCTCGTAGCTATCCGTCGAAACCGTGCCGGTGATGGCGCCGCCCGACTGGGTGTAGCGATCAATGCCGGTGACCGTGCCGGCCATCGTGCCTCCGGACTGGGTCATCACGGAGCCGTCCGTGCCGACGATCCGTCCGGTCGAGGTCACGGTGCCGGTGCCCGACAGCGCGAACAGCTTCGAAACGTTCACCTCGGCGGTCATCGAACCGCCCGAGAGTTCATAGTTCGCCGTCGTCACCTTGCCGTTTATGAAGCCGTCGACGAAGGTGCCGACGGTGCCGCCGGTCTGGGTATAGCTGTCGATGCCGCTGACGGTGCCGCCCATCACGCCGCCCGACTGGGTCATTGTTGAACCCTCGCCGCCGATCAGCGTGGTGGCGCGGTCGTTGACGCTGCCGGTTCCCGATAGTGCGAAATTGTCGGAGAAGGTGATCGTCGTCGCCGTCGTCTGGCCGCCCGTCAGGCTGTAGCTGGCGGTGGTGACGTGATCGATGCCCATCTTGCCAGCCGTCTGCACGATCGTCCCGCTGGAGATCAACGTGCCAGCCCCTTGCGCCGTGCCGGCGAGGGTGAAGCTCGTGTTCACGTTGACGAGGTTACCGGCACCGATATCGAGGATGGAATTCGAGTCCAGATTCAGATTGTCGACCGTAAGCGACGCCTGATCGGCTGGCAGGGTCGTGCCGACGAGCTGCAGCCAACCGCCGGCGAGCAGGTGCAGGGTGCCGAGATCAAGCGTCCCGGCGCCTTGCGTCTGCACCAGCATGGCCTTGGCAGCGGCGCCGGTCTTGCCGATCGTCAGCGAACCGGCGGTGACATCCGTGCTCACGATCGTCTGGACGGTCTGATTCTTGACCAGGCCTCCTGGGACGACCACGTCGCTGGTGGCCGAAGGCGTGCTGCCGCCGACCCAGTTGGCAGCGTTGCTCCAGTCCTTGCTGGAACCGCCGCCGCTCCAGGTGACGGCGACTTCGACCGCGCGAGCCGACGAGCCCATGGCAAACAGGGCGGCGCCAGCGACGCCGAGACGCAAGAGGGAGCGCAGCGCGCCGAGCCCGGAGACAGGGCACAGCATTGCCCGCGCGCGGCCAAGGCCGCGGGCCCAATTTAAGCCAACCATTTTGTGGAATCCCCCTCGCGCGCGTCGCGCAACCCTAAGGCAACCAGACGGCAAATCAGGGGGCAAGTAAATGGGCGGTTGGTGCCGTCGCCGCCATTCCTTAGCTAGGGCGACGATGGTCGATTCCTGTGGCAAATCGGCCGCATTGTCGAAGGAATGGCAGCGCAGGGAAATGGTTCGGCCATGCCGAACAGGCTTGGGATTCCGGTCAGGCGTTCAGCCTTCGAGCCGCAGAAATCTGCGGAAGCAGCGGGCGTCCCGATGCGGAGTCCGGGACGCCCGACGCAAGATCTCAGGGGGTGATCGCGACCTTTAGCACGCCGTCGCGCTGGTGGCCGAACAGGTCGTAGGCCGCCTCGATGTCGTCGAGCTTGAAGCGGTGGGTGACCAGCGCTTTCAGGTCGACGCGGCCGGAGGCGACGACATTCATCAGCCGGCGCATGCGCTCCTTGCCGCCGGGGCAGAGCGAGGTGATGATCTTGTTGTCGCCGAGACCGGCCGAGAAGGCACTGAGCGGGATCTTGAGATCGTTCGAATAGACGCCGAGGCTGGAGAGCGTGCCGCCCGGACGCAGCACGCGCAGTGCCGATTCGAACGTGCCCTGGGTGCCGAGCGCCTCGATCGCGACGTCGACGCCGCGACCGTCGGTCAGCTTCATGATCTGCTCGACCGGGTCGCCCTTCTTGAAGTCGACGACGATGTCGGCGCCGAGCTTCTTGGCGACAGCCAGCCGCTCGGGAACCGTATCGACGCCGATGATGGTGGTGGCGCCCATCAGCTTGGCGCCGGCGACGGCGCAAAGGCCGATCGGGCCGAGCGCGAACACGACGACCGTGTCGCCGATCCGGACGCCGCCGCTCTCGGCGCCGGCAAAGCCCGTCGACATGATGTCGGGGCACATCAGGATCTCTTCGTCCGAAAGGCCCTCGGCCACGGGGCTCAAATTGGCCGCGGCGTCCGGAATCAGGACGTATTCGGCCTGGCAGCCGTCGATGGTATTGCCGAACTTCCAGCCGCCCATCGCCTTGAAGCCATGCTTGGTGCCGGGACCATCCTGCGAGCCGCAACCGCAGAGGCAGGCATAGCTGTGGCCGCTGGGGGTGATCGCGCCCGCGATGACGCGCTGGCCCTCTTGATAGCCCTCGACGGCGGAGCCGAGCTTCTCGATCACGCCGACCGGCTCATGGCCGATGGTCAGGCCCTTGGCGACCGGGTACTCGCCCTTGAGGATGTGGATGTCGGTGCCGCAGATCGTCGTCGTGGTGATGCGCATCAGGGCATCGCGGGGTCCGACATCGGGAATTGGCTTTTCGTCGAGAACGATACGACCCGGCTCAACGAAGATGGCGGCTTTCATGCGTGGCATCTGGACCTCCTGCACCCCAATGGAGCGCGAAGGATAGCCGAGCCGTAAGACAGCCGAATTGATACACGTCAAGGTAACGTAAAATTGATCGAGATACCCGGCAGGGTTGCGTCAGGCCTTGGTGTCGGGAAGGCTGTCGGAGGACATCGCCGAGGAAGGAGGAACGTCGGCCCGGGATTCCGGCATGTTGGCCTTGGCCTCGGTGCGGTCGCGATAGATCGCGGCGCGGGCGAGCAGCATCAGCGTCACCGGCGTCGTCACGGTGACGAACACGGTGATCAGCAGCTCGTGCAGGGCGAGGCGCGATTGCAGCACCGAGAAGAACAGGATCGAGCCGAGCAGGATGCCGCCGGCACCGCAGGTGGTGCCGAGCGTGGGGGCGTGGACGCGCTCGTAGAAGCTGTTGAACCGCACCAGGCCGATGGTGCCGAGCAGGGTCAGCGCCGCGCCGACCAGCAGCAGCAGCGAAACGAGGATCGCCGCCCAGAGCGGGAAATCGTCGAGGCCGGTCATTCGATCACCTCGCCGCGCATCAGGAACTTGGCGAGCGCCGCCGTCGAGACGAAGGCGAGCAGCGCGATGACCAGCGCGGCCTCGAAATAGATCGTGCTGCCCGTGCGGATGCCGAAGGTGAGGATCAGCAGCATGGCGGCGACATAAAGCGCGTCGAGGCCGAGCACCCGGTCCTGCGCGCGCGGGCCGGCGATGACGCGGAAGGCAGCGCAGCCCATGGCCGCGACCAGCATCCATTGCGACAGGGTGACGGACCAGAAGAGGATCGTCGCGCTCATTCGAAAATCTCCGACAGCATGCGCGCATAGCGGTTGCGGATCAGCTCGATCCAGGCGTTCTCGTCGACGAGATCGAGCACATGGATCAGCAGCCGGCCATTGTCGGCATGATATTCGACCCAGGCGGTGCCGGGCGTCGCGGTCAGGATGCAGGCGAGAACCGCCAGGCCGGTGCGGTCGCGCAGTTCGAGCGGGATGATGACGAAGCCGGAAGTGCGCTCCCGCCGCTTACCGAGGAGAATGATTCCGGCGACCGCGACGTTGGAACGGAAGACGTCGCCCAGCACGACGAAGAACAGGCGCGGGATCACGTCCCAGCGCCGGATGCGCGGCTTGGAAGGCTGCAGCGCCGCCATGGCCCAAGACGCGCCATAGGCGAAGATCGTGCCCAGGATCAGGTGGCCGAGCGAAAAGCTGTTGAGCAGCAGCCACATCAGGATCAGCGATGCGGTCAGCAGCGGATAGGGCAGCACCCGTCTCATGGCGCGGCCTCCTTGGCGGGCGACGGCACGCGCGGCGCGTGCATCACGCCCTCGATATAGGTGGCGGGCGAATGCAGAGCCTGCGCCGTCTGTTCCATGTAGCGCATCGCCGGTCCGCCGAAGACCGTCAGCCCGACGCAGAGCGTCAGCAGGAAGGCGACCGGTGCGATTTCCATCAGCAGCACGCGCGGCACGCGGCCCTCGATCGGCGCCCAGAAGGTCTGGATGCCCGAGCGGGTGATGGCGATCATCGCGGCGAGGCCGGAAAGAACCAGCAGGCCGACGAAGGTCCAGGCCGAGAGCGACAGCGTGCTGCCCTGGGTCAGGCCATTCGGATTGAACACCGCCGTCAGGATGGCGAACTTGCCGACGAAGCCCGAGAGCGGCGGCAGGCCGGCCAGCAGCAGGCCGCAGCTCGCAAAGCAGATGCCGAGGATGACCAGCGTCGCGGGAATGGCGACGCCGACTTCCTCTTCCGCCTCTTCCTCCTCCATGTCGTCGCCATAGGCGTCCATGGTCACGGCGAGCACGTTGGCGGCGGGGTCCTGCACGCGGTCGATCAGTTCGTTCAGCAGGAAGAAGGCGCTGACCGCCAGGGTCGAGGAAACCAGGTAGTAGAGCGCGCCGGCGGTTGTCGGTGCGTTGGCCATGCCGGTCGCGGCCAGCAGCGTGCCGGACGAAACCAGGATGTAGAAGCCTGCGAGCCGGCCCTTTGCTTGCGAGGCCAGCACGCCGATGATGCCGAAGGCCATGGTCGCCATCCCTCCGACCAGAAGCCAGTTGTCGCCGAAGCCGGTCGAATCGCCCGCTCCGGCACCGAACAGCAAGGGCGAAAGCCGCATCAGCGCATAGACGCCAACCTTGGAGAGGATCGCGAAGATCGCTGCGACGGGCGCGGCGGCGGCGTTATAGGCGGTGGGCAGCCAGAAGCCGAGCGGCCACATGCCCGCCTTGACCAGGAAGGCGATGCCGAGAATGCCGGCGCCGGCATCGAGCAGCATGCGGTCGGAAGCCGGCACCAGCGCGATGCGCACGGCGAGATCGGCCATGTTCAGCGTGCCGGTGACGCCATAGATCATGGCGACGCCGATCAGGAACAGCGACGAGGCGGCCAGGTTGATGACGATATAGTGCAGGCCCGCCTTGACGCGCAGCGGGCCGGAGCCATGCAGCATCAGGCCGTAGGACGAGGCGAGCAGCACTTCGAAGAAGACGAACAGGTTGAACAGGTCGCCCGTCAGGAAGGCGCCGTTCAGTCCCATCAGCAGCAGCTGGAACAGCGTGTGGAAATGCGGGCCGCTCTTGTGCCAGCGCGCCAGCGAATAGATCAGCGCCGGCAGCGCCAGCATCGCGGTCAGCACCAGCATCATCGCCGAAAGCCGGTCGAGCACCAGCACGATGCCGAATGGCGCCGGCCAGTTGCCGAGCAGGTAGACGAGGGCGGCCGCCTTGTTCGCGGCCGTCGGCGTATCGGCGATGTCGAGCAGGGACACGGCGACCAAAGCCAGCAGGATCGTCGAGACCACGTTGATCGTGGCCTTCAGACGGTGCCGGCGCTCGTCGAACATCAGCAGCAGCGCGCCGGTGAGCAGCGGCAGCAGCACCGGGACGATCACGAGATGATCCAGCCAACCCATCAGTTGGGCTCCCGGCCATCGACGTGATCGCTACCCGTCAACCCGCGCGAAACGAGCAGTACGACGAGGAACAGCGCGGCTGTGGCGAAGCCGATGACGATGGCGGTCAGGACGAGGGCCTGGGGGATGGGGTCGGCGTAATCGGCGGGATTCACGGGCCCTCCCGAGGCCAGCACGGGCGGGGCCGCGACTTTCAGCCGGCCCATCGAGAAGATGAAGAGATTGACGCCATAGGCGATCAGCGACAGCCCGATAATGAGCTGGTAGGTGCGCGGCCGGAACAGCAGGAAGACGCCGGACCCGATCAGGACGCCGATGCCGATGGAGAGGATGAGTTCCATCAGGAGGCCTCCTCGCTGGAGCCGGCAGCCGCCCGGGGCGCGCGCAGACGCCGGATCGACTGGTGGGCGAGCGCGATCAGCATCAGCGTGGTGGCGCCGAGAACCAGCGAGAAGACACCGAAATCGAACAGCAGCGCGGTCGCCGCCGGAACGGCGCCGATCCACGGCAGCTCGATATATTGCGAATGCGTGGTGAGGAACGGATAGCCGAGCAGCCAGGAGCCGGATCCGACGGCCACCGCCAGCAGCAGTCCGATGCCGATCCAGCGCACCGGCAGGACGCGGAGCTTGTCTTCCACCCACACCGTTCCAGCTGCCATGTATTGCAGGATGAAGGCGGCCGCGAGCGCGATGCCAGCCGCGAAGCCGCCGCCCGGCAGGTCGTGCCCGCGCATGAACAGATAGGCGGCGAAGACGATGATCACCGGGAACAACCACTGCATGATCACGGCCGGCACGAGCAGATAGTCGCTGACCGTGTCGCCGAGCTTGCGGTCGGGCCGCGCATCGTCATCCGCGTTCTGGATCCGCTGCTGCTCCGGCGAGTCGACACTGTCGGCAGCCGGGCGGAAGCGGCGCAGCAGCGCGTAGACCGTCAGCGCCACGACGCCCAGAACCGTCATTTCGCCCATGGTGTCGAAACCGCGGAAATCGACCAGGATGACGTTGACCACGTTGCGTCCGCCGCCCTCCGAATAGGCCTTTTCGAGGAAATAGTCGGAAATCGTGTCCGGCATCGAGCGGGTCATGATGGCGTAGGAGATCAGCATCATGCCGGTGCCGGCGGCCGCGGCGACGATCAGGTCGCGATAGCGGCGCAGCTTGGCGCCAAGGCCGGAGTCGCCGGCCGAGATTTCCGGCGAGCGCTTCGGCAGCCAGCGCAGGCCGAGCAGGATCAGCACGGTGGTGACCACCTCGACCAGCAATTGCGTGACGGCGAGATCGGGCGCGGAGAACCACAGGAAGGTTATGCAGGTGACGAGTTCCGGCGCCGCCCATCAGCGTCAGCGCGACGAGCCGGTGGAACTTGGCCTGCCAGGCGGCGCCGATGGCGCAGACGATGGCGATCGCCCAGAGGCCGACAAAGGCCGGATCGGCGCCGGCGAGCGTCAGCTTGTCTCGATTGAAGCCGAGGATGGTCAGCGGCCACACGGCGGCGACGATGGCGACCAGCACCAGCAGCCGAAGCTGCGGCTGCAGCCGGCGGGTGCCGAGGCGCGCTTCCAGGAAACGCGCCCAGCGCCACGACATCGTGACCATGGCGCGCTCGAAGATGCGCTGGCCCTTCAGCCGGCGGAAATAGGGCGGTCCTTCCTCGCTGGTGGCGAGATAGTTCTTCAGCAGCGCGAATAGGATCAGGCCGGCGGCGAGCGCGCCCAGGCTCATCATCAGCGGCAGGTTGAAGCCGTGCCAGATCGCCAGGCTGTATTCCGGCGTCCGGTCGCCGAGCACCGAGGTGACGGCGGTGTGGAGATACGGTCCGATCGTCAGGCCGGGCAGCGTGCCGACCACGAGGCAGGTGAGCACCAGCAGCAGGATCGGGAAGCGCATCCAGAAGGGCGGCTCATGCGGCACGCTCGGCAGGTCGGTCGGCGGCGGGCCGAAGAAGGTCGAGTGGATGAAGCGCACCGAATAGGCGACGGCAAAGGCGCTGCCGAGGAAGGCGGCATAGGGCGCGATCGTGTCGAGGATCGAATTGACATGCGTCTCGATCGTCTCGGCGAAGAACATTTCCTTCGACAGGAAGCCGTTCAGCAGCGGCACGCCGGCCATGGCGGCGCTGGCCACCATCGCCAGCGTCGCGGTGAACGGCATGAAGCGGAACAACCCGCTCAGCCGCCGCATGTCGCGCGTACCCGTCTCGTGATCGATGATGCCCGCCGCCATGAACAGCGACGCCTTGAAGGTGGCGTGGTTCATCATGTGGAAGATGGCGGCGACGGCGCCAAGCGGGCTGCCGAGGCTGAGCAGCATGGTGATCAGGCCGAGATGGCTGATGGTCGAATAGGCGAGCAGGCCTTTGATGTCCTGCTGGAAGATGGCGAAATAGGAGCCGAGCAGGAAGGACATCATGCCGGCGAGGCCGATGATCCAGAACCATTCATTCGTGCCCGCCAGCACCGGCCAGAACCGCGCCAGCAGGAAGACGCCCGCCTTCACCATGGTGGCGGAATGCAGGAAGGCCGACACCGGGGTGGGGGCTGCCATGGCGTTGGGCAGCCAGAAATGGAACGGGAACTGGGCACTCTTGGTCAGCGCGCCGAGGGCGATGAAGCAGAGCGTCGGCACATAGAGCGGATGCTCGCGGATCAGGTCGCCGGAGGCGAGCACGACGTCCAGTTCGTAGCTGCCGACGATGTGGCCGATCAGCAGCACGCCGGTCAGCAGCCCGAGGCCGCCAATGCCGGTGATCGTCAGCGCCATGCGCGCGCCGTCACGGGCGCTGGCATTGTGGTGCCAGTAGCCGATCAGCAGGAAGGAGAAGATGCTCGTCATCTCCCAGAACACGACGAGCAGGATCAGATTGCCCGACAGCACGATGCCGAGCATCGAGCCCATGAAGGCGAGGAAGAACGAGAAGAAGCGCGGAACCGGGTCTTCGCGCGACATGTAATAGCGCGCATAGAGCACCACGAGCAGGCCGATCGCGGCGACCAGCAGCGCGAACATCCAGGCGAAGCCGTCCATCCGCAGCGAGAAATTGAGGCCGAGCGCGGGGATCCAGTCGATCTCGTTGCGCACAGCGCCGAAGGAGGCGACGGGCGAATAGAGCATGACCGCGATGATGAGACAGATCGTTGTCACGCCGCCGGCAAGGGCCGCGGCGGCGGTTCGGGCATTTGTGGGGAGCGCCGCAGCGAGAATGCTTCCGGCAAATGGCAGGCCGACCATCAGAATTAGCGATGCGTCGTCCGTCATTGGTGCCGTGGCCCGCTCGAACACAGGCCCCATTGCCTGATCTCACCCATTATGGTTGACTTGGGGGACGTTAGGCAAGGCTTTGAAACGATGAATCTGCTTCCGGAGCAATGTCGGGCGGCGCGGGGACTGCTTAACTGGACACAGGAGCATCTCGCCAGCCTCGCGGGCGTGTCGCGTAGCACGATCAAGGACTTCGAGTGCAATCGCCATGCGATTCACCGGGCCACGGAGGCGCTGCTGATTCGAGCTTTCGAAGATGGCGGCGTCCGTCTCATCCCTGCCGAGGGCGAGGGCCCCGGCGTCCGCCTGACCTGCCGCTGCGCCGGCGCGCAATCCGGGCTGGTGAACTGACGGGAAAGCCGTCTTCCACCTGCAGTCCGCAAGCCAGGGACAGTTCGGCCGCGGCCGAAACATCTGTCGTCCGGAACCCGCTATAAGCCCTGGAAATACCAGGAAGCGGGAAAGCAGAAAATGACGGGCAAATCCGACGTTACGAGCAAGCCGAATATGGCCAGGGAACTGGCACTTCTGCTCCTGCTTTCGACGCTATGGGGCGCGTCCTATACCTTCATCAAGATTGGTGTTGAGACCATCCCGCCCGTAACCCTGATCGCGGTGAGAACCCTGATTGCCGGAACGATCCTGCTCGCGATCCTCCGCCTGCGGGGGCTTGCCCTGCCAAAGGACCGGCAGACATGGAAACGCTTCCTGCTTCAGGCGTGCCTGAACAGCGTCGTTCCCTTCACGCTGATCGCCTGGGCGCAGCAGACGACCGAAGCGGGCCTTGCCAGTATCCTGAACGCGACGACGCCGGTCTTCGCCTTCCTGCTGACATGGCTTGTTACGCGGCACGAGGCCGTGACCGGGCGAAAGCTGTTCGGAGTTGGCGCCGGACTGATTGGAATCTGCCTGATCGTCGGCGTCCAAGCCTTGGCCGGGATCGGGCACCAACTCGTGGCCCAACTCGCCATCGTCGCCGCCACGGTCTGCTATGCGGGGGCGGCGATCTTCGGCAAGAACTTCAAGGGCCTCGATCCGATGATGCCGGCGGCAGGTTCGTTGATCTGCGGCGCGGCCCTGATGGTCCCTCTGAGCCTCATCGTGGATCGGCCTTGGACGCTGGCGCCTTCGGCGCAGTCGGTGCTGGCGTTGCTGGCCCTATCGGTGTTTTCGACGGCGCTTGCCTTCGTGATCTATTTTCGGCTGGTCCAGACGCTCGGATCCGTCGGAACGACGGCACAGGCCTATCTGCGTGTGCCGATCGGCGTGGCGATCGGAGCGGTGGTTCTGGGCGAGACTCTGTCGCCGGCGGCCTGGTTCGGCCTCGCATTCGTCGTTGCAGGCGTGATCGCGATGAACATACCCGCCCGCAAGGCCAAGCTCGGTCTGGAGCCGGTCAGTCTGATCCAGAGGCCCTAATGAAAAGGGCTGCCGCGCGGTTGCGGGCAGCCCTTCTTTTCACGCCGGGGCGTAGATCTTACTTGGCGTCCGCCAGGAACGGAGCCAGGTCGAGCTTGGCGCCCATGTACTTCTCGAAGATGGTCGAGAGCGAGCCGTCGTCGGCGCCCTTCTTGACCCAATCGAGCAGCCAGGCCTTCAGCTCCGGCTCGTTCTGGCGCAGGCCGATGCCCAGCGGCTGCTGGACGACTTCGGCCTTCATTTCGAGTTCCTTGGCCGGGTAGCGCTCGGACAGGGTCAGGAACATGCCGTAGGGCGCGCACATGGCGTCGACCTGGCCGGACATCAGCGCGGTGATCGTGGTCGCGTCATCGTCGAAGCGGACGAGCTTGGTGTCGGCCGGAGCCTTCTTGGTCAGCTCGGTGTCCTGCAGATTGCCGCGGACGACGCCGACGCGCTTGCCGGACAGGTCCTCGAGCGACTTGATCTCGACGCCCTTGGGGCCGAACACGATCAGGCGGTTGACCGAGTAGGGGACGAAGTCGACGACCTTGGCGCGCTCCGGGGTGATCGCGAAGGAAGAGATCACGATGTCGGTCTTGCCGGTGAGCAGGAACGGCACGCGGTTCGGGCCGGTCACTTCGACGAGGCGCATCTTGACGCCGAGATCCTGGGCCAGCTTGTTCGCGACGTCGACGTCGGCGCCTGCGGGCTTCAGGTTGGCATCGGTCATGCCCCATGGCGGCGCACCGAGGTCGATGGCGATCGCGATTTCGCCCTTGGCCTTGATGTCGGCCAGAAGATCGGCCTTGGCAACACCGGCGACGCCGAGTGCCAGGGTCGCGGCGAGCGCGACGCGCGTCAGAAACTTCATGTCATTACCTCCAGTTGAAACGTCAAAGGCCGCTGCTGAGAAACTGGCGCAGTTCCGGAGTCTTCGGATCTGCGAAAATCTCGGCCGGCGGACCTGCCTCCCAGACCTTGCCCTGATGCATGAACACGACGACGTCGGCGAGCCGGCGCGCAAACGCCATTTCATGCGTCACCAGAACCATCGTCATGCCCTCGCGGGCGAGGTCTTCCATCACCTTCAGCACTTCGCCGGTCAGTTCCGGGTCGAGCGCCGAGGTCACTTCGTCGAACAGCAGCACTTTTGGTGAAAGCGCGAGCGAGCGGGCGATGGCGACGCGCTGCGCCTGGCCGCCCGAAAGCTGTTCGGGATAGGCTTCGGCCTTGTCGGCGAGGCCGACCATGGCGAGCACCTTCTGGGCGATCGCCTCGGCCTCGGCGCGGGGCTTCTTCTGCACCACCGTCAGCGCCAGCGTGATGTTGCGCAGCACGGTCAGGTGCGGGAACAGGTTGTAGCTCTGGAACACCATGCCGACATCGGTGCGCAGGCGCTTGACCGACGGGCGGTCGCCCATCGAGACCTTGTTGCCGCACACCTCGATGGCGCCGCCATTGATCTCCTCGAGCGCGTTCATGCAGCGCAGGAGCGTGCTCTTGCCGGAGCCGGAGCGTCCGACGATGGCGACCATGGTGCCGCGCTCGATGGTCAGCGACACACCGTGCAGCACCTGGAGGGGGCCGAAACTCTTCGAAACATTGTCGACGACGATGATGGGTTCGGCGCCCGGCACGGCTTCGTTCCGAGGTCTCGTGCCGGTGGCTTCATTTACCGACATTGAGCTTCCTTTCGAAATGTCTGCTGGCGAGAGAGAGGGGGTAGCACATGGCGAAATAGATCATCGCCACGAAGACGAAGGTGATGAACGGCTCGAAGGTCGAGTTGTTGACGATCTGTCCAGCTCTCGCGAGCTCGACGAAGCCGATGATCGAGGTGATCGAGGTGTTCTTGATGATCTGGACCATGAAGCCGACGGTCGGCGGGATCGCGATACGGGCTGCCTGCGGCAGGATGACGTAGCGATACTGCTGCAGCCGGTTCAGGCCGATGCAGTTGGAGGCTTCCCACTGCGTCTTCGGCACGGAGAGGATGCAGCCGCGCCAGATCTCGCCCAGGAAGGCCGAGGTGTAGAGCGTCAGCGACAGGCCCGCGGCGACGATCGGCGGGATATCGAGGCCGAGGATCGACAGGCCGAAATAGGCCAGGAACAGCACCACCAGCAGCGGCGTGCCCTGGATGATCTGGATGTAGGCGGACGACACCCAGCGCAGCCAGCGGATCTGCGAGACGCGGCCGAGCGCCAGAGCGAGGCCGACAATGCCGCCGCCGATGAAGGCCAGCACCGACAGCAGCAGCGTCCAGCGCGCGGCCTCGATGAGGTAGATCAGATGGGTGGAGGAGAACGTGATCATGGCTTCACCTCACCTCACGTGCGCAGCTTGCGGCGGCGGACAAAGGCGACTTCGCCGATGGCCCACAGGACGACGCGGAAGAGGACGGAGAGGGCGAGATAGACGGCCGCGACGATCAGGTAGACCTCGAACGAGCGGAACGTCTCCGACTGGATCATGTTCGCCTCGGCCGTCAGTTCCTGCGCCGAGATCTGCGAGGTGATCGAGGAGGACAGCATCAGCAGCACGAACTGGCTCGACAGCGCCGGATAGACGCGCTCGACGGCCGGGATCAGCACGATGTGCCAGTAGATCTGCAGCTTGTTGAGGCCGAGGCATTCGGCCGCCTCGATCTGGCCCTTGGCGATCGACTCGATGCCGGCGCGGATGATCTCGCTGCCATAGGCGCCCGTGTTGATCACCAAGGCGATGACGGCGGCCGTTTCGGCCGAGAGCCGCAGTCCGAGGCTGGGCAGGCCGAAATAGACGATGAAGATCTGCACCAGAAGCGGCGTGTTGCGGATTACCTCGACATAGGCGCCGACCAGACCGGAGGCGAGCCTGTTCTTGCCGGAACGGATGATGGCGCAGACCAGCGCGACGACGAAGCCGATGGCGATCGACGTCCCCGCGAGCAGGATCGTCTGCCAGGCGCCGCGCATGAAGGCGGGCCAGGTCGTCAAAAGAAATGAGAAGTCAAACGAGTATGAGATCATCCCGTCGCCTGCTGTTGGTGGGCTCGGTAGGGGGAGCGAGATCGCGGATGGCAGCGGCTTTTGCTACACGGCGCGGATCTTCGAGGCGGCTTGGCCCGTCATGACATTGCACCGGCCCGTTCCGTCGATGGCGGCATAGTCCCCGCGGACGGCGATCGCAACACCGGATGGCTGTGGCAATCCGACCTAGGCGGAATCGTAAGGCTCCCGTTCGATGCCAGGTGCGGGACCGTGCGGTTCGGCGTGGAAGCCATAGGGTTCGTGGTGTTCATTGCGTCGCCTTGGTCGAACCTCCTCCCGGAGGCATCCTAGTGGAACTGCGCCGGTGAGGGCGGAACCGCGCGGGCCTTGTCGAGCTGCCAGGATCCGGTGTCGCGATGGGTTCGCGCAGCCGGATCACTCCCCGGCTCCAGACCGCTCGGATCCGTGTGCCAGTCGGGCTTCCCTTGCCTCTTTGTGCGTCCCGGCACTAGTATTCTAGTCTACGGTTCTTGACAATATGGCCCAACAATCGGCTTCTTTGGCCGGAGTGGACGGCGGAAACGTTTGGTTTCATTCTAAGATTCAGCGTGTCCACCGAGGGTGGGACGCAAAAAAGCCGAATAAAAAAGCAGGGGGCGGAATCATGGAAGCGGGAAACCACTCGCTCGGGGCGATTCTGGACGACGCCAATCTCACGCGCGACCGGCGCGCCTCGCAGCAGGTTTATGACCTGCTGCGACGGGCGATCCTGTCGCTGCAGCTCGTGCCTAACCGGCCGATCTCCGAGCAGGACGTGGCCAACCGCCTCTCCGTCAGCCGCACGCCCGTCCGCGAGGCCTTCATCCGCCTGTCGGAGGAGGGGCTGCTGACCAGCTATCCGCAGCTCGCGACGGTGATCGCGCCGATCCGCATGGAAGCGCTGCTGGAGGCGCAGTTCCTGCGCGAGGCGATCGAGTGCGCCACGGCGGAACGTGCCGCGCGCATCATCGACGAGGACGGCATCATCCGCCTGCGCGCCGTGCTCGCCCGCCACGCGGCGGCGCTCGAGGCCGAGCGGTGGCCGGAATTCCACCTGCTCGACGAGGAGACACACCGGCTGATCTGCGAAGTCGCCGGCCTGCGCGGGCTCGGCCGCCCGGTGGAGCAGGCGCGCGGCCATCTCGACCGCGTCCGTTACCTGACGCTGCCTGAAATCGACACGTCGCGCCGGGTCGTCGCCCAGCACACGACGGTGGTCGAGGCGATCTGCGAGCACCGCCCTGAAGACGCGCGCGAGGCCATGCGCGTGCATGTGCGCGACCTGCTGCCCCGCCTCGAGGGCCTGCGCGAGCGCTATCCCGATTTCTTCGAGGAAAAGCCCCAGTTCGCCCGCCGCGCCACCGGCCGCTAGGGGCCAGCAAGCCCGCCATGGATGGCCTTATTCCTTGTCCCTCCCGGCGGGAGAAGTGAAGCAGGCCTCAGGTATACGCTCCGCCCATCATCCCCGCCGAAGTGCGACCCGTTTCCTTGGCCGGTGTTTATGGGCCCCGGCCTTCGCCGGGGCGACGAGCCCGCATATGCATCATAAGCGCATGGCGTCCGCGACGTTCAGCCAGCAATTCCCTCACCCCACCCTCTCCCGAGAGCGGGCGAGGGCTTTTCCGTCGAGGCAGTGTCGACGGCAAGACTGGGTGCGATGGGCTCCCTCTACCGCTTGCGGGAGAGGGGTGGGGTGAGGGTCTTCCTGAGCTACAGCCCGAAATAGTCCGCCATGAGTTCCAACTGCTGGTCGAGCATCGGCTTGCCCAGGTGGATGCGGCAGCCGGCGGCCTCGGCCGCGATCAGCAGCGGCGTCATGGCCGGCTGCATGATCACCTCGGCGACGATCATCTCGGGCCTCAGGCGGGCGAAATCGAGCGGCGCGGCGTCTTCGGCGCGCATGCCGAGCGAGGTGCCGTTGACGACAAGGTCATGGCCGCTGGGGTCGCTGTCGCCGATGAGGACATTGGCATCCGGATGAAGTCCCAGGATGCGCTCGCGCAGCGCCTCGGCCTTGGTGCGGGTACGGTTGGCAATCGTCAGCTTCGACACGCCGCCCTCGACCAGCGCAAAGGCGATGGCGTTGGCTGCGCCGCCGGCGCCGGCCAGATAGGCGCTTCGCCCGGCGATCGGGATGCCGGCGACTGTCAGGCCCGCGACGAAGCCTAGGCCGTCCAGCATGTCGCCGACCAGCCGGCCATCCGGCTCGCGGCGGATCACGTTGATGGCGCCAATGGCGCGGGCGCTGGCGCTGACCTCGTCGCACAGCGAGGCCATCGCTCCCTTGTGCGGCACGGTGATGATGGCCCCGTCGAAGCTTCTGAGGTTCCGCAGCGCGTCGGCGAAGTGCGGCAGCGTCTCCGGGGAGATCTGGAACGGCACCATGACGGCGTCGCGGCCGCGCTGGCGCGCGATGCGGTTGATGCCCGGCGGCGCTTTCACATGCGCGATCGGGTCGGCCAGGATGCCGAGCACGCGGGTCTTGCCGGTGATCTCTCGGGTCTCGGTCATGTCGGTGCGCCTTTGTCGGACGTGGTCTGGAAAACAGAGCGCCGCGCCGATCTCTGCGACTCCCAGAACTCGACCATCATCCTGAGGTGCCCGGCAAAGCCGGGCCTCGAAGGAGGGTCCAGGGAACGCTTCTAGGGAGGCGGGATACGGCTTCGTCTGCATCGAACGAGCTCCGCTGGAGCCTCCTTCGAGGCTTCGCTCGCGCGAAGCGCCTCAGGATGATGGCGGAGCCGGTAGATCGGCCCGAAGGCCCGGACAATCATCTCGGGAAAAAGGCGGGCCCCGAGGGGCCCGCTGCGCTTCTTATTCGGGGATGGTTTCCGGCAGGTTCTGATTGAAATACTTGACGTAGATCTCGTTCAGCTTGCCGTTCTTCAGGTTGGTCACGACCCACTCATCGACCCAGGTCTTGAGTTCCGCGTCGTTCTTGCGCAGGCCGATCGCCATCGGGTAGGCGGCGAGCGTCAGCTTGACCTCGAGGCCCTTGTCGGCGTTCTGCTCGGCGACCGAATTGGCGGTCGAAAGCGCGGCCGCGAACACATCCTGCTGGCCGGTGGCGACGGCGGTGTTGGTGGTCGCCTCGTCCTCGTAGCGGACGATGCTGGCGGCGGCGCCGGCTTCCTTGAGGGCGCGCGTCAGCTCGATGTCGGCGGTGGTGCCGCGGGCGACCGCGATGTTCTTGCCGGCGAGATCGGCAGCCGTGGCGATCGCGACCGCCTTCGGGGCCGAGACGACGACGGGAATGACGCCGTAGGGCTTGGAGTAGTTGACGACCTTCTTACGCTCGGCCGTGATCGAGAACGAGGCGATGACGACGTCGGCCTTGTTGGCGAGCAGGAACGGCACGCGGTTGGCGCCCGAGACGGGCACAACTTCGAGCTTCACGCCGAGATCGTCGGCCAGCAGCTTGGCGGTCTCGATGTCGGAGCCGGTTGCCTGCGCCTGCGCGTCGAGCATGCCGTAGGGCGGATGGCCGATATCGACCGCGACGCGCAGCGTGCCGCGCTCCTTGATCTGCGCGGGCGTATCGGCATGGGCCGTCGCCGCACCGGCGCAGAGCGCGAGCGACAGGGTGAGCCCGCCGACCAAATGCTTGAAGTTCATGGTGTTTCCTCCACTGGGTAGTTCGGTTTGACGCCTCTGGCGTCGTTTAGAGACCGTTGCCGACGAACTGGCGCAGCTCCGGCGTCTGGGGATTGTCGAGCATGTCGCCCTTGCCGCTCTCCCAGATGCGGCCCTGGTGCATGAAGACGATCTGGTCCGCGACCGAACGGGCAAAGGCCATTTCGTGGGTCACGAGCATCATGGTCATGCCTTCGGCGGCGAGCTTCGCGATGACGCGCAGCACTTCGCCGGTCAGTTCCGGGTCGAGCGCCGAGGTGACTTCGTCGAACAGGATCAGCTTGGGCCGCATGGCCAGAGAACGGGCGATGGCGACGCGTTGCTGCTGGCCGCCGGAAAGCTGCTCGGGATAGTTCTTCGCCTTGTCAGAAAGGCCGACCTGCGCCAGCACCTGATCGGACAGCTCGCGCGCCTCTTTCGAGCCGATCTTGTGCACCTTGCGCGGGGCGAGGGTGACGTTCTGCTCGACCGTCAGATGCGGGAACAGATTGTAGCTCTGGAACACGATGCCGACGTCCTGGCGCAGGTCGCGCAGGTCGACCTTGCCGTCATGCAGCGTGCGGCCGCAGACGGTGAGTTCGCCGGCATTGATCCGCTCCAGCCCGTTGACGCAGCGCAGCGCCGTGCTCTTGCCGGAGCCCGAGCGGCCGATCAGCGCCACGACCTCGCCCGACTTGACCTCAAGATCGATGCCTTTCAGCACTTCGAGTTCGCCAAAGCTCTTGCGGACGCCCTGGAAGCGGACGAGCGGGGTATCGGATCGGGTCATGCTCTGGATCTCGGTCGCGCGTTGCGGGGTGGCGGCGATGTTCATTTGGCTCTCCTCAGCTCCGGCTCAGCCGGCGCTCGAACCGGCGCGCCAGGACGGACATCGGGAAGCAGATGGCGAAATAGATCAGCGCCGCGATGGTGAAGACGGTGAAGGGCATGAAGGTCGAGTTGTTGATCACCTTGGCCGAGTAGGTGAGGTCGAAGAAGCCGATCACCACCGCATAGGAGGTGTTCTTGACGATCTGGACCAGGAAGCCGACCGTCGGCGGCACGGCGATGCGCAGCGCCTGCGGCAGGATGACGAAGACGAAGCGCTGCGTGTTGGTCAGCGCCAGGCATTCGCCCGCTTCCCACTGCGTCTTCGGCACGGCCTGGATGCAGCCGCGCCAGATCTCGCCGAGATAGGCGCTGGAATAGAGCGTCATGGCGATGCCGGCGGCGACCAGCGCCGGCACGTCATAGCCGCCAATCGAGATGCCGAAATAGACGACGAACATGATGACCGGCAGCGGGATGCCCTGCACCAACTGCACGAACAGGCCGGAGGCGGTCCGCAGGCTGCGGCGGCGCGAGGCGCGCGCCAGCGCCACCGGCAGGCCCAGTATCGTGCCGCCGACGAAGCCGAGCAGCGACAGGACGATGGTCCAGCCGGCGCCGCGGAAGATGAAGGCGATCTGCTCGATGGTCAGTCCGAACATGGGCGGGATCCGTGCATCGTGGAAGGGGCAGGCGGGAGCAGGCGGGCGGAAGGCTAGAGCGGCGTGCCGAGGCGCCGCCGCCGCGGGAAGGACACCTGCGCCACGCCGAGCAGGGTCAGGCGCAGAAGGCAGGACATCACGAGGTAGATGCCGGCGATGACGAGGTAGACCTCGAAGCCGCGGAAGGTGAAGGACTGGATCATGTAGGCGACGCCGGTCAGTTCCTCGGCCGAGATCTGCGACATGATCGAGGTCGCGAGCATCATCAGCACAAACTGGCTGACGAGGGCCGGATAGACCCGCTCGACCGCCTGCGGGATCTGTACCGACCAGAGGCTCTGGCTCGGCTTCAGCGCCAGGCAGGCGGCGGCTTCCAGCTGGCCCTTGGGAATGCTCTGCAGGCCGGCGCGCATGATCTCGGCCGTATAGGCGCCGACATTGATGACCAGCGCGATCACGGCGGCGGGGAAGGGGCCGACGCGGACCTGCAGAACCGCCAGTCCGAAGAACAGCCAGAACACCTGGATGATCAGGGGCGTGTTGCGGATGCCCTCGACATAGATGGTGACGAGGCGCTGCACCCAGGGCGGGCCATAGAGACGGCCGACGGCGCAACCGGTGCCGAGCGCGAAGCCCGGAACGATCGAGACGACGGTCATTCCAAGCGTCAGCCAGATTCCGTGCCAAAGTTCCGGCAGATAATCGTTCAGGAACGAGAAATCGAATTCATATGACAAGGCGCAACCCCGCACATTCCGTAACGATGATGAATCGCAACGGAGCCGTATTTCTGAATCTTAAGTTTGGAAGTGGCGCGTTCGTTATCGAGATCTACGCATAGGCTCGATTCCTGCCTTGGCACACCATGCCGGCAGTGCTCCCATATCCTATAATTATTATTGTTTTTCTGTTGACTAGAGCAGATCTAACATGATTGATTGATGCACGCAATAACCATTTTAACGGAAATGATCATGTCGCTCCCGACGCCGTCATCCCCTGTCATCCTGCTCAACCCGCAAGACAATGTGAGCGTGGCGCGGGCGGTCATTCCCGCCGGCACCGTGCTGCCCGGCAGCAATGTCGTGGCGCGGGACGAGATTCCCTCCGGCCACAAGATCTCGATCCAGCCGATCGAGGCCGGCCAGCCGGTGCTGAAATATGGCCAAGTGATCGGGACGGCGAGCGCCGCGATCCAGCCCGGCGAGCATGTGCATCTGCATAATCTGGCGATGCAGGAGAGCGACGTTACCCACAACTTCGCCGCCGACGCGCGGCCGACGCCGCTGCTGCCGGAAGCCGAGCGCCGCACCTTCGAGGGTTATGTCCGCGCCAATGGCGAGGTCGGCACCCGCAATTACATCGGCATCATCACCTCGGTGAACTGCTCGGCCACCGTGTCGCGCGCCATCGCCGACGCTTTCAATCGCGGCGGCGCGCTGGACGCTTTCGAGAATGTCGACGGCGTCGTGGCGCTGACGCATGGCACCGGTTGCGCCATCTCGACCAAGGCCGAGGGCTACACCTATCTGACCCGCACGCTGAGCGGCTATGCCAAGCATCCGAACTTCGCCGGCATCCTGATGATTGGCCTCGGCTGCGAGACCAACCAGATCGAGCCGATCGTCGAGAAGTTCGGTCTCGAGGTCGGGCCCATGCTGCGCACCATGACGATCCAGCGCCTCGGCGGCGCGCGCAAGACGGTCGAGATCGCCTCCGAGATCATCCGCGAGATGCTGCCGATCGCCAACGCTGCAAAGCGCACGACGGTGCCGCTTTCCGGCCTGAAACTGGCGCTGCAATGCGGCGGTTCCGACGGCTATTCCGGCATCTCGGCCAATCCGGCGCTCGGCTATGCGGCCGATCTGATCGTGCAGAATGGCGGCACCGCCGTGCTCAGCGAGACGCCGGAGATCTACGGCGCCGAGCATCTCCTGACCCGCCGCGCCGTGACGCCGGCCGTGGCGCAGAAGCTGGTCGACCGGATCGAATGGTGGCGCGACTACACCGTGCGTAACGGCGCGGAACTGAACAACAATCCCTCGCATGGCAACAAGGCCGGCGGGCTCACCACCATTCTGGAAAAGTCGCTCGGCGCGGTCGCCAAGGGCGGCACGATGCCGCTCGAAGCGGTCTATGAATATGCCGAGCCGATCAACCAGACCGGGTTTGTCTTTATGGATACACCCGGCTACGATCCCGTAGCGGTAACGGGGCAGGTCGCGGGCGGCTGCAACGTCATCGTCTTCACCACGGGTCGCGGTTCCGTTTCCGGCTTCAAGCCTGCGCCGTGCATCAAGGTCGCTACCAACAGCGAGATGTACGAGCACATGCAGGATGACATGGACGTCAACTGCGGCGGCATCGTCACGGGCGAGGATACGATCGAGGCGGCCGGTCAGCGCATTTTCGAAGCTGTTATCGCCACCGCGTCGGGTCAGTATACCCTCAGTGAAGATTTCGGATTCGGCGATAATGAGTTCGTGCCATGGCAGATCGGCGCGGTGACCTGACGGTCGCGCGAAACGGAAAACGTGCGGAGGGCGGCGGCGTGGATCGCACGCCCGCCTATGCCTCGATCACCGAGCGGCTGCGCCGCGGCATCGAGAGCGGCAGCCTGCCCGAGGGCGCGGTGCTGCTCGAGGGGCCGCTCGCCTCGATCTTCGGGTCGAGCCGCTCGCCGGTGAAGCAGGCTTTGGCGCGGCTGGAGGAGGAGGGGCTGCTCAGCCGCTTCGACGGCCGCGGTCTTCTCGTCGGCACCACCGGCGAGCCTATTCGGCTGAAGATCACGGCCGAGATGTTCGACATGGACGCGGCCGCGATGCCGGCCGCCAAGCATTTCGCCTGGCAATCGCTCTATTATGATTTCGAGCGCGAGGTCATCCTGCGCTCGGTGTTCGGCCGGTTTCGCGTCAACGAACTGGCGCTGGCGCGACACTTCAATGTCGGCCGCACCGTGGCGCGAGACCTGCTCATTCACGCGCAGCAGGTCGGCATCGTCGCCAAGGGCGAAAAATCGCATTGGTGGATCGTGCCGCTCGACGAGGCGCGCTTCCAGGATCTCTACGATCTGCGCATGCTGCTGGAGCCGGCGGCGCTCGAAACCGCGGTCGGCGCCATCCCCACGCCCGTGCTGTCGGCGATGGCCGGACGGCTGGAGGACGGCATCAACCGCGCCGGCGACGCCGGCATCGCCGAACTCGACGTGCTGGAGGAGGAGTTGCATATCGGCTGCCTCTCCTATGGCCGCAATCCCGAGATCGTCGAGGCGCTGAAGCGCACCCGCTGCATCCTGGTATCCGGCAAGCACTTCCAGGTCGCGCTGCAACGCCAGCCCTTCTTCGATTCCTTCATGGAAGAGCATCTGGAGATCCTGCAGGCGATCGGCCGGCAGGACGTGAACGGCGCCAAGCACCTTTTGCGCGCCCATCTCGAGGCTTCCAGCGAGAAGGCGGCCGAGCGCCTTGCAGCCTTCCGCGCTACCCACCAGGTGTCGCCGACCTCCTATTTCGTCTGAGCCGTCGGCGCCGTTCGGTACGAAGCCGTCTTCCCCAAGCCGGGGTCCTGTGCAATCGTCGCAACAAATCTGATGCGAAAATGAAAGCGCGGGAGAGACAGCGGATGGATGGCCGCCGGCGACGGGCACGGACCACGGATAGCCCGGAGCTTGGCGGTGGCGGACCGGCGCGCGACCGCGGCACCGATCTGTCGATCTCCGTCGAGGACGCACAGTCCGCCGCCAATGACATCCTCGCCGCCATTCTCGACCGCGAGCCGGGCCTCTCCAAATCCCACCGCAAGATCGCCCAGGCGATCCTCGGCTATCCGCGCGTCTTCGTCGAAAAGCCGATCGAGGAACTGGTGCCCTGGATCGGCGTGTCGGCACCCACCATCACCCGCTTCAGCCGCGAGGTCGGCTGCGATGGCCTGCGGGATCTCAAGCTGAAGATCATGGGCAGCATGCGGGTCGGCCTGCAATATCTGGAGCCGCAGACCCCGCCTGCGACCCTGATCGAAGTGGGCGAGCGTGTCGCCATGCGGGCCCAGCGCGCCATCGTCAACGCGCAGAAAACCCTGGATCTCGGCGCGCTGGAGCAGGCGATCGAGATCATCAGCCGCAGCCGGATGATCTATGCCTTCGGCTCCGGCGGCGTTTCGAGCTGGCTGATCGAGGAGGTGCACAACCGGCTGTTCCGGCTCGGCCTGCATGTCAGCACCAGCGCGGACCACCAGATGCAGATGATGCTGGCGGCGACGGTCGGGCGTGGCGACGTCATCTTCTGCTCGTCGCTGAGCGGCACCAACCCGGAGCTGATGCGCGCGCTGCGCATCGGCGCCGATTATGGCGCGCAGACCATCGGCCTGACGGTCGCCGGTACGCCGCTGGCCGACATGGTCAATATCTCGCTCGCTGTGAACGTTGCCGACGATGGCGACGTGCTGGGGCCGACCTCGGTGCGTTATGCCTTTCTCGCCGTCATCGACATGCTCGCCTATGGCGCGGCGGTGCGCAGCCGCCCGGCGGCGCTGGAGAAGCTGCGGCGGATCAAGCAGCAGTTCACCGTGCACCGTGACTCGGACACCAGCAAGCCGCTGGCGGATTGATCCGGCGCTGCACCGCGAATGGGCTGAAGCTGCCCAGGAATTGATTTTTCAGATCATTTTCTCGCCGCACTGCGAAAGAATTCCCGTGCGTCTACTCGAAATGACGGAAAAATGAAAAATTAACTTGGCGGCGGCCCCGATCGATGCTCATCATCGGGTGCCTTCACGAGGCGGTTTTCTGGCCCGTTCGGCCAGTTGCCGCAAGACATGCCTGTCGCCTCCGTCGTCACAACGCAGAGCACCTGCCCACCATGCCATTTGACCTCGTTCTCCAGAAGGGTCGGGTCATCGATCCGTCCCAGGGTATCGACCGGATCACCGACGTCGCCTTTGCCGACGGCAAGGTGGCGGCGATCGGCGACGGCCTCGACGCCGCGGGCGCGGATATCCGCGATGTCTCGGGCCGGATCGTCACGCCGGGCCTGATCGACCTGCACACCCATGTCTATTGGGGCGGCACGTCGCTCGGCGTCGATGCCGAGGCCTATGCCCGGCAGAGCGCGGTCACGACCTCGGTCGACACCGGCAGCGCCGGCCCCGGCAATTTTCCCGGCTTCCGCAAGCATGTGATCGAGCCGAGCGAGGTCCGCATCCTCGCTTATCTGCATGTCTCCTTCGCCGGCATCTATGCCTTCTCCAACCGCATCATGGTCGGCGAGAGCCACGACATGCGCCTGATGGCGGCGCAGGACGCGGTCGAGGTGGCGGATGCCAATCGCGACGTCGTCGTGGGCATCAAGGTCCGCATCGGCCGCCACGCCAGCGGCGACAGCGGCATCGCGCCGCTCGATATCGCGCTTCAGGTCTCCGACGAGCTCGGCATGCCGATGATGGTGCATATCGACGAGCCGCCGCCTTCCTATGAGGCGGTGGTGGACCGGCTGCGGCCGGGTGACGTGCTGACCCATTGCTTCCGCCCGTTCCCCAACGCGCCGATCACCGGCAAGGGCAAGATCAAGCCCGAGGTGATCGCGGCGCGCGAGCGCGGCGTGATCTTCGATATCGGCCACGGCATGGGGTCGTTCTCCTGGAAGACCGCGCGCGCCATGCTGGAGCAGGGCTTTGCGCCGGATACGATTTCCTCCGACGTGCATGCGCTCTGCATCGAAGGCCCCGCCTTCGACCAGGTCACGACGATGTCGAAGTTCCTCCATCTCGGCATGCCGCTGAAC
Source organism: Kaistia sp. UC242_56 (assembly GCF_044452255.1). Lineage (NCBI taxonomy): Bacteria > Pseudomonadati > Pseudomonadota > Alphaproteobacteria > Hyphomicrobiales > Kaistiaceae > Kaistia > Kaistia sp. UC242_56. The sequence goes on from NZ_JBIOAN010000002.1 coordinate 1,295,238, forward strand.
GAGGTGATCGCCGCCTCGACGCTCAACGCCGCCAAGGCGCTCGACCGGCCCGAACTCGGCACGCTGAGGCCCGGCAGCCCCGGCGACGCCAGCATCCTGTCGATCCGCAATGGCGCCTTCCCGCTGGAAGATTCGCGCAACGGCATCGTCACGGCGGAGGAGCGCATCTTCGCGGATGGCGTCGTCGTCGCCGGCAAGTGGTGGCACTCGAACTAAGTCCGGGCAAACCGGCGCGATGAAAGAGCAGGGGACTGGGTCATGTTGAATGCGGACATAGAGAGCTTCAGCAATTTCATCGACGGCGCCTGGGTGGCCGAAGACGAGCGCATGGACGCGATCAATCCGGCGAGCGGCCAGGTGATCGGCAATCTGCCGAGAAGCAGCCGCGACACGGCGCGCCTCGCGATCGCCGCAGCGAAGAAGGCGCAGCCGGGCTGGGCGGCGACCTCGGTCTGGAAGCGGGCCGAGATGTGCGTCGCCATCGCCGCCAGCATCGACCGCAATCGCCAGAAGATCGCCCGCACGCTGAGCCAGGAGCAGGGCAAGCCGCTATCGGAGGCGGTCGGCGAAGTCGGCAAGGCGGCGGACGGTTTCCGCCTCGCGGCCGAATTGGTCAAGCAGCTGGGCGGCGAGACCCTGCCGGCCGAGGATCCGAGCAAGCTGGTCATCACCATCCGCCAGCCGCGCGGCGTCTATGCCATCGTCACGCCCTGGAATTTCCCGGTCAACATTCCCGTCGAATATCTCGGTCCCTGCGTCGCGACCGGCAATGCCGCCGTCTGGGTGCCGGCGCCGACCACCTCGATGGCCGCCGTCGAACTGATGCGCGCGATCGAGGAAGCCGGCCTGCCCAGGGGCGTCGTCAATCTGGTGATGGGCGAGGGGCCGGTCGTGGGCGACGAGATCGTCTCGCATCCCGACGTCAACGGCATCGGCTTCACCGGTAGTCCCGCAACGGGACAGCGCATTGCCGAGCGTGGCGCCGGCAAGCCGATGATGCTCGAACTGGGCGGCAACGGCCCGGTCATCGTTTTCGAGGACGCCGATCTCGACGCGGCGGCATCCGCCGTTGCCGGCGGCGCGTTCTATAATGCCGGCCAGGTCTGCGCCGCCACGGGGCGCGTGCTGGCGCATCGCAGCATCGTCGAGCCGCTGGCGAAACGGCTGGTCGAACTGACGGCGGCGCAAATTCTCGGCGACCCGCTGCAGCAGGGCACCACCATGGGGCCGCTCAACAATCCCAAGGTCGTGGCCAAAATCCACGAGCATGTCGACGACGCGGTGGCGAAGGGCGCCACGGTGCTGGCCGGCGGCAAGGCGCGGCCGGATCTCGGCAGCGACCTGTTCTACGAGCCGACCGTGCTGACCGGCGTCACCCGCGACATGCGCATCAACCGCGAGGAGACGTTCGGCCCGATCATCCCGATCCTCGAATTCGGCGATGACGAGGAGGCGCTCGACCTGGCGCTCGACAGCGAGCATGGGCTGAGCGTCGGCGTGTTCACGGAAAATCTCGGCCGCGCCCTGCGCTTCGGCGAGGCGATCCCGGCCGGCATCGTGAATGTCAACGAGTCGAGCACCTATTGGGAGCTGCACCTGCCTTTTGGCGGCGCTCCGGGGACCAAGAGCGGCATCGGCCGGCTCGGCGGCCGCCTGACGCTGGAGGCGATGACCGAACTCAAGATGATCTCGATCACCCGCCGCCGCTGAGGCGTCGAAAAGGTTGGGATCGCCCGGGAAAAGGCTTCGGTCGCATCCGGTCAGATAAGCGGCAGCGGCTGCCAATATTTGGCTTTGTCGAACAAATATTGCTCAATCGGAATGCTCTGGCCGCTCATTTGTCGACAAATGACACAAGAATAAAAAAATCGCTTGGCAGAGGCCGTGCCGGCGACACATGATCGGGCACCAGGTCCAGGGAACGGTCTCTAGAGCCGGATCCCGCAGAGGTGCGATAGTAAGTCTGTCCCCGTGACGGGGAGGCGTACCGCTCGGTTCTGTCGAGCGAAGAAGAGGAGACGGCGTTTGCAAGACAAGCCGGGTTTCCGGCCTGTCGACCGTTCGTGATCAGGGACTTTTCACGACGTAGTCATCCTGCGAGGATGATACTCCATTCTGCCCGGACGGCTGCGCGGGGAACCAAAACAATAGCGCGGACCGTCAGAAGCAGAATTCAAGGATACATCGGCCACTATCTCGATCGATCAACATTCACTTCGTGAATACGACAGGATCAGCTCAATGTACCAAACCAAAAAAAGCAGGGTTCTCGGTTTGCTGGCTGGCGCCGCCGCCATACTTGCAACCTCGTCCATGGCGCAGGCCGAGACGGTGCGCGTCGTGCTCGGCTATTACAGCGCCGCGACGCAGGAACTGTTCGAAGGCATGGCCAAGGACTTCATGGCCAAGCATCCCGGCGACGAGGTCAAGATCGAAGTCATCCAGTGGGATAACCTCCAGCAGCGCCTGACCACCGACATCGCCGGCGGCACCGAGCCGGACATCGCCATGATCGGCACGCGCTGGCTGGTCGACTACGTCAAGAACGACATCGCCGAGCCGCTCGACGGCTACATGACGCCGGAATTCAAGGGCGGCTTCATCGAGTCGTTCCTGTCGCCCTCGACCTTCGACGGCAAGATGTACGGCCTGCCGGTCGCGGCTTCCGCCCGCGCCATGTATTACAACAAGGACCTGCTGGCCAAGGCCGGCGTCAACGAGCCGCCGACCAATTGGGACGGCGTCGTCGACACCGCGAAGAAGATCAAGGCGCTCGGCACCGATGCCTATGGTTTCGCGCTGCAGGGCAAGGAAATCGAGACCGACGCCTACTGGTACTATTCGCTCTGGACGCATGGCGGCGACCTGATCAAGGACGGCAAGTCCGGCGTCGCCAGCCCCGAGGCGATCAAGGCGCTGACGCTCTACAAGTCGATGATCGACGAGGGCCTGACCGAGCCCGATCCGAGCGGCCTCAACCGCCAGGACATCGAGCGCCTGTTCAAGCAGGGCCGGATCGGCATGATCCTGACCGGCCCATGGCTGCGCGGCCAGATCAAGACCGACGCCCCGACGCTCAACTACGCCCTGTCGCCGATCCCCGAGGGCACCACCAAGGCAACCTATGGCGTCACCGACACGCTGATGGTCTTCAAGTCGAGCAAGAACAAGGAACTCGCCATGAAGTTCCTGACCGAGACGGCGTTCAGCCCGAAATGGCGCATCGAGTTCTCGACCAAGGAAGGCTTCCTGCCGGTCATGAAGGAAGAGGCCGCCGCGCCCGTCTTCGCCAACGACCCGCAGCTCAAGGCCTTCACCGACATGCTGCCCTATGCCCGCTTCGCGCCGCCGGTCCCGAACTGGGAGCAGATGGTCGATGCCGTGATCGCCGCTGTTCAGAAGGTCTATATCGGACAGGCCCAGCCTGAAGCCGCCCTGAAGGAAGCCGCGGCGACGATCGATGGCCTTATCCAGCAGTAAGGCCGGTTCGGCACCGGAAGCTGGCGTCGGACGCGCGATGAATCGCGCCAAGACGCCGGCCAACGGCAAGATAGGGCGCGCCAGCGCGCCCTATCTTCTCATCCTCCCCTCCATCCTGTTCGCCTTCTGGATCATCGGCTATCCGATCTACGACATGGCCAACATGTCGGTTCATGCGGTGAACCGGTTCGGCAAGACGGCGGCCTTCAACGATTTCGCCAATTACCAGCGCCTGTTCTCCCACCAGCTGTTCATCGGCTGCCTGATCCGCACGCTCGTCTGGACGGTGTTCGTCGTCGGCGGCACGGTGCTGCTCTCGGTGCCGATTGCGCTGATCCTCAACGAGAAATTCTTCGGCCGGACGCTGGCGCGCATCATCATCATGCTGCCCTGGGCGGTGTCGCTGACCATGACCGGCATCGTATGGCGCTGGTCGCTGAACGGTCAGTTCGGCATGGTCAATGCGACGCTGGCGAATTTCGGCCTGCAGGATACGCCGGTCGAATGGCTGGCGACCTCGGCGACGGCCTTCCCGATCCTGATCGCCATCGGCATCCTCGTCTCGATTCCGTTCACGGTGACGGTCATCCTCGGCGGCCTCTCCTCGCTGCAGGCTGACGTCTTCGAGGCGGCCAGGATCGACGGCGCCACGGCCTGGCAGCGCTTCCGCTATCTGACGTTGCCGTTGATCCGGCCCTTCCTCAACATCGTGCTGGTGCTCAACTTCATCTACGTCTTCAACTCCTTCCCGCTGATCTGGGTGATGACGCAGGGCGATCCCGCCAACAGCACCGACATCCTGGTGACCTGGCTCTACAAACTCGCCTTCCGCTATGGCGAACTGGGCATCGCCTCGGCGCTGTCGATCGTGATGTTCGTCATCCTGCTGGCGCTGACGATCACCTATGCGGCGCTTGCCATGCGCAACGAGCGGAGCACGGCCTGATGGAACATCCGGTTCGCAAATCCCTGCTGATGTGGCTGCTGATGTCGCCGCTGGTGATCCTGATCCTCTTCCCCTTCGCCGTCATGGTTTCGACGGCGGTGAAGCCAAGGGTCGAGGTGCTGATGTATCCGCCAAGCTGGTTCCCGTCGGAAATCCGGCTGCAGAACTTCGTCGACATGTGGCATGCGACGCGGCTCGGCCCGGCGGTGATGAACAGCCTGGTCGTCAGCATCGCCGCCACGGCGCTCTGCCTGCTGGTCGCCATTCCCGCCGCCTATGCGGCGGCGCGGATGGAGTTCACAGGCCGCAAGCTGTTCCGCCAGTTCCTGCTGGTCACCCAGATGCTGTCGCCGATCGTGCTGGTGCTTGGCATCTTCCGCCTGATGGCGAAGATGGGTTTCGTCGACCAGCTGCCGGCGCTGGTGCTCGCCTATGTCGCCTTCAACCTCGCCTTCTCTGTCTGGATGCTGCAGGCCTATTTCCAGACGATTCCGAAGGAGCTGGAGGAGGCGGCGACGCTGGACGGCGCATCGACGTTGCAGAGGATGCGGCTGATCTTCCTGCCGCTGGCGGCGCCCGCCATCGGCATCACCGCCGTCTTCATCTTCATCTATTGCTGGAACGAGTTCGTGCTGGCGATGACGCTACTGCGCTCGCCGGAAAAGAGCACGCTGACGCTGCAGACCTTCTCGCTGGTCGGCGGCCGCTATCAGGTCGAGTGGGACCATGTGATGGCGGCGACGCTGGTCGCCAGCGTGCCTGTGGCGGCGATCTTCGCCCTGCTGCAGCGCTCGCTCGTCAGCGGGCTCACGGTCGGCGCCGTGAAGTGACGTTTCGACAACGGTTGTGAACGCGCGGCGGGCCTCGGCCCGCCGCTTCCCCCCGCGACGCCAGAAGAAAATCGGAGACCGAGATGGGACTGAAAGATTGGTTCGGGCTGGAGGGCAAGCGCGCGCTCGTCACCGGTGCAAGTCGCGGCCTGGGGCGCGAAATGGCACTGGCGCTGGCGGAAGCGGGCGCCGACATCATCATCACCGGCCGCACGCAGGAAACGCTCGACGCCACCGTGGCCGAGATCCGCGCGCTCGGCCGACAGGCCTGGGGCGTGATGGCCGACATGGCCGAGGCGGTTCAGTGCGAGGCGGCCTGCAAGACCATCCTCAAGGAATACGGCCCCGTCGATATCCTGATCAACAATGTCGGCAACCGCATCGCCAGCATGCCGATCGTCGAGGAGACGCTGGAGACCTGGCAGCAATCGCTCGACATGAACCTGACCAGTTGCTTCCTCGGCACCAAGATTTTTGGCGCCGCGATGCTGGAGCGCGGGCAGGGCGGCCGCATCATCAACATCGCCTCGATGAGCGGCCTGATCGCCAATCGTGGCATTGGCGGGCGTGATTACGAGACCGGCAAGGCGGCGGTGATCCATTTCACCCGTTGCGCCGCCGCCGACTGGGCGCCGCATGGGGTCACCGTCAATGCGATCTGCCCCGGCCTGTTCATGACCGACACCAACCGCAGCTGGAACGAGCGTCGGCCGGACGTGATCGACGCCATCGTCGCCCATATCCCGATGGGCCGCCCGGGCAACCCGCCGGAGATCGCCCCGCTCGCCGTATACCTTGCCAGCCCCGCCGCTTCCTATGTGACAGGCGCCGCCTATGTCATCGATGGCGGCTATACGCTCTGGTAGGATCAAGGTCTCTTTGCGGAGGTGAGCGGTTGCCCGACCTCCAGGACATCCATGCAAATCGCGTGCATGGAAAGGCTCGTCGCCCCGGCGAAGGCCGGGGCCCATAAACACCGGCCCAGCAACCAGCGGCCAGCCGTCTCTCCGCAGGCCGGTGTGTCTGGATCCCGGCCTTCGCCGGGATGACGCTCGCGCGACGCGGGGGCTTGGCGTTACAACGGTGTAACGAGAAGGTCTCCCTCAGGGAGCGGTGAAGCAGGCGCCGACAGCGCCCAGGAGGCATCGTGTCGATCCATTTCTTCGGTCGCTTGCCGGACGGCACGGCCATTTCCGAGATCCGGCTGGCCAATGCCAGCGGCGCCTCGGTCTCGATCCTGACCTTTGGCGCGGCGCTGCGCGACCTGGTCGTGCCGGTGATGGGCGGTGAACCGCGCCGCGTCGTGCTCGGCTTCCAGGAACTGGAAGGCTATCTGCAGAACAACCGCTTTCTGGGCGTCACGGCTGGACGGCATGCCAGCCGGATCGGCGATGGCCACCTCGCGATCGACGGCAAGGAATATCAGCTGTCGCTGAACGAAGGCGGCGTGCATCTGCATGGCGGCGTCACCGGCTTCTCGCGCAAGCCTTGGCAGATCCTCGACTCGGACGAGGAATCGGTGACGCTCGGCCTGATCTCGCCGGATGGCGACGACGGCTATCCCGGCACGCTCGACGTTCGCTGCACCTATCGGCTGCTGCCGCCCGGCACCATCCACATCACGATGACGGCGACGACCGATGCGCCGACCATCGTCAGCCTGGCGCATCACTCCTATTTCTCGCTGCTGCCCGGTGCCACCAGCCGCGAGCACAAGCTGCAATTCGCCGCTTCCGGCTACACGCCGTTCAGCCCGGAACTGGTGCCGAGCGGCGAGATCGCCAGCGTCACCGGCACGCCCTACGATTTCCGGACCCCGCGTCCGGTTTCCGATCCGGCCGGCGACCCTGACTTCGACTATGATTGCTGTCTGGTGCTCGACCGCAGTGGTGACGGCCTGCTGCGCGCGGCGCGGCTGGAGGCGCCGGACGGTTCGCTGGCCATGGAAGTGCACACCACTGAGCCGTGCCTTGTCTTCTATGACGGGGCGGGGCTGGCACCCGATTTCGCCGGCCTCGACGGCGTGCCCTATCAGGCGCATGCCGGGCTCTGCCTGGAGCCGATGCGCTTCCCCGACAGCCCCAACCAGCCGACTTTCCCCTCGGCCATCCTCCGTCCCGGCGAGATCTACCGGCAAGAGACGGAATATCGGTTCGGGTGACGGTTTGCCGCCCGTGCCGAGGCTGGTGCGATGGGAATGCAGTTTCTTCACCTCTCCCTGAGGGAGAGGTCGGAGCGAAGCTCCGGGTGAGGGTTTAGGGAACTATCCGGCGAGGCCGTAAACCCTCACCCGCCGCACTGAGTGCGTCGACCTCTCCCTCAGGGAGAGGTGAGGACCGAGGCACGCCGCCCTTGTGTCCTGCGGCCTTGAGACAATCAGACCTTTGGCTTGGCGATGGCGATGCACTCGACTTCGTAGCGCAGGGCCGCGCCGAGGCAGTTGGTGATCGTCGTGCGGGCCGGGAACGGCTCGCCGAAATATTCGCGGTAGAGCTTGTTGAACAGCGGGATATCGGCTGGATCCTGCACGTAGTTGCGGGTCTGCAGCACATGCTGGAAGTCGCTGCCGGCCGTCTCCAGCACCTTGCGCATGTTCTCCATCGAGCGGCGCATTTCGCCCTCGAAATCCTCGGAAATGATCTTGCCGGTGGCATCGACCGAAGCCTGGCCGGAGACGAAGATCAGATCGCCGAACTTGGTCGACGGGCTGAAGGGCAGGTGCGAACGCGGGGTGTCCGGCTCGCTCGGATATTCGATCATGGTATCTCCAGGTTTCAGCTGATCGGGAACACCGGCTGGCGCAGCCGGCGATAGGGAAGCGAGGTCAGCACGCTGGTGCAGGGGCCCGGCGTCGCCACCGTGTAACTCTTGACCGTGATCGGGTCATAGGCGCGGCGGTGCGCGACGGCTGCCTTGACGCCGATCGCCGTCAGCGTCTCCGGCACGATGCCCTGCGAGCGGAACTGGCCGAGATCGAAGGGTGGCGTCTTGCGACTGTTGACCAGGATTTTCACGCCTGCCACTTCCAGCACGACCGAGGCGCCCATGCTGATATGGACGCCCTGCATCGCGGCGAGATGGCTGTTGCGGTCCTCCAACGTGAACTCGCCATCGCTGCGGCTGAGGAAGGTCGCGTTGATCTCGAGCGGCCCGGCGCCGAGTTTGCTGCCCTTGCCGCCGAGGCGGATCGTTCGGACATCGCCAGGCCTGGCGTCCGCGAACGCCTTCACGGTGTCGGCGTCGGCAACGGCGACGGCGGCGTTGCGGATGCCGTGGCGCAGGAAGCCGCGCAGGATCGCCGTGTCGTCGCCGGGCGCGCCGCCGCCGATATTGTCGGCCGGCTCGACCACGATATAGGGGCCGCCTGCCAGCGTCTTGATCTCGGCAAGCGCCGTGTCGAGGTCCCATTCCGTCGGCTGGCCCAACTCGCGCAATTCGATTGCCAGTGCTTCCAGCCGGTCAAGTGCGGCTTTCGCCCGCTCGGCGCTGCCGGTAGTGACTAGCGAGAAGGCGACGCCGGCGTCCGGGACGTCGGAAAAGGAATAACCGGCGATGACGTTGACGGCCCATATCTCGGCATCCTCTGCCTCGATCTGGCGGGCGAGGGCTTCGAGGTCGCGCATCGGCCGGTCGGCCGTTCCGGTGCCGGGCGGCGCCCACAGGATCGCGGCGTTGTGGGCATGCATGACCGGCGCAGCCCTTTCGCGAAGGGCGCGCGCCAGCAACCGGGCCGAACGGACCGCGGATTCGCGCGCGTCGGTATGCGGGTTCTCGCGGTAGGCGACGAGGCCGTTGGCATGCTGGGCCATGGCGGCGGTGAAAGTGGCGTGCAGGTCGAAGACGCCATAGAGCGGCAGCGCCCCAGCGCCGGGAATCGCGCGGATGCGGGCGAGCAGTTCGCCCTCCGGATCGACGCAGTCCGTCGTCACCATGGCGCCGTGCAGCGCCAGCCAGATACCGTCGAGCCCGCCATGCTCCAGCGCGTCGCGAAGGCCCGCTTCCAGTTCCGCCCAGAACTGCTCGAACACGGCGTTATCTGTCGTGCCGGAAGGAAGCGCGGAATATTCGACGACCGGGACCACGTCCCAGCCCTCGGCCTCGGCGACTTCGAGGAAGCCGTCAACGGTGGAGCCGTCGCCCCGGCGCGCCGGCAATTCCGCGCCGCGCAGGATGGCGTAATCGGCAAGCCCGGTGATCTCGTCCACGAAAGTATGGGTCTCGTGATAGAGCCCGGCCAGCAGGATGCGAGCGCGTGGGTTCATGGGAAGGCTACCGGTTGCGGGACATGTTCGCCGTGATTTCGGCGAGAGTGGCGACGAGAAGCCGGCCGAGCTTTTCGATGGCGTCGGGCTCGAAGCGGGCCGACGGGCCGGCGATGGAGACGGCGGCGATGGCCTCGCCGCCGGGCGCGAAGATCGGCGCGGCGACACAGGCGCCGCCGATTTCGTTTTCCTCGAATTCGGTGGTCCAGCCCACGGTGCGGCAGCGCTCCAGCACGGCTTCCAGCGCTTCGGGGTCGGTGATGGTGCGGTCGGTCGCGGCCGGCAGAGAGCCGAGATTGTAGATGATCCGCCGGAAGGATAGGGGCTGGTAGGCGAGCAGCGCGCGGCCGCAGGCAGTCGAATGATAGGCGGCGCGGGTGCCGGAATAGGACGAGACGCGCAGCGTCTGGCTGCCTTCGAGGCTTTCGACGATCACCGCGTCGGTCGGGCCGGGCAGGGCCAGGTTCACGGTCTCGCGCGTTTCGGCGCAGAGCCGAACCAGATAGGGTTGCGCCAGCGCCGCGATGTCCAGCCGGCGCTCGACCGCCTTGCCATAGACCAGATGCTGCAGGCTGAGCCGGTAGGCGCCGCCCTTGATGTCGCGCTCGGCGAGGCCGACATCGACGAGCGCCGTGACGAGATTGAACGCCGTGGTCTTGGCAAGTCCGGTGCGGGCGGCCAGGTCGCGCAGCGTGACGAAATCGCCGCTCGCCATGGCGTCGAGCAGCGCCTTGGCGCGGGCGACCGACTGGATGCGCGCGGCCACAGCGGCGCCGCTGGGCTCGTTTTCTGGCTTCGACATGCGGGTTCCGACCGTTGCTATCGCGACTATCCGGACATCATTCCATATCATAGAACGAAATGGCGATGTTCGCCCGGATATTAAGACATCAACTCCGAGGTGTGCGCAAGACGAACCTCTGGTTTCGATAGAGGATCGTCGATAGGCTTGTTGACAGGCGCCGCTTCCTGCCGCTTAAATTTCAGCAAGCAGCCAAAGCGTTGTTCCATGATGTAGAATAATTGATGTCGTGCCCTTCCGGCATGGCGAGCAGGGGTCGGCAATGCGGGTCTTCGTGGCGTCTCTGGCAACCGAGACGAATACTTTCTCGCCGCTCTTCGTCGATCGAAGCGCGTTCGAGGGCGCCTTCTATTGTCCGCCCGGCACCCATCCCGAGACGCCAACGCTCTGTTCCGGCCCGATGGTGGCCGCGCGCCGCCGCGCCCGCACGGATGGCTTCACGCTTTTCGAAGGTACGGCGACCTGGGCCGAGCCGGCCGGGCTCGTCTCGCGCGCAGCCTATGAAAGCCTGCGCGACGAGATCCTCGACCAGCTGCGCGCGGCAATGCCGGTCGATGTCGTGCTGTTCGGCCTGCATGGGGCGATGGTGGCGCGCGGCTATGACGATTGCGAGGGGGATTTGCTGGCGCATGCCCGCGCTATCGCCGGGCCGGAGGCGATCGTCGGCGCCGAACTCGACATGCATTGCCACCTGACCGACCAGATGGTCGAGGCGGCGGATGTCATCACCGCCTTCAAGGAATTCCCGCATACCGATTTCCTCGAGCGGGCCGAGGATCTGGTCGATCTTTGCCTGCGCGCAGCGAGGCGCGAGATCGCGCCGGTCAGCGCCGTCTTCGATTGCCGCGCCATCACCGGCTTCATGACCAGCCGCGAGCCCGGTCGCAGCTTCGTCGATCGCATGCTGGCGCTGGAAGGGCAGGATGCCATCCTGTCGATCTCGGTCGCGCATGGCTTCCAGGCCGCGGATGTCCATGACGTCGGCACCAAAGTGCTGGTGATCGCCGATGGCGCCGCCAACCACGGGAAGGCGGCGGCGCTTGCCGAGCGCCTCGGCCGCGAGATCCTGAGCTGGGGCGCGGGCGGCGGGCCCTATCACTTCAAGCCGGAAGAGGCGATCGTCCAGGCGCTGGCAGAACTAGGCCAGCCGGTCGTTCTCGCCGATCGCTGGGACAATCCCGGCGGCGGCGTGGCCGGCGATTCCACCGTCATGGTCGAGGCGCTGCTGCGCCATCCCGAAATTCCCGCCGCCATCGGCGCGCTCTGGGATCCGGTCGCCGTCAGCTTCTGCCGGGCGGCCGGGATTGGCGCCGAGATCGATCTGCGCTTTGGCGGCAAGGCGGCTCCGACCTCCGGCAAGCCGATCGATGCGCGCGTGGTCGTGCGCGGCGTCACGGACGATCTGCTGGTGCCGTTCGAGCAGAGCTGGGTTTCGCTCGGCCCGGCGGCGGCCGTGACGATCGGCAATCTCGATGTCGTGTTGGCGTCGACCCGCGCCCAGACCTTCAGCCCGCCCGTCTTCACCGATCTCGGCGTCGATCTCGCCGCCAAGAAGATCGTCGTGGTGAAGTCGTCCAACCATTTCCACGCCGCCTTCGCGCAGATCGCCCACAAGGTGCACTACCTCGATACGGGCGGTCCCTATCCGAGCGACACGGCGAAGATTCCCTACACCCGGGCGCGTCGCCCGCTTTCACCGCTGGACCCCAATCCATGGCTCTGATCCCCCGCCTCGACATCGCTTCGCTCGATGCGCTCGAACTCGATCCCTCGACCAAGGGGCTCCCTTACGACGCGCCAAGCCTCACCGTCGGCGATGTCGCGGCGCAGGGCTGGAGCCTGCTCGCCGGCGACCTGCCGCTGCCGGTCGCCGTCATCCGTCAGGAGGTTCTGGCCGCCAACAGCGCCTGGATGAGCGCCTTCACGGCAGAGAACGATTTGGTCATCGCGCCGCATGGCAAGACGACGATGTCGCCGCATCTGTTCGACCTGCAGATCGCGGACGGCGCCTGGGCGATCACCGCTGCGACGCTGCAGCAGGTCGGCGTCTGCCTGCGCTTCGGCGTCAGGCGCGTGCTGCTCGCCAACCAGCCGGTCGGCACCCAGGCGATCGATGCCTGCTTCCGCGCGCTGCACACCGAGGGTGGCTTCGAGCTCTATTGCCTCGCCGACAATCCCGACGGCGTCGCCATGCTGATCGAGGGCGCGCGCCGCAATCCGCCGCCCAAGGACAATCCGCTGCGCATTCTCGTCGAGATGGGCTTTCCTGGCGGGCGCACCGGTGTTCGTACCCGCGAGGGCGCCATCGAGCTGGCGCGTGCGATCGCGGCGGCGCCGGGGCTGGAGCTCGCCGGCTTCGAATGCTTCGAGGGCATGCTGCCGACGCCGGAAACGGCCGATGGCCTGATCGACGATGTCGCGTCGATGGCGTTGATGGCGATGGAGGAGGGGCTGTTCGCCACCGCCGCGCCGATCGTCATCAGCGCCGGCGGCTCGGCCTTCTTCGACCGCGTCGTCGAGCGCTTCAACCAGGTCTCGTTTCCGCATCCGGTGCTGCGCGTGCTGCGGTCCGGCTGCTACCTGACGCATGATTCCATCGCCTATGCGGCGGCGTTCCAGCGCATCGTCAGCGAGACCTCGCTGAAGCTTCCCGAAGGCGGACTCGAGCCGGCGCTGGAGGTCTGGGCGATGGTGCAGTCTCGTCCCGAGACGGGCCGCACCATGCTCACCATGGGCAAGCGCGACGTCAGCCACGATGCCGGCCTGCCGGTGCCGCTGTGCTGGTATCGGCCGGATGGCAGCATGACCGCCCCGGCCGCGATGCCGGCCGGCCATGAGGTGGTCGCGCTCAACGACCAGCATTGCCACCTCGTCACGCCCGAGGACAGCCCGCTCCGGACCGGCGACATGGTCGGCTTCGGCATCAGCCATCCCTGCACCACCTTCGACAAGTGGTCGCTGCTCTACCGCGTCGACGAGGATTACCGCGTCACCGGCGCGCTGAAGACGTTCTTCTGAACGGGGCGCCGGGCGGTCCCCCGTGCAAATGCACGAATTTGTTGCAGTGCCGCGTTGTTTCGCCCAGTGAAACGTCGCGGGATTGACACGAAACGGACCGCTACCTAGCCTGAATATCAATAAGGCTTCGATATAGATCGGGCAAATCCAGAGCCCGCTCTGGCCCAATACAGCGCGTGTCTTGGCCGCTCCGATGGCCAATCAGACGCCCGGTCAATCTATTCGTGCGGGGGCCAAAAGTAATTCTCATGGAGATTGATGTTGCGTATCGCCGTCATCCACATCTCGCAGGAAACCAACGACTTCAATCCGGTGCCGACGACGCTCGACGACTATGCGGGCTTCGGCATCTATGAAGGCCAGGAGATCTTCGAGAAGCTGCGCGGCTTCGGTCAGGTCGGCGGCCACCTCCAGGTGATGGAGGAATCCGGTCTCGAGATCGAGCTGATCCCGATCATTCGCGGCTATGCCTCGGCGGGCGGCCGACTGTCGGCGGACACCTTCCAATTCTTCCAGGACAAGATCCGCGCCGGCCTGCTGGCGGCGGGCAAGATCGACGGGCTGGAACTGCAGCTGCACGGCGCCTGCTCGGCCGACGGAATCGACGATGTCGAGGGCGAGCAGATCGCGCTTTGCCGCGAGATCCTCGGCCCGGACGTGCCGATCGTGCTCGGTCTCGATCACCATGCCAATGTCACGCAGAAGATCATCGACAATGCGACCGCCATCGTCGGCCACCGCACCCAGCCGCACGATGTCTATGACACGGGCGTCCTCGGCGCCAAGCTGTTGCTGCGCATCCTGACCGAGGGGCTGAAGCCGACGATCGCCTGGCGCAAGATCCCGCTCGTCTCGCATCAGGAGCAGTTCCTGACCTCGCAGGGACCGATGAAGGTCTGGTTCGACGCGGCCCGTGCCGTCGAGGCCGATCCGCGCGTGCTGCAGGCGTCGAACTATCCGATGCAGCCCTGGCTCGACGTCGCCGAGGGCGGCTGGGCCACCATCGTTGTCACCGACAACGACCAGGCTTTGGCGGAAAAGCTCGCCGACGAGTTGGCCGATCTCTGCTGGTCGCTGCGCGACGACTTCCAGATCCGCGAGTCGGTCTCGGTCGATGATGCGGTTCGTCAGGCGGACGCCGCTCCAGGTCTGGCGATCCTCAGCGATACCGGCGACACGGTGTTTGGCGGCGCGGCGGGCGACAGCAACCTGCTGCTCGAAGCCATGCTGCGCCTGGGTATCGGCAAGCGCGCGCTGGTGCCGCTGATCTCGCCCGTGGCGGCGGCCAGGCTGGTCGCGGCCGGGGAAGGGGCGACGGTGACGCTGCCGCTCGGCGGCGACGCGGCAACGGAATTCTTCACCCCGCTCGAAGTCACGGGCACGGTTCGCACGGTCGGCGGTGGCCTGTTGAAGATCGAGGGCTACAACCACCAGAGCGAGGTCGATCTCGGACCGTCCGTCATCTTCGATGTCGGTCCGGTCACGCTGATGATCACGACGCTGCGCGCCGTCGCCGGAAACGTGCCGGGCGTCTACCGGGCCATGGGCGTCGAGCCGACTGATTACGGCATCGCCGTGCTGAAGACGGCGTCGAACTTCCAGTATTTCGCGCCGATCGCGTCCACCGTCATCCGCGCCGATACGCGCGGTCCCGGCCAGTCGGACGTGTTCACGCTGCCCTGGAAGCGGATTCCGCGCCCGATCTATCCGATCGAGACGTTTGACGACTGGCGTGCGCACTCGTCTCAGCCCGGCCAGCGCGTCGACGCCTGACCGTCCCATCCTGTCGGCCATGGCCGACCCCATGCACTCGAACGGGGGCCTACATCATGAAGACCCAATTCCTTCGGACACTCAGGCGGCTGGGCTTCCTGTTCCTCGCCGCGACCGCGTCTGTCGTCGTCGGCAGCGCCGGCTGGATCGCGCCGGTGCATGCCGAGGAACAGGCGCTGAAGGGCGGCACGCTGCGCGTGGCGCTGCTCGGCGACATGACCAATTTCGACCCGCAGCAGTTCTCGACGGTGAACTTCCACCTGATCAAGAACCTCTATGACAGCCTGATCGAATATACGGCCGAGGGCGAGCCGGTGCCGAGCCTGGCGACCGCCTGGGCGATCGCGCCGGACAACCAGTCCGTGACGGTCACCCTGCGCGACGACGTCACCTTCCGTAGCGGCGCCAAGCTCACCTCCGCCGATGTGGCGGCGACGCTGGCCAAGGCGGCCGATCCCGAGCGCGGGAAGAACGTCTACGCCACCATGTCGATCGTCAAGGATTGGATGACGCCGGACGAGAAGACCGTCACGATCAACTTCAAGAGCCCGGCTCCGCAGCGCCAGATCACCGATCTCCTGCAGTTCCTGATCCCGATCGAGGCGGCCGGCATCGCCACGGTCGAGACCGTGCCGGCCGGTACCGGCGCCTATCTGCTGGATAGCCGCGCCGTCGGCCAGGGCCTGACGCTGAAGGCCAATCCAAATTACTGGCGCAAGGGCCAGCCGATCGCCGAGAAGATCGAGTTCACCATTTTCAGCGAGGACGCCTCGGCCAGCGCGGCGCTCGAATCCGACGCCGTCGACATCGTCTATGGCGGCACCTCGCGCAGCGCCGTGCGCCTGCAGGATGCCAGCTACCAGGTGCTGCGCGGCCCCGGTCCGCTGGTGCAGGTCTTCCGCATCAACTCGACCCGCCCGCCCTTCACCAACGCCAAATTCCGTCAGGCCTTCAACTATCTGATGGACCGCGAAGGCATGCTGCGCGTCGGCTATGCCGGTCTGGGCGAGGTCGTGGCGCTGCCCTGGGCGCCGGCGAGCCCCGCCTTCGACGCGGCCTATACGGACGAATTCGCCTATAATCTCGACAAGGCCAAGGCGTTGCTCGCGGAGTCCGGCCTGACGCCGGCAGAGATGAGCAACTGGAAGATGCTGGTCTGGGGCAGCGACGAGCCGACCGTCGTCATCAGCCAGATCCTGCAAAGCGCGCTGGCCGAAGCCGGCATCAACATCGAGCTCGATGTCCGCCAGGGCGCGGAATATACCGAGGCGCTGCTCGCCGGCAATTTCGACGCTACCTTCGGCGCGGTCGGCAACGTGCAGAAATTCCCCTCCCGCGTCGCCACCAACAGCATCTACCGCGTCGTCAAGAACCCGGTGCTGAAGGACCCGCATCCCCATCCCGATTATGTCGCCGCCATCGAGCGGGTGAATACGACGTCCGGTCCGGATGCCGATGTGAAGGCGGCTTACGACAATCTCAATCGCGTGCTGGTCACGGACGCCTTCGCGATCCCGACCAACTCCTACGACACCGGCCTGATTGTCGCCTCGCCGAAGCTCGGCGGCTTGGCGCTCGATATCGACAATCTGTTCGTCGCCCGCACGGTGGGCTTCCAGTGATGGTGACGGGCACTGCTTCTCTCGCCGGAAGATCCACGCATGGTTGACCCGGTTCTCTCCGTCCGGGGGCTCAAGGTGGATTTCGGCGGCGAGGGGCGCTCGGTGCCCGTCGTTCGCGGCGTCGATTTCGACGTCTATCCGAATGAAGTGCTCTGCATCGTCGGCGAATCCGGCTCCGGCAAGAGCGTCACCTCCCTCGCGGTGACCGGGCTGCTGTCGGAAACCGCGCGGGTCGCGGGCTCGATCCGCCTCTGCGGCATCGACGTCACTACTGCCGCGCCGGAAACGCTCCGAAAGATGCGGGGCACCGATGTCGGCTTCATCTTCCAGGACCCGACGACGACGCTCAATCCGGTGCTTACCGTCGGACGCCAGATCACTGAGGGCGAAGTGGCGCACGGAAGGCTGCGGAAATCCGATGCGCATGCCCGCGCGGCGGAATTGCTGCGCGAGGTCGACATCGCCGATCCCGAGGGCCGGGCGGGGCAATATCCGCACCAGTTTTCCGGCGGCATGCGCCAGCGCGCCGTCATCGCCATGGCGATGGCCGGCCAGCCGAAGCTGATCATCGCTGACGAGCCGACGACTGCGCTCGACGTCACGGTGCAGGCGCAGGTGCTGGCCGTCCTGGCGCGTCGCCAGGCCCAGATGGGTTCGGCCGTCATCCTGATCACGCACGATCTCGGGGTGGTGGCCGAAGTCGCCGACCGCGTCGCCGTCATGTATGGCGGCCGCATCGTCGAGACGGCCCCGGTCGCCGAGATCTTTGCCAGCCCCCGCCATCCCTATACCCGCGCGCTGCTGCGCAGCATTCCGCGCATCGACACGTCGGATTCGAGGCTCGACCCGATCCCCGGCCAGCCTCCGATCCCCGGCATGCTGCCGAAGGGCTGCGCTTTCCAGCCGCGCTGCGCCGTCGGCCGTGACCGGCCGCTCTGCGCGGCCGAGGAACCGGCGCTGCGCGCAGTCGGTGAAAGCCGCCAGTCCGCCTGCCATTTTGCCGAGGAACTGCCGGTCGCCCCGCTTGCCGCCGAACCGCGCCTCCATGCCGAGGTGGCGCCGACCAAGCCGGAGCCGCTGCTCGTCGTTGACGGCCTGAAGGTGCATTTTCCGGTCAAGACCGGCGTGCTTCGGCGCACCACCGGCTGGGTCAAGGCGGTCGATGGCGTCAGCCTCTCCGTCAATCCCGGCGAGACGGTCAGCCTGGTCGGTGAATCCGGCTGCGGCAAGACGACGACCGGCCGTGCCATCATGGGCCTGATCCGCGCCACGGGCGGCAGCATCCGCTTCGCCGGCCAATCGATCCGCGACCTCGATCGCGGTTCGATGCGCAAGGCGCGCCGGCAGATGCAATATGTCTTCCAGGACCCTTATGCCTCGCTCAATCCGGTGCTTTCGGTCGAGGACATCGTGGCCGAGCCGCTGCGTATCCACGGTCTCTATGACGAAATGGGCGGCGCGCGGCGCATCGCCGAATTGTTCGATCTTGTCGGGCTGTCGCGCACCATGCTCGGCCGGTTCCCGAGCGAATTTTCCGGCGGCCAGAAGCAGCGCATCGGCATTGCCCGCGCGCTGGCCCTTCAGCCGAAACTGCTGATCCTCGACGAGCCTGTCGCCGCTCTCGACGTCTCGATCCAGGCGCAGGTGATCAACCTGCTGCAGGATTTGCAGCGCGAACTCGGCCTCGCCTATCTGTTCATCGCGCACAACCTCTCGGTCGTGCGTCATGTCTCGGACCGGGTCGCCGTCATGTATCTCGGCCGCATCGTCGAGGAGAGTTCGCGCGACGGGCTCTACGACCTGCCGGTCCATCCCTATACGCAGAGCCTGCTTTCGGCGGCTCCCGTGCCGGATCCGGCCGTGCGCGACACGCGGCGGCGGATCGTGCTGGAAGGCGAAATTCCCAACCCGGCTTCGCCGCCTACGGGCTGCACGTTCCATCCGCGCTGCTTCCGCGCCACCGAGATCTGCTCGGCCAAGGCGCCCGCCTTCGAGCGCTATCTCGACCTCCCCACCCGCACGGCCTGCCACCATGCCGGTCCTCTGGATGGGCGACGCAATGTGTTCGCGTCCGGCGCGATGGAGGCGGCGTCGTGAAGAAGATCGCCTCCAGGACGCTCTCCATCCTCGGCCGGCTGCTCGCCAGCAAGGGCTCGGCGCTGGCGCTGATCTTCCTCGTCGGCATCACGATGGCGGCGATCTTCGCCGACTTCCTGCCGCTCAATCCGGTGGGTCAGAAGCTCGCCAACGCCCTGAAGGGCCCTTCCGCCACCAACTGGTTCGGCACGGATGAACTCGGCCGCGACATCCTCTCTCGCGTCATCTTCGGCGCGCGCACCTCGCTGGTGACGGCAGGCGGCGCGGTGATGATCGCGGCGCTGGTCGGGGTGCCGATCGGCCTCGTCGCCGGCTTTTTCGGCGGCTGGCGCGATGCGGCGCTGATGCGCTTCGTCGACGTGCTGCTGGCGCTCCCCGCGATCCTGTTCGCCATGGCGATGATCGCGGTGCTCGGCCGCAGCCAGGCGGCGGCCCTGATCGCGGTGGGCCTGACCGGCATTCCGAGCTTTGCCCGCATCACGCGGGCGCAGGTGCTGACGCTCCGAAAGCGCGATTTCGTCACCGCCGTCGAGGCTTTTGGCGGCACCGCGACCTACAACATGTTCCGCACCATCCTGCCGAACAGCTGGAGTCCGATCTTCGTGCAGGTCGTCGTGCTCTGCTCGGTGGCGATCCTGCTCGAGGCAGCGCTTTCCTTCCTCGGCGTCGGCGTGCCGCCGCCCACTCCCAGCTGGGGCGAGATGCTGCGCACCGGAAAATCCTACCTGCATGAGGCGCCGTATTACGCCGTGCTGCCGGGCATCGTGCTGACGCTCACCATCCTTTCCTTCGATGTGCTGGGCCGGGCGCTGTCCGGCCTGCTCGAAGGCCATCGCGATCCCGTCATCGCTCCCAAGGGCGAAGGGGCACCGCCATGATCGGTTTCGTGCTGCGCCGCCTGCTGCAGCTGGCGCCCGTTCTGCTGCTCGCTTCCACCGCCATCTGGGCGATGATCTACGCCGTTCCCGGCGGGCCAATCGGCGCGATCGCCGGCGACAATGCCAGCCCGGAGCAGATCGCCGCCGCGACCGCGCAGTTCGGCCTCGACCGGCCGGTGCTGGTGCAATATGCGGACTGGCTCTGGAACGCGATCCGCGGCGATTTCGGCATCTCGATCCGCGGCCGCGCGCCGGTGCTGGAACTGATCGGCGAACGCCTGCCGGCGACGCTGCAGCTCGCCGTCGCCGCCACGATCGTCTCGCTCGTCATCGGCATTCCGGTCGCGATTGCCAGTGCGCTCCGCCCTGGGTCCTGGCTCGACCGCGTGCTGTCGGGCTGGAGCGCTCTGGCGCTCGGCGTGCCGACCTTCTGGCTCGGCATCCTGCTGATCCTGGTCTTCGCGGTGGAATGGCGCTGGCTGCCCTCGGCTTCGGCCTATGTGCCGATCTGGGAGAATCCGATCGGCGCGCTGCGCAACCTGGCGCTGCCGGCGCTGACGCTGGGCATCTATGTCTCGGGCATCCTGGCTCGTTTCCTGCGCGCCTCGCTGGTCAGCGAACTCCGCGCCGACTATGTGAGGACCGCACGCTCCAAGGGGCTGCCGGAGCGGCAGATCGTCGGCGTGCACATCCTGCGCAACGCGCTGCTGCCCTTCATCACGATCGTCGGGCTGATGATGGCGAACTTCATCGGCGGCGCGGTGGTGACCGAGGCTGTCTTCACTTATCCCGGCATCGGCCGGCTGCTGATCCAGGCGATCTCGACGCGCGACTACCCGCTGATCCAGGGCTGCATCGTCATCATCCTGGTGCTCTACATCGCGATCAACCTGGCCGTCGACGTGCTCTACGCCTATATCGACCCGCGCATCGAGTACCGGTGAGGGGAGCTTCAGCGAGCCCGGATGACGGGGGCGCTTAACCGACCTTGTGGCCCGGCCAGCCCATCAGCAGCTTGGCGTCCTTCTCGGCCGCGCGCGCCTTTTCCGGATCCTTGAAGATCCGCGTCACGCATTGCGGCTTGGTGCGGTCGATCACGTCGTACACCATGTGATATCCGGTCTTGTCCATGATCGGGCCGATCCAGCCGGCGCAGTGATCGCAATAGCGCTCCATCGGGGCGGCGTCATTGTCCATCACCTTGGAAAGGCTCGGGCAGACATTCATCCGAAGCTCGAGACGGTCCTCGTTGAAATCGAGGTCCATGTCGCAGTTTTCCTCGATCTTGATGTGCGACCAGTACTCGTACATGCCGGCCAGCCCCTGCGTCTGGATCAGCTCGAGGATGTGGCGCTCCTGGTTCTTCGAGATCGCCAGCCAGTAGGCTTCCAGCGCGTCTTCGCCCTGGCTTTCGAGGAACTTGAAGATCTCGTTGTAGAACCGCGTGAAGTGGTCGCTCGGAATCATGCGCGCCTCGCAATCACCTGCCGGCAGGAACCCTCGCCGGTCAGTTCGGTCGTGATGGCGAAGGGCGAGCCCTCTGCCATGGCTTCGTTGGTGCGGCTGGTCTGGTCGCAAAAATGCGGCGAGACATGGCCGACGAGGGCCTTCACATGATGCCAGGCGGTGCAGCGGCGAACGGTGAGGACGATCTCGTCCTCGCCGATCTCGATATCGTAGTCGGCGCCCTCGCGATCGAAGAAATGGCGCCAGTGGCGCACCAGCTGCCTGGTGTCGCCGGCGATCAGGTCGCTGCGGATGCTGGCGTAGACGTCGCGGCCGACCTTCCTGAAAATCGCATCCATGGCGTCGACGCCGAAGCGCTCGACGATGAAGTCGATCGTCGTATTGGTCGCGCCGTGGAAGTCGAGATGGACGTTGCCATCCTCCTCATAGCGCATCGGACTTTCGTGCGTCGCCATGCTCAAACGCTCCCATAGAGGCATTCGCCGCCGACATAGGTCGCCTTGACAGCCAGTGTCGCCGGGTCGAGGACGCAGAAATCGGCGCGCTTTCCGCGCGCGAGGCTGCCGATCTCGCTTTCCATCCCGAGCAGGCGCGCCGGCACCAGGCTGGTCGCATGCGCGGCGCGGACCAGGTCCTTTCCCGAGAAGGCGAGATAGTTGCGCATTGCCTCGTCCGGCGCCAGCGACGAGCCGCAAAGCCCGCCCTGACTGTCGCGCACCGCCTTGCCGGGCGCGCTGGTGACGACGTAGCCGGGATAGAATTCGAAGGTCCTGCCCGGCGTGCCGGCATATTTCATCGCGTCCGTCTCAAGAAAAACGCGGTCCTCTGGCAGCTGCGCCAGCAGCTTGACCAGTTGCGGATCGACATGGATGCCGTCGCAGATCAGGCCGAGCGCCAGTGTAGGCTCGGCCAGCAGCGCATCGGTCAGCGACACGACATGCACGCCCCTATTGCCCGGCGGATAGGTCGGCATGACATTGTACATGTGCGTGACGGCGTCGACGCCCCAGGCGACATAGCGGGGCACGTCCTCCGGCCGGGCCAGGCTGTGGCCGAGATGGACCGAAACGCCGGCGCGCTTCATCACGCCGATGAAGCCTTCCGCGCCCTCGCGTTCCGGCGCCACGGTGACCGCCTTCAGCAGGCCGCCGGTCGCGGCCAGCATCCGCTCGGCTAGGTCGACGCTGGGGGCGACGATGTTTTCCGGGTTGTGCGCGCCGGGCGAGCCGAAACAGGGCCCTTCGCTATGCACGCCGAGCGCCCGCGCGCCCTTCGCTTCGCCGCATTGGGCGGCGAGGCGGGAAAGAACGCTTTCCATGCTGGCGGGCGGCAGGCAGGGGATCGCCGGCAGGAAGCCGGTGACGCCATGGCGCAGCATCACCTGCGAATTGGCGGCGACCGCGCCCGGATCGACATCGCAATAGAGATGCTCGCCGAAGCCATGCTGCAGCAGGTCGATCATGCCCGGAAACAGGATCGCCCCCTTGCCGTCGATCCGCTCCCAGTCGTCGCCGACCGGCGTCTCGGCGGTGACGATGCCGGCGATGCGATCGTTCTGGACGAGAAGCTCGTTTGGCCGTTGCCCCTCGGGGGTCACGATCGTGACATTCGTCCATCTCTGCTTGACGTGCATATCGCATTCCATCGTTATGATGTTATCATGCTAACAAAATAACTTTCCGCGGCAAGGAGAAAGAGATGACGCAGCCCTGCGTTCTGGTAACGGGATCGACCCATGGCATCGGCTATGGCATTGCGGAGGCGTTTGCCCGCCAGGGTGCCCGGCTGGTGATCAATTCGCACCTGCCTGACAATGGCGCGCAGGCGAAGCTTTCGGCGCTGACCGAGTGCCATTTCATCCAGTCGGATCTTTCGACCGCCGCCGGCGCGGTGTCGCTGGTCGAACAGGCGCACGCCAGGCTTGGCCGCCTCGACACGCTGGTCAACAATGCCGGCACCTTCGTCGACACGCCCTTCGACGATCTGACCGAGGCGCTGTTCGACCGCACCTTCAATCTCAATGTGAAGGCCTATGTCTTCGCCTCGCAGGCCTTCGTGCGGCTGCTGGCGCCGGGGCAGGAGGGCGCCAGCATCGTTCTGGTCGGCTCGACCAATTCGGTGACCGCCGAGCGCCACAGCGTCGCCTATGACGCCTCGAAGGGGGCGGTGCTGATGCTGGTTCGCTCGCTCGCCGTGTCGCTGGCCGGTCGCGGCGTGCGCGTCAACGGCCTCGGCCCGGGCATCGTCGAGACTCCGCTGACCCAGCGCGGGCTGGACGTTCCGGGCGTGCGAGCCTCGCTCAACAAGCAGATCCCGTTCGGTCGCGTGGGACAACCGGAAGATGTCGGCGGCGCGGCGGTCTTCCTTGCCTCGCCCGCGGCAGGCTATATCACCGGCCAGATGCTGTTCGTCGATGGCGGCATCCTCGCCATCCAGAAGACATGGGAACCGCCGGTTTGAACCTCGATGCTTCGCCGCGCCATCTCCAGCTCCGCGACTGGCTTTTCCGGCGCTGGAAGACGAGCGGGTTGCAGACGGGCGACCGCATCGAATCGCAGAACGAGATCGTCAGGCTCTGCGATTTCTCGCTGATTACGGTCGTGAAGACGCTGAAGGACCTGGAGAGCGAAGGGGTCATCCGCCGCCAGGTCGGCCGCGGCTCCTTCCTGGTCGCCACGCCCTGGGCCGAGGCGCACCTCCGCATCGGCTTTTTCTACAATCGCGACATCGTCGGCGGCGGCATCTTCGACAACGAGTTCTATACGCGGCTGGTGATGGCGTTCGAGAAGGGCGTCGTCTCGGCCGGGCATGAGTTCGTCATGGGAAGCTTCACCAATGAGCGGATGCCGACCGGCATGTGGGACGCGCTCGACGCGGTGGTGCTGACCGGATTCACCCGGCAGACGCGGCTGGAACCGTTGAGCGAAACCTCGAGCCAGGTCAGCCTGATCGACGCCAGCCTCGACGATCCGCGCTTCCACACCTATCGCCTCGACTATGGCCCGGCCTTCGCGGGCATGTTCGAGGCGCTGGGTTCGGAGCGCCGGCGCTATCTCTATCTCGACTCGACGATCGGCTCGAAGGAACAGGCAGCGAGGCTCAAAGCGTTCCAAGAGGCCTGCGCCAGCGCGGCCGTTCCGCAGGATTTGCACATCCTCGCCGTGAACCAGGAGACGGATATCGGCAACACCGCCGCTCTGGTCGAGGCGATCGAGCGGGGAAAGCCGGATGTGATCTGCGGCCATGTCCATCAAAGCTGGCGGCCGCTGATCCGCGGCCTGAGCGAGGCGCGGATCTATCCGTTCCTGCTCGACCAGAGGGGGCCCGGTTTCGTCGTCGATACGGGGAACTGGATGGCCGAGGTGCTGCCGACGATCGAGGCCAACCTCGCCGACCGGCAAAGCCCGCCGGCCGTGCACGCGTTCCCGGCGCGGTTTCTGGGGTAGGGGGGCGCCTTCACCTCTGCCTTAGGGTCGTTGGTGAAGGGCGACGGTCGTTATTTCAGCCCTTCGCCAGCCTCACACTCGGCGTCATTCCGGGCGGAGACCCGGCAACTGTGTGGTCACGGGTTGAATGAGAGGTGTTGTCGGAGCATGGCGTTGGCGATGACTAGGATCTTTCTGGCGATAGCGATGAGGGCGACCTTGGGTGGCTTTCCGGCGTTGATCATGCGTCGGTAGGCGTCTGCGAAGCGTTGCTCGATCCGGGCGGCGCAGACGGCTGCCATGTAGAGGGCCTCGCGGACGCGCCGTCGTCCGCCGTGGATGCGGCGACTGCCGCGGAACTGACCACTGTCGACATTGTAGGGTGCCAGGCCAGCCAGCGCGGCGATGGTCTTGGGAGAGCGCTGGCCGAGTTCGGGCAGCAGGGCGATCAGCGTGGCGCTGGCGACGGGGCCGACGCCGGGGATTGAGCGCAGCCGCGCCTCAGCACCGGCGAGATCGGCCGAGGCCTTGATGCAGGCCTGAATGGTGCGCTCCAGCGCCGCGATGCGGATGTCGAGCCAGGCCAGGGTCTCGCGGATGTCGTCGGCGATCTCGTCGCTGCATCCCTGCCGTCGGGTGCGTTCCTGCTTGCGCATGGCGACGAGCTGGTCGCGACGCTTGTGCAACTCCGCCAGACGGTTGCGCTCCGGGGAGCGCGGCTGGCGGGGCGCGGGACGAAGCGTCTGGGCCATGGCGGCGAGCATGCGCGCATCGATCCGGTCGGTCTTGGCGAGAACGCCGGTGGCGCGGGCGAAGTCACGCGCCCGGGCCGGATTGACGCGAACGAAAGCGATGCCGGCCTCTGTCAGGGCCTGAGCGAGGACCCGGTCGTACGGACCGGTCGCCTCGAACACGACGAGGATATCGCCATGCCGCCAAGGTTCGAGCCTTTGCGCGATCGCCTCGGCTTGATTGGCGATGCGTTCGGCCACGCCCACGGCGCCGTCGAACAGATCCAGATGGGCTTTGGAGATGTCGCAACCGACAAAGCCAGGGTGTATCTTCATGATGCCTATCCCTGTGCTGCGAGGTCCGTCACCACGGCCTCGATCAACTGTTCAGGCTTGGGTATCGAAGCAGGCGGACGAGGACCGGGCCGGCTCACGGTCTCGAAGACCAGGGATCCAACGATCTCTCGTCCGCCACCCCATCATCGCACAGCTTCAACACACAGGGATCCATTCAGCCGGGTTGGCTGACGTACGAAACGCCCAATGTCGTGGCTGTATGGATCCTCGCTTTCGCGAGGATGACGGCCAGGGTGAGGATGTGACGGGGGTGGACTACCCCAGCGCATTCCCGGCCAGGCCGCTCTCGACCGTCAGGATCGCGCCGACCAGGTTTTGCGTCGCTTCGGCCTGCGGGCGGACGAACAGGTCCATCGGCTTGCCGACTTCGACGATTCTCCCCGCCGACATCACCGAAACCCGGCTGGTCGTATAGGCGACGACCGAGAGGTCATGCGCGATGAAGACGAGGCTCAGGCCCAGATTGTTGACCAGGTCCTTGAGCAGGTTCAGCACCTGCGCCTGGATCGACACGTCGAGCGCGGAAACCGGCTCGTCGGCGATCAGCACCTTCGGGCCTGGCATCAGGGCGCGGGCGATGGCGATACGCTGCAACTGGCCGCCGGAGAACTCATGCGGATAGCGCTCAAGCGCCTGGCGGGTCAGGCCGACCTGGTCGAACACCTCGAAAACGCGCGCGGCATGGTCGCCCTCGATCTTCAGGCTGCGCAGCGGTTCGAGCAGCGACGAACCGATGCGCATCCTGGGATCCAGCGACGAGCGCGGGTTCTGCATCACCACCTGCACCGAGCGGCGAAACTGGCGCCAGTGCTCGGCACCGCCTGTCCAGACGTCCCGGCCGTCATAAAATACATGCCCCTCGCGCGGCTTCTCCATGCCGGTCAGGATGCGGGTCAGCGTCGTCTTGCCGGAGCCGGATTCGCCGACCAGACCGACGGCCTCGCCGGGGCGGACATCGAAATGGATGTTGTCGAGCACGGTCAGCTGCGGCCTTGCGCCCAGCAGCGACTGGCGGTTTAGCGCATAGGTCTGCGTGACCTGCCGCATCTCGAGCAGCGGCGGCACGAGCGACGTATCGTCTGCGGCCATGGTCATGCGACCTCCATCGGAACCGTGGCGCCAATCGGGTGCCAGCAGGCGGCGCGGCGCGCGCCGTCATCGAGATTCGGTACCTGCGTCATGCACTTCTCAGTCGCGGCGGCGCAGCGCGGGTGGAAGGCGCAGCCGGCGGGCAGGCTGTGCAGCGGCGGCACCATGCCGGGGATCGAGGCGAGCCGTGAACTGCCGTCGAGCGCGATGTTGTCCATGGTCGGCTGGGAGTCGAGCAAGCCCTTGGTGTAGTGGTGGCGCGGATTGCGGAATACCTCCGCAACCGGCCCCATCTCGACAATCCGCCCCGCATACATGACGGCGACGGTGTCGCACATGGCAGCGATGATCGGCAGGTCATGCGTGATCATGATCAGCGCGGAGCCGCGCTCCTGCACGGCAGTGTTGAGCAGGCGCAGCACCTGCTTCTGCACGGTGACGTCGAGCGCCGTGGTAGGCTCGTCGGCGATGATCAGTTGCGGATAGCAGGCGAGCGCCATGGCGATCATGATGCGCTGGCGCTGGCCGCCGGAAATCTCGTGCGGATAGGCGCGCATCAACTGCTCAGGCCGCGGCAGCGCCATCTGGCGGAACAGCTCGAGCGTCTGCTGCTCGGCCTCGGTCTTGCCGGCCTTGGTGTGGCGACGGATGACAGAGGAGACCTGCTGGCCGATGCGCCGCACCGGGTCGAGCGAGGAGAGCGGGTCCTGGAAAACCATGGAGATCGTGCGCCCGCGCCGGCTGGAGAGCGCCCCGTCGGATTGCGTGATCAGGTCAACGCCGTCATGCCGGACGCTGCCATTCGCCTGCCAGCCCATCGGCAGCAGGCCCATCAGGGCGAGCGCGGTCAGCGTCTTGCCCGAGCCGGACTCGCCGACCAGGCCCATGCGACGGCCGGCGGGCAGCGTGAAGTCGAGGCCGCGCACGGCCGTCAGCGCCGTATTGTGCACGACGAGATTGCGGACCTCGATGGCGTTTTCCTGGCTCATGACGCTCTCCGGGCCAGTTTCGGGTCGAGGACGTCGCGCAGGCCGTCGCCGAGCAGGTTGAGGCCGAGCACCATCAGGACGATGGCGAGGCCCGGCCAGATGGCGAGCGGCGACGAGATGCCGACCTGCTGCTGCGCTTCGTTCAGCATCAGCCCCCAGGAGATCGACGGCCGGTGCACGCCGACGCCGAGATAGGAGAGGCCCGCCTCGGTTAGGATGCCGGCGGCGAAATAGAGGGTGAACTGGACGATCATGACGCCGGCGATGTTGGGCAGCACATGGCGAATGAGCACGAAGATCTTGCCGCGCCCATAGAGCCGGGCGGCGGTGATGAAATCCTCGTTGAGCACGCCGATCGCCGCCGAACGGACGACGCGGGTGAAGGACGGCGTGAAGAAGGCCGTCAGCGCCAGGATGGTGGTGAGCGCGCCGGAGCCCATGGTGGCGGCCAGCACCAGAGCCGTCACCATGCCGGGGATCGACAGCAGGATGTCGGCGCCGCGCGAGATCGCCTCGTCGGCGATCTTGCCGGAGGAGGCGGCGGCGAGCCCCGCGATCAGGCCGAGGATCAGGCTGAGCGTCGCGCCGCCGGCACCGACCAGGATAGAGGTCCGCGCGCCGACCATCAATTGCGCGACGATATCGCGGCCGAGCACGTCTGTGCCGAGCCAGTGGCCGGGCGTTCCGGCGGGAAGCAGCCGGTTGCGGATCACCGGGATGTTGGGGTTGGACGGAAGGTAGAAGAACGACACCAGCGCCACGGCCAGAAAGATCGTGGTCAGCACGATGCCGATGAGCAGCGAGGCGTTGCGCGGCAGCTTGCGCCGCTGCCTGCGGGCCGGCGGCGAGGCAGGTACGCCCAGGGGAGCCGGGTTGGGCAGGTGCGAGGATTTGCTCAGGATCATGGGGCTCTCCTTCACCGGGTCGCACGGACGCGCGGGTCGAGCAGGCCGTACAGCAGGTCGACGATCAGATTGATCGAGATCACGAAGACGACGATCAGCATTACGGTCGACTGCACGACGATGACTTCGCGCGCGGCGACATTGGCGAGCATCATGCGGCTGAGGCCCGGCAGCGAAAATACGGTCTCGATGATCACGGTGCCGCCGATCAGCTCGGCGATCTGCAGGCCGACAATGGTGACGAGCGGCAGCGCGGCATTGCGCAGGCCGACCTTCAGCAGCGCTTCGGTGCGCGTCATGCCGACGGCCCGCGCGGTACGCAGATAGTCCTGGTTCATCACGTCGAGCACGGCGGAGCGGACATAGCGGATCAGCACGGCGGCCATGATGAGGCCGAGCGACAGCACCGGCAGCACGAGCGAGCGGATCGCGCCCCAGGGGCTCACTGACCAATCCGTCCAGCCGCCGGTCGGCAGCCAGCCGAGGCGGACGCCGAACAGCAGCGACAGCAGGATGCCGGCCCAAAATACCGGCACGGCGACGCCGATCTGGCTGACCAGCGCGAGCAGGGCGCCGGATGGCGTGCCGACATTGCGCGCGGCATAGGTGCCGACAGGAATGGCGATGAGGAGGCCGAGGACGAGGCCGGAAAAGGCGAGGGGGATCGATACGGAAAGCCGTGCCGTGACGAGATCGGCGACGCTTTCATTGGTGCGGAAGGAGCGGCCGAGGTCGCCGGAGAGCATGTTGCCGATCCAGTCGAAATACTGGACGGCCATCGGCCGGTCGAGGCCATAGGTATGCGCCAGCGCATTGATCGCTTCCGGCGTGGCGCCCTTGCCGAGGACCACGGCGGCGACGTTGCCGCCGGCGCCGCGGATCAGCAGGAAGATCGCGACCGATGCGATGAAGAGCGCGCCCAGGAAGAACGCCAGTTTGCGCAGAACGTAGATCGCCATTCAACTTTCCCAGGAAGAGACCTTGCAGGCGGGTGTGACCGCCGCCGGCCCGATGGCTGGCGGCGGTCCGATCGCGGGAGGCGACTACCAGTGCAGCTTGGACATCTCGAGCGCCACGCCGACGCGCGGCTCCTGGAAGCCCTTGAGGTCCGGGTTGAACAGGCCGACGCCCTTCTTGGCGATCAGCGGGACGATGACGGCATCCTTGCGCAGGATGTCGGCGGCCTTCTTCATCTGCGCGGCATAGTCCTCCGGCGTGAGGGCGATGTCGGCATCGGCGAGCGCCTTGGTGTAGTCCGCCGAGCAATAGGTGCTCCAGCCTGCCTTGGTCGGATCCGGGCAGGCCCACTGCACCGGATTGGCGTCGCCCGACATGATCGTCACGTCGAACTGCGGCGGACGGCCCTGGAAGATCAGCTGAGAATAGCGCGCCAGGTCGATGGCGTTGCGGGTGACGTTGAAGCCGGCGGCCTGCATGGCCGGGACCATGATGTCGGCCGGCAGCGACAGATCCGGCACGTCGCTGAGCGAAGCGTATTCGAGCGGCGTGTTCGCATAGCCCTTCTCGGCGATAGCAGCCATCGCGCCTTCCATGTCATAGGGGAAGGGGCAGGTTTCGGGGCTTTCCGGCGAATACCAGACTTGGTTCGGCAGCGCGAAGGTGCAAGTGTTTTCCGCGCCCCAGGCGGCGCCAAAGGCGTCGTTGTAGGACTGGCGGTCGAGCGTCTTGGCGATGGTCTCGCGCAGGTCCTTGTCGAGCTTCTGGTTCAGCACGGCATAGGTCGGCTCGCCGACCTGCGGATAGGTGACGAGCGAATACTTCTTGTCGAGCTCGCGCTTGGAGAGTTGCTCCCACAGGTCGATCGTGATCACCGGCAGCGCGTCGACTTCGCCGGCTTCGAGCGCGTTGAGGCCGGCCGTGCCGTCGGTGATGATGCGGACGGTGACGTTCTTGACCGGCGGCGCCTCGCCCCAATAAGTCGGGTTGGCTTCGAATTCGAAGGCGCTGTTGGTCGTGTAGCGCGCCAGTTTGTAGGGGCCGGTGCCGATCGGGTTGGTGGCGATGGTGCCGGCCGAGGCTTCCGGCTGGATCAGGCCGGAAATGGCGCCCATGCCCTGCCAGAAGTTTTGGCTCGGACGCGACAGCGTCACCTTGACGGTGTGGTCGTCGACCTTGTCGATCGCCGTCACGGCCTCATAGGCGGCGGCGTAGTCGACCACCGGGCTGTTCTTCATGGTGTTGAGCGAATAGATGACGTCCTCGGCCGTCACCGGCGCGCCGTTCGAGAACTTCGTGTCGCGGATCTTGAAGGTGTAGGTCTTCTTGTCGTCGCTGATCGTCCAGCTCTCGGCGACGCCGGGCGAGGCGCTCCCGTCTTTGTTGAAATAGACCAGCGGCTCCACGACATTGGCCGGGATCCAGAGCCGCATCGCCGTCAGGTTGCTCTTGACGAAGTCGAGCGTGCCGGGGTCCTGCCGGGCGACGAGAACCATCTTGTTCTCCGCCGCGCGCGGCGAAGCCGCCTCGGCGAGCGTCGCCGCGCCGCCGAGCGTGCCGGCAAACAGCGCCGCTGCCGCCGTCAGGAGGCCCAGGCGCCTGGTAATCGGATGCATTTTTTCCCGCATGTTCTCGGTTCCCTTCTGGAAGTGTCGGACGCTGAAACGCCTCGTCGTGGTGTGATCTGATCTGTCACTTGCCACGTTGGTCTTGGCCGCCGCGGTGCGAGCGCGGCGCCGGAATGGTCAGCCGGGCCCGGCACGCTGCACGGTTGCGCGCGTGGCCAGGCTCTTGGTCAATTGTCTGGAGGACAGGCGCGTATCGTGTCGCATCGCGGTCTCCTTGCGCCAATGGCTCGAGAGCGCCGTCGCGGCGATGGGCCCGGACAGGCCGAAAGCAGGCCGGACGCGACGGGCTGGCGCAAGGTGAAGTCCTCGATCGTTCAGACTTGACGTGCGGCTCAAAGAGTTTGTTCCATTATGTGGAATAAGTATTTGCCTCTGTTGTCCTCAGTTTGTCGAGGATGCGGCGGCAATGCAAGTGGCTTGCGGTTGCAGCCTGGAGCACGTCCAGTTTTTCCCTGATTCCGGCATGTGGCTATTCTACGATGTAGGATGACGGCATGGCGTCGAAGGGTCGGCACGCGCCTGTCGTGCCGCAGACAGCCCGAAAGGGCCCGCAGGACAGCGAAGCGGGTCGCTTTCAATGATGGGTTTTTGGAGCGGCAGGGCTGCGCGCGTCGTCGCCGGGGTGTGGCAACGGCGTGGAAGGCCCGGTCGATGCGGGGGGAGAGGCTGGGGGCGCGAGCGCCGGCTCAGGAAGTCGTGCCCAAGCCTATCCCACTTGGCGGCGAATCTGGATTCCGGCCTGGCCAGGGCGACTCTTCGCAGAGGGAGCGGCGGCGAGACGGGAGAATGACTCCCGCCTCGATGCGGATGCAACTCTAGTTGTCGTCCGAGCCGGCGACGGCAGACGCCGGCATCAGGTAGCGGACCGCGACGAGGCAGAGCACGGTCGTGAACAGCAGCACCAGCGCGACGAGCGCGTTGATGTCGGGCGTGAAGCCGAGCCGCATCATGGCCCAGAGCCGGACGGGCAGGGTGCTCTGCGTGCCGGTCACCAGCAGCGTGATCATGGTCTCGTCGAAGGAGAGCGCGAAGGCGAGGATCGCCGCGCCGACCATGGCGCTGGAGAGATTGGGCAGAAGCACCAGCCGGAACGTCTGCCAGCTGCTGGCGCCGAGGTCGTAGGACGCCTCGACGAGGCTGCCGCTCAGCGATTGCAGCCGGGTCAGGATGGTGCGGTAGACAAGGGCCAGCACGAAGACCGTGTGACCGATGATGATGGTCAGCAGCGAGCGCTCGAACTCGACCTGCCGAAAGAAAATCAACAGCGCCAGGCCGGTGATGATCGGCGGCATCAGGAAAGGCAGGAAGATGATGAACTGCAGGAAGTTGCGGCCCTTGGCACTGGGCGAGGCGTAGTAGAGCGCCAACCCCGTGCCGAGCGCCACCGACAGCACGACTGCGCCGGCGCCGACGATCAGCGTCGTCCAGAGCGCCGACAGCACGCTCTCGTTCTGGGTTAGCGTCACATAGGCGGAGGTGGTCGGCTGCGACCAGTCGACCGTGCCGTGGCTGACGGTGAAGAAGGATGAGACGATCGGCACCATCAGCGGGCCGTAGAGCAGCACGAAGACGAAGAGGGTGATCAGCAGCGCCGGGGCTGCCCTGTCGGCGAACCGCATCACTTGGCCCCTCCATGTTTGCTTTCGAGCCGGCCGCCGAGGCGGATCGCGAGGATCACGACCGCCGCGAGGATGACGGACAGCGCCGCGCCGAAGGGCCAGTTAAAGGCGGTGCCGAACTGGCTGTATATGATGCGGCCAAAGGTGAAGCCCGACTGGCCGCCGACCATTTGCGGCGTGAGAAAATCGCCGATCGCCAGCACGAAGACGAAGCTCATCGCCGAGAGGGTGCCTGGCAGGCTCAACGGCACGGTCACGCGCCAGAAGGTCTGGGCGTTGGTGGCGCCGAGATCGGCCGAGGCATGGCGCAGCGCCTTGGGGATGCGCTCCAGCGACAGGAAGATGGGCAGCACGGCGAAGGGGATCAGCAGCACGGTCAAGGTCAGCAGCACGGCGTTCAAATTGAACACGAACAGCATGGAGGGCTTGTCGATCAGGCCGGTTGCCAGCAATGCGCGGTTCAGCATGCCATTGCCGCCCAGGATGCTGCGGACGGCGTAGATCTTGATGACGTAGCTCATCAAGAGCGGCACGAGCAGCAGCACCAGCAGCATGTAGCGGCTGCGCCCGCGCAGGGTCGTCAGAAAATAGGCGACCGGGAAGGCGAACAGCACGCAAAGCAGCGCGACGGTGAAGCAGAGCAGGCAGGTGCGCCAGAAGATCGGCAGGAACACCGGATCGGTGAAGAAGCGGACATAGTTGGAGATCGTCGGCGAGAAGACGATGCTGCCATGGTCGACGCTGAAGAAGGAGTAGACGAGGAAAAGCGCCATCGGCGCCAGCACGAAGCCGAGCGGCACGACATAGGCGGCGATCGTCGCCAGCCAAGGCGCCAGCGCGCCCGGTCCGGCGGGGGCGGCGCGCTCGCTCATGCCGCCACCAGCCGGCAGGCGCTGCTCGGAACCACCAGCGGTATAGTCTCGCCTGCCGACAAGGGCGTGCCGTCCGGGCGGCTTTGCAGTCGGGCCTTCAGGATCTGCTGCGGCTGATAGACGGCAGCCGTGTTGACCATGGTCGAGGCGCCACCAAAGGCGACCTGATCAATGCGGGCAGCTATCCGGTTTTCGCCCTCCGCCGCGTCCCCGATGCCGACCGCCTCGGGCCGGAACACGGCCAAAGCGGGACTCCCGGCCGGCAGGGCCGCGATTTTCGGCTGACCATCGATCGAACAGACCAGCCGGCCGACGGCCGTGTCGATCGAGCGCGTCGTTCCTTCGACCGGGCCGAGCGTGCCGGGGACCAGATTGTTCTCGCCGAAGAACTTGGCGACGAATTCCGTGCCCGGCCGGTAATAGACTTCGTGGGGCGAGCCGATCTGCTCGATGCGGCCGGCGCTCATCACGCAGATCCGGTCGGCCATGGCGATCGCCTCTTCCTGGTCATGGGTGACGAACAGGAAGGTGGTGCGGATCTCGGTCTGGATCGATTTCAGGAAGGTCTGCATGTGACGGCGCAACTCGACGTCGAGCGCGGCGAGCGGTTCGTCGAGCAGGATCAGGCGCGGCCGGCAGATGATGGCGCGGGCGAGCGCCACGCGCTGGCGCTGGCCGCCGGAGAGCTGGGCCGGGAAGCGCTTGCCGAGGGGACCGAGCTGTACCAGTTCGAGCGCGTCGGCGACGCGCTTGGTTATCTCGGCGCGCGGCGTGCCGCGCACGGCCAGGCCATAGCCGACATTCGCCTCCACCGTCAGGTGCGGGAACAGTGCGTAGTCCTGGAACACGGTGTTGAACGGGCGGCGGTTGATCGGCATCGCGGCGATGTCGCTGCCGTCGAGCAGGATCTGGCCGCCAGAGGGCTGCGTGAAGCCGCCGATCAGGCGCAGGATCGTTGTCTTGCCGGAGCCGGACGGCCCCAGGATGGTGATGAACTCGCCGTCACGCACATCGAGGTCGATCGAGTGCAGGATGGCGGTCGCGCCATAGCTTTTCGAAACCGACCGCAGTTTCAAGAGGATACCGGCTTCGGCCATTGCTACCCCGAACCATCGACAAAGGGTCCCGTCCGCAAGTCGGAGGGGATGAGACAGGAGAGGGGATGGAGCCGTGGCTCCATCCAGCTTTCGAGGGACTGGGGCGCTCCTCACCTCTCCCTCAGGGAGAGGTGAGGAGCAAGGTTCCACCGTTGTAGATCTTGCTCCCGTGGCGCCGCTTACTGCGAAGCCTTGATCTCGTTCCAGAGATCCGAACGCTTCAGCGGGTCTTCGACGCTTTCGAGCCAGACGAGCTTGTCGTTGTCATTGGCGTTCGAGCTGGCGGCGGCGGTGTTGCCGAAGCCGGTGCGCTCGGAAAGCTGGGCGCCGATCTTCTTGTCGAGCAGGAAGTTCACCCACTTCGCGGCAGCGTCGGGATCCTTGGCGCCACTGGTGAGCGCCCAGTTGTCGAGCCAGGACAGCGAGCCCTCGGTCGGCGCGATATAGGCGACATGGGCGCCGGCCTTCTGCATCGCCTTCAGCTGCTGCTGGCCGTAATTGGCCCAGATCAGCGCGACGTCGTTGTTCTGGTAGATCTGCAGCGCTTCGTCGGCCGTCGTATAGAAGCTCAATACGTTCGGCTTCAGTTCGAGCAGCTTGGCCTTGACCGTCGCAAACTGGTCCGCCGACAGCTGGAAGGGATTGGCGATGCCGAGCGTCAACGCGGTGAACGAGAAATTGTGCTCGCCATTGTCATAGGCCAGCACCTTGCCGGCGTATTGCGGATCCCACAGCACCGACATCGAGGTCGGCGCCGGCTTCACCTTGTCGGTGTCGTAGATCAGGCCGATCGAATCGAAGCAGAACGGGATGCCATAGGCTTTGCCGTCGCGCGTCACGCCGCTGATCTTGGAGAGATCCTGGAAGCGTGGCAGCACCTGCTTCTGGTTTGGGATCTTGGAAAGGTCCCAGGGCTTGACCAGGTCGGCGTCGATATAGCGCTGCAGCTGGGCCGTGTTGACGGCCATGACGTCGAAGTCCTTGCCTTCGCTGCCCTTGATCTTGGCCCAGATCTCGTCATCGCTGCCGACGAACACGACGTCGACGTCGATGCCGGTTTCCTTGGTGAAGTCCTTGACCCAGTCCGGGTCGGCATAGCCTTCCCAGGCGAGGACGCGCAACGTCTCGGCCGAGGCGGCGGAAACCCAAAGGCCGGCCGCAAGCGCGGCGGCTCCCAGCACAGCTTTCAAACTCTTCATGACACTTCTCCTCTGGATGAGTGTTCTGGTGGTGTTGGAGGAGCGCCTTCACCGTGGCTCGGCTGGCGCTCTCTCAGGCTTTGTTGTTTCCAGGTCCGTTCCGCTCAGAGCGGGGTGACGGTGAACAGCTTCTCCTCGGGTCCGGCCACCATGCGGTTGCGTAGCGGCTTGCCGAAGGTCGGCGACACGATTTCGAACTCGTCATTCACCTCGGTCTTGACGTTCGAGGCGTAGCTCATCGCATCCGCGCCGAAGAAGTAGGCGTGCAGGTCGCCCGGTCGGCGGAACATCGGATAGCGGAAGTGGTAGTGCTCGAGATTGCCGATCGAATGCGACATGTGGCTTTCGCCGGACAGGAACGGCTCGTCCCACACCACTTCGCCGTCGCGGATGATGCGGACGTTGCCGGAGACTTCCTGCGGCAGTTCGCCGAGCAGCAGTTCCGGGCCGAGCGAGCATTCGCGCAGCTTCGAATGGGCGAGATAGAGGTAGTTCTTGCCCTCGGTGATGTGGTCGGAGAAGTCGTTGCCGAGGGTGAAGCCGATGCGGCGGGGCTGTCCCGCCTCGTCGACGATGTAGAGGCCGACGATCTCGGCTTCCTCGGCGCCGGCAAGTGCGAAGCCCGGAAGGTCGAGCGGCGCGCCGGTCGGCACGACGCAGGTGCCGACGCCCTTGAAAAACCATTCCGGCTGGATGCCGATGGCGCCTTCGCCCGGCTTGCCGCCGTCGAGGCCCATCCGGTAGATCTTCATCGAGTCGGACTCGATCGCGTCCGGGCCATGCGTGTCCATATGCATGCGGTTGCGCGCGGTGGCGCTGCCGGTATGGGTCAGGCCGGTGCCTGTGATCAGGAAGCGGGCCGGCTCGGGGTGGTCGAGCGGAGGCAGCACGCGGCCGGCGATCAGCACTGTGTCATAGTCGATCGCCGCCTCGCGCGGCAGGCTGGCCACCAGCGCTTCGAGCGCGGTGCCGGTCTCCATGCTGCGCAGGGCCAGCTCGTGCACGGTCGAAAAGCCCTGGATCGGCAGCAGCGTCTCGCCATCGGCGCCGACGACAGCGACCTTGCGCTCGCCCGCCTCGGTCTTGAACTGAACCAGCCGCGTGCGGCCTGTCTCTACGCCGTGCATCAAACCCAACCCCCGTCCACGATGAAATTCTGCGACGTGCACATGCGGCTGTCGTCGGCAGCGAGAAATAGCGCCATGCGTGCGATGTCGGACGGCTGGACCCGGTCCTGCAGGCATTGGCGGTCTGCGATCTGGCGCTCGCCCTCGGGCGTGAGCCAGAGGCGCATCTGGCGTTCCGTCATGACCCAGCCCGGGATCATGCAGTTGACGCGGATACGCTCGGGGCCGAACTCGCGCGCCAGCGCGCGGGTCAGGCCGGTGATGGCGGCCTTGGCCGTGACATAGGCCGGGCAGTCGCCATCGCCGACCATCCAGGTGATCGAGCCGAAATTGATGATCGAGCCGCCGCCGGCGTCCCGCATCATCGGCCGCACGGCCTGCGCTGCGAAGAACTGGTGGCGCTGGTTGACTGCCATGCGGTCGTCCCAATAGGCGACCGTGACATCCTCGGTGCGGTGGCGATCATCGTTGCCGGCATTGTTGAGCAGGACGCGGATGGCGCCATGCTTCGCCTGCGTGGCCCGGATCGCGGCCTGCAGCTTGTCGATCTCGCGCAGGTCGCAGGGGATGAAGTCTGGCGCGCGGTGGCCGTCGGCCTTGATGCTCTCGACCAGGGCGCGCGAAGGCTCCTCCGCCAGATCGACGAAGGTGACGTTCGCGCCCTGCGCGCAGAAATGCCGGACCAGGCTTTCGCCGATGCCGCTGCCGCCGCCCGTAATGAAGACGACGCGGCCGTCCAGGCTCGGATATACCGCGAAGGGAAAATCGTGTTCCATCAGCGCCTCAGTGAGAATGGCGGGGGATGCCCGCTTCGCGTTTGCCAAGCAGGAAGTCGAAATCGCAGCCCTCGTCGGCCTGCAGCACATGATCGACGAAGAGCTTCTGGTAGCCGTTGATGCCGTCATGCGTCGGCGGCACCCACTCGGCGCGGCGCGCTTCCAGCTCGGCGTCCGAGACGTCGAGATGCAGGCGCCGGCCGGCAACATCCAGTTCGATCATGTCGCCATCGCGAACCAGCGCCAGCGGACCGCCGGCGGCGGCTTCCGGGGCTGTGTGCAGCACGACGGTGCCATAGGCGGTGCCGCTCATGCGCGCGTCGGAGATGCGCACCATGTCGGTGACGCCCTGCTGCAGCAGCTTGGCGGGAAGCGGCATGTTGCCGACCTCGGCCATGCCGGGATAGCCCTTGGGGCCGCAGTTCTTCAGCACCATGATGCAGCTGGCGTCGATGTCGAGATCGGGATCGTCGATGCGCTTGTAGTAGTGCTCGATGGTCTCGAACACGACGGCCCGGCCGCGATGCTGCATCAGCGCCTCGGTCGCCGCCGACGGCTTGATGACCGCGCCGCCGGGGGCAAGATTGCCGCGCAGAACGGCGATTCCGCCCTGCGGCGTCAGCGGCTCCTCGAAGGAGCGGATGACCTCGCCATTATAGTTGGGCGCATCGGCGACGATCTCGCCGATGGTCGGGCCGGCGACGCTCGGCGCGTTGCCATGCAGCAGGCCGTGCTCGTCGAGCACGCGCATCACGGCGCGCAGGCCGCCGGCATAGTAGAAGTCTTCCATCAGGTAGCGGCCGGACGGCATCAGGTCGACGATGGTCGGCACGTCGCGGCCGAACTTGTCCCAGTCGTCGAGCGACAGGTCGATGCCGAGGCGGCGCGCGACCGCAATCAGGTGGATGACCGCGTTGGTCGAGCCGCCGATGGCGCCATTGACGCGGATGGCGTTCTCGAACGCCTCGCGCACGAGGATCTTCGACATCTTCACGTCGTCGCGCACGAGTTGCACGATGCGGCGGCCCGATTCCTGCGCCAGGATGGCACGACGGGAATCGACGG
The DNA here is from genome assembly GCF_044452255.1 of Kaistia sp. UC242_56. Taxonomy (NCBI): domain Bacteria; kingdom Pseudomonadati; phylum Pseudomonadota; class Alphaproteobacteria; order Hyphomicrobiales; family Kaistiaceae; genus Kaistia; species Kaistia sp. UC242_56. The sequence continues at coordinate 1,334,249 of NZ_JBIOAN010000002.1, forward strand.
CGGGGATCGCCGCGTTGTCGGGCATGCCGATGCCGAGCGCCTCGACCATCGAGGCCATCGTCGAGGCCGTGCCCATGGTCATGCAGCTGCCGGCCGAACGGCTCTGGCCCTGTTCGGCGGCGAGGAAGTCGTCGACCGACATGCGGCCGGCCTTCACGTCCTCATAGAACTTCCAGACATGCGTGCCGGAACCGATCGCCTTGCCGCGGAAATTGCCGTTCAGCATCGGGCCGCCGGAGACGGCGATGGTCGGCAGGTCGCAGCTGGCCGCGCCCATGAGCAGCGCCGGCGTGGTCTTGTCGCAACCGACCAGCAGGATCACGCCGTCGATCGGATTAGAGCGGATCGATTCCTCGACATCCATGGAGGCCAGGTTGCGGAACAGCATGGCCGTCGGGCGCATGTTGCTCTCGCCCAGCGACATGACCGGAAATTCGAGCGGGAAGCCGCCGGCCTCGTAGACGCCGCGCTTCACGTGCTCGGCGATCGTCCGCAGGTGGGCGTTGCAGGGAGTCAGTTCCGACCAGGTGTTGCAGATGCCGATCACGGGCCGGCCGTCGAACACATCCGGCGGATGCCCCTCATTTTTCATCCAACTGCGATGCATGAAGGCGTTTTTGCCCGCTCCGCCGAACCAGGAGGTGGAGCGATATTTGCGCGGCTCATCGGCCATGAGTGCCTCGGGAATTGTTTTTTATTGAAGAACACTATTTTGTATTACAGGATGCTATTCCTTTCCTGATCCGAGTCAACAAGGATGGCGCGACTCCCTGGGGGCGAAATCAAGCGACAAATCGCGCGCCTGCCGGTCGACGGGCAGGGGCCTGAAACGCGAAATCTTGGCGGCCTGCGGGTTTGCCGGGTTGCGACTGGGAAAGCCGAGACGGTTTTTGTCACGACACAAAGTTTTGTATTGAAGAAGAATGTTTCCTATTGCGACTCGATTGTCGCCGGCGTTGCTGCTTAGCTGCGCGTCGATCCAACCAAGGGCGAGCCGACCATGACCGACGAGCGATATAGGGTGCAGAGCCTCGGGCGCGCCCTCGACCTGCTGGAGCGAATTGCCGATAGCGGGCAGGCGGGCGCGCGGCTGACGGACCTGGCCCGTGACATCGGCCTGTCGAAACCGGCGGCCTACGCCATCCTCGCGACGCTGCGGGCGCGCGGCGTCGTCACGGATATCGGCGAGGGCATGACGCGGCGCTACCGGCTCGGCCTGTCGCTGCTGCGCCTGGGCGATCTCGCCGTCGCCAATACCGGCCTCGCCGACATCGCGCTGCCGGTGCTTCGCGATCTGACCCACGAAATCGGCATGACCTCGCGTGTCGCCATGATGGATGACGGCTTCGCGGTGGTGATCGGCCGCGTTGATGCGCCCGGCGCGATCCGCTTCGACGCGGCGCTGGGCCGGCGCGAGCAGCCGCATTGCTCCGGCGTCGGCAAGGTGCTGCTCGCCGCCATGCCGCGCTCCAATGCGCTGCAACTCCTGGAGCGGGTCGGCTATCCGGCGCGGACACCGAAGTCGCTCACCTCGATCGCGGCGCTCAGCGACGATCTCGACCGGATCGCCGGCCGCCACTATGCGATCGACGACGAGGAAGACCATGAGGGCATCATCTGCGTCGCGGCGGCGGTGTTCGGCCGCGGCGGTCAGACGCTCGGCGCCATCAGCGTGACGACGTTGAAGCAGTTGCTGCCGCTGGAATCGGTCGCCTCGATCGCCGATCCGCTGGTCCGGCATGCCGACCTCATCTCGCGCGCGCTGGGCGGTCCCTCGGCGCAGGAAGCCTGGGCATTGCGGCCGATGACGGATGCGCGGCTGTGACGGCGCCCGTCGGGCTGGAGACGGAACGGTTTCGTCTTTCGTTGTTGCCGGAACTGGGCGGGCGCATCGCCGCCTGCCAGTGGTGCCACCCGGACGGTCGCTGGCTCGACCTGATCCGGCCGATGTCGCTTCCCTACGATGGCGACGAGGAAGCCGGCTGCTTTCCGCTCACGCCCTTTTCCAATCGCCTGCGCTATGGGCGCTTCACCTTTGGCGGTCGCGAGATTGCCATGCCGCGCAACACGCCGGGCCCGCATGTCGAGCATGGCCATGGCTGGCAGCGGCCCTGGACCATCGCCGCGCGCGGGCCGGGTCGCATCGTGTTGGCCTATGAGCACGCCGGCGACGAATGGCCGTTTCCCTATGGCGTGACGCAGACCATCGAACTTCTGCCGGACCAGTTGCGCATTGAGCTTGCCGCGCTCAATCGCGGCGAGGAGCCGATGCCCTATGGCTTTGGCCTGCATCCCTTCTTCCCGGCGACGCCCGGGACGACGCTCGAGGCGCGGGTCGAATCGGTCTGGCACGTCGACGACGAGGTGATGCCGACCCGTCTCGGCCCGGCCGTCGAACTCTGGGGGAGCGAGCCGCGGCTGGCGGTCGCGAGAACGGCGCTCGACACCGCCTTTGCCGGCTGGGACGGCGAAGCGACGATCCGCTGGCCCGAACATGGCGCGGGATTGAGCATGGTGGCCAGCGCGCCGCTGCGCCATCTCGTGGTCTACACCCCGCCCGGCGCCGGCCATTTCTGCGCCGAGCCGGTCAGCCACTGCACCGATGCCTTCAACCTCGTCGCGGAGCGAAACGACACGGGAATCACGGTACTGCCGCCCGGCGCGGCGCTGATCTCGTCGATCACGCTGACGCCCTTCGCGCTGTCCTGATCCAGAGCGGCAATTCCCGCGGCCAATCCCGCGCGAATGCTTCATTTCAAAGCGGGTTGACTAGTTTTCGGTCACGCCGCGCCAGAATAGATCGACCCGAAAACTAATGTTCGCAGGCCTTCCGTGCGGGAAAACGTGCGTTGACATTCGGCTTGAGCAAACATAGCATCTAATTACAGAACGCTGTTCTGCATAACCGAACAAAACGGATAAGCTCGACACAGGTTCCCGGGGGGGCCTCATCGAAGCTGGTTCGCCTGAAAAACGACCGTGCATCTATGACTGATACGGAAGGCGTCCTGTGCTGACGACATTCATCAACCTGTTCAATTTCGAAGGGATCGGGGACTATTTCCCGGATCTGATACGCGGCGCCGCCATCAGCCTGCAGCTTACCTTCTGCGTCATGCTTATCGCCCTGCCTTTGGGGCTGTTGCTGGCGCTGGCGAAGATCGGGCGCTCGCGAATTCTACGCATCATGGCTTCGTTCTACATCGAGGTCGTGCGCGGCACGCCCTGCCTGCTGCAACTCTTCTATATCTACTTCGTGCTGCCGGCCTTCGGCATCCGCTTTGATCCCTTCATGGCCGGTGTCATCGGCCTGTCGATCAACTACTCGGCCTATCTCGCCGAGGTGTATCGCGCCGGCATCGTCGCCATCCCGCATGGCCAGGTCGAGGCCGCCAAGGCGCTCGGCATGTCGCGCCGCAAGATGCTGCGCCTGATCATCCTGCCGCAGGCGATCCGCGTCGTCGTTCCGCCGCTCGGCAACTATTGCATCTCGCTGTTCAAGGATACGTCGCTGGTCTCCATCGTAACGGTGCGGGAACTGATCTTCACCGGCCAGATCATCTCGTCGACGAATTTTCAGTACTTCACCGTCTTCACGATCATCGGCGCCATCTACCTGTTCTTCTCCTATCCGGCGGCGCTGTTCGTCCGCTACCTGGAAAAGCGCATGGCGATCGGCGCACGCCGCCCGGTCGTGGTGCCGACCGACGTCGCCCCGATTGCCGTCGACGCTGTCGAAGGGACCACCAAGTCATGATCCGCCTCGATCGCATCAACAAGCATTTCGGCGCCCATCACGTGCTGAAGGACGTCTCGCTGACCGTCGACAAGGCGGAAGTCGTCTGCGTCATCGGCCCGTCCGGCTCGGGCAAGTCGACGATGCTTCGCTGCATCAACAACATGGAAGAGATCGGCAGCGGCACGATCACCATCGATGGCCAGCCCGTCTATCGCTACGAGAAGGACGGCAAGCTCGTCATCGACAGCGAGAAGCAGGTCGAGGCGATCCGCGCCAAGGTCGGCATGGTGTTCCAGTCCTTCAACCTGTTTCCGCATCTGACCGTGACGGAGAACATCACCGTCGCGCCGATCCATGTGCTGGGACGGTCGCGCGGCGAGGCGACGGATATTGCGCTCGGCCTCCTGGAAAAGGTCGGCCTCGTCATGAAGGCGCAGGCCTATCCGCACGAGCTTTCCGGCGGCCAACAGCAGCGCGTGGCGATTGCTCGCGCCTTGGCCATGCGGCCGAAGGCGATCCTGTTCGACGAGGTTACCTCGGCGTTGGATCCCGAACTGGTCGGCGAAGTGCTGCGCGTCATGCGGGCGCTCGCCGACGAGGGCATGACGATGGTCGTCGTCACGCATGAGATGGGCTTTGCCCGCGACGTGTCCGACCGCGTCGTGTTCATGGCCGACGGCAAGATCGTCGAGAGCGGCAAGCCGCACGAGCTTTTCTCCGCGCCGCAGCAGGAGCGGACGCGGGACTTTCTGCGATCTGTCCTCGAGCGCAACCGGGAAATGGGCGCCGCGGCCAGTCGATAGAGCGTTAGCCTTCAACAATAACAACGAGGGGACTATCCAGTGAAACTGACCAGTTTTGTTCTTGCTTCGGTCGTGGCCGGCGTCATGTCGGCGTCGGTCGCATGGGCCGGCGACATCGGCGTCGGCAACGCCACCTATGATGGCGGTGACGGCTCCTACAAGCGCGCCCGCGACGAAGGCATCACGCTGCTGATCGCCGCGGATCCGCCGAATACCTTCCAGGACGAGAAGACCAAGGAATATGACGGCACCGACGTCCGCATCTTCCGCGAGATCACCAAGCGCCTCGGCATCGAGAAGGTGACCTGGCAACTCATCCCCTTCGACGCGATGGTGCCGACGCTGCTTTCCAAGCGTGGCGACGTGATCGTCGACAATCTGCATGAGAACGAGAAGCGCCTGAAGGTGCTGGCCTTCACCGGCCCGTCCTACTGGTATGGCTCGGGCGTCACGGTCGCCAAGGGAAACCCGCTCAACATCCATAGCTGGGACGACTTCGCCGGCAAGACGGTGGGAACGCTGCGCGGCTCGGTCAATCACGGCCTGCTCGAGAAGCGCACCGACCTGAAGGAACTCAAGCTCTATACGAGCAACGAGGCCGAGTTCTCCGACATCATCGCCGGCCGTCTCGACGTCGGCATGGAAGACGACATCAAGGTCGGCCAGTTCCTGAAGAAGCACCCGGACGCCGCCATGGAGCTGGTTTCCGACTACAAGCCGCTTCCCGAGGAATATGGCTATGCCCGCTACGCGCTGCGCAAGGAGGACGTCGACCTGAACAGCGCCATCTCGCGCGCTCTGGCCGAAATCCGCGCCGATGGCACCATGTCCGCCATCATCAAGGAATTCGGCTACACCGACCGCAATCTCTGGTTCTTCCCGGTCGACAAGTAATCCCTTCCTCGCCGGTCCCGTGATCGGCGAGGTTCTGATCGACTCCCTGACAGGCCGGCTCACGCCGGCCTGTTTTCGTTGGGATAGTCCGCATTGCATTTGCTTCCCGCGCCAAGTCGCGCAAGGGTAGGGTGCGTCGACCCGCCGTCGCGCCGCAGTCCGAGCGACCCGCGTTGTCGGGAACCGCGGACGATCCTCGGCCGGGTCCCTGACGAACCAATTGGGAGCACGCGCATCAAGCGCGACACGGCCCTCCGGCCGGTGGAAACGAAAGAACATGACATGAAGAAGCGGCAGCTTGGGCGCACGGGCGCTCAGATCTCGGAAATCGGCTTCGGCGCCTGGCAGATCGGCGGATCCTGGGGCGACGTCAGCGAGGAAGACGGCAAGAAGGCGCTGAATGCGGCTCTCGACGCCGGCGTCACCTTCATCGACACCGCCGACGTCTATGGCGACGGCCGCTCCGAGAAGATCATCGCCGAAGTGCTGAAGGCGCGCGGCGGCGACCGTCCCTTCGTCGCCACCAAGGCGGGCCGCCGCCTCAACCCGCATGTCGCCGAGGGCTATACCGGCGCCAATATCGAGGCGTTCATCGATCGCAGCCTCAAGAATTTGCAGGTCGAGACGCTGGATCTCGTGCAGCTCCATTGCCCGCCGACCGACGTTTATTATCGCCCCGACTTTTTCGGCGAACTCGACGGCCTCGTGACCAAGGGCAAGATCCGCAATTACGGCGTTTCGGTCGAGCGGGTCGAGGAAGCGCTGAAGGCGATCGAGTATCCCAACGTCGCCACCGTCCAGATCATCTACAACATCTTCCGCCAGCGCCCGCAGGATCTCTTCTTCGCGGAAGCGAGCGAGAAGAATATCGGCGTCATCGTCCGGGTTCCGCTGGCATCCGGGCTGCTCTCGGGCAAGATCACCCGCGACACCGCCTTCCGGGCGGACGACCACCGCAACTTCAACCGGAATGGCGAGGCGTTCGACGTGGGCGAGACCTTTGCCGGCGTGCCGTTTGAGGTCGCGCTCCAGGCTGTCGAGGAATTGCGTCCGCTGCTGCCGGCCGATGTCGCGATGTCGACCTTTGCGCTGCGTTGGATCCTGCTGCAGCAGGCCGTGTCGGTGGTGATTCCGGGCGCCCGCAACGAAGCGCAGGCCCGGTCCAATGCCGCGGCCAGCGACGCGCCCGGCATCTCGCCGGAAAGCCGCGCCCGGATCGTCGAAATCTACGACCGGCTGGTCAAGCCGCACGTCCACCATCGCTGGTAGGCGTTGGGCCGGCCTGGTCCGGCCATCGCCATGAAACCGAAGCCCGGCCTGTCTCGCGACGGGCCGGTTTTTTTCTTGTCCGTCAGGCGGTAGGCTCGTGCTTGTCGAGGAAGGCCTCGATGTCGAGGCTTCTGAAATCGAGCAGCGCCTCGCGCAGCCGGGCATGCGGCCAGTCCCACCAGGCGAGCGCCATCAGCCTGTCCGCGATCGCTTCGGGGAAGCGCCGCTTGATCGGGTTGGCGGGCACGCCGGCGACGATCGTGTAGGGCTCGACCGGCTTCGACACCACGGCGCCGGCCGCGATAATGGCGCCGGTGCCGACGCTGACGCCGGCGAGCACGACTGCGCCGTGGCCGATCCAGACGTCATGCCCGATGGTGACGTGATGATCGCGGCGCCACTGGAAGAATGCGCTGTCGTCATCCTTGGCCATGCCATAGCGGCGGGCGCGATAGGTGAAATGATGCTGCGTCGCCCGCCACATGGGATGGTTGCCGGGATTGATCCGCGTCGATGCCGCGATCGAGCAGAACTTGCCGATCGTCGCGTAATTGACCATCGCGTCGCGGTCGAAATAGCTGAAATCGCCCATCTCGACCTCGTCGAGCAGCACGCGCTCGCCAATGTCGACATAGCTGCCAAGCTTCGAACGGGTCACCACGGCGGTCGGGTGGATATGGGTGTCGACGCCGAGGACGTTGCCGACTTCAGGGCTCGCCGCATCCACCGCAACCGTCACGACCGGGCCTCGTCGGCGCGCCAGATCGAGCGGATGACGGGGTGGCCTTCGACCAGCCGGACGCGCAGTAGGTCGGCCCGCCGCCCCGGCTCAATCCGGCCGCGATCTGACAGCCTGACCATGTCGGCCGGCGTTGCGCTGACCGTCGCGACGGCCTGGGGCAGGGACATGCCGTTGGCCGCCAGCACGAAGGCGGCCTCAAGCAGGCTGGTCGGCACATAGTCGGAGGAGAGGGCGTCGAGCAGGCCGTTGGCGGCCAGTTCGGCGGCACTGACATTGCCGGAATGCGAGCGCCCGAGCACGACATTCGGCCCGCCCATGACGATCTTCATGCCGCGTGCGCGCGCCTGCTCGGCCGCCTCTAGCGTCGTTGGGAATTCGGAGATCGCGACGCCCTCCTGCCGGGCGCGATCGACCTCGTCCGACGTGGTGTCGTCATGGCTGGCAAGGGGAATGCCGCGCGCCGCCGCCTGTCGGCGGATCTCGGCGCGCTGCGGCGCCGAATAGGTTTCGCGGTCGGCGCGCCGCTGCGCGATATAGGCGTCGAACTCCGCATCGGTCCAGACCCGGCCACTCTTCTTGCGGCGGAAGGCGCGATAGATGGCGAGGTCGCTCCACTGGCCTTGGCCGGGCGTGTGATCCATCAGGCTGATCAGGCCGAGGCGCGGATGGTCGGCATAGCGGCCGAAGATATCGAGCGCGCCGGCGTCGGAAATCTCGCAGCGGAAATGCAGGAAATGGTCGGCCTTGAGCAGGCCATGCGCCCGCGCCGCATCGAGGTTCTCGATGCTCTTGCTGATCATGGCGCGACGCTCGCCGCCGGTGTCGTAATCGCCCAGCGAAATGGCGTCGTAGACTGTGGTGATGCCGGCGCCGAACATGTCGCGGTCATGCGCCAGCACCGCGCCGATGGCCGAGGGCCAGGCGACGGCCGGACGCGGCGCGAAGTGGCGCTCCAGATTGTCGGTGTGGACGTCGATCAGCCCGGGCAGCAGGAAATCGCCGTCCCCGTCAATCGCGCCCGCGAGGGTGCCGGGATCGGAGTCGATCGCCTGGATCTGGCCATCCTCGATGGTGACGCTGCCCTGTACGACCTCGTTCGGGAGGACGATCTGGAAATTGTTCAGGACGGTGTGCATGGCGATCCGGGAGGCATGACAGGTGAGGGGGCTGCTTGTCGCGCCCGATGGGCTGCACCTAAGCCTGCTTTGTTGCGGTTTCGTGACGGGTGGGCTGGCCGGGAAGCAGGGGAGACGCAGCCAGCCGCAGTGCGTGAGCCGAGGCAGGTGATGTGGCGAACGTAGGGCCGGCGACGGGGCCGATTGACAGCAACAGTACCTCCATGCAATTTGGGTAAACGATAACTCAGAGCCAAACGCCAATGGCCGACGCCAAAGTCTCAATGCAGGATATTGCCGGCCGGCTGGGCGTCTCGGTGAAAACCGTTTCGGGCGCGCTGCATGGTGGCTCCATCCGCATGTCGGACGAGACGCGCCAGAAGATCAAGGCGCTGGCGGATGAACTGGGCTATGTCCCCAACCTGGTGGCGCGCGGTATGCGCCAGGGCTTCCTGCCGATCCTCGGCATCGTCGCTGATGGCCTGATCACCCAGCCCTTCGCCACCGAGATCATGCGCTCCTTCGATAATGCCGCGCGGGCCGATGGGCTCTCGGTCGTGGTCACCAATATCGGCGGCCGCACGGTCGAGGCGAGCGTCGCGGAACTGCAGCGACTGATGCCGCGCACCATCGCCTATGCGAGCATGTATCATCAGGTCGTCAGCATCCCGGACTCACTGCGGGGCGTGATCTCGCTGATGATCAACTGCCGCGACGAGGCGGGTCTCATCCCGTCGCTGGTGCCGGCCGAGCAGGATGCGGCCGAGACGATCGTCGAGCATCTTTTCGCGCATGATCGGCGGAAGATCGCCTTCCTGAACCTGCCGGGCCTGATCGCCGCCCGGATGCGCGAGGACGGCTTCCGCGCCGCCCATGCGGCGCGCGGCATCGAGGTCCAGGAAGCGTGGATACTGCCGGCGACGCGCGGTCCGCTCTATGCCGATCGCGCCCGCAGCCTGGTGCGCGAGCACGTCGCGGCGCTGTTTTCCGGGCCTGCACGGCCGGATGCGATCCTCTGCGGCAATGACCGTGTCGCCATGGAAGTCTATGGCGCGCTGCGGCGGCAGGGCCTCGATATTCCCGAGGACGTGTCGATCGCCAGCTTCGACAACCAGGTCGAGATCGCGGCAAGGCTCGACCCGCCGCTGACGACCATGGAACTGCCGCACCGCGCCATCGGTCGCCGCGCGGGCGAAATCCTGTCCGGCCACAGAAAGCCGTTGCAGAAGGTCGACGAAATTCCGTTTCGCCTCGTGGAGCGTGCCTCGGTCTGAGGTGACGAAACGGTTGAATTGAGCAAAACAGCTAGATTGGGAGGAGTTTGCAATGTCTGCTACTTTGGGTAATCGTTTACTGAAGAGCCTCGGCGCCGCGTCGGCGCTGAGCATCGTGGTCGGTGCGGGGCTTTCGGGCGCCCAGGCGGCCGAGCTCAAGGTGATGTTCCAGGGTGACCCCTATGAAGTCACCATCATCACCGATGTCGCCAAGCGCTTCGAGGCGGCCAATCCCGGCACCACGGTGCAGCTGATCAACACGCCGCACGACGCCTATAACGAGAAGATTGGCGCGGCTGTCTCGGCCGGTTCGCTTCCCGACATCCTTCAGCTCGATGCGCCCTTCCTGGCCAATTACGTCTGGTCCGGCTTCCTGCAGCCGGTCGGCAACCTGCTCGACAAGGCGCTGGTCGACGACATGACGGCGTCGAACGTCGCCCAGGGCACCTATCCGATCGACAAGGCGCTCTATGCCATCGGCCTGACCGACAGCACGGTCGCGCTCTATGGCAGCCGCAAGCAGCTCGAGGAACTGAAGATCCGCATCCCGACCTCGGTCGAGGATGCCTGGACCCGCGACGAGTTCGAGGCGGCGCTGAAGACGCTGTCGACCGCGCCGGGCGTCAAGTGGCCGCTCGACCTGTTCCGATCCTATGGCAGCAAGACCGAGTGGATCACCTATGCCTATGAGCCGATCCTGGTCTCGATGGGCTGCGACGTGATCGACCGTACCAGCTGGAAGGCAACCCGCACGCTCGACGGCAAGGCCTGCGTCGACGCCGCGACCGAGATGCAGAATTGGGTCAAGCAGGGCTGGGTCGTGCCGCAATCGGCAGGACAGAACCAGTTCTACGCCGAAGGTCGTCCGGCGGCGCTCGCCTGGGGCGGTCACTGGTTCTACGCCGAGGCCAACGCCAAGATGGGCGACGACGTCGTCGTCATGCCGCTGCCGAAGTTCGGCGAGAAGGGCGTCAGCCCGAACGGCACCTGGATCTGGTCGGTCGCCAAGACCGCGTCCGATCCGGCCGCCGCCGGCAAGTTCCTGAGCTTCATGCTTCAGGATCCGGCCTATCGCGAGGCCTACAAGGCGCATGCCGGCTTCCCCGGCCTGAAGTCCTTCGCCGCCGCCTCGCCGCTCTATGCCGACAAGGGCGCGATGGCCGTTGCCTTCGAGCAGGCCGGCAAGACCGCCGTCGCGCGTCCGCCGCATCCGGCTTACCCGACCATCACGCTCGCCTTCCAGAACGCGATGACCAACATCTTCGACGGCGCCGATCCGCAGGCCGAGCTCAGCAAGGCCGCCAAGAAGATCGACGACGATATCCTGGACAATGACGGCTACCAGCCGTTCGGCAAGGCCGAGTAGTCACACAGGGCCCGGCCGCGCCCTGATACGCGGCCAGGGATCTCCTTCAAGAAAGACCCGGTCGCGCCCCGACGCGCGGCCGGGAAACAAGTTCCGGGAGGCATCATTATGTCGAGCCAAGCGTCCCCCATGCCGGGTTCGGCATCGCAGGGGCCCATCCGCGCCGCCATGCCGCGTCGCAAGCCGCCGATCTGGGGCGGCCGTCTGCAGGAACTGGGCATGCTGCTGCCCGCCTGCATCCTGATTGCACTTTTCCTGCTTCTGCCGTTCCTCTCGTCCTTCGAGATCGCGCTGACCAATCAGCGCCTGATCCCGCGCCCGGTGCCGGTGCGCTTCGTCGGGCTCGGCAATTTCCAGCAGATCCTGACGGATTCCGCCTTCTGGACGGCGCTGTGGAACGTCACGCGCTTCACGGTGATGGTGCTGCCGATCCAGTGCGGCTTCGCGCTGGCGATCGCGCTGCTGCTGAACCAGAAGCTGCCCTTCCGCAATTTCTTCCGCGGCCTGTTCTTCCTGCCGGCGATCACCTCGATGGTGGTGGTCTGCGTGATCTGGTCGACGCTTTTCCAGTACCCGACCGGCCCGTTCAACCAGATCGTCGGCTTCCTCTCCTTCGGGCTGGTGAGCCCGATCGACTGGCTCGGCGATCCGACATGGGCGATGCCGTCGATCGTGCTGCTCTCGGCCTGGCAGGCCTATGGCTTCCAGATGATCGTCTATCTGGCCGGCCTGCAGAACATTCCTGAGACGCTCTATGAGGCGGCCGAACTCGACGGCGCCAACGCATGGCAGCGCTTCTGGAACGTCACCATGCCGAGCCTGCGCCAGACGCATATCTTCGTGCTGATCATCACCACCATCCAGGCGTTCAAGCTATTCACCCAGGTGAACATCCTGACCCAGGGCGGTCCGCGCGGCACCACCGACACGCTGGTCCACTACATGTTCACGGCCGGCTTCGTCGACCAGCGGCTGGGCCTCGCCTCGGCCGTCGCCATTCTCCTGTTCCTGATCGTGCTGGTCGTCTCGCTCGTTCAGCGCTTCGTCGTGAGGGATCGTCGATGAGCACCGTGGTTTCCGCTTCCACCCCGTCGCCGGTCGCCAAGGTCTCGGCCCGGCCGGATATCGGCGCGATCGTCAAGTTCGTCGCCGTGCTGATCATCGCGCTGGTGGTGATCTCGCCCCTGTTCCTGCTGTTCGTCGCCAGCCTGAAGCCGGACCGCTTCCAGATCCTCGCCGATATGGGCAGCTTCCGCGCCTTCTGGGTGTCCGAACCGTCGCTGCAGAATTTCACCGATATCGCGACCTTCTCCGGTGCGCTGCCCTTCGGCCGCTATCTGGTCAACTCGCTGATCATCCTGTTCTGCACGGTGCTGGGCGGCGTGTTCCTGAACTCGATGGCCGCCTTCGTGCTGGCCTGGGGCCGGCTGCCGGGTCGGGCCGTGGTGCTTACCGCGCTGATCGGGCTCTACATCGTGCCGCAGGAATCGATCGTCCTGCCGCTGCTCAGCCTGGTCAACAAGGTCGGCCTCGGCGACAGCTTCGCGGCGCAGATCCTGCCCTGGATGGCGAGCCCGCTCTATATCTTCCTGATCTACCAGTTCTTCATCCAGGTGCCGCGTGACATCTATGACGCCGCCACGGTCGACGGCGCCTCGCCGTTCCGCATCTACTGGTCGGTGTTCCTGCCCTTGAGCCTGCCGGTCCTGGCCACCGTCGCCATCCTGCTCGGCATCGAGACCTGGAACCAGTATCTCTGGCCGCTGATGGTCACCCAGACCGATTATGCTCGCCCGATCTCGGTCGGCATCGCCAGCTTCTTCGGCCATGACAGCGTCTACTGGAACAGCGCCATGGCCGCGTCGGTGATGATGATGGTGCCGGTGCTGATCTTCTATCTCGCCTTCCAGAAATGGTTCGTCAGTTCCTTCATCAGCTCGGCCGTCAAGGGCTGACACCACCATGGATATTCTTGAGACAATGGAAGATCTTGCAATGACCGAGTTCGAAGCCGACCTGGACGCGGGCGATATCGTCCATCTCTGGCAGAAGGCGCCGTCGCGGACGGCGCTTTCCGAAGTCGTCGTCACCGGGGGCGGCAGCCAGCCGGTGCGCCGGGCGGGTGCGCATTCCGACGATTTCACGCGTTCGGTCTTCGAGGCGCCCGTGGCGGGAACCTACCGTTTCGGCTGGCAGGAGCCGGGAACGGCCGTGTCGCTGGCGTATAGCTTTGCGCCGTCGCGCGTGGCCGACGAAGGCGTGCGCCTGCTCCACACCACCGCGAAAAACCGCGCGAGCGAGGCTCGCTACAAGCTGCATTTCCAGTCGCCCTGGGGCTGGATGAACGATCCGAACGGCCTCTGCCAGATCGATGGCGCCAGCCACCTCTTCTACCAGCATTATCCGCACAGCCTGCGCTGGAACACGATGCACTGGGGCCATGCGGTCTCTGAGAATCTTGTCGACTGGATCGACCAGCCGATCTTCCTCGAGCCCCGCGCCGAGCTTCTGGCCGATAACGGGCTGACGGGCGGCGCCTTCTCCGGCTCGGCCATTCCGCATGCCGAGGGCGGCGTCCGCGTGTTCTATACGGACCGCGAGGACGACCGCGAGCCGAGCCAGGAATGGCAGATCACGACCGTGTCGCAGGACATGCTGTCGGTCGGACCTTCGACGCCCATCATCACCGACCGGCCGTCCATCCCGAATTTCGGCAAGGACATTCGCGATCCCTATGTCTTCAAGGGACCCGATGGGCTCTGGAAGATGGTCGTGGCCGGCGCTGATGATCGCGGCGGCCTGGTCTTGCTCTATGAAACGCGGGATCCCGAGGCGGCCGACGGCTGGACCTTTGTCGGCATCCTGCATCGCGAGCCGCTGTCGCGCAGTATCCCGGCCGAGTGTCCGGGCCTCGTGGCGCTCGATGGCGAGGGCGAGGGGCTCTACGCCCTAATCTTCGGCATCATCGGCTATCGCGACGAGGCGACCCGCCGCCGCAATCTGAGCTACGCCATTGTCGGCCGCTTCGACGGTCGCACCTTCGAGCCGATCGCGCGCCGCGAGGTCGATTTCGGCACCGACTGCTATGCGATCCAGGCATTCCAGCATGCGGATGGCCCGGTCGGCATCGCCTGGGCCGCGAACTGGACCGATGTCTTCAAGGATCGCGACTTTCCTTCCGCCATGACCTTCCCGCGCCGCTTCATCTGGCAGGACGGCCAGCTGCGCATGCCGCCGGTCGAGGGCGTCAAGGCATTGCGGACCGGCGTTGCCACCGAGGCTCTCGCCGGCGCCGGCTCGGTGCCGCTCGCGGGCGGCCTTGGGGAGATCGAGATCGAGCTTGCGACACCGGGCACGCCGTTCCGGCTCGACTTCGCCCATCCCGATCATGGCATCGCGCTGGTCTATGACGGCGCAGCGCTGGAACTGGTGTTCGATCCGCCGGGCAACCGCGTCGTGCCGCGCTACCTGACGCCGACCACCACGCTCAAGACCGTCCGCATTTTCGTCGATGTCGGCCTGATCGAGATCTATGCCGATGACGGCCTGCAATGCGCCACCAAGCGCATCGACAGCGACCAGCCGATCAGCGTGATTGAGCTTCATGTCGATCCGGCAGCAGTCGAGACCGCCAGGCTCTGGAACCTGCGGCCGAGGCTTGGTGCGGCCGCCTGAGCCGCGCGCATCGGCAGATCATCCGTCTTCCGAATTGGGGCCGGCCTGTTCCGGCCCCTTTTTCGTATCTGTGGCGCGGCCGTCCGGCACCAGCGCCCGGATGTCGGCGAAGATGGATTCCCAGGCCTCGTCATCGAACTGCGCGAGGCCGAGGCCGCGCAGCAGGAACGCCCCCTCGGCGGCCAGCACGGCCGTCAAGGCACGCCGTCCGCCCGGCGACTTCGTGTCGAGCTTGTCCAGCAGTTCCCGGTAATAGCCCTGGATCTCGCTCCGGTAGTCGGGCGTCTGCACCAAGCTCGCGAGCAGGGCGCTGGCGCGAATGGCAGAGAGCTCGTCTTCGCGATGGCTGGCGTCGACATGCGCCGCTGCCGTGGAGTGGGGTTCGTCCCCATGCGCGGCCAGATAGTCGCCGACCAGGCGTTCATAGGACTTTCCGGCACGCTCGAGCATGGCTTCGATCAGCGCATCCTTGGTGCCGAAGGAATAAAGCACGCCGCCCTTGCTGACGCCGGCCGCGCGCGCGACGGCGTCGATCGTCAGGCTGGTGACGCCACCCTTCGCGATCACGCGATCGGCCGCGTCCAGCAAACCTTCGCGATCGATCGTCGGCCGTCTGCCCATGTCTTTTCTCTTTTAATACCGTCTGGACGGATATATATGTCCGCTCCCCGACGCCGGCAATCCCTGTTGCGCGGGAATGGAGAAGAGAATGACTGTCGCGCCGCGCAATCGCTGGCTGGTGCTCACCGCCGTGATCCTGGCGTTCCTGCCCGTGGTCGTCGACATGACGATCCTGCATATCGCTGTCCCATCGCTGACCGTGGCCCTCCGCGCTTCGGGCACGGAAATCCTCTGGATCATCGACATCTATCCGCTGATCATGGCGGGGCTTCTCGTGCCGATGGGCACGCTGGGCGACCGTGTCGGTCATCGCCGGTTGATGCTAACCGGCCTGACGATCTTCACGCTGGCGTCCGTCTGCGCCGCGTTCTCGCAGACGGCGTTGATGCTGATCCTGGCGCGTGTCCTGCTGGCCATTGGCTCCTCAATGATCATCCCGAGCGTGCTGGCCATCATCCGCCAGACCTTCGAGGATCCGAAGGAGAGGGCGCTGGCGCTTGGCGTCTGGAGCACGGTCGCCTCGGCCGGCGCAGCGATCGGCCCGCTCGCCGGTGGCTTCCTGCTGGAGCATTTCTGGTGGGGATCGGTCTTCCTCATCAACGTGCCGATCATGCTGGTCGTGCTGCCGGTGGTGTATCTGTTCATTCCCAACCGGCCGCTTGCGGCCCAGGGCAGCTGGAAGATCGGGCATGCCCTGCTGCTGATCGCCGGCCTGATCTCCACCGTCTATGCGGTGAAGACCGGCTTCAAGGCGGGGCCGTCCGTCTGGGTCTTTGGCGTCCTGGTGATGGGTCTCGCCCTGATGGCCTGGTTCGCTCGGTTGCAGATCGTCGGTTCCGAGCCGCTGCTTGACCTGTCGCTGTTCCGCAAGCCGGCGATCTCGGTCGGCATGTTGATGGCCTTCGTTGCGTCCGGTTCGCTCGCCGGCTTCGAACTGCTGCTGGCGCAGGAACTGCAATATGTCTATGGCCGCACGCCGCTTGAGGCCGGACTGTTCATGATGCCGCTCGTCGTCGCCTCGGCGATTGCCGGCCCGATCGCCGGCAAGCTCGCCGGCCGCTTCGGCCTGCGCTGGCTCGGCTCGGCCGGTCTCGCCGCCGCGGCGACGGCATTGTTGGGCATCAGCCAGTCGAACATTGGCGGCGACGGCATCCTCATCGGTTGCCTGATGGCGGTGCTGGGCTTCTCGCTCGGTGTCGGCCTGTTGGCCTCGTCCGCCGCCATCATGGGCGCGGCGCCGGTCGAGAAGGCGGGCGCCGCCGGTTCGCTGGAGGCGACCGGCTACGAACTCGGCGCCGGCCTTGGCATTACGTTCTTCGGCGTCCTGCTCAGCACCATCTATCGCAGCCATTTCAGCAGCATGGCGGGTCTCGGGCCGGATCGCGAAGCGGCGTCCGGCTCGATCGGCGAGGCCATGGTGATCGCCCGGCAGGTCGGCGGTACGGAAGGAGAGGCGATCGCGGCGGCGGCCCGCACGGCTTTCGCCAGCGCGCATGGTTCCGTGCTGATGGTGACGGCCACCCTCATAGCGGTCCTGACGGTGGTGGTGTTCGTGGCCCTGCGCCACGAGAACGTCCCCGGTGCCACGGCGCACCCTTGACCGGGGGCCCGCTTTCAGCCCGGCCTGGTTCCGGGCTGAAGGTCCCGCGCGGCGTGCCAACGACGCGAGTCTTGCATCAAAAAAGTATCAGCGCGACGATGGGCGTTTGGTAGCGCCCCTCCGCGGGGCCTCCTAAGGTCGCGTTATGCAGAGACCGCGTAAGTCGGCCTGCGGGAGTTGGATGCCTTGGAAGGGCATCGAATGGGTGGGGAGGTCCGCCGTGACGCCAGATCTGGAAGTCGTGGATATTCGCCGCGGTGAATCCTACAAGGCTTGGGAGCACGGCTACCCGTTCCGCACGGTGCGCTGGCACTTTCATCCCGAATACGAACTGCATCATGTCGTCGCGACGCGCGGGCGCTATTTCGTCGGCGACTTCATCGGCGAGTTCGAGCCCGACAATCTGGTGCTGACAGGGCCGAACCTGCCGCACAACTGGATCAGCGACCTGCCGGAAGGCGCGACCGTGCCGCTGCGCTGCCGCATGGTGCTGTTCTCGCAGGAGTTCATCGGCAATCTGATGAGCGTGGCGCCAGAACTGGCAGCGTTCGACCGGGTCCTGGAGCAGAGCCGGCGCGGCGCCCTGTTCCAGCCGACGACGGCGGCCGAAGCGGCCCCGCTGATGAAGGAAATGATCGAGGCGCAGGGCATCCGCCGCATCGAGCTGTTCATCAATCTGATGGGCATACTGAGCCGGTCCAGCGACATGCGTCCGCTGGCCAGCTCGCATTATCTGCCCGATCCGTCCGGCTACATGTCGGTCGGCATCAACAAGGCGCTCGCCTATATCGGCGAGCATCTGACCGAACCCTTCAGCGAGACCGATCTCGCCCAGATCGCCGGGCAGAGCGCCAGCGCGTTTTCCCGCAGCTTTCGCCGCCATACCGGCATGGCGCTCGTGCAGTTCGTCAATCGCCTGCGCATCAACCTGGCCTGCCAACTGCTGATGAGCGACAGCGCGCAGCCGATCACCGAGATCTGCTACGCGGTCGGCTTCAACAATCTTTCCAATTTCAACCGCCAGTTCCTGACGCAGAAGGGCATGCCGCCCTCGCGGTTCCGGACGTTACTGGCGGAGAATTCAAGGGTGGCCAAAGCCGCCTGAGAGCCGCGGAGGAGCAGGAGGACGTCGATCTCGGTCGAAGCCCAAGGTGAAGCGCTTGCCCGTTTCGCCAAGGGGAATGCTTTTCCGAAATTCCAAGAAGAAGGCAGGGCAAGGCAGTCTTGACGCGACGATCCCTAGGGATCCGAGCCGAACTGGCAAATATCGGGATGTCCGAGACTTGCCGTGGACTGTCGGGCCGACAGCTTCTCATAAGCATAATATTGTCACAGGGAGAAGACGGAATGACCCAATTTGCTTGGAAGCGCGTTGCCGCGCTGGCGCTCGCGACATCGATGCTGGGCGGCCTCGCCGCAGCGGCGCACGCCGCGGAAGTCACGGACGCCACCGTGGCGTTCCTGATGCCCGACCAGGGCTCGACCCGTTACGAAGAGCATGACTATCCCGGCTTCAAGGCCGAGATGGCCAAGCTCTGCCCGGGCTGCAAGGTGATCTATCTCAATGCCGGCGCCGATGCGACGCGCCAGCAGCAGCAATTCAATTCGGTCATTTCGCAGGGCGCCAAGGCGATCGTGCTCGATCCCGTCGACTCCGCCGCCGCCGCCTCCCTGGTCCAGCTCGCCCAGAGCCAGGATATCAAGGTCGTGGCCTATGACCGTCCGATCCCGGACGCCAAGGCGGACTTCTACGTCTCCTTCAACAATGAGGGCATCGGCAAGGCGATCGCGGATTCGCTGGTCGAGGAGCTCAAGGCCCGCAACGTTTCGCCGGATGCCGGCGGCGTGCTGCAGATCAACGGCTCGCCGACCGACGCGGCCGCCGGCCTGATCAAGAAGGGCATCCATGCCGGCCTCGATAATAGCGGCTACAAGATCCTGGCCGAATACGACACGCCGGACTGGACGCCGGCCAAGGCGCAGGAATGGGCGAGCGGCCAGGTCACGCGCTTCGGCAACAAGATTGTCGGCATCGTCGCCGCCAATGACGGCACGGGCGGCGGCGCCATCGCGGCCCTCAAGGCAGCCGGCGTCGATCCGGTCCCGCCCGTCACGGGCAATGACGCAACAATCGCGGCCCTGCAGCTGATTATTGCGGGCGACCAGTTCAACACGATCTCCAAGCCGAGCGAGATCGTGGCGGCGGCCGCGGCCAATGTCGTGATGCAACTGCTGAAGGGCGAGACGCCGAAGGCGGAGATGGAGCTCTACAACACCCCGTCGCAGCTTTTCACCCCGGCTGTCGTCACGGCCAAGAACCTGAAGGCCGAGATCATCGACAAGAACATCACGCCGGCCGAAACGCTGTGCGTCGATCGTTATGTCGAGGGTTGCAAGGCGCTGGGCATCCTCAAGTAGGCGGCGCCGCCCGGCCTCATCCGGGGCCGGGCGGACACCGTTCCGCGAACATTCCTGCAGAGGCTTGCCAAGCATGACCAACACAGAGCAAGGCGCTCCCCCGCTTCAAGGCGCTCCTCCGGCCGGGGATCCGGTCCTCAGCCTCCGGGGCATTTCCAAGCATTTCGGCGCCGTTTCGGCCCTGACCGATATCGACCTCGACGTCCGCGCCGGCGAAGTCGTGGCGCTGGTCGGCGACAATGGCGCCGGCAAGTCGACGCTGGTGAAGATCCTTTCCGGCGTGCACCAGCCGAGCTCCGGCACCATCCGCTTTCAGGGCGAGACGGTAACGCTCGATGACCCGAGCGCGGCGCTGTCGCTGGGCATTGCGACCGTGTTCCAGGACCTCGCGCTCTGCGAAAACCTCGACGTCGTTGCCAACATCTTCCTGGGCAAGGAGCTCAATCCCCTGCAGATGGACGAGGTCTCGATGGAGACGCGTTCCTGGACCCTGCTGAACGAGCTTTCGGCCCGAATTCCCAGCGTCCGTGTCGCCGTCGCCTCGCTCTCGGGCGGACAGCGCCAGACGGTGGCGATCGCGCGCTCGCTGTTGCTCAACCCGAAGCTGATCCTGCTCGATGAGCCCACGGCAGCGCTCGGTGTCGCGCAGACGGCGGAAGTGCTGGACCTGATCGAGCGCGTGCGCGACCGCGGCCTCGCGGTGGTGATGATCAGCCACAATATGGAGGACGTTCGGGCCGTCGCGGATCGCGTCGTCGTGCTGCGCCTCGGCCGCAACAATGGCGAGTTCACCCCCGACGCCTCGAACGAGGAACTGGTGAGCGCCATCACCGGCGCTTCCAACAATTCGGTGTCCCGGCGCGCCGGCCGACGGCAGGCGCAGGCTGCCAGCCCCCACCCGGAGACTGGCCTATGACCGACAAGAGCAAAACCGGCGCCGCGCCGATGCTCGACCGTCGCGACGAGCGCGTCACCCATGCCGCCGGCATCAGCGATACCATCCGCGCCTTTCTCGACCGGGTCCGTTCCGGCGATCTCGGCATGCTGCCGGTCATTGTCGGCCTGGTCATCATCTGGACGGTCTTCTCCATCCTCAATCCGGTGTTCCTGAGCCCGAACAACCTGGTCAATCTGCTGTTCGATTCCTCGACGGTCGGCATCATCTCGCTCGGCATCGTCTGCATGCTGATGGTCGGCGAGATCGATCTTTCGGTCGGATCGGTCAGCGGCGTCGCCTCGGCGATCCTCGGCGTGCTCTGGGTCAACCAGGGTGTCCCGGCCGGTCTTGCCATCCTGGCGGCGGTGCTTTCGGGCGCGGCGATCGGCTATGTCTATGCCCAGCTGTTCAACCGCTTCGGCATGCCGAGTTTCGTTGCGACGCTGGCCGGCCTGCTCACCTTCCTCGGCCTGCAACTCTACCTTCTCGGCACGACAGGCTCGATCAATCTGCCCTATGGCTCGCCGCTGGTGCGGTTCGGCCAGCTGATGGTGATGCCGGCGATCGTGTCTGTCATCCTGGCCGCCGTTCCCGGCGCGGTGATGCTCTATACGGGCTATCGCACGGCCGCCCGCCGCCGCGCCGCCGGCCTGTCGTCGCAATCGTCGGGCGGGATCATCGCCCGCGCTGCCGCGGTGACGATCGTGGCTGAACTGGTCGTGCTCTATCTCAACCAGGGCCGCGGCGTGCCGTGGATGTTCGGCCTGTTCGTCGGTCTCGTGTTGGCGATGCAATATGCGCTGACTCGTACCCGCTGGGGTCGGTCGATGTTCGCGGTCGGCGGCAATCGCGAGGCGGCCCGGCGCGCCGGCATCAATGTCCGCGCCATCTACACCAGCGCCTTCGTTCTCTGTTCGACGCTGGCGGCTTTTGGCGGCGTGATGGCGGCGTCCAGGCTCGCATCCTCCAGCCAGCAAGCGGGCACCGGCGACGTCAATCTGAACGCGATCGCGGCGGCGGTTATCGGCGGCACCAGCCTGTTCGGCGGCCGCGGCAGCGCCTATTCCGCGCTACTCGGCATCATTGTGATCCAGTCGATCTCGAGCGGCCTGACCTTGCTCGATCTGTCGTCGTCGCTTCGCTACATGATCACCGGCGGCGTGCTCGCCATCGCGGTCATCGTCGACTCGCTCGCCCGTCGTTCGCGCGCCAGCCACGGTCGCGCCTGATCCGGAAAACCCGACTGGCGCCCATCCGGGCCGCGCCGGTCTCCATCCCTGCCGATGTCGGGCAGACAGCTCTTCTGCCCGGGCGGGATGGCTTGTCCCGAAGTTCCGGCGTCACCATCGGGGTGGCGCCCCATATCCCCCCTTGCTGAAGAAGGAAGACGATCGTGATCCCCAGGAGAGGCGAAGGCCAGTCCGTTCTCGTCACCGGTTCGTCGCGCGGCATCGGCCGCGCCATCGCGCTGCGCTTCGCGGCCGAGGGCTACCACGTCGTGGCGATGGACATCCCCCGGCAGGAGGCCGAGCTGAAGGAAGCCCAGGCGCTGATCCGCGACGCCGGCGGCCGTTGCGACCTCGTCTTCGGCGACGTCAGCGACCCGGTATCGGTCAAGACCTTCGTCGCCGAGGCGAAGGCGATCGCCGGCCATATCGACGTGCTCGTCAACAATGCCGGCGTCCTGTCGCTGGCGCTGGTGGACGACATCGAGCCCGACGAATGGGACCGCATGTATGACGTCAACACCAAGGGTACGTTCCTGGTCTGCAAGGCGCTGCTCGCGCAATTCCGCGAGGCGGGCAAGGGCCGCATCGTCAACATCGCCTCGATCGGCGGCAAGCGCGGCGCGCCGCTGCAGGCGCATTATTGCTCGTCCAAGGCGGCCGTCATCAGCTTCACCCATATCCTCGCGCAAGAAGTCGCCAAGGATGGCATCACGGTGAATGCCGTCTGCCCGGGGATCATCGATACCGAGATGGGCCGCAACAATTACCGCGACGCCGCGGCGCTGCAGGCGGTGAAGGACAAGACGGCCATGGGCCGGCTCGGCTACCCCGACGATGTGGTCGGCGCTGTCGCCTTCTTCGCCTCGGACGATGCGTCCTTCATCACCGGCCAGGCGCTGAACGTCTGCGGCGGCATCATCTTCCACTAAGGGTTTGCCGTCGGGGGATGACCCTCACCCAGGCCTTGCCCGCTCGCGGGAGAAGGTGGGGTGAGGGACTTGCTTGTTCGCCGGCTTGACGCTGTCCTGCCGTTACCCCGCCAAGAGCCCGACCTTGGCCAGGGCTTCCTCGGTCGAAGCGAGGTCCGTATGCGTCCGGCCACGAATGCCGAGGCCGGCGGCGAGGTCGACATATTCGCCGGTGTTGTCGACGTAGAACACCTGCTCCGGCCGGGTCATCGAGACCTCGAGCGCGATCTGGAAGATATCGGTGTCCGGCTTGCGGACATGGACGAAACTCGACGAGATGAAGATATCGAACAGGCGATCGAGGCCGAAGGTCTCGATTCTGTAGGCGTTGAGTTCCTTCGCCTCATTGCTGACCGCGACCAGCTTCAGCCCATAGCGCTGCTTGAGCCCGGGAAACAGCGCCAGCATGCCGGGATCGGGCTGCGACTGCGCGCACATGAACTGCCAGAACGCCTCCCGGCCGAAAGGGCGCGGCTCGTTGAAGATCACCTGGGTGAGATAATCGTCGAGGCTGAGGCGGCCCTTCTCATAGGCGTCGACATGCGCCTGATGCCGGGCCTCCATCGCGTCCCAGTCAAGCCCGAAGGTTTCGGCGGCGCGATGGCGTGAAAGATGGTCCCAGCCATTGGTCAGCAGTACGCCGCCAATGTCGAGGAAGAGGGTGGTGATCCCCGCGACTTCCGGCATGGATCACTCCCCCGCGTCGGACGTGACCGTGCGGGTCGGCGCCAATGGAACGATCGGCGGCTTGGCCTCCAGATGTCCGCCAAAGCCGAACCGCATCGCCGAGAGCATCTTGTCGCCGAAATGCAGCTCCATGCGGGTGCGGAATCGGGCAAAGAGCGACGCGGTCAGGACGTCCGCGGGAACCGATTCCTCGATCGCCGCCTGTACGGTCCAGCGTCCTTCGCCGGAATCCTGCACGAAGCCGGAAAATTCCTGCAATTGCGGATCGCGCGCCAGCGCGGCGGCGCCGAGATCAAGCAGCCACGAGGTGATGACGCTGCCGCGCCGCCAGACTTCGGCGATCTCGGCAATGTTGAGCGTGAAGCGCTCGTCTTCCGGCAACTCGGTCGAATCCTTGTTGCGCAGGATGTCGAAGCCCTCGGCATAGGCCTGCATCAGGCCGTATTCGATGCCGTTATGCACCATCTTGACGAAATGGCCGGAGCCGGCGGGCCCGGTGTGGATGTAGCCGCGCTCGGCGCGCGAGACCGCTTCGCCGAGGCCCGGCGTGCGGGGGATGTCGCCAAGGCCCGGGGCGAGCGTCGCAAAGATCGGGTCGAGATGCTCGACCGCTTCCTTGGTGCCGCCGATCATCATGCAATAGCCGCGATCGAGCCCCCACACGCCGCCCGAGGTGCCGCAATCGACATAGCGGATGCCTTTTTCGGCGAGGTGGCGTGCGCGGCGGATATCGTCCTTGTAGAAAGCGTTGCCGCCGTCGATAAGGATATCCTCTGCCTGTACCAGACCTTCCAGTTCCTGGATCGTATCCTCGGTGATCTTGCCGGCGGGCAGCATCAGCCAGATGGCGCGCGGCCGCTCCGTCAGCGACGACACCATCTCCTCCAGCGACCGGACGACGATCGCACCCTCGATCGCCAGGGCTTCGCCGGCCGTCGGATTGCGGTCGTAGACGACGCAACGATGTCCGGCCCGCATCAGGCGGCGCGCGATGTTTCCGCCCATGCGGCCCAGTCCGATCACACCAATCTGCATTTCAATGGTCCTCGCGAGAATGTTGGCGGGCAAGCTTTGGCAGGGAGGGAGAAATCTATGGAAGATCCGGTTGGTCGACTCTCTGCCCGGGGGAGACGACACCGGGTGACATAGAGCTGGCGTCGCCGCAGTGTAGGCTGGCCATCCTATCAAGTCATGCGCAAGCCTTTACGACGTTCGCCGAGGCGCTGGTCTGTTGGCTTGAATTTCCTTAGGGATAGCAGGCACGTCGGTGGCGGAATTTCCGCCGGCGTGGAACGGGCGCCTTCCCCGGCTCGTTGATGTCGGACTGGGCAGGGTTCCTGCCCGGCATTGTCGTGCGTAGTCCAGAGCGGCAGCGCGTGTCGAAAGGACCATCCGGAACCACCATGAAAAAACTCGTAGTCTTCGATCTCGACGGCACCCTCGCCGAAAGCAAATCCTCGCTCGATCCCGAAATGGCGGAGTTGCTTGTCCGCCTTCTGGCCGTTGCCAAGGTCGCGGTGATTTCCGGCGGCGCCTGGCCGCAGTTCGAAAGCCAGTTCCTGCGCAATTTCCCCCAGGATGACAGGCTCAGGGACCTTTCCCTGCTGCCCACCTGCGGAACGCAGTTCTATCGTTATGACGGCGGCTGGACGAAGCTCTATGCCGAGGATTTCTCGGACTCGGACAAGCAGCAGATCATCGGGGCGCTCGACCGCGCTCTGGATGAAACGGGCCTGCGCCCGGCGAAGCATTGGGGCGATCTGATCGAGGATCGCGGCAGCCAGATCACGCTTTCCGCGCTGGGCCAGCAGGCTCCTCTGGAAGAAAAGAAGAGCTGGGATCCCGATTTCAGCAAGCGCAACCGGCTGAAGGAAGTGCTGCAGCCGATGATCCCGCGCTTCTCGGTCAATCTCGGTGGCGCCACTTCGATCGACGTGACCATGCCGGGCATCGACAAGGCCTATGGCATCCACAAACTGCGCGAAATCCTGCGCATCGCGATCCTGGACATGGTCTTTGTCGGCGATGCGATCTTCCCGGGCGGCAATGATTACCCGCCCAAGCAGGCCGGCGTTTTCTCGATTCGCGTCCGCGATCCCGAAGAGACGAAGCGCGTCATCGAAGCCTTCCTCGCCTGCATGGAGAGCGGGAGCCCGTCGTGATCCCATTCGAGATGAAGCGGCTCGGCATGATCATGCAGCCGCTGAAGGGGGAGGCCAACGAGGCGGAGGGCGTTCTCAACCCCGCCGCCATCCGCGGCAAGGACGGGGAGCTCTATCTGTTTCCCCGCCTCGTCGCGAAGGGCAATTATTCCCGCATCGGCATCGCCCGCGTACTGTTCGATGCCCAGGGCGACCCGCGGGATGTCGAGCGCATGGGCGTCGCGCTTGAGCCGAAGGCGGATTACGAGCTTCGCGCCGATGGGGGCGGGGGCTGCGAGGATCCGCGCATCAGCTATGTCGAGGCACTGGATCAGTATGTGATGACCTATACCGCGCTGTCGACGCGCGGTCCGCGCATCGCGATTGCCGTTTCGGATGATCTGTTTCACTGGAAGCGCTTGGGTCTCGCCACCTTCCGTCCCTATCACGGCATCGATTTCGAGGGCATCGACGACAAGGATGCGAGCCTCTTCAGCGCGCTGGTCCCGGACCCGATGGGGCGGCCGACGCTGGGCCTGATTCACCGGCCGCTGTTTCCCGGCACCCGCCCGGAAGAGACAATCCATCAGCCGGCATCAAAACCGTTGGACACCGATCGCGAGTGCATCTGGATCTCCTATTGCCGGCTTGGCAATGGAGGCGACAAGCCGCAGCTTGGCGAGTTCGTCGAGCATCACAAGCTGACGTGCCCGGAGGCCATCTGGGAGCGCCTGAAGATTGGCGGTGGCGCTCCGCCCATTCTTTGCCAGCATGGCTGGCTGATGATCTATCACGGCGTCGGCGACATGGCCTATCCGAGCCCTTCCGGCCGGAAAATGCGCTATTCGGCGGGCGCGATGATCCTTTCGCAGGGGCATCCCAACCGGATTCTGTATCGTTCGCCGGAGCCGATCCTGGTCCCCGACAGTCCGCTGGAACTGGAGGGGGCCGTCGATGCCGTCGTGTTCCCCACCGGAATCGACCGCCGCGACGATATCGGCCAGCCCGATCGTTTCGATGTCTATTATGGCATGGCCGACGACCGGATCGGCGTGGCGCGGCTCGACGTGCCGGAGGTGCTGCCGCCCTCGTCGCCATGAGCGGCAGCCGTTTGTCCGAGAGGGCGCCGGTCCCATGCCGACGCCCTGCACCAACGCTTATCCCTTGACCGCGCCTGCCGTGAGGCCGGCGACGATATGCTTCTGGGCCGCGAAGAAGACGATGATCGTCGGCAGGATGGTGAGCGTGATGAAGGCGAGCACCAGCTGCCATTCGGTCGAATATTCGCCCTGATAGACCATGATGCCGAGCGGCCACGGATATTTGGCATCCGTGTTCAGCAGGATCAGCGGCATGATGTAGTTGTTCCAGGAATTCACGAAGGCGACGATGCCGACGGTCGCCAGGATCGGCCGCGAGAGCGGCAGCGTGACGTGCCAGAAATAGGCGATATAGCCGCAGCCATCGACCTGCGCGGCGTCGAACAGTTCATGCGGCACATTCTGGAAGAACTTGCGGAACAACATGATGCTCATGCCGAGGCCGAAGGCGACCTGGGGCAGGACGACGCCCCAATAGGTATCGAGTAGGCCGAGGTCGCGGATGCGGATGAACAGCGGCAGGATGGCGGTCGCGACTGGAAACATCAACCCGATCAGGAAGTAGTTGAGCAGGAAGCCCGAGCCGAAGAACGTTACATGCGCGAAGGTGAAGGCGGCCATCGAGGCGACAGCGAGGGTCAGGACCACCGTCAGCACCGCGATGATCATGGAGTTGCCCAGCATCTGCCAGTAGCGGCCGCTGCCCAGGATATCGAGGTAGTTGGACCAGATCCATTGCGACGGCAGGCCGAACGGGTTGACGCGCAGGTCGCCCAGCGCCTTGAACCCGCCGATCGCGGTGGTGAGCAACGGTAACAGCACGATCGCCGCCACGATGAATAGGCTCGCATAGAGATAGAGCCAGGTGACGAAGCTCATCCGGTGCTTCGAGAATCCGTCCCGGCGCGGACGCGTGACGACGGCCGGCTTCGCGGCCACGGGCTTTCCGGCGATGAATGTCTGATCAGTCATTGCGCATAAAGATCCGTTTGTAGCCGAAGGCCAGCGTGATGCAGATGACGAACAAGACGACGCCGATGGCGCTGCCGAAGCCAACCTTCATCCGGGTGATGCCGTAGGAGTAGAGGAAGGTAACCATGGTCTGGGTGCTGTTCGACGGCCCGCCGCCGGTCAGCGGCATGATCATGTCGAACAGTTGCAGCGAGCCGATCACCGAGAAGAAGACGGAGAGCCGGATCGTCGGCGCCAGCAGCGGCAGCGTGATGTTGCGGAAGCGCTGCCAGCGCGTCGCGCCGTCCATCTCGGCCGCTTCGTAATAGCTCTTGTCGATCGATTGCAGCCCGGCGATGAACAGCATCATGTGGAAGCCGAAATACTTCCAGACGATGACGCCGAGCACGGCATAGATGGCGAGGTTCTTGTCGGCCAGCACATAGGGCGAGGCGACGTTGAAGAACGAGGCGATGGCCGCGAACAGGCCATAGTCGCCGTCATAGACGAAGCGCCAGATCAGGCCGGCCGCCACGTCCGCCAGCACATAGGGCATGAAGAAGATCAGGCGGAACGACACGGCGCCCGGAATGCGGTGCGACACCATCGTCGCCAGCCAGAGCGCCAGCGGGATCTGGATCGCGATCGAAACGAGCATGATCAGCCCGTTGTTCATCAGCGCCTGGCGGAACGCGCCATTGCGAAAGAGCAGCTCGAAATTCTTCAGGCCGATGAACTTCTCCGGCAGGCCATAGCCGTTCCAGTCATAGAGGCTGTACCAGGCTGCCTCTCCCATCGGCAGGATGACGAAGAGGGTGAAGACCAGCAGGGCAGGCGGCAGGAACAGGATCAGGACGGGCAAGGTGCCCTTGGTCCTGGGTCTGCCAGCGCGGCCTTGTGCGGGCGCGGCGATCATCGTTTGGCTCATCGGCCCGGACTCTCCGGCGGGAAAAGGATCCGCCGCCGCGGTGAGGGACCCGCGGCGGCGACGGACGGCTTGGGAACTACTGTTCGAGTTCCCAGGCGTCCTGGATCTGCTGGGCGGCGTCCTCGGGCGACATCTGGCCAGAGACGATCTCGACGGAAACGTCGTTGACGACGCGACCGACGGCGGGGCCCAGATCCTGGTCGAGGAAGTTCTGGTGCCAGGTCGAGGCGGCCAGCTGCTTGGCGGATTCCGCCACGAGCGGATCCTTCACGCCATCCTCGGCACCGATGGTGACCGGGATCATGATGCCTCTTTCGGCCTGCAGCCGCTCATTCTCGACATTGGTCAGAAAGGCGGCAAATTCGACGGCCTCCTTCGGCGCGTCCTTGCTGATGACCCAGGCATTGAGGCCGCCCAGCGTGTCGGTGACCTTGCCGGCGCCGCCGGCCACGATCGGGAAGGCGAAGCGGCCGAGATTGTCGCTGGCAAGGCCCTTGCCGTCGGCAGCCTGGTTGGCCTGGTTCTTTTCGGTCGCCTCGAAGCCGAGGATCATCGCGGCCTTGCCGTCGGCGAAGGCGCCGAGCGCCTGCGGCCATTTGGTGCCGAGATAGCCGGGCTGGAACGGCTCCAGCGCACCCAGCGCCTTGAGCTGCTCGCCCGCCTTGATGAACGGCTCGGCCTTGAAGCCGTCGCCACCATTGGCCTTGGCGGTATCGAAGGCTTCCTTGCCGCCATTGCGCATGGCGAGATAGCTCCAGTAGAAATGGAGCGGCCATTTCTCGCCGCCGCCGCCGGCGATCGGCACGATGCCGGCGTCCTTCAGCGTCTTCACCGCGGCCAGGAAATCGTCCCAGGTCTGGATCTTGTCGGCGTCGATGCCGGCCTTCTTGAACAGTTCCTTGTTATAGAAGAACGACACCGTGCCCATCTTGTAGGGAACGGCCCAGACCTTGTCGTCGAAGGTCAGGCCGGCGACCGAGGCCGGGTTGTAGCTCTTTTCCACTTGCCGCCATCGGCCTGCATTTCGGCCGTCAGGTCCTTGATCGCACCGGTCTGGGCCTGTGCCTTCAGCACGCCGCCCGCCCAGGAGAAGAAGATGTGCGGCGCGTCCTTCGACTGCAGCAGCGTGGGCAGCTTGGCCTTGAAGGCCTCGTTCTCGAGGAACTGGGTCTGCACCTTCACGCCCGGATGCGCCGCCTCATACTGCTTGATGATCTCGTCCCAGGCCGTCAGCGTGACAGGATCTGTTTCCAGATGCAGCCATTTGACCGTAACGTCGGCCATGGCGGTGCTGGCGGAAAGCGCAAGGCCGATCGCCGCGCCGAAGAGCGTTCTGAACTTCATCGATTGTCCTCCCAGACGGCCCCGGCTGTTTCCTCCCACCGGCGCTCGTTTAATAAACAATGCGGATTAAATCTGTTCTCGTTCGGGGGCGCCTGTCAAGAGAAGCTCTGATTTGTTGCGCTGCAGCGCGGAATCTTGCGTTGACAGCCTCCCTCCGCAGTGTGAATAACTGCCTGACCCGGAATAAATGGCTCCCTGGAAATGAAGACAGCTGATCCCGAATTGATGCGCGCCATCAATCGCTTCCACGTGATGGACGCGATCCGGCGGTTCGGTCCGATCTCGCGAGTCGAGATCTCCGACCGC
Source organism: Kaistia sp. UC242_56 (assembly GCF_044452255.1). Taxonomy (NCBI): domain Bacteria; kingdom Pseudomonadati; phylum Pseudomonadota; class Alphaproteobacteria; order Hyphomicrobiales; family Kaistiaceae; genus Kaistia; species Kaistia sp. UC242_56. The sequence continues at coordinate 1,364,356 of NZ_JBIOAN010000002.1, forward strand.
ACGCAATTGTCGGCGACGACCGTCTCGGCGATCACCGCGGCGCTGCTCGATGACGGCCTGATCATCACACAGCAACTGGGCGGCATACGCGACGCGGCGCGGGGCCGGCCGCGCGTCATGCTGGAATTGAACCCGGCTGCCGCGCATGTGGTCGGCGTCAAGCTGGCGCTCGACCAGATCACCGTCGCGACCACCAATTTCCGCGCCGACGTACTGTCGAGCCTGGTGCTGCCGATCCGCCTGCAGCGTCAGTCGGTATCGGTCATCGCCGATCTGGTCGAGGATGGCATTCGCCGCTGCGTCGCCGATGCCGGCCTTGCCATGGAGCAGATTTCCGGCGTCTGCGTCGGGCTGCCTGGCGTCGTCGAGCGGATCGCCGGCGTGTGCCGCGCCAGCCCTATCTTCGGCGAGCGCGACGTGCCGTTTGCCGCGGAAATGACCGACCGGCTCGGCGGCGTCGTGGCGACGATCGACAGCGACGTCAATCTCGTCACGCTGGCCGAGCACTGGTTCGGCCAGGCGCGTGGCCTCGATGACTTTCTTGTCATTTCCGTCGAGCTCGGCCTCGGTCTCGGCATCATGCACAATGGCGAACTGTTTCGCGGCGCCAATGGCCTGAGCCCGGACCTCGGCGACCTGATGGTGCGTCCGCCGACCGGCAATGGCTCGACCCGGCTGGCCAGCGCCGCCTCCGAGGCGAGCATCGTCGCCGAGGCGCGCGAGATCCTGGCCGGCGAAGAGCATGAGCACGCCTTCCGGCTCGGTCGCGGCCTCGAAAAGATCCTGGAACTCGCGGAGAAGGGCGAGCCGCGAATCCTGGCCTTGCTGGAGCGGGCCGGCGGCGCGCTCGGCTTCGCCATCGCCAATCTGATCACGCTGTTCGCGCCGCCCAAGGTCATCATGGCGGGGGCGGCGCTGGAGGCGGGCGACGCCCTGGTCGGGCCGATCCGTCGCACGGTGGCGGACCTGCTGCCGCCGAGCCTCGCCGATGTTTCCGACATCGTCGTCCACCACTGGCAGGACGACATCTGGGCGCGCGGCGCGGCCGCGATGACGCTTCGCGACCTCTATGGCGCGCCCTGGAACACCACGGGACCGGTCGTCCATCGCTGACGACCGCCGACACAAAAATCGCATCTGGGAGAGAGCGCGAGATGGCTGAACGGGTAGGAATTGGATTCATCGGCTGCGGCAATATCAGCGCGGCCTATCTGAAGGCGGCGGCGGGATTCCCGATCCTCGACATTCGCGGCGTCGCCGATCTGAATGCCGACGCGGCGCAGGCGCGCGCGACGGAATTCGGCCTCACCGCCATGTCGATCGACGCCATGCTGGCCGATCCGGCGATCGAGATCATCGTCAACCTGACGATTCCCAAGGCGCATGTCGATGTCGGCCTGCAGGTCGTGGCGGCGGGCAAGCATGTGCACTCGGAAAAGCCGCTCGGCATTTCCACGGGCGAGGCGCGGAAGCTCGTCGAGGCGGCCAAGGCAAAGGGCGTTCGCCTCGGCAGCGCGCCGGACACCTTCTTTGGCGGCGCGCACCAGACCAGCCGCAAGCTGATCGACGAGGGCGCCATCGGCACGCCGATCGCCGGCACCGCCTTCTTCATGTGCCCCGGCCATGAGCGCTGGCATCCCAATCCCGGCTTCTATTATCTCGATGGCGGCGGACCGATGCTCGACATGGGGCCGTACTACGTCACCGACCTGGTCAACCTGCTCGGCCCCGTCGCCCGCGTGGCCGGCGTCGCCACCAAGCTGCGCGACGAGCGCCTCGTCACCAGCGAGCCGCTGAACGGCACGAAGATCCCGGTCGAGGTCGCGACTCATGTCGCCGGCACGATGCAGTTCGTCTCCGGCGCGGTCGTCACCATCGCCATGAGCTTCGACGTGCCGCGCCACCAGCACAGCCCGATCGAGCTCTATGGCTCGGCAGGCTCCATCCTCGTGCCGGATCCCAACCATTTTGGCGGCGACATCAAGCTCGCGACGGCCTCGGAGGACTGGCAGACCGTCCCGACCCAGCACGGCTATGCCGACGGCAATTTCCGCGTCATCGGCGTCGCCGACATGGCGGAGGCGATCCGCACCGGCAGGCCGCACCGCGCCAATGGCGATCTCGCCTTCCATGCGCTGGAGGTGATGGAGGCATTCCAGCGCTCGTCCGACACGGGCGAGCACATCACGATCGAGAGCCGCCCGGAACGCCCGGCCGCGCTGCCGGTGGGCGTCGCCATCGGCGCGATCGGCTGAACCAAACCAATTCAAGAGGGAGTGAGACCATGCGCGAGGCATTGATTGTCTGGGGCGGCTGGAGCGGCCACGAGCCGGAGCAGGGCGCCAACATCATCGCGGGGATGCTCGAGGAGGAAGGCTTCAAGGTCTATCTCGAGAATTCGACCGAGGCGTTCGCCGATCCGGCCATCGCCGACATGAGCCTGATCGTGCCGATCTACACCATGTCGAAGATCGAGAAGGAGGAGCTTCTCAACCTGACCAAGGCGGTCGAGGGCGGCGTCGGCCTTGCCGGCTATCATGGCGGCATGGGCGATGCGTTCCGCGAGGCGGTCGAATACCAGTTCATGGTCGGCGGCCAGTGGGTCGCCCATCCGGGCAATATCATCGACTACCATGTCGATGTGACCAAGCCCGAGGATCCGATCATGGAAGGCATTCCGACCCGCTTCCCCTATCGCTCCGAGCACTACTACATGCATGTCGACCCCTCGAACGAGGTTCTGGCGACGACGACCTTCACCGGCGACCATGCCTATTGGATCGATGGCGTCGTCATGCCGGTGGTCTGGAAGCGCAAGCACGGCAAGGGGCGGGTGTTCTATTCCTCGCTCGGCCATGTCGCCAGCGAGTTCGACGTGCCAGAAATGAACACGATCATGCGTCGCGGCCTGCTCTGGGCGGCGCGCTGACAACCTTCCTTCCCCGCCGCGACCGGGCTGGTCGCGGCGGGGAAGATCTCCATGGGCTTTCATCGATAGATATCTAAAATATCAGGCGAGGTGGCTTTGTGGCTCTTGTCGGCATGTCCATTCTCGCGTCCCATGACGGGTGACGCTGCGCCAGCCTGCTGATTCGCACGCGCCGGATTTCAGGACGGTCGCCGGGCTCTCCCAGACATCCATGAGGACCCGAGGCTGCCGAAGAAGCGGCGGCACGAATTGCGCCAACATTCGTGCCCATCTCTGACCTAGGACGATACCGATGAAAGCCTCCGACAAGAAGCACCTCAAGCGCTCCAATATCGACCTGACCCTGCTCGGACTTGGCACGGCGCCGTTCGGCGGCCTCTACGCCTCCGTCCCGCTTGCCGATGCCGAAGGCGCGATGCAGGCGGCGTGGGACGCGGGCCTTCGCTACTTCGACACCGCGCCCATGTATGGGCTCGGCCGCGCCGAGCATCTGGCGGGCCACTTCCTGCGCGAGCAGGATCCGGAGTCGTTCCGCGTCAGCACCAAGGTCGGCCGGCTGATGAGCTTCGACCGCCCTGGCCGTGTGCTGCCGCCCGAACCGCCAAAGAACGAGTTCGATTCCGGCTGGAACAACGGCCTGCCGTTCCGCGAAGTGTTCGATTATTCCTATGATGCCATCCTGCGCTCCTATGACGACAGCCGTCAGCGCACCGGTCTTGGCCGTCTCGACATCCTGTTCGTGCACGATATCGGCCGAGTCACGCATGGCGAGTTGCACGATCATCATTGGGGCGCGCTGACCAAGGGCGGCGGCTTCAAGGCGCTGGCCGAGCTGAAGGCCGCCGGCCTGATCGCGGGCTTCGGCCTCGGCGTCAACGAATGGCAGGTGATCCGCGATGCCATGCAGGAGGCCGATCTCGACGTCTGCCTGCTCGCCGGCCGCTACACGCTGCTCGACGACGACGCGGCCGAGACCTTCCTGCCGCTGGCGCTGAAGCACGAGGTCGATCTCGTCATTGGCGGCGTGTTCAACTCCGGCATCCTGGCATCGACCTCGGGTCGCAAGAAATTCAACTATGTCGACGCCCCGGCCGAGGTTCTGGCCAGGGTGGAGAAGCTTGAGGCGGTGTGCGGCCGCTTCGACGTGCCGCTGCCCGCCGCCGCGATCCAGTATCCGCTGCGCCATCCGGCCGCGACGGTCGTCGCCATCGGCGCCAAGACGGCGGCGCAGGTGAAGGGCAATGTCGAATGGTTCGAGCGCGACATTCCCGCGGAACTCTGGACCACGCTCGAGTCCGAAGGCCTCATCCCGGCGCTGTCATAGGCCGGAGCCGGCTCGAATCCCTCCGTTCCGAAGCGATACTCAAAAGAAGAACGGACCCGATCGGGTCCGTTTTTTTGTTTCGAGAAGGGCGTGTGCGCGTCAGACCCAGCCACCATCGACGATAAAACTCTGGTTGGTGCAGGCGCCGGCCTCATCGGAGGCGAGGAACAGTACGGGCCGCGCGATGTCGTCGGCGTCGAGCTGCCGCTTCAGGCACTGCCGCTCCAGGATGCGCTTCTCGCCATCGGCGTTGAGCCAGAGCCGGCGCTGGCGTTCGGTGATGATCCAACCGGGCAGCACGGAATTGACACGTATATTGTCCGGACCAAGCTCGCGAGCCAGCCCGCGCGTCAGGCCGATCACGGCGGATTTGGCGCTCAGATAGGCGTCGTTGTCCGTGGCGCCCATGAGGTAGGAAATCGAGCTCATATTGATGATGGCGCCGCCGCCGGCTGCCGCCATGTCCTTGTGGACCGCCTGCGCGCAGAAGAACTGGTGCTTCAAATTCACGCTGACGGCCCAGTCCCAATATTCCGAGGTCACGTCGTCGAGCTTGTGGCGGTCATCATTGGCGGCGTTGTTGACGAGGATGGTGATCGGTCCCAGCGCCGCGCGCACCCGGGCGATCGCCGCCTGGATCTCGTCAACCTTGGTGATGTCGACCTTCTCGAAATGCGCGGTGAGGCCGTCCTTTGCCAGCGCGGCGACGAGCGCCTGCGAGGTCTCCTCCGCGATGTCGAGGAAGGCGACGCGGCAGCCCTGTTCGGCAAAGCGGCGGACGATGGTCGCACCGATGCCGCTGCCGCCGCCCGTGATCAGCGCGACGCGGCCTTTCAGGCTCGGATAGGTGGCGATGCCGGAAGGGCGGGGCGCGTGGTCGTCTGTCATGGCATCGTCTCGATGGGATCATGGGCTGGGCCGGCCGCCCGAGGGCGACCGGCTTTTGACAAGGAATCAGGCCTTGGCGGCTTCCTCGATGATCTTCTGGATGTCGTAGACCGGCTTGTAGCCGAGGATCGATTTCGCCTTGGCGATCTCGTGGCTGGCGCGGATGGCAGGACCCGGAATGCGGACTTCGACATAGGGGAAGCCGAAGGTCTTGTGCAGCGCCTCGACCGCGACCTTGTAGGAGAAGGGGCTGGGGCCGCTCAGATTGAAGATCTCGCCAACCGCCGAGACATCGCTCAGCATCAGATTGATGCCGCCAACCAGGTCGATCACGTCGCAGAAGTGGAACTCGTAGGGGATGCCGTCCTCGTCGAGCGCCAGCAGCAGCGTGTCTTCCGGGCCGGTCTTGGCCGCGTCGAGTGCTGCGACCGCATCCGGCCGTCCGAGCGCGGTGAACAGGTTGCGCATCGGCTCGACGAACAGGAAGCGCCCCGACCAGCCGCTCGGCCGACGGATTTCCTCGGAGCGCGCGATCAGCGCGAAACGGGCGATGGTGACGGGAACGCCATGCGAGCGGTGGTAATAAAGTGCCAGTCGCTCGTCGATCTCCTTGGTCAGGCCATAGAAGCTGTAGGGCTGCTGCGGATGACGCTCGTCGATCGGCGAATAGAGCGCCTTCAGCGACGGGTAGACCTCGTCGCTGGACGCGATGAAGAAGCGCTGCAGCTTGACCTTCTGCGACACGACCGCGTCGAACAGGTTGAAGGTGCCCGCGATGTTCTGCTGGAACAATTCGCGGTCGGCGCCCTGTTCCCACAGCATGGCGGCGGCGAGGTGGACGATGATGTCGACGCCGGCCACTGCCTGCTCGACGGCTTCCTTGTCGGTGAGCGACCCGACAATCACCTCGACGCCGGCATCCTTCAGGCCATCGAGGCCCGGATCGCCCGGCAGCACCAGCGCGCGCACGCTGTCGCCCAGCGCCTGGCGGCTCGCTACCATCTGTCGGCCAACCCGTCCGGAGGCCCCCGTGATCAACGTCTTCATGGTCTCATTCCTCTTTGAGCGGTCAAACTGCAGGGACTACGGGACGCGGATCGCCTCGCCGCTTTCGGCGGAGAAGTATCGGAGCCGGTCCGGATTGACGGAGAAGGAGAGCCGGTCGCCGAGCCGGATCGGCGCGGCGTTCTCTGGCGACATGCGGGCGATGAAGGCGTTCTCGCATTCCTTCACGCTCACCAGCGATTCATGGCCGAGGCCCTCGATGACGTCGGCCGAGCCTGTGACGCCATTGCCCGCGGCGCCCGGGTCCATGACAATGTCCTCGGGGCGGAAGCCGATCAGGAATTCGCCGTCCCGTACCTTGGGGCGCAGCGCGGTCAGGCTCTCCAGGCGGATCGGAATGTTCACGCCCGCGCCGCGGGCGACGATCACGCCACCCTCCGGCTCGAGCCGGCAGCGCAGGAGGTTCATCGGCGGCGTGCCGATGAACTGCGCGACGAAGGTATTGGCCGGGTGCTGGTAGAGCTGCTGCGGCGTGTCGGCCTGCTGGATGCGGCCGCCATTCATGACAACGATCTTGTTGCCCATCGTCATCGCTTCGGTCTGGTCGTGCGTGACGTAGATCGTGGTGATGCCAAGCGAGCGCTGCAGGCGCGTGATCTCGGCGCGGGTCTGCACGCGCAGCTTGGCGTCGAGATTGGAGAGCGGCTCGTCCATCAGGAACAGCTTTGGCTCGCGGATGATGGCGCGGCCCAGCGCGACGCGCTGGCGCTGGCCGCCCGAAAGCTGCGACGGCTTGCGGTGGAGCAGGGGAGCGAGATCGAGCGACTGCGCGACCTCGCCGACACGGCGGTCGATGTCGGCGCGGGCCCAATTGCGCAGGCGCAGCGCGTAGGAAAGGTTTTGCGCCACGGTCATGTGCGGATAGAGCGCGTAGTTCTGGAACACCATGGCGATGTCGCGATCTCGCGGCGAAACATGGTTGGCGGGCTTGCCGTCGATCCAGATCTCGCCGCCGGTGGCGCGTTCCAGCCCGGCGATCATGCGCAGCGTCGTCGACTTGCCGCAGCCGGACGGGCCGACGAAGACGACGAACTCGCCATCGGCGATGTCGAGATTGATGCGGTCGACAGCGAGGTGGCCGTCATATTGCTTGGAGAGTTGTTCCAGGCGGGCGGTGCTCATGAGGGTCTCCGATCAACCTTTTACGCCGCCGGCCGTGAGGCCGTGGACGAGGTATCGCTGCAGGAAAAGGAACACGATGGCCGCCGGCAGCGTGACGATGGTCGCCGCGGTCATGACCTGATCCCAGGGGGTGACGTATTCGCCGCTGAACGAGGCGAGGCCGACGGAAACCGTCCAGTTTCCCGGCTGGCGCACGAACATCTGGGCGAAGAGATATTCGTCCCAGGCGATGATGAAGCAGAACAGGAAGGTCGAGGCGAGGCCGGGCAGCGACAGGGGCAGCGTGATGCGGAAGAAGGTGCCGATCCGCGACGCGCCGTCGATCAACGAGGCTTCTTCCAGCGCGACCGGGATGCCGTCGAAGAAGGTCTTCAGCAGCGAGGTCGCGACGGGGACGAGCAGGGCCAGGTAAGCGACCGTCAGGCCGGGCAGGCTGTTGAGCAGGCCGATCTTGCTGAACAGCACATACATCGGCATGGCGAGCAGGATGCCCGGGAACATCTGGGTTGCGAGCAACAGATATTCCGTGAAGCCGCGCCCCTGGAAGCGGAAGCGCGACAGGGAATAGGCCATCATGGCGCCAATGAAGGAGGCAAGGATCGCGGTGCCGAGCGCCACGCGGATGCTGTTCCAGAGCCAGGTTCCGAGCGCCGTATCCTGGAAGATCGTCACATAGGTCGAGAACACCGAATTGGCGCTCGGCAGGATCTCGGGCGGATAGGCGAACAACTGGCCGGAAGGCCGGATCGAGGTCACGAACATCCAGTAGAACGGGAAGACCGCGATCGCGCAGAGGATCAGGATGAGGGCGGCGAGGGCCAGCCTTCCAGCGATGCGAGAAAGGTTCGGCAGGAAGGCTTCGCCATGGCGGGCGCTGGGGGCGTTACGCATCATTACCTCTCCGCACGATGAAGGCGTAGGCCAGCGTCAGCAGCACCGCGACGAGCAGCAGCAGCGATCCCATCGCGAAGGCGGGACCGGCGCGGAAGAAGCGGAACGCCTCGAAATAGACCTTCACGACCAATGTGTTGGTGGCGCCGGCGGGGCCGCCCTGGGTCATCAGGAAGATGAAGACGAAATTGCCGAAGCTCCAGATCGTCAGCAGCAGCACGACGATGGCGAGCACATGCTTGAGGCCGGGCAGCGTGATGTCGAGGAAGCGGCGCATCGGCCCGGCGCCGTCGATCTCGGACGCCTCGTAGAGTTCGTCGGGGATCGACTGCAGGCCCGCGAGCAGGACGAGCGTCGCGAACGGATAGGTCTTCCAGATGTTCAGGATGATGATGGCCGGAAGCGCCAGGTTCGGGTCGCTCAGCCAGTTCGGCTGGCTGGTCACGAAGGGGATCCAGCCGATGGCATAGTTCACGACGCCGTAATTCGGATTGTACATCCACTGCCAGATCAGCGCGGCGACGACATGCGGCACGGCCCAGGGCAGGATGATCAGCGTGCGGACGATGCCGCGGCCGGGAAAGGCGCGGGTCAGCACCAGCGCGGTGACGAGGCCGAGGGCGATGCTCCCGATCACCGTGCCGAGCGAGAAGACCGCCGTGACATAGAGCGAGTGCCAGGTGTCGGGATCGGTCAGGACCGATTGGTAGTTGGCGAGCGTGAAGGCCTCTGTGAAGGCTCGGCCGATGATGCGGCTATTGGTGAAGCTGATGCGAATTCCCCAGAGCAGGGGAATGATCACCAACGCCGTTATGGCGAGGAGAAACGGAAGAACCATCACGGCAGGCAGCCAGCGATCCTGGCTGTCGGCATAATGAACGGTCCTCACGCCCGCGACGCGGGCGGATGTCTGGGTGAGGGCCATGGACCACGCTCGTCTGGAGAGGAGAAGGAACCGGGCGACGAGGCTTTCGCGCCGCCGCCCGGATGGCGCTGCGTCAGTTCTTGACGAGGGCGACGACCTGCGCCTGCGCTTCGGCCATGGCCTCGGCGACGGGGCGGTTCTTGTAGAGGATCTCCTCGACCTTATCGGCGATGATCTTCAGGACCTCGTTGCCATAGAGCTCCAGGCCGGCCGGCATGATCGAGACGGCATATTTGTCGGAAGCTTCCTGGAAGGTGGCGAACCACGGATTGGCCTCGAGATAGCCGTCCGGGATGCTGTTCAGGCGCGGCGACACGGCATTGGTGATGGCGACCATCTCCTTCTGCCACTTGGCGCTCTGCATGAATTCGATCAGCTTGAAGGCTTCGTCCGGATGCGGCGCATCCTTCGGGATCGCCCAGAGCTGGAACGCCGCCGCCGTGCGATGGCCAGGCCACGGCATCGGCGCCGTGCGCAGGTCCTTGACGATCTCGGGATTGCCGGCCTTGGCGAAGCCCATCATCCAGGAGCCGTCGAACAGCGTGCCGACCTTGCCCTGCCACCACATCTGCCGGTAGGTCGACTTGTCGACATCGCGCGGCATCACGCCGGCATCGAAGAGCTCCTTGAACATGGAGATCGCTTCGATGTTGCGGGGATCGTTGACCGTCGGCTTGCCGTCGATGGCGAAATGGCCGCCATTGGCGATCACCCACTGCGCCACGTCCATATAGGTCTGGATGTAGCTGCCAGGCTTGACCATCGCGGCGTATCCAAACTGGTTCGGCGCCTTGGTCGTCTTCTTGGCGAGTTCGAGGAAATCCTTGGGATTGTCCGGGAACTTGTCGTAGCCGGCCGCCTTCAGGATCGTCTCGTTGTAGAAGGGCACGTAGTTCGCGACCATCTGGATGACGCCGTAGGTATGGCCATCCACCATCAGCGGCGATTCAAACTGCGCGGGGCTGTAGGTTTCCTTGCTGATGTCGCTCTTGGCGACATAGCCGTCGAGCGGCAGCAGCAGGTCGTTGCGCAGGAAATCGCCGATGTTCATGTTCAGCAGGTGGATGACGTCCGGCGGCGAACCGGAGCCCATTTCCAGCAGCATCTGGTCGGCATAGGCGCCATAGGCGACGTTGTAGCCTTCCACCTTGATGTCCGGATTCTCATCCATGAAGGCCTTTACGACCTTCTCCATCCAGACTTTGTTGCCGGGTTCTCCGAACCACCAGCTCGGCACGCGCAGCGTGATCTGCTCGGCGAAAGCGGTCATCGGCACCGATGCCAACAGGGCGGCGGCGGCCCCGGCGAGTATCCCCTTGCGGATACCGGACAAGATTTTCATGGAACTTCCCTTTCCCTCTGATCGCAGTTCTGGAACGTCGCGTTCAATCGGGACCAGTTCTCTGGCTTCTTGCTTTTGGAGGTCGTGGCCTCGATCGTTTCAGGCATGGACGGCCCGTCGTCCTGCCGGTGGACAGGGCGGTCGTCCGTTGGCCGGGTTTGCGTCAGCGGCGGCCGAAGCCGCCGCCCGTCGTCAATGGCGGACGCGATGCAGCGACAGCAGGAATTCCGTCAGTTCGCTGAGGCTCAAGGCGCTCTTGGGCGTGTCGAGCGCGATCTCGCCGCGGTCGAGCACGATCAGCCGGTCGGCGACTTCATGCACATTGGCGAGCGTGTGCTCGATATAGATGCAGGAGCGTCCGCCGGCCTTGATCGACTGGATGAAGTCGAGCACCCGCCGCACTTCCTTGATGGCAAGCGCGACGGTCGGTTCGTCGAGGATGATGAGGTCGCTGTCGAAATGCATGGCGCGGCCGATGGCGACGCCCTGCCGCTCGCCGCCGGACAGCTTGCCCACGGTCGAGTCGACGCTGATGCCGCGCGAACGGAAGCCGATGGTTGACTTCATGATCTGCTCGGCGATCCGCTTTTCCGCCTTCACGTCGATGAAGCCGAAGCGGTTGGTGATCGGCCGCCCGACGAAGAAGTTGCGCCAGAGCGGCTGCTTCTCGCCGAGCGACTTGTCCTGGTAGACGGTCTCGATCCGGAAGTCCTGGGCCTTGCGGACCGAATGGCCGCCCGCTTCGACTTCCTTGCCCTTGATAAAGAGCTGGCCGGCGGTCGGCGCCTCGACGCCCGTCATCACCTTGATGAGCGTCGACTTGCCGGCGCCGTTGTCGCCGATCAGGCCGACGATCTCGTTGCGCCCGATCGTCAGGTTAACGTTCTTGAGACTCTCAACCTTGCCGTAGTGCTTCTGGATGTTGACCATCCGCACCAGATCGGTCGCGCCGTTTTCGGCCTGCATGCTCGTCATCTCCTCAACAGGGGCGGGGTTCTCTGAAACTTAGCGAACGCCTTCCTCGACCAGCGGCGCGATGGCGTCGACATTGTCCTTGGTGACGACACCACCGCCGGTGTTGAGCATGAGGCCGGCGAGGCCATAGCGCTTCTGAAGCACCGCGGCGACCACGGGCATGAAGCCCTGCAGGTAGGGTTGCTGGTCGACGACGACGGTGACATAGCCCTTCTTCAGGCCATCGATCGAAGCGGGCGAGATGTCGTAGCCGCCGGTGATGACGGAGCCCGGCGCCTTGCCGGCCGCGTCCAGAACCTTGGCGAGGATGGCGGTGATGCCGCCATGGCCGGGGACAGCGATCGCCTTCACGTCCGGATGGCTCTCGAGGTAGGAGGCAAGCACCGGCACGGCGAGCGAGGGATCCTGCACGGCCTCGTTCGACCACTGCAGCTTGTCATAGGTCACGCCGGCCTTGTCGAATTCCTCGATCGTGCCACGCGAGATGTCGGCATGCGCCGTCTGCTCGAACGTGCCGTAGATCACCGCCTTGTCGCCCTTCTTCAGGCCGGCGGCGACCATCTTCTCGCCCAGCACGCGGCCAGCCTCGTAGTTGTCGAGGCCGAAATAGCTGAGGTCGGTGCCCGGCAGGCGGGTGTTGTTGGTAACGACCACGATCCCTGCTTCCTTGGCATCGTTCAGGAAACGCTTCATCGAGTCGGTGCCGGAATGGCCCATGACCACGATGGCGTCGGGCTGGGATGCCAGCGCCTGATTGGCCTGCTCCAGCATCTTCTGCTGGTCCCAGCCGGCATACTGGTTGATCAGCTTGACCTTGAGCATGTCGGCTGCCGCCTTGGCGCCGAGTTCGCGGGCCAGCGTGGTCGGGTCGCCGGAATTGCCACCCATCTGGAAATAGATGGTCATGCCCTCGCCAGTCAGCACGGGCTCGGCGGCGAGCGCCGTGCCGGAGAGCATGCCGGTCATGCCGAGGGCGCAGGCCGCGCCGAGAAGGAAACGCCTTGTGATCATGTTGTGGTCCCTTTGTCTGTCAGGTGCTTGTTTTCTTTATTGAAACGCGTCGAGGTCTTTTGCCTCAACGTCGCAGCCGCATCCGGATCTTCTTGAAGAGCGGAACACGGTCGGGATCTTCGAGCGCCATGTTGAGCGTAACGGAAACCAGGAAGACGACGCCGATCAGGAAGCGGGTCCAGAAGCCCTGCACGCCGCTGGCCACCAGTCCGGCCTCGATGATGGCGACGATCAGCGCGCCGACGACGGTGCCGACAATGGTGCCGGCGCCGCCGAAGATCGACGTGCCGCCGATGAACACGCTGGCCACGACGATCAGCAGGTAGCCCATGCCCTGGGAGGAGAAGTAGGTGGTGGTTTCCAGCGTCAGCAGGATGCCGGCAAAGGAGGAGAGCAGGCCCATCAGCGTGAAGATCTTGAGCTTCTCGCGGTCGACCCGGATGCCGACGACATGCGCCACGCGGGCATTGTCGCCGATGAACAGCACGTTCTCGCCGAAGCGGTGGCGGTTCAGGATGAACCAGAGGGCCACCGCGACGGCGAGCGCCCAGAGCGCCTGCACCGGCAGCACGCCGATCCGGCCGGCGAACACCGAATGGATGGCGGTGTCGGTCACGGACGGCACGGCCACGGTCAGGCCGTTGGAGACGATCACGACGAGGCCGCCATAGAGGAACAGCGTGGCGAGCGTGGTGATCATGGAGGGGATGCCAAGCTGCGTGACGATCAGCCCGTTCACGAAGCCGAGGATGACGCCGACCATCAGCGCCGCCGCGAAGGCCAGCCAGGTCAACTCGTAATTCTTGAACAGGATGGCGAAGACATAGCTCGAGAAGGCGACGATCGAGGGGAAGGAGAGATCCATCTCTCCCGCCACAACGACGAAGGTGAGGCCGAGCGCCAGGATCATCGGCGGCGGCACGTTCGCGAGGAACGTCATGTAGATACGGTAGCCGAGGAAGGTCTGCGGCGCCGTGACCATGAAGATCGCGATCAGCAGCGCGAAGACCGCGAGGATGGCCATGCCCTCGACGGCGAAGATACGCCGGCTCAGGGAAAGCCGCAGGCTGGCGGCGGATGGATCTTGCGAAGCTTGCATGGCCATGGTCTTTTTCCGCTTGGAGCGTTTTCGAGCGACGTGGTTACCGGCTCGCGTGAAGAAAACGCGACCCTCGACGAGCTAGAGGACGCCGTGGCGTTCGTAGACGTCGCGCAGGTATGCGCCGTTGCGAAGGTCGTCCATCGAGCTGTCCTCACTGGCGATCTTGTCGAAGGCGATCTTCAGCACTTCGGCCTCGACCGCCTGCGGGATGACCACGACGCCGTCGGCATCGCCGAACACCAGATCGCCGGTGCAGACGCGCACGCCGGCGCAGATGACGGGAACGTCGATCGCCGCGATCTGGCCGCGCCCCTTGGAATCGAGCGGCGCGATGCCGGCATGGAAGACGGGCAGCTTCAGCTCGCGGATCGTCTTGATGTCGCGCACGAAGCCGTCCGTGATGCAGCCGGCCGCCTTGCGGCCGACGGCGGCGGTCGAAAGCAGGCTGCCCCAGGGCGCGATGCGTCCGGAACCGCCACAGGCGAGGATGGCCACTTCGTCCGGCTTCAAATCGTCGATGAGCTTGATCTCCAGCTCATACGGATTGACGTCCGGGTCGACATGGGCGGTCTCCATGTAGATGCCGGTGCGGGCGCGGCCGCAGAGGATGAGGGATTCGTCGAGCGGCCGGATCGTGGACGGCATCGCCTGCGTCGTGACGCCGACGGCATCGAGCGCATCCGACAGAACGGCGGCGTAGAGCTTGTTCCAGCCTTCGGGCAGGGGGGCAGTGGACGTCATGAAAGATCCTGTAACTAGAGCGATCAGGCAGATTCGGCCGGCACGGGATGACCGCTGCCGCCAACGAGAAAACCAAAGTCGACGCCGCGGTCGGCCTGCTGGACGTTGTCGAGGAACATCCGGCCGTAGCCGCGGTCATAATGGGGAGGGGGAGGCGTCCATTCGGCCCGGCGCTGTGCGAGTTCAGCCTCGGAAACGTCGAGATGTAGGCTGCGCGCCTCGACATCGAGTTCGATGAAGTCGCCGTTTCGCACCAAGGCGAGCGGACCGCCGATCGCGGCTTCCGGTGCGACATGCAGCACGACGGTGCCGAAGGCGGTACCGCTCATGCGCGCGTCCGAGATACGCACCATGTCGAGCACGCCGGCGGCGCGGAGCTTCTTCGGCAACGGCATGTTGCCGATCTCCGGCATGCCGGGATAGCCGATCGGACCGCCATGCTTCAGCACGAGGATGCTGTCGGCATCGACGTCCAGATCTGGATCATCGACCCGCTTCTTGAAGTCCGGCATGTTCTCGAACACGACGGCGCGGCCGCGATGCTTCATCAGTTCGGGCGAGGCCGCCGACGGCTTGATGACGGCGCCGGAGGGAGCGAGGTTGCCGCGCAGCACCGCGATTCCGCCCAACGGCTTGAAGGGTTCTTCCAGCGTCCGGATGACGGTGCGGTCGAAGCACTCGGCTTCCTCCAGCCGGTCGGCGATGGTGGCGCCTTCGACCGTGATGCAGCCGCCATGCAGCAGCGGCTTCAATTCCTTCATCAAGGCCGGCAAGCCGCCCGCGTAGCAGAATTCTTCCATCAGGAACTGGCCGGACGGCATCAGGTCGAGCAGGCAGGGGACGATGCGGCCGAGGCGATCCCAGTCGTCGAGGGTCAGCTCGAGGCCGAGGCGTCCTGCGAGCGCGATCAGATGCACGACCGCATTGGTCGAGCCGCCAATGCCGCCATTGACGACGATGGCATTTTCCAGCGCCTCGCGCGTCACGATCTTCGACATCGGCACGTCGTTGCGGACGAGGTCGACGATGTGGTGGCCGGATTTTTCGGCGAGCACCGCGCGGCGGCTGTCGACGGCCGGCCAGGTCGCATTATAGGGGAGGGCGATGCCCATCGCTTCGGCGAGGCTCGCCATGGTGGAAGCCGTGCCCATGGTCATGCAGGAGCCGGGCGAACGGCTCATGCTGGCTTCGGCCTCGTAGAATTCTTCCTGGCTCATCGTGCCGATCTGCACGGCTTCGGCGAAGCGGATGACGTCGGTTCCCGACCCGACCTGTTTGCCGCGCACGCGACCATTCAGCATTGGCCCGCCGGAGACGAGGATGGTCGGCAGGTCGACGCTGGCCGCGCCCATCAGCAGCGCCGGCGTGGTCTTGTCGCAACCTGCCAGCAGCACGACGCCGTCGATCGGATTGGCGCGCAGCGTCTCCTCGACGTCGATGCTGACCTGGTTGCGGTAGAGCATCGCCGTCGGGCGGACGAGCGTCTCGCCGAGGCTCATAACGGGGAATTCGAGCGGCAGGCCTCCGGCAACCAGGATGCCGCGCTTCACATGCTCAGCCAGCTGCCGCAGATGCGCGTTGCACGGGGTGAGTTCCGACCAGGTGTTGCAGATACCGATGACCGGGCGGCCGTCGAACATCTCCGACGGGATGCCCTGGTTGCGCATCCAGCTGCGGGCATAGAAGCCGTATTTGTCGGGGCGGCCAAACCACCGCGCGCTCCGAAGCGGCTTGCGCTCGCTCATCGGATCATTCTCCTCTGCCCGAACCCTGCGGCCCGGTTTCCCTGGTTGGTTCAATTTTTGAACCATGTCGACACATTTATATGTATCGTTAAAGTAGATGCTAAGCGGCGAAGTGCCAGCGAGTCAATTTAGAAAATGCGGCCAATTCCGCTTTTCTGCTGACGCTCCGGGGAGTGTGGGGCGGGGTTTAATATGACGATAAAGGCGATATCGCAGCGATTACCGCCCGCAGGGTATGGCGGGCGGGTCGAAGGCATGGGGCCGGTCTTTTCCCGCGGCGTTAATGCGACTCCCGCGGAACGTAGTCGCCGCTGCCGCCAACCAGGAAGTCGAAATCGACGCCGGAATCGGCCTGCATAACGTGATCGACGTAGAGCCGCTCATAGCCGCGCCCATAGGGCGATACGAATGGCTTGAGCTCGGCGCGACGACGCTCCAGTTCGGCGTCGTCGACTTCCAGATGGATCGATCGCCCCGGCACATCGAGCGCGATCATGTCGCCGTCGCGGACTAGGGCGAGGGGGCCGCCGGCGGCGGCTTCGGGCGCCACATGCAGCACGACCGTGCCGAAGGCGGTACCGCTCATGCGCGCATCCGAGATGCGCACCATGTCGGTGATGCCCTCGCGCAGCAGCTTGGCCGGGATCGGCATGTTGCCGATCTCCGCCATGCCGGGATAGCCGCGCGGGCCGCAGTTCTGCAGCACCAGCATGCTGTCCTTGTCGACCGGCAGGTCGGGATCGTCGATGCGCGCCTTCAGATCGTCCGCCGAGGTGAACACGACGGCGCGGCCGCGATGAACCAGGAGTTCCGGCGTCGCCGCCGATGGTTTGATCACCGCGCCGGAAGGGGCGAGGTTGCCGCGCAGCACGGCGATGCCGGCCTTGGCCCGGAACGGCTTGTCGAGGGGCAGGATGACCCGCTCGTCATGGCGCACGGCGCCCGCATTGTTCTCCGCCTGGGTCCGGCCGGTGACGGTCAGCGCATCGCTATTCAGCAGCGACGAAATCTCATTCAGCACGGCCGGCACGCCACCGGCGCGGAAGAAGTCTTCCATCAGATATTCGCCGGATGGCATCAGGTTGAGCAGGCAGGGCACGTCGCTGCCAAGCCTGTCCCAATCGTCAAGCGAGAAGGGGACGCCGAGGCGGCCGGCAATCGCGAGCAGATGCACCACGGCATTGGTCGAGCCACCGAGCGCCGCGTTGAGAACGACGGCGTTCTCGAAAGCTTCGCGCGTCAGTATCTTGGAGAGGCGCAGGCCTTCATGCGTCATGGCGACGATGCGCTTGCCGGCCTCGAAGGAAAATCGCATGGCGACGCGCGTCGACGGCCGGAATGGCGCCATTGCCGGGGAGGGCGACGCCCAGCCCTTCGCAGAGGCTCGCCATGGTCGAGGCGGTGCCCATCGTCATGCAGGAGCCGGTGCTGGGCGACATCGCGGTTTCCGCCGCCATGAATTCTTGCAGCGACATGGTGCCGGCACGCACAGCTTCCTTGAAGCGAATGACGTCGGTGCCCGAGCCGATGCGGCGACCCTCCCAGGAGCCCGAAAGCATAGGTCCGCCGGAGACGACGATCGTCGGCACATCGACGCTGGCAGCGCCCATCAGCGCGGCCGGCGTGGTCTTGTCGCAGCCGACCAGCAGCACGACACCGTCGATCGGGTTGGCGCGGATCGAGGCCTCGACATCCATGCTGGCGAGATTGCGGAACAGCATGGCGGTCGGGCGCATCAGCGCCTCGCCGAGCGAGGTGACCGGAAACTCCAGCGGAAAGCCGCCGGCGGCATAGACGCCGCGCTTCACATGCTCGGCCAGTTCGCGCAGATGGCCGTTGCAGGGATTGAGGTCGGACCAGCTATTGCAGATGCCGATGACCGGGCGGCCATCGAACATCTCGGCCGTATGGCCCTGGTTGCGCAGCCAGCTTCGATAGATGAAGCCGTAGGAATCCTGACGGCCGAACCACTCCCGGCTGCGGAAACCCTTCTTGTCCCTGCTGTCGTCTGCCATCTCGAATCCATCGGCTGCTGGAGGTCAGTTCAGGCGAGGGGAGGCTCGCTCAGACGGCGAGGCCGCCGTGCCACCAATGCTCGAACGGGTTTGAATTCAGGATGTAATCGATCGTCGTATCGGCGACGCGCGGCAGCGGCGTGCCCTCGACCTGGCTGTTGATGTTCTTCAGCCCCTCGACCGATTCCGCGACGCGGGCGAACGGGAA
Source organism: Kaistia sp. UC242_56 (assembly GCF_044452255.1). Taxonomy (NCBI): domain Bacteria; kingdom Pseudomonadati; phylum Pseudomonadota; class Alphaproteobacteria; order Hyphomicrobiales; family Kaistiaceae; genus Kaistia; species Kaistia sp. UC242_56. The sequence continues at coordinate 1,382,639 of NZ_JBIOAN010000002.1, forward strand.
ATCCGTGCCCCAGAAGATCTTGTTGCGGTCGGTGATGGTGTATTCCTGGGCGCAGACCAGGATGTTGTAGAACTGCCAGGGGCGGTAGTGTAGCGCCGACACCTCGCAATAGACGTTCGGCTGCTTGCGGGCGACGATGATGCACTCCTCGTACCAGGGGTGGCCCATATGGGCCATGATCATCTTCAAATCCGGATAGCGCAGCGCGATCGTGTCGACGTCGAGCGGGCGACCATAGTTGACCGGCGCGTTGCGGCCATAGGTCGTGCCCATATGCATGGTGAGCGGCAGGTTGTTCTTCTGCAGATACTCGTAGACCGGCTCAAGGCGGGGATCGAGCAGCGACACGCCATTGTAGATTGGGCCGAACTTGACGCCCTTGAGCTTCAGATCCTCGATCGCGTGAACCAGGAGATCCATGCAGTTGGGCATGCGGGGATCAACGGCGGCGAAGCCGACGAACTTGTCGGGATATTTGGCGACCGCAGCGGCGGTGACCTCGTCATTGCCGTCGACGCCGATCGAGTCCTTGTAGCGCAGCGAAAAGATGATGGCCTTGTCGACGTCGGCCATCTCGCGGGCCAGCGTATCCGCATCCGCCTTCGGGGCGAGGCCTGCCGCGCGGGCCAGGCCTGCCTGCTGGGCATAGAGCGGCGTAACCTGGTCGTCGTTGTAGATATTGACGTGACAGTCCACCAGCATGATCGGCCCCTCGTTTTTCCAGGATCTGCGTTTGTGTTGTTTAACGTTAAATTACACCCCACTTAACCCTGTCAAGTGGCCATTTGTGAAATGGGGGATTGCTTCCGGCGGCAAAAGTCGCTGAATGAGCCGTTAATTCGAGAGTTGAAGCGTTGAATCGCGGGCCGGGGTGGACAAGCGAAGCCCAAGGGCCAAAAGAGGATGACTCAGTTCCATGTCGGACAATGATTCCGGCCGCGCTCCGCAAAAGCGTGTCACGATAAAGGACGTCGCCAAGGCGGCCGACGTCTCGCCGATGACCGTTTCCAACGTGGTCAACGGCAAGCACCAGTTCGTCAGCGAGCGGACCCGAAAGGCTGTCGAGCGCGAGATCGCCCGCCTCAATTATCGCGTCCAGCACAGCGCCCGGAGCCTGCGCGTCTCGCGCCGCCGCTCCGTCGGGATGATCTTCGTCGACGAGTCGCCGTCCTTTCTGGTCGATCATTTCAACGCCCACGTTGTTGCCGGCCTCTGCAACGTGCTGAGCACAGCCGACCACACCGTCACGGTGCAGGGCATCCGTGCCGGCCAGTTCAACCAGTCGTCGATCATCCGCAACTTCGCGGTCGACGGCTTCTGCGTCGTGCTTTCCGGCCCGCCGGACGCGCGCAGCACCATCCTGGACAGCTTGATCAACCTGGATCAGCCTCTGGTCCTGATGCAGGAGCCGATCGCCTCGCCCAACCAGGAAACCTGCATCGTCCGCCAGGATGATGCCGGGGGCGGCCGGCTGCTCGCCGACCACCTGGCTGCCCGTCGCGTCGAGACCGTGCTGGTGGTCGTGCCGAGCCAGAACTGGCCCGCCATCGATCAACGTGTTGCCGGCTTGCGCGAGGGCTTCCAGGCGGCGGGCGGTGATGTCCGCATCGATGTGGTGCACGCGGAAACCGAGGAGTTCGACAGCGCCCGGGCGGCCGTGATGGGCTATCTCGACCGCCATCCGCTGCCGGATGCGATCGTCGGCGGCAATGACCGCTTCGCCATCGCGGCGATGTCGATCCTGCTCGATCGCGGCATCGCCGTGCCGGAGCGGGTGAAGATCACCGGCTTCAACGGCTTCGAGCAGCGCCGTTATGCAAGGCCGCTCGTCACGACGGTCATCTCCTCCGCTTACGAACTTGGCGAGAGGGCAGGGCAGATGCTGCTGACCCGCTTTGAGGAGGGACGTTTCCCAACCCGCGAGCTGGTGCTGCCGGTTCATTTCGAACTGGGTGAAACGACCTGACTCCTCCGGGGCGACGAGAAATGCCGTCGAGGTTGGCTTGAGGGGGCAAGTCGGCGTATGAGGCCTTGTTGAGTTCCACCGCGTGTGTCCCACCCGTTGGAACCGGATCAGGGAAGTGCGCCGCGATGGAAACCAATCCGAACAAGGTCAGCCGGCAGGGGCTTCCGTCCCAGGTCGCCGCCTTTGTGCGCTTCGAGATCCTGCGCGGAAACCTGAAGCCTGGCGACCGTTTGCCGACCGAACAGGAATTCTCGGCCCAGCATGGCGTCAGCCGCGCCGTGATCCGCGAGGCGATCGCCAAGCTCCGGCATGAGGGGCTGGTCGTCTCGCGCCAGGGCATCGGCGCCTTCGTGGCCTCGCCCGAGGCTGCCAACTCGCTGACGCTGGAGCCGAACAGCCTGGCGGTGCCGGAAGACTACCGTCACCTCTACGAATTGCGGCTGATGCTGGAGACGGGCGCAGCCGAACTCGCCGCGATCCAGCGCACCGACGAGGATCTCGCGGAAATGGCCCGCTGCATCGACAATCTGGCCGAGGTCAAGGACCTGCATAGCGCCTATGTCGAGACGGACATCGCGTTCCACCGCGCGGTGGCCGGCGCGACGAAGAACCCGTTCGTCTCGCTGTTCATCGCCTTCGTCGACGTGAAGCTGAAGGAGAGCATTCTCATGGCGCTGCGCTCGCTCGACTTCACCAAGACGAAGGCCATTGCGCATGGCGAGCATCAGCGGATCTTCGAGGCGATCCAGGCGCGCGATCCCGCTGCCGCAGCCGCCGCGATGCGCTCGCATTTGACCAACTCGTCTCGCCGCCTGGGGCTGTAGAACAAGGCTCCAAACGCCAATCGCCCCACCGGATTCCCGGCAGGGCGATGTGGATCGTTCGGGGAGCAACGAGGCTTAGGCGACGTCGACCATCGTGCGGGTCTCGCCTGATTTCAGCATCGCCTCGACCACCTGGACCGAGCGCAGGCCGACCTGCGCGTTGCCGCAGTTTTCGGTCGGGATGCCGAGGCAGATGTCGACAAAGGCCTCGACCGGCGTGACGCAGGTATAGGCACCGGCGCCGGGCTCGATTGCCATTTCCTCGTCCTGGCCGTCGAGACGGCGCAGCCAGAGCCGCTCGCGCTCGACGTCGAGCAGCAGCATGCCTTCCGTGCCGAACAGGCGGATATCGACCTGGAAGGCCGAGCCGGGCGGCACCGAGGCGGAGCCCGATAGCGAACCGGTGGCGCCGCCGGCAAACGTCATGGCGAGCGCGTTGTGGATGTCGGTGTCGATAGCCGACTTGCCGAGCAGCGCGAACACGCTCTGCGGCTCCAGATCCGTCACATAGAACAGGCCGCCCAGCATGTGGACCAATTGGCCCCAGCCATAACCGCCGGTGCCGGGATGGGCCCAGGTGGCGCGTTCGGGCCGGAACATCTCGTTCTCGGTGCCCTGCAGCTCGCCGCCCGAGACGAGGTCTTCGATCGGCGTTGCCATCTGTGCCGAGACATGGCGGATGCGGCCGATGCGGCCGGAAGCGACCAGTTCGTGCGCCTTCTTGAAATAGGGCTGGAAGCTCCAGCCATAGGGCACGAGGATCTCGCGGCCGGCGGCCTCGGCGGCCGCGATCAGCTTGCGCGCGTCGTCGGAATTGGTCGCCATCGGCTTCTCGACCATGACGTGGCTGCCCTTGGCCAGCGCCGCCATGGCCTGCTCGGCGTGCAGATGGTGCGGCGACGCGATGATGACGCCGTCCATCTCGACATTGGCGAGCAGTTCCTCATAGGTCTCGTAGGCGTGCGCAAAGCCGAACGCCTCCTTGACCTTGGCCAGCTCCGCGGCGCCGGGCCGCGCGACGCCGACCAGCTCGACGCCCGGATGGCGCTTCAGGATCGGAAGGTGGTTGGCGACGGCCCAGGAGCCGGCGCCGATGATGCCGATGCGCGCTTTGCGCCCGGCCTGGGCTGTCTCAGCCATGTGTGCTCCTTCCGGTCGGACTAGCGGCGCTTGGCGCCGGGGACGAAGGGCTCGCGGTCGAGCCACTTGCGGTACATGTCCGGCACGGCGCATTCCGGGTCGTTGAAATAGGCCTTGTAGTCGACGCCGCCGACGAGGGCGATGTTGCCCCAGGGATCGAGCGCGCCGGAGCGGACGATGACCTTGGCCTTCTGGGCCAGCGGACCAACGGTATCCTCATAGGTGACGGCCTCGAAGTCGCGCTCGTCGAACCAGGTGGTGAGCGAGCGGTAGAGCGGCTTGTTGTGCTCGGCGACCTGGGACGCGAACATCACCTTCTCGACGATCAGCTCCGGTGCGATCACCGAATAGAGCTGGTCGAGCGTCGGCAGGTCGGCGCTGATGGCGAGGTCGATGCGCCAGGCGTCGCTGGGGATCGGGAAGCCCGCATCGACGATCATCATGATGTCGCCATGGCCCATCGTGGCAATGGCCTCGGCGAGTTCGGCGTTGAGAATACCGGAGCGCTTCATGGGTTTCTTCCTCTGTTAAGCCGCGCTGATCGCGCGGTCGAGTTCGGCATGGGTAACGTCCCGCACGATCTCGTCGACGATCTTGCCGCCGCGGAAAAGCAGGATGCGGTCGGACAGGCGGGCGAGTTCCAGCGAGTCCGATGAGGTGAAGACGACGGCGGCGCCGGAATCGGCGATGCCACGCAGGATGTGATAGATCTCCGACTTGGCGCCGATATCGACGCCGCGCGTCGGGTCATCGAGCATCAGCACCTTCGGATCCATCACCAGCCAGCGGGCGATCAGCGTCTTTTGCTGGTTGCCGCCCGAGAGCGAGGTGATGCGGTTCAGGATCGAGGATGTTCGGACGGAGAGGCGCTTGATGGCGGCCAGCGCCTTGCCCCGGCGCGTCGACCCGTCGCTCGCGTGCATCGCCTCATCCGTCGCCTCGGCGTTCCGCAAGACGCTCATCAGCGGCAGGATGCCTTCGCGCAGCCGGTCGGCCGGCAGATAGGCGACACCGCTGCGGATGGCGGCGCGGGGCGTCGAGCGGCCAATGGGCCGTCCCGAAATCGAGATCGTACCCGAGGTGGCATGGTCCATGCCGAAGATATGGCGCAGCAGCGACGAGGGGCCGGAATCCGGCAGGCCGGCCAGGGCGACGATCTCGCCGGCGCGCACCTTCAGCGAGGCGCCCGCCAGCTCGCGGCCATGCACGTCGGCAACGTCGAGCAGCACTTCCTTGGTGGGGCGCGGCTTGACCTGGACCGGGAAGATCTCGGCCGGCTGGCGGCCCAGCATCGCGTCGACCACCTTCTCGTGGTCGAACTCGGCCACCGGACGGGTAGTGATCAGCGTGCCGTCGCGAATGACCGAAATGCGGTCGGCGATCGAGAAGATCTCGCCGAGCTTGTGCGAGACATAGATCACGGTGACGCCGACCGAGCGCAGGTGGCGGATGCGCTCCAGCAGGCGGGCGGCTTCGGCCGCGTTCAGCGCCGAGGTTGGTTCGTCGAAGATGATGACCTTCGCGTCCCAGGTCAGCACCTTGGCGACGGCAACCAGCTGCTTGTCGGACGAAGAAATGTCGCCGACCCGCATCGAGGGAAGGATTTTCTGTTCCTGGAGTTCGTCGAGCGCCTGGCGCGCCCGCGCCGCCATCTTTTCCTTCGACGGCTTGACGAAGCCGCTGTCGTCGATGCCGAGCGCGATGTTCTCGGCCACCGTCAGATTGTCGAACAGGTCGAGTTCCTGGTGGACGACGCCGATGCCGCAGGAGAGCGCATCGCGCGGCGTCTTCATTTTCAGTTCGGTGCCGAGGGGGCCGATGATGGCCCCCTCGCTTGGCTGGTAGACGCCGGCGATCAACTTGATCAGCGTCGACTTGCCCGCGCCGTTCTCTCCGACGAGTGCATGAACCTCGCCCTGCTTGAACTCAATGCTGACATTGCGCAGCGCCCAGAAGCTCCCGAAGGATTTTCCCAGGTCGCGAAGCTGAAGCATCGAAGTCATCGGCGAATACTCTCGTTCTGGATCAATTGGCAGGGCAGGAAGCAGCGGGCCTTACTCGGCCTGGTGCTTTTCGACGTTGGACTTGTCGATGACTTCGACGCCGGTGTCGGTGTGGCTCGGAGGCATCTTGCCTTCGGCGTAGATCTGGTTGAGCACGAGCACGGCGTCGTGGCCCTGGCGCTGCGGGTTCTGCGTGATGGTCGAGGTCAGCGCGCCCGAAACGATCAGTTCACGCGTCTGCGGCAGCAGGTCGGAACCGACGACCGGGATCTTGCCGGCCATGCCGTTGCGCTCGAGATACTGGCCGATCGCGGGGAACGAGCAGCAATCGAGCGAGATGATGCCGGTGATGTCCGGATTGGCGAGGACCGCGTTTTCGATCGCGGCGTAGACCTGCTGCGGCTCGTTGGTGGTGTTCACCAGGCTGGCGATGGTGATGCCGGGATGCTTGGCGAGCGCCTGGCGGGCGCCGTTTTCGCGATCCTTCGACCACTGGGCGGCGGCATCGACCGTGAAGATCAGGATCTTGCCCTTTTCGCCCATTTCCTTGACCAGCGTGTCGCCCATGACGACGCCGGAATAGACGAGGTCCTGGCCGACGAAGGTCAGGCGCTGCGAAGCCGGATTGTCGGTGTTGAAGGTGACGACCGGGATGCCGGCAGCGAGCGCCTTGTTGATCACCGGCGCGAGCGCGTCGGTCGAGGAGGACGAGACGGCGAGGCCGTCGACGCCCTTGGTGATCCAGTTCTCGAGCTCGGCAACCTGCTTCTCGGCGCCGCCGCCGACCGGGCCGGTGAACAGCGCGTTGACGTTGAGCTCCTTGCCGGCAGCCTCGACGCCGTTGCGCATCGGCACGGCGACCGAGAGCGCGGGGTCATGATAGGAAACGACGAAGGTCGGCTGTTCCTTGGCGGCCGCGCGGGCCTTGATCGCCGGCGACAGCGTGAAGTCGGCGGCCGCGGCCGGCACGAGCAGAGCGAGGGTCGCGAGGCCCGCAAAGAGTGTTGCGCGTAGCATGGTGGTATCCTCCCAGATGAAGTTCGTTCAGTTGATGGGTCGAATCGCTATTTCTTCGACGTCAGTCCACCGATCAGCGCCGCGGTCAGCACAACCGCTCCGATCAGCGTGGTTTGCCAGAAGGGCGTCACACCCAGCAGGATAAGACCGTTGCGTACGACGCCGATCAGCAGAACACCGAGCAGGGTTCCGGGAATGGAACCCTCGCCGCCTCCAAGCCGCGTGCCACCGATGATGACTGCGGCGATGACATCCAGCTCCAGGCCGATGCCCGTGACGGGCTGGACGTTTTCAAGAAATCCGAAATTGATGATGCCGGCGAAGGATGCGAGCAGGCCGGCGATCGCGAAGGCGACGATCTTGGTGCGTGATACCGGCACGCCGACAATCCGCGCAGCGCGGTCATTGCCGCCAACCGCGAAGATGTGGAAACCGAAGGTCGTCTTGTGCAGCAGAAAGAAGCCGAGCACGGCGACGACGATCAGGACCAGCACCTGGTTGGAAAGGTTGCCGATCAGGCTTCCCTGCGCCAGGGACGTCAGGATGGGTGCTGCGCCCTGACCGTGCGGCAGGGAGACCGGCATGCCGTTGCTCATCACCAGCGTGGCGCCGCGGATCAGATAGAGCGTGCCGAGGGTGGTGATGAAGGAGGGGATGCGGCCGGCGACCGTGATGGCGCCGTTCATCGCGCCGATGGCGAGGCCCAGCGTCAGCGTGATCAGGATCGCGGCGACTTCCGGCACACCGCTGACGATCAGCAGGCCGCCGACCATGCCGGCGAAGCCGTAGAGCGAGCCTACCGAGAGATCGACTTCGGAGATGATCAGAACATAGGTGGCGCCGATTGCCAGCACGCCAAGCAGCGAGATCTGGCGCAGCAGGTTGAGAATATTCTGGCCCGTCAGGAAGACGGGGCTGGCAATGGCAAAGACGATGCAGAGCGCCAGCAACGCCCCGAAGACACCGGCCTCCCGGGTCAGCAGCAGCCCTCGCGCCGATTGTACCAGTCCACCCTGCGCGGGGCTGCCCGTTGCGACGTTCGTCATCATCCTATCTCCCTCGCATCGTCGCAGCTCAGCGTGCGGACGATTCCGTATCCGTTGGTCCACGAGGCGGTGCGCAACGAAGCGGCCCGGCTCGCAGGGTGTTGATTTCATGAAATGGCTTGGCCCAATGCAGTATCGGGCAGGGCGGGCGGGCGGACGGGCCGGCGGCGCAAGGCCGCCGACCGGCCGATTACTTCAGTTCGCCGGCGAAGACCGTCAGCTTGATATCCGGCAGAATGGTCGCGAGGTTGTCCTTGCTGACCGTCAGGATCGGAAGCACGACTTCCTTCTCCGTCTTGCCGCCTTCGAGCTTGGCGATGACGCTTTCGCCCGCCGTCTTGCCCATCAGGTAGGGCTGCTGCATGCCGCTGGCGACGATCGAGCCGCCTTCGATCATGGGCAGGAATTCCGGCACGCCGTCGAAGGCGCCGATCAGGGTCTCGCCACCGCGACGCATCGCGTCGACGGCGCGCTTGGCGCCAAGAGTCGGGGAGTCCGTCTGGACGAAGATGCCGCGCATTTCGGGATGCGCCGTCAGCATGTCCTGCACGAAACGATAGGTTTCGTCGGCCGTGTAGGTCTGCATCTCGTTGCGGGCCACGATCTTGTTGCCGGCTTCTTCCATCGCCTTGACGAAGCCGTTGGTCCGCTTGACGCCGTTCTGGCGGGCCTGGGAGATGGTGACCATGCCGACTTCGGCATTCTTCCAGCCCTTGGCTTCAAACGCCTTGGCAAGCGCCTTGCCGACGTCGTAGGCGCCCGCCTCGTCATTCGACGTGACGAAGGTGACGTATTCGCCCGAAGTCGTGCCGATGCCGGCGAAGCTTACCGGGATGTTCGCCTTCTGGGCGAGGCCGAGAACGGCCGGAGCGGTCGAGGAGTCGGTCGGCGACAGGACGATGCCGGTCGCGCCCTTGACGATCGCGTCCTGCGTATTCTGCAGCTGGGTCTGGGTGTTGTTGCGGGAATCGAGCGCGACGAAATCGTAGCCGTGCTCCTTCGCCGCGGCCTCGACGCCCTTCGAGACATAGCGCCAGAAAGGCGCGTCGAGCCCGGCCGAAAGATAGACGATCTGCTTGCCTGCGGCCTGCGCCGCCGGCATCGCGACAGAAGCCAGCAGGCCGAACGCGCCTGCCAGAGCGATGAACTGACGCTTGGTATAGGTCATGGTAATCCTCCCTCATCGACGGCGGCATTCGCCGCCCTTCCTCGCGCGCCTAGGGCGCGCCGATAACGCCTTCCGAGATCAGACGGTCGATCTCCTCAGCCTCGAAACCCGCGGCACCGAGAACCTCGCGACTATGCTCGCCGACCAGCGGCGCGCCTCTCTCCACCGTCGACGGGGTCTTGCTGAAGCGGATGGGAAAACCGGGGGTCTTCAGATGGCCCTCGGAGTGATGTTCGTATTCGACGAAGCTGCCATTGAACTTCACCTGCGGATCCTCGACCGTCTTGGCGAAATCATTGACCGGGCCGGCCCAGAGGCCGAGCGCCAGCATCGCTTCGATCAGGTCGGCCTGCTTCCACTTCGCGCTGTGCTTGGCCACCAGCTGGTGGATCAGGTCACGCTGCTCGAACGGATCAACATCGTCGTTCATCGCCAGGAAGGCGGGCTCGTCGAACAGTTCACCAAGCTTGGCGAGCTGCGGGAAGGCGAGGGCGACATAGCCGTCCTGAGTCGCGAACACGCCATAGGGCGCGCGGATATAGACGTGGCCGTGCGGCTCCTGCGTGCGCTTCTGCGGCTTGCCGTCGATGGTGAAGACGGAAAGCTCCTGCATCTGGAAGGAGATGGCCGCGTCGAGCATGTTGACCTCGACCAGCTGGCCTTCGCCGGTGCGCTCGCGGTGCAGCAGCGCTGCCAGCGCGCCTTCGAAGGCGGCATAGGCGGTGGTGGCGTCGACGACATACTGGCCGATCGGCTGGGGCGGTCCATCCGCCTGGCCGGTCGAATACATCGCGCCGCTCAGCGCCTGCAGCAGCAGGTCCTGGCCGGGACGGGCCGAGTAGGGGCCCTCGGCGCCATAGCCGGAGATCGAGACATAGATCAGGCGCGGGTTGATCGCCTTCAGCGTGTCGTAGTCGACGCCCAGCTTCTTCGCCACATGCGGGCGATAGTTCTGCATGAAGACGTCGGCGTCCTTGACCAGCTTGTGCAGGGCGGCCTGGCCTTCGGGGGCCTTCAGGTTGATTGCCAGGCTTCGCTTGTTGCGGTTCAGCGACAGGAACGAGGCGTTGATCTTGCGATTTCCGCCGCCTGCCGGCATGCGCCGCTGCCACTCGCCCTCGACCGGCTCGATCTTGATCACGTCAGCGCCGATGTCGCCCATGCGCTGGGCCGCGAACGGACCCGACATCGCAACCGTGCAGTCCAGCACGCGGTAGCCCGAAAGGATCTGGGCCTTATTCCGCTTTTCCTGGCTCATTGCCTCTCCCGCTCGAATTTTTTCGCCGATTGAAATATGGCGGCTGTGTTGATCGTTGTGATAGCGCTAACAAGTCGGTATATTTGTTAGCGCCAACATGGGAGGCTGTCAATGCGTCGGAGACGATTTGGAAATGCTCCAGCCGGGGCGGGTGTCGTTACGATGTCGGACGTCGCCAGCCGGGCCGGAGTCTCGGCCCAGACCGTTTCCCGCGTCATCGGCCGGCCGGAGATGGTGACGGAGGAAACCCGCAAGCGCGTGCACGACGCGATTCGCGAGCTGAACTACATCCCCAACGAGGCGGCGCGGAACCTGGCCTCCAACAGCAGCCGGGTCGTCGCAGTCATCATCCCGACCCTGTCGAGTTCGGCCTTCTCCGCACAGGTCAAGGCCACCATCGACACGCTCGAGCTGCGCGGCATCTCGGTCGTCATCGGCAACAGCGAATATTCGGTTCTGCGCGAGGAGCAGATCATCCAGACGCTGCTCGAACGGCGGCCGATGGGCTTCATTCTGACCGGCCTGCACCACACGCCGCGCGCCAAGGACCTGCTGCGCCAGAGCGGCGTGCCGGTGGTCGAGACCTGGGACACGGACACCGCGCCGCTCGATTGCGCCGCCGGCTTTTCCAACATCGCGGCCGGCCATGATGTCGGCTCGCTGCTGGCGGCCCGCGGCTCGCGCCGCATCGCCTTTGTCGGCGGCGCCGCGCACCAGGATTCGCGCGCGAACGGCCGTTTCATCGGCTTGGCCAAGGCGCTGGAGGAGGCGGACCTGCCGCCGCCGCTGCGGATCGAGCTGGTGCTGCCAATGAGCACGCAGGACGGGATCAGCGGGCTCGATCAGGTGATGCAGAAGGCGCCGATGACGGATGCGATCTTCTTCTCGGCCGACAGCCTGGCGCTCGCGGCGCTGCTCGAATGCAACCGGCGCGGCCTGCGGGTACCGGAGCAACTGGCAATCTGCGGCTTTGGCGATTTCGACCTCGCCTCGCTGGTGACGCCGGCGCTCACCACGGTGAAGATCCAGCCCGACGTGATGGGGCGCACCTCCGCCGAACTGCTGCTGGCGCGGCTCGACGGCGACGACAAGCCCGCCAGCGTCATCCTCCAGCACCAGCTGATCCGTCGCGGCAGCGCGTGACGCCGCCGCGACCTTTCTCATTCGCTTCAAAGGGATAGCGGCGACCCGCTATCCCTTTGAGATGGGCTAGATCCGGTACCAGCCTTCGGCCGTGGTGCGGAACAGCTGACGCTGCTCGTCGGCCGAATAGCCGGCCACGATCTCGCGATAGGCGTTGACCACCGTCGGATAATCGCTGAACAGGCCGTCCAGCGGCCAGTTGGTGCCGAACATGCAGCGCGACGGGCCGAAGGCCTCGATGCAGACCTCGATCCAGGGCCGGATCGTCTCCACCGTCCACTCATGATCGACCATGGCGAGGCCGGACAGCTTGCAGGCGACGTTGGGCGCCTTGGCGAGATGCTGGATGCCTTTGCGCCATTCGTTGAAATAAGGAACCGTGCGCTGCTTTGGGAATCCGCAATGGCCGAGGATGATGGTCGAGCGCGGAAAATCGCGCGCGAGATCAAATGCCTTGCCCATCTGCGGCCAGCCGGCATCCATGTCGTAGATCAGGTCGCGCTTCTGCAACTCGTTGAAACCACGACGGAAAGCCGGGTCATCGAGGAAGTCGAGGCCGATGAAGGAAAGCATCCGCACGCCGCGGAAATTGGCGTACTGCCGGTGCCGGTCCAGTTCCGCGGCCGCATTGTCCGCAGCGAGATCGACCCGGGCAATGATACCGTTCGGCATGCCGTGTTCGTCGGCGACCTTCTGCAGCCACTCGGTCTCGCGGACCGTATCGACCTCGCCATCCGCGGTTTCGATATGCACGGACTTGATCAGGTTGACCGGCGCGCCCTCGCGCTGCAGGTCAGTGACCAGATAGTCCTTCATGATGGCGGAATAGTCGCCCGAGGGGTGGCCGACGAACGGCTTGTCGGTCAGCCAGCCGTAGCGGATCCCGCTTTTCAGGTCCCACAAATGGTGGTGGGCGTCGACGAATTCGAATGGCTCGTTGGTCATAGTTTCCTCCCGTCAGTGTCAGGCCGGCCGCGCCAGGACCATGGTGGTGAACGCGCCCAGCTGCACGATTTCGTCATTCTGGTTGTAGACGGCGATATCGCGCACGATGACGCCGCGATCGCCCTTGCTGGTCCGGCGCGTGCTGCCGACGGTCAGCTTCAGGCGGATCGTGTCGCCGAAGAATACCGGCTTCTTGAACTGCCAGTTCACGCCAAGCAAGGCCACGGCGGTGCCGTCGAGGCCGCCATCCCGGTCGGCGAGACCGGCCGAGACGATCAGCGCCAGCAATCCATGCGCGATCGGCTTGCCGAACGGTCCCTTGGACGCGAACTGGTAATCGGTATGGGCGGGGTTGTAGTCGCCCGAGAGTCCGGCAAAGGCCATGACGTCGGATTCGGTGATGGTACGGCCGGGCGACCAGAGCTCATCGCCCTCATGAAAATCTTCGAAATAGCGGGCCATTGTCGTCCTCTAACAGCGCTTCTTGTTAGCCTTTTGTTAACCGGCGAGGCCATTTTCGCCGATTGGGGCCGATGTCAGGTTAGCGCTATCATTAACGCACTACAAGCGGCGACAGCCGGGCCCCGTGCGGGGCCGTCCTGGGCCTCGCAAACACGCGGTGCGACGGCCGCCTGCGGCATCTCGGGCAGTGCCGCGCCTTTCGGTCCCTCCGTTGATCTGGCGCAAGGAAGCCGATCGGCCGGCATGACAGGACTGGGCCTGCTGGGGCAATGGATGGGATCGCGATGTCTATCGCTACATTGATGGTTCACGTCGACGACACTAGATCGGCGGCCACGAGGGTGGCGGCTGCCTGCAATCTTGCCGAGCGTTTCGACGCCACGCTGATCGGGATCGCGGCCTGCGCCTCGGAGGCGCCGCTCTACGACCCGCTCACCGTGGGCGCCATGGCCGGCGAATATTCGATGTTGCAGCGCGACACCGCCGAAACAGGACTGCGCAGCGCCGAGAGGCTGTTCCGGAGCGCCGCCGATCGCAGCGCCGCGCGGATGGAATGGTGTTCGGCCATGACCTATCCGGCCGGCTTCATCGCCGAGCAGTCGCGCAGGGCCGATCTCATCGTGCTCGGGCGGCGAGGGGCGAGCGCGCCCAACAATTCGGTCGAGCCGGGCGATGTGCTCATTCGCGCCGGGCGGCCGATCCTGCTGCTGCCGCCGGATACACATGCTCCGACTGGCAAGAACATCGTCGTCGCCTGGAAAGACACGCGGGAATCGCGCCGCAGCGTCACCGACGCGCTGCCCTTCCTGCGGCGGGCGAGCCGGGTCTCTCTCCTCACCATGCCGTCGCCGGAAAGCGAGTCGCGCTGGCGCCGCGGTGCCGAGGATGTCGTCGCCTTCCTGGGGCGGCACGGCATCGCCGCCACTTCCTTCGCGCTCGGGGAAAGTTCGGAGCCTTCCGCCACCCGGATCTGCGATTTTGCCGAGGACCAGGGCGCCGATCTCGTCGTCATGGGCGGTTATGGCCGGGCCCGCGCCCGGGAGTGGGTGTTTGGCGGGACGACGCGCGGCATGCTGGAAACCGGCACCGTCGCCTGCCTGATGAGCCATTGAGCCCCGCGCACGGCCTCAGTCGATATCAGACAGGGATGGCTTACAGGCCCAGCCGGTAGAAGGCGTTGGCGTTGTCGCGATAGATCTTTCGCGTCTCGGCTTCCGGGAGGCCGAGATCGGCGAAGGCGCGGTCCAGCACCTCGACCCAGCGGGGCAGGGTGGTGGCCTGCAGGCAGACGGGATAGTCGCCGGCATAGATCACGCGGTCGACGCCGAAGGTCTCGATGGTGGCCGCGATGAAGGGGCGGAGATCCGCCTCGGTCCAGTTCCGGTGGTCGGCTTCGACCGGCAGGTCGGAGAGCTTGATCCATAGGTTGGGGTGGCGCGCCAGTTCGGCTACGTCGGCGCGGTATTGTTCGATCGCACCGGCCCGGATGCCGGGCTTGCCGCAATGATCGAGGATCAGCGGCACATCCGGGATGTGCCGCACGAACTCGCGAACGATGTCCATTTGCGTGTAGTTGACGTTGATCTCGAAATGCATGCCGAACTGGTCCAGCAGGTTCACGCCGGCGATGAAGTCCGGGCCCAGCGTCAGCGCGCGGGGATCGGCGTCGAACTCGACGATGCGACGGATGCCCTTCACCATCGGATGCGTCTCGGCCATCTCGGCCAGGATCGGCTCTACCCCTGCGCCGCGTTCGAGCGGCGCCATCGGCACGATCGCCTTCAGGCGCGGGTCGCGCTTCGCTTCGTCCTCGACAAAGACGACTTCCTCCAGATATTGCCCGCGCTCCGCGTCGAAATCGGCGAAGCATTCGAGGAACACCATCGCCTCGACATCGACCGAGCCGAGATCGCGGGCGTAGTCCTCGACGTGATAGGGCCGGTCGAAGAGCGGGTTGCCCTGGATCCAGGTGTAGTCGAGCCGGGCTGGATCCCAGAGGTGCAGGTGAGTGTCGACGATCGGAAAAGCGGGCATCGGCGGCTCTCTTTCTGCGGGCTCAGGGCGTCGGCGCATCGGTGCGCAACAGGCCCTCATGCTTCAGTTCGGCCCAGAGCGCGTCCGGGATCGCGTGCTGCATCGAGGCGATGTTGCGGGTGACATGATCCGGGCGGAAGCCGCCAGGGATCACCGAGGCGACGAGAGGATGATGCAGCGGAAACTGCAGCGCGGCGGCGGCAAGCGGTACGTCGTGGCGGGCACAGACGGCCTCGATTCCGCGCACATGCGCGGCCTCCGCCGGCGTCGGCGGGTGGTAATTGTAGGTCGCGCCGGGCACCACGCCGGTGGCGAGAATGCCCGAGGCGAACACGCCGCCGATGACGATTCCGACGCCGCGCTCTTCGCAGAGCGGGAATTCATGGTCGAGCACCGGCTGCTCGGCGAGCGTGTAGGGCAGGGCGACCAGGAAGAAGTCGAGGTCGAGAAGTTTCAGGAAGCGCGGAATTGTGCCGATCCGGTTGACGCCGGCGCCGATGGCGCCAATCCGGCCGGCCGCCTTCAGTTCCTGCAGCGCCCGCATGCCGCCGGTCGCGAGCTGCGCCAGATGGGCGGAGACCAATACCTCGGAGCCGAGATTGGCGAGGTCGAGATCGTGGATCAGCAGCGCATCGACCCGGTTGAGGCCGAGCCGCTGCAGGCTGTCCTCATAGGCGCGCATGACGCCGTCATAGCTGTAATCGTAGCGGTGCTCGAAATGCAGCCCGTTCGGCCAGTCCCGCTTACTGGCAGCGAAAGCGTCGGGGTCGACGGGTGCGGTGAAGACTCGGCCGACTTTGGTGGTGAGTAGAAATTCTTCACGTGCCTGCCGGCGCAGGAAGCTGCCGATCCGCTGTTCGGAGAGGCCCCGCCCGTACCAGGGCGAGGTATCGAAATAGCGCAAGCCCGCATCCCAGCCGGCCTGCAGCGTCGCCTCGGCCTCGTCGTCGCTGACGATCGTGAAGAGGTTACCGAACGGCGCGCCGCCGAAGCCAAGCTGCGGCAGGCGGAGGTCGGTGCGCCCGAGCGGGCGCAGGGCAAAGGGATCCATGATCACGCCGCGAGCCGGCCGAAGGGTATGGCGGCCGGCACGATCTGGGCGACCAGTTCCTCGATCTCGCGCGCCGTGATCGGGTCGATGGTGGTCGTCGGGCTACGGACGAAGGCGGTGCGGATGACGCCGCGACGGACCAGGATCTGCTTGTGAATGAAATAGAAAATGTCGCCGCCCTGCACGGCGAGGCGGTTGATCGCCATGATCGTCGCATCGAAATGCTGGCGCGCCTTGGCCTCTTCACCCCGGCGGAAGGCGTCCCAGACGGCGACGAAATCTGCCGGCTGGCTGCAGAACGGCATGGTGCCAAGGGCGCCGCGCCGCAATTCCTCGATGAAATAGCTGCCGCCCGCGCCGCCGAAGATGGTCAGCCGGTCGCCGGCCTGCTGCGACATGGCGGCGACCTTGCTGGTGACCGGCAGGGTCTCGACCTTGATGTAGCGCACGTTCGGGCACTCGACGGCGATCTTCAGCGCCAGGCCGGGTGAGATCGGCGCCTGCGGCACGTCCTGCAGGATGATTGGGATGCCGACGGCGGCATCGATCGCCTTGTAGTAATCGAAGATCTCCTCGGCGCTGATCGGCATGAAGGAGGGCGGGATCACCATCAGCATGTCGGCGCCGGCCGCCTCCGCCGCCTTGGAATAGAACACGGCGAGGTCGGTGCCGGCGGCGCCGGAATTGATGACGATTGGCACGCGCTTCGCCGCCGCCTCGATCACCACGCGCGTCACCAGGGCACGCTCGGCCTCGTTGAACTTGAACACCTCGCTGCCCAGCGCGACGCCGAGACCATGCACACCGGCTGCGATGTTGAACTCGACCAGGTTGGCGAGGCTTTCCTCGTCGATCCGGCCGTCTTCATGGAACGGCGTCACCAGGATCGGCACGACGCCGTGCAGCGCGGGGAGGGACATGATGTTCTTCTCGGCTCTTCGGAATGAATTGGGGTCTGGTTCCTGGTCACGTCTTCCCGCGAAACGCATCCGGTTCGCGGGGACGCGCGCTAGGACTTGTGAAACATCTCTTCGAGGGGCGCCTGCCAGGGAGTGCCGTCGTCGTTATATTCCATGTAGGGCTTCATCATCTTCCACCAGCGCAGCGTAACCGGGTCGTGCGGCGTGCCGGGCGGCGTCTCGTGATCGCGTTCGAGATAGGCGAAGAGCAGCAGGCCGTAGCGATAGATTGAGAAGTTGCGGACGCCGTCGCGCTCCATATTGGCCAGCATCTCCGGCCAGATCTCGTCATGCTTCTGCTTGTAGATCGCCTCGAAGCCCGGCTTCAGCTTCATCACCCACGCGACGCGCATGCCTGCTCCTCACTGTTTCGCTTCGCCGGCCGCGGCCGGCCAGGTGCCGCGAAAGCCGAGGCGCCGGCTGACATGGCCACAGGCCTCGTTCAGCATCTCGACCAGCGGCAGGATTTCGGGGCCGGGCTGCTTGAGCGACGGCCCGGTGATGCTCATGGCGCCGACGGGACGGGCCATGGCATCGAAGATCGGCACGGAGACGCAATAGACCCCGAGCACGACTTCCTGGTCGTCAATCGAATAGCCGCGTTGGCGGATGCGCTTCAGTTCCGCCTCCAGCACGCCGGCATCGGTGATGGTCTTCACGGTATAGGCTGGGAGAGCGCCGTCGAGCACTTCGCGCTGCTCGGCCTCGCTCATGAAGGCCAGCATCGCCTTGCCGGCGCCGCCGCAATGGAGCGACCCGCGCGCGCCGATCCGCATGTCGAGCTGCATGCCGTCATTGCCGCGCACCTTGTCGATGCAGACGCCATGCTTGCCGCTCAGCGCGTTGATGTTGACGGTCTCGCCGGTGGTTTCGGCGATCTTCTCGGCGAAGGGGCGGGAGAGTGCCGGCAGGGCGATGCGCTCCAGCTGCAGTCCGCAGATTTCCAGCAGCCGGAACGACAGCTCCCATTCGCCGCCCGGCGTGCGCTCGGCAATGCCCTCCTGCTCGAGGTCGAGCAGGAGCCGATGCACCGATCCGAGCGGCAGGCTGAGCTGGGTGGCGACGGCGCGGACGCCGAGCGGGCTCTTGCGCGCCAGCAGTTCCATCACCTGCACGGATCGGCGGATGCTCGACATCGCGGCTACCAGAACTTCTTTTCGAGCGCCAACGGGTCGATCAGATTGTCGTCGATGTAGTCCCACTCGATCTCGTAGCCCATGCCCGGGCCCTTCGGCATGTGGACATAGCCCTCGCTGTCGATCCGGTCGCAGGTGTTCTTCAGATACGGATGCGGCGCGTCGTAGTCGACGCCGGGGGCGAGCAGGCCCTTCTCGTAATATTCGGACGTATCCTCCGAGGTAGCCCCGAGCACCTGCAGATTGCCCCAGCCGGCCATGTGCATCTCGCAGCGCAGGCCATAGGCCTCGGCGACGATCGCCGTCTTGCGGGCGCCGGTGATGCCGCCGCGCACGACGTCGATGCGGCTCATGTCGCCGGCGCCGCGCAGGATCCATTCGGCGCGGCTGAACACGCCGCCGGCGACGATTTCCGGCGACAGGATCGGGATCGACAATTCGCGCGACAGGCGGACATAGCTCTCGACCCGGTATTCCGGCATCGGGTGCTCGTACCAGTAGAAGTTCAGCTTCTCCAGCTCGCGGCCGACCTGGATCGCCTCCTCCATGGTCATGTAGGTGCCCCAGGGATCGAACATCAGCACATAGTCCGGCCCGACCGCCTCGCGCACGAGGTGGCAGGTCTCGATGTCGGCCTTGATGTTGGAAGGGCGGCCGGGCGTCGGCTGGCCGGTCTCCGGGTTCCAGAAGTAATGCGGATGGATCTTGTAGGCCTGGTAGCCCTCGTTCTTGCAGGCGAGCGCGTGCTCGGCATAGACGCGCGGCACGCCGATGTTCGGATAGGTCGAGGCATAGGCCTTGACCTTCTCGCGGCCGGCGCCGCCCATCAGCTTGTAGACCGGCTGGTTGAAGGCGCGACCGGCCAGATCCCACAGCGCGTTGTCGATGACGCTCGCGACATTCTCAGGGATGTTGGCGACCCAGAGCCATTTCCAGACCATCTCGCGGTCGAGCGGATCCTGGCCGCGCAGCAGCGGCAGGATACGACCGCGGATCATCTGCTGGTCGACGATGTTCAGCCCCTCGGCGTCGCCATGCGAACCGCCGCCGAAATAATAGCCGGTGACGCCCTCGTCGGTGTCGATCGCCAGCACGGTCTGCATCAGGTCCGCCTTCGGCACGGGCAAAGCGTGGCCCACATCCCAGCGATCGGCCCAGGTCTTGAACGTCTTGATCTTGATGTCGGTGATTTTCACGGATGCAGTCCTCTGGCAGGCGAAAGGGCGCGAGATGAAGGCAGGGGTCTATTCATAGGCGTCGCCCCCGCGCATCCGGTCGAGCAGCACAGCTGCGAGCAGCAGCAGGCCGACGATGATGTTGACGTAGTAGGGACTGACCGCCTTGAGATCGAGAATGTTGGAGACGCCGGCGACGGCGAGCAGGCCGAGCGCGCCGCCGATCGGGTTGCCGACGCCGCCGCGCAGGATCGAGTAGCCGCCGATCATCAGCGCGGCATAGACTTGGAATTCGAGGCCGAAGCCGGTGGCGCGGGCAGCGCTGCCGAGCTGCGCCGTGAAGACAATACCGCCAAGCCCGGCGCCGAAGGCCGAGAGCAGCAGCGCCGCGACCCGGATCCGCTTGACCGGAATGCCGGCGCGCGAGGCGGCCTTGTCGTCGCCGCCCACCGCCTGCACATGCCGGCCGAAGCGGGTCTTGGTGACGACGATGGCGGCAATTACGGTCAATCCGATCGCGACCACGAAAAACAGCGGCAGGCCGAACAGGGTCTGGTTGACCAGGTCGGAGAGGCCGGGATTGAACGAGAAGATCGCACCCTGCGGCCCGAGCAGCACCCAGGTGATGCCGCGCAGCGCCACGAGCATGCCGAGCGTGGCGGCGATCGCCTCGGCGCCGAAGCCGACGATGGCGATGGCATTGATCGCGCCGAAACCGAGGCAGGCGGCGAGCGTGACGGCCGCGGCCGCCCATGGGTTCCAGGCGAGCGTCAGAAGCAGGGCGAACAGCGCCGAGGAGAAGCCGACCATCGAGCCGATCGACAGATCGACGACGCCGGAGAGGAGGGC
The DNA here is from genome assembly GCF_044452255.1 of Kaistia sp. UC242_56. Lineage (NCBI taxonomy): Bacteria > Pseudomonadati > Pseudomonadota > Alphaproteobacteria > Hyphomicrobiales > Kaistiaceae > Kaistia > Kaistia sp. UC242_56. Next base: position 1,402,815 of record NZ_JBIOAN010000002.1, read on the forward strand.
GAAGCCGGAGCAGGCGCCCACCACGAGCGGCACGATCAGGAACGCGCCCATGATGCCGACATTGCCGAAGGCGAGGAAGCGCGGACCGATCCAGATCAGGCCGACCGCGATGACAGCGATCACCGTGAAGGCGATGCTGGCGACCGGCCCGGTGAGCAGGTCGCGCCAGGGATGGTGCGGCACGATATAGGTCGCGGGCGCGCTGCGCGGGGCAGTGGCGTCGGTCATGGAATTCCCCTCCGCGCGCGATAGCCATCGAAGGCGACCGCGGAGATCAGGATCAGGCCCTGGAAGATCGATTGCGTGTCGGAGCTCAGCCCGAAGAAGACCAGCGCCGTCGGGATGGTGGAAAGAAAGCCGACGCTGAGAAGCAGCAGCCAGAAATTGCCGCGTCCGCCGGAAAGCGAGATGCCGGCCAGGATGACGCCGGCGATGACGTTCAATTGCAGCGCATTGGCCGAGCTCGGATTGAAAGGGCCGCTGGTGGCGCAGAACAGTACGCCGGCAAAGCCGACGAAGCCGCCCGCCGCGGTGAAGATCGCGAAGCGGGTCGCCTTCAGCGAAATGCCGCGGGCGCGCGCCGCCATCCGGTTGCCACCCACCGCGATCGCGCGGCGGCCATAGCGGGTGCGCGGAATCAGGAAGCCGACGACCAGCACAAGCGCCAGCATCGGCCACCAGATCGCCGGCAGACCGAGAAGCTTGGCGCGGCCGAACTGGTGGATCGCCGAGCCGAGCGGCACCTCGGCCAGCTGAAAGGCGAAATAGAGCGCGGCGAGGCCGATGAAGTTTGTGGCGAGCGTGACGATGACAGGATTGAGCTTGGCGCCGACGATGATGACGGCGTTGGCAAAGCCCCAGGCCATGCCGGTCAGCACCGCGCCGAGAATGACGAAGGCGAAGGGAAGGCCGGCCTCGGACAGGCGGACCGCGACCAGGCTCGAGGCGATCAGCGCCGCCGGCTGGCTCAAATCCAGGAAGCCGCCCGAGATGGCGACCAGGCCCTGGCCGATCGCCATCACGCCGACGATCGACATGGTGAAGCTGACGGCCAGGACCGTCTGGTGCGACAGGAAATCGGGCCGGTAGAGGCCGGTGGCTGCGATCAGCAGCAGCCACACGGCCAGAAGCGTGAGGCCGGTGCCCCAGCCCTGCAAACGCATCCCGGGCGACAGCGCCCGGGCCGGGCTTTCGAGGCGTTGGTCAAGGGACATCGGCGAACCCAGGCCTTACTTGTTCGGGCAGAAGAGCGAATAGGCGGTCGTGCCTGCCGGGGCTTCCAGCAGCTTGGCGACCCGCTCGGCCATGGCCGGCACGGCCTTGGCCTGCTCGGCGCTGACCGGGCAGGGCTCGACGCGCGAGGCCGGATTGTCGGCGGCGGCCTTGAGCGGCGGGATCTGGCCGGCGGCGATCGGCGCGATCACGTCGCGGATCGCGTAAACGGCGTAGCCCTCGAGGAAGTAGAACACCGAGCCGGCGAGATGCGGATTGACGTTGTCGCCGGTGATGAAGGCGCCGTCCTGGCCCCAGCCGATGACCTCGTCGGCACGGCCGAGCTGTTCGGCGGCGTTGATCAGCGACAGCACGCCGCCGTCATTGAGGCCGACGACCGCCATCTTCTTGGCGTCGGGATGGGCGGCGAGCAGGTCGCGCGCGGCCGGCAGGCCGACCGCCGCGTCGCCCTGGCTTTCGAAGCTGACCCACTTCTCGGCCGGGATATCCGGGCAGACCTTCTTCAGGCCCGTCCGCATGCCGCCCGTGCGCCATTCATTGACGATGCCGGCGGCGGCGCCTTCGGCCGAGACGACCAGGTCGGGGTTGCAGGCCCACTTTTCCTTGATGACCTTGCCGAGCTGCTCGCCACCCGCGACGCCGGCCGCGAGATTGTCGATGCCGACGAAATACATGCCGGGATCGGCGATGTCATAGGTGACGACAGGGATCTTGGCGGCGTTCATCGCCTGGCTGATCGCCGGGTTGGAAGCCGGCTGGCCGTTGAACTGGATCATCGCGTTGACGCCCTCCTGCGCGAAGATCCTGGCGTTCTTCAGCGCGATGGCGGGGTCGTTGTTGTTGGAGAGCTCGATGTAGTCCCAGCCGTTCTTTTCGGCGAGGGCGCGGGCGACATCGCCCTGGGCCTTCATCCAGTCGCAGCAGGTATTTCCGCCGACGGCCATGCCGAGCTTGAACTTTTCGGCGGCATTGGCGGTCCAGGCGACGCCGAAGGCGAGCGGGACCGCGAGCGCCATCGTTGCGATGACGCGTTTCGAAATGCGCAACATGCTTCCTCCCTAAGGAAATGGTCAGTCTGGATGGTCCGCCATGGGCCGGTTGATCCGGTCTCAGGCGGGGACGGCGAGCTTGGTAGCCTCCGCTTCGGTGTCGCCGGGGATCGCCCCGGTGATGAGGCCGACGATTTCCGATACCTGCGTGTCGCGGACGCTGCGCGTGGCAATCGAGCGGCCGAGGCGCATTACGGTGATGCGGTCGGCGACGCTCATCAGCTGCTGCATGTTGTGGCTGACGACGATCACGCTGACGTCGTGGTTGCGCAGGTCGCGGATGACATCCAGAACCTGGCCGGTTTCGCGCACGCCAAGCGCGGCGGTCGGCTCGTCCAGGATGACGATGCGGCGGCCCCAGAGCAGGGCGCGGGCGATGGCGAGGCATTGGCGCTGGCCGCCGGACATGCCCTTCACGCTGACGTCGATCGACGGGATCTTCACCGCCAGCATGTCGAGCACTTCGCGGGCCCGGCTGCGCATCTTGCGGTCGTCGACCAGATTGAACAGCCGCGCCAGAGGATTGGACGAGAGTTCCTCGCGTCCGAGATAGACGTTCTGAAAGGCGCTCATCGTATCGACGAGGGCCAGGTCCTGGTAGACGGTCTCGATACCGGCATCCATGGCGTCCTGCGCCCGCTTCAACTGCACGAGCTTGCCATCGGCGAAGATTTCGCCGCTCGACGCGCTGATCACCCCGGACAGGATCTTCAGGAAGGTCGACTTGCCAGCGCCATTGTCGCCGACCAGCCCCAGAACTTCGCCGCGCCCGAGCGTCAGCGACGCGTCGGCCAGGGCGATGACGGCGCCGAAATGGCGCGTGATGTGCCGCGCCTCAAGAACAGGCGTGGTGGTTATTTCCGACATTCAAGTACGCCTCCATGCTGTTCCAATATTGGAACGGCCGTACCAGATAATGAACGGTACGAAGCGCAGGAGAGCTTGTCAACGAGGGGAAGGCGAGAAAGCGGATCTTGCCGTTCGTTGCGTCATGGCTGGTTTTGAGCGCGCGGCGCAGCGATCTCTCATGTTGCGCTGCAAGATTAGCGGCCCCGGCGGACCGGCGGGGCGGTCAGACGGCGGGACGTGTCGGGTAAGCGACCGCGGACGCAACGATGCATGGGGCTGCGCATTGATAGATATCGAGGGAATAGGAGGAAAGCCGCATGTCGGACGATAAATTGGCCCGCAAGGACGTGCCGCAAAAGAAGGCTCCGATGCCGCCGGAAGGTCCGCATGCGCGGCCGGACCTGACCGATAACGAGAAGACGCCCGGCACCGGCTCCTTGCCCGATCCCGACACCAAGGGTGTCGACATTGGACCCGGCTGATCAGCGAGCCCTCGCGGGCCGTTGAAGAAAAGGCGGCGCTACCAGCGCCGCCTTTTTCGTATTCGCTTGTCAGGGGGCGGACGAAACGCCCGGTGCGGCGCCGGCGTTTGCGATCGCCTTGAGGCAGAGATCCAGCACTGTCTTCTCGTCCAGGCTGGTATCGACCACGACATGCGGCAGGTCGATCGGCTCGAACTCGGCCCGGATTCGCGCGGCCTTTTCCGGATCACGCTGGGCACGCACATTGCGCTCGTCCGCGAGCCCTCGCTGCAGCCGGCCCTCGATGACGGCGTCCGGCGCGACGCAATGGAGAATGAGCAGGCGCGCGCCGCTTGCCTCGACCAGATTGGCCACGGTTTCGATCTCGGCCTTGCGCGAGAACGGCTTGCCATCGACGATGATGAAATCGGGCCTGGGCCGGAACAGAAGATAGTCGAGCACGCCGAGCAGCGCGTCAGTCCCGACCTGGTTCTGCTCGCTGCTGTAATCGAGCAGGGCCTCGGGGAAGATCGCATCGCGGATGTCGTCGCGGCTGAGCGTCACCGCGCCGATCGCCGGCGCGAGCCGGCGAGCGAGCGTCGTCTTGCCCGCACCGGGCAGCCCGACCAGCAGAAGGACCAGGGGTTGCGAGCCGGTTTTCACGTCAATCCGCCCGGTTCTCGGCGCCGAACCACCGGATCCGCTCGGCTACCGCTTCGACGGCCAGGCTGCGGGCCTCGCCAAACGGCACGCGGGTATCGACGATCGGATCGTCGACGCCATAGTGGCGCTGGAAGGTGGAGCGGAACGCGCCCTTCACGGCGGCGTCGATGTTGATCTTGGCGATGCCGGCGGCGATCAACTGGGCGACGGTCGCCTGCGGCACGCTGGTGCCGCCATGCAGGACGAGGGGCATGTTGACGGCGGCCGAGATCGCCTTGACCAGCGGCACGTCTATCGGTGCGTTGTCGGCAAGCTGGCCCGGGGTGTTGCCGATCGAGATGGCGAGATAGTCGATGCCGGTATCTTTCACGAACTGCACGGCCTCTTCGACGGTGGTCTTGCGCTCGATGACCTCGCCGCCTTCCTCGGCCAGCGTCTCGCCGATCTGCGCCTCGACGCCGACGCCGTGGCGACGGGCAAGCGACACGACGCGGCGGACGAGATCGACATTCTCGTCATAGGAGGCGCTCGATGCGTCGATCATGACGGAATCGAAGCCGGATTCGATGCACTCCCGCACGATCTCGTAATGGGCGCCATGGTCGAGATGCAGGATGAGCGGGGCGGCCGAACGCTTGCGGGCGACGGCGGCCATGGCGACGAAATAATCGAGGCCGACATGCTTGATGCCGCCCATCGTCGTGGAAAGCATGACCGGCGCCCGGCTGCGGTCGGCCGCCATGGCGATCGCCTGCGTCGCCTCGAGATGGTGCGCATTGAACATGCCGACGGCCCAGCTTTCTCGGTAGGCCCGGCCGATCCAATACGGTGCGCTTTCCCTGATCATGCGATTTCCTTCAAGAGCAGTGCGGCGCCCCGGAGATTGGGGTCGGGGACGTCGCTGATGACGAGTGCGGGTTGGACGATGCCGGGATAGGTGAGTTCCGGCAGAAGGCGGCTGAGGCGATCGAGATCGAACCAGGGCTGGCTGAGCGCGCCGCCCGTCAGGATGACGATCTCGGGTTCCAGCAGGGTCAGTGCGGCGGCGATCGCCTGGGCGAGATCGGCGAGGGCGCCCGGCGGCGGCTGGTCGACGGCCTGCGCCAGGCCCGAGGCGGTGGCGCAGAGGCAGCCGCGATGGCCGCAATAGCAGGGGATTCCTTCCGGTCGCAGCACCATGTGGCCGAGCGCATTGGCCCCGCCGACGGCGCCGCGCCAGACCTGGCCGTTGAGCACGAAGGCATGGCCGACGCCGGTGCCGATCGACACGTAGAGCGCCGATCCGGCCGTGCGGGCATGGCCGCGGGTCGCCTCGAAATGCGCGCCGCAATAGACGTCGGTTTCGACGATAACGGGGCGATCGAACGCCTCGCCGAGCAGCCGGCCGAGCGGCGCATCCCACCAGCGCAGGTTTTCCGCCCGCACAATGTGGCCGCCGGCGCTGACCACGGCGGCGACCGAGACGCCGATGCCCTCGACATCGCCGCGATCGACGCCCCATTCCGCCAGCACCTCGCCGACCGCCGCGACGAAGGCTTCCGGCGTCATGCCGTCCGGCCGGCGCGAGCGGTGGGTGTGCCGCCAGGGGCCGCTGCCGTCGCCGAGCGCGAGGCGCAGATGCGTTCCGCCGAGATCGATTGCGAGCCTCATTTGACCCCCGCGGCGGAGACGCCTTCGATGAAGTGGCGCTGGAAGGCGATGAAGAAGAGTGTGGTCGGGATCGCGCCGAAGATCGAGACGGCCATGACCTGGCCGTACTGGGTGTTGAAGGCGCTCTGGAACGCGGCCATGCCGAGCGGCAGGGTGCGAAGGCCATCGTCGCTGGCGACGATCAGCGGCCAGAGATAGCTGTTCCAGCTGAGATTGAAGGTCAGGATCGCGACGACGACGGCGCTGGGCGCCACCATCGGCATGATCACCGAGAACAGGATGCGCGGCTCGCTGGCGCCGTCGATCCGCGCCGCTTCGATGTAGGCGTCGGGGATCGCCACCATCGCCTGGCGGAAGACGAAGATGCCGACGACGTTGAAGGCGGTCGGCAGCAGCAGCGCCGCGTAGGTGTTGGTCCAGCCGAAGGCATGCACTTCGAGGAACAGCGGGATCACGATCGCCTCGAGCGGGATCATGATCGAGGCCAGCACGATCAGCGCGACGGCGCCGGAGAAGCGGTACTGGAACTTGGCGAGGCTGTAGCCGGCGAGCGCGCCGAACACGACCGTGACGACGACCGAGACCAGTGCCGCCAGCACCGAATTGAACAGATAGAGGAAGAACGGACGCTGGCTCAGCGACGAGGTGAAGTTGCTGAGGCCGGCGCTGCCCAGCTCGAAGATGCTGCCGGAGAACAGCTCGGAATTGGTTTTCAGCGACGCCGCCAGCATCCAGACGATCGGATAGAGCGTCAGGATCGTCGCGAAGACGACGATGGCGATGGCGAGCAGGCGCTCGGCGAGGGACCTATGCATGGCGGTGACGGTCCCTCAGAAGCCAGATCTGCAGCAGGCTGATCACCAGGATGCCGGTAAACAGGATCACCGAATAGGTGCTGGCCTTGCCCATCTGCAGGAAGCTGAAGGAGGTCTTGTAGATCAGCAGCGTCAGGATCTGGGTCGAGCCGGCCGGGCCGCCATCGGTCATAATCTGCTGGAAGGCGAAGGTCTTGAGGCCGTTGACGGTCGACAGCACCACGACGAGCGCGATGGTCGGTTTCATCGAGGGCAGGGTGATGTGGCGCAGCACCGACCAGCCGCGCGCGCCATCCAGCGCCGCCGCTTCGTAATGGTCGCGCGGGATTGCCAGGAAGCCGGCGAGGAAGATGATCGTGTAGTAGCTGGTCGCATGCCACCAGCTGACGAGGATCAGCGCCCAGGGCGCCATCGCGCTGCTGGTCAGCCAGGACACCGGCGCCATGCCGAGCGTGGCGAGGCCGTCATTGACCGGGCCCTGGACATTGAGCAGCAGCTTCCAGGTCAGCGCCACGGAGACGAGCGGCATGACCGAGGGCAGGAAGATCAGCGTGCGCCAGACACCCCGGCTGCGGCCGAGCTTGGTCAGCGCCCAGCCGAGCCAGAACGCGATGCCGAGCACCGGAACGACCGTGTAGACGACATAGGTGATGGTGATGCCAAGCGAGCGCAGGAACGCCTTGTCGCTGGCCAAGCCCAGGTAATACTTGAAGCCGACATAGCGCGGCGGCGACAGCAGGTCGTATTCGTGCAGGCTGATGAAATACGAGAACAGCACCGGGTAGAGCTGGAAGATGGCGATGAAGAGAAGAGCGGGCAGGCAGAAGAGGAAACCCCAACGGCCATAGCGGCTCGGTCCCGAGGCTGTTCGCGACATGGAGAGCAATCCTGTTGGGGACCGGCGCGGCCGGGAGCGCCGCGCCGGTCCTGTGGTCCGGAGAAGGACCTTAGTCAGTTGGCGCGGATCTGGTCGATCTCGGTCGCGGCCTGGTCGAGGGCATCCTTGACCGGAACGCCCTGGGCGAACTGCTCGATGGCGTTCTTGATCGCCGTGCCTTCCTGCGCCCAGGTCGGCGAGCGCCAGACGAAGCTGCCGTGCTTCTGGCCTTCGGCGAAGACGGCGCTGCCGCGCGTCTGCTTGGCGACTTCGGTATCGGCCCAGCCCTTCAGGCCGGTGACGTAGCCGGTGGCGGCCAGGTAACCGTCGCTGTCGGCGGTGAGGAAGCGCAGGAACTCGAAGGCTTCCTTCTGGTTCTTCGAACCGGAGGTTACGGCGAGCGCGTAGGAGTTCAGCAGCGTCGCGGGCTTCGCCACATCGCGCTGCGGCAAAGCCGCGACAACGTAATCGGCCTTGACCTCATCGGAATAAAGCGGTGGCGCCCAGATGCCGGCGATCGCCATGGACTGGCGTCCCTCGCTGAAGTCCTGCAGCGCGTTGACCGGGTTGACGGTAGCGAGTTCCGGGCCACCGGTGCCGTCGGTGATCATGCGCTGCCAGGTCTCGGTGAACGCCTGGACGCAGGCGGGCGAGTTGATGGCGGCCTTGCCGTCCGCGCCGATCACGTCGCAGCCATACTGGACCAGGATCGGCCAATATTGCTGGGCGTACCAGTAGGGATCGAGGTTCCAGACCCAGTTGAAGCCAAGCCGGGTCGTCTTGCCGGACTCGTCCTTCTTCTGCAGCTTCTTCGACAGCTCGAAGACGTCGTTCCATGTCTTCGGCCAGTTGGCCGGATCGGTGGCGTCGAGGCCGATATCGGCGAAATGCTTCTTGTTGAGGAAGAGCGCCAGCGTGTTGAATTCTTCCGGCACGCCATAGGTCTTGCCGTCGATGGTCAGGCCCGAAAGCGCCGACGGTTGGTACAGGGCTTCGAGATCGGCCTGAGACTTCTGGCCGAACGCGGCCGGATCGACGGGCGCGAGAATGCCCTTGGAAGCATATTGCGGGAACAAATAGTCGAGAACGTTGATGATATCCGGCGGATTTCCTGCGGCGATGGCGGCGGTCAGCTTGACCTCGTAATCGCCATGCGGATCCTCATGCAGCTTGATGGTCACGTCAGGGTGCTGGGCCGTATACTCCGCCGCCTTCTTGGCGATGAAGTCGGTGGCCGGCGGATAGGTGTGGTGCCAGAACGTCAGTTCCGCCGCGGTCGCCGAACCGGCGAGTGCCAGGGTAGAGGCCCCCACCAGAGCCCAGCTCAGCAGAGCAGATTGGAATTTGCGCATGCGTCATCCTCCCTCGATCCCGCGCATGGTCGCGCCGCGATCGAACCGTCTTGTTGATCTCAGTCAGGGGATGGAACAGCTGGGTGCGAGACCGGGCCACGCCTCTCCTCGACGGGCTTTCCGTTCCTATCCTGACGCGACGCTATCACGACACATTATGCGTCGCAATATGATAAAATGATCGAAATATGACGCATAACGTTTCTATATCCGTCTTTGCATTGCCGCATGAGGTGTCACCATGAGCGAGGCCGCCCCGGGTGAAGTCGCTTCCCTTCTGTCCCGTGTTTCCAGCATGCCCTTCTCGGCGGCGGAGAAGCGGGTCGCCGAATATCTGCTGAGCATTGCCGAATATGACCTTGCCGGGCTGACCTCCTCAGAATTGGCGGAGCGCACCAATACCAGCCGCTCCACCATCGACCGCCTGTCGAAGCGGTTGGGTTTTGCCGGCATCAAGGAGATGCGCAAGGCGCTGCTGCAGGAAAGCCGGGCGATGCAGACGCCGGTCAGCGCCGCCTCTACGCTGGAGCCGGCGATCATCGCGTCCGACGGCTTGGGCGAAATCGCCTTCAAGGTGTTCCAGAGCGCCTCGATCCGGGCGCTGAAATTCGCCGAGATCCTCTCCAGTTCGCCGGAACTGGGCGAACTGGTCGAGGCGATCCGCACGGCGCGCAGCGTGCAGGTCTTCGGCGCCGGCGCCTCGGCGGTGGTGGCGCTCGACATGCATCAGAGGCTGCTTCGCCTCGGCATCCCGATCAATTTCTCGGAGGACCAGCACAACCAGATCGCCTGCGCGGGGCTGATGAAGCCGGGCGACCTGGCCATCGCCATTTCCTATTCCGGCCGTACCAAGTCGACGCTGCAGGCGGCGGAAGTAGCGCGCTCCCGGGGCGCCCGCATCGCGGCGGTGCTGGGCGGCACCCGCTCGCCGATGGCAGCGCTCGCCGATATCCGCATCATCACGCCGCCCGGCGTCAGCCTGTTCGGCGCCGATGCCGTGATGACCCGCGTGCTGGAGCTGATGTTCAACGAGGCGCTGTTCCACTGCCTCGCCATCCAGAACCCGGAAATGCTGGAAAACGTCCGCCGGATCGAGCGCATTCTCGGCGACGAGCGGGTCAAATGACGGTGCCCGAGGCCTTGGCGCATTGCTGATAGATTTCGCCTGACATATATCTAGATCAGTATGGATCTGGAGGTTGGACGATGAAGGTTACCAGAGCCCAGGCCGATGAAAATCGGGCCCGCGTCATCGATGTCGCCAGCCGGCTGTTCCGCCAGCATGGATTTGACGGCATCGGCATTGCCGATGTCATGAAGCAGGCTGGGCTTACGCATGGCGGCTTCTACGGCAATTTCAAATCCAAGGGAGACCTCGCGGCGCGCGCCAGCGAGCACGCCTTCGTCACGTCGCGCGAAAACTGGCGTGGCCTGGATGGCATGGAGCCGGAGGCGGCGCTGGAGGCGATCATCCGGGCCTATGTTTCGCCCCAGCATCGCGACAGCCCGGATTCAGGCTGTGCGCTGACGGCGCTCGGCCCGGACGCCATCCGGCAGGAGGCGGGTGTCCGATCGGTGTTCGGTCGGGGCATCCGCGTCTATGTCGAGAAACTCACCTCCCTCGTGCCTGGACGATCCGAGGCCGCGAAACGCCAGCGGGCCCTTTCGACGCTGTCGGAAATGGTCGGGGCGGTCATTCTCGCCCGCGCTGCCGACGACCCCGCGCTTTCCAGCGAAATCCTCGAAGCCACCCTGGCGCATCTCGCGCCCGGCGGGGCCGCGGAGAAGCCCGCCGCCTGAGGTCGATCGGACCAGCCCGGCGCTGCCCGTCAGTCCATCATGCTGACATGCGCGGCAGCGACCTTCCAGCCGTCCTCAGTCCGGATCCAGGTCTGCATCTGGCGGCCGATGCGGTTGGGGAAATCGGGGCGGTGGAACAGCGTCGAGGCGATGGCGACGTTCTCGCCATAGGTGGTGATGACGGTTCGCGACAGGGTGCGCTCGAACGGCTTCTGCGCCGCACGGAATGTCCGGACTTCCTCGATGCCATGCTGCACCTCGGCGACGCCGTAGCGGATGGTCTGGCGCGAATGCAGGAACATCGCGTCGAGCGTGTCGCCGTCATTTTCGAGCAGCGCCTTCTCGTAAGACTGGAAGATCGCGGTCACCTCGGCGACCAAGGCCGGATCGTCGACAACGAGGGGCTCAGCCATCGGCCAGGGCTCCTGCGAAGGCCGCCTCCAAAGCGGCGAGCGGCGTCGACCAGCCGACAATGCCGCCCTGCGCCACGATCATCTCGATCGCGGCCGCCTTGAATTCCGGGAAATAGCTCTCGGTCGCGTCCTCGATCAGCAGGCATTCATAGCCGCGATCGTTCGCCTCCCGCATCGAGGTCTGGACGCAGACTTCCGTCGTCACGCCGGCGAACACCAGCTGGCTGATTCCGCGAGCCGAAAGTGTTTCATGCAGGCCGGTCGCCCAGAACATGCCTTTTCCCGGCTTGTCGAGGACGATCTCGCCGGCCACAGGCGCCAGCTCGGCCAAGATCTGGTTGCCGGGCTCGCCGGCGATCAGGATGCGGCCCATCGCGCCTTCATCGCCGATCCGGAGGCCCGGCTTGCCGCGCAGCCGCTTGGCCGGCGGGCAATCGGAAAGGTCGGGCTTGTGTGCCTCGCGGGTGTGCACGACCAGCAGGCCGTGCGCGCGGAAGACATCGATCAGCGCCGCGACGGTCGGCACGATCGCGGTCAGCCGCGATACGTCATTGCCCAGCACGGCGCCGAAGCCGCCGGGCTCGATGAAATCGCGCTGCATATCGATCACAACAAGCGCGACTTTGGCCGGGTCGAGCGCGAAGTCATAGGGGCGGGCGGCGACGGAAAGCGTCATGCTCAGTGCCCCGCCATATGCTGGCCGATGGTGTTGCGGTCGGTGTCCTCGATGGGCGAGACATAGCCGATCGCCCCGCCGGACATTACCGCCACCCGGTCGGAGAGCTCGAGGATCTCGTCGAGGTCCTCGCTGACCAGCAGCACCGCCGCGCCGCGGTTGCGCTGCTCCATGATCTGGCTGCGGATCTCCGAGACCGACGCGAAGTCGAGGCCGAAGCAGGGGTTGGCGACGATCAGCACGTCGACATCGCCGGAAAGCTCGCGCGCCAGCACGGCGCGCTGGACGTTGCCGCCGGACAGCGTCTCGATCGGCGCGTCGGCGGAGGTGGTCTTGACCCGGTATCGGTCGATCAGTTCCTCGGCCTTGCGGCGCATCGGGCCGGGCGACAGCCACCAGCCGAGGCTCGCCATCGGCGCCTTGTCGAAGGCGCGGAACGCCATGTTCTCGGCGACGCTCATGCGCGGCACGGTGGCGTTCTTCAGCGGCTCCTCCGGCAGGCCGAATACCTTGAAGCGGTCGAAGTCGCCGCGCTTCGGCTCGAAGGGCTTGCCGTGGATGAAGATGGCGCCATCCTTCAGCGGACGCTGCCCGGCCAGCGCCTCGACCAGCGCGCTCTGCCCGTTGCCGGAGACGCCGGCGATGGCGACGATCTCGCCGGCCTTCACCTTGAGATTGATCGCGTTGAGGACGGGCCGGCCTTCGCCATCCTCGGCGACGAGGCCGGCGAGTTCGAGCACGGCCGAGGTATCGTTGTGCTTCCGCCGTTCGGCGCGCTCGCGGATCTCGGTGTCGCCGATCATCATCCGGCTCATCTCGGCGACGGTCGCCGTCTGGGCGTCGCCGGCGCCGGTCAGTCGGCCTCGGCGCAGCACGGTGAAGCTGTCGCAGAAGGCCTTCACCTCGCGGAATTTGTGGCTGATCATCAGCACGGTAACCTCGCCGCGCCGCGCCATATCGCCGAGCAGGCCGAGCACTTCGTCGGCCTCGCCGGGGGTGAGCACGGAGGTCGGTTCGTCGAGGATGACGAAGCGCTGTTCCAGATAGAGCAGCTTGAGGATTTCGAGCTTCTGCTTCTCGCCAGCCGAGAGCGAGGAGACCTGTTCGTTCAGCGGCACGCGGAAGGGCATCCGTTCCATAAAGGCTTCCAGCCGCTGCTTCTCCGCCTTCCAGTCGATGATGGCCGGCGCGTCGGCGCGCGAGATGACGAGGTTTTCCGCCGCGGTCAGGCAGGGCACCAGCGTGAACTGCTGGTAGACCATGCCGATGCCCAGCGCCCGGGCGTCGCGCGGGCTGCGCACCTCGACCTCTCTGCCGTCAAGCAGCACGGAACCCTGCTCGGGCGTGTAGAAGCCCATGATGCATTTGACGAGCGTCGACTTGCCGGCGCCGTTCTCGCCGAGCAGGGCGTGGAACGAGCCCGGCTTGACGTCGATCGACACGTCGTCGAGCGCGGTGAAGGCGCCGAAGGTCTTTGTCATGCCGATGGTCTGCAGCGACGGCGCGCGCAGCGGCAGGATGTCGGGGGTCGGCCGGGCGGCGATGTTCATGGCAGCGCCTCCAGGAACTCGGCCGATGTCGCCACCGCGCCGAAGACGCCGCCCTGCATCTTGATCATGTCGATGGCGGCGAGGTGGTTTTCCACCTTGGTGGCCGCGCAGCAATCCGACAGCAGCAGACACTCATAGCCGCGATCATTGGCGTCGCGCATGGTGGTGTGGACGCAGACATCGGTGGTTACGCCGGTCAGGATGATGTTGCGGATGCGCTTGTTCTGCAGCACCAGATCGAGATCGGTGGCGATGAACGAGCCCTTGCCCGGCTTGTCGATGATCGCCTCGCCGGGCAAGGGCTGCAGTTCTGGGATGATTTCCCAGCCCGGCTCGCCGCGCACCAGGATGCGGCCACACGGCCCCTGGTCGCCGATGCCGGCGCCGATGCGCTGCGAGCGCCAGCGCTTGTTGGCCGGCAGGTCCGAGAGGTCGGGCTTGTGGCCCTCGCGGGTATGGAGGATCGGATAGCCCTTGGCGCGCATGGCGGCGAGCACCGCCTGGATCGGCCCGATCGGCGCGCGGGTCAGCGAGATATCGTAGCCCATCGAGTCGACATAGCCACCGGGCGCGCAGAAATCGGTCTGCATGTCGATGACGACAAGGCAGGTGTTGTGCGGCCCGAGATCGCCGTCGAACGGCCAGGGATAGGGGTCGGCGGCGACCGTGACGGCATCGGGCTTGAGGGCGGCGTCTATGCGTTCATCGACGAGTGTCATGGCAACCTCACGGGAAATTCGGGGATCACTTGACGATCGAGAGCTCGCCGGGCGCTTCGCGCGCAGCGCTCTTGGAACGGGCCGAAGCGATCATGATGAAGAGGGTCAGGATGTAGGGGGCCGCGTTGAAGAAGTAGTAGCCCTGGCTGACGCCGATCGATTGCAGCGAGGGACCGAGCGCGCCGGCCGCGCCGAACAGCAGCGCCGCCAGCACGCATCGGATCGGGTCCCAGCGGGCGAAGATCACCAGCGCCACGGCCATCAGGCCCTGGCCGGACGAGAGGCCCTCGTTCCAGCTGCCGGGATAGAACAGCGACAGGAAGGCGCCGCCGACGCCGGCGAGGAAGCCGCCGGCCGCCGTCGCCAGCAGGCGGACCAGATCGACCGAGACCCCCATGGCGCGGGCCGAGGCGGCGCTGTCGCCCGTCATGCGCAGGATCAGGCCCCACCGCGTATTGGCGAAGGCCCAGCGCAGGAACAGCGCCAGCGCGATGCCGAGGAAGAACAGCGGGTTGACCTGCAGTGCCTGGGCGACCAGCGGATCGGAAGACCAGCCGCCGAGCGGGATCGCCTCCAGGCGCGGCGCGGTCGGCTGGATGTAGGGCTTGCCGAAGAAGAAGGCGAGGCCGATGCCGAAGCTCATGAAGGCGATGCCGACGGCGATGTCGTTCACCTTGGGCAGCTTGCAGATGTAGCCATGCATGGCGCCGAGCACGAGGCCGGAACAGCCCGCCATCAGCACGCCGAGCCAGGGACTGCCGGTGGTGTAGGAGCCGGCATAGGCGACCATGGCGCCCAGCACGAGATTGCCCTCGAGGCCGAGATTGATGCGGCCGGATTTCTCGGTCAGGCTCTCGCCGAGCGCGACGAACATGAACGGGGTGGAGACGCGGATGGCGCCGCCGACCAGCGCGATGAAGACGATGAAGAGGTCGCCCTGGCTCATGACCGGTCTCCCGCGCGCTTCGGCTGCAGGAAGGGAATGCGGCCATAGAAGGTCTCGCTGACCAGCAGCACCACGAAGATCATGCCCTGCAGCACCAGCACGGTGGCGTCCGGCATCGCCATGCGCCGCTGCACCAGCCCGCCGGCGGCGGCGAGCGCGCCGAACAGGATGGCGACCGGCACGACGGCGAGCGGGTTCTGCCGGGCGAGAAAGGCGACGAGGATGCCGGTGAAGCCATAGCCCGCCACTAGCGAGGCATTGGCCTGGCCGTGGATGGCGGCGACCTCGAAGAAGCCGGCGAGGCCCGCGCAGGCGCCCGCAATGGCGCAGCAGGCGACGACGAGGAAGCCGACGGGCAGGCCCTGTGCCTGCGCGGCGCGGACATTGCCGCCGGTCATGCGCGCGGCGAAGCCAAAGGTGGTGCGCGACATCAGCAGCCAGAGGATCGCGGCCAGCACGATGCCCGCGGCCAGACCCCAGTGCACCGACGTGCCCGGCATCGGGCCGATGCGATAGGCATCGCCGATCGGCATGGTCGAGGGCTTGTTGGCGGAGGACGGATCGCGCAGCGCGCCCTCGACGAAGAAGTTCATGATCGCGATGGCGATGTAGGAGAGCAGCAGCGACGAGATCGTCTCGTTGACGCCGCGATAGTGCCGAAGCCAGCCGGCAAGCCCGATCCAGAAGGCGCCGACCAGCATGGCGGCGATGGCCATGACCGGGAGGCCGATCCAGGGCGTCCAGCCGCCGCGCACCAGAGGAATGGCGATGGCCGCCGCCGAGAAGCCGCCGAGCACCAAGGCGCCTTCCGCCCCAATCAGCGTCAGGCCGATGCGGGCCGGAATGGCGAAGGCGAGGCCGGTCAGGATCAGCGGCGCGGCGCGCTGCAGCGTGTTCTGGATCGAGAAGGACGACCCGAACCCGCCGGTCCAGATCAGGTTGAAGAAGGTAACCGGCGACTTGCCGAGGAAGAGCAGGAAGATCGAGAACAGCGCCGCCGAGGCGACGAGCGCGCCGAGCGGGATGATCACCGCCTCGATCATGCGGATGGCGCGCGGGCTGAAGCCGCCGCGTTCGATCGAGGAGGAGGCGAGGACGGCGGTCATGGCCTGCCTCCTTTGCCCGGCAGTCTCGTGGCTCTGGCGTGCATCGTCCGGGTCCTTGTCCTGCGCGATCGCGCGCTTGCGCTGCAGTGGGCGGCGGCATGGCGCCGCCGCCGCCGCCGGGAGGAAGGTCAGGTGGTGGAGCCCTGGACGCCTTCGAGCAGGTAGTTCATGCCGTCGAGGACCGGGTCGTAATTGTCCATCGTGCCTTCGATGACGATCTTGCCGGTGTTGTCCTTGAGCGGGCCGACATAGATCGGCTTCTTGGCAATGAGCCCTGCGATTGCGGCGTCGGCGGCCTTGATCGCCTCGGGCGTCGCGCCGGCGCCATAGGCGGTGTTGCGCAGCATGTCGTTGTGGTAGCCGCCGGCGATGAAGTTCGGCAGTTCGCTGCCGGCGGCGAGCGCATCGGCGTAGATCTTGTAGATCGTCTCCCATTTGTACTCGGCGCCGGTGATGAAGCCCTTGGGCGCCAGCGGCGCCTGGCTGGCATTGTGTCCGCAGCTCTTCACGCCGCGCGCCTCGGCCGTCTCGATGACCACCTTCGGGCCGTCGACATGGCAGGTGATGACGTCGCAGCCGGCGTCGATCAGCGCGTTGGAAGCCTCGGCCTCGCGCACCGGGAGCGACCACTCGCCGGTGAAGATCACCTGAACCGTGGCGTTCGGATTGACGCTGCGGGCGCCGAGCAGGACCGAATTGACGTTGGAGAGCACCGAGGGGATCGGCTTGGCGGCGACGAAGCCGATCTTGCCTGATTTCGACGACAGGCCCGCGGCGACGCCGTTCACGTAATGGGCCTGGTTCAGGTAGCAGAAATAGCTGCCGGCATTCTTCGGGTCGCCTTCCTTCCAGAGCGGCGCGGCATGGCGGAACTGGACGGCCGGGTATTTCTTGGCGGCCTCGACGACGAAGGGCGAGTAATAGCCGAACGACGTGGCGAGGATCAGGTTGGCCTGGTCGAGGTTGATCATCGATTCCATCGACTGGGTGACGGCGTCGGTTTCCGGCACCTTCTCCTCTTCGATGACCGTGACGCCCGGCACCTGCTTCAGGATGTCCATGGCGACCGCATGGGCCTGGTTCCAGCCGAAATCATCGCGCGGTCCGACATAGACGGCGCCGATGACGATCGGGTTGGCGGCGCGAGCCACGCCGAAGGGCAGGGCGGCCAGGGCAGCACCGGCGGCGCCGGCCTTGAAAAGCGAACGTCTCGTCAGGGACGATGTGAACATGCGAGGCTCCGTGGCTAAGGTTGCGTGTCCGGCGCGCCCCCAGCGGCAGCCGGTCTGTCTTCCAGGTAGAGGCAAGGCACATGCCATTCCCGTGTCGGGCGAAGGCTTGCTGGTAACGTCCTGTTAACCCTGCGATCTCGTGGCAGCCGCCGGGAGACGACTCCCTGCCTGCCCATGCGGCATGCCTCGAAAGTGGGCATCCATCTCGGGGTGTGGAGGGGGATGAAGCGCGTGAGACGCGTCATGCGACCACCTCCGGCGATGCCTTGGCCGCGCCGGCGGCGAGCCAGGCGCGCCAGCCGCCGAAGCTGGTGATGTCGTTGGCGCCGGCCAGTCCCTGCGTCTCGCACAGGAAGCCCTTCACCGTGCTGCCATCGGCGAGCTTGACGGTGCCGAGGCCGAGCGGGGCGGGGATGCCGGCCAGGAAGTCGCCGACCGCGATCCGTGGCAGCGCCCAGACCTCGAGCGCGATCGACTGGCCGCTTGCCGCGTGACGGACCATGCCCGGGCGCGCCGGCGGTCCACCGGCGAGCGCATAGAGCCCGTATTCCGGCGCCGTCAGGGTGGCGCGCAGGAAGCGTCCGCCCAGCGAGGTCAGTTGGTGGTTGAGCGGCAGGCCGGACATATGCGCGCCGCAGACGGCGATCGCGATCTCGTGGGGGCCGGGCAGGACAGCATCGGGCAGGGCCTTGGCCGGGCGAGGCCAGCCGGTCGCGCCCATTGGTCCCGCTTCGAGGCCGGCCGCGATACCGGCGCAAAGCGCATCGCGGCCCTGGGTGGCGAGGAGGGTGACGCTTCCCGGCCGGCCATCGGCGCGCGGTCCGGTCGGCACCGCGATGCCGCAGAGATCCAGCAGATTGGCGAAATTGGTATAGGTGCCGAGGCGCGAATTCGGGCCGATCGGATCGGCCGCGATCTCGTCGAGCGTGACGAAGGCGGGAATGGTCGGCACGCAGAGCGCATCGATACCGGCGAGCAGTTTCCGGCAGACTGCCTCGCGCTCCCTAAGCCGGTACAGGCCGCGAAACGCATCGACGGCGGTAAGATCGACGCCGGGTTCGAGGATGGCGCGCGTGGTCGGATGCAGGGTTTCCGGCTTTTCGGTCAGCCGGTCGCCGACGGCAGCGACCCGTTCGGCCAGCCAGGCGCCTTCATAGAGCATGCGGGCCACGGCGAAGAAGGGTTCTAGGTCGATCTCGACGAGGGTCGCGCCTTGGTCAGCCAGTTTCGCGACGGTGGCGCGGAAATCCTCGGCCTGAAGGGCGTCGCCGAAGGTGATGAGGCTCGCCGCGTTCGGCACGCCGATGCGGAGCGAAGGCGGCGGCGCGGTCAGGGCGGGAACCGCGACCTGGCGCGAATAGGCGTCCGCTTCGTCCGGTGCCGCGGCGGCGTGGAACACCGTCCAGGCGTCGGCGACCGTGGTGGCGAAGATCGAGATGGTGTCGAGCGTGCGGCAGGCCGGCACGACGCCCGAGGCGGAAAGCGCGCCCAGCGTCGGCTTCAGCCCGACGATCGCATTCAGCGCCGCCGGCACGCGGCCCGAGCCGGCCGTGTCGGTACCGAGCGCGAAGCCGACAAGGCCCTGCGCCACCGCGACGGCGGAGCCGGACGACGATCCGCCCGGCACGATCGCCGGGTCGATGGCGTTCTTCGGCACGGGATAGGGCGTGCGCACGCCGACCAGGCCGGTGGCGAACTGGTCGAGATTGGTCTTGCCGAGGCAGATGGCGCCGGCGGCGCGCAGCCGCGCCACGACGAAGGCGTCGGCTCCGGGCTGATAGGCGAAATCAGGGCAGGCGGCGGTGGTCGGCATACCGGCGACATCGATATTGTCCTTTACCGCGAAGGGGATGCCCCAGAGCGGGCGTCCGTCCGGCGCGCCCAGCGACTGGGCCTCGGCCAGCGCCTGCTCGCGCGCGTGGTGGATAAAAATGCCCGCGTCGCCCACGGCATCGAGCCGGCGGAAGGCTTCGGCGACAACCGCTTCGGGCTGCAAGCCGGCCTTGTAGGCGGCGTGCAGGGCGTCGACGGTGAAGGGCAGTTTCGAAAGGGTCATGGATCGCTCGGCGGCAGAACTCAGCCCCGGCAAGGTGCAGTCTTTTCGTGTTCTCCAAAAATGCTATGATTTCAGCGATGCGGTGCAAAAAATGCACCGGCCTCCGGAGAGCGACGCGATGCGCCACTTGCAGACCTTCCTGATGATCGAGGCGGTGGCGCGCGCCGGCTCGATGCGCAAGGCGGCCGAGGACATGAACATCACGGCATCAGCGCTGGTCCGCCGCATCAACCGCTTCGAGGATGAGTTCGGCGCCGAACTGTTCGAGCGGCTGCCGGGCGGGGTCCGGCTCAACTCGGCCGGCGAATTGCTGCTGCATCACTATCGCGCCACGCGGTCCGACCTGCTGCGGGTGCAGGGACAGGTCGCCGATCTATCCGGCGAGCGGCGCGGCCATGTCTCGATCGCCTGCTCGCAGGCGTTGTTGCCCTATTTCCTGCCGCAGGAGATCGCCCGCTATCGCGCCGATCATCCAGGCGTCACCTTCTCGGTGCATGTGCGCGACCGCGCCCAGGCCGAGCAGGACCTGGCCAGCTATTCAAGCGACCTCGCGCTGGTGTTCGAGCCGGTCTATCTCGTCGATTTCGAGGTGCTGCACGTCATCCCGCAGCCTGTCCACGTCGTCATGCGCGCCGATCATCCGCTGGCGGCGAAGAGCGAGATCCGGCTGCGCGAATGTCTCGATGTTCCGCACATCGCGCCGAGCACGAAGTTCGGTGTTCGCCATCTGCTCGATTTCGCGGCCCGGCGCGGATCGCGGCGCGTCTCCCCGGTGGTCGAGACCGAGAGCTTCGACATGATCCGCCATTATGTCCGGCACGAGAACGTCATCGGGTTCCAGATCGGCATCGGCCTGCGCGATCCCGGCGACGGTTCGCTGGTGTTCCGGCCGATCGCCGAGCGAGACCTGCCGGCCGGCAACCTGATCCTCGGCCAGATGCGCGGCCGCGCGCTGCCGGTGGCATCCGCCCGCTTCGCGGTTCAACTCGCCACCAGCCTCAAGGATTATGCGGCGGCGGGCCGGTACTAGCCGGCGTCCGATCCGCCATGGGCCTACGCCGTCTGGTTGGACAGGTGGCGGTAGCCGCCGTGCCAGTAGAGCAAAGGCTGGGCTTCCGCCCGCGTCGTGATCGCGCGGACCGAGCCGATCAGGATCGAGTGCGAATGCCGCTCGATCGCCTCTTCCAGTTCGCAATCGAGCACGGTCAGCGCACCGACCAAGCCGAGGTTGCCGCTGGCGAGCGTCTCCCACGCGGCGCCCTCATAGCGGTCGGCGCCCTTGACGCCGCCCCGGCCGGCGAAATTGTCGGCCACGGCCTGCTGGTCGTCGGCCAGCACGTTCACGCAAAAGCGGCGATAGCGCTGGAGGATTGGCCAGGAGGACGAGGCACGGTTAAGCGAGACGAGGATCGAGGGATGATCCGCCGAGAGGGAGGACACCGAGGTTGCGGTGAACCCGGTCCGATCGCGGCCCTGTCCGAGCGTGACGACGCTGACGGCTCCTGCCAGAAACCGCATCGAGTGCTTGAAGTCCGCGCTTTCGACGGGAGGCTGCTCGGGGATCAGCATGGGGTCATAGGCTGCGGCAAGCGACATGGTTTTCTCCATGGGGGACGTCGTTCGAGCGGTCGCGCGCCGGTTTTGGCGGGAGGCGGGGCAGGGCGATGCGATCGGAGGGGCAGGCGGCCTTCATGCCCCATTGCAGCACGGACGGCCGAGGCAAGACGAGGGCGGGCCAGTCCGGGATTGCCCCTTTGCGAGGACTTTCCTTGCTGAAAGGCGGGGAATGCGGGGAAGAAAAAACCGCCGGTCGACCGAGGCGACAAATGGGGTCTTCTCCGGCGTGAGCGGCGGGTGGTGCCCGCCGCCGTTATCAGGGGCTTGGACGGCAGCGGGCGAGCCGGCGCCGAAGCTTTCAGGCGAAGACGTCCGTCACCAGGCCATGCACGCGGCGGAAGGCGGCGCGGGCGCCCTCGATCATGCGCGCTTCCTCTGCCTCGTCGAGATCGAGCGCGTCGAGCGCCGCGGTGAACGTCTTCCAGTGCAGGCCGCGGCCTTCCGGCGCGCCGGCCAGATGGCGGGCTCCGAATTCTTCCGAAAGGCCAAGCTTGGCGGCCTGCTTGATCAGGAAGGCGGCGCCGAGATTGGAGCCTTCGGCGACATAGAGCCAGCCCAGCGCGGTCGGGATGTCGGGATTGCCGTCAAAGGCGGGGGGCGTCGCGGCGGCGGGGGCCGTCACGGCGAGATCGCCAAGGTCCTGCTCGATGTCGTCAAAGCGCCGCCGGCCGGCCAGGTCGGGCAGCAGGCGATCCAGCGCCGGGTTGAAGTAGAGAGCGTCGATATCGCGGTGGAACTGGTGCTGCACCTTGAGGAACAGCGCATAGCGCTCGCGGCTCTCGAACGGCCGTCCGGCCATGATCGACTGGTCGAGCCGGCTATGGGTCTCGGTCGTCTCGGCCTTCAGCAGCTTGGCGCGCCCGGTATCGAGCGGCTTTGCCCGTTCCATCGTCTCGCTCATGCGGAGTCTTTCCATGAAAGTTGACTTTTGCCCCTTGGTATAGCTCCGGGCGCGGCTGTCAAGCTGACCCGAGGGACGCTGCCGGGACAGAGGCTTTTCGGAAGAAGGGCCGGTCGACGCGGGCCGCTGGAGCCCCGGATGGGCCATTTGGGGCCATTGGGCCAGATTGTCACAAACCGGTCAGACCAAATTGCAGGCAGTCTGGCGCGCAGGCGGCATCAGGGGCGGGCGGATCGTCGCGAGGTTAAGCGGTGTCATGAAGAGCCGCCAACCTATAGCGATGTATAGATTCCCAATGTATTGCCCGGATCTCCTGTTATCTCGGAGTGAAAATTCCAGTCCGGGGATCTACGGCGACCGCAACCGTTCACCGATGCGATGTAGGCATGCAAAATATCTGTAAATATAGTCTGGTGGCGACATTATGGACAAATGTTTTCGTCGCTGATCCGCAGAATCCGCCGTGATTATCTTGCGGAGTTTCGCTGGATTATCGGCAATTTGCCGTCTTTTTAATCCTGATCGAGTCTTGTGCATAAAGCGCTGAAAATTTGTCGTTGTCGATGGGCGCCCGCATCGGGAGGATGCTCTCACACCTGCATTGGTCAGACCAGTCGTGCGGTGCCACTCCCATCTCAAGGAGACGAACGTGCAGACTTTCCCTCATACCTCCAGCGGCATGACGAGACGTCTGCCGGAAGGCAAGGGCGCCGCGCGGTCCCTGTGGCTGCGCAAGGCGCCGCTCAAGGGCATCTTCGCCGGCCTCGTCGGCGCCTTCATGGCGACGACCGTGCTGGGCTCCGTCGGCGCCTTCGCGCAGGACGCCAAGACCACGCTCGTCGTGGCCGCGCCGCGCACGCCGGAATCGCTAGACCAGGAATACCCGCCGACCGAAGCCGGCCATGAAGTGCGCCGCAACGTGTTCGAGCGCCTGCTGACCTACAAGCAGAAGAAGGGCGACGACGGCATCTTCTATGAAGATTTCGGCGCGATCGACGGCGCGCTCGCCGAGAAATGGGAAGTCTCGGACGATCGCAAGTCGATCACCTTCCACCTGCGCAAGGGCGTCAAGTCGGCGCTTGGCAACGAGCTCAACGCCGATACGGTGATGTGGTCGTTCCTGCGCGGCTGGAACATGAAGTCCAATTTCCATTGGTACATGACGCAGATCTTCAAGATCGAGGATTTCGACACCGCGTTCCAGAAGGTCGATGACTACACCGTCAAGGTCACGCTGCCCAACGCCTCGCCGCTGATCGAGCGCATCTGGATCAACAGCGATCTTGGCATTCTCGACTCGGTCGAGGTCAAGAAGCACCTGACCGACGCCGATCCCTGGGCCGCTTCCTGGCTCGCCACCAACACCGCTGCCTTCGGCCCGTATTTCATCAGCAAGTACAAGCCCGGCCAGGAAGTCGTCTACGACGCCAACCCGAACTACTTCCGCGGCGAGCCCAAGCTGAAGCGCGTCATCCTGCGCGAGATGCCGACCTCGGCCAACCGCGTCGCCGCCATCCAGGCCGGCTCGGTCGACGTCGCCGAATATCTGCTGCCCCGTGAACTGGCGCTGCTCGAGAAGGCGCCCGGCGTCGAAGTGCACAAGGTGTTCGGCAACTTCATCCACCGCGTCGAGATGAACAACGCCAAGCCGCCCTTCGACAACGTCAAGGTCCGCCAGGCGCTGAACTACCTGGTGCCGCGCGACGAGATCCTGAAGAGCGTCTATTTCAACACCGCGCGCTTCACCAAGAGCCCGATCTCGGAAATCTATCCGGGCTTCTCGGACGAGTTCTTCGCCTATTCGAACGATCCGGCCAAGGCCAAGGCGCTGCTCGCCGAAGCCGGCTTCCCGGAAGGCTTCAAGACCCAGCTCGCCTACCGCACCGGCGACCAGCTTGAAGAGGAAATGGCCGTCATCCTGAAGTCCGCCTTCGCCAAGGCCGGCGTCGATGTCGAACTGCTGAAGCTGCCGGCCTCGACCCTGGTCGAGCGCTACACCAAGGGCGAAGTGCCGATGTACTTCTTCCGCGACATGGCGATCGTCCCCGACGCCGCCTATGTCGCCAATCTCTGGCTGAACAGCGCCTCGGCGATCAACTACTCCAAGTTCAAGAGCGACGAGGTCGATCAACTGATCGACAGCGGCCTCAAGAGCACGGATGAGCCGAAGCGCCTCGTCGACATGAAGCGCGTGCAGCAGATCACCATGGAGCAGGCCCCCTGGGTCTTCCTGATGAACCCCGGCTACCAGCTCGCCACGCGGGCCAACGTCAAGGGCTACTCCTGGTACACGCCCAACGGCAACGCCTTCTTCGACCTCTCGAAGGAATAGCGAACAGCGCGGCCTCGCCCCCCGGCGGGGCCGCATCTCCTTCTCCGGTTGCGAAGACAGGAAAGATCCGATGACCGTGGCTGTTGCCAATCTTGGCGTCTACTGGCGGGCGATACCCCGGCCGTTGCGCATCATCACCAGCCGGCTCCTGATGCTGGTGCCGCAGATGTTCGGCGTCATGATGGTGACGTTCCTGCTGGTGCGCATGCTGCCCGGCGATCCGGCGCTGCTGCTGCTTGGCAACATGGCGACGCCCGACACGATCGCGGCCTTCCGCGAGAAGCTGGGCCTCAATCTCAGCCTGTGGGAACAGTTCGTCCATTATGTCGGCAATGCGCTGCATGGCGATCTCGGGGTTTCGATCTTCACCTCGAACCCGGTCGTGACCGATCTTCTGGAGCGCGCCCCCGCGACGCTGGAACTGATCACCTATGCGATGCTGCTGACGATCCTGATCGGCGTGACGTTGGCGATCATCTCTGTCGTCAGGGCCGGCGGCGTCGTCGATATCGGCAGCCGCGTCTACGGCCTCGCCGCCGGCGCCATTCCCGATTTCTGGGTCGGCCTCCTGCTGATCTATTTCTTCTTTTACATTCTCGGCTGGGCGCCGGCCCCCTTCGGCCGGATCGACACCTTCGTGTCGCCGCCGGATACGGTGACGGGCTTCTACACCATCGACAGCCTGATCGCCGGCGACCTCAACGCCTTCGTCTCCTCGCTCGGACGGCTGACGCTGCCCGTCCTCACGCTCGCCATCGTCAATGCCGGCGCGCTGATGAAGATGACCAAGACGACCTTCGCCGACATCTATCGCAGCGACTTCATCCGCCATGCCCGCGCCTCCGGCCTCTCCGAAGGCACGATCCGCCGCATCGCGCTGCGCAACAGCCTGCCACCGATCATCACCCTGGTCGGCTTCATGTTCGGCTTCCTACTGGGCGCGGCGGTTCTCGTCGAGACGATCTTCGCCTGGGGCGGGCTCGGCCAGTATGCCGTGCAGTCGGTCGTCAACAGCGACTATCCGGCGCTGCAGGGCTTCGTCCTCGTCGCCGCCGCCTTCATCCTGATCGTCTACACGGTGGTGGACATCCTCTACGAACTCGCAGATCCGAGGATTCGCGTCTGATGACCCGCTTCATCCGCTACGTCTCCAAGCATCCGGGCGCGATGGTCGGGCTCACGCTCCTGGCCCTCCAGATCGCCTCGATCCTGTTCGCCCCCTGGCTCACCTTCTACTCGCCGGAGGAGGCTGATCCGCTGATGTCGCTGCAGCCGCCCTCGGCCGCGCACTGGTTCGGCACCGACGTCTCGGGCATGGATATCTATACCCGCATCGTCTACGCCACCCGCATCAACCTGCTGATCAGCATCGTCGCCGTGGCCTTCGCCTTCGTCGTCGGCGTGCCGATCGGGCTGCTGATCGGCTTCTACCGCAACTGGATGAGCGCGCTGGTCATGCGCGTGTTCGATTTCATCCAGTCCTTCCCGGTCTTCGTGCTCGGCATGGCGCTGGTGTCGGTGATGGGGCAGGAGATCTGGAACGTCGCCATCGTGCTGGCGGTGCTGTTCATCCCGATGTTCGCCCGCCTCATCCGCGCCGAGGTGCTGTCGCTGCGCGAGCGGCCCTATGTCAGCGCGGCGCGCTGCAGCGGGGCGACGGACGGCTCGATCATGTTCCGCCACATCCTGCCCAACGCTTTGACGCCGGCCATCGTCCAGGTCTCGATCAGCATCGGCCTCGCCATCCTGCTCACCGCCGGTCTCTCCTTCGTCGGTGCCGGCGTGCGCATGCCGACGCCGGAATGGGGCCTGATGGTCTCGACCGGCGCGCAGCAGATGATCCTCGGCGTCTGGTGGGTGGCGCTGTTCCCCGGCCTTGCCATCGTCATCTCCGTGCTCAGCTTTGCGCTGCTCGGCGACATGGTGAAGGACCTTTCCGACCCGACCACGAGGGAACGCCGATGAGCGATCGCAACTCCACCGCTCTGCTCGAGGTCGACAATCTCTCGGTCGATTTCGGCGAGGGTACGCGCCAGGCGCTTTCGAACATTTCGTTCAGCCTCGGCCGCGACGAGATCCTCGGCATTGTCGGCGAGACCGGCGCCGGCAAGTCGCTGCTCGCCCGCAGCCTGCTGAACCTGCTGCCCGAGGGCGGCCGCTTCACCAGTGGCGACATCCGCCTCGAGGGCGAGACGGTGCTTGGCATCAGCGAGGCGGAGCAGCGCAAGATCCGCGGCGGCCGCATCGCGCTGATCGGCACCAATGCCAAGGCCTTGCTGTCGCCGGTCGAGACGGTCGGCGCGCAGATCGCCCGCGTGCTCCGCGCCCACCGCAATTGCAGCCAGAAGGAAGCGTGGAAGGCGGCCGTCGACCTGATGGTTCAGGTCGGCATCGTCAATCCGGAACGCCGCGCCAAGGCCTATCCGCACGAGCTTTCCGGCGGCATGGCGCAGCGCATCGTCATCGCCATGGCGATGGTTGCGGGGCCCGACGTGGTGCTCGCCGACGACGCGACGCTCGGCCTCGACGCCACGATCCAGGTCCAGGTGCTCGACCTCCTGGTCAAGCGCTGCCGCGAGCTGGGCGCCGGCGCCGTGCTGATCACCCACGATCTCGGCATCGTCGCGCATTATTGCGACCGCGTCGCGATCATGAAGGAGGGACGGATCGTCGAGCTGGAAGAGGTCGGCAAGTTCCTGGCCGCGCCGAAGGAACAATACGGCCAGGCGCTGCTCGATGCCGCGCGAGTTCGTCCGACGCCGATGGTCGCCAAGGTCGAGGATCCCGCGCTCGAGAAGCAGCCCGAGACGCCGCTGCTCGACGTGCGCCGCCTGCTCAAGCTGTTCCCGATCGCCGGCACGCAGGACGTGGTGCGCGCGATCGACGACGTGTCCTTCTCGGTCAAGCGCGGCGAGACGCTGGCGCTGGTCGGCGAGAGCGGCTCCGGCAAGACGACGGTCGGGCAGTGCCTCGTGCGCCTGCTCGAGAGCGATGGCGGCGGCATCACCTTCGACGGCGTCGACATCACCACCATGCCGGCGGCCGAGTTCCGCGCCATGCGCCGGCGCATCCAGATGGTGTTCCAGGAACCCTATGTTGCGCTCAACCCGCGCTGGCCGGTCAAGGCGCTGATCGCCGAACCGCTGCGCCTCGATCCGACGCTCGACCGCGCCGCGACTGACAAGCGGGTTCGCCAGCTCATCGACCTGGTGCAACTCCCCGCCGGTATCGCCGAGGTCTATCCGCACCAGCTGACGGCCGGCGAGCAGAAGCGCGTCGGCATCGCCCGCGCGCTGGCGACCCGGCCGGATTTCGTCGTCTTCGACGAGCCGACCACGGCGCTCGATATCCGCGTCCGCGCCCAGATCATCGACCTGGTGCGCGACCTGCAGGCGGAGATGGGCATGTCGGCGCTGTTCATCACGCATGATCTCAATTCGGTGCGCTCGCTGGCGCATCGCGTCGCCGTCATGCGTTATGGCAAGATCGTCGAGGAGGGCGATACCGAGATGATCTTCTCTGCTGCGAAGGAAGACTACACCAAGGCGTTGCTGGCGGCCGAACTGCCGGTGGAACAGGGCACGGCGCAGCGCGACCGGGCCGAGACCCGACGTCTGGCAGGAGCCGCGGCATGAGCGACAAGGCAGTTCTCGTTACCGGCGCCGCCGGCCTGGTCGGCAATGTCGTGCGCCAGAAGCTGGAGAAGCAGGGGCGCGCCGTCGTCGCGATCGACCGGGTCGATCGCAGTGCCGACGGCCAGCCCATCATCCCCTGCGACGTCAATGACATCCACCGCCTGCATGCCGTCGTCACCGATCACGACGTCGATGCGATCATCCATTGCGGCGCCTATTCCGGCCCGATGGTGGCGCGCGACAATCCCTATTCCATGGTGCAGGTCAACATCGTCGGCACCGCCAACATGCTGGAACTGGCCCGCGTGCATAAGATGCGGCGCATGGTGTTCTGTTCCTCGACCAGCGCCTATGGCAACACGCCGGAAGGGCCGGTTCCCGAGGATGTCCCGCTCTATCCGACCACGGTCTATGGCGCGAGCAAAGCGGCGAGTGAGCAGCTGGTCTGGACCTATTTCCGCCAGTTCGGCGTCGATGCGGTGGCGCTGCGGCTCTCCTGGGTCTACGGACCCGGCCGCACGACGGACTGCATGATCCGCACGCTGATCGAGGATGCGCTTGCCCGGCGGCCGACGCGCGTGCCGTTCGGCGCCGATTTCCATCGCCAGTACATCCATGTCGACGACGCGGCCGGCGCGCTTCTGCTGGCGCTCGACGCCGCCGACCTGCCGCGCCGCATCTATACGGTGACCGGCGGCACCTATCATACGCTGCAGGAGATCGGCGACATCGTGAAGACGGTTCTTCCCGATGCCGACATCGAGATGCAGCCCGGCGCCGATCCGGTCGACGAGGTGCATCGGCGCTTCGATATCTCGGCCGTCGAGCGCGATCTCGGCTATGCGCCGAGCTTCGACCTCGAGGCCGGAATAAGGTCCTATGCCGACTGGATCGCCAGCCGGAAGCCGAATGCGGGAGCCCATTGATGAACGAATTTTCGCTTGCAGGCCGCAAGGCCCTCGTCACCGGCGGCAGCCGCGGCATTGGTGGCGAGACGGTCGAGCTCTTCGCCCGCTACGGCGCCGAAGTCGCCTTCTGCCACTATGGCGACGCGAAGAATGCCGAGGCGCTGGTCGCCCGGCAGGCCGGCGAGGGCTACACGGTCCACGCGATCGAGTGCAACGTCGCCGAGGAAGCCTCCGTCGACGCGATGGCCGTCTGGGCCAAGGAAAAGCTCGGCCAGATCGACATCCTCGTCAACCTCGCCGGCATTGGCGGCGACAAGGCCTTTGTCGATATCTCGGTCGCCGACTGGGACCAGATGCTCGGCGTGCATCTGCGCGGCACCTTCCTGGTCACGCGCCATTTCTTCGGCGACATGCTGGCGCGCGGCTATGGCCGGGTGATCAACTGCGCCTCGCAGCTCGCCTATAAGGGCGCGCCGGGCCTGGCGCATTATTGCGCCGCCAAGGCTGGCCTCGTCGGCTTCACCCGCGCGCTGTCCTATGAGGGCGCGCCGCATGGCGTCACCGTCAACGCGATCGCGCCGGGCGCCACCGAAACCGCGCTGCTGAACGGCCTCAGCCAGGAATGGCGCGACATGAAGAAGGCGCAGCTGCCGATCGGCCGTTTCGGCAAGGTGTCCGAAATCGCCCCTACCATTCTGATGCTCGCCTCGGACGCCGGCGCCTACTATGTCGGCCAGACGCTGTCGCCGAATGGCGGCGACGTGATGGTCTGACGGTCGCCTTCAAGAAACGTCTGATCCGGAAGAGGGCTCCATGAGCGACTATGATCTCGTCATTCGCGGCGGCACCGTCGTCACCGCGTCCGATACTTTGCGCGCCGATGTCGGCATCCGCGATGGCCGCATCATCGCCGTCGCCGAAAAGCTCGACGATGCCGACCGCATCATCGACGCCACCGGCCTGCTGGTCATGCCGGGCGGCATCGACAGCCATGTGCACCTGGCGCAGCCGGCCTTTGGCGGCCCGGCCATGGCCGACGGCTTCGAGAGCGGCACGCGCTCGGCGATCGCCGGCGGCAACACGACGGTGATCCCGTTCGCGCTGCAGCCGCGCGGCGCATCGCTCCGGAGCAGCGTCGTCGACTATCACAAGGAAGCCGACGGCAAGTCCTATTGCGACTATGGCTTCCATCTGATCATTTCCGACCCGAGCCCGAGCGTGCTCGGCCAGGAACTGCCCTCGCTGGTCGATGACGGCTACTCGTCGTTCAAGGTTTTCATGACCTATGACGACCTGGTGCTGAACGACCGGCAGCTGCTGGAGGTGTTCGACTGCGCGCGCGGCTGCGGCGCGCTCGTCATGGTCCATTGCGAGGGCTATGACGCGATCCGCTTCATGACCGAGAAGCTCGAGGCGGCCGGCAAGAAGGCGCCCTACTATCACGGCGTGTCGCGGCCGCAATCGGTCGAGCGCGAGGCGACGCACCGCGCCATCAGCCATGCCGAGCTGACCGACGTCCCGATCATGGTCGTGCATGTTTCCGGCCGCGAGCCGATGGAGCAGATCCGCTGGGCCCAGCAGAAGGGCCTTAAGGTCTATGCCGAAACCTGCCCGCAATATGTCGCCCTCACCGCCGACGACATGAAGGGCCTCAACATGGACGAGAGCGGCGGCAAATATGTCTGCTCGCCGCCGCCGCGCGACCATGCCAGCTGGGGCGCGATCTGGGAGGGCATCCGAACCGGCGTGTTCCAGACCTTCTCGTCCGACCATTGCCCCTTCTTCTACGAAGGCGAGATGGGCAAGCTCAATCCGAAGGCGCGTACCTCGTTCCGCTGGGTGCCGAACGGCATTCCTGGCGTCGAGACGCGGCTGCAGATCCTCTACCAGAAGGGCGTCGTCGAGGGCCGCATCACGGTCAACGAGTTCGTCGCGCTGACCTCGACCAACCACGCCAAGATCTATGGCCTCTATCCGAAGAAGGGCTCGATCGCGCCCGGCTTCGACGCCGACATCGTGCTGTGGGATCCCAACCGCAAGGAGACGATCCGGCAGGAGCTGATGCATCACGGCGCCGACTACACGCCCTATGAAGGGCTGGAGGTCACCGGCTGGCCGGTCATGACCGTGCTGCGCGGCAAGGTCGTGATGCAGGATGGCGAGATCGTCGGTGAGCCCGG
Source organism: Kaistia sp. UC242_56 (assembly GCF_044452255.1). Taxonomy (NCBI): domain Bacteria; kingdom Pseudomonadati; phylum Pseudomonadota; class Alphaproteobacteria; order Hyphomicrobiales; family Kaistiaceae; genus Kaistia; species Kaistia sp. UC242_56. Next base: position 1,433,835 of record NZ_JBIOAN010000002.1, read on the forward strand.
CGATGGCGGCTTCCTCAAGCGCTCGCTTTCGCCCTACGCTGTGCCGAACGGCGCAGCCGCCCTGTAACGAACGGATATTTCATGACGCAGCCCATCGCCATCATCACCGGCGCCGGCATCGGCATCGGCCGGGCCACCGCCTTCACCTTCGCCCGCGCCGGCTATCATGTCGTGGTGACCGACGTCCTCGAGGCGGAAGGCAACGCCGTCGCCGAGGGCATCCGCGCCGAGGGCGGCAGCGCCGAGTTCCAGTTTCTCGACGTCACCTCGACCGAGCGCACCGATGCGCTGGTCGCCGATGTCGAGGCGCGCTTCGGCCAGATCGACGCGATCATCGCCAATGCCGGCATCGCCAAGAAGGTGCCGCTCGCCGACCTCACCGACGACCAGTGGGACCGCACGCTCGACGTCGACCTGAAGGGCGTGCTGCGCATCATCCGCGCCGCCGCCCCCGGCATGCGCCGCCGCAAGTCCGGCGCCATCGTCGCGCTGTCCTCGATCATGGGCGTTGCCTATGGCTGGGATGAGCATGTCCACTATTCCGCCGCCAAGTCCGGCGTCGTCGGCCTGGTGCGGGGGCTTGGCGTCGAGCTCGCCCCGGACGGCGTCCGCGTCAACGGCATCGCGCCCGGCTATATCCGCACTGCGCAGGCTCTGTCGAAGGAGCATTCGCTCGGCCCCGAGGGGTTGGAGCAGGCGGCGTCCTTCATCCCGATGGGCCGCGTCGGCGAGCCGGAAGACATTGCCGACGTCATCCTCTTCCTCGCCTCGCCCGGTTCGCGCTATATCACCGGCCAGGTCATCGTCGTCGACGGCGGACTGCTCGTCGGCCGCTACTGAAAATCCGGTCGCCGGTCGCCCTGGCGGCGGTCGGCGTCCTTCCTCATTCCCTGCAGGATCCGTCCGGAATGCCCCCGTTCCGGGATCCTTTTCGCGCCTCGCGCGAATGGAGTTGGTTTCCATGTCCCAGATCTCCCTGATCACGACCGGCGGCACTATCGCCTCCCGGCTCGCCGCCGACGGCCGCGATGTCGTCGCCAGCGTTTCCGGCGCCGACCTGCGCGAAACGCTGCAGGATCCGCTGGAGGGGATCGGGCTCACGATCGACGAATTCTGCAATGTCGGCAGCTACGCAATCGACCTGCCGCTCGCCTTCGGCCTGGCGAAGCGGATCGCCGAGCATCTTGCCGATCCCGCCTGCGGCGGCGTCGTCGTCACCCATGGCACCGACACGATGGAGGAGAGCGCCTGGATGGCCGATCTTCTCGTCGCCAGCGACAAGCCGGTCGTCTTCACCGGCGCGCAGCGGAGCGCCGACGAGCCCGATACGGACGGCCCGCGCAACATCGCCGCGGCGATCCGCATCGCCGCTAGCCCGGCCGCGCGCGGTCTTGGCGTCGTGATCGCCTTCGAGCAGGATTTCCACGCCGCCCGCGACGTCACCAAGACCCACACCTCGCGCGTCGACACCTTCCGCTCCGGCGAGCATGGCAAGCTGGGCGAGGTCGATGGCGAGCGCGTCCTCGTTCAGCGCAAGCCGTTGCTGCGCAAGGCCTATTCCGCCGAGCGGGTCGAGACGGATGTCGAGCTGATCAAGATGGTGATGGGCGCCTCCGACCGCGCCATCCGCTTTGCGGCATCGAGCGGCGCCAAGGCGATCGTGCTGGAAGGATTCGGCCGCGGCAACGCCACGCCGGCCGTTACACGAGCCGTCGAGGAACTGGCCGAAACCGGCATCCCCGTCATCGTCACGTCGCGCTGCCCGGAAGGCCGCGTCAAGCCGATCTACGGCAATGGCGGCGGCAAGGATCTGGAGCGCGCCGGGGTGATCTTTGCCGGCGACCTGACCGGCATCAAGGCCCGCATCCTCGCCTCGGTGCTGCTGGGCCTGGGGCTGGACCGGGAAGAGATCCGCGCGGAGTTTGAACTGCTGGGCGGGTAGGGGGCAGTCGTCGCCCCGGCGAAGGCCGGGGCCCATAGACACCGGCGCTGGCAAGAGGGGCTCAGCCTAGCGGCCACGCGCCAGCGTGTCTGGATCCCGGCCTCCGCCGGGATGACGACCGCGCCAGCTTTACGTGCGGGGCTCCACGCCGGCAGGCCTGCAGTGCCCAATCTCCAACATCCTGAGGCGCTTCGCGCAGCGAAGCCTCGAAGGACGCAGGGCCGATGGGCAGACGTCGTGCGTGCTTCGAGACGGCCCTTCGGGCCTCCTCAGCATGTTGAGATGGGTGCTTCGTGAAAGCCCGTCCTCACGCGCTCTTCGCAAGCCCTGCCGCCAGCGGCGCCAGGCCGTTGAAGGCGCGGAACGAACGCTCGACCAGGGCCGGGTCGAGCCCCCTGGCGATCACCACGAGATGCGTGCCGGTGACGCCGTCCGGCCAGCGGTCGAGATGCATCGGCTTGTGGATCAGGTGCTGCACGCCCTGGATGACGACCGGGCTGTCATTGCCCTCGATGTCGAGCAGGCCCTTCAGCCGCAAGATCTCGCCACCATGCCGGTTGAGCAGCATCGACAGCCAGAGCCCGAAGCGCGCCCAGGAGATCGGCGCGTCGCCGGTCAGCACAAAGGCGCGGATGTCGCCGTGCCGGTTGATGTCGTGCTCGTGCGCAGGGTGCGCATGCCCATGATGATGGTGGCCGTGATGGTCATGCGCGTGGCTCTCAGCCTTCAGCCAGCGGGCTACCTCCGCTCCACGTGCGGAAATGTCGTGGATGTCGCGCACGAACAGCGCCTCGTCCGGCTGCATGACTTCCGAGAGTTCGATGATTTCCGCCGCGGGGTTCAACGTTTCGAGCCGGGCGCGCAGCCGGGCCGTGGCCTCGGCCGGCGCGATGTCGCTCTTGGAGACGATGATCCGGTCGGCGACCGCGACCTGACGCTGCGATTCCGGGAAAGCGTCGAGGTTGCTCAGGCCGTTCGGCACGTCGACCACCGTGACGATGTTGCCGACGCGAAAATGGTGCCGCAGCATGGGATCGGCGGAGAGCGTGGCCACGATCGGCGCGGGGTCGGCAATGCCAGTGGTCTCGATCGCGATGCGGGAAAAGCGCGGGATCTCGCCGCTGCGGCTGCGCTCGAACAGCGACAGCAGCGCGGTCTTCAGATCGGTGCGGATGTTGCAGCAGATGCAGCCGCTCTTCAGAAGCACGATGTCGTCGTCGATCGCCTCGACGAGGAGATGGTCGAGCCCGACCTCGCCGAATTCGTTGATGATGACCGCCGTGCCGGAAAGCGAGGGGAGGGCGAGCAGGCGCTTCAGCAGCGAGGTCTTGCCGGCGCCGAGAAAGCCGGTCAGCACATTGGCGGTGATCCGCGCGTCGCTTTCGTCAGGGGCGGTCATCAGGAAATTCCCTCCATCCGGTCGAGGGCGGCCGGGTCGAGCGGGTCGAAGGTCCGGCCGGTGAGCCTTTCCGCTTCCGGCCAGATGGCGCCGAAATGGTCGATGATCGCGGTCTTGCCGTTGCGGGCGCGCAGCGTGAAGCGGCCGGCCCATTCGTCCAGCGTCAGGCCGTAGGGCTTCAGGATCTGGTTGGCGATGCGAGCGCGCGCCTGTCGTTCGGCCGCGGGAGTCAGACCGGTCGCCGTCGCCGCGCTGCCGCCGGTCCAGTGGTCGCTGCCGCCAAAGGCGCCGCACAATCCGCACATCGTCTGTTCCTTCCGGCCCTGGCCTTGGGTGGGGCGCGGCGGGGATCCGCAGACCGCCGCCGCGCCGATTGTCGTTCGATCAGGACTGCGGCCGCGCCGTGCCACTCTTCGGGAAGCGCTTGGCAAAATCCTCGGCGATGGTTTCCATCGTCACGAACTTCACGCCCTCGAAGCCCTTCATGTATTCGAACAGCCGCTCATGCATCTTCAGCACATGCGGCTTGCCCGAGACGTCGGGATGGATGGTCAGCGGGAAGACGGCGTAATCGTAATTCTCGTAGACCCAGTCGAACTGGTCCTTCCACATCTGCTCGATGTCGCGCGGATTGACGAAGCCGTGGCTGTTCGGCGAGGCCTTGATGAACATCATCGGCGGCAGGTCGTCGAGATACCAGGAGGCCGGGATCTCGATCAGGTCGGTCTCTTCGCCCTGGACATAGGGCTTCATCCAGGTCGAGGGATGCTTCGAGTAGTCGATCTTGGTCCATTCATCGCCGACCGTCACGTAATAGGGGTGATGGTCGTTGTGCATCAGCGAATGATCGTACTTGATGCCCTTCTGCTTCAGCAGCTCGTTGGTCTTGGAGCCGAACTCCCACCACGGCGCGACGTAGCCGCGCGGCGGCTTGCCGGAGAGCTTGGTGATCAGCTCGACGCATTTGTCGAAGATCGCCTCTTCCTGTTCGGGCGTCATGGCGATCGGGTTCTCATGGCTGTAGCCATGCATGCCGATCTCGTGGCCGGCGTCGGCGACGGCCTTCATCTCGGTCCAGAAGCTCTCGATCGAGTGGCCGGGGATGAACCAGGTGGTCTGGATGCCCCACTTCTCGAACATCCGCAGCAGGCGGGCGCTGCCGATATGGCCGGCGAAGGCGCCGCGCGAGATGTCGCAAGGGCTATCCTCGCCGCCATAGGAGCCAAGCCAGCCGGCTACGGCGTCGACGTCGATCCCGTAGGATACGAAGATCTCTTTCGGCATGTCGTTCCTTTCCGCTTAACATCGGGGCGGCGTGCCGCCCGCTTTCAGACCAGTTCAACGATGGAGATGCCGACGCGATGAGCCGTGCGGCTCAGATGGCGTCGCATATAGTAGCCCGCGCCCTCGGGATCGTTCATCACCAGCGCCTCGACCACGCGCTCGTGCTCGGCGACGGGATCCCAGAGCTTTTCGCGGGTGATCGGCAGCCGCGTGCTCTCGATCAGCACGCTGGCATAGCTGTGATGGATGTCCGACAGCAGCCGGTTGCGCGAGAAGCGCATGATCATGGCGTGGAATTCGAAATCGACCTGCGCGAAGGCGTCGACGTCGAACAGCCGCGCCGCCGTGCGGAAGGCCTGCAGATTGTCCTTGAGCAGGCCGATTTCCGGCGCGGTCAGCGTCATCGCTGCCAACTGCGCCGCCTGGCTCTCAGCGATATAGCGCACCTGGTAGACCTCGGCCGGGCTGTAGCGGGCGGAGAAGCGCCACGACATCGCCGAGCCGGATTCCGCCACCGCATGGGGGTCGCGCACGAAGGTGCCGCGCCCGGGTTCGATCGAAACCAGCCCGACGGTCGCCAGGATCGACAGCGCCTCGCGCAAGGTGGCGCGGCTGACATTGAGCTCGCGCGCCAGCTGGCGCTGCGCCACCAGCGCCTCGCCGGCGACCAGTTCGCCATCCTCGATCATCTTGCGCAGCTTGACGACCGCAAGTTGCGCCAGGCTGGCATTCGGGGTGGATGGGTCGCTGGAACCGCGTCCGGTCAGACCGGTGTCGATATCCTGGCTGTTGATGTCTGCCGTCATGCTTCCATTCGATCTTTCGGAGCGCGGTGGCGCTCGCTTGAGATCATGGCAGCTTGGAATTGGTCCGACCAGACTTTGATTTGTGCAATCGCACGGTGCATCCGCCAGTCAAAAAGGCAAGGGCCTCGAAAGCAGTTTCGATACAAGCGAGATATTTCTCGATATATCTTGATTTGAGATATATCGAGATCTATATCGGCTTCATGAAACACAGACACACCCATGACGGCCACGGCCGTCCCTTCGCCGCCCATGAGGATTTCTCGGGGCATCACCGCTTTCACCCCCACTTCCATCCGCATTCGGATCACGGTCGTCGCGGCCCGCATGGCCGCGGCGGCGGGCGCCATGGCGGTGGCCGCCTGTTCGATTATGGCGAGCTGCGCCTGCTGCTGCTGGCGATGATCGCCGAGAGGCCCTGGCATGGCTACGAGCTGATCAAGGCGATCGAGGAACGCTTCGGCGGCAGCTATACGCCCAGCCCCGGCGTGATCTATCCGACGCTCGCCTGGCTCGACGACATGGGCTATGCCGCGATTGAACCGGTCGAGGCCGGCCGCAAGCGCTATCGCATTACCGCCGAGGGCGAGGCCTTCCTCGCGGCCAATCGCGCCGCGGCGGATGAGCTCCTGGCCCGCGTCGGTCCGGTCGGCCGGGAAGGGAGCGAGGCGGTTCCCGCGCCGATGATCCGCGCCATGGAAAACCTCAAGCTCGCCCTGCGGCTTCGCATCCAGCGCGGCTCGATCGACGCCGCCGCCGCCGAAGCCATCGCCGCCGCCCTCGACGCGGCCGCCCAGACGGTGGAGCGCAGCTGATGGCCGATACCAGTCCGAACCCGCAGACCGCCGTCGCCACCGTGGCGACGGAGCATGCGAGCCGCTACCTGCAGCAGCTCTGCAAGCACTTCGCGCATAAGCTTCCCGTCACCTTCGACGAGACGGCGGGGCAGATCGATTTCTCGATCGGCACCTGCCAGCTGGCCGCGGCAGACGGCGTGCTGACCCTGACGCTGGCCGCGCCGGACGGTAGTGAGATGCCGCAATTGCAGGATGTCGTGGTGCGCCACCTCGTGCGCTTCGCGTTTCGCGAGGAACTCGCCATCGACTGGCGCCCCGCCTGAAACGGGCTTACGCCGCCTCGAATTCGCGGCGTGCGGCGCGGACGCTGGCGACGATGTGGCGTTGCACCTCGGCGACCCGGCGCAGCCGGTGCGTGTCGGGGTGCGATATCAGCCAGTAATTGCGGGTGAAGCGGATCTCCGGCAGCAGGCGCTTCAGCTCCGGGAAGCGCTGCGCGGCGTAATCGTGCAGGATGCCGATGCCATGGCCGGCGCGTACCGCCTCCATCTGGCCCATCACGCTGCCGCATTCGAAGCGGCGATGCATCAGCTGGCCGAGCCGGTCGGCATAGTCGAGCGCGCGGCTATAGACGAAGTCCTCGACATGCGTGACGAACAGCCGGCCGGCGAGATCGGCCTCCTGTTCGATCGGCCCCGTCTCGGCCAGGTAGCGCTCCGAGGCGTAGACGCTGAGCGTGTAGTCGGTCAGCTTCTGCACCAGCATGCGTCCCTGCTTGGGCCGGTCGAGCGTGATGACGATGTCGGCTTCGCGGCGGGACAGCGAGAAGGTTCGAGGCAGCGGCACCAGCTGGATCACGAGGTCGGGATAGCGCGCCGCCATGCCGCCCAGCGCCCCGGCGAGGAAATAATTGCCGAGCCCGTCCGGCGCGCCGACGCGGACCGCGCCGCTGATCGCCTCCGCCGTGCCGGAAAGTTCGGCCTCGAGCTGCAGGAATTCGGATTCGACCCGTTCTGCCGTCGAAAGCAGTGCCTCGCCGGCCGGCGTCAGGACACAGCCATTGGTCTGCCGCTCGACCAGCTTGGTCGAAAGCTCTTCCTCCAGCGCCGTCAGCTGGCGGCCGACCGTCGCGTGGTTGAGGCCAAGGCGCCTGGCGGCGCCGGCCAGCTGGCCGGTGCGCGCGACGGCGAGGAAGATGCGAATGCGATCCCAATCCATATCAGGACTATAATTTCCGCACAACGGAACTGCAATTGTCGCGATTGCTGTGCAATTCTGCGAGGTTCATAAGCCCCAGATCGAAACCCGGCTCGTGGAGGGCGACATGCCGAACCAGATTTCCCATTTCATCGGCGGCGGCCTTGTCGCCGGGCGCAGCGGCCGCACGGCCCCCGTCTATAATCCGGCGACCGGCGAGCAGACGGGCCTGGTGCCGCTCGCCTCGGCCGACGAGGTGCGCGAGGCGGTCGCCGGGGCGCGCAAGGCGCTGCCCGGCTGGGTCGCGACCACGCCGCTTCGCCGCGCGCGCATCCTCAACAAGTTCCTGCGCATCCTCGAAGACCGCACCGACGAGCTCGCGGCCGTCATCACCGCCGAGCATGGCAAGGTGCTGTCCGACGCCAAGGGCGAGATCCAGCGCGGCATGGAGGTGGTGGAGTTCGCGACCTCGGCGCCCCAGTTGCTGAAGGGTGAGGTCACCGAGAATGTCGGCACCCGCGTCGATAGCCATTCGCTGCGCCAGCCGCTCGGCATCGTCGCCGGCATCACGCCGTTCAACTTCCCGGCCATGGTGCCGATGTGGATGTTCCCGGTCGCGCTCGCCTGCGGCAACTGCTTCATCCTGAAGCCGTCGGAGCGGGACCCCTCGGCCTCGCTGTTGGTCGCCGAATGGCTGAAGGAAGCGGGCCTGCCGGACGGCGTTTTCAGCGTTGTGCACGGCGACAAGGAGGCGGTCGACGCCATCCTGTTCGACCCGGACATCTCGGCGGTGAGCTTCGTCGGCTCGACCCCGATCGCGCGCTACATCTATGAGACGGCGGCGCGGACCGGAAAGCGCTGCCAGGCGCTGGGCGGCGCCAAGAACCACATGATCATCATGCCGGACGCCGATCTCGACCAGGCGGTCGATGCACTGATGGGGGCGGCCTATGGCTCCGCCGGTGAGCGCTGCATGGCAATCTCGGTGGCGGTGCCGATCGGCGAGAAGACGGCCGACGCGCTGATGGCCAAGCTGGAGCCCAAGGTGCGCGCGCTCAATATCGGGCCGGGCACCGATCCCGAGGCCGAGATGGGGCCGCTGGTCACCTCCCAGCATCTCGCCAAGGTGCGCGGCTATGTCGATGCCGGCGTCGCCGAAGGCGCCACGCTCGTCGTGGATGGCCGCGATTTCAAGCGCCAGGGCTATGAGGACGGCTATTTCATCGGCGGGACGCTGTTCGACAACGTCACCACCGACATGAAGATCTACAAGGAAGAGATTTTCGGGCCGGTGCTGGCCGTGGCCCGCGCGCCCGATTATGCGACGGCCGCCAAGTGGATCAACGAGCACGAGTTCGGCAACGGCACCGCGATCTTCACCCGCGACGGCGACGCCGCGCGCGAGTTCGCGCACCAGATCCAGGTCGGCATGATCGGCATCAACGTGCCGATCCCCGTGCCGATGGCGTTCCATTCCTTCGGCGGCTGGAAGGCGTCACTGTTCGGCGATCATCACATGCACGGGCCGGAGGGCGTGCGCTTCTATACGAAGCTCAAGACCATCACCAGCCGCTGGCCTACCGGCATCCGCGCCGGCGCCGACTTCGTGATGCCGACGATGCGCTAAAAAGAAAAGCGCGCCCGTGGGGAGGCCGGGCGCGCTTTCTGCTTTTTGGAGGCAGCCGATCAGACGTTGCGGGTGATCTCGAACAGGAACCAGCTGCGGCGCTCGGTTTCGTCGATCCAGACTTCGATCAGGCTGGTGGTGGCGACGTCGTTATGTTCCTCGGCCGTTGCATGGGTCGAGCGCAGGAAGCCGACCAGCTCGCGGTTGTCGCTTGCCAGTTCCGCGATCATGTCCTCAGGTGTGACGAACTCGGCGTCATTGTCGGGAATGCGCTGCAGGCGGGCGATATGGCCGATCGAGCGGATCGTCGTGCCGCCCAGCTTGCGGGCGCGCTCGGCGATCGCATCGGTCATCGCGAAGATCTGGTCGCCCTGGTCGTCGAGCATCAGGTGATAGTCGCGGAAGTGCGGCCCCGACATGTGCCAATGGAAGTTCTTGGTCTTGAGGTAAAGCGCGAAGGTATCGGCCAGCAGGCCCGACAGGGCGGCCGAGATGTCCTTGGTGGCATTCTCGCCGAGATCGGTCGGGGTACGGAGGGCGTTGCGGGTGGTCATAGCGGATTTCCTTGGGTTGAAGGTCGGTTGGGGCAGGGGAGGTTTCAGAGGACGGGGTCGAGCGGGTTGGGCCGCGGCACCAGCAGCGGGTCGATTTCCGTGAAGGGGAATTCCGGCAACTCGGCCTCGGGAATGCCGAAGGCGGCGGCCAGCACGGCGCGCGGATAGACGTTGATCAGCGAGCGATAACCGACGTCACCGGGCGAGACCTGATCGAAAAAGATCAGGAGGTGCACATTGCCCTCGCCGACATTCTCGATGTGGTGCGGATAGGCGGCGGGAATGAAATAGGCGTCGCCGGGACCGATCAGGTAAGTGTCGGTCTGGCCGTCGGGATTGAGGATCGTCATCCGCGCCTGGCCGGTGAGCACATAGCCCATCTCCGCCGTTTCCGGGTGCCAGTGCGGCTCGCGCATGCCCTGCTGGGTGATCGTCACCGAGAACATTGCGATATCGCGCAGCGCCGGCCAGAGGGCTGCCTTGGTGGTGTGGGCGTTGCCGGCCGGATAGTCGATCTGCGGCGGCGTGGCCTCGACACTATACTTGTAGGGATTGACGTGGCGGGCTTCGTCCTCGATCGCCCGATGGGCGGGGAGTTCGAGGATCTCGCTTCCCGCGACCTGCCGGTCGAACGGCGTGAAGGCGGCGGCGGGCAGGTCGTAGGTGTTGCCCAGCACGGCGTCGGACATCGCCCCGAAGGCCGCCTTGATGCCGAAATCCTCGGGCTTCTCATGCGAGAAGGCGAGCACGAACTCGGCCGGCCCGGTGCCGATATTCTCGATGCTGTGCATGGCGCCGGAGGGGACGAAGAACATCTCGCCGGCCTGGACCACGAAGCTCTCGCGCTCGGCGTGGTTGCCGGCGATGGTGATCAGCGCTTCGCCATGCACGCAGTAGCCCAATTCATGGGCATTGGCGTGCCAGTGCGGTTCGCGCAGGCCGAGCGGCGCCAGCAGCAGCCGCCGGATGGAAAGCCGGCGCAGGATCGGCAGGTCCGTCACATCCATGTGGGTGATGGAGCCTCTCGGGCCCTCGAAGCGGGGCTTCTGGCCCGCCAGCGAAATCGTGTGTCGGGATCTGGTTTCCGTTGTCATGATTGCTCCCCCTCCTGGGCCGGTCGGTCGATGAGCAAATCTAGACCGGAGCCTCCCTCCGGCAATATCGGATGGTGGTTTCGGTTGGTTCATACCTGCGTATAAGCGACGGCCGGCGACCGCCCCGGCTAAGGTCCGCGCCGCGCCCGTCCCAGCCAGGGCGCTTGCCTCCTCGACGCGAAGCGCGCCGGAGGCCGTTCACGCAAGCCGGGAAAGCGAGAAGCAGATGACGTCGAAGATGGCGCTGCCGGCCGTGTCTGTGCCGGCCTTCAAACCGGGGCACGCCCTGCCGACCACGCTGGCCTTCGTGGCCGGCTTCGTCGATGCCTGCACGTTCCTGGCGTTCTCAGGGCTGTTCGTCGCCCAGGTCACCGGCAGCTTCGTCGTCGCCGGCTCCGAACTCGTCCAGGGCAATGCCGGCTTTGTCCTGAAGGTTCTGGCTATCCCGGTGTTCCTGCTCGCCGGCATGGCGACGACCGTCGTCGTTCGCGCCTATGGCAGCGGGGCCCGCCAGGCGCTGGTCACCGCGCTCTGCATCGAGGCGGCGCTGCTGAGCGTGCTGGCTCTTTACGGTGTGATGGGCAGTCCGGCCGGGCTGTTGACCCTGGCCGCCCTGTTTGGCTTGAGTGCCATGGGCGTGCAGAGCGCGGCCGCGCATCTGCTGCTGCCGGGCTATGGATCCAGCAACGTCATGACCACCAACACCACGCAATTGTCGATCGACCTGGCCGACAGCCTGATGCGCCGCCGCGTGGCGCCGGGAATGGCCGATACAGGGCTTGTCATGCTGGGCTTTCTGGTGGGCGTGGCGGTCGGCGGCCTCGCTTTCAAGGCGGTCGGGCTCGGCTGTCTTGTTTTCGCAGTCGCGATCGTGATCGGTATTGCGGTGGTGCTGGGTCAGGCGACCCGTCATGGCGAGTTTCCTGCATGACGGCGCGCGGATCTGATATTGCCATGCCGCAACTACCGGTCGGGGGACTCATGTCACGCTATTCGCTTATCGCTGCGATCGTCCTCGCCGCGGCGATTTTCCTGTTCGACACGCTGACGCAGTTCGATGTGGCGATCGCGGTGCTCTATGTCGCCGTGGTGCTGCTGTCGCTCAATTTCACGGGCCGGCGCGGCACGCTGGCGGTGGCGGCGATCTGCATTCTTTTGACGCTGATCAGCTTCGTCGTGACCCATGGCGCTGGGATGGAGTCGGGCGCGGTTGCCCGAGCCCTTGTCAGCCTCGCAGCCATCGTCATTACCACCATACTGGCGCTGCGGCTCGCCGCGACGATCGCCATCATCGGCGAAAGCGAGCGGCGCTATCGCACCATCTTCCGCTCGACAGGCGTTGCCATTCTGGAAATGGATTTCTCCGCACTCAAGGCGCGGCTCGATTCCATGCGCTCCGATGGCGCGCGCAGCATCGACGACATCGTCCGGGACGATCCGAACTTCGTTCGCGAAGCGCTCGGCCTGATGAAGCTGGTCAATGCCAACGACACCACCTTCTCCACCTTCAAGGCGCCAAATCTCGAAGCCTTTCGCGAGAGGCTGCCGGACCTGACGCCCAAGGAGATGGAGCCGTCGATCCTGCGAATGCTCGACGCGATCTGGAACGGCCGGACCAATTTCGAGTCCGAGGGCGTCATGGAGGCGATCGACGGCAAGCGCCTGAACGTCCTCTACACGGTGGCGATGCCCACCGATCGGCGCGCGCTCGACGTCGTGCTGGTCAGCATCATGGACGTCACGGCGCGCCTGGAGGCGGAGAACGGCCTGCACCAGGCGCAGGCGGAACTGGCGCATGTCTCCCGCGTCGCGACGCTCGGCGAATTGACCGTGTCGATCGCGCATGAGGTCAACCAGCCGCTTGCCGGCGTCGTCACCAATGGCGAGGCGGGGCTGCGCTGGCTGCGGCGGCCGGAGCCGGATCTCGGCGAGGTCTCTGCCTCGATCGAGCGGATGATCGCCGATGCGCGGCGCGCCAGCGAGGTCATCAAGCGGCTGCGCGCGCTTTCCAGCAAGGCCACGCCGCAGCCGACCTCCGTCGACATCAACGAGCTCGTGCAGGATACGCTCACCCTGGTCCAGCGCGAGATCGCGTCCCAGCATGTCGCGTTGCGGCTGTCGCTGGCTGACGGGCTCGGCCGGATTTCGGGTGACCGTGTGCAGTTGCAGCAGGTGATCATCAACCTGATCGTCAATGCCATCCAGGCGATGGGCGCCATGCCGGTCGGCTACCGCCAGCTTGCCATCCTCTCCCGGGCGGGCGAAGACGGCGTCGTGCTGGAGATCACCGACACCGGACCGGGCTTCGAGCCCGCCGACGAGGCGCGCCTCTTCGCCGCCTTCTTCACCACCAAGCCGGAGGGGATGGGCATGGGCCTTTCGATTTGCCGCTCGATCGTCGAGGCGCATGGCGGACGCCTGCGCGCCAGTTCGCCGGCGTCTGGCGGCGCCAGCTTCGAATTCAGCCTTCCCGCCGACAAGGAGGCCGCGTAATGGCCGATATCGCTCCCCTGGTCTTCGTCGTCGATGACGACGCATCGCTGCGCGAGGCGCTGGGCAGCCTGTTCCGCTCGGTCGGCATGCGCGTCGAGCTGTTCGGCTCGCCGGCCGAGTTCCTGGCTCGCGGCGTGGTCGACAGTGAAAGCTGCCTGGTGCTCGACATCCGACTTCCGGGCGTCAGCGGCCTCGATTTCCAGAGCCAGTTGGCCAAGCTCGGCAACAACATCCCGATCGTCTTCATGACCGGCCATGGCGACGTGCCGATGTCGGTGCGGGCGATGAAGGCTGGCGCGCTCGACTTCCTGATCAAGCCGTTTCGCGACCAGGACATGCTCGACGCCGTCTCGAGCGCCCTTGCGAATGACAGATTGCGCCGCGCCAGCGACGCGCAGCTTTCCACGCTCCGGCAGCGCTACGGCACGCTGACGGCGCGCGAGCGCGAGGTGCTGGCGCTGGTCACCACAGGGCTGATGAACAAGCAGGTCGCGGGCAAGCTCGGCGTCAGCGAGATCACGGTCAAGATCCATCGCGGCCATGTCATGGAGAAGATGGCGGCGCGCTCGCTGGCCGAGCTGGTGAAGATGTATCAGGCGCTCCAGCCCGGGCTCGAAAACCAGCCCGGCTAAACTTCAGTATGATTCCAATCCGACGCTGCAGGGTGCATTTTGGAAGCATGAAACCGGGCGCATGGGGCGTGTGCCGCTCCCGAAGGAACCGCAGTGTCTCAGGTAAAATCCATAGCCATCGTCGACGATGATGCGTCCGTCCGTGTCGCCACCGAGAGCCTTGTCCGCTCGCTCGGCATGAAGGCGACCACCTTTCCCTCGGCCGAGGACTATCTGGCGGCGCTTGGCGTCCAGCCGATCGACTGCCTGATCACCGATGTCCAGATGGACGGTATCGGCGGCGTCGAGCTGTCGCAGATCCTGCGCGAGCGCGGCGACACCACGCCGGTGATCTTCATCACCGCCTTCCCGGATGATCGCATCCGCGACCGCGTCATGGCCGCCGGCGCGATCGGCTTCCTCGGCAAGCCCTTTGAAGGCCAGGCGCTGATCGATTGCATCGAGATGGCGCTGGTCGCCTGACACAACCCCCGCAAACGAAAAGGCCCGCATGTCGCGGGCCTTTTCGTTTGCGGGGGTTGTGTCAGGACTGACGCGCGCTGCGTGACCCTCAGGCCGTTCCGGTGCGCTGGGCCTTGGCTGCCAGCACGGCATGGATCTGCGCCACCACGGCCGCGCCCTCGCCAACCGCTGCTGCGATGCGCTTGGTCGAGCCCGAGCGGACATCGCCGATCGCGAACACGCCCGGCAGGCTGGTTTCCAGCGGATAGGCCGTGCGGTCGGGCGCGGTCTGCCGGGTGCCGACATCGGCGCCGGTCCGAACGAAGCCATGCCCGTCGCGCTCGACGCAGTCCTCGATCCAGGCCGCGTTCGGATCCGCGCCGATGAACAGGAACAGATGCCGCAGCGGGCGGCGGTCATAGGTGCCGGTCAGGCGATTATGGATCACTGCCGCCGTCAGACCGGATTCCCGGTCGCCATCCAGCTCGGTGATCTCGCATTCCGCGTGCAGTTCGACATTCGGCAGCGCGGCGATGCGGTCGATGAGATAGCGCGACATGGTCGCTTCAAGGCCGTCGCGGCGGACGATCAGGTGCAGGCGTTTTACGCCTGGCGCCAGGAAGGCAACGGCCTGTCCGGCCGAATTGCCGCCGCCCACCAGGGCGATCTCCTCGCCCTCGCAGAGCTTGGCCTCGATCGGCGAGGCCCAGTAGGCGACGCCGGCGCCCTCGAAATCGGAGAGGTTGGCAATGGCCGGGCGGCGGTAGCGCGCGCCCGAAGCGATGACGACCGTATGGGCCTGGATCTCGCGGCCATCGGTCAGCGTCAGCCGCAGGGGCGCCGTGCCGATATCCGAGGGATCCGGGCAATCGAGCCTTGCGACGGCGAGCGGGACGGCGATCTCAGCGCCGAACTTGAGCGCCTGGTCGAAGGCGCTGCTGGCCAGCGCCTGGCCGGATATGCCGGCGGGAAAGCCGAGATAGTTCTCGATCCGCGCCGAAGCGCCGGCCTGTCCGCCGATGGCGCGCTCGTCGAGCACGAGGACGCTCAAGCCTTCGGAGGCGGCATAGACGGCGGCGGCGAGGCCGGACGGACCGGCGCCGACGATCGCGACGTCATAGAGTTTTGCGGGATCGAGCGCGGGCGTGATGCCGAGGCAGAGCCCAACCTCGATATCGCTGGGACGGCGAAGCACCGTGCCCGCCGGGCAGACCATCAGGGGCAGTTCGGAGGGCTGCACGCCCAGATGTTCGACCAGCGCGCGGCCTTCCGCATCGAGCGACGCGTCGAGCACGACATGGGGATAGCCGTTGCGGGTAAGGAAGCCGCGCAGGTGGACGATCTCGGGCGCGTCCGGCGCGCCGATCAGCACGGGGCCGCCGCTGCCGGCGTCGATCAGGGCAACACGGCGCAGGATGAAGGCCCGCATGATGATCTCGCCGATCTCGGCGGAGCCGATCACCAGCGCGCGCAGATGCGCGGCGTCGAAGGGGATGGCGAGGCAGCCCTCGGGACCGGCGCGGCCGCCGGCCAGCGCAGGCCGGCCGGCAAGCTGGCTGATCTCGCCGGAGAACTGGCCGGCCTCATGCGTCGTGATGACGGTGTCGCCGGAAAATCCGGAGCGGCTGAAGACTTCGAGCGAGCCTTCGAGAACAAGCCAGGTCGGGACGTTGTGCGCCCCGATGGCGAAGATGGGCGCCCCCGCGGCGAAACGCGGCACCAGCGTGCTGGCGAAGCGTTTTGCCATCGCCACCTGCGCCGGCGAGAGCACCGGAAACATTTGCGCATCCCGCAAGCTGGCCATGGCATCCTCATGAGGCGAGGGCGCTGTTTCGCGCCGGATTGCAGGGAAAAGGCGCCGGAAGCCGGCGTCAGTAATAGCGCGGGATCGGCCCGACCTGCGGGGTCTGGTTGGGCAGCGTCACCATGACCTCGTCGACATAGCACCAGCCCCAGCCTTCCGGCGGATCGTAGCCTTCGATGATCGGGTGGCGGGTGGCGTGGAAATGCGCCGTCGCGTGGCGGCCGGGCGAGTCGTCGCAGCAGCCGACATGGCCGCATTGCCGGCAAAGCCGCAGATGCACCCATTCCTGGCCGATCTTCAGGCACTCCTCGCAACCCTTGCTGCCGGGGGTGACGGTCCGGATGGTGTCAACGTGATGGCACTGCATCGACATGGTTCATCTCCAGGTGGGCGGTTGGCAAAAGGACGGGAAGAGACGAGGGCGCCGCGCGGGGGGACGCGGCGCCCTCAAGGCCTGGCCTAGGCGCGGATGAAGGCCAGGACGTCGGCGTTGAACCTGTCGGCCTCGGTCTCGGCGAGGCCATGCGGCGCGCCCGGATAGACCTTGAGCTCGGCGCCCTTGACGATCTTGGCGGTCTTCAGGCCGGCGGCCGCGATCGGCACGATCTGGTCGGCATCGCCATGGATGACCAGCGTCGGCTTGTCGATCTTCTTCAGGTCCTCGGTGTAGTCGACCTCGGAGAACTCGCGGATGCAGTCATATTCGCCCTTGATGCTGCCCATCATGCCGAGCCGCCAGAAGTTCTCGCGCAGGCCTTCATTGACCTTGGCGCCTTCCTTGTTGAAGCCGTAGAACGGCATCGACAAGTCCTTGAAGAACTGCGAGCGGTCGCCGGCGGTACCCTTGCGGATGCCGTCGAACGCTTCGAGCGGCGTGCCTTCCGGGTTGGCCTCGGTCTTCAGCATCAGCGGCGGGACGGCGCCGACGAGCACCATCTTGGCGACGCGGCTGGTGCCATGTCGGCCGACATAATGCGCGATCTCGCCGCCGCCGGTCGAATGTCCGACCAGCACGACGTCGCGCAGGTCGAGCGCCTCGATCAGTTCGGCCAGGTCGTCGGCATACTGGTCCATGTTGTTGCCGTCCCAGGGCTGGTCGGAGAGGCCATGGCCGCGACGGTCATGGGCGATGACGCGAAAGCCCTGCGAGCCGAAGAACAGCATCTGCGGCGCCCAGGCGTCGCCGGCCAGCGGCCAGCCATGCGAGAACAGGATGGGCTGGCCGGTGCCCCAGTCCTTGTAGGAGATGGTGGTGCCGTCTTTGACCTGGAACGTGCTCATGGATCTCTCTCCGCTGGGATCTCTGGGAACCGGCTCGCTGCCGGCTGGGTGATGATGACAGGGACAGCATGGGACACACCCCGCCCGTGAACCATTCTATGTAGGGTTGTCCCAATCATACTTGAGTATGAGCCCGCCTCGGGACAGAGCGCCGCCGGGGAGGGAACATGGCTGGTCAATGCAGCGGCAAGGGTCCCGATCCCCAGGCGCCGCCGAAGGGGACTTAGGGCTCACACGAACGGGGAAAACCCCCGTCCCGATTTTTGCTAAATGCGGTGTGCGCCCACGCGCCTCAGGACGCGACGGGGCCGCCGGCCTTCTTCCAGGCGTCGATGCCGCCCTCGATGTGGCAGGCCGTCTTCAGCCCGGTATCCTGGGCCGCCTGCACCGCCATGGCCGAGCGTTCGCCGAAGGCGCAGTAGAATACGATCCGCTTGCCGGCGGAGACGGCCAGCGCATGCAGCAGGCCTCCGGCGTCGAGGTTTTCCTGCAGGGCCGGGTAGGGCGCATGGATCGAGCCGGGAATGACGCCGTGGCGCTCGCGCTCGCTCTTCTCGCGCAGGTCGACCAGCGTCACGTCGGTGCGGCCGCGCAGGTCGAGCGCCTGCGTCGCCGACACGGCCCAGCCCTTGCGGGCGATCTCGTCCTGGTGAAGGCCGATATGGACATTGGCCGGCACGGCTACGTCCATCATCTTCGGGTTGGGCAGGTTCAGGCTGTTCATCAACTGGACATATTCGTCGATCGACTTCACCCGCAGACGCGGGTTGAAGCGCTTTTCCTCGCCGATGGTGGAGACCGTGTCGCCCTTATAGTCATGCGCCGGGTAGAGCAGCGTCTCGTCCGGCAGGCGCAGCAGCTTATTGAAGATCGAGTCGTACTGCGCGCGGGGATCGCCGTTCTGGAAATCGGTGCGTCCGGTGCCGCGGATCAGCAGCGTGTCGCCGGTGAAGACCCTTCCGCCCATCACATAGGAATAGGAATCGTCGGTGTGGCCCGGCGTGTAGAGGACATCGAGGCTCAGGCCCTCGATGGTGACCCGGTCGCCCTCCGAGACGCGCATGGCGACGACGTCGGCCTTGGTCTGCTCGCCCATGACGGTGATGCACTGGGTATGGTCGCGCAGCGCGCCGAGGCCGGTGATGTGGTCGGCGTGCAGGTGGGTATCGACCGCCTTGACCAGCTTCAGGTCGAGCTCGCGCACCAGCTGCAGGTAGCGATCGACCTTTTCCAGCACCGGATCGATGATCAGGGCTTCGCCGCCCGGCCGGCTGGCGAGCAGATAGGTGTAGGTGCCGGAAACGCTATCGAACAGCTGCCGGAAGATCATGGTCCGCTCCATCGGTTGGGAATGTTCCGCCGAACGCCGGGACGCGGCGACAGTCTATCATGTCCGCGATTTCCTGTGGCATCCGGCTTGGCAAAGGGGCGGCGGGGACGGGCGAACCGTCCCCGCCTTGTTCGCCTAGGTCAGGACGGGCTGCGGCACGATGCGGATATAGGGCTTCGGCTCCTTCCAGCCCTGCGGATAAAGCTGCTTCGCCTCGTCGTTGGAGACCGAGCCGGCGATGATCACGTCGTCGCCCGGCTTCCAGTTGACCGGTGTGGCAAGGCGATGCTTGGCCGTCAGCTGCAGCGAGTCGACGACGCGGAGCACCTCGTCGAAGTTGCGGCCGGTGGTCATCGGATAGGAGATCACGAGCTTGATCTTCTTGTCCGGCCCGATGACGTAGACGTTGCGGACGGTCTGGTTGTCGGCGGCGGTGCGGCCGTCCGACGTGTCGCCGGCGGCGGCGGGCAGCATGTCATAGGCCTTGGAGACTGCGAGCGTCGGATCGCCGATCATCGGGAAGTTCGGGGCCATGCCCTGCGTCTCGGCGATATCCCTGGCCCAGCCGGCGTGCTTGTCGACGGGGTCGACGCTGAGCCCGATGATCTTGACGCCGCGCTTGTCGAATTCCGGCTTCAGCCGCGCCATGTAGCCGAGCTCCGTGGTGCAGACCGGCGTGTAGTCCTTGGGGTGCGAGAACAGGATGCCCCAATCCTTGCCCAGCCACTCGTGAAACGAGATCGGGCCCTGGGTCGTCTCGGCGGTGAAGTCCGGGGCGAGGTCGTTGATGCGAAGCGACATGATGTTTCCCTTCCTGGTTGAACGTGTCGAGGAGCGCAGGATATGAATGCGCTGTTCCGCGAGCGTTCCCCGACGTAAAAAGCGTTGCGGCGAGTCTCTGGGGCGCCGGATCTATGGCTGGCTGGGGATGCAGGGTGCGGCTTTTCATTCAATTACTGGGGCGCTTCGGCGTCCGCCTTGATGGCGAAGAGGTGCCATCGATCGCCTGGAAGCGGGATCGCGCGGCGGCCCTGATCAAGCTGCTGGCCGTGTCGCCGCAGCACCGTATCCATCGCGAGCAGATCATGGAGGCGTTCTGGCCCGACCAGGACGTCGAGCTGGCCGGCGCCAATCTGCGCAAGGCGATCCATTTTGCTCGCCGCGCCATGGGCACGCAGGATCTGATCACGGTGACCCGCGAGATCGTCGCCTTTGCCGATGAGGTGCAGCTCGAGACCGACATGGAGCGTTTCGAGGTGGCGGCGAAGCAGGCGCTGCGGAGCGGCGATCCGGCGGAATGCGAGGCGGCGGCCGATCTCTATGGCGGCGTGCTGCTGCCCGACGATCGCTTCCTCGAATGGCTGGACGCCCCGCGCGAGCGATTGCAGCAACTCTATGCCGCCGTGCTGCGCAAGGGCCGGCTCTGGCGCCGCTTGATCGCGCTCGACCCGACCGATGAAGAGGCCCAGCGCGCGCTGATGCAGGCGGCGCTCGACGCCGGCAATCGCGGCGAGGCGATCCGCCAGTTCGACCAGCTGCGCGAGCGGCTGCATGCCGAGCTGGGCGTTGGCCCGAGCAAGGCCTCGATCGAGCTCTATGAGCGGGCGCTGGCGCTATCCGGCGCCGAGCCGGCATCGCCCGCGGAACGCATCCGCGCTTCGCTCGCCTGGGCGCTGGTGCATCTGCAGAGCGGCGAGTTCGACAAGGCGGCCGAGCTGGCGCGCGAAACCCGCGCGCAGGCGCTGGATGGCGGGCTGGCCCGCGAGGTCGGCGAGGCGGGTGCCGTGCTGGGACTGACCGCGCACATGCAGGGCCGCTGGCCGGAACTGTTCCGCAGCGAATTCACCGAATGGGTGCGCAGCCGCGACGATTTCGTGCCCTCCGTCTTCGATGGGCATCTGTGCCTCGCCGAATTCTGCCTGTGCGACGCCAAGGGCCACGCCGCGATCGCTCAATCGGCGCAGGAGCTGATGTGCGTCGCGGAGGATGCCGACTCGGCCGCCGGCCGCGCCTTGGCCGGGCTGATCCTGGGCGAGATTGCCCGCTGCGCCGGCGATCTCGACGAAGCAGAGACGCATCTGAACGAGGCCGAGCGCCTGCATGCCGGCGCCAATGCCCTGTCGGGCCGGGTCCTCGTCCTGGAGCGCCTGGCCGAGATCGCGCTGGCGCGTGGCCAGAAATGGCAGGCGAGCCGGCTGGTCCAGCGGGCGCTGGGCGACGCGACGCAATCCTGGCTGTCCAACCATCTGCTGCTTCGCCTGCAGGCGCTGGCGGTGCGGGCGGCGACGACGCCGGGGAAGGTCGAGGAAGCGATCCTGACCGGCGACCGCCTGCTGACGCCGGGCGCCTGCCAGCCCTGTTCGATGGGCCTTCGCATCGCCTCGGCGGTGGCGCTGACCCAGGCCGGGGAGATGGAACAGGTCGATCGCCGCCTCAACGAGGCCGAGCGCATCGCCGGCATGTGGCAGGGCGGGCCGTGGGCAGCCGCCCTGTGGGAGGCGCGCGGCATCCAGCGGCAGGCGCAATCCAACAAGGTGCGGGCGCTCGCCGCCTTCGCGGAGGCCGCCGCCCGCTACGAGGATCTGGGCCGGCCCCTGGACCAGTCGCGCTGCCTGGAGCGGATGGCCGCGGTGATGCCGGCCGCCGGCGCCTGATCGTCCGGCACTCCCGACCGATCGCCTCTATCGACGGGCGAAGCGGGCGTGCTTGACGATCACGCCCTCGATCGTCTCGGGCCGGAGAATGGTGTCGATCGCCAGCTGCGCGGCGCCGAGAATGCCGCCATTGCCGTCCGATTTCGCCCGCACGATCTGCAGTTCGCGCGTGGCGAGCGGCAAAGAGCGTTCGAAGACCAACTGGCGCACGCCGGACAGAAGATGGTCTGCTGCGCCGGAAAGCGTGCCGCCGATCACGATCGTGCTGGGGTTGAGCACGCTGACGACGTCCGCCGTCACTTCGCCCAGCACGCGGCCCGCCTCGCGCACGCAGCGGATCGCCTCGGGCTGGTTCGCGTGGACGAGGGCGACGATGTCGCGCGCGTTCTCGGCCTCAAATCCCTTGGCACGCAGGTCGCGGGCGAGCGCCCAGCCGGCGGCCCGCGCCTCGACGCAGCCCAGCTTGCCGCATCGGCAGAGCGGCGGGTCAGCGGAATTGAGCTGGATGTGGCCGATGTCGCCGGCCGCTCCCTGTGCGCCGCGATAGAGCCGGCCATCGGCGATGATGCCGCTGCCGATGCCGGTGCCGGCCTTGATGAACAGCAGCTGCTCGACCTCGGGCCAGAAGCGGCGCGATTCCGACAGCGTCATCAGGTTCACGTCGTTCTCGACCACGACCGGCGCGCCGATCGCGTCGCCCAGCCAGGAGCGGATGTCGAAATTGTCCCAGCCGGTCAGGATCGAAGGGCCGAAGACGCGCCCGGCGCCGAAATCGACCGGTGCCGGCAGGCAGAGCCCGGCGGCCAGCAGGTCGCTGCGCGGCCGGCCGATGCCGTCGAGCAGGGAGAGAAACTGCCCGGCGATCCGCTCCAGCACGGGCAGCGGCCCGTCGCTCAGGTCGATCGTGCAGGTGGATTCGGCCAGGATCGCCGGTTCCAGCGTGGTGACGGCGGTGCGGAGGATGCTCTCGCCGACATCGGCGACCAGGATGACGCCGAAGCCGGTGTTCATTTCCAGCACCCGGGTTGGCCGGCCGCCGCTCGGCAGGGTCTTCGGCGCCTCGTCGACCAGGCCGGCCGCGATCAGCGCGTTGAGGCGCTGGGTGACGGTGGTGCGGGAGAGTCCGGTGCGGTCGATCAGCTCGGCGCGGGACTGCGCCCGGCCCGAGGCGATCAGGGACAGGAGAGGGGCCCCGCTGGCCGCCGCCGCAATGTCGCTTCTATCCGGATCGTTCTGCACGAAATGTCGCTCTTTCTGCCGAACCAGGCCTGGCCCGGCCGCGAGCGCCCTGTTGCAAACGCACGCTCCGGGCGACCGAACCGGCCGATTCGTCGGCTACCAGAGTGTATAGCCGCCGTCGACGACGAACACCGATCCGGTCACGAAAGACGACGCTTCGCTCGCGAGCAGCAGCGCGATCGGCGCGATTTCCTCCGGCGTCGCATAACGCTGCATCGGCACCTCGTCGCGCCAGTAGTGCGCGTAGTCCTCATATTCGGTGCTGGCGATCTCGGTCTTCACATAGCCCGGCGCGATCGCGTTGACGCGCACGCCCGACTGCGCCCATTCGGCTGCCAGCGACTTGGTCAGGTGATGCACGGCGGCCTTGGAGATGCCGTAGGGCGAATGCCATTGCGGGCGGTTGATGATCAGGCCGGAGATCGAGCCGATATTGATGATCGAGCCGGAGCCGCGCTTGACCATCTGGTTGCCGACCACCTGGCTCGCCTTCCAGACAGCGTCGAGATTGATCGAGAACAGGCGCTGCCATTCGTCGTCGGAGAGCGTCAGCGCATTGGCATGGAAGCCGATGCCGGCATTGTTGACCAGCACGTCGATCGGGCCGAGCTCCTTCGCCACGGTCTCGACCATGGCTTCGAGGTCGTCCCGGTTGGCGACGTCGGTCTTCACGGCGATGGCGGGTACGCCGAGCTTCTTCAGCTCGGCCAGCGTTTCCTCGCTCTTGGCTTCGTCGCGCGCCGCGATGACGATCGACGAACCGGCTTCGGCGAGCCCGACGGCGATCGCCTTGCCGATGCCGCGATTGCCGCCGGTGACGACGGAGACTTTGCCCCGCATCGAGAACTTGTCCAGGATCGACATGGGTATGACTCTCTCTTCGTGAATTAGGGGCGGGCCGTCTCAAGCGGCGGGTTGGTGGCGATCAGGCTCGACTGGACGGCATCGGCCGGCAGCGCGCCGGTCATGACGCCGACCACGTCGCTCATCGAGGTGGTCTTCGGGCTGACGACGACGGCGCGGCGGCCGAGCCGATGGATATGGATCCGGTCGGCGATCTGGAACACGTCGGGCATGGAATGGCTGATCAGCACGACGGAAAGTCCCTGGTCGCGCACACGGGTGATCAGGTTCAGCACCTGGTTGGTCTCGCGCACGCCGAGCGCCGCGGTCGGCTCGTCGAGGATGACGACGCGCTTGCCCCAGGCAGCGGCACGGGCGACCGCGACGGCCTGGCGCTGGCCGCCAGAAAGGGTCTCGACCTTCTGGTTGATCGACTGGATGCGGATGCCGAGGTTCTTCATGTGGTCGGCCGCCTGCTGGCGCATGCGCGACTTGTCGAGCTGGCGGAAGATCTGCCCGCGCAGGCCGGGCTTGCGCAGCTCGCGGCCGAGGAACAGGTTCTGCGCGATGTTGAGCTGGGTCGCCACCGCGAGTTCCTGGTAGACGGTCTCGATGCCGGCGAGGCGCGCGCTGAGCGGGTTTTTGAAGTGAACCTCGGCGCCGTCGACGAACACGGTGCCGGAATCGGGGATCGTCGCCCCGGTCAGCACCTTGATCAGGCTCGACTTGCCGGCGCCATTGTCGCCGACGACCGCGAGGATCTCGCCCTTTGCCAGCTCGAAATCGGCGCCGTCGAGGGCGACGACATGGCCATAGCGCTTGGTCAGGCCCATGGCCTGCATGGCGAGCGACGGAAGGGGCTGGGTCGTCATGCGCGCTGTCCCCGGCCCAGATACTGATCGGCGCCGACGGCGAGGATGACGAGGAAGCCGGTGGCGATCTGCTGGTAGAGCGAGTCGATGCCGGCCTGGGTCAGGCCGTTCTTCAGCACCACGACGATCAGCGCGCCGATGAAGGTTCCGGCGACGCCGCCGCGTCCGCCGAACAGGCTTGTGCCGCCGATGACGACCGCGGTGATGCTGTCGAGGTTGGCGATCTGGTAGCCGCTCGGGTCGGCGATCGGCGTACGGCCCAGTGCCTGCCAGCCGGCGAAGGCATAGAAGACGCCGGCGAGCGCATAGACGCTGAAGATCACGCCATTGACGTTGACGCCGTTGAGGCGCGCGGCGGCGGGCGAATTGCCGATCGCATAGACGCGCACGCCCCAGGCGGTTTGGTTCAGCGCATAGGCGAGCACCAGCGTCAGCACGATCCAGAGCATGCTGCCATAGGTGATGGTGACGAGGCCGAAGGACGGGCCCTCGCCGAGAATGGTCATTAGGTCCGAGTTGATCGGATAGCTGCGCGACTGGGTATAGAGCCGCGCCGCGGCCGTCAGGATGGTGAACAGGCCGAGCGTCGCGATGAAGGGCGGCAGGCGGAAGCGCGTGATGATCAGGCCGTTGATCGAGGCGGCGACGATGCAGACGGCGAGGCCAACCAGCATGCCGAGCATCGGATCGCCATTGGCGGCGATGCTGCCCGCGACCACCATGCCCAGCACCATGATCGCGCCATTGGCGAGGTCGATGCCCGAGACGAGGATGATCAGCGTCTGCCCGAGCGCCAGCGTTCCGACGACGACGGATTGCTGGAAGATGAGCGACAGATTGCCGGCATTCAGGAAGGTCGAGGTCGTGACCGAGAAGACGATAAGGATCAGGACCAGCGCCACCAGCGGTCCGGCGACCGGAAAGGCGAACAGTCCCGTGGCGGCGCGGCGCAATCCGGCGAGGAAGCCGGCAGGGGGATTCCCTGCCGGCTCCGCGTCGATCTTTGCCTGCCCGGTATCGGTGCGAGCCCGGTCAGACGTCTGCATTTTCTACTCTCCCCAGCAGTTTTCCAGGCCCCACTTGGAGTCCTTGGATTCAATGCCGTCCACCGGATTGTCGGTGATCAGGATGGTACCGGAATTGTTGACGCCGGTCGGCTTGGGACCGCCATTGACGGCCTTGACGATCGCCTCGACGGCAAGCGTGCCCATATTGGTCGGGAACTGCATCACGGTCGCGCCGATCGTGCCGTCGGCAACGCTGCGGACGCCCGAGCAGCTGCCGTCGATCGAGGTCATCACGATGTCCTTCTTCGCCCGCTTGATGGCGAGGAAGGCGCCCTGGGCCGCCGGCTCGTTGATCGTGTAGACGGCGTTGATGTCGGGATGGGCCGACAGCAGGTTTTCCATCGACGACTGGCCGGTCTCGACATTGGCCTGCGTCAGTGCGGTGCCGGCGATCTCCGGAGCGCCCTCGGCAATGCCGAAGCCCTTCAGGAAGCCGTCATGGCGCGCCTTGGCCGTCTTGTCGGAGAGGTCGTAGTCGAGCATGGCGATGCGGGCCGGCGTGCTGCCGAGCCGGGCCTTCGCCCATTTGCCGATCAGTTCGCCGGCGGCGAGGTTGTCGGTCTCGTAGGAGGCGTCGGCGGCGGTGGCGGGCTCCAGGGAAGTGTTGGTCGTCACCACGATGATGCCGGCGTCGCGGGCCTTCTGCACGATCTTGACCAGCGCCGAGGCGTTGGCGGGATCGAGCACGATGCCCTTGGCGCCGCGGTTGATCATGTTCTCGATGGCGGCGACCTGGGTCGCGGAATCGCCGGCGACGCTCGATTCTGCCGTCATGGTCTCGAGGCCATGCTTTTTGGCCGCGTCGACGCCCGCCTGCTGCAGCTTGGCGAAGAACGGGTTTGCCAGCTGCTGCTCGACGATGCCGATCAGGAACGTCTTGTCTTGTGCCTGCGCACCTGCCGAAAGCGCCATGGTGGCGGTCAGCGCGAGCGTCGCGGGCATGGCGATGGACCGTAGGGTCCGGCTTGTCATCTTCAACATAGTCCTGGTCTCCTCCAACCTGGTTTATTGTCGATTGTCACGGATGTGCCTGGTCAACCTCCCGCTCCGGGCTTGCGGGCTGGCTCGCGAATCGCGACGTTTCCGACGAGCCGTTCGGAAAGCCGCCCGCCGTCCCAAGCGCGCGCATCGACTGGCGAAGCCGGTCGTCGGCGGCGAGCTGGCGGTATTGCTGATAAAGCGAAGCGTAGACACCGGTGGCGGCGGGATCGGGCGTGAACCGGTCGAAGCGTCGGGCGCCGAAGCGGGCCGCGCCGGCGGCGAAATCCGGGACGACGCCGGCCGCGACCGCACCATGGATGGCGGCGCCCACAGCGGTCGGGTTGGCGATGTCGGGAACCTCGATCTCGCGTCCGAGCACATCGGCCATGATCTGCAACAGCAGCGGATTGCGCCGCGACAGGCCGCTGGTCAGGATGACTCGGTCGATGGGCAGGTCGCCGGCGGCGAGGTGATCGAAGATCGAGCGCGCGCCATAGCAGAGCGCCTCCAGCAACGCGCGATAGATCTGTGTCGAGCTGGTCGAGAGGTTGAGCCCGACCAGCAGGCCGCTGAGGCTCGAATCCGCGTAGGGAACGCGGTTGCCGCTCCACCAGTCGAGCGCCATCAGACGGCTCTGGCCCGGGTTGAGCGAGGCGGCGCTTTCATCATAGAGCCGGAAGCTCTCGGCCACCGTCTCGGCGCGGGGGAAATTGCGGATGTACCAGGCGAGAATGTCGCCGAAGCCGGCCTGTCCCGCTTCGTAGCAGGCGAGATCCGGCAGCACGGCACCATCGGCGACGCCCTCGATGCCATCCGGCAGTTCGCCCGCCCGGTCGCCGAGCAGCAGGTAGGCGGCGGAGGTGCCGAGCGCACCGACCAGCGTGCCGGCGGCGATGCCGTCCACGGCCGGCAGCACGACATGCGAGTCGATGACGGCGACGGCCACGACGGCATCGCCGCGAATGCCGGTCCGCTCGTGCCAGCCCGGCGCCAGCAATCCTGCGGCCGAGCCGACGGGCAGGGGCGGCGACAGACGGTCGGCGAGGCCCGGTACGGTATGGTTGGGATAGCCGCTCTCGGCCGAGAACTGCGCCTTGTAGGCGGCGAAGTCGAGGCTGCGGGCCTCGAGCCCGGTCAGTTGCCAGACCAGCCAGTCGCCGGCCTCGATGAAGCGGTCGGCCTGCTTCCAGATCGCCGGCGCCTCGGCTTCGATCTGCGCGGCCTTGGCCAGCATCCATTCGCCAGAAAGCCGGCCGCCGAAATTCTTCAGGAAGCGGCCCCCCTGGGCGTTGATCGCATCGGCATAGGGCTGGGCCGCCGCATGCTTCCAGAGCTTCACGAATGCATGCGGTTCGTCGGGGAGCAGGGCGGAGAGCGGGGTGCCGTCGGCGCGGGCGGGCAGCGGCGTGCTGGCGGTGAAGCCGATGCCGATGCCGGCGATCTCGAAGCCCCCGCCGATCGCGGTCAGAATCGCTTCGGCCGCCTCGAGATAGTCGGCGGCGTCCTGCAGTGCATAGGCGGGCGGCAGCGCCGTGCCGTCGGGCAGGGCGGAGGTCATGACGCCGTGCCGGTAGGGGTGGGTGTGGCTCGCTTCCTGCTCGCCCGTCGTCGCATGGATGCGGACGCCGCGCGCCGACTCCGTGCCGAAATCCAGACCTAGCAGATAGACGTCAGCCACGATGCACCCAGTTCACTCCTGCGGAGGGCCGAATGGGCCCGCCTCGATCCTGCTCGCCGGCGAACAGGAAACGCTCCCTGTCGCCGGCGACGAATTAATGTCCGCGTGTGGTCTTAAGTCAACTGAGTTATGTATATTTTTGGACGTATATAAATAGGCCGACACTCGAGTTGGCGTTCGGGATCGCCAAACGAAAATCGCCCCACCGTGGCCGGCGAGGCGATCAATCGAGGTTGGAAGCACAGCAGCGCGTGTTACGGGCCGTCTAACCGCTGTCAGGCAAAGGCGGGCAGCCTTTCGCCAGCGGGCAGGGCGGGGCTGCTTTCCGGCAGGCTTTCATAGTGGGCGAGGCGATCGCCGAGCGTCGGTATGTCTGCGATTTCGGCCATGTCGATCCGCCCGACGATCCGCCCCCGTGACAGCACCACGACCTCGTGCGCCACGTCGAAGATCTCCTGCACCTCGGTGCAGAAGACGACGACGGAGCGTCCGCGGGCGGCGAAGTCGCGCAGCAGTTCGTAGATGTCGGCCTTGCTGGAGATGTCGACGCCGCGTGTCGGCTCCTCGATCACGATGATGTCGGTGTTCTCCTCCATGGAGGCGCCGAGCACCACCTTCTGCTGGTTGCCGCCGCTGAGCGAGGTGATCGGGTGGCTCGTGCTGCCGGTCTTGACGCGATAGCGCGCTACGCCCTCGCGGGCGATCGCCTCCAGCCGGCCGGGATCGAGGAGGCGCGATCGGCCGCCCAGCGCGCCGAGGCCGAGCCGCGCCGCGAGATTCTCACCGACGCTCATATTGTGGAACACGGTGTGCCGCCGGCTTGCCGCGAGATAGGAGACAGACGTGCGGCCTCGCGGCGTCAGGCTCTTGCGGTCCGCTTCGCACATCGGGCGAAAGGCGCCGATCGCCTGCGCCAGCTCGCGCGCGCCGGACCCCTCGACGCCGGAAAGCGCGATGATGCGGCCCGGCATCAGGTCCATCGAGATGTCGCGGAAGGCGTCGAGCCGGTCGGCGCAGCGGGCGAGGCGCCAGACCGGCGATCCGGCCTGGCCGGAGGCGGCCCTTGGCGCGGCGCGGGTTTCATCCGGCTTCCGGTCGCCGGCATGGCTTGCCGTCAGATGGGCGGCGATTGCGGTCTCGCTGATCTCCGCGCCGTTGATCTCGGCGCTGATGCGGCCGTCGCGCAGCACCAGCACGCGGTCGCAACTGCGCACGAAATCGTTCAGCCGGTGCGTGATCAGCAGCACGATCCTGCCATCCCGAGCGAGTTCGCCCATGGTGGTGAAGAGCGCTTCCGATTCCTGTTCCGTCAGCGCCGAGTTGGGCTCGTCGAACAGGTAGACGTCGGCATCGCTCAGCATGGCGCGGGCGATCTCGACGCGCTGCTGCACGGCGAGCGACAGATCGGCGAGTTCGTAATGCGCGAAGGCGGCGATCCCGAGCCGGGTCAGCACCGCCTCGGCGGCCGCCGGATCGACGGCGATGCGGCCGAACCAGTGGCCCTCGCGACCGACGGCAAGATTTTGCTCGACCGTCATGTTGGGCCAGATATGCGGCTCCTGGTGCACGACGGCGACCCGCTGCCACATGTCCGCGACCGGGCCGTCGGGCCGCTGCAGTACGATCTCGCCGCTATCCGCCTTCTCCTCGCCGGCCAGCATG
Organism: Kaistia sp. UC242_56; assembly: GCF_044452255.1. NCBI lineage: Bacteria > Pseudomonadati > Pseudomonadota > Alphaproteobacteria > Hyphomicrobiales > Kaistiaceae > Kaistia > Kaistia sp. UC242_56. The sequence goes on from NZ_JBIOAN010000002.1 coordinate 1,463,512, forward strand.
CGCATCAGCGTGCTCTTGCCGGCGCCATTCGGGCCGGCAATGCCGATGATGCTGCCCGAGGTGATGTCGAGATCCAGCCCGTCGAGCGCCCGCGTCGCTCCATACCGCTTGGTGATGCCCTTGCCGGTGAGCCGGATCATGCCACGGCTCCCGTGCCCGAACGGACCGAGCGCTGGCCGGCGCTGCGGATCAGCTTCTGCGAGACGAGATCGAGCCATACGGCGCCGATCGTCACCAGACCGATGAACAGGAGCTGGACGAAGGAGCTGACACCGAGCAAAGCGAGGCCGTTGTTGAGAAGGGCGAGCAGGATGACGCCGAGCAGCGTGCCCACAATGGTGCCCCGGCCGCCATTCAGGCTGGCGCCGCCGATGACGACCGCCGCGATGACCTGGAAGGACAGCGAGCTGGACTGGGTCGGGCCGACCGAGCCGACATAGGAAAAATCGAGGATGCCGGCGAGCCCGGCCATCAGCGCGCTCAGGACGAAGACGACATATTTGTACTTCTTGAGCGGCAGGCGGGCGACGCGCGCCGCTTCCGCATTGCCGCCCATCGCCATCAGGCGGAAGCCGAACACGGTGCGGTGGCGCAGGATCCAGAACAGGATGAAGGCGCCGACCAGCCACAGCGTCTCGACGGGAATGTCATAGGCCATCAGCGCGCCGCCGAGGCCGTGGAAGAAGGAGAGTTCCCAGGCGGGCGGCAGCGGCTCGTTATAGGCCGGGGTGAAGGTGGTGGCGTTGCTGATCAGCAGCGACAGGCCATCGGCCACGTTGAGCATGCCCAGCGTCGTGATGAAGGAGGGAAGGCCGGCCCGGACGGTCAGGAAGCCATTGAGCAGGCCGGTGAGCAGGGCGATACCGAGGCCGGCCGCGAGCGCCACCAGCAGCGGCGTCGTGAAGGGCAGGCTGCCGCCGCCGAGCCAGAGCGTGGCGGTAACCGTGCCGGCCAGCCCGTAGACGGCGCCGACCGAAAGGTCGATTTCGCCGAGCAGGATGACCAGCATCTGGGCGAAGGCCACCATGCCGAGCGCTACCATCGAGCGGACCAGCGTCAGCATGTTTTCGGGGCTGAGAAAGGCCGAACGTTGCGACTGGACGATGACGGCGATGAGGACGATAGCCAGCGCCAAACCGAGGGTTCGCAGGCTGTTCAGGACTTTTTGCTGCCCCAGGAGGGCAAGGGCGGACTGGGTCATGGTGGCTCCGGGACGGCAGCGACAAGGGAGAAGCAAGGACGGCGCGGAGATCGGATCCCCGCGCCGTCCTGTCGGCGCTGAAGGCTAGCGGGCGGCCTTGAGGCGCTCGCGGCCTGCGTCCACGGTCAGTTCGTTCGCGCCGCCGGCCTGGGTGATGACGATCGGGCGCAGGAACTGCATCGGATCGGCCGGGGTCTCGCCCTTGGCAAGGAACTGGGCGCACTGCTCGACGGGGGCCTGGGCCTGGTTGTCGAAGCCCTGGTCGATCGTGACCAGCGTGTTGCCTTCGCCGATCGAGTCGAGGATGGCGCCGCTGACGTTGAAGCCCGAGGCGAACACCTTGCCATTGAGCTTCAGGTTGCGGATGACGTTGCCGACGCCCTCGATGCCCTGGTCGGTGTGGAAGAACAGGGTGACGTCCGGATTGGCGGTCAGGAACGGCGTGACCGAGTTCAGCACTTCCTGCGTCGTGAAGTTCTTGCCGGTCGGGATGCCGCTCTTCACGTCATTGAAGAACTTCGCGTCGGGGAATACCGACTTGTAGCCTTCCATGAAGCCTTCCATGCGGGCCTGCGCCCAGGGCTGGTCGGGAGCGCCGCTGCCCATGGCGATCTGGTTGACCTTGATGCCCTTTTCCTTGATCAGCCGCGCGGTCGTCTCGCCGTTGATCTTGCCCGCCTGCACCTCGTTCAGCGCGTAGAAGGCGAAGCGCTTGGCCTTCGGCGCGTCGATGTTCAGCGTGAACACCGGGATGCCGGCATCGGCATATTTGTTGATGATGTTGGTGAACTGGTTCGGCAGCGGCGGCTGCAGGGCCAGGCAGTCGACCTGTCCCGAATTCAGCAGCGTCTCCAGCTCGGACAACTGCTTGGCGGTGTCGGGATTGACCGGTCCGACCATGCGGCACTCGGCCGAAAGCGACTTGTTGGCGGTCTCGCAGCCCTTCTTCGTGCCGATGCGCATTTCGGCGCCCTGGATCGGCAGGCCGGTGCCTTCGATGCCGACCACGATGTTGGCGGTCTCGCCCGCCTCGAGCTTCTTGACGATGCGGGGCGCGAGCTTGAACTCCCCCCAGGGCATGGCGCGGCTCTTCGCTCCGTCCGGCACGGTGATGCCGGCCGCGTGGGCCGAGGTGGCTGCGCCGCAAACACCGGCAAGCAGCGCGGATCCGATTACCGCGAGCATGCGGCTTCTAAGGCGGGACATGTGGCTCTCCGTTCGCATCTGGAAGTGTTCTGTTAGGCAGAACTATGTTTTGTGCACTTGAACTGTAACGGAGGGGCGCGGCTTGTCAATACGACCGCTGGGGTCGTCTGGCGGCGTTCGTGGTGAGGGGGGACAGGCGCGCGGAAGCGCCCCCCGCGCAGGCGGGAGGTCGGTCCGGACCGGTTGGCGGGACGCGGGTGTCTTAGCGCTCTGAGGGCAGGGCGGCGTGCGCCGGGCCGCCGAGCAGGAGGCTGATCCGATCGGCATGGGCGCGGACGATCGCGCCCAGGCGGTGCACGTCCTCGTCGGCGCGCTTCATCGTCGTGACGCTGATCGCGGCCACGGCGGCGCTGTTGCGGTCGTAGATCGCCGCGCCGACGCACAGCACGCCGATATTGTCTTCCTCGTTGTCGAGGGCATAGCCGCGCTCGGCGATCACCTTCAGTTCCTCGATCAGGGCCGCCGGTGTCGTGAGCGTGTGTTCGGTACGCCGCGGCATGCCGAGCCGCTTGAGGATGGCTTTGACCTCGTCCTGCGGCAGCCGCGCCAGCAGCGCCTTGCCGACCGACGAGCAATGCGGCAGCTCGCGGCGGCCAAGCGACGACATCATGCGGAACGGCCCCGGCGCATCGACGCGCCCGATGGCCACCGCATGGCCATCGTCAAGCACGGCGAGGCGCGAAGTCAGCTTCGTCGTGTCGGTCAGTTGCTGGAGGATCGGGGTGGCGATCTGGGTGATGCCCATCTCGGCCACGGCACGGTCGCCCAGATGCACGAGCGCCAGGCCGAGCCGGTAGAGGCGGCCATTGCCGACGCGGGTATCGGCCACGAATCCGCGCGCCACCATGGTCTGCAGCAGGGTGAAGGCGGTGCTGCGCGAGACGCCGATGGCCGCCGCGATCTCGCCCACGCCCATCCCCTTGCTGTCGCCCGCGCCCAGGGCTTCGAGCACGTCCAGGGCCCGGCCGACGCTGCGCAGCGGATATTTGTCGGGAGTGCTCTCGTCAGGCGTGGTGGACACGGTTGGTTGCCTTCTGGTTTCGCCGCGCCTGCAACGTGCAGGGCGGATAGGGCCGTCCGCACAACCGATACGCGGAACGATGGCCCGTTGACAATATCCTCGAACTGCCCCTACGATTTGCATAACAGAACCATGTTCGGCTTAACAGAACAGATAAATGGTTGCGACGGGGAAGTGCAGGATGCGGTCGGAACGTCAGAGTTTCTATCCCGGGGAGGCGCGCATGGATCGATCGGTTGCGGTCGGCGGGCGCGATCTTCGCCGGGTGCTTTCGACACCGGCGCCGGCTGACGGACTCGTTCAGCCCCGACGCCGCGCCGGGCAACAGCCATAGCCGTCCGGGTTCATCCCCGCCTTTCCGGGGCCGTCTGCGGTCTCGCACCTTTTCCGATCCCTTCTTGAAGGCGCCGCCGCTCTCGGTCGCGCCCGCATTCTGGAGCCGACAATGGGCCTTCGTTTTGCCGTCGATACGGGCGGCACCTTCACCGACCTGATGGTCGCCACGGAAGATGGCGTTCTCAGCATGCACAAGGCGTCGACGACGCCGTCCGATCCCGTCGCCGGCGTGATCGACAGCCTGCGGATCGCCGCCGAGGCGGCAGGCGAGGACCTGCACAGCTATCTGGGTCGCGGCGAGATCCTCGTCCACGGCACGACGCATGCGATCAACGCCATCGTCACCGGCTCGACCGCCCGCACGGCCTTCCTGACGACCAAGGGCCATCCGGATACGCTGGTTTTCCGCGAGGGCGGGCGCATCGAGCCGTTCAATTTCACGGTGCCCTATACCGAGCCCTATGTGCCGCGCGCGCTGACCTTCGAGGTGCCGGAGCGCATGACGGTCAGCGGCGCGGTCAAGATGCCGCTGGACGAGGCGGCCGTGATCGAGGTCCTGGCGAAGCTGAAGGCGGCCGAGGTCGAGGCGATCGGCGTGTCGTTCCTGTGGTCGGTGGTTAATCCGGCGCATGAACTGGCCGTCGGCGCGCTGATCGAAAAGCACCTGCCGGGCGTGCCCTACACGCTGTCGCATGAGATCAATCCGTCGATCCGCGAATATCGCCGCGCCTCCTCGACCTGTATCGACGCCTCGCTGAAGCCGGTCATGGGCGCCTATATGCGCGGCCTCGAACAGCGCCTGCGCGACGCTGGCTTCCAGGGCCGCGTGCTCGTCGTCACCTCGCAGGGCGGCGTGATGGACGCGGCGCGGGTGGCGGAAGCGCCGGTCCATCTGATCAATTCCGGACCGAGCATGGCCCCGGTCGCTGCCAAGGCCTATGGCGCTGACGACGCGGCCGAAACCCTGATCGTCGGCGACACCGGGGGCACCACCTTCGACGTCTCGCTGGTCCGGCGCGGCCGCATTCCGCGCAGCCGGGAGACCTGGCTCGGCCAGCCTTTCCGCAGCCACATGACCGGCATGCCCTCCGTCGACGTGAAGAGCATCGGCGCCGGCGGCGGTTCGATCGCCTGGGTCGATGCGGGCGGCCTTCTCCATGTCGGCCCGAAAAGCGCCGGCGCGGTGCCGGGCCCTGTCTGCTACGGTCGTGGCGGCACGCGGCCGACGCTAACGGACGCTTCCGTCGCGCTCGGCTTCATCGACGCCGAGTTCTTCCTCGGCGGCAAGATGGCGCTGAACAAGCAGGGCGCGCTCGATGCGATCCGCACCGACGTGGCCGAGCCGCTCGGCAAGACGGTCGAGCAGGCAGCCGAGGTGATCGTGGCGTTGGCGACCGAACACATGGTCCAGGCGATCATGGACATCACCGTCAACCAGGGCATCGACCCGACGCAGGCAACCTTCGTCGCGGGCGGCGGCGCCGCGGGCATCAACTGTGTGGCGATCGCCCGGCGTCTCGGCTGCAAGCGCGTGCTGGTGACGGAAGCCGGCGCCGCGCTCTCGGCCTCCGGCGCGCTGATTTCCGACCTGACCGCGCACCAGCAGGCCATGTTCCATTCGCGCAGCGACAGCTTCGACGTCGACGGCGTCAACAAGGTGCTGGCCGGCCTCAAGGCTTCCTGCGACGCCTTCGCGGCAGGCCCCGGCGCCGGCGCCAAGGCGGTCGAAATCGATTGGTCGACCGAGGCGCGCTACACGGACCAGGCCTGGGAAATCGAGGTCCCGCTCCGGGTGCCGAGCTTCGTCGGCGGCGATGACGTTCGCACGCTGGTCGCCGATTTCCACCAGATGCACCAGGATATCTTCGCCGTCAGCGACGACAAGGCGGAGATCGAGACCGTGAGCTGGAATGCCGAGGTGCGCTGCCGCATCGGCTCCGGCGTGCCCGGCCGTCTCGCAGCCGACAGCCGTCCGGCCAAGCTGCCGTCGCGCCCGGTCCGCTTCCTCGGCACCGACTGGATCGACGCCGATGTCTGGCGGCTCGAATCCATCCCGGAAGGCCAGCCCTTGCTTGGCCCGGCCATCGTCGAATCCGATTTCACGTCGATCGTCATCGATCCCGGCGCAAAGGCCTGGCGCGACGCATCCGGCAATCTCGTCATCGAAGTCTGAGCGGAGAGAGACCCATGTCCGACACCAACAAGATGGATGGCTCGACGCTCGCGGTGCTGACCGCCCGCTTCGAGGGCATCGCCCGCAAGATGGCGAACACGCTGCACCGCACCGGCCGCTCCGGCATTCTCACCATCGCGCGCGATTTCTCCTGCGTCGTGCTGACAGCCAAGCACGAGCTGCTGGCAACGGCCGAAAGCCTGCCCAACCATGTGCTGCGCGGGCCCGACATCATGTCGCGCACGATGACCGACAATCATCCGGTGCTGAAGCGCGGCGACGCCTTCCTGCACAATTCGCCCTATCACGGCTGTACCCATCCCGCCGATCACTCGATCCTGATCCCGATCATTGACGAGGCGGGCGTTCATCGCTTCACCGTGCTCGCCAAGGCGCACCAGGCCGATTGCGGCAACTCGCTGCCGACGACCTATATGGGCGCGGCGCTCGACGTCTATAATGAGGGCGCGCTGATCTTCCCGGCCGTGAAGGTGCAGGACAACTACCAGCACGTCATGGACATCATCCGCATGTGCCAGATGCGCATCCGCGTGCCGGACCAGTGGTGGGGCGACTATCTGGCGACGCTGGGGGCTGCCCGCGTCGGCGAGCGTGAGATCCTGGCGCTCGGCAAGGAAATCGGCTGGGATCGGCTGGAAGACTATTCGCAGCAATGGTTCGACTACAGCGAGAAGCGGATGATCGAGGTGATCCGCGCGCTGCCGAAGGGCCGCGTCACGCGCACCAGCACGCATGACGCTTTCCCCGGCACGCCGGCGGAAGGCGTGACCATCACGGCGACGGTCGAGGTCAAGCCGGAAGAGGCGATGATCGAGGTCGACATGACCGACAACCCTGACTCGATGCCGAACGGGCTCAACCTGTCGGAGGCCTGTTCGCTGTCGGCGCCGATGATCGGCATCTTCAATTCGATCGATCACACCGTGCCGAAGAACGAGGGCAGCTTCCGCCGCATCAAGATCCACCTGCGCGATGGCTGCGTCGTCGGCCGGCCGCGGCATCCGACTTCCTGCTCGGTCGCGACCACCAACATCGCCGACCGCGTCGCCAATCCGGTCCAGGCGGCCCTGGCCGAACTCGCCGATGGCCTCGGCCAGGCCGAGACGGGCGCCTTGATCCCGCCCTCCTGCGGCGTGGTTTCCGGCGTGCATGACGGCAAGCCCTTCGTCAACGAGGTTTATCTCGGTTGCACGGGCGGGGCGGGCACGCCCTGGACGGATGGCTGGCTGACCATCCTGCATGTCGGCAATGCCGGCATGTGCTACCAGGACTCGATCGAGATCGACGAGCTTCGCCACCCCATTTTTGTCCATGCGCGGCGCCTCATCTCGGATTCGGAAGGCGCGGGAAGGTTCCGTGGCGCGCTCGGCGCCTATTCGGAGTTCGCGCCGGTCGACTGCTCGATGACGGTCGCCTATGTCAGCGACGGCAACGTCAATCCGGCGCTGGGCACCCGTGGCGGCCTGGCGGGGGCGACCTCGGCGCAATATCGGCGCCTTGCCGACGGCACGCTGCAGCCGGTCCCGGCCTGTGCCGAAGTCGTCATCGGTCCCGATGAAACCATGGTCTCGATCAGCGGTGGCGGCGGTGGCTACGGCCATCCGCACGAGCGCGATCCGGCCCGCGTCCTGCACGATGTGAAGGAAGGCTGGATCAGCCGCGACCGTGCGGCCTCGGTCTATGGCGTCGTGCTGACGGACGACAACCGCATCGACGCCGAGCGGACCGCCGAGGCAAGGCAGACGCTGGTCCCCGCCTAGCGGGCTTTCGCGATGAAATGCCGGATCGCGCAACGAGACCGCGATCCGGCAATACGTCATGCCCGTTCGGTGCGCCGGGCGGGCTGACCGGTTAGCGCGGGGCAGGGGCCGGGCCGAATGGGTTGAGGGCGAGCGCCCTGGCCACATCAGCGACGGCGGCCTGAGCCCGCACGCTGTTTCCGACCGGGTCGAGCGGCGGCGAGAAGGCGGCGATCGCCATTTTGCCTGGCGCGACCGCGAGGATCCCACCCCCGACGCCGCTCTTGCCCGGCAGGCCGACCGTATACGCCCAGTCGCCGGAGGCCGTGTAGAGCCCTTCCATCATCATCTCGGCAAGGATCGGCGCCACATTCTGGGTCTGCACCACCCGCTTGCCGGTCAACGGATTGACGCCGCCCGAGGCCAGCGTCGCGCCCATGACGGCGAGGTCGACTGCCGTGATCAGGGTTGAGCACTGCCTTGTATAGACGTCGACCGCCTCCATCGGCTCCGAATACATGGCGCCGGCGCTCTGCATGAGCCAGGCAAGCGCGCGGTTGTGAAAATTGGTCGACTGCTCCGACCCGTTGACGTCCTGGCTCATCGATAGCGGGCGACCGGCAAAAGCGCTCTGGATGCCGAGGATCTGCTGGTAGCGATCCTCCTTGTCCTTCGCCGCCACGAGGCTCGTCGTGGCGATCGCCCCCGCATTGACCAGCGGGCTCAGGGGGCGGTCCCCGTGCAGTTCCAGCGCGATCACCGAATTGAAGGCCTCGCCGGTCGGATCCGCGCCGATCTTCTTGCGAAAGGTATCGGCGCCGACCTGCTCCATGGCGAGCGCCATGGTGAAGACCTTCGAGATGGATTCGATCGCGAATTCGAATTTCGCGTCGCCGGCGGTAAAGACCTCTCCGCCGGTGGTAACCGCCGCCACGCCGAACAGGTCCGACGGGACGGAGGCGAGATAGGGAATGTAGCTCGCATTCGCGCCCCCCGGCAGAGCCTTGTTCTCCGCATGGGCCTGCGCAACGGCCTCTTCCAGCCGGCTCTTTTCCATCACCTGGGTCATGGCTGTGCCTTTCCTTTTTCGACCGCGACGGCCTGCGTTTCCCATGTGAACGGCGCGAAGTCGGGATCCGCGCCCTTCCAGCTCGGCTTCCGGACGGCGTAGATCAGGCTCGGAATGACCAGGAACAGCACGGCGAGGATGACCAGCAGGCCGACATAGAGTTCGGGGCTACCCACGCTGATCTGATCCGGCGGGATGAAGCTGAAGACGAATGCGGTCAGCGCGGCCAGGAAGCCGACGCCCCCCACGATCCACATGCCGGCATTGCCGCCGGGCAGCTTGTAGGGGCGAGGCCGGTCCGGCTGGCTGTAGCGCAGGCGGATGGCGGCCGCGAACATGGAGAGATAGGCGATCAGATACAGGATGTTCGCGAGCTGGTTGAGGATCTGGTAGGCCGCCTGCACCGAAGGCAGCACGACGAACAGGATCGAGAGCAGCGTGACCAGCACCGCCTGCAGCAGCAGGATGAAGGTCGCCTGGCCGTGCTGGTTGGTCTTCTGCCAGAGCTTGGGAAGATAGCCCGCCTTGGCCACCGCGAGCAGACCGGTGGAGGGGCCGACCACCCAAGTGGTCACGCAGGCAAAAACGCCGATCGCCAGCATGATGGCGACGACGGACGACGCCCAGCCTATGCCGGCCCAGGTGAAGAGATCATCATAGGCGGTCAGGATCGCCTGGGTCAGGTTGATGTCGTTGCGCGGCACGACGAAGGCAATGGCAAGCGTCGCCAGCACCAGGATCAGCACCGTACCCGCCGCCGCGATCATGATGGCGATGGGATAGTTGCGCGTCGGGTCCCGGACCTCCTTCACGTGCACGGCATTCATCTCCATGCCCGCGTACATGAGGAAAATGCTGGCCGCGAGGACGATGTTGCCGAAGTTGGAGAAGTCCGGGAGGATATCGCCCCAGGCGATCACCACCTCCGGCGCCTGGCCGGAAAGGACAAAGAGAAATCCGAGAACGATCAGGATGGTGGCCGGGATGAACACACCGATGACGCCGCCCCATTTCGCCACGGCGGAGAAGGCTCCCGCGCCGCGCAGGCCGATGAAGGTGGCCGCCCAGTACACGATGAGGACGAGGGCGAGCACGAAGAACTTGTTGCTCGCGATGGTCGACGCGACCTGCTCGTTCGGGTCGACATAGGCGATCGATACCGCGCCGAAGGTCAGCGCCGTCGGCAGGAACACGCAGACTTCGACGAACAGGATCATCATGATCGTGAACGCCAGCCTCCCGCCAAAGGCCTCGCCGACCCAACGGAACATGCCGCCCTTCTCGGGCCATCCCGTCGCCAGCTCGGCCGCGATGAGGGAGACCGGCACGAGGAAGAGTACGGCGGCCAGCAGGTAGTAGAAGATGGAGCTCAGTCCATATTCGGCTTCCGAAGGCAGGCCGTTCAACGACACCACGGCGGTGACGTTCAGGAGAGCCAGTCCGAAGATCGTGATCTTGCCGGCCTCGATCTTGGGCCGGGATTGTGCGGGAGCGACGCCCGCCTTCGACGTATCGCCAACTGTTGTCACTATAGCCTCCAACCATTGATCCGTTGAGAAACGGCGCGTCCAGCGCAAGGGTCTCGCGGCCGCGCGGCTTGGTGCGATCTGCCCATTCGGCGCGCCCGGTCGCCCTCCGCTTGCCGCGCCCGGAGGCGATGAAGCGGAGGGATTCGATGCGGGCGGCGGGGTCAGTTGTGGTTGAAGCCGCTGGCTTCTTCTTCTGTTAGTGGCTTCACCACCGGGTGCTTGTCGAAGAAGTCGACCGCGCGGCGCATGTCGTCGAGCAGGAGCGAGCCGAGGTCGAGGCTGACGCCGTGGCGCACGAGGATGCGCTGGATCACCAGATCCTCCCGGTCTGCCGGCAGCGAATAGGCCGGCACCTGCCAGCCCCGGCTGCGGAGGCGATCGGCAAGGTCATAGAGCGTGTAGCCGCCGATGCCGTTCGCCTCTTTCAGCTTCCAGCAAAGCGCGGGAATGCCGGCGGTCTTGTCCCCGTCGAACAGCACCTCGAACGGACCCATCGCCGCGATCTCGCGGGCAAGATATTCCGCCGTCGCGTAGCAGGCGTTCTGGATCTTGGCGTAGCCTTCGCGCCCGAGGCGGATGAAGTTGTAGTATTGCGCGATCACCTGCCCGCCGGGACGGGAGAAGTTGAGCGCGAAGTCCGGCATGTTGCCGCCGAGATAGTTGACGTTGAAGACCAGTTCCTCGGGCAGGTCGGTCTTCTCGCGCCAGACGATCCAGCCCACGCCGAGCGGCGCGAGGCCGAACTTATGGCCGGACGAGTTGATCGACTTCACGCGATGCAGGCGAAAGTCCCAGGGCACCTCCGGCGCGCAGAACGGGGCGAGGAACCCGCCCGAGGCGCCGTCGACATGGATCGGAATATCGAGCCCTGTCTCGGCCTGAAGCTTGTCGAGCGCGTCGCTCACCGCCTTCACCGGCTCGAACTGGCAGGTGAAGGTGACGCCCATGGTCGGCACGACGCCGATCGTGTTCTCGTCGACGCGCTTCAGCACCTCGTCGGCATTCATGATCAGCCGGTCGCCTTCGAGCGGGATCTCGCGCAGCTCGATATCGAAGTAGCGGGCGAACTTGTGCCAGCAGATCTGCACGGGGCCGCAGACGAGGTTCGGCTTGTCGGCCGGTTTACCGGCTGCCAGGCGCTTCTTGCGCCACTGCCATTTGAGCGCCAGCCCGCCCAGCATGGCCGCCTCCGACGAGCCGACGGTGGAGCAGCCCAGCGTGCCCGCCGGGTCGGGCGCGTTCCAGAGATCGGCGATCATCGCGACGCAGCGCACCTCGATCGCGGCGGTCTGGGGATATTCGTCCTTGTCGATCATGTTCTTGTCGATCGACAGTTCCATCAGGTCGCGGATCTCGTCATCGACCCAGGTCTGGCAGAAGGTGGCGAGGTTCTGGCGCGAATTGCCGTCGAGCATCAACTCGTCGCGCACGGCGGCGAAGACATGTCTCGGCTCACGCTCGACAGCGGGAAAGGTTGTTTTGGGAAGACACAAAGCGAGATCTTCCGAGGAATAGATGTCGTCGAGGATTTCGCCACGTAGTGCGGCGCTGGCTTTGCTTGCGGTCACAATCATCTCCCGGGTCTGGGTTGGTGTTTGGGGTGAGGTCGAGCGATCGGCGGTCTTGAGGCCGGGCAGGAGGCTTTGGACTGGCGTGCGCGGATCTCTGGTCCGGCGACACGACGCTGGAGCAGACTGGTTCAGAAGGTGTACTGAGCCATCAGCAGCAGGTCGTGCGCGTCCTGCGAGGCCTGCGGCAGGCCGTTCGACGTATCCACGTAGTCGTTGGCGCTGTAGTGGTTGTAGATGTACTGCGCGACGAACGTGGTCTTGCTGGTCGGCGACCAGACCAGATTGGCGCCGATGTTGAAATTGTCCGCGCCGGAGCCGCCATAGCTGGCCTGGGCCACGGCATCATGCAGCTTGAAGTTCGCGTAGCCGCCAAACACTGCCGAATTGAGCGTCGGCGTCCAGTTGTGGAGGTATTGCGCGGTGACGTTCCAGCCGGTCACGCGGGATAGGCCGCCTGTCGCGCTGTAATAGGCATCCGGCGGAGCGAAATCGCCGCTCGGATTGACGAGGCCGAGATAGGAGATCGCGCCATCGACATAGGCGCTTTGCAGATAGATCGAGTCATTGGCGGCGATCATCGGCATCTCGATCATGACGCCGCCCTGCACCGCATAGCCCCAGGTCGAGGCGTCGGCGGCGCCGGGCTCTGTTCCGCTATATATCTTCACCCGGTGCAGCGCGGCCGAGAGCTGGTAGCGCCCCCAATCCGTCGTCTGGCCCAGCGCGCCGACGAAATCCGGCATCGTCGAATCCTGCTCGAAGGCGGCCGTCGAATAGGCATTGGCCGCGTCGATGCCGCCGCCGCGATAATTGCCTTGCTCAAGGGAAAACGTTGCGGAGAACCCTTTCGGCAGGGAGGCGGTATAGGCCACCAGCGGCAGGCTGGTGCTGTCGCCGATCGTGGCCGGATCGGTGCCCTCGACATTGGCATTGCCATAGAAATCAAAGAAGGAATCGCGATAGCCAATGGTCGCGCCGGCCCATTCGGCGGTGATGGTCTGCGGCTCGAACTGGACCTCGGGCGGCCCGCCCGACCAGGGCTCGGCGCCGCGATATTGGAAGCGTATATCGGTCGTTGTCTTGAACGGCCCGCCGACCTCCAGCATCGTCGTGGTATTGAGCGTCAGTCCGAGCGTGGCAATACCGTAGACCTCCGACGCGCTCTCGGGATAGTCGGTATAGCTGTTGGAATAGACTTCGCCCCAGACATAGGCCCCGGGGTTGATGCAGGTCTTTAGCGCCTCCACCCAGATATAGGCGTTGTTCTGGATGGGGCATTGCGGATCGGCCGCCGTCTTGTCGGCGGCGGCGGCGGGATCACCGGCCAAGGCGAACAGCCCGGCCGCTGCGGCCAACGTCGCCAGATGTCTCGTGGAATGCGTCATGTGCCCCTCCCGATAACGCAGACAATAGGGATCCGATCGCGCCCAGCGGGCGGCGCTCGAAAGGCCGTTTGCGAAGTGTGGTGCTCCGCCTGGCCAGATTTCCGATGAGCGGGTCGGCAACGCGCCGGCCCCGATAGCAACCTTCCCCTTTGAGGCGTCGCGGCGTGCAAGGAGGAAGAAGGAACGGTCTTTACCGGCCATTCGCCGGCGCCGAGCCGTTCGTGAACCCGTCCGATAATGGGCACGTCCTTGATGCGCTGCCCTTGGGACCAAGCCTATGGAGAACAAGACGGCTCGATCAACCGACCGTATGATCAGGTTGTCAACCCTAGGTTGCTATGATATTCTACCCATATCTCCAAATTTAATTCAAAATTCGATTTTGCAGTCTTTGACGCGCAGAAAGATCTGTCCTTACAGTCGCTTCACTGTTCAGTCGGGGGTAGCGGATGCGGGCAAAGGGCAGTCTGATCGATGCGGTCTGTAACCTGAGATTGCATTATTTGGCTTGCCGGCGCTGATTGTCTGGATCGATCCGCTGGGGCTCGATGGGAGCGGTTCTCCTGTCCGCACTCGGGATGTCCGAGCACCTCGCTCATTCCCAATAGCCAGCTCTTTCCGCGCCGCCGTCCGCTTGGCCGGTCAGCCCCGGAGATCCTTTGCTTCTCCCCCGAGAGCCGGTTCCATCCATTGGGATGCGAGTGTAGTGGTGGCAAATCCCGTCGGCCGCTCATGTGCTGTATCAAAACTCCAGGAAACGCCCGCGGGTCTTGCATTGGGGTATAAATCCTGCCGGCTCCCGGGCGGGCATGGTTAGGTGTTCGTTGGGTTCGGTGTTCGGACCGTGGCGGCTACCGCCGGGCAGAACCGGTCTTGCATGATTCTTGCTTGGGTCTCATCTCGATGCGGGGTGTGCGAGGACTGATGGGTCGCCGATGAAACCAAATGCCATCCGGGTCGTGGTGGTCGACGACAATGCGGTTCGGGCGGCGATCCTTGTCGATGGCCTGCGCGAGGCCGGCATTGACGGCGTCGAGGTGATCGAGACCAGCACGCAACTCGTTCGCCGGCTGGCTGCGATCGATCCCGACGTCATCATCATCGATCTCGAAAATCCCAGCCGCGACATGCTCGAGCAGATGTTCCAGGTGTCGCGCGTCGTGTCGCGTCCCGTGGCGATGTTCGTCGACCAGTCCGATCAATCTATGATCCGCGCCGCCGTCGATGCCGGCGTCTCCGCCTATATCGTCGACGGCCTGAAGAAGGAGCGGGTGAAAGCTATCGTCGACATGGCGATCAGCCGCTTCGAGGCGTTCGACCGGCTGCAGCGCGAACTGCTGGAAGCGAAGAGTGAACTGGCCGACCGCAAGGTGATCGACCGCGCCAAGGGAATCCTGATGCGGTCGCGAAACCTGTCCGAGGAAGAGGCCTATGCGCTGCTGCGGCAGGCGGCGATGAACGAGAAGCGCCGCATCGCCGACATCGCGCAGAGCCTCGTCACCGCGGCCGGATTGCTCGGAAAATAGCCATGCTGAATGCCAGGAAAGGCGGAAACGACGCCATGACCGCACGCTCGACGATGCCAGACCCGGACGGCGACCGGCTCGCCGGTCCCGCCGCGATCCGGCCGGACCAGAACCGCATCGTTCGCGTCGGCTTCATTCCGCTGCTCGACATCGCCGTTCTGGTCGCGGCGGAGGAGCAGGGCTTCGCGTCCCGCGAGGGGCTGAGCCTGCAACTGATCAGGGATGTCTCCTGGGCCAATATCCGCGACCGGCTCGCCTTCCATCAGTTCGATGTCGCGCACATGCTGGCGCCGATGGCCGTTGCTTCCTGCGTCGGGCTGGGCTCCAACCCGTCGCCGACCCTTGCGCCCTTCGTGCTCGGGCGCGGCGGCAATGCCATCACGCTCTCCGTCGGTCTCTATCGCGACATGCAGGCGCTGGCCGGGCTCGGTGGAAACGAAGATGCGCTGACCAATGCGCGCGCGCTGGCGCAGGTGATCGCGGCGCGGCGCGAGGCCGGGCAAAGGCCGCTGGTCTTCGCCATGACCTATCCCTTCTCGTCGCACAATTACGAGTTCCGCTATTTCATGGCGGCGGCCGGCATCGATCCTGACCGCGACGTGACGATGACCGTTGTGCCGCCGCCGCTGACCGCCGAGGCGATGGCCGCCGGGGCGATCGACGGCTTTTGCGTCAATGCGCCCTGGAACATGATCGCGGTCGAGCGCGGCGTCGGTCGCGTCGTCGCGGTCAAGGCGGATATCTGGCCGGCCGCGCCGGAAAAGGTGCTGGGCGTGCGGCCGGATTGGGCCGAGAGTCAGCCCGAGACGCTGTCGCGCCTGATCGTCGCGCTCGATGCGGCGGCAAGATGGTGCGACGTGCCGGAAAACCGGACGACGCTCGCCGCCATGCTGGCCGAGCCCGGCTATGTCGGCGGCTCCCCGGCGCTGATCGGCTCGCTGCTCACCGATCGTTTCCTCGTCGATCCCGATGGCACGCTGCGCGATATTCCGAACTACCTGACCTTCCACCGCGAGGCCGCGAATTTCCCCTGGGTCAGCGAGGCGCTGTGGCTGTTCAGCCAGATGGCGCGCTGGGGCCAGGCGCCGCTGACGCCGCAGGCGATCGAGCGCGCGGCGTCCGCCTATCGGCCCGATCTGTATCGCCAGGCGCTGGCGGGCTCCTCGACGCCGCTGCCGCTCGCCGACCGCAAGGTCGAGGGCAGTCCGGTCGCCATCGAGATCGAGACCACGGCAGGGCCGATGCGGCTGCCTGCGGCGCCGTTTCTCGACGGGCGGGCCTTCGAACCCGACCGGATCGTCGACTATGTCGCCGGGTTTCCCGTCACCCATCCGACCTCGGGCAGCGGGCGCCACGACCTGCTTTAGCCGCCGAAAGCAGCATGGCGCCGCCCGCAATTCCAGCGGTATGCTTATAAATTAGTCTTGAGTAAAGATGAGGCAAGGCCTTACACTTATTCCAAGCTGAGTTCGGTTATGACCGAATTCGCCGCCAGGGTGATCAACGAAGATCCGCCCTTGGCCTGCCTCTGAAGAGGCTATCCCGACAACGACGTCGCCGCATTCGAGTGCATGAACGCACGGCCGCGACGCATGCATCCGTTTTCCGGCGACGATCCCGCTTTCCTCCGAATTCGCTCGGAACGGAGAGCCGTGTCCATCCCCCCGATGACAGGAGATCGCATGCCGCTTGCCAGCCGCCAGCCCCGTATTGCCGCGCCGCGCATCGCCCCGCTCGCCGTCCTGCCCATCTTCCTGCGGCTGGAAGGCAGGCGCGCCCTCGTCGTCGGCCACAGCGCCGCCGCGGCCTGGAAGGCGGAGCTTCTCGCCGCCGCCGGGGCGGCCACCTGCCTTGCCTGTGTGGGCGATGCGCCGCTTGCTCCCGAACTCGCCGCGCTGGTCGAGGCCGGACGGATCACCGTGCTGGGTCCCTATGAACCCGGACAGTTGCGCGGCATGGCGATCGCAGTCTTTGACGCCGAGACGGACGGGCAGGCGGCGCAGTTTCGCGACGACGCCGTGGCCGCCGGCATCCCCCACAACGTCATCGATCGCCCCGATTTCTGCAGCTTTCAGTTTGGCGGCATCGTCAACCGCTCGCCGGTCGTGATCGGCATTTCAACCAACGGCGCCGCGCCGATCCTTGGCCAGGCCGTGCGGCGGCGGATCGAATTCGCGCTTCCCGCGACGCTTGCCGCCTGGGCGGAGCGCGCGGCCCGGATGCGCCGGACGGTCCTGGAAACGCTTCAGCCGGGGGCGGAACGCCGCCGCTTCTGGGAGCGGTTTGCCGATCTGGCGCTCGCCCCGGCATCGCCCGCCGAGGCCGGCGATCTCGCGCAACTCATCGATGAGGCCCGGCGTGGCGAGGTCGCCGCGCCGGTTGGCCGCGTCACGCTGGTCGGCGCGGGCCCGGGCGATCCGGACCTGCTGACCGTCAAGGCGGTGCGCGCCCTGCAGGCGGCCGATGTCATCCTGTTCGACGATCTTGTTTCCGATGGCGTGCTCGAACTGGCGCGTCGCGAGGCGCGGCGGATGCTGGTCGGCAAGCGCGGCGGCCGGGCCTCCTGCGCGCAGGACGATATCAACGCCATGGCGCTCAAGCTGGCGCGGCAGGGCAAGAATGTCGTCCGCCTCAAGTCGGGCGATCCGATGGTGTTTGGGCGCGCCGGCGAGGAGATCGGGGCGCTGCGGGCCGAGGGCATCGCTGTCGAGGTCGTGCCCGGCATCACGGCCGCGTCGGCGCTGGCGTCCAGCCTCGGCGCGTCGCTGACCCATCGCGACCACGCCCATTCGGTCCGCTTTGTCACCGGCCATGGCCGCGACGGCGACATGCCGGATCTCGACTGGCGCGGCCTTGCCGATCCCGAGACGACGCTCGCCGTCTATATGGGCGGCCGCACGGCGCCTGAATTCGCCCGCCGCCTGCTGGCCGAGGGCCGCGCCGCTGCGACCCCCGTCGTGCTGGCGCAATCCGTCTCGCGACCCGAGCAGACCATCCGCCACACCACCTTGGCGAGCCTCGCAACCGAACCGTCCAGCCGTTCCGACGGCCCGGTCCTGGTCGGCATCGGCGAGGCGTTCCGCCCCGCCGCGCAAGCCGAAATCTACCACACCGATACCGCACAGACCCTTCTCTTTGGCACCTGAGGACCAGCAGCATGTTTGACGAGACCATCAGCAAACTCTCCGCCCTTGGCGCGTCCAAGGCCCGTCTGCTCGAGACCAACCCGGCCGGCTTCTTCATCGGCTCGGCCATGGCCGGCATCTATGTCGGCTTCGGCATCCTGTTGATCTTCAGCCTCGGCTCGCTGCTCGATCCGAGCATCCGGCCGCTCGTCATGGGCGCGTCGTTCGGGCTGGCGCTGATCCTCGTCGTCTTCGCCGGCGCCGAGCTCTACACCGGCCACACCATGAACATGACGATCTCGACGCTGGAAGGTCAGACGACGCTCGGCCAGCTCGGTCGCGTCTGGCTGGCGAGCTGGGTCGGCAATCTCGTCGGCGCGATGCTTTTGGCCGGCCTGTTCGTCCTGGCCGGCGGCGGATCGATCCTCTCGTCGCCGAGCGAGTTCATCTTCAAGGCGGCCGCGGCCAAGATGAATGCCGATCCGGTGCAACTGGTGGCGCGCGCCATCCTCTGCAACTGGCTTGTCTGCCTGGCGCTCTGGATGTCGGCCCGCACCACCAGCGACGCCGCCAAGATGATCGCCATCGCCTGGTGCCTGTTCGCCTTCATTGCGTCCGGCTACGAGCATTCCGTCGCCAACATGACCGTCTTCGCGCTCGCCCTGTTCTCGAAGCATCCCGACACGATCACCTGGGCCGGCGCCGCCTGGAACCTGTTCTGGGTGACGATCGGCAACACCTTCGCCGGCGCCATCCTGATGGCAGGCGCCTATTGGGTGGCGGCGGCGCGGCCTTCGTCCCGGTCCGTCGCCGGCATCGTCGCGGCTGAGTGAAGGAGGCGACGATGGGCCAGGATTTTCTCCCCGAACAGAAACGCTGGCTGGAGGGCTTTCTCTCCGGCGCGACGGCGGCGCGCAACGTCGCGCCGCCTGTCCCCGCCATGGCCGCCGAGCCGACCGGCCCGGACGCCGAGCAATGGAAGGCGCAGGACCGCACGGTGGCAGCCGGCGGCAAGCTGGTCGACCAGGAAAAGTGGAAGCGCGCGGATCATCCGTTCGAGGCCTATGACCGGCTGAGCCGCGAGGCCCGTTCCGGCGCCAAGCCGAAGCCGGAGGACAATTTCCGTTGGCGCTATCATGGCCTGTTCCACGTCGCGCCGGCGCAGGACAGCTATATGTGCCGGCTGCGCATCCCGAACGGCATCCTGACGCATTGGCAGTTCGCGGCCGTTGCCGATCTGGCCGAGCGCCTCGGCGGTGGCTACAGCCATGTGACGACGCGCGCCAATCTGCAGATCCGCGAAATCGTGCCGGAAAATGCCCCGGTCCTGGTCGAGCGGCTGATGGATGTCGGTCTCGTGTCCAAGGGGTCGGGCGCCGACAACATCCGCAACGTCACCGGCTCGGCCACGGCCGGCATTGATCCGCAGGAGCTGATCGATACCAGGCCGCACGCCCGCGCCTGGCACCATCACATCCTCAATACGCGTGCGATGTATGGCCTGCCGCGAAAATTCAACGTCGCCTTCGACGGCGGCGGCAAGATCCCGACGCTGGAAGAGACCAACGATATCGGCTTCCAGGCGGTCGAGGTTTTGCCCGGCGCGCCGGTTCGCCCCGGCATTTGGTACCGCCTGACCCTGGGCGGCATCACCGGCCATAAGGATTTTGCCCGCGACACCGGCATCATCGTCGAGCCGGCCGAGGCGGTGCGCGTCGCCGACGCCATCGTTCGCGTCTTCGTGGATCATGGCAACCGCACCGACCGGACCAAGGCGCGGCTCAAATACCTGCTCGACGACTGGGGCTTTGCCCGCTTCCTTGACGAGGTCGAGAAGAAGCTCGGCGCGCCGCTGACCCGGATCGACGCCGCGCTCGTGGCGAAGCGGCCGGCGACCGACCGTGGCGCGCATATCGATTTCCACCCCCAGCGCCAGGCGGGGCTTTCCTGGGCGGGGATCGTCATTCCGGCCGGGCGGATGACCGCGCAGGAGATGCGGGCGATCGCGGCCATCGCGCAGGACCTCGGCGATGGCGATATCCGCCTCACCGTCTGGCAGAACGTCATCCTGTCGGGCATCCCGCACAGCCGCATCGCCGAGGCGAAGGCCCGCATCAAGGCGATCGGCCTTGCCTGGACGGCCTCCGCCGTGCGGGCAGGGCTCGTCGCCTGCACCGGCAGCCGGGGCTGCAAGTTCGCCGCCTCCGACACCAAGGGCCACGCGCTTGATATCGCCAATCATCTCGATGGCCGCATCGAGCTCGACCAGCCACTCAACATCCACCTGACCGGCTGCCATCACTCCTGCGCCCAGCACTATATCGGCGATATCGGCCTGATCGGCGCCAAGGTCTCGATCAATGAGGAAGGAGATCAGGTCGAGGGCTATCACATCCATGTCGGCGGCGGGTTCGGCGCCGACGCGCGGATTGGCCGGCTGCTCCAGTCCGACGTCAAGGCCGAGGACGCGCCCGACCGCATCGAGGCGCTGCTGCGCGCCTATCTCGCCCATCGCGCGGACGCGACCGAGAGCTTCGCCACCTTCACGCTGCGCCACGACGCCGAAGCGCTGAACGCCATGACCCAGGAGGCCGCCACATGACCTTCCAGCCGACACCCTCGCCGACCAACATCGTGCCCGAGGGCGCGCCGTTCAGCGACGAGCAGCGCGCCTGGCTGTCCGGCTTCCTCGCTGCCGCCCTCGGCTCGCTCACCCCCGTCGACACCGCCGGCATCCTGCCGCAAGGTCTGCTCGCTCCGGCGCCGGAAGCTCCCATCGGTCCGCCGCTGGCCAGCAATGACGATGCGCCTTGGCACGATGCCGCCATGCCGGCGGACGAGCGGATGAAGCTCGCCGAAGGCCGCCCCGCCAGCCAGAAACTGATGGCGGCGATGGCGCAGCAGGATTGCGGCCAGTGCGGTTATAGCTGCGCCGCCTATGCCAATGCGATCTTCCTGAAGGACGAGGCGCGGCTCAATCTCTGCGCGCCCGGCGGCAAGGAGACGTTCCGGCTGGTCAAGGCGCTGGCGGCCGAGCTTGGCGAGCCGAGCGCGGGCGCCAAGGCGTCGCCCATTTCCGAGGACAAGCCCGGTGTCGCGATGGCTGTCTCAAAGCCCGGCATGAGCCGCGAACAGCCGGTTGACGCCATCTTCCTCGGCCGCCGCCGCCTGAATGGCGCGGGCTCGGAAAAGGATACGCATCACGTCGAGTTCGACATCGCCGCGAGCGGCCTCGACTACGCCGTCGGCGACAGTTTTGGTGTCTTTCCGCGCAACAGCCTCGGCCATGTCGACCAGATCATCGCCATGCTGGGCGTCGCCCACACGACGGAAGTGCGCGGCCGGACGCTTCGCGAGGTGCTGCGCGACGAGGTTTCGCTCGGCCTCGCGCCCGATGCGCTCTACGAGCTCTATTCGCACATTCTTGGGGGGACGCTGCGAGAAAAGGCGCGGGAGCTGGCGCGTGGCGGCGATCCCGACGGCGATGCGGCGCAGCTCGACGTCTTCGCCGTGGTGCAGAAATTCGCTGCCGCCCGCCCGCATCCCGAAGCCTTCGTCGATGCGCTGGAGCCGTTGCAGCCGCGTCTCTATTCGATCTCGTCATCGCCGAAGACCGAGGCCGGTCGCGTCACCTTGACCGTCGATGCCGTGCGCTACCAGATCGGCCAGCGCAAGCGCCTCGGCGTCGCCTCTACCTTCCTTGTCGAACGGATGGAGCCCGGCGAAACGCTGCGCTGCTATATCCAGAAGGCGCATGATTTCGCCCTGCCGGCCGATCCGAACTCGCCCGTCATCATGATCGGGCCCGGCACCGGCATCGCGCCGTTCCGCGCCTTTCTCAAAGAGCGCGAGGCGATCGCCGCGCCCGGTCGCAACTGGCTGTTCTACGGCCATCAGCGTCAGGCGACGGATTTCTTCTACAAGGACGAGCTGCAGGCGATGCGCGCGAGCGGCCTGCTGACGCGCCTGTCGCTGGCGTGGTCGCGCGACGGGGCAGAGAAATTCTACGTGCAGGATCGCATGCTGGAAGTCGGTGCTGAGCTCTGGCGCTGGATCGGCGAGGGCGCGCATCTCTATGTCTGCGGCGACGCCAAGCGCATGGCCAAGGATGTCGAGGCGGCACTGGTTTCCATTGCCGCCAGCCATGGCCGGTTGGGCGCGGACGAAGCTGTCGCGGCGATCCGTTCGCTCAAGAAGGCCGGCCGTTTCCAGGCCGACGTCTACTGAGCCCGCAGGACGGGCAGGGGGCGCCCTGGACTATTGGGAGGAGAGGAGACCTGCCTCTTCCGCAGCAGCCATGAAGGCGTCCTACGCAATCGCCGCATCTCCGCCGCTCTCGATGAGGTCGGCGCAGGCGACCTGGGCGGCGAGATGTTTCAGCGTGCCGCGATGGGCCTCTGGCCAGCGATCGGACAGCCATTCCGCGGCGGCCGCCACATCCTGGATTTCCCGCGCCGCGGGCGGCTTGCCGAGGGTGATATGGAACGCGCTGCTCATGGACGCTTCTCCTGGCTGTCCGTCTTGGTACCGGTTTCATCGGCATTCTCGTTCCAGCTGGAAGCCTCCCGCTCCCGGCTGCCGAAGATGCGCGGCTCGGCGCTGACGAGCCCGTCATTGCCGCTGCCGGCCTTGCCACGATGGAACTGGCCGGTGGCGTCTTCCTTCGTCGGGCTGGCGACGCCGTCGACGTCGGGCTTCGTTTTGTCGGAAGTGTCGCGCGTGGATGTCATTGTCGCGTCTCCTTGCTGGGGCGCCCGGTCGGGCCTGCATGCGCCCCCGAATTCGGATGCCGTCATTCGAGGCCCGTTTCGGGGTAGAGACCCCTCCAATCCCGTCGCGTTAAATTTGGTTGCTCCCGATATCGAGAGGCGGGCAGTCCGGCTCATGGCGCGGGCCCCATCTGTCTTGATGCTGGCGCCTTCCAGGATGGGCCTTCCGCGCGGCGGAGAGCTACCGCTCGGAACTTCTCCGCCTCAGGATCCTTCAAAGAAAAGTAGGTCGCAGCGTGGAGGAGGACGATGTCGGAGATGCAGACCAGGGCCGGGGGCTGCCTGTGCGGGGCGGTGCGATACGAGACGAAGGGCGAGCCGTTCAAGGCAGGCCTTTGCCACTGCGCCGATTGCCGCAAGGTCACGGGCACGGCCTTCCTAGCCTATGCCGACTGGCGGCCGGAAATGTTTCGCTACACCGGCGAGGTACAGGTCTATCAGGGCCGCTCCTTCTGCCCCCGCTGCGGCTCCCGTCTCTTCAGCCTGAGCGAAGAACAGGCCGAGGTCTATGTGGGAACCCTCGACGTCATCCCGTCCGGCATAAGCCCGGGCGTCGAGGCGTGGGTGAAGCGGCGCGAGTCCTGGCTGCCGCCGCTGTCCGGAATCCCGCAATATGACGAAGACCCGCCCAAGGCCGGCGCGACCGGCTGACCGGTGTCGGCCGCGGTCACGCTATGGGCGTGGATCGACGCCGGGCGTTCACGGCGAAACCTGCAGGCCGGCCTTGCGGAGCGAGGCGAGGAAGCGCTCGCGGTCCGCCGGCATGACGTTGCGCAGACCCACCCACGCCCGGACATTGGCGACGAATTCCGGCGCATGGTCGAGCAGCCACTGGCGCTCGGCAGCGGCCTCCAGCGGTTCGTCGCCTTCGGCGAAGACCGCCGCCGCGATCAGATGATAGGCGGGGTTGTCCATCACCGCCGCCCGTCGCACCCACATCTTCGCCGCCTCGTAGTCCTTGTCGATATAGGCGCAGATCGACAGCACCACTTCATAATAGCCGAGCGGTCCGGGATTGCGCTGGAGCGCCTCGGCGACCAGGGCGCAGCCGCGCTTCCACTGGCCCGAATCCGCCAGCCGCACGCCATATTCGCCGACCAGCTCCGTATCGTTCGGGTTGGTCAGCATCGCCCGCTCGCCGACGGCCAGCGAGGCCTCGACCTGGCCATCGAAATAAAGCGCCAGCATCTTTGCCTGCAAGGCGCGGACATTCTCGGGATCCAGCTCCGTCGCCTTCTTGGCCGCGGCCGCCGCCCGCTCCAGCGAAGCCGGCAAGGTCGATTCCGCGACCGGATATTGAAAGCGCAGCTCGTCCATATAGGTCTGCGCCAGCAGCGCCCATGCGGTGGCATAGTTGGGAAAGCGCTCGACGGTTTCTTCCAGGCAGCTCCGCACGCGGGGGTGGGAGTGGGCGTCCAGATTGGCGCGATAGGTGAAATAGGAGAGGGTGCAGGAATAGGCATCCCAGTCGCCATTGGCGACCGAGCCACTGCGTCCCGTATCGGCCTTGTAGATCACGCCATAGGGCTGGCCGACCGCCGTCGCGACCTGGCGCGCCAGGTCCGCCTCGACCGCAAGGCTCCGCGCGGGGTCGTAGCTCGCCTCGTAGGTCTTGGCCCAGAGCACGCTGACGTCCTGGGCGTCGAGAATGCGCGTCTGCAGGCGGAGCTTGTCTTCGGCGACACTGACGGAGCCCATCAGGACATAGCGGGAGCCGTGATCGGCCCCGTCGCGCTCGCCCTGCACCGTGACGATGTCTTTGAACTTGGTCAGCTGGTTGAGGACCTCCTGCGTCAGCCCGTCGGCGACGGATGAGGCGGCATCAGTGCGGGAAAGGTCCTCGAATGGGCGGACAAGCAGGCGCGGGACGGCCGGCGCGGATCGATCGATCGGCCAGGGCGACCAGCCCAGGGCGAACAACGCCCCGGAGGCGACGACGACCACGCAAAGGGCGGCGACGAGCGTGGGGGGCCACCAGGGCCGCCGCCTCGGCGCCTCTGGCGGCGCGGCCGGCTCGGGCTGTCGGGGCTCGAAGGCGGGGACATAGCCGCCCTTCGGGATGGAGATCACGACCGGATCCGCGGACCCGTCGCTCTCATAATAATGCTCCAGCGCGCGGCGCAGCCGGACGGCTTCCAATCGCACGATCGGATCGGCATGGGCGTCGAAATCCGCGCCGCGGCCGAAGACATCCGTGGCGATCGAGAACGCCTTGATGCGATCGGCCCGGCCGGCCAGCGTCTCCTCGACGACATAGGCCAGAAATCGGCGCGACCGGGGCGACGCGTCGAATTTCGCGCTTTCGAGGATCCTGGCCAGTGCCTCCCGAACCCTCTCGGGCGTGGGCTCTTCGCCCATCGCAGGGGGCGAACGGTCTGCCGGGGGCGGGGCCTCGCCCGCCGCTGCAGGACCGTGTCGGAGCGCTGCAAACCAACCCCGCATCGCCTTTGTTACCCCCACATGCTGCGTAACCTTACGCGGCGATATGCCCACCGCACTCTATAGCTGCATTCCGGCGCAGGGAAGGACGACAGCGGGTCTGCCGGTCTTCTCCGCTGCTAAATCCGTGAGGGGCCGGGCGCACCAGCAGGTTGCGGCAGCCGTCCGGGCTTGTATGCGGGGTCGGCAGGCCGTGGCGGCGATGCGCCATGGACCGGCCGGGGTCCCATCAACCGACGAGGAGATCGGAAATGAAGACCGCATTGGCTCTCGTTCTTTGCGTCCTGGCTCTGGCGGCCTGCCAAAGCAACCAGTCGTCGACGGGAGGACTCTCGACGTGCCAGTCCACCGGCGCGGGCGGCACGACGGATGTGATCTGCCCCTGAGCCCCGGGCCCGCACGCATGAACAACAGGCGAACTGGGGTTCAACCATGGCAGGCGAGGAACAGTCTGGGGCAGGGCGAGACGGGGTCCCGGCCGCCATCCGCCACTTTCCAGCCCAAGCGACGGAGATCGAGGCGCTGGCACGTGAGAGCGAGCGCTTCCGGGACCTCTGCGAGGAACTGGCCGAGGCCGAAGCGGCGCTTTCGGCAGTCGACGGGCTCGAACTGGCCCTGCGCGCGGAACGGCGGCTGGAGTGGCTCGCCTTCGTGCGCTGGGCGCTGAAAGAGATCGACGCCGACCTGCGACAGGCACGGGTCGTGTCCATAGACCGGACCAGCGGGTCCGACGGCTGAAGCGGCCGCGCCCGCTTCCACTATCCACGAGGAGAACGACCATGAGGCGAATGAACCTGCTGGCGGCGGCGCTGTTCTGCGCCCTCGCCACTTCCGCCCAGGCACAGGACGCCATCCAGGCGCCGGCGCAGAAGCCGATCGGCGGCAGTTCCAAGACGCAGATCGAGCCGTCGCTGATCGTCTTGAACGCGGCCGGCGCGAAGCTCGAGGGCAACCGGCTCACGCTGATCGGCGCGGCGCCCAACGCGATCATCTTCGCCGACCGCCCGGTGCGGGCCGCCGGCCATGCGCTGACCGCCCATCTCCTGGAGGAATGGGACACTGGGTCTGACAGTTTCGCCAAGGATCCGCCCAACGCCACCGTCTCGGTCTTCGACAAGACCGGCGCGAGCGTCAAGGACGCCGTGGTGACGCTTCGCTCGCCCAAGGTGGACGGGGCGAACATCGTGTTCGATGTCGCCGTGCTAGAGGGCGACCTCGGCGATGCGGCGGGGCCGGCCTCGGTGTTCATCGACATCATCGGCATGCCGCTGACGCCGCTGTCCTTTGCCGGCGCCGCGCGCCGCACGGCCTATCGCGGCGCCTTCTACGCCGGTGCGGCAGCCGGGGCAGCCTATCGCTATCCGCCGCCCTACGCGCCCTATCCGGTCTATCCGCCCTATCCTTACTACCCGCCCTATCGCCCCTATTGATCCAGGAGCCATGACCATGGATATCACGCGCCGCACCGCGACCCTGCTGGGCGCCGGCCTGCTCGGTTCCGCCGCCCTCTCGCCCGCCTTTGCGCTGGATGGCCCTCTGTCCGACATCGTCGCCGGCCGCGATGACTTCTGGACCGGGGTCGAGGCCTACATCTACGGCTACCCGCTGGTCACGATGGAGATGACGCGCCGCGTCGTCACCAATGTGGCGGAGCCCAAGGGGACGCGGGCCCCGATGGGCCATCTCATCAAGCTTCGGGAATATCCCAACGCTTCGTTCCGCGACGTGACGGCCCCCAACGCCGATACGCTCTACACGACAGCCTTTGTGGATGTCGGCAGCGAGCCCTGGGTGTTCGCCTATCCCGACATGGGCGAGCGCTACTTCCTGTTCCCGATGCTCGACGGCTGGACCAATGTCTTCCAGGTGCCGGGCTCCCGCACCACCGGCGAAGGCGCAAAGACCGTTGCCATCACCGGCCCCGGTTGGTCCGGCACGTTGCCGGAGGGCGTGGTCGAGTACAAATCGCCGACCAACATCGTCTGGCTGCTCGGCCGCATTTACTGCGAGGGCACGCCCGAGGATTACGCCGCCGTGCACAAGCTCCAGGACGCCTGCAAGCTGCAGCCGCTCTCGACCTGGGGCAACACATATACGCCGCCGGCCGGCAAGGTGGACCCGTCCATCGACATGAAGACGGCGGTACGCGAGCAGGTCAATCGCATGACCGCGACCGAGTATTTCACGCTGCTCTGCGAGTTGATGAAGACCAACCCGCCGGCGCCCGCCGACGCGCCGGCGATCGAGAAGTTCGCCTCTATCGGCATCGTGCCGGGGCAGGATTTCGACAAGTCGAAATTCGATCCGGCCTTCGAGAAGCGGCTGCCGGATCTCGCCTTCGACCGCATCATGATGCATTTCAAGTTCAGCGATGGCGACGTGCAGAGCGTCAATGGCTGGGGCTTCACCACCAAGACGGGTCTTTACGGCACCAACTATATCCAGCGCGCCCTCATCACCGCCATCGGCCTCGGCGCCAACCGGCCGCAGGACGCGGTCTATCCGACCTCGCTGAAGGATGGCGGCGGCGTCTTCTCGCGCAGCTACAATGGCAGCGAGGACTATGTCCTGACCTTCAAGAAGGGACAATTGCCGCCAGTGAAGGGCTTCTGGTCGATCACCATGTACAACGACCAGTACTTCTTCGTTGAAAATCCGATCAACCGCTATTCGATCAGCGCCCGGCAGGACCTGAAGGCCAATCCGGACGGCTCTGTCGATATCCTCATCCAGCACAAGTCTCCGGGCAAGGACAAGGAGTCCAACTGGCTGCCGGCGCCCAAGGACAAGTTCTACCTGATGATGCGCCTCTACTGGCCGGACGAGAGCGATCCGACGATCCTGAACGGCAGCTGGATCATCCCGCCCGTCGTGAAGTCGAAATAGCTCCCTCTATGGGCGAGCGGCGGCTCCTCCGGACCCGTCGCTCGCCCCTTGCCATCAAAGGGCTGCGCGTGCCGCGGAAACAGCGTTTCCTCCGGCCGCGCAGCCTTTTGTCCTTTGCAGAAAAGCCGAACGCGCCCCTGCATGGCTCGTGGTGTCCGCGGGCCCACCAGCCGGCTCGCCTTGGCTCGACCTTTCCGCCAATTGGACGTCCAAAGGGAACGCATTTCATCGCGCGCCCGTTCTCCTGAGCTTGCCAGGAGGATCGGATGGAGCGCTATTTCGAGAAATTCGCCAATGCCACAGCCAAAGCCACGGGCAGTTCGCCTGCCTTCCTGCTTTGCGTCGCCGCGGTGATCCTCTGGGCGGTTTCGGGGCCATTCTTCGGCTTCTCGGAAGCGTGGCAGCTGGTCATCAACACCGGCACGACCATCGTGACCTTCCTGATGGTGTTCCTGATCCAGAATACGCAAAACCGCGACAGCGAGGCCCTGCAGACCAAGCTGGACGAACTGATCCGCTCCTCCGCTGCCAAGGATGAGTTCATGGGCATCGAGAAGCTGACGGACAAAGAGTTGGATGCGTTGCAGGAGAAGTGCCAGGCGTCCGCGGCGAAGGCTCAGGAATCGCTGAGCACGATCGAGAAATTGCGCCAGTCGAGGACCTCCACCTAGCCCACGCTGCCGAAATTCTCAGGAGTCGCTGGCCTTGGATGAGATCAAGTCGCCGTCCTTCCCCTGGTACCCGACCCGCCGAACGGTTCACCTGTGCCTCGATATGCAGGGAATTTTCGCACCGGGCAATATTTGGCCGACCCCTTGGATGCATGCGGTCCTTCCCAATATCGTCCGGATTGCCGGCCATGCACCCGACCGCACGATCTTCACCCGTTTCGTCCCGCCGCCGTCTTCGGCCGAAGCGAGGGGGACCTGGCGTCACTACTACACGCTGCACAGCCAATCGACGCTCGACACCATCGACCCGGCCGCCATCGACCTTATCGACCCGCTTGCGGCCTTTGCTCCGCCTGCGGTCGTTATCGACAAGCCTGTCTACTCCGCCTTCCTGGGAACGACGCTCCGGCAAACGTTGATGGCGAGGGGCGCCGACGGGATCATCGTGACCGGAGCGGAAACGGATGTCTGTGTCCTTGCAACCGTGCTCGACGCGGTCGACCTCGGTTGGCCCGTCTACGTCATTTCGGACGGGGTCTGCAGTTCGACCGATGCGAGCCACGACGCGGTTCTGACGCTCTACCACACCCGCTTCTATCAGCAGGTCCAGGTGCTGACGACCGACGTCCTGATGGAAATCTGGCCACCCAGTTGAGGCACGCCCCGCCATCCCCGAGCGATTTGGAACCAGCCCGCGCCTTGGCAAAGACTCTGTCGCATGACCCGGGCAACCCAGGTGCCGTTCCGGCCATTGGAGGGACAGTGCGGAGTGGTTGCGCAGCGACGGCAAATGGGAAGTCGGACAGAGGAGCGGGAAATGAGCATTGCCAAGGATAGCGGCACCGATATCGATCTGGGGCGCAAGGACATCGACAAGCAATCGGATCCTCAACCGGGTCGCAAGGCGATCGATCGTGGCCAGGCGCCGCCGCGTGAGCGAGGCGTGATCAGCGAACTGGGGCGGAAGGAAATCGACAAGAGCGAACCGGCCAAGGCCGACACCGACGGCCGCAAGGCGATCGATCGCCCGGAGGAGGGTGGCTGAGCTGGCTGCGGCCGGATCGGGATCCGCTTGCAGGCGCCAGTACTTGGCGGCCCTGCCTGGGATCCGTCGAAAGTCTTATGGAAATAGGTTCCACGTCGGCGAAACGATGTCCCGTCTGCGGGCGTTCGAACGGTTTGTCTTCCGATATCGTTCCCGGCGTTCACAGTCTTGAATGGATTGATTCTACCTCGAACTAAATGGGCGCTGAGGGGTTGAGAGCATGCCGCATGAAAACAGTCGCCGGCATGCGTCAATCTGGAGAGTCCAATGCTCAAGTCCCTTGGAGACGTTACTTCCGAGCAGAATGTCAGTTCCTATGTCCTCGGCGTTCGGGACGAGCTGATCTCGGGATCATTGGTCTCTCTTGCCAAGGTTTCCTTAGGGGATGTCGCCTTGAACGTCGTGCAGGGCCGGGATTCCATCTGGGTCCTGTTCCGTCGCAAGGGGGCCGGCGGCATGGCGATCCGCGCGGCCTTCATTCCCGGTGGCGGCTTCACCTGCAAACTCATCGAGCCTGGGCCGGATGAGGCGCTGCGCCTTTCTGCGACGAGCCCGCTCGGCGAGCATCTCGTTCTGATGCACAAGGTCGATATCGGGCTGCAACGGGTTCGCATCACCCACACGCTGACACCCATCGCCCCGTTGTCGATTCCCTTCGCGCCGCGTGACGTCTATCCCTTCGACGAGACCTTGGACCCACTCGGCGTGGTCGGCGAGGTCGAGGCGGCCCAGCGCGGCCTGAACAGCGGGCTGGTCTATTTCCGCATGGCGGAGCCGGATTTCGGAAGCGTGCTGTACTTTCAAAATCTGACGGCGCTGAACGATTATTATCGTACGACGCAGACCAAGCCGGATGGCGCGGTCGGCGGCGAATGGCCGGAACTGGGCTACCTGCCGCCGACGAAATCGAAGGACGGCGAGATCCATTCGCTGCTTCCCGGCGCGGCGGTCGTGCTCTCCGACGCCATCCTCGTGATCAAGCAATGCTACAAGCCGAACGAGACGGATTCGGCCCGCCATTTCCTGCAGATGCTGGCGGCGGCCTATACCGCGCTGGAGCTGCCCGTCGCCGAATACCATGACTGGGTGGATCGCGCGGAGCGCACGCTGAAGGACCTCGCCACCTCGCCGAAGGCAACCCAGAAGAAGTTCGGCGCCATCTATGCCCGCCCCTACACGGACGATGAGTACCCCGACAGCATGGTGCAGATGTCGCTGCTCACGGCCATGCACAATTACGGTGTCTGGCGCGGTGAGGCCGATACGCTGGAAGCCTTGTTTCAGAAGGGGCTCGCCAGGTTCTACGATCCGAAGCTCAAAAGCATCCGCCGCTATCTGCCGGATGTGGGCGACGACAAGGACGCCAATGCGGTTGATTCCTGGTACCTCTACCACCCGCTGCTCAACCTGGCCTACCTGGCCCTGGACGGTGACGAAGAGGCACGCAGCCTGCTTCTGAAATCGATCGATTTCGGCATCAAGGCCGCGCGTCATTTCAAATATCGCTGGCCGATCCAGTACGATATCCGCGACTTCTCGATCGTCACCGCCGTGGCGCCATCGGACGGCCGAGGCCAGACCGACGTTGGCGGTCTCTACGCGCAGCTTATGCTGGTCGCCTACCAGCTGACGGCGGAAGAGCGATTTCTCGATGAGGCCAAGACGGCGATCGAAGCGGCCATGGGACTGCGCTTCAACCTGAACTACCAGGCCAATCTAACCGCCTGGGGGGCGGCCGCCTGCATGCGGCTGTGGCGCATCACCAGCGACGAGCGCTACCTGCAGCAGAGCTATGTCTATCTCGCGAGCTTCTTCCACAATTGCGAGATCTGGGAATCCGAGATCGACAACGCCGCCCTCTACAAGAATTTCCTGGGCGTCACCTGTCTCCAGGATGCGCCCTACATGGCCATCTACGAGTGTTTCGAGTCGTTTGCCGCGTTCGAACGCTATCTTCAGGATGGCGGTCCCGACATGGACCCCGCGGTTCGCCTGCTGGTCAGCGAATACTGCAAATATGCGCTCGACCGCGCCTGGTATTACTATCCCGATGCGCTGCCGAAGCAGGTGCTCGCCACCAAGCAGCGCAACGGCCATATCGACCGGAAATTGTCGTTTCCGCTCGAAGATCTTTATCCCGATGGCCAGCCCGCGGGACAGGTCGGCCAGGAAGTCTATGGCGCGGGCGCGGCCTGGATCTTCGCCAGTCGCGCCTTCCGTCACATCCAGGACGCGCCGTTCCGCCTGCAATGCGATCACTTCATCGTCTCGCTCGAACACCAGGGCGGCAACGCGATCGCCCTGCAGCTGACCGGCGATGGTCGCGGCCGGGCCACGCTCCATTGCCTCCGCCTCAAGCGCAGGCGGCTGCCCGAGTTCAACCTGCGAACCATCGCCGGAGCCCCCGTCGAACCCGTCGCGATCCACAAAGACCGAGTTCAGTTTGAAGTACCGGCCAATGCCCACCTGGTGTTGAGCTGGGAACTGAAAAGGAGAAGCTGATGCTGAAGGAGCGTACGTCCCTCGAAGGAAAACGCATCCTCGTAACCGGTGGGACCACCGGCATCGGGCGCGCGACAGTCATTCTCCTGGTAGCCGAAGGCGCCCATGTGCTGACCTTCGGCCGGGACGAGAAGCCATTGGCCGAGGTCATTCGCCTGGCGGAAGGCGGACGCGGCAAGGTGTTTGGAACCGTGGCCGACGTCACCTCAAAGGAGGATCTGGCCCGGGTCTTCTCCGAGGTCGACAGCAAGCTGGGCGGACTGGACGTCCTCGTCGCCAATGCCGGCATCGCGTCTGAACCGCTCGACGAGGCGTCGGATGACGAATGGCGCTATGTGATCGAGACCAATCTGGTCGGCTACATCGCCGCTTCGAAGGCGGCGATCGACCGCATGAAGAAGCAGGGCGCCGGCCAGATCGTGATGATCGGCTCGATCAGCGCGGATCTCAAATCGCCCGGCGAGAGCATCTACGCGACCACCAAGGCCGGCAACCAGGCTTTCGCGGAGACGCTGCGAAAAGAGCTCGCCGAGAAGAACATCCGTGTGAGCTGCATCCAGCCGGGTTCGGTCTCCAGCGACATGCAGGAGTCCTCACCGGAAGAACAACGCGAGAAGATCCAGAAGCACGAGATGTTGGAGGCAGAAGAGATCGCCGAGGCGGTGCAGTTCATCCTGACCCGCTCCGAGCGCTGCGACGTCGTCAATCTCAAGATCGAGCCGCGTCTGGAAGACTATTCCTAGCATAGGCGGCGAGCGATCTGCGGCCGCCGTTTATACGCTCCGTGCAGCAAAGATCTGGTCGATCCTCGGGTCGTCCCACCAGCATTCACGAGCGTCGCTCGCGCGGAATACACAGCAAGAGTGGCCAGCACCAGGCCACACCGGGGCCGCGCCTTGGCGGGCCTCTCAGTCCGGAGACATCCCATGAAAGCTCTTACCTGGCACGGCAAAAGCGATATCCGTTGCGAGACGGTGCCCGATCCGACAATCGAGCACGACCGGGACGCGATCATCAAGGTCACGGCCTGCGCCATCTGCGGATCCGACCTTCACATCTTCAACGGCGTCATCCCCGAGATGAAATCGGGCGACGTGTTGGGCCACGAGACGATGGGCGAGGTGGTCGCGGTCGGTCGCGGAAACCAGAAGCTGAAGATCGGCGACCGGGTGGTCGTTCCCTTCACCATCTCCTGCGGCGAGTGCTTCTTCTGCAAGCGGGGAATGTTCTCCGGCTGCGAACGAAGCAACCCCAACCGCGAGACGGCGGAAAAGATGTGGGGCCATTCGCCGGGCGGCCTGTTCGGTTATTCCCACATGCTGGGCGGCTATAGCGGCGGGCAGGCCGAGTATCTGCGAATTCCTTATGCCGATGTCGGCCCGATCAAGGTGCCGGATTCCCTGACGGACGAACAGGCGCTGTTCCTCTCCGACATTTTTCCGACCGGCTACATGGCCGCCGATTTCTGCAACATCCAGGGCGGGGACACGATCGCCATCTGGGGCTGCGGTCCGGTGGGCCAGATGGCGATCCGCAGCGCGTTCCTGCTCGGGGCAGGGCGGGTGATCGCGATCGATACGGTGCCGGAACGGCTGGAACTGGCCCGTGCGGCCGGGGCGATCACGCTGGATTTCAAGGAGCGCGATGTCTATGAGCGCATCCAGGAACTCACGGGCGGACGCGGCGCGGATGCCTGCATCGACGCAGTCGGCACCGAGCCTGATGCCAGCAGCGGCCTGGACGCCGTCGTCGACCGCATCAAGGTCGCCACCTATCTCGGCACCGACCGCCCGCATGTCCTGCGCGAAGCCATCATGTGCTGCCGGAACTTTGGTACGGTTTCGATTGTCGGCGTCTATGGCGGCAAGCTCGACGGCATCCCGATGGGCTCCGCGATCAATCGCGGCCTGACCTTCCGCATGGCGCAGACCCCGGTCCAGCGCTATTTGCCGGAACTGCTCGGCAGGATCGAGAAGGGCGAGATCGATCCCTCCTTCGTCATCACTGATCGTGGCTCGCTCGAGGATGGTCCGGACCTGTACGCCAAGTTCCGCGACCGCAAGGATGGCTGCATCAAGGTCGTGCTGAAGCCCTGATCGGTCCGCTTAAACACGTGCCTGCCCCTCAGTCCATCGCTGGAGGGGCAGGCAGGTTTCGTTCGGGGGAAGAGTACGGCGGCACCGCCGAAGCTGCCGCTCGCTGTCAGCGCGAGGCGGCGGCAGCTGGACGGACAACGGACTTAGATCCCGCTGTGCGCCAGCACATCGGCGTCGACGCCAAGCGACTTCGCCAGCGCCACGCGCGTCTGCAGCGAGAGCTCCCCGCCATCTTCCGCGCTGCGGATGGCCTGCTCCTCGACGCCCGCGATGCGGGCGAGATCCTCGATGCTGTAGCCTTTCCACTCCCGGACGGCCAGCAGGGGCGTGACGCCGCGATCGATCGCGGCAATCACCTCCGATGGAAGCGCCTTGTTGGGCTCGGTTCCGAAATCATGGCTGGATTCGTCGGGCATGAATCGATCTCCTCGCTTGGGATCCAAGGGCTCGCGCCGGCGAAACGGACGCCTTCGCTGAGGCGACTGCCGGGAAGCCAAGTTACCGGCAGTCAAGTCGTGGATTTCCCGCCTGACAGGGCAGGCCACCCCTCGCGACGCGAGCCGTAGCCGGATTGCCCCTCTTACGGCATCAGGGCGCGGACGGCGTCCTGTCGATGGCGGATGGCGGTCAGCAGCTTGTCGGCGAAGGCGCGCAATGCCTCGTTCGGCGCTTCGCCGGAGAATTTTACAAAAGCCGCCTCCGCCGCTTCCTGGCCCTTCGCCTGCTGCTCGAGATAGAGCGCGTCGAAATCATGCTCGGAGATCTCGTTGAGCCGGTCGATCAGCCCCTGATGCTCCCGGTCCAGTGCCTTGGGTTCCGGGAGGCCGCCGGTCGCGTCCTTCAACGCGCCGGCCGCGTCGTTATGGTCCTTGATCACCTGGGCCGCGAAGGCACGGAGCTCCGCGTTCTGTCCCTTGTTGAGGGCGATGCGCGCGGCCTGCACGTCGTAGATCTCGGCCATGGTCGCATCGCGGACGAACGCCTCGGTGAGCAGGGAAGGGGCCTCAGCGGCGCCGTCCTCCGTCTCCGTCCCGTCAGCGATCGCCGACCGGTTGCGCGAACGGTCCCGGTCGTGCCCCTTGTGCGGCGCGTCCCGCTGCGGCGCCTTGGCCTGGGAAACCCCCAGCCCGACCAGTCCCAGACCCAATGCCATCAGAAACAGCTTCGCACTCATCCAACTCTCCCTTGTCTTGTCCAGAGCGAACCCGCGAACCGGCTCGCGGTTCCGCCTGCGATGGCCTCAGTTGCTGATCTTGGGCTCCAGCGCGCCCAACATTTCCTGGTGATGCTGCAGCGTCGGAAGGGTCTTGGCGGCGAAGCCGTTTTCGGCGCCATTGCCGCCCTTGATCGAATAGAGCGTGAACAGCGACACCGCGTCCTTGTGCGCCGCCGACTGCTGCTCCCAGTAGAGCCTGTCGAATTCGCCCGGCTTCGCCGCATTCAGCTTGTCGATCAGGGCCTGGTGCGTGCTGTCGAGCGTGGTCGGAACGGGCAGGTCGCCCGCGACCTTCTTCAGTTCTTCGCCGGCCTTGGTGTGGTCCGCGATCATGGCCGTCGCGAAGGACTTCAGCTGCGCATTCTGCGCCTTCTCGAGCGCGATCTGGCTGGCATCAATTTCATAGAGGCCGGACACCGCCGCGCGGGAGATGAACTCCTCGGCCTTGGGCGGCGCCGCATCGCTTTGCGCGTTGGCGGGGGAAAGGCTCAGGGTGACCAGCGCGGTCCCGAGAGCGACGACGAGGGTGCGAGCAATCGACATGATTCCATCCTTGTGAAAATCCGCGATCTCGCGGCCGAACGGCAAAGGAGGAAGCGTGTCGGGACGGGATCTCGATCGTCCTGCCGGCACGGGGCCCGGGTTTGGATTCTCGGCGGGATCCCGATCGCTCCTCCTGCTGGAGCCTCAACGGCCCGCCCCGCCGGATCGTTGCTCCCCGAGCTGCGAAAGACTTTTTCGCAAGCGCCTATCCGTGCAGCCGGGGGCTATCACAGCTCTCGGCTCGCGATGCGTGGTGTTCTCGAGGGACTGCCTGAGCAGCCTTTTGGAATCACGAGGTTCTTGTCGAGGCTGCTTCGGCGCTCCTGGCCGCGCTGAGCTTCACTTCCCCGCCTTCCACGTCCAGATGGTGCTGGACGAGCGGGCGGTTGCCCGCCACCCGGCGCATCAGGACATAGAAAACGGGCGTCATGAATATGCCGAAGAAGGTGACGCCGATCATGCCGGAGAAGACGGCGACACCCATGGCCGAGCGCATTTCCGCACCCGCGCCGACGGAAACAACCAGGGGAACCACGCCCATGATGAAGGCCATCGAGGTCATCAGGATGGGCCGAAGGCGCTGGCGGCTGGCCTCGATGGCCGCCTGAACCGGGTTACGACCTTCAAACTCCAGTTCGCGGGCGAACTCGACGATCAGGATCGCGTTCTTGGCGGACAGGCCCACCAGGACCATGAGGCCGATCTGGGTGAAGATGTTGTTGTCGCCCCCGATCAGCCAGACGCCCGTCAGAGCCGCCAGCACGCCCATCGGCACGATCAGGATGATGGCGACCGGCAGGGTCAGGCTCTCATATTGAGCCGCCAACACCAGATAGACCAGCAGCAGGGCGAGCGCGAAGACGATGAAGCTCGAATTGCCGGCGATGATCTGCTGATACGTCAGGTCCGTCCATTCGAAGTCGATGCCCGCCGGCAAGGTCTCGGCTGCGATCTTCTCGATGGCCGCTTCCGCTTGGCCTGACGAAAATCCAGGCGCCGGCCCTCCATTGATATCGGCGGCCAGGAAGCCATTGTATCGGGTCGTCCGTTCCGGGCCATTGGCGCTTTCGACCTTGAGCAGAGCGGCCAGGGGGATCATCTCGCCCGATTGCGAGCGGACATGGAGCCGGCCAATGTCTTCCGGTACGGCCCGATAGGCAGCGTCGGCCTGGACACGGACACTGTAGGTCCTGCCAAAGGCGTTGAAATCATTGACGTAGAGCGACCCCAGATAGATCTGCAGCGTGTCAAAGACGTCTGTGACCGCGACGCCAAGCTGCTGGGCTTTCGGCCGGTCGATATCGGCGAAGAGCTGGGGCACGTTGATCTGGAAGCTGGAGAACAAGCCGGCCAGTTCCGGCGCCTGGCTGGCCTTGGCCAGGAAGTCCTTGGTGGCCGTGTCGAGTGCCTGGTAGCCAAGGCCGGCGCGATCCTCGATCTGCAGCTTGAAGCCGCCCGTCGAACCAAGACCGTTGACCGGCGGCGGCGGGAACATGGCGATGAAGGCGTCCTGGATCCCCGCAAACTTGCCGTTCAGCTGCATGGCGATGGCGCCGCTGGAGAGCTCAGGCGACTTGCGCTTCTCGAAATCGTCAAGGATCGCGAAGACGATGCCGGAGTTCGAGCCGATCGTGAAGCCGTTGATCGACAGGCCCGGGAAAGCGATCGCGTGGGCGACGCCCGGCTGTTCCAGAGCGATGGCGCTCATCCGCTTGATGACAGTCTCGGTGCGGTCGAGCGAGGCGCCGTCCGGGAGCTGCGCGAAACCGATCAGATACTGCTTGTCCTGGGCCGGCACGAACCCGCCGGGTACGCTGTTGAACACCAGATAGGTCGCGCCGCCGAGGGCCAGATAGATAGCCATCACGATGCCCTTGCGCGTCATGAGGCCGCCCACGCCCTTGCCGTAACCGGCGGACGCGGAGCTGAACATCCGGTTGAAGCCGCGGAAGAACCAGCCAAAGGCAAAATCCATGGCGCGGGTCAGGCGGTCCTTCGGCGCGTGATGGTCCCGCAGCAGAAGGGCTGCCAGCGCGGGCGACAGGGTGAGCGAGTTGATGGCGGAAATCACCGTCGAGATCGCGATCGTCAGCGCGAACTGGCGGTAGAACTGGCCGGAGAGTCCGCTGATGAACGCCAGGGGAACGAAGACGGCCACCAGCACCAGCGCAATGGCGACGATCGGTCCGGACACTTCGCGCATGGCGCGATAGGTCGCCTCCCGGGGGCTGAGCCCCATCTCGATGTTGCGCTCGACATTCTCGACCACGACGATGGCATCGTCGACGACGATGCCGATGGCCAGCACCAAGCCAAATAGCGTCAGCGCGTTGATGGAGAATCCGAACACATACATCACGGCGAAGGTGCCGATGATCGATACGGGAACCGCGATCAGGGGAATGATCGACGCGCGCCAGGACTGCAGGAAGAGGATGACGACCAGAACGACGAGCGCGATGGCCTCGAGCAGCGTATCGATGACCTTGTCGATGGAGGCGCGCACGAACTGGGTCGTGTCATAGACGATCTCGTACCGGACCCCTTCCGGCATGGCGCGTTGCAGCTCATCCATCGTGGAATAGATCTGGTCGGCGATCTCGATGGCATTCGAGCCTGGCGCCTGCAGCACCGCTATGGCCACGGCCGGCTGGCCATCGAGCAGCGAGCGCAGCGTATAGTCGGCCGCGCCCATTTCGACGCGGGCCACATCGCGAAGCCGCGTTATCTCGCCGTTCGCGCCTGTCCGGACGATGATCTCGCCAAACTCCTCGGGCGTGCCGAGGCGGCCGCGTGCGTTGACGTTCAACTGCAGGTCCGCGGTCGACGGTGCGGGCGAAGCGCCGATCGTGCCGGCGGCCGCCTGGATGTTCTGCTGGCGGATGGCATTGGTGATGTCGCTCGCGGCAAGGCTGTGTCGCGCGGCCTTTTCCGGATCGATCCAGACGCGCATGGCGTAGTCGCCGGCGCCGAAAATCTGGACCTGGCCGACGCCCTCCGTGCGAGCCAGGCGGTCCTTGATGTTCAAGGTCGCGTAGTTTCGCAGATAGGTGATGTCGTAGCGGTCCGAGTCGGAAACCAGGTTCACCACCATGATGAAGTCGGGCGAACTCTTGATGGTCGTGACGCCCAGGGCGCGGACCTCGGCCGGCAGGCGGGGCTCCGCCTGCGAGACGCGATTCTGCACCAGCTGCTGCGCCTTGTCGGGATCCGTGCCGAGCTTGAAGGTGACGGTGAGGGTCAGCACGCCGTCGGAGGTCGCCTGGCTGTTCATGTACAGCATGTCCTCGACGCCGTTGATCTGCTCCTCGAGAGGCGTTGCCACGGTTTCAGCGACGACGACGGGATTGGCGCCCGGATAGGTCGCCCGCACGACGATCGAAGGCGGAACGACCTCCGGATATTCGGAGATCGGCAGCGACCGCATGCCGATCAGGCCTGCGACGACGATGAGAACGGACAGCACGCCGGCAAACACGGGGCGATCGATGAAGAACCGCGATATATTCATTTCCAAGTCCTACTCTGGGACGAAATTTGCCTGAATCGTCCTAGTCCCCGGATCGCTCCGCAGGCCGATTAGAAGAATCTGAGGTTTTTGCGGAGCTTAGAGGCCCTCCGCTGTGGCCTCTATTTCAGGACGGCGACCGCTTCATCGACCTTCGGGGCCACAAGGGCGCCGGGACGAACCCGCTGCAAACCGTTGACGACCACCCGGTCACCCGCGGCCAGGCCGCTTTCGACAATACGCTCGCCATCCGCGCTCTCACCGAGCTGGACGGGCCGGTAGATCACCTTGTTTTCCGCATCGACGACGAAGACGAACTTCTTGTCCTGGTCCGTGCCGATCGCGCGTTCGCTGACCAGGATCCGCTTTTCGGCCTTGGGTTCGCCGACACGGATCCGAACGAACTGGCCCGGAATCAGCTTGCCACCAGGATTGGAGAAGACCGCGCGGACCCCGATGGTGCCGCTGGTCCCATCGACCTGATTACCGATGAACTGCAGCTTTCCGTGAAGGGGCGCGCCATCTGCCGTCGGCGACTGGATCTCGACGGGTATGTCTTCGAGCGGCGAATGGGCGGCGCCCGATGACGGAAGCTTGGCGAGGATCTGTGCCGCCATCTCCTCGGCGACGTCAAAGCTCGCATAGATCGGATCGATCGAGACCAGCGTCGTCAGCGCAGGCGAGGCGGAACCGGCGGCGACCAGATTGCCGGCGGTGATCTCGACCTTGCCGATCCGACCGGTGACCGGCGCATATAGCTTCGTATAGTCGAGTTCCAATTGCGCCGACTGCAGGACGGCCTGGGCCGTCTGTTGCGCTGCCCGCGCTTCGGCCAGGGCGTTCTGGCGCTGGTCCAGGGTACTTTGCGATATGACCTGGGTCTGCGACAGCCGCCGTCCTCGCTCCAACTCGATTTCTGCGAGCTTCAATTTGGCAGCGGCCGACGCGACCTGGCCTTCTGCCTGGGCGACGGCAGCCTGATACGGGCCCGGATCGACCGTGAAAAGGAGGTCGCCGGCGTTTACGAGCGAGCCTTCCCGGAAGTCGACGGACTGGATGGCGCCCGCGACGCGAGAGCGAATCTGGATGCGGTTGACGGCCTCGAGGCGACCCGAGAATTCCTGCCACCGGTTCACGTCACGAGCCTCGATCACGGTGACGGTAACGGGCACTGCCGGGGATTGCAGAACCGCGTCCGATGCCGCTGCATGGCTGCTCAGGGGAAGATCCAGGACCATGGCGGCGGACAAAACGGACGCAGCAAGGCCCAGACCGGTGCCCGCAAGGGCCCAGCGCTTGATAGTCGGTGTCATTGTCTTTTCCTTACGGCGTGTGGATGCCGGCGATGGTCAACTAGGTTTCAAGCCGCGCATACCGGGTGCCGAGTTCGCGGGTGAAACTCAAAAAATGGCTGCCTACTGGATCCTGCCATGACGATGCCTGGCCCGTGTCGCCACCATAGATGGATGGCCAGCCGGTCCCGGCAGGAAGAATGTGCTGGTGTACGGGAACCCCCGCATCCGTCAGATGCCGGGCATAGTCTTTCGCTTCATCCAGCAAGGGATCGTCGTCCGACGCCAGCACGAGTGCCGGCGCCACGTCACGAAGGCGCGAACAGATGGAGGGGGCAGCGTAGGGATGACAGAT
Organism: Kaistia sp. UC242_56; assembly: GCF_044452255.1. Lineage (NCBI taxonomy): Bacteria > Pseudomonadati > Pseudomonadota > Alphaproteobacteria > Hyphomicrobiales > Kaistiaceae > Kaistia > Kaistia sp. UC242_56. Next base: position 1,504,736 of record NZ_JBIOAN010000002.1, read on the forward strand.
CCCGCCGCTCAGATAATGGGCCCACCCATTTTCCCAGCGTTGGCGCATCCCGATATCGTCGGAATTGCGAAACGACGGCGAGCCCATGAAAGGATCCAGCAGCGGCGATGCGAGCACCTGGCCATCCAGTTCGCCGGCAAAGTTGTCGCGTGCCTTCAGCGCGACGGCAGCGGCGATGTTGGCGCCCGACTCCTCGCCGCCGACGATCAGCAGCGACTTTCGCTCGCCAAATCCGGCGCACTTCTTCGCAAGGGCGGAGAAGATCGAAAAGCCGACTTCCATGGGTTTGGGAAACACGCCGCCGAAAGGCGCATTGTAGTCCGGCACCACGACGATTGCGCCGGTCGCCGCAAAGCACCGGGCGAGCGGGCACTCTTCCAGACCCGTACGCATGAATGCGCCGCCATGAAAATACAGGAGGACGGGCGGGCATCGGACGGGTTCTGCGCCCTGATAGATCTGCGCAGACACACAGCCTCCCGCCAGCTGTTCCAACTCCACATTTCTCACTTGGACGGCGATCACGCTTTTCACTCTGGATGTTGAGGCCGCAGGGTTCGCAGCTCCCGTCATTTCAAAAATTTAGCATTATTCAACGCCTTGAATAAGGGCGCCAAATCCGACTACTCTATTCGAGATTTCGAACAATGACCCGCAATCCGGAGGCGCAGGTTCTGATATGGATCAGCTATTGGCCATGCGCGCCTTCATCCGTGTCGTCGATACCGGCAATTTCACCAAGGCTTCCGAAGCCCTCGGCCTGTCGAAAGCGTCGATGACCAACCTCGTCCAGAATCTCGAGGCGCACCTGCAGACGAAGCTGCTCAATCGGACGACGCGGCGGGTGATGGTCACGACGGACGGTGCGCTCTATTACGAGCGGGCCCTGCGGATCATTTCCGAAGTGGACGAACTCGACGGCAGTCTGTCCCAGTCCTACTCGACCCCGACGGGACGCCTGCGGGTGGAGATGGCCAGCATCTTCGCGGACTGGATCGTCATTCCTGCGCTTGATGATTTCCACCGGGCGTTTCCGGACATCCATATCGATCTGGGGGTCGGCGACCGGAATGTCGACTATCTCGCCGAAAATGTCGATGTCGCCTTGCGGGGCGGCCAGCCTGCCGATCAGTCCCTGATCGCGCGCCGCGTGGGCCAGGTCGACCTGACATTTGGCGCCTCTGCCGGCTACGTGGAGAGGCGCGGGATGCCGAAGCATCCCTCGCAGTTTGAAACGGACCATCAATGCGTCGGCTACTTCATGCCGCCCGGCAATCGGAGCATGTCGTTCCAGTTCGAAAGGGGTGGCGAGCGCGTCGAGATCAACCCGCGCTACGCCTTGTCCGTCAACGACGCACGCAGTTACACGGCAGCGGTTCTTGCCGGCCTCGGCGCGGGCCAGCTTCCTCGCTGCATGGTGGCGGACGAGATTGCCAGCGGGCGGCTCCTTGCGGTGCTGCCGGACTGGCATATCGAACCGATCCCGCTCTATGTCGTCTATCCGCCAAACCGGCATCTGAGCAACAAGGTCAGGGTCTTCGTCGAGTGGCTTGTCAGGCTGATGGCGGAAAAAGGCGTGAACCCGCAACATTCACGATAGCCTCGCTAAGGCGGTGGGGTGATATGGAGGGCGGCAGGGATCGTCGGCGGGACGCGTCTGGAGCGTTTGTGAGACCGCGCCTGCGCCGACCATAAGATCCCAGCGAGCGCTCATCTCCATAACATGACGCGACATGGCCGGCCCGTTTCACGGGGCCTGCGCCATAGTCAAGTCATTGAATTTTCAGGAGAATGCTTTGGTACAGTTGGGCGGGCTCGAACCGCCGACCTTCGGAGCCACAATCCGACGCTCTAACCAACTGAGCTACAACTGCCTGCCAAAAGCGAGCGGAACCTAGAATCAAAGTTCGCCGGTTACAAGCACGGAATCCGACTTATCCGCAGAAGCTTTGAGCCGACAGAGAAACGGCCCGAAAATCGATCGGGCCGTTCGTCATATTTGGCGGAATTCCGCGATCGGCAAGGGGCCGATCCAGCTGTCATCAGCTGGGCTGGAAGCCCTTCAGCGCCTTTTCGACGCCCTGCTTGACCGGGCGCGACGCGTCGGTCGCGAACTTCTGCGCGAATTCCTGCATGTCGCGGGTCTGCGCCGTCAGCGTCTCGAACTGCTGGCGGGCAAAGGCGGCCTGGAGCTCGACCGCTTCGGCGAACGACTTGACGCCCATGAAGGCACGGGCGAACGCATAGGTGGCGTCCGAATGCGTCTTGGCGTTGTCGAGCGACTTGTTGCCGAGGGCGACGAAGCCGCTGCGGGTGGTCTCGTAGCTGTCCTCGAACACTTCGCTCGCCTCTTCGGCGGCCGTCTTCAGCTTGGCATAGGCATCCTTAGAGCCGGCGACAGCCTTGTCGGCCATCTCGCGGAAGGCTGCGGGAACCTCGACATTGGGAACCGCGAAGCTGAACGCTTCAAACGGGGCGTCGAAACCCTTGCTCGACTTGGAAGCGGATTTGGCGCTCTTGGGGGCGGTGGCGGTATCGGACATGGACTGAAAGTCTCCTTCGGGCTCAATCGCCGTCGCGGAGCTTGGTCCCGGATCCAAGGATTGCGGATCCATTGCAACTCCGATCGACTTGACGCGACCTTACGTCAATTCATTGTGCAATGCAATATTTTGTTGCATTGCACAATTCCGAAGTGATTTCAGGATCTTAGCAGGGGCGACACGCCCAAGCCGCCGAAAGGCACGGCAACGGGGACGGGAAATCTGGCGCGTTCCTCGCCATCCTGCCCATTTCCTGGTCTATTTCTTGGTCTGCTGCTGCACCTCGCTGGCGGCCTTGCCGATGGTGTCAGCCATATCCTTGCCCTGGCTCTGCGCCGCCTCGACCTGCTTCTTCAGGAAGTCCTGCTGGATCTGGCTCAATTCCTCGACGCTGCGTGCGCGCACCAGCTTCTGCGCGAAGTCGAAGGACGCGGCCACATTGGCCTCCAGGAAAGCGAGCGCCTGGCGGTTGACGTCGCGCGCGCCGGACTGCAGGGTCTTGGCCGATGTTTCCGATTTCTCGACCGCCTTCACCGTGGCGCCCATGAAATCGTCGAAAGCCTTCTTGGCCTGGTCGACGCTCTTGTCGGCAAGGGCCCGCATCTGCTCCGGAATTTCGAATGCCGTCTTGTCAGCCATCGCCATCTCCCATGTTGAGGACAAGACAACAATAGTCCCTGTTGGGGGCGACGCAAGGCGAGCTTGCGGGCAATGCTTGCGGCATGGATCGCCTTTGATGGAAAGCGCAAGCAACACATTAACCAAAGGATGGAAGAGATAAGGGGTTGCGGCGGGCGCGGCGTGGACCGGGGAGGGCAGGCCCTATATTAGCTTGTCTTCAAGGACTGACGCTCTTGAGGAGAAGATTGTTCATCGGCGGGACGATGAGCAGGCGGCCCGTTCGATCACGGGGCTGCGCCAGGCGTGAGAGTGAGTACGCCGGAATGGCGGGAAAAGTGGCAGCTACATGAGTGCACGCAATCTTGCCTATCTCGACCTGTCGGCCTTGCCGACCGTCGGACCGGCCTTGCTGTCTGCCCGCCCGACCTTCGTCTGGGCGCCGGATGGAAGACGGGTGCTCTGGGCGAATGCCGCCGGCGCCGATTTCTTCGGCGTCGCCGAACTCGACCGGCTGCTGGACCGCCGCTTCTCCGAGACCTTCCCCTCCACCCTCCAGATCGCCCGCTTTGCCCGCGCCCTGCCGAAGGGCGCGACCCGCATGGAGCGCATCAGTTTCGCGACCGGCGGCCGGCTGCAGAGCCTGGCGGCCCGTTGCACGCGTATCGCGCTGGCCGACGACAGCAGCGCCGTACTGATCGCCCTTGATGCGCCGCGCGGGCCGGCGTCGTCGCTGAGCGAGCGCGCCGAACGCCTGGCCGATGCGCTGGCGGCCGAGGATTGCCTGGTCGCCATTCTGGATGCCTCGGGCGAGGTCGTTGCCGCCTCCGGCGGTCTCGACGCCCTAACGGCGGCGGAGAGCGCCATCGAGGCGCTGGTCGCCGGCATCGATCGCGGCGAGGCGCGCCTGCTGAAGCGTGTGCTACGTATTGACGACGTCAGCCGTCCGGCCGGTGTCGCCCGCTTCGAGCAGGACGATCGTCGTTTCCATCTCCTGGTCGTCGGCCCGGCGGAACGGGTTCGCCTGGAGCCGGCTGCTGTGCCATCAGCGCCGTCGCCGGAGCAAGAGGCTGCAAGCGAAGGCGTCGAGCCCGTTCGGGCGGAGCCTCCCGCTCTCGAGCCGGTCGCAGTCGCCACGGCACCGGCCGAGCCTGTCGACGCGCCGGAAGAACCGCCTGCGGCGGCTGAGCCGGAGCCGGAAAAGGCTGCCGCTCCGCTCCCGGTCGAAGAGCCGAAAGCGGAAACCGAACCGTCCGTGGACGTCGAAAGCGCCGCGCCGCCGCTCGAGCGCGCGCCGAAGTCGATGGCGGATATCGTCGAGGCGGTTAGCGAAGCGCCCGCCGTCGAGGCCCCCGTTCCGGCCGCGACCGACATGGCGCCGGAAAAGGCTGCGCCTTCCGATGCGCCGCCTGCAACGCCGGATGTGCCGGAAGCTGCGCCTGTCGAGCCCGAGCCGGCTGCCGCGGCCGAGGCCGTCGGGGCCTCGCTGGTCGAGGAACAGCCCGGCTTCCGGTTCGAGGCGCCGTCCACCCCCGTCCGCTTCGTCTTCCAGATGGATTCGGAAAGCCGCTTCAGCTTCGTCTCGCCGGAGTTCGCCGCGGTCGTCGGGCCGCGTTCGGCCGCCATCGTCGGCGTCGCCTGGCCAGTTGTCGCGGCTGAGCGCGGGCTGGACCCGCAAGGCACCATTGCCGCCCTGATCGCCCGGCGCGATACCTGGAGCGGCGCGACCCTGAACTGGCCCGTCGATGGCCTGGACCTGCGTGTTTCGGTCGACCTCGCCGCGCTGCCCGCCTTTTCGCGCGATCGGGCCTTTGAGGGCTATCGCGGCTTTGGCGTCATCCGCCCGGTCGAGCTGCGCCGCGAGCCGCCCGTCGCGGCGCCGAGGCCGGTCGTGGTTCTGCCGACGCGGCCGCCCGCCGCCGAGCCGTCCAATGTCGTGCGCCTGCCGCGCGCCGCAACCCTGCCGGCCGATGCCGAGCGGCTGAGCATGCCCGAGCAGGATGCCTTCCGCCGGATTGCCGTGGCGCTCGGCGCCAAGGTCGAGGACGCCGCCAAGCCGGTGGCGGAAACCCCGCCCGCCGAGGAAGCCAAGGGGCAGGGCGCCCCTTTGCCCGAGGTCGAGGCGACCGTCGTGCCGGAGCCGAGGGAAGACGCGCCGGTTGCGCCCGTGGACGTCACCCAGACGGATACCCAATCGAACCAGACGTCGGCTTCGGCCCATGCCTCCGCGCCGGCTGTCCCGCAGGACGTCGCCGCCGAGACGCCGGAAATCGAGTCGACGGAAACGGCTGTCGAACCCGACAGCGCAGCCGTGCTTGCCGCCGAGCTACCGACGGCCGAAATTGCGCCTGCGCCCGAGCCCGAACCTGTCGTGGAAGTCTTCCAGGCGCCGGAGCCGGCGCTTGCAGGGCGTGTGGAAACCCCCGTCGCCCGGGCGCCGTCGCCGGATCGCCAGCTGGTCGAGGATCTCGCCGCCGCCGGACAGAAGATCGCCGAGCTGGAAGCAATTCTCGATACCGCCACGGATGGCGTCGCCGTCGTTGATGCCGATGGCTGCATAGTGCGCATCAACCGCAGCGCCGAGGCGCTGTTCGGGGTCGATTCCGCCCATGTCGCGGGCCTGCCCTTCACGCATCTGCTGGCCGAGGAAAGCCGGAAATCGGCGCTCGATTATCTCGAAGGCCTGGCGCAGAACGGCGTCGCCAGCGTGCTCAATGATGGCCGCGAGGTCATCGGCCGCGTGCCGCAGGGCGGGCTCATTCCGCTGTTCATGACCATGGGCCGGCTCGGCGAGACCGGAAAATTCTGCGCCGTGCTGCGCGACATCACGCAGTGGAAGAACGCCGAGGAAGAACTGATCAACGCCCGTCGCGCGGCCGAGACGGCCTCGATGCAGAAGTCGGACTTCCTCGCCAAGGTCAGCCACGAGATCCGCACGCCGCTCAACGCCATCATCGGCTTTTCGGAAGTCATGATGGAGGAGCGCTTCGGCCCGATCGGCACCGAGCGCTACAAGGAATATCTGCGCGACATCAACGTCTCTGGCGCGCATCTGATGAGCCTGCTCAACGACCTGCTCGACCTCTCCAAGATCGAGGCCGGCAAGCTCGACCTGAATTTCGAGGCCGTGGCCTTGAACGAGATCGTCATGGAATGTGTCGCGATGATGCAGCCGCAGGCCAATCGCGAGCGCATCATCATTCGCACCAGCCTGTCGAGCCAGGTGCCGAGCATCGTCGCCGATCCGCGCTCGATCCGGCAGATCGTGCTCAACCTGGTTTCGAACGCCGTCAAGTTCACGCTGGCCGGCGGCCAGGTGATCGTGTCGACGGCGTTGGAGGAGCGGGGCGAGGTGACGCTGCGCATTCGCGATACCGGCATCGGCATGTCGGAGAAGGATGTCGAGACCGCATTGATGCCGTTCCGCCAGATCGCGACTTCGGCCAAGCATCGCAGCGACGGCACGGGCCTTGGCCTGCCGCTGACCAAGGCGCTGGTCGAGGCCAACCGCGCGGCCTTCCAGATCGACAGCGCGGTCGGCCAGGGCACGCTGATCCGCGTGACCTTCCCGGCGACGCGGGTTCTCGCGGGGTAGGGAAGACCCTCATCCTGTGCCTCTGTCGCAGGTGGGTGAGGGGGCGCGCACTTCGGACAATCTCCGACGACCGGGCTTGGCGAAAGCCTGAAAGCCCTCGCCCGTTTGCGGGAGAGGGTGGGGTGAGGGGCTTGCTTGCGTGATCCAGCCTTGGATCTGGCAGGCGCGCTCCTCTTTACCCATCCCTGTGGGATAGCTCGGAGCGAGCTTTGGGAAGCGCTTCCAGAACGGAGGTCAGCGTCGTGCAGGTCTCGACGTCCAACATCCTGAGGAGGCTTGCGACGCAAGCCGTCTCGAAGGACGCACAGCCTGAGGGCAGACTTGTTGGGCCGCTGCCCCTGTGCGTGCTTCGAGACGGCCCTCCGGGCCTCCTCAGCATGTTGAGAGGGGAGCGCTATGCGAAGATCGCTTCAGTAGCAGGCGAATCCCAGCCAGCCCCCGCCAAGGACCCTCAGCCCGCCGCCGGCCTCGTGCCGAGGCTTGTAAAGAACCGCAGCAGATAGCCATCCGGGTCGGCGGCGACGAACTGGTGGTGGCCGAGTTCCTCGTCTTCGCGCCGATACCAGCGTTCCTCGAAGGGCAGGGTGATCGGCGCCGCGTCGCGCATCCGCGCCCAGAGCGAGTCGACATCCTCGACCTCGATCTGGAAATTGACGCCGCGCCCGAAGGGACGCTCCAGCGCCGCCCGGTGAAAGCGGCGGCCGGGGCCTTCCGCTTCCTCCAGCATCAGATGCACGCCGTCGCGATCGAGGAAAACGAAGCCTTCCTCCGGGCGGCCATAGAGGATGCGAAAGCCGGCCAGCCCGATATAGAAGCGAAGCGAGTCGTCGAGGTTCGAAACCTCCAGTTCGGGCACCAGCTTGGGCGGCATCGGTCTTGTCCGGGGCCGCTATTCGGCGGCGATCTGCATGGAAAGGTTGTCGAGCGAAGACACGATATGTTCGGCCAGCGCGTCGACGATGGGCGTGGTCGGCTTGTTCCAGGCGCGGATCAGCCCGATCTCGCAAGGTGCGAGCTTGGGGAAGCCATCGGCCTCGCCGAGCACGCGCATGCCCGGCCGCAGCGCCGATTCCGGCTGCACCGATATGGCGAGCCCGGCCAGCACGGCGGCGGCGAGCGCGGTCGAGTTGTTGCTGGAATAGAGGATGCGATAGCGCCGCCCGGTCTGGGCGAGCGCCTCGATCGCCGTCTTGCGCCAGCAGCAGGTGTCGCGGCCCAGCGCCAGCGGCAGCACGTCGTCCTGTTCGAGCTGGTGGTGGTTCGAGACGACCCAGAGCAGCGGCTCCTGCCGGACCACCTCGGTCATCGGCGTGCCCTTGATGTTGGTGATGATGCCGAGATCGAGCTCGCCGGCGCGCAGGCATTCGATCAGCTGCACGGTCGGCTCGCACACCACCGTCACCTCGACGCGCGGATTGGAGCGCGAGAAGCGGGCCAGGATCTCCGGCAGGAAGCGGTCGGCATAATCGTCCGGCGTGCCCAGGCGGACGCGGCCCGAGAGTTCGTCGTCGTCGAAGGCGGCCATCGTCTCGTCCGACAGGCGCACCATCCGTCGGGCATAGCCGAGCAGGCGCTCGCCGTCTTCCGTCAGCTTGGCGCTGCGGCCGTCGCGGCCGAAGATCGGCTTGCCGATCCGCTCCTCCAGACGACGCATCTGCATCGATACGGCCGACTGGGTCTTGTGAACCGTCTCCGCGGCGCGCGTGAAGCTGCCGGAATCCGAGATCGCGACGAAGGTCCGCAACTGGTCGAGATCAAGCATCGATGCCACGGCACTACCCTCGCTGACTGCAGATGCCGTTTCGCTCTGCCGGTCTCGCCGATCCTTCGCCCGCGAACGAAGCATCGCCGTTTCCGCTGGAGCGGGACGTCGGCGCGGGGCAAACAGGCTTCCAGGCCCCGACGACAAGCATCATCAATTCCGATGGCTGATATTAGAAACATTCGTTGGAATGATCAATCGGGACGGGGCATCTTCAAAGCGTACCCGAGACGCGTGCCGGACAACCCCTTCGAAGCATTCGAAGGACTTCGCCACGCCTGCCGTTGGAGGCTGACATGACCACATTCGAAACGTTCACTCCGCATGCTCGCCCGTCGCGTGGCCGCACGATCGTCCTGATCGTCGCCCAGGTCGCGACGGCACTTGTGACGCGCGTTCGCATCTGGAAAAATCGTCGCTCCGTCGCGCGCCTTCTCGATTGGGACGCCCGCATGCTGAGCGATATCGGACTGACGCATGGCGATGTGTATTCCGCCCTGTCGACGCGTGCCGATGAGGACGCATCGGTCCAGCTCTCCATGCGCTCGCTGGAGCGTCGCTATGCCACCCAGGCGCAGGCGAAAGACCGCCTCGTCCATGCCCGGGAATTGCGCGGCTCGTCCGCCCGCTATCAGCGCAAGGCCTGAGAATCGCGACGCACGCGTCGCCCAGGCCCTGCGATACCGCCGCAGCCGGAACCCCTAGATCCCCTGGCGGTTCCGCACTTGGCCCGCCGCTTTCGTGGCGGGCCCTTTTCTTTTCCGCGCAACCGTCGCGTCAGTCCTTGCGGGGCGTTGTCGCTGGCGCGAAGCGGTCGAAGATCATCTCCATCGACTTGCGATAATTGTCCTGCATGCTCTTGCCGGCATCGAACAGGCGGTCGATCACTTCCTCGTTGCTCATCGGGCCGGGCTCCGGCTCGGGCTCCTTCTCCTTGCCGAGGAAGCTCTCCATCAGCGTGACGAAGGGGAGGTCGGGCCGCTTCTGCGCCGCGGGCTTCGGCTTGGCGCCGCCGCCCGTCATGTCGCGCATCATGGCGAGGAACGGGTTGTCGTAGCTCTCGGTCTGCCGCTGCAACCCGCCCATCATCATGTTGGCCATGACCGGCATCATCCGCCGGATCACGTCATGCGCGATGCCGGTGGATGCCTCGACCTGCAGCGCCACAGCCTTGGCGACCTCCGGCGAGCCGAACATGCGCTCGACGATGCCGTTGCCATCGGCCTGGGCGCGCGGCGTCATCGCCGCCAGCGGATTGTCGAAATAGGACTGGAACTGGCCGGCCCCGACCTGCTGCCAGAAGGCGGCGACGCCGAACGGATCGGCGGAGGTGCGCCGCATGCCGAGCCAGAACGCCGGCATCATCGCCTCGAAGGCCTTGGATTGCTGGTCCTGGGAGAGGCCGAACTCCTTGGCCATGGTCGCGGCAAAGGCGCCCTGCTGCGCCTCCAGCATCAGATCGTAGAAGGTTTTCATCATCTTGCTCCCGCCGCCCCAAGGGCATGTTCGGCGCGGCGGTCGGCCCGCGTCAACTCGTTCGTGTCGATCGCCGCGATCAGTGCGTCATCAAGACCGGCAGGCTCAGCCCGGTCAGCATGCCGCGCGTCGCGCCGCCGAGGATCCATTCCAGCAGCCGGCTATGGCCATAGGCGCCCATGATGATGATGCCGGCATCGGCGTCGATCGCCGCCTGGCGAATGGCCTTGGCGACGTCCTTGCCGGGATTGGGCACCTTGCGGATGCTGCTTTCCACGCCGTGGCGCAGCAGGTGGCCGCAGAGCCGCTCGCCGGTCGGCAGCTTCTTGCCGTCGTCGACCAGCACCACTTCGACATGCTTGGCCATTTTCAGGAACGGCATGGAGGCGCGCACGGCGCGCGCGGCGGTGATCGTCCCGTCCCAGGCGATCATGATGCGGCTCGGGTCGATCGTCGTCTTGCCCTTGCGCGGCACGATCAGCAGCGGCGCTCCGGCATTGAACAGCACGGCCTCGATCAGCGCTTCGCGCACCGGCTCGGGATGGTCCGGGTCGTCCTCGCCGATAATGACGAGATCGGCCAGGCGCACTTCGTGAACGATGCCGTCCAGGCCGCCGCCGGCCATGACGTCGACCAGATGCGCCTCGCCCTCGATGCCGGTTTCGGCGGCGATCTTGTGGAAGGCGTCGATCGCCGTCTCCGCTTCCTTCATCGCCTGGTTCCGCGCGCTGATCATGAAGTCGGCCGGCACGGGCGCCACGGCATAGCCGGGCACGATCGGGTCATAGGCGAGCGAAAGGCCGGTCAGATGGGCGCCGAGACGCTTGGCGAGATCGGCCGCGGCGCGCGCGGCCGGCCGGTCGCCGGCCAGATCGACGACGACGCTGATGTCCTTGATATCCATGATGCGCTCCCTTGGCTCTCTCGATCCTGGCGAAGCTAGAGTCTACTCCGACCACGCGCTTTGAGAAGGATCAATCGGCAAATATGCGCAACTAGTAGGCGTGGCGGCGGAAGACTTCGCTGATGTCGCCGTTCCACTCCGTCCGGCATTCGTGGAGCAGCCGCTCGGCCAGGGTCTGGCCGCTGGCGACGATCTCCTCGAGCGGCTGCAGATAGACCGTCTCGTCGTGGCCGTCGCTGTTGAGATAGCCGCGCGCCGTCAGTCCGCGCCGGGCGATCTGCACCATTTCGCGGGCGATATCGCGGACCGTGTGATTGCGGAACGGCGTCGAAAGCGCGGTGCGGGGCACGCCGTCGCGCAGGGCCTGCCGCTCCTCCACCGTCCAGTCCTTGACCAGTTCCCACGCCGCGTCGAGCGAGGGCTGGTCGTAGAGCAGGCCGACCCAGAGCGCCGGCAGCGCGGTGAGCGGGCGCCACGGACCGGCATCGGCCCCGCGCATCTCGATGTACTTCTTGAGCCGCACGTCGGGGAACAGCGTGGTGAGATGGTTGTTCCAGTCCGACAGCGTCGCGATCTCGCCCGGCAGGCCCGGCAGCTCGCCCTTCAGCAGGTCGCGGAACGACTGGCCGGCGACGTCGTGATAGGTGTCGCCGCGCTTGACGAAATACATCGGCACGTCGAGCGCCCAGTCGACATAGCGCTCGAAGCCGAAGCCGTCCTCGAAGGCGAAGGGGATCAGGCCGGAGCGCTGATTGTCGGTGTCGCGCCAGATTTCGGCGCGGTTCGAAAGCAGGCCGTTGGCGGCGTTGTCGATGAAGGGCGAATTGGCGAACAGCGCCGTCGCGATCGGCTGCAGCGCCAGCGAGACGCGCATCTTCTTGACCATGTCGGCTTCGTCGGAGAAGTCGAGATTCACCTGCACCGTCGAGGTGCGGAACATCATGTCGAGGCCGCGCGTGCCGACCTTCGGCATGTAGCGGGCCATGATCTCGTAGCGCGATTTCGGCATCACCGGCGTCTCGGCCAGCGACCAGATCGGCGAGGTGCCGAGGCCGATGAAACCGATGCCGAGCGGCTCGGCGCACTGGCGCACCTGCGCCAGGTGCGCGTGCAGTTCGCGGCAGGTCTGGTGGATCGTCTCCAGCGGCGCGCCGGAAAGCTCGAACTGGCCGCCGGGCTCCAGCGAGATGGCGCCGCCGCCGATGGGGTCGACCAGGCCGATGATCAGGCCGCGATCCACGATCGGCTGCCAGCCGAGAAGACCTTCCATCAGGCGGAGGATGCGCTCGATGCCGCGCGGACCCTCATAGGGGACGGGCGTCAGGTCATCGGTGTAGAAGCCGAATTTCTCGTGCTCGGTGCCAATCCGCCACTGCGCTTTGGGCTTGGAGCCGCTGGCAATTACGTCGACGAGTTCGTCGCGCGATTCGACGATCGTGGAATCGGTAGCGTCGCGGGCCATGAGTACTCCGAAGCAGTGAGGCGCGGCACAGTAGCGGCGCGCCAGGGGAACGGCAATGGAGGGGCCATTGCCTCGCAAAACCGAGACGGGCGGTGGACCGATCGCCTGAATCGGTGCACCGATAGCACCGAGGACATGCTTTCAGGGAGGAAAATCAGAATGACCGATTCGGCGAGACCCGTTGCCATCATCACCGGAGGGACGCGCGGCATCGGCGCGGCGATCGCGCGGGCGCTTGCTTCGCGGGGCGTCGACCTCGTCCTTTCCGGCCGCCATCGCGACGAGCCGGTGGAGAAGCTGATGCGCGAACTCGGCGCCGTCACCGGCGTGCTGTTCCACGCAGCCGATGCCGCCGATCCGGCTTCGGCGCCGGCGATCGTCGATGCCGCGCTCGCCCGCTTTGGCCGGGTCGACTATCTCGTTCCCTCGGCCGGCGGCGCCGTGCCGGGCACGGCGTTGACGGTAACGCCGGAAGCCTGGGAGAACGCGTTTCGCGTGCACGTCCATGCGCCGTTCCACCTGTTCCGCGCGGCGCACGCGTCGCTCGCCAAGCAGGGCGGGGCGATGCTCCTAATCTCGTCGGTGGCGGGCCTGCGCGGTTGTCCGGCGACCATTGCCTACCAGACCGTCAAGGGCGCGCTGCCGCAGATGGGCCGGGCGCTTGCCCGCGACCATGGCCATGAAGGCATCCGCATCAACACGATCTGCCCCGGCATCATCGAAACCCGCTTCCACGAGGCGATGACGCCGGAAGCGCGCGCCAACAACCTCGCCAACCGCATCCCGCTGCAGCGCCTCGGCACCCCCGAGCAGGTGGCGACCGCCGCCGTCGAGTTGCTGACCAACGAGTTCATCACCGGCGAGACGCTGGTGGTCGATGGCGGCATGAGCATGCGGATGGTCTGATTGCGAAACCCGGAAGGCTTGGGCCTTCCGGGTTTCCTCGTTCCTCAGCGCCGGCCGAGCACGATGACGTTGCCGACCATGACGAGGGCGAGGCCGGCAATGGCGAAGACCGTCCAGTGATAGCCTTCCGCGAAGGTCGAGATCAGCAGGGCGAAGACGGGGAACAGCACCGTCGAATAGCCGGCGCGGCCCGAGCCGATCCGGCCGAGCAGCGTCAGATAGGCGAAGAAGGCGACCACCGAGGACAGCAGCGCCAGCCACAGCAGCGAGGCGATGTACTGGAAGGACGGGTCGAAGATGAACGGCTTGCCGAGCATCGCGGCGGTGATCGCCAGGATCGCCGCGCCATAGGCCATGCCCCAGGCGCTGGCCGAGACGACCGGAATGCCGCGTTTCTGCGCCGAGGCTGAAATCATGTTGCCGATGCAGAAGAACAGCGTGCCGCCGACGCAGAGCAGCAGGCCGATGGCCGCGTCGTGGTCGATCTCGGTGCCGGCGATTTCCGGCCAGAACATCAGCGCCACGCCGCCGAAGCCGAAGGCGGCGCCGAGCAGCACGCGCCGGTCGACCGACTGGCGCAGGAAGATCGCGCCAAGCAGCATGTTGAAGACCGAGGCGAGCGAGAAGATGACGGCGAGCAGGCCCGAGGCCAGCTTGGCGCCGCCGATATAGAACTGCAGGAAATTCATCGAGAAGATGAAGAAGCCGAGCCCGATGAAGCGCAGATGGTCGGCAAGCGGGAAGGCGAGGCGATGGCGGCGGACGATCGCCCAGCCGAACATCACCAGCGAGGCGAGCAGGAACCGCCAGGTTAGCGCCACCTGCGGCGCGACGACCCCGAGCTGCAGCTTGAGCGCGATCCAGCTCGTGCTCCAGGCAAACACGGTGACCGCATAGAGCGAATAATCGAGCCGCGTCATCGCCGCCTCGGAAGGCTTGGCGCGCGGGTGGGCGGCCGGGGCGATTTCGGTCGCGTGGGTATCGGTTGGGGGAGACATGCGGCGATCCGGATGGCTGGGGGACTGCACCGAGAGCAGGAACCCCGCACCCCGTCCAGCAAATCTTTGTGAGCGGTGACGTCACCCAGATTGATGAGTGCGATGCTGCAATGCGGGAAAGTCGCGGAATTCAGCGCCGAATGGCGAAGGCGTCGCGCTTGGCCCGCGGGCGAAAACCGGCGCCGCCGCGGCCGCTCGGCAAAGCTTACCGCGATTTAATGAGAAACGTTCAGGCGACCGCGCCATAGCAATAGCGGGGGACGCAGGAAAGCTCGTCATGCGCAGATCCGTTGTTGCCGTGCTGGTTGTTGCCGCAGTGGTTGTCGTCGGGGTTGCTTATCGGGAGGGGCTTCTTCCCGCCTCGATCGACCGGTTCGCGGCCAGCGACGGTCCGCCGGCGGATACGGGCGGTGGCGGCAAGGGCGGGCGGCGCCACGCCACGCCGTCCGTGACGGTCACCCAGGCGGAGACCGGCGACCTGCCGGTCCGGCGCTCTACCATCGGCTGGATCAATTCGGTCGCCTCGACCCCCGTGACGACGCAGCAGCAGGGTGTCGTCACCCGCATCGCACTCGCGAACGGCGCCGACGTGAAGGCCGGCGATCTCCTGGTCCAGCTCGACGATCGCGCCGCGCAGGCAACGCTGGCGCGCGACCGGGCGGCGCTCACCCGCGACCAGGCCACCGTCGTGGCCACCACGGCCGACCTGAAGCGCGCGCAGGACCTCGTCGCCCGCAAGGTCGATTCCAGCCAGCAGCTCGACCAGGCCGTCGCGGCCGCCGCCAGCGCCGCCGCCGTCGTCACGCTGGATCAGGCGAATATCGACGCCGATCAGGTGGTGGTCGACGACATGCGCATCACCGCGCCGCATGATGGCCGGCTCGGCGCCTTTCTGATCACGGTCGGCAGCCTCGTCCAGCCGGGAAACCCGGTGGTGATGCTGACCGACATGACCCATCTCGAGGCTGATTTCACCGTCTCAGACGCCGATGTCGGCTTGCTGCGGCAGTCCCTGGCGGCAGGCTCCGTACCGGTGCGCGTCTCGCCCTCGAACCAGCCGACGGCGGTGGCTATCGGCCCGAAGGCCGCCGCCGCGACGCAGCCCCACCCCGCGACCCCGGCCGGCAGCTCGGCCGAGGCGACGGTCGATTTCATCGACAGCACCATCAATACCGGCTCCGGCACGATGGCGGTCCGCGCCGCCGTTCCGAATGACAACCGGCTGTTTTGGCCCGGCCAGGCGGTCAAGGTCGATGTCGATCTCGGCATGCACACCAACGTCGTGCTGGTTCCCACCGTCGCGGTTCAGCCGGGGCAGCAGGGTTCCAACGTCTTCGTCGTCAAGCCGGACCAGACCATCGACGTCCGTCCGGTCGAGCTCACCGGCATCGTCGGGGATCGCGCCGGCATCGTCTCGGGCCTCCAGGCCGGCGAGGCGGTCGTGACCGAGGGCCAGCTCTCGCTTGCCAGCGGCATGAAAGTGAACGTGCGGGATGCCAAGCCGGCCGCCGCGCCGCCGCCAAAGCCAGCGCCGAAGACCGGACCGCAGACGAGCTCGAGCGCGCCGCAAGCGGTCAGCGGATCGGAGGCCAAGCTGTGAAGATCTCGGAGCTCTGCATCCGCCGCCCGGTCGCGACCATCCTGTTCTTTCTCGGCGTCGCCATGGGCGGCGTCTTCGCCTACCAGCAATTGCCGGTGGCGGCGCTGCCGGAAGTCAGCTTCCCCACCATCAGCGTCAGCGCGCAATTGCCAGGCGCCTCGCCGCAGACCATGGCGACCGCCGTCGCCACGCCGCTGATCAAGCAGTTCGAGACCATCTCGGGCATCGACACGATCAGCGCTACCAGCTCGCTCGGCAATTCGCAGATCGTGCTGCAATTCGCGCTCAACCAGAACATCGACACCGCCGCCGGCGACGTGCAGGCGGCGATCGACCGCTCGCTGCGGCAATTGCCGCCCAACATGCAGAACCCGCCCAGCTACCGGAAGGTCAATCCGGCCGATGCGCCGGTGCTGCTGCTGGCGGTGCAGGGCGATACCCTGCCAATGTCGACGCTCGACGATTTCGCCGAGAACGTGATCTCGCCCAGCCTGTCGACGCTTCCCGGCATCGCGCAGGTCGGCGTCTATGGCGGCCAGACCTATGCCGTCCGCGTCCAGGCCGATCCCGACAAGCTCGCCACGCGCAATATCGGCCTCGACCAGATCGCGTCGGCGCTCGCCGCCGCCAACGACCAGACGCCGGTCGGCACGATGCAGAACCGGAGCCAGTCGCTCGTCATCGACGCGCCGACGCAGATGACCAATGCCGCGGCCTTCAAGCAGCTGATCATCGCCAATCCGAATGGCAGCCCGGTAAGGCTTTCGGATGTCGCCAATGTCGTTGACGGCGTGCAGAACGCGCAGACGGCCGGCTGGTATGACGGCACGCGCTCGATCGTGCTGGCGATCCAGCGCCAGCCGAGCGCCAACACCGTCGCCGTGGTCGATGCCGTCAACGCGCAGCTGCCCAAGCTAATGGCGTCGATGCCGGCCTCGATGACGATCAAGGTGCTGAACGACCGTTCGACCTCGATCCGCGCTGCTATCGCCGACGTGCAGACCACGCTGGCGATCACCATCGGCCTGGTGATCCTCGTGATCTACCTGTTTCTGGGCAAGGTTTACGCCACCTTCATCCCGGCGCTCTCGGTGCCGCTGTCGCTGGTGGCGGCCTTTGGCGGCATGTATTTCTTCGGCTTCAGCGTCGACAACATCTCGCTGCTCGGCCTGACGCTCGCCGTCGGCCTCGTCGTCGACGACGCGATCGTCATGCTCGAAAACATCATGCGCCATGTCGAGGAGGGCATGCCGCCCTTCGAGGCGGCGCTGGTCGGCAGCCGCGAGGTCGGCGCGACCATCGTCTCCATGACGCTGTCGCTGGTGGCCGTATTCCTGCCGGTGCTGCTGATGGGTGGCGTCATCGGCCGGCTGTTCAACGAGTTCGGCGTCGTCGTGACGCTGGCGATCGGCGCCTCCATGGTGGTGTCGTTGACGCTCACGCCGATGCTGGCGGCGCGCCTGCCCAAATCCGCCACCAGCCACGTCCGGCGCGGACCGGCCGCCTGGTTCGAGCGCGGCTTCCTCTGGGTCGAGGGACGCTATGACCGCGGCGTCGGCTGGTGCCTGGCGCATCGCTTCATCGTCCTCGGCGTCTTCCTGGCCTCCGTCGTGGCGTCCGGCTGGCTGTTCATGACGCTGCCGAAGGGCTTTTTCCCGCAGGAGGATATTGGCCAGCTCTCGGTCTCGACCCAGGCGCGGCAGGATATCTCCTTCCAGGCCATGGTGGGGCTGCAGCGGCAGGTCGAGGCGACGCTGAAGGCCTCGCCCTATGTCGAGCATGTCGCCTCCTTCGTCGGCGGTGGACCGGGATCGGTGACGCTGAACTCCGCCTCGCTGTCGGTGCAGCTGAAGCCGAAGGATGCGCGCCCGCCGGTCAATGTCGTCATGAACGATCTGCGGGCGCAGCTTTCGCGCATTCCCGGCATCCAGTCCTACATCCAGCCGGTGCAGAACCTGCGCATCGGCGGCGTCAGCTCGCAGAGCACCTACCAGCTGATGCTGCAGGCGATCGACCAGCAGGCGCTGAACGATTGGGCGACGCGGATGACCACGGCGATGCGCGGCGACCCGCATTTCGTCGACGTCGCCAATAATTTGCAGAACAACGCGCTGCAGGCCCGCATCGTCGTCGACCGCGACAAGGCGGATTCGCTCGGGATTTCCGCCGCCACCCTGCGCCAGACGCTGGAAGACGGCTTCGGCACCTCGACGGCGGCGACGATCCAGGCGACCGGCTCGAGCTACGACGTCATCCTCGAATACGATCCGGATCTAGCCTGGTCGGACAGCCTGCTTTCCGACATCCGCGTCCGCTCGTCGTCCGGCACGCTGGTGCCGCTGTCGAGCTTTGCCAGCGTCCAGCGCGCGGTCGGCCCCGTCACGGTCAACCAGCTCGGCCAGCTGCCGGCGGCGACCATCTCGTTCAACCTGCCGGACGGCGTCGCGCTCAGCCAGGCGACGGACCAGATCGAGGTGCTGAAGCGGCAGATCGGCGTGCCGGCCAATGTCTATACCTCCTATGCCGGCACGGCGCAGGTGTTCCAGCAATCGCTGGCGACGCAGGGCATCCTGATCTTCGCGGCGGTGCTGACGATCTATGTCGTGCTCGGCATGCTCTATGAGAGCTTCATCCACCCCCTCACCATCCTGTCCGGCCTGCCGGCGGCGGCCTTTGGCGCGCTCGTGGCGCTGAAGTTCATGGGGCTCGATCTCTCGGTCATCGCGCTGATCGGCATCCTGATGCTGATCGGCATCGTCAAGAAGAACGCGATCATGATGGTCGACGTCGCCATTGTCGGGCAGCGCGAGGAGGGCCTCGCGCCCGAAATGGCGATCCACCGGGCGGCGGTGCGCCGGTTCCGGCCGATCATGATGACGACCTTCGCAGCCCTGCTCGGCGCGGTACCGATCGCGCTCGGGACCGGCGCCAGCGCCGAACTGCGCCAGCCGCTCGGCATCGCGGTCGTCGGCGGCCTGCTGGTCTCGCAGCTTCTGACGCTGTTCATCACGCCGGTGATCTTCGTCGAGATGGAGCGCTTGAGCCGGTTCCTCGCCGGATTGCGCCATGGCCCTTCGGCGGAGCCGGCGACGCCGGCCGGATCGCCCGCGGCGCCGGCGCTGCTGCCGCAGCCGGCCGGAGAATAGCTTCGGCGCATTCGCGACAAGCGCGGGCTGGCGGAATCGTTCGGTTCGGCATCTATTGATGGATGCCGAATCCAAGCGAGCCGTCAGCCCCATGCGCATTCTCGTCGTCGAAAACTATCAAGCCACCTCGCTCGGCCTGATGCGGCCGGCGCTTGCCTCGGCCGGGGCGGTGATCGATATCCGCCGCGCCCATGAGGGCGACGCCTTGCCGGAAACCCCGGAGGGCTATGACGCGATCATCGTGCTCGGCGGTGGCCAGAGCGCGGTCGACGACGAGGCGCATCCCTATCTGCCGCGCCTCGCCCGTCTGATGCGCGCCTTTGGCGATGCCGACAAATCCGTGCTCGGCATCTGCCTGGGGTCGCAGATCCTGGCGCGCGGCTATGGCGCCAGCAACATCTTGGGCCGGCCGACCGAATTCGGCTGGCAGGAGGTGACGCCGACCGAGGCGGGCCGCGACGATCCTGTCGTCGGTGTGCTGGAGGGCCCGTCGCCCCTGTTCCACTGGCATTCCGACACGTTCAGCCTGCCGGAGGGCGCCGTCCACCTGGCGACCAGCGCGCTGACGCCCAACCAGGCCTTTCGCATCGGCCGCGCCGTCTATGGCATCCAGTTCCACTTCGAGGCCGATACGGCGCTGGTGCGCGACTGGAGCGACACGTTCGGCGATGTCGCGGCGGAGATCGATCCCGACTGGCCGGAGCGCCATGCGCGCGAGGAAGGCCCGCTCGGCAGCCGCGCCGACGCCGCGGGAAGGGCCATCGCACGGGCCTGGATCGCAACGATCCGGTAGGCGGGCTGGTCAAACGTTCGGAGCTTCGCTCCGACCTCTCCCTCCGGGAGAGGTAAGGGGCAGCGCGGCACGAGTGGGGAAATCGGGCTCGCTTGTCGAATTATGGGCCAGACACTCAGGATGATGGTTGAGCACTAGCAGTCTTGAAGGCTACGGGAACAATGCCGCCCGCCGCGCGAATCCGCTCAGTCCCGGCGCACGGGCCGCTTCGCCGTCGCGCGTTCCTCGAATTGCATCAGTCGCAGCGAGGCGATTTCTTCGCGGGCGCCGGCCTCGGCGGCGTCCTTCATCGACGCCGCGACATAGGAGATGTGATCGATCGCCGCCTTGCGCGCGGCTTCCGGATCACCGGCCAAAATCGCATCCCGGATCGCCTTGTGTTGGGCCAGGAGCTGGTCGCGCGAGCCGGCCTGGCCATAGAGCCGGCTGCGATTGTAGAACACGCCGTCGGCCAGCAGCCGGTAGCAGGCGCGGAGCACGTGGATGATGACGATGTTGTGCGTCGCCTCGCCGATCGCCTGGTGGAATTCGACGTCCAGCGCCGCCTCGCGGCGGAAGTCGGCCTTGCCGTGTTCGGCTTCCATTGTCTCGATGATGCGGCCGAGGATGATGCGGTCGGCCTCGGTGGCGCGTGTCGCCGCCATCGCCGCCGCCGTTGCCTCAATCTCGCGGCGGAATTCCAGATAGTCCCCGCCGGCCTTGGGCGATTGCGCGATCAAGTCGACGATCGGCGCGGCGAAGACCGAACCTTCGATCGCGGCCACATAGGTGCCGCCGCCCGGGCGGCTTTCGACCAGCCCGCGTCCCTCCAGCGCCTTCAGCGCATCACGCAGGATCGGCCGCGAAACGCCGAGCGTCGCCGACAGGTCGCGCTCGCCCGGCAGCTTGTCGCCGGGATGCAGCACGCCCTCCAGCACCAGCATCTCGATCTGTCGCGCCACCTCGTCGGCGGTCGCGCGGGAAGGAATCGGTTGAAAGACCATGCGGAAGAGCCTATCAGCGGAAATCAGGAAGTGGTCAAGAAATTGATCCAGTTGGCGGGCGCGGCTCGCCTTTCAAGAATTCATATGAAATTGGAGCGGCGCCATGGGCGGCTTGAAGGACGCAACGAGCATTGCAGACCTGAGATTGTTGGCGAAGCGCCGCGTGCCGCGCGCCTTCTTCGACTATGCCGATCGCGGCTCCTATAATGAGGAAACGATCGACGCCAACTCGGCCGACTTCAAGGCCCTCAAGCTGCGCCAGCGCGTCATGGTTGACGTGTCCAACCGCTCGACCGAAGTCACGCTGCTTGGCGAAAAGTTCGCCTATCCCTTCGCCTTCGCCCCGACCGGCCTGACCGGTATGCAGCATGCCGATGGCGAAATCCTCGCCGCCAAGGCCTGCGAGAAGGCCAACATCCCGTTTGCGCTGTCGACCATGTCGATCTGCTCGATCGAAGACGTGGCGGCGGCGACTTCGCGGCCGTTCTGGTTCCAGCTCTACGTCATGAAGAACCGCAACTTCGCCAAGCAGCTGGTCGAGCGCGCCATCGCCGCCAAGTGCTCGGCCCTCATCCTGACGCTCGACCTCCAGGTGCAGGGCCAGCGCCACCGCGACATCAAGAACGGCATGACCGTGCCGCCGCAGATCAAGCTGCACAACGTTCTCGACATGGCGACCAAGCTGCCATGGGCGTTCAAGGTGCTGGGCAGCAAGCACAAGACCTTCGGCAATCTGAACGGCGTCGAGGGCATGAGCGGCGTCAAGTCGCTGGGCCAGTGGATCTCCGGCCAGTTCGACCCGGCGCTGAACTGGGATGACGTGGCCTGGATCCGCTCGATCTGGCCCGGCAAGCTGATCCTCAAGGGCGTGCTTGATGTCGGCGACGCGCAGAAGGCGGTCAATACCGGCGCCGATGCGATCGTCGTCTCCAACCATGGCGGCCGCCAGCTCGACGGCGCGCCGTCCGCGATCTCGCGCCTGCCGCGCATCGTCGACGCCGTCGGCAACCAGACCGAAATCCTGTTCGACAGCGGCATCCGCTCGGGCCAGGACGTGCTGCGCGCGCTGGCGCTCGGCGCCAAGGGCTGCATGCTGGGCAAGGCCTTCCTGTTCGGCCTTGGCGCCGGCGGCGAAGAGGGCGTCTCCAAGGTGATCCAGATCGTCGGCAAGGAGCTCGACGTCTCGATGGCCCTGACAGGTCGTCGCACCCTGGCCGAGATCGACGATACCGTCATCGACCGGGGTTGAGCCCTTTCCGTCCCGGCCCTACTGCTTAGTCAGTTGGGCGCGGGATCGAGGGCGGGATGCGCGAAGGACCAAGGCGTTTCGAGGATCATCCGCTTCGAAGCGCGGTGTTGAACGAGATCCATGCGCGGCCCTTCCACATGATGGAAGCGCCGCGCATTGTTTTGAACTATGCCTTCATGACCGATGCCGGCCACGCGGACGCGGCCCGCGACCGTCTCGCGGCGCTGTGTATCCGCAACGGCCTGCCGCAACCGGCAGCACATGCGCGCCATCACGTTGTCGATCTCTGCGGCGGCACGCTGCGCTGGGAGAGCCACGCCGAATTCACCACCTATAGCTGGGATGCGCGCGGCGGCGCCGGCGCGCTGCCGGCCGAGACGCCGTTCGGCGAGGCCTTTGAGGCACCGGGTCCGTTGATGGTGGCCGCGCGGCTCGACCTCGTCGCCGACCAGCGCCCGATCGCCGAACTGCTCTCCGGCTTCGATCCGGGCTCGCTCGCGGTCTCGGAAGTGGCCGGGGGCAGGGGGCTGATCGCATCCGATTTTCGCGAGGATGGCGACGGCTATACGCGCCTGCTGGTGGTCGATCGTGGGCTCGAGCCGCAGGAGGCGGGACCGATCGTCCAGCGCCTGCTCGAGCTTGAGACTTATCGCACGCTGGCCATGCTGGGCCTGCCGGAAGCGCAGCGCCTGCATCCGGAGCTTCGCCGCATCGAGATGGAGCTTGTCGCCAATACCGGTCGCTTCCGCGCCAGCGAAGGCTTCGAGGCCAACCGCGCG
This sequence comes from Kaistia sp. UC242_56, assembly GCF_044452255.1. Lineage (NCBI taxonomy): Bacteria > Pseudomonadati > Pseudomonadota > Alphaproteobacteria > Hyphomicrobiales > Kaistiaceae > Kaistia > Kaistia sp. UC242_56. Next base: position 1,527,550 of record NZ_JBIOAN010000002.1, read on the forward strand.
CTGCTCGACGACCTGACCGCCCAGGCCGGCGATCTGGAAGCCGGCGCCGCCGAAAGCGCCTTCCGCTTCGGCGCCAGCCGCGCCTATTCCGAGATCGTGCGCCTGCGCCTCAACGCCATGGATGAGCAGCCGATCGCCGGCTATTCGAGCTTCACGGCCTTTCTCGCCCGCCGCATGGCGCCGGCGATGCGCACCTGCCAGACGGTCGAGGGGCGCCAGCAGGACCTGTCGCGAAAGCTCGCCCGCGCCGCTGCCCTGCTGCGCGCCCGCGTCGATGTCGAGCTGTCGCAGCAGAACCGCGCTTTGCTCGACAGCATGAACCGCCGCGCCCGGCTGCAACTGCGCCTGCAGCAGACGGTCGAAGGGCTCTCGGTCGCGGCGATCAGTTATTACATCGTCGGGCTGATCGGCTATCTGGCGAAGGGATCGTCCGTCGTCGGCTTCGAGCTGGACCCGGCGCATGTCACCGCCTTCGCGGTGATCCCGGTGGCGCTGTTCGTCTGGTTCCTGGTCCGCCGCATCCGCTCGAAGCATAATGACGGGCATGGCGCCGACTAGAGCGTTTTCGAGCGAAGTGGGTACCGGTTCGCGTGAAGAAAACGCGATCCCACAAGGAGTTAGGGCGTGACCGGTGCGAGGATCTTGCCGAGGCCTTCGTCCCAGTGCGGGTGCTCGCCATAGAGCCCGGCGAGGTGGTCGATGAACAGCCGCACCTTGGCGGCGAGGAAGCGCCGGCTCGGATAAACGGCATGCACCGCCACATGCCGCGAGGCACGGTAGGCGGGCAGCACGACGACCAGGCGACCCTCGCGAAGCTCCGGCCCGACATCCCAGGTCGAGCGATAGGCGATGCCGAGCCCGGCGAGAACCGCCTCGCGCACCACCTCGTTGGAATTGGTGCGAAGCCTGCCCTCGACATGCACCGTCACCGGGCCGTCCGGCCCTTCCACCCGCCAGGGATCCTGGCTGGCGGTGGCGAGCAGCGTGTGCTTCGACAGTTCGGCGATGGTCTGCGGCGTGCCGTGTTCGGCGAGATAGGCCGGCGTCGCGCAGAGCAGGCGGTGGTTCGGCGCCAGCCGCCGCGCCACCAGGCTCGAATCCGTCAGCTCCGCGATGCGGATCGAGACGTCGATGCCGTCCTTGACCAGGTCGACGAACTCGTCGGAGAGCACGAGATTGACGGAAAGGCCGGGATTGGCGGCGAGAAAGCTGCCCAGATGCGGCGCGATGTGCAGCCGGCCGAAGGTGGTGGGCGCGGAGACCTTGAGCGTGCCCCGCGCCACGTCGGATCGCCGGCTGACGAACGACTCCGCCTCGTCGATCGAGGCGAGGATCTGCACCACGCGGTCGTGGAAGCCGCGCCCGGCCTCCGTCAGCGCAATCTGCCGGGTGGTGCGCTGCAACAGGCGCGTGCCAAGCCGATCCTCCAGACGCTTCAGGCGCTTGGAGACGACGGCGGGAGAGAGGTCAAGCTCGCGGCCCGCGGCGGAAAGACTTCCGGCGGTGACAACGCGGGCGAAGATCTCCATATCGGATAAGGTGCTCATTGCCTCTATAGTGGCAAAAAAACAGGGGCATTTTCAATCCTGGGGCAAGGATGATTGTTTTCTATCCCGGCTTGGGTACAAAACCGTCCGCGCCTAGAGTGGTTCTGAACTGGGAGGGAGGCTGCCATGTCCGCGATTGAGATCCCGAAGCCGGACCCGCGCATCCTCGCGCGCCGTGCGGAAATTCTCGCCGGCCTCGCCGCGCTGGTGCCGCCGACCTCGCTGATTACCGAGGAGGACGAGCGCCGCGCCTTCGAGACCGACGCGCTCACCGCCTATCGTCGCATCCCCATGGCTGTGGTGTTGCCGGAAACCACAGAGCAGGTTTCCAAGGTGCTAACATTCCTGAACCAGGAAGGCGTCAAGGTCGTCGCCCGCGGCGCCGGCACGTCGCTGGCCGGCGGCGCCATCCCGAGCGAGGACGCGGTCGTCCTCGGCGTCTCCAAGATGAGCCGGATCCTCGACGTCGACACCGCCAACCGCACCATCCGCGTCGAGTCCGGCGTCACCAATCTCGGCGTCTCCGGCGCCGTCGCCCATCTTGGCTTCTTCTATGCGCCCGACCCGTCGAGCCAGCTTGCCTGCACCATCGCCGGCAATATCGGCATGAACTCCGGCGGCGCGCACTGCCTGAAATATGGCGTTACCACCAACAACGTGCTGGGCGTCAAGATCGTGCTGATCGACGGCACCATCGTCGAGATCGGCGGCGCCCATATGGATGCGGCCGGCTATGACCTGTTGGGCCTGATCGTCGGCTCCGAGGGCCAACTCGGCGTCGTCACCGAGGCGACGCTGCGCATCCTGCCGCTCGCCGAAGGCGCGCGGCCGATGCTGATGGGCTTCCAGTCCGCCGAGGACGCCGGCGCCTGCGTGGCCGCGATCATCGCATCCGGCATCATCCCGGTCGCGATCGAATATATGGACCGCCCGGCGATCCAGGTCTGCGAGGCCTTCGCCCATGCCGGCTATCCGCTCGATGTCGAGGCGCTGCTGATCATCGAGGTCGAGGGTTCCGAAGCCGAGATCGAGGACCTGATCGGCAAGATCACGCGGATCGCTGCCGATTATAATCCGTCGGGCCTGCGCGTTTCGCAATCGGAAGCCGAGAGCGCCGCGATCTGGAAGGGCCGCAAATCCGCCTTCGGCGCGATGGGGCGGCTCGCCGACTATATCTGCATGGACGGCACGATCCCGACCGGGCAGCTCTCCGCAGTCCTGACCGGCATCGCGGAAATCTGCGCCGGCTATGGCCTGCGCGTCTCCAACATCTTCCATGCCGGCGATGGCAATCTGCATCCGCTGGTGCTTTTCAACGCCAACGATCCGGTCGAGCAGCACAAGGCCGAGCGCTGCGGCGAGGACATCCTCAAGCTCTGCGTCGATCTCGGCGGCTGCCTGACCGGCGAGCACGGCGTCGGCATCGAGAAGCGCGACCTGATGACCTACCAGTTCAACACCATCGATCTCGACCAGCAGATGCGGGTGAAAACCGCGCTCGATCCACAGTGGCTGCTCAATCCGCACAAGGTGTTTCCGCTCGCGGGGCGCCCGGTCTGATGTGTGAATATCCGTTCTTCCAGAAAGCATGCCGATGACGTCGATCCTTCTCCCCGATAGCGAGACCGAGATCGAGGCGATCGTGCATGAGGCGGCGCAGTCGCACAGCCCGCTGGCCATCCATGGCGGCGGCACGCGGCCGATCGGCAAGCCGGTGCACGCGGACCGGACGCTTTCGACGAAGCTTCTGACCGGCATCACGCTGTACGAACCGTCGGAGCTCGTCATCTCGGCCCGCGCCGGTACGCCCTTGGCCGAGATCCAGCAGACGCTGGCCGCCAACCGGCAACGCCTGCCCTTCGAGCCGATCGACTATCGCCACCTGCTCGGCAATCACGGCATCCCGACGATCGGCGGCGTCACCGCTTCCAACAGTTCCGGTCCCCGTCGCATCCATTCGGGCGCGGCGCGCGACTCGCTGATCGGCGTCCGCGCCACCACCGGGCGCGGCGAGACGATCAAGTCCGGCGGCCGGGTCATGAAGAACGTGACCGGCTATGATTTCGTCAAGCTGCTGGCAGGGTCCTGGGGCACGCTCGCCGTGCTGACGGAAGTCACCTACAAGCTGCTGCCGGAAGCCGAAACGGAACTGACGCTGCTCCTGACCGGGCTGTCGGCGGAGCGCGCCGTCGAGGCGATGACGACGGCCCTCGGCACGCCGTTCGAAGTGACGGGCGCGGCGCATCTGCCGGCGACCGACGGCATGCCGACCCGCACGGCACTGCGACTGGAAGGCTTCGACGCCTCGGTCCGCTATCGTACCGACCGGCTCGACACCGTGCTGCAGCCGTTTGGCGCGTTCGAGACGATCGCCGCCGAAGCCTCCCGGGTGCTTTGGAAGTCGATCCGCGACGTCGAGGCGCTGGAAACGCCGCACGCTGCCACGATCTGGCGGATTTCGGTCCGGCCGACCGAGGGCCCGAGGGTCGGCGAGTCGTTGAAAGCTAAGCTTGGCAGCCGCGTGCTCTATGACTGGGCCGGCGGCCTGGTCTGGGCGAGCGCGCCGGCGGAAGGCGATGGCGGCGCGGCCGTCGTGCGCGGCGCGGTGGCGTCCGTAGGCGGCCATGCCATGCTGGTGCGCGGATCGCCGGAACTGCGCGCCAGCGTGCCGGTGTTCGAGCCGGAGTCGCCCGGCGTGGCGGCGATGAGCCGCCTGATCAAGGCGACCTTCGATCCCGCCGGCGTGCTCAATCCGGGGCGGATGTAGGCGATGCCGGATATTGGGACCGTCGCGGGCAGGCCGCCGGCGTCGCAGGACGCCGGGGCCTTTCTTGGCCTACTTCTCGGTGAAGCGGACGACGCCGACTTCGCAGACGTCGACGCCTTCCAGAATGGCTTCGCTGTCGTCGACGAAGACACCCTTGAAGTCGAATTTGCAGTAGCCGCTGCCGTCATCGATGTTGATGCTGACCGACCCACCGGCCGGGACCTGGTCGTCGCCGAGAATGTCTTCTTCCCAGTCGCTGGCGCCGACATTCGAGGCGTAGAATTCGTTCAGATCGCTGTTGGTCTCGTTGATGATCTTGACCTTGCGATTTTCGGCATGGGCCGCTCCGCCAAGGACCATGGTTGCAAAGAACACCGCGCCCAGGGCGGTCCACAGACGATGCTGCATAATCATTCCTTTGATAGCACTGAAGAAATTTCAGGCGTCCCGCCAATGCCAGATGCCCCAAGGTCGCGCAAGCATGATTGTTCGCCGTCCCTGACCCCGCCCGCTTCGGCAGAGTGACCCCATGCAAACCTCCTTTACCCTCGCCCAGCTTGCCGATCCGGATGTGCGTGAATCCGAGAAGATCCTGCGCACCTGCGTCCATTGCGGTTTCTGCACGGCGACCTGTCCGACCTATCTGCTGCTCGGCGACGAACTCGACAGTCCGCGCGGGCGCATCTACCTGATCAAGGACATGCTCGAGGGCGGCAAGCCGGCTAACGAGCAGGTGGTCAAGCATGTCGATCGCTGCCTGTCCTGCCTCTCCTGCATGTCGACCTGTCCGTCCGGCGTGAACTACATGCACCTCGTCGATCATGCCCGCGCGCATATCGAGGAGACCTATGACCGGCCGATCGCCGATAAGGTGATCCGTTCGGCCATTGCCGGAATCCTGCCCTATCGCAACCGTTTCCGCCTGGCGCTGGTGGGAGCTGCCATGGCGCGTCCCTTTGCGGGACCGATGGGCAAGGTGCCGGGTTTCAAGCGGATCAGCGCCATGCTGAAGCTGGCGCCGCGCTTTCCGCATGGCCGCACCGCTTCGGAAGGACCTGGCACCTTCCCGACGGAGGTCGAGAAGCGCGGCCGCGTGGCGCTGCTGTCCGGCTGCGTCCAGCCTGTGCTCGATCCCGGCATCAACGAGGCGACGATCCGCCTGCTGAACCGGGTCGGCGTCGAGGTGGTGATCGCCAAGGGCGAGACCTGCTGCGGCTCGCTCGCCCATCACATGGGCAAGTCCGAACAGTCGCATGCGACGGCCAAGCGGACGATCGACGCCTGGATCGCCGAAATGGATGGCGAGGGGCTCGACGCCATCATCATCACCGCGTCCGGCTGCGGCACGACGATCAAGGATTACGGCTTCATGTTCCGCGAGGACGCCGCCTATGCCGAAAAGGCGGCGCGCGTGTCAGCCATCGCCAAGGACATCTCCGAATATCTGGAGAGCTTGAAGCTCGCGCCCGTCGCCGCGCCGAAGGCCTTAACCGTGGCCTATCACTCCGCCTGCTCGATGCAGCACGGCCAGCAGATCAAGACGACGCCGAAGACGCTGCTGGCGAAGGCAGGCTTTACCGTGCGCGACGTGCCCGAAGGCCATATCTGCTGCGGCTCGGCCGGTACCTACAACATGCTTCAGCCGGAATTGTCGCAGCAGCTCAAGGCGCGAAAGCTCGGCAACATCGCCAAGGTTTCGCCCGATGTCGTCGCCACCGGCAATATCGGCTGCATCACGCAGCTCTCCGGCGGCGTGCCGGTGGTCCATACGATCGAGTTGCTGGATTGGGCCTATGGCGGCCCGAAGCCGGCCGGTCTCAATGCCTGACGCATCGCGCCGAACGGTCGGCGCGATCGCCGGAAATCAAAGATCGCTGGCAGTGAGGGTGTAGGAGGCGTGCGCCTGCCTGGAATAGGCGCGTGCGGCGGCCTGTTCGATCCGCGCCCGGTTGGCGTCGAAGGTGCGCAGCGCATGGTCCTCGTCCAGCGCACCGTTCGGATCGATGCGCGCGAGGGCATCCGCTTCGAGATAGAACGAGACTTCCTTCGCGCTATCGTGGCCCCAGAACTGAATCCGGTGGCGCGTCTCATTGTAACTGCGGCTGCGATTGGGGAATTGGAGGTTCATCTTCCAAGCATACGCGTAATTCCGCGCGAGGGTTACCTCTATTGTGGTCCCAGTCGATATGGCCATGAATTCATAGAGCTGAAGGCCTTCTCCTTTACCGGCCCAAAGCAATTCAAGACCGGGCGTCGAGACGACCGCTCTCAAAGCGGTTGAGGACTTGGGAACGCTAAGGCCAGTTCTAGCCCTCCGGCGCATGGCCCGCGCGCGCCGACAGCAGGACGCGCTCCACCCGCCGATCCGGCACGAGCCAGATCATCGCGACGCCGACATAGCAGGCGATGGCGATCCACGGGCTGACAAAGGCCAGCGCGACCGCGACGGCATAGATCAGCACGGAAATCTTGCCCTTGCGATCCCGGCCGAATGCCTCGGCGATAGCCGAGTTTGCGCCTTCGAGCCGGATGAGCGACCGCGCGAGGATGTAATAGGCGATACCGCACATCATCAGCACGAAGCCGTAGACGGCGACCGGGACCGACTCGATGTGGTTTTCACCCATCCATGCCGTGGTGAACGGCGTCAGCGACAGCCAGAACAGCAGGTGCAGATTGGCCCAGAGCACCCCGCCGCGGACATGGCTGACGGCATGGAACATGTGGTGATGGTTGTTCCAGTAGATGCCGATCATGATGAAGCTCAACACATAGCTGAGAAACACGGGAACGAGGGGCAGAAGCGTGTGGATGTCCGCCTGGTGCGGCACCTTCAGTTCCAGCACCATGATGGTGATGATGATGGCGATGACGCCGTCGCTGAATGCTTCGATCCGGCTCTTGTTCATGCCCGCTGCTCCGTCGCCATGCCAACTCGCACGCTAGCCCTTTCCGCGGCGTCGCTCCATCCTTGCCGTGCGCGCGATAGGGTCGCTCCTGCCGTCTAGGCGCGGAGTGCCTGGAAGCCTGCGCGATGTGTCCGTGCGCGCGGCGACATGGGTCGCACGCCGCTTTGCCCACCAGGGATCGCCGGGGTGCCTCTTGCCTGTCCGCCTAGCCATGCTAGGGTCCGCTCGTCTCATCGGGGTGCCCTGATCCATCCGGATCCTGGCTGAGAGGTCTTCGGACTAACCCGCGAACCTGATCCGGATCATGCCGGCGGAGGGATTGAGCCAAGCGCCTGGATGCTCAAGCACCTGGATGTTCTTGCCGTCGTTCCGTCCTGCGTCACAGCAAAGGACGTCTACCCGTGTCTCCCAACCCTTCCTTCACGATCGAAGCCGCGACCGATGCGCTGCATGCCATGCGCGCTGCCCGTCCGCTTGTCCAGAACATCACCAACTACGTCGCCATGACGATCTCGGCCAATGTGCTGCTCGCCGTCGGCGCGTCGCCGGCCATGGTGCACGCGACCGAGGAGGTCGATGACTTCGTCGCCATCTCCAATGCTCTGGTGATCAATATCGGCACGCTGTCGCCGACCTGGATCGAGGGCATGCAGCGCGCGGCGAAGCGGGCCGTCGCCCTCGGCAAGCCCTGGCTGCTGGATCCGGTCGGCTGCGGCGCGACGAAGTTCCGCACCGATTTCGCCGTCGAGATGAGCCGGGCGGGCCCGTCGATCATTCGCGGCAATGCCAGCGAGATCATGAGCCTCGCCGGCGCGGCCGGGGCAGGGGGCAAGGGCGTCGATTCGACCGCTTCGTCCGATGCGGCGCTGGAAGCCGGCAAGGCGCTGGCGCTCGCCAGCGGCGCGGTCGTCGCCATCACCGGCGAGACGGACTATGTCACGGACGGCACGACGGTCGTGGCGATCACCGGCGGCAGCCCGCTGATGCCGCTCTCGACCGCGCTGGGCTGTGCGTTGTCGGCGACGGTTGCCGCCTTCGCCGCCGTGTGTCCGCCCTTCGAGGCGGCGGTGGCGGCCATCGCCGTCTATGGCGCGGCGGGCGCTGCCGCGGCGACCCGCGTGACCGGGCCGGGCCATCTGCCGGCGGAGCTTTGCGACGCGCTCTATGTGGTCGACGCCGACATGATCGCGCGCTATGCGACCATCCGGGTTGTTGATGAGGTGAATGTCTGATGAGCCGTCCTTTCGATCTTTCGCTCTATCTCGTTACCGACGACGATCTTGCCGGACCGCGCGGCGTGGTCGAGACGGTGCGCGCCGCGATCGAGGGCGGCGTCACGCTGGTGCAGCATCGCTGCAAGCACGGCACCACCCGCGATTTCGTCGCGACGGCGTCGGCGCTGATGGAAATCCTGCGCCCGCGTGGCATCCCGCTCATCATCAACGACCGCGTCGATGTCGCGCTGGCGGTGGATGCCGATGGCGTCCATGTCGGCCAGGACGACATGCGCGTGGCCAAGGTGCGCGAACTGATCGGCCCGGATCGCATTCTCGGGCTGTCCGCGGCATTGATGGAGGAACTGACGCCGGACGAACTCGGCCCGATCGACTATCTCGGCGTCGGCCCGGTCTTCGCGACGACGACCAAGCCGGACGCGGACGACGCGATCGGCTTCGACCATCTCGGGCGGATCAAGGCGGCGGCTGGCCTTCCGGTCGTGGCGATCGGTGGCCTGAAGCCCGAGCATGTCGAACCGACGCTGGCCGCGGGCGCCGATGGCCTTGCCGTCGTTTCCGCCATCATGGCGGCGGAAGACCCGGCCAAGGCGGCGCGGGACTTCGCCGACCGCATTGCACACTACCGGTCGCGATAGGTCGACTTTTTCCAAAACGGAACAAGTTCTGCCCTGATCATGCAGGTTCAGTTGAAGACGGCGGCGTGGCATAGTCCGCTCCAACGTGCCCACCGAGGAGTTGTCCATGTCCGCCACCAACGCTGAACGCCTGGTCGTCAAGGGAGCCCTGGGCCCCCGTTTCGACGAGATCCTGACGCCCGAGGCGCTCGCCTTCGTCGCCGAACTGCATGGCCGGTTCGACGCGAAGCGCCGCGCCCTGCTCGAATTCCGCAACGAGCGTCAGGTCTTCTTCGACAATGGCGGGCTGCCGGACTTCCTGCCCGAGACCAAGGCAATCCGCGAGGGCGACTGGAAGGTCGCGCCGATTCCGGCCGGCCTGCAGGACCGCCGCGTCGAAATCACCGGCCCCGTCGACCGCAAGATGATCGTCAACGCGCTGAACTCCGGCGCGAAGGTGTTCATGGCCGATTTCGAGGACGCGTCCTCGCCGGTCTGGGCCAACATGGTCGAGGGCCAGCTGAATCTGAAGGACCGCTGGGCCAACCAGATCGACTTCACCGACGCGCGCACCGGCAAGGCCTACAAGCTCGGCGCCAATCCGGCCGTGCTGATCATCCGCCCGCGCGGCTGGCACCTGCCCGAGCGCCACATCACCTTTGACGGCATGGACGCCTCCGGCTCGCTCGTCGATTTCGGGCTTTATGTCTTCCACAATGCCAAGGCGGCGCTGGCGCAGGGCTCGGGCCCGTATTTCTACCTGCCCAAGACCGAGAGCCATCTCGAGGCGCGCCTCTGGAACGACGTCTTCACCTATGCCGAGGAGGCGCTGGGGCTGGCGCACGGCACCATCAAGGCGACCGTGTTGATCGAGACGCTGCCGGCGGCCTTCGAGATGGACGAGATCCTCTATGAACTGAAGGATCACATGGCCGGTCTCAATTGCGGCCGCTGGGATTACATCTTTTCGTTCATCAAGACGCTGCGCAACAACAAGGCTTTCCTGCTGCCGGATCGCGGCCAGGTCGTCATGGGCAAGGCGTTCCTGCTCGCCTATTCGGAACTGCTGATCAAGACCTGCCACCGCCGCGGCGCCTTCGCCATGGGCGGCATGGCCGCGCAGATCCCGATCAAGAACAATCCGGAAGCGAACGCCGCCGCCTTCGCCAAGGTGCGCGCCGACAAGGAACGCGAGGCCAATGCCGGCCATGACGGCACCTGGGTCGCGCATCCGGATCTGGTGCCGGTCGCCATGGAAGTGTTCGACCGCCTGATGCCGACGCCGAACCAGCTCACGCGCCTCCGCGAGGAGGTCTCCTTCGGCCAGAAGGACATGCTCGCCATCCATGACGGCACCCGGACGGAAGAGGGACTGCGCCACAACATCCGTGTTGGCGTCCAGTATATCGAGGCATGGCTGCGCGGCCGTGGCGCGGTGCCGATCTACAACCTCATGGAAGATGCGGCCACCGCCGAGATCAGCCGTGCGCAGATCTGGCAGCAGCTCAATTTCGAGGCGACGCTGGAAGACGGCCAGAAGGTTACGGAAGAACTGTTCCGCCGCGCGCTCGCCGAGGAAATGGAAGTCGTGAAGGGCGAGGTCGGCGCGGACAATTACGCTGCCGGCCGATTCCCCGAGGCGATCGACCTGTTTGCCAAGCTTTCGACCGCCAAGACCTTCGAGGCCTTCCTCACGGTCCCGGCCTACAAACTGATCGACTAGCCGAGCCGATTGACGCGCATTCCGCGTCCGCTAAAAATGGCGGCAGGCTGATACGGCCTGCCGCTTGCGCCCCTCGGGGTAGGGTGAATGTATCCGACTGTCTGAACCTGATCCGTTGGCTCCCGGCGAACGCCTCAGTAATGCAAGCGCTGAAGTGACTGCGTTCGCCCTGAGGCAAGGAACAGGAAACATGCGCGATTTTCGCGATGCCAAAGCCATGGCAAAGGCGCTTCGGGCCTTCATGGCCGAGCGCAACATCGAACTCTCCCATAGCGAAACGCTCGAGATCGTCGCCCGCCAGTTTGGCTATGACGACTGGAACATTCTGGCGGCCGAAATTGCTTCGGAGACTCCCAAGGCGCAGGCCGTGGTCGTCGGAGATATCCGGTTCAATCAGGTCATCCCGATCCTGCGGATCTTCGACATCGCCAAGGCGATGGAATTCTATCGGGATTTTCTTGGCTTCACCGTCGATTGGGAACATCGCTACGGCGAGGGCATGCCGCTCTATGCGCAGATCTCGCGCGCGGGCATGCTGCTGCATCTGTCCGAGCACCACGGCGATGCGAGCCCGGGCTCGACGGTGTTCGTCTGGATGCGTGGGATCGAGGCCTTCCATCGCGAACTTCTCGGCAAGAAGTACGGCTATTCGCGCCCGGGTCTCGAAGACACCGGCTATGGGGCCCGCATGGTCGAGGTGCCGGACCCGTTCGGCAACCGGATCCGATTCAACGAACACAACGACCCCGTCGGCGCTCGCTAAGCCGTTCTCCAGACTGGTCGCGGAGACTCATCCCGAGCGATCGGGATGGATCTTGATGTCCTAAACTTCGACAGCGGTCGGCACCGGGCTGCGGCCGCCGCGCAGGGGGCGCTCTTCCATGATCGCGAGCAGGGCCAGCGAGATGGCGATGCAGATCGTCGCCGCGATGAAGACGCCGTTGAACGCGCCGGCCAGCGAAACGCCGGCCTCCGCCGCGGCGGCGATCTTGGCCTCGACCGAAGTGCCGGTTCCGCCCGAGATTGCACCCAAGCCGCCCAGGAAGATCGCGCCGAAGGCGGCCACCAGGATGGCGCTGCCGAGCGAGCGCATGAAGTTGATCGTGGCCGTCGCCGTGCCGAGGTGGTGCGCCTGCACGGCGTTCTGCGCCACGACGATGGTCACGGGGAACAGCGTGCCGAGGCCGGCGCCGATGAAGGTCAGGATGACCTCGATCGAGATCACGTCGAGCCGGCCGGCCCAGACCGCGAGGACCCCGGTCAGGACCATCGCAACTGTCAGTCCGATCATCGGCGAGCGCTTGTAGTGCTGGACGCGTGCCATGACTCGGCCGGAAAACTGCGCGCCGAACACGGTGCCGATCGAGAGTGGAATGAGCGCGAAGCCGGATTCCGCCGCCGACATGTGCAGGACCGACTGGAAGAACAGGGGCATGTAGATCGACAGGCCCACCATGGTGCCGATGCCGAAGAAGCCGGCGAGCGTGGCGGTTGCCACGACCTGGTCGCGCAGCACGCCGACCGGCAGGAAGGGCTCCGGCGCGTTCAGGACGCGGAACACGAACAGCGCCCATGCGGCCAGGGAGGCGACGAACAGGCCGATGATCTCCCAGGACGACCAAGGATAGGAAACGCCGCCCCAGCTGAGCGCCAGCAGCAGCAGCACGGCCGCCGCGACCAGCAGCACCGCGCCGATGATGTCCAGCTTGTGCGGGCGGTCATTGCGCGGCAGCTTCTTCAGCGCGTTGAAGGTCATGGCGAAGGCGAGAAGGCCGAGCGGCACGTTGATCCAGAAGATAACGGTCCAGTTCAGCGATTCCGAAAGCACGCCGCCCAGCACGGGGCCGGCGACACTGGCGGCCGCGAACACGGCGCCGAAATAGCCCATGTACTTGGCGCGTTCCTTGGGCGCGATCGCGTCGCCGGTGATGGTATGGGCGAGCGAGATCAACCCGCCGCCGCCCAGTCCCTGCAGGAAGCGGGCGATGATCAGCCCGGTCATGGTGGGCGCGAGCGCGCAGGCGACCGAGCCGATGATGAAGATGACGATTGCGATCAACAGGACCGTGCGGCGGCCATGGATATCGCTGAGCTTGCCATAGAGCGGCGTGACGGCCGTCGACGACAGCAGATACGCGGTCACGACCCAGGCGATGTTCTGGAGATCGCCCAGTTCGCGCCCGATGGTGGGCAGCGCGGTCGCGACAATGGTCTGGTCGAGAGCTGCCAGGAACATCGCCAGCATGACGCCAAGCACGATCGAGCGAATGGTGGCCTGGTCGAGCGGAGCCGGGCCGGGGCGCGCGGAAACGGAAGCATCCATGGGGTATCGCCAATGTGATTGTTCGCCCGCCGGGTAGGGCCGGGGCGATAAAGACGGCTGATCATTCTGATTCAGCAAAGATGGACCGGAGCTTAGCCCCGTTGCCCGACGATCTCAATCCGCGGTCCCGGCCGATCGGCGGGACCGCGGCGTTTCAGTGGCCGCCGCCACCGCCGGCAGGCGCTGCCTGCGGCTTCTGGGCAAGCGGGACCAGCAGCACGATCAGCGCGAAGATGACCGCGAGCACGAGGAAGACGTCCGAGAAGGCCATCACCAGCGCCTCGCGCTTGACCGACTGGGTCAGCGTCTTGATCGCCGCCAGATTGGCGTCGCTGCCCATCGTGGCGGCGAAGCCCTTGGTCATCATGTCGAGCCGTTCGGTCGCCGCCTCGCGGCCCCACTGCACCTGCTCGTGCAGACGGGTAATGTGCAGGTCCCAGCGATTGTTCAGGATCGTGGTGATGACGGCGAGGCCGACGGCGCCGCCGAGGTTTCGCGTCAGGTTGAACAGGCCGGACGCGTTCTTCATCCGCTCGGGCGGCAGGGTGCCCAGTGCCAGCATCGACACCGGCATCATCGACGTCATCAGCGCGACGCCGCGCATCGCCTGGGGAATGAACAGCTCGTTGAAGGCCCAGTCCTTGGTGATCGGCACCAGTTCGAGGCAGGAGAGTGCGAACAGCGACAGGCCGAACGCCATCATGTAGCGGGGATCCATCTTCTGGCCGAGCCGGCCGACGATTGGCGCGGTGATCATCATGAACAGGCCGGTGACGAACATGGTCTCGCCGATCTGCAGGGAATCGTAGCCGCGCACCCGGGCCAGATAGACCGGATAGAGGTAGACGAGGCCGTAGAGCCCGACGCCGAGCATGAAGGAGAACAGCGCGCCGGTGGCGAAGTTGCGGTTCTGGAAGGCGCGGACATCGACGATCGGCTCCTGCGTGCGCAGTACGCGCCAGAAGAACAGCACGCCGGCGACCACGGTCACGACGGCCAGCGTCGCGATCGTTTCATCCTGGAACCAGTCATTGGCCGACCCTTCCTCCAGCACATATTCGAGGCTGCCGAGGAACAAAGCGAGCGTGACCAGGCCCATATAGTCGAAGCGCTGCAGCAGCTTGAAGTTGGGCTTGTCCCAGTCGACGAAGGCCAGCACGCCGAGCGTCACGCAGATGCCGGGGATGACATTGACCAGGAACAGCCAGTGCCAGGAAAAGATGTTGGTGAGATAGCCGCCAATCGTCGGGCCGACGGTCGGGGCCAGCGTCGCGATCAGGCCGACGATCGCCGAAACCATGGCGCGACGGTTGGGCGGGAAGATCGTGAAGGCGGCGGCGAACACGGCCGGGATCATGCCGCCGCCGATGAAGCCCTGCGCCGCGCGCCAGGCGATCATCTCGCCGATCGACGAGGAACTGGCGCAGCCGATCGAGGTGATGGTGAAGCCGCCGGCGGCGATGGCGAACAGATAGCGGGTCGACAGCGCGCGGCCGAGGAATCCCGACAGCGGGATCATGATGATCTCGGCGATCAGATAGGCCGTCTGGACCCAGGAGATTTCCTGCGAACTGGCGGAAAGGCCTGCCTGGATCTCGGTCAGCGACGACGAGACGATCTGGATGTCGAGGATCGCCATGAACATGCCGACCGCCATGGCAACGAAGCCAAGCGTGCGGCGGGGCGTCATCACGGGAAGGGCGGGTGGTTGCGGACCGGCCATGACTGTCTCCTGGGGGTGCGTTCACCCCTGAAAAGCGCCAGGCTTCTGGACCTGGCGGCACGGCCGTGCGCGGACGGTCGGTTTGGTTCAACGAGAGGGGAGCCGGAGGGCCGGTAGGGACAGCATGTCCGGCTCCCCTCTCGAAGCACTCCCCCGAAGGAGAGAAGCTTGCTGGGTCAGTTGCGGGCCGCGGTGGCGGCATTGCCGCCCGTGCGGCTGTCGATGTCGACCACCACGGAGAGGCCAGGGCGAAGGATGCCCTTGGCGGCTTCCTCGGCGGGAATGCGGATCCGAACCGGGACACGCTGCGTGATCTTGGTGAAGTTGCCGGTCGCATTGTCGGCCGGCAGCAGGCTGAACACCGAGCCGGAAGCCGGCGCCACGCTTTCGACCGTGCCCTCGATCGTGGCATCGGAATAGGCGTCGACGCTGACCGTCGCGGTCGCGCCCGGCCGGATCCGGCCAAGCTGCGTTTCCTTGTAGTTGGCGTCGACATAGACGTCCTGCAGCGGCACCAGCGCCAGCAGGCGCTGCCCGGTCGCGACATACTCGCCGGGATCCACCGCGCGATTGCCAACGACGCCGTCGAAGGGCGCGCGCACGACCATGTGGTCGAGGTCGAGCTTCTTCTGCTCCAGCGTCGTCTGGTACTGGTCGAGCGCCCGCTCGGCTTCGACGCGCTGCGCCTGTAGGACGGCGACATTGGCCTCGGCCGTCGTCATGCCGGCCTTGGCCGATTCGACGGCAGCGGCGGTCTTGTCCTTGGTCGCCTGCGCCTGCTGCAGCGATTGCTGCGACGCAAACTGGTTCTTGGCGAGCGTCGAGGCACGGGCGAGATCGGCGACGGCGAGCTCGGCGTCCGCATTGGCCGAGGCAATCGACGTGCGGGCCTGCGCGACGCCGGCCTGGCCAGCCTCGATCTGCTTGTCGATACGGTCGATGGCGGCCTGCTGGGCGGCGATCTGGTTCTCGGCGGCGGAGACGGCCAGCTTCTGGTCGGAATCGTCGAGATAGACGAGCGGGTCGCCTGACTTGACCGCCGTGTTGTTGGCGACGGCGACCTTGGTGACATAGCCGGCAAGGCGCGGCGCCACCGTCGAGGTGTCGGCGCCGACATAGGCGTCGTCCGTCGAGACCATGAAGCGGCCGACCGTCCACCATTCGTGACCGAAATAGGCGCCGGCCGCGATCGCGACGGCTGCCACGGTCAGGAGAAGAAACCGCCGCCGCCCGCCGCGCTTTGCCGGGGGTGAGGCAATCGCAGGCTTGGCTTCGCCGCTGTTGCCGGGCGCGGAGGGCCGCTCGGCAGTGGGCGCAGCCGCTGGCGGCGGCGGTGTGGCTTCGGCGTTGCGGCGCTGGATCGGCTCCAGCTCGGAAACACCGGTATCCTCAGGAGTCTCGACAAGTGCGACCTTTGCCATGACTCGTCTCCTGTTTCTCAGCCCTGGAAAAGGGTTTGACCGAACCGTTCGGTCAATGGCGCTTGAATTAGTCCCATTGACTGGTTAAATCAAGATCGAACTGAACGGTTCGGTCATAAAAATCGTGCGCCGCACAAAAAGGCAGCTCGGTTGGTTTGGCCGCCGCTTCTTGGTACTTTTGGATTGGACATAAGCGATCCCGACTCAAAACCGCCTCAGGCGGGGGGATCGCAGCCGGATGGGAGAAACGCTGTGTCACTCGTCGACGCTACCCGTGACACCGAGGAAGGTGGAGCGGGGCAGGATTCGCGCAAACGCGAGCAGATCATGCGCGGCGCCAGTCAGGTCTTTCTGGAGAAGGGCTTTGACGCGGCGAGCATGAACGATATCGCGCGCGCGGCAGGCGTCTCGAAAGGCACGCTCTATGTCTACTTCGCCAACAAGGAGCAGCTCTTCGTCGAGCTGATCTCGACCGAGAAGCGCGAAGAGGTGTTTCGGATCGTCTCGCTCGATTTCGAGAATCACGACGTGGAGGCGGTGCTGAAGAAATTCGGTCGCGAACTCTGCGCGATCCTGACCAAGCCCTATTACATCAAGGCGATGCGGTCGGTGTTCTCGATCATCAACCGGATGCCGGAGATCGGGATCGAGTTCTATTCGAACGGTCCGCTGCTCTGCACGGAACTGCTCGCCAAATATCTGGAGGCGCAGACGAAGGCCGGCGTGCTGGAGATCGAGGATACTCTCCTCGCGGCGCAGCAGTTCGTCGAGCTGTCGCAGAGCGGCATCATGCGCAGCGTGCTGTTCGGCGTCATCGATACGCCGGGGCCGACCGAGATCGCACGGCGGGTCGACAGCGCCGTCAAGATCTTCATGAAGGCCTACGAGGCGCCGCAGCCGGCCTTGGCCGGCTGAAGCCTGGGTGTGAAGGACGCCGGACGCCGCCCGGCGGCGTCCTGGAGTGTTGCCGCTTAGCGGACGACGACCTTGGTTCCCACGGGCACGCGGGAATAGAGGTCGCTGACGTCGGCGTTCACCATCCGGATACAGCCCGACGAGACGTTGTGGCCGATGGTCCAGGGCTCGCTGGTGCCATGGATGCGGAAGATGGTGTCCTGGCCGCCGCGGTAGAGATACATGGCGCGGGCGCCGAGCGGGTTCTGCGGGCCACCTTCCATGTAAGCGGGCAGGATCCGGCCCTTCTTGCGCTCGCGGCGGATCATCTCCGGCGGCGGCGTCCAGCCCGGCCATTCCGCCTTGCGGCCGATCTTCACATTGCCCTGCCAGCCGAAGCCGTCGCGGCCCACGCCCACGCCATAGCGCAGCGCCTTGCCATTGCCCTCGACGAGATAGAGGAACTTCTCGTTGGAATCGATGATGATCGTTCCGGGCTTTTCATTGGTCGCGAAGCGCACGCGCTGCTTCTGGTATTTGTAGGGAAGCGGTGCACCCGGACCGGTTGCGCGGAAATTGTCGCTGGGCTGGAACAGCTTCTGGAAGAAGTTCTGCGCGTGTGCGCTGCCACCTGCGGTCATGGAGACCGCTCCAGCCAGCAGCGAGGCGGCTATGACGCGTCGGAAGTTCATGGAGTTCCCCATCTAGGTCCATCGCGCGCGGGGCGCGTTCTCGAATACGGTAGAATAGAATCGCGATTGGGATGCGGCAACCGACGTGCGAATCACGCGGCCGTGATTGTGATCGCGTTCACAGAGCCTGCATTCTCCCTTCCGGCCATTAATGTTCGGTAACGCGGCGGCAATGTCGCTGTGAGGTCCGTCGCGCCACAGTGCTGCAATACGCTGCGGCGGCGATCCGCTCCGCGTGGAGATCGACATGCAAAAGCTCAAATCGGCGCTGGGTACGGTCCTGCGGATCGCGCTTCCCTATTTCCGTTCGTCCGAGATGTGGGTGGCGATAGGGCTGCTCGCGATCGTCATCGGGCTGCGGTTGTTCAACGTCTGGCTCGACGTCAAATTCAACTACTGGAACAACGACTTCTACACGGCGCTGCAGAAGAAGGACTGGCCGACCTTCGCCTACCAGATGTTCGTGGTGTTCTCCTGGATCGCGGCGCTGACGATCATCACCACCGTCTACCAGCTCTATTTCTCGCAGTGGCTGCAGATCCGCTGGCGCAACTGGCTGACGCACAAATACCTCGACCAATGGATGTCGAAGGGCACGCATTACCGCATGCGGCTGGTCGGCAACCCCGCCGACAATCCCGACCAGCGCGTGGCCGAGGATACGGATCGCTTCACCGATGGCGCGCTGTCGATCGGCGTCGCGCTGCTGGGCCAGATCGTCACGCTCGTCACCTTCATTGTCATTCTCTGGAGCCTGTCGTCGACGGCGCCGCTGATCGTCTTCGGCAAGAGCTACGCGATCCCCGGCTATCTGGTCTGGCTGGCGCTGGGCTATGCGATCCTCGGCACGCTGGTGACTCACTGGGTCGGCAAGCCGCTGGTGGCGCTGAGCTATCAGCAGCAGCGCTATGAGGCGGATTTCCGTTTTGCCCTGGTGCGGCTGCGCGAAAATGGCGAGGAAGTCGCGCTGCTCAAGGGCGAGGCCGCGGAGCGCGCCGGGCTCTACGGCCGTTTCAGCTCCGTGCTGTCGAATTTCTACCAGATCATGAGCCGGACCAAGAAGCTCACCTTCCTGACCGCCGGCTACAGCCAGCTCGCCGTGATCTTTCCCTTCATCCTGATCAGTCCGCTCTATTTCGCAGGCTCCATCGAGCTGGGCGGGCTGACGCAGATCGCCTCGGCCTTCGGCACCGTGCAGGGCGCGCTTTCCTTCTTCGTCACAGCCTATTCGACACTGGCGGGCTGGAAGGCGGTCGTCGATCGTCTCGACGGCTTCGAGAAGGCGATGGAGAACTCGCAGGCCCTGGCCGAGTCCGGACCCGCGCTCGCCGCCGACAGCACCGACGCCGATCTCGTCATCAACGGGCTGGTGGTGCATCTCCCCGATGGACGCGAGATCGTCGACGTGCCGCAACTGACGCTGACCCCGCGCGAGCGCGTCCTCCTGACCGGGCCGTCCGGCTCCGGCAAATCCAGCCTTTTCCGCGCGCTGGGGGGCATCTGGCCGTTCGGCAACGGCTCCATCCGGATCCCCGAGGGCTCCAACCTGCTGATCCTGCCGCAGGAAGCCTATATGCCGCTCGGCTCGCTGCGCACCGCTCTTGCCTATCCGCGCGACGCAGAAACGCTCTCCACCGACCAGGCCAGCGAGGCTCTGGAGGCCGTCGGCCTTTCGCGGCTGGCGGAGCGGCTGGACGAGGTGGCGCATTGGGGCAATCGCCTGTCCGGCGGCGAGCAGCAGCGCATCGCCATCGCGCGTGCCATCCTCGCCAGTCCCGATTGGCTGTTGCTCGACGAGGCCACCAGCGCGCTGGACGAGAAGGCCGAGGCGTCGGTCTACAATCTGATCCGGGAGCGGTTGCCGCACACCACGGTGGTGTCGATCGGCCACCGCTCCAGCCTCACCCTGCTGCATGACCGCTTCCTCGAGCTGGTCGAGAATGGCGGGGGCGGCCATGTGCTGGTCGAGCGCGAGGAGGTGGCGCTCCAGCCGGCGTGACACGTTGTTCCGCACGGGCGGGCCCTGCGCAGAATTGTTTACCCCGATTGAACAGTGTGTCGTGTGACGGCTACGTTTCGGCGATCAATCGGATCGTCTATGTTTTGATCCAGATCAATCGAACATGCCGATCCGGCATCTGGAGATGAACATGACTGATACGACGTCGCAGAAGCTGATCGTGCCCGCCTTTGGCGGCCTTTACGCTGCATCGCCCTTTTTCGAAGCGGTTCTTCGCTTCGTCGTCGGCTTCTGGCTGGTCCCGCATGGCGCGCAGAAGCTGTTCGGCCTGTTCGGCGGTGGCGGCATCGAGGGCACGGCCGGCTTCTTTGGCTCGATCGGCTTGCAGCCCGCAGTCCTGCTGGCAACGCTCGCCGGTCTCGGCGAGTTCTTCGGCGGCCTGTTCCTGGCCATCGGCCTGCTGACCCGCCCCGCCGCCTTCGTCGCTGCCTTTGTCCTGCTGGTCGCAACCCTGACCGTTCATATCGGCAACGGCTTCTTCATGGCGAGCGGCGGCTTCGAATATGCCTCGCTCTGGTTCTTCGCCGTGCTCTACTTCGTCTTCAAGGGCGGCAACCAGTACTCGGTCGACGCCAAGATCGGCCGCGCCTTCTAAGCGCTTTTGTTCGCAGTACGCTTTGAGAGGCCGCCCTTCGGGGCGGCCTTTTGCGTTTCGTGTCATGCGCCGGTGAGGTTGCCCGTTCAAGGTCGATGGGGTACGAAACGCGCCGCTAGATGCGGTACGAAATGTACCTTCGGATGCGGTACAAGATGTATCGCTCGAGAGACGGGATCGACGACATGGCCGAGAAAGACAAGACGAACGCCTTGAAGGCGCGCCTGCCGCGTGGGCTCGTCGATCGCCATGCCGGCGCGATCAAGACGGCCGACCGGATGCTCGCCACGATTCGGGGCGTCTACGAGCTCTATGGCTTCGAGCCGGTCGAGACGCCGCTGATCGAATATACCGATACGCTCGGCAAGTTCCTGCCCGACCAGGACCGTCCCAATGAGGGCGTGTTCTCGTTCCAGGATGATGACGAGCAGTGGCTGAGCCTGCGCTATGACCTGACCGCGCCGCTCGCCCGCTATGTCGCCGAGAATTACGACCAGTTGCCGAAGCCCTATCGCAGCTATCGCAATGGCTGGGTTTTCCGCAACGAGAAGCCGGGTCCCGGCCGTTTCCGCCAGTTCATGCAGTTCGACGCCGATACGGTCGGCTCCGCGTCACCCGCCGCCGATGCCGAAATGTGCATGATGATGGCCGACACGATCGAGGCGCTCGGCATCAGCCGCGGCGACTACGTCATTCGCGTCAACAACCGCAAGGTTCTCGACGGCGTGATGGAGTCGATCGGCTTGGCAGGCCCCGAGAATGCCGGCAAACGGCTGACAGTGCTGCGGGCCATCGACAAGCTCGACAAGTTCGGCCCGGAAGGCGTCCAGCTCCTGCTCGGCGCAGGCCGCAAGGATGAGAGCGGAGATTTCACCAAGGGCGCGGGCTTGGATGAAGCCGGCGTCGCGACGGTGATGAAATATGTCGCCGCGCAATCGAGCGTCGGCAACGAGGCGACCGTCGAAAGCATCCGACAGAATATTGGGCTTGGCCCCTCTGGCGTCGAAGGCCTGAACGAACTCGACCAGATCTCGGTCATCACCACGGCGGCCGGCTATTCGGATCGCATCAAGATCGATCCCTCGGTCGTGCGCGGCCTCGAATATTACACCGGCCCGGTCTTCGAGGCCGAACTGCTGTTCGAGACGGTCAACGAGAAGGGCGAGCCCGCCCGCTTCGGCTCGGTCGGCGGCGGTGGCCGCTATGACGGGCTGGTGGGGCGCTTCCGCAGCGAATCCATTCCGGCAACCGGCTTTTCGATCGGCGTTTCGCGCCTGATGGCGGCGCTGACAGCGCTCGGCAAGGTTTCGGCGGAGGCCGAGATCGGTCCTGTCGTGGTGACGATCTTCGATCGCGACCGCATCGGCGAATACCAGAAGATGGTCACCGAACTGCGCAACGCCGGCATTCGCGCCGAACTTTATCTGGGCGGCTCCGGCCCGAAGGCGCAGCTCAAATATGCCGACAAGCGCAATGCGCCCTGCGTCGTCATCCAGGGCGGTGACGAGAAGGCCAAGGGCGTCATCCAGGTCAAGGATCTGGCGCTCGGCAAGCAGATGTCGGCCGAGATCACCGACAACGCGGTCTGGCGGGAAGCCCGTCCGGCCCAGGTCGAGGTGCCGGAAACGGATCTGGTCGCCGCCGTGCGCGAGATCCTGGCGCGGCAAGCGGGGTAATGGACATGGTCGAGACGACCCGACTTCGCGTTCTTCTTTCCGAGGCAGGCTACCGCTTCGTTGAGCCGCCGATCGTCTCGGAGGCGAATGTCTTTCTCGACGTCGCCGGCGAGGATCTGCGCCGCCGTCTCTATCTGACGACCAGTGCCGATGGGCGCGAGCAGTGCCTGCGGCCGGAATTCACCATTCCGGTATGCCTGCAGCACATTGCCACCGGCGACGCGCACCGCACCGCCGATTACGCCTATCTCGGCCCGGTCTTCCGCCAGCGCCCGGGTGGGGCGAATGGCGAGTTCCTGCAGGCCGGCGTCGAATCGCTTGGCCGGACCGATCGCATCACCGCCGACGCCGACGTGCTGGCGCTGGCGCTCGACGCGGTCCGCATCTACGGCCTCGACGAGCCGATCGTGCGGATCGGCGACTCGGCGCTGTTTTCCGCGGTAATTGAGCAACTGGGCATCGCGGCCGTCTGGAAGCGACGCCTGTCGCGCGCCTTCGGCGATCGCGCCCGTCTCGACGCGACGATCGCCCGCCTTTCCACCGGCCGCTCGGCCGAGACGCCGGCGCATGCCGGATTTCTGGCCGCCATCGACGGCACGGATCACGAGGCAGCGCACCGCATCGTCGAGGACCTCCTGTCGATCGCCGGTATCCGCGCCGTGGGCGGCCGTTCCGCCGGCGAGATCGCCGACCGGTTCCTGGAGCAATCGGCGCTGGCCGCCGGCGGCGGGCTCGACGAGCGCGCGCAGGCGGTGCTGGGCCGTTTCCTCGGCATTGTCGGCAAGCCATCCGTGGTTCTCGACGATCTGAAGTCGCTCGCCCGCGATGAGAAGCTGGGCATCGACGCGTCGATAGAGGGCTTCGAGAAACGAGCCGAAGGATTGGCGCGGCGGGGCATCGACCTGGAACGGCTCGACTTCGCCGCCGATTTCGGCCGTCGTCTCGACTATTATTCCGGCTTCGTCTTCGAGATCTACGACCAGGCGCTTCCGGCCGGCCAGCAGGTCGTCGGCGGCGGCCGCTATGACCGGCTGATGCCGCTGCTCGGCGCCAAGTCCACCGTGCCCGCCGTCGGCTTCGCCCTCTGGCTCGATCGCGTCAAGGGAGAAGCGGCATGACCGACGCCCCGCTCGTCCTCGCCGTCCCCTCCAAGGGGCGGTTGCAGGAAAACGCCAACGCCTTCTTTGCCCGCGCCGGCCTGCCGGTCGTGCAGCAGGGCAGCGAGCGCTCCTATCGCGGTCGCATCGGCGGCCTGCCCGACGTCGAGGTCGCCTTCCTCTCGGCCTCCGAGATCACGCGCGAACTGGCCGCCGGCTCCGTGCATCTGGGCATCACCGGGCGGGACCTGGTCGAGGAGGAAGTCTCCGATTTCGCCCAGCGCCTGGACCTGGTGCTGCCGCTCGGCTTCGGCCATGCCGACGTCGTCGTCGCCGTGCCGGAAGCCTGGATCGATGTCCGCTGCATGGCGGATCTCGACGATGTCGCGGCCGATTTCCGCTCGCGCCACAGCCGCTGGCTGACGGTCGCCACCAAATACGTCAACCTGACCCGCCGCTTCTTCACCCATCACGGCATTGCCGATTACCGGATCGTTGAGAGCCTCGGCGCGACCGAGGGCGCGCCGGCCTCGGGCGCCGCGGACCTGATCGTCGACATCACCTCGACGGGCTCCACGCTCGCGGCCAACGCGCTGAAGATCGTCGGCGACGGCGTCATCCTGCAGTCCGAGGCGCATCTGGTCGCCAGCCTATCCGCCACCTGGAGCGGCGCGGCGCGCGGCGCCCTGCGCACCATCATCGACCGCATCGAGGCGGAATCGGCCGGCCGTTCGCTGCGCGAGATCCGGGCCGACGTCGCGGATACGGAAGGGGCTGCCAAGGTCGCTGCCGATCGCTTCGGTGCGACGACGCCGTTTGGCATGCCATCGGGGCACCTGCTGCTGCATTGCCCGGCCGCCAAGGTCTATGCCTGCGCCGAATGGCTCCGCACCGGCGCCGGCGCGCGCACGGTGGCCGTTTCCCGGCTCGACACGGTGTTTTCCGCCACCAGCCCGTTGGCCGAACACCTGCTGGGCCGCATCGACGGACGCGCGCGGAGCTAGTCCGAATTCGCGTTTTTCACCGCGCCGACTAGGCGCGGTGATGGCGGACAAGCTGTGAATTGTCATGCAGGAACCGCATTGCTGCATTGCAACATGGGCGTTTGCAATGCGGGAGTAACAGCTTACCTTTGCGTTATCACCCACCAACGGGAGACACGCAGATGTTTAAGTCCTTGAAGAAGTTCCGCCGCAGCTGGTCGGAATATGTGAATTTCGACCCCGAAGCCGCACAGCTCGCCCAGGCTGGCGATCTGATCGACCTCGAGATGATCCAGCGCGACCTCGACCGTCGCGGTCGTCGTTCCTACGGCGGCTACTAAGACGCCGAGGCCTTGCCTGGCAGCTTGAGTTCATAGCGCAGGCGCGTCGCCTCGGCGCGACAGTGACAGCCCTCGACGTGGTGGTTGACCAGCCCCATCGCCTGCATGAAGGCGTAGACGGTGGTTGGGCCGACAAAGCTCCAGCCGCGTCGCTTGAGATCCTTCGACAGCCGCACCGAAGTCGGTGACGTGCTGTTGGCCGTGAGGCTTGCCTTGTCGAACGCATCCGGCCGTTCGCTCGCCGGCGGCTCGAAACTCCACACATAGGCTGCGATCGAGCCTTCGCTTTCGATCAGTTCCAGCGCGCGCCGGGCATTGTTGATCGTCGAGACGATCTTGCCGCGGTGGCGCACGATGCCGGGATCGGCGAGCAGCCGGGCGATGTCCTCGTCGCCGAATTGCGCCACTTTCTCCGGTTCGAAATTGGCGAAAGCCTGCCGGAACGTCTCGCGCTTGCGCAGGATCGTCAGCCAGGACAGGCCAGACTGGAAGCCTTCGAGGCAAAGCTTCTCGAACAGGCGGCGGTCGTCCATGACCGGTCTTCCCCATTCCTTGTCGTGATAGGCCTGGTACTCGACGGTGCCGTTTGACCACCAGCAGCGGGGAACGCCGTCTTCGCCGGCAAGGATACCATCGGGGAGGGACATGGGACTCTCGAAGTTCGTCTTTTGTTCCCTGCTTCTACGACTGTCCGAGGCGCGAGGGCAAGGGCCGTTCTGGCAACGAAAACGCGTCTGGGTTGTTAATGCCCCGTTAGCCTTCCGTTCACCATCCCGCTTGACCGTCCGACCGCTTCACCTTTCCTTTGCCTGCTTTATCTACCGTCCGGAGCAGGACCGGCCGCGAGGCCGGAAACGATCGATCCGTCAGCCTACCCCCGAGCCATTCCATTCGAGGCGACCATGCGTAGTCCGTTGCAAAGAACCGTCCTCGCCGGCCTCGCCCTGCTGGGGCTGGCCGCAATCCCCGATTCAGTTCAGGCCTATGACCGCTACAGTCCGCGTCCGCCGGTGATGTATCCGGAGGAGGGGCAGGCCTGGTGGATGGAGCGGCCGACCTATGGCGCGCCCCGCCGTTCGCGCGGGGCGACCGAGACGGTCGGCCTGATGCCGCGTTCGGAACGGCCGACTGCTCGCAAGTCGCGCCAGTTCGATCCGGCCTTCCTGCCGGCCATCGTCGAATATGACGGGTCGGAGCGGCCGGGGACCATCGTGATCGACACTGAGTCGCGTTATCTCTACCTCATTGAGGATGACGGCACGGCGCGGCGCTATGGCGTCGGCGTCGGCAAGCCCGGTTTCGAATGGGCCGGCGCTCATACCATCACGCGCAAGGCGGAATGGCCGAGTTGGACGCCGCCGGCCGAGATGCGCGCCCGCAGGCCCGGCCTGCCGGTGCGCATGGAAGGCGGGCTCGACAATCCGCTCGGCTCGCGCGCCCTCTATCTCGGCTCGTCGCTCTATCGCATCCATGGCTCGAACGAGCCCTGGTCGATCGGCAAGGCGGTATCGTCGGGCTGCATCCGCATGCGCAACGAGGATGTCGAGGATCTCTACGAGCGGGTTGGCGTCGGCACGCGGGTCGTCGTCCGCTAGAGCCAGGCATGAAAAAGGGGGCCTCGGCCCCCTTTGTATGTCGCGCGTGCGTCTGGCCTAGAAGGGCCAGAGCTTGGTGACGTCGAACTTCTTCTTCGTCTTCTCGGGCTCGGTCATCGGCGCGTTCGGGTCGGCGGCGCGATAGGCGACGGGCGGCTCGGTCAGGTACTTGCGCTTCGGCGTGCCATCGGCATTGACCGAGCCGGACTTGCCGGCGTGCAGGTCATTCCAGGCCTTCTTGCCCTCGGCCTTGCGGGCCTCGGAATATTCCGCGTCACGGCGGCTGAAGCTGGTCTCGCCCGGCGCGAGGCGCAGATTGGGCGCGCCTTCGCTGTTCGGGGCGACGGCGTCGTTCTCGCGCTTCTTGCGGCGGGCGACGTCCTGATCCTTCGGCCAGTTGGGATCGTCGACGGCCGCGACCGTCTGTCCCGGCGGGGGGAGGGACTTGGACGGCGGAACGACGATGCCGCCGCGCGGCTTGTAGTCGATCGGCGGCTTGTCGTCGCTGCCGAGGCTGGCGATGCTCATGACGTCCGTCAGCGTTTGCGTCTCGGGCGATACGCCTGTGCCGTAGGTCGTGCCGGAGCAGCCCGCGAGGGCGGCCAGTACGAGGGCTCCCGCGGGGAGAACCAGATAACGCTGAACAGTCGAAGCGGGCATGTCGATCGGTCACTCCTGGGCGCGCTCGAATCGGCACACCTTAGCCTGTGCCGTTGTTAAACGCAGAAAAGCAGGCAAAATTCCGGCACGGTCTTGCGCGCCCTTTTATCGGATCGAGCCTGCCGGGGCAACAAGCGGCGGCGGCGCGATCGTGGCGAGCCGCTGATCCAGCGCCGTTCCGGGCCCCGCAGTGGCGAGAACGCGGCGCGCATTCAGTGAATCCCGGTCCATCTCCTCGATCAGCGCTTCGATGCTGTCGAAGCGCGCCTCCGGGCGCAGAAAGGCGTGGAAGGTGACGATGACGCTCTCGTCGTAGAGTTGGTCGTTGAAATCGAACACATGCACTTCCAGCAGCACCGCGCCATTGTCGAAGGTCGGCCGGCGGCCATAGCTCGCCACCGCCTCGTGCACGCTGCCGTCGGCGCGGGTGAGGGTCACGGCATAGATGCCCAGCGCCAAGCCGCAATCGGAAGGAAGCCGCACATTCGCCGTGGGGTAGCCGAGCTCGCGGCCGCGCTTGTCGCCATGCTGCACCGTGCCGGTGACGAACCAGCGATAGCCGAGTTCGACATTGGCCGCCTCGATCGATCCCTGTTCGAGGCAGCGGCGCACCCGGCTCGAGGAGAAGGCCTCGCCATGTTCGTCGATCACCGCGCCAAGCACCGACAGGGTGAAGCCGCGGCGCACGCCCGCATGCGCCAGGAAGGCGGGCGAACCCTGCCGGTCATGGCCGAAATGAAAATCGTGGCCGATGATGGCGGCCGAAATGCCGAGCTGCCGCACCAGGACGGCGTCGACGAAATCGGTGGCGGTGGTCTTTGCGAATTCCGGGTCGAAATTGACGACGACGATGCCGTCCAGTCCGAATGCGGCCGCGATTCGTGCCTTCGCTTCGACCGGGGTCAGGCGAAAGAGCGGCACTTCGGGCCGAAAGACGCTGCGCGGATGCGGCTCGAAGGTCAGCAGCAGGGCGGGGGTGCTATGGGCGTCCGCCTCGCTGCGCGCGGCTTCGAGCAGCGCCTGGTGGCCGCGATGCATGCCGTCGAAATTGCCGATGGCGATGGCGCCGCGCCGATATTCCGTGGGAAGGGCATCCAGCGGGAAGATCCGGGCGGGCGGCAGGGGCGCGTTGGCGCTCGTCATGATGGCTCCAGTTGAGCCGGCCGGTGGGGCGAGGGCGGCTGCGGCCGGAAATTGGCCTCTCGCTCGAACAGGGTCAAGCCGCGACTTTCTGCGCAGTGAGCGGCGAGGGCGCCGGCAGGCGCGGCGCCCATCGCCCGATTACCAGGTGAGGTGCGGGACGAAGGCCCGGGCGCCGAGATCCTTTTCGGCGAGGAAGCGGTGGACGGCCGCGGCTTCCGGGGCCTCCGTCGGGCCGAAGCTGGCCGAATGGATGCCGCCGGTGACGAACAGCACGTCGAGATTCTGGTCGCAGGCGCCGCGCAGGTCGGTCGGCGCGCCATCGCCGATCGCGATGACCGTGTCCCGGGCGATCGGGCCACCGCGGATCGCCTCGGCCTTCTTCAAGGCTGCCTCGTAGATCGGCGCATTGGGCTTGCCGGCGACGTAGCTGGTGCCGCCGATCGCCTTGTAGCGCTCGGCGAGCGAACCGGCGCACCACACGAAGCGGTCGCCACGCTCGACAACAATGTCCGGATTGGCGCAGATCATCGGCAGGCCGCGCCGGTGCCAGGCTGCCAGGCGCTCGGCGTAGTCGTCGGGCGTCTCGACGGTGTCGTCGAAGAGGCCGGTGCAGGAGATGAGGTCCGCGTCGCCCTCGCCGACGAACTGCAGGTCGAGGCCTTCATAGAGCGTCTTCTCGCGCTCGCTGCCGACATGGAACGTCTTGGCGGATCCGCGCTCCAGCAGGAGGGCGCGGGTGACGTCGCCGGAAGTGACGATGGCGTCATAGCAATCCGGGCTGACGCCCAGCGTCCCCATCTGCTCGACGATGAAATGGCTGGTGCGCGGCGCATTGGTGATCAGCACGACGATGCCGCCTTGCGCGCGATAGCGCGCGAGCGCGTCGCAGGCGGGCGCAAACGACCGCACACCATTGTGGATGACACCCCAGACGTCGCAGAGGACGGCACGATACTGGGCGGCGAGCTCCGACAGGCCGGAGACAGCGATGGGCGAGGTCGTATTGGTCATAAGCGGGGCGTATTGCTTCCGCTCGCAAGGGTCAAGCTCGCGCCTGCCGGATTGAGCGGGCGGCGCATGAATTTGGTGCCGATCGGCGGTCCGCGGCGGCAGTTCGCAGGGGCAATGGGCGCGCCCCATCTGTGGCCGGTGTGTCGCTAGTATTGTTTCAAACGTCGATTTGCGCCATCCGGCCTTGATCTCGACAAGAAAAAGCGGTGGGGTTGCGTAACGTCAATTCCGCCCAAACATGGGGAATTTTCGTTTTCTCCGTTCGGCGCGCACCAGGTCCATGTTACCCAGTCGGGTGAGCTATCGGTTGTGCCGGCACAGTTCTTTGCCTTTTTCCCCCTCCAATTGTTCCAGGGGAACAAAGCTGTGCTTGGGCGCTCGGAGCGGCGCAAGATGACCGGCCTCGGGCGGCCGGGCGGTATTGTCCTGTCGTACCGACAGGAGCAACGTCAACTTGTGCAGGAGATAGGGAAGGGTCGTGAATTACATGCCGCCCGACTCAGGGTCTGCATTCCACCTCGATGAGGTTGACGCGGACCAGGCCCGTGCTGCTCTGCAAAAGATCCTGAAGAGCGCCGAGTTCGTGGCCTCGCCCCAGCTCTGCGCCTTTCTCACCTACATCGTCGAAGCCCGCCTCGCCGGCAACGAGCACACGCTGAAGGGCCAGACCATCGGCACCGTGGTGCTCGGCCGGCCGGAAGGCTACGACTCCCAGCGCGACCCGATCGTGCGCGTCGAGGCCAACCGGCTGCGCCGGACACTGGCGTCCTATTATGAGCGTAGCGGCGCCGACGACCCGGTCCGCATCGTCGTCGAGCGCGGCTCCTATGTGCCGCGCTTCGAGCGCCTGCCGCCGCTGCCGTCACCCCTGCCGGACGCCGCGGCGATGCCGCAGCCGCCTCCCGCGTTCCCCAATCCGCCGCCCGAACCGGCATCGCGCGGGCCGGGGATCAACGCAATTGTCATCGGCGCCATCCTGGCGGCGATTGCCATCGCGCTCTTCGGCACCTTCGTTTTATTGCAGCAGCGCATGGCGGATACGCAGCCCGCCCATCGCACCGCCACAGCTCCTACCCGGATCGCGTCCCGTTCAGCGGTGGCACCGCCGGCGACCAGCCCCTATTTGCCCAGCATCGAGGTCATGCCGTTCTCCGCGCCGGCCGGGGGGGAAATCGCGGACCGCAGCGAGGAGTTGGTCTCCGGCCTCACCGTGGCGCTCGCCCGCTTCCCCGAACTGCGCGTCCTCTCCGATCGCGGGCAGGCGGCGGATTTCCGCCTGGAAGGCGAGATTTTGGTTTCCGACCGGAAGAGCACCGTCGCGATGCGGCTGCTTTCGACGGGAACCGCCGAGGTGCTGTGGAGCGCCTCGATCGACATGCCCCTTTCCGAGCTGATGTCGCGCCAGGGCATCGACCGTCTGCTGGCCGCGGCGACGACGGCCATCGCGCCGCAATTCGGCGCCATCGCCCAGTTCGTGGCGCGCAGTGATGACGGGCCGGCTGGCGAATTGAGCGGCTATGATTGCCTGATCGAGGCCCAGTTGCAGAAGCACCGGCTCGATGGCGAGGCGTGGAGCCGGTTCGACACCTGTCTGGCCCAACTGATCGAGCGCTATCCCAATTTCGCCAATGCGCGGGCGTCGCGGGCGCTTTTGCTGATGGAGAATTTCCGGCTCAATCCCGATGCGGCCGCAGCGCGGGAGGCGCTGAAGGAGGCCGACGAACTGGCACGCCAGGCGTTGCAGCTCGAGCCCGCCAACGTTCGCGCCATGACGGCGGTCGCGACAGTCGCCTTCGCCAAGGGCGACCTCGAGGCCGCGCGCACCGTCGGCCTCCGTGCCATTTCTTCCAATCCGCACGATCCGCTGTCGCGGCTGCAATATGTGCTGGCGCTCATCGCCTCGGATTATCCTGACCAGGCCCTGCAACAAGCGGCAGCGGCGCGACTGCTCGATCCCGCACACGTTTCCTTCTACGATTCGCTGGAGTTTCTGGCGCGGCTTGGCAAGCCGATGCATACCGAGCCGATGTCCGGCGCCGTCATGGCGGATGTGTCGCTGCTTCCCTACGGTGCGATCGCGCGCATTTTGGCCTATGATGCCGCCGGTCAGATCGATGCACGGGACGCCGCCGTGCAGGTGCTCTATGAATTGATGCCTCTCTTTGCGACCGACATGCCAACCGCGCTCAGCCGACAGTTTCCGCCTTCGCCCTTTACTCGCCGCCTCCAGGACGCACTGCATGAAGCCGGCGTCGGCACCTGATGGTAGCAACATGACCGAACAGGATTCCCGGGTCGGGCCAACCGGTGCCGATATTGAACCGGACGAAATCAGGGCGGCCCTTGCCGACATCCAGGCCTGCGCCTCGTTCGTCGCCTCGCGACAGCTGAGCGCCTTCCTCAGCTACGTCGTCGAGAAGGCGCTCGCGGGAGAGGCGGATCGCATCAAGGCCTATTCGATCGCGACCGAAGCGCTCGGTCGGCCGGAAACGTTCGATCCCGCCTCGGACCCGATCGTCCGGGTCGAGGCCGGACGGCTGCGCAAGGCGCTCGACGCCTACTATCTTGCCGAGGGCGCCGACGCCCAGCTTCGGATCACCGTTCCGCGCGGCAGCTACGTGCCGCGCTTCGAACGCATCGCCGAGGATGCCCGGCAGGCCGAACCTCCAGAGGTCGCAGAAGCCGCGCCCTTGGAAGACGAGGCGCTGACGGCTCCACCTGCGCCGTTGCCGGTCGCAGGGCAATCCTGGAGCTTTCGTCTTTCCGCAGCGCTGCTGGTCGGGGCAGTGCTCCTGGCCTTCGGGATGTCCGGCGGATCGCGCCTGCTTGCGGATCTGGGCAGGGCCCAGGCGAGCATTGCCGACGCGGCCGGTGACCCTCTGGCAGTCGGCGCGCGGCTTCCTGCCACCAAGCCCCAAGCGCCGCGGATCTTCGTCGCCCCCTTCGCCGTCACGGACGAGACGTCGCTCGGCGTCTCCGGCAGCCAGTTTTCGGTGATGCTGGCCACCGCCATGTCGCGTTTCGACGAGGTCACGGTTGTCACGCGCATGGATGGCGACGCCGATTACCAGGTGAGCGGCCGGCTGTCGTCCGGCGTGTCCGGCATCTCCGTTTCGACCATGCTGACGAACCGCTCCACGGGCCGTGTGATCTGGTCGTCGCAAATGACCCTGCCGCGCAATCCGATCCGCCCTTCCGCGACCATCAACGAATTGACGGGCGCGATCGCCACCGCCATCGCCCAGCCCTATGGCGTGGTCCTGTCCGATCGGCTGACCCGCAGCGATCTTCCCGATGACGGCTTTCCCTGCGTGATCCGCTCGTTCAACTTCTGGCAAAGCTACACGCCGAAGTCGCATGCCGACGTGAAGGCCTGCCTGGAGGAACTGACGCACCGCTTCCCGGCCTATGCGCTTTCCTACGCGCAGCTGAGCCTGCTCTATCTCTCCGAAGGCGCTGTGGCGGCGGACCCCAAGCTTCACGCGGATGCCATCGACCGCGCCGTGAAGGCGTCCGCCCTGGCGGTGCAGCTGGCGCCGACCAGTGCGCGGGCGATGCAGGCGCTGCAGTTCACCTATTATTCCACCGGCCAGATCCAGCGCGCCATCGAGGCCGGCAACCGCGCCATGCTGCTCAATCCGCTCGATACCGACATCCGCGCCTCGCAGGGCCAGGTGCTGATCGTCGCCGGCCGCTACCAGCTCGGCCAGCGGCTGATCGAGGAGGCGGCGAGCAGTAACACCGCTTACCCGCCCTGGTACGATCTCTATTTAGCGCTGGCGGCCTTCCAGGGCGGCAAGACCGAGACGCTGCGCAAGCTGATGGGGCGCGTCGACCTGCCGGATCATCCCCTCGCGGCTCTCCTGGAGATCATCGCGGCCAGCAATTCCGATGCCCGCGACGCGGCCGCCGCCCGCATGCGCGCCCGCTACCCGGCCATGGCGGCCGACCCGGCGGCGGTGCTGAACCGCGTGCTGCCGAACCCGGAACTGGTGGACAAGCTGGTCGCCGCCGCCCGTCAGGCCGGGCTTCAAAGCTGAAATCGCCTGTCGTTTCACGCGATTGGCGGATGTTTCGGAACGTTTTGTTTACCCTGTTCTGAGAAGGTTGGTCCGTCGCGGAAAATGTTTCGCGGCGGAAGAGGGGTCTTCCAGGCATGGGTTTCGTTGGCGGCTCGCAAGAGCTCGTTCAGGTTCTGATCGTGGATGCCGATCCGGTGCAGCGGCGCACCGTTTCCGCGCATCTGGCGTCCGAGGCGGGGCTGCGTTTTTCGACGGTTGCTTTCGCGACCAAGGCCGAGGCGATCGAACGCCTCGTCAGTCATCCGCATTCGATCGTCGTGGCCGATCTCGAAACCGTCGGCGGGGTCGACCAGCTCGGCAGCTTCGCCGCCAATGATTCCTCCGTCATCGCGATGAGCGCGCGCGGCTCGGTGCATGCCGCCGTCGCCGCCATGCGCGCCGGCGCGATCGATTTCCTGCCCAAGCCGTTCGGCGCGGCGGCGCTGCTCGACCGCTTGGACGCGGCGATCGCGCAATGGTCGACCACCAGGCCGCTGGAGACCCGGGCTCCCGAAGCCGCGCGGCCGAAGCCGGCCACGGCCGGCATTGCGCGCGAGGATTTCGAAGGCTTCATCGGCCGTTCCGCCGCGATGATGATTGTCTACGACCAGATCAGCCGGATCGCGCCGTCGCGCGCGCCGGTCTTCGTCACCGGCGAAAGCGGCACCGGCAAGGAGCTCTGCGCCGAGGCGATCCACACTCGCTCGGGGCGGGGCGACAAGCCATTCATCGCCATCAACTGCAGCGCGATCCCCAAGGACCTGATGGAGAGCGAGATCTTCGGCCATGTCCGGGGCGCCTTCACCGGCGCGACCGAGACGCGGCTTGGCGCCGCCGAGCTCGCCGATGGCGGCACGCTGTTCCTCGACGAGATCGGCGAGATGGATCTCGGCCTGCAGGCGAAGCTGCTGCGCTTCATCCAGAGCGGCACCGTCCAGCGCGTCGGCGACGTCGCGACGCGCCGGGTCGACGTCCGCATCGTCTGCGCCACCCATCGCGATCCCTTTGTCGAGATCGCCGCCGGGCGTTTCCGCGAGGATCTCTTCTACCGTCTGCACGTCCTACCGATCCAGCTTCCCGCCCTGCGGGAACGGCCCGAGGACATCCTGCCGCTCGCCTCGGCGTTCCTCTCCCGCTATGCGGCCGAGGAATCGCGCGGCTTTCGCGGCTTCGATCCCGAGGCTGCGGCCATGCTGATGCGCCATCCCTGGCCCGGCAATGTCCGCGAATTGCAGAATGCGATCCGCCGCATGGTGGTGCTGCACCAGGGCAGCGAGGTCACGCTGGCCATGCTGCCGCCGACGATCCGCCGGGGCGCCACGGCGGCGTCGGGCGAGTTCGCCGGCGTAGAAACCCGCGCCGCGCCTGGGGTTGTGGCCCCGTTCTGGGAGCAGGAGCGCTCGATCATCGAGTGCGCGGTCGAGGCGCATGGCGGCAATATCGCCCGCGCGGCGGCGGCGCTCGAGATCAGTCCTTCGACGATTTATCGCAAGCGCCAGGCCTGGCTGGAGCGCCGGACCGCATAAGCCGTTGCGGCGCTGAATTAATCCTCCTTTGTGGAGGCCCTTGCGCAGGACGCGGCGGAACGGCATGTTCGCGCGAAATGGGGCTGTACGGGCGCTTGCCGCGCCTGAGACGAGGGGAAAGACATGAAGGACTGGGCATCCCGGGCTTCCGGGATTGCAGTGGCGGGCGCTTTGCTTTTCGCTGTGTCGGGCGTCGCAGGCGCCGGTGAAGTTGCCGACAAGGCCGGAGAAGCGGAAACCCTGCTCCAGGCCGGCAAGACCGCCGAGGCCCAGGCCGCGCTGGATGGCGCCGTCGACGCGTTCTGGAAGAATGCGCCGCTCACGCTGAAGAACGCCCGCTTCGTCGACGAAGCCAAGGGCTTTGGCGACTACGTCCCGCATGACGGCAATCGTTTCGGCGCGTCCAGCCCGATCCAGATCTATGTGGAGCCGCAGGGCTTCGGCTGGGCCGAGGTCGCGGACGGCTACAAGATCGCCCTCTCGTCCGAGATCGAGATCCGCAACGCCAGCGGCCAGATCCTGACCAAGTCGTCGGCCCCGGCGGTGTTCGAGAAGATCAGCCGCAACCGCAATCGCGAGTTCCAGATCACCGTCGGCGTCCAGCTGCCGGCCCTGAAGGCGGGCGACTACGTGCTGGTCCTGACCGTGACCGATGCCGCGACCGGCCGCTCCGCGCCCGTCGAACTGCCGTTCTCGATCACCGGCTGAGCCGCCGGTCCAGGCCTGTGACAGCTATCATAGCCCAGCCGGCCCGGCCGGGCGCAGGATGGCGGAACGCTGGACGGGTGTCCTCCGACTTCTCCTGCTTTGCGACGCGCTGAATGACCTCTGTCTATGATCTGAAGCCGCGCTTTCAGGCGCTGCTGCGCCCGCTGACGCGCGGGCTTGTCGCCCGGGGCGTGACGGCCAACCAGGTGACGATCGCCGCGATGCTCGCCAGCGTCGCCACGGCGATCGCCCTGTGGGGGCTTGCCGGCGACCGCGCCAGCCTGCTGCTCCTGCCGTTGCTCCTGTTCGTGCGGATGGCGCTCAACGCCATAGACGGCATGATCGCCCGCGAGCATGACCAGAAGAGCCAGCTCGGCGCCATCCTGAACGAGGTCGGCGACGTCGTGTCGGACTCGGCGCTCTATCTGGCGTTGGTGCCGGCGCTGGCGCCCTATGGCGCGCATGCCTTCCCGATCGTCCTCTTCGTCATCGCGGCGATCCTGACCGAATTCGTCGGCGTGCTGGTCCAGTCGCTCGGCGCCGGCCGCCGCTATGACGGGCCGATGGGCAAATCGGACCGCGCCGCGGTGGTGGGCCTGGCAGCCTTCCTGATCGCGATCGGAGTCCCGGCGGGCTGGTGGCTGGACGGCATCATGCTGCTCCTCGCCTTCCTCGCCATCTGGACCTGCTTCAACCGCGCCCGCCACGCGCTGCGGGCGGAGGCCTGATGTCGGATATCGCTTTCCTGTTCGTTCTGTTCGGCTTGCCGGCGCAGATCGTCATCACGCTGGTGCTGGTCGTTCTCGGCCTGCTCGCGGCGACCCTGCTGGTGTGGATGCGCGCCGCTCCGCCGGCGGAGGACGAAAAGGCCAATGAAAAGCGGCGGGAGTTGAAAGCCCGAATCGGCAGCTGGTGGGCGATGGTCACGCTGCTGGTCGTCGCGCTGGCGCTGGGCCGTACGGCGATGATCGTGCTGCTGGCCTTCGTGAGCTATCTCGCGCTGAAGGAATATCTGACGATCATCCCGACCCGGAAGGC
The DNA here is from genome assembly GCF_044452255.1 of Kaistia sp. UC242_56. Classification (NCBI taxonomy): domain Bacteria; kingdom Pseudomonadati; phylum Pseudomonadota; class Alphaproteobacteria; order Hyphomicrobiales; family Kaistiaceae; genus Kaistia; species Kaistia sp. UC242_56. Next base: position 1,563,855 of record NZ_JBIOAN010000002.1, read on the forward strand.
CGACCGCGTCGTGCTGCTGGTCGCCTATCTCGCCGTCCCGGTCCAGTACTACTGGGTCGGGATCGGCTGGTACGGCATGTTCGTCATCTTCATCCCCGTCTACATGTTCCTGATCCTGCCGGCCGCCATGGTGCTGCGCGGCGAGACGCAGGGCTTCCTCAAGGCGGCGGGCACGCTGCATTGGGGACTGATGACCTCGGTCTTCGCCGTCAGCCACGCCGCCTATCTGCTCGCCGTTCCGCCGCCCGATGCGCCGCTCGGCATGGGGGCGGGGCTGCTGGTCTTCCTGCTGATCGCGACCGAGTTCAACGATGTCGCCCAGTTCGTCTCCGGCAAGCTGATCGGCCGGCGCAAGATCACGCCGCGGGTCTCGCCCAACAAGACGATCGGCGGCTTTCTCGGCGGACTGGTGGCGACGATCCTGCTCTCCGCCGCGCTGGCGCCGATCCTGACGCCGATCGGCGCCTGGCAGGCGGCCGTCATCGGCGGATTGCTGGCCACCGCCGGCTTCTTCGGCGACATCGTCATGTCGGCGGTGAAGCGCGACCTCGGTATCAAGGACACCGGCACCATGCTGCCGGGCCATGGCGGCATCCTCGATCGCATCGACAGCCTGGTCTTCACCGCGCCGATCTTCTTCCACGCCGTCCGCTACTTCTATTTTTGAGCATCCCCGATGACCGCCCGCGACATTCTGCGACTGCTGTTTTTCGCGCTTCTGGTGCGGCCGTTCCTTCTGGTGGCGATCGGCCTTTCCGTGCGCCATCGCGAGCGGCTCCCCAAGGATGGGCCGGTGATCATCGCCGCCAATCACAACAGCCATCTCGACACGCTGGCGCTGATGTCGCTCTTCCCGCTCCGGAAGCTGCGCCGGGTGCGGGCCGTGGCGGCGGCGGATTATTTTTTGAAGAACCGGCTGCTCAAATGGTTCGCCGTCGACCTGATCGGCATCCTGCCGATCGAGCGCAGCAGCGGCCGGGGCGGCGCGGATCCGCTGGCCGATGCGCTGGCCGCGCTCGACGCCGGCGATATCCTGATCTTCTTCCCCGAGGGGTCGCGCGGCGAGCCGGAAATGCGCCAGGCCTTCAAGCGCGGCGTCGCCCACATTGCCCGCCGTCGCCCTCACGTTCCGGTGCTGCCGGTGTTCCTGCGCGGCTTCGGCAAGGTGCTGCCGAAGGGCGTTCATCTTCCTGTCCCATTCTTCTGCGATGTGGTGATCGGCCATCCGATGACGGGCGCCGGCGAGGGCTTCGTCCAGCGCCTGGAGATGGCCGTCGATACGCTCGGCAGCGAGACGCCCAGCTCCGAATGGGCCTGAGTTCGGCATCGTCCGATCGGTCATCGCCCAAAAAAGTGAGACCGGCCTCGAGACCGTCTCCTTGACAATCTGCCCCCCGCCGCCTAGATCCGTGCTGCCTGCTAGCACTCCCCATCGGTGAGTGCTAGCAACCCACATTAGCGGGTGGTCCGGTCCGGATCGCCCTGCACGCGAGGAGAGAACAAACATGGCATTCCGTCCTCTGCACGACCGCGTCGTCGTCCGCCGCGTAGCGTCGGAAGAGAAGACTGCCGGCGGCATCATCATCCCCGACACCGTCAAGGAAAAGCCGCAGGAAGGCGAAGTCGTCGCTGTTGGCCCCGGCGCTCGTGACGAGGCTGGCAAGCTGGTCGCTCTCGACGTCAAGGCCGGCGACCGCATCCTGTTCGGCAAGTGGTCGGGCACGGAAGTCAAGATCGACGGTGAAGAGCTCCTGATCATGAAGGAGTCGGACATCCTCGGCGTTATCGAAGGCAAGGCCGGCAAGGGCAAGTAAGCCGCGCGGGGTCCGCCCCAGACGCGAATTACGTTTGTCTGCCACAACCTCCAAGGAGCTCATTCAATGGCTGCTAAAGAAGTAAAGTTCTCCGCCGACGCGCGCGAAAAGATGCTGCGCGGCGTCGATATCCTCGCCAACGCTGTCAAGGTCACGCTCGGCCCCAAGGGTCGTAACGTCGTCATCGAGAAGTCGTTCGGCGCTCCCCGCATCACCAAGGACGGCGTTTCCGTCGCCAAGGAGATCGAGCTCGAGGATCGTTTCGAGAATCTCGGTGCGCAGCTGGTTCGTGAAGTCGCTTCCAAGACCAACGACAAGGCCGGCGACGGCACCACCACCGCGACGGTTCTCGCTCAGGCGATCGTCAAGGAAGGCGCCAAGTTCGTCGCCGCCGGCATGAACCCGATGGATCTGAAGCGCGGCATCGATATGGCCGTGACCGAAGCCGTCAAGGATCTCGTCGCCCGCTCGAAGAAGATCAAGACGTCCGAGGAAGTCGCTCAGGTCGGCACCATCTCCGCCAATGGCGAGAAGGAAATCGGCCAGATGATCGCTTCGGCGATGCAGAAGGTCGGCAACGAGGGTGTCATCACCGTCGAGGAAGCCAAGACCGCCGAGACCGAGCTCGAAGTCGTCGAAGGCATGCAGTTCGACCGCGGCTACCTGTCGCCGTACTTCGTCACCAACGCTGAGAAGATGGTGGCTGAGCTCGACGACCCCTACATCCTTCTGCACGAGAAGAAGCTCGGCAACCTGCAGGCGATCCTTCCGGTCCTGGAAGCTGTCGTCCAGTCGGGCAAGCCGCTGCTGATCATCTCGGAAGACGTCGAAGGCGAGGCCCTGGCCACGCTCGTCGTCAACAAGCTCCGTGGCGGCCTCAAGGTCGCAGCCGTCAAGGCTCCGGGCTTCGGCGATCGCCGCAAGGCCATGCTCGAGGACATCGCTGTCCTGACGGCTGGCCAGGTGATCTCGGAAGATCTCGGCATCAAGCTCGAGAACGTCACGCTCGCTCAGCTCGGCCGCGCCAAGAAGGTCACGATCTCCAAGGAGAACACGACCATCGTTGACGGCAACGGCAAGAAGAAAGAGATCGAAGCCCGCGTCAACCAGATCAAGGCTCAGATCGAAGAGACGACCTCGGACTACGACAAGGAGAAGCTCCAGGAGCGTCTCGCCAAGCTCGCAGGCGGCGTCGCGGTCATCCGCGTCGGCGGCGCGACGGAAGTCGAAGTCAAGGAGCGCAAGGACCGCGTCGACGACGCGCTGAACGCAACCCGCGCCGCTGTCGAAGAAGGCATCGTCCCGGGCGGCGGCACGGCTCTGCTGCGCGCCAAGAAGGCTGTCGAGAAGCTGAAGTCCGAGAATCCGGACATCATGGCAGGCATCAAGATCGTGCTGCGCGCGCTTGAGGCTCCGATCCGTCAGATCGCCGAGAATTCCGGCGTCGAGGGTTCGATCGTCGTGTCGAAGGTTCTCGAAGGCAAGGGCGACTCGTTCGGCTTCGACGCCCAGAGCGAGACCTATGTCGATCTCGTCGCTGCCGGCATCATCGATCCGACCAAGGTCGTCCGTACCGCTCTGCAGGATGCGGCTTCCGTGTCCTCGCTGATCGTCACGACCGAGGCGCTGATCGCCGACAAGCCCAAGAAGGACTCGGGCATGCCCGCAATGCCTCCGGGCGGCGGCATGGGCGGCATGGACTTCTAAGAAGTCCTACCTCTCGAAAATACGAAAGGGCGCGGCGCAAGCCGCGCCCTTTTTCGTTTCGGGGCCTATGATGATAATATACGTCGATGATCGACTTCTCCGGGATCGTCGGCTTCGATTGGGATAGCGGCAACGACACGAAAAGCGCTGCCAAGCACGGCGTTTCTGGCTCCGAGGCCGAGGAAGTGTTCTTCAACCAGCCGCTTCTGGTCGTTGGCGATCCCGCGCACAGCCAAGACGAGGTGCGGCTCCACGCGCTTGGTGTCACCCATTCGGGGCGCAGGTTGCAGATCACCTTCACGCTGCGGGGAGGTGGGACGTTGATCCGGGTCATATCTGCCCGCGACATGAGCGAGAGGGAAAGGCGCCGCTATGAACAGGAAGCTTGAGCCCATCCCGTCCTTCAAGGACGAGGCGGAAGAGCGTGCCTTCTGGGAAAGCCATGACACGGCGGACTATGTCGACTGGGCCCAGGCGGCACGCGTCGTCCTGCCGAATCTGAAGCCGACGACGACGTCGATTTCGCTGCGCTTGCCGGTGAGCATTCTCGACCGCATCAAGGCCGAAGCGAACAAACGCGACGTGCCCTATCAATCGCTGATCAAGACGTGGCTGGCCGAAAAAGTGGGCTGAGCGTCCCCAGGGATGGGCGGGGCGCGGCGCAAGCCGCGCCCTTTTTCGTTTCGGGGCTTTTCGGGGGTGGATTTGTTTCGCCGCCCCAGCCTCAGTTTGGCGGCCTGGGCGGATTGGTCTTCGGGTAAGTGTGGGCCACCTCGACCGAGGAGACCCGGTCGCCGAGACCGAAATCGGACAGCTTGTAGAGCCCCGGCGCACTGAGTGTGCGCTTGGCGCCCTGGGCAAAGCGCGGGTCGCTGAAATCATGGTCGTAGACCGTGATCGAATAGCGGCCCTTGGCCGGCTTCGGCAGGTACAGACTGCTCATCGTGTCATTGGCAATGCCGATATCGGCGACGCCGAAGCGATAGATGTCCTGGGTGGACTGCTTGAGCATGCCCGGATTGCCGGGAACGATCGTCCAGAGATCGCGCCGCGACACACGCCGGCTGTCGGCCAGATCGAGCCGCGCCTGCCTTCCCAGCCCCAGATCATGCTCGAAGACCTTGATCTCGCCGCCCCAGGGGAACGGAAAGTTCGTCGTATCTTCGATGCTGGGCTTGCCCGGGGCGGGGATTTCCGGGGCGTTGACATATTCGAGCGAGACGATGTCGAACGAGACCTGGACGTTGAGGGCGGTATCGGAGCCCTTTGCGACGATGGTCCAGGTCGAATAGGGGCCGACCTGGTCGAGGTCGATCCACAGATCGTCCTTAGCGCGGTCGTCGGGGTCCAGCCATTGCGGCCCGTCGCGCTCGATCGCCACCAGCCGCACCTTGAAGCGGTTGTTGACGACGCGCGGGTAGATCATCGGCTGGATCTGGTCGCCGAAATAGCCATGGGCGGGGATGAGGTCGCTGGGGCCCTTGTCGAACAGCCGAAAGGCTTCCCGACCCTCGAACCAGAGATACCACTCCAGTTCGTGATCATGGTTCCTGGCTTCGGAATAGTTGTTGGGCATCCAGCTGGTCAGGCGGACGCTGAGTTCCTTGGCGAGCACGGTTTCCCTCCGCATCTAGACGGCTCGCCCCCCTATGCCTCCCATACTGTCAGGAAATAGGGGGCGTCGCTATCCGTAACGTAAGCTGCACCTGGCCTCCGGATGCCGCCCCTGCTCGATCCGGCTCGCACATACCAAGGTATGACGCCCTGAACCGAGTGTAGGATTCTGCGTCACCTGGCCATCGCCTAGCTTGTCCATGCGAGTTCACCGCATCGGAGACAAAGGGCCATGAGCACGACGACATTCCCGCCACGCCATCGGGCCTGCGCCCCGGCGCATCGACAGGAAGCGACCCGCCGGTCGCCCGCTCCCGAGAGGGGATGCCGATGACCTCGCCCGCCAATCGCCCGCACCTTCGCCTCACCCGGCGCGAGGTTTTCGCCGGAACGGCCTTCCTGGCCGCGGCGACCATCCTTCCCAAGGGCGCGCTTGCCCGCACTGCAGCCTTCAACCCCGGTTCCCAAGGAGAGACTCCCATGAGCAGCGGCTTCATCAAGACCAAGGACGGCACGGAAATCTATTTCAAGGACTGGGGCAGCAAGGACGCCCAGCCGATCGTGTTCCATCACGGCTGGCCGCTCTCGGCCGATGACTGGGACGCCCAGATGCTGTTCTTCCTGGCGAATGGCTACCGCGTCGTCGCCCATGACCGCCGGGGCCATGGCCGCTCCTCGCAGGTCGATACCAACAACACGATGGACCAGTACGCCGCCGACGCCTCGGTCGTGGTCGAGCATCTCGATCTGCGCAATGCCGTCCATATCGGTCACTCGACCGGCGGCGGCGAAGTGGCGCGCTATGTCGCCCGCTACGGCCAGCCGCAGGGCCGCGTCGCCAAGGCCGTGCTGGTGAGCTCGGTTCCCCCGCTGATGCTCAAGACCGCCAGCAACCCCGGCGGCACGCCGATCGAGGTGTTCGACGGCTTCCGCAAGGCGCTGGCCGGTAATCGCGCCCAGTTCTACCGCGACGTCGCCTCGGGCCCGTTCTACGGCTTCAACCGTCCGGACGCGAAGGTTTCGCAGGGCATCATCGACAATTGGTGGCGCCAGGGCATGATGGGCGGGGCGCTCGCCCAGTATGAAGGCATCAAGGCCTTCTCGGAAACCGACCAGACCGAGGATCTGAAGGCGATCACCGTGCCGACGCTGGTCACCCAGGGCGATGACGATCAGATCGTGCCCTATGAGGACGCTGCGCTGCTTCAGGCCAAGCTGCTCAAGAACGCCACGCTCAAGATCTACAAGGGCTTCCCGCACGGCATGCTGACCACCCATGCCGACGTGATCAATCCGGACCTGCTGGCCTTCGTGAAGGCCTGAACCGGAACCGACGCGATCGAGGAGGGCGGAGAGATCCGCCCTTCCTTTCTTTACTTGCAGGGGAGGCCAGGGCAGGCGTCTTGGCACTCGGGTCCGCGATGCCGGATGGGTGCAGCGCTGCCCTTAGCGGCGGTCCCGGAAGAACTGCCGCAGCATATCGGCCGATTCGCTTTCGGCGATGCCGCCATAGACATCCGGCGCGTGGTGGCAGGTTGGCTGGCTGTAGAAGCGCACGCCGCTCTCGACCGCGCCGCCCTTCGGATCGGGCGCGGCATAATAGAGCCGGCGGATGCGGGCGAACGAGATCGCCGCCGCGCACATCGGGCAGGGCTCCAGCGTCACATAGAGATCGCATTCCGGCAGCCGCTGCGATTGCAGCGTGGCGCAGGCGGTGCGGATCGCCAGCGTTTCGGCATGCGCGGTCGGGTCATTGAGCTCGAGCGTGCGGTTGCCGTCGGCGGCCAGCACCACGCCGTCGCGCACGATCACCGCGCCGATCGGCACCTCGCCGCGCGCCGCCGCCTTGCGCGCCTCGTCCAGCGCCAGGCTCATGAAGGAGGGCGCGCCGCCCGTCATTTCCGCTCGCATGGCTCGAATTGACCACCCATTTTCGTCCTGTCGCATTTTGTTTGCACGAAGCCGTATCCACCCGGCCGCAAAATGCTCTAAGGAACCGTTTCAAGGATGGATAGATGAAGCCGCCGCAGAAACGCACGAAGGACAGCCCCGCGCAAGACGACGCCGAGCACGACCGCATCGCCAAGGTATTGGCGCGCGCCGGACTCTGCTCGCGCCGGGACGCTGAACGATTGATCGAAGAGGGACGTGTCGCCATCAATGGCCGCGTCCTGACCAGCCCGGCCGTGAATGTCGGCCCGCACGACCGCGTCACGGTCGATGACGAGCCGCTTCCCACCAAGGAACGCACGCGGCTGTGGCTCTACCACAAGCCGAAGGGTCTGGTGACGACAGCGCATGATCCGGAGGGCCGCCCGACCGTGTTCGACGCGCTGCCGGAACATCTGCCGCGCGTCATCGCCATCGGCCGCCTCGACATCAACACCGAGGGGCTGCTGCTTCTCACCAATGATGGCGGCCTTGCCCGCGTGCTGGAGCTGCCCTCGACCGGCTGGATGCGGCGCTACCGCGTCCGCGCCTGGGGCGACATCCTGCAGCCCGATCTCGACAAGCTGAAGGACGGCGTGTCGATCGACGGCGTGATGTATGGCGCCATCGAAGGCATTCTCGACCGCATCCAGGGTTCCAACATCTGGGCGACGATCGGTCTGCGCGAAGGCAAGAACCGCGAAGTGAAGAAGGTGCTTTCGAGCATCGGCCTCGACGTGAACCGCCTGATCCGCATCTCCTACGGCCCGTTCCAGCTCGGCGACCTGCCGGAAGGCGAGGCCGTCGAGATCAAGGGCCGCGTCCTGCGTGACCAGCTTGGCGAAAAGCTGGCGCAGGAATCCGGCGCGGATTTCGACGCGCCCCTGCGCGAGGAAGAGGAAGCCGCCCGCCGCAGCAATCGCAAGTCCGGCGGCCGAACCGTCCGCCGTGGCCCGATCAAGCCGCTCGCCCAGGTCAAGCCGACCAGCGAACGCCCGGTTCGCGTCGATCCGCGCCGCGTCGAGGAAGCCGAGACCGGCGAGCGCCGTGGCGGTCGTCCCGTCTCCGAAGCGCGCCGAAACCGAGACGAGCGCCCGGCCGAAGGCCGCGCCCCGCGTGGCGAAGGCCGCCGTGGTCGCGACGAGCGCCCCGCCGAGGGTCGTGCAGCGCGTGGCGAAGCGCGCCGTGGCCGGGACGAGCGTCCCGCCGAGGGCCGTGCGCCCCGTGGCGAGGGCCGGCGTGGCCGTGGCGAACGCGGTGCCGAGGGCGAGGCTCCGCAGCGGACGTCGCATCGCGGTGCGGCCCGGGGCAGGGGCCGTGGCGAGCCCGCCGCCGAGGGTGGCGACAAGCGCGATTTCCAGGATGGCCGCCGTTTCGAGGGTAGCCTCCGCAATGCGCGGCCGGTCACCGGCCGCAATCCCGATGGCGACCGGCCGGCGCGCGGTCCGCGCGGCGGCGTGGTCAAGAGCGGTGGCCGTCCCAGTTCAGGTGGCGCCCCCAAGACGGGCGGCGGCGCGAAGGCCGGCGGCAAACCGGGACGCTCGTTCGACAAGCGCCCGGTAACGGGCCGTAATCCGGACGGCGACAGGCCGCGCGGCGGCCGGGGCGGCAAGCCCTCCGGCGGCGGCGGTGGCAAGCCTTCGGGTTCGGGTGGTTCAGGCAGCAGGTCGGGTGGTACGGGTCGTGCGGATCGTCGCCGGTGAGTTTCGGGGCCGCTCGCTTGCGGCCCCGCGTACGCAGACGATCCGGCCGACGGCCGACAGACTGCGCGAAAGTCTCTTCAACGTGCTTGCGCACGCCTATGACGACGTCGTGGTCGATGCCCGCGTGCTCGATCTCTTCGCCGGCACCGGCGCGCTCGGGCTCGAGGCGATCTCGCGCGGCGCGCGCTACGCCATCTTCGTCGAGGAAGGCGTCGAGGCGCGCGGCCTGATCCGCGACAATATCGAGGCGTTCGGCCTGACGGGCCGGACCAAGCTGCTGCGCCGCGACGCGACCAAGCTCGGCCCGGCCGGCACCGTCGATCCCTTCCAGCTCGTCTTCGCCGACCCGCCCTATGGCCGTGGCCTTGGCGAGGCGGCGCTGCAATCCGCTGTCGAGGGCGGCTGGCTGGCCCCCGGCGCGCTCGTCGTGCTGGAAGAAGAAGCCAAGGCCCAGATCGCCGATATTCCGGGCCTCGAACGGATCGAGACGCGCCAGGCTGGGGACAGTCAGCTTATCTTTCTGAAATTTAATGTTTGATTGCGACATTAAAGTCGCAATCTAGCCACAGCTGCCGCATAGCTTGACCCTCAAGTGGCACGCCGAGCAAATCGAGGGTCAATGGCCTCTATTCTCCAGTCGAATCTGGCTGCGCTAAAGCGCGGACCAGCCGCCCTGTTCATCGCCGTCACGATCGGCATGGCAGCTCCAGCCCTCGCGGAAGACAAGCCCGCGACTCCGGCCCAATCCCAGACGAGCCAGATCCCGCGCATCGCGCCGGATGCCAGCACGTTCAAGCTGGCCAATGGCATGGAAGTCGTGGTGATCCCCGATCACCGCGCCCCGATCGTTACCCACATGGTCTGGTACAAGATCGGCGCCGCCGACGATCCGGCCGGGAAATCCGGCATCGCGCATTTTCTCGAACATCTGATGTTCAAGGGCACCAAGAATCATCCCGCCGGCGAATTCTCAGCCCGGGTCTCCGAGGTGGGCGGCGTCGAGAACGCCTTCACCACGGCCGATTCGACTGCCTACTTCCAGACGGTCGCCAAGGAACAGCTCGGCATGGTGATGGGCTTCGAGGCCGATCGCATGCAGGGCCTGCAGCTGACCGACCCGGTCGTGCTGCCCGAGCGCGACGTCATCCTGGAAGAGCGGCGCATGCGCACGGACAACAATCCGTCCGCCCAGCTCAGCGAGGCGATGAACGCGGCGCTGTTCCAGAACCATCCCTACGGCATCCCGATCATCGGATGGGAGCATGAGATGGCCGGGCTGACGCGCGAGGACGCCGTTGCCCAGTATGAGCGCTATTACACGCCGAACAATGCGATCCTGGTGGTCGCCGGCGACGTGACGGCCGACGAAGTGAAGAAGCTCGCCGAAGATAGCTATGGCAAGCTGCCGCGTCGTTCCGAGCCGGCGCCGCGCAAGCGGCCGCTCGAGCCCCAGCCCCTGACCGAACGTTCGCTCGTCCTGCGCGACCAGCGGGTGAGCCAGCCTTACTGGAACCAGGTCTACCTGGCCCCGTCCTATGTTTCGGGCAAGCCCGGCGAGGCCGAGGCGCTGGATATCCTTTCCGACGTGATCGGCAGCGGCGCCACCAGCCGGCTCTATCGCAGTCTGGTGGTCGAGCAGGCGATCGCCTCGGGCGCCGGCGCCTATTACTCCGGTGATGGCCTCGACTATGGCCGGCTCGGCTTCTATGCGTCGCCGCGCGGCGACGTCTCGATCGAAAAGCTGAGCGCTGCGGTCGACGCGGTGCTGGCCGACGTGCGCGAGCATGGCATCACGGCCGAGGAGCTGGCGCTGGCCAAGAAGCGCACCCGCGCCTCGACGATCTACAGCCAGGACAGCCAGTCCTCGCTCGCCCGGATCTTCGGCTCCGCCATGGTGTCAGGCCAGTCGCTTTCGGACGTGCAGGATTGGGCCCGTCGCATTGACGCGGTGACGCTTTCCGACGTCTCGCAGGCCGCCGCGAAATATCTCGACAAGCGCCGCTCGGTCACGGGCACCCTTTTGCCAGCACCGGCCGATGGCCGCAGCTGATCGTCAGAGGAAACATATGATGGCAAACCTACTGGCACGGCTCGGCCTCGCTTTCATCGGGCTGGTGATACTGGCTCCGGCGAGCCAGGCGATCGAGATCCAGCGCGTCGTCAGCCCCGGCGGCATCGAGGCATGGCTCGTGGAAGACTATGCGGTGCCGATCGTCGCGGTGAACTTCGCCTTTTCCGGCGGCACCTCGCAGGACCCGGCCGACCGGCCCGGCCTCGCCAATATGCTCTCCGGCCTGCTCGACGAGGGCGCCGGCGACCTGGACAGCAAGGCGTTCCAGGCCAAGCTCAACGACCTCTCGATCGGGCTCTCCTTCGACGCCGGCCGCGATGACTTCTTCGGCACGCTGAAGACGCTGGAGGAGAACAAGGACGAGGCCTTCTCCATGCTCGCCCTGTCGCTGCAGAAGCCTCGCTTCGATGCCGAGCCGATCGAGCGCATCCGCGCCCAGATCCAGGTGAGCATCAACGAGTCCAAGAAGGATCCGGAATCGGTCGCCAGCGCCACGATCCGCGCCACGGCCTATCCCGGCCACCCCTATGCCCAGCCGCCGGAAGGGACGGTCGAGAGCATCGCCGCCATATCGGCCGACGATCTGAAGAACTACCGCGAGCGGATCTTCGCACGAGACAATCTGAAGGTCGCCGTCGTTGGCGCGATCGACGCCAAGAGCGTTGGTGCCATGCTGGACCAGGTGTTTGGTCCGCTGCCGGCAAAGGCCAAGCTGACCGACATCCCCGATACGATCCCCAAGGGCGGCACGGCGGAAGTCGACATGCCGAATCCGCAGACGGTGATCACCTTTGGCGGCCCCGGCCCGCGTCGCGACGCGCCGGACTTCATGGCTGCCTTCGTCGCCAACCACATCCTGGGCGGCGGCACCTTCTCGTCCCGTCTGTATGAAGAGGTGCGCGAGCGCCGTGGCCTGGCCTATTCGGTCGGCACCATGATGCTGCCGTTCCGCCACTCCGCCGCCATCTCCGGCAACACCGCCACCCGCGCCGACCGCGTGGACGAGACGGTGGGGCTGATCAAGAGCGAGATGGCCCGGATGGCCAAGGACGGCCCGACCGAGGAGGAACTCGCCAAGGCGAAGAGCTTCCTGGTCGGCTCCTACGCCCTGCGCTTCGATTCCTCGTCCAAGATCGCCCGCCAGCTGCTGGCCATCCAGCTCGACAATCTGGGCATCGACTACATCAACAAGCGCAACGACATGGTGGATGCGGTGACGCTCGACGAGGTCAAGCAGGCCTCGCAGAAGTACTTCACCGACGGCACCAGCCTGATCGTCCGCGTCGGCCCGCACGACAAGAGCTGACCTAAGGACAGGACTTTTCACCTCTCCCTCAGGGAGAGGTGAAGCCCTACTTGCGACAAACAAAAAAGGGCCGGGAAACATTCCCGGCCCTTTTTGCATTTCGGAGGTCTCTTCAGTCCACCGGCTCGGCTGTGGCCGATTCGGCTTCCTTGTTGAGTGCCTTCGCCTCGCGCTTCGGCACGGTGAGCGGCTCGGGCTCCGGCTTGAACGCCTTGGTGACGAACAGGTCGCGCCCGGCCGACAGCAGGCCGCCGGCCTGCTGCGCCGCGAGGCGCGCGGCGTCGCGGCTGCGCAGGCTTTCCGAGATCGATTCGATTCGCTCGGGCGCGACGCCCAGGCCTTCCAGCGCCGAGGCGCCGAAGGTGAAGGCCGATTCCAGCGTCTCGCGCATCTGGTAGGTCACGCCCTTCTTGAGGAGCCGCAGCGTATGGCCGCGGTCATAGGCGCGCACATAGAGCTGCACGAAGGGGAATTCCGACTGGATCAGCTCGACGATCTTGTCCGTCACCTCCGGCTTGTCCGTGCAGACCGCCACGATCTGCGCCCGCTCGATGCCGGCGGCGTGCAGCACGTCGAGGCGGGTGCCGTCGCCGAAATAGACCTTGAAGCCGAAGCGCGAGGCCGCCCGGATCATCTCGGCGTCCGAGTCGATCGCCGTCACGTCGACGCCTTCGGCCAGCAGGAACTGCGCCGAGATCTGGCCGAAGCGGCCGAAGCCGATCATCAGCACCCGCCCGCCCGCGCCCTCGAAATCCTCCTCGATCTGTTCGGGCGTCGCCGGCGGCAGCAGCCATTTCAGCGACAGCACCGCCAGCGGCGTCAGCGCCATCGAGATGATGACGGTGGCGGTCAGCATGGCGTTGACCTCGCCGGTGAACACGCCGCCGGCCGTCGCCGCCGCATAGAGCACGAAGGCGAACTCGCCGCCCTGGGCCAGCATGGCGGCGCGCGCCATCGCCTCGGCATGGTCGGCCTTGAGCACACGCGCCACGACATAGATGCCGACGGCCTTCAGCGCCATGTAGGCGACGACGCCGATCGCGATCATCTGCCAGTGGCGGGCGATGACGCCGAGATCGAGCGACATGCCGACGCTGAGGAAGAACAGGCCGAGCAGGATGCCGCGGAACGGCTCGATATCCGCCTCGAGCTGGTGGCGGAAGCTCGATTCCGACAGCAGCACGCCGGCCAGGAAGGCGCCCATCGCCATCGACAGGCCGCCGATCTGCATGGCGAGCGCCGCGCCCAGCACGACCAGCAGCGCCGCGGCCGTCATCACCTCCCGCGCCTGGACATTGGCCAGGATGCGGAACATCGGATTGAGAAGCCAGCGCCCGGCCGCGATCAGCGCCGCCAGCGAGGCAATGGCGATCAGGATGGAAATCCAGCGCGACTGCGCCTCACCGTCCGACCCATGCGTGCCGAGCAGCGCAACGATCGCCAGCATCGGCACGATGGCGAGGTCTTCCAGCAGCAGGATCGAGATGACGCGCTGGCCGGCCGGCGTCGCCGTGTCGCCGCGCTCTTCCAGGATCTGCATGACGATGGCGGTGGAGGAGAGCACGAAGCCCATGCCGGCGATGAAGGCGACGGCCGGCGGGAAGCCGGCGACGATGCCGAGGCCTGTGAGCAGCGCGCTGCAGGCGACGACCTGCGCCAGGCCGAGCCCGAAGATCTCGCCGCGCAGGCTCCACAGCCGCGATGGCCGCATTTCCAGCCCGATGATGAACAGGAACAGCACCACGCCGAGCTCGGCGACATGCAGGATCGACTGCGGATCGGTGAACAGTTTCAGGCCATAGGGGCCGATCACCAGGCCGGCGGCGAGATAGCCGAGCACCGTGCCGAGGCCGAGCCGCTTGGAAATGGGAACCGCGATCACGGCCGCGCCGAGCAGCGCCACCAGCTGGACGAGATCGGTGCCTTGGGTATCGACCGACATGAGGGGCCTCGGCTTTGGGGGCTTTCACGATGGAACGGTAGTTCGATCCGCGCAAGGCGCGAGACGGGCATGCGAACCGATTGGGCAGGTGTGGCGCCGGAGGCTGCAGCCTAGCGCGCGCCTCTTGAAACCATGGTGACGGGGCTTAGGGCAATCGCCTGCGAAAAGCGAGCCCATCCGCCGCATAGATGCCACGATCCTGGCGGGGTTGTCGGTACCGCCTTCGATCCCTACTAAAGGGGCAACGGAGAAGAGCCATGACCGCGCTGCCTGACCAGTCCCGCCTTGTTGAAACCGCCGCCAAGCTCGTCGAGGCCGCGAAGCGGGCCGGCGCGGATGCCGCCGACGCCGTCGCGTTCCGGCGCATCGGCCTTTCGGTCGATATCCGCAATGGCGCCGTCGAGGAGACGGGGCGTTCGGAGGGCGACGAACTGGCGCTGCGCGTCTTTGTCGGCAACCGCCACGCCAGCGTTTCGACCAATGGCCTCTCGCCGGCAGACGAGCTGGCGATTCGCGCCGTCGCCATGGCGAAGGTGGCGCCGGAAGACCGGTTCGCGGGCCTCGCGCCGGCCGATCGCCTGGCGAAGTCGTTCCCCGAACTCGACCTGCTCGATCCTTCCGCCCCTTCGGCCGAGGACCTGATCGATCGCGCGACGCGGGCCGAACAGGCCGCGCTCGCCGTGCCCGGAATCGCCAAGTCGGGCGGCACCTCGGCCGGCTGGTCGCTGTCCGGCGCCGTGCTGGTGACGTCGCATGGCTTCACCGGCGCCTATATGGGCTCGCGCCACAGCGTCTCCGCCACTGCCATCGCCGGCGAGGGCACCGGCATGGAGCGCGACTATGACAGCGCGTCGAAGATCCACGCTTCCGATCTGCCCGACCCGGCCGAGATCGGCCGCCGCGCCGCCGAGCGCGCCGTGCGCCGGCTGAACCCGACCCAGATGCCGACCGGCAGCGCCACGGTCGTCTACGATCCGCGCGTCGCGGTCAGCCTGCTCGGCCATCTCGCCGGCGCCGTCAATGGCAGCGCCATCGCCCGCAAGACCAGCTTCCTGCAGAAGGCGCTGGGCGAGGCGATCTTCGCGCGCGGCATCCGCATCACCGACGACCCGCTGCGCGTGCGCGGCCTTGCCTCGCGCCCGTTCGACGGCGAGGGCGTCGCCGCCGAAGCGTTCGACCTGGTCACCGACGGCGTGCTGCAGCGCTGGTTCCTCGACAGCGGCACGGCCCGCGAACTGGGCCTCGAAACCAATGGCCGCGCGGTCGGCGGCGGCAGCAACCCGCACCCGAGCGCAACCAACCTGACGCTGCTGCCCGGCGACAAGACGCCGGCCGAGCTGATCGCCGACATCGGCGACGGGCTCTATGTCACCGAGCTGATCGGCCATGGCGCCAATGGCGTCACCGGCGATTACAGCCGCGGCGCCGGTGGCTATCGCATCCGCAACGGCCAGCTGGCCGAGGCGGTCAGCGAGATCACCATCGCCGGCAACATGCGCGACATGTTCCGCCGCCTGATCGTCGCCAACGATCTCGAATACCGCTACGCCTTCAATTCGCCGACCGTCGCCATCGAGGGCATGATGATTGCCGGGCGCTGACATCTTGGCGGACCGGGCCGCCGATCTGGCGTTGCTGATCGCGGCGGCGCGCGAGGCGGGGCAGATTGCGCTCGGCTATTTCAAGCGCGATCCGAAGGTCTGGACCAAGGGCGCTAATTCGCCCGTCACCGAGGCGGATCTTGCGGCCAACCATGCCCTGCACGCCACGCTGACCGCGGCGCGGCCGGACTATGGCTGGCTGTCGGAGGAGAGCGCCGACACGCCGGATCGCCTCGACCGACGCCGCCTGTTCGTCGTCGACCCGATCGACGGCACGCGCGGCTTCATCGACGGCAATCCGGATTGGTGCGTCTCGGTCGCGCTGGTCGAGGATGGCGCGGCCGTGGCGGCGGCGCTGTTCGTGCCGGCGCGCGAGGAACTGTTTGAGGCGACCGCCGGCGGCGGCGCCCGCCTCAATGGCGAGGCCATCCGCGTCAGCGACCGCCAGGCGCTGGAAGGCGCGCGGATCGCCGGTCCGGCGCGCCATTTGCGCGCCATGGCTGGGCACGGCATGGACCCGCGCGAGCGGCGTTTCACGCCCTCGCTCGCCTATCGCTTCGCGCTGGTAGCCTGCGGCCGTGTGGACGTCGCCACGGCGCGTCCCGGCGCCTATGATTGGGATCTTGCAGCAGTGGACCTTTTGGTGCAGGAAGCAGGCGGAACGCTGCGCGATCTCGAGGGCGCGCCGCTTCGTTTCAATGACGTGATACCGCGTCATCCGGCCCTGATCGCCTCGACGCCCGGGCTCGCTTCGGCGGCCATGGCCATCATCGCTGAAGCCGAGGCCGCGCACGAGGCTTCGGGACCCGGCGCGCTCTAAGCGTGCCTTATCGGTTAGGACTAGGAGACGGCGGCATTATGCCTGGAACGGACAAGCAACTCCTGCATCTGGTGTTCGGCGGCGAGTTGAGCTCGGTCGGAACGATGGAGTTCTCCGACCTGTCGAAGCTCGACATCGTCGGCATCTACCCCAACTACAAGACCGCCTATGATGCCTGGAAGAAGGCGGCGCAGGGCTCGGTCGACAGCGCCCAGACGCGCTATTTCATCGTGCACCTGCACAGGCTGCTCGACCCCGACGCAACGGCGGGCTGAGCCGACGCCTCCGCGCCCACGGCGCTGCTGGCGGGAAATGAAACCGCCGCGATTGCGGCGGCTGGAAGGGACGGATCGTATTTTGGCGGATTCTCAGGCCAAGAGGCGCGCCAAGCGCCCCAGCCTCCTCAAGAGGATTGGAACGTCGGACCAGGTCACGCGGCTGGCCGGCCGGAGCGCGGCGGCCTATCTGCGCTTTGTCCGGCGCACCAGTACGCTGGAATTCGAACCGAGCGAACCCTACGAGTTCTTCGGCCACCTGCTGCCGGGCATCGTCGCCATGTGGCATGGCCAGCACCTGATGGTGCCGTTCATTCGCCGCGAGGGCCATGACGTCCGCGTCATGATCTCGAAGCACCGCGACGGCGAGATCAACGCGATCGCGGCCGAGAGCCTTGGCCTCGGCACGGTGCGCGCCTCGGCGGCGCGCTCCTCGTCGCGCGTCATCGAGAAGGGCGGCCTGCGCGGCTTCCTGGAAATGAAGGCGGCGCTGGCGCAGGGCGCGACGGTCGCGATGACCGCCGATCTCTCCAACCAGCGGTCGCGCCGCGCCGGCCCCGGCATCATCAAGCTGGCGCGCGCCTCCGGACGGCCGATCGTGCCCGTCGCGGTGGCGACCAGCCGGCATTTCGTCATCAAGAACTGGGACCGCACGACGGTCAATCTCCCCTTCAGCAAGGGCATCTGCGTCTTCGGCGTGCCGATCTACGTCCCGGCGGATGCGGACGATGCGCTGGTCGAGCAGAAGCGGGTCGAGCTCGAGGACGAGCTCAACCGCGTGACGGAGCGGGCTTACCAACGCGTCGGCAGGCAGAATGACTGAGCGCGCCGGAGCGGCCCTAACCGCCTATCGACTGGCTGGTTATGCCGCTTTGCCGCTGGTGCCGCTGCTGCTTGCCTATCGCACGGCGAAGGGCAAGGAAGATCCCGCCCGCCGCCAGGAGCGCTATGGCCGCGCGACGCTGAAACGGCCAACCGGCGCCCTGGTCTGGGTTCATGCCGCCAGCGTCGGCGAAACCAATGCCGTGCTGCCGCTGGTCCGTCGCATCGTCGAGGAAGGGCTGAACGTGCTCTTCACCACGGTGACGGTGACGAGCGCGGCGGTGGCCGAGCAGCGCCTGCCGCGCGGCGCGTTCCATCAATATTCGCCCCTCGACATCACGCCGATCGTCAATCGCTTCCTCGACCACTGGAAGCCCGATCTCGCCATCTCGGTCGAATCCGAGATCTGGCCGACCAAGATGACCCGGCTCGTCGCCCGCAATGTGCCGCAGATCTTCGTCAATGCCCGCATGTCCGAACGCTCCTTCAAGCGCTGGCACAAGATCGAGGCCGGCAAGGGCGGGCTGTTCGGCAAGGTGACGATGGCGCTGGCCCAGAGCGAGGGCGATGGCGAACGCCTGGCGGCGCTCGGCGTCCGGGACGTGCGCGTCACCGGCAATCTGAAGTTCGACGTGCCGCCGCCGCATGCGGCTCCGGAACGGGTCGAGGAAGTGCGTCGCGCCGTCGAGGGGCGCTCGGTCTTTGTCGCCGCCTCAACGCATGAGGGCGAGGAGGAGGGGATCGCCGCGGCGCATCGCGTGCTTCGCCACCGCCGCACGGAACTCCTCACCATCATCGTGCCGCGCCACCCGGTGCGCGGCCCGGCGATCCGCGACATGCTGGCCGCCAAGGGGCTGGACGTCGCGATGCGCAGCGCCGGAGAGCCGATCACGCCCAAGACCGACATCTACCTGGCCGACACGCTGGGCGAACTCGGCATCTTCTACCGCGTGGCGCCGATCGCCTTTGTCGGCGGCACGCTGGTGCCGGTCGGCGGCCACAACCCGATCGAGGCGGCGCAGCTCAACGTCGCCATCCTGCACGGGCCGCATGTGCACAATGCTGCCGAGATCTATTCGGCCCTCGACCGCACCGGCCGGGCCGAGGTGATCCGCAGCTCCGAGCAGCTTGCCCGGGTGCTCGACGACCTCTTCGCCGACCCGAACGCCATGCGGCGGCGCGCCACCAAGGCGGCCGAGGCCCTGGCGCCCTTCACCGGCGCGCTCGACGCGACGATGCGGGCGCTCGTGCCCTATCTGGAGCCGCTGGCGATCACCGCGCGGCTGCGAGAACGCGAGGGTTCGCCGCGATGATCCGCCCGCCGCGCTTCTGGTCGTTGCAGCGGCTTTCGGTGCCATCGCTGCTTCTGGCTCCCGTGGCCGGCCTCTATGGCTGGGTGGCGGGCCGGCGGATGCGCCGCAAGCCGAAAGCGACCGCCACCGTTCCCGTCATCTGCGTCGGCAATTATGTCGTCGGCGGCGCCGGCAAGACACCGACGGCGCTGGCGCTGGCCCGCATTGCCCGCGCGCAGGGTCTCAATCCCGGATTCCTGACGCGCGGCTATGGCGGTTCGGCGCGCGAGCCGCTCCTGGTCAACCCGGACCTGCATGACGCGGCGCGCGTCGGCGACGAGGCGCTGCTGCTGGCCGAGGCCGGGCCGGTCGTCGTCTCGCCGGACCGTCCGGCCGGGCTGCCGCTGCTCGAGCGGGCGGGCGTCGACCTGATCATCATGGATGACGGTTTCCAGAACCCGTCGCTGCGCAAGGACCTGTCTCTGATCGTCGTCGATGGCGCGACGGGGATCGGCAATGGCCGCGTGTTTCCGGCCGGGCCGTTGCGGGCGCCGCTGCGCACGCAGCTGATCCGCACCGATGCGGTGCTGATCGTCGGCGACGGCAAGCCCGGCGATCGCATCGTCCGTCGCGCCGCGCGGGCCGGCAAGGTCATCCTGAAGGCGAAGCTCGAGCCGGCTGCGATGCAGGTCTGGGGACCGCGCTCCTTCCTGGCCTTCGCCGGCATCGGCAGGCCGGAGAAGTTCTTCAACACGCTGGACCGCGCCGGTGTGCCGCTGGCCGACGTCAAGGCGTTTCCCGATCACCACGCCTATACCGCCGAGGACGCCCGCAAGCTGCTGGCCCGGGCCGATGCCGAGACGCTCGACCTGATCACGACGAGCAAGGATCACGCCCGCCTCGCGCGCCAGGAAGGCGACCTCGCCAGGCTGCGCGAACGGACGCGGGTGTTCCAGGTGCGGATGCATTTCGAAAACGAAGCCCGCATCGCCGCGCTGATCGCGGAGACGGTTCGCCGGGTCGCGACGCGCTAGAGACCGTCATCGCTCGGGGGATGAGAACTACCAGCTTTTCTATCCTTCAATCCCGCTCCGCCAACATCCTGAGGCGCTTCGCGCCAGCGAAGCCTCGAAGGAGGATCTAGCGGGCCTCCATCTTGCAGGCCTGCGAGATCGGACCGGCGTTTCCTGGACCCTCCTTCGAGGCCCGGCTTTGCCGGGCACCTCAGGATGATGGTCCAGTTCCGGGCCGGAGACACGTGAGGCTGAGAAGGGAGGCGCCGGGCGCGCAGACTGCCCGCTTCTTCTCTCTCAATCCCGCTCCGCCATCATCCTGAGGCGCTTCGCGCCAGCGAAGCCTCGAAGGAGGATCCAGCGGGCCTCCATCTTGCGGGCCTGCGAGATCGGACCGGCGTTTCCTGGACCCTCCTTCGAGGCCCGGCTTTGCCGGGCACCTCAGGATGATGGTCGAGTTCTGGACCAAAGACTCGAGAGGCTGAGAATCGAGGCGCTCGGGCGTGCAAATGGCCAGCTTCTTCTCTCTCCATCCGCTCCGCCATCATCCTGAGGCGCTTCGCGCCAGCGAAGCCTCGAAGGAGGATCCAGCGGGCCTCCATCTTGCAGGCCTCGAGATCGAATCGGCGTTTCCTGGACCCTCCTTCGAGGCCCGGCTTTGCCGGGCACCTCAGGATGATGGTCCAGTTCTGAACTAGAGACACGTGAGGCTGAGAAGGGAGGCGGCGCGACGGTCAGTGGCAAACCGCGCTAGCTGCGCAGCATCTTGCCCGGGTTGAGGATGCCGTTCGGATCCAGCGCCTGCTTGATCGAGTGCATCATCGCCATCGCCACCGGGCCCTTGGCCGCCGGCAGCAAATCGCGCTTCAGGCGACCGATACCGTGTTCGGCCGAGATCGAGCCATTGTAGCGCGAGACGATGCCGTGGATCAGCGCGTTGACCTCGTCCCAGCGATCGAGAAACGCCTGCTTGTCGGCGCCGACCGGCTGGGAAATGTTGAAGTGGATGTTGCCGTCGCCGAGATGGCCGAAGGGCACGGGCCGACAGCCGGGAATGAACGCCTCGATCGCGGCGATCGCCTCGCTCAGGAAAGCCGGGACGCTGGCGACCGGCACCGAGACGTCATGCTTGATCGAGCCGCCCTCCGGCTTCTGCGCTTCCGACATGCCATGCCGCATCCGCCAGAACATGGCGCGGTCGGCGAGCGACTGGGCGATCGCCGCGTCGGCGACCACGCCCTGCTCGAAGGCGGTGCCGAGAATATCCTCGATCGCCCCCCGCGCCGCCTCGTCCGAATGGCCGGAGGAGATTTCGAGCAGCGCATACCAGGGGGCCACCGTGCCGACCGGGTCGCGCGAGCCGGGGATATGACGCAGCACGAAATCGACGCCGATGCGCGGCATCAGTTCGAAGCCGGTCAGGTCATGGCCGGCGCGGTCTCGCGCCAGATTGAACAGGGCCAGCGCCGCGGCCGGATCGGAAAGCGCCGCGAAGGCGACGGCCTGGCCCTTGGGGCGCGGATAGAGCTTGAGGACGGCGGCGGTGACGATGCCGAGCGTGCCTTCGCCGCCGATGAAGAGCTGCTTCAGGTCATAGCCAGTATTGTCCTTGCGCAGCGCGCCGAGCCCTTCCCAGATCCGGCCATCCGCCAGCACCACTTCGAGGCCGAGCACCAGGTCGCGCATGTTGCCGTAAGCGAGCACGGCGGTCCCGCCGGCATTGGTCGAGATGTTGCCGCCGATCCGGCACGAGCCTTCGGAGCCGAGCGAGAGCGGAAACAGCCGGCCGGCTGCCTCGGCGGCGCTCTGCACGTCGGCGAGGATCGCGCCGGCTTCCGCCGTCAGCGAATAGCCCTCGGCATCCACGGCGCGGATCCGCGTCATGCGGTCGAGCGAAAGGACGATCTCGGTGCCGCTCGAATCGGGCACCTGGCCGCCGACCAGCCCGGTATTGCCGCTCTGCGGCACGATCGCGGTGCGCGTCTCATTGGCGAGCGCGAGAATGGCGGAAACCTGGCCGACCGTCTGCGGGCGCAATACCAGCGGCGTCTCGCCCAGATATTTGTCGCGCCATTCCATCCGGTAGGGATGGGTCGCTTCGGGGTCGGTGAGGGCGCCGCCCGGGCCGACCAGGGCGGCGAAGCGGGCAAGAAGGTCTGGCGTCGGGTGGTTCAGCATGATGGCAGGTTCGGTCCTTGCTTGGCGACAAGCAGGATACCCGGCCCGCGGCTCCGGTTGGAAGCCATGTGGGCCGTCAAAAAAACGCCGGCCTGCAGGAGCAGGCCGGCGAGCCAGACTGGATCTTTGTCCCCATGGGCGGACCATGCCGAGTGCAGCGTCCGCCTCCGGGGGAAGGGTGGCGCGGTTGCGCGCGCCACCCTCATCCTGCGCAGCTACCGGCGGCAGTTGTCCTGACCGGGCCGGCAATTGCGGTTGCGGTTCTGCGGCTGCCGGTTGCGGTTCTGGTTGTTCGGCCGGGCATTCTGCTGTGGCCTTGCATTCTGCCTTGGCCGCTGCTGCGGCCGGGCATTCTGGTTCGGCCGCTGCTGCGGACGCGCGTTCTGGTTCGGCCGCTGTTGCGGACGGGCGTTCTGGTTCGGCCGCTGTTGCGGACGGGCGTTCTGGTTCGGCCGCTGTTGCGGACGGGCGTTCTGGTTCGGCCGCTGCTGCGGGCGAGCATTCTGGCCCGGCCGCTGCTGCGGACGGGCATTGTCCGGACGCGACGGACGGGTCGCCTCGGGCCGGTTCGGGCGGTTGGGCCGGTTCTCGGCACCCGGGCGTCCCGTCTCGGGACGGTTCGGACGCGAGTTCGCGGGCCGCTCGGGCCGATTCGGCCGTCCGGTCTCGGCGCCCGGACGTTCCGGGCGAACGTTCGGCCGATTCGGACGACCCGTTTCCGTGCCGGGCCGCTCAGGACGGTTCGGACGACCGGTTTCGGTGCCGGGCCGATTCGGGCGGCCAGTCTCCGTGCCGGGACGGTTCGGACGATTGTTGTCGCCGGGCCGGTTCGGGCGGTTGTTCTCTCCCGGACGGCCGGGGCGGTTGTTGTCACCCGGACGGCCAGGCCGGTTGTTGTCGCCAGGACGACCGGGGCGGTCGGGGCGGCCATTGTCGGGGCGACCCGGACGGTTGGGCCGATCGGGGCGATTCGGCCGGTCCGGCTGCCAGGCGCCGGGCGGGCGCGGCCGCTGCGGCGGGCCGGGACGCCAGCCCGGGGTGCCATGCCAATGATGGGTAACCCAGACATTGTTCCAGCCGCGATTGTTCCAGCCCCAGCGGTTGTTCCAGGCCGAGCCGACCAGGATCGCCGTGCCGAAGACCAGCGCGCCGGTGGCGGCGGTGGTGAACACATCGGCCGAATTGTAGACGGGGACGTAGATGCGCTCCGGCTGGGCCGGGGCGATCGAGATTACGCGCGGCGCGTTCGAGGTCGCCGGCTCGACGGTGACGACCTGCTGCGGCGTCGTCTTCAGATTGCCGACCTTCTCCGCCTGCGCGCGCAGGAGCTGGATGACGGTGGCGACGTCCTCGGGCTGGCGGTCGAAGGCGAAACCGAGCGAACTCGGTCCAGTCTTCATGATCGACCAGCATCTCGATCACGGACGGGAAGCGCATCAGCGCCACGACCGGCGCGTCGAGGCCGAGCTTCTCGGCTTCGGTATAGTTCTCGTCGGCGACGGCCTTGGGATTGGCGGCCAGCCAATCGTCGGCCTTGCGCAACTGGTCCGGCAGCGTGCTGGCCGAAAGTACCAGCGCGAGCAGCGGATCGGGATAGAGCGCGATCGGGCCGAGCAGGAATTCCAGATCCGACACCGTGTAGAGATCGGCGTCCTGGTCGGAGGTCGATGCCGCCGCGGCCTCCGCCGCGCCTGGCACCTGGTCGGGGAGGGCGGGGGCGGATTGCGGCGCTTCGGGAGCGGCCGGCTTTTCCGCCGGCGCCGGTGCTGTCGTCGAGTCGCTCTGCGCCAGCTTGACGGGGGGTGTCAACGTCTCTGCGAGAACCGGATAAATCGTCGTCGACCAGCCGAATACGGCGGCGACTGCCAGTCGGGAATAGTTGCCCGTTCCAAACCAGACCTTGTCTTTCAAGCGTGGCGCCACTGCTGGGGCCCTCCTATCGGTCGGATGCGCTTCAATAACTGGCACAGAAGCTCGTTCTTCGGAAGCTTTACGCCCGGTTAGCCGGCTGGATGGATAAGTTTGGGATGGAGAGCCGGACCGTGGGACCGGGAGCCTACAGGTCAGCGATTGCGCCGTTTCTATCCGCTCCTAACGAACGCCTCCCCGCGTTCCGCGACAAGTGTACATCGACTGTGATGCAGGACGGCTTGCTTCGCCTTGAAGCGCAAGGGACCCTGTGCGATAGGAGGCACGCCTCCAGACGTACGAAGAGGGAAAAATAGGCATGATTGAAGCAGGCGGTTTGATGAAGGGTAAGCGCGGCCTCGTGCTGGGCGTCGCGAACAACCGGTCGATCGCCTGGGGAATTGCCAAGGCCGCCCACGACCACGGTGCCGAGCTGGCTTTTACCTACCAGGGCGATGCGCTCAAGAAGCGCGTGGAGCCGCTTGCGGCTGAACTCGGCGCGCTCGTCGTCGGGCATTGCGACGTCACCGACAGCGCTTCGATCGACGCGGTCTTCGCGGAAGTCGAAAAGCACTGGGGCAAGCTCGACTTCCTCGTGCACGCCATCGGCTTCTCCGACAAGGACGAGCTGACCGGTCGCTATGTCGACACGACCGAAGGCAATTTTAACAAGACCATGCTGATCTCGGTCTACTCGCTGACCGCTGTGACCCAGCGCGCCGAGAAGCTGATGACGGATGGCGGCTCGATCCTGACGCTGACCTATTACGGCGCCGAGAAGGTCATGCCGAACTACAACGTCATGGGCGTCGCCAAGGCCGCGCTCGAGGCGAGCGTGCAGTATCTGGCCGTCGACCTCGGACCGAAGAACATCCGCGTCAACGCAATTTCCGCCGGACCGATTAAGACGCTGGCCGCCTCCGGCATCGGCGACTTCCGCTATATCCTGAAGTGGAACGAGTACAACGCGCCGCTGCGCCGCACGGTGACGACGGAAGAGGTCGGTGATTCCGGCGTCTATTTCCTGTCGGATCTCTCGCGCGCCGTCACGGGCGAAGTCCACCACGTCGATTCGGGCTACCACGTCGTCGGCATGAAGGCCGTCGACGCGCCCGATATCTCCGTCATCAAGGACTAAAGCGTTTTCGAGCGAAGTGTGCGCGGTTCGCGTGAAGAAAACGCGGCCAAACAAGGAGTTAAGTATTTTGCCGTTTCGCTGAAACGGTAAAATACTTCTGAGCGTTTCGGAGCACGCCGTGCCGACCCTTATCTTCATCCGGCACGGCGAGACCGACTGGAACGCCGAAGGCCGCTTCCAGGGCCAGCGCGACATTCCGCTGAATGCGCACGGACGCAGCCAGGCGCAGCGCAATGGCCGCGCACTGGCCGAGCAAATGCCGGAAGCGGCGGGCTTCGACTTCGTCGCCAGCCCGCTGGAGCGCACGCGCCAGACCATGGAAATCGCCCGCAGCGCCATGGGGCTGGACCCGTCCGGCTACCGCCTCGACCCGATCCTGAAGGAAATCACCTTCGGCCGCTGGGAAGGCTATACCGCCCCCGAACTGATGCAGCGCTGGCCCGATCTGGTGGCCGAGCGCGACGTCGACAAATGGGGTTTCCAGCCGCCGCAGGGCGAGAGCTACGCCATGCTCTCGGTGCGGATCGGAACCTGGCTCGCCAGCGTCACCAAGGACACGGTCGTCGTCTCGCATGGCGGCGTCTGCCGGGTGCTGCGCGGCCTTCTGCTCGGCCTTGATACCGACCAGACGCCCAATCTCGACGTCCCGCAGGATCGCGTCCTCGTCTGGGACGGCCACGAGACCCGCTGGATCTGATCGCCGCGGCTGTCCCGGCTGCCAGCAATCTCGGCCCGATATCCATCCATTGATCCAAGCGCCCGGCCATCGGGCGATTGCGCCAGGGCTCTGGATGTCCGGGCTCGAGGCGATTTGGCATGCCTGCGCGTTGCCGCATTCGGCGCGCCGCCTATGCGCGTACGGCCTTCCGACAAACGAAAACGACGTCCGGAGGGGTGCCGGACGTCGTTTCTGGGAGGTCAGTCAGGTCGATGAAGGTCAGGGATGATCAGATAATGCCGTTCTCATCGCGCACGGGGGTCGGATTATACGTGCCGACGCCATCGGCTTCATTGTCGCTGATGCCCAGCCGCTGGACGGAAAGAAGGCGAAGCAACGGCTTGCCGTCCTGAGCCAGCTGGCCGGTCTGCAACGACAGGGGGCTCTTGGTCGTGTTGACCTGGGAGATGCTGCCGTTGGCCTGTTCGGCAGCGAGTGCGGCTGCACCCGAGGCGAGGAACGCGACGGAAGCAGCGGCCATGATGAAATTACGCATGATGTTATCCTGGTCGAACCGTGTTCGACGCAATCGAGCCCATTCGGGGAGGGCTATTCCCGGACGCCTGTCGGGGGGCAGGCGGAGTAGAAACCGGTGTCCGGTGTGCCGGACGCCGGTTTGATCTTGAGATCGTCAGGTCTCGTGAACCCGACGATTAGTCGTTGGCCGGCTTCGGGTTGAAAGCGCCGAGGCCTTCGCTGCCATTGTGGCTGACGCCGACGGTCTGGCCCGGCAGGATGCCGTAGAGCTGGGTGCCATTGGCGAAGTTGAAGGTCTGGCCATTCTGCAGGGAGAGCGTGCCGGCCGAAGCGTTGACGCTGGTGACCGTGCCTTCGGTCTGCTCGGCGGCGATGGCTGCGGCGCCCGAAGCGAGGAAGGCAACCGAAGCAGCGGCGAGGATCAGATTACGCATTTGAGTCTCCTTGTCGAACTGTGTTCGACGTGATTGTGCCCGTTCGAGGGAGGGCAATTCCCATTCGCCTGTCGGGGGGAGGACAGGCGGGGGGTCGGGACGGCGTCCGGATCTCCGGGCGCCTTCGCGTCAGGCGGGAGGAACTCGCCGGATCAGCCGTTGCTGTTGTCGGCGCGGGCGCGGCTCGGATTGAAAGCGCCTAGGCCTTCCGTGCCCTGATGGGCGACGCCGACCGACTGGCCCGGGAGAATGCCGAGCAGCTGCTTGCCATTGGCGAAGTTGAAGGTCTGGCCGTCCTGCAGGGTCAGGGTGCCGGTCGAGGCGTTGACGCTCGAAACGGTGCCTTCGGTCTGCTCGGCAGCGATGGCGGCGGCGCCCGATGCGAGGAAGGCAACGGAAGCGGCGGCGAGGATGAGATTGCGCATTTTAAAGTCTCCTTGTCGAACCGTGTTCGACGTGATTGTGCCCGTTCGGGGGAGGGCAATTCCCGGCCGCCTGTCGCGGGGGACGACAGGCGGGAGATGGGCTGGGTCCGGAGGGGAGCCGGACGGCGGCCCTGGAGGTCAGGAAGAGAAGAGATGAGATCAGGTCAGGCTTGGATTAGTCGTTGGCGGGCTTCGGGTTGAAGGCGCCGAGGCCCTGGCTGCCATCGTGGCTCACGCCGACCGTCTGGCCGGGCAGGATGCCGTAGAGCTGGGTGCCATTGGCGAAGTTAAACGTCTGGCCGTTCTGCAGGGTGAGCGTGCCGGCCGAAGCGTTGACGCTGGTCACGGTGCCTTCGGTCTGCTCGGCAGCGATGGCGGCGGCGCCCGAAGCGAGGAAGGCAACGGAAGCAGCGGCGAGGATCAGATTACGCATTTGAGTCTCCTTGTCGAACCGCGTTCGACGTGATTTGGCCCGGTCGGGGGAGGGGCCATTCCCGTCCGCCTGTCGGGGGGCAGGCGGTAGATCAAGCCGGTGTCCGGGAGGGAGGAAGCCGGACGCCGGCCTGGAAGCTCAGCTCGATATCGCGAGGGCGATCAGTCGTTGGCCGGCTTCGGATTGAAGGCGCCGAGGCCCTGGCTGCCATCGTGGGTCACGCCGACCGTCTGGCCGGGCAGGATCCCGTAGAGCTGGGTGCCATTGGCGAAATTGAACGTCTGGCCGTCCTGCAGGGTCAGCGTACCGGCCGAAGCGTTGACGCTGGTGACGGTGCCTTCGGTCTGCTCGGCGGCCATGGCGGCTGCGCCAGAAGCAAGGAACGCGACGGAGGCGGCAGCAATGATAAGGTTACGCATCTTTTTTTCTCCTGGTCGATTCATTCGACCGCTTGCAGCGACGACCCCTTTTTCTGTGGGGCGGTTTCGTTCAGTCCGTCGCCGGTGAGCTGAATTTGGTCCTGTCCATCGCGGTTTGCAAGCGCCCGATATTTTGCGAAATCGGCCATTCAGACCCTGGCATTTCTGTTTTCGAATACATAATCGACTGATATGAGACGAAAATTCTATAAAACGGCCTGATTTGGGAATATGATAGGCGCGGCGCTATCGGATTGTTCACTGAACCCAAGGGCACTGTTCATTATGTGTCGCTGCTTATTGTAGTAAAAGCTCATTAAATGGATCTGGCGGGATCGATCGCGGGCTTTGGGCGCGGTCGAATCGAGCTCTCGGGCGTTCCGTCGGCCATGAAAAGTACGGCCACTTATCATTGCTCGAGCTTCCCACATGGTCATGCCGCGCGGTTTGCCGGCTGGCGGACGGCGGAAGCGAGACAAGGGGGCTGCCTGGTGAGAAGCCTTCCCCGCTTTGCCAGCAACCCCCGTGGGGGCGACGAGCTCGACTCGGAGGGCAGGCCCTTGGCCCGGCGGGCCCCCGTCGGCGGCCATCGGGGAGGGCATAAAAAGATAGCGGCGCCCGGAGGGGTGCCGGGCGCCGCTTTCAGAGAGTAGCGTCAACGGGGAGGTCAGTAATTTCCGTGGTCGCCGTCACTCTCCGGGTGGGGGTCGAAAGCCGTGATGCCCTGGTTCCGGCCGGTATAGCTCACGCCCACTGACTGGCCGGGCACGATTCCATAGAGCACCGCCGGGTTGGCGAAGATGAATGTCTGCCCGGATTGCAGCGTCAATGTGCCGTGTCCGACATTGACGCTTTCGACCGAGCCTTCGACTTCTTCGGCGGCGTAAGCGACAGCGCCCGAAGACAGAAGGGCGACAGACGCGGCGGCGAGAACGAGATGGCGCATGGTGTGGTTTCCAGTTCCTGCAGGGTCAAGCCAGGGTCTGATCAAGCGATCCGCGGGGGGAAGCGGTGCCCGTTCCTGGCTGCGTCGGAAAATGGAGTCCTCTCGTTCGAAGGCAATTCACAAGGAATTCATCGGCTTAGCGCTTGAAGGCCGCTTCCGCCGCCAGAAGCCTTAGGGGGAGCCAAGCTTGGCGGTTTCGCTGGGATCGTCGGGGTGGATGTGACATGTCGCGCCGTCCGGCCTTGCGTAATCACGCTTTCGTGTAAGTCCTTATGGCTGATAATAGCAAAGCTTACCATCAGTGCAAGTGATGGTGTCCTGTGCTCACTCTCTATGCACCGCTCGCGCATATCCGGGCCCGCGCGAAGCTGGCGTTTGACGGAAGGCCGCTGGCTTTCTAGAACCGGGGCCAATCACCGGGAGCGCCTTCGCCCATGTCGCACAATACCTTCGGCCATCTCTTTCGCGTCACGACCTGGGGCGAGAGCCACGGACCCGCGCTGGGCGCGGTCGTCGACGGCTGCCCGCCGCGCATCGCCATCTCCGAGGCCGAGATCCAGGCTTGGATGGACAAGCGCAAGCCCGGCACCTCGCGCTTCACCACCCAGCGCCGCGAGCCCGACGAGGTGCGCATTCTTTCCGGCGTCCTGCCCCAGGAAGACGGCACGCTGCTCACCACCGGCACGCCGATTGCGCTCGAGATCCAGAATGTCGACCAGCGCTCCAAGGACTATGGCGACATCAAGGATCGTTACCGGCCGGGCCATGCCGACTTCACCTATGACCTGAAATACGGCATTCGCGATTATCGCGGCGGCGGCCGTTCCTCGGCGCGCGAGACGGCGGCCCGCGTCGCCGCCGGCGCCATCGCCCGCAAGGTCGTGCCGGGCATGAGCGTGCGCGGCGCGCTGGTGCAGATCGGCCCGCACAAGATCGACCGCTCGCGCTGGAACTGGAACGAGGTCGACCAGAATCCCTTCTTCTGCCCTGACGCCCAGACGGCGACGGTGTGGGAGGAATATCTGGACGGCATCCGCAAGGCAGGCTCTTCCGCCGGCGCGGTCATCGAGGTCATCGCCGAGGGCGTGCCGGCCGGCCTTGGTGCGCCAGTCTATGCCAAGCTCGACCAGGATATCGCCAGCCTGCTGATGTCGATCAACGCCGTGAAGGGCGTCGAGATTGGCGAGGGCTTTGATGCCGCCGCGCTTACCGGCGAGGAAAACGCCGACGAGATGCGGATGGGCAATGACGGCAAGCCGCTGTTCCTCTCCAACCATGCCGGCGGCATTCTGGGCGGCATCTCGACCGGCCAGCCGATCGTCGCCCGCTTCGCCGTCAAGCCGACCTCGTCGATCCTGACCACGCGCCGCTCGATCACGGCGCAGGGCGAAGAAGTGGACGTCATGACCAAGGGCCGGCACGACCCCTGCGTCGGCATCCGCGCCGTGCCGATCGGCGAGGCCATGGTCGCCTGCGCCATCGCGGATCATTATCTTCGTCATCGGGGCCAGAACGGCTAGGCTCCACCACGCAGCTTGGGGAGGATGTCATGGCGATCGCACGGATTGGCGAGTTTCGGGCCCTCGCGGGCCAGGAGGACGCTCTGGCCCATTTCCTTGCCTCGATCACGCCCCTGATCCTGGGCTCGGAGGGCGCGCTGTCCTGCCAACTGTTCCGCGACCGGGACGACGCCGCGCGCTTTCTCATGATCGAGCATTGGGAAACGCCCGAGGCGCACCAGGCCTCGGTCAAGAACATCCCGCCGGACCTGTTGCAGCAGGCGCGGGGCTTGTTCGCGGCCGCGCCCGTCGGCTCCTATTTCGATCCGATCGACTGAGCGGCCGCGTCGGGGCGGGAACGGTTGACGCACCGTTCACCTCCCGCCGATCTGATAAGGCCTATATATGGTCTCACAGGCTTATCGGATCTGCACAGGATGCTTCACCTTGCTCAAGCTTCAAACCATCGTCGCCTCGACCCGTCCGGGCCGCGCCGGCCTCTCCATCGGCACCTGGTTCAACGGCGTCGCCGCCGCGCACAAGGACTTCCAGGCCGAACTTGTGGACCTGAAGGCGGTCAACCTGCCGATGTTCGACGAGCCCAACCACCCGCGCATGCGCCAGTATGTGCATCAGCACACCAAGGACTGGAGCGCGACGATCGACGCGGCCGATGCCTTCGTCTTCGTGCTGCCGGAGTACAATCACGGCTTCCCGGCCTCGATCAAGAACGCGATCGACTACCTGTCGCATGAATGGGCCGACAAGCCGCTCGGCTTCGTCAGCTATGGCGGCGTCTCCGGCGGCACCCGGGCGGTGCAACTGCTGAAGCCGGTCGCCGGCGCGGTCGGTCTGGTCGTGGCGGGCGAGGTCAACATTCCGTTCTTCTCGCAATACCGCCAGGACGATCTGTTCGTGCCGCCGGCGAGCTTCGTCGATTCGGCCAATGTCATGCTGAACCGCATCGCCAAGGTCGGCGCGACGTTGAAGGCGGGCCGCAAGGAACTGGCGGCCGCCTGAGCCTGCGACGTCTGAACGACATGAAAATGGCGGCCTCTGGCCGCCATTTTTCTGAATGCGCTGCGCTTCTTCACCTCTCCGTGAGGGAGAGGTCGGAGCGAAGCTCCGGGTGAGGGGTTAGGAAACCCTCCGCATAAGGCTCGGACCATGGAGTCTATCTTGGTGAGGCCGTAAACCCTCACCCGCCAGCCTGCGGCCGTCGACCTTTCTCTCAGGGGAGGTGAAAGAACGAGCCCATAGTTCGCCTCACCCCCGCTCGATCCGGCACTGGAAGCAGTTGTTGGTCGAGGAGCGAACATGGACGAAGGCGATGTCGTCGCGGGCGAGCCGTTCGTCCGCCTCGGCGCCAAGCCTTTCGCGCGCCACCACCTTGCCGCTGCCATAGACGATGCGCTCATCGGCCGAATAGCCGCGGATGATGTAGGCCGTCGAGGTCAGCATGCGCGGCAGCGCGTCGCCTTCATCGGCGCGCACACAGGCTTCGGCACACAGGAAGATCGGCCCAACCTCGGCATAGGGGTTGATCGTCTCGAACGGCCGGTGCGCCAGGATCAGATAGTCGGATCCAGCGGGGACCATATCCAGGCAATGACGGCAGGGAACACCCCCGCCGTCGGAGACCCGCCGTTCGGGCGACTGGCCGTTGGCATCGAGCCCGCCGCTGCGATAGTGCGCGGCGGCAGTGCTGGGAATGGCGACATAGCGAAGGGCGGGCATCAAAGCTTCCTCATGGGTTTGGAAGCTGCGAGCTAACGCGGGAGGACGCGCCGGTTCTATCCGGTTCTTGCCGCCGAATTGCGGGATCGTCCTGTCGGAGCCTGGCGTTCAGACCCTCACCCCAGCCCTCTCCCGCAAGCGGGCGAGGGGGTAGGTGGTGCTAGTGGCGACCGTCGCGCCATATGGCCAAGGGCGCCGGCCGCAAAAGCCCTCGCCCGCTTGCGGGAGAGGGTTGGGTGAGGGGCTTTCCTGGGCTTCCGCCACCCAGACGGGTCCCAGCCGGCCGATCAGCTCAACCGCACCGGGCGGCCCTTGCTGGCGCTCTTGCGGGCGAGCTCGAAGGTCGCCACCACCTCGACATGGCCCGACCACAGGAACTGGTCGACGGGCGTAACGCTGGTGAGCTTGTAGCCGCCGTCGATCAGGATGCGCGCGTCGCGGGCGAGCGTCGCGGGATTGCAGGAGACGCCGACGATCTTCGGCACGATCGACTTCGCCAGCGTCTCGGCCTGCGCCTTGGCGCCGGCGCGGGGCGGGTCGAACACGACGGCCTTGAATTCCTTCAGCTCGACCGGTGCCATGGGATTGAGGAACAGGTCGCGCCGGCGCGTTGTCACCGCCCGGATGCCGGTGGAAAAGCGCATCGAGCGGTCGAGCGCCTGTAGCAGCTTGGTCTCGCCCTCGACGGCGAGAACGGGAAAGCGCCGCGCCAGCTTCAGCGTGAAGGTGCCGATGCCGGAGAAGAGGTCGAGCACCGGGCCGCCCGACTTGCCGATCGCGGCGTCGACGAGGTCGGCCATGGCCAGTTCGGAACTGGCCGTCGCCTGCAGGAAGCCGCCGGCGCTCGGATAGAGCACGATCGGGTCGTTGCGGATTTCCGGCACGCGGCTCATGAAGATTTCAGCGCCATCGACCGTCAGCCGCGAGATCGAGCCGTCGACCGCGGCGCGACCGAGCGCCTCATAGTCGGCGCGGCCGGGCTTGCGCGCGCCTTCCAGCGACACGTCGAGGCCGGTATCGGTCGAGACCACGGTCATGCGGGCGCGCTTGCCGCGATCCATCAGCCGGTCGGCCAGGGCGGCGAGCTTGTCGCGTCGCGTCTCGATCTCGGGCACCAGCAGCGGGCATTCCTCGATCGCCAGGATGTCGTGGCTCTCGCGCTTGTTGAAGCCGAGCACGACGCCCTGTTCGGTGCGCGACAGGGTGAAGACGGCGCGGCGGCGCGAATGGGGCGCAACCGGGATCACCGGATTGACCTCCGTTTCGATGCCGCGCTGGGCGAAGGCGTGCACGACCAGCTCGCGCTTCCAGGCCTGGTATTTCTCCGGCGCCCAATGCTGCAGTGAGCAGCCGCCGCAGACGGTGAAATGCCGGCAGGCGGGCGCGATGCGGTCCGGGCTCGGCGTGATGATCGAAACCAGGTGGCCGCGCTCGCCGTCGATATCGGCCGTCACGACTTCGCCCGGCAGGGTGAAGGGCACGAACACCTTCTGGCCCGATGCGGTCTCGGCGATGCCGTCGCCCTCATGGCCGAGAGCAGTGATGGTGAGGGTTTCAGCCATGGGCTGTTTCTTTCCTAACGCCGAGCAGGAATTCATGATTGCCGTCGCCACCGGCGATCGGGGAGGGGACGAGGCCGTCGACGACCCATCCCGGCTCCGCGGCAATCCAGTCAACGATGCGCTCGACAGCGGCCTCGCCTTCCAGGGGATCGCGAACCAGGCCGCTCTTGTTGATGCCGTCCTTGCCGACCTCGAACTGCGGCTTGACCAGCAGGACGCCCCAACTGCCCGGCTCGGCCAGCTCGAGCGCCGGCGGCAGCGCCAGGCGGAGCGAGATGAACGAGACATCGCAGACGATGGCATCGAACGGTTCGCCAATGTCCTCGGCGGTCAGGTCGCGGACATTCAGGCCTTCGCGCATGGTGACGCGCGACCGGCCGGCCACGCGCGGATGCAGCTGGCCATGCCCGACATCGAGCGCATGGACATGGCGCGCGCCGCGTTCGAGCAGAACTTCGGTGAAGCCGCCGGTCGAGGCGCCGAGATCCAGCGCGGTGCGGCCGGTCGGGTCATAGCCGAAATGATCCAGCCCGGCGACGAGCTTCAGCGCGGCGCGCGAGACGTAGCGCTGCGCGGGATCGTCGATCTCGAGCGTGGCGTTCTGCCGGATGGTCGCGGCGGGCTTGGTGATCAGGACCCCGTCGACGCGGACATGGCCGCGCAGGACGGCGTCGCGCGCCTTGGCCCGCGAGGCGACCAGCCCGCGCGCCAGCAGGACCATGTCCAGGCGATGTGTGGTGTCGTTCATGGCGCGAGTGATGGCGTGCGCGGCGGTCAAGCGCAAGCGCTATCGGGCCGCAGGCACGCGTCGCAGGCCTCGCAGACCGCCGAAAGGGGCGGCCTGGGGCGAGAGGGGCGCCTATCGATGTGCCGCGATCAGCATCATCATCGGCCGGTCTCGCTCCTCGGTCAGCGCCGGCTGCGCGGCGATCTCGGCGTCGGTCGGCCCCCATTCCTCGAAATGGGTGATGGTGAAACCCTGCCGGATCATCATGTTGAGCTGGGTGCCGATGGTGCGGTGATGCTTGATCACCCCCTTGGCGAGCCAGTCGGTCGAGCGCGGGCCCTCGGCGCTGTAGCGGTCGAGCGGCCAGGTGCGGCGCCCCTCGGCATCGATCACCCAGCCGGGGTTGGTCGGCGCCATATAG
Source organism: Kaistia sp. UC242_56 (assembly GCF_044452255.1). Classification (NCBI taxonomy): domain Bacteria; kingdom Pseudomonadati; phylum Pseudomonadota; class Alphaproteobacteria; order Hyphomicrobiales; family Kaistiaceae; genus Kaistia; species Kaistia sp. UC242_56. Next base: position 1,598,786 of record NZ_JBIOAN010000002.1, read on the forward strand.
ATCGGATGTTCGATCGAGAAGACGAGCCTGCCGCCCGGCACCAGCGCGCGATGAACGGTTGCCAGAAGGCGCGGCAGGTCCTCGATATAGTGCAGCGTCAGCGAGCTATAGACGAAATCGAACGCGGCCTCGGGCAGTTCCAGCGTCTCGAGATCGGCGCGCTCGTAGCGGATAACGGGATCGCTGGTCATGGAGGTGGCGCGCGCCAGCATCGCCTCCGACACGTCGAGCCCGAGCACGGAGGCCGCGCCCTGTTCGCTCGCATGGCGGCAGAACCAGCCATAGCCGCAGCCCAAATCGACGACGCGAAGCCCGCGCAGATCCGGCAGCATGGCGCGCAGTGCCGGCCATTCTGCAGCCCCCGCCAGTCCATGGACGGACCGACCGAGCTGGCTGTAGCCCTCGAAGAAGGCGGGATTGTCGTAAATATTCTGGGTCATGGCGCTCGCACCTCCATCGGTTTTCGCCGGCCGGGGTGCGTCTCCTACCACAATCGCGCTGCGCTCGCTTCGCGCACCAGCCTGACTAAACGGCCGGCGCGGTCTGCACCTCGACCGTGACATGCGACAGCGCGTGCAGCGCCGCGAGCTTCTTGCGGTAGACGTCGGGCGATTGCGGATGGGCCGAGACGAGGCTGATCACCGCCGCGTTGTGGCCGGGGCCGACGCGCCAGAGATGCAGGTCGGTAACCCGGTCGCCATTCTGCTCGATACGGGCGCGCATGGCGGTCGCGAGATCCGGATCGGGCACGGTGTCGACCAGGATGCGGCCGCTGTCGCGCATCAACTGCAGCGACCAGCTCGCGATCACCGCTGCGCCGAGAATGCCGACGGCCGGATCCAGCCAGACCCAGTTCAGGAAGCGCCCGGCGAGCAGCGCCGCGATGGCGAGCACGGAGGTGGCCGCATCGGCGAGCACATGGACATAGGCGGCGCGCAGATTGTGATCCCGGGCGCCGCCATGATCATGGTGCGCATGATCATGGTCATGCCCGTGGTGGTCGTCATGGCCGTGGCTGTGTCCCGGCATGCTCTCGTGCAGCAGCGCGGCGCTGACGAGATTGACGGCGAGGCCGATGACCGCGACGACGATCGCCGGATTGAAGCTGATGTCGATGGGATGGGCGAGGCGCCAGGCGGCATCGGCGGCGATCAGCACGGCGATGACGCCGAGGATGACCGCGCTGGCAAAGGCGGCGAGATCGCCGATCTTGCCGGTGCCGAAGGTGAAGGCCGGGTCATGCGCGTGACGGCGGGCATAGCGATAGGCGAGCGCCGCCACCAGCAGGGCGCCGGCATGCGTCGACATGTGGAAGCCGTCGGCCAGCAGCGCCATCGAGCCATAGACATAGCCACCGACGATTTCGGCCAGCATGGTCAGCGTCGTGATGCCGACGACGATCATCGTCCGGCGCTGGTTGCGGTCGTGCGAGGCGCCGAGGAAGACGTGCTCGTGGCCCCCGAGGGCTTGCGACGCGTTCATTGCGATACTCCTGCCATGGCCCGTCCGCTCCTCAGAGATACTTGCTGACTTCCTTGATTTCCTCGACCAGGGCGCGGGCTTCGGCGGCGGGCAGCGCGCTGGCGGCCGCCCCCAGATGCTCGTCGATATGGTGGTGGATCAGGATGCGCTTGGTGCTTTCGATCGCCTTGATCACGGCCTGCATCTGCTGGGCAATGGCCAGGCAGTCGCGGCCGTCCTCGACCATGGCGATGACGCTGGTCAGGTGACCGGAGGCGCGGCGCAGGCGGAGCAGGATATCGGGGTTCTGGGCGTGGCTCATGCCAGATCCTATCCTGGGGGAGGGGATACAGCAAGCGGGAGTATTTCCTCTGGCGGCGGGTTGCGCAGGGCCGTGCGAGGGAAGGTGGCGGCCCCCGGATCGGGCCGCTGGATCCGGCCGATACGGCCGGCTGGCAAGCTTTGACTTGTCAGGCAGATCAATCGGCTCCGCCCTCATCCTGAGGCGCTTCGCTTTCGCGAGGCCTCGAAGGAGCTCCAGTTGACAATCCCGCATTTCAGGGAAACCGGAAGTCGAGCAAAATCGCGCCATCTGAGCGTTCGCCGGCCCCTCCTTCGAGGCCCGGCTTTGCCGGGCACCTCAGGATGTTGGTCGAGCTACCTGAAGCATTGGAGCGGACAGTCCAGGCGCGCAATGGCGGCAGGTGGGCCAGACGCCGAGCCGACCTCAGACGAAAAGGGGCGCGACGATGTCGTCGCGCCCCTGTCGGGAACCTTGCCGCAAGCGGCGTCCGGTGACCCTGCATCAGCCGGCGACAAGGCGCTTTAGCTTGGCCATGATCGTCTCGTCCTTCTCGTGATAGTCGACCGTGCCGACGAAATTGGCGTCGGAATCGAGCAGGTACACGGCAGCCGCGTGGTCCATCGTGTAGTCCTCGCCCTCGCCGACCTTCTTCGAATAGACGCGGTACGCCTTCAGCATCGCGTCGATCTGCGGGCGGCTGCCGGTCAGGCCGATGATGCGCGGATCAAAGGCGTGCAGATAATTGTCCATCTGCTCAGGCGTGTCGCGCTCGGGGTCGACGGTGACGAAATAGACTTTGAGCTTGTCGCCGTCCGGGCCGAGCTGCTTCAGCCACTGCGTCGCCTGGAACAGCGTGGTCGGGCAGACATCTGGGCAGAAGGTGAAGCCGAAGAACATCGCCGAGGGATGTCCCTTCAGCGCCGCCTCGGTGACGGGCTGGCCCTTCTGGTCGACGACGGAGAATGGCCCGCCGATCGCGCTGGTGGTCAGGCTGGCGCCGCCCCTCTTCTGCGTCACCGCGAAGCCGGCGACGGCGATGACTGCGACGGCGACCAGGCCCCAGAGGATGTAGCGGATGGTTCGCAGCGTCTTGCGGCTGGCGTCGGGCTTGCTGCTGTCGCTCATTTCGCGGCGCCGTCATGGTTCATGTGCATGGAGTGATCCGTCTTCGGGCCGGGCACGCCGATCGGCGAAATGGTCAGTTCGACCTCGACCGGACCCGCCTTGGCGAAGGTCAGCGTCAGCGGCACGGTCTCGCCCTGCACGAAGGGCGCCTTCGGGCGGATGAACATGATGTGGTAGCCGCCGGGCTCCAGCGTCAGCGTCTGGCCGGCCGGGATCTCGACGCCGTCGGTCGCGGGGCGCATCGTCATGACGCCGTCCTCGGTCTTCATCAGGTGAAGCTCGGTCTTTTCGGAGACGGGCGAGGCGACCGAGACCAGCGTATCCGGCTCGGTGCCGGTGTTTTTGATGGTCAGGTAGCCGCCGCCGACCTTGGCGCCGGGCGGCGTCGCGCGCGACCAGGGCTCGCTGACGACGAGCGGGCCGGCGGTGACATCGGCGAGCGCGGGCGTTGCCAGCGACGCAGCGAGAAGGAGCGAAAAGGCGATGTGCTTGATCATGTCGCAGAGATAGCCCCGCACGCCGCGCTTGCAAAGCGCGGCGGACTGCCGCGCGAGCCGTGCGACGATGTGGCGGGTGTCAGAGCGGGCTAGCGGCCTGGCGTCGTGTGAGGATCCAGTAGCAGGCGATGAGCAGGATCGGTTGGAGCACCGTCAGGAGCAGGAGCGCCCCCGCATTGCCGGCCGTCCAGTTGCCGGCGCTGACGATCTGGTGGATGTGGCCGATCACAAGCCCAACGTAATAGACCGTGGTGAAGAGGATCACGGCGGCCTTGAACGCCAGCGTTTGCCAGAACGCGACGATGGCGATGACACCGAGCGCGATATCGGCGATGCCGACCTCGAACTGGAACGGGCTGACCTGCCAGCCGATGAACGCCGCGGCCGTTTCCGGTGCGAAGACGTGGTAGAGGCCGGCCCAGACATTGGTGACCCCGATGGAGAGCAGAAGCAGCCAGTCGAGATAGGCTTGCGCCGAGCCGCCGCGCAGAGTGGCGATGAGAAGGGCTGCGAAAAACAGCAGGCTTGGCAGGTTCGTCAGCACCAGCCGGATCGCGTCGGATACCATCCTCGTTCCCCCTTCGGCCGGATCTCCCAAGGGGATCCCGTCCGCTATCGGGTAGAACGAGTCGCGAGTTTACGCAACGGAAGGTCGCCAAGTTTACAATGTGAAGGCTGGAAATCAGGCCAGCCGGATTGCCGCTGCTTCGTCGCCGCGGCCGAGCGCCTCGAACACGGTCGCGACGATGCCGCGCGCGTCGAGCCCGCTGGAAACGATCATTGCCTCGGGCTTGTCGTGATCGGTGAACTCGTCCGGCATCACCAGCGTGCGGATCTTGAGGCCGCGATCGAAGGCGCCGGCGCCGGCGAGGAAGGCCAGGACCTGGCCGCCGAAGCCGCCGACCGCGCCTTCCTCGACCGTGATCACGACTTCGTGATTGCGGGCGAGGTCCAGCACGAGGTCGGTATCGAGCGGCTTGGCGAAGCGGGCATCGGCGACGGTCGTCGAGAGGCCGTAGGTATCCAGTTCTTCCGCCGCCTTCATCGCGTCCTTGAGGCGCGTGCCGAAGGAGAGGATGGCGATTTTCGATCCCTGGCGCAGGATCCGGCCCTTGCCGATCGGCAGGACCTCGCCGCGTGCCGGCATGTCGATGCCGACGCCTTCGCCGCGCGGATAGCGGAAGGAGGAGGGCGCGTCGTCGATGGCGACCGAGGTTGCGATCATGTGCACCAGCTCGGCCTCGTCGGACGGCGCCATGACGATCATGCCCGGGAGCGCGGTCAGGAAGCCGGTGTCGAACGAGCCGGCATGGGTCGGCCCATCGGCGCCGACGAAACCGGCGCGATCGATCGCGAAGCGCACCGGCAATTTCTGGATCGCCACGTCATGGACGATCTGGTCGTAGCCGCGCTGCAGGAAGGTCGAATAGATCGCGCAGAACGGCTTGTAGCCTTCCGAGGCAAGGCCCGCGGCGAAGGTGACGGCGTGCTGTTCGGCGATGCCGACATCGAAAGTGCGGCTCGGGAAGGCCTGGCCGAACAGGTCGAGGCCGGTGCCGGTCGGCATGGCGGCGGTGACGGCGACGATCTTGTCGTCGGCTTCGGCTTCTTTGATCAGCGTTTCCGCGAAAACACGCGTATAGCTCGGCGCGTTGGGCGTCGCCTTGGCCTGCTTGCCGGTGATGACGTCGAAGCGGTTGACGCCGTGATACTTGTCGGCGGCGGCCTCGGCCGGGGCGTAGCCCTTGCCCTTCTGCGTCACGACATGCAGCAGGATCGGACCTTCCGGCGCATCGCGCAGATTGCGCAGGATCGGCAGCAGGTGATCGAGATTGTGGCCGTCGATCGGCCCGACATAGTAGAAGCCGAGTTCCTCGAACAGCGTGCCGCCGGTGAAGAAGCCGCGTGCATATTCCTCGGTCTGCTTCGCCTTGTCGTGGAAGATGCGCGGCAGCTTCTTGGTCAGCTGCTTCGCCACTTCGCGGAAGGAGCGATAGGCGCGGCCCGAGACGAGGCGCGCCAGATAGGCCGACATGGCGCCAACCGGCGGCGCGATCGACATGTCGTTGTCGTTCAGGATGACGATCAGCCGCGAGCGCAGGGCACCTGCATTGTTCATCGCCTCATAGGCCATACCGGCCGACATCGCGCCGTCGCCGATCACGCAGACGACGGCATTGTCGCCTTCGGACAGGTCGCGCGCCACCGCCATGCCGAGGCCGGCCGAGATCGAGGTCGAGGAGTGGGCGGCGCCGAACGGGTCGTATTCGCTCTCTGCCCGCTTGGTGAAGCCCGAGAGCCCATGCGTCTGGCGCAGCGTGCGGATGCGGTCGCGGCGGCCGGTCAGGATCTTGTGCGGGTAGGCCTGATGGCCGACGTCCCAGATGATCCGGTCGGCGGGCGTGTTGAACACGTAGTGCAGCGCCACCGTCAGCTCGACGACGCCGAGGCCGGCGCCAAGATGGCCGCCGGTGATCGAAACCGCATCAATGGTCTCGGCGCGGAGTTCGGCCGCCAGCTGCACGAGCGAGCTCTCCGGAAGGCGACGGAGATCCTCGGGCGTGGTGACGGTGTCGAGAAGGGGCGTTTCGGGCTTGCCGGTCATCTATGAAACAAGACTGTTATGTGAAGGGGCACGGTTACACGACGTGGCGACGGGTGGCAACGCGGTCGAGGCCGAGGGGACGGGCCATATCCGCGCGGTTGCACGCGCTTCCGCGTCCTCTACTGTGCATTTCTCCTGGCATCGAAGGGGCCCTTGCATGATCCGCCATACCGTCGTCTTCCGTCTCAAGCATTCCAGCGGTTCCGAGGCGGAGGGAAGGTTTCTCGCCGATGCCCGCATCCTCGCCGCGATCCCCGGCGTCGGAAACTTCGAGCAGCTGCGCCAGGTCAGCCCCAAGAACGACTATGATTTCGGCTTCTCCATGGAGTTCGCCGACCAGGCCGCTTATTCCCTGTATAACGATCATCCCGACCATGTCGCCTTCGTTCGGGACCGCTGGATCCCCGAGGTCGAGTCGTTCCTGGAGATCGACTACGTGCCCCTGACCGCCGACTGAACCGCTTGGCCCTCCGGCCCATATCAGCGTGCGCGGCCCGATTTTTCCTAGGGAGTGGATTGTTGTTGTTGAGACGGAAACTGAAGCGGTCGCAGCCTGCCTGGCTTTCCCGCGACGTGTGGCGACGGCGCGTGGTGTTCTGGGCCGGCGCGGGCGTCACGGGCCTGGTCAGCGTCGCCTTCGCCTATGCGGCCGACCAGGCGCAGTCGCTCTTTCACCTTGTGTCCAGCCAGGCGTTCTGGATCCCCCTGATCCTGACGCCGCTTGGTTTCATGCTCTGCGCCCATCTGGCGCGCACGGTGTTTCCCGGCTCGGCCGGCAGCGGCATCCAGCATGCGATCGCTGCCTGCGAGATGACCGATGAAGCGTCCCGCAACAAGCTGCTGTCGCTGCGCGTCGCCTTCGGCAAGATCCTGCTGACCCTGGTCGGCATTGCTTCAGGCGGATCGATCGGCCGCGAGGGGCCGACGGTTCAGGTCGGCGCCGCGATCATGCTCAAGGTCGGCCAGATCGGCGGGGCGGACCGCGCGCGCGGCCTGATCCTGGCAGGGTCGGCGGCCGGCATATCGGCGGCGTTCAATGCGCCCCTGGCAGGTATCGTCTTCGCCATCGAGGAGATGAGCCGATCGTTCGAGACGAAGACCTCCGGACTGGTCCTGTCCGCCGTGATCCTCGCCGGCCTCGTCTCGCTCGGGCTGGTTGGCAATTACAATTATTTCGGTCAGGCCTCGGGGCATGTCGTCGGCCTGCAGGGATGGGTCATGGTGGGCCTCTGCGGTGTGTTCGGCGGCCTGTTTGGCGCCCTGTTCGGCCGGCTGATGCTGTGGTCGACGCAAACCATCCGCCGCTGGACCAGCGAGATGACGCTGGTGCGGACGCTGGTGATCGCGGGATCCTGCGGCCTTGTCGTGGCTCTGATCGGGCTCGCATCGGGGGGCATCACCTTCGGCACCGGCTATGAGCATGCGCGGCTGGCGCTCGAGGGCGAGATCCTGCCCTGGTATTTTGGGCCGGCGAAGTTCATCGCCACGCTGCTGTCGTCCATCTCGGGCATCCCGGGCGGCATCTTCGCGCCATCGCTGGCGGTTGGAACCGGCCTGGGCAGTCTGTTCGCCCTGGCGCTCGGGGGCACGGCCGGCATAGCGGCACTGCTGGGGATGACCGGCTATTTCGCCGGCGTGGTGCAGGCTCCCATCACCGCCTTCGTCATCATCCTGGAGATGACGGGCAACAACAGCGACGTCATTCCGATCATGTGTGCGTCGGTGCTCGGCTACGGCGTTTCCAGCCTGATCATGCCGCAATCGCTGTATCACGGCCTGGCGGCGTCGCTGATGCACAAGAACCTGACGGAGACGACGCTCCGGAACTGAACGGAGATTCCCGAGCGGCGAGGACCCTGCCGCCCGCGGAATCGACACGGACAGCCTGATCGTCCATAGGAAGGGCCGACCCGACGGCTTGGCCCTTCTGCCGGAACGAGAATGCCCGAGATACTGACCGATTACCCGCTCGACGACAGCAACAGCTTCGGCTTCCGCGCCCGGAGCCGGTATGCGGTCGAGATCCGCTCCGAGGCCGATCTCGTGGCAGCGCTGGCCGATCCGCGCCTCCAGGGCCTGCCGCGCCGGCTTCTCGGCGGCGGCAGCAACATCGTGCTGAGCGCGGATTTCGAGGGCGTGACGCTGCTGATGCGCAGCCAGGGCCGACGGCTGGTCGAGACGCGGGACGATGCCTGGATCGTCGAGGCGGCGGCGGGCGAAAACTGGCATGGCTTCGTTCGCGCAACGCTGGCCGAGGGCCATCCGGGGCTGGAAAACCTCGCGCTGATTCCCGGCACGGTCGGCGCCTCGCCGGTGCAGAACATCGGCGCCTATGGCATCGAGCTGGCGGACCGGTTCGACAGCCTGCGCGCCTATGACGTCGAGACGGAGCGCTTCGTCACCTTCGACAAGGACGCATGCGCCTTCGCCTATCGCGACAGCGTCTTCAAGCACCATCCTGGCCGCTATATCGTGACCAGCGTGCGGTTCCGCCTGCCGCGCCCGTGGCAGCCGGTGCTGAGCTATCCCGACATCGCCGCGATCTTCCAGCATGGTGAGGCAGTTGAGCCCGAAGCCGTGTTCAACGAGGTCGTCGCCGTGCGCGGGCGAAAACTTCCCGATCCGGCGGTGATCGGCAATGCCGGCAGCTTCTTCCAGAACCCGATCGTCCCGGCGGCCAAGCACGACGCGCTCAAGGTCGACTATCCGAAGCTCGGTGGCTATCCGCAGCCCGATGGGCAGGTCAAACTCTCGGCCGCCTGGCTGGTCGAGCAGAGCGGCTTCAAGGGCATCCGGCTCGGCCATGTCGGCGTCTATGACCGCCATGCGCTGATCCTGGTCAACCATGGCGGCGGCTCGGCAGCCGAGATCACCGCGCTGGCCGGCGAGATCAAGGCCGGCGTCCGCGCCAAATTCGGCGTGGAACTGGTCGAGGAACCGGTGTTTCTCTGAGACTTCGGCTCGTCCGGGGAAGTCCTTTCCGGTTGCTTGGCCAGCCTTTCCGCAACACCCAACACGCTCGTCGTCATCCTCGCGAAAGCGAGGACCCATGCAGCCGAGCCCTGATCCGCGAGAAGCTCCCCAGAACCCGGATGAATGGATCCCTGTGTGTTGAAGCTGTGCGATGATGGGGTGGCGGACGAGAGATCGTTGGATCCCTGGTCTTCGAGACCGTGAGCCGGCCCGGTCCTCGTCCGCCTGCTTCGATACCCAAGCCTGAACAGTTGATCGAGGCCGTGGTGACGGACCTCGCAGCACAGGGATAGGCATCATGAAGATACACCCTGGCTTTGTCGGTTGCGACATCTCCAAAGCCCATCTGGATCTGTTCGACGGCGCCGTGGGCGTGGCCGAACGCATCGCCAATCAAGCCGAGGCGATCGCGCAAAGGCTCGAACCTTGGCGGCATGGCGATATCCTCGTCGTGTTCGAGGCGACCGGTCCGTACGACCGGGTCCTCGCTCAGGCCCTGACAGAGGCCGGCATCGCTTTCGTTCGCGTCAATCCGGCCCGGGCGCGTGACTTCGCCCGCGCCACCGGCGTTCTCGCCAAGACCGACCGGATCGATGCGCGCATGCTCGCCGCCATGGCCCAGACGCTTCGTCCCGCGCCCCGCCAGCCGCGCTCCCCGGAGCGCAACCGTCTGGCGGAGTTGCACAAGCGTCGCGACCAGCTCGTCGCCATGCGCAAGCAGGAACGCACCCGACGGCAGGGATGCAGCGACGAGATCGCCGACGACATCCGCGAGACCCTGGCCTGGCTCGACATCCGCATCGCGGCGCTGGAGCGCACCATTCAGGCCTGCATCAAGGCCTCGGCCGATCTCGCCGGTGCTGAGGCGCGGCTGCGCTCAATCCCCGGCGTCGGCCCCGTCGCCAGCGCCACGCTGATCGCCCTGCTGCCCGAACTCGGCCAGCGCTCTCCCAAGACCATCGCCGCGCTGGCTGGCCTGGCACCCTACAATGTCGACAGTGGTCAGTTCCGCGGCAGTCGCCGCATCCACGGCGGACGACGGCGCGTCCGCGAGGCCCTCTACATGGCAGCCGTCTGCGCCGCCCGGATCGAGCAACGCTTCGCAGACGCCTACCGACGCATGATCAACGCCGGAAAGCCACCCAAGGTCGCCCTCATCGCTATCGCCAGAAAGATCCTAGTCATCGCCAACGCCATGCTCCGACAACACCTCTCATTCAACCCGTGACCACACAGTTGCCGGGTCTCCGCCCGGGATGACGCCGAGGGTGGGGGGGCGGTTCGCCGCAACCTGACACGCCGCTTTCCATCACCTCTCGCTCTCTCTGGAAGGTGATGAGCAGCCCTGTTTTGCCGACTAGAGCGGGAAACCTATGGCCCCTCGGGCAGCGGGATGAACTCGCTCTCGTCGCCAAACACCTTGTCGAAGCGGCCGAGCTTCCAGTCGTTCTTGGCCTGCTCGATGCGGTCCTTCGACGAGGAGACGAAATTCCACCAGATGTGGCGCGGCCCGTCCATCGGCGCGCCGCCGACCAGCATCAGCCGCGTCGGCTTGCGCGCGGTCAGGCTGATCCGGTCGCCGGGGCGAAGCACCAGCAGGCGCCCGGCCTCGAACACGTCGCCGGCGATTTCGATCTCGCCCTCGAAGATGTAGAGCGCGCGTTCCTCATGCTCGGCGTCGATCGGCAGGCGGCCGCCCGGCTGCAGCGCCACGTCGGCATAGATCGTGTCGGAGAAGGTCTGCACCGGCGAGGTCTCGCCATAGGCGGAGCCCAGGATCAGCCGGAGGTCGACGCCATCGCCACTGACCACGGGCAGGTTGGCCTTGCCGTGATGGTGGAACTCGGGCGCGTCCTCTTCATGGTCTTTCGGCAGGGCCACCCAGGTCTGCAGGCCGCCGACCTTGCGGTCATTGGCGCGGTGACGGAATTCAGGGCTGGAGCGCTCGGAATGGGCGATGCCGCGCCCGGCCGTCATCCAGTTCACGTCGCCCGGCTGGATCGCCATTTCGACGCCGGTCGAGTCGCGGTGCACGATCTCGCCATCGAACAGATAGGTGACCGTCGCCAGCCCGATATGGGGATGCGGCCGCACGTCGAGACCTTCGCCGGCCGGGAATTCGCCGGGGCCCATCTGGTCGAGGAAAATGAACGGCCCGACCATGCGGCGCTTGGCCGTCGGCAAGGCGCGCTTCACCGCGAAGCCGCCAATGTCGACGGTGCGCGGCACGACGACGAGTTCAATGGCGTCGCTCGAGGCGGCGTCGCCAAAGATCGGATCGATATCGGGCAGGCGGCTCATGGCAATCTCCTTGGCTTCGGTGTTGAGCCGATAATGGAGAGGCGGAGTATGAGCCGAAAGACGCCGTTCCGGCGACGGATTGTTCAGCGAAAGCGCCGACTGGCCTATTCGACGTCGAGCGGCTCGGTGCCGGTCGCCTGGCCGTTGGCGCCGGTGCGGATCTTCTCGACCTTGGTCTCGGCCTGCTTCAGCAGTGCCTCGCAATGCTTCTTCAGCGCTTCGCCGCGCTCATAGATCTTGATCGACTCTTCGAGCGGAACGTCGCCGCGCTCGAGATGGCCGACGATGGTCTCGAGCTCGGCCAGGGCCTTCTCGAAGGAGAGGCCTTCAAGGGCGGTCTGAACGTCGGACATGGGCTGGTCTCCGGAATTGTGCGGCGAACCTTTTCGGCCATCGGGCCGCGCGATGCAAGCCGTGCACGGCCCCGGCGGGTCAGCCGGCGCGCATCAGCGTCTCGACATGGGCGGCGGTTGATGCGGCGAGCGCCTTCAGGTCGTAGCCGCCCTCCAGGATGCTGACGATGCGGCCATGCGAATGGCGGTTCGCGACCTCCATCAATTGCTCGGTCGCCCAGACGAAATCGGCCTCGACCAGTTCCAGCTCGCCGAGCGGATCGCGCGAATGGGCGTCGAAGCCGGCGGAGATGATGATGAGTTGCGGCCGGAAGGCGTCGAGGGCCGGCAGGATCACGGTCTCGAACGAGCGGCGGAAATCAGCGCCATCGGCACCGGGCGCGAGCGGCGCGTTGAAGATGTTGCCGGCGCCTGACTCCGACGCGGCGCCGGTGCCCGGATAGAGCGGCATCTGGTGGGTCGAGGCGTAGAGCACGGACGGATCGTCCCAGAAGATCGCCTGCGTCCCGTTGCCGTGATGCACGTCCCAGTCGACAACAGCGATCCGCTCGAGACCGTGGCCGCGCTGGGCGTGGCGGGCGGCGATCGCCGCCTGGTTGAAGAAGCAGAAGCCCATGGCGCGATCCGGCTCGGCATGGTGGCCGGGCGGGCGCATGGCGCAGAAGGCGTTCTTCGCGTCGCCATCCAGCACGGCATCGACCGCCTGGCAGGCGCCGCCGACGGCGATCAGCGCCGCTTCCAGCGTCATCGGCGACATCGTCGTGTCTGCATCGACGCGAATCATGCTCTCCGAGGGGCTGTAATGGCGCATCGCCTCGAGATGGGAGAGCGGGTGGCAGAGCAGGATCATCTCGACATCCGCCATCCGCGCCTGTTCGCGCAGCAGCGGCGCGAAGCGGTCGTCGGATAGCGCCGCCTCGACAGCCTGGATGCGTTCGGGTCGTTCCGGATGGCCGAAGGGCACGAGGTGCTCGGCGAAGACCGGATGATGGATCAGCAGCGTTGCCATGGGCGTCCCGAATTCGATTTCAGACGGACCACCGAATGGCGGCGCCGGTCATTGGTTCTTGCGCATATAGGCAACCAGCGTGTCGCGTGCGACAGGCGAACGCAGCCGATTGAGGATCTGGGCGATTTCCTGGTCGATCCGGGTCAGCACTTCGCGCCGGTCGCCGCGCATCAGGCGACGGGTGGTGCCGGCCGATTCCATCGAGCGGCTGGCGAGCTTTCGGGCGACGGCAAGCGCCGCCTTCTCGACATCGGCGGCGGGAACGATTCGGTTGACCAGCCCGGCCTGGAAGGCGCGCTCGACGTCGAAACGCTCGCCGAGCACGAGATATTCGAAGGCGCGCTGGTGCCCCATCAGCCGGGCGGCGAGCAGCGTCGAGCCGCCGCTCGGGATGAGGCCCAGTTCGACGCAGTTCGATTCGAAGGCCGACCATTCGCTGGCGACCACGTAGTCGCAATGCAGCAGGATGGTGGCGCCAATTCCCATCGCCAGCCCGTCTACGGCGGCGATGAGCGGCTTCTCGATGGTGGCGATGGTCTTGAGGAAGCGGGCGATGCTCTCGTCGATGCGTCCCTCATCGGCGAACTGGACCAACTCGCGAAGGTCGTTGCCGATAGAGAACACGCCCGGCGATCCGAGGATGACGAAGGCCTTGTTGCGACCGTCCCGTTCCCCGAGGACAAGCGCGTCCGAAATCGTGGTGAGCATCTCGACGGTCAGGGCATTCTGAGTTTCCGGTCTGTCGAATCGAATGACGGTGATCCCGCCCTTCGCTTCGATACCGATCGGCAAACTCATGCTCTCGCTCATCCGGGTCCCACCTTCCCATTAGCTAGTTGGCGGAGGAGAATTGGACAGGTCCTGCCGCGAAGTAAAGCATATGTTCAAAATTGCCTACAATTGACGCGGTCACACGGCGGATCCCCGCGGTTTGGGCGGCGAGGGCGGATAGGGCTTGACTGCCCGGCCGCGACGGGCCTTTTGGCGCTTCGCTGCAAAATTGGCTCGGGAGGCCGGATTGGCCAGGCATCATTCCTCCAACATACGTCCGGCGGATGACGACGACGCGCTGCGCGAGGCGATCGCGGCGCTCAAGGCCGGCCAGCTTGTCGGAATGCCGACTGAAACGGTCTATGGCCTGGCGGCGGACGCCACCAATGGCGAGGCGGTCGCGCGGATCTATGCCGCCAAGGGACGCCCGAGCTTCAACCCGCTGATCGCCCATGTCGCGGATCTCGAAGCGGCGGAGCGGCTGGTTCTGTTCGATCCTGTCTCTCGGCGCTTGGCCGAGGTGTTCTGGCCGGGGCCCCTGACGCTGGTTCTGCCGAAGCGTGCCGACGCCGGCGTATCCGACCTTGCCACCGCCGGGCTCGACACGCTGGCCGTGCGCATGCCGTCCCACCCGGCCGCGCATGCGCTCTTGAAGGCGTTCGGCCGGCCGGTTGCGGCGCCCAGCGCCAACCGCTCCGGCCATGTCAGCGCGACCACCGCCGCCCATGTCGCGGAGGATCTCGGATCCGCCGTCGCGATCGTGCTCGATGCCGGGCCCAGCCATGTCGGCGTCGAATCGACCATCGTCGCGGCAACGCCCGCAGGACTTGCGCTGCTTCGCGCGGGCGGATTGCCGCGCGAAGCGATCGAGGCGGTCGCCGGGATGCCGCTGACGATCGTCGACCTCACGGATCCCGAAGCGCCGACCGCGCCGGGACAGCTGGCCTCGCATTACGCGCCGGGCGCGATGGTCCGGCTCGATGTGGAGGAAGTGTTTCCGGGAGAGGCGCTGCTCGCCTTCGGGGCGGATCTGCCGCGCCATGCCGGCAATGCGGCCGTGACGATCAATCTGAGCGAGCGCGGCGATCTGATCGAGGCGGCGGCGCGCCTGTTTTCGGCGCTCCGCGAGCTGGACGGCAAGGCCGCGACCATCGCGGTGGCGCCGATCCCGACGACGGGCCTCGGCGAGGCGATCGTAGACCGCCTTCGCCGCGCCGCTGCTCCGCGCCCGTGAGGCGGCAGGATTGATCGACAGGCAGGACGCGATGCCATCCTTCACCTCTCCCTGAGGGAGAGGAGAAGAGTCAGGGCAGGCGAAAAACTACCTTTCGAATTCGGGACCGCGCGCCGAATAGGCCTTGGTCTCGCGCCAGCGCCGCATCATCGCCTCGAATTCGGGATCGATCTCCGGCGGCAGCACGATCTTGAGCGCCACGAGCAGGTCGCCATTGCCGCCGACGGCGGTCGGCAGGCCCTTGCCCTTCAGGCGCATGACACGGCCGCCATCCGAATGGGCGGGAATGGTCATGGTGCCCGAGCCGGTTAGCGTCGGGACGCGCACCTTGGCGCCCAGCACCGCTTCATCCAGCGTCACCGGAAGCTCCAGGCGCAGCGCGTCGCCCTCCACCTTGAACAGCGGGTGCGGCACGAACTCGACGGTGACGAGCGCGTCGCCGGCCTGGCCGCCGGTCGGGCTGGCCCAGCCCTGGCCGCGCAGGCGGATCACCCGTCCCGGCCGCGTCCCGGCGGGAATGGCGATCTCCAGCGTCCGGCCGGTCGGCAGTTCGACGCGGACCTTCTCGTCGCGCGCGATCTGCTCCAGCGTTACGCCCACGGTGGCGGTGACGTCCTCGCCGCGCGAGCGGGCCTGCGACGAGGCGCGCGCGCCGCCGCCACTGAAGCCGCCGGCCCGGCCGCCGCCAAAATTGCTGAAGCCGCCGCCGCCGCCCTGGCCGGCAAAGCCGCCGAAAATATCGTTCAGGATGTCATCGGCGCCGCCGGCAGACGACCAGCGGAAGCTGTGCGCGCCGGAACCGGCGCCCGTGCCACCGCGCGGATCGAACCCTTCGAAACCCTGGAATTTGGGCTTGCCCTCGGCATCGATCTCGCCACGGTCGAACTGGGCGCGCTTTTCCTCGTCGCTGAGGATCTCATAGGCAGAATTGATCTCCGAAAACTTCTCCTGGGCCTTGGAGTCGTCCGGATTCTGGTCGGGATGGTGTTTTTTGGCGAGACGGCGAAACGCCTTCTTCACCTCGGCCGCGGACGCCTTCTTCTCGACGCCGAGCACCTGGTATGGATCACGCATGGGAAACCCCCTCTAAGGGCAGGATTCGTCCCGGCCCAAACGGCGGCACCGGAACCCTCCATAACATAGGGAGGCTAGGAATTGATTCCAATCGCCTCGACTCGGATTGGAGTCTAAAGGAGCGCGCTGTCTTCGGGAACGACTTCGAAGAGCTGCCACATGCCATCCGTGGCCCGGCAGGCATCGCCCTTGTAACGGCGGATGCCGCGGACGTCGCTGACGGTGAGCGCGAAGGCGCGGCAGTTGCGGCCATCCGGCTCGACATGGGCGGCGCGGACCGGCGACAGCGTGCCGTTCGAGCCGGTGTCGGGATTGGTCCAGTCGATGACGTCGCCATTGGCGGAGCCGGAGATGAAGGTCGAGGCCGTCAGGCGGATATGCTCCCAGTCGGACGGGTCCACGGCTTCGACGACCGTGCGCTTGGCGGCCGGGACCGCCGGGGCGATCGAGCCCGTGGTGGTCATGTCGATGTCGGTTTCCGGGCCACCCGGCGTTAGACCGCAGCCGGCCAAGCCCGCGCACAGCATGATCGGTCCTATTCGGCCAATCATTCGCATACCCGGTGGATCCCGTCTTGTCTGGTCATAGGCCGTCCGGTCGATATATGTCTGTCCCGTAGCAGCACGAATGATCCTCAGCGGACGCTCTGCGGATCGCAGCATCGGAAAAGATGATTAAGGATGAGTGACTTCACCGCCGCGACGGACCCGTTCGCCCTTTTCGCCAGCTGGCTGAAGGAGGCGGAGGCCTCGGAAATCAACGATCCGAACGGCATGGCGCTGGCCACCGTCGACCCCGACGGGTTGCCGGATGTGCGCATGGTGCTGATGAAGGATTTCGACGAGAACGGGATTGTCTTCTACACCAACTATGGCAGCGCCAAGGGCCGGGAACTGCTCGCAACCCCCAAGGCCGCCGTGCTTTTCCATTGGAAGAGCCTGCGCCGGCAGGTGCGGGTTCGCGGCCTGGTCGAGACGGTGACCGATGCGGAGGCCGACGCTTATTTCGCGACGCGCGCCCGCCACAGCCGTCTCGGCGCCTGGGCATCGAAACAGTCGCAGCCGCTCGAATCGCGTTTTGCGCTGGAAAAGTCGGTCGCGGCGCTGGCGGCCAAATATGCGATCGGCGAAATCCCGCGCCCGCCGCACTGGTCGGGCTTCCGCATCAAGCCGGTCCAGATCGAATTCTGGAAGGACGGCGCCTTCCGCCTGCACGACCGCGTTGTCTTCCGGCGCGCGGTGCCGGGCGAGGGCGACTGGCAGAGCGAGCGGCTGTATCCGTAGGCTGGGGGAGCGTTCAGCCGCACGATTTGCGATTGTTGTGCAGGACGTCGCCCCGGCGAAGGTCGGGGCCCATTAACACAGTCGTAGGAGGCCGCGCACAGCCTTTTCGGCGGCTGGCAGTGTGTCTGGATCCCGGCCTTCGCCGGGATGACGCCGGAGCGGGGAGTGCTTCCCCGTCCCGCCCGCGCCGCCGCGTAAAGTGCTTACCCGGCCGTCAGGTCGCCGTGCCGCCGACCGTGATCTGGTCGATGCGGATGGTCGGCTGGCCGACGCCGACTGGGACGCCCTGGCCGCTCTTGCCGCAGGTGCCGATGCCCAGATCGAGCGCCATGTCGTTGCCGACCATCGAGACGCGCTTCATCGCATCCGGCCCGTTGCCGATCAGCATCGCGCCCTTCACCGGCGCGCCGATCTTGCCGTTTTCGATCCGGTAGCCCTCGGTGCAGGCGAAGACGAACTTGCCGCTCGTGATGTCGACCTGGCCGCCGCCGAATGAGACCATGTAGAGGCCGTTCTTGACCGAGCCCAGGATTTCGGCCGGATCGTCCTTGCCGCTCTTCATGATCGTGTTGGTCATGCGCGGCATCGGTACATGGGCATAGGACTGCCGGCGGCCATTGCCGGTCGGCTGCATGCCCATCAGGCGGGCGTTCTGGCGGTCCTGCATGTAGCCGACCAGGATGCCATCCTCGATCAGCGTGGTGGCCTGGGTCGGCGTGCCTTCATCGTCGAAGGAAAGGGAGCCGCGCCGGTCCATGATCGAGCCGTCATCGATGACGGTGACGCCCTTGGCGGCCACCTGCTGGCCCATCAGGCCGGAGAAGGCGCTTTCGCCGCGACGGTTGAAATCGCCCTCGAGGCCGTGGCCGACCGCTTCATGCAGCATGACGCCGGGCCAGCCGGGGCCGAGCACGACGTCGAAGGTGCCGGCGGGGGCGGGGACCGCTTCGAGATTGACCAGGGCCTGGCGCAGCGCCTCGTCCACGGCATGGTGCCAGCGGTCGCTGGTCACGAACTGGCCGAAGCCCTCGCGCCCGCCCATGCCATAGGAGCCTTGCTCCTGGCGGTCGCCTTCGCCGGCGATGATCGAGACGCTGACGCGCACCATCGGGCGGATGTCGCGGCGATAGACGCCGTCGGGACGCAGGATCTCGACGATCTGCCATGAGCCGGCCAGCGAGGCGCTGACCTGACGGACGCGCGGATCTTTCGCGCGGGCATAGGCGTCGATTGCCTCCAGCAGCTTCACCTTCTCGGCGAAGCTCGGGCTGCCGAGCGGGTTCTCGTCGGTATAGAGCACGCGGTTGGTGCCCTTGGGCGGTTCGGCCAGCGTGCCCGAATGGCCGCGCTTCACCGAAGCGACCGCATCGCCCGCGCGGCGGATCGCGTCGAGCGAGACTTCGCCGGCATGGGCATAGCCGACCGCTTCGCCGGCGACGGCGCGCAGCCCAAAGCCCTGGCGGGTGTCGAAGCTCGCGCCGGAAAGGCGGCCATTGTCGAAGACGAGGCCCTCCGACTGGGCGTATTCGAGATAGAGCTCGCCATCATCGGCACCGGAGAGCGCCTCGGCGACGACGGTTCGGGTTTCGTCACGGTCGAGGCCGGCGCGCGCGAGAATGGAAAGCTGTTCATCGGCCATGGGGAACTCCGGGCTCATGTCTAGGCAGCAGAAATAGGGGATCGCACGCGCTTTCGCACCCCCTTGCCGGCCTCTGCCTGTTCATTGCTGTCCGGCGAGCGCATCCATCGCCAGCGAGATCTCGGCCCTGAGCGCCGTGATCCGCGCTTCATACACCCGCCCGAGGCACGCGGTGTCACTGCCGCAGGCGGCGCGCAGCTTGAGGAAGTCCGTGGCGCCGTCCCGCCGCGCCGCATTGGCGCCCATCATCATCGGGACCTTGTTGTAGGCGAACCAGAGCGCCGCCATTTCCGTGTCGCGCTCGGACAGCTCCGGATTGCTGCAGATCGCGACCTCGTCAGGGGCGACGGCCTTGGCGCAATTGAAGCTGGCGGCCTCGGCCGGAGCAGCGGCCGAGAGCCCGAGGATCGTCAGGACGATCAAAGAGGAAAGCTTCATGACGATGGACCTTTGCTTGAGCGGGCGGAGCCTTATGGCACGCCCGGCACCTGTCGAGAACCAACCGCATGCCGTCCCCCATTGCGTTTCGCCCCCCGAATGGCCCATACGCTGCGGCACGGAACAGGACGGGGGATCGCTGGCCGCGCGACGCACGGAAGCGCGCCGCGCCGCGATCTCCAGGCGAGAAGGACAAGACGAATCATGGCGACGGCATTCGGTCTCGACAAGCAGGCTTTGACGATTATTCCGGTGTCGGGGCCGCTCGAGGGTCGGGTCACCCCGCCGGGCTCCAAGTCGATCACCAACCGGGCCCTGCTACTGGCCGCCCTCGCTAAGGGCACCAGCCGCCTGACCGGTGCGCTTAAGAGCCTCGATACCAAGCTGATGGCCGGCGCCCTGCGCGCCATGGGCGTCACGGTCGAGGAGCCGGACGACACCACCTTCATCGTCACCAGTTCTGGCAGGCTCGCCCCGCCGGCCGAGCCGCTGTTCCTCGGCAATGCCGGCACGGCAATGCGCTTCCTCTCGGCCGCGGTAACGCTGGTCGAGGGCACGGTCGTCGTCGACGGCGACGCGCATATGCGCAAGCGCCCCATCGGCCCGCTGGTCGAGGCGCTGCGCTCGCTGGGCATCGATGCGTCGGACGCCGGTGGCTATCCCCCCGTCACCGTGCAGGGCAACGGCACCTTCGGTTCCGGCCGGGTCGAGATCGATGGCGGCCTGTCGAGCCAGTATGTCTCGGCGCTGCTGATGGCGGCCGCTTTCGGCAAGGGTTCGATCGAGGTTGCGCTGACCGGCAGCGAGATCGGCGCGCGCGGCTATGTCGATCTGACGATCGCCGCGATGCGCGCCTTTGCCGGTGAGGTCGAGCAGATCGACGCATCGAGCTGGCGCGTCCAGCCGACCGGATACCAGGCGACCGATTTCGTCATCGAGCCGGACGCCTCGGCCGCCACCTATCTCTGGGCGGCGGAGGTGCTGACCGGTGGCCATATCGACCTTGGCGTCCCGTCCGATGCGTTCACCCAGCCCGACGCCAAGGCGCGCGAGGTGATCGCCCAGTTCCCGAACCTGCCGGCTGTCATCGACGGCTCGCAGATGCAGGACGCGATCCCGACCATTGCCGTGCTCGCCGCCTTCAACAACACGCCGGTGCGTTTCGTGGGCATCGCCAATCTGCGCGTCAAGGAATGCGACCGCGTCGCGGCGGTTGCGACCGAGCTCTCGCGTATCCGACCGGGCCTCGGAACGGAGGAGGGCGACGACCTGATCGTTGCCTCCGATCCCTCGCTCGCCGGGCAGACGCTTCCGGCGCGCATCGAAACCTATTCGGACCACCGCATCGCCATGAGCCTGGCGGTGGCCGGCCTCAAGATCGGCGGTATCACGATCCTCGATCCCGGCTGCGTGGCAAAAACCTACCCGACCTACTGGGAAGCGCTGACCGGCCTTGGCGTGAAGATCGCCGACTGAGATCGTCGTAGCGCCCGGGGGCCTACTTCACCTCTCCCTGAGGAGACCTTTGCGCAACGTCGAAAGGCAGTTCTGCATCCTGCGGGCAGCCTCCTTGCAAGCCTGACCACCACTTGCTGCAAACCGCACGACCATCATCCTGAGGTGCCCGGCGCAGCCGGGCCTCGAAGGAGGGTCCAGATGGTTTTTTGCGTGCATCCGTCTGGCCCGGGCAGCAAGCCGCATGACCCGGCGCTCGCGGGGGAGGTTCCGGAGTTTCGCTGGACCCTCCTTTGAGGCTTCGCTCACGCGAAGCACCTCAGGATGATGGGGAGCGGCGAATGGTGGATTGGAGGTTCGGGGGCAATGTTATGCAAAGGCCTCAGGGAGAGGTGAGGGGCCGGGTTTGCCCGGATAGATCCGCTCCGGCATTCGCCTTGGCCGAATCTCGCCTCAATACAGCGCCTTGGCGTAGCGGGCGAGCATGTCGGCCTGGGTCTCGGGCGGCTCGCTGGAGCGGGTGTGATCCCGAAGCATCTCGCCCATCGTGGGCAGGAGGCTGCGGTCGATCCGGCTTTCGTCGGCCCAGAGGTTCGAGCGCATCAGCGCCTTGCCGCATTGCAGATAGGCTTCGCGCACGGTGACGACCATGACGGTGGCCGGCAGCTTGCCGTCCGCCATGTGCGCGGGCCGCAGCGTCTCGTCCTCATCGATCACCGCCGTGCCGTTGACGCGTAGCGTTTCGTCGACGCCGGGGATCAGGAACAGCAGGCCGATGCCCGGCCGTTCGACCAGGTTGGCGAGCGAGTCGATCCGGTTGTTGCCGGGACGGTCGGGGATGACCAGCGTGTTGTCGTCGAGCACGCCGACGAAGCCCGGCTGATCGCCGCGCGGCGTGGCGTCGCCGAAGCCGTCCGCGCCCTGGGTGGCGAGAACAAGGAAGGGCGACAGCGCGATGAACGACCGGCAATGCCGGTCGAGCCGGTCGAGTTGCTTGGCGACGGATCGCCCCTTCGGCGCGCCATAGATGGCGCGCAGCGATTCGAGCGATTCAATCCGGGCCATGTCGCACTCTCAGCGTCTTAGGGCAGGGCGTCGAACCCCGGACCGAAGCCGGTCAGCGAGATCGGGATGCCGATACCTTCTTCCGGTGTCTGGAAGATGACAAAGGTAGCCGTCTTGCCATTGCGCAGCTTGCCGATCAGGTCGTCGTCGAGGATCACCTCGGCGAGGCAGCCATCCGGCAGGCAGCGCACGAAACCGGCGCGTCCCATCTCGTTCTGGTCGATCTTGAGGCCGAGGCCGGAGGGGAGGAGCACGCCCAGCGGCGCCAGAACCCGCATGACCTTCGACTTCTTGTCCGCCGTCTTCAGGACGATGACCGAGAGGCCGACATTGTCGCGGTCCTCGGCGGTCACGAACTGCATCATCGAGCAGACTTCGCCCTGCGCGCCCGGGGGCTTGTCGCAGCGCGTTTCCCAATCGCCATGCATGCCCTTGGAGACGCCCTGGGCGGACGCCGCGACGGGCATGGCAGCGGCCAGGGCCGCCATCGCCAGCGCGCTTAGAACGATTCGCAACGGACGAAATGCGCCAAGACGCACAGTCGGAAATACCTTCACCTGAGCGATCTCCTCGATTCTCACAATTGTCGCACATCCATGCACGACGATGCTCGCCGCAGTAACCCTCGCGGGGCGCTTCGGCGAGCGCGATTTGCCGCATCTCATCTCACGATCCCCCGTTGCTAGGCAAAGGGGCATGTGGTTTGTCTCGGTCGATATTCGGCCGAATCCGAACTCTCCGCATGGCAGAAAACGCCTTCGGCCTATAGTGTTGTGGAAAATGGCGCAACGGAGGCCGTTTTTCGAGCTTCGTTGCGCTGATCGGCTTCGATGCCGTTAAGGCATGGACAGGGAGTGTACACGTGACGAAGGCGATCACGCGTCTCGGATCATTTTTGGCGCTCGGCGGAGCGTCTGCGACGGCATTGAGCGGGCTGACGGGTGTGGCGCAGGCCGCCCAGCCGACCCCTTGGGCGATGTGGATGCAGACGCCGGCCTCGCCGATCATGGATATGATCGAGCGGTTTAATCTGGGCATCACGATCGCCATGGCGATCGTCGTGCTCGTCGTTCTGGGCCTGCTCGTCTATGTCGTCCTCCGCTTCAATGCGAAGGCGAACCCGGTGCCCTCGCGCACCTCGCACAACACGATGATCGAAGTGGTCTGGACGCTTGCCCCGATCCTGATCCTGATTGGCATCTCGGTCCCGTCCTTCTCGCTGCTGTTCGCGCAGGAAGACCCGGCCCGCGTCGTGCAGAACTACGATCCGGCCAAGACGCTGACCATCAAGGCGACCGGCCTGCAGTGGTACTGGAACTACGAGTATCCGGACAATGAGGGCGTCGCCTTCGATTCCACCATGCTTGAGGACAAGGATCGCACCGATCCGGTCAACCAGCCGCGCCTGCTCGCCGTCGACAACGACATGGTCGTTCCGGTCGGCACGGTCGTTCGCCTCCAGGTGATCGGCGCCGACGTCATCCATTCGTTCGCGCTGCCGGCCTTCGGCCTGAAGCTCGACGCCGTGCCCGGCCGTCTCAACGAGACCTGGTTCCTGGCCGAGCGCGAGGGCGTCTATTACGGCCAGTGCTCCGAGCTTTGCGGCACCAACCACGCCTTCATGCCGATCGCCATCCGCGTCGTGAAGCCGGACCAGTTCAAGACCTGGGTCGCCCAGGCCAAGGACGATCTGCCCGGCGCCTACAAGACGCTCGCGGCGGCACTCGCTTCGGACAAGGTTGCCAAGGACAATGGCGCCAAGGCCTCGGAAACCGCCGTCGAGGTGGCTGCCCGCTAAAGGCAGCCGCCGGGACGCAGGATTGCAATTGATCGGCTCCGGCGCGTCAGCGCCGTGATGCCGCAGGACACGAAAAGGGAGCAGGCCATGGCCACGGGTGCTGCACACGCTGCTGAACACCACGACCACCCGACGGGTTGGCGTCGTTGGGTCTATTCGACCAACCATAAAGACATCGGCACGATGTACCTGATCTTCGCGATCGTCGCGGGTATCATCGGCGGTGCGTTGTCGGTCGGCATTCGTCTGGAGCTTCAGCAGCCTGGTCTGCAGATCTTCGGCAACCCCTACGTCTTCAACACCTTCGTCACGGCGCACGGCCTGGTCATGATCTTCTTCATGGTCATGCCCGCGATGATCGGCGGCTTCGGCAACTGGATGGTGCCGATCATGATCGGCGCGCCGGACATGGCGTTCCCGCGCATGAACAACATCTCGTTCTGGCTGCTGCCGCCCTCGCTGCTGCTGCTGATCATCTCGCTCTTCATGCCGAGCGCGACGGGCCAGCATGGCGTCGGTGGTGGCTGGACGATGTATCCGCCGCTGTCGGGCTCCGGTCCGGAAGGCGCGTCGGGTCCCGCCGTCGATTTCGCGATCCTCGCCCTGCACATTTCGGGCGCCTCGTCGATCCTCGGTGCGATCAACTTCATCACCACGATCTTCAACATGCGCGCTCCGGGCATGACGCTGCACAAGATGCCGCTGTTCGCCTGGTCCGTGCTCGTCACCGCCTTCCTGCTGCTGCTGTCGCTCCCGGTTCTCGCCGGCGCGATCACCATGCTGCTGACCGACCGCAATTTCGGCACCACCTTCTTCAAGCCTGAGGGCGGCGGCGACCCGATCCTGTTCCAGCACCTGTTCTGGTTCTTCGGTCACCCGGAAGTGTACATCCTGATCCTGCCCGGCTTCGGCATGATCAGCCACATCATCTCGACCTTCTCGAAGAAGCCGATCTTCGGCTATATCGGCATGGCCTACGCCATGGTCGCGATCGGCGTCGTCGGCTTCATCGTGTGGGCGCACCACATGTACACGACGGGCCTTTCCTTCGAGACGCAGGCCTATTTCGTCGCCGCCACGATGGTGATCGCGGTGCCAACCGGTATCAAGATCTTCTCCTGGATCGCGACGATGTGGGGTGGCTCGATCGACTTCAAGGCGCCGATGCTCTGGGCGATCGGCTTCATCTTCCTGTTCACCGTCGGCGGTGTGACGGGCGTCATGCTGGCGAATGCCGGTCTCGACCGCTCGTTCCACGACACCTATTTCGTGGTGGCCCACTTCCACTACGTGCTGTCGCTGGGCGCCGTGTTCGCGATCTTCGCGGGCTGGTACTACTGGTTCCCGAAGATGTTCGGCTACATGTACAATGACACCATCGCCAAGGCGCATTTCTGGGTCATGTTCATTGGCGTGAACCTGGTGTTCTTCCCGCAGCATTTCCTCGGCCTCGATGGCATGCCGCGCCGCTACGCAGACTATCCGGACGCCTTCTGGGGCTGGAACTTCGTCTCGTCGATCGGCTCGTACATCTCGATGTTCGGCGTGGCGATCTTCCTCTATGGCGTCATCGACGCCTTCCTGAAGAAGGTCCCGGCTCCGAACAATCCGTGGGGTTCGGGTGCCACGACGCTCGAGTGGCAGCTGTCGTCGCCGCCGCCCTTCCACCAGTGGGAAGTCTTGCCGCGCATTGGTGAAACCAAGCACTAAGCGCAACGATCAGGGGCCGGGATGCGTCCCGGCCCTCCTTTTTGAGTAGTTAGAACCACCATGTCTGACGTGCCCCTGAACCGGATCGACACCGTGGCCGGCAATCTCGCTAGCCCATCCGACTACCTCGCGCTGCTGAAGCCGCGTGTGATGTCGCTTGTCGTCTTCACGGCGCTGGTCGGCATGGTGATGGCGCCGGGCGGCATCCACCCGGTGCTGGGCTTCACGGCGCTGCTCTGCATCGCCATCGGCGCCGGCGCCTCCGGCGCGCTGAACATGTGGTACGACGCCGACATCGACCGCGTGATGAAGCGCACCCAGTCGCGTCCGATTCCCAAGGGCACGATCACCGAGGGCGAGGCGCTGGCCTTCGGCCTGACGCTCGCCGGCTTCTCGGTCGCGCTGCTGGCTCTTTTCGTCAACCTCGTCGCCGGCGCGCTGCTCGCCTTCACCATCTTCTTCTACGTCGTCATCTACTCGATGTGGCTGAAGCGCTCGACGCAGCAGAACATCGTCATCGGCGGCGCCGCCGGCGCTTTCCCGCCGATCGTCGGCTGGGCCGCCGTCACCGGCAGCGTCAGCTATGAGAGCATCATCCTTTTCCTGATCATCTTCATGTGGACGCCGCCCCATTTCTGGGCGCTGGCTCTGTTCAAGTCGGATGATTACAAGCGCGCTGGCATCCCGATGATGCCGGTCGTCTCCGGCATGGCCGAGACCCGCAAGCAGATCCTGATCTACTCCATCCTGCTGGCGCCGATTGGCGTTCTGCCGGCGATCCTCGGCTTCGCCTCCTTCGCCTATGGCGTCGCGGCCTCGGCGCTCGGCCTCGGCTTCGTCATCCTGGCCGTGCGGGTCTACCGCATGGGCGACGACGACAAGGCCATGCTGCCGGCCAAGCGCCTGTTCGGTTTCTCGATCCTCTATCTGTTCCTGCTCTTCGCCATGCTGCTTGTCGAACGCTGCCTTGGCTTGCTGGGGTTCGTTGCATGAAGGACATCGCCATGAACGAAGAAGACGGCATCCGGCTTACCGACGAACAGAAGCGCCGTCAGCGCGCCCGCTCGATTGCCATCGCCGCGGTCCTGTTCGGTCTCGTCGCGCTGTTCTACGTGGTCACCATCGTCAAGATGGGGCCCGGCGCTGTTCTCAACCGGCCTTTGTGAGGGTCTGACATGAGCAACAAGCCGCGGGGGCGGTCCTACGGTTTGACGGCGGCCGCCTGTGGCGTGTTCGTCGCGGCGATGCTC
Source organism: Kaistia sp. UC242_56 (assembly GCF_044452255.1). NCBI lineage: Bacteria > Pseudomonadati > Pseudomonadota > Alphaproteobacteria > Hyphomicrobiales > Kaistiaceae > Kaistia > Kaistia sp. UC242_56. The sequence continues at coordinate 1,625,131 of NZ_JBIOAN010000002.1, forward strand.
GGCGCGGCCTTCGCGTCGGTCCCGCTCTACAGCATGTTCTGCCAGCTGACGGGTTATGGCGGCACCCCGGTGCGCGCCGATTCCGCCCCGAAGAAGGCGCTGGACCGCACCGTGACGGTGCGCTTTGACGGCAATGTCGCGAACGGCATCGGCTGGGCGTTCCGTCCGGAGCAGCGCCAGATCAAGGTCAAGGTCGGCCAGATCAACGAGATCAAGTTCTTCGCCGAAAACCGCACCGACCGGACCTCGACCGGCACCGCGGCCTTCAACGTCACGCCTGATATCACCGGGCAGTATTTCAACAAGATCGCCTGTTTCTGCTTCACGTCGCAGACGCTGAAGCCGGGCGAGAAGGTCGAGATGCCGGTTACCTTCTTCATCGACCCTGCGATCGTCGACAACTATCAGACGCGCAACATCGACACGATTACGTTGTCCTACACCTTCTTCCCGAGTTCCGAGCAGACCCCGGCGCCCGTCGCCGCGATCTCTGCGAAGGACGCGGGAAAGTCGCTTTGAGAAAGACCGGGGAGCATCTCCATGGCTGAGGCCCACGCCAAGCACCACGACTATCACCTCGTCAATCCGAGCCCCTGGCCTTTCGTGGCCTCGGCAGGCGCGTTTGCGCTGGCGCTCGGCGGCATCACCTACATGCATGGCGGATCCATGCTGTGGCTGATCCCCGGCACGCTGATGGTCCTCTACACGATGTACGCCTGGTGGGCCGACGTCATCCATGAGGGCCAGGAAGGCCATCATACGCGCGTCGTGCAGCTGCACCTGCGCTATGGCATGATCCTGTTCATCGCCTCGGAAGTGATGTTCTTCGTCGCCTGGTTCTGGGCCTTCTTCGACGCCAGCCTGTTCGCCAGCGAAGCGCAGAATGTCGGCCGCTATGCCTTCACCGGTGGCCATTGGCCGCCGAAGGGCATCGAGGTGTTCGATCCCTGGCACCTGCCGCTGCTGAACACGCTGATCCTGCTGACCTCCGGCACGACGCTGACCTGGGCGCATCACGCCCTGCTGCACAACGACCGCGAGGGCCTGAAGTGGGGCCTGATCTGCACCGTCGTGCTCGGCCTGATCTTCTCCTGCGTCCAGGCCTATGAGTATGCCCATGCCGCGTTCTCGTTCGGCGGCAACATCTACGGCGCCACCTTCTTCATGGCGACGGGTTTCCACGGCTTCCACGTCATCATCGGCACGATCTTCCTGATCGTCTGCCTGCTGCGTGCGCTTGCCGGCCAATTCACGCCGAAGGAGCATTTCGGCATGGAGGCGGCTGCCTGGTACTGGCACTTCGTCGACGTCGTCTGGCTCTTCCTGTTCTTCACGATCTATGTGTGGGGCGGCTGGGGCGCGCCGATGCACGGCGGCTGATAACAGACATGACGGGCGGCCTCGGGCCGCCCGTTTCCTTTGCGGCGCAGCGATCCCGATTGCGCCGCCTGCGTTTCCAGGAGCCACCCTTGTCCGATTCCGGCACGCCCTACCGCGACAAGGCGCTGTACCCGCCGCTGACCCCTTCCAGCACCGGCCTGCGCGGCCGCTGCCCGCGTTGCGGCGAGGGACGCCTGTTCAGCGGCTATCTCGAAGTGGCGCCGCGCTGCAACAATTGCGGCCTCGACTATTCCTTCAGCGACGCGGGCGACGGCCCCGCCGTCTTCATCATGTTGATCGTCGGCTTCATCGTCGCCTTCCTGGCGCTCTACGTCGAATTCACCTTCCAGCCGCCCTTCTGGGTCCATGCCTTGCTCTGGATCCCGCTGGTCGTCGTCCTGGCGCTCGGGCTGCTGCGGCCGCTGAAGGGGCTGATGATCGCGATCCAGTATCGCCACAAGGCGGAGGAGGGGCGGCTCGAGCAGGGCTGACCCGGCGCGCCTTCCATGTCTGACAGATCCATGCCTGAAACGTCCCGCCGCTCTCCCCTGCGCAAGCTGATCGTGCCCGCGATCGCCACGGCCGTGGTCTTCGCCCTCCTATGCTCGCTCGGCATGTGGCAGCTGCGTCGCCTGCACTGGAAGGAAGCGCTGATCGCGCAGGTCGACAGCCGGTTGAAGGAGACGCCGGTGCCGGCGCCCGGCCCGGAACGCTGGAAGTCGCTCGACCTGACCGAGGCCGACTACACGCCGGTCACCGTATCGGGCGAGTTCCTGCACGACGCGGAGGCGCATCTCTACAATTCGCTGATGGAGCCGCGCGGGCCGGTCGGCGGCGTCGGCTGGTTCGTCTTCACGCCGCTCCGGACCGATGAGGGCTGGATCGTCTATGTGAACCGGGGCTTCGTGCCCGTCGAGAAGGAAAAGGCCTCCACGCGCCCCGCGGGACAGGTTCCGGGGCGTGTTACCGTCACCGGCCTGCTGCGCCGGCCCGAGACGCCGGGCCGGTTCCAGGCCTCCGCCAAGGAGACGAGCCAGCAATGGTTCGCCCGCCAGCCGGACAAGTTCGCGGCCCGCGCCGGCCTGCCCGCCGACAAGGTCGCGCCCTACACGATCGACGCCGACGCGACGCCCAATCCCGGCGGCCTGCCGCAGGGCGGCGAGACCACGGTCACGTTCAGCAACAACCATCTCCAATATGTCGTGACGTGGTTCGGGCTGGCGCTGGCGCTTGTCGGCGTCTTCATCGCCTATGCGCGCGGCGTGCTGAAGCGCCGGGACTGAAAGGCCTCAGCCGTGCCCGGCCTCGTCCGAGAGCATGGCGAGGTCGACGCCCAGCAGCGCCATGGCGCGATCATACTTGGTCGAAAGTTCCGGATCGAAGATCAGGTCGGCCGGCGCCTCGCAGTGCAGCCAGCCATTCTGCTGGATCTCGGCCTCCAACTGCCCGCGCGCCCAGCCGGCGTAGCCAAGCGCCAGCATGGCGCTGCGCGGGCCTGAGCCGGCCACGATCGCCTTCAGGATATCCAGAGTCGCCGTCAGGCAGACATTCTCGGCGATCGGCAGCGTCGAGTTTTCGATGAAATAGTCGGCGCTGTGCAGCACGAAGCCGCGCCCTGTTTCGACCGGGCCGCCGCGCTGCACGATCATGCGGTTGGCCCTGGCGGGCAGGCGGATCTCTGGCCCGTCCGGGATGATGTCGAGCTGGATCAGCAAGTCGACGAAATCGATCTGCGGCGCGATCTGGTTGATCACGATGCCCATCGCGCCATCGGCGGAATGGGCGCAGATATAGACGACGGAGCGGGCGAAGCGTCCATCTTCCATGCTCGGCATGGCGATCAGGAACTGCCCGTCGAGATAGCTGGGCTCGACCGGCGCGCGGTGCGGTTTCTCGATCATGGGAGCAAGCCTAGCACGGGCGGACCAAAAGAAAAGACTGCGCCGCGATCGCTCCGAGGGCACACGAACAAATGATCGGGCTGCCTTGAGCCGGTCTGGAGATTGCCCAAAAGCACCGGTAGCCTGTCACAATGTGCATCCGACGACTCATTCTTGTGGGCCTGTTCGCCGTCATTTCCCAGCCTGTCTGGGCGGCCATGGGACCGTGGGTTTCCACCGACAAGGTCCGCGCGCGTCTCGTCGCCGCGACGCCTTCGGCCGGCGGAATCCTGGACGGCGCGATCGAGATCGAGCTCGCGCCGGGCTGGAAGACCTATTGGCGTTCCCCCGGCGACGCCGGGGTGCCGCCGCAGTTCGATTTCTCCGGTTCCAGCAACGCCAAGGCGGCCGCGGTCGATTTCCCGGCGCCCGAGCGCTATGACGACGGCTATGCCGCCTCGAATGTCTATCACGACCGTGTCGTGCTTCCGGTCCGCTTCACCGTGGCCGACGCCGGCAAGCCGGTGACGCTGGATGTGACGATGGATATCGGGATTTGCGAGGAGATTTGCATCCCGGTCAATCTCCGCACCTCGGTCGATGTCGCGCCCAAGGATGGCGATCCCGTCGCCAGCACGCTGGTCGCCACGGCGCGCGCGGCGGTGCCGGGACCCGGCAAGCCCGGCGAATTCGAACTGCTTGCCCTGAAGCGTGTCGGCGGCCCGGACCAGAAGCCGGAGTTCGAGGCGACTTTTGCCGGCACCCAGCCCGACAAGGCCGTTCTCTTCGTCGAGACCCCGGGCGACTGGTTCGCCGGCCAACCCAAGCCGGTCGCGGGCGAGGCTGGTCAGCCGGGCTTCCGCTTCGTCGTCGACCGACGCTCCGCCGCCGGAAGGATCGACGGCTCACAGATCCGGCTGACGCTGAAGGGCGAGGGCGGCGCGACGAGCCGGACTTTCACGCTCGACGCGGGCGATGCCAGGCCGTAACGTCGCCTCGCTAGCTTTCCGGGGACGCTGCCTCGCGCGGTGTTCCCGCCTGACATTCACCCACCCACACAGCAATTCATGGAGCACGAGATGACCATCTCGGTTGGCGATCGCATTCCGGCAGCGAAATTCCGGGTCATGACGGCGGACGGCGCCGTCGAAAAGACGGACGCGGACATCTTCGCCGGCAAGAAGGTCGTGCTGTTCGCGGTTCCCGGCGCCTTCACGCCCACCTGCCACAAGAACCACCTGCCGGGCTATATCGACCAGGCGGCCGCCATCAAGGCCAAGGGCGTCGACACCATCGCCGTCGTTGCCGTGAACGACCACTTCGTCATGGGCGCCTGGGCCAAGGCCACCGGCGCCGAGGACAAGATCGTGTTCCTCGCAGACGGTTCCGGCGATTTCACCAAGGCGATCGGCCTGGAATTCGACCTCTCGGCCAACGGCCTTGGCCTGCGCTCCAAGCGCTATGCCATGATCGTCGAGGACGGAGTGGTGAAGACGCTGAACGTCGAGGAAGCCGGCGGCGTGACCGGCTCGGGCGCTGCGGCGATCCTCGAACTGCTCTAAGGCTTGCTTTCCGTAGCGGAAACCCTTTAGCTAGGCTTAGCTGATGGGTTTCCGCGCCATGATACGGGTCAAGATGCACGCAGCGAAGACCAATCTTTCCAGGCTTGTCGCACAGGCGCTGGCAGGGGAGGACGTGGTTTTGATGCGCGGCAATACCGAGGTCGCCCGGATTGCGCCGCTTGCGCCTCGCGCGGATGGCGCTTCGCTTCGCCCCCCGCGTGTTCCCGGCCGGCTTCGCGGCATCATCGATTTCGACGATCGCTTCTTCGATCCCTATCCGCCTTCCGAATCGGCGCAGTGGGATCACTAGCGATGAAGCTGCTTCTCGATACGCAGACCTGGTTCTGGTGGATGATGGGCAGCCCGCGCCTGTCGCTGCCGGCGCGCGCGGCCATCGCCGACGCGGGCAATGATCCGCTGGTCAGCGCCGCCTCGGTGCTGGAGCTGCTAGGCAAGCGCCGGATCGGCGTTCTGCCGGCCATGCAGCGGCTGGCGGACCATGTCGATGACGAGATCGACGAAGCGGGTTTCGGGCGGCTGCCGATCACCACCCAGCACGCGGCGCGCGCGGAGACCTTCGCCGGAGCGCATGCGGACCCGTTTGACCGGATCCTCATCGCCCAGGCGCTGATCGAGGACATCGTGCTGGTGTCGAACGAGACCTTCTATGATCGCTTCGACGTCCGGCGTCTCTGGGACGCGGCGATCAGCCCGGGCTGAAACTCTTCTTCTTCACCTTGTAGGGCGCCATGCCGTCGCGGGCGAGCTGATCCGCACGCTCGTTGACCTCGTTGCCGGCGTGGCCCTTGACCCAGTGCCAGGTCACGGTGTGACGCTGGAGGGCCGCGTCGAGGCGCTGCCAGAGGTCGATGTTCTTCACCGGCTTCTTGTCGGCGGTCTTCCAGCCATTGCGCTTCCAGCCATGGATCCAGCCGGTGATGCCGCCTTTCACATATTGCGAGTCCGTATGGATATCGACGACGGAAGGGCGCTTCAGCGCGTCGAGGGCCTCGATCGCCGCCGTCAGCTCCATGCGGTTGTTGGTCGTGTCGGCCTCGCCGCCCTTCAGATCCTTTTCGTGCTCGCCGGAAATCAGCACGGCGCCCCAGCCGCCGGGGCCGGGATTGCCCGAGCATGCGCCGTCGGTCCAGATCGAGATCTTGTTTTCGTCAGTCAAAGGATCAATCCATATGCGCTGGCATCTTGCACCGTGCGGTGGAAACGCAGCTTTCGCAGATATTCAAGCGGATCTTTCGGCGCGACCAGCGCGCCGGGCGGGACATTGAGCCAGTCATAGAGACGGGTCAGCAGGAAGCGCAGCGCCGAGCCGCGCGCCAGCAGCGGCAGCGCCTCCAGTTCCTCGGGCGTGAAGGGGCGTACCTTCTGGTAACCCGCGAGCAGCGCGCGCGCCTTGGTGACGTTGAGTGAACCGTCGGACTCGAAGCACCAAGCATTCAGGCAGACGGCGACGTCATAGGCGAGAAAATCATTGCAGGCGAAATAGAAGTCGATCAGCCCGGACAATTCCTCATGCAGGAAGAAGACGTTGTCGGGGAAGAGATCGGCATGGATGACGCCGCGCGGCAGGTCTGTCGGCCAGGTCTTTTTCCAGCAGGTTGAGCTCGCCCGCGATGTCGTCGCGAAGGCCCGGCATCACTTCGTCGGCCCGCGCCGCAGCGCGGTCGAACAGCGGCCGCCAGCCATCGACGGTGAGCGCGTTGTGGCGCGTGAGTTCGAAGCCTTCGCCGGCGATGTGCAGGTTCGCCAGCGCCCCGCCGATCGCCAGGCAATGGTCCGGGCGCGGCCGGCGCACCCACATGCCGGGCAGGAATGTGACGATCGCCGCCGGCCGGCCGGCGAGCGTTCCGAGCGCCTGTCCCTCGCGGTTGCGCACCGGCTGCGGGCAGATGATGCCGCGCTTCGCCAGATGTTCCATCAGCCCGATGAAGAAGGGAAGGTCGTTGGGATCGACCCGCTTTTCGTAGAGCGTCAGGATGTGGGGGCCGGTTTCGGTGACGAGAAGATAGTTGGAATTCTCGACGCCCTCGGCAATGCCCTTCAGGGAGAGCACGGAGCCAATGTCGTAGCTCGCGATGAAGCAGGCGAGCTCATCGTCAGCGATCTCGGTATAGACGGCCATCAGGCAAAGCTCATTCTGCGGCTGGAAGGCGAAGTTCGCGGGGCAGGTTGAAGGCGATCGTCTCGATCGCGTTCTGGACGAGTTCGACCTTGACGCTGTAGCGCGCGGCAAAGGCGTCGATCACTTCCTCGACCAGGATTTCCGGCGCCGAGGCGCCGGCGGTGACGCCGACGCGGCGGATGCCGTCGAGCTGCGACCAGTCGATGTCGGCGGCGCGCTGGATCAGCACGGATACGGCGCAGCCCTCGCGCTCGGCGACCTCGCGCAGGCGCTGCGAGTTCGACGAATTGGGTGCGCCGACGACGATCATCGCATCGACATCGCCGGCGATCCGCTTGACCGCTTCCTGGCGGTTGGTGGTCGCGTAGCAGATATCTTCCTTGTGCGGCGCGGTAATCGAGGGAAAGCGCGCGGTCAGCACCCGCACAATCGCCGAGGTGTCATCGACCGACAGAGTCGTCTGCGTGATGAAGGCGAGCGATTCCGGATTTTTGGGCTGGAAGGCTTCGGCGTCGGCCACCGTCTCGATCAGCGTCACGGTGCCTTCCGGCAACTGGCCCATCGTGCCGATCACTTCCGGATGACCGGCATGGCCGATCAGGACGATCTCGCGGTCGCGCTTGAAGTGGATCTGCGCTTCCTTGTGCACCTTGGAAACCAGGGGGCAGGTGGCATCGAGGAAGAACATCTGGCGCGCCGTTGCGTCGGCCGGCACCGATTTCGGAACGCCATGAGCGGAGAAGACGACCGGCTGGCCGTCATCCGGGATCTCGTCCAGTTCCTCGACAAAGACCGCGCCCTTGTCGCGCAGGCTGTCGACGACATAGCGGTTATGCACGATCTCGTGCCGGACATAGACCGGCGCACCGAAACGCTGCAGCGCCAGCTCGACGATCTGGATCGCGCGATCGACGCCGGCGCAGAAGCCGCGTGGTGCGCAAAGCAGGATTTCGAGCGGTGGCTTGGGGGCGACGGCCATGGGTTTTTCGTTCCGCGACATGAGACGGGAATAGAGGGATGGGGCGGTGCGCTGTCAAGCGCCGTGAGGGCAAACCGCTTGCGTGTAGTCGTTCACGGAAACGTGTATGGGTTGGTAGCCTTATCGATAATTCTTGCCCATTTTGGTTTGGGGTGGGGGCAGCACGATGAGGCAGCTTCCATGCAGACATGGGCTTTTCACGGGATGAGGCGGAGCGGCAACCACGTCGTTCTCAACTGGAGCGGTCTGACCGAGTCCGCTTTCTTCATGAACGACATCCTGCAGCGCGAGCAGGTGCCCGCCTTGCTCGGCGATCCGTTTCCCACCAAGGCCTTCTTGCACTGGTTTCCGCGCGTTTGCGCCCGTCGCTATGTCCGCCGCATGTTGCGCAAGACCGGTTGGAAGCTTCTTACCCGCGGCCTTTGCGTGAGTCTGGAAGACTGGCCGATCGACAAGCCGATCTTCACACCCTGGCCGCGCCGCTGTCAGCACATCCTGCTGCTGCGAGACCCGCTCAACATGTTTGCCAGCCGGATCCGCATGAGCAACGGCATGCATGTCCTCTATGGCAAGGACCGGGCGGGCGAGTATTTCCAGAACTCGATCGAGCTCTGGAAATCGCACGCGCGCGAATTTCTCGGCCACACCCATCTTCTGCCGGGCCATGTCGGGGTCTATTACGACCGCTGGGTCGTCGACGCCGCCTATCGCGCGGCCATCGCCGCGCGGCTTCGGCTGGTGCCGGACGAAGGGGCCTTGAACCGCGTGGCCGTCGAAGGCGGCGGCAGCTCGTTCGAAGGCCTGTCGCCGCTCGGCGAAGATGCCATTGCCCGGCGCCTGTCGCGGCACAGCCAGCTCTACGACCGCGAGCAGAAGCTCCTGGCCCGCGTCACGGACGACGCCGAACTGATGCAGCTGCGCGAACAGGTGCTGGAGCATGTTTCCGGCATGGCAGAGCGCCAGGTCGCCTGATCGATTGCCACAGCTGGCGGGAACGCCGGCCTGGGGCGACGTCGCCTCAGGCGATCATCGCCTCTTCTTCGCGGAAGATCAGCTTGCCCGCTTCCGGGGCCGTCATCGGCTGCCCGAACAGGAAGCCCTGGGCGAATTCGCAGCCGAGATCATAGAGGTCGAGCGCGTCGTCCTCCGTCTCCGCGCCTTCTGCCACGACGTCCATCTCCAGCTCATGCGCCAGGCCGATGATGGCGCGAAGAATCACGCGCTTCTGCTTGGCGGACGGCCCGCGGACGAAGCTCTGGTCAATCTTCAGGGTCTCGAAGGGGAAGCGCTGGAGATAGGACAGCGACGAATAGCCGGTGCCGAAATCGTCCAGCGACAGGCCGGCGCCCAGCTCGCGGATGCGGGTCAGCACCTGCGCCGCATATTCCGGGTTCTCCATCACCAGGCTCTCGGTGAGCTCGAGCTTGAGCGAACCGCGCGTAACGGCCGAGCGCGACAGCACCGACTTCACGTCGTTGATCAGGTCGTGGCGCAGCAGCTGGCGGCTCGAGATGTTGACCGAGACGAACAGCGGCACGTCGCGGCCGAGCTGTTCCTGCCAGTCGGAAAGCTGCTTGGCGGCGCGTTCCAGCACGAACAGGCCGAGCGGGATGATCAGGCCGTTGCGCTCGGCAAGCGGAATGAATTCCGCTGGCGGGATGCGGCCGTGCTGGGGATGGTCCCAGCGCACCAGCGCCTCGAAGCCGGCGATGGTCCTGTCTTCCAGCCGCACGATCGGCTGGTAAAGAACCTTGATCTCCTCGCGGCCGATGGCGCGGCGCAGATCCGCCTCCAGCGTAAGCGTGTCGGCGCCGTGCTGGCGCAGCGCTGGGCGGAATGCCTCGATGCGGTCGCCGCCCAGTCGCTTGGCGTAATACATGCCGATCTCGGCATCCTTGACGATCTCGGCCGCCTCGCTCTGCTTGCTGTCATGCATGGCGATGCCGATCGAGGCGGTCAGGAAGATTTCCTTGTCGCCGAAGGAGATCGGCGCGCGCAGCGTGCGGCGAACCGAATCGGCGAAGCCAGCGATGCGCTCGGGCTCGCTCTCGGAAATCAGCAGGAAGGCGAACTGGTCGCCGGAGATGCGGGCGAGCGTGTCCTGCGGCTTCAGCAGGCGGGTCAGGCGGCGGGCGATCGTCAGCAGGATCGAGTCGCCGACCGACAGGCCGAAGCCGTCATTGACCTGCTTGAAGCGGTCGATGTCGAGTACGAACACCGACGGGCGCGCGGCGCCTTCGGCCTGGGTGCGCGTCACGGCCGAAGCCAGACGGTCCATGAACAGCTCGCGATTGGGCAGGCCGGTCAGATTGTCGTGGACGGCGTCATGAAGCAGCCGTTCCTCGGCCGTGCGTTCCTCGGTGACGTCGGCCAGCGTGCCGACGCAGCGCGTGACCTCGCCATCCGAGCCCAGAACCGGGCGGGCTCGCAGGTGGAACCAGCGATAATGGCCGTCCTCGGCGCGGAGGCGGAAATCCTGGGCGATGCGGCCGCGGCGCTGCTCGATGACGGCGTCCAGCGTCGCCTTGAAGCGGTCGCGGTCGGAAGGATGCAGCACGTCGAGCCAGTCGCGGGCAGGCCCTTCCAGCGCGCCGTGCTTGAGGCCCAGCAGGTCCTCGGCGTCGGAGCCGGTATAGATGCGGTCGCGCGCGACGTCCCAGTCCCAGACGATGTCGCCGGCGCCGGTAAGCGCAAGCGCCCGGCGCTCCGTCTCGCCGATGGCGCCCTGCGCGATCGAGCCGCCGGCAAAGGCATGCTGCATCACCGTGAAGCCGATCAGAAGCACAATCAGCACGAGGCCGCCATTCAGCGCCGGTTGGATCACGTCATTGGTGAGGTTGCCGTTCACCGTCAGATAGGCGCCGAGGATCCAGACCATGAGCAGCACCCAGGTCGGGATCAGCATGATGGCGCGGTCGTAGTGATGCAGCGCGAGGTAGATGATGACGACGAAGCCCAGCGTCACCGTCAGGCCGAACGAGAAACGGGCGACGCCGGCAGCGATGCCGGGCTCGAACACGGCGACGCCGAGCAGGATCAGCAGTCCGACCAGCCAGGCGATCGTCGCGTGGCTGTAGCGGGCGTGCCATCGGTTCAGGTTCAGATAGGTGTAGGTGAAGATCAGCAGCGTTGCCGAAAGCAGCACCTCGGCGAAGGCGCGCCACATCTTGTCGTCGCCAGGCGCGATCTGGATGACCTTGTTCCAGAAGCCGAAATCGATGGCGAGATAGATCAGCACCGACCAGGCGAGGCCCGCCGTGGCGGGGAACATCGCCGTGCCCTTGACCACGAAGACGATGGTCAGGAACAGCGCCAGCAGGCCGGAAATGCCCAGCACGATGCCATGATACAGCGTGTAGCTGTTGATGGCGTCCTTGTAGTTGTCGGGATCCCAGAGATAGAGCTGCGGCAGGACAGGGGTGCGCAGTTCCGCCACGAAGGTGACGACGGCGCCGGGATCGAGCGTGACGCGGAAGACGTCGGCTTCCTGGCTCGCCTGCCGTTCCGGCGCGAAACCCTGGCTCGGCGTCACGGTGGCAATGCGCGAGGCGCCGAGATCGGGGATCAGCAGGCCGGAGTTGGCGAGGCGGAAATGCGGCGCGACCAGGAGGCGGTCGATCTGCTCGTCGCCATTGTTGGTGAGCGCGAAGGAGACCCAGTAGGAGGTGCCGCCGGCTTCGTTGGAGCGCACTTCGATGCGGCGGACGATGCCGTCCGGGCCCGGCGCGGTCGATACCTGCACGCGATCGGACGGGTCACGGGAAGCGCGTTCGACGGCCTTGGTCAGGTCGAGCGTCGTGCCGTCCAGCGGCACGTTGACAGCATCGAGCGCCTGCACGTGCGTGGCTGTGCCGACGACCGCAAACAGGACGAACAGGACCGCGGCGACGAAGCGGTTAAGCAACAAACAAACCTCCAAGGCCCGAAGGCAGTCGAGCAGTACTATCCGGGCCGGGGCAGCACAAGAAATTTTCGGCTGCGTGACAGGCTTGCAACAGTTCCTTTCGCCCGGTCGGGTGGGGCCCGACGGAGCACGGTGTCTCAAGGACGTGGATCATCGCTGACGATCGCGTAGAGGAGGTGGTCCTGCCACCGACCCTCGATACAGAGATAGCGACGCGCATAGCCTTCGCGGGTGAATCCGGCTTTTTCGAGAAGGCGTGTGGATGCCGCGTTGTGGGGCAGGCAGGCGGCTTCGAGCCTGTGCAGGCGCAAGGTGTCGAAAACGAAGGGGATGACGGCGCGGACCGCTGCGGTCATCAGGCCGCGGCCGGCAAAGGGGGCGCCCATCCAGTAGCCGAGCGAGCAGCTCTGCGTCACGCCGCGCACGACATGGGAAAGCGTCAGCCCGCCGACGAGCTGCATCCCGTCCGTGGAGAAGACCAGGAATGGGAAGCCGGTGCTGTCGCGCATCTCGCTGTGATAGCGGCGCAGCCGCCGGCGGAAGGCGCCGCGCGTGAGGTCGTCGGCCGGCCAGAGCGGCTCCCATGGCGCCAGGAAGCTGCGGCTCTGTTCCCGCAGGCTCGACCAGGCGTCGAAATCGGACATGGAGGGCGCGCGCAGGACGACGGTGCCGGTGGAGATCACCGGCATGGGATGGAACGGCACGACGGATCGCAAGAATTCCATTTGCCGCGCCGGGCCCCCCGATCCGCGTTGCTTGTCTTCCAGATGGATCCGTCCGGATCGATCTGGTCGTTTATTCCCGGTTCCGGCGGCCGGGATGCCCCGATCCGCCATAACCGTCCGTCCATCCGTCAGACCGCGAGCGGCGCTCCCAGGCGCTCCGCGATCTTGCCATGCTCGACCAGCTTGTCGATGGGGCCGATCGCGGCGACCGTCGGCGCGCTGCCGGTGAAGATGCGCTGCGCAAGGTCGCGCACCCGGGTGACGGAGACGTCGTCGATGCGGGCGACGATCTCCTCGACCGGAATGGGGCGGCCGAACAGGAGCAACTGCCGGGCCACCTGGCCGGCACGCGCCGCCGGGCTCTCCAGGCTCATCAGCAGGCTGGCGCGCATCTGGGCGCGGGCTCGGCCAAGCTCTGCTTCGGTAACGTCGAGGCTGGCGCGCTCGAGTTCGCCGAGCATCACCGGCATCAGCTCCTCGATGTCCTCGCCGCCCGTCGCCGCATGGATGCCGAACAGGCCGGTATCCGCGAAGCTCCAATGGAAGGCGTAGACCGAATAGCAGAGGCCGCGCTTTTCGCGGACTTCCTGGAACAGACGCGAGGACATGCCGCCGCCCAGCATCGAGGCGAGGATCTGGACCGCGTGGAAATCCTCGGACTTGTAGGGCACGCCCTCGAAGCCGAGCAGGATCTGCGCTTCCATCAGGTCGCGGGTCTCGCGCATCTCGCCGCCGCGGTAATGCGCCGGCTCGCTCTGCGAAAGCTCGGCCGAAGGCAGGCTGGCGAAACGGTCATCGGCAAGCTTGACCAGGGCGTCGTGATCGACATTGCCGGCCGCGGCCAGCACCATGTTCGGGCCGTGATAGTGGCGGTCGAGATAGGAGGAGAGGTCGCTCGAGCGCGTCCGGCGCACGGTTTCCTCGGTGCCGAGGATGGTGCGGCCGATCGGCTGGTTGGGATAGGCGCTCTCGACGAAGAAATCGAAGACGCGATCTTCCGGCGTATCGAGCGAGGCGCCGATCTCCTGCACGATGACGTGCTGCTCGCGCTTCAGCTCGTCGGTATCGAAGGCCGAATTGCAGAGGATGTCGCTCAGAATGTCGACGGCCAGTTCGGCGTCCGGCTTCAGGATCCGGGCGTAGTAGGAGGTCGTCTCGACGCTGGTCGCGGCGTTGAGTTCGCCGCCGACGGCCTCGATTTCCTCGGCGATGTCGGTCGCGGACCGCTTGCGCGTGCCCTTGAAGGCCATGTGCTCGAGAAGGTGGGAAATTCCGTGTTCCGAGGTTTCTTCCCGGCGGGAGCCCGCGCCGACCCAGACGCCCAAGGCCGCGCTTTCCAGGTGATTCATGTCGTGGGTCGCGACGGTCAGACCCGACTTGAGTTTGGTCACCTGCACGGTCATGCGCGGATCACCGGCATGAGGAATGCTTCCAGAGCCATGCTTCACACCTTCTCGTGGAGAGCGCGGGCGCGGGCTTCGACGAAGCGGGCGACGGCACCGATATCGTTGGGAAGAACGGTGAAGCGCTCCTCCCGCTGCATGAGGTCGCCGAGCCAGAGCGGCAGGGCGGGATGGATGCCGGTCGCCTGTTCGACCGCCGCCGGGAACTTGGCCGGATGGGCGGTCGAGAGCGTGACCATGGGCGAGCCCGTATCCAGCTGGCGCGCCGCCACGGCGAGCGCCACCGCGGTGTGCGGATCCGCGAGATAGCCGGTCGCGGCCAGCATGTCGCGCATCGTCGCCTCGGTCTCGGCTTCGCTGGCGCAGCCGGCGGCGAATTCGCCGCGAATGCCGGCCAGCGCGGCCTCGGGCATGGTGAATGCGCCGGACTGGCCGAGGCTGTCCATCAGGCGGCGCACGCCGTCGCCGTCGCGGCCGGTCGCCTCGAACAGCAGGCGCTCGAAATTCGACGAGATCTGGATGTCCATCGAGGGCGACTGCGTCGGCACCACGCCGGTCATCTCGTAGCGGCCGCTTTCCAGCGTGCGGGCGAGAATGTCGTTGGTGTTGGTCGCGATAATCAGCCGGTCGATCGGCAGGCCGATCTTCTTCGCGACATAGCCGGCGAAAACGTCGCCGAAATTGCCGGTCGGGACCGTGAACGAGATCGCCCGGGCCGGTGCGCCGAGCGAGAGCGCGGCGGTGACGTAATAGACCACCTGGGCGACGATGCGGCCCCAGTTGATCGAGTTGACGCCCGAAAGCGAGACGCGGTCGCGGAAGCCGTGGTCGTTGAACAGGCCCTTCACGATCGTCTGGCAGTCGTCGAACGAGCCTTCCAGCGCGATGGCATGGACGTTGGCGTCCCGCACCGTCGTCATCTGGCGCTGCTGCACCGGCGAGACGCGGCCATGCGGGAACAGGATGAAGATATCGGTCGCGTTGCGCCCGCGGAACGCCTCGATGGCAGCGCCGCCCGTGTCGCCGGAGGTCGCCCCGACGATCGTGGCGCGACGGCCGCGCTCGGCCAGGACATGGTCCATCAGCCGCGCGAGCAACTGCATCGCCACGTCCTTGAACGCCAGCGTGGGCCCATGGAACAGCTCGAGGATGAAGCTGTTCGGCCCGCTCTGCACGAGCGGAGCCACCGCCGGATGGCGGAAGGTCGCATAGGCCTCGGTGCACATCCGTTCCAGATCGGCATCGGCGATTTCGCCGGCGACGAATGGATGGATCACCGCATAGGCAACCTCATGATAGGGCCGCCCTGCCAGGCGCGCGAAGCTCTCGGAAGAAAATGCCGGCCATGTCTCGGGGACATACAGGCCGCCATCGCGTGCGAGCCCAGCCAGAAGAACGTCAGAGAAGCCGAGCGCGGGGGCAAGACCGCGCGTGCTTACATATTTCACGGAAGAAACGCCTCCACATGCGGCCGGACTTGTAGCCGGCCGCTCTTTGCTGCAACCCTATCTTCGCGTGATGCGGCGGGCAAGGTGCGGCGGGCCGTCGGCCACTAAGTCGCCAAAGATCAATCGGACTGTTATAGACGTCGCGCATCAGCGTCGAGGATTATTGGGATGCATGGTTCTTCTTTCGGTGGCTCGGCTGGGCCGCGCCGCCTCATGGCTCTTCTATCGGTCGCCACCTTGGCTGGCCTGGTTTCCGCTTGCTCGAGCGTCGCCGATGGTTCGTCCGGCGGCGGCAACGTCGTCAACAACGCGATCTTCGGCGCGCCGAACAAGAACCTGCAGAATGCGACGATCGTTTCGGCGGCGAATTTCGGCGCCGACGTCGACTGTCCGCCGGTAGCAATCAAGCCGGGGACCGAGGAATTCAAGGTTTTCGCGGCCGGCAAGCCGGATCCGCTGACGGGCGCCAACCCGCCGGTCGTCTATCAGGCGACGATCATCGACACGGCGCGCGAATGCCGCAAGGTCGAGGGTGGCGTCAACATCAAGCTCGGAATCAAGGGCCGCGTCGCCTCCGGTCCGGCCGGCAAGGCGCAGACCATCAACGTGCCGATTCGCATCGTGGTCATGGAAGGCCGCGACAAGGTGCTGAAATCCGACCTGGTCAAGCTGCCGGTCGTCCTGTCGGCCCCGACCTTCGCGTCTGACTTCTCGCGCATCGACGAATCGATCACCGTGCCGCTGTCGGAAAACAACACCGACTTCCACGTCTATGTCGGCTTCGACGAGCGTGCGGCGGGCGGCAAGGGTCGCAGCTAAGGGCGGTCTCCGAAGCCGGGCTCCGGGTCCGGCTTCTGGCATTTGTCCAGTATTGAGGCAGCTCCGGGCATTCCGTCGATTGACAGGCATGCCCGGTATCCGCCACTAACGAGCCAGACAGGATCCGTGTCGCGATCCTGTCGAGTCGGCGACCATGGTCGCCGGCTGAACGACCGCCGGGAGAGACCGAAGGGGTGAAAGCCCCGTCGGCGCCGAAGGAGCAACCGCCCCGGAAACTCTCAGGCCAACGGACCGGACGGTCGGCGACGCTCTGGAAAGCAGCTTCTTGCCATCATCAGGCAAGGGCTCACCGAAGGAGTAGCCGCGCTTGCCTTACGGCCAAGCGTGGGAAATCTCTCAGGTTCTCAGACAGAGGGGGCGCGGAACAGGCCAGATTGGGCCTGCCCGTGCCATTTGGACCCTGTCGAGGATTCTGGTGCATGGCTGAACAGGCCGATACGGACCTTCTGCTCGAGACGCCGCTTGCCGGCCTCCATCGCGAACTCGGTGCCCGCATGGTGCCCTTCGCGGGCTATGCGATGCCGGTGCAATACCCCAAGGGCATCCTCACCGAACATAACTGGACGCGCGAAAGCGCGGGCCTGTTCGACGTCTCGCATATGGGGCAGGCCTATCTGGTCGGCCCGGATCATGCGACGACGGCGCGCGCGCTCGAGGCGCTGACGCCGGGCGAATTCCAGGCGCTGGCGCCCGGCCGGATCCGCTACACGCTGCTGACGACGCCGGAAGGCGGCATCATCGACGATTTGATGGTCACGCGTTCCGCCGATCCCAACGAGGACGGCACGCTCTATCTGGTCGTCAATGCCGGCCGCAAGACGATCGATTACGCCCATATCGCCGCCAACCTGCCCGAGGGCGTCACGCTGGAGCCGGCCGACGACCTGGCGCTGGTGGCGCTGCAGGGGCCGAAGGCGGCCGAGGTGATGGCGCGCCATTGCCCGGAAGCGGCCGGAATGGGCTTCATGACGGCGGCGCGCTTCGTCGTCGACGGCATCGACTGCCATCTGAGCCGCTCTGGCTATACCGGCGAGGACGGCTACGAGATCTCCGTCCGGTCGGCCGACGCCGAGGCGCTGGTCCGCGCGCTGCTGGCCGAACCCGAGGTCGAACCGGTCGGGCTCGGCGCGCGCGATTCGCTGCGGCTCGAAGCCGGCCTCTGCCTCTATGGCCACGACATCGACGAGGCGACCTCGCCGGTCGAGGCCGATCTCGGCTTCGCGCTGGCCAAGCGCCGTCGCGCCGAGGGCGGCTTTCCAGGCGCCGGGCGCATCCTGGGCGAACTCGCCTCCGGTCCGGCGCGGCTGCGCGTCGGCATCAAGCCCGAGGGCAGGGCGCCCGCCCGCGAGGGCACCGAGATCCGTGATGCCGCCGGCACCACCATCGGCATCGTCACCTCGGGCGGTTTCGGCCCGACGGCCGGCGGCCCCGTCGCCATGGGCTATGTCGCGGCCGATCATGCCGCGCCCGGCACGCCGGTGACTTTGGTGGTGCGCGGCAAGGATCTTGCTGCATCCGTCGTCGCCATGCCTTTCGTTCCCCACCGCTATTTCCGCAAGCAAGCCTGAACGGCACCTTCCAGGGAAGATCACCATGACCAGCTATTTCACCAGGGATCACGAGTGGGTCCGCATCGATGGCGACGCGGCCTATGTCGGCATCACCGACTACGCGCAGTCGCAACTGGGCGACGTCGTCTATGTCGAGCTTCCCGCAGTCGGCAAAACTTTCGCTAAGGGCGATGACGCGGCGGTGGTCGAGTCCGTCAAGGCGGCCAGCGACGTCTACGCCCCCGTCTCCGGGGTCGTGCTTGCCGTCAATGACGCCCTGGAAAAGTCGCCCGCCATGATCAACGACGCCGCCGAAGGCGACGGCTGGTTCCTGAAGCTGACGCTGACCGAGCCCAGCGAACTGGACGGCCTGATGGATGAGGCCGCCTACCGGGCGTTCGTCGAGACCCTGTAGCCGAACGACCGCCCCGAAACCCTCCCCCGACGGCGGCGCCGTCGACCTCTCCCGCGAGCGGAGAGGTGAAGGAAAGACCAGGCAATGCGCTATCTTCCCCA
Organism: Kaistia sp. UC242_56; assembly: GCF_044452255.1. NCBI lineage: Bacteria > Pseudomonadati > Pseudomonadota > Alphaproteobacteria > Hyphomicrobiales > Kaistiaceae > Kaistia > Kaistia sp. UC242_56. Next base: position 1,643,458 of record NZ_JBIOAN010000002.1, read on the forward strand.
TTCCGATGCCGACCGGCAGGCGATGCTGGCGTCGATCGGCGTCGGCTCGATCGACGATCTGTTCGCCGATATTCCCAAGGACCTTCGCGTCCACGGGCTGGACCTGCCCAAGGCGGCCGGAGAAATGTCCGTCGAGCGCACGCTCGGCCGCCTTTCGGCCCGCAACGTCTCGGCGTCCTCGGTGCCGTTCTTCGTCGGCGCCGGAGCCTACAAGCACCATGTGCCGGCGACCGTCGACCACCTGATCCAGCGTTCGGAGTTCCTGACCGCCTACACGCCATATCAGCCGGAGATCACCCAGGGCACGCTGCAGGTCCTGTTCGAATTCCAGACCCAGATCGCGCATCTGACCGGCATGGAGGTGGCGAACGCCTCGATGTATGACGGCTCCACCGCGACGGTCGAAGCCGTGCTGATGGCGCATCGCCTGACCAAGCGGAAGAAGGCCGTGCTCTCCGGCGGCCTGCACCCGCACTATCGCGCCGTCGTCGAATCGCTCTCGCCCATGGCCGGGGATACGGTCCTGTCGCTGCCGGCCGATCCCGACGCGACCGAGGACATTCTCGCCTCAATCGATGCCGACACGTCCTGCGTCGTCGTGCAGTCGCCCTCCGTCTATGGCCACCTGATCGATCTCGCGCCGATCGCGGCGAAGGCGCATGAGGTCGGCGCGCTGCTGATCGCCGTCTTCACCGAGGTGGTTTCGCTCGGCCTGATCGAACCGCCCGGCGCGCAGGGCGCCGACATCGTCGTTGGCGAAGGCCAGTCGATCGGCAACGCGCTCTCCTTCGGCGGCCCCTATGTCGGCCTGTTCGCCACGCGTCAAAAGTTCGTCCGCCAGATGCCGGGCCGGCTCTGCGGCGAGACGGTCGACGCGGAAGGCCGGCGCGGTTTCGTGCTGACCTTGTCGACCCGCGAGCAGCACATCCGCCGTGACAAGGCGACCTCGAATATCTGTACGAATTCAGGGCTTTGCGCCCTGGCGTTCACGATCCATATGACGCTTCTCGGCCAGACGGGCCTGGCGCGGCTGGCGCGGGTCAATCACGCCAATGCGGTGAAGCTCGCTGAATCGCTTTCTGCGCTGCCGGGCGTAAGTCTCTTGAATGACTCGTTCTTCAACGAGTTCACCATCCGCCTGCCGGGCAACGCCGCCGATATCGTCGAGAAGCTGGTGGCCAAGGGCGTGCTCGCCGGCGTGCCGGTCTCCAGGCTCGAGCCCGGCAAGGCCGAACTCGCCGATCTGCTGATCGTCGCCTCGACCGAAGTGAACACGGATGATGACCGCGCCGCCTTCGTGGCCGCGCTTTCGGAGGTGCTCGCATGAGCATGAACAGCCAGGGTCGCCCCACCGTCGCCGCCACCGCAGCGACCTCCGACCTGCCTGATACCTTCACCGGCAACCGCGCCCTTCAGATCGAGGAAGCGCTGCTGTTCGAGGTCGGACGGCATGACGTCACCGGCGTCGATCTCGACGAACCCGCCGACTTCAAGCCGCGCCTCGGCAAGCTCGCCCGCCAGCAGCCGATCGATCTTCCCGGCCTCTCCGAGCCGGAAACGATGCGCCACTATGTGCGCCTCAGCCAGAAGAACTACTCCATCGATAGCGGCCTCTATCCGCTCGGCTCGTGCACGATGAAGCACAATCCGCGCCTCAACGAGAAGATGGCGCGACTGCCCGGCATCGGCGACGTGCATCCGCTGCAGCCGCTCTCGACGGTCGGCGGCGCGGTCGAACTGATGGCCGAGCTTGGCCGCTGGCTGCTCGAGATGACGGGCATGACCTCGGTCGCCCTGTCGCCCAAGGCCGGCGCGCATGGCGAGCTTTGCGGCATGATGGCGATCAAGGCCGCCATCGCCGCCAAGGGCGAGACGCGCAACATCGTGCTGGTGCCGGAATCGGCGCATGGCACCAATCCGGCCACCGCCGCCCTGATCGGCTTCAAGGTCGTCACCGTCCCCGCTAGGCCGGATGGCACCGTTGCGCCGGAGGCGGTCAAGGCGCTGCTCTCGCCCGATGTCGCCGCGATCATGCTGACCAACCCGAACACCTGCGGCCTGTTCGAGCGCGACGTCGTCGAGATCGCCGCGGCGATCCATGCGGCGGGCGCATATTTCTACTGCGACGGCGCCAATTTCAACGCCATCGTCGGCAAGGCCAAGGTCGGCGATCTCGGCGTCGACGCGATGCACATCAACCTGCACAAGACCTTCTCCACGCCGCATGGCGGCGGCGGTCCGGGCGCGGGTCCTGTCGTCCTCTCCGAGCGTCTCGCGGCCTTCGCGCCGCTGCCCTTCGTACGGGCCGGGAGGACGGCCCGGTTCTCGTCGAGAGCGACGAAGCGCTGCTGCCGGGAGAGACGCCCTTTGGCCGCATGACGGCGTTCCATGGCCAGATGGGCATGTTCGTCCGCGCGCTTTCCTACATGCTGTCGCATGGCTCGGACGGCGTGCAGCTGGCGTCGGAGGATGCCGTGCTCAACGCCAACTATGTCCGCGCCGGCCTGCGCGACCTGATGAGCCAGCCTTCGGGGGACCGCACCTGCATGCATGAGGTGCTGTTCGACGACACCTTCCTGGAAGGCACCGGCGTCTCGACGCTCGATTTCGCCAAGGCGATGATCGACGAGGGGTATCACCCGATGACGATGTATTTCCCGCTCGTCGTGCATGGCGCGATGCTGATCGAGCCGACGGAATCGGAATCCAAGGCCTCGCTGGACCTGTTCATCGCGACGTTGCGGGATCTGGTGATGAGGGCGAAGGCCGGAGAACTGGAGCGCTTCCAGCAGGCGCCACGCTATGCGCCGCGCCGCCGCCTGGACGAGACGCGCGCTGCGCGTTCGCCCAAGCTCAAATGGGAAAAGCCGGAGCCGTGGGTGGAGGCGGCCGCGGCGGAATAGAGCGTCAGCTCTTGCCGTTGCTCTGGGCCAAGACCGCGGCGATGGCGCCCAGCGCTTCGCCCTTCGTCAGGACGGGCTTGGCGTAGGGTTTGCGGATCGGTGTCATACTGTGCTCCTGCTTCGGTAGCGCAACGGTAACGGTGCGTTGCCGTTGTGTAAACCGGCGGCTCGCGAAGCCGCTGGTTCCTGGACCGGAAGGGGGCTCGCTTGGCCCTGACGGCACTTTTACTGGGTAGCCCGTCGGTTGCCCCGGCGGCGATCGTCGCGCGCTGGCTGGCCAACGGCCACACGATCGCGGCCTTCTGGACGGCCTCGGGCAAGGAAGACCTCTGGCGATTCGACCGGAAGCTCGGACGGGTCGCGCCGCAATGGTCGATCGGCCGTCAGCTGAGGGCGGCGGGGGTGCCGATCATTGAGGTCCCGAGCCTCCGCCTCTATCCGGACCGGGTGCGGCTGGCGCGAGAGGCGAGGGCCGATGTGCTGATCTCGGCCTATTTCCATCATCTCATTCCGCCCGACCTGCTCGATCTCTTTCCCGGCCGCGCCTTCAACATCCACCCCTCGCTGCTGCCGCGCTACCGGGGGCCGACGCCGCTGCCGGGCATGATCCTTGACCGTGCGACGGATGCGGCAGGGGCGACGCTGCATCTGCTCGACTCCAATTTCGACACGGGCGCGATCGTCGCGCAGACGCCGGTAGCCTTTCCGAAGGAGCCGCCCGCGGACAGCTATGCCGTCGCGCTCGCCCATGCCGCCGCCAGGCTGGTCGATCAGATTCCGGCCTTCCTGGAGGGCAGGATCGACGCCCGTCCACAGGACGAGGCCGCGGCATCCTATGTGAAGGTGGTTCCGGCCAAGTCGTTCGTCGTCTCGTCGGATCTGACGGCCGACGAGATCGCCTGGCGCTGCGGAATGATGCCCTATTTCCGGCCGCCCGCCGTGCGCGACCTGCCGGGCCGCGACGCGATCGGCTTTGACCGCGTGCTGGGGCCGAGGACCGGCGCGCCACCGCGTGCCCGGCGGTTCTCCGGCGAGTTCGACGCATCCGATGCCCGCGTGCGCGTGCGGCTACGTTGGAGCGGCTGGCGGCGGCTGGAGCGATGGCGGTTCTTCATGCGGCTGCGGCGAAGCCCGGTCACGCCACCCACCGGATAACGCTCAGGTTTTTGACAGGCGGGTGCCGCGGAACCCGCCGGCGGCGACGCTGTCACAGAGCGCTGACCACTCGCAGCCTCCGCAGGCCGTCCGCGTCGTGCCGGCGGCAAAGGCGGCCTGGAAGCGGGTAAGCGTCATGGCATCGAGCGACAGGCGGAAGCCGTCGGAGACCGGCGTTTCCAGGAGGGCGGAGACAGCCGCCGCGGCCTCCGCGTCGCGGACCAGCACGCTGTCATTGTGGCAATGCGGGTCGTCCGTCGAAAGCAGGGGCGCGCAGACATCGTCCGGGCCGGCAACGATCTCGATATCCTCGCCGCGTGTCAGCCGCGTCGTGATCGCGTCGTAATTGGTGCAGAAGGCCGGCGTGTAGCCCTTGCCGACATAGGTCAGCATGCAGAGCAGGTGATGGGCGCGCAGCCGGACGGTCAAGGCGCCGAGGCACGCCCGCCGGCGAGCCTTCCGATGACGACGAGGGTGCAGACCGCGAGCGCCGCCTTGATCACCGCGCCGACCAGGAACGGCGTGACGCCGAACGCCAGGGCCTTGGCAGGGCCGACGAAGGTCGAAAGCCACAGCGCGCCCGGTACCAGGCAGATCGCCTGCGCCTGCAGGAAGCCCGCGAAGGACCAGGCGATCCGCCTTGTCCAGCCGCGCTCGGCGATCCAGCCGCAGAAGGCGGCGGCGAAGGGGAAGCTTGCGAGATAGCCGGCGGTCGGCCCGGTGAAGGGCGCGAGGCCCCCGGCACCGCCGGCAAGCACCGGCAGGCCGGCGAGGCCGGCTGCCAGCCAAACCAGCACGATCAGCGCCCCGTAGCGCCAGCCGGCCAGCGCGCCGACCAGCATGACCGCATAGGTCTGCATCGTCACCGGGACCGGCACCATCGGCACTGCGATGTAGGACGACGCCGCGAGGAACAGCGCCCCACAGGCGACGAGCACCACGATCTGCGCCGGCGAGCGCTTGGCGGCCAGCAAAGGCACGAAAGCGGGCGACTGCGTGTCGGTCACGTCGAACTCCCGCCGATCAGACGTCTTCGGGGTGCCAGGCGGCGAGCGCCTCGATCGTGGCCGGCAGGTCGCGCATGCGGTTGATGACCGTGATGGCGCCCGCAGCCGTCAGGGCGTCGGCATGGCCGGGCCAGGAATGGGTGCCGCCGGTGAAGCCGACCACGCGCATGCCGGCCGCGCGGCCCGCATGAATGCCGTGGGTCGAGTCCTCGATGACGATGCAGTCCCTGGGGTCGACGCCGAATTCGGCCGCGCCATGCAGGTAGACGTCGGGCGACGGCTTCGGCTGCTTGTTACGGACGGCGACGGCCGAGAAGATGTAGGGGCGGAAGCGATCGTAGAGCCCGGTCTTGGTCAGCGAGATCTTCAGCCGCTCGGGCGAGGAGTTGGAGCAGATGCAGCGCGGGTAGTCGAGCGCATCGAGCATCTCCTGCACGCCGGGGATGATCTGCAGGTCCTTGGCGAGCCGGCGGTCGAGCTCCTTGTTGGTCTCCTCATGGAAGTTCTCGGGCAGCGCGTGGCCCAGATCCGCCTCGATCAGTTTGGAGATGCGGTCCCAGGTGAGGCCGGCGAAGCGGTGCGACATTTCCTCGACCGAAATGTCGTAGCCGATGCCAGCGAGCCGCTCGCTGTCGACGCGCGAGGAGATGATTTCGGAATCGACGAGCACTCCGTCGCAATCGAAAAGAACAAGCATGAAGGACCTTCCGGTCAGTCTGAGCGGATCTCGAAGCGTCGCGAATGGTTCGGACGTGGATCGCGCGTTGCAGGACAGGGCGAGGGCGGGATCGGGTGCAAGACGCGATCTCGCCGGTCAAATACGCGGGCTCTCTATCAGATCGCGGCGAAACTGTCTCGTTCCGATCCGCGCTGAAAAAGGGCCCGGTTGCGGCCTCTAGCGCACCGTGAGAGGCGCGCGGGCGAAGATTGCCGTGCCGTCGCCGGCAATGTAGCGCAGTTCGTAGCTGCCGGGCTCGGCGGGCACGGTGATCGCGACGGTCGGCCGGTCGGGACGGATGCGCGCCAGCGTGACATGCTCGCCGGCCGGCATCTCGGCGCGGGCGATGACGACGTCGTCGAAACGAGCCGCCGGGCCCTTCCAGTCGACCTTGATCTCGCTGCCGGGCCTGGCGGTTGCCGGGCCGTTCAGCGACGCGGACGGCGCATCGACCGTGAAGCCGGCTTTGGCGGCGATCGTCTGGTCGGCGGCCGAGCGGTAACGCACTTCGTAGCGTCCCGGCGCGATCGGCGCCGTGAAGGTCAGGGCGCGGCCGTCCTTGTTCACGCTGATCGCGGCGAGCTTCGTGCTGGCGGCCTCCGGCGCGATCTCGATCACATCCGAAGCGGCGGCCGGTCCGGACCAGGCGACGCTGAAGGGGGCGCCGGCGCCGACGCGGTCCGGTGCGGTGACCGTGGTCGGACGGACATCGACCTCGATCGACTGCGTCGCCAGGATGACGTTGAGCTCGGGATGGTAATAGCGGATCTCGTAGGTTCCGGGTTCGGCCGGGGCGCGCAGCTTGCGGATCTTGCCGTCCTTGGCGACCAGCACGCTGCGGATTTCCGATCCCGCCGGCAGGCCCGGCCAGACGATCTGCACCCGGTCGCCCTTGGCCTTGGGGCCGTCATAGGCGACGTCGAAGACGGCCGACTGGATCACCTTGGCCGGCGCTTCGATATGGGCGGAGGGCAGGTTGGGCGGCGGCGCCTTGGCCGAGGCGAGGGCCGCGGCGAGGCCGCCGGCCACGTCGGTGCCGTCCTTGGCGTTGATGAACTTGCCGCCGGTCTTCTCGGCGAGACAGGCGACGCTCTCGATGTCCTTGTCGTCGAGTCCGAGGCCGATCACCTCGACGGTCAGGTCCTTTGCCCGCTCGGCCAGCGATTCCGCCAGCACGCAGGGATTGGCATCGCAGGCCTCGACCTTGTCGACGAAGACGATGACGGTGGCGCGCTCCTTCTTGTAGTCGAGCGCGTTGGCGGCGCGCTCGACCGCGACGGCGAGCGGCGCCTTGCCGCGCGGCTGCAGCTTGGCGGCGGCCGCGGCAACGATCTCGTTGTTGTTGCGCTGGGGCCGAGCGACGACTTCTGCATCGGTGCAGCTGGTCTTGCTCTTGGCGCCGAAGGCGAGCACGCCGATGCGCGCTTCCGTCGGGAAATCGGCGACCGCGGTCTCGACGCTATCGGCGACGAGATCGATTTTCCGGTCGCGGCCGAGCTTTCCGGCCATCGAGGCGGATGCGTCGATCACGAGCATCACGTCGTCGGCGAGCACGCTGACGCTGGTCGCGCAAAGAAGAGCCAGCGCAGCCGGCAGGGCAAGAAAACCGCGGATCATGATGGCCTCGATGGTGCGGCCCGGCGCCGGGCCCTTTCGACGCCGAACCATAAACCAAGACTTTCGGCGAAACGATGTCGAAGCCGGCAAAAACGTGCAATTTCGTGCGCTTACAATTGATTAACCATGCTTCGTAACGGGTCCTTCACCCTGTTCGCTAACCATAGGCGCATGTTTCGTTGCGTTGGGGAGTTGGGAAATGAAGGCACTTGCGCGGAAGCCGATCGAGGTCGCGAACCAGGCACCCTGGCTCGACACCATCATCAAGGGCGATTGCATTGCCGCGCTGGAGAAGTTGCCTTCCGCGTCGGTCGATCTCGTCTTTGCCGATCCGCCGTACAATCTGCAGCTCGAGGGCGGTCTGACCCGTCCGGATCATTCGGTCGTCGACGCGGTCGATGATCACTGGGACAAGTTCGACAGCTTCGAGGCCTATGACGCCTTCACCCGCGCCTGGCTGCTGGCGGTGCGCCGCGTGCTGAAGCCGGATGGCGCGCTCTGGGTCATCGGCTCCTACCACAACATCTTCCGCGTCGGCGCGATGCTGCAGGATCTCGGCTTCTGGATCCTGAACGACGTCGTCTGGCGCAAGGCCAACCCGATGCCGAACTTCCGCGGCAAGCGCTTCACCAATGCGCATGAGACCATGATCTGGGCCTCGCGCGGGCAGGGCTCGAAATACACCTTCAACTATGAGGCCATGAAGGCCTTCAACGACGACGTCCAGATGCGTTCCGACTGGCTGCTGCCGATCTGCACCGGCGGCGAGCGCCTGAAGGATGGCGACGGCCACAAGGTTCATCCGACGCAGAAGCCGGAAGCGCTGCTGGCCCGGGTGATGCTGGCCTCGTCGAAGCCCGGCGACGTCATCCTCGATCCGTTCTTCGGCTCGGGCACGACCGGCGCCGTCGCCAAGCGCCTCGGCCGTCATTTCGTCGGCGTGGAGCGTGAGCAGGCCTATATCGACGCGGCCCAGGCCCGCATCGATGCCGTCGAGACCGCGCCGGCCGCGGCCCTCGAACTGCTCAAGGGCAAGCGCTCCGAGCCGCGCATTCCGTTCGGCACACTGCTGGAGCGCGGCCTGATCGTACCGGGCGCCGTGCTCACGGATTCACGGGGCCGCCATCAGGCCCGCGTCCGGGCCGACGCCTCGCTCGAATCCGGCGCCATGATGGGCTCGATCCACCGGGTCGGCGCGCTGGTGCAGGGTTTCGATGCCTGCAATGGCTGGACGTTCTGGCACGTCCACCACAATGGCCGACTGACCTCGATCGACGATCTCCGGAAGATCGTCCGCGATGAACTGGCTGCAGCCGGAGGCTGAGCCGACGCCGCGAGGCCCTCGGGTCTCGCGGTGTCCTGACAAGCCGCTGGCGTCCTGGATCCGATCCCGGATCAGGCCGCCAGCGGTTCGAATATCAGCGCCTGGTGCGCGGCCGTGCCGGCCATGACGCCGTCGGCCGAGGCAAAGGTGGCATTGTGCATGCCGCGCGCAATGTCGCCGGCGGCATAGACGCCCGGCACCGTCGTCATCTTCATGGCGTCGGTGCGGATCAAGGGGCCCAGCATGCCTTCCTCGAAGGCGCAGCCAAGCTGCTCGGCGATTCCGCTCGCCATTCGCGTGCGCGAGCCGGTGAAGAGCGCATCAAGCTCGATCACCCGCCCATCCTCAAGACGCACGCCGGAAAGATCCGTCTCCGTTCCCTCCAGGGCCACGACCTTTGCCGGTTCGATCGCGACATCGCGGCGGCGGAGCTTCCCCACCGTCTCGGCATCCGGCATCGCGCCGCCATGGACGAAGAAGGTCGTCGGACCCCAGTCCGGGATCATCAGCGCCTGATGCACCGATTTCTCCATGACGTTGAGCACGCCGAGCCGCTGCCCCTTGAACTCGTAGCCGTGACAATAGGGGCAGTGCAGCACCGACTTGCCCCATTTGCCGGCCAGGCCCGGAAGGTCGGGAAGCTCGTCGACGACGCCGAAGGCCAGCACCAGCTTGGCGGCTTCGAGCCTGTCGCCCTGGCCGAGATCGATGGCGAAGCCGGCGGGGACCGCCTCGGCATGGATCGCCGTGCCGTCGACGAAATGCACGTTCGGATAGGCGAGAAGCTTTTCGCGCGCCTGGGCGATCATGGCGCGGGGCGCGGCGCCATCCTGGCCGAAGAAGCCATGCGAGGCGGCGGCGAAGCGGTTGCGCGGCGTGTGGCTGTCGATGACGGCGATGGAGCGCCGGGCGCGGGCGAGCTGCATGGCGGCGGAAAGGCCGGCATAGCTGCCGCCGATGATGATGGCGTCATACGGCATGGCTGATGTCCTTCTTCGTGCCCCGCTTGGCGAGGTAGCGCTGGTGGAAATCGGCGGAGAGGGCGGCAAGCGTCACCTCGCCGAGGCGCTTCAGCAGAAGCTGCTCGGCATCGTGGAAGGCGCTCTCCAGCGAGGCGTTGACGGCCTGCTCGACGAGGCAGGCCGGGTTTTCGGAACGGTGGCCGAGCGCGAAGACCGGCGGCGAGCCGAGCGCGACATAGATGTCGTCGAGCGTGACCTGGGCGGGGTCGCAGGTGACGGTCCAGCCGCCGCCATGGCCCTTTTCCGAATGGACGAAGCCGGCATCGCGCAGTCCAGCCATGATGCGGCGGACGACGACCGGATTGGTCGACATCATCTCGGCAAGGTGCTCAGAGGTGATCGGTTCGCCGGCCTCGAGCATGTGAAGGAGGACGTGCAGGACGCCCGAAAGTCTGCTGTCGTGTCTCATGAAACAAATAATGTTACATGAGATGCGAAGGTGTCAAGCGGGCTGGATGGGAGGGAGACGGGAAGAGGGCGCGTCAGGAGACCGTGATGCCGTGGCGGGCGAGATCGGCGCGCATCGTCGCCGCGTCGATGAAGCGTTCGGCCTTCCAGCCGGCCGCCCGCGCCGCTTCGACATTGGCCGCGTTGTCGTCGAAAAACAGCGTCGCGGCCGGGGCCAGGCCGAACGTGTCGGCATGTAGCCGGTAGATTTCGGGATCGGGCTTTACCAGTTCGACGCGGCCGGAAACGGTGACGCCGCGAAACAGGCGCAGATAGGGAAAGCGCTCCTGCGCCTCCGTGAAGGTGTCCTCGGCGAAATTGGTCAAGGCGGTGACGTCATGGCCGCTCGAGATCAACTCGTCCAGGATCACCGTCGTCTCTTCCAGCGAGCCGGGCACCATTTCGTGCCAATGCGCCCTCCAGGCGCGGATCAGCGCCTCATGCTCGGGAAATCGGGTCACCAGCTCCGCTTCGCCGTCCTGCCAGGGGCGGCCGCGATCCTGCTCCAGGTTCCAGTCCGGGGTGCAGACCTCGGCGAGGAACTGTTGCCGGGTCGCGTCGTCCGGGATCAGCCGCTTGAAAGGGATCTCGGGATCCCATCGCAGCAAGACATTGCCGATATCGAAGACGATGTGCTGGATTTCGCTCACGGGCGGGTGCTCCTCGCGTCCTGGAATCGTAGGTTCGCAACCACCCTCACCATCTTCTTGACCCTGTGAAGGCGGTCACTGACAATTTCGCATGCCTTAATAATGTTCCCGCTGGCTGGAAGTTCTGCCGTGGCGTAGATTTCGGCCAAAGAAGATTAGCTTGTTTCGTGTCTGGGACCGCGGCTCTTCTCTTCCCTCCTTCGCCGCGACCTTCGCCACGGGATGCTGTTCCGGGAGAGGCGACCATGCTTACGGGCTTGAAGGCGGCGCGGCGGGTGGCTGGCGCGGGATCGGCTATTTCCCGTTCAGGGATGTGGACACGGCGCCTATCGGGCGCCTTTTTGCTGTTGGCGGCCGGCATGGGCTTTGCCGCAGCACCCGCGCAGGCGCAGCAGCAACAGGCGATCGTCGGCCCCGAGGACGCTGTTGTCACCGGCTTCTCCGGCACGGCGGCGGGGCAGGCGCCCAGCGGCGCCGACCCGCTCGATTACCTCGTCATCCCGGCCGATGGCCCCTCCGCCCGCGTCATCGACGTGTCCCGGCTCGGCGCGCAGGGCGGGCTGTCCGAAGCGGCCAAGCCTTTTACCGTCAAGGCCGGACAGGTCGGCCAGGTCTTCGGCGTCGCGCTCGACGATGCGCCGGCGCCTTCGATCTATCTCGCCGCCACCTCGGCCTATGGCCTGTCGATCGGCCTTGCCGATGCGGCCGGCGGCGGCTTCAAGCGCCTGCTGCACGGCCTGCAGGGCGCCAGCTTCCTGCCCAACCAGTTCGGCCCGGCCGAGCAGCGCGGCGGCCCGACCTCGATCTGGCGCGTCGACGGCACGACCGGCCAGGTCGCGCTCTTCGCCAATATCGGCGATGAAGGCGCCAATGCCGCCGCCTCGCTGGGCGGTCTTGCCTACGACCCGCGCAGCCAGCAGATCTTCGTCGCCGACCGCGCGACGGGCCTGATCCACAAGCTCAGCCTCGATGGCGCCGATCGCGGCACCTATGACCATGGCACGGAAGCGCGCCCGGCCAACGGCTTGGCCGAAGCGCCGCTGACGCCGGTCCGCGTCGATATCGCCAGCCAGTCCTTCGATACCGAACAGCCCGCGACCTGGGGCTTCGCCGATCCGGAGCGGCTGGTCTTCGCGCTCGCGATCCATGGCGACCGCCTGTTCTATTCCGTCGCCGCCGGACCGGAGATCTGGTCGGTCGGCATCAACCGCGACGGCTCCTTCGCCCGCGACGCGCGCTTCGAGACCGCCGTCGACGTGCTCGGACCCGGCATGGAGGTCTCCTCCATCGCCTTCGACAATCGCGGCCTGCTCTATGCGGCCGAACGCGCACCGCCGACTGGCGCCTATGATTTCACCAATGTGGCGGAGGGCGGCAACAGCCGCGTGCTGCGCTTCCGGCCGAAGGCGCAGCCGGATTCCGAGCCCGGTCTCTGGCTGCCCATGCCGGAGCAATATGCGGTTGGCCTGCTGCCGGATTACCGCAATGCCGATGGCGGCGTAGCGCTCGGCCGCGGCTATGATTCCAGCGGCCGCATGCAGATGAACGCCTGCGCCGTCACGCTCTGGTCCACGGGCGAGCAACTGCTCGGCGACGCTCCGTCCGTCGAACCCGTCGACGGCCTGCAGGGCAACGACACGCAACTCGTGCTGCCCACCAACGCCCCGCCGACCAACAGCTGGTTCATCGCCTATGGTGACAAGCCGGGCGACAGCGCCTTCTCCGGTCACATGGGCGCCGTCGTCACGCTGCCCTGCGAGGCTGCGCCTGCGCCCGGCCGCCGCGCCGTGGCGCCGCCGCCACCGCCGCGCTTCTCCGAACCGCTGCCTCCGCCGCCGCCGGTACTGCTCGGCTGCCCGGTCGGCACTTTCCTCGTCGGTGACGCTTGCCTGCTGCCGCCCAGTTGCCCGATCGGCACGCGCTTCCGCGATGGCTATTGCGTCGCCATAGGCTGTCCTCCGGACATGATCCGCATCCGGGGCGAATGCCTGCCCCCGCCGATGCATTGCGAGCGCTACGAGACCTTCGTTGACGGGCGCTGCATTCCCTGGCGCTGCCCGCCGGACCTGGTGCGGCTGCCCAACGGCTATTGCGGCTGCCCGCGCGACGAAATCTATGTCCGTGGCCAGTGCATTCCGCAGCGTTGCCCGCCGGACATGTTCATGACCCGCGACGGTCGCTGCCTGCCGCCGCAGGGCTGCCGTCCTCCCATGTTCATGGATCGCAACGGCCGTTGCGTGCCGCCGGTCGGCTGCCGCCCGCCGCTGTTCATGGACCGCTATGGCCGCTGCGTCCCGCCGCAGGGCGAATGCCGCCCGCCGATGGTGCGGGACTTCAACGGCCGCTGCGTTCCGCCGCAGGGCGAGTGCCGCCCGCCGATGGTGCGCGACTTCAACGGTCGTTGCGTTCCGCCGCAGGGCGAGTGCCGTCCGCCGCTGATCCGCGACAACAACGGCCGGTGCGTCCCGCCGCAAGGCGAGTGCCGTCCGCCGCAGATCCGCGACAACAATGGCCGCTGCGTCCCGCCGCAAGGCGAGTGCCGCCCGCCGCTGGTGCGCGACAACAACGGCCGGTGTGTTCCCCCGCAAGGCGAATGCCGTCCGCCGCAAATCCGCGACAACAATGGCCGCTGCGTCCCGCCGCAGGGCGATTGCCGTCCGCCGCAGATCCGCGACAATAACGGCCGTTGCGTTGCCCCGCCGGACACAAGGCCTTGCCCACGCGGCCAGGAGCGGGCCGACAATGGCCGCTGCCGTCCGATTGCCGCCGCGCAATGCCCGGATGGCCAGGTTCGCAAGGGACGGCGCTGCGTTCCGGTTGACGTGCAGAATCCGGACCAGCCGGTTCGTCCTGCGCCTGCCCAGTGCGGGCCGGATCAGCGGCTGCGCAATGGACGTTGCGTCGACATCCAGAACCCCCAGCAGCAGTGCCCCGATGGCACGATCTCGCGCCGCGGCCGTTGCGTGCCGACCGACGCCCAGACCCCGGACCGGAACACGCCCGCCGCCTGCGGCCCGGACCAGCGCCTGCGCAATGGTCGCTGCGTCGACGTCCGGTCCAATCCGCCCCAGCAGGCTTGCCCCGATGGGACGATCTCGCGCCGTGGCCGCTGCATACCGACCGACGTCCAGAAGCCGGATCGCCCGGCTCGGCCGGCGCCGGTCGAATGCGGGCCGGACCAGCGCCTGCGCAACGGCCGCTGCATTGACGTGCAGCCGCAGCGCCAACGCGACAACCGGCCCCAGCAGGATAGCCAGCCGCCGCAGGACAACCGGCCGCAACGGAACCAGCAGCCGGAACGCAAGCGGCCGGATTGCCCCGATGGAACCACCTTCCGTCGCGGTCAGTGCGTGCCGGACCAGCAGGGCGGCGACAACCAGCGGCCGCAGCGGATGATCCGGCAACAACTGGACCAACTGCAGCAGCAACAGCCGCCGCAATAGGTTGACGCTCTGACAGGAAGAATGACGGCCGGTTTCCGGCCGTCATTTCCGTTTGCGGGTGGCTCCCGGGGCGGCCGCTTCGATCGCCTTTTTCATCACGCTGGGCAGCGCTTCATGCGGCAGCTCCGCCGCGCTCGCCCACCAGGAATCGTCCGGGGCGGGATGGGTGTCCGGCAGGCGCGCATGCCAGATGTCGAGCGTCAGGCGGAAATGGGTGAAGACATGGATGACGGGCACGGCGACGCGTTGCCAGTCGGCGTCGAGCGGCGCCGCCTCCGGTCCCTGGGATCGCTCCAAGCCCTGGATCCAGTCCGAGCCGGGTACCTCGGTCATGCCGCCGAGCAGGCCGCGCTCGGGCCGCTTGCGCAGCAGGATGGCGCCATCGGCGCGGATGGCGACGAAGGCGGCTCCGGCACGCTCCGGCCGGTCGGTCTTGGCCGCCTTGCGCGGATAAAGCTCTTCCGTGCCGCGCGCATGGGCGACGCAACCGGTCTCCCACGGGCAGAGCGAACAGGCGGGACGCTTCGGCGTGCAGAGCGTGGCGCCGAGATCCATGATCGCCTGTGCGTAATCGCCCGCCCGCTTTTCCGGCGTCAGCTGCGCCTGCAACGCGCCGATTTCCTTCTTGGCGGCGGGCAGTGGCGTCTCGATGGCGAAGACGCGCGACAGCACGCGCTCGACATTGCCGTCGACGACCGCGGCCGGCTCGTCATGAGCGATCGCGGCGATGGCGGCCGAGGTATAGGCGCCGATTCCCGGCAATTCCCGCAGGCCCGCGGCGCTTTCCGGGAAGCGGCCGCCATGCTCGCGCACCACGGCATCGGCGCAGGCCTTCAAATTGCGGGCGCGCGAATAATAGCCGAGGCCGGCCCAGGCCTTCATGACGTCTTCCGTCGGCGCGGCCGCGAGGTCGGCGACCGTCGGCCAGCGCGCGAGGAACGCCTCGAAATAGGGCTTCACCGTCGTGACGTTGGTCTGCTGCAGCATGATCTCCGAAAGCCAGACCCGGTAGGGATCGGGCTTCACTCCGGCGCGACGTTCGGCCGGCGGCGTCCGCCAGGGAAGCCTGCGGGCATGACGATCATACCAGGCGAGCAGATCGGCGGGACGGGGCGGGCTGACGGGCTGAATCATGCCGGGATCATGCTGGAAACGGTGTTGCCGCGCCAGCGAGCGGGAAGGGGATGCGACGTTCGATCCCGATGGCGTCAAGGAAATCCGCATCATGGCTGGCGACCAGCAACGCGCCGTCGAATTCGCGCAAGGCCGCCTCGATCGCCGCGATTGAATCGAGATCGAGATGGTTGGTCGGCTCGTCGAGGATGAGCAGGCCCGGCGGTGTCGCACCGCCCAGCACGCAGGCAAGCCCGGCCCGCAGCATCTCGCCGCCGGAAAGCGCATGCACCGGCTTCAGCGCCGCCTGGTTGCGATAGAGAAAGCGCGCCAGCACCGCATGGGCATGGTTGAGGCTGGCATCCGGATGGAGGCGGCGGAAATTCTCGACGATCGACAGCGCGGGGTCGAGAAAATCGACGCTCTGGGTGAGCATGGCGCTCGCGACGGGCCGCTGCACGATTCCTATCGTTGGCAGGATTTCGCCGGCGGCGAGCCTCAGCAGGGTCGACTTGCCCGCCCCGTTTGCGCCGACCAGCGCCACGCGCTCCGGCCCGGTCAGCGTGAGGCTGAAATCGCTAAGGGTGGCCGGGCGGTCGGGATAGGCGAACGCGACCTCGTCGAAAGCGAGCACGACCCGGCCCGCCGGCAGCTTTGTGGAGGGCAGGCGCAACGCCAGCGTCTCGATGCGCTCGACCTCGGCTTCAGCGCTGGAAAGTGCCTCCGCCGCCTCCTGTCGCTGGTGTTCGGCACGCTGGCCGATCGCGCCCGCGGTGCGCTCGCTGCGATCACGCTTGGCGTCGAGCAGGATCTTCGGCTGGTCGTTCCGGGCGCGATTCTTCGCGCCGCGACCGTCGCGCTTTTGCTGGCGCTCGACGCTGGCCTGGATCCGGCGCTCCGTTGCCTTGGCCTCGTTCCGGGCGCTCTCCAGATCGCGCGCGGCGCTCGCCCGTTCGGCTGATTTGCGCTCGGCATAGAGGTCGTAATTGCCGCCATAGATGCGGGCGCCCAGCGTCGAGAGTTCGACGATGCGGTCCATGTCGCGCAGCAGCGTCCGGTCATGGCTGACGACGATCGCGCCCTTTTTCCAGCCGGCCAGGATGCGGGCCACGGCGGCGCGGCCCTCGGCGTCGAGATTGTTGGTCGGCTCGTCCAGCAGCATCAGGTCGGGCTCGGCCAGAAGCTGCGCGGCGAGCCCGAGCCGGGTGCGCTGGCCGCCGCTGAGGCTGTCGATCGCCTTGCCAGGATCGAGCCCCGCGAGGTCGACTGCGGCGAGCGCTTCGCCCAGGCGGGCTTCCAGCGACCAGTCCGCCTCGGCAAAGTCCTCATCCGTGCCGAGCCCGCGCTCCAGCCGGTCGAGCCTTTCGAGATCGGCGCCGATGCCGAGCGCGGTGGCGGCGGTCTCGCCTGGAGAGGGTTGAACGGTCTGGCGCAGCAGCCCGATCCGGCCGGCACGCTCGACCGAGCCGGCGGAAGGCAAGGCTTCGCCGGTGATGATCTTCAGGAGGGTCGATTTGCCGACGCCGTTGCGGCCGACGAGGCCGGTGCGTTCCGGCCCGAAGGCGAGATCGATCCCATCAAGGAGAAGGCGGCCGTCGGGGGTGGCGAACGAAACACCATGCAGGGCCACGAGCGACGTGGCGGCGCGAAGAGACATGGAGATACCGGAGAAGGAAGCAGGGCGCGGATCGGCGCGCCAAGGACAGGCGGATTGCGGCGATTACGCCGTCGCGGATGCCTGCTGCTTCATTGTCCTGAACTCCTGCGCCTGTCGGTGCGCCGTAAATAGGCCCACCGCGCCAGAATGCCAAGTGCCGATAGCCGAACAGCGGCAACCCGGCATCGAGGCGGCCCATCTTGTCACTTGGCACCGGCTATCTATTTGACGGTATAAGGAATCGAAGGGTTATCATGAGCAGCGACATTGCACGCTTCGTTGGGGATATCCCGGAGCACTATGATCAGGGGCTCGGGCCGGTCATTTTCGGCCCCTCCGCGGAGGATCTAGCCCGCCGCGTGGAGGCGCATAATCCTGCGACCGTGCTCGAGATCGCGGCCGGGACCGGCATCTTGTCCCGGCAGCTTCGCGACAGGCTTCCCGCCAGCGTGCGGATGACCATCACGGATCTGAATGCGCCGATGCTGGATCGAGCCCAATCGAAGTTCCGGCCCGGCGAGCAGGTCGAGTTCCAGACCGCCGACGCCATGGTGCTGCCATTCCGCGACAATTCGTTCGACGTCGTGGCATGCCAGTTCGGCATGATGTTCTTTCCCGACAAGGACCGCTGCAACCGCGAAGTGTTTCGCGTTCTGACGCCCGGTGGGACCTATCTGTTCAATACGTGGGGCTCCCATGCCGACAATCCGTATGGCCGGATCGCGCATGAGACCATCGCCAGCTTTTTCCCCGATGATCCGCCGCAGTTCTACAAGGTGCCGTTTTCCTGTCCCGATCCAGAGCCCATCCGCGCATCGTTGGCGGCGGCAGGGTTCACCGATATCGAGACCGCCTTCATCCGGCGGCAAGCCGTCATTCCAGACGCGCATGCCTTTGCGCGCGGGCTGGTATTCGGCAATCCGACCATCGCCGAGGTCCGGGCGCGTGGCGGTGTCGATCCCGATCGGCTCGTGGATGCGTTCGCCGAGGCGCTTCAGCGCGAATTTGGCGCCGATCCCGGCCGTATGCCGATCAAGACGCTGGTGTTCGAGGCCAGAAAGCCGGACTGAATTCCGCGAATCGATCGATACGGAGGGAGGCTAGCCCGCCTCGCGGAACTGCTCGGCCGTTTCGAGGTCAACCGAGACCAGCTGGCTGACGCCGCGCTCGCCCATCGTCACGCCGAACAGACGGTTCATCCGCGCCATGGTGATCGGGTTGTGGGTGATGGTGACGAAGCGGGTATCGGTCGTCCGCGCCATCTCGTCCAGCAGGTTGCAGAAGCGCTCGACATTGTGGTCGTCGAGCGGGGCGTCGACCTCGTCGAGCACGCAGATCGGCGCCGGATTGGTCAGGAACACGGCGAAGATCAGCGCCATCGCCGTCAGCGCCTGCTCGCCGCCCGAAAGCAGCGTCATGGTCTGCGGCTTCTTGCCGGGCGGGCTGGCCATGATTTCGAGGCCGGCTTCCAGCGGATCATCCGATTCGGTCAGCTGGAGTTCGGCCGCGCCGCCACCGAAGAGATGGGTGAACAGCCGCTGGAAGTGACCGTTTACCACGTCGAAGGCGGCCAGCAGGCGCTCGCGGCCCTCGCGATTCAGGCTGGCGATGCCCTGGCGGAGCCGCCGGATCGCCTCGATCAGATCGTCGCGATCCTTGATCAGCGCCTCGCGCCGGCCGGCGACTTCCACGGCCTCGTCGTCGGCGCGCAGGTTGACGCCGCCAAGCTTTTCGCGCTCCTGCCGCAGCCGGTCGAGGCGGGTCTCCAGCTGGCCAAGGTCCGGCATCGGCGCGGACGCATCGATCTCGGCGAGCTTCACCACCTCATGCGGCTCGCAATCGAGGATCTCGAGGATCCGCGCCTCGATCTCGAGCCGGCGCTCCTGCGTCGCCTTCAACCGTTCCTCGCCGCGGCCACGCTGCTCGCGTGCCTCGGAAAGCGCCGTCATCGCGTCCTGCGAGGCGCGGTCGAAGCCGGCCAGCGCCTGCTCGCCTTCGCGCAGCGCGTCGGCGGCGTCCCGCTTGGCCGCCTCCGCCCGGGTGATTTCGGAAAGCAGCGCCCGCCGCTTCTGCTCGATCTCGGCCGGGGCGTCGGCAAGGCCGGCGCGTTCGGTCTCGATCTCCTTGCGCCGGCCGGCCAGGATGCGGCCCTGGCTCTCGGCGTTGAGGGCGCGTTCCTGCCAGTTCTTGCGTTCCGCCGCCATCGACTCCAGACGGCGCCGACGAACTTCCGCTTCGCGTGTCAGGCCATCGGCGGCGGCGCGGGCTTCGGACAGCGCGCCGCGCTCCTCGGCGACCGTGCCGCGAAGGATCATGACGCCCTGCTGCGCCGCGAGCGGGTCGGCAGCGTCGGCGAGCGCACTGGCGGCGCTGGCGTGCTGCGCTTCGGCCTCGGTAACGGAGGCGACGACGCGCTCGCGCGATTCCTCCAGCGCCGTGCGCCGGCTGGTCAGGCGGCCGGCCTCGCGCTCGACGGCGGCGAGGCGGCTGCGCGCTTCGTCCAGCGTGCGCTGCGCGGCGCGGCCGGCCTCGCGCACCATCCGCTCCTGTTCCTGCGCGCTGCGGGCGGCGAGCGCTGCCTGCGCCAATCCGGCCAGGTGGTTCTCGACCTCGGTGCGAGCGCCGATCGCCGCTTCCTGCAGCTCGGCCAGACGGTTGCGGTTGGCGAGGCGCATGGCGGCGGCCGTCGGCGCTTCGGCGGTGGCGACATAGCCGTCCCAGCGCCAGAGGTCGCCCTCGCGCGAAACCAGAAGCTGGCCGGTCTTCAACGATTTCTGCAGCGCCGGGCCATCGGCGCGGGCGACCAGCCCGGTCTGGGCCAGCGCGCGGGCCAGCACGTCGGGCGCCTTGACCTTGGCGGCAAGCGGCTGCGCGCCGGCGGGGAGGGCGGGGTCGTCACCCAGCGCCGCGACATCGCGCCAGTGCGCGACCATGGCGAGGTCGTCCGAAGCGTCGAGCGCATCGCCGAAGGCAGCCGCCAGCGCTGCCTCGAAGCCCTTGGCGACGGAGAGCGTGTCGAGCAGGGGCGGGCGCTTGCCCGCCGGCGCCCCGGATCCCAGGATCTTGGCGAGCGTGCGCGCTTCCGTCTCGATGCCGGAAAGCGCGCGCTCGGCTTCCGCCAGCGGCGCGCGGGCGGCGGTCTCGCTGTCGCGGGCCTGCGCCGTCTGGCGCTCTGCCGCCTGGGCCTTGGCGTCGGCCTCGGCTAGGGTGGCCTCACCGGCGGCGACGGCTGCCTGCGCCGGGGCGACGCCCGGCAAGGCGGCGATCTGGCGGACCAGCGCCGTCAGTTCCCGGTCGACTTCCGCAAGCTGGTTGCGGGCGCGGGCGGTGCGCTCGCCGGTCTCGCGATGCGCACGCTCCAGCTCGGATTTCCGCGCCGCGATCGCGGCATGGGCGGCGGTCGCCTCGGCAAGCTTGCGCTCCGTCTCGGCGAGCTGGGCCTCGGCGAGGCCGCGCGCCTCATTGGCCGAAGCCTGCTTGCCGACAGCCTCGGCGTCCTCGGCCCGGAGCGTCTGCTCTTCGGCGTCCAGCCTTGCGAGGATATCCGCGTTCTCCCGCACCATGCGCTCTTCGCGAAGGATGTCCTCGTTGAGCTGGGCGAGGCGGCGATCGAGGTCGACCAGCCGCTCCTTCATCCGCTTTTCATCGGCGTCGAGCGCGTCGCGGGCGAGTGTCAGGCGCTGCAGCGCCGCCGCGGATCCGGCCTCGGCCTCGCGCAGCGCCGGCAGCTTGCTGGCGGCGACGGCCTGGTCGCGGGCCGCGCGAGCCTGCGCCTCGCTGCGGGCCACCACGGTTTCGCCCGCCGCCTGCAGCGCCGTTTCCGCGTCGCGCATCTGCACGGCGGCGGCGAGCATGCGCAGGTAAAGGACGGTCGCCTCGGTCTTGCGGATATCGGCAGAAAGGTTGCGGTAGCGGTTGGCCTGCCGCGCCTGGCGCTTCAACGCCTCGAGCTGGTTCTCGAGCTCGGAGAGCACGTCTTCCAGCCGCTCCAGATTCTGCTCGGCGGCGCGCAGGCGAAGCTCGGCCTCGTTGCGGCGGGAATAGAGGCCGGAAATGCCGGCGGCCTCTTCAAGCACCGCGCGGCGTGCCTGCGGCTTGGCCGAGATCAGCTCGCCGATGCGCCCCTGGCCCACCATGGCCGGAGAGCGGGCGCCGGTCGAGGCGTCGGCGAACAGCAACTGCACGTCGCGGGCGCGGACGTCCTTGCCGTTGATCTTGTAGACCGAGCCCGATTCGCGCTCGATCCGGCGCGTCACTTCCAGGATGTCGGCATCGTTGAAGGCTGCCGGCGCCATCCGGTCCTGATTGTCGACGACGAGCGTCACTTCGGCGGTGTTGCGCGCCGGGCGCTTGCCGCTGCCGGCGAAGATGACGTCGTCCATGCCGGACGCGCGCATGTTCTTGTACGAGCTCTCGCCCATCACCCAGCGCAGGGCTTCGACGAGGTTGGATTTTCCACAGCCGTTCGGGCCGACCACGCCGGTCAGCCCCGGCTCGATCAGGAAATCGGTGCCTTCGACAAAGGACTTGAAGCCGTGGACGCGGAGCCGCGTGAATTTCATGACGCGGCACCGGGCCTTGAGGAGAGGGGCTGCGAGCGGAGGGACGGCAAGCGGAACAACTGCATAGCAAAAGCCCTCCCAGGGTCGAGAGGGCCGATCGTCGGGACAGACAGAAAGGAAGGCCCGCAAGGGCGCCAGCGCGCCCTCGCGAGACTGGATACGATCCGGTGCCGCCGGTCAGCCGGCCAGCAGCTTGTCCATTTCCTCGATCGAGAGAGCACCCGGATGCCTGGACCCGTTGATGAAGAAGGTCGGGGTAGAATTGACGCCGAACTCGTTCGCGCCGCGTTCCTTGACCGCGTTCACCGCATCGAGCAGGGCCTGGTTCTTCAGGGTGAGCTCGAAGGTTTCCTGCGTGAAGCCGACCTGCTTGGCGAGGTCGAGCAGGGCGGGAACCGGGTTCTCGACGAAGGCCCACTTCTCCTGCTGGTCGAACAGCAGGTCGACCATCGGGAAGAAGTTATCGTTGGGGGCGGAATGCGCCAGCATGATCGCGGCGGTGGCCAGCGGATCGAGCGGGAAATCCCGCATGATGAAGTGGACCTTGCCCGTGTCGATGTACTTCTCTTTGAAGGGCTTCCAGGTCGTGTCGTGGAAATGCTTGCAGTGCGAGCAGGTCAGCGACATGTACTCGACGACCGTGATGGGGGCCTTGGGATCGCCCATCATGTTGTCGCCAAGCGGGCCCGGCTTCAGCAATGCTGCGAGGTCGACCGAGTCCGCGGCCTGGGCCGAAGCCGGCAGCATCGAAACGGCGCCGATGGCGAGAACGCCGACACCAGCCTGGCCGAGAAACTGTCTGCGATTGAACTTCAAGATCCTGCATCTCCTTTTGCCCCGGCGCTGCTATGGCGTCCGGACAGCGGAACGAATGACACGCTTGGCGGGAAACCTACCACATCAAATGTGGCGTTTCTCGTTAAGTTGAACACGCCGGCCCTTGCCAGCGACGCTCAGGACCGCCGGGAGGCGCCGTAGACGCCGCGACCGAGGCGCTCGAGCGCCTGGCGCAATCCCTCGCTCTCCACCGAGGCGACGGTATCGACGACGCGGGCTTCGTCGGCCTTGGAAAGCGGGGCGGGCGCCACCGTGGCCTTGCGCGGCGTCGCGACGACGCCCTGCACGATCTTGAGCTGCGACACCGCGCCGAAACCCAGAAATCCGTTGATCCGGTCGAGAATCACGCCGGTCTCGTGCTGCAGATAGATCGCCATGCCCGAATCGACCCGGATGACCAGCGTCGCGCCGGCCGGCGCCTTGGCCTGGTCGCGCCGCGGCCAGGTGATCTTTTCCGGCATTGTGGTCGTCGCGTAGCGCGGACCGACGATGTCGGCCCAGGACGAGATCAGATCGGCGGTGGCGAAGCCGCGCTTGGCGCAGACCGGCGCAATCACGCTGCCGATCAGCGCGCCGATCGATCGCGGCCCGCGGTTGACCTTGGGATTAGTATTGTCGCTCATGGTCGTCTTGTCGCACGATGGCGAGGCGCTGTGAACGTGCCGCCCGTCAGGGATTCGCTGATTCCGTTAAAACGTCTCAGCAACGATTTGATTAATTCCAATAAAATCAAGGCGTTACGAATGAATTCCGGCTTCTTGACACGGGTTGGAGGCGTCACTATGGTGCGCGCGGTTTCGGGGCGGTAATAAGCTTTGTGAGGCTTTCTCGGCACTTGGCAAGGATGACGCGATGAGCGACACGGGTTCGCCGGGTGACGAAGAGACGATCAAGCGTATGGCTGAGGACGAAGCCGCGCTATCGGCGAGGCTGCGCGCGCTAAGTCAGAAGCTGGATAAGGCGTCTGAGGAAGCGAAGGCAGCCGAACGGGCTCAGCCATCGAACGAAGTCAATGCGCAGGGTATGCGTCTGGCGTTTCGGATCGTTGGAGAGTTCGTCTCGGGCGTGCTGGTCGGTGCCGGACTTGGCTGGTTGTTCGACCGCTGGCTTGGTACGTCCCCCTGGGGGATGATCGTGCTCTTGCTGCTTGGGTTCGTCGCGGGCGTCCTGAACGTCTTGCGCGCGGTCGGCAAAGTTGCGCCGCCGGAAGCCCGGCAGGTGTCGAGCCGGACTAAGAAGAAGTAGGTATCCATAGGGTCGCGGCACAGGCTGCGGTCAGACTCAGGCGAAGAAGGCGGGCTCGGTGGCTAACGATCCGATCCATCAGTTTCACATTCAGGAATATTTCCCGCTCGGCCAGTTCGGCGGAATGGAATTCCATTTCACCAACTCCGCTTTCGCCATGGGGGCGACGGTCGCCATCGTGACGGGTTTCATCCTGCTCGCGACGTCGAAGGCGAGCCTGATCCCGGGCCGGCTGCAGTCGGTCGCGGAACTGGCCTATGAATTCGTTGCCAACACGCTCCGATCGAGCGCCGGCAAGGAGGGGATGCGGTTCTTCCCCCTCGTATTCTCGCTGTTCATGTTCATCCTGGTGGCCAACTTCTTCGGAATGTTCCCCTATTTCATGACGGCGACCAGCCAGATCATCGTGACCTTCGCCCTGGCGATGACGGTCATGCTGACCGTGGTTGTCTATGGCTTCATGCGCCATGGCTTCGGCTTCCTCGGCCTGTTCGTGCCGCATGGCGTTCCGATGGCGGTCGTGCCGCTGGTGTCGGCGATCGAGATCATCTCGTTCCTGTCCCGCCCGATCAGCCTTTCGGTTCGTCTCTTCGGCAACATGCTTGCCGGTCACATCACGCTCAAGGTATTTGCCGGCTTCGTTGCCAGCATGGCCTCGCTCGGCGCCATCGGCGTCGGCGGCGCGATCCTGCCGCTGGCCATGACGGTCGGCCTGACGGCTCTCGAATTCCTGGTGGCATTCCTCCAGGCCTACATCTTCACGGTCCTTACCTGCATGTATCTGAACGACGCCCTCCATCCCGGGCATTGATCAGCAGGTCGGCGAAGGTACACGTTCTTCCAACCCGAAATTACGACTTCAAGGAGCATAAAATGGAAGCGGAAGCTGCAAAGTTCATCGGTGCTGGTCTTGCCTGCTTCGGCATGGCCGGAACGGCTCTCGCCCTCGGCAACATCTTCTCGAGCTACCTGACGGGCGCGCTGCGCAATCCGTCGGCTGCTGACGGCCAGTTCGGTCGCCTCATCCTCGGCTTCGCCGTGACGGAAGCGCTCGGCATCTTCTCGCTGCTCGTCGCTCTGCTCCTGCTCTTCGTGGTCTGATCCCGTCAGGCCGCCTTCGGGCGGCCGGGTGAAGCCTCATGCGGCGGCCTCGTGCCGTCGCATGTGTTTTAGTTTACGATCTGGGGTCTTCGATGACTTGGTTCATCTCGCCTGCCCACGCACAGGATGCCGCGCCCGCGCCGGCGCCTGCCGTCGTTCCGCCGGCGCCGACTGAGACACATACCGAGGTCGGGCACGAGGCAGGGGTGAAGGCACCGTTCCCACCCTTCGACACGCAGAAGTACCCGTCGCAGATCCTTTGGTATGTGATCTTCTTCGGCCTGCTCTATCTGCTGATGAAGCGCTTCCTGGTGCCGCGGCTCAGCACCATCGTCGAGGGCCGCGCAGCGCGGATCTCCGGCGATCTGGAAGAAGCCCAGCGCCTTCGCGTCGAGTCCGACAAGGCACTCGGCACTTATGAGAAGGCTCTGGCCGACGCACGTACCGCCGCCCACGCCATCGCGCAGGCCGGCACGGACGAGGCGAAGGCTGCCGCCGTCAAGCAGCGTGCCGATATCGAGTCCTCGCTCAGCGCGAAGCTCGAGGAAGCCGAAGCCCGGATCGGCGAGATCAAGGCAAAGGCGCTCGGCGATGTCGGCGCGATCGCCGAAGAAACCGCCGCAGCCGTTGTCGCGGCGCTTTCCGGACAGCAGCCGAGCTCGGAAGAGGTGGCAGCCGCCGTCTCCTCCGTGTCGTCGAAGTAAGGGGCAGGACCATGCATATCGATGCTTCCTTTTTCGCCCTTGTCGGCCTGATCCTTTTCTTCGTGCTGCTGGCTTTCGTCGGCGTGCACACGACCATCGGTAAGGCGCTCGACAAGCGTTCCGAGAGCATTGCCAAGGACCTGGACGACGCCAAGCGTCTCCGCGAGGAAGCGGCGGCTCTGCTCGCCGACTACCAGAAGCGGGCTCGCGAGGCCGAGGCCGAGGCTCAGACCATCGTCGAGAAGGCACGTCGCGAAGCCGCGGCGCTGGCCGATGAGGCGAAGGTCCAGATGGAAGATTACGTCACGCGCCGCACCAAGATGGCCGAGGACAAGATCACCCAGGCCGAGCATCAGGCTCTGCAGGAAGTGAAGGCGCTTTCTGCCGATGTCGCGATTGCGGCTGCCGAGAAGATCCTGTCGGCCAAGCTCAAGGGCGCGGCCGGCGCCGAGATGGTTGCCTCGTCGATCGCCGACGTGAAGAACCGCCTGAACTAAACGAGGAATTCCTCGTCGAGACAGTCAACGCCGTCGGCCATGCCGGCGGCGTTTTCGTTTGCGAGCACGGCGCGCACCGGCGCGAAGCTGGTGCGGTGCAGCGGGCAGGCGCCGAGGCTAGCCAGCGCGGCGAGATGAACCGGGGTTCCGTAGCCGACATGGCGCTCGAAGCCGTAATCGGGGTAATGCGCGGCGGCGCGGACCATCATCCGGTCGCGCGAGACCTTGGCGACGATCGAGGCGGCCGCGATCGACACGGAGCGCCCATCGCCCTTGACGAACGCCTCGCCCCGGCAGGCGAGGCCGGGCGGCACGTCGATGCCGTCGACGATGACGTGGTCGGCGAGATGCGACAGGCCGTTGACGGCGCGCGCCATCGCCCAGAGCGTCGCCTGGCGGATGTTGGTCGTATCGATCCGGAGCACGGACGCCGCGACCACGGAGACATGCGCCGTAGCCATGATCTGCTCGAACAGCGCTTCGCGCGCCGCTGGCGTCAGCTTCTTCGAATCGTTCAGCCCGTCGGGGATGCGCTTGGGATCGAGGATGACCGCCGCCGCGACCACGGGACCAGCGAGCGGACCGCGGCCGACTTCGTCGACCCCGGCAATGGCCTTGTGGCCGGCCCGGCGCAGGCGTCGTTCGATCGCGTCGGTCGGGACGGGCGGAAGTTCGAACAGAAGCTGTGATTCGGATGCGCGTGCCATTTCGGCAAAATCCCCGAGGCGGCGGACGAATGCAAGCGCGGCCGGCGTCGCGCCTGACGACGCAGGCGAGCCGTGGCCGAATGGAAAAAGGCGCCGGGTTGCCCCGACGCCTTCGAAGGCAAGCCTGCGCCGCTATGGGCCGAATTCAGCCAACCAACTGGCGGAACTCGTTCTTGATGAAATTGCCGACCCGCTTGCCGCGATTGCGCGCCTTCTCGAAGGCGGTCTGGTCGACGAAATAGGTGTGCAGGATGCTGTCGCGCGAAGTCGGCAGCACGCCCGTGGGGTCGACCGAATGCCAGGTGTTGTCGCCGACCGCGAAGGCATAGCCGTGGTTCGGGATGAACTCCATCTGCTTCACCCGGGTAAAGCCACCCTCGGGCTCGCGCGAGGAAAACACGGTGCCGACGCCGTTCAGCGATTCGTCGCGCGGCAGGTACATCTGGACGGTGATGCCCTTCCAGCGCGTATCGGTGTGCTCCTTGATCCGGTAGCCGGAGGTGTCGCGCGTGAGCATCGGGATCGGGAAGAAATCCGTCGCCTTGTAGGCGCTGCCGAAGCGACGCTTGAGGCCGGGCTCCAGCCGCTCGACGAAGGCATCGCGGACGGGAACCGAGCACAGCGCGGCGCCGACCAGGTTCCAGAGGACCTTCCGGCGGCCTTCGAGATGGCGCAGATATTCCGGAAACAGATCGACCTTGACGCGGGTTGCGCTGCCGTCATCGCGGATATTGACGTTACCCCGGCCGGCGAGCGCGCGGAAATGGCCGGCCGACGGCATCAGTTCCTGCATCTCGGCATAGACATCGGCCGGAAAGATCCCGTCCAGCACCAGATGATAGAACGGATCGTCGAACGCTTCGGCAGAGCGGACCGCCTGGGCGATGTGGCTGACCAGATAGTCGAGATCGGTTGTCGTGGACTTGAGCACGGTCGCCCCCACAAGATGGATACAATTGTGAGTATGTTAGTCAGCAAAGCCGCGCGCCGCAATGCCATCCGGCCGCCGCGCGCTGCGCTTCGCCTGCCAACACGGGCCTGCGCTATTTCACCTTGAGCCGGATCATCACGGCGCGGCCGCCCGCTTCCAGGTCGACGCGTCGCACCTCGACGCCGGCAACCGTCTCCATCAAGTCGACGAGCTTGCGGAAGCCGTAATTGCGCGGGTCGAAATCGGGCATGCGCTTGAACAGGATCTGGCCGACCGGGCCGAGATGCGCCCAGCCATCGTCGCCGGACACGTCCTCGATCGCTGCGAAGATCTCATCACGCGGCAGGCGAGGGGCGCTCTTGGCCGGCTGCTTGGTCGCCTTGGCCGCGGGGCCGTCATTCTTCTCCTGCCGCTCTTCGGCCAGAAGCAGGTCGCAGTAGAAGAAACGGTCGCAGGCGGCGACATAGGGCTTGGTCGATTTCTGCTCGCCAAAGCCATAGACGACGAGCCCGTCCTCGCGGATCCGGCTTGCCAGCGTGGTGAAATCGCTGTCGCTGGACGCGATGCAGAAGCCGTCCAGCCCCTTCTCGTGCAGCATGTCCATCGCCTCGATGGCGAGCTTCATGTCGGTCGCGTTCTTGCCGACAGCGGCCGGCGGCACATGGACCGGCGTAAGCGCATGCGAATGCAGCAGCGGCTGCCACTGGTTCATCGCGCTGGAGGCGAAGTGGCCATAGACGCGGCGGATGACGACGCGGCCGATGGTCGAGGCTTCGCGAATGATGATCGGAAGGAAGTCGGCCCGCACATTGTCGGCATCGATCAGCAGAGCGAGCTTCTGCGTCGCCCCGGGAAGTTGTTCTGCCAATTCTCACTCCGATCGTCGCATGAGGGCGGCCGATGGACGAAGACGCCGAGCGCCTGCCACCCGCGCGCCAGATCGCCCTTGTTACCATAGATGGCGTCGGAGAGCGCCGTGACTAGAACAGGCTGAGCTGCGCCGGGGCCTCGCGAGGTGGGGAAAACAGGTCCGTGCGAAGCTTCAGGTGGCGCCGGTTCAGCCCGAGGCGCTGCGCCGCGATCTCGAAGCGGCGGCCGATCTGCCAGGCATAGGGGCCTTCGCCCTTCTGCCGCTTGCCGAACTCCGAATCGTAATCCTTGCCGCCGCGCATCGAGCGGAGGACCGAGAGGACATGGCGGAAGCGGTCGGGATAATGGCGCAGCAGCCATTCCTTGAATATCTCGCTGACCTCGAGGGGCAGGCGCAGGATCACATAACCGGCCTCCGTCGCCCCGGCGGCGACCGCGGCGTCGAGAATCCGTTCGATCTCCGAATCATTGAGGGCCGGAATGACGGGTGCGACCAGGACCCCGACGGGGACGCCGGCGTCCGCCAGGCCGCGCAGCGCGTCGAGCCGGCGACCGGGCGTGGCCGCCCGCGGCTCCATCGTGCGCGCCAGTTGGCGGTCGAGCGTCGTGATCGACAGCGCCACCTTGGCCAAGCCGCGCTCCGCCATCCGCCCGAGAATGTCGACGTCGCGCAGCACCAGCGCCGACTTCGTCACGATGCCGACGGGATGGTTGAAGTGGTCCAGCACCTCGAGGATGTCGCGCATCATCCGGTGCTGCCGCTCGATCGGCTGATACGGGTCGGTATTGGTGCCGATGGCGATCGTGCGCGGCTTGTAGCCGGGGTCGGACAGCTCCTTCTCCAGCAGCTTGGCGGCATCCGGCTTGTAGAAAAGCTTCGATTCGAAATCGAGTCCCGGCGACAGGCCCATATAGGCGTGCGTCGGCCGGGCGAAGCAGTAGGAGCAGCCATGCTCGCAGCCGCGATAGGGATTGATCGACCGGTCGAAGGCGAGATCCGGCGAATCGTTTCGCGTGATGATCGTCTTCGCCTTCTCCGGCATCACTTCCGTCTTGAACGGCGGCAGTTCATCCAGGGTCTGCCAGCCATCGTCGAAAGGGATGGACTGGAATTTTTCAAAGCGCCCAGAGCTGTTGCTCTGGGCGCCCGTCCGCGTCGACGGTCAGGATCGATCGACGCGGCATGGGTCTGGTCCGCCGGCAGGAGCAGCGGGTCGAGATGCGGGGGGAGGGAGCGGGCGAGCGACATGCAACGATTCATACGCTCAGAGCGGGAACAAAACAAGAACGTTATGTCTTGCGACGCAACGTCTCGGCGGATTCGTCTCGCAGTCGCAAAAAACTCGGTTTAAGATCGAAATGATGATCAGCGTGATCCTTTCCACTCACAATGATGAAATGGCGTTGGCGCATGCGCTGGCGGCACTGGTCCCGGCTGCGGCCGATGGCATGGTGCGCGAAGTGATCGTGGTCGATGCGCGCTCGACGGACGACACGCTGGCGGTCGCGGATGCGGCCGGCTGCAAGATCCTCCCCGGTACCGGCGATCGCGGCGCGGACCTGGCGGCGGGCGCCGCCAAGGCGCGCTCCGACTGGCTGCTGTTCCTGTCGCCCGACGTGATGCTGGAGCCCGGCTGGCAGCGCGAGGCGCGCGATTTCATCGATCGGCTGGCGATCTCGGGGGCAGGGGCCAATCGCGCCGCCTCGTTCCGTCATGCCAATGCCGGCTTCGGCTGGCGGGCCCGGCTGTCGGAAATCCGTGCCTCGGTCCGCTCGCGCCTGTTCGCCTCGCCCTCGCGCATGGAAGGGCTTCTGGTCTCGGCCAGCCTCTACCGCACGGTCGGCGGTCATCGGGCCAGGCCCGGCAATGTCGACGGCGATCTCGCCCGTCGCATCGGCCGCGCCCGGCTGTCCTTCCTGCGTTCGCGCGCTGTGTCGCGCGCAGCGGTCGCCTGATCAGCCCTTCAGCTTGCCGCGCTTCAGGTGTTCGTCCAGGCGGGGCATGATCTCGACGAAATTGCAGGGCCGGCTGCGATAGTCGAACTGCACGCGGATAATCCCGTCCCAGGCATCCTTGCAGGCGCCGGGCGATCCCGGAATGGCGAAGATGAAGGTCGAGTTGGCGACGCCGGCCGTGGCGCGCGACTGGATCGTCGACGTGCCGATCTTGTCGTAGCTGATCCGGTGAAAGACGGCGGAGAAGCCGTCCATCCGCTTTTCGAACAAGGGCTCCACGGCGTCCGGCGTGACATCGCGGCCGGTGAAGCCGGTTCCGCCCGTTGTAATGATCACGTCGATCTCGGGGTCCTCGATCCAGCAGGTGACGATGGTCCGGATCTCGTCGATGTCATCGGGAACGATCGCCCGTTCGGAACAGGATATGGCCCGCCTCCAGGATGCGGTCGGCCAGGATCTTGCCGGACTTGTCGTCCTCCAGCGAGCGCGTGTCCGAGACGGTCAGCACGGCGAAGCGGACGGCAATGAAGGGCAGGCTCTCGTCGGGCGTGGCCATGGCTGGATCCTCGGTCGCATGTCTCGGGACCAGACATAGACCGCGCCGGGGGCCGAGGAAAGTGGCGGCTAGGACGAAGCCGTCCGGGTCGAGACGACCCACCATGCGGGATGATCGGCGCGTATCCGCGCGGCGGCCCGGTCCACGCTGGCGGTATCGGGGAAAAGTCCAAAGACTGTGGCGCCGGACCCTGACATTCGCGTCAGTAAACATCCCGGCTCGGCCTCGACCCTGGCAATCACATCGCCGATTTGTGGCAGGGCGGCGATGGCCGGGGCCTCGAGATCGTTGCGCGTCGCGCGGAGCCATTCCGCCACTTCGGCACTATCGGCGAAGGCGGAGGGAATAGGCGGAAGCGCGGGATTGTCGGCCCGTTCGAGCCGCTTGAAGACGGCTGGCGTCGACACGGCGATGCCGGGGTTCACCAGCAGCATGGGCAGGGCGGGCAGGCCGGACACCGGCTTGAGGATCTCGCCAATGCCGCTGGCGCGCGCGGGCGCCGAGAGCAGGCACATCGGCACGTCGGCGCCAAGCGATGCGGCGAGCGCCGCAAGCTCGCTGGCGCGCGCGTCGGGGAGGGGGGATATCGCGCCCAGCAGGCGGAGCGTCGCCGCCGCGTCGGCCGATCCGCCGCCGATCCCCGATGCCACGGGCAGCCGCTTGGTGAGGCGCAAGGCGAGGCCGTCGATACGGCCGCCGGCCGCGGCATGGACGCGCGCAGCCCGCAGGACGAGATTATCCGGCCCGATCGCGAGACCCGCCGCGAATGGACCCTGGATGGCGAGGGAAGGTTCGGTGGCGGCCGGGTCGGCGATCGCCTCAATGGTGTCGCCGATCGCCGCGAACGCAACGAGGCTGTCCAGGCGATGATAGCCATCGGCGCGCCGGCCGGTGACGTGCAAGGCGAGATTGACCTTCGCCGGAGCGAAAGCGGATCCGAGCACGGAACCCGGCTCGGCGCCGCTCCGGTCGTCTGCGGTCACTGCGCCGTGTCGAACTGCGGAATGTCGATGACCAGGCCCGGAACGATGACGTTCGGGTTGGGCAGCTTGTCACGGTTGGCGTCGATCAGCCGGCTGTAGAGCTCGCCATCGCCATAGACCTTGAGCGCGATCTTCCACAGGCTGTCGCCGGCGCTAATCGTGATCCGGCTCGGACCCTCGGCATGCGGCGAAGCGGTCTTGTCGGTAGCGGAATCCGCCTTGGCGGGCTCCGGCTTGGCTGCATCGCCCTTGACGGCGTTGCCCTTGGTCGCGTCGCCCGGGGCAGCCGCAGCCTTCTCTTCGGCTTCGACCTTGTCGAGCCCCTTGGCCAGCTTGGCGAGGATACGCGCCTTGTCGGCCGGCTCGGGGTTCAGGTCGCGCGCATGCGCCCACTGGAACGTCGCTTCGAGCTTGCGCCCGACCTTCCAGTAAGCGTCGCCGAGATGGTCGTTGATGGTGGCGTCGTCGGCCTTGATCGTGATGGCGCGCTCGAGCTGGGCGACCGCCTCCTCGAACTTGTTCTGCTTGTAGTAGGCCCAGCCGAGGCTATCGACGATGTAGCCGTCATTCGGGCGCAGCTCGACCGCCTTCTTGATCATGTCGGTGGCGCGGTCGAGATTGAGGCCGCGATCGATCCAGCTATAGCCGAGATAGTTCAGTACCTGCGGCTCTTCCGGGGTGATTTCCAGCGCCTTGAGGAAATCGGCCTCGGCCTTCTGCCATTGCTGCGCGCGCTCATAGGCGATGCCGCGGAAATAATAGATCAGCCAGTTGCGGGGATTGTCCTCGGTGATCGCATCGATCGCCCGGGTGTAGAGCTTGGCCGCCTCGTCATAGCGCTTGGCCGTGCGATTGATCGTCGCCAGGGTGGTCAGGGCGTCGATGTCGCGCGGGTTTGCCGCGATCAGGCTTTTGAGGCGCTTGATGGCCAGGTCCGGCTTGCCGGCCGCGTCGAGGCTGAGTGCGACCTGGAGGTCGGCATTGCGCCGCAGCGGCGAGGTCTTGGGGACCTTGTCGAAGATCGGGATCGAGCGCTCGAAGCGCTGCGCGTTCTGCGTCAGGTCGCCGAGCGCCATGATCACGAGTTCGTTGGTCGGCTGCAGGTAGTTCGCCAGACGCAGATAGATCGTCGCGAGGTCCGCGCCGCCATTCTCGCTGCCGATCGCCGAGCCGAGGCCGTAGAGGACCTCGCCGGCGCCTTCCTGGGCGTTGCGCACCATCGGGGCGGGCTTCCGGCCGGAAGCGACGTCCTTCTGCAGGGCGGCGACCAGCGGATGGCCGACGCTGTTCTGGGTGAAGCGGTCGAGCGCCTGCTTCGCCTCGTCGATCTTGCCCGCCCTTGCCATCATCCGGGCATAGGCTTCCGTGACGCGCAGCGAACCGCCTTCGGCCTCATAGGCGGCGGTGATCGCCTTGAGCGCGGCGTCGGTGCGCCCGGCATTTTCGTTGATCAGGGCGATGTTGAAATTCTTGAACACCGAATACCATTCGGGGCCTTGCAGCGTTTCGACGATCTTGAGCGCCGCGTCGGTCTCACCCTGGCCCTGTGCCGCCCAGGCCGAAAGCAGGCCGGACGAGATGTTGGCGAGGGGGCCGCGCTCGCTCTTGCCGAGATGCTTGCCGGCTTCGGCGAATTTCTTCGACTTGAGCGCCTTCACGCCGAGCACCATCTGGCCCATGCGCATTTCGGGGTTCAACTCGACCAGCCGTTCGGCCAGAGGAATCGCCCGGTCGATATGGCCATTGGCGATCAGCAGCGTGAAGGTCCGCTCCATCAGGATCGGATTGTCCGGATCCTGGCTCAGCGCCTCCTCGAACAGCGCGGTCGCCGCATCGTAGTCCTGGGCCGAGATGGCGCTCAAAGCGGCCAGATAGCTGCCCGTCAGCGTGGGCATCGCGTCGTCGAGCAAGTCGGACACGGACGTCTCGGCCCGGGCCGCCGCGCCGGCCAGAAGGCTGGTGCTGGCGAGCAGGGCAAGGCAGATGGCCGCGGAGCGAAGCGGGCGGACAAGGGAAGGCAGCGTGCGGCGCATCGAAATCCTGTCTGATACCCAGTGTTGGTATAGAACCTCGATCCCGAGGCTGGCCAAAGAGGATGGCGCTTTTGCGACCACCCCGCAACCCGTGGCGAATGAACTCATGGCAGTCGGGGCGCCACGGGTTCCACCGCCACGTTCGTCAGTGCGCCCGCTCGATGCAGAAGTCGATGACTTCGAGCAGCGAGGACTTCCAGCCGCTGTCCGGGAAGGTGGCCAGCGCGTCGCGCGCGACCGAGCCAAAATGGCGGGCGCGCTCGATCGTCTCGTCGATGGTCTTGTGCGAGCGAAGCAGGGCGATCGCCTTTTCCAGATCGCCGTCCTGGATGTCGCCCTTTTCGAGCGTGCGCTGCCAGAAGGCGCGCTCGGCTTCCGAGCCGCGCCGATAGGCCAGCACGACGGGCAGGGTGATCTTGCCCTCGCGGAAATCGTCGCCGACCTTCTTGCCGAGCTCGGCCGAGTTGCCGCCATAGTCGAGCGCATCGTCGATCAGCTGGAAGGCGAGGCCGAGATTGGTGCCGTAGGAGCGGAAGGCGGCGCGGGCGTCGCGGCCCTTGTCGGCAATGATCGGGCCCACTTCGGCAGCGGCCGAGAACAGCGCCGCCGTCTTGGCCTTGATCACGGCCAGGTATTCGTCCTCGGTCGTCGCCATGTTCTTGGCGGCCGAGAGCTGCATCACTTCGCCCTCGGCAATCACCGTGGCGGCAGCCGAGAGGACGTCGAGCGCGTCGAGCGAGCCGACCTCGACCATCATGCGGAAGGCCTGGCCGAGCAGGAAGTCGCCGACCAGCACGCTGGCCTGGTTGCCCCAGACCATCCGCGCCGTCTGCTTGCCGCGCCGCAATTCGCTCTCGTCGACAACGTCGTCGTGCAGCAGCGTCGCCGTGTGCATGAACTCGACGCTGGCCGCCAGCTTCACATGCGCATCGCCATGATAGCCAGACATGCGCGCCGCCGCGAGCGTCAGCATCGGGCGCAGGCGCTTGCCGCCGGAAGAAATAAGATGCTGGGCGACCTCGGGGATCATCTCCACATCAGATCCGGCCTTGGACAGGATGATCTGGTTCACCAGATCCATGTCGGCCGATACTAGCGCGACGAGAGGCTCGATCCGGGCTGCGCCCTTCTTCTTGCTCTCGTCGAGCGGAACTACCAATCCCACGGGCAACGCTCCCGGTTCGCCTCTGTTTCGCGGGGGACAATAGGGGGCGAGCGGGATCGGAACAAGTGACACGATGGCTCACGCAGGCAACCAAGTCGCCGATTGCGGCTTTTCTTGCTGCGATGCAGGACGAACGTTGCGACCATGCCAGCCGCATTGCTGCCAGGCCCGGCCGGCCTTAGGCTTGGCGAGACGGTATATCGCCGTCGACAACTCTTGAGGGGACATGGAAGAACTCATCCGTACCAACGACATCGTCATGATTTCCTTCGTTGAAGCCCTGCTGCGGGATGCCGGCATCGAGCACATGGTCGTCGACCAGAACATGAGCGTCATGGAAGGTTCGCTCGGCGTGCTGCCGCGCCGCGTCCTCGTCCTCGCCGAGGAGATGGCGGACGCGCGCCAGTTGCTGACCGACGCCGGTGTCGGTGGCGAACTGCCGGAGGAACGCTAGGCGATGCTCGACATGCCGCTTGAGACGACGGTCGACGCCTTCTTGGGCGGCATGGTGGAGGCGATCCAGCCGGCGCGCGGTCATCACCGTTCCGGGCTCGACGCGGTCATCCTGGCGGCCGCGATGGGTGGCGTCGCGCGAGGCCGTATCATCGACATGGGCGCGGGGGCCGGCGTCGCCGGCCTGTCGCTCGCGGCGCGGGCCCAGGGCGCCAGCTTGGTGCTGGCCGAACGCGAAGCGGAACTGTTGGCTTGCGCGGAGCAGGCCCTCCAGCGGCCGGCCAATGCCGGCTTCGCCGATCGGGTCGAGGTCGTCGGCGTGGATCTCCTGGCCGGCGATGCCCGCAAGGCGGCGGCGCTGCTGCCGGAGAGCTTCGACCATGCGCTAATGAATCCGCCTTTTCACGACCGTGGCCGCGTTCGAGCCTCGCCGGATGATTTTCGCGCCCGGGCGCATGTGCTGGAGGCGGGCGGGCTGGACGACTGGTTCCGCGCCGCCGCCGCGCTCGTCCGCCAGCAGGGGACGCTGGCGGCCATCCTGCCCGCCGATCGCCTGCCGGCGGTTCTGGCCGCCTGCGAGGGCCGGTTCGGTGGCTTGGCGGTCCTGCCGCTGCATCCGCGAGTCGGCGAACCGGCAAGCCGGGTTCTGGTCCGTGGCACCAAGGGCAGCCGGGCGGCCATGCGCCTCCTGCCGGGCCTGTTTCTGCACGGCAGCACGGGCTCCCCCTACTTGGCCGGCCCGGCCGCGATCCTGCGCGACGGCGCTTCGATTGCCGACATCCATTCCGTCTGGTCCGACCCGCAATGGGGCGAGACCGCAACCCGTTCTTCGTGAAGGTCAAATCGCCGTGCTTCAGGATCTCAAAGCCTCGCTTTCCAGGGTTCTTCCCGCCCGCTTCCGCAAGGAA
The DNA here is from genome assembly GCF_044452255.1 of Kaistia sp. UC242_56. NCBI lineage: Bacteria > Pseudomonadati > Pseudomonadota > Alphaproteobacteria > Hyphomicrobiales > Kaistiaceae > Kaistia > Kaistia sp. UC242_56. The sequence continues at coordinate 1,680,022 of NZ_JBIOAN010000002.1, forward strand.
GAGGTGGTCGTCCCGGTGGTTCGCCTCTCGGGCGTCATCGGCGCCGTTTCGCAATTTCGCTCGGGCCTCACGCTCTCCAGCGTGGCGCCGCAGCTGGAGCGCGCCTTTGCGATGAAGAACGCGCCCGCGGTGGGGATCCTGATCAATTCGCCCGGCGGTTCGCCGGTGCAGTCGCATCTGATCTTCAAGCGCATCCGCGCGCTGGCCGAAGAGAACAAGAAGGACGTGATCGTCGGGGTCGAGGATGTGGCCGCTTCCGGCGGCTACCTGATCGCGCTCGCCGGAGACGTCATCATCGTGGATCAGAGCTCGGTCGTGGGTTCGATCGGCGTCGTCTCGGCCGGGTTCGGTTTCGAGAAACTGATCGAGAAGATCGGCATCGAGCGCCGCGTCTACACGGCGGGAGAGAGCAAGGCGATGCTCGATCCGTTCAAGCCGGAGAAAGAGGCCGACATCCAGCATCTGAAGTCGTTGCAGCGCGACGTGCACGACATGTTCATCGACCTTGTCCGCGCCCGCCGCGGCGAGCGGCTCGCCGATGATCCGACGCTGTTCTCCGGCGCGTTCTGGTCGGGCACGCGAGGGCTGGAACTCGGCCTGATCGACCGGATCGGCGATCTGCGCTCCTATCTGCGCGGTCGTTTCGGCGACAAGATGCGCATGGTCCTGGTCGCGCCGAAGCGCGGCGTGTTGGCGCGGTTTGGCGGTGGCGGAGCCGGTGGCCTTGCCTCTGCCGCTATTGCGTCCAATATGGTGGACAGTGCGGTCTCGACGCTGGAGGAACGCGCCCATTGGAGCCGGTTCGGGCTCTAGGCGCAGGCCGGGTTTTCCCGGCATCTTTCAGCGGATGGATCGAGCGAGCCAAGGGCTCGACAGGGAAGGGATTGGGATGATGCCGCAGGTTCTGATGTTGGCGCTTCTGGGCACGCTGGGCGTCATTACGGCCCGCACCCTGATGAAGTCGCGCGAACGCGTCGCGGTCCGGATGCGCGAAGCAGAGCGCGCCATGGCCAAGCGGCCGATGGCGACTCTGGTTCAGGATCCTGTGACCGGCATCTATCGTCCCAACGACCGCTACTAGATCTCTCCGTAGCGAAGTCTTCGGTCGACACCGACGTCTCAGAACAGCCGGCGAACCGCGCGCGTGTTGTTGGCGCACTTGCGCTCCGCGGCGTGGCGGGCGTTGCGCGTAATTCCTTCGCAGCTGGAAGGCGACCGGTAGTTCGGATCGCTGTCGTTCGGGCAGACGCAGGCCATGGCCTGGATCAGGCAGCCCGACGGCATGTTGGCATAACCGTATTCGCCGCAGCTGGCCGAACGCATGCCGCCATCACCGCCGTCCGGTCCACCAGGAACGGTCGAGGACGGGGGCGTGCGGGAAGGCGCGGCGGTCTGGGCGATGGCCGGCGACAGGTCGGCCATGAACAGGCCGGCGATGGCAAAGGCGGCGATGGAGAGGGCGAGGCGTTTCGTCATGATGGGGCTCCCTTGAGCTGCCACCGATGACGACGCGAATACCGGAGCGACACCCTGTCGTCCGCGCGCCCATGCGGTCTCTTCGAGGAGAGGCTGCACCGGGCATGTCTGCCCGGCCGATGGCAGGCGCACCATCGTCTTTTCCCCTCAGCGGCAATATGACCGGGGTCACAAGCTCGCGACCCCGGCGCGATCAGCGGAAATCACCGATCCGGCGAAGACTGTTACTGGCCGCCGGACGATTGTCCGCAATACCAGGGCGCGTTCGCATAGCCGTAGATCGAGCAGTTATAGTCCGGCATGCTGCTGCTGCTCCCCCCTCCGCTACCGAGGCCCAGCAGGCGCGCCAGCGGAGCCACCGGGACCGGAGTGGGCGTGGGTGTTGGCGTCGGTGTCGGCTCGGGTTCGGGCAGGGGATGATGTGGCCAATGACCAGTGCCTGGCCACTTGACGCCATGGTGCCTGTTGCCGCCCCAGGAGCCATTATTGGCCCAGTTCTTGGGGCTGTTGCCCGTTCCTCCTTGCCATCCCGAACCGGAATGGCTGCCGGACGAAGGGCTGTTCATGGATGTCGCGCTGCCCCAGGACGGGGAGCCGGACATGGAACCCCCTCCCGTCATGCTGGAGAAGGAAGGCCCGCCCATACTGGTGAAGGACGATCCGCCGTTACCGGAATAGCTTTTTGGGCCGCCATATCCGTTCTGATCGGCAAATGCGGGCGCTGCGGCCAAGGAAAGGGCGGCAGCGAAAGCAAGTGAAGCATGTCTGGTTTGAGTCGCCATGATGATTGCTCCTTGAGCCCATGCCATCGGCAGCGACGTGAAAACCGAGCGACCTCCCAGCCGCTCGCGCGTCGCATCGGATCCAAAGGTGCTTCAAACGGGGGATTTCCCCCGGGCCGAGGGCAAGTCGGGAAAATCTCTCTTTCCCGCAGGAGATCAAGAATTCCGCGCCTCAAAACGCTGTGACGTAGCGTGATCGAGTTGCCACCATCAGGAGAGTGGGGCGCAACCTGGCCCTCCCCAGGGGGAGGGCCAGGCGGATTGCGGCGGACTAGCCGCTGACTTTCGAGAAGTCGGCAACCGTCAGCGTGGCGCTGCGGATGGCGTTCAGCAGGCGGAGCCGATTGGCGCGAACCTCCGGCTCCTCGGCATTCACCAAAACGGCCTCGAAGAAGGCATCGACCGGCGCGCGCAGGCGGGCGAGCGCGGCGATGGCGCCTTCATAGTCTTCACGTGCGACGGCGCCTTCCGCCTCAGCGCGGGCGGTGGCGATCGCCACATGCAGCGCCCGCTCTTCCGACAGGCGGAGATGGGCGGCATCGACGGCGCCATCGAAGCTTTCGCCCTTCTTCTCCTCGGCCTTGAGGATGTTGGCGGCGCGACGGTAGCCGGCGAGCAGGTTCTTGCCGTCCTCGGTATCGAGGAACTTGCCCAGCGCCTCGACGCGGCGGGCGATCAGTTGCACATCGTCCTGATTGCCGAGCGCGAACACGGCGTCGACCAGATCGTGCCGCGCGCCCTGGTCGCGCAGCTGCACCTTCAGGCGATCGGCGAAGAAGGCGATCAGGTCGGCGATGATCTCGGGCGTCTTCGCGTCGAGCTCGCGGCGCAGCCGGCGGCCGAAGTTCTCCAGCGCGTTGTCGAGATCCTGTTCGCCATCCACGTCCTCGCGCGAGACATGGCTCTGGGCGCCTTCATAATCCGTGAGCGCTTCGGATTCGGTCTGGTCATTATAGCCGTCGATCGCATGGGCGAGCGCGACGTTGAGCGGCAGCTTGGCCGGGATCGACAGCGCGATGCGGATGACGCCCAGCGCCGCGCGTCGCAGCGCATAGGGGTCCTTGCTGCCGGTTGGCTTCTCGTCGATCGCCCAGAAGCCGGTGAGCGTGTCGAGCTTGTCGGCCAGCGCCACGGTTATCGCGACCGGATCGGTCGGCACGCGGTCGCCGGGGCCCTGCGGCTTGTAGTGGTCCTCGATCGCGGCGGCGACCGATTCGTCCTCGCCCTGCGCGATGGCGTAGTAGCGCCCCATCAGGCCCTGGACTTCCGGGAATTCGCCGACCACCTCGGTGACGAGGTCGGTCTTGGCAAGCAGCGCGGCGCGCTTCGCCTTGTCGACATCGGCGCCGACCAGCGGCGCGATCGCGGCGGCGAGCTTCTGCAGGCGCAGGATGCGCTGCGACTGCGTGCCGAGCTTCTCGTGGAAGACGATCTGGTCGAATTTCGGCAGACGGTCCTCGAGGCGGGTCTTCAGGTCCGTGTCATAGAAGAACTTGGCGTCCGACAGGCGGGCGCGGATGACGCGGCCATTGCCGGCCGTGATCGCCTCGCCGCCATCGATCGCCTCGATGTTGGCGATCAGCACGAAGCGGTTGGCGAGCTCGGTCGTGCCGGGCTTGCGGACGACGAAGCACTTCTGGTTGGCGCGGATGGTGGCGCGGATCACTTCCGGGGGGATCGAAAGGAATTCTTCCTCGAAGGTCCCGACCAGAACGACCGGCCACTCGACCAGGCCCGCGACTTCCTCCAGCAGGCCCTCGTCCTCGACCAGTTCCAGCCCGAGCGCGAACACCCGGTCGCGCGCGTCATGCAGGATGACGTCCTTGCGGCGGTCGGCATCGAGAATGACAGAGGCGTTGTCGAGCTTGTCGACATAGTCGTCGAAGCGCTTCACCGGAATCGCGCTCGGCGCGATGAAGCGGTGGCCGTGGGTGATGTTACCCGAGCGGATGCCGTCGATCTCAAAATCGATTACTTCCGGCTCTTCGGTCTCCGGTCCGAAGGTGCAGACAATCGACTGCAGCGGGCGCACCCATTGCAGCTTGCCGGTGCCCCAATGCATGGATTTCGGCCAGGGGAACGAGCGGATGATGGCGGGGATCGCGTTGGCGAGCACGTCCTTGGTGTCGCTGCCCGGCTTGTGGATATGGGCGACGTAGAAATCGCCCTTCTTCGGATCCGAGTGGATATGCGCCTGGTCGAGCGAGGTAAGCCCCGCGCCACGCAAGAAGCCCTGGATCGCGGCGTCGGGAGCGCCGACCTTCGGTCCCTTGCGGTCCTCATGGGTCGCGGCTGAATGCGTCGGGATGCCGCTGACGGTCAGGGCGAGGCGGCGCGGCGTCGAGAACGCCTTGGCGCCCTCGTAGTGCAGGCCGGCCTCGACGAGCGCGTCGGTGACGAGCTTCTTCAGGTCTTCCGCCGCCTTGCGCTGCATGCGGGCGGGGATTTCTTCCGAGAAGAGTTCAAGCAGAAGATCGGGCATTTATTCTTTTCCCCCGGCTGCGGTTTCCAGCCAGGCAGCGCCGCAGGCCTTGGCCAGTTCGCGGACGCGCAGGATGTAGCTCTGGCGTTCGGTGACCGAGATCACGCCGCGCGCGTCGAGCAGGTTGAAGGCGTGGCCTGCCTTGAGGCACTGGTCATAGGCCGGCATGGTCATGCCGCCGGCGGCGAGCAGCGCCTGGCATTCCCGTTCGCAATCGGCGAAGCGGCGGAAGAGGATCTCCGTGTCGGCGAATTCGAAATTGTGCCGCGAATATTCCTGCTCGGCCTGCTTGAAGACGTCGCCATAGGTGACCTTCTCGTCGCCCTCGCGGCCGTTGAAGTTCAGGTCATAGACGTTGTCGACGCCCTGCACATACATGGCGAGGCGCTCAAGGCCGTAGGTCAGCTCGCCCGAAACCGGGTTGCACTCGATGCCGGCGACCTGCTGGAAATAGGTGAACTGCGACACTTCCATGCCGTCGCACCAGCACTCCCAACCGAGGCCCCAGGCGCCGAGCGTCGGGTTTTCCCAGTCGTCCTCGACGAAGCGCACGTCATGCAGCGCCATGTTGATGCCGATGGCGCGCAGCGAGTCGAGATAGAGATCCTGCAGGTTCGGCGGGTTCGGCTTCAGGATCACCTGGAACTGGTAGTAGTGCTGCAGCCGGTTCGGGTTCTCGCCATAGCGGCCGTCCTTCGGCCGGCGCGAAGGCTGCACATAGGCGGCCTTCCACGGCTTCGGACCGAGCGATCGCAGCATGGTCGAGGGATGCGAGGTACCGGCGCCCACTTCCATGTCATAGGGCTGCAGGATCGCGCAGCCGTAATCGGCCCAGAAGCGCTGCAGCGTCAGGATCAGGCCCTGGAAGGACCGGTCAGGGCGCATGTGGGGAGGAAGTGTTTCGAACACCGGCAAACCTTGAGAAATTCGGACGCGTGGCGTGATGCGACGCGAAGGCGGCGCACCCTAATCGCCCGGCGCCCGCCCGGTCAAGGAAGCGCGGGATTCCCGCGAGGCTGAAGGGGATGGCATGGGAGCGCCGAAGGACGATCCGGCGGTTTCAGGCAGTGGCGACCTTATCGAAGCGGGCTCGACTTCCTATGATCGTAGAAGCGCTTTGCCCGCAACCGAACCGAGGAGACATGCCATGCCCGGCTTCAAGGCCGTCCTGATCCAGAAGGATGCGAGCGGGAGCCAGTCGGTCGGCTTCGCAACCCTCGGCGACGCGGATCTGATGGAAGGCGACGTCACGGTGCGCATCGAGCGCTCGACGGTCAACTACAAGGACGGCCTGGCGATCACGGGCCGTGCCCCGGTCGTGCGCCGCTTTCCCATGGTGCCGGGCGTCGATGGCGTCGGCATCGTCGAGCAATCCTCCGCACCCGGCATCAAGCCGGGCGACCGGGTGCTGCTGAATGGCTGGGGCGTCGGCGAACTGCACCTGGGCGCCTGGGCCGAAAAGGCACGCTGGAAGAGCGACTGGCTGATTTCGCTGCCCTCCGGCTTCTCGCCCGATGAAGGCATGGCGATCGGCACGGCCGGCTATACCGCGATGATGGCGGTGATGGCGCTGGAGCGCCACGGCATCCATCCACCTGCCGGGCCCGTGCTCGTCACGGGCGCTGCGGGCGGAGTCGGCTCGGTCGCCGTCGCCCTGCTGGCCGGCCTTGGCTACCACGTCGTCGCCTCGACGGGCCGGCCGGAGGAGGCAGACTATCTGAAGGGGCTGGGCGCGGCCGAGATCATACCGCGCTCGGAGCTGAACGGTCGCGGCAAGCCACTGGCGCGCGAACGCTGGATCGGCGCGATCGACGTCGTCGGCGGCCAAACCCTGGCCAATCTGCTGTCGATGATCCGCTATGACGGCGCGGTGGCGGCCTGCGGGTTGGCCGGCGGCATGGAATTCCCGGCCACCGTCGCGCCGTTCATCCTGCGCGGCGTGACTTTGTACGGCATCGATTCGGTCTATGTGCCGAAGCCCGTCCGTATCGCCGCCTGGGACCGGCTCGACCGCGACCTCGACCGCGCCAAGCTGGCCGCCATGACGAAGCGGATTGCCTTCGACGATGTCATCGACGCCGCGCGTCAGATCGTCGACGGCAAGGTCCGGGGGCGGCTCGTGGTGGAAATCGGGTAGGGCTTTTCGCGTCCCGCGCCGGCGTCATCCTCGCGCAGAATGCGGCTCTCCCGTTTCCTCACCCTCGCCGTCATCCCTGCGAAAGCAGGGATCCACCTTTCCGGAAAACGCGGTGTTGTCGGCTAGGGCGGTCGTGGCCGTGGGCCGGAAAGGCTCGCTTAGGCATGGATCCCTGCTTGCGCAGGGATGACGGCGGAGCGGGGGAGACGGCCGTCGTCCGCCACCGGAAAAGCCGGTCGCACCGCCTCAAATCCAGCCGCCGCCATAGGTCTTGTAGAAGATGTGGTGCCCGACCTTCTGCATCTTCTTCATCGTCCTTGCCCAGCGCGGCTTCACGTAGTTGGCGTGATAGTGCGTCGAGGAGCCGACATCGGCATTCCACCAATTGTCTTCGAACAGGACGCGCTTGGCCAGAACCTGCGCCCGCGCCCATGAGGTCGCGTCGGTGATCCGGTCGGGGATGCCGTCGCAGGCGAAAGAGAACTGGCAGGCGTTGCGCATGTTCTTGTTCTGGTAGACGACGCCGCAGACCGTGTTGGGATAGGCTGGGTTCTTCAGGCGGTTGATGACGACCTGGGCGACGGCCAGTTCGCCCTTCACCGATTCGCCGCGCGCTTCGAAATAGATCGCGGTCGCCAGGCATTTCTGCTCGGTGGCGGAGCGTGCATTGGTCGGGATCTTGTTCATCACCCACCAATGATCCGGCTTGCCATCCTTGCCGATCGCCATCGGGCGGTTGAGCAGGGCGGTGAACGGTGCGCTGAGCGCCTTGTCCTGTTCGGGATTGGCATAGGCGGAAACAACCAGGCTGCCCGGCGCCTTGGCGGCAGCCTCGGCTTTCTTGCTGCTGCGCTCGAGCAATTCGTTGCGGCGCGGCAGCGGCGCGATCGAGGCGAGCGCCACCACCGGCTTGGCGACTTCCTCGCCCTTCTTCGCATCCGCGCCGACAGGATCGGCCTTCGAGGCGTATTGCAGCGGCTGATCTGGCTTGGCCACGTCCTGGGCGGTCAGAAAGGCCATCTTCGGAACGGCATTGGCGCTGCTGAAGACGCTGCCGAGATCGGCGGTCTTGAGCACGCCGGCCTTGAAGCGGGCGGCGGCGGTGCGGAGCGGCTCTGCCTTGCGCTGAGCGATCGTGATGTCCTGCTTGCCGGTCCGGTTCACGGTCGGTGGAACGAATTCCGGCGCGGAAACGGGACCGCGCACGGCGATGTCGAGCACGGGCTCGATCAGCTTGCCGTCGCTGACGACATTGCCGGCGACGAGGCGGGCTGCCGGCGGCGCCGAAAGAGAGCCCGGCTGATAGGCTTCGCCCGAGGGCCGCGGCATCAGCCGCGCCAGCCAGCGCTGCGAGGCCGGCAGATCCTTGCCATAGAGGCTGGCGACGTCCTGGAACGCGACGGTGGTCGAGGAAAGCGCCACGAGGCCACTCGCCAGAATGCCGGAAAGCAGCGCGATGCGGCGGAAGGTCGGCCGCGGTCGCCGACGTCGCAGAACGAATTGCGCGTCGTTGCCCGGGTGGGCGCGGGGGGACATTCCTGACGTCGGACGCCGCTTGGATCCAGCCATGAGGTACGCAACTCCACGCGCACGGAACAAAACCGACCAGTGTGCTCTGCTGGTCACGTGGCTGGAATCTGCGGCATTAACCTAAAAACGAGGTTAACGGTCGGGAGGGGCCGTCGGGGGCGTTGGGAGGGGAGAGGCGGAATTGGCTTTGTCTCTGTTTTGTAAGGCTGCCTGAGCGGCGGCCAGTCGGGCGACGGGCACCCTGAAAGGCGAACACGAGACGTAATCAAGGTTAATTTCGGCGAAAAAATGAATCGAGGCGGGGTCGCCGCCATGCTCGCCGCAGACGCCGAGCTTGAGATCGGGCCGCGTCGCCCGGCCGCGCTCGCAGGCGATGCGGATCAGTTCGCCGACGCCTTCGCGATCGATCGAGGCGAAGGGATCGTGCGGCAGGATGCCCTTGGCGAGATAGGTGTTCAGGTAAGTCGCGGCGTCGTCACGCGAAATTCCGAACGTCGTCTGGGTCAGGTCGTTGGTGCCGAACGAGAAGAAGGTGGCGCTCTTCGCCAGTTCGCCGGCGGCCAGCGCCGCGCGCGGCAGCTCGATCATCGTGCCGAGTTGGTAGGCGGGGGCGCGGCCGTGAATTTTTCGAACGAGCGCTTCTGCCGCACGTATGTGGCTGTTGACCAGGTCCAGCTCCGGCTTGCCGGCGATCAGCGGCACCATGATTTCGAGGTCGACCGGCGTGCCCGTCTCGTCGGCGACGTCGAGGGCTGCCTCCAAGATGGCGCGCGCCTGCATCTCGACGATCTCGGGGAAGGAAATGGCAAGACGCACGCCGCGATGGCCGAGCATCGGGTTCGCTTCCGAAAGCGCATGGGTGCTGGCGCGGATCTTGGCCGGTGAAATCCCCATGACCGCGGCGAGCTCGGCGATCTCCGCCTCGCCCTTCGGCAGGAATTCATGCAGCGGCGGGTCGAGCAGGCGGATCGTCACCGGCAGGCCCGACATGATCTCGAACAGCGAAGCGAAGTCGCTGCGCTGCATCGGCAGCAGCTTGGCCAGCGCTTCGGCGCGGGCGGCATGGGTCTCGGCCAGGATCATCTCGCGCACGGCGACGATGCGGCGCGCATCGAAGAACATGTGCTCGGTGCGGCAGAGGCCGATGCCCTCGGCGCCGAAGCCGCGCGCGGCGCGCGCATCCGAGGGCGTATCGACATTGGTTCGGATCTTGAGCGTGCGGAAGGTGTCGGCCCATTCCATCAGCTCGGCGAAGGCGCCCGAAAGCTCGGGCTCGCGCAGCGGAACGGCGCCGAGCAGCACCTGGCCGGTGCCCCCATCGATGGTGATCATGTCGCCGCGCTGGATCGTCCGGCCGCCGGCCGACATCGTGCCGGCGTGGAAATCGACGCGGATCGTGCCGGCGCCGGAGACGCAGGGCTTGCCCATGCCGCGCGCCACGACCGCCGCATGGCTGGTCATGCCGCCGCGCGTCGTCAGGATGCCGCGCGCCGCATGCATGCCGTGCACGTCTTCCGGGCTGGTCTCGACGCGGACCAGGATGACCTTTCGCCCCTGCGTGCGCGCGATCTCGGCTTCTTCCGAGGTGAAGACGACGGTGCCACTCGCCGCCCCGGGCGACGCCGGCAGCCCGCGTGCAAAAATGTCGCCGCTCGATTCCGGGTCGATCGTCGGGTGCAGCAACTGCTCCAGCGTGCGTGGATCGATGCGGGCCACCGCCTCGGCGCGGGTGATCAGCCCTTCATGCGCCATGTCGACGGCGGTCTTCAGCGCCGCGTGGATCGTCCGCTTGGCCGGCCGCGCCTGCAGCATCCAGAGCCGGCCGCGCTCGATGGTGAATTCGAGGTCGAGCACGTCGCGATGGTGCTTTTCGAGCGCCGCGCAGACGGCGTGGAACTCGGCGAACACCGCCGGCATCGCCGCTTCCATCGATGGTAATTCGGACCCGGTCTCGCGACGCGCGACTTCGGTCAGGTCCTGCGGCGTGCGCATGCCCGAGACGACGTCCTCGCCCTGCGCATTCGGCAGGTATTCGCCCCAGAGGATGTTTTCGCCGGTCGAGGGATGGCGCGTGAAGGCGACGCCCGTCGCCGAGGTTTCGCCGAGATTGCCGAACACCATCGCCTGCACGGTGACGGCCGTGCCGCCGCCCTCGGGCAAATTGTTGATCCGCCGATAGGCCTTGGCGCGCGGATTGTTCCAGGATCGGATGACGGCTGAGATCGCGCCCCAGAGTTGTTCCTGCGGCGCTTGCGGGAAGGGGATCTCCAGCTCGTCGGCGACGAGCGCCTTGAACAAATCGCAGACCGCCTGCCAGTCGCCAGCATCAAGATCGCTGTCGAGCGTGAAGCCGCGCTCGAGCTTGTAGTCTTCCAGCTTCTCCTCGAACACCGAGTGGTCGAGACCAAGCACGACGTCGCCATACATCTGGATGAAGCGACGATAGCTGTCGAAGGCGAAGCGGCGATCTCCCGAGACACGCGCCAGTCCCTCGACCGTCTCGTCGTTGAGGCCGAGATTGAGGACCGTATCCATCATGCCGGGCATGGACGCGGCGGCGCCGGAACGGACGGATACCAGCAACGGATGCTCGGTATCGCCGAAGCGATGGCCGGCCACCTTGCCGATCCCGTCCAGTGCCGAGGCAACCTGCTGCTCGAGCTCGGGCGGGAAGGCGCTTTCGGTCGCGAGGAAGTGGCGGCAGATTTCGGTCGAGATGGTGAAGCCCGGCGGTACCGGCAGGCCGAGCGCGCTCATCTCGGCGAGTCCCGCACCCTTGGAGCCGAGGATCTCCTTCAACGCGCTGTCACCCTCGGCGCGTCCCCCGCCGAAGGTGTAGACCCATTTCGTCATCTGCGCACGCTCCCGCGGCGACCGGCTCCTGCCGGCGCTACATCTAGCTAGATCAAGCTCTTACTGCGCTGCAACACGAAAATATTGAAACAGTTCTCGGCGCCTGTCCCTGCGGCGATTGGCGCGCGAGCGAGGATCAGGCGATGGCCCGTCTCTGGCGCCATTCCGAGGCCAGCGCGGCATAGATGTACTCGTTGCCCCATTCGCCGTTGAAGCGGTCGTTCTGCACGAGATGCGCCTCGCGCCGCAGGCCGAGGCGCTCGACCACGCCCACGGATCCGCGGTTGGCGGTGTCGAGCCGTGCGAAGATCCGGTGGAAGCCGAAGTTGAAGAAACCGAAATCGATCGTGCTGGCAACGGCTTCGGTGGCATAGCCCTTTCCGGAGAAGGCGGGGTTGAAGATGTATCCCACCTCGCCCTGCAGGGCCGCCTTGCTGGCCAATTTCAGAATGGTCTCGCCGATGACGGCGTGCTCGGCAGTCGACACGACGGCCAGCCGGAAGGCATCCCCGTCCGTATCGAAAGGCGCGGAGAGCACTTCGTCAAACTGCTTTTGCAAGTCCACGCCGGCCGGCGGCGCCGCATAGAGATATCGATAGACCTCGGGAAGCGTGTGGTACGCGGCGTAGGCAGTGAAATCCTCCGCCACGAACGGCCGGAGCGTCAGCCGACCAGTCGCGAGGGGGAATTGCAGAGACTGAGTGTTCATGCAGCTGGGTTCCCGCGAAGTGCGATCACCGCACCAGATCGAGGTCGAGCGCGAAGGGATGGCCCTCGAAAGCGTCTCGGCCCCGGCCGATCGCCTCGATCGCGCTGACCATGCGGCCGCGGCGGCCGAGGATCTCGTCCGCGAAACGCACCAGGCGGAGATTCGGCGTCGCCGAGGGCGAGCCGCTGCGGATCAGCGTGGCGATCTCGGCCTCGTCGCGATCCGGGCGCAGCGCGCAGACCGTGATGAAGGCGGCGGCGGTCGAGCGGCTGATGCCGGCGAAGCAATGGATGACGATCGGCTTTTCCGGCTTCCAGCCCTCGACGAAGTCGAGCAGCGAGACGACATGCTCCTCTGCCGGCGGGGTCATGCCCTCCATCGGCTCCAGGATGTCGTTGAAGGCCAGGAAGAGGTGGCGGTCTTCCGGGATCGCCGCCGGGCGCTCGACCGGCGTGCCGGCATTGATCAGCGTCACGAGATGGCTGGCGCCGGTCTGGGCCACGGTCGCGCCGATACGGGACAATGAGCAGACGTGAATGCGGGACATCGATTTTCTCCTTGCGCCGTCTCGTTCGCCGGCGTGCCGGATCGACCGGCCGCCGGAATGGATTGGCCCGGCGAAACAGGCGCCGGGACGTCTATGTAGGGGTTCGAGGCGTTCGGGTCACGCCGAAACGGTCGGGGGCGCCAGCGCCTCGACCAGGGCGGCGAACCGCGCCAGGAAGCGCTGCTCGGCTTCGGCCGTCGGCCAGGGCTCCAGCGCAAGCTGCTCGCGATGCAGGCCGCGCGGCCGGCCGAAATATTTCGCCGCTTCGGTGGCGGTGAAGCCTGCCAGTTCCGTCGCCTCGAAAAAGGCGGCGACGCGATCTGCCGCCTTGATCGCCTCGGTCAGGCCCGCAGCACGGTCGGCGGGCAGGCCGAAAACGCAGATGGATCGCCGCCTGCAGCCGCGCCTCCACCACCTTGTATTCGCCGCCGACCAGCGCCTTGAACGGCGAGATCATGTCGCCGACGACATATTCCGGTGCGTCATGCAGCAGCGCCGCCAGCCGCCCGGCGGCGGAAAGCGCGGGATCGGCAAGCCCCGCGATCTCCTCGACCAGCACGGAATGCTGCGCCACCGAGAAGGCATGCGCGCCGCTGGTCTGGCCGTTCCAGCGCGCGACCCGGGCAAGCCCATGCGCGATGTCGCTGATCTCGATGTCGAAGGGCGAGGGATCGGCCAGATCGAGCCGTCGGCCGGAAAGCATGCGCTGCCAGACGCGGGGCGGGGCGGCGGCCTTCGGCTTCATGCGTCGCTCTCTCCGCCATCTCCAGGCCAGTCGAATTTGGCAAAGGCCGGCAGCGTGATCGAAAGCGGCACGCCGCCCGCCGTTACCGGCGTTCCCTGGTCGAGCGCCCGCTTCGCCCGATCGAGCCGGATCAGGCCGATGCCGGCTTGGCCCGCCGTGCCGCCCAGGGCGCCGAGCGGCTTGCCGTCGGCTTCGATCGGCGTGCCGGGCGGGGGCAGGGCGCTCTCGCCCGCAATGGCAACGGCGCGGCGGCGAGCGGTGCCGCGATGCTCCATGCGCGAGACGATTTCCTGGCCAACATAACAGCCCTTGCGGAAATCGAGCCCGCCAAGATCGTCCATGTCGACATCATGCGGAAAGGCGTCCCCGAACGGGAAGTCGCGCCCGCCCTCCGGCACGGTGAGCCCGGTCCGCCAGGCGTGATAATCCGCCTCGGTCGCCTCGTCATAACCCGGGACGGCAAGGGACGTCCCGACCGGGACGATCGCCCGATAGCCGAGCGCCGGCAGGCGCGGATCCGCGGCGACCACTCCGGCAATCGCGGGCGGAACGTCGCCGCCCCAGAACGCCACGACCTGGTCGCTTTCGCTGCGATCGGCGATGCCGACCTTGGCGCGCAGCCGATAGAGCGTCATGCGCTTGATGAAATCGTCCACCAGCCCGCGCGGCAGGTCGAACAGGAAGCCGTCTTCGGATGCGAAGACCAGGAAATCGAACAGAATCTTGCCCTGCGGCGAGAGCAGCGCGCCAAAGCCGGCGCCGCTCGAAACCACGCGACCCATGTCGGTGGTGATGATATTCTGCAGGAACGCTTCGGCCTCTGCGCCATTGATGAACACGGAGCCGCGATCGGTAAGGCGGGCATATGACCCATTACGCATAGACATGGTTCCCATGCATTGGACGCGCTTGTGAAGTTCTTCCGCCTTCCTTAATCCGATGCCAGCCATCCGTCATCGGACTTGGGCGGATCAGGTATGCACTGGGGAGGGCGGCCATGTCGGATACCTACGAGTTTCTCTTTCGGAACGGAACCGTCGTCAATCAGGACGGCATCGGAACGCATGACATCGCTGTCCGCGATGGACGGATCGCCGCGATCGGCGATGTCGATCCGCGCCGCGCCGGCAAGGTGATCGACTGCACCGGCTTGCATATATTGCCGGGCGTCGTCGATACCCAGGTGCATTTTCGCGAGCCGGGCGCGGAGCAGAAGGAAGATCTCGAAACTGGATCGCGCGGCGCCGTTCTGGGCGGCGTGACCGGCGTCTTCGAGATGCCCAACACCAATCCCACCACGACGACGGCCGAGGCGCTGGCCGACAAGGTGTCGCGCGCGCATCATCGAATGCATTGCGATTTCGCCTTCTGGGTCGGCGGCACGCGCGAGAATGTCGACGCGATTCCCGACCTCGAGCGCCTGCCGGGCGCTGCCGGCATCAAGGTGTTCATCGGTTCCTCGACCGGCAATCTGCTGGTCGCGGACGATGAGGGCATCGCCGCCATCCTTTCCAAGACCCGCCGCCGCGCCGCCTTCCATTCCGAAGACGAGATGCGGCTCGAATCGCGCAAGTCCTTGCGCGTCGAGGGCGATCCTTCCTCGCATCCGATTTGGCGCGACGAGATCGCCGCCATGCAGGCGACCGAGCGGCTCGTCGCCATCGCCCGCCGCACGGGCGCGCGCATCCATGTCCTGCATATCTCGACGGCGGAGGAAATCGACTTCCTGGCGCTGCACAAGGATGTCGCCACCGCCGAGGCGACGCCGCACCATCTGACGCTCTCTTCCGACGATTACGCCCGGCTCGGGACCCTTCTGCAGATGAACCCGCCGATCCGCGATGCGCGCCATCGCACCGGCGTCTGGAAGGGCGTGGCGCAGGGCATCATCGACGTGCTCGGCTCCGACCATGCCCCGCATACGCTGGAAGAAAAGGCCAAGCCCTATCCGGCCTCGCCCTCCGGCATGACGGGCGTGCAGACGCTGGTGCCGATCATGCTCGACCACGTCAATGCGGGCCGGCTGACGCTGGAGCGCCTGGCTGACCTGACATCGGCCGGACCGGCGCGGATCTTCGGCATGGCGCGCAAGGGCCGCATCGCCGTCGGCTACGATGCCGACCTGACCATCGTCGACATGAAGCGGCGCGAGACGATCACCAACAAGTGGATCGCATCGCGCGCCGGCTGGACCCCCTATGACGGCAAGCGCGTCATAGGCTGGCCGGTCGGCACCGTCGTGCGCGGCCGCCGCGTCATGTGGGATGGAGAGATCACGGAGCCCTCGATCGGCGAGCCGATCCAGTTCCTCGAGGCCCTGCCGCGCGGCTGATTGGCGGCCCTTGGGGCCCAAAGCCAACCGCCCTCCAACGTCGGCCCCGGGACGACCGGGGCCGCTGCGCCCTACCAGGGGAGGCGCAGGGATCACAGCGCTTCGATCACCACCGATTCCGCCGATCGCCTCGCGGGGCCGTGGTTCACGGCTTCGATGTTGTTGCCGGCCGGATCGATCAGGAAGGCCGCATAGTAGTTCGGATGATAGTCGCGCAGTCCCGGCGGGCCATTGTCCCGGCCGCCGGCTTTCAGCCCCGCGGCATAAAACGCATCGACCGTGGCCTGATCCTTCGCCTGGAAGGCAACGTGGCAGCGCCCGGTCGTCGGCGACCCCGCACTCACCACGAAATCATCGGCGTCGAGGAAGTTCTCTCCGAAGAGGATCGGAATCCCGAGGACGTCCATGATCGCTTCATAGAAGCGGCGGCAGGCCGGGTAGTCGCTGACGACGAGCTGGATATGGTCGATCAGG
Source organism: Kaistia sp. UC242_56 (assembly GCF_044452255.1). Lineage (NCBI taxonomy): Bacteria > Pseudomonadati > Pseudomonadota > Alphaproteobacteria > Hyphomicrobiales > Kaistiaceae > Kaistia > Kaistia sp. UC242_56. The sequence goes on from NZ_JBIOAN010000002.1 coordinate 1,696,089, forward strand.
CGGCCGCGATGAAACTGCGTGGTGTCCATGATGTTCCCTCCGATAGCGGATAGAACAAATCATGAACCTCAGGCGTCGTCAACCGGCTTTGGGCGAGGCCAGTCGCCTCAATCGCCCGCTTCGAAATAGGTCCAGGTGCCGTCCGGCGCGATGCCGACGCGGTAGAACATGTAGGCGCCGAAGCTCTTCATCTCGTCAAAGTCGGACGAGGTGAGGATGCGAAACAATTCGACCATTTGCGGCGGCGTCAGCGCGTCGATCGGGTAGCGCGCGAAATAGGGCCAGATATAGGCTTCCTGCGGCGTGCCGATATCGACATGCACGTAGCCGGCATCCAGGATCTCGCTCAGGATCGCCAGGATCTCGCGGCCCTCGGGGTCGCCCGACAGCGTCTTCAGGAAGGCGATCGGGTCCTTGTCCTGGTCTTCGTCGGCGCCGAGATTGGGCGGCGACTTGTTGGCGTCGATGATCGGCTTCAGCTGGTTGATGTCGCCGGTCTTGGCGGCCTCGAGCAGCTTCTCGCGCAGGCGCTTCACCGGTTCCGGCAGCTTGGAGACGTCATATTCGATGACAGGAAGCGGCTCATCCGGAGCGACCTTGACCGCAGGCGCGGCCTTCTTGGCATCGGCCGGATCCTCGGCGCCATCGTCCTCCGGATCGGGCGGGATGGTGATGCTCAAGGTCGGCACCGATTTGCTCTCGCCGGCGACGAGAGCGTGGGACGGGCTCGTCCCGATCATCAGCATCGCGATGGCGGTTCCCGCGATAGTCCAGCGCCCGAGCATGCCTGTCTCCTACATTCGTCTGTCAGTCATAACCGACCGGCCGGAAACGGCCAAGCGCCGGGGCGGACAATCCGGCCTTCGCCGGGCATGAAAAAGCCCCGCCGGCGTTTCCGCCGCGAGGCTTTGATGTCAATGCGCTGTGGCTGGTTCCGTTACTGGATCGTGCGCTGCAGCGTGAATTCGCCGCGACGGACGCGGTCGGGCAGCGACACGGCGAGATCGGCGACGGCGTCTTCGCCATAGGTGTCGATCAGGTCGGAAAGGGCCGCGAACAGGGCGGCATGGGCAAGAATGTCCGGCTCGATACCCTCGGCGATCGCCTCGTCCCAGGCTTCCGTGAGATAGGCGAGAGCCGCGCGCTTCTGTTCGGCAATCTCGATCTCGTCGGGATCGTGTTCCATGGGGTCGCCTGCTTTCCGCATCATGAATGGGCAGAAACCGAATCGCCCTCATCCGCAGGGTAGCACGAGCGGTTGGAACCGGGCCGAGATCCTGAAGAGGAGGTTAAGATGTCGATAACAATTCGATGCGGCTGGTTAACACACGCGATCAGCGCCCGTAGCGCGCCGTGATGTCGCGGGTCAGCTTCTTGCCTTCTGCCATGTAGCGATCGATCGCCGTTAGCGCCGCGGGCGTGCAGGTGCGATAGACCGTGGCGAAGCTGGAGAAGCCGTGGTTGAACTGCGAGACGATGCGCGCGCGCCGGTCCGGCGTGGGGTCCTCGGCGGCAAGGATCTGGTCCATCTGGTCGCGCCAGACGCTCGGTTCCTCGGCCCCGCAAAGTGGGCGCAGATAGTGCAGCGCTCCAAGGATTTCGGCCAGCCGCTGCAATTGCTGTTCATAGGGCGGGTCGCCCGCGCCGGCGCCGACGGCATCCTGGCCTCGCGCCACTATGGGCGTGGCCGCGAGCACCAGCGCCAGCGCGATCGCCGCCATCCGTCCCGAATTGCCCTTTGAGGTGATCACGCCGATCCTGCTTGCCGTTCCTGCTGCGACCTCGCGGTCGGGCGGGATCATGCTGTGCCGGGCGACGCGCAGCAAGGCCGCCCGGCGTCGCGGTGGCAATTTGCGCCGCTCATGCCGGAGCGGAGAGGGCAACGATGCGCTTCAGCCCCGGCGTCGTCGTGAGGGCGTCTATGGCGTCGAGCGTAAACCAGCCGAAGTCCGCGGCGTCGGTAGCCGCGATTGGCGTCCCTTCCGCATTGGCCGCGAAGACGATGATGACGAAATGGCCGCGCACCGTACCGTCCTCGGCCCGGTCGATCGCGTCCAGCGTTTCGACGAGGCGAGGCACGCCCAGGACGAGGCCGGTTTCTTCCAAGAGTTCGCGCGCGACCGCCTCGACCAGCGTCTCGCCGCGCTCGACCCGGCCGCCTGGCAGCGACCAGGCGCCCCGCCAGGGATCGTGGCCGCGCTGGATCAGCAGCACCTTCCCGTCGCGCCAGACGGCGACGCTGACACCGAGCACCGGGCCGGCTCGCGGCGCGGTCGTTGGCGGCTCAGGCGGAGCGGGCGAACGGGACATGCGATTCCTCCGGCGCGGGGGAGGGGATCGTCGGCTCGGCATGGGCGATGGCGTCGCGCGCCTCGGCGATGACGGGCCGGATTTCCTTGGCAGCGAGCGCCGCGATCGGCCAAAGCAGGTCGAGCTTGCCGTTGCGCACCACTTCGCGAACCGCGTCCTGCGCGGCGGTGGCCTGGCGATAGAGGCGGGTTTCCAGCTGTTCCAGGCGAACGCGATCGCGGTGGCCGGCCGCGGTGGCCAGCACATGACGCCGATGCTCCGGCCTCCAGGCCAGAACGCCGTCGACGAGGTCGAGCCGGTGCGGCAATGTCTCAAGAAGCAGCGCCAGGTCCTCGGCGTGATTCAGATAATTGCTTTCCGGCGGCGCCGGCCCGAACTGCATGCTGTCCCCCAAATTGCGACGACGCTGGACGGCATCGCAAATACGCGGCGAGAAAATGATACGATGCAGATCGTTAGCGGCGCTTCCTTACGAAGTCTTTACCAAAGCGGCGCCGCAGGCTGAGTTGGAGCAAAATGGATGTGTGGACGCTTTGCCCTGGCGGTGCAGCCGGAGGATATCGAGGCTGAATTCTCGATGATCCGCATCGAGTGGTTTCCGCCGCGCTACAACATTGCGCCGACGCAGCCGATCCTGATCGTCCGGGGGGAGCGGCGGCCGGCGCTGGTGCGCTGGGGGCTGATCCCGTCCTGGACCAAGGACCTCGCAGCCCTGCCGCTGCTGTTCAATGCGCGCTCGGAAACGGCGGCGGAGAAGCCGGCCTATCGCGGCGCCTATCGCCATCGCCGCTGCCTGATCCCTGCGACCGGATTCTACGAATGGCAGAAGGGGCCGAACGGCAAGAAGCAGCCCTATTATCTGCAGCCCGCCAGCGGCGGCATCATCGCCTTCGCCGGGCTCTGGGATGAATGGGCCGACGACAAGGGCAACATCATCGACACGGCGACGATCCTGACCACGGCCGCCAACCGCGAACTGGCGCCGATTCATGAGCGCATGCCGGTCATCGTCCGGCGCGAGCAATATGATCTCTGGCTCGGGCTCGACGCTGACCGGGGCGCCAAGGCCGGTCAGGTTCTGCTGCCGCCCCCGGACGGCACGTTCGAGGCGATTCCGATCGGCCCGGCGGTCAACAATTTCCGCAATGACGATCCGTCGATCCTGGCGCGTGTGGCGCCCATGCCGGAACCGGAGCCATTGCGTCCGAAAAAGGCGGAAAAGCCGGTCGACAGCAGCCAGTTGAAGCTGTTCTAGGCGCGCTACGCCCCCTTCCGGCTGCGAAGTCGACGTTTTGGAGGATGACGGCGCCATTCGGCTTGCCTAAGACGGTGCCGTCCAACCTCTCTCGCCTGTCCGGAAGCCGACCCCATGCCAGACCTGCTCCAGCCCTCCGTCGAGGGTTTCGTCCTCGGCGCGAGCCTGATCGTCGCCATCGGGGCGCAGAATGCCTTCGTGCTGCGGCAGGGACTGGCGCGGCGGCATGTCTTTGCGATCGCCACCTTCTGCTTTCTTGCCGATGCCCTGCTGATCGCGGCCGGCGTCGGCGGGCTGGGTTCGCTGGTGCAGGCGATGCCGAGCGTTCTGTTCGTGGTGACGCTGGCCGGCGCGGCCTTCCTCGCAGCCTATGGCGCGATGGCCATCCACCGCGCCTTCCATGCGGCGGGGCTCTCGGCCAGCGGCGCGGCGGAGACGCGGCTTGCCCCGGCGCTGGCGACCGTCGCGGCGCTGACCTTCCTCAACCCGCATGTCTATCTCGACACGGTCGTGCTGCTGGGGTCACTGTCGGCGCGCCACGCGGGCACGGCCCGGCTGGCATTCGGCCTGGGCGCGATGTTCGCTTCCTGCGCCTGGTTCTATACGCTTGGCTATGGCGCGCGGCTGCTGGCGCCCTTGTTTGCCCGGCCCGTCGCCTGGCAGGCGCTCGATATCGTCATCGGCCTGGTGATGTTCGCGATCGCCGCGTCGCTGCTGTGGCAGGCTTTTGGCTGATAGGCCAAAGCGATGGCCCGCCTCACGCTGCGGCTGCTTTAGCCGGCGGCGCGTCCAGGCGTGCCGACGGCATGCCCGCAGCAACCCGTTTTCAGGCTGGAAGGTTCACCGTCGAGGCGCAGTCGCGACAGCGCTGCGCAGGCTCCACGCACGATTCAGCGGATTCGGCGGGTCATCCCGCCTCTCTATTCCGGTCGATGCGCGAGGCAGCCCAGCGGGCCGCCGCGTGGATCAGTCCCGCTCGCTGGGCTTCAAAGCGGCCTGGGCCTGCTTCTGCTGTTCCAGCTTCTTCTTCTGCAGGATGGCGGCGACGATCTCGGGATTGCCGAGTTCGCCATACTTGGCCTGCAGGTTCTGCTCCTGCTCGCGTTGAGCCTTGGAACGGAAGGGGGGGTGCTTCACACTGGTCATAATCGTCTCGAATCCTGAGCGTTTCCGCCGGACACCGTACCGATCTTTCGCCGGCTGGCATCCGAGGGATGCGCGTATGAAATTCCATTATGGCGGATTCGTGGTTTACAAAATGGTTAAAAGGCCACGGCTGAGGACAATGATTGTTAAAGGATATTGCAGGATAGGAATGTCCGCCGGCTGCGGTAAACTTGCCATGACAAGCTTCCGGAAGACGAGTTCCGGCCAGCCGAGTTTCCTGAAGCAGCGTGGCTGCGGAGAGACAGCATGACCGCGCGCCCGTTCGAGCGCGAGGCGAGGACGGCCCCCTGGTCGTTGCGCCTTGCCCTCCTGCCGATCCCGCTCCTGATCGTCGCTGTGGTGATGCACCGCTACGGCCAGATCGACACCGTGCCGCTCTTCCTGCTGATCGCCATCGCCTGGGCGCTGGCGCTGGCGGCGCTGGTGCTCGGCGGGCTCGCCATGCGCCGGATCTGGATCGACGGCGTGCGCGGCTTCGCCCCGGCGCTCACCGGCTCGCTGCTGGCGATCGCGATTCTCGCCGTGCCGGGGCTGGTGGTCGAGGAAATGGTCCGCCTGCCGCGCCTGGCCGATATCTCGACGGATCTGAATGACCCGCCTGAACTCGCGCCATCCGCCCAGGCTGCCCATCCGGCACCGGATGTCGTCAGCAATGATGAGCAGGCGAAGGCCTATCCCGACATCCTATCGCGCCACTATCCGGTGTCGCCCGCGCGCGTCTACGACGCGGCGACCGCGCTGATGACGGCGCGCGGCTGGACCCTCAGCAAGGCGGTGCCGCCTGATATCGAAAGCGCCGACGCGTCGATCGAGGCGGTCGCGCGCACCCTCGTCCTGGCCCTGCCGGCGGATGTCGCGCTTCGCATTGTCGCCGACGATGACGGTTCGCTGGTCGACATGCGGTCGGCCTCGCGCATCGGCTCGCATGATCTCGGCGACAATGCGCGCCGGATCCGCGCCTTCTTCGGGGATCTCGATACGGCTCTGCAGGGCGTCACGGAGCCCGTGGAGGGCGACGAGACCGACATGCCGCCCTTGCCGCCGGTATCGCCCCGGGCGCGCTGAGCCGTCCGGTCAGGCCGGCTCGAAGGTGCCGACCAGCGTGACGCCCTCTGGCGCGCGAAGCCGTCCGCGCGCCACCAGATCTTCCAGATGCGCGAAGACGGAGAGCGCGGCGGCGCCATGCAGGGCGGTTGGCGTATCGCGATAGATGGCGGCGACGACGTCGGCGATGGTGCGGTCGCCGCGGCCGATGCGGTAGACGATGGCTGCCTCGCGCATTCGCCGGTGCGCCTTCAAGCCGCGCACGAAGGAGGGCGCGTCCTCGACCGGGCCGCCATGGCCGGGCAGGTAGATCGTCTCGGGGCGTTCGGCCAGCTTGTCGAGCGAGGCCATGTAGTCGCTCATCGCCCCGTCCGGCGGCGCCACGATGGTCGTCGCCCATTTCATCACATGGTCGCCGGAGAATAGCAGCGGCGTCCCTTCCAGCGCGAAGGCAAGATGGTTGGCGGCGTGGCCGGGGGTGGCGATCGCCGTCAGCGCCCAGCCGTCGCCCTCGATCCGGTCGCCATCCGCCAGCGCCCGGTCCGGCACGAAATCCATGTCGCCGCTGGCGTCGAGCATGTTGATTTCGCCGGTTGCCAGAGGCCGCGACAGCCGGTGCGGCCCTTCGCCCAGCAGCGTCGCGCCGGTGAGCGCCTTGAGGCGCGCGGCCCCGGGGGAATGGTCGCGATGCGTATGGGTGATGAGGATCTGGCGGATCCGCTCGCCCTTTGTGGCGCGCAGGATCGCCTCAATATGCTCGGGATCGTCGGGACCTGGATCGATCACCGCGACGTCGCCTCGGCCGACGATGTAGCTGTTGGTGCCGTGGAAGGTGAAGGGGCCGCCATTCGGCACTGTCATGCGGCGCACTTGGTCGCCGATCGCGACGGCGCGGCCATAGGCGGGATCGAAGTCGCGTTCGAAATCCATGGAAGTCATGCGCATGAGCTAGCGGGATCGGCGGGCGGGTTCAAGCAAGCCGCGACAAAATCGGGCGCCCGACGCAAAAACGCCCCGGCGAAGGCCGGGGCGTTTCCAAGCGCGCCGCGCAGGAAGGCGGGCGCAGCGGCTCTGGTGCGGCTTATGCCGGCTGCAGGACCTTGCCGGCAACCTTGGCAGCGATGGTGGCGACGTGGGCGCCCTGGAACTTGGCGGCCTCGAGTTCGATCGCCGACGGCTGGCGGCTGCCGTCGCCATCGGTGATGGTCGAGGCGCCGTAGGGCGAGCCGCCCTTTACTTCTTCAACGCCCATCTGGCCCTGGAAGGCGTAGGGCAGGCCGACATAGGCCAGGCCGTGATGCAGGAAGGTCGGGATGAAGCCGAGAATCGTCGACTCCTGGCCGCCATGCTGGGTCGCCGACGAGGTGAACATCGAGCCGACCTTGCCGACGAGCTTGCCCTGGGCCCACAGACCACCGGTCTGGTCCCAGAAATTGCGCATCTGCGAGGCGACGGTGCCGTAGCGGGTGCCGGCGCCGACGATGATCGCGTCGTAGTTTTCGAGATCGGCCGGGGTCGCGATCGGAGCGGCCTGGTCCATCTTGTAATAGGAAGCCTTGGCGACTTCTTCCGACACCAGCTCGGGTACGCGCTTGATATCGACCTTGGCGCCGGTGGAGCGGGCGCCTTCCGCGACGGCTTCCGCCATCTTCTCGATGTGGCCATACGCGGAATAATAGAGAACGAGAACCTTGGTCATGGGAGCCTTCCTTCATTTGCACTTCAGCACATGTCGGATGCCTGAGCATTTTTTGAAAGGCGGCTGCTGGTGAACAGTCTGTCTATGCACGGTTATGCGTCGGCGGCCGTCGTGGAGGGCCTTGCGGCAAAGGTTGCTTCGCCTATGCTTCGGCATCTTTCAACGCCAAGATATGGAAGATTGTGGAGGGGACATGCTTACCAAGGATTTCGTGGTCTATGACGACCGGTTCCGTTCTCTGGCCATGGGGAACGTCCATGTCGAGCAGCTCGCGACGGGCTTTCGCTGGGCCGAGGGCCCGGCCTATTTCGCCGCCGGCAAATATCTGATCTGGTCCGACATCCCGAACGACCGTCTGATGCGCTATGACGAAACCGACGGCTCGGTCTCGGTTTTCGCCACGCCGTGCAACAACCACAACGGCCATACCGTCGATCTCGAGGGACGCCTCGTCTCCTGCGAGCATCTCGGCCGCTGTGTCAGCCGCATCGAGCATGACGGCACGCGCAAGGTGCTTGCCGACCGGTTCGAGGGCAAGAAGCTGAACGCGCCGAACGACGTGGTCGTGAAGTCGGATGGCTCGATCTGGTTCACCGATCCGACCTATGGCATCGACGGCGACTATGAGGGCGACAAGGCGGAGAGCGAGATCGGCGCCTGCAACGTCTACCGCATCGATCCGGCCTCCGGGGCGGTGACGGCGGTCGTGACCGACATGGTGCGCCCGAACGGCCTGGCCTTCTCGCCGGACGAATCGATCCTCTACGTCGCCGACACTGGCCTGACCCACAAGGCGGACTGCTCGCCGGACATCCGCGCCTATCCTGTCGCGGGCGACGGCAAGTCGGTCGGCGCCGGCCGCACTTTCGCCACCAGCGATATCGGCCTGTTCGACGGTTTCCGCGTCGACATCCACGGCAATATCTGGAGCTCGTGCGGCGACGGCGTGAACTGCTACGCGCCGGACGGCACGCTGATTGGCAAGATCAAGATCCCGGAAGTCGTGGCCAACGTCGAGTTCGGCGCCCGCAAGCGCAACCGCCTCTACATCTGCGGCACGACCAGCCTCTATTCGGTCTACCTTAACACGCGCGCGGCAAAGCGTCCGGCAGCGAAGTAGGGATTCGAGAAGGCGGGTGAGGGGGCAGGTCTGCTAGACCTCAACCCCTCACCCGGCCCTGACGGGCCGACCTCTCCCCATGGGAGAGGTGATCGAGCGGTCGCCTTGCGTTGGCTGTGAGGTGATGATGGATAGTCGGCGCTTCATTCAGCGGCTTCGTGTGGACATGACGGAAGCCGAGCGCCGGCTCTGGTATCACTTGCGCGACCGTCGCCTCGACGGGTTCAAGTTCCGCAGACAGCAACCCATTGATCGCTTCATCGTCGACTTTCTCTGCGTCGAACGAAGGCTGATTGTTGAGGTCGACGGCGGCCAGCACCATCCAGCGGTGGATGCCGAACGCACCGCAATTCTGGAAACAGCGGGCTATTTCATTCTACGGTTCTGGAACGACGAGGTGTTGCGCCAGACGGAGACGGTGTTGCTGCGCATCCTGACAACCCTCCGAGCCCAACCTGACGACTCGGCCTAGCCTTCACCTCTCCCATGGGGAGAGGTCGACGGCCGAAGGCCGGCGGGTGAGGGGTTCCGTCGTCCAAGACTTCGTCTCCGGCTAGCCCCACCACCCCTCAATGCCGGTCGTGCAGGCAGGCGCCGTGGTCGCCGAGGACTTCGATCACCCGGCATTCGGCGACGCGGCCGTGCTCGCCTTCGTCGACCATGCGCTGAACCTCGGAGCGCAGTGCCGTCAGCTTGGCGATCTTCTCGTCGATCTCGGCGAGATGGCTGCGCGCGATGACATCGACATCGGCGCAGGAGCGATCCGGCTGGTCGGAAAGCGTCAGCAATTGCCGGATCGCATCCACCTCGAAGCCCAGCTCCCGCGCATGGCGGATGAAGCGCAGCCGCTGGATCGCGGCGGCGTCATAGCTGCGCCGGTTGCTGTCGGTGCGGGCCGGGGAGGGCAGCAGCCCGACTTCCTCGTAATAGCGGATGGTCGGAACCTTGATGCCCGTCTGGCGCGACACCGTGCCGATCGGAACTGCGCGATCCATGCAAATCACCTCTTGATCCTCTAGTCGCTAGAGCATGTAGGCTCCCTTTCGAAACACACAAGAGCCTCGCACCACCAGGCCGAATTCGAGAGTAGATCATGGGAATTCAGGACCGCTACCGCATCACCGGCATGGATTGCGCCTCCTGCGCGCAGAAGATCGATACGGCCGTCCGCCGGATTGACGGCGTCGAGGATGTCTCCGTGTCGGTCTCCGCCGGCACGATGACGGTGCGGCGCGGCCAGATCGCGGATCCGGCCGAGCCGATCCGGGCGATCGTGACGAAGCTTGGCTACGGCATCGCGCCACTCGCGAACCGCACGGCGCCGGCTGCGCCGGCACATTCGCATGCTGCCGCCGAGCATGACCACGACCATGGTGCCTCCTGCAGCGGCCACGACCATGATCACGCCGGGCACGACCGTGGCCATGCGCACGAGCATGCGCCTGCGACCCCGGCGGCTGCCGCAAAGGCGGCGCCGCCGCTCGACCTGCATGGCCACGATGCCGGCGAGGACGAGGGCGCCTGGTGGCAATCGAAGAAGGCCAAGCTGACCCTGGCGGCGGGCGCTGCGATCGTCGTCGCCTTCGTGGCTTCGCATCTCTTCCCCGAGGCGAAGTCGATCATCTTCGCCGTCGCCATGCTGGTCGGCCTCGTGCCGATCGCCCGCCGCGCGCTGATGGCGGCGCGCTATGGCACGCCGTTCTCGATCGAGACGCTGATGACGATCGCCGCTGTTGGCGCCGTGATCATCGGCGCGGGCGAGGAGGCGGCGATGGTCGTCTTCCTGTTCCTGATCGGCGAGCTGCTGGAAGGCGTCGCTGCCCGCCGGGCGCGTTCCAGCATTCGCGGCCTCGCCACCCTGCTGCCCGAAACGGCTCGCCTCGAAGGCCCTGACGGCACGCGGGAAATTCCGGCCGCCGAGCTGACCCTCGGCGCGATCATCCAGATCCGCCCCGGCGACCGCATCGCCGCCGATGGCCGGATTCTCGAGGGCGAGAGCGCGATCGACGAGGCCCCGGTAACCGGCGAAAGCGTGCCGAAGCGCAAGGGTGTCGGCGATACCGTCTTCGCCGGCACGATCAACGCCGATGGCGTCATCCGCGTCGAGGTGACGGCGGTCGCGTCCGACAACACGATCGCGCGCATCGTCCGCCTGGTCGAGGAAGCGCAGGAATCCAAAGCGCCGACCGAGCGCTTCATCGACCGCTTCTCGCGCTGGTACACGCCGGCCGTGCTGATCGTCGGCGTGCTGGTCGCCGTCCTGCCGCCGCTGTTCTTCGGCGGCAACTGGGATGAATGGATCTACAAGGGCCTCGCCATCCTGCTGATCGGCTGCCCCTGCGCGCTGGTGATCTCGACGCCGGCGGCGATCGCGGCCGGCCTCGCCGCCGGCGCCCGGCAGGGCTTGCTGATGAAGGGCGGCGCCGTGCTGGAGACACTGGCAGGCATCAATCGCGTCGCCTTCGACAAGACCGGCACGCTGACGCTGGGCCGGCCTGTCGTCAGCGATGTCGTCGGCTATGGCCGCCCGGAGGCCGAGGTGATCGCGCTCGCCGCGTCGCTGGAGACTGGGTCAAACCACCCGCTCGCCCGTGCCATTCTCGCCAAGGCGACCGACCTGGCGGCGCCTACGATCGTCGCCGAGGCGATCGCGGCGATCGCCGGCAAGGGCATGACCGGCAAGGTCGAGGGCCGTTCCCTGCTGCTCGGCTCGGCCGCTGCCGCGGCGGAGATCGTGCCGCTGACGACTGAGCAGGACGCCTCGATCAGCGCCTTCAGCGGCGAGGGCAAGAGCGTTTCGGTGCTGCTGGTCGACGATGTCGTCGTGGGCATCATCGCCATGCGCGATGGCCCGCGCGCCGACGCCAAGGCGGGACTGGCGGCGCTGGCGGCGCTGAACGTGTCGCCGATCATGCTGACGGGCGACAATGCGCGCGCGGCCCAGGCGGTCGGCAGTGATCTCGGCATCGAGGTGCGCGCCGAACTGCTGCCGCAGGACAAGCAGCGCATCATCCGCGAACTGCAGGCCGGCGGCGCGAAGGTGGCCAAGGTCGGCGACGGCATCAACGATGCGCCCGCGCTGGCGGCGGCCAATGTCGGCATCGCCATGGGTGGCGGCACCGATGTGGCGCTGGAGACGGCCGATGCCGCGATTCTCAACAACAATGTCGGCGACGTCGCGCGGCTGATCCGGCTGGCGCGGAGGACGATGGCGAACATCCACCAGAACATCGTCATCGCACTCGGCCTGAAGGCGGTGTTCCTGGTCACGACCATTCTCGGCATCACCGGCCTCTGGCCCGCCATCCTCGCCGACACCGGCGCGACGGTGCTGGTGACGATCAACGCGCTGTCGCTGCTGGTAGTGAAGAAGGGGTAGGGCTCGAGGTCCTCCAAGGTCCTTGGGCGGGTCCCACAGGAATCTCGACCTGTCCCAACACGCTGCCGTCATCCCTGCGCAAGCAGGGATCCATGGCGCCGCCAGGCTCGGCGGCGCAGGATGGCCTTCCCCGACATGGATCCCTGCTTGCGCAGGGATGACGGAGAGATGGGGCGACGAGATGACGGGAGAGCTGCGGCCAACCGACGGCCGCCGCCTCACCGCAAAGCGGCGCTTGCTGTCGCTTCGGGAAGCGCCGACAGCGCCGCTGCCGCATCGACCAGCCCTGCGCCAAAAATGTCGTCGCGGCCGGGCTTGCCGAGGTCGCGGGCCGTCCGGGTGAGGATGGCGCGCAGGGCCGCGGGCGACAGGTCCGGCGCCCGTTCAAGCAGTAGGGCCGCCACGCCCGTCACCTGCGCCGCCGCGAAGGAAGTGCCGGAAAGCTGGGAATAGGTTGCGCCCGGCGCGGCGGTCAGGATGTCGACGCCGGGGGCTGCCAGCGCGACATAGGCGCCACGATTGGCCGAGGCGTAGATGGAGTCGTTGGCGTCCGTCGCCGTCACGGCAATCACCGCTGGATGCGCGCCGGGATAGACGGGTGCCGCCTTGGAGCCGCCATTGCCGGCCGCCGCGATCAGGATCATGCCGCGCTGACCCGCGGCCTCCAAACCCTTGGCGAGCATGAGGTTTTCCGGGCCGGCGAAGCTCAGATTGACGATCCGCGCTCCCGCTGCTGCCGCCTTATCGAGGCTTTTCAGGATGTCGAGCGTCGAGCCGCGCGCCGTGCCGTCCTGCCGTCCGAGGAAGCTGTCGAAAGCCAGGATCCTCACTTTCGGCGAGGCGCTGACCAAGCGCTGGTGCGCGGCGATGACGCCGGCGATCGCCGTGCCATGCGGGTCGATGGTTGCGCTCTGGCTGGCAGCGTCGAGCGTGCCGGCAAGCTCCGGATGGCTGCCATCGATGCCGGAATCGATGACGGCGACGAGGATGGCCTTGCCATCGGCCACCGCATGCGCCTCGGGCAGGCGCATCTTCGTCGGCGCATATTGAACCGCCGCCAGGTCGCCCACCGGCGCCGCCGCGCCATCTTCCTGCAGGGCGTAGAGATGGTTCAACTCGCTGGAAAGCAAGGCTTTATCGGCCCGGAGCGCTCGAAGCGCCGTGACCGAACTGCCGCCCCTGGCGACCCGGGCGCGCACCACCGTCGTGCCGGTTAGGGACAGTTGGACGGTCTCCAGCCGCGTCAGCCGATGACGCTTCAGGATGGTCTCGCTGATTTCCGGCGAGGGGGCGCTGAAGAGAACCTCGCCTTCGACATAGCTGCCGGCCTGTGCCTGGACGGCGGGCGCCTGCCGGGTCGGTTTCGGAGTCGCCTTTTTCTGGGCAGGAGCCTTGGCCGCCCGCGTCGGCTTGCGCGTCACGGCCTTTGGCCGGCGAGGGGCGGGTCGCTCATAATCGCGCGGCGGCGCGACTTCGCGCTCGGTCATCGGATAGGCGATCGCCGGGACGAACAGGATCACTGGGCCAGTGTGAGGGCGGCGCGGCCGGTCGGGCCGTTCCGGCCTGGGGCGCTTCGGCCGCCGCCAGTCCTCGTCGCGCCAACCGTTGTCGGTGCTCGCTTGCGCCACCGAAAACCGTTCCGCCGCAAGGGCTTGCGGGTAGGGCGTTGTTGTCGCCAGCATCGCCAAAGCGAGCGCGAGCATGGTGATCCGGTGCGTGTTCATGGCAGCCTCCCAAGGGGCGGTCGCAGTTCCATCTCGGACGGTTGTGAACCGGCGCTCAGGGCGCCGCTATGACCAGCTTCACGATGGCCTTCTCAGCCGCCAGCCTGTCGGTCACCGCCTTGCGGTCGGCGGCGGTCATGGTCGCCTCGCCGATCCGCAGCTTGAACAGGCCGCCGGCGCGGGGGCCGTCGACGATGTTGCCGCCAACCGAGCCGACGATCCGCTCGATCTCGGCGGCGGTCGCCGTGGGCTGGAAGGCGACAAGCAGGTAGGCGCCGGTGGGGTTAACAGCCGTGTCGCCGGAGGCGGTTTGGTAGCCCTCCGTTAACTCCCGCTGGGCAACCAGCCCGCCAAGCGCGCCGCCCAGCACGAGCAGCACCAGCGCCGCGGCAGCCGCTGACAGTCCGAGCTGAGACGGGGATAGCGCGGCGATCTGTTCCCCGAATGCGCCGAACAGCCGGGAAAGCAGCGATGGACGGGCCGATGGGGCGGATTTTCCGATCTCGACGAACAGGCGATCGGTCATGCGCGACGAGGGCAGGGGCAAGGCCTCGGCGCTTTCGATCGTGGCGATACGCTCGTCCTCGATCCGCGCCAGATGGGCGCGCAGCAGCGGATCGCTCGCCAGCGCCGCTTCTACCTCGGCGGCTTCCTCGGCCGAAAGCGTGCCATTGGCGTACCAGGGCAGCAGCGCCTCGATCCGGCCGGGTTCGTCTTGTGGATCCGTCATGGCCAACCCCTATCCAGTCCGGCGTCCCGGCAGAGCTCCGAAAGCCGCTTGCGGGCATGGAACACGCGGGTCTTCACCGTATTTTCCGGTATGCCGACAATGCGGCTGACATCTTCGATCGATTGTTCCTGGTAGTAGACGAGGTCGATCACCTCGCGGTGCTCGCGCGACAGCCGGTCGATGCAGGCGCGCAGGACGCCGGCCTTGTCCGACTTCTGCAGCGAGACTTCCGGCGTGTCGTCCAGGTCCTCGATCGTCTCGGCGAACTCGTCGTCGAGCGGGGCTTCGGTGCGACGGCGCAGCGCCGAATAGGCCTTGAAGCGGGCGATCGACAGCAGCCAGGTCGTGACGCTGGCGCGTCTTTCGAACTTGGCGGCCTGGCGCCAGACATCCAGGAAGACTTCGGTGACGATGTCCTCGGCGATGTCCTCTCGCCGGACCAGCCTCAGGACGAAACGGTGGACGCGAATGTTGTGGGCGCCGAACAGGGCCCGCATCGCCGCCTGGTCGCCCCTGGCGATCCGGGCGATCCACTGTTCGTCCTGGCTGCCGAGCATTGGAGGCCCCATCCATCCCGCCATCTGACCGGGGAGGGTGGCGACTTGCCGTTCCCCGGTCAACTCTCGTGGCGGTTGCCAGGCGGTTTTGGGGCAATTTCCCGTCGCCGCCTGGCTTGTACCGGCCATGGTGCGCTCAATCGCAGACCACGACCCGCTTCCAGACCCGGCCGACGCCGGGGACGAAGACGCGCTTGCGGACTTTGTAGCATTCCTCCTGGACGCCGACATAAGCGGGGATGCCGACATAGATGCCGCCGCCCCAGCGCGGGCCGCCCCAGCCACCACCATGGCCGCCCCAACCACCGTGACCGCCATGGCCACCATGACCGCCACCATGGCCTCCGCCGTGACCGCCACCATGGCCGCCGCTGAAGCCGCCGGGGCCACCGAAGCCGGGGCCGGCATTGGCGCTGCTCGCGGTGAGGAGCGAGGTGGCGCCGATGGTGGCGATGGCCAGCGCTGCGACGGTGGCAGTGGTGCGGATCGACTTGAGAATGGTCATTTTGGATCTCCCTCTGGAACTCTTGGGTCCGCCCGTTGCGGCCCCGATGACCATTGGTCGCGGCGGCGCGGGAAAAGGTTCACGCGGGCTCGCACTTTTTTCGAAGTTTTTTTGCGATCGCCGGAAATCGCCGATTTTGCTGCGAATTCAGCCCGGAAAGCGCCTTCGGGCTTGATTACAGCGCCGGTTTCTCCATCGTCACGGTCGCGCTGCGCCGGATTCTTGGCCGGGCAGCCCGCCGAGCGCTCCGCAAAGGCAACCATCGAGCTACGACAGGTCTTCTTGCATGGCTTCCACCGAAACGATCGCGACCAGCGTTCCCGGCGCGCCCGAACAGCTTTCAACCCGGATCGCATTCTTCATCGCAGGCTTCGGCATGGCCGCCTGGGCACCGCTGGTGCCCTTCGCCAAGGCGCGTGCGGGCCTCGATGACGGCATGCTGGGCCTGCTGCTGCTCTGCCTCGGCGCCGGCTCGATCGTTTCCATGCCGCCTTCGGGTGCGCTGGCGGCGCGGTTCGGCTGCCGCCGGATCATCATTGCCGGCTCCGCCATGCTCTGCCTTGCGCTGCCAATGCTGGCCAGCGTCTCCAGCTTCGGCTTGCTGGTGCCGGCGCTGCTGCTGTTCGGCGCCGGCGTCGGTCTCGTCGACTGCGTCGTCAACATTCAGGCGGTGATCGTGGAACGAGCCAGCGGGCGCACGATGATGTCCGGCTTTCACGGCCTGTTCAGCGTGGGCGGCATAGCGGGGGCTGGCGGGGTCAGCGCCATGCTGGCGCTGGGGGCATCGCCCTTCGTGGCGGCCCTGGTCGTGGTGGCGCTGGTGGCCGCGGCGCTCGCCTTCGCCGCCGCCAATCTGCTGCCCTATGGCAGCAGCGGCAGCGGACCGGCCTTCGCGATTCCCCATGGCGTCGTGCTGTTCATCGGCGCGCTCTGCTTCATCGTCTTCCTGACGGAAGGCGCCGTGCTCGACTGGAGCGCCGTATTTTTGAACTCCGTGCGCGGCGTCGACCCGAGTCATGCCGGTCTTGCCTATACGGCGTTCGCGATCACCATGACGATCGGCCGCCTGACGGGCGATCGGATCGTGCGCCTCGTCGGACAGAATCGCATCATCGTGTTCGGGGGATTGTGCGCGGCGGCGGGCCTGGCGATTGCCACGCTCGTGCCGTTCTGGGAAGCCGCTCTGGTCGGCTACGCGCTAGTCGGAGCCGGCTGCTCCAACGTCGTTCCGGTGCTTTACAGCGCCATCGGTCGGCAGAAGGTGATGCCGGAGCACATCGCGATCCCCGCCGTGACCACGCTGGGTTACGCCGGCATTCTGGCCGGACCGGCGGCGATCGGTTTCGTCGCCCAGCTCACCAGCCTGTCGGCAGCATTCTTGCTGATCGCGCTGCTGCTGGTCGGCGTCGCCGTGAGCAGCCGCTGGCTACGCTAGAAAGTCACTTGGCAGAGATCGGTTCGCCGCCCTAGGCGGGCGGCGGACCTGCCCGTTCAGCTCCAGCTGACGTCGTCCTCGACTTCCAGGACGGTCGCGATCGCTGCCCGCTCCTCGGCCATCAGATCGCTGCCACGTTCGGCCAGCATGATGATGATGAGATCAACGCCGGAGCGCTCGGACAGCTGGGCGCAGGTGAGGCCGCGCGATTTTCTCAGCGCTGCGAGGCTGGAGCCGATCGGCGTGACGCCTTCCGGCAGATAGCCATAGGATGAGCGGGAGACCGGGCTCGCGGCGGCGGTCGCCTGATGGATGGATTGAATGGGCATGTCGGGTACCTCCTGACATTCCCAATGCATCGCATGGCGTTTGGATCCGTCGCCAGCAGCCAACTTTCCGCTGGGTCGAAGTTCGAAACGAGGCCAGGGAGGCGGGGGCCCGTCTTGGCCCGAATCGGCTCAGACGATCCAGTTCAGCGTGATCGCCGCCAGGACCAGATAGCGTCCCACCTTGGCGATGGTGACAAGCAGCAGGAAAACCGGCATCGGTTCGCGCAGGATGCCGGCGACGACCGTCAGCGGGTCGCCGACAACCGGCGCCCAGCTCAAAAGCAGGGACCACCGGCCATAGCGCCGATACCAGGCCTCGGCGCGGGCCAGCGCTGCGGGCCCGACGGGAAACCAGCGGCGATCCTGGAAGCGCGCGATGCCGCGACCAAAATACCAGTTGATCACCGAGCCCAGCACATTGCCGATGCTGGCCACCGTCAGCAGCCAGATCGGCGAATAATCGGCCAGCAGCAGCCCGACGAGGACCGCTTCGGACTGCATCGGCAGGATGGTGGCGGCGGCGAGGGCGGCGAGAAAGAGGCCGGCATAGAGAGCGAGATCGGTCATGCCGGACGCCGGCCATCGGCCCGATGCCGCAAGGCGCGTTGCTGGCGTGATGCGTGCGGCCGCAAGATCCGGGCGAGTCTCGCGAGAGGATCGGCCTTTTCTTCCCCAGCGTAAGTATGGTTGCCTTCCAATATATTCGGATCTCCCGACGCGTTTGTTTCTATGGATCGCTGGCGGCGGCGTCTCCGGAGAACGGCTTGTGCACGAACTGGCAGAGACCTTATTTCCGCCTCATAATCGCCGGATTTCCTGACATTTCTTAACCTAGCGGACATGAATTCGTAACGGTCCATCTTGGGGCTGCAACGAAATCGTGCCGTTTGCGTTGTCGCTCGGAGTTTCCGGAAGTCCTTTCAATTCATGCTGTGGCTGTGTCCTGCGCACAACAGTAATTTGGCTGGGCTGTGATATACGTAGCTTAATATCTTCGAACTTGGAGTTCCCCCCGTGAACATTCTCCGTCTCTCTGCCCTGGCTTCGGCCTCGCTTCTGGCTCTCGGCGTCGTTGGCGCCCAGGCTGCTGACCTGACCTATGAGCCCGCACCGGCTCCGGTCGTCGAGGCAGCTCCGGCCGCCTTCAACTGGACCGGCTTCTACCTCGGCGTGCACGCCGGCGCAGCCATCACCGATTTCGAATACAGCTCGCCTTTCGTCGTCGGCACGGCCAGCGATGACAACACCGGCTTCCTCGGAGGCGTCCAGGCTGGCTACAACTGGCAGTTCGACAACATCGTCATCGGTGCGCAGACGGACTTCGCCTACACCTCGGCGAAGATCTCGGACGGCGGCTTCGAGAACAAGCTCGAGTGGCTGGGCAGCACGACCGCTCGCGTCGGTTATGCCTTCGACAACCTGCTCGTCTACGGCAAGGGCGGCGTCGCCTACGGTTCGTCGAAGATCAACATCCCGGGTGCAGACGACTCCAAGTGGCACACCGGCTGGACCGCTGGCGTCGGCGCTGAATACGCCTTCACCCAGAACATCACCGGCCTGGTCGAGTACAACTATGTCGATCTCGGCTCGCAGGATTACTTCGACAACGCCGTTTCGGCTGACATCACGTCGAACGTCATCAAGGCCGGCCTGAACTACAAGTTCTAATCGGCTTCGACATTATCTGGAGAAGGCGGCCCTCGGGCCGCCTTTTTCGTTTCTGGCGTGTGATGGTCCGCCAGGCCGCACCGGAAGGGTTGGACTTTTCATTCCCACTAAACTGTGGCGTCTGCGCAACGGCATTCGGTCAGGGGCTCTGCTATGATTGTCATAGCAATTTATATGGAGTTCCCCCGTGAACATTCGCTTTTTCGCTCTCGCCTCGGCTTCGGTTCTGGCTCTCGGCGTTGTCGGCGCCCAGGCAGCTGACCTGACCTATGAGCCCGCTCCGGTCGCCGCTGCAGCTCCGGCTGCCTTTAACTGGACCGGCTTCTACCTCGGCGTCCACGCTGGCGCGGCGATGTTTGACGGCGACTACAACTACGGCGATTACCAGCCGAGCGATGACAACACCGGCTTCATCGGTGGCGTTCAGGCCGGCTACAACTGGCAGTTCGACAACATCGTCATCGGCGCCCAGACCGACTTCGCCTACACCTCAGCCAAGATCTCGGACGACTTCGTCGGCGCCGAGAACAAGCTTGAATGGCTTGGCAGCACGACCGCTCGGGTCGGTTACGCCTTTGACAACCTGCTCGTCTATGGCAAGGGCGGTGTCGCTTACGGCCAGTCCAAGATCGAGGACACCTTGTTCAACATGAACGACTCGCAGTGGCACGTTGGTTGGACCGCTGGCGTCGGCGCTGAATACGCCTTCACCCAGAACATCACCGGCCTGCTCGAGTACAACTACGTTGACCTCGGCTCGCAGGATTACTTCAACGACGCCGTCAGCGCAGACCTGACGACCAACGTCATCAAGGCCGGCCTGAACTACAAGTTCTAATCGGTTTCGATCGAGCGCTTCGAGAAGGCGGCCCATCGGGCCGCCTTCTTCGTTTTGGGCTCGGCCCCGCCATACGTCTGCGGATAAAGGGCTCGACATTTTTTCATTCCAGCTAAACTGTGGCGTCCGCGCAACGGTATTCCGTAGGGGCGTCTGCTATGAGTGCCATAGCAATTCAGATGGAGCTCCCCCGTGAACATTCGTTTTTTCGCTCTCGCCTCCGCTTCGGTCCTGGCTCTCGGCGTCGTCGGCGCCCAGGCAGCTGACCTGACCTACGAGCCCGCCCCGGTCACCGCAGCAGCTCCCGCTGCCTTCAACTGGACCGGCTTCTACCTCGGCGTTCATGCCGGCGCTGCCATCACCGATTTCGATTACAGCTCGCCGCAGGGCAACTTCGCCGATTTCAACGATGACAACACCGGCTTCCTCGGTGGCGTCCAGGCCGGCTACAACTGGCAGTTCGACAACATCGTCATCGGCGCCCAGACCGACTTCTCCTACACCTCGGCTAAGGTCAGCCTGGATGGCTTCGAGGGCTCCAACTTCGAGCAGAAGCTTGAGTGGCTCGGCAGCACGACCGGCCGCATCGGCTATGCCTTCGACAACCTGCTCGTCTACGGCAAGGGCGGTGTTGCTTACGGCCAGTCCAAGCTCTCTTTGAACACGCCGGTCGTCGCGTATGACGAGTCGCAGTGGCATGTTGGTTGGACCGCTGGCGTCGGCGCGGAATACGCCTTCACCCAGAACATCACCGGCCTGCTCGAGTACAACTACGTTGATCTCGGTTCGCAGACCTACGCCTTCGACTCGGTCAAGGCTGATCTGACGTCGAACGTCATCAAGGCCGGCCTGAACTACAAGTTCTAATCGGCTTCGACATACGGTTACGAGAAGGCGGCCCATCGGGCCGCCTTTTTCGTTTTGGGCTCGGCCCATTGGCCCTCGATAGATCGGGGAGGGGCTCGGACAGTTCGGTTCCCCGGCTCGTCAGCCTCGTCCCGGGGGAAGCGAATCGAGATCGCTGCCCGCGAAAGGGGCGGCGTATGTCGGGCCGTAGCTTGCGTCGTCGGGAAATAGGGCAGCCTGCACGACCGGCGCTTCCGTGCCAAAGAGCGCGGTACAGAGCCGTACCGTCGTGGAGAACGATGGTATCGCCCATCGAGCGCAGATGGTCTCGAATTGGACGCATCGTCGCGATCCGAATTCCAAGACGGCAGATTTACGGCTTTCTGGCTGACTGGCTGGGGCGGGAGGATTCGAACCTCCGAATGGCGGTACCAAAAACCGCTGCCTTACCGCTTGGCGACGCCCCAGCAGGCGGGCCCGAAGACACCGCAGCGACCGTCCTATAGACGGTTGGACGCGCGCCCGCAACGGTGCATCACCCCCGTCATCAACAGCCTTCGTCATCGGTCATCCACAGGGCGGTTTAGAAGCTTCACAAGGCCCCTTGCGGCTGGCGAATCCACTGTCTATAACCCGGCTCATCGGCGGTCACGGAGTGTAGCGCAGCCTGGTAGCGCACCTCGTTCGGGACGAGGGGGTCGCAGGTTCAAATCCTGCCACTCCGACCATCGATCTCCCGGAAGTCATTGAATGATTTGATTTCCCTTCGGGGAAACGGGCCAGGCCCTTTCAGGGCAGACGCCGCATCGGCGCTTTTCTTCTTTCTCGTTTCCGTATCAACCCACCCGGTCTCGAGCGCCCGACCTCGGCCTATCCGCGTCGCGCATGGCCTCGCTGACGCCGCGCCTACGCAAAGACGCGTATGGACGAGGGGCGATCGGCGGTACACTTTGGGGTGAAATGCGGATCCACCCACAACCGGCCATGACGTCTGCGATGCTACCCACCCGTTTTGACACCTTCGATCTCGCTCCCACGGCGCAGTTCGCGGCTTGGCGGGATCATTATCGCGACGTCTTCGAACTGGATCTTGCCGACGGGCGCGCCGCGCCGTATCGGGCCGAACATTCCGCCTGGGGGTTGGGCGGGCTCACGCTGACAAGGGCGTCGATGCCGCCCGGCATTGTCCGGCAGTGGCGCCACTGGGCCAGGCCGCGCGTCGACGACTGGATGCTGGTCGTCGCCCCCCACGCCGCCAGGAGAACGGACGAGCTCGACGTCCCGCCCTTGACCTTCCGGTCGCTCGCCCGGCCCTTCGAGAGCCGCGGCAAGGATGGCGAAGTCCTGTCGCTGTTCCTTCCCCGGCATCTGTTCGCCGGCCAGGCCGCGATCTTCGACAGCCTGCGGCCCGCCGTCCCCTGCACGGGATTGACGGCGCTGATGGTGGACTATCTCGTTTCGCTGGAGCATCGAGCCCCCTTGCTGTCGGGAATGGAGCTGGACCGGGTTGCCGAGGCGACGCTGGCGATGGTCACGGCCTGCATTCTCCCCTCAGCCGAGCATTGGGCGCCGGCCGCGGACACGCTCAACCAGGCGACGGTCGCGCGGGCTCGGAGGCTGATCCAGCGAAACCTCGGTATCCCTTCTTTCGGCCCCGGCACCCTGGTCCGTGAGCTCGGCATGTCGCGCTCGGCGCTTTATCGGGCCTTCCAGCCTCATGGCGGCGTTCTTGCCGTGATCAAGCAGGAGAGGCTGATCGAGGCGCATCGGCGGCTGGCGGCGGCGCGCAAGGCTCCGGCGGTGGGCGAGGTCGCCCTCAGCCTTGGCTTCACGGATCATTCGACCTTCTCGCGCGCCTTTAAGCAGCACTTCGGCTATCCCCCGAGCGACGTCATCGGGCTGGACCTGCTGCGCGACTCCAAGGGCGGGTAGGTCTCGGGCCCGGCCGCATTTTTGCACTGGCCGACGCGACGTTAGGCTCGGAAAATTTCGTTGTGACATTCGCCAACCGCAACCGCGAATACCCCACTTCGCACTGGACGGATGCCTTACGGTTCTGCCAGATTGCGTAGCGTCAACAATGCCAGGGGGCACATGATGAAGAAGACCTACCAGAAGCCGTCGCTCGACAAGGCTGCCACGCTGCAGACCATCGCCGCAGCCTGCAATATCAGCTTCGAAGACTGCTAAAGCCGTCAGGCGCCCGGCACTGCGCCGGCATCGGCAGGTCGTTTCCCGATCGAGCCGAGCGGTGACGCCGAGGGTGTGGTCCATCCCTCACCGGGCCGTGGCATGCTGGAACCCGCCGGCTTCCTGGGAGCTGGCGGGTTCGTTGTGTCCCGCCGGCGACGATTCCGCCGACATCGATTCGCGGCCGGTTGCAGCCCTTTAACGATCCAGCGCCGGATGCGATCCGGAGCGCGTGGCCGGGCGCAGCGGCAAAATGCCGGGCAGGGTGCCCCGGAAGGTGGAAAGGCAAGCTTTCCCTTCACCATGAAGGACTTGCATCCGTTTCCCGGCGTCATCATATCTTGCTGACTGGCGGGCGCGACGATAGCGTGGCGCCCAAGATGTCCAGCCGTCGCCTGGGCCTGAGACGTGGTCCCATGCCGATCTCCAAAAATGCCCTGGTCCGCTCGACCGTCCTGTTCCTGCTGCTCGGTCTCGCCGCCCTGCTGGCGATCGTCGGGGCCATGGTCTGGCTCGTCAACGAGACGGCGGTCAACTCGAACAATCTGATCAAGGCGCGCAGCGAGCGCGCCGCGCTGATCACGCTGCGAGGCCTCGGCCAGGACGCGGAAACCGGCCAGCGCGGCTACCTGCTCACCAACAATCCCGACTATCTCGCGCCCTATAACGACGCGAAGTCGAAGTTCCCCGCCCAGATGGACAAGGTCCAGGCGGCCTTCGACGACGAGCCGGCCCAGGCCACCCTCGCGGCGCGGCTGCGCGAGACGATGACCGCGAAATTCGCGGAACTCGAGACTACGATCGAGCTGGCGAAAAACGGCCAGCGCGACGAGGCGCTGGCGATCGTCAACGCCGATCGCGGCCGCGAGTTGATGGACGAGGCGCGCGCCTTCTTCGACCGCGCGATCGAAAAGGCCGACCAGACCGTGCTCGACAGCATCGCGCGGCAGCAGCGCGGCATCGACATGCTGCGCTGGGTGACGTTCCTGGGCGCGCTGGTCATCATCGGCGTGGTCGGCGGCTCGATCTGGACCGTCTGGCAATATACGCGGCAGCTGGTCGAGGCGCAGCGCGAGGTCGCCGTGCTGAATGCCGACCTGGAGCGGCGGGTCAGCGAGCGGACCGCCGATCTCGGCCGGGCCAACGAGGAAATCCAGCGCTTCGCCTATATCGTCACGCATGATCTGCGCGCGCCGCTGGTCAACATCATGGGCTTCACCAGCGAGCTGGAGGCAAGCCTCGGCGCGCTGCAGGATTATGTCGGCGAGGCAACCGCCCCGACCGGCGCCGCCGCCGCCGAGACGGACAAGGCCGAGGCCGCGCGCCTCGCCGCCTTCGAGGAACTGCCCGAGGCAATTGGCTTCATCCGTTCCTCGACGCGCAAGATGGACGGCCTGATCAACGCCATCCTGAAGCTTTCGCGCGAGGGCCGGCGCACGCTGAAGCCCGAGACGATCGACCTGCAGGGACTGCTCGAAAATGCCGCCAATGCGGTGCGCCACCAGATCGTCGATGCCGGCGGCGAGGTGGTCATCGACGGCCGCCCGCCGGCGCTGCTTTCCGACCGCCTGACGCTGGAGCAGATCTTCGGCAATCTGCTCGACAATGCCGTCAAGTATCGTTCCAAAGACCGGCCCTTGCGGGTGCGGATCGAGGCCGGGGTCGGTCCGGGCAACACCGTGGTCGTCAGGGTCGAGGACAATGGCCGGGGCATCGCGCCCCAGGACCACGAGCGCATTTTCGAGCTGTTCCGCCGGTCGGGATCGCAGGATCAGGCCGGCGAGGGGATCGGCCTCGCCCATGTCCGCTCGATGGCCCGCAACATAGGCGGCGATGTCGGCGTCCAGTCGGAACTGGGCACCGGATCGACCTTTGAAATCACCTTCGCGCGGGATCTGCGCAGCGTAATCGGAGCCATTTGACGTGAACCAGCAAGCCAAACCCGTTCTCATCGTCATGATCGAAGACGATGAAGGCCATGCCCGTCTGATCGAGAAGAACATTCGCCGCGCCGGCGTCAGCAACGAGATCGTCCCGTTCACCAACGGCACGGAAGCGCTGAACTATCTGATGGGGCCGGATGGCTCGGGCCTGGTCAGCGCCGGCCGGCAGATTCTTGTTCTGCTCGATCTCAACCTGCCCGACATGACCGGCATCGACATTCTCGAGAAGATCAAGTCGAACCAGCACACCCGCCGCTCCCCGGTCGTGGTGCTGACGACGACGGATGACAGCCGCGAGATCCAGCGCTGCTACGATCTCGGCGCCAATGTCTACATCACCAAGCCGGTCAATTACGAAGGCTTCGCCAACGCGATCCGGCAGCTCGGGCTGTTCTTCGCGGTCATGCAAGTGCCGGAAACCGAATAAGTTATGCCAAGCCGGCCGATTTCGATCCTCTATATCGACGACGATCCTGGCCTGACGCGCCTGGTGCAGAAGGCGCTTGGGCGGCGGGGCTATGCGGTCGAGGCGTCGCCGACGGGGGAAAGCGGCCTGGAGCGGCTGGCGGCCGGTGGCATCGACGTCATCGCGCTCGACCATTATCTGCCGACCGGCACCGGCCTCGACTTCCTGCGCGAACTCGCCGCCATCCCCGATCGGCCGCCGGTGGTCTATGTCACGGCATCGGGCGACACGGCGGTGATCGTCGCGGCGCTCAAGGCCGGCGCCGCCGATTATGTGCCGAAGGCGGTGGGCGACGAGTTCCTGGAAATCCTGGGCAGCGCCATCGACCAGGCGGTCGAGAAGGGCCGCCTGCAGCGGGCACGCGAGCTGGCCGAGCAGGAGACGCGCATCGCCAAGGAGCGCGCCGAGGTGCTGCTGCACGAGGTCAACCACCGCGTCGCCAACAGCCTCGCCATCGTCGGCTCGATGATCCGCATGCAGGCCAACGCCGTCACCGAGCCGCAGGTCAAGCAGGCGCTTGGCGAGGTGCAGAGCCGGATCGCGGCGATCGCCGGCGTGCATCGCCGGCTGTATTCCTCGCACGACGTGCGGGTGGTGGACCTTTCCGCCTATCTGGGCGGCCTGGTCAGCGAACTCGAGACGACGATGCGCGCTTCGGGCCATACCTCGACGACGCATTGCCAGATCGACCCCGTCGAGGTCCCGACCGACAAGGCGGTGACGATCGGCATCCTCGTCACCGAACTCGTGATCAACGCGTTCAAATACGCTTATCCCGGCGCCCTGAGCGGCCAGATCCGCGTGATCCTCAAGGCGGATCCGGCAACCCGGCTTCGCCTCCTCGTCCAGGATGACGGCGTCGGCCGGCAGAGCGCGGATCCCCGCGGGACCGGCGTCGGCGGCCGGATCGTCAGCGCCATGGCGGCGAGTCTGGGAGCCACGATCGACTATTCGCTGCCGCCCGGCTGCACGGTCAGCCTCGATTTCGACGTCTGACCGATAGGGCGAAGACGCGCGCCATGCCGCGCTCTTCGCCCGTCACTGACAACGCCCCGAACCGGCTACGCCGCGCTCATCCAGCAGCCGCACCAGAAGCTCCACCCGCGACGAGACTTCCAGCTTCTGGTAGGCGCGCTTGCGATGCGTCTTGACCGTCTCGGCGCTGACCTGGAGCATCTGGGCGATCTCTTTCTCGCCGACGCCCGAGATCAGAAGCCGCATCACCTCCATCTCGCGCGAGGAGAGGTTGTCGCTGCCGAGCCGCCTCAGCGCCGCCTGGATCGGGTCTTCGCGGGTCTGCAGATGCAGGGTGCGGTCTTCCCAGTGGCGCTGGCAGATCGCCATCAACGAGGCCTGGATCGGCTCGATCGACGACAGGTCACGCTCGCTGAAGCCGCGACTGCCGGTCCGATAGAGCGCGACCTGGACGGTATCGCGCTCCGAGACCCGCAGGGCAAAGTCCAGCTCCTTCAACCGCTTGGGCCAGCCGGCGGTCAGATAGCCGATCTCTTCGCGCGTATCGATCTCGATGGTTTCGGTGGCGCTCGGCGGCTTGTCGAGGACGGGGCTGCGGGCCAGGGTTTCCATCAGGTAGAAGCCGCTTTGGATCTTGCGGCGGTGCATCTGGTAGAACGGACTGTGCTGGAAGGTGTGCTTTGCGTAGGATTCCAGCACCTCGCTGCCGATCCGCTCGGGCGAGGAGGTAGACGTCACCTCGACAAGTTCCTCGTCGTGATAGAGCGCGATCATCGCCAGGTCGAAAGAGATCAGCTCCTGCAGCGTGGCGGTCAGGTGACCGTCGAAGTCCCGCTGTTCCGACGCCAGGATGAGGCGCGCCAGCGCGTCGTCGGACCGGCGCGTCGCAAGGGGCCGCACCGACCGGGGAGCCGCCAACTGGCAAACAGGTTTGAAGTCGGACGAGGACAACGCTTCCCCCTTGTCTTCGATGTCGGCCGCAGGATTCAGCCGATTGTGCGGGCGCCGTCAATGGCAAACCCCGCTTTCGGGGGCCAGCCTATGTGCGAACCGGGCCCCCAGGCCGGAATCCGCCTTCATGCCGCTCGGTCATGTCCTGCCGGACGAGTCACTGCTTGCACACGCGCAGCGCGGGGGCGCGCGCCTGTCCCCCCGCCGGAGGATATTTGCCCCCGGGGCCGTCTGCTATGGACAGCGTTCTTCAAGTTCATCGGGAGGACTACATGAACGCCAAGACCCTGCTCGCCACGGCCTTTTTCTTCACCGGCGCCAGCCTTGCGCAGGCCGCCGATCCGATCGGCGTCGCGACCAACATCGCCAACGTCCCGTTCGAGTTCCAAGATGGCAATGGCGTTCTGATGGGATTCGAAGTCGACATTCTCCGCCTGGTTGGCGAAAAGCTCGGCAGGCCGGTCAATTTCCAGGAAATGCCCTTCCAGAGCCTGTTCGCGGCGGTTCAGTCGGGCCGTTCGGACCTGGCGATCGGCTCGATCACCATCACGCCGAAGCGCCTGGAATCGGTGGCGTTCACCCAGCCCTTCTTCGACGCGGACCAGTGCCTGACCGTCGGCTCGAAGAGCGGCATCGAAGGCGTCGAGGGCATGTCGGGCAAGGCTCTCGCCGTGATCACGGGCACCACCGGCGAGATCTGGGCGACCGACAGCGAAGGCAAGCTGAAGTTCGGTTCCATCAGCCGCTATGACAGCAACCAGGATCCGATGATGGACATCGCGACCGGTCGCATTGACGGCTTCGTGCACGACTGTCCGATCGACGCCTACTACATCAAGGACAAGCCGCAGTTCAAAATCGTCGCCACCATCCCGACGAACGAGCAGTTCGGCCTGATGCTTCCCAAGAACAGCCCGCTCCTGGACGACGTGAACAAGGTCATCACCGAACTCAAGGAGAGCGGCAAGATGGCGGAGTTGCACGAGAAGTGGTTCGGCATGGCCCCGGCCGAAGGCTCGAGCACGGCGAAGGTGCTGCCGGTTCCGGCTCTCTGATCCTTCCCCATCCCAATGAAGTCCGGCCTGCCTCAAAGCGGGCCGGACCCGTATCCGCGGGGGCCGCATGGACCTGATCACGACCTTCTTCAATCTCGATGTTCTGAAGCAGGCGGCGCCCTTGCTGCTGCAGGGCTTCTGGCTGACCATCCTGCTGGGCGCGACTAGCCTGGTGATTTCGCTGTCGCTGGGCCTGTTGCTGGTCCTGATCCGGCTCTATGCGCCGAGGCCGCTGCGCTTCCTGGCGATCGCCTATATCGACGTCTTCAGGGCGCTGCCGCTGCTGGTGCTGCTGATCCTCGTCTATTACGCCCTGCCTTTCGTGGGGATCCGGCTCACATCGTTCTGGGCTGCGGCCGCCGCCCTGTCGCTGGTCGCCTCCGCCTATATGGCCGAGACGTTCCGCGCCGGCATCGAGGCCGTGCCGAGAGGGCAGTTCGAGGCCGCGCGCACGCTCGGCTTCAGCTGGCCGCGCATGATGTCCGACATCATCCTGCCGCAGGCGATGCGGCTTGTCGTGCCGCCGACGACCGGCGTATCGATCGGCCTGATCAAGGATACGGCGCTCGCGTCGGTCGTGGCGCTGCCCGACCTGCTCAAGCAGGCGACGCAGACGCAGGCGTTCTACGCCAACCCGTCGCCGCTGGTCGGCGCCGCCTTGCTCTACCTGATCCTGCTGCTGCCGCTCGTGCGTCTGGTCAGCATCCTCGAAGCCCGCCAGAAGCGGTCGCGCTGATGGCCGTCCGCAATCCAGGAGCCACCGTCATGAGCGACAAGGCCGCTTCGGCATCCGGCACCGATCCCATCATCACGATGCGCAAGGTGGAAAAGCACTACGCCAAGTTCCACGCGCTGCGCGACATTGACCTCGACGTGCGCCGCGGGGAGGTGATCGCGATCATCGGACCCTCCGGCTCCGGCAAATCGACGCTGATCCGTTGCATAAACCGGCTGGAGACGATCTCGTCCGGAGAGATCGTCGTCGACGGCACCAAGGTGGAAGACGGCAAGAGCCTGGCGCGGGTGCGGGCCGAGGTCGGCATGGTGTTCCAGCAGTTCAACCTCTTCCCGCATATGAGCGTGCTGCGCAACGTGGCCATCGCGCCGATGCGCGTGCGCGGCATGCCGAAGGCCGAAGCCGAGAAGCGTGCACGGCAGCTTCTGGAGCGCGTCGGACTTTCGCCGCAGGTGGACAAGTATCCCGAGCAGCTTTCGGGCGGGCAGCAGCAGCGCGTCGCGATCGCCCGCGCGCTCGCCATGGAGCCGCTGGTGCTGCTGTTCGACGAGCCGACGTCCGCGCTCGACCCGGAGATGGTGGGCGAGGTGCTCGACGTGATCCAGAGCCTTGCGGCCACCGGGGTCACCATGCTTGTGGTGACGCACGAAATGGGCTTCGCCCGCCGCGTCGCCGATCGCGTCGTCTTCATGGAGGCGGGGCAGATCATCGAGCAGGGCAGCCCCGACGACCTCTTCGACAATCCGCAGACCGACCGAGCCCGTGCCTTCCTCAGCGCCATCATGCACGGCGCCGCCTGGTCGTCCTCACCACGAAAGCCTGCACGATGATTGATACCCCCGTTGAAGCTCGGCCCGCCGTGCGCGCGCTGTCCAGTTCGCTGATCCGCGAAGTCGCCAATGCCGCGATGGGCAAGGCCGACGTGCTGCCGTTCTGGTTCGGTGAATCCGACCAGCCGACCGCGCCCTTCATCCGCGAGGCCGCCGCCGCGTCGCTGGCCGGGGGCGAGACCTTCTATTCCCAGAACCTTGGCCGACCCTATCTCCGCGAGGCGATCGCCGCCTATCTGAGCGACCTGCATGGCCGCGACATCCTGGTCGAGCGGGTGGTGGCGACGGGCTCCGGCATGACCGGCCTCCAGGTCGCCAACCAGCTGATCCTGTCGCCCGGCGACCGGGTCGTGGTGGTGACGCCGCTCTGGCCGAATATCAGCGAGGCACCGCTGATCCTCGGCGCAAAGGTCGAGCGCGTGTCGCTGTCGGTCGAGCACGGGCGCTGGACGCTCGACGTCGACAAGCTGATCGCGGCGCTGACGCCGGACACGCGCATGGTGATCATCAACTCGCCCAACAACCCGACCGGCTGGATGATTGACGACGAGAGCCTCCAGGCGATCCTCGCCCATTGCCGCAAGCACGGTATCTGGATCCTCGCCGACGACGTCTATGAACGGCTGGTCTATGATCCCGCGCCGCGTTCGGCGCCGTCCTTCCTGCGCCATTATCAGCCGGGTGACCGGATCATTTCGGTCAACAGCTTCTCGAAGTCCTGGTCGATGACCGGCTGGCGCATCGGCTGGATGGTGCTGCCGGAGCCGCTGGCCCAGGACGCGACCAAGCTCGTCGAATACAATTTCTCCTGCATCTTCGAGCCGACGCAGCGCGCCGCCACCACGGCCCTTGTCGAGGGCGAGGCGGAGGTCGCGCGGATGCGCGCCCATCTCGTCCGCACGCGGGCGCTGCTGGTTGACGAGCTCAAGGCGCTCGACCGCGTCAGCGTGCCGGATGCCGGCGGGGCGATGTATGCCTTCCTGAAGATCGAAGGCCATGACGACTCGCTCGCCTTGGCGCAGCGCCTGGTGCGCGAGACCGGCCTGGGCCTCGCGCCCGGCCGCGCCTTCGGACCGGAAGGCGAGGGCTGGCTGCGCTGGTGCCACGCCACCACCGAGGAAAAGATCGTCGCCGGCGTCGCCCGCCTGCGCGACTTCCTGCGCCGCTAGGATCGGCGGGGGCTTCGTCGCAAGGGGCGGGGCCTCGGCCATCCGGTCGGAGACGGCATCACGAGGGCGAGGCGCTCCGCGCCTTGTCCGGCCGTGCGGCCATGCCGATCGCCGCCTCCAGCACCGTGAAGACGCGTTCGTCCTGGCATTGCGAGACGTTGAAGCGCAGGTAGTTTCCGGCGGATTGCGCGACGCTGAAGGCGTTGCCCGGGGCCAGCACGATGCCGTGCCCGAGCGCCGCCCGGGCGACATCGGCGGCGTCGATGCCTTCGGGCAGCCGGCACCAGAGGAACATGCCGGCCTGAGGCTCGATCCAGGGCACGAGCCCCAGGGCCCGCAGCTTCGCGCCGACCTCCAGCCGCGCGCGCGAAAGACGCAGGCGCAGCGCTTCCAGATGCTTGCGATAGCCGCCATCGCGCAGCACGGCCAGCGTCAACTCGGCATTGAGCCGCCCGCCGCCAAAGGTGGTGGCGATCTTCAGATCGATCAGCCCTTCGATCCAGTCGGGACGCGTGGCGATGAAGCCGCAGCGCGCCGAGGCGGAAAGCGTCTTGGAGAAGCTGCCGATCTGGATCACCCGCTCCAGGCCGTCGAAGGCCGCCAGCCGCGGCGCGGGCAGCGCTTCGAAATCGGCGAAGATGTCATCCTCGATGATGGTGAGCGCGAACTGCTCGGCGAGCTTCAGCACGCGATGCGCGATGACGGGCGAGAGCGTGGCGCCGGTCGGATTGTGGATCGCCGAATTGGTGATGTAGAGGCGCGGCCGCCGCTCGGCGCAAACCTGCGCGAACGCCTCGATATCGGGGCCGTTGGGCGTGTAGGGCACGCTGACGATGACGACGCGATGCGCCTTCAGGAGCGCCTGGAAATTGAAATAGCAGGGGTCGTCGACGAGCACCACGTCCCCCGGCTCGACCAGGAAGCGGCAGAGCAGGTCGATGCTCTGCGTGCCGGAATCCGTCAGCAGGATCTGGTCGGGCGGCACCTCGACGCCCTTCTCGGCCAGCCGGCGGCCGATCAGCTGGCGCAGCGGCGCCAAGCCGAGCGGCGTGCCGTAATCGCTGAGCGCCGCGCTGTCGGCGCGCGACAGGCTGCGGAGCGCCCGCCGCAGCCCATCCTCCGGAAACCAGGCCGGCGGCAGCCAGCCGCAACCGGGCTTCAGGTCGCCATCGCCGGCATCGAGCGACTGCCGCGACACCCAGAAGGGATCGATCTCGCGGTCGAGCTTCGGTCCGATTTCCGAGAGCGCCAGCGGCGCCGTCTGGCTGGCGACATAGAAGCCCGAGCCCGGCCGCGACTGGATCAGCCCTTCGCCGACGAGGCGCTCATAGGCTTCCACCACGGTCGAAGTCGAGACGCGGAGGCTCGCCGCCAGCGCGCGGATCGACGGCAGTTTCGCGCCGGCCGTCAGGCTGCGATTGGCGACGCGCTGCCGGATGACTGCCATGACCTGCGCGGTGAGCGTGCCGTCGCCAGCGATCCTGTCCATCCGTATTGTTTCCGTCGCCATAACAGTTTCCGCGAACTGTACCGCTCTGTGTCTGGTCGCAAAAGCCTCCGCGCGCGATGAAGCGGCGGGATCTTGAAAAGGTGCGACATGGACAAGGCGACGAGCGGCTGGATCAGCGGATTCATTGGCGTGCTCATCTTCAGCGGTTCGCTACCGGCGACCCGGACGGCCGTGCTGCAGTTCGATCCGGTATTCCTGACCGTGGCGCGCGCCGCGATCGCCGGCCTGCTGGCGCTTGCCCTTTTGCTGCTGCTGCGCCAGAAGCGGCCGGCGCGCGAAGACCTCGTGCCGCTCGCCGTCGTCGCGGGCGGCGTGGTGCTGGGCTTTCCGCTGCTGACCGCGCTGGCGCTCCAGCATGTCACCTCGGCCCATTCGATCGTCTTCATCGGCCTGCTGCCGCTTTCGACCGCGATCTTCGGCGTCATCCGCGGCGGCGAGCGGCCGCGACCGGCCTTCTGGATCTTTTCCGGGCTGGGCAGCGCGGCCGTCGCCGGCTTCGCTCTGGCGCAGGGGCTGACGGCTTCGCCCGCGGGCGACCTGCTGATGCTGGCGGCGATCCTCGTCTGCGGCCTCGGCTATGCGGAGGGCGGCCGGCTTTCGCGCACGATCGGCGGCTGGCAGGTGATCTCCTGGGCGCTGGTGCTGTCGTTGCCGGTGATGCTGGCCGTATCGGCGCTCTACTGGCCGCCGAACTTCGCCGGCATCGGCGCGCCAGCCTGGCTCAGCCTCGGCTATGTCTCGCTGTTCAGCATGCTGATCGGCTTCGTGTTCTGGTATCGCGGCCTGGCAAAGGGCGGCATCGCCGCCGTCGGCCAACTGCAATTGCTGCAGCCCTTCTTCGGCCTGGCGCTCGCCGCCTGGCTGCTGCGCGAACCCGTCAGTTGGATGATGGTGGTGGTGACGCTGGCCGTCATCGCCTGCGTCGCCGGCGCCCGGCGGTTTGCACGCTGAGGATCGTCGGAGGACGGTAAGACCCTCACCCCAGCCCTCTCCCGCATGCCGGAGAGGGGGCCGATCGCGCCTGACCTCGACCTTTTTACCATACCGGCCGAAAAGCCCTCTCCCGCGCGCGGGAGAGGGTTGGGTGAGGGCCTTGCTTCCTTGCTCGCCCTCTCGGCCACACCCGGCGACAGATCGTTCACCGAACCCTGCGTGGCGGGGGCGGGGCGGCTCGCCTACATTCCCTCTCGAACGAGCGCGGCCTTCACGCGCTCCCGAAACGGGAGATTCCCATGTCGAACGGCATCCACCACGTCACCGCGATCTCCGGCCCGGCGCGGCGCAATCTCGAATTCTATGCCGGCGTGCTCGGCCTTCGCCTCGTCAAGAAGACCGTCAATTTCGACGATCCGCGCACCTATCACTTCTATTACGGCGACGAGATCGGCCATCCCGGCACCATCCTGACCTTCTTCCCCTGGGAGCATGCAGCAGCCGGGCAGGTCGGCCGTGGCGAGACCTTCGAGACCGCCTTCCGCGTGCCCGCATCGTCGATCGGCTACTGGACGCAGCGCTTCCTGGAAAAGGGCGTTTCGCACGAGACGCCGTCGCGCCGCTTCGGCGAACCGGTGCTCGCCTTCCGCGATCCGGACGGCATGCGGCTGGCGCTGGTCGGCGTCGCCGGCGCCGAGGCCGAGCCCGGCTTCAGCGCGGGCGACATCCCGGCCGAGCATGCGCTTCGCGGTTTTCATTCCGTAACGCTGCTGCTCGACGACGCCGCCGCGACCGGCGCGATCCTGAGCGATGTCTTCGGCTTCCAGAAGGGCGGAAGCGAGGAGACGACGCAGCGCTACCAGGTCGAGGGCACCACGCTGGGCGGCATCGTCGATCTCCGTGTCGTCGGCGGTTTTCCGCGCGGCAATCTCGGCGCCGGCACCGTGCACCATGTTGCCTTCCGCGCGGCGGATGACGCGGCGCAGGAAGCGATGGTGCGCAAGCTGGCCGAGAACCACGGCCAGCGGACGACGGCCCAGAAGAACCGGGACTATTTCCGCTCGGTTTATTTCCGCGAGCCGGGCGGGGTGCTGTTCGAGATCGCCACCGACGTGCCCGGCTTCGCGGTCGACGAGCCGCAGGCGAGCCTCGGCCAGTCGCTGAAGCTGCCGGCCTTCCTGGAGCCGCGCCGCGCCGAACTCGAAGCCGTCCTGCCGCAACTCGGCTGATCGGCACCACGGCCGATCCAACAAAAAGCCCGCGCGGAGCGATCCGCGCGGGCTTTGTTTTGTGACGTCCAGCGTCCGGGGCTTGCCTCAGGCGTTGATGTCGACGTCCTTGGTTTCCTTGCCGAGCACCAGCGCGATCAGCGTCAGCACGCCCATGGCCGAGAGATAGACGCCGACCCAGAACGGGCTGCCGGCGCCATAGCTCCAGAGCGCCACGGCGATGAACGGCGCCACGGCGGCGCCCAGGATCGACGAGACGTTGTAGGAAATGCCCGAGCCGGTATAGCGCACATTGGCCGGGAACAGTTCCGGCAACAGCGCGCCCATCGGCCCGAAGGTCATGCCCATCAGCGTGAAGCCGAGGATCAGCCAGGCCATGACGCCGAACGTGCCGAGCGACAGGATCGGCACCCAGAGCAGGCCGAACAGGATGATGCCGAGCGTGACCCAGATCAGCGTCTTGCGGCGGCCCCAGCGATCGGCCCAGGGGCCGGAGGCGAGCGTGAAGATGCCGAAGAACACGACGCCGGCGATCATCATCAGCACGAAGGTGCGATAATCGAAGCCGAGGCCCGGCAGCGGCGCGTTGACGCCGGCGCGGCCATAGCTGAGCGAGAACGTCGTCATCAGGTAGAACAGCACATAGGTCGCCAGCATGTAGAAGGTGCCGAGGATCAGCTCCCTCCAATGCAGCTTGAAGGCGGCGGCGAGCGGCACCTTCTGGACCTTGCCGGTCTCGACCGTCTTCTCGAAGGCGTTGCTCTCGACCAGGTTGAGCCGGACCCAGAGGCCGACGATCACCATGACGGCCGAGAACAGGAACGGAATGCGCCAGCCCCATTCGAGGAAGGCGGTCGACGGGCGCGACGGATCGTCGGAAGGCAGCAGCGCCGCGATGATCAGGAACAGGCCGTTGGCGATGATGAAGCCGAGCGGGGCGCCGAGCTGCGGGAAGGTGCCGAAGATGGCGCGCTTTCCGGGCGGTGCGTTCTCGGTCGCGACCAGCGCCGCGCCGCTCCACTCGCCGCCGAGCGCGAAGCCTTGGGCGAGACGCAGGATCACCAGCATGGCGGGGGCGAGCCAGCCCACCGTGCCATAGGTCGGCAGCACGCCGATCAGGAAGGTCGCGATGCCCATGGTGAGCAGGGCGCCGACCAGCGTGATCTTGCGGCCGCGCTTGTCGCCCATATGGCCGAAGAAGATGGCGCCGAGCGGACGGGCCACCATCGCCGCGCCGAACACGGCGAAGGAGGCGAGCAGCGCCGTGGTGTCATTGCCGGTCGGGAAGAAGAGGTGCGGGAACACCAGCACCGCCGCCGTGGCGTAGACGTAGAAATCGTAGAACTCGATGGTGGTGCCGACGAGACTGGCCAGGAGGACGCGAGCGCGCGAATTGGCCGGCGCGGCGTTCCTTGCTGTCGCGGCGAGGGTCGATGCCATGGGTACCATGCTCCAAGGGGACGCGGCAGCGGCGACAGGCAGTGTCCTCGTCCGGATCAGGCTGGCGATGATGCTGGCAGGTCGCGGGCGCGGCGACGGGCGCCGTTGCTTTGCGTCAAGATGATGGCAGTGGCTATAGCCGAGCTTTTGCCCGAATGCACCCTTGAATCGCCGATTTTCGGGCCGTGGGGGCGATCTGGTGCCGCTCGCGAAGGATCCGGCGGGTGCGGAAGCAAGACGACGCGCAAAATCCGGTTCGCGCGTCGAAGTCGTGTCGAGGTCGATGACACGCATCGCGTGCCGGAAATCGCCGGGCGGGTGCCGGGCTTACTTGTCGGCCATGCGCTTCAGGCGGTCGAGCACTTCGGCGACGACGATGTTCGGCGGCGGCTGGCGGGTGCCGGCCTTGAGGTTGCTCGGCACGTTCAGCCGCGCCTTGACGGCTTCGATGTCGACATCCTTGGCGCCGGGGATCGAGGCGACGAAGGCCATGATCGCCGTCATGCCGGCATCGATGTTGCGCATGGCGTGGTTGATCTCGTCGATCAACGCCTTGGTATTGGTGTCCATTCCGCCGTTCTCCTTCAATAGGCGCGGCTTGATCCCATGAATTGGCGGGACTGTCGAATCCGGCCCGGCGCCGGGGAGGGTGGCAGGGGCTGCGGGCGATCCGACGGGCGAGTGGGAGCGTTTTCTGCCGCCGCGTAACGTGATTCGCCCTCGCCATCGCGTCTGTCAGGCGGTGTCATGGACTGCCAGCGTGTGCCGTTTCGGCAACAATGGGAAAATTAACATCACGCCGGCCTGCCGCTTTCAAAGCTCGGTTGCATGGCGAAGGTGACGTTAGCGTTAGTTCGTCTGCCAAACTGATTTCACCATATATATTTAAAAATTCGAACTAAATTAGGCGCGGCCTTTATCAAAAGTTGCATTACCATCCTTACGAAACGGAAGGGAGTCCCTGGAGTTGCAAATTGCAACTTGAAAGGGAGGTATCTGGACGCTGCGACCACGGTCCTGCTCATATCTCAGGCATGCGGATGCGCTTGGCGGCACGAGGGGCTTGTCGCCGGCGCGGAATGTCAATCCGAGCTTTGACCCGGGGGACTGGATGTCTGAGACTATTCGAAACACGGGCCGCAAGGCCTGGCTGCTGAGTTCTGCCTCCGGCGCAGTGCTCCTCGCCGGCATGGCCGTCATGACGCCGGAACAGGCGCTGGCGGCTTGTACAAGTGGTAACGTGGTCAATTGCACCGGCGCAAACAGCTTCAATTCGACACGCAGTTACATTCCAACTGGCGCGTTTACGCTAAATTTCGGAGATGGAACGGCGCTTACGACGGTAACCGCGACTGGCAGTGGCGCGAATGCGGACGGCATAAGGATCTTAGGTGGCACAGTTTTTGGTGTCCCATATGGGACGTCGAATCCGGTCACAGTGAATCTTCCCGTCCTCTCTTCGGTTAACGCCAATCGTGACGGCCTGTTCACGATGACGGATGGTCGTGATAATTCGATCAATATCACGGCATCAGGCAACATCACTGCCCAACGGACTGGCATCGTCGCAGTCAGTGGAAATGCTCTTGGCGCCGCGGGCGCGGGCGGGATCTCCATTGCAAATAGCGGATCGATTCAAGCCAGCTCGGGGCCCGCAATACTAGCCTATCGTCAGAATTCGACTAATTCAGACCTCAATCAGACGGTTGCCATTACGAACTCTGGAACGCTGAAGTCCGTATCGGGCGACGGTATCGTGGTTGGTAATTCCGTCGGAAATCCTTACGGTCTTGGAGCGACTGTCCGCTCTGAGGGCATGGCTTCGATTGTTAACAATAAGACTATCGATGTCGCGGGGAACGGCATCTGGTCGAATACAACCAGCGGAGCCACCATTTCGAATGGCGTCGCGGGCGAGATCGCGGCAGGGCAAGATGGTGTAGCTGCGTATGGCGTGGCCCTTGGCGTCGAATTGGCTACGGGCGGTGACGTTGAAGTCGAAAACCTCGGATCCCTTGAAGGCAGACGGCACGGCGTCCATGCCATAACTGAGGGGGATGTGATTGTTTCCAACGGGGCAGGTGCAAGAATCGAAGGTACTGGCGGCGACGGAATCCGCCTCGGCTCGCTCGGAGACGCAACCGTTTATAACGACGGCGGCTCGATCACCGGCGGCGACAATGGCGTGTCTGCGGTCGCGGCGGGCAAACTCTTCATCGACAATCGTTCGACCGGAGTCGACGCGAGCACAATTCAGGGCGTGTCGAGCGGAATTCGCTTCGGCACCACTGTCGGTGGGGTTCCCATTCCGCATGTCGGCGACGTTGAGATCCAGAACGGTGCGGACGACATCATCCGCGCTACCGCTGGCGACGGCATTACCGGTCTTGCAACGGGCCAGATCGATATCGTCAATCTCTCTGGCGGCACGATCGATGGCGCTACGAACGGCATCAACGTCACTTCGCTGCTCAGCGGTGTGAACATCGCCAACGGCGGCGACATCACGGCCGGACAGAATGGCATCGTTGCGATCGCCGGACTTGGCAATGTCGTTATCGACGGTGAAGACGATGGTGCCGGTGGCAAGATTTACGGCTCTGTCGACGCAACCAACGGCTCCGGCATCTTTGGCGCGGCACTGGGCAACGGCGACGTCTCGATCGATGCCGGCACAGTCAATGCCGGCGCTGACAATGCCTTCACGATCCCCGGGCTGGGCATCGGTGTTGGCGGTGGCGTTGTCGGCGTGGCGCTCGGCGACGGTGCGGTCGATGTCCGCCTGCACGGCAATGTCTCGGTGGACGGCGGCATGTTCGGCGGCGCCGCGATCGCGCTCGGCACTGGCCATGCGATCGTGACGCTCGACGACGGCGTCGACATCGATCCGCCGGTGATCGGCATGGCAGCGATCTCCGTCAACGGCAATTCGACCGTCAACATCGGCAACAACAGCAACGTCGATGCCACCCTGGCTGGCGCGGTGGGCCTCAATTTCGGCGCTGGCGGCATAACTGTTGATGTCGGCGACAACAGCACCATCGGCGATGCCACGGTACCAACGTTCGGCATCCTCACGCTCGACACGTCCGGCAGCGCCCCGACGGAGATCACGATCGGGACGGACTCCGTCGTCAACGGCCAGACCAGCGCCATCCTCGCTATTGCGGCCGGCTCGGGCTCGAAAGTCTCGATCGCCAATAATGGCGGCGCGATCATTGGTGGCGACGGTTCGGCGCCGGTGATCGGCGTCTACTCCGACAGTGGCGTCGTGATCGACAACAACAACTACGACGACGGCACCAACGTTCATCGCGGCCTCATCCAGAACGCGAGTGAGGCGCCGGACGATCTCGCCATCCTGACCGGTGGCGGCCAGATGACCCTCAACAACAATGGCGACGTTATCGGCCGGGTGATCGCGCTCACCACCAATGGCGGCGACAACGCGTTCAACAATGACGAGGGCAGCACCTGGAAGACGTCGGGCGCCAGCACCTTCATCACCACCGGTTCGGGCAGCAACACGCTAACCAATGCCTTGGGTGCTGAGGTCGACCTGTCCAACGGCATGATCACCCTCGGCGCCATCGGCGGCGACAATACGCTCGCCAACAACGGCAGCTTCGACGTCATCGGCGCGGCGATGTTCAATCTCGGCAGCGTCTCCGGCGACAACTTCGTGCAGAACAGCGGCGGCTTTACCAGCCAGGGCGCCGTCATGTTCAATCTCGGCTCCGTCTCCGGCAGCAACGACTTCAGCAACACCGGGGAGATGACGTTTACGGGCCTCCATGCCTTCAACTTCGGCTCGGTGAATGGAAATAACACCGTCACCAATGACGGCGTGTTCGAGACCTACGGTCTGACGGCGTTCAACTTCGCCGCCGGCGGCACCAGCACGTTCAACAACAATGACTACTTCTCGACGAACGGGGTGACGTCCTTCCTCGGCCTCGACGACTTCAACAACAATGGCATGCTCACCATGGTGAACGGCCAGTACGATTACGGCCTGATGACCATGCCGGGTACGGAAACGCACGTCGGCGATTGGACGCTGATCGACGGCAATTTCGTTGCCGGTCCGGATAGCAGCCTGGCGGTCGATGCGCGGCTCAGCGTCAAGGGCGACTCCGCCTCGGACCTGCTGTCGATCACCGGCGACGTCGTCGGCACGACGAAGGTCTATGTGAACTACGACACCTCGGCGATCGGCGGCTACAATCCCGACGGGATCACCGTGGCTCGCGTCTGGTCGGGCAACACTTCGGAAGGCGACTTCAAGCTTGCCAACGGTCCGATCGATCGCGGGCTC
This sequence comes from Kaistia sp. UC242_56, assembly GCF_044452255.1. Classification (NCBI taxonomy): domain Bacteria; kingdom Pseudomonadati; phylum Pseudomonadota; class Alphaproteobacteria; order Hyphomicrobiales; family Kaistiaceae; genus Kaistia; species Kaistia sp. UC242_56. The sequence continues at coordinate 1,736,440 of NZ_JBIOAN010000002.1, forward strand.
TACACCTACGATCTGTTTCTCAAGTCCGAAGCCGAGGGCGGTGGCATGAGCCCGATGGCCGAGACCGAGGGCGGCGCGTCCTGGGTTCTCGCCAGCTATGCCGATGCCAGCGCCTACAATCTGTCCGCCTTCACCGGGCTTGCCCAGGGTGTGTGGAACACCACCTCGGATAGCTGGATCGACCGGGCCGGCGACCTGCGCGTCAGCGCCGAGGGCACCGATCCCTCGAAGCGGTCCGGCATCTGGGGCCGGATGATCGGCAACGGCGCCAACCGCAGCACCGATGCCACCATCACGCCGTTCCAGAACCAGTCGGTCAAGATCGACACCGGCTACGACCAGACCCTCTGGGGCTTCCAGGCCGGTATTGACCATGAGTTCGAAGGCACGGTCGCCGATGGCGTGCTGGTTGCTGGCGTGCTCGCCGGCTACGTCACCAGCAATGTCGACTTCGACAATGGCGAAAGCGTCAAGCTCTCCGGCCCGCAGGTCGGTGTCTATGCGACCTGGGTCAAGGGCGGCCTCTATGTCGACGGCCTGGTCAAGGGCGACTTCCTCAAGGCCGACTACAATGTCGGCGGCGCGGATGACAGCACCGACTCCACCACGATCGGTGTCCGCGTCGAGTCGGGCTATCGCTTCCTGACCTCGACCGGCATGTTCATCGAGCCGAATGCGAGCCTCGCCTATGCCCACACCAAGTTCGACGACATCAACGTCTCCGGCACGGCGGTGAACTTCGATAATGGTGACGGCCTGGAAGGCAAGCTGGGTGCGCGCTTCGGCGGCTCCACGCTGAAGGACGGCGTCAAGTATGACCCCTATGTCAGCCTCGGCATTGCCGGGGAACTGCTGAGCAACAACTCGGTCTTCCTCGATAGCGGCCCGGGTCTCGTCGTCGAGGACGACGCGCCGGACGTCTTCGGCGAGGTCGGCGCGGGCATCAACATCTTCTCCAGCAAGAGCGGATGGACCGGCTTCGCCAAGGCAGACCTTCGCTTCGGCGACGACTATTTCGGCGGCACCGGCAAGATCGGCGCCCGCTGGGCCTGGTAGGCACGCCTGCCGAAACGACATGCCGCCGGCCCCAGGGCCGGCGGTTTGCATTTGCAGGCTGGCTTGCGTAGCCTTCGGGGTGTCGTCGTCGCGGTCGCGCCATAGAACCCGCCGCCCGCGCGCGAACCGCCTCCGGGCCTGCTGCAAAAGGGCCGGGGACGGACCGCGCAACGCATCACCCGGATGCCCGCCTCGGCGTTCCAACCGGGGGCGCCGGCGGACGCAGCGTCTGTGGCACTTTTCCCAGCCTCCGGCCACGATCGAACGGGGCCTTCATCTTCCGCTGGCATGTCGGCAGCGGTCGTCTATAGAGAGACATCTACGGCGCTCTCTTGCCGTCGCGGAAGTCCGGGGCGAGGTTGGGCGTATCGTTTCAGTTCGGGGGATTCAGATGTTCCATTTCGCGCGCCGCCTGCGGCCTTCGCTTTTCACCGCCGCGCTGCTGCTGGCCGTGCCCGGCCTCGCCTTGGCGCAGGACAAGGGCGGCGACGTGCCGGTCCTCGGGGCCAACAAGGCGGCTGCCGCCCTGAGCTGGCTCAGCACCTGCCAGGGCCCCGGCCGCGCCGCAGAGCTCGAATGTCAGATGGAGCAGCGCGCGGTCATCTCCGGCTCGGGCCAGCTGATCGGCTCGATCACGATCCGCGTCCCCTCGCAGACGCGCAAGCCCGTGCTGATGATCCGCGGGCCGCTCGGCCTGTCGCTGGCCGGCGGCGTTACCGTCGATGTTGATGATGCCTCGCCGCTGGCGCTGCCGCTGCAGACCTGTGACGCCGGCGGCTGCTATGCCGGCGCGCCGGTCTCCGACGAGCTGCTGGCCGCGATGTTCAAGGGCCAGAAGCTCAATGTGACGTTCCAGAACCTCAACAAGGAACCGATCAAGCTGCCGATGTCGCTGGCGGGCTTCTCGGCCACATACGGCAAGATCAAGTAAGGCGGCGCGACGGAAACGGGGGGCTCTGCCCCCGCGGCTTTCCGTCGGGTAGGGATCGATGGCGAGTGGGGGCGCCGAGCGATGCGCGACGTATATAACGAGGAGGAATCGGGCGGGCGACCGGTCCTCTGGGGGATTTTCGCGGTGCTGTTGGTGGCGCTGGTCGTCGCGGTTGGGCTGACCTGGCGCGGCGCCGGCCTCGATCGCCTGCTCGCGGTGGTCGGCATCGGCCGGAGCGCGAGCGAGTCGGCGCCCGTCATCCATGCCGCCGATGTCGGCGCGCCGAGCCTCGATGTCGGCGAACGGGTCGGCGATTGGTTCGTCGCCTGCGATGCGCCGGCGAAGGGCTGTTCCCTCACCCAGACGGTCCGCCAATCGGGCATGCCGGCGGTCTCCTGGCGGATCGAGCGGAACGCCGCCGGCGAGCTCGTGGGCGTCTGGACGATGCCGACGGGGATCATGGTAGGGCGGGGCATGCAGCTGGCGCTCGACGACGGCAAGCCGAGCGTGGTGCCCTATGATTCCTGCGCGCAGTCCTCCTGCGAGGTGCGCGCCAAGCTCGGTCCTGATTTCGTCGAGCTGATGCGGGCCGCCCGCAGGACCGGCACCACCGTGACCCTGAAGGGCGGCGCCACCCAGACCTATGGCTTCAGCCATGAGGGTCTCGCCACCGGATTGACGCGCCTGATCGCTGCCAAATAGCCGGCGCGACCGGCACGGCATTGACGTTGCGTCATGCGCTTGCCAGCATGATCCCGAAGCCCGCCGCGGACCCTTCGCAGGCCGGCTTCGCCTGGATCGTGCGGCAGGGGGCAGGGGCGCATGAACGGCAATCCGGCAAACGGGTTCCGCTGGGCCGTGCTGGCAGCGCTCGGCCTGATGCTGGCGAACGATGCGCTCGGCGGGCCGGTCCGCTATGCCCTCGCGCCGATCGGCCTGGTCGGCCTGTCCTATGCGCCGTTCCTGATCGCAGCCGTCCTGATCCTGGCCTATGGGCTCGCGGCGCTGATGACGCTGCGGCCGGACGCGATCGCGATCGCCATCTTCCTGCCGGCCTTCCTTTGGCTGTCCTATGCGCTGTTGCTGGGGTTGCCCAAGGCGCAGGCCGCCTTCGGTCTCTATACTTGGGTGCCGTTCTTCCTCGGCATGCTCGCGGTCGCGACCGGGGCGAGGGCGGCGGCGCTGCGGCTGATCGCCGGGGTCTGGGCGGTAGCCGTGATCGGCGTGCTCGCCAACGCGATGATGCCGTTTCCCTGGGTCGGCGAGAGCTATGAAATCCTCGGCGTGCAGGCGGAGTTTGCGCGCGAATGGCAGGCCTTTGGCGTCGAGAGGCTGCCGGGCTTCTCCCGGGCAAGCTTTACGGCCGCCAACCAGATCGCGATCGGCGGGGCGCTGCTGCTCGCCGGCGAGATCCGGCGCGCCGCGAAACTTGCCATATGGCTGCTGTCGGTTTTGGGCATCGCGCTGACGACGTCGAAGGCGCCGCTCGCCGCCATCCTCGTCGCGCCGCTTTGCCTCGCCTTGTATGACCGGCTCGCCGCCGCCCGTCGCTTCCGCTTCAGCCAGTGGGCCATTGGCGGCCTGCTCGCTGTCGCGATCGGCCTGCCCCTGGCGGCGCTGGCGGGGTTTCGGTTCGGCGAAAGCGGGAACCTGGCCTTCCTGTCGCTCGGCTCGGTCGGCGTGCGGATGGACGAGATGTGGCCGCGCGCCTATGCGCTGCTCGAGCCCTATTGGCCGCGTCTTGCGCTGGGCGTCGGGTTTGGCGGCATCGGGGCCGGGCAGGCCTATTTCGACGCCGCGCGGTTCAGCCCCGGCGACAATCTGTTCGTGTTCCTGTTCGTGACGTTCGGCTTCGGCTCGCTGCTGTTCGCGGCCCCGTTCTGGAGGGGCAATCGCTGGCTGTTCCAAACCGCGCCCGCGGCGCATCGCGAGCTGTTCCTGGTGGGTATCCTCGTGCTCGTCCTGGGTGCGATGGCCAATCTCGTGGAATCGGTCATTCCGGGCTTCCTGCTGGGCATGCTGGCCGGCAAGGCGCTGGATCCACGCGCCGCGGCCTTCGAGGGCCAGCCCGCCATCCGGTTCGGGCGGCAGCTGCGCCTCGACCCGGTGCGGATCTAGCGATGCGGATCCTGGTCGTCGCCGCGCTCTATCCTCCCGACAGTCGCGGCGGCGCGGAGAATTCCGCCGCCAATCTGACGCGGTGGCTGGCGCGGCAAGGGCATGAGATGGCGGTGCTGACCACCGCGCCCTCGCGCGCCGAAGAGTTGCACGGCGTCGAGGTCGACGGCATCCGGATCTGGCGGCTCCGCACCGCCCATCTCTATCCCGCCCGCGATGCCCCGGTCGCGCCGCGTTGGAAGAAGCCAATCTGGCATCTGCAGGACCATGTCGATCCCCGTAATCCCGGCCTGGTGGCCAAGGTGATCGAGGCGTTCCGGCCGGATTTCGTCAACGTCCATTTCGTGCAGGGGATCGGCTACAACGCGCTCACGGAAATTGCCGGCGCCCGCCTGCCCACGCTGTTCCTGCTGCACGATCTCGGCCTTGCCTGCATGCGGATGTCGATGTTCCGCGATGGCGCCAACTGCGCCCGGCAATGCCTCGGCTGCCGGATCTCCAGCCGCTACAAGGCGGCGTTGATCGCCCGCTTCGAGCGGATCGGCTTCTGTTCGCCGTCGCGCGCCAATCTGGCGACGCTCTCGGCGCTGCTCCCGATCGACCGCTATCCCCACACCAGCATCCCCAATCCCAATCTCTATGATCGGCCGGACCTGCCGCGCTCGGCGTCTGACCTTGTCCGGCTGCTCTATGTCGGCCGGCTGCATCGCAGCAAGGGTGTAGAGCTTCTGCTGGAGGCAGCGGAAGCTCTGGCGGCCACGCATCGCTTCCAGCTGACGATCGTCGGCGGGGGACCGGAAGCGGGGCGGCTGCAAGGCCGCTATCGCCCTTCGGCCTGGCTACGTTTTGCCGGCCATGTGCCGGAGGCGGCGGTGTCGGTATACATGCGCGATGCCGACCTTCTCTGCATCCCCTCGCTCTGGCAGGAGAACTGGCCCGGCGTGGCGGTGCGGGCTCTGGAGATGGGGCTGCCGGTGCTTGGCAGCCGCATCGGGGGCCTGCCGGAGCTGATCGATCCCGACCAAACCGGCGACCTTGTGCCCGTGGGAGACCGCGCCGCATGGATCGCCGCGCTCCGGCGCGTGCTTGAAAACCCGATGGAGCTGGGGCGCTGGCAGCGGAACGCCGAGGCAACGCGCGGGCGCTTCGACCAGGACCGGCTGGGCGAACGGATGCTGGCCTTCATGGCCACCATCGCCGGATCTTCCGCCGCAGCGCCGGAAGCACACGAGGACTGATTCAGATGTCGATGCCGGTGGCTCGCTCGGCCGTCGCCGCGAGGATGCGGGCCGGGATGCCCACGGCGGTGTTACCCGCCTGTATGTCGCTCAGCACCACGGCGTTGGCGCCAACCGTGACGCGATCGCCCAGCGTGACGCCGCCAAGCACCTTCGCTCCGGCCGATATGCAGCAGTGATCGCCGAGCGTGGGGACCTCGGATCGGTCGGGGTCGCGCCGTCCGAGCGTCACCTGCTGGAAGAGGGTCGCATGCGCGCCGACCACCGTGCCCGCGCCGATGACGATGCCGGTTGGATGCGGCAGGTAGAGTCCGCCGGCGATGCTGGAGTCCGGCGCGATGTGGCAGCTGGTCGAGATCGTCGCGCCATACCAGAGCAGGCGGCGCAGCAATCGGCCGGCGAGCGGCACGCGGATCGCCGCCTCCTGCAGGCGGATCGACAGCGCCAGCTGAAAGCCGGGCTCGAGCAGGACGAGGCGCAGCAGCAACCGGAAATCCGCCGGCCGGCCCGTCGCCTTGGCCCAGGCGTGAAAATCCTGCCGCAGCTTGTCGAAGGGCGAGCTTGATTCCGCAGCCTGTCGCATGGATGCCCCCGCATCGGAACGCGGCAGCCAGTCTGGAAGGAAACGCGGCGGCGGGCAATGCCTGCTGCTCGCCCTCAGGACGCCAGCGCTCAGCCGATCGCGCCTTGCGCCAGCAATTGCTTCTGGTTGAAGGCCTGGCAGAAGGCGGGAACGGCGTCGGCGGGCATCGGTTCGGCGATCAGATAGCCCTGGATGATCGGGCAATCGAGCGCGACGACTGCGTCGAGCTGCGACTTAGTCTCCACACCTTCGGCGACGATTTCGAGATCGAGCGCATCGGCCAGCTCGATGATCGAGCGGACGATGGCGCGCGTCTTCGGATCGTGCTCGAGATCGGTGATGAAGGAGCGGTCGATCTTCAGGCTGTCGACGGGCAGGCTGCGCAGATGGCTGAGCGAGGCGTAGCCGGTTCCGAAATCGTCGAGCGCGAGCGAGAAGCCGAGCCGGCGCAGATCGTTCAGCGTCGAGGCGATGCGCTCGGCGTCGCGTGACAGGATCGTGGTTTCCGTTACCTCGATGGTGAGCTGCGCGCTGGTCAGGCCATGCAGGCGCAAGCGGCTGTGCAGGTCCTCGGCGAAGCTCGGCTGGCGCAGGTCGAAGGCGGTGACGTTCATGCTGACCCGTGTCGACAGGCCGACCTTGTCCCAGGCGGCGAGGTCGCTGATCACGCTCTGGATCATCGTCTTCGTCAGGGCCTGGGCGATATCCGGCTCGTCGAAGGTCTCGGCGAAGGTGCCGGGCATCAGCGTGCCGCGCTCGGGATGCAACCAGCGCGCCAGCGCCTCGTAGCCGATCAGCTTGCCCGTGCGGATATCGAGCATCGGCTGGTAAAAAGGCACGATCTGGCTGGCGTCGAGCGCCAGCCGCAGGGCCTTGAGCAGCGAATAGCGGCGCTCCGCGTCGTCGCGCATCGATGGCGCGAAGAACACCGTGCGCCCGCGCCCGGCCCGCTTGGAGCGGTAGACGGCGATGTCGGCATCCGCCATCAGCTCGCCCGAGGTGCGGCCGTCGGCAGGGAAGATGGCGACGCCGGCGCTCAGGCTGATCGGCACGTCCTGCTGCTTGACGGAGAAGGGGCGGGCCACCGATTCCATCATCCGCTTGACCGCGGCGGCCGCGTCCTGTGTGTCCTGCGCGTTGGTCAGCACGACGGCGAATTCGTCGCCGCCGAGGCGGCCGATGACGTCGGATTTGCGGATCGTGCCGCGAAGCCGGCTCGACACCTCGCGCAGCACCATGTCGCCGGCGTCATGGCCGAGACTGTCATTGATGTCCTTGAAATGGTCGAGATCGATGATGCAGAGCGCGGCGCGCCGCTTGGCCCGCTTCATCTGCTTCAGCTTCTCCTCGAAGCGCTGCTCGAAGAAGCTGCGATTGGGGAGCCCGGTCAGCCCGTCATGATGGGCGAGATGGACCAGCTCCGCCTCCAGGGCGCGGTTGCGGGTGATTTCCTCGCGTAGTTCGTTCGTCGTCCGTTCGAGCGAGGCATAGCTCGCCATCAGGTCGACGGCGCGCGCCTCCAGCAATTCGTTGGCGTGCAGCAGCTCGTTATGCTGCTTCTCGATGGCGCGGGTCGCGGCCAGTGTCGGCCCGATGTCGATATCGGTGACCGTCAGGCCCTCGCCATGCGGCGCGAGGCGCAGCTGGCGTTCGACGATCTTGCCATCCTGGGTATAGCGGGCATCGAAGACGTCCGGCAGCTGGCTGTTCACGGCGCGCACGAACCGCTCCATCATGCCGCTCGATTCCGCGAACGGCCAGGCTTCCAGCATCTGGCTGCCGATCAGCGCATCGGGATGCCTGTGCACGCGCCGGGCGGATTCGGCATTGGCGGCCACGATGCTGAAGTCGAGGATGGCGCCCTTGCTGTCGCGGATCGCGCTCAGCACGGTGATGGCATCGGCGCTGACGTTGAAGACCGAGCGCAGCACATTGGTCGCGTCTTCGCGCGGCCGGATATAGCAGACGAGGAGCAGGGCTTCGCCCGACCGCACGGGAAGGATCAGGCGCTCCGTGATGCCGACGGCGGTCGCGCCGACCTTGCTGTGCAGCGCCAGGCCGGGCCGGCCCGATTGCAGGATTTGGAAATAGGTGGCGCGAAACGAGCGGGCGCCCCGATTGGTCATCTGCTCCAGCACCCGGCCGGTCGGATCATGGCCGAACACCGCCACGACGTTCCGGCCGACCCGTTCATAGACCAGGGACTCGCCGATGGCGCGCATCACCATCATCCGCTCGGCCATGGGGCTGGCGAGCGCGAGTGCGAAGTGCCGGATATCAGGGATGTCGCCGCCATTGGCCGCATACCACATGGCGCAGAGATCACGGACGTCACTGAAATCGGTGGTCTGCTCTATATCGTCTATGCGGACGTCTACATAGCTCGTCAAACCGGAGGCCTTCCTGGGTCAGCACCTGGCGAAAGCTACCGTGACCTATCTTTATAACCGATTAAATGAAGTCATCCGCCGCCGCAATTGTGGCGAATTCCTGTTCTCCAGCAATCCTCATAATGCGACATTTCACGGCAGAGCCTGCCGTAAGGTAAGCTTATCGTCGCTGCGTGGACGAGTGCGTTTTCGGGGAGCGGGGAGCGGGGGGGGGCGCCGGGCGGGCGGGTCGCCGGAGCGATTTTGCGAGGGGCCCGCGCGCCTGGGCAGCGCGCGGTGCATGCAATTCGGAGCGCCGTGGTCAGGCGACGCGGGCGAAAGTCGTCTTACGAGGCCCTGGCGAGCGGGGCCGGGGGATTGCGGCGGATCTTGCGCACGGCGCGCTCGGCTGCCACGGCGTCCATGAACACCTGGCCTTCCAGGGCGGAAAATGTCCCTTCCAGCGCGTGGAACGCGAAGGATCTGCCCGACCGGATCAGGATGCCGGCCGCTTCGTCATCGATCTCGATGATGTAATTGTCGAACACCGAAGTTCTCCTTTCGCCGCCTGAAACCTGCCATGCAAGCTTCGGGCCGCGATCATTCATGTAGCTCAGCGTAAGCGTCGCGCCGGGATTTCGTCCCCGGTGCGCACCAATGTGGGAAGTCAGTGGGAGTTCCGGCGACAGCGGCACATTTCGAACGGACGGAAGGGATGACGCAGGGTTGCCATCGTTTTCGGCATCGGAAATCTCCTCATCGAAATCCAGAGCCACGAACCCGTTCGTGACGCTTTAGCGTTTGGTGTCGCGGCGCAAGCTGCTGTTCAAATCACCGCGGCATCGCGTTGGATGCGATGCCCATATGGGGCCGACACATGCCCTTCTACCAGCCACGCATTTCCTTTTTTTGACAGTTGGCGAGGATGCCATTCCGGTCGGGTCGTCCCGCATGGAATCCGGCGTAAATCTTCGCTTTTGCGCGCTCCAAAGGGGAATTTCCGGGGCGGGCGGCGCTCGGTTTTGCAACGCCGCGATTGACAAGATCGGCGTCTTTCCAGTTCTTGGGCGCAACGCTTTGGTTGGGGGAGAACACATGGCCTGCTACATCGGCATCGATATCGGCACGTCGGCGGTCAAGGCGCTGCTGATCGACGAAAACCAGTTCGTGCTGGCGGAGACGGATGTGGCGCTGCCCATCTCGCGGCCGCATCCGCTCTGGTCCGAGCAGGATCCCGAGGATTGGTGGCAGGCGACGGAGAAGGCGCTCCGCACCCTCAAGGACGCCGCACCCGCCGCCTATGCGGCCACGGTGGCGATCGGCCTTTCCGGGCAGATGCACGGCGCCGTGCTCATGGACAAGGCAGATCGCGTGCTGCGGCCGGCCATCCTCTGGAACGATGGCCGCAGCCATGCCGAATGCACGGCGCTCGAACACCGCGTGCCCGACCTCGGCCAGATCGCCGGCGTGCCGGCCATGCCGGGCTTCACCGCGCCGAAGCTGCTCTGGGTGGCGCGGCACGAGCCGGAGACCTTCGCCGAGATCGCGCATGTGCTGCTGCCCAAGGACTATGTCCGCTTCCGCCTGACCGGCGCCTATGTCTCCGAAATGTCGGATGCCGCGGGCACGCTCTGGCTCGACGAAGCGGAGCGGCGCTGGTCGCCGGAGATCGTCGCCGCCACCGGGCTCGATCCGGCCGTGATGCCGCGCCTGGTCGAGGGCTCGGATGCGGCCGGCACGCTTTCGGCGAAGGCGGCCGCGGCGCTCGGGCTGGATGCCAAGGTGATCGTCGCGGGCGGTGCCGGCGACGCGGCGGCGGGTGGCATCGGCATCGGCGCGGTCGACGAGGGCGACGCCTTCATCTCGCTCGGCACGTCGGGCCAGTATTTCGTCGTCAACGAGACCTACCGGCCCTATCCGGCCGCCTATGTCCACACCTTCGCCCATGCGCTGCCCGGGCGCTGGTTCCAGATGGCGGCGATGCTGAACGGCGCCAGCGCGCTGGCCTGGGCCGCGCAGCTGGTCGGCGAGGCGGATATCGGCAAGCTGCTGGCCCGGGTCGAGGCGACGCCGGCCAAGAACAGCGAGCTCCTGTTCCTGCCCTATCTCGCCGGCGAGCGCACGCCGCACAACGACCCCTACGCACGCGGTGTCTTCTTCGGCCTGGACCCGGCGACGGAGACGACCGATCTGATCCGCGCCGTCCTGGAAGGCGTCGCCTTCTCTTTTGCCGACGCGCAATCGGCGTTGGCGACCGCCGGAACGCGGCCGAAGCGGATGGGCGCCATTGGCGGCGGCGCCAAGAGTCCGCTCTGGATGAAGATGTTCGCCGATGTGCTGGGCGTGCAGATCGTGCTGCATGAAGGCGGCGCCAAGGGCCCGGCCTTCGGCGCGGCGAGGCTCGCCATCCTGGCGGCGACGGGCCAGAGCACGGCTGCCGTCTGCACCGCCCCGCCGATCAATGCGACGATCGATCCCGATCCCGCCGCCACGACGCGCTACGCCGAGAAGATCGAGCGCTTCCGCCGGCTCTACAAGGTGCTGAAGCCGGAATTCGCGCCGCGCTGAGCCGGCGTTTCTGGGCGGGGGGTAGCGAAATAGCGCGCGGGCGTGACGCCCAGCTCGCGCCGGAACATCGCGATGAAGGCGCTCAGGCTGTCGTAGCCGACATCGAGCGCCACATGGGTGATCGGGTTGCCGGCGGCGATCCGTTCCAGCGCGCGGATCAGGCAGGCGCGCTGCCGCCAGGCGGAGAAGCTCATCCCCGTTTCGTCGATGAAGCGGCGCGTCAGCGTCCGCGGCGCAATCCCGGCCCAGACGCCCCAGCCGGCGAGATCCATCTTCGCGGCGGGATCGTCGGCGATGGCGCGCGCGATCTTGCGGGCGCGCGGGTCACGGGGTAGGGGCAGGCTCAGCGGCATCGGCGTCAGGGCGGCAATTTCGTCGAGGATGACACGGGTGAGGTTGATCTGGGGCGGCCCCAGCTCCCGCTTCTCCGGCCAGTTCGCCGCCTTCAGCACCGCCTGCTTCAGGAAGGGCGACAGCGCCCCGACCAGCACCGTGTCGGGCAGGCCTGCGCAGGCGCTCGGCGCGATATAGGCCGTCCAGCCGGCAAACGGCCCATGCGAGCGCGCGCCATGCGGCACGCCAGGCGGAATCCAGATCGCGTAATCGGGCGGCACGACGAAGCCCGCGGTCTCGCTCATCAGCGAGAGCAGGCCGGCGTTCGAGCCGAACAGCTGGCCGCGGGCATGCTGATGCTGGCCGGACCGGACCACAGTCCCGCGCATATCGGCCACGGCATAAAGCAGCGGGCCGTCCTCGGCATGGAGGAGGTCGAGTTCGATCGATGAGGCTAGATTGGCGTCCATGCGACAAAAATTGGCACGAACCCGCAAGCCACGCCAGATCGCGCGGCGTAAATCTCCGGCATCGCAGAACGGAGACCTTCCATGCGTGCAGAAGACATCCTCCCCGATGACGTCGATACCGGCGAATTCGCCGGCACGGTGATCCGCAAGGGCACCGTCGCGGCCTTCCTCGCCAATGCCGCGACCTTCTCGGACCCGGGCGCCTCCGCGGCCGCCAAGGCAATCGCAGAGTTTGACATCCTCGAAGCCGTACCGGCGCTCCAGGCGCTCGGCCTGTTCGCCGTCATGGAGGTTCGTGACCCGAACCTTCGTCACTGGATCGCGGACTGGACCGGAGCCGGGCGGAGAGAACGATGATGCTGAACTGCGACGAGTTTCCGCTGGTCTATGTCCAGGACCACGATCACGACGTTCCCGCGCCTGGCGAGGCGTCCTGGCAGGAGGAGATGGAGGCGCTGCTCGGCCGAAACCGTCCCTTCGTTATCCTCTTCGATACGCCGCAAAAGCACGAGCACGAGGAGACGCAGGAGGAGCGGCGCGAGAAGGCGATCTGGTTCAAGAGGAATCGCGCCCGCCTGACCGCGCTCTGCGCTGGCGCCATCGTGATCGAGAGCAATGGCCCGACGCCGATGCCGATCCGCCTCGCCGCGCGCGCTGTCGGCAAGGCGTTCGGAGTCGAATTCAGGTTTGTCGGAGACGATAAGGCAGCCAGAGAAGTAGCCACCACTATCCTGGCGGACAAAGTCCTGACCTCGGGTTGAATGCAGGTTCCGATCCAAGAAATCGAGACTTTGCATCGCCGCAATCGGGAGACTTTTATTGCCGCGGCGCAAGATCGAATGCGGCTTGACTTGCCTTCGCATCCGCCGATTAACTGCATCAGATTAAATTAATGAGCGGTCAACGCTCTGCCTGGGAGGCGTGCCTTGGAAAAGGCCGGGATCGGTCGCGGGAGCAATTCCGCCCAGCTTCGCCGCTACAATGAAAGGCTCGTCCTGCAGCGGCTGCGCCGTGCCGGCGAAGCCTCCAAGGCCGAACTCGCCCGCGCCGCCGACCTCACCAACACCGCCATTGGCGGCATCATCCGCAAGCTCGACGACCTCGGCCTGATCGAGGCCGTCGGCAAGCGCCATGATGGCGGCCGCGGCCAGCCGGCCACCATGCTTCGACTCAATCCCGATGGCGCCTATGGCATCGGCGTGCGCCTCGATCGCCGCTCGATCGAAACCATCCTGATCGATTTCGACGGCAGGCCGCTCGCCCGACGCGCCTATGACATGGTGCTGCCCGAGCCGGCCGAGGCGCTGGCCATGGTGGCGGGCGACGTGCAGGCGCTGCTGGAGCGGCTCGACCCACAGGCGCGCGAGCGTTTCGCCGGCATCGGCCTGGCGCTGCCCTACAATCTCGGCGCCTGGCTGCGGCGTCTCGACCTGCCGGTCGAGATCTTCCAGCGCTGGGACGATTTCGACTTTGCCGCGCAGCTGGAGGAGGCGACCGGCCTGCCCGTGTTCAGCGAGAATGACGGCAACGCCGCCGCCATCGCTGAGCTGTTCTATGGCCTCGGCCGGCGCGTCGACGATTTTCTCTATCTGTTCATCGGACCGGCAATCGGGGGCGGCATCGTCGTCAAGGGCGATTGCCTGCGTGGCAGCACCGGCAATGCCGGCGACGTCGCGGTGATCGCGGTGGCGCCTAGCCGGCTCGGTTCCTCGCCGAAGTCGGAGGATGGGCGCGAACTTCTGATCACCCGCGCCTCGCTCAATGCGCTCGGCCGGCATCTGCAGGCGCGCGGCGTCCCGGTCAACTCGCCGGCGGACATGCAGGCGGCGTTCGCGGCCGGCCATACAGCGGTGCTTGAGTGGATCGAGGACGCGGTCGAGGCGCTGGCGCCGGCGATCTGGTCGGCGATCGCGCTGCTCGACGTGCCGTTGATCGTGGTCGATGCCGACATCGATGGCGGTCTGGTCGACGCGTTGATCGCGCGGCTTGCCGTCGCGCTCGACCAGCACGCGCCCGAAGCGCGCCGGCCGCCCCGCATCCTGCATGGCACGCTCGGCCGCGATGCCGGCGCCATCGGCGCAGCGACACTGCCGATGTTCTTCAATTTCTCGCCCCGCGCCTCGATCCTGACGCGGGACGATGACGACAGCGAATTCGAGACCGGCCCGATGCGGCTTGCCGGCCTCACCTGAAATCCTCGGGAGGGACCGAGAGCGTCGCGGAGAAGCTGGTCGCTTCGCTGGCGCAGAACAAGAAACGGCCAGGGAGGAACGGACATGTTGAAGAAGCTTATGCTCGCCGCCAGCCTGTTGGCGCTGTCGGCCGCTCCGGTGCTCGCCGATGAGACGATCGGCCTGATCACCAAGACGGAGACCAACCCCTTCTTCGTCAAGATGCGCGAGGGTGCGCAGGCCAAGGCCAAGGAGCTTGGCGTCACGCTGATCACCGCCGCCGGCAAGTATGACGGTGACAATGACGGCCAGGTCGCCGCCATCGAGAACCTGATCGCGGCCGGCGCCAAGGGCTTTGCGATCGTCCCGTCGGATTCCAAGGCCATCGTGCCGACGATCCAGAAGGCGCGCGATGCGGGCCTGAAGGTCATCGTGCTCGACACACCGCTCGATCCGATGAACGCCGCCGACGCCACCTTCGCGACCGACAACCGCAAGGCCGGCATGCTGATCGGCCAGTGGGCCAAGGGCACGCTGGGCGACAAGGCGGCCGACGCCCGGATCGTCTTCCTCGACCTCGCCACCAACCAGCCGACCGTCGACTTCCTGCGCGACCAGGGCTTCATGCAGGGCTTCGGCATCGACGTGAAGGACCCGAACAAGATCGGCGACGAGAACGATCCGCGCATCTGCACGCATGAAATCAGCCAGGGCGACCAGGAGAAGGGTCGTACCGCGATGGAGAACGCGCTGCAGAAGTGCCCTGACGTGAACGTCGTCTACACGATCAACGAGCCGGCGGCTGCCGGTGCGTGGGAAGCGCTGAAGGCGGTCGGCAAGGACGATGGCAGCGTGCTGCTGGTCTCGATCGACGGCGGCTGCCCGGGCGTCAAGAACGTCCAGGCCGGCACGCTCGGCGCCACCTCGCAGCAATACCCGCTGAAGATGGCGGCGATGGCGCTCGAGGCGATCCATGCCGGCAAGATTCCGGACATCGATCCGGCCGTCGGCTTCCTCGATACCGGCGCGCAGCTGATCACCTCCAAGCCGGTCGATGGCGTGCCGTCGATCTCCGTGGAAGAGGGCCTCAAGCTCTGCTGGGGCTGAGTTTTCCGCGCCGCCCCGTGGCGGTTCTGAGCATGAACAGGTGGGAGCGCTTCGGCGCTCCCACGAACAGGCGTGGGGAAGGATGGCTTTATGAGTGACAATGCAACAGGTTCGGCAGCGGCCGAGCGAGGCCTGCCACCGGCCGAACCGGGCGGCGTCGCGAGCTTCGATGAAGCCGATCGCGGCCCGATCCGGCGGATGCAGGAATTCCTGCATCGCTTTCCGACCAGCATCCCGTTCATCGTGCTGCTGATCGGCGTCGTCATCTTCTCGTTCGCCGCGCCCGGCAAATTCCTCGCCCCGTTCAATTTTTCGCTGATCCTGCAGCAGGTGACGATCATCGCGATCCTGGGCGTCGCCCAGACGCTGGTGATCCTGACCGCCGGCATCGACCTTTCGGTCGGCGTCATCATGATCCTCGCCTCGGTGGTGATGGGGCGCACCGCTGTCGTCTACGGCGTTCCCGTCGAGATCGCCTTTCCGCTCGGCCTGCTGGCGGGCCTGGCATGCGGCTTCGTCAACGGCGTCATCGTCACCAAGCTGCGCCTGCCGCCCTTCATCGTGACGCTGGGGACCTGGAGCATCTTCGGCGCGCTCAATGTCTGGTATTCGCGCAGCGAGACGATCCGCCAGGCCGACGTGCAGGAAACCGCGCCCTTCCTGCAATGGACCGGCACGATCATCAAACCCTATGACTTCTTCTCGAAGACGCTCGGGCTCGACCTGACCTTCCTGAAGGGCTGGGTGCTCAATTATGGCTCGGTGGTGATGCTGATCGTCGCCGCGGTCATCTGGTACGTTCTCAACAAGACGGCCTTTGGCCGCCACGTCTATGCCTCGGGCGACGATCCCGATGCGGCGCGGCTCGCGGGCATCAACACGGACCGCACGCTGATTGGCGTCTATGCGCTGGCCGGCTTCATCTGCGCCATCGCCGCCTGGGTCCTGATCGGCCGCATCGGCGGCGTCAGCCCGCAGGCCGGCCAGACCGCCAATCTCGATTCGATCACCGCCGTGGTGATCGGCGGCACCAGCCTGTTCGGCGGCCGCGGCTCGATCGTCGGCACGCTGGTCGGCGCGCTGATCGTGGGCGTGTTCCGCAACGGCCTCGCGCTGTCCGGCCTCGAACTGCTCTGGCAGGATTTCGCCGTCGGCGTGCTGATCATCGTCGCCGTCACCATCGACCAGTGGATCCGGAAGATTTCGTCATGAGCGCCGCAAGCCCCACCGAACCCGCCGCCCTGGTCCCCGCGCTCAAGGCCCGCGCGCTCAACAAGCGCTATGGCCGCGTCGTCGCCCTGGACAATGCCGATTTCGACCTGATGCCAAACGAGATCCTCGCCGTCATCGGTGACAATGGCGCGGGCAAGTCGACCCTGATCAAGGCGCTTACCGGCGCGGTCAGCCCCGATCACGGCGAGATCTGGCTGAACGGCCAGCCGGTCGCGTTCAAGAGCCCGATCGAGGCCCGCAACCTGGGCATCGAGACGGTCTACCAGAACCTCGCCTTGTCGCCGGCGCTGTCGATCGCCGACAACATGTTCCTCGGCCGCGAGAAGCGGCGCGAGGACTTCATTGGCCGGATGTTCCGAACCCTCGACAAGCCCTACATGCAGAAGGTGGCGCGCCAGAAGCTGACGGAACTGGGCCTGCTGACGATCCAGAACATCAACCAGCCGGTCGAGACGCTTTCCGGCGGACAGCGCCAGGGCGTGGCGGTGGCGCGCGCCGCCGCCTTCGGCAGCCGCGTGGTGATCATGGACGAGCCGACGGCGGCGCTCGGCGTCAAGGAATCACGAAAAGTGCTGGAGACGATCCTGCGCCTCAAGGAGCGGGGCCTGCCGATCGTGCTGATCAGCCACAACATGCCGCATGTCTTCGAGGTGGCCGACCGCATCCACATCCATCGTCTCGGCAAGCGCATCGCCGTGATCCATCCGAAGAACCACACCATGTCCGACGCCGTGGCGATCATGACAGGCGCCATGGCCCCGCCGATCGACGAAGCCGCCTGAGGCGGGCACTTTCCGTTCGCGCCCGCCTTCGGCTATCGTTCCGACCGCGAGAGCGAACGGATTTTCATGCGATTCTTCGGCAGGCCTGTCTATTTCCTGGCAGTGGCAGCGTTTCTCGGTGGCGCTGTGCTCTTGCGCGTCGCCGATCCGTTCCCGGTCCAGGCGATCCGCCTGCTCGCCTTCGATCTCTATCAGCGCATGGCGCCGGCCGCGCCGCTCGCCGAGCCGCCCGTGGTGGTCGTCGACATCGACGAGACCTCGCTGAAGGCCATCGGCCAATGGCCATGGCCGCGCACGGTTCTGGCGGAACTGACCCGTAAGCTGGCGGAGGCGGGGGCGGCCTCGATCGCCTTCGACGTGTTGTTTTCCGAGCCCGACCAGAGCTCGCCGGAAGAGGTGGTCAAGCGCCTGCCGCCGGAGCAGGCGGCGCTGGTCACCGCCTCGATCGGCTCCGCGCCGACGCATGACAGGGCCTTTGCCGAGGCGCTCGCCCGGAGCCCTTCGGTGCTTGGCCTGTCGCTGTCGGGCGGAGGCGCGCCGCTGCCGCATCTGAACGCCGGCTTCGCCACGGCCGGCGACGATCCGCGCCCGTTCATCCCGAATTTTGCCGGCGCCGTCGCCAACGTGCCGGCGCTCGACGCGGCGGCGAAGGGGCTCGGCTCGATCAACTGGCTGCAGGATCGCGACCAGATCGTGCGCCGCGTGCCGTTGGTGCTCCGAGTCGGCGACACGCTGGTGCCGTCGCTGGCAGCGGAGGCTTTGCGCGTCGCGCAGGACGCGGGCTCCTATATCCTCAAGGGATCGAACGCCAGCGGCGAGGAGGCTTTCGGCCGCTCGACCGGCCTCAACCACGTCCGGATTGGTGCGCTGGTGGTTCCGACCGATGCCGATGGCGCAATCTGGCTGCGCTTCCGGCCGAGCGACCCCGAGAACTTCGTCTCCGCCAGGGATGTGCTCGCCGGCAGCCTTCCCGCCCGCTCGATGGAGGGCCGGATCGTGCTGGTCGGCACGTCCGCTGCCGGTCTGCTCGACCTGCGCGCCACGCCGCTCGATTCCGCCGTTCCGGGCGTCGAGATCCATGCCCAGGTGATCGAACACATCCTGACCGGCCGCTCGCTGACCCGGCCCGATTATGCCAGCGGATTGGAGATCGCCGGCATTGTCGCGCTCGGCCTGCTGCTGGCGCTGGTGCTGCCGTTGGTCTCGGCCGGGGTTGCCGCGATCCTGGGCGTAATGGCGATCGGCGGCATCCTGGTCGGAGGCTTCCTCGCCTATGACTGGGCGGGACTGCTGTTCGACCCGTTCTATCCCGCGCTGGTGATCGCGCTGCTGGTGATCGGCTCGGTGCTCTACACCTTCCGCCAGGCCGAGCGCGCCCGCGCCGGCATCCGCCGCGCCTTCCAGTATTACGTCGCGCCGGCGGTGGTCGACGAGATCATCGCCGATCCGACGCGGCTGGAACTGGGCGGCGAGATGCGCGAGCTGACGCTGCTGTTCTGCGACGTGCGCAATTTCACCACTCTGGCCGAAGGCCTGAGCGCAACCGAGCTGACCAGCTTCATCAACGAGCTGATGACGCCGCTCTCGGACATCATCCTCGAGCATCGCGGCACGATCGACAAATATATGGGCGACGCCGTCATGGCGTTCTGGAACGCGCCGCTCGACGATCCCGACCACGCGCGCCACGCGCTGGACGCCGCCGAGGCGATGATGGACGCGATGGTCGGGCTCAACGCGCGCTGGCAGGCCGCGGCGGCGGAGCGCGGGCGCGCCATGCCGGAGGTGCGGATCGGCATCGGCATCAATACCGGCGCCTGTTGCGTTGGCAATCTCGGCACGGCGCGGCGCTTCGACTATTCGGCGATCGGCGACGAGGTCAACATCGCCAGCCGCCTCGAGCAGCTCACGAAGGAATACGGCCTTGGCGTCATTGTCGGCGAGCCGACGGTGCGGGCGGCGGGGACGGACGGGCTCGTAGAGATCGACCGCATCCAGGTGCGCGGCCGCCACGGGGTGAGCCGCATCTTCACCATGGTGCCGGATGATGCTGAGCCCGATTTCGTCGAGGCGCAGCAGGCCTTCGCTGCCGTCCTGCCGCAACAGGATCCGGCGATCTGGCGCGCGGCATTTTATCGCGCAAAGTCCTCCGCCCCGGCTCGCTTTGCCGGCTACTATCAACTTATGCTGGAGCGGCTTTCGGCGCGTGGCGGACTCGGGGGGGAGCCGTCGCCACAGATCACAATCGACCTGTGACGTGGATCACATTCCGCTCGCGCGCGTTCTGCCAGATTCGAACCGTGTCCGGCTTGCACAAGGAAGCCGGCGGCATTCCGGGGGACCGTGTTGATCGATCCTACGCTCGCACCGATTGCCGCATTGGCAATATTCCAGGTCAAGCATGTCGTCTGTGACTATTTCCTGCAGACGACCAACCAGATCCTCAACAAGGGACGCTATGGCCACCCGGCCGGGCTCATCCATGCCGGGACGCACGTTCTAGGATCGATCCCGGTTTTCCTGATCTATCCGACGCGCCTGCCGATCGCGCTGCTGATCCTGGCGCTGGAATTCGTGGCGCACTACCACATCGACTGGCTGAAGAACGACCTCAGCGCCCGCTTTGGCTGGGAGCCGAAGGACAAGCAGTACTGGTGGGCAATGGGGCTCGACCAACTGGCGCACCAGGCGACCTATATCGCCATGACGATTGCGCTGGTTCTGGTCAATCGATAGCCCCCGGGCGGGTTCGGTTGTTCGCGAGGGTCTCGAGGCCTGGTCCCAGCGTCGTTGAAACGCCCTACCTTGTGCGTCCCGCTCGCATCCGGCTGAGATCCCTTCAAGAGGCGCCGGCGCCTGGCGTCCGATCTCGAAGACCTCGACCATCATCCTGAGGTGCCCGGCGAAGCCGGGCCTCGAAGGAGGGTCCAGGGAACGCTCACTTAGATGCGCTTGGCTGGCTCGCGTGCCGAGGCGTCCGCTGGAGCCTCCTTCGAGGCTTCGCTGTCGCGAAGCGCCTCAGGATGATGGCGCAGCGAGTTCAAACGCGCTTGGAGGATCAGTCCTTGGCCTTCGCACACCTTCGAACCGGCCATGGTCCCCACATGGACCGCCAGCCTCAGAACCGCGTGACCACCCGGGCCATGGCGATGTGGTTGCCGAATTCGGCCTGCTCGTCGTTCGACTGGTTCCACTGGTAGCGGTAGTCGAGCGCGATGTCCGTCTGCATGCCGAGGGCGCGGTTGAACACGGCGCTGAGCAGCGGCTCGATCATCACGTCGTCCCGCTTGTCGCCGTCGGGCGCGTAGAGGTTGCTGTAGAGCGTCTGGGTGACGTCGACGCCGCCGCCCAAAGTCAGCCAGTCGGCAACCTGGTTGAAATATTCGAAGCGCGCGCCCCAGGAGACATAATCGCCCGGCTTGATGTCGTCCGGGCCAAGACTGGTATTGGTCACGTCGATGCCGCCAATGCCGCTCCAGCGCGCATGCGGCGTGAAGACGAAGACGTCGCTATCCTGAACCACCTGCGGCAACGCCCAACGGCCGACGACGTCGGCATAGAAGCCGTCGGTCGAGATCGACTGGTCGCCGAAGCTGCGATAGCCGCCGCGCACCCGCAGCAGCTGGTAGGCGCCCTGCAGGTAACCCTCGAACTGCATGCCGGCGATCGCCTCGGAATAGTAATAGGCGTTGTCGAGGAAGGACACGCCGCCGCCGGCAAACGGATTGACGCTGAGCTGCGCGCCGACCGGCAGGATCGGTCCGGTGACGCCGCCGAGATAGCCATAGTCGAGCTGGCTGACATCGCTGAAATACTCGGCATTGCCGAGCAGCAGCGTGCGCCAGCGCGTGTCGCCCAGGCGGCGCTCGTCCTCCACCCGCCCGGCCACATAGGCCTTGAGCGAACTTTCCAAGTCGCTATGGCGCTGCAGCGGGTTGCTCTCATAGCCAAGCCCGCCCGTCAGCGTGACCAGCGTCGTGTCCGGCTGCAACTGGCGGCGGATGCGCACCAGCGCTGCCAGTGCCTCGGCGTTTTCGGGATCGTAGAGCAGCACGCGTTCATAGGTCGCGAGCGCCTTGCGCGGCTGCCCGACCGCCTCGGCCAGGCGGGCATATTCCATGTTGGCGGCGGTATCGGTCGGGTTGGCGAGCACGCGCTGGTAAACCTCGCCCAAGGCGATCGCCTCCGAACGATCCACCGCCAGAGCCGGCGTGATGGACGCGCCAAGAGCGACGGCATAGGCGGTGAGTGCAAACGCCAGAAGACTGCGCTTCACGCTCGGAAGCTCCCCGATCAAGCCTGAATTAACCAAGGATAAATTCGGCCGCGTCTTTGAGCAACCTGCACAGGCCGCGCGGGGCGACTTTGCCGGCGAGCGGTGCAGATTGGCCACGACGAACGCAAAAGCGGAGCTTCCGTAGCGTCTCCATCCGCTGTTCTTGCCGCCGGGCTTGGTTTGTCGCACGCGGAGTGGCAAAATCCTCGGCAGATCCAGCGATCCCAGCAACCGGGAGCCCATCATGCGTATCGGTCGACTCATCAGGACCGCCGCGGCCGTCCTGGCCCTCGCCACGGTCGCTGCGGCCCCGGCTTCCGCCGCCGATACGACGATCGGCCGGGCCGGCGCGGTTCACAACAAGGTGGAAGGCGTGGTTCGCGGCGCCGCGCGGCCGCTCGCCGTGCGCGACCCCATCGTCCAGAACCAGCAGGTGCGCACCGGCGCGAATTCGACCGCGCAGCTCCTGTTCCTGGACGAGACCAGCCTGAATGTCGGGCCTGGTTCCGACGTGACGCTCGACCGCTTCGTCTACGATCCCGGCCGCTCGCAGAACGACATTGCGCTGCGCGCCACCAAGGGCATCTTCCGCTTCGTCTCCGGCTCGTCCGATCCGCGCAGCTATCACCTGAAGACGCCGGTCGCGACGATCGGCGTGCGCGGCACGATCTACGACACGATCGTCGGGCCTAGCGAATCCGTCATCATCCTGGTCGAGGGCAAGCTGGTGATCACGCTGCCCGGCGGGCGCGAGGTCACGCTCGACCGGCCCGGCAAGGCGCTGCGCATCCATAAGGGCGGCCGCATCGAGGGGCCGCTGACCTGGGACGGCTCGCTGATCCGCGTCACCGGCGTCGTGCCGTATCCGCTCTATGGCGACAGCTTCCTGCCCTATCCGGAGAAGCTGCAGGCCCAGGACGGCCGCAACGACGTCATCAACGACCTCAACAACCGCGTTCGCGACATCGGGCCGCCGCCCTGCGAACCCGGCAGCTGCGGCTGCAATGGCGGTTCGGCCACCCATGCCGGGTGCGACTAGCGCCCGATTGCGGAAAGCTCGCCGAACGGGCGCGGATCGAAGACGCGGAAAGCGCCGCTCCGAAGCCTGAAGAATCTAGCCACGCCCGAACAGTCGCCGCATGGCGCCGACGATCTCGTCGGTGCGGATGCCGAGGATGCGGCTTGCATGCTCGTCGTCGGCGATCTGCTCCAGTTCGGCCCGGCGCTTGGCCAGGACTGCGCCGAAATGATCGACCAGTTCCGGCGAGTGCGTCAGAACGTTTTCGAGCGCCACCTTGGTGATCTCGACGACGCGCGTCGGTTCCATCGTCGTGACGGTGGCGGCGCGGCGGGCGCCGGTCATCAGTGACATCTCGCCGAACAGCTCGCCGGGTCCGAGCATGGCGACTTCCCGGTGCGGATGGCGGGTGCCGGCGACGGTGACGTCGACCTTGCCGCTGACGATGATGAACATCGAGGTGCCGAAATCGCCCTCGGTCATCAGCACGCGGTCCTTGCCGACGTCGTAGACCTTGCTGCGCGCGGCGAGCTCGTCGAGCTGCCGCGCCGAAAGCACGTCGGCAAAAAGCGGGGTCCGGGCCAGAACGTCGCGCGCTTCCATGGAAGACCGTCTCCGTTGTTGCCGGAGTGTGGGTCCAGCTTCGCTTCGCCGTCAAGCGGGCGGGTTGCGCGGACTAGCGGCCTTCGAGTTTGAAAGCGATCGGAACGTTGATTTCGAGCTGGGTCATGCCTTCTGGCATGCGCGGAAAGGGGGATGCTCGGCGGACCGCGGCGATGGCGGCTTCGTCGAGCATCGGGTTTCCGGCGCTGCTCGCCACCACGATGTTCTGGGCGGCGCCAGATGGCGTGATCACGAACCGGACCTGGGCGCGGCCGCTGATGCCGAGCCGCTGTGCCTTGCTGGGCATCTGGGTTGACCGCGCGATCTTGGCCCGCACCTTGCCCTTGTAGTTCGAATTGGCGGCGGCGCCCGAGCCGGCCTCGCGCGACCGCCCTGTGCCGCTGTCGCGGGCGGTAGTGTTGTTGCTGGCGACGGATGCGCCGCGGCGGCTCTCAGTCTCGGCATTGCCGCGGCTCGGCGCTTCGGCTTTGCGCTTCCTGTCGGCCTTCTCCGCCTTTTCGCGCGGCGGCTTGCGGGTCGGCTCGGCCTTTTCGGCGATCTTCTTCTCAACCGGCTTCGGCTCGACGCGCTTGGCTTGGACCGGCTTGGTCTCGACCGGCTTCTCGACGGGCTGCACCTCGACCGGCTTGGCCTCGGGCAGGGGCGTCAGCTCTTCGGGTGTCTCCTGCGGCGGCAGTTCCTCGACCGGCTTCAGCGTCGTCAGCACCGCGGTCTGCACCGGCTTGGCGACGGGCTCGACGGGCTTGGCCTCGAAGGCAGGCGTCGTGGCTTCCAGCGTCTCGGTCGCCGCGGCCGATACGGCGGGGGCCGGCTCGACTGGCGCGAGGTCCGGCGTCGTCGGGGCGATCGCAGCGAGAGTCTCCGTCGGCACGATTTCGGTCATCACGGGCGAGAGGGGGGCCGGGAGGTCGATCTCGATCGGCGTGGCCGAGAGATCGGCGGTCAGCACCGGCGCGATGCTGCTCGATGGCGTTGTCGCCGGGCTCAGTTCAGGGACGGCAGCCGGCTGCACGGCCTCGGCGGCGGCCGGCGGGGTCGGCTGCGGTGTCGGCTCGGCATCCATCGGGGAGGGGGAGAGGGCGGCCAGCGTGGCCGGTTCGGCGGTCGGCGCGACCTCGGTATCCTGGGCCGTCTTCAGCTCTTCGCTGAGGAACTCCTGGATCTCGACATCCGAGCCGAGCGTCGCATCGATCGAACCCTCGACCGAGCTGCCGGCGCCGCTGCCGGCTTCCGCGACCTCATTGGGATCCGGCGTGAAGGCTGCGACCACCGCGCCATGCGCCGCGATCGACAGAACCAGTGCCCAAGCCCAGGAAGCGCGCCGAACCTTCATCACCGAGCCTCGATCCCTCGCGTCGTCATCAATTGTCGAAGCGCATGTCGGTGCGCGTCGACACCTGGATGCTCTCGGCACAGGCGCCGGGGGTGAGGCCGGCGCCGCTGCATTCCTTGACGTCGTTGACGAGGATGCGGGCGATCGACGGGCAGGCGGTCTCGGGGATGTCGAACTGGCGGACGCGGCTCTTGCCGGCGGGGACCTTGGCGGTGCGGACGACCGCGAAGCGGTTGACCCGGCCATCCTGCTCGAACAGCACCAGTTCCAGCGCCATGTCGTCGATCCCGGCCGAGAGGCGGTTGTCGATGACGAAGCTCAGGCGACAGGCCTTGCCGTTGGCTTCGGCGCCATTCAGCTCGATCGCGATCGGCTGGGGCGCCTGCTGGGCTTCGGCGAACGATGTCGCCGTCATCAGGACCAGCGCCGCGCCGAGCTGCATGCCGACGCGCTTGCTGCCACTCAAAACTGCCATGTTCCACCCCGTCATCCGAAGGAAGCCGGCTGGCCACTTGGAAGGGCCGCCACATGTGCAGGTATTAAAATATGATAGTGAAAGTCAACTATAAATTCGTCGCGGTCGCCGCTCAGGAGGGCTGGGCGGCGAAGGTGAGGGCGGTGATCGGGTGCATCGCCTCGTGGTCGAGATCGAGAAGCCCGCGCAACTGGCCGCGATCCTTGGCCACGTCGGCGATCGTGTAGCTGTCGAGAACGGCGAAGAAGGCGCGCAGCGCTTCCGCCAGAATCTTGTTCACACCGCAGGAATCGACCAGCGGGCAATCGCGGTTGGCCGTGTCGAAGCAGTCGGTGAGGAAGAAGTTGCTCTCGGTGGCGCGGACGACCTCGCCGATCGAGATCTCATGCGCCGAGCGGGCGAGCCGGATGCCGCCATTACGGCCACGGATGGTCTCGACGAAACCGCTCTCGACGAGGACGTGCATGATCTTGAAGAGATGCAGCTCGGAGATGCTGTAGGTCGATGCGATATCCTTGATCCGGCTGTTGCTGCCCGGATTGGCGGCGCAATAGAGCAGGATGCGGATGGAATAGCTGGTCTGTTGGGTCAGGCGCATGGCGTCCCTCTTCTACCCCCGGCCGAGCCCGCGCGCCGGAATCGGGCGCCGCTCGAGCGGTCGTTAATACCTTCTCTTTAAAGTCTTGTTTTCCGGAGTTCAACCAAATCGACTCTTCCGGCTCGGAAAGCGGCGCTTCGCGGCCGATTTCCGAGCCGCCCGCTGGTCAGTTCCGGCTCTCTCGGGCCGGGCAAAACAAAAGCCCGGAAGGCGAACCTTCCGGGCTTCGTCACTTCGATGCAGCCAATTCAGGGATGTCCGGGGGCAGGGCCCTCGAAGGATCCTAGATCAGCGAACCGTTCACGACGGCCTTGCCCGACTGGTCGAACAGGTGGACCGTCTCCGGCGCGACGATGATGCGGATCTTGTCGCCCGAGCGCTGGCCGGCAAGGCCATCGGCCTTGACGACGGTCGGGTCGGAACCGTCCACGTCGATGTAGAGCATGGTTTCGCCGCCGAGATGCTCGGAGAGCGAGACGACGCCGGGGATGCCGCCCGTGTCGGTCGGGGCGATCGTGAGATGCTCCGGACGAACGCCGAGGGTCATCGGACCCGGGGTGATGGTGGCGCCGCGCGTCGGCACCGCCAGGGTAGAGCCGCCGGGCAGGGCGATGATCGCCGAACCGCCGGTCACTTCCGTGACGTTGACCTTGAACAGGTTCATCTTCGGGCTGCCGATGAAGGTGGCGACGAAGATGTTGTTCGGGCGGTGGTAGAGCTCGAGCGGCGAACCGACCTGCTCGATCTTGCCGGCGCTGAGCACGACGATCTTGTCGGCCATGGTCATGGCCTCGACCTGATCGTGGGTGACGTAGATCATCGTCGCCTTGAGATCATTGTGCAGCTTCGAGATCTCGATGCGCATCTGCACGCGCAGCGCGGCGTCAAGGTTCGACAGCGGCTCGTCGAACAGGAACACGTCCGGCTCGCGAACGATGGCGCGGCCGATGGCGACGCGCTGGCGCTGACCGCCGGAGAGCTGGGCGGGGCGGCGCTGCAGCAGCTCCGTCAGGTGCAGCATCTTGGCGGCCTTTTCGGTGCGCGCCTGGATCTCGGACTTCGGCATCTTGGCCATCTTCATGCCGAAGCCGATGTTCTCGGCGACGGTCATGTGCGGGTAGAGGGCGTAGGACTGGAACACCATCGAAACGCCGCGCTCGGCCGGCGCCAGGCGGGTCACGTCGCGATCGCCAATGCGGACGGTGCCGTCCGTCGTGCCTTCAAGTCCGGCGATCAGACGCAGAAGCGTCGACTTGCCACAACCCGACGGGCCAACGAAGACGCAGAACTCGCCGTCCTTCACTTCGAGATCGACGCCGCGGATGATGGGAACCTCACCAAACGACTTCTGGACTTCGCGCAACGTCAGACTTGCCATTAATCAAACCTCCAAGATGGACACGCAAACGGGCGCGGCCGTCGAGACAGCCGCAATCCCACAAGCAGGATCATTCCTCCATACCTACCGTCCACGATCGCGGGGCTTGAGTAAAGTCCCGAAATGCAGCCGCAGCGCCGGGTGCGGGTGATCGATTGGGTCCTATGCCCACGAAGGCGCAACCCTGGGTGCCCGCCACGACGGCAATCGCGCGCAAGGCTGGGTTTCCCTTGCCGGATTCCGCGAGGTCGTGCCTCGAAACCGGGCGGATTTCCGCCGCGCCCTCGATGACTGATCTGTTGATAGTGCGACGGCGACCTATTTTTACCTTGCGGCAGACAGGCGGTGGATCGGTCGCGCGGCCTGGTTCTCGGCCCTTGGCGCGGCCTGGCGCGGACAAGCGGAGGCTGCGTCGCGGAAAGCGGCCTTCCGCATTGCGACGGCATAGCGATTCTTTTTCCGCAACGCCGCGACGGAAGCGCCGGGTTCCCGCGTTGAAGGTGGGAACGGGCCACATTCACCGGACGCACCATGCCGCTTTGGAAACAGATACTGCTCTGCCTTGTCGTCGTCATTCTCGCGGCAGGGGGCTGGTACGCCTTCCAGCATCGCGATTCGCTGGGCGACGGCGCCGGAGGCAGGAGTGCGTCCGCGGCTCCCGGTGGCGGCCGTCCGGGTGGCGGCGGGCCGACGCTGGTGGTGACCGAAGCCGTGACGAGCGAGGTCGAGAGCGATCAAGTGCGCTCGGTCGGCACGGTGAAGGTGCCGCGCTCGATCAACATCTACCCGCAGGTCTCGGCGGTCGTGAACGAAGTGCTGTTCAAGGCGGGCGACAAGGTCACCAAGGATCAGCCTTTGGTCCGGCTGGATGATGCCGACCAGCGCGTCGCGCTCGACCTTGCCAATATCGCGCTCAAGGATGCCCAGGCGGCGCTCGATCGCGCCCAGAAGCTCTCGGCCAGCCGCAACCTCGCGCTTTCGGCGCTGGAGGACGCGCAGTCGGTGGAGCGCAAGGCGCAGATCGCCGTGCTCGGTGCGCAGATCGCGCTAGACCGCCGCACCATCACCGCGCCTTTCGAGGGTGTCGTCGGCCTGAGCGACCTCGCGGTCGGCGATTTCGTCACCTCGTCTACGGTCGTCACCACGCTGGACGATGTCTCGACGCTGTTGGTCAGCTTCCTGGTGCCGGAGCGCTATGCCGGCCGGGTGGTGGAAGGCCTCACGGTTACGGCGACAGCGGCGAGCAAGCCGGATGCGACCATCTCCGGCAAGGTTACCTCGGTCGATACGCGCATCGACCCGACCGCCCGCACCCTCAAGGTCGAGGCCTCGCTCGACGCGGAAGCCGCCAATGCCGTCGGCGTCAAGCCGGGCATGTCGGTCGTCGTCTCGCTCGGCTTCGCCGGCGAGAAGCGCATGGCCATCTCCGCCCTGTCGATCCAGTGGGACCGGGCCGGTTCCTATATCTGGACGGTCGTCGACGACGTCGCCAAGCGCCTGCCGATCACGGTGCTGGAGCGCCAGAGCGGGCGCGTGCTCGTCTCGGGCGAGCTGAAGGAGGGCGACAAGGTCGTCGTCGAGGGCCTGCAGCGTCTGCGCGAGGGCTCGAAGGTGGCTGAATTCGCCACCGCCGCCACCGGCACGAATGCCGCCACCGGGAAGGGCAGCTGATCATGCGCACCGATGGAGCGGACCCGTCGCATGACCCGTCGGACCCCAAGGGATCCGGCATGGATAATTCGTCCGGCCTGATGCCGAAGGAAGGGGCGGTGCCGGGCGGCATTTCCGCGCTTTCGGTTCGGCGGCCGGTCCTGGCCATCGTTCTCAACCTGCTGATCGTCATCGCCGGTCTGGCCGCCTATCGCGGCGTCGAGATCCGCGAACTGCCGAATATCGACCAGCCGGTCGTCACGATCACCACCACCTATACCGGCGCCACGCCGGATACGATGGACAAGGAGATCACCAGCGTCATCGAGAAGGCGGCGGCCGGCGTCACCGGCTGGACCGACATCCAGTCGCAATCGACCAGCGGCCGCAGCCGTGTCACGGTGCAGTTCTCCGATTCCGTCGACATCAACGTCGCCGCCAACGATCTGCGCGATGCGGTCGGCAATGCCCAGCGCAACCTGCCGGATGACGCGGATCCGCCGACTATCGCCAAGGCGGATACCAATGGCGACGCGATCATGCGGCTCGCCGTGACATCGCCGACGCAGAAGATCGAGGACCTCACCAAGCTGGTCAACGACGTCATCGTCGATCGCCTGAAGGCCGTCGATGGCGTCGCCGACGTGCAGATCAACGGCGATCGCTCGCCCAATATCAGCATCTATATCGATCCGATGCGGCTCGCATCCTTCGGCCTCACGGTCGCGGATCTGAAGACCGCCCTGGCGACCGTGGCCCTGGACGTGCCGGCGGGCAATCTCAAGGACACGAACCGCAACATGTTCGTGCGCGCCGACGCCAGCGTGAAGAACGCCGACGACGTCAAGGCGATCCGGATCAAGGGCGACACCCGCGTCGGCGACGTCGCCGACGTCGTCTTCGGCCCGGCGGCGAAGTCCTCCAGCCTGCAGGTCAATGGCCGCGTTGGCGTCGGTCTCGGCATCGTTCGCCAGGCGAGCTCCAACACGCTGGAAATCTCGGCCGGCGTGCGCAAGGCCATCACCGAACTGGCTACCACGCTGCCCAAGGATGTCGCGGTCCGCGTCACCTCCGATGATGCCGACTTCATCTCGGGCTCGTTCGAGGAAGTCGAGCGCAGCCTCGTGCTGGCAATCTTCATCGTCATCGGCGTCATCTACCTGTTCCTGGGCTCGCTCCGCTCGACGCTCATCCCCGCCGTTACCGTGCCGGTCTCGCTGCTCGGCACGATCGCGGCGATGTATCTGATGGGCTTCTCGCTCAACATCCTGACGCTGCTGGCGCTGGTGCTGGCGACGGGTATGGTGGTGGACGACGCCATCGTGGTGCTCGAGAACATCACCCGCTATCGCGCCCAGGGGGTCGGCGCGCGCGCCTCCGCCGTTCTCGGCGCCAAGCAGGTCTTTTTCGCCGTCATCTCCACCACGGCCACGCTGGTCGCGGTGTTCGTGCCGATCTCCTTCTTCAAGGGAACCGCCGGCCGCCTGTTCTCCGAATTCGGCTTCGTGCTCGCCTTCGCGGTCACCTTGTCCGGCTTCGTGGCGCTGACGCTGGCGCCGATGATGGCCTCGAGGCTGCTCGGCAATGGCAATCATGGTCACGACGAGGGCGGCAATTTCCTGCAGCGCGGGCTGAACGCCGTCGGCAATGTCGGCCAGCGCATCTATGAGCGCGTGCTGGATTTCTGCCTGAAGGCTCCGGCCGTCATCATCCTGATCAGCATCCTGTTCGCGGGCGGCGCGGTGCTGGCCTTCGACATGCTGCCGCAGCAATTGACGCCTCAGGAGGATCGCGGCTCGGTCATGATCGCCATGACGACGCCGCAGGGATCGACGGTCGACTATACGCAGGGACAGATGTCGCTGGTGACGCGCGCCGTGGAACCGCTGCTGAAATCCGGCGAGGCGACCAACATCTTCTCCGTCGCCGGCAATTTCGGCAGCCCGAGCAACGGCTTCATGATGGTGACGCTGGCCCCCTGGGGCGAGCGCACCCGCAGCCAGGCGCAGATCGCCGCCGAGCTCAGCCAGAAGATCCGCTCGATCCCCGGCGCGATGATCAATCTGCGTCAGCCCAACAGCCTCGGGATTCGCGGCGGCGGCCAGGGCCTGACCTTCGCCGTCACGGGCGTCGAGTATGACGGCATCACCAAGGCGGCGCAGCAGCTCATCAATACGCTGGGCTCCAATCCCGCCTTCTCCAACGTCCAGCTCAACTACGACCTCAACCAGCCGCAGCTTTCGGTCGACATCAATCGCGACCGCGCCGCCGATCTCGGCATCTCGGTCGCCGATATCGGCACCATCGTTTCGACGCTGCTGGCCGGCGCCGACATGGGCAATTTCTATGTCGGCGACGACAAGATCGACATCACCGCGCTCGCCCCGGACGGCATGATCGTGACCCCGAGCGATCTGATGAACGTGCAGGTCCGCACGGGCGGCGGCACCATGGTGCCTCTGTCCTCCGTGATCTCGGTCAGCGAGGGCGCGACGTCGCCGACGCTGGCGCGCCAGTCGCTGCGTCGCGCCGTGCCGATCACCGCCACGCTGAGCCCCGGCGTCGACCTCGGCTCGGCCATGCAGATCCTGAACGAGGAAGCCGCCAAGGAATTGCCGGCCGGCATGAACATCGTGCTGACGGGCGAGGCGGCGACGCTCAACGAGACGTCGAGCGGCATCCTGCAGACCTTCATGTTCGCCGTGGTCATCATCCTGTTGGTGATGGCGGCGCAGTTCGAGAGCTTCGTCGCGGCGGCGATCCTGTTCACCACGGTGCCGTTCGGCGTCGCGGCGGGCATCTACGCCATCCTGCTCTCGGGCGGCTCGCTCAACATCTACACCCAGATCGGCCTCGTCATGCTGGTCGGCCTGATGGCGAAGAACGGCATTCTGATCGTCGAATTCGCCAACCAGCTGCGCGATGAAGGCCAATCGGTTCGCGACGCGATCCGCAATGCCTGCCTGATCCGGCTTCGGCCGGTGCTGATGACGATGATCGCGACCGTGCTGGGCGGCCTGCCGCTGATCCTGACCGGCGGCGCCGGCTCCGAGGCCCGCGCTGCGCTGGGCTGGATCATGGTTGGCGGCCTCGGCGTCTCGGCCCTGGCGACGCTGTTCCTGACGCCCGTCTCCTTCCTGCTGCTGGCCGGCTTCTCCAAGCCGCGCATTGCCGAGGAGCACAGGCTGGTGGCCGAACTGGCCGAGGCCGAAGATTCCCGCCGGCGCGAGGGCAAGGGTCCGGAAGAAGCGCCGCCTCGCCCTCTCGCGATCGCGGCGGAATAGGGAGAGATTGCCGTGGCATTTTCCCACCCCGATCTTCCCCGCCTCAAGGCTGCCACGGCGGCGTCGATACGCTATCGTCTGATCCCGGGCGGGAAAGCCGGCGAAAGCGCCGGCGAGGACGATTCGAAAGGTCGGGCAGACGCATTGGCAGGCAGGGACGATCCGGGCGACGACAAGGCGATCCAGGCCGACCATGCGCTGATGCAGGCGGTGGCTGCCGGCGAGGAAGGGGCGTTCGCGCGCCTCATCCAGGCCGAGGCGCCGAAACTGACCCGCTTCGTCGCGTCCGTGCTCTCCGATCTGGCCGAAGCCGAGGAAGTCGTGCAGGAGGCGCTGCTCCGGCTCTGGAAGCAGGCCGCGACCTGGGAGCCGAACGCGCGGATCGGCACCTTCCTGCATCAGGTGGCTTATCGAATAGCGATCGACCGTCTGCGGCGGCGCCGGCCGCATCTCGATATCGACGGCTTCGATGACATTCTCGAGGACGACGCCCCGACCCCGGAGCGTCACCTCACGCAGAAGGATGATGGCCGCGTCGTCCAGGCCGCCCTCGACCAGCTGTCGGAACGGCAGCGCACCGTCATCGTGCTGGCCCACTTCCAGGAACTGGGCCAGGCCGAGGGCGCGGACATCATGGGAATTGGCGAACACGCCTATGAATCGCTCCTCGCGAGAGCCCGGCGCCGGCTGCGAAGCCTGCTCGGCGGCAAGGACGGGGACGATCGGCAGGAAGGAATGCGATCATGAGCAAGACATCCGGTGAAGGGCGTTTTGAACTGGCAAGCGGTCCGGCCAGCCTGCAGGAAGCTGTCGATCGCTGGGGCCCCGATCTCAATCTCTGGCCCGACCTGATGCTCGTCCGCCGGGCGCGCGAGGCGTTGCTGGCCGACCGTAATTTCCGTGGGCATCGCGACCGCGCCGTGGCCGAGGCGGCCCGGCTTTCCCGCGCCGCGACATCGCTCGACAAGCGGATCGCGGATAGCGGCTCCGTCGAACGGATCACCCGCAAGCTGCTCGATGCGACGGGATCGAAGGTCATTCACTGGCGTCGCCGGATCGCGGCGCTCGCCGCCGTGATGATGCTGTCGGCCGCCTTGGGCAGCGCCTTCGCGGAGATGGTTCCGGCCCAGATCGAGGCGCCGAGGGTCGATGTCGTGCAACTGGATACGCTGGTCTTCGGACCGTCAGAGGCAGACTTTTGATGGCTTTCAAGATCGAACCCAAGACCCGGCGCACCCTGTTGTGGGGCCTGCTCGTCGTGTCATTGGCCGTCAATGCCTTCTTCATCGGCGCGACCGTCACGGATCTCGCCCGATTCCGGCTGGGCTCCGAGGATAAGAGCCCGCGCATCATCCGCACCGAACTGCGCTGGCTCAAGGACCGCTTGTCGCCCGACGCGATCGACAGCATCGAGACGCAGCTCAATGTCCTCAAGCCGGACATTCTGGCGCGGCTCGACCGCCTGAAGACCTTGCGGGGCGAGCTCAACGCGCTCGTCGCTGCGCCGACGCCGGACAAGGCGGCGATCGATGCGCATCTGCGCAACATCCGCATCGAGGTCGGCGCGATGCAGGAGCAGGTGCAATCGCGCACCTTCGAGGCGCTCCTCAACCTGCCGCCGGAACAGCGCGCGGCGCTCGCTAGACCCGCGAACTAGCGGCGGCTGGTTCTTCCCGCCCGTTCTCTCTGCGCACGCCCGGCCTCAACATGCTGAGGAGGCCGTAGGGCCGTCTCGAAGCACGCAGCACAGCCAAGCCAACGATTTCGTTCTTAGGCGCGAAGATGCCCTTTCTTCACCTCTCCCTGAGGGAGAGGTCGACGGCCGCAGGCCGGCGGGTGAGGGGTTACGGCCTCACCGGATGGTTGCCTAAACCCTCACCTGGAGCTTCGCTCCGGCCTCTCCCTCAGCGAGAGGTAAGGGGCAGGGCGGCTCGAGTGGGGAAATCGGGCTCGCTTGTCGAGTTGCGGATCAGACACCCAGGTTGTTGGAGGCCGAGCCTTGTCGAACAGCTTGTTGGGATGAGAAACCTTCTAACCCCTATCGAAATAACGAAAAACGGGGCCGCAAGTGGCCCCGTTTTCATTCGTGCAGGGAGGATCAGCGCGCCGCGGTGAAGCGGTCGGCGTCGGCCTGGGTCAGCGGGGCGGGGCGCTCGGTGGTGGTCGAGAGCGTGATCACCTTCTCCTGCGCCGCCGAATCGAGGATTGACACCATCGCGTCGAGGGCATGCAGCGCGACCCGGCCCGAGCAGCGCGGCTCGCGGCCCTGATCGGCGGCGTCAAGCAGATCGGCGACGCCCAGCATGCGGTAGTTGGCATGCTTGCCGTCTTCCCAGTTGGCCTTGCCGAACGGCGCTTCCGAGCTGTCGACCTCGATATAGTCGCCCCTTTCAACGGAGTAGCGGACGCTGCCGCCGAAGAAGTTCGGATCGGGCACCAGCATCGTGCCTTCCGAGCCGTAGAGCTCGATCGGATTGACGTGGCCGTGCTTCCAGACGTCCCAGCTCGCCGTCAGGGTAACCTGAGCGCCGGAGACGAAGTGGAGGATGGCGTTGATCGTCGTCGGCGTGCCGACCGGCACGGTCTTGCCCTTGAGCGGACCTTCGGCCGTGACGAGGCGGTCTTCAAACCCCTTGGTCGCGACGGCGGTGACGGTGCGGATCGGACCGAGCAGGTTGATCAGCGCCGCGATGTAATAGGGTCCGAGATCAAGGATCGGGCCGCCGCCGGGTTGGAAGAAGAAGCCGGGATTGGGGTGCCACATCTCCATGCCGTGGCTCATCACATGCATGGTGCCGGCGATGACGCGGCCGATCTTGCCTTCATCCAGTAGCTTGCGCGCCGTCTGGCCCGCGCCGCCGAGGAAGGTGTCCGGCGCGCTGCCGAGCTTCAGCCCTTTGGCGTCCGCCAGCGCCACCAGCTTCTTGCCGTCCTCGACGGAAAGCGCGAACGGCTTTTCCGAATAGGCGTGCTTGCCGGCCGAGAGGATCGCGTTCGACACTTCATAATGCGCCGAGGGGATGGTCAGGTTGATGACCGTGTCGATCTCGGAATCGCCGAGCAATCCGTCGATCGTCAGGGCGCGGACGCCGAACTGGTCGGCGCGGGCCTTGGCTGCCTCCGCCACGATGTCCGCGACCGCGACGATCTGGGTGCCCGGAAAGAGCGGTGCCAGCTTCAGATAGGCGGCCGAAATGTTGCCGGCGCCGATCAGGCCGATCTTGTGAACCTTGGTCATGTCGGGGAAGCCTTTCAGGAAACCAGGGCCTTGATGGCCGCATAGGAACGCTCGGCGAAGAGCTTCCAATCCGAGGGATTGTCGTGCTCGGCGACGAGGATGCGGGCCTTCTTGGCCTTCTCGATATGCGGCCAGAGTGCCTTCCAGTCCACGACGCCGTCGCCGACATTGGTCCAGCCATCATCGACCGTCGTGCCAGCCGGGGCCAGGTCCTTGATGTGGAAGGCGATCGTCTCGTCGGCGAGCTTGTCGATCTCGGCGGCCACGTCCTGGCCGGCGCGGGCGACCCAACCGAGGTCGAGCTCGGAGGTGACGCCATTGCCGATCAGATGGTCGATCGGGCGCGAGCCGTCAGCCAGCGTCGCATATTCGAAGTCGTGATTGTGATAGCCGAGGCCGAGGCCGGCTGCCTTGGCCTTTTCGGCGGCGCCGGCAAAGCTCTCATGCAACTTCTTCCAGCCATCGACATCGGTCGGGCGCTGTTCGGCGACGAGATAGGGGATGACGATGGTTTCGGCGCCGATGGTCTTGGCGATGTCGATGAAGCGGCTGGTCTCGCCGACGACGCCGTCGAGCGGCGCGTGGAAGGTAGGGGTCACCAGGCCGACGGCGTCGACCTTGGCGCGATAGCCGGCGGCGTCTTCGCCATAGAGCGGATAATAGGGCTCGACCGCGTCATAGCCGATCTTGGCCAGGCCCTCGAGAACGGTTTCGAGCGGCGGGAAATTGCGGGCGGAGTAGAGCTGAAACGAGATCTTGTGCTGCGACATGGGAATGTCTTTCTTGAATCCGTTCTTAGGGAAGTCGCCTGAAACGCCAGGCGGCTCAGGGGGCGATCAGAGGCGCTGGCCGCTGGCGAGATCGAAGATCGACGCGTAGGCAGGCTGAAAGAAGGCATCTGCCGAAGAGGGCGTCTGGACGTGGGCGTCGCCATCGATGCGCACCGAGAACGTCGTGCCTGCGACATCGCCCCAGACCAGGCTGTCGGCGCCCATCGGCTCGAGCAGGGTCAGATTGACCGGGATCGTCCTGGCATCCGGTTCGCGATGCTCGAGGTCGACCTGTTCCGGCCGGATGCCGAGGGTCGCCGGGCGGCCATGCTCGGGCGGCTTTTCGAACTCGTATCCGGTGAGGTCGATCAGCGTGCCGTTGGAGAGCTTGAACGAAACGGCGCCGCCTTCGACCGAGATCGTGCCGTCGATGAAGTTCATGGACGGCGAGCCGACAAAGCCGGCGACGAAGCGGTTGACCGGCCGGCGGTAGATTTCCTTCGGCGAGGCCAGCTGCTGGATGACGCCGCCATTCATCACGGCGACGCGGTCGGCCAAGGTCAGCGCCTCGATCTGATCGTGCGTGACGTAGATCATGGTCGAGCCGAGGCCCTGGTGCAGGCGCTTCAACTCCACGCGCAGTTCCGTGCGAAGCTTGGCGTCGAGGTTGGAGAGCGGCTCGTCGAACAGGAACACGTCGACATCGCGCACCAGGGCGCGGCCGATGGCGACGCGCTGGCGCTGGCCGCCCGAGAGCTCGGCCGGACGGCGGTCGAGCAGCGGCTCGATCTGCAGGATCTTGGCGGCGCGCGCGACGCGCTTGTCGATCTCGTCCTTCGGCACCTTGGCCATCTTCAGGCCGAAGGAGAGGTTTCCCGTCACCGTCATGCGCGGATAGAGCGCATAGGACTGGAACACCATGCCGATGCCGCGGTTCTTCGGCTCCTCCCAGGTGACGTTCTTGCCGCCGATCCAGATCTGGCCGGCGGAAACGTCGAGCAGGCCTGCGACGGCGTTGAGCAGCGTGGACTTACCGCAACCGGAGGGGCCGAGCAGGACGATGAACTCGCCCTGTTCGATTTCGAGGTCGAGATTCTTCAGGACCTTGAGGTTGCCGAATTCGATTTCGAGGTCTCGAATGGAGACAGTGGCCATGGATCACCCCTTCACGGCGCCGGAAGCGATGCCGCGAACGAACCAGCGTCCCGACACGAAATAAACGAAGAGCGGAACAAGTGCCGTCAGGATCGTGGCAGCCATGTTCACGTTGTACTCCTTCTCGCCGAAGCTCGAATTGACGACGTTGTTGAGCTGCACGGTCATCGGGAAGTTCTCGCGACCGGCGAAGATCAGGCCGAACAGGAAGTCGTTCCAGATTCCGGTGATCTGCAGGATCGCGGCGACGACGATGATCGGCGTGGAGAGCGGCAGCATCAGCCGCAGGAAGATCGCCCAGAAGCCGCCGCCATCGACGCGGGCCGCCTTGAACAGGTCGATCGGGATGCCGGCGTAGAAGTTGCGGAACAGCAGCGTCATCAGCGGCAGTCCGAAGATCGTGTGCACGAACACGACACCCGGGATCGAATTGTAGAGCGACACCATCGAGAGGATCCGCACCAGGGGATAGAGGAAGACCTGGTAGGGGATGAAGGCGCCGAGCAGCAGGATCGCAAACAGGATATTGGCGCCCTTCGGCCGCCAGAAGGAGAGGGCGTAGCCGGTCACCGATCCGACCGCGATCGACAGGATGACGCTCGGGATCAGGATTTTGATCGAGTTCAACATGCCGACATGAATGCCTTCGCAGTTCAGCCCGGTGCAGGCCTGCGACCACGCCTTGATCCAGGCGTCGAAGCTGGGCGATCCCGGCAGGGCGAAGAGATTGCCCATCCGGATCTCGTCCATCGGCTTCAGCGACGTCACGATCATCACGTAGAGTGGGATCAGGAAGAACAGCGCCGAGATGATCAGGAAGGCGTAGACGCCGTACCGGCCGGGGCCGATGCGCTTGGGACGGGGGCCCGAAGGCTCGACTTGGGCGTTTGCAGTGAGAGAAGCCATGATCAGTGCGCGCTCCTCGGCTTGCGGAAGTATTGCACGTAGAGCCAGGGCGCCAGTACGCAGAGGACCGTGATCATCATGACGGTCGAGGCCGCCGTGGCGAGGCCGAGATTCTGGCGCTGGAACAGATATTCGATGACGAACTTGGCCGGCACTTCGGTCGATATGCCGGGGCCGCCATTGGTGAGCGCCACCACCAGGTCGTAGACCTTCACCACCGCGGTCGCGAGCAGCACCGTGGCCGTCACGAACATCGGAGTCAGGATCGGGATCACGATGTGCACATAGACGCGCCAGGTCGGGATGCCGTCCACCTTGGCGGCCTTCCACAGCTCGCCGTCGACGCCGCGAAGGCCGGCCAGCAGGATCGCCATGACGAGGCCGGAGGCCTGCCACATGCCCGCAAGGGCGATGACGTAGATCGCCCGGTCGCCGCGCGACAGCCAATCGAAGGTAAAACTCTCCCAGCCCCAGTTACGTACGGTCTGCTGCACGCCGAGCGTCGGGTTCAGTGTCCACTGCCACACAAGGCCGGTCACGATGAACGACAGGGCGTAGGGATAGAGGAAAATCGTGCGGAACACGCTCTCGGCGCGGATCCGCTGGTCGAGGAACACCGCCAGCAGGAAGCCGAGGATCAGGCAGCCGACGATGAAAATCAGGCCGAAGATCGCGAGGTTCTGGACCGATATGATCCAGCGTTCCGATCCGAACAGTCGGGTATATTGCGAGAAGCCGACATAGTTGGAGACCGGAAAGACCTTCGAGCTCGTGAACGAGATCTGGATGGTCCAGAGGATGGTGCCGATATAGGCGAAGATCACGATCAGCCAGGCAGGAGCCAGGGCGACCTGCGCCATCCAGAAGCGTAGGAATCGAGGTTTCAAGATAACGCACTCCGATAGCCCGGCGGATGCGAGCCGCCGCGGACCGGCTCACCGTCGCGGTGGCGCCAGATCGAGGAGAAAACCCGGCCGGAGAACCGGCCGGGTCGGAGTCCTGTTATTCTGCAGCGATGATTTCGGCGAACTTCGCCTGCAGGTCGGCCGGCGTCTGGGACGGAGTGGTCCAGAACTGGCCGATGATGTCCTGGATCGAGCCGATCGAGTCCGGCGTCTGCAGGAAGTCGAAGCCGGGGACGGAACCGTTCTCGGTGCCGAGCAGCTTCAGGCCGGCCTGGGCGCAGGCGTCGAGCTTCGAGGTGTCGACATCGCCGCGAACCGGGACGGAGCCCTTCTTGGCGTTGAAGGCGACCTGGGTCTCGGGCGTCAGCATGGTGTGGGCGAGCAGAGCCTGGGCCTTCTGGGCGTCGGCATTGTCGGTCTTCGGGAAGACGAACACGTCGCCGCCGATCCAGTAGACCTGGTTGCCGATGCCGGGAATGCAGCCGACTTCCTTGCCGGGGGTCAGGCCGGCGGCGATCACTTCGCCCTTGGCCCAGTCACCCATGAAGTTGAAGCCTGCCTTGCCGGAGACGACGAGGCCGGTGGCCTGGTTCCACTGGCGGCCCTGCTGGCCCGCATCGCCATATTCGCGCAGCTTGCCGAAGGTCTCGACGACCTTGGCGAATTCCGGCGACTTGACGGCTTCGACGTTGTTGTCGCCATAGACCTTCAGATAGAGGTCGCGGCCGCCGACGCCGAGCAGGACGTCGTTGAACAGCAGGACCTGGGTCCAGGCGTCGCCCGACTGCGCCATCGGAATGACGCCGGCTGCCTTCAGCTTGTCCATGGCGGCGAACAGTTCGTCCCAGGTCTTCGGCGGCTCGATCTTGTTCGCTTCGAGCAGGGCCGCGTTGTACCAGAGCCAGTTGTTCGAATGGATGTTGACCGGAACGGCGAAGTAATGGCCGTCACGCGAGACCGCCTTCACGAGAACCGGCGACAGGAACTTGTCCCAGCCATCGGCCTTGGCGACCTCATCGAGGTTGTTGAGCAGGCCCTGGGCGACCAGGTCCTCGAACTGCTTGCCGGTGTTGAACTGCATGGCGGTGGGCGGATTGCCACCAACGATGCGGTTGATGCCGGCGGCGCGTGCCGCTTCGCCGCTTGCAATGGCCGCGTCGACCCACTCACCGCCAGCGGCGTTGAACTGGTCGGCAAACACCTTCACGGCAGCGGATTCGCCGCCGGAGGTCCACCAATGGATGACTTCGGCCTTTTCGGCAGCGACCGACGGACCAGCCATCAGGGCCACGACTGCTGCTGCACCGAGCAACGCCTTGGTAAAATGCTTCATGCTTCCTCCTCCCGGGGTTCAGCGCCTTTCCTCAAAGGCGCCAATTCGTGAACGTCCGTCCGATCCACCGGACTTGAACGCCCGAATTCTTGTAATCGATTACATCTACCGTATACTCCCCAAACCGGCTGTCAACGCAAAGTTATTTTGCAGTGCAAAAGAAAAGCCGGACTGGGGAAGGACCAAACGGTGCGAAAATCTGAAACGCCGGAGCCGGAAGCGGCCGCCCGATCCGTTACGATCCAGGACGTCGCGCGCCGCGCGGGCGTGTCCACCGCAACCGTCAGCCGGGCCATCGCCCTGCCTGAGCGCGTGACCGAGGCGACTCGGGCCGCAGTGTTTTCCGCCATCCGCGAGACCGGCTACACGCCCAATGCGGCGGCCCGTTCGCTGCGCGCCAAATCGACCAAGATGGTGCTGGTGCTGCTGCCCGGCATCGGCAATTCCTTCTTCACGCCCGTGCTGAATGCGCTGGAGGAAGTGTTCACCGAAGGTGGCTACGGCGTGCTGATTGGCTATACGCGTCAAAGCCGTAGCCGCGAGACGCACTATGCCCGCGTGATCCGGGCGGGGCAGGTGGACGGCGTTCTGGTCGTCACCGGCAACGTGCCGCGCGACGAGGAATTCGTCTCGGTGCCGGACACGGTTCCGGTATCGCTGATGTTTTCCGAGATTCCCGGCACGCCGCAATTCTCCGTCTTCGACGTCGACAATCGCGGCGCCTCGGCCGAGGCGGTGCGCTACCTGATTTCGCAGGGTCATCGCCGCATCGCGCATATCCCCGGCGCGGAGGGTGGGCTCGAAGCGAGCGAGCGCCTCGGCGGATATTGCGATGCACTACGAGAGGCCGGTTTGCCGATCGACCAGGCACTGATTTGGCGTGGCGCCAGCAATTTCGATTTCGCCTCCGGCGAACGGGCGGCCAGGGATTATTTCGCGCTCGACGAGAAGCCGACGGCGGTTTTCGCGGCGGCGGACGAAATCGCGCTCGGTTTCATGCGCGCGCTGAAGAACCGGGGGGTCGGCATTCCGTCCGACGTATCGGTGATCGGCTTCGACGATACCGAATATGCCGTGCACTATGATCCGGCGCTGACGACCATGCGCCAGCCGCGCAACGAGATGGGCCGGCTTGCCGCGACCGACCTGCTGCGCCGCATGGCGACGGGGCGCGACGGCACGGTGCCGACCTTGAAGGTGCGCCTGGCCTGCGAACTCGTGGTGCGCGAAAGCGTGAGAGCGGTGGGGTAGGGCAAGAACCCTCACCCCGACCCTCTCCCGCAAGCGGGCGAGGGGGCTCGACGAGCCCGGTCGATCCATGGACTCGCGAGGCTGCGAGCGCACCGGCCAAAAGCCCTCGCCCGCTTGCGGGAGAGGGTTGGGTGAGGGGCTTAGTTAAGCTAATAGGCGAGCCTAGCCCGCCAGTTCCTCGCGCAGCATTTCCAGCGTCAGCCATTCTTCCTCGGCGGCGTCGCGCTCATGCTGGGCGGCGGCGAGGCGGGCGTTGGCCGTGTCGAACGCCTTGCGGTCGACAGCGAACAGGTTTGGCTTGGCGAGCGTCGCCTCCAGCTTGTGAATCTCGGCAGTCAGCGCCTCGATCTTCGCCGGCAGCGTCTCCAGCGCGTGCTTCTGCTTGAAAGAGAGCTTGCTCTTCGAGGGCGGCGCCTTGTCGGCGGCGACCTTTTTCTCGTCCTTGCGCTCGGCCTTGTTGATCGCGCGGGCCGGGGCTGCCGCGCCGCGCTGGATCAGCATGTCGGAATAGCCGCCGGCATAATCCGTCCAGCGGCCATCGCCTTCCGCCACGATCACGGACGTCGCGACACGGTCGAGGAAGTCGCGATCATGGCTTACGAGCAGGATGGTGCCGGGATAATCGTCGAGCAGCTCTTCGAGCAGGTCGAGCGTCTCGAGGTCGAGATCGTTGGTCGGTTCGTCGAGCACGAGCAGGTTGGACGGCCGCGCCAGCGCGCGCGCCAGCATCAGCCGGCCGCGCTCGCCGCCGGATAGAGCGGTGATCGGGGCACGGGCCTGTTCGGGCGTGAACAGGAAGTCCTTCATGTAGCCGATGACGTGGCGCGATTCGCCATTGACCATGACGCTGTCGCCGCGGCCTTCGGTCAGCGCGTCGGCGAGGCGCAGGCTCGGATCCAGGCTTTCGCGGCGCTGGTCGAGCGTCACCATCTGCAGATTGGTGCCGAGCTTGATGATGCCGCTGTCGGGCTGCAGCACGCCGGTCAGCAGGTTGAGCAGCGTAGTCTTGCCCGCGCCATTGGCGCCGACCAGGCCGATCCGGTCGCCGCGCTGGATGCGGGTGGAAAAATCCTGGACGATCGCCCGGTCGCCGAACGATTTCGACACGCCGATCGCTTCGACCACGGCCTTGCCGGAGACATTGCCTTCGCTGGCCTGAAGGTTGACGCTGCCGACGGCGCGGCGCTGGTCGCGGCGCTCCTGGCGCAGGCCTTCGAGCTTGCGCAGGCGGCCCATATTGCGCTTGCGCCGCGCGGTGACGCCGTAGCGCACCCAGTCGATTTCCTGGCTGATCTTGCGGTCGAGGCGTTCGCGCTCCTTTTCCTCTTCGTGCAGGACGTTGTCGCGCCATTCCTCGAAGGCGGTAAAGCCCTGTTCGAGCCGTCTCGTCGTGCCGCGGTCGAGCCACAGCGTCGCCTTGGAAAGGCGCTCCAGGAATCGGCGATCATGGCTGATGAGGACGAGCGCCGAGCGCATCGACTTCAGTGTCTCTTCCAGCCATTCGATCGCCGGCAGGTCCAGATGGTTGGTCGGCTCGTCGAGCAGCAGCACGTCGGGCTCCGGCGCGATGGCGCGGGCCAGCGCCGCGCGGCGCGCCTCGCCGCCCGAAAGCGTGTTCGGCGCCTCGTTGCCGGTCAGGCCGAGCGATTCCATCAGCATGGTGGCGCGGTATGGGTCGTCGCCCGGTCCGAGGCCGGCCTCGACATAGGCGCGCACGGTGGCGAAGGCGGAAAGATCCGGCTCCTGCGGCAGGTAGCGCAGCGTTGCGCCGGGCTGCACGAAGCG
Organism: Kaistia sp. UC242_56; assembly: GCF_044452255.1. NCBI lineage: Bacteria > Pseudomonadati > Pseudomonadota > Alphaproteobacteria > Hyphomicrobiales > Kaistiaceae > Kaistia > Kaistia sp. UC242_56. Next base: position 1,779,378 of record NZ_JBIOAN010000002.1, read on the forward strand.
CGTTCCCGCATCCGCCTCGACGGTGCCGGCGGCGATCTTCAGCAGCGTCGACTTGCCGGATCCATTGCGGCCGACAAAGCACAGCCTTTCGCCGGCCGAGACCGAAAGCGTGGCGTTTTCGATGAGCGGACGGCCGCCAAAGGTGAGGCGGATGTCCTGGAGGAGAAGCAGAGGAGGAGCCATTCGACGGGATGTAGCGATGCGCGAGGGCGGTAGCAAGGCGGATCGCGCAGGCGGGCGCAGAACAGGCGCGATCTGGCGCGGCGAGCCCATGGCAGGGCGCGAGAGTTTGGCCTAAGCTTCCCATCCGGTCGTCGGGCGCGGGGAGGTTGAGTTTGGTCTATCAAGGTTCCGATGGGGTCGCCGAATTGGTTGCCTTGATGCGGGACGTCGCCTCGCGCGACGAAACCGCGTTCAAAAGGCTCTATGATCGTACTTCCGCGAAACTATTCGCCGTGGTCCGCCGTATTGCCGTTAGTGAAGCAGCTGCCGAGGAGGCGCTGCAGGAGGCATGGGTCCGGATCTGGAATCATGCCGACAGGTTTGATCCGGCAATGGCGTCCCCGATCACGTGGATGACGACGATCGCCCGTCACGCGGCGATCGACGCTGTACGCAAAGGGTCGGAGCGCGTTTCGAAGACGACGGTCGTCATCGACGAGGAACTGGCGGAAAAGCTGCCAGCCCCCGGCTCGACGACGGACGGCCTGACCGGGCCGCAATTGCGGCGCTGCCTGGAAGGGCTGGAGCCCGACCGGCGCGGCATGGTGCTCCTGGCCTATAGCTATGGCTACAGCCGGGAGGAGTTGTCGCGGCGCTTCGACAAGCCCGTCGCGACGGTGAAGACGATATTGCGGCGAAGCCTGATCGCCTTGAAGGAGTGCCTCGGTGGCCGATGACGACGAAATGGAGGGCCTGGCCGGCGAATATGTGCTCGGCACGCTCGATCGGCCCGAGCGGGACGCGGTAGAGACGCGCGCCGCCAGCGATCCGGCCCTTCGCGCCGCGATCGGCGGCTGGGCGGGCCGGCTGCAGCCTCTGGCCGACCTTGCCGGCGAACAGGCGCCGCCCGAAGGCCTCTGGGCCAGCATCCTTTCCCAGATCCGCGCCGTCGGCAGCGGCGGCGCGCGCGTGCTTCTGCTGGAGCGTACCGTGCGACGGCTGCGGATCGCGACCGGCATCTTCGGCGCCGCGGCCGCCGTGCTCGCGGTCGTCGTGGCCAGCGACCGGCTCGTGCCGCCGCCGCCCGCCGCGAACTATGTCGCGGTCCTCGGCGGGGAGGGCGGCAAGCCGGCCTTCGTCGCTTCCGTCGATACCAATGCCGGCACGATAAGGTTGCGCCGGGTCGGCGATGCGCCGCCGCCGGACAAGAGCTTCGAGCTCTGGCAGGTTCCGGCCGAAGGCCCCACCGTCTCGATGGGCGTAGCCGACAACCTCAGCGACCTGAAGTCGATGAATGTCTCGCTGAAGCCGGGCGAGAAGCTGGCGATCTCGGTCGAGCCCAAGGGCGGTTCGCCGACCGGCCAGGCGACCGGACCGGTGGTCTATATCGGCGACCTGCTGCCGGCCGAGTAAGACGACAACTCTCCCTGGAGATACCGAGGCGGTGGCTAGGCCACCGCCTTTACTTTTTTGTCGATCCAGTTCCCCAGCCGCTCGAGCGCCGCGTCGAGGATCGAATCCTGCTTCGAGAAGCAGAAGCGCACGAAGGTCTTGGGCGCATCGCCGACATAGAAGGCCGAGACGGGCACCGCCGTGACGCCCGCTTCCACCGTCATGCGCTGGCAGATCTCGACATCGCTGCCGCCAAGCCCGAGCGGAGCGGTATCGGCGGTGACGAAATAGGTGCCGCCGCAGGGCACGACCTCGAAGCCGAGCCGCTCCAGCCCGGAGGCGAGCCGGTCGCGCTTCTTGGCGAGGTCTCCGGCCAGACCGGCATAATAAGCGTCTTCCTTGGCCAGTCCGAACGCGACCGCCGACTGCAGCGCCGCCGGCGTTGTGAATGTCGTGAACTGGTGCGCCTTGGCGATCGGATCGAGCAGGCGCGGCGTCGCCGTCACATAGCCGACCTTCCAGCCGGTCAGTGAAAAGGTCTTGCCGGCCGAACCGATGCGCACGGTGCGCTCGCGCATGCCGGGCAGCGTCATCAGCGGAATATGGGCGCGGTCGTCGAAGATGATGTGCTCATAGACTTCGTCGCAGATCGCATAGGCGTCGAAGCGCACGCAGAGTTCGGCGATCCCGTTTAGCTCTTCGCGGGTGAACACCTTGGCGGCCGGGTTCATCGGATTGTTGAGCAGCACCGCCTTGGTCTTGTCCGAGAAGGCGGCGGCGAGTTCGTCGAGGTCGAGCTTCCAGAGCGGCGGCGTCACGCGCACCATCTTCGGAATGCCGCCCGCGCGCCGCACCAAGGGCACGTAGCAGTCATAGAGCGGCTCGATCATGACGACTTCGTCGCCGGGCTCGATCAGCGACGTGAACACGTCGGAGAGCGCCTCGGTCGCGCCGGAGGTCACAAGGACCTCGGTCTTCCAATCGATGTCGAGATCGTAAAAGCGCTTGTTGGCGCTGGCCACAGCCTGGCGAAGCGCCGGCAGGCCCATCATCGGCGGATACTGGTTGGGCCCGGCGATCAGGGCCTCGGCCGCCATCCGGCGCACGTCCTCCGGACCGTCGACATCGGGAAACCCCTGGCCGAGATTGATCGAGCCGTGCTCGATGGCAAGCCGCGACATCACCTCGAAGATGGTGGTCGGAAGGCCAGTATAGACGGGATTGGTCGGTTTCATCAGCAGCTCCACTCGGCGCGCGGGAGATTATGGCGCGCACCCCGCCCGTGCAAGCAATCGCATGCCTTCGATACACCGGGTCGCAGGCGGTTTTTGCCATCGGGGCATCCCGGAGATCGCCGCGTGCAATTTTTATGAGGTGGGCTGAAACCGTTTGGATCTACCTCCGTATAAGGTAGCAGAAGGACGTTTCGGACCCGATCAAGAAAATCGCGGAATTGGATACGGATGAAGATCGCATTTTGAAGATTCGATTTCCGTCAACGCTATATCCTTGCCTGAATACAGATTTTATTGACTGGTTCGATACGTGACTTCGGAAGTTCAACGTGGATCAACGGACGGGAAAGACCCGACGTTATAGGAGGAAGTCCAATGTCTCATTTTGCCAATTTCGTTCGTGTCGCTGCTGTCGCTACCCTGGCTCTCGGCGGCGTCGCCACCATGGCTGCTCCCAGCTTTGCCAAGACCGTGATGGTCGGCGGCGCGCCGATGTATCCCAACAAGAACATCGTCGAGAACGCGGTCAATTCGAAGGACCACACCACGCTGGTCGCCGCCGTCAAGGCAGCCGGCCTGGTCGACACGCTGTCCGGCCCGGGCCCGTTCACCGTCTTCGCGCCCACCAATGAAGCTTTCGCCAAGCTGCCGGCCGGCACGGTCGACACGCTGCTGAAGCCCGCCAACAAGGGCCAGCTGACCTCCGTGCTGACCTATCATGTCGTCCCCGGCAAGATCTCCGCCGCCGACATCATGAAGGCCGCCAAGAAGATGAATGGCATGGCCGAATACAAGACCGTGCAGGGCGAGACGCTCAAGATCCAGGTCGACGGCAAGAAGGTCTGGGTCATCGATTCCAAGGGCAACAAGGCTCGCGTGACCATCGCTGACGTCAACCAGTCGAACGGCGTGATCCACGTCATCAACGCGGTCCTGCTTCCGTAATCGAAACGGACACTCTGAGTTCGGAACCCGGCCGCGAGGCCGGGTTCTTTTTGGCTCCGGTGCGGCGGAATTCGCGCCGCTTGAGATAAAACGGATGGCTGCTGAAACCTTTCCGGCGCCCGCTCCGTACATGGAGGACAAGTTGGTGTTCCTGCCCCTGCCTCCTGGCACGTTCACCAACTCCCTGCGCGCCGCATCGCCTCCGCGATCTGCGCACTGGCACCGTTCCGGAGGCCGCCCCGCCCACTGGAACGGTGCCGGACTTCTCCCGTCTTTTGAGTTGGACTGGACGCGCATCGACGGTCGCGCGACGACGTTCGCCTTCCGGCGCGAACCATCCGGGCGAGTGCGTTGCCCGGACTTGGGCTCGGGCTTTATCGACCTCAGTAGGTGAGCATCGGCGGCAGGTTTTTCGCCTGCTCGATCCAGGTCTCGACGATCTTCTCCGAAGGCAACTGGCGCACCAGCTTCTTGGTGGCGTTGATCTCGGCCATCTTGGCCGCGAGATTGTCCGCCCGCCGGGTCTTCAGTTCCTTGACCGTATCGACGCCCGCCGCCTCGAGCAGCTCGGAATATTCCTCCGCCACGCCCTTGATGCGCATCAGGTCGGCCATGTTGGCCCATTTCAGGATCTTGTCTTCGCCGAGCCCCGACGTCGCGGCAAGCGCCTTGCGCCCCTTGGGGTCCTTCGCCTGCTCAAGAAGAGCGCCGGTCGTGCGGACACCCGCGGCAATCAGCTTTTCTGCGAAGACAGCGCCGATGCCTTCGATATCCTTGATGGGGTAAGACATTCCCGAACTCTCCTGAGCGAATCCCAAGTGTTAGAAGTCTAGACTTGGATGTTCGCCTGTGTGTTGCGGGATGGCAAGTCGTCTCGTCACGCGGGTGGCGCGACGGTAGATTGCGCGGACCGAATTGGGTTCTATAAGGTCGCCATAGCCCTTCGATCCTCGAAGCGGCGGCGCCAGAGGAATGTGTCGATGCCGATGCTGGAAGCGGACAAGATCTATCTCGGGACGAGCGACAAGCCGGAATATCTCTTGCTCGGCCTCGCCAACCGGCATGGACTGGTCACGGGCGCCACCGGCACCGGCAAGACGGTGACGCTGCAGGTGATGGCGCAGGGCTTTTCCGATGCTGGCGTGCCGGTTTTCTGCGCCGACGTGAAGGGCGACCTCTCCGGCATCGCCGAGCCGGGCGAGGCAAAGGACTTTCTCACCAAGCGCGCCGAGGAGATCGGCTTCGCGCCGGAATACAAGTTCAGCGCCTGCCCGACGGTCTTCTGGGACCTGTTCGGCCAGCAGGGCCACCCGATCCGCACCACGGTGAGCGAGATGGGGCCGCTGCTGCTCGCGCGGCTGATGAACCTGAACGATACGCAGGAAGGCGTCCTGACCATCGCCTTCCGTGTCGCCGACGAGGAAGGGCTGCTGCTGCTCGACCTCAAGGACCTGCGCGCCATGCTCGGCTTCATGGCCGAGAATGCCGATCGCATCCAGGCCAAATACGGCAATGTCACTAAGGCCTCGGTCGGCGCGATCCAGCGCCAGTTGCTGGTGCTGGAAAACCAGGGCGGTGACGCCTTCTTCGGCGAGCCGGCGCTCGCGATCGCCGACCTGATGCGCACGACCACGGATGGCCGCGGCATGGTCAACGTGCTCGCCGCCGACAAGCTGATGAACTCGCCGCGCCTCTACGCGACCTTCCTGCTCTGGCTACTGTCGGAATTGTTCGAGGTGCTTCCCGAGGTCGGCGACCCGGCCAAGCCGCGCCTGGTGTTCTTCTTCGACGAGGCGCATCTGCTGTTCGACGAGGCGCCCAAGGCCCTGCTCGACAAGGTCGAGCAGGTGGTCAAGCTGATCCGCTCGAAGGGCGTCGGCGTCTATTTCGTGACCCAGAACCCGCTCGACGTGCCGGACAGCGTGCTGTCGCAGCTCGGCAACCGCGTCCAGCATGCGCTGCGCGCCTACACGCCGCGCGACCAGAAGGCGGTGAAGGTCGCCGCCGACACCTTCCGGCCCAATCCCGCCTTCAAGACGATGGACGTCATCACCCAGCTCGGCGTTGGAGAGGCGCTGGTCTCGACGCTGGAGCCGAAGGGCGTTCCGAGCATTGTCGCGCGCACCTTCATCCGCCCGCCGTCGTCGCGCATCGGCCCGGTGACGGAGGCCGAGCGCCGCCAGATCATCGCCACCAGCCCGATCGGCATCGCCTATGACAGGACGGTCGATCGCGAGTCGGCCTATGAGATCCTGGGCCGCCAGGCCGCCGCCAACGCACCGGCGGAATCCGATGCGGCCGCGGCGCCGGCGTCGGCCAGCGGCTTCGACATTGGCGGCATTCTCGGCTCGCTGCTCGGCACTGACAAGAAGCGTGGCGAGCGCTTCACGGCGACCCAGCGCGTGGCGCGCGAAGTGACGCGCACCGTCACCAACCGCGTTGCGGGCGACGTCGCGGCCAATATCGGCAAGAGCGTTGCCGGCTCGATCGGCGGCTCCGTTGGCCGCTCGATCGTGCGCGGCGTCCTGGGCAGCATTCTTCGCCCGCGCTGACGCGTTCCGGCCCAAGACAGCACAAAAAAATCCCCGGCGCCGAAACGCCGGGGATTTTTCACTTGCAGACCGATAGGCCGGATCAGGCGGCGGCGAGCAGGCCTTCGGCCTGGAGCGCTTCCTTGACCGCCGGACGGGCAGCGACGCGGTCGAAATAGGCGTCGAGCTTGGAGCCAACGTCGAACTTGAAGCCCTTGGCCCAGCGCAGCACCGTGAACAGGTAGCCGTCGGCGACGCTGAACTTGTCGCCCATGAGATAGGGCTTATCGCCGAGCGCGTCGGTCAGGAAGGCGAAGCGCAGCGACAGGCGGTCCTTGAAGCTTTGCTTGGCGTCATCCTTGAGCGACGGATTGAACAGGGGGCTGAAGCCCTTGTGCAGCTCGGTCGAGATGAAGGCGAGCCAATCCATCAGCTGATAGCGCTCGGCCGAGCCGAAGGCCGGAGCGAGGCCGCTTTCGGGCGCCATGTCGGCGATCATCTGCACGATCACCGGGCCCTCGGTGACGACGTGGCCGTTGTCGAGCTCCAGGGCGGGCACATAGCCCTTCGGATTGATCGCCTTGAAGTCCGCGCCGCTCTCGGTCGCCTTGGCGCGCAGATCCACCCTTTCCATCGTGAAGGGCAGACCGGCTTCGCGCAGGGCGATATGGGGCGACAGCGAGCAGGCGCCCGGAGCGTAGAAGAGCTTCATTCATCACATCCTAGATTGGGACCGGAACAGACGGCCGGGGAATGGTTTGGCGTCAGTGGTTGGTTTGTAAGGTGGGCATTCTACCAATGCCTTACAATGCGGCGAATTGTGGTGGGAGGGGCGACAAGCGCTTGCCTTTTCTTTTTCCGGCCGCGAGCGTATCAGAGCCGCTTACAGCGCGTGCCTGCGCGCGCTCATTGCCCTGGAGCCCGCCCGTGTCCGATCGCCTCGCCGACGTTCTCGCCCATATCGATGCCGATATCGAAAACAGCCTCGAGCGGCTGTTCAAGCTGATCCGCATCGAGAGCATCTCGACCGATCCGGCCTATGCGGGCGCCTGCCGCGAGGCGGCCGAGATGATCGCCGCCGATCTCGCCTCGATCGGCTTCGACGCCAGCACGCGTCCGACCCCCGGCCACCCGATGGTTGTCGCCCATCAGGATGGCGCCAAGGGGCCCCGCGCGCTGTTCTACGGCCATTACGACGTGCAGCCCGTCGATCCGGTCGAGCTGTGGGATACCGCCCCGTTCGAGCCCAAGATCGTCACGGCCGCCGACGGCACCAAGCAGATCGTCGCCCGCGGCAGCTCGGACGACAAGGGTCAGCTGATGACCTTCATCGAGGCGTTCCGCGCCTGGAAAGCGGTCACCGGCTCGCTGCCGATTCCCGTCTCGATCCTGCTGGAAGGCGAGGAAGAATCGGGCGGCCCCAGCCTCGTGCCGTTCATGCAGGCCAACAAGGACGAGTTCGCCGCCGATTTCGCGTTCATCTGCGACACGAACATGTGGGACCGTCAGACGCCGGCCGTGACGACCATGCTGCGCGGCCTGGTCGGCGAGGAGATCACCATCACCGCCGCCTCGCGCGACCTCCATTCGGGCATGTATGGCGGCGCCGCGCGCAACCCGATCCACGTCCTCGTCTCGATCCTCGACGGCCTGCGCGACGAGACCGGCCGGGTCACCCTGCCGGGCTTCTATGACGGCGTCGGCGAGATCCCCGACAGCATCCTCCAGCAGTGGCAGTCGCTCGGCTTCGATCCCGATCAGTTCCTGGGCGAGGTCGGCCTGTCGATCCCGGCCGGCGAGGAAGATCGCAGCGTGCTGGAGAAGATCTGGGCGCGGCCGACCTGCGAGGTCAACGGCATTTCGGGCGGCTATACCGGCAAGGGCTTCAAGACGGTGATCCCCTCGCAGGCCTTCGCCAAGGTGTCGTTCCGTCTGGTCGACAAGCAGGATCCGGAAAAGATCCGTGCCGCCTTCCGCGCTTATGTCGAGTCGAAGCTGCCGGCCGATTGCACGGTCGAGTTCGCCCGGCATGGCGGCTCGCCCGGCATCCGGCTCTCGGCCGAGAATCCGGCGCTGGTGAAGACCCGTGCCGCCCTGACGGACGAATGGGGCCATGATTGCGTCGTGGTCGGCTCGGGCGGCTCGATCCCGGTCGCGGGCGACTTCAAGACCGTGCTCGGGCTCGATGCACTGATGGTCGGCTTCGCGCAGGAGAACGACCGCATCCATTCGCCGAACGAGAAATACGACCTCACCAGCTTCCATGGCGGCATCCGCTCCTGGGCGCGGATCCTGTCGGCGCTGTCCGAGGAGGGCGCGCAGTGAAGATCTGCGTTTTCTGCGGTTCGAGCTCCGGTTTCCGGCCCGATTATCGCGACGCGGCGGTGGCGCTTGGACGCGCCATAGCCGATCGCGGCGCCTCGCTTGTTTATGGCGGCTCAAAAGTCGGCCTGATGGGCGCGGTCGCCGATGCCGCGCTGGCGGCGGGCGGCGAGGTGATCGGCGTCATTCCCGAGGCGCTGCGCGACAAGGAAATCGCCCACCCGCATCTCACCAAGCTGCATGTCGTCGGCTCGATGCATGAGCGCAAGCAGATGATGGCCGATCTCTCTACCGGCTTCGTGGCGCTGCCGGGCGGGCTCGGCACGCTGGAGGAGCTGTTCGAGATCTGGACCTGGGCCCAGCTCGGCTATCACAAGAAGCCGGTCGGCCTGCTGGATGTCGCGAACTTCTACGAGAAGCTCGACGCCTTCCTCGACCACACGGTCGAGGCCGGTTTCGTGCGTGCCGAACACCGCGACATGCTGATCGTCGACGACAATCCGGTCACGCTGCTCGATCGCTACGAGAACTACCAGCCGGTGGCGCTCGCCAAGTGGATCGGCCCGACCGAGCGCTGAGGCCCCGGCTTCAGGACAGAAGCCGGGCGCGCCGTTCGGTCAGATAGGATCGAACGGCGGCATCCGTCGCGAGCGCGATGGCACGGTCATAGGCCTCGATTGCCCCGCCGCGCGCGTTCGCCCGGGCCAGCAGGTCGGCGCGAACCGCCCAAAAGGGCTGGTAGGCTTCAACCCTGCCGCTGTCGAGTTCTGCCAGGCATCGAAGCCCGGCCTCGACACCATGCGCCTCCGCCATCGCTGCGGCCCGGCCAACGGCCACCCCCAGTCGCGGCGACGTGCGATGGAGCCGGTCATAGAGGCCTGCGATGGTGGAGCGATCCGGCTCGCCGGTCAGTCTGCGGCCGGCATGGGCGGACTGGATCGCCGCTTCCAGCTGGTATCGCCCCGGCCGTCCGAGCGCTCCGGCGCGCGCCAGCGTTGCCTCTGCCTCGGCCAGCCTGGCGTGCGACCAGAGCGACGGATCCTGCTCTGAAAGGGGCACATAGGCGCCGTCCGTCCCCCGCCGCGCCGGCGAGCGCGCCTCCAGATGCAGCATCAGGGCGAGCAGGCCCAACGCTTCCGGCTCCTGCGGCATCAGCTCGACCAGGGTCCGGCCCAGCCAGATCGCCTCGGCCGCGAGGTCATGCTGCTGGCTGTCATCCGTCGGGCTGTCCCAGCCATGGCCATAGGCGGCATAGATGGCGTCGAGCACAGGATGCAGCCGGCCGGCGAGTTCGCGCCGGTCCGGCAATTCGAAGCCGATGCCGGCGTCGCGGATCTTGATCGTGGCGCGCGTCAGCCGGCGCCCCATCGCGTCCGGCGACACGACGAAGGCGGCGGCGATGCGCGCCGCGTTGAGCCCGAGCACGCTCTGCAGCATCAGCGCGGCGTGGATGACGGGATCGACCGCCGGATGGGCGCAGACGAAAAGCAGTTTCAGCCGCTCGTCGGGAAAGTTCGGCGCCGCCAGATCGATCTCGCCGGCGATATCGGTCAGTAGCGCGAGCGAGCGCGACAACGCTTCATCGGTCGTTGCGCGTCGCGCGCGGTCGATCGACCGGCGCCGTGCAACGGCAAGCAGCCACGCCTCGGGACGATCCGGGATGCCCCGATCCGGCCATTGCTCCAAGGCGGCGAGGATCGCATCGGCAAGCGCGTCCTCGGCCGCCCCGATATCGCGCCCCCGCGCGGAGAGGATGGCGACGAGCCGGCCGTAGCTCTCGCGAACCGCCTGCTCGACCCGACCTCCCGCCATCGATATGCCCTCCGACGCGAGTGGTTCGTTACATCGTGGTCAGCGTCGGGCGGATCTCCACACCGCCATATGGCGCGCAGGGCGCCTTCGCGGCCCAGGCGATGGCCGCGTCCAGATCGTCGACTTCGATGATGAAGAATCCGCCCAACTGCTCCTTGGCATCGGCAAACGGCCCGTCCTGGACCTGGTGCTGCCCGTCGCGGATGCGCAGGGATGTCGCCGTTTCCGGGCCGAGCAGACCCTCGCCGCCGCGAACGATGCCGGAAGCGCTGATATCCTCGACATAGGCCTTCCACGCGCCCCAATAGGCGACGGTCTCGGGGTCGTGTTCGCGGGTCGTGAACTGCTGGCTGTTTTCGTAGAAGAGCAGGGCGTATTGCATGGAAATCTCGGCTGCGGTTCGAGAGGCGGGACCATTCCCGGCCTTCACGACCATGTCGCGGTGCGCCCCGTCATTCGGACAGGGCCGGGAAAATAAACTTCCGCGATCTCGCAGCGCGACATGGGCCACGTCAAGCCGAAGGTCCTCAGGGCGTGGGCGCGGCCGCCGCTGCAACCGCCGCCGGCGGCACCTGCTTCAGATAATCGCCGATCGCCTGGCGGTCCTCGGCCGTCAGCTTGGCCATATTGCGGACGACCTCGGCCATCGTGCCGCCGAGGGAATCGAAGTCCGGCGTGAATCCCGTGTCGAGCGCGTTGGCGATGTCGTCGGCGCTCCAGTCGGAAAGGCCGCCGGGGCCCGAGGTGATGTTGGGCACTTTGCCCTTGCCGGAAGGGTCGGGCGCCCCGGCGAGCGCGCGGCTCATGTCCAGCCCGCCCAGCGCCGTGCGCGGCGTGTGGCATTCGTTGCAGTGGCCCGGCCCCTCGACCAGATAGGCGCCGTGATTGACGGCCTCGCTCTTGGCCGGGTCCGGCGTGAAGGTCTTGCCGTCGAGATAGAGCAGCTTCCACAGCCCGATGCCGCGGCGGATCGAGAAGGGGAAGGGCAGGTCGTGCGGCTGGTTGGCCGTCGCTTCCGCCGGCAGCGTGTCGAGATAGGCCTTGAGATCCAGGAGATCCGGCACCGTCATCCGCTGATAGGAGGTGTAGGGGAAGGCCGGGTAGAGGTGCGACCCATCCGGCGCCATGCCGCGCTTCATGGCGTTGACGAAGTCGAGCGCGCTCCAGTTGCCAATGCCATGCGTCTTGTCCGGCGAGATGTTGGGCGCGTGGAAGGTGCCGAAGGGAGAGGCTATCGCCACGCCGCCGGTGAGCTTCAGCAGGTCGTCGCCGCTGGCGCCCGGGGCGGCATGGCAGGAGGCGCAACCGCCGGCCCAGAACAGCCTTTCGCCCTTGGCCGCGTCGCCCGGCTTGTCGGGCAGAACGGCGGCATCGAGCGGCTGCGGCGCCGTCAGGAACCAGAAAACCGCCGCAGCCAGGGCTGCGACGGCGACGACGGCAAGGGTGGCGGTACGGATCCGCACGGTCAGGATTTCTTGATGCGGAACTTCTCGTGGCAGCTCTGGCAGCTGGCGCCGACTTCTCCGGCCGAGGCCTTGATGGCGTCGAGACCGCCCGATGCGGCGGCGGCGCCCGCGGTGGCGGCGGCGCCCATCTTGGCGGCGAGGGCTTCAAACCCTGCCTTGTCCTGCCAGATGGCGGGCGAGGCCGTGGTCTTGCCCTGGTCCGACCCTTCGGGGAACAGGGTCGGGAAGGTCTTGATGTCAGCGGCGATCTTCTCGAACGCCGCCTTGGCGGCCGCCGCGTCGTAGGGGGTCTTTCCCTGCACCATCTGGAAGATCGTCTTGGCGGCGCCGGCATTGTCCTTCATCAGCGCCTGGCGCTGGGCGATGACGTCGTCGGCGCCATGGGCGAGGCCCGCGGCTCCCAGCGTCAGGGCCAGTCCGGCCAGTATGATCTTGAATCGCATCGACAATCCTCCGTTGTGGTGTTCGGAATCGTTCTAACTGTCACGATGAACGATGACAGGGGCAAGTCGGAAGGGGTCGCGGTCACGCAAATATGATCGCCTTTCCCGCCCGGCCGCGCCGCGCGCAATGCGGCCCGGAGCGCGGATCGGAAACCGCATACCTTTGATTGTGCATCCGGACGGAGACGAGTTGCCGGACGACCCGGCGCTGCCTATGTTGCGTTCGGAACCTTTCCCGCCGGGGCGCCGTTTTCGGACGAGCCCCAAACCCACCGACATGGTCGATAGGAGTCTCCCATGGCTTTCGAACTTCCGCCGCTGCCTTATGATTACGAGGCGCTCGGTCCCTTCATGTCGAAGGAAACTCTCGAGTACCATCACGACAAGCATCACCAGGCTTATGTGACCAACGGCAACAACCTGCTGAAGGACTCGGGTCTCGAGGGCAAGAGCCTGGAAGAGATCGTCAAGGAGAGCTACGGCAAGAACGCCGGCCTCTTCAACAATGCCGGCCAGCACTACAACCATCTCCATTTCTGGAACTGGATGAAGAAGGACGGCGGCGGCAAGAAGCTTCCGGGCAAGCTGCAGGCGGCATTCGATTCCGACCTTGGCGGCTACGACAAGTTCCGCACCGATTTCATCGCCGCCGGCACGACGCAGTTCGGCTCCGGCTGGGCCTGGGTTGAAGTCAAGGACGGCAAGCTCGCCATCTCCAAGACCCCGAACGGCGAGAACCCGCTGATCCACGGCGCGAAGCCGATCCTCGGCGTCGACGTCTGGGAGCATTCCTATTACATCGACTACCGCAACGCCCGCCCGAAGTATCTCGAGGCGTTCGTCGACAGCCTGATCAACTGGGACTACGTCCTGGAGCAATACGAGAAGGCCGTCTGATCCCACGGATCGACGTCGAATACGGAAACCCCGGCCTTGCGCCGGGGTTTTTCGTTTGTGGGAGTGGCTACTCTCGGTCTCAGAAGCGAGCCGGCAGGCCCTGGGCGCAGCGGGTGAAGTTCATCAGGCGCGGCCATTCCGTCTGGGTGTTGTAGAGCCAGCGCTTGCATTCCTGCTGGGTGCGGAAGCAGCCGACACCCCAGGCCGGCTCCAGGCCGCGATCCCAGACATCCGGCTTCGAGCCGGAGAAGCGCGAGAACCAGACTTTTCGCGGCCCGAGCGAAGCGGCCAGTCCCTTGCAGTCGCCCTGTGAGACGTTCTGCCCGTAGCTGAGGCCGAAAAACACTTGCGCGCTGGCCGGCAGGGGCGCCGTCAGCGCGCCCGCCAGTGCCGATGCAGCCAGAACCGTGGCGGCCAATCGTTTCATCGCGGTGCCCTCGATGGATCCGTAGGGATTAAGGTGCGGCAGCGCCCGCTGAAGTCAAGCGCCGCCGCTAGTCTTGCGAAGGATCAGCCGTTGCCGATGATCTTGCTGGCGACGACCTTGATGGCGAAGGCGGTCGAGAAGGCCGTCTCCTTCAGCCGGTCGAACCGGCCGGAGGCGCCGCCATGGCCCGCATCCATGTTGGTCTTGAGCAGCAGCAGATCGTCGCCGGCCTTGGTCTCGCGCAGCCTGGCGACCCACTTGGCCGGTTCCCAATAGGTGACGCGCGGGTCGGTCAGGCCGCCGATCGCCAGGATCGGCGGATAGGCGTGGGCGCCGACATTGTCATAGGGCGAGTAAGCGGCGATCACGGCGAAATCCTCGGCGCTCTCGATCGGATTGCCCCATTCCGGCCATTCCGGGGGGGTGAGCGGCAGCGTGTCGTCCAGCATGGTGTTGAGCACGTCGACGAAGGGGACTTCGGCGATGATGCCACCGAACAGGTCCGGCTCCATGTTGGCGACGGCGCCCATCAGCATGCCGCCGGCCGAGCCACCCCAGGCGACGATCTTGCCGCGCGCGGTGAAGCCCTGCTGCGCCAGATACTCGCCGGCCGTGATGAAATCGGTGAACGTGTTCATCTTCTTCTCGCGCCGGCCATCCGCATACCAGCGGAAGCCCTTGTCCTTGCCGCCGCGGATATGGGCGATGGCGTAGACGAAGCCGCGATCGACCAGCGACAGCCGCGAGATCGAGAAGGAGGCGGGAATGGTGATGCCATAGGCGCCATAGCCGTAGAGCAGGCAGGGCGCGCTGCCGTCGAGCGGCGTGTCCTTGTGGTAGAGCAGCGACACCGGGACGGTCTCGCCGTCCGCCGCCTTGGCGAAGACGCGGCGCGTCACATAGTCGGCCGGGTTGTGGCCGGAGGGGATTTCCTCCTCCTTGCGCAGCGTCCGTTCGCGGGTGGCCATGTCGTAATCATAGACGCGCGACGGCGTCGTCATCGACGAATAGGTGAAGCGCAGGATCGAGGTATCGAACTCGTAGCCGTCGCCCATGCCGAGCGAATAGGCTTCCTCGTCGAACGCGATCGCATGCTCTTCGCCGCTGGCGAGCGCACGGACGACGATGCGCGGCAGGCCGCCAGCCCGCTCCAGCCGGACCATGTAGTCTTGGTAGACCGTCATGCCGAGGATCAGCGTGCCGGGATTATGCGGAACGAGATCGACCCAGTTCTCGCGGCCGGGCGAGGCCACAGGCGCGGTGACGATCTTATAGTCCTCGGCGCCGCCGGCATTGGTCAGAATGTAGAGCGTGTCGCCATTGTGATCGACGGAATATTCCTCCGCCGTGACCCGCTCGGCGACCAGCCGGTGGGCGCCGGTCGGATCTTCCGCGTCGAGCAGATGGACTTCCGACGTCTCGTGGTCATGGCTGTCGATCAGGATGTAGCGCGACGACTGGGTCTGGCCGACGCCCAGGAAGAAGCCCGGATCCTTTTCCTCGAACACCAGCACGTCCTCGGACTGCGGCGTGCCGACGATGTGGCGATAGATCCGGCAGGGGCGATGGTTGTCGTCGAGCACGGTGTAGAACAGCGTGTTGCTGTCCGCTGCCCAAACGCCCCCACCGGTCGTCGCCTCGATGGCGTCGGAGAGATCCGCGCCGCTTTCGATGTCGCGCACATGCAGCGTGTAATATTCCGAGCCCTTGTCGTCATAGGCAAAGGCGAGGCGCTTGTGGTCGGGGCTGTGATCGGCGCTGCCGAGTCGGAAGTAGGCGCGGCCGGACGCCATCTGGTTGCCGTCGAGCAGGATCGTCTCCGGCCCGCTGCCGTCCCGCGCGGTCCGCACCACCAGCGGCTGTTCGGCCCCTTCGGTAAAGCGCATGGCATAGGCGAAGTCGCCATCGGGCGAGGGGACGGAGGAATCGTCTTCCTTGATGCGGGCGCGCATCTCGGCGAACAGCTCCGCCTGCAGGCCGGCGGTGTCTTCCATCTGGCTGGCGGTGTAGGCGTTCTCATGCTCCAGATAGGCGCGGATATCGGGCGCAAGCACGCTCGGGTCGCGCATAACCTCCTGCCAGTTGTCGGCACGAAGCCAGGCATAGTCATCGGAGATGGCGACGCCGTGGACGGTGGAGGTCACAGGCTTCTTGGCGGCGAGCGGCGGGTTCACGAGGGAGGGTGCTCCGGGAAGGGGTGGTTCGGCCAAACCTCGGCTTGGCCTGGGGTCTTGCGTTCTTCGAGACGGCCGGCGGCCGTCTCGGCATGATGGGTGCCAATTATGGCACAAACGCTCCGCCAGGGTGAGGCGCCCGCCGGGCGGGCTCCCCGAATTTCTGGAGGCGGGGTGCTGCGACTATTCCTGGCCGTCGTCCGGCTTCAGCTTCAGAGCCGTGCCGTTGGTGCAATAGCGCAAGCCGGTCGGGTTGGGGCCATCGGGAAACAGATGGCCGAGATGCGAACTCGCAGCTGGCGCAGACGATCTCGGTCCGCACCATGCCATGCGAGCGATCCGTGACCTCGCCCACCGCCGTATCGTCGACGGCGGCGAAGAAGCTCGGCCAGCCGCTGCCCGATTCATACTTGGTCTCGGAGCGGAAGAGCGGCGCACCGCAGGCAACGCAGGTATATGTCCCGGCGCGCTTCTCATGCAGGTACGGACCCGTGCCGGGGCGCTCGGTCGCCTGCTGGCGGGTGACGGCATATTGCTCGGGCGTCAGTTCTGCCCGCCACTCGGCATCCGTCTTTTCGATCTTCTTGATGGCGGTGTCGGGGCGATCGGTGGTGGACATGAACGCTCCTTTCGATCTGCGGTCGGGGCGGCCGGCAGATGGCAATCGGGTGAAACACAAAGCTGAGCCCTCTAGATAGGCAATCGGCGCCAATTCACAATCGGTTCCGTTCACGTTGTCGCGCTTGTCGCTTTACGGTCCGACCTGCCTTGGGTTGGGCGGCTCATCGTGATTAGTCTATGGCCATCCATCGAATCACACGCCACCGGACGGAGATGTCCTGAGCAGAAGGAGCCGATTACATGCTGCGTACCGCTAGTCTTGCTCTATTTCTGTTCGCCTTCTGGCTGCTTTTGTCCGGTCATTACACGCCTTGGCTGGTGGGGGCAGGGCTCGTCATATCGATCCTGCTGGCCTTGGCAGGGCGGCGGCTCGGCTTTGCCGACGAGGAGGGCCATCCAGTCGGCCGGTTGCTTGCCGGATTGCTGTATTGGCCATGGTTGGCGCGCGAGATCGTCAAGTCCTCGCTGTCGGTGACCCGGATCATCCTCGATCCGAATTTGCCGATCTCGCCGCAGCTTTTCCACACCAAGGTGTCGGCGCGCACGCCGGTCGGGATCGCGACCTACGCCAATTCGATCACGCTGACGCCTGGTACCATTACGGCCGGGGTCGATCGCGAACAGGGACGCTTCCTCGTCCACGCCCTGACCAAGGCGGGTGCGGACGATGTCGAGGCGGGCGAGATGGACCGCCGCGTCCGACGTTTCGAAGGAGGCGCGGAATGATCGCCGCAGCGCTTCTCGCCGTGCTCGTCGCCATGGCGCTGGTCGTGGTGCGCGCGCTGCGCGGGCCCAGCACCTTCGACCGGCTGCTCGCCGCCAATTCGATCGGCAATGGCGCGATCCTCGTGCTCGCCTTGTTCGGCTTCCTGACCGGCCGGCCGGAATTCCTCGATCTCGGCCTCACCTATGCCTTGCTCAACTATGTCGGCATCTTCGCCGTGCTGAAATTCTTCCGGCACGGCTCGCTCGGCGCCGAAGCGGAGGCGGACCGGACGTGATCGACCTCGCACGCGACATCCTGGCCGGCCTGTTCCTGTTCGCGGGCGCCTTCTTCCTGATCGCCGGCGCGATCGGCATGAACCGCATGCCGGATCTGTTCACGCGCATGCATGCGGCCTCGGTCGGCGACACGCTGGGCGTCAGCCTGATGCTGATCGGCATGGTGTTCCTCGCCGGCTTCACGCTGGTGACCCTGAAGCTCGTATTCCTGCTGGGCTTCCTTCTGTTCATGGGACCGGTCGCCTCGCACGCATTGGCCGCCGCCGCGCTGCAGGCGGGCGTCAAGCCGCTGCTGGCCGGCGATAGCGAGAAGAAGCAGCCCGCCAAGCGCGGCAAGCCGGTTTCGAAGGGTCGCAAGCCATGATCGAGACGGCTGTCACCATCCTTCTCCTGTTGATGCTGGGCGCCGTCACGATCGGCATCGTCCGGGTGCGCGGGCTGTTCGCCGCCGTCGTGCTGCTCGGCGTCTACAGTTTCCTGATGGCCACGCTGTTCGTGGTGCTCGATGCGGTCGATGTTGCCATGACCGAGGCGGCGGTGGGCGCGGGTGTTTCGACGGTCTTCTTCCTGGGCGCGCTGTCGCTGACCGATACCGTCGAGGCGCCCCGCAAGCGCCGCCAGATCATGCCGCTCTTCGTGGCCGTGGTGACCGCCGGCGCCTTGCTCTGGGGCCTGAGTGACCTGCCGCAATTCGGCTCGCCCGAACAGCCGATCCATCGCGACGGCGCGGATTATCTCGCCCGCTCCATGCCGGAAACGGGGATCGCCAACGTGGTCAGCGCGGTGCTCGCCAGCTATCGCGGCTTTGACACGCTCGGCGAAACCACCGTCGTCTTCACGGCCGGCATCGGCATCCTGGCGCTGCTGCGGCGCCGGCGCGGCGAGGGGAAAAGCTGATGCGGCTCGATGTCGTCCTTCGCGTCGCGACCAAGTTCATGCTGGCGCCGCTGCTGCTGTTCGCGCTCTACGTCCAGTTCCATGGCGACTACGGTCCGGGCGGCGGCTTCCAGGCCGGCGTCATCGCGGCGGCGGCGATCATCCTCTATGGCCTGATCAACGGGCTCGGCCCGGCGCAGAAGATTGTGCCGGTCGGACTTCTGGAGGTGCTGATCCCGGGCGGCGTGCTGATCTATGTCGCGGTCGGCGTCGCCGGCATGCTGCTGGGCGACAATCTCCTCGACTACAACCATCTCGCCCATGACAGCATCCACGGCCAGGAATGGGGCGTCTTCCTCGTCGAGGTCGGGGTGTTCCTGACCGTCTTCTCGACGATGATCGCGATCTACTACGCCTTTGCCGGCCGGAGGCGTTCGTGATCGTACATTTCAGCCAGATCGCTACTGTTTTCCTGATGGTCGCCGGGCTCTATGTCGTCATCGCGCGCGGCAACATGGTCAAGAAGCTGATCGGCCTGTCGCTGTTCCAGACCTCGGTCTACCTGCTCTACATCCTGCCTGGAAAGGTGCTGGGCGGCACCGCGCCGATCCTGGATCCGGCGCACACCGTCTACGCCAACCCGCTGCCGCATGTGCTGATCCTGACGGCGATCGTCGTCGGCATCGCCACGCTGGCGCTCGGCCTGACGCTGGTGGTGCGGATCAAGGAAGCCTACGGCACGATCGAGGAGGATGAGATCCTGCTCCGCGACGGACCGGAAGAGGCCTCGAAACTTCGGGTCAAGCGCGGCAAGACGCCGGGCACGGGCAGGAACGCTGCATGATCGCCCATAATCTGCCGGTCCTTCTCATTCTCGCGCCCCTGATCGGCGCGATCCTCGCGGCGCTTTCGCGCAACGGCTTCGCCGCCTGGCTGATCGCGCTCCTTGCTTCGGCGCTGACGGCGGCCGTCGCCCTCGCGCTGCTCTGGCGCGTGCAGGCGGAGGGCGTGATTTCCTACCGCATCGGCGGCTGGGCGCCGGAACTCGGCATCGAATATCGCGTCGACGCGGTCAACGCCTTCATCGTCCTGCTGGTCGGCATCATCGCCGTGCTGACGATGATCTTCGCCCGTCGCAGCGTGCTGGCCGAGATCATCCCCGAGCGCGTCGCGTGGTTCTACACGATGATGCTGCTCTGCATCACCGGCCTGCTTGGCATCGCGGTGACGGGCGACGCCTTCAACGCCTTCGTCTTTCTCGAGATCTCGTCGCTCTCGACCTATACGCTGATCGCGCTCGGCCGCGACCGCCGGGCGCTGGTCGCCGCGTACCAGTATCTGATCGTCGGCACGATCGGCGCGACCTTCTATGTCATCGGCGTCGGCCTGATCTACCTGACCACCGGCACGCTCAATCTCGGCCTGATCGTCGAGCGCCTTGCTGACATCGAAAGCTCCCGCGCGCTGATCGTCGCCGAAGCCTTCATCGTCGTCGGCATCGGCCTCAAGCTGGCTCTGTTCCCGCTGCATGCGTGGCTGCCCAACGCCTATGCCTATGCGCCTTCCAGCGCCGCTGTGCTGCTGGCCTCGACGGCGACCAAGGTCGCGATCTATCTGCTGGCGCGCTTCCTGTTCACCGTATTCGGCGGCCATGTCGATGTCGGCTCGGTCCCGCTCGGCTCGATCCTGATCGGGCTGTCGCTGGCCGCGATGTTCCTCGCCTCGGCGGCCGCCGTCGTCCAGAACGATATCAAGCGCCTGCTTGCCTTCTCGTCGGTCGGCCAGATCGGCTACATCACTCTGGGTCTCGCGCTGGCCAATCCGATAGGGCTCACCGGCGGCCTGCTGCATCTCTTCAACCACGCGCTGATGAAGGGCGCCGCCTTCATGGCCATGGGCGCGATCGTGCTGCGCACCGGCACCGCCAAGCTGGACGAACTCGCGGGCATCGGCCGCGCCATGCCCTGGACCGCTGCGGCGCTGACCATCGCCGGCCTGGCGCTGATCGGTGTTCCCGGCACCAGCGGCTTCGTCTCGAAATACTATCTCCTTCTCGGCGCGCTGGAGGCAGGCCATGGCTGGCTGGCGATCCTGATCGTCGCCAGTTCCTTCATCGCGGTGCTCTATGTCGGTCGCATCGTCGAGGTCGTCTGGTTCCGCGAGCCGGCGCTGGCCGCGCGCGAAGCGAGCGAGGCACCGCTCGAAATGCTGCTCCCAATGTGGGCCCTTGCTGGCGCCACGATCTGGCTCGGTGTCCGCGCCGAGGGACCCGCGGGTCTCGCGCGCGCGGCGGCCGACGCGCTGCTCCGGGTGGCGCCATGACCTGGCTGGGCGATCCGATGTTGCTCGCCTTGGCGCTGGGCATCCCGGCCCTGGTGACGCTCGCCATCGCGGGCTTCGGCCGCTGGCCCGATCTCCGCGAGGCATCGACGCTGTTGGGGGCGGTGCTGCTCTTCGGCGTCGTCATGACTCTGCTGGCGCATGTGCTGGGCGGCGCGCGGCCCCAATTGCATCTGGCCTCGGTCGCGCCGGGACTGACGCTGGCGCTCAAGGTCGACCCGCTCGGCATGCTGTTCGCCGCCGTCGCCGCGACGCTCTGGATCGTCAACTCGCTCTATTCGATCGGCTACATGCGCGGCAATGACGAGCCGCGCCAGACGATCTTCTATGCCTGCTTCGCCATCGCGATCTCCGCCACCATGGGGCTCGCCTTTTCCGGCAACCTGTTCACGCTGTTCGTCTTCTACGAGATCCTGTCGCTCTCGACCTATCCGCTGGTTACGCACAAGCAGACGCCGGCCGCGATGCGGGCAGGGCGGGTCTATCTGCTGACGCTGATCGGCGCGTCGATGGTCCTGCTGCTGCCGGCAATCGTCTGGACCGGCCTCGTCGCCGGCACGCTCGATTTCCGCACGGGCGGCATTCTTGGCGGCAAGCTCGGCGATGGCGCCATGGCGCTGCTGTTCGCGCTGTTTGTGTTCGGCGCGGCCAAGGCCGCCGTCATGCCGCTGCATCGCTGGCTGCCGGCCGCCATGGTGGCGCCAACGCCGGTCTCGGCGCTCCTGCATGCGGTTGCGGTGGTCAAGGCGGGCGTCTTCACCATCCTCAAGGTCAGCGTATCGGTGTTCGGCATCGAGACTTTGCAGACGAGCGGCGCCAGCGATTGGCTGGTCTATGTCGCGGGCTTCACCATCGTGGCTGCCTCGGTCGTCGCGCTGCGCGCCGATGATCTGAAGCGCCGCCTTGCCTATTCCACCATCGGCCAGCTCTCCTACATCGTGCTGGCGGCAGCGCTCGCATCCCCCGTCGCCGTCATCGGGGCGGGCCTGCATATCGCAGCCCACGCTGTCTCGAAGATCACGCTCTTCTTCGCCGCCGGCTCGGTCTACACGGCCGAGCATGTGACGAAGGTGAGCCAGATGGACGGGATCGGCCGCCGCATGCCCTGGACGGTGGGCGCCTTTGCCATCGGCGCCCTGTCGATGATCGGCCTGCCGCCGACGGCCGGCTTCCTCGGCAAATGGTTCATCCTCGACGCGGCGACCGGCGCCAAGGACTGGTTCGCCGTCGGCGTGATCGTCGTCTCCACCGTGCTCAACGCCGCCTATTTCCTGCCGATCCTGACCCGCGCCTTCCTGCGCCCGGCTAATGGCCCCCGGCAGGAAAGCGCCCTGGCCGATGGTGGTCGCACTGACCGCGACGGCGGCTGGCACAGTCCTGCTCTTCCTCTTCCCCGGCGTGCCGTTCCGCCTCGCCTCGATGATTATGGGAGGGTGAGATGAACGATTTCAGCGAGACCCTCACCCAGCCCTCTCCCGCAAGCGGGCGAGGGCTTTTGCGCCAGCGCGCCTCCGGGGCAACTCCATCGATCGAACACACGCCGTCGCGCTCCCTCTCCCGCGCGCGGGAGAGGGTTGGGGTGAGGGTCTTTCTCCAAATTCGTGCCGGGAGGCAGTCATGACCGCTACCCGCCGCAAGATCCTTCTCGCCCTGGTCGTCCTCCTGGCCTTGCTGGTCGTGGCAGACACCTTCGTTACCCATCACGCCAGCTTCGGCATTGACGGGACGCCGGGCTTCGCCGCCTGGTTCGGCCTCGTCAGCGCCGCCGTCGCGGTCCTCGTCGCCTATGGCTGGGGGCGTCTGATGCGGCGTCCCGGGGAGCGGGCCGATGACTGAGACCTTTGGGCCGCTGTCGTCCGCCCTTATCCTGATCGTCGCCGGCCTGCTCCTGCCGCTCCTGAAGGGGGGGCTGCGCAACGCTCTGTTCCTCGCCGCGCCGGTCGCCGCCCTCGCGCTCGTCTGGGCGCTGCCGCTTGGGCCGGGCCTCGTCATCGATTGGCTTGGCCTGCAACTCGTGCCGCTGGCGCCAGACAATATGGCTCGCATCTTCGGTACCGCCTTCGGCATCGCCGCGGTGGCGGGAGCGCTTTATGGCGTGAGCCAGTCGAGCGTCACCGAAAAGGCGGCGGCGCTGGTCTATGCCGGGGCGGCGCAGGGCATCGCTTTCGCGGGCGATCTCGTCACGCTGTTCGTGTTCTGGGAGATCCTGGCGATCGGCTCGACGCTGGTGATCTGGTCGAACGGAAATGCGCGTGCCGGCCTGCGCTACGCGCTGATCCACGTGCTGGGCGGCGTGCTGCTCTTCGCCGGCATATCTGCCGAAATTGCCGGAACCGGCAGCGTCGCGCTGCACCCGATGCGCGCCGACAGCATCGGCCGCTGGCTGATGCTTTCCGGCATTCTCCTCAATGCCGGCGCGCTGCCGCTTTCGGCCTGGGTGGCGGATGCCTATCCGAAGGCGTCGTGGTCGGGCGCAGTCTTCCTCTCAGCCTTCACCACCAAGGCGGCCGTGCTCGTGCTGATCCGCCTGTTTCCGGGCGAGCCGGCGTTGCTCTGGATCGGTCTCGCCATGGCCGTCTACGGGCTGATCTACGCCTTGCTCGAGGACGACATCCGCAAGCTGCTTTCCTATTCGATCGTCGGCCAGGTCGGCTTCATGGTCGTGGCGGTCGGCATTGGAACGCCACTGGCGCTTGCCGCCGCCGCCCTGCATGCGCTGGCGCATATTCTCTACAAGTCGCTTCTGATGATGGCGGCGGGATCGATTCTGCGCGCCACCGGTGAAACCCGGTTGAGCGCGCTGGGCGGCCTCGCCCGTTCCATGCCGTTTACCGCTGTGGCGATGCTGATTGGCGGACTCTCGCTGGCAGCGCTGCCGCTGACGGCGGGGTTCGTCAGTAAATCGGCGATAATGGCGTCTCTCGCGGAAGATCTGGCGCGCTTCTATTGGTTCGCGCTGACGGCGGTTTCTGCCGGTTCCTTCCTGTATATCGGGCTGAAGCTGCCCTGGTTCGCCCTGTTCGGGACGCAGCGGGCGACCGTGGCGGCCGAGCTCGTCCTGTCGATGAAAGCGGCGATGGGATTGCTCTGCATCCTCATCCTGGCATTGGGGTGCTTCCCGGGCTTCCTCGTGCAATTGACGCCCGAGATTGCCGGGGTTTCGATCCTCACGCCCGATCACATCCTGTTCCAACTCCTGATGTTAATCGCGGCAAGTTGCATATTTATCGGCGCATGGCCGTTACTTCAGCCGAAAGCCGGATCTACGCTGGACGTGGACTGGATCTGGCGCGAACTGCCACGCCTGGTAGCGCCGCTCTGGCGCCGCAACTTGGATAAGCTTCGCCCGTCCCTCTCTGTCGCAAGGGATGCGCTGGGCGAAGGATGGTCGGGCTTTTCGAAGCGGTCGATCTTGCGGCTCAGCCTGGCTGGAAACTGGCCCACGGGCCAAATTGCCTTCTGGGCGACGGCGCTTTTGGCGATTTACGTATTGATCGCGGCATTGTGAGTGGGGTTTCCCGCCCGACCGTGTGATCACCTGAAGATTGGCCGAGACGAATCGCCGCGACCACAAAGATGTGCCATCGCCTATCAATGCACCGACTTAGTGCTTGTCTTCGCGGGAGCGCACTTATATAGGTGCCACGAAGTAACGGATTTAGAGCTCCGATGGCCACTGCCGATGCTTGGATAAGTCCGGTGTGGCGCCGTCGAAGCCGCAAGCTCTCAATTTACTCGCTACAGAATTACGACGACACAACCGAAGTTAGGGTAGACCATGATTGAAAAAACGGCAGGAAGCGACCTTATAGATCTGACCGCCGATATCGTCTCCGCTTACGTCAGCAACAATTCGGTTTCGGCCCACGACCTCCCCGGGCTGATCACCGAAGTCTATCAGGCGCTGAACCGCACCCATGGCGGTGTTGTCGAGCCCGAGCCCGAGCCCCTGAAGCCCGCCGTGAACCCGAAGAAGTCGGTGTTCCCGGACTTTATTGTCTGCCTCGAAGACGGCAAGAAGTTCAAGTCGCTGAAGCGCCACCTGCGTACGCATTACGACCTGTCGCCGGAAGAATATCGCGAGAAGTGGGGCCTGCCGGCCGACTATCCGATGGTCGCCCCCAGCTATGCTGCGGCCCGTTCCGAGCTGGCCAAGAAGATGGGCCTCGGTCAGCAGCGCAAGCGCGTCCGTTAGTCGTTCCTTCCCAGGATCTCAAAAGGCCCGGCATCTGCCGGGCCTTTTTTGTTGCCGGCATGGCTCAGGGTCTCAGCCGCTGCCGCTCGCCTTCATAGGCCTGGTGCAGGGCGATGTGTCGGTTGAGGTCGTAGCTCCAGTGTCCGGCGCGGCCGCGCATGCGCTCGGCCCGCAGCGCGCGGGCGAGCCTGGCGACGATCCGCCGCCGAGCGGTCTCGCTCTCGTCGGCGAGTTCCGACGGCAGCAGCGGCAGCAGGCGGGGCAGGCAGGTCTGGCGGCGGTAGAGGGCGATGCCGCTTTGGATCGTCGTATCGACGGCGTGGCGCGCGTGGTAGCGGAGGCTCGCCTTCAAGGCGGGGCTATCGTGGCATGCGGCAGCTTCGGTCATGGTTGGCTCCAGGTTTCGAAGCCGTCATTTTCGCGCCGCCCCGGATGCCGGGGATAAGCCTGGCCTCTATCCCCGGAGGGCCCGGCAGAAAACCCTTCCCCGGTGCATCCCAAAAAATCTATCCCCGTCCGTAGTCCGCTGCTTTATGGTGTCATAGGAAAATAATCCTATGATGCGTAAAGCGGGAGGTTCGGATGCAGGTTCGGATAGATTTGTTGGCCTTGAGCCAGGCGCGCAGGCGGCGGCACGCCCGGGAGGATGCGACGAAGCGCATGCTGGTTTCGCTGGTCGGTTCGGCGCTCGCCGTCGATGGCGAGCGGCTGTGCGCCTCGGGGCGCGGCACCGCGGAGGAGGCCTATGCGCGCCAGGTCGCACTCTATATCGCCCACACTACGCTGGGGTTTTCCTATACCGAGGCCGGCCGGCTGTTCGGCCGCGACCGAACGACGGCGGCGCATGCCTGCCGGCGGGTCGAGGAGCAGCGCGAGATCGAACGCGTGGACCAGTTCGTCGATCGCCTGGAGCGGGCGGCCTGCCAGGCCTCCTTGGGATCGGGGAGGGCGTGATGGCGAATCGCGAAGCCGCGCGGCTGGCAAGGCGTCTCGCCACCGCCGGAGCCCGGATCATGCGTGACCCGGAAGGATATTTCCTGGTCTCGCCGCTTACGGCACGACGCGGCGCGGTGGATGCGGCTGCCGTCAAGGCTTTGCTGGCCGATGGCGCACTGGACGCCGAAGGGGCGGATTATGTGCTGTCGCAGGCGGGACGGGCGATGGTCCGGCGGCTCCTGGCCGGTGGCGATGATTTCGCCGCCCAGCACCAGCCCCGCGAGCGCCGAACGATCGAGGAGGAGGGCGGTCGCGCCTCCGTGCTCGTCGACCAAAGCGAGAGCCCGCTCGCCTGGCTGCGCAGCCGCAAGGGCCGCGACGGCAGGCCGCTGATCGATGACGCGGCGTTCCAGGCCGGCGAACGCCTGCGTTCGGATTTCACCCGCGGCCAGTTGATGCCGCGCGTGACCGCCAACTGGTCGGCGGCAGTGGCGAGCGGACGGCGTGGCGGCGCCGGCGGCATGGCGGAACTGACCGACGCGGCGCTTTCAGCGCGGCTGCGGGTCGAGCGGGCGCTGGCGGCTGCGGGGCCGGAATTCTCCGGCCTCCTGGTCGATTTCTGCTGCTTCCTGAAGGGGATCGAGGAAATCGAGCGTGAACGCGACTGGCCCAAGCGCTCCGCAAAGCTGGTGCTCCAGCTGGCGCTATCGGCGCTCGCGCGCCACTACGGCCTTGCCTCGGGGGCGCAGGGGCGCGCATCCGGCCCGGTACGCCATTGGGGCGCCGAAGACTTTAAGCCGAAGGCCGGATGATCAGCGGGCGGCGGCTTCGGCGGCTGCTTCGGTCTTGATGCGATTGACCATCGAGCGCAGGCCGTTCGAGCGCTGCGCGGTCAGATGCTCGCGCAGGCCGATCTTCTCGAACACGGCCTCGGCGTCGGTCTGCACGATTTCCGCCGCCGGGCGGCCGGAGAAGAGCGCGATCACGATCGCCACAAGGCCGCTGACGATCAGCGCGTCGCTGTCGCCCTTGAAGTCGAGATGCGGCCCGTCGGCTTCCTGCCGCACTTCCTTCTGCAGCCAGACCTGGCTGGCGCAGCCCTGCACGCGATTGGCTTCGTTATGCGCTTCGGGCGAAAGCGGCTCGAGCGCGCGGCCGAGCTCGATCAGATAGCGGTACCGATCATCCCAATCGTCGAGAAAGGCGAAGTCGTCCAGGATCTGGTCGATGGGCGAAAGCGTGGTGGTGGTGTTCATGGCCCCCCGCATATAGCGTTTTGCGGTTCGCTGTGAAACGGCGGGGCAGCAAAAAGTTGGCGGTTCAGGCCTTTCGCGCCTGCTACGCCGGGGCGCGCCAGTTCGGCTCGACATCGGCCGGCGTCAGCGTGCTGCCGCCCGGCTGGGCACCCGGCAGCGTCGCGCCGGCGAGCGATCCGTCGATCGTGCTGTAGAGCAGCTGTGCGCCGTAGCGCGCCTTGGCGCCGAAGGCGGCCAGCGCCGCGCCGCCATGGCTGCAGACGTCCGGCTGGCGCTCGCACATGCCCGAGAGATCGGCGACAGCGCCCCGTGCGGCGAGGAGGGCGCCGATCGCATCGACGCGCGGCGCCTGGACGCCGTGGCTTGGATCGCCGGGAATCAGCAGGGCGACGACCGAAAACCAGAATGCTGCCCGGAGGATAAACATCGATCTGCCCTTCCGCCTTCTCTTGCGCGCCGCTTCGCCACGGCCTTCGCGTGGTGCTGATTGTCATCCTAGGTGATGCAACTGAAGGCGAGGTGCAGAGAAAACGCTGTATTTGAAAGAGGTTGGTCAGGATCGGTTAACCATGGAGGGGCTGTCGAGCGCCGCCGGCACCGCCCCCCTTAGGGTTCCCTTAAGCGGGGGCTGGCATGATGCGCTCATTGCCGGATGGTCCTGCGCGGGACCTCCGAGCCGGGCCGGAAGGCCGAAACGAGCGTCATTGGTGTGTTGTGTATGACGGTTTCATTCGAGCCCTTGCGGCGAATCATCGACGGGCTGGTGCACGGCTCGGTCGTTGACGATTCGCTCCTCGCCGCGCGCCATCGCGCCTTCATCGCGGCGCATCTCGCCGTCGGGCTGGGCGTGCTGATGCTGTTCCCGATCTGGCTGGCCCTTTCCGGCCGGCCGAGCTTCACCTCGGCTGTCGCCTTTGCCTGGCTCGCCGCGCCGTTGCCGATCGCCGGCTTCCTGTCGCGCACCGGCCGCTATGGCGAGGCGCATCTTCTTTCCGCCCTGGCGCTGGCCGGGCTTGTCGTCTGGGTCGGCGCGCTGACCGGCGGTCTCGCTTCGCCGTCCCTGGTGCTGCTCGCCATTGTCCCGGCCGAAGCGGCTCTGTCCGGCTCGCGCCGGATCACGCTGGCTTCCATCGGAATGTCGGCGGCTGCGTTGGCGGGCCTGGCGCTGGTCGCGCTTGCCGGCTGGATGCCCGCGCCGATGGCCGGTCCCGTCTCCTTTGCGCCGATCCTGATCGCCGCCGCCATTCTCTATGGCGCGGGCCTGGCGCTGCGTATCGAACTGGTCCAGCGCGTTGCCGAGGGGGCCGCCCGCGACGGCGAGGCGCGCTACCGGATGCTCGCCGACAACACGATCGATCTCGTCACCCGCCACAGCAGCGTCGGCGCGGTCGAGTTTGCCTCGCCCGCCACCCGCGCCATGCTGGGCTGCGCCTCGAGCGAGCTGATCGGCCATGGCCTGTTCGACCGTGTCCATGTCGCGGACCGGCCGGCCTATCTGCACGCCCTGTCGGAAACCGACCGCACGGGCGAGCCGCGCGACGTCGAATTCCGCCTACGCCGGGAAGGCGCGGGAGCGGCCAGCTTCATCTGGGTCGAGATGCGCTGCCGACCGGCGCTGGATGCCGCCACCGGGACGCGCTCGGTCGTTGCCGTGATGCGCGACGTCACCGCCGGCCGCAGCCAGCAGATGGCTTTCGTCGAGGCGCAATCCTCCGCCGATCACGCCAACCAGTCCAAGGTCCAGTTCCTGGCGCATATGAGCCACGAATTGCGCACGCCGCTCAACGCGATCATCGGCTTTTCGGAGCTGCTGCAGCGCGAGTTGTTCGGCAAGTTCGAGATGGCGCGGCATCGCGACTACATCCGGCTGATCCACTCCTCCGGCGAACATCTGCTGCAGGTCGTGAACAGCGTGCTGGACATGTCGAAGATCGAGGCCGGCAAGTTCGATGTCGTGGCGGCGCCGTTCCCGATCGTCCCGGTGATCGACAGTGCCCTCGACATGATGGCGCAGCAGATCGCCAGCCGCGGCGTCAAGCTCGTCCGCCGGATCGACCGCGAGTTGCCGGACATCGTCGCCGATCGGCGCGCCTGCCGGCAGATCCTGCTCAATCTCCTTTCCAACGCCGCCAAGTTCACCGAGGCGGGCGGAACCGTCACCGTCTCCGCTTCGCTGGAGCATGGCGACCTCGTGATCGAGGTCCGCGACACCGGCATCGGCATCGCCGCCCACGACCTGCCGCGGATCGGCACGCCCTTCGTCCAGGCCGATGCCTGCGCCGAGCGGCGTGGCGAAGGCACCGGGCTCGGCGTCTCGGTCGTCAAGGGGCTGGTGGCGCTGCAGGGCGGCACCTTTGCGCTGCAGAGCGAAGCCGGGCGGGGCACCGTCGCCACCGTGCGGCTGCCGGTTCGTCCGGCCCGCGCCCTGAGCGCGCCGTCTACAGACCTCCAGGAGAGGGAGCGCAGGCGTGCGTGAGCGTGAGGCGCCCGTTCGACGCAAGCGTCCGCCAGCCCGTTCCCGCCCCGTCGTGCAGGAGAACGAGAGCCTGCTCGGCCGGCTCGCCGACAAGATCATCGAGAATCCGGGTCGCGCCGGCGGTTTTGCGCTGATCGCCATCGCGATCACGGCGATCGTCTCCAACGCCGCCTTCCTGCAGACCAAGCATCATCCAGACCCGTTCTTCGTGACGCGCAGCGTCGCCGAAAGCCCGGTGCTCGAGATCGGCGCCGAGCCTGCGTCCGTGCCCCTGCCGAAGAGCCGTGCCGCCACCCAGCTGCCGGGGACGCAGCCGCGCGTGGTCCAGACCCAGACCCAGCCGCTGCCGGTGGCGATCTCCGCATCGAACAGCCAGGCGCCGGCCGACAACCTGATTGCCGAGACGCAAAAGGCGCTGGCCGACGTCAAGCTCTATGACGGCGCCGTCGATGGCGTCATGGGCCCGCAGACCAAGGCGGCCATCTCGGCTTATGAAAAGAAGATCGGCCTGATCCCGACCGGGCAACCGAGCGCGCGCCTGCTGGGGCAGATCCGCAAAGGCGGGCCGCGCGCGCATCTCGCCGATCCCGTCTCCACCGGCTCGATCGACGATCCGGCCGAGCGCGCCCGCGTCAAGCGCGTGCAGGAAGCGCTGAACGAAATCGGCTATGGTCCGATCGAGACCGACGGCCATGGCGGCGGCAAGACGGCAAACGCCATTCGCCGCTTCGAGCTCGACAACGGACTGCCGCTCACCGGCACCGCCGGCGACGCCGTCATCGCCAAGCTGGTGCTGATCGGCGCCATGAACACCTTCTGAAGGCATCGAGGCAAACATGCGCGTGACGTCGGGCCTCTGGGTCGCGGCCTATATCCGCCGCGCCTTCGTCGAGGGGGCGTTCGCCGCCGTCGTCCGGCGCGGCTCGGAAGAGGCGGGCGCCATCTTCGTCGTCGTCGACTGGCTGGATGGCACGGTGGACCTCTACGGCCCGGCGCCGCAGACAGCGTTCGACGACAGCAAGCCGACGGACCGGCTGTTCTCCCGCATCGGCGAGCGGATCGACCGGCTCGCCATGCAGGAACGCATCGGCTCGGAAACCCGCTTCGATTCCGACATCTGGGTGGTCGAGATCGAGGATCGCCAGGGACGATCCTTCCTCGATATCGCCACCGGCTAGACCCGCCTCAGGCGATCTTTTCTACTCGCGCGGCCGCGACCTGCTCCTTCACGGCCGGATGCGCATCCTTGCGGCCGGCATCCGCATAATGCGGCTGATGCGCGGGCTCGGCTTCCGCCTCGCCGCGCCATTGGCCGACCAGACGGCCGGCAGCCGGCTGCTGCACGCCCTGGAACAGTTCGGTCAGCCGGAAGAACGCTTCGACCGCCTCGCGGATCACCGGATTGGCGAACAGCAGCACCTGCTGCGCCTCGGTATCGGAGAGGCCGATCGCCTTGAGCAGCACGATCAGCGCCTCCCCGGACGGATCATCCAGCAGCGCGGTGACTTGGTCGACTTCGAGCCGCAGTCCTTCGGCAAGCGCCGCGATCAGCGACTCGCGCTGGCGCTGCCGCGCGAGCATCGGCAGCCGTGCCCGGCTGAGCGCCGCGCGGAAGGCGTGGTCGATCTGGATCGGCGACAGTCTCGGCGCCGAGGTCGGGGCCGGGGACTGCGCGTGGATCCATGCCAGCCGTTCGGCCCGGTCGAGGCGCAGGAAGGCCTCGGCGGGGTTGGCGGGCGCTTCCGGCGTCGTTTCGGCCGGCGCTTCGGCGGTGACTGGGGCAGGCTCTGGCGCAGGTGCCTCCGGCTCGATCGCGACCGGCTCGGCGGCCGCGACGGTGGCTGCCGCCACAATCTCGGCTGCCGCAGGTTGTGTCTCGACGGCAGGCTCCACGGCTTGCGGCGCCGTGATCTCTGGCTTCGGCGCGACGGCTACGGGGCGAGCCGGCGACGCGAAGGATGGCTTCAGCTGTGGGGCCGGGGCGGGCGCTTCGGTCGAAAGCGCGCTCATCTCGGCGCTCAGGCTGGCGGTCAGGACCCGCGCCGCCGCGAGCGCCGACAGCGGTTCCTGAAGCTTGGTCTGGGCCGGGTGATTCGCGGGTTCGACGTCCGGATCGATCGGCTTCGGGGTCTCGACCGGCGCTTCCGTGACGGTTTCGGCCGACTTTGCCGCCATTTTTGCCAGAGCCGCTTCGAGAGCCTCGAGCGGGTTGGGCAGGCTAGGCGCCGACGGCGCGGGCATGGCGACAGGCACCTGCGGCGCTTCCTGTGCGACGGCCGGAAGCAGGGCGATCGTCTCGGCGTCGCCGGTCATCCGCAGCGCGCTGACGATATCGGGCGCGAGGTCGTCGCGCGTCGCGATCATCCGGTAATGGGCCGGGCCGGTCGCGGCCATGATCGCCAGCAGGTCGAACGAGTTCAGCCCCGGCGCATGCCGCAGGATCGGCGAGGCGATCTCGGGCAAGTCCTTGCCCAGGATGCGCAAAATCGATCCGGGCGTATCCGGGTGGCGGGCCAGCCGCTCGGCCACGAAGGCGCGATCGGCGGAGGATACCTTGGTGAGGAAATGCGCTGCCAGTTCCTCGAAGCGGCGGATCCCGGCCTGGTCGTGCGTCTTGTCGAGCACGAACAGTTCTGTCGTTGCGCGGAGCAACGCGGCATCGCGACTTTGCTGGCTCGACACGGCCATGGCCATGAGACCATCCGAAAAATAGGAGGGATGCATGATGACGCGTTTACCCGAAGAGCAGTCGACGCGATCGCAAATCCCGTTTGGTAGCCCCGATCGCCAAGCCCAGCCCGATCATGCCGAAAAGTTGTTAGCGATCCGTTAACCTTGCCAGTCGGTAAATGATGCTATTGTTGACGAGAGCGTCCGCCAGGCAATCGGGGCGTCGATGCAGCCGGACGGACCTCCAAGGAGGTCACATGGGCACCATCCTGAGCTACTCGGTCGACCGGCGTAGACGCGCCCGGGCGAACCTGCCGAAGCAGGGACAATGCGAGATCATCATCTTCTCGGGCGTGCGGATCGATCGCTCGCGTCCGGAACGTCCCCCGCCACCGCAACCGGCGCTGGCGCCGCAACCCAAACCCGGCCGCGGCGGCTAGGGCACGTACCCGGATCGCGTCGGCAAGGCGCGGCCCGGCAGGGGAGGAACCGTCAGCGCTTCTCGTCGCCGGGATCGACGGCGGGCGGGGCATCGGCGGAAGGCAGTTCGGCCGAGCAATCGGCAGCGCCGAGCAACGCTTCCGCGCGGCCGACCAGGGTCGGATCGGCGACGAAGCTGCGGATCAGCGCGAAGCCGCGCGTCACCGGCACCTCGATCACGATCGACTGGTCGAGCGCCGCGATCGGATTTTCGCGCAATTGCGCCATCTGCACCGGCGTCGCGATCACCAGGTCGATATCGGCGCGTTCGGCCGAGCGGTCGTTCAGGCTGTAGACATTGCTGCCGCGCCGGTTGAACACCGCGATCGACCAGAAATCCTCCGGCATCGCCGCCTTGATGCGGATCGGCCCGTCATCGAGCGAGAAGCGGCAGGCGGCATAGGCCATTTGCGGGTCGAGATAGGGCAGCGGCTCCGTGCCGGGCTCCGACATGGGGAGCCGGTGGAAGGCGCCATCCGGCCCGAACCGGCCAAGCGAGGTCCAGGCGTCGCGATT
Organism: Kaistia sp. UC242_56; assembly: GCF_044452255.1. NCBI lineage: Bacteria > Pseudomonadati > Pseudomonadota > Alphaproteobacteria > Hyphomicrobiales > Kaistiaceae > Kaistia > Kaistia sp. UC242_56. The sequence goes on from NZ_JBIOAN010000002.1 coordinate 1,812,552, forward strand.
GGCGAAATCCGGCAGCAGCAGGATGATGGCGATGTGGATGATGCCGCCGAGCAGCACGCCGCCCAACACGTAGAACAGCGTCCGGATCATGGGCAGCCGACCTTCTCGATCGCCGGCATGACCACGGCGCCGATGCGCGACCCGCCGGCCAGCGGCGTATCGTAGAGCCGCAGGATCAGCCGGATCGCGTCGGGCGTCGTCACCGGCAGCCAGTTGCCCGGCTGGGCCGAGCGCGACACGGCCACCGTGAAGCTGCCATCCTCGTGGCGCAGCACCTCGCGCGAGTGAAACGCCGTCCGGTTCGCCGGATTGTCCATCAGATGGCCGTCGGCATCATAGACCGTCAGCGTCCAGAGCCGCGCCGGCGGCGTCTGCCCGGTGACGCGGTAGCTGCATTCGCCGCGGAGCCTTCCCCCCGCGCTGTCGGCATCGGCCGAGAAGGCGAGCCCTTCGCCGGCGCCGAGCGGCACCTCGCCGGTGCGCGCCAGCATCGCCTCCGTATAGGGATCGGCGTCCGGGCTGCCCGTATCCGGCCAGGCCGTCCAGGCCCCACGCGTCACCGCGCCAAAAAGCCTTTCGCGGTCGAGCACGAGGGCCGCGGATCCGAACCCGACGATCAGGGCGACGGCAATGGCGATCGCGATGTTGATGAGTAGTCGCAAGAACGGGCCTCGAAGCGGAGCGTGGCGAAGATAGCGCGGGCACGCGGCGCGCGATAGCGCGGTTGATGCGCCAGCCCCCGCCTCTTCGCCTGCCAGCGCAAGAAACGGCTTGCCGGCCGCCGGCCGGACGGGCAGAGCAGGCCGGTGTTCCCAAATTCGGCAGCGAGGATGACGATGGCGATCCGCCAGACGATGACGCGGGGCGACTGGGCCTTGCTCGCGACCCTCTCGGCGCTCTGGGGCGGCTCGTTCTTCTTCAATTCGGTCGCCGGCCGCGCGCTGCCGCCCTTCACCCTCGTGTCGCTGCGGGTCGGCCTCGGCGCGCTGATTCTCCTCAGCCTGCTGCGCCTGACGAAGCAGGCGCTGCCCGGCCACTGGCGGGTCTGGCGCGTGCTGTTCGGCATGGGGCTGATCAACAACGTCATCCCGTTCTCGCTGATCGTCTGGGGCCAGCAACAGGTGCCGAGCGGCCTTGCCGCTGTCCTCAACGCCACCACGCCGTTCTGGACCGCGCTGGTCGTCCATTTCCTCACCCGCGACGAAAAACTGACGCCGGCGAAGCTCGCCGGCATCGCCATCGGCGTTCTCGGCGTCGCCGTGCTGATCGGCCCGTCGGTTTTCCTGGATCTTGGTTCGCACGGGCTCGGCGAATTCGCGATTTTGCTCGCGACCCTCAGCTACGGCTTTTCCGGCGCGCTCGGGCGCCATCTGCCGCGCCTCGGCGTCGCGCCGATGACGGCCGCGACGGGGCAGATGATCGCGGCGACGACGATGATGCTGCCGCTGGCGCTCGTCTTCGACCGGCCGTGGAACCTGCCTGTGCCCGGCTGGCCGGTCTGGGGTGCGATCCTCGGCCTCGCGGCGCTCTCGACGGCGCTTGGCTACTGGATCTTCTTCCGCCTGCTCGCCCGCGCCGGCGCCACCAACACCTCGCTGGTGACGCTGCTGGTCCCGGTCTCGGCGATCCTGCTCGGCACGCTGGTGCTGGGCGAAACCCTGGCGCCCCAGCATTTTGCCGGCATGGCGCTGATCGGCGTGGGTCTGCTGGCGTTCGATGGACGGGTTTGGCGGTGGGTAAAGGCGCGAACCGCCGTCGAACCCGCCTGAGGAACAGGCGGCACGCTCCGTCCGCTCCCTCGCCCACGCAGTGGGAGAGGGCGGGGGTGAGGGTCCTGTCTTCCTCTAGAAGGCCCGAGAGGAACCGATCCCGCCCTCAGCCCAGCACCGCGCGCACGAACGCGCCCATCTCCGCGAGCGAACGACGGCCATCGGCAAGCTGCGAATAGAACAGGTGCCAGGCGTGGATCATCTGCGGCCAGACCTGCAGGCTGGTTCGCACATCGGCTGAAGCCGCGACGCTGGCCAGCCGGATCGCGTCATCGAGCAGCGTCTCGTCGGACCCGACCTGGATCAGCAGCGGCGGCATTCCCTCGAGGTCCGCATGGATCGGTGAAACCAGCGGATTGCGTGGATCGGCGCCGTTGAGATAGGCGGTCGCCAGTTCCTGCAGATACGGGCGCTGGATCAGCGGGTCGACCGCCGCCTTGCTCTCCATCGTCGCCCCCGACATTTCGAGATCCACCCAGGGTGAGGCGCACCAGACGCAGGCGGGCAGGGGCGTGCCCGCATCGCGCAGGGAAACTAGCGTCGCGATCGCCAGCCCGCCGCCGGCGCTCTCGCCGGCCAGCACGATGTTTTGTGGCAGGAACCCCTGCGCCAGAAGGAAGCGATAGCCGGCCAGCGCATCTTCCAGCGCCGCCGGAAAGGGATTCTCCGGCGCCAGGCGATAGTCCAGCGCCAGCGTGCGCGTGCCTGCTTCCCGCCCGGCCTGCGCCAGCATGTGCCGATGGCTGCGGATCGATCCCGCGACATAGCCGCCACCATGCAGGAACAGGATGACGCGGGTCGGATCGGCAGCGGGCGTCGACGTCCATTCCGCCTTCACCCCGTCCGCATCCACCGGCTCGACGACGACATCCGCCGGCATGTCGTAGCGCGCGGTCAACCCATCCAGCCGCTTCCGCCGCCCAGCCAGATCCGCCGGCCGCTCCCCCGCCGCCAGCAGGGCGCGAACGGCAGCGATTTCAGTGGCTGTGTCGGTCATGCCTGTCCCCCTGATCAAGCTAGATCCCGCCGCTGCGTGCACGCAGAGGTGCTGGTCAATCTGAGCGTTCGTTTAGATCTTGAGCGCGATGTTTCCGTTGCGTCAATTGGGGCGCAGGAAAGTGGCTGTTTCGGTATGGCCGTGGATGGCGGTTATCGGCTCGCCTTGACCCGCGCCGGCAGTGAGCCGGCATTGCGACTGCCCTAGTAGTTCAGAGGAAACTGGCCATGGTAGTGCAAGAGCTATCTCTCAACCTGCAGGTAGCGTAGCTAGTTGTCGGGTTAACATCGAGATCTTGTGAATTGGGAGCGAAGCGCGATGAGGGGCGATGAATACACACTAGGCGACGATCAACCGAAAAAGAGCCTTAAGGACGATCGCCTCACTTACGCGCCCTTCGCGAAGAGATTGGCGGATATCATCGTTAAGATGAATGTGCCAAATGGCTACGTCATTGGCCTTCATGGAAGATGGGGATCTGGCAAGACTACCGTCGTCAACTTCGTTCTCGAATGCCTCAACGAGCACAAAGAGGATTTCGTCGGGAAGAAAAAAATCGAACACATTGATTTTCGGCCGTGGATTGTCTCAGGTCATCAAGACCTGATGGCTGCCTTCTTCCAGCTATTGTCCGAGCACTTGAAGCCGAAAGAAGGAAAAGCTAAGACGCTTTTCAATAAAGGTATGCGCACGGCGGCGGCAGGAGCGGACAATTTGGTCGACGCGGCTGCCACGATGGCCCTCACGATCGATCCAAGTGGTGGCGCGCTCTCAGGCCTCGTCGGCAATGTCGGGAAAAAGGCCCTAAAGGCCGCTATAGGCAAGTTCCTTAATACCCCTAGTCTTCAAAAGGCATACGAGAATCTGAGAGCGCAACTCGGCAATAGCAACCGGCGCCTCCTTGTTACGATTGATGACATTGATAGGCTCGACGACGACGAAATCAGGTCAATCATGCAGATGGTGAAAACCATAGGACGCTTGCCGAACGTCATCTACCTGCTCGTTTACGACCGTGAAATCGTTTGGCAGGCATTAGACGAAGGAATCGATCGTGTTGGCCCACGCTTTGCTGAGAAGATCGTCCAGCAAGAGGTCGAACTTCCAATGCCGGCGAAGAACACGCTCTTGGCCATGCTCGATGAGCACATAAGTCTTATTACCGCCGACGGCGAAGATTCCGCTAGATGGCAGTACATCGTTCGAGACGGTGTTCACCGTTGGATAAATTCCCCGCGAGACGTGTTGCGCTTCTCCAATGCGCTGAAATTTTCCTGGTCAGCTTTGAAGGACGAATTCGACGCTCAAGACCTCATTGCTATAGAGGGCATTCGGCTCTTCGATCCCGTTGCCTTCGAGTGGATCAAACGCAATCGTGACTTCCTCTTTGGTGAGGGCCGCTACAGCTTAGGGGCGGACGACGAACGCAAGGCGAATATTGAGGCCCTCAAGGCATCATTGCCGGTTGCTACGGTGGAACCTATAGTCGAGCTTCTCACGGTTCTCTTTCCCGCGCATGGCAAATCGTTCGAGCCAGATCGTTATATGATCCGCGAAAGCCATTTCGCGTCGCAGGTCCGGCGAGGCCTAATGAGCGAGGCAGGCTATGACGCCTATTTTGGTCTTCACCCCAGTGCTGATGCGGTACCCAAAAGCACAATTGATTCGGTGTTCAGAAATTTGAATGATAAGAATAAAATAGAGAGTATATTTCGATTTTATTTAGGTAAAAATAATAGTCGTGGCAGGGATATGGTCGGTATACTGCTAGATGAGGTTAGGATGCGGTTCGCGTTGAAACCAAGTCCGGTTCCCACGCAGGATTTACTAGACGCTGTCATCTCCGTTGGAGATGAAGTTCTATCAATTCCCTGGCGTGGCGAAATGTTTGTCTCGGGGGCGGCCTCCTACCTTCGTTTCCTCCTGCGTGACATACTTGAAGCATGGGGCGAAGAGGAAGCTGGGAGGCACCTTGTTACAGCTTTCGAGCGATCGGCTTCGCCGTTCGTTCTTTCCGACGTTTACGTTGAGCGGGGACGAGAACTCGGTATCTTCGCAACCGATGGACCAGAGCCAACTGTTATCAGCAGCGGAGACTTCGATAAACTTGGCGTCATACTAATGCCTAAGCTAAAGGCCGCAGCCGATGACAGCTCTCTAGGTCGTGCCCCCTACTTCGGTAGAATCGCTTTGGCGTGGAAACATTTGGGCGAGCTCACTGGCCTAAAGGAATGGTTGAAAGCGGGCATCGTAGCGGACGGAAGCTTCGCCGCTAAAGTGGTAAAGGGAGTGGTGGCCCAGACTTCCTCTGGAGACGGCATTCACTATAAGTTCCGCGATGACTACGATGGAAGTCTCTATGACCTCGATATCATCTACGATAATGCGAAGAGACATCTCGGAAGACACGGCGAGCTGACCGACGACGAACGAGCAATATTGAAGGCCCTAGTTGATGGCGTTGATAGAATGCGACGAGAGAAGAGGCCTGGTCGTTCCGGAGGGGATGAGAGTAAATGAGGGCGTCTCGATCTCCGGACCGGCGGCTTTGCGGCGGTGAGGACGGAGCCATCGGCAGCGATCCAGTGCACCTATCCCCGGACTCAGCTAAACCACCCGGAGCACACTGGAACCCCGACAACACGCATGCCCGAAACCGACCTCTATCTTCCCATAAAAGCGTTCCTCGAGGGCGCCGGGTATGCCGTGAAGGGCGAGGTGCAGGGGTGCGATCTCGTCGGCGTGCGGGAGGGCGAGCCGGCTATCCTCGTCGTCTGCGAGATGAAGCTTTCCTTCAATCTCGAACTGGTGCTGCAGGGCGTCAACCGGGCGGCGATCTCGGACGAGGTCTGGCTCGCGGCGCGCGCCTCCAAGGGCAAGGGGCGCGAGCATGATGCGCGCTTCCGCAATCTCTGCCGGCGGCTCGGCTTCGGCATGATCGCGGTTTCGGCCTCCGGCGCGGTCGACGTCATCATCGAGCCTTTCGCGGCCCTGCCGCGCCGCGATCCCAAGCGGCGCTCGCGGCTGCTGGCCGAGCACAAGCGCCGGGTCGGCGATCCGCAGGTGGGCGGCGGACGCGGCAAGCCGATCATGACCGCCTACCGGCAGGATTGCCGGATCTGCGCCACGGCGCTGCTTTCCGGGCCGCAAAGCCCGAAGCAGCTGAAGGCGCTGGTGGCGCGGGCGCCCGGGATCCTGCAGAGCAACGTCTATGGCTGGTTCCAGCGCAAGAGCCGGGGGATCTACGAGCTGACCGAGCGCGGCCGAGCCGCCGTAGCGCCCGCGCCGGAGGGACCGGCCGAGGCGCAGGCCCGCGACCCGGTCGCCGCGCCGGCGGCGGAGTGACGCCGGCCGCACGCGAGAGTGGGGCGCTCGGATCCGTTGCCGCCGTCGCTGGAGCTTTCGCCGTTTTCCTGAACAGGGAAGCTCGGACCCTCGTCGGGTCGCGTTTGCTTGCCGCGAACCGGCATCCGCTTCGTTGGGAAAAAAACGCTCTAGCCGCGCTCGTCGGCCCGGCGGGTCAGCACCGAGACGCCGGAGGCGGTGACGGCGACGGTGTGCTCGAACTGGGCCGAGAGCGAGCCGTCCTTCGTCACCACCGTCCAGCCATCCTCCTGCGTCGTCACGGCGCGGCGGCCGCGATTGAGCATCGGCTCGATGGTGAACACCATGCCCTCGCGCATCGTCAGCCCGGTGCCGGGCTTGCCGAAATGCAGGATCTGCGGATCCTCGTGCATCTCGCGGCCGATGCCGTGGCCGCAATAATCATGCACCACCGAATAGCCGTTGCGCTTGGCGTGGCGCTCGATCGCGAAGCCGATATCGCCGAGCTTCGCGCCGGGGCGCACCGCCCTGATGCCCATCCACAGCGCCTCATAGGTGGTCTGGACCAGGTTGCGCGCCGCCGGGTTCACCGTGCCGACGAGGTAGGTCTTGCTGGAATCGGCGATAAAACCGTTCTTCTCCAGCGTGATGTCGAAATTGACGATGTCGCCGTCGCGCAGCACGTCCGACATGGAGGGGATGCCGTGGCAGACGACGTCGTTGATCGACGAATTGAGCACGAAGCCGAAGCCGTACTGGCCCTTGCTGGCGGGGCGGGCCTGGAGTTCGTCGACGATGAAGCGCTCGACCTGATCGTTGATCGCGAGCGTCGACTGGCCGATCAGCGGCGTGCGGTCGAGCCTCTCGAAGACGGAGGCCAGCAGCCGGCCGGATTGCGCCATCAGCGCCAGTTCCTGCGGATCCTTGGTCATGCGGCGCTCGCGGAAAGCGACGCGGCCGAGACGCCGGCGGAGGCAAGCTCGCGCTCCATGATCTCGGTGAAGGTCAGCGTCGGGTTGGTTTCGCAGAGCATGCCGATCTTGATCCAGTAGGCGGCCTGGGCGTTGATCGACCGCAGCGACACCTTGCTCGCCCGGCGCAATTGCTCGTGCAGGTCGTCGTCGATGTTCACGATGCCCATGGCATGCTCCGTATATGATCCGTTTATGGAGCGTATACAGAGACGGTTTGTCCTTGCCAAGGCGGAGCTTGGTGGCGGAGGGGCGTTTTGCGAGGGCGAGGGGCGGCGGCGATCAGCCGGCCTTGAGCAGCGAGAGCAGTTCCTGTCCCGCCTTGCCCGGCGGGTTCTGCTTCATCCAGCGGGCATAGAGCGGTAGCTTCAGGCCGTTGGTGACATTGCTGAAGGGCAGGATGCGCACGCAGCCGTCACGGCGCAGCGGCTCGGCGATGGCGAGCGGCAGGTTGGCCCAGCCGAGGCCGGATTTCACCATGTTGACGGCGGTCGCGAGGTTGTCGATGCGCCAGAAAGTGGGCGCGATCAGCTGGCGGAAATTGGAGAGCGGCAGCTCGCGGCTGGCGATGACGATCTGGCGGTGCTGGAACAAATCGTCGAGCCGCAGGGTCTCCGCCGCCAGCAGCTCGGACTCGTGATGCGCCGAGACGACCGCGACCAGCGTTTCCGTGCCGACGAACTGGAAATCCTCCTGCAAACTGGTTTCCAGCTCGCCATAGGCGACGCAGAGGTCGATCTCGGCGCGGCGCATCTGGCGGATGATGTCGTCATGCGGCGCGGCGACCACCTCGATCGCCAGCAGCGGATAGTGCCGGGCGACGGCGGAAATCGCCTGCATCAGGCGGGCGCTGTCGATTTCCGCGCCGATGCCGATCGAGAGCCGGGTCTCCAGCCCCTCCGAGAGCCCGGCGGCATGGGCGTCGATCTGCTTCAGCTGCTCGGCGATCAGCCGCGCCTGCGGCAGCAGGGCCTGCGCCGCGGCGGTGGGGAAGACCTGCCGGGCGCGCCGCTCGAACAGCGCATAGCCGAGCTCGGCCTCGAGATGGCCGATGCCCATGCTGACGGCGGAGGGCACGCGGCGCAGCGCCCGCGCGGCGGCGGAAAACGAGCCGTGGTCGATCACCGCCAGGAAGAGCGCGATGCTGTCGCTGGAAAAGGTCATGGCGGCGATCTATCAGTCGAATTGACAGATGGCAACTTTTTCGATCTGCGAAAGCGCCTATAAGCCCGCCTCCAGCCGGTCGGTCCGGCGCTAGCCAAGAGGTTGTTTCGGTGCAGGGTGTTCTTCGCAGGGTGGTCTATATCTCGACATTCGAGGTGACCGGGATCCTCATATCGGCGCTGATCCTTGCCTATCTTTCCGGCACAGCGCCCTCGCATACCGGCCCGCTCGCGGTGATGACCTCGGCGCTCGCGATTACGGTCAACCTTGCCTATACGAGCCTGTTCGAGCGCTGGGAGGCGTCGCGCCCGGCGCGGTCGCGCTCGTTCGGCCGCCGCGTGCTGCATGCGCTCGGCTTCCAGGTGACGCTGCTGGTGTTCCTCATTCCGCTGATGGCGTGGTGGATGGAGATGTCGCTCGTCGAGGCGCTGATCCTCGATACTGCGCTGATCGTGTTCTTCCCGATCTACATGTTCGTGTTCAACTGGGCGTTCGACGGCCTGTTCGGCCTGCCCGACGCGGTCACCAAGGGCTTTGGCGAGGACGCCGCCGAGGCGGCTTGAGGCGACGCGTAGACTCTTCACCTCTCCCTCAGGGAGAGGTAAGGGGCGCGGCGAACGCAACTTACCCGTAAACGGCGGCCTTGATGGCGTCGGGGTAGGGGCCGGCGACGCCGGCGAAGGCCGTGTTCGAGAACGACACCACCGACAGCTTGCGGACGGGATCGACGAACCAGGAATGGCCGTAGACGCCGCCCCATTGCCAGGTGCCGGGCGAGAAGGGCGAGGCGCCGGCGGCCGGGTCATGGGTGATCGACCAGCCGAGGCTGAAGCCGCGGCCCGGCACGCCGGTGTCGAACGTACCGATCGCGTTCTGCGACAGCAGTGCCAGGCTTTCCGCCGAAAGCACCGGCGCGCCGCCCGTGCGCATCGCTTCGAGGAAGGTCAGGAAGTCGCCCGCCGTGCCGAACATGCCTGCGCCGCCCGAGGGGAACGAGTTCGGATCGAAATTGCGGTTCGGCGCGAAATTAATCGTGCCCTCGATCGCGAGGCCCGTCACGGCCTGGTGGTCGGCCATCGGCGTCGGGCGCGGATCGCCATCGGCATAGGCCACGGCGAGCCGGGCGGGATCGCTGGGCAGGAAGCCGGTGTCGGCAAGGCCGAGCGGCTTCGTCACCTGGCTGGCGACGATGTCCGGCAGGCTCTGGCCGGTCGCCTTTTCGAGCAGCCCGCCCAGGACGTCGATACCGACGGAATAATACCAGGACGTGCCGGGCGCGAAGGCGAGCGGCTGCGCGGCGATCTTCGCCAGGTTTTCATCCATGCCGCGACCGGGCTGGTCGAGCCCCTCCGATATGCCGGCTTCCTTGGGATAGCCATAGATCAGCCCGCTGGTGTGGGTGAGCAGGTGGCGGATGGTGATCACCGGCTCGCTGCCATCGGCAAGCTTCGGCCGGAAATCGGGCAGGAAGCGCGTCACCGGGTCGTCGAGCCCGATCACGCCGGCTTCGGCCAGCGACAGCGCGGCGGCGGCGACGAGCGGCTTGGTCACGGAGGCCAGGCGGAAGATCGTGTCTTCCGTGGTGCGGCGTCCGGCTTCCCGGTCGGCATGGCCAGCCGTGCGCCGGTAGGCGAGCTTGCCGTCCTCGGCGACCAGCACCACGGCGCCGACGATCACGCCGTCGCGGATCGCGCTGTCGATGACCGCGTCGAGACGCGCGGCGCGCTTCTCCTGGGCGGCGGAGGCGGCGGTATCGACGGCGGCGGCAACGGTCATGGAGTACTCCGGGCGAGACGCGGGGCGACAGAATGAATCGGGTCTGGGCTCATGCGCAAGGGCCTGATCCCGCGAAGGTGCCGTTGCGCCAAGCGGCGAAAAAAAAGCCCCCGGGCACGACGGCGCGGGGGCTTCGGGTCGGGTCGACGTCAGGCGTCGGTCAGAACTTGTAGTTCAGGCCGAGCTTGACGGTCTCCAGCGAGGAGAGATCGCCTTCGCTCTGGAAGTTGGGGCCGTAGTTGAAATCCTTCTTGCCGAGGTCGGCATAGAGATATTCGATCTTGGCCGTGATGTTGTTGGTCACGGCATATTCGAGGCCTGCGCCGACCGTCCATCCGGTGAAGATCTGGCTGTCACTGGTGTTAAAGCCCGCAACGGGGGTGTAGTCGGTGTCGACCCGGACCGTTGACTTGGCATTGGCCCAGGCAAAACCGCCCGTGACATAGGGCAAGAAGCGGTCGACGGCATAGCCCGCGCGCGCGCGGACGGTGCCGAGCGGCGAGATCTTCGTCTGGCTGACGGCGTCGAGGAAATAGTCCTCGTCGTTGAGGTTGACCGTCGTGTAGAGGCTGGCGCTGTCCTTCAGGTTTGAAAAGGACGCGTCGGCCTCGATGCCGAGCACGATATTGTTCGAGAACTGGTAGTTGTAGCCGACCTGGCCACCGGCGAGCCAACCGTCAGGGCTGCTGCCTTCGCCGCCGAAAAGGGAATCGTTGAACTCGCTGGTCAGGTCCGCCCAGCCATAGCCAACATGCACGCCCGCATAGAAGCCGGTCCAGCTGAATGCAGGGGCAACGATTACCGTCTCCTCGACGACCGCGAGGTCCGCAGCCTGCGCGGCCTGGGCCATGCCGAGCGCGGCAAGGAAAGAGATTCCAATAAATTTCTTAAGCATTTAGTCCCCCATAACTTAGGGGAACTTAGCGTTCAGCCGCTGCGCTGTCTGTGGTGTCGCTGCAACAGCGCTTCTCTTCCGGACGGGGGCGCCGGAAGCCGGGCAGGCGGCAGCGAAGGGGCATTCCACACGCCGCAAGGCCGCGCAGACGCGGCGGACCGGGAGTGGGGCGCTTCCCGGTCCGAGACGCCCGGGCGGTCAGAACTTGTAGTTGAGGCCGAACTTGACCGTCTGCATGGTTATGTCGGCGGAGACCGGGTTTCCCAGGTCGAAATCCTTCGAGCCGAGATCGGCATAGAGATATTCGACCTTGGCCGTGATGTTGTTGGTCACGGCATATTCGAGGCCGGCGCCGATCGTCCAGCCGGTGAAGGTCTGCTTGTCGGACGCGCTGAGGTCGACGGCGACATTGCCGTCCGCGATGATCTGGTTGTGGAAGTCCAATTCGGCATTGGCCCAGGCGAGACCGCCGGTGACATAGGGCAGGAACCGGTCGACCGCATAGCCGGCGCGGGCGCGCACGGTGCCGAAGGCGTCGATCTTGGCGGCGTAGTCGAGCGTGACCGCATTTTCCAGCGGGTCGCCGATCACGGCCGAAAGGCTGTCCTTCTGGTCGCCGAAGGAGACGTCGGCCTCGATTCCGAGCACGACATTATTCGCGAACTGGTAGTTGTAACCGGCCTGGCCGCCGCCGAACCAGCCATCGGGCTTCAGATCGCCATAGGCCGCGATCCCTTCGTTGGAGAAGTCCGACCAGGCATAGCCGCCATGGGCGCCGATATAGAGGCCGGTCCAGGTGAAGGCGGGCTCGGGCGCGGGAACTGGCTCATAGGGGACTGTCAGGTCGGCAGCGCCGGCCGCGCCAGCCAAGCCGAAGGTCATCCCAAGCCCAAGCGCCGCTGCACGTGCCGTCTTCCTCATGTCGCCCTCCATAACGTCCGAATTCATTGAATATCGCGGACGGCACCTGAAGTCTGTAGCTTTCTCGCAACAAGCGTGTGACAGAATCGGCGTCTACATTTCGGTTTCTGCGTATAGTTTCCGAATTGTTGCTACGTAATGCGTCATATCTCCCCATTCTATTCTAGATATACGATAATATATTTCAAAATTTGAACGAAATCCGCACACGCATGGCGGGCATTCGCGCGGAAATACAGGCGTGCCTGCGGCGGAATTGGGCAACTGTGGAGGCTCGTGACGGAACAAGGGAGAGCGCCGCGCGCCCGGGCTCCGGTTGCACAGGCGTGGGCCGGGGCCCCGAGGGCGCGCCTAGGGCGTGCCTTCCAGCGCCGCGGCGCGGATCGCCTCGCCGGAGTCGAACGAGACGGCGTTGAGCGGCTTCAGCGGCGGCGCCGTTTCCAGCAGCTTTTCCAGCGCGATCAGCCGCTCGGTCGTGCGCGCCGAAAGCGACAGCGGGCGCTGGTCCGCGTCGGTGCTGGCGACCGCCGGGGCAGGGCGCGGACCGTCCGAGGCCGGCTCATCGATATAGGGGATGGGCTTCAGCTCGATGCCGTTATGGGCATAGGTCATCACCCGGTTCCAGGTCTGCGCCGGCAGCGAGCCGCCCGTCATCTTGTTGGTCGAGGTGAAGTCGTCATTGCCGAACCAGACGCCGCCGACATAATTGCCGGTGAAGCCCATGAACCAGGCGTCGCGATAGGCATTGGTGGTGCCGGTCTTGCCGGCGGTCTTGATGCCCTGCAGCTTGGCGGCGCGGCCGGTGCCGCGCTCCGGCACCTGGCCGAGCATGTAGTCCATCATGCCGACGGTCTTCTCGTCGAGCACGCGCTCGGGCGGCGGCACGTCGCGCTTGCGGTCGAACACCACCTGGCCCTGGCTGTTGAGGATCTGCGTGAAGGCATAGGGCGTCGCCTTGAGGCCGCCATTGGCGAACACCGCATAGGCGCCGGTCATGTCGAGCACGCGGACATCGGTCGCGCCGAGAGGCAACGACTTCGAATTGATGATGTTGGTGGTGATGCCCATGCGGTGGGCGAGGTCGATGATCGCTGGCCGGCCGACGGCACCGGCCAGCCGCACCGCGACCGTGTTCAGCGAATGGATCAGCGCCGTGGTGAGCTGGATCGAGCCCATATAGCGGCCGCCATAATTCTTCGGCGACCAGTTGCCGATCGAGATCGGCGCGTCGACCACGATGCTCTTCGGCGTATAGCCGTGCTGCAGCGCCGCCGTGTAGACGAAGGGCTTGAACGACGAGCCCGGCTGGCGCAGCGCATCGGTGGCGCGGTTGAACTGGCTCTCGCCATAGTCGCGGCCGCCGACCAAAGCGCGCACCGCGCCATCCGGCTCGGCCACCACCATCGCCGCCTGGCTGACCCGGTAGCGCTCGCCGGAATCGCGCAGCGCGCTCTCGATCGCCTCATCGGCGGTCTTCTGGATGTTGACGTCGACGGTCGAGCGGACGATCAGGCTGCGGTCGCCATCCGGCACCTGCTTCTTGACCTCGTCGAAGGCCCAGTCGAGGAAATAGTCGGGTGCGGTGTCGGCGGCCTTGCGCACGACGTCGGCCGGCTTGCGCCGCGCGCCCATCACCTGGCCCTCGGTCATGAAGCCGGCCTGCACCATGTTGGTCAGCACGTCATTGGCGCGGGCGCGCGCTGCCGGCAGGTTGATATGCGGCGCGTAGCGGGCGGGGGCCTTGTAGAGCCCGGACAGCATCGCCGCCTCGGCCAGGTTGATGTCGGTGACCTTCTTGCCGAAATAGAACTCGGCCGCCGCCGCCGCGCCGAAATTGCCGCCGCCCATATAGGCGCGGTCGAGATAGAGCTGCAGGATGTCGTGCTTGGAGAGGTTGCTCTCGAGATAGAGCGCGAGGAAGGCTTCCTTGATCTTGCGGTCGAGCGTGCGCTCGTTCGACAGGAACAGGTTCTTCGCCAGCTGCTGGGTGATCGACGAGCCGCCCTGGCGCACGGCGTCATTGCGCAGGTTTTCCATCAGCGCGCGTCCCGTGCCGATGATGTCGATGCCGAAATGCGTGTAGAAGCGCCGGTCCTCGGTGGCGAGCGTCGCCTTGATCAGGCTGTCCGGCATTTCCTCCAGCGGGACGGATTCCGAATGGCGCACGCCGCGCTTGCCGATCTCGGCGCCGTAGCGGTCGAGGAAGGTGACGGAATAATCCGATTGCGCCAGCCAGTCCTGCTTGGTGGCGTCGAAGGCCGGCAAGGCCAGCGTCAGCATGACGATGCCGCCGCCGACCGCCATGGTCAGCCCGTCGCCCAGGATCTCGAACGGCGCGCGGCGCCAGCCGGTCATGCGGAAGCGGCGGGCAAAGCGCGACAGCGCCTCGGCGCCGTCCTTTAGCCCGGTCCAGATCCGGTACAGCGCGGAATCGATGAAGGCGTCGATCTCGATCAGTCGCAGCCGGGGCGATTTCGCGGGCGCGGGGCTTGCCGGCGCATCGTCTTGCGCGGCCTTCTCCGCCGGGGAGGCCGGATCGCCAGCCGCGTCCGCCGGACGGTTCGCGCTGGGCTTCCAGCCGCCGATCCATGCCGCGATACGATGCTGAAGCTTGCGCAAGGGCTGTTCCAATAGAGGTCGAATGGTTCTAAAAGGCCGTCGAAACATCACATTCCGGCACTATATAGCGCCATTCGGAATGCTCGGTGAACAGACCGCCCCCAGCCCTGGCCGGTTTTCGCCGATCGACAAAGGATACGCAATCTCCATGCCCTTGCAAGGAAAGGACGCACGCGACGCTGCGGCCTCCGCGCAACAGGATGTCGCCCTGGCATCCGCGCCCGAGACCGAGGAAGCGCCGTTCTGGAAGCGCCTGACCCTGGAGGAGATGAACCCGACGCAATGGGAATCGCTCTGCGACGGTTGCGCCCGCTGCTGCCTCAACAAGCTGGAAGACTGGGACACCGGCGAGATCGTCTGGACGGCGATCGCCTGCGAATTGCTGGATGAGGATACCTGCCGCTGCCGGGATTATCCCAACCGGCATGATTTCGTGCCCGATTGCATCCCGCTCGACCCCAAGACGGTGCGCACGCTGACCTGGCTGCCGCCGACCTGCGGCTACCGCCTGATCGCCGAGGGCCGCGACCTCTACTGGTGGCACCCGCTGGTCTCCGGCGACCCGGAGACGGTGCACGACGCCGGCATCTCGACCTCCGGCCGCACGGTGAGCGAGAGCGATATCCCGGTCGAGGAATATGAGGAATTCATCGTCGAATGGCCGGGCCAGATCCCGGAGACGGAGAAGCCGGAGGGGTAGGGACGCTTTCCGGCAGACCCTCACCCCAACCCTCTCCCGCGAGCGGGAGAGGGGGCTCGCCTGTGCCCTTTCCCGCACGCGAACGAGGCTCGCTTTCTCCACCTCTCCCATGGGGAGAGGTCGGAGCGAAGCTCCGGGTCAGGGTTTAGGGAACTTGTCCGTGAGGCCGTAAACCCTCACCCGCCGCACTTCATGCGTCGACCTCTCCCTCAGGGAGAGGTGAAGAGGTACCTTTGCCGGTTCCTTGCAGCCCGAACTCCCGATGTCACTGCCGCATGGATCCTCGCCTTCGCGAGGATGACGGCGGGCGTGGGGCCTTACCCACCCATCCGAAACCGTTGCCGGTACTGCCTCGGCGTCAGGCCGCGTTGCGCCTTGAACTGGCGGTTGAAGTTCGCGAGCGAGTCGTAGCCGACCTCGTCGGCGATCATGGCGATCGGCCGCGTCCCACCCGAAAGCAGCGCGCAGGCGGCGCCGATGCGCAGGCGCGCCAGATAGCCCGTCACGCTCTGGCCGGTATGGCGCAGGAACAGCCGGTGCAGCCCGGACGGGCTCAGCGCGGCGATGTCCGCGAGGCCATCCAGCGTCAGCCGCTCGGCGAAATGCCGGTGCACATGGTCGAGCACGCGGTCGATCCGGCCGCGATCCATCGGCCTGTCGTCGGCGATCGCCAGGGGCGAGGCGAGCGGCACGGCGTCGGCGTCGCGGGCAAGCCGCGCCAGTACGTGCAGGAGCTGGATCAGCCGCTCGTCCGGCGGCAGCGCGAAGAGCGCCTCGATCAGCGGCCTCGCCCCGGCCGCAGCGGCGTCGGAGAACTTCAGGCCCGTCTTTGCCCGCGCCAGCATGGCGGCGACGGCGCGCAGTTCGGTGAACACGCTGCCGAGCGGCACCGTCCATTGCGGCAGGAACCACATCACCAGAGCGACATGCGGCGCCGCTTCCTCGACCTTGGCGGCCGAGCACCAGCTATGCGGCAGGTTGGGGCCGACCAGCACGAGGTCGCCATCGTCATAGCTGCCGATATGGTCGCCGATGAAGCGCTGGCCGCGCGAGTTCAGCGTCAGCGTCAGTTCGAACTCGGGGTGATGATGCCACTGGAAGGGGATCTCGCCGTCGAGGCGACGGTTGAGCGTCGCCCAGGAGGCTCCGTCCGGCAGCGCCAATCTCTCGAGAAACGGCTTCATCTGGATCCCTCGGGCTCATCGACGCCAGAATCGTATCAGTTTTTGCCGGGATTAGCGAACACGCGTCGGCGCCGATCGCTAGTCTTTCTCCTGAGGCATCCGCGAGGGATGTGGGAGATCAGGGAGAGAGACGATGTCCATGGCCGCCAATGCCGGCGTCAAGCGCGACAGCCATCCGACCACGCACCAGGAAACGCAGCTGAAGGACATCGCGAAGACGCTGCCTTTGCGCGTGCTCAGCGAGGAAGACTGGCAGCACTGGATCACGCGCGGCTATGTCATCGTGCGCCAGGCCGTGCCGAAGGAGAATGTCGAGCGGCTGGTCGACCTGCTCTGGCAGTTCGACGAGAAGGACCCGGCCGATCCCGCCACCTGGTATGCGCCGCAGCGCCGCGATCACATCATGAAGGAGCTGAACGGCACCGGCATGCTGGAGATCTACAATCACCAGTATCTCTGGGACAATCGCCAGGAGAGCCGGATCTATGACGCCTTCGTCGACATCTGGGACCGCGAGGACCTCTGGGTGACGATCGACCGCGCCAATCTGAACCCGCCGAAGAAGGTGAAGGGCAACCCGAATGGCTTCATCCACTGGGACGCCGATACCTCGCTCGTTCCCCCGCCGATCGGCGTGCAGGGCGTGCTGAGCCTGAAGAAGCAGGATGGCGATGTCGGTGGCTTCCAGTGTATCCCCGAGCTGTTCGCGAATTTTGACGAATGGGTGAAGACCCAGCCGGACGACCGCGACCCGATGCATCCCAACACGACGGGGCTCTCCATCACCAATATCGAGATGGAGGCTGGTGACCTGCTGATCTTCAACTCGCTGCTGGCGCATGGCGTGCGGCCCAACCATTCGGACGACCGCGTCCGCATGGCGCAGTACATCTCGATGCATCCGGCCGAGGAGGCGAATGTCGCCGAGCGCACCGAGCGCATCCGGCTCTGGCGCGAACTGGACCATCCGCACCGCGACGCTTTCCCGGGCGACCCGCGCGAGTGGGAGAAGGCGAACGCCGAAACGGCGACCCTCTCGCCGCTGGGCGAGAAGCTGCTGGGCCTGAAGAGCTGGCGGGAGTAGATCGCCACCCGCGGAGAGGCCGCGCGCGACGCGAGACGCCCGCTCGATGGGCGTCTCGAACCCACTAGCCGAACCGGGCATCCTGTCCGCGCAGCCGAGCGACATCGCGCTTGGGCGAGAGCTGGTGGATGCGGACATAGTCGCGCGAGAATTGCGACGGGCTTTCATAGCCGACCGCAAAGCCGGCCTCGGCCGCCGACAGGCCATCCATGACCATCATCCGGCGCGCTTCCTGCAGCCGGATATGGTTGCGGAACTGCAGCGGCGTCATGGTCGTGACGGCGCGAAAATGCTCGTGAAAGCTCGACAGGCTCATGCCCGCCATGGCAGCGAGATCGTCGATGGCGAACGCCTCCCGATACGACCCGCGCAGGAAGCGGACAACGCGCTCGATCTGGCCCAGACGGCCTTCGCCGCTGGCGATCTGGCGCAGCAGCGCGCCATGCGGGCCGGACAGGATCCGGTGCAGGATTTCCCGCTCGGCGAGCGGGGCGAGATGCCTCGCCTCGGCTTGGTCCTCCGTCAGAGCCAGCAATCGAACCGCCGCATCGATCAGGCCCGGCGTCGCGGCGCTGGTTGCCAGCGGTGACGATTGCTCTGCCGCCGGCATGTCCGCCCGCGTCGTGACGATCTCGGCAAGCAAAGCGCGATCGAGTTCCAGCCGCAGGCATAGGAAGGGCGCTTCGGGGCTTGCCGACACCACGGCGCCGATGACGGGCAGGTCGATGCCGACGATGAGAAAGCTCGATGGATCGTAGAGAAACGGCCGGCCGCTGATCGTCACCTGCTTCCGGCCCTGAGCGACGAGGCAGATGGACGGCGGGTACAGCGTGTGGACCGGCTCGGTCCGCGACGATGATCGGACAAGGCTTACCCGCTCCAGCGTCGTCTCGACGATGCCGTCTTCCGGCGCAAGGCGGCCGATCAGATCCGCCAGATCATTGCAATTTCGCATGCCGGCATCTTCGATTGCGCGGCCGTGCAAAGCAACCGGCTTTCGACCGGTTTGGACGATCGTGCAAGAGTCTCGGAGTTCCGTTCTACCGCCCGGCGGGCGGGATGGGCGATGTCGGTGCGTCTTCAAAAGGAGCACGACATGACGGATATCCGGAACAAGGTTGTTCTGATCACGGGCGCCAGCAGCGGCATCGGCGCCGCCCTGGCGCGCGAACTGGCAGCGGCCGACGCGAGACTGTTGATCGGCGCGCGGCGCACCGATCGCATCGAGGCGCTGGCAGCGGAACTGGAAGGGGCGGGCGGAACCGTGCTGGCGAAGTCGCTCGATGTCACCGATCGCGACAGCATGAACCAGTTTGCCCAAGCGGCCGTCGATGCCTTCGGACGCATTGACGTGATCGTCAACAATGCGGGGATCATGCCGCTGTCGCCGATGGCATCGCTCAAAGTTGACGAATGGGATCGCATGATCGACGTCAACATCCGCGGCGTGCTGCATGGCATCGCGGCGGTGTTGCCCGTGATGAACCGGCAGGGCGCGGGACAGATCATCAATGTCTCGTCGATCGGCGGGCTCGCCGTGGTGCCGACCGCCGCGGTCTATTGCGCCACCAAATATGCGGTGCGGGCGATCTTGGATGGCCTGCGGCAGGAGAACGACAAGATCCGCGTCACCTGCGTCTATCCGGGCGTGGTGGAATCGGAGCTCGCCAGCACGATCACCGATCCGGTCGCGGCGGCGGCGATGGTCGCCTATCGCAGCATCGCCCTGAAGCCGGCGGCGATCGCGGCTGCCATCGCCCATGTCATCGGCCAGCCGGCCGATGTCGACACCAGCGAAATCGTCATCCGTCCGACGGCGAGCGCCTAGGGAAGAGCCGAGGGCGGCGTCGTTCACGCGTCCGTGATCGGCGCCGCCCTTTGATATCGCCCGCCGCGCGCCCATTTCTGGGAGGCCCCTCCCGGGGGCATCCATTGCGAGACGAGCGGGTGTCACGGCCAGGGTGCCTTGCCTGCTTTCCGTCGCACAGCGGATTTCGATTCCGGCTGGATGCGCGTGCCGCAAAGGTCGTCGCTTCCGGCCTCCTCATCGAAGGACGACACCATGCCAAACGACATCAACGCCGCCGCGTCCGGTCAGTTCTTGATCGGCGGTGATCTGCCCGTCAACCGGCTCGGCTTCGGCGCCATGCGGATCACCGGCGACGGCATCTGGGGCGAGCCGAAGGACGTCGCCGAGGCGAAGCGGACGCTGAAGCGCGTGCCGGAACTCGGCATCGACCTGATCGACACCGCCGACAGCTACGGCCCCTATGTCAGCGAGGACCTGATCGCCGAGGTTCTGCATCCCTACACGGACCTCGTGATCGCCACCAAGGGCGCGCTGACCCGGCATGGTCCGAACATCTGGCAGGTGGTCGGCCGGCCGGAATATCTGCGTCAATGCGTGCTGATGAGCCTGCGCCGCCTGAAGATCGACCGCATCGATCTCTGGCAGCTGCACCGGATCGATCCGCGCGTACCCAAGGACGAGCAGTTCCAGGTGATCGCCGACATGCGCAAGGAAGGCCTGATCCGCCATGTCGGCCTGTCGGAAGTCTCCGTCGCCGACATCCAGGCGGCGCAGAAGTTCTTCCCCGTGACCACCGTGCAGAACCAGTACAACCTCGTCGACCGCAAGAGCGAGGCCGTGCTCGATTATGCCGAGGCCAACAATATCGGCTTCATTCCCTGGGCGCCGCTCGCCTCCGGCAATCTCGCCCGGCCGGGCTCGGCGCTGACCGAGATCGCCGGCAAGCTCGGCGCGACGCCGGGCCAGATCGCGCTCGCCTGGCTGCTGAAGCGCTCGAAGGTGATGCTGCCGATCCCCGGCACGGGCAGCGTCAAGCATCTCGAGGAAAACACGGCCGCCGCCTCGATCAAGCTCTCCGACGAGGACTTTGCCGCCCTCGACACGGAAGCCCGCCGCGCGGCGTAACGATCCTCTGGCCGGTCGCGATGTTTTCGCGGCCGGCTGGAGCACTTCTTCCGGCGTCATCCCGGGCTCGACCCGGGATCCATCCATCCGGGTTGGCTGCCACGCGAGACGCGGCGTGGATGGACCTGACCTTCCAGCGCCTCGGCTGTATGGATCCCGGGTCAAGCCCGGGATGACGGCGAGGGTGGGGCGGGTGGGTGCGAGCTTGCCGAGGTTGCTGTCGAGGCGTCGGGCCGTGCACTCTCCCTCGACAAGCCGATGTCTGAGGTGCGTCACCGCACTCCCGCCAGCCTTGCGCTCTCACCCCAGCCTCCGGCCCTCATCTCACCCTCCGGCGTCATCCCGGCGGAGGCCGGGATCCATTCATCCGGGTTGGTTGCCACGCGACGCGGCGTGGATGGGCCCGACCTCCCAGCGCCTCGGCTGCATGGATCCCGGGTCAAGCCCGGGATGACGCGAGGGTGGGGGAACAGGGTGCGAGCATGTCGAGGTTGCTCTCGAGGCGGTAGAGCTTGGCACTATCGCGTCGCGGGACGATGTTTAAGCTGCCCGCTGACGCTCGCAGGGGCCTTTTATACCTCGCCCACACTCCAGCCTCTGGCCTTCATCTCACCCTCCGGCGTCATCCCGGGCTTGACCCGGGATCCATCCATCCTAGTTGGCTGAATCCGAGACGCGGTGCGGATGGGCCCGACCTGCCAGCGCCTCAGCTGTATGGATCCCGGGTCAAGCCCGGGATGACGGCGAGGGAGGGGCGAGAGGGTGCGAGCTCCCTCAATTGGGCAAAGCGAACGCCACGATTTCGTCGGATACCCTCGGTGTCAGAATCGAATTGCCGCCGACGGTGAAGACGACATATTGCTTGCCCTTGTAGTCGTAGACCGCCGGCATCGCGACGGCGGGGGCTTCGACCAGCGACTTCCAGAGAACCTCGCCGGTCTTCAGGTCGATGGCGCGGACGCGCGAATCCATCGAGGCGCCAATGAAGATCACGCCGGTCGCCGTGACGACGGGAGCGCCGATCGTGATCGTCCCCCAGGATTCCGGCATGTAGAAGCCCCATTTCTGGATCTGGCCGAACGGCTTGTTCCAGAGCTGCGCGCCGGTCTTGAGGTCATACGCGGCCATCGTGCCATAGGGCGGCTTCCAGCACGGCATGCCGAGCGGGTTCAGAAAGGTGTTGAGGTTCATGCCATAGGGGCCGCCGGTCTGCGGGAACAGGCCGCCGGTCTCCGAGCCGCCGCTGACGGCTTTCTCGTAGTCGGCGCGGGTCAGCAACTGGTAGGTCTGCACCGCGCTGGAGGAATTGACAACGAAGGTCTGCGAGCGCGGATCGAGCGCGCCGCCGCCCCATTCCGTGCCGCCGATCGTGCCGGGATAGACCAGCGATCCCTGCAGGCTGGGCGGCGTGAAGCGGCCCTCGTCGACCAGCGATTTGGCGGTGCGGCTGCAATAGCCGAAACTCGCCCAGTCCGCGAGGTCATAGACGCCCGGCCACTTGTCGGGCACCACCGGCTTCGGCAGGTCGACGAAGGGCTGGGTGGGGGCGGAATGCTCGCCCGGCACGGTCGATTTCGGCACCGGCCGCTCTTCCATCGGATAGATCGGCTCGCCGGTCGTGCGGTCGAGGATGTAGAGGAAGCCCTGCTTCGAGGTCTGGATCAGAGCGGGGATCGTCTTGCCGTCCTTCTCGAGGTCGAACAGCGTCGGCGCGGCGTTGGTGTCGAGGTCCCAGATGTCGTGATGGACGAGCTGCCGGCTCCACAGCATCTTGCCGGTCGGGATATCGAGCGCCGTCACCGAGGTGATGACCTCGAGTCCCTCCGGAATGTCGCCGCCATAGAAATTGGGGCTGGGCGAGGAGACGGGGATGTAGAGGATCTGGCGTTCCGGATCGACCGACATCGAGGCCCAGACATTGGCCGTGCCGGTCTTGTTGATGACCTCCGGCGGCAGCGAGTGGAACTCCCAGCGCAGGGCGCCGGTGCGCGCGTCGAGCGCGAAGATCGTGCCGGGGCTGTCGACGGTCTGGTCCCAGTCCTTGCCGGCCCAGCCGAGCAGCAGATAGTCCTTGAACACGGTCGGCGGCTGCAGCAGCGACAGCGGCCATTTCGCGTTGGTGGTGTTGAACGCGTTGACGTCGAGCACGCCCGCCTTGCCGAAATCGGCGCAGGGCTTGCCGGTATCGGCGTCGACCGCATGCAGCTTGGCGTCCATCGTGCCGATATAGACGCGCTTGTCGCAGGCCCGGCCCGCGACCGGCGCATCGGCCTGCCAATAGGCGACGCCGCGGTTCTTCAGGTCCGGCTGCGTCAGCGCCTTCAGCTCGCCCTTGCTGTCATAGGTCCATTTGACCTTGCCGGTATCCGGCTCGATCGCGAAGATCCGGTAGAAGGGCGTGCCGAGATAGACGGTGTCGTTGACGAAGAGCGGCGTCGCCGACCAGACCGAGGGCGGCGTGGTGCCCGAGCCGTCCGACATGTCGCCGGTGTGCACCTTCCAGGCGACCTTCAGATCCTTCACGTTTTCCGGCGTGATCTGCGTCAGCGGCGAGAATTTTCGCGCCTGCAGATCGCCGTTGAATGTCGACCAGTTCTTGGCGGTGTCGTTAAGCGGGGCGGGGTTGGCGGCATCCTGGGCGCGGGCGGCCGTGGCTAGGCCGGCGGTGCTTGCGATGGCGAACAGGCAGGACAGGGCGAGGCGAGGCAGACGAGCTTCAGTCCGAGGCATGATCGGCGCTTTCGTCAGGAGGTGGGGATCGCTTTCAGGTCGCGGGCTGGCCCGAACACATGCAGCAGCCAGCCGACCAGGCCGGCAACCATGAGCCAGAGCAGGGCCTGGCTTTCGAGCAGGTAGGCGGCGAAGCCGGTGCCGAAGATGTCGACCAGGCAGCCGATGACGAGAAAGCCGCGCAGGAAGCCGCCGAGCCGGGACGCGCGCGCCAGGATCAGCGCCGCGACCAGCATGATCGCGGTGGAGGCGATGACGAGGAGGGTGCCGGGCTCGCCGGCGATGCCGCTGTCGCGGTTGAAGTAGTTGGCGATCGAAACGGCCAGTCCGGCCAGGGCGGCGAGCGCCATAAGCCAGGCGCCGGAGGTGGAGAGGCTAGCGCTGCGTGTGCTCATGCAGTCCCCATGCTTGGAGCGCAAGGCACCGCACCGGGACAGCCGGGCCTCACGTCACGCAAACAGTAACCGATAAGTGGCTCGTGCATAGGCACTTTATGGTTCACATTGCCGAGATCGCCGAACCGCGCCGGGCTCATCGCCCCGGGGCGGATCGGATCCGGTCGTCAAGGAGCGCTCCATGGAATATACACGTCTCGGTCGCACTGGCCTCGAAGTTTCCCGCCTCTGCCTCGGCTGCATGAGCTATGGCGACCCGGCGCGCGGCAACCATGCCTGGACGCTGCCGGAAGCCGAAAGCCGGCCCTTCATCCGCAAGGCGCTGGAGCTCGGCATCAATTTCTTCGACACGGCGAATGTCTATTCCGACGGCTCCAGCGAGGAGATCGTCGGCCGGGCGCTGAACGATTTCGCCAGGCGCGAGGAGGTGGTGATCGCCACCAAGGTGCATGGCCGCATGCGCCCCGGCCCGAACGGCGCCGGCTTGTCGCGCAAGGCGATCCTGCACGAGATCGATGCGAGCCTGGCGCGGCTCGGCACCGACTATGTCGATCTCTACCAGATCCACCGCTTCGACTATGAAACGCCGATCGAGGAGACGATCGAGGCGCTGGACGAGGTCGTGAAGATGGGCAAGGCCCGCTATATCGGCGCGTCGTCCATGTATGCGTGGCAGTTCGCGCAGATGCTGGCCAAGCAGGAGGCGCTCGGCCTGGCCCGCTTCGTCTCGATGCAGGATTACGTCAACCTGCTTTACCGGGAGGAGGAGCGCGAGATGCTGCCGCTCTGCGCGGCGGAAGGGATCGGCGTCATCCCCTGGAGCCCGCTCGCGCGGGGCCGGCTGACGCGCGACTGGGACGAGAAGACGGCGCGCGCCGAGACGGACGAATTCGGCAAGGGGCTTTATTCGCGCACGGCCGATGCCGACAGGCGCGTGGTGGAAGCCGTGGCGCATGTCGCCGAGCAGCGCGGCCTGCCGCGCGCCCAGATCGCGCTCGCCTGGGTGCTGTCGAAATCGGTGATCACGGCGCCGATCGTCGGCGCGACCAAGATGCAGCATCTCGACGACGCGGCGGCGGCGCTGTCGGTCCGGCTCGACGAATTCGAGATCGCGGCGCTCGAAGCCGCCTATGTACCGCATGCGGTGGCGGGCTTCGCCTGAGCCCCGTCAAAAGCCCCGGGATTGGCCGCGCGTCATCGCGGCCAATCTGCTTTTCGGGAGAGAGCCGACGTCAGGTCCAGCTTGGCATCCAGGCGTCGATATAGCGGGCGCCGAAGCCGCCCCTGGGCAGGATCTCGCGGATCCGGGCGAGGTCGGCCTCGTCAAGCCGGACCTCGGAGGCGCCGACATTTTCCTCGATCCGCTCGCGGTTGCGCGTGCCGGGAATGGGAACGATGTCGTCGCCCTGGGCGAGCAGCCAGGCCAGCGCCAGCTGCGCCACCGTCGCGCCCTTGCTGGCTGCCAGCTCCGTCAACTGCCGGACCGCCTCGACATTGCGTTCAAAATTACCCGGCTGCCAGCGCGGGTCGGTGCGGCGCATGTCGGTTTCCTCGTAGTCGCCGGCTGGCTTGGCCGTGCCGGTCAGGAAGCCGCGCCCGAGCGGGGAATATGGCACGAAGCCGATCCCCAATTCGCGCAGAAGCGGGAACAGCACTTCGACGTCGCGCTCGAACAGCGAATATTCGGTCTGCAGCATCGCGACCGGCTGGACGGCATGGGCGCGGCGGATGCTTTCCGGCCCGGCTTCGCTCAGCCCGAAATGCTTCACCTTGCCGGCCGCGATCAGGTCCTTGACCGCTCCGGCCACGTCCTCCATCGGCACGTTGGGGTCGACGCGGTGCTGGTAGAGCACGTCGATCTGCTCGATGCCGAGATAACGCAGGCTGTTTTCCGCAACCTCGCGGATGTGCTCCGGCCGGCTGTCTGTGCCGAATTCCTTCGTGAAGCCGAACTTGGTCGCGATCACGATCTCATCGCGGAAGCCTTTGACGGCCTTGCCGACGATCCGCTCGTTCTCGCCCCAGCCATAGAGCTCGGCGGTGTCGAAGAAGGTGACGCCGAGTTCGAAGGAGCGCTGGATGGTGGCGATACCTTCGGCTTCGTCGCTGGCGCCATAGGCGAGCGAAATTCCCATCGCGCCATAGCCGATCTCGGAAACAATGGGGCCGTTGCGGCCTAGCTGTCGCTTTTTCATGGATCTTGTCCCGCTGTGAAGGTGCGGGTTGGATGTGGTCCGAGAGCGCCCCCGGCCCAAGCCGAAAAGTCTCGATCTTTTGCCTGATCCTGCCAGGGGAGGCTCGCGAGCCGCAAGACCCTCTCCCGCTGGGGGAGAGGGCGGGGCAACGGGGCGCCTTAGCCGGCCCGTGCCGCATCTCCGGAGAGCGTCACTTCCTGTCGAACCAGCGCTTCCATTCGGCGGCGGCCTTGGCGTAGGTGCCGCGATGCGTGGTCGGGCCGGTAGAGATCGCCTCGACCTTCGGATTGCCGGCGCCCATCGCCTGCTGGTAGGTCATCGCCATCTTGCCGACGCCCTGGGTGATCGCCTCGTCCGCCTCGCCGTAATAATTGCGCACCGGCGACTGGATCACCCAGCGATAGCCCTGCGCCTCGCGCAGCAGCCGGCCATAGGCCGAACCCGCGAAGAACTGCGGATTGAAATAGTCGGCCCGGATCAGCTTGCGCAGGTCGGTCGGGATCTCCGAGGCCTCGAAGGGCTCGCGCTCATAGGCGCGGCGGGCGGCGTCATAATGGTCCGGGTTCAGCACGGAACGCGCGAGGCCCGGCACGCCATAATAGTTCTCATAGGCGAAGGCCGACAGGATCACGATGCTGTTGAGCCAGGCGGCATCATTGGGCCGAGGGAAGTTCAAAAAGCCGTTCATCAGCGCGAACACGTCGATCGGGGCGCTGGCGGTGGCTGCCCCATCGACGGTGACGCCGGCGCTCTCGAGCTTTTCGAGGCAGGCCATGGTGACGAAGCCGCCCTGCGACCAGCCGCCGAGGAAAAGCTTGTCGCTGGTGATCCCCATCGTGTCGAGCAAGCTGCGGCCCGAGCGGATCATGTCATGGCAGGCCATCTGATGGCTGCCCTTGACCATGTAACCTTCCGGCTCCGTCGAAACGCCCATGCCAAAATAGTCGGCGCCCATCACGATGTAGCCCTGGCCAGCGAACTGCGCGAGCATCAGCTGGGTTTCGGGCGACTGGTCGGGAAAGGAGGGGACCTCCTGCCGGCCATAGACGGTGCCGTGCTGGTAGGAGACGATCGGGAAGGACTTGCTGCCGGTATCGGGGATGGCCAGCAGGCCCGTGGCGACGATCGGCTTGTTGCCCTGCTCGGGGATGACGGACGGGTAGGTGACGCGGTAGAGCTTCACCGCATTGCGCGCCGGCGTGTAGGTGACGTCGATGCCGGCGAATTTCGGGAAGTCGGTGACGAGGATCTGGTTGAGCCGGTCGACGTCCCAGCGTCCCAGCAGTTCGTAGCGGACGCCGGACGGCACCGCGATCGACTGAGCCCCGCTCGGGGCGGTGCTGGCGGGGGTTGCGGCGGTTTCCGCCCGCACCGCGGTCGCCAAGACGGTGGTTGCAAGGAGCGCTCCGCAGAGCGCAAGCGTGCGAATGGCTTTCGTCATGATGCCCTAACTTCCGGAAGTTCGATCCGGCTTCGCGGCTGCCCGGGATTGGCCCCACACCGCAGCTTCGGGATAAGCGTCGGCGTGTAAAGATTGCGTGTCGAAAGGCTGCAAGACTTGCGTCTTTCGGTGCCGATCCTGACGCAGCAGGCCGAATACCGGCGCCGCACCCGATCGGCAAACATTCGGCGCTTCTCTCGCTGCGGCATGCCCAAGCGGGAACATGGCTGATCGGCGGGCCGGGCGAATTCTCAGTAATTGGATAGCTGTCAACTCCGATTGTCGAGCCGGAATTAGTATTTAGAGGGGCGTCTCTCCCATATCTCTAACAATCTCGACAATTGTAATTGCTGCAAGCTTATAAAGTATATCGGCCGACGTGATATCCAGAGTATTGGTAGGATGCATCAATGGATTTCTATCAAGTTCACGCATGCGATCCAGCATTGTGGCTACTTTTGCAGATGGCTTTCGCTTTTCATCTTTATCTTCTACTAGCTTCTTCGCCGCCTGTATGTAGTCATTCCAGCTGTGCAGCTTTTTGGTGACGCCGAAGTATCTGAGATAGCTCTCCATAACCAACTCCAGTCCCCGCAAGGCGTGGAAGCCGCAGGCTGTGGGTAGATTAAAAGCGAGACATTTTCCTGAATTATCGAATTCATCGAGCACGTCTTTGCTCACAAGGGACCGATACTCGATCGGTATTATTCCTGATCCATTCGAAACGAGCGCGGATGTCTTATATATTGAGATCTCATCGACGGAGTATACGTCAACATCGCGGCATTCGGCTTCAAAAACGCTTTTAAAAGCATCAATTTTTCGTGGAATTTCGCTGTATTCCCATGACTGATATTCTTTTGAGAAATTTTCTGGTTTGAAATCACCTGCCGGAACTATTGTAGATACTATCCGTGTAACAGAGTCTATCAAGCTTGATGCCGCATTTTTACTGGTCACAAAGCCATTGTTATCTGCGACGAAAGATCGGAGTTTGATGGGCAATTGCCATAGGCCCACGTATAAAGCGCCGCCTTCTGATGATTCTGGCGTTGATGCCTGCCTAGCGAATTGCAGGGCTTCGGCCAATTCGAAATATTCTAATAGATTTACTCTTTTCATATTTAATACTTCTCGCATTAGAGGTGAGATTATATTATTCTAAGTATGAAGATTAATTTGTTTGTGTGTTTGATCTGTGCCAAGGCGGGTCTATGCAACTGTGTTGCTGGCTTGTTAGTCCCGCTGGCAGCGGCTACCGCGCCGTCCAGCCGCCATCGACCAGAAGCGTCTGGCCGGTGATCATCGAGGCGGCGTCGGAGGCGAGGAAGACGACGACCCCGGAGACTTCCTTGGGCTGGCCGATCCGGTGCAGGGCGGCGATGCGCTCCAGCACGTCGGCGTGGAATTCCGGATCGGACAGCATGTCGGCCGTGCCATCGGTGCGGATGAAGGTCGGCGCCACGCAATTGACGCGGACATTGTGCTTGCCCCATTCGACCGCGAAGCACTTTGTCATGTGGCTGACCGCCGCCTTGCTCAGGCAATAGATCGCCTCGCCGGGCAGGGCGATCGCGCCGGCCTGCGAGCCCATGTTGATGATCGCGCCGGTCTTCCGCTCGATCATGTGGCGACCGACATATTGCGACAGGAAGAAGGTCGATTTGACGGTCAGGTTGATCGTGAAGTCGAAATCCGCCTCCGGGAAGTCCTCGACCGGCCCGATCGTGCCGCCGCCGGCATTGTTGACCAGGATGTCGATCTGGCCGAGCGCGGCGATCGCAGCGTCGACCGCCGAATAGGCCTGCGGCAGGTCGAGCACGTCCATCTGCAGCGGGACGGCGCGGCGGCCCATCGCCTCGATTTCGGCAACCAGCCCGGCATCGGAAGTCGCGTCGCGCAGGCCGAGCGCCACATCCGCGCCCGCGGCGGCCAGTGCCAGCGCGGTGGCGCGGCCGAGGCCGCGCGCGGCGCCGGTGACAAGGGCCGTACGGCCGGTAAGGTCGAAGCTCGGCAGGTCGCTCATCAGGGTTCCCCTCCCAGGGATGCTTGGAATTTGGCGGCAGGATAGTGCAGGGCGGCGCGCTTGTCTGGTGCCGGTTGCACGAAGCTGTTGCTGCCGGGCCGGAAGGGAATGTCTCGATGGATAGGAAAATAGTCCTTGACAGCGAGGCGCTGCTCCGGTAGGGTTCAGGCATAGTCGAAGAGTTGCGTTCAGCGGATGCGGGCGCTCAAAGGCTCCCCAATTCAGATCCCCTGCCTTCCAAGTCTCGCCGTCATCCCCGGCTTGACCGGGGATCCATCCAGCCGGGTTCTAGGAGGTGCGAACCTCCCGGATGCTCAGCTGCATGGGTCCCCGCCTTCGCGGGGATGACGGCGAGTGGGGTGAGCCGCCTGCGAGCGCTTGGCCACCACCGTCAGCCAACACCGTTCCCCCAATCGAGGCCCATGAAAAATATGCCGGAACTGAGCCTCGATCAGTGGGCGGCGGTGCGCGTCGCCTATGAGACGTCGGCGCTGCCGCTTCGCGATATCGCCGCGACTTATGGCGTCAGCCATGTCGCGGTGGCGAAGCGGGCGGACCGGCAGGGTTGGCTGCGGCCGGGCGAGGCGCCGCCGCTGCCGGACGGGGCGGCGGAGGAGAAGCTGGTGGCGCGGCTTTATCGGACCTTTGAAAAGCAGGTCGCCGAGCTCGAAATGCGCTTCGCCAATGGCGAGGGCGGCGTCGAGGAGAAGGACGCGCGCACGCTCTCCGTGCTGGCGCGCACCCTCGAGACGCTGGGAAAGCTGCGGGAAGGAACGGACGATGCCGCCGATGCCGCCCCCGTCGACATTGAGGCCCTCCGGGCGCGGCTTCAGGCGCGCCTGGAACAGCTCGATGCAGCGGGGGATGCGGCCGTCCCGCCTGCTGGCGGGGTTGCGGCCGGAGGAGATCGAGGCGTTCCAGCATGATTGGGACTTCTGGGCCCGCGACGACCAGTATCCACCCGAGGGCGACTGGCTCACCTGGCTGATGATCGGCGGGCGCGGCGCCGGCAAGACCCGCGCCGGGGCCGAATGGATCCGCGGCCTTGCCGCCGGCCGTCCGGGCTTTGCCGCGTCGCCCGTCGGGCGGATCGCCCTGATCGGCGAGACCTTGGCCGATGTCCGCGATGTGATGATCGAAGGGGTTTCGGGGCTGCTTTCCGTGCATCGCCGGCACGAGCGGCCGAGCTGGCAGCCGTCGCGCCGCCGGCTGGAATGGCCGAATGGCGCGCTGGCGCTGTGCTTTTCGTCGGAGGACCCGGAGAGTTTGCGCGGTCCGCAATTCGAGGCGGCCTGGGCGGACGAACTGGGCAAATGGCGCTATCCGGAGGCCTGCTGGGACATGCTGCAATTCGGCCTTCGGCTGGGCGACATGCCCCGCCAGCTCGTCACCACGACTCCGCGCCCGATCCCGCTGTTGAAGCGGCTGCTTTCCGCCGAGCGGACCGTGATTACCCGCGCCGGCACCTCGGCCAACCTCGCCAATCTGGCGCCGGGCTTCCTGGAGCGCGTCGTTGGGCGCTATCGCGGCACCCGGCTCGGCCGGCAGGAGATCGACGGCGAATGGATCGAGGATCGCGCCGATGCGCTGTGGAGCCGCGACGAGATCGAGCGCCAGCGCGTCGACCGCGCGCCGGATCTCGTCCGCATCGCGGTCGCGGTCGATCCGCCCGCCTCGCGGCGCAAGGGGGCGGATGCCTGTGGCATCGTCGCCTGCGGCCTGGCCGAGGATGGCAACGCCTATGTCCTGGCGGATCGGAGCCTCGCCGAGGTGAAGCCGGCGGCCTGGGCTTCCGTCGCGGTCGGGCTTTACCGGGCGCTTGATGCGGATTTGCTGGTCGCCGAGGTCAACCAGGGCGGCGACATGGTGGCGAGCGTGATCAACGAGGTCGATCCGGCCGTGCCGGTGACTTCGGTGCGCGCGACGCGTGGCAAATATCTGCGGGCCGAACCGGTGGCCGCGCTCTATGCGCAGGGCCGGGTGCGCCATGCCGGGACGTTCCCGGCGCTGGAGGATGAAATGGCGGATTTCGGCCCGGAGGGCCTGGCCCATGGCCGCTCGCCGGACCGGCTCGACGCGCTGGTCTGGGCGCTGACCGCGCTGATGCTGCGCGCGCCGGGCGAGCCGAGGATCCGGAGCATGTGAAGCGACGTTTGGCTGCGGGATCGGAAGGCCGGTTGTCTTGCAAGGCGAATCCCCTGAAGCATCAGGCAGAAGCCGCGTGCCGGCGCCCGTCGCCGCGCGTGGGCGACGGTCCCGATCCTGTCGGACGCATGCAATGGGGAACTATCGATGGAGCAGGCCTCCCAACTCTCGGCACCGATGCTGTTCGTGTTGTTCACCGCCTTCGGACTGACGTTCTATCTGGCGGGAAGGCTCGCTCTCTATTTCCTGTCGAAGCATGCCAGCCGCGACATTCTCTCGATCCCGCAATCCGCCTTTCTCGGCACGATCGCGACCGCCTGGGCGCTGTCGCTCGGTTTCATCGCCGCCGATATCTGGGCGGTGAATTCCAGGGCGGATCAGGCGGCGAGCATGGAGCGCTCGTCGATCATCCGCCTGCTGCGCAGCGCCGAGCCGGATATTCTCAATTCGCCCAAGCTGAACGATGGCATCCTAACCTATCGCAAGCAGGTGGCGATGCGCGAATGGCTGGAGGGCAAGAACGTTCTGCCCGACGAGCAGGTTGAGAAGGCGTTGCACGATCTGCGCGGCGAGATCGCGGATCTGGCGCGCGGCAACGCGCCAGGTCTGCTGATTTCGCAGGCGATCCACGACCTCAGCAACCTGCAGGACGCCCGCAACATGCGCCTCGCGGTCGGCAACACCTCGATCGATTATTACAAATGGTACCTGGTGATGTTCCTGACGCTGCTGACGGCGATCACCATCGCGGCGACCCATGCCGACCGCAAGCTGGCCGGCAGGCGGGCGCTGGCGATCTACGCCATCACCGCTTCGGTGAGCCTGTGGATCCTGGCCATTCACGCCAACCCCTATGACGGACTGGAAGAACTGCACCCGTCGCTGCTGTTCACCAACCAGAAGCACGCCGACATCGCGCTCGACGGCAACTAGCCGGCGGAACCGCGGAAGGCCGTGTCGGCTCTGGCGACCGGCGGGCGTTCGGCCTGGGGCTGCGCGATGACGACCCTGTCGCGTCCGCCCCGCTTGGCGTCGTAGAGCGCGCGGTCGGCTTCCGCCAGGACGCGATCGGCATGGGCGGCATGCGGTCCCGTGCCGGCGATGCCGGCGCTGGCGGTGCAGGTCAAATCGGCTTCCGCCCGCACCAGGGCGACGAAGCGGCGGCGGACTTCGTCGGCATGCCGGGCTGCCGTTTCCAGCGTCGTGTCGCGCAGGATCAGAGCAAACTCCTCGCCGCCGATCCGGGCGGCCAGGGCCGAGGCGGGAAGGTTGTCCTTCAGCGCCGTCGCGAACAGGACGATGACGCGATCTCCCATCGCATGGCCATGGGAATCGTTGATGGATTTGAACTCGTCGATATCGAAGAGGACCACGACGCTCGCCGGCGCCAGGCCACCTTGCTGCGCGTCGAACAGGGCGCGCCGGTTCATCAGCCCCGTCAGCGGGTCGGTCAGCGCTTCGCGCCGATGCGCCTGCGCCGTGCGGATCTGGCTCAGCGCCATGGTCAACGCGCCGAGCGCGGGGATCGAGCCGATCACCAGCATGATGGACAGGTCCTGCGCCCAGTTCTGCGGCCGTCCGGCAACGACGATGCCGTCCCTGACCAGGACCAGCACCGCGCGGGGCAGGAAGGACAGACCGACCACAAAATAGAGCGAGGCGATGGTGAGGGTCGTCATCGGCGCCTGGGCGCGCGCCAGCCAGAACTGGTGCGAGGTCAGGAAGAGCAGAACGGCCGTGCTCAGGAAGCTGATGGCATAGGCGATCCCGCTATAGCCCGGCATAAGCGGCGCCAGCGTCAGCACCACCGGGATCAGGCTCGCCACCACGATCCGCCGCCAGGGCGAACTGCCGAGCCGGAATTGCGCGGCGCTGCCATAGAGGTTGGCCGTGCCGGACATCAGCAGCGTCAGGGCCATTGCCAGCAACCAGACGGAAGGTTGAAGCCTGTCCAGAACCGACAGGCCGACGCTGACCGCGATCAGCAGCGCGCCGGTGGCGCAGGTCAGCAGAAAGCCGTCCCGCCGCGACGTTTTCCAGGCGGCGAGCAGGATGACCGATAGAAAGGCCGTGGAAAATCCGATGGCGACGAGGAGCGAGGCGAAGTCGAGCACCGAATAGTCCTCTTGCGTCCGGAATTGTGCCCGGACCGGCATATCCGTCGGGATGGCGTGGGCAGGCGCGCAGGCAAATCCGTGCCGGCCCTCCTTCCGAAAGTACTGCGTCCATAGTTCATTTGGCAGACGAGAACGCAAGAGCCCCGGCTGCAACGGCGAATGGTTGTGTCCGCCGGCGTGGAAAAATTCAGGTTGTGAACCGGGGCCTTGGCTCGCCCGCTTGCCTACGCCGGAGAGCGGCGCGCAAAAGCGATTTCGATCGGAGACTCCATGAAGCCGAACCTCTTTAACCGCCTGTTCGGCGGCCGCGTCGCCGTGCCCGAAGCGAAGGCCTCGCGCACCGGGCCGCTGATCGCGTTGCAAGGGCAGGGGCGGCCCGTCTGGACCGCGCGCGATCTCGCCAGCCTTGCCCGCGAAGGCTACATCAAGAACGCCATCGTCTATCGCGCCGTGACGATGATCGCGGAAGCCGCCGCTTCGGTGCCGTGGCTGGCTTATGAGGGCGAGGCCGAGCGGCCGGATCACCCGCTGCTGGCGCTGCTTGCCCGGCCGAACGGCCGCCAGTCCGGCACCGCCTGGCTGGAGGCGCTCTATGGCAACCTCCTGGTTTCCGGCAACGCCTATGCCGAGCTGGTGCAACTGGGCGGCGATCCGGCCGAACTGCATGCGCTGCGGCCCGACCGCATGAAGGTCGTGCCGGGCCCGGACGGCTGGCCGGAGGCCTACGAATATTCCGTCGCCGGGCGGACGGTGCGCTTTTCCGTCGAGGATGGCGCATCGCCGGTCCTGCATCTGCGTCTCTATCATCCCCTCGACGATCACTATGGCTTCGCGCCGCTGGAAGCGGCCGCCATCGCGCTCGACCTGCACAATGCCGCCGGTGCCTGGAACAAGGCGCTGCTCGACAATGCGGCGCGCCCTTCCGGCGCGCTGGTCTATCGCGGCGAGGGCGGCGCCAATCTTTCGCAGGATCAGTTCGAGCGGCTGAAGCGCGAGCTCGAGGCGAATTATACCGGCGCGGTCAATGCCGGGCGGCCGCTGCTGCTCGAAGGCGGGCTCGACTGGACCTCGATGGCGCTGACGCCGCACGACATGGATTTCATCGAGGCGAAGAACGGCGCGGCGCGCGAGATCGCGCTCGCCTTCGGCGTGCCGCCCATGCTGCTTGGCATTCCCGGCGACAACACTTTCGCCAATTATGCCGAGGCCAACCGCGTGTTCTGGCGGCAGACGGTCCTGCCGCTGGTCGGCCGTACCGCCGACGCGCTCACCACCTGGCTCGGGCCGCATTATCCCGGTGCGATCTGGCTCGGCTTCGACGCCGACGCGGTCGAGGCGCTGTCGGTGGAACGGGCGGCACTCTGGAGCCGTATCACCGCCGCCGATTTCCTGACCCGCGACGAGAAGCGCCAGGCGGTCGGTTATGGCGCGACGGGTTCGGGGCCTGCGAATGGAGAAGGAGACGAGGGGTGGACGACTTGACCCGCGTCTTTGCCAGCCGGGGCGACCTGGCGCATCTGGCGCTGTTTCTCTGGGCCTCCGGTGCCAGCGCCTTGCTGGTCTGGGCCCTGCGCGAACTGGCCAGCTCAAACCGCCGGTTCAACGACTTCGTGGCCGAGATCGCCCGGCTGAATCGGTTCTTCAACGACCGGCGCTAAGGGATTCTGAGCGCGGGGGTTTTCTCCGCTGCCCGCGGGTGACGGCTCGCCATGTGCGAGTAAAGATGGCCCAGATGCTACCTGCATCCGGCCATACACCCACCGGCGTCATCCTCGCGAAAGCGAGGATCCATGCAGCCGTCGTGATTGGCCCTGCAGGCTCGGACCCGAGCGAACCTCCCAAGGCTTGGGGGGAATGGATCCTCGCCTGCGCGAGGATGACGGCGAGCATGGGACAGGCACAACGCGCCGATCGAACGGCGAGTAAGGGGCAGGCGTCGAGCGCCGCTGGTACGGCGAGCGCGGGGGCGGCCCGGAGCGCACATTGGAGGAAGTGAAGCATGACCCAGATGCTGAACCGCATCCTGCAACGCCTTGCACCCGACCACCGCAAGGTGTTCCGCGATTTCGCCGGCGCGCTGGAGAGGCTCCTGGCGCGGAGCTAGTGCGCCAGCCGGTTTGGGCCTCTCTCCGGACGCCGCGCAGCGCTGAACCTCAACATCCTGAGGAGGCCCAAAGGGCCGTCTCGAAGGACGCAACGAGGGTGTGCAGCCCGACGAAGTTTGGTCGAGGCCGCCGCCCATCCCATCTCCGGCGTCATCCTCGCGGAGACGAAGATCCATGCAGCCGGGTTGGTCGGCTTCTGGATAAACGTCTCGGCGCCCGAGGCGCCGGCTGAATGGATCCTGGGTCGCCGCCCGGGACAACGGCGAGGGTGAAATCAACCTCGAAACCATTCACGCCAAACCATTGATCCGACTCCCCCTTCCACGCGGACCTTTCCGCGAAGGAGACCGCATGACCCTTTCTTCCGCGCCTGCGCTCGAGACCAAATTCGCCGCCGCCGACCTCTCCGGCGTCGATGGCGAAGGGGTGTTTTCCGGCTATGCCAGCCTGTTCGGCACCGCCGACCTCTCGGGCGATCTCGTGCTGCCCGGCGCGTTCAAACGCTCGATTGGGGCGCGGGGCGCTGCCGGCATCCGCATGCTCTACCAGCACGATCCGGCCGAGCCGATCGGCGTCTGGATGGAGATCCGCGAGGATCCGCGCGGCCTGTTTGTGCGCGGCCGGCTGATGGCCGACGTGGCGCGGGGGCGCGAGGTGGCGAGCCTGATGCGAGCCGGCGCGCTCGACGGGCTCTCGATCGGCTTCAAGACCGTCAAGGCGCGCGCCGACCGGTCGGCCGGCATCCGCAAGTTGCTTGAGATCGACCTCTGGGAGATCTCGGTCGTCACCTTCCCGATGCAGCCCGACGCCCGCGTTTCGAGCGTCAAGACCACCGGCCTGGCCGCGCGGATGCGCCGGGCCGCCCGTTCCCTCCACCCGACAAGGACAAATCGATGACCGAGATTTCCGGCTCTGCCCCCGAGGCCAAGGCTGCCGAAAGCGGCGACGTTTCCGCCGCCTTCGACGACTTCATGCGCGCCTTCGAGGCGTTCAAGGACACCAATGATGAGCGGCTCTCCGAGATCGAGACCAAGCTCACCGCCGACGTCGTCACCACCGACAAGCTCGACCGCATCAACAAGGCGTTGGACGAGCTGACGCTGAAGGGGCGCCGCCCGCCGCTTTCGGCCGAGCGTGGCGCGGCGCGGCCTTCCGAGCACAAGCAGGCGTTCGAGAGCTATGTGCGCGGCGGCGACGAGGACGGGTTTCGCAAGCTGGAACAGAAGGCGCTTTCGGCCGGTTCGAATGCCGATGGCGGCTATCTCGTGCCGATCGAGACCGAGACCGAGATCGGCAAGCGCCTCGCCGCCATCTCGCCGATCCGCGCTATCGCCGATGTGCGGCAGGTCTCTTCCGGCACGTATCGCAAGCCCTTCATGACCGCCGGCCCGGCGGTCGGCTGGGCCGGCGAGACCGACAGCCGCTCGCAGACCACGTCGCCCACCATCGCCGCGCTCGATTTCCCGGCTATGGAGCTCTACGCCATGCCGGCGGCAACCGCCGCGCTGCTCGACGATAGCGCCGTCAACATCGATGACTGGATCGCCGCCGAGGTGGAGAGCGCCTTCGCGGCGCAGGAAGGCACCGCCTTCGTCTCCGGCGACGGCACCAACAAGCCGAAGGGCTTTCTCGCCTACACCACGGCCGCCGAGGCGAGCTGGGCCTGGGGCAAGCTTGGCTATGTCGTGACGGGCGCGTCCGGTGCGCTCCCCTCCAGCAATCCCTCCGACGTGCTGGTAGACCTGATCTACACGCTGAAATCAGGCTATCGCGCCAATGCACGCTTCGTGCTCAACCGCCGCACCCAGGCTTCCATCCGTAAGCTGAAGGACGCCGACGGCCACTATCTCTGGCAGCCGGCGGCGGTGGCGGGCGGCGAGGCGTCGCTGATGGGCTTCCCGGTGACGGAGGCCGAGGACATGCCCGACATCGCCGCCAATTCGCTGTCGCTCGCCTTCGGCGATTTCAAGCGTGGTTATCTCGTCGTCGACCGCCTCGGTGTTCGCGTGCTGCGCGATCCCTATTCCGCCAAGCCCTATGTCCTCTTCTACACCACCAAGCGCGTCGGCGGCGGCGTCCAGGATTTTGACGCGATCAAGCTGCTGAAGTTCGGCACGAGCTAGGAAGCAAAGACCCATCCACTCCCTTAGCAGGGGAGTAGGCAGGGCCCCCGAAAGCCGGAGCTCTCCTTCCCCCTCTCCCGCGAGGCGGGAGAGGGGCGGGGTGAGGGTTCGTGCGTTCTACATGCCTCCATGTCGTCCACCCCTCCGCCGTCATCCTCGCGAAAGCGAGGATCCATGCAGCTGGGTTCAACGGGAAGCGAACCTCCCGATTCCCCGGCTGAATGAATCCCGGATCTTCGCTTCGCTGCGTCCGGGATGACGGCGGAGGTGCGTGATAGCCGGCCCCGGTCCCCTCCCGCCGGAGCCGGCCTGGAGCGGCGCTTCGCCCTGGCGGGCGCCGCTCCTCCTCATCCAAAACACCTCACCGCAAGGAGCCATCATGACCGTGGCGCTGATTTCCGCGCCGGCGACCGAGCCGGTGTCGCTGGCCGATGTGAAGGCGCATCTGCGCGTCGACGGCACCGAGGAGGACAGCCTGCTGCAGGCGGCGATCCTGGCGGCGCGCACCCATGTTGAAAGCGAGACGCGGCGCAAGCTGATCGCGCAGGGATGGCGCATCTATCTCGACGAATGGCCGGCCGGCCGGGCGATCGAGCTTCCCCTCGCGCCGCTGATCTCCGTGGAAAGCATCACGCTCTACGACATCGTCGGCGCGGCGCAGGTCCTCGAGGCGGAGGCCTACCGCGTCGACGCCGCCCGCCTGCCGCCGCGCATCGTGGCGAAGCTTCGGCCGCAGGCGCCGCTCTACGACAACGGCATCGAGATCGACGTCACCGTCGGTTATGGCGTCTCCAGCCTCGCCGTACCCGCGGCCCTGCGCCAGGCGATCCTGATGCTGGTGGCGCATTGGTATGAACATCGCGGCGCCGTTGGCTTCGACCGAGCCGGCGACGTCGCGCCGCTTGGTTTCGAGGCGCTGGTCGCGCCCTATCGGGTGCGTTCGCTGTGAACGGTCTGGATCCCGGCCAGCTTTCGAGCCACGTCGCGCTGGAACGACCCGTCCGCACCGCCGATGGCAGCGGTGGCGCGACGGTCGAATGGGTAGAGGTCGCGACGCTCTGGGCGGCCATCGAGCCGGTCGCGGCCGGCGAGATTTTCGCCGCCGACCGGCTCGCGACCCGCGTCACGCACCGCATCACCATGCGCCACCGCACCGATGTCGAGGGCGGCATGCGGGTCGTGCATCGCGGACGCGTGCTGCGCATCGAGGCCTGGCGCGACCCGGACGAAACCCGGCGCTTTCTCGTGCTCGAAGCGGTGGAGGAAAGGCCATGAACGCGCGCGCCCTCACGGGCCAGGCGCTGGCCTCGGCGCTGCGCAAGGCTGTCGACCCCGCTGTCGCCGAGGCCTTGCAGCGCAATGCGGAAAGGCTGAGGCAGGCGCTGGAGGAGACGAATTCAGAAGGCACCGAACCTTCACCTCTCCCTGAGGGAGAGGTCGGCCCGCAAGACCGGGTGAGGGTTTACGGCCTTTCCGGAGAGGTCCCTAAACCCTCACCCGCCGCGCTCCGCGCGTCGACCTCTCCCTCAGGGAGCGGTGACGAAAGCACTCCTCCTTCAGGGACCGTGTCTCATTCCAGCCATTCCCTCGACATCACCCTTTCCGGCGAAACCCTCTTCGCCCGCGAATTCGGCGCGCTTCGTGAGGCGGCGAAGCCCGTCATCGCGCCGGCGCTAAACCGCCTGAGAAGGAGGTCGCGATGACAGCCGCGCTCGAACTGCAGGTGGCGATCGTCGCCAGCCTGCTCGCCGATGGCGACCTCGGGGCGTTGGTGGGGGACCGCATCCATGACGGCGCGCCGCGTGGCCTCGCCTTTCCTTCGGTGACGCTGGGCGAAACCGGGCAGGCCGACTGGTCGAGCGATGGCGAGGCGGGCGGCGAGGTCAGCCTGACCCTGCATGTCTGGTCGCGGGCAATCGGCAAGCGCGAGGCCTGGGCAATCCTCGGCCATCTGATGCGGCTGCTGCATGACGCGCCGCTTGCGATGGACGGTCCTTCGCTGGTGCTGATCCGCGTTACCTATGCCGAGGTCCGGCTGGATCCGGACGGCATCACCGAGCACGGCGTCCTGCGCCTCGCGGCGCTGGTCGAGGACTAGCCTTTTCTCGCCAGCCAGTCGGGCCTGAGGATCGCCATCACCAGCTCGTCGTGATGTTCGCCGCCGACAAAGGCGCTGCCGCGCGAAACGCCTTCGGCCTGGAAGCCGACGGATTCATAGGCGCGGCGGGCGCGCAGATTGTGCGGGAACAGGCCGAGCGACAGCCGGTGCGCCTTCGTCTCGGTGAAGACACGCTCGATGAGCCCCCTGAGCAGCGCGCGGCCGACGCCTTGGCCCGGCTCGCTGACGGCGATCCGCTTCAGCAGCGTCGACCGCTCGGGCGAGTCCCAGTCGCGCAGCAGCGCGAAGCCGAGCGGCTTTGGCTCGCCGCCATCCTCGCCGGCGCGGGCGAGGAAATAGGCATAGCGCGGTTCGGTCATCGCCTCGGCGTGCTGCGCCGTTTCCCATCGGCCGACCAGCTTTTCGAAACCCGGCCGCCGCTCGGTCGCGACGATGAACGGGATGTCGCTCTCGCCGGCGCGGACGACTTCGATTCGAGGCATCGGCGGCGGCTCCCAGGCGGGTGAAACAGGTTCAGCGAATGAGAAGGGGATAGAGGATGACGGCGCAGAAGGGCAAGGATTTGCTCCTGAAGATCGACACCACCGGCTCCGGCGATTTTTCGACGGTGGCCGGAATGCGGACCCGGCGCTTCGCGCTCAACGCCGAGACGGTCGACATTACCGACACGGATTCGGCCGGCCGCTGGCGCGAACTGCTCGCCGGCGCCGGCGTCCGTCGCGCCAGCGTTTCCGGATCGGGCATCTTTCGCGACGCGGCGACCGACGCCGCGATCCGCACGCTGTTCTTCGACGGCGCGATCCGCGATTTCCAGCTGATCGTGCCGGATTTCGGCACGCTGGCCGGACCGTTCCAGCTCACCGCGCTGGATTATTCCGGCGAGCATGACGGCGCGGTCACCTATGAGATCGCGCTGGAATCGGCCGGCCTGATCCAGTTCACGGCGGCCACGTGATGGCGAACCGGCATCGCGGCGAGATCGAGGCCGAACTCGACGGCCGGCCGCACACGCTGTGCCTGACGCTCGGCGCGCTGGCCGAGCTGGAGGCCGCCTTCGGCGCCGAGGACCTCTCGGCACTGGCCGCCCGTTTCGGCGAGGGCCGGCTTTCGGCCAGGGATGCGATCCGCATCCTCGGCGCCGGCCTCCGCGGCGCGGGAGAAAGCATAGACGACCACCAGGTCGCGGCGATGCGGGCTCCCAACGGTGCGGCGGGGTTCGCGGCGATCGTGTCGGAGCTTCTGGGCGCGACGTTTGGCGGGGGCGGGGGGTGAGTGCGGGGCGGCAGGATGACGGCATGCGCGGGAAGGCCGGCAAGCAAGACGCTTGTTCAGCTCACGGCAGCCGGCGGATCGGGGCCGTTATTCGCTTGTAAAGCACGGACCGGAGCCAATTTGCGCCGTACCGGCATTCGTATGTGTATGCAGTTATGCAACCGCAGACCGGGATGTTAATCGATATGGATCTTTCAGAGTTTCGAAATATCAATCCGGTTCAGCCGGTTGCGGGCTACATTGGGGGCAAGAGGCAGTTAGCCAAGCGGATCATCAACGAGATCGAGGCCGCTCCGCACAGTGTGTACGCCGAACCCTTTTTGGGTATGGGCGGCGTCTTTCTCAGGCGTCGCCTGGTGCCAAAAACTGAGGTTGTGAATGACGCGTCCGGTGACGTGGCGACGCTATTCCGGATCTTGCAGCGCCACTATCAGGCATTCATGGACATTCTGAAGTGGCAGCTCACGAGTCGAACTGAATTCGAACGATTGGCGGCCCAGGAACCGGAATCACTGACTGACTTGGAGCGTGCCGCGCGCTTTCTCTACCTTCAGCGTTTGTCCTTTGGCGGTAAGGTCTCAGGGCGGACCTTCGGCATAGATGCCGCCAGTTCGGCCAGGTTTGACATCACCAAGCTTGCTCTCGCACTAAAGGCCGTTCACGAGCGGTTGTCTGGGGTTTGGATTGAATGCTTACCGTGGCAAGAATTCATTGAGCGCTGGGACCGGCCAAAAACGCTATTCTACCTCGATCCACCCTACTTAGGGACTGAGCATGTATATGGTCGAGGTATGTTCGAACGGGCTGATCACACTCGCCTCGCGGATTGTCTGAGGAATATTCGCGGTCGCTTCATCTTGTCGTTGAACGACAATTCGGAGGCTCGCGACCTCTATTGTTGGGCGGCGATCAGATCGGTGGATTTGACGTATCAAGTCGGCCGCTCATATCCCAGGCGTCGGGCAAAGGAGTTGATTATCATCGGCGGCGGGGGCGACTAGAGAGGACGCAATGGCCGATCAGAACTGCTCGCGATTTGGGACATCGTGTTTCTCCTCCAATGAAGGCGGTAAGCATGACGTCTCGCCCGAGCCTCGGTCGGCTCCCTCTCCCGGAAACCGGGAGAGGGTCGGGGTGAGGGGCTTGCTTGCCTCGGGAAAGGATCCGGCGCCTTTTCCCTGGCGCGAGGCGATGGCGATCGGCTTTGGCGTGCTCAGGCTGTCGAGCCGCGAATTCTGGGCGCTGACGCCGCGCGAACTCTCCGCCGCGATCGAGGGCCTGACCGGCCGGACCCATGCCCCGATGGACCGCACCCGTCTTGACGACTTGATGCGGCGGTTCCCGGATCACTAGCCCCTCGCCTGGAATCATTGCTTCTTCTGACGAGCTTCGCGGATTATTTCTTGGATTTCCGGATCCGTCTGAATCTTGCTCATCGATTTCTGTATGAATTCTACCGACTTTGGAAGCGAGTATTCCGTTATTTCTTTGGCAATAGCTGAATTCTTGTCCAGGATTTGGCGTCCAACAGGTGTGCTGTAGAAGTCGTACATGGCGTCAATTTCTGCTTCAGAATATACCGACTTGTATATCTCGATGATTGCCTGATCTTGATTGGAGAAAACGTCCTCGTAATTCTCCATCATGATTGACGTCGCTCTGTCCATGAACGACTGAGGGATTTCTAGATTTGTTGCTTTCAAGGCGTTGAAGATCTGGTCCAGCAGACGATGTCTTTGCTGATCGAAGTCAATCCCCTTCATCAGGGTCTCAATTTTCTGGTCGGTCGTTGGCTCGGTCGCATGAGCGTGTTGGTATGCGCCGCCCAGAATGATCATGGCCGAGAAGCAAATGGCCTTCAGATTCAGCATTCATAACCCCCGATAGAGCTGGTCCTTTCGTCACTATACATGCGTGTACCGGTGGAGGCGACCGTCTGTTCGACCAGGAGCCATCATGACCACGCCAATCGACGAACTTTCCGTGCGTATCACGGCCGATACCTCCGCCTTCACCGCCTCGCTCGATGGCCTTGCCAAGCAGGCCGACGGCTTTTCCGGCGCGATCAGCCGGGCGTTTCGCGATGCGGTGGTCGGCGGCAAGGAATTCGACGACATCCTCAGAAACCTTGCGCTGCGCTTCTCGACGATGGCGCTCAACGCCGCTTTGAAGCCGATCGAAAGCGGCATCGGCGGGCTGCTCTCCGGCCTGGTCGGCTCGCTCGGCGGGGTAAAGCCGTTCGCCAAGGGCGGCGTCGTCGCCAGCCCGACCTATTTTCCCTTGTCCGGCGGGCTCGGCCTGATGGGCGAGGCGGGGGCCGAGGCCATCATGCCGCTTTCACGCGGCCCTGACGGGCGGTTGGGCGTTTCGGGCGGCGGCGCGCCGGTGACGGTCAACATCGCCATCCAGACGCCGGACGCCCAGAGTTTTAGAAAGTCCGAGGCGCATGTCGCCGCGACGCTGGCGCGCGCCGTCGGTCGCGGCAGAAGGGGGCTTTGATGCCGCTGATCCCTGCCTTTCACGAAATCCGTTT
Organism: Kaistia sp. UC242_56; assembly: GCF_044452255.1. Classification (NCBI taxonomy): domain Bacteria; kingdom Pseudomonadati; phylum Pseudomonadota; class Alphaproteobacteria; order Hyphomicrobiales; family Kaistiaceae; genus Kaistia; species Kaistia sp. UC242_56. The sequence goes on from NZ_JBIOAN010000002.1 coordinate 1,856,092, forward strand.
CCCGACCAACATCGCCTTCGGTTCCTCCGGCGGGCCGGAGCGGCGCACCGAGGTGGTGACGCTTGGCTCGGGCAGCGAGCGGCGCAATGCGCGCTGGGCGGAATCGCGCCGCCGCTATGACGCCGGCTATGGCGTGCGCTCGCTCGCCGACCTGCATCAGGTGATCGCCTTCTTCGAGGAGCGGCGCGGAAAACTGTTCGGGTTTCGTTGGCGCGACCGAGCCGACGACGCCTCCGCACCGCCGGGGACGGAGCCGGCGCCGACCGACCAGGTGCTTGGCGCTGGCGACGAAGAAACGACGGTGTTTCAGTTGAAGAAGACCTACGGCGCGCTGCATGCGCCCTATGAGCGGGCGATCGCCAAGCCGGTCGAAGGCAGCGTCCGCGTGGCGGTGGATGGCGTCGCGACCGAGGACTTCGCCGTCGACCCGGCGACCGGGCTGGTCACGTTCGCTGAGGCGCCGGCCGAGGGCGCGATCGTCACCGCCGGCTTCCGCTTCGACGTGCCGGTGCGCTTCGATACCGACCAACTGTTGATCAATCTCGCCGCCTTCGAGGCCGGCGAAATCCCGTCGATCCCGATCGTGGAGATCCGGCCATGAGGACGCTTCCTCCCGATCTCGCGGCGCATCTGGCCGGCGACGCCTCGACGCTTTGCCACGCCTGGCGGCTGCAGCGGAAGGACGGCGTCGTGCTCGGCTTCACCGATCATGATCGCGACCTCGTGCTGGACGGCGTCACCTACGAGGCGGCGACGGGCCTTTCCGCCAGCGAGGCCAGCGCCGAGACCGGCATGGTCACGGGCGGCATGGAGGTCGCCGGTGCGCTGATCTCGGACCGGCTGTCGGAGGCAGAACTTGCCGCCGGCGCCTTCGACCACGCCCGGATCGAGACGTTTCTCGTCAACTGGTCGGCGCCGGAGGAGCGGCTGCTGCTCCGCGTCGGCCATATCGGCGAGGTGCTGCGCGAGGATGGCGCCTTCCGGGTCGAGATCCGTGGTCTCGCCGCCGGCTTGGACGAACCGCAGGGACGGGTGTTTCGCGCCCCCTGCGACGCCGATCTCGGTGATGCCAGATGCAGGGTCGATCTCGACGATCCCGCCTTTCGCGGCAGCGGGACGGTGGTGGCCGCGCAGGACGGCAGGCGGTTCACAATTGCCGGGCTGGAAGCGTTTGCCGCCGGCTGGTTCGAGCGCGGCACGCTTACTTGGGTTGGCGGCGTCAATACCGGCCGCCGCGCTGTGGTCAAGTCGCGGCGCGATGTCGCAGGCCAGCCGACGATCGAGCTCTGGAACGCCATGACCGGCGCGATCGAGCCCGACGACACGTTCACCGTCACGGCCGGCTGCGACAAGCGCTTCGATACCTGCCGCGAGAAATTCGGCAATCGCCTGAACTTTCGCGGCTTTCCGCACATGCCGGGCAATGATTTCGCGCTCGGCTATGCCCGCAATGGCAGCCGCAACAATGGCGGGCGGTTGTAGCTTCAGGCCGCGGCGTCGAGCACGCGCTCCAGTTCATCGATCGCGGCAAGGCCGTCCTGGATGGCGCTGGCGCGCTTGGCCTCGTCGGACGAAGCGCGGCTGACGATCTGCAGCACCTCGAAGCAACGGGCCGCCGTATCGGTCGCGGCGGCGCCGACAGCCGGCGTCCAGGCGACATAGGACATCGCGATGTCGATGTTGCGGCTGACCTCGTTCTTCTGCGGCCACGCCGTCTCGCGCGTCAATCCGGTCAGGGTTTCGCGCAAGGCGCGCATGTTTTCGGTGTGCCTGGGCATGGCGGAGCCTCGTTCCCGGTGAGCCGGCGGAACCTCGCAGATTCGGAAGGGGATCGAAATGGTAAACCCGGCTTCCCGCCAGGCGATCGTCGAGGCGGCGATGGCCTGGCTCGGCACGCCCTATCGGCACCAGGCGTCGCTTCGAGGCGTCGGCTGCGATTGCCTCGGCCTGGTGCGCGGCGTCTGGCGCGAGCTCTATGGCGGCGAGCCGGAAGACGTGCCGGCCTATACCGCCGACTGGGCCGAGGCGCGCGGGCAGGACACGCTGGCCGAGGCCGCCGGACGGCACATGGCGGCTGTTCCGCTCGATGCGGCGACGACGGGCGATCTGCTGCTGTTTCGTTGGCGGGAAAACCTGCCGGCCAAGCATGCGGCGATCCTGATTGCGCCGGATCGCTTCCTGCATGCGCATGACGGCGCCGCCGTCGCCACCGCCGCTCTCTCGCCCTGGTGGCGCCGGCGCGCCGCCTTTGCCTTCCGCTTTCCCGGAGTGACCGACTGATGGCGACCCTCGTCCTGCAGGCGGCCGGCGCCGCGATCGGCGGCCTGTTTGGCCCGGTCGGTGCGATCCTTGGCGGCGCGGTCGGCGCCATGGCCGGCTATGCCGTCGACCAGACCCTGTTCGGCCAGAACATCGAGGGGCCGCGCCTCTCCGATCTCTCGGTGCAGCGTTCGGAGGAGGGCACGCCGATCCCGCGCGTCTATGGTCGCGCCCGGCTGGCCGGCCAGGTCATCTGGGCGACGCGCTTCCAGGAGGTGAAGCAAGAGGAGGGCGGCAAGGGCGGCCCGACCGTCACCACCTACTCCTATTATGCCAATTTCGCCGTGGGCATCTGCGAGGGGCCGATCGCCCGCATCGGACGCGTCTGGGCCGATGGCGATCTGATCAACCTGGCGGATGTACACCATCGCGTGCATCTGGGCGGGGAGGACCAGCCGGCCGACAGCCTGATCGAGGCCCGGCAGGGCACGACCGGAACGCCGGCTTATCGCGGCACGGCGATGGTCGTCTTCGAGCGCCTGCCGATCGGCGACTATGGCAACCGGCTGCCGCAGCTTTCCTTCGAGGTATTCCGCCCGGTCGGCGGCGTCGAGGACGAGATCCGCGCCGTCGTCATCATCCCCGGCGCGTCGGAATTCGCTTATGACCCGCTGCCGGTCTACACGTCGAAGGGGCGGGGCCGGCGCGTTACCATCAACCGCCATGTCGATGGCGCGCGCACCGATTGGGAAGCCTCGATCTATGAATTGCAGGCGCTTTGCCCCCATCTCGAACGGGCGGCACTGGCCGTCTCCTGGTTTGGCGACGATCTCCGCGTCGGCCACTGCACCGTTTCACCGCGCGTCGAGGATTACTCGACGGTCACGAGCCCGACCGCGTGGCGCGTCGCTGGGCTGAACCGCTCCGCGGCGCGAGCCGTCAGCCGTATCGATGACCGGCCGGCCTTCGGCGGCACGCCCTCAGACGCCAGCGTCATTCGCGCGATTCAGGATCTGAAGGCGCGCGGCATCGCCGTCACCTTCTATCCCTTCCTGATGATGGATATCCCCGCCGACAATGACCTGCCGCATCCCTATTGGGACGCGACCCAGCCGGCCTATCCCTGGCGCGGCGAGATCACCGCCTCGATCGCACCGGACCGTGACGGCACGCCGGACAAGACGGCGGCGGCCGCGAGCGAAATCGCCAGCTTCGTCGGCACGGCGGCGCGGACGGATTTCTCCGTCTCGGGCGGCGCGGTGCACTATTCCGGCCCGGATGAATGGACCTACCGGCGGATGGTCCTGCACGCGGCGCATCTCTGCAAGGCGGCCGGCGGGGTGGATGCCTTTCTCATCGGCTCGGAATTGCGCGGGCTGACGACGCTGCGCTCCGACGCCTCGACCTATCCCTTCGTCGCGGCGCTGCAGGCGCTTGCCGCCGATGTGCGGCTGATCCTGCCGGCGGCAAAGATTACCTATGCCGCCGATTGGAGCGAGTATTTCGGCCACCAGCCCGGCGATGGCTCGGGCGATGTGCATTTTCATCTGGATCCGCTCTGGGCCGACGATGCCATCGACGCGATCGGCATCGATAGCTACGTCCCCTTGTCCGACTGGCGCGACGGTTTCGACCATCTCGACGCAGCGGTCGCCGAGAGCGGCCGCGACGTCGACTATCTCAGGGCCAACATCGCCGGCGGTGAGGGCTTTGATTGGTACTATGCGAGCGACGCCGACCGCTTGGCGCAGATCCGCTCGCCGATCAGCGATGGCGGCGCGGGCAAGCCCTGGGTGTTCCGCTACAAGGATCTCGCGAACTGGTGGTCGAACCCGCATTTCGACCGACCGGGCGGCGTCGAGGCGACGATCGCAACCGCCTGGACGCCGAAGTCGAAGCCAATCTGGTTCACCGAGATCGGCTGCGCCGCGATCGACAAGGGCGCCAACGAGCCGAACGTCTTTCCCGATCCGAAGGTCGGCGGCGCCAGGTTGCCGCATTTTTCCAATGGCAGCCGCGACGCGCTGATGCAGGAGCGGTTCCTCACCGCTGTGCTCGGCTATTGGGACCCGGCCTCAGCCGATTTCGTCGCGACGAACAATCCTGCCTCGGATGTCTATGAAGGGCGGATGGTCGATGCCTCGCGCACCTATGTCTGGTCCTGGGACGCGCGGCCTTATCCGGCCTTTCCGCAGCTGACGGAAGTCTGGTCAGATGGCGGCAATTGGGAGACTGGGCACTGGCTGAACGGTCGGCTCGGCAACCTGACCACCATCCGCCTGGTCGAGCGCATTCTGCGGGATTATGGCTTCGAGCCCTATCGCGTTGGCGATCTCGACGGGCTGGTCGACGGCTTCGTGATTGCCCGGGTCGGCTCGGCCCGGCAGGCGCTAGACGGTCTCGCCGAAGCACTCGGCTTCGAAGCAGCGGAATCAGGCGACGTCGTCCGCTTCATCCGGCGCGGCCTGCCGAGGTTGACGCTGACGACGGCCGATCTCGTCGAGGAGGGCGAGCAGCCCTTGCTCGCGATCCGCAGGGCGCAGGAAACCGAGTTGCCGGCCGAACTTGCCTTCGGCTTCATCGACGGCGCCGGCGATTACCGCGACCGGGTCGTTGCCTCGCGCCGGCTGGAGGCGGCGGGGCATCGGCAGGCGACGCTTTCGACCGGCATCGTGACCGACGATGCGCTGGCCGTCGCGCTCGCCGATCAGCGCCTGCAGGAAATTTGGGACGGGCGCGAGACGGTGTCGCTGGCGCTGACCGACAGCCGGCTGGCGATCGAGCCGGCCGATGTCGTGACGCTGCTCCGGCCCGAGGGACGAACGAGTTTTCGCGTCACCAAGGTCGAGGACGGCCTGGCGCGGCGCATCGAGGGGCGAACGGTCGATCCGTTTGGCGCACCGGTTCCGGCCGGCGGCGGCACGACCGGCACGCCGGAATGGTCGGCCGATCCCGGCCCGCCCGACGTCATCGTCCTCGACCTGCCGTCCCTGACGGGCAGCGAAGCGACGGCGGCGCGGGTGGCGGTGTTCGCCGCTCCCTGGCCAGGCGCCTTCGGCCTTTCGATCGGTTCGGCCGAAACTGGCTTCCCGCTGCGCCAGATCGTGCCGCAGGCAGCGACGGTCGGAACCATCGCGGAGGTCGTGCCGCCGGGGCCGGTCGGGCGCTGGGATCTTGCCACCACGCTCGACGTGGAATTGCCGGTCGGTGCGCTGGCGAGCCTGCCGGACGAGGCGGCGCTGAACGGGCGCAATATCGCGGCGATCGGTAGCGAGGCGGATGGCTTCGAGGTGATCCAGTTCCGCTCGGCCGAATTGCTCGGCGCCGGGCTTTGGCGGGTGTCCGGACTGCTGCGCGGGCAGGGCGGCACGTCGGATCTTGCCGCGCGCGGTCATGCGGCAGGGGCACGCTTCGTGCGCATCGACGCTGCGACACCCCAACTCGATCTCGATCCCTCCGAGATCGGCCTGGCCCACACGCTGCGGGTCGGGCCGTTGGCCATCGCCTTCGATCCCGATCGCTTCACCACGCAGGATTTCACCGTCGCCGGTCGCTGGCGGCTGCCCTTCGCGCCAGCGCATCTTCGCGGGGCACGCGATGCGATCGGCGACGTCGCGCTCTCCTGGATCCGCCAGACGCGGGTCCGCGGGGATGGCTGGGAGCAGGTCGAGGTGCCGCTCGGCGAGGCGTCGGAAGCCTACCGGGTCGATCTGCTCGAGGGCGCGACGCTGCGCGCGAGCTTCGACACCGCCGTGCCGTCGCTGGCACTGTCGGCGGGCGACCTCGCGGCGGTGCTGAGCGCGCCGGATGCATCCTTCACCGTCCGCGTCCGCCAGCTGAGCGCCACGGCGGGACCGGGCATCGCAACGGAGGTTCTCGTCCATGGTTGATCAGACCGCGCATCTCGCGCTGCCGTTCCTCGCGCCGTCACAGGCGCAGAAGCATGTTACCCACAACGAGGCGCTCCGCCGTCTCGACGGGCTGGTCCAGCTTGCGGTCGAGTCCGTCGACGCGGTCTCGCCGCCGGGCTCGCCGGTCGAGGGCGAGCGCTATCTGCTCGGGCTCAGCCCGACCGGCGCCTGGGCCGGGCAGGGCGGCGATCTCGCCGTCTACGCCGATGGAGCGTGGTGGTTCGCCACGCCCGAGATCGGCTGGCTCGCCTTCGACAAGGCGAGCGAGACACTGCTCGTGCGCAAGGCGCCGGGCTGGACCAGCGTGTGATCGGGAGACTTTCTTCCGCCACCCTCGATCGGCGTGGCCCCCCACCACCGACGTCATCCTCGCGAAGGCGAGGACCCATTCATCCGAAGCCTCAGGCGTTTCGAAGGATCTTCGAGCGCCTGGCCCCTGGCAAACCCGGCTGCATGGATCCTCGCCTTCGCGAGGATGACGGCGAGTGTGGGGCGAGGGCGAGGGCGAGTGGGACGAGGGCTTCAGGCGCTCGCCTCCGGGGCCTTGCTGCGCCCTCTCCCGCTTGCGGGAGAGGGCTGGGGTGAGGGCCTTCGCAGGCAAAAGCCGCATGCGTCGGCCGCAAACCATCAACCATGGAGACCATCATGAGCGATCCCTTTGCCGGGGCGGCGTCGGGCCTTTCGGGGCCGGCGACGCGCCACTTTTCCATCTCGCCCTCGGATAGCGCCGATCTCGTTGTTCGTCCTCGCGCGCTGGTTTTCCAGACCGATGGCAACGCCGTGCTGCGCGACGAGGGCGGCGTCGACATCACTTACAGCCGCTATGCCGGCGATGTCCTGCCGATCCGCGCCGTGCGGGTGCTGGCGACCGGCACGACGGCGACGCTGATCGGGTGGATCTGATGCGGATGCCTCGTCTCGGCATCACGGCGCGGACGCGCGCCGGGCGGCGGGTGCCGCCGCCCTCCGGCCTCGGCTTTCCCTTCGCCGATTATCCGCTGGCCTTCCGCCAGCGCGTAGGCCGCTATCTCTGCGATCTCAAGCCGGAAGCCTATGCCACGGCCGCCCTGGCTGGCCCGAGCTACTTCGTCGACATCGCCACGGGCAATGACGGCAATGCCGGCACCAGCTGGGGCGCGGCGGTGAAGTCGATCTTCGTCGCCACCCAGCTCGGCAATGCCGGCGGCGTGCCGTTCAACGTGGCGGTCAAAGCGGGCGTCTATCCGCGCGCCAACGGCTTCACGAATAGCGGCCCGATGGTGATCCCGACCCAGCCGGCCGCCTACCGCGCGGTGGGCGGCCGGGTGACCTGCTGGGCCGGCGGGGATCTCGGCTGGCCGGGCTCGCCGGACGGAACCTACGGCAATTGCTACGCGGTCGCCCGCTCCAACGTCACGGCCGTGCTCGATCTGGCTCACGCCAATTCGTTCGGAGAACCGGGGGAACTGGCGCGGGTGGCGGATGCCGCGAGCTGCAACGCGACGGCCGGATCCTGGGCGCAGGTCGGCGGCACGCTCTATGTGCATCGCGCCGATGGCGCCGCACCGACCAATGCCAACACCCGCGTGCTGCTCGTGGTCGACGCCTTCGCGCTCGATGGCACCGCCAAGTCCGTCTATCTGGAGGGCTTCGATTTCCAGGGTGGCGCGAATGGCGGCGTGTTCGTGCAGGGAGCGGTGACGCGCTCTCTGGTCTTCGTCGATTGTTCCGCCCGCTATGCCGGCGGTCCGAGCCATCTCTATGACGGCTTCCGCATCTTCGACACCACCGGCCTGGTCGTTCTCGTCCGATGCATCGCCGCCTCCAACGCCAAGGACGGCTTCAATTTCCATTGGGGTCAGGGCGGCACGCCCGCGCTGCACCATCTGACGGTGGATTGCCGGGCCTATGGCAATGGCTGCTATGAGAGCCAGTCCAACAACGGCCTGACCAGCCATGACGGGCTCGTCGGCATCGATGTCGGCGGGATCTATCACGACAATTTCGGCGCGAATGTCGTGTCCAACGGGGCCTCGCGGCTTTGGTGCCTCGGCACGGAGGCGCGCGACAGCCTTGGCGATGGCCTGCGTGGCGGGTCGATCGCACCCGTCGATTTCAACATCCAGGAAACCGCGATCTTCTGGCTGGAGCGGACGAAGTCGTCCGGCTCGGCCCGCTCGCTGGTCGCCGGCGATACGTCCACGCTGCATGTGCGGTCGCACCGGGCGGGCGAAGGGCAAGTGCAAACCGCCGCGGTGGGAGCGGTGATCGCGGCGTACTGAACGGCTTGGGAAATAAAGAGAGCCCGCCGCTGGGGGGGGAGCGGCGGGCTCTTTTCGGCTTTTGGCCTGATATGAGCTGCCTGAGCATCTCGCGAAATCAACACCGCAGGGCGGCGGCGGTTCCCGAGCCTTTCAATTTTTCTTGAAAAATTTCGCGTGCCTCGCAGAGCGGAGATTGGGCATGGCTGAAATCACGCCGGCGGGGCTGGAACAGCTCGTCGCCGAAGAGGGCGAAGTGCTGCGCGCCTATCGTGACGTGGCGGGTGTGTGGACCATCGGCGTTGGCCTGACGGCGGCCTCGGGCGTGGTGAGGCCCAAGGCCGGGATGGTGATCACGAGGGCCGAAAGCCGGCGGCTTCTCGCGGCCGCGCTGGCCAGCCGCTACGAGCCAGCCGTTGCCGCCGCGATGCCGGGCGCGCCGGCCCATGCTTTCGACGGCGCGGTGTCGTTTCATTTCAACACCGGTGCGATCGCGCGTGCTTCCTGGGTAAAGGCCTGGCGCCGGGGCGACGCGGTCGCCGCGCGAGCCGGCCTCGCCGCCTGGAACAAGGCGGGAGGGCGGGTGGTCGAGGGACTGACGCGTCGCCGGGCGCGCGAGGCGGACCTCATCCTTCTGGGGCGGCGCACCCTCCCGGCAGTTGCCTTCGCAGCCCTCCGCCTTGGCGATGCCGGCGACGACGTGCGCGCGCTGCAGGAGGATCTGGTCCGCGCCGGCATCGGATCCGTCCCGACTGACGGCCGGTTCGGAGTCGAGACGGACAAAGCGGTGCGCGCCTTCCAGGCTGCCCATCCGAACCTCACCGTCGACGGCATGGTCGGCCCGGCGACGCGGGCACAGATCGCCCGTGTCATCGCGGCGCGGAAATCCGTGGCGGCGACCGCCGCGAGCGGGGCACTTGCCACCGGCGGCGCCGGGGCCGTGCCCCTCGACGGATCCGCCATCGATCCCTCTTTGTCGCCCGGCGCGATCGTCCTGGTCGTGGTGCTGTTGGCCCTATACGCGCTCGTCATCGTCGGCTGGCGCCATCGCGACGAAATCCATTCCCTGATCCGGCTCTGGAGGTCCTGATGATCCGGCTGCCCACCCTCAATCCCGTCGATATCGTCCTCGGCGCGCTGGAAGGCGCGATCAATCGCATGGTCGGTCGCGCGGACAATCCGCTGACGGCCGACATGGCGCCGCGCATTACCAAGGCGATCATAGAGGAGGTTGCCGCCGATCCCGCCGTGATCCATGCGTCGAACGCCGAGCCGTGGTACGTTTCGCGCGTCACCTGGGGCGCGATCATTGCCGCGCTGGCGCCGATACTGGGCCTCATTTTCGGCCATTCGATCTCGGCCGAGGATCAGGCGTCGCTCGGCCAGATTGCGGTGGCGATCGGCACGCTGGTCGGCGCGGGGCTGACGTTATACGGCCGTTGGATGGCGCGCGCGCCCCTCGGTGGAAAGTGATACAGTTCGCGTGAAAGTTGCCGGCATTCAGGTCGTGTTCATATGAACACGCTTAGGACGGGGGCATGTCGAAGAACTTCATCGCAATTCTCTTTCTGGCCGCCATGTTCGTCTGGTTCGGGTCGCCCGAATACGGCCCGTCCGCGGCGTATGGCGACACCTGCCTGTCGCAGGGGGAGGCGCGCCAGGCGGTCCAGAATGGCGATGCCATATCTTTGAGCGAAATCCGTGGTTCGCTGGCGGATGGCGGCGAAGTGGTTTCGGCGCAGCTCTGCAGGGCCGGCAATCGCCTTGTCTACATCGTCAATGTGCTTGGCAGTGGCGGCGAGGTGAAGCGCGTGCGCGTCGACGCACGCAGCGGCTCGATCATGGGACGCTAGTGGAATGCGCATTCTCGTCGTTGAAGACGATCCGGATTTGAACCGTCAGCTGACGGAAGCCCTGAAGACGGCTGGTTATGTCGTCGATTCCGCCAGGGATGGCGAAGATGGCCATTTCCTCGGCGATACCGAACCCTATGACGCGGTCGTGCTCGATATCGGCCTGCCGCGCATGGACGGCATCAGCGTGCTGGAGGCCTGGCGCCGCGCCGGCCGCAAGATGCCGGTGCTCATCCTCACCGCCCGCGATCGCTGGAGCGACAAGGTGCAGGGCATCGATGCCGGCGCTGACGATTATGTTGCCAAGCCCTTCCATATCGAGGAGGTGCTGGCCCGCATCCGTGCGCTGGTCCGCCGCGCCGCCGGCCATGCCACCAACGAGATCGAATGCGGCCCGGTCCGCATCGACACCAAATCCGGCCGCGTCACCGTCGATGGCAATCCCGTCAAGCTGACCGCACATGAATACAAGGTGCTCGAATATCTGATGCATCATCGCGACCGCGTGGTGTCGCGCACCGAGTTGATCGAACATCTCTATGACCAGGACTTCGACCGCGATTCCAACACCATCGAGGTGTTCGTCGGCCGCTTGCGCAAGAAGGTTTCGGGCGATCTGATCGAGACGGTGCGCGGCCTCGGCTACCGTGTGGTGACGCCGGGAACGGCCGCGGCCGGCGGCGGCGCCGACTGACATGCGCGTCAATTCGCTCGCGTTTCGGCTAATTGCCGGCGCGTCGCTCTGGAGCGCGATCGCGCTGGTCGTGGCCGGCGTGATCTTGACCTCGCTTTACCGCGATACGGTGGAGCGCGCCTTCGACGAGCGGCTTTCGGTCTATCTCAAGACCCTGGTCGGGAACCTCGCCACCCAGGCGCCCGGGCAATTGGGCGACCCCGGCAATCTCGGCGAACAGCGCTTCGAGCTGATCTATTCCGGCTGGTACTGGCAGATCCGCCAGGTCAATGGCCCGGTGCTGCTCGCCTCGCGCTCGCTTTCCACCGACACGCTGGATATCGCCAATGCGACGTCGCGCAACTCCGTCGACGGCGTCGAGCAGGCGACGATGGAGGGGCCGGACAAGCAGCAATTGCGCGTCCTGCAACGGACCATCACCTTCGACGTCGACCACCGCTACGACGTGGTGATCGCCGGCAACGCGTCCGAGCTGCGGGAGGAGATCGCCGATTTCCGCACCAGTGTCGCGCTGACGCTGGCTGTATTCGGCATCGGCCTGGTCGCCTCCACGGCGTTCCAGATCCGCTGGGGCCTGCGACCGCTCGAGAAGGTGCGGCGGGGACTAGCCGCGCTGCGAAGCGGCAAGGAGCAGGGCCTCGATGGCCCGTTCCCGGCCGAGATCGAGCCGCTCGCCAAGGAGCTCAACGCGCTGATGGCCTCCAACCAGCAGATCATCGAGCGCGCGAGAACCCATGTCGGCAATCTCGCGCATGCCCTGAAGACGCCGCTCAGCGTCATCACCAACGAGGCCCGATCGGATCAGGGTGGGCTTTCGGCCAAGGTCTGCGAGCAGGCCGAGATCATGCGGATGCAGATCAATCATCACCTTGACCGCGCCCGGATCGCGGCGCGCTCGCAGGTGATCGGCGCCGTGACGGAGGTCGAGCCGGTTCTGGCGCGGCTGGTTCGCGCCATGCGCCGCATCCACGAGGATCGCGGCTTGACCATCGACCTGCGCACCGCGCCGGATGCGCGCTTCCGTGGCGAGCAGCAGGATCTCGAGGAGATGGTCGGCAATCTCGTCGACAATGCCTGCAAATGGGCTGCGTCCAAAGTCGCCATCGAGGTCGCGTATATCCCGGCTGCCGGCGATATCGACGGGTCGCTGGTGATTCGCGTCGATGATGACGGCCCCGGATTGACGGAAGCCGAGAGGCTGGAGGCGACGCGGCGCGGCAAGCGGCTCGACGAGAGCAAGCCGGGCTCCGGCCTGGGCCTGTCGATCGTCACCGATCTGGCCTCGCTTTATGAAGGGGCGTTCGAGATGGATCGTTCGCCGCTCGGTGGATTGCGCGCGGAAGTCCGGCTGCCCGCCGCCTGAGTTGGTTTGGAATCGCATTTCCGCCATGCTGGTATCGGATCTGCGAATCCGCGGTTCGGGGGGCGTTCTTCCGAATCGCAGGGACATACGGGGTGGTTGATCATGCGGCTGGGTGCTTGGCTTGTCTTGGGACTGGTTGCGACGAGCTTGGCCGGCTGCATCAGCCCAGGCGGCAATGAGAGCCTCGGCAGCGCGGCCGGCAGCGGCGCCGGACGGCCCGCCGCGCCACCGCCGGGCGCCCTGAGCGGCGGCGTCGCGGGACAGTCGATCGGCCGGGGACTGGACGACCGGGAGCGCCAGCGCGCGGAGCAGGCGGAATTCCAGGCGCTCGAATATGGCCGCCCCGGTTCGCCCGTCGAGTGGCGCGGCGACCGCGAGGGCTTTCGCGGCGAGGTGGTTCCCGGGCCACGCTACCGCGTCAACGCCTATGATTGCCGCGATTACACGCACCGGATCTGGGCGGGCGGCGAACCGCAGGCCGCGCGCGGCACGGCCTGTCGCCAGGCCGAAGGCAGCTGGCGTCCGATCAGTTAGAAGCCGCGTTCCTGCCGCGACAGAATGCGGCGTGCGCGTCGGTGGCGGACAGGCTAGAACGCGTCCAGGAACAGACCATGCTTCTTTGGATTGTCATGGCCGCGTTGACGGCCGCCGCCTCGCTTGCCGTGCTCATTCCCCTGGGCAGGCAGACGCACGCCGCCGCCCATGCCGGCGCTGCCCGTTCGATCTACCGCGACCAGCTCGATGAACTCGGGCGTGACCGCGAGCGCGGCCTGATCGGCGATGCCGAGGCGGATGCGGCCCGCATCGAGATTTCACGCAGGCTTCTGAACAGCGATTCCGGTGCGACGGCCGAGACGCCCCCATCCCGGCCCGCCTACCGTGTCGAACGGCTGGGAGCGCTGGTCCTCATCCCGCTGCTGGCGATTGGCACTTATCTCTATGTCGGCTCGCCGCAGCTGGCCGACCGGCCGATCGGCAGCCGCGAGGCCGAGCCGACAGCCCAGGGCAATGTCGACGACCTGATCGCCAAGGTCGAATCCCATCTCGCCGCCAATCCCGAGGACGGGCGCGGCTGGGAGGTGCTGTCGCCGATCTACATGCGGCTCGGCCGTTTCGACGACGCCGTCCGCGCCCTCGGCAACGCCAAGCGCCTGCTCGGATCCACCGCCGAGCGGGAGTCGCTCTATGGCGAGGCATTGACGCGGGCGAGCGGCAATGTCGTGACCGAGGATGCCCGCGCCGCCTTCGACCGAGCGCTCAAGTTCGACCCCGACGACGTGCGCTCCCGCTTCTTCCTCGCCGTGGCGCTGGGCCAGGCCGGCCGCAAGGACGATGCCATCGCGGCCTGGAAGGCGCTGATTGCTTCCGCGCCGGCCGATGCGCCCTGGCTCTCGGCAGCGCAGGCCGAGCTGGCGCAGTTCCAGCCAACCTCGACTGTCGCCGCAACAGCGCCGACGGCGGGGCCGGTCGCGCCCGGTCCGACGGCCTCCGACATCGCCGCCGCCGCGCAGCAGAGCCCGGCCGAGCGGCAGCAGATGATCGAGGGCATGGTATCGGGCCTCGCGGCCAGGCTGGACGCGGATCCCAGCGACACGACCGGTTGGGAACGGCTGTTCCGTGCCTATATGGTGCTTGGCAAGCCGGACGAGGCCCGCGCGGCGCTGTCTCGCGCTCGCGCCGGACTGGCTGAAAAGCCGGAACTTCTCGCCGTCGTCGAGCAGGCGGCCCGTGACATTGGCATCGGCAAGGATTGATCGTTCGACATGACGCGTAAGCAGCGCCGCCTGACCCTCATCAGCCTTGCCGGCGTCGTGCTGGCAAGCGCCGTCGGGCTCGTTCTCTTTGCGCTGTCGGACGGCATCACCTTCTTTACCTCGCCCTCGGATGTGCTGGCAAAGCCGCCGGGGCTGGATCAGCGCGTGCGCCTCGGCGGCCTCGTCGAGCGGGGCTCGATCGTCAAGGAGGCGGACGGCGTCGTCCGCTTCGCCGTGACCGATGGCAAGGCGACGGTGCCGGCGCGCTATGTCGGCATTCTGCCCGACCTGTTCCGCGAAGGGCAGGGCGTCGTGGCCGAGGGCAAGGTCGATGGCAATGGCCTGTTCGTGGCGGACACGGTGCTGGCCAAGCATGACGAGACCTACATGCCCAAGGAAGTCGTCGAGGCCCTGAAGAAGAGTGGCGAATGGCGGCCTGAGGACGGCGATGGCCCTGCGCCGGAGACGGTGCAGCGATGATCGTCGAGATCGGCCACTACGCGCTCGTTCTGGCGCTGGTTCTTGCGCTGGCGGGCGGCACGCTGCCCTTCTGGGGCGCCTTGCGCGGCGACAACAGGCTGATGGCGGTCGCCTCGACCACTTCGGTGGCGCAGTTCCTGTTCGTCGCGATGAGCTTCGCGGCGCTGACCTATGCCTATGTCGTCTCCGATTTCTCGGTCCAGAACGTGGTCGAGAATTCCCATTCGCTGAAGCCGCTGCTCTACAAGATCTCCGGCGTCTGGGGAAACCATGAAGGCTCGATGCTGCTCTGGGTGCTGATCCTGGTGCTTTTCGGCGCGCTCGTGGCGGTGTTCAGCGAGAACCTGCCGCTGAAGCTGAAGGCGCTGGTGCTGTCCGTCCAGTCCTGGATCAGCGCGGCCTTCCTGTTCTTCATCCTGATCGCCTCCAATCCCTTCCTGCGGCTCGATCCGGCGCCGCTGCAGGGGCGCGACCTCAATCCGCTGCTGCAGGATGTCGGGCTCGCGATCCATCCGCCGTTGCTCTATCTCGGCTATGTCGGCTGTTCGATCTCGTTCGCCTTCGCCATCGCCGCACTGATTGATGGCCGCATCGACGCGGCTTGGGCGCGCTGGGTGCGGCCCTGGACGCTGACGGCCTGGTGCTTCCTGACGCTCGGCATCGCGATGGGCTCCTACTGGGCCTATTACGAACTCGGCTGGGGCGGCTGGTGGTTCTGGGATCCGGTCGAGAATGCGAGCTTCATGCCCTGGCTCGCCGCAACCGCGCTGCTGCATTCCGCGATCGTCATGGAGAAGCGCGAGGCGCTGAAGATCTGGACGATCCTGCTCGCCATCCTCACCTTCTCGCTGTCCCTGCTCGGCACCTTCCTGGTTCGATCCGGCGTGCTCACTTCCGTGCATGCCTTCGCCACCGACCCGACGCGCGGCATCTTCATCCTCTGCATTCTCTGCGTCTTCATCGGCGGCGCCTTCTCGCTGTTCGCGGCCCGGGCGGGTCAGCTCAGCCAGGGCGGCCTGTTTGCCCCGATCAGCCGCGAGGGCGCGCTCGTCCTCAACAATTTGCTGCTGACGGCCGCCTGCGCGACCGTCCTGGTCGGTACGCTCTATCCGCTGGCGCTGGAAGCGCTGACGGGCGAGAAGATCTCGGTCGGCGCGCCATTCTTCGACATGACCTTCGGCCCGATGATGGTGCCGCTGCTGATAGCGGTGCCGTTCGGCCCCATGCTCGCCTGGAAGCGCGGCGACATCGTCGCGGCGGGGCAGCGGTTGCTGTTCGCCTTTGGCGCGGCCATGGCGGTGGTCATCCTTGGTCTGGCGCTGATGGGAACGCCCTCGGCTCTGGCGCTGTTCGGCGTGGCGCTGGCGGTGTGGCTGATGGTCGGTGCGCTGTCGGAAATCGCCTTCCGCATCAAGCTCGGGCGCGTCTCGCCGGCGGAAAGCTGGCGGCGCGGCGCGGGACTGCCGCGCTCGGCTTGGGGCACGATGGTCGCGCATTTCGGCGTCGGCGTCACCGTGCTTGGCATCATCGGATCCACGGCCTGGAACAGCGAGACCATCGTGACGCTGAAGCCCGGCGAGGCGGTGACGATCGGATCGCGGACGCTGACCATGGACGGCTTCGTGCCGATCAGCGGCGGCACCTATACCGGCACGGGCGTGCGCTTCACGGTTCGCCAGGGCGGCAATGTCGTGGCGACGATGGAGCCTGAAAAGCGGCTCTACACGGTCCCGAACACGCCGACGACCGAGGCCGCGATCAACACCTTCGGCTTCTCCCAGCTCTATGTTTCGCTCGGCGATATTTCCGCCGATGGCTCGACCGTCGTCAGGGTCTACTGGAAGACGCTGATCGCGCTGATCTGGCTGGGCGCGCTCGTGATGACGGCGGGCGGCATGCTCTCGCTTTCCGACCGTCGCCTGCGCGTCGGCGCGCCGAAGCCGGCCCGGCGCTCTGTCGCCGTCCCGGCGGAGTAGCATCATGCGCCGGATGATGCTTGCGCTGGGATTTCTGGTCGCCGCCTGGCCGGCCTTCGCCGCGGTCCAGCCGGACGAGATCCTCAAGGACCCCGCCCTGGAAGCGCGCGCCCGCGCGCTTTCCGCCGAACTGCGCTGCCTGGTCTGCCAGAGCCAGTCGATCGACGATTCGGACGCGACGATCGCCCGCGACCTGCGCGTCCTGGTTCGCGAGCGCCTGCAGGCCGGCGACAGCGATGCGGCGGTCAAGGCGTTCCTGGTCGATCGTTACGGCGAATATGTCCTGCTGAAACCGCGCCTGACCTGGCACACGATCGTGCTCTGGGGCGCCCCGCCGGCCTTGCTCGTTGTAGGCGGAGCCTTGGCGATCGGCGTCTTCCGGCGCCGTCGCGTCGCCGCGGTGACCTGCCTGACGGCTGACGAGGAAGCCCGCGTCGAGGCATTGCTGGCGCGCGAGGAATAGCGGACCGTTGCGCGATATTTCGAACTAGCGCCGTTTCAGCTATCTCACTGACCTGACGAGCATTTTCGCGGATCTCTCCGCCTTGCTCGTTCGGCTTCTGCGACGCTTCTCCAAACATTACCAACGTTTCATGATGGTGACAGGCGGCTGTAACGTTCATTGATCCATTCTCCGGCGTATGAGCAGCGACCCCCCGCGTTGCTTTCCTTTTTGTACGTGACGGAGACCATCATGACCGAACAGAATCCCGCTCCGAAGTCCACTCAGACACGGCTCCGCAGCCGCGCCCTGCTCGGCACGGCGCTTGCCGCCCTGATCGTCGGCGGAATCGCGGGACAGGCCGTGGTCAGCTCGCACACCCCGGCCTACGCTGAGGCGGTTCGCGTCCAGCCGCAGACGCTTCCGAGCTTCGCCGACCTGGTCGAGAAGGTGAAGCCGGCCGTCGTCAGCGTTCGCGTCAAGTCGACGGTCACCGAGGCGGATGCGTCCGGCGGCCCTGACGCATTCGGCTTCCCGAATCCGGACCAGTTCCCGCCCGGCTCGCCGATGGAGCGCTTCTTCCGCCAGTTCCAGGACCAGCGTGGCCCGCAGGGTCAGGCCCCGAACCGCATGCAGCGTCCGAAGCCCCGCCAGTCGGTGGCGCTCGGCTCCGGCTTCTTCATCTCCGAGGACGGCTACGTCGTCACCAACAACCACGTTGTCGACGGCGCGACCGAATTCACCGTCAGCAATTCGGACGGCAAGGAATTCAGCGCCCGCCTGGTCGGCACCGACGAGAAGACCGATCTCGCGCTTCTGAAGGTCGATGACGCCGAGAAGTTCACCTATGTCGATTTCGCCAAGGGTCATTCCCGCGTCGGCGACTGGGTCGTCGCAGTTGGCAATCCGTTCGGCCTCGGCGGCACGGTGACCGCCGGTATCGTATCGGCGCTCGGCCGCGAGATCGGCGCCGGTCCCTATGACGACTTCATCCAGATCGACGCATCGGTGAACAAGGGCAACTCCGGTGGCCCGACCTTCAACCTCGCCGGCGAAGTGATCGGCATCAACACCGCCATCTACTCGCCGTCGGGCGGCAGCGTCGGCATCGCCTTCGACATTCCGGCCGCGACCGCCGAGCGTGTCATCAAGGACCTGAAGGATCACGGCGAGGTCGTGCGCGGCTGGCTCGGTGTCCAGATCCAGCCGGTCACCAAGGATATCGCCGACAGCCTCAACCTGAAGGAAGCCAAGGGCGCGCTCGTCAGCGAGCCGCAGGAAGGCAGCCCCGCGCTGACCGCCGGCATCAAGTCGGGTGACGCGATCCTGACGGTCGACGGCAAGACGGTCGAAGACGCCCGCAACCTGGCCCAGATCATCGCAGGCTACTCGCCCGATACGACGGTGAAGCTCGGCATCTGGCGCGGTGGCAAGGCCGAGGACGTCAGCGTCAAGCTCGGCAAGCTCCCCGGTTCGGAGAAGCAGGCCAGTGCCAAGCAGGCCGAGGACAAGTCGGCTTCGGTCGCCGATCTCGGACTGTCGCTGTCCGTCTCGCCCGATGGCAAGGGCGTCCTGGTTTCCGATGTCGATCCCGATGGATCGGCTGCGGAGCAGGGCCTCCAGACGGGCGACATCATTCTCGCAGTCGGCGGCAGTGAGGTTGCGCGTCCCGGCGACGTCGAGCGTGAAGTCGTCGATGCCAAGAAGCAGGGCATGAAGGCCGTGCTGATGCGGGTGAAGTCTGGCGACCAGACGCGCTTCGTGGCGCTCCCCTTCGGCAAGGCATAAGCCTCGTCTCGACGGCCCACGGGAGTGCAGTGTGAGCCCCGCGACACTTCCGGCGGGCTTGGGGCAGGCGGGATTTATTCCGCCTGCCCGCCTTTTTATGACAAGGCAGTTGTGCCTCTGGTTGCAAAAACGGCTATCGTAAACCCATGCGAATCCTGCTTGTCGAAGATGATCGTGAGACTGCCAGCTACCTGGTGAAGGCCCTGCGCGAGGTCGGCCATGTGCCCGACCACGCGGCGGATGGCGAGGAGGGCGCGTTTCTCCTCGATGCCAACAAATACGACGTCATCATCGTCGATCGCATGCTGCCCAAGAAGGATGGCCTGACGCTGGTCGAGGAGACGCGGCGCAAGGGCAACGATACGCCCGTGCTGATCCTCTCGGCGCTCGGCCAGGTCGACGACCGGGTCACCGGTCTTCGGGCCGGCGGCGACGATTATCTCGCCAAGCCCTATGCCTTCGCCGAATTGCTGGCGCGCATCGAGGTGCTGGCGCGCCGCCGCAAGCCCGGCGAGGCGGAGACCATGCTGAAGGTCGGTGAGCTCGAGCTCGACCGGCTCAGCCATCTGGTCCGCCGCGGCGACATCAACATCCCCCTGCAGCCGCGCGAATTTCGCCTGCTCGAATATCTCATGAAGCATGCCGGCCAGGTCGTGACCCGCACCATGCTGCTCGAGAATGTCTGGGATTATCACTTCGATCCGCAGACCAACGTCATCGACGTTCATATCTCCAGGCTGCGTTCCAAGATCGACAAGGGATTCTCCGAGCCGCTTCTGCATACGGTTCGGGGCGCAGGATACATGGTCCGTGACGGCGTTCGGTAAGGTCGTCCGCACCACCGCGTTCAAGCTCTCCGCGATCTATTTCGTCGTCTTCTCGGTCTTCGCGATCGCCTTTGTCGGCTGGATCACGCGCGAGACCGACCGCTTCCTCACGCAGCAGGTCCGCGACACGATCGAGGCGGAGATCGGCGTGCTGGCCGACGAGGGCCTGCGCAGCGGCCTCACCGGCATCGTCGCTTCCATCGAGCAGCGCAGCCGCGTGCCCGGTGCCAGCCTCTATGTCGTGACCGACTCCGAGGGACGCGTCGTGGCCGGCAACGTCACCGAGGTGCCGCCCGCGCTGCTCAAGCTGAGCGGTCTCGAACCGGTCACCGTTCCCTACAAGCGGCTGGAAGGCGAGACCTCGCATCACATCGCCATGGTCCAGGTGCTGCCGCTGCCCAACGGTTTCCGCATGCTGATCGGTCGCGACATCAGCGAGATCGAGCGCATCCGCGAACTGATCGGCAAAGCGATGATCAGCGCCGTGGTGCTGCTGATCTTCCTCGCTCTGGTTTCGTGGTTCTTCGTCAGCCGCCGCGTGCTGAAGCGGATCGATTCCGTTACCGCCACCAGCCGCCAGATCATGGCAGGCGACCTTTCCGGCCGGCTTGAGGTGACGCCCGCGGGCGATGAGTTCGATCGCCTGGCGGAAAACTTGAACGCCATGCTCGATCGCATCGTGCATCTCCTGCACGGGCTGAAGGACGTCTCCGACAACATCGCGCATGACCTCAAGACACCGCTGACCCGGCTGCGCACCCGCGTCGAGACGACGCTCGCGGGGCCGGCGGAAGTCGAGGCCTATCGCGCGGCGCTCGAAGCCACGATCGAGGAATCGGACCAGCTGATCCGCACTTTCAACGCGCTGCTGATGATCGCGCGCGTCGAGGCCGGCTCGCCGGACGGCGCGCTGGGGCCGCTCGACATGGCGCAGATCGCCGCCGATGTCGTGGAGTTCTACGAGCCGGTGGCCGAGGAAGCCGGCGTCGCGCTGAAGCTGTCCGTCGAAGGCCCGCTGCCGCTGCATGGCAGCCGCGAGCTGATCAGCCAGGCCCTGACCAACCTGCTCGACAATGCGATCAAGTATGTTCAGACCGGCGAGCCGGCGGTTGAGACGCCGGTCGTGACCGTCGCCGCGCAACAGGTCGAAAACGAGATTGTCGTCTCGGTCAGCGACAATGGCCCCGGAATTCCTGAATCCGAGCGGCTTCGCGTCCTCCAGCGCTTCGTCCGGCTGGAAAAGAGTCGTTCACAGCCGGGCAGCGGCCTCGGCCTCAGCCTTGTCGACGCCGTCGTGAAGCTCCACCATGGTACGGTCGCCATGAGCGATGGCGGACCGGGACTTGTGGTGACCTTGCGATTCCCGGCCGAGACCTGAAGGACGGGATGATGGCCGCCACTCTTTCGCAACCGGCAGACGCGTCGGTTGGCGCTTCGCTTGCCACATCCATCCAGACCGAAATCCGGCCACCCAAGGCGGCGAGGACGCGGGAAATCCTTCAGGACCTGCAGGCAGCCGCCAAGGAGGCCGACATCGGGCCCGCTTGGGCGGATCTGCTGCACGCCCACAAGGGATTGGGGTCGTTCCTGGCGGCCGTGTTCGATGCGTCGCCCTTCCTGAGGCAGATCGCGCTCGACGATCCCGCGCGTCTGGTCGCGATCCTCACCGCAGACCCCGACGCGCACTTTTCCCGCCGGATGGCCGAAGTTGCCGCGCTCTGGCGCGAGACCGACGAAGCGACGCTGATGACCCGCCTGCGCCAGGCGCGCGCCGAAGTGGCGCTGCTGGTCGGCCTCGCCGACCTCGGCGGCATCTGGCCGGTCGAGCGCGTCACCGGCGCGCTCACCGCCTTCGCCGAGGCCGCCGTCAGCGCCACGGTAGACTTCCTCCTCGCCGAGGCGCACGCCTCCCGCAAGCTGACGCTCCCGCACCCGGACCAGCCTTCGCGCGGCTCGGGCTGGATCCTGCTGGGCATGGGCAAGTGCGGCGCGCGCGAACTGAATTATTCCAGCGATATCGACCTGATCGTGCTGTTCGATCCCGAGCGGGCCGAGGTTGCCGACCCCGACGAGATCGGCGCGCTGTTCGTCCGCATGACGCGCCGGCTGGTGAAGATCCTGCAGGAGCGCACGCCCGACGGCTATGTCTTCCGCACCGATCTTCGCCTGCGGCCGGACCCGGGCTCCACCCAGGTCGCGATCTCGACGCTGGCAGCTTTCCTCTATTACGAGGCGAGCGGCCAGAACTGGGAGCGCGCCGCCATGATCAAGGCGCGTCCCTTCGCCGGCGATATCGAGGCGGGCGATGCGTTCCTCTCGGAGCTCGCGCCCTTCATCTGGCGCAAATATCTCGATTTCGCTGCCATCGCCGACATCCATTCGATCAAGCGGCAGATCCACGATCATCGGGGCCATGACGCGGTCGCGGTGGCCGGCCACAACATCAAGCTCGGGCGCGGCGGCATTCGCGAGATCGAGTTCTTCGTCCAGACCCAGCAATTGATCGCCGGCGGCCGCGACCGTGAATTGCGCGGCCGGCGCACGCTGGACATGCTGGAGATCCTGCGCGCCAAGGGCTGGATCGCCGACGAGGCGGCGGCCGACATGGCGCGCTGCTACCGCTTCCTGCGCGCCATCGAGCATCGCCTGCAGATGATCGCCGACGAACAGACCCACACGCTGCCCGAGAGCGAGGAGGGGCTGGACGTCGTCGCCCGCCTGATGGGGTTCAAGACTGTCAAGGCCTTCTCCAAGGCGCTGGTCGAGACGCTCGAGACCGTGCGCGACCACTACATCCAGCTGTTCGAAGCGGCCCCCTCGCTTTCCTCGACGCTGGGCAGCCTGGTCTTCACCGGCGACGACGAGGATCCGGAGACGGTCGCGACGCTGGCAAGCCTTGGCTACAAGAACCCGCGCGAAGTCAGCCGCACGATCCGGGGCTGGCATTTCGGCCGCTACGCCGCCATGCGTTCGGCCGCCGCGCGCGAACGCCTGACCGAGATCACGCCGGCACTGCTGGAGGCTTTCGCCACCACGGACAATGCCGATGCGGCATTCAATTCGTTCGACCGCTTCCTGGCCCGGTTGCCTGCCGGCGTTCAGCTCTTCGCGCTGCTCGGCTCCAATCCCGGCCTTCTCAATCTCCTCGCCACCATCATGGGCACCGCGCCGCGCCTGGCCGAGATCGTCACGGCGCGACCGCATGTGCTGGATGCCGTGCTCGATCCGGCCTTCTTCGGCCGCCTGCCGGACCGCACGATCCTCACCGCCCGGCTGACGAACATGCTGGCCGAGGCCGTGTCGCTGGAAGATGTGCTCGATCGCGCGCGCATCTTCGGCAAGGAGCAGGGCTTCCTGATCGGCGTTCGCGTCATCGCCGGCTCCGTCAGCACGCGTGCCGCCGGAATCGCCTATTCCGATCTGGCCGACCTGCTGGTCTCGACCCTGCTCGACCACGTCAAGATCGCGCTCGAAGCCCAGCACGGCCGCATCGCCAACAGCCGGATCGCGCTGCTGGCGATGGGCAAGTTCGGCGGGCGCGAAATGACCGCCTCGTCCGATCTCGACCTGATCCTGCTCTACGATTTTCCCGAGACGGAGACCGGCTCCGACGGCGCGCGGCCGCTTTCCGGCAGCCAGTATTATGCGCGCATGACCCAGCGCCTGATCGCGGCCATCTCGGCGCCGACGGCGGAGGGTTCGCTTTACGAGGTTGACTTCCGCCTGCGTCCCTCCGGCAATTCCGGCCCGCTCGCCACCCATATCCGCTCCTTCGTCGAATATCAGAACAAGGAAGCCTGGACCTGGGAGCACATGGCGCTGTCGCGGGCGCGGCCGATCCATGGCGATGCGAGCTTGGTCGGCGAGGCCGTCGAGGATATCCGCGCCATCCTCTCCACGCCGCACGATCCCAAGAAGGTGAAGCGCGACGTGCTGGAAATGCGCGTGTTGCTCGAGGAAGAGAAGACCGCCGAGGGGCCGTGGGACCTGAAGCAGGTGCCGGGCGGCCAGATCGACATCGAATTCATCGCGCAATATCTGCAGCTCGTGCATGGCGCGACCCATCCCGAGATACTCGATGTCGAGACCGAGACCGTGCTGGCGGCGACATCGCGCACCGGTCTGCTGCCGGCGACCGAGGCGGAAATCCTGCTTCCCGCGCTCCGGCTCTATCAGCGGCTGGTGCTGATCCTGCGGCTTTGCGTCGACGGTCCGTTCCGGGCCAGCGAGGCGCCGCGCGGCCTGCTGGACATGCTGTCCAGGGCGGGCGAACTGCCCGATTTCGCGACGCTCGACGCCCATGTCCAGGCGACGCAGAAGGATGTCCGCGCTTCGTTCGAGCGGATCATCGGGAAGGTTCGGCGGAAGCCCCGAGCCTGAGAGCGACGCCGGCCGAAGCGCCGGTCGGCGGCTCCAGCTGCGCGGTCTGCAGCAGCGGCAGGCGGATCGAGACGATCGTGCCCTTGCCCTCATGGCTGCGGATGCGCATCGCGCCGCCATGCAGTTCCGCCAGCGAGCGGGTGATGGCGAGGCCGAGGCCGGAGCCTTTGTGGCTCTTGGTGAACTGGTTCTGCACCTGCTCGAACGGCCGGCCGAGCTTCTTCAGCGCTTCCTTCGGAATGCCGATGCCGTTGTCCTCGATCGTCAGCGTCACGGCGCCGCCGATCTTGCGGGCGCGGACGCTGATGTGACCGTTTTCCGGCGTGAACTTCACGGCATTCGACAGCAGGTTCAGCACCATCTGCTTCACCGCGCGACGATCGGCATGGAGGCCGAGCGAGCTTTCGAGGTCGGCCTCGATCGTCACCTTGCGGGCCGACGCTTCCGGCGACATCACGCGCGCGGCCTCGTCAACGATCTCGTCGAGCATCAGCGGCTGCATGTCGAGCGTCATCCGGCCGGCCTCGATCCGGGCCATGTCGAGCACGTCGTTGATGACGTTGAGCAGGAAGTTGCCGCTGGCATTGATGTCTTGGCAATACTCGCCGTATTTCGGCGAACCGAGCGGGCCGAACAGCCCGGACTTCATGATCTCCGAGAAGCCGATGATCGCGTTGAGCGGCGTGCGCAGCTCATGGCTGATATTGGCGAGGAATTCGGACTTGGTCCGGTTGGCGGCCTCGGCGCGGTCCTTCTGCTCGGAGTATTTCTCCGCCAGATCGACCATTTCCTGCGCCTGCTGCTCCAGCTTCTGGCGCGACTGGCGCAGGTCCGCGATCGTCGCCATCAGGCGGCGCTCGCCGTCGATCAGCTTTTCCTCGTGACGCTTGATCGTTGTGATGTCAGTGCCGACCGACACGAAGCCACCATCCTTGGTGCGCCGTTCGCTGATCTGCAGCCAGCGTCCGTCGTTCAGCTGCGCCTCGAAGGAGCGGGCGCCTTCCTCGGCGCGGCCCTCGTTCGGAATCTGCGCCTGCACCACGGGCTGGCGCCCGGCCGCGATCACCTGGGCATAGGGTGTGCCGGCTTCCAGCGCCGAATCCGGAATGCCGTGCAACTGCTGGTACTTCGAATTGCACATGACGAGGCGGTTCTGGGTGTCCCAGAGCACGAAGGCCTCGGAGATCGTCTCGATGGCGTCGCGCAGGCGGATGTCGGCGGTGCGCGAGCTTTCGGCCAGGCGCATCTGTTCGGTCACGTCGACGGCAATGCCGATCAGGTGCGGCTCCGTGCCATCGGCATCCACCAGCTCAACGCGAATTCGGAGCCAGACATAGCTGCCGTCCGCCTTGCGCATGCGGAACATGCGGTCGACGGTCGTTTCGTTGGCCTCATAGAGCGCCTCGACCAGGTTCATCAGGTCGCCATCGTCGGGATGGACGAGTTCGTTCACCTCGCCGAAGCCGAGCAGCGTGTCCCGCGGTGGGAGCCCGACCAGCTCGAACATCGACTTCGACCAGAACAGGCGTCCGCGCGCGACGTCCCAATCCCAGAGGCCGCAACGGCCCCGGCGCAGCGCCGTGTCGAAGCGGTCATAGGTCTCCTGGTAGATGATGTCGGCTTCCTGGGCGCGGGCGGACTGCGAGAAATAGCCGTAGAGGATGACGAGCAGGATGCCGCTGGTGCCGACGAAGATCGAGACGTTGAGCGAGACGTCGGCGCGCCAGTCGCGGTAGATCGCCGGGAAGGGCGTTGCGACGGCGACGAAGCCGAGCCGTCCGTTCAGGTGGCGCAGCGTCGCGAAGGCCGGCTGGTCACCATCGACGTTGATCTTCAGCACGCCGGCACGGTCGCCGAAGATCACCAGGGGCTGGGCGCCGCTGACGATCTCGGTGAAGCTGCGGTTCTCCTCGGTGGCGGCGCGCGGCGAGGTGGCGATGACGCGGCCGGTTGCGTCGGCGACATAGATGCGCTGGCCGGCATCGGCGGCGCTTTGCGGCACGAGATTGTCGAGCGTGTTCTGGACCGCCATCTGGTAGCGATCGGTCGACAGCGTCGGCTCCGCCTGGTCGAGCGAGAGGGCGAGGTAGGACGCCACCATGCCCATCAGGTCGCGCGCCTGGTTCTCGCGTTCCATGCGGAGGTCGTAAAGCTGAACGAAGCGCGCCAGCGCGACGATCATCAGGAAGATGATGATGAGGACGGGGATGCAGCGACGCAGGATCGGCTCGGACGAGACGAGCTTTTCGTAGGCCGGCTTGGCCAGAAGCCGAGCGTGACCCTTGATCATCTGCTTGCGTCGAAACAGTACCCCTGCAATAGGCATGCGCTCGCTCGCAGACGCACTGGCTGTATCTGCCCGCGCCATCTCAGCCCCCCGATGTCGGCTATCATCGGGTCAGTCCCTTGCCCCGAATCACCCCCATTTGAATCGACGCGAATCACATTGTCCAGAGGTGTGTTAGGGTTTCGTTAAGCATAATTTTCTGGCTCCGGCCTTGGGGAATCCGGGTTCGGCGCGCCCGGATTCGTCTGCCGCCGAATGGCGCCGTTTTCGCCTGCGTGACGCTCAGGCAAGCGTCCGCGTGACGATGTCGAGCGTGTCCGGCGACAGGTCCGGCGCCGCGGCGATCCGGCGCAGCGCCGCCTCGGCACGGGCCCGGCGAACCGGCTCCAGCGCCCGCCACGAGCGGAAACTGACCAGCAATCTGGCCGTCGTCTGCGGGTTGCGCTTGTCCAGCTCCAGCGCGAAATCGGCCAGGAAATCGTAGCCGGCGCCGTCCACCCGGTTGAACTGCGTCTGGTTGGCGCTTGCGAAGCTGCCGACGAGCGCGCGCACCCGGTTGGGGTTGTTCGGCGAGTAGGAGGGGTGCTTCAGCAGCGCCTTCACCCGGTCCAGCGTATCCGAGGCCGGCACGGTCGCCTCCAGCGTCAGCCACTTGTCGAGCACGAGCGCGTCGTCCTGGTAGCGCTTGTAGAAAGCGTCGAGCACCGCGCGGCGCTCGGGCAGGGCGGCCTGGGTGATCGCGGAAAGCGCCGCCAGCCGATCCGTCATGTTGTTCGCGGTTTCGAAATGCGCGAGCGCCGCGGCGATCGCCTCGGGCGAACGGCGAGCGAGCAGCAGATCGAGCAGGGTGTTGCGCAGCGCCCGTTTTCCGGCACTGTCCGCATCCGGACGGAAGGATTCCGCCCCCGACAGGCTGCGGTAGTGGCGCTCGATCCGGTTGCCGAGACCGGTCGAGATCGCCAGGCGAAGCTCACGCCGCGCCGCCGCGATCGCGTCGGGATCGACATTCTGGCCGAGTTCGCGCGCGATGTCGGCTTCGCTCGGAAGCTGCAGCACCTGGGCGCGGAAGGCCGGCTCCAGCGTTTCGTCGTCGAGCACGCTGCCGAGCGCGTCGATCAGGGCCGGCTCGGCCTTGGCGGGGCGGCCGGCGATCTGTTCGGTCGTGCTGGCGACGAGATTGCGCATGGCCAGCGTCTGGGCGGCCTGCCAGCGGTTGAAGGGATCGGCATCGGTGCGGACCTGAAACAGCAGGTCGGCGGCCGAGATGTCGATCGCCAGGCGGACCGGCGCGGAGAAGCCGCGCAGAAGGGACGGCACCGGGCGCCCGCCGACACCCTCGAACACCAGCGTCTGGCTGGCCTCCGTCAGATGGATGATGTCGTCCTCGACGCGGCCGCCGCTGACCGACCTAAACTCCATGTCCTCGCCATTCGGCCCGATCAGGCCGAAGCGGATCGGCATGTGCATCGGCTGCTTGCGGGCCTGGCCGGGCGTCGCTGGAATGCTCTGGCTCAAGGTCAGGCGGTAGGTGCGGTCGACTTCGTCGTAGGCGCCGCGGGCAATGATCTGCGGAGTGCCGGCTTGCGAGTACCAGAGCTTGAACTGGGTCAGGTCCGCGCCGGTCGCATCGGCGAAACTCGCCAGGAAATCCTCGATCGTCGCCGCGTCGCCGTCATGCCGCTCGACATAGAGGTCCATGCCCTTCCGGAAGTCGTCGGGGCCGAGAATGCTCTTCAGCATCCGCACCACCTCCGCACCCTTCTCATAGACGGTCGGCGTGTAGAAGTTGCTGATCTCGTGGTAGATTTCGGGCCGGACCGGATGGGCCAGCGGGCCGCCATCCTCCGGGAACTGCCGCGCCTGCAGCGTGCGCACGTCGGCGATCCGCTTGACCGCGCGCGAGCGCATGTCGGACGAGAACTCCTGGTCGCGGAAGACGGTCAGCCCTTCCTTCAGGCAGAGCTGGAACCAGTCTCGGCAGGTGATGCGGTTGCCGGTCCAGTTGTGGAAATACTCGTGCGCGATGACGCCCTCGACATTGGCGTAGTCGGCATCGGTCGCGGTATCCGGGTCGGCCAGGACGTACTTGTCGTTGAAGACGTTGAGGCCCTTGTTCTCCATCGCGCCCATGTTGAAGTCGGACACGGCGACGATGATGAAGATGTCGAGGTCGTATTCGAGGCCGAAGACGTCCTCGTCCCATTTCATCGAGCGCTTCAGCGCGTCCATCGCATAGGTGCAGCGCGCTTCCTTGCCGTGCTCGCAATAGATGCGCAGCTCGACCTCGCGCCCGGATGAGGTGGTGAAGCTGTCGGTGATGACGCCGAGATCGCCCGCGACCATGGCGAACAGGTAGGACGGCTTGGGGAAGGGGTCGTGCCAGACGGCGAAATGGCGATCGGTGCCGGCAACGTCGCCGCTCTCGACCGGATTGCCGTTGGCGAGCAGGATCGGCGCATCGGACTTCTGAGCCTCGATCCGGGTCGTGTACACCGCCAGAACGTCCGGCCGATCAAGGAAATAGGTGATGCGGCGGAAGCCCTCGGCCTCGCACTGCGTGCAATAGGTGCCGCTGGTCCGGTAGAGCCCCATCAGCTTCGTGTTGGCGGCAGGATCGACGAGGGTCTCGATCTCGAGCGTGAACGGCCGGTTCGGCATGTCATGCAGCGTCAGCAGGCTCGGCGTCGCGGTGTAGCGGCTTTCGGGCAGCGTCGCGCCGTCGAGCTTCAATCCCTTCAGGGTGATCTCGTCGCCGACCAGTTCGAGGCGCCGGTTGCGGGCCTCGTCCGTATTGGGCCGAACGGCGATCGTGGCAACAACCCCGGTTGCAGAGGGCGCAAGCTGGAAATCCAGCCCGACCGTATCGATGGTGAAGGCGGGAGCGCGATAGTCTTCGAGCCGGAACGGCGCGGCTTCGGTCTTCATGAGGCAATACTCCCGTCGGTGGTGACCGGCTGTGCAAGGGCCGGTTTCACAGGGCTGCAAGATAGGGGGTTCGGCCGGGTGTCGCTATGGCAAAGGCCGAATTCCCCCGAAACTCCGGATGACTCCCGCTTGAGATGGGTCGATGCGACCGGTCTGTCGGCCGTCGCATGCCGCAACGGTTTCCACCGTGTTGTGCGGCGGAGTTTCATCTCTGAGTTGCCTACCTCATTTCCTGATGCTATTTCATCACGAGGGAGGATACCTCGTGGGAAAGACGACGCTGCAAGACGTCGCCCGGGAGGCTGGCGTCAGTCTCGCGACAGTCGATCGCGTGCTGAACGGGAGAGCCGGCGTCCATGCGCGAACGGTCGAGAAGGTGCAGACCGCTGTCGATCGGCTGAATTATCAGCCGGATCGGATGGCGTCGCGCCTCGCACGCGGTCGTGACTATCGCTTCGAGATTATCCTTCCGATCGGCGCCAACGAATTCATGCGCATGCTCGAAACCGAGTTTCGGGCCACGGCCGAGCGCTATGTGCATGAGCGCGTCCTCCTTAACATCACGCTCGTCGACGTGTTCGACGGCGAGGCGCTGGCCGTCGCGCTGGAGCGCTTGCCGGCTGATGTCGATGGCATCGCGGTCGTGGCGCTCGATCATCCGGCCGTTGCCGAAGCCATCAACACCTTGGCCGATCAGGGCATTCCGGTGGTCACGCTGGTGTCGGACCTGCCCGGCACCCGCCGTTCGCATTTTGTCGGCATCGACAATTCCGCCGCCGGCCGCACCGCCGCCAGCCTGCTCGGCCGCTTTCTCGGTGGGCGCAAAGGCAAGGTCGGGCTGATCGCCGGCTCGCTGGCGCTGCGCGACCACATCGAGCGCCAGTACGGCTTCGAGCAGGTCGTCGCGCGCGAATATCCCGATCTGGAAGTGCTGCCGGTTCGCGAGGGGCGCGACGAGGACGACCGCGTGCGTCACGTCGCCGAGGCGCTCCTGGCCGAACATGACGATCTCGTCGGCATCTACAATGTCGGCGCCGGTTCGACCGGCGTCGTGACCGCCTTGCAGAAGACCGGGCACACGCGCGACATCATCTTCGTGGCGCATGAACTCACCACCACCAATCGCCGCAACCTGATCCGCGGCTCCATCGACGCCGTCATCAACCAGGATCCGGGCCACATGGCCCGCAGCGCCGCGCGCATCCTGCTGGCGATGCGCGAGGATATGGAGATCGTTCCCGGTCAGGAACGGATCAAGATCGATATTTTCATCCGGGACAACGTCCCGTAGCGGGGCGCTTGATCTCATTTTCATCCGACCCGGACGCAAGTCCGGGATGCAGTATCCGAAGGAGGTTTTCGATGAAGACGATCAAGGGGCCGGCGATCTTCCTGGCGCAGTTCGCGGGCGATGCCGCCCCGTTCAATTCGTTCGACGCGATCTGCGGCTGGGCAGCCTCCCTCGGCTACAAGGGCGTGCAGATCCCGACCTGGGACAGCCGGCTGATCGACCTCAACAAGGCATCCGATTCCAAGGACTATTGCGACGAGCTCGCCGGCACCGCTGCCAAGCATGGCCTGGAGATCACGGAACTCGCCTCGCACATCATCGGCCAACTGGTCGCGGTTCATCCGGTCTATGACGAGCTGATGGACGGCTTTACGATTCCGGCGATGCGCGGCAACCCGAAGGCGCGCCAGGAATGGGCCGTCGACCACCTGAAGCGCTGCGCCCGCGCCTCGAAGAACCTCGGCCTGAAGGCGCATCCGACCTTCTCGGGCGCGCTCGCCTGGCCGTTCCTCTATCCGTTCCCGCAGCGCCCGGCCGGCCTGGTCGAGGAAGCCTTCGCCGAGCTCGGCCGCCGCTGGACGCCGATCCTCGACGTGTTCGAGGAGAATGGCGTCGACGTCGCCTACGAGATTCATCCCGGCGAAGACCTGCATGACGGCATCACCTACGAGATGTTCCTCGCGGAGGTGAAGAACCATCCCCGTGCGAACCTGCTCTACGATCCCTCGCATTTCGTGCTGCAGCAGCTCGACTATCTCGAATACATCGACATCTATCACGAGCGCATCAAGGCGTTTCACGTCAAGGACGCCGAGTTCAACCCGAGTGGCCGCCAGGGCGTCTATTCGGGCTATCAAAGCTGGGTCAATCGCGCCGGCCGCTTCCGCTCGCTTGGCGACGGCCAGGTCGATTTCGGCGCGATCTTCTCGAAGCTGGCGGCCTATGATTTCGACAGCTGGGCGGTGCTCGAGTGGGAATGCGCGCTGAAGCATCCCGAGGACGGCGCGCGCGAGGGTGCCGAGTTCATCAAGCACCACATCATCCGCGTCACCGAACACGCCTTTGACGACTTTGCCGGCTCCGGCACCGACGAGGCGGCGAACCGCCGCATTCTCGGCATCGCCTGACCCTCGGCAACCACACGGATCGGAGAAAACAATGGCAATCGGAGCCAGCAAGGAAGAAACCGCCGGCCGTCGCATCCGCCTCGGCATGGTCGGCGGCGGGCAGGGTGCCTTCATCGGCGCCGTCCACCGCATCGCGGCCCGCATGGACGACCAGTATGACCTGGTCGCCGGCGCGCTGTCGTCGGATCCGGCCCGCGCCAAGGCGTCGGCCGCGGATCTCGGCATCGCCGAGGATCGGGCCTACACCTCCTATGAAGAGATGGCCAAGGCCGAGGCCGCCCGTCCGGACGGTATCGAGGTCGTGTCGATCGTCACGCCGAACCATGTCCATGCGCCCGCGGCCAAGGCATTCCTGAAGGCCGGCATCCACGTCATCTGCGACAAGCCGATGACGCTGACGGTCGAGGAATCCAAGGAACTCGTCGAACTGGTGAAGTCGTCCGGCAAGATCTTCATGCTGACGCACAACTACACCGGCTACCCGATGATCCGGCAGGCGCGCGCCATGATCGCCAATGGCGATCTCGGCGAGATCCGTCTGGTGCAGGCCGAATATCCGCAGGACTGGCTGACCGAGCGGGCGGAAGCCACCGGCACCAACAAGCAGGCCGAATGGCGCACCGATCCGGCCCGCACCGGCGCCGGCGGCTGCATCGGCGACATCGGCACCCACGCCTATAACCTCGCTTGCTTCGTCACGGGCCTGGAGATCGACCAGTTGCTGGCCCAGCTCTCGACCTTCGTCGATGGTCGCCAGGTCGATGACGACGTGCAGATCCTTCTGAAGTGGAAGGGCGGCGCCAAGGGCATGCTGTGGGCCAGCCAGGTCGCGGTCGGCAACGAGAACGGCCTGAAGCTCCGTGTCTACGGCACCAAGGGCGGTCTTGAATGGACGCAGGCCGACCCGAACTATCTCTGGTTCACCAAGTTCGGCGAGCCGAAGCAGCTGCTGACGCGCGCCGGCGCCGGCGCCTGGCCTGAGGCAGCCCGCGTCAGCCGCGTGCCGGGCGGCCATCCGGAAGGCTATCTGGAAGGCTTCGCCAACATCTACACCGAGGCGGCCCGGGCCATTCATGCTGCCCGCGACGGCAGCAAGGTCGATCCGGCCGTGACATATCCGACCGTCGAGGACGGCCTGATCGGCATGCAGTTCATCGAAGCCGCCGTGGCATCGTCCAAGGCCGGCAACGTCTGGACCAAGGTAGGCTGATGGCGATCGCCGAGGGGAGAGAGATGGGGACGAGTGCGCAGCCGCCTCTCCTGGAGGCGGTCGGGATTTCCAAGTCGTTTGGACCCGTCGAGGTGCTGGGAGACATTAACCTGGCTCTCGTGCCCGGCGAGGTTCACGCCATCATCGGCGAGAACGGCGCGGGCAAGTCTACGCTTATGAAGATCCTCGCCGGCCATCTGATGCCGACGAAGGGAGAGTTGCGGATCGACGGGCAGCCGGTCGTCATGGCCGGCCCCGTCGATGCCGAGCATCGCGGCATCGTGCTCGTGCACCAGGAGATACTCCTGGCGCCCGACCTGACCGTCGCGCAGAACATCTATCTCGGCCGTGAGGTCCGCAAGGGCCTGACGCTGGACGATAAGGCTATGAACAAGGGCGCCGCCGAAGCGGTGCGCGCCCTTGGCATCGACATCGATCCGACCACCATCGTCGGCCGGCTTTCGATCGCGCAGCGCCAGTTGGTGCAGATCGCCCGCGCGCTGCTGGTGCCGCACCGGATCGTCATCTTCGACGAGCCCACCGCCTCGCTGACGCTGACCGAGACCGACGCGCTGCTGCGCGTCATCCTGGACATCAAGAAGAAGGGCGCGGCCGTCCTCTACATCTCGCATCGCCTGCCCGAGGTGAAGGAGATCGCCGACCGCGTGACCGTGCTGCGCGACGGCAAGTTGATCACCACGCGTCCGGCCGAGGGGCTGGAAGCGGTCGACATGGCGCGGCTGATGGTCGGCCGCGACGTCGCCAAGCTCTATCCGGACCGGGTCGCCACCCAGGCCGTCGACTACGCGCTGGAAGTCGACGACATGACGGTTCCGGGCTATGCGCAGGACGCCTCGTTCAAGCTGCGCAAGGGCGAGATCCTCGGCTTTGCCGGGCTG
Organism: Kaistia sp. UC242_56; assembly: GCF_044452255.1. Taxonomy (NCBI): domain Bacteria; kingdom Pseudomonadati; phylum Pseudomonadota; class Alphaproteobacteria; order Hyphomicrobiales; family Kaistiaceae; genus Kaistia; species Kaistia sp. UC242_56. The sequence goes on from NZ_JBIOAN010000002.1 coordinate 1,889,798, forward strand.
GTCGGCGCCGGCCGTACGGAGCTGCTGGAAGGCGCGGTCGGCCTGCGTCCGTCGCATGGCAAGGTCAAGCTGAACGGCAGGCCGGTGAATTTCGTCACCGTTCGCGACAGCATGCGCGCCGGCATCGTCTATCTGAGCGAGGACCGGAAGGGCAAAGGCCTGCTGCTGGCGCAGAATCTCGGCATCAACCTGACGCTGGCGGCGCTCGGCCAGTTCGTACGCGGGCTGCTGATCGACCGCGGCCGGGAAACCAAGGCGCTCGACGGCGCGATCACCGAGTTCGATATCCGCACGCGCAACAAGGACCTGCTCGCCGGCCAGCTTTCGGGCGGCAACCAGCAGAAGCTGCTGCTCGCCAAGATGATGCTGCTGAACCCGCAGATCGTCATCATCGACGAACCCACGCGCGGCATCGACATCGGCACCAAGGAACAGATCTACAAGTTCATCGCCGAACTGGCGGAAAGCGGAAAGTCGGTCATCGTCATCTCGTCCGAGATGCAGGAAGTGATCGGCATCTGCGACCGCATCCTCGTCATGCGCAACGGGCGCATCGTGGGCGAGGTGACCGGCAACCGCATGACCGAAGACGAGATCGTCGTTCTGGCGACGGGCGTTACATCGAGGGAGGCCGCCTCGATGGCGGAGCAGGCATGACCGACACCACCGCCAACAAGAACCCCGCCCGCCGCTCGCTCGGCGACATCGATCTCCGCGCCGTGGCGCCCTTTGTCGCGCTCGCCGTGCTGCTGGTGCTGGGCGCGCTGGTGAACCCCAATTTCCTCGGGGTCGACAACCTTCTCAACGTGCTGACGCGCAGCGCCTTCATCGCGATCATCGCGGTCGGCGCCACCTTCGTCATCTCGGCCGGCGGACTGGATCTGTCGGTCGGCGCCATGTCGGCCTTCGTCGCCGGCGTGATGATCCTGTTCCTCAATACTGGCGTCGTCTCCGGTGAAATCCCGATGCTGGCGGTCGCCATGCTGCTGGCGATCGGCGTCGGCGGGCTTTGCGGCCTCGCCAATGGCGTGATCACGACCCAAGGGCGGATCGAGCCCTTCATCGTGACGCTGGGCACGATGGGCATCTTCCGGGCGCTCACCATTTACCTGGCCGAGGGCGGCTCGATTGCCATGAAGGCGCCGGATCTGCGCGCCGCCTACCGCCCGGTCTATTTCGGCAATGTCTTCGGCGTGCCGATCCCGGTGCTGGTCATCCTGGCCGTCGCGTTGATCGGCGCGTTCCTGCTGTATCGCACGGCCTTCGGCCGGCATGTCATCGCCGTCGGGTCGAATGAGGACGTGGCGCGCTATTCCGGCATCCCGGTCAACCGGGTCCGGACCCTGACCTATGTCATCCAGGGCGTTTGCGTCGCCATCGCGGTTCTCGTCTACGTGCCGCGCCTCGGTGCCGCCACGCCGACGACCGGCCTGCTGTGGGAATTGCAGGCCATTACCGCGGTGGTCATCGGCGGCACCGCCCTCAAGGGCGGCGTCGGCCGGATCTGGGGCACCATCTGTGGCGCCCTCATTCTCGAAGTGGTCGGCAACATCATGGTGCTGTCCAACTTCGTCAGCGAATACCTCATCGGAGCCGTACAGGGCGCCATCATCATCATTGCGATGCTGGTCCAGCGCTCGCTCGTCCGGCGGCGGTGAGGGGAAGAGCGGAGATCAACTCCGCATTGCATTGGGCTAATTTGGGAGAGAGAAATGCGGAAGCTTCTACTCGGATCGGTCGCGGCGGGCTTGATGCTCGTCGCCGGCGTCGCACAGGCGCAGGAAACCAAGACGATCGCCGTCTCCATTCCGGCGGCTGACCATGGCTGGACGGGCGGCGTCGTCTACCACGCCCAGGAACAGGCCAAGCGCCTCGAGGCCCGCTATCCCGGCCTCAAGGTCATCGTCAAGACGTCGCCGGATGGCGCGTCGCAGGCGAACGCGCTGGAAGACCTGACCACTCAGGGCATCGACGCCCTGGTCACGCTGCCCCACAATTCCGATGAGCTGACCGACCCGATCCGTCAGGTCAAGGAAAAGGGCGTCTTCATCACCGTCGTCGACCGCGCGCTCACCGACAACGCCGTTGCCGACCTCTACGTCGCCGGCAACAACCCGGCCCTCGGCCGCGTCGCCGGCGAGTACATCAAGGAAAAGCTGAACGGCAAGGGTAACGTCGTCGTCATCCGCGGCCTGCCGATCGTCATCGACGAAGAGCGCAACAAGGGCTTCGACGAAGGTATCGCCGGCAGCGACATCAAGGTTCTCGATCGCCAGTTCGGCAATTGGAGCCGCGATGACGCGTTCAAGGTGATGCAGGACTACCTGTCCAAGTATCCGCAGATCGACGCGGTCTGGACCCAGGACGACGACATGGCCGTCGGCGTGCTCGAGGCCATCAAGCAGGCCAAGCGCGAGGACATCCAGTTCGTCGTCGCCGGCGCCGGCATGAAGGACATGATCAAGAAGGTCATGGACGGCGACAAGATGATCCCGGTCGACATCCTCTATCCGCCGGCGATGGTCGCCGTCGCGATGGATCTGACGGCCGCCGGTCTCTACGACCACCTGCCGGTCCGTGGCAGCTACATCCTCGACGCCACGCTGGTGACGAAGGAAAACGCCAAGGACTTCTACTACCCCGACTCGCCGTTCTAATCGGCCGGTCTGAACGTCACGACCCTCTCCCGCCGCGCGCGGGGGAGGGTTTTTTGTTGGCTTTTGGGGAGCCGGCTGGCGCCCTAAAGCGGCAGCAGATCCGTGTTCTTGACCTCTTCCATCACCGCGTAGGTGTGGGTTTCGCGCACGCCGGGCAGAGACAGCAGACTGTCGGACAGGAAAGCGCGATAGGCGTTCATGTCGCTGACGCGGGCCTTGATCAGATAGTCGAACCCGCCGGCCACCATGTGGCATTCCATCACCTCGGAGGCGCGGCGCACGGCGATTGCGAAATGCTCGAACACATCCGGCGTCGTTCGGTCGAGCTTGACCTCGACGAAGACCAGAAGCCCGAGATCGAGCTTTTCCGCCGAAAGCCGGGCGTGATAGCCCTCGATATAGCCCTCTCGCGTCAGGCGCTTGACCCGGTCGGCCGTCGCGGTCGGCGACAGGTTGACCTTGGCCGCCAGTTCCAGCGTCGTGATGCGGCCATCGGCCTGGAGCGCTTTCAGGATGGCGCGGTCGGTACGGTCCATGTCGGTTCGGCTTTTCTGGATAGGCTGGAAGAATGGGCTCAGCGCAGGTCGAGGCTGGCGAGGAAGGCCAGCATCGCCTCGTTGAAAAGGCGCGGCCGCTGCAGCGGTGCAAAATGGCTGACGCCGTCGAGCAGCGTGAGCGTCGCGCGGGGGATGCTTCGGGCGAGATAGCGGGCATGCTCGGTATGGATGAACTCATCGCTCTCGCTCTGGACGATCGCCACCGGAACCGTGATCCCGGCAAGGTCGGCCGCCGAATAATCCGGCTGCGTCTGCTGCATCAGCGATACGGCCGCGGAAAACGGATCGAAATCGTCCGGCGTCGGGGAGAGGGCCGCATAGTCCTTCACATGGCGCGCGAAGCAGTGGTCGATGACGGGGCTCGGCACGAAGGGCTTGGCGCCGCTCGGGTCCATGTTGCAGGCGAAGAAGAACACGCCTTTGACGCGTTCGGGATGGCGGCGGGCGAGCACCAGGCCGGTACAGGCGCCGTCGCTCCAGCCGATGATCGGGGCGGTGGCGATCTGCAGATGATCCATCACCGCCAGCACGTCCGATGACATCAGCCCATAGGAGAAGGGATGCTGGTCGCGGCTGCTGCGGCCATGGCCCCGGCTGTCCATGACGATCGCGCGGAAGCCTGCGGCCACGAGCGCCGGCACCTGATGGCCCCAATTGCCGGCATTGCCGAGACCGCCATGCAGCAGGACGGCCGCCGGTCCGGTCCCGAAGCTCGCGGCCCAGATGCGAGCGCCGTTGGTCTCGACTGTAAAGCTATCGCCGGTGGCGGGCAGGGGCGGCGCGCCGTTCTCGTCGAACTGGCGGAGATCGTCGTCGCTGAAGTCCACGGTGTGTCGCTCTCCGGCTTAGAAGGTAGATCCTTGGACGGTAGAGACATTCGCGGAAAAATGCCAATCGGCCGTGAATGTCACGGATTGGGCTCGCATCAAACCCCAAAACCTCGCCGAGATCGGCGATATTCTGCGGACTTCGCAATCCGGAGTGCCCGCATGCCGACCGTCGCCATCGAACCCTTTCGTGCTCCCTATGCCGGCGACGATGCCGCGCTGATGCGCCAGGCGATCCGCGGCTCGATGCTCGACGCCGCCGCCGAGGCGCGCACCGACCGCCGCGCCACCGCCTTCATCGAGGCGATCCGCGGCCAGTCCGGCGCGGTCGGCGGCATTGAGGATTTTTTGCGGGAGTTCGGGCTTTCGACGCGCGAGGGGCTGGCGCTGATGGTGCTGGCCGAGGCGCTGCTGCGCGTGCCGGATTCGGCGACGCAGGACCGGCTGATCGAGGACAAGCTCGGTGGCGCCGACTGGAGCGAGCATAGCGGCAAGGCGGAAGGCTGGTTCGTCTCTGCCTCGACCTGGGCGCTAGGGCTCTCGGCGCGTATCGTGACGCCGACCGACAGCGCCGACGGGATCATCGCCGGCCTCGTCAAGCGCGTCGGCACCCCGACCGTCCGCACCGCGACGCGCCAGGCGATGCGCTTCCTCGGCTACCATTTCGTGCTGGGTCAGACCATCCAGGATGGACTGAAGCGCGCCAGGACGCTGGAAAAGCAGGGCTTCCGCTATTCCTACGACATGCTGGGCGAGGGCGCCCGCACGGCCGAAGACGCGCAGCGCTATTTCGACAGCTATGCCATGGCGATCGATGCCATCGGCAAGGCGGCCGGCAAGAAGGCGCTGCCGGATCGGCCGGGCATCTCGGTCAAGCTCTCGGCGCTGCATCCCCGCTTCGAGGCGGTCAACCACGCGCGGGTAATGGCGGAGTTGACGCCGAGGCTGGTCAAGTTGGCGGCGCAGGCGAAGAGCTATGACCTCAACTTCACCGTCGATGCCGAGGAGGCCGACCGGCTGGAACTGTCGCTCGACGTGATCGCGGCAGCGTTCGCCGATCCGTCGCTTGCCGGCTGGGATGGGTTCGGCCTCGCCATCCAGGCCTATCAGAAGCGTGCCGGCGCGGTGATCGACTGGATTGGCGAACTGGCCTCAAGGCTGGATCGCAGGATGATGGTCCGCCTGGTCAAGGGCGCCTATTGGGACACCGAGGTGAAGCGGGCGCAGGAGCGCGGCCTTGACGACTATCCGGTGTTCACCCGCAAGGCCGCGACCGACCAGAACTATCTCTTTTGCGCGCGAAAACTGCTCGACCTGCGGCCGCGCATATTTCCGCAATTCGCCACCCACAATGCCTTGACCGTCGCAACGATTCTGGAGATGGCCGGGGAGGCGACCGGCTTTGAACTGCAGCGCCTGCATGGCATGGGCGAGGCGCTGCACAAGGCGGTGCATGACAGCGTGCCGACGGTCTCGACCCGAATCTATGCGCCGGTCGGCGGCCATCGCGATCTGCTCGCCTATCTGGTCCGCCGGTTGCTTGAAAATGGCGCAAACTCCTCCTTTGTGGCCGTCGTGGGCGACCGCTCGGTGCCAATCGCGAGCCTGCTGGTCCGGCCCGACACGACGCTGGAGGGCGGTGCCCGGGCCCGCCATCGGCACCTGCCGCTGCCGGCCGATCTCTATGGTGAGACCCGCAAGAACTCGGCCGGCCTCGAATTCGGCTCCGAAACCGTGCTGAACGCGGTGCTCGACGGCATGAAGGCGCATGACGGCACGGCGCTGGTGGCGAAGCCGATCGTCGCCGTGACGATCGACGACGGGAAGCCGACGCCGGTCCTGAGCCCGATCGACGGACGGACGGTGGTTGGTTCGGTTTCCTCGCTCTCCGTCGATGCCGTCGACAGCGTCATGAGGGCGGGGCAGGCGGCGTTTCGCGGCTGGTCGGCGACGCCGGCCGAGGATCGCGCCCAAATCCTCGACAAAATGGCGGATTTACTGGAGCAGAACCGCGACCGGCTGATGAGCCTGCTCGCCCGCGAGGCCGGCAAGACGCTGGCCGATGGGCTTTCGGAGGTGCGCGAGGCGACGGATTTCTGCCGTTACTATGCCGCTGAGACCCGCCGCCACTTTGCAGCGCCGATCCGGATGCCGGGCCCAACTGGCGAGCGCAACGAGCTCCAGTATCGCGGCCGGGGCGTCTTCGTCGCCATCTCGCCCTGGAACTTCCCGCTGGCAATCTTCCTCGGCCAGGTGACGGCGGCGCTGGCCGCCGGCAACGTGGTCGTGGCGAAGCCGGCCGAGCAGACGCCGATCATCGCCTTCGAGGCGGTACGGTTGCTGCACCAGGCCGGCGTGCCGGTTGGCGCCTGCCAATTGGCGACCGGCGACGGCAAGATCGGCGCCGCTCTTGTTAGCCATCCGTTAACCGCGGGCGTCGCCTTCACCGGCTCGACGGAGACCGCGTGGTCAATCAACCGCGCGCTCGCCGCGAGGAAGGGCCCGATCGTCCCGCTGATCGCCGAGACGGGGGGCCTGAATGCCATGATCGTCGATGCGACGGCGCTGCCGGAGCAGGTCACGGACGATGTCGTCGCCTCGGCCTTCCGTTCGGCCGGCCAGCGCTGCTCGGCGCTGCGCATTCTCTATCTGCAGGACGATGTCGCCGACCGGATGCTGGAGATGATCGAGGGCGCGGCGGCGGAACTCACCGTCGGCGATCCGCGCCATCCTGCGACCGATCTTGGCCCGGTCATCGACGCCGAAGCCAAGTCCAATCTCGACCGCCACATCGCCGCGATGCGGAAAAGCGAGACCGTGCGCTTCGAGGGCAGGGCGCCCAATGCCGGCAGCTATGTCGCGCCTGTGATCATCGAGCTCCGCGAGGCCCGGACGCTCGACCGCGAGGTGTTCGGGCCGATCCTGCATGTCGTGCGCTGGAAGGCGGGCGATCTGGACGAGGTGGTCGAGCAGGTCGCCGCGACCGGCTACGGCCTGACGCTCGGCATCCACAGCCGCATCGACGAGACGGTGGATGCGATCGTAGAGAAGCTCGCGGTCGGCAATGTCTATGTGAACCGCAACGTCATCGGCGCCGTGGTCGGCACCCAGCCCTTCGGCGGTTCCGGCCTTTCCGGCACCGGCCCCAAGGCCGGCGGCCCGAATTACCTGCTGCGCTTTGCCGAGGAACAGGTGATTTCAGTCAACACGGCGGCAGCGGGCGGCAACGCGTCGCTGATGGCGATGGGCGACGGCTAGCCTGCGGGGACTCCCCTATGTCCAGTATGGCCCGAACCAGATCGGGTCGATCCGCTGTTTCGCGCAACCAGTGGCCGCTCCGGCCGTTGCACCTGCGCCGGCCCAGAGCCGGAGTTCGAAACCCAAAGCCCCTGCACCGAAGCCGCGGGAGGTGCCCGCGCAATAGGATGGGGCTATGCTCCGCGTTGTGCACCGCACGGCTTCTGCTATAAGCACGCGCGGCCGCCGGTAGGTGCGGTGAATGAGATGACCAGTTCATGGCTCTGAATGCGCAGGGGTCCGATACCGGAACCCCATCTTCGGTTTCGGCCAGCGATGTGCCGACCGGAGCGGCTACCGACGAGCATGGCGCCGGCAGCCCAGTCGCTCATGCTGGGTTCTTCACGCTGGCGCTTGGCTCGGTCGGCGTCGTCTATGGCGACATCGGCACCAGCGTCATCTATGCCTTGCGCGAGGCCCTGCATGCGGCCAACCGTGCCCATGGCGAACTCGTTCGGGAAGACGTCATCAGCGTCATTTCCTTGATCATCTGGACGCTGACGATCATCGTCACGCTCAAATATGTCGTCATTTTGCTGCGCGCCGACAATAATGGCGAGGGCGGTACGCTGTCGCTGATGGCGCTCGCCACCCGCACCGTCGGCAAGTCCGCGCCCATCGTCTTCGTGCTCGGCGTGGCCGGCGCGGCGCTGTTCTATGGCGACGCGGTGATCACGCCGGCGATCTCCGTGCTTTCCGCTGTGGAAGGCCTGACGCTGGTGACGCCGGCCTTCGACGGCTATGTCATCCCGATCACCATCGCCATCATCGCCGCCCTGTTCATGGTGCAGCGCTATGGCACGGCCAAGGTCGCCGCCTGGTTCGGGCCGATCACCGCCGTCTGGTTCATCGTCATGACGATCGGCGGCTTCCTGCATATCGCCGACGATCCCGGCATCTTCGCCGCCCTCAACCCCTATCACGCCGTCCGCTATGTCACGACGCATGGCCATACCAGCCTGCTGGTCATCGGCGCGGCCTTCCTGTCGGTGACGGGCGCCGAGGCGCTTTATGCCGATCTCGGCCATTTCGGCCGCAAGCCGATCCAGGCCGCCTGGCTCGCCTTCGTCTTCCCGGCGCTGGCCGCCAATTATCTGGGGCAGGGCGCGCTGGTGCTCGCCAATCCGGCCGCCATCAGCAATCCGTTCTACCTGCTGTTCCCGGAATGGGCGCTGCTGCCCGTCGTGCTGCTCGCGACCATGGCGACCGTCATCGCCTCGCAGGCCGTGATCACCGGCGCCTTCTCGATGACCCGTCAGGCGATCCAGCTCAAGCTGCTGCCGCGCATGGAAATCGAGCATACGTCGGAGACGCATGTCGGCCAGATCTACATGCCGCAGGTCAACACGCTGTTGATGGTGGCGGTGCTGATCCTGGTCATCACCTTCGGCTCGTCCAGCAAGCTCGCCACGGCGTATGGCATCTCGGTCACGGCCGAAATGGTCATCACCGCCTGCCTCGCCTTCATCGTCATCTGGCGCTTCTGGCGCTGGCCGCTCTGGGTGTCGGCGCTGCTGATCGCGCCGTTCCTGATCATCGATCTCGTCTTCTTCGGCGCCAATCTGCTGAAGATCACCGAGGGCGGCTGGCTGCCGCTGGCCTTCGCCTTCATGATCATGTTCATCATGCGGACCTGGGTACGCGGCACCAAGATCCTGTTCGACAAGAGCCGCCGCGCGGACGTTCCGCTGGCCGATCTCGTCAAGAACCTGGAAAAGAGCAGCGTGGTCCGGGTTCCCGGCACCGCCGTGTTCCTGACCAGCGATCCCGAAACGGCGCCGTCCTCGCTGCTGCACAGCCTCAAGCACTACCGCGTGCTGCACCAGAAGAACGTGCTGCTCACGGTCGTCACCAGCAACACGCCGCGCATCGACGATGCCGACCGCGTGCGGGTCGAGCCGATCAACGAGAGCTTCACGCGGGTGTTCATGAGCTTCGGCTACATGGAGACGCCGAACGTGCCGAAGGCGCTCAGCCTCTGCCGCAAGCAGGGCTGGAAATACGACATCATGTCGACGTCGTTCTTCCTGTCGCGCCGCTCGATCAAGCCCGCGAGCCATCACCTGTTCGCGCGTATCCAGGACAAGCTGTTCATCAAGCTGGCGATCAACGCCAGCGACGCGACGGAATATTTCCACATACCGACCGGCCGCGTCGTCGAAATCGGTACGCAGATGACGATTTGATTGAGGCAGGGCGTCGGGTTTGCGCCCAACTTCCAGAGATAGAAAAGGCCGCCACGAGCTATCTCGGGCGGCCTTTTTGTCGGGATCCTAGGACCGTGCATAGGGCGCCTCTTCAGAGATCCTGCGATATCTCGTTTTCAAGTGGAGAATAGATGTGACAATCCGAGCCGCCGACCCTGCAGCGACCGATGACGCCGACTGGCTGCGTGAAACCGAGCGCGCCAGGCTGCGCGCCCTCGTCAGCGCGGATATGGGCCAGGCACGACCGCTCCATGCTCCGGACTTCCAGTTGATAACGCCAATCGGCGCCACGCTTTCCAGGGACGAATATCTGGGGGGCGATTGCTTCCGGACAAATCCGATACCTGACATGGGAGCCCGCCGACATCGCCGTGCGCCTCTACGACGGAGCGGCGGTTCTTCGCTATCGCGCCCAGCTTGAAGTCGTCTTCGGTGGGCACAAAGTTCCCCTCAGCGATTATTGGCACACCGACGTCTATGAGCGCCGCGACGGGCAATGGATGGTCGTCTGGTCGCAGGCCACCAGCATAAGGTAAGGCCGGCCGTGACGGGCAGAGCCGCGTCGTCGAGATCGGTACGCCGATGACGGCCTGAGCGGGGGGCGGGTTGGCGCTCAACGTCCCGAAATCGAAAAAGGCCGCTACGAGCTAGCTCGGACGGCCTTTTCGATTGGACGGCTGGCAGCTCGGCAACCCGCCGGGCGAATATCTGACATCGGGTGGAAAGCGGAACGGCGGGTTTGGGGAGCTAGAGTTTGAAAGGCGCCGTACAGTTAGCGAAGCTGTTCGTGAAACAGAATTGGCAATTCTGTTTCAAACCCCATCCAGACGCCTGTCGCATCAGCTATCGGGTGAAGCGAGCGCCTCTGTTCGCTGCGACCACACCACATATCAGCGTCGGTTCTAGCCGGAGCCCGGACGCCGCGACCATCTTTCGCGAGGAGGCGTTAGTAGCCGAAACGAGCTCGTATATGTGGGTTGCGTCGAGGTCGCGAAACGCACTCACAACCATCCGTGCATTAATGTAATTACCGAGGCCTCTTCCCCTCTGCGTTTCCAATACGGCGACGAGTCCTCCCCAAGCATATCGGTGATAGGGGCTGTGGGCATTGTGAGGCAGGTAACAATGAGCGACCGCCACTATCTCCCCGCGCCCGTCGCCGATGACTACGGTCGTCGCCGGGCCAAGGGCTCCGGTGAGTAGTGACCCAGAGAACGGAACGACCCCCGCCGCGTTCATCAACCCCTGAATCTGTTTGATATATTTGCTTTCGGGATCGGTTGGTCGGTCAAGTTCGACCAACCCGTCTGGTAGCCCACGAGCTAGGATTGCTTCCGCTGCGGTGGGCGCAGCGGCGCGCGAGGCAAGGAAGACATCCCACGTATCGAAGCGATAATCCTGTCCTAGCAGCCGAGTGCCGATCTGGTCAGCCTCGTTGGTGGAGAGAAGGCGGAATCCACAGATGCCGTCACGATGAAGAAACTCGGTAACCCGATCCCATCCCAATTTGTTGGGGTCATCACAACCCATCATGCGGCCCGTTTGACACGCGCCGGGTGTCTTGTCGATCCAGTCAGCGTTCGCCTCGGCCTGCATTTGCAAGCGCTGTTGCTCCTCCGAACCGAAGTAACCTGACATCACATGCTCTCTCAATAAGAAGACCTTACCGAGCCCAGAAACATCCCCAACGACTGGTGCGTGGTCCGCTTCCACGCTCGTCGCCGGTCCAATCGTAAACTGGATACTACGATTCTGTTTCAGCTCGGAGGTTCGCTTTGGAGCGATGACGGAAACGAGGCGAACGGCCGAGATCGGGATCGCGAGTGCACTTATGACTTCGGCGGGATTGCCTGTGCCACTGCATGACGCGGCACAGGCGGGAATCGAGGTTCAGTCGGCGGGGGCTTCCGCCGCCTTCTTCTGGCCCGGGCGGACCAGGAAGATCAGCAGCGCGACGAAGCCCAGCGCCACGGTGACGGGCAGGGCTTCTGCGCCGAACAGGTCCATCAGGAAACCGATCGGCGTCGAGCCGATGACGGAGCCTGCCGAATAGGCCATGGCGAAGCCGGTCGAGACCACCGCCAGGCGCTGGCCGCGAAAATCCTGGCCGATCAGCACGATGCCGAGCGTGTAGAGGCCCGATACCGTGCCGCCGGCGATGAACACCACCGGCTCCAGCAGGAAGGCCTTGTCCATGACAAAGGGGAAGGCGAGCGTGCTGACGACGGCAAGGCCGGCCGTGCCGATCAGCGTCAGCCGGCGGCCATGCCGGTCGGCGAACCAGCCGAGCGCCACGATCAGCACGGCTTCGCCGAGGCTGAACACCGCGACCAGGCGCGAGGCGCCGGCGTCGTTCAGCCCGTGGGCGAGACCGTAGAGCGGCAACAGGCTCTGCATCGCGGTTTCGCCGATGCCGGTCAGGAAGGCGGCGGCGATCAGGCTGCCGGCCAGCGTCAGCGACATGCGCAGCGTATGGACGTCGCCGCTCTCTTCCTCGTCGTCGACCTCGCCGACCGCCGAGCGGATCGACAGCGCCACCGCGACGCCGATCGCCAGCGGCACCATGGCGGCGATAAGGGGGAGGCTGCCGGTCGAGCCGGTGCCGGAAAGCAGCAACGGGCCCATGAACTGGCAGGCGGCATAGAGCGTGCCCGACGCGCCGACGATGCGGCCGCGATTGCGGTCGTCGACCACGCCGTTCAGCCAGATCTCGGTGGTGGTCCAGAGCGCCGAGAAGCAGGTGCCCATGACGAAGCGGGCGATGAACCAGACGGCGATGTTGTCAAAGGCGAAGATGGCGGCAAAGGAGGCCAGCGACAGCGCGAACTGGGCCGCGACCAGCAGGCGCAGGCCCATGCGGTCGATCAGCCAGGGCACGAAGGGCCCGAAGATCAGGATGCCGGCGCCGGCGATCGACGCGTTGAGGCCGATCAGCCAGGTGGCGATGCCCTTCTTTTCCAATGCGAGCGAGAAGAACGGATAGGAATAGCCAAACAGCAGCGCCTCGATGCCGATCAGCAGCAGGACGCCCGCGACGCGCCAATAGCGGGTGCGCGCGGCGGATTTCGTCTTGTCTGGGGAGGGCATCAGATCTCGCAGTTGGGCTCGGGGCACCAGCACTTGATGCCCTGGGGCACCAGATCGAAGGTCCGGTAGTCGGCGGTCAGTTCCTCGCCCGCCGCGATCTCGCGATCGGCGAAGACGTACAGCTGCTCTTCGACGCGCGTATTCGGACGGCAGGAGTGATTGAGGAAATCGATGCCGGCCGGCTCTTCCATCGGCAGCAGGCACAGCAGCTTGCGGCCGATCAGCTTGAGATGGACCGATTGCCGCCACCAGTAGTCGTCGAGCTCGCTCTGCTTGTCGAGGTCGATCAGCATGGCCTTGCCGTCGAAGAAGCCGAGCAGGGTGTCCTTCGGCACGGTAGCCTTGGCATGGATGGTCTGGTGATCGTCGCTGATCGAGCGGACCTCGATGAAGTCCTCGTTGGTGTAGCTCATCGGATCACTTCCTGAAATCGAAGGCGGGGGTGCCGCCAGACTGTCCGTCCCGGGCGGCCATCAGGGCTTGCCCGTCAAATAAGGCGGCGATCCAGCGCTCGCAGAGGCGATTGGCATAGAGGGCCGGCATTTCGTGATCGTGCGGCTCTTTCACCATCTCGGCAAACACGGGGTCGTTGTGCGGCGCGGTCCAGGTCCGCTTGTCGGCCGAGAGGTGCACCGCCCGCGCCGGGATTTCCGAGACCTTGTTGTAGCTCGTGATCGTGTTGGCCGACATATTCTGCCAGACGACGGCGCATTTGTGCAGCAACCGCTCCAGTTCGTGCCGGTCGCGGATCTCGTGCGGCGGAACGCGAAAATGGCGCAGGCTCAGGTCACGCACCAGCATGCCGAAGGCAAACGCGTCGGAGGTCGTGTTGATGGCGAGGAAAGGCGTGCTGAGCGCCGGATCATAGAGGGGATCGGCCACCGAGCGGGCATGGGGGCAGAAGGCGACCGGGAAGAACTCGTAGATGGTGGGAATGTTCGTGACCGGGCAGACGACGTCGAACGGGATCGCCACCGTCTGGCTGTTGATCAGCGCGCCCGCGCTCTCCGCAAGGCCGGCATCGACCAGGATCTGGCCCAGCGTGCGAAGTTCATCGACCGAATTGTCGAAGGGCTCGCAGGAGGGGACGATCGCCAGGAATCCCGTCTTGCGGTAGTCATCGACATCCAGCCGAAAGGTCTTCAGCGCTTCCAGGAACTGATAGCCGTTGCGAACATGCGCGACCGTGTATCGGCCGAGCTGAAACTCGCGCTTTCCCGCGGAACAACGCAGATCCGTCTGGAGCCAATCTTCGAATTCACTGTCCGAAGGGGCCTTAGCGACAGTGTGAAAAGGGCAGCCGACGGCCGATGACGCCATCCCAGCCGAATCGTCATCCGGTGGGAAGTTCATATTGCCCCCGCAACATAGCCCAGACTTGATGCATACAGTTTTGTCGGGAAAATGGCGACAAGTTCGACGGTTTGTCAACCATATTATATTCAAATCTACTGAACACTTTCACACGGTTGCCCCATGCTGGAAAGTACGGATTTGCAGTCGGAATTTAGTTCGAAACAGGGCCTCGGGCCGCGTCCGGCATGCCGTCAACAACTCGCCCGGTTTCGGCGTTTGTCTAAAATGCGCTGTATCGAGTTAAATCGGCATAAAAGGCTGGTGCGTAAGTTTGCGTGTCGCCAATTGAGATGGACACGTCATGTCTCACCCGATCGCCGGGCGTATAACGTTTAACCTGGTTGCCGGTATCCTGGTGACGGTCGTGACCGTCATTGCGGGCGTGGCATGGATGGCCTATCGCCAGAACGACCAGGCCGCCGCCCAGACACGCACCATGGTGATGGGTGGCATCGATGCCATGCATACGCGCGTCCAGGGCTTGGCGAACGACTATTCCTGGTGGGAAGAAGCCTACGACGCCTACCAGCGCGGCGACGCCGCCTGGATCGATGCCAATATCGGCACGGGTATCGTCGACACCCAGATCGCCGATTTCCTCGTCATCGTGTCGCCGGACCACCAGGTCAAATATGGCTGGTGGACGCCACCCGAGGCGCCAAACACGGCGTCGGTCATGTCGCCGGCGCTGATCGGCAAGATCGAGGACCTGATCCGCACCGCACCGGTCGAGAACAACGCCGCCCGCTCCAGCTATGTCGAGACGCCGGCCGGAATCCTGCTTTTCGCTGTGTCCCGCATCGCGCCCGTCTCGAATGCCGGCGCGGTCGATCCCGCGACCCTGCCGCTCCTGGCCATGGGTTTCTATCTCAACAACCAGCGCCTTTCCGAGCTCGGCCGCAGCTTCCTGATCAATGATCTGCGTCTGGAGCGGGCCGACGCGGTCACGGACGCCACGCGGGAATTTCCCGAAATCCGCGATATTTTCGGCAAGGTGATCGGACGCCTGGTCTGGACGCCGCCGACGCCGGGCTTCGCCGTGCTGCGCAATGTCGTGGCGCCGATCGCCGGCGGATTGCTGATCTTCTGCCTGATCGCCATGTGGACGGTGCTGCGCGCCCGGCGCCTGGCGCTGTCGCAGGCCCTGAGCGAGAAGCATGCCATCGAGGCGGCCCGCACGGACAGCCTGACCGGCCTCACCAACCGCTTCGGCTTCAACGAGCTCAGCGCCAGCGCGTCCTTCGAGGAAGCCTGCGCCCGGGGCGAGGCGGCGATCATCTATCTCGACATCAACGGCTTCAAGTCGGTCAACGACTCGATCGGCCACCAGGGCGGCGACGCGCTGGTCGGCATGCTGGCCGAGCGGCTGTCGATGATCCTGCCGCCCGATGCCCGCTTTGCCCGCGTCGGCGGCGACGAATTCGCCGTGGCGCTTACCGGCCGGCCGGCGCTTGACGCCGTCGCGGGGGGTCGCCTCCGCCATGGTGCATGCGCTGGACCAGCCCTTCACGGTCACCGGCTTCCAGTTCCAGGTGACGGCCGCCGTCGGATATGCGGTGTCCGACGGCATCGACGTGTCGCCGGATGAACTGCTTCGCCGCGCCGACCTCGCCATGTACCAGGCCAAGAACGCCGCCGAACGCGACGCCGTGCCGTATCATCCCGGCCTCGAGACCGGTGCGCTGCATCGCAAGCGGCTCGGCATGGCCTTGCGCGGCTCCATCGAAGCCAATGAGATGTCGGTCGTCTACCAGCCGATCGTGCGGGCCAGCGACCTGGCTGTGGTTTCGCTCGAGGCGCTGGTGCGTTGGGACTCGAAGGAGTTCGGCCGCGTCTCGCCGGCGGAGTTCATTCCCGTCGCCGAAGAGACTGGCGCGATCCACGACATCGGCAAGTTCGTGTTCCAGCGCGCCTGCCAGGACATGGTCGACTGGCCGGGCCTGCGTATGTCGATCAACGTGTCGCCGGCCCAGCTGCGCGATCCGAGCTTCGCCAATGATCTCGGCGCCATCGCGCGCCGGCATGACGTCGTGCCCAACCGCTTCAAGCTGGAGTTGACCGAGGGGCTGCTGGTCCGCAATCCTACGATCGCCAAGCGCAAGCTGGCACGGCTGAAGTCGATGGGCTTCGGCCTGTCGCTCGACGATTTCGGCACCGGCTTCTCGTCGATCGGCTATCTGCGCCAGTTCCCGTTCGACTGGCTCAAGATTGACAAGTCGTTCATATCCGAGCTCGGCACCAACCCAACCGCCAACGCGCTGATCCAGTCGATGATCGCGCTCGGCGACGCCATGGACATTGCCGTGGTCGCGGAGGGAATCGAGACGGTGGAACAGCTGCAGCTGCTGCGCCTGCTCCAGTGCGAATATGTGCAGGGCTATTATCTGGCCAAGCCGATGCCGGCGGCCGAGATCTCCGCCTTGCTGGCGCGGCTGGGCGAAAGCCGGCGGATCCTGCCGGAGCTGGAGCTGCCTGGCTTCGAATCCGGCCGCTCGGCGCTCAACCTCCAATCCTGATCCCACGCCGTAGGACGAGGCCGGTATGGCTTCCGCCTCCGCGCTTTGCCATAAACGCGGGGTGAGGGCGGGGGATTGCCGGTGACGGACGGACTGACAGCAGACGAGGCGAGGCGCATTGCGCTGGCCGCCCAGGGATTTGGCGGCCGGCGCCAGGCGAAGTTGTCGTCGTGGCGGCAGATATCGCCTGTCATCGGGCAGATGGGGCTGCTGCAGCTCGATTCCGTCAACGTGCTGGTGCGCTCGCACTATCTGCCGACCTTCAGCCGCATCGGCGCCTATGATCGCGCCGCGCTCGACGCGCGCGCCTTTGCCGGCGGCAAGAAGCGCGCCCTGTTCGAATATTGGGCGCATGAGGCGTCGCTGCTGCCGCTCGAACTCCATCCCTTGATGCGCTGGCGCATGCAGCGCGCGGCCTCCGGCGTCGGCATCTATACCGGCCTTTCCCGCTTCGCTTCCGAGAATCGCGATTATGTCCGCGCCGTGGTCGACGAGATCCGCCGACGCGGACCGCTCGCGGCGAGCGAACTGGATGATCCCGGAACCCGCAGCGGGCCTTGGTGGGGCTGGCACAAGGGCAAGACGGCGCTCGAATTCCTGTTCTGGGCCGGCGAGGTCACGACCGGCCACAGGCGGGGTGCCTTCGAACGGGTCTATGACCTGACCGAGCGCGTCATCCCCGCCGAGATCGGCGCGATCGCGACGCCGAGCGAGGCAGACGCCATCCGCGCGCTGGCGCTGGCCGGCGCGAAGGCGCATGGCGTGGCGACGGAGACCGACATCCGTGATTATTTCCGCCTGCCGGTGGCGGAGGCCCGCCTCGCGCTGGGCGAACTGGTCGAGGCGGGCGCGCTGCGGCCGGTGACGGTCGAAGGCTGGAAGCAGCAGGGCTATCTGGTCGATGGCGCCGCCATTCCCGCCCGGGCGACGCCGACCGCGCTGCTGTCGCCGTTCGATCCGCTGGTCTGGCATCGTCCCCGCACCGAGCGGATCTTCGATTTCCATTACCGGCTCGAATTCTATACCCCCGGCCCGAAGCGCATCTTCGGCTATTTCGTCATGCCGTTCCTGCATCGGGGCCGGCTCGAGGCGCGGGTCGATCTCAAGGCGGACCGCGCGGCGGGGCGCCTGCGCATCCTCGGCGTCTTCGCCGAGGCGAGCCTGCGCAAGCCGGAGCCCATGGTGACGGCGCTGGCCGAGGAATTGCGACATCTGGCCGGCTGGCTGGATCTGGCGGATATCACTGTCGAAGCGGACACGCCGCTTGCGGTTTTGCTTGCGAAACACGTTACTCGGGGTAGCGATTAAGCAACTTCGCAGGATTACGCCGCCCCTCTCTTGCGGCGAATTGAATGACGTTGCGGAACATGGTCTTGTCACGGTGTCATGAGTTTTCTCCAGCGATCCACCTTTCGGTTTGGTCTGCGCGTTGCCCTGCCAGTGTTGCTCGTGCTGGCCGGCTCGATCATGTTCATGATCTTCGCGCTGAACGAAATGGCGGGCGAGGTCGACCGGATCGACGATATCGCGACGGAGCGCTCGGCTGCGGCGTCGCTGCGCGCTTTCGAGAAACGCATGCGTCAGATCCATGGCGACTACTCGGTCTGGGACGACGCCGCGATCAAGCTCTATGGCGAGATCGACAAGGACTTCGCCAACAATAATTTCCGCGATGCGACACGCACCGGGGTCTTCTTCGACGCGGCCTACCTGCTCGACGAAAGGGGACAGACCGTCTTCTCCTTTCGACGGGGCGGCATCGCGCCGCGCAGCGCGCTGGAGGAGTTCGGCTCTCCGCTCCAGACCCTGATCGGGGGGCTGGCAGGCCAGTATGCCGCCTTCGATTCCAAGGTCGGCCTGATGAAGGACCGATCGGGCGCCATCGCCGTCGTGGCGGTCGGGTCGGTCTTTCCCTTGTCCGACGCGGTGCCGCCGCCAGTCGGTCGGCCGCGCATGCTGGTGCTCTCGCATACGCTCGATGATCCCTCCATCCGCCAGATGGGCGAGGATTTCGTGATCGACGGCCTGTCGCTGAGCTTCGATCCGAACCATGTGACAGAGGGCGTCCGGCTGCTCGATCCCTCCGGCAAGCCGCTGGGATCGCTGAACTGGACGCAACGCAGCCGCGGCAACGAGGCCTTCTCGCGCGTCGCGCCGATGGCCTATCTGACCCTCGGCATCATCGGGTTGACGATCCTGTTCCTGCTCGGCATCGGCTACGCCAATCTCGTCGCCGTACGCCGGCGCGAGCGCCAGGCCGTCTATGACGCCAACCATGACAGCCTGACCGGCCTGCCCAATCGCGTGGCGCTGACGCGGGCGCTGGAAGTGGCGGTGAGCCGCCGGCCCGTGCAGCCGGTCGCGGTGCTGTTTCTCGATCTCGACGGGTTCAAGGAGGTCAACGACTCCTATGGCCACGAGATGGGCGACCGCCTGCTGCGCCGGGTGGCGCGCGGCTTCGAAGCCATCTGCATGCGGCGGGGATTGCTGGCGCGCGTGGGCGGCGACGAGTTCGCGCTCGTCCTCGACAATCGTGAATCGGTCGCGTCGGCGGACGAGATCGGCAACCGGCTGGTCCGCTACCTGAACGGGCCGATCCTGATCGACGACCGGGTGATCGCGATCGGCACCAGCGTCGGCATCGCCGTCGTCGATGGCGAATCCATCACTGCCGACGAATTGCTCCGCCGCGCCGATGTTGCGATGTACCAGGCCAAGGAAATGGGCCGCAGCCGCGTCGCGTTCTACGACTGGTCGATCGACGCCGAGAAGACCGACCGCAAGCGGCTGGCCGACGAATTGCGCGATGCCTTGGCCACCGACGCGCTGCATGTCGTCTACCAGCCGATCTATGAGGCGCAGAGCATGCGGCCCGCCCTGGTCGAGGCGCTGCTGCGCTGGGATCACCCGCGACAGGGGTCCGTTTCACCGGACCTGTTCATCAATGTCGCCGAGGAAAACGGCCTGATGGACGCAGTCGGCGACTGGGTGCTGCGCCATGCCTGCCGCGACGCGCTGCAATGGCCGGAAATCCGGCTGGCGATCAATGTGTCGCCGGTGCAGTTCCGCAATCCCGGCTTCGATCGCAATCTCGCTGCCATCCTGCAGGAAACCGGGTTCCCGGCCGAGCGCCTCGAGGTCGAGATGACCGAGACGCATCTCGTCACTTTCCCCGACCGCGCGCAGCACATCGTCGCCTCCCTGCGGATACTGGGCGTCAGCGTGGCGCTGGACGATTTCGGGACGGGCTATTCCTCGATCGGCTATCTGCGCCGGTTCTCGTTCGACAAGCTGAAGATCGACCGGTCGCTGGTGCATGGCGTCTCGGTCGACCTCGAGACGCGGCGCCTGTGCGAGGCGACCATCGGGCTTGGCCGCGCCCTCAATCTCGAGGTCACCGCGGAAGGCATCGAATCCGAGGCCGATGCCGAGATCATGCGGCAGGCGGGCTGTTCCTATCTGCAGGGCTTCGCCTTTGCCCGGCCGATGTCGGCGGCGGCGATCAGCGAACTGCTGAATGAAAGCGCCCGCGAGGCCGATGGTAGCCACGCCTTGCGGATGGCCTGATCCTTGGCGATGCGCTCGGAGGCGCATCGTCAATCTGCCGCGCGGCGGCCGGATCGTGGAGAGCCCGGATCAGGCGAGCGTCTTGACGACGGCGGCGATGGCCTTGCCCAGCGCGGCCTGGTCGGCCGGATCCAGATGGATGCCGTCAAAGGCGCTGGAGCGGATATGCTGGCCGGCATCCAGGAAGGCCACGCCATGCTCCTTGGCGATCGCCGCATAGAGCGTGGCGAACTTCAGCGACTTGGCGTAGCCGCCTTCCAGCATCGGGGTGTATTCCGGCTTCTGGCCGGTGTGGTCGAGCATCGGCGGCGGCGCGACCACCAGGATCTTCGGCACGCCGGCGTCATTGCCGGCCTCGGCCTGCTTGATGACCTTGATCAGTTCGCCGACGCCCTTGGCGATATCCTCGGCCGGCACGTGGAAGCGCGCCTTGAGGTCGTTGGTGCCCAGCATGATGACGACGACGTCGAGCGGCCGGTGGCTCCTGAGGCACGGCAGGAGATAGGTCTTGCCGTTCATGTATTCGCCCTCGACCGGGTCGGAATGAACGGTCGAGCGGCCGGGCAGGCCTTCCTCGATCACATGCCAGTCCGGGCCGAGTTCCGCCTGGGCCACGCCGGTCCAGCGCTCGTCGCGCGCATAGCGTTCGTCGGGGCGGGGGACGGTGGCGGCGCCCCAGGTGTTGGAATCGCCATAGGCGAGAACGTTCTTCATCGATGCTGCTCCTCCCAGGGCGAATCTGCTTCGCCTTCACGGGCGTTGATCAAACATCATGGCCGCGAATTCTCAAGCCGGGGGGATTACGCGCGGCCGGTGGGGCTCTACGATCGCCGCGGGCGCTTCGGGACGACGCGCCGCCATGGAGAGCCTGAGAATGCGGAAGCCTGCCGATACCGCCGTACCGATCCTGCCCGTGATCGCCGAGCGTTGGAGCCCGCGCGCCTTCGATCCCGAGAAGACGCTGACGGAAGCTGATCTGAAGCCGCTGTTCGAGGCCGCCCGCTGGGCGCCGTCCTCCAGCAACACGCAGCCCTGGCGCTTCGTCTATGCCTTTCGCGGCGAGCCGTTCTTCGATGCGCTGGTCGATTGCGCGGTAGAGGGCAACCAGCCCTGGGTCCGCCGCGTCTCGGTGCTCGCCTATGCGGTCGCGAAGCTTCACTCGGACAGCGGCCGCTCGCTCTGGCACAACCGGCACGACACCGGCATCGCGCTCGGCTATCTGCTGCTGCAGGCGACCGCCAACGGCCTCGCCGTGCATCCGTTCGGCGGCTTCGACAGTGACAAGGTGATCGCCGCCGCCAATGTGCCGGAAGGCTTCGAGCCCTGCACGGGAATCGGCATCGGCTTTCCCGGCGATCCGGACATGCTGCCCGAGCGCGACCGGCTGCGCGAATTGGGCGGACGGGAGCGGCTGGCGGTCTCGGACTTCGCTTTCCACGGCCAATGGCCGGCCGCGTAGAGATCTTTACCCCGCAGGTATCGCTGCCGCTCGCCGCGCTGATTAACTAATTCAACGGCGCCTGGGAGAGTCCGGGCGCGGCGGGGGGGCTCGGTTTTCAAGTATAGAAATGAGGGGTTTTGTTTATACTATTATATTTTCAGGTGGCGCGAACTTGCCGCGATATTTCAGTCCTGCTTTAAGCCGAATTTTGTAACGATTACAAGGCTGGGATTTGCTTGCGGCGCTGCATTGACAAAGGTGCGACGCCGGATCCCTAATGCCCGCGGACTATGGGTAGAGGCTTCGATCGTTCGAGGTCGGCAGCATGCGGTTGGAGGGCCGCGCCGATCCGAGGGCGTTCGTTGAACAGGGTCCTTGGGAGGAACAAGCATGAAGAAACGTTCTGACGTGCCCTTTGGCACGGCTAGTCGCCGCACTGTGCTCAAGACGCTGGCGGCGGGCGCCGGCGTCGCGGCGCTCGGAGGCGGATGGTCCACGGCCGCTTTGGCCGACGACCGCACCCTCACGATCAACACCAACATCAGCGGCGAGGGCCAGCGCAAGCTGATGGCCCAGTTCATCGAGGAATTCACGAAGGAAACCGGCATCAAGGTCCAGCAGAATGCGATGGACCATGAGGGCTACAAGACGGCGATCCGCAACTTCCTCGTCGCCAATCCGCCGGATGTCTGCCTGTGGTTCTCGGGCGATCGCATGCGCGCCTTTGTCAATCGCGGCCTGTTCGACGATATCTCGGATCTCTGGGTCAAGGAGGGCTGGGCCGACAAGGTCGGCGCTCTGACGACCACGGTCACCGTCGACGGCAAGCAATATGGCGTGCCGACCGGCGCCAGCTTCTGGGGCATCTGGGCGCGCAAGGACTATCTCGACAAGTATGCCGGCGGCAAGGCGCCGGCCACCTGGGACGAGCTGGTCGCTTTCGGCGACAAGATGGTCGCGGACGGCATTTCGCCCTTCGCCATCGGCACCAAGGATCTCTGGCCCTCGGCGGCGTGGTTCGACTATCTGAACCTGCGCATCAACGGCTACGACTTCCACATGAAGCTGATGGCCGGTGAGGCCTCCTACGAGGATCCCAAGCTCGATGCGGTCTTCGACAAGTGGCAGGAACTGATCGACAAGAAGTTCTTCATTCCCAACCACACCTCCTATGACTGGCAGGGCGCGGTGCCGTTTCTGCTGCAGGGCAAGGCCGGCATGTATCTGATGGGCCAGTTCCTGACCCGCAACATCCCGGCCGCCGACCTCGACAAGTACACCTACCTGCAGTTCCCGACGATCGACCCGGCCGTGCCCACCGCCGAGGAGTTCCCGGTCGATTCCATGCACATCCCCTCCGGTGCGAAGAACAAGGACCTGGCCCGCCAGTTCATCGAGTTCTTCTACCAGCCGGAGCGGCTGGCGCTCTGGGTCGAGCCGGAAGGCAACATCCCGACCCGCTCGGACGTGCCGGTGCTGAAGAAGGACTGGCTGCTCGAAAAGGGGCAGGAGATCCTCAAGTCGGCCAAGTCGGCCTCGCAATATTACGACCGCGACACCGACCCCGACATGGCGCAGATCGGCATGAATGGATTCCAGCAGTTCATGGCGGACCCGAAGAGCCGCAAGGCGGTCCAGGCCCGGCTCGAGCAGGCGCGCAAGCGCATCTACAAGCCGAGCTGAGACGGGCCGATGCAGCCGGCGCGGGTCGACCGCGCCGGTTGCCGACAGGCCGGGTTCGCGGCGGTTCGGGTTTTCCCGGCCGCGTGCATCCCGGCCACCGATCGGACAGACCGGGTGGAATACGAATGACAGACGTCCTGCAGGCTTCGGCGGTTCGCGCCGCGACGAGGCGGCCGAGTTCGCCCTGGCGGCGGCATCGCGAATGGATTACGCCGGTGCTGCTGCTGGCCCCGGGCCTGATCCTGTTCATGCTGATCATCGTCATCCCCACGCTGCAGAGCTTTCGCCTCAGCCTCTATGAATGGGATGGCATCGGCCCGAAAAGCTGGGTGGGCCTCGGCAATTACATCGAGCTTTTCTCGGATCCGCAGTTCCTCACCAGCCTGAAGAACAACGTCATCTGGCTGGTGCTTTTCCTACTCGCGCCGGTCGGGGGGCTGGTGCTGGCGCTACTGGTCAACCAGAAGATCAGGGGCATCCGGCTGGCCAAGTCGCTGTTCTTCATGCCGCTCGTGCTGGCGCCGGTCACCGTCGGCGTCGTCTATTCCTGGTTCTACGATCCGACCTTCGGCATGCTGGCGCTGATCTTCAACGCCTTCGGCGCCTCTGCGCCGGCGATCCTTTCCGACCCGGACCTGGTGACATTCGGCATCGTCGCCGCCGCGCTCTGGCCGCAGGTCGCCTTCTGCATGGTGCTGTTTCTCGCCGGGCTCAACAATCTTGACGAGGACGTGCTGGGCGCCGGCCGCGTCGATGGCGCCAAGGGCTTTCCGATGTTCTGGCACATCGTGCTGCCGCAGCTGCGCGCTGCGAGCTTTATCGCGCTCACCGTGACGGTGATCGGGGCGCTCCGGAGCTTCGACCTGATCGCGATCATGACGCAGGGCGGGCCCTACGGATCCTCCTCCGTGCTCGCCTACCAGATGTACGAGCAGGCGATCTTCTCCTACCGGATGGGCTATGCGGCGGCGATCGCCACAGTCCTGTTCGGCGTCATGGCGGTGTTCATCGTCTTCTATCTGAGCCGCGTCATGCGTGCCGAGGCGAGGCGCGAACGATGAGCTATCCACTTCCCGTCCAGCAGGCCCGTCCGGCCATCCGCGCGCTCTATCCAGTCGCCATCGTCGTGGTGCTCGCCCTGTGGCTACTGCCGCTGGTCGCCATCACCATCACCTCGATCCGCTCGCAAGAGGATCTGATGGTCGGTAATTACTGGGGCTGGCCCAAGAGCTTCAATCTCTTCGAGAACTACCAGGCCGTCTTCACCCAGACGGCGATGGCGCGCTTCTTCTTCAATTCGCTGGTCATCACGCTGCCGACGGTCTTCTTCGTCATGATCCTCTCGACCATGATGGGCTTCGTGCTGGCGCGGTACCGTTTCCGTGGCAATATGCTGTTGTTCGCGCTGCTGATCGGCGGCAACTTCATCCCGCACCAGATCCTGATGATCCCGGTTCGCGATTTCATGCTGACGATCGGCCTCTACGACACGCCCTATGCGCTGATCCTGTTCCACACCGTCTTCCAGACCGGGTTCGCGACGCTGTTCATGCGCAATTTCATTGCCGATCTGCCGGGTGAACTGTTCGAGGCCGCCAGGGTCGAGGGCACCTCGCCCTGGCAGGTGCTCTGGCACATTGTCACGCCGCTGGTGCGTCCGGCGCTGGCGGCGCTCGGCGTGCTGGTCTTCACCTTTGTCTGGAACGACTATTTCTGGGCGCTGGTGCTGACCCAGGCCGACACGGTTCGGCCGGTGACGGCGGGTCTCGCCACTTTGCGCGGCCAGTATGTCACCGCCTGGAACATCATCTCCGCCGCGACGGTGCTCGTCGCGATCCCGCCGGTGCTGATGTTCTTCCTGATGCAACGTCATTTCGTCGCCGGCCTGACCATGGGTGCGGTCAAGGGCTAGGCGGCGCCTTCTTCCCTCCAACATCCGGCTCCCGCGCCGGATGCCTTGCAACGAAAGAGACTGATATGACGACTTCGGCCCAGAAACCCGTCCGCTGGGGCATTATCGGACCTGGCAGCATCGCCAAGGCGTTTCGCGATGGCCTGTCGCATTCGCAGACCGGCCAGCTGGTCGCGATCGGCAGCCGCAATCCCGCCAAGTCGGGCCTTGCCGACGATTTTCCCGGCGCCCGCATCCATGATGGCTACCAGGCGCTGCTCGACGATGCCGAGGTCGATGCCGTCTATATCGCGACGCCGCATCCCGGCCACGCCGAATGGGCGATCAAAGCCGCCGAAGCCGGCAAGCATGTGCTGGTCGAAAAGCCGCTCGGCCTGACCGCCTATGAGGCGGAAGCGATCTTCCACGCGCACAAGAAGGCCGGCACCTTCGCCGCCGAAGCCTTCATGTACCGTCTGCATCCGCAGACGAAGCGGCTCTATGATCTCGTCGCCGGCGGCACGATTGGCGAAGTCCGCGCCATCAAGTCGAGCTTCGGCTTCGCCATGCCGAAATTCGATCCCGACCATCGCCTCTATTCCAACGATCTCGCCGGCGGCGGCATTCTCGATGTCGGCTGCTATCCGGTGTCGATGACCCGTCTGATCGCGGGCGCTGCCTCGGGCAAGCCCTTCGTCGATCCGGTCCAGGTCCAGGGCTCGGCGCATCTTGGAAAGTCCGGCGTCGACGAATGGGCGGCGGCGATCCTGACTTTCCCGAATGACATCATCGCCGAGGTCTCCTGCAGCGTGTCGGTGGCGCAGGACAATGTGCTGCGCATCCTCGGCACCAAGGGCCGCATCGAGGTTTCCGATTTCTGGTTCGCCAGCGGCAAGGAGGGCGGCACCGGCACCATCCGCGTCATCCGTCCTGATGGCACCGTCGAAGTTGTCGAGGTCGTCGAGCCGGGCTGGCTCTATTCGTTCGAGGTCGATGCGGCCGGCGAGGCGATCCGCGCCGGCAAGCAGCAGCTGGATTCGCCCGGCATGAGCTGGGCCGATACGCTCGGCAACCTGCGCACGCTCGACAAGTGGCGCGCCTCGGTCGGCCTCGTGTTCGACATCGAGAAGGCGTCGCGCAAGACCACCACGATCAAGGGCGCCAAGCTTTCGCGCGGACCGAAGTCGATCCCCAAGCGCCAGCTCGCCGGCGTCAGCCAGCCGACCTCGGTGGCGGCGCTTGGTTTCGAGTTCTTCCCGGATTTCGCCAGCGCCTCCGTGCTGCTCGACGCCTTTCACGAGGCCGGCGGCAATCTGTTCGACACCGCCTACATCTATGGCGGCGGCAAGACCGAGAAGATCCTGGGCGACTGGCTGACCAGCCGGGGCGTGCGCAATGAATCGGTCGTTATCGGCAAGGGCGCGCATTCGCCGCTCGTCTATCCCGATGTGATCAGCAAGCAGCTGACGGAATCGCTCGACCGGCTGCAGACAGACCATGTCGACATCTACTTCATGCATCGCGACAATCCGGACGTGCCGGTCTCGGAATTCGTCGACGCTATGGATGCGGAGGTGAAGGCTGGCCGCATTCGCGGCCCGTTCGGCGGCTCCAACTGGACGCGCGAGCGCATGGACGCGGCGATCGCCTATGCGGAAAAGACCGGCAAGCAGAAGCCGGGCGCGCTATCCAACAATTTCTCGCTCGCCGAAATGCTCGACCCGATCTGGGCCGGCTGCGTCGCGGCGTCGGATGACGAATGGAAGGCCTGGCTCAACCAGCGCCAGATCCCGAACTTCGCCTGGTCGAGCCAGGGCCGCGGCTTCTTCACCGACCGCGCCGGTCGCGACAAGCGCGACGACGAGGAAATCGTCCGGGTCTGGTATTCGGAAAAGAACTTCGAGCGCCGCGACCGCGCGATCGAGCTTGCCAAGAAGCTCGGCCGCGAACCGATCCACATCGCGCTCGCCTATGTGCTGGCGCAGCCCTTCCCGGTGGTTCCGCTGATCGGTCCGCGCACGCTGGCAGAACTGGAAGACAGCCTGTCCGCGCTCGACATCCAGCTGACGCCGGAGCAGGTGACCTGGCTCGATCGCGGCTAGCACAGGCTGGTGGCGACCGGCTCTTCGCCTCTCCCTCAGGGAGAGGTTAAGAACGGTGCCCGCCGTCCGAAACGCGCGCCCTCATCTCCCGCAGGAGGTGAGGGCCGTTCGCCGGTCAGGCAGCGCGGCTATTCCATTTCGGAGTCGCGATCCTCTCCCGAACGCGACATCGTCATCTGCGGCAGCTTCTTCTCGGACGGCCGCGCATGCAGCACGGCGGCCGCCAGGCACGGGTTCAGAGCCTTGTAGTGGCTCTGCAGGTTTTCCTCGCGCGGGCCGGTCTGGGTCGCGAGGGTCGCTTGCTGTCTGGGCATCATGTACTCCTCTCCCAGCCGCTGCATTACGCACAGCGACTGTCTGGTTGCGGTTGAAACGCCTGCGGGGCATCGACCGCCTCTGGTCCGATCGGAAGATCGGCCAACTCGCGGACAGTCAAATCCCAAACTGCGTTCGCATTGTGGGCGACGGGCTCCGGCGCGACCGCCCAATCGATCAGTGCGCGAAAGAGTCCATGGATCGTCATCATCGATCTCCTCGGCTGACGCTGAGGCAAGATGGTCCTAAATGCTTCGCGGCACTATCGACATGATCTCGGTCACACTTTAGAAAAACTATATGACCGAGGCTTTCAAAGTCCCACTCAACGCGCTGCGGGCTATAGAAATCGTCGCCCGTTCGGGAACGCTTGCGACCGCCGCGGCGGAACTGGGCGTTACGCCTGGCGCTGTCAGCCAGCATATTAAGCGCGCCGAGGCGCGACTCGGCGTTCATCTTTTCGAGCGCACGCCGCGAGGTCTGGTCGCCACGCCGGCGCTGGAAGCCGCCTTGCCGCCGCTGCAGGCGGGATTCCGTTCGCTCTCCGAGGCGCTCGCCATCATCGATGGCGACCAGCGCGGCATGCTGACGATCACCACGGCGCCGACCTTCGCGGCGCGCTGGCTGGTGCAGCGGCTGGGCCATTTCACTCGCGCCCATCCCGAGATCGAGATCCGCTTCGTGGCGACGACCGATGTCATCGATCTCGCCCGCAGCGACGTCGATTGCGCGATACGGCTCGGGCGGGGCGCCTGGCCGGGCGTGGTGGCCGAACCGCTGACGGCGCAGCCCTTTTTCCCGGTCTGCGCGCCGCAATGGCGCGACCGGCTGCGCCGGCCCGCCGACCTAGCCGACGTCCCCGTGATCGCCGACGAGGGCACGCTGGTCGATTGGGACGCCTGGTTCCTGGCCACGGGATCGGCGCCGGTCAAGCTGACCGGCCCGTCCTATACCGATCCGGTGCTGGCGCTGGAGGCGACCCTGGCGGGGCAGGGGGTGATGCTGGCCTGGCAGATGGTGGTCGCCGATGCGCTCGCCGCGGGCCGTCTGGTCCGGCCCTTCCCGCAGGAGGCGAAGACCGATCTTGCCTATTGGTTCGTGACGACAGAGGCGAAGGCGCGCAGCCGCAAGGTCCGCCTGTTCCGCACCTGGTTGGCAGGCGAATTGGCCAACTCGCCGTAATCCCGGTCAGTTCGATCCCGGCAGCGCGTCCTTCGAATATTGCGCGGCGAATTCGGCGCTGGGCGCAATCGGCGTGATGACGTCGATCAGCACGCCGTTCGGATCGCGGGTGATGAAATGCCTTTGGCCGAACGGCTCGTCGCGCAGCGCCAGCAGCATCGGCAATCCCGCCGCCACCAGTCGGGCATGGACGGCATCGACATCCTCGACCTCGAAATTGAGCAGCAGGCCGGCCGCCATGCCGCGTCCGATCTCCGGGATGGTCTCGTGCGTGCCGTCCAGGACGGCGAGATTGACCGCGGGATCCGTCGCGGACTGGAGATGGACGTACCAGTCGCTCTCGAACGCAGCCACGAAACCGAAATGGGCCTGGTAGAACGCGGCCGTCGCCGCGACATCCCCGGTCATCAGCACGGGATAGAAGCTCGTGATCCGCATGGCTTTGCGCTCCCTCATAACTGACATACAGTCTGCGTGTATTTTGTCCATTAACATACAGGCTGTATGTATGCAATCAGCGACCCGCACCAATCAGGATCGCACCGAGAAGACCCGGGCCGCGCTGCTGGCCGCGGCCCGGGCGTTGTTCATCGCCAAGGGCTATGCTGAGACATCGACGCCCGAGATCGTGGCTGCGGCGGGGATCACGCGCGGCGCGCTCTATCATCACTTCCAGGACAAGCGCGATCTGTTCCGCGCCGTCGTGTCGGAAGAGGCGCGCCAGGTCGCTCGCGCGATCGGGGAGAGGGCGCCGGATTCCCTGCCGCCGCTGGAGGCGCTGATCGCCGGCGGCGCGGCCTATCTTCAAGCCATGCGCGAGCCGGGGCGGACGCGACTGCTGCTGATCGAGGCGCCTTCCGTGCTCGGCCTGGCGGAGGTTCGGGCGCTGGACGAAGCCCAAGCGGCGCGGACGCTCGCCGAGGGCCTGGCCGCCGCGTTGCCGGCTCAGGCGGGGCGCAATGCCGGACTGCCGCTCGCGGCGCTGACCGATCTGCTCTCGGCCGCGTTCGACCGCGCCGCCCTGGCGATCGATGCGGGGGCGGACCCGGCCGAATACCATGCGGCGATTTCAGCTTTGATAGGGCGTCTCGTGCTGAACTAGGCTCGACGCGGAAGCAGGCCGGAGACGCCCAGACTGGGCTGCGGCCAGGACGGACGGCAAGGAAATCGCATGACGGATTGGAATGACCGCGTTCGCGAGCGCGAGCGCATCCTGCTCTCGGATAGCTGGGGCAGGCTCTACAAGAACATCTTCGACTATCGCCGCTCGGACGGAAGCTGGCAGACGCAGACGCGCGAGACCTATGATCGCGGCGATGGCGCCGCCGTGCTGCCCTATGATCCCGATCGCGGCACGGTGCTGCTGATCCGCCAGTTCCGCTATCCGGCCTGGGTGCGTGGCCATCACGAGCCGCTGGTGGAGGTCTGCGCCGGCCTGCTCGATGCCGACGATCCCTTCACCTGCATCAAGAAGGAAGCCGAGGAAGAACTCGGCGTCACGCTCGAGGCGCCGGTGCGCGTGATGATTCCCTTCATGTCGCCCGGAAGCGTCGTCGAGCAGCTTCACCTCTTCGTCGCTCGCTATTCGCCGCGCGACCGCACCGGCGATGGCGGTGGCCACGAAAATGAGGGCGAGGATATCGAAGTGCTGGAGCTTCCCTTCGCCGAAGCGCTGGCGATGATCGACGACGGCCGCATCTGCGACGCCAAGACGATCCTGCTTATCCAGCATGTCGCGCTGAAGGGCCTGCTCAGGCCCTGATTTCAGCGCTCGCTTTCTGTCTCGCGCCTGGCGTCATAAACCGCGCGCGAGGCGCGGACATGGTCATGATGCGAGGCCGCCCACGCCGTGAGGGCGCGCATCGGCTCGGCCAGCGAATGGCCCATCTCGGTCAGCGCATATTCGACCTGCGGCGGCGTGGTCGGGAACACTTGGCGGCTGACCAGCCCATCCCGTTCCAGGCTGCGCAGCGTTACCGTCAGCATACGCTGCGAAATCCCGTCGACCGCGCGCTTCAGCGCATTGAAGCGATGCGGCCCGGTGGTCAGCTGCAGCACGACGAGATAGCTCCAGGCATCACCCAGCCGGTCCAGCACGTCGCGCACGGGGCACTGCTCGGCCGGCAACACCACGGTGCCGGCGAACGGTCCGTTCAGCAGCGGCGCGCCAATGGCCATCGGTGCGGGTGCGTCGGACGCTTCCGAATCGAGCCTTTCGGCCGTTCCTTCCATGATGACGTCTCCTGTGGCGCGCAGGGTGGTTCCCCCGCTGTGCTGTGGTGCGCCGCAGATGCGTTCTTTACGCATTCAAGTCAAGCGCCTAGTTATCGTTCGTAACCGCATGGGATGCGGAAGAGGGCGCGGACGTCGCGCCGGTCGAACAGGATGGACATGATGAAGATTGCAGTCATTGGCGCGACGGGTTTTGTCGGGGCGACGGTCGTCGCGGAGGCCCTGTCGCGTGGCCACGCGGTCGGCGCCATTGCCCGTCATCCCGAGAAGCTGGCCGACGCGCCGGGCCTGACCAAGATCGCCGGCGACGTGCTCGATGCCGATCGCGTCGCGGCGCTGGTGAAAGGCTATGACTATGTCGTCAGCGCCTACAATCCCGGCTGGACCAACCCGGACATCTACAATGAATACAAGCGCGGCGCGGCGGCGATCGTCGCCGGCGTGAAGAAGGCCGGCCTGCCGCTGCTGGTCGTCGGCGGCGCCGGCAGCCTCGAAGTCGCGCCCGGCGTGCAGGCGGTCGACCTGCCCGAATTTCCCGAGGCCTGGAAGCCGGGTGCGCTCGCCGCCCGCGACGGGCTGACCGAGATCCGCAAGGAGACCGGCCTCGACTGGACCTTCCTGTCGCCGGCCGCGATCCTGGAGCACGACACCCCGCGCACCGGCCGCTATCGCCTCGGCCTCGACAATCCCGTCATCGACCCGGCCACCGTCACCGCGCATATCTCGGTCGGTGACCTGGCGGTGGCGATCCTCGACGAAGCCGAGAGCCGCAAGCACACCCACAAGCGCTTCACCGTCGGCACCTGATCCGAATCAAAACGCCGCCCGGATATCTTCGGTCGGCGTTTTTCATTTCAGACAGAGAGGGGCCCCCGCCAAGGCGCCTCGTCGCCCCGGCGGAGGCCGGGGGCCATGAACACCGGCCGCGGAGGACGTCGCCAAGCCCTCCGACGACGGCGGGCCTGGATCCCGGCCTTCGCCGGGATGACGGCATCGCCTCTACTCGATCACGATGCTCGGGGCCTGCCTCGCGCCGGCGCCGCCGGATACCGCCGCCCAGATCTTGGCGGCGATCTCCTTGTAGACGCGGGCATGCGGGCTGTCGGGCTGGCTCGCCGTGATTGGCTTGCCGCTGTCCGAGGTCTCGCGGATGACCATTTCCAGCGGCACTTCGCCCAGGAACGGCACGTCGAGCCGTTCCGCCTCGCGCTTCGCGCCGCCATGGCCGAAGATGTCGTAGCGGGCGCCGGTATCGGGCGCGATGAAATAGCTCATGTTCTCGACGATGCCGAGCAGTGGCACGTCCACCTTGCGGAACATGGCGAGGCCCTTGCGCGCGTCGATCAAAGCGAGATCCTGCGGCGTCGAGACGATGACGGCGCCGGCGAGCGGCACCTGCTGCGCCATGGTCAATTGCGCGTCGCCCGTGCCGGGCGGCATGTCGACCACGAGAATGTCGAGCGGCGCCCAGGCAACCTCGCGCAGCATCTGCGTGATCGCCGACATCACCATCGGCCCGCGCCAGATCATCGGCGTCTCTTCCTCCACCAGGAAGCCCATCGACATCGCCTTGATGCCGAACGCCTCCATCGGCTTCAACGTCCGGCCGTCGATCGTCTCCGGGCGGCCGGAAAGGCCGAGCAGGCGCGGCACGGACGGTCCATAGATATCGGCGTCGAGCAGGCCGACCTTCAGCCCATTGGCGGCAAGCCCGAGCGCGATGTTGACGGCGGTGGTCGACTTGCCGACGCCGCCCTTGCCCGAGGCGACCGCGATGATCGCGGTGACGCCCGGAATGCCAGGCTTGCCGGAAGCCGACGGCCGGGCGGCGGCCGGGCGCGGGGGATGGGCGGCGGGCGACGAGGCCGCGGGCGCGGGGCGCGGCGGCGGGCTGCGGGTCTCGAGGCTGTTGCCCCGGCGCTCGGCTGTCAGGATCACAAGCGTGCTCTCGACACCCTCCATCGCCCGCACGGCGGCGGCCGCCTTTTCGCGCAGCGGCTCCAGCTCGTTGGCGCGCGCCGCGTCGACGGTGATCGAGAACATCACCTTGGCGCCGTTGATCAGGATATCGGAGACCAGGCCGAGGCTGACGATGTCGCCCTTGCCATCCGGGCCTTCGACGGAGCGCAGCCGCTCGAGAATCGCATTTTGGTCGAGAGCGGTCATGGCGGACGGTCTTCCCTGTGGTTGGAATGAGGGGAGGGACATTAGCGCTGCGCGGGGCGGGATCAAGCGCTAGCCTGCGGCGCGGGGGAAACTGGGATTTTTCAAGAAATGCCCGGTAGTTATAAGGTTAACGGCCGTTAATCCTTCTTAGCCGGAGGTTAACGGCTGACGCAGTACGGAAGGGGCTTGGTGTTGCATTTCTGTCATAGCGCGTGAACGCGCTTTCGCTATGATCAGTTTTACGGAATCACGAGATGAGATTCCGGTTGCATCTGCCGGCCACCCTGGGGTGGGGGCCAATAAAAAGCGGATGCAGCTGAACGGGGATTAGGACTGACTTCGTACGAGCTGAAGAGAAGGGGTGATCCTGCGGGGTCTACTCTGAGGCGACGAGAAGAATGACATAGTCTCCTGGTTTTACCTTTTTGGAGGTCAGGATATGAACTTTAAGACCCTTCTCCTCGGCTCTGCAGCAGCCATGCTGATGGCTGGTGGCGCTCAGGCGGCGGATCTCACGGTCGCCGAGCCGGTTGACTACGTGAAGGTCTGCGACGCTTTCGGCGCCGGCTTCTTCTACTCGCCGGGCACCGACACGTGCATCAAGATCGGCGGCTACGTCAAGTTCGGTACGTCGTTCGGCGACCGTTCGGGCGACGACTTCGTCGGCGTCTTCAACGGTACCTACCCGAACAGCAACTGGGGCAACTTCTACACGGAAGTTTCGATCCAGGCGACGGCTTCGTCGGTCACCGAATACGGTAACCTGACCGGCTTCATCGACATGCGCGCCAAGACCGGCAACGTCCGCGGCGAAGGCGACGTTCAGGATTACATCAACGCTTCGACGAACTCCGCTTACGTCGACAGCGCCTACCTCGAGCTCGGACCGCTCAAGGCTGGTTACTTCACCTCGCTGTTCGACTTCGGCCGGGGCTACAACGACACCGGCATGTTCGGTTCGGATTCGACCGTCGATCACATCCAGCTGACCTATGCCGTCAACGGCTTCGGTCTGGCGATCTCGGTGGAAGACGCTCGTGACCGTAACGCATTCGGTCAGGTCGACAATCTCGCTGATCCGATCGGTCCGTACTACACCGGCGGCCAGGACAACATCCCGGATATCGTCGCTGCAGTGACCTACGCTTCGGGCATCTTCTCGGCCAAGCTGGCCGGTGCCTGGACGCATCAGGCTGTCAGCATCGGTAGCGGCGACGGCTCGGCGGCCGACCCCTACAACTATGACGCTGAAGACGGTTGGGCAATCGGTGGCGGTCTTGAGATCGCTCTCGACAACTTCTCGGCTGGCGATCGCTTCTTCGTGTCGGCTGCCTACGGCGACAACGCCAACTCGTACACCGGCATCGCCGGCGGCACCTCGGTGGCTGGCTTCGTCGGTCCGTTCCTGAACGTCGACGCAGCGTCGCGTACGGGTTCGAGCTGGTCGGCCCTCGCTTCGTACAAGCACGTTTGGACCCCGCAGCTGTGGTCGTCGCTCTCGGGCGGTTACGCTCAGTTCGACGGTTCGGATGACTACCAGGACTTCAACGTCGACGCGTGGCGCGTTGGCTTCACCACCGCCTACACCCCGGTCAAGGGTCTCGACCTGGTCGGCGACGTCTTCTACACCGACGTCAACGTCAACGATGATCGCTTCGGTCCGACCGATGACATCGACGGCAACGGCTGGACCTTCAACCTGTTCCTGAAGCGTTCCTGGTAATCTGACCTAGGTCAGTTATCGAAGGCCCGGCTGAGCAATCAGCCGGGCTTTTTTGTTGTCTGGATTCCAGCGCGGCCGGATCGGCGATCGCGTCGCGGGACCGTGGCTTTGGCCGCCGACACTCCCCAAAGCGTTTTCGAGCGAAGTGGGTACCGGTTCGCGTGGAGAAAACGCGACCCCACAGTGAGATAGAGCGTTGCGCCGTTTCAGAGAAGCGGTGAAAGGCTCTAGAATGACGCGCATGGAATGGACCGATCAGGGCCTGGTACTCGGCGTCCGGCAACAGGGCGAGGCGAGCGTCGTTCTCGAACTGATGACGGCTGCGCGCGGTCGGCATCTGGGACTCGTGCGCGGCGGCCGGTCGCGCCGGCTTTCACCCGTGCTCCAGCCTGGCAATACCGTGCAGGTGGTCTGGCGCGCGCGGCTTGACGAGCATCTGGGCATCTTCACGGTCGAGCCGCTGGTGAGCCGGGCAGGGCGGCTGATGGCCGACCCCGGCACGATCTTCGCCCTGCAGACCTTGACCGGCCATCTCCGCCTTCTGGCCGAGCGCGAGCCGCATCCCGCGCTGCATGGCGCGGTCGAGGCGGCGCTCGATGCCTTCGCGGCAGCGGATCGTCCGGAATTACTGGATTTCGGGGCGTTCATCGCCCGTTTCGAGCTGGCCCTGCTCGAAGAGCTCGGCTACGGCCTGGACCTGTCGGTCTGCGCGGCGACCGGCGAGCGAGACGAACTGCATTATGTGTCGCCGAAAACCGGCCGCGCCGTCAGCCGCGCCGGGGCGATCGGCTATGAGGACCGGCTGTTTCGACTTGCGCCCTTCATGACCGGCGGCCCGAGCAATGGCGGTCCGCAGGAACTGCGCGACGCCTTCCGCCTGACCGGACATTTCCTGGCGCGCTATATCTATGGCCCGCGCGGCCTGCGTGAGCCGGTGGCGCGAACGGAATTCCTCACCCAGATCGATCGCCTGGTGGTTCAGCACGGCTGACGCGGGCGGCGCTCACGCCACCCGCGTCTGCCAGATCCCGCAAAAGGGGCGGTCAGCGCGCCCAGCAGAAATCGCGGACCTTGGGGGAATACTGGAACGGGTTGATCGCGATGTTGTATCGGCAGCGGTTGGAAATCGCCAATTGCATCTGCGGCGACAGCGAGGCCTTGAAGGCGGCGAGCGAGGCGGTGTCGTTCGGCACGCTGGAGAGATCGAAGCCGAACACCTTCCAATCCGGAATGGGACCGGAGTCGATGCCGCTCGTGGAGAAGTCGTTGGCACTGGTGGCCGAGGCGGGCGATGCCGAAAGCAGCATCGGTGCGGCCAGGAGTGCCAGCGCGAGGCCGAGGGCGGTTTTGGACAGGCTCATAGGGATCCTCATTCGATCGTTCGACTGCAGGCTGTTCTTATAGACGGATATCGTTGTGGAACCGTGAAATACAACGTTCCAAGTTTCAGCAACGCGGGCGGGCGCGCGCTTTTCTCCATCCGCCATTCGCCGGCTCAATGTCTCCGTTCCGCCATGCGCCTCGGGTTACACTGTTCGTCCGCGATTCGGACGCCAACTGTCGAGACTCTCCTTGCGATACGCCATCTACGCCACGCCGCCCGCCGACCATCCTCTCGCGATCACCGCCGCCCGCTGGCTCGGGCGCGACGCGTTCACGGGCGAGGATCATCCCCTGCCGCCGATCCAGGGTTTTTCCGGCGGCGCGATCGAGGCCTATCTGGCGGATCCGGCGCGATATGGCTTCCACGCGACGCTGAAGGCGCCCTTCACCCTGGCGGATGGGCAGAGCGAGGCGGATCTGGTCGCGACCCTCGACGCGTTCGCGGCGCAGTCGGCCCCGGTGCTGGTGCCGGAACTGGTGATTCGCCGGCTCGGTCGATTCTTCGCTCTGGTGCCGAACGAGCGCGTGCCGGAGCTGGACGATCTTGCCGGCCGGATCGTGGCCGAGTTCGAGCCCTTCCGTGCGCCGCTTTCGGAGGCGGATATTGCGCGCCGCCGCGTCGCCGGACTGACGCTGGATGAGGAAACCAACCTGCTGCGCTGGGGCTATCCCTATGTCTTCGACGCCTTCCGCTTCCATATGTCCCTGACGGGGCGCGTGCCGAAGGACGATGCCGAGGCCATGGCGACCGAGTTGAAGCAGCGTTTCGCAGAGTTCGACGGCAAGCCGTTCGCGATCGACCGGCTCGGCCTGTTCATCGAGCCGGAGCGCGGCGCGCCGTTCCGCGTCCATCACGTCACCATGCTGGCGGGGGCAGCGTGATGGCCGAACAGATCTTCTCGCATGCCCGGATCGTGCTCGAGGACGAGATCGTCGAGGGCAGCCTGCTCGTCCGCGACGGGCTGATCGCCGATTTCGATCATGGCGCCTCGCGGCATGGCGAGGACCTCGGGGGCGATTTCCTGGTGCCAGGTTTCGTCGAGCTCCACACCGACCATCTCGAAAACCACTATGCGCCGCGTCCCGGTGTGCGCTGGAACCCGGTCGCCGCCGTGCAGGCGCATGACGCCCAGGTGGCGGGCGCCGGCATCACCACCGTGTTCGATGCGCTGCGCGTCGGCATGGACGAGGATGCGCGCACCTCGACGTCCGAAATGCAGATGCTCGCCGACGCGATCGAGACGGCGAAGCGGGAAGACAGGCTGCGCGCGGATCACAGGCTGCACCTGCGCTGCGAGGTCTCCGCGCCGGACGTGCTCGACGGGCTGGCCGGCTTCCTCGACGTGCTGCCGGTCAAGCTCGTCTCGCTGATGGATCACTCTCCAGGCCAGCGCCAGTTTGCCAGCCTCGACAGCTATCGCGCCTTCTACCAGGGCAAGATGGGCATGTCGGACGCCGCCTATGAGGCGTTCGCCGCCAAGCGGATCGCCCAGGCGGATGAGTTTTCCGCCCGGCATCGCCGCGAGATCGTCGATCTCTGCCACCCGCGCGGCATCGCGGTGGCGAGCCATGACGACGCGACGGCGGCCCATGTCGACGAGGCGGCGTCGGATGGCGTCTCGATTGCCGAGTTCCCGACCACGATGGAGGCCGCCGCTGCGTCGCGCGCCGCGGATATCCGCGTGCTGATGGGCGCGCCCAATCTGGTTCGCGGCGGCTCGCATTCCGGCAATGTCTCCGCCGCCGTGCTGGCCGAGGCCGGGCAACTCGACATCCTGTCGTCCGACTACGTGCCGTTCAGCCTGATGATCGCGGTGTTCGCGCTGCCGGAACTGGTGCCGTCTATCCGACTGCCGGAAGCGGTGCGGCTGGTCACGCGCGCGCCGGCCGAAGCGGTCGGTCTAACCGATCGCGGCGCGATCCGTCCGGGGCTGCGCGCCGATCTCGTCCGCGTGCGGGCCGGCGAGGGCGTGCCGGTCGTGCGCAGCGTCTGGCGCGAGGGCCAGCGCGTCTGCTGAAGGCGCTCTCGTTGCCTCGCGCAGACGTGCACGGTCCGCGATTTGGATGGGACTATGCTCCGTCGCCGGATCGAAATGGTCCGTTGATTGGAGGAATTCCCCATGGCAACGCAGCAACAACAATCGCATCTGCACGCCGCGATGAACCCGATGAGCCGCAAGCTCGCCGACGAGATTCAGCCGCTGATGGACGAGATCGCGGCCTGCATGGATCGCGGCGACGCGGCGGCGGCCGCCAAGCTGTTCACCGAGGACGCCACCGTCATCAGCCCGATGGGGCTGCGCGGCACGGGCACGGCCGGGGTGCAGAAGGTCCTGACTGCCGACATGGCGGCGATCCTGAAGGGCGCGCACAGCCATTTCACGGTCGAAGCGGTGCGCCCGCTGGGAGACGCCGTTTTCATCGACGCGATGCATGAGGTCACCGGCTCGAGCGCCGGCGGCGGCCGCGCGATGGAGCTGCATGTCGCACTGCTCGCGCAGAAGAAGGGCGGCGCCTGGCGACTGATGGAGGCGCGTCCCTACGCCTTCATGACTCCGCCGACGACCCACTGACCCCACTTGGCTTGAAAACGCTCCAAACGAAAACGCCGCCGAGGGGTGCGGCGGCGCTTTCGGTCAGGAAATCAGGAGTGCCGGGAGAACGGGGCGCTTATTTCTCGACGATGATGGCCGTGCGCATCATGCCGATCTCGTTCACGGCCTTGAAGAACAATTCCGCATTCGCCTTGTCGAGGCGGACGCAGCCATGCGAGGCGGGGCGGCCGAGATTCTTGGTTTCGGTCGTCGCATGCACGGCGATGCCGTCGTTGAAGAACACCGAATAGGGCATCGGCGCGTTTTCATACTTCGTCGAATGGTGCATCTCGTCGAGATAGTCCGGGCGGAACTTGCCGGGCGGCGTCTCGAAGCCCTTGCGGCCGGTCGAAACCTTCCAGCTATAGGTTTCCTTGACGCCATTGCCGCGATTGACGACGACGTCCATCTGCTGCTTGGCGAGATTGACCTTCGCGAACACGCCGGCAGGACCCGGGAACAGCGAATTGGCCGAGGCGAATTGCGGCGCTGTGGTCAGCGCGATCGTGGCGATGGCGAGGGGAGCAAGCAGGCGAGCGAGCATGGCGGCGGTTCCGGGCGGGGTCAATTCGAGGGGCCGGGCGGCTCATTGATTGCCGCCCGTCACGATGCTGTTCTAGCGGGCCACAACCGTTCCGTCAGTGACCTTCGTCACGCAATGGCCGCCGGCCACACGATTTTCTCAGCGTGTGATCACGACGCGCGCATTCTGCATGCCGCGCTCGGCGATGAGCTGATAGAGCGTGCGGGCATTTTCAGGCGCGAGCCGGACGCAGCCATGCGACGCGGGACGGCCGAGCGAGCGCACATGCGGCGTGCCGTGGATGGCGTAGCCGCCACGGAAGAAGACGGAGTTCGGCATTGGCGCCATGTCGTATTTACGCGAGTACCACATGCGGTGCATGCGCGTCGGGCGATAGCTGCCGACCGGCGTGGTGTAGCCGCGTCGCGCCGTCGACACGTCCCAGCCATAGCGGGCGCGGCCATCGACATAGACGACCATCTGCTGCGAACTCAGATTGATGCGGGCGACCACGTCGGCCCGCGCCGTTCCGGGCACCGCGCCAAGTAGGGCCGCGAGCCCGATCGAAAGGGACAGGCCGAGTACTGCTAAGGAACGGCGCATCGAAGTCTTCTCCCCGGAAAGGTCGTGCTGCATTTCCTTATGGTAGCAAGCAAAGACTGAACAACCGGTAATCTGGATACCGAAATTCTTCCGTAAAGTCAGGAGCCGTTGCAATTGCAGCTGGCAGGTCTGCGCGCGCGGTAGTCGAATGCCGATGGGAAGCATGCTAGCAAGTTTCCGCCGGGCGCCAACGGAACGATCCGGGCACCGGGGGCGGTCGAAACGTTGTCGAGCGCCTCAATCAGAAGAGATATGGCTTCCGCGCCAAAGGAGACCTCTCATGTCCGTCGAGCCGCAGACCCGCCGCCTGAACGCGATCGATATCCTGAGCCGAAAGGGTGGCACGCCGATCGTGTCGCTGACCTCCTATCACGCGCATACCGCGGCGATCATGGATCCGCATGTCGACTTCATCCTGGTCGGCGATTCGCTCGGCATGGTGATGCACGGCCTGGAGAGCACGATCCCGGTCACGCTCGACATGATGATCCTGCAGGGGCTCGCCGTGATGCGCGGCTCGAAGCGCGCGCTCGTCGTGGTCGACATGCCGTTCGGCTCCTATGAGGAGAGCCCGCAGGCGGCCTTCCGCTCGGCGGCGCGGATCATGAAGGAAACCGGCTGTGGCGCGGTGAAGATGGAAGGCGGCGTGCATATGGCGGAAACCGTGCGCTTCCTGACCCAGCGCGGCGTCCCGGTCATGGGCCATATCGGCCTGACGCCGCAGTCGTTCAACACGATGGGCGGCTTCAAGGTGCAGGGCAAGACCGAGGCGAGCGTCGCGGCTGTGCTGGCGGACGCAAGGG
Source organism: Kaistia sp. UC242_56 (assembly GCF_044452255.1). Taxonomy (NCBI): domain Bacteria; kingdom Pseudomonadati; phylum Pseudomonadota; class Alphaproteobacteria; order Hyphomicrobiales; family Kaistiaceae; genus Kaistia; species Kaistia sp. UC242_56. The sequence goes on from NZ_JBIOAN010000002.1 coordinate 1,930,510, forward strand.
CGATCGCCGATGCGGGCGCTTTCGCTCTGGTGGTCGAGGGGGTGATCGAGCCGGTGGCGCGCGAAATCACCCAGTCCGTGGCGATCCCCACCATCGGCATCGGCGCGTCGCCGGATTGCGACGGGCAGATCCTCGTGCTGGAGGACATGTTGGGCCTGTCGCCGCGCGTGCCAAAGTTCGTCAAGAAGTTCGGCAATCTGGGCGGCCTGATCGGCGAGGCGATCTCCTCCTATGCCGAGGAAGTGAAGGCGCGGACCTTCCCGGCGCCGGAGAACGTCTACACGCTGAAGACGCCGGCCGCGGCCGAAGCTGCAGCAAAGTCGAAGGGCTGATCGGGAGGCGTCGCGCGACGCTGCTTTGCGGACCTTCTGGTAGGGCGGGGAGTGCATTCTCGCTGCCAGCGATCCTTCCGAATACCGGCGAGGCGGGCACCATTTTCCGGCTGGATCCGCCGGCGGCGTGACGCCGCGGCGGAAGCGCGGGTTTACGGGCGAAGAACCGCCATCATCGATTTGCCAGCGCAGGGTCGCTTCGTTATGGTGCGCGCCGCTGACCGGAGCCGGAAAGAAGAGCATGACTGACATTTTTCACGAAGTCGAAGACGATCTGCGCCGCGAACAGGCGAAGCGTCTCTGGGCCCGCTTCGGACCTTACGTTCTTCTGGCAGCGGTTCTGATCGTCGTCGCCGTTGGCGGCTGGCGCGGTTGGGAATACTGGCGCGAGCAGCAAGCGGCCGCCGAAGGAGACCGTTTCGTCGCGGCGCTGAACCTGGCCAACGACAACAAGCATGACGAAGCCATCAAGGCGCTCGACGAGATCGCGGCGAGCGGCAATGGCGGCTACCCGGTTCTGGCTAGCTTCCGCGCAGCGTCGGAACTGGCCGCGACCAAGAAGACCGACGATGCCGTCAAGGCGTTCGACGCGATCGCCGCCAAGTCCGACACCCCGGCGCTGCTCAAGGCGATGGCGCGCCTGCGCGCCGCCCTGCTCGTCGTCGATACGGCCGATCTGCCGGCCATGCAGGCGCGGGTCGCCGATCTTGCCGCCGTCGGCGGTCCGTGGCGCCACAGCGCGCGCGAACTGCTCGGCATGACGGCATGGCGCGTTGGCGATCTCCCGGCGGCGCGCGGCTATTTCCAGGCCATCGCCGATGATCCGGAGACGCCGCAGTCGATGCAGAGCCGGACGCAGCTGATGCTCGACCTGATCCGTTCCAAGATCGGTCCCGCGCCGGCACCTGCCAAGAGCTGACGCCGACAGGCGCCGAACCCATCGTTTTTCGTCGTTCCGGGGCCACGCGGGGCGTATTAGCCGGAACCTCGACGTGGCAGTATTTCGGGAAGTCGCGGACGCCGCGGCTTCCCGACGCCATTTGAGGCCGTATCTATCATGACCTTCACCGTCGCCATCATCGGCCGTCCCAATGTCGGCAAGTCGACCCTCTTCAACCGCCTCGTCGGGCAGAAGATCGCGATCGTCGACGACACGCCGGGCGTGACGCGCGACCGCCGGCCGGGCGAAGCCCGCATCGGCGATCTCTATTTCACGATCATCGATACGGCCGGCCTCGAAGACGCCGATCCCGAGACGCTCGAGGGCCGCATGCGCGCCCAGACCGAAATGGCGATCGAGGAAGCCGACGTCTCGATGTTCCTGATCGACGCCCGCGTTGGCGTGACGCCGGTCGACGAGCATTTCGCCGAGCTGCTGCGCCGCGTCGGCAAGCCGGTCGTGCTGGTCGCCAACAAGGCCGAGGGCAAGGTCGGCGAGAGCGGCGTCCTGGAAGCCTATTCGCTCGGCCTCGGTGAGCCGGTGGCGATCTCGGCCGAGCATGGCGAGGGCATGGCCGACCTGTTCGCCGCCCTGCTGCCGTTCGAGCGCGAGGAAGACGAGCTCTCCGACGAGGAAGACGATTTCGACGCACCGCTGCCGATCGATCCCGAGACCGGCGAGGAAATGGAAGCCCCGCTCGACCTCAACCGGCCGATCAAGGTTGCCATTGTCGGCCGCCCGAACGCCGGCAAGTCGACGCTGATCAACACCATGCTGGGCGAGGACCGCCTGCTGGTCGGCCCGGAAGCCGGCATCACGCGCGATTCGATCTCGGTCGACTGGACCTGGAACGACCGCCGCATCAAGCTGTTCGACACGGCCGGCATGCGCAAGAAGTCCCGCGTCATCGAGCACAAGCTGGAGCGGCTTTCGGTCGGCGATTCGCTGCGCGCCATCCGCTTCGCCGAGGTCGTGGTGCTGATGCTCGACGTGACGATTCCCTTCGAGAAGCAGGACCTGCAGATCGCCGATCTGGTCGCCCGCGAGGGCCGCGCGCTCGTCATCGCCTTCAACAAGTGGGATCTGGTCGAGGATCGCCAGGCCAAGATGGCCGAGCTTCGCGAGATGGCCGAGCGCCTGCTGCCGCAGGTGCGCGGCGTGCCGCTCGTGCCGCTTTCCGGCCTGACCGGGGCGGGCATCGACAAGCTGATGAGCGAATTGCTCAAGGTCTACGCGACCTGGAACCGCCGCATCCCGACCGCGGCGCTGAACCGCTGGCTGGCAAGCGTGCTGGAGCACCATCCGCCGCCAGCCGTCTCGGGCCGCCGCGTCAAGCTGCGTTACATGACCCAGCCCAAGGCGCGTCCGCCGACCTTCGTCGCCTTCTGCTCGCGCCCCGAAGCGCTGCCGGACGCCTATACGCGCTATCTGCTGAACGGCATCCGCGAGACCTTCAAGCTCGCCGCCGTGCCGCTGCGCCTGCAGCTGCGCAAGGGCGAAAACCCGTTCGAGAACAAGGCGAAGAAGCGGTAGGGTTCGAGCGAAGGGTCGTCTTCACCTCTCCCATAGGGAGAGGTCGACGGCCGCAGGCCGGCGGGTGAGGGGTTCAGGCCTTGCCCGAGAGATCACAGCCCCTCACCCGGAGCTTCGCTCCGACCTCTCCCTATGGGAGAGGTGAAATTCAGTCTCGCTGATCGAGGACAGAGCCATGCCATCGCCCATCCGTGTCCTGATGACGGGCGATGATTTGCTGGAGCCGGCGTCGCGCATCCTCGACCCGATTGGCGCTGTCATCGAGACAATGAGCGGGCCGATCGACCAAGCGCGCATGATCGCGACGCTCTCGGCCAAACCCTTCGACGCCATTCTGGTGCGGGCCAACCCGCCGCTCGGCGCCGCCGTGCTCGATGCTGCGGGGGCCTCGCTGCAGCTGATCTCGAAGATGGGAGCGGGCGTCGACAGCGTCGATCTTGCCGCCGCCACCGAGCGCTCCATCCCCGTGATGACGGCGGGCGACGCCAATGCCGATGCCACCGCCGAGATGGCGATTGCGCTGATCCTGGCGATCCGGCGCGACGTCGTGCGGCTCGATGCGCGGCTGAAAGCCGGCCTTTGGGATCGCGGCCGCTACACTGCCATCGAACTGCGCGGCCAGACACTCGGCATTGTCGGGCTCGGCCGCATCGGCCGCCGCGTCGGCGAGATGGCGCGGGCGCTCGGCATGCGCGTCATCGCCTCCGGCCGGCCGGGCGCAGCTGCCTCGGCCGTCGCCGGGATCTGGACCGTGCCGCTCGATCAGCTCCTGGCCGAGAGCGACATCGTCAGCCTGCATTGCCCGATGGATGCATCCAATCGCGGCTTCTTCAATCGGGCCACGATCGCGCGGATGAAGCCGGGGGCCTTGCTGGTCAATACGGCGCGTGGCGGATTGCTGGACGAGGCGGATGTCGCCGAGGCGCTGGCCTCCGGCCGCCTGGGCGGGGCGGCGCTGGACACGCTGGCGGCCGAGCCGCCAAAACCCGACAACCCGCTGCTGACGGCGCCCAACACGATCATCACCCCGCATATCGCGGCCGAGACGGCGGCGACCATGGAGCGCATCGCGGTGATGGGCGCGGAGAATGTGGTGAACTGGTTCGTCCGGCACGAGGTGATCGTCGACCGGGTCGTCAACCGCGCCGTGCTTCCCAAGCTGAAAGGCGTATCGCTGCTCTAGCGGAGCCGGGCTGGCGTGTGCGCCGCTGTCCGTCGCCCCGGTGAAGGCCGGGGCCCATAAGCGCGGTCCCGCGAATACTGGCTCGGGTTCACTGCCAAATGCCTGTGTGTCTGGATCCCGGCCTACGCCGGGATGACGGCCCGGGATCGAACCAATACGGCAGCAAATCAATGGCGAGAGCGGGGCTTTTCCCCTCTCCCTGAGGGAGAGGGGATGTCACTTCAACCGCTGACCTACCCCAGGAACCGCGTGACGTTGCCGGTCGCAAACTCGAAGCGCGTGCCGTTGTCGGTGAAGCCGGGTGCGATCATGCGGACGATGTCGGCGGCGACGACGTGCGGGTGGTTCAGCGTCTCGGGATCCTCGCCGGGCTTCGCCTTGGCGCGCATCTGCGTGCGCAAGCGGCCGGGATCGAACAGATTCGCACGCACCGTGCTGGAATCGATTTCCGCCGCATAGGTGCGCACCAGCGCTTCGAGCGCCGCCTTGGAGGCCGAATAGACGCCCCAATAGGGACTGCAATTCACCACCGCGCCGGAGCTCAGGAACAGCGCGCGGCCGGCGTCAGACTGGCGCAGCAGCGGATCGAGCGAGCGGATCAGGCGGTAGTTGGCGCTGACGTTGACCGTCATCACCTCGTCCCAGATCTTCTGGTCGAGATGGGCGACCGGGGTGATGATGCCGAGCTGGCCGGCATTGCCGATGAGCCCGTCCAGCTTGCCCCAGCGCTCGTAGATCGAGAGCCCGAGCCGGTCGATCGCCTCGAGGTCGCGCAGGTCAAGCGGCACCAGCGTCGCCGTGCCGCCCTTGGCCTGGATTGTGTCGTCCAGTTCCTCAAGCGCGCCGACCGTGCGGGCGATGGCGATCACATGCGCGCCGGCTTCCGCGACCGCGAGCGCCGCGTTCCAGCCGATGCCGCGCGAGGCGCCTGTGACGACGACGATGCGGCCGGAAAGGTCGGGAGTGGTCACGGAAGACGTCCAATCAAGTTCTAGGTTCGCCCGGGGCGGGGCGCTTGGCGGCGCCGCCTGTCCCGGGCAGACGGGAAGGAGAGAGGGGTAGCGAGCGGGCTATCAGCTCGCTTCGGCCAGTCGCTTCAGCGGCTGAACCTTGCCACGATCTTCGAAATCGGCCAGCCGGGTCGGGTAATCGCCGGTGAAGCAGGCATCGCAGAACTGCGGCGCGTCGCCATTGCGCTGCGCCTCGCCGACGGCGCGGTAGAGGCCGTCGATCGACAGGAAGGCAAGGCTGTCGGCCTTGATGAAATCGGCGATTTCCTGGACCGACATGTGCGAGGCGATCAGCTTCGACTTCTCCGGCGTGTTGACGCCATAGAAGCAGGAATCCTTGGTCGGCGGGCTGGCGATGCGCATGTGTACCTCCGCGGCGCCGGCGTCGCGGACCATCTGCACGATCTTCATCGAGGTGGTGCCGCGCACGATCGAATCGTCGACCAGCACGACGCGCTTGCCTTCGAGCACGCGCATATTGGCGTTGTGCTTCAGCTTCACGCCCATATGGCGGATGGCGTCGGTCGGCTCGATGAAGGTGCGGCCGACATAGTGGTTGCGTATGATGCCGAGATCGAACGGGATGCGGGCGGCCTCGGCATAGCCGATGGCGGCGGGAACCCCGGAATCCGGCACCGGCACGATGACGTCGGCATCGATGCCACTCTCCAGCGCCAGCTCCGCGCCGATGCGCTTGCGGACGTGATAGACGCCGCGACCGTCGACGGACGAGTCCGGACGGGCGAAATAGACATATTCGAACATGCAGAAGCGCGAGCGCTGGCGTTCGAACGGGAAGAAGCTCTCGATGCCCTCATCGGTGATGATGACGACTTCGCCGGGATCGATGTCGCGGACATAGTCGGCGCCGATGATGTCGAGCGCGCAGGTCTCGGAGGCGAGGATATGCGCGTTCTCGAGCTTGCCGAGCACGAGCGGGCGCACGCCGAGCGGATCGCGGCAGCCCATCATCTTCTTTTCCGAAAGGGCGACGAGCGAATAGGCGCCTTCGATGCGGCGGATGGCGTCGATGAAGCGGTCGAGCAGTTGGCCGTGGATCGAGGTGGCGATCAGGTGGATGATCGTCTCGGTGTCGGAGGTCGACTGGAACAGCGAGCCGCGGCGCTGCAATTCGCGCTTCAGCGTCATCGCATTGGTCAGGTTGCCGTTATGCGCGACGGCGAAGCCGCCGCCGGCGAATTCCGCGAACATCGGCTGGACGTTGCGCAGGCCGACGCCACCGGTCGTGGCGTAGCGGTTGTGGCCGATGGCGCGACGGCCGGGCAGGCGGTCGATCACCGCCTTACGGGTGAAGTTGTCGCCGACGAGGCCCATATGGCGCTCGATCGAGAACTGGCGGCCGTCATGGGCGGCGATGCCGGCGGCTTCCTGGCCGCGATGCTGGAGCGCGTGCAGGCCGAGCGCGGTCAGCGCGGCTGCATCGTCGTGTCCGAACACGCCGAACACGCCACACTCCTCGTGGAAGTGATCATCGTCAGCGGGAGCTGGCAGCATGGAAAAATCGTCCATATCCGGTCCTTTTAGCCTGACGGGCGATCGGGGGCGGCGATCGCGTCAGGGATTGGTGCTTCCCCGGGTCAGTCCGGTGCCGGCGTCTGGTCCGGCTCTTCGGCCGGTGGGTCGCCGCTATTGTCGAACAGGTTGTCGAGACCTTGGCGTTCCTGCGTGCCGTAGCCGGGATTCGGCGCCGTCTGCGGCGCGTCGGGCTGGGCCGGCGCAGCATTGGGCGTCGCGTCCGGCGCATCCTCGGCAGGCGCATCCGTCGGCGGCGTTGCTTCCTCGCCCTTGCCGTGCAGCCGGTCCTGAATGGTCTTCTCGATGTCTTCCGGCAGCGCCGCGACGAGCTTGTCCGCGAGTGACTTCAAGATAGGCGCGCTTTGCGCGTTCGCAACCCATGCCGGCTGCCGGTCCGAAAGGATCCAGGACAGGAAGGCGAAGGCGATGACGACCAACAGCAGGCCGCGCGCCACGCCGAAGCAGAAGCCGAGGATGCGGTCGAGCAGGCCGACGCGGCTGTCGATGACGAAATCCGAGATCTTCATCGCGATGTAGCTGGCGATGATGAGCGCGATGAAGAAGATGCCGGCGGCGGTCGCGATGATCGCCACGTTCTTGTTGGCGATATAGGGCTCTACGAAGGGCAGCAGCGACTTGTAGAAGAAGAAGGCGGCAGCGGCGGCGAGCGCCCAGGAGGCAACCGACAGCACTTCGCGCACAAAGCCGCGCACCATGGCCAGCATCGCCGAGATGAGAATGACGACAAAGACCACACCGTCAAGAATCGTGACCGGCATTCCTACGATGTCCCCTCGACCCGCGCTGCAGAAGGTTGCGCTTTAGCCCGTCGCCATCACGAATCCAAGGCCTCATCGGCCACACTGGACCGCCGTCTTGCCGCCGGATCCGGGACGGCGCGTTGTTCTGGCCGCGTCCCCGAGGCCGCGATCATCGCAACAAGTCCGGCCAACTGGTCGATCCCCTGCAATCCGGGACCGAGGTTGGCCTCCTTGTCGATCGAGGCTGCCGGCAGCACCGCCCTGCCAAAACCAAGCTTCTGCGCCTCTTTCAGGCGCTGCGCAGCATGGACGACGGGTCGGACGGCTCCCGACAGACTGACCTCGCCGAAATAGACGCAATCCGCCGGCAGAGCAATACCGGAGAGCGAGGAGACCAGCGCGGAAGCGACCGCGAGATCCGCAGCCGGCTCGGTAATTTTCAGCCCGCCGGCGACCGCCAGATAGACATCGTTCGATCCGAGCTTCACGCCGCAATGCGATTCGAGCACGGCGATCACCATGGCGAGGCGGCCGGAGTCCCAGCCGACGACGGCGCGGCGCGGCGTGCCGAGCAGAGACGGGGCGACAAGCGCCTGGATCTCGACCAGGACGGGGCGCGATCCTTCCATGCCGGCGAACACCGCCGCCCCGGGCGAGGCGGCGTTGCGTTCGCCGAGGAAAAGCTCCGACGGATTGGGCACTTCGCGCAATCCGCTGCCGGTCATCTCGAACACGCCGATCTCGTCGGTGGCGCCGAAGCGGTTCTTCACCGCGCGCAGGATGCGGAACTGCTTGCCGCCTTCGCCCTCGAAATAGAGCACGGCGTCGACCATGTGCTCGACGACGCGCGGGCCGGCGATCTGGCCGTCCTTGGTGACGTGGCCGACCAGCACCAGGGTCGCGCCGGAGTGCTTGGCGTAGCGGATCATCGCCTGGGCCGAAGCGCGCACCTGCGTCACTGTGCCCGGCGCCGATTCGGCCGTTTCGGTCCAGAGCGTCTGGATCGAGTCGAGGATGACGAGGGCGGGGACGGGGCCTGCCTGCAAAGTTGCGAGGATGTCCTCGACGCTGGTCTCGGCGGCGAGCGCCACCGGCGTGTGGGCGACGCCCATGCGCTCGGCCCGCAGCCGCACTTGTGCGATCGCTTCCTCGCCGGAGATGTAGACGACGCGCTCGCCCTTCGCGGCCAGCGCGGCGGAGGCCTGCAGCAGCAAGGTCGACTTGCCGATGCCGGGGTCGCCGCCGACCAGCAGCGCCGAGCCGCGGACGAAGCCGCCGCCGGTGACGCGGTCCAGTTCGGCGATGCCGGAAGGGATGCGCGGCGTCTCGTTGCTGCCGCCGGAGAGCGCCTGCAGCTCGACGATGCGGCCGCGCTTGGCCGGGCCCTTGGCGGGACCGCCGCCAATGCCGCCCGAGGCGCTTTCCTCGACCATCGTGTTCCATTCGCCGCAGGCTTCGCAGCGGCCCTGCCAGCGCGGGCTGACCGCGCCGCAGTTCTGACAGATGTACTGGATCTTGGCCCGCGCCATCAGACGTCTCCGAGGTAATGCCGCGCATAGCGGGCGCCGAGGCTGGTCAGGAACTCATAGCTGATCGTGCCGGCCGCCGCCGCCACGTCGGCAACGGGCATATTGGGGCCGAACAGCTCGACCCAGTCGCCGCGTCCGGCCTCCGGGATGTCGGTGACGTCGATCGCCATCAGGTCCATCGAGACGCGGCCGACCAGCGGCGCCACGCGGCCATGGAGGAAGGTCGCGGCACCAGGCCGGCTGTCGGTCGAGCCGGCCGCGCGGTGATAGCCGTCGGCATAGCCGGTCGACAGGATGGCGATCCGGCTCGGCCGCGCCAGCGTCTGCGCCGCGCCATAGCCGACCGTCTGGTCCGCCGGCACGTCGCGGATCTGCACGATGCGCGCCTCTGCGGTGACGACGGTCTCGAGCGGCGCCATGCCCTCGACGAACGGCCCGCCATAGAGGCCGATGCCGGGGCGCACGAGGTCGAAATGATAACCGGGGCCGAGCACGATGCCGGCCGTGTTGGCAAGCGAGACCGGCAGGCCGGGGAACAGCGCCTTGACGTCCTGCATCGTCGCCAGCTGGCTGGCATTGAGCGGATGGGCGGGCGTGTCGGCGCAGGCGAGGTGGCTCATCACCAGGCTCAGGCCGAGCCGATCGACCAAGCCGGTATCGGCAGCCAGTTCCTGCGCCTCGGCGAAGGTGACGCCGAGCCGGTTCATGCCGGTATCGACATGCAGCGCGGCATGGCCGCTGCCGCCCGCGGCGCGATAGGCGGCCCATTCATTCAGTTCGCCGCTCGAACCGATGACGGGACGGAGCGTCGCCTCGGCATGCACCGAGGCGAGGTCGGTAGCGAGCCCGTTCAGCACATAGATCGTGGCATCCGGCATGGCGGCGCGGACCCGCAGTCCTTCGTCCGGCAGCGCCACGAAAAAGGTGCGGCATCCGGCCCGTGCCAGGGTCCGTACGGCGGGTTCGACGCCAATGCCGTAGGCATTGCCCTTCACGGCGGCGGCGGTCTCCGCGCGGCCCGCCCGCGCGGCGAGCGACTGCCAGTTTCGCGCCAGCGCGCCGAGGTCGATCGTCAGCCGGTTGCCGGCCGTCACGGGCGCCTGGCTGGGGGTGGGATCCGAATGTTCCATCAGGGGAGGGTACGCGATTCTTGGCTGCCAGCACGGCGAGCATGGATCAGGAACTTGCTGGCGGAGGTCTCACCGATTTTCACGGCGATCTCAAGGCGTTCGCATGCAGCTTTGCCCTGCGGCACGACAAAGCCCGTCGCCCCGGCGAAGGCCGGGGCCCATAAACACCGGCCGAGCAATCAGGAGGTACCCCTATCTCCGCAAGCCGGTGCTTCGGGATCCCGGCCTTCGCCGGGATGACGCCAGAGGGATAGGGGAAGGGCTGAAGCCGTGACGCGCCGCTATTCGAACGATTCCGGCAGGTGGTCGCGCTTGGCGAGATTCGAGAAGCGGGTGATCTCGGCCTCGAACTGCAGCTGCACCGTGCCGGTCGGGCCGTGGCGCTGCTTGCCGATGATGACTTCAGCCGTGCCGGCGACCTGCTCCATCTCCGCCTGCCACTTGAAAAACTCCTCGGTGCCTTCCTTCGGCATCTTGCCCTTCAGGTAGTACTCGTCGCGATACACGAACATCACCACGTCGGCGTCCTGCTCGATCGAGCCCGATTCGCGCAGATCGGAAAGCTGCGGCCGCTTGTCTTCGCGCGCCTCAACCTGACGCGAGAGCTGCGACAGCGCGATCACCGGCACGGCCAGTTCCTTGGCCAGCGCCTTCAGGCCGGTGGTGATTTCGGTGATTTCCTGTACGCGGTTGGCCTGGCCCTTGCCGGAGCCCTGCAGCAACTGGAGGTAGTCGATCATCAGCACATCGAGGCCGCGCTGGCGCTTCAGGCGGCGGGCGCGGGCGGTCAGCTGGGCGATCGAGAGGCCGCCGGTCTGGTCGATATAGAGCGGGATGCGCGCCATCTCTCGCGACGCCTCGACGACGCGGGCGAACTGGTTCTCGTCGATCGAACCGCGGCGGATATGCGAGGACGACACGCCCGATTGCTCGGCGACGACACGCGTCGCCAGCTGTTCGGCCGACATTTCCAGCGAGAAGAAGCCGACAATGCCGCCATTGACGGTCTTCATCGAGCCGTCGGGCTGCAATTCGCCGCGATAGGCCTTGGCGATGTTGAAGGCGATGTTGGTGACGAGCGAGGTCTTGCCCATGGCGGGTCGACCGGCCAGCACGATCAGATCGGAGGCCTGCAGGCCGCCCATCTGGCGGTCGAGATCGTCGAGGCCGGTGGCGATGCCGGAGAGATGGCCGTCGCGCTGATAGGCGGCGCTGGCCATGTCGATGGCGGTCTTGAGCGCGTCCTCGAAGGAATGGAAGCCGCCATCATAGCGGCCGGTTTCGGCCAGCGCGAACAGGCGGCGCTCGGCGTCCTCGATCTGCGCCTTGGGCGGCATGTCGATCGGCGCGTCGAAGGCGATGTTGACGACGTCCTCGCCGATGCCGATCAGCGAGCGTCGCAGCGCCAGGTCATAGATCGAGCGGCCGTAATCCTCGGCATTGATGATGGTAGTCGCTTCCGCCGCGAGGCGGGCCAGATACTGCGCCGGGTTGAGCTCGCCGATGGCGAGGTCTGCGGGCAGGAAGTTCTTCAGCGTGACCGGGTTGGCGATCTTGTTCTGGCGGATGAGCTGCGAGGTGATCTCGTAGACGGTCTTGTGCACCGGCTCGAAGAAATGCAGCGGCTCGAGAAAGTCCGAGACGCGATAGAACGCCTCATTGTTGACGAGGATGGCGCCCAGAAGCGCCTGCTCGGCTTCGATGTTATGCGGCGGCTGCCGATAGAATTCGGCTTGCTGCGGCGGTGCGGCTCGCGCTGGAACGTTCATGTTTGATTGGCTCTCAGATCCCTGAGCCCTAGTTAGGCGCAGGATGGGCCGACCGCCTAACGTTCGCTTCCTTCGTACCCGTTATCCATAGGTTAACGCCGAAGACTCCGCGCCAAGGGCACTTGCCGCTTGCGCGAAGCGTTTCGGTGACAGTTTGGTGAAAACGACCGATTCGGCCCTCCCTCTAGCCGTTTCCGGCGATTTTCAGGGAAGGACGCTGGCCGGCATGGTCGCGGAGGCGCAGGGCTTCCTCGGCCTGCCAGATATAGTCCCGCGTTAGCGGCAGCGCGTTCTGGTCGCGGACGATCTGGATCTGGAAGATCATCATGTCCTGATAGCGGAAGGCGGTCTCGGAGGCGGCGAGATAGAACTCCCACATCCGGCAGAAGGCCTCGTCGTAGAGCGCCAGCGCCTCGGCACGCCGGGCGAGGAATCGCTCGCGCCAGGCCTTCAGCGTCTCGGCGTAATGAAGCCGGAGGATCTCGACGTCCGTGACCTTCAAGCCCGCCTTCTCGATCGCCGGGAACACTTCCGAGAGCGACGGGATATAGCCGCCCGGGAAGATGTATTTCTGGATCCAGGAATTGGTCTCGCCGGGCTCATCGAACCGGCCGATCGCATGCAGGACCATCACGCCGTCTTCGGTCAGGAGCCGGCGGACCTGCTCGAAATATTCGCGGAAATGGCCCACGCCGACATGCTCGAACATGCCGACGGAGATGATGCGGTCGAACTGCGTCTTGAGCGCCCGGTAGTCCTGCAGCTTGAACGAGGCGCGTTCGGCGAGGTTCATCGCGGCGGCGCGGGCATTCGAGACCTTGTGCTGCTCCTCCGACAGCGTCACGCCGGTGACGTCGACATCGGCATGGGTCGCCAGATACAGGCCGAGGCCGCCCCAGCCGGAGCCGATATCCAGCACCTTCTGGCCGGGCGCCAGCGCCAGCTTGGCCGCGAGGTGACGTTTCTTGGCGACCTGCGCTTCTTCCAGGCCGGTGTCGGGCGTCTCGAAATAGGCGCAGGAATATTGCTGGTCGCTGTCGAGGAACAGCGAATAGAGCCTCCCGTCGAGATCGTAGTGGTGGGCGACGTTCTGGCGCGCGCGGAACGGTGTGTTCCACTGCCGGAAGCGCCGGGTCCAGACACGCAGCCGGTACACCGCGCGCATCCACCAGGAGCGGCCGCCGCCACCGGTGTTCTGCAGGACCACTTCCAGGAAATCGTAGATCGAGCCCTGCTCGACCACGAAGCCGCCATCCATGAAGGTTTCGCCGAGCTTCAGCTCGGGGTTCATGATGACCGCCCGCTCGGCCGCCGCCGAGGTGAAGCGGACGCGGACTGGAACGCCGCTGCCATCGCCGAAGCGGTGGAGCCTTCCCTTGGCGTCGATGATTTCAAGCGATCCACGCTTCAGGACGCCTGACAGATAGTTGATGAGCAACCGGTTCATGGTGATCCGCTGCCCCCCTCCTGAATGTCTTGGTTTACCAAGGCAGGTTGCGACAAGGCGGTCGGCGACATCCGGCCGTCGAAGCGATGGTAGCCCCGATTTCGCCGCAATTTCAAGCGGGTACGCGTTAAGCCGATTACGTAGCGACTTCCAAACGAAAAGAGCGCCGCGGAAACCGCGGCGCTCTCTCGAAAATAAGGCTCCCTTCAGGTGAAGGGACCCGATCAGATCTCTTCTTCGTCGTCGACGCCGGCGAAGCCTTCGCCTTCCGGAAGCGGCTCGAGCTCGAAGTCGTCCTGGACGGCCGAGAGGTCTTCACCCTTCGACTGGCGGGCGGCTTCGTCGACGCTGCGGGCGACGTTGATCGTGACGGTTGCTTCCACTTCCGGATGCAATGCGACCACGACGTCGTGCAGGCCGATGGTCTTGATCGGAACTTCGAGCACGACCTGGCTGCGGCCGACCGAGAAGCCGGCCTCGGTGACGAGTTCGGCAACGTCGCGGCTCGAAACCGAACCGTACAGCTGGCCGGTCTCGCCGGCCTGGCGAACGACGATGAAGGACTGGCCGTTGAGGGCCTCGGCGACCTTCTCGGCGTCGGACTTGCGCTCGAGGTTGCGGGCCTCGAGGTGAACCTTCTCGGCCTCGAAGCGCTTCTTGTTGGCTTCGTTGGCGCGCAGCGCCTTGCCCTGCGGCAGCAGGAAGTTACGGGCGTAGCCGTCCTTGACGTGTACGACTTCGCCCATCTGGCCGAGCTTAGCGACGCGCTCCAGCAGAATAACGTCCATGGTATGACTCCTTCGTTCTATAATTCTATCAATGACTTACGAGATGCCGGGCCGTGCCGCGAAGCGGCGGGCCCGGAATTGAAGGGCCGTGTCGGCAAGTCCGATCACGGCCATGATGCCGAGCGGCAGCAGGAAGATGAAGCTGACGGCATAGACCAGGAAAAGCAGCAACGGCCGCGCCGCCTTGCCGAGAAGCACCGCATGCAGCAGACCAAATCCGGTCAGCGCGAAGGCGAAGCCCATGGCGCCGGCGACGGCGCCGGCGATCTGGCCCGGTACGCCCGGCAGCAGGCTGACGACGAAGGCGAGGCCGAAGAACAGGGCCGCCGGCTGCGGCAGCACGACCGTCCACAGCGGCGTCCATTCGCGCGTCAGCAGGCCCGACATCTTGGCGATCCGGGCGCCGAGCCAGGTGGCGAGCACGAGGATGCCGAGCATGAGGCTGGCCGAGGTGAACGGCATCAGCCCGATGTTGAAGCGGACCAGTGGCTCCATCTCGGCATCGGTCGGCGTCATGCCTTCCGATTGCGCCAGCCAGCTCTTCAGCACGGCCAGCGTCTGCGTGATCAGCGCCTCGGGGTCGTAGCCCAGCAGGAAGCCGGTGACGACGACGGCCGCCGCGACGGCGAGCGACACGCGCATCAGCACGACGTCGAGGGGAAACCACTGCCGCTCGCCGGGCGCGGTTTCGTCCGGCCGCGACAGGCCGACGAGATGGGCTGCCCAGGCGACGGGGGCGGCGAAGAGGATAAAATAGAGCCCGCCGGCGAGATGGCCGATGGCGAAGCCGATCAGCGCCGAAGCGACGGCGGCCGCGGCAGCGCCGGAAAGCGTGCCGAATCCGAGCGCGGCGATGGCGATCGGCAGCGGGGACAGGATGAAGAGGGGGAAGGCGAGGGCGGTCCCGCTGACGAGCCCGGCAAACAGCAGCGCTGCCGCCATTCCGGCTCCAAAGCCAATCAGGATATTCCGCATCGACATGTTATCTCGCTGTCCCGCTTCGAGAGCGGTTAGAGGCAGGTCACGGGAAGCCCGGCCATACCCCAACCAAGTCTTGCCTCAGGGAGGCACTGGAAATCTTGCCCGAGGGGCTGTGCCGGACCGGCGGCAGGCGTCGGTCCGGCGAAGTCAGCGATCGCCGAGGGAAACCGGAGTTTCCGGCGATCGGAGTCTTACTTGATCACGTAGGGGATCAGGCCGAGGAAGCGGGCGCGCTTGATCGCCTGGGCGAGCTCGCGCTGCTTCTTGGCGGAGACCGCCGTGATGCGGGACGGAACGATCTTGCCGCGCTCGGAAATGTAGCGCTGCAGGAGACGGATGTCCTTGTAGTCGATCTTCGGCGCGTTGGCGCCGGAGAACGGCAGGTCTTCCGACGACGGAAGAACGGGCGGCGCTGGCCGCTGGAGGTGCTGGTGGTGCCGATGTCAGCCATTATTCAGCCGCTCCTTCAGACTCATCCGAGCGCGGACGGCGCTCGCCACGGAAACCGCCGCCGGCGCCGCCTTCACGGTCGCCACGGAAGCCGCCGCCGCCACCACCGAAGCCGCCACGCGGACGGTCGCCACGGTCGCCGAAGCGGCCGCCACGGTCGCCATCGTCACGATCGCGCTTCTGCAGCATGGCAGACTGGCCTTCCTCATGCGCCTCGACCTTGAGGGTCAGGATGCGGAGGACGTCTTCGTTCATGCGCTGCTGACGCTCCAGCTCGGCCATGGCGGCCGCCGGTGCGTCGATGTTGATCAGCGTGTAGTGCGCCTTGCGATTCTTGCGAATGCGGAACGCAACAGACTTCAGGCCCCACTGCTCGATCTTGCTGACCGTGCCGCCATTGGCCTCGATGAGGCCCTTGAACTGCTCGGTAAGTGCTTCGACCTGCTGTGCGGACACGTCCTGTCGCGACAGAAATACGTGCTCATAAAGCGGCATGATTGCCCTTCCTTTTCATTGCCCGGCGCCAAGCCTCACCGAAGCCTTCGAGAAAGGCTGATCGGTACAACTTCGAGAGCGGGAACACGGGAAGACGGGATCTTGTGATCCCTACGGCTCGCGCCGCCTTCCGTTCAACCCCCGGCCGGGTGTCGATACGACGGGCGGTGCATATACGGGAATGACCGGGAAGGCAAGGCGCAGCGGCGCACACGGCCTAGCTTGCGGGAGGTTTCGATCCCGTCGCAGCGGATGTTCGAGCAAGCCTGGACCGAAAGCAAGACCCTCACCCAACCCTCTCCCGCAAGCGGGCGAGGGCCTTCGGGCCCGCGCAGGTCCTCGGTTCCCAGCCTTGCGAAGGGCACCGCGGGACTCCCTCTCCCGGCACGGGAGAGGGCAGGGGTGAGGGCTTACTTCGCCCCGATAGCGTCCAGCTCTGCCAAAGCATCATCTGGCAAAACCAGGTCGGCGACGGCGAGGTTTTCCCGGAGATGCGCCACCGAAGCGGTGCCGGGAATGAGCAAAATGTTCGGCGAACGGCGCAGCAGCCAGGCCAGCGCCACCTGCATCGGCGTGGCGCCCAGGCGCGTCGCGACGTCGTTCAGTGTCGAGGATTGCAGCGGACTGAAGCCGCCGAGCGGGAAGAACGGCACATAGGCGATGCCGTCGCGGGCGAGA
The DNA here is from genome assembly GCF_044452255.1 of Kaistia sp. UC242_56. Lineage (NCBI taxonomy): Bacteria > Pseudomonadati > Pseudomonadota > Alphaproteobacteria > Hyphomicrobiales > Kaistiaceae > Kaistia > Kaistia sp. UC242_56. Next base: position 1,947,072 of record NZ_JBIOAN010000002.1, read on the forward strand.
TCGTCGATCAGCGCGTCATCACCGCGATGGGCGAGATTATACTGGTTCTGCACGCAGACGATCTCGACCATTCGCCGGCCCTCGGCGATCTGCGCCGGGGTGACATTGCTGAGGCCGATATGACGCACCAGCCCCTGTCGCTGAAGCTCCGCCAGCACCGCGAGCGGCGCCTCGATCGATCCTTCGGCCGGGCCATGCGTATCGAACATGATGCGAAGGTTCACAACGTCGAGCGCGTCGAGGCCGAGATTGCGGAGGTTGTCGTGAACTGCCGCCGTCAGTTCCGCCGGCTCATAGGCGGGGATCCAGGACTTGTCAGCGCCGCGTCGCGCGCCGATCTTGGTGACGATGGTCAGGTCGTCGGAATAGGGATGCAGCGCCTCGCGGATCAGCTGGTTGGTGACGTGCGGGCCGTAGAAGTCGCTGGTGTCGATATGGTCGACGCCTTGCGCCAGCGCCTCGCGCAGCACGGCGAGGGCTGCCGTATGGTCTTTGGGTGGCCCGAACACGCCGGGCCCTGCGAGTTGCATCGCCCCATAGCCAAGCCGCTTCACAGTGCGGTTGCCGAGCTTGTGGGTGCCGGCCGCGTCGATTTTGGACATCGTCTGTCTCCGTTTTCGGTGACCCACAGATAGAGGCTGCCCGCGTTTCCGATAATCCGATACAATCCGGACGGCTTGTGCGGATTGGCGAACAATGACGGCGGAACTGAGTGATCTCAATGCATTCGTGGCGGTGGCCCGCGCCAAGGGATTTCGCGATGGCGCACGGCTTACCGGCGGTAGCGCCTCGGCGCTGAGCGAGGCGGTGCGGCGGCTGGAGGCGCAACTCGGCGTTCGCCTGTTCAACCGGACGACGCGCAGCGTCCAGCTGACCGAGGCGGGCAGGGGGCTACTGGAGCGGCTGGCGCCGGCATTGGCCGAGGTCCAGGCGGCCCTCGACGTGGTCAATGGCTATCGCGACCGGCCGGCCGGGGTCCTGCGACTGAACGTGCCGGTCAGTGCCGTGCGGCTGGTGCTGCCGGATATCGTCCCGGCCTTCCTGGCGGTCTATCCTGAAATCCGCCTCGAGATCATCGCCGAGGACAGCTTCGTCGACGTGCTTGCCGCCGGCTGCGACGCCGGCATCCGCTATGACGAGCGGCTGGAGCAGGACATGATCGCCTTGCCGATCGGGCCGCGCGTCCAGCGCTTCGCGACCGCAGCGGCGCCCGCCTATCTCGATCGTCGTGGCCGGCCGGAACATCCGCGCGATTTGCTGGAGCACGACTGCATCCGCGGCCGCTTTTCCAGCGGATCGATGGCGGCCTGGGAATTCGAGCGCGATGGCGAGATCGTCCGCGTCGAGCCGACGGGCCCGCTGATCGTGCAGGCGGGGCCTGCCACCGACCTCGCCGTCGACGCCGCGCTGGCCGGCACCGGCATCCTCTATCTGTTCGAGGACTGGTTGCGGCCGTATCTTCGAAGCGGCGCGTTGGAGCCGGTGCTCGAGCCCTGGTGGCAGCACTTCTCCGGGCCGTTTCTCTATTATCCGGGCCGTCGCCTCGTCCCGGCGCCGCTGCGCGCCTTCGTCGATTTCATCCGGGATCGGCCGCCGCATCCCTGACGCGCTCCGCCGTTATTTCCACGCCGGCTTGTCATTTCGCGCGCTTTCGTCGGGCGCTTTCACATGGGTGTCATGCGCAGCTTTTAGGCCCGGTCCGTAGGCCGCTGCGCGGCCCCCCATTTCGAAGAGGCTCCCGATGCGCACATTGCTGTTCACGCTGGCTGCGACGACCATGCTCGCCGGCACGGCACAGGCGACCACGGTCTATCCGCTGGACCGCGCCACGATTCTCGCCGGCTCGCCGTTCGACTTCAAGGTCGAGTTCAACGAGACCGTAAAGCCCGAAGACATCAAGGTCACGGTCAACGGCCAGGACTACAAGACGGTCTTCGGCCAGGAAGCGACCTTCACCGAGACGGAACTCGGCAAGGACGACAAGAAGCTCGGCTCGGCGCTGACGCTGCGCAAGCTCGTGCTCGCCACGCCCGGCGACTACAAGGTCGAGGCCACCGCTGGCGGCGAGACCAAGTCCGTCTCCTGGGTCGTCTACGGCACGGCCGAGCAGCCCAAGGCCAAGAACGTCATCTTCCTGCTCGGCGACGGCCTCTCCGTCGCACATCGGACCGCAGCGCGAATCATGTCCAAGGGCATGACCGAGGGCAAGGCCGATGGCCGCCTCGCCATGGACGACCTCGACCACATGGCCTTCATCGGCACATCGTCGACGGAAGCCATCGCCACCGACAGCGCCAATACGATGTCGGCCTACATGACAGGCCACAAGACAGCCGTGAACGCGCTCGGCGTCTATGCCGACCGCACGCCGGCTTCGCTGGATGACCCGAAGGTCGAGACCCTGGGCGAGGCGCTGCGTCGCCAGACCAAGAAGTCGATCGGCATTGTCACCACGTCGGAACTGCAGGACGCGACCCCGGCCGCCGTCGTCGCTCACACCCGCAAGCGCGCGGACAAGGCCGAGATTACCGGCATGATGTTCGACGTGCAGCCGGACGTCGTGCTCGGCGGCGGCTCGGCCTATTTCCTCGGCAAGGAGACGCCCGGCTCCAAGCGCAAGGACGACAAGGACTACATCAAGCAGTTCCAGGACGCCGGCTACACGCTGGCCACCGACAAGGCGGAACTGGAAAAGGCCGCCGGCACCAATACCGGCAAGATCCTCGGCCTGTTCCACACCGGCAATATGGACACGCTGCTCGACCGCAACTTCCTGAAGAAGGGCACGGTCGGCAAGTTCCCGAACCAGCCGGGCCTGGTCGAGATGACGGAAGCAGCGCTCGCGCAGCTTTCGAAGAACCCCGAGGGCTTCTTCCTGATGGTCGAGGCCGCCAACATCGACAAGATGTCCCATCCGCTCGACTGGGATCGCGCCGTCGTCGAGACCATCGAATTCGACAAGGCGGTCGCCGCGGCCCGCGCCTTCGCCGAGAAGAACCCAGACACGCTGATCGTCGTCACGGGCGACCACACCCACGGCGTCTCGATCATCGGCACGGTCGATGACGACAAGGCCGGCCCGGAGATGCGCGAAAAGGTCGGCACCTATGCCGATGCCGGCTTCCCCAACTACACGGACGCGGACAAGGACGGCTACCCGGACAAGATCGACGTCAGCCGTCGCCTGTTCATCGCCGCCAACAACGGCCCCGACCACTACGAGACCTTCCGCCCGAAGCTCGACGGCCCGTTCGTCCCGGCCGTGCAGAACGAGAAGAAGGAATATGTCGCCAACGAAGCCTACAAGGACGTTCCCGGCGCCGTCTTCGTCCAGGGCAACATCCCCCGCGAAGGTGACTCGGGCGTCCATGCCGTCGACGACGTCGTTCTGCAGTCGACCGGCCCCGGCTCGGAAGGCTTCAAGGGCTACATGGAACAGAGCGACGTATACCGCGTGATCGTCGACGCGCTGGCCCTCGCCCCCGCCAAGAAGTGATCCGGCGGCCTCTGGCTGCATACTCAGGCTTCGGGCGCAGGCGCCCGGAGCCGCTTTGTTGAGGCCTGGGCTGCTTTTAGTGGCCTATCCCTTTCGCTTGTGGCTTCGTCGCCCCGGCGAAGGCCGGGGCCCATGCACACCGGCCTATCAAGGGGAAGCCAGACTTCGCCACATCGGTGTGTCTGGATCCCGGCCTCCCCCGGGATGACGACCGAGGGTCCCAAGAGCGTGACGCTTCAATGATGTTGCGCCAACACCTCAGGGAGAGGTGAGCGAAGGTCTCTGCACCCGATAGGAAAAACCATGACGCTGGTTCGTATTTCGCGGCGCGACGCGCTGCTGGGCGGGTTCACCGCCCTGGCGACGGCCTCCGGGATCGCACCGCCCGCGCTTGCCGCCGCGCCGACGCTGACCTTTGACGAACTCTATGGCTCCGTCGGCGTCCTCGGGCTGACCTTCTCCGACAAGGTCAAGCAACTGGCCGGGCAGACCGTGACCATGCGCGGCTTCATGGCGCCGCCGCTCAAGGCCGAGGCGGCGTTCTTCGTTCTGACGGAAATCCCGATGGCGCTTTGCCCGTTCTGCTCGTCCGATGCCGATTGGCCCGACAATATCCTGGTCGTCTATCTCGGCGAGAAGCAGACCTTCGTGCAGCCGAACGCGGTGATCGAGGTGAGGGGCGTGCTCGAATATGGCTCGTGGACCGACCCCGAGACCGGCTTCGTCAGCCTGCTGCGCCTGCGCGACGCCAGCTTTGGCGAAGTCTGAGCCATGCTCGGGTTGCGCCTCGAACGTCTCGTCGTTTCCTTCCCGGGCCTGCCGACGCCGGTCCTGTCGATCCCGGCGCTGGCGATCGCGCCCGGCGAGAGGGTCGCCGTCACCGGGCCTTCCGGTTCCGGCAAGAGCACGCTGGTCAACATCGTCACCGGGCTGGAGCGCGCGAGCGAGGGCGTCGTGCGCTGGCGCGATACCGATATCGCCACGCTTTCGGAGGGCGCGCGCGATGCGTGGCGCGCCGGGAATGTCGGGCTGGTGATGCAGGACTTCCATTTATTTCCTGGCCTGTCGGCGCTCGAAAACGTGCTGCTGCCCGTCCGGCTGCGGGCGCGCAGCGTTGCCCCGCATCTCGAGCGGGCGCGCGAGCTGATGCGCCGGGTCGGGCTCGCCCGTCCCGACCAGCCGGTCACCACCATGTCGCGCGGCGAGATGCAGCGCGTCGCCGTCGCCCGCGCGCTGCTGCGCAAGCCTGGCGTGATCATCGCCGACGAGCCGACGGCGAGCCTCGATCCCGAAAGCGGCGCCGTGGTCGGCGATCTCCTGCTGGAACTGGCGGCCGAGGAGAGAGCGACCCTGCTGGTCATCTCGCACGACGCGCGGCTGATCGAGCGCATGGACCGGCGCATCCGCCTTGTCGCGGGCCGCATCGCGGCCGACCCCGCCGGAGAACAGGCCGCATGATTCGCTTCGTCTTCGCCGATCTCCGCCGCCTCTGGGCGGGCTCGCTGGTCGTCATCCTGCTGGTGGCGCTCGCCACCGCGCTTGGCGTCGCCGTGACGCTGCAGGAGCGGGCGCTGCGCCTCGGTAGCGCGCGGGCAGCGGACCGGTTCGATCTCGTCATCGGCGCCGCCGGCAGCGAGACGCAATTGGTGCTCTCCTCGATCTTCCTGCAGGCAGCGCCGCTGCCGCTCGTCTCCGGCAAGGTGCTGCACGATCTCGCCGAGGATCCCCGCGTCCTCTGGGCCGCGCCGGTCGGCTTCGGCGATTCGTTCGATGGCCATCCGATCGTGGGCACCACCACGGCGCTGATCGATGGCGCCGGCGGCGGGCTGGCCGGGGGCCGGGCTTTCACCGCGCGCGCCGAAGCCGTCATCGGCGCCGCGGTGCCGCTCCGGCTGGGCCAGGACGTGAAGCCGATGCACGGCATGGCGGGCGAGGGCGGTCATACCCATGCCGAGATCGCCTATCGCGTCGTCGGCCGCATGGCGCCGACCGGCACGCCCTGGGACCGCGCCATTCTCGTCCCGATCGAGGCGGTCTGGGGCCTTCACGGCATGGATGCGGGTGGTGCGCATGCGCACGACGTATCCGATCACGATCGCGACTCGCCCGGCCACGACCATGCGACAGAGGCGGATTCTCCGCGCCATGAGGAACCGACGGCGGCGCTGGGTGGCCCTTGGAGCGAGACCACGCCGGGCGTGCCGGCCATCCTCGTCAAGCCGCGGACCTTCGCCGATGCCTACAAGTTGCGCGCCCAGTACCGCGCCGGCTCGACGCTGGCGGTGTTCCCGGGCGAGGTGCTGACGGCGCTCTATGCGACGCTGGGCGACGCCAAGGCCGTGCTGAACGGCGTCGCCATCGGCGCGCAGTTCCTGGTCGCTGCTGCGATCGCGCTGGTGACGGTGATGCATGTCGGCCAGCGCCGTCGCCAGATCGGCGCGCTGCGGGCGCTCGGCGCGCCGCGCCTGGCCCTGTTCGGCATCGTCTGGATGGAATTGTTCGTGCTGGTCGCGATCGGCATCCTTGCCGGCTGCGCGCTCGGCTATGGCGCGGCGCAGTTCCTGTCGGCGCTCTTCACTCGCGAGAATGGCGTCGTGCTGCCGGTCGCGTTCGCCCGCGCCGATTTCGCACTCGTCCTGGCCTTGCTGGGCGTCGCCGCCCTGTTGGCGGCGCTGCCCGCCTGGATGGCCTATCGCCAGCCGCCCGCGGCTGCGCTGCGCGCCTGAGGCCCGCCGCTCAGCTTGGCGAGAGCACGTTGATCAGGATCATCAGCGCGATGCCGAACGCCGTCACGAGCAGGCCGAGCATGAAGCGGTTCTTGGCGCGCTGGTAGACCGGGATCTCGAGCGAGTTGACCTCGAGCATCTCGGCCAGCGCCTTGATCTGCAGGCCGACGCCGAGCGCCAGCGCGACCGCCTCGATGTAATCCGTCACCATCCATGGGGAATCGTCGGTCGCCCACTGCACGGTGAAGCCGAGCGAGAAGCCCAGCACGATGCCCATCGCGGTCAGGGAGCCATTGCGGAACGTGGAATCGATTCGCGGCACCGGTTCGCGCGGGCTGTTCGGATCCGAGGCCATGGAGTCGTCTCCATCAGGATGCGGCGGCGCCCGGCTTTCCAGGCGTCGCGGCGGTTGTGCTCGTCCGTTGTGTACCGCAACGGCATGCGGTTGGACATCACCCCGGCGGCAGGTGGCCGATAGGTGGACGCGGTCGCCCGGGACGGCTTCGGCATGGCAAAACATCGATTTTGGTTATGACAGCATCAATTTTTCTGCACTTTTCTTTCCAATCGGCCGCGGCCATAGTGGATTTCCTCGGAAAGACCTCCGGAATCGCCGCTTTAGAGCTCGCCCTTCCCCAGGTCATCCTCAATCAAGGACTTTGGAAGTGAGCGAGAGCGCGCAAGTTTTGCCCGCGTCGTCCGCCCGCGGCATTGCCGAGCGGACCTCCCTGGGAATTTTGGTGGCTATCAGCATCTCCCACATGCTGAACGACCTGATGCAGTCGGTGATTCCGGCGATCTATCCCATCCTCAAGGCAGAGTTCACCTTGAGCTTCGGACAGATCGGTCTGATCCAGCTGGCATTCCAGCTGACCGCGTCGATCCTCCAGCCCGTCGTGGGCATCTATACCGACAAGCGTCCGCAGCCCTTCTCGCTCGCCGTCGGCATGGGCGTGACGCTTTGCGGTCTGCTGCTGGTGTCGATGGCCTCGACCTATCCGATGCTGCTCGTCGCGGTGGCGCTGATCGGCATGGGCTCGTCGATCTTCCATCCCGAGGCTTCGCGCGTCGCCCGTATGGCGTCCGGCGGACGCCACGGCTTCGCCCAGTCGCTGTTCCAGGTCGGCGGCAATTTCGGCTCGGCGATCGGCCCGCTGCTCGCCGCCGTGATCGTGCTGGCGCGTGGCCAGTCGAGCGTCGCCTGGTTCTCGCTGGTCGCGCTCGTCGGCATGATGATCCTGACCCGCGTCGGCTTCTGGTACCGGGACCATCAGCGTGAACGCAAGAAGGCGAACATCGCCCCGCCGGTGCAGACGCTGCCGCACAAGGTGGTCGTGCGCTCGATCCTGATCCTCGCCGTGCTGATCTTCTCGAAGTTCTTCTACATGGCGGCGCTGACCAGCTACTACACCTTCTACCTGATCGAGACGTTCAACGTGTCGGTGAAGGATTCGCAGCTCTATCTGTTCGTGTTCCTCGCAGCGGTGGCTGCCGGCACCATCGCTGGCGGGCCGATCGGCGACCGCTTCGGGCGCAAGTTCGTGATGTGGTTCTCGATCCTCGGCGTGCTGCCCTTCACCCTGCTGCTGCCGCATGCCAGCCTCGGCTGGACCATCGCGCTCTCCATCGTGATCGGCTTCATCCTGTCCTCGGCCTTCCCGGCGATCATCGTCTACGCGCAGGAACTGCTGCCCGGTAAGGTCGGCCTCGTCTCCGGCCTGTTCTTCGGCTTCGCCTTCGGCATGGGCGGCATCGGCGCGGCAGCGCTCGGCGAGCTTGCCGACTGGACCTCGATCACCTTCGTGTTCCAGGTCTGCGCCTTCCTGCCGGTGCTGGGCCTGCTGACGGCCTTCCTGCCCAACATCCGCAAGCCGAAGTCCGTCTGAGGCCCCAAGCTTTGAGATCGGCGGTGGACATCGGTCCGCCGCCGATTTGCTTTTTGGGCGTCGAACCACAGGCCGCCCCTGCGTCGCCGGCATGGGTGAATGCACGCTCTTCACGCGGTGGAGGCGTGTCGGATTCTGCCTCTCGGTCAGCCTATATTCGCGGTCGTTGCCGCCCCGAAAATGCCCCGAGACTTGACTCGGCGGCCGTAACAGCGGATTAGCCGCCGCCGAACACGCGACTATCATCGCAGTAACAATTCGTGCGGGGCCAGCCATGACGATCGCTCTCACCTTTCCCGGACAGGGCAGCCAGGCCGTCGGCATGGGCAAGGCGCTCGCCGACAACTTCGCCGAGGCGCGTGCCGTTTTCGACGAAGTCGACGCGGCACTCGGCGAGAAGCTCTCGGCCGTCATCTGGGACGGCCCCATCGAGACCCTGACCCTCACCGCCAATGCCCAGCCCGCTTTGATGGCCGTCAGCCTCGCGGCCCTGCGCGTGCTGGAGGCCCAGGGCTTCGCCGTTTCCAAGGCCGCTTATGTCGCCGGCCATTCGCTGGGTGAATATTCGGCGCTCGCCGCCGCCGGCAGCCTGTCGATCTCGGACGCTGCCCGCCTGCTGCGCATTCGCGGCACGGCCATGCAGCAAGCCGTGCCGGTCGGCGAGGGCGCCATGGCAGCCCTTCTCGGCCTCGATTTCGAGACGGCCCAGGCGGTCGCTAACGAGGCGGCGCAGGGCGACGTCTGCGAGGCCGCCAACGACAACGGTCCCGGCCAGGTCGTGATCTCCGGCGCCAAGGCCGCCGTCGAGCGGGCGCTCGACATCGCCAAGGCCAAGGGCGCCAAGCGCGCGCTGCTGCTCCCCGTGAGCGCACCGTTCCATTGCCGCTTGATGCAGCCCGGCGCCGACGTGATGGCCGAGGCGCTCGCCAAGGTCACCATCAACGCGCCGGTCGTGCCGCTGGTCGCCAATGTGCTGGCCGCGCCGATCTCCGATCCGGCCGAAATCCGCGCCCGCCTCGTCGAGCAGGTGACCGGCATGGTGCGCTGGCGCGAGTCGATCGGCTGGCTCGCGGCCAATGGCAGCGATTTGTTTGTCGAAATCGGCGCCGGCAAGGTGCTGTCGGGGCTTGCCAAGCGCATCGCGCCCGAGGCACAGACGCTGAATGTCGGCACGCCCGACGATGTGGCCGCCGCGATCGAGCGTCTCGCTTGAGCGCTGGCCGCTTCGCAGCCAAGCTTACGGATGAACAGGGTAATCAGAAGGAAGTCGTCATGTTCGATTTGACCGGCAAGCGCGCGCTGGTGACCGGCGCGAGCGGTGGCATCGGCCGGGCGATCGCCCAGGCGCTGCACAAGCAGGGCGCGACCGTCGCCATCTCCGGCACCCGTCGCGAGGCGCTTGAAGCGCTGGCGACGGAGCTGGGCACCAATGTCCACGTCCTGCCGTGCAACCTCTCGGTCGCCGCTGAAGTCGAGACGCTGGTGCCGCGCGCCGAAGAGGCGATGGGCGAGCTCGACCTGCTGATCAACAATGCCGGCATCACGCGCGACATGCTGTTTGCCCGCCTGTCGGACGAAGCCTGGCAGGAGGTCCTCGACGTCAACCTGACCTCCGCCTTCCGCCTGACGCGCGCGGCGCTGCGCGGCATGATGCGCCGCCGCTATGGCCGCATCATCTCGATCACCTCGATCGTCGCCGTCACGGGCAATGCCGGCCAGGGCAACTATACCGCGTCGAAGGCGGCGCTGATCGCCATGTCGAAGTCGCTCGCCCAGGAAGTGGCGAGTCGCAATATTACGGTCAACTGCGTCGCCCCCGGATTTATCGAAACGGCGATGACCGACGCATTGAACGAAAAGATTCGCACCGCGTTGCTCGAGCGAGTCCCGGCAAAGCGTCTGGGCTCGGCCGACGACATCGCCTCGGCGGTGGTGTATCTGGCCTCCGAAGAAGCGTCCTACGTGACCGGTCAGACCCTGCACGTTAACGGTGGTATGGCTATGATTTAATTGAGGAATCTGCATTCGTGCAGATCCCTCGGATGGGGTTGTCACACCCCCTTGCGGCGGCTGGTCAAGGTTCAGAAACTATGTTAGGACCGCGCAATATCAGTGCCGCGTCTTCGTCGCTTTCGCGGCGGAGCGGGTGTGGATTGACGATCGCCGAAGACTAGTGACGATATCGCGGTACGTTTTCGGGGGATTGCCGATACGTCCGGGTTTCCAGCGCGCGAGAAGTCGCGGCAATAGTAGACAGAGAACAATCGAGGTTTTGAGACATGAGCGACATCGCTGATCGGGTAAAGAAGATCGTCATCGAGCATCTCGGCGTTGAGGCCGACAAGGTGACCGAAGGCGCGAGCTTCATCGACGATCTCGGCGCTGACAGCCTCGACACGGTCGAGCTGGTCATGGCGTTCGAGGAAGAATTCGGCGTGGAAATCCCCGACGATGCAGCCGAGACGATCCTGACGGTCGGCGACGCAGTAAGCTTCCTGGAGAAGAACGCCGGCTGATCGCCGATGTTCATCCAAGCCAAGCCAATGACAAGAACGGCCGGACCCGTATGGGTCCGGATCGGGGGAAGCGTATGAGACGAGTCGTTGTAACCGGGATGGGGATGGTGACGCCGCTCGGTTGCGGCGTCGACGCCAACTGGGCCAATATTCTTGCCAGCAAGAGCGGCGCCCAGAAGGTAACGAGCTTCCAGGTCGATGACCTGCCGGCTCAGATCGCATGCCTCATCCCGCATGGTGACAAGGCCGACGGCAAGTACAATCCTGACGATTGGATGGAGCCGAAGGACCAGCGCAAGGTCGATGATTTCATCGTCTATGCGATGGCTGCGGCCGATCAGGCCGTACATGATTCGGGCTGGCTGCCCACCGCCTATGAGGATCAGATCCGCACCGGTGTGCTGATCGGATCTGGCATTGGCGGCATCCAGGGCATTGTCGAGGCCGGCATCACGCTGCGCGACAAGGGCCCCCGCCGCATCAGCCCCTTCTTCATTCCCGGCCGCCTGATCAACCTCGCCTCCGGCCAGGTCTCGATCCGCTACGGCTTCAAGGGGCCGAATCACTCGGTCGTGACGGCCTGCTCGACGGGTTCGCATGCGATCGGCGATGCCGCGCGCCTGATCGCGCTCGACGATGCCGATGTCATGATCGCCGGCGGCACCGAAGGTTCGGTTTCGCGCATCGCGCTGGCCGGCTTCGCCGCCTGCAAGGCGCTGGCGACCAATTTCAACGACCGCCCGGAAGAGGCATCGCGCCCCTATGACCGGGATCGCGACGGCTTCGTCATGGGCGAGGGCTCCGGCATCGTCGTGCTCGAAGAGCGCGAACATGCCATTGCCCGCGGCGCCAAGATCTATGGCGAAGTGATCGGCTACGGCATGTCCGGCGACGCCTATCACATCACCGCCCCGTCCGAGGACGGCGACGGCGCCTACCGCTGCATGCAGGCCGCGCTGAAGCGTGCGGGTCTGCAGCCTTCCGACATCGATTACGTCAACGCCCATGGCACATCGACCATGGCGGACGGCATCGAGCTGAAGGCCGTGGAGCGCGTGGTCGGCGATGCCGCCTCGAAGATCGCGATGTCCTCGACCAAGTCGGCGACGGGCCATCTGCTGGGCGCGGCCGGTGCCGTCGAGGCGATCTACTCGCTGCTGGCGATTCGCGACAATGTCGCGCCGCCGACGCTCAATCTCGACAATCCCTCCGTCGAGACGGCCATCGACCTTGTCCCCAAGGTGGCCAAGAAGAAGCAGATCGACGTGGCGCTCTCCAATTCCTTCGGGTTTGGCGGCACGAACGCGTCGCTCATCTTCCGTCGGCATGGCGAATAGGGGCGCGGCTTCGCGCTTTCGCCATAATCCTCCATACAGTCGCCTCTCGGCACCCGGATCGAGTCCGGGTGTCGAACAGGTGAGAAGTAGGGTGCGATGAACGAGACGAATCAACCGGGCGCCAAAGACAACAAAGCTGGCGATGCCGGCGACGTCGGCTCGGCGGAATTCGGCAACCGCATCAATCCCCGCAGTCCCGGCGATACGCTGCGCCCCGAACGCGTGCCGCCGCCGCCGCCCCGCTCGCAGCAGGCGCGCCACCCCATCGTCATCATCATGAACTTCGCGATGACGATCCTCGTCGTCGGCGTTCTCGGCGCGGTCGGGATGTTCTTCTTCGGCAAGCTGCGCTTCGAGCAGTCCAGCCATTTCGGTCAGCCGCGAACCGTCTCGATCGAGCGTGGCAAGAGCCTGCGTGAGATCGCCGAGGAGCTTCACGAGCGCGGCCTGATCTCTTCCAAGTGGATCTTCATCGCCGGCGTCCGCGCCTATGGCCTGCAGGACGACCTCAAATCCGGTGACTATCTGATCGCGCCGCGTTCCAGCATGCGCGACATCATGAACGCCATGGTGAGCGGCAAGGCGATCCTCTATTCGGTCTCCGTTCCGGAAGGCCTGACCAGCCAGCAGATCGTCGACCGTCTCAATGCCGATCCCGGCCTGGTTGGCGAAATCACCGAGATTCCGGAAGAGGGCAGCCTGCTGCCCGACACCTATCGTTTCTCGCGCGGTGACAGCCGCCAGAACATCATCGACCGGATGCTGCGCGAGCGCGATCGGGTGATGACGGCGATCTGGACCAGCCGCGACAAGGACCTGCCGATCAAGACGCAGGCGGAGCTCGTGACGCTGGCCTCGATCGTCGAGAAGGAAACCGGCATGGCCGACGAGCGCAGCCGCGTCGCCGCCGTGTTCATCAACCGCCTGCGCAGCAACATGCGCCTGCAGTCCGACCCGACGGTGATCTACGGCGTCTATGGCGGCAGCGGCCTGCCGTCCGGCACGCCGATCCGCCGCTCCGACCTCGATGCGGTCAACGACTACAACACCTACAAGATCAACGGCCTGCCCAAGGGACCGATCGCCAATCCCGGCAAGGCCTCGCTGGCTGCGGTCGCCAATCCGTCGCGGACCAAGGATCTCTACTTCGTGGCCGACGGCACAGGCGGGCACGCCTTCGCCGAGAGCTATGCCGAGCACCGCAAGAACGTCGCGCGCTACCGCAAGTGGCTGGCCGAGCAGAAGGCCAAGGGCGATGTCGTCCCGGCAAGCGCCGGCCCCGGCGATGCGGTCGATGACGGGGAAGCCCCGGATGCGGCCACCGATGCGGCACCGGTACCGCCGCCCAAGCCTTAGGGCGGCCGGAGCGGCTGTGGCCGCTGCCGGCTTCTAGCCGGGCAATCCGTCGATGTGCGGGATGGTCTCCAGGTGCTCATCCCAGCCGGCCCGGCTGGCGACGTTGATATGCGCGTTCGGCCGGATCGGCACCTCGCTGTCGAGACTGCCCGCCGGCACGACCAGCAGCGCGCCCTCCATCTGAACACCCGGCAGCGCTGATCCGCAATCGGCGCAGAAGCTCCGTTGGTGCCGCGTCTCCGGCAGGCGGAACGTCGTCACCCTGTCCTGGCCCGACAGCCATTCGAGCCGGGCTTCCGTCGAAAACAGATTGGCGCCATGCGCGGAACCGCTGTCCTTGCGACAGCGCGAGCAGTGGCACAGGAAGAAGCTCTGGAAATCGCCGTGGATCTCATAGGTCGCCCTGCCGCAAAGGCAGGAGCCGCGATGCGGGCCGGGCATGAACAGGTCTCGCGCTGACGTCGGGACCTGCACGCTATGGCCATCGGCCGCATCAAGGCAAGGCTCAGCTCGCCTTGCGCAGCTCGCCGGCGAGCGAGAAGCTGTCGGGCGACGCCAGCGCCCAGGTCTGCCGGTAGAAGGGATGCGGGCTGTCACCGCCGAGCAGTTCGCCTTCCGCCAGATAGGGGAAGAGCTGCGAGTATAGGCGGATCTCGTTGGAGCTGACCCGGCGAGCGACGTGGTGCGGCTTCAGGCTGGAGGGATGCTCCAGCCCGGCTGCCGCCAGCAGCTCCGCCAAGGCGTGCAGCGAGTTGCGATGGTAGTTCGCCACCCGCTCGGCCTTGTCGGGCACGACGAGCGCGCGCTGTCGCAACGCGTCCTGCGTCGCGACGCCGGTCGGGCACTTGTTGGTGTGGCAGCTCTGCGACTGGATGCAGCCGATCGCGAACATGAAGCCGCGCGCCGCATTGACCCAATCCGCGCCGAGCGCCAGCACGGCGGCGATGTCGAAAGCCGAGACGATCTTGCCGGCGACGCCGATCCGGACATGCGGCCGCAATCCCGCCCCGACCAGCGTGTTGTGGACCAGCAGCAGCGCCTCGCGCATCGGCACGCCGACATGGTCGGTAAGCTCCACCGGCGCCGCGCCCGTGCCGCCTTCGGCCCCGTCGATGACGATGAAGTCGGGGATGATGCCGGTCTTCAGCATCGCCTTGACGATCGCCATGAATTCCCAGGGCTGGCCGATGGCGAGCTTGAAGCCGACCGGCTTGCCGCCGGAAAGCTCGCGCAGCCGGGCCATGAACTGCATCATTTCGATCGGGGTCGAGAAGGCGGAATGCGAAGCGGGCGAGACGCATTCGACGCCGACCGGAATGCCACGCGTCGCGGCGATCTCAGGGCTCACCTTGTTGGCCGGCAGGATTCCGCCATGGCCGGGTTTGGCGCCCTGGCTGAGCTTCAGCTCGATCATCTTGACCTGATCGTCGGCGGCCTGCGCCGCGAACTTCTCGGCCGAGAAACTGCCGTCGTCATGGCGGCAGCCGAAATAGCCCGAGGCGATCTGCCAGACCAGATCGCCTCCATATTGACGATGATACGGGCTGATCGAGCCTTCGCCGGTATCCTGCGCGAAGCCGCCGAGCTTGGCGCCGCGGTTCAGCGCCTGGATGGCGTGGCTCGAAAGCGCCCCGAAGCTCATGGCCGAGATGTTCAGGACCGAGCCGGAATAGGGCTTGTCGCACTGGTCGTTGCCGATGGTGATGCGGAAGTGCCTGGGATCCTGCATCGGCGCCGGGCGCATCGAATGGCCGATGAACTCGTAGCCGTCGGCATAGGCGTCCAGCAGCGTGCCGAATGGCCGCTGATCCGCTTCGTTCTTGGCGCGCTGATAGACGAGCGAGCGTTCCGCCCGCGAGAAGGGCAGCCTGTCGGAATCGGACTCGAACAGATATTGCCGCAACTCCGGCCGAACCGATTCGACCAGGAAGCGCATGTGGCCGATGACGGGATAGTTGCGCGTGATCGCGTGGCGCGTCTGGACCAGGTCGTAGACGCCGAGCACGCTCAACGCCGCGAAAATCATCGTCAGCAGGAAGTTGAGCGTAGGCGTCATCGGGATCAGCGGCAGGATCAGCGCTGCGAGGATGCAGAGCGCGAAGGCGCTGTAGCGGGCGATGAGCGAGAATTTCAGGATGGATTGCATGCGCGTTCCCCAGCAGGGTGAGGCGGCCGGAATGTGGGGAGAGGGCCCACCGGCCAGGGTCGATTCAGACCATAGACCATATCCCTCACCGTCCATGTGTCGGTTTGAGGGATATCCGCCGCCGCGCCCTTGAGCGGCCTTGGCGCGCGCATTACTGTCGCCGTCCAAACGAGGGGCCTGACCGGCTATCCTTCTTGGGCCACAGACCATTCATAGCCGGGGAATTCCGATGGCATTGACGAGCATGACCGGCTTCGCGCGCGCCGCCGGCGCGGGACACGGCTATCGCTGGACGTGGGAGCTGCGCAGCGTCAACGGCAAGGGCCTCGACATCCGCCTTCGCCTGCCGCCGAGCTTCGATACGCTCGACCAGCCGGTGCGCGAGCGCATCGGCAAGCTGCTGCAGCGCGGCAATCTGCAGGTCGGGCTCAGCCTGCAGCGCGAGACGACGGCCCAGGCCCTGCGCGTCAACGAGGAACTGCTGCGGCAGGTGCTCGATCTCGTCCGCCGTGTCGGCAGCGAGATCGACGCGGCGCCGCCGACGCTGGACGGCCTCCTGTCGATTCGCGGCATTCTCGAAACCGTCGATGCCGAAGACGATCCGGCCGTGGCCGAGGCGCTGGCAGCCGACCTGCTCGCCGATCTCGACCTGGCGCTCGCCGAACTGGTCGTTGCCCGCAATCGCGAGGGAGCGGCGATCGGTGCCGTGCTCAACGCCCGCATGGACGAGATCGAGCGCCTGACCGCGGCAGCCGAGGCGTCGCCCGCCCGCACGGTCGAGGCAATCCGCAAGAAGCTTGCCGACCAGGTCGCGGCTCTGCTCGACGCGTCGCCGGCGCTCGATCCTGACCGGCTGCACCAGGAAGCGGCGCTCCTGGCGACCCGGGCCGACATTCGCGAGGAACTCGACCGGCTGACGGCCCATGTCGCCGCCGCCCGCGCGCTGCTCGCCGAGGGCGGGCCAGTGGGGCGCAAGCTCGATTTCCTCGCCCAGGAATTCAATCGCGAAACCAACACGCTCTGCGCCAAGGCGAATGATCGCTCCCTGACGGCCCTCGGTCTCGACCTGAAGGCCGCCGTCGATCAGCTGCGCGAGCAGGTCCAGAACCTCGAATAGGAAGTCCCTGATGTCGGTTGCCGGAAATTCCCCCTCGCGGCGTGGCCTGATGCTGGTCCTGTCCTCGCCCTCGGGCGCGGGCAAGTCGACCATCGCCCGCCACCTGATGGCCGAGGACAAGGATATCGTCCTCTCCGTCTCGGTGACGACTCGCGCGCGCCGGCCGAGCGAGATCGACGGCGTGCACTATCACTTCATCGACCAGGCGACCTTCAACAAGCTGCGCGACCGGGGCGAGCTGCTGGAATGGGCCGAGGTGCATGGCAATTGCTACGGCACGCCGCGCGCGCCGGTCGAGGCTTGGCTGACCTCCGGCAAGGACGTGCTGTTCGACATCGATTGGCAGGGCGCCGACCAGGTCGCCAAGGCGATGCCGGAAGATCTCGTTCGCATCTTCGTGCTGCCGCCGACCATGGCCGAACTGGCATCGCGCCTGGTCCGCCGGGCCGAGGACGCCCCCGATGTCATCGCCAAGCGCCTGGCGAACGCCAGGGCCGAGATCCAGCACTGGCGCGACTATGACTATGTCCTGATCAACAAGGACCTCCAGACCTCGCTGGAGAAGGCGCAGGCCATCCTCTATGCCGAGCGCATGCGCCGCGCCCGCACGACCTGGCTGGAAGGGTTTGTGGCGGACCTGCTCCATCAGGAGTAGGGGCGTCGCCCCGCGAGGGGCCCAAGCCTCGTCTGGGCTGCTCCTCGTCTTCGCTGTTGTCCCAAGCTTTTGGGCGAGGAGCGGCGCGCCGCTGCCGAGGGTGCGCCATTTGCCTTCGACCGGTGGCGCTGCGACAATCGACGCCCGATGATCATCTGGAGCCGACCATGAATCCCCTTCGCCCGTGCCTCGCTCTTGCCCTTGCCTTCGCTGCCGGGACGCTCGCGACCCACGCGCATGCGGCCGACCTGATGCCGGCCGATGCAGCGACCGTCGAGCCCGCCGCCGCCGAGGCCGCTGCCAGCGCGCCGGCCAAGACCTTCGCCTATCATTGCGCCGACGGCACGAAGGTGACGGCCCGCTTCAGCTCGCCGGACCAGCCGGATGGCTTCGTCGACCTGACGCTCGCCGATGGCAAGGCCGTGACCCTGCCGCAGGCAGTCTCCGCGGATGGCGGACGCTACACGAAGGACGACATCGAGTTCTGGATCAAGGGCAATGGCGCGACGCTGACCATCGCCGGCAAAGCCACGACCTGCGAGACCAAGGACTAAGGGTACAAGCCAGGCTCGGGCCGTAGGTCAAACGCGGTCCGGCCGCTCGTGCGCCGGGGCAGGAGCGGTCGCAGGCTTCTCAGGGCAGTGCGTTGGCGAGGCGGACGAAGCCGGCGACGTCGATTTCTTCGGCGCGGGCCGTCTCGACGATGCCGGCGGCCGCCAGCAGCGGCAGCGGATCGGTGCCGAGGCTCTTCAGGCTCTGGCGTAGCATCTTGCGGCGCTGGCCGAAGGCGGCGGCCGTGACGCGCTCCAGCTTCGCCCGGCTGCATTCCAGGGGCGTCTGGCGCGGCACGACTTCGACGACCGACGACACCACCTTGGGCGGCGGCGTGAACGCCTTGGGCGAAATGTCGAACAGGATGCGCGCCTCGCTGCGCCAGCCGCAGATCACGCCGAGGCGACCATAGGCGTCGTCCTCCGGCGTGGCGACGATCCGTTCCGCGACCTCGCGCTGGAACATCAGCGTCATCTTCTCGTAGAAGGGCGGCCACGGCTCACTTTGCAGCCAGCCGAGCAGCAGCGGCGTGCCGATATTGTAGGGCAGGTTGGCGGCGATCCGCACGCGGCCCGTCGCCAGCTTCGACATGTCGACCTGCATCGCGTCGCCTTCGATCACCTCGAGGCGGCCGGGATAATGCGCGGCGATTTCGGCGAGCGCATCGAGGCAGCGGCGGTCGCGCTCGATGGCGATGACCTTCTCCGCGCCTTCCGCGAGCAAAGCGCGCGTCAGCCCGCCAGGTCCCGGCCCCACCTCGATCACCGTCACGCCGGCCAGCGGGCCGGCGGCGCGCGCGATTCGGCCCGTCAGGTTCAGATCGAGCAGAAAATTCTGGCCGAGTTGCTTCATGGCCTGCAGGCCATGCGTGGCGATCACGTCGCGAAGGGGAGGGAGGCCGTCCTGCGCCAGCGTCACGAAGCGACGCCTGCGACGTGCTCGTGCTGGCGGTATTCCGCCTCGTGGCGTGCCAGTTCGTCGGCCAGGCGCAGGGCCGCCGCGAGGCTCGAAATATCAGCCTTGCCGGTGCCGGCGATATCGAACGCCGTGCCGTGATCCGGCGAGGTGCGCACGAAGGGCAGGCCCAGCGTGACGTTCACCGTTTCGGCGAAGGCGATGGTCTTGGTCGGGATCAGCGCCTGGTCATGATACATGCAGAGCGCCACGTCATAGCGGGCGCGCGCATCGGCATGGAACATGGTGTCGGGCGCGAGCGGGCCGATGGCGTTGATGCCCTCGGCGCGAAGCGCCGCCACGGCCGGGCGGATCACCGCGTCGTCCTCGGTGCCCATCACGCCGCCCTCACCGGCATGCGGATTGAGGCCGGCAACCGCGATGCGGGGCGCCGGAATGCCGAAGCGGCGGCGCATGTCGTGGTCGATGGTACGGCCGGTGCGGATCAGCATTTCCTCGGTGATCATTCGCGGTACGACCGAGATCGGAACGTGGATCGTCGCGGGCACGGCGCGCAGTCCCGGTCCCGCCAGCATCATGACCGGATGGGCGGGCGACCCGCTCCAGGCGGCCGACAGCATGCCCAGGAACTCGGTATGGCCCGGATGCTGGAAGCCCGCGTCAAACAGGGCCTTCTTGTTGATCGGATTGGTGACGAGCGCCGAGGCCAGTCCGGCGCGCACATCGCCAACGGCGCGCGCGATCGCCTCGATCACGCCGCGCGCCGCGCTGCGTTCGGGAACGCCCGGAGCGGCAACCGCCGGGGATTCCAGCGCCACCACCGGCAAAACGCGGTCGAAGGCGTCGACGGCCTCGTCGGCCGTCATGGTCTCGATCGGGATATCGAGACCCATCAGCGCGGCGCGACCCCGAAGTGCCTCTGGGTCGGCCAGCACGTAGAAGGGCGGCAGGCGACGTTCGCGTCGTTCCCGCCAGACGGCCAGGGTGACGTCTGGTCCGATGCCGGCCGGTTCTCCCATGGTGAGAGCAAGCGGCCGGAACGAGGCGGATTCAACCATATCGTCTCACTTGAAGGGCGCGGCAGCCGCGCGGGATACGCCTATTTGTAATTGATCTTGGCGTCCTTGCGGAGCTCGGCAACGAAATCCTTGCCGACATTCTTGCTCTGCTCTGCGGTCAGCTTTTCCTCGATCTCGGCGCGCACGCCGGCCGAGCTGCGGATATCCTTGGCTTCGCAGACAGCGATCACCTCGACGCCGCGTTCCGTGACGTCCGGCTTCAACGTGCCGCCGACGGGAGCCGACTTGAGCGCATCGCCGGCCGGGCCTTGGATCTGCGTGGTGTCGCGGCGGCCCATGTTGAGCACGACGACGCCCTTCATCGCCTTGGCCTGGGCCAGGCTGTTGTCGCAGCCGCTGAAGCGCTTGCGGAAGGCCTCGGCCTCGCGCTGGCGCTGGCCGACATAGCCCGGCGAGGAGCCCTTGGGCACGACGAAGACGATCTGCTGCAGCTTGAACTCGCGGATCGTCGCCGTCTCGGTCTGGATGCCTTCCTTCTCGATCTGCGCCTGCACGTCAGCTTCGCTGACCTTGATGCTGCGGGCCTTGGCTTTCACGACCATGGCGCCGGTGATCTGCGCGCGCAGGAACTTGCGCAGCGTCTCGGCCTGCACGCCCTGCGAGGCAAGCGCCTTGGCGAACTGGGCCGGGGGCAGCTTGACCTGCTTGGCGATGCCGTTGAAGCGCTCTTCAACCATCGAGTCCGGCACGCTCATGCCGCGTCGCGTCGCGACCTGGGCCAGCAGCACCTCGTCGATCATCTCGTTGAGAACGGCCTTGTCGCCGCTCGGCTGGCGGAAAAGCTTCATCAGCTTGATGCGCTGGCCGACGTCGTAGGAGGTGATCGGCTGGTCGTTGACGGTGGCACGCACGGCGGATTGCGCCGAAGCCGTTGCGGGCAGGCTGACCGAGCCCAGGCCCATAGCAATGGCGAGAGCCGGCAGAAGAAGGAATTTCATTCGATTACGCATGGCCAATATCCGAATCCTGTCAGCTGCGGCGTGCCGCCGGCGTGCTGGCGTGCCGACTCGCCCTGCCGCCACGGGAGGCGTTCATTTCGACTGGATAGACCCTGCAAATCCGGCGAAACCATGAAGATCAATTGCTGGTGTTGTTGCTCGTCAGCGATCCGACGTCGCTATGCAGCTTCGTACCGCCCAGAGTCCGCAGTTCCAGGCGCACCATCAGCTGCTTGGAAGTCTGCAGATCGGTGTAGTCCTGACGGATCTCGCTGTAGGCGATCGAGAAGGTCGTGCACTCGTCGTCATAGGCGATGCCGATGCCGCTGGATGCCAACTGGTCGCCCTCGATGTCCCAGGCGACCGAGCCGAACACGCGCCACGTGTCGGTCATCTGCCAGGAGGCCTTGCCGCTGATCGTGTCGGTTCGTGAGTCGTTGCCGATCGCGGGCTGCTCGCGCAGGAACAGGTAGGAGGCGGAGGCTGTGAGGTCGCCGAACTTGCCGGTTGCCGTCAGCTCGGCGCGGTTGACGTCCAGGTTCTCGTTGTCGAAGCGGCCCCGCGCCGTCAGGAAGTAGCCATAACCGGTATCGAGCGTGACGCCGGCGACGAAGTCGGAGACATCCGTCTCGAGGCCGGAGACGGCGCCGGTCGCGGTCAGGTCCTGAACCGCGAAGGAGTTTTCGCCCGCGACCTGGTAGGACTGGCCGACGACACCCTGAATGGTGGCGAGTTGGCCGATGCTGGCGAGATAGCGGAAGCCGACATTGACGCGGGTACCGCCTTCGATGCGGTCATAGCCAGAGAACTTGTCCCAGTCGAACAGGCTGGAATCGTCGAACACCAGGCTCTGCGCGTCTTCATTCGGCAGCTGGCCTGCCATCGGCTCGTTCGGGCGAACGATCATCTGGGCGACCGGCTCGAACAGGAAGCTGGAGGAAAGGCCGGCGGCCATGATCGGCCAACGCCATTCCACGCCGACTGCCGGCATGCCGCGGAAATAGCTTCCGTCGTCATTCAGGCCGGCGATGATCTGGTCCTGGTTGAGATAGTAGCCGTCGCCGCGCAGGTAGCCGAACGGCTTGAAGACCATGCCCAGCGGGCCGATCATGCTGCGCTGCCACGTCACCTGGGAGCTCAGGCGATTGTAGTTGCCCGAGAGGCCGAGAATGTGCGCGTCGTCCTGGAGCTGGCCGTTGAGCACGCCCTCGGCGACGGTGATGCCGTTACCGTCATTGTTGACGATGTCGGTTTCGTCGCGCGACAGGCTGGTCAGGTTCGACTTGATCGACAGCTGGCCACCGAGAACCGAGTTGTCAAACAGGTAGCTGTGGTCGATCACCGGGTGGACGATCGCCTGCCGGCCTTGGTCGTACTTGATGTCCTCGTCGTTCGTCAGAACCTGGAAATACAGCATCCGCGCATCGAAATAATTGCGCTCGCTGATGCCGGTCAGGTGGACGTTCGAGACGTTGATGTCGGTGTTGGTCGACAGCAGGCTGTAGTCGCGGCTGAACGTGCGGTCGCTGAGCAGCGTCGCGTCCCAGCCCACGGTCCAGTAGCGGTTGAGATAGAACTCACCCTCGGTCTTCACGCCGCCGCGGAAATCCTTGACGCCGGAATTGCGGGTTCCCTCGTCGTAGAAATCATCGGGGTTGAGCTGGTTGATGCCGGCCATGCGCAGCGAGTACTGGCCATATTCCAGCCGGTGCCGCCATTCGACGTCCGCCAGGAAGCCCTGGTTGGTGTACACGGCCGGGGCCAGCGTCAGGTCGTAGTTCGGAGCCAGCGCCCAGAAATAGGGCGTCTGGATGAAGGCGCCGAGGGTCTTTTTATAGCCCGCGGACGGGAACAGGAAGCCGCTCTTGCGCTTGATCGTCGGATCGGGCGCCGAAAAAGCCGGGAAATAGGCAATCGGCATGCCGAGGAATTCAAGCGAGGCGCGCTTGAAATAGACCATGTGCTCGTTGTGATCGACGATGATCCGGGCGGCTTTCACCTGCCAGATCGGCGCCTTTTCGGGGCGTTCGCGGCAGGGTTCGCAGGCGGTGTAGACGCCGCGATAGAAGGTGGTGGTCTTGCCCTGGTCGCGCAGCGCCTTCTCGGCCGCGAAATGCGTCTGCGTCGGCGTATCGAGCCGGAGCGCATTGACGAAGCCGGTGGCGAAGTCGTCGGTGATGTCGATGGTTTCGGCGGTGATGACCGCGCCGGTCCTGTCGACGATCTTCACGCGCCCTTCGGCGCGCATCTTCTTGTTCTTCTGGTCGTAGGTGACGCGGTCGGCTTCCAGCGTGTAGCCGTCATAGTAGATCTTGACCTTGCCGACGGCCGCGACGGCGGCCTTGTCGTAGTCATAGACCAACTGGTCGGACTCCAGCACCATCTGCGCGTCCTTGGCGGGACGCGGCAGGTTGTCGGCGCCGAAGCCAAGCGTGCCGGGTGCGGACTGCGCGTAAGCGTTGTCGACCGGTGCCGTCAGCGCAAGGCCAAGGCCAAGCGTTGCCGCGACGAGCAGGGCACCCAAGCCACGAACAGCGCGAGACACCGCGCCGCGCCTCTGGAGAGGAACGGAAACGACCATCATCCGTCCTCCCGATGCAGAAGCACTGTGACACTTAACAAGGTGGCGACGATGGCTGGAGTCCAAGCGGCAATCATCGGTGACACGACGCCGCTCCTCCCCAATCCCCTCGCCAATTCCGTGACAACATAAAGCACGAAGCCCACAGCGACACCAGTCAAAATCACTTGCCCCAGATCCCTGGAACGGGAGAACCGGAGCGACACCGTGGCCGCCACGAAAACCATGGCGAGGAAGAGCAGCGGCTGGGCCAGCAGCGACTGGAACTGCATTTCGTACGCATCACTCGGGACTGCTGATTTCTTTGAAATTTCAATGAGTTCTGGCAAGGACCAGAACGAGACTGTCTCAGGGTCCGCCAGCCTTTGGCTGACCTGATCGGCGTTGAGATCGGTGGGCAACCGCACCTCGGGCTGCGGCGCGGGACGGGTGCCCGGACGGGTCACGGTGGCGTTGCGGAACACCCAGTCGCCGTCCTCGAAATCAGCTGTGGATGCATCGATTCGATGGTCCAGCGAGCCGTCGGTCTTGAACACGAAGGCCGACGCGTCGACGAGCGAAAGGCCGCGATTCAGGCTCTGCTTGGCGCCGATGATCGACGAGCCCTCGCGCCCCGTCTGCCGCATCCAGATCGTCCAGTCGGACGATGATTCGGGTGTCGAGCCCACATCTTCGGGCATGGACGGGGCCGGAGCGGGGGCTGGCGCCGCCGGTGGGGCCGACTTCGCCTCCAGCTTCATCCGGTTTTGCGCCAGCTCGTTGGCGAGCAGGATCGAGCGCTGCTTCAGCTCGGTCGAGACCGGGTTGAAGATCGTGGTCGCGAACACGCCGATCATCACCGCAACCAGGCCGGCCGGCAGCAGGAACTGCCAGGCAGAGACGCCAGAGGCGCGCGCGACCACCAGTTCGAGCTGTCGATTGGCCATCACGAAGGCGGCGATCGCAGCGAACAGGATGGTGAAGGGCAGGGCCCTTTCGATGACGTTTGGCACGCGGGCCAGCGACACCATCAGGTAGAGGAATGCATCGAACCCTTCGCGGCGCGCGGCGCGGCGGGCGAGTTCGAGATAGTCGATGAACGCCATTAGGACGAAGACGACGATGAAGATGATCAACGCCGTCTTGGCGAAGCGCTTGGCGAAATAGAGACTGAGCGTCGGACTGCGGAACATGGCTTAGGTCCGGCCCCCTGCCGATGGGCGTGGACCAATCCTGAACCGATTGGCGATTCGTTGCACGAACTCCGTGGCCATCGAGGCGATGCTGTCGGAGGCGGAGAAGCGGAACGAGCTGTAGACCGCGATCAGCGACAGCACGATGAAACCGAGCGGCAGCGCATAGAGCGCCGGGATCAGCCGCGAATCGTTGGCGGCAAGGCTGGCGAGGATCAAGCCGCCGATGCGTACGCCGGTGGCGATGGCGATCGTGCCGAGAACTACCAGGCTGCGGCCCTGCCGGGTGGTCTGGGCCTGACCGAGCGCGGCGACGGGAAGGATGGCGAAGAAGAGCGCGTAGAGCGGCGCCGAAAGGCGGTCATGCAGCTCGGACAGGAAGGCGCCGGGGCGCTTCTGGTATTCCGGGTCGTTGGGGTTCGGCGACAGCAGATAGAGCGTGCTGCGTTCGGACGCCGTGTAGTCGGGCAGGCTGGTGCGGCTGCCGAAGGTCGAGAGATCGAAGGCGTAGGATTCGAATTCGATGATCGACATCGAATTGTTGGTCTCGGACTTCTGCTGGATCGTACCGTTCTGCATGATCAGGAAGGTGCCGAGCGGGTTCTTCAGCACGGCGCCGCGATTGGCGATGTAGACCGAGGTCTGGTCGGGCTGGCGGCCGTCCTGGATGAAGATGCCCTCCAGCGTGCCGTCCGGCTTGCGGTCCTTCACATGGAAGACCAACCGGTTGCCAAGTTCCATGAACTGGCCTTCGCGCACGAAGCTGGTGATCAGGTCGGCATTGATGCCGGTGAGCAGGCCGCGGAAGGCCTGCAGCGACAGCGGCACCAGATAGAGCGACATCGAGCCGACGATGATCGCCGTGATCAGCCCCATCGACAGCGCCGGCTTCAGCAGCCGCGTCTGCGACGCGCCGCTGGCGTTGATGACGACGAGCTCTGAATCGGCATTGAGCTGGTTGAAGGTGTAGATCGCGCCGATCAGCAGGGCCACGGGACAGACGATCAGGAGAAGGCCCGGGAAGATCAGGCTCGACACGCGGAAGAAGGTGACGAAGTTCTGGCCCTTGCTGGTGATCAGGTCGAGTTCGCGCAGGGCCTGGCTCAGCCAGACGGTGCCCGACAAGCCGCAAAGGCTCAGCAGGAACGCCGCGAACATTCGTTTGAAGATGTAGCGCTCGATGAGCTTCATCTTGGTTTCGTCAATCCTCGAACTCTGAACGCCAAACGATGACAGCCCCCGCCGGGGCTGCGCGATATCTCGGTCTATCTCCTCATCAATCCGACGTCCGACCGTCCATGGGTGAACCAATTGGGTGAATCAAACGCGAAAGAACATTCTTAATGAAGCGTAAACGTCTAGCTGGAACCCGCGCCACTTGCCAGAGACGCAGCCGGTGGACAGATTGATCATCCTCTGGGTGTGGCTTTACCCACGCACCCCCTGTCCCTGACAGCGCCGTCCGGCGCCTGCCGTCCTTGCCCTGCGAGACCTAAAAATGAGCCAAAACCCTGCCGTTTCGTTCCACAAATCTGTCTCGGCCGAGAGCGGAACGCTGGTCGTCTTGACCGACGAGACGCTGAATTTCGGCCCGGAGACGAGTGGATTGGGATTCGCCGATCTGTTTCGAAAGGCCGCAGGGACGGCAGATTACAAGGGCAAGACGCTCGGCACGCTCGACCTGCTCGCGCCAGCCGGCCTTCGCTTCGACCGGCTGATCGTCGTCGGCCTCGGCAAGGCGGAAGAACTTGTGGAAGGCGACTGGTCGCGCCTCGGCGGCACGATCCAGGGCGCTCTGCGCAAGGGCGAGCAGGCAACCCTGCTGGCCGAGCGGCCGGACGGAACGCTGGTCTCCGGCGAGCAACTGGCCGAGATCGGCATGGGCGCGGTGCTGCGGGCCTATTCGTTCGACCGCTACAAGAGCGGCAAGAACGACAAGGAAGGGAAGGACGGCGACAGCGGCAAGGCGTTCAAGGCGCATGTGAAGCTGGATATCGTTGGCGGCGAAGCGAGCAAGGCAAAGAAGGCCTGGGTCGCGCGTTCGGCCATCGCGGAGGGCGCCATCCTGGCGCGCGAACTGGTCAACGAGCCGGCCAACGTGCTGGGACCGGTCGAGTTCGCGGAAAAGGCGGCGGCGCTGGAGGCGCTGGGCGTCACCATCGAGACCCTGACCGAAAAGCAGATGAAGAAGCTCGGCATGCGGGCGCTGCTCGGCGTCGCGCAGGGCTCGGTGCGCCCGCCGCGCCTGGTCGCCATGCACTGGAACGGCAACAAGTCCAAGGACAAGCCGATCGCCTTCGTCGGCAAGGGCGTCGTCTTCGATACCGGCGGCATCTCGATCAAGCCGGCCGGCGGCATGGAAGACATGAAGGGCGACATGGGCGGCGCCGCCGCCGTGGTCGGCCTGATGCATGCGCTGGCCTCGCGTAAGGCCAAGGCGAATGTTGTCGGCATCATCGGCCTCGTCGAAAACATGCCGGACGGCAATGCGCAGCGCCCCGGCGACATCGTCGAGGCCGCGTCCGGCGTGACGATCGAGATCATCAACACCGATGCCGAAGGCCGGCTCGTGCTCGCCGACGCGCTCTGGTACGCGCAGAAGACCTATGAGCCGAAGGTGATCATCGACCTGGCGACGCTGACCGGCGCCGTTCTCGTCGCGCTCGGCAGCGACCATGCCGGCCTGTTCGCCAATGACGACGCGTTGGCGGCAGCCCTGTCCAGGGCCGGCGAGGTGACGGGCGAGAAGGTCTGGCGCCTGCCGCTCGGCGCTGCCTATGACAAGCTGATCGAATCGAAGTTCGCTGACATCAAGAACACGGGCGGCCGTCATGCCGGCTCGATCACGGCGGCGCAGTTCATCCAGCGCTTTATCGACGATGGCGTCGCCTGGGCCCATCTCGACATCGCCGGAACGGCCATGGGTTCGCCCCAGAGCGAGATCAACCGCTCCTGGGCTTCGGGCTGGGGCGTGCGCATCCTCGACCGCTTCGTGGCCGACAATTACGAAGGCTGATCTGCTAGAAGGTCAGGGCCGGCCGCTCCGAGCGCCTCGGGGCGGCCGGCCTTTTTGAGAAGGCACGATGACCGAAGTCCTGTTCTACCATCTGCAGCAGCAGCCGCTCGAAACGCTCCTGCCGGGACTGCTGGAGAAATCGCTGGAGCGCGGCTGGCGCGTTGTCGTCGAGGCGGGTTCGGTCGAACGCTGCGAGTCGCTGGATGCGCTGCTTTGGACCTATGGCGAGGACAGCTTCCTGCCGCATGGCCTCTGGCGCGATCCCGACGCGGCGCAGCATCCGGTTCTGATCACGCCGGAGCCGGGCAATCCGAACGGCGCCAATGTCCGCTTCCTCGTCGCAGGCGCCTCAGCGGGCGACCTCTCGGGCTATGTCCGGGTGGTGCTGATGTTCGACGGCAACGACCCCGATGCGCTGGACGCGGCGCGCGCGTCCTGGAAGCGCGTCAAGGCCGAGGGCCATGACGCGACCTACTGGCAGCAATCCGAGCAGGGCCGCTGGCAGAAAAAGGCGTGATCGCCGAGGGCGTCCAGCGCTACGCCGAGGACAGTAACATTAGTACCCAAAGTCCGTCATCCTGAGGTGCTTTGCGCAGCGAAGCCTCGAAGGAGGTTCCAGAGATCGCCTCTGGACGCGAGATCAATCGCCTGCCGGCAGGACAAGGCGGACGGACACGGGAGACCACTGGACCCTCCTTCGAGGCCCGGCAAAGCCGGGCACCTCAGGATGATGGTGCGGTCCCGCTGCGTTGCCACTCTTCCGAGAAAGCTCAGACCGCCTCGGCTGCCGCCTCATACTCCGCCGACATTTCCAGCCAGCTCTCTTCCCGCTCGCCGAGCGCTTTGACCGCGTCGGCGCGCTGCTTGGCCAGCGTCGTCGCCTTGGCCGGGTCCTTGGCGTAGAGGTTCACGTCGGCCAGCGCGGTGTCGAGCTTCTGAATCTCTTTCTGAAGCTTTTCCATCAAGGATTCGGTTTCCTTGATCTTTTTCCGCAGCGGGGCGAGCTCGGAACGCTTGGCGGCCGACTCGCGGCGGCGATCTTGGGCCGTGTTCTTGGACGCGTCACCGTCGCTCTTGGCCGACGAGGTATCCGGTCCCTTCACGATCAGCTTGCGATAATCGTCCATGTCGCCGTCGAAATTCGACACCGTGCCATCGGCGACCAGCAGAAGCCGGTCGACGGACGCCTCGATGAGATGGCGGTCATGGCTGATCAGGATCACCGCGCCAGGATAGTCGTTCAGCGCCTGCACGAGCGCCTCGCGGCTGTCGATGTCGAGATGGTTGGTCGGCTCGTCGAGGATGAGCAGGTTGGCGCCGCGGAACGTCGCGATGCCGAGCAGCAGGCGTGCCCGCTCGCCGCCGGAAAGCTCGCGCGCCGGCGTATCCATCTTGGCGGTCGGGAAGCCCATGGAGCCAACGCGGGAACGCACCTGGGCCTCGGTCGCGTCCGGCATCAGCATGCGGATGTGCTGCACGGCGGTTTCGGCCGGGCGCAGATCGTCGAGCTGGTGCTGGGCAAAGAAGGCGATATCGAGCTTTTCCGCCCGCCGCATCGCGCCTGTGAGATTGGGCAGGCGGCCGGCGAGCAGCTTGGCGAAGGTCGACTTGCCGTTGCCGTTGGCGCCCAGCAGGCCGATGCGATCCTCGACGTCGATGCGCAGGTCCAGCTTGCGCAGGATCGGCTTGCCTTCCTCGTAGCCGACCGAGGCGTTGTCGAGCGCGATGATCGGCGGAGCAAGGATCTTGGCCGGCGGCGGGAAGTGGAACGGCGTCACGTCGCTGTCGACGATGCCGGCGATCGGCTGCATCCGCTCAAGCGCCTTCATGCGCGACTGCGCCTGGCGCGCCTTCGACGCCTTGGCCTTGAAACGGTCGACGAAGGCCTGCAGGTGCTTGCGCTGGTCGTCCTGCTTCTTCTTGAGCTTCAGCTGCAGCGCCTGCTTCTCGCGACGCTGGCGGTCGAAGCTGTCATAGCCGCCGCGATAGATCGTCAGCTTGCCCTGATCGAGATGGACGATCATGTCGACGGCGCGGTTCAGCAGGTCGCGATCATGGCTGATCAGGAAGACCGTGTGCGGATAGCGCGCGACATAGTTCTCCAGCCACATCGTGCCTTCGAGATCGAGATAGTTGGTGGGCTCGTCGAGCAGCAGCAGGTCCGGCTCCGCGAACAGCACGGCGGCGAGCGCCACGCGCATCCGCCAGCCGCCGGAAAAGGCGGAGCAGGGGCGAAGCTGGGCTTCCGCATCGAAGCCGAGGCCGGACAGGATGGTGCCGGCACGCGCTTCGGCGGCATGCGCGCCGATATCGGAAAGGCGGATCTGGATCTCGGCGATACGGTGCGGGTCGCTCGCATGCTCGGCCTCGGCCAGCAGCGCCGCGCGCTCGGTATCGGCGGCCAGCACGAAGTCGATTAGCGATTGCTCGGTGCCCGGCGCTTCCTGAGCCACCTGGCCGATGCGGACGCCACGCGGCAGGCCGATCGAGCCGCTCTCCGGCGCGATCTCGCCGGTGACCAGCTTGAACAGGGTCGTCTTGCCGGTGCCGTTGCGGCCGACGAAGCCGGCCTTGACCCCGTCGGGCAGGGCAATGGTCGCCCCCTCGAGGAGCGTACGGCCGGCGATGCGATAGGTGACTTCATTGACGTGCAGCATGGCCGGCTATGTGCCGTGCCTAGCCGCCGGAAGCAAGCGCGGCGCGCGAAGATGTCGCCGGCAAAGGCTCAGCGGCCCTGAATGTCGCGCACGATCAGCTCGGCATGGTAGCTCGACAGCTCGTAGCACAGCACGATCTCGTTGCGGCCGGGGTCATAGCTGGAGGTGACGGCGCCGCAGCTCTTGGCGCGCAGCGTCGGCGGCTTCGCCAGGGTGAAGTCGTTGGCGAGGCGGGTCGCGACTTCCTCCAGAACCTTGTTGTCGTGCAGGATCGTCAGTTCCGCGACTTCGTTGCCGGTCGGCGGCTCGTAGACGACGGGAATGACCGAAAGCGGCGCGCCTGGCTCGCGCTGCACCGGCTTCAGTGCATTGGACCAGAGCGCGCGCTTCTGCTGGTAGGAAGCCGAACAATTGGCGCGGGTCGCCGGCGTCAGGGCGGCAGCCTCCGCGATATCGGCGAAATCCTTGGGGTTCGAGCCGACCATGTTGCAGACGATCGCATTGGCGCGGTCGGCGTCGACCGAATGCCGGTCCGGCAAGCCGATCGCGTCCGCGCCGGCCGAGGCGGTCAGGTGGTTCGAAAGCATCCAGCTGTCGACCGCGTCGACCAGGGTCTGGTCGCCGGCGCCGGTCCGGGGCTCGAGCAGCGTCATCACGGCGAAGTCGTCCGCGGTCTGTTCGCCGCCCGCTGCGTCGACGCCGAGGCGCTCCATCATCATGTGGCCGGCCTGATGGTAGAGCGCGAAGACGGCATTGCCGACGACGAAATCCACCACTTCCGCCATCTCCGAGTCGGACAGCCCCTGTGGCGCCTCGACGTCCACATTCGGCGTCGCGGCATGCGCGGCGGAAACGGTGAGGGCGAACGCAAGAAGCAGGGGCCGGAACATGGAGACTCGCAGGAACAGAAACAGACGCTCTGAAAACGTGCGCCTCCCCCCCGGCTGAATCAAGCGACCGCCTTCACACACTTCCGATATATTTCGCCCGAACGGTTGTGTCGGCCCGCCTTGCCCGTTCAGCGCAAGCCCATGCCCGACTGGCGCTGAAACAGGATCAGATCGAGGCTCGGGCACGCATCCCGTCCGGCGATCCGCGTCAGGATCACCGTCGCCTGGCCGCGATGGTGGGTCTGGTGATTGAACAGATGGGCGAGGGCGGGGCCGAGCGGCTGGGTGATCTCGACCGGGTTGGTGATCGGACGATAGGTGAACTGGCCCGCGATCGCGGCCGGGTCGAGGCTGTCGACATAGGCGATCAGCCGCGCGTCCTCGCTGGCCCGCAATGCCGCCAGTTCGTCGAGTTCGTCGGTCAGCACCTCGTTGAGCGCGGCATGGACGGGGCCGTCGCCGGAGAAGCGCCGCATCCAGATCCGGTCGGTTACGAGGAGATGGTTGAGCGTCGCGTTGAGCGAGCCGAAGAAGGCGCCGTGGTCGGCGAGATAGTCCTCGCGCGGCAGCGTGCGCGCCGCGTCATACAGGCGTTCGTTGGCCCAGCGGTTATAGGCGGCGAACATCTCGAAATGCGGCTTCATGACCTGGTCCTTCTCCCCGGTCGCGAAAACGTCGCGTTTATCAGGTCAGTATGGCTGACATTTTTGCGTCACGACAGCGGTGCCGAACCCGTCGCTGCCCTTGCCCGGTCCCTGCGGCAAGGCTATACAGCGCCACCCAATTATCCCGTTTCAAACGATATGACAGGACTGAAGATATGGCGATCGAACGCACCTTCTCGATGATCAAGCCCGACGCGACCCAGCGCAACCTGACCGGCAAGATCACCGCCAAGCTGGAAGAAGCCGGCCTGCGCGTCGTCGCTTCCAAGCGCGTCTGGATGTCCCGCCAGCAGGCCGAGGGCTTCTATGCCGTCCACAAGGATCGCCCCTTCTTCGGCGAGCTGGTCGAGACGATGACCGCTGGCCCGACCGTCGTTCAGGTTCTGGAAGGCGAAGGCGCCATCCTGAAGAACCGCGAAGTCATGGGCGCGACCAACCCGGCCAATGCCGATGCCGGCACGATCCGCAAGGAATTCGCCCTGTCGATCGGCGAGAACTCGGTCCACGGCTCGGACGCTCCCGAGACGGCTGCCCAGGAAATCGCTTACTGGTTCTCGGGCATCGAGCTCGTCGGCTAATTCGCCGAACCAGCAGACATCTGAAAATGGCCGGGCTTGTCCCGGCCATTTTTGTTTTTGAAGGTCGGTATTTCCACCTCCCTGAGGGAGAGGTGAAAGAAGACGCATGGGCTGACTCAGCTCAGCCCGATCATCACGGTCTTGCGGAACGCTTGGCGCTCGGTGAGGCGGGAATACCAGGCCGCGAGATGCGGCAGGTCCGGCCGCTCGATCGGCATCTCGAACCAGGCATAGGCGAAGCAGCCGAGCGGAATGTCGCCCATCCCGAACGACGCGCCGCTGAACCAGGGCTGCGTCGAAAGCGCCCGGTCGGCGATAGCGAAGACCGACGCGCATTTTTCCTGGCCGGAATGGATCGCCGTCATGTCGCGCTTCTCCGGCGGCGTGCGGATGAGGCCCCAGAACACGTCGCGAAACGGGGCGGCGAGGCTGGTCGACGCGAAATCCATCCAGCGGTCGGCCCCGGCTCGCTCGGTCGGCGACTCGGGCGCCAGCGTGCCGGAGGCGTAGCGGCTCGCCAGATAGCGCACGATGGCGTTCGATTCCCACAACACGAAATCGCCGTCGCGGATGGTCGGCACCAGCCCTGTCGGGTTCATGGCGCGATATGCGGCATCGCCGGTCCCGCCAAAGCTGCCGCCGACGGGGATCCACTCATAGAGAAGGCCGATCTCCTCGGCGCACCACAGCACCTTCTTGACGTTGGTCGAATTGTTGCGGCCCCAGATCGTGAGCATGAAACGTTTCCTCTCTATGGCCCGCGCCTCGCAGAAGGGGCAGCCTCAGATCTCGTCCAGAAATTCGTCCAGAAACCGGCGCAGGCGCGCCTGCCGCAATTTCGCGAGCCGTGTCCCGGCCGCAGTCTGGAACCCCGCGGCGAGCTTGAACAGCTTGTTCTCGAAATGGTCGATGGCAAAGCGCTTGTCGTCGAGCGGACGGAAGGCGGCTTCCGGATCCGTGGGATCATAGAGCGCGCTGCCCATTCGTCCGGCGACATAGAAGCAGCGCGCCACGCCGACCATGCCGATCGCGTCGAGCCGGTCGGCATCCTGCAGGATCCTCGCCTCCAGCGTCTCGGGGACGATCCCGGCCGAAAAGCTGTGGGCTTCGATCGCATGCGCGACCGCGGCGATCCGTGCATCCTCCCAACGCAGCGCGCGCAGCACGCCTTCCGCCTTGTGGGCGGCCAGGCGCGACGCCTGGGCGCGCAACGGGTCGTTCTTCTCGACGGAAACGCAGTCATGCAGCAACGTCGCGGCGGCGACGATATCGGCATCGCCGCCTTCCTGCGCGAGGATGGCGGCGGCGTTGCTCCAGACCCGTTGCAGATGCGCGATATCGTGCGAACCGTCATCGCCGGAGGTGGCGTGCGGCAGGAGGGCTTCCGCCAATGCCTGATGCGGCGCAAAGGCGCCGCCCTGGCCATTCGAGAGAGTAGGGTTCAATCGGGGGTGTTCCAGCGCTCTTCGGCGTCGTCGTCGGACTGGCGGGCCGAGACCCAGGAGACCGCACCCGCCGCCGTGTGTTCCTTCTTCCAGAAGGGGGCGTGGGTCTTGAGGAAGTCCATAACGAATTCGGCCGATTCGAACGCCGCGTGCCGATGCTTCGACGCCGTCACCACCAGGACGATGGTCTCTCCCGGCCGGACCGTGCCGTGCCGGTGCAGGACGGTGATGTCAGAGATTTCCCAGCGGCCGGCCGCCTGCTCGGCGATGCGCTGGACCTCGTTTTCCGCCATGCCCGGATAATGCTCGAGTTCCAGAGCCTCGAGCCTTCCGTCCTCGTCGCGGCAGAGGCCGGTGAAGGTTACGACCGCGCCGATATCGCCGCGCCCCGCCGTCACCTTCTCGATCTCTGCCGTGATGTCGAGCGGTTCGGCAACGATCGCAACGCGGACATTGGCCATGGCGAGCCTAGCCTCCGGTCATGGGGGGGAAGAGCGCGACCTCGCGCACACCGGCGAGCGATGCGTCGTGATCGGCGTGGTCGTGGTCAAGCGCGACCCGGATCGTCGCGGATTCGCCGAGCGCAAAATCATAGGCGTCGCCGCGCGTCCGCAGCCAGCCGAGCAGGTCCTGGACCGTCTCGACGTTGCGAGGCGGCTCCACCGTCTCCTCCGCCATGCCGATCCGTTCCCGAACCCAGGCGAAATAGACCAGTTTCACGGCTCTTCCTCCAGGATATGGCTGAGCCCGGCGCGGAAATAGTCGTAGCCGGTATAGAGCGTGACGATCGCCGAGGCCCAGAGCAGGACAAGCCCGATCATCGTCGTATAGGCGAAATAGACGTTCCCGGCCGGTCCGGCGAGCAGGAAGGCGATCGCCACCATCTGCAGCGCCGTCTTCCATTTGGCCAGGCGCGAGACCGGCACGCTGACGCGCAGCTCCGCCAGATATTCGCGCAACCCCGAGACGAGAATTTCACGCGAGAGGATGATGAGCGCGGCCCAGAGCGACAGGCCGTCGATGGTGCGTTCGAACACCAGGGCCAGAAGGCAGGCGGAGACGAGAAGCTTGTCGGCGATCGGATCGAGCATGCGCCCGAGCGAGGATTGCTGCTTCCAGATCCGCGCCAGATAGCCATCGAGATAGTCGGTGATGCTGGCGAGGACGAACAGCGCGAGAGCGGTCCAGCGCCAGGTATCCTTGCCGCCGACGACGCAGAACACGACGAGGGGAACCGCGAGAATGCGGCCATAAGTCAGGATGTTCGGAAGCGAGAGCAGAAGCGCCCGCTGCGGCCGTCTGACGTCGAAGGTGCGAAGTTCGCTCATGTCTATCCTGAACCCTCTCCCTCATATTGCACCCACGCCCCGCCCTGCCAAGGCGTGTCGGCAAGTTTGGCGCGGATGCGATGCGGGGAGAGGCAATCGCGGGGAATCGCGTACATGATATCGTGTCGCGGGAAAATTGCGCCACTGCGGAAGAGTTCAAGAAGACTAGCCACGGGTTGTGGCGCGGATGGGACGGAAACAAGCATGCGGGCCTGGATCGATCATTTCTTCTCCGCCCTGCGCTGGTCGAGCGCCGGGGTGGCCGATCTGTTCCGCGGCGAGAGGGCCGCTCGCATGGAACTGGCGGCCGGGATCGTTGGCCTAGTGTGGGTGGTGGCGATCGGGCGATCGCTGGCCGAAATCGGCGTTTATCTCGTGCTGGTCTTCGCAGCGCTCGCCGTAGAGGCGCTGAATACCGCAATCGAGGAAATCGTCGATCGCATCTCGCCCGAGCAATCCGAATTTGCCCGCCGCGCCAAGGACCTCGGCTCGGCCGCCGTGATGTTCATGCTGGTGGGAACCGGCCTCTATCTCGTGCTGTTGACGGTCGCGGCCGCCATGGGCCGGTGAGGCCCCGGCTCAGGCGGGTTGGCAGGACCGTGCCGCCCCGCTATGTCTCCCGGCCAATGCTTCTCGATTTGAAGGCTTCATCATGACCGACACGCTGCCCGACCGTCTTTCCAACGACCCAAAGAGCCCTTTCCATGACGAGGCGCTGCTCGAGCGCGGCATCGGCATCCGCTTCAATGGTACCGAGAAGAACAATGTCGAGGAATATTGCATCAGCGAGGGCTGGGTCCGCGTCGCCGCCGGCAAGGCGCGCGATCGTTTCGGCAACCCGCTGACGATCAAGCTCAAGGGCGTCGTCGAAGCCTATCTGCGCGGCGACCCGGCCGACACCGAAGACGCCGGCTGAGCCGACGCTGCGACAAAGGGCTAAGGCGTCTCGCCTTCGCCCTCTTCGTCGGCCGGCGCGCGTTCGACCAGTCCATGGCCGAGCGCGACCCGCTCGTCGAACACGAAGCACTCGCCCTGCCAGAGGCTCTGCTCCGGCGGGATGGTTTCCAGATATTTGAGGATGCCGCCCTTGAGGTGGAACACCTCGGCGAAGCCCTGCGACAGCAGGTAGGAGCTCGCCTTCTCGCAGCGGATGCCGCCCGTGCAGAACATGGCGACCTTCTTGTTCTTCTCGGGGTCGAGCGTACGGCTGACGAAATCCGGGAACTGCGAGAATTTCCGCGTTTCGGGATCGAGCGCGCGCTCGAACGTCCCCATCTTCACTTCGAAGCGGTTGCGCGTATCGACGACGATCACGTCGGGATCCGAGATCAGCGCGTTCCAGTCCTCCGCCGCGACATAGGTGCCGACCTGCTTCGTCGGATCGACCTGCGGCTGCGCCAGCGTGACGATTTCCTTCTTGAGCCGGACCTTGAGCCGCTTGAAAGGCATGGCACTCGCGCTGGAGAATTTCAGCTCGAGATTGTCGAGCCGGCCGCCGAACAGGGCGCCGGTGGTGATCTCGGCGATGACGGCGTCGATGCCGTCGTCCAGCCCGGCGATCGTGCCGTTGATTCCCTCGGGCGACAGCAGCAGCGTTCCGCGAATTCCGTGCGTCGCACAGAGTTCGAGCAACGGCGCGCGCAGGTCCTCGAAGTCGGGAAGTGCTGCGAATTGATACAGGGCGGCAACCTTATGTGTCATGCGGCGAGGCAATAACACGATGTCGCAAGCGACGAAAATGCAAGAATGACGCGGCTCACCTCTAAACATAGGCTGGAATCGTTCCTACATGCTGACCGAGGGCCCGAGAAGGCTCGCTATCTTACAAAAGGGACGAGATATGTTTTTCGGCAAGCGCACACCGGCTTTTCTGGCGATGATTGGCATCGCCACGGCGATGAGCTTCGCTGTTGTGGATGTTGCGGACGCCCGCCGGGGCGGTAGCTTCGGCAGCCGTGGCACGCGCACCTTCCAGGCTCCTGCTGCCACGCAGACGGCGCCCAACGCCGCTCAGCCCGTGCAGCGTTCGATGACGCAGCCGGGGCAGGCGACGAACGCCGCGCGCCCCGCCGCGCAGCAGGCATCGCGTCCCGGTTTCCTGGGCGGTTTCGGCGGCTCGATGCTGGGCGGCCTGTTGATGGGCGGCCTCATCGGCATGCTGCTGGGCAATGGCCTGGGCGGCATGGCGGGAGCGTTCGGCTTCATGCTGCAGTTCGCGCTGCTGGCGATCGGCGCCATGTTCCTGTTCCGCTTCCTGGCCAATCGCAACCGTCCGGCGGGCGCCGCAGCCGGCGTTGCCGGTCCGGCTCCCCGGATGGCGGGCGGCATGCCCAATGTCGACGCGCCGTCGCGTGAAGCGCCGGCGTCCACCGCTCCGCGCAGCGGTCTGGGCGCCGGCCTCGGCGGTTTTGGCGGCCTGGGTGGCTTCGGCTCCGGCGCCAAGGCGGCTCCCCGGCCGGCCAATGCCATGAATGCGAATGACGAAGTCGGCATCACGGGCGGTGATCTCGAGGATTTCCAGCAGCTTCTCGACGATGTGCAGGGCGCTTTCGGTCGCGAGGACTATGCGGCGCTGCGTTTGCGCACGACGCCGGAGATCATGTCCTACCTGTCCGAGGAGCTGAGCCAGAACGCGACCAACGGCCAGCGTAATGACGTCACGGACGTCAAGCTGCTGCAGGGCGACCTGGCCGAGGCCTGGAGCGAGGATGGCACGGACTACGCAACTGTCGCCATGCGCTACGAGAGCCGGGATGTCATGCGCGACCGGGCGACCGGCGCGATCCTCTCCGGCAATGCCGACGAGTTGACGGAGACGACCGAGCTCTGGACGTTCGCACGCCAGTCTGGCGGCGAGTGGAAGCTCTCTGCTATCCAGGAAGCCTGATCGACCCAGGCTGAACCGAAGCGACAAAGCGGGTCGGCATGTCTGCCGGCCCGCTATTTTTTTCTCTGCTGAATTTCGGGAGATGCAATGCCTTCCAGCCCCTCGCTCACCGCCATCGGCTTCGATGCCGATGACACGCTCTGGCAGAACGAGCAGTTCTACCGGCTGACGGAGCAGCGCTTTCTCGACCTGTTGGCCGAGCATGGCGACCGGGAGGATATTGCGCGTCGGCTGAACGAGGCGGAGCGGCGCAACCTGAAGCTCTATGGCTTTGGCATCAAGGGTTTCACCCTCTCCATGGTCGAGACCGCGATCGAGCTGACCGATGGCCGCATTCCGGCGACCGCGATCCGCGAAGTCCTTGCCGCCGGCCGCGACATGCTGGTCCATCCGGTCGAGACGCTGCCACATGTGCGCGAGACCCTGGAGCAGCTTTCCGGCCAGTATCGCCTGATCCTGATCACCAAGGGCGATCTGTTCGACCAGGAGCGCAAGCTGGCGGCGTCCGGCCTCGGCGAACTGTTCCATGCCGTCGAGATCGTCAGCGACAAAAATGCGGCCACCTATCAGCGCATCTTCACCCGCCATGCCGATGGTCCCGCCAACAGCATGATGGTCGGCAACTCGCTGAAGTCCGATATCGTCCCGGCGATCGAGGCCGGCAGCTGGGGCGTCTACGTGCCTCATGACCTGACCTGGTCCTTCGAACACGTCGATGCCCCCGTCGACGCCCCGCGTTTCCGCGAAGTGCCGCATCTGGGCGAACTTCTGCCGCTGCTCTCGAAGCTGGACTGAAGAGGCGCATCCTGTCGGCATGGAAGGGCGAGGCAGCCGGTGCCTCGCCTTTTGCTATGGCGGGCGGGCTGGGCGGGGAGGGGGGGGGGCTGCCGGCGGGACCTTGCGCCCGCTCAGGGCGGTGTCCTGGGGCGCATGAGAGGTATCGTCTACCCCTGCCTACGGGGAGGAATGGGCCGCCGGGAACAATCCGACCCTTTGCCGGGTTGCTTTCCATGCGGGCGTCCTTGTCTGCAAGGGAGACTGGGAGGAGGCCATGGCCAAAGTTGTCGGGATCGATCATCTCGTCATTCGCGTAAGTGATTTCGAGCGATCGAAGGCGTTCTATGACCGGCTCTTCACGTTTCTCGGCTTCGAGGTGTTGGGCGAATATGGCGACGCAATCGGCTGGACCAATGGCAAGACCCGCTTCTGGATCGGCGAGGCGGATGAGGAAGGCAAGAAGCATCCGCACCGCATCGGCAATATCGGCTTTCATCACTACGCGTTTGAACTGCGAAGCCGGAAGGATGTCGATGACCTCGAGGCCTTTTTGAAGCGGGAGAGCATTCCCATCGTCGACCCCGCTGCCGAATATTACGAGGATTACTACGCGGTATTCTTCCTCGATCCTGACGGGCTGAAGCTGGAAGGCATGAAATATGGCGAACGAGGATCGGCCGACGGCGATGGATGAGGTCCATGGCCGGAAAGCCCGGCGGGAGCCCCCGGCATGACGGAGTCAGCCCTGGTGCGCTTCCATGCCGGTGTGGCGACCGACAGCCGGGGTCGGCGGATCCAGGAAATCCTCGACTGGAACGACGACCAGTTGGAACGGGTCCATGATTATATCCAATGGCTCTTTCCGCTGACCGAACGGAGCGCGTTCAATCCCGGTGCGCCGATCCTCACCGCGACGGATATTGCAGCCTTCCGGCAGCGGCCCGACCTTCGGGCGTCCCTCCATAAGGCCTTCCTGCGCCTGCTCGCCTTTTACGGCTTCGCCGAGACTTCCGGAGATCGCGACATACACATCATCCAGGCGCCCGACTTTCCGCGCCGGTCGCAGAACTGGGCGAGGCCGGGCAACCACAATCTGCTGCGCATCAGCCGCATTCTCCGCGCCATGACCCAATTGGGATTGCAGCGCGAAGCACAGGCCTTCCTGGCGGCGCTCGAAGCGCTGAATGCGGAAGACCCGGACAGGTTTGGCGCCGTGACGTTGCGCTACTGGCGGAATGCGGTCTCGCCAGGCTGACGAGACCGTCGCTAGCTAGCCGGACCGGTCGCCATTGTCGTGGAAGAAATCATAGATCGCGCGCGCCATCTGTTCGGATATGCCGGGCACGCCGAGCAGATCCGGCACACTCGCCCGGCCGACGGCCTTGGCCGTACCAAAATGGGCCAGCAGGGCGCGCTTCCGCGTCGGACCAATGCCGTCGATTTCGTCCAGCGGGCTCTTGGTGAGCGCGACCTTGCGCTTGGCGCGATGCGTGCCGATGGCGAAGCGGTGGGCTTCGTCGCGCAGCCGTTGAACGAAATAGAGCACCGGGTCGCGCGGCTGCAGCATGAAAGCCTCGCGACCGGGCACGAAGAATTTCTCCCGGCCCGCGTCGCGGTCCGGTCCCTTGGCGATGCCGATCAACGGCACCTGGTCGGTCAGTCCCAGTTCGTCGATGATCGATTTCGCCGCCGACAACTGGCCCTGTCCGCCATCGATGAACACCAGGTCCGGCCATGGGCCGAACCCGTCCTCGTCGCGTGGCGCCGCTTCGCGCGAGCCGGCCTCCTTGACGAGGCGGGAGAAGCGCCGGGTCAGCACCTCGCGCATCATGCCGAAATCGTCGCCCGGCGTGATGTCCTCCGAGCGGATGTTGAACTTGCGGTACTGGTTCTTCACGAAGCCGTTCGGCCCGGCGACAATCATGCCGCCGACGGCATTGGTGCCCATGATGTGGCTGTTGTCGTAGACCTCGATCCGGCGCGGCGGGCTTTCGAGGCCGAACGCGGCGGCGACGCCTTCCAGAAGGCGCGCCTGGCTCGACGTTTCCGCCAGATTGCGGCCGAGCGCCTCGCGCGCGTTCAGCAGCGCATGATCCACCAGATCCTTCTTCTCGCCGCGCTTCGGCACGGCGATCTCGACCTTGTGCCCGGCATGCTCGGAAAGCGCCGCGGCGATCAGGTCCATTTCCTCGACCTCATGGCTGAGAAGGATGAGCGAGGGCACGGGCTTGTCCTCGTAGAACTGCGCCAGGAACGCGCCGAGGATTTCGGCCGCGTCGAGGCTCTTGTCGGCGCGGGGATAGAAGGCGTGGTTGCCCCAGTTCTGGCCGGTGCGGAAGAAGAATACCTGCACGCAGTTCTGGCCGCCTTCCTGATGCACCGCCAGCACGTCGGCCTCGTCGACCGATTGCGGGTTGATGCCCTGGTGCGACTGGACATGCGATAGCGCGGCGATGCGGTCGCGATAGATGGCGGCGCGCTCGAAATCGAGATCGGCGCTGGCCGATTCCATGGCGCGGGCCAGGTCGGTTTTGATCACGGACGACTTGCCGGTCAGGAAGCCCTTGGCTTCACGCACGAGCTCGGCATAGTCGTCGAGCGCGATCTCGCCGGTACAGGGCGCCGAGCAGCGCTTGATCTGGAACAGCAGGCAGGGCCGCGTCCGGCTTTCATAGACCGAATCCGTGCAGGTGCGGATCAGGAACGCCCGCTGCATGGCGTTCATCGTCGTGCCCACCGCGCCGGCCGAGGCGAAGGGACCATAATATTCTCCGCCACGGCTGCGCGCGCCGCGATGCTTCACCAGCTGCGGCGCTTCGTGGTCGGTGATCAGGATATAGGGAAACGACTTGTCGTCGCGCAGCAGCACATTGTAGCGCGGGCGCAGGCGCTTGATCAGGTTCGCTTCCAGCAGCAGCGCTTCGGTCTCGGTCCGCGTCGTGACGAATTCCATCGTTGCGGTCTGTTGGATCATGCGGATGATCCGGTTCGACTGCATGCCGATGCGCGTGTAGCTGGTGACGCGCTTCTTGAGGTTCCGCGCCTTGCCGACATAGAGAACGTTGCCGCTCTGGTCGAACATCCGGTAAACGCCTGGCGCATTGGGCAGGCGCGTGACGAAATCGGCAATCACCGACGCGCCCTGGCCACGCGACAGGAATTCGCCGCCCGCCTCGAAGGCGGTCTCGGCCGATGGCGCTTCTTCCGGCGCGACCGGGACCGCAGCGGAATCGCCTTCGATCTCGGGCTCGGGCTTGTCGATATCGTGGGGAGGCAGGGTGTTCACTCGTTGATGCCTACGACGTCCGGCGTTTCCCATGCAAGATGCTGCCCGCCATCGAGCGCGATCATCTGGCCGGTGATGGAGCGTGTTTCATACAGATATCGTATCGTCCGACCGAATTCGCAAAGGTCCGGGCCGTGACGCAACAGCACGGCTTCCGCCTGCTTGCGGAATTCGGCCGGATCCTGGCGTGGCGAGGGCAGGGTGGGGCCCGGCCCGATGGCATTGACGCGGATGCGCGGCGCCAGCGCCTGGGCCAGAGTCCGGGTCGCGGTCAGCAGGCCGGATTTCGACAGCTGATAGGAAACGAAGTGCGGCGTCGTCTTCCAGGCGCGCTGGTCGATCATGTTGACGACCAGCCCGTCCCGGTCGGCCGGAATCTGGGCGGCGAAGGCGTCGGCGAGGAAGACCGGCGCGGCAAGGTTGACCGCCATCTGGCGCTGGAAGCGCTCCGGCTCGAGCGAGCCGATGCCGTCCGCCTCGAAGATCGAGGCATTGTTGACGAGCAGCGTCAACGGTCCGAGCGCTGCGGCAGCCTTGGCCGGCAAGGCGCGCGCGGCGTCGAGATCGGCGAGGTCCGCGGTGACCACGGCGGCGCGGCCGCCCTGTTTGCGGACATCCTCGGCCAGCGCCTCGGCCACGTCGACCGAACTCCGGCAATGGATGGCGACGGCGAAGCCGCTTTTCGCGAGGTCCTCGACGATGGCGCGCCCGATTCGCCGCGCGCCGCCGGTGACCAGCGCGATGCCCTTTTCGTCCGTCATTCTGCCTGCCGATCGTGCGAATCCATGGGACTGCGAAGATAGGGTGGCGGGGCCATTTCGGTAAGCCTTCATTAGGCTTGGTTAAATGTGGTCAACACCTGCGTCGACACCATGTCAGAGGGGTTAACGCGAAAAGGTTCCATTCGCTAAAATTGTCGTTAAATCAGGTGGTTAACACCGATTTGCGTGATTTTGGCAACGCTGGCCGAATGCCCCGAACATGCCGCAATTCCTGTCATGTTCTGCCGCAATGACAGGGTTAATTCGGACCATCGGATCGGGGGCAGAAAGTCGCTCCCGGATCAAGTTTTGTAAGTTCAGTTTAGTAAGCATGGAGACTAAGATGCTGCGTATCCGCACCCTCTCCCTCGGCGCTCTGGCGCTCGCTCTTTCGGCAGCCCCGGTTCTGGCTGCGGATCTCACCTACGAGCCCGCCCCGGCTCCGATGGCTCCGGCCGCGCAGGCATTCAGCTGGACCGGCCCGTATGTCGGCGCCCTGGTCGGCTACGGCTGGTCCTCCAGCGATGCCAACTCGCTCGGCGCTTTCGGCAGCGTGAACGGCGACGGCTTCAAGGGCGGCCTCTATGCAGGCTACAACTTCGACATGGGCAACCAGTGGGTTGTCGGTGCTGAAATCGACGCCAACCTCGATGACGTCAGCGGCTACAACGCCCTCGGCGGCTTCCGTCAGAAGTGGGACGGCACGGCCCGCGCCCGCGTCGGTTACGCCTTCGACCGTTACCTCGCTTACGGCACCGGTGGTGCGGCGATCTCGGGCGCCAAGGCTTCGGTCAACGGTGCTGGTTCGGACGATCAGACCCACATGGGCTGGACCGTTGGCGCCGGCGTTGAGGCCCAGGTCTGGAACAACGTCACCGCTCGCGTCGAATACCAGTACGCTTCCTACGGCAAGGAACACTACGACATCGGCGGCCCGGGCGGCACCGACATCGACTTCAGCACCAACACGATCCGTGCTGGCGTTGGCGTGAAGTTCTAAGATCGGTTCTTCCGAACCTGATCAAAACGCCGGCGGGGCAACCCGCCGGCGTTTTTTGTTTTGGCGGGGTTATCCGGTGTTCTGGTTGGCTCACCTGCCCAAACAAAAAGAGCCCCGGCGATGCCGGGGCTCTTTCGTCTGTCGGATGGTCCGGGCCGATCAGGCGCGGGCGTATTCCGTGCCGGCGAACAGGGCCGCCTGCAGCGCATGCCAGCTTTCCTCGTCCGGCGCGCAGAGCAGGCCGCCTTCGCGATGCGTCGGCAGGTAGGCGCTGCCGTCGAAGCGGGCGGAATAGCCGCCGGCCTCCTGATGGATCAGCCAGCCCGCGACGTGATCCCAGACGGTCAGCTTGGCATAGAGACCAAAATGGCTATTGCCGCCGGCCAGCATCCGGTACTCGTGCGCGGCGCAGCGATACCCTGCGGCCGAACGGGTCGAGGCCAGATTGGCGCAAACCTGCGAACGCAGCGGTTCCGGCAGCAGCGACCAGGACGCGGTGCCCGACATCTGGTGAACCGGCTTCGCGGCCGCGACCTGAAGGTCGTTGCGTTCGCCGCTGGCATTCTCCGTCCAGGCGCCTTCGCCGCGAATGGCCGTGGTCCAGTCGCCGCCGATCGGGTCCAGGATGACGCCTCCGACCGCCTCGCCGCGAACCACAACGCCGGCCATGACCCCGAACAGGGTGAGCCCAGAGGCAAAATTCTTGGTGCCATCGACGGGGTCGACGACAAAGGCGAGTTCGGCGCCGTCGAGCCGGTCGAGCAGCGCCTCATCCGCCGATACCGCCTCTTCGCCGATGACCACGGCGCCCGGAAATGCCTTGTTCAACGCGGCGGTGATCATCCGCTCCGCCGCCTCGTCGGCGTCGGTGACGAGGTCCTCGGCCGAAGTCTTTTGGCGGATCGCCCCGGCGCTCAGATGCCGGAAGCGCGGCAGGATCTCGGCTTCCGCGGCGTCGTGCAGGATCCGGGCGACCGTCTGGGCATCGCCCACTGAAAAGCTCATGGAATTCTCCGGGGGATCAGGAGGGGAAGCGCGTCAGCTCGAAGCTCGGGACGCGGGCGGCGAAGTCGTCGAGGAAGGCGACCAGCCGGGGATGGGTGGCGCGCCAGGCGCCCTCGAAGCGAAGGTCTAGATAGCCAAGCGCACAGGCGAGCGCGATCGAACCGACATGAA
The DNA here is from genome assembly GCF_044452255.1 of Kaistia sp. UC242_56. Lineage (NCBI taxonomy): Bacteria > Pseudomonadati > Pseudomonadota > Alphaproteobacteria > Hyphomicrobiales > Kaistiaceae > Kaistia > Kaistia sp. UC242_56. The sequence goes on from NZ_JBIOAN010000002.1 coordinate 1,992,010, forward strand.
CCGCTCCATCGAAGGCACGGGCCTCGGCGGCGGCGAGGCCACGATCGACCTTGCCTTGCTGATGTGTCGTCCATTTGACGCTCTGCGCCGCCGGTTCGCGCCAGCGGCCCTCATAGACCTGGAGCAGCGCGGCGTCGGCGATGCCGTCGGCCAGCGCCTGTGCTGTCAGAACCGGATAGCGCGTCGCTGCATCGGCGGGGATGATCTTTCCGCCGCCGGCCAGGTAATCGAGATACTCGAGGATGACGCGGGAATCGTAGAGCACGGTGCCATCCTCGAGGACCAGCGCCGGGATCTTGCCGAGCGGGTTCTGCTGCCGGAGCACCTCGTTCGGATCCGCCGTATCGGCGGCGACGATGTCGATCCGGTCCATCAGTCCGAGATGATGGGCGGCAATCTTGACCTTGCGCCCGAACGGGGAGGCGGGCGAACTGCGCAACACGAGCAAAGCGAGGGTTCCTGTCGGATGGGGGAAGTGTCCTGCCGGCCTAGCGGACCGGCGGCATGACGAGGCTGTTGTTGCGGCAGGCCTTGCGGTCCACCTCGGCGCAATCGCGGAAGCGGAGATCCTTCGTCAGGCAGACGCGCACTTCTTTCAGCCGACGCGAATCGCAGCTGACGGCGATGCCGCTGGCCTTGAGGTCGGGATTGGCGGCGATGAAGGCGGCCTCGACGTCGCGGGGCGAGACCGTCAGATAATCCGGCAGGTCGACGAACTGGCGCGGGATCCGCACGGCATCATGCGCCTGCCGGGTCAGGTCGAAATAATCCGAAGGCTCCAGGCCGGAGCAGGAGCCGTGCGTTCGCCATTCATGCCGCACGAGAGACGGGCTCGGCATCACGTCGAGCATGCTGTCGACGAGGCGGCGCGGCAGTCCGCTGCGCGGCCCCACATCGCAATCGCGCGGCGAGCCGCGTTCATATTGCGGCCAGAGGCCGTGCACGACAAAGGCGAAGGGACGGGGGCCGCCGCACTGGATGCGGTCGGAGCGGCCGCGGTCCTGGCAATAGGTCGGCGACCACGACAGCGAGAGGACGTAGAAATCGAAATCGCCCGGCGTGTCGGCGGAGGCCGGCGCGCCCGTTGTCATCCAGGCGGATAGGGCGAGACAAACCGCTAACAGGCCACGGACGGCCCGCGAGCGTGGCACGCTCAATACCGGCCCGGACGAACCGTGCGGCACCAGCCGTCATGGACGCGCCACGGATCCTGGCCGGCGACGCAGAAATCGACATACCAGCCGATCGAGGCGAAGCCCATGCGCTCCTCGATCAGGTAGTAGACGGCGGTCGGGCGGACATTGTCGGCGATATAGACGTCGGCTTTGCAGAAGCGGCGGTCGATCAGGCCCGGATCGCCCGGCCGGAACTGCGTCTCGGTGATCGATGCCACTTCGCGGAAGGCGAGGTTGTTGCCCCAGGTATGGGTATTGGCCCAGTGATAGCGCTCGGCGATGTTGGACATCACCTTCGGCGAGTCGCAGGGCGGCACGGTGCCGCGATCCCAGCCGCGCCGGACCTCCTGGGTGTAGCCGCCATCATAGTCGGCCGCGAGGGCGGCGCTGGAGCCGGCAAGGGCGGCGACAAAGGCGAGGGCAGCTGCGAGGCGACGGATCATGATTGCGATTCCCCAGAGGACGCTTTGCAGGACGATGCGTCACAGCCGCCATTATGGTCAAGCATTCAGGGGGCCGGATCGGGCAGGGTGGTGAACAGAGAGTCGCCGTGTGGAGTGCTGGCAACAACCCCCGTTTGAGCCGATATGAGGCGCAACAAGGAATGGAGCACGGATATGGGCCTTCTGGTCGACGGAGTTTGGCAGGATCAATGGTACGACACCCGCAACACGGGCGGTCGCTTCCAGCGTAGCGCCGCGGGCTTTCGCAACTGGGTGACGGCGGATGGCAGCCCGGGCCCGACGGGCCGGGGCGGCTTCAAGGCCGAGGCGGGTCGCTATCACCTCTACATCGCCCGGGCCTGTCCCTGGGCGCACCGCGTCATGATCTTCCGCGCCCTGAAGGGCCTCGAGAAGATGATCGACTATTCCGTGGTCAACTGGCTGATGGCCGAGAATGGCTGGACCTTTGCCCCGGGCGAGGGCGTCACCGAAGACAAGATCAACGGCTTCGAGTTCCTGCATCAGGTCTACACCAAGGCGGATCCGGACTATTCGGGCCGCGTCACCGTGCCGGTGCTCTGGGACAAGCAGACCGGCACGATCGTCAGCAACGAATCCTCCGAAATCATCCGGATGATGAACTCGGCCTTCGACGGCATCGGCGCCCGGACGGGCGACTATTATCCCGAGGCGTTGCGCCCCGAGATCGACGCGCTCAACGCCCGCATCTACGACACCGTCAACAACGGCGTCTACAAGGCCGGCTTCGCCACCAGCCAGTCGGCCTATGAGGAAGCGATCCACCCGCTCTTCGCCAGCCTCGACTGGCTGGAGGGATTGCTGTCCCAGCAGCGCTATCTGGCCGGCGACCGGCTGACCGAGGCGGACTGGCGGCTGTTCACGACCCTGCTGCGCTTCGACCCCGTCTATGTAGGCCACTTCAAGTGCAATCTGCGCCGGCTGGTCGATTATCCCGCGCTCTGGTCCTACACGCGCGAGCTCTACCAGATGGACGGCATCCGCGAGACAGTCGATTTCGACCACATCAAGCGGCACTATTACGAGAGCCACAAGACGATCAACCCGACCGGCATCGTGCCGCTCGGCCCGATCCTGGATTTCGACGAAAGGCCGGATCGCGCCTTCGCAGCGTGATCCGCTAGGTCTCGCCGCGGATCCACCAGACGCGGCGGCCTGCCTTGTCGGTCTCGCCCAGAATGGGGGCGAGGCCGGTCAGCAGCGTGTCGAGCGTGCGGTCGAGCTGCCAAGGCGGATTGCAGATGACGATGCCCGTGCCGTTGAAGGTGTCGGGCGTCGTCCGCTCGCGCACCCAGAGCTCGGCTCCAAGGATCTTGGTGATTCCGCTCTCGGCCAACCGCTTGTGGAAATTCGAGACCGCGCCGATATCCTTGATCGGATACCAGAGCGCGTAGATGCCGGTGGGCCAGCGCTGATAGGCCTTCTCGAAGCGCTCGAACATCGTCTTGAATTCGTCGGGCTGCTCGAAGGGCGGGTCGATCAGGACGAGGCCGCGCCGTTCCTTCGGGGGCACGAAGGAGCCCAGCGCCAGCCAGCCGTCCAGCTCGATCGCCTTGACCTGGATGTCGCCCGCGAACAGCGCCGCCAGCGTTGCATGGTCGGCGGGATGCATCTCGACGGCGGTCAGCCGGTCGGTTTCGCGCAGCAGGTGCCGCACGAGCCAGGGCGAGCCCGGATAGTGCTTCAGCTTGCCGTTGGGATTGGCGGCAGCGATCGTCGCCAGATAGGGCGCCAGCGCCTCTGCGAGCTTGCGGGACAGGTCGATGGCCGGCTTGCCATCGCTGCGCAGCAGCTTGCCGATGCCGCCCTGCCATTCCCCGGTCTTGCCCGCCTCGGTCGCCGTCAGGTCATAGAGACCCATGCCGGCATGGGTGTCGATCACCCGGAACGGCTTGTCCTTGGCCTTGAGGTGCTCGAGGAGCAGCGCGAGGATGGCGTGCTTGACGACATCGGCGAAATTTCCGGCGTGATAGGCGTGGCGATAGTTCATGGCCACGGTGTTGGCATTGGCCGGGCGGCGGTGCAAGGCCCATTCCGGCCAGGGCATGCACTTATCAGCACCGCCGCGCCGGCGATCAGGCGGCGAGCAGGCGCTGGATCTCGTCCACGGGTGTTGAGGTGAGGGTCTTCGGCACCTCGCCATGGATGCGGTCGCTGACCTGCTTGTGGAAGGTCTGCCGCAGCATGCCGAGCGTCTTCGGCGGCGCGACGATCACCAGTTCCTCGAAATCGCCGGCAAGCGCTGCCCGATAGAGCGCCTCAGCGATCGTCGTGGCGAACTTCTGCTCTTCCAGCGTGTGCCAATCCGTCTGCTCCACCGAACTGCGAGCGGAGCCAACGCTCTGCATGACGCGGCCCGGCCGGTCGGTGCCTTGCTCATGCGTCGACGGGTTATCCGCGCCGTCCAGGATCCGCTCGACGACCAGGTCCAGCGCCTGCGGCGTGCCGCGATTGCGCAGGAAGAGCGCCTTGCGCCCGTCGCCGACCAGGATCAGGGCGTTATGGTGGATGAGAAAATCGGGCATGAGACACCTTCCTGCGGGGATCATTGCGGGCAAGCGCCCCCCGGAGAGGGAGGGTGCTTGTCACGCCAACGCACCCTTCGCCGTTGGGTTGCGGCATTATGGTCGGAGCCGGTGCCGACGGACACCGCAAATCGCGCCACCTTGGATCAGCTTTGCGTGTTCGCTGGCAGTCTATCCGGCGCCGCCCACGTCGCCGCATAGCCGGCAATCATCTCGCCATAGGCGTCGTCCGGCGGCAGCGCCGTGAAGCTGCGCACGGCCGGCGTCGTCGCCCAGGGCAGCTTCTCGCTTGTCCACGTCTCCATGTAGGGGACGAACCAGCTGGGGTCGTCGAGCATGGTGGGCCGGAGGTTGACGAAGAAGTCGATCCCATCCGGCCGAGTGAACATCCACGTCATGCAATGTCCGCAGAAATAGTGCTTCGGCGCACCATGCAGGCCCCCGATAACGGGCTCCCCTAGGGTCACCTCGAAGGCTTCGCTGGGGATGGCGGCGGAAAGCGAATAGGCGCCCGACGACATCTTCTGGCAGCCGGTGCAGTGGCAGGCCATGGTCAGCAATGGCCGTGCCGTGATCCGCAGCCGCACCGCGCCGCAGCGGCATCCGCCCTCCTGGATGAAAGGCTCATTCGAACTCATGCTCATGGTCTCCTCCTTCGGTCGTCGTCATGACAGGCGAGGGGAAAACCGCCGTCAAGCGCGCGATGGCCTTTCGCCGGCTGCGGCTGGATCCTGTCCAGCGGCAATCACGCTGGCGAGGGCGCATGCCATGCGTCATCGTGAGGTTCTGTATCGCGGCTGCTATGATGGGTCGCGTTAATACCGTGCGGGAGAAGGCGTGTGGATGAGTTCGAGCCGTTCTACCGGCTGGCGGTGTCCGCCGCGATCGGCTTGACCGTCGGCATAGAGCGTCATTGGCGCGAGCGGGAGGCGGCACCCGGCCAGCGAACCGCGGGTATCCGCACCTTCGCATTGATCGGAATGCTGGGCGGAGCTGCCGGCCTGATCGAGGCCGCGCTGCCGAGCGGCGGTACGCCGGGTGTGGTGGTCGCCGCGGTTTTCGTCGCCTTTGCCGGAATTTTCGCATTCTACAAATGGCGGGAGGCGCAGGCGGAGTTCGACTTCAGCGTGACGACGGTGGTCGCCGCGATGGTCACCTATATGTTCGGGGCGCTGGCCGTGGTCGGGGATCTGCGGCTGGCGGCAGCCGGTGCTGTCGTGCTTACCGCGATCCTCGCGAGCCGTGAGGCGCTACATCACTTCATCGAGCGCCTGAGCTGGGTCGAGCTTCGGTCGGCGATCATCCTGCTGGCGATGAGCTTCGTCATCCTGCCGCTGCTGCCGGAGGCGCCGTTCGGACCCTTCGGCGGCATCTCGCTGCGGGCGGTCTGGTCGCTCGCCATCCTGCTCGCCGCGATCTCCTATGCGGGATACATCGCGGTGCGCGTCCTCGGCTCCGGGCGTGGCGAACTGGCGGCGGGCGCAGCGGCCGGGCTTGTCTCTTCAACAGCCTTGACACTTGGCAATGCCCGGCAGGCCGCCAGCGGCGGCGACGCAAATCGGCTGGCGGCTGGCGCGGCGGTCGCGGCCGGCGTTTCCTATGTTCGGACCGCCATTCTCGCGGTCGCTCTCATGCCCGCGCTTGTCTCGCTGCTGCTGCCGCCGCTTGTGATCGGCGCGCTCGCCATGGCCGCCGGAGCCGCCTGGCTCATGCGCGGACCCATCGTGGCGCAGCAGGACATGGAGCCAATCGGCAATCCCTTCGAGATCGCGGGCGTTCTGAAGGTCGCGCTATTCCTCGCCGCGATCGGCTTTGCGGTTCGGGCGGCGTCTTCCGTGTTCGGCTCGGCCGGCATCATCGCCACGTCGGCACTGGCCGGCATTGCCGATGTCGATGCCGCCACGGTCACGGTGACAGGGCTTCTCTCGCTCGATCCTGTCATCGGGGCTACGGCGATCATCGCGGCGGTGGCGGCCAATACGGTCGCGAAGGCCATCTATGCCCTGATCATTGGTGGCGGGCGGTTTGCTCGCCTGTTCGGCGCGATCTCCGCCGTCACGCTTCTGTTCGGCACGGCGGCGTTCTGGCTGGCCCGTGCGCTGGTCGGGTGAGTGTTCTCTCAGCCGCCGAATCGCGGGCTGACGAGCATGCCGGCAAGATCGGCGGGCAGGTCGCCCTGCATCACCAGCCGTTCGTTTTCGACGGAGGCCAGGCCCGAGGCGACCAAAGCGAGCGCCAGCGGGTAAAGCTGGTGCTCGGCCGTCAGCACCCGCTTTGACAGCATGTCAGGCGTATCGTCGAGCGCGATCGGCACGGCGGCCTGGCCGATGATCGGACCGGAATCCATCTGCGCGCGGACGAAATGAACCGTGCAGCCATGCAGCCGCATGCCGGCTTCGATCGCCCGCTCATGCGTGTGCAGACCTGGGAAAAGCGGTAGCAGCGACGGGTGGATGTTGATCATCCGGTCGCGCCAGCCCTCGCAGAAGCCATCCGTCAGCAGCCGCATGAAGCCGGCGAGGCACACGAGGTCGATCGCCTCGGCGCGCAGGCGAGCGTCCATGGCAGCGTCGAACTCGGCGCGGCTGCCATAGGCCTTGTGATCGATGACAGCGGTCGCGATGCCGGCCTCGGCGGCTCGGGCGAGCCCGCCCGCATCGGCCCGGTTGGAGAGCACCAGCGCGATTTCGGCGGGGAATTCGGGATCCGCGGCCGCCTCGATCAGCGCCGTCATGTTGGAGCCGCGGCCCGAGATCAGGATCGCGACGCGCTTCCTTGCCATGGTCACAGCGCCAGCGCGCCGGAGAACTCGACGCCTTCGCCGGTACGCGGCACCAGCGTGCCCAGCTGCATCACGCTTTCGCCTTCGGCGGCGAGCGCCGCGGTGACGGCTTCCACCGCTTCGGGGCTGACGACCACGATCATGCCGACGCCGCAGTTGAAGGCGCGCAGCATCTCGTGCTCGGCAACGCCACCGGTCTTGGACAGCCAGGCGAAGACGGGCGGCACGGTAACCGCGTCGAGATCGACCGAAGCAGCCAGCGCATCCGGCAGCACGCGCGGAATGTTGTCGACGAAGCCGCCGCCGGTGATATGCGCCATCGCCTTGATCGCGCCGGTGGCGCGGATGGCGGCGAGCAGCGGCTTCACATAGATGCGCGTCGGCTCGAGCAGGGCGCGGCCGAGCGAAAGCTGCGGCGCGAACGGGGCCGGGGCATCGAAGTCGAGGCCCGAGAGTTCGACGATCTTGCGAACCAGCGAGAAGCCGTTCGAATGCACGCCCGAGGAGGCGAGGCCCAGGAGCACGTCGCCTTCGGCGATATCGGGACGCGGCAGCAGGCCGGTGCGCTCGACCGCGCCCACCGCAAAGCCGGCCAGGTCATAATCGCCCGCCTTGTAGAGGCCGGGCATTTCGGCCGTCTCGCCGCCGATCAGCGCGGCGCCGGCGATCCGGCAACCCTGCGCGATGCCGGCGACGACGGTCGCGGCCTCGGCCGGGTCCAGCTTGCCGGTGGCAAAATAGTCGAGGAAGAACAGCGGCTCCGCGCCCTGCACGATCAGGTCGTTGACGCACATGGCGACGAGGTCGATGCCGACCGTGTCATGAATGCCGGTGTCGATCGCGACCTTCAGCTTTGTGCCGACGCCGTCATTGGCGGCGACGAGCAGCGGATCGGTATAGCCGGCCGCCTTCGGATCGAAGACGCCGCCGAAACCGCCGATATCGGCATCCGCACCCGGCCGGCGGGTCGCCTTGACCAGCGGCTTGATCATATCGACCAGACGGTTGCCGGCGTCGATATCGACGCCTGCGTCGGCGTAGCTGAGGGCGTTTTTGGCGCCGGTCTTTTCGGTCATCGAAGGATCCCGGTTGCTTTCGGCAGGGAGGACCACATCCGCGCCGTCGCCGTCAACCCGGAATCACCGAATGCTCGCAAATGCAGCGTTTTGAGCGGCGTATTGGCCTCCGTGGCGTGGCGCACGGGGCAAGATCGTTGCGGACGCGGCGCGGACCACTGTCGGCGCGCATATCGCCCGGATATACCTGACTATTCGCCGGTTGCGGGCCGCTCGCCTTGACCATCTTGCCATGCACGCTCTATCTGGAGCGCTACGGAGCAGGTGGATTGCCCGCCGACCGATGAGATGAGAGGGCGCCAGCGCCGTGAATCTGCAACGTCAGATCGGATTTTGGCTGGGCGCGCTCCTGGTCTTCATAATTTTCCTCGTTGTGTTCAGCAGCGTTCTCCTGCCGTTCCTGGTCGGCATGGCGGTGGCCTATGGCCTCGATCCGATCGCCGATTGGCTGGAGCGGCGCGGGCTAAATCGCCTCTCGGCCTCCCTGGTCATTCTGGTCGGCTTCATCGTCATCCTGGTGCTGATGGTGGTCCTGATCGTGCCGCTGCTGGTCAACCAGCTGGCCGGGCTGATCGACAAGATCCCGACCTATGCGCAGCAATTGCAGGCTCTGATCCAGGCGTTCCTGCAGACCCGCTTCGGACAGATGCTGCAGGTCGATTCCGGCCAGCTATCGAATTCCATGGGCACGCTGATGAGCGAGGGCGCCGGCTGGCTGTCGACGCTGCTGAAGTCGCTCTGGAGCGGCGGTTCGGCGCTGGTCGACCTGGCGGCGCTGTTCGTCGTCACGCCGGTCGTCGCCTTCTACATGCTGATCGACTGGGACCGGATGGTGGCGCGGATCGACAGCTGGGTGCCGCGCGACAATGTCGAGACGGTGCGCATGATCGCACGCGACATCGACCATGCGATCGCCGGTTTTGTGCGCGGGCAGGGCCTCGTCTGCCTCCTGCTCGGCTGCATCTATGCTTTCGGACTGATGCTGGTCGGGCTGAACTTCGGCCTGCTGATCGGTATCGGCGCGGGCATTCTGTCCTTCATCCCTTATGTCGGGACCACGGTCGGCTTCGTCGTCGGCGTCAGCGTGGCGCTGGTCCAGTTCTGGCCGGACTGGCCGTGGATCGGCGCGACGGTCGTCGTCTTCATGATCGGGCAGTTCATCGAGGGCAACATCCTGCAGCCGCGCCTGGTCGGGCGCAGCGTCGGGCTGCATCCGGTCTGGCTGATGTTCGCGCTGTTTGCCTTTGGCGCCCTGTTCGGCTTCGTCGGGCTTCTGGTGGCCGTGCCGGCCGCCGCCGCGATCGCCGTCTTGATGCGCTTTGCCATAGCGCGCTATCTGACCAGCCCGATCTATCGGGGCCGGATGGGCGGTGACGACCAGCCCCCCGCGCTTCCTTGAGCGTCCGTCGTTCGAGCCTGTTCGATATGAGTGATTCCCTGCGGCAGTTGCCGCTTTCGCTGCCGCATAGCGCCGCCATGACGCGTGCGGATTTCATCGTCGGGCGGGCCAACCAGTCCGCCATCGCCCTGATCGACCGCTATCCCGATTGGCCCAATCCCGTGGCGCTCCTCGTCGGCCCGGCGGGCTCGGGCAAGACCCATCTCGGCCAGATCTGGAAGACAGCGACCGGCGCCGTCGAGATCGCGGCGCGGGACCTGGCCACCGCCGGCCTGGACGAGCTGGTGGGCACCCATCCCGTGCTGGTCGAGGATGTCGACGGGGAGGGCGTCTCCCAGACGGCGCTGTTCCACCTGTTCAATCTGGTGCGCGAGCGTCGCGTATCCGCGCTCTTTACCAGCCGGGTCCCGCTGCAGGCGTTGCCCTTCGACCTGCCCGACCTCGCCTCGCGCCTGCGCTCGGCGGTCCCGGTCGAATTGCTGGAGCCGGATGACGAATTGCTGGCTCGCGTCATCGTCAAGCTGTTCGCCGACCGGCAGCTGGCGGTCGATCCCGCCGTCATCGATTTCATCAGCCATCGGATGGAGCGCTCGCTGGGCGCGGCCAATCGGCTTGTCGAACTGCTCGACCGCGAGGCGCTGGCCGCGGGCCGGCCGATCACGCGTCATCTGGCGGCGACGGTTCTGGCGCGCGAAGCCGGCGACGAGCCCGAATTGCCTTTCGACGACTAAAGATCCCGAGAGGCTCTGAGCCTGACGCAATTGTCACAATTCGCGTGTATCCTGTGGGGACAACGCGATTGGAAGAGCGGAAATGGACCAGAAGAATCCGGACGCCAAGGCAGCCCTGGCTGCCGTCAAGATCGAGGCGGACGAAGCGAACCGGCTGCGTCACAGCCCGGAACGCTTCATAAATCGTGAGATTTCCTGGCTGGAGTTCAATCGCCGCGTTCTCGAGGAATCGGGCAACGCGCAGCATCCGCTGCTGGAGCGCCTGCGCTTCCTGTCGATCTCCGCCAACAATCTCGACGAGTTCTTCATGGTGCGCGTGGCCGGCCTTCGGGGCCAGCAGCGCGAAGGCGTCAGCATGACCAGCGATGACGGCCTGACGCCGAGCGAGCAGCTGATCAAGATCGCGGACGCCGTCGGCACGCTCGCCTCCGACCAGCAGAACCGCTGGGCGGAACTGCGCGGCGAACTGGCCATCGCCGGCATCATGCTGGTCGACCCCGTGGACCTCAAGGAGAGCGAGCGGAACTGGCTGGAAGGCTATTTCATGGACTCGGTCTTCCCGGTCCTGACGCCGCTCGCCATCGATCCGGCCCATCCGTTCCCCTTCATCCCCAATCTCGGCTTCTCGCTGGTGCTGCAGCTGGTGCGCCCGGCGACAGGCAACCGCATGACGGCGCTGCTGCGTGTGCCGATGACGCTGGACCGCTTCATCAAGCTGCCCAGTTCCGAGCCCGGCATCGAGCGCTTCATCAGCCTGGAGCACGCCGTCCAGCTGTTCACGGCGCGGCTGTTCCCGAGCTATACGATCGAGGGCGTCGGCGCCTTCCGCATCATCCGCGACTCCGACATCGAGGTCGAGGAAGAGGCCGAGGATCTCGTCCGCTTCTTCGAATCGGCCCTGAAGCGGCGCCGGCGCGGCTCCGTGATCCGGCTCGAGATTGAATCGGCCACGCCTGACGCGCTTCGCAATTTCGTGGCCGGCGCGCTGGCCGTTCTGCCGGACGAGATCTTCCTCGTCGACGGCATGCTGGCGCTGAACGACCTGTCGCAACTCGTCGGCGTCGATCGTCCCAACCTCAAGTTCCCGCCCTATCAGGCGCGATTTCCCGAGCGCATCCGCGAGAATGGCGGCGATTGCTTCGCGGCCATCCGCAAGAAGGATCTGATCGTCCACCATCCCTACGAGTCCTTCGATACGGTGGTGCAGTATCTGCGCCAGGCCGCGCTCGATCCGGACGTCGTCGCGATCAAGCAGACGCTCTATCGGACCTCGAAGGACAGCCCGATCGTCAGGGCGCTGCAGGAAGCCGCCGAGGCCGGCAAGTCGGTGACGGCGCTGGTCGAATTGAAGGCGCGCTTCGACGAGGAGGCCAACATCAAGTGGGCCCGCGATCTCGAGCGCGCGGGCGTGCAGGTGGTCTACGGCTTCATCGAACTGAAGACCCACGCCAAGCTGTCCCTGGTGGTTCGCCGCGAGGGCGGGGCGCTCGTCAGCTACGTCCATATCGGCACCGGCAACTATCATCCGGTCACGGCGCGCGTTTACACGGATCTGTCCTATTTCTCGGACGATCCGGCGATCGCCCGCGATGTGGCGCGGCTCTTCAACTACATTACCGGCTACACCGAGCCGGTCGAGATCGAGCGGCTTTCGACGTCGCCCCATTTCCTGCGCAAGCGGATCCTCGACTTGATCTATGCCGAGATCGACCATGTGAAGGCCGGCCGGCCGGGCGCGATCTGGATGAAGATGAATTCGCTCGTCGATCCGCAGATCATCGACGCGCTCTATGACGCCAGCCGGGCAGGGGTCGAAATCGATCTCGTCATCCGCGGCATCTGTTGCCTGCGGCCGGGCGTGCCCGGACTTTCGGACCGCATCCGGGCCAAATCGATCGTCGGCCGCTTCCTGGAGCATGCCCGCATTCTCTGCTTCGGCAATGGCCACGGGTTGCCCTCGCCGGAAGCGATCGTTTATATCGGATCAGCCGACCTGATGCCGCGGAACCTCGATCGTCGTGTTGAAGCGATGATCCCGATGCTGAATCCGACCGTGCACGAACAGGTGCTCGATCAGATCATGGTCGCAAACCTGAAGGACAACCAGCAGAGTTGGGAGATCCAGCCTGACGGGACGTCCCGACGGATCGTGCCGCGCAAGGGCGAAGAAGTCTTCAACGCCCATCAGTATTTCATGACAAACCCGAGTCTATCTGGCCGTGGCAAATCGCTCAAAAACAGCTCCCCTCGGTCAATCGGAAACCGGCCTGCCAAATCCTGAATCAGATACCAGCGCGGGGGGAACCCTGCCGACGCATGAGTATGCGCCGGGGCGGCTGAATGGCAGCGGTCCCGTCGCGATCATCGACATTGGTTCCAACTCCGTGCGTCTCGTCGTCTACGAGCGCATGAGCCGCACGCCGATGCCCCTTTTCAACGAAAAGGAGCTGGCCGGCCTCGGTCGCGGTATCGCCGCCACAGGTCGCCTGAACGATCAGGCCGTCGAGGCCTCGCTGGCGGCCATCCGGCGCTTCATGGCGCTTTGCGAGCAGATGCACGTCAAGGCGGTGCATGTCCTGGCGACCGCCGCCGCGCGCGAGGCCTCCAACGGCCCCGATTTCCTGGCGCAGGTCGAATCCATCACCGGCGCGGACGTCGCCTTGCTCAGCGGCCCGGAAGAAGCGCGTCTGTCGGCCATGGGCGTGCTCTCGGGCATCCATGATCCGGACGGCATCGCCGGCGATCTCGGCGGCGGCAGCCTGGAAGTGGTCGACATACGCGGCCGCGAAGTCGGCATTGGCGAGACCTTCCCGCTGGGTGGCCTCCGGCTTGAGGAAGTGTCCGAAAAGACGCTGAAAAAGGCCGAGAAGATCGCCATCGACGCCTTGGCCAATTCGTCTGTCCTGGCCAAGGGCGAGGGCCGGCCCTTCTACGCGATCGGTGGCACGTGGCGATCGCTCGCCCGGCTGCACATGCGCCAGAAGGGCTATCCGCTTCACATCATGCATGAATATGCGATCCCGGCGGACGAGGCGCTCGACTTCTGCCGCATGGTCGCCCGCCGCGATGCCGAGTCGCTCGATTCGATCGAAGCGGTCTCGAAGAGCCGGCGCCTGCTGTTGCCCTATGGCGCGATCGTGCTGGAGCAGGTGATCCGCGCGATGAAGCCGTCGATGATCATCTTGTCGGCGCTTGGCGTCCGCGAGGGCCTGCTCTACGACCTGCTCGACAAAGAGACCCAGATGGCCGATCCGCTGATCGAGGCGGCCGAGGAACTGGCTCTGCTTCGTTCCCGCTCGCCCGGTCATGTGCGCGAGCTCGGCCCCTGGACTGGCCAAGCCCTGGCCGCGATCGGCATCGAGGAGACGGCCGAGGAGGTTCGCCTGCGCACGGCGGCCTGCCTGATGGCCGATATCGGCTGGCGTGCCCATCCCGATTATCGCGGCGAACAGAGTCTCAATCTGATCGCGCATGGCTCCTTCGTCGGCATCGACCATCCCGGCCGCGCCTATCTGGCCCTGGCGAACTATTATCGCCACGAGGGACTGGTCGACGAGCACATCTCGTCGCGCATCCGCGAACTGGCGACGACCCGCCTGCTGGAGCGGGCGCGGGCGCTGGGCGCCGCGCTGCGCGTCGCCTATCTCGTCTCGGGCGCCATGGCGGGCGTCATCTCGCGCACCCGCATCGAGGCGCGCGGCGACCAGCTGACGCTCGTCCTGCCGCCGGACCGCGCCATGCTGGCCGGCAGCCGCCTGCAGCGGCGCGTCGCGCAGCTGGCAAAGCTGGGCGCGATGAAGCCGGCCATCGTCGTCGAAGAAATCGTCTGAGCGCCTCAGCGGGCGCATAAAAAGAAAGCGCCGACGGCGAGCCGTCGGCGCTTTGAATAGTCCGAACCCTTAGGGATGCCGTTCAGGCGGCCTCGATGGCCGGCTTGGGCGCGTCGCTGACGATCGTCACCCGGCGGCCGTCGAGACGCAGCGAGATGTCGCCGCGCTTGAGCTTGAGCGCCTGCTCGCCGAACAGCTCTCGGCGCCAGCCATGCAGCGGCGGGACGTCGGCATTGTTGTCGCCGGCAATGGCTTCCAGATCGTCCACCGTGGCGATCACCCGCGCCGCGACGCCATGCTCCTCGCTGGTCATCTTCAGCAGGACCTTCAGCAGGTCGACGGCCGCGCCATTGCCATCCGAGGCCGGCTTGACCTTGGGAACCTTGGGCAGCTTGTCCTTGGGCAGGTCGACGGCCTTCTTGACGGCGGCGAGGATGTCCTCGGCCGTACGCGAACGCTCGAAGCCCCGCGGAATGGTGCGTAGGCGCGCCAGCGCCTCGGCCGTGGTAGGATGCTGCTCGGCGATCTCGTAGATCGCGTCGTCCTTCAGGATGCGCCCGCGCGGCACGTCGCGGGCCTGCGCCTCGCGCTCGCGCCAGGCGGCGACTTCCATCAGCACAGCCAGTTGCAGCGGCTTCTTGATGCGCATCTTGAGGCGCTTCCAGACATTGGCCGGATCCACCTGATAGGTGTCGACCGAGGTCAGGACATTCATTTCCTCCGCAACCCAGTCGTTGCGGTTTTCCTTGTCGAGCTTTTCCTTCAGCGCCTTGTAGACATCGCGCAGATGGGTGACGTCGGCGATGGCGTACTCGACCTGCTGCGGCGTCAGCGGACGGCGGCTCCAGTCGGTGAAGCGCGAGGACTTGTCGATCGGGTGGCCGGTGATGCGTCCGACGAGCTGGTCATAGCTGATCGATTCGCCGAAGCCGCACACCATGGCGGCGACCTGCGTATCGAAGATCGGGTGGGGGAGGATGCCGCCCAGATGCCAGACGATTTCGATGTCCTGCCGCGCGGCGTGGAAGACCTTCACCACGGCCTCGTTCGCCATCAGGGCGAAGAAGGGGGCGAGATCCAGGCCGGGAGCTTCGGCGTCAATGACCACCGCTTCGTCCGTGCTTGCAATCTGGATGATGCAGAGCTTCGGCCAATAGGTGGTCTCGCGCATGAACTCCGTGTCGACGGTGACAAATTCGAACTTCGCGAGGCGATCGCAGGCAGCGGCGAGGGCTTCTGTTGTCGTAATGATATCGGTCATGAAGCTTCTAATAGCGCAGGCCGGGCGGCTTGTCGCGGGGGGAGGTGCGCTTCCCAAATGGAGAGAGCCCAGGCTCCGGCGACGCGGGCGCCAGGAGAAAGCGCCGCTCGCATCGACTTCGGGCCTGGGCAATCCAATATCCCGCCATGGCGCGCGACGACTAGTACGTCGCGTGCCAACCGATGGGGCCGGAGTACATCCGTCCTGACCCGATCGTTTGAACTGCAGCGCCTTTCGGCGCGCGGTCCGTTTCAGTGGCTGGGATGAGACTTAGATAGGCGACCGTTTCGGGATTACAAGGGAAGGCCGCGCGCCGGGCCCCGGTTCTTGACAAAGCGGGACCCACATGCGCTTTTCCGCGCGCGTATGCGATATTCCCTCCGCTTCCGGGGGCTTGTCCGTTCGCCCTGTCGACGCCAGACCAAACCGGATTCCAGCACCATGCACCGCTATCGCACCCATACCTGCGGACAACTCCGCGAGACTCATGCGGGCGAGACCGTCCGTCTCTCGGGCTGGGTTCATCGCGTGCGAGATCATGGCGGCCTGCTGTTCATCGATCTGCGCGACCACTACGGCCTGACGCAGATTGTCTGCGATCCCGACTCGCCCGCCTTCAAGGTGGCCGAGGCGGTTCGCTCCGAGTGGTGCATCAAGATCGACGGCATCGTGAAGAAGCGCACGGCCGAGACGGTCAACGCCAACCTGTCGACCGGCCACATCGAAGTGTTCGCACAGGACATCGAGGTCCTGGGGGTCGCCAAGGAATTGCCGCTGCCGGTGTTCGGCGAGCCGGAATATCCCGAGGATATCCGCCTCAAGTACCGCTTTCTCGACCTACGCCGCGAGACGCTGCACGCCAACATCGTCAAGCGCACCCAGATCATCGCCACCATGCGCGAGCGCATGACCGAGATCGGCTTCCACGAATATACGACGCCGATCCTGACCGCTTCGTCGCCGGAAGGCGCGCGCGACTTCCTCGTGCCGTCGCGCATTCATCCCGGCAAGTTCTACGCGCTCCCCCAGGCGCCGCAGCAGTTCAAGCAGCTGCTGATGATGGCCGGCTTCGACCGCTACTTCCAGATCGCGCCCTGCTTCCGGGACGAGGATCCGCGCGCCGATCGCCTGCCGGGTGAGTTCTACCAGCTTGACCTCGAAATGAGCTTCGTCACCCAGGAAGACGTCTGGAACACGATGGAGCCGGTGCTGCGCGGCATCTTCGAGAAGTTCGCCGACGGCAAGCCCGTCAGCCAGAAGTTCCGCCGCATTCCCTATGACACGGCGATCCGCACCTATGGTTCGGACAAGCCCGACCTGCGCAACCCGATCGAGATGCAGGCGGTTACCGAGCATTTCGCCGGTTCCGGCTTCAAGGTGTTCGCGCGCATGATCGAGGCGGATCCCAAGGCGGAGGTCTGGGCGATCCCGGCCAAGACCGGCGGTAGCCGAGCCTTCTGCGACCGGATGAACTCCTGGGCGCAGCAGCAGGGCCAGCCGGGCCTCGGCTACATCTTCTGGCGCACCGAGAACGGCGCGCTCGAGGGGGCCGGTCCCGTCGCCAAGAACATCGGTCCGGAGCGCACCGAGGCCGTCCGCCAGCAGCTCGGCCTCGACGATGGCGATGCCGTCTTCTTCGTCGCCGGCGATCCCGCGAAGTTCTACAAGTTCGCCGGCGATGCGCGCACGCGCGTCGGCACCGATCTGAACCTCGTCGACAAGGACCGGTTCGAGCTTTGCTGGATCGTCGATTTCCCGTTCTACGAATGGGACGAGGAAACGAAGACGCTCGATTTCGCGCATAACCCCTTCTCGATGCCGCAGGGCGGCATTGAGGCGCTCAACAACCAGGATCCGCTGACGATCAAGGCGTATCAGTATGACGCCGTCTGCAACGGCTTCGAGATCGCTTCGGGTTCGATCCGCAACCAGCTGCCGGAGACGATGGTCAAGGCATTCGAGCTGGTCGGCCGGTCGCGTGAGGATGTCGAGCGCGATTTCGGCGGTCTCTACCGCGCGTTCCAGTACGGCGCGCCGCCGCATGGCGGCATGGCTGCCGGCGTCGACCGCATCGTCATGCTGCTCTGCGGCGCGCAGAACCTGCGCGAGATCACGCTGTTCCCGATGAACCAGCAGGCGGAAGACCTGCTGATGGGCGCACCGAGCGATCCGACGCCGAAGGCGCTGCGCGAGCTGCACATCCGCCTGAACCTGCCGGCCTGATCGGCAGGACGCACCGGCGAGCCTGTGGACGACGGCGAATAGTTGTTTAGCCGGGGTTCACAAGCGAGGGGGGTCCGTCTATATCACCACTGCGCGACGACATCAGTCGCCGCGCTTGACGCGGGGTGGAGCAGCCCGGTAGCTCGTCAGGCTCATAACCTGAAGGTCATCAGTTCAAATCTGGTCCCCGCAACCAGCCTAAAAAGAACCCGCCCTAACCGGCGGGTTCTTTCGTTTTGGAGGGTTGTCGGCCAGGCCTTCTTGTCGGGTCAGTCGCCCGGGCAGATCAGCTTCACCTTGATCGTCTCCGTGCCGCTCGCCGACAGGCCGCCCTGGGCCAGGAGCTTCGCAAAATCCATGCTTTTGACGTCGCGGGACATCGTAGATTCCGTCCGCATGTCCTGGTCCGCGAAATAGGAGCCGCCGCTTAATTCGCCCTGCGGCCGCATCGACATGCCGTGGCCGCCGCGGCACTGGACCTTGACGTCGCCCGGCGCGCTGGTCGTCTTGCCCTTCAGCGCCATGGTCAGGCCGTCCGTCTCCAGGGTGAGGTTGACCTTGGTATTGAGCTGACCCGAAGAGGTGCAGGTCATGCCGGCCAGGCGCATCTTGCCGATCCGGCCGATCTGGACGCCCTTGCCGTCCAGCGACCATTGATCGGAACCGGGCGAACTCTTGCCTTTCAGCTCGATCGGGCCGGTCTGGTAGAGATAGGTGACGTCGAACTGCGGCCCCTGGATCCGCGGCTCCAGCCGGGCTTCCACTGTCATTTCGCCTTCGTCGAGCACCTTCTTGAGCAGCGCGCGGAGAGCGGCGATCTGCTCGGTGTAGCGCACGACCTCCTCGGCGGCCATCTTGCTCGGCAGGCGCTTCCAGTATTCGCTGGCGCCCGCGGCCCGGCATTCGGCCCCGTGCGCGTTTTCATGCGCGAGGTTGATATCCGCCAGTTCCTTGCACTGGGAGCCCGATTTCAGCGCTTCGAGATCCGAGGCCGACTGTTCGCAGGTTCCAAACGGCATCTTGACGTTGCTGGGGCCGGTGTAGCCCTTGACCTGCGGGTGGGGCAGGGTGAAGCCGGCCAGGATCCGCGTGCGTTCCCGGATCGAGCGATCGTAGATGTTGACGTCGGAATCAGGATGGGTCGGCGTCTTCTTGGCCTCGATCAGAGGCGCTTCGATTGTCTCGAGCTGGTCGCGGATCTTCTGCTGGATCTTGAGCAGGGCTTCCGCGTTCCTGAGTTCCTGCTGGATGCTCTCGAGATGGCGGCACGAACAGGCCGCCCCATCGGCGAGCGCTGCCGGGACCGGAACAATCGCGGCGAGAAGGGATGACATGGCGATCAGACGCTTCAGCATGAACGCTTTCCTGTTGCTGGTGACAGCCATGCCTAGGGATGCGGATCGGCGCGATCAAAGCCGATCGATTGCAATTTGAGGCCTATTCGCCGGCGCTCGCGCGAGCCGGGTCATAGACGTAGCCATGCCGGCGGGCGATTTCCTTGCGCGCCTGCAGGAAGATGCGGCCGATCTCGAACAGCCTTTGCGTCGGCATCAGCAGCAGGCGGCGGCGATCCTTGGGGTCGGGCGTGCGCACCAGCGTGCCGGAAGCGACCATGTCGTCGATGTGCCGGGTAATCGTGACGTCGCTGGTGAAGGCCTCGAAGTAGGTTGCCACCTGCTTGACGGTCAGGATCTCTCCCTGCAGCCATTTGTGGCCGATCAGGGTAAAGATCATGTCGGCTTCGAAGATGCTCCGCCAAGGATGCTTGAGAAAACCCTGCTGGATCATCTGCCGGCGGAATTCGGCGCGGTATTCGAGCCATGAGACGTCCGAGGCCAGCAGCGCCCGCTGCTCCGGATCGAGCGCCACCTCCGCATGATCTTCGATCTCAAGGACGTCATTGGAGATGTCGCGGCGCGCGACCTCGCTCTTGTGCATGGGTTTGGATTCCGACCGCGGGAACAGGACCACTCTGTGTTTCAACCATAAGGCATTGCCACGTCCCGGCGCACTTCGCTGCGACCGAGGTCACACCTGGCCGCCTTCGGCGATCGAGCAGGAAATTAGCCGAAGAATTGTAGCTAATTGGCCCTTCGATGCCGCGATCGGGTTCGCTATTGCTCGACGAGGCCAGCCCTTTCGAGGCCGGCCAATAGGGCGCGACGCTATCGGCGCCCAACCTCCCGGGGCAATCGGGGGCCAGACATAACCAGGTTTTTTCCTTCGGACGCACCTGCATCCGTCGCCGGCGGAGCTTTGTCCGCGGCCGACCGGGGCAAGGGCATGGCAACGGACCAAAGCGAGACCACGATGAGCCTTGAAATATCGAATGAATCCGGCCCGGAGAACCCGGTCGCCTCGGCAGCGCGGTGGCTGGATACTCCGTCCGCCATCCTCCGCAGGCCCTGGGCAGGCTATGTCGCCCGTGCGCTGCTCACCTTCATGTTCTGGGCCAGCGGCCTCGCGAAGCTTCTGGACATGGATGCCGGCCTTGCCGAGATGCAGCATTTCGGTCTTGAGCCGGCAATGCTGTTCTACGTGGCAACCGTGGCGGTTCAACTCGGCGGTTCGCTGCTGGTCATCCTTAACCGCTGGACATGGCTGGGCGCCGGAGCCCTGGCGGTCTTCACCCTCCTGACGATTCCGATCGCCCACAATTTCTGGGCGATGGAAGAGCCCCTGAAGACGCTGGAGTTCCATGTCGCCATGGAACACATCACCGTGGTCGGAGGGCTGCTGGTCGCGATCTACGCATCGACGCCTCGGAAAGGGGCGGCGGCATGAGCGCGCAATGGCTTCTCACCGCCGGTCTTTGCCTGTTCGCGGCCGGCTGCACCAGCGATGCGCGGATGAATGCCGTTCGCGCCGACCTGACCACCCGGCAGGCCGCTGCCGAGGCTGCGGCCAGCCGCCCCGGCGGCACGGCGGAGGATAGGGAACGCGCCCGGGGCTATGCCTCCGCGCGATCCTGCGTCGACCAGATTCAGGCCCATGGAAAGGCGGTTCAGGCGACGCACATGGCGACCACGGCCGCGATGGCGGCGGTCAGCTTTGCGGGGTCGGGCGGTGCGCTGGCGGCGCGCGCCATGGGGCCGGTAAGCGGCGCGGCAATGGCGAGCCAGGCGCCCTTCAGCGTCGCCTGTTACTAGCCACCGGCCTCCTGTGCCGAGCCTGTCTTTAAACCCAGAGGTCGCGATCGTGCCTATCTATTGGAATGGCCAGGTTTTTCGGGCGGCGCTGCTGCTCGTCGCCGCGGGCGGTACGGCCGCCTGCCAGAGTTCCGCGTCGAGTTTCAA
Source organism: Kaistia sp. UC242_56 (assembly GCF_044452255.1). Classification (NCBI taxonomy): domain Bacteria; kingdom Pseudomonadati; phylum Pseudomonadota; class Alphaproteobacteria; order Hyphomicrobiales; family Kaistiaceae; genus Kaistia; species Kaistia sp. UC242_56. The sequence continues at coordinate 2,012,790 of NZ_JBIOAN010000002.1, forward strand.
GGGCGCGAATGTCTCGGACAAGACACGCGCGCTGGAGAAGCAGCTGGAAGCCGAGGCGGTAGCCTTCGGCGCGGCACAGGGCGCAACGAGCTTGGCCGCCTCCGCCGATCCCACGGGGCTTTCCAGCTTCGTCAAGGCGCCGGTAGCCCTGGCCGGGCGCAATGCCATGGCCCGAAGCGCCAATGCGCGCATGGAGGCCCAACTGGCGCGCGACGAGCAGGAACTCTATCGCCGGTACGGCATGAAACCGGATGGTACGCCGTCAGGAATAAAGCCCACGGATGCCCGCTGACGGCTCGGGCGAGGCACCCCGATGTGTTGTGGCACCGCTCATGAAGAAGCCCCGGATCGCGGGATCCGGGGCTTCCTCCTGTCTGCTCCGAGCTGGTCCCGTTCCGTGGGACCGGCTATCTGCGGCTAGAGCTTCACGTCGAAGTTGATCTTGAACGCGTGCGCCTGGACGTCGCTGGCGATCTGGCCGGAATAGGACGCGCCGAGCGTGGCGCTTTCCGTCAGCGAGACGCCGAAGCCGGCTTCCACCGCCAGTGCATCCCTGGCGATCGGCACGCCCGCAATGTCGAACGAGGCGCCGGTGCCGAAGGCGAAGCTGGAGACAGGCGTCACGTCCTGATAGGCGTGCTGCCAGCCGAGCATGCCGTGCAGGGCGGTCTTGGTCTTGCCGAGATCGAACGTCGTCGAGGCACGGGCACCGAAGGTCGAGAAGGTGTTTTCCGTGGTCGAGTCGTCGGTCGAAAGCGCCGCGATCGTGCCGCCCGTCTCGGAGAAGCCGTCCGTGTCGAGATGGACATAAGCGAGGTTCACGAAGGGCTCGATCGCGCTCTTGCCCATGTCGAGGCGATAGGCGAGCTCGCCGAAGACCTGCGCCGTCGCGGCGTTGTAATCGGCGGAAAGCGATTCGCTGAACGCCGGGAAGGCGACGTTGCGGCGCGTGTCGATCTCGTGCCAGCCATACATGGCTCCGGAGCGGAAGCCGAGCGCGCCCCACTGCGTGCCGGCATAGACGCCGATGTCGTAATTGTCGCTCGAACCCGACGAGGCGCGATCGTCGACGTCGAAGCTGGAATGGCTGTAGCCGCCCAGCATACCGAGACGCCAGCCGCCGACCGGTGCATCGACGCCCGCCACGAAGCCGGCAGAGTTGCGGCCGAAATCGGCGGCGTCGCCGGAGGCCTTGGCATCCGCCGTCATGGCCAGCGCCTCGCCCCAGATCACGATGCCGTCCGTGTTGGCGGGCGCGGCATGCAGGCCGTTGGCGTCAAAAGTGGCGGTCATAGACGATGGCGTCGCGATCGCGTCGAAGGCGGAGCGGATACGGCGGTTGGCCGCGTCGCGGACATAGCGGCTGTCCTCGATCAGGCCACCCTTGATGTCGGCATGGATCTCGCCGGACAGCGTATTTCCATAAGGGCGCAGATACTTGTAGAAGGCGACGCCTTCCTCGCCATTGCCGGGAAAGCTCTCCTCGCGGTCGAGGACGTTCAGCGACCAGCCGTCCTTCGTCCACTTGAAGGAGAGGCCCTCGATTTCCTGCTCGGCGCCGAGCTTCAGATTGCCGAGGATCTCGACCTCGCCGGTCTTGAGATTGGCGCGGCTCAGCGTCTTCTCGGCGTCGTCGCTCGAAAAATACATCCAGCCATTGAGGATCTTGCCGCCTTGCGCCTGGTCGACAACCTGGGACAGGGGCAGGTATTCCTTGAAGCTGAAATCGGCGAGGTTGTAGACGGCGATCTGCGTGGCGTTGTCGTAGGCCATGCCATAGGCGAGGCCGGCCTTGGCGTCTACCGCCACCCAGCTGGCGATATCGACCGTGCCGCCCGGCGGATTGAGCGCATAGGCCTTGCCGGTATATTCCAGCGTCTTCGCATCATAGATGGCAAAGACCGGGTTGTTGTATTTCAGGTTGGTCACCGGATCCCGGTTGCTGGAATCGAGCGAGATGTAGAGCAGCCCGTTGGCGTAATCGATGTCGCCGATGTGGTTCAGGCCCGCATCCGAGAGCTCAGACGGGATCTTCAACACGTTCGCGATCGCTTCCGGGTTGATCGAGACGGTGTTGAAGTTGCTGTCGGCGATCTCGAGCGAATGGGTGCCCGAGAAATACCAATAGGTGCCGTCCGAAGTGACGCCTTGGCCGCGCGCGGGGTCGGCGCCCAGGAAGAAGTTGCGCTCGACCATGATCCAGGGCTCGACCGCGAAAGCCGGCAGCGACGTCGCGGCGAGGGCGGTGGACCAGAGCAGGGTGGCGGCCGCCGTATGCTTCAGGGCGGCAAGGCGGCGGTGATGCGGGGCCGAACGGCGGGCGGCTTCGCCGGCTGTGTCGATCATCATGGATGGCATTGGTGGCATTCCTGTTGGTGCATTGCGTCGATTTCTCAGCTCGCGCGATATCGTTCCCCGACAGCGGCAGCCCTCGACGGTGGAAAAATTCAACTCGGGTGTGGTTTCCTTGCTGAAATGATCCAATCAGCAAGGTGTGAAGTTCGGATCATCCGCGTTCGCGGCAATCATGCAGAAGAAATCCTTCGGCATAGCCCGGTCGGATTCTATCTATTCATATATTTACTTGAGTATGGATTACTATTTATGCGTCTTCGTATCGAATACTCTGGATGCGGGGTGGATGGTGTGCTTAATAGGGCCGGGGCATGACAGTCTTGTGAATAGTGTGAATGATATGAAGAATGGCGACGCCCTCTCGAGGGCCTCCCGGACGCGACCCCGCATCGAGGGCTCGGCCCGTTCCGGACTGCACGCGCGGCTGCTCAACGAGATCGGCCTCAGCATCGTCCGCGGCGAACTGGTGCCTGGCGACCAGTTGCCGAATGGCGACGACTGGAGCGCCGCTTTTGGCGCCAGCCGCACCGGCCTGCGCGAGGTCGTCAAGGTGCTGGCGGGCAAGGGCATGGTCGAGATGCGGCCGCGCACCGGCACGCGGGTCCGCCCCCGCAAGGACTGGAACTTCCTTGATCCCGACGTGCTGCTCTGGCGCTTCAGCGCCCGGACGACGGCCGAGGAGGCGCGCTCGCTGTTCGAACTGCGCCGGGCGATCGAGCCGATGGCCGGCGCGCTGGCGGCCGAACGCGCTTCCGCGGAACAGATCGCGGAGCTGCGCGCGCTGCTCGACGAGATGGAGCAAGCCGGCAGCGACGGCGAGCGTTTCGCCGTGCCGGACCTCGCCTTCCACCAGGCGATCCTGCACATGTCCGGCAATGAACTGATCGGCTCGCTCTCGGCCCTGATCGAAACCGCGCTGGTGATCAGCTTCCGCCTGACCGACGACAATCCGGCCGGGCAGGTCCATTCGCTCGGCCTGCATCGGCGCATCGTCGAGACGATCGAGCAGCGCGATCCCGCTGCCACGACGAAGGCGCTGATTGCGCTGCTGGATGGCGCGGAAGAGGACGTGCGCGCCTCGCTCGAAGCCCGGCTCAGCCGGCTGAAATAGCACGACGGCCTTTTGCCCCCATTCTCCCTCGAAGGATTCAGGCCATGAACAGCCTCGACATCGCCCGCCGCCACGCCTTTGCCCAGGAGATCGCGCGCGAGGCGGGGGGCATCGCTCGGCGCTACTTCCACTCGGGCGACCGTATCCAGGCGACGGAGAAGGGCGCGCATGACCTTGTCACGCAGGCCGATCTCGAGATCGACCGGTTCCTGATCGAGCGGCTGCGGCAGGCCTTTCCGGAGGATGGCATCCTGACCGAGGAGTCGGGTGGCAGCGCGGCTCCGAACCTTTGGGTGATTGATCCGATCGACGGCACCACGAATTTCGCCCGCCGGATCCCCCATTTCGCCGTCTCGATCGCCTTTCACGCGGAGGGGCGCACCGAGAGCGGCGTCGTCTACAATCCCGTCCTGGACGAGATGTTCGTGGCGCGGCGCGGTTTCGGCGCGACCTGCAACGGGCAGCCGATCCGCGTGCGGCCCACCCGGGGTGTAACCGACGCCCTCATCGACGCCGGCTATTCGTCGAAGCGCCCCTTGGCCGACTACGTGGCGCTGGTTGGCCGGCTGCTGGAGAGCGACTTCGCCTTTGTGCAGAACGGCTCGGCGGCGATCGGGCTGGCCCAGGTCGCCTGCGGCCGCATCGACGGCTATTGCGAACTGTTCCTGCACAGCTGGGACGTGCTCGCCGGCTTGCTTCTGGTCGAGGAGGCCGGCGGCTGGGTGAGCGACTTCACCGCCCGGGACGGGCTGCTGCAGGGCAATGCGGTCCTGGCCGGCACCCCGGCTATCCGCGAGCCGCTGCAGGGCGTTCTGCCGATAGCGATTGCCGCCGGCGCCCTGCCTCGGTGAGGAAGGGCGCGGACCCGTAGTCAGGGATATCGGTCCTGTCGCCGGCTGGCGGCTTGTTTGGGGAACGAGTTGCTGTCTATCAGGACCCCTTCATACAGCCGTTAGACGGAGAACCACTCGTGCTCAAAGTCATTGCGCAGGATTTCATTCAGCCCGAGGCCGTGGAAATCGTGCTGCCGTTCTATCGCGAATTGGTGGAGCTCACGCGTCAGGAGCCCCTTTGCATCGCCTATGATCTCTTCATTGACCAGAAGGATCCGGGACATTTCATCTTCATCGAGACGTGGCCCGACCGCGCGGCCCTCGACATCCACTGCGCTACGGAGCACTTCACGCGTCTCGTGCCGTTGATCAACGCGCATCAGCGGCAGGACGGCACGTTCATCCTGATGGAGGCGTTTTCCGGCTGAGCGGCATGGCCTTGGACGACCGTCCACCCGGCCCAAGTCCTCGCCGCGGAGCAGGATACGCGCGGCAACCGACACTGGCGCCGCCAGAGATGGCTCGCCGTAGGGCTTGCCTGGCGTGCTGTGTGGGGCAAACCGGGTTGAATGGATCGCGGTGTATAAAGCCGATTAAATTTCGAATTGGGGTTCTCATTCGGGGTTCGACCCCCTATATCACCACTGCGCGACGACGAAAGACGAAGCGCGTGACGCGGGGTGGAGCAGCCCGGTAGCTCGTCAGGCTCATAACCTGAAGGTCATCAGTTCAAATCTGGTCCCCGCAACCAGCCTACAAAGAACCCGCCCTAACCGGCGGGTTCTTTCGTTTTGGCGCCCCCCACAGCAATCTAGGTAGCGTCGTGGCCCCCTGGGCCTGCGAGCCGACGGCTCGAAATCGAAAATTAGCGCCGATGGCGGAACCATCGATCGGCTGAGCGGTTGTCTCCCCGTAATAACAACACGAGGAATGCACGATGAGCAGCACGAGCGACAAGATCAAGGGCCTCGCCAACGAAGCAGCCGGCAACGTGAAGCAGGGTGTTGGCAAGATGACTGATAATGATCGCCTGCGCGCCGAGGGCAAGGCTCAGGAAGTCAAGGGCGAAGCCCAGCAGGCTGTTGGCAAGGCCAAGGACGCCGTCAAGAACGTCGTCGACAAGGCCTGATCTACAGGACCTATCATTGACGATATACAGGGCCCTGGCCGGATCTTCCGGCCGGGGCCTTTTTGCGTCGTGCGTCAGGCGACGTCGAACTTGACGCCCTGCGCCAGAGGCAGCGTCTTGCCGTAATTGATGGTGTTGGTGGCGCGGCGCATATAGGCCTTCCAGGCGTCGGAGCCGGATTCGCGCCCGCCGCCCGTCTCCTTCTCGCCACCGAAAGCGCCTCCAATCTCGGCACCGGACGGGCCGATATTGACGTTAGCGATGCCGCAATCCGAGCCGCGCACCGACAGGAACGTCTCGGCTTCGCGCAGGTCATTGGTGAAGATCGACGAGGATAGGCCCTGCGGCACGTCGTTGTGCAATTCCAGCGCCTCCTCGAACTCCGAATAGCGCATCACATAGAGGATCGGCGCGAAGGTCTCATGCGCCACCGGCCCGCTCTGCTCCGGCATTTCGACGATGGCCGGGCGCACATAGAAGGCGTTGGACGCCTTGTCCCCATCCACCCGTTCGCCGCCGGTGACGCTGCCGCCAGCGCCCTTGGCGGCGTCGAGCGCCGACTGCATGCCCTTATAGGCGGCCGCGTCGATCAGCGGGCCGACCAGCGTGCCGGATTCGAGCGGGTTGCCGATCGTCACCGACCCATAGGCCTGCTTCAGTCGCGGCACGAAGCTGTCATAGATGCTGTCATGCACGAACAGGCGTCGCAGCGACGTGCAGCGCTGGCCCGCCGTGCCCATGGCGGCGAAGGCGACGCCGCGCAGCGTCAGGTCGAGATCGGCCGAGGGGCAGATGATGGCAGCATTGTTGCCGCCCAGCTCCAGGATGGCGCGGGCGAAGCGGCCGGCGAGGCGCGGGCCGACGATGCGGCCCATCGCGGTCGAGCCGGTGGCCGAGACCAGCGGCACGCGCGGATGGTCTACCAGCACTTCGCCGATCTCGCGACCGCCGATCAGCAGGGCGGAGAGGCCCTCCGGCGCGATGCCGCCTTCGTCGACGAAGCGTTTGAGCGCACGCTCGAACAGAGCCGAGGTCGCGAGCGCCGTCAGCGGCGTCTTCTCAGACGGCTTCCAGACGACGCTGTTGCCGCAGACAAGCGCCAGCGCCGCATTCCAGGACCAGACGGCGACGGGGAAGTTGAAGGCCGAAATGATGCCGGTGACGCCGAGCGGATGCCAGCTCTCCATCATGCGGTGGTCGCTGCGCTCGGTGGCGATGGTCAGGCCGTAGAGCTGGCGCGACAGGCCGACGGCGAAATCGCAGATGTCGATCATCTCCTGCACCTCGCCGAGGCCTTCGGAAACGATCTTGCCGGCCTCGATCGAGACGAGGCGGCCAAGCGCCGCCTTATGGGCGCGCAGTTCCTCGCCGAGCAGGCGCACCAGTTCGCCGCGCTTCGGCGCCGGGACATTGCGCCAGGCGAGGAAGGCGGTGTGCGCCGCGTCGATCGCCGCCTTGGCGCGGGCTGCGTCGATCTCGACTAGGCGCTCCAGTTCCTCGCCTGTGATCGGCGAATGCACGGCGAGCGTGCCGCCCGTTCGCGCGGCGGTGACCCCCATCCCGGAAAGCAGGGCATCGACCTCGGTCGCGAGGGTGTTCTGGATGGCGATGGTCATGGTGTTTCCTCGAATTCCGTGGCTTCCGCGCGGATGTTCAGAGCCGGGCATCGGCGAGATGGGCGATCTGCGCCCCCACTTCGTAATAGGCTTCCTTGAGGCGACGCAAGCGCACCTCCTGTGGCTTTGTGACCGGCAGCGGCAGATCGGCCTCCGCGATCCGGCCGGCGATATGGTCGGCCAGCACCCGGCCGAATACGGTGCCCGGCGCAATGCCGCGGCCATTATAGCCCGAGAAGGCGATGACGTTCTCGGCCAGCCTGTGGAAGCGCGGCAGGCTGTTATCGGTCATGCCGATCTGCCCGTACCACTCGGCCTCGAAGTCGATATCGCCGATCTGCGGATAGATCTTGGCGAGGGCCCGCTTGGCCCAGGCCCGGTGCACCGCAGCCCCGGTGCCGCGCAAGGCGCCGACGCTGCCGAACACCAGCCGGCCGGCGCGGTCGAATCGGAACGAGGTCAGGACCTCCTTCGTATCCCACGCGCCGTGGCGCTCCGGCAGGATCGACTGGCGAAGTTCCGCACTGAGCGGCACGGTGGCGAAGTTGAAATAGGGCAGGTGCACCTGCTCGGTCCGGATTTCGGGCCAGGGCATGTTGGTATAGGCGTCGGTCGCCACGACGACCCAGCGCGCGGTGACGCTGCCGCGATCCGTGGTCACGCGCCAGCCCGTCGGGACCTTCTCGGCCTGGCGGACCGGGCTCTGGGTGAACAGCCGCGCGCCGACGCGGATGGCGGCATGGGCGAGGCCGCGCACATAGGCCAGCGGCTGAACCGTTCCGGCGCGCATGTCGAGCAGCGATCCGGCATAGGCGCGGCTGCCGAGCTTGGCCGCCGTTTCGGTCGCATCGAGCAGGCGCACCGCCGCGCCACGCGCGCCCCATTGTGCGGCACGCTGCTGGATTTCGATCAGCCCCTTGCCGCCCACGGCGCAATGCAGCGTTCCCGCCATCTCCAGTTCGCAGGCGATGTCATGCGCACGGACGAGTTCGAAGACGAGCTTCGGCGCGTTGCCGAGCAGGTCGAGCAGGCGGTCGCCATAGAGGGGACCGAGGGCCGCCGGCAGGTCATCGGGCATGACCCACATGCCGGCATTGACCAGGCCTACATTCCGTCCGGAGCCGCCGAAACCGAATTCGACGCCTTCCAGCAGCACCACGTCGAGTCCGTCCTGGGCCGCATGCAGCGCGGTCGAAAGGCCGGTATAGCCGCCGCCGACCACCACCACGTCCGCCGTCAGGGCGCGGGAAAGCGCCGTCGTGACGGGAGACGGGGGAGCCGTCCGCTCCCAGAGGCCGTGCGATCGCGGGTCGTTCTGCATATGCCTGTCCGCCAGCTGCCGGAGGTTTGATGCGATCATGGCTGGGGCGCAGGCCCTCGACAACGGAAATCCAGTCCCGCCTCGCGACTGTCATCGTTCTGTCATGGCTGCTGTCGCAGTGATGCCATGCGGCGCTCCGCCCGACCGATCTTGAATAGCCCGACGACCCATGAGTCACCGAGAAAATCCATTGCCGGCTGACCGGATGGCGCGGCCCGTGTCGGGCGTGATCTGGGCGTATCGCTTCGACGGCAAGGGGCAGGCGGCGCCGGTGGCGTTCGATGCCTGCATCCGGCCGCTCGCGCCGGGCGAGGGGTTCCTGTGGGTCCACCTCGACTTCGTCGACAGGCTGGCGCGCGACTGGATCGCCGGCATCGACTGGCTCGGGCCGCAGGCGCGACGGCTGCTCCTGAGCCCGGACGATTATCCCGCGCTTGAATATGACGCGTCCTCGGTGTGGGGCCGCTTCTCCGACACGCTGCAGGATCCCGACGAGGACAGCGATCGCACGGTGCCGATGCGCTTCGCCTTTGGCCCGGGCTATCTGGTTTCCGGTCGCCGCCATCCGGTCCGCGCCGCCGCTCTGACGCGGACGAAGATCGACAGCGGCCATCCCGTCGGCGGACCGGTCGCCCTGTTCGAGGTGATGATCGAGCAGGTTCTGCGCGCCATCGCGGAAACGCTGCGCGCTTCGCGGACGGAGGCCGATTCGATCGAGGATCGCGTACTCGACGAGCGCCTGCATGACGAATCGCGCCGGCTTGGACCGTTGCGGCGCACGGCCGTGAAATTGCACCGCCAGCTATCAGGCCTGCGCAGCATCCTGCGCGAATTCGCCGAGGATGAACACGTCGACGGCAGCCATGTCGCCTCGCGCGCGGCAGCGGAACGGCTCTTGCGCCGGATCGAGACGCTCGACCAGGAAGTGCAGGAGGTGCAGGACCGCGCGCGCTTCCTGCAGGACGAGATCGCGGCGAAGCTGGCCACAATCAGCAACCGGCATCTCTATGTGCTGTCGGTCATGACGGCGCTGCTGATGCCGCCGACGCTGGTCACCGGCTTCTTCGGCATGAACACCGGCGGTCTCCCCTTTCTCGAGGGCGCGCATGGCTGGATCGGCGCGTCGCTGATCGGCGGCCTGGCCTCGGGCTGCACCCTGCTGCTGCTGAAACGGCTCGGCTTCTTCGAATAGCGGCCCCCAAACGAAACGACCGCCAGGCGGGATCCGAAGATCGCGCAAGGCGGTCGCTGGTGTCGTTGGCCGGCGCGATGGTCGCGCCGATCAGCCGGTTAGTCTTCGGCCGGGGTGATCGCGATGCGACCCTTCAGCCGGTCGTCGCGCAGCTCGTACCACATGGCGTTGAGGATGCCGAAGGCACAGGCCAGGCTGAGGCCGAGGATCCAGGAAAAGTACCACATTGCGTCGTCCTCCACTCAGTAGGCGTTGGGGTTCTTGGCCATGCTGTCTCCCGTCACCTTGCCGCGCATGACCCGGTAGATGAAGGCCGTGTAGAGCAGGATGATCGGCAGGAAGAAGCCGGTCGAGAGCAGCATGATCCAGAGCGTCAGATGCGAGGACGAGGCGTCCCAGATCGTCAGGCCGGCATTGGGGTTGATCGAGGACGGCAGCAGGAACGGGAAGAGCGAGACGCCCGCCGTCGCGATGATGCCGAAGACGCCCAGTCCCGAGGTGATGAAGGTGAGGGCCGGCTTGCGGATGGTGAAGCCGACGACGGCGAGCACCAGGCCGACGAAGCCCGCGATCGGCGCGATCATCATCCAGGGATAGGTCTTGTAGTTGGCGAGCCAGGCGCCGGTCTCGACCATCGCCGTCTTGCCGAGTGGGTTGGACTGTCCGTTCGGATCGATGACGCTGGTGATCACATGCCCGCCAATGCCGTAGGCGATCCAGACGCCGGCCAGTGCGAACAGCACGATCGCGGCGAGCGCCGCCCACCGGCCATAGGTACGGGCGCGGTCGGCGATCGGGCCCGAGGTCTTCCAGGTCAGCAGCGCCGCGCCATGCATGATCAGCATGGAGAGGCTGACGAGGCCGGCCAGAAGCGCGAACGGCGTCAGCAGCTGGAAGAAGTTGCCGCGATAAAAGGTCCGCATCGTGCCGTCGAGCTCGAAGGGCAGGCCGAGCAGCACGTTGCCGACGGCAACGCCGAGGATCAGGGCCGGGACGGTGCCGCAGAAGCAAAGCACCATGTCCCACTTCGAGCGCCAGCCGGTATCGCCGATCTTGCTGCGATACTTGAAGCCGACGGGCCGCAGGATGAGGGCGATCAGGATCACCATCATCGCCAGATAGAGGCCGGAGAACGACACGGCATAGAGCAGGGGGAAGGCGGCGAAAATGGCGCCGCCGCCCAGGATCAGCCAGACCTGGTTGCCTTCCCAGACCGGCCCGACGACGTTGATCACGATACGCCGTTCTTCGTCCGTCTTGGCGACGAACGGGAGGAGGGCGCCGATGCCGAGATCGAAGCCGTCCATGACCGCGAAGCCGATCAGCAGGATGCCGAGGAGCATCCACCAGAGGAGGCGGAGCGTCTCATAGTCGATAGGCACAATGTTACTCATCGCATACCTCGCGGATCAGAGCTTCGGAGCGGCGGCTGCCGTCACCGGCAGGACACCGGCACCCGCAGGAGCGGACTCGAAGGGGTTATGGTCCAGCGGTCCCTTCTTGATAGTCTTGACCATCAGCACGACCTCGATGATCGCCAGCACGGTGTAGATGGCCAGGAACAGGGCGAGGCTGATGGCGAGATCCCAGAGCGTGAGCCCCGATGCCGCGTAGAAGGTCGGCAACACGCCTTCGATCGCCCAGGGCTGGCGGCCATACTCGGCCAGCAACCAGCCGCATTCGATCGCGAGCCAGGGCAGCGGCAGGCTGAACAGCGCCAGCCACAGCGTCCAGCGCTTCTCGCCGAGCTTGTGCCGCGATGCGATCCAGAAGGCGGCGCCGAAGAAGGCGATGAAGTAGAAGCCGAGGCCCACCATCACGCGGAAGCTCCAGAACAGCACCGGCACGTTCGGGATGGTCGAATTCGCTGCCTTGGTGATGTCTTCCGGCGTGGCGTTCTCGATGTCGGTGCGGAACTGCTTGACCAGCAGGCCATAGCCGAGGTTCGGCCACTTGGCGTCGAACACGGCGCGGGCTTCGCTGTCGGCGGGGTTGGCGCGGACCGTCTGCAGCGCGACGTAAGCTTCGATGCCGTCCCGGATCCTCTCATGCGCGGAATCCACCAGGTTGAGGATACCGGGCAGTTCGGTCGTCAGCGAGCGGGTGCCGATCAGGCCCAGCAGGTAGGGGACGCTGATGGCGAAGGAGTTTTCCTGCTTCTCCATGTTGGGGAAGGCGATGACGTTGATCGCGGCCGGCGCCGGCTCGGTGTGCCACATGGCTTCCATGCCGGCGATCTTCATCTTCTGGTTTTCGGTCGTCACATAGCCGCTCTCGTCACCGAGCACGACGACGGACAGCGCCGCGGCGAGGCCGAAGCTGGCGGCAACGGCCATGGAGCGCTTGGCGAATTCCTGGTGGCGGCCACGCAGCAGGTACCAGGAGCTGACGGCCATCACGAACATGGCGCCGGTGACGTAGCCCGCGCTCACCGTGTGGACGAACTTGGCCTGGGCCACCGGGTTGAACACGACGGCCATGAAGTCGGTGACTTCCATGCGCATCGTATCAGGATTGAAGACGGCGCCGACCGGATGCTGCATCCAGCCATTGGCGACCAGGATCCAGAGCGCCGAGAAATTCGCGCCAAAGGCGACCAGCCAGGTGACGATCAGATGTCCGACCTTGGACATGCGGTCCCAGCCGAAGAAGAACAGGCCGACGAACGACGCCTCGAGGAAGAAGGCCATCAGCCCTTCGAGGGCCAGCGGCGCGCCGAAAATGTCGCCGACATAGTGGCTGTAATAGGACCAGTTCATGCCGAACTGGAATTCCATGACGACGCCGGTAGCAACGCCCATGGCGAAGTTGATACCGAAGCAGGTTCCCCAGAATAGGGTCATTCGCCGCCAGATTTCGCGGCCGGTCATAACGTAGACGCTCTCCATGATCGCCATCAGGAAAGAGAGCCCGAGCGTCAGGGGAACGAAAAGAAAATGATACATCGCCGTGGCCGCGAACTGCAGCCTCGACAGGGTGACAATATCGATATCAATCATGGCCTATACCTTTTGAGTCGCCAGGATTTAAAAACTACCGATCTATAAGGCCTCTAACATTGAGCGAAATCAATGCAGCGACCGGTCGCGTGCGGTCGATTGGCACAGGGGGAGGCCCAAATGATCGCCTACACTGTAAGACTGGGTGCATGAACACCGTCGAATCTACCACAGCTTCAGAAAAAGCTGTCCGTCCCCCGGCAATCGAGGCGAAATGGCTGAGGACGCGGGGGCGTGTCGGCCGTCGCGCCATGGGCATCGCCATCCTGGTGCCGCTCGTCAGCGCCTGCCTTACCGTGGCGCAGGCCTATTGGCTCGCCACGATCCTGCATCGCGCCATCATCGATCAGGTGGCCAGTTCGTCGCAGGCGGCGGCGATCCTGGTGCTGCTCGGCCTGGTCGCCGCACGCGCGCTGCTGGCCTGGATCGGCGAGGCGGCGGGCATCCGCGCCGCCGAGGACATCAAGCAGGCGATTCGCCGGGACCTGTTCGCGACGCTGATGCGGCGCGGGCCCGACTGGATGCGCCAGCGCGCCTCCGGCGAACTGGCCAGCCAGATCCTGGACCAGGTCGAGGCGCTGGACGGTTATTTCTCGCGCTTCGTGCCGGCGATGATCGCCGCTGCCGTGGTACCGATCGCCTTCGCCATCGGCCTGATGCCGGTCGATCTCGTCGTCGGCATCGTCTTGCTCGTCACCGCGCCGCTCATCCCGGTCTTCATGGCGCTGGCCGGCTGGGGCGCGGAAGCCGCGAGCCGCCAGCACCTGACCGCCCTGTCGCGCCTGTCCGGCATGTTCGCCGACCGGCTGCGCGGCCTGCTCGTCCTGAAGCTGTTCGGCCGGGCCGAGGACGAAATCGCGCGGGTCCGCAGCGCCAGCGACGAGTTTGCCACGCGCACGCTGGCCGTGCTGCGGATCGCCTTCCTGTCCTCGGCGGTGCTCGAGTTCTTTGCCGCCCTCGGCGTGGCTGGCGTCGCGCTCTATGTCGGGCTGACCTATATCGGCCTGCTCGATCTGCGCGGCGCGGAGCTCGGCCTCCAGGCTGGCCTGTTCTGTCTGCTGATGGCGCCGGAGGTCTATATGCCGCTGCGCACGCTGGCGGCGCATTACCACGACCGCGCCAGCGCCAAGGCGGCCGTCGCCAGCCTGGCCGCGACGTTCGAGAATCTGCCCGGCGTCGACGAGCCTGTGGTGGCCCAGGGCGCCGACTGGGCTCCCGTCAGTGCCATCGCCGTCACGGCCCGCCATCTGACCGTTGAGACGCCCGATCGCGGCACCATTCTCTCGGATGCGACCCTCGAGATTCTGCCTGGCGAGACCGTGGCGCTACTCGGCCCAAGCGGCATCGGCAAGTCGACGCTCATCGAGGTGCTGGCTCGCCTGCGGGGCCATCAGGGCCGAATCGAACTCGGCGGCGTGCCGCTCGCCGATATCGATGAGCGCTCGCTTCGCCAGGGCGTGGCGGCGCTCGGCCAGCGGCCGCGCCTGTTCCACGGCACCATCGCCAGCAACATCCGGCTCGGCCGCGCCGATGCGACCGACGCCGAGGTGCGCGCCGCCGCCGAACAGGCCTGTGTGCTCGATTTCGCCGACCGTCTTCCGGAAGGGCTGGATACGCCGATCGGCGAACGAGGCAGGGGACTTTCCGGCGGCGAGGCGCAGCGCGTGGCGCTCGCCCGCATCTTTCTGCGCGACCCGGCGCTGGTGCTGCTCGACGAGCCGACCGCGCATCTCGACATCGAGACCGAGGCCCGCGTCATGCGCTCCGTTCTGGATTTTGCGGCCGGCCGAACCCTGCTGATCGCCACCCACTCCATGGAGGTCGCGAGCCTGATGGATCGGATCTGCGAGATCGACGACCGCCATCGTATCGTCCGCCACGCTCCCGCGGCGACGACTTCTGCCATGAAGGGAGTGGCGTGATGCGGCTTCTCTTCAGCCTCTACGGTACCCGCGCCGGGGGCCTGCTGCTGGCGCTGCTGCTTTCCTGCATGACGCTGGCAGCGGGCGTCGCGCTGTTCGGCGTGTCCGGCTGGTTCCTGACAGGGGCGGCGCTGGCTACCTCGGCCATGACCTTCAACCTGTTCGGTCCCTCGGCCATGGTGCGCGGCTTCTCGTTCCTGCGCATCGTCTCGCGCTATGGCGAACGGCTTTCCGGCCATGCCACGACCTTCAAGATCCTGTCGGATATCCGCGTCCGCATCTTCTCGCGCCTGATCCCGCTGGTGCCGCTGAAGGCGGCGGCGCACCGGACGGGCGATTTCGTCGCGCGACTGACCGCCGATGTCGAGACGCTCGACATGATGTTCCTTCAGGTCGTCGCGCCGATCGCCACCGCGATCCTCGGCGCGCTTGGCCTCAGCCTGTTCCTGTGGCTGGTGCTGCCGGAAGCGCTGCCGGTCGTCCTGATCGGATTCGGACTGACCACCCTCCTTCTGCCCGGGCTGATCGTGCTGGCCGGACGGCGCTCGGGCGCGGAAACCGTCCGCACGGCTGCCGATCTCCGCATCGCGGTCCTGGATGGTATCGACGGGCACGCCGATCTCGTGACGCTTGGCGCCGTCGATGGCGCGCGCCATTCGGTCGACGAGGCGGTTGCCTCGGTCCGCAAAGCGCGGCTGCGGCAATCCTGGCGCATCGCGTTCGGCCCGGCCTTCGTGGTGCTCGGCACCGGCGCCACCGCCATCGCGACGCTTTTTGTCGGGCTGCCGGTTCTGGAGCAAGGCCGCGTCAGCGGCCCGGTTCTGGTCGGCGCGCTGCTGGCCGTCATGGCGGTGTTCGAAGTCGCAGGGCCGATCCTGCGCGGCGCTGGGAAGCTCGGAGCCGCGAGTGCCGCCGCCGGCCGGGTCCAGTCGCTGGTCGACATGCAGCCCGCCATCGTCGATCCCGCCAAGCCGGTCGCCGTCCCGCCAGCCGGCAATATCACCTTCGAAAAGGTCGGCTTCACCTATGGCCGCGACCCGTCGATCCTGAGCGGCCTCGCTCTCACGCTGCATCCGGGTGAGCGCATCGCCATCATCGGCGAAAGCGGCTCCGGCAAATCGACCCTGCTTGGCCTGCTGCTGCGTCTGGTCGATGTCGATACGGGGCGTATTTGCATCGGCGGCGTCGATATCCGCGCCATGCGTCAGGCGGATCTCCATGCCCATATCGGGCTTCTGTCACAGGACGCGCCGGTTTTCATCGGCACGATCCGCGACAATCTGAGGATTGCCGATCCGGCCGCCGATGACGCGACCCTCCATGCCGCGCTCGCCAAGGCGCGGCTCGACGGCTTCGTCCGCAGCCTCTCGCAGGGGCTCGACGCCTGGCTGGGCGAATCCGGCGAAACGCTCTCTGCCGGGCAGGCCCGACGCCTTTGCCTGGCGCGAACCTTGCTGTCGCCGGCTCCCGTGCTGCTTCTCGATGAACCCACCGCCGGCCTCGATCGGCCGACGGAGGCCGAGTTCCTGGCCGATCTGCTGGCCGTCACAACCGGACGCACGCTGATCCTCGCCACCCACGCCGCCATTCCGTATGGGGCCGTGGATCGCGTCTATCGGCTGGAGGATGGTGCGCTGACGTTGGAGGGTTGAGCCCGCGACACGGGCCGACCAGCCTAACGCCGGTGCGAGGCGATGATGCCGGCGGCCAGCGCGGCGAGGGTGCTGGTGGGCTTGCCGCCTTCGACATTCTGCCAGGCGACACGCGATCCCTCGATCATCAGGAACAACTGGTCCGCCAGCAGTTCGGGCTCCGCCAGCCCCGAGGCGCGGCAGATGCGGATCAGGTTGTCGCGGTGCTGGCGGGTGTTCGCCTCCAGCACCTGACGGCCGGGATGGGCGGGGTCGGTGATCTGCATCGCGGCGCTGGCCAAGGCGCAGCCGCTCTCATTGCCGTGCTCCGCGTGATTGGCGATGCGCTGCAGCCAGGCGTCGATCTGCGCCAGCGGCTCGCCGGGATGCTCGTTTTCGATCTCGCACCAGATCGCGGCGCCTTCCGCCGCGAGGCCGCGCAGATATTCGGCGACCAGCAGGTCCTTCGATTCGAAATGCCGGTAGAGCGTCATCTTGTTGGTGCCGGCGGCCTCGGCCACCGCTTCCACGCCAACGCCATGCACGCCGTGACGCGCGAACAGTTCGCGCGCGGCGATCAGAATGCGCTCGCGCGGCGGCAGCGCCCGTGCGGCGGGGCTGCTGTGAACAGACTGTTCAGCGATCTTCACTTCCATCTCGTTGACTCGATGTTACCTAGGAGTAACATTTGATAATGTTACTCTACGGTATCGACGCAGCTCCCCCCGGATTTGGGCCGGTTTCCGTAACATAGTGAAGGGAAGACCGATGACCAACATCCTTTTCGTTACCTCGAGCCCCCGTGGGGGCGCCTCGCATTCCAGCAAGGTCGCCGAGCGCGTTCTCGCCGACCTCGTCGCGCATAATCCGAGTGCAACGGTCGTCCGCCGCGACCTCGCCGCCGATCCGCTTCCGCATGTCGATGAAGCCTATCTGGGCGCGCTGTTCACCCCGGCCGAGGCCCGCACCGACGCCCAGAAGGCGGCGGTCGCCCTGTCGGACCAGCTGATCGACGAACTGTTCGCCGCCGACATCATCGTGATCGCCTCGGCGATGATCAATTTCACCATCACCTCGACGCTGAAGACCTGGCTCGACTACATTGCCCGCGCCGGCCGCACCTTCGCTTATGTCGATAATGCGCCGGTCGGTCTCGTCACCGGCAAGCGCGTCGTCTTGGTCGAGTCGAAGGGCGGTATCTATTCGGAAGGCCCGATGAAGCCGGCCGATTTCCAGCTACCCTATCTGCGCTTCATCCTGTCCTTCATGGGCCTGTCCCAGGTCGAGGAGATCACGGTCGAGGGCGTAGCCTTCGGCGCGGAGCAGGCTGCCAATGCGGTCGCTGCCGCCGAGATCAAGGCTTCGGAGACGGCGCGCGCCATCGCCGCCTGAGGCCGCTTTCGAGCCTCAAAGAGAAGCGGCCGGATCTTGCGATCCGGCCGTTTGCGTTACGGGGTGGTGGTCTTGATCTCGATCTGCAGAAGATCGGGCAGCTTCTGCGGCGCGCTGTCCGCCGTCTCGATCAGCTGCATCACCGGCACCGGCGTCGCCGGCGCGGCGGTGATGGTCATGGTGCCCGGCGCCTTGATGAAGGCCTGCAGGGCAGGGGCCAGCTTCGCCTGGAAGCCCGGGTTCTTCAGCACCATCAGGAACAACGGCAGAGCGCCGGCGATCTGCTGGCGGAACTTGTCCGGCTCGACATTCATCTTCTTCGCCTGCATGCCGACGGCGCGCTCGACGATCGACTTGTCCTCGATCGAGAGCTTGCCGCGCGTGAACAGCAGCGAGGCCAGCGCGCCTTCCAGCGCCTTCGGATCCTCGATCGCCTGGCGCGTCAGCCCGGTCAGCGTGGCGTCGACGTTCATCGTCGCCAGATCCTTGATGGCGAGCTTGAAGCCGTCGAGGATGACGCTCTCATCCGCTTCGCGCCAGGAGAGATGGAAGCCGTAATCGGCCACTAGGCGGTCATAGCCGAGGCCCTTGATCATTTCGCGGGCGCGGCGGTCGTCGATCTGCGACAGGTCGAGATCGAGTCCGCGGACGTCGCTGGTGATGCTGGTCGGCACGGGGCCGATATAGGCGTCGAGATCGATGCGCGCGCGGTCGACAGCGCCAAGCTTCTTGCCGCCCTGCGTGACGTCGACGCCGACAGCCTCGGCGAAGCCCATGGTCGGGATCATCGGCGTCGGGTCGAACTCGGCGCCGCCCAGGCTGGCGAAGACCGATGCGACTACCAGATCCGGCGCCGGGAACTTGAAGCCGCCGATGGCCAGCCGCTCGGCGCCGACCGAACCCTTGTCCTGGATCGCGACATCGAGATCGCGCAGGCCGATTTCGCCGATGCCGTCGCTCGAGAAATCATTGATGTGGAAATCGCCCAGATGGAAGCGTTCCACCTCGGGGGCGGTCACATCGAGGTCGGTCAGGCGCACCGTGCCGACGCCGGCGAAGCTCAACAGTCCCGAGAGCTGCTCGAGCGCCATCTGCGCCAGTTCGTCTTCCGGGCGATCGGATGTCGCCAGCATGGTGTCGAGGAAGCCGGTGAAGCTCTTCGGCGGCTGGCGCAGGCGGAGATTCTCCATCTCGAACGTGCCCATGCGGATCGACGCGCCGGGCATCTCGATTGAGAAGTTGCGATAGATCTCGAGGCCGAGCGCGGTGCGCCACTTGCCGTCGCCGACGCCGCCGACATAGCGCTCGGGATCGAACACGGCCGAGATGGCGTCGAGGTCGTATTTGCGCGCCTCGATCTTGTCGATCGTGAACTTCAGCAGGCCGTCGGGGGAGGGCATTTCCTGCGAGACGGGGCCGATCGTCACCTGGTCGATGACGCCGTTCGCCATGCCCTTCAGCTCATAGGAACCGAAGCTGGCGGCGGACGTCTGGCCCTCGCTGGTCTCGGTCGCTTCGATCCGGCCGACACGCACGCTGTCGACGGAAGCCTTGGCGATGATGCCCCAGCCCCTGGCGAGCGAGGTGAAGATACGGTTCTGGTCGAAGACGTAATTGACGAAGCTCGGGACCGCGAGGTTGTCGACGCGGATATCGGTGAGCTTCGAGCTGCCGAGGTCGCCCACCACCAGCTTGCCGCTGTCGGCGGTGATCTCGCTCGCCTTGAAGCCGCCATCGGCAGCCTCGGCGTAATTGGTGATCGCGATGTTGCCGAAGCTGATTTCCAGCTTGGTCGCCAGCGTCTCGCTGCGGATCGTCAGGTTGCGCAGCGTCGCGGTGCGCTGGCCCTCGTCATAGGAAAGCTCGGAAAAGCCGGCGACCCAGTTCGGCGAGGCGTCGAGCGTCGAGATCCAGTGGCGGATCGCCGTCTCGATCGGCTCCTCGGCAAGCGCCGGCAACGAGGCCGTCATGGCGGCGGCGCTGACACCGGCGGCGAGAAGACGGACGCGTAGCGACGAACGGCTCATAGGGTGCTCCATTGGCAGCAGGTCGATCCAGCTCGGCGAGCGATCGACCGTTACAGTCTGTCCCGATGCGGGACAAGAAAAACCGGGCGGTCTGCACCGCCCGGGATCCGTTTGGCGCGCCGGGGCGCGCAGTTTTCTCAGGCGCTTACTGGTTGGCCTGGATGTCGACGGCCAGAACGTCCGGCAGCGTCTGCGGCGCGGTCGAAGCGGCACCGAAGATCTGCATGATCGGAACGGGATTGCCGGGGGCCGCGGTGATGGTCAGCGACTGCGGGTCCTTGAGGAAAGCGGTCGCCGCCATGGCGATGCGATCCTGGAAGCCCTGGTTGCCGACGACCGAAAGCAGCAGCGGCAGCGCGCCGCTGATCTGCTCGACGAACTGCTCGGGCGTCGCGCCCATCTGCTTCGCCTGCATCGCGATCACGCGGCCGACAATGCCGGCATTGTCGAAGCGGATCTTGGCGTTGTCGACGGTGGCGGTGGCGGCGAGTTCCGAGAGCTTGTCCGGATCCTGCAGCTTGTCGCGCGGCAGGCCGCCGAACGTGCCGGTGATCACGAGCTTGCCGACATCCTTGCCGTCGAGGCTGATGGAGCGGAAGGTGAAGCTCTGCTTGGAATTGTCATAGGCGCCGTCGATGCCTACGTCGAAGTTGAGCTTGTCGTAGCCGAGCTGCTCGACCCAATCCTTGGTCTGCTCGTCCGACTTCAGCACTTCGCCGGGAATGGTTACGCCGGTGACGCGCAGCTGGCCGTCATTCGGCGCGCCTTCGACGACATCGCCGAGCGAGATGTTCACGCCATCGACGGTGATCGGCGCGGGGGTCTCGGTGGAAACGACGTTGATGGTCGACATTTCCATGTTCGAGAACGGCGTGATCTTGGCCTTCGAGTTGATCTCGGTCGGCGCGGGAACGATGGCGTCCTTGAACAGGCCCTTGTCCCAGCTGATCGTGGTCTTCTCGTCGACGATCTTGCCGGCGTCGAACGAAATGCTGGCAGCCGTGAAGCCGCCGCTGGTGCGCTCGATCGGGCTTTCGATGACGATGGCCGGAATGGTCACGTCGCCGCCCTGCTTGGCGACCATCTTCACATTGCTGAGAGTGACGTTGTCGCCATCGGCCTTGGCCGATTCGACTGTGACCTTGGCCTCGCCGCGTGCCTGGGCGGCGGCGATGAAGGCGTCTGAGATCTTCTGGGCGTCGGGAGCTGCGAAGGCCGCCGTCGACAGCATCAGCGCAGATGCGAGCGTAAGGCTGCGCACCGCGAAGCCGGAAACTGTCAGGTTCATTATGTCCTCCAAGGAACGAATCGAAAGTGCTCGGCGAGAGGCCGAAACAAGGTCCGGCGGGCATTCTGTCCGTACTTCATGGCGAGAGCAAGAACGGCAGCCCTGCCTGTGATGAACGTCACCCGTGTCGAAACGGGGGATTGCACCCGTCCGAATCTGCCCAAACCGTGCCGGCACGCCTGGAATCGCCCGGTTGAGCGCCGCAACCGGCGGTATGGGAAATTTCGAAGAAGACCGCGCCATCAACCGCGGCTGCGCGAGCAGGCATTGATGTCGGAGGTTCCGCCGGGGCCGCAGGCATTGACCGGCTCCATGGCCTTGATGGCGGGCGAATTCGGATCGGTGGTGCAGCCCTGCAGGCTGGCACCGGCGGACAGGACTGCGAAAACCATAAGCAGAGAGCGCATCAACTTGCTTCACCTATGCGGTTCGAGCGGCGATGATGAGCCCCGCCGCCGCCGAAACGGTGAGGGGCTCTGTCGATCTCCTTGCCGATATAGGCGAGCACGCCGACGCGGCCAGTCCTCGTTCGGAAGACTAGGCCGTTTTCGCAGCTCGTGGCCGATGAAGCCAAGGTCAAGCCAGGCAGGCGGAGGATCCGTCTGCCTGGTTGCGAAATGATCAGCGGCGGCCGCTCGAGCAATCGTTCACATTGCTGGATCCGCCGGGACCGCAGGCATTGACCGGGTCGTCCATCGCCTTGATCGCGGGGGCGTTGGGATTGCTGGTGCAGCCCGACAGGCTGGCCAGGCCGGCGCTGATGGCAAGAACGGCAAGCAGGGTGCGCATGGGAACTCATCCTCTGGTTGGCCCTTCGCTTCGATGCGCCGGGCTTCCCGGCGGCACAGCGCTTTCTTCGTGGGCAAACCGGAGGGTCTCGCAACGGAAGGTCGCGCGCAAGTGGCATCCTTACAGCACGATCAGCCCAATGCCCTTCAACAAATCCGCCGCCTGAGCCTTGGAGATGATCGCCTTGCGGAACAGGCCGGCATCGGCCAGCGTGATGGCGCCGAGATCGCAGCCGCGCAGGTCCGCTCCCTCGAATTTCGCCGCCCGCAGGCTGGCTGAGCGCAGCGACGAATCGACAAACACGGCATCGCGAAAATCCGCGCCGGCGAGATCGGCATCGGCGAAATCGACGCCGTCGACCCGCTCCTTGCGAAACGACAGGTTGCGCAGCATCGCGCCGTTCAAACGGGTGCGGCGGAAGGCGATGCCGATCGCCGCCGCGCCCTGGAAGTCGCCGCCCGTCAGCTTGCAATCCTCGAAGCGGGCATTGGTCAATCGCGCGCGGACGAATTCGGCGTTGCTCAGGTTGCAGTTGCCGAAACGGACGTCCGCCAGCTCGGCGCCGGAGAAAACCGCCTTCAGCGCCCGCACCTCGTTCCAGCGCGATCCCGTGGCCTCGACGCCGCGAAGATCGCTGCCGGAGAAATCGCAGCGCTCGAAGCTCGCCTCGGCGAGATGGAGACCCTTCATGTCGCAATCGGTGAACTGGCAATCGGCGAAGCGCACCCCGGAAAGATCCGTCTCGCCATCGAACAGGCTCGCCAGCCGGATCTTCTCGGCAACGAGGTTTTCGACGATGCGGGTCGGGGCGGGAGCGGGCGGTCGGGTCATGAATCAGCCTTGGGTGCTTTTCCGGCACCCTATCCCCAAGCGCATCCCGCCTCCATCGCCAACGGACCCCACCCGCGTCTCGATCCATGGGGCTCCAAGGGTTCGCCCTAAACACTTGTCCCCGCAGGCTCGATGCAGTGTCATGCCGCGATCGCGGTGATTCCTTGGCACGTTTGGACATCCGCTGGCGCAGGATGGCAGGGACGGCCGCTGTATGATCCTTGAAGCCACGAAACCCTCGCCCCCCGGTGCGCGACCGGGCTTTCGAGACGCCGTTGCGATCCGCGCCGGTCTCGTCCTGAGCCGGCTGGAGACAGGGCTTGGCGCGCTCTGTGCCGGCATTCTCGCCCTCCTTCTGGCGGTGGTCCTGCTCTCGGTCGGGCTCCGCTATGGCCTTGGCAGCGCCTTTCTCGGCTCCGACGAACTGGCGATATGGCTGCATGTCGCGCTGATCGCCATCGGCGCGCCGCTCTCGATCCACAGTGCGCTGGCGATGCGCCTGGACGTCCTCACACGTCTGCTGCCGGCGGCCGGACAACGGGCAGCGCTGGTGCTCGCCGACAGCTTCGTCATCGTCGGCGGCCTGGTGCTGGTCTTCGGCGGCGGGGAGATTATCGCCATGCTCGGCGGTGTCTCGCCGACTCTTGGCCTGCCGGAATGGGTGCGCTTCGCCTTTCTGGGACTTGGCGGTGCGCTGACGCTGCTGGTTGTTGTTCTGAAACATCTATCGGAAGGCCGCGCCTGGCTGCTGCTGGCCGTCCTTGTGATCGGAACGACGCTCTATATCGGCGGTGACAGCCTCGTCCTCCCGGTCTGCCTGCCGCCCAGCCTGGCGCTTGGCCTGATCGCGCTGGTCGGCCTCGTGGTCGCGGCGCCCCTGCCGTTTGCGTTTCTCGCCGCCGCCTATCTCGCCATTCCCTTCGGCAGCAGCATGCCCGAACCGGCCATGGTCGCTTCCGTCGTTTCCGGCATGTCGAAATTCCTGCTGCTGGCGATTCCCTTCTTCCTGCTCGCGGGCGGCTTGCTGACCGCTTCCGGTGTCGCGGGCCAGCTTGTGCGCTTCGCCGCCGCGCTGGTCGGCCACAAGCGGGCAGGGCTGGCGCAGACGACGCTCCTGACCAGCGTGCTGTTCTCCGGCGCCTCGGGATCCTCCGTCGCCAACGCCGCCTTTGGCGCCAGCACGTTTCAGCCGGAACTGGTCAAGCGCGGCTATCCGCCGGCCCAGGCGGGCGCGATCATCGCCGCCACCTCGGTGCTCGACAATGTCATCCCGCCCTCGATCGCCTTCCTGATCCTCGCGGCGGCGACCAATCTTTCGGTTGGCAGCCTGCTGGTCGGCGGCTTCGTCGCCGGCGCGGTGATGGCCGTGGCGCTGGCCGTTGCCATCCATCTCACGGTGCGGGTCCGCAGCGCCGAGGCCCGCACCACGCCCGCCGAGCGCCGTAATGCCGCCATCGCGGCGATCCCGGCCTTCGGCCTTGGCGTCATCGTCGTCGCCGGCATCCGGCTCGGCGTCGTCACCACGACCGAGGCCGCCGCTCTCGCCGCGCTCTACACGCTGCTCATCGGCCTGTTCGGACGGCTGAGTGCCCACAGCCTCTATGCCGCCTTCCGGCAGGCGGGCGCCGAGGCGTCGGCGATCGGCCTTCTGATCGGCACCGCGGCGCCCTTCGCCTTCCTGCTCGCCGTCGACGACATTTCGGGCCTTGTGGCGAGCCTGGCCGACAGTTTCGGCGGCAGCCCGGTCGCCGTCCTGCTGCTCAGCAATCTCATCCTGCTCGTCGTCGGGCTGGTGCTCGATATCGGCGCGGCGATCCTGCTGTTCGGGCCGCTCCTGTTGCCGCTCGCGGTCGCCGCCGGCATCGATCCGATCCACTTCGGCGTTATCCTGGTGGTCAATCTGATGATCGGCGGCCTGACGCCGCCCGTCGGCATGCTGGTCTATGTCGTCAGCGGCGTCACGAAGCTACCGGCGGGATCGCTGTTCCGCGCCATCCTGCCTTATCTGTTCGCCCTCGTGGTCGCGCTCGCTTTGCTTTCCGCTGGCGCGATCCTCGCCATTCCATCCGTCCGCTAGAGAGCTTCCCCCATGCCCCCGTTCACCCGCCGCCAGTTCCTCCGCTCCGCCCAGACGCTGGGCCTCGCCGCGCTTGCAACCCCGGCTCTGGTCGGCCGGGCCGCCGCCGCCACGTCGCTGACGGTCGCCTCGCTGCTGGGACCAGACAAGCCCGAGACCAAGATCTGGGAGCGGATCCGCGACCGGGTCGAGGCGGAACTGCCGGGCGCGTTCCGCTTCAACATCGTCGCCAATGCGGCGCTGGGCGGCGAGAAGGAGGTGGCCGAGGGCCTCCGCCTTGGCTCGATCCAGGCCAGCCTTTCCACCATCTCGACCCTGTCGGGCTGGGTGCCGGAAACGCAGATCCTCGATCTGCCCTTCCTGTTTCGCGATCGCGATCATCTCCGAAAGGTCGTTCAGGGCGATCTCGGCGCCGAACTGAAACAGAAGCTTGGCGCGGAGAATTTCGTCGTCGCCGACTACATCAACTACGGCGCCCGCCATCTTCTGGCCAAGGAAGCGATCACCCGGCCGGAACAGCTGAAGGGCAAGCGCATCCGCGTCATCCAGAGCCCGCTGCATACCGAACTCTGGGCGTCCTTCGGCGCCAACCCGACGGCGATCCCGATCCCGGAAACCTACAACGCACTGTCTACCGGCGTCGTCGACGCCATGGACCTGACGAAATCCGCCTATGCCGGCTTCAAGCTCTACGAGGTGGTGCCGTATCTGACTGAGACCGGCCACATCTGGGCCTCCGGCGTGGTCGTCTTCGCAGCGCCGTTCTGGAAGCGCCTGGACGAGCGCCAGAGGGCTGTCTTCCAGGCGGCTGCCACCGAAGGCGCGCGCTATTTCGACGAACTCATCATCGCCGACGAAGCGGCCTCGATGCAGCTCGCAGCCCAAAGTGGCGGCCAGATCGTCCAGCCGGAAGACCGTCCGGCCTGGGAGAAAGGCGCGCGCACCGTCTGGCAGAGCTTTGCCGGCAAGGTCGGCGGCATGGACAAGATCGAGGCGATCCGCGCGGTCAGGTGAAGGGCGCTCTTGCGCGTGGACGGCTGATAGCCGAGCGAGATCAAGGCGTTGTCCGGGCTTCTCGATTCAGATCGGAAGGCCGGATTCTTTCACCTTCATGCGGCGAGGCGAAGGTGCCGCCGCGCTTTGACGCGGCGCCATGCCTAGAGACGGGCGGGCAGCCAGAGGCGTTCGTCGAAGCGGAAGGGACGCTGGTTGGCAATCGAAAGCGCCGTGGCCGCCGGATGGGCCGGGTTCACCAGCAGGTTGAAGCTCTCCGGCACAATGAAGGACGGCACGCGCAGCACCGGCGTGCGCGCCTCGGCCAGCCAGGCATCGCCAAAGCCCTGCGGGGCCTCCGGCAGGGTGTCGAGCATCTCGACGGCGAGGCCGTCGAGGGCGATGCCGGTCAGGACGTAGTCGTCCGGCAGCAGATCGGGCGTCAGGTCGAGATGAACGCGGACCTCGAGCACGGCCAGCGCCGCCGCTTCGGCCGCGTAGATCATCGCCCGTCCGGGCGAATTCCAGCGCCCGCCATAGAGCCGCGCCCCGGTGCCGGAAAGATCGGCGAAGGCCGCGCGGGAGATGCGCCAGGCGATCAAGCGAGGCGCGCCGTCAGGAGTGCGGCGCCCGCCGACGCGCGGCAGGCTGCAACCTGTCCGCCCCGGTGGCGACGAAACTCACGGCTCGCAGGGCTGCATGCGTCCATCAGGCGGCGATGCCGTGGCTGATCCGGCCGAGCAGGTTTTCGACCTGCAGCGCGCCTTCCGACGTGTCGAGCAGGGACAGGGGCGTCTCGTCGCCCAGTGCGGTCGTCGGCCGCCGCAGCCAGGTCGCGGCCTTCTGCTGGCTGCCGAACGTATCCTCGGCCGCCGCGATCACGCGCGCGGCGCGCATCAGCCGGTCGGACTGGTCGGCGGTGAGCGTGCCGATCTTTCGACGGTGCGACAGCGTTTTTCGCGGCAGCACGACGAGGTCGAGCTCGGCCAGCGTCATCCGGCCGCTATCGAGCACGTGTTCGACGGCGCGCACCGGCAATCCGTGCCGCACGGCGGCGATCAGATCCCGCCCGCTCCGGATCGAAAGCCCGAGCGCGGTTTCCCCGCCGACAATATCGAGTGCTTGCGTGTGAGCCATGAGCGCCTCCTGGCGATATGCCAAGAATGTAGGTGCATATGGCCGGGACAGCAAGAGGCGGCAAGATGTGCTGTCGACCGGCGCCAGTCGCGTTCCTCTCATCAACAGCAATGGAAACCTCGGCGGCGGCGAGGGGCTGTGACTGAATTTTTCGCGGTAGGGGCGGGACCGGTAGCTGGGCGTGCTAAGCAATGCCGATCTAGTGAACTCGGAGTTGAAGCACGTTCGTCCGCTCACTAGCTTGGGGACTAATTTGCGTCCGAGCGCTCCACCATGTCTTCACCAAGGAGATTTCCAAGAAAAGTACCTCGCTTGCCTGTCGCGGGATCGAAGAAAATTGACCTATCAGCACCTGTTGCTCGCGAGGCAATATAAGAGAACGTTGTCTCATCCCACGGCCTGAAGATTTTAATCTCCCCTCCTGGTAATAATGTAGATGTATATGGTCGAACTGTTTCCTGATTGATTATGATGCTTGTCGGGCTTTCCGAGTTTATGTAAAAATGTGTTGCATCCCGTAACGATGACTTGTAGTGAATTCTTGCGTATAATTCGCTAAATTGTGTCTCTGAAACCGTGGACCCCAGTAAGTCAAAAGGTCCTTTGGGTCCAACTTCCATCTGCAGCCCTCCATCATTGATGAGAACTATTCCAAGGCAACCCAGACGCATGGCAATTGATTGGCCAATGATGTTGGTTGATAAATCAAAAGGGAATTCGTTCTCCTGGTATTCTATTTTGTACCAGTATGCTGAGAATGGAAAAGGTGAGTGCAAGCAATTGAAGATTGTTGGCTTCCGAGCGCTCTGCAAGATGAGGTGGCAGTGATGCAGTTCCTGGATCCAGTCGACTGGAACTATGCTGCCTAACGAAGGATTTTTTCGGTCTAGTAGCAACGCAGTTTCAAGGACCAAGATCCCGATCAATATCTTTGCCATCCATCGAGCAATAGCCAATTGCTCATCATCAGACCCAATTTCCCCGCGATCTACAATGGATTGAACCTTCCGTTCGATTTCAGATAGAAAACCGGTGTTACACGGGGTGCAGCATGGGACAGTAAGGTGGCGATAGGGGATGAGTGTTTGGTTCAGTAGCCCCAGCCGCTCGTCATGTAGCGAGAACTTTCTCTGGAGCCACTTTGGTATAACGTGTTCGCCTTGGCCTGTGCTCGGAGGGCCACCACAAGCGAAGCAGCATCGCTTCTTAATGTTCTCAGGGGCTATGGCATTCTCTGCGATTGACAGGACATAGCCGCGATCAGCGTCGCCGTTGTTGTCTTCATTGGCTGCCAACTCTCTGCCCCATAAGCTCGCGAGTATATCTGTTTACGATATGTTCCCCTAAGTATTCCGGGCCCCGCTCGCGCGAGGCCCGGCTTAGTTCAATTCCCTACGAGCAGCCGCTCGTATTGCCGCACGTATCGCACTTCAGGCAGGTGCCGTTGCGCACCATGGTGAAGTTGCCGCATTCGGTGCAGCTTTCGCCCTCATAGCCCTTCATCCGCGCGATCGCGACCTGTTCGGCCGCCTTTGGCTTGGGCTGGCTGGCGGGCGAGACCGCGACCGGCTCCACCGTGCCGACAGAAAGCTCCGTCTCGGGAGCGACGTCGCGCTTGAAGGCCGTGGCGGCGGCGCCGCCGATGCCCGTCGTGCGCAGCGCCGTTACCGTCGAGCCGGTGACGGCGGGAGCGGTGGCCGCGCCCTTCGATTCACCAGCGCGGTCGACCAGCTTGAAGCGCTCGGTCTTGCCGCGGACGAGGCCATGGCTGACCTGCGGCGGCTTGGAGGTCGGCAGGTCGCCGCCGCCCAGCGTCGTCGCATTATTGTCCTCGGGGACGACATGGGCGAGGTCGTTGCGGCCGAGATAGGAAACGGCCAGCTCGCGGAACACGTAATCGAGGATCGACGTGGCGTTCTTGATCGCCTCGTTGCCGGTGACCAGGCCGGCCGGCTCGAAGCGGGTGAACACGAAGGCCTCGACATATTCCTCGAGCGGCACGCCATATTGCAGGCCGAGCGAGATGGCGATGGCGAAGTTGTTCATCATCGCACGGAAGGCGGCACCTTCCTTGTGCATGTCGATGAAGATCTCGCCGAGCCGGCCGTCGCGATATTCGCCGGTGTGGATATAGACCTTGTGGCCGCCGACATTCGCCTTCTGGGTATAGCCCGTGCGGCGGTCCGGCATCTTCTCCCGCTTGCGGACTTCGCGCTCGATGATCCGCTCGACGATGCGCTCGGCGATCTGCTCGGCGCGCGCCGCCGGCGTCTTGGCCATCAGCGCCTCGACGGCGTCGTCCGCATCCTCGTCGTCATCGGCGAGGATCTGCGAATTCAGCGGCTGCGACAGCTTCGAGCCGTCGCGATAGAGCGCGTTGGCCTTCAGCGCCAGGCGCCAGGACAGCATGTAGGCGTTCTTGCAATCCTCGACGGTGGCGTCGTTCGGCATGTTGATGGTCTTGGAGATGGCGCCCGAGATGAAGGGCTGCGCCGCCGCCATCATGCGGATGTGGCTCTCGACCGAGAGATAGCGCTTGCCGAGTTTGCCGCAGGGATTGGCGCAATCGAACACGGCGTAGTGCTCGAGCTTCAGATGCGGCGCGCCTTCCAGCGTCATCGCACCGCAGACATGCACGTTGGCGGCTTCGGTTTCCTTCTTCGAGAAGCCGAGAGCCGGCAGGATCTCGAAGGCGGGGTCGTTCAGCTGCGTCTCGGTGAAGCCGAGCGTCTTGAGGAAGTCCTCGCCCAGCGCCCACTTGTTGAAGACGAACTTGATGTCGAAGGCCGAGGCGAGGCCGCCTTCGAGCTTCTCCAGCACCTCGTCGGTGAAGCCCTTGGCCTTCAGCGTCGTGTGGTTGACGCCGGGCGACTGGCGCAGCGACGCATGGCCGACCGCATAGGCCTCGATCTCGGCGATCTGGTGCTCGGCATAGCCGAGGCCCTGGAGGGCTTCCGGCACGGCGCGGTTGATGATCTTGAAGTAGCCGCCGCCGGCGAGCTTCTTGAACTTCACCAGCGCGAAGTCGGGCTCGATGCCTGTGGTATCGCAATCCATGACCAGACCGATCGTGCCGGTCGGCGCGATGACGGTGGACTGGGCGTTGCGGTAGCCATGCTGTTCGCCGAGCGCCAGCGCCTTGTCCCAGGCAGCCTTCGCATGCTCGCCGAGGCGGGCATCCTTGAGCGAGGCATGGTCGAGCAGCACCGGCAGGACCGACAGGCCCTCATAGCCCGTCGCTTCCGCATGCGCCGCGCGGCGATGGTTGCGGATGACGCGGAGCATGTGCTCGCGGTTCTTGGCGAAGCCGGGGAAGGGGCCCTGTTCCTTGGCCATCTCGGCCGAGGTGGCATAGGCGGTGCCGGTCATGATCGCGGTCAGCGCGCCGCAGATGGCGCGGCCTTCGGCCGAGTCATAGGGAATGCCGGCGGTCATCAGCAGGCCGCCGATATTGGCGTAGCCGAGGCCGAGCGTGCGGAATTCATAGGAGAGCTCGGCGATTTCCTTGGACGGGAACTGCGCCATCAGCACGGAGATCTCGAGCACCACCGTCCAGAGGCGGCAGGCATGCTCGTAGCGCTCGACGTCGAAGCTCTTGTCCTCGTTGCGGAACTGCAGAAGGTTCAGCGAGGCGAGGTTGCAGGCCGTGTCGTCAAGGAACATGTATTCCGAGCACGGATTGGACGCGTTGATGCGTCCCGAGGCCGGGCTGGTGTGCCACTCGTTCATCGTGGTGTTGAAGTGCAGGCCCGGATCGGCGGAAGCCCAGGCGGCGTGGCCGATCTGCTCCCAGAGGTCTTTGGCCTTCAGCGTCTTGGCGACCTTGCCGTCGGTGCGGCGGATCAGGTTCCAGTCCCCATCACTCTCCACCGCGCGGAGAAAATCGTCGGTGATCGAGACGGAGTTGTTGGAGTTCTGGCCGGAAACGGTGAGGTAGGCCTCCGAATCCCAATCGGCGTCATAGACGGGGAATTCGATATCCGTGTAGCCCTGCTTGGCAAACTGGATGACGCGCAGGATGTAGTTCTGCGGCACCAGCGCCTTCTTGGCAGCGCGGATCTCGCGCTTCAGGGCCGGGTTCTTGGTCGGGTCGTAGCAATCGTCGCCCGAGCCCTCGCAGTTCACGCAGGCCTTCATGATGGCCTTGAGGTGCTGCGCGTTGATCTTCGAGCCGGTGACGAGGGCGGCGACCTTCTGCTCCTCGTGCACCTTCCAGTTGATGTACTTCTCGATGTCCGGATGGTCGGCGTTCACGACGACCATCTTGGCGGCGCGGCGTGTGGTGCCGCCCGACTTGATGGCGCCGGCCGCGCGGTCGCCGATCTTCAGGAAGCTCATCAGGCCGGACGACTTGCCGCCGCCGGAAAGCTTTTCGCCTTCGCCGCGGAGCGCCGAGAAGTTGGAGCCGGTGCCGGAGCCGTACTTGAACAGGCGCGCCTCGCGGACCCAGAGGTCCATGATGCCGCCTTCGTTCACCAGGTCGTCGGAGACGGACTGGATGAAGCAGGCATGCGGCTGCGGGTGCTCGTAGGCGGTCTTCGACTTGACGAGCTTGCCGGTCTTGTAGTCGACGTAGAAATGGCCCTGGCTCGGGCCGTCAATGCCATAGGCCCAATGCAGGCCGGTGTTGAACCATTGCGGGGAGTTCGGCGCCACCTTCTGCGTCGCCAGCATGAAACGGTGTTCGTCGAAGAAGGCCTGGGCGTCTTCCTCGGTGTCGAAATAGCCGCCCTTCCAGCCCCAATAGGTCCAGGTGCCGGCGAGACGATCGAACACCTGGCGCGAATCGACTTCGCCGGTGAAGCGCTCCTTCTCGGGCAGCGTGGCGAGCGCCTTTTCGTCGGCGACCGAGCGCCAGAGGAACGACGGAACGTCGTTCTCCTCGACGCGCTTCAGCCGCGCCGGGACGCCGGCCTTGCGGAAATATTTCTGGGCGATGATGTCGCTGGCGACCTGGCTCCAGGTCGAGGGCACCGCGATGCCTTCCAGGCGGAAAACGATCGATCCATCGGGATTGCGGATCTCGCTTTTCGTCGTTCGGAACTCGATGCCGGCATAGGCTGACTGGCCTGCCGTCGTGTAGCGCCGTTCGATCCGCATCGTCTCAAGCCCTTTGTTTTCGGGTGGCGCAGCCTCGGCGCACCACCGGCCGGCGCATGGCGCCCGCTCTGTCCCTTGCCCAACGCTTTACACCAGGATGGGTTTCGGCCCCACCCCTTATCTAGTGCTCAAGATACGCTGAGACTCTAAATATAGTGTTTACACACCAAAATGTCACGGTTTGGACATGCCGATCCAAGACACAATAGGGCGATCAGACGGGGAAGGGAGTCCACCCAACCGCCGTATGTTCCGACTGCCAACCATGTCCTGGAAAACCGGATCGGGGGGATCCGGAGCGCATTCCAACTCTAAGCCGGAAGCTATGACGAGTCCGGCAAAAGCGTCAAGGAATAGTGGTGGTGAATTCTAAGCCGCCTACATGTGGATTTGGCATTGCAAAATCCGCGAGGGGTTGCGTAGCGATTTCGCGCGGGCGTTTGAAACGTCAGGAGTTTCAAAGTTAACAAAGCCTTGCGCGGGAAGGCTGGAACGGACGACGCCCGTATGACGCGCTGTCGATCGCGAAAGGGCGGGGCGCCTTATCCTCAATCTCCACAGGCGCTCAATTCGTGGCCGGATGTGGCCCCGATGGCCTTGCGGAAATGAAAACGGCGGAATGCTGCGGAGCTGCCGCAAACGCATATTCCGTCGGAAATCGACGTTGCGCGAATCAGCCCGGCCCCATGCCGTCTGGCAACGCCGAGGAGGCTCCATGCGACGGCAAGGCCTCTGTTCTATCGCGCACCGCGACGGTGTCCCGGCTGGGTGGCAGGCCGAAAAGGCGACCATATTCCCGCGTGAACTGCGATGCACTTTCATAGCCCACGGCAAAGGCGGCGCTGCTGGCGTTCACCCCCTCCGCCAGCATCAGCCGCCGCGCCTCGATCAACCGCAACTGCTTCTGGAATTGCAGCGGCGACAACGAGGTCACGGCTCGAAAATGCTGGTGGAAGGACGAGGGACTCATGCCTGCGATCTCCGCCAGATGCTCGACCCGCAGCGACCGGGCATAGTCGGTCCGGAGCACCGCCACGGCGCGCGCCACGCGCCGATGGTGTCCATCCACGAGCCCGAGCCGGCGGATCGCGGCGCCGTGGCGTCCCTCCAGCAGCCAGTAGTGGAGTTCGCGTACCCGTTGCGCATGCAGTATCGGCACCGATGCCGGACGGTCGAGCAGTCTCATCAGCCCGAGCGCTGCGTCCGAGACCTCGAGGTCGGTCGGCTCGAACCGTACCGCGGCGCTTTCGGTAGCCGGCAGGGAACCCATCTCCACGGAAAGCTCGGCAATTACCGCAGGATCCAGCTCCAGCACGAGAGAGAGGTAGGGCTCGCCGAAGCTGGCGCGAGTGATCTGGCTAACGGTGGGAACATCCGCCGTGATCAGAAGCGAGTCGCCGGCCTGGAACGTCAGCGTCTGCGCGCCCGTCGTTACCTGCTTGGCTCCCTGCAGGACCAGGCAAACCAAAGGCCGGGAGATCGCATGGATGAGATCGCTGGGCCTCCGCGAGCGGATGGTGGTCAGGCCGGGAATGGGCGTCTGTGCTTGTCCCGCGGGATCGCCATGGGTTTCGACATAGCGTCGGACGGCGTCGAGAAGCGTGTGGGTCATGGGCCGACCGTAGCCTCTTCCGGCTAGGGATGCATTCGTCTTGTAGGAATAGGCAAGCAACGGCGAGCTTCCGGCAAGGGCGAAACCTGGGGAATCGCTAAGTAGGGCTCCTCGCAACAGGAGTTTTCAGCGTGACCATTGCACTTGTTACCGGAGCCAGCCGTGGCCTTGGCCGCAACACCGCCCTCAGCATCGCCCGCCATGGCGGCGACGTGATCCTGACCTATCGCAGCCAGCGCGAGGAGGCGGAAGCGGTCGTGGCCGAGATTGCCGCGCTGGGCCGCAAGGCACTCGCCTTCCAACTCGATACGGGCAACTTGGCCGAGTTCGCAGCCTTCTCCGATAGGCTGCGCTATGCGCTGCGCGAGACATGGCAGCGAGAGACGTTCGACCATCTCGTCAACAATGCCGGCCATGGCGACTATGCCATGATCGGCGACACAACCGAGGCACAGTTCGACGGGCTGGTGAACGTACACTTCAAGGGCGTGTATTTCCTGACGCAGGCGCTATCGCCGCTGCTTGCCGATGGCGGCCGCATCGTCAATCTCTCTTCCGGCCTGACGCGCGTTTCCTATCCGGGGTACGGCGCCTATGCGGCGGTCAAGGGCGCGGTCGAGATCCTGACGCTCTATATGGCGAAGGAACTGGGTAGCCGCGGAATCGCGGTCAACACGGTTGCGCCTGGCGCGATCGAGACGGATTTCGGGGGCGGTGCCGTTCGGGATAACCCCGAGGTCAACCGGATCTTCGCCGACATGACGGCGCTTGGCCGGGCGGGCGTCCCCGACGATATCGGTCCGATGATCGCGAGCCTGCTTCAGCCAGACAATCGCTGGGTCAACGCGCAGCGGATCGAAGTGTCGGGCGGGCAGGGGATCTAGCCAACCGCCCAAACGAAACGAGCCCCCCGCAAGGGAGGGCTCGTGAGACGGCAGGGCCGGGAAACAGCAAGGAAGTCTAGGGCGTCCAGGCTTCGTAGTCGCCGGTCGCGCGCGGGCGCTGGTCGGCGCCGACGATCGAGCCCTTCGGCCGGTAGGCGGCAGCGGTGCCGGTGCCGTTCGGCTTGTGCGGCTTCTGCCAGTCGCGCGGAGCGTAGCTCACCTGCGTCGGGGGCAGTTCGCTGCGGTGATGGATCCAGCCATGCCAGCCGGTCGGGATCGTCGAGCTGTCGGCATAGCCGTTGTAGATCACCCAGCGACGCTCGGGAAAGCCGCCGGCGGTGCGGTCCGGGTCGGGCGTGCGGTAATAGGTGTTGCCGAACTCGTCGGTGCCGACCTTTTGGCCCTTGCGCCGCGTATAGAGACGCGTGCCCATGGTCTGGCCGTTCCACCAGGTGAACAATTCGGTCAGGAACCAGCCCATTTTCGACCCTCTTCTCGACAGCGATTTCACCCTGCTTATGCCGCCATGGCGCGGCCAAGTCAAAGGCTGCAAGAGCCCATACCGAGGAATGCGGCCCGGCTTGCGCTCATCCGTCGCGGCTGGCGTCGGCGGCGGGATCGTTGAGGATGTCTCGCAGCGCCGCGATGCTGTCGCGCAGCGCCATCACCTGCGCCTCGCTCATGGCGAGCGTGCCGGCCAGCGACTGCGTCACGCCGCAGGCGTCCTGCAGCAGCCGGCGTCCCTGGTCGGTCAGCGAGACCCGAACCTGCCGCTCGTCGGCCGCATCGCGGCGGCGGACCAGATGACCGGCCGCTTCCAGCCGCTTCAGCAGCGGGGTCAGCGTGTTCGATTCCAGGAACACGCGCGAGCCGATCTCGCTGACGGTCAGGTCCTCCGCTTCGCCCAGCGCCATCAGCACCAGATATTGCGGGTAGGTGAGGCCGAGCCTGTCGAGCAGCGGCCGATAGGCGCGGTTGAAGGCGCCATTGGCCGAGTAGATCGCGAAGCACAGCATCCGGTCGAGGTCGAGCGCAGAGGCAGCGTGCGGCGTCATGGTTGGTCTCCGGTTTGACCCTGCATATTATATCGTGCGCGATTGAAGCGGAAGCGCGCTACCGGCAGGGCAGCCATGCGAGAATGTGCATCGTCAGCGATCAAATCGTGTGCGATTTAATTGCTCGCCGGACGAGACCGGTCCCTTGAAGCGCATCGGCGCCCATGCAGCCAGGAGCCCATCATGACGATACTTTACACCGCCGCCGCAACCGCAACCGGCGGCGGCCGCGATGGCCGCACCGCCAGCTCGGACGGTCGCCTCGACCTGCAGCTCAGCGTTCCCAAGTCGATGGGCGGCAATGACGGCCCGGGCACCAATCCTGAACAGCTCTTCGCGGCCGGCTATTCCGCCTGCTTCCTTGGCGCGCTGCGCTTTGTCGCCGGCAAGGAAAAGGCCAAGCTTCCGGAAAACACCAGCGTGACGGCCGAGGTCGGCATCGGTCCGCGCCCCGACGGCACCGGCTTTGGTCTCGACGTCGCGATCCACGTCGCCCTTCCGGGCTTCGACCAGGCGCAAGCGGAAGACCTCGTCGCCAAGGCGCATATCGTCTGCCCCTATTCGGAAGCGACCCGCGCCAATCTCGACCTCCGCGTTTCCGTCGCGGTCTAAGCCAGGGACTGGAGCCAAAAGAAAAGGCCCGGCAATGCCGGGCCTTTTCTAGTTCTGGACGCCAGCGCCGAGGCGCTGGCGTGAATTTCGGGAGCTCGTTCTAGAAGAACGAGCGCCGCTGCCACCAGCCGCCGCGCTTCGGACGATCGTCCTCGGGCTGCGCTTCGGGCTCCTGCTTGGTGGCCTCGATCTCGGCCGGGGTCTTGTCGACCATCGACTCGTCGTCGAGGCCGAGCGGATCGTCGCTCTGGCTCGCCATCACCTCTTCCGTGGTGACGCGCAGGTCGGAGATTTCCTCTTCCGGCTCGTCATCCTCGTCATCGCCGACTTCCGGCATGTCGAGCTCCGGCTCATCGCCGATCTCGTCAAGGAAGGGTTCGGCCATGTCGGCGATGTCGGCGACCGGAATATCCTCGGCGATCAGGCGCTCGCCGGCATCTTCCGGCTCGATGTCGCGAATGCCTTCATCCTCGACCTCGACAAACCGCTCGGAGAGCACTTCACCGGTCTCGTCGAGTTCCAGCGTCCGGCCCTCTTCGGAACCTTCGCCCTCGGAACCCTCGACCTCGGAGCCTTCGCCCTCGGCGCCACGGCGACCGCGACGGCCACCCCGACGACCGCGACGACGGCGACGGCGCGGCTCGCCATTCTCGTCGTGCTCCTGCTCGTCGCCCTCGGCATCGCTGCCGCCTTCGGAGGCTTCGCTGCTGGAGCCTTCGGCGGCGGCGCCTTCGCCCGCTTCGCCTTCGTCTTCCTCGTCCCCGGCTTCACCCGCAGAACCGGCTTCCTGGCCAGCACCGCCAGCCTCGCCGCCCCGCCGACGCCGACGGCGACGACGCTTGCGGCGTCCGCCTTCATCGGCCCGCGCCGCCTCGGTCGAGCTTTCGCCGGCGGCCTCGGTATCGGCGTCCGCCTCGGCTTCGCTCTCTTCCGACTCGACCTCGTCCTCGATCTCCTCGTCTTCCGGATAGATCGTGTCGGGATGGACGATCGGCGAGGGTGCCGTGATCAGCGGCACGTCGCGCGGCTGCACGGCCTCGCCACGCTCGAGCATGTAATGCTGGGCCGAGTTGACGGTCTCGTCGGCCAGAACCGTGATGGCGATGCCGAAGCGCGCCTCGATCTCGGCCAGGTGATTGCGCTTCTGGTTGAGAATGTAGAGTGCGACGACTGTCCTGGTGCGGATGGTGAGGTTGTGGGTCGCGCCCTTGAGAAGGTTGTCCTCGAGCGACCGCAGCACATGCAGCGCGACGGATGCCGGCGCGCGGACATAGCCGGTGCCATGGCAATGCGGGCAGACCTCGACCGAGCTTTCGACGACGCCGGTGCGCAGGCGCTGGCGCGACATTTCGAGCAGGCCGAAATGCGAGATCCGGCCGACCTGGATGCGGGCGCGGTCGTTCTTCAGCGCGTCCTTCAGCTTGCGCTCGACCGAACGGTTGTTGCGCTTCTCTTCCATGTCGATGAAGTCGACGACGATCAGGCCGGCAAGGTCGCGCAGGCGAAGCTGGCGCGCCACTTCCTCGGCCGCTTCTAGATTGGTCTGGTAGGCCGTGTCCTCGATATTGTGCTCGCGCGTCGACCGACCCGAGTTCACGTCGATGGCGACGAGCGCTTCGGTCTGGTTGATGACGATGTAGCCGCCGGACTTCAGCGTCACCTGCGGCGAGAACATCGCGTCGAGCTGCGCCTCGATGCCGGTGCGGGCAAAGATCGGCTGGCTCTCGCGATAGGGCTGAACGTTCTTGGCATGGCTCGGCATGAGCATGCGCATGAAGTCCTTCGCCTCGCGATAGCCGTCATCGCCGGCGACGAGAACCTCGTCGATGTCCTTGTTGTAGAGATCGCGGATTGACCGCTTGATCAGGCTGCCTTCCTCGTAGACGAGGGTGGGGGCGGCCGAGCGCAGCGTCAGTTCGCGGACATTCTCCCAGAGGCGGAGCAGATATTCGAAGTCGCGCTTGACCTCGGCCTTGGTGCGCGAGGCGCCTGCCGTGCGCAGGATGACGCCCATGCCCTCCGGCACCTCCAGATCGGCGGCGACTTCCTTGAGGCGCTTGCGATCGGCGGTGTTGGTGATCTTGCGGGAAATGCCGCCGCCGCGTGCCGTGTTCGGCATCAGGACCGAGTAGCGGCCGGCCAACGACAGATAGGTGGTGAGAGCCGCGCCCTTGTTGCCGCGCTCTTCCTTGACGACCTGGACGAGCAGCACCTGGCGGCGCTTGATCACTTCCTGGATCTTGTACTGGCGGCCGCGACCGCGACGCCGCTCGGGCAGTTCCTCGAGCGCGTCCTCGGCGCCGACCGACTCGACGACGTCTTCCTCATGCTCTTCGTCGCCGCCGATTTCCTCGACGCTATGGTCGGAGGCCGGCGCATCGAGATGCGAGGAGGAATTGTCGTCCGAACCGTTCTCGTCACCCGAGCCGTTCTCGTCGCCATGGTCCGACGCGCCGGCGGAGACCGGACGCTCGCCATTCGACTCGTCGTCATGGTGCTCGTCGTGATGGCCGTCTTCGTGGTGGTCGTCGTGATGCGCTTCGTCAGCCGACACGCCTTCCTGGCCTTCCTCGGAAACACCCTCGGAACGGGCTTCGTCGGCGGCCTTGGCGGCGACTGAACGATTGCTGCCGCGGCGGCGGCTGCTCTTGGCTTTGGCGGCGGCGCGCTCTTCAGCCTCGCGCTCTTCCTGCTCTTCGGCGTCGATCAGCGCCTGACGGTCGGCGACCGGGATCTGGTAGTAGTCCGGGTGGATTTCGGAGAAAGCGAGAAAGCCGTGGCGGTTGCCGCCATATTCGACGAAGGCCGCCTGCAGCGAAGGTTCGACGCGCGTGACCTTGGCTAGATAGATGTTGCCGCGAAGCTGCTTCCGGCTCGCGGATTCAAAGTCGAATTCCTCGACCCGATTGCCGCGTACCACCACGACCCGGGTCTCCTCCGGGTGGGTGGCATCGATGAGCATCTTGTTTGCCATATTGGAAATTCTCCATGGCTCGACGCGCAAATCTCCGGCCGGCGCTGAGCGCCGATGCCGTGTTGGTCGCGAAGAAAGCCGTGATGGGGGAAAAGTGAACGTGCGCGCGCCTGCGCCAGCACCGTAGATACCACCCGACCGGCAATGGCCGGTTCAAGGTTGGCTGAACGGTAGGGGGTCGGCAAAAACATGGGTACGCGCTATGAGCCTCTTGAAGAACAGACCGGCAGAGCTGCCCCCGCCGGAAATCCCGACCGCGGACGCTTCCGCGTCCCACAGCCGCCGGATCGCAGGCTCGCCGGCCGTGCGCTCGGAAAGGGTCGAGCCTGCACGACAAAGATACCTGTCCCATCCCCAGACCGTGCACCGAAGTGACCGCGGAACGCTCTTGAGGCGGCAACCCTTGATCGGGTCGATCGTCTCTCAGCGCCCCACCGCATCATGCCGATCACGCCACGTTAGGCAGCAAACCGGTCGGAGGATGAATTCCGTAGTCTCCTTTTATGGAAGGCGACGATTCTTGGCAAGGATATTGGACGGCGAAGCATGGCGGTGCCGAAGGGGGATCTCGCTTCCCGAACCAGCCGTTTTACACTCATCCAGCTGTGCATGAAGCCGGTTTGGTTAGGAGGTCTTAACCATTCGATCCTAATCGTCTACACAGCCAAGATCGGGGCGGGGGCAAGGCTGCACCGGACGACACGATAGACATGCGAGAACGACAAGGCGTCAGCGCCGATCGACAGAATGGGCGAAGGGCCACACAGGGTGCCGGGCGATGGCTGGGCGCAGGCTGCTTCGTCTTGTTTTCCGCGTGGGCGTCCGCCGCCCAATCGCCGATCGACAATAGCGTCACCTCCGCCATTTCCCCGGTTGCCTCGACAGAAGGCGCCGAGACGCCAGCCGCAATCGCGCCGGCGCCCGACAATGCGCCTCTCGTTGCCGCGCCGCCGGCCGTATCCGGCGAGCCGGTGATTGCGCGCGAGGCGCGCGTCGTCGGCGACGGATCGCGCACCCGCTTCGTGATGGATCTGACCGGCCCCTCGGCCGTCTCCGTCTTCACCCTCGACGAACCCTACCGGGTCGTCGTCGATCTGCCGGAAGTCCACTTCGATCTCGCCGCCGATGCGGGCAAGGCAGGCAAGGGGCTCGTCTCCGCCTTCCGCTATGGCCTGATCTCCGCCGGCAAGTCGCGCATCGTGCTCGATGCCACCGGCCCGGTCTCGGTCGACAAGGCTTTCGTGCTGCCGGCCGACAAGGGGCAGCCGGCACGGCTCGTCGTCGATCTGGTCAAGAGCACCCGCACCGCCTTCCTGGACACGCTGCGCATCTCGCGTGATCGCGACCGCGCCACCGCGGGACATGAGCGCGAGGCCGTGCCCGGTCCCGCCCCGAACGACGGCAAGCTGCGCATCGTGCTCGATCCCGGCCATGGCGGCATCGATTCCGGCGCCATCGCCAAGTCCGGCATGCTGGAAAAGACCATCGTGCTGGCCTTCGCCCAGACGCTGAAGGAAAAGCTCGAGGCGAATAGCCGCTACGAAGTGCTGATGACCCGGTCGGACGACACCTTCGTGACCCTGCGAGGCCGCGTCCAGTTCGCGCGCTCCAAGCACGCCGACCTGTTCATCTCGATCCACGCCGATTCCTTCTCGGGCAGCGATATCCGCGGCGCGACCGTCTACACCCTGTCGGAGCGCGCGTCGGATCAGATGGCGGCCTCGATCGCAGAATCGGAAAACAAGTCCGACATCCTCGCCGGCGTCGACGTTCCGGAGGACACCAACGAGGTTTCGGACATCCTGATCGACCTGGCGCGGCGCGAGACGAAAAATTTCGCGGTCGTCTTTGCCCGCAATATGATCAAGGAACTGAAGCCGGCGGTGCGCCTGTTCAAGCGCGCGCACCAGCAGGCAGGCTTCATGGTCCTGAAGGCGCCCGACGTCCCCTCGGCTCTCGTCGAACTAGGCTATCTGTCCAATCCGGATGACGAAAAACTGCTGACTTCTCCCGAATGGCGGGACAAGACGGCCGTCGCGATCACCCGCGCCATCGACGCCTATTTTCGCAACCGGGTCGCCAACATGGCCGCCTCCGAAGCCCTGACTTCGGGGGTCGGCGAGCCATGAAGGCGCTGTTGCTCGAACAACACGCGGCGGCTCGCGCTTCCCTTCCGGCCGGCAGCGCCCAAGTTTCTCCACAAACGGACTGGAAGAACGGACCTGTTGGGTCTATCGAGGCCAAACGAACCTGTAGTTCGCCTTCAGTCAACGGGCGGTTGAGCCCCAAGCCTTCAGGCGTTGGTCGCGCATATCGCGCGGACGGTGTCGTTCTTTTTTCGGGACCGGCCTGGCAAGAGCTGCCAGGTAGATCAACCAATTTCGTACCGGGGTTCGTCTCGTCGGCCTGAGCTTGTCGCCGGCAAGGCGATCCAGCGGGGAACGCGAGCGATATGTTTCTGCGACTAATCGGCTATTTATTCGGGATTGGCGCCGTGTTTTTCTTGGCAGTTGCTGCAGGTGTGGCTTGGTATGTCTCCGGCTTGACGGGCGGATTGCCGTCGGTTGAGGTCCTGGCGAAATACGAGCCGCCGGTGATGACGCGCATCCACGCGTCCGATGGCCAGCTCGTCGGCGAATATGCCCGCGAGCGTCGCCTCTATCTGCCGATCCAGGCGATCCCGGATCGGGTCAAGGCTGCCTTCATCTCGGCGGAAGACAAGAACTTCTACCAGCACGCCGGTCTCGACTATTACGGCATCGCCCGCGCGGCCCTGCAGAACATCGCGGCGCTCTCGTCTGACAAGCGCATGATCGGCGCGTCGACGATCACCCAGCAGGTCGCCAAGAACTTCCTGCTGACCAACGAGCGCTCGCTGGACCGCAAGATCAAGGAAGCGATCCTGTCGCTCCGCATCGAGCAGGCGAACTCGAAGGACAAGATCCTCGAGCTCTACCTGAACGAGATCTTCCTCGGCCTTGGTTCCTATGGCGTCGCCGCCGCGTCCTTGTCCTATTTCGACAAGTCCGTGCACGAGCTGACCCTGTCGGAAGCCGCCTATCTGGCGGCGCTGCCCAAGGGCCCGAACAACTACAATCCCTTCCGCTATGCCGACCGCGCCATCGAGCGTCGCAACTGGGTCATCGACCGCATGGTCGAGAACGGCTTCGCGACCGCCGACGAAGGCGAGGCCGCCAAGGCGCAGCCGCTCGGCGTGAAGACCCGCGTCGCCAGCCCGCACATCTTCGCCGCCGACTATTATGTCGAGGAAGTGCGCCGCCAGCTGATGCAGATCTATGGCGAGAAGGCGCTCTATGACGGCGGTCTCTCGGTGCGCACTTCGCTCGACCCGGGCATGCAGGTCATGGCGCGCCAAGCGTTGATGAACGGCCTGGTCCAGTTCGACGAGCAGCATGGCTGGCGTGGACCCGTCAAGAACGTGCCGATCGAAGGCGATTGGGGCGTTGCCGTCGGCACCGTGCCGGCGCTTTCCGACATCATCGAATGGCGCCTCGCCATCGTCACGGCCGTCAACAAGGACGAGGCCGAGATCGGCCTGCAGCCGGGCCGGGACGAGACCGGCAAGCTGCTGCCCGCCCGCGAAACCGGCGTCATCCCGTTCTCGGAGATGAAGTGGGCAAAGCCCGCCGGCAAGAAGCTGACCGGCGCCAGCGACGCGCTCGAAGTCGGCGACGTCGTCTATGTCGAGCCGGCCGATGGCAAGCCGGGCTCGTTCCGCCTGCGCCAGGTGCCCAGCATCGCCGGCGCCATGGTGGTCATGGATCCCCATACCGGCCGCGTGCTGGCGATGGATGGCGGCTTTTCCTATGCGGAGAGCCAGTTCAATCGCGCCACCCAGGCGCTGCGCCAGCCGGGCTCCTCGTTCAAGCCGTTCGTCTATGCCGCCGCCCTCGACAATGGCTACACGCCGTCGTCGGTGGTCATGGATGCGCCGATCGAAGTCGACCCCGGCTATGGCCAGCCGATCTGGCGTCCGGAAAACTACGCCCAGAAGTTCTACGGGCCTTCCACGCTGCGCACCGGCATCGAGCAGTCGCGTAACGTGATGACCGTGCGCCTGGCGCAGGACATGGGCATGCCGCTTGTGGCAGAATACGCCAAGCGCTTCGGCGTCTATGACAAGCTCGGGCCCTTCCTGCCCAACGCGCTCGGCGCGTCGGAAACGACGGTGCTGCGCATGGTCTCCGGCTATTCGGTGTTCGCGAATGGCGGCCGCCAGGTGAAGCCGACGCTGATCGACCGTATCCAGGATCGCTTCGGCAAGACCATCTTCAAGCATGAAGAGCGCATCTGCGAAGGCTGCGATGCCGAGCAGTGGTCGCATCAGGACGAGCCGGTCATCGAGGACAATCGCGAGCAGGTGCTCGATCCGATGACCGCCTACCAGATCACCTCGATGCTGGAAGGCGTCGTTCAGCGCGGCACCGCGACGGTGCTGAAGAGCGTCGGCAAGCCGCTTGCCGGCAAGACGGGTACCTCGAACGACTACAAGGACGCCTGGTTCATCGGCTATTCGCCGGATCTCGTGGTCGGCGTCTTCATCGGCTACGACAATCCGAAGCCGATGGGACGCGGCATGACGGGCGGCGAAATCGCGGCTCCGATCGCTGGCGACTTCTTCAAGCTGGCGCTGGCCGACAAGGCCGCCATCCCGTTCCGCGTGCCGCCGGGTCTCACCCTGATCCCCATCGACCGCAAGACCGGTATGCGCTCCACCGCCGGCGGCGCGGGCACGATCCTCGAAGCCTTCAAGCCGGGCACGGGTCCGCCGGATACCTATTCGATCATCGGCCAGACCGATGCGAATGGTCAGCCGCTGACCGTGACGCCGGAAGCCGACCGGGCCGTCATATCGGGCACCGGTGGCCTCTACTGATCAAGCAGGCCGCGGGCTCCAATCCGCGGCCTCTTGTTTGGTGCTGTTTCCTTGACGATGACGAGCGATATCCCGACCAAGCCGGGAACCTGGCGGCCGATGCGGCCGGCCGATCTGCCCGCGGTGGCCGCGATCGCAGACCGGGTTCACGCGGCCTATCCCGAAGATCCCGAAATCTTCGCCGAGCGCCTGCGCCTCTGGCCCAGCGGATGCTGGGTCTATGAGAGCGACGGCGAACTGATCGCTTATGTGCTGAGCCATCCGGCGCAGGCCTTCGCCCCGCCACCGCTCAACTCGCTGCTCGGCGCGCTGCCGGAGCTGCCCACGACCTATTACATCCACGACCTCGCCCTGTTGCCCGAGACGCGCGGGCAGGGCGCGGGCTCGGCCATTGTCCGCCTCCTGCTGGATGGCGCGCGCCAGTCCGGCTGCCCGGATGTCTCCCTCGTCGCCGTGAACGACTCGGCCGGCTTCTGGGGCCGCCACGGCTTCCACACGGTCTCCATCCCGGGGCTTGACGCCAAGCTGCGCAGCTATGACGACGACGCCCGCTTCATGGTCCGGCCGCTGGCGTAGGCGGTCTGAGGGCAGGCGCACTTCCTTCACCTCTCCCTGAGGGAGGCCTTCACACGTCATCGTTGAAGCGCGAGCGCTCGGTCTTGCTGAGCCGTCATCCCGGCGACGGCCGGGATCCATACACGCAGGCCGGGCTTGGAGGGGCTGGCACCTGGGCTTGTTCGGCCGGCGTTCATGGGCCCCGGCCTTCGCCGGGGCGACGAGGGTTCCCCGCGCCGGCGTCGTTTTCCTGAGCGAGAAGCTGTCCGCCCGGAATTGGCTCGGCGTTCTCCTGATCGCGTCCGGGGCGATTCTGGTGGCCATGCGAAGCTGAGGCCGTTCACCTAGGGCATCGCGCTCTCGGGCGCTGCAGCGTTCCCTAGCCGCCTTAAAATGGCGACGCGCGGCAAAACTGCGTCAAATTGAATTTCGTTGCGCCGAGGGAGCGAAAGAGCTTGACGCGGCCGGCGGAGTGGCGCACCTGACCCGGGT
This sequence comes from Kaistia sp. UC242_56, assembly GCF_044452255.1. Classification (NCBI taxonomy): domain Bacteria; kingdom Pseudomonadati; phylum Pseudomonadota; class Alphaproteobacteria; order Hyphomicrobiales; family Kaistiaceae; genus Kaistia; species Kaistia sp. UC242_56. The sequence goes on from NZ_JBIOAN010000002.1 coordinate 2,057,614, forward strand.
CAAGTCGGTTTCCGCTTCTGCGGCCGACCCCCATTGGAACCCCAGTTTCATGTCGAGCGACAGTAGCTGTCGAATACAGGCGCCGCCCACGGCCGCCGTGATCTGATCGCTCGATCGGCTCACGCGACCGGCTGGGTGGCCGATCGGAGTGAGTCATGGAAGATATCGTCCGCGAAGACGAGGCCACCGTGCGTTCGCGCGCTTTGGATCTCGAAGGCGAGCACGTTGCGGATCTCGTCGAACGTCTCAACCAACATGAAGCCGAGGCCAATCCGGCGCTTCTGGCCGGCGTTTCCGACGAAAGGCTGATCGAGGTTCTCGACCAGCCGGAGTTCGAAGCCGCGGTCGAGCTGATGTCGAGCCTGCCGAGCGAGCGCGCGGTCCGGGTGCTGGCCGGCATGTCGGCGGACCGGGCGACCGACCTGCTGGCGGAAATCGACGAGCCGACGCGCTCGCAGCTGATCGCCAAGCTCGATCCCGAAACCCGCAACGCCGTCGCCCGGCTCGCCGCCTATCCGGAAGGCAGCGCCGGCTCGATCATGACCACCGAAGTGGTGAGCGTCCCGGCCAACTGGACCGTTGGCCAGACGCTGCAGCACATTCGCGTCGTCGAGAAGAGCCGCGAGACGATCTACACGATCTGCGTGCTCGACCCGGTCACGCATGCGCTCGTGCAGACCGTGACGCTGCGCCGCCTGATCGCGGCCGACCTCAATGCCCCGGTCCTGTCCGCCGCCCGCCATCGCCGTCCGATCACCGTCACGCCCCGCACCGACCGCGAGGAAGTGGCGCGCCTGTTCTCGAAATACGATCAGATCGCCGTGCCGGTCGTCGACGAACGGTTCCATGTCGTGGGTATCGTCACCGTCGACGACATCATCGACACGATCTTCGAGGAGAGCACGGAAGACGTCCAGAAGTTCGGCGGCATGGAGGCGCTCGACCAGCCCTACATGGACATCGGCTTCCTCAAGATGATGCACAAGCGGGCCGGCTGGCTCTGCGCGCTGTTCATCGGCGAGATGCTGACGGCGACCGCCATGCAGCATTTCGAGCATGAGCTGGAGCGGGCGATCGTGCTGACCCTGTTCATTCCGCTGATCATGAGCTCCGGCGGCAATTCCGGCTCGCAGGCGACCTCTCTGATCATTCGTGCGCTGGCGCTGGGCGAGGTCAAGCTTCGGGATTGGTGGCGGGTCGCGCTACGCGAATTGCCGAGCGGCCTGACGCTGGGCGCCATTCTCGGCACGCTCGGCGTCATCCGCATCAGCGCCTGGCAGGTGCTCGGCCTCTACGACTACGGCCCGCACTGGATGCTGATCGCGGCCACCGTCGGCACCGGCCTGCTCGGGATCGTCACCTTCGGCTCGATGGCGGGCTCCATGCTGCCCTTCATCATGCAGCGGCTCGGCTTCGACCCGGCCAGCGCCTCGGCGCCTTTCGTTGCGACGCTCGTCGATGTCACCGGCCTGGTGATCTATTTCAGCGTGGCGATGGTGATCCTGAGCGGCACGCTGCTTTAGCAAACGGTCAGAGTGCGTCCCTCGAGGCCCGAGCTTCGCTCGGGCACCTCAGGATGTTGAGGACTGTTCCCCAGGGAGCCCTGAACCTCAACATGCCGAGGTGCCGGCCAAAGGCCGGCCTCGAAGCACGCGCGCCGCCCTGTCTGGACTACCGTTTCTGCAGTTCGATGATGTCGAACTTCGATTCGAATTTCGGCAGCGGCAGGTCGAGCCGGTAGCTCTTCGGCCCGGTCTTCAGGAAATAGCCGACCTGGTCGTCGTCGGCTTTGGCGCCATAGCGTCCGGGTTTCTCGCCGGCGATGAAGGAGACGCCGTAATAGAGCAAGCGGTTGGCGGAATCGTCGATGAAACGGCCGGTCAGGCGCTGCGACCCGCTGGTCTTGGTCAGCCGGTAGCCGAGGTCGTCCTCGTCGATCTTGCAGTTGAACCAGCCATAGACGGTGAGCGGCAGGCTGCCGCCCAGCTTGATCGTCCGGCAGCGATAGTCGCCGCGGATATCGACGCCGAGGATCGGCTGGGGCTTCCCGGCCAGCAGCGCGTCGAGCGTCGCCACATCCGCCTTGTCGCCCTTGGCCCGCGCCTCGGCTATGGCCGATTTCTGCGTCGCCTCGTAGCGGGCGATCCGCTCCTTGTCGGTCTTGGTCAGGGTTCGCGCCGCCATGGTGCCATCGGCGAGGGCGCTGCCTGGCACGAGGATCAGCAGCAGGGCCGCCATCGGGCGGAAGCGGCGGGCGAACAAAGCCTTGGGAAGCGGCGTCATCGGGATCTCCCTGGTTGGTCGGCTTGGTTTACATGGGATAGGGGCATCACTATGTTGCCCCACCCGGCGGGGTAACCCGCCCGAACGAGAAATGGACGTCTATCCAATGCGAGCCGAGATCGAAACGATCATCGACGAGATCAAGCAGGGCATCACCCTGCTGAGGAGGCATCTTTGACTGGGATCGTGCCCAGAGACGCCTGCTCGAACTGAACGCCCTCTCCGAGACGCAGAACTTCTGGGATGATCCCCAGAAGGCGCAGAAGCTGATGCGCGAACGCCAGGGCCTCGAGGACGGCATCAACGCCGTTCTGACCAGCGAGCGCGAGCTTCAGGACAATATCGAGCTGATCGAGATGGGCGAGGCCGAGGGGGATCCCTCGATCGTCGCCGAGGCCGAGGCTGCGATTTTCGCGCTCAAGGGCGACATTCGCAAGCGCCAGGTCAATTCGATGCTCTCCGGCGAGGCCGACGGCAACGACACCTATGTCGAAGTGCATGCCGGCGCCGGCGGCACGGAGAGCCAGGACTGGGCCAACATCCTGCTGCGCATGTATACGCGCTGGGCGGAGAAGAGCGGCCGCAAGGTCGAACTGCTGGAAGTCCATGACGGCGAAGAGGCGGGCATCAAGTCGGCCACCATCCTCGTCAAGGGCGAGCAGTCCTATGGCTGGTTGAAGACCGAATCGGGCGTGCACCGCCTGGTCCGCATCTCGCCCTATGACAGCGCCGCGCGCCGCCACACCTCGTTCGCCTCGATCTGGGTCTATCCGGTCGTCGATGATTCGATCGAGATCGAGATCAACGAGAGCGACTGCCGCATCGATACCTATCGCGCGCAGGGCGCCGGCGGCCAGCACATCAATACGACCGACTCGGCCGTGCGCATCACGCACATTCCGTCCGGCATCGTCGTGCAGTGCCAGAACGAGCGCTCGCAGCACAAGAACCGGGCCGCTGCCTGGGACATGCTGCGCTCGCGCCTCTACGAGGCCGAGCTGGAGCGTCGCGAGGCTGCCGCGATGGCGACGGAATCGACCAAGAAGGACATCGGCTGGGGTCACCAGATCCGGTCCTACGTCATGCAGCCCTACCAGCTGGTCAAGGATCTGCGCACGGGCGTGGAATCGACCAGCCCGCAGGACGTGCTGAATGGCGATCTGAACGACTTCATGGAAGCAGCCCTGGCCCAGCGCCTCGGCGGCAACGAAGTCGACGTCCAGGATCTCGACTGATTCTTCTCCGGGCGGGGCTTGGCTCCGCCCGGATGTTGGGGACTCACTCCGCCGCCATCAGCCCTCGCCAGCGATCCACTCGGCCGCACCGATCACCTTGGCGTAGCCGAAGGCCAGTGCGGCCATGTTGGCGGCATGGACCTGCGCGGCGGGAACCGTCGTGCCGTTGAATTCCAGCGCGCGCGTTGCACAGGCATCGTGGATGACGACGGTCTTGTAGCCGAAGTCGGCGGCGGCGCGGCCGGTCGCGGCGATGCACATGTGGCTCATTGCGCCGACGAGCACGACCTCGTCGATCCCGCGCTCGTCGAGAACCTGCTTCAGTACCGTCTCGCGAAACGCGTTCGGGAAATGCTTGGTCACGACCGTCTCGTCGCCCTGGGGCCGGACGGTCGCGTGGATCTCGGCGCCCTCGGTGCCGGGGACGAAGAAGGGCGCTTCCGGCGACGTTGCCAGATGCTGGATGTGGATGACGGCATCGCCCCTTTGGCGGGCTGCGTCGATGACCTTCGCCGCCTGCGCAGCGGCGGCTTCGATGCCCTCCAACGACCATTTGCCATCCGGAAAATAGTCATTCTGCAGATCGACGACGACGATGGCGCGTTGGCTCATGGCGGCTCTTCCCGATGGCTGGTTGTTCACAGCGCCACTATGGCAGCGTAGGGGACAGCGCCATATTGTCGATATCGACAAATGGCGGGGTGATTTGGACATATGGGGAAGGTGGAAATTCGAGAGCTCGGCCTGGTGCTCTATCCCGAGGCGCAGATGGCCGGCGTGCTCGGCCTGACCGACCTGTTCGCCGTCGCCAACCGCACGGCATTGCGACAGGGAAAGGCCGCCAGCGCGCCGCTTCGTGTCTCCCATTGGCGCCTGTCCGAGCCGGGTGGGGCGGTCGTCCGCGTGTTCGACAGCGCGCCGGAGGGCGCCAGCACGCCCGCCGCCCTGATCCTGCCGCCGAGCCTCGGCGATCCGATCGGGCCGGAGTCCGCCGCGCCCTATGCGGCATGGCTGCGCGAATTCCATGCGGGCGGCGGTACGCTCGTCTCCGTCTGCGCCGGCGCCTTCCTGCTCGGCGAAACCGGCCTGCTCGCAGGCCGGACCGCCACGACGCATTGGGGGCTCGGAGAGGCCTTCGCCCGGCGGTTTCCCGACGTGCGGCTGGATCTCGACCGGCTGATCGTCGATGAGGGCGACATCGTCACCGCCGGCGGGCTGATGGCCTGGACGGATCTCGGCCTCAAGCTGGTCGATCGCTATCTCGGCTCGGAGGTGATGCTTGAGACGGCGCGCGTGCTGCTGGTCGATCCGCCGGGGCGCGAGCAGCGCTACTACAGCACCTTCGTGCCGCGGCTGGGTCATGGCGACCGGGCGGTTCTGCAGGCGCAGCACTGGCTGCATGGGCTGGCCGACGGCGAGGCCTCGCTGGAGCGGCTCGCCTCGCAGGCGGGGCTGGAGCAGCGCACCTTCCTGCGCCGCTTCCGCAAGGCGACCGGGCTGACGACGACGGAATACCAGCAGCAGCTCAAGGTGAACCGCGCGCGCGAACTGCTTCAGTTCAGCGCGCTGTCGGCCGACCAGATCGCCTGGCAGGTCGGCTATGGCGATTCCGGTGCGTTCCGGAAGGTGTTCGTGCGGATCGTCGGGCTGTCGCCGGCGGAATACCGCCGGCGCTTTCACGCCTAAAGCGAGACTGCTCGCTAGAGCAGGGCGGTGATTTCCTGGCCGGCGCGGAGATAGATCATCGGATCGATGGCTTCGCCGTCGATGCGGATCTCGTAGTGCAGGTGCGGGCCGGTCGAGCGGCCGGTGGAACCGACCTGGCCGATCTTCTGCCCGGCCACGACGCGCTCGCCGACCTTGACGCTGATCTTGCTCAGGTGGCCGTAGCGGGTCACGACGCCGTTGCCGTGGTCGACATCGACGCAATTGCCGTAGCCGCCATTATAGCCCGCGGCAACGATCCGGCCGCCATTGACGGCGCGGGCCGGGTAGCCGGTCGGCGCGCGGAAATCGATTCCTGTATGCATCGCCGGACGGCCGAGGAACGGGTCGGAGCGGGTACCGAAGCGGCTGCTGATGTCGGCGTTCTCGATCGGCCGCTTCAGCGGCAGGTCGAGCGCGATCTGCCGGAGCTTGGCGAGGCGGTCGAACTGGCTGGTCAGCGTCGCCACATCCGCCTTGAAGTTGGCCGGGCTGGAAATCGCGCCCCTGGGCGCGGGCACGAACGGACCGCCGACACCGGACGGGGCGGGCGGCACGCGGCGGCCGAGCTTGCGCAGCGCCGCGTCGATCTTCTGTGTCCGCTTGGTGACGCCGGCCATCAGGCCGCCCACCAGCGCGTCCTGATCGGCCGCCATCGAGGCGATCTTGTCCTCGAGCGGATCGAGGCGCGGGGCGACAATGGCCGGCATGGGCTGCGGCGAACGCAGGCCCATGTCGGCGAACTGCACGGAAGGCTTGGCGACGGCCGGCGAAATCGAACCCGTCACTTCGGGGTCGAGCGCGGCCTTGCGGCCCTTGGCCGGCTTTGGCTTGGCGGGGGTCGAGGGCTGGATCGGCACATCCAATCCGGCGCGGCGGGCTGCCTCGGCAACCTTTGCAAGCGCCTTCTGGCGGGCTTCGAGTTCCTTCTGGCGGTCGAGCAGGCTGCGCACCTTCTCGTCGACGCCGGCGCTCTCCTTCGAGCGCGTCTTGTTCAGCGTCTCGATCTCGGCATTCAGCTTGCCCACCTTGTCGCGCAGCGTTGCGACCTGGGTCTCATAGGCCGTGATCTGGCCCTCGTGAATGGCGCTGGCTTCGAGCTCGCGCGCCTCGCGGACGTTTTGCGAGGCGATGATGGCCTTCTGCTGCTCTTCGGCGGCCTTGAGCAGGCCGTCCCGAAAGACGAGATAGGCCGTTGCGCCGAAGTACAGCGTCGTGAGCAGCAGCAGGCAGACACCGCCAAGCGCGATCGTGCGCCGGCGAACGTGGATGGCCCGCACGCGGTCGCCATCGGCGATCACGATTTGCGTCTTGCCCCGTCTGCCACCCGCCCGTGCCTGCGGCGCTTCGGGCTCCGGTAGCGGGGGGGCGGGAAGGTGAGAGACGAGGCTCTGGCGGGGGATTGGATGATAATCTTGATACTGACTCGGCATCTGCGTTCCAACCGTAACGTCGGTACTCGGACCTTTGGCCGAGGAGAACGACCGATCGCAACGATTAGAGGCGGTTAAGGTTAAAGCTTGGTTGATGCCGCGCCGTCTCAGCGGTCCCGGGAGGGGGCGAGGGGGCGGTAGAAGCCCGGCGTCATGCCTGCCTCGGAGCGCGCTGCCTCGTTGAAGGGGGGCTTCAGCGGACCGCGGAAATGCTTGATTACCAGCTGCCGGAAGGTCGGTTCCGGCGCCAGATTCTGTCGGTCGCACATGAAGCGGAACCACTTGGCCCCGAAGGCGACATGGCGCTTTTCGTCGCGGTAGATGATCGAAAGAATGGCCGCGCTTTCGGCGTCGCCGACTTCAATCATCTTGTCGATCAAGGGCGGCGTGACGTCGAGCCCGCGCGCTTCCAGCACGAGCGGCAGGATGGCGAGCCGGGCGGTCAGGTCGTGTCCGGTTTCCTGGGTCGCCTGCCAGAGCCCGTCATGCGCCGGAAGGTCGCCATAGGCGGCGCCGAGCGAACGAAGCCGGTCGGCCAGCAGCGAATAGTGCTTGGCCTCCTCCAGCCCCACCTGCACCCAATTGTCGAAGAACGAGCGGGGCAGGGGGACGCGCACGAAGCGGCCGACCAGATCCCAGGTCAGGTCGACGGCGTTCAGCTCGATATGGGCGAGCGAATGGATCATCGAGATCCGGCCATGCTCGGAATGAACCGAGCGCTTGGGCAATTCGCGCGGCGGCACCAGCACCAGATTGGCGGGACGGCCGGGCCGTTCCGGCATGGCGCCGTCGAGCGGCCCCGCCGAGAGCGACAGGCGACGGCCGAACCAGGCCTTGGCGGTGGCGAAGGCAAGCTCGACCTTCTCGTCGAGATCGGCGGTGGCGACAATGCGGGCGGAAGCCGCGGCGAGGCTGCGCAGGTCGGTCGGTTCCATGAGGGGCTTCATGCGCTCCGGGCGGCGGCGAGGACCTCGTCGACATGCCCCTTCACCTTCACCTTTTCCCAGGTGCGGGCGATTCTGCCGTCGCGGTCGATCAGATAGGTGGTGCGGACCACCCCCATATATTTGTGCCCGAACATCGATTTCTCCTCCCAGACGCCATAGCTCTCCAGCATGGCTTTGTTTTCATCGGAGGCGAGCGTGATCGAGAGTTTGTGCTTCTTCCGGAAGCGCTCGTGAGATTGGACGCTGTCGGGCGACACGCCGATCACCAAGGTATCGGCCGCCTCGAAGTCGGCCTGACGCGCCGAAAAGTCGATCGCTTCCACAGTGCAGCCGGAAGTGTTGTCCTTCGGGTAGAAATAGAGGACTACCTTGCGTCCCTTCAGCTCCGAGAGCTTGATTCTGCTGCCGCCATCGGTCGGAAGGTCGAAATCCGGAGCCAGGGAACCTTGGGTCAGTGTGGACATGCTGCCTTCCTTTCGTCGCACTTGTCTGGCGTGAGAAGCAGAATTGACGGGGAATTTGCAAGTGGGGCTTGGATCGGCTCGCGATTCCGGATGAGATCAGAATCCGCACGTCGGTCTCCTGCTTCGGATCGGTCGACGTCACCGATGAGTTTCACGCCGCTCCCCGAACGGATGCGGCCGGCAAGGGGTGTTGACGCCTGACAATGCGCCTCGACGAGTATCCATCGGCGCGCGCTCACCGGCCTCTCTATGAGCGTCCGCCGCCGAGACGGCGTGGCTGGTCCAGCTTGCTGCTGCGTCTTCTTGGGGCGTTTCTTCTGCTCGTCGTGATCCTGTTCGGCACGCTGGCGGCCATCGTGGCCACAGGGCCGGTCGAACTCGACGCCGTGCGCGACCGTGTGCGCGCCTCGCTCGCCTCCCGCCTCGGGCCGGACTATGCGGTAAAGGTCGGCCGCGCCCTGATCGATGTCGATCCCGTGCTCGGCCTCGTCGTCCAGCTCGACGATATCTCCGTGCGCGATCGCGCCAATGTCGTCGTCGGCAACGTTCCGGCGGCGCGGCTGGCGATCGATCCGCTCTCGCTCCTGCGTCTTCGCCTCAACATCCGCACGGTCGAGATTTCCGACGCCGACGTCTCCTTCGTGCGTGCCCCCTCGGGCGCGGTCTATCTGGGCACGGCGGATACCGATCACCAGCCCGGTCCGCCACCGACGGTGACCGCGGCGGCGCCGACGGCGCCAGAGAGCGCCACCGCGCCCGAGAGCGCCGATGTCGCCGATGGCGGCTTCCCCGACCTGCTGCGGGCGTTGCGCACCGTCAATGGCGCGCTCGATCCGGCCGTGGACTTCGCGATCTCGCGCGGCTTCGAGCGTCTGTCGGTCGATGCCTCGACGATCCGGGTCTGGGACGCCGTGCAGATGCAGCAGCGCAGCTTCGGGCACACCGACATCGCGCTGACCGTGGATGCCGATACCGGCGCCGTGAAGGCCAATCTCGATACGTCGGGCTATGCCGGGCGCTGGGGCGTGCTGGCCGAGCGCACCGTCGATCCCGAGACCCACGACCGCAACCTTTCGCTGATCTTCTCGCAGCTGTCGCTGGCCGATCTCAATCCTGCCCTGGGCCGGCCGGACAGCATGCTGCAATCCAACGTGCCGATGTTCGGCCGCGCCACCGTTCGCCTGAACGACAAGGGAAACGTGCAGGCAGCGACGGTTCGACTGGATCTCGGCGCCGGCACATTCGTCTCGGGGCTTGGCAAGGACACGGTGCTGCTCGACGAGGCGACGGTGCGGCTGCGCTGGGATGTGCCGCGCCGCGCCATCGTCATCGAGCCGTCCTCCTTCTTCTTCGGCGACACCCGCGCCGTCGTCGCCGGCGAGGTCAAGCCGCTGAGCGACAAGGCGGATGGCCGATACGGCTTCACGCTGGAGAGCCGCAATGCGGTTCTCTTCGCCGCCGACGCCAACGCACCGCCGATCGTCGCCGATAGGATCGCCTTCGTCGGCACCGCCGATGTTGACGCGAAGCGCATCGATTTCACCGACGCCTCGATCACGACCCAGGGCGGCTCGATCGCCGCGGCCGGCTCGCTGGGACTTGAGGGCGCAACGCCGTCGCTCGCCATGGCAGCCTCGTTCTCGCCGATGGCGCTCTCGACGCTGAAGCAAATGTGGCCGCCCTTTCTCGCCGGCGGGGCGCGCAAGTGGGCCTATGAGCATGTGACGGGCGGGACGCTGGAAGCGGGCCGCTTCGAGGCATCCGTGCCGGCCGGCGTCCTGTGGACCGGCGAGCGTGTGGTCCTGCCGGAAGAATATATGCGCCTCGACATGCGCCTCGAAGACGTGTCGTTCACGACGATCGGAACGGTCCCGACCGTCACCGGCGCGAGCGGCAATGCCGTGCTGGCGGGCTCGACCTTCGGCCTCGACATCGAGAAGGGCAGGGTCGTCACCTCGCTTGGCAAGACGGTCGAGATCACGGCCGGCGCCTTCGCCGTCTCCAACACCGCCCAGCGCTTCCCCGACGCGCAGATCGAGATGCAGCTGGAAGGCGATGTCGGCGCCATGGCCGAGATCGCCAATAGCGAACCGATGCGCGCCATGGAGCGCCGCTCGATCGACCCGGCGACCCTTTCCGGCAAGGCGCAGGCCACCGTCTCGATCAAGCTGCCGCTCCAGCCCGGGCTGACGCCGACCGAAGTCGACTGGCGCGTCGGGCTGACGACCACGGGCTTTGCCAGCAGCGAGCCGATCGAAGGCAAGCTGGTAAAGAACGGCGCCTTCTCCATGACAGCGACGCAGGCGGAGGTCGAACTGCACGGCAAGGCGACGATCAACGGCGTCCCGGTCTCGATCGACGTCACCCAGCCGCTCGGCGACACGGATGGCGACGGGCAGACCGAGGCCGGCCGTCGCAAGGTGACGCTGAGCCTCGATGAGAAGGCCCGCAAGGCGCTCGGCATCGGCCTCGACAATGTCATCGGCGGCACGGTCGGCGCCACCGTTTCCGACCTCGGCGATGGCAGCAAGGGGCAGCATTACGAGCTGGACCTGAAGCAGGCGCGCCTCGTGCTCCAGGCCGTCGGCTGGTCCAAGGGCATCGGCGTTCCGGCCAAGCTGAGCTTCGATCTGCGCCCGAGCGGCAATGGCTTTGTCGTCGAGAACATGGTCGCTGCGGGCGACGGCTTCGGCTTCAAGGGCAAGGCCGTGCTCGACTCCAAATACGGCCTCGTCTCCGCTGATCTCGATCGGCTGGCGCTGCGCAAGGGCGACCAGATTTCCGTCAATCTGAGCCGCAAGGGCAATGGCTACGCGATCGTGGCGCGGGGGTCTTCCTTCGACGTGCGCGGGCTGATCGCGCAGTACAAGTCGGCGGCGATGGGGCCGAGCGAGGGCGCGGCCGACATCTCGCTCGACGCCAAGGTCGGCACGCTGATCGGCTTCAACCAGGCGACGCTGTCGGACGCCACCGTCGTCGTGCAGGCACGTGGCGGCACCGTGCAGAAGGCGTCGCTCGAAGGCATGCTCGACAAGGGCGGCATCTCGCTCAGCTTCATCGACGGCGGCGACAAGGCCGAGCTGCGGCTGAACTCCGGCGATGCCGGCAGCGTGTTCCGCTTCATCGACATTTACGGCCGCATCGCCGGCGGGCGCTTGACCCTGACGGGAACCCGGGCGGGCTCCAGCGGGCCGTTCTCCGGCGTATTCGACGTCTGGAATTTCCGCATCGTCGACGAGCCGTCGATGAGTCGGCTGGTTTCCGCCACCAATGGCAGCGGCCCCGAGGCGACGCGCACCGGCCTCGATCCGTCCAACGTGCCGTTCGACCGCATGCGGCTCGATTACACCAAGCGTGGCTCGATCGTCGTCATCGACGACGCTACCCTGCGCGGCGCCTCGGTCGGCGCGACATTCAACGGAACGCTCGACCTCGCCCGCCAGACCGTCTCGCTGGCCGGTACCTACCTGCCGGCCTATGCCTTCAACAATTTGTTCGGCAGGCTTCCCATCATCGGTCTGGCGCTGGGCGGCGGCAGCAAGGGCGGCCTGATCGGCGTCACCTTCAAGGTGGACGGCAAGCTCGGCGCGCCCAGCCTGATGATCAACCCCCTCTCGGTCATCACCCCCGGCATCTTCCGCAAGATCTTCGAGTTTCCGGTCAACTGAACGGCGGGGCTACTGATCGTTCCGGATCGCTTCCCTCAAAACAAGAAAAAGGCGGCGCGGTTGCCTGCGCCGCCTTGGAATTCAACCGGTCCGGAAGCTTAGAGCGGGCGGACCAGGATGTGCTTCTTGCGGCCGAGCGACAGCTTGACCACGCCTTCCGCCGTCAGTGCGTCCGGGCCGACCAGAACCTTCTCGTCGGTGATCGCCTGGTCGTTGACGCGCAGGCCGCCGCCCTTGATCTGGCGGCGGGCTTCGCCGTTCGAGGCGACGAGGCCGGCCTGCACGAACAGCGACAGCACGCCAAGGCCGTTGGCGAAGTCGGACGCAGCGACCTCGATCGTCGGCAGATTTTCCGCCAGCGCGCCTTCCTCGAAGGTGCGGCGCGCCGTTTCTGCGGCTTCCTCGGCCGCGGCGCGGCCATGCGCCAGCGCCGTCACCTCGGTGGCGAGGATCTTCTTGGCGTCGTTGATCTCGGAGCCGCCCAGCGCCGCCAGGCGGGCGATCTCGTCCAGCGGCAGCTCGGTGTAGAGCTTCAGAAAGCGCTCGACGTCGCCATCCTCGGTGTTGCGCCAGAACTGCCAGAACTCGTACGAGCCGAGCATGTCGGCGTTGAGCCAGACGGCGCCGTTCGCGGTCTTGCCCATCTTGGCGCCGGACGAGGTGGTCAGCAGCGGCGTGGTCAGCGCGTAGAACTGCTTGTCCAGCATGCGGTGGCCGAGCTCGATGCCATTGACGATGTTGCCCCACTGGTCGGAGCCGCCCATCTGCAGCGTCACGTCATGGCGCTGGTTCAGCTCGACGAAGTCATAGGCCTGCAGGATCATGTAGTTGAATTCGAGGAAGGAGAGCGACTGCTCGCGGTCGAGGCGCATCTTCACCGAGTCGAAGGAAAGCATGCGGTTGACCGAGAAGTGGCGGCCGACATCGCGCAGGAAGTCGATATAATGCAGGCCGTTCAGCCATTCGGCATTGTTGGTCATGATCGCCGGGCGCTCGGCGCGGTCGAAATCGAGGTAGTTGGCGAACACCTTGCGGATGCCGGCGAGGTTCTCGTCGATCATCTCGTCGGTGAGCAGCTTGCGCGCCTCGTCCTTGAAGGACGGGTCGCCGATGCGGGTGGTGCCGCCGCCCATCAGCGCCAGGGGGCGATGGCCGGTCTTCTGCATCCAGCGCAGCATCATGATCTGCATCAGCGAGCCGACATGCAGGCTCTTCGCCGTGGCGTCGAAGCCGATATAGCCGGTGACCGTCTCCGTCGCGAAGCGGCGATCGAGCCCTTCGCTATCCGAGCACTGGTGGACGAAGCCACGCTCGGTCAGGATCTGCATCAACTCGGACTTGAAGGCGCTCATGACGGACCTTTGGAAGAAGGATGGGATTGGCCGGCTTTCTAGCAGCCGGAACGGGAAATTTCACCTCGAAGGGCGAAATTTCCCGGATCAGGGTCAGGCAGCGCGGCGGGCGCGGGCCCGGCGGGCTTCCACGGCGGCGGCGAGACGCTCGAGAACGTCGACCGAGGTGTCCCAGTCGATGCAGCCATCGGTGATGCTCTGGCCGTAGACGAGCGGCTGGCCTTCGATCAGGTCCTGCCGGCCGGCGACCAGGTTGCTCTCCACCATCACGCCCATGATGCGGTTGTCGCCGGCCTCGACCTGGCGGGCGATGTCCTCGACGACGATCGGCTGGTTTTCCGGCTTCTTCGAGGAGTTGGCATGGCTGGCGTCGATCATGATCTTCGGCGTGATGCCGGCCTTTTCCGAGGCCTTGGCCGCTTCCTCGACGCTGGCGGCGTCAAAATTGGTCGATTTTCCGCCGCGCAGGATGATGTGGCAGTCCTCGTTGCCGACCGTGGTGGCGATGGCGGACCGTCCGGTCTTGGTGACGGCCAGGAAATGATGCGGCTGCGACGCCGAGAGAACCGCGTCGAGCGCGATCTTGACGTTGCCGTCCGTGCCGTTCTTGAAGCCGACCGCGCAGGAGAGGCCGGAGGCCAGCTCGCGATGCACCTGGCTTTCGGTCGTGCGCGCGCCGATCGCGCCCCAGCCGACGAGATCGGCGAAATATTGCGGCGTCGTCATGTCGAGGAATTCGGAGCCGGCCGGCACGCCGAGATCGTTGATGTCGAGCAGCAGGTTGCGCGCAATGCGCAGGCCCTTGTCGATCTCGAAGCTGCCGTCGAGGTCGGGATCGTTGATCAGGCCCTTCCAGCCGACGGTCGTGCGCGGCTTCTCGAAATAGACCCGCATGATGATCTCGAGCCGGTCCGCGAGGTAGGGGCGGATTTCGGCGAGCCGGCGGGCGTAGTCCATCGCGGCGACGGGATCATGGATCGAGCAGGGGCCGATGACGACGGCGAGGCGGTCATCGGTGCCGTGCAGGATGTTGTGCAGCGCGGTTCGGGCGCAGGTGACGGTGTCGCTGGCGGTTTCGGTGCGGGGGAACTCGCGCATCACCTGTTCGGGTGTCGAGAGTTCTTTCAATTCGCGGATGCGGAGGTCGTCGGTGATCAGCACGGTGTGGCTCCTTGAGAAATTGGACCACCCGGCGGCATAAAAAAGCCGCCAGGTGTCTGGCGGCTTCGGGACATTTTGCGGCTTTTTAGACCGCGCGCACCCCTACCTCCGCCATTGCGAGCGGATAGCTAAAGTACCAAGCATAGGTGGTGGCGGCGAAAGTCATGACAGCGCATATAGATCAGCCGAAACGGTTTGTCACGGGGGACGTTGCGGCTTTTGACGAAACGGCGCGACTGTTGCCGATCTGCTCTTTGCGGAAGCGACGCATGCGGCTATCCCGGATTGGAATAGTTCCGGGGGAACCAATGCGCAGAACGGTCGTTGTCGGGCTCATGAGCGGAACGTCGATGGATGGCGTCGACGCGGCATTGATCGCGACCGACGGGGAAGAGGTCGAGGCTTTTGGCCCCACCTATTTCAGGCCCTATGCAGCGGAAGAGCGCACCGTGCTTCGCGCGGCGCTGGCGGCTGCCGTGGGGCTCGATCGGCGCGAGGCTCGCCCCGGCATCCTGGGCGAGGCCGAGCGGATCGTCACCGAGGCGCATGCGGAAGCCGTCGAAGCGTTGCTGGCGCGCCAGGACGTCGACGCGCCGCGCGTCACCCTGGTCGGCTTTCACGGCCAGACGGTGTTTCACGCGCCCGCGCGCCGGCTCACCATCCAGATCGGTGATGGCGCGGCGCTCTCGCGGCGGCTGGGTCTTCCCGTCGTCTATGATTTTCGCGCCGCCGACGTCGCCGCCGGCGGGCAGGGCGCGCCGCTGGTGCCGATCTTCCATGCGGCCCTCGTCCGCGCGGCCGGGCTCGAGGGCGATGTCGCGGTGGTCAATATCGGCGGCGTCGGCAATGTCACGCGGATCGGCGCCGATGGCTCGATCGTCGCCTTCGACACCGGCCCGGGCAATGCGCTGATCGACGATCTCGTGCGTGAGCGCACCGGCGCGAGCATGGATGTCGACGGCGCGCTGTCCGCCTCGGGCACGGTCCAGCTGCAATCCCTGGCCGAATTGATGGACGATCCCTGGTTCAGCCTGCCGCCGCCCAAATCGCTCGATCGCGATGCCTTTTCCCGCGCGCCGGTGGCGCGTCTGTCGACGGCCGATGCCTGCGCGACGCTCGCCGCCTTCACCGCCGAATCGATCGCCCGCGCCGTGGCGCTCGCGGGCGGCGCCGGCGAGATCATCGTCTGCGGCGGCGGCGCGCATAATCCGGCCATCCTGCACCAGCTCGCCGAGGCGAGCGGGGCCAAGGTCATGACGGCCGATTCCCTCGGTTGGTCCGGCGATTTCATGGAGGCGCAGGCCTTCGCCTATCTAGCGGCGCGCAGCGTCGCCGGCCTGCCGCTCAGCCTGCCCGAGACCACCGGGGTGCCGCATCCCATGCCGGGCGGTGTCCTGGCCGAGCCGGGGGCAGTGGCCCCGTGATGGCTCGAACCGCCGCCTTGTCCGCCACCATCGTTTCAAATTCTTCTTTGGGAGAGATCCGGATGCTCGTTCGCATGCTGAAATTTGGCGTCCTGCTGGTCGCGGGCGCAGCCCTTGTTGCCCCGCTCGCCGCATCCGCCCAGGGCGCTGCCGGATCGCGGCCGGTGACGACCGCAAGTGCCGCCATGCCGCCCATGACGGCCCCGGCCGCCGGCGCTGAAGCCGGCGCGGCCAAGCCCGCGCCCCGGCTGGTCGCCAGGGCCACGAAGCGTGCGCCGGTCGTCCAGCGCGACCCGCAGGTCTACCTGTTCCGCGGCCTCGCCAACGTGTTCTCGCTCGGCATGGACGACATGTCGAAGGAGCTGAAGGCCCAGGGCATCCCCAACAAGGTGCTGAACCACGCCAACTGGCCGAGCGTCGCCGCCGACATCACCGCCAAGTACAAGGCGAACCCGAAGGCCACCCGTCCGATCGTCCTGGTCGGCCATTCGCTGGGCGCCAATGCCGTTCTCCTGATGGGTCAGCAACTGGCGCGCAACGGCGTCCCGGTCGATCTCGTCGTCACCTTCGACCCGACGACCAAGGGCCCCGTCGCCCCCGGCGTCCGGCGTTACCTGAACCTGTACCAGTCCAACAATGGCTGGGCCGAGGCGCTGGACGTGCCGCCGGGCGCCGGCAAGCGCGTGGTGAATTCCGACGTGCGCAAGCGCACCGACATCAAGGCTGCCGTCTCGCATTTCGACATCGACAAGAACCGCGTGCTGCACCAGCAGGTGGTCGCGGAAATCGTCCGTCTGGCCGGCGGCAAGGTGAAGCTGCAGCCCAAATCCGGCGCGATGTAGCCGCTGGGCGGTTCGCCGTCTCCCAGTCTCAGCCCTCGTTCGCTGGCCAGGCGGGCGAGGGCTTTTTTGTGGCCTTTAATCGAAGGACTTTCCCCCGGAGCGCCGGGAACCTACGGCGCGCGCTCGGCGGGCTGCGGGTGCGGACGGGGCGGCGAGGGGGCTTCCGCAGCCGCAGGCGGCAGGGGAGCCACTCTTCCAGCGCACATCCGCCGCCACGGCTGCCAGCATCCCCGCCGCGCTTCGTGCGAATGCCCTCATGGCCATCCCTGAGCTGGTGATTCCCATCGACAGTGGGTTTCCAAGGCCAAGCAGCGATTTGGTTTCGCTTCAAAACTGCCATCACAAGGCGGATTTCAGTAGATTTTGAAGCGCAGCGAGATCTTGCAAGCAATGATCGCAGTGATTTTCGATCGTTGGAGTCGAGCAATGGGAGCGCGGCAGGCTTGTGTATCAATCAGCTTGATCTGCAATGTTTTTTCGTCAAACCCATAAGGTCCACTTTAAATATCTCGAACGAATGTTTGAATTCCGTTGCGTCACTTGCGTAGTTCGTGATGCCTTTTCGCAACAGTCAACTAAGCCTGGTTGCGGTAGCGTGTCCCAACTGAGCAACCGACCCCCGCACGATCGGTTGTTCGGACCCACTTTTCCGAGCGAGGGGCATCTCTGATGAAATTCATTCTTCGCAGTGCAACCATGGCATCCCTACTGGCGCTGGGCGTTGTCGGCGCCCAGGCGGCCGACCTGACCTACGAGCCCGCCCCGGTGGCTGCTCCGGAAGTCTTCAACTGGACCGGCTTCTACATCGGTGTCCATGGCGGCATCGCTGGTGGAAAATTTGATGGCTCGTTCACGTCCTTTGATGATGGCGAGAGCGATATCTACTCCACCAGTAGCAGTGACAACGGCTTTGGCGGATTTGGTGGTGTGCAGGTCGGCTATAACTATCAGTTCTCGCCAAATTGGGTGGCTGGTGTTGAGGCCGATATCGCCGCATCGGGGTTGAAGGCAAAACACCAGTTCACCGACTATTATGACGGTGATCAGTACTACAGCGAGAATTCGGAGACGAAGGTCGACTGGTTCGGAACCATCCGCGGCCGCATCGGCTACGCATGGGATAATCTGTTGATCTACGGAACCGGTGGTGCCGCTTACGGCGAGGTTAAGACCTCTGGTTCCTATGGCTATTACGGCGATCAGTCCGGTAGCTTCTCGGTGTCGGACACCCAGTGGGGTTGGACGGCCGGCGCAGGGTTCGAATACGGAATAACAAAGAATATTACCCTGAAGACCGAATACCTCTATGTCGACCTGGGTAGCATTGACAGTTCTGGATACAACGGTGTTGCCGACTATGATGGGCATAGCAGCGTAGACACCGCCTTCCACACCCTAAAGGCCGGTCTGAACTACAAGTTCTGATCCGACGTCCCATATCGGTACCGGAGGGCCCTGCATCGCAGGGCCCTTTTCTATTGGGGCATTGCATGGGGCCTGCGCCGGCTTGTCAGACTCTGCCGGAAAGCGGGGGCGTCCCGTCTTGCTACCGCAGGTGGGATATCGTGCATCCGTCGATGCGGAATGGAGCCGATGCCGTCCAGTATTTATGGATTAGCTAGACGAAGGTGCACCTAGCTAACGTGTATCTCTATCATCTTACCTAGAGGTCTCTCTAGAAACTATTGTTGCGGTGATTGCAATATTGTCACGGAATCGGCCTTTATAGGCCCGGATTCTTCCTTCCGTCGATGAATCGGCAATGGTTTGTTTGCGAATCCGGTGCTAGGCTTTGGTCTCTGGGTGGCACTTTCATAGCATTCTTCGTGAACAGTAAGACTGAAGAGGCCCGCAATGAAACATTCGCTACTGACTGCGACGGCAGCGGCATCTGTCCTGGCCCTGGGCCTCGGTGGAGCTCGCGCCGCCGATCTCACCTATGAACCAGCCCCGGTCGTCGTGGCCCCCGCCGCGTTCAACTGGTCTGGCTTCTATGCCGGTGTGCATGCCGGCTATGCCTGGGGCAGCGAGGACGACAACCAGAGCAGCCTGTTCGGCGAGCCGCCGATAGCGCAGGTGCTCACTGACTCGGCCGTCGCCGACAGCTTCGACGTGGACGGCTTCATCGGGGGCGTCCATGCCGGCTACAACTGGCAGATGGACCAGTTCGTCTTCGGCCTTGAGGGTGACCTCGACTATGCCAACATCAAGGGCAGCGAAGGCTATGCCGGCTACGTGACAAATTTCGATGAGTTCGTCACGGGCAATCTTGAATTCGAAAGCCAATGGCAGGCCTCGCTTCGGGCTCGCGCCGGCTATGCCTTTGACAACTTCCTGATCTATGGCACCGGCGGCATCGCCTTCGCCAACGCCAAGATGTCCTCGAATGGTAACTATGATGAGGATGGCGCGGCGTTTGGTTCCGACGACAGCAATACGCATGTCGGCTGGACGGCTGGTGTCGGTGCCGAATACGCCTTCTCGCCGAACTGGATCGCTCGTGCCGAGCTTCGCTACAGCGATTTCGGCCACAAGACCTACCAGCTGCTCGAAGGTCCGGTCGATGCTGACTTTACGCAGACGGCCGTCACGGTCGGCCTGAGCTATAAGTTCTGATCTCATAGACGGGGCGCATACTGAAAGGCTCCGCTTCGGCGGAGCCTTTTGGTTTTTGTCGCCCCGCAAGCTCTCCGGGATGCCTCCCTCGGGGTGGGGCTCCACAGGCCTGGCATCGGCCGGGACCAATCCGTCCTACTGGCCTTCCGGCCACCGTCTTCGAGGTGATGTCCCGGCTTGCCATCGAGCACCGCTCGATCAATCTCGGCTAGGGTTTTCCTGATGTCGACGGGCCAAGGCCTAACCTCCAGCAATCCACGTTGCGGTCAGACCTGCAAAAGCGGCCTCCGACCATCGGGCGGTAGCCAGAACGGTTTTAGCGCCAACCGCGCCAGGCGCGGGCAGGGATTCTTCGTTCGTAGAGATGGCGATGTGGGCGGAATGAAACGAGCCTTGCCTGTGGTCGCGGCAGTCGCTTCGACCAGAATCGGGTTCTCAGTCTCTCGCCGCAAGCCATTGATCGCAAACGATTTGGGGTTGGGTCCGCCGGCGCTTTCTAGCGCGCTGTACCGAGCGCCTCGGCGGAAGGACGGATTCCATTGAGGGCGGGCCTCATCGAACCAGCCGTGGGCTCGCAGTATCCGTTGACTAACATCTGCCAGTGCCGCTTGACGGCATCGCCCAAAGAAAACGGCCCGCGGCGAGGTCGCCGCGGGCCGTCAAAATCGGCATCGGAAGCGCCGAAGCGCTGCCGCAGGGGAAGGCTTAAGCGGCGCTCAGCATGGCGAGGCGCTTGTCGACATAGTTGCCGCAGATATCGATCAGCGGCTCGACCTGGCCCTCGAAGAAATGATTGGCGCCCGGCATGATCGTCTGTTCGACGATGATGCCCTTCTGCGTCTTCAGCTTGTCGACCAAGGTCTGCACGTCCTTGGGCGGTGCGACCTTGTCCTGGTCGCCATGGACGATCAGGCCGGAGGACGGGCAGGGCGCCAGGAACGAGAAGTCGTACAGGTTGGCCTGCGGCGCGATCGAGATGAAGCCCTCGATCTCCGGGCGGCGCATCAGCAACTGCATGCCGATCCAGGAGCCGAACGAGAAGCCGGCGACCCAGCAGGCGCGCGCGTCCGGATGGATTGTCTGCGCCCAGTCGAGCGCCGAAGCGGCATCCGAAAGCTCGCCCTCGCCATGGTCGAATTCACCCTGGCTGCGACCAACGCCGCGGAAGTTGAAACGCAGCACGGCGAAGCCGCGCTTCGCGAACATGTAGAACAGCTGATAGGTGATCGCATTGTTCATCGTGCCGCCGAACTGCGGATGCGGATGAAGGATGATGGCGATCGGGCCGTTCTTTTCCTTGGACGGCTGGAAGCGTCCCTCAATGCGGCCGGCGGGGCCGGTGAAAATAACCTCGGGCATGTTTAGCCTCGGACCTTTCGATCTGTTCAGAACGTCCCAAGCGACCTATATCAGCGTCAAATCCTAACTTGACTCTGATGCTCAGGGTTTCTAGAACACTTTAGAATTATTCGAAATCGGCGTCGGATGTCGATCCTGCCTTGTAGCGGGCCTTGTAGCATGAGGCAGGGTCCGGATTTCAAGCATAATGCGACATCCGCCTTGCAACGGGAGACTGCCAGCCGTGGCCGCGCCGCGTATCTACCTCGATTACAACGCCGGTGCGCCGCTTCGTCCCGAAGTGCGCATGGCGATGATCGATGCGCTGGATGCGACCGGCAATGCGTCCTCCGTGCATGGCGAGGGCAGGGCCGCTCGGGCCAAGGTCGAGGCGGCGCGCCGCCGGGTTGCAGCCCTTGTCGGCGCCGACCCGACCCGCGTGATCTTCACCTCCGGCGGCACCGAGGCCAATGTCACCGTGCTGTCGCCGCGGATGCGTATGGGTGCCGGTGAACTGGCGATCGACCTGCTGCTGGTGGGGGCGACCGAGCATCCGTCCGTGCTGGCTGGTGGCCGTTTCGGTCCCGACAGGGTCCGTTCGATTGCGGTCGATGGCGAGGGGCGGTTGAGCCTCACCGATCTGGGCGCGGCGCTGGAGCTGGCTGCCGCCGAAGGCAAGCGGGCGCTGGTCTCCGTCATGCTGGCCAATAACGAGACCGGCACGATTCAGCCGGTTGCCGAGATTGCGGCGCTGGCGCGCAAGTTTGGCGCGCTGGTCCATACCGACGCGATCCAGGCGGCGGGCCGGATCCCGGTCGATATTGCGGCGCTTGGCGTCGATTTCCTCACCCTTTCCGCCCACAAGATCGGCGGTCCGCAGGGGGCTGGTGCGATCGTTCTGGGCGGCGATCTCGTCTCGCCGCTGCCGCTCCTGGTCGGCGGGGGGCAGGAAAAATACAGCCGCGCCGGCACGCAGAACGTGGCGGCGATCGTCGGCTTCGGCGTGGCGGCGGATTGCGCCCGCGCCGATCTCGATCGGTCTGCCGCGTGGAGCCTCTGGCGCGACGAGATCGCGACGAAGTCGGCTCCGGCCATTCTCTTGAGCGGGGGCGCCGAGCGGCTCCCGCAGACGCTGTCACTTGGCGTCGACGGTCTCCAAGCGGAAACGCTGGTGATCGCGCTCGATCTCGAAGGCGCGGCGGTATCCGCCGGATCGGCCTGCTCTTCGGGAAAAGTCGGTGTTTCGCATGTGATGCGGGCGATGAACGTGCCCGAATCCCAGGCGAAGGCCGCGATCCGCGTCAGTTTCGGATGGGCGACCACCGAATCCGACATACGTAGATTTACGGAGGTCTGGGGACGTGTCATGAGACGGCTCGCGCCGGGCGTGACACGCGCCGCATGACAACGCACTCAACCCGCGGTCCTTGAAACCGCTGTGGATGGAGTAGGCAATGCCTGCAATTCAGGAGACGGTCGATCAGGTTAGCCAGATCGACGTCGATCAGTACAAATACGGTTTCGTGACCGATATCGAATCCGACCGCGCCCCCAAGGGCCTGTCGGAGGATATCGTCCGCTTCATCTCCGCCAAGAAGAACGAGCCCGACTGGATGCTCGAATGGCGGCTGGACGCCTATCGGCGCTGGCTGACCATGACCGAGCCGACCTGGTCGCGCGTCCACTATCCGAAGATCGATTTCGAAGACCTCTATTATTACTCGGCACCCAAGAGCACGCCGGGTCCGAAGTCGCTCGACGAGGTCGATCCCGAACTGCTCGCCATGTACGAGAAGCTGGGCATTCCGCTGCGCGAGCGCGAGATCCTGGCCGGCGTCGAGGGCGCGTCGGATCGCCGGGTCGCGGTCGATGCGGTGTTCGATTCCGTTTCGGTCGTGACGACGTTCAAGGAAGAGCTGAAGAAGGCCGGCGTGATCTTCTGCGCCATCTCGGAAGCGATCCGCGAATATCCGGAGATCGTGAAGAAATATCTCGGCTCCGTCGTCCCGGTGACCGACAACTTCTACGCGACGCTGAATTCGGCCGTGTTCTCCGATGGGTCGTTCGTCTACATCCCCGAGGGCGTCCGCTGCCCGATGGAGCTGTCGACCTATTTCCGCATCAATGAGCGCAACACCGGCCAGTTCGAACGCACGCTGATCATCGCCGAGAAGGGGGCTTACGTCTCCTATCTCGAAGGCTGCACGGCGCCGATGCGCGACGAGAACCAGCTGCATGCGGCGGTGGTCGAGCTGGTGGCGCTGGAAGATGCCGAGATCAAGTACTCGACGGTCCAGAACTGGTATCCCGGCGACAAGGACGGCAAGGGCGGCATCTACAACTTCGTGACCAAGCGCGGCGATTGCCGTGGCGACCGTTCGAAGATCTCGTGGACTCAGGTCGAGACCGGCTCGGCGATCACCTGGAAATACCCGTCCTGCATCCTGCGCGGCGATGACAGCCAGGGCGAGTTCTATTCGATCGCGGTGTCGAACGGCTACCAGCAGGTCGACAGCGGCACCAAGATGATCCATCTCGGCAAGAACACGAAGAGCCGGATCATCTCGAAGGGCATCGCCGCCGGCCGCTCGGACAATACCTATCGCGGCCTCGTCTCGGCGCACCGCAAGGCGTCCGGCGCGCGCAATTTCACCAATTGCGACAGCCTTCTGATCGGCGACAAGTGCGGCGCGCATACCGTGCCCTACATCGAGTCGAAGAACGCCAGCGCCGTGTTCGAGCATGAGGCGACGACCTCGAAGATCGCCGACGACCAGCTGTTCTATTGCCTGCAGCGCGGGCTTTCGTCGGAGGAGGCCGTGGCGCTGATCGTCAACGGCTTCGTCAAGGACGTCATCCAGCAATTGCCGATGGAGTTCGCGGTCGAGGCCCAGAAGCTGATTTCGATCAGCCTCGAAGGCTCGGTCGGCTAAGCCCTTTCTCTCTGAACCTCCCCCTTGCGGGGAGGTCGAAACCGGCAAAGCCGGTTTCGGGAGGGGCGCTCGGTCCAGGCACCGGAAAGCCCTCCCCGAGACGCTTGCAGCGTTTCGACCCTCCCTCAAGGGGAGGGTTCAGACAGCCAGTTTGAACGGAACAATACTATGCTCGAGATCAAGAACCTCCACGCCTCCATCGACGGCAAGGAGATCCTGCGCGGCGTCGACCTGGTCGTCCCGACCGGCGAAGTCCATGCGATCATGGGGCCGAACGGCTCCGGCAAGTCGACGCTTTCCTATGTGCTGTCCGGCCGCGATGGCTATGACGTTACCGAGGGCGAGATCCTGTTCGACGGCAAGGACATCGTCGAGATGCCGGCCGAAGAGCGTGCAGCCGCCGGCGTGTTCCTGGCCTTCCAATATCCGCTGGAAATCCCCGGCGTCGCCACAATGACCTTCCTGAAGGCCGCCATGAACGCCCAGCGCAAGGCGCGCGGCGAGGCCGAGCTGACCACGCCGGACTTCATGCGCCGCGTGAAGACGGCCTCGGAAAAGCTGAACGTGACTCAGGAAATGCTCCGTCGTCCGCTCAATGTTGGTTTCTCGGGCGGCGAGAAGAAGCGGAACGAGATCCTACAGATGGCGCTGCTCGAGCCGAAGCTGGCGATCCTCGACGAGACGGATTCCGGCCTCGACATCGATGCCCTGCGCGTCGTCTCCGAAGGCGTCAATGCGCTGCGTGATCCCGGCCGCTCGATGCTGGTCATCACCCACTATCAGCGCCTGCTCGACCATATCGTGCCCGACAAGGTGCATGTGATGTCGGCGGGCCGCATCGTCCGCACCGGCGGTCCGGAGCTGGCGCTGGAGCTCGAAGCCAAGGGCTATGCCGATTATGCCGGCGAAGCGGCTTGAGCGGGGGAGTGGCATCGATGAACGCCGAGCCGCGCATCCTGCGCACACAGGCTGAAGAAACGCTGGCGCTGGAATTCGCCGCCGCCCGCACGCAGTTGCCCGGTTCGCCGGCGATCGCCGCGGCGCGCGAAAACGCCTTCGCCGCCTTCCAGAAGCAGGGCCTGCCGCATCGCCGGACCGAAGCCTGGCGCTATACGGATCTGCGCGCCTTGCTGCGCACCGTGCCGCCGCTGGCAATCGGCCCAATCGCCGAGGCGAGCACCCTGGCCGATCCGCTGCCGGGTCTCGACCGGGCGCGCCTCGTTGTGGTCGATGGCAGCTTCCGTCCCGAACTTTCCGATCTCACGGGCATCGAAGGCGTCACCATCCGTCCGCTGGTGGATCTTCTGCAGGAAGGCGATGCGCGCATCGGCCTGCAGGTCGCCTCGCTGAACGATGCGATGGTCTCGCTGAATTCCGCGCTGATGCTGGGTGGCGTCGCCATCGAGGTTCCAGCCGGCGTCCGCATCGAGCGGGCGATCGAGATCGCCCATGTGACGACCTCGGCCGTCGCCTCACATGTGCGCAACCTCGTGACCGTCGGCGACGATGCCTTCGTCCGCATCCTGGAGACGCATGTCGGTCCGGCCGGCAGCGCCTATCAGGCCAATATCGTCACTGAGGCGACGGCGGGTCATCGCGCCAAGGTCGTCTGGGCCAAGCTGCAGAGCGAGGGCGATGCCAGCGTCCATCTCGGCACGCTCGCCGTCACCATCGGCACCGAGACCGAGTTCGATCACCTGACCCTGATGATCGGCGCCGCGATCTCGCGCTCGCAGACCTTCGTCACCTATTCGGGCGAGAATGCCCGCGCCGGCCTGTTTGGCGCGACGATGCTGCGCGGCAAGCAGCACGCCGATATCGCGCTCAGCGTCGATCACGCCGTGCCGAATGGCGCCAGCCGCGAACTGTTCAAGGCGGTGATGGACGGCCGTTCCGAGGGCGTGTTCCAGGGCCGCATCATCGTGCGCCCCGATGCGCAGAAGACCGACGGCCGGATGATGACGCAGGGCCTGCTCCTTTCCGAGGACGCCTCCTTCTTCGTCAAGCCGGAGCTGGAGATCTTCGCCGACGACGTCCAGTGCGCGCATGGCGCGACGAGCGGCGAGATCGACGAGGACATCCTGTTCTACCTGCTCTCGCGCGGCCTGCCCCGCGCCGAGGCCGAGACGTTGCTCGTGACGGCCTTCCTGGCCGAAGCCATCGAGGGCCTTGGCGATGAAGCCATCGGCGAAGCCTTCGAGCAGATCTCCCGCAACTGGCTCGCCGCGCGCGGGCAAGAGGCAGCATGAGCGAGCAGGGCGCCTATGACGTTCAGGCGATAAGGCGGGATTTTCCGATCCTGTCGAGGACGGTCTATGGCAAGCCGCTCGTCTATCTCGACAATGGCGCCTCGGCGCAGAAACCGCAGGCGATGCTGGACGCGGTGACGAAGGCCTATTCGGAAGAATACGCCAACGTCCATCGCGGCCTGCATTATCTCTCGAATGTCGCCACCGACGCCTATGAGAAGTCGCGCGAGACGGTGCGGCGTTTCCTGAATGCCGGCTCGGTCGACGAGATCATCTTCACCCGCTCGTCGACGGAGGCGATCAATCTGGTCGCCTCGTCGCTCGGCCAGATGGAGATCGTCGAGGGCGACGAGATCATCGTCTCCATCCTCGAGCACCATTCCAACATCGTGCCGTGGCATTTTTTGCGCGAGCGCAAGGGCGCAGTGATCAAGTGGGCGCCGATCGCCGATGACGGCACCTTCCTGCTCGACGAATTCGAGAAGCTGATCACGCCGCGCACGAAGATCGTCGCGATCACGCATATGTCGAACGTCACCGGCACCATCGTGCCGATCGAGGACGTGATCCGCATCGCCCACGCCCATGGCGTCAAGGTGCTGGTCGACGGCAGCCAGGCGGCCGTGCACCTGCCGGTCGACGTGCAGGCGCTCGACGCCGACTTCTATTGCGTCACCGGCCACAAGCTCTACGGCCCGACAGGCATCGGCGTGCTCTACGCCAAGAAAGCGCTGCTCGAGGTCATGCCGCCCTTCCTGGGCGGCGGCGAGATGATCCGCGACGTCACCGAAGACAATGTCACCTATGGCGTGCCGCCGCACCGCTTCGAGGCCGGCACCCCGCCCATCGTCCAGGCGATCGGGCTTGGCGCCTCGCTCGAATATATGGAAGGCCTGGGCCGCGACCGGATCCTGGCGCATGAGCTGGCGCTGCGCGATTACGCGACAGAGCGCCTCTCGGCGATCAACAGCCTGAAGATCTTCGGCACCACGAAGGACAAGGGCGCGATCGTCTCGTTCGAGATGGCCGGCGCCCATGCACATGACGTCTCGACCATCATCGACCGCGAGGGCGTCGCCGTCCGAGCGGGAACCCATTGTGCCCAGCCGCTCTTGCACCGCTTCGGCGTGACCTCCACATGTCGGGCATCGTTCGGTCTCTACAATACGTTCGATGAAGTCGACCGGCTTGCCGATGCGCTGATCAAGGCGCACTCTTTCTTCGCATGAGGATCTGAAATGGACGATATCGCAGTGATCGGCGAAGGGCAGGACGAGACGGCGGCCGCCGCACCGGAAGCGCCTGTTTCCAGCATTCCGGCCGAGGAACTGGAGCGTCTGACCGGCGACATCGTCGCCGCGCTCAAGACGGTCTATGACCCCGAGATCCCGGCCGACATCTACGAACTCGGCCTGATCTACAAGATCGACGTCGACGACGACCGCAATGTCGCGATCGAGATGACGTTGACGGCGCCCGGCTGTCCTGTGGCCGGCGAAATGCCCGGCTGGGTCGAGAACGCCGTCGGTTCGGTGCCCGGCGTCGGCCGCGTCGATGTCACCATGACCTTCGATCCGCCCTGGTCGCAGGACCGCATGTCGGACGAAGCCCGCGTCGCGCTCGACTGGTACTGAGGCACTGACGATGGCGCCTCCGATCACCGGTGTTCTCGAAACGGCGATCTATGTCGACGACATCGAGCGCGCGGCAAGCTTCTATCGCGACATTCTCGGCCTGCGGCCCCTGCTCGAGGACGCCCGACTGGTTGCCTTCGATGCCGGTCCCTCCAGCGTCCTGCTGGTGTTCCTGCGTGGCGCGACGTTGAGCGATGTCGTGCTGCCGGGCGGCACCATTCCCGCGCATGACAGCAGCGGCCCCTACCATTTCGCGCTGCGCATCCCGAAGGATTCGCTGTCCCAATGGCGCGATCATCTGGTCGCCAAGGGCGTGACGGTGACCGCCGAGATGAAGTGGCCGCAGGGCGGCGAGAGCCTCTATTTCAACGATCCCGATGGCCATGTCGTCGAGTTGGCGACGCCGGGCATTTGGGCGAACGATTCCGATCTACCCGTCAGCGCCTTGCAGAACGGGATCTGAAAGCCGATCTTAGGGTCGACAAGGGCGCTTCGCGCCGCGAATTGGAGATATGCCATGGGCGTCCGTTCACGCTTTGCCGTGATGACCCTGACCGAAGCCGCCGCGGAGCGCGTGCGCGAGATCGTCGAGGATTCCGACGAGCCCGTGCTGGGCCTGCGCATCGGCGTCAAGAAGGGCGGCTGCGCCGGCATGGAATACACCATGAAGCCGGTTGCCGAGCCTGACCCGAAGGACGAGCGCCTGGAGGAGAAAGGCGCCACCGTCTTCATCGATCCGGCCGCCGTCCTCTATCTGCTCGGCACGGTGATGGATTTCGAGACGACCAAGCTTCGCTCCGGCTTCGTGTTCAAGAACCCGAACGAGGTCTCGGCCTGCGGCTGCGGCGAATCCGTCATGCTGAAGCCGGCCGAACTTGGTGACGCCGTTTCAACAGCGGCAGAGCACTAGGCTCGTCCGCGGTCTTCTGTCCCCATCTCTCCCCGAGCGAGAGCCTGCCCCGGACTTGATCCGGGTCGACGGGCGGCGGGTGAGGGGCGACTTCCTCATAGGATTGTTTCCCAACCCACCGACCGCCCCATGCTGAGGAGGCCTGAGGGCCATCTCGAAGCACGCAAGGCAAATTTGTACATCGCCGTCATCCCGGCGAAGGCCGGGATCCATACCCACCGCCGGATTTCCAGACAACCGCGCCCTATGCCCCATGGCCTGCGGTTATGGGCCCCGGCCTCCGCCGGGGCGACGAGCCCGCGCCCTCCGTCATCCAGTCCGACAATCCCCATTCTGGAGTCTTCCTTGTCCAGCCTGTTCGAACGTCTGAAGTCCGATGCCGCCGCCGATTGGGACGCCTATGTCCGCCATCCCTTCGTCCTCGGCCTCGGGGACGGCTCGCTGCCCAAGCCCAGCTTCCAGCACTACCTCGTGCAGGACTATCTGTTCCTGATCGAGTTCGCCCGCGCCTATGCGATCGGCGTCTACAAGGCGCCCAACGCGATGGAAATGCGCAAGGCCTCGGCCGGCATGCACGCGATTCTCGACGAGACCAGCCTGCATCTGAAGCTCTGCGCCGAATGGGGCCTGTCGCAGGACGCCGTCGAGAACACGGCGGAAGCCCGCGCCACTGTCGCCTATACGCGCTTCGTCCAGGAGGCGGGCCTTCGCGGCGACATGCTGGATCTCATCGTCGCGCTGTCGCCCTGCGTCGTCGGCTATGCCGAGATCGGTACCGCTCTTGCGGCGTCCGGCACCGGCCTCGATGGCCCAAATCCCTATGCGCCCTGGATCCACGAATATGCGGGCGAGGGCTATCAGGCCGTGGCCGAGGCCAGTCTTGCCCAGATCGACCGGCTTGCGGCAGATTACCTGACCGAGGCGCGCTATCCGCGCCTGCTGGAGATCTTCCGCCAGGCCGTTCGCCTGGAGGCCGATTTCTGGCAGATGGGTCTCGATCTCGCAGGCTGAGCATCGCTATGACGGCTGACCTCGAATACCTCGCCGAATTGTTCGAGCCGGTCGGCGGCGTCCGCATCCGCCGCATGTTCGGCGGTCTCGGCTTCTTTCGCGACGGGCTGATGTTCGGCATCTGGCAGAGCGACGGGATCTTCCTGAAGGCCGACGACGAAACCCGCCCAGCCTTCGAGGCGGAGGGCTGCGGCCCGTTCGTCTATGGCTCGAAGAATGGCGGCAAGACGTCCCTCAACTACTACCGCATCCCGGAACGCCTGCTCGACGACACCGACGAGTTGCGCGACTGGGCGCTGGCGGCCATCGACGTGGCGATCCGCGCCAACGCGAAAAAGTCGGTCAAGCAGCGGAAGTAAGACCCTCACCCAACCCTCTCCCGCAAGCGGGCGAGGGCTTTTCCGCCTGTGGGTTTCATCAACATCGACGGCTATTGGCGGTCGCCGGATAGCTCCTGCTATTCCGGTTGTTCGCGGTCTGTCGTGATCGCCCCCTCTCCCGCATGCGGGAGAGGGCTGGGGTGAGGGGCTTGCTGACAGGCCTCGACGATCTGCCTCAGTACCTCGCCGATATTCTCGAACAGATCGTTGTTCCAGAACCGGATGACCCGGTAGCCAAGGCCAGCCAGACCTCGGCGCGCTGCTGGTCATGCACCGCCCGCAATTCCGCATGCTGTCCGCCATCGAGTTCCACGATCAGCATCGCATCCTTGCAGACGAAATCGGCGTAGTAGCCTTCGATCGGCACCTGCCGGCGGAACTTCAACCCTTCCAGTCGGCGATCGCGGAGATGCAGCCAGAGCTTCAATTCGGCGTCCGTCTGGGTCCGGCGGAGCGATCGGGCTCTTGCGATTTCCTTCCGCATCGCTCCCCCGAAGCAAGACCCTCACCCAACCCTCTCCCGCAGGCGGGCGAGGGCTTTTCCGCCGGTGGGTTTCATTCAGAACGAGAGCACCAGGTCCAAATGCTCCGCCCGGACTCCCTCTCCCGCGTGCGGGAGAGGGCTGGGGTGAGGGGCTTACTACGCTACCACCGCCTCGGCCGGCCGCGTCTTGGCCTTCACGGCGATCTCCGTCACGGCCGTGTTGTCGAGCTTGCCGGAGCCGAGCAGAGGCAGCTTTTCGACGAAGAGCACCGTGCGCGGCAGCATGATGTCCGACAGGCCGCGCATCTTGGCAAAGCGCTGGAACTCCGAGAGATCGGCCTCCGGCCGTTCCGTCACCAGCACGATCTCCTCGCCCTTGCGTTCGTGCGGCACCGCGGCGGCCGCCGTGGCGTGGTTCGGCCAGAACTCGCCTGCCAGCGTTTCGATCGCCGCCAGCGACACCATCTCGCCGCCGACCTTGGCGAAGCGTTTCGCACGGCCCGAAATGGTGATGAAGCCGTCCGCGATGGTGACGATGTCGCCCGTGTCGTACCAGCCATCGACCGGCGGCTGGAGCACGCCCGGCGCCTCCGCGCGATAGTAACCGCGCATGACATTGGCGCCGCGCACCAGCAGCTTGCCGCCTTCCTCGATGCCGGCCACCTTCTCCAGCCGCGTCTCGATGCCCGGCAGCGCCTTGCCGACCGAGCCCGGCCGGTTGGCCATCGGCGTGTTAATCGAGATCACCGGCGCCATTTCCGTCGTGCCGTACCCCTCGAGCAGGCGGATGCCGAACTTTTCCGACCAGACGCGGCGCGTCTCCGGCTTCACCCGCTCGGCGCCGGCGAAGACGTAGCGGACCGAATAGAAGTCGTAGGGATGCGCCATCCGGGCATAGCCGGCCAGGAAGGTGTCGGTGCCGAACAGGATCGTGGCGTTCACGTCATAAGCCATTTCCGGCACGATCCGGTAGTGCAGCGGCGAGGGGTAGAGCATCTGCCGGACGCCGGAGAACAGCGGCAGCAGG
Organism: Kaistia sp. UC242_56; assembly: GCF_044452255.1. Classification (NCBI taxonomy): domain Bacteria; kingdom Pseudomonadati; phylum Pseudomonadota; class Alphaproteobacteria; order Hyphomicrobiales; family Kaistiaceae; genus Kaistia; species Kaistia sp. UC242_56. Next base: position 2,088,709 of record NZ_JBIOAN010000002.1, read on the forward strand.
CAGCCGGCCGTCAGCCCGAAGGCGTGGAACAGCGGCAGTGCGTTGAGGACGATATCCTCGCCGGAGAAGTCGATGACGCTGGCGATCTGCTGGCGGTTCGACTGGATGGCGTGATGGCTGAGCGAGACGCCCTTGGGCGTGCCCTCCGAGCCGGAGGTGAACAGCACGACGGCCTCCGCCTGCGGATCGGTCGGGCGCTGGAACGCGACGCGGCTCAGGAACCGCGGCGCGACGCCTCCGAGAATCGCGAACAGCTTGCGGAACAGCCCGATCTCACCGCGCAGGTCCTCCAGATAGACGATACGGGCGTTCTGGCCGAGGCTGTCGACGAGCGGCTGCAAGCGGCCTTTCTCGACGAACAACCGCGAGGTCAGCACCAGCTTGACCTCGGCCGCCTTGCGCGCCGCGTCGACCGAAGCGGGCCCGGCGGAGAAGTTGAGCATGGCCGGGATGCGGCCCGTCACCTGCAGCCCGAAGAAGGTGACGACGGCGGCCAGGGTGTTGGGCAGCAGCACGCCAACCCGTTCGCCCGGCGCCGACAGCTTCGCGAACGACTTGCCGAGCGCGAAGGCGCCGCGGATGATTTGCTTGTAGCCGATCGGGTTGCGCGTCACGTCTTCCAGCACCGGCCGCTTGCCGTGGATGTGGCGGGCACGCAGCAGGGTGTCGAACAGCGTCTCCGCCGCCGGGCTGGTCTCGTAGACCATCTCCGTCATGATCGCCTGCAGATGATGCCCGGCTTCGTGCCGGCGCTTGCGGCCGACCAGGCCGGGCGTCAGCTCGATCCGCCGCGTCGGCAGCACCGTCATCTGGATCTCGGGGAACAAGCGGCGCCGCACCTTGCCCTTGAGGCGCGAGAAGATGGTGTATTGCGCGCCGTCGATGCGGACGGGGATGATCGGCACGTCGGCAAGAGCCGCGATCATCGCCGGTCCGTCATAGACCTTCATCAGCGCGCCGGTGACGGTGATGCGCCCTTCCGGGAAGATCACGAGCCGGCGGCCATCCCTCACCAGCTTCACCATCTTGCGCACGGTGAACGGGCTGGTCGGGTCGACCGGCACGAGATCGAAGAACAGGAAGGCCGGCTGAACCCACCACTTCTCGGCGATGTATTTGTTGATCGCGAAGACGGGCTTGCCCGGCAGCATGCAGCCGATCAGCACGGCGTCGATGAACGAGGTGTGGTTGATCACGACGACGGCGGCATCCTCGCCGTCGCCATAGTTTTCCAGGCCCTTCACGCGGGCGCGGAACAGCAGCTGCATCAGCCGGTGGCCGATCGCTTTGACCAGTTCGTCGGGCACGAATTTGAGGCAGACGATCGCCGCGATGATGTTGGCGAGGCCGAGCCAGAACAGCAGCTGCAGCGTGGTGACGCCGGCCGCGAGCAGGGCGGCCGCGATCACGGTGCCGGCGACCATGACGGCGGAGTTCATGATGTTGTTGCCGGCGATCGCGGCGGAACGCTCATGCTCCTCGGCGCGCGATTGCAGCAGCGCATAGAGCGGCACGGTGAACAGTCCGCCGCCAAAGGCGACGCCGACCAGATCGACCAGCACGCGGATGCCGGCGGCCGAAGTGATGAAGGCGCCGAAATCCAGCGTCCCGCCGGCGCCGACCACGCCCAGCGCGCTCGCCGAATGCGACAGGTCGACCATGAAGGCGGCCATCACGAGCGCGCCGATCGGCGTGTGGCGGGCCGAGATCCGTCCGGCAAGCAGTTTTGCCGTGGCGGCCGATCCGAGCGCAATGCCGATGACGAAGGCGGCGACGAGCAGGTTGGCGACGATCTCGTCGACCTTCAGCGTGGTCTTGGCGAAGTCGGGGAACACCGACATCACGATCAGGCCGATCATCCAGAACCAGGAAATGCCGGAGACGGCGAGGAACAGCGTGCGCTTGCGGCGGATGGCGGCGAAGGCGTCGCGGCTGGAGCCGACGAGCGAGAACTTGAATTTTCCGGCGCCCGGAGCCGGCGGCGCGGAGGGGATGAAGAAGGCGGCGACCGCGCCGACCAGCGCGACCGAGACGAGGCCGACGATCGCGACCCACTTGCCGCCAAGCCCGATGGTGAGGCCACCGAACAGCGTGCCGAGCAGGATGGCGACGAAGGTCGAGCCCTCGAACAGCGCGTTGGCGGCAACCAGCCGCTCGCGGCTGACGAATTGCGGCAGGATCGAATATTTCGCCGGTCCGAAGATGGTCGATTGCACGGCGTAGAAGAACATGCCGAGCAGGGCGAGCGGCGCCGAGTGGATCATGATCGCGATCGAGGACAGGATCGCCAGCGCCACTTCGGCAAGCCGGGTCCAGCGCACGACCAGCTTCTTGTCGACCGTGTCGGAGAGGCGGCCCGATACGCCGGAGAACAGGAAGAAGGGCAGCATGAACACCGCGCCGCCCAGCGTCACCGCCACCTGCGGCGACAGGCCGAACAGGTCGGCGCCACCATAGGCGACCATGAAGCCGAAGGCGCTCTTCAGCGCATTGTCGGCAAAGGCGCCGAACCACTGCACGATGAAGAGCGGCAGGAAGCCGGGCGTCTTCAGCAGCGGCGGCGAGCCGGCCTGCGTGCGGTCGAGCGGCGGGGCGTCGGGCGAAGGTGTCTGTGCGGAAGCATCCATGGCGTCAAACCTCAGCCTGTTCGCGGCAAGTCGCAAGCCGCATTAATTGAACGGTGTTCAATTCTCTATCAGTGTTTTGAACGATGTTCAATATATGTTAGGAAGCGATATGGGATCGAGGGGCCGAAAGCCCTGGCAGGAGGTGACATGGCACGACGCAGCGACCACGCCCCGGAGGAGCTGAAGCGCCTTGCGCTGGAGGCGGCGCGTGCGATCGTCATGGAGGAGGGGCTGCGCGGCCTGACGGTCCGCCGGGTCGCCGAGCGGATCGGCTATGCGCCGGGCACGCTCTACAATCTCTTCGCCAATCTCGACGACCTGATCGTCCAGCTCAACGCCGCGACGCTCGATGCGCTGGCGGTGGTGCTTGTCGAGGCGGCAAGGGCGGAGTTGCCGGCGAGGCCGGAGCGGCTGGTCGAGGCCTATTTCGATTTCGTCGAAAGCCGCCCGCGCCTCTGGAGCCTGCTGTTCGAGCATCGCCTGCCGGAGGGCGAGGACCTGCCGGACTGGTACCGGCCGAAGCTCGCGGCGCTGATCGCGCTCGTCGCCGAGGCGCTGGGCCCGCTGATGCCGGACAATTCGGCCGAGGCGCGGCAGGCGGCCACGGTCACGATGTGGGCGGGCCTGCACGGCATCTCGACCCTGGCCGTCACGAGCAAGCTGACGCTGGTCGCCGAAACCGAGCCCCGTAAACTGGGCCTCCTGCTGGTGCGCCGGATGCTGGGCGGGGAGAGTTGAGATGGCTGGACCCTCCTTCGAGGCTCCGCTGCGCGGAGCACCTCAGGATGATGGCCGGGGTGGGTGAGGGGACGGTGGAGTGAGTAGTGGATGGAACTGGTGCGTCAGTCCGGTGATCGCAGTCGGCTATGGCCGGAGCGCTGCCCATTGCCCCCGATCGAAGAGGCGGCCATGCGCCGTATCTTCATCGCCGCGCTGGTCGCTCACCAGCAGTCCAGAACGACGAGCACCCCCGACCATCATCCTGAGGTGCCCGGCGCAGCCGGGCCTCGAAGGAGGATCCAGGGATCTCCCAACCCCCGGTCGGCCCATACCCCAGCCGCCCTAAGCCCCAGTCGCCCTAAACCTCGGCGGCCTGCGCCTCGCGCATGATCCCCAGCGCCGCGTCGAAGGCCGGGGCGATGCGATGTGGTTGGTTGCCGGCGTCGAGGCGGAAGGTCGGGGTTGCGCCGACGAGCTTGGACAGCAGCCGGAACAGCACCTGCTGCGAGCGCGGGACGCCGCCGCCGAGCAGGCCGATATTGTCGCTGAGGATCACGGAAAGCGCGTCGCCCTTACTGAGGCGGGCAAGGCTCGCCTCGCCTTCCGAGCGGGGGCCGACCACCACCACGGCGGCGATCTTGTAGCTCTTCGAGGCGTCCGGCAGCGGCATCAGTTCCGCCAGCGCGGCGCGGGTAAGCGGCGCCTCGTCCTCCTCGCCGCCGAATTCGCCCAGATGCGGCAGGATCTCCGGGAACATCGCCGCCGTCCGGCGCTGCACCTTCAGCGTGCGCGGCATGCCCCAGCCGAATAGGTCGGTGCCTTCCTGGCGCAGGATCACCACGTCATCGCCCATATGGCCGTAACCGCCCAGCGCCAGCGCCAGCGAGGTCGTCGTCTTGCCGAAGCCGCTGGGGGCGAACAGCAGCAGGAGTTCGTCGCGTCCCGGCACCATCAGCGAGGCGGAGTGGATCGTCATCAGCCCGTGCCCGCGCAGCACCATGTCGAACAGCACGGCCCCGGCCATGGATCGGAAAGGCTGCTCGGCGGCTGCCGTCACCTGGACGTCGGTGTGCGGCTTGCCCAGTTCCTCGACGATCGAAAGCTTGCCAGGCACGCGGAACTGCTGGCGGTTGCCCTGCGTGCTGATCTCGGCATAGAGGCCATCGATCAGCTTGCCGGACCAGATCACCTCGCCCTCGGTGGGAATGTCATCGTCGGCCGCCTCGCGGACACGGATTTCATGCGCGACCGGGCCTTCCGGCTGCTGGAACCCGACAAGTTGCGGGAAGATCGGCGCGGCCAGACCCTCGCGTTCGGCGACGATGTTGAAGGCGAGGCCGGGAATGACGTAGCGGGTCGTGTGCATCAGGCGTGTCCGGCGCGGTTCTTTTCGATGAAGACCGTCACCATGGACGGTTCGGGTGGGTTGAGCAGCGGCTTGCCGTCGACGACGACCCAGCAATGGGCGGAGAGCTTCGCGCTGCCGATGCTTTTGCGGTCGACGCCGAAATACATGTCGGCCGGGATGCCCGCGAGTGTCAGGAAGCGATAGGCGAGAATGCCCTCGCGCAGGCAGCGCCGGTCGCGCATCACCCACGGGCGGCGCGCGGCGCGCTTGGCGCGATGGGCGATGTAGGGCGCGGCGAAACCGTGGTAGCGGCGATCCGCGCCGGCATCGGCGATCCGCATGATATCGGCGAAATCGCGCGATTTTCGGCAGCGCAACGGCAGGGTGCGAGCCCAGAACCACATTTCGGCCCGGAACATCGCCCGGCGCAGGACGCTGCCGTCTGTCACTTGTCGACGCGGACGATCAGGCCTTCGGAGGCCAGATGGTTGGCGAGTTCCGACATGTCGTCGCGCAGCATGTCGGCGTCGACGTCGAAGACCGTTTCGAGTTCCGTCAGGATGCCGGCGAAGTTGCGCGTTCCGTCGACCGTCGACAGGAAGGCTGCCGTAGTGTCGTTGCAGGTGAACAGCTGGCCCGACACGGTGTCGAGCAGCACGCCGCCTTCGCCGTCGCCGAGCGGCTGAAAGCTTGTATTTTCATGAAGCGCCCAAACGGCGCTCGGCTCGATTCTAGACACGGGATGTCTCTCCGTAAGGCTGGTGCGAAAAGTGGGATAGCCGAAGCTCATGTGCTTGACCAGAGGTCAAGCTTGCGGTTGGCTGATCTATCGGCGGGTAATTCCTGCGCGATTCAAAAGATGACTGGGGAATATGGAATGAAGAAGGCTTATGAGAAGCCCGAGCTTCTGAAGCGGGATCGGGTCGCGATGATTGTCGCTGCAACTTCCGGCAACACGCCGCCGCCGCCGCCGTAGGACGGCTGGCCGTCGGCGGGGCCGGTGCTCCTGGTCGCAGGCGGCTGACGTTGGTTTTCCAGGATGACGGGCGGTGCCGGGCATCGCCCTTCGTTCATCCGGTTGGACATGTTCCTCCGGTTTTGCCGTCGCTGGAATGAAGCTGAATGTCCACCCTTGACGTTGCCGAGGCCGTGCCGCTTCGAGGCGGTACGCCGCGCCGCCTCTCGCGCGCCGATGGCCGGCTGCTGATCGCGTTAGCCGATCCGGAATCGAGCCTGGCTCCGATGTCGCTCGCGCCCGAGCGGGCGAATCTGCTGCTGTCGCAGGCCGAGCGCCATGGCGTGCTGCCGGCCGTGCTGCGCAAGCTACGGCCGATCCTGACCAGCGCCGATCTCCGGCCGGTGCGCGACGATTTCGTGGCGCGTTTCTCGGCCGGCGTCGCCTTCAACATGCAGCTGCGCGTCGAGGCGAAGCGTCTTGCCACGGCGCTGCGCGCCGCCCGTCAGCCGGCGCTGCTGATCAAAGGGCATGATTTCGCCGACAACATCTATCCCGACCCGGTCCTGCGCCCGACCAGCGACATCGACATCATCGTCCCGCTCGAGAGCCTCGCCTCGGTCGAGGCGGTGGTGGCGTCGTCCGGATTCGAGCTGTTGCCGGACCAGCGCGACGACGAGCAGCTGGAGCGCAAGTGGATCCATTCGGTCCATCGCCGCCTGATGCTGGAGATCCAGGGCAATCTGGTGCATGCGCCAGGCCTGCGCTCGAAGCTCTCGCTCGGCTTCGCGGAGCTCTGCCCGCATGGCGACCCGGCCGAGGCGGCGCGGCCGTCGACTCGGCTGGCGATCGCCGGCGTCCATGCGGCGAGCTCGCACCATTTCGAACTGCTGCGGCTGGTCGTCGACGTGCTGCAGGCGGCGCGCCGGCTGCAGGGCGCGGCGGAGGAGCAGGCGCTGGAGGATCTGGTCCGCCGTTCGGGCATCCGGCTGGCGCTGGTCGCCGCGCTCGATCTGGCGGCGACGCTGTACGATGACAAGCGATGCCGGGAAATCGGCCGCGCGCTGGCGCCGGTGCGCTTCCGCGGCGCGGCGCGGCTGCTCATCAATGGCGATGTCGTGATGGCGATGGAAACAGGCGAGCGGGCCCTGCAATCCTGGCGGCGGTCGCTGTTTCGCGAATTGCTGAAGCGCGGCCCGGGACGCGATTCGCTTCCCTCGTCATGACGCCAATTGAATGCTATCCGTTGCGCAACGCATTCGTGTGGTGCGCGGTTTTCGACGGAGGGCAGGGTGCAGGTCGCCGACATCGTTTCCCGGCTCGGACGGACGAGCTTTTTTAACGGCCTCGAAAGGGACGACCTGACGCGCCTCGCCCAGATCGCGCGCGTCTCGACCTATGCGGCCGATACCATCCTGTTCTCGCAGGGCGATGAATCCGACGGGCTCTACGCCGTCGTCGACGGCATCGTCCGCATCTTCCTGACAGCGGATGACAGCCGCGAGCTGACCATCCAGCTTTACGAGGAAGGCGAGGTCATCGGCGAGATCGCGCTGATCGACGGGCTGCCGCGCAGCGCCGGCGCCGCGACGCTGACCGAGACGCGGCTGATCTTCATCCCGCGCCAGTCCTTCCTCAACCTGCTCGACAGTTCGAGCCAGTTGCAGCGCCAGATCATCCTCAGTCTGTGCGAGCGGCTCCGGCACACCAATGAGCAGGTCAACCGCGCCGTCTTCACCGATCTGCGCCATCGCCTGCTGGTGCTGCTGCGCCAGCTCGCGCTGATCCACGGCCGCATCGAACGCGATGTCGCGGTCGTCGAGCTCGACCTGACCCAGGGCACGCTCGCCCAGATGCTGGGCGCCAGCCGCGAGGCGGTGAACAAGCAGATCCGCGCCCTGATCAAGGAGGGCCGCCTCTCCGTCGACGGCCATCGCATCAACGTGCACCGCTCGACCCGCGAGGCCTGATCCGGCGTGGCTCAGCGGCAGTGTCGCTGTTTCCGGTGCGCCGACGCTCGCCCATAAATTAGGCTGTCGTCTAAACGAAACGGACTATGCCATAAGGTGGCCGAGTGACCAGCGGCCGCTTTCTGCCCTTCCGGGTGAATCCCGGGGGCGATGCAATTCGGCATTGTTGTTGCATGGAGTGCAGTCTGGCCCGAGCGATCGCCGTCGGTCCGGATGCGAGGCAATTCGCGGCGAGCCAGGACGAGGCCATTCGATGCAGGACGCCACCATGTCGATATCGACCCAGGACGCGGAGGCCGCGCGCGCGCCCGTCGCCGCGGCGACGGAGGCCGAGATCGCCGCCGCCCGCGATGCGATCAACGCCAAGCTGACCTATGCGGTCGGCAAGAACGCCGTCACCGCCAGCGACCGCGACTGGTTCGTCGCTACGGCGCTCGCGGTGCGCGACCGCATGGTCGATCCCTGGATCGCCTCCTCCAAGTCGACCTATGCCGAAGGTCGCAAGCGCGTCTATTATCTGTCGCTCGAATTTCTCATCGGCCGCCTGCTGTTCGACGCGATGAACAATCTCGGCCTCACCGAGGCGTTCCGCGCCGCGCTGGGCGATCTCGGCGTCGACCTGGAGCGGCTGAAGACGGTCGAGCCGGACGCAGCGCTCGGCAATGGCGGCCTTGGCCGTCTCGCCGCCTGCTTCATGGATTCCATGGCCTCGCTGTCGATCCCGGCCTATGGCTACGGCATCCGCTACGATCACGGCCTGTTCCGCCAGGTGGTGAAGAACGGCTGGCAGCAGGAATATCCCGAGACCTGGCTCTCCTTCGGCAATCCCTGGCAGTTCGAGCGCCCGGAAGTCGTCTACGACATCCAGTTCGGCGGCTCGGTCGAGGCGATCATGTCGCCGACCGGCATTGCCCGCTATGTCTGGCACGCGGCCGAGACGATCGAGGCCGTGCCCTATGACACGCCGATCCCCGGCTGGCGCGGCCGCCACGTCAACACGCTGCGCCTGTGGTCGGCGCGCGCCGTCGACCCGCTCCGCCTCGACGCCTTCAACTCCGGCGACCATATCGGCGCGCTGGTCGAGCAGGTTCGGGCCGAGGCGATCTCCAAGATTCTCTATCCGAGCGACGAGAGCGCGGCCGGGCAGGAATTGCGCCTGCGCCAGGAATATTTCTTCGTTTCCGCCTCGCTGCAGGACCTGATCCACCGCCACACCCGCACCTATGGCGACATCCGCTCGCTGCCCGACAAGGTGGCGATCCAGCTCAACGACACCCATCCGGCGATCTCGGTCGCCGAGCTGATGCGTATCCTGGTCGATCTGCGCGAGATCCCGTGGGAAGAGGCGTGGGACATCACCGTCCGCACGCTCGGCTACACCAACCACACCCTGCTGCCCGAGGCGCTGGAAACCTGGCCTGTGCCGCTGCTGGAGCGGCTGCTGCCGCGCCAGATGCAGATCATCTACCTGATCAACGCCATTCATCTGGAAAAGGCGAAGAAGCTCACCGAATCGGATGACCGCTTCCTCTCCTCCGTGTCGCTGATCGACGAGAACAATGGCCGCCGCGTGCGCATGGGCCATCTCGCCTTCATCGGCTCGCATTCCATCAACGGCGTCTCGGCGCTGCATTCCGACCTGATCAAGCAGACGATCTTCCGCGATCTTGACGAGGTCTATCCAAACCGCCTCAACAACAAGACCAACGGCATCACCTTCCGCCGCTGGCTGCACGAGGCCAATCCGGGGCTGACGCGCATCCTCGTCGACACCTGCGGCGCGTCGATCCTCGACAATGCCGAGGTGCTGACCAAGCTGGAGCCCTGGGCCAGCGATTTCGGCCTGCACGAGCAGTTCGGCGCCGTGCGCCGGGACAACAAGATCGCGCTCGCCAAGCTGATCCGAGACCGTCTCGACATCCGCGTCAACCCGAACGCGCTGTTCGACGTGCAGATCAAGCGCATCCACGAATACAAGCGCCAGCTACTCAACATCCTGGAGACGATCGCGCTCTACCAGGCCATGCGCGCCCAGCCGCACAAGGAATGGGTGCCGCGTGTGAAGATCTTCGCCGGCAAGGCGGCGGCGAGCTACCACCAGGCCAAGCTGATCATCAAGCTTGCCAATGACGTGGCGCAGGTCGTCAACAACGACCCCACCGTGCGCGACCTGCTGAAGGTGGTGTTCCTGCCGAACTACAATGTCAGCCTGGCCGAGATGATCATCCCGGCCGCCGACCTGTCCGAGCAGATCTCGACCGCCGGCATGGAAGCGTCCGGCACTGGCAACATGAAGCTGGCGCTCAATGGCGCGCTCACCATCGGCACGCTCGATGGCGCCAATGTCGAGATCAAGGAGCGCGTCGGCGACGACAACATCTTCATCTTCGGCCTGACCACCGAGGAGGTCGCGGCGCGCCGGATCGCCGGCATCGACGCGGGCGACACGATTGCCAAGTCGCGCATGCTGGCCGACGTTCTCGAGGCGATCGAGACGGGCATCTTCTCGCCCGGCGAGCCCGCCCGCTTCGCCGCCCTGACGACGGCGCTGCGCCATCACGACTACTTCCTGGTGACCGCAGATTTCGATTCTTACTATGCAGCGCAACGAGACGTTGACGCGTTGTGGCTCGACAGAGCAGCATGGTGGAAAGCGAGCCTGCTGAACACGGCTCGGGTCGGCTGGTTCTCTTCGGACCGCACCATTGCGGAATATGCCGGGGAGATCTGGAATGTGCCCGTCAGACCGGCTGGATAGGCAAAGCGTACAGGGAGTTGCGATGACGGGTTGGCGGGCAAGCGTATCGGATGTCGAAGCCCTCATTGCCGCGCGCCACGGTGATCCCTTCGCTCTTCTAGGGCCGCATGAAACGCCGGATGGCCTTGTCATCCGGGCCTTCATGCCGCATGCGGAAACGCTTGTGGTCGAGGATCGCGACGGCAACCGGGTCGCGCCGCTGGAACGGCGTCCCGGCACCGATTTCTTCGAGGCCCTGATTCCCGGCCGCACCGCGCGCTTCCGCTACCGGCTTCGGGCGGAGAATGCCGGCGGCGGCTGGACCTTCCATGATCCCTACAGCTTCGTCGGCGTGCTGGGCGCGACCGACGACTACCTGCTGGTCGAAGGTACCCATCGCCAGCTCTATGAAAAGCTCGGCGCACACCTGCTGCATCACGAAGGCGTCGACGGCGTGCATTTCGCCGTCTGGGCCCCCGATGCGCAGCGGGTTTCGGTGGTTGGCGATTTCAACGGCTGGGATGGCCGCCGCCACCAGATGCGCAAGCGCGTGGACAGCGGCCTGTGGGAAATCTTCGCGGCCGACCTCGGCGAGGGGGCGATCTACAAATACGAGATCGTCGGCGCCGATGGCATCGTCCAGCCGCTCAAGGCGGATCCGGTCGGCTTTGCCGGCGAGCTTCGGCCCTCGACGGCCTCGATCGTCGCGCGGACGGACAATTTCACCTGGAACGACGAGGCGTTTCTCCGCCAGCGCGGCGAGGGCCAGGCCCGGCGCCAGCCCATGTCGGTCTACGAGGTGCATCTCGGCTCCTGGCAGCGCGGCGACGGCAACTCCTTCCTCACCTATGAGGAACTGGCCGACCGTCTGATCCCCTATGCGGTCCAGATGGGCTTCACCCATCTCGAGCTGCTGCCGGTCAGCGAACATCCGCTCGACGCTTCCTGGGGCTACCAGCCGATCGGCCTGTTCGCGCCGACGCGGCGGCATGGTGACCCGGCCGGCTTCGCCCGCTTCGTCGATCGCGCGCACCAGGCCGGGCTCAGCGTCATCCTCGATTGGGTTCCGGCGCATTTCCCAACCGACCGGCATGGCCTGTCGCATTTCGACGGCAAGCCGCTCTATGAGCATGCCGATCCGCGCCGCGGCTTCCATCCCGACTGGAACACGGCGATCTATGATTTCGGCCGAAAGGAAGTGTCGAACTTCCTCGCCGCCAACGCGCTCTATTGGCTCGACCGCTATCATGTCGACGGCTTCCGGGTCGATGCGGTCGCGTCGATGCTTTATCTCAACTATTCGCGCAAGGACGGCGAATGGTCGCCCAATCCGGACGGTACCAACGACAACAAGGACGCGGTGGCGTTCGTGCGCCGCGTCAACCAGCTCTGCTATGGCGAGCATCCGGGCACCACGACCATCGCCGAGGAATCGACCTCATGGCCGGGCGTCACGTTGCCGGTGCATGAGAACGGGCTCGGCTTCGGCTTCAAGTGGAACATGGGCTGGATGAACGACACGCTCGACTACATGTCGCTCGAGCCGATCCATCGCCGCTATCACCACGACAAGCTGACCTTCGGCCTGCTCTATGCCTTCTCGGAGAATTTCGTCCTGCCGCTCAGCCATGACGAGGTGGTGCATGGCAAGCGCTCGATCCTGGGCAAGATGCCGGGCGACCGCTGGCAGCAATTCGCCAATGTCCGCGCCTATTACGGCTATATGTGGGGCCACCCCGGCAAGAAGCTTTTGTTCATGGGCCAGGAGTTCGGCCAGGCCAAGGAATGGAACTTCGACCAGAGTCTCGACTGGCACCTGCTGGACGATCCGCAGCATTCCGGCCTGCAGGATTTCGTCCGCGACCTGAACACCGCCTATCGCAGCCATCCGGCGCTGCATGCGCGCGATTGCGAGGGCGGAGGGTTTCGCTGGGTGGTTCCGGACGATAAGGACCAGTCGGTCTTCGCCTTCCTGCGCTTCGGCGCGCCGGGCGACAAGCCGGTGCTCGTCATCTCCAACTTCACCCCGGTGGTGCGCGATTTCTATCGCATTGGCCTGCCCGAGGCAGGCCGCTGGCGCGAGATCCTCAATTCGGACGCTACGATCTATGGCGGTTCGGGTGTCGGCAATCTGGGCGCCGTCGAGGCGACGTCCGTGCCGGCGCATGGTTTCCCGGCTTCTGCCGAATTCGTTCTACCTCCGCTCGCGACGGTCTTCTTCGAATATGATCCGAAGGAACCGTCAGCGCGGGGGCGTGGTTGACAAAAACACTGCAAGACAACGTGCGTTTCGGGAGGACTAAGGATGGAACGGCCGCAGACCAATGCGCCGCTTGCGCGTAATGCCATGGCCTTCGTGCTGGCGGGTGGACGCGGCAGCCGCCTGATGGAATTGACCGACCGGCGCGCCAAGCCGGCGGTCTATTTCGGCGGCAAGTCGCGCATCATCGATTTCGCGCTCTCCAATGCCGTCAATTCGGGCATCCGCAGGATCGGCGTCGCCACCCAGTACAAGGCGCACAGCCTGATCCGGCACCTGAACCGGGGCTGGAACTTCTTCCGGCCAGAGCGCAACGAGATTTTCGACGTCTTCCCGGCGAGCCAGCGCGTCTCCGAGGACGCCTGGTATCGCGGCACGGCCGACGCGGTCTATCAGAACCTCGATATCCTGAAGGACTACGAAGCCAAGTATTTCGTCATTCTCGCCGGCGATCACATCTACAAGATGGACTATGAGTTGATGCTGCAGCAGCACGTCGACTCCGGCGCCGACGTGACGATCGGCTGCCTGGAAGTGCCGCGCATGGAGGCGACAGGCTTCGGCGTCATGCATGTCGACGAGACCGATCGCATTCTTGAGTTTGTCGAGAAGCCGGCGGATCCGCCGGCCATGCCCGGCAAGCCGGACAAGGCGCTGGCCTCGATGGGCATCTATGTCTTCGACACCAAGTTCCTGATCGAGGAACTGGAGCGCGACGCCAACGACCCGAATTCCAGCCGCGACTTCGGCAAGGACATCATCCCGAACATCGTCAAGAACGGGAAAGCCGTCGCGCACCACTTCGAGGATTCCTGCGTGCGTTCGACCCAGGAATCCGTCAGCTACTGGCGGGATGTCGGAACGGTCGATGCCTATTGGGAAGCGAATATCGACCTGACCAGCATCGTGCCCGATCTCGACCTGTTCGACCGCAACTGGCCGATATGGACCTATAGCGAGGTCACGCCGCCGGCGAAGTTCGTCCATAACGAGGATCATCGCCGCGGCTATGCGCTGTCGTCGCTGGTCTCGGGCGGCTGCATCGTCTCCGGCGCGTCGCTGGAACGGGCGCTGCTGTTCACCGGCGTGCGCTGCAATTCCTATTCGCATGTCGAGAACGGCGTCATCCTGCCCTATGTCGAGGTCGGCCGTTCGGCCCGTCTCAGCAATGTGGTGGTCGATGCGCGCGTGCAGATCCCGGAAGGGCTCGTCGTGGGCGAGGATCCGGAACTCGACGCGAAACGCTTTATGCGCACCGATAACGGCATCTGCCTGATCACCCAGCCGATGATCGATGCGTTGAATCTTTGAAGACCCTCGTCCCAGACCCTCTCCCGCTTGCGGGAGAGGGGGGTGAGGGCCTTGCTTCCTGTTCCAAGGTTTAGCTGATGACCCTGAAAGTTCTCGCCGTCGTCTCCGAGATCTACCCGCTCGTGAAAACCGGCGGCCTCGCCGATGTCGCCGGCGCCTTGCCGGGCGCGCTCGCGGCCGAGGATATCGCGGTCACCACGCTGATCCCGGGCTATCCGGGGGTGATGGCGGAGCTGAAGAAGCCCGAGGTCGTGCATACCTTTCCCGGCCTGTTCGGCCATGACGCGCGGCTGCTCAGGGCGCACGCGAAGGGTCTGGACCTGCTCGTTCTCGACGCGCCCCATCTCTTCAACCGGCCGGGCAACCCCTATGTCGATGGCGACGGGCGGGACTGGATGGACAATCCGCTCCGCTTCGCCGCGCTTTCGCGCGTCGCCGCCGAAATCGGCCAGGGGCTGGTGCCGAGGCTGACGCCGGATGTCATCCATGCGCATGACTGGCAGACGGGGCTGACCGCCGCCTATATGCGTTATGACGAGCGCGTCGCCATCCCGACGGTGATGACCGTCCACAACCTCGCCTTCCAGGGCCAGTATGGCCGCGACCTGCTGCCGGCGCTTGGCCTGCCGGCGCGCGCCTATGCCGTGGACGGCGTCGAATATTACGGCACCATCGGCTTCCTGAAGGCCGGGCTGCAGCTCTCGGATCGCATCACCACCGTGTCGCCGACCTATGCGGCCGAGATCCGGACGGGCGAGGGCGGCATGGGTCTGGACGGCCTGCTGCGCAGTCGCGGCAATGCCGTCTCGGGGATCCTCAACGGCATCGATACGGCGGTCTGGAATCCTGCGACGGACACCTCGATCGCCGCGCCCTACGACCTCGCCAAGATGGCTGGCCGCGCCGTCAACAAGAAGGCGCTGCAGCAGCGGCTTGGCCTCGATGTCGATCCCAATGCGCTGATCTTCGGCGTCGTCAGCCGGCTGAGCTGGCAGAAGGGGCTCGACCTGCTGCTCGATCGCCTGCCGGTGATCCTCGGTTCGGGCGGACAACTGGCGCTGCTCGGCTCCGGCGAGCCGTGGCTGGCGAATGGTTTCGGCGGCGCCACGACGCTGCATCGCGGTCGGGTCGGCATGATCAACGGCTATGATGAGGGCCTGGCGCATCTGATCCAGGCCGGCTCGGACGTGATCCTCGTGCCCTCGCGCTTCGAGCCGTGCGGCCTGACCCAGCTCTGCGCGCTGCGCTATGGCGCGCTGCCGCTGGTGTCGCGGGTCGGCGGCCTGGCCGATACCGTGATCGACGCTAATGAGGTGGCGATCGCCGCGGGCGTCGGCACCGGCGTGCAGTTCAATCCGGTCAATGGCGATGCGCTGGAATCCGCCATCCTGCGGACGGCCAATCTGTGGCGCGACCGCCCGGCCTGGAAGAAGATGCAGAAGAACGCGATGAAAACGGACGTTTCGTGGACCCGGCCAGCCGCCGCCTATGCGCGGCTCTACCGCGAGCTCGTGGCCGGCCACGCGGGATGAATTTCGACGCGTCTGTAAGCGACGGCTCGCCCGAGCCGCTCGGCGTCACCCCGACGGCGACGGGCGTCAATGTCGCCGTGGTCTCCGCCCATGCGGAGGCGATCCATTTCTGCCTGTTCGACGCGACGGGGCAGGTCGAACTCCAGCGCATCCGCCTGCCGGCCCGCTCCGGCGACGTGTTCCATGGCCATGTCGAGGGCATCAAGCCGGGCGACCGCTATGGCCTGCGCGCCGACGGCGAGTGGAATCCCGGGGCAGGCCAGCGCTTCAATGTCGCGAAGCTGTTGGTCAACCCCTACGCCCTGGCGCTCGACCGGCCATTCCGGCTCGACGACCTGCTGTTCGACGCCCGCCGCCTTGGCGTTGCCAGCGATGAGCGCGATAGCGCCGGCGTAGTGCCGAAGGCGATCGTGACATCGGCAGCGGCTCCGCAGCCGCGCCTAAACCCGCCTGTCGACTGGGACCGGCAGGTGATCTACGAACTGCATGTGCGCGGTTTCTCCAAGCTCAATCCCGCCATTCCCGAGGCCCTTCGCGGCACCTTTGCCGGGCTCGGCCATCCGGCTTCGGTCGCGCATCTGAAGCGCCTTGGCGTCACCACGGTGGAACTGCTGCCGGTCGCCGCTTGGCTCGACGAGCGCCATCTGCCGCCGCTCGGGCTGACGAATTACTGGGGCTACAACCCGGTCGCCTGGATGGCGCCCGACCCGCGCCTGGCGCCCGGGGGCTTCGCCGAAGTGGCGGCCGCTGTCGCGGCGCTGCACGAGGGCGGCATCGCCGTCATCCTGGACGTCGTCTTCAACCATTCCGGCGAGAGCGACCATCTCGGCCCGACCGTCTCGATGCGCGGCCTCGACAATGCTGGCTACTACCGGCTCGACCCGCGTGACCCGGCGCATTACGTCAACGATGCCGGCACCGGCAACATTCTGGCCTGCGACCGGCCAGCGGTTGTGCGGTTGGTCATGGACGCGCTCCGGACCTGGGTCGAGCGCGCCGGCGTCGACGGCTTCCGCTTCGATCTCGCCACCACGCTCGCCCGCCGCGACGACGGATTCGATCCGGCGGCGCCACTGCTCGCCGCCATCGACCAGGATCCGCTTCTGCGCGACCTGATCCTGATCGCCGAGCCATGGGACATCGGACGGGGCGGCTACCAGCTCGGCAATTTCCCGGCCGCCTGGGGTGAGTGGAACGATCGCTACCGCGACACCGTGCGGCGCTTCTTCCGTGGCGACGAGGGCATGATCGGCGATCTTGCCACGCGGATTGCCGGCTCCTCCGACATCTTTACGCCCCGTTACCGGAGAGCTAACAGAAGCATCAACTTCGTCACCGCCCATGACGGCTTCACGCTCGCCGATCTGGTCGCCCATGAGCGCAAGCAGAACCGCGCCAATGGCGAGAACAATCGCGACGGAACCGACGACAACCGCTCCTGGAACAATGGCGCCGAGGGCGAAACCGACGACGCTGCCATCCTTGCACGCCGCCGCTCCGACGTCCGCGCGCTGCTGATGGCGCTGGTGTTCTCGCGCGGGACGCCGATGCTGACCATGGGCGACGAACTCGGTCGCGGCCAGCAGGGCAACAACAACGCCTATGCGCAGGACAATGCGCTGGCCTGGCTCGACTGGGCCGCGGCGGACCGCGATCTGATCGATTTCACCAGCGAGATCATCGCCTTGCGCGCGGCGCATCTGGCGCTGCGGGACTCGCGCCCCCTCACCGGACAGCCATTTTCCGCGGGGGGCGAGCCCGATGTCGCCTGGTACGGTGCTGACGGCGAGCCGCTCGACGAGGGCGGCTGGCACGCGCCGGAGGGCCGGACGCTGGTCGCCGTTTTCGCCGTGCCAATGCGGGAAGGGGAGGTCGATCGCGTCTGCCTCGTGCTGAATGGCGGCACGACCGAGACCGAGCTCCGGTTGCCGCCCAATGCCGGCGGAAATCCTTGGAATCTCGCCATTTCGTCCTCGCCGGTCAGCCCGGACCAGCCCCTCTCGCTGCCGCCTCGATCGGTATTGCTCTTCCTCGGCTAGCTCATCCGCGTCGCAATTCTTGGCCTTGTTGCTCGATCAAGAAGATTTTACATAAACCAGCGAGATCAGCGCTTCTCGTCATTTACGCTGTTGCGCTAATTCGGTGGCTGGGCTTGCCGATTTTCGTTAAATTTGTAGTCAAGAATTCCGCGCTGTTGACGGAGGCTGTCGTGCCGGAAACGATTTTCAGGAACTGGACGGATGAGCTGAGCCGTGACTGGGGCAAGAAGCCGCTCCGGATCGATCATTCCTTGAGCCAGAATGAGCTGTTCTCCAAGGACGCCTTGGCGGAATTGATCCAGCGCTACCCGATCGAACACTATTCTCTGATGCGCACCAGTTCGCGCGGCGAAGAGAAGAAGATCTGGCGCCGCGGCGAAGTCGGCGGCTTGAGCGGTCATGAAGTCATGGCCCAGATCGCCTCCGGCGGCCTGTGGCTGCAATTGCGCGAACTGAAGCTTGTCGACAAGCGCTACTACGACCTGCTGATGTCGATCTATGGCGAAGTCGAGCAACGCGTGCCGGGCTTCGACTCGTTCAGCCATGAGATGGGTGTCCTGATCTCCTCGCCCAATGCGAAGGCGCATTATCACGCCGACCTGCCGGGTCAGGCGCTCTGGCAGATCATGGGCCGCAAGCGGGTCTACATCTATCCCGCCGAAGAGCCCTATCTGCCGCAGGAAGAGCTGGAAAAGATCGCGCTGACGGGGCTGGAATCGGCGCTTCGCTATGATCCGGAATTCGACCGGCATGCGCTGGTTCTCGATCTTGAGCCGGGCCAGATGCTGACCTGGGAGTTGAACGCGCCGCACCGCGTCGAGAACCATGACGAGCTCAGCGTCTCGATGACCACCGAGCATTGGACGGAGCAGATCCGCCGCGAACAGATGCTGACGGTTGCAAATGGCATCCTGCGCAAGCATTTCGGCGTCTCGCCGAAGCGCAACGCAACCGAGGGCGCCGGTTTCTGGGCCAAGGCCGTGCTGCAGGCCGGCTGGCGCCGCAGCCCCTGGTACAAGCGCGAGCAGCGCAAGATGTTGCCGGTCGACTTCCGCCTGGCGCCAGGAACGACCACCAACATCGTCGATATCCCCGCCTATGTCGTCTGAGATTCCGTCTGGAAGGTCGCGACGATCGGGGGAGCTTCACGATGACCAACGCGCCGGGTGACCGCTGGACGGTCACCGTGCATGGATCCTGGCAAGAGGCGGCCCCGATTTGGCGGCCCTTCTTCGCCAGTGACGCTCCGGTGACGCCGTTCCAGACGGAACATTGGCTATCGCATTGGTACGCCAGCTTTTCCGGCCGCCCCGATGTCGAGCCGCTGCTGGTTCATGTCGCTGACTCCAAAGGCCAGGACGCGTTGGCGCTGCCGCTGATCCTGCGGCGGGAGAAGCTGCGGACGGTCGAATTCGCCGATCTCGGAATCAGCGATTACAACGCGCCGCTGCTGGGACCCGCTGCGCCGGCCGACGAGGCCGGGGCGCGCTCGCTGTGGCGCGCGGTACGCGCCGCGCTGCCGCAGGCCGACCTGATCGAATTCACCAAGGTGCTGACGAAGATCGGTGACCGCCCCAATCCGCTGGTGCAGGCGCTTGGCGGTGAGGTCTCCAACCTCTTCGGCAATTATGTCCGCATCGATACGGACTACGAGACCTGGCTGCGCAGCCTCGCCAAGGACAACCGCAAGGAACTCGGCCGGTTCTGGCGCGTGTTCACGCGCGACGAACGGGCCCAGTTCGTTTTTGCCGAGGATCCGGAGACGGTCGGCAAGATCTACGGGCACCTCACGGCGCAGCAGAGCGCGCGCATCCGGTCGCTTGGTCTGCCCTATCTGCTGGACGAGCCCGACTATGACGCCTTCTATCGCGAGCTTCTGCTGGACGGGCTGAAGGACGGTTCGGCCAAGCTCTCCGCGCTCACGGCCGGTGATGAACTGGTCGCGGGCCTGTTCGGCATCGCGCATGGCGATCACTATTCGATGGTGCGCATCAGCACGGCGGGCGGGGAGTGGGCCAATTGCTCGCCCGGCCGTTTGCTGATCGAGCGCACGATGGAAGCGCTGCACCGGCAGGGCTTCCGCACCTTCGATTTCACCATCGGCGACTACGGCCACAAGCGCAGCTTCGAGGTCGAGCACATCCCGCTGCTCAACATCCACGAGAGCGTTTCCTGGCGCGGCTGGGGAACCGTCGGCTATGAGGGCGCCAAGGCGTTCGTGAAGCGCCATCCCTCGATCGAGCGGTTGGCCCGCAAGGTCCTGCGCCGCGCGGCCTGAGGCTCAGGCGGACGCCTGCGCCCTGCGATCGAGCCGGCGCTGCAGGATGCCGCGAGCCTCGCCGCGATAGGCGACCAGGATCGCGACGGCGTAGACGATCATTCCATACAGGATGGTGAGCACCAGCGCGGTGATGCTCTGCGCCGTGGGGATTGCCGCGAGGCCGAGCGCCATCGCCCCGGTGGCGGCCAGCACCTTGACGATGTCGAGGACCGGGGGAACGAAGTCCAGCTTGCGCATGGCGAGATACATGCTGACGATCGCGGCCATGGCCGAGCCGAGCGCCGTGCCGATGACGGCGCCGACCGGTCCGTGCAGCAGCAGCCCGGCAATCGTCAGGATGACGGCGGCGACGATCTCGACGATGTCGACGATGCCGGCATAGCTCAGCCGCTTCTCCAGGATGAAGATCTGGTCGCTGACATGCACATGCAGGAAGCGTATGGCGGCGGCGAGCGCCGAGAGGCCGAGAATCGCCTTGGTCATCTCGCGATAGGGCTCGGCGATCAGCAGATCGGTGGCCGGCGTGCTGATCATGGCGATGCCGACGACGGTCGGCGCCATGACGCCGATCAGGAGGGCGGCGGTGGTGGCGAGCTGAGCCAGCGCCTCGGTCCGCTTGCCTTCGTTGAGAAGGCGCGCGGCAATCGGGAAAGCGGCGGCGGCGACCAGCATCGCGCCGAACGAGGCGCAGCGACGGCCGAGGCCCCAGCCCACCGCCATCAGGCCGAAGGCGGCCGCGCCCGAGATATGGCCGATCACATAGCGGAAATTGTTCTCGGCGATCCAGCCAAGCCCATAGAGCAGCAGGATCGGACCGCCATAGGCGAAGGCGGCGCGCAAGATGGCGCTGTCGATCCGGCGCGGCAGGATGGCGAAGCCGATCAGCGGCGCGGCGACCAAATTGGCAATGAGTTGTGCCACGCCATAGGCAAGGATCAGCGCCTCGCTGGTCGGCTGCCACCAGGTCAGCAAAGCCAGGCCAAAGCCGAAGCCGAGGATCGGGCCGAGGATCTGCAGCATGGTGTAGGCGAAGATGTTCGACTGCGCCCGCGCCCGCTCCGAATAGTGGGTGTTGATGCCGCGCGTCGCGAAGAAGAAGGCGGTGATCAGCACCGTCTGCAGCGAGACCTGCGTCTCGTCGATGATCGCCACCGTCGCTAGCGCCGCGATCAGGCTGATCGGAACCGACAGCGCGATGATCGCCGCTTCGGTATGCAGGAAATCGCTGCGCTCCGACCGGCCGCGCTCGAAGGGCATGAAGCGCAGCGCATAGACCGAAAACCAGGAGAGCGCGATCAGATAGGCAAATTCCTGGGTCGCGGTGATGAGCACATAGGAGCCCATTTCCCCCGGCGGCAGGAAATAGGTCCAGACCACCATGGAGAGCAGCTGGAATGCCGGCGACAGCAGCTGGGCCGGCAGGTAGCGGATCGTCTGGCGGATCAGCATCAGGACCGTCCGTCCGAGATGGGCGGGATGAAGCGCCGGTCGAGCCCGATCAGGATCATTGCCATGATCAGCGCCATGTCGGTGGTCTTGTTGGCGATGCCGGTCGAGGTCGAGGAAACGAGAAAGAAATAGGCAAGCGGGACAAGGCCCGGCGTGCCGACCGTGCGGATGATTTCCGCGGCGAAGAAGGCGAGGCCGGCGAAGAACACCAGCGTGGTGACGATGCCGTAATAGGCGAAGAAGGCGACGACGAAGCTCTCGATACCGATGGTGAGGTCGAGCCGGCGCTGGTTGGAACGCGACATGGCCGAGGTCCGGCGCGAAGAACAGGTCGCGCAACGCCATGCCGTCGAAGACGTGGAACATGGCCACACGGGTCGCGGCGCTGCCGGAATCGTCCTCGAACCGGCTGAGGAAGGTGTCGAGGACACCGCCCTGCACCAGCAGCGAGCCGATCGTCGCGATCAGGGTCAGCACGACGATGACGGCGAAGGCATCCCGTCGGCCGAAGGGCCGGCCGGAGAGCACCTTGGCGAGGCTGAACAGGCCACGCGCCGCCAGCAACGCCAGCGCCATCACGGTCGCGGCGCGTCCGCCAAAGGCAACCATGGCACCGAGGCTGTAGATCAGCAGGAAGGTCCGGACCGGCAGGTCGAAGCGCCGGCCGCCGGGTCCGCTCAGGATCAGGAGGTACAGGCCGGTGGCGAGCGCATTGATGAGCGGATGGCCGAGCAGCGCCGTCGAGCGCCAGTCATAGGTGATCAGCACCCCGCCCTCATAATAGGGCGTCAGCCGCCAGCCGGTGAAATACTCCGCGTAGCCGAGCGTGGAATTGAGCAGAAAGAAGAGATGCAGCGCGATCACCAGGCGCTCCATCACGCTGGCACGGAGCGCCAGGATCGAGATGAACAGCGCCAGCGGCAGCACGAAAGTGTCGACGACGGCGGAGATGGGCAGTTGCTGCACCACGGCCGCCTGGAAGGTCAGCAGAGCGATCGCCATCGCGAAGACGAGAATGCCGGGGCGCTGCGCCGCGAGCGCGGCCAGCAGCCGGCCGGGGCCGATCACGATGGCCCAGGTGCCGAGCGCCGCCAGCGACAGGAAGGTGGCGGGGTGAAACTTGGTCAGGGGCGATCCGCCGGTCGACGCATAGGGGATGCCGAGGGCCTGTAGCACTTTGGACGAGACCAGGAACAGCACGGCGATGGTGACCACCGTCAACCCGGTCGCGAGCCCGATGGGCCGCGCTATGCGGATCGGTCGATGGACCGGCGTGGTCCAGGAGGCGCTCATGGCAGCACGGCTTTCTCCTGCCTGGGCCCGGCTTCGTCGGACCGGGGCCGGGAGGAGGGCCGGAGCGTAATTCCGAGCAGCAGCAGGGCGCTCCAGCGCCAGCGGACCAGCACCTTGTGCAGCAGGATCGGCAGGAACAGGCCAGCCGCAAGCGCAGCGGCAAAGTAGATGCCGGGCGGCAGGCCGGGATCCGCGATGCCGATCGCCTTGCGCAAGGCGGCCGTGAAGAACACGTGGAACAGGTAGATCGTGTAGGAGTAGGCGCCGACGAATTCGAGCGGCCGCCACTCCAGCGGCGAAAAAAACAGGAACAGGCAGGCCGAAAGGCCGAACAGCAGCCCGAAGGCGGACTGGCGGGCAAAGTTGAGCGTGTTCCAGCCTTCATACTGGCCGAGATTGAGCAGGAACAGGATCGCGACGGCGACGCCGAACACGATGACCGCCGCGCGCCGCCGCGCCGGGACGTCGCCGATCCGGCGGTTCAGCGACCAGATCTTCAGCAATTGCCCAAGCAGGAAATAGGGCAGCAGATAGAGCGCGGAGCCGATCGCGAAGATGTCGGGATCGAAGGTCGGGGCCGCGATGAAGATCGCGCAGGCAATGGGGAACAGCCCGGTCAGGAAGGCGCGCGCATGGTGCCCGGCGAGATAGCTGCCGACCAGCAGCGCCGCCATGATCAGCATGGTTGCCTGCAGATACCAGTAGTGCTCGTAGGGCAGGATGTAGATCTGCCAGATCGGCTGCGAGAAGTCGTGGTTGATGATGCCGAAGCAGAGATAGAACAGCGTGGAGACGACGACGAAGGGAATGCCGATACGCCGCAGTTTCTTGCCGAAGGCGCTGGAGAGCGCCGCCCTGTCGGCGACATAGGCCTGGAAGACGAAGCCGGACAGGAACGAGAACAGCGGCATCCGGATGTGGATGAACAGCTCGGTGAACAGTCGCCAGCCATTATGGGCGACGATGTGCATGCCATGTTCGGGGTCGTTACCGATGACGTGGTAGGCGACGAGCAGCACGCAAGCGAGCCCGCGCAGGGCGTCGATGTGTCGGTCTCGGCGAGGGGAGGTCGTCACCATACCGTTGAACTTGTCCGTCTAGACAGAGGCGTGCGCGCGCACGAGCTATACGGCTATTCGTCCTGCTGCGGCCGGTTTCCTGTCGATAGCGTTAACCGTTCATTCCCCGGCCATGATGAATGGAAATGTTCGTCAGGAAAATGGCCTTGCCGGCCCCGGCTCTCGTGGTCGCGTGAGACTGAAAACGTCGCGGATGCGCGAAAATTATCGTTTAGATATCCTTAATCGCGCGTCGCCATAGTCGTTGGGCCGGGTGGGCGGACCGGCGACCCGTGAACCATGCGGATTCAGATCTCGTCCGTTGGAAGACAATGGCGGCCAGGGCCAATTTTTCGATGACTCGACCGCCGGAGCTGGCGGCCGAAAGCGGCGGGGTGTTCGACCCTGCCTCGGATTCTATCGATCTGTCGGCCCTTTTCGGATTGCTGCGCCGCCAGTGGCTGCTGATCATCCTGACCATGGCGCTGTTCCTCGGCGCCGGCTTTGCCTATTCCTACCTGGCCGACAAGATCTACCAGGCGACCACGCGCGTCCTGCTCGATCCGCGCGACAAGCAGCTCGTCGGGCCCGAGGTCGTGCGCCCGACCCAGGGCGTCGACCTGAGCTGGATCGAGACGCAGGTCGACCTCGTTACCGCATCGGGCACGCTGCGCAAGGTGGTCGAGCGGGAGAACCTGATCGATGATCCGGAATTCGGCGGCACCGGCAATCCCTCCGACATGGACGCGGTGCTGACGTCGCTGGCACGGCACGTACGCGCCGAGCGTGGCGCCCAGACCTACGTCATCGACATCATCGTTTCCTCGACATCGCCGGAAAAGGCTGCCCGCCTGTCGATCGCGGTCGCGGAAGCCTTCATGGCGAGCCTGACGGAGGCGAAGCAGAACGCCGCCCGCCAGGCCAATCTGCTGATCGCGCGGCAGATCGACGATCTCAAGGCCAAGGCGCGCGAAGCGGAAGACCGGGTCGAGGCCTATCGCAAGGAGAACGGCGTCGTCCAGGTCGACGGGCGGCCGGTCGACGAGCAGACGCTGAAGCAGTTGAACGAGGCCAATGTCACGGCGCGGCTGAAAGCAGACGAGGCATCCAGCCGGCTCGCCAAGCTGGACGCGATCGCGCGGACGACCGGCGGCGATCTCGCCTCGGCACTGTCGTCGATCGATTCCCCCGTGCTGGGGCGGTTGAAGGTCGAATATGCGATGGCCCTGCGCGAGCAGGCGGAACTGCAGCAGACGCTGGGCGATCGCCATCCGCGCATGCAGGCGATCGGCGCGGACATCGCGCGAAGCCGCAGCCTGATCACGCAGGAGCTGAATACGCTCGTGGCGCGCGCCCGCGTCGAGGCCGACCTCGCCAAGTCGCAGGTGGCGAGTTCCGCCGCGGCGCTGGCGGCCGCCACCCGCAAGGTGAACGAGACCAGCGACGCCAGCGTGGCCTTGCGCGATCTCGAAGGCGAGGCGGCGATCCGCCGCGACGTCTATCGCGCCTTCGTCGCCCGCGCCCAGGAGACGGGCCTCCAGGAAAACCTGCAGGTCTCCGACGCGCGCATCATCAGCCCGGCGCAGGTGCCGCTCTATCCCTCGTCACCGCGCAAGAAGATCATCCTGGGACTGGCCGGCATTGGCGGGCTCGGCGTCGGGCTGGCGCTGGCGCTTTATCGGGGACGGATACGGCCGGTCCGGCCGGTGGTGCGGGAGACTTTTCCGGTCCTCGAGGATCCGGTCTTGCCGCAGGCTGAACCAGAACCCGTCGCAGCTGAAGGGAGCGTGTCTCCGGACGTGCTTGCCGAAATCGGCGTGCCGGGCTCGCTGGCAAGCGGCGGTGCGCTGACCGAAGAGGCCGCCGGCGAATTGCTCGGCGGTGTCGCCGTCGACTCCCGTCCTGCCTTCCAGGCGATCGCCGAGGCCCTGACCCGGCCCGGCGATACCGAAGGCCCGGCCGTGCATGTCCTGTTCGGCACCGCCGCCAGCGGCGCCATCGCCGCCGTGGCTTACGGGCTGGCGCGCGTCATGGCGGAACAATCGGTCGAGACGCTGCTGATCGATGCCAGTAGCGGCACCGTGACCACGGGCTCATCATTGATCGGCCGCGACGTCCACGGCATTCTCGATGTCGACTTTAATCACGCCCAAGCCGATGCCATCGGCAGCCGGCTCGAGGATACCTCGATCGTGCTTCTCCCCGCCGCCAGCGCCCGATTGCGCCATGAGATCGGCTTCCACGGCGATCGCCTGGTCGAGACCATCCGTGATGTCGCGGACGGCTTCGAACGGGTGGTGGTCGATCTCGGGCCATCCTGTCCGCCGGCATTGTTCAACGCCCTGATCGGCATTGCCGACGACGTCGTCATGGTCGTGGACGCGCCGGAGGTAGACTCCCCGGAAATCCGCGCCATGTTCGCCGATCTCCAGCATCTGGTGCCGGAATTGCGCGGCATGGTCGCGACAAGGGCGACCACCATCGTCGTCGAAACGCCCCCTGCGACGGCAACGGCGTGAAACCATGGTCCAGGCTCCCATTATCTATGTCG
Source organism: Kaistia sp. UC242_56 (assembly GCF_044452255.1). NCBI lineage: Bacteria > Pseudomonadati > Pseudomonadota > Alphaproteobacteria > Hyphomicrobiales > Kaistiaceae > Kaistia > Kaistia sp. UC242_56. The sequence goes on from NZ_JBIOAN010000002.1 coordinate 2,114,840, forward strand.
ATGAGAGCCATCTCGGCCGTTATGTGACGGGGCTGGAGCGGATCACGCTGGAGCTGTTTTCCGCAGCCGCCCTGGCGCCCCTTGCCGTCGAGCCACTGCGCGCTTCCGGCACGCGCGGCATGATCGTGGCGCAGACCATGCGCCTGCCGGCGCGCCTGGCTTCCAACCGGCGCTCGCTGGCGCTCTGTCCGGGCTTTCCGCCGTCAATTCCCCTGTCGCTGTTTGGCGATCGGGTCATTCCCTATATTCACGACACCTTCCTGCTGACCCGCAAGCAGGATTTGAACTGGCGCGCCCGGACCTACATGGCGCCCGCTTTCCGGTTCGCCCTGCGCCGTCTGCCATGGCTGCTCGTCAACTCCGAGACGACCCGCTCCGAGGTCGCCGCCTTCGCCCGATCCGACGCCGACATCTCGCTCTATCGGCCCCGGGTGCGCGATGTCTTCGGCATTGCGGATCAGGCCAATCGGCCTCGCTCCTGGTCAGAGGGCCAGCCGCTCCGGCTGATCGCCATCGGCACGGTCGAGCCGCGCAAGAACCTGCGTGCGGCAGCGGCCATCGTGGCCGCCCTGCAGGCGATCGGCATCGATGCGCAACTCGACATTGTCGGCAGGCTCGGTTGGGGCAATGAGGTCGAGGCGCTGAAGGCGATGCCGCATGTCACGCTGCATGGCTATCAGGAAGCGGATCGAGTCCGCGACCTGATCGCGGCCGCGCATGCGCTGATCACCACGTCGCATGACGAGGGCCTCGGCCTCGCGCCGCTCGAGGCGCAGCATGGCGGTCTCGCGACCATCGCCGCCGACATCAAGGTATTTCGCGAGGCGCTGGGCGAGTCCGGCCTGCTCGTCGATCCGGCCCGGCCGGATGCGGCGGCCCAACAGATCCGCGCCCGGCTCATCGACGCCCCGGATGGCCTTGCCGCCGCTGCGTCGCTCGCGCGCGACAATCTCGATCGCTGGAACGCAGCTGCCGACCGGGATCACGCGCAACTGATCGATCGCCTGGCTGCGAAGCTTGCGGCGCGCGGCTAGATCCGGCGATCCCTCAGGGCTTCGGCGATCGCGTCGGCCGCCGGCTTGGGCCGGAAGGCCGCGTCGAAGGGCAGGGGGCGGGGCAGACGTTTCGCGTCCGGATCCGCCTCGCGCGCGGCGTGGTCGTACCAGCTGGCGGAATCGGCAAGTTGCCAGGTGATCACGGTCTTCACCGCCGGCACCGCAAGGACCGCTCTCAGGAAATCGCGGTAGCGGGCGGCAACGGCCGCATCACGCGTCGGGATGTCGTCGGGAAGGCTGCTGTCATCGACATCCAGTTCCGTGATCATGATGTCGATATTGCGCTCGGCAAGCTGATGCAGGAAGTCGGCGAAGCCGGCATCGTCGTAAGGCCGTGCCGGGTCGAGATGGCCCTGCAGCCCGACCGCGTCGAGCCGCACGCCGTCATGCTGGAGACGGTCGACCAGCTTGAGCAGCCCGGCGCGGATCTTGGCCCCGTCTTCGCTCCAGACCTCCGCCATCGCTTCGTTCAGCACGAGCCGGGCTTTTGGATCGGCCGCTTGTGTCCGCTTGAAGGCCCGGCTGACATAGTCCTGGCCGAACGCCTGCAGCCAGGGCCCGTCGCGAAACCCGCCATCCAGACCATGGCCCGGCCAGAACGGCTCGTTGACGACGTTCCAGGATGGCAATCGTCCGGCAAAATAGCCGACGGTCTCGTCGATATGCCGGTCGAGCGCCTTCTGCTTCCCGGCCTTGGACAGGGACATCAGCCATTCCGGTCGGCTTTCGTTCCAGGCCAGCGCGTGGCCATGTACCGGCAGGTTGCCAGCGTCGGCAAAAGCCAGGATGGCCTCGGCGTCGCCCGGCAGGAACAGGTTTGCCTCGGGCCGCAGATTGCCGAACATCAGCGCCCAGTCGACGGTGAAGATCCGCGCCTGATGCAGGTAGAGCGCCGCCTGGGCGGGGATCTCCATCGTGTCCGCGGCGATCGACGTTCCGAAGGTGATGCCCGACTCTTGTGCGATGGCGCCGAGCGTCTCCTCGTTCGTCTGGGCCAGGGCGCGGCTGCCCTGCGATGCGGCGCAGGCGGTAAGAGCGGCGCCCATGCGCAGAACATCCCGACGAGAAAATCTCATGAAGTCACCTGTGCCGGCAGCGGTTCCAGTCTTTTTAACCTTCTCAGCTATACCGGTAGCGGACAAGACGTCGTGCGGGTCGCGGGATTGCCGCCGGCGCCGCGTCGCCTTCGCGATCCGACAGGCGTTGAAGCACTCGAGAAGATGCGAGCGGACGACCATGGCAAGCCCTGACATCAAGCGATCGGCAGGCCCGGCGGACCTCGTGCGCATCGATGCCGGTCGCGTCAATGTCGCGACGCAGGCCGAGCTGATCGCACGCGTCATCGCCGATGCGCGGAGCGGCCATGGTGGTTCCGTCTTCACGCTCAATCTCGATCATCTGGTGAAGCTCCGCGACGATGCCGCCTTTCGCGACGCCTATGCGGCCGCGACCTATGTCACCGCCGATGGCGCGCCGGTTGTCAGCATCGCCCGTCGCCAGGGGGCGGCGGTCGATCGCGTCACCGGCGCGGATCTGGTCGTGCCGCTCTGCCAGGCGGCGGCCGAGGCAGGCGTCTCCATCCATCTGTTCGGCACCTCCGACACGATCCGCGATGCCGCGGCGGCGGAGCTGCGGACCGAAATTCCGGGGCTCGTGATCGCCGGATCGGAATCGCCGCCGCGCGGCTTCGACCCGAACGGCGCGGAGGCGAGGGCTGCCGCCGACCGGATCGCTGCGTCCGGCGCCGGCATATGCTTCGTCGCGCTCGGCGCGCCGAAGCAGGAACTGTTCGCCCACGCCGCCACGCAGCGCGCCGGCAGCGTCGTCTATATCTGCATCGGCGCCGCGCTCGACTTCATCTCCGGCCACAGCAAGCGCGCGCCGGTCGCTTTCCAGCGCACCGGCACGGAATGGGTCTGGCGCTTTCTCCAGGAACCGCGCCGGCTCGGCATGCGCTATGCGCGCTCCATGGCCTATTACATCGCTTATCTGCTAAAGGGCTCGCGTCGCGGCTGAGGAATACCGGGCAATGCAACACCGCCTGACAATGCTGCATCCGATTGATCCGCGCGGCTCCAAGGTTGGCGGCATCGAAACGCATGTCCGCCTGATGTTCGAGCGCCACCCGCCCGATTTCTCGGTGCTGCTGGTCGGCGTCGACGAGCGCGGCGATCTCGAGCTTGGCAAGGTGGTGAAGCTTCCGGTCGGCGACCACACGATCGACTTCCTGCCCGTCGTGCATATCCCCGGCAAGGAGATCCACGGCGCAGCCAAGAAGCTCTGGCAATCGGTGACGCTGCGCTTCGCGCTGGGCGCGCTACGGTATCTGCCGACCATCCGCCGCGCGGGTGCCTCGCCTAGGGCGACGACCGAACTGCAGCGCTTCGAGTTCGCGCCGATCGGACGGATGCTCGGTCGCCCCGTCGTGCAGCTCGTGCATGGCGAGGGCAGCCGCAAGGACCAGATGGATTCGCTGATCAAGCGCTTCTGGTACATCAATGCCGTCAACGAGCGCATCGCCTTGCGGCTCGCGAGCCGCATCGTCTGCGTCAACCAGAACATCATCGAGCGCTTCAAGAAGGTGATGCCGCAATTCGTGGCGAAGTCGGAACTGTTGACCGTCTCGGTCGACATGGACCGCTTTGCGCTGGCGCCCTTTCCCGAAGGCGACGTGTTCCGGATCGTCTTTGCGGGCCGCCTCGATGCGTTCAAGGACCCGCCCCTGATGTTCGAGACGACGCGCCGGCTGCACGAGTTCGCGCGGCGGCCGTTTCGAGTTTCACTATATCGGCACCAGCGATCCCCATCGCTTCGCCGAATTCGCCGCGATCGAGCCGTTTACGATCCGGCACGGCTTCCAGAATTCCGAGGGCGTCGCGGCGATCATGCGGCAATGCCATGCCGGCGTGCTGACCTCGTTCTTCGAGGGAATGCCCTGCTACCTCCTGGAATCGCTGTCGACCGGTCGCCCCGTAGGGGCGATCCGCCTGCCGCAATTCGATCCGTTGCTTGTGGACGGCGAAAGCGGCTTCCTGGTTGAACGGCCGGCGGATCCGGTCGCCTCTGCGGAGGCGATGACCGCTGGCTTCCTGAAGCTTTGGGACGAGATCCAGTCCGGCCAGCTCGATCCCGCCGCGATCCGCGCCAGGGCGGTTCCCTATTCGACCGAGGTGCAGATGCCGAAGCTGTTCGAGCGTCACCGGCAACTGGCGGCGGCCCGGAGCTAGCCGCCTCGGCGCTCGCGCACGATCTCGTCGAGCAGAGCCTGCCAGGCGGCAAAGCCGGCCTCGCTCGAAAACAGCTTTGCCCGGGCGATGCGCGGCGCCGGATCGCCGGGGTCGGCAAGAGCCGCATCGATCGCATGCGCCATCGACCGCGTGTCGCCAATTGGAACGATCTTGCCGAACGTGTCACCCTGGAGGATTTCGCGCGGGCCCGCGCAGGCGGTGGCAACGACCGGCAGCCCGGCACCCAGCGCCTCGACCGCGACCATGCCGAAAGCTTCCGTGCGCGACGGGATCACGCAGAGCCGCGATTTTGCGTAGAGCGGCGCGGGGTCGGTGTAGCCCACGAGGTTCACTTTCCAGCCGAGGTCATGCTCGCGGATCAACGCTTCCAGCGCGCCGCGCTCGGGCCCTTCGCCGGCAATCGTCAGCGTCGCATGATGGGTCGCGACGCGGGCAAAGGCCTCGATCAGGTCGCCAAAACCTTTTTCGCGCGACAGCCGGCCGACGGTGACGACGGCGGGCGGTCGCGCCGCCAGGCTCCCGGCGTCGACCTCTGTCGGCGGTAGCGGCACGGGATTGTAGATCCGCACGGTCTTGCCGGCTTCCGCGCCCCAGCGATCGATCATCACGGTTTTCAGCGTCTCCGAGACGCAGACGATCCGGCTGCACAGCTTGGTCAGGATCGGCATGCCGTAATAGGCGGCGGCGCTGAGCTTGCCGGTCCGGTATTCCTGGAAGCCATGGAACGAGACGACCAGCGGCACGCGGCTGCCGGATACCACCTTGGCGAGCGCCAGCTTGGTGGCGTTGCCGGAAAGGGCGGAGAGCGCCACATCCGGCTTGAAGTGGCGCAGCAGGCGGGCGAGCCCGGCAATATTGGCCCGGTTGCCGGGCTTCAGGATCTCGAGCCGGACGGCGGGGTTGAGCGGCGTTGCGTCGTCTCCCGCGCCATCGACAGCTAGAATGACCTCGTCGCCCTGGGACGCGAAATGCGAGGCGAGCAGAGCCCAGACGCGCTCCGCCCCGCCGCCGCCGGCGAGCGAACGCGTGTAAAACAGATACTTACGCTTTGCCATTAGCCTGCTCGTTCCGCGTGCCGGAAATGTATCGTATCGAGCCGTAATGCCGAATGCGCGCCGCGCCAAGGAGAGAGATGCCATGCGGATCGATATCCGGCTCGACCCGGCGGAATTGCGCGGCTGGCAGGTCGAAGTTGTCGCTGGCCTGCGCGCGCTTCCCGAATGCGAAGTCAGGATCTCCAAGGGCAGGGCGACCGGCGGCCTGCCGAAATCCGCCGAGACCCTGTTCTGGCTGGAGCGCACGCTTTTCCATGCCGAACACGGCGCCCTGGCGACCCACGCTGGCTGGCCCGATCTGCCAATCGCGGATGGTGACTGGAATCCGGATCTTCGGATCGATCTCTGTGGCGACGGCAGCGAGGAGCGCGCGGGGGATGTGCTGACGATCCGATGCGACGGCGAGCCGCTGGAAGCGGGCGCGCTGGCGGCGGTGCTCGACGAGCGCGCGCCCTGTTTCGAAACTGTGCTGGCGATCGAGGGGGCCTCGCGGGTTCTTTCCGTCTGGCGGCCGGCGGTCGAGAATCCGCGCAGCGCGACCGCGGCGCTCGGCATGCTGCTCGGCCGCGCCGCCCACATGCTCGTGCATGATGCGGCGCGGCTCGTCGAAGGTATCCCGGCGGGCAGCCTTGCCGCTCCTCCGGCTCCGGCCAAGCGCAATCGTTCGGCGGCAGGCTTCCTTGCCGCATCGCTGTCTGCCCGCGTGCGCCATCGGATCGAAAGGCAACTGGGCCGCGCGCCGAACTGGTTCGTCGCCTGGCGCGAGCGGACGGGCGGTGACGAATTGCCTGTGATCACGCCGACCGGCTTTCGCCGGCTCGCCGATGACGGCCAGCGCTTCTATGCCGACCCATTCCTTTGGGAACGCGACGGCAAGCGCTATCTCTTCGTCGAGGAATTCCCCTATGCGACGGGCAAGGGCGTCCTTTCGCTCAGCGAGATCGACGGCGATGGCAAGATCGATCGGCCGCGCGTGATCTTCGAGACCGATTGCCATCTCTCCTATCCGTTCCTGTTCGAGCATGAGGGCGCTCACTGGATGATCCCGGAGACATCCGCGCGCCGCACCGTCGAGCTCTATCGCGCCGATCCGTTCCCCGATCGCTGGACGCTGCATTCGGTGCTCTTGGAAAATGTCGATCTCGGCGATGCGACCCTGCAGAAGGTCAGCGACAGCTGGTGGATGTTCGCCGGCTCGCGGGAGCGCTGGACGTCGAGCTGGGATGCGCTCTCGCTTTATCGCGCGCCGTCGCCCTTCGGCCCATGGCAGCCCCATCCCGGCAATCCGGTGATGGTCGATCTTAACGCCGCGCGTCCCGCCGGGCGTATCCTCGAGATCGGCGGCCGGCTGGTGCGGCCGGTGCAAAATTGCGACGGGCTCTATGGCGCGGCACTGGGCTTTGCCGAAATCCGCACGCTCACGTCCGAGGCCTATGCGCAGACGCTGTCGGCGATGGTGCTGCCCTGGGGCGACAATACCGGCCTGCATACCTTCAATCGCAGCGCGAGCCTGGAAGTGATCGACCTGTTCGGCCCGCGCGGCTGAGGCCGCCCAACAACCTTTCATAGCTGATGGACGGGAGCGGCAGGATTGACTCGCTCTCGACAAATATGAAAAAGTTTTTCGCATAGGAAATGTATGCGGGAGACGGGACATGGCCGACACCTTGACGGAGAGCGAACGGATCGAGCGCGGCGGCAAGCGGATCAACTGGATTCGCTCGCGCATGCGGTTGCTGGCCGGCGTCCGCGCCGATTTCGAGCGCGACCGGCCGTTCGCTGGCCTTTCCATCGGTGTCTCGCTGCATCTGGAGCCGAAGACGGCGGTACTGCTCGAAGTGCTGCAGGCCGGCGGCGCGGCGATTGTCGGAACCGGCAATCACGGCTCGACCCAGGACGATATCGTCGCCGTGCTCAAGGCCAAGGGCATGCAGCTCTACGGCAAGCGCGACGACGATATCGACCAGCACCTGAAGAACGTCGCCAAGGTCGTTGCTGCCCGTCCCGACATCCTGCTCGACAATGGCGCCGATCTGGTCGCGCTGGCGATCGAGGCGGGCACGGAGGGATCGATACGCGGCGGCACGGAGGAGACGACATCCGGCGGCGACCGCCTGCGCGACGAGCTCGCCGGCAGGGTGCCGTTCCCAGTCATCGTCATCAACGACAGCCCGTTGAAGCAGATCGCCGAGAACCGCCACGCCGTCGGCCAGTCGATCGTCGAAAGCTTTATGCGGATCACCAATCTGATGATCCCTGGCCGCCGTTTCGTCGTGGTCGGCTATGGCTGGTGCGGGCGCGGCATCGCGCAATATCTGGACGCGCTTGGCGGTCGCGTGGCCGTGGTCGAGACCGATGCGATCAAGGCGCTGGAAGCGGCCCTCGACGGCTATCGGGTTGGAAAGATCGAGGACCTGGCCGGCTGGGGCGAGGTCTTCATTACCGCCACGGGCCGTCCCGGCGTCATCGGCGAAGCGGCGATCGCAAGGATGCGCTCGGGCGCGATCCTCGCCAATTCCGGCCATTTCCCGTGGGAGATTGACGTTGCAGCCCTGCGGACGCAGGCGACCGGCTCGGAACTGGTGGACGAACTCGCTGGAACGGATCGAGCTTGCCGATGGCCGGCATGTCGTGCTGGTGGCGGATGGGCGGATGTTCAATCTCGCCGGCCGCGAGCCTAAGGGCAACTCGATCGAATCGATGGATATCGGTTTCATGCTGCAGGCGCTGTCGCTGGCGCGGGTCGCAGGCGACAGCCGCGCAGCGCTGGTCGAGGGCGCCCAGCCGGTTCCCGCCGACATCAACCAGACGATCGCCCGACGCATGGTGGCGGAGATGGGCGTCGACCTGTAGGAGGTCATCCATCCCTCTGCCATCCGCCTTGGAGATGGCCGCAGCCATGGACAGCCAAATGGTCGCCGACACCGGAATCGAGAGCCCGAACTACGGCGTGCCCGCGCTCGACAAGGCGCTCGATATCCTCGAGCTTTTGGCCGGCAGCAAGGAGGGGATGACGCTCGGCGAAATAGCTGCGGCGGTCGACCGCTCGGTCAACCAGATCTACCGCACGCTGGTGACGCTGGAGCGGCGCGGCTACCTGTTCCGCGCGCGCCCCTCCGGGCTCTATTTCCTGTCGCTGATGCTGTTCGAGATCGCCCACCGGCAGGAACCGATGCGCGGCCTGATCGACATGGCGCTGCCGGCGATGCGCAGCTTGAGCGAAGCGATCGGCCAATCCAGCAATCTGAGCATCCATGATGCCGGGCGGGTCGTCGTCATCGCGCAGATCGACAGCCCGAGCCCGTTTGGATTCCGCGTGCGGGCCGGAGCAACGTTTCCGCTGTTTGAAAGCGCCACCGGCCGGATGCTGATGGCCTTCGAGCCCGAAGCCTTGGCGCGCCACTGGCTCGATCTGTCCGTTCCCGAGGCGGAGCGCGCAACCATGCTGGGGCGGCTTGCCATCATTCGCGAGCATGGTTTCGAGGAAGAGCCGGACAGCCTGCAACCCGGTATCACCGATCTCGCCTTCCCGATCTGGAGCCGCGATGGCCGGGTCGTCGCGGCTCTCACCGTGCCCTATGTCGCGACGAGCTACAGCCGGCGGCCGATCGGCGAGGTTCGCGACGCGGCGCAGGCGGCCGCGGCTGCGATCAATGCCGCGATCCGGGGCGAGGGCGCCTAGGCGGAGAGCCGCCTGTAATTGCCTCCGACCGTGAGCCGCGCCGTCCGGAGGGAGGTGGGCTGCGCTGCCAAGAATCCCTGACACGAATTCTGTCGGTGGCGCGCCGTCCCGACTGTGTGACGCAACGATGAATGAGCCGGCGAAGTCGATTTCTACTTTGTCTTCGCGCGCTTCCACAGTGGTGCACAGGGTAGGTTGCCTGTCACAAAAGATTTGCTTCGAAAATGCATGATCCGCCCAACGAGGAGATCATTGCATGTTGGTTCTGGACGGCGTCGCACGACACTTCAACAACAAGGCAGCCGTCAGCGACGTCAGCCTGACGATCGGTTCGGGCAGCTTTGTTGGCGTGATCGGACGCTCCGGCGCAGGCAAGTCGACCCTGCTGCGCATGGTCAACCGCCTGGTCGATCCGACCGCCGGCTCGATCCGCTTCGGCGATGTCGACGTCACCAAGCTTCGCGGCAAGGAGCTGCGCGACTGGCGCGCCCGCTGCGCCATGATCTTCCAGCAGTTCAACCTGGTCGGCCGCCTTGATGTCCTGACCAATGTCCTGATGGGCCGCCTCAACACCGTCTCGACGCCGCGCTCGCTGCTACAGCTCTGGAAGGACGAGGATCGCGCCGTGGCGCTTTTGGCGCTGGAGCAGTTCGATATCTCGGCGCTGGCCGCCCAGCGCGCCGACAGCCTTTCCGGCGGACAGCAGCAGCGTGTGGCGATTGCCCGCGCGCTGGTGCAGGAACCGGAGATCATCCTGGCCGACGAGCCGATCGCCTCGCTCGACCCGCGCAACACCAAGGTCGTGATGGACGCGCTGCTGCGCATCAATCGCCACTACGGCATCACCGTCATGTGCAACCTGCACTCGCTCGATCTCGCCCGCACCTATTGCGATCGGCTGATCGGCATGTCGGCCGGCCGCGTCGTCTTTGACGGCGTGCCCGAAGAGCTGACCGAGGATGTCGCCCGCGACCTCTACGGCCTCGAGGCCGATGATGTTCTCGATTTCGATCCGGCGGTTGCGCCGGAACGTTTCCGCGGCGCCATCGCGGCCGCGGCCTGATCCCAAGCACTGCTTCCAAATCGGTGTCGATACGGCACCGCCAAAACCTGGAGACTACCCGATGTTGAACCGTCGTACCCTTATCGGCGCCGCCGTCGCTGGCCTGGCGCTGGCCGGCGTGGCTTCGCCCGCTTTCGCTGACTGGAAGGCCCAGTATCCCGAGCTGACGATCGCCGTCATCCCGGCCGAAAACGCCTCGACCACCGCCGACCGCTACCAGCCGCTGGCCGACTATCTCGGCAAGCAGCTCGGCGTTCCGGTCAAGCTGGCCGTCGCCACCGACTACGCCGCCGTCATCGAGGCCCAGCGCGCAGGCAATGCTCAGATCGCCATGTACGGCCCGGCTTCCTATGCCCGCGCCGTGCTGACCGGCGTCGAAGTCGACCCGGTCGTCGTGCCGCGTCATTCGAACGGCGCCACCGGCTATTATTCGGTGATCTACACGCTCGCCAACGGCCCCTACAAGTCGATCGACGACCTGAAGGGCAAGACGCTGGCGCTGGTCGACTCCAACTCGACCTCGGGCAACAACGCTCCGCGCTTCTTCCTGCATCGCGATGGCAAGGACGTCGACTCGTTCTTCGGCAAGGCGATCTTCGCCGGCAGCCATGACAACGCCGTCCTCGCGCTCGCCCAGGGCACCGTCGACGCCGCGGCCAATTCCTGGAACTCGGAAGACGATTCCAACCTGACCCGCATGATCTCGAAGGGCGTCCTCAAGAATGCCGATGGCAAGCCGATGAAGAAGGAAGACTTCCGCATCGTCTTCAAGACCGACTTCTTGCCGGAAGGTCCGTTCTCGGTGCTGTCGACCCTGCCGGCCGACCTGAAGGCCCAGATCAAGCAGGCCTTCCTCGACATGCCGAAGAACGATGCCAAGGCGTTTGCCGGCCTCTCGGACGGCAAGGACAAGGAATTCGTCGCGATCGAGCCGGCGACGCTCCAGCCGATCATCGACATGGTCAAGTTCAACGACGAGCAGCGCAAGAAGGGCTCCTAAGCCTCTTCCAGCCTTTTCGGGAGGCGGCCGGTTCATCCGGCCGCCTTTTTCGTAACCGGCCGCATGTCGCGGTTGTTCGTCCCTCGGGGCGGACGAAGAACGAGCGGAGACGGCTCTTGGCAACCGCCATTGCAAAGCTTCCGGACCAGCAGGCGGCGGCGCTCAGCCGCGCCTATGCCAGCTCCGTTGCGGCCAAGCGGATGAAGACGCTCGGCGTTCTCGCTGTCCTCGCGGTGTTGATCGTCATCAGCGGCCAGATGGCGGATATCCGCCCGTGGAAGCTGATCACCAATATCGGCAATTTCGGCTCCTTCATCGGACGCACGCTGCCGACGCTGACCCTAGGCAATTTCTTCGCCGACATGGCCAGCTGGTACTGGAATTTCGGCGCCTGGTTCCGGCTGCTGGTCGAGACGATCCTGATCGCCTATCTCGGCACGTTCCTGGGCGGTATTCTGGCTTTCTGCCTCTGCTTCTTCGCCTCGGCCAACCTCGTCCGCAACAAGACGACGCGGTTCGTGGCCCGGCGCTTCCTCGAATTTTGCCGCACCGTTCCCGATATCGTCTTCGCGCTGATCTTCGTGATCGCCTTCGGCCTCGGTCCGATGGCGGGCGTGCTGGCACTGACGATCCACACGGTCGGCGCGTTGGGAAAACTGTTCGCCGAGGTGGTCGAGAACATCGACATGAAGCCCGTCGAGGGTCTTCAGGCGACCGGCGCCTCCTGGCTGCAGGTCGTGCGCTTCGGCGTGCTGCCGCAGGTCTCGTCCGGCTTCGCCTCCTATGCCCTGCTGCGCTTCGAGATCAATGTCCGCGGTGCAGGCGTCATGGGCTTCGTCGGTGCCGGCGGCATCGGCCAGGAATTCCTGATCGCCATCCGCAATTTCTACTACACCGACGTCAGCGCCATCCTCCTGATGATCATCGTCACCGTGATCCTGATCGATCTCGGCACCGAACAGGTTCGTCATCGATTGATCGGCATGGAGCGCATGCGATGAACACGGCTTCCTCTACGATGCCCTCAGGCAAGCGCGCCATTCGCGAAACGGCGCTGGCCGATCTCGACGGTCTCCGACGACGCCACCCCGGCGCCTTCGCCCAGTCGGCGACGCGGCGCGTGTTCATGATCGGGCTGCCGCTGGCGATGGCGCTGCTGGCATTCGGCGCCATGGTCTGGCTCGATTTCTCGCTGGTGCGAATCTGGAACGGCCTGCACCGGCTCGGTCAGTTCGCCGTGCTGATGATCCCGCCGGCGCCCGAAGGCCGGTTCATGGCCTTCTCCATCGCGCTCGGCGAAACGCTTTCGATCGCCTTCCTCGGCACGCTGACGGCGGCGATCCTCGCCTTTCCGGTCGCGTTCCTGGCCGCCAAGAACGTCATTCCCAACCCCTTCGTCCATTTCGGCGCCCGCCGGACCTTTGACGTGTTCCGTTCGGTCGACACGCTGATCTGGGCGCTGATGTGGATCAACGTCGTGGGCCTTGGCCCCTTCGCCGGCGCGCTTGCCATTGCCTGCGCCGATTTCGGCGCGTTTGGAAAACTGTTCTCCGAAGCGATCGAGGCGACCGACGGCAAGGCGACCGAGGGCATCGCGGCGTCGGGCGGCAGCAAGGCCCATCAGGTCCGCTTCGGCTTGGTGCCGCAGGTTCTACCGGTGATCGCCAGCCAGGTGCTCTACTTCTTCGAATCCAATGTCCGCTCGGCGACGATCATCGGCATTGTCGGCGCCGGTGGCGTCGGTGCGTATCTCACCGAACTGATCCGCGTGCTCGAGCTGAAGCAGGTCGCCTTCCTGATCCTTATGATCCTCGTCACCGTCGCGGTTATCGACTTCATCTCGTCCAAGCTGCGCATGGCGGTGATCGGCAAGTCAAAGATGGTTTGAGGGCTGTCCCGAAGGGGCGTGCGTGCTTCGAGACGCCGCTCTGCGATCGGCTCCTCAGCATGTTGCGTTGGAGGTCTGCTGACAGGTCTTGGCCGTCGCAGGCCTCTTCCTATTGGAGAGGCTTTCAAACCCAACATGCGGAGGAGCCGATCGCAGAGCGGCGTCTCGAAGCACGTACTATCCTCAACCTCTCCCTGAGGCCCCTCAGCTCTCCACCACCAGTTCCGTCCGGTCGGCGGAAAACGCCGCGCGGGTGAACTGGATCGGCGTGCCGGCCGGATCGACATTGACGCTCTCGACCGTCAGGAGCAGGCGACCCGGCGCCAGGTCGAGTTTCTGCGCTTCCTCGACGCCGGCCGGCCGCGCCGAGATCCGCGTCTCCAGCCGGCGATAATCGCCGACGCCGCAGGCTTCCAGCGCTTGTGTCACCGTGCCGACCGCGCGATAGGCATCGACCAGCCCGCCAAAGCGGGGCAGGGGGAAATAGGCGTTGCCGAGCGAGATCGGGCTGCCATCGGCCATGCGGACCGTGTCGAGCCGGACAACCGGCGCGCCCTCCGCGATCGCCAGCGCCTTGGCGACGCCGGGATCCGCCACCGTCTCATACGCTTCCAGCAGCTTGCCGCCGGCCTCGCGCCCGGCGCGGGACACGTTTTCCGAGAAGCGGGTGCGTGCGCCGATCGGGTAGGGCAGCGGCCTTGCCTCGACGAAAGTGCCGCGCCCCTGCGTCGCCCGCACCAGGCCGCGCGCCGCGAGTTCGGACAAGCTGCGCCGGACCGTATGGCGGTTGACCGCGAAGCGGGTGGCGAGCTGGCTCTCTGTCGGCAGCTGCATGCCGGCTCGCAGGCGTTCGCTGCGGATATCCGCTTCGATCTCGTCGGCGATCTGCCGCCAGGCGGCGATGCCGCGGCCGCGGGCCACTTCCGTCACGCCGTTGTCGTCGGCCGGGAGCACTGTGTCTGTCATCAAATCGTCACTGGACCTATTCATGCAGTTGTCTATATCATTAGACAACTCGAATGAGAAGCCTCGTAGGTGATGGATCTGGTCATGCGACATGAAGCGAACGGCGCCAAGCCGGCAACCGACCCCGATATTGCCGCCCGCCAGGCGGTGATGGCGACCTGCACCGGCGCGACGACCGCCGAGCTCGAGCACGCGCTGCAGGGCGTTGGCGAGATACCGGCGGCGAGCGATCTGCGCGGGACCGAAAACGGTCTCGTCATGCTGCGCGGCCGGATGGGCGGCGATGGCCGCGCCTTCAACCTGGGCGAGGCGACGGTCACGCGCGCCGCGGTTCGTCTGGACGACGGCCGCACCGGCTTCGCCTACCAGCTCGGCCGCGATACCGCCAAGGCGCGGATATCAGCCATTCTGGACGCGCTCTGGCAGGGTCCGGAGCGCGCCGCCGTCGAGCGCGTGCTGACGCCGATCCGCGACCGGATCGCCGGGGAAGCCGCCGCCAAGGCCCGCCGCGTCGCCGCGACCCGGGTCAATTTCTTCACCATGGTTCGCGGAGAGGATTGATGTCCGCCCTCGCTATCACCGCCGGCTTTGCCGATCCTGTCATCGAGGCGCAGGCGCATTTTAATGCCCTGATGAACGCGCTGGCGCGTCCGGGTTCGATCCAGCCTTTCCCGGCAGCCCTCGACGCCCCCGCGCCGTTGACGCCGGAACTCGCCGCCGTCGCGCTGACGCTGGCCGACCATGAGGCGACGCTCTGGCTCGACGAGACGCTCGCCGCCTCGAAGTCGGTCGTCGATTATCTCCGCTTCCATACCGGCGCCCGCCTGGTCGCCAACCCATCCGACGCCGCCTTCGCGCTGGTCGCCGACGTGGCGGCGATGCCGACGCTCGCCAGCTTCGCGCAGGGGACCGACGAGTATCCCGATCGCTCGACGACGATCGCCGTCGCCGTCGAGACGCTCGCCGCCGGCGGCGATCTCGAACTTACCGGCCCCGGCATCGAGGATCGGACCCGCTTCGATCTCTCGCCCCGGCCCGAGGGCCTTGCCGTTCAACTCGCCGCCAACCGCGCGAAATTTCCGCGCGGCGTCGATCTGGTTTTCGTCGGCGCCCGCGAAGTCGCGGCGCTGCCGCGCACGACACTCGTTTCGGAGGTCTGATCATGTATGTCGCCGTCAAGGGTGGCGAGGAAGCGATCGACAATGCGCATGGGCTTCTCGCTCATGAGCGTCGCGGTCCCGTCTCGGTCCCCGATCTCTCCCCTGACCAGATCGAAAACCAGCTGGCGCTCGCCGTCGACCGCGTCATGGCCGAAGGCTCGCTCTATGATCCGGCCCTGGCCGCGCTCGCGATCAAGCAGTCGCGTGGCGATCTGATCGAGGCGATCTTCCTCGTCCGCGCTTTCCGCACCACCTTGCCGCGCTTCGGCAATGGCGAACCGGTCGATACCAGCGCCATGGCGATCGAGCGCCGCATTTCCGCGACCTTCAAGGATCTGCCCGGCGGACAGGTGCTCGGGCCGACCTTCGACTACACCCACCGCCTGATAGACTTCATGCTCGCCGCTGGCGTCACCCCGCCGGCACCCGCCGAAGTCGAGACCGATTTCGAGGCGACGCCGCGCGTGACCGACCTGCTCGACGGCCAGGGGCTGATCGAGGCGGAACTTCCCGACGAAACGGCGGAAGTCGGCGACCTGACCCGCGCGCCGCTCGATTTCCCGGCGGATCGAGACCTGCGCCTGCAGGCGCTCGCTCGTGGCGATGAAGGCTTCCTGCTGGCGCTTGGCTATTCGACCCAGCGCGGCTATGGCCGCACCCACCCCTTCGTCGGCGAAATCCGCTTCGGCGAGGTGATGGCAGAGTTCGTGCCGGAAGAGCTCGGCTTCGCTGTGCCGCTCGGGCCTGTCTCGCTGACAGAGTGCCAAATGGTCAACCAGTTCCATGGTTCGGCCGAGCTGCCGCCGCAGTTCACCCGCGGCTACGGCCTGGTGTTCGGCCAGAGCGAGCGCAAAGCGATGGCGATGTCGCTGGTCGACCGGGCGCTCCGGACCCGCGAGTTCGGCGAGGATGTCACCGCCCCGGCGCAGGACGAGGAATTCGTGCTGTCCCATTGCGACAACGTCCAGGCGACCGGCTTCGTCGAGCATCTGAAGCTGCCGCACTATGTCGATTTCCAGGCCGAGCTCGGGCTCGTCCGAAAGATGCGCTCCGAATATGCGGCGCGCCAGCAAGAGCTGAAGGAGGCGGCCGAATGAGCGCCGTGGCAGCACCGCAGGCGAGCGGCTACAATTTCGCCTATCTCGACGAACAGACCAAGCGGATGATCCGCCGCGCGATCCTGAAGGGGATCGCCATCCCCGGCTATCAGGTTCCCTTCTCCAGCCGCGAAATGCCGATGCCCTATGGCTGGGGCACTGGCGGCGTGCAGGTGACGGCGGCGATCATCGGGCCGGATGACGTGTTGAAGGTGATCGACCAGGGTTCGGACGACACCACCAACGCAGTCTCGATCCGCAAATTCTTCGCCAAGACGGCGGGCGTCGCGACGACGACCGAAACGAAGGACGCAACGATCATCCAGACGCGCCACCGCATCCCGGAGCGGCAGCTGACGGAAAAGCAGACGATCGTCTTCCAGGTGCCGATCCCGGAGCCGCTGCGCTTTCTCGAGCCGCGCGAGACCGAAACCCGGAAGCTGCATGCGCTCGCCGATTATGGCCTGATGCATGTGAAGCTCTACGAGGACATCTCGCGCCACGGCCACATCGCCACGACCTACGATTATCCGGTCGAGGTGGCGGATCGCTACGTCATGAACCCGTCGCCGACGCCAAAATTCGACAATCCGAAGATGCACATGTCGCCGGCTTTGCAATTGTTCGGCGCCGGTCGCGAGAAGCGCATCTACGCCGTGCCGCCCTTCACCAAGGTGCGCAGCCTCGACTTCGAGGATCATCCCTTCGAGGTGCAGCGCTTTGACAAGCCCTGCGCGCTTTGCGCCGCGACCAACGTCTATCTCGACGAGGTCGTGCTGGACGACCGCGGCGGGCGGATGTTCGTCTGCTCGGACTCGGATTATTGCGAGGAACGCCGGGCCGATGGCCATCGCGGCGAGCTCTCCGGCGAGGCGCCGGGGCTGCATGCGGTCGGAGGGGCGGCGTGATGGCCGATATCTCCGTTCGCAAGGCGACCGAGGCTGACCTGCCGGCGCTGCTCGCGCTCTATGCCCAGCCGGATTTCAACAATGGCCGCGTCACCTCGCTTGAGGTGGCCAGGGCGACGCTCGCTCGCATGGCGCAATATCCCGACTTCGCCGCCTATTGCGTCGAGGCGGATGGCGAAATCGTCGGCACCTTCTCGCTGATGGTGATCGACAATCTCGCCCATTGGGGCATGTCATCGGCGCTGGTCGAGAACGTCGTCGTCGCCAAGGGGCATCAGGGCGAGGGTATCGGCCGCGCCATGATCCAGCAGGCCTTTAGGCTGGCCGAAGCGAAAGGCGCCTACAAGGTGGCGCTCTCCTCAAACATCAAATCGACCAAGGCGCACGCCTTCTACGAAAGCCTCGGCTTCGAGAAATACGGCTTCAGCTTTCGGCTGGAGCCGGTGTCCGGCGAGCGCGCCCCTCAGGCTGAATTCATCGACGGAGCCGCATCATGATGGCGAAGCTGAACGACAAGCCGCTGCTTTCCGCCCGCAATCTCGGCAAGCATTACGGCCAACGGCTCGGGTGCCGCGATGTGAATTTCGACCTCTATGAGGGCGAGGTGCTGGCGGTGGTGGGTGAATCCGGCTCGGGCAAATCGACCCTGCTCAGCCTGCTCGCGACCGAGCTTCCGCCGACTGCCGGCGCCGTCAATTACCGGATGCGCGACGGCGAGACGCGGAACCTGTTCGACCTCACCGAGGCCGAGCGCCGTTTCCTGCTGCGCACCGACTGGGGCTTCGTCCGCCAGGATGCGCGGGACGGCCTGCGCATGGGTGTCTCGGCCGGCGGAAATGTCGGCGAGCGGCTGATGGCAGTCGGCGGCCGGCACTATGGCCGCATCCGCGACACGGCGAGCGACTGGCTCAACCGGGTAGAGATCGAGCCGGAACGCATCGATGACTTGCCGAAGAGCTTCTCCGGCGGCATGCGCCAGCGCCTGCAGATCGCCCGCAACCTGGTCACCCATCCGCGCCTGGTCTTCATGGACGAGCCGACATCGAGCCTCGACGTCTCGGTGCAGGCGCGCCTGCTCGACCTGATCCGCGGCCTCGTTTCGGAACTCGGCCTCGCGGTCATCATCGTCACCCACGACCTCGCCGTCGCCCGCCTGCTGTCGCACCGCATCATGGTGATGCGGCAGGGCAGGGTGATCGAGACCGGCCTCACCGACCAGGTGCTGGACGATCCGCGCGAAGCCTACACCCAGCTTCTCGTTTCCTCGGTGCTCGCAGCATGACCCAGAACAACGTGACTCGGAACCTCGTCACCCTCGAAGGCGTCTCCAAGGCTTTCACCCTGCATCTGCGCGACGGCATGAAGATCAGCGTCGTCGACAATGTCTCGTTTGGCGTGAAGCCCGGCGAATGCGTCGTGCTCGGCGGCCCCTCGGGCGCCGGCAAGTCCTCCATTCTCAAGATGATCTACGGCAACTACCGCTGCGATCACGGCCGCATCCTGGTCCGCGACGGCGACGAGCAGGTCGATGTCGCCAATGCCGAGCCGCGCCGCATCCTGGCGCTGCGCGGTTCGGTGATGGGCTATGTCAGCCAGTTCCTGCGCGTCATCCCCCGTGTGTCGTCGCTTGATATCGTCGCGGGCGCCGCGACCGATAGCGGCGTGCCGCAGGCGGAGGCCTGGGCGCGGGCCGAGCGCCTGCTGACGCTTCTGAACGTGCCGGAGCGGCTCTGGAGCCTGCCGCCGGCGACCTTCTCCGGCGGCGAGCAGCAGCGCGTCAACATCGCGCGCGGCCTCGCGGCCGACCGGCCGATCCTGCTGCTCGACGAACCGACCGCCTCGCTCGACGCGGCCAACCGTGCCGTCGTCGTACGGCTGATCGAGGAAAAGAAACGGGCGGGCGCGGCTGTTATCGGCATCTTCCATGATGACGATGTCCGCGAACTGGTCGCCGACCGCATCGTCGACGTGACGGAATTCGCCTCCTCCAAGGCGGCCTGAGAGCTTAGAGCAAACGAGATCGAAATGACCGAACCGACAGAATTCCTGATCGAGAATGCCAGCCTCGTCCTGCCCGACCGCGTGGTCGAAAAGGGCTGGGTCGCCGTCGTCGATGGCGAGATCGCCGAGACCGGCGAAGGCGACGCGCCGGAGCGCGGCATCGACTTTGCCGGCGATCATCTGGTGCCGGGCCTCGTCGAACTGCACACCGATCACCTCGAAGCGCATTTCGCGCCGCGCCCGCATGTCCGCTGGCATGCGCTGTCCTCGGTGATGGCCTATGACGCACAGATCGCGGCGGCCGGCATCACCACGGTGTTCGACTCGCTGCGCGCCGGCTCGGACGCCGACTCCGCCTCGATCGGCACCGATCTCGCCGTGCTGGCCTCCGCCATCGAGGAAGCCCGCGCCACCGGCCATCTCCGCGTCGATCACCGCACGCATCTTCGCTGCGAGATCGCCTGCGACGACGTCATCGAGCATGTCGAGGCCTATGCGGCTCTCTACCCGATCCACATGATGTCGCTGATGGACCACACGCCCGGCCAGCGCCAGTTCAAGGATCTCGAGACATGGCGCCGCTACTACATGCGCAAGAAGCCGATGTCGGACGAGGACGTGAACCGCTTCGTCGCGGCGCGCCTCGAGCAGCATGCCAGCAATGCCGGCCCGAACCGCCTAAAGCTGGTGGCGCTCGCCGCCGAGAAGGGCGCCGTGCTGGCGAGCCATGACGACGCCACGGCGGCGCATGCTTCGGAAGCCGTCGACAATGGCGTCGCCCTTGCCGAGTTCCCGACGACGCTCGAAGCGGCCGAGGCGCTGAACCAGGCCGGCATCCGCGTGATGATGGGCGGGCCGAATGTCGTGCGCGGCGGCTCGCACTCCGGAAATGTCGCAGCCGAGGATCTCGCGCGCGCCGGCTTTCTCGATATTCTGTCGTCGGACTATGTGCCTGCGAGTCTGTTGATGTCTGCTTTCGAACTGCCCCGTCGCATTCCGTCGATCGACCTCGCGGCGGCGATCCGTACCGTCACCCAGACGCCGGCCCGCGCGACCGGGCTGACGGATCGCGGCGCGATCGAGACCGGGCTTCGGGCTGATCTCGTCCGCGTGCATGTCAGCGGCAAGGACAAGGAAAGCCCGACGCCGCTCGTCCGCCAGGTCTGGCGCGAGGGCCAGCGGGTTTCATGAGAGCATGACGAGCATGGGTGTACTGGTAGCGGTGGTCGGGCCGAGCGGCGTCGGCAAGGACAGTCTGCTCGGCCATGCGAAGGCAGCGCTGGCGGAGGAGGCAGGGTTCGTCTTCGTCCGCCGGTTGGTGACACGCGGCGAGAATGCCTTCGAGGACCACGACACGCTGGACGAGGCAGCCTTTGAGAAAGGCGTCGCGACCGGACGGTTCCCCGTGTCCTGGCGCGCGCATGGTCTTGGCTATGCGCTGCCGATCGACACGCTGGATGCGGTCGCCCGAGGCGCGGTCGTCATCTGCAATTTCTCCCGTGGCGCCATCGACGCGGCGCGGGAGAGGTTTCCGGCGGTACGCGTCGTCGCGATCTCGGCGCCCGACGCGGTGCTGGCCGCGCGCCTTGCTGCGCGCGGGCGCGAAAGCGACGAAGCCATCGCGGCGCGCCTTGCGCGCGAGGCGATTTGCGCGAGCGAGATCCAGCCCGATCTGACGATCGTCAACGACCGCCCGATCGAGCAATCGGGCGGTGAGCTGGTGGCCTATCTCAGGAGCTTGCGGGTCGGCGCTCTGGCCTGACGTCAGCCGGGTTTGCGGGCTCGGACGTGCAGGAAGATCGGTGCCACGCGCGTGTCAGCGATGACGGGCTCGGCGTCTGCCTGGGCCTCGGTCGCCCTCGGCTCGCCAAAGGCCTCGATGACGAGGCCGGCCCCGACGATCATCGCGACCCAGTCGCTCAGCGTGCGATGAAAGCGCGGAACGCGGAAGGGCTCGACCTTGCTGCGCTCTTCCGCCGGCAAGGTCGAGAACCACCAGGTCTCGACGGCGCCGTCGGTCTCCTCGAAATAGTCGGCCACCTCGACGGCACGCGGGATGCCGTCAGCGTCGCGGACGTTGCGGCGGCGCGGCGGCACGAAGCAGGGATGCAGGATCGAGAACTGCAGGAAGCCGCCCGGGCGCAGGACGCGATACGCTTCCTGCAGCACGGCCTGCTGGTTCGGCATGTCCATCAGCGACATGAAGGCGGTGGCAAAATCGAAGCTCGCCTCGGCGAAGGGCAGGGCCATGCCGTCGCCATGCAGATAGCGGATGCCGAGCGGCTCGTTGGCCTCGCTGTCCTGCGCATGGCGAACGAAAGTGGGCGCGATGTCGATCGCCGTCATCTTCGCGCCGAGCCGGGCGAGCTGTCGCGTGTTGGAGCCCTCGCCGCAGCCGATGTCGAGGCCCTGCAGACCGGTGATCGGCGGCAGCATGGCCAGGAAGGCCGGTGTGTTGAGGGCGTCGCGGTAGATATCGTAGCCAGCCCGCGAATGGCGGGTCCAGGCTTCGGCATTGGCTTCCCAGTGCGCGGCGACGGTCGAAGGGTCCATGGGGCTGCTCCTTGCGGTTCGCGGAGGGGCGCGCCTTTCAACAAATCGGACGAGGCCTGTCAAGCTGACGCAGGGTGGCAATCCGTGGCCGCTGGGTCAGTCCGTGACGGCGTCCCAGGGCAGGTCCGCGACGCGTATCGGCCAGCGCTCGAAGACGAGGGTTTCCTCGTTTTCGGCCGAGCGTTCGAAAACGCGGGCGGCCATGCCAAGTTCGGAGGCCGAATGACCCAGATGCTTGGCCATCGACACCGCGACGTCATGCGACGTGAAAGCTCCGATTTGCGACCCGCTCTGGCTCACGATCGCATAGCCCCGGTCTTCATTGGGCTGAACATAATAGACCGCCGAATCGAACACTTAACTTCTCCTTAAGCTTCTTACGACGCTTAGCTGAGTCGGGTGGTCGTGTGTGCGGCTAATGCACGGAAGCCGGGAATTTCGGTCGGTTGGGGAAAGACTGTGTCTATTCGGTTCGCGTCGCCTCGACCGTGGGCTTGCCGGAACCGCCGATTGCCAGGAAGGCCAGGACGGCGAGGGTGCTGAGCGCGGCGATGATCGACAGTGCGATCGGATAGCCGAGGTGCTCCGTCATCAGGGCGAAGGCAAAGGGGGCGGCGGAGGACACCACCAGCCGCACCGACGTGACGCGGCCGAGCCGCTTGCCATAGCCGTCGCTGCCGAAGAGTTCGAGCGGCAGCGTTCCCTGCACGATGCTGGCGAGGCCGGAACTCAGTCCGAACACGATGGCGAAGGCGAAGGCGCCGGCAAGGCTGGGCGCCGTAGCGAGCAGGATGACGGTCGCCAGCGGCAGGAAGGCCGAGGCGATGACGGCGAGCGTCCGCTGCGAAAGCCGTCCGCCGAAGGTCATGTTGGTGAAGCGGCTCAGCACCTGCGCCGGCCCGAACGCCGAGGCGACCAGCACGCTGGCCTTGGCGAGCCCGAGTTCCGTCAGCATCGGCAGCATGTGGACCAGAAAGGTCGAGGTGACGAAGCTCTGGATGGCAAAGCCGAGCAGCATCAGGGCGAACGCCCGCGGTCTGGCGGCCGCCGCGATGACCCCGGCCACGGCTTCGACCGCGCGCGGCGCGTGATCCAGCGGCGCGCGGCGGTCGGAAACCGTGCGCGTCTTGACCATTAGCCAGAAATGCACCGGCAGGCAGAGGAAGAGGTGCATCGCCGCGAACAGCAGGTACACGTGATGCCAGTCGAGATGGGCGTGCAGCGCCGTGGTGAACGGCCAGAACAGCGTCGATGCAAAGCCGGCCATTAGCGTCAGATACGTAATCGAGCGCTGCGCCCTGGCCGGGTTCAACTGCACCAGCAGCGTGAAGGATGCGCTGTATTGCACCAGTGTCGAGGCGATCTGGATGGCAATCAGCCCCAGCACCAGCGTCGAAGTATTGCCCGCCATGGCGCAGGCGGCCAGTGCGAGCGCGGCTGCCAGCGAGCCGATCGTCATGACCCGGCCGGCGCCGCGGCGGTCGATCCAGCCGCCCACCCAAGGCGCGCAGAGGCCGCCGACCAGGAGCGAAACGGAAAGGGCGCCGAAGATCCACTCGGTCGAGAGCCCGAACTCGCGCGCCATCGCCGGCGCGAGGACGCTGAAGCTGTAATAGAGCGTGCCGTAGCCGATGATCTGGGTCAGGCCGAGGGCGAGAACCGCCGTGCGGGAGTTCATGGAGACTGCCTTGGCGGTCTGGGCGCCGGGGCGCCCGTGCTGTTCGGGGGTGAGGTTCTATGCGCGCTCTCGGACAGCAAGAACAGTCCCCGCTCTCTATTTTTCATTCGGTTTCAATAGTGACGTAGCGGCGGACCCGAGAGCGGCCGGCGAGGCGAGGGGATCCGGCGCTGCGCTTAGCCGTCGTGTCATCCGAGCGTTACGGGCGGCGGGCTAAGCGGGGACCGTCGCGCCGGACCGGCGCTCCCTTTCTTTCGTGAGGCTCTCATGAACGCCAAATTCCTCGGCGCCGTCGGCACCTTCGCCGTTGCCGCGCTGCTCGCCGGCCCGGCCGCGGCCGACAAGACCAAGATCGATTTCTGGTTCGGCAATTCGGGCGATATCGCCAAGCGCGTGCAGGAGCAGTGCGAGCGCTTCAACGCCAGCCAGGCCGACTACGAAGTGGTCTGCACCAGCCAGGGCTCCTATGACGCCTCGCTGCAGAACACGATCGCGGCCTTCCGCGCCGGCCAGCAGCCGACCATCGCCCAGGTCTCTGACGCCGGCACGCTCGATATCATGCTGTCGGGCGCCTACTACCCGGCCAACAAGCTCATGACCGACATGGGCTATACGGTCGATTGGAAGGACTATTTCTCCGGCATCGCCAGCTACTATGCGACGTCGAAGGGCGAGATGTACTCCTTCCCCTTCAACTCCTCGACGGCGCTGCTCTATTGGAACAAGGACGCCTTCGCCAAGATCGGCAAGGACCATGCTCCGGCGACGTGGGAAGAAGCGGCAGCCGATTTCAAGGCGCTGAAGGCGGCCGGCTATGCGTGCCCGCTCGGCTTCAACATCTCGCGGGATGAGGTCTGGCAGCTCGAGGAGCAGTTCAACGCCATTCATGGCGAGCCGATCGCCACCAAGAAAAATGGCTATGAAGGCCTCGACGCCGAGCTGACCTTCAACAAGGGCAAGTGGGTCCAGTTCGTTCGCGATCTCAAGGGCTGGTACGACAATGGCGAAGCCGTCATCAAGTCGAAGGAAACCGGCCAGACCTTTGTCGAAGCCTTCGCCAATGGCGATTGCCAGGTCATCCTGACCTCGGTCGGCGACCATGGCAATATCGGCCGTACCGCCAAGGAAGGCATGAACTGGGACGTCGCGATGCTCCCGGTCTATGAGGGCACGCAGCGCAAGAGCTCGTTCGTGGGTGGCGCCTCGCTCTGGGTGCTGACCGGCAAGTCGGACGCCGAATACAAGGGCGCCGCCGCCTTCTTCGACTTCATCGCCAAGCCGGAAGAGGCGCTGACCTGGTCGACCGTGACCGGCTACATCCCGGTGCGCAACTCCGGCTTCAAGTACCTGAACGAGCAGGGCTTCTACGGCAAGGCTCCCTATAAGGGCCGTGAGCTGGCGATCGAGAGCCTGACGGCTTCGCCGGCCGATGACGCCGCCCCGCATGGCATCCGCCTCGGCGGCCTGCTGCAGATCCGCCAGGAAGTCTCCAACGGCCTGCAGGCGATCTTCATCAAGAACGAAGACGTCCAGGCTTCGCTCGACACTGCCGTCGAACGCGGCAACCAGATCCTGCGCAAGTTCGAGCAGACCTACGCCGGCAAGACGCTTCCCTAGTCTGCCGGGCCGAACTCCCACCCCACCCTCCTCGTCCAGGCGGGGAGGGGCACGGGAGGCCGGGCGGAACGTGGCCCGTTCACGTTCCGCCTATTCCTCGATCCGGCCATGGCGCCATGCGCCGCGCCGGATCCAGGCCGTCGTCGCTTCATCTCGGAGTGCCGGCCGCCTGAAGAATGAGACCGTCCGATGGAAAAGCGCGCTACCTTCTCGTCCACGACGATCGGCCTGCTGTTCGCGCTGCCGATGCTCGTGCTGATCTTCGTCTTCTTCTACTGGCCGAGCGGCCAGGCGCTCTATTGGGCCTTCACGCTGGAACAACCCTGGGGCGGCGGCAACACCTGGGTTGGACTGCAGAATTTCCGCCAGCTGCTGAGCGATCCCTATTACTGGGGCGCCATCTCGCGCAGCATGGTGTTCGGGCTGGGTTCGACCGGCATCGCCATGGGCGTCGCGCTGCTGCTGGCGCTGTTTACCGATCGCGAGATGCGCGGCCACAAGGCCTATCGCAGCATCTTCATCTGGCCCTATGCGATCGCCGCTCCGGCGCTCGGCCTGGCCTTCCGCTTCATCCTCGCGCCCGAAGCCGGCTTCCTGTCGCTGATCAACCAGATTTGGCCGGGGCTGTGGAATCCGGCGCTCGACGGCACCGATGCGATGATCGCGGTCATCATTGCCTTCTCGTGGAAATATATCGGCTACAACTTCATCTTCTTCCTCTCGGCGCTGCAGAGCATTCCCCGCTCGCTGATCGAGGCGGCGGCGATGGACGGGTCCGGCCCGATGCGTCGCATGTGGGACATCCAACTGCCCCTGCTGACGCCGACCCTGTTCTTCCTGCTCGTGATCAACATCACCGAGAGCTTCCAGGACAGCTTCGGCATCGTCGATATCATGACCCAGGGCGGCCCCGCGAGGGCGACCGAACTGATGGTCTACAAGATCTATTTCGACGGCTTCAAAGGCCTCGATTATTCCGGCGCCGCCGCGCAGTCGATCATCCTGATGGGCCTCGTCGTCCTCCTCACCATCGTGCAGTTCCGCTTCATCGAGCGGCGCGTGCACTACAAATAGAGGCGGATCCGATGGTCGAACGCACGCCAATCTTCAACGCCGTCTGCCAGATCGTTCTCCTGATCGGCCTGCTGACGGTGCTGTTTCCCTTCGTGATCGTCATCGTCGCGGCGACGCACGACATCCGCGCCGTCAACACGGTGCCGATGTCGCTGGTGCCAGGCTCTGACCTCTTCACCAATCTGCACGAGGCCTGGGTCCGGGCGGATCTCGGCCGCAAGCTGCTCAATTCATTCGTGTTCGCGGGCACGGTGGCGGCGGGCAAGGTCCTGCTGTCGTCGATGGCGGCCTTCGCCATCGTCTATTTCCGCTTTCCCGGCCGGATGCTGATGTTCTGGGTGATTTTCGTCACCCTGATGCTGCCGCTCGAGGTGCGCATCGTGCCGACCTATGCGGTGGCGGCCAATGCGCTGGCGCCGTTCCAGGCGATCCTGGATATCACCGGCATCTCCTGGCTGATCCACGCCGTCTCCGGCCTGCAGGTCAAGCTGGAATGGGGCCTGCTCAATTCCTACCCCGGCCTGATCCTGCCGCTCGTCGCCACCGCGACTGGCACCTTCCTCTACCGCCAGTTCTACCTGACGGTGCCGGACGAACTGGCGGAAGCCGCGAAGATGGATGGCTCAGGTCCCGTCCGCTTCTTCGTCGACATCCTGTTCCCGCTGTCGAAGCCCAACATGATCGCGCTGTTCACCATCATGTTCGTCTGGTCGTGGAACCAGTATCTCTGGCCCTTGCTCATCACCACCGATCCGAATTTCGGCATCGCCGTGACGCAGCTGAAGCACCTCATTCCCTCCGAATTCGGCTTGCCGGACTGGAACGTCGCCATGGCGGGGACGCTCATCATCATGGCACCGCCGCTCATCGTCGTGATCGTGATGCAGCGCTGGTTCGTGCGCGGCCTGATCTCGACCGAGAAGTAGAAGGACAATCCGATGTCATCGATCGCCATCAAGGGCGTCAAGAAGGCCTATGCCAGGAACGCGGTCGTGCACGGGGTCGACCTCGAGATCGCCACCGGCGAGTTCATCGTCATCCTGGGCCCGTCCGGCTGCGGCAAGTCCACCTTGCTGCGCATGATCGCCGGGCTGGAGGAGATCTCCGGCGGCGAGATCCGGATCGACGGCAAACTGGTTAACAAAATGGAACCCCGCGAACGCGGCTGCGCCATGGTTTTCCAGAACTACGCGCTCTATCCGCACATGACCGTCGCCGAGAATATCGGCTATGCGCTCAAGGTCGCCGGCGTACCGAAGGCCGAGCGGGCGAAGCGGGTCGCCGCCACCGCCAAGGTCGTCGGTCTCGAAGCCTTCCTCGACCGCCGCCCGGCAGCCCTTTCCGGCGGCCAGCGGCAGCGCGTCGCCATGGGGCGCGCCATCGTGCGGGAGCCCAAGGTGTTCCTGTTCGACGAGCCGCTCTCCAATCTCGACGCCAAGCTGCGCGTCGCCATGCGCGCCGAGATCCGCCGCCTGCATCGCCGCCTCGGCGCCACCTCCGTCTTCGTCACGCATGACCAGACCGAGGCAATGACGCTGGGCGATCGTCTCGTCGTGATGAATGGCGGCCGGATCGAACAGGTCGGCACGCCGGCCGAGGTCTATAACCGCCCCGCCACCCGCTTCGTCGCCAATTTCGTCGGCTCGCCGTCGATGAACCTGCTGGAAGGCGCGATCGATCGGCATGGCGTCTTCGTCTATGACGAGCAGCGACGCATCCCGCTGCCGGGCGCGATCGACGCTCGCCTGGTCGGCCACAAGGTCACGCTGGGCGTCCGCGCGGAAGCTGCCCGGCTCGTCGCCCCCGGCACGCCCGGTTCGCTCCCTGCCACGGTCGATTTCATCGAGGAACTGGGCGCCGGTCGGGTCGTGCACACGGATTTCGATGGCCTGTCTTTCGCGGTCGCGCTCAGCGGCCCCGCTTCCTTCGAGACCGGCGATGCCGTCGGCATCCAGATCGATCCGGCCGATATCCACCTGTTCGCCGCCGACACGGGCAAGCGCATCGACGCCCTCACGTCACAGCCGCTCGCTGCCGCCTCCCTTTGATCCCCGTTTCGAGAGACAAGTCATGACGAAAGATCTCATCACGCATATCGGCTTCGCCACCACGTCCGGCGAGGGCGACATGAACCACATCGAGGCGTCGCTTGCCCGCATCGTCGAACTCGGCGCCGACGTCGCCGAGTTATCGCTTTGCGGCGACGACCTGATCTCCGGCGGCCGCGTGCTCGAAGCGCGCGCCAGGCGGCTGGTCGACATCTGCGCAAAGTTCCCGCTGCGCTATACGGTGCATGGCCTGATCGTGTCCAATTTCATGGACGCGCCGAACCTCGAATTCCAGATGGCCGCGGCCAAGGCGATGGTCGAGCTCAGCCATCGCGTCGGGTCGGACACGCTGGTCCATCACAGTGGCCATGCGCCCATGGCGCCGGCTCGCGTCATCGCCGGCTATGACCGGATGCAGGAAGACGCGCTGAAGGAACTTGCCGATTTCGGTGGCAAGCATGGCGTTCGCATCGCGCTTGAAAACATCTTCGCCGTCGATGACGAGAGGTATCGCCAGCAGCCATCCGAGGTCGCCGCGACCGTCCAGGCGATCCACCATCCCTATCTCGTCGCCACCATCGATTTCGGCCACGCCTATATCGAGGCGACCCGGACCGGCGGCGATTTGCTGGCCGAGGTCGCGGCGATGGGACCAGTCGCCGGCCATCTGCATGTGCATGACAGCTTCGGCCGCCCCTACACCATGTCAAAATTCTACCACCAGAGCGAGGCGATCGCGCTGGGGATCGGCGATCTGCATCTGCCGCTCGGCTGGGGCGACCTGCCGTGGGAGAGCGTGTTCGACACCATCGACGTGCTGCCCGGCACGGCGCTGATCATGGAGATCGGCGAGCGCTTCGATGCCGATCGCGCCGAGTCGATTGAACGGGCCCGCGCGCTTGCCGCCCGGCTCAATGCCCGCCATGCGGCCGCCCGCGCGGCCTGAGGCCTGCCTGGCGCGGGATGAGCGGCCTGGCCGGAACCTTGAAAACGGGGTGGGCCGCTACTCCCAGCCAAACACGCTGCGGCCGGCATAGCTTGCCGACCGTTCGCGCTCGTCGTCGATCATTTCCTCGACGCTCGGCCCGGTGGCGACGCGTTCCAGCCGGCGGGCCTGCTCGTCGAGCCGCTTCAGTGCCGCCATCTCTTCCGCCTCGCCGAGCTTCGCCTTCTGGACGGCCGAGGTCATGACGCGGATCGTGTGGTCATAGACGCGGAGCGGCACGGGGAAGGGGTGGCGGTCCTTGCCGCCATGCGCGAAGGAGAAGCGGGCCGGGTCGCTGAAGCGATACGGCGCGCCATGCACCACTTCCGCCACCATCGCTAGCGCCTGCACCGTCCGGGCGCCGACGCCCGGCACCAGCAGCAGATCCGCGAAATCGGCCGGCCCCTGGTCGGCCGCTGCGGCCAGCGCCCCATGCAGCCGTCTCGTCACGACATCGCTGGAACGCACGTCATGATGTGCCGGCATGATCAGATGCGGCAGCAGCATCTGGTCGGTCGCGGGCGGCGGCGGGGCCGTCTCGGCGCGCAGCGCGGCGAACTCCAGCGCGATCTTGTCCGGGCCGAGATCCGCAAGCATGGTGAGTTGGCCGGCGCGCGAGGCCTCGGCGCGCTTGTCGGTCAGGTTGACGATCTCGCCCTGTTGCACGCCGTCGATCGCCGCATGCGGCGCCTCGACGAAGCTCGTCAGCCCCTCGGACAGCCAGTGATAGCGCCGCGCCTGATGCGTGTCGTCGTTCATGCCCTGCTGCACGACCACCCAATGGCCGTCATCGGTGACGATGAAGCCGTGCAGATAGAGATCGAACCCATCCTGGATGGCCGCGCTGTCGACCTTGGCAACCAGTCGGCTGGCCTTGGCCAGCGCCATTCCGTCGAAGCCGACCCGCTCGCCGATCCCGATCAGTTCCTGCGGCGTCTGGCGGGAATGCCGTCCCTTGCCGCCGCAGACATGGATGCCGAGTTCGCGGGAAAGCGGCGTCAGTCCGCGCTTCAGCGCCCCGAGCACACTGGTGGTGATGCCGGACGAATGCCAATCCATGCCCATGACGGCGCCGAAGGACTGGAACCAGAACGGGTGGGCAAGGCGGCGCAACAGTTCGTCGCGACCATATTCCTGCACGATCGCCTCGCTGATCACGGCGCCGAGCTTCGTCATCCGGTCGGATAGCCAGCGCGGCACATGCCCGCCATGCAGCGACAGATCCGCGCTCCCGGCTCGCTTGGCCATCCCTGATCGTGTTCCCTCTGTTCGATTTTGCCAAGTGACCTTAGCACACAGCGGCCTTCCGGGGCTGCGTCCAGATAGCAACCAGCCGGCCAAAACTGCCAATTCGCCGGATTAGCGGGTTGCGTTCGCATCCGATATTTGCTGCTGATATCCATCAGCAGATCGATAATCAGATGACGTAGTGTCAGGCATATCTAGGATCGCGCCGCTCCGGATTGGAGCAAGGGGGCGGTCGAGAAGATAGCCGCTCCCGTTTCTTTTCATCACCAGCTCACCACCCAGAGGTCGACGACTGCCGCCGATCTCAAGGCAAGCCAACCCGTGCTCGCTTGGCACGACGTATGACCGAGATGAATTAATGATCGAGAAGACCGACGGGTTTCGAAAAGATATCAACGGCTTGCGCGCCTGGGCTGTCGTTGCCGTCATTGGCTATCATTTCAGCATTGCCGGCTTCCCGGGCGGCTTCATCGGTGTCGATGTCTTCTTCGTCCTGTCCGGCTTCCTGATGGCTGGAATCGTCATCGGCGGCGTCGAGGCGATCGACGGATCGGCTGCCTCCATCCGCGCTTTCCTTGCCAAGTTCTACCTCGCGCGCGCGCGCCGGATCGTCCCCGCGCTGGCCGTGCTGTGTGCCGTGATTCTCGTCGTCGACTGGTTCGTCATGTCGGCAAAGGAATATGAGGGCGTCGGCAAGAACATCGTCAGCGCCCTGGCCTTCCTCTCGAACTTCCGCTTCAACCGGGAGGCGGGCTATTTCGATGCCTCCTCGCACGAAAAGGTCCTGCTCCACACTTGGTCGCTGTCCGTCGAGTGGCAGTTCTATCTACTGTTCCCCTTGATCGTCATCGGCCTTTACAAGCTATCGCGCAGCCGCCGGCGTCTGGCCGTGGCGCTGGCTTGCCTGACCGCGGCGTCGCTGGCGCTGTCAATCCTGACATCGGCCAGCATGCCGGCCCGCGCCTTCTTCCTGCTGCCATGGCGTGCGTGGGAACTGCTGGGCGGTGCCCTCATCTGGCTGCTCTATCAGGTGCGTCCCCGCCTGGGCGATTTCCCCAAGATTGCACTGGAGATCGCGGGCTTCCTCCTGATCCTCGGCAGCATCGTGCTGCTGGACGCTTCCGTCGTCTGGCCGGGCTGGCTGGCCGTTATCCCAGTGATCGGTACCGGTTTTGTTCTGCTGGCGTCGCGCCAGGATTCGATCCTGAGTGGTAGCCGCGTGGCCCAGTGGCTGGGGAAGGCGTCCTATTCGCTTTATCTCTGGCACTGGCCGATCGTGGTAGCGCTCTATTACCTGGAGCTGGAGAAGGATCTCGTCGCGAGGCTCGCGGGTTTGGCGCTGACGCTGGTTCTGGGATGGCTCTCGTATCGATGGATCGAGACCCCCACGCGCACGCGTCTGGCCCGGATGCCCCGTCGCCTGGAGTTCGGCGCCATCATGGCCGCTCTGCTGGCGGTGATGCTATCGGCCCATGTCGTGCGCAGCTTTGACGGCTTTCCTTCTAGGCTCCCGCCGGAGGTGAATGCGATCTTCAAGGCTGCCGACGACGCCAACCCGCGGATGATGCAGTGCCAGGGCAACGAGAAGACTCGCGTCTCGGAGTGCACATATGGCGGGCCTGATCTCGGGATCGTCGTGATTGGCGACAGCCACGCCGGCAACATCGTGCGATCCGTCGAGAAGGCGCTGCCGTCCCCCAATCTTCATGTTCTGGATTGGACAATGGCTGGCTGCAAGACGATTGCCGGGCTGAAGAAGATTGGCGGCCAGGTCGTCTCCTGTGGCGAGTTCGTGCAGTACGCGGTGGACAAGAGCAAGACGCTGCCCCCGGCGCCGCTGGTGATCCTGAACCGGACGAGCGTCGAAGTGGATCCCCAGCAGGCGACCGCCATGTCGCAGGCGCCAGGTTTCTATATCAGCAAACCTCACGCTTCTCGCAACGCGGCCTTCTTTGAGGAAATCAGGGAGGGCCTTATCTCGACCGCCTGCGAGTTCGCCCGAACTCGGCCCGTTTACTACGTTCGGCCAATTCCGGAGATGAAGTACCACGTGCCGAAATCGATGGGGCGAGCGCTCATGTGGGGGCATCGGCTTGATGTTTCGATCTCGCTCGATGCCTATCGCCAGCGGCACGCCTGGATCTGGGCGACGCAGGATCTCGCGGCGCAAAGATGCGGGGTCAAAATACTCGATCCCTTGCCCTATCTCTGTGACAAGGAGCGCTGCTACGGGGCGGTCGACGGCATCCCGATCTACGGCGACGACAACCACCTGAATATGCGCGGGGCCGATCTGATGATCCCGATGTTCCGGACGATCTTCGAACCTGAGGTTGCGCCGCCTTCCGGGGCATCGAGCTAGCGACGCTGGAGATTTAGCTCAGGCGTGCCAGTCGCAACCCTCTCAGGCTGTTGCCGAGGAACCAGCGGGATGCGGTGGCGAGGTCTTTGGGGGTGATCTGCCGTTCGATCGCAGCCCCTGTTTCCAGCAGGTGCTGGCGCAGGATGCCGGGCAGGAGGCCGTCGGTGAGCGGCGGCGTCAGCAGCAGGCCGTCTCGCTCGACGAAGACATTGCTGCGGGTCGCTTCCGTCACGAAGCCGGCGCGATTGAGCAGGATCGCTTCGTCGGCGCCCTTGGCGGTCGCCTCGGCGAAGGCTGCATCGTAGAGCTGCCGGCGCGTCGTCTTGTGGCGCAGGAACGGGTCGGCGCTATCGGCACGCAGGCTGGCGAAGAGGGTGGTGACCGGGCGATCCGGCTCGGGCGCGAGCTCGGGCGCGATCAGGTCGAACGCGCCGCTTCGGCGCAGTTCGAGCCGGACGCGGCGCGCGCCTTCGACGGGAAGCGTTGCGGCGAGCGCGGCAAAACGGGCTTCGATTTCGGCGCGGTCGAAGTGGAAGCCGAGCGCCCCGGCCGATCTGGCGAGACGGGCCAGGTGGAGATCGAACCGCTCGAAACCAGTCTCCTGCGACCAGCGCAGCGTTTCGATCAGGCCGTAATCCTCGGCGAGATCGGTCAGGACGCGCGCCTTGAGCAGGCATTCGGCGTATTCGGCCGAGGCTTCCGAATCCGTGACAATGCCGCTGCCGACATCGTAGCGCCCCGTGCCATCGGCCAGCAGCGTCGCCGTGCGGATGGCCACGTTGAGGCGCAGGTCGCCATTGGGCGCCAGGGCGCCGATCGAGCCGGTATAGACCTCGCGCGGCGCGTCCTCCAGCTCCCTAATGATCTGCATGGCGCGCAGTTTCGGCGCGCCGGTGATCGAACCGCAGGGAAAGACGGCCGGGATCCAATCCCGGAGTGACGTGCCGGGCAGCAGGCGGGACGTCACCGTGGATGCCATGGCGTGGAAGGTCGGATAGGTCTCGACGTTGAAGAGGTTGGAAACCTCGACGGACCCGACCTCGCTGATCCGGCTGAGATCGTTGCGCAGCAGGTCCACGATCATGAGGTTCTCGGCGCGCTGCTTCGGATCGGCGCTGAGCTCCGCCTTCGCCCGTTCGTCCGCCTCAATCGTGTCTTGGCGTGGCACCGTGCCCTTCATCGGCCGGGTGGTGGCGCGGCCGTTGTCGATATCGAGGAAGAGCTCCGGCGATACCGACAGGATCGTCGCCCCGTCGAAACGGACGAGGCCGCCATGCGAGACGGGCTGGCTCGCGCGCAGCGCCGCATAGAGCGCCAGCGGGTCGCCGCTGTAGCGGAAGTCGATCGGGAAGGTGAGATTGACCTGGTAGGCGTCCCCCTCGCGCAGATAGTCGAGGATGCGAGCGATCCGCGCCGCATGTCCTTCAGCGTCCAGCCTGGGCCGCGCATCGCCAAGCGGCGGGGACGGGGCGAGGGCGCCGAAGAAGGCGTCCAGTTCCGAGGATGGAGTGCGGGTCGGTTCGCGGAACAGGCCGAACCAGAGCAGTGGCAGCGTGCGCCCGGCTGGCATCGAGGCGACCAGACGCTCCTGCAGCGCGTAGCCGAGCTCGTAGCTGAGGAATCCCGCGGCATGTAGCCCCTGCGCCAGTCCGGCCTCGATCCGCTGGAGAGAGGCCTCGACATCCGCCGCTTCCTCGCAGCGGATGATCTCGACTGGATCGGCATAGAGCATTGCCGTCGCCGGAGTGGCGAGGCGGTCTTCCAGCAGGACGAAGGGCTGCTGTGCCGTCAGCAGGTCGGAAAGGGCGGGCGGCATGTCGGGCGCGGTTCCTGAACGAATGCGAGAGCCGGAATCGGCAGGCGCTCATCCATAGCCGGAGCCGCGCCGCTTGGCGACGCCGCCCGCCGTGACCTCGCGATCAGGCGCGGTCGTCGACGCTTTCGAGGAAGCGCGCGAAGATCGGGTCGAAGCGGTCTGGGGCATCCCAGAAAGGCGCGTGGCCGGAATTGTCCAACTCGTGCGCCTTGCCTTCCCAGAGATTGGAATAGGTCACGTTGGCGACGAACTCCGTGTTGACGAAGGGTTCGTCGAGCCCGTTCAGGACGGCGATCGGCGGCGTCGGGCCGCCGACGATGGCGCTCTGGTCGCGGCCGGTTCCCGCCGCGAAGCTCTCGAACATCAGCCGGCGGGCGCGGCCATCGGTGCGGGCGACCGTGTCGAGCAGGAAGGATTCGAACGGCTCGCCGCAGGTGCTGCGCGCATAGGCTTCGACGTCGGCGTCGCTGAAGTCCTCCTTGCCGGCGAGACCCATGTGCTCGCTCGGCTTGAAGCCGAGACCGACCTCGGCCGCCGAGACCGGAGGCGTGCCGGTGATCATGAGGCCAAGCAGGCCGGGATAGCGGTCGATCATTTCCAGGCCGATATGGCCGCCGAGCGACCAGCCGAAGACGATCGCCTTCTCGATGCCGAGCAGGCCGAGAAACTCGGTCATCGCGTCGGCATAGCCTTCCATCGAATAGGAGCGCTTCGGATCGATCGCGTCGGACGAGGCGCCATGGCCGGGCAGGTCGGGCGCGATAATGCGATAGCGCTCGCCCAGCGGCCCGTTCATCTGGTTGCGGAAGACGGCGCCGGACGACGAATTGCCATGGATGAGAAGCACGGCGGTGCCGGTTCCGGAGGTCTCGCGATAGGCGATGTCGCCATGGCTGGTCTGGATCGTGCTGGTGGTTATCGTCATCCGGGTCTCCGCAAAGAATCTGCCGGTTTCAGCGGCATCTGCACAAGGGCGCGGCATGAAGATTTCGCTTGTGGCACCAGCGTCTTCAGGCAGCTCAAGACTGTGAAACTATCTTTTCAAAAGAAGCCGCATATGCGTAGATTGTCAATTATCGCACGCAAGTGCACAGGTCGAATAAGAGGGGTCGCGACCATGGTTTCCCATTCCAAGACAAGCCGCCTGCGAAAGGTCATTCTGGGTACGGCGATGGCGACGATCTTCGCAAGCGCGCCGGCCTTCGCCGACGTCGTCAAGCTCGGCCTGCTCGCGCCGCTGACCGGTCCCGCCGCGGCGGATGGTCAGGAATACCAGCGCGGCGCGCAGATGGCGATCGACGAGGTCAACGCAGCCGGCGGTATCAACGGTCATACGTTCGAACTCGCGATCGGCGACGTGAAGGACCAGTCGGCCAGCAACGTCACCAGCGCCGTCGAGCGCCTGCTGGGCGATCCCGACGTTCACTTCATGATGACCGGCTACGCCAGTCTCTCGAATTTCGAGATCGACAACATGGCCGAAGCCGAGATGCCCTACATGCTGGCGGCCACGTCGCAGCAGACCAAGGACATCATCGCGCCGGCGCCGGACAAGTATGGCTGCTGCTGGTCGCTGACGCCCTCCTTCGACGCCTACAACACAGATGTGACCTCGTTCGCCGAGAAGCTGGCGGCCGATGGCAAGATCTCGCTGCCGACCAAGAAGGTCGCGATCATCTCGTCCGACAACGCCTATTCGAAGACGATCTCGGAAGGCATGAAGAAGACCTTTACCGAGAAGGGCTGGACGATCACGGTCGACGAGATCGTGCCGTTCGGCGAAGTGACCGACTGGCGCTCGATCCTCGCCAAGGTCCGCGAGAATGTCCCGGACCTGATCATCAATACCGATTACCTGCCCGGCAACTCGGCCTCGTTCCTGAACCAGTTCCTGGAGCAGCCGACCAAGAGCCTGGTCTTCCTGCAGTATGCGCCGAGCGTGCCGGAGTTCGTCCAGCTGACCGGCAAGAACTCCAACGGCGTGATCTACAACCTGCTGGGCGGCGCGCTGACGACGCCGAAGAACCCGCGCGCCGCAGAGGTCGCCGGCAAGTTCAAGGCCAAGTTCGGCGTCGAGAGCGGCACCTATGGCGTCGGTCTCTACGAGATTGCCAATGTCTATTTCGACGCGCTGAAGAAGGTTGGCGATCCGTCCGATCACGCCGGCATAATGAAGGCGCTGGGCGAGACCGACAAGCAGACCGCGCAGGGCCGCCTGAAGTTCGATCCAGCCACCCATCTGGCGATGCAGGGCGACGACTATATCCCGATCACCTTCTTCCAGATCTGGGATGGCGAGCGCACCCTGATTTCGCCCGCTGCCTACGCAACCGGCGAATTCAAGATCCAGCCCTGGATGAAGTAGGATATGGCTCTTCTAGAGCTGGATGGCGTGTCGAAGGCTTTCGGGTCGCTGAAAGCCGTCGACGGCGTCTCTTTCCAGTTGCAGGCCGGCGAGATCTTCGGGGTCGCCGGCCCAAATGGCAGCGGCAAGAGCACGCTGTTCAATGTCATCACCGGCATACCGTTCGGCCCCGACAAGGGCCGGATACGGTTTGACGGTACGGATATCCATAGGAAGTCCGGCAACGACATCGCCCGGCTCGGCCTGGCGCGGACGTTCCAGCGCGAGACGAGCTTCGACGGTCTGACCGTGTTCGAGAACGCCGTCATCGGCGCCGGATATGGCGGCCCGGCTCGCAAGTCGGTGGCTGTGCGCGAGGCGGCGGCCGAGGCGCTCGAATTCGTCGGTCTGGGCCCTGTGCAGTTCGGCCGGCTGGCGGGCGAGCTTTCCGTGTTCGATCGCAAATGCCTGATGCTTGCCACCGCGATCGCGATGGAGCCGCGCATGCTGCTTCTCGACGAGCCGGCCTCGAGCCTGACCAAGCCGGAGATCGAGACCTCGATCGGCCTGATCCGGCGCATTGCCGGGCGCGGCATCACCATCGTCCTGATCGAGCACGTGCTGACCTTCCTTATGAGCCTCTCGCAGCATCTCCTTGTTCTGAATCAGGGAACCGTTCTGGCGGCGGGCGATCCGAAGACGGTCATCTCCGATCCTCGCGTGGTCGAAGCCTATCTGGGTACCCGGAGGCCCGACGCGTGAGCAATCCCATCCTTTCCATCGAAGGCGTCACCGCCGGCTATGGCCGCGTCACGGTGCTGCGCGACATCACGCTGGAAGCCGGCCGGTTCGGCAATGTCGGTCTCTTCGGACCGAACGGTCACGGCAAGACGACGCTGCTGCGGGTCGTGTCGGGCCTGCTGAAGCCGCAATCCGGCCGCGTCGTCTTTGACGGCGTCGACATTGCCGGCGGGAGCGCCCGCAGCATCGTCGCCCGCGGTTTAATCCATGTGCCGCAGGGCAACCGGCTGTTTCCGGACCTCTCGATCGGCGATTGTATGGCGCTCGGCGCTTTCTCGCCACATGCCCGTCCGCATGAGGAAGAGAACCGCGAGAAGGTCGTGAAGCTCTTCCCCAAGCTCGCCGAACGCTGGCGCCAGAAGGTGCGCACGCTTTCGGGCGGCGAACGGCAGATGGTGTCGATCGGCACCGCGTTGATGAGCCATCCGCGCCTGCTGATCCTCGACGAGCCGACCCTCGGCCTCGCCCCGAAGATCAAGGACGAGCTCTGTGCCTCTGTGCTGGAGATCTCGCGCGGCGGCGTGCCGCTCATCGTCGTGGAGCAGGACATCGAGTTCCTTCTGGAGCTCAGCCAGCAGCTCTACCTGATCGACCACGGCGCGGTATCGACCGAGATCAAGCCGGGCGAGAAGAGCCTCGGTCATGAAGAGATCATGTCGATGTATTTCGGCCATTGAGGGCACCGATGCAGATCGTAAGCGCATCGCGTGACATTCGCTTTCCTCGCTCCCCGGTGATGCCACCGGCGCGGCAGATCCCGGCCTTGGTGCCGAAAGAAGGGGCCCCGGCATGAGCAGCGCATTCGCCGATATCGCCTTTGGCGGCCTGTTCCAGGGTTCGCTCTACGCCATGATGGCGGTGGGACTGGCGCTGGTGTGGACCACCATCGGCGTGTTCAATTTCAGCCATGGCGTGCTGATGATGCTGGGCGCCTATGTCGCCTGGCAGCTGATCGAGATCGGCCTGCCGGCCTGGGCGGCGTTTCCGCTGGCGATCGTCGTCCTGGGCGGCGTCGGCTGGCTTCTGCAGGCCAGCGTGGTGCGCCCGCTGATCGGCCGGCCGAATATCGTGCTGGTCGTCGTCATCACGACGCTGGCCGCGGGCTCCCTGATCGAGAACGGCGCGCTGACCTTCTGGGGGCCGCGCTCCAAGCAGTTGCCGAGCCTGATCTCCGGCAACGCGACCATTGGCGGCGTCGGCGTCTCGCTGCACCAGATCGCCATCATCGTCATCACGCCGATCATCCTCGGCGCGCTCTGGCTGTTCCTGAACCGCACCCGGCTTGGCCTCGCCATGCGCGCGGTGGCGCAGAACGAGGATGCGAGCCATCTGGTCGGCCTCAACGTGACCGCGCTCTACGGTCTCGCCTTCGGCATTGCCGCGTCACTGGCCGGCCTCGCCGGCATCTTCATCGGCGGCTATCGCTTCATGTCGCCGGTGATGGGCAGCGATCCCTTGCTCAAGGCGCTGATCGTCGTCGTGTTCGGAGGCATCTCCAGCGTTTCGGGGCCGATCTTCGCCGCCTATCTGATCGGCTTCTTCGAGGCCGCCTGTAACTATTATTTCGGGCTCTACTGGACGCCCACGCTGCTGTTCGCCGTGCTCATCCTGATCCTGATGGTGCGCCCCGAAGGCATCTTCGCCAGCCGTTCCCGAGGACTCGCATGACCGACGCCGTCGCCCCCGCCATTCCGACCCGCGCCGTTCCTGTCTCCCCCGGCCGTACGCCGTGGAAGCATGAGGCCATCGGCTTCGCCATCGCCCTTCTGGTGCTGGCGCTGCTGCCGCTCGTCATCGGAGACACCTACAGCCGGCATGTGCTGATCATGGTGTTCATCTACGCCGTGGTCGCCTCCAACTGGGATCTGAGCCTCGGCTATGGCGGCGTGTTCAATTTCGGCCATCTGGCGTTGTTCGGAATCGGCGTCTACGCCTACAGCCTGCTA
Organism: Kaistia sp. UC242_56; assembly: GCF_044452255.1. Lineage (NCBI taxonomy): Bacteria > Pseudomonadati > Pseudomonadota > Alphaproteobacteria > Hyphomicrobiales > Kaistiaceae > Kaistia > Kaistia sp. UC242_56. The sequence goes on from NZ_JBIOAN010000002.1 coordinate 2,154,435, forward strand.
ACCAAGCTGGTCGGCCTCGATCCGTGGCTGGCGCTGTTCGCCGGCGGCGTGATCGCAACCGTCGCCGCCGTGCTGGTGACCATTCCGATCCTGCGGCTGAAGGGCATCTACATCATCCTGGTGACGTTCGGCTTCGCGCAACTGGTAATGCAGATCGTCATCAGCCAGTCCGCGATCACCGGTGGCACGCAGGGCCTGGTGCGCGTGCCGGGGCTCTACTGGTTCGACCACAACATGATCCGCGACGGCAAGTTCGCCTATTTCTACATCGCGCTCGGCCTGCTGGTCGCCAGCACGGTCTTCCTGCGCGTCTTCGTCCGCTCGCGGCTGGGAGCGGGCGTCGTGGCGCTGCGGGACAATGAGGAATATGCGATCAGCCGGGGCATGTCGCTGGTCCGCCAGCGCATGATCACGCTCGCCGCCAGCGCCTTCTTCACCGGCATGGCGGGCGCCTTCTACGCCGCCTACCAGCGCAATGCCTCGGTCGACGTGTTCGGCATGAGCCTCGCCACGATCATCCTGTCGATGGTGCTGCTCGGCGGCGCGAGCACGATCTATGGCGCGATCATCGCGTCCTTCGTGCTGACGGTGTTTGGCGAGGCGATGGCCGATTTCGGCGCCTGGCGGCCAATGATCACGGCTTTGCTGATCATCGTCGTGATGCTCGTCTATCCGAGCGGTCTCGTCGGCATGATCCGCGCCGGCTGGGGCGCCATCGCCGCGCGCATGAAGCGCACGGCCTGATCTGGTTATGTGTGCGGCGCGAGAGCCACGCCTCGTTTCGACGAGCCGTGGCTCTCATTCATCGCTTTTCCGCGTTTTCCTCACGCGAACCGGGTTCCACTTCGCTCGAAAACGCTATCGGACGCCGCACCAGTCGATCACCGCCGCGGCGATGACCTTGGTGGCCTCGACCAGCGACTCGATCTCGACATACTCGTCGGCCCCGTGCAGGCCGTCGCCGGTGGGTCCGAAGATGACGCCATCGACGCCCGCGCCGGCATAGTGCGCCGCGTCGCACACGGCGACGAAGCCCTGAACCTTGGTGGGGCTACCCAACTGGTTGCGGCGTGCTACCAGAGACTTAACAAGCGGATGCTCGACCGACGTGTTCATCGGCGGGAAATGCAGGCCGCCCAGTTCCCATTCGATCACCGGGGGATGCTCGCGCAGCCAGGCATCCTGCTGCGCGAAGTGATGCACGAAGGCTTCGAAATCGCGGCGATAGTCGGCCGAGGTCTCGTCCGGCAGGAACTTCATGTCGAGGTCGAGCACGGCGACATCCGGGATGATCGCCGGATTGCTCATCACCGTCGGCAGGCCGTTGGCGCCGAGCCCCGTGCCGCCATGCATGACGCCGATATTGATTGTGTTCATGCCGACCGGCAGCAGCGGATGCGACTTGGCGCGGGTCCGGTCCAGTTCGTACTGGCGAACGGCGGTGATGAAGCGTGCGGCGAGTTCAATGGCATTGACGCCATGCACCATCGCGCCCGGCTCATGCCGCTGCGGGTAGATCTCGTTGAAGCGGAAGGCCGAATGCGCGTTGCGGCCGCGGATGGTGACGCGCGCCCATTCCAGCCCGCCCTCGACCGGCAGCACGTCGCCCCAGGTCGGCTCGGCGACGATCAGGCCCTTGGCGAGCTTGCCCTTGGCAACCGCATCCATGGCGCCGAAGCCGCCCGATTCCTCGTCGACCACGGCGTGGATGGCAAGGCGACCTTCCAGCGTGATGCCGGCCTTGCGGATGGCGCGGGCCGCGGCGATGCAAGCAGCGAGGCCGCTCTTCATGTCGATGGCGCCACGGCCATAGAGCTTGCCATCGGAGATCGCGCCGCCGAACGGGTCGACGGTCCAGTCCTTCTCGTCGCCGACCGGCACGACGTCGATATGGCCGCAGAGAATGAGGCTGCGTTCTTCAGTACCAGGCTTCTCTGCGACGAGGTTGGGCCGGCCGGGCAGGGCGTCCCACTGCTCGGTCGCGAAACCCTCGGCGGTCAGCACGTGATCGAGGTGTGCCTGGACATCGGCCTCGCGGTTGATGGCGGGGTCGAGGTGAAACTTCGGATTGACCGAGGGAATGCGGACGATGTCCTGCGTCAGGCCGATGACCCAATCGCGATCCGCCTCGATTTCCGCCTGTACCGCGGCAATGGCGGCTTCCTTATCCAGCATGGTTCGTGCCCTTTCCCTGACATTCATCGGCGGCGTGCCCCCTCGGCGTGCCGCTCATTGCGTTGAAACGTCCTGCAGGACCCGCGTCATGCGTCGGGTCCAGTCCGCGATCCCGGCCGCGTCCGAGATGAGGTCGTTGCGGATCTCGACCAGGATGGCGGGATTGCCGCGATCGGTGCCGAAGACGGGGATCGCGTAGTCCTCGTCGCGGTCGATGACGTAGGGGACATTGGCGCCGACCACCAGGGCCGGGTCCTGCGCCAGCGCCGCCATGGTCGCCTCGGCGAAATCGGCCGATTGATCGAACAGGATGCCGACATGCCAGGGCCGCGCGACCCCGAGATAGACCGGCGTGAAGCTGTGAATGGCGACGATCCGCGTCGGCAGGCCCGCAGCGTCGCGCGCGTCGAGCCGGGCCGTGATCCGGTCGTGGAACGGATCGAACACCCGCTCGCGACGCCGCTGGAACTCGGCCTCGGTCAGATCGACATTGCCGGGGATCGAGGTGGCCTCCGACCGCACCGGCATACTGGACAGGCAGCCGAAGGGGCGGTTCAGATCGACCAGGAGCCGCGAATAGGTGCCCAGGAATGCGGGCGCGCCCAGTGTCTCGGCAAGCCCCCGCGTCACGGCGGCGGCGCCGACATCCCAGGCGATATGCCGCTCCAGATCGGCCTCGGTGACGCCGAGGCGGTCATATTCTGCCGGGATGTGGTTGGCGGCGTGCTCGCAGATCAGCACGATCTCGCAGTCGCTGTCCTCGTTGAGGACCTCGATCGGCTCCGGCCAGTCGGCCGACGAAGCGGATTGGGTGTCCACGCTCAGTACCGCGCTCCGAATGCGGCGCAGACCGCTTCGCGCGACAGGCCCTCCATCAGGCCGATCTCCGCCTGCTTCATGACGAGGATGCTCTGCAGCAGCTTCGGTGGCAGCCAGCTCGACAGCAGCGGGTCCGCCTTCAACGCCTCCAGCGCTTCGGGCAACGTCTCCGGCAAGCGGTGCAAGCCGTTGGACTGACGTTCGCTTTCGCTCATCAGTGTCGGGTCGCCATTGACGATCGGCGGCGTCGGCAAGGCCTCGCGAAGGCCCGCGAGACCGGCCCAGACGATGGCCGCCATGGCGAGATATGGATTGGCCGTGGCGTCGGCGGCGCGATATTCGACGTTGAACTGGCCCGAGGGATCGCGCCCACCCTTCGTCACGACCGGGCAGATGCGCAGCGTCGCCTCGCGATCGCGGTCGCCCAGCCAGGTGAAGGACGAACTCCAGTTGTGCGGCGCCAGCCGGTAGTAGGACGGCACGCTGGGCGCGGTCAGCGCGGTCAGCCCCCGCAGGTGGCGAACGATGCCGGCGCAAAAGCTTCCAGCCTCCGTCGAGAGGCCGCCGGGATTGGCCGCGTCGTAGGTCGCAGGCTTGCCCGTAGCGTCGACGAGGCTGAAGTGGATATGGACGCCGTTGCCGACCTCGTTCGGCGCGGGCTTCGGCGCGAAGCTGGCGCGGCTGCCCAGGCATCGCGCGATCTCGCGCGTGATCTCGCGGATCGCGACGGCGCGGTCGGCGGCGGTCAACGGGTCGGTCGGCGCATGCGTCACCTCGAACTGGTCTGCGCCATATTCGGCCAGCACCATTTCAGGTTCGACGCCGGCTTCCTCCAGCGCAGCGACGAGGCGCGGCACGAACGGGTCGGCGGCGCGCAGCGCCTCGAACGAGAAGGCGTGCAGCGGCGCCGTTTCCCTTACCTCGGCCGGCTGGAGCTTGAACTCCTGCTCGAAGGTAGCCTTCAGCGTGAAGCCGGTCTCGGCCTTCAGCGTCGCCAGGGCGTCGCGCAGCAGCGTCCGGGTGCAGGCGCTCCAGGCCGAACCGTCGAGTTCGATGATGTCGCCCATCACCATGTCGAACGGAGTTTCGGCACCCGTCGCCGTGGTGCGATAGCGGGCTGCCAGATCCGGCAGGATGCGCAGATCGCCGGAGGAGCCCCAGGGGTTCGGATCGGCGATCGTGTTGAAGGCGGTCAGGCAGACATTCGCGGGAACCCAGCCTACGCCGGTCTCGGCTGTCTTATCGAGCCGTGCGGCCGTGACGGGGCGACCGCGCGTGACGGCGGCGAGATCGGTGGTGACGACGCTGACGAGCGAAGGAAACTCGCTCACTTGGCGCCGCCCAGCGCTTCGAAGCGGGCCGCGACGGTGGCGGTGTCGGAAACCCAGCAATAGCCGCCGAAGGCCTTCAGCGCATTGGCATGGCGTTCCGGCGTCGGGGCCGCGCAGGCATCGGAGACGCAGGTGACGAGGAACCCGCGATCTGCGCCGTCGCGAACCGTCATGTCCACGCACTGGTCGGTGAGAATGCCGGCGACGACCAGATGGCGGATGCCGAGATTGCGCAGCAGATAGTCGATATTGGTCGAGTTGAAGATGCCCGACGAGGTCTTCGGGATCAGGATCTCGTCGCCGATGGGGGCTACCTCGGGCGCGGGCAGGCCGGCGGGGGAACTCGGCGGGATGTGGATCGGCGTCAGCTTGTGGTCGAGCGAGCGATCGCGTCCGTCCTCGGTAAGGCTCTGGATGATGGTGTGCAGCACCTCGACGCCCGAGGCCCGCGCCGTCGCCAGCAGGCGCTGCTGGTTCGGGATCACCGTCTCGCGCGTCTGGCGATAGAAATAATGGTCGGGCCCCCAATCCGCATGGTCGGGATCCAGGCCCGGCTCCAGCCAGATGCGCTGCATGTCGACGAGGAGAAGAGCGGTCTCGTTGCGCCGGAAGGGCTCGTCGCGGCGCGGCAGGGGCGAAGTCATGGCGTGGATTTCTTTCTGGCTTTGGCGGATCTGGGTTTGGCCGAATTGGGTGCTGCGCTGTCGCTGGCAGCGGCAGGGTCCGGCGTCTCGGGAATGTCGAGCGTGACGGCGTTGGCCCGGCGGATCGCCTCGATTTCCTCGATGCGTCGACGGGCGGGCTGGCCGCGGCTTTCGAGGGCGTGGGCGCATATCGCCTCGACCTGGGCGACGGCTGTCGTCAGCGTGTCGAAGGGCGAAAGGGCGTCCGTGGTCGCGACCATGGTGAGGGTGGCAATATCGGCGATCGGCGAATGCGACGGGTCGGTGAACAGGAGGATTTCGACACCGTGCCGGTGGGCCTGCTGCGCGAAATCGACGACGTCGGACTGATAGCGGCGGTAGTCGAACACGACGAGCAGATCGCGCTTGCCCATGTCGATCAGCAGGTCGAAATCCGCCGGCGTCAACGCGCCGAGATCCCGAATGCCGGGCCGCAACTGGATCAGGTGAGCGGCCAGCATCGAGGCGACGTGGCGGCTGAAGCGCCCGCCCAGCAGATAGACCTGACCCTTGCACTCCAGCAGCATCTGGACGGCGCGCACATAGGATTGCGACGGTACGGCAGTCTTGGTGCGCTCGAGACTATCGGCGATGGAATGGAAATAGGCGAGGGCGGGAGCCACCTCGCCCGAGGGCGGCGGCCGCTTCACTTCGAGCATGAGCAGCGGAGACAGGAGCCGGGCCTCGACTTCGGCCAAGAGCTTCGACTGGAACTCGGCAAAGCCGCTATAGCCGAGCTTGATCATCAGGCGGGTGACGGTCGGATCGCTAACGCCGGCGCGGCTGGCCAGGCGCGTGGCGGTGCCCAATCCCGACATCGGATAATCATCCAGAAGTGCCTGGACGATCTTCGATTCCGCCGAGGTGAGGACCAGGCTCGTATTGGCGAGATCTTCGCGGATCGACATCGCTCCACCCCTGCTCGACGACTGATAAATGTCTTACAAAGTTTCAGATTGATGTCAATTTTGGAGGCGAAGTTACAGACGTGAGGTTGGGGCGCCTCCGGCGCCCTGCGACGCCTAGAGCGGCTCGACGGGCGTCTGGATCTCCGACCGCATTTCGGCCTGGGCAATCTTCACCGATGGTTGCGGCGGGTCGATCGCCTCGATATCCCGCACCCATTCGCGCCAGATCGCCACCAGCAGCGCCATCAGCACCGGGCCAATGAAAAGGCCCAGGAAGCCCAGCGTCTTGACGCCGCCGACCAGGCCGAAAATCGTCGGCAGGAACGGCAGCTTGATCGGACCGCCGACCAGCTTGGGGCGCAGCGTCTTGTCGACGATGAACAGTTCCACCGTTCCCCAGACGAACAGGCTGATGCCGGCGACGATCGATCCGCTCGCCGCGAGATAGATCGACACAAGCGTCATCGCCAGCGGCGCACCGCCGGGGATGAGGGCCATCATGCCGGTGATGACGCCAAGCGTGATCGGCGAGGGGGCGCCGGCGATCCAGTAGGCGAAACCGAGCACGATGCCCTCGCCGATCGCGATCAGGGTCATGCCGGTGACGGTGGCGCTGATCGTCGCCGGGACGACACGGGAGATTCGCTCCCAGCGCATGGGAATGATCCGCTCGCCGATCAGGTCGATCTTGGCGACGAACAGCTCGCCGTCGCGAAAGACGAAGAACAGCGTGATCAGCATGAAGATGAGGGTGAGCAGCAGGCCGAACAGGCCGCCGCCGGCCGCCAGAACCGCGCGATAGATGTTGCCGATATTGGCGCCGCTGATCGCATAGATCATTTCGCCAATGGCGCCGGGGCGGCCGACATATTCGGCCCATCGGACGGAGAGCCACTCGCCGATGCCAGGGATGTTGGCCATCCAGGCCGGCACGTCGGATCCGAAGCGGTTGGTCTGGATCGCCCAGGCCGAAAGGCCGCGAACCTCGTCGATGGCATACCAGGCCGCGATGGCGATCGGGACGATCAGGAACAGGGTGAAGAGGGCCAGCGCGACCGTGGCGGCTACCGTCCGGTTACCACCCGTAAAATCGACGATGCGCCGATAGATCGGCCAGCCGGCAAAGGCGATGACCAAGGCGGCCAGGACCGGAACGACAAAGCTGTGAAAGAAATAGATTCCTGCAATGCCGATGAGAATCACAAGCCAGCGGGCTGCCGAAAGCGGGGCAATCAGGCCGGATCGGGACGATCCTGCAGCGCCGAGTAGACGCGGCTCGCGCGTCGGCAAGGGTGGTTCCGCAGGGATTCTCACGTCTGCCAAGTCAAGTTCTCCAATGGGTTAGCACACATGACACGGAATGCCGGAGGGGCTTGATCCTGCCGAATGCGGAAACCACGGTCAGTGTGGCGGATGCGGCTGCCCATGCCAACGCATACCGCCCTGCATTTTTAGGGCTTTCCGTGCCGGAAGTGGAATGGCCCATCGTCGCAGCGCCCGTGCCTGGCGAAACGTCGGCCCGAGCGTGCTCTGTCGTCAGAGTGGAAACCCTTATTCGCAGTCTAGAGCCGGCATTTGAACGGATTGCGACGAACGGACGGGAAGGGGCAGCCTCGCCGCCCCATGTAAAGAGGGCGGAACCCCGTATCGCTCGATGTGTTGAATGCGGGAACGTCCCGCCCGCCCAGAAGGAGAACAAGAATGACCCAGCTCACCGAGCAGCAGATTGCGGACGAAGCCCACCGGTTGTGGCTTGCCGAGGGAAGCCCCGAGGGCCGCGCCGCCAGTCACTGGCAGCAGGCGATCGAAAATCTGAAAGCTGCGTCACAGGCTCCCAAGAGCCAGAGCGAGGTCGCCGGCGAAAACATGCCGCCGGAGAAGATCGCCTCCGAGCTCTAAACCGGCCTGCGACCGGCTGGAAGTTTTCAGGGCGTTCAGGTCGCGGCTTGCTTGGCCGCGGCAGGCTTCGCCCAGATCCAGACGGCCAGCAGCAGCGCCACTGACGTCATGCCAGCGGCGACGACAAAGGTCGCCGCGAACGCATGGCCGATTCCATCGGCTGTTGCGTTCGCGATCGGCTCGATACCGACCAAGCCGGCAAACAGCGTGGCCATGACGGAAGCGCCGGTCATAAAGCCAAGATTGCGCGACAGCCCCAGCAAGCCGGACAGCATGCCGCGCTGCTGATCCGGGGCGAACAGCATGGCACTGGCGTTGTTGGCGGCGAGGAAGAGCTGGTATCCCGGCGTCAGCAGCACCAGGGCAACGGCATAGCCCGCTATTCCGAAAGCAAGAGGCAGCAGCGCGAGAGAGACAAGACCGATCGTCATCTGCGCCAGCCCCACCACGAGCATTCTCGGAGCGCCGAAGAGATCCGTCAGGCGGCCGGCGGGAATGCCGGCCAAGGCGGACGTAACCGGCCCCACGGCCATGACAAGCCCGACGGCGGCGGCGTTTAGGTGCAAGCCGAGCGCCAGGAAGAACGGGCCGACGATCAGCGTCGACATCATGGCCGTACTGGCAATCCCGTTCATGGCCAGGGAGGCGCTGATCTCCCGCTTGCGCAGCATCGCAACCGAGACAAGAGGTGCCGACGTTCTCGTCTCAATCCGGACGAACAGCGCAAGGCCAATCACCGCGATCAGCAGATAAAGGCTCGCGGCCCCGGCAACGCCGGCCCTTCCTCCGGCCGTCGCCAGCGAATAGGCGGTCAAGCTCAATGCGAGCACGGCGGCGCCGGGCCAGTCCAGGCTTGCGCCGACCTTCCCGACGCGAGCGGCCGGCGGCGAAATGGCGAGCAAGACCAGTCCCAGCACCAGCACGGCAATTCCTGCGAGCGGCAGGAATACCGCCCGCCATCCCAAGGCCGCGACCAACACGCCGCCCAGGGACGGGCCCAAGGCGGTTCCAACCGCCGACATTGTCCCGAGCAGTCCCATCGCCGCGCCGAGCTGTTCCTCTTTCACGGCATCGCGCGCGATGGACATTGGCAGCGCCATCAGGATGGCGCCCCCGACGCCCTGAGCGGCCCGAGCGGCGATCAGCACGCCCAGCGTCGGCGCGGTCGCGCAGGCAACAGAAGCAATAGCGAACAGGGTAAGCCCGGCAAGCAGCACCTGGCGATGACCGAACATATCGCCCAGGCGACCCGCCAGGACGATCGCGACGGTCGCGGCGATCAGATAGGCGAGCACCACCCATTGGATACTGGAAAGGGACGCCGAGAAGGCCCGGCTGAGGGTTGGAAGCGCCACGGAGGTGATGCTGGTGCCGAGCGAGGCGAGCAGCATCGCCCCTGCCAGCGCCGCTTGCGTGGCCCATCTGTGGTTCGTCCGGGTTTTCATCGCGGCATTCCTCTTGTCGATTTCAGGGGCTTCCGTTAGGTTTGCCACTTCAAGTCACCTTGAGGTCAAGCGTGAATCTTCTCGATATTGGTGTCCTGGCGGAGAGAAGCGGCGTGCCGGCCTCGACGCTTCGCTATTACGAGGAAGTCGGCCTGATCGCCTCGGTTGCGCGCCGGGGCCTGCGGCGGCAGTTTGACCTGGGGACGCTGGACCAGCTTGCGGTGATCGCACTCGGGAAAAAGGCTGGCTTCTCGCTGGACGAGATCCGCGGGATGTTCGGCAAGGACGGCGCTCCCGAACTCTCGCGCACGGCCCTGCACGGACGGGTCGATCAGCTGGAGGACCAGATCCGCGAACTGACGACACTGCGGAACGTGCTGCGGCACGTGGCGGAGTGCTCGGCCGAATCCCACATGGCCTGTCCGAAATTCCAGCGATTGCTGAAGGAAGTAACGAAGGCGCCAAGGCAAGCCCGCAGGCCGAGATAGGACCGACGGGGCTGGATTGGACGTCGAGGCCGGATCGCGGATGGGGTGCCCAGCGCCTTGTGAAATGCTGCCCGACCAACGACAGCACGCTACCGTTGCGAGCGAGCAGGGCCTGGGCAATTTCAAGGACTTAAAGGGGGAATGGCGGAGAGGAAGGGACTGAGGAAATCCAAGCCCTTCAACAAGTTAGGCAGGCTAACCGGCACTTCGGTTCCGATTGATCCGAAAGGGTTTTTTACGGAACTGGCTAACTCGGGTAACGCCTCTGGAAAGAGAAACGCCGTCCCGGCTGGACCCCGGAACGGCGCGAATTTCGATATCAATGCAGATGGTCATTTTTACCACAGCGATCGGAGTTCATCAAATCCGGCGCCGCCTCTGGTGTGGGGTATTCTGGCCGGAGAACCGAGGGCATTTATTCGGGTGGGCCGGCGCGTGCTGGCGAGCCTCTATCGACTACCAGACGGCTGGATTGCATATCTCGACGGCCGGCCGATCGTCGGTCCATTTGCTGGGTTGAGGCGTGCGACCGTCGAGACCATGGCGATCATCGACTCTACTTATGGTTCGGCAACTCGCCGAGGCGCCTTGCTTGCGTGTCGGCCGGGTGACTTCGATGCGCTCATTGATCGGCGATCGAGATGAGCATCACAGCCAGCGACATGGTCGTGGATCACAGCAAGGATCTAATTGTCGCCATCATCGACGACGCCGAGCCCATTAGCGACGGTGCTGCTGCAGATGCACCCGCTGCAGACAAGAGGCAGGGCGCTCGCAAAAGGGCGTCCCAGGAGGACATCAAGCGAGCGGCGGCGCAGTCGTTGTCGCGCCACCTTGCCCTGTTTCCGTTGACAGACCTTGGCAATGCCGAACGGTTCGCCCGGCGAAATCAGATGAGGTTCCTGCACGTCCCCGAAATCGGCTGGCTCGCCTGGGATGGAAAGCGCTGGGCGAAAGACGGCGCCGAAGGCCATTTGTTGAAGGCTGTTCACGATACCGTCCGAGCTATTCAGGACGAAGCCGCTGCTATCGCCGGGACTGAGGCTGACATAGTCGTGCGCGTTAAGTCGGACGGCGAAGTGGTGAGGATGTCGGACATGATCGCCAGCTGGGGCCGAGCTTCGGAAGCCGCGCCAAAGCTGCAGGCGATACCCAAGCATGCAACGGCATATCTATCCGCCAGCGCCGACAGCCTCGATGCCGATCCTTGGCGCTTCAACGTCTTGAACGGAACCATATCGATTGATCGGACGGGAGGTGCTGGCGACGTCGTGAAGTTCGACAAGCACAGCCCCTCAGACCGCATCACGAAGCTCGCACCGGTTGTCTACGATCCCGATGCATGCTGTCCGCACTATGATCGCTTCCTGCGGGAGGTCATGCCCGACGTTGATACGCGGCGATTCATGCATCAGTGGGGCGGCTATTCGCTCAGTGGCGATACGTCTGAACAGCGCCTCTGCTTCTTCTACGGCAAGGGGAAAAACGGGAAGAGCACGCTGGTTGACGCATGGGCGGCAGTCGCTGGCGACTATGGTGAGACGGTCCCTATCGAGACCTTTATCAGTCAGGGCAAGGGGCGCAACGCTGGAGCGGCAACGCCGGATCTCGCGATCCTACCGGGCGTCCGTTTTCTACGGACATCGGAGCCGGAGAAGGGCGCTAAGCTTGCGGAAGCACTGATCAAGCTGGTGACCGGTGGTGAGCCCATTCTGGCCAGACACCTGAACAGCGGCTACTTCAAGTTCAAGCCGGCATTCAAGCTGACCATGAGCGGCAACTACCGACCAGCCATCGACGGCACGGACGAAGGTATCTGGCGGCGCGTGGCCCTTGTTCCGTGGCTGGTGACGGTCGAGAAGCCAGATCGCAATTTACCGTCGAAGTTGAGTAAGGAAGCGTCCGGGATACTGAACCGGCTGCTCGATGGCATTCGAGACTATGTCGACAACGGGCTCATCACCCCACCCGCCATTAGCGAAGCGACGGCCAGCTATCGTGACGATTCAGATCCGTTAGGTCGCTTCCTCCGCCTGGCCGTCGAGCGTTCCGAAGGCGACCGCATCCAATCCTCTGCACTGCATCGGGTCTTCATTGCCTGGGCTAAGGCCGTCGGTGAGAGGGAGTGGACGCCTAAAGGGCTCTCCCTCGCCCTCAAGGAGCGCGGGTACAAGTCCATGCAGTCCAGCGTTATGTGGTGGTTAAACGTTCGACTGACAGCCGCTGGCAATGAGTTCGATGGTCTTCACGCCCCGCACCCCACCCAAGACGACGACTGAAGACCGCCCTTCATCCTCCCATTGGGAGGATCGCCTCTCAATCCTCCCACTCGTAACCCACTGAAAAGATTGGGCTTGGGAGGATCTGAGAGGATGGGACCGTCTTTTGCCTTCCCTTATATGCGTGTGCGCGCGCACACATGCATACGAAAGACCCATTATAATCCTCCCATCTTCCCAAATCCTCCCAATGCTAATCCATTCAATAGGTTAGCTCTGGGACCGTTTGGGAGGATGGGAGGATCAGCTAATTCGCCCTGCGGTTGAACGATGCCACCGCGCTGTTGAAGTCGCTGGTCACCGTTTCCGCTGAATAGCGGAGGCGCTTCATTTCTCCCTCGACGCAGCTGAGATAGTTCTCCACCTCGCTCTGATAGTTCTGCATCTCGCGACGGCACCGATCGAACTCATACTGATCGTCAAAGTCGCCGTAGCTTGACGCGCAGTAGGGTGCGGAAGGCTCGTAGCAAGATGCATAAGCCGGAGCGCTAAGGCCCGCCGCTATGCAAGCCAGGATGGTGACATGAAACTTGGTTGACACTGCTCATTCCCCCTGATGAGGCCTCGATACCATACTGCCCGGGGGGGGGCTTGAGACTTAGAGGGAAGGGGGCGGGACCGCTGGGGTCAATCGCGCTCTAGGGAGCCGTAAATAGGGATTTTGTGGCCTCAGTTGGCCGCAGTTGTCAGGTTCTTTGGCGCGACAGGTGGTGGCATAGAATTGGGATGCACATCCCGTTCCTCACCCGCCGACCTGCAGCCGCCGAAGCGAAGTCGCTCGCGGCCCCAGATAGCGAACTGCTCGCTCTGTTCGGTGCGGCAGCCGGCACAGCGCCGATCTCGCCAGCTGCGGCTTTAGCTGTTCCGGCCGTCTCTGCTGCCGTGCGCGTCATTTCTGAAGCCGCCGCGACGCTGGATGTGCGGGTGGTTCGGGTCGACGGCGCTGAAGAAATCGAAGAGCCCACTCATCCTGTAGCTGGTCTGCTTCGGGATGCTGCCAATACCTGGACGAGCGGTTTCGAATTCATCCGCGATTTGACGTCCGAGGCTCTGACACGCGACGCGGGCGGGATCGCCTGGGTCAATCGGGTCGACGGGAAGCCGGTCGAAGTCATCCAGTACGATCCCGGCACCATCGATGTCAGCTACGCCCGCAACCGCGAGCCGACCTATCGCCTCAATGGCGAAGTCATCGATCCGAATGACATCGTTCATTTGCGCGGCGCCTTCAGTCGTTGCCCGTTGTCACTCGCCAGCGCGGCGATAGGCATCGCGGCCGAGATGGGCGCCCATGCAAGTAAGTTGTTCTCGAATGGCGCGCGCCCGTCCGGCGTAATCGAGGTTCCCAAGGCCCTCGGCGACGAGGGCTTGAAGCGGATGAAGGCCGGTTGGAAAGCCGCACATGAGGGCAGCGCCAACAGCGGCAAGACCGCCATCCTCTGGGACGGCGCGACCTTCCGGCCTATCACGTTCTCTTCGACGGACGCGCAGTTCCTCGAAACATGGAAATTCCAGATCGTCGAGATCGCGCGCCACTTCCGCGTGCCGCCATCGATGCTCTTCGACCTCGACCGCGCGACCTGGTCGAACTCCGAGCAGATGGGCAAGGAGTTCCTGACCTACTGCCTAGAGCCGTGGCTGCGATCGTTGGAAGGCGCTTTGCGCCGCGCGCTGTTCAGCCCCGACGACCGCAAGCGCTACCGCATCGTCTTCGATCGCGATGACCTGACCCGCGCGGATCTCGGCGCGAGGGCGACCGCCTATTCCTCGCTGATTGCATCCCGTGTGCTGAACCCGAACGAGGCGCGCCGCTGGGAGGGCCTACCGGCCTATGCCGAGGGCAACGCCTTCACCAATCCCAACATCACCACAGCACCGGCCTCGGCGCCGAAGCCCGGAGATAAGACATGACGGAGATGACCGGATCGGTCCTCGCTACCTTCGGCGGCCAGGAGATGCGCTTCGCCATTGCGCGCGAGGACCTGGTCGCGCTCGAGATGGCGATCGGACTCCCCGCCTATACGATCTTCACCAAGTTCGCCGGCGGTCTCTGGAGCGTCACGGATCTTTGTACGGTCCTGAACTTCGCTGCGATGTCGGCATCAGACAAGGCGCCCCATCGCCAGACAGCTGCGGTCGGTTTCAACAGCTATGTGCTTGATCGCGCCCTCGGCCGGGGATGCGGCCCGAGCCGTATTGATCGCGTCCTGCTCGACAATGCGCCGGCTCGCTACGCCGCCTTGGCACTCAAGATCCTGGAAGCCAGCTTGTTCGGCCTTGCGCCTGACGACGCCGTCTTCGACGAGAACGATCGTGCGGTGGCCGCATGAGCACGCATGGCCTCCTGATCGAACTCGACCTCAAGGCTATCGCTGAGGACGGCACGTTCTCCGGCTACGCCGCCACCTTCGGCAACGTCGACCAGGGCGGTGACATCATCCTGCCCGGCGCCTTCGTCAAGTCGCTGGCCGCACGGCCGGCGGCCCGCGTGAAGATGTTGCGCCAGCATGATCAGTCTGAGCCGATTGGCGTCTGGACCTCGCTGGTCGAGGACCGCAAGGGCCTGAAGGCCGAAGGTCGGATCATCGTCGACACCATCAAGGGCCGCGAGACGCATCTGCTGATGAAGGCCGGCGCACTCGACGGCATGTCGATCGGCTACTGCGTCAAGCGCGCTCGCTTCGACCGCACCAAGAATGCCCGCCTGATCGAAGAAGTCGAACTGGCCGAGGTCTCTATCGTCACCTTTCCCATGAATCCGAAAGCGACCGTCACGGCGGTCAAAAACCATGATCCCGATCGCGCGCGTCGTCTGATCGAGGCTATGAACCGCGCCGCTTTGGCGCTTCGCGGCTAGGAGGCCGACCCCTATGACCAAACATTTCCGATCGGCTTTGCTCGTCACGGCGGCACCGTTTGAGACCAAGGAAGCCGGCGACGATGACGATCCGATCCTTGCCGCTGTCGAAGAGCTGAAAGCATCGTCGGCCGAGTTCCAGACGAAGCAGACCGATACCCTCGGCAAGATCTCGGATCGGCTGGACAAGGTCGAGGCAAAGGCCAACCGTCTGAACGCCGGCAAGGAAAAGCCCGAGGATGGCCCCCCGATTGAGCGCAAGGCCTTCACCGGCTATTTGCGCGCCGGCCGGGAATCGCTGTCGCCCGATGAGGTGAAGGCTCTCACGATCGGCGATGACACGGCGGGTGGCTATCTGGCGCCGGCCGAGTTCTCGACCGAGATCGTCAAGGGCATCGTCGAGTTCTCGCCGGTTCGCCAGGCAGCACGTGTCGGTTCGATCGCATCCGGCTCGATCATCCTGCCTAAGCGTACCGGCCGGCCGACCGCCCATTGGGTCGGGGAGACCGAGGATCGCTCCGAGACGGAATCCAGCTACGGCCAGATGGAGATCTCGGCGCACGAAATGGCCTGCTTTGTCGATGTGTCGAACCGGCTCCTCGAGGATGCCGCCGTCAACGTCGAGGCTGAGGTCGGTTCGGATCTCGCCGAAGAATTCGGGCGCCTTGAGGGCGTCTCCTTCTTGACCGGCGATGGCGTCAAGAAGCCGCTGGGCCTGCTGAAGGACCCGGACGTCATACGTGTGCCAACGGGCAACGCGGCGACCTTGGGCGCTGCGCCGGCCGATCTGCTGATCACCGCGCTCTACAGCCTGCCGGCGACCTACCGCACCCGTTCGGCCTGGATGATGAACGGGGCCACGCTGTCGGCCATCCGCAAGCTGAAGGACGGGCAGGGCAACTTCCTTTGGCAGCCGGCCTTTGTCGCCGGCCAGCCCGAGACGATCCTCGGTTATCCGGTGATCGAAGCTCTCGACATGCCTGACATTGGCGCCGGGACCGAGCCGATCATCTTCGGCGACTTCGCGAGCGCATACCGGATCTATGACCGGCTCGCGCTGTCGATCCTGCGTGATCCCTACAGCAAGGCGACGAACGGCCTGACCCGCTTCCACGCCCGACGCCGGGTTGGTGGCGGCATGGTCCAAGCCGAGGCTCTCCGCAAGATCCGATGCGCCACGTCCTAGGCGGAGATGGTGTCGCCATTGGCGGCACCTAACTCGCCGCTTGGTGGAACTAGATCTTTCGATTGGGGAATTCTGATGGGGCGAACGAATGTGGCATGAGGCCAAAGTGATAGCAGCGCCAGCGGAGGAGCCGGTAACGGTTTCCGAAGCGCGTGCCCAGTGCGGCGTCATCGGCGAAGACCGGGATTCTGAGCTCGTTCGCGCCATCCAATCGGCGCGGGTCTTTATCGAACACTATTGCGGTATTCGCCTCGTGTCCCAGACGATTGAGGTCGCCTGCGATCTCTTCGGCGATCTTGGTTCCCTTCCTGAGGCCCCGCTCCAAGCGGTCGTGTCGATCGCCTATGTCGATAGTGCGGGCATCGACCAGATCCTACCGTCCGATGTCTTTGAGCCGAGGCTTGACGGCCTGTCGCCAACTATCGTTCGCCGCTTCGGCAAGAGTTGGCCGGCAATACAAGCGGGCTCGAGGATCAAGATGACCGCAACGGCCGGCTACGGGTTGGCGAGCGCGGTTCCGGCTCCGATCGCCTCCGCAATCCTGCTTCACCTCGGCATGGCGATCAGCCTGTCCGGCAAGGACGCTCTGGTGCGAACCGAAGCCGTCGAGGGCATTGGCTCGCAGCAATTCGGAGGAGTTGTCGAGGTCACAGGGGCCGTCGACCGAGCCGTAGCGGCCTTACTCGTCAATTTCAGACGCTGGACGTAGCAGCACCGCTCAAACCGAAAAATTACCCAACGTGGAGAAAGCCAATGCGCGACTTGATACACAACATCGGCCTGGTCAATGCGATCGACCCGGCCGTCTATGCCTCGGACAATGCGCCGGCCGTTATCGATCTCCTCGGTTTCGAGAGCGTGGCGATCGCGCTGCATGTCGGAATCGGCGGTATTACCTTCAACGGCACGAACAAGGTCGATTTCGTCCTCACGCACAGTGACGACGACGTGACTTACGCGCCGGTTGTGTCCGGTGATGTCCAAGGCGCCGACAATGTGAGCAACGGCATCATCAAGTCGCTGAGGACTGCTCATGCGGCAGCCGACGTGACGAAGGTCGGCTATGTGGGCGGCAAGCGCTACCTGAAGCTGCTGGCCGATTTCGCAGGCACCCACGGCACCGGCACTCCGATCTCTGCCCTTGTTGTCAAGGGAAGTGCCCACGCCCACCCCGTATCGTGATCCTTCCGGGCGCCAACTCGTGAGGGCGCTTAGCGGCCCGTCCAACAACGGTAAATCGACCTGCCTAGCGCCGCCTCGAAGGAGGGATTGGGGCTCAAGGTCGACAAGGTCGCGAACACCAGCCGTTCAATCCTTCGGCCAAGGGTTCACCGGCGGGCGCCAGCACAGAGGCGCCCGCTAACTCATTTGAGGAAAGTCGATATGCCAAAGGCGGTTCCCCGGATCTGCGGCTGCGGCCAGGTCGTCCAGCCAGGGGCAAATTGCGCTTGCGAGGTCCGTCGAAAGGCGGAAGCGGATGGGCGCCGGCCATCGGCTCGCAATCGCGGCTATGACCGGCGCTGGCAAAAGGCACGCGAGGCCCACCTCGCTGTGCAGCCTCTTTGTGTCATGTGCCAGGCCCAAGGGAGGGCCGCTCCGGCGACGGTCGTGGACCATATACGACCACATCGCGGCGACGCGGAACTGTTCTGGAACGCAGACAACTGGCAGTCCCTATGCGCTCATCATCACAGCAAGGACAAGCAGTCCCAGGAGCGCCAAGCCGAACGAGGGAATAGGAGGTCTTCCCGGTGAGAGGCGTAAAACCATACCACGCCGTCGACAATGGGTCTGGCGCCATCCATGCAGAGCCGGAGCCGCCCGAGTGGTTCAGCGAAAGCGCTGCAGCAGAGTGGCGACGCGTGATTCCCGACCTGGTCGCAAAGCGGCGCTTGAACGATGGCGACCTCGGCAGCCTCGAATCCTACTGCCTCGCCATGGGACAGGTACGCGACATGCAGAAATTGATCGCGACTGAAGGTGCGGTGATCAACGACCCGAAGCGAGGCCCCCGTAAACACCCAGCGGTGGCCATACAAGCCGACGCGTCGACGCGAGCGCGACTGCTAGCCAATGAACTGGGCCTGACGCCTGTGAGCCGTTCGCGGCCTTCTATCAGGGATGACGATCGTGACACTAGCGGCCAACCGGAACTCTTCGGCGTGGATTTCTGACAGCTCGGAAATTGAGGATCCGTTTGGCTATGGCCAGCGTGCTGTCAATTTCGTGCGTGCCTTGAGGCATCCCAAGAGCCGGGCGCCGGGCCGCGCCTTTGAGCTCTTTGACTGGCAAGAACGGATCATCCGCAAAATCTACGGGCCGTGCCACCCGGACGGCAGGCGGATCGTGCGCACAGTTGTAATGCTCCTGCCACGGGGCAACCGAAAGACGAGCCTCGGCGCCTGCCTTGCGCTACTGCACGCCATCGGCCCGGAACGGGTGAATGGCGGGCAAGTGATTTGCGCAGCTTCCGATCGTGAGCAGGCCCGGATTGCCTTCGAGGAGGCGGCCAACATCATCCGCGAAGACAGTCGCATTTCGTCGAAAATGAACTTCGCCGATTACAAGCACCAGGTCATGCACCCGAAGACCAAATCGGTGCTGAAGGCCGTCTCCTGCGACGATGCGATGGCGCCGAAAGTGGCGTAGGCGATCTTGAGGGGATGTTTGAGCAGGGCTTCGCCAATGAGTTTGGCGGGGCTGCCATATGATCAATCGACGAGTGTTCATCGCAGCCACCGGAGCGGTGGCGTCGACGTGGCCCAACTCGGTACATGCGGCCAAAGCACCAGGTGCCTCGGTTTCGTCGTCCCACATCGATATCGCGAGGCGCGTACGCGTTCTCGCCGAGGAAATGTCTCATCTCTTAGGTGTTCTGGATGACGGGATGTGGGAGGTCAGGGCCTCGGCGCCTTACCGAGGGGCCCCCATCTACTCCGTGCAACCGCAGCGCAAATCACCTGAATTGCGCTTGGAGGAGGGGCTGCGGATTTCTGTCGGAGCTCTGACCAATCTGCGTCCAGGTACGTGGCGCAAAGAGGTGTGCCTGAGCGGTGGATTTGCCCTTCTGATTCACTCGACCAGCTAAGTTGTGTTTGCGTTCCGTTCTCCTCTTGTGTTTTTCAAGAGGATG
This sequence comes from Kaistia sp. UC242_56, assembly GCF_044452255.1. Classification (NCBI taxonomy): domain Bacteria; kingdom Pseudomonadati; phylum Pseudomonadota; class Alphaproteobacteria; order Hyphomicrobiales; family Kaistiaceae; genus Kaistia; species Kaistia sp. UC242_56. The sequence continues at coordinate 2,173,638 of NZ_JBIOAN010000002.1, forward strand.
GAATACCTCTTGAAAATACCAAGAGGAGGAACGTGTAATGATCCCCAAGCTGACCGCTGTAGCCGCCTGCCAGGTCGCTCGCATCGATCGCGACCGTTTCAATGAACATGTCGCCGGAGGGCGGTTTCCTTGCGCTCCGGAGACGACTCCGGGGCGCGCTCGCCTGTTTGATCCTGATGACATGATTGCATTGTGGCTGTTTCGCGAGCTGATGGATGACGGCCTTGACGCATCGAGGGCCGGAAAGATTGCCTGCGCCGTCAGCGGAGCGGCCCGGCGTAACCCGGGTGCTGGCGCAATTTCTTATGTCCAGACTTATTTGGAAGGCGGCGCCGGTGGCGGTGCTTATGCGTCTGAGGCTATTCCGGCGCCGTCTGAGTGGGACGATCTCAAGTTCAGCGGCGTGGAGATCCGCAAGGTCACGACCTTCAGGATCAGCAAACTGCGGGAGCTCATCGCGGAGGCGACTGAGGAGCAGCGTTCGATCATCGGCCCGGCTGACTAAGGACCAGGTAGTCGATGGCCCGGGAAGGGAAATTCGAAATGATGCCCGTGTCTGCACCCACAGTCCTTCCATTGGCCGCAGTCTGGGAGCCAGCCGGAAAGGGGCGACTTCTGTGAGCAAGAGTCTCGTCGCCCCAACAATGTACGTGGGTATAGCTGCCGTGGCCGGCGCGCTCGCCGATCGCGGCATGATTATCTCTGAGAGGACGTTGAGGCGCTGGCTGCGCGATCGGAAGCTGAAAGGCTTCAAGCCCGGCGGGTGCACCTCGCCGGTGAGAGTATCGATCGAAGAAATTGAGAAGCTTGTCAGAGGCGAGGTTGCTTGAGGATGTCCCGTCGTTCCGCCGTTGTGACCCAAGCCGACATTACACGCGTGGTGCGCGGCCTGATCGCGGCCGGCGTGCCCTCAGAGCGCATCACAGGCCTCAAGATGACCGCAGACGGCGTGACCCTACTCATGGGCGATCAAACGCCGTCTGGGGCCCCTTTGTCCCTCAACGAGTGGGATGAGGTGCTGAAATGACTGGCCGCCGGCGCCTGCCTCAGTATGTGTCGGAATTCGCCGATCGCCACGGAAAGATGCACGTCCGCTTTCGCCGCAAAGGGCAGGCGACGTACTACTTCAAATCGGTCCCTTGGTCGGCTGACTTCATGCAGGAGTATGAGGCATGCATGGCCAAGGAGGCCGCGCCGCGTCTCATCGTTGGTGCAAGTCGCACTAAGCCGGGAACGTTCTCGGCGCTGATCGCAGCGTACTACAGCACGCCTGAATTTACGGGGTTGCGGGACAGCACGAAGGTCACCTATCGCGGCATCATAGAGCGCTTTCGCGAAAAGCACGGCGACAAGCGCGTGGCGCTGATCGAGCGCCAGCATATCAAGGCGATCATCGGCGCAATGGCGGAGACACCGTCAGCTGCGAACAACCTGCTAGACCGTCTGAAGTCGCTCATGACCCTCGCCCTAGATATCGGGTTGCGAAAGGATGACCCGACGATTCGGGTCCGTGGGTTCAGGATTTCTGGCGACGGTTTTCATACCTGGACTGAAGACGAAATTCAGCAGTTCGAGGATAGGCATCCGATCGGGACGCAGCCGCGTTTGGCGCTGGCTTTGATGCTCTTCACCGGTCAGCGTCGCTCCGATGCGGTCACAATGGGATGGCAGCACATCGACGGTGATCTTATTCACGTCCGACAGCAGAAAACGGATGCCCGTCTCGCGATCCGGATCCATTCGTCGCTCCGCCAGGTGTTGTCAGGGACGTCGCGTGACAATTTAACGTTCATCGTCACATCTCACGGCAAGCCTTTTACGCCTGCCGGCTTCGGCAACTGGTTTCGAGAGCGCTGCGATGAGGCTGGACTGTCGCAATGCTCTGCTCACGGCCTGCGCAAGGCAGCGGCCCGAAGGCTGGCAGAGGCCGGCTGCAGCAACCAGCAGATCAAGGCCGTGACCGGCCACAAGACCGATAAAGAGGTCTCCCGATACACGGCTGCCGCCGATCAGCAGCGACTCGCCGGGCAGGCGATTGATTCGGTCGATGGGGGAGAACGGGAACAGACTTTGGCTAACCGACCGCGCAGGTTAGCCAAAACAGCAGCTAAACCATTGATCAGAAAGGGCCCATAAATGGGAGTGGCGGAGAGGAAGGGATTCGAACCCTCGAGACGGTTTTAAGCCGTCTACTCCCTTAGCAGGGGAGCGCCTTCGGCCACTCGGCCACCTCTCCGCCGCTGGGTCTAATGGAGAGGATCGCTTCAAACAAGGGGCTTTTCCATTTGCCCCAAGTTTCTTGCACGGATTCAGCAGATAGAGCGCTTAACCCATCCAGCCTCCGGAAGCGCGTGGGGACGGTTCGGCTCTTCTGGCGCCTCGCCTCGCATCGATAGAAACCGGCGCCATTTCGCAGGCCGCAGGGTCAGGAAAGCGCGTCGCGCTCGTTGTGAAGGGTCGCGAGCTGCTGTTTCAGGCCGGAAATCTCCTCGGCGAGTCGGGTTTTCTCGGCAGAATTGGCCGTCGAGGCGGCCTGTTCGCCAAGCCTTTGCATCGTCTCGCGGATCGCGGCGATGCGTGCATCGATTTCGATCAGAAACTTGGCCTCGGTCATCGCATCTCTCCCAGCTTCAATGTCGCAATCCTAACGCGCTCGCGTCGAATAAGCTTCAGGACCTCTGAGCCTCAGCGGCGACTGCGCGAGAGGCCCTTTTCCTGCAATTCGGCCAGATAGGTAGCCCAGAGCTTGTCTCGGTCGCGACCCAATTCCGCGAGATAAGTCCAGGTGAAAAGGCCGGTATCGTGGCCGTCGTCGAAGTTCAGTCGGATGGCGTAGTTTCCGACCGGATTGATCGAGGCGATGGCGACATCGATCTTGCCCGGAACCGTCTGCTTCTGCGACTTGTTGTGACCCTGCACCTCGGCCGAGGGACTGGTGACGCGGAGATATTCCGCCGCCAGCTCATACCGGGCGCCGTCTTCGAAAGAGACGGTGAGAGTGCGCTTGTCGGGCGACAGGCGAATCTCGGTCGGCCACGGCGTGGATGCAGTATTCATGTTGGACCCCGACGGCCGTTCGGCCGTGAAAAACAAGGGCGGTCGTCACCCGACGTCCCGCTTTTGGCCGCTTGCCTTTGAAACGGCGCGGTATCTCGTCTACATAGCAGAGATCGCCGCCCCGATCCTAAAGAGGGGCGGTTTGAGGAATGCGCATGAACCAGATCGTGCCGCTCATGGCCGAGACGACGCCGATGGTCGATCCATTCGGGCGTTCCATCACCTATCTCCGCGTCTCGGTGACGGATCGGTGCGATTTCCGCTGTGTCTATTGCATGGCCGAGGACATGACGTTTCTGCCGAAGCGGGACGTGCTGTCGCTGGAGGAACTGGATCGGCTGTGTAGCGCGTTTATCGCGAAGGGCGTGCGACGGCTGCGGCTGACCGGTGGCGAGCCGCTGGTTCGCCGCAACATCATGTCGCTGGTCCGCTCGCTCGGTCGCCATATCGAGAGCGGCCAGCTGGACGAACTGACTCTCACCACCAACGGCTCGCAGCTCGCGCGCTTTGCGTCCGAACTGGCGGATGCCGGCGTGCGCCGCATCAATGTTTCGATCGATACGCTGGACCCGGCTCGCTTCCGCGCGATCACGCGCTGGGGTGACCTGGACAAAGTCATGGCGGGCCTCGATGCCGCCCAGGCCGCGGGCCTGAAGGTCAAGATCAACGCCGTCGCGCTCAAGGGCGTCAACGAGCATGAGATCGACGATCTCCTGCGTTTCGCGCATGGGCGCGGCATGGATCTCACGCTGATCGAAACGATGCCGCTCGGCGAGATCGAGGGCGATCGCACGGAGCAGTACCTGCCGCTTTCGACCGTCCGCGCGCGGCTCGAGGAGCAGTGGACGCTGACCGACATCCCCTACAAGACGGGCGGCCCCGCGCGTTATGTGGAAGTCGCCGAGACGGGCGGGCGGCTCGGCTTCATCACGCCGCTGACCCATAATTTCTGCGAGACCTGCAACCGGGTCCGCATCACCTGTACGGGCACCCTGTTCATGTGCCTCGGCCAGGAGGACGCGACCGACCTGCGCGCGCCGCTGCGCGCATCCGAGAACGACGCGCTGCTTTCCGCGGCGATCGATGAAGCGATCGGGCGCAAGCCCAAGGGCCATGATTTCATCATAGACCGCGATCATCGCCGCCCTGCGCTGGGTCGTCACATGAGCATGACCGGCGGGTAGTTTCGCCCGGATCGTTCGCTTTTATGTTGCGCTGCACACGGCGCGTTGCTGTCGGCTTTGCGCGTTTTTCTGTCTTTGCATGTATTTCGGACCGCCGGCGGCGTCACTTCGGTTGCTTCGTGCCGGTTTATTGGTCAATCTTGCCAGGTCAGGCCCCAACCGCCCGACCCGGATCATCTGCGGCGCCGCGCTGCCGCGCATAGCCTGAAGTTCCATGCCCGCCCTGGCCGACAATTCTCGTGGCATCATCATGATGGTGCTTTCGAACCTTGCCTTCATCATCAACGACACCTGGATCAAGCTGGTCAGCGAGGGGCTCCCGACCGGGCAGATCCTCGTCATCCGCGGCTCGATCTCCTTCGTGCTGATCTGCCTGGTCGTCTTTGCGACGGGCACGCATCGTCAATGGCGCGCCGTCTGCAACCGCCTGGTGGCGTGGCGAACGGTCGGCGAGATCGGAGCGACGGTCCTCTATCTCTATGCGCTGTTCAACATGCCGATCGCCAATGTCTCAGCGATCGGCCAGATCGTGCCGCTGATGACGACCGCGGCGGCGGCCGTTTTCCTGGCGGAGCCGGTCGGTTGGCGCAGGTGGACGGCGATCGCCGTCGGCTTTTTCGGCGTGCTTCTGATCATGCGTCCGAGCGTCTCTGGCTTCGACCTGTTCTCGCTGGCGGCATTGGGCTCGATGGGCTTCATCACGCTGCGCGATCTCGTCACGCGCGAAATGGCGCCGGGCGTGCCGACGCTGCTCGTGGTTGCGATCACCGCCGCTGCGATGACGGCCACAGGAGCCACGATGTCGCTGGCGGAGACCTGGCCGATTCCGGACGCGCGGCAATGGACGACCCTGAGTGCCGCGTCGGTGCTGCTGCTGTTCGGCTACGGCACGTCGATCCTGGCGATGCGCTATGGCGCGATGGCCGTGGTCGCCCCGTTCCGATATTCCGGAATCCTGTTTGCCGTGATCCTCGGCTACATGGTCTGGGGCGACGTGCCGGACGTGCTGACGCTGGTCGGCACGCTCATTGTCGTGGCGACCGGCGTCTACACCTTCCGGCGCGAAATGCGGCTGGCGCGGATCGCCGAGCCGGCAGCCGTCAACCCGCCCAGTGGGTGACGATTGCGTTCAGGTCCGGACGCGCGCGGTCGGCAGGGCGTTCGGTCTGGCGGCCGAGATGGATGAACCCGGCGACGCGTTCTCCCGGCTGCACGCCCAGAATGGCGGCCGCTTCCGGATCGCGTCCCGGCCATTTCAGCAGCCATTGCGTGGCGTAGCCATGGGCTGACGCGGCAAGAATCAGGTTCATGCCGACGGCGCCGGAACCGAGGATCTGGTCCCACTCGGGAATGCGGGACGTTGGATCGGGGCGGCTCACGACCACGACCGTGACCGGGGCGCGCATCATGTAGAGCGTCCACATATCGCGCTTGGAATCGTCGAGGCCAGGATTGCGCGCCGCGTAGAGCGCATCGAAGCGCTGGCCGGAAAGCTGGCGGGCTTCGCCTTCGATGACGATGAAGCGCCAAGGCGCCAGGCGGCCGTGATCGGGCGATCGCGCCGCGATCTTCAGGATGCGCTCGAGATGCTCAGGGGGAATCGGCATCGGGTCGAAGGCCCGCATCGGAACCGAGCGGCGGGTCTCCAGCTTGGCCAGCATGTTGGGCGAGAATTGAAGTTCGAAGGAGTCGTCGTAGATGGGAACGGCAGCCGTCGCCGGAGCGGCGTGGTGGGCAGGGCCCTGATCATTCATGGGGGGCAGGCTTTCGTCTTCGGTCGCGGTGACGTCGGAGAAATGCGCCCGGCAGGACGGATTTGCAAGGGAGCCGGGCGGTCCTGCGGCCTTACATTCCATGCGTGCGCGGCGAATTTCCCCCCCGCTGTGGCCCGGATTCGACAGCCAGCGAACGGAAAACCGGGGAGACGCGCCCCATAGGGGTGCATTCGGGACCGCGATCAAATCGTTGTGAGCTTGCGCCATATGCGCCGTTCGGCCACGGCGGGCAGGGACGAACGCAGGTTCGCCGACGGATGGCGTGCCGCATGGACGCTGAAAGGGCAGGTCGTGACACCGCCGAAAGCGGCGGCCGGCGGCGGTCGACGTGCGGCGGCGAGCATGCCATGGTTGCGCCCTCGCAACCACCTGGAGTCACTTCATGACGGATCTCGGCCTTCGCCCGCTCGTTCCCACCCTGCATCAGCTGGCCGAGAGTGCCGTCTATGACGATCGCAACAATCGGTTTCTCTATTGCGACATCCTCGACAAGTCGATCCACGCGGTCGACCTCGCGACGGGCGATACCAAGGTCTGGCGGTTTCCGACCGTGGTCGGCTCGTTCGGCTTGACCGAGAGCGGTCGTTTCGTCGTGGCGCTTCGCGACAGCGTCGTGCTGTTCGACCCCGAGACGGAAGAGAGCCGGACGCTCGCCGAAATCGAAGCGGATATGCCGGATACGCGCCTGAATGACGGCAAGGTCGGACCGGATGGATGCTTCTGGGTCGGCACCATGGACGCGAATCGCCAGCCGGTCTGCGCGCTCTACCGTGTTTCTCCGGATGGCACCGTCGAGAAGAAGATCGACGGACTCATGGTGTCCAATGGCCTCGCCTTCAGCCCGGACGGGCGCACCATGTTCCACTCGGATTCCCGCGGCCCCTGGATCGACCGCTGGGCATTCGACCCGGCGACGGGCGAGATCAGCGAACGCAAGCGGATTGCCGTGCTCGACGACACGATTGGCCGCCCGGACGGCGGCGCGACCGATGCCGAGGGCAATTACTGGAGTGCCGGCGTTTCGGGCGCCAAGCTCAACCAGTTCTCGCCGGAAGGCGAGTTGCTGGCGAGCTACGATGTTCCGGCGGCATCGCCGACCATGCCGGCCTTTGGTGGCTCGGACATGAAGACGCTGTTCCTGACCAGCCTGCGCGATGGCCGCACCGAGGAGCAGCTGCAGCGCTGGCCGCTCACGGGCTCGGTCTTCATCGGGACTTCGCCCGTCGGCGGCTCGCCGGTCTCGCGTTTCCGCGACGTCTGATTTTCTTGGGGAGGGGTCTTTACCTCTCCCCAAAGGAAACCTTCGCCCAAAACACCGTTGTCATCATCCTGAGGTGCCCGGCGCAGCCGGGCCTGGAAGGAGGGTTCAGGGGGCTTCCCGGCGCGGCTGGGCCACAGCGCGAGGCATTCCGGCAGCGCTGTGAGTTTACTGGACCCTCCCTCGAGGCTTCGCGCACGCGAAGCCCCTCAGGATGATGGTCGAGATTGGGAGATCCTTCCGGCTCTCCGCGTTGTCGGCGCCGCCCTATTCTTCCGGCGGCAGCGGACGGGATTTGCGCGTGGCGTCGATCGCCACGAAGGTGAAGGTCGCTTCCGTCACCTTTGTGACGTCATTGCTTTCACGATTGCGCCGCCAGGCCTCGACGAAGACGCGCATCGACGACCGCCCGGTCGCGAGGATGCGCCCGTAGATGGTGACCTCGTCGCCGACGAAGACCGGGCTCAGGAACGACATGCCATCCACCGATGCCGTCACGGTGCGCCCGCGCGCGCGGCGTGTCGCGATCGTGCTCGCTCCCAGATCCATCTGCGACATCAGCCAGCCGCCGAAAATGTCGCCGGCCGGATTGGTGTCGTGCGGCATGGCGATGGTGCGGATGACAGGGATGGTCGTCGAATGGGGAAAGTCGGGCGCGTTCTGGGCGGTCATCGTGCCTCCTGGGAGCTGAATCTGTTGAAACGAAACGGGGCGCCCGAAGGCGCCCCGCTGATAGTGCATCCTGATTCGGTCAGACCGAGAAGTACATGTCGAATTCGACCGGATGCGGGGTGTGCTCGAAGCGGATGACTTCTTCCATCTTGAGCTCGATATAAGCGTCGATCATCGACTTCGAGAAGACACCGCCTTCGAGCAGGTAGCCATGGTCCTTCTCGAGCGAGGTCAGCGCTTCGCGCAGCGAGCCGCAAACCGTCGGGATCTTCTTCAGTTCCTTCGGGGGCAGGTCATAGAGGTTCTTGTCCATCGCGGCGCCGGGATGGATCTTGTTCTTGATGCCGTCGAGGCCGGCCATGAGCATGGCTGCGAAGGCGAGGTAGGGGTTCGCGCCCGGATCGGGGAAGCGGACTTCAACGCGCTTCGCCTTGGGCGAGGTCGCGAACGGGATACGGCAGGAAGCCGAACGGTTGCGCGCCGAGTAGGCGAGCAGCACGGGAGCCTCGTAACCCGGGACCAGACGCTTGTAGGAGTTGGTCAGCGGGTTGGTGAAGGCGTTCAGCGACTTGGCATGCTTGATGATGCCGCCGATGTAGTACAGGCAGGTCTCGGACAGGTCGGCATATTCGTTGCCAGCGAAGACCGGCTTGCCTTCCTTCCAGATCGACTGGTGGACGTGCATGCCCGAGCCGTTATCGCCGTAAACCGGCTTCGGCATGAAGGTGGCCGTCTTGCCATACGAGTTCGCGACGTTGTGGATCGCGTACTTGTAGATCTGCATGTGGTCGGCCATCGTCACGAGCGTGCCGAACTTGACACCCAGCTCGTGCTGCGCCGAAGCCACTTCGTGGTGGTGCTTCTCGACGACGACGCCCATGGACTGCATCGCGGCCAGCATGTCGCCGCGCATGTCCTGGAGGCTGTCGATCGGGGGAACGGGGAAGTAGCCGCCCTTGGTCTTGACGCGGTGGCCGAGGTTGCCGCTCTCGTAATCGGTGTCGGAGTTGGTAGGCAGCTCGATGTCGTCGAGCTTGAAGCCCGTGTTGTACGGGGTGGCCGAGAACTTCACGTCGTCGAAGACGAAGAATTCAGCTTCCGGGCCGACATAGATCGTGTCGCCGATCTTGGTCTGCTTCAGGTAGGCTTCGGCCTTCTTGGCAATGCCGCGCGGGTCGCGGTCATAGGCTTCGCCGGTCGTCGGCTCGAGCACATCGCAAACGATCGAGAGGGTCGACTGCGCGAAGAAGGGGTCGATGGTCGCCGTTGCCGGATCGGGCATCAGCAGCATGTCGGATTCGTTGATGGCCTTCCAACCGGCGATCGACGAGCCGTCGAACATCGTGCCTTCGGCGAAGATTTCTTCGTCGATCATGCCGATGTCGAACGTCACATGCTGCCACTTGCCGCGCGGATCCGTGAAGCGGAAATCCACATACTTCACGTCCTGCTCCTTGATGAGCTTCAGGACATCATTCGCGGTCGTCATAACTCTCTTCCTTCTATCAGGTGAACTGTGCCCGGTCGTGGCTGAGGCAAACAGGTAGCCGGCGAGGCCGGCAGGAGGGGGAGTGCCGGCAAAAGGTCGCCGGCGAGAAATGAGGGGCTTAGATCGCGTCCAGGCCGCTTTCGCCCGTGCGAATGCGAACTGCTTCTTCGATGTTGGAAACGAAAATCTTGCCGTCGCCAATGCGACCGGTTTGCGCGGCCTTGCGAATGGCGTCCACCGCGCGTTCGACGAGTTCGTCGCCCAGCACGATCTCGACCTTCACCTTCGGCAGGAAGTCGACCACATATTCCGCGCCGCGATACAGCTCGGTGTGTCCCTTCTGCCGGCCGAAGCCCTTGGCCTCGGTGACGGTGATGCCTTGCAGGCCAACTTCCTGCAGCGCTTCCTTCACTTCATCGAGCTTGAACGGCTTGATGATGGCTTCGATCTTTTTCATTGCCTCCGCATCTCCGAATGCTTGCCTCTAGTGCCTGCCCAACCTGGCCGATGTGACCGGCCTGGCCAATCACTTGCAGGCTCCGTGCCAATTGCCGATCTCGCTGGAAAACGCCGGAAAAATGGGCTCATCGCATTGCATCATAGCGCGTATCGCGCAAAAGCGATCCGCCAATTGTCCATTTTATAGGCAAATGAACAACAAGTTGGCACAGAGCCCGTCTTAGTGCTGCTGCCTTAACGACCGTTTCGCGCCAGCCATCCGTCGGCCATACGCATGTCGATGCCGTGTTCGGCGCCGAAAGCGGGCAAATCCTCACGGTTCATGCGGCCATCCAGCACTTCGCCGATCGCGAACAGATTGAGCGAACGCGTGCCACTGCGACAATGTGCCAGCACCGGTCCGTCCGTATTGGCCAGCACGGCCTGCAGCCCGCGGACGTCGAGCTCGCTGATCGAGGGACCCGTGACCGGAATGTGGGCATAAGCCATCCCGGCGTTCGTGGCCGCTTCCGCTTCCTCGGCCGAGGCGGGCTGCGATGCCTCTTCGCCCTCGGGACGATTGTTGATGACGGCCTTGTAGCCGAGGCCCGCAAGCGTCGCGAAATCCTCGATTTCGATCTGTCCGGCGATGGAGAGCTTGTCATTGATCTTGATGAGATCGGTCATGGGCGGTTCCCCGTTGGCGGTGAAGGTTGGCGGAGAACTTATCGCAGCGCGGCAAATGAACAACCGTATCCTCCGCCACAAAGTCCGGAATTGGGGTCGGATAGCTTGGTCCCATGCCGTGCAGGCGGTTGCGGCCCTGCCGGTGCCGCGCCACTCTGCCCCGAAGGCGCGCAGGCCGACCGGCTGTCTGCCGGTTCGGTTCAGAGGAGGGCGAAGAGGTATGATCGAGCTATTGGACCCGGCCGAGATGGCTGAAGCCGACCGCCTGACGATTGCATCCGGCACGCCGGGCATCGTCCTGATGGAAGCGGCGGGCCGCGCGGTGGCCGACGTCGCCGCGCGATCGCCGCTTGGAACGCGCATCGCGATTGCCTGCGGCCCCGGCAATAATGGCGGCGATGGCTTTGTCGCGGGGCGAATCCTGATGGCGCGCGGATACCGCGTTCAACTGGGTCTGCTTGGCTCGATCGCTGCCCTCAAGGGCGATGCGGCGCTGGCTGCCGCCGAATGGCGCGGCGAGACATTGCCGCTCGGCGACCTCGATTTCGCCAGCGCGGACTTGATCATCGACGCGCTGTTCGGCGCCGGCCTCGATCGGCCGATCGAAGGTCCTTCGGCTGCCGCGATCGCCGCGATCAATGCGTCCAGGGCGCGCGTCGTCGCCGTCGACCTGCCAAGCGGCATCCATGGCGGGACGGGGCAGGTGCTGGGCGTCGCGGTCCGTGCCGACGACAGCGTCACCTTCTTCCGCCCGAAGCCCGGCCATGTGCTGATGCCGGGCAGGGCGCATGCCGGCCGCCTCACGGTGGCGGATATCGGCATCCGTCCGCAGGTTCTGGATTCGATCCGGCCCCGCGCTGCGCTCAACCGGCCTGAACTGTGGTTGCCGCATCTGCCGACGCCGAAGGTGGATGGCCACAAATATGATCGCGGCCACGCCCTTGTCGTTTCCGGCGGCATGACGCAGACGGGGGCGGCGCGGCTGGTTGCGCGTGCCGCGCTGCGCATCGGGGCAGGGCTGGTGACGGTGGCGTCGCCGCCCGACGCGCTCGCGGTCCACGCGGCGCATCTGACCTCGATCATGCTGAAGCGCATGGAAGGGGCCACAGGGCTGTCGGAACTGCTTGCCGACAAGCGACTGAACGCCGTTGCGATCGGCCCTGGCCTCGGCCCAGTCGACGTTTCGCTGCCCTTGGTCGAGGCGGCTTTGGCGTCCGACGCTTCGATCGTTCTGGACGCGGATGGCATTTCGGCATTCCGCGAGGATCCGGAACGGCTCTTCGCGGCCATTCGCCAGCGGAGCGCACCGGTCGTGCTGACGCCGCATGACGGCGAGTTTGCGCGGCTGTTCCCGGATCTGGCGAGCCTGCCCGGCAAGCTCGATCGCGCCCGCCAGGCGGCGGCGCGCTCCGGCGCCATCGTTTTGCTGAAAGGCGCCGACACCACCGTCGCGGAACCGGCGGGCCGCGCGGCGATCGCCGACAATGCGCCGCCCTTTCTTGCAACCGCCGGATCGGGCGATACGCTGGCCGGCATGATCACCGGCCTGCTCGCGGAAGGGATGCCCGCCTTCGAGGCAGCGGCCGCGGCTGTATGGTTGCATGGCGACGCCGGCGTGGTTCTCGGGCGCGGTTTGATCGCGGATGACCTGGCGGACGCGCTTCCCCGTGTGTTTGCGCGGCTTTTCGTTTGACCCTGCGACCGCTAGTGCTATAGAGGCCCCACCTTGGCCGGAGCCTAGCTGCGACCGGTTATTGCGGGCGTGGTGGAATTGGTAGACACAGCAGGTTTAGGTCCTGCCGCCTCGCGGTTTGGGGGTTCGAAGTCCCTCCGCCCGTACCAACGTCCGGAATAAGCCGTGAAAGCAGCCGGGCGAAACGCCAAAGACCGATCGGAACAAGACAGAAAGCGCTGAACATGCAGGTGACCGAGACCCTCTCAGAGGGCCTGAAACGTGAACTCCAGATCGTGGTGCCGGCGACCGAACTCGACAGCCGCCTTTCGGCGCGTCTGGAAGAGATGAAGGGCCAGGTCCAGCTCAAGGGCTTCCGTCCAGGCAAAGTGCCGGTCGCGCATCTGCGCCGGATCTACGGCAAGTCGGCCATGGCCGAGATCGTTCAGAACGTCCTGAACGAGAACGCTCGCAAGACGCTTGAAGAGCGCGGCGAACGTGCTGCCATGCAGCCGAGCTTCGATCTGCCCGAGGACGAGTCCGATGCTGGCGAAGTGCTCGCCGGTAAGAAGGACCTCGCCTACAAGATGACCTATGAAGTCCTGCCGAAGTTCGAACTCGGTGATTTCAAGGGCATCAAGATCGAGCGTCCGGTTGCGGAAGTCTCCGACGAGGAAGTCGAGACCGAGCTCAAGCGGCTCGCGCGCGATTCCGCTGAATATGCGCCGAAGGATGGCGCGGCTGCCGATGGCGACCGCCTGACCATTTCCTATCTCGGCAAGCTCGACGGCGAGCCCTTCGAGGGCGGCGCCGACGACAATGCGTTCGTGACGATCGGCTCCGGCCGCTTCATCCCGGGCTTCGAGGAGCAGCTCGCTGGCGCCAAGGCCGGTGAAGAGCGCGTCCTGAACGTGACCTTCCCCGAGGAATACGGCGCGAAGCAGCTGGCCGGCAAGGCTGCTACCTTCGACGTCGTCGTCAAGGAAGTGTCGGCTCCTGCCGAGACGACCATCGACGACGAATGGGCGAAGAAGTTCGGCATCGAGTCGCTCGATGAGCTGAAGGCAACGATGCGCCAGCAGCTCGAGAGCCAGCTCGGCTCCGCGACCCGCACGAAGGTCAAGCGCCAGCTGCTCGACCAGCTCGACGAGAAGCATGCCTTCGAACTGCCGCCGACCATGGTTGAACAGGAATTCCAGAACGTCTGGAACCAGGTCACCCAGGATCTGCAGCGTTCGGGCCGCAGCTTCGCCGACGAGGACACGACGGAAGAAGCCGCCAAGGCCGACTACCGCAAGATCGCCGAGCGCCGCGTGCGCCTTGGCCTCGTGCTGTCGGAAATCGGCGAGCAGAACTCGATCCAGGTCACCGACGAGGAAGTGCAGCGCGCTCTCGTCGACCGGATCCGTCAGTTCCCGGGCCAGGAAAAGCAGGTTTACGACTTCTACCGCGAGAACCCGGACGCGCTGGCAAGCCTGCGCGCGCCGATCTTCGAAGAGAAGGTTGTCGACTACGTTCTGGGCCTCGCGGAGATCACCGACAAGACGGTGTCGCGCGAAGACCTGATGAAGGATGACGAGGAAGAAGCGAAGGCCTGATCGGCTTTTGCTGAGACCTTAGGACCGGGCAAGCCCGCGTCCATCACGACAAGGATACTCCGGCCAAAGCCGGGGTATCCGACGCGCCGGCGGAACGGTAGCGATGCGACGGGGATCTGCGATCTCGACCGCGTCGGGGATGACGATCTGCGAAAGGGCCTTCCGCCACCCCTTTCGAACGCAGTCGGCGTACCATATGTATGGGCCTTCGAGCCCCGGGAATCGGTCGTACCGAGTGAGGTCGGGCCGGGGCATCTCAAGGTATTTGTGGCAGTCCACTGCGCCGAAGGAAGATCATGAAAGATCCTGTCGACCTCTATATGAGTACTCTGGTTCCGATGGTGGTCGAGCAGACCAACCGTGGCGAACGCGCTTATGACATTTATTCGCGACTGCTGAAGGAGCGGATCATTTTCGTCACGGGTCCCGTCGAGGACTACATGGCGACGCTGATCACCGCCCAGCTTCTCTTCCTCGAGGCCGAGAACCCGAAGAAAGAGATCGCGATGTATATCAACTCGCCGGGCGGCGTCGTCTCGTCCGGCCTGGCGATCTACGACACGATGCAGTTCATCAAGCCGGCCGTGTCGACGCTCTGCGTCGGACAGGCTGCCTCGATGGGTTCGCTGCTCCTGACGGCCGGCGAGAAGGGCATGCGCTTCGCGCTGCCGAACGCCCGCGTCATGGTGCACCAGCCCTCCGGCGGCTACCAGGGCCAGGTGACCGACATCCTGATCCATGCCCGTGAGGTCGAGAGCCTGCGCAAGCGGCTCAACGAGATCTATGTGCATCACACGGGTCAGGACATGAAGACCGTTGAAGACGCGCTCGAGCGCGACAACTTCATGGTCGCCGAGCGGGCCGTCGAATTCGGCCTGATCGACCAGGTCCTGACGAGCCGCGACGCGCTCGACGCGATCAAGAAGGACTGACCGGATCACGCTGGGATCCGCCCTTCCGGAGCTAGGTCGGCTGTTCGTCAGCCGACCGCGACATTAAGTATATATTGATCATGTCGCGATTAGCATGATTGGATCACAATCTTCGGATTGTCTCCGTCGGTAGGGACAGCAGGGTCCGAATTTTCGACCGCTGGCTGGGCGGAAGTCGAGCCGGAAGAGACATCGAAGAAAGTCGTTTGGAGGTTCCGAGCCTGAACGACAGCGAGGTAGACGGATGAGCAAAGTCAGCGGAAGCGACACCAAGAATACGCTCTATTGCTCGTTTTGCGGCAAGAGCCAGCATGAGGTGCGCAAGCTGATCGCAGGCCCGACGGTGTTCATCTGCGATGAATGCGTCGAGCTGTGCATGGACATCATTCGCGAGGAATCGAAGTCCTCGCTGGTGAAATCGCGCGACGGCGTTCCCACGCCGCTCGAGATCTGCGCGGTCCTCGATGATTATGTGATCGGCCAGCGCCACGCCAAGCGCGTGCTGTCGGTTGCCGTTCACAACCACTACAAGCGGCTGAACCACGCGGCGAAGAACAACGACGTCGAGTTGTCCAAGTCGAACATCCTGCTGATCGGCCCGACCGGTTGCGGCAAGACGCTGCTCGCGCAGACGCTCGCCCGCATCCTCGACGTGCCGTTCACGATGGCCGACGCGACGACCCTGACCGAGGCCGGTTATGTCGGCGAGGATGTCGAGAACATCATCCTCAAGCTGCTGCAGTCGGCTGACTACAACGTCGAGCGGGCCCAGCGCGGCATCGTCTATATCGACGAGGTCGACAAGATCTCCCGCAAGTCGGACAACCCGTCCATCACGCGCGACGTGTCGGGCGAGGGCGTTCAGCAGGCGCTTCTGAAGATCATGGAAGGCACGGTTGCCTCCGTGCCGCCCCAGGGCGGTCGCAAGCACCCGCAGCAGGAATTCCTGCAGGTCGACACGACGAACATCCTGTTCATCTGTGGCGGCGCCTTCGCGGGTCTCGAGAAGATCATCTCGGATCGCGGCCGCTCGACCTCGATCGGCTTCGGCGCCCGGGTTTCGGCGCCGGAAGATCGCCGCACCGGCGAGCTGTTCCGCAATGTCGAGCCAGAGGATCTGCTGAAGTTCGGCCTGATCCCGGAGTTCGTCGGTCGTCTGCCGGTCCTGGCGACGCTCGAGGATCTCGACGAGCCGGCGCTGATCACGATCCTGACCGAGCCCAAGAACGCTCTGGTCAAGCAGTACCAGCGTCTGTTCGAGATGGAGAATGTCGAGCTGACGTTTCATCCCGACGCTCTGTCGGCCATCGCCAAGAAGGCCATCGAGCGCAAGACCGGCGCCCGCGGTCTCCGCTCGATCATGGAAGCGATCCTGCTCGAGACGATGTTCGACCTGCCCGGCCTCGACGGCGTGCAGGAAGTCGTCATCTCGGCCGAGGTCGTCGACGGTTCGGCCCGCCCGCTCTACATCTATGCGGAGCGGCAGGAAGATGCCGTTGCCAGCGCCGGCGCGTAAACGCAGGCTGCCATAGCGATTTGAACGGCGGGGCATGTCCCCGCCGTTTTTTTGTCTTCGGCCCAGATCGAGCGTGGGCTGTCGCTTTCGATGGCCTATCCCACGGAGCTACCGCTCGTTTCGGCCGATTTCCTGCGGCTTTGCGGCAACAGCGGGCAGGGCAGGTGCTCTGTCCTAAGGCTGCCGACGAAAACCCGGATCGGAACCGCATTCTGCATCGCCCGGACAACTTGACACCCCGATGGTGCAACGCCACCTAATGGACAACGCATCGCAAGATGCTCCGACCCCTGAGTCGATCCGCCGGCTAATCCTCCCAAGCCGGTGGCTCATCTCCCAAGCCGAACGGTGCCAAATTTGGGCCGTACCCGGTTCGAAAGGAATGCCTCATGACAGCTGATACCAAGCGTTCGATCGGCCTCGAAGCAGGCGACGAACTCTATCCGGTCCTGCCGCTGCGTGACATCGTCGTGTTCCCGCATATGATCGTGCCGCTTTTCGTCGGGCGAGAAAAGTCGATCCGTGCGCTGGAAGAGGTGATGCGGGCGGACAAGCAGATCCTGCTGGCGACCCAGCAGAATGCCAGCGACGACGATCCGTCGCCGGAGGCGATCTTCCCCGTTGGCACGCTCGCCAGCGTGCTGCAGCTGCTGAAGCTGCCGGACGGAACCGTCAAGGTTCTGGTCGAGGGCATCGCCCGGGCCGAGATCCAGCGCTACACCGACCATGAATCCTATTACGAGGCCTATGCCACGGTGCTTGTCGACGACTTCGGCGACAAGGTCGAGGTCGAGGCTCTGTCGCGCTCGGTGGTTACCGAGTTCGAGAATTATGTGAAGCTGAACAAGAAGGTCTCGCCCGAGGTCGTTGGCGCGGTCACGCAGATCGACGATTATTCGAAGCTGGCCGACACGGTCGCCTCGCATCTCGCCATCAAGATCCCGGAGAAGCAGGCCATTCTGGCTCTGCCGACCGTTGGCGCGCGCCTGGAGCGTGTGCTGGGCCTGATGGAGAGCGAGATTTCGGTTCTTCAGGTGGAAAAGCGCATCCGCTCCCGCGTCAAGCGGCAGATGGAGAAGACTCAGCGCGAGTACTATCTGAACGAGCAGATGAAGGCGATCCAGAAAGAACTGGGCGACCAGGAGGACGGCAAGGACGAACTCGCCGAACTCGAGGAGCGCATCGCCAAGACCAAGCTGTCGAAGGAAGCCAACGAGAAGGCGATGGGCGAGCTGAAGAAGCTCCGCCAGATGTCGCCGATGTCGGCCGAGGCGACGGTGGTCCGCAACTATCTCGACTGGCTGCTCGGCATTCCGTGGGGCAAGCGCTCCAAGGTCAAGCACGACCTGCGTTTCGCGCAGGAGGTGCTCGATGCCGATCACTACAGCCTCGACAAGGTCAAGGACCGGATCATCGAGTATCTGGCCGTGCAGAGCCGCGCCAACACGCTGAAGGGGCCGATCCTGTGCCTCGTCGGCCCTCCGGGCGTCGGCAAGACCTCGCTGGCTCGTTCGATCGCCAAGGCAACCGGCCGTGAATATGTCCGCATGTCGCTCGGCGGCGTGCGCGACGAGGCCGAGATCCGTGGCCATCGGCGCACCTATATCGGTTCGATGCCTGGCAAGGTCATCCAGTCGATGAAGAAGGCGAAGAAGGCCAATCCGCTCTTCCTGCTCGACGAGATCGACAAGATGGGCCAGGACTTCCGCGGCGATCCGTCTTCGGCGCTGCTCGAGGTGTTGGATCCGGAGCAGAACAGCACGTTCAACGATCATTACCTCGAGGTCGACTACGACCTGTCGAACGTGATGTTCGTGACGACCGCCAACACGCTGAACATCCCCGGCCCGTTGATGGACCGTATGGAGATCATCCGGATCGCCGGATACACCGAGGATGAGAAGCTGGCGATCGCCAAGAACCACCTGTTGCCGAAGGTCGTGAAGAACCACGGCCTGAACGACAAGGAGTTCTCGCTGGACGACGAGGCGCTGCGTTTCGTCATCCGTCGCTACACGCGGGAAGCCGGCGTCCGGAGTCTTGAGCGCGAGTTGGCCACGTTGGCCCGCAAGGCGGTCAAGGACATCCTGCTGAAGAAGGTGAAGTCGGTCGAGGTCAACGAGAAGGTCGTCGAGGAATATCTCGGCGTTCCGCATTATCGCTACGGCGAGGCGGAGCTCGAGGATCAGGTCGGCGTCGTGACAGGCCTCGCCTGGACGGAAGTCGGCGGCGAGATCCTGACGATCGAAGGCGTCATGATGCCCGGCAAGGGCCGCATGACCGTCACCGGCAACCTGCGCGACGTGATGAAGGAATCGATCTCGGCGGCGGCATCCTATGTCCGCTCGAGGGCCGTCGATTTCGGCATCGAGCCGCCGCTGTTCGACCGGCGCGACATCCACGTGCACGTGCCGGAAGGCGCGACGCCCAAGGATGGACCTTCGGCCGGCATCGCGATGGTGACGGCGATCGTCTCGACCATGACTGGCATCGCCGTCCGCAAGGACGTCGCCATGACGGGTGAGATCACGCTGCGCGGTCGCGTCCTGCCGATCGGCGGATTGAAGGAAAAGCTGCTCGCGGCGCTTCGCGCCGGGATCAAGACGGTGATGATTCCCGAGGACAATGCCAAGGATCTCGCCGAGATCCCGGACAATGTGAAGAACGGCCTCGAGATCATTCCGGTCGCCCGTATGGACGATGTTCTGGCACACGCTCTGGTGCGCAAGCCGGAGCCGATCACATGGGATGAGAGCAAGGTGGTGGCCGATAAAACGGTCGTTGCCGAGGACGATCCGGCATCGGCTCTTACCGCTCACTAACGGCTCAATCCTGCGAAAACGGAGACGCCCGCCACCTCGGCGGGCGTTTTCATGTGCAATTTCACCGAAATATCGGTCAAAAGCGCAGAATTCCGCCAGTTTCGCTTGCCTTTGGCCTCGTTTTCAGTGATTTCTCGCGCTCGGTCGGGTCATGCGAATCGTCCCGGCTCAAGACCTGAGAAAGGATCATCCATGGCTAACAAGAACGATCTCATCGCTGCCGTCGCCGAGCGTACCGGCACGTCCAAGGCCGCCGCCGCCGAGGCTGTCGACGCCACGTTCGACGTGATCACGGCTGCCCTGAAGTCGGGTGACGAGGTCAAGATCATTGGCTTCGGCAATTTTAGCGTCGCCGCGCGCGCCGCGAGCGAAGGCCGCAATCCGCGTACCGGCGAGACGATCCAGATCGCCGCTTCCAAGACGCCGAAGTTCAAGGCCGGCAAGGGCCTGAAGGACGCCGTCAACTAAGCCATTCCTGGCTTGTTGGGTTTCTACGGCCTTGCGCTTCCCGCGCGAGGCCGTTTTATTTTGTGCGTGCGACGGAAAGGCCCGCTTTCCGGACTTGTAAGGCAGGGCGCTTTTCGCCTACACGTCTCGGCGCTGCAGGACACTGCGGGCGATTAGCTCAGTTGGTAGAGCGCCTCGTTTACACCGAGGATGTCGGGAGTTCGAGTCTCTCATCGCCCACCATGCCTCCGCGCCACGCGCGCCGGCCTCCTGCGCCCATCTCTCCTCTTCCCTGCTCTGGTCCCCCTTGTTGGGCTCGCAATCCCTTCCTTGGGGCCTCTGTGTCGATTTCGCCGTAAGCCCTCTCGGCCGGGTGCATGAAATGTGCGGCTCATGCGCATCCAGTCGCCTAGTCCATACGCAGGGAAGGGCGCTTTTGGCCGGTTCCAGCGGTTTTCGCCGGCTTATCCGGTTTTCCACAATACCGCTGGATCGCGTGCTTGACTTGGATAGGTCGGTACCGTACTTCAGCGCTCAACACGACGCGGCGACGAGCTGCGGCGCCCCCGGAAGGGGACCCCAGCGGGGGTGTAGCTCAGTTGGTTAGAGCGCCGGCCTGTCACGCCGGAGGTCGCGGGTTCGAGCCCCGTCACTCCCGCCATTCATTTTACCAAGCCTCGGATTGCACTGCATCCATCGGCTTGGATAAGGATTGGAAGCCATCACGGACCTCTCGGGTTCGATCCGCTTCCGGTTTCTCTGCACGATGCGGCCAAGGCCGTATTGACCCGAAAGGGGCACCCGCGGGGGTGTAGCTCAGTTGGTTAGAGCGCCGGCCTGTCACGCCGGAGGTCGCGGGTTCGAGCCCCGTCACTCCCGCCATTTTTTCCAATCTCCATCGACATCATTTTGCAGCAGTTGGCGCGCGCCGTGCGTTGCGCTCGCGCGGTGGTTGCATATCTCGCCTGTGCCTCTATGACTGCGCGGAGCCGTCTTTCCCAAGAGAGCCCGCCGATGCCAACCGACATTGCCCCGCCATCCCCAAGCGCAGATCTTGCCAGGATCCGGCGCTCGCTCCTGCTGGCGCTGGCCGTGGTGGCGCCATGGGCCGTGGGCATCGCCGTCGAGGAGGCCGGGAACGGTTCCGTTGCCGCCTTTGGCGCGTACCTGCTGATCGTTTCTTTCCCGACCGTGCCGCTTGTCCGGCCGTTTGCCACGCTCGGGGCCTCCGCGCTGATCCTGAGCTTCTTCGCAGGCCTCGGCGCAAGCATCGCGCTCGGCAGCCCCGCCTTCTTCATCGTCGCCATTCTGGCCGCGCTCGCGCAGGCTGCCGCCGAGCTCCGGGGTGGCCCCCTGCGCCTGCCGGTGGCATTGGGCGCGCTGGCCTTCTTCCTGGCGGTCGGTCAAATGCCCGCGGGCGGATGGCTGACCTATGGCGGGCTCTTTCTCGCTGGCGCGCTTTGGGGCGGCCTCGTCGCGGCCGCTGTCCTTCCCAGGGCGCCGGCGAAGCCCGCTCCGAAGGGAGAAGGGGAGGCTGCCGCTACGCGCTTTCTCGGCGCTGCGGCGGTGACGAGCCTGCTCGGCTCGCTGGCGGCGGTCTTCGTGCCAAGCTCGCATCCGGGATGGCTCCCGGCCGCGGCGCTCCGCGTTCTCAAGCCGACCCGGGCCGAGACGCTGCGCCGCATGAAGCAGCGCGGCGTCGGCAGCCTGCTCGGCGCCGCGGCGGGCGGATTGATCCTCGGCTGGGCCAGCGCCGCCTGGCTCCATGCGTTGCTCGTCGGCGGGCTCGTGTTCGCCATGCTGACGATCGGCGCCAAGCGCTATGGCGCGTGGACCTTCTGCCTGACAGCCGTGGCGCTCGCCTTCGATCTCGGGCCCGCCGCGCATCCGCTTCCCGTGGCCATGGACAGGGTTCTGCTGACAGTCGGGGGCCTAGTGATCGCCGCCGTCATCATCGGGCTGCTGCCCGGCAGCGCGCCGACGCCGGCTCGTGGTGCCCCGCCGCGAAACCAGGGCGGGATTCCGGCGAAGGACGCTTGAGGCCCTACCTGGCTGGTGTGGTCGCGATGTTGATATCGGGCCGAACGGCGCCAGCAGGATGCCTGCCGGAGACGAATACTTATGCTGCGGCGCAATGACGATAAGATTAGATCGAGAACCGTGACAAGTTTATCATCCTGTTGCTGATCTCGGTCACGAATGATTCGAATCCGGTCGGCATATCAGGGGGTTCTCATGGAAACTCTACTGCCTTTGATCCTACAGGTGGTTGCCGGCCTGATTGGCGGCAACGCGGCCGGCGCGGCGCTCAAGGAGAGGAGCCTCGGGACGACCGGGAATTCGATCGCCGGCGGCGTCGGCGGCATTATTCTGGGCCAGATTCTGCAGGCCGTGATGGGTGGCGCTGCTCCGGACGCGGGTGCCGCGATGGCCGGCATGGACATCGGCAAGATCGTCACGGACATCGTTGGCGGCGGTGCCGGCGGCGCGATCCTGACGGCCATAATCGGCATGCTGAAGAATCAGGTTTCGGGCGCGCGATAGGGCGGCGCTGACGGCGCAGGCGGGACCGTATCTCCGGAAGCACAGGCTGAGAAAAATGGGGGCGATTCGCCCCCATTTTTATGGAAAGCCGCCCTTATGGTGAACTCTCGGTTTCCGCCGGCAATCGGGCGGTTTCCGCGCCTTTCGGCGGGACATCTCGCCGCACACCCGATTGCTTTCATTCTTCCAGTTCTAATTTTTGCCGGTTTTCAGCCGGGATGCGCTACGGTGGGGCTCCAGGGCGCTTCCTCCGAGTGGGCTTGGGGCTTGCCACGTCTGTTCGCCTCCGATAAGCCTCGCCTCATGTTTCGACCGCCGCCCCGGCGGATCGCCGCCTTTTCGCGGCCGGCCGATATCGTAGTTGAGTGAAACGCTTGGCGGCCTTTTTGCGCCGCACCATCCTGAGGCAGCGGCGCGGCTGCTCGGGATGGAGCAACGGAGCCGGATTCATGGAAGACCTGTTGCGCGAATACCTTCCGATCGTCGTGTTCCTCGGGATCGCCCTCGTGATCGGTCTGGCGCTGCTGATTTCACCGTTCCTTGTCGCCTATCGCAATCCGGATCCCGAGAAGCTCTCCGCCTATGAGTGCGGCTTCAACGCCTTCGACGATGCGCGCATGAAGTTCGACGTCCGGTTCTATCTCGTCGCAATTCTGTTCATCATCTTTGATCTCGAAGTCGCCTTCCTGTTCCCGTGGGCCGTCGTGTTCGGGGATCTCGGCTGGTTCGGCTTCTGGTCGATGATGAGCTTCCTGGCCGTGCTCACGATCGGCTTCATCTACGAATGGAAGAAGGGAGCGCTCGAATGGGATTGAGCGGAACCTCTGGCACCCAGGTCGCGCAGCGGCCGAAGGGGCTTGTCGATGCGTCTGGCCGCCCGCTGGGCCATGACGATCCCTTTTTCATGGACGTCAACAACGAGCTGGCCGACAAGGGCTTCCTGGTCGCCGCCGCTGACGACCTGATCACCTGGGCTCGTACCGGCTCGCTGATGTGGATGCAGTTCGGCCTCGCCTGCTGCGCCGTCGAGATGATGCAGGTCTCGATGCCGCGTTACGACGTCGAGCGCTTCGGCTTCGCGCCGCGCGGTTCGCCGCGCCAGTCGGACGTGATGATCGTCGCCGGCACCTTGACCAACAAGATGGCGCCCGCGCTCCGCAAGGTCTACGACCAGATGCCGGAGCCGCGCTACGTCATCTCGATGGGCAGCTGCGCCAATGGCGGCGGCTACTATCACTATTCCTATTCGGTGGTGCGCGGCTGCGACCGCGTCGTCCCCGTCGACATCTACGTTCCGGGCTGTCCGCCGACGGCCGAGGCGCTGCTCTATGGCGTTCTGCTGCTGCAGAAGAAGATCCGCCGCACCGGCACCATCGAGCGCTGAAGGTACAGCATGGAAGAGACCCTCAAAGAGCTCGGTGACTACATCGTCGCGCAGCGCGCGAGCGATGTTATCGGCTTCGAGGTCGCCTATGGCGAGCTCACCGTCACCGTGCAGCGCGACGCGATCCTCGATCTCGTCACCTGGCTCCAGCGCGATGCGAATACCGGCTTCATCAGCATCATCGATGTCTGCGGTGTCGACTACCCGCAGCGCGAGATGCGTTTCGACGTCGTCTATCACCTGCTGAGCCCGACGCGGAACCTCCGCATCCGGCTGAAGCTGGAGACGGATGACGTGACGCCGGTTCGCTCGATCACCTCCGTGCTTCCGGGCGCGGACTGGTTCGAGCGCGAAGCCTATGACATGTACGGCATCCTGTTCACCGGTCACCCGGACCTGCGCCGCCTGCTCACCGACTACGGCTTCGAAGGACATCCGCTGCGCAAGGATTTTCCGCTGACCGGCTATGTCGAGGTTCGCTATGACGACCAGCAGAAGCGGGTCGTGTACGAGCCCGTCAAGCTGACGCAGGAATTCCGCGACTTTGACTTCCTCTCCCCCTGGGAAGGCACGGACTACGTGCTGCCGGGCGACGAGAAGGCCAAGGAAGCTCCCAAGCCCGAACAGAAGCCGAGCTGAGGCACCCATGGCAGAAGCCCAGGTTCGTCCATTCAATATCAACTTCGGTCCCGAGCATCCTTCCGCGCACGGCGTGCTGCGTCTGGTGCTGGAGCTCGATGGTGAAATCGTCGATCGCGTCGATCCGCATATCGGCCTGCTGCATCGCGGCACCGAGAAGCTGATCGAGACCAAGACCTATCTTCAGGCGGTGCCCTATTTCGACCGGCTCGACTATGCCGCGCCGATGAACCAGGAGCATGCCTTCGCGCTCGCCGTCGAAAAGATGCTCGAGATCGAAGTGCCGAAGCGTGGCCAGCTGATCCGTGTCCTCTTCTCCGAGATGGGCCGTCTCCTGTCGCACATCCTGAATGTGACGACCTGGGCGATGGACTGCGGCGCGCTGACGCCGCCGCTCTGGGGCTTCGAGGAACGCGAAAAGCTGATGATCTTCTACGAGCGCGCGTCCGGCTCCCGGATGCACGCTGCGTATTTCCGGCCCGGCGGCGTCCACCAGGACATCCCGGAGCAGCTCGTCCGCGATATCGGCGATTTCTGCGATCCCTATCTGCGCCGGCTCGACGATCTCGATCGTCTCGTCACGGGCAACCGCATCTTCAAGCAGCGCAATGTCGATATCGGCGTGCTGACGCAGGAAGAGGCCTGGAAGTGGGGCTATTCGGGCGTGCTGATCCGCGGCACGGGCGCAGCATGGGATCTGCGCCGTTCACAGCCTTACGAGTGCTATTCGGAACTCGAATTCGACATCCCGACCGGCGTGCATGGCGACAATTATGATCGCTATCTCGTCCGCATGGCGGAGATGCGCGAGTCGATCCGGATCATGAAGCAGTGCGTGAAGCGCCTGCTCGGCACCGAGAAGACTGGCCCGGTTTCCTACACCGACAACAAAATCGTTCCGCCGAAGCGCGGCGAGATGAAGCGCTCGATGGAAGCGCTGATTCATCACTTCAAGCTCTACACCGAGGGCTACCATGTGCCCGCCGGCGAGGTGTACGCGGCCGTCGAGGCGCCGAAGGGCGAATTCGGCGTCTATCTGGTGGCGGACGGCTCGAACAAGCCATATCGCTGCAAGATCCGCGCTCCCGGTTTCGCGCATCTCCAGTCGATGGACTTCTTGTGCCGTGGCCACATGCTGGCCGACGTCTCCGCGGTGCTGGGCTCCATCGATATCGTGTTCGGAGAGGTTGACCGCTAATGTCCGTACGTCGTCTCGCATCCGAGCAGCCGCAAAGCTTCGCCATCTCGCCGGACAATCTGGCCTGGGCTGAAAAGCAGTTGCTGAAGTTCCCGGAAGGGAAGCAGGCCTCTGCCGTCATTCCGCTGCTCTGGCGCATTCAGGAGCAGGAAGGCTGGGTGTCGGAACCCGCGATCCGTTGGGTCGGCGAGTTCCTCGACATGCCCTATATCCGCGTCCTCGAGGTTGCCACCTTCTACACGATGTTCCTGCTGGCCCCGGTCGGCAAGAAGGCGCACATCCAGGTCTGCGGCACCACGCCCTGCATGCTGCGTGGCGCCAACAAGCTGATCGACCGCTGCCGCGAGCGCATCCATCCCGAGCCGTTCCACGTCTCGGCCGATGGCAATCTGTCGTGGGAAGAAGTCGAGTGCCTCGGCGCCTGCGTGAACGCGCCCATGCTGCAGATCGTGCCGGATACCTACGAAGATCTGACGGTCGAGACCCTCGACAAGCTGATCGACGACATCCAGGCGGACCGGCCGATCAAGCCCGGTCCGCAAATCGAGCGCCATCATTCGGCGCCCGTCGGTGGCTTCCGCGCGCTGACGACCCCGGAACTCTATGACGGATCGATGGTCGGCCAGGGCGCCGGCCTGGCCGCAGCCCGCGAGGCGATCGCCGCCCGCGCAGCCGCTGCCGAGGAAGCCGCCCGCGCCGCAGCCAATCCCGCTCCCGTCGACAATAAGCCTGCCGAGCCGCCCGTTGCTCCCGCCGTCAAGGCGCAGGGCGAGGCCGACAAGGAAAAGGTTCCCAATCAGGTCAACCAGACCGTACCGGCGTCGGACCCTGCCGTCCGCCCGGACGCGGGCAAGAAAGAGTAGAGGGGCGGACGATGCTTTCGGACAAAGACCGCATCTTCACGAATATCTACGGTCATCATGACTGGGGCCTGCAGGGCGCGCTGAAGCGCGGCTCGTGGGATGGCACCAAGACCATCCTCGAGGCTGGACGCGACTGGATCGTCGACCAGATGAAGGCCTCGGGCCTGCGCGGCCGTGGCGGCGCCGGTTTCCCGACTGGCCTGAAATGGTCGTTCATGCCCAAGCAGAACGACGGCCGGCCGCACTACCTCGTCATCAATGCCGATGAATCCGAG
The DNA here is from genome assembly GCF_044452255.1 of Kaistia sp. UC242_56. Classification (NCBI taxonomy): domain Bacteria; kingdom Pseudomonadati; phylum Pseudomonadota; class Alphaproteobacteria; order Hyphomicrobiales; family Kaistiaceae; genus Kaistia; species Kaistia sp. UC242_56. The sequence goes on from NZ_JBIOAN010000002.1 coordinate 2,200,088, forward strand.
CCGGGTACCTGCAAGGATCGCGAGATCCTGCGCCACGACCCGCACCATCTCGTCGAAGGCGCGCTGATTGCCGGCTTCGCGATGGGCGCCCATGTCGCCTACATCTATGTGCGCGGTGAATTCATCCGCGAGCGCGAGCATCTGCAGGCCGCCATCGACCAGGCCTATGACGCGCGCCTGATCGGCAAGAACAACGTCCATGGCTGGGACATGGATATCTATGTCGCCCATGGCGCCGGCGCCTATATCTGCGGCGAAGAGACGGCTCTGCTCGAAAGCCTTGAAGGCAAGAAGGGCCAGCCGCGCCTGAAGCCGCCGTTCCCGGCGAATGTCGGTCTCTATGGCTGCCCGACGACGGTCAACAACGTCGAGAGCATCGCGGTCGCCCCGACCATCCTGCGTCGCGGTCCCGCCTGGTTCTCCTCGATCGGTCGCGCCAACAATGTCGGCACCAAGCTGTTCGGCATCTCCGGCCATGTGAACACCCCCTGCATCGTCGAAGAGGCGATGGGCATCCCGTTCAAGGAATTGATCGAGAAGCATGGCGGCGGCATTCGCGGCGGCTGGGATAATCTGAAGGCGATCATCCCCGGCGGCGCTTCCTGCCCGATCATCCCGGCCGACCAGTGCGAAGACCTCATCATGGACTTCGACGGCACCCGCGCCGTGAAGTCGAGCTTCGGCACGGCCGGCGTGCTCGTCATGGACAAGTCGACCGACGTCATCCGCGCCATCGCCCGCATCGCTTACTTCTTCAAGCATGAGAGCTGCGGCCAGTGCACGCCGTGCCGCGAAGGCACCGGCTGGATGTGGCGCGTGATCGACCGCATGGCGCGCGGCGAAGCCGAGAAGCGCGAAATCGACATGCTCCTCCAGGTCACGACCCAGGTCGAAGGCCACACGATCTGCGCGCTCGGCGACGCCGCGGCATGGCCCATCCAGGGCCTGATCCGGCATTTCCGGCACGAGATCGAGGAGCGGATCGACCTCTATTCCCGCAACCCCAGGCCGGTCGAACGGCAGATGATGGAAGCGGCGGAGTAAATCATGGCCAAGATTATCGTTGACGGCATCGAAGTCGACGTTCCGCCGGACTACACGCTGCTGCAGGCGGCGGAAGCTGCGGGCGCCGAAGTGCCGCGTTTCTGCTTCCACGAGCGTCTGTCGATCGCCGGCAATTGCCGCATGTGCCTCGTCGAGGTAAAGGGCGGACCGCCGAAGCCGACCGCTTCCTGCGCCATGAACGTGCGCGACCTGCGTCCGGGCCCGAACGGCGAGCCGCCGGTCATGCTCACCAAGTCGCCCATGGTGAAGAAGGCACGCGAAGGCGTGATGGAGTTCCTGCTGATCAACCACCCGCTGGACTGCCCGATCTGCGATCAGGGCGGCGAGTGCGATCTGCAGGACCAGGCCATGGCCTATGGCGTGGACAAGAACCGCTTCGCCGAGAACAAGCGCGCCGTCGAAGACAAGCATATCGGCCCGCTGGTGAAGACGTCGATGAACCGCTGCATCCACTGCACGCGTTGCGTCCGCTTCACCACGGAAGTCGCCGGCATCTCCGAGCTCGGCCTGATCGGCCGTGGCGAGGACGCCGAGATCACGACCTATCTCGAGAAGGCGCTTTCGTCGGAGCTGCAGGGCAACGTCATCGACCTTTGCCCGGTCGGCGCGCTGACCTCCAAGCCCTATGCCTTCCAGGCCCGTCCCTGGGAACTGACCAAGACCGAGTCGATCGACGTCATGGATGCCGTCGGTTCGAACATCCGCGTTGACACGCGCGGCCGCGAAGTGATGCGCGTGCTGCCGCGCCTCAACGAGGCGGTCAATGAAGAGTGGATCTCGGACAAGACGCGCTTCATCTGGGACGGCCTGCGCACGCAGCGCCTCGACCGTCCGTATCTGCGCGTCGACGGTCGCCTCAAGCCGGTTTCGTGGGCTGAGGCCTTCGCCGCCATTGCTGACCGCGTCAACGCGACCTCGGGTTCGAAGATCGGCGCCATCGCCGGTGATCTGGCCGCCGTCGAAGAGCTCTATGCTCTGAAGGCGCTGATCGGTTCGCTGGGCTCCGCTAATCTCGACGCCCGCCAGGATGGCGCGAAGCTCGATCCGGCGCTGGGCCGTGCGAGCTACCTGTTCAACCCGACCATCGCCGGCATCGAGCAGGCGGACGCAATCCTCATCGTCGGCGCCAATCCGCGCAAGGAAGCGTCGGTGCTGAACGCGCGGATCCGCAAGCGCTGGCGCGCCGGCAATGTGCGCATCGGCGTCGTCGGTGAGCATGTCGACCTGACCTACCCGCATGACTACCTCGGCGCCGGTCCCGAGACTCTCGGCGAGATCGCAGCCGGCAAGGGCGCGTTCGGCGAGATCCTCGCCAATGCCAAGCGGCCGATCGTCATCGTCGGGCAGGGCGCTCTCGCCCGCGACGACGGCAAGGCCGTGCTGGCCGCAGCCGCTGCCATTGCGTCGGCTCCGGGTCGTGACGAAGGCTGGAACGGCCTCGCCGTGCTGCACACCGCCGCTTCGCGCGTCGGCGCGCTCGACGTCGGCTTCGTCCCGGCGGAAGGCGGACTGGATGTCGCCGGCATGGTTTCCGCCGCAGGGCAGGGCGCGCTTGACGTACTCTTCCTGCTCGGCGCCGACGAGATCGACACCACGAGCCTCGGCTCGGCCTTCGTCGTCTATATCGGCACCCATGGCGACGCGGGCGCGCACCGCGCCGACGTCATCCTGCCGGGAGCGGCCTATACCGAGAAGTCCGGCACCTTCGTCAATACCGAGGGCCGCGTGCAGATCGCCAACCGGGCCGGCTTTCCGCCCGGCGACGCGCGCGAGGACTGGGCCATTCTTCGTGCCCTGTCCGACGTGCTCGGCCACAAGCTGCCCTTCGATTCGCTCGGCGAACTGCGCAGGGCGCTCTATGCGGCCCATCCGCATCTCGCGGCCGTCGACACGGTCCGCGCCGGCGATTTCGCCGACGTGGCGGCGCTGGCTTCGGCCGGCGGCTCGCTCGGCTGGGCGGCTTTCGCCAATCCGATCCATGATTTCTACCTGACCAACCCGATCGCCCGCGCCTCCGCCATCATGGCGGAATGCTCGGCGCTCGCGGCCGGCCAGCTTGCCGCTGCTGCGGAGTGAGGCGGGAATGAACGGCTTCGTCGAAAACTACCTCATCCCTGGCGCGATCATGGTCGGGCAGAGCCTGCTTGTGCTCGTGCTGCTGCTGGTGTTCATCGCCTATGTCCTGCTTGCCGACCGCAAGATCTGGGCGGCGGTGCAGATGCGTCGCGGCCCGAACGTCGTCGGCGCCTTCGGCCTGTTCCAGTCCTTCGCGGATCTGCTGAAGTTCGTCCTCAAGGAGCCGGTCATTCCGTCCGGCGCCAACAAGGGCATCTTCCTGCTCGCGCCGCTCGTCACGGTGACGCTGGCGCTCGCCGGCTGGGCGGTGATCCCGTTCAATTTCGGCTGGGTGATCGCCAACCTCAATGTGGGCGTGCTCTACCTGCTGGCGATCTCGTCGCTCGGCGTGTACGGCGTCATCATGGGCGGCTGGGCTTCGAACTCGAAGTACCCATTCCTGTCGTCGCTGCGCGCCGCCGCCCAGATGGTCTCCTATGAAGTCTCGATCGGCTTCGTGATCGTCACCGTGCTGCTCTGCGTCGGTTCGCTGAACCTCACAGACATCGTCATGTCGCAGCAGACCGGTCTCGGGACCAAGCTCGGCCTGCCGGGAAGCTTCCTGGACTGGTACTGGCTCGCTCTGCTGCCGATGTTCGTGATCTTCTTCATCTCGGCGCTGGCGGAGACCAACCGTCCCCCCTTCGATCTCGTCGAAGCGGAATCCGAGCTCGTCGCCGGCTTCATGTCGGAATATGGCTCGACCCCGTACATGATGTTCATGCTCGGCGAGTACGCATCGATCTGCCTGATGTGCGCCATGACGACCATCCTGTTCCTGGGAGGCTGGTTGCCGCCGGTGAACGTCGCGCCCTTCACCTGGGTGCCGGGCATCGTCTGGTTCGTGCTGAAGGGCTCCCTGGTCTTCTTCATGTTCTCGATGGTGAAGGCCTTCGTGCCGCGCTACCGCTACGACCAGCTGATGCGTCTGGGCTGGAAGGTATTCCTGCCGATCTCGCTGGGTATGGTCGTCGTGGTCGCCGTTGTTCTGCAGACCATGGGATGGGCACCGTGATGCGCCTCGACCAGACCGCCAAGTCGATCTTCCTGACGGAATTCGTGTCCGCCTTCTTCCTGGCGATGCGCTATTTCTTTGCGCCGAAGAAGACCGTGAACTATCCGTTCGAGAAGGGGGCGCTGAGCCCGCGCTTCCGCGGCGAGCATGCGCTGCGCCGCTATCCGAACGGTGAAGAGCGCTGCATCGCCTGCAAGCTGTGCGAGGCCATCTGCCCCGCCCAGGCGATCACGATCGAGGCCGGTCCGCGCCGCAATGACGGCACGCGCCGGACCACGCGCTACGACATCGACATGGTGAAGTGCATCTATTGCGGCTTCTGCCAGGAAGCATGCCCTGTCGACGCCATCGTCGAGGGACCGAATTTCGAGTTCGCGACGGAAACGCGCGAGGAGCTTTACTACGACAAGGAAAAGCTTCTCGCGAATGGCGACCGGTGGGAGCGCGAGATCGCGCAGAATATCAGCATGGACGCACCCTACCGCTAGGCGGGGTGTGGTTCCGACGCAATTTTGGAGGGATGCCGCGGCTTGCCGCGCTGTCCGAGGGCACGGATCATGATCCTGCATACCATTTTCTTTTATCTGTTTTCGGGCATCACCATCGCCTCGGCGCTGATGGTGATCTCGTCGCGTAATCCCGTGCACTCCGTGCTCTTCCTGATCCTCGCCTTTTTCAACGCGGCCGGCCTCTTCGTGATGCTGGGCGCGGAGTTCCTGGCGATGATGCTGGTGGTAGTCTATGTCGGCGCCGTCGCGGTGCTGTTCCTGTTCGTCGTCATGATGCTCGACGTGGACTTCACGGAACTGCGCCAGGGCTTCCTGCAGTATCTGCCGGTTGGCGGGCTGATCGGTGTCGTGTTGCTGGCCGAGCTGTTGATCGTGCTGAGCGGCTGGGCCTTCGCGCCCAATGTCGCCGGCAACCCGGTCCAGCCCATCCCGGACATGGCGCAGATTTCCAATACGGAAGCGATCGGGCGGCTGCTCTACACCCACTACATCTTCTTCTTCCAGATCGCCGGCTTCGTGCTGCTGGTGGCCATGATCGGCGCCATCGTGCTGACGTTGCGCCACAAGCCGCGGGTCAAGCGGCAGAACATCGCCGACCAGGTCGCGCGGACGCAGAAAGTCGAACTGCACTCCGTCGAGCCCGGCAAGGGCATCTGAGCGAGAGACGAGGAACACCCCATGGCAATTGGTCTCTCCCATTATCTGTCGGTCGCGGCGATCCTGTTCACGATCGGCGTGTTCGGCATCTTCCTGAACCGGAAGAACGTGATCGTCATCCTGATGTCGGTCGAGCTGATCCTGCTCGCCGTCAATCTCAACTTCGTGGCGTTCTCGTCCTTCCTGGGCGATCTCGTCGGGCAGGTCTTCGCGCTCCTGGTCTTGACCGTCGCGGCCGCTGAATCGGCCATCGGCCTTGCCATCCTCGTCGTCTACTTCCGCAACCGTGGCTCGATCGCGGTGGAAGACATCAACATGATGAAGGGCTGAGGCCTGCCATGTATTCAGCCATCGTCTTCCTCCCGCTCCTGGGCTTCTTTCTGGCGGGCATCATCGCGCTCCGTGGCAGCTATACCGCTGCCATGGTCGGCGCCCCCGCCGACGGGGTCGACACGCATCATGATCATGCGGCGCATGGGCACGATCATGACCATCACGGCCATGGCGACCATGGTCATGACGATCATGGCCATGATCACCATCACGCCGCCGCTCCGGGTTCGCGCCCGGCGGAGCTGATCACCACCGGCCTGCTGCTGGTCTCGGCGGTTCTCTCCTGGATCGCCTTCCTGACGATCGGTTCGCCGGAAGGCGAGGCGGTGCGGATCAAGGTGCTGCCCTGGGTGACCTCTGGCACGCTCTCCTTCGATTGGGCGCTGCGCGTCGACACGCTGACCGCGATGATGCTCGTCGTCGTCACCTCGGTCTCGTCGCTCGTGCACCTCTACTCGATCGGCTATATGAGCCATGACGAGCACCGGCCGCGCTTCTTCGCCTATCTGTCGCTCTTCACCTTCGCCATGCTGATGCTGGTGACGTCGGACAACCTGTTCCAGATGTTCTTCGGCTGGGAGGGCGTCGGTCTTGCCTCCTATCTGCTGATCGGCTTCTGGTTCAAGCGTCCGGCCGCCAACGCAGCCGCGATGAAGGCGTTCGTCGTCAACCGCGTCGGCGATTTCGGCTTCGCGCTCGGCATCTTCGCCATCTTCGTGATGTTCGGCTCGGTCGAGTTCGACACCATCTTCGCCAATACCGGCAGCGTCGCCGGCCAGACGATCCATTTCCTGTCCTGGGACTTTGATGCGCTGACGGCGATCTGCATCCTTCTTTTCATCGGTGCGATGGGCAAGTCGGCGCAGTTCCTGCTGCACACCTGGCTGCCGGACGCGATGGAAGGCCCGACGCCGGTCTCCGCGCTGATCCACGCCGCCACCATGGTGACCGCGGGCGTGTTCATGGTCGCCCGCATGTCGCCGCTGTTCGACCTGGCGCCGACGGCGCTGACGGTCGTGACCTTCTTTGGTGCGACGACGGCGTTCTTCGCCGCCACGGTCGGCCTGGTCCAGAACGACATCAAGCGCGTCATCGCCTACTCGACCTGTTCGCAGCTCGGTTACATGTTCGTCGCGCTCGGCGTCGGTGCGTATGGCGCTGGCGTGTTCCACCTGTTCACGCACGCTTTCTTCAAGGCGCTGCTGTTCCTCGGCGCCGGTTCGGTGATCCATGCCGTCTCGGGCCAGCAGGACATGCGCCATATGGGCGGCCTCAGGAAGAAGATCCCGCTAACCTACTGGACGATGATCATCGGTACGCTGGCGCTGACCGGCTTCCCGCTGACCGCCGGCTACTATTCGAAGGACGCGATCATCGAGAGTGCCTTCGTCGGTCACAACACCTTCTCCGGCTACGCCTTCGTCCTGACGGTGGCCGCCGCGCTGATGACCTCGTTCTACTCCTGGCGCCTGATCTTCATGACGTTCCACGGCAAGCCCCGCGCTTCGGCCGAGGTCATGAGCCATGTGCACGAGTCGCCGCCGGTCATGACCGTGCCGCTGCTGGTGCTGTCGATCGGCGCCCTGTTCGCCGGCATGGTCTTCGCCAACCAGTTCATCGGCGAGGGATATGCCGAGTTCTGGAAGGGTGCGCTGTTCACCAATCCGGACAACCACATCCTGCACGAGATGCACAGCGTTCCGTCGCTCGTGAAGTACTCGCCGTTCATCGCCATGGTGCTCGGCCTGGCGGTCGCCTACTGGTTCTACATCCGCTCGCCCGAGACGCCGAAGCGCCTCGCCGCCGAGCAGCCGGTGCTCTACCGGTTCCTGCTGAACAAGTGGTACTTCGACGAGATCTACGACTTCCTGTTCGTTCGACCGGCGAGGGCGCTCGGCCGCTTCCTGTGGAAGAAGGGCGACGGGATGGTGATCGACGGTCTGGGTCCGGATGGCATTTCGGCGCGCGTCGTCGACGTCACCAACCGGGTGATCCGGCTGCAGTCCGGCTACGTGTACCATTATGCCTTTGCCATGCTGATCGGCGTCGCTGCGCTGGTCACGTGGATGATGTTTGCGGGTTGAGGGGTTTTAGATGACTGACTGGCCGATCCTCTCGACCGTTACCTTCCTGCCAACGGTCGGCGCACTCCTGCTTCTGCTGATCCGCGGCGATGACGCCGCGGCGCGGCGCAACGTCTATTGGATCTCGCTCTGGACCACGATCGTCACCTTCCTGGTGTCGATCTTGATCTGGGTCGACTTCGACAATTCGAGCGCCGGCTTCCAGTTCGTCGAGCGCAGCGAATGGCTCGGCGGCAAGATCTCCTACTCGATGGGCGTCGACGGCATCTCGATGCTGTTCGTCATCCTGACGACCTTCCTGATGCCGGCCTGCATCGTGGCGTCCAAGTACTCCGTGAAGATCCGCTTCAAGGAGTACATGATCGCCTTCCTCGTGCTCGAAACGCTGATGATCGGCGTGTTCTGCGCGATGGACCTGTTCCTGTTCTACGTCTTCTTCGAAGCCGGCCTGATCCCGATGTTCCTGATCATCGGCGTCTGGGGTGGTCAGCGGCGCGTGTATGCGGCGTTCAAGTTCTTCCTCTACACGCTGCTCGGCTCGGTGCTGATGCTGCTCGCCATCATGGCGATGTACTGGCAGGCCGGCACGACGGACATCCCGACGCTGCTCGACCACCAGTTCCCGGCCTCGATGCAGACCTGGCTCTGGCTCGCTTTCTTCGCCTCCTTCGCGGTGAAGATGCCGATGTGGCCGGTGCACACCTGGTTGCCGGATGCGCACGTCGAGGCGCCGACGGCGGGCTCGGTCATCCTGGCCGGCGTCCTGCTGAAGATGGGCGGCTACGGCTTCCTGCGCTTCTCGCTGCCGATGTTCCCGATCGCCTCGGCCGATTTCGCGCCGTTGATCTACACGCTCTCCGTCATCGCCATCATCTACACCTCGCTGGTGGCGCTCGTTCAGACCGACATGAAGAAGCTGATCGCCTACTCGTCGGTCGCCCACATGGGCTACGTCACGATGGGCATCTTCACGATGAACGCCCAGGGCGTCGAAGGCGCGATCTTCCAGATGCTGTCGCACGGCATCGTGTCGGGCGCGCTCTTCCTCTGCGTCGGCGTCATCTACGACCGGATGCACACCCGCGAGATCGCGGCCTATGGCGGCCTCGTCAACCGGATGCCCTTCTACGCGACGGCCTTCCTCGTCTTCACCATGGCGAATGTCGGCCTGCCGGGTACCAGCGGCTTCGTCGGCGAGTTCATGGTCCTGATCGGCATCTTCCGCGCTAACACCTGGGTCGCAGCCTTCGCCACTTCCGGCGTCATCCTGTCGGCAAGCTACGGCCTGTGGCTCTACCGCAAGGTGATCATGGGTGCGCTGGACAAGGCGAACCTCAAGTCGATGTTCGACCTGTCGCGTCGCGAGATCGCCATTCTCGTTCCGCTGGTCGTGCTGACGATCTTCTTCGGCGTCTATCCGACGCCCGTCTTCAACGTGACGGGGCAGGCGGTCGACAAGCTGATCACCAACTATCAGGCCGCGCTCTCCGCTGCCGGCAAGCTCGCGCTGGCAGCGCAGTGAGGAACACGGACAGATCATGATGGACCTCGCTACGTTCCCCTCGCTCATGCCTTTCCTGCCGGAGCTGACGCTCGCGGTCGGTGCGCTCGTCCTTCTGATGATCGGCGCCTTCGGCGGCGAACGGACGACCTCGCTCGTCACCACGCTGGCGGTGCTGCTGGTTCTGGTCGCCGGTCTCGTGCTGGTCTTCAAGGCCGAGGACGGCGTCACTTTCAACGGCGCCTTCGTGCTCGATCCGTTCGCGCGCTTCATGAAGCTCCTGGCGCTCGCCGGTTCCGGCTTCGCCATCATCATGTCGACGAACTACACGAAGCGGGAGAAGATCGCCCGTTTCGAGTATCCGGTGCTGATCCTGCTCGCGACCCTCGGCATGATGCTGATGATCTCGGCCAACGACCTGATCGCGCTCTATCTCGGCCTCGAGTTGCAGTCGCTCGCGCTCTACGTCGTCGCCGCCAGCAACCGCGACTCCGTCCGTTCGACGGAAGCTGGCCTCAAGTACTTCGTGCTCGGCGCGCTCTCGTCCGGCATGCTGCTCTACGGCATTTCGCTGATCTACGGCTTCACCGGTCACACCCAGTTCCAGGGCGTCGCCACCGCGCTGAGCGCTGGCCCGGTCTCGGTCGGCGTTGTGTTCGGCCTGGTGTTCGTCATCGCCGGCCTTGCCTTCAAGGTCTCGGCCGTGCCGTTCCACATGTGGACGCCGGACGTCTATGAAGGTGCCCCGACCTCGGTGACGGCGTTCTTCGCCGCCGCGCCGAAGGCAGCCGCCATGGCGCTTCTCGTGCGCGTCCTGGTTGGCCCGCTTGGCCCGGCGCTCGCGGACTGGCAGCAGGTCATTACCTTCATCGCGATTGCCTCGATGATCCTCGGCGCCTTCGCCGCGATCGGCCAGCGCAACATCAAGCGACTGATGGCCTATTCGTCGATCGGCCATATGGGCTTCGCGCTTGTCGGCCTCGCCGCCGGCACCGAGGCGGGCGTGCAGGGCGTGCTGATCTACATGGCGATCTATGTCGCCATGACGCTCGGCGCCTTTGCGGTGATCCTGTTCATGCGCCGCCAGGGCACTATGGTCGAGGACACCAGCGATCTCGCCGGCCTGTCGCGCACCCATCCGGTCGTCGCTTTCATCTTCGCGATGATCCTGTTCTCGCTGGCGGGCATCCCGCCGCTGGCCGGCTTCTTCGCCAAGTTCTACGTCTTCCTCGCAGCCATCGAGGCGAACCTCTACGTGCTGTCGGTGATCGGCGTGCTGTCGAGCGTGGTCGGCGCCTTCTACTATCTCCGTCTCGTCAAGATCATGTATTTCGACGAACCGGCCGGCGCCTTCGAGCCGATGTCCGGCGAACTGCGCGTTGTTCTCGGTCTGTCGGGGCTGTTCGTCATCCTCTTCGTCTTCATCGCCGGCCCGCTGGGCACGGCGGCGAGCGTCGCAGCCAAGACCTTCTTCTGATTTGATGGAGTTCAAGCTCGGCCGGGCCTCCGCAGAAAGCGCCTACCGTCTCAAGTTCTTCGAGACGACGGGTTCGACAAATGCCGAGGGCCTGGCGGCCGCGCGCGCCGGGGATCCCGGCCGTTGCTGGTTCGTGACGGCACAGCAGACGGCGGGCAGGGGGCGTCGTGGACGCCCATGGGCCATGCCCGCGGGCAACCTCGCCGCCAGTCTCCTGGTCGTCGTCCCCAATCAGCCTGCCACCGCCGCGACGCTTGGCTTCGTGGCCGGGCTGGCGCTCGACGAGGCGCTGCGTTCGGTGGCGCCCGGTCTGGCGTTCCGGATCGGGTTGGACGGCATTGAGGGACACGGGCCGGCCGGCAGCCGCGATCGCCTGCGGCTCAAATGGCCGAACGACGTCCTGCTCGACGGCGCCAAACTGGCCGGCATCCTACTGGAAGCAGAGCCGCTTCCGGATGACCGCCTCGCGGTTGTGATCGGAATCGGTGTAAATGTCGTCGCGGCCCCTGAGGGCTTGCCGTATCCTGCGACGGCGCTTGCCGAACTGGGTGTCGGGATCGATGCGTTTCGCTTGTTCGAAGCGCTTTCCGATGCCTGGGCGAGCGTTGCACGCGTCTGGAATGAAGGTCGCGGTTTCAAGTCGGTAAGACGGCTATGGCTCGATCGTGCTGCCGGTCTCGGCGAGACGGTCGCCGTGCGGGTTGGCGAACAGGTATTCTCTGGAGTTTTCGAGACGATCGACGAGGAAGGCCGCCTTGTCATTCGTTCTCCCGAGGGTTTGGTTAGGACGATCGCCGCCGGCGAAGTCCATTTCGGTACAGTGGCGACGTCGAGGCAATGAGCGCAAAAACAGCAGCTACGGACGACTTCGTCTTTCTTCCCCTGGGTGGCGTCGGCGAGATCGGTATGAATCTCGCCCTTTACGGCTACGGCCCTTCCAATCGGCGGCGCTGGATCGGCATCGATTTCGGCATCAGCTTCGGCGGACCGGACCTACCGGGCGTCGATATCGTGCTGCCCGATATCCGCTACATGGTGGAAGAGCGCGACTTCATCGACGCCATCATCATCACCCATGCGCATGAAGACCATTTTGGCGCGCTGCTGGATCTGTGGCCACGCCTGCGCGTGCCCGTCTATGCGAGCCCCTTCACCGCCGGGTTGCTCAACGCCAAGCGGGCGGCCCAGCCCGGTGCTCCCGAAATCCCGATCACCATCGTCCATCCGGGCGACCGGATCACGATCGGCGACTTCGAGGTCGAGTTCATCGCGGTCGCGCACTCGATCCTGGAGCCGATGGCGCTGGCGATCCGCACGCCACTCGGCACGGTGGTCCATACCGGCGACTGGAAGCTGGATCCCGCGCCGGTGCTCGGCCCGGTAACGGACGGTGCGCGATTCGCTGCCATTGGCGACGAGGGCGTTCTGGCGCTCGTCTGCGATTCGACCAACGCGATGCGTGATGGCCGCAGCCCGAGCGAGACCGAAGTCGGCCTGTCGCTGACCGAGATCGTCAAGGAAGCGACGGGGCGCGTTGCCTTCACCACCTTCGCGTCGAATGTCGGCCGCATCAAGTCGATCGCTCTGGCCGCCCAGGCCGCGGACCGCCAGGTCGTGGTGGTCGGCCGTGCGCTGCGCCGCGCCATCGAGGTCGCGACCGAGCTTGGCTACATGGAAGGTCTGCCGGCCTTCCTCGATGAAGAATCCTACGGCTACCTGCCGCGTTCCAAGGTCGTCGCGATCCTGACCGGCAGCCAGGGCGAGCCGCGCGCGGCGCTGGCCCGGATCGCCGAGGACGAGCACAAGTTCGTCGGCCTCTCGCCGGGCGACACGGTTGTCTTTTCGGCGCGTCCGATCCCCGGCAACGAGAAGGCGATCGGCAACATCATCAACGCGCTCTGCGACCAGGGCATCGTGGTGATCACCGACCGTGACCGGCTCGTGCATGTGTCGGGCCATCCGCGTCGCGACGAACTCGCCGAAATGTACGGCTGGGTTCGGCCTGAGATCGCGATTCCCGTCCATGGCGAGGCCATGCATCTCTGGGCGCACGCGGCCTTTGCCCGCGACATGGGCGTCAAGCAGGTGGTGCTGACCGAGAACGGCAATATCGTTCGCTTGGCGCCGGGTCCCGCTGAAGAGATCGACGACGTTCCGGTCGGCCGCCTCTACAAGGACGGCATGATCATCTCGGACGAGGACGGCGTCGGCGTCCCGGAGCGGCGCAAGCTCGGCTTTGCCGGCCATGTCGCCATCTCCGTGGTGCTCGATTCCAAGGGCGGCGTCGCCGTCGATCCGGAAATCGCGCTGACCGGCCTGCCGATCCAGGGCGTCTCCGGCCACCCGTTCGAGGAGACGGTCATGACGGCGGTTCTCGGCACGATCGAGAGCATCCCGCGCGCGCGTCGCCGCGACGCCGAACTGGTCCGCGAGGCGATTCGCCGCTCGGTGCGGGCCTCGGTCCGGCAGGCTTGGGGCAAAAAGCCACTTTGCACTGTGTTCGTCGCGATCGTATGACGCCTGTGCGGACGCAACGTCCGCGAAGGAGCAGGGCATGATCGGCCGACTGAACCATGTCGCGATCGCGGTGTCGGATCTCGATGCCGCGGTGCGAACCTATCGCGATACGCTGGGCGCGCGGGTTTCCGCGCCGCTGCGGCTTCCCGAGCATGGCGTCGTGACGGTCTTCGTCGAATTGCCGAACACCAAGATCGAGCTGTTGGCGCCGCTGGGCGAGGATTCGCCGATCGCGAAATTCCTGGACCGCAATCCGGATGGCGGCATTCATCACCTTTGCTACGAGGTGGATGACATCCTGGCCGCGCGCGATCGGCTGAAGGCGGATGGCGCCCGAGTGCTGGGAGATGGCGAGCCGAAGATTGGCGCGCATGGCAAGCCGGTGTTGTTCCTGCATCCCAAGGACTTTTGCGGAACGCTGGTCGAACTCGAGGAGGCCTGAACACCATGCCGATCTACAGCATTTTCGCCGTTTATTTCATCGTCTGGTGGCTGGTGATCTTCATGGTCCTGCCCTTCGGCGTCCGCACCCATGACGAGCAGGGCGATGTGCTGCTGGGAACCACCGAGAGCGCTCCGGCCAATCTTCGTCTGGTTCGCAAGATGATCATCACCTCGGTCATCAGCGCGATCATCGTCTACGGCATCTGGTACGGCTATGTGAAGATGGGCTGGACCGCGGAAGTCCTCAGCCACATCTCGTTCTGATCCGGAAAAGAACAGCGCCGATTCCAGGCAATAAAAAAGGCAAGATCCGCGAGGATCTTGCCTTGAATAGTTCGCGTTCAACCCCTCAGCCGAGCTTTTCGCTCGATTGGCTTTGATCGAGCTCGTTATGGCGAGCTCGGCGGCAGCTGCTTTTCAGCGCGCCAGAGGGGGCTTCCTCCCAAGACTTAGACCGCGTGCCTTTGTTTGGAGCCACGCTTTATTGCGTGTTCCTTTATTATGACCCGACGTTATCCAATGCCCACGCGCTTGTCATCTAATTGTGCAAGGGCAGCCCATATTTTTTGCGTCAGTATGACTGACCTTAGTGGAGACGACGCGCGAAGGGAGCATTTGCGCGTCGGAATTTGCTTTGGACGGGTTCTGGCAACTCTGCACAAGGCTTGATCAATGCCGCGACAAAGGCGCTGATTTCCGGGACTTGTGTTTTCGTCCGCGTATGGCTTGATGTGCGCCCATTCGACTCGCTGGAGCCCTTTTCTGATGCGCCTTTCCCGCTCATTCCTGCCGACTCTCCGCGAGACGCCGAAGGAAGCCGAGATCGTTTCCCACCGTCTGATGCTTCGTGCCGGCCTCATCCGCCAGCAGAGCGCAGGCATCTATTCCTGGTTGCCGCTCGGCCAGAAGGTCTTGAGCAACATCCAGCGCATCGTCCGCGAAGAACAGAACCGCGCCGGCGCCGTCGAGATCCTGATGCCGACCCTGCAGTCCGCCGATCTCTGGCGCGAGAGCGGTCGCTATGATGACTACGGCAAGGAGATGCTGCGGATCCAGGACCGGCAGGAGCGCGAGATGCTCTACGGCCCGACCAACGAGGAAATGGTCACCGACATTTTCCGCAGTTACGTGCGCTCCTATAAGGAGCTGCCGATGAACCTCTACCATATCCAGTGGAAGTTCCGGGACGAGCTGCGTCCCCGCTTCGGCGTGATGCGCGGCCGCGAATTCTTGATGAAGGACGCTTACTCGTTCGACGTCGACGAGGCCGCGGCGCGCCGCGCCTATAACCGCATGTTCGTCGCCTACCTGCGCACCTTCGACCGGCTTGGCGTCAAGGCGATCCCGATGCGCGCTGATTCGGGCCCGATCGGCGGCGACGCAACTCATGAGTTCATCGTGCTGGCCTCGACCGGCGAGAGCGCGGTGTTCCTGGACAAGGCGGCGCTCGACACGCCGGTGCCCGGCGACGACGTAGACTTCTATGGCGATCTGACGCCGATCGTCTCGGCCTGGACCGAGAAGTACGCCGCTACCGAAGAGATGCACGACAAGGCCGTCTTCGAGGCCTTGCCGGAAGAGAACCGGGTCGAGGCGCGCGGCATCGAAGTGGGGCAGGTCTTCTATTTCGGCACCAAATACTCCGAGCCGATGGGCGCCACGGTCACCGGACCGGACGGCGTGGATCGTCCGGTGCACATGGGCTCCTACGGGATCGGCGTGTCGCGGCTGGTGGCGGCCATCATCGAGGCGAGCCATGACGAGGCGGGCATCATCTGGCCGGAGAGCATCGCTCCCTACAAGGTCGCCCTGATCAATCTGAAGGTCGGCGACGCGGCGACGGACCTGGCCTGCGACGGCCTCTATGAGCGCCTTACGAATGCCGGAATCGAAGTCCTTTACGATGATGTCGAGGGCCGCGCCGGGGCGAAGTTTGCGACCATGGATCTGATCGGCGTGCCGTGGCAGCTGATCGTCGGTCCGAAGGGACTTGAGCGTGGCGAAGTCGAGATCAAGCGACGGGCGACGGGCGAACGCGAATCCGTTAGCCTGGATGCGGCAGTGGCCAAACTTCTGGGCAGCTCTTAACGCGCGGCGCGCCGCGATCGGGACAGGAATGGCTGAGCCGACCGGCACGAAACCGTTTTCCACCTTCGAATGGATGCTGGCGTTGCGCTACCTGCGCGCACGCCGGCGTGAGACGTTCATCTCGATCATCGCGGGCTTTTCCTTCATCGGCATCATGCTCGGCGTCGCGACGCTGATCATCGTCATGTCGGTGATGAATGGCTTTCGCGGCGAGTTGATCGACAAAATCCTCGGCATCAACGGCCACATCGTCGTGCAGCCGCTGGAGACGCCGTTCACGGATTTCGCCGACGTCGCCAGCCGCATCACCATGGTGAAGGGCGTGACGGCGGCGATTCCCTTGGTCGAGGGCCAGGTGCTGGCGTCGGGCGCCAACAACTCGACAGGCGCGCTCGTTCGCGGCGTGCGGTCCGAGGACCTGCCGAACCTGCCCAGCATTTCCAAGAACGTGAAGCTCGGCACGCTCGACAATTTCGACGAAGCTGAGGGCGTGGCCATCGGCACGCGGCTCGCGACCAATATGGGCCTCACCATCGGCGACAAGCTCACGCTGGTCTCGCCGCGCGGCAACGTCACGCCGATGGGCATGACGCCGCGCATCAAGGCCTATCCGGTCGTGGCGATCTTCGAGATCGGCATGTCGGAATATGATTCGTCCTTCGTCTTCATGCCCTTCGCCGAGGCGCAGGCCTTCTTCAATTCGGACGATAAGGCGTCGGCAATCGAGATCTACCTCTCTGACGCGGAACAGACGGGCGCGTTGCGCGAGCCGATCGAGACCGCCGCCGGCCGGCCCGTGCTGCTGACCGATTGGCGCCAGCGAAACATGACCTTCTTCTCGGCGCTCGAGGTCGAGCGCAACATGATGTTCATGATCCTGACGCTGATCGTGCTCGTGGCGGCGCTGAACATCATCTCGGGCCTCACCATGCTGGTGAAGGACAAAAGTCACGACATCGCCATCCTCCGCACCATGGGCGCGACGCGGGGCTCGATCCTGCGCGTGTTCTTCATCACGGGCGCCGCGATCGGAACCGTCGGCACCGCCTTCGGCGTGCTGCTCGGCACCGTGGTCTGCCTGAACATCGAATCGATCCGCCAGTTCGTGTCCTGGCTGACGCGCACCGAGGTGTTCTCGCCGGAACTCTATTTCCTGTCGAAGCTGCCGGCGGACATGAACCCCGGCGAAACGCTCTCGATCGTCATCATGGCGCTCGTGCTGAGCTACCTCGCGACGCTGTATCCGGCGTGGCGCGCGGCTCGGCTCGATCCGGTCGAGGCCCTGCGATACGAATGAGCAACGCCTTGACCGACGAACGGCAGAAGCCGAAATCCGGCGCCGAGCGGGCGCCCGCGCTCCGCCTTCTGGGCGTCGAGCGCCATTACAAGGAAGGCTCGGGCAAGCTCTCGATCCTGACCGGCGCCAACCTCGCCATCTATCCCGGCGAGATCGTCGCCCTCGTCGCGCCCTCGGGCGCCGGCAAGTCGACCGTCCTGCACATGGCGGGCCTGCTGGAGCGTCCGGATGGCGGCGACGTCGAGATCGGCGGGCGGCTTGCCGGTTCGCTGGGCGATGCCGAACGCACCGCGATCCGCCGGCTGGAAATCGGCTTCGTCTATCAGTTCCACCACCTGCTGCCGGAATTCACGGCGCTTGAGAACGTGATGATGCCGCAGCTCATCCGCGGCCTCAACCGCAAGGAGGCCGCCCGCCGCGCTGCCGAACTGCTTGCCTACATGAAGCTGGAGGCGCGCGTGACGCACCGTCCGTCCGAGCTGTCCGGCGGCGAGCAGCAGCGCGTGGCGATCGCCCGGGCCGTGGCCAACGCGCCGCGCCTGCTTCTGGCCGACGAACCCACCGGCAATCTCGATCCGGAGACGTCGCACTACGTCTTCGAGGCGCTGGAGGCTCTGGTTCGCGCCTCCGGCCTGGCGGCGCTTTTCGTGACGCACAACATGGAACTGGCGGAGCGGATGGATCGGCGCATCACCCTTCAGGCGGGCAAGATCGTCGAATTCTGAGCCGCATCGCGTTTGTGCGCGGCGCGGCGGGTTTCTAGGACATCCATCCTATGTTGCTCGGGAAATGAGATATCCGTTTCTCGAGCGCCCCGCATACGCTTGCTACTTTGCTCATCCCATTCATCGGTCGCGGCTCCGTCGTGCCGAAAACATGAGCAAGGAACCACGATGCGTCGCCTTCCGGTTGTAACGGCTGCGGTCCTTTTTGCGCTTGGCGGTCTTCCGGCCTTCGCCGAGGCGCCGAGCACGATCCTCAACGCCTCCTATGACGTCTCGCGCGAGCTGTTCGTCGCGGTCGATCAGGCCTATGCCGCGAAATATCTGAAGGACACCGGCAAAACGCTGGAGATCAAGCAGTCGCATGCCGGTTCGTCCAAGCAGGCGCGCTCGATCCTGGAAGGTCTCGACGCCGATGTCGTGACCTTCAACCAGACGACCGATGTCCAGGTCCTGGCCGACAAGGGGTTCGTCGCCAGCGACTGGACGACGAAGTTCCCGGACAATGCGTCGCCTTATTACTCGCTGCCGGTGTTCCTCGTTAGGGCGGGCAACCCCAAGGGCATCAAGGACTGGAACGATCTCGTCCGCGACGACGTCAAGCTGGTCTTCCCGAACCCGAAGACCTCGGGCAATGCGCGCTACACCTATCTGGCCGCGACCGCCTACGCCAAGGAAGCCTTTGGCAATGACGAGGCCAAGGTGAACGACTTCGTCAAGAAGTTCCTCGCCAATGTCGCGGTGTTCGATACCGGCGGCCGGGGTGCGACGACGACCTTCGTCGAGCGCGAGATCGGCGACGTGCTGATCACCTTCGAGACCGAGACCACCGGCATCCGCAAGGAGTTCGGCGCCGACAAGTTCGACACGGTGGTTCCCTCCGTCAGCCTGCTGGCCGATTTCCCGGTCGCCGTCGTCGAAAAGGTCGCCGAGAAGCGTGGCTCCAAGGAGATCGCGACCGACTATCTGAACTTCCTCTATTCGCCGGAGGGCCAGACCATCCTCGCCGAGAACGGCAACCGCGTGCGCGACAAGGCGGTCGCCGAGAAGTTCGCGGCTTCGTTCCAGCCGGTTCGCCTGGTCACGGTCGAGGACGTCTTCGGTGGCTGGTCCGCCGTTAACAAGGCCTATTTCGGCTCCGACGGCATTCTCGATCAGCAGCTCGCAGGCCAGTGAGCTCCGTCGACATAGGCATGGGCGGAGCCGGCGCGCTGGCGCGCCGCCGCCCATCGAAGACAAATGGCAAAGGGCAGGGCCGGGTCGTACCCGGCTTTCGCCTTTCGCTGGGCATCACGCTCTTTTACGCGGCGATCATCATCTGCCTGCCGCTGGCGACGCTGATTCTCGTCGGCGCGCGCCTCGGGCCTGCCGATTATTGGGCTGTCGTGAGCTCGCCACGCGCGCTCGCCAGCTATCGCGTCACGCTGGGCGCCGCTGCGCTCGCGACGATCTTCAATACTTTCTATGGCTTTGCGCTCGCCTGGGTGCTGGTCCGCTATGAATTTCCGGGCCGGCGGGTGCTCGACGCGATCGTCGATCTGCCCTTCGCCCTGCCGACGGCAGTGGCCGGCGTGGCGCTGACAGCGATCTTTGCCAAGAATGGCTGGTTCGGCGAACCGCTGGGCGCGCTTGGCATCAAGGTCGCCTACACGCCGATCGGCATTGCGCTCGCCATGGCCTTCACCAGCCTGCCCTTCATCGTGCGCACCTTGCAGCCGGTGATGGAGGAATTGGACGGCGAGATCGAGGAAGCCGCCCGCACGCTGGGTGCGGGCAAGGTCACGATCTTCTTCCGCGTCGTGCTGCCGATTCTCGTGCCGGCGCTGCTGGCCGGCGTCTCGCTTGCCTTTGCGCGCTGCCTCGGCGAATTCGGCGCCGTCATCTTCATCGCCGGCAACCAGCCCTACAGTACCGAGATCACCGCCTTGCTCGCCTTCATCCGGATCGAGGAATATGACTATCCCGGCGCCGCCGCGATCGCGACCGTGATGCTTGGGACGGCCTTCGTGCTTCTCGTCGTCACCAACGCGCTGCAGGCTTACGCGCGCCGCCACGAGTTGGCGCCATGAGCGTGACCTCGCAACCGCCCGTCGGCGCTCGAAAGGGATGGTCGCGTCCTGTCCTGATCGGCATCGTCCTGCTGGTCACTGCGCTCGTCATCGGTGCGCCGGTCGTCGCCGTGTTCACGCAGGCTTTGTCACAGGGCCTCGGCTACGCGCTCGAATCGCTGGCGCAGCCCGACACGCGCGCCGCGATCTGGCTCAGCATCACCGTCGCCATCGTCGTCGTGCCGATCAATACGGTTTTCGGCATCGCCGCCGCCTGGGCCATCGCCAAATTCCGATTCCCCGGTCGGAAGCTGCTGCTGGCGATCGTCGAGCTGCCGTTCTCGGTCTCGCCGATCGTTGCCGGCATTTCCTATCTGTTCGTCTATGGCGGGCAGGGGCTGTTCGGCCCGTTTCTTGAGGCGCACGATCTGAAGATCATGTTCGCGCTGCCGGGCATCATCCTGGCGACGACCTTCGTCACCGCGCCCTTCGTGGCGCGCGAGTTGATCCCGCTGATGCAGTTGCAGGGAAATGGCGACGAGGAAGTCGCCGCGACGCTGGGCGCACATGGCTGGCAGACCTTCTTCCGCGTGACGCTGCCCAACATCCGCTGGGGCCTGCTCTATGGCGTCGTGCTCTGCAATGCGCGCGTGCTGGGCGAGTTCGGTGCGGTGTCGATCGTTTCCGGCAACATCCGGGGCGAGACCAACACGCTGCCGCTGCATGTCGAGCTGCTCTATCACGACTACAACGCAGCCGGCGCCTTTGCGGCGGCGGCTGTGCTGACGCTGGTCGCGCTCCTGACCCTTTTCGTGAAGACCATCCTGGAGCGGGTGACCGGCAGCGCCGGATCGCTGCACGGATCCTGAGGTCTCAGCAAGCGCTGAGACGCGCCAGCTCCTGCCGTCGCTTCACCAGCACATGGCGCGAGGTCGGCAGCGCGATGGTGCCGGCGCATTCGAGCTGGGTCATGGTGCGCGAGACAGTCTCGATCGTCAGGCCGAGATAATCGGCGATGTCCTGGCGGGACATGGGCAGCTCGATCTCTGCGTGGCTGCCCTGACGCTCGGCCATCTCGGTCAGGAACGAGCCGATCTTCTCGAGCGCCGTCTTGCGGCCAAGCAGCAGCGAATGCTGCTGGCAGGCATCGAGGCTGCGCGCGGTGATGTCCCACAGCGCGCGGGCGATCTCGGGGTCACGACCGGCCGCGGCGAAGGCCGTGTTCCGGTTGATCATATGGATGGTCGCGTCCGTGATCGCTTCAGCGGCGAAGCAGTGAACGGCGCGCGCCTCCATGCCGAAATAGTCGCCCTCCATCAGGAAGGCGCCGATCTGGCGGCGGCCATTGCTGAGCAGCTTGCAGGTCCGCACCGTGCCGCTGATGACCTGGTAGACATACTCCGCCGGGTCCTCCTCGGCGACGATCTCGGCGCCGCGTTCGAAGTGCATCGTGATGCCCATCAGGCCGATGAAGTTCGACGGGGCGAAGCGCGAGCCCTTGACGACGATTCCGGCCGAGCGATCCTTCATTTCCGGCAGGATGTTCCGGGCGGTTGCAACGGCGGTCAGCATGTCGTTTTCCTTGCATTCGATCAGCATGAACGCTGGAATAGGATGAAGACGGCTGCGCCGACATTCAGATCATGTACCTAAGGGATATCCCGTAGGTGATCGGGCTCGGGGCGAGGGGTAGGGTGCGTGTTTGGATTGCGGAAAGCGGCCGCCTTCGGCGTCGCGCGCGAAGCTCGGAAGGTGGCGGCTCGGCCATGAAGATCTTTTCCTGGCCCGTCACCGGCATGAGACGGACACTGCTTTCTTCCCTGCTTGTTGCCATTCTCGTGGTCGGCGCCTCCTGGCTGTCGCTGCAGCCCGTGTTTCGCGCGCAGGCGGCATTCCTGCTCTACATTCCGGCCGTGATTGTCGCGGCGGGCATTGGCGGGCTCTGGCCGGGAATCGTGGCGATCGTCGCCAGCCTGTCGCTCGGCATGGCGATCTATGGCCAGGCGGACGGGCTCGGCACCTCCCATGTCTGGAATGGCGTCGCCTTTGCGGTGATCGGCGGCGGCCTTGTCGCACTCGGCGAGTGGCTGCACCGCGTCCGGGGGCAACTCGCCACGGCGGCCGCGGACCTGCGCTATCGCGAGGCGCATCTTCGTTCGATCCTCGAGACGATTCCCGACGCGATGATCGTCATCGACGAGTCGGGTCTGGTGCAGTCCTTCAGCGCGGCCGCGCAGCGCATGTTCGGCTATACGGCGGCGGAGATCCTCGGACGCAACGTCAAGCTCCTGATGCCGTCCTCCTACCGGGAGCAGCATGACGGCTATCTCGAGCGATACCGGAAGACGGGCGAGCGGCGGATCATCGGCATCGGCCGCATCGTGGTAGGCGAGCGCAAGGATGGCTCGACCTTTCCGATGGAACTGGCGATCGGCGAGATGCACTCCGGCGAGCAACGATTCTTCACCGGCTTCGTCCGCGATCTTTCCGAACGGCAGGAGACGGAGGCGCGGCTGCAGGAACTGCAGTCGGAGCTGGTGCATATTTCGCGTGTCACCGCGATGGGTGAGATCGCCTCGACGCTCGCGCATGAGCTGAACCAGCCGCTCTCGGCGGTGGCCAATTATCTGCGCGGCTCACGCCGGCTGCTGGAAAACGCGACGCCGGAAAATATCCCCAAGGTTCGTGCCGCGCTGGAAAGCGCGGCGGACCAGGCGCTGCGGGCCGGCGAGATCATTCGCCGCCTGCGCGATTTCCTGGCGCGCGGCGAGACCGAGAAGCGGGTGGAGAGCCTGGCGCGGCTGATCGAGGAGGCGAGCGCGCTGGCACTCGTCGGCGCCAAGGAGAAGGGCATCCGCATCCGGTTCGAGCTCGCCCCCGACGTCGACCTCCTCTTCGGCGACAGGGTCCAGATCCAGCAGGTCCTGGTCAATTTGATGCGCAACGCCATCGACGCTATGGAGGAGGGCGGCGGCAGGGATCTGGTCATTTCCAGCGAGGTCGAGGCGGGCGACATGATCCGGGTGAAGGTTTCGGACCGGGGAACCGGCATTGCGCCCGACGTGATGGCGCGGCTGTTCCAGCCCTTCCTGACGACCAAGCAGAACGGCATGGGCGTCGGCCTGTCGATCTGCCGGACCATCGTCGAGGCGCATGGCGGGCGGATCTGGGCCGAGGGCAATCCCGGCGGCGGCACCGTGTTCAATTTCACCGTGCCGGCCGTGCGGATCGAGGAGGCGGAGCGTGTCCACTGAACGTAGGGTTCATGTCATCGACGATGACGATGCCGCGCGCGATTCGCTCGCCTTCCTGTTCGAAAGCGCAGACATCGCGGTGGCGACCTACCCTTCCGCGGAGGCCTTTCTCGCCGTTGCGCCCGGTCTTTCGGATGGTTGCATCGTCACGGACGTGCGGATGCCGGAAATCAACGGCATTGAATTGCTGAGGCGGCTGAAGGCGAAGGCGATCACGCTGCCGGTCATCGTCATCACTGGCCATGCCGATATTGCGCTGGCCGTCGAGGCGATGAAGAGCGGCGCGGTCGACTTCATGGAGAAGCCGTTCGACGACGAAGCCATGCTGCGCGCCGTCCGCTCCGCCTTCGCGCGCCAGGGCACGACGCGCGAGCAGGGACAGGAGCGGGCCGCGATCCGGCAGCGCCTGGCGGCGTTGTCGAACCGCGAGCATCAGGTGCTCGAGGGGCTGGTTGCCGGCCACGCCAACAAGCGGATCGCGCATGACCTCGACATCAGCCCGCGCACCGTCGAGATCTACCGCGCGCATGTGATGACCAAGATGGGCGCATCGAGCCTGTCGGAACTCGTGCGCATGGCGCTGGTCGTGGGGGCCACGGGAGACTTCGCCGCCAGGGACGGCTGACCGGCCGTCTTGAGGTGGATCAATGCGGCCGCTCGGGGAGCCGGGCAGGGTTTAGGCTTTCCGCGCGAACCCGAGATCCATGGCCGCTTCTGCACATTCCGAACCGCGACCGCCTGTGGTCTTCGTCGTCGACGGCGATGGCGCCGTCCGGCGTTCCCTGCGGTTCGCCTTGGGGATCGAAGGCTTTCAGGTCGACACCTTCGCCGATGCAGAGGCGTTTCTGAAGGTGGGGGAATGCCGGCCCGACGCCTGCGTCGTCGTCGATTATCGGCTGAAGGGCATGAGCGGGCTTGAGCTGATCCAGTCGATGCGCCGGCGCGATTGCCCGATGCCGGCGATCCTGACGGTCACCAACCCCTCGCCGGCATTGGCACGCCAGGCCGAAGCGGCCGGCGTTGCGCTGGTCGAGAAGCCCTTGCTGGGCCCGGCCCTGCTCGACAGGATCCGCGAAGCGCTGGCGGGCAGCCTTCCCCCAGCCGGTCCCGGCGCACCCGCCTGAGGCAGCCGAACCTACCCCACCGTAACGTTCCGCAAGGCTTTCGTCACGCACCTGGCATAGGCTTCGCGCAGGGATTGCGCAGTCGAATCAGGACGCGCGTGCTACGACGCTCGGAGCGACAGCGCGAACAGGACGTAGCCAGGGCCTTCCATGAACGATTCGACGAGCAATGCGGGACGCAGCCCGGTACCGGCCATGATCGGCCTTTGCGCGGTGATCCTGATCGTGGCGGCGATGTATTGGGCCAGCAATGTCTTTGCGCCCATCTCCTTCGCGCTGCTGATCATCGCCATGGTCTGGCCCCTGCAGCGCGCCCTCCAGGCTCGCCTGCCGCAACTCGTGGCGCTGCTGGTATGCTTGGTCGGCACCATCGTCGTGATGGGGATCTTCACGCTGCTGCTGGGCTGGAGCCTCAACCGGGTCGGCATCTATGTGCTGAGCGACACGGCGCGCTTCCAGACGATGTACAACGAACTCGCGGCCTGGCTCGAGGGCCATGGCATCGCCGTTTCCGGCCTCTGGGAACAGCATTTCAACGTCAGCTGGATCCTGCGCATCGTCCAGCAGGTCACGGGCCGCCTCAACAGCACGCTGACTTTCTCGCTGGTGGTGCTGATCTACGTCATGCTTGGCCTGCTGGAAGTCGGCGATATCGGCCGCAAGCTGCGCCGCTTCAAGCCCGGCAGCCTCGGCTACGCCTTCCTGGTCGGCAGCGGCGAGACCGGCGCCAAGCTGCGCCGCTACATGCTGGTGCGCACGCTGATGAGCATCATGACCGGCGTTCTGGTCTGGGGCTTGACCTACAGCGCCGGCCTCAGCCTCTCGGCCGAGTGGGGCGTGATCGCCTTTGCGCTCAACTACATCCCGGTGATCGGGCCGCTTTTCGCCACCGTGCTGCCGACCCTGTTCGCCATCGCGCAGTTCGAGACCTGGCAGGCGGCGATCCTGATCTTCGTCTTCCTGAACCTGATCCAGTTCCTGGTCGGCAGCTATCTGGAGCCGCGGATCGCCGGCAAGTCGCTGTCGCTCTCGCCGGTCATGGTGCTGTTCGCCGTGTTCTTCGGCACGTTCCTGTGGGGCATCGCCGGCGCCTTCATCGGCGTGCCGATCGTCATCGCCATCGTCACCATCTGCGCCCACCACGATTCGAGCCGCTGGATCGCCGACATCCTCGGCTCCCCGCCGGCCGATCCGGAAGCCGGCTGAGGCGAGGTTAACAGCGTCCGTTCTGGTAACGCCCCGTTAGCGTCCCGTCAGCGCTCAAGTCGTTTCCGGCTCGGGCGCGGCGACCAGGATGCGTTCCGGCCTTGCCAGCGCCAGGCCCTTGCCGTCGACATGCAGGGTGTGGACGTAGAAATAGCTCCCCTTGGCGTTGGTCCCCTCCATCACCGGTGAGGGGGCCGAAAGGATTGGCATGCCGCCGCTCTCGCCGATCCAGTCGACATGGCGATGGCCATGCAGGATGACGACCCGGCCGGCAAAACGCTGGAGCCGCCGCACGAACCAGCTGCCATTGATCAGCGCCGTGCCGATCCGCTCCGAGAGCGCATTGGCGGGCTGCGGATACTCGACGACGTGATGGTGCAGGGCGACCAGCCAGGACGCCTGCGGATAGTCGGCCTTGACCGCATCCATCGCCCGCGCTTGCTCCAGCGACACCATGCCGAGCGCGTTGGTGAAGGAGAAATGCGTCTCGGCATTCGAGTTCAGCACGATGATGCCGAGCCCGTCCGGGCGCGAGGGCGGCTGGACCATCGGGAAGGACGTCTGCCAGATATCCGACACCGGCCGCCAGGCCCGGCGCGAGGCGCGGTCGGCGAAGGTCTCGATCGAGCCGCGCTGGCGCTCCATCGCCTCGCGAAACGTCTCGCCGAGCCGGTTGTGTTCGCGGTCGACCAGCCGGTAACGGTCGCCCTGCAAGGCTTCCATCGCCGAGAGCGTGCGCAACTGCCGTAGCCGCTTGTTCGGGCTCGTCGGCAGGTCCATCCGGGCAGGGTTGTTGCGGTCGACGACGTTGACGTCGTGATTGCCGGGCAAGATCGTGACCAGCGGTACGAGGTCCGGGAACGGCTCCAGCGCGTCGAAGAATTCGGCCCATTCTGTCGAGATGCCGGCATCGGTCATGTCGCCGGTGATCAGGATCGCGTCGAGCGGCCTTGCCGCATGCACGGCGCGCAGCCGCTCCAGCGTCGCTTTGAACTTGTCGTTGCCGCGCGGGCCGACCCGGCCGCTCTCGATGCGGAAGCCGTAGCGCTCGCCCACGCAGTGAATGTCGGAGAGATGGGCGACCCGCCAGCGCGGCGCATCGTCGGGCGCCGGGCGGAAGCCGGTGAAGCCGCGCGGCTGCGCCATGGTGGCGTCGGCGATGCCCCAGACGAGCGCCGCGATGGCGAGATAGGCGCAGAGCAGCACCGTGCCATTGGCAAGCGCGATCCCCACCACGCGGCGCGGCGCGCTGAGATCGGCCAGCGTCCCGGTCCAGTGCGTCGCCGGCCAGATGAGCGCCGCGACGCCGATGGCGAGCACGCACACGGTGAGGCCGGCGATCGCCGCCGTCATGGCGCGCGCCCGGGCGATCGTCGCGGGCTTGGCATCGATGCGGCGCAGCAGCCGGTGCTCGATCAGATGGCGCAGCGTTTCGCGGCAAAGCGCATAGGCCGGCTGCACCGCGATTGAGTTCAGCGACCAGAAGCTGCTCTCGATCATGCGGAACAGCGGCCGGCCGCCATACCAGGCGACCAGGCCAAGGATCGCCAGCAGCAGGATGGGCACCAGGCCCGTAAACAGCTCCGCCGCCTGGCGTGACACTTTGCTGATCCAGATCGACAGGAAGAAGGGGGCGAGCCCGAGCGCAAGCCCGGGCAGACCCATCAGCAGGGTCCAGGCGAGGATCAGCTTGAGCGGGCTGATCTCGGCCAGAAGCGATCCGGCGATCGAAAACAGCGAGCGCTGCTTCGTGCTGGAGGCGTCGTCTTCAATGTCGCCCTTGCGGGGATCGACAATCGGATTCATCGGCGGCACACGGGCAAGGGCGACATCAATCCGGCTAGCTCGTGGTGCCGCCGGCGGGGGGCGGTCGTGTCGGCGGGGGCGGTGGTCTCGGCCGGTGCGGCCGCATGATCGGCCAGCGCCTCGCGCAGCGCCTTTTCCTGCTCGTCGGTGAGCGAGGTGCGCATCACCGTGCCGCCGACGCCGCGCAGGTCCGCCAGGACCTTGTCGGTGGTCATCTTGCGGATCAGCAGGAACAGGCCGGCATTGCCCGGCGCCAGCGACTGCGCCGCGTCCTTCATGAACTCGTCGTTGATGCCGACATCGGTGAGCTTGCCGCCGAGCGCGCCGGAAGCGGCGCCGATCGCCGTGCCGACTAGCGGCATCAGGAAGATGAAGCCGATGAGCGTGCCCCAGAAGGCGCCGGAGACGGCGCCGGTCGCCGTGGTGTTCACCAGCTGGTTGAGCTTGATGCGGCCATTGGCGTCGCGCACTGCGACCACCGCGTCGCCGAGCTCGATCAGATATTCCTTCTGCATCTCGAGGACGCGGTCGCGCACTTCCTCGGCCTTCTGCTCGGACGGGAAGGCGATAAAGACGAGGTCGCTCATTGGGAAAACTCCATCGTTCGGAACGATCTTGAACTGTTGGCCGGTTGGCGGTCGGCATACGGCCGCCGCGAACATGCAATGGCACAGCAACGCTACCATAGCGCGACGGCGCAGGATTGCGAGCGCGCCCCGTCCCGCCGCGCGGCTTCCTGTCCCGAAAGACCGGTTGATGCACAGCCGTCTTCGGCGTGCCGCGCGGCCGCCGCCCGAACCGCCATTCCTGCCTGCCGACAGGCGGCAAAAATGCCGTCCAGACGGAAAGACTTGACGACTAGAACAAAACGTGAACATATGAGATATCGACAGTCCGATAAGGAGATAGCCATGACCGCCTATATCCGCGACGTTGCCGCCCTGGGTGCCCTGATGCTGTTCATCGCGATGGTGAGCCTCTGGTCGGATCTGCTCGTCCACGTCGTCTGAGCCGCCTCAGCGGGGGAAAGGCGCCGGCGTGATGGACAGGCGCGGCGCTCTGGACGTAAATCAGGCGGAAGAGGATCGCCTGATGAGTCTTATTGCTCGCGACGTCGGATTTGTTCATCTCCGCGTCCACTCCGCCTATTCGCTGCTGGAAGGCGCGCTGCCGCTCAAATCGCTGATCAAGCTGGCGGCGGCGGACAAGATGCCGGCGCTTGGCCTGACCGATACCGGCAATCTGTTTGGCGCGCTGGAATTCTCCGAGAGGGCGGTCGAGGCCGGCATTCAGCCGATCATCGGCTGCCAGGTGGCGGTCCATTTCGACGACGGGTTCGAACCGTCGCGTCGCCCGGTCCCGGGCCAGAAGAACCTCTCCGATCTGGTCATGATCGCCTCGAACGAGGCGGGGTACTGGAATCTCGTCCGCCTCGTCTCGCGCGCCTTCATGGAGACGGACCCCGGCGACAAGCCGCATATCAAGTTCGGCGATCTGGAAGAAACCCATGAGGGTCTGATCGTGCTGACCGGCGGCGGCGCCGGGCCGCTCGACCAGGCGATCCGCATCGGGCAGGGCGCCTTCGCCGAAAGGCGGGTCGAGCGCATGGCCGGCCTGCTCGGCGACCGGCTCTATGTCGAATTGCAGCGCCACCAGGCGATCGAGCAGCAGCGCGCCGAGCCGGAGCTGATCGATCTCGCCTATCGTTATGGCCTGCCGCTGGTGGCCACCAACGAGGCCTTCTTCCCGAAGCGCGACGACTATGAGGCGCATGACGCGCTGGTCGCGATCGCCGAGGGTTCGGTGGTGGCGGACGAGAAGCGGCGGCGGCTGACGCCGGAGCATTATTTCAAGTCGCGCGCCGAGATGGTGGCGCTGTTCGCCGACCTTCCCGAGGCGACCGACAATTCCGTCGAGATCGCGCTGCGCTGTTCCTACCGGCCGATGAAGCGCAAGCCGATCCTGCCGCGCTTCGCCGGCGCCGATGCGGAGCCGGAGGCCGCCGAGCTGGCCGAGGTCCAGGCGCTGCGCGACCTGGCCCGGACCGGCCTCGAGAAGCGCCTCGCCTTTCACGGTCTCGCGCCCGGACTGACCGACAAGGAGTATTGGGACCGGCTCGAATTCGAGCTTTCCGTCATCGAGAAGATGAAGTTCCCCGGCTACTTCCTGATCGTGGCCGACTTCATTCAATGGGCGAAGCTGCAGGGAATTCCGGTCGGGCCGGGCCGTGGTTCGGGCGCCGGCTCGCTCGTCGCCTGGTCGCTCACCATCACCGATCTCGACCCGATGCGCTTCGCGCTGCTGTTCGAGCGCTTCCTCAACCCCGAACGCGTCTCGATGCCGGACTTCGACATCGACTTCTGCCAGGACCGGCGCGGCGAGGTCATCGACTACGTCCAGCAGAAATACGGCGCCGCCCAGGTGGCGCAGATCATCACCTTCGGAACGCTGCAGGCGCGCGCCGTGCTGCGCGACGTCGGCCGCGTGCTGCAGATGCCCTATGGCCAGGTCGATCGCCTCTGCAAGATGGTGCCGCAGAATCCGGCCAATCCGGTGTCGCTGGCGCAGGCGCTGATCGATGAATCAAGGTTGCGTGAGGCGCGCGACGAGGATCCGGCCGTCGCGCAATTGCTCGCCATGGCGCAGAAGCTCGAAGGGCTCTATCGCCACGCCTCGACGCACGCCGCCGGCATCGTGATCGGCGATCGGCGCCTCGACGCGCTCGTACCGCTCTACCGCGATCCGCGCTCGACCATGCCCGTCACCCAGTTCAACATGAAGTGGGTCGAGAGCGCCGGGCTGGTGAAGTTCGACTTCCTCGGCCTGAAGACGCTGACGGTGCTCGACACGGCGGTGAAGCTGATCGCCAAGCGCGGCATCACCGTCGATCTCGCCGCCATTCCGCTCGACGACAAGCCTTCCTACGAGATGCTGGCGCGCGGCGAGACGGTCGGCGTGTTCCAGCTGGAAAGTCAGGGCATGCGCAAGGCCCTGATGGGCATGCGGCCGGACCGGTTCGAGGACATCATCGCGCTGGTGGCGCTCTATCGCCCGGGTCCGATGGACAACATCCCGACCTACAATGCGCGCAAGCATGGCGAGGAGAAGCCGGACTATTACCATCCGCTGATCGAGGTCGTGCTAAAGGAGACGCACGGCGTCGTCATCTACCAGGAACAGGTGATGCAGATCGCGCAGATCCTGTCCGGCTATTCGCTCGGCGAAGCCGACATGCTGCGCCGCGCCATGGGCAAGAAGATCAAGGCGGAGATGGACGCCCAGCGCGACCGTTTCGTCGTCGGCGCCGTCAAGCAGGGCCTGACCAAGGACCATGCCAACACCATCTTCGACATGCTGGCGAAGTTCGCCGATTACGGCTTCAACAAGAGCCACGCGGCGGCCTATGCGCTCGTCGCCTACCAGACGGCCTATCTGAAGGCGAACTACCCGGTCGAGTTCCTGGCCGCGTCGATGACGCTGGACATGGGCAATACCGAGAAGCTGAACGATTTCCGCCGCGAGGCGATGCGCCTCGGCTTCACCGTCGACCTGCCTTCGGTCAATCGCTCCGGCGCCGTGTTCGACGTCGAGGACGGCCGCATCATCTATTCGCTCGCCGCCATCAAGGGCGTCGGCAGCCAGGCGGTCGAGCATCTGGTCGAGAGCCGTGGCAGCCGTCCGTTCCGCGATCTCGCCGATTTCGCCGCCCGCATCAATCCGCGCGTGCTCAACAAGCGCACGCTGGAGAGCCTGATCTGCGCCGGCGCGCTGGATGGCTTCACCCCGGACCGCGCCCGCGTCATGGCGGGCGTCGAGCGGATCATGGCCATCGGCAGCCGCGTGGTCGAAGGGCAGGCGATCGGCCAGGACGAGCTGTTCGGCGGGGGCGGGCAGGGCGAGGCGCTGACCTTGCCCTTCGTCGACCCGTGGATGCCGTCCGAACGGTTGCAGCGCGAGCATGCCGTCGTCGGCTTCTATCTGAGTGCCCATCCGCTCGATGAATATGCGCCGATCCTGAAGCGGATGCGCGTCCAGACCTGGGCCGAATTCTCCGAGGCCGTGCGCCTTGGCTCTGCCGCCGGGCGCCTGGCCGGCACGGTCACGACGCGGCAGGAGCGGCGGACCAAGTCCGGCAACAAGATGGGCATCGTCCAGTTTTCCGACCCGACCGGCCAGTTCGAGGCGATCCTGTTCTCCGAGGCGCTGAACGAGTATCGCGACAAGCTGGAGCCGGGCCAGTCCGTGATCGTCCAGGTCGCGGCCGAGGATCGCCCGGAAGGCATCAGCGTCCGGATCGTCACGGTCAAGCCGCTCGACCAGATGACCACCGGCCTGAAGCAGCTCCGCATCTTCATGCGCGGCGAGGAGCCTTTGAAGAGCATCGAGCGCCATCTCTCCCGCGGCAAGGGCGAGGGCGACGTCAGCCTGGTGCTGATGCTCGACAAGGGCCAGCGCGAGGTCGAGGTGCAACTCCCCGGCCGCTACCTGCTCTCCCCCCAGATCGCCGGCGCGCTCCGAGCCGTGAGCGGCGTCGTGCAGGTCGAGCTGGTATAGGGAGGGCGCTCGTCTGAGCCGGCGGGGGCAACGCGCCCGTCGTCTACGGCTTGGTACGGGTGGACGGATGGAGGTGCGTTCTTCAGCTCTCTTACCAAGGGAGAGGTGAGGAGTTGCGTCGGTCGAAACGCAGGACGTCGTTTCGCTCCGTCGTCATCCCGGCGAAGGCCGGGATCCATACCCTCCCGCCTTGTTCAGAGAGCGCTCGCTAACACGTGCCCAGCCGGTATTTATGGGCCCCGGCCTCCGCCGGGGCGACGGGCCATTGCATGCCGCGGCTTGCAGGCGGCTCGGGGCGAAAAGCCAGCAAACCCTCACCCAACCCTCTCCCGCAAGCGGGAGAGGGCTTTTCGGCCGGTGGGGTCTGGACGCCGAGACCGGGCTCCGCCGGCTCCTCTCACGCCAGCGGGCGAGGGCGTTTCGGCCGGCGGGGTTTCGACGCCGAGACTGGGCCCCGTCGGCTCCCTCTCCCGCGCGCGGGAGAGGGTTGGGGTGAGGGGCTTGCTTTAAAACCCGCGCTGCGAAGAGCCACCGGCTTCCAAGCCTCGCCAATCCGCCCTGCGATCCCCATCTAGTGTCGGTGCGCCGCGGCGAAACGCTTGCACTCTGGCCTTTCGCCGCCTATAAGGCGCGCATTCCACACGTGGGGCTCGGGCTCCGGCGGCGATCTTTGCATCGTCCGACGGAACCCACCGGTGTCGCAATCGCGGCTTTCCCCACGGAGGCTGAACCGGTAAACAAGGAGATAGGGCCATGGCTCTTCCGGATTTCTCTATGCGTCAGTTGCTTGAAGCTGGCGTCCACTTCGGTCACCAGAAGCACCGCTGGAACCCGAAG
The DNA here is from genome assembly GCF_044452255.1 of Kaistia sp. UC242_56. NCBI lineage: Bacteria > Pseudomonadati > Pseudomonadota > Alphaproteobacteria > Hyphomicrobiales > Kaistiaceae > Kaistia > Kaistia sp. UC242_56. The sequence continues at coordinate 2,232,741 of NZ_JBIOAN010000002.1, forward strand.
ATGGCACCGCACCTCTATGGCGTGCGCAACAACATCCACATCATCGACCTGGCCCAGACCGTGCCGATGCTGCACCGCGCCCTCCAGGCTGTCAGCGACACCGTCGCCGGCGGCGGCCGCGTGCTCTTCGTCGGCACCAAGCGCCAGGCTTCCGAGCCGGTCGCTTCGGCTGCCAAGCGTTGCGCTCAGTACTATGTCAATTCGCGTTGGCTCGGCGGCATGCTGACCAACTGGAAGACGATCTCGCATTCGATCCAGCGCCTGCGCCACCTCGACGAGCTGCTCTCGTCGGACGTGCAGGGCCTGACGAAGAAGGAGCGTCTGACGCTGTCGCGCGAGCGCGACAAGCTCGAGAACGCGCTCGGCGGCATCAAGGACATGGGCGGTATTCCGGACCTCCTGTTCGTCATCGACACGAACAAGGAAGCCCTGGCGATCCAGGAAGCCCGTCGTCTGAACATCCCGGTCGCGGCGATCATCGATTCGAACTCCGATCCCGATGGCATCACCTACCCGATCCCCGGCAATGACGACGCCGGCCGCGCCCTGACGCTCTATGGCGACCTCGTCGCCCGTGCAGCGCTCGACGGCATCATGCGCGCTTCGGGCCATGCCGGCGTCGATCTCGGCGCCCAGGACGAAGTCTACGAAGAGGCGCTGGCCGAGGAAGTTCCGGCTGAGGAAGCTCAGGCCGAGGAAGTTCCGGCCGCTCCCGCCGCCTAAGTCATCCCGCCGTCACGCATCTCTGCGTGGTGTTGGAACTGAGGACAAACGCAGCCGGGCGCTTTTGCCCGGCTGTTCGTTAGAAACACGAGAAAACGAGGCAGACGATGACCATTTCCGCTTCGATGGTGAAGGACCTGCGCGAGAAGACCGGCGCAGGCATGATGGATTGCAAGGCGGCGCTGATCGAGAACGGCGGCGACGTCGAGGCTTCGATCGACTGGCTGCGGACCAAGGGTCTCGCCAAGGCTGCCAAGAAGGCCGGCCGCGTCGCAGCGGAAGGCCTCGTCGGCGTCGCGGCGTCGGGCACGACCGCCGTTGTCGTCGAAGTCAACTCCGAGACCGACTTCGTGGCGCGCAACGCCGAGTTCCAGCAGGTCGTGCAGAACGTGGCCCAGGCCGCTCTCGCCACCGACGGCTCGGTCGCAGCGGTTGCCGCATCGAACTTCCCGGGCTCCGACAAGACCGTCGAAGACGCGATCACCACCGCGGTTGCGACGATCGGCGAGCACATGAACCTGCGCCGTTCGGCCGCCGTTTCGGTGACCGATGGCGTCGTGGCAACCTATGTCCACTCGGCCGTCGCGCCGAACCTCGGCAAGATCGGCGTTCTCGTCGGCCTGCAGTCGACGGGCGACAAGGACAAGCTGGTTGCCCTCGGCCGCCAGGTTGCGATGCACATCGCCGCCACCAACCCGCTTTCGGTCCGCAGCGAAGATCTCGATGCCGACGTCGTCGCGCGCGAGCGTTCGGTCTATGCCGAGCAGGCGCGTGAATCCGGCAAGCCGGAAGCCATCATCGAAAAGATGGTCGAGGGTCGCGTCCGCAAGTTCTACGAGGAAGTCGTCCTTCTCTCGCAGGCTTTCGTGATCAACCCGGACCTGACCGTCGAGAAGGCGCTGAAGGCTGCCGAGGCGGATGTCGGCGCGCCGATCGAACTCACCACCTTCGTCTCCTTCCGCCTCGGCGAAGGCGTCGAGAAGGAAGAGTCCGATTTCGCGGCCGAAGTGGCCGCCGCAGCGGGCACCAAATAATTCGGGGAACATCCGTTCCTTTGCGAGAAAAGACAGGGCGCCGGATGACATCCCGGCGCCCTTCGTGTATCCGAAGGCGCCTTTCATAAAGCGAAGAGGAAGCAAGCATGGCGGAGTCGGTCCGTTTTCGACGTGTCCTCCTCAAGGTCTCTGGCGAAGCGCTTCTCGGTGATCAACCCTTCGGTATCGATGAGAAAGTCATCGACCGGATCGCGGGGGAAGTCGGCCAGGCAGTGGAACTGGGCGTCGAAGTCGGCCTCGTCGTCGGCGGTGGCAACATCTTCCGCGGCATGACGATCGCCAAGGCGGGCGGCAACCGCGTCGCCGGCGACCATATGGGCATGCTCGCCACGGTGATGAATGCGATCGGCATGCATGAGGCGCTGGAGCGCCGCGGCATCTCCTCGCGCGTCTTCTCGGCCGTGCCGATGCCCACCATCTGCGAAACGTTCAGCCAGCAGCGCGCCGAGCGGGCGCTGAAGCGCTCCAAGGTCGTGCTGTTCGCCGGCGGCACCGGCAACCCGTTCTTCACGACGGATTCGGGCGCGGCGCTGCGCGCGGCCGAGATGGGCTGCGACGCCCTGTTCAAGGGCACACAGGTGGACGGCATCTATTCCGCCGATCCGCGCAAGGACCCGAACGCCGTCCGTTTCGAGCGCATTACCCACGCCGAAGTGCTGGCGCGCGGGCTGCAGGTCATGGATACGGCCGCTGTGGCGCTGGCCCGTGACAACGGCATTCCGCTTGTCGTATTTTCGATCCAGGAACCCAACGCGTTCGTCGACATCCTGCGTGGCCAAGGCCGCGCGACGATTGTCGCTGACGAGTGATGCGCGCCTCGGTAATCTCCGACGCGCACCAAGTATAAAGAGGATGCCATGAACTTGGACGACCTGAAACGCCGCATGGACGGCGCCATCTCGGTCCTGAGGACAGAACTCGCAGGCCTTCGCACCGGCCGCGCCTCGTCGGGAATGCTCGACCCGATCATGGTCAATGCCTATGGCTCGCATATGCCGATCACGCAGCTCGCGACGATCAGCGTGCCGGAGCCGCGGCTGATCATGGTCCAGGTCTGGGACCGCGCCACCGCATCCGCCGTCGAGAAGGCGATCCGCGAGTCGAGCCTCGGGCTCAACCCGGTCGTCGAAGGCCAGGTCTTCCGCATTCCGATCCCGGAGCTCAACACCGAGCGCCGCATGGAATTCGTCAAGGTCGCGCACAAATATGCCGAGTCGGCCCGCATTTCGGTTCGCCATGTCCGTCGCGACGGCATTGACGGCCTGAAGAAGGCGGAGAAGGACGGCAGCATGAGCGAGGACGACAGCCGCAAGATGTCGGACAAGGTCCAGAAGCTCACCGACGACACCATCGCCGAGATCGACGCGGTCCTCGCGGCGAAGGAAGCGGAGATCACTCAGGTCTGACCAGGGCGGATTAGCCATGAACTCGAATGCCGACGATTCGGGCGCCGAGCTTCTGGCGAAACCCTCTGACGCAGCGGTTTCGCCGCTGAGCATTCCGCGCCATGTCGCCATCATCATGGATGGCAATGGCCGCTGGGCACAGGGGCGGGGCCTTACCCGCACCGAAGGGCACCGGCGTGGAATGGAGGCGGTTCGCGCCGCCGTCGAAACGTCGCGCGAGCTCGGCGTTTCCTATCTGACGCTGTTCAGCTTCTCGTCGGAGAACTGGTCGCGGCCGCCGCTGGAAATCCAGTTCCTGTTCGGCCTGCTGCGCCTGTTCATCCAGCGCGACCTGGCCAATCTGCATCGCAACGGCGTACGCGTCACCGTCATTGGGGATCGCGTCCGCTTGTCGGCCGATATCCGCTCGCTGCTTGAGCAGGCCGAGAAGTTGACCCGCGACAACACCGGCCTTCGCCTGGTCATCGCCTTCAACTATGGCGCGCGCGACGAGATCACCCGCGCCGTGCGCCGCCTGGCCGAGGATGTCGCCAACGGTCGGCTGACGCCGGACGCGATCGACGAAAACACCATCCGCTCCCGTCTCGATACGGCCGACATGCCCGATCCCGACCTGGTGATCCGCACCAGCGGCGAAATGCGGCTGTCCAATTTCCTGCTCTGGCAGGCGGCTTATGCCGAACTCGTCTTCCTGCCGGCCTATTGGCCTGATTTCGACCGCGCGGCCTATCTGCAGGCGGTCGAGGAATATTCGCGTCGTGCGCGGCGCTTTGGCGGGATTGCCGCCCGGAGGAGCGGTTGAAATCCCAGCATCCCGTGGGCGTGCCCGCGAATGACGACGGCAAGCCCCGTCGAAGCGATCTGACGCTTCGGGTGTGGTCGGCCGCTGTGCTGATTCCGCTCGCTTTGGTGGTGACCTGGTGGGGCGGCCTGCCGTCCTTCCTGCTGGTGGCCCTCGTCTCCGCGATCGTCTTCGCCGAATGGGCGAACATTGTCGGCCGCTCGCCGCGGTTGCTTCCCTCGACGACCGACGTTTCGGTCGGCATCGCCTTTGTCGCGCTCTCGGCGATCGTCGCCGGGTTGCAGGGCTTCGGCGCCGGCCTCGCCGTGCTCATCGCCGGCATTGTCGGCGTCGCGCTGCTGTCGCGTTCGGCCTGGCTTGCCGGCGGCGTCGCCTATGCTGGCCTGCTGGGCGTCTGCCTCGCGGCGCTGCGCAGCGATGGCGCCGATGGCCTCACCGCCGTGGTCGTGCTGCTGGTGCTGGTCTGGGGCACGGACAGCTTCGCCTATTTCGCCGGCCGCACGATTGGCGGGCCGAAGCTCTGGCCCCGCGTTTCGCCGAAGAAGACCTGGTCCGGCTCGATTGGCGGCCTCGTCGGCGGCGTACTGCTCGCGGCCTTGACGGCGATGCTGTTCGGCGTCCGGGTCGGTCCGGTGCTGGTGCTGGTCCTGGCGCTGCTCTCCATCGTCTCCCAGGCGGGCGACCTGTTCGAATCCGCGATCAAGCGGCATTTCGACAAGAAGGATTCCGGCTGCATCATCCCCGGCCATGGCGGCATGATGGATCGGGTCGATGGCCTGATCTTCGCCGCCATCGGCGCCGCGCTGATCGGCGCCCTGCACGGCGGCAACCACCATATCGGCCAGGGGCTGCTTTCATGGTGAGAAGCCCTGCCTTGCCGGCGGGGCGGACGCGTGCCGACAAGGCCCGCCGCACCCTGTCGATCCTGGGCGCCACCGGCTCGATCGGGCGCAGCACCGCCGACGTTGTTCTTCAGCATCGGGATGCCTTCGACGTCGAGGTCGTGACGGCCCAGAGCCGGGTCGACGAACTGGCCGAGATGGCGATCCAGCTTGGCGCGCGGCTCGCCGTCATCGGCGATGTCACGCGTCTTGAGAGCCTGCGCGAGCGGCTGGCCGGCACGGGAATCGCCGTTGACGCCGGCCCGGCGGCGATCGTCGAGGCAGCGTCGCGTCCGGTCGATCTCGTGGTCGCCGCGATTGTCGGCGCGGCCGGGCTGGAGCCGACGCTCGCGGCCATCGATGCCGGCGCGGATATCGCGCTCGCCAACAAGGAATGCATGGTCTGCGCCGGCGCGCTGTTCAACCGTCGCGCAGCGGCGGCCTCGGTGCGCGTGCTGCCGGTCGATTCCGAGCATGACGCCATCTTCCAGTCGCTGGAAGCCAACAACCTTCGCGCTGTCGAGCGGATCACCATTACCGCCTCGGGCGGCCCGTTTCGCACCGCCACGCTGGACGAGATGCGTCGCGCCACCCCCGCCCAGGCGCTGAAGCATCCGCGCTGGGCGATGGGGCCGAAGATCTCGATCGATTCGGCGACGATGATGAACAAGGGCCTCGAACTGATCGAGGCGCACCATCTGTTCGATATCGAATCCGCCCGGCTCGACGTGCTGGTGCACCCGCAGTCGGTCGTGCATGGCTTCGTCACCTATGCCGACGGATCGGTCATCGCGCAGCTCGGCGCCGCCGACATGCGCATTCCAATCTCGCATTGCCTGAACTGGCCGCGCCGTGCCGAAACCGCGACGCCGCGGCTGGATCTGGCGGCGCTGGGCACCCTAACCTTTGAAAAGCCGGATTTGGAGCGCTTTCCAGCGCTCTCGATCGCGCGAACCGCGCTGGAAAACGGCGATTGGGCCACCAATATTCTGAATGCTGCCAATGAGGTGGCCGTCGCGGCGTTTCTGGATGGAACCATCGAGTTCCTGGAGATCGCGGCGACCGTCGAGGCCGTGCTCGAACGAGCGACCGCGACGGTCGGCGGCACGGTTCTGGATACCGTCGAGGCGGTGCTGGCGCTGGACGGCGAAGGGCGGCGCCTGGCCGCCGAGCGAATTGAATTCCGAGGACGGCGCGCCAGCTGACGGCGCTGCACGCGAAAGCGGAAAGGTGATGTGAGGAATGGATTTTCTGGCCCCTCTGGGACATTTCGGATCGAGCACGCTCGGCTACCTGATTCCGTTCCTCTTCGTTTTGACCATCGTGGTGTTCTTCCATGAGCTGGGCCACTTCCTGGTCGCCCGCTGGTGCGGCGTGCGGGTCAAGGCCTTTTCCATCGGCTTCGGCCCCGAGCTGATCGGCTTCAACGATCGCCGCGGCACGCGCTGGAAGATCTCGGCCATTCCGCTGGGTGGCTACGTCAAGTTCCTCGGCGACGAGGACGCGGCCAGCACGCCGAGCCGCACGGCCATCGACGCCATGCCCGAGGAAGACCGCAAGGACACCTTCTTCGCCAAGAATGTCTGGCAGCGCGCGGCCATCGTCGCGGCCGGCCCGATTGCCAATTTTATCCTCGCCATCCTGATCTTCGCCGGCATCTTCACGATCTATGGTCGCGAGGTGACGAGCGCCCGGGTCGACCAGATCGTCGCGGGAGGCGCCGCCGAGGCGGCCGGCTTCCAGGTTGGCGATCTTGTGCTGTCGATCGATGGCAGCCCGATCTCGTCCTTCAACGACCTGCAGCGGATCGTCAGCGCCAGCGCCGACCAGCCGCTTTCGATTCGCGTCGAGCGCGCAGGCAGCGAAGTCACGCTCTCGGCGACGCCGCAGCGCCGCGAAGTCACCGACCGTTTCGGCAATGTCCACAAGATTGGCCAGCTCGGTCTTTCCCGCAGCGCGACCGGCGGCGACGTCAAGCTCGAGCGCTTCTCGCCGCCCCAGGCGGTCTGGCAGGGCGCCAAGGAAACCTGGTTCATCGTCGAGCGCACCTTCGACTATATCGGCGGCATCTTCACCGGCCGCGAGTCGACCGAGGAGCTGGGCGGACCGATTCGGGTCGCCCAGGTCTCCGGACAGGTTGCGACGCTCGGCGTGGTGGCGCTCATCAATCTGGCAGCAATCCTGTCGGTATCGATCGGCCTGCTCAATCTTTTCCCGGTGCCGATGCTCGATGGCGGCCATCTGCTCTTCTATCTCTTCGAGATCATCCGCGGTCGCCCGCTGAGCGAACGGGCCCAGGACATCGGCTTCCGCATTGGCCTCGCCGCCGTGCTCATGCTGATGATCTTCACAACCTGGAACGATATCATCCACTTGAGCTCTCTTTGAGGGAGCGTGGCCCGTTGGCAACGGACGGTTAAATTCCGTCGTGCCACTATGGGGCTCGGCTTGCGATCGGTACGGGCGCATGCCACAAAGCTGCAGTTGATCGGTCCGGTACGAATCCCGTCTCGGGGCTCGATCTGGGAAGTCAGAATAGAGCAGGGCGTTTGAACCCAATGAATTCCTTCAAGACTTTCACGCGGGGAGCGGCCCGTGCCGCGGTCATGACAGTGGCCGTGCCGGCGCTTGCCGCGCAGATGTCCGTCATTGGGGCAACGCAAGCCCACGCTGACGTAGTGCGTAACATCGTCGTGCAGGGCAACTCGCGCGTCGATCCGGAAACCGTCCGCAATTACTTGACGATCGAACCGGGCCGTAACTTCGGCGCGGCCGAGATCAACGAGTCCGTCAAGGCGCTTTACGGCACCGGCCTGTTCTCCGACGTGAAGATTTCGCGTCAGGGCAACAACCTGGTTGTCAGCGTCAAGGAAAACAACGTCGTCGGCACCGTGCGCTTCCAGGGCAACAAGAAGCTCAAGAAGGACATGCTGCAGCCGATCATCGAGACGAAATCTCGTGGGGTGTTGACCCAGGAGAAGCTCGATGGCGACGTGGAGCGCATCAAGGAAGCGTATCGCCGCAACGGTCGTTCCGAGGCCGGCGTCACGGTCCAGACGACGCCGCGCGACAATGGCCGCATCGACGTCACCTTCGTGATCAACGAAGGCACGCGCACGGGCATCGCCAGCATCGACTTCGTCGGCAACAAGGCGTTCTCCAACAGCCGTCTTCGCGACACGATGACGACCAAGCGGACGAACATCACCAGCTGGCTGTCGAAGCGCGACACCTTCGATGAATCTCGCTTCCAGTCCGACCAGGAACTCATCCGCCGCCTTTACATGCGCAACGGCTTTGCCGATTTCCGCATCGTTTCGGCCGAGGCGAATTTCGACGAGGCGGCCAACCGCTATCGTCTCGTGATCACCGTTGATGAAGGTCCGCGCTACCGTTTCGGTACCGTCAACGTCGACTCGTCGATCCCGGAAGTGGACGCCGCCAATCTCAAGGGCCTGGTCCGCACCCGTGAAGGCCGCGTCTTCAACGCGACGCTGATCGAGCGCACGACCGAAGACCTGAACACGGCTGTCGCCCGCAAGGGTTACTCCTTCGCGCAGATCCGTCCGCGCGGCGACCGCAACTACGAAAACCACACCATCGATCTGACCTATCTGATCGATGAGGGTCCGCGTCTCTATGTCGAGCGCATCAATGTGCGCGGCAACACCCGGACGCGTGACTATGTCATCCGTCGCGAGTTCGACCTGTCCGAAGGCGATGCGTACAACCGCGTCATCATCGACAAGGCCGAGCGTCGCCTCAAGAATCTTGGCTACTTCAAGACCGTCTCGGTCACGACCCAGCCGGGCAGCACGCCCGACAAGGTTGTCATCGACGTGCAGGTCGAGGACCAGTCGACCGGTTCGTTCCAGGTCGGCGGTGGCTACACCACCGATCAGGGCGGCGGCTTCATCGCTTCCGTCTCGATGACCGAGAAGAACTTCCTCGGCCGTGGCCAGTACCTGAAGGTCTCGGTTGGCGGCGGCGTCGACGATCGCACGGCGAACCTCTCGTTCACCGAGCCCTACTTCCTCGGTCGTCGCATGTCGCTCGGCTTCGACGTGTTCTACAACCAGGCCAAGGATACGGATTTCCGTCCGTACAACATGGACAGCTGGGGTGGCACGGTGCGTCTCGGCCTGCCGATCACCGACGACTTCAACGTCCAGTTCAACTACAAGCTGGTGCAGCGCGACGTCACGTCGTACGGCAGCTCGTATAACGGTGACGGCCCGCTTCAGCCCGGCAATCCGCCGCCGAATGGCCCGAACGGCCTGCTGCCGATCCTTTACCCGCAGGGTTCGTGGATCAACTCGTCGGTCGGTTATCAGCTGACCTACTCGACGATCGACAATCTGCAGGATCCGCATGACGGCGTGTTCCTGCGCTTCGCCCAGGACTTTGCCGGTGTCGGTGGCGACGGCCAGTTCATGCGTAGCATCATCGATGCGCGCTACTACAAGGAACTGTGGCCCGACAGCGGCGTCATCGGTTTCGTCAAGGGCGGCGCCGGCAACATCACCGGCCTCGGCAAGGACGTGTCTGTTCTCGACAACTTCTTCCGTGGCGGCGAGACGATCCGTGGCTTCGAATCCTTCGGTTACGGCGGCCGTGTTCAGGGCGTCGACGACGACTACCCGATCGGTGGCAAGAACTACTGGAACGTGACGGCCGAAGCGCAGTTCCCGCTGCCGTTGTTCCCGGAAGAGTTCGGTCTGCGCGGCGCCGTGTTCGCCGATGCCGGCTCGCTCTGGGGCTCGGATCTCGAAGGGCTGCCGGCCGGCACCTACCTCCAGGACGACTCGACGATCCGTTCGTCGGTCGGTGCCTCGGTCATCTGGAACTCGCCGTTCGGTCTGCTGCGCGCAGACTTCGCGGAGGCTCTCACCAAGGCCGACTACGACAAGACGCAGGTCTTCCGCTTCAGCGCTGGCACCCAGTTCTGATAGCCTCTATAGAAATCTGATAGGCCGCCGGGTGAGCCGGCGGCCTTTCTATTTGTGGACCTTCGCGGCATGACAGATCCCGTCTTCTTCGTTCCGTCAGGCCCGATCACGCTCGATGACATCGTTGCCCTCACGGGCGCGCGGATCGCCAACGGCATTGATGGAAGCCGGCAGGTCCTGGGTGTCGCCCCGCTGGATCAGGCCCGTTCGTCGGACCTGACCTTCATCGACAATCCCCGTTATACGCCGCTGCTGGCGGCAACCCAGGCAGCCGCCTGCTTCTGCTCGCCGAAGCACGCCGCCGCCGTGCCGGCTGGCGTCGCCGCGCTGGAGACCGCCAAGCCCTACGAGGCTTATGTCGCGGTCCAGACCAAGCTCTATCCAACCTCGCTCCGGCCTGCGATCGTCTATGGCGAGGGCATTTCGCCGGCGGCGCATGTCCATCCAAAGGCCCGCCTTGAATCCGGCGTGACGATCGAGCCCGCCGCCGTCATCGGCGCGGATGTCGAGATCGGCTCCAATACGGTGATCGGCCCCGGCGCGGTGATCGGCGCCGGCGTGCGCATCGGCCGCGATTGTTCGATCGCCGCTGGAACAACCGTCACCAATGCCTTGATCGGCAACAGGGTTATCCTGCATCCGGGCGTACGCGTCGGCCAGGATGGCTTCGGCTACCAGATGAGCGCCAAGGGCCATGCCAAGGTCCCGCAGATCGGCCGCGTCGTCATCCAGGACGACGTCGAGGTCGGCGCCAACACGACGATCGACCGCGGCGCGAATCGCGACACGGTGATCGGCGAGGGCACCAAGATCGATAACCAGGTTCAGATTGGCCACAACGTCGTGGTCGGCCGCCACTGCATCATCATCTCGCAGGTGGCGCTGGCCGGCAGCGCGACGCTGGGCGATTTCGTGGTGCTCGGCGGCAAGGTCGGCGTGCTCGGTCATGTGACGGTCGGCTCCGGCGCGCAGGTCGCGGCGACGGCGAGCGTCAAGGATGATCTGGCAGCCGGCGGCCGCTATGGCGGCGCGCCCGCGCGCAATGTCCGGGAATGGTACCGCGAGGAAGTGGCGATGCGCCGCCTCGCGCAGCGGGAAATCAAGTCCGGGCACAACAAGGACAGTGAGGGGGAATAATCCCATGACCGAAGACGCCAAGGTGCTGGCCACGGCCGACATCCACAAGATCCTTGCGCTGCTGCCGCACCGCTATCCGTTCCTGATGGTGGACCGGATCGTCGATATCGACCGTGACGAGAGCGCCAGGGGCATCAAGAATGTCTCCTTCAATGAGCCGCATTTTCAGGGTCATTTCCCCGGGCATCCGGTGATGCCGGGTGTCCTGATCCTCGAGGGCATGGCGCAGACGGCCGGTGCTATCTGCATCGCCAATGCCGGCAAGTCGGGCCCGCCGGGTGTCGTCTACCTGATGACGATCGACGGCGCGAAGTTCCGCAAGCCGGTGGTCCCCGGCGACGTGCTCGAATATCACGTCCGCAAGACGCGCTCGCGCGGCGCGGTCTGGAAGTTCCAGTGCGAGGGTATCGTCGCAGGCGCCAAGGTCGCAGAGGCTGAGATCAGCGCCATGCTGATTGATCAGTGAACGGAGCTTCATGAGCAACATTCATCCCACAGCCGTCATCGAGGATGGGGCCCGTCTTGGCGCCGATGTCCGCGTCGGCGCATTCTCCCTGATCGGCCGCGACGTCGTGCTCGGCGATGGCGTAGTGGTCCAGAACCACGTCTCGCTCACCGCCCGGACCACGGTCGGAGAGGGCACGGTCATCCATCCCTTCGCCTCGATCGGCGGCAACCCGCAGTCCGTCCATTACAAGGGCGAGCCGGGGCTGGTGACGATCGGCCAGAAATGCGTCATCCGCGAGAACGTCACGATCAGCATCGGCTCGGTCGGCGAACGTCGCGAGACCAAGGTTGGCGATCGCTGCTTCCTGATGACCGGCGTGCATATCGCGCATGATTGCCAACTCGGCAACGACGTCATCATGGCCAATTGTGCGACGCTGGGCGGCCATGTCGAGATCGGCAACAACGTCTTCCTCGGCGGCCTCTGCGCGTTGCACCAGTTCGTGCGCGTCGGCGACCAGGCGATCATCGGCGGCCTCTGTCCGATCTGGCACGACGTGATCCCGTTCGGCGCCGTCCGCGAGGGCGCGGAAGGCCTGGGCGGACTCAACATCATCGGTCTGAAGCGTCGCGGCTTCGACCGGCCGCAGATTCAGCGCCTGCGCGCCGCCTATCGCGACCTGTTCTTCGGCCCCGGCCAGCTGGCCGAGCGCATCGAGACGGTGGCCGAGCGCTATACCGACGATGCCAACGTCATGCATGTGATCGAGTTCATCCGCAATCGCGGCAAGCGCCGGCTGACGACGCCGCGTTCGGCCGCGACCGAACATCACGACGCGGACGCGTGAGAGGTTGGCCGTGACGGAAGCGGCCCGATCCCAGCCGAGCGCGTCCGATCCGGGCACGCTCGGCATCATCTGCGGTGGCGGCGCCTTTCCGGTCGTCGTCGCCGAGGCGGCGCTCAAGGCCGGGCGCAACGTCTTCCTGCTGCCGATCCACGGTTTTGCCGAGCCCGCCGCCGTGGCCCGCTATCCGCATGAGTGGATCCATATCGGCGCCTTCGGCAAGCTTTCTTCCGTGCTCAAGCGCAATGGCTGCCGCCAAGTGGTCTTCGTCGGCACGGTGCTGCGCCCCAGCATCCGCAAGCTCCGGGTCGATTGGGGCTCGCTGAAGCTGCTGCCTCGCGTGCTCGGCATGTTCCGGGGTGGCGACGATCATCTTCTCTCCGCCGTCGGCCGCATTTTCGAGGAAAACGGCTTCGAGCTGGTGGGCGCGCATGAAATCGCGCCGGATATCCTCGTGCCGGCGGGTGTGCTGGGCGCGCATCAACCGGGCGCGGACGATCTCGCCGCCGCTGAGTTCGGCCGCGACGTGGTGCGCGCTCTGGGGCCGTTTGATATCGGGCAGGGGGTCGTTGTCGGCGGCCGCCACGTTCTGGCGGTCGAGGCGGCGGAAGGCACCGATCTGATGCTCGCGCGCTGCCGCGAACTGCGCGCCATTGGCCGGATCAAGCTGCATGGCCGCGCCGGCGTCCTGGTCAAGGCGCCCAAGCCCAGTCAGGACCGGCGGCTTGATCTGCCGTCGATCGGCCCGCGCACCATAGAGCTTGCTGCCGAGGCCGGGCTTGCCGGCGTCGCGGTCGAGGCGGGCGGCGTCATCGCCGCCGAAATCGAGGCCATCGTGCGCATCGCGGACGAAAAGGGCCTGTTCATCATCGGACTCGACAAATGACCCTGCCGGCCAGCAAGCCGCTCGACGTCTTCATCATCGCAGGCGAAGAATCGGGCGACATCCTCGCCGCTGGGCTGATGCGCTCGCTGGCCGAGAAGCGTCCGGGGCCGGTGCGCTATCGCGGCGTCGGCGGCCACCGCATGACGGCGGCGGGTCTTCGCGGCCTCTATCCGATGGACGATCTGACGGCGATGGGCTTCAGCGCCGTGCTCGGCAAGCTGCCGACCATCCTGAAGCGGATGCGCCAGACGGTCGAGGCGATCGTCGCCAACCCGCCCGATATCCTCATCCTGGTTGATGCGCCCGATTTCACCCACCGCGTCGCGGCGCGGGTGCGCCGGCGGCTGCCCAACCTGCTGATCGTGAAATATGTGGCGCCGACCGTCTGGGTCTGGCGGCCGGGCCGGGCCCGCGCGATGCACGGATCGATCGACCATGTGCTGGCGCTGCTGCCCTTCGAGCCCGAGGCCATGTATCGCCTGGGCGGGCCGGAGACGACCTATGTCGGCCATCCGCTGCTGAGCGAGATCCCGGACCTGCAGCCGACGGCTGGCGATCTCGCTCTGCGCAATGGCGAGCCGCCGATCCTGCTCGTGCTGCCGGGAAGCCGCCGCATGGAACTGAAGCGGCTCGGCGAGCCATTTGGCGAGGCCCTGGCCCTGTTGAAGGCGCGGGGGCATGATTTCAAGCTGGTGCTGCCGACCTTGCCGCGTCTGGTCGACCGCGTCACCGAGATGACACGGGACTGGTCCGTGCGGCCCCATATCGTGGCCGGCGAGGAGGCCAAGCTGGCGGCGTTCCGCTCGGCCCGGATGGCGCTGGCCGCCTCCGGCACGGTGACGCTGGAGCTGGCGCTGGCCGGCGTGCCCTTCGCCGCGGCCTATCGCGTTCCCGGCTGGGAGGCGCGGCTGGTCAAGTATTTCATCACCGGCCGCTTTGCGACGCTGCCCAACATCATCCTGGACGGGCCGGTCGTGCCGGAGCTGATCCAGCATGACTGCACGCCGCAGAAGCTGGTCGCGGCGCTGGAGCCGCTGATCGCCGATGGCCCCGCGCGCCAGGCCCAGCTCGACGGCTTCGCGCGCCTCGACGCGCTGATGAGCACGGGCGGCGTCCCGCCCTCCGACCGCGCCGCCGACACGGTGCTGACCTTGCTGGCCGCTCGCGGGTAGGGGGTTTCTGCGCCTGCGCGGCCCTTCCTCTTCCTGAATCCACCCTCGCCGTCATCCCGGACGGAGCGAAGCGGAGATCCGGGATCCATCCTGCCGGGTTGGAGGGAAGGGGTGGCCGGAGGCAATTCACCGCGACGCCCAAGGCCTCGGCTGAATGGATCCTGGGTCAAGCCCAGGATGACGGCGAGGATGGGACGAGGGCCGGAGCGACACGCCGCAGGGCGCATGCGCGGCCGCCACCCTCTCCCGCGCGCGGGAGAGGGCTGGGGTGAGGGGTTTGCTTCCAACCCCTTGGCCGGGATGACCGCCGCCGTCACGGGCCGCGTAGAGCAAACAAAAAAGGGCGCCCGAAGGCGCCCTTTTTGCATATCAGAACCCCAACGCCTTAGTGGCGCTTGGAGACCGGGACGTAGTCGCGCGAGGCGGCGCCCGTGTAGAGCTGGCGCGGACGGCCGATGCGCTGGCTCGGGTCCTCGACCATTTCCTTCCACTGCGCGATCCAGCCGACGGTGCGGGCGAGCGCGAACAGCACGGTGAACATGGTCGTGGGGAAGCCCAGCGCCTTCAGCGTGATGCCCGAATAGAAGTCGATGTTCGGATAGAGCTTCTTCGAGACGAAATATTCGTCATGCAGCGCGATGCGCTCGAGCTCGAGGGCAACTTCAAGGATCGGATCATCGGTGATGCCGAGCTCGCCGAGCACCTCATGGCAGGTCTTCTGCATGATCTTGGCGCGCGGGTCGTAGTTCTTGTAGACGCGGTGGCCAAAGCCCATCAGGCGGAACGGATCGTTCTTGTCCTTGGCGCGGGCGATGTATTCCGGGATGCGGTCGACGCTGCCGATTTCCTGCAGCATGTTGAGCGCCGCTTCATTGGCGCCGCCATGCGCCGGGCCCCAGAGGCAGGCAATGCCGGCCGCGATGCAGGCGAACGGATTGGCGCCCGACGAGCCGGCGAGGCGGACCGTCGAGGTCGAGGCATTCTGCTCGTGATCGGCGTGCAGGATGAAGATCCGGTCCATCGCGCGGGCGAGGATCGGGTTCACCTTGTACTCTTCCGCCGGCACGGCGAAGCACATGCGCAGGAAGTTCGACGCGTAGTCGAGCGAGTTCAGCGGATAAACGAAGGGCTGGCCGACATGGTACTTGTAGGCCATGGCCGCGATTGTCGGCATCTTGGCGATCAGGCGGAGCGAGGCCACCATGCGCTGATGCGGGTCCGAGATGTCGGTCGAGTCGTGGTAGAAGGCGGAGAGCGCGCCGACGACGCCGACCATGACGGACATCGGGTGCGCGTCGCGGCGGAAGCCGGTGAAGAAGCGCGACATCTGCTCGTGGACCATCGTGTGATAGGTCACGCGCTGATCGAAATCGGCCTTCTGCGCCGCGGTCGGCAGGTCGCCATAGAGCAGCAGGTAGCAGGTCTCGAGGAAATCGCCATTCTCGGCCAGCTGCTCGATCGGGTAGCCGCGATAGAGCAGAACGCCCTTGTCGCCGTCGATGAAGGTGATCTTGCTGTCGCAGGCACCGGTCGACGTGTAACCGGGGTCGTAGGTAAAGCGTCCGGTCTTGGAATAGAGCGAGCCGATGTCGATGACGTCAGGGCCAAGGGTGCCTTGCTTGACGTCGAAGTCCCAGGACTCGCCACCAACTGTGAGTGTCGCTTTGGTTTCGCTCATGAAACCTACCCCCTTGAAGAATTGTTTTGTTCGGGCGGGTGCTCGCGCGCGTGTCATGCGTGAATCTGGCAGCGCTGCCGAGAAAATTAACGGTCCGATGGGTATCCGATTTATTGCACCGCGGCAAGCGGGCCTAGCTTGGCCTATAATAAGGCTTTGATATCAACGGGACGTCGCGGCAGGCGGCGGTTCGCTCCTGCCGCGGCGTCGGTTTTCAGAGCGCCTGGTCGGCGATGCGGCCGAGGCTTTCCTCGCGGCCGAGCACGATCAGCACGTCGAAGATTCCCGGCGACGTCGCGCGTCCCGTCAGGGCCGCCCGCAGGGGCTGGGCGATCTTGCCGAGCTTCAGCTCGCGCGATTCTGCGAACGCTTTGACCGCCTCTTCGGTTGCCTCGACGGTCCAGTCATTGACGCCGGCCAGCACGTCATGCACGTCCTTGAGCAGCGCGCGGGCATTGGCGTCGAGGATGGTCGTCGCCTTCTCGTCCAGCGCCAGCGGGCGCTGCACCATCAGGAAGTTGGCGCCGTCCTTGAGCTCGACCAGCGTCTTGGCGCGGTCCTTGAGACCCGGCAGCGCCATGCGCAGCTGCTCGGTCTTTTCCGGCGTGAGCTGCACTTCCATCGCCTCGCCGCCCGGCAGATAAGGCAGGGTCTCGAGGAAGATCTTCAGCAGCGTCTCGTCATCGGTCGCGCGCATGTAGTGGCCGTTCAGGTTCTCCAGCTTGGCGAAATCGAAGCGGGAGGCGGAACGGCCGACATCGACGATGTCGAACCACTCGATCATCTGGTCGAGCGACATGATTTCATCGTCGCCATGCGCCCAGCCGAGGCGGACGAGATAGTTGCGCATCGCCTCGGGCAGGTAGCCCATGGCGCGATAGGCGTCGACGCCGAGCGCGCCATGGCGCTTCGACAGCTTGGCGCCGTCCGAGCCGTGGATCAGCGGGATGTGCGACATCACCGGCACGTCCCAGCCCATGGCGTGGTAGATCACCATCTGTCGTGCGGCATTGGTCAGATGGTCGTCGCCGCGGATGACATGGGTGACGCCCATGTCGTGGTCGTCGACCACGACCGAGAGCATATAGGTCGGGTTGCCATCCGAGCGCAGTAGCACGAGATCGTCGAGATCCTTGTTCGGGATCACGACGCGGCCCTGCACCTGATCCTCGATCACGGTCTCGCCGTCGAGCGGCGTCTTGATGCGGATGGCGGGCTTGACGCCGGCCGGCGCCTCGGACGGGTCGCGGTCGCGCCAGGTGCCATCATAGCGCGGCGCACGGCCCTCGGCCCGCGCCTTCTCGCGCATGGCGTCGAGCTCGGCCGGCGTGCAGTAGCAGCGATAGGCCTTGCCCGCCGCCAGCAGTTCCTCGACCACCTCGCGGTGGCGCGGCGCGCGGGCGAACTGGAACACGGTCTCGCCCTCCCAGTCGAGGCCGAGCCACTTCAACCCGTCGATGATGGCCTCGATGGCGGGTTCTGTCGAGCGCTCGCGGTCGGTGTCTTCGATCCGCAGCAGCATCTTGCCGCCCGTATGCTTCGCATAGAGCCAGTTGAACAGCGCGGTGCGGCCACCGCCAATGTGCAGGAACCCGGTAGGCGAGGGGGCGAAGCGGGTGACGACCGGTTTGGACATGGACTGTTCTCGATGTGCGGGAAGCCGCAAGGGGCATGGAGTCTCGCCACTCGGCGATCTGCGGCTGGTCATGTAGCATAGGGGGGCGCAGGGGCCAAACGGGTTTGGGAGCGCCCGGCCTGTTTGCCCAGCTGCGCAAAGGCGGGGGCATGGCTGAAAGCGATCCGCGCGAGGAGGAGGGCATAAGCGACGAGCCGGCCCCGGTTCGCGCGCGCCGTTTCCTTGCCCCCGTCGCCATCCCGCCAAGCTTTCGCGCCGCCGTCGCGCTCGATCGGTTCTGGCTCGGCGCCGGCGCCTGGCTGGAGCGCGAGATCGAGGCCGGGCGTGGCTTTCCCTGGCTGCCCGTCGCCTTCGGCATCGGCGCGCTGATCTATTTCGCGCTGCCCTCCGAGCCTTCGATCCTGGCGCTCGCCGCCCTTGCGGTCCTGCTCTGGGGGCTGGCGGTGGCGCGCCGGCACCGCACCGCTTCCGTGCGCCTGCTGATCGTGCTCGCCATGGCCGCGACCGGCGCCAGCGCGATCAAGCTGCGCACCGACACGCTGGCGACCCGCGTGCTGGAGCGGCAGGTGACGGGCACGGTCACCGGCTGGGTCGAGGAGCGCAAGGCGCGGCGGGGCGGCTATCGCCTGACCGTCCGGGTCGCCGGCCTCGACGCCAAGCGCGTGACGGTCATCCCGCAGCGCGTCACCGTGACGGTGCGGGGGAAGTCGGCCCCGGCGGTCGGCGACGGCATCAAGGTGCTGGCGCGCTTGCGGCCGGCATCCGGGCCGGTGCTGCCGGGCGGTTATGATTTCGCGCGCGATTCCTATTATCGCGGCATCGGCGCCACCGGCTTCGGCTATGGCGCGGCGCAGCCGGCCGAACTCGGCCCCGCGCCGCTGTCGATCCGCCTGCGCCAGCCGCTGGAGGCGGTCCGGGAGGCGATCCGCGCCCGCATCGTCGCCAATCTCGATGGCGAGAGTCGCTACATCGCCTCGGCGCTGATCATCGGCGATGCCGGAGGTCTCTCGGAGACGACGGAGGACGATCTGCGCCTCTCCGGCCTCGCGCATGTGCTCTCCGTCTCTGGCCTGCACATGGTTTTGGTGACCGGCGTGGTGTTCTGGAGCGTGCGGGCCGGGCTGGCGCTGATCCCGTCGCTGGCGCTGCGTCGGCCGATCAAGAAATGGGCGGCGATCGCGGCACTGCTGGTCAGCGGCTTCTACCTGCTGATCTCCGGTCTCGACGTCGCCGCCCAGCGCTCCTTCATCATGACCTCGATCGCCTTCCTCGCCATTCTGCTCGACCGAAGGGCGATCTCGATGCGCAATGTCGCGCTGGCGGGGCTGGTCGTGCTGGCAATCACGCCGGAAAGCATCCTCTCGGCCAGCTTCCAGATGTCGTTTGCCGCCACGATCGCCCTCGTCGCCGGCTTCGAGATGCTGGCCGACCGCCGGCGCAACAACCCAGCGCCGCGTCTCGGCGCCCGCAGCGGCGCGGCCGGCTTGCCGAGGCGCGCTTTCCTGTTCGTCGCCGGCATGGCGCTGACCTCGCTGCTCGGCGGCCTCGGCACGACGCCCTTCGCGCTTTATCACTTCCAGCGCATGGCGCCGCTGTCGATCCTGGCCAATGTCGCGGCGATGCCGCTCACCGACTTCCTCATCATGCCCTTCGCGCTGCTCTCGGTGCTCGCCATGCCGTTCGGAATGGAGGCGCTGCCCTTCGCGGTCGTGCACTGGGGCATTGACGGCATGCTCGGCGTGTCGGCGACGGTCGCCCGATGGTCGGGTCAATCCGGCGGCGCGGCCATGCCGGGCGTCGCGGCCCTGCTGCTGTTCGTCGGTGGTTTCGTCTGGCTGGCGCTCTGGCGCGAGCGCTGGCGGCTGCTCGGCGTCGTGCCAATGCTGGCGGGAATCGCACTGGCCCTGTTCCCCGTGCGACCGGAGCTGCTGGTCAGCGCGGATGGCAGGCAGATGGCGATCCGGGGCGGGGACGGCCTCTATCGCATCGTCGCGCGCAAGCCGGACCGCTTCGTCAGCGATATCTGGCTTCGATCCGATGGCGACGAGCGGGACGCGAAGGCGGCGTTGCAGGCGGGTGGCTGCGACGCCGCCGGCTGCGTCGGCCAAATGCCGGATGGGAGCTGGGTGGCGCTGGCGCTCGACCGCGCGGCGTTCGAGGAGGATTGCCGCCGCGCCACGCTGGTGGTGACGCCGCTGGCGGCGCCCCAAACCTGCCTCCGCCATACCGCCGTGATCGATCGCGGCACGCTGGAGCGCTCGGGCTCGCTGGCCATGTGGCCGCGCGGGGCTGTGGCGTCATCGGCGGGCGGTTCGGACGGGCCGGTATCCGTAATGGCGGGAACCGCAGGGCCGGAGCCACCCTCGGCGCAATCGGAGACGGCTGTTGCCGAGGCCAGTTCCTTCATGGAGCCGCGCCGAGCGCGTGCTTCATCAGAGGGGAGTGGCGACGGGCAGGCATCCGAAACGGCGGGAAGGGCGGGACCGAAGTCAACCGAGGCGCAACCGGAGACGGTTGTTGCCGGAGCCAGTTCCTTCATGAAGCCGCGCGGGGCGGGTGCTTCATCGGAGGGGAGTGGCGACGGGCAGGCATCCGAAACGGCGGGAAGGGCAGGGCTGGAGCCGCGCGACGCGCGACACGAGCCGGTTGTTGCCGATGCCGGCCTCCCCATGGAGCCGTCGCGCTACGATCTCGTCGAGCGCAATGCCGAGGACGAGGACGTGCTGCCGCCGGAGCCCTCGGCCACAGCTGAGTCACAGACTGCGCCGCCCGATCCATGGCTCGGCCGGCGCTTCGAGATTCGCACCGCCTATGCGCCGGTGCGAAGGCCCTGGATGCCGCCCTATGAGGACGACCCGGCCGATCAGTAGGTCCGCAGCAGCCCGACCAACTTGCCCTGAATGCGGACGCGATCCGGCCCGAAGATCCGCGTCTCATAGGCGGGGTTCGCCGCTTCGAGCGCGATCGAGGCGCCCTTGCGCCGCAGCCGCTTCAGCGTCGCCTCTTCCTCGTCGACCAGCGCCACGACGATGTCGCCGGATTCCGCATTGTCGCTCTTGCGGATCAGCACCGTGTCGCCGTCGAGGATGCCGGCCTCGATCATCGAATCGCCGCGTACTTCGAGCGCGAAATGCTCGCCGCCGCGCAGCATTTCCGGCGGCACGGTGATGGAATGGCTCTGGGTCTGGATGGCCGAGATCGGCACGCCGGCGGCGATACGGCCCATGACGGGGATGATCACCGGCTCGGCGACGTCGTGCATGTCGTCGACCGGGCGGACCTTGCCGAGGCTGCCTTCGATCACGCTGGGCGAGAAGGCCTGCTTCTTCGGACGCGCCATGGCCGGCGTCATCGTCTCCGGCAGGCGGACCACTTCCAGCGCGCGGGCCCGGTTGGGCAGGCGGCGGATGAAGCCGCGTTCCTCGAGCGCCTTGATCAGCCGGTGGATGCCCGATTTCGAGCGGAGATCCAGCGCATCCTTCATCTCGTCGAAAGAGGGGGGAACGCCCGCTTCCTTGAGCCGCTCCTGGATGAACATGAGGAGTTCATACTGCTTCCGGGTGAGCATGTTGATCTCGCGCTGCGGGCATTGCCAAGGGAGTGTCGCCGTACCCCGGACGACGGAGCCGGGCGGGATGGCGGACACGGGAATCATTTAGGTACAAAACGCGAACAGAATAGCTGTTCCCGATGCGTTCCGCAAGACCGGCGCTGGGTTGGGCTCCCGGGCGGGCCGCGTGCGCCGGCGCGAACGGGCGACGTCCGGCGCGTCAGAGGCTGCGGGTCGGCAGCCAGATCGGCAAAGGGTGAACGCGGACAAGCGTGCGCCGTCTTCGCTCGGTGCGAAACGCCTTCTCGCGCCGGCAGCGTTTGGGCGCAAGTCTCCAGATTCTGGATGCCGTAGAGGAAGGTTGTCGCGAAGGGATCGCGCCTGAACCGGCGGCAGCCGGTGATTTTGCGGCGGGCACCGAGATCTCGCACAGCAGTGCGAAATTTATTTTTTCTTGGCGATCGTATCCGGCGCGGCTGCGCTATGGTTCGGACAGGTGATCTTTTCTTGGCAGAGAAAGCCAAGAGCATGACAAAGGATGATCGATCAAGAATAAGGCGATCTCATCGCCAATTTATGGCAATGTATTGTCGGATTTGACACAATTGCACTGTGTCCCTATGGTCTCGATCATCAACTGACACGAGGTTCTATCCGATGATATTCAAATCCGGTGGCATTGCCGCCGCGATCGCCGTTGCGTTTTTGTCCGCCACGAGCCATTCCGCGCTTGCCCAGGGATCCGATCCGCAAGCCACTGACGCCGCCAGCTGCGGCACCGACCGAACCATCGATATCGCCGAGATGACCTGGCCCTCCGCGGCCGCCTTGGCGCATATCCATGCCATCATTCTCGAGAAGGGTTTCGGCTGCAACGTCGAGATCGTCACCGGCGACACCGTTCCGACATCGTCCTCGATGTTGACGCGCGGCAGCCCGGCGGTGGCGCCCGAACTCTGGACCAGCACGATCCAGGAGCCCTGGGCGAAGGGCCTGGCCGACGGCAAGGTCGTCGAGCAGACCAACGCCATCACCGACGGCACCGTCGAGGGCTGGTTCATCCCGCGCTATGTCCAGACGGCGCATCCCGACATCAAGACCGTCCAGGACGTGATCGGCCATCCCGAGCTGTTCCAGGATCCCGAGGACAGCAGCAAGGGGCGGCTCTATTCCTGCCCGCCGGGCTGGGCCTGCGAAATTTCCACCGGCGCTCTGTTCGAGGCGCTGGGCATGAAGGACAAGGGCTGGAACCTGTTCTCGCCCGGCTCCGGCGGCGCGCTGGACGCCTCGATCGCCCGCGCCTTCACCCGCGAAGAGCCGATCCTGTTCTACTATTGGGGCCCGACGGCCATCCTCGGCAAGTATGACGCCGTGCAGCTGGATCTGGGTCCCACCAAGCCGGACGTCTATGCCTGCAACACCAGCCGCGATTGCACCGACAAGCCGGGCGTGACCGCCTATCCGTCCTCGCCGGCCGTTGTCGGCGCGGCGAAGTGGATCGAGAGCGATGCGCCGAACGTCGCCGGCTATCTCGCCAAGGTCGGCCTGACCAACGCCGAGATCAGCGAGATCCTCGTCTATGGCGATGAGAACAAGGCGGACGCCGCGGCGACCGCGCTCAACTTCCTGAAGACCAAGGAAGACCGCTGGATGAGCTGGGTCGCGCCGGAAGTGGCCGCCAAGGTCAAGGCCAGCCTCAACTGACATCGCCGACAGGCAAACGGACGGCCGGGTGGTTTCCCGGCCGTTTCCGTTTTGCCGCTGCCCTGCGCCCTGGCCATCAAGGCCGGGCAGGGCGGGCGCCTTCGCGCGCCCATAGCGAATTTGCCCCGCCCTGGCGGGATGAAGAAAGAGACAGATCTTGTTTCCTCAACTGATTGATACGCGGCCCTGGCGCCGCGCGGTCGATGACGGCCTGAACTGGGTCGTCCGCCATTGGGGCGGCACCTTCGAGGCGGCCGCCTATCCGCTCCTCATGCTGCTCAAGGCGATCGAGAACCTGCTGATCGCGACGCCGTGGTGGCTGATCATCGCGGTGCTGACCGGTATCGCCTGGCTCGCCACGCGGCGCTGGCCGCTGCCGGCCGTGGTGCTGGGCGCGCTTCTGTTCCTCGGCGTGATGGATCTCTGGAAAGATGCCATGACGACCATGGCGCTGATGATCACGGCGACGCTCGCCGCCATCCTCGTCTCGATCCCCGTCGGCGTCTGGATGTCGCGCTCGCTGCGCACCCGGCAGGCGGTTGCGCCGGTCCTGGACCTGATGCAGACGCTGCCGAGCTTCGTCTACCTGATCCCGACGGTGATGATCTTCGGCCCCGGCAAGATCCCGGCGCTGATCGCCACCATCGTCTATGCCGCGCCGCCGCTGGTGCGGCTGACCGATCTCGGCCTGCGTTCGGTCGATCCGGCCGTGATGGAGGCCAGCCGCGCCTTCGGCACCAATCCGCGCCAGCGCCTGCTTGGCGTGCAGATCCCGCTCGCGCTGCCCACCATCCTCGCCGGCATCAACCAGACGACCATGATGGCGCTCTCCATGGTGGTGATCGCCTCGATGATCGGCGCCGGCGGCCTCGGCTACCAGGTGCTGCAGGGCATCGGCCGGCTCGAAGTCAGCCGCGGCCTGTTCGCCGGTCTCGGCATCGTGGCGCTCGCCATCATCTTCGACCGCATCACCCAGGCGTTCGGCCGCCAGTTGCAGGCCCGCATCGGCATGCAGGAGGCGCGCTAATGTCCGACCTATCCGTGAAGACCGATCTCGCCATCGCCATGCGCGGGGTCACCAAGATCTTCGGTCCCGACCCGGAGGGCGCGCTGGCGCTGCTTCGGGCGGGGAAGTCGAAGGCCGAGGTGCAGGCCGAGACCAACCATGTCGTCGGTCTCGACAATGTCTCGCTCGATATCGCCAGCGGCCAGATATTCGTCGTCATGGGGCTTTCCGGCTCCGGCAAGTCGACGCTCATCCGCCACGTCAACCGGCTGATCGAGCCGACGGCGGGCGAGATCCTCGTGCACGGCACCGACGTGCTGAAGATGAGCCTCGACGAACTGCGCACCTATCGCCGCACCAAGGTGGCGATGGTGTTCCAGAAGTTCGGCTTGATGCCGCACCGCTCGGTCATCGACAATGTCGCCTATGGCCTGGAGGTCCGCGGCGTCGGTCGCAAGGAGCGGCTGGAGACAGCGGCGAAATGGATCGAGACGGTCGGGCTCGCGGGCTATGAGAACTCGCGCACCCGCCAGCTCTCCGGCGGACAGCAGCAGCGCGTCGGCCTGGCGCGGGCGCTGTCTATGGATTCGGATATCATCCTGATGGACGAGGCGTTCTCGGCGCTCGATCCGCTGATCCGCTCCGGCATGCAGGACCAGCTGATCACGCTGCAGAAATCGCTGAACAAAACGATCCTGTTCATCACGCATGATTTCGACGAGGCGCTGAAGATCGGCGATCGCATCGCGGTGCTGAAGGACGGCGCCCTGCAGCAGGAGGGCAAGCCCGAGGACATCGTGCTGCGCCCGGCCAACGAGCATATCGAGGAGTTCGTGCGCGAGGTGAACAAGGCCCGCGCCATCCATGTGCGCTCGATCATGGAGCGCGGCGTGACCGAGCCCTGCGAGCAGTCGGTATCGATGGATGCGCGCTGCGAGGACGTGCTGCCGCTGTTCGCCGAGCATCAATGGGTCGGCGTGGTCGATGGTGATGGCAAGCAGATCGGCCGCGTCACCGCCAAGCAGGTGATCAAGGCGTTGGCGCGCTATACGCCGGGCGTGGGCTGATCGTTCACGACGAACAAAGGCGAGGGGCGCTGGTCGCCCCTCGCAAGTTTGCGGGCGGCTCAGGCCGCTTTCGCCCGTGCTCCCAGTGACCACAGCACGCCGAACGGGTCGCGCAGCTGGCCGTAGCGGTCGCCCCAGAACTGCAGGTCGAGCGGCATCACGACCTCCATGCCAGCGTCGATCGCCCGCTGCCACCATGTGTCGATGTCGTCGCCCAATTGCAGGTGGAGCGTATAGCCCTGCGGCTTCTCGAGCGGGTGGCCGTATTCCTCATAGGGGTCGGCCAGCATGACCGATCCGCCATTGATATAGAGGTGGATGTGCATGGTGCGTCCCTTCTCGTCGACGGGGACGCGCATGACTTCCTCGGCCGCTAGCGCGCGCTGGTAGAATTCCGAAGCCTTCACGGCGCCGCCGACGCTCAGATACGGCGCTACGCCGCTCAGCACCTTGGGCATGCTGGCGAAAGCGTTTGTCTCGTCGGTCCTGGTGTCCATCGTCCTGTCTCCTCACATGGGAATCGCGAGCGGCGCGTGGCCGCCGTCAGGGTGACGACGAGCGGGAAGGAGCGGATTCGACAGGGGCGCGGATTTTTTCGATGCGGGGAGGGCGCTGGTCGGTTGCTTGGCTGGGACGGGGGACAGCAAGACCCTCACCCCACCCTCTCCCGCAAGCGGGCGAGGGCTCTTCGGCCGGCGTGGCGTCGAGGGGGAGGCTGGTCGATGCCGCGGGGGGGCGCGACAGCGACACTGGGCGCGGTGGGCTCCCTCTCCCGCTTGCGGGAGAGGGCTGGGGTGAGGGGCTTTCTGCCTCCACTTTGCCCGAGACGGCCGCTCTCCTTGCCCGAGACGGCCCTCCGGGCCTCCTCAGCATGTGGAGGAGGACGGTGCGCACGGGCGAGGGAGATGCCCTCATCTTTCCCTAAACCCTCACCCGCCGGCCTTCGGCCGTCGACCTCTCCCTCAGGGAGAGGTGAAGGGCAGGGCGAGGGGAGAGCGAAGCTCAGATATCCTGGTTCTGCGGCAGGATGACGAGGTCGCGGATGGTGGCGTTGGGCGGGCGGGTGACCATGAACACCAGCGCGTCGGCGATATCCTCCGAGCGCAGGCCCTCATGCGCCTCGGCGCGGCGCTCGATCTCGGCCGGATCCGTGATGCCCCAGAGCTCGTTCAGCACGATGCCGGGCGAGAGCGCGCCGATGCGGACATTGTGCGGTCCGAGCTGGCGGCGGACGCCATGCACGAAGGACTGCACCGCGTGCTTGGTGGCCGAATAGACCGGCTCCCAGTGGATCGCCTGATGGCCGGAGATCGACGAGGTGACCACGATGTCGCCCGAGCGGCGGGCGATCATGCCCGGCAGGACGGCGCGGACGGTGCGGAACACGCCATTGACGTTGACGCCGATGACACGGTCCCATTCGTCCGGATCGCCCGTGGCGACGTCGCCGGTGACATAGCTGCCGGCATTGGCGAACAGGATGTCGATCCGGCCGAAATGTGCTTCGGCCTTGGCGACCATCGCCTCGACATCGGCGGCCTTGGTCAGGTCGGCGGGGATGGCGATCGCTTCGCCGCCCAGTTCCTTCGCCAGCGCTTCCAGCTTCTCGGCCGAGCGCGCGACCAGCACCAGCTTGGCGCCCTCGGCGGCGAAGCGGCGGGCAGCGGCGCGGCCGATGCCGGAGCTGGCGCCGGTCACAATCATCACCTTGCCGGCAATCGATACGGCCATGGTGTTTTCCTCCATCAATGTCCAGAAATCAGCGAACCGTGTAGCCGCCGTCGACGAGCAGGTTGGCGCCGTTGACCATCGCCGCGCCGTCGCTGGCGAGATAGAGCGCGGCATAAGCGATCTCTTCCGGCTGCGCGAAACGGCGGGTCGGGATGTCGGCGCGGGCGCGCTCGCCCTTTTCGCCGGCCCAGCCGACCTTGGCGAGTTCGGTCTCCACGACGGTCGGCGAGATGCAGTTGGCGGTGATGCCCTTCGGGCCCCATTCCAGCGCCATGCAATTGGTCATGCCGAGCAGGCCGGCCTTCGAGGCGGAATAGGCGACATGGCCCTCGATGCCGATGACGGCGGCCTGCGATGCGATGGTGACGATGCGGCCATAGCCGGCGGCGATCATGTGGCCGGCGACTTCGCGCGAGAAGATGTAGGGCGCGCGCAGATTGACGGCGAGCTGCAGGTCCCAGCTCTCGGTCGTCGTCGCTTCGGCAGGGGCCAGCGTGCCGATGCCGGCATTGTTGACGAGGATGTCGATCTTGCCGAAATGCGCCGCGACTTCGGCGACGGCGCGCTCGATGGCGGAAGCGTCGGTCACGTCGCCGGTCCAGCCCTTGTGGCCTGCGCCAAGCGAGGCCGCGAAGTCGTGCACCGCCTCGTTCTTGTCGAGCAGCGCGAGGGTTGCGCCATTAGCGGCGAAGAGGGTGGCGAGCGCGCGGCCGATGCCGCCGGCGGCGCCGGTGATCAGCGCGACCTTGCCGGTCATGTCGAAGGGGCGCGTCAGGTCGGCGGTAAACGCCTGGTTGGCAGACATTTCGGTTTCCTCCCAAAACCCTTGCCGGACCTCATGTCCGAACCGGGCGCATGGCTTCTCACCGCTCGTTTGTGGCGGTGCGTTCCGCTAAACTAGCGCCGGCCCCCGCTTGAAAGCAAGTTTGTTTGCTGCTACTGCCAACAAATAAGCGATGTTGAAATCGCACTGGATGCCGATCCGGCCGGAAGCCGGCACGGCGATGAAACCATGAGGAAACGCTGATGAAGAAGCTTGGCATTCATTCGTTCGTCTGGACCGGCGGGACGACGCAGGAAGACCTCGAAGGCGCGATGAAGAAGTCGCATGACCTCGGCTACGGCCTGATCGAGTTCCCGCGCCTCGACCCGAAGAAGTTCGACGTCAACTGGCTCGCCAAGCGGCTGCAGGATTACGGCCTCAAGGTCGTCGTCACCATGGGCCTGCCGCTCGACTGCGACGTGTCGTCGGAAGATCCGGCCGTGGTCAAGCGCGGCGAGGCCCTGCTGGCCGAGGCCATCTCGATCACCCGCGATCTCGGCGGCTCGAAGCTCGGCGGCATCATCTTCTCCGCCCACACCAAGTACCAGAGCATGCCGACCCAGAAGGGCTGGGACAACAGCGTCGCCGCGCTCGCCCGCGCCGCTGACATCGGCAAGGCTGCCGGCGTGTCGATGAACCTCGAAGTCGTCAACCGCTTCGAGAGCAACCTGCTCAACACCACCGCGCAGGGCCTGGCCTTCATCGAGCAGTCCGGCTCGGACAATATCTTCCTGCACCTCGACACCTTCCACATGAACATCGAGGAAGCGGATCCGGTCCAGGCGCTGCGCACCGCCGGCAAGAAGCTCGGCTATTTCCACATCGGCGAAAGCAATCGCGGCTTCCTCGGTTCCGGCGTGATCAACTTCTCGGCGATCTTCGACGCGCTGCTCGAGATCGACTACCAGGACTGGATCACCTTCGAAAGCTTCTCGACCGAGGTCGTCGACAAGGATCTGTCGATCACCTGCGCGATCTGGCGCAATACCTGGACCGACAATGTCGAGGTGGCGCGTCTGGCCAAGGCCTATATCGAGGCGCGCATGGGCGAGTCCGCCCGCAAGGCGATCACCGCGCGCACAGTCTGATTGAAGGGCAGGGGGCGGCTGACCCCTGGCTGCCCCTGATCCGCGGCTCGTCCCGACCCTCCTCCCGGGGACGCGTCGCACCTTGGTGGATGGCGCCTGCAATGGCTGCCATCCATCCTTTCCGGCCGGGGGAGCCAGCGATCGTCGATCGCTGAGCGGCGAGGCCAACGGCTTCGGCCGTGGCATGTCCCGCCAGATCATGATGAAAATTCGGTAGGTTACGCGGATTTGCGCAAGCACTGCGTGCAGAGCAGAGTCCGCGCTACCGGTCCTTCTTCCTGACACTCGCAACTTGCAAATGACCGTCCGCCTGACCTAACGGCAGGTTGACTCACCCGACCCGGACAAATATGTTTGGTGTCGCAACGAACAAAAAGAATGGGCCATCGAGCCCTGATCAATCGGGAGAAACGTCGTAGTGGCCGAGCCTGCCTCCCTTGGTGAGGGCAAGCCGGAACAGGCGCATCACGTCCTCGTTCCGCCAGCCTCCGTGTCGCCGTCCGCGCCTCAACAAGGCGTCGTCGCGGATACCGATCTGCTCCTCGCCGCCACCAGCATTTCCAAGGCCTTTGCCGGCGTTCCGGCGCTGGTCGATGGCCGCATCCGGCTGAAGCGCGGCAGCGTGCATGCGCTCTGCGGCGGCAATGGCGCCGGCAAGTCGACCTTCCTCAACATCCTGATGGGCCTGCACCGCGCCGATGCCGGCACGGTGATGGTCAAGGGCAAGGTCGTTCATTACACCTCGGCTGCCGAGGCGCTGGCCGACGGCATCGCCATCATCACGCAGGAACTGAGCCCGGTCCTCGACATGACCGTGGCCGAAAACATCTATCTCGGCCGCGAGCCGCGCCGGATGGGCTGGTTCGCCGACAAGGCGAGGATGGAGGCGGACGCGGCAGCGCTGTTCGCCCGCCTCGGCTTCGACATCGATGCCCGCGTTACGATGCGCTCGCTCTCCGTCGCCAAGATCCAGCTGGTCGAGATTGCCAAGGCGATCAGCCGCGAGAGCGACATCCTGATCATGGACGAGCCGACCTCGGCGATCGGCGAGAAGGAAGCGGCGACGCTGTTCAAGGCGATCCGCTCGCTGCAGGACCAGGGCGTCGGCATCATCTACGTCTCGCACCGCCTGACCGACATCTTTTCCATCGCCGACAGCTACACGGTGTTCCGCGACGGCCGTTTCATCGAGGCGGGCGATCTCGCCGATATCGACCGGCAGCGACTGATCTCGCTGATCGTTGGCCGCGATCTGCGCGACCAGGAAGCCCGGAAGAGCACCAGCACCGGCGAACCGATGATCTCGGTCTCCGGCTTCGCGCGCCAGGGCCAGTTCGAGGACATCTCGCTCGATCTCGCCAAGGGCGAAATCCTCGGCCTATACGGCTTGATGGGCGCCGGGCGCAGCGAGTTCGCCAATGCGCTCTACGGCAATGCGCCGAAGGATTCCGGGACGGTGAAGATCGAGGGCAGGCCGGTCGAGATCCGCTCGCCGTCCGATGCGCTTTCGAACGGCATCGCCATCGTCACCGAGGATCGCAAGGAGACGGGCCTGGTCCTGACCTCCAGCGTATCGGAGAACGTCGTGCTCGCCGCGCTCGACCAGTTTTCGAGCTTCGGCTTCGTCGACGGCAAGAAGGTCGCGTCGAATGTCGACGGCCAGATCGCCCGCTTCCGCATCCGCACCGCCTCGCGCGACCTGCCGGTCCAGAGCCTTTCCGGCGGCAACCAGCAGAAGGTGGTGCTCGCGCGCTGCGTCGAGACCGAGCCGAAGATCCTGATCTGCGACGAGCCGACCCGCGGCATCGACGAGGGCGCCAAGCGGGAGGTCTATGCCTTCCTCTCGGCCTTCGCGGCGGCCGGCAATTCCGTGCTGATGATCTCTTCCGAAATCCCCGAAATTCTCGCCAATGCCGACCGGATCCTCGTGTTCCGGCGCGGGCGGATCGCGGGCGAACTCAAGGGCGCGGCTGCGACCCAAGAAGTCGCTCGTCCATCTGGCAAGCTGAGCGACCGAGGCGCCTCCATGTCGACCGAACTCACCACCACCGCCGGCGCTGCCGGAGCCAGAAACCAGGCCATCGGCCGGTTCCTGTCGCGCTACGGCATCCTGCTGTCGTTCCTCATCCTGTTCGTGATCCTCTCCTTCGCGCATCCGAATTTCCTGTCGAGCGGAAATCTGATGAACGTGCTGCGGCAGGTGTCGATCAACGGCATCCTCGCCATCGGCATGACCTTCGTCATCCTGACCGGCGGCATCGACCTTTCGATCGGCTCGGTGCTGGCGCTGACCGGCGTCGTCGCCGGCAGCCTGGTCACCGGCGCGGATCCCTACAATCCGGCCATCGCCTTCTTCGCGGCGGTGGGCGTTGGTGCGCTGTTCGGCGCTTTCAACGGCACGCTGATCGCCCGCTTCTCGGTGCCGGCCTTTGTCGTCACGCTCGGCATGCTGTCGATGGCGCGCGGCGCGACGCTGCTCTATTCGAACGGCCGGCCGATCCCCAATCTCTCGCCCGAATTCCGCTGGCTGGGCCAGGGCTTCATCGCCGGCATCCCGGTTCCGGTCATTATCTTCGCGATCGTCTTCTTCGCCGCCTGGATCACGCTGCGCTACACGGTCTATGGCCGCTGGATCTATGCCGTCGGCGGCAATGTGAAGAGCGCCAAGACGAGCGGCATCCCGACCCGCACCGTGATCTTCTCGGCCTATCTGCTGATGGGCGCGCTGGCCGGTCTCGCCGGCATGATCCTGACGGCCCGCACCACCTCGGCGCTGCCGCAGGCGGGCCTCGGCTACGAACTCGACGCGATCGCCGCGGTCGTCATCGGCGGCACCTCGCTGACCGGCGGCGTCGGCTCGGTGGTCTACACGCTGATCGGCGCGCTGATCATCGGCGTCATCTCGAACGGTCTCGATCTGATGGGGGTGTCGTCCTACTACCAGCAGATCATCAAGGGCGCGATCATCGTCGTCGCCGTCCTGATCGACCGCTCCAGAAACCTGAATCCTTGATGGGATCCGCGTGCTTGCACGCGGGAATACAGAGCTATGACTGAGGGAGGAAACCCATAATGGCACTCAAGACCTTTACCCGCCGCGGGCTGGCCATGCTGGCCGGCGTCGGCATCGCGGCGCTGACGATCGGGCAGGCGGCAGCCGCCGACCCCGTCCGCATCGCCGCCGTGGTGCAGAGCCTCGACACGGAATTCAACGTGCTCTGGGCCAATGCCGCCAACCAGCACCCGCTGGTCAAGGACGGCAGCGTCAAGCTGACCGTGCTCGACGGCCGCATGGACGCGCTGACCCAGTCGAACCAGTTCGACACCGCGATCAGCGAGAAGTATGACGCGATCATCTTCGTGCCCGTCGACATCGACGCCGGCAACGATCCCGTCCAGCGCGCCAAGGATGCCGGCATCACCGTCATCGGCTCGAACACGCTGATCTCCAACACTGACCTCTACAACGCCTACATCGCCTCGAACGACATCGAAGCCGGCAAGCTGCTGGCCAAGTCCGTGTTCGACAAGATGGGCGGCAAGGGCAATGTCGTCATCGGCGAAGGCATGATCGGCCAGTCGGCCCAGGTGCAGCGCCTGCAGGGTATCGAAGAGACCCTGAAGGACTATCCCGACATCAAGGTTCTCGAGCAGAAGACGGCCAACTGGTCGCGCGCCGAGGCCCTGTCGCTGATGGAAAACTGGCTGACCGCCCATGCCGGCCAGATCAACGGCGTCATCGGCGAGAATGACGAGATCGCCATCGGCGCGCTCGAGGCGATCAAGGCGCACGGCCTCGACCCGAAGACCATTCCGGTCGCCGGCGTCGACGGCGTCACCGACGCGCTGCTCGCCGTCAAGCGCGGCGAGATGATGTCGACGCTGCAGGATGCCGACGCACAGGCCCAGGGCGCGATCGACCTCGCCCTCGTCGCCAAGCAGCCGGACTACAAGCCGCAGGCCAAGGTCTGGGACGTCAATGGCGGCAAGCTGGCCTGGGAAGGCGGCAAGCAGCAGCATTACTCCGTGCCGTGGATCCCCGTCACGCTCGACAACGTCGACGGCCTTCTCGAAATGCGCAAGACGCAGTAATCAGGCTTAGCGCGCAGAGATTGCGCGCAGCTACTCCGGAGAGGCGGTCTCGGCCGCCTCTCCCTCTCCGCCCGCGTGGGTTCGCTTCCCGCGCGTTCCGGGAAGCCTCCAAGTCGTTCCAGAATGAGTCCCAGATCTTGGCAACCCCTCAATCCGTCCGCTACCTCAACGAAATCCGGGCGCTGAACGCGCTGTTTCGCAGCGGGGGAATGAGCCGGGCCGATCTGGCGCGCATGCTCGGGCTCAACCGCTCGACCACCGGCAACATCATCACCAATCTGATGGCCGATGCGCTCGTCGTCGAACTGCCGAATGGCGGCCGCGGCGAGAACGCCGCCAAGACCGGGCGGCCCGGTATCAACATCGAGATCAACCCGGCCGGCGCGACCTTCCTGGGCGCCGAGATCGGCGTCGACCGGCTGACCGTGGTCGCCATCGACCTCTGCGCCCACGAGATCCGGCGCATCTCCACCCCGTTTCCGACCCATCAGCAGCCGGTCGAGGACGGCATCGACCGCATCGCCGCGATGATCGGCGAGGTCATCGAGGGCCTGCCGGACCAGGGCCAGATTCGCGGCCTCTGCGTCACCCTGCCGGCGCTGCTCGACGCGGACGGTAAGGTGCTGAACGCGCTGATCATCGGCTGGCGCGACGTCGACCTGAAGAGCCTGATCACCCGGCGCTTGGCCGCCCGCTTTCCGAAGCTGGAGCTGGCGGTCTCGATCGAGAACGACGCCAATGCCTTCGCGATCGCCGAGACCTATCGCGACACCTCGCACAGCGCCGAAACGGTCGCTTTCCTGCTGATCGAGAATGGCGCCGGCGGCGGCATCGTCATTGGCGGCCGACTGTTTCGGGGCTCGTCCGGTTTTGCCGGCGAATTCGGCCAGATCGTGCTCGGCAGCGAGGGCTTCTATGCCGGGCGGCACAAGCCCGGCCATCTCGAAAGCTATATCGGCAAGGACGCCGTGCTGGCGCGCTACCGCGCCAATGGCGCCGCCGAAGGCGCGGATCTCGACCAGTTGCTGGCGGCACTCAAAGCTGGGGAGGCGAGCGCGATCCGCACGGTGCGCGAATGGGGTGGCGGCCTCGCCATCGGGCTGATCCAGCTTTCGAGCGTGCTCAATCCCGGCGTGATCATCCTCGGCGGCACCGTGGCGCCGCTGTTCCGTTTCGTCGCCGAAGAGGTCGAGGAGGCCATGCGCCGCGAGTTCCTCGAAGGGTTCCCGATGCCCAGGATCGAGGTCTCGGCGCTGGGCCTCGAAGGTCCCGCGCTGGGTGGCGCGCTGATCATGCATCAGCGCATGTTTTCCATCGACGAAAGCGCGATCTACGCCAGCGCCCAACCGATCACGCTGTTTCAGACGTGATATCGAGGATGGGGATGCGAACGGCCGTCTCGCCTTTGCCAAGAGCCGTCTTCGCAACCTCAAAGACCGTCGCCCCGGCGAAGGCCGGGGCCCATGAACACCGGCCGAGCAGGCCGGCCTCTCTCTGGCGGGCCTGTGGGTATGGATCCCGGCCTTCGCCGGGATGACGGCGGAGGGGGACGGCGCTGGCGTTTCGGCGACGTTGCGCGAAGCTCTCCCTCAGGGAGAGGTGAAGAAATACGGTCCTGTTGGACGAAAGCTATCCTGCTCCAGGCGGGCGAGCCCAGGGAGGGGCGAAGAGTATGATTGAAGGCAAGATCGTCACCATTGGCGAGATCCTCGTCGAGATCATGGCGACCACGCTCGGCCATGGCTTCCTGGAGGCGCAGACGCTGATCGGGCCGTTCCCGAGCGGCGCGCCGGCGATCTTCATCGACCAGGTCGGCAAGCTCGGCCATCCGGCGGCGATCGTCTCGGCCGTCGGCGACGACGATTTCGGCACGGTCAATCTCGAGCGCCTGAAGCAGGACGGCGTCGATGTCTCCGCCGTCGCCATCCATCCCGGCGCCGCCACCGGCAGCGCTTTCGTCCGTTACCGCCCCGATGGCGGCCGCGACTTCGTCTTCAACATGCGCGACAGCGCCGCCGGGCGCATCGCCGCGACGCCCGAGGCACAGGCCGTTCTGGCCGAGGCCGGGCACCTGCATGTGATGGGCTCCGGCCTGCCGGTGCCGGCCGTGTTCGGCATGGTCAGCGCGTCGATCCCCGCCATCAAGGCGCGGGGCGGCACGGTCTCGTTCGATCCCAACATCCGCGTCGAGATGCTGCGCGACCCCGCCGGCAAGGCAGCGTTCCAGTCCGTGCTGGCGGCGACCGACCTGTTCCTGCCCTCGGGCGAGGAACTGTCGCTGTTCTCCGGCGAGGCCGACGAGGGCCGCGCCATCGCGGCGCTGCTCGATGCCGGCGTGCAGGAAATCGTGCTGAAGCGCGGCAAGGCCGGCGCCAGCCATTTCGATCGCAACGGCCGAACCGACATGCCCGGCCTCGTCGTCGAGGAAATCGACCCGACCGGGGCCGGCGACAGTTTTGGCGCCACCTTCCTGGTCGCCCGCCGTCTCGGCAGGTCGGTCGAGGATTCCTTGCGCTATGCCAATGCCGCCGGCGCGCGCACCGTCACCGTCAAGGGACCGATGGAGGGCACCTCGTCCTTCGCCGAACTCGACGCCTTCATCGCCGCAACGCCGGTGGGAGCCGCCTGATGAGCCTGCTGACCGAACTCGCCCGCGACTACCAGGCCGGCCGCACGCGGGGCATCACCTCCGTCTGCTCGGCGCATCCCGCCGTCATCCGCGCGACGCTGCGCGAAGGCCGCCGCACCGGCACCGTCGTGCTGATCGAGGCGACCTGCAATCAGGTCAATCACGAGGGTGGTTATACCGGCATGAAGCCGGCTGACTTTCGCCGCTTCGTCGAGGGTATCGCGGCCGAGGTCGGCTTCGACATGGCGAACCTGATCCTCGGCGGCGACCATTTGGGACCCAATCCCTGGCGCAACCTGCCGGCTGAGGAAGCCTTGGCCAAGGCCGAGATCATGGTCGGCGCCTATGTCGCCGCCGGCTTCACAAAAATCCATCTCGACGCCAGCATGGGCTGCGCCGGCGAACCGGAGGGCCTCGACGACGAGACGACGGCGCATCGCGCCGCGCGGCTCGCCAAGGTGGCCGAGGCGACGGCCAAGTCGAACGGCCTGGCGCTGCCGGTCTACATCATCGGCACGGAAGTGCCGACGCCGGGCGGGGCGCTGCACGATCTCGACGACGTGCCGCCGACCCTTGCTTCCGCCGCGCGCGAAACCATCGCCACCCACCGCCGGGTCTTCGCGGAAGCCGGCCTTGGCGAGGCCTTCGCCCGCGTCATCGGCCTGGTCGTGCAGCCCGGCGTCGAGTTCGGCCATGACAAGGTGGTCGTCTACCGGCCGGAGCGGGCGCGCGAGCTGATCGCCGTGCTCGCCGACGAGCCGCAGTTCGTGTTCGAGGCGCACTCGACCGATTACCAGCCGGAAGCGGCCCTCGCGACGCTGGTCCGCGACGGCTTTCCGATCCTGAAGGTCGGGCCGGGCCTGACCTTCGCGCTGCGCCAGACGCTCTATGGCCTCGACCTGATCGCGTCGGAGCTGGAGGCTTCCTATGGCGACCGGGCGCTGGCAAAGGCGATGGAAGCGCTGATGCTGGCCGAGCCGAACTACTGGCAGCGCTATTATCCCGGCACGCCCGACGAGCAGCATGTGCTGCGCCATTACAGCTACAGCGACCGCATCCGCTATTACTGGCCGCATGAGCAGGCGGAGCGCGCGGTGGCGAAGCTGATGGCGACGCTCAAGGGCCGGACGATCCCGGAGCCGCTGATCACGCAGTTCCTCGCCGAGGACGCGGAAGCCGTGCGCAGCGCCGAATGCGCGCCGACGGCCGAGGCGCTGCTGGAGCGCGGCATCGAACGCATGCTGCAGCTCTATGGGCGCGCCTGCCGGCCGGGGTAGGGGTAGGTTCTCTCCGCTGGATGCTAGCCTTCACCTCTCCCTAAGGGAGAGGTCGACGGCCGAAGGCCGGCGGGTGAGGGTTTACGGCCTCACCGGATGATTCCCTAAACCCTCACCCGGAGCTCCGCTCCGACCTCTCCCTCAGGGAGAGGTGAAGAGTAGCTCTGTACGGCGCAGGCTCCGTCGCCCCGGCGAAGGCCGGGGCCCATGAACACCGGCCTTGGAGATCTGGCGCAGCCTTGCTGTCGCGGAGCGTCTGGATCCCGGCCTGCGCCGGGACGACGGGGAGGGTCCCGATCGGAACCCAGCTATATCGAGCACCATCGCTCCGCGTGCTTCGAGACGGCCCGGCGGGCCTCCTCAGCATGTTGAGGTTGGCGCAATTCGAACGCTCTCGGGGGCAGGTGAACGCTCGCTCACCCGACCGAGACGACGCCGCGTCGGCCGTCAAAAAGCTTCCCTGTTCGCACACGCGCCGGTCAGCAGATGACGTCGGCGGTGCCGCCCGTGCCGATCGACTGGCAACTCGTGAAGGTGCCGTCTGTTGACGCCTGGTCGGTCTGGCAGCCGGCCAGGGACACCACGCAGAAAAGCAGAGCGAAAACGAGTCTCATGCTGTCCTCCCCATGCAACCGCAGGTGCAGGATTATCGGCTTTGCCGGCAGCGACTCAAGGACGGTTCCGTCAATCCATCGTGACCGGAACCGAGGGCCCGATCACGATTGGGTCGGCGGTTAGCGCGGGCGCCTCAGCCTCCGCGTTTGCGCAGCTCGGCGACCTGTTCCGGCGTCAGCGGGCGGGTGGCCTCGCCGCGCAGCATCAGGAACAGCTTGGCCGTCTCCTCCAGTTCCTCGGTCGCATACATCGCGTCTTCGAGGCTCTTTCCCGCGACGACCGGGCCGTGATTGGCGAGCAGCACGGCATGATGCTTGTCCGCCAGCTTTTCCACGGCCAGCGCCAGGCTCTCGTCTCCGGGCGGGTGATAGGGCACCAGCGGCAGCTTGCCCACGCGCATGATGTAATAGGCCGTCAGCGGCGGCAGGCAGTCATGATGGTCGATATGGTGCAGGCAGGAGACCGCGACCGAATGGGTCGAGTGCAGGTGGACCACCGCCTCGCAGGTCGGGCGCTGCTGATACATGACCCGGTGCAGGAAGGCTTCCTTGGTCGGCTTGTCGCCGCCGACATGGTTGCCGTTGGCGTCGATCTTCGAAATCCGGGCTGGGTCGAGGTCGCCGAGCGAGGCGTTGGTCGGCGTCATCAGCCAGCCGCCATCCGGCAGCGCGACCGAGATGTTGCCGGTCGAGCCGAAGGTCAGGCCGCGCTGGAACATCGAGGCGCCGCACTTGCAGATGCGCTCGCGAAGCGCGGATTCGGTCTGGGATGTCGGGCTCACGCGAGCGAACTCCATGCCTTGAGGAAGAAATCGGGCGTGCCGAAATTGCCGGATTTGAGCGCCAGCGCAACATCCGGACCGGAACGGCTGCGCGTCCACGGCACGCCGGGATCGATTTCCGGGCCGATCGACAGCGCCTTGACGCCGAGCGCGTTGACGACGGCGCCGGAGGTCTCGCCGCCGGCCACCAGCAGGCGGGTGAAGCCCTTGGCCGGCAGAGCCGCTGCGACGGCGGCGAGCAAGTCTTCCACCAGCGTGCCGGCCTTCTCGCGGCCGAGCTTTTCCTGCACGGCGCGGACGCTGTCGGGATCGTCGCTGGAATAAACCAGCGGCGTGACGTCGCTCGCCTGCGACACCAGCCAGTCGATCACGGAGGCCGGCGTCAGCGCGCCGGAGGCGATCTCCAGCGGGTCGATGCGAAGCGTCGGCAGCCCGGCTTCCTGCGCCTTGGCGACCTGGCCGCGCGTCGCGGCCGAGCACGAGCCGGCGAGGATCGCGCCGCGTCCCTTGGGCGCGGCGATCGAGGTTGCCGGCGGCGTCAGCTGGTCGATCAGGCCCGCATCGCGATAGGCGGCGGGCAAGCCGATGGCGATGCCGGAACCGCCGGTGACGAGTTTCACGTCGACCAGCGCCTTGCCGATCTCGCGCAGATGGGCGTCCTGCAGGGCATCGACGATGGCGATGCGCTTGCCGGCGGCCTGCTCGCGCGCGAAGGCCTTGGCGATGGCCTCGGCGCCAGCATCGACATCGGCATAAGCGACCAGTCCGACCGGCAGCTCGGTCTGCCGCTGCAGCACGCGGCGAAGATCCGAATCGCGCATCGGCGTCAGCGGATGGTCGCGCATCGAGCTTTCGTTGAGCGGCACGCCATTGACGAAGAGGTGGCCCTGGTAGATCGACCGGCCGGTCGCAGGGAAGGCGGGGCAGGCGATGGTGAAGCCGGCATCGAGCCGCTTCAGCAGCGCTTCCGCCACCGGGCCGATATTGCCTTCATCGGTCGAGTCGAAGGTCGAGCAATATTTGAAGAACAGACGCTGCGCGCCATGCGCCAGCAGCCATTCGGCCGCGGCCAGCGACTGCGCCACGGCGTCGGCCGCCGGGATGGTGCGCGATTTCAAGGCGACGACGAGCGCATCGACCTCGGAAAGGTCGAGATCGTCCTGCGGCAGGCCGGTGCTCTGCACCGTGCGCAGGCCCTCGCGTGACAGCATCAGCGAGAGGTCGGTAGCGCCGGTCAGGTCGTCAGCGATGCATCCAAGCAGCATGCGGTCATGTCCTTGCAGGGGAGGTCAGGCTGGCTTGCCGGACGGAGCGGTCGGGGAAGGGCGGCGATAAATGGCAACGCAAAGCACTTTCGCCCTCCCATGGGCTTGACGACCGCCGCTCCGGCTCGGCTAGTATCGCCTACTGTTAGCGCTGTCATAGGGAATTCGCAACCAATGACAGCGCTAGCATAATGGAGCGCACAAGGGCGGCGTTCCCTGGGAAAGGATGACGTCATGGCGACAAAGGATGAGTCGGGAGCGCGGCTCTCGGTCATCGGCCTCGGGTCGATGGGATATGGCATGGCGCAGTCCCTGGCCAAGGCCGGCTTCGCCGTCACCGGCTTCGACACCCGCCCGGAGGTCGTGGCGAAATTCGCCGCCGAGCATGGCGCCGGCGCCGCGTCGCTGGCCGAGGCCGCCGCCACGGCCGACATCCTTGTCATTGTCGTCGTTAACGCCGACCAGACGCAGCAGGTGCTGCTGGGCGAGGGCGGATTGCTGGCCTCGGCCAAGCCGGGCGCGGTGATCGTCTCCTGCGCCACCATGGCGCCGGAGCGGGCGCGGGCGCTCGCCGAAGCGGTCGAGGCGACCGGCCGGCACTATGTCGACGCGCCGATTTCCGGCGGCGCGGCGCGCGCCGCCGAGGGCGCGCTCACCATGCTGGTTTCGGGAAGGCCCGAGGCGATCGCCAAGGCGCGCGCGGCGCTCGACGCCATGTCGGCCAAGCTCTATCTGCTCGGCGACGAGCCGGGCATCGGCGCTTCCTTCAAGATCGTCAATCAGTTGCTGGCAGGCGTTCACATCGCCGCCGCGTCCGAGGCGATCGTCTTCGCCAAGCGGCTCGGACTCGACATCGCCAAGGTGTATGAGGTGATTACTGCCTCGGCCGGCAATTCCTGGATGTTCGAGAACCGCATGCCGCATGTGCTGGATGGCGATTATTCGCCGAAGAGCGCCGTTGAGATCTTCACCAAGGATCTCGGCATCATCGCCGACATCTCGCGCAGCGAAAAATTCGCGACGCCGATCGCGTCCTCGGCGCTGCAGATGTTCCTGATGACTGCCGCCGCCGGAATGGGCAAGGATGACGACGCCTCGGTCGCGCGCCTCTATGCCATGATCGCCGGCCTCGACCTGCCCGGCGCACCCGCCTCCACCGACAAGGCAACCGCTTCCACCGACAAGGACTGAGATTTCGATGCCGCGTTTCGCCGCCAATCTCTCGATGATGTTCAACGAGTGGTCGTTCCTCGACCGCTTCGCCGCCGCCGCCGATGCCGGCTTCAAGGCCGTCGAGTTCCTGTTCCCCTATGATTTCTCGCCGGAGGACGTCGCGGCGAGGCTGAAGGCGGCCGGGCTCGAGCAGGCGCTGTTCAACCTGCCGCCGGGAGACTGGGCGGCTGGCGAGCGCGGCATCGCGGCGCTGCCGGGCCGGCAGGACGAGTTCCGCGCCTCGGTGGCGAAGGCGCTCGACTATGCGCTGGCGACGGGCGTCCGGCGGCTGCACATGATGTCGGGCCTCGCGCCGAGCGGATCTTCAGAGGCGGGCGCCCTCTATCGCGACGCGGTGCGCTTTGCCTGCGCGACCATGGCGCCGCATGGCATCGACCTCGTGCTGGAGCCGATCAACCGCCGCGACATGCCGGGCTATTTCCTGAACGATTTCGGCATGGCGGCGGGAATCATCGAGGAACTGGGCCTGCCCAATCTGAAGCTCCAATACGACATCTATCACCGCCAGATTCTGCATGGCGACGTGATCAAGAGCCTGGAGGCGATGCTGCCGATCATCGGCCACGTCCAGATCGCCTCCGTGCCGCTGCGCAACGAGCCGGGCACCGGCGAACTGAACGATTTCCGCATTTTCGACGAACTCGACCGGCTCGGCTATGCCGGCTTCGTCGGCTGCGAATACCGCCCCGCCGGCGCGACGCTCGATGGCCTCGGCTGGATGAAGCAGACGGCGCTTCGCTAAACCTGGGCATCGGGCATGGAAAAGGCCGGGGCAGGCGACTGCCCCGGCTTTCTTTCATGTCTCCCGGGCCGTCATCCCTGCCTCCCATCCCACCACACCCTCGCCGTCATCCCGGGCTTGACCCGGGATCCATTCAGCCGGAGCGATGGCCGCGTAGGGTCACCGCTAGAAAACCCAGCTGCATGGATCCCGGATCTCCGCTTCGCTGCGTCCGGGATGACGGCGAGGGTGTGGTGGCATGGAGGGCAAGGGCGACGATCCCCTACACCTCGGCCCATGAGCCCTCTATGCATAACCCCCGAGAAAAACGAAAACGGGGCCTGAGGTTGCCCCCAGGCCCCGTCCGCATCGGTATGGCGGGGATCAGCCGGCTGCGGCCGAGGGCTTGCCCGTGGCGCGGGCCGTTGCGCTTTCGATCATGATCTTCTGCATGCGGCGGCGCTGCAGTTCGCGGTCGGCGATGACGCCAAGCATGATCACGGCGCCCATCACCGTGTAGTTCAGCGAACTCGGGATACCCAGCATGTTGACGAGGTTCTGCAGCACCTGCAGCAGCACCGTGCCGAGGAAGATGCCAAGGATCGAACCCTCGCCGCCGCGCAGCGAACAGCCACCCAGCACGGCCGCCGCGACCGCATAGAGCTCGTAGAAATTGCCATGCGCCGAGGGCGAGACCGACTGCGTGTAGAACACGAAGAAGATCGCCGACAGGCCGGTCAGCAGGCCCGCGATCGAATAGGCGGCGGTGATCACCAGCTTGGTCGGAATGCCGGAGAAGCGGGCGGCTTCCTCGTTCTTGCCGACGGCGAACAGGTAGCGTCCGAACACCGACTTGTGCAGAACGACCGACATGATCAGGCAGACCGCGACGAAGAAGATGAAGGCGTTCGGAACCACGCCGACGCGGCCCGAAACCAGCCATTCCAGCGTCTCGTAGCCGCTGCCATAGCCGAAGCCGGCGGTCGAATCGGCGGTGTAGTAGCGCGCCAGGCCGCGGTAGATCAGCAGGCCGCAAAGCGTGACGACGAAGGGCTGCAGCCGCAGCTGCGTCACCAGCAGGCCGTGGATCGTGCCGAGGATGACGCCGCCGCCGACCGTGATCAGCAGCGCGAGCGGCCAGGCCAGCTCGTGATTGACGAGCAGGTCGAGGAAGATGATGCCGAGCAGCGCCAGCATCGAGCCGACCGACAATTCGATGCCGCCGGTGATGATGACCACGCCGACGCCGATCGCGAACAGGCCGAACAGGCCGATCTGGTTGGCGAGGTTGGAGAGGTTGATCTGCGAGATGAACTGCGGATTGAGCACCGCGGTAATCGCGCCGATGATGATGATCAGCAGGAAGAGACCGAGTTCTTTCCTAAGCATGTTCGATGGCTTCCTGTTGGATCGTTCCACCGACGGCGAGCGTCAGCACGTTGTGTTCGGAGAATTGGTTGCGTTCGAGATGGCCGGAGACGTGGCCTTCATGCATGACGATCATGCGGTCGCTGACGCCCAGCACCTCTTCCATGTCGCTGGAGATCATCAGGATCGCGACGCCGGCGTCGGAGAGTTCGCGCATCAGCGCGTAGATCTCGCTCTTGGCGCCGACGTCGATGCCGCGCGTCGGCTCGTCGAAGATCACCACATTGGGCTGCATCGACATCCATTTGCCGAGCACGATCTTCTGCTGGTTGCCGCCCGAAAGGGTGAGGGCGATCGTGTCGACATTGGGCGCCTTGATCTTGAGCCTGCGGCTCTGTTCCTCGGCGACCTTGTGTTCGGCGGTGGTGTCGACCAGCGTCATCCGTGCATAGCGCGGCAGGCTGGCCAGCGTGATGTTCTCCGCGATCGGCAGGTCCAGCACCAGGCCGGACCGCTTGCGATCCTCCGGCGCCAGATAGATGCCGTGGGCGATGGCCGAGCGGACGTCGC
This sequence comes from Kaistia sp. UC242_56, assembly GCF_044452255.1. Lineage (NCBI taxonomy): Bacteria > Pseudomonadati > Pseudomonadota > Alphaproteobacteria > Hyphomicrobiales > Kaistiaceae > Kaistia > Kaistia sp. UC242_56. The sequence continues at coordinate 2,275,878 of NZ_JBIOAN010000002.1, forward strand.
CGAGCTTGACCGGCTTGCCGTCGATCGTGACGCGCCCGCCAAGCGCCGGGTCGACGCCGAAGATCGCCTGCGCCATCTCGGTGCGGCCGCAGCCGACCAGACCCGCCAGCCCGACGATTTCGCCGCGGCGGATCGTGAACGACACTTTGCTGTTGGCAAAAGCGGTGGTGACGAGATCCTCGACGACCAGCCCCTGGTCGCGCGGCGGCTGTTTCGGCGGAACATAAAGCGATTTCAGCGATCGGCCGATCATCAGCCGGATCATCGCATCATGCGTGATCTGCCCGCGATCGAGCGCGCCGACCCGCTGGCCGTCGCGCAGGACGACGACGCGGTCGGCACAGGCCATCACTTCGGACAGGCGGTGCGAGATGTAGATGACGCTGACGCCGGACTGGCGCAGTTCGCCGATCACCGTCAGCAGCCGTTCCGTCTCGGTCAGGGTGAGACTGGAGGTCGGCTCGTCCATGATGATGACGCGGGCGTCGAAGGAGAGCGCCTTGGCGATTTCGACCATTTGGCGCTGCGCGATCGAAAGGTCCTCGACCAGCGCGCCGGCGTTGAAGTCGACGCCGAGGCGGTCGAGCAGGGGTTGCACCCGCGCCCGCAGCGCCTTCTGGTCGATAAGCTTCATGAAGCCGCCGAACCGGGGCTCCCGTCCGATCAGGACGTTGCTCGCCACGTCGAGATTCTCGAAGAGATTGAGCTCCTGGTGGACGAAGGCGATGCCGGCGCCCGTGGAACTGTTGACCGTCAGCGACGCGTGCTCGACGTCGTCGATCCGGATCGTTCCCGCGCTTGGCGCGACGACGCCGCCCAGGATCTTCATCAAGGTGGATTTGCCGGCGCCGTTTTCGCCAATCAGCCCGAGCACCTCGCCGGAATTGACGGTGAGGTCAACGCCGCTGAGGGCGGTCACGCCCGGATAGGTCTTGGTGATGGCACGTAGTTCGAGAATTTGTTCTGTCATCATGCCCGCGAGATGATTGTCCGCGCGTGTGCCCGGACTGCATGTGCACCAAACGCGTCCCCGGCGGACGGAAGCCGGCCGGGGACGCGCAAGCGATCGGGCTCTTACTTGCCGGACAGGACCTTCTTCAGGTTCTCGCCAAATTCCTTGACGTTGGACTTGTCGATGATCTGCGTCGGGACGATCTGCAGCTTGTTCTCGGGGATGACCGACTTATCGCCTTCGATGATCTTCGCCATGTTGATCATCGACTGGTAGCCGAACTCGAAGGGCTGCTGCACGACGGTGCCGTCGATGACGCCTTCGGCGACGCCCTTGAGGGTCTGCTGGTCTTCGTCGAAGCCGACGATCTTGACCGAGCCGGCCTTACCGAGCGCCTTCACGGCGTTGTAGATCTGCGGCGTGTTGTAGGCCCACAGACCGACCAGCAGGTCGATATCCGGGTACTTCGTCAGCGTATCCTCGACATTGGCCTTGGCCTTCGCCTGGTCGCCGCCATCGGTACGGATGTCGATGATCTCGATCTTGGTGCCGGCGATGGCTTCCTTGATGCCCTGCGAGCGTTCGCGCGCATTGGCTGCGTCCATGGTGCCGACGAACAGCATCGCCTTGCCGCCATTCGGCAGAGCCTTCTTCATCAGCTCGCCGGCCTGGCGGCCCGCGGCGACGTTGTCGGTGCCGACATACATCAGGCGGTTCGACTTCGGCGCGTCGGCGTCATGGGTGATGAGGACGGCCTTCGAGGCGACTTCGTTGAGGATGGCGGTCGAGTCGTCCGGATTGACCGGGCTGATGGCGACGCCGGCGACGCCGCGGGCGAGCAGGTCCTCGAGGATCTTCTTCTGCGCGGCGGCCGACATTTCGCCGGGGATGTAGAACTCGATGTTGTAGTTCGGCAGCTCGGCCTGGGCCTTGTTGGTGCCGGCGCGGGCAATCGTCCAGAAGTCGGCCGGAACGTTCACCACGAAGGCGAGCGTCTTCTTGTCGGCCGCGAAGGACGGCTGGGTAGCGGTCAGCGCCATGGCGATGGCCGACGACGCGATGATCAGGGAACGCCTGTTGAAGATGTGCATGGTTTCCTCGCCCTTTGATAGTTTCAAACTGTTTTTTGAATGTGTGGAAATAATCAGGCCATAGCGCCTGAATGCATCCATTGCCGAACGCGAACGGATCCTCGGTCCTTCGTGTCGCGCGGATCGATGTTCTGCCGATCCGCATGCCGGGATGTACTGGATAGGGGAGATTTTTTTCCTCGCTCTCCCGTCGGTCGACGGGGTCCTCCAGCTCGGAAGTCTCTCTCTATGCAGTATAGGTCTTGCGGCGACCTCCTCGCGGGAGATGGCCGGTCAGATCTTAGCCAATCCTGGCGTAACGCCTTGTTTAAGTTCGATGATCCTATACGCGGTCTCCCTTACGCTATTGTGCGATGAATAGCGTCGTCAAGCGTAAAAGACGGGCAGAACATTATGAAACGGACCGCGTTGACTATTTTGACAGCGCTGTCATGATCAGCCGCTCAAGCTCGCGTTTCGACGAGCGGAGAGGGAGGAAGAGATGTCTGAAGACAAGCATTCCAAGTCGCGTCGTGATTTTATCCGCACTGCCGGCGTCACCGCCGCCGGTAGCGCGGCCGCCATGTTTGGCGGTCTCGGCATCAGCCCCGCCATGGCGCAGGAGATGGCCGCGGCCACCGGCCGTTCCGAGAAGCCCCTCAAGGCGGCCTTCTCCAACGCCGGCCTGCAGGCCACCTGGTGCGCCCAGGGCAAGCAGGCTGCCGAGCATTGGGGCAAACTGTTCAATGTCGAGGTTACCTGGTTCGACGGCCAGCTCGACGCGGTCAAGCAGCGCGCCGCCATCGACAACATGGCCTCGCAGAAGTGGGACTTCGTCGCGATCCAGGCCTTCGGCATCGGCACGCTGATCCAGCCCGTGCAGAAGATGATCGATGCCGGCATCCCGGTTATCGACATGGACACGCTGATCGCCCCGCTCGACAAGATCAACGTCCACACCTTCCTTGCTCCGAACAACGAGTTCATGGGCGCCTCGGTGACCCAGGCCCTCGTGCAGAAGCTCGGCGGCAAGGGCAAGATCATCATGACGCAGGGCGCGCTCGGCCATACCGGCGCCCAGGGTCGTGCCAAGGGCTTCCAGTCCGTGATCGCCGCCAATCCGGGCATGGAAGTGCTCGACGACCAGCCGGCCGATTGGGACGTCACCAAGGCTTCGCGCCTGTGGGACACCTATCTGACGAAGTACCCGCAGATCGACGCGGCCTTCTTCCACAATGACGACATGGCGCTGGCCGCCTACAACGTCATGAAGTCGCGCGGTCGTACCGACATCCTGATCGGCGGCGTCGACGCCATGCCGCCGGCGATCGCCGCCGTCGCGGATGGCCGCATGTATGCCACCGTCCGCAATCCGTCCTCCCGCATCCATGGCGGCGCCATCGTCGCCGGCGTCGCGGCTGTGACGGGTGGCGAGAAGACCGGCGAGGGCATTCCGAAGAATGTCGTCACCGACGGTCCGGTCGTCACCAAGGAAAATGCCGCCGGCATGCAGTGGATGCAGAACCACTTCCTGATCTGATCCATCCGAACAAGCGGTCGCTTCCGCGCGAGACATCGTGCCGGAGGCGACCGCGACGGTTCCTGACAGGCGTTGGCGGCGGGCTCCATCCGGCCGTTCCCGTTGTCATGGGAAGCGTTCCATGCCGCCGACCCGGTGAAACCGATGACGACCGATCCTCTCGTTCCCAGCGATACGCCGCGCCTGCAGATGCAGGGCATCTCGAAGTCGTTCGGCGGCGTCGCCGCCCTGCGCGACGTCGATTTCACGCTGCGCGCGGGCGAAATCCATGGCCTCGTCGGCGAGAACGGCGCGGGCAAGTCGACGATGATGAAGATCATCGCCGGCGTTCATACCGATTACGAAGGCAAGATGCTGATCGACGGGAAGGAAGTGCATTTCCGCTCCGCCCGCGATGCACTGGCCGCCGGCATCGGCATGGTGCACCAGGAACTGAGCATCATGCCGGACCTGACGGTGGGCGAGAACGTCTTCCTCGGCAAGCAGCCGGTGACGGGCGCCGGCATCATCGACTGGCGCAGCATGATGAGCGGCGCGCATGAGCAGTTGAAGAGCCTCGGCATCGACGTTGACCCGAAGACGCGCATGGGCGACCTGCCGATCGGGCTGCAGCAGCTGATCGAGCTGGCGCGGGTGATCTTTTCCGGCGCGCGCATCATCATCCTCGACGAGCCGACCTCCGCCCTGTCGCCGCCGGAAGTGCAATTGCTCTTCGACGTGCTGAAGGGCGTGCGCGCCAGCGGGCGCAGCATCGTCTTCATCTCGCATTTCCTCGACGACATCCTGTCGATCTCCGACACGGTCACCGTCTTCCGTAATGGCAAGCTGATCGTCACCCATCCGGTCGAGGGCATCGACAAAGGCTGGCTGATCGAACGCATGATCGGCGCCGGCCACGAGGATCTCGAGGAGAGCTATACCGGCACGATCACGCTCGCCTCGAAACCGGGGCAACCCGTGGTGCTGGCGGCGGAACATCTGGGTTACGGCCGGGCCTATACCGACGTCAGCTTCGATGTGAAGGCCGGCGAGATCCTCGGCATTTACGGCTTCATGGGCTGCGGCCAGATCGAACTGGCGCGCACCCTGTTCGGCAAGATCAAGGCCGATACCGGGACGCTAGCGATCGACGGCCGCAAGCGCCGGCTGCGCAACACGACCCAGGCGCGCGACGCCGGCATCGCCTTCGTGCCGGAGAACCGCCGCTCCATGCTGTTCTACGAGCAGCCCGTCTACAAGAATGTCTCGATCAGCATTCTCGGGCGCATCTCGCGCCTCTGGCTGAAGCCAAATGTCGAGCGCGCCATCGCCCGCAAGCATGTCGAAAGCCTCAGCATCCGCCCGCCGCGCGCCGAAGTGGCGCTGGGCGCGCTCTCCGGCGGCAACCAGCAGAAGGTGGCGCTCGCCAAATGGCTGACCCACCGCCCGAAGGTGCTGGTGCTCAGCGAGCCGACCCGCGGCATGGATGTCGGCGCCAAGGACGATGTCGTGAAGATCGTCCGGGCGCTGCGCGACGAGGGCCTCGCCGTCATCGTGGTTTCGGCCGAGCCGGAAACCGTCCTGTCGCTCGCCGACCGCGTCCTCGTCATGAAGAAGGGACGCATCGTACGCGAATTCACCAATGAGACGATCAGCAAGGATCGGCTGCTGGAAGCCGCCTGAGAAGGAATTGACATGACGTTTCAGCAAACCAGTACGGCGCGCGCCTCGAAGTCGAGCCTGTTCCTGCGCAGTCAGATGCGCAACATCGCGCCGTTCGCGACCCTGATCCTGCTGCTGATCTTCTTCAGCATCGCCAGCCCGTCCTTCGCGACCATCGACAATGCCTCGAACATCCTCACCCAGATTTCGGTGACGGGCATCATGGCGGTCGGGCTGACCTTCGTCATCCTGTGCGGTGAGATCGACCTCTCGGTCGCCTCGATCGCCAATGCGACCGGCATCGTGGTGGCCTATTTCACGCTGCAGGAAAGCTATGTGAACATCGCTAACATCCCGGTCGCGGGCTGGCTGGCGGTGGCTCTGGCGCTCGCGGCTTGCACCGGCCTTGGCCTGGTCAACGCCTTTGGCACGACCGTCATCGGCATCCCGTCCTTCATCATGACGCTCGCGATGATGCAGATCGGCGCCGGCATCTCGGCGCTGCTGGTGCGCGGACAGATTGCCTACAACGTGCCGGATATCGTCTCGACGCTGGGCGCCAGCAATGTCGGAGGATTCCCGACCATCGCGCTGGTGCTGCTGGCCTTCCTGGTCGCGGGCCATGTGACGCTGACCTATACGCGCTTCGGCCGCTACATTTACATGGTCGGCGGCAATCGCGAGGCGGCGGAATATTCCGGCGTCAACGTCAAGCTGATCCTGGGCGCGGCGCTGGTGATCTGCGCCGTCTGCTCCGGCATCGCCGGCATGGTCGGCGTCGCGCATTTCGGCAGCGCCCAGCAGAACGAGTTCGACGGTTACCTGCTCGATGCGATCGCGGCGGTCGTCGTCGGCGGCACCAGCCTGTTCGGCGGACGCGGCGGCATCGGCAACACGATCGTCGGCCTCTGCGTGCTCGGTGTCCTCAACAACGGCCTCGATCACATCCAGATCGACAGCTTCCTGAAGATCCTGATCCGCGGCCTAATCCTGCTCGCCGCCCTGATCGTCAATGTCTACGTGCAGAACATCCGCAGCGTGGAACGGGCGGAGGGCGCATGAGGATCGGCAACCCGGCACCCCGACGCAGAATGACAGAAGGACAGAAGCGTTGACGTCAGACTCATCCTACCAACCGCGCTATGGCGCCGCCTATCCGAGCCTGGTGGACAGCGTCGTGCTCATCACCGGCGGCGGCAGCGGCATTGGCGAGGAGATCGTCCGCCAGTTTGCCCGCCAGGGCTCCAAGGTCGGCTTCCTCGACATCGTCGAGGAGCCGTCCCGCAAGCTGGTCGAGGAACTGACCGCCGAAGGCCACACGGTCCATTTCGAGAATGTCGACCTGACCGATATCGCCGCGACCCAGGCCGCGATCGGACGCATCCGCGACAAGTTCGGGCCGATCGCCATGCTGGTCAACAACGCCGCGCACGACCAGCGCGCGACGATCGACGAGATCACGCCGGAGTTCTGGGATTCGCGTCAGGCCGTGAACCTCAAGCACCAGTTCTTCTGTTCGCAGGCGGTCTACAAGGACATGGCGGCGCTGGGCGGCGGCTCGATCGTCAATGTCGGCTCGTTTGCCTATATCGCCGGCGTCGAGGGGCTGACGCCCTATCTGGCGGCGAAATCGGGCGTCATCGGCCTGACCCGTGGCCTCGCGCGCGAGCTCGGTCCGCACAATATCCGCGTCAATTGCGTGCTGCCGGGCTGGATCATGACGCAGCGCCAGCTGGATCTCTGGGTCACCCCGGAAGTCGAACAGGCGATCTTCACCCGCCAGTGCATCAAGCGGAAGATCTATCCGGCCGATATCGCGCGGGTGATCATGTTCTTCGCCTCGGACGAATCCGGCGCCTGCACCAATCAGAGCTATGTCGCCGACGGCGGCTGGACATGATCTGAGGACGACACGGACCATGCGGACGCGGCGATCCATGATAAGGAGCCGCGTCCGGTACGATCGGGCGTCTCTTTTCTGGATGGCGTCGTCTCTATGAACGTGAAGAACTCCTACACCCTGGCCGATGTGGCGTTGCGGGCGGAAGTCAGCGAGATCACCGTCTCGCGCGTGCTCCGCAACAAGGCCTCGGTCGCCGACAAGACGCGCGAGCGCGTGCTCGCCGTCGTCCGGCAGATGGGTTACGTGCCGAATCGGGTGGCCGGGACCCTGGCCTCGGCCGGCTCCAACCTGATCGGCGTCGTGCTGCCGTCGCTTTCCAACATCGTGTTCCCCGATGTGCTGCGCGGCATTCACGCCTCGCTCGCTTCCTCCGGCTATCAGCCCGTCATCGGCGTCACCGATTACGACATGAACACGGAAGAGGAACTGGTGGCGTCGCTGCTGTCCTGGCAGCCGGCCGCGATGATCGTCTCCGGCCTGCATCATACGGACTACACGGTAGCGATGCTGAAGCGCTCGGGCGTGCGCATCGCCGAACTGATGGACATCGATTCCCCGCCGCTCGACATCGCCGTCGGCATGTCGCATCGCCAGGCGGGCTATGACACGGCGATGCATCTCCACAAGCGAGGTTATCGCCGCTTCGGCTATGTCGGCCACGACCGCGAGCGCGACGAACGTGCCGCGCGCCGCTATGAGGGATTTCGCGAGGGGCTGCAGGCCCTCGGGCTGTCGCTGATCGGCGAGGCGACGCTGGACGGGCCCAGCTCGACCCAGGCCGGGCGCGAACTTCTCGGCCAATTGCTGGCCCAGCATGCCAATCTCGACGTCGTCGTCTTTTCCAATGACGACATGGCGGTGGGCGGGGTGTTCCACTGCTTCGCCGCCGGGATCAAGCCGCGCGAGGATCTGGCGCTGTTCGGCTTCAATGGCCTCGATATCGGCCAGGCGCTGCCGCAGCCGCTGTCGACGATCCTGTCGCGGCGCTTCCTGATCGGCAAGACGGCGGCCGAGATGATCCTCCAGAGCCCCGACTATCCGGGGCAGCCGACGATCTGCGACACCGGCTACGACATCGTCGAGGGCGAGACCGCCTAGGTCGCCTGCCGGCGCAACGGGATTTGGCTCAGGGTTTGACCGTCTCGATCGACGCGATCTTGTTATCCGGGCGGAGGACGAGGTCGTACTGGACATAGCGCGTGCCGTCGTCGCAGGTCACCCGCACGACGCGCCGCGAGGGCAGCGACATCTTGGTGTTGACCGCCATGCGGCTGACCTCGTCGCACCAGTGGCCTGCCTGGCGGATCGCCCTGCCGGCCTGGCGTTCGAGCATACCGGCCTCGGCCAGGCTCGGAATGGCGACGGCCACGAGCGCCAGCGCAAGGACCATTGATTTCGTGCGGTTGATTTGGCCCATCGCGACGCCTGTCCCGGTTGTTGACCTGTCAGCCCGCCACGAGCCTCTCGGCCCGCGCGGACCCTTGAGAGATAGCACGGAACGGCGTTGATTCCGCTACGGCAATCATGCCGTTTCAGGGGTGCAGGAAGGCCTTGAACCAGTCGACGGCGACATAGGGGCCGAGCCCCCAGACCAGAACCCAGGCCGCCGCGCCGACGACATTGGCCGACAGGAAATGCAGCCAGGGCATCGCGACCGCGCCGGCGATCAGTCCGTTCATCTGGCGCAGCACGACGACGAATCGCGCCGTCATCACGATCCAGATGCCGCGCTCTCGAAACAGCCCTTCGAGCTTGCCGAGCCGCTCGGGTGTCAGCTTGATCCAGCCGCCATAGCGCAGCAGCAGCGGGCGCCCCCCGAAATGGCCGATCGCATAGCCGGTGCTGTCGCCGAGCACGGCGCCGCAGAAGGCGCCGATCAGGGCATGGGCGAGATCGACGTCGCCCCGCGTCGCCAGCACGCCGATGGCGACCAGCGCGCTCTCGCCGGGCAATGGCGCGCCGAGCGCTTCGAAAAAGATGATGACGAAGATGGCGAAGCTGCCATAGGCCGCGATGTAGGGCTCGATCAGCGACAGACCATCCTGCATCCAGTGCATGCGTACCCTTCCTGTCTCCGTGGCCTTGCAGCCCCTTGCCTGCATGGCGCGTTCAACCTGCCGGAAACGCGGCGCTCCGCCAATCCGCGCCCGTCGGGATCGTGGACCGGAGCCACGACGCGTTTTCCATCTCTACAACTTTTCCTTGGTGCTGGGGCAAGTTCGCTATTCAATGGAGGCACTTGGGGAGGGCGCCCCTGGGAAATCGGAGGACCGGCGACTTCGCCGACCCGACGAGTTCCCGGGGCGCCAGCGTGGCGGAGGGTTGGATGCGCGCACTGGATGTCATGTGGGTCGGTCTTGGTGGCGGCGCGGGATCGCTGCTGCGCTGGTGGATCGGGCGGATCGTCGGCGAGCGCTATCGCGGCGGCTTTCCGCTGGCGACGTTCCTGATCAACGTCTCGGGCGCCTTCGTCATCGGCTACCTTTCCGTGCTGTTCTCCGTCGACTGGCGCGATCGCTATGGCACTGTGCTGAACGCCGGCGTGCTGACGGGCATCCTCGGCGGCTACACCACCTTCAGCAGCATGCAGATCGACGCCGCCAAGCTCGCCGGCTCCGGCCGGGGGCAGCTGGCGCTTGGCTATCTGCTTCTGTCGGTGGCGGCCGGCCTGATCGCCGCGGCGCTCGGCGCCGCGCTCGCGCGCGTCCAGGGTTGAGGGAGAAGGCTCATGATCAACCTCGTGATACTCGTCTTCGTCGGCGGCGCGATCGGCGCGATGGCGCGCGAATTCCTGATGCTCGGCGTTCCCGAGCTCTCGGACGGCTTTCCGATGGCGATTCTGGTCGCCAACGTCGTCGCCGCCTTCCTGCTTGGGCTGGTGACCGGCCTGCATAAGCGGCGGGCGGTGAGCGACGACGTCAACACCATGGTCGGAACGGGCATCATGGGCGGGCTCTCGACCTTCTCCAGCTTCGTCTATGGCGCAGTCGTGCTGATGACCGCCTCGGCCTCGGGCGCCGTCGTCGCCATCGTCTACGTGCTGGTCAGCCTGGTGCTCGGTTACGCCGCCGTGCTGCTCGGCATGAAGCTGGGCGAGCGCGGCGCTTCCCAGCCGGGCTGACAGGCGTCCGGCGGGCAGGCCTCAGGCCAGCGTCGGCGGAGTGCTGACGCGCTCGGCCTGGTGCGGGTGCGGCAGGATCCATGGCTCCTCGACCGGCATCAGGGTCGATTCGGCCAGAAGGCGTATGCTGGTCTCATAGTCGGCTCGCAAGGCGATGAAGGCGGTGCGGCACTCTTCCCGGTCCGCCTTCAGCGGCAGGCCGATCTCCTTCAGCCGGTCGTAGAGATGATCGAAGTGCTCGATCAGCTGCGGATCGACGCTCTGGTGCGTCCAGGCATCGGCCGGGATCTTCGGATTGAGCTCGATCGCGATGTTCTTCAGGGCGGCACAGCCGATCTCGCGGCAGATGCGGGCCGATTCCGTGTGCTCCGCTTCCTGGCAGGCGGAGAGAAGCGAGGTCGCGTCGAGCACGGCAGCCGCGGCGCCGACCCAGCTCGTGCCGCGATAGATGGCCGGCACATAGGCGAGGATGGGCGAGATCGAATGGGTTTCCAGCACGCCGCGGAACCACTGCTCCCAATCCTGCCAGACCCCGGCGTGATGCTCGATCTGGCCGCTGCGCTGCAGGGATTCGATCAGGCTGGACGTGGTGGGACGGCGGCCGGTGCGGGCATAGAGCCAGCCGACCTTCCGCTCGCGGATCTGGACCGCCGCCTGATAGCCGGGAACGAAGGTGAACAGCAGGATGACGACGGCAAGCCCGATCGCCGCCTCGAAGATCGCGAGAAACTCGCCCGTCAGGCTCGGCGGCGTCTTGAAGCCGAGCGTGCTGAGGGCGGAGCCGCTGGCCGTGAATGCGTAGCCCCAGTGCGTCTCGATCCCCAACCCCCAGAGGATCAGCGTGAAGGCGACCTGCACCAGCAGGAACCAGCTGACCACCGCGATGAAGATGAAGAGCGGCAGCACCCAGGCCTGGCGGCGCTGCGTCTGGCCGTAGTCCTTCGCATTGGCGACCATCGCGTGGACGATCGATACCGCGCCGAAGCGGGCGAACCGCTCGATGAAGTCCCGCTCGCGGCGGTTGATCAGCACCACGCGGACGATCGAGCGGAAATAGAGGAAGAGGGCGAAGAGGCCTACGAGAACGGCAAGGATGTGAAGCAGCATATCCATCGGCATCTATCCATTGGGCGAGGCAGGCACGGAAGGGGCGGGCGGGGCCGAAACGATCGTGAAGCCTCTCGATCGTATCCGAACAACGCGTGGGCGCGATAGCTCCTGCAACCGGGCGTGGCGGGCGGAAACGAAAATGGCGGCGGCGCCTGTTCGCGCCGCCGCCATTTTGCGGGGTCTTGCCGTGCCGACCGGATGGCCGGGCAGCCAGTTTAGCTGGTGAAGAACTTCTGCGTGCCATGCGCCTCGATGGCGCCGGCAACGCGCGACAGCGCGTGGACATAGGCGGCGCTGCGGACGGTGATGTCGCGTTCCTGCGCCAGGGTCCACACGGCGCGGCCCTCGCGATCCATGGTTTCCTGCAGGCGCGAGCGAACTTCCTCGGCCGTCCAGTAATAGCCCTGGCGGTTCTGCACCCACTCGAAATAGGAGACGGTGACGCCGCCGGCATTGGCCAGGATGTCGGGCAGGACGACGACGTTCTTCTCGGCCAGGATCACGTCGGCTTCCGGCGTGATCGGGCCGTTGGCGAGCTCCAGGATGACGCGCGCCTTGATGGCGGCGGCATTATCCTTGTGGATCAGGTCCTCAAGCGCTGCCGGAACCAGGATCTCGCAATCGACCGCGGTGATCGTGTCGGCGTCGATGGCCGCGATGCCGTCCGAGCCGGCCAGCTGAAGCACCGAGCCGGTCTTCTTGGCGGCGAGCAGCTTGGCGACGTCGAGGCCGGCGTCGTTGTGGATCGCGCCCTTCGAATCCGAGACGGCGACGATCTTGTAGCCATCGGCGCCGAGGAGGCTGGCGATGTGCTGGCCGGCATTGCCGAAGCCCTGGATCGCGACGCGGGCGCCGGGCGTCAGGCCCAGTTCCGAGGCGAGATTGCGGACGAGATAATAGCCGCCGCGCGCGGTGGCGTCGTCACGGCCGAGCGAGCCACCCAGCGAGATCGGCTTGCCGGTGATGACGGCCGGCGTCGACTGGCCGACGATGGAGGAATACTCGTCCGCCATCCAGCCCATGATCATCGAATTGGTATAGACGTCCGGCGCCGGGATATCGCGGTCGGGGCCGACGATCTTCGAGAAGGCCTGCATGTAGGCGCGCGACAGGCGCTCCAGTTCCGCCTTCGACAGCGAATGCGGATCGACGCGCACGGCGCCCTTGCCGCCGCCATAGGGCAGGTTCATGACGGCGCACTTCATCGTCATCCAGAAGGCGAGCGTCTCGACTTCCTCGATGGTCGAATCGGGATGGAAGCGGATGCCGCCCTTGGTCGGGCCGCGCGTGTCGTCATAGCGGCAGCGCCAGGCCATGAAGGACTTCCGCGAGCCGTCATCCATGCGGATCATCAGGCGAACCTTGGTCGTCTCGCGCGGATATTTGAGCTTTTCGAGGACATCGCCGTCCAGGTGCAGGTGGGCTGCTGCTTCGTCGAGGCGCGTGAGGGCCTGGTCGAGCATGGTGGCGTCCGTCATCCCGGCATCGCTCCGCTTGTTGGTTGTCATGATTTTTCCCGCGTAGGTTGGCGCGGGGTTTATGACCCCTCAGGGAGCGGAGGGCAACAATTTGTGCTGCAGTTTAGAGCAATTGTGGCAATTCTGCGCAGGAGACTGCCTGTAGGGGAGTCATATCGATTACGATTTATGCGATGGATCGCCATCCGGAGCGACGCAGCGGCACCCTGGCTTCCGCCAAGGAAGGATCTGCCTAGAATCAGGGCAACTCCTTTGCCTCTCCTAACACACGCATAGCGTCATCTGCCGGGACGAAGCCCAGTAGCGTCGCGGCCCTTTCCAGGCTCCAGGCCATGCCGGCATTGCCCGATACCGCGTTGACGACGATCCCAGGAGCGGGCCAGCCGGCGGAGTCGGCGCGGAGGGCGGCGGCGAACACGTCGACAAGGTCCCGGTTCGACAGCCACATGCCGCGGAACCAGGCAAGGTCGCGTCGGTCCGTCTCGTCCATCGCGTCGAGGCGGCTATGCGGCGTGCCGGAGCCGGAGATGGTGGCGGGGTGGTTTTCACCCGGCTGGCACCAGCCGATGCGGAGCGCCACCGCCGTCATGCCGTCGCGCGCGGCAAGGGTGCAGCAGAGCCGTTCGCCCATCAGCTTGGCGACAGCGTAAGGCGTGCTGTCGCTGCTGCCGCCATCATGGCGCCACCGCGTCCCCGGCAGCGGCGGAAGCGCTTCGGTCAGCGCACCCGGCGTCACGGCGATGTCGGTCTCCTTGTAGCCGCCCATCACATGGTTGGAAGTCGCGAACACGAAGCGCCGAACGCCCGAGCCGGAGGCAGCGGTGGCGAGCAGGGCGGTCATGTCGAAGGAGAGGGCGGAATCCGTCCAGTCCGCTTCGGGATACGGGTTCTGCGCGGCGAGATGGATCACGGCGTCGACCGAGGCGATGGCGTCGCGCCAGCGGCGGTCGCCGCTATCGCGCAGATCCGCCTCGATGCAGGCGAGGCTGGCATGCGCCGGCGGCTCGATTGGGTCGAAGCGTCGATCCAGCGCCACCAACGCCTCGCACCAGGGTTCGGCGCCCAGTCCGGCGATCAGCTTGCGGGCGAGGTTTCCGTTGCCGCCGGTGATGGCAATGCGCATGGCGTGGATCCGGGTTTGGGAGGGGGCAAGCTACATGCGGCCGCCATCACCCGCCAGATTGGCGGTGATGCGGTCGCGGGTGATGAAGATATGCGCCGACATCGCCGCTTCGGCGGCGGCGAGATCGCCGTGGCGAATGGCGTCGAGGATGGCGCGATGGTCGGCCTTGATGCGGATCGCCGCTTCCAGCTCGCGGAAATAGTGCACCCGCATGATGTGCAGATGCACATGCAGATTGCCGTAGAGCTCCTGGAGCCGGTGGTTGCCGCCGGATGTGACGATGGCGCCATGGAAGGCGCGGTCCCATTCGGTGAACCGGTCGTAATCGACATAGACGTCGCCGGCGGTGGCCGCCTCCATCGCCTCGCAGGCTTCCTCCAGCGATTTCGCGAGCGCCACGTTGCGGCCCTCCCGGATTGCCATGCGGATGCCGTGCAGTTCGATCGCCTCGCGCACCTCGAAGATTTCGCGGACATCGTCCGTCGTCAGCGCGCGGACATAACAGCCCCGCCGCGCCCGGATCTCGACCAGCCCTTCGGCGGCCAGCCGCTTCATGGCGTCCAGCACCGGCGTCCGGCTGACGCCGAGTTCCGCGGCGACGAGATCGATCGGGATCTGCTGGCCGGTTTCCAGCTCGCGCCGGAGGATGCGCATGCGGATGGCGGCATAGGTCTGCTCGCCCAGATCGGCATGCATCAACGGCTCGAAGCCGATGCCGGCCGGCGCGGTGACGGGGGCGGGAGAGGATTTTTCGCGGGGCAAATCGGGCCTTTGGCGCAGATAGGATGTTGGCTTGACACCTAACATGTAAAATTTTACGGATCAATTCGTTCGGCATTCCCACAGAGGTTCACGATCTTGAAGCAGGCACTGGTTACCGGCGGAGCGCGCGGCATCGGCTACGGCGTGGCCGAGGCGCTGCTCGCCGCCGGCTATGCCGTCACCGTCACTGGGCTCAGCGAGGCGGAAGTCGCCGCCGTGCCCAAGCGCGAGCATCTCGACGCCATAGTGCTCGACGTGACCGACCAGGCCTCGGCCGATGCGGCGATCGCCCGGTTCGACCGGCTGGATGCGCTGGTCAACTGCGCCGGCGTGCTGTTCCGCGGGCAGGAATACGACATGGCGGTGTTCCAGAAGGTGATCGACGTGAACCTGACCGGCACCATGCGCATGTGCGTCGGCGCCAGGCCTCTGCTGGCGAAGCAGGGCGGCGCCATCGTCAACACCGCCTCGATGCTGGCGATCTTCGGCGGGCCGCTGGTGCCGGCCTACACGGCTTCGAAGGGCGGCGTCGCGCAATTGACCAAGGCGCTCGGCGTCGCCTGGGCCGAGGAGGGCATCCGCGTCAACGCGGTGGCGCCCGGCTGGGTCGCGACCGAAGTCACGCGCGGCATTGTCGAGGATCCGGTGCGCTCCGCCGGCATTCTCGGCCGCACGCCCATGAAGCGTTGGGGCGAACCCCGCGATATCGGCGACGTCGTCGCCTTCCTGTGTTCCGACGCCGCGCGCTTCATGACCGGCACGGTCGTGCCGGTCGACGGCGGCTATGCCTCGGTTTGAGACGAGAGAGTGAGACGATGAGCGACAACACCACGGTCAACCATTCCGGCCTCGAAACCGACGCGGATTCGAAGCGCATCCCCTACCGGCATCCGCAGCCGAAGGAATCCTTCCCCGAGATCGTCATCCCCAACGCGATCCCGACGGACGAGCGGCTCTGGGTGCCGCAGCAGGAAAACGTCTGGTTCCGCCCGCTCTGCCTGTCGGCGAGCCGGGGCTACTGGATGAACCTGCTCCGCGTGCGGAAGTCCGGCGTGCTGTCGCGCCACCGCCATCCGCAGCCGGTGCATGGCTGGGTGCTGAAGGGCAGCTGGCACTATCTGGAGCACGACTGGACGGCGGAGGAGGGCTCCTATGTCTACGAGGCGCCCGGCGAGACGCACACGCTGGTGGTCGAGCCGCATGTGACAGAGATGATCACGCTGTTCCAGGTCAATGGCGCGATGATCTATGTCGATCCCGACGGCGCCGTGCAGGGCTATGAGGACGTCTTCACCAAGATCGACCTCTGCCGCAAGCACTACACGGATGTCGGCCTCGGCGAAGGCTATATCGACCAGCTGATCCGGTGAGGGGGAGGCCGTTCTTTCACCTCTCCCTGAGGGAGAGGTCGACGGCCGAAGGCCGGCGGGTGAGGGGCTCAACCCTATCCGGAGATGCCGCAACCCCTCACCCGGCTCTTCGAGCCGACCTCTCCCCATGGGAGAGGTGAAGCGAGAAACGCTCCCGCCCCAAAAACCAAAAAAGGCCGGCACCTTGCGATGCCGGCCTTTTCCTTCAGTGCAAAATCCTAGCGGATCGGCGGGGCGTACTGGATGCCGCCCAGCGACCAGAGCTGGTTCAGGCCGCGCGGGATGCCGAGCTTCGAGCCGACGCCCAGATTGCGCTCGTAGACCTCGCCGTAATTGCCGACCTTGGCGACGATGTTGATCGCCCAGTCGTTGGAAAGACCGAGCTTTTCGCCGAAGGCGCCGTCCGTGCCGACCAGGCGCATGACGTCGGGCTTCTTCGAGGCCTTGGCCTCGTCGACGCGCTCCGACGAGACGCCGAGCTCTTCGGCATTCAGCATGGCGTTGTGGACCCAAGCCACCAAAGCGCGCCATTTCGGGTCGTCCTGGCGCACGACGGGGCCGAGCGGCTCCTTGGAGATCACGTCGGGCAGGATGATGTGGTCGGCCGCGTCTTCCAGCGCCGCGCGCTCGGAATAGAGCTGGGACACGTCGGTGGTCAGCACCGCGCACTTGCCGGTCTTGTAGTTCTCGAGCGATTCCGCCGGCGTGCTGGCCGAGATCGTCGTGAACTTCATCGAATTGGCGGTGAAATAATCGGCAAAATTCTCTTCGCTGGTCGTGCCGCTCTGGACGCAGACGGTCGAGCCGTCCAACTCCAGCGCCGAGACCTTGCCGCTGTCGCGCTTCACCATGAAGCCCTGGCCGTCATAATAGGTGACGCCGACGAAGGCGAGCGGCAGGTCCGTCTCGCGCGACATCGTCCAGGTGGAGTTACGCGACAGCAGGTCGACCTTGCCGTCCTTCAGCGCGTCGAAGCGCTCTGCCGCCGAGAGCGGCACATAGGTGACCTTCTCCGGATCGTCGAAGATCGCGGTGGCGACCGCGCGGCAGAAATCGACGTCGAAGCCGGTCCATTTGCCGTTCGCGTCGGCATTGGAGAAGCCGAGCAGGCCCTGGCTGACGCCGCAGACCAGATTGCCGCGCTGCTTCACCGTGTCGAGCGTTCCGGCTTGGGCCGCGACGGCCGAGCCAAGCGTCGCGGCGAGAGCCAGCGTCGCGACGCGCAGGGAAAGAACCCCAGGAAACATAGTCGCCCCTCCGAAGATGGTTCGTGGAAGTCACCCCGGAAGAGGCGACCGGATAGTCGCTGTCAGAGCTTGGCCTGCTGGCGAACGATCACCTTGGTTCCGACCGGCACGCGGTCGAACAGGTCCATGACGTCGTTGTTCACCATGCGGAAGCAGCCCGACGACAGCGCATGGCCGATCGTCTGCGGCTGGTTGGTGCCATGGATGCGGTAGATGGTGTCGCCGAGATAGAGCGCGCGGGCGCCCATCGGGTTGCCTTCGCCGCCGGCCATGAAGCGCGGCAGATAGGGCTGGCGCTGGATCATCTCCGCCGGCGGCCGCCAATCGGGCCATTCCGCCTTGCGCGAGATCTTCAGCAGGCCCGACCACTGGAAGCCGTCGCGGCCGACGCCGACGCCATAGCGGATGGCGCGGTTATCCGGCTGCACGAGATAGAGGAAGCGCTCATCCGTATTGATGACGATCGTGCCCGGCGGCTCGTTGGATCGGAAATAGACCGGCTGCGGCCGGAATTCCGGCGGCAGCAACGATTCCTGCTTCGTCGGGACGACGCCGGGCTGCTCGTTGATGTTGAGCATGTCGCGAATGCCGGCCTGGGCAGGCAGCGCGGGCGCCAGCGCCACGGCGGCGGCACAGCCGAGCAGGGCGAGCGACAGGGGACGTTTCAGCCACTGGAGAAGACGGGCCGCTTTGTCTCGCATGGGGGACCTCGAACGCTGGAGAGGCGATTGGGGGGGGGAGGGCCCGGCCGGCGCCAGGCCCGAAATCAGCCGGATGCCGGGCGGGCCGGGGTGGCGGCCGGAGCCGCCGGAGCGCAGCGCACGAACACCATGGTGCCGTAGCGCGCGGTAACGCTTGGGTCGACCCAGGGCGCGACGATGACGCCATCCTGGAACGACGTGATCTGGCGGTCCTTGGGCATGCCGGCCGGGCCGGGCGGTCCGATATAGACGCGGCCGCTGGCATTCTTGAGCACGACCTCGCTCGGCTGCGACTGGTCGGCCAGATACATCATCACGCCGTTATTGGGTCCGCGCGTGATGACATAGGGATTGTTGCAGTAGCGGCGCGCCTCGTTGATCGTGCGCGGCAGGTCTTTTTCCTCGCGGAAGGAGCCGAGGCCCCAATTGCCGACGAGATCCTCCGTCGTGATCGAGACGTTCGGCGTGGCCGGCGCGACGGACGGGGAGACCCGCTCCGTGACCGATGCGCAGCCGGAAATGGCGAGAAGCGCCGCGGCGCCAGCCAGCCACGGCGCGGCGTGGCGGTTGCGGCCTCCGGCGGGGGCTCCTGCTACCGATGTCGTTGCTGTTGCTTCCATGCGTCTCCCCCTTGCCGCGGTACCCAGGCAACTCTCCCGGTAAACCGCGGCTGTTCACGCCAAGGCAGCACGTGATTCTGGACAGCATGATGGCGGGCATGTGGCGGGGAATGCAACTGCCGCCACAAACCTTGCGCGGGGCGCTATTCTGCCGGGCGGGCAGCGGGAAGCGGCAGCATCGGCGCCCGCCGCAGCGGGTCGACCTTCTTGATCGGGCCGGCCTTCGGCGCCCCCGGCAAGGTGCGCCAGTTGACGCCGGCGATCGTCACGATCCGGCTGCCGCGGAAATCGGCTTCGCTGCGGATATGGCCATGTTCCGACATATAGGTGAGCAGCCAGCGGCCACGAGAGGGCGAGCGGCTGCCATAGGCGTTGGCCAACGCCTCATCCGTCGGACAGGGGGCCTCTTCGCGCGCGGCGCGGGCGAGCAGCAGGAAGACGCCCTGCATCTCCTCCGGCAGGCTTTCGGCGACGGCCAAAACCTGCTCCCAGGCATCGTCGCCCTTGTCCGAACTGACACCGGCGCGCGCCAGCGCCAGGCGCTTGCGGAAGCTCGGCATGTCCTGGCCATAGGTGCCAAGCTTCTTGATCCGGCAATGGAACAGGAAGTCCTGGTAGATCGACGGCGCCGGGCGGAACGCCGTGTCCGGGTCCGACATGATCTCGGCATAGACGGAATCGAGCAGTTCCTGCTTCTCGGCTTCCGTGCGGGTGTCGAGTTCGGCTTCCGGCGTCGTGTCGAGCGGGCCGGAGATCTCGATCTCGCGCAGCAGTTCCGCCGTGCCCCGGGCGCGGGACTGGCTGGGAGCCGGCATAGGCAGCAGGTCTGCCTCGCCTCCGACGAAGATCAGGTCCTGCATTTCCGCCTGCGGCATGTCGGGAAGCGGCATCAGCACGGGGCGGCCGCTGCGGCCGGCCGTATCCACCGCGCCGATGCGCAGCGGGATCGGCTTGCGCGACAGCGCCGGGCCGAGCGCGATGAACTGGCCGGGGTCGAGATCGCGAAAACCTTCGGCCTGGCGGCGATCCATGCCGAGCAGGTCGGCGGCGCGCGCCATGTCGATATCGAGGAAGGTACGGCCCATCAGAAAGTTCGACGCTTCCGCCGCGACGTTCTTGGCGAGCTTGGCGAGGCGCTGGGTGGCGACGATGCCGGCCAGTCCGCGCTTGCGGCCGCGGCACATCAGATTGGTCATGGCGCCGAGCGACAGGCGGCGCGCCTCGTCCGAGACTTCACCGGCCACGGCGGGCGCGAAGATCTGCGCTTCGTCGACGGTGATCAGCATCGGATACCAGACGCTGCGGTCGGCGTCGAAAAGCCCGTTCAGGAAGGCGGCGGCGCAGCGCATCTGCTCCTCGGCGTCGAGGCCTTCCAGATTGAGCACGACGGAGGCGCGATGCTGGCGGATGCGCAGCGCAATCCGCTGCAATTCGCTGGGGCTGCGCTCGGCGTCGACGACCGTGTGGCCGAAACGCTCGGAGAAGCTGACGAAATCGCCCTCGGGATCGATGATCGCCTGCTGCACCATGCCCGCGCTCTGTTCGAGCAGGCGGCGCAGGAGATGGGATTTGCCGGAGCCGGAATTTCCCTGCACGAGCAGGCGGGTCGAAAGCAGTTCCTCAAGGTCGAGAAGGGCGGGCTGGCCTGCCGTGTTCGTCCCGAGTTCGATTCCAGCTTTCATAGTGCTCCACATCGCCTTTTTCCGCCTGGCCATCCTAGCATGGGAGGCCGAGGCGTCCGGTCGCCTCATCGGAACTCCACAGGAGATCCCATCGCGCAAAACGCGCAATCCGCCGGCTACCTGCGCAACCTGCGTGGTCCGGCGCTCAAACGCGCGAACCTCCATCTCAGAGATCGTTCAAGGAGGAATGGTACGCCCTAGGGGAGTCGAACCCCTCTCTCCACCGTGAAAGGGTGGCGTCCTAACCGATAGACGAAGGGCGCAGCGATGCGCGTTATAGGTAGCTCCCTTGAGCCTGACAAGCTCAAGTCTTGATCCCGACACCCGATCAAGATGGGTGGTGCGCCCTAGGGGAATCGAACCCCTCTCTCCACCGTGAAAGGGTGGCGTCCTAACCGATAGACGAAGGGCGCGGCGAGGCGGGTTATAGGCGGCAAGCCCCGGAGTGACAAGACCGTTTGCGGGTCTTGTTTTCCGCCTGTGGATAGAGTGCCGCCTCATCGCTGAGGCGGCACGGATTGGCTGCTACCACTTGCCCGTATTCGGCATCGAGGCCCAGGGCTCCTGCGGCGGCAGCGGATCGCCGGCCTGGATCAGCTCGATCGAGATGTTGTCGGGCGAACGGACGAAGGCCATGTGGCCGTCGCGGGGCGGGCGGTTGATGACGATGCCGGCCTTCTGCAGCTTGTCGCAGAGCGCGTAGATGTCCTCGACCAGATAGGCGAGATGACCGAAATTGCGGCCTTCGCCATACACTTCTGGGTCCCAGTTGAAGGTCAGTTCGACCTGGGCGGCCTCGTCGCCGGGCGCTGCGAGGAAATACAGCGTGTAGCGGCCCTTCTCATTGTCGATGCGGCGCACCTCGTTCAGGCCGAGCTCCTTGTAGAAGGCGATCGACTTGTCGACGTCGGTGACGCGGACCATGGTGTGGAGATACTTCATTGGCGCGTTGTCCTTTCCCAGATGTTCCCGATCAGGAGCCGTGCCGCCGATTGGGGCCGGTCCGTCATATGGCGCCGACACCATAGACTCCGGCGGCGCAAACAGAAACCCGCCCGCCGCCCCTGCGGTAGTCCTTAACCGGCGTTAACGGAAATCCCCGGTTGTGGCCGGGATGTCACTGGTCACGCTTCGATCCGATGTTATTCTCATGCGGGGATTCGGTCGCAACATCGCCGCAAGGCGGTATCGCGCGATCGGCCATGTGAAAATGACGGCCTCGTTAGAAGGCCTATCGGGGGCCGACAAGATGGGTTCCAAGAACAGCGCTGAACCATCGTCCGCCGAAAGGCGCGAGGACGAAGGCGGGCTGGATCTGGTCGAAGTAGCGGGCTCGATCAAATGGTTCGATGCCTCGAAGGGCTATGGCTTCATCCTGCCCGACGATGGCTCGCCGGATATTCTGCTTCATGTGACCTGTCTGCGCCGCGACGGTTTTCAGACCGCCTATGAAGGCGCCCGCATCGTTTGCGAGGTCACCCAGGGCCAGCGCGGGCTGCAGGCGTTTCGCGTGCTCAGCATGGATGATTCGACAGCGGTCCATCCGGCCCAGGTCGGTCCGCCGCGCACCCACACCGTCATCGTGCCGACCAGCGGCCTCGAGCGCTGCATCGTCAAGTGGTTCAACCGCGTCAAGGGCTATGGCTTCGTCACGCGGGGCGAGGGCACGGAGGATATCTTCGTCCATATGGAGACGCTGCGCCGCTATGGCCTGACGGAACTCCGTCCGGGCCAGACCGTGCTGGTGCGCTTCGGCGACGGCGACAAGGGACTGATGGCTGCCGAAATCCGCCCGGATGACGGCTCCGGCCCGTCGTCGCACTGATCGCCGTGGCGCAATCCCGCTCTCGCTTTTCTCCGTTGCGCACCCTCGGGGCGGCGCTCGCCTTCGGGCTGGCCCTGGCCAGCGGCGCCTTGGCGGCGGACAAGCCGGGCGAGATCCAGGTCAAGACTCGCTCGGGCACCCACGCGATCACCGTGGAATGGGCCGTCACCCCGTCGCAGCGCGAGCGCGGCCTGATGGGGCGTGAGAAGATGGCTCCCAATCACGGCATGCTGTTCGATTTCGGCAATGAGCAGCCGCTCTATTTCTGGATGAAGAACACGCCGCTCTCGCTCGACATGATCTTCATCAAGGCGGACGGTCGCACCTCGCGCATCGAGCGGGGCGCGAAGCCCTTTTCGGAGGACCTGATTCCGGGCGGCGCGCCGGCGCGCTACGTGCTGGAGATGGTGGCCGGCAGCGCCGAGCGACTGGGGCTGGCGCCCGGCGATCGTTTCACCATTCCGAAGCCCTGAATCGGATCTGCGCCGAAGATGCGCTGTTGAGGCCGCCATTTGTCGGCTTGCAATGCCTTGAAGACCCGGGGCGGACCGTGTAATCCACCCCAGTCGAAGAATGTCGGGGCATAGCGCAGCCTGGTAGCGCATCTGGTTTGGGACCAGAGGGTCGTAAGTTCGAATCTACTGCCCCGACCATTCGACCGAAGAGATCCCATGGAGGCGAGCTGACAATGGTTGCGCGTATCTTCAAGCCGGCACGGAATGCGATGCAGTCGGGCAAGGCGAAGACCGAGCGTTGGACGCTTTCCTACGAGCCGGAAATCCCCGTCTCCGTCGAGCCGCTGATGGGCTACACCTCGTCCTCCGACATGAACCGCCAGATCAAGCTGCAGTTCGACACGCAGGAAGAGGCCGTGGCCTATGCCGAGAAGAACGGCATTCCCTACCAGCTGATGCCGGCGCAGTCGGACACGCGCAAGAAGATCTCCTATTCGGACAATTTCAAGTTTGGTCGCCTGCAGTCCTGGACGCACTGACCCTGCCTCGGCGCCGTCCGGACGGATGGGCCGAGACAATTGGCCCCGTAGCTCAGCTGGATAGAGCAGCCGCCTTCTAAGCGGCAGGTCGCTGGTTCGAGCCCAGCCGGGGTCGCCAAATATATCAATGACTTAGACGGAAATCCTGCGTTATTCCGCATGGGCAGGCCGCAGTAATATTACGAAGCGTTCCCCAATCCTAGGCATTGGCGGCGCTTCCCATGCGCTGGTGACGCCGACGCATCGAGCGCTTTCGCCCGCCACCCCCGCCATCCTGAGAGCCAAGACGGAGCCGTTCGAACTGGGGTGCCCGCCGGCACCTGGCAGGGGGCCGACGGGCTGCGAGCTTCAGTCGGCTAAGGGGCCCATCTGACGAACGCGCTCGGAGCTTAGCTATGTCTGCCGCAGCGTCAACCTTGAGTAGAGCTGACGCGTTAGACCGCATTCGTCGCGCCCCCCAGGGGCAGTACTTTCTGGAGTAGGGTGCGCTTGTCTCCTCAGTCCTTAGCCTGCGGCCCGGAGCGCTTCCAGCACGACCGAAAACGCGGCGGAATGCTGTCTTCTGCTGGGGTAGTAGAGGTGGTAGCCAGAGAAAAAGGGGCACCATTCGTCCAGGACCTGGACGAGTTCGCCGCGGGCACGCGCATGCATCACCAGGCTTTCCGGGATGTAAGCGACTCCCAGCCCGGCCACGGCTGCATCGACCATGGCGATCGAACTGTTGAAGGTCAGTTGGCCCTCGACCCGCACGCGGAGATTTCTGCCATCCCTGGCAAACTCCCATGCGTAGAGACCTCCGGATCGCGGCTGTCGGTGGTTGATGCAATTATGCCGGACCAGATCCTGCGGTGACTCGAGCGGGGGATGGCTGTCGAGATACTCGGGCGACGCCACCGCCACCAGGCGCCAGTCGGGGCTGATACGCGCGGCCACCATGTCCTTGTCGAGACTTTCCCCCAGCCTTACCCCGGCGTCGAAGCGTTCCTCCACGATGTCGCGAAAGCCGTTGTCGATGCTGAACTCTACGCGAATGTCCGGATAGGCTTTCAGCATCGGTTTGAGTTTGGGCCAGACGATCCAGTCAAGCGCGTGGTCGGAAAGTGTGAGGCGAACGTTGCCGGACGGCTTGTCCCGAAAGGCCGTCAGGGCTTCGATTTCTCTTTCTATATCCTCGATCCGCGGTGCCAGGGTTTGCAGCAGCTGCTCGCCGGCTTCGGTCAGAGAGACGTTGCGCGTCGTGCGGGTGAGCAATCGCAGGCCGAGGCGCTGCTCGAGCTGCTTGATGGTATGGCTGAGAGTCGATTGAGATGAGCCCAGCTTGGATGCCGCCTTCGTGAAGCTGCGCTCCTGGGCGACAGCCATGAAGGCCAGCATGTCATTCAAATCCTGTCGCTGCATGGCCATCCCATTCATATCGAGCATCGATAGGTTCAAGCGAATTATACCCTCTAATCAAGGGGAATGAGGCGGTCTACCTTCCGCGCAACGATTTGCAGCGGATGGCAGGATGACCACGTACGTAGATAGCGCACCGACATCGAGACCCCGGGCGGCCTGGGGCGCGGTCTTTTCCATGGCCCTCTGCGTCGCGACGCTCATCGCCTCGGAATTCATGCCGGTGAGCCTGCTGACGCCGATATCCGCCGATCTGGGCATCACCGACGGGCAGGCTGGCCAGGCGATATCGGTCTCGGGAATGTTCGCGGTGGTCTCCAGCCTGTTCGCCGCGCGGCTCACCCGCCATATGGACCGTCGCCAGGTCATCCTCGGCTTTTCCGCATTGCTCGTGGCGTCCGGAGCCCTTGTCGCCTTTGCACCGGACTATCTCTGGCTGATGGTGGGGCGCGCGCTGCTCGGACTTGCCATAGGTGGTTTCTGGGGCATGTCGACGTCGATCGTCATGCGGCTGGTGCCGACCGAGGACGTGCCGCGCGGCCTCGCCATGCTCAATGCTGGGAATGCCGTTGCCGCAACTGTTTCGGCGCCATTGGGCAGCTATCTCGGCGACATCATCGGCTGGCGCGGCGCGTTCTTCTTCGTGGTTCCGCTCGCTGTGCTGGCCTTCGTCTGGCAATGGATCGCCCTGCCGTCGCTGCCCTCCCGCGCGACCGACAGCACTGGAAATGTCTTCCGCTTGCTCCGGCATCGTCCGGTGGCTCTGGGCATGGCGTCGATCACCCTTCTCTTCATGGGTCAGTTTGGCCTGTTCACCTATCTCCGCCCCTTCCTGGAAGGTGTGACGGGCGTTTCCGTCCCAGGGCTTTCGACAATTCTCCTGATCATGGGCCTGTCCGGCGTGGCCGGCACCTGGATGATCAGCCATGCTCTGCGCACGCGCCTGTTCAGCGTCCTCATTGCCATCCCGCTCGTGATGGCTGCGATCGCCGTGGCGTTGGTCGCCTTGGGTACCTTGGCGCTGCCGGTTGCTCTGCTGCTTCTGCTTTGGGGCATTTTCGCCACAGCCGCGCCGGTTGGCTGGGGCGCCTGGCTGGCGAGAACGCTGCCCCGCGATGCCGAGGCTGGTGGCGGCCTGCAAGTGGCGCTGATCCAGTTCGCTATCACGGTGGGTGCGGCGGGCGGCGGTCTGCTGTTTGACCGGGCCGGCTGGTGGGCGCCTTTCCTCTTCGCGGCCGTGCTGCTCTGCGGCTCCTCCATTCTTGCTTATGCGACCTTCCGCGCCAGTTCAGGATCGGCCTCATGAGTGCCGACAAAATCACGCGCCGCTCGCTGGTTCGAGCTGCGCTGGCGGCGAGCGCAATGCCGCTTCTGGCGAAGGCACAGGAAAGAACGCTGAACAGCCATCAGGAGCCGACCGACATGCGCGTGCGCTTCAGCTTCGCCGGGCGGACCATGACGGCGACGCTCCATGACAGCCCTTCCGCCCGCGACTTCTATTCCATGCTGCCGCTCGATCTCATCATCCAGGATTTCGGCGGCAACGAGAAGATCGCCCACCTTCCGCGAAAACTCACCGAACAGGGGTCCGGCCCCTTCGGCAACGAGCAGCCCTACGACCTCTGCTACTACGTTCCGTGGGGAAACCTCGCCATGTTCCATGCCGACTACCGCCACCCGGATCTTATCCGCTTGGGGCGGTTCGATGAGGGACGCGAGGCTCTCCACGTCGCCGGGCAATTTCCGCTCCGCATCGAAATCGCCTCCCCACCAGCACCAACAGACAGGAAACTTCCATGATCAAGGACAAGGTCATCATCATCACCGGCGCCTCCTCGGGCATCGGCGAGGCCAGCGCTCGGCTGCTGGCCAGCAAGGGTGCAAAGATCGTGCTGGGAGCCAGGCGCACCGATCAGCTCCAGCGCATCGCGGAAGAGATCGAGGCAGCCGGCGGACAGGCGGTCTACGCGAAACTCGACGTCACCAGTCAGGCCGACAACGACGCCATCGTTTCCCTTGCCAAGGACAGCTTTGGACGGCTCGACGCCACCTTTCTCAATGCCGGGCTGATGCCGAACTCGATGCTTTCCGCGCTCAAGACCGATGACTGGCACCAGACGGTCGACGTCAACATCAAGGGGGTGCTGAACGGCGTCGCTGCGGTGCTGCCGACGTTCACGGCGCAGAAGGGCGGGCACATTCTCGCCACCTCGTCCGTGGCGGGTCTCAAGGCCTATCCGGGCGGCGCAGTCTATGGCGGCACCAAGTGGTTCCTGCGCGACTTCATGGAGGTGCTCCGGATGGAAACGGCCATGGAAGGCACCCATATCCGCGCGACCACAATCTATCCCGCCGCCATCAATACGGAGCTGTTGCACACCATCAGCGACAAGGGCGTCGCCGACGCCATGGGCGGGCTCTACGCCAAATATGGAATCTCCGCGGATCGCATAGCGCGCGTCGTGGAATTCGCCATCGATCAGCCGGACGATACCGTGATCAACGAATTCACCGTTGGGCCGGCCAATCAGCCGTGGTGATGGCATAGAGGTCGTCAGGCGCGAAAGCGCAGGGCTTCGATTCACCCTGCGAAAGCGGGTGAGAGTCGGTCGACCTCGTCGCCGTCCTCCGTGACGGCGCATCTGGCCGTGACTGTCTCGGCCCCGGCAGGCGGACGCGCTGCAGGCACCACGTCGCCGCAAGCATGGACAAGGCATCGCGCCATCGGCAGCGCCACGTCGTGCATCCCCGGTTGATACGTCAGAGGTCAGGCGGGGTTTATCCACAGGGACTCGGCGCCAAGCGCTTCCGGACCAGCGCCATCGCGGCCGGGCCTGGAGCCGCGAAAAGTAGAGTCGGCGCTTCCCTATCTTTCCCTGTGGTAAAAAGAAAAATCGCGCGAGAGCACAATATTTATTGGCTTGCTCGCGAATATTTTGGCCAAATCGAGTGATTTTATCCGGGTGTTTCAAATATTTTATAAGATTTACAATCGCACGTTGGCTATAAATATACTTGCATCTCGAACTTAAGATTTATTAGGGCTTGCAGTTTTCAAATTGAGTTGGTCACGAATTGTTTCGTGCGACTGATTCATGACTGGTCAGGTGGCGGAATCGGCTAGCGTGCTCTGGCAAGCCAAAGGAGCCACCATGAAGCGCCTGCGTCCGACACCGTTAACGCCGATCCTGTCGGTGGCACTTGCCGTGTTTGCCACGTCGGCAGGCGCGCAGAGCCTCGACAGCTTCGGGGTGCTGGCGGGTTCCACCGTCACCAATACCGGCCCCACGATCATCACCGGAAACGTCGGCGTCAGCCCCGGCTCGGCCATTACGGGCCTCGGCACCACTGCCAGCCCGGGTGTGGTCAATGGGACACTGCATTCCAATGATCAGGTTGCCATCGATGCGAAGATCGAGCTCGAGACCCGGTACAACGACCTCTGGAATCGGCCGGCCACCCAGGATCTGACGAACCAGGACCTGGGCGGGAAGACGCTCACCGCTGGCGTCTATCACTTCGATACATCGGCTTCGCTGAACACGCTGGGCGGCCCTCTGACGCTCGACGCGCAAGGCAACCCCAATGCGGTGTTCATATTCCAGGTCGGCAGCACACTCACCACCGACAGTGCGTCGGAGGTCAGGCTCATCAACGGTGCCCAGGGCGGCAACGTCTATTTCGTGCTCGGGTCGTCGGCGACACTCGGCACGACCTCGACGTTCCAGGGCCAGATTCTGGCGCTCGCGGCCATTACGCTCACCACCGGCGCCAACATCAATTGCGGAGCCGTCTGGGCCCAAACGGCAGCCGTGACCCTGGACACCAACAACATCACGGTGTGCGTGCTGAAGCAGATGACCGCTGGCGAGGTGATCGGATCCGACGCCACGGACAACCAGGAAGCCGTTGCGGGGGCGATCGACGATTACGTGACCCGCGGTGGCGTGCTGCAGCCCGGATTCCAGGACCTCGTTGACTTCCTCTCGCCCGCCGAACTGGCGGAGGCGTTCACGCAACTCTCGGGGGAGGTCGCGACCGGCGTGGCGCCAACCGGGATCCAGGCCATGAACTCCTTCCTGAACCTGGTTCTCCAGCCGGGCTACGGCAACGGCCGCAGGCCCGCGCCGACCCCGGCGGAGACTCCCAGCACGGTGAGGGTGCTGGGCTACGCCACGGCAAGCGCGTCCGTGGGAAGCGCGGCTTTCGCAGCGCTGGACCCGGCGCGCGTCATTCCCGACCCGCGCCGCTGGGAGTTCTGGGCTGGAGGCTATGGCGGCAACAGCAAGACGGACGGGGACTTCTCGGTCGGAAGCCATGAGCGGACGTCGACCCTTCGCGGCTTCGCCGTTGGCGCTGACCACAAGATCAGCCCGGACACCGAGATCGGGTTTGCGGTGGGAGGCGGCAACACCGATTTCGACCTGGCAAACTGGCTGGGGGGCGGACGGAGCAACATGGTGCAGGCGGCCGTCTATGGCCGAACCAATTTTGACAGGGCCTATTTCACGGCGGCGCTCGCCTATGCCTATCATGACGTCTCGACCGACCGGTCCGTGACCGTCGCGGGCTATGACCAGTATGCCGCGGAATTCGCCGCCCATAACGGCGCCGTGCATATCGAAGCCGGCTACCGCGCCGACTGGCTGACGCCCTATGCGGCCTTGCGCGTGCAGGCCATTCGCACGCCAGCCTATCGCGAGAGCACCGCGGTCGGCGCCTCGACTTTCGCGCTGGCCTACGAGGCGAATACGACCACCTTCGCGCGCGTGGAACTGGGCGCCAGAGCCGAGCATAGCTTCGCGCTCGATCCGGGCACCAGTCTTTCGGTGCGGGCCGGCGCAGCCTGGGCGCATGATTACTGGTCGAAGACGGAAATGCAGGCCTCGTTCCAGGAACTGCCGGGATCGCCCTTCACCGTTACGGGCGCGGAGCCGGCCACGGACTCGATCCTGCTGTCGGCTGGCACGGAGCTAGCCTTTGCAAGCGGATTCGCGATCGGCGGGTCGGTCGACGGACAGTTTGCCGACGGCTTCCAGTCCTACACGGGGACCGGCGAGGTGAGATACCGGTGGTAACGGGCAGGGCGTCTCTGCCGGCGCTTCTCGTCGCCCTCGTCCTGGCGGTCATTCCGACAAGCGGTTCTTTCGCCGGCGAGCTTGTCGCCTTTACCGCCGGCGACCCGCCCGGAACGATCGTCGTACGCACGGAGGAACGCAGGCTCTACCTGGTTCTGCCCGGCGGGCGCGCCCTGCGATACATGGTCGGCGTCGGCCGGGCGGGGCGCCAGTGGGTCGGCGCGTCCTCGATCGATGGCAAGCATCTGCGTCCCAACTGGGCGCCGCCCGCGGCCATCAAGCGGGCCCGCCCGAACGTGCCCGACTTCATCCCGTCGGGATCGCCGGCCAATCCGATGGGAGCCGCGGCGATGACGCTCGCGGGTGGGGAATATGCCATCCACGGCACCAACCAGCCGAACTCGGTGGGCGGGTTCGTGTCCTTCGGCTGCATCCGAATGCACAATGAGGATATTCTCGACCTGTTTGCACGGGTGAATGTCGGCACGCCGGTCGTGGTGAGACGCTGATCCATCCCGCTTCGGCCCGGATGGCGATGGACGTCCATCAAATGCGGAGTCCGTCCGCTAGATCAGGCGCGACCGTTCCCTAAACTGGCGCGGCGTCGTGCCCGAGATCCGTCGGAACGCGCGGCTGAAATGCGCGGGGTCCGTATAGCCGGAGGAAAAGGCGACATCGATGATCCGGCAATCGGTGTCGCGCAGCAGCCGGCTCGCAGTCTCATATCGGGCCGTTTCGAGAATGTCGGAATAGGTCAGGCCGAGATGGGCGAGCTTGCGCTGCAGCGTCCGCGGGCTGAGGCCGGCGATATCTGCGACATCGGCCAGAGCGATCGTTCCCTCTTCGAGATAGGCCGGCAGCATCAGCTTGAGCGTTTCGACAATGTCATAGTCGGAAGGGCCGTCTCCCTCTTGGCTCCGGCTGGGTACAAACGAGGCGGCCGATGGATTGGAGAGGCTCAGAAGCGTGTCGGGCAGGCTGACCCAGGCGGCGGGCTGGTTGGAGTGAAACCGCACATTCGGCCAGTGGGACCGGGTATCCGGCCCGGGCGAATAGGCCGATTCGAAGCCGATCGCCGTCGGCATCCAGTCTGGCCCTGCGAATTGCCGGACGATGTGGATCGGGAAGATGTTCTGGATCCATTGCGCGTATTTCAGATGCAGCATCCCTCCCGTGCCCGAGAGCGTGCTGCAGACGCGCACATGATCCACGTCATGTTCGATCCACATGCTCAGGATCGTGTCTTCTCGCGACGCCCAATAGCAGGCGTGCCGGAGCGCGACGAGTAGCGTCGGCGCATGCGCGATCAGGGCCCGCGTCTTCTCCCGCATATGGGAATAATGCAGGCGCTGGGCCGCCAGATAGCCGAATTCCTCGATGCCCTGGGTTCTCTGCGCGGTCTCGACGAAGCGCAAGGCGGGCAGGAGCGGCAAATAGAGCTCGCTCTTTTCGGCAAGGGAGGAGGGCAGCCGGGACTTTCCGAGCAGCGCCTCCGTCGGCGCGCCGATTTCGTCGAGGATGCTGACGAAGGGCAGGAGGAACTGCCCGCGCGTCAACGGGATACTTGTCATCAGACCTCGCCGCAGCCGGGGCTATGCTCTTCACCATGCCGAATCGCGGGGAATTGCGGCGGGCGGAGTATAGCCCGGGGCGAATGGCGCGAAATGGCAAGACGGACCGGCGGCTCATGACCCAGAAGCTCGCCTTGGAGCCTACCCGCCAAGGGCTGGCTTTCTTTCTGATTGCAATGTGAGAAGGGATGGCGATGTCGAGGATCGGGACTGCGGTGCAGGTCGCACAAGTTTCCCTGCTGGCGCTGCTCGCGCTCGGCGGTCAGGCCGTGGCGCAGGCGGCCGATGCCGGCCCCAAGGTCACCGACGCGCATTTCACGATCGCCCCCGGCTATCTCGAGCGAGCCGACGTGCCGAACAGCCTGATGCTGCTCGGGCCGCCGCCCGCCGCCGGCAGCGCCGCCTTGGCCCGGGACGAAGAGGCGCGCCGGGCGACGCTGGATCTGCGCGGCGCGGAACGTTGGAAGCTCGCTACTCAGGATGCGGATCTTGCGTTCCCGAAGCCGGCCGAGAATTTCTCGTGCGCCCTTGGCGTTCCGATCGATGAGGCGAATACGCCGCGTCTCTACGGCCTGATGGTCAAGCTGTTGTCGGACGCCGGCCTTTCGACCTATGGCGTCAAGAACAAGTACGAGCGGACCCGGCCCTTCGCTGTCCACAACGAGGGGACCTGCACGCCGGACCAGGAGGCGATCCTGCGTGAGGACGGCTCCTATCCCTCCGGTCACACGGCCGCGGGCTGGGCTTGGGCGCTCGCGCTCTCCGAGATCGCGCCGGACCGCAGCAACGAGCTGCTGGCGCGCGGCATAGCCTTCGGACAGAGCCGCGTGGTTTGCGATGCCCATTGGCAGAGCGACGTCGACGGCGGACGGATCATGGGGGCAGCCACGGTCGCCCGGCTGCATGCCGACCCTGTCTTCCTGGCGGATCTCAACGCCGCGCGCGGCGAGGTCGAGGCCGCGCGCGCCAAGGGCTTGAAGCCCGCACAGGATTGCGCGGCGGAAGCTACCGCTCTCTCTCAGACGAATTAATCCTGTCGTGGAGTTCCGCCTCGGCCTGAGGGCAGGGGCGGGACTTTTCTTTGCCGGGACGTCCCGCGATCGGCGCGGCTGGCTCCCCTTGAGGTGTGCGCGCCGCACGGACCTGTGCGGCGGCGTCGCCATCTGGCGGCTCGCGGAAGGCCGTTCAGAACCACTTCACCCAGAGCCCAGAGGCCATCTCGTTGGACGGAAACATGCATCCGGTTGCGGCAGAATACCTGCCATTCTTCATCACCGCGCCCGGGCAGAGCGATGTGCTCTTCAATGGGATGGCCATTTTCATGCTGGCGATCATCCTGGTCGTCGGCAATCTCTATTTCCAGCTCCACGCCATCCCCGAGCGCATGGCGCACCGGACCAATGTCGTCCAGATGCAGGTCGTCGCGGTCCTGGCGCTGATTTCCCTCTTCACGCACAACCACCTTTTCTGGATCGCGGGCTTGCTGTTGGCGCTGGTTCGCATTCCCGATTTCTCGACCCCGATGGCATCGATCGCCGGGTCGCTCGAAAAGCTCGCGGGACAACAGGCCGAACGCACGGAGCAATTGACTCTGGCCGCTGCCACGACGGGCGGCAACCCGCCAGTGACTGCCGCGCCATCATCCGATCGGCTGGCCGTCGAAGTCGCCCCGCTGGCGATGCCTGAAGCAGCCCAGCAGCGCCAGACGGCAGGAGAACCGAGCCATGTTTGAGCTGATGCTGTGCTCGATGCTGACGATCTTTCCCGACTATCTGTTTCGCCGCTACATCCAGAACAAGCGGATCGGTCGCGAGATCACCCTGTATTCCGTCTGGTATGAGCTGCGCTGGGGCATCAGCGCCTGCCTGATCCTGACGGTCTCGCTGATCACGCTGATCTTCTACTTCCATCCTTCGACCAAGAACGTCACGGCCGTTTTCCGCACGGTTTCGATCCTTCCCGAAAGCGGCGGTCGCGTGGCCAAGGTGTTTGTCGGCCTCAACCAGAAGGTCCAGGCCGGCGATCCGCTGTTCCAGCTCGATAGTTCAAAGCAGGAGGCGGCGCTCGAGGCCGCCCAGCGCCGGATCGCGGAGATCGATGCTCAGTTGATCGTGGCGAAGACGCAGCTGGCGGCCGCGGACGGTACGATCAAGCAGGCGGAAGATGCGTATCAGCAAGCGCTGGATGAACTGGATACCAAGCAGGAACTGATGCGGCGCAACGCGAACGTCGTCGCCACGCGCGAGATCCAGCGCCTGCAGGTCTCCGTCGATGGCCAGAAGGGTGCGGTCGATGCTGCCATGGCCAACAAGAAGACGCTGGAGGCGCAGATCTCCGAACTGCTGCCGGCCCAGCGAGCCAGCACCGAGGCCGCCCTGGCCCAGGCGCAGGTCGAACTCGACAAGACGCTGGTGCGCGCCGGCGTCGCCGGAACGCTGCAGCAATTCACGCTGCGGCCGGGTGACGTCGTCAATCCGATGCTGCGGCCGGCGGGCATTCTCGTGCCGGCCGAGGCCGGGCGGGTGGCGCTGGTCGCCGGCTTCGGCCAGATCGAGACGCAGGTCCTGAAGGTCGGGATGATCGCGGAGGCCACCTGCATCGGCAAACCCTTCACCATCATTCCCATGGTGGTGACGGAGGTGCAGGACGTCGTGGCTTCCGGCCAGTTCCGCCCGACGGATCAGTTGATCGACGTCCAGCAACTGGGTCAGCCCGGATCGATAACCGCCTATCTGGAGCCCCTCTATGCCGGCCAGCTGGAAGGCGTCCCACCCGGCGGAAGCTGCATCGCCAACGCCTACACCAACAATCGCGAGGCGCTGGAGGAAAAGGGCCTCGGCACCGGCCGCCGGCTCTTCCTCCATGTGGTCGATACGGTGGGGCTGGTGCATGCCATGATCCTGCGCATGCAGGCGATCCTCCTGCCCGTCCAGACCCTGGTCCTCAGCGGGGGACACTGAACTCTGCCAGCTGCGGCGCGGCTGGCGTCGGTTTCCATAAGTCCCCGAACGGCTCGAGCGCCACGCCATCTTATGGCGGCGGCGCTCGAGCCTTTTTGGGCTTGTATGGGACGTAGATGGGATGGCGCCCCGTGCAGCGTGCCCAATCCACTGCCGCGAGAGCGGGGGTGAAGGGGAGTGGAAAGAGCGTTTCCATGTCCAAGTCCGTGGGCTCAAATTCGCGACCGGGCCCACGCGCACGGGTTGGAAAAGGAGCGGACTACGCCACGTTTGGCCAGATCGCCGGGCTGGCCCCGACCTCGCGCTGCATCAACGCCTCGATCTCGGACAGGACGTGCTCGACCGTGATGTCGGACTTGCACCGAACTCGCTCCGGGCATCGGCGGACGACGTCAATTCCGCAGCCGCGACACTCGATCGAACTCATCAGCATGCTTACAGAGGGCCCGCGGAAACCCCAGAGTTCGGGCAAGTGGGAAGCCGTGAAGATGCCGATCGTCGGCCGCCCCAACTGGGCCGCGACATGTCCGGCTCCGGAATTGTTGGAAACGACGAGGGCGGCCGACGACAGCAACTGGTTGAATTCCTGCTCTGACAGGCCCGTGGCGATTTCTACGTGCCCGGCCCCCAGGGATCGGGCCTTCTGGGCGGAGCTTTGAAGCTCGACCGCGTCGTCGTCGCGACCGACCATGATGACCTGACGCTCCAGCGAAAGCTTGGCGATCAGCTCCTGAAAGTTCTGGATCGGCCAATCGCGCAGGGCGGAATTGGAAAAGGGCGCGACGACGATGGGCGCGCCCTCGCGAGCCGGCATGCGCGGCTCGCGGGCGCGGCTGCGCTGCTCGTCAAAATCCGCCGCCGCCCTGGCAACCAGCAGGGTCAACGTCTCGGCCACATGCAGAATTCGAAACTGATCGCGATCCGCGCTCTTGTTGACCCATTTTCGCGGGATCCAGCCGGAGAGCGACAATTTTTGCAGCAGCTTGTAGGCAGGGGTTCTGCGAAGCTTCAATCTCGACGGCGAAATGGCGATATCGATTTCCGGGTGCCGGTACCGGTCGACAATGGCAGCTCGCTGGCGTGCCTGGACGGCACACAGGACAAGTCTCGTATCGTCGGGCACGCGCATGTCGATGGCGAGGTCGAACGCCTGGTCCGGCAGCAGGCGGAGGATGTCTTCGGGTGCCTTTCGCTTCTGGCCGGATTTTGGGCTTCGAGCAAAGAAATCAAACGCCACGTACTCATCGGCGAGTTGGAACTGCACGGCCGTATTGAGATTCCAGCTGCCTACGACCAGGGTGATATGCGCATCGCGAAACCGGCTTCTGAGTTCCCTGAGCGGGCTTAAGGCCATCCAGAAATCACCAATGTGATCCAGCTTGAGCACCAGAATTCGGAATACGCTTCCCGGTCGCGGGCTTTCCTGCCAGCTCCGGTAAATCACCCGATCCGCATGCTTCGCTATTTTATAAGTCATGCTTCAATCGATCATGTAACCGGGGTGGCGAATTCTTGGCGACTTAGAGGCTGGGTAAATATTCTGCCGGGCTGCAAACACAGCTTGGCGTTCGGGTGGACCGGGATAAGGTTCAATCATTGATAGG
Source organism: Kaistia sp. UC242_56 (assembly GCF_044452255.1). Taxonomy (NCBI): domain Bacteria; kingdom Pseudomonadati; phylum Pseudomonadota; class Alphaproteobacteria; order Hyphomicrobiales; family Kaistiaceae; genus Kaistia; species Kaistia sp. UC242_56. The sequence continues at coordinate 2,311,625 of NZ_JBIOAN010000002.1, forward strand.
CAAACAATTTCTAGTTATGGTTGCAGTGTATCTGGGTCTAACTACCTTGTCGAGCGCTGCTTGAGTGTCGTCCGTGCAAGTTGAGGGAAGCGTGCGCCTCCAGTCCGTCGCTGCCGTATCCGCCGTCGGAGCGATGGTGTTTTTTGCCCTTTTTCTGCAGAATTTCAGTGACGCGCGGGAGCGGGCGGTTCTCGGATATGGCTGTTGAAGCGGCGTTCCTGCCAAGCGCGCGCCGGGCGCGCGACGTTGCGAAAGCGGTTCTGAAGATCCTGCGGTGGAGATGCACAGCATGGCCAAGCTCGTCTTTGGAATGAACCAGTCTCTGGACGGCTATGTCGACCACGAGAAGATGGCGACGGGTCCGGTGCTGTTTCGTCACTGGGTCGAGCAGGTCGGCAGCCTGGCTGGCAGCCTCTATGGTCGGCGGGTCTACGAACTCATGCGCTATTGGGACGAGGACCGTCCGGAGTGGAACGCGGATGAGAAGGCGTTTGCGCAGGCCTGGCGGCGGCAGCCCAAATGGGTCGTGTCGCGCTCGCTGAAATCGGTCGGCCCGAACGCCACCCTGGTCGGAGCGGATTTCGAGGCGGCTGTGCGGGATTTGAAGTCAGGGCCCGCGGGCGAGGTCGCGGTTGCGGGCCCGGAACTGGCGGGAAGTCTCACCAATCTCGGTCTCATCGACGAGTATCGGCTCTACCTGCATCCCGTCGTGCTCGGTGGCGGCAAGCCATTCTTCGTGGGACCACGGCCGCCGCTTCGCCTGATTTCCACGGATCCGGTCGGCGAGGGCGTCATCCGTCTGACGTATGTTCCGGCCTAGCTGGGCGACAGGTGCCAAGGCAGCCAAGCCCTGGAACATCGGCCGCGCGCGCCATACCCGTTTTGATTGTCCTGTTGCGCCGCCCATCTTGCGGGTGTCCGGGATCGGCATGGTATGAGTGAGGCGTCAATCAACCAAGCGCGGCGGCAGCAGCCGTCCGAGAGGAGACCATGCCCAGTTCCGATGGCAGTAGTATCTTTGATTTCGCAGGGATACTTGCCGTACTGCTTCTTGTTGCCGCGAACGGCTTTTTCGTTGCCGCGGAGTTCGCCCTCGTCGCCGTCCGCCGTAGCCGCGTTACGGAACTCGTGGCGGCTGGTCGGACCAATGCGCTGGCGCTGAAGCGCGCCGTCGATCATCTCGACGCCTATCTCGCGGCGACGCAACTCGGCATCACCATTTCCTCGCTCGCGCTGGGCTGGGTCGGAGAGCCGGCGCTGGCGCATCTGATCGAGCCCTGGCTGGCTATGCTTCCGGGCAATATCGCCACCGCAGCATCGCACACGATTGCCGTCGTGATCTCCTTCGTCATCATCACCGCGCTGCATATTGTTTTGGGCGAGCTCGCGCCGAAGAGCCTGGCTCTGCAGCGCAGCGAAACGACGGCGCTCTGGGTGGTGCGGCCGCTCAGCGTCTTCCTGTTCGTCTTGCGGCCGGCGATCCTGTCGCTCAACGGCCTCGGCAATCTCGTCCTGCGCCTGTGCGGATTGCGGCCGGGCGCCGGCGAGGAATCGCTTCATTCGCCGGAGGAACTGAAACTGCTGATCGCCGCCAGCCAGGAGGGCGGCCTGCTGAACTATTCGCAGCAGGAAGTGGTCGAGCGCGTCTTCAACATCGGCGACCGGCGCATTGCCGACATCATGACGCCGCGCCTCGAGATCGACTGGGTCGATTCCGAGGATAGCCCCGAGGAAATCCTGCGGGGCATCGGCGAATCTCGCCATGAGCAACTCCTGGTCGCGCGCGGAAGCATCGACGAGCCGATCGGCATGATCCTGAAAAAGGATCTTCTCGGCCAGGTGCTGGAAGGCAAGCCGATCGATCCGCTCGCCGTGCTTCGCCAGCCCATGGTGGTGCACGAGGCGACGCCGATCTTCCGCGTGCTCGACCAGTTCAAGAGGGCGCCGGTCCGCCTCGCGATCATTGTCGACGAATATGGCAGCATGGACGGTATCGTCACCCAGACGGATCTTCTGGAGGCAATTGCCGGCGACCTGCCCAGCGCCGAAGGCGAGGATCCCGACGTGGTCCAGCGCGACGATGGCTCGCTGTTGCTCGATGGCATGATGCCGGCGCATGCGGCCTTCGACCGGCTGGGCTTTCGGCTGCGGTCGGCGGATGGGGCGTTCCATACCATTGCCGGGTTCGCCCTGGCCCAGCTTGGCCACATCCCGAAGGTTGGCGAGCGCTTCGACTATGAAGACTGGCGCTTCGAGATCGTCGATATGGACGGCCGGCGGATCGACAAGCTGCTCGTGCAGCCGGTGCCTTTGGCGGGCGGGGGCGCCGAGGACTAAGAAGCTCGAACGAGCCGGCCCCGGTCGCGCCGAGAAGGCGCGACCGCCACAGGGGCACGCGTTTTCAGCTGTTCACGGCGCGCGGATGGCCCCAGCCGATACCATCAAGGCGGCATGCCTGCCCTTGCGCCTTGATGCCACGACCCCCACGCGTGGCGGACCCGGGCCATCAGGCGCCTGGATCGCCCATGCGGGTCTAGACAGTGCGCCACCGTAGCCCCGGCCGAATCTCCAGCATGTTTCCGGTTGGCACCCATAGCATCAAGCACGGCAGACTTACTTTCGGGGCGGGGGCTCGCTGTACCTCTCTTCACCTTTTTTTGACAGCGTTTTCACAGCAACGCAGCGCATTACCTAGACGTAATGGCCGGAAAAAATCTCGATCGATCAGATGTTTCGAAGCCAATCAGTTCTTCTGACTTATGATATTATGTACTCACCATATATTCCCCTACGCGAGATTCCCTTACGTGATGCAACGCTGCAACAGCCAGCGCGGCTGGGATCCGCTAGACGATGAAGCCATACGGGGCAGTACCACGACCTGGTTTGGGTGAAATCTTAGGAGCGAAGGGCTCAGCAATGAAATTCGCAATTCGTAGTCTTACGGTGGCTTCGATCTTGGCAATGGGGGGCGTTGCTGCTCACGCTGCGGATCTTACTTATGAGCCGGCGCCCGTCGCTGCGGCTCCGGAAGTGTTCAACTGGACCGGCTTCTATGTCGGTGTCCATGGCGGCGTCGCCGCCGGCGACTTCAAGTATCCGCTGAGCATCAACTCTGGCGAATTCGGTACCAGCGGTGAACTGAAGCAGGATGCCAGCGGTGGCTTCGGCGGCGCGCAGGTCGGCTACAATTGGCAGTTCAATCCCAACTGGGTGGTTGGCGTCGAGGCCGATATCGCTGCAGCGTCTTATGAGGGCAAGATTTCGGGCAACGTCGCCGGCTTCGGCTTTGATGCCGGTTCGGAAGTCGAATGGTTCGGCACGGTCCGCGGTCGCGTCGGTTACGCTCTCGACAACCTGCTGCTCTACGGTACGGGTGGTTTCGCCTATGGTGACGTAAAGTCGTCCATCAATATCAATGGCAGTGGTGTCTCCACCTCCGATACCCAGTACGGCTGGACTGCGGGCGCCGGCTTCGAATACGGCATCACCAAGAACATCACGCTCAAGACCGAATATCTGTATGTCGATCTCGGCAGCCAGACCTTGTTGGATCTGCCGATTGGCGAGACCACTAATCTGAAGATGGACGCCGACACGCACTTCCACACGCTCAAGGCCGGCCTGAACTACAAGTTCTAAGCCTTAGGTCTGCGACACTACGGGGCGGCCTTCGGGCCGCCCTTTTTGTTGCCCGCCCATGTGTCGCTCCGCCGATGGGGGCGGGGCGGGCCGTCAGGCAACCAAACTCCTTTGCCCGCGTTTTCTCCGCGAACCAAAGGAGGCCCAGATGGCTCATGAAGAAGATCACGGCAAGTCGCTCGCGGAAATCGAAGCGCGGGCCTGGGAACTGACAGAGAAGATCCAGTTTGCGCTGTTCACCACCTGGACCGGCGAGAAGCTGGAGCAGTGGCCGCTGACCGCACATGTCGACAAGGAGGCCCGCGCCTTCTACTTCCTGGTCGACAAGGGAGCAGCCCGCTACAACCACATTGAGACCTATCCCGATGTGATGCTCGGCTTTTCGGATTCGCCGGGCGGCAAGTATGTCGTGATCAACGGCAAGGCCGAGCTCAGCAACGATCGCGCCAAGATCAAGGAGCTTTGGTCGCCCTTCGCCAAGGCGTGGTGGGATTCGGCCGACGATCCGGCCATTCGGTTGCTGACGGTCACGCCCTATCGGGGCGAGGTCTGGGATTCGCCGAACAAGCTGGTTTCGGCAGCGATCATGCTGACGGCAGCCGTAACCGGCGCCAAGCCGGCGGTTGGCGAGCATGGCGCGGTGCGGATGTAACATCCGCCTCTAATCCACGTTCAAGGATTGTTGCGCTCTGGTCCCGCATGGAACCAGAGCGCAACCGCGTTTGGACCTCATTGCCGGGCAGTGCCAGCGTTGCTTTCCTGGCAAACCCTAGAGTCCCCGCCGCGGCTTGTTGGTCGAAACGACTTGACTTCGCTAGGAGGCGAGGGCGATCGGCGCGGCGCGTTCGCGGAGCCAGATACCCGTTTCCGCGGCCGAGATCGGCCTGCCGAACAGGTAGCCCTGTCCGATATCGCACCCAAGTTCGCGCAGCGTGGCAAGGATCTCCGGCGCCTCGATGCCCTCGGCGGTGGTCGCAAGGTCGAAGGTCGTCGCAAGTTGCATGATGGCGCGCACGATCCGCCAACCCTCGTCGTTCAGCCGGGCGCGCTCGACGAAGTCTCTGTCGATCTTCAGTCGGTCGACGGGCAGGTCGCTGAGGTGGCGCAGGCTTGAGTAACCGGTACCGAAATCGTCGAGGGCAACCGAAACTCCGACATTTCGCAGTGTGGTGAGGATCAGTCGCGCCGCCGACACTTCGTCGACGAGCGCGTTCTCGGTGATTTCCAGCTCCAGACGAGCGGGCGCGAAATTCTCGCGGGCGAGGATATCGAGGATCCGCGCTGCCATCTGGGGTTCGGCGAATTGCGTCGGCGAGATATTGACCGAGAGCCGAAGGTCCGAGGGCCAGACGCGGGCGTCATGGCAGGCGCGAACCAGCAGCTTGTCGAAGAGTTCGCCGATCCGCCCGACCTCTTCGGCAAGCGGGATGAAATCGGCCGGCGCGATGATGCCGCGTGTCGGGTGATCCCAGCGGGCCAGCACCTCGAAGCCGATAAGGCGGTCATCGTCCAGCGCGATCAGCGGCTGGTAGTAGGGGACGATTTCGCCCGCATCCAGAGCGCGATGAAAATCTGTCTGGAGCGCCTGGCGATACTCGACTTCTTCGTCGATCCAGACCGCGAGTCCGCGCGCTTTGCTGCGGGCGATCCGCTTGTCGCGATAGAGCGCGACGTCGGCGGCGCGCAGCAGCGCCTCGGCGTTGATGTCTTTCCGCTCGGAGATCGCCAGTCCGACCGAGGCGCTTACCTCGATGCTGCCATTGGGAATCTCGATCGGGCTGCTCAGCCATTCCTGCATGCGTCGGCGGAATGACTCGGCGTCGCCCCAGGCGCCGCCTTGGGCGAGGATCGCGAACTCATCGCTGCCGAGGCGCCCAACCGCCGTGGCGTCCTTGGCCAGTTGGGCAAAGCGCTTGCCCACCTCCGCCAGCACGCGGTCGCCGGCGGCGTGGCCGTGCGTGTCGTTGACGGCTTTGAAGCGATCCAGGTCCATCAGGAAGACCGCCGCGGCGGAGCCGCCGTCGCGCCAGCATGCCAGAGCGCCGTCGGTCGCGCGCAGGAAGGCGCTGCGCGTCAGCAGGCCCGTGAGGGGATCGCTGGTATGCGCTGTGCTGAGTTCCTGCTGGTTGGCGAGGGAGATTTGGAGTGCGGAACGCAGGCGCGTCAGATTTCGGTACAGGCAAAATCCGGCGAGGGCGTAGAGGGACAATCCTGAGGCGATAAACATATGGACAATACTTGCCGTCACGCCAAATGGTGCCGCAAAAATGCCCAAGATACCCAATAAAAAGGTAATCGAACCAAGAAAAACGATACCGGTCAACATGACTACTGCCTAATGCGCCCTCGATCTGTCATGCAGAAGCAGCATACCGATAACTCGATATAATTGCCGCGCAACGCAGTCCGACCTGCTCACAGGGTCACGGATAACATGCGCTCAAGTCAATAGAAGAATGGGTAAGCTGGAAAAACACCAGACTCGAAACCCGTTGCCGAAGTAATTCCGATTTCTATATTGACGCAACGTAAGGTTGGCTTTTGGCCGCCTGATTGGCCTGGCGTGCAGGTCCTGCTCCTCTGGATGCCCGTATTGAGGCCTCGTTTTGCGTCAAGATGGTTGAATCAAGGCCTCTCCGCCATCTTAAGGATGTTTCCGTCGGTCTCTGCCTGTGGCCAAAAGAAAACGGCGCCGGGCGATGGCCCGACGCCGTTGAATGAGGGTGGCGCGATGTCCGAAGGATCGTGCCCGCCTTATTTAGTCCTTGGCGCGCTCGACATACGAGCCGTCTTCCGTCAGGACGACGATGCGCGTGCCCGGGCCGATATGCGGCGGCACCATCGAGCGGACGCCGTTCGACAGGATCGCCGGCTTGTAGGACGAGGAGGCGGTCTGGCCCTTGGTGGTGGGCTCCGTCTCGACGACTTCGAGCGTCATGCGCTGCGGCAGCACGATGCCGACGGCCTGCTCTTCGAAGATCGACAGGCGGACGACCATGCCTTCCTGAAGGTAGGGCGCTGCGTCGCCGATGACGGCCGGCGTGACGATCAGCTGCTCGTAATTGTCGGTGTTCATGAAGGTGAAGCCTTCGCCGTCCTGGAACAGGAAGGAGAAGTCGCGATCCTCGACGAACGCGCGCTCGACCTGCTCGGTCGTCTTGTAGCGGTTCGAGATCTTCACGCCGTCGGCGAGGCCGCGCATGTCGATCTGCGTCGTCGGCGTACCCTTGCCGGGATGGAAGCTCTCGGCCGTGAGAACGGCGTAGAGCTTGCCATCGACTTCGAGAATGTTGCCCTTGCGGACCTGGCTGGCGATAACCTTCACGAATTAATCCTCAGATTGGCGTCGGCGCCCGTACAAAGGCGCGATTATGGCGCGCACCATAGCGATTCCGCTGCTTCGCGCCAGTCGAATCTCGTCGAGGCCGGCAGGCTTGCCCGGTGTCCATGACAGGAGAACTGCGAGAATGACCCGTGCATCCCCCTGGTGGACGCCGCATGTCCATGCGGATCGCCGTCCCTTGCTGATGACGCGCGGGCGCATCAAGGCAGCGGTGCACAACTGGTTCTTGGGCCGCGATTTCGTCGAGGTCGAATGCGGCATCCTGCAGGTTTCGCCTGGCAACGAGGCCCATCTGCACGCCTTCGCCACCGAACGGGTGTTTCCCGACGGAACCCGGCAACCGCTGTATCTGCATACTTCGCCGGAATTCGCGGCGAAGAAGCTGCTGGCGGCGGGCGAGAAGCGGATCTACACGCTGGGCCCGGTGTTCCGGAACCGCGAGCTCGGACCCCGCCATGCCTGCGAGTTCACCATGCTGGAGTGGTACCGCGCCGGCGAGGCCTATGAGACGCTGATGGAAGATTGCGCCGCGCTACTGGCCGCGGCCGCCGAGGCGGCCCAGACACGCCGCTTCACCCATCGCGGCTTCGAAACCGATCCGTTCGCCGAGCCCGAGCGGCTGACCGTCGCCAACGCCTTTCTCCGTCATGCGGGCATCGACCTGCTGGCGACGCTTGCCGAGGACGGCGCGCCGGACCGCGACGGGCTGGCGGCGCAGGCGACGGCGACCGGGATCCGCATTGTCGATGACGACAGCTGGAGCGACATTTTCAGCCGCATCATCGCCGAGAAGGTAGAGCCCAATCTGGGGCAGGGCCGGCCGACGGTTCTGTGCGAATACCCGGTGGTCGAGGCGGCGCTGGCCCGGCCGAAGGCGGGCGATCCGCGCGTCGCCGAGCGCTTCGAGCTCTATTGCTGCGGTGTCGAACTCGCCAATGGCTTCGGCGAGCTGACGGACGCCGCCGAGCAGCGTCGGCGTTTCATCGCCGAGATGGACGAGAAGGAGCGCGTCTATGGCGACCGCTACCCGCTCGACGAGGATTTCCTCGCTGCGCTCGCCATCATGCCGGCGGCATCCGGCATCGCGCTCGGCTTCGACCGCCTGGTCATGCTGGCGACCGGAGCGCCGCGTCTTGACGCGGTGATCTGGACACCGGCGGCGGAATGACCGAAAGAGTGCGGAATGTCCCGCTCACCCGTCATTCCGCTTGAAAAATCACTGACCCTGCGTTCGCCCGCAGCGCTTGTCGAAGTCGGCCTTGCGCCACTCTCCGCGCGCGAAGGGCTGGACCGCGTGGCTGAGCGCTATGCCGTGGCCGTGACGCCGGCCATGGCGACGCTGATCGACGCGAGCGACCCGCAGGACCCGATCGCGGCGCAGTTTGTGCCGACGACGGCCGAGCTGACGACCTTGCCGGAAGAGCGCGCCGACCCGATCGGCGACGATGCGCACAGTCCGGTGCCGGGGTTGGTGCATCGCTATCAGGACCGCGTCCTGCTGAAGCTGGTGCATGTATGCGCCGTCTATTGCCGTTTCTGCTTCCGCCGCGAGACGGTCGGCCCCGGCGGCCCGACCATGCTTGGCGAGGAAGAACTGGAGGCAGCGCTCGCCTACATTCGCGGTCGGCCGGAAATCTGGGAAGTGGTCTTCACCGGCGGCGACCCGCTGGTCATCGCGCCGCGCCGTCTGGCGGAATTGCTGGAGCGCTTCCGCACCATCGAGCACGTCAAGATCCTGCGCTTTCACACGCGCGTGCCGGTCGTCGATCCCGCGCGCATCACCAGCGAACTGGTCGCGGCGCTGCGCAACACCGGCAAGACCGTCTATATCGCCGTCCACGCCAATCATCCGCGCGAGCTGACGGCCGATGCCCGGGCGGCGTTGGCCCGGCTTGTCGACGCCGGCATCGCGCTGGTCAGCCAGACGGTGCTGCTGAAGGGTATCAACGACGATCCCGAGACGATGACGGCGCTGATGCGCGGCTTCGTCGAGGCGCGGGTGAAGCCCTATTACCTGCATCATGGCGATCTCGCCCCCGGGACCAGCCATTTCCGCACCTCGATCGCGGAAGGTCAGGCGCTGATGCGCGCCCTGCGCGGCCGGCTCTCCGGCCTCGCCCAGCCCACCTATGTGCTCGACATTCCCGGGGGCTACGGCAAGGTGCCGATCGGGCCGGATTATGTCCGGGAGGACGGCACTGTCACCGATCCGAATGGCGGCGCGCACGAATATCGGTTCAACGACGCGGTCTGAGATTGGCGCCAAGGGCGTCTGCGCCTTGCGATCCGCCGCCGGCCGATGGCAGGATCGGCCGAATGTTCCGCATGAGGGTTTACCGTGTATCAGCCTCCCGCCTTTCGTGAAGACCGGCTTGACGTCATGCATGGGCTGATGCGTGCCCATCCGCTGGCCATGCTGGTGACGGCGGGCGAGGGCGGGCTGATGGCCAATCTGATCCCGTTCCTGATCGATCCGGCCGGCTCCGAAAAGGGTCTGTTGCGGGCCCATCTCGCCCGCGCCAACGAGCAGTTGGCGGCCCTCCGTGCCGGCGCCGAGGCGATGGTGCTGTTCCAGGGGCCCAGCGCTTATGTGACGCCGAACTGGTATGCGACCAAGGCCGAGACCCACAAGGTCGTGCCGACCTGGAACTACGCCACGGTGCATGCCTGGGGCACGCCCCGCATCCTCGAATCGACCGATTGGTTGCGCCAGCAGGTCGGCGAACTGACCGATGCGAGCGAGGCGTCGCAGGCGCGAGCCTGGCGCGTCGATGACGCGCCGGAGCCGTTTCTTGCCGCCCAGATGAAGGGCATTGTCGGGCTGGAGATCCCGATTTCCCGTATCGAAGGCAAGTGGAAGGTGAGCCAGAACCGGCCTGCCGCCGATCGCGAAGGCGTCATCGACGGATTGCGACAGAGCGACCATCCGATGGCCGAGCTGGTGGCCGAACGCTACAAGCCGGCTTCCGACTGAGGCCGTCTCTGGCTCACGCCCTGCGCGAGCGCACCAAGGCCGCCTTGGCGCTGCGGTTGCGCTCAAAGCGGGCGAAGCCGGCATAGCGGCCGGGCTTGTGGTAGAAGGCCAGCACGATGTTGAGGCAGATCACGGCGAAGACCGAGAGCGCCACCTGGCTCGGCTGGAGCAGCAGGAATGCCGCCGCCATGACGCAGAGATCTGCCGCCATCAGCAGCTTGCCGGCCCGCCAGCCATAGCGCTCCTGCAGATAGACCGCCGCCGTCGCGAAGCCGCCAATGCCCGCCTGGTGGCGGATCAGCGACAGCATGCCCATGCCGATCAGCAGCCCGCCCATCGCCGCCCCCAGGATCGGCTCTATATGGCCGAAGGTCAGCAGGGACGGAAGCAGGGTGGTCTCGACCGAAAGCAGCGCCGTCGCGATGACCGAGCGCAGCAGGTAGAGCGGGCCGAAGGCCAGATAGGCGAAGATGAAGAACGGCACGTTGATGACGAAGAAGACGCTGCCGAAATCGAGCCCGGTCGCGTTGTTGGTCAGGAAGGCGATGCCCGCCGTGCCGCCAATGCCGAGCCCCGCCGCCTTCAGCATGGCGAGGCCGAGCGCGATGAACAGCGTGCCGATCAGGAAGGCGAGCACATCGTCATAGAGCGAATGCGCGAGCTGCCGTTCGTCGTCCATGGGCCATCTCCGAGCCGCACCGATGCAATAGGACAGTAATACTGTCTTAAATCGCCGACAAGCGAATATTGCGGTGCAACATCTGCCGGGCGATGCGGTGGCGGCTGACGGATGAGGAGCGGCGATCTAGCATGGTCGACGGCGATAGAGCCGGAGCGGGTCAGAGGGGAAATCGATGCGCGCATTCAAGATCATCCGGGGTGGCCGCCTGCTCGATGCGCGCGCCAGGGCGGCGCCGCTGCGCGATATCCTGATCCGCGACGGCGCCATCCTCGAGATCGGCGCTCCCGGTCTCGCCGCGCCGGACGATGCGGAGGTCGTCGATGCCAGCCGGCATCTGCTGCATCCGGGCTTCGTCAACGGCCACACCCATGGCACCGGGGCGCTGACGCGCGGCTATCGCGACCGCTTCAATCTGGAGCTCCTGCTGTTGGCGACCCCGGCGCGCTTTGCCAACCAGACGCTGGAGATGAAGTATCTCAACACCTATCTCGGCGCGGTCGAGATGGCGATGAAGGGCTGCACGCTCGCCTTCGACCTGACCTTTGGCCTTCCGGTCGCCTCGATCGAGGAACTAGAGGCAATGGGGCAGGCCTATCGCGACGCCGGCATTCGCGCCGTGATGGCGCCGATGCTGGCCGATACGACCTTCTATCGCGGCATTCCGGGCCTGGTAGAAAGCCTGCCCGGCGATCTGCGCGCGCTGGCGAAGATCGACGGCGCGCCGGCCACCGACCGCGTGCTGGGGCTGATGGACGAGGCGCTGAGACGCTGGCCGCATGACCGCGACCACGTCAAGCTCGGCATCGCCCCGACCATTCCGCTGGTCTGCTCGGACGAGCTGATGCTTGGCTGCGACCGGCTGGCGCGCGAGCATGGGACCGTCATCCAGAGCCATATTGGCGAGGCCAAGATGCAGGCCGTCTCGGCGATTGCCAAGTATGGCAAGACCATGCTGGCCCATGTCGACGACCTCGGCGTCCTCGGGCCGCATTTCTCGATCGCGCATGGCATCTGGCTCGACGATGACGACCTGCGTCGCGTCGCCGACCGTGGCTCGTCCATTTCGCACAATGCCGGCAGCAACATGCGGCTCGGTTCGGGCATCGCCGATGCGCGCAGAATGCTGGAACGCGGCGTCAACCTCGCCATCGGTACGGATGGTGCGGTCTCGTCGGATAACCAGAACATGTATGAGGCGATGCGCGCCGCCGGCCAGGTCGCCGCCGTGCGCCAGCCGGACCATCGCCGCTGGCTGACGGCGCCCGAAATCATCGACGCGGCGACGCGGGGCGGGGCGCGGATGGCCGGCTTCGACCATGTCGGCGCCATCGCGCCCGGCAAGCGCGCCGACATCGTCTTTCTCAGCCTCGATCATCCCAACTGGATGCCGATCAACGATCCCGCGACGCAGCTGGTCTTCGCCGAGGACGCGACCGCCGTGCGCCATGTCATGGTCGACGGCACGTTCATCGTCCGCGACGGCCGACACCTTGCCTCCGACATGGCGTCGCTCGCCGACAAGGCGGAGGCGGCGCGCGACCGCATGCTGGAACTGAACGCCGGCGAGATCGCCAAGGTCGAAAAGCTGGAGGAGGCCGTGACTGGCTTCTGCCGAGGGCTGTCGATGAAGCCCTACCGCGTCGAGCGCTATGCGGCGTTTCCCTGCGGCTGCGACGAGGCCTCCGGTTTCGCGGCGACGCCGGGCTGACGGGCCGAACGCCGCGCCGACTTCTTCGCCGGCAGGAAGCGGCGGAAAACCGCCACCGCCAGCACGGCGAGAACGATGCCGCCGATGATCCAGGCTGGGCGGATGCCGGCGGCGGGGTTGAAATTGGTCGGCAGGACGCGGCTGAAGGCGACGCCGATCTTCAGATAGTAGTAGAGCGCCTCGCCGAACGCCGTGGCCACCGTCATGGTGGCGCCCAGCGCCAGCGTCGCGGGCAGGGTGGCGATCCGCGCCTCGCCGAGCCATGCCGCCAGCAAGCGCCAGGTGAGCAGCCAGATCGCGACGGCGGTGATGACGATCGGCTCGGTGACGCCGAGCTTCGACTGCAGGAAGAAGTGCAGCGCCGCCAGCAGGATGATCGGATAGACGAGATGGTGCAGGCGGCGCCAGTTGAGGCCGCCCATGCGCTTCATCATGCCATTGGTTGAGGTGATCGCCAGCGGCGTCAGCAGGATCAGCACCATCAGCCCGATGGTGAGATAGACGCGGGCGAAGATCTCCGAGATCACCTTTGGCACATCCCAGGCGAGATCGCCGGCATAGGCGACAAGGTGGATGAGCCCATAGGCGAAGACCGCATTGCCGAGCGTGCGCCGGACGAAGACCAGTTCCGGCCAGCGCCAGACATGGCGCAGTGGTGTGATGGCGAGCGTCAGCAGCAGGAACCGCACCGCCCAGAGGCCGGTCTGGTGGTTGATCTCGATCATCTGGCGGGGACCGAGCGTCCCCATCATGGCGCGGGCCACGAGCCACAGGCCAGGCAGGAACACGCCGGCGAAGACGATGGCCTTGAGCGGCGAGAAATCGCCCTTCCTGTCCTGCCAGGGATAGAGACGGGCGGCCGGCGTGGCGGATCGATTCATCGGGACCTCATGCAATCGCTGTTAGTCCTCATACGTGACCAGAAGGCGATTTGTGTCACCGCGGCGATCAGCTTTCCGTGAGCGGTGCCAATTTTGCCAGCCGCTCAAAGGCCGTCGGGCCCGGGATGCCGTCCCTCAGGCGCGCGTCGATCCGCGCGGCGCACTCGGCTGGCGTGAGCTGCGACGTGTCGAGTTCGAGGTCGTAGATGCCGGGGACATGCACGGCGTTCTGCCAGCGGAGGACCGGGGCAGGGACGGGATCTCCGGCGGTGCCTACGGCATAGAGGCCCTCGCGCCCCGCCTGCCCGGCGCGACGCCGCTGCATGATGGTCTCGATGGGACAGCGGACGCCGACGAACAGCACCGGAAGGCAGGAAAGGCGACGGGCGCAATCGGGCAGGATTTGCAGCGGCTTTGAATAATCGTCGTGATGGCCGACATCGACGACGACGTCGAGGCCAAGCCGGCTATGCGCGGCGATCGATTCGTAGAGTGCTGCGTAGAAGGTCGGGAGGCGCGGTTCGAGATCCGGCCGCTCTCCGCCGGGACGAAGGCCTATGCCCGGCCGATAGCGTGGTGGCGTCACGGCGTTGACATAGGCGTCGACGCCGAGGCTCATCCAGGGGCCGTCGAAGCTCTCCTGGATGGCGGCCGCGATGCTCGATTTTCCGGATCGCGGCGCGCCGTTCAGGATGACGATCCGGCCAGGGCGAGGGGCCTGCGTCACGCCGAAGCCTCAGGCTTCGGCTTCGACCAGTTCGCTGCGCCAGGGCGGGTTGGCGCCCGCGCGCGAGCAGGTGATCGCGGCGACGCGGTTGGCGAAATCGAGCGCATCCTTGAGGGCTGCGGGGTCGATGTTGCGCACGCCGTCGATCGTCAGGTGGCCCTTTTCGGAGAGCCGTGCCAGCAGGCCGCCGGTAAAGCTGTCGCCGGCGCCGACCGTGTCGGCGATGGTGACGGGGATGACCGGGCTGAAGACCGAGCCACTTGGCGTATAGGCGGTGACGCCATTGCCGCCGCGCGTGACGACGACGAGGCCCGTGCCGGCAGCGAGCCAGCGGCTGGCAACCGTCTCCGCCTCGACGCCCGGATAGAGCCATTCGAGATCGGCGCCGGAGATCTTCACGATGTCGGCGCCATGCGCGAACTTTTCGACATTGGCGATGAACGCGTCGCGGTCGTGGATCAGGGTCGGGCGGACATTGGGATCGTAGCAAAGCACTCGCTTGCCGCGATTGGCATCCATCACGGCGGCAAGGCGGCTGACGCTGGGCTCGGGGATCAGCGAGATCGAACCAAAGTGGATCGCCTCGACCTCGTCGCCGATCGGCTCATGCGCGGCCGGATCGTGCAGGCGTCCGGCAGAATTCTCGTCGAAGAAGGCGTATTGCGGCTCGTCATGCAGCAGGCTGACGAAGGCGAGCGTGGTGGGACGCGCCGAGAAGCCGACATATTTCAGGCTGACCAGGGAGCGCTTCAGTTCCTCGACCAGCATCTCGCCGAAGAAATCGGTCGAGATGCCGCCCAGGAAACCGGTATGGTTGCCCAGCCGCCCTGCGGTCAGGGCCACGTTGTACGGCGAGCCGCCGACTTTCGGCTGATAGGAATCGTTCCCCGCCGCATCCTTGACCGGCAGGAAGTCGATCAGTGCCTCGCCGCAACTCACGATCATCTCGGTCTTCTCCCGCTGGTCTGTATCGTCCATGCCCATTAGCCGAAGCGCGGCGCGCCGCCAAGCGGCTTCGACGCGTCGCGTCGGTCCGCGCCGGGGTGCGATCCGATGTCCCTCGTGTTTCGTCGTAGCCTTTGCCCTATAACGGCCTTGCGCCGGTGGCATCCGCCGGATCGTCGAAGTTTTCTGCGCCAACGACCGAGAAGCCATGCCGTCAGACGTAACGCTCTGGGGCGCCCTGATCGCAGGGCTGCTTTCCTTCATTTCGCCCTGCGTGCTGCCGCTTGTGCCGCCCTATCTCTGCTACGTGACGGGGCTGAGCCTCGACGAGGTGGCGGGAGCCAAGGCGGATGGCCGCAACCGGCGAATGGTGCTGCGTTCGTCCTTCGCTTTTGTGCTGGGCTTCACCACCGTCTTCGTGCTGCTCGGGGCGACGGCCTCGGTGCTCGGCCGGATGGTGGCGCGGCAGCAGGAGATCCTCTCCATCGTCGCCGGCCTCGTGATCATCGTCATGGGCCTGCATTTCCTCGGCGTTTTCCGCATCGCCTTCCTGCAGCGCGAGGCGCGGGTACAGGTCGCCAACCAGCCGGGCGGCCTCGTCGGGGCTTACGTGCTCGGGCTTGCCTTCGCCTTTGGCTGGACGCCCTGCATCGGTCCCGTGCTGGCGGCGATTCTCGCCGTTGCCGGCTCGCAGGATACGGTCGGCCGCGGCGCCGGCCTGCTCGCGGTCTATTCGCTCGGCCTCGGCATTCCCTTCATGATCGCCGCCGGCTTTGCCGAGCGCTTCATCGGCGGGTTGCGCCGGTTCCGTCGCTATATGCCGATGGTCGAGAAGGCGATGGGCGTTTTCCTGATTCTTGCCGGAGTGCTGTTCCTGACCGGCCAGATGACGGCGATGTCGTTCTGGCTGCTTGAAACTTTCCCCGCGCTGTCGCGGATCGGCTGATTTCGGATCATCCCAAAAATGCGGCAATAGCTATTTAGGCTTTTCGGGCCATAGCTACGCGCCACAGCTTCGCTCTCCTGGAGGAAACATGCCGGATCGCTCTTCGCTCGCCATCGTGCTCGCCGCAGGCGAGGGCACCCGCATGCGATCGTCCCTGCCCAAGGTGATGCATCCGGTCGCTGGCCTGCCGATGATCGGCCATGTGCTGAAGACGGCGACCGGCGCCGGCATCGACCGTTTCGCCGTCGTCGTCGGCAATGGCGCGGGCGCGGTGCGCGACTTCGCCGCCAAGGCCGCGCCTGCGGCAGTGCTGGTCGAGCAGGTGGAGCGTCTCGGCACGGCGCATGCCGTGCTGGCGGCGCGCGAGGCGCTGGAAATCGCCTCCGATGACGTGCTGGTGCTCTATGGCGACACGCCCCTGGTCACCGCCGAGACGCTGGCGCGGATGCGCGCTGAGCTGGCCAAAGGCGCTAGCGTCGTCGTGCTCGGCTTCCGCCCGGAGGTTCCGACCGGCTATGGCCGCCTGATCGAGCGCGACGGGCAGTTGCTGGAGATCCGCGAGGAGCGCGAGGCGAGCGAGGAAGAGCGCGCCATCGGCTTCTGCAATGCGGGCCTGATGGGCTTTCGTGGCGAGACAATCCTGGCCGTGCTCGATGCCATCGACAACAACAACGCCAAGGGCGAGTTCTACCTGACCGACGCGGTCGAGATCGCCAACCAGCGTGGGCTCGGCGTCGTGGCTATCGAGGCGGACGCGGCGGAGGTCGGCGGCGTCAACACGCGCGCCGAGCTCGCCGATGTCGAGCGCATCTGGCAGGACCGCGCCCGGCAGGCGGCTTTGCTTGCGGGCGTCACCATGACCGCACCGGAGACGGTGTTCCTGGCGCATGACACGAAGCTTTCGCGCGACGTGGTGATTGAGCCGAACGTCTTCTTCGGCCCCGGTGTCACCGTGGACGAGGGTGTCGTCATCCACGCCTTTTCGCATCTGACCGGCGCGCATCTGGAGCGCGGCGCCGAGGTCGGGCCGTTCGCCCGGCTTCGTCCCGGCGCGCAGCTTGGGCCCAAGAGCAAGGTCGGCAATTTCGTCGAGGTGAAGAACGCCGAGATCGGCGCCGGCGCAAAGATCAGCCATTTGACCTATATCGGCGACGCCAAGGTCGGCGCCGAGGCGAATGTCGGCGCGGGCACGGTCACCGGAAATTACGACGGCTACGATAAGGCGCTGACCGTGATCGGCGAGGGCGCCTTCATCGGGTCGAACAGCGTGCTGGTCGCGCCGGTGACGATCGGCGACGGCGGCTATGTCGCGTCGGGCAGCGTCATTACCGAGGATGTCTCGCCCGACGCGCTGGCGATTGCCCGCGGACGGCAGGTGGAAAAGCCGGGCTGGGCCGCCCGCTTCCGCGAGATGAAGGCCAAGACCAAGCGCGTCCGCGTCTAGGCGGTCGGTGAAGGCTAGAAACAGGAAGTGATTTCCGGCACTTGGCCCGAAAGGCTAAGAGGCGCTTGGATTTGACTTGGACTAAGATGCCGCCTTGAAGGCATCGCGAACGGGGAAACTGCAACATGTGCGGAATTATCGGCATTCTGGGCCGGACGCCCGTCGCGCCACTTCTGGTCGATGCGCTGAAGCGGCTGGAATATCGCGGCTATGATTCCGCCGGGATCGCGACGCTGGAGGACGGCCATCTCGACCGGCTTCGGGCCGAGGGCAAGCTGCGAAATCTCGACCTGAAGCTGGCCGTTTCGCCGCGCTTCGGCCTGACCGGCATCGGCCATACGCGCTGGGCGACGCATGGCGCGCCGACGGAGCGCAATGCCCACCCGCACGCGACCGAGCGCCTGGCGGTCGTCCATAACGGCATCATCGAGAACTTCCGCGAGTTGCGGCTGGAGATGGAAGCGGCCGGCCGCAGCTTCTCCTCCGATACCGATACCGAGGTCATCGCCCATCTGGTGACGGTCAAGCTGGCCGCCGGCCTGTCGCCGAAGGAGGCCGTTCAGGCAGTTCTCGGCCGGCTGACGGGGGCGTTCTCGCTCGCCTTCCTGTTCGAGGGTGAGGAAGACCTGCTGATCGGCGCGCGTCGCGGCAGCCCGCTGGCGATTGGCTGGGGCGAGGGCGAGATGTTCCTCGGCTCCGACGCCATCGCGCTCGGGCCGTTCACCGACGAGATCACCTATCTGAACGATGGCGACTGGGTCGTGCTGACGCGCTCGAGCGCTGCGATCTATGACGAGGCGGGCAATCCGGTCGAGCGGCCGCTGACGCGCCTGCAGGGTACCACCCATGTCGTCGACAAGGGCAACTACCGCCACTTCATGGTCAAGGAGATCCATGAGCAGCCGGAAGTCGTCGCCCACACGCTGGCGCATTATCTCGACCTGGTGAACGGTAGCGCAAAGCTTCCGGCCGGCATCGATTTCGCCGCGATCGACCGGCTGTCGATCACCGCCTGCGGCACGGCCTTCTTTGCCGGCTTCGTCGCCAAGTACTGGTTTGAGCGCTATGCGCGGCTGCCGGTCGACATTGATATCGCGTCCGAGTTCCGCTATCGCGAGCAGCCGCTATCGAAGGCCGGTCTTTCGATCGTCATCTCGCAATCGGGCGAGACCGCCGACACGCTGGCATCGCTGCGCTATGCCAAGAGCGAGGGGCAGAAGATCGCTGCGGTCGTCAATGTCCGCGAATCGACCATCGCCCGGGAGGCGGATTTCGTGCTGCCGACGCTGGCGGGGCCGGAAATCGGCGTCGCTTCGACCAAGGCCTTCACCGCCCAGCTTTCCGTGCTTGCTGCGACCGCTGTCGCCGCCGGCAAGGCGCGCGGCGTGCTCAGCGGCGACGAGGAGCAGGCGCTGGTGCGCGCGCTGAGCGAAGTGCCGCGTCTGATGCACGAGGCGCTGAAGCTCGACGCGCAGATTGAAGCGCTGGCGCGCGACCTGGCCAAGGTAAAGCACTGCCTCTATCTCGGCCGTGGCACCAGCTATCCGATCGCGCTGGAAGGCGCGCTGAAGCTCAAGGAAATCTCCTATATCCACGCCGAGGGCTACGCGGCTGGCGAGCTGAAGCACGGCCCGATCGCGCTGATCGACGAGGACATGCCCGTCGTCGTCATCGCGCCCTACGACCACATCTTCGAGAAGACCGTCTCGAACATGCAGGAAGTCGCGGCGCGCGGCGGCCGGATCATCCTGATCACCGACCGGAAGGGCGCCGAGGCGGCCGCCATGGATACGATGGCGACGATCATGCTGCCCGAGATGCCCTCCAGCGTGACGGCGCTGGTCTATACGATCCCGGTGCAGTTGCTCGCCTATCACACCGCCGTCTTCATGGGTACGGACGTCGACCAGCCGCGCAATCTCGCCAAGTCGGTGACGGTAGAGTAGCGCGTTCGCGACGCTGGGAGGGCAGGTCGCCGCGGAACGAATTCGCCGCCGGCGCCTTTGCGCAGGAGTATCTTCTGGTCATCCGTATGCCAGCCGTCATAATGGCGGCTGGCAGGCATGATTCAGGCGCGCGGGCGGTGGAATGAGCTCTCAGGAACCCCAACTCCCTCCAGCCGGTGAAACGGGCGGCAGTCGGCTGATCAAACGGTTGCGGAACTATTTCCTCACCGGTCTGGTCATCGCCGCGCCGATCTCGATCACGATCTACCTGACCTGGTCGCTGATCAAATGGATCGATGGCTGGGTCAAGCCGGTCATCCCGCTCGAATACAGCCCCGACGCCTATCTGCCCTTCTCCGTTCCGGGCTTCGGCGTGTTCGTTGCCGTGGTGGCGCTGACGCTGCTCGGCTTCCTGACGGCGAATTTCGTCGGGCGCTCGTTGGTGCGCATGGGCGAGCAGTTGCTGAACCACACGCCGTTGGTCCGCAATCTCTACAGCGCCCTCAAGCAGCTGTTCGAGACCGTGCTGTCGGGCAAGGGCGGCAAGTCGTTCCAGAAGGCGGCGCTGTTCGAATTTCCGCGCAAGGGCGTGTGGTCGATCGTCTTCATCGCGACGGAGACGAAAGGCGAGATCCGGCGGCGGATCAGCCAGGATGGCGAGGAATGGGTGACCGTATTCCTGCCGCCCACGCCGGCGCCGACTGCGGGCTTCATGATGTTCGTGCGGCGCTCCGAACTGATCGAACTCGACATGACGGTGGAGGAAGCCGCGAAGCTGGTCATCTCGGCCGGTCTGGTCGCCCCCGAATATGACGTGGCGGCCCATACCCCGCCGCTCGACCCGCCCGCACCGGTCCTGACACGGCGCTCCGGCGGCTAGGCGAAAGTCCAACCCCCCAACGAAAAGGCCCGGTCTCGACCGGGCCTTTTCGCAGGAGATCGCGTCGCGATCAGAAGCGGTAGTTCAGGCCCGCGCGCACGATGCTGGCGCTGATCTCGCCGCGGCTCGAAGCGCTGCCGGCGGAGCCGAAATCGAAGTCGAAGGTCTTGGAGCCGAAGTCGGTGTAGAGATACTCGGCCTTGACCGACCAGTTGCTATGGGCAATCGCCCATTCCGCGCCGGCGCCGATGGCATAGCCGACCATGGTCTTGCTGTCTGTCTGGGAGTATTCCGGACCGGTGAAGCCGCCGGGAACGCCGCCCTGGATGGTGAGGCCGGCCTTGCCCTGGCCGACGGCGAGACCGCCCGTGCCATAGATCAGGACGTTGTCGATGGCGTAACCGACGCGGGCGCGCAGCGTGCCGAACGACTGCAGTTCCGCCGAGGTCTGGTAGTAGGGTCCCTGCGGCGAACCCAGGAAGCTGTCCGAGGTCTTGAGGTCCGCGGCCTGGTAATCGGCCTCTGCGCCGAACACCCAGGTGCCAACCTGATAGTTGTAGCCGATCTGTGCGCCGCCCAGGATGCCGTCGGCGCTGGCCGAGCTGTCGGCGCCAAGGAACGTCGCGGCCGGTATGAAGGTGCCGGGGCCCACGCCGACCAGCGGGCCGGTCGTGGTCATCGAATTCTCGCTGGTGTCGACGTCGCCCCAGCCGTAGCCGGCGTTCAGGCCGACATAGAAGCCTGTCCAGGAGAATGGTGCGGCGACTGCCACAGGTGCCGGCGCGGGCTCGTAGGTCAGGTCGGCCGCGAGCGCGGGGGAAGCAACGAGCAGGGTCGTGGCAAGCAGGGCGAACTTCGAAGCGGTCATGATGAGCTCCACCAGAAGGATTGTGAAACCATCGTAACAAAACTCGTTCGAAATGCTGTTGCACTAAGGCAACTATATTAACCGAGAGATCATATGGTTGACGAAGTGTTGCAGCGACCGCGCGATGCTAGGACTCGCCCGCGAGGCTACGGCGCGCCTTGTCGAGTTCCTCGGCGTAACGGCGGAACAGATGCGCCTCGGTCAGCAGGCCGATGACGTGCCGGCTTGACGCATCGTCGACCACGACCAGTTCTTCGCTCTCCGCCTCGTCGAATACCTTGGCCGCTGTCTGGGCGCTCATGTTGGGAAACAGCATTTTATCGGGCTGGCGGCAGAAGGACTGGATCGTATCGTCGACATCTTCGGATGGGGTCGAGTGGATCTCGGCGACCAGAATGATGCCGGCATAGCGGCCATCGGTATCGGTGACGACGACGCGCTGGGTCGAGCCGAGCGGAAACAGGCTGCGAAAGGCACTAACCGGCATGGTGGCGAGCACGCTGCGCACGTCGGTTCGCATCATGCGGCCAACCGTGAGGCCGCGCAGCCACCCGACGTCGATGGCGCTGCGGATCGTTTCTCCGCGCAAATGCAGCCGCCAGGTTGAGAACGAATAGCCGAAGAACTCGCGCACGGTGATGGCCGAGAGGATCGAGGCAGCCAGCACGATGCCGGTGATGGCGAGGTCGCCGGTCGCTTCCAGCGCCAGGAACGTCATGGTGAGCGGGCCGCCCACGATTCCGACACCGAGCGCGCTCATGCCGACGATGGCGGCGGCCACGGGGTCGATGCCGGCGGACGGGGCGATCCAGGCGACCGCCATGGCGAACAGCTTGCCGACGATGACGCCCAGAAACAGCGAGGCGAAGAACATGCCGCCGCGAAAGCCCGACCCGAGCGAAATCGAGACGCCGGCGATCTTCAGCAGAAGGATGGTCGCCAGCAGGCCGGCTGGCACGCCCTCGGCCATATTCAGATGCATGGCGCCATGGCCGGCCCCGAGCACCTGGGGACTGTAGAGCGCTAGCCCTCCGAGGATGGCGCCGCCGACGGCGGGGCGGATGGCGCGCGGCAGCCGGCTCTTCTGGAAGATCACCTCGGCGAGCGTGACCAGCCGCATGATGGCGATGGCGGCGAAGCCGGCGATGACACCGAGCAGCAGGTAGGGGGGATAGTCGACGGCATGCAGCGCCAGTGCCTTCGGCACCTCGATGGTGTAGGCGGCGGCGCCCAGGCCTTGGGCGACCAGGAAGCCGGCGATCGACGCCGTCATCACCGGGGCGATGTTCGCGACCGTATAGACGCCGATGATCAGCTCGAAACCGTAAAAGGCGCCGGTCAACGGCGCGCTGAAGGCCGCGGCGATGGCGCCGGCCGCGCCGCAGCCGACGACGGTGCGCAGGTCCGTGCGGCGCAGATGCAGCCGCTGACCGATGCGCGAGGCCATGGCGCTGCCGACCTGCGTGTAGCCCGCCTCGAGGCCCACCGAAGCGCCGGAGCCGTTGGAAATGATCGCTTCGAGGGCGACGCGCAGACTGTCGCGCAGCGACATCCGCCCGCCATGCAGCGCGTTGGCTTCGATCGGGTCGACGATCTGGCGGGCGCGCCGGAAGAACAGGAGGAAGAGCGCGCCTAGTACCACCCCGCCGCCGGCCGTGGCGGCCGCGCGCCAGGGCGGCGAGATCATGGCGGTTGCGCTGAGGAAGCCATCCGGCTCGATCGAGAACAGCACCACGTGCAGCCATTGCGCCAGCCGGCTCATGATCGTGACGGCAAGGCCGGCGAGACATCCGATCACCGCCGCAACGATCAGCAGCGAGGGCTCCCGCGTCCGGATCAGGGCGCGGGCGCGGCTCATGGCGCGGTCGGGGAGGGTGGAAAGTCCCATGTCAGTCGCGATGCCTATGCTCGCCGTTTGAATAGGCGTTCCCGCCTTCAAAAGCTTGGCGCGTCTTGTCTCAGCCGGCGCGCAGCAGCTTGATCGCCTCGTCTCGGCCGAAAAGATAGAGCAGCAGCTGCAGCGCCTTGCCGCGCGGCGATTGCAGCGCCGGGTCCTTCTCGACGATCAGCCGCGCATCGTCGCGGGCGATTTCGAGCAGGCTGGCATGATGCTCGAAGCGCGCGATCTTGAAGCCCGGTGTGCCGGACTGGCGCGTGCCCAGCAATTCGCCTTCGCCGCGCAGCCTCAAATCTTCCTCGGCGATGCGGAATCCGTCCTCGGTGTCGCGCATGATGGCAAGCCGGTCATGCGCCACCTCGCCGAGCGGCCCCTTGTACAGCAGCAGGCAGGTCGAGGCTTTCGAGCCGCGGCCGACGCGGCCGCGCAACTGATGCAACTGCGCGAGGCCGAAGCGCTCGGCATGTTCGATCACCATGATGGTCGCGTCCGGCACGTCGACGCCGACCTCGATGACCGTGGTCGCGACCAGGATCCGGGTTTCGCCGCGCTGGAAGCGCTGCATTGCCTCGTCCTTCTCGGCCGCCTTCATCCTTCCGTGGACGAGGCCGACGACCGGGCCGAGCGCGCGCTGCAGGTCGACAAAGCGATCCTGCGCCGCGGCGGCGTCGACCTCCTCCGATTCCTCGACCAGCGGGCAGACCCAATAGGCCTTGGCGCCCTCGGCGATCGCGGCGCGGATTCGCTCCACCACCTGGTCGAGCCGTTCGAGTGGCACCGTGCGGGTTTCGATCGGCTGGCGGCCGGCCGGCTTGTCCGGCAACTTGGAGACATCCATGTCGCCAAAGGCGGTGAGAACCAGCGTGCGCGGGATCGGCGTCGCCGTCATGACGAGGATGTCGGTGGCGGCACCCTTGGCGGAAAGCGCCAGGCGCTGATGCACGCCGAAGCGGTGCTGCTCGTCGACGATCGCCAGCGCCAAGTCGCGGAACTCGACGCCGGCCTGGAAGACCGCATGGGTGCCGACGACGAGATCGATGTTGCCATCGTCCAGTCCGGCCAGGATCTCGGCGCGCTCGCGGCCCTTTTCGCGGCCGGTCAGGATCGCCATGCGGATGCCGGCAGCGTCGGCGAGCGGTTGAAGCGTCTTGGCGTGTTGGCGGGCGAGCAGTTCGGTCGGCGCCATCAGCGCTGCCTGGCTGCCTGCCTCGATGACGGTCGCCGCCGCCATCAGGCCGACCATGGTCTTGCCCGAGCCGACATCGCCCTGCAGCAGGCGAAGCATGCGTTCGTCGGAGGCCAAGTCCTTCTCGATATCGGCGATCGCGGCCTGCTGGCTGCCCGTGAGCGTGAAGGGCAGGGCGGCGGTGATCGCGCGGCGCATCCGCCCGTCGCCGATCCGCGCCCGTCCGGCGGCGCGGCGCAGATTGGCGCGCGTCAGCATCAACGCAAGCTGGTTGGCCAGGAACTCGTCATAGGCGAGGCGGCTGATCGCCGGGCCCTCCGGTGCCAGCTCAGCTGGCGTCGTCGGCGCATGCACGGCTTCCAGCGTCGGCTTGAAGCCGGTCCAGCGCTGGCGCGACATCAACGTCGGATCCTGCCACTCCGGCAGGTCGGGGAGGCTGTCGAGCGCGCCGCGCATGGCGCGTCCCAGCGTCTTGCGCGCCAGCCCCGCCGTCATCGGATAGACCGGCTCGACCATCGGCAATTGCTCGAAGGCCTCGCGGTCGACGATATGGTCGGGGTGCACCATTTGCGGCCGGCCGTTGAACCACTCGACCTTGCCGCTGACGAAGCGCGTTTCGCCGACCGGCATGGTGCGTTCGAGGAAGTTCTGCTCGGCGCGGAAGAAGACCAGTGCGATCTCGCCAGTGTCGTCATGCGCCATGACCCGGTAGGGGATTCGCTTGTTGCCGCGCGGCGCCGGCAGATGGCGGTCGATGCGTACTTCGAGCGTAACAATCGCGCCTTCCGGCGACAGGGCGATCCCGGGCTGATTGCGGCGGTCGATCAGCCCCACGGGAATATGCAGCAGGAGATCGGTTACGCGCGGCGGTTCCGGCGCGTCGCCACCCAGCAGCAACCGCCCCATGGCCTCGCCGATCTTGGGGCCGACGCCGGTCAGACTCGTGACGGGGCGGAACAGCGGATTCAGGATTTCGGGGCGCATCGGGGCATGATTCTCCTGGCCGGGAGATTAGAACGTCCCGCCAACCTTTCGCCATGGCGTCGGGCAGGGTAGGAACAGCACAAATTGTGCGTGAGAGATCGATGACCCAAGAAGCAACAACCGGCGTCTATGGCAACCCCCCGGCGGAGCTGGCGGACGTGCCGCGCGACGCGGTGCAGTTTTCGCCGCTGCTGCCCGGGAGCCCGGCGCTAGAACGCCAGGCGGAAGGTTCGCTCGCCGCCATGGTGATGCTGGCGCCGCCCGGCACGATCGAGCGCCGGCACGATATCGCCCAGGCGCTGCGCGTACTGCAGCCGGGCGGCCAGCTGACGGTGATGGCGCCGAAGGACAAGGGCGGCTCGCGGCTCGCCAAGGAACTGAAGGCCTTTGGCTGCGAATTCGAGGAAACGGCGCTTCGGCATCATCGCATCTGTGTCTCGACCCGGCCCACGGACCTGCCCGCGCTCCAGGCGGCGATCGACGATGGCGCGCCGCGACAGGTCGAGGAAACCGGCCTCTGGTCGCAGCCTGGCGTGTTCTCCTGGAACCGCGTCGATCCGGGCAGCGCGCTGCTCTTGAAGCACCTGCCGCAGCTTTCCGGACGCGGCGCGGATCTCGGCTGCGGCGTCGGCTATCTGGCGCGCGCCGTGCTTGCCATGCCGACCGTCGAGGCGCTGCACATGGTCGATATCGACCGGCGCGCCGTCGAGGCTGCCGCGAAGAACATCACCGATCCGCGCGCCAGCATCCATTGGGCGGATGTGCGCAAGGCCGGCACGATTCCCGAAGGGCTCGATTTCATCGTCATGAACCCGCCCTTCCATGATGGTGGTGCCGAGGATCGCTCGCTCGGCCAGTCCTTCGTCCGCCGTGCCGCCGAAAGCCTGCGCAAGGGCGGCCGTCTTTGGCTGACCGCCAACCGGCATCTGCCCTATGAGGATCACCTGAAGGACCTGTTCGCCCGCGCCGTGCTGATCGTCGAAGCCGATGGCTTCAAGGTCTATGAGGCGCGCAAATGAGCAAGCCCGGCGGCAAGCAGGCCTTCCCCTCTGCACGGCTTGATCGGCTGCTGGCCAATCTCGGCTATGGCTCGCGCCGCGAGGTCCAGGGCCTGATCCAGGGCGGCCGGGTCATCCTCGACGGCGAGGCCGAAACCGATCCGGCGCAGCACATCTATGTGAAGCCGGACCTGGTGACCCGCATGACGGTGGCCGGCGAGCCGCTGGACCCGGCGCCCGGCATGGCCCTGATGATCCACAAGCCGCTCGGCGTTACCTGCTCGCACAAGGAAATAGGCCCGTTGGTCTATTCGCTTCTGCCGGAACGCTGGCGCCGCCGCGATCCCGTCATCTCCACGGTCGGCCGTCTCGACAAGGAGACGTCGGGCCTGCTGCTGATGACCGATGACGGCGCGCTGCTCCATCGCATCATCTCGCCGCGCCATCATGTGCCGAAGCGCTACCAGGTGACGCTAGACCGGCCGCTGAATGGCGACGAGGCCGAGATCTTCGCCGCCGGCGGGCTGCTGCTCGAGGGTGACGACAAGCCATTGCTGCCGGCCGAGATGGAATCCTCGGGCCCGAAGCAGGCGACGCTGACCCTGCATGAAGGCCGCTATCATCAGGTCCGGCGGATGTTCGCGGCCGTCGGCAACCATGTCGTGGCGCTGCATCGCGACCGGATCGGCCTGCTCGATCTGCCTGCCGATCTGGAGGCCGGTTCGTACCGCCTGCTGACGCCTGCCGACATCGACGCGGTGTTTGGAGCCTCAGGGTGACGCTTCCAGGATCGAAATTCTACGACGTCGTCGTGCTCGGCGCCGGCGCTGCCGGCATGATGTGCGCCATCGAAGCAGGCAAGCGCGGCCGCTCGGTTGCCATCATCGACCATTCGCCCTCGGCCGGCGACAAGATCCGCATATCCGGGGGCGGCCGCTGCAACTTCACCAATATCCACGCCTCGGCCAAGAACTTCGTCTCGCAGAACCCGCGCTTCTGTATCTCGGCGCTGTCACGCTATACACAGCGCGATTTCATCGCCCTCGTCGAGCGTCATGGCATCGCCTATCACGAGAAGACGCTTGGCCAACTGTTCTGCGACGGCTCCGCCAAGCAGATCATCGAAATGCTGGTGTCCGAGATGCTGCGGGCCGGCGTCGAGCTGCGGCTGGGCACCACCATCAAGCGGGTGGAGCATCGGGTCGATGGCGGCTACCGGGTTGCGCTATCGACGGGCGACGTCGTCTGCAAATCGCTGGTGATCGCGACCGGCGGCAAGTCGATCCCGAAGATGGGTGCGACCGGCTTCGGCTATGAGATCGCCAGCCAGTTCGGCCTGAAGCAGGTCGAGACGCGCCCGGGCCTGGTGCCGCTGACCTTCGATCCCGCCACGCTGGCGCGGCTGGAGCCGCTGGCCGGCATCGCCGTCGACGCGGTCGCGCAGCACGGCAAGACGCGGTTCGCCGAGGCAATGCTGTTCACCCATCGCGGCCTTTCCGGCCCCGCGATCCTGCAGATCTCGTCCTATTGGCGCGAGGGCGACGAGATCACGCTCTCCATGCTGCCGGAGACGGACGTGTTCGCGACGCTGAAGGCGGCCAAGGCCGAGCGCGGCAAGCAGGCGCTGCACACGGTGCTGGCGACGCTGCTGCCGAAGCGGCTGGCGCAGTTGATCGCCGAGGAGGAGAAGGGCCCGGGCAATCTCGCCGACCTCTCGGACAAGGCGTTGCGCCGCGTCGAGGCGGCGATCAATGCCTGGCGCGTGAGGCCGGCGGGTTCCGAGGGCTATCGCACGGCCGAGGTGACGCTGGGTGGTGTCGATACCAACGAGCTGGATCCCAAGACGATGGAAGCCAGGGAAGTCCCCGGCCTCTATTTCATCGGCGAGGTCGTCGACGTCACCGGCTGGCTAGGCGGCTACAATTTCCAATGGGCCTGGTCATCCGGCTGGGTGGCGGGGCAGGCGGCGTAGGGAGAGGTTCGATGGCGGTACGGCGCATCGTGGCGAATATCGCGGCCCGGGATCCGGCGGACGCTCAGGCGTTCTACGGCGACATCCTCGGCATGGAGATCGTCATGGACCATGGCTGGATCGTCAGTTTCGCAACGGATATTGCCACCACCCCGCAGGTCAGCATCGCGCGCGAAGGCGGATCCGGCACCGTGGTGCCGGATCTCTCCATCGAGGTGGACGATCTAGACGAGGTGCTGGCTCGCGTTCGCAGCGCCAGCCTCCCGATCGAATATGGCCCTGCGACGGAGCCCTGGGGCGTGCGGCGCTTTTATGTGCGCGACCCGTTCGGTCGGCTGGTGAACATTCTCAGTCACGCCTGAGGGCCGGACGCACAGGCATCATTCGGCGAGAACGCCGGACTTCTTCGCCGCGAAGATCGCCAGAGCGTCCATCAGCGGTGGCGACAGGCAGTCATAGGGTTCGAGGCCAAGCTCGCGGATGCGTGAACGGATCGCGCCCATGCGGTCCGGCTTGACCCCGCCTTCGATCACCGAGGAGATGAAGGCGCCGAACTGCGGCGCCTGCCAGCCCTCCTCGCGCGACAGTTCCGTGTGCACGAAGGTGAGGCCCTTGAAAGCGTGGTCCTTCTCGACCGGACCGTGCATGTGCACGCCGCACACCTGGCAGGCATGGCGCAGGATGGTGGCGGCCGGGTTGACCACCGCGAGCTTGTCGCCATTGGCGGCGACCTTCACATGATCGGTCGGGACGACGCCGACGATCGAGACGATCGCGCCTTCCGGCTTCCAGCACTGCGTGCAGCCGCAGGCATGGTTATGTGCGACCTGCCCCTGGATCTCGACGCGTACCGGTTTGTCGAGGCAGTGGCAGATCAGCGTTCCGCCGGCGAAATCATCCGCGCCCTTGCGGATGCCGTAGTCGATCGTGGGATGGAGAAGGACCGTGGCAGGCATTTCAGGCTCCCTCGTTCGTTCTTGCCGGAGGATCCGGATCGATCGAAGGTAGCGCTGACGTAACGTCAAGGAAACCGCTGCGCGTAGAATTCCGCGCGAAGGGGGCGGGAGAAACGAAAACGGCCATGTCGCCGAGACAACATGGCCGTTGAAAGGTGGTGTAGCCCGACCGGCTAGTTGAGGCCGCTGGCCTCGTCGAGGCCGAGAACCAGGTTCAGGTTCTGCACGGCGGCGCCAGACGCGCCCTTGCCGAGATTGTCGAGCAAAGCAACGAGACGGGCCTGCCCTGCGCCTTCGGTGCCGAAGGTGAAGAGTTTCATCCGGTTGGTGCTGTTCAGCCCCTCGGGATCCAGGCCGGTCATCGCGCCTGACTCCGCCAGGTTCGCAACCGTGACGAAGCGCTCACCGGCATAGTGCGCCGAGAGGGCCTCGTTCAGCGCGGCCAGCGACGGGTTGCCCGGGATCAGGTCCAGATGCAGCGGGATCTCGACGATCATGCCCTGCGCATAACGGCCGACAGCCGGCGCGAAGATCGGGCGGAGGTCGAGCTGGCCGTGCTTCTGGATCTCCGGCACATGCTTGTGCTGCAGCGGCAGCGCATAGATGCGGAAATTCTCATGGGTGTAGTTCGCGGCGTTCGGATCCTCGAACTCGGCGATCATCGACTTGCCGCCGCCGGAATAGCCGGAGACCGCGTTGATCGTCACCGGCCAGGCGGCAGGCAGCAGCCCCGCCGACACCAGCGGACGCAGCAGCGCGATCGCGCCGGTCGCATAGCAGCCGGGATTGGAGATCCGCGTCGAGGCGGCGATCTTGGCCCGCTGCGACTTGTCGAGCTCGGCGAAGCCATAGGTCCAGTCTGCCGCCGTCCGGTAGGCGGTCGAGGCGTCGATCACCTTGACATCCGGGTTGTCGATCAGCCCCACAGCCTCCTTGGCGGCCGCGTCCGGCAGGCAGAGGATGACCGCGTCGGCGCTGTTCAAAAGCTCGGCCCGGGCCGCAGTCTCCTTGCGACGCTCGGGCGCGATCGACAACAGCTGGATGTCGTCGCGGCCTTCCAGGCGCTGGCGGATCTGAAGACCCGTCGTGCCGGCTTCGCCGTCGATGAAGACCGTGGATACCATGGGCTCGCCTCCGTTCGGGCATCAGTAGATGGGGGCGCTCGCGCCACCCGCAAGGATCTCGCACGGTCGTGAAACCGCAATAAGACAGACGCGAATAGAAAAAGGGCGCTGCGGTTGCCCGAAGCGCCCCTTCGAAAACGTCGCGTGGACGCCGATTAGCGCTTCGAGAACTGAAAGCTGCGGCGGGCCTTGGCGTGGCCGTACTTCTTGCGCTCGACGACACGGCTGTCGCGGGTCAGGAAGCCACCCTTCTTAAGGACGCCACGCAGCTCGGGCTCGTAATAGGTCAGAGCCTTCGAGATGCCGTGACGGAGCGCACCAGCCTGGCCGGAGAGACCACCGCCAGCAACCGTGGCGTTGATGTCGTACTGGTCGGTGCGCGAAGCGACGCCGATCGGCTGCTGAACGAGCATCTGCAGAACCGGGCGAGCGAAGTAGCCGCGGTATTCCTTGCCGTTCACGACGATCTTGCCGGTGCCCGGCTTGATCCAGACGCGAGCGATGGCGTTCTTGCGCTTGCCGGTCGCGTAGGCGCGGCCCTGGGCGTCAAGCTTCTGCACATGGACAGGTGCCGCGTTCTCGGTCGAGATGACGGCGAGGTCCTGGAGGGACTGGAGATCAGCCATGTTCAGGCAATCCTCTTGTTCTTGGCATTCAGGGCGCCGACGTCGAGCGTCTCGGGCTGCTGTGCTTCGTGCGGATGCTCGGAACCGCCATAGACGCGCAGGTTCTTCAGCTGGCGACGGCCAAGCGGACCCTCGGGGATCATGCGCTCGATGGCCTTCTCCAGAACACGCTCGGGGAACTTACCCTCGATGATCTGGCGCGGGCTGCGCTCCTTGATGCCGCCGATATAGCCGGTGTGCCAGTAGTACCGCTTGTCGGTGTACTTGGCGCCGGTGAAGACGCACTTCTCGGCATTGATGATGATGACGTTGTCGCCATCATCAACGTGCGGCGTGAAGCTGGCCTTGTGCTTGCCGCGAAGGCGGTTCGCCACGATGCTGGCGAGGCGGCCAACGACCAGCCCTTCAGCGTCGATCAGAATCCACTTCTTCACGACGTCCGCCGGCTTGGTGGAAATGGTGCTCATTGGTTGAACTCGTTTTCTCGTGCCCCGTTCGGGCAGGATTAGCGGCAACAGGACACACGGTCCCATCGATCGTGCCGGTGTGTAGCCTGCCCCACAGATTCCGTCAAGCGCGCAGAAAACGACGGCGTGCGGATTACCATAGTGAAATCAATAGCTTATATATACGGTATTATTATACCACTAGCGGAACCAGATTTCGGACATCCCTAGGCATGCTCGCAGGGCGAAGAATCTCACTTTTGGCGGCAAAAGTCGCCCGGCGAACCTCCGGCTGGTGGATTGAACCGGGATGGGGGCGGCGACAGGCACGAAGCATGGTATGGGAGTCGCATCGGGCCGGCATGCCGGTCCTGCGTGGCTAAATTGGGGGATTGGACGATGTGGACCGTATGGAAGCACCCGCTGGTGAAGTGGGGAATCCTGGTTGTGCTGCTTTTCGCGACGGGCGCCTTCATCCTGGCGACGACCTGACGGCGAGGGGACGGCTGGCGGAAGCCCCGCGCCGCCGTCGATCTGTCACGAGCCTGCCGTATCCACGTAGGGACGGATTGTCGCTCTTCTGCCGACGGCATGCGATGGGACGGGCCGGTTTCCGGCCGATCGCGCGCCCCGGCACAGGCGGCATGACCACGACGGCATCTGTACCGGGCCGGGCGATCGGCTATGCTGTCGGCCCAATCGTGACGGGGAATACAATATGACGGAAGCAGGCCTCGCACCAAGGCTCAGCATTGTGACGCTCGGTGTCGCCAGCGTGCCGAAGGCGCGTGCATTCTACGAGTTGCTCGGCTGGCAGGCCTCGGCCGCAAGCCAGGAGGCGATCACCTTTTTCCAGCTCTCCGGCGTCGTGCTGGCCCTGTTCCAGCGCAATGCGCTTGCGGACGACGCGAATGTCGCGCCGGCGGGCGACGGATTTCGCAGCATCACCCTGGCGCACAATGTCATGAGCGAGGCCGAGGTCGACGCCGCGTTGGCGCATGCCGAGAATTGCGGCGCGCGGCTGGTGAAGCCGGCCACCAAAGTGTTCTGGGGCGGCTATTCCGGCTATTTCGCCGATCCGGATGGCCATCTCTGGGAGGTGGCCTACAATCCCTTCTTCCCGTTTGACGAGGCCGGTCGCCTCGCACTGCCAGGTCCACAATCATGAAGAACCTTCTTTGCAGCACGGCCGCTTGCGCGATGCTAGCCTTCTTCGGATCGACAGCCTTCGCGGCAGAGGATCCGGCGATCCAGCCGAAGCCCTACGAAGCGCTCACCGTCACCTATGACACGACCGGAACCGACGACGCCGAACTCAAGGCTCTGGTCGAGACGTTGAAGGTGGCGATCTCCACTGGCGACGTGGCGACGCTGAAGGCGAGCGCGGCGCCGGAAGTGAAGATCTATTCGCCGATGATCGGTTTCCCCGACGCGACGCCGGCCGAGGCTTTGCCCGATCCGGAGAAGCGCCCCGGCGATGAGCGGTTGGACAGCGCGGCGACGATGTCCTCCACAGGCGACGTCGATTACAGCCGCGAGGATCTGGACGGCCTGGTCGTCGACCTTTTCGGCAACGCGCTGGATTCGGGCACGATCGGACACTCCAAGACCGCCAGGGGCGCGATCTGCTCGCCGGCCGAGCCGATCTTCGACCGCGACAAGGCGCTGGCCATCGCCGAGGCGGCCGGCGTTCCCGCCGGCAATCTCTGGATCCTGTCCGAAGACACGGAATTCCACGAGAAGCCGACCGAGACGTCGCCCGTGCTGGTGAAGCTTCCGGCCGGCACCATCGTGCCCTTTATCGAAGGCTCGGTCGACGGCGAGGACGGCACGGCCGACTGGTATTCGGTGGCGCTGCCCTCGGGCAAGATCGGCTATTCGACCAATGACATCTCGCTCGGCTTCCAGGCGACTAGCGTCTGCTATGGCAAGGTCGAGGGCAAATGGATGGTCACCGCCGTCGTCGTTCCGGGTCTGTGAGCGCATGAATCACGATCAATACGATGACGACTATATCCGCGGCATCCTGACGGCCACGCGGACCATCGCCCTGATCGGCGCGAGCCCCAATCCGGCCCGCGCCAGCAACGGCGTGCTGGGCTATCTGACGCGCGCGGGCTACGAGACCTATCCGATCAATCCGGGTATTGCCGGGCGGGAACTGTTCGGCCGCATGGTCTATCCGCGACTGGCCGACGTGCCGGTCGCGATCGACATGGTCGACGTCTTCCGCAATTCGGACGCGATCGCCGGCGTGGTCGACGAGATCCTCGCGCTGCCGGTTCTGCCCAAGGTGATGTGGCTGCAGCTCGGCATCCGCAATGACGCCGAGGCGGCGCGGCTGGAGGCGAGGGGCGTCCAGGTCGTCATGGACCGTTGCCCGGCGATCGAACGGCCCCGCCTGATCGGCTGAGATTTTGCGGCGCAGGCCGCCGCGGAGGATGAATATTCGCCGGGAGCCGCCTCCCGGCGAAACGTATGGCTGCGATTTGTCGGGCTGCCGCGCTATGCGTGTAGGTCTTACGATCAATCCGGCCGTGCCCATCAAGAACGAAAATGGAGGAGACAAGAATGTCCGAAGACAGGCTTCCCGGTTTTGCAACGCTTGCCGTCCATGCCGGCGCCCAGCCCGACCCGACCACGGGCGCGCGCATCACGCCGATCTACCAGACGACCGCATTCGTCTTTGACAATGTGGACCATGCCGCGTCGCTGTTCGGCCTGCAGGCCTTCGGCAACATCTATACGCGCATCACCAACCCGACGACCGCCGTGCTCGAAGAGCGCGTCGCGGCGCTGGAAGGCGGCACCGCCGCGCTCGCCGTCGCCTCGGGCCACGCCGCGCAGCTCCTGGTCTTCCACACGCTGTTGCAGCCCGGCGACGAGTTCATCGCCTCGACCAAGCTCTATGGCGGCTCGATCAACCAGTTCAACCACTCGTTCAAGAGCTTCGGCTGGAACGTCGTCTGGGCTGATCCCGACGATATCGCCTCGTTCGAGCGGGCGATCACGCCGAAGACCAAGGCGATCTTCATTGAGTCGATCGCCAATCCGGGCGGCATCGTCGTCGACATCGCGGCGATTGCCGCGGTCGCCAAGCGCGCCGGCGTGCCGCTGATCGTCGACAACACGCTCGCGACGCCCTACCTCTGCAAGCCGTTCGAGCATGGCGCCGATATCGTCGTGCACTCGCTGACCAAGTTCCTCGGCGGTCACGGTAATTCGATGGGCGGCGTCATCGTCGATGGCGGCCGCTTCAACTGGACCCGCGAGGCGCGCTATCCCAAGCTGTCGCAGCCGCTGGCCGAATATAACGGCGTCGTGCTGGCCGAGACTTTCGGCAACTTCGCCTTCGCCATCGCCTGCCGCGTGCTCGGCCTGCGCGATCTCGGTCCCGCGATCTCGCCGCAGAACTCTTTCCTGATCCTGACCGGCATCGAGACACTGCCGCTGCGCATGCAGAAGCATTCCGACAATGCCCGCGCTGTCGCCGAATATCTGATCGACCATCCGGCCGTCGCCTGGGTCAGCTATGCCGGCCTGCCGGGCGACCGCTACCACAACCTCGCCCGCCGCTACGTTCCCAAGGGCGCGGGCGCGGTGCTGACCTTCGGCCTCAAGGGCGGCTATGACGCCGGCGTCAAGGTCGTTTCGACGGTCAAGCTGTTCTCGCATCTCGCCAATATCGGCGACACGCGCTCGCTGATCATCCACCCGGCCTCGACGACCCACCGCCAGCTGGACGACGTGCAGAAGACCAAGGCCGGCGCCGGCCCGGATGTCGTCCGCCTGTCGGTCGGCATCGAGGACAAGGAAGACATCATCGCCGATCTCGAGCAGGCGCTCGCCGGTACCTGATCGGTTCTTTGCGTGGGGTAGACCCTCACCCCAACCCTCTCCCGCGCGGCGGGAGAGGGAGTCCTGCCGACCCGGTCGATGCGCTGCTGTCACCTTGATAAGGCAGTCGGAAACGACTCACGCCTAGGGAAGTGCACCGGCCGAAAACCCTCGCCCGCTTGCGGGAGAGGGTAGGGTGAGGGACTTTCCTTCGTCAGGAAGCGCCTAGGCTACGCCATCACTTTCACATAGCTGCCCGGCGCGTTCTCGATCGCCTTGACCTTGCGGCCGCCGGGCGTGCGCGCCTTGACGCGGCGGTCGTCCTGCTGCTCGATCCAGGCCTGCCAATGCGGCCACCAGGAGCCCGGATGCTCCTTGGCGCGGCCGAGCCAGTCGTCGAGCCCGTCGCCCTTCGGCGCAGGGCCGGTCCAGTACTGGTACTTGCCGCGCGAGGGCGGGTTGATGACGCCGGCGATATGGCCGGATCCCGCCAGCACGAAGGTCACCGGACCGCCGAAGAAGGACGAGCCGTAGAACACCGAGCGCGGCGGCGCGATGTGGTCGTCGCGGGTGGCGAGATTGTAGATCGGGATGGTCACGTCGCCGAGCGACAGCGCCTTGCCGTCGACTGACAGCTCGCCCTTGGCCAGCTTGTTGTCGAGATAGCAGTTGCGCAGATAGAAGGAATGGTTCGCCGCCGGCATCCGCGTCGCGTCGGAATTCCAGTAGAGCAGGTCGAACGGGATCGGTTCCTTGCCGCGGAAATAGTTGTTCACGACATAGGACCAGATCAGGTCGTTCGAGCGCAGCATGTTGAAGGAGGAGGTCATGTTCTTCCCCTCCAGATAGCCGCGCACGCTCATCTTCTTCTCGACTGCCTCGATCTGCTCCTCGTCGATGAAGACCTTGAGATCGCCGGCATGGGTGAAGTCGACCTGGGTCGCGAAAAGCGTCGCCGTGGCGATGCGCGTGTCGCCGACGCCGGCCAGGTAGGCGAGCGTATAGGAGAGCAGGGTGCCGCCGACGCAATAGCCGATGGCGTTGATCTCTTTCTCGCCCGTGATCTTTTGGATCGTGTCGACCGATTCGAGGATACCTTCGCGCATGTAGTGCTCGAAGCTCTTCTCCGCCTGGCGTTCGTCCGGATTGATCCACGAGACGACGAACACAGTATGGCCCTGCTCCACCGCCCATTTGACGAAGGATTTTTCCGGGTTCAGGTCGAGGATGTAGAACTTGTTGATCCAGGGCGGCACGATCAGCAGGGGCCGCTTCAGGACCTCCGTCGTCGCCGCCTTGTACTGGATCAACTGGCAGACCTCGTTCTGCAGGACGACCTTGCCCGGGGAAAGGGCGAGGTTCTTGCCGATGGCGAAATGGGACTTGTCCGATTGGCGGATGATCAGTTCGCCATTGCCGGCCGCGATGTCCTCAGCCAGCATGTCCATGCCGCGCACGAGGTTGTCGGCGCTCGAATCGAGCGTGTCGCGCAGGATTTCCGGATTGGTGAACAGGAAATTCGACGGCGAAATCGCATTGGCGATCTGCCGGATATAGAAGCCTGCTTTCAACCGGACATGCGGGTCCAGGTCGGTGGCGCCGTCGACCATCTGCTCGGCCCAGCGCGTGGTGATCAGGTAGAACTGCTTCACGAAATCGAAGAACTGGTTCTCGGACCATTGCGGGTCCTTGAAGCGGCGATCACGTGGATCGGGCTCGGCCACCGGCGGCATCGGCACGCCGGACATGCGCTGCATCATGCTGGTCCAGAGCATGAAATACTGGCCGTAAAGCTTTGATTGCGCTTGGATGCTGCGGCCAGGCTCCGCCGTCCAGTACTCGATCACCTTGGCCAGCGTGCGGACAATCTCGGCAATCTCGTCGGTGAGATCGGCGGAGAGCTTGCCGTCCTCGCGCGGCTTCAGGAAGGCGTTGGCGGCCCGGGTCATGCCCTCGATCATCTTGGCGATGTTCTGGGCGAATTTCTCGGGGTCCTTGATGATCAGGCTGATCGGCGCACTGCCGGGGCTGGTGCCGTCGCTTCCGATTTTGTCTTTGGCCATCGTATCCCCGAATGCCATTCTGCGATCGGGAAGGCGGCGCTGCTTTCCCCGACGCGCGGAGTGTAATAGCTTCGCGCTCACAGGGATATGATGCGCATGCTATCGACCCGCTTACCACAATGAGTTCAAGATGAATCCGTCCGGAATCAAGCGGTCCCGTTCCGCGTCGCTCGTCCTCATGCTGGCGATTGCCGTCTCTCTGGCGGCGTGCTCGCAGCAACTTTCCAAGACGCTGGACAATTCGCCCGATCCCGAGCTGGACCGTCCGGGCGTGTTTCCCAACATCAATGTCGCGGGCGGCGAGCCGCCCGGCAAGCTGATGACGCCGGCCGAGCTGAAGACCGCTACCGAAGGTCTGAAAGCCAAGGGCGCCCGCAACGACCCGCGCACGGCCGAGGCCGCGCGGCAGCATAGTGCCACCACCAATGCGGCCTTGGAGAAGACCGCCGCCACGCATGCCAAGAAGGCGCTCTCCGAAATTCAGGAGCGCTGCGGCGAGCCCGGCGCAGACGCCACGAAATGCCCGCAATAAGGGTGCTTCCATAGACTGCGGTTCGGTGTAGAACCGCCCCGCGCCAGGTGAGGCGCATAACGACTATCCAGGAAAGATGGATTCGGAGTCATGAGCGAGTTCCACAGCGTGCGGCGTCTGCCGCAATACGTCTTTGAGCAGGTCAACCGGCTTAAGGCGAGCGCTCGAGCCGCGGGCGCCGATATCATCGATCTCGGCATGGGCAATCCCGACCTTCCGACCCCGGCGCATATCGTCCAGAAGCTCGCCGAAACGGCGGCCCGTCCGGACGTGCACGGCTATTCGGCGTCGCGCGGCATCAACGGCCTGCGCAAGGCCCAGGCTGCCTATTACGAGCGCCGCTTCGGCGTGAAGCTCGATCCGAACACGCAGATCGTCGCCACGATCGGCTCCAAGGAAGGCTTCGCCAACATGGCGCAGGCCATCACGGCGCCGGGCGACGTGATTCTCGTACCGAATCCGAGCTATCCGATCCACGCTTTCGGCTTCTTGATGGCCGGCGGCGTTATCCGCTCCGTGCCGGTCGAGCCGGGACCCGAATTCTTCCACGCGATGGAACGTGCCGTCATGCACTCCATCCCGAAGCCGCTCGCGGTTGTGCTCTGCTACCCGTCCAATCCGACGGCGCATGTGGCCGATCTCGATTTCTATCGCGATGTCGTTGCCTTCGCCCGCAAGCACGAGCTGTTCGTGCTGTCGGATCTCGCTTATTCCGAGATCTATTTCGACGATGTGCCGCCGCCCTCAATCCTGCAGGTTCCGGGCGCTATCGACGTCGCCGTCGAATTCACCTCGATGTCGAAGACCTATTCCATGGCCGGCTGGCGCATGGGCTTCGCGGTCGGCAATGAGCGCCTGATTGCCGCGCTGTCGCGGGTGAAATCCTATCTCGATTACGGCGCCTACACGCCGATCCAGGTGGCGGCGACTACCGCGCTGAACGGCCCGCAGGATTGCATCGAGGAGATGCGCCAGATCTACAAGCATCGCCGCGATGTGCTGGTCGACAGCTTCGGCCGCGCCGGCTGGCAGATCCCGGCACCGCGCGCCT
The DNA here is from genome assembly GCF_044452255.1 of Kaistia sp. UC242_56. Classification (NCBI taxonomy): domain Bacteria; kingdom Pseudomonadati; phylum Pseudomonadota; class Alphaproteobacteria; order Hyphomicrobiales; family Kaistiaceae; genus Kaistia; species Kaistia sp. UC242_56. Next base: position 2,350,283 of record NZ_JBIOAN010000002.1, read on the forward strand.
CGATGTTTGCCTGGGTCCCGATTCCCGATACCTTCAAGTCGCTGGGCAGCCTCGAATTCTCGAAGCTCCTGATCGAGAAGGCCGACGTCGCCGTCGCGCCGGGCGTCGGCTTCGGCGAGCATGGCGACGATTACGTCCGCATCGCCCTGGTGGAGAACGAGCAGCGCATTCGCCAGGCCGCGCGCAATGTCCGTCGCTTCCTTGAAACGGCGGACAAAACGTTGCACAACGTCGTCCCTATCAGCAGCGCCCGGCGATAAGCCGGGCCCCTCTGGGGCGTTTTTATGAATCAAGTACTTCGGCTGGGCGTCGCCGGTCTCGGCACCGTCGGCGCGTCCCTGCTGCGTTTGACGCAGCGCCATGCCAATGAACTGGCGCTTCGTTGCGGCCGGCCGGTCGTCGTGACTGCCGTGACGGCCCGCGATCGCTTCCGCGATCGCGGCCTCGACCTCTCCACCGTGGCCTGGTTCGACGATCCGATGTCGCTGGCGCAATCGCCCGACATCGACGTCTTCGTCGAATTGATGGGGGGCGCGGACGGCGCGGCGGCCGATTCGGTGCGCGCGGCGCTCGACGCCAAGAAGCATGTCGTCACCGCCAACAAGGCGCTGCTCGCCAAGCACGGCACCGAACTGGCGCGTCGCGCCGAGAGCAACGGCGTCTCGCTGAATTTCGAGGCGGCTGCCGCCGGCGGCATTCCGATCATCAAGACGCTGCGGGAATCGCTCGCCGGCAATCGGGTCGGCCGCGTCTATGGCATCCTGAACGGCACCTGCAATTACATTTTGACGCGGATGGAGCGGGAAGGCATCGCCTTTGACGCCTGCCTCGCCGAGGCCCAGCGCCTTGGCTATGCCGAGGCGGATCCGACCTTCGACGTCGACGGTTTTGACACCGCCCACAAGCTGGCGCTCCTGACCGCGATCGCCTTCGGCACCGAGATCAATTCCGACGCCATCTATGTCGAGGGCATCCGTTCGATCACGACCGCCGACATCGAGGCGGCGGACGAACTCGGCTACCGCATCAAGCTTCTGGGCGTGGCGACGCGCACCGAGAGCGGCATCGAGCAGCGGGTCCATCCGACCATGGTGCCGAAGTCCTCCCCGATCGCACGCGTCGATGGTGTCACCAATGCGGTGGCGGTCGAGGCGGATTTCGTCGGCCGGCTGGTTCTCTCCGGCCCGGGCGCGGGTGGCGACGCCACGGCCTCGGCCGTGATGAGCGACATTGCCGATCTGGCGCGGGGCGACGTGGTGGGAACGTTCGGCCGACCCGCCCATACGCTGCAGCCCTACCAGCAGGCCGTGATGCGGGCACATGCCGGCGGCTACTACATCCGCCTTGCCGTCTACGACCGGCCCGGTGCTTTCGCCGCCATCGCCAAGCGTATGGCCGAATACAACATTTCGCTCGAATCGATCGTCCAGCGGCGACGCGCGCCGAAGGCCGATGCGCCGGAGCATCTGCAGCCGCTCGAGCCGCAACCGGTTATGCTCATCACCTATGAGACCACCGAGTCGCAGGTCAAGGAAGCGCTCGATCGGATTACGGCGGATGGTCATATTGCGGAGCAGCCGCAAATGATACGCATTGAACAACTGGCCTGAGAGCGGAGCAGCACTATGGCGATGACGGGGAATGCGAAGGCAGCGGGTCTGGACCGGATCCTGACGCTGGAGCTGGTGCGCGTTACCGAGCGCGCGGCCGTTGCGGCGGCGCGTTGGCGGGGACGCGGCGACGAAATGGCAGCCGACCAGGCAGCCGTCGACGCCATGCGTCGCGAACTCAACCGTCTGCCGATCGAAGGCACCGTCGTCATCGGCGAGGGCGAGCGCGACGAAGCGCCGATGCTCTATATCGGCGAGAAGGTCGGTCGCGGCTCCGGTCCGCGCGTCGACATCGCGCTCGATCCGCTCGAGGGCACGACGATCTGCGCCAAGAACCAACCTAATTCGCTGGCCGTGATCGCGATCGCCGAGGGCGGCAGCCTGCTCTACGCGCCCGACGTCTACATGCAGAAGATCGCCATCGGCCCCGGCTATGCGACCGGCGTGGTCGACCTCGACGCCTCGCCGATGGAGAACATCCAGGCGCTGGCAGCGGCCAAGGGCGTTCCCGTCAACGAGATCACCGCCTGCATCCTCGACCGTCCGCGCCATGCCAAGCTGATTGAGGACGTGCGCGCCACCGGCGCCGCGCTCCGCCTGATCGGTGACGGCGACGTCGCTGGCGTCATCCACACCACCAATCCCGACGAGACCGGCATCGACATCTATCTCGGCATTGGCGGCGCGCCCGAAGGCGTGCTGGCCGCGGCGGCGCTTCGCTGCATCGGCGGCCAGATGCAGGGCCGCCTGGTGACGCAGTCCGACGCTCAGCGCGAGCGCGCGGCAAAGATGGGCGTCAAGGACTTCGACAAGAAGTTCACCCATGACGAGATGGCCCGCGGCGACGTCCTGTTCGCAGCGACCGGAGTCACCGACGGCAACCTGCTTTCCGGCGTGCGTTTCGCCCGCAATGGCGAGATCACCACGGATACGGTCGTCATGCGCTCGTCTTCCGGCACCGTTCGCTGGATCAAGGCGACGCATCGCGATCTCGAAAAGTTCGACAACGAGGGCTGATCCAGCTCCCATGTCCATGTCATCCAGCGACGCACGGCGCGCCTTTCTCGGCGTAGAAGGATCCGTGACGGGGCGCCGCTGGACCGAACGGGTCGATGCGACCTCGAGCCTGGTCGCAACCGCCATGGCCCAGCGCCATGAGATCCCCGAGCTCGTCGCCCGTGTGCTGGCCGGCCGGGGCATCGCCCTTGACGACGCGGCGCATTTTCTCGATCCGAGTCTCCGCCGGCTGATGCCGGACCCGTCGGTGCTAACCGACATGGACGCCGCGGCCTCGCGCATCGCCGATGCAGTTGAAGCCGGCGAGCATGTCGCGATCTTCGGCGACTATGACGTCGACGGCGCGACTTCGTCGGCGCTGCTGGCGCGCTTCCTGCGCCATCAGGGTGTCGAGACGCGCATCTATATTCCCGATCGCATCTTCGAGGGCTACGGCCCCAATCCCGACGCCATCCGCACCCTCGTCGAAGAGGGCGCGCAGCTGATCGTGACGGTTGATTGCGGCTCGACGAGCCATGAATCGCTTGCCGTTGCGCGGGATCTCGGCCGCCTCGCGGTGGTGCTCGACCATCACCAGATGGGCGCGGAACTGCCGCCGGCCTTGGCCGTGGTCAATCCCAACCGCCAGGACGATCTCTCCGGCCTTGGCCATCTCGCCGCCGTCGGCGTCACCTTCCTGGCGATCGTCGCCACCAATCGCGAACTGCGCAAGCGCGGCTGGTATGGCCCGAGCCGGCCGGAGCCGGACCTGCTGCAATGGCTCGATCTGGTCGCGCTCGGCACGGTCTGCGACGTCGTTCCGCTGATCGGCCTCAACCGCGCCTTCGTCACCAAGGGCCTGTTGGCCGTGCGCCGCCGCGCCAATCCGGGCTTGGCGGCGCTGTCACAGGCCGCGCGCATCGACGCGCCGGTTGCGCCCTATCATCTCGGCTTCCTGCTCGGCCCCCGGATCAATGCCGGTGGCCGGATTGGCGACGCGGCGCTGGGCGCCCGATTGCTGTCGCTCGACGATCCGGCCGAGGCCGAGCGCATCGCCGTCGAACTCGACGATCTGAACAAGCAGCGCCAAGCCATTGAAACATCGATGCTGGAAGAGGCGATCGCCGAGGCGGATGCCGAGATCGGCTCCGGCGAGGGGCCGGCCGTCATCGTTACCGCGAGCGACCGTTGGCATCCCGGCATTGTCGGGCTGATCGCCGCCCGCCTCAAGGAACGCTTCCGCCGCCCCGCCTTCGCTATCGCCCTGATGCCGAGCGGGCTTGGCACCGGCTCGGGCCGGTCGGTGGCCGGCGTCGATCTCGGCGGGCTGGTTCGCGGGGCCGTCGAGCAGGGGCTACTGGTCAAGGGCGGCGGCCACGCCATGGCGGCGGGCCTCACCATCGAGCCCTCGAAATTCGCGGAATTCCGCGCTTTTCTCGAAGCGGGCGCTGCCGAGGCTTCGCGTCGGGCGCGACAGGCCGACCAGCTGCTTATAGACGGCGCGCTGACGGCCCGCGCCGCCACGCCCGATTTCATCGACATGGTGGAGAAGGCGGGGCCGTTCGGATCCGGCCATGCCGAGCCGGTCTTCGCGCTGCCGGCCCATATCGTCGGCTATGCCGATACGGTCGGCAACGGCCATGTGAAGGTCACGCTTTCCGGCGGTGACCAGAACTTGAAGGCGATCGCCTTCCGTGCCGCCGACAATGATCTCGGCCGCATGCTGCTTGGGTCCCGAGGCCGGCCGCTGCATGTCGCCGGCACGCTGTCTATCGACCATTGGCAGGGCAGGCGGCAATCGAGCTTCCGCATTCTCGACGTCGCGCAGCCGCAACCGCTGCGTTAACGGCGCCCTTTCGCGTTAACGCCCCGTTAGCCCTGCGTCACCTCACTAGGCCGTCTTGTCGCCTTGGACAACCCTGCCGCGCGTCCCATCATGGCGGTTGCATTTCTTTCATCAGACTGCTGAACTAAATCCGTCCTGATTGAGAGTCGTTCCAATTGCACGCATGGATTGTGACACTCCTCGACCATCGCTCCCGCGTCCTGTCGGCCGCCGGGCGGTGGCCTCTGGCCGGGCGTCGCCCCTGATCCGTTCGGCGGGGGACACGGGACATGAGACTGGACGAGGCGTGCAGTTCTGCCGATCAAACGAGCGGAAGCTCCAAAACGACCGTCGGAACAAAGGCCCTACGACGAAGCGGGCGAAGAATCTTGCCTTAAGATTTTAGCTATGGTGAAATAATTGTAACGCCGCTAGAAGCGGCGGGGAGCACCGGCATGAGCAGCGATCCCTTGAAGGTTGGATTGAAGATCCGAGATGCGCGCAAGCAGCGCCGCCTGACCCTGCAGCGGGTCGCCGAGGCGACGGGTCTTTCGATCGGCTTCCTGAGCCAGGTCGAGCGCGATATTACCACGCCGTCTCTATCTTCGCTTGTCACGATCGCCAAGGCGCTCGACCTTCCGGTCAGCGCTTTCCTGCACCAGCCGGATATTCCGAACGCGGTTTCGCGGCGCGAGGGCAGGGTGACTTACGGCATCAATCCGGCCTGGATTTCCTATGAGCGGCTTTCGACGACGTTTCCGGGCCAGATGCTCAACGCCGTCAAGATGAACGTGCCGCCGCGCTATCTCTCCGAGACCTCGTCGCATGAGGGGGAGGAGGTCGTCTATGTGCTGAGCGGCTCCATCCGCTATGTGATCGACGAGACCATCTACGAATTGCATGCGGGGGATACCCTGCATTTCTCGGCCCATCGTCCGCACCGGGTGCACAACCCTGCCGATCATGTCGCCGAGGTTCTTTCTGTCGGAACGCAGCAGCTCTTCACGGATTCACCCCGCCATCAGGCCCAGTCCCATGCCGGGGCGGCGGATTCCCGCAAGAGCCAGGACAAGAACGCTGTTCACGACGTAGCCGAGGGTGAAACGAGGTAATGCGATGAAGATGTTGCGTGCAACGCTGCTGCTGGCGGCGCTTTCGACGACGGCCCTGACCACGGCGCCGGCCTTTGCCGAGACGGTGCTCCGCCTCGACGAGGCGCCGGTCGGCGAGCTCGACCCGGGCAAGGCGTCGGACTATGCCGACTCGATCCTGATGTTCAACGTCTATGACACGCTGGTCGTGCCGACGGCGGGCAAGCCGGGCATGCAGCCGCACCTGGCGTCGAGCTGGACCGTCGATGGCAATGTCTACACGTTCACGTTGCGCGACGACGTCAAGTTCCATTCGGGCAACAAGCTGACGGCCGATGACGTCGTCTATTCCTTCGATCGCATGATCGCGCTCGGGCAGGGCTTCTCCAACCTGTTCGTCGAGGATGTCGAGAAGGCCGAGGCGGTGGATGCCAAGACGGTCAGGTTCACGCTGAAGGGCCCCTACGCCCCCTTCCTGTCGGCGCTCGTCCGCCTGCCGATCCTCGATTCGAAGCTCGCCAAGCAGCATCAGGCCGCCGGCAAGTACGGCGCATTCGGTGACTATTCGGAAGCCTGGCTGTCCGCGAACGATGCCGGCTCCGGCGCCTATGTCGTCGTGACGCAGAACCCGCAGTCGGAAACGGCGCTCGCCAAGTTCCCGGACTACTTCCTCGGCGCGACGCCGAAGTCGCCCGACAAGGTTCGCTTCCGCTACGGCCTGGAAGCCTCGACCGTCCGTGCGCTGCTGTCGAAGGGCGAGCATGACATCGGCTCGCAGTGGCTGCCGCCGGAAGTCGCCAAGGCGCTCGCGGCTGATGACAAGATGCAGCTGCTGACCGAAACCGGCACCAACGTCTTCTACATCAAGCTGAACACGGCCAAGGCACCGCTCGACGACGTCCATTGCCGCCGCGCGCTCACCTATGCGTTCGATTATGCGACCGCCGCCAAGATGGTCGCGGTCAGCGATACCGTCTCGCTCGGCAAGCCGGCGAACGGCCCGATCCCGCATGGCATGCTCGGTTCCTCCAGCGAGGTTCCGAACTACGCGCAGGACCTGGAGAAGGCAAAGGCCGAGCTGGCGCAGTGCAAGTACAAGCCGGAAGAGACGCCGCTGGAGATTTCCTGGATCGCCGAGGTGCCTCTGGAAGAGCGTTTCGCCCTGCTGATGCAGGCGAACTTCTCCAAGCTCGGCTTCAAGCCGGAAGTGAAGCGCGTGCCCTGGGCGCTGTTCACCGACATGGTGACCAAGCCGGAGACGACGCCGAACATCTCGCAGATCTTCAACAGCGCCACGACGCCGGATCCGGATTCGCTGCTGTTCAACACCTACCATTCCTCGGCCAAGGGCACCTGGCAGTCGCCGGAATACCTGCAGGACGCGGAAGTCGACAAGCTGCTCGAAGCCGGACGCGCCGAAGTCGATCCGGCCAAGCGCCAGAAGATCTACGAGGATCTGAGCCAGCGCCTGCGCGACCTCGCCCCGACCATCTACGCCTATGACCAGGTCGCCGTGTTCCCGGCCCGCAAGGCGGTGACGGTGCCGGCGCTTTCGGATGACGCGCACCGCTACGCCCTGTCGGGCTACTCCTTCTCGTTCCGCGAAATGGAGATGGCGCCGTAAGCGCCGCCTTCCTCCGATCCTGCTCGTGGGCGCCTCTCTCCGGTCGCGCCCGCGAGCTCTTCTTCGGAGCAGGGCTTGGGCTGGGCGCGGTGCTTTCACCTCTCCCTGAAGGGAGAGGTCGACGGCCAACGGCCGGCGGGTGAGGGGTTACGGCCTCACCGGATGGGTTCCTAAACCCTCACCCGGAGCTTCGCTCCGACCTCTCCCTCAGGGAGAGGTGAAGACAGCCTACAAAGGCCCAGCGAGCGGGTAGACCATGGCGAACATCTTCCGATCCCTTCTGCATCGTCTCGGTGCCGCGCTGATCGTCATGATCGGCATCTCGATGCTGATCTTCGCGATTGCCCGTGTCATGCCGGGCGACCCGGCTCGCATCGCGCTTGGACCCAACGCGACCGCCGAGCAGGTCGCGTCGCTCCGGCTGGAGCGGCATCTCGATGCCTCGCTGCCGGTGCAGTATTTCGAGTTCGTCAAGTCGCTCGCCAAGGGCGATCTTGGCACGTCGCTCTATACCAACCGCCCGGTGACGACGGATATCGCGCAATTCCTGCCGGCGACGCTGGAGCTGGTGCTTGTCTCCGGCATCCTGATGGTGCTGATCGGCCTGCCGCTCGGCATCCTCTCGGCCCATTTCCGCGGTCGGTTTCCGGATCATGTCGGCCGGCTTATCGCGCTGCTCGGCGTCTGCACGCCCGCCTTCGTCTGGGGCGTCATTCTTCAGCTCGTGCTCGGCTATTTCTGGGGCGCGTTTCCGATCGAAGGCCAGTTGGCACAGTCGACCGTGGCGCCGCCGCTGGTGACCGGCTTCATGCTGATCGACACGCTGCTCGCCGGCGATGGCGCAGCCTTCCTCGACGCGCTGCACCACCTGATCCTGCCATCCCTGGCGCTGGCCATGTCGGGCCTTGGCCAGACGGCGCGGCTGACGCGCTCCAACATGAACGAGGTCTATGAGCGGCCCTATGTCGAGATGGCGCGCGCCTATGGCTTTCCCGCCAGGCGCATCGCCACACGCTATGCCTTCCGGCCGGCGCTGATCCCGACCCTCACCATCCTCGGCCTCGAATTCGCGGCCATGCTCGGCAACGCCTTCCTGGTCGAGAAGGTGTTCGGCTGGCCCGGCCTGTCGCGCTACGGCGTCGAGGTCATCCTGCGCAAGGATCTCGATGCCATCGTCGGCACGGTGCTGATCATCGCGGCGGCCTTCCTGATCGTGAACATCATCGTCGACATCCTGGTGAACGTCATCAATCCGCGCATCCGTCTCGCAGCGGGGAGGGCATAAGATGTCGGAACCCGGCTCCCCGGTCCTCGCCTCGCGCACCCGCTCCAAGGCCTGGACCGCCTATAGCGCCGATCCGCTTTCGGTGATCGGTCTCGTCATCGTCGTGGCGATCGTGGGGCTTGCGATCTTCGCGCCCTTCGTCACGCCCTATCCCGACCATGTCGGGCCCACGGGTGATTTCGCGGCGATGAACGCGGCGCCGAGCGCCGATTTCTGGTTCGGCACCGATGTGATCGGCCGCGACCTGTTCACGCGCATCATCTACGGCTACCGGCTGTCGCTGATCATGGCGATCGTTGTGCTCGCCATCGCGACGCCGATCGGCGTCATCGTCGGGCTCGTGGCTGGCTACAAGGGCGGCTGGACCGACTACATCCTGATGCGGATCACCGACGTGTTCCTGGCCGTGCCGCCTCTGGTGCTGGCCATGGCGATCATGGGCTTCCTGGAGCCCACGCTGCTGAACGGCATGCTGGCGATCACCGCCATGTGGTGGCCCTGGTATGCGCGGCTGATCTACAACGTCACCCGCGCCGAGGCGCAGGAGGGCTACGTGCTGGCCGCCGAGACGGTCGGCGCGTCGACGGCGCACATTTTGTTCCGCGAGATCCTGCCGAACTGCTGGCCGTCGATCCTGACCAAGATGACGCTCGATATCGGCTTCGTCATCCTGATGGCGTCCTCGCTCTCCTTCCTCGGCCTGGGCGTCCAGCCGCCGACACCGGATCTGGGCTCCATGGTCGCCGATGGCGCCAAATACATGCCCGATGCCTGGTGGCTGACGGTGTTCCCGGCGGTCGCGATCCTGCTCGTGGTGCTCGGCTTCAACCTGGTCGGCGACGGCCTGCGCGAAGCGTTCGAGGCGGAGAGCTGAGATGGCCAGCAACACGCTGCAGAAGCCTGTCCTCACCATCCACGACCTGCGCCTCGCCTTTGGCGACCGTCGTCATCCGACCCCGGTGCTGCACGGCATCTCGATGCATATCCAGCCGGGCGAGAAAGTGGCCCTTGTCGGCGAATCCGGTTCCGGCAAGTCGGTGACGGCGCGCCTCGCCATGGGCCTTCTGCAGGACCAGAAGCGGGTGCACGTATCGGGCTCGATCTTCTTCGACGGCATCGATGCCGCCAGAGGCGGTGCGGAAATCGCGCGGCGGCGGGGCAATCGCGTCGCCATGATCTTCCAGGATCCCACCTCGGCGCTGAACCCCACCTTCAAGATCCGCGGCCAGTTTCGCGACGTGCTGCGCTCCGGCGATCGTTCGATCTCCAACGACGAGGCGTACCGTCGCGCCGAGGCGGCGCTGGCCGAGGTCTCGATCCCGGACCCGAAGCGGGCGCTCGATTCCTACGCCTTCCAGCTTTCCGGCGGCATGAACCAGCGCGTGATGATCGCGATGGCGCTCGCCAACCGGCCGCAACTGCTCATCGCCGACGAGCCGGGAACGGCCCTTGATGTCACGGTGCAGGCGCAGACGCTGAACCTGATGCATGAACTCACCGAGAAGACCGGCACCTCGGTGCTGCTGATCTCGCACAATCTCGGCGTCGTGCGCGAATTCGCCGACCGGGTCTATGTCATCTATCGCGGCAAGATCGTCGAGCACGGCACGACGGCGCAGCTCTTCAACGATCCGCGCCATCCCTATACGCGCGCGCTGCTCGCCGCGATCCCGAAGATCTCGGGCGGCGGCCTGCCGGATTTGCCCGAGCGCAGCCCCGTATTCGAGAACCCGCTGATCACCCATGAAGGCTGCGGCGAGCCGGTGGAGGCATCCGCATGAGCAAGGCCGGCGCACCCATCCTCGAACTCGATCGCCTCGGCAAGGTGTTCTCCGCCGATGGCCACAGCGTCGCGGCGCTGGACGATGTCTCGCTCGCCTTCACGCGCGGTGAGTGCCACGCCATTGTCGGTGAGAGCGGATCCGGCAAGACGACGCTCGCCAACCTCGTGCTCGGCCTGATCGGCGCCACCTCGGGCGAAATCCGCTTCGATGGCGCGCCGCTGGGACGAAGCCGGACGCGGGAGCAGAAGCGCGCGATTCAGCTCGTGCAGCAGAACCCGCTCTCGGCGCTCAACCCGCGCCGCAGCGTCGGCGCTTCCATCCGCCTGCCCCTCGACGTGCATGACCTCGGCCGCAGAGGCGAGCGCAATCAGCGCGTCGCCTCGTTGCTCAAGGAAGTCGGCCTGGAGCCCGAACATGCCCACCGCTCGCCGCGCGGTCTCTCCGGCGGCCAGCGTCAGCGCATCGCGATTGCCCGGGCGCTTGCCTGCGAGCCGGAACTGCTGGTGCTGGACGAGCCGACCTCGGCCCTCGACGTGCTGGTGCAGGCGCGCGTGCTGCAATTGCTGCAGCGGCTGCGCCAGGAGCGGGGCCTGACCTACCTCTTCATCACGCATGACCTCGCCGTCGTGCGTGCCATCGCCGACCGGGTGAGCGTGTTCCAGAAGGGACGCCTCGTCGAGACCGGGCCGGTCGAGACCATCTTCTCCGATCCGAAGAGCGCCTACACGCGCGAATTGATCGGAGCCATTCCCGTCGTGACGGAGGCCGAGGCGGCACTGCGCGCCGCCATCCGTGCCGGGGCGCCAGTCCCGGCCGGGGCCGAATAGGAAGGAAACAGCATGAGCACCACCGTAGAGCGGAACGCCGCCGATCCCGTGTTGGACCCCAAGGCCTGGGACGCGCTGATCGCCGCGCTGGGCGAACAGGACCAGCCGACCGCGACGCTCGCCAAGGTCGAGGAACTCTACCAGCGCGAAGTGGGCGCGATCATCTTCACGGTGATGAGCGCGGATTTCGACACCGGCATGTCGCGCCGGCTCTATTCCAACCATCCGCAGGAATACCCGACCTCCGGCTACAAGCAGTCGGCCGCCGGCAAGTGGAACGATCTCGTCTTCGGCGAGAAGAAGCCCTATGTCGCCAACACGATCGAGGAGATCGCCACCGTCTTCCACGACCATGAGCTGATCCAGTCGCTCGGCTGCGGTTCCTGCATCAACGTGCCGGTCGTGTTCGAGGGCAGCGTGCTCGGCACCATCAACATCCTCGACAAGGCCGGCGCCTACACGCCCGAAAAGGTCGAGCGCGCCATGGCGCTGCGCCCCTTCGCGGCGATCGGCATCCTGGCCGCCACCGTCACCGAACAGGCGTCGAAGATCCGCGACGGGAAGGCCTGACATGACCGACAAGACGATCCGCGTCGCGACCGACGTCGGCGGCACCTTCACCGACCTCGTCTATTTCGAGACGGATACGGCGACCGGCCGCCAGACGGTGCGCACCGCCAAATCCGACACCACGCCGCCGAATTTCGAGCAGGGCGTGCTCAACGTGCTCGCCAAGGCCGATGTCGACCCCGCCGACATCGCCTTCTTCGCGCATGGCACCACCGTCGTCATCAACGCGCTGACCGAGCGCAAGGGCGCTCGCACCGCGCTGATCACGACGGAAGGCTTCCGCGACGTGCTGGAGATCGCGCGCGGCAACCGGCCGGACTTCTTCAACCTGCAATATGTGAAGCCCGAGCCCTTCGTGCCGCGCTATCTCTGCCGCGAAGTGCCGGGCCGCATCGCCTATACCGGCGCGGAGCGCATCCCGCTCGACCTGACGTGTCTGCCGGCGATCCTGGAAGACTTCCGCGCCGAGGGCGTCGAGGCGATCGCGATCTGCCTGCTGCATTCCTATGCCGACCCCCGCCATGAGGAAGCCGTCGCGCTCGAGATCCGCCGGCTCTGGCCGGAAGTCTCCGTCGTCGCCTCGCACCAGATCACCCGCGAGTGGCGCGAATATGAGCGCGCCTCGACGGCCGTGCTGTCGGCTTATGTCCAGCCCGTCGCCAGCCGCTATCTCGGCCGGCTGGAAGACGGCCTGGCTTCCAAGAATTTCGGCGGCCAGCTCTACGTCATGCAGTCGAATTGCGGCGTCGACTCGCTTTCGGCGACGCGCGAGACCCCGATCACCATGGTCGAGAGCGGCCCGGCCTCGGGCTTCTGGGGCGCGGCCGAGCTTGGCCGCATCATCGGCGAGCCCAACGTGCTGGCGCTCGACATTGGCGGCACGACCGCGAAGTGCTCGCTGATCGAGAACGGCCACGTCAAGATCATGACCGACTACTGGATCGAGCGCGATCGCACGTCTTCCGGTTATCCGATCATGGTGCCCGTGGTCGACCTGGTCGAGATCGGCAATGGCGGCGGCTCGATCGCCTGGGTCGATGATTTCGGCAAGCTGCATGTCGGCCCGCAATCGGCCGGCGCCAAGCCGGGGCCTGCGGCCTATGCCCGGGGCGGCACGCAGGCGACGACGACCGACGCCAACCTGGCGCTCGGCCGCATCGACAAGGACTATTTCTGCGGCGGCACGATCCAGGCCGACATGACCGCCGTCGACAGCGCCCTCGGCGCGCTGGCGCAGAAGCTCGGCCTGTCGCCGATCGAGGCGGCGCGCGGCATCGTCCGCATCGCCAATAACAACATGATCAACGCGCTGAAGCTGGTGTCGCTCAATCGCGGCCACGACCCGCGCGACTTCACGCTGGTTGCCTTTGGCGGCGGCGGCGCGATGCATGCGGTGGCGCTCGCCACCGAGCTCGGCATGAAGAAGGTCGTCATCCCGCGCGGCGCGTCGGTGTTCTCGGCCTGGGGCATGATGATGTCCGACCTGCGCCGCGACTACTTTGTCACCCGCCTGATCGAGGGTGGTGATGGCCGCACGACGGCGCTGGCGAATTTGGTCGGCGAGACCCGCGACCGGGCGCTGCGCCAGTTCGAGGCGGAAGGGGTTTTGGCCGACAAGGTCAAGCTCGTGCCCTTCATCAAGTGCCGCTACCAGAACCAGGAACACGCCGTCGAGGTTGAGCTGCCGGCGACCTTCGTCGACGATGCGGCGATCCAGTCGATGATTGAGCATTTCCACGCCGCCTATGAGCGCGAATACACCTATCGCCTCGACGCGCCGGTGGAGATCGTCGGCCTGCATCTCGTCGCCTCCGCCGAGGTCGGCAAGCTCGAGATGATCGCGCTGCCGAAGACGGGCGCGACGATCGAGCAGGCGGTCAAGGGCCGCCGCGACGTCGACTATGCGCTGGAAGGCGTCCACGAGGCCGTGATCTACGACCTCGAGAAGCTGGAGCCCGGCATGTCGTTTGCCGGCCCGGCGATCCTCGAGGATCCCGGCACCACAGTGGTGATCCATCCGGGCAACCGCGTGTCGATCGACGCCTACGGCAACACCCACATCGAACTGGGGGCCAAGTGATGAGCAACCCGACCCACGATCCCGTCACGTTCGACATCATCCAGAACTCGCTGCAGGCGATTTCCGACGAGATGTTCGCGGCGATGCGCAAGACGGCGATGAGCGCCATCATCTATGAGGTGCTCGACATGGGCACCGGCATCTGCGCCGCCGATGGCGAGATCGCCTCGTCCGGCGCCGGCATCCCGGCCTTCATCGGCGTGCTCGACAAGGCGGTGAAGGCGGTGCTGCGCAAGCATCCCGTCACCGCGATCTATCCGGGCGACGTCTTCGCCACCAACGACCCGTTCTATGGCGGCGTCACCCATCTGAACGATATGGTCCTGGTCATGCCGGTCTTCGCCGAGGGCGAGATCGTCGCCTGGACCGCGAACATCGCGCACTGGAACGACGTCGGCGGCATGGTGCCGGGCTCGATGTCGACCGACGCCAAGGAGATCTTCCAGGAAGGCCTGCGCGTCCCGGCGATCAAGCTGATCGAGAAGGGCGTGTCCAACCAGGCGGTGATGGACCTGATGATGGTCAATTCCCGCCTGCCGGCCTATCTCAAGGGCGACATGTGGGCGGCGATCGCGGCGGTCCGCATCGGCGACAAGCGCATCCTCGACCTCGTCGCCAAATACGGCAAGGACACCTTCGTCGCCGCCATGGACCATTTCATGGACTATGGCGAGCAGGTGACGCTGAAGGCGCTGAAGGACCTGCCCAAGGGCAAGTTCTCCTTTGCCGAGGAGCAGGATAGCGGCCAGATCTACAAGGTGACGGTCGAGATCACGGACGACGAATTCATCGTCGACCTGATCGACAACCCCGACCAGACGCCGACGCCCAACAATGCCAGCCGCGACGGCGTCATCGTCGCCTGCCAGATGGCGATCAAGGCGGTGACGGACGTTTCGGCGCCGGCCAATGGCGGCTCGTTCCGGCCGCTCGTCGTCAAGACGCGCCCCGGCTCGATTTTCGACGCGCAGGAGCCGGCGGCGCACGCCTTCTACTACGAGGTCGAGATCCGGGTGTTCGACCTGATCCTGCGCTGCCTGGCGCAGCACCTGCCGGAAAAGCTTTCGGCCGGCAGCTTCGCCTCGATCTGCGGCACCGTCGTCGGCGGCCCGCATCCCGACACCGGCCGCCACTACACGATCGTCGAGCCGGAGATCGGCGGCTGGGGCGCCATGCCCGGCCGCGACGGCAACAATGCGATCTTCTCTGGCTTCCACGGCGAGACGTTCAACTGCCCGGCCGAGATCGCGGAAGCGCGCTACGGCCTGTTCGTCGACCAGCTGGCGCTGAACCCGGAAGAGGGCGGCGAGGGCCAGTGGCGCGGGGGCAAGGGCATCCGCATGGATTACCGCGTCCGCGCCGACGGCAATTTCCTGACCTGCGGCTATACCCGTTCTCGCATCCTGCCCTGGGGCATGCAGGGCGGCCATGACGGCACGAGCAACCATATCGACGTGATCAAGACGGACGGCAGCCGCAAGCGCTACGCTTTTGCGACCGGCGTCGAGCTGAACCAAGGCGATATCGTCCGGGTGGTGACCGGCAATGGCGGCGGCTATGGCGACCCGAAGAAGCGCGACCGCGCGGCGGTGATCGAGGACGTCAAGAACGGCTATCTCAGCCCGGAACGAGCCAAGACCGTCTACGGCGTCGAGGTGTGATATTGGGCTGAGCAGGGGCCGGTGGGGGCCGCCGCACCGGCTTGGTGGCTTCGGGCAAGACCCTCACCCCAACCCTCTCCCGCGCGCGGGAGAGGGGGCAGGTCGAGTTCCGTCTCCACGACGCGCAGGCTGAAAGCCCTCGCCGCTTGCGGGAGAGGGTGGGGTGAGGGGCTTGCTTCCTTGAAGAGTAATTGACCGTGCGCGACTGACCTTTGGGTAAGGGGCCACGCCCTCACTGCATCCCGGCTACCCACATCCTGCGGCGGCTTGCGGAGCAAGCCATCTCGAAGGAAGCAGCGTGTCCGGGCGGCGGCGCGCGCCCCACGGCTCTGCCTGCTTCGAGACGGCCCTTCGGGCCTCGTCAGCATGTTGAGGGCGGTCCATTTCGATCTGTCGGAGAGGGGAGATTTCGGCTTCGGACGCCGCGCGGGGCGAAACGTCTTCGCCCGCTCACGGTACGCGGCAGAACGCCCCTTCGGCCGATCCAAAAAGCTCCATCATCCCTGCGAAAGCAGGATCCATTTGGCCGTGGCGTGGGAATTGCGGTCTCACTCGCCCACCAACCCGGCTGCGTGGATCCCTGGTCAAGTCCGAGGTGGGGAAGGGCCGGAGCCCGATCGAGATCGAGACGCCCTTGCGTCTCAAAGATTAGCGCCAGGTCAGGCCGAGCTGCTTGTGGCGGGCGAGGCAGGTGGCCGGGTCGATATAGGCCTCCTGATGCGCGACGTTCCAGTATTTGAGCTCGTCGAGCGGAATGACGCCGCCCGTCACGGCGCAGCGCACGAAGGCGCCCGGGGACAGGATCTGGTAATCGCCATCGAGATAACGAATGCGCGCTTCGCCGCCGCGCCCGGCTGGATCAATACGGTTCATGAGCGGGAATATCGTGCGGAACGCCGCCATGTGCAACAGCGCGGATCGCGCTTCCCACGTTCGGCATCGCTTTTCGGCGTGGGGAGGTCGGACGCAGGCCCGGACACAAGCTCCGCCGTCATCCCAAGCTTGATGCGGAATCTTTTCAGTCGGGTTACCGGCGGCCTGGGCGACGCAGCGCGGCGGTATGGATCCCTGTGTGTTGAAGCTGTGCGATGATGGGGTGGCGGACGAGAGATCGTTGGATCCCTGGTCTTCGAGACCGTGAGCCGGCCCGGTCCTCGTCCGCCTGCTTCGATACCCAAGCCTGAACAGTTGATCGAGGCCGTGGTGACGGACCTCGCAGCACAGGGATAGGCATCATGAAGATACACCCTGGCTTTGTCGGTTGCGACATCTCCAAAGCCCATCTGGATCTGTTCGACGGCGCCGTGGGCGTGGCCGAACGCATCGCCAATCAAGCCGAGGCGATCGCGCAAAGGCTCGAACCTTGGCGGCATGGCGATATCCTCGTCGTGTTCGAGGCGACCGGTCCGTACGACCGGGTCCTCGCTCAGGCCCTGACAGAGGCCGGCATCGCTTTCGTTCGCGTCAATCCGGCCCGGGCGCGTGACTTCGCCCGCGCCACCGGCGTTCTCGCCAAGACCGACCGGATCGATGCGCGCATGCTCGCCGCCATGGCCCAGACGCTTCGTCCCGCGCCCCGCCAGCCGCGCTCCCCGGAGCGCAACCGTCTGGCGGAGTTGCACAAGCGTCGCGACCAGCTCGTCGCCATGCGCAAGCAGGAACGCACCCGACGGCAGGGATGCAGCGACGAGATCGCCGACGACATCCGCGAGACCCTGGCCTGGCTCGACATCCGCATCGCGGCGCTGGAGCGCACCATTCAGGCCTGCATCAAGGCCTCGGCCGATCTCGCCGGTGCTGAGGCGCGGCTGCGCTCAATCCCCGGCGTCGGCCCCGTCGCCAGCGCCACGCTGATCGCCCTGCTGCCCGAACTCGGCCAGCGCTCTCCCAAGACCATCGCCGCGCTGGCTGGCCTGGCACCCTACAATGTCGACAGTGGTCAGTTCCGCGGCAGTCGCCGCATCCACGGCGGACGACGGCGCGTCCGCGAGGCCCTCTACATGGCAGCCGTCTGCGCCGCCCGGATCGAGCAACGCTTCGCAGACGCCTACCGACGCATGATCAACGCCGGAAAGCCACCCAAGGTCGCCCTCATCGCTATCGCCAGAAAGATCCTAGTCATCGCCAACGCCATGCTCCGACAACACCTCTCATTCAACCCGTGACCACACAGTTGCCGGATCTCCGCTTCGCTGCGTCGGGGATGACGGCGAGGGTGATCGCTGGATGAGCGTGGGCGAGTCGATCTCCCAGCCGCACTTCATGCGGCACAGCCTTCAACATGCTGAGGAGACCCGAAGGGTCGTCTCGAAGCACGCAACACCCGCCCGCGGCGAGCCGGCATGGCACCGGCGCCGATCCCACCCTCCGGCGTCATTCCGGCGGAGGCCGGGATCCAGATGCGCCGGCGCAGGGTATGAGGGCTGAGCCAGGAACTCGTCGGGCGGTGTTCATGGGCCCCGGCCTTCGCCGGGGCGACGGGGCAGGCCTCGCTCGCCCGCCTGAAGGCCGACATTTGGCAGCCTTCCGGTGGTGAGACGGCAGCTATTGCCACGTGTCTCCCACGCGGGACAGGCTCCGCGCCTACCGTCGTCCGAACAGGCGTTCGATGTCGGCGAGCTTCAGCTCGACATAGGTCGGGCGGCCGTGGTTGCACTGGCCGGAGCCGGGCGTCGCTTCCATCTCGCGCAGCAGCGCGTCCATCTCCTCCGGCCGCAGCCGGCGGCCGGAGCGGACCGAGCCGTGGCAGGCCATGGTCGCGGCGACATGGTCGAGCTTTTCCTTGAGCCGCGTCGTGTCGTCCCATTCGGCGAGGTCGTCGGCGAGGTCGATGAGCAGCGAGCGGGTGTCGAGTTCGCCGAGCAGGGCGGGCGTTTCGCGCACCGCGACCGCGCCGGGTCCGAAGCTTTCGATCGCAAGGCCAAGCTCGGCCAGTTCGTCGGCGCGTTTCAGCAGCCGCGCCACGTCATCCTCGGGCAGGTCGATGACGTCGGGGATCAGCAGGATCTGCCGCGCCACGCCGGAGCGGGCGAGCGCCGTCTTCAGCCGCTCATAGACCAAGCGCTCATGCGCCGCGTGCTGGTCGACGATGACGATGCCGTGGTCGGTCTGGGCGATGATGTAGTTTTCATGCACCTGCGCCCGGGCCGCCCCCAGCGGCCGGTCGGTCGGGTCGGTGGCGGCAACCGCATTGGCGCGTGCATCGGCCGAGGGCTGGTTCACCGCCGCGAAGGCCGGCTGCGCCGCTTCGGCGAAATGGGGCGCCGGCGAGGGGGCGCAGGCCCAGTCGCGCCAGGACGGCGCGGCGGCGGTGTTGCCGAAGGTGGGCATCGGCGCCGAACTGCTCCATGCCGTGGACGTGGCGGGTGCGCCGGTGCGGAAGGCGGCGATGGTGGCGCCGCCACCGGTCGTCGCCGAACGATGGCCGGCCTGGTGGATGGCGTTGCGCAGCGCACCGACGATCAGCCCGCGCACCAGGCCGGGGTCGCGGAAGCGCACGTCGGACTTGGCCGGATGGACGTTGACGTCGACACCATGCGGTTCCAGGTCGATGCGGAGCGCTGCGACCGGATGGCGGTCCCTGGACATCACGTCGGCATAGCCGGCGCGCAGCGCCCCCATCAGCAGTTTGTCGCGCACCGGGCGGCCATTGACGAACAGGAATTGCTGCAGTCCGTTGGCGCGGTTGTAGGTCGGCAGGCCGGCATAGCCGGAAAGGCGGATGCCTTCGCGCTCCGCCTCGATCGCCAGCGAATTGTCGACGAAATCTTGGCTCAAAATCTGGCCGAGCCGCTCGACGAAGGGTTCGTCGCCATGCGCGACGGCATAGTCGATCGCGCCTCGGTCACTGCCGGTCAGCGAGAAGCGCACTTCCGGATGCGCCATGGCGAGGCGCTTGACGATATCGGTGACCGCGCTCGCCTCGGCGCGCTCGCCCTTCAGGAACTTGAGCCGGGCCGGGGTCGAGAAGAACAGGTCGGTGACCTCAATCCGCGTGCCGGAATTGAGCCCGGCCGGGCGCGGCGGATGCACCAGGCCGCCCTCGACGACGATTTCCCAGCCATGCGGCTCGCTGGCATGGCGCGAGGCGATCGAAAGCCGCGCCACCGAGCCGATCGAGGCCAGCGCCTCGCCACGGAAACCGAGCGTGCGGATGTCGAGCAGATCGTCGACCAGCTTGGAGGTGCAATGGCGATCGATGGCGAGGCCGAGATCGTCATGCGTCATGCCGCCGCCATCATCGGTGACGCGGATCAGCGACGCGCCGCCGCCGGCGGTGACGATCTCGACCCGCTTCGCGCCGGCGTCGATGGCGTTCTCGACCAGTTCCTTGACGACGCTCGCCGGCCGTTCGACCACCTCGCCGGCGGCGATGCGGTTGATCATGTCTTCGGTCAGGCGGCGGACGGTGGTCATGGCGATCTATCTGTCTGTTGGCCGGCGATCCTGCCGGATTCGCACCCGCGAGGGAAGGAGAGGGCGGCGCGCACGGCCGTGCGCCGGCGCGGCGCATCATCGCAAAGATTTGATCCCGGCATCGGGCGCCGGCCCGGCGTGGCCGCGCTATGCCTTGCAGGCCGGGCAGGAACTCGACGGCGATGTGCGACGGGTGACGTACATGTCGATATCTGGTGCGGATCTGGCGGCGGCGATCGACCAGCTGGCCAAGGCGGATTTGAAGAAGGCGGACCCGTTCCGGCCTTGTCTCAACTTCCTGATCGGCCACTTCACCTTCACCCTCGCCATTCTGGCGGCGACGCTGGCGTCGCTGCCGAAGAAGGGGGAGGAATTGGCGCCGGGACTGGCGGCGGCGCTCGGCGGCGTGCTGGCCTGGATGGCGCTGTCGGCGCTGGTCGCCAGCATCGTCACGCTCTTGGTGCAGGTGCTGAAGGCCCGCTACATCCGGCAGAACCTGGCGGGCGCGCCGAAGGAACCCTGGACCAATCTGGCGCTGATCCTTTGCGCGCTGCCGCTACTGCCGGGTGCCGTCGCCGTGGCGTTCTGCCTGCAGGTCGGCGTCGCGCTGCTGCCGAAGGCAAGCCTGCTGCCCCCTCTCGGCGAGGCGCTGCGCCGCCTGCTGTTCTGAGCCCCGCTCAGGCTTTCTTGACGAACTCGGCCCGCAGCACAAGGCCCTTCACCTGCTTGGTGCTGCACTCGAAGGTGTCGGGATCGTCGGTCAGGCGGATGTTCTTCACCACCGTGCCGCGCTTGATCGTCTCCGACGTACCCTTGACCTTGAGGTCCTTGATCAGGGAGACGGAATCGCCGTCCTTGAGCTGCGTTCCGTTGCTGTCGCGCACGATGATCTCGTCCGACATGGGGTATCTCCTTGTTCTGTCTCACCTGGCCCCGAAAGCGAGGGGGGCGGAGCGACGCTCCGGGCGAGCGGTAGGGAACTGTTGGGCGGGGGGACAAATCCTCTCCCGCCGGAATACCTAGACGGCGCGCCAGCCGATGTCGCGGCGGGAAAAACCGTCCGGCCAGTCGATGGTGTCGACGGCCTGATAGGCGCGCTTCTGCGCTTCGGCGACGCTCGCGCCGAGCGCCGTGACGTTGAGGACGCGGCCGCCATTGGCGACCAGCTTGCCGTCGACCAGCGCGGTGCCGGCCTGGAACACCTTGGTGCCGGGCAGGGCATCGGCGGCCTCGATGCCGGCGATCGGCGTGCCCTTGGCATAGTCGCCCGGATAGCCCTTGGCGGCCATGACGACGGTCAGCGCCGCCTCGTCCCGCCACTGCGTCGTGACGCCGTCGAGCCGGCCCTCGGCGGCGGCGAGCAGCAGCTCCAGCAGGTCGCTCTCCAGTCGCATCATCAGCACCTGGCACTCCGGATCGCCGAAGCGGACATTGTATTCGATCAGTTCCGGCCCCTTGGCGGTGATCATCAGGCCGGCGAACAGCACGCCCTTGAACGGCGCGCCGCGGGCCGCCATCGCGGCCATGGTCGGGCGGATGATCTCGGCCATGGTGCGCTCGATCATCGCGTCCGTCATCACCGGGGCGGGCGAATAGGCGCCCATGCCGCCGGTGTTCGGGCCCGTGTCGCCGTCGCCGACGCGCTTGTGGTCCTGGGCGGTGGCGAGCGGCACGGCGTTCACGCCGTCGCAGATGGCGAAGAAGCTGGCTTCCTCGCCGACCAGGCATTCCTCGACCACGACTTCCGCGCCGGCCGAACCGAAGGCGCCGTCGAAGCAGGCGTCGATCGCGGCATGCGCCTCGTCCAGCGTCTCCGCCACGACCACGCCCTTGCCGGCGGCGATGCCGTCCGCCTTGACGACGATCGGCGCGCCCATCTGGGTCGCATAGTCGCGCGCGGGGGCGGCCTCGGTGAAGCGCTGGTAGGCGGCGGTCGGGATATTGGCCTCGGCGCACAGATCCTTGGTGTAGCCCTTCGAGCCTTCGAGGCGGGCTGCCTCCTGGCCGGGGCCGAACACCCGGATGTTCGCGCCGTCGAGCGCATCGGCGAGGCCGGCAACCAGTGGGGCTTCCGGGCCGACGATGACGAAATCGATCATGTTGTGGCGGCAGAAGTCGATCACCGCGTGATGGTCGAACGGATCGAGCCGGACGAGTTCAGCGAGCGCGCCGATGCCGGGATTGCCGGGGGCGGCAAAAAGCTGGCCGAGACGCGGCGATTTCCGGAGCGCCCAGGCCAGCGCGTGCTCGCGGCCGCCTGATCCGATCAGGAGAATGTTGATGCGCGTCTCGGTCATGCCAACTGCCCGTGGTTGAATTCCTAGCGCGGCGCTTAGCAAGCAGGGGCTCGCTTGTCGAATCCGGAAAGCGGCGGCGCGGTGGGTTTCCTGCCCGCCGCGCGGCGATCCGGCGCGGCCAGGGCGCCGCATGGGCTTGGCGCGGCTTCGCAACTGGCGGTATGACAGGCGGCAAGAAATCCGAAATTGCGAGAGAGTCCCGATGAGCCTCAGTCCTGGAACCGTCGCCGACGCCGCCCGGGGCAATTGGGTCGATCGCCATGCGCCGGCCTGGCTGCGTCCCTATGCGCGGCTGGCGCGCTGGGACCGGCCGATCGGCTGGTGGCTGCTGCTTCTGCCCTGCTGGTGGTCGTCGGCGCTGGCGAGCAACGTCGTCGGCGCGACCTGGCCCAATCTCGCGCATCTGGTCCTGTTCTGGATTGGCGCGGTGGCGATGCGCGGCGCCGGCTGCACCTATAACGACATCGTCGACCGCGACCTGGATGCCGGCGTCGCCCGCACGCGGTCGCGGCCGATCCCGAGCGGCCAGGTCAGCGTCCGCGGCGCCAAGATCTTCCTCGTGCTCCAGGCGCTCGCCGGGCTTGCCGTGCTCCTGTCGTTCAACTGGTTTTCGGTCGTGCTGGCGCTCTGTTCGTTGCTGGTCGTCGCCGCCTATCCGTTCATGAAGCGGATCACCGACTGGCCCCAGCTCGTGCTCGGCCTCGCCTTTTCCTGGGGCGCGCTGATGGGCTGGTCGGCTTGGTTCGGCAGCCTGACGCTGGC
Source organism: Kaistia sp. UC242_56 (assembly GCF_044452255.1). Classification (NCBI taxonomy): domain Bacteria; kingdom Pseudomonadati; phylum Pseudomonadota; class Alphaproteobacteria; order Hyphomicrobiales; family Kaistiaceae; genus Kaistia; species Kaistia sp. UC242_56. The sequence continues at coordinate 2,373,111 of NZ_JBIOAN010000002.1, forward strand.
GCCGGTGCTGCTCTATGCCGGCGGCGTGCTGTGGACGATCGGCTATGACACGATCTACGCGCTGCAGGACATCGAGGACGACAAGATCATGGGCGTGCGCTCGACGGCGCGCCTGTTCGGCGACCGCGCGCCGCAGATCGTTGGCCTGCTCTACGCCGGCGCCGTGCTGCTCTGGGCGGGGGCCTTCTGGTCCGCCGGGATCGGCTGGGTCGCTTGGGCCGGGCTGGCGCTCGTGGCCGCGCATCTCGGCTGGCAGGTCGTCCGCGTGCGGCTCGACAACGAGGCGCTGGCGCTGCGCCTGTTCAAGTCCAACCGCGAGGCGGGATTGATCCTGTTCGCCGGTCTGGTGATCAACGGCCTGGTCTGAACGCCACGCGAGACTGCGCCGCGCCTTCACGAACACGTCACTTGAAGATCCGGCAGGGCTGGCGCGCTAATTGAGCCAGCCATTGCCGTGCCGACAGGATTTTCAGGATCGATCTGCTTGGGAGGGAATGCGCATGTCCGCAATGCCCGATGCATCCATTGCCGATGTAAACCCCGCCGGCATCGTCGATGCCATTCTCGGCTTCCACAAGACCGCGGCGCTGAAGGCGGCGATCTCGCTGGAAGTGTTCACGGCGATCGCGGCGGGCGACGATACCAGCGATCGGATTGCCGCGAAGTCCGGGGCTTCGGAACGCGGCGTCCGCATCCTGTGCGATTTCCTGACCGCGCATGGCTTCATGACCAAGGCGGGCGCGCACTACCGGCTGACGCCATCCAGCCAAGTTTTCCTCGACCGCAGGTCTCCCGCTTATATGGGCAGCGTCGTCGATTTCCTGAGCGCGCCGGAACAGCTCGATCTCTTCCTGCAAGATCCGGTGACCTATGTGCGCCATGGCGGCTCCATGGGTCTCGCCAACATGGCGCCGGATCATCCGATCTGGCTGAAATTCGCCGAGGCGATGATTCCATTCGTCGTCGCCAGCGCCGGGGGCGTTGCCGCCGAAGTGGCGAGTTGGCCGGATCGGCCGCGCAAAGTCCTCGATATCGCCGCCGGCCACGGCATGTTCGGCATCGAGGTCGCCAAGGCGCTGCCGGACGCGGAGATCACCGCCGTCGACTGGGCGGCCGTGCTCGAACTCGCCCGGCGCAATGCCGAACGGGCCGGCGTGGCGTCGCGCTACCGGACGGTCGCGGGCAGCGCCTTCGATGTAGATTGGGGCGGCGGCTACGATCTCGTGATGCTGCCGAACTTCCTGCACCACTTCGACATCGCGACCTGCACCAGGCTGATGCAGAAGGTGCGGGGCAGCCTCGCGCCGGGCGGCCGGGTGCTGGCGGTCGAATTCGTGCCGAACGAGGACCGGGTCTCGCCGCCATTCCCGGCGGCGTTTGCGCTGGTGATGCTGGCCACGACGCCGCAGGGCGATGCCTACACGGCGAGCGGGCTGGGAGAGATTGCGCGGGCCGCCGGCTTCAGCGGCGTCTCCGTGCGCCCGCTGGCGCATTCGCCCGCGAGCCTTGTGCTGTTCGAGCCGTGAGGAATGTTCAGTCGCGGGCGATGATCTCGCGGCCGTAGAGCGTCTCGACTTCCTTGTAGAAGCCGGTCTTGCGGCGCTTCAGGAAGCGCGGGCGGCGGCCGGTCAGCGAGGAGGGGGCGCGGCGGGACTTGGCGGCACCAACGACGAGCGGACCCATCTGGTCGAGCGGAGCGCGGACGGTGCCGTCGGCGTCGACGATCAGCAGCGGCAGACCGAGCGCGCGGCCCCAGGCCTGCCAGTCGGCGGCGACATCCTCGCCATCGCCTAGGTCTTCGACGACGACCAGCGGCAGCGACATGGCGGGATCGCGGTGCATCAGTTCGACGGTGGTGCGGATCGCGCCGGTCTCGGCATCGCCGGTCATCCGCACGGCGACGCCGCGAAAGGCGCTGACCGGGGTGGAGAGGGTGGTTGGGATGCCGCCGAGGCGGCGCTTGACGATGGCCAGCTCACGGTCGATGTAGACGGCCGGCGTGGTGGCGGAAGCCGGACCGGCGAGAGTGGCGGAGTAGCGGACCGGCAGCGCGAAGGGGTCGAGTCGCAGGTCGTTGCCACGAACGCCATGTGCCGCCTGAACCGTTGCGTTTGCCATTGCCTTGCACTCCATCACTGCCTCGCTTCGGTCCGGTTAACGGGACCTTAAGGGGTTGGCCCGGTTGACTGGGCCCGCTCTCTGTTGAAGCGACAATGCCATGCGATCCGCCCCCCAGAGCTTAAGAGACATGGTTAACGGCCCGGCGATGATGGGCAGGGTTAGCGTCTGGTGATCGAAGACGGTTGACGAAAACTTGCTGAAATAAGGCACGCGGCGCGGCAATGGCGGCAGCCTGCGGTTTGCGCCGGGAGGCGCATCCGGCGGCCTGGATGGGGATAGGGCGAGGGGCAGGCGACGTCGTCCGCGCCTCGTCGTGGATAGCCCTGTGGGCAAGGCCCGTCGCCGGTCGGGGAGCGTCAACTTTTGCGGCGGGACCGACCTCGATGCGTGAACACTCGAGGCTCGGGCGGCGGAGTTGATCGGCATCGGGCCTGCGAGGCTGACAACGGGCTGCCGGGGGGCTATATCACGCCGCATCGGACATGAGCGGCGGAGTGAAGGATGAGCGGCACGACATTGTCGAGCGACGGGCTGGACGTTCGCCGCCGGCGTACCCATTTTCGCTGCTGGCATCGCGGCATGCGCGAGATGGACCTGATCCTCGGCCGCTTCGCCGATGCCCACATCGCAACGCTTGATGATGGCGAACTCGACCTCCTGGAAAGTCTGATGGAGGAACAGGATCGCGATCTGCTGATCTGGCTGACGGGAGAGGCCCCGACGCCGGACGACGTCAATACCGCATTCTTCCAGAAGCTCGCCGCCTTTACCGGCGCCACTCCCCGTTAGGCGTAATGGTCACATTCCCGTACATTCTCGGCCGTCCGTCGACGGTGCTTTCGGGCGTTCCCGACGGCTTTGACGGCAAGGTCGTCGCCGATATCGCAGCGCTCGCCGCGCGCGAAGGTCTGCCCTTCGTGCTGGTCGTGGCGCGCGACGGCAACCGCATGGCCGATCTCGAACAGGCGATGCGATTCTTCTCGCCCGGGACCGAGGTGGTGGCCCTGCCGGCCTGGGACTGCATGCCCTATGACCGCGTGTCGCCGAATACGGCGGTCGTTGCCAGGCGGATGGCGGCGCTTTCCTATCTCGCCAACTACCAGCCGGTGAAGGGGCGCGCGCTGGTCGTGCTCACCACCGTCAATGCCGCCGTGCAGCGCCTGCCGAAGCGCGACCAGGTCGCGCGCCAGAGCCTGTCGATCGCCAGCGGCAACCAGATGTCGATGGACCGGCTTGTCGGCTGGCTGGAGGATAACGGCTTCCTGCGCACCTCGACCGTGCGCGAGGCCGGCGAATATGCCGTGCGCGGCGGCATCATCGACCTGTTCGCCGCCGGTCAGGGCGAGCCGGTCCGCGTCGATTTCTTCGGCGATACCGTCGATTCCATCCGCTCCTTCGATGTCGAGAGCCAGCGCACCGTGGCGCAGAAGAAGCGCCTCGATCTCGTGCCGATGAGCGAACTGGTGCTGTCGCCCGAAGCGATCGCCCGCTTCCGCGCGCGCTATGTGGCGATGTTCGGCGCGACCGACCGCGAAGACCTGCTCTACCAGTCCGTCAGCGACGGCCGTCGCTATACCGGCGTCGAGCATTGGCTGCCGCTGTTCGTCGACGGTCTCGATACGATCTTCGACTACCTGCCGGATGCGCCGCTGGTGCTCGACCATCTGGTCGAGGAAGCGATCGCCGAGCGTTTCGACGACATCAAGGACCATTACGACGCGCGCAAGAGCGGCATGGGGCAGGCGCAGGGCGGCGTGCCCTACCGGCCGGTGCCGCCGGACCAGCTCTATCTGACCCGCGAGGAATGGCAGGGCCGCGAGAAGACGGCGCCGCTGCTGCGCATGACGCCGTTCGCCGAGCCGGACGACACCATGGTCGCCGATCTCGGCGGCCGGCATGGCCGCACCTTCGCGGCGGAACGCACGGCCGGCGACGTCAACGTCTTCGATGCGGTCATCGCCCATATCGGCGGGCTGCGCGAGAAGAAGCGCGTCATCATCGCTTCCTGGAGCGACGGCGCGCGCGACCGCCTGGCGCAGGTGCTTGACGATCACGGCCTGAAGCGGGTGGAGCGGATCGACGACTGGGCCTCGGCCGAAAAGCTCGGCAAGGGCGTGGTCGGCCTCGGCGTGCTGGGCCTGGAAGCCGGCTTCGAGACGCCGGACATGGTCATCATCGGCGAGCAGGACATTCTGGGCGACCGCCTGGTGCGCCCGCGCAAGCGCTCGAAGCGCGCCTCCGACTTTCTGAGCGAAGTGACCGGCCTTTCCGAAGGCGACATCGTCGTCCATGTCGACCATGGCATTGGCCGCTTCACCGGGTTGAAGACGATCACGGCCGCCGGCGCGCCGCATGATTGCCTCGAGATCGTCTATCAGGGCGGCGACCGGCTCTATCTGCCGGTCGAGAACATCGAGCTGCTGTCGCGCTATGGCTCGGAAGATACCGAGGCGACGCTCGACAAGCTCGGCGGCGTCGCCTGGCAGGCGCGCAAGGCCAAGCTGAAGCAGCGCATCCGCGACATGGCGGGCCAGTTGATCAAGGTCGCCGCGCAACGCGCCATGCGCCACGCCGAACCCTTGGCGCCGGCCGATGGCCTCTATGACGAGTTCGCCGCCCGCTTCCCCTATGAGGAGACGGAAGACCAGCTCGCCGCCATCGAGGCGGTCATTGCCGATCTCGGCGCCGGCACGCCGATGGACCGCCTGATCTGCGGCGATGTCGGCTTCGGCAAGACGGAAGTGGCGCTGCGCGCCGCCTTCGTCGCGGTGATGAGCGGCAAGCAGGTCGCTGTCGTCGTGCCGACGACGCTGCTGTCGCGCCAGCATTTCCGCACCTTCCAGGCCCGTTTCGCCGGTTTCCCGATCCGCGTCGAGCAGGCCTCGCGCCTCGTCTCGGCCAAGGATCTGGCGGAAACCAAGAAGGGCATCAAGGAGGGTCAGGTCGATATCGTCGTCGGCACCCATGCGCTGCTCGGCAAGGGCATCGAGTTCCGCGATCTCGGCCTGCTGATCATCGACGAGGAGCAGCATTTCGGCGTCAAGCACAAGGAGCGGCTGAAGGAGATCCGCGCCGACGTGCATGTGCTGACGCTCTCCGCCACGCCGATCCCGCGCACGCTGCAGCTGGCGCTGACGGGGGTTCGCGAACTGTCGCTGATCACCACGCCGCCGGTCGACCGCATGGCGGTCCGGACGTTCATTTCGCCGTTCGACGCGCTGGTGGTTCGCGAGGCGCTGCTGCGCGAGCGCTATCGCGGCGGCCAGAGCTTCTATGTCTGTCCGCGCCTTTCCGACCTCGCCGACCGCAAGGAATTCCTGGAGAAGTTCGTACCCGAGGTGAAGGTCGCGATCGCGCATGGCCAGATGCCGCCGACCGAGCTCGAGGACATCATGACGGCGTTCTACGAGGGCGCCTATGACGTGTTGCTCTCGACCACGATCGTCGAATCCGGCCTCGATATCCCGACCGCCAACACGCTGATCGTGCACCGCGCCGACATGTTCGGCCTGGCGCAGCTCTACCAGTTGCGTGGCCGCGTCGGCCGCTCGAAGACGCGCGCCTATGCGCTGTTCACCGTGCCGGCCGAGAAGCGCCTGACGGCCATGGCGGATCGCCGCCTCAAGGTGCTGCAGTCGCTCGACACGCTGGGCGCCGGCTTCCAGCTCGCGAGCCACGATCTCGACATTCGCGGCGCCGGCAATCTGCTGGGCGAGGAACAGTCCGGCCACATCAAGGAAGTCGGCTTCGAGCTCTACCAGCAGATGCTGGAGGAGGCCGTGGCGGCGCTTCGCGATGGCGGCACGGAGCAAACCGAATCCGACGGCCGCTGGTCGCCGCAGATCACGGTCGGCACGCCGGTCATGCTGCCGGAGACCTATGTGCCGGACCTGCAGCTGCGCCTGTCGCTCTATCGCCGCCTCGGCGACTTGGAGGAGGCGGAGCAGATCGACAGCTTCGGCGCGGAGCTGATCGACCGCTTCGGCCCGTTGCCGGACGAGGTCGAGCACCTGCTCAAGATCGTCTACATCAAGGCACTATGTCGCAAGGCGAATGTCGAGAAGGTCGATGCCGGCCCGAAGGGCATCGTCATCGCCTTCCGAAACTCGACCTTCGCCAATCCGGCCGGCCTGATCCGCTATATCGGCGAGCAGGGCAGCCTGGCGAAGGTTCGCCCGGACCAGAAGATCGTGCTGATCCGCGACTGGGAAAAGCCGGAGCAACGCCTGAAGGGCACGGCGGTGATCCTGACCCAGCTCGCGCGCATGGCCGAGGAAGGCCGCAAGAAGGCTGCGTAGTTCGGCCGGAAACGGCCATCGGGCGGGGGCGTCGATGAAGCTGCTGGTGGTGATCGCGCATTACTGTGGTGGCAGTCCCCAGACTAACGGGACCGGCGCCTATTACGGCAGCGCCGGGGCGCGGCTGCCGCGCCTCGCCGCGCTGAGCGAGCAGATCGTGACGCTGCACCGGAATTTCGGCCCGAGCCACGTTCCGGTGCGGCCGGGGCAGGCGCCGTCGACCGCGGACAGCCTCGACATCGTCGTGGTCACGGTAGAAGGCCACAACGTGCTCGACCGCCTCGATCTCGCGCCGGGCGCCTTTGAGGCCGTGCTCTTCGACGGGCCGCCGATGACGTTGCCCTTCGAGGCGCAGCGGATCCTGCGCGAGCGGGTAGGGCAGTATGATTTCTATGGCATGCTGGAGGATGATCTCATCCTGCTTGACCCGGCGCATTTCGAGAAGCTGCGCTGGTTCGTCGAGACGTTCTCAGAGCGCTGCCTGCTGCAGCCGCACCGCTGCGAAGTGTCGAAGACCGGAACGCCGGCCAAGTTCATCATCGATCCCGATCTCGGCGAGCGGCATGGACGCTTCGTCCATGAAGGCCAGGCGACACATCTCTCCGGCGACTGGCACGGTCGGCGGATCGATTTCATCGCGCCGAGCAATCCGCATTCGGGCGGCTATTTCGTCACCGACGCGCAGCTGCGACACTGGATCGCCCAGCCATGGTTCTATGATCGCGACCCAAGCTGGGTCGGCCCGCTGGAAAGCGCGGCGACGCTATCGGTCACGCGGACCTTCGAGGTCTACAAGCCGGTCGATGCGCAGGCGAGTTTCCTGGAGATCGAGCATTACGGCGCACGCTGGGCCAATCTTTTCGAGCCCGGCGACGCCGTATACGGCGATGCGCTGCTGCTGAAGCTGCTGCAATCCGTCGCCGAGGGCGAGGGCGGCACGGAGGATCTCCGCGCGCTGGCCCATCGCGGCCTCTACGAGGTTGTTTTGCGCGAGAACGATCAGCTGCGCGCGCAGATGAACTCGCGCAGTCGCATGTTCCGGCATTGGCTCAGCCTGCTGCTGGCCAAGGCGATGCGGGCGGGCTAGTTGGCCGACTGGTACCAGGTCGGGTAGGTGTAGCCGGCGATCGCCTGCTTTTCCGGGTGGCCGACGCGGGTCCAGCGGGCGACCCATTGCTCCGGCAGGTAATAGAGCGGCACGACATAATGCTGCGAGATCAGCACGCGATCGAGGGCACGGACCGACTCGATGAAATCCTCGCGCTTCTCGGCCGAGAGAATGTCCTTCAGCAGCGCGTCGATCGCCGGGCTCTTGGCGCCGACATAGTTGTAGGAGCCGGTCACGTCGGCCTGGGTGCTGGACCAGCGGAAGTTCTGCTCGTTTCCGGGCGACAGCGATGACGGCCAGGACGTCATGATCATGTCGAAGTCGAATTCCTGCACGCGGCGCTCGTACTGCGCCGAGTCGACCGTGCGGATGGTCGCCTTGATGCCGACGCGCGACAGCGTGCGGGCATAGGCGAGGCCGACGCGTTCCTGCTCGCGGTCCTTGAGCAGCAGCTCGAAGGCCAGCGGCTGGCCGGTGGCCGTGTTGATCAGCGTATTGCCCTTCAGCTCGTATCCTGCCGATTGCAGTAGGTCGAGCGCCGAGCGCAGCAGCTTGCGGTCGCCGCCGGTGCCGTCGCTTTTCGCCGGGCGGTAGGTGCCGTCGAGCACGTCGGGCTCGACCACGCCGGGGAATTCGACCAGCAGCGCCTTTTCCTTGTCGGAAGCCGGGATGCCGATCGACGACAGTTCCGACCCTTCGAAATAGCTGGCATTGCGCTGGTAGACGCCGAAGAACAGGTTCTTGTCGAGCCATTCGAAATCGAGCAGCGAGGCCAGCGCCTGGCGCACGCGGACATCCTCGAAGATCGGCCGGCGGGTGTTCATGGCGAAGCCGAGCATGCCCTTCGGCACGCCGGTCTCGAAGCTCTCCTTGACGACGCGCCCATCGGCGACGGCCGGGAAGTCATAGCCGCTGCGCCAGGTGGCCGGGTCGGCCTCGGCGTTGACGTCGTAAAGACCCTTCTTGAAGGCCTCGAACATCGAGCTGCGGCTGCGGTAATAGTCGATGCGGATCTCGTCGAAATTGTCGAAGCCGCGCTTGATCGGCAGGTCCTTGCCCCAATAGTTCGGATCGCGCTTCAGCGTGAAACGCTCGCCGGGCTTGATGTCGCCCATCAGATAGGGGCCGCTGCCGATCAGCGGCTTCAGGGTCGAGCGGTCGAAATTCTCGACGTCGGTAGCGTGTTTCGGAAGGATCGGCATCAGGCCGATCAGAAGCGGCAACTCGCGGTCGGCGCCGTCGGCGAAGGTCATGTGGACGCCATACTCGCCCACCTTCTCGATCGTCTTCACCTTGGAGTACCAGGAGCGGTAGTTCGGCCGCCCCTTGTCGCGCAGGATCTCGAGCGTGAAGATCACGTCTTCGGGCGTCACCGGCTTGCCGTCAGAGAAGCGCGCCTTCGGATTGAGGTTGAAGGTGATCGAGCTGCGATCGTCGGGGACCTCGACGCTCTCGGCCAGCAGGCCGTAGAGGGTGAAGGCCTCGTCGCGGTTGCGCGTCATCAGCGCCTCGAACACGTTGTTGCCGAGCGACACGTCCCAGATGCCGCGCGCCGTCGTCTCCGCGCCCTTCACGATGAAAGGGTTGAGGCTGTCATAGCTGCCGACGAAGGCGTAGGTGATTCTGCCGCCCTTCGGCGCGGCGGGATCGGCATAGGGCAGGTGGTCGAAATCCGCCGGCAGCTTTGGCTCGCCATGCATGGCCAGGCCGTGGCGCGGCTCGGCCAAAGCGGTTCCCGCGTAAGGCAAGGTCGCGAATACAGCGAAGGCGAGGATAGCGGCCTTGGGCCAAAGGGTGCCGATCGGCATGACAAACTCCTCCCGAGACGGCTCGGGCCACGAATCGAATGAAAAAAAGCGTAGCACGAGCACTGGGGCAATCTTGTGCCAGCTAGAAATCCCAGCGCGGTCCGGCTATTGATGCGCCGAAGCTTCTCCGTCACCGTGTCGCCTCAATTGCTGGTCATCCAGCCTCGGCGCATGGCAGCCTGCGACATCAGCAGGAACCGTCGGTCGCCGAAGCGCAGGGTTTTGAGATAAACGCAAGGACACGCTCGATGTCGCATCGTTGGAATTCTGGCCTGGTTCGGGTGCCGCATCTGGCTGCTGCCGCGCTGATCATGGCGCTGTCCGCTCCCGTGGCATTCGCCCAGGACGCACCGGCTGACGCCCCCGCCAAGGCCCCGGCCGCCAAGGCGCCCGCCGCCGCTGCGAACGCAGCGCCGCCGGCTTCGCCCTGGGTCAAGGAATGCGGCCAGGACCCGCAGTCCAAGAAGAAGCTCTGCATCACCTCGCAGGAACTTCGCGCCGAAACGAACCAGTTCATCGCTTCGCTGCAGATCCGCCAGCTCGAAGGCGAGCCCAAGATGGCGCTGACCGCCGTCGTGCTCACCGGCCAGTTGATCCAGCCGGGCCTGCGCGTCCAGGTTGACCAGAACAAGCCGGCCGAGCTGAAGTACGTCGTCTGCGAGCCGAGCGTCTGCTACGCCCAGGCCGAGATCGACGCAGCCTTCATCTCGTCGATGAAGAAGGGGGGCAAGGTCGTTGCGATCTCGCTCAACCCGCAGGGCAAGCCGATGGTGTTCCCGTTCTCGCTCGCCGGCTTCACCAAGGTGGTGGATGGCGAGGGTCTCGACCGCGCTGCCGGCAAGGCGCGCCGCGACGCGCTGCAGGACCAGCTGCAGAAGAACGCCGAAGAGAACCGCAAGAAGCTCATCGAGCAGCAGAACAAGGAACGCGGCTCCGCCAACTGAGCCGCCGATCCATTGATCTAAAAGGCGCGTCCGCGAGGACGCGCCTTTTTTCGTTTCAGGGCCGGCCGGTCACACTTTTGAGTTGTATGGCCTGCCGGAGCGATCGAACGGTTGATTGCATCCGGGATTAGCGGCACCTTGCGACGATTCTAATTTGGGAGTGGTCGTTCGTCGTGAATTCCCCCGAGCCATGGAGCGCAGCGCGCGCCGCCGAGATCATCGCAGCCCAATTGGATTGCGAGGGGCCGGCGCTTCCGATCCTCCACGCCATCCAGGCGACGTTCGGCTTCGTGCCGGAAGCCGTCGAGCCGATGATCGCCGACGCGCTGAACCTCTCGCGCGCCGAGGTGCATGGCGTCGTCACCTTCTATCACGACTTCCGACGCAAGCCGGCCGGTCGCCATGTGCTGAAGCTTTGCCGGGCCGAGGCCTGCCAGTCCATGGGCGCCGATGCGCTCGCGACCCGCGCGGAACAGGCGCTGGGCATCCGGTTCGGCGAGACGACGGCGGATGGCCGCGTCACGCTGGAGCCGATCTACTGCCTCGGGCTTTGCGCCACGGCGCCGTCCGCCATGCTGGATGGCCGCGTGATCGGCAGGCTCGACGCGCGCCGGCTGGATCGGCTTGTCTCGGAGGCGCAGGCGTGAGCGCGCGGTTCTTCATTCCCGGCGATGCCGGTGCGGTCGCGGTCGGTGCGGACGAAGTCGCCACGGCCTTCGAGGCGGCGGCGACAGCCAAGGGGCTGACGCTCGACATCGTCCGCAACGGTTCGCGCGGCCTCTATTGGCTGGAGCCGATGGTCGAGGTGGAGACGGCTGCCGGCCGCGTCGCCTATGGCCCGGTCTCGGCCGACGACGTTCCGGCGCTGCTCGAGGCGATGCTGGCCGGAGAGCCGCACGCTCTGCTGCTCGGATCGACGGAAGAGATCCCCTGGCTGAAGCGCCAGACGCGCCTGACCTTCGCGCGCTGCGGCATCGTCGATCCGCGTTCGCTGGACGATTATCGCGCCCATGGCGGCTACAAGGGGCTGGAGAAGGCGCTCGTCCTCGGCGCGGAAGCGACGATCGAGGAAGTCGTGCAATCCGGCCTGCGGGGACGCGGCGGCGCCGGATTCCCGACCGGCATCAAGTGGCGCACGGTCGCGGCGACGGATGCCGAGCAGAAATACATCGTCTGCAATGCCGATGAGGGCGATAGCGGCACCTTCGCCGATCGCATGATCATCGAGGGCGATCCCTTCGTGCTGATCGAGGGCATGACGATCGCAGGCATCGCCGTCGGCGCGACGCGCGGCTATCTCTATATCCGCTCGGAATATCCGCATGCCGTCGCCCGGATGGAAGAGGCGATCCGCAACGCCCGCGCGGCGGGCTATCTGGGCCGGGCGGTTGCCGGCTCGGCGTTCGACTTCGACATGGAAGTGCGGGTCGGCGCCGGGGCCTATGTCTGCGGCGAGGAAACGGCGCTGCTGGAAAGCCTCGAAGGCCGGCGCGGCGTCGTGCGGGCCAAGCCGCCGTTGCCGGCGCATAAGGGCCTGTTCGGCAAGCCGACCGTCATCAACAACGTGATTTCGCTGGCGACCGTGCCGATCATTCTCGCCGAAGGGGCAACGGCCTATCGCGATTTCGGGATGGGCCGCTCGCGCGGCACGATGCCGATCCAGATCGCCGGTAATGTGAAGCATGGCGGCCTCTATGAGGTCGCCTTCGGCGTCACCCTCGGCGAGTTGGTCGACGAGATCGGCGGCGGCACGGCATCCGGCCGCCCCGTCCGCGCCGTGCAGGTCGGCGGCCCGCTCGGCGCCTATTTCCCGCGCGCCCTGTTCGATACGCCGTTCGACTACGAAGCCTTCGCCGGCAAGGACGGCCTGATCGGCCATGGCGGCATCGTCATCTTCGACGATACGGTCGACATGGCGAAGCAGGCGCGGTTCGCGATGGAATTCTGCGCGATCGAATCCTGCGGCAAATGCACGCCGTGCCGCATCGGTTCCACGCGCGGGGTCGAGACGGTCGACAGGATCGTCCGCGGCGAAGACCGCGAGAAGAACCTCGTCGTGCTCGAAGACCTCTGCCACACGATGAAATTCGGCTCCCTCTGTGCACTGGGCGGCTTTACGCCCTATCCTGTCATCAGTGCGCTCCACCATTTCCCCGAGGATTTCGGCGCCACGACGCCGGTCCTCGAAGCCGCACGCTAGGAGATCGCCATGTCGCTCATCCACGAGATCGATCACGGTACGCCGCGCTCCAAGTCCGAGACGATGGTGACGCTGACCATCGATGGCGAGACCATGACCGTGCCGGAAGGCACCTCGATCATGCGCGCTGCGAGCGAGATGGGCACGGCGATCCCGAAGCTTTGCGCCACCGACATGGTCGAGGCGTTCGGCTCCTGCCGCCTCTGCCTGGTCGAGATCGAGGGCAGGGCGGGAACGCCCGCCTCCTGCACCACGCCGGTCATGCCGGGCATGGTGGTGAAGACCCAGACCGACCGGCTGAAGCGCCTGCGCAAGGGCGTGATGGAGCTCTATATCTCCGACCACCCGCTCGACTGCCTGACCTGCGCCGCCAATGGCGATTGCGAGCTGCAGGACATGGCGGGCGCGGTTGGCCTCCGTGATGTGCGCTATGGCCATGAGGGGCACAACCACCCCAATCCGGGCCTCGACGAGTTCGAACCCCTATTTCACCTATGACCCGTCGAAATGCATCGTCTGTTCGCGCTGCGTGCGGGCCTGCGAGGAAGTGCAGGGCACCTTCGCGCTGACGATTGCCGGGCGCGGCTTTGATTCCGTCGTTTCTCCCGGCATGGAAGAGAGCTTCCTCGGCTCGGAATGCGTTTCCTGCGGCGCCTGCGTGCAGGCCTGTCCGACCGCGACCCTGACGGAAAAGACGGTGATCGAGATCGGCCAGCCCGAGCATTCGGTCATTACCACCTGCGCCTATTGCGGCGTCGGCTGCACCTTCAAGGCCGAGATGCGCGGCAACGAGGTCGTGCGCATGGTTCCGTGGAAGGATGGCAAGGCGAACCGGGGCCATTCCTGCGTCAAGGGACGCTTCGCCTGGGGCTATGCCAGCCACAAGGAGCGCATCCTCAACCCGATGATCCGAGAAAGCATCGACCAGCCCTGGCGCGAAGTGTCCTGGGAAGAGGCGATCGCCCACACGGCGTCCGAGTTCAAGCGCATCCAGGCGAAATATGGCCGTCTGTCGATCGGCGGCATCACCTCGTCGCGCTGCACAAATGAGGAAACCTTCCTCGTCCAAAAGTTGATCCGCGGCGGCTTCGGCAACAACAATGTCGATACCTGCGCCCGCGTCTGCCATTCGCCGACCGGCTATGGCCTGAGCCAGACCTATGGCACCTCGGCCGGCACGCAGGACTTTGATTCCGTCGAGCAGTCCGACGTCATCCTGCTGATCGGCGCCAACCCGACCGATGCGCATCCCGTCTTCGGCTCGCGCATGAAGAAGCGGCTGCGCGAGGGCGCCAAGCTGATCGTGCTCGATCCGCGCCGCATCGACCTCGTGCGCATGCCGCATGTCGAGGCGTCCTATCACCTGCCGCTCCGCCCCGGCACCAATGTCGCCGTGCTGACGGCGCTGGCGCATGTCGTCGTCACAGAAGGGCTGGCCGACGAGCATTTCGTTCGCGAGCGCTGCGACTGGGACGAGTTCCAGGACTGGGCCGCCTTCGTCGCCGACCCGCGCCACAGCCCGGAGGCGATTGCCGAACTGGCCGGCGTTCCGGCCGAGGACATCCGCGCTGCCGCCCGGCTCTACGCCACCGGGGGCAATGGCGCGATCTATTACGGCCTCGGGGTCACCGAGCACAGCCAGGGCTCGACCACCGTGATGGCGATCGCCAACCTTGCCATGGCGACCGGCAATATCGGCCGCCCCGGCGTCGGCGTGAACCCGCTGCGCGGGCAGAACAATGTCCAGGGCGCCTGCGACATGGGCTCGTTCCCGCACGAGCTTTCCGGCTATCGCCATGTCTCGGGCGACGAGACGCGGCATTTGTTCGAATCACTCTGGGGCGTGCCGCTCGACAGCGAGCCGGGCCTGCGCATCCCCAACATGCTCGATGCCGCCGTCGATGGTTTCTTCAAAGGCCTCTATGTCCAGGGCGAGGACATCCTGCAGTCCGACCCCGACACGAAGCATGTCGCGGCCGGCCTCGCGGCGATGGAATGCGTCGTCGTGCAGGACCTGTTCCTCAACGAGACCGCCAATTACGCCCATGTCTTCCTGCCGGGCTCGACCTTCCTGGAGAAGGACGGCACCTTCACCAATGCCGAGCGCCGCATCCAGCGCGTGCGCAAGGTGATGCCGTCGAAATCCGGCAAGGCGGACTGGGAGATCACGCTCGATATCGCCCAGGCCATGGGCTTCGACATGCACTACGCCCATCCGTCCGAGATCATGGACGAGATCGCGGCGCTGACGCCGAGCTTTGCCGGCGTCTCCTACGCCAAGCTCGACGCCGAGGGCTCGGTGCAGTGGCCCTGCAACGAGAAGGCGCCGCTGGGCACGCCGGTCATGCATATCGATGGCTTCGTGCGCGGCAAGGGCCGCTTCATGGTCACCGAATATGTCGCGACCGACGAGCGCACCGGCCCGCGCTTCCCGCTGCTGCTCACCACCGGGCGCATCCTGTCGCAATACAATGTCGGCGCGCAGACGCGGCGGACCGAGAATGTCGTCTGGCATGGCGAGGACCGGCTGGAGATCCATCCGCACGACGCCGAGCAGCGCGGCATCCAGGATGGCCAGTGGGTCAAGCTCGCCAGCCGGTCCGGCGAAACCAGTCTCCGCGCTTTGATCACCGAGCGCGTCGCGCCGGGCGTCGTCTACACGACCTTCCATCACCCCGGCACCCAGGCGAACGTCGTCACCACCGACTTCTCCGACTGGGCCACCAATTGCCCGGAATACAAGGTGACGGCGGTACAGGTCATGCCCTCCAACGGTCCGACCGCCTGGCAGGAGGACTATGACGAGCAGGCGCGCCAAAGCCGCCGGATCGCGCCGCATGTCGAGGCGGCGGAGTAGGGGATGCAACCGCCCTTTCTCCGCGTGCCGAGGACGCTCTGGCGCGCCGAGGGCGCGTCGGCCGGCGAGCGCGCGATTCCCGAGGAGGTCGCCGTCGCGCTGACCTATGACGGCAGCACGCAGGCCGTGATGATGGCGACTCCGTCGGACTTGGAGGATTTCGCCGTCGGCTTCAGCCTGTCGGAGGGGATCATTCAGCATCCCTCCGAGATCGAGCGCTTCGAGATCGTGGAGCAGGCGATCGGCGTCGAATTGCGCATGTGGCTCGCCGCCTCGCGCGGCCAGGCGCTGGCGAGCCGCCGGCGCTATATGGCCGGGCCGACCGGCTGCGGCCTCTGCGGCATCGACAGCCTCAGCGAGGCGATGCGCTCCCTGCCTGTCCTTGGCGAGGCGATGCGCGTGAGCGCCTTGGAAATCCGGGCCGCGCTCGCCGCGCTGGCGCCGCTGCAGCTCTTCAACCGCGAGACCCACGCGATGCATGCCGCCGCCTTTGCCCGGGTCGGCGAGGGCGTCGTGGCGCTGCGCGAGGATGTCGGCCGCCACAATGCGCTCGACAAGCTCTGCGGCGCCCTCGCGCGGGGCGGCGTCGATGTGGCCTCGGGCATGGTTCTTTTGACCAGCCGGGTCTCGGTTGAGATGGTGCAGAAGACGGCGATGCTGGGCGCACCGCTGATCGTCGCCGTCTCGGCGCCGACTGCGCTTGCCGTCCGCACGGCGGAAGCCGCGGGCATCACACTGGTCGCCATCGCGCGCGGTGACGGCTTTGAAGTTTTCACCCACCCCGACCGCATTGCCGAGGAAGCCGCCGCCCATGTCTGAGCGCACGTCCGAAAAGCTCGTCCACATGGCGAACCAGATTGGCAAGTTCTTCGCCAGCCAGGGCGCGGAGCAGGCGCCGGCCGCGATCGCCGATCATCTGCGCAAGTTCTGGGATCCGAGGATGCGCGCCGGCATCCTGGCCCATCTGGATTCAGGCGGCGCCGACCTCGACCCGCTGGTGCGACAGGCTGTCGAGCGTCTGCGGGAGATGACGGCGGCGGGGTAGGGCGGGACTTCGACCAACCCGGCTGAATGGATCCCTGTGTGTTGAAGCTGTGCGATGATGGGGTGGCGGACGAGAGATCGTTGGATCCCTGGTCTTCGAGACCGTGAGCCGGCCCGGTCCTCGTCCGCCTGCTTCGATACCCAAGCCTGAACAGTTGATCGAGGCCGTGGTGACGGACCTCGCAGCACAGGGATAGGCATCATGAAGATACACCCTGGCTTTGTCGGTTGCGACATCTCCAAAGCCCATCTGGATCTGTTCGACGGCGCCGTGGGCGTGGCCGAACGCATCGCCAATCAAGCCGAGGCGATCGCGCAAAGGCTCGAACCTTGGCGGCATGGCGATATCCTCGTCGTGTTCGAGGCGACCGGTCCGTACGACCGGGTCCTCGCTCAGGCCCTGACAGAGGCCGGCATCGCTTTCGTTCGCGTCAATCCGGCCCGGGCGCGTGACTTCGCCCGCGCCACCGGCGTTCTCGCCAAGACCGACCGGATCGATGCGCGCATGCTCGCCGCCATGGCCCAGACGCTTCGTCCCGCGCCCCGCCAGCCGCGCTCCCCGGAGCGCAACCGTCTGGCGGAGTTGCACAAGCGTCGCGACCAGCTCGTCGCCATGCGCAAGCAGGAACGCACCCGACGGCAGGGATGCAGCGACGAGATCGCCGACGACATCCGCGAGACCCTGGCCTGGCTCGACATCCGCATCGCGGCGCTGGAGCGCACCATTCAGGCCTGCATCAAGGCCTCGGCCGATCTCGCCGGTGCTGAGGCGCGGCTGCGCTCAATCCCCGGCGTCGGCCCCGTCGCCAGCGCCACGCTGATCGCCCTGCTGCCCGAACTCGGCCAGCGCTCTCCCAAGACCATCGCCGCGCTGGCTGGCCTGGCACCCTACAATGTCGACAGTGGTCAGTTCCGCGGCAGTCGCCGCATCCACGGCGGACGACGGCGCGTCCGCGAGGCCCTCTACATGGCAGCCGTCTGCGCCGCCCGGATCGAGCAACGCTTCGCAGACGCCTACCGACGCATGATCAACGCCGGAAAGCCACCCAAGGTCGCCCTCATCGCTATCGCCAGAAAGATCCTAGTCATCGCCAACGCCATGCTCCGACAACACCTCTCATTCAACCCGTGACCACACAGTTGCCGGGTCTTCGCCCGGGATGACGGCGAGGGTAGGGGATTGTCTGAGCCTTCATGCGGGGCGCGCTCCGCGACCGCGCCGCAACCGCCTTCCAACAATTGCGCCGTCGAATCCCGCGATGCCCGGCAGAAATCGAGGCGACCGCCGCATTCCGTCCTAACTCGCCGAGTTATCCCCACGCCAAACCCGCAGGAACGCTACGTTTTGAAGGGTTCGGCCATGCTGGCGCGGAAAACATGCGTTTTAGGACTTTGCAAGCCGACACAGGCTTTGCTATAGCCTCGCTCACAGCAGCGGCGACGCTGTTCCGCGATA
This sequence comes from Kaistia sp. UC242_56, assembly GCF_044452255.1. Classification (NCBI taxonomy): domain Bacteria; kingdom Pseudomonadati; phylum Pseudomonadota; class Alphaproteobacteria; order Hyphomicrobiales; family Kaistiaceae; genus Kaistia; species Kaistia sp. UC242_56. Next base: position 2,390,947 of record NZ_JBIOAN010000002.1, read on the forward strand.
GCTCAGTTGGTAGAGCAGGTGACTGTTAATCACCGGGTCGTTGGTTCGAGTCCAACTCGCGGAGCCAAATTTGATCAAGGGGTTAGGTGGATTGCCATCTAACCCCTTGATTGTTTCCAAGCCTCGGCGCCGAGGCTTCGGGCAGACGCCGCAAACGCTGTTCCGCGATAGCTCAGTTGGTAGAGCAGGTGACTGTTAATCACCGGGTCGTTGGTTCGAGTCCAACTCGCGGAGCCAGTTTTGATCAAGGGGTCGGATGGGTTGCCATCCGGCCCCTTGATTGTTTACGGCCAGGCTTGGCCTGCCCCTATTCCGTCTCGAATCCCACACCCCACCGACGTTTCAAGCGGGCCACCGCGACCGCGGGCCATCGCCTACGCGGTCGACGGCATGCCTCCTCCATCGCCAGCATATTGCACTACAGCATAGATTTTGCAGCGCACAGATTAGTCGAGATCTGTGGATTCATTGCGCAGCATATCGCTACGTAATCTTTGGATGGCCCTCGTCAATCCGTTCTGCATTACGATGTTTGCGTTGACAGATTATGGCTCGGCCTAAATAGTTCTGGAACTAATCCCAAGCAGGGATCGGATTTGCCAGCGACTCGGGCGGGGAGGCTCGGGCGCGATGGTACAATATTGTCAGCATTCTGGGAGGATCTCATGCTGCGACGTACGCTTCTTTGCACCGCACTGGCCTTTGCGTCGGTCGCTGTCACGGCGCCCGCCATGGCGCAGTCGTCCTATCCCGACCGGCCCATCCAATTACTCGTCCCCTGGGGCGCCGGCGGCGGCACCGATGCCGTGGCACGTATCCTCGGAACCCTGCTGCAGCAGGAACTCGGCGTTCCCGTCAACGTCGTCAACCGCACCGGCGGTTCGGGCGTGGTCGGCCACAGCGCCATCGCCACGGCGAAGCCCGATGGCTACACCATCGGCATCGTGACGATCGAAATCGACATGATGCATTGGCAGGGCCTGACCCCGCTGACCTACAAGGACTTCGACTTCCTGGCCATGGTCAATGCCGATCCGGGCGGCGTGATGGTGTCGGTGGATTCGCCCTTCAAGACGCTTCCCGAGCTGCTGACCGCCATCAAGGAAAAGCCGGCCGGAACCTTCAAGGCGTCCGGCACCGGGCAGGGCGGCATCTGGCATCTCGGCCTTGCCGGCTGGATGCTGTCGCACGGCCTGAAGCCGGACCAGGTCACCTGGGTGCCGAGCCAGGGCGCCGCGCCCGGCATCACCGACATGGTGGCCGGCGGCGTCGACCTCGTGCCGACTTCGCTCGCCGAAGGCCGCTCGATGATCGACGCCAAGCGCGTGCTGGCGCTGGGTTCGATGTCGCCCGAGCGGCAGGAACTGTTCCCCGACGCCCCGACGCTGAAGGAATCGGTCGATTCCGACTGGACGCTGGCCGTCTGGCGCACGATCGCGGCGCCGAAGGGCCTGCCGGAGGATGTGAAGGCGAAGCTCGAGGCCGCCCTCGAGAAGGCCTACAACAGCCCCGAATACAAGAAGTTCATGACCGAGCGCGGCTTCGGCATGCGCTGGGCCAATGGCGCGGAAGCGACCCGCATCGTTGCCGAGGATGACGTCACGCTCGGCAAGATCATGAAGGAGGCCGGTCTCGCCAAATAGGCGGCCGGTCGGCTCTTCGATCCCATGCTGGCGGCGCGGCCCGGACCTACGGTCCCGGTCGCGCCGGCTCCCCGGCCTCGCCCGGAAAAGCTTTGCACGGAACGGCCATGATCAAGCTCAGTGAACTGCATCTCGGGGTTCTGTCCGCCCTTGGCGGCCTCGCCCTTCTTCTTGCCTCGGCCCATTTCGCCGCCCTTCCGGGCCAGGCCTATGGCGCCGGCACCATGCCGCGATTGATCGGCTGGTGCGCCATCCTGCTCGGTTGCTTCATGGTGGCGACCAGCCTCAAGCACCTGCCGGCGATGCTGAAGCCGCATCTTGCCGACTGGGTGCGGACGCCGCGGCTGGTGCTCTCGGCGGTCGCCTGCATCGCCGTCATTGTCTTCTACATCCTGTTCGCCGAGACGCTCGGCTTCATTCCGACGACCTTCATCAGCCTCCTGGGGCTGATGCTGGCGCTGCGGACGGGTTGGCTGACGGCGCTGCTGGCCAGCGCTGCGACGACCCTGGCGGTCTATTACGGCTTTTCCCGCCTTCTCATGGTGCCGCTGCCGCGCACCGAATTTCTCTCCTTTCTCGGGTGACGCATGCTGATTCTGGAACAGGCTGCGGCCCTCGTCTTCGAACCCTATGTGCTCGGCGTCATCCTGGCATCCGCCGTATTCGGCATGCTGGTTGGCGCCATTCCGGGGCTGACCGCGACCATGGCGACGGCGCTGCTGGTGCCGATGACTTTCTTCATGGATCCGGTGCCGGCCATCGCGGCGATCGTGACGGCAACCGCCATGGCGATCTTCGCCGGCGACATTCCGGCGGCCTTGCTGCGCATGCCGGGCACGCCCGCCAACGCCGCCTATGTCGATGACGCCTACAAGATGACGCAGACCGGGCGGGGCGACGAAGCGCTCGGCGCGGCGCTCGTCTTCTCGGCGATCGGCGGCCTTTTCGGCGCGATCGTGCTGATGACCGTCTCGCCGACCCTCGCCGAAATCGCCCTCAAATTCTCCTCCGAGGAATATTTCTGGCTTGTTCTGCTCGGTCTCTCCTGCGCCGTCTTCGTCAATCCGGGCTCGCCGACCCGCGGCCTGATCTCGCTGCTGATCGGCCTGTTCGTGGCGACGATCGGTATGGAAAACCCCTCGGGCGAGCCGCGCTTCTCCTTCGGCAATCTCGAACTGATGGCCGGCATCCAGTTCATCCCGGCCATGATCGGGCTGTTCGCCGTGTCGGAGGTTCTGCGCACCGTGACGGCGACGTCGCCGCGCAGGAAGATTCCGCGCGCCGACGGCCAGGGGATCTTCCGCACGCAGTGGAAGAACCTGAAGCAATATCCGGTTCAGACCCTGCGCGGCAGCATCACCGGGACGGCGCTCGGCATTCTTCCCGGCGCCGGCGCCGATATCGCCGCCTGGATTTCCTACGCCATCTCCAAGCGCTTCTCGAAGCAGAAGGAGAAGTTTGGCACGGGCCATGTCGAGGGTCTGGTCGAGGCCGGCGCCTCGAACAATTCGGCCGTCAGCGGCGCCTGGATCCCGGCGCTCGTCTTCGGCATTCCCGGCGATTCGATCACCGCCATCGTCATCGGCGTGCTCTACATCAAGGGCATCAATCCGGGCCCGACGATCTTCATCAATGATCCGCAGACGGTTTATGCGATCTTCATCGTCTTCATCCTGGCCAATCTGATCATGCTGCCGCTGGGCTGGCTGGCGATCCGCGGCGCGCGCCCGATCCTCTCCATTCCGCCCTCGACGCTGATGCCGATGATCCTGATCTTCTGCATCGTCGGCTCCTTCGCGATCGCCAATTCCGTGGCCGGCATCGTCATGATGCTGATCTTCGGCATCATCGGCTTCTTCATGGAGGAGAACGACATCCCGATCGCGCCGGCGATCCTCGGCATGGTGCTGGGGCCGATGCTGGAGCAGAACTTCATCACCTCCATGATCAAGGCCGATGGCGACATCTTCCGCTTCTTCGAGCGGCCCATCGCCGGCGGGCTGGGCGTTTTCACCATCCTGATCTGGCTGTTCCCGCTAGCCATGCTGCTGCTGCGCCGGCGCAAGGCGATGCGCCCGGCGACTTAACCCGGACGCGAGATCGGCGCGAATCGACCTCAAGCCCGGCGCGGACACCCCGCGCCGGGCTTTTCTTTGCGGCCCGTCTCGGCCGGAACCGTTGCCGGCTGCAGCCGTTGCAATGATGTCGGTTCTTTCCACATAAGAGAGAGCGCCGGGACAGCGGGCTCGGCGTTTCATTGTCCGCCAGAACCGTCCTTCCCGATCCGAGCCACGGAGAAAACCAGCCGCATGCCGTCCATCCGCTTCGGCAAGAAGGCCCTCCCGCTTCCCAAGAGCCGGACGGCCCGCGTCGCGATCGGAAGCGGCTTCCTTCTTGGGGGCACGCTCGGCTTCCTGCCGATCCTCGGCTTCTGGATGGTGCCGGTCGGACTGGTGGTGCTGTCGCATGACTCGGCGCGGGTGCGCCGCATCCGTCGGAGATCCGAAGTGGCGCTGCTGCGCCGCTGGGCGAGATTTCGCAGCAAGGGCGCGCCTGCCGCCAAATGAGGCGTGGCTTGCGCCAGACCGGCAATCCCTCTAGCGTGACTCTGCGACGGTTCCCCCGACAGGCCTCAGGCCTTGGGGGATGAAATGGGAATTCGGTGCGGAAGGACCCCTTGCGGGATTCCAAGTCCGAAGCTGCCCCCGCAACTGTAAGCGGCGAGCGACCTCGCGATGGCCACTGGGAAACCGGGAAGGCGTCGAGGAAGCAGCGACCCGTGAGCCAGGAGACCAGCCAGCGCCTCATACCAGCCAGCCGTCGGTGGGACGGTGAAGGAGACGCTATGACCAATTTCTCGAAGACCGCGACGAGGTCGACCTCGATTGCCGCAGATGGCGCCAAGAGCGACGCCGCATCGCGCATCGTGCCGGCGCTGTTCGCCATCGCCTTCGGCCTGTTCCTGTTCGTCGGCACCGGCTTCGCCGCGCCGAGCCTGATCCACAACGCGACGCATGACACCCGGCATTCCCTTGGTCTGCCCTGCCACTGACGCCTGAGGATCCATCATGTTCAAGACGATCATCCTGAGCGCCTTCGGCGCCGGGCTTGCCGTGGGCATTGCGCTTTCCGTGGTGCAGGCTGTCACCACCGAGCCGCTCATCCTCCACGCCGAGACCTTCGAAAGCGCCGAGCCGGCCCCGGCTGCCGCCGCCGCGCCGCATGAGCACTCGACGACCGAGGCCCACGCCCATGAGGCCGCCGCGCCCGCCGCTGCCGCGCCCGCGCATGAGCATGACGAAGACGCCTGGTCGCCGGCCGACGGCTTCGAGCGCTCCGCCTATACGCTGATTGCCAACCTGTTGATGGGAGTCGGCGTCTCGGCCGTGCTGCTCGGCCTGATGTCGATCCGCGGCGGCCGGATCGACGCCAGCACGGGCGTGCTCTGGGGCGTTGCCGGCTTCTTCGCCGCGTCGCTGCTGCCCTCGCTCGGCCTGTCGCCGGAGCTTCCCGGCACGGCCGCGGCCGAGATCACCTCGCGCCAGGTCTGGTGGCTTTCGACCGCCGCTGCCTCGGCGATCGGCCTCGCGCTGATCGTCTTCGGGCGTTCGTGGCTCCTGAAGATCGCCGGCCTCGTCCTCGGCGTGCTGCCGCATGTCATCGGCGCCCCCGTGCCGCCGACGCTGGAAGCCTCCTATCCGGCCGGCCTCGGCGGCGAATTCGTCGCCGCCTCGCTGGTGGTCAGCGCGCTGCTCTGGGCGCTTTCCGGCCTTTGCTCCGGCTGGCTTTATCAACGCCTGTCGCGGTCGGCCTGAGGCCGTGCCATCCCCCGCGCCGCGAACGGCGCTGATCCTCGGCGGCGCCCGCTCCGGCAAGAGCCGCTTCGCCGAGGATATCGTGGCCCGGACCGGGCTGCCCGCCACCTATCTGGCCACGGCCGAGATCCGCGATGCCGAAATGCAGGCACGGATTTCGGCGCATCGTGACCGGCGCGGGCTGGACTGGACAACGGTCGAGGAGCCGCTCGACCTTACCGGCCGCCTCGCGACGTTGGCCGATCCCGGCCGTGTCATCCTCGTCGATTGCCTGACGCTCTGGCTTTCCAACCTGATGGAGGCCGAGCGCGACGTCGCCGCCGAGGGCGACGCGCTGGCCCGTATGCTCGCCGAGGCGAGGGGGCCGGTCGTGCTCGTCTCCAACGAGGTCGGATCCGGCATCGTGCCGATGAACGCGCTCGCCCGCCGCTTCGCCGACGAGCAGGGCCGCCTCAACCAGAAGATCGCCGCCGCCGTGCAGACCGTCTTTCTCGTGGCCGCCGGCCTGCCGCTGCGCCTGAAACCCAATCCGAACCCGGAGTTCGTCCTTTGACCGCCCGTATCCCCGCCACCATCGTCACCGGATTCCTGGGTGCCGGAAAGACCACGCTGATCCGCAACCTGATTGCCGGCGCCGAAGGCCGCCGCATCGCGCTGATCGTCAACGAATTCGGCGACATGGGCTTTGACGGCTCGCTGCTGTCCGATTGCGGCGTCGACGACTGCAAGCCCGATACGGTGATCGAACTCACCAATGGCTGCATCTGCTGCACCGTCGCCGACGATTTCCTGCCGACCATCGAGCAGCTTCTGGCGCGCGAACCGGCCCCCGATCACATCGTGATCGAGACCTCCGGCCTGGCGCTGCCGCAGCCTCTGGTGCGCGCCTTCACCTGGCCGACCGTGCGCCACCGCGTCACCATCGACGGCGTCATCACCGTGGTGGACGCCGAAGCGGTCGCCGCCGGCCGCTTCGCGCATGACGAGGCAGCCGTCGCCGCCCAGCGCGCCGAGGATCCCTCGCTCGACCACGAGGATCCGATCGAGGAACTGTTCGAGGACCAGCTTTCCTGCGCCGATCTGATCGTCTTCTCGAAGACGGATCTGGTTGACGCGAAGCAGCTGGAAGAGGTTGCCGAAATCGTCGCCCGCGACGCCCGCAAGGAGGCGCGCGTCGTCCATGCAACGGCATCCGGCCTGCCGGCCTCGGTGCTGCTCGGCGTTGGCGCGGCGGCGGAGAACGACGCCTTCGAGCGCAAGAGTCATCACGACCTCGAAGGCGAGGAGCACGACCACGACGACTTCGACACCTTCATCGTCGATGTCGCGGAGCTCGCTTCCATCGATGCGTTGGCAACCCGCGTCCGCGCCGCCATGGCGGAGAAGGGCGTGCTGCGCATCAAGGGGCGTGCCGCGATCGCCGGCAAGGCGGCGCCTGCCGTTGTCCAGGCGGTCGGCCCCCGCGTCGACACCTATTTCGCGCCCGGCGACAATGCCGGCCGTCTCGTGGTGATCGGCGAGCGCGGCCTCGACGCGGCCGCCATCGCCGCGCATTTCAAGGCCTGAGCCATGCATCTTGTCGCCGGCGAAATGGAGCGGATCGACGATGGCGGCAGCGCCGTCGATCTCGACCAGTCGCCCGGCGACATCGTCATCCTGTCGGCCGCCGATACGGAGCTCGCCGCCTTCGCCTCGGCCTTTGCCCGAGAGCCCGAGGGCCCGTCGCTGCGCCTCGCCAATCTGATGCAGCTGACGCATCCCTATTCCGTCGATCTCTATCTGGAAAAGACCATCGCTCAGGCGAAGTTCGTCTTCGTCCGCATGATGGGCGGCGTCGGCTACTGGCCCTACGGGCTGGAGGCGCTGCGGGCGCTCTCGCGCGCCGGCGGGCCGCAGATTGCGGTCGTGCCGGGCGAGGATCGCTGGGACGCGGCGCTGGAGGCGTACACGACGGTCTCACCGGAGAACGCGCAAAAACTATGGCGCTATTGCGCCGAGGGCGGCGCGGTCAATATCGGCCGCGCGCTCGGCTACCTCCGGCACGTCATCGGCGCCAACGAGGCGCCGCCGGAGCCGCAGGTGCTGCCGGAAGTCGGCTTCTACCGTCCCGGCGAGGGTGTGGTGACAGAGGCCTTGCGGCCCGGCGATGCCGGGCGCCCGGTGGCGCTGCTGACCTTCTATCGCTCGGTCATTCCCGGCGGCTCGACCGAGCCCGTCGATGCGCTGATCGAGGCGCTCGATCGCGAGGGAATTGCCACCGTCGCGATCTTCGCTTCCAGCCTGAAGAACGAGGCAGCCGCCGCCTTTATCGAGCAGGCGTTCGACGACCTGAAACCGGCCATCGTCCTCAACGCCACCGCCTTTGCCATTTCGCGGCCCGGCCGGGCGCATGAGCCGACCGTTCTGGATCGCGCCGGCCGTCCCGTGCTGCAGATCGTCTTCGCCGGCACCAGCCGCGAGGCATGGCTCGAATCCAGCCGCGGTCTCGGCCCGCGCGACCTGATCATGAATGTCGTGCTGCCGGAGGTGGATGGCCGAATCCTGACCCGGGCCGTCTCCTTCAAGGAAGAAATCGAGAGCGACGGCCGGACCGACAGCCGTATCGTCGTCTACCGTGCGGATCGCGAGCGCATCGCCTTCGTCGCGGCGCAGGCAGCGCGCTGGATCCGGCTGGGCGCCGCGGCGCCTGCCGATCGCCGGATTGCGCTGATCCTGTCGAACTATCCCGACCGCGACGGCCGTCTCGCCAATGGCGTCGGCCTCGACACGCCGGAAAGCGCGGCGCGGATCGCTGCCGCCATGAAGGCGGCCGGCTACGCGCTGGAGGGTTTCCCGGAGACGGGTAGGGCGCTGATGGAACTGCTGCTCGCTGGCCCGACCAACGCGCTGGCGAAGCGGGCGGCTTTCAAAACAAGACCCTCACCCAACCCTCTCCCGCAAGCGGGCGAGGGCTTTTCCCCCGCATGTGTCACGGAGGAAGGCTCCCTTCCTTCACCTCTCCCTGAGGGAGAGGTCGGCCCGGAGGGCCGGGTGAGGGGTTACGGACTTTCCGGAGAGGGCGTAAACCCTCACCCGCCGGCTACGCCGTCGATCCCGGATCAAGTCCGGGACAGGCTCTCTCCCTCAGGGAGAGGTGAAGACAGGACGCTCGACGCGGTGGAGGCCATTTCTCTCCCCCTCTCGGACTACCGCGCCTTCCATGACGCGCTGCCGCAATCCGTCCGTGACAGCCTCAGCGCCCGCTGGGGCGAGCCGGAGGCCGATCCGTTCTTCGACGAAGGCGCTTTCCGCCTCGCGATCCATCGGTTCGGCAATGTCGTGGTCGGCATCCAGCCGGCACGCGGCTATGGCATCGATCCGAAGTCGACCTATCACGATCCCGACCTCGTTCCACCGCATCACTATCTGGCCTTTCATGCCTGGCTGCGGAAAGGCTTCGATGTCGATGCGATCGTCCATGTCGGCAAGCACGGCAATCTCGAATGGCTGCCCGGCAAGGCGCTGGGCCTTTCCAATGCCTGCTGGCCGGAGGTTGTGCTCGGCCCGACGCCGCTGATCTACCCGTTCATCGTCAACGATCCCGGCGAGGGCGCACAGGCGAAGCGCCGCGCCTCGGCCGTCGTCGTCGACCACCTGATGCCGGCACTGACACGGGCCGAGGCGTATGGGGCCTTTGCCGAGATCGAGACGCTGATCGACGAATATCATCTGGCACTCGGCGCCGATCCGCGCCGCCGCGATCATCTCGAACGCGAGATCCTCGACCAGGCCGTGCGCCACGGCATCGACCGCGATCTCGGCATCCTGCGCGATGGCGACCAAGGCAGTGCGCTGCGCGCCATCGACGCGCATCTCTGCGAGATCAAGGAACTGCAGATTCGCGACGGGCTGCACATCTTCGGCAGTTCGCCGCAGGACGAACACCGCCTCGATACGCTGATCGCGATCGCGCGGATTCCGCGCTCCGGCGGCCGGCCGGAAGATGGCTCGCTGCACAGGGCGATATCAGCCGATCTCGGCCTGGAGGGATTCGATCCGCTCGCCTGCGATCTCGCCGCTGATTGGGAAGGCACGCGGCCGGAGGCGCTGTTGCGCGCGACCGACGCGTCCTGGCGGACGAATGGCGATACGGTCGAACGCATTGAGATGGTCGCCAAGGCGACCGTGCGGGCCTTCCTGACGAAGGACAACGCCTCGCCCACGCCCGGCCCCGGCACATCGGCAGTGCTCGACTGGATCGGGGGGGAACTGGCGCCGTCGCTGGATCGCTGCGGCGCGGATGAAATATCCGCCGTGCTGACCGCGCTGGATGGCCGCTTCGTGCCGCCGGGTCCCTCCGGTGCGCCGTCGCGCGGACGGCCGGACGTGCTGCCGACGGGCAGGAACTTCTATTCGGTCGATACCCGCGCGGTCCCGACCGCCGCCGCCTGGCGGATCGGCAAGGCGGCGGCCGAGGCACTCGTGCTGCGCTACATGCAGGATGAGGGCGAGTGGCCGCGCTCCGTGGCGATCTCTGCATGGGGCACCGCCAACATGCGGACCGGCGGCGACGACATCGCCCAGGTGCTCGCCCTGATCGGCGCAGAGCCTTACTGGGAGACGGGAACCGGCCGCGTTACCGGCTTTCGCGTGCTGACGCTCTCGGAGCTGAAGCGCCCGCGCGTCGACGTCACGCTGCGCATCTCCGGCATGTTCCGCGACGCGTTCCCCGAGCAGATCGACCTGATCGATTCCGCGATCCGCGCCGTCGCCGCGCGCGAGGAGCCGGCGGATGCCAATCCGATCGCGGCGGCGCATGGCAAGGGCCAGGATCTTGCCCGCATCTTCGGCGCCAAGCCGGGGGCCTATGGCGCCGGGCTGCAGGCGATGATCGACGAGAAGATCTGGGACAGCCGCGCCGATCTCGGCGAGGCCTTCCTCGCTTGGTCGAGCTTCGCCTATGGTGGCGGAGCCGAAGGCGAGGCGGCCGGAGACCGGCTGCGCGCGCGGCTGGTCGACACCGACGCCGTCCTGCACAACCAGGACAATCGCGAACATGACATCCTCGACAGCGACGATTATTACCAGTTCCAGGGCGGCCTCTCGGCCTCGATCGAGACGCTGAAGGGCGCGGCACCGCGGCTCTATCATGGCGATCATTCGCGGCCCGAGACGCCGGTCGTGCGGCCACTGGCGGAGGAGATCGGCCGCGTCGTGCGGGGCCGGGCGATCAATCCGAAGTGGATCGCCGGCTGCATGCGGCATGGTTACAAGGGCGCCTTCGAGATGGCGGCGACGCTCGACTATCTCTTCGCCTTCGCCGCGACCACCCACGCCGTCGGCGATCATCATTTCGATGCGCTTTACGACGCCTATATCGCGGATGAGGCGGTCCGCGATTTCATCGCCGACGCCAATGAACCCGCACTCACTGAGATGGCGGATCGCTTTCTCGAAGCCATGGATCGCGGCCTCTGGTCGCCCCGCGCCAACAGCGCGTATGAACGGCTGGCAGCGCTCGCTTCCCGCCGTCCCGCACGAAAGGAAATCGCATGACCGTTGAAATGACCGAAGACGAACTGAATGCCCGTCATGCCGAGAAGATGCGCAAGAAGAAGGCCGTCCGCGACAAGATCCTGGCCTCCAAGAATGTCGAGAAGGGTCTGCTGATCGTCCATACCGGCAAGGGCAAGGGCAAGTCGACGGCCGCCTTTGGCATGGCGTTCCGCTCGCTCGGCCACGGCCTGCCGGTCGCCATTGTCCAGTTCGTAAAGGGCGCGATGGATACGGGCGAGCGCATGGCGCTGGAGCGCTTTGGCGATCTCGTCTCCATCAACCGGCTCGGCGAAGGCTTTACCTGGGAGACGCAGGACCGCCAGCGGGACATCGCCGCCGCCAAGCATGCCTGGGAGACGGCCAAGGAACTGATCCGGAGCGGCGAATATCACCTCGTCGTGCTCGATGAGCTCAACATCGTGCTGCGCTACGACTATCTGCCGCTGGCCGATGTGCTGGAATTCCTCACCACCGAGAAGCCGGCCGATGTGCATGTCGTCATCACCGGCCGCAACGCGCCCGATGCGCTGATCGAGATTGCCGATCTCGTCACCGAGATGGAACTGGTCAAGCATCCCTTCCGCTCCGGCGTGAAGGCGCAGAAGGGCATCGAGTATTGAGGATCACGACCCTCACCCCAACCCTCTCCCGCAGGCGGGAGAGGGGGCATGAAGCGGCCGCGCCTGGGCTTTCTTTACCTCTCCCTGAGGGAGAGGTCGGCCCAAAGGGCCGGGTGAGGGTTTACGTCCTCTCCGGATGGGTTCCTAAACCCTCACCCGCCGGCTACGCCGTCGACCTCTCCCTCAGGGAGAGGTGAGAGAATGACCGCCGCGATCATGTTCCAGGGCACGGGCTCGAATGTCGGCAAGTCGGTGCTCGTCGCCGGTCTGGCGCGGCTTTATGCGCGCAAGGGCATCCGCGTCGCGCCGTTCAAGCCGCAGAACATGTCGAACAATGCCGCCGTGACGGTGGATGGCGGCGAGATCGGCCGGGCACAGGCGCTGCAGGCGCGCGCGGCCGGGCTGGAGCCCACCGTCCACATGAACCCGGTGCTGCTGAAGCCGGAGAGCGATACCGGCTCGCAGATCATCCTGCAGGGCCGGCGTTTCGGCACGATGCGGGCGCGCGAATATGGAAGGCGCAAGGCCGAACTGCTGCCGAGCATCCTCGAAAGCTTCGATCGGCTGAAGCAGAGTGCCGATCTGATCCTTGTCGAAGGCGCCGGCAGCCCGGCCGAGATCAACCTGCGCGCCGGCGACATTGCCAATATGGGGTTCGCCGAGGCTGCCGACCTGCCGGTAATCTTGATCGGCGACATCGATCGCGGCGGCGTCATCGCCAGCCTGGTCGGCACGCGCGCCGTGCTGCCGCAGGCGGATCGCGACCGGATCCAGGCCTTCCTCGTCAACAAGATGCGCGGCGATATCAGCCTGTTCGATGACGGTGTCGCCGCGATCCGCGCCGCCACGGGCTGGCCGTCGCTCGGCGTCGTGCCGTGGTTCGCCGAGGCCCATCGGCTGCCGGCCGAGGACATCCTCGATCTCTCGGGCGGAAGCCTGCGCCCCGGAACGCTCACCATCGCCGTGCCGGTGCTGCCGCGCATCGCCAATTTCGATGATCTCGACCCGCTGGCGCTGGAGCCCGGCGTGTCGGTCGTGCTGGTGCGGGCGGGGGAGCCCATCCCGGTCTGCGATCTGGTCCTCATTCCCGGCTCGAAATCGACCATCGCCGACATAGCCTATCTGCGCGCGCAGGGCTGGGACATCGATATCCTGGCGCATCGGCGGCGCGGGGGCCGGGTCATCGGCCTTTGCGGCGGCTACCAGATGCTGGGGCGGATGATTTCCGATCCAGCGGGGCTGGAAGGGCCGGCGCAAAGCGTGCCCGGACTCGGCCTGCTCGATGTCGAGACGGTACTGGCGCACGACAAGACGACGGCGCCGTTTTCGGGCCGGGACGCCCGATCGGGCGTCGCCGTGTCGGGATACGAGATCCATCTCGGCCGCACCCAGGGCCCTGACACGGCGCGGCCCTGGTTGGAGCGGGAGGGTGTCGGCGAGGGGGCGATTTCGCCGGATGGGCGAGTGCGCGGCAGCTATGTGCATGGCCTGTTCGGCGGCGACGCTTTCCGACGCGGATTTCTTTCCAGCCTTGGCGCGGACGTGTCGGATCTGGCTTACGAACTCGAAGTCGATCGCACGCTCGACCGGCTTGCCGATCACCTTGAGGCGCATGTCGATACCGACGCGATCCTCAACTATGCAGGTATAGCCACACGATAAGCGCCAGCACCGCGCCGGCCGCCGTTGCGACGCGCAGGATTTTCAGCGCGCGACCGATGTCGCCGGGCCCGGCCTCGTGCCGGCCGCCATCGTTCAGGAAAGGGTCCTCGACCACGCGCTCGCCATAGCGGCGCGGTCCGGCGAGCGCCAGGCCGAGCGCGCCGGCCATCGCGGCCTCCGGCCAGCCTGCATTCGGCGAGCGATGCTTTCGGGCGTCGTCCAGCATGACGAGCATGGATTGCTTGATCGTGCCGCCGACAAAGGGCGCTGCCATGGCGATGAGGAAGCCGGCGAGACGGCTCGCGGGCAGGTTGACCAGATCGTCCAGTCGCGCCGCCGCCCAGCCGAAAGCCTCATGCCGGGCCGTGCGGTGGCCGATCATCGAATCCGCCGTGTTGATCATCTTGTAGGCGAAGAGCCCGGGCAGGCCGAACACCGCGAACCAGAAGGCCGGGGCCACGACGCCATCGGAAAAGTTCTCGGCCGTCGATTCGATCGCAGCGCGGGTGACGCCCGATTTGTCGAGGCTGTCGGGATCGCGGCCGACGATCATCGAGACCGCCTTGCGCGCGTCGTCGAGCCCGCCCGAATGGAAGGCGTTGAGCACGCGGGCGACGTGGTCATGGAGGCTGCGGCTCGCCATTAGTACCGAGGCGATGACGGGGATGAGCACGATGCCATAGGGAATGCGTGCCACCAGCCGCTCAACCAGCAAGCCCGCGAACCAGGCAATCGCGACGAGGACGATCACGACGCCGACACCCGCCGCGCGGCGGATGACTGCTGCCGCCGTGTCGCGATTGAACGCCCGGTCGCAAAAGCCGATCAGCGCGCCGAACCAGGTGACCGGATGGGGCAGGCGGCGCCAGAGCCAGTCGGGATCGCCGATAAGCGCATCGAGGCCGATGGCGGCGATCAGCAGCAGAAGGCGAATGTCGAACGGGAATTCGGTCATGCGGTCACGAACCGCCCAGCTTGGCGCGCTCGGCGGCCAGCGTTTCGATCGCCTCGGGGAGCGAGGGTCCGGCGCAGATGGTGAGCCGGCCGGGCAGGGCGATGCGGCGCTCCGGCGGGTAGAGTTCGCGCAGGGCGGGATGGGCCAGCAGCGCGCTGCCCTGGTCGGCGGCGACGGTTTGCGCGTCTGCCACGACCAGTATGTCCGGCTTGTCGGTGACGATGCGCTCCAGCGGAACGAAGCCGCCTGTCTTGCCGGCGAGCTGGCCGCCCATGTCGGCAAAGCCGGCAAGGCGCAGCAATTCGCCGGTCAGCGTGTTTTGCCCGGTGACATAGCCGCGGCGCTGGTAGACGGCGACCGTGGGCGGATGCGCGCCGGCCGGCACACCGGCGGCGGCCTTTGCGCGGGCCGCCTCGATACGGGCGATCAGGGCATTGCCGCGTTCGGGGTGGCCGAGCAAGGTCGCGACATCGCGGATCTGGGCGATCGAATCGTCGATCGATTTCACCGTGTCGAGTTCGACCACCTTGAAACCCAGCCGCTTCAGCATGGAACGCGTTTCGCGCTTGGTGAAGCGGCCGGCGAGGACCAGGTCGGGATCGCGCTGGATCACCGTCTCGGCCGCGCCCGCATCATGCGGGAACGCCTTGGCCTGTTCGGCCAGGTAGGAATAGGCGGAATCGGTCGCATAGAGCGAAAGCGCGGCGATCTGCGCGGGATCGGCCAGCGCCAGCAGCAACTGGTCGGCGCAGGCGTTGATCGAGACGATCCGCTTTGGCGCGGTCGCCGACGGGCTTTCGGCCAGCGCAGGGCCGGCGAGTGCCCATGCTGCCACAATCAGACCGAACCTGTTGACCCACGCGCGCATGACGTGCGCTCCCGCTTGCAGTGACCAGGGTCCTCGTCTACCGCTTCTGGAGCGGGCGGCAAAGCCGTTCGCGGGGTCCGGGACACACACGTGACGGGCGCGACGACCAGATCGATCCAAACCGAGGTCTGCCTGATGAGCTTCTTCGAACGGCGCCGGGGGCGCGCCGCTCTCTCCCTTTTTGCCACGCTTCCTGTCCTGCTGGCCGCCCATGCGGCGCGCGCGGACGATCTGGAAGAGATTGTCGTGACCGCCTATCGCGGTCCCACTGACATTTCCAAATCCGGCAGCGCGATCACCGTCATTCCCGGCGACAAGATCAACAACGCCTCGCCAGGCTCGCTGGTCGACGTGTTGCGGCAGGTGCCAGGCCTGACCGTCACCCAGTCGGGCGGACCGGGCGGCACGACCGAAGTCAGCATCCGCGGCGCCGAGGCGGGCCACACGCTGGTGCTGGTCGACGGCATCCGGGTCAACGATCCGGCAAGCGCCCGCAACAGTTTCGACTTCGCCGTGTTCTCGCCGACCGACATCGAGCGGGTGGAAATCCTGCGCGGTCCGCAGAGCGCGCTCTACGGTTCGGATGCCATGGGCGGCGTCATCAACATCATCACCAAGAAGCGCACCGGCGCGCTGTCGATGACCGTGGGTGCCGAGGGCGGCAACTACGACACCTTCGCCGGCAATGCGGCGGCGGGCGGCAGCATCGGCCCGGCCAGCTTTTCGGTCAGCGGCACGATGTTCAATACCAACGGCTTTTCGCGTGTCGGCGACCGCGACAATGGCGAGCCGGACGGCACCAAGAAGCTGGCCGGCTCCGCGCGGGCGAGCTTCGATGCCGGCGACGGCAAGAGCCTCAGCTTCGGCGTCACCGCCTACCATCAGGAATCCGATGTCGAGAAGGGCTCCAAGCCGACCGACGACCTGCCGGGATACGAGCGCGACCGCGATGTGCTGACGGCGTTCGGCCGCTTCGAATTCGAGGGCTTCGATGGCCGGGTCAACAACCAGTTCACTGTGTTCGGCACCCAGACCACCAGCCGCTATACCGAGCCGCTGACGACGACCTTCCGCGGACGGGTCGGCGATTCCACCGGTGACGATTTCGGCGCCGAGTACCAGGCCACCATCGACATGGCGCGCTATGGCTCGCTGATCGTCGGTGCGCGGGCCGAGCAGGAATCGGGCGCGCAGGACACCACCACCACGTCGCTCGGGGGCGTCGCGAACACGGTCGATAATTTCGACAATGCCCGAACCCTGCTGGCCGTCTTCGCCATGCAGCAGTTCACGCTGTTCGACAATCTCAACCTGTCGCTCGGCGGGCGCTATGACGAGGATGTCGACGGGCAGGGGTTCCTGACCGGACGCGCCACGGCCGCCTATCTGATCGACCAGACCGGCACCAAGCTGCGCGGCAGCTTCGGCAACGCGGCCAAGCGGCCGACCATGTTCCAGCTCTACGACGCGCAGTACGGCAATCCCGATCTCATCGATGAGCAGAGCTATGGCGGCGATGTCGGCATCGACCAGGAACTGTTCGACGGCCGGGTGAACTTCTCGCTCACCGGCTTCTACAACAACTTCACCAATCTGATCGAATTCCAGTCCAAGGCCCTGCCGGACTATCCGAAGTCGAGCTACTACAACATCAAGAGCGCCGAGACATCGGGCCTCGAACTGTCGGCGGATGCGATCCTCTGGCCGTCCGTGCTGAAGGCGACGGGTTCCTACACCTATATGCGCGCCATCAATCTCGACACCGACCTGCCGCTGTCGCGGCGGCCGCAAAATAGCGGCTCGCTGACGCTGACCTACACCGGCATCGAGAATTTCGAGTTCGGTGCCACGGCGATCTTTGTCGGCGACCGCTTCAACAACGATGCCAAGACGGCGGCGGCGCTGGTTCCGCTCGAGAGCTATACCAAGATCGACCTTAGCGCATCCTACAAGCTCAATCCCGAGACGACGCTCTATGCCCGGCTCGAGAACCTGACCAACGTCGAATACCAGGACGCCTTCGGCTACAACAATGCCGGGCGTTCGGCCTATGTCGGATTGAGATGGACACATTGACAGCCCCCAGGCCGGATCTCCTGCTGAGGCCAGCGGCAAGCCGCTGGCTCGTGCCCGGCCTGGTGGCGCTCGTCGTCGTGCTGTTCCTTCTGTCGCTTGGCGTCGGGCCGGTCCTGCTGCCGCTCAGGGCGGTGGTCGATGGCCTGCTCGGCACGGGCGACGAAGCGGCTCGCCTCATCGTCCGTGAAATCCGTCTGCCGCGCGCCATCCTCTCGGTGGCCATCGGTTTTTCGCTCGGCCTTGCCGGCGCCTCGCTTCAGGGCCTGTTGCGCAATCCGCTGGCGTCGCCGTCGCTGTTCGGCGCGCCTTCCGCGGCAGCCTTCGGCGCCGTGCTGGTCATCGCCTTCGGCGTCTTCGACGCGCTCTCCTTCTTCCTGCCGATGGCGGCGATGCTCGGCGCGCTGCTTTCCGTCGGCCTGCTGCTGCTGATCGCCGGCCCGCGCGCCAGCCTTCTGGTGATCATCCTCGCCGGCCTCGCCATTTCGAGCCTCGCCGGAGCGGCGACCTCTCTGGCGCTCAACCTGGCGCCAAACCCGTTCGCGGCGCTGGAGATCGCCTTCTGGCTGCTCGGTTCGCTGGAGGATCGCAGCATGCAGCACGTCTTCATCGCGCTGCCGTTCATCGTGGCGGGCTGCCTGCTGCTCTTCGTCGACGGCCGGGCCTTCCGCGCGCTGACGCTCGGCGAGGATGCGGCGGCGAGCCTCGGTATCCGGCTCAACCGCGTTCGGCTGCGCGTCGTGCTCGGCGTGGCGCTGGCGGTCGGCGGCGGCGTCGCGGTCGCCGGCACGATCGGCTTCGTGGGCCTGGTGGCCCCGCATCTGGTGCGCCCCTTCGTCCGCCATGATCCGGCGCGGCTGATGTGGCCGGCGGCGCTCGCCGGCGCGGCGTTGCTGACGGCGGCCGATATCCTGGTCCGCATCATCCCGGCGCAGAACGAGATCAAGGTCGGCGTCGTCACGGCACTGATCGGCGCGCCGCTCTTCATCCTCCTCGTGTTCCGCCATCGGCGCGGGCTGACCGGCGAGGTGTCCTGATGGCAGCGCTTCTCAGGGCGGAAGGCGTCGGCGCCACGCTCGGCCGCCGGCAGATCCTGTCAGGCGTCGATTTCAGCCTCGCGGCGGGCGAGTTCGTCGTCGTGATCGGCCCCAACGGCGCCGGCAAGACCACGCTGGTCCGCCGCCTGGCCGGGCTGCTCGATGGCAAGGGCGCGATCTATCTCGGCGACCAGAAGGCCGAGGCAGTATCGCCGCGATTGCGGGCGCGCAAGATCGGCTATCTGCCCCAGGGCCATGTCTTCCACTGGCCGCTTTCGGTTGCCGATGTCGTGGCGCTCGGGCGCATTCCGCATGCCTCCGGCGCGGGGGATCTCGGCGTCGAGGATCGCGCGGCCGTGTTAGCGGCGCTGGAAGCGACCGGCACGCTGGAATTCGCCGATCGCTCGGTCACCACGCTTTCCGGCGGCGAGCGCGCCCGCGTGGCGCTGGCGCGGGTGCTGGCGGGCGAACCGCAGATTATCCTCGCCGATGAGCCGGTGGCGGCGCTGGATGCGCGCTACCAGTTCATCGTGCTCGACCTGCTGCGCGCACGGGCGAGGGCCGGGGCGGCCGTCATGGCGGTGCTGCACGATCTCTCGCTGGCCGCGCGCTATGCCGACCGGCTGGTGATGATGGATGGCGGGCGAATTGTGGCGGAAGGCTCGCCGGAGGTCGCGCTGACGCGGCAAAACCTTGCGGTCACCTTCGGCATTCGCGCTAAGATCGACACGGTCGAAGGCCAGCTCATCGTGACACCGCAGGCGGCGCTGTAGTTTATCGCAAGATTTCCGGCCGGCGAGGGAACCATTCAGGAGGAAGCGCGTTGTGGCGCTGGCGTTCCTCGCATTCTCTCCTACCCGGTACCCAATCCACCATGAACAGAAATACGCTTTATCTCCTCGTCGGAGCCCTGATCGTCGTCGTCATCGGCCTCGGGGTCTATGTTTACAACGAGCAGACCAAGCCGAAGGGTGTCGAGATCCAGGTCGACAAATCCGGCATCTCCATCCAGGAAAACTAAGTCTGCGGCCGAGAGGCCAAGCTCTGCCAATGCCGCGTTCGGAAAAGCCGGGCGCGGCAACGGCGACTAGATGGTCGGCTCGGAATCCTTGATCAACGAGCAGCCGGCGATCTTCCAGCTGCCATCCGGCTGCTTCTCGAAGCGATAGAGCGCCACCCAGTTCTGGCCGTCCGGGCCGGTGACATAGACCTTCTGCACCAGGCCGATCGGGCTATCGGCCACCTGGCCATAGGCAATGCTCTGCGGACGGTAGATCGGCGGGTAGGCCTGCTTCACCATGCCGATGAAGACGTCGGGCGACGGGAACATCTTCTGGATACCCGGGGCCGCGAGGCCATAGGCGGCGGGGCCGTCGTCGCGCTGGAAGGCGGCCAGCTGGTCCTGGACCAACTGCTTCAACTGTGTCTGCTCGGCCTGAGTCGGCTCGGTGGCGACGGCCGCCGTCGACAGCAGAGAAGTCGCCATCAGGAAGACGATCGCGAAGGCTATGCGGGTCATGTCCAGGCTCTCCGGCGCGTCGGCAAGGTCGCAACGATCCCACCGTTGAACTAGCTACGCATCGCGCCGCGGCAAGGTTTCGCGAGCCGATGACTCTTTCCGGTCTGTCGTGTCACGCGCCGGGGCGATTGCGGGGAGGGGACCGGACCTGATATCCCGTGCCTCACGCAACGCACTGCCGGAGGCCCCCGATGCGAGCCCTTTTCGTCCAGATCAAATGCCATCTCGGCCGTGCCTATGAAGTGGCGAATGCCATCGCCGATGCGGAGATCGCGTCGGAGATCTATTCGACCGCCGGCGAGTTCGACCTGCTGGTCAAGTTCTACCTCCCCGATGATGCCGATCCCGGCCATTTCGTCACCGAATCGGTGCAGCGCTTCGACGGCATCCGCGATACGCGCACGATCATGACCTTCCGGGCATTCTAGCAGCGGCTCCGTCCTGCCGGCTCGGGTCGGCAGGACACGGTCGGACAGTCCGGGACGAGGGGCCCAGCGACACGATTCCGCGCAATCCGCTACGCCCCGCCTCGCGGATCAAGCCGCATGTTCGCGCCGTATTCATTCGGCGCCCAACCCAAATTTGCGCTCAAGCGCGCGTTTAAGCGCTTGCAACTTGGGCGGGAGGCCCTCATTCGTTAGCTAGCCCGGCGATCCGTCGCCTGGGACTGGTTTCGACTGCCGCCGCGCCGGCTCGAATCCTGCCGTGCCGAGGCAGGACGGACGACGTCGTTGCCCCGTGAAGAGATGGCATGGCCCGCGCCGGCTTTGCGAAGTGACCCTGGAGACCATTGTGACTGCAACCGATTCCTCCGCTCCCGCTGCTCCCGAAAAAGCAACCAGGCACTCGGGATTGCGGCGGATCCTGCTCCTTGCCGGTCCAGTGGTCGCCATCGTCATCGGCCTCTGGCTCTATCTGAGCGGCGGCCAGTATGTGACCGAGGACGACGCCTATGTCGGGGCGGCCAATGTCACCATCACCCCGCAGGTTACGGGCCAGGTCATCCGGATTGCCGTTGGTACCAACCAGATGGTGCAGCAGGACGAACTGCTGTTCGAAATCGACCCCGAGCCCTTTCAGATTGCGCTCGACCGGGCCAACGCCAATCTCGCCGAGGCCAGCGAAAAGCTGCAGGGACTTCTGCTCACCTATCATCAGGATCAGGCGAGCGTTGCGCAGACCAAGGCCGACGTGACCTTCGCGCAGCAGGAGTTCGACCGGGTTTCCGCCCTGGTGAAGGACCGGGTCGAGACCCAGGCCGCGCTGGACCAGGCCCAGCGCACCCTGCGCGTCGCCCAGCAGGCCCAGCGCGCCGCCGAATCCGGTGCCGCCGCGACCCTGGCCGAGTTCGGCGGCAGCGTGGACAAGCCGATCGAGCAGCATGCGGCCTATCTCGCGGCCAAGGCGGAAGTGGAGCTGGCGGCGCGCAATGTCCGGCTCACCAAGGTTCTGGCGCCCTTTGCCGGCACCGTGACCCAGGTCGAGAACATCCAGCCGGGCAGCTTCCTGACGGTCGGCCAGGCGGCTTTCTCCTTGATCGGCCTGCAGACCTGGATTGACGCCAACATCAAGGAAACCGACCTCACTCACATCAAGGTCGGCGATCCCGCCACGGTCACGCTCGATTCCTATCCCGATCAGGTGCTGAAGGCCGAGGTGCAGAGCATCACGCCGGCCAGTGGCTCGGTATTTGCGCTGCTGCCGGCGCAGAATGCTTCGGGCAACTGGGTCAAGGTCGTGCAGCGCATGCCCGTCCGACTCAAGATCATCACCGACAACCCGGATGTCGTCCTGCGCGACGGCGCCAGCGCCAGCGTTTCCATCGACACCGGCTATCACCGCACGCTGGCGACGCTCTGGCGTGACCTCGCGGGCATGGTGGGGATCGACTGATGTCGGACATCGCCGCGACGCCGGTGACCGGTTCGAAACGCGCCGCCGTCACGATCTGCGTGATGGTGGCGACCCTGATGCAGGCGCTCGATTCGACCATCGCCAATGTCGCGCTGCCCTATATGCAGGGCAGTCTTGCCGCGACCAGCACGCAGATCAACTGGGTGCTGACCTCCTATATCGTCGCCGCCGCGATCCTGACTCCTGCCACCGGCTGGCTGGAGGCACGCTTCGGCCGCCGCCAGCTGTTCATCGTGTGCGTCGCCGGCTTTGTCGTCGCCTCCATGCTCTGCGGCACCGCGACGAGCATCGAGCAGATGGTTGTCTACCGCATGATCCAGGGCGCGTTCGGCGCCCCCGTCGTGCCCCTGTCGCAGGCGGTGCTGCTGGACAGCTATCCCTTGCGCATGCGCGGGCAGGCCATGGCGATCTTCGGCCTTGGCGTCATGCTGGGCCCGATCCTTGGCCCGACTCTCGGCGGCTGGCTGACGCAGTATTACGACTGGCGCTGGGTGTTCTACGTCAACGTGCCGCTCGGCGTGATGACGCTGGTCCTCGCCTTCGGCTTCCTGGAAGGCAAGGTCGGCTCCGTCGCGGCCAAGCTCGACTGGTTCGGCTTCGCGACGCTGGGCATCGCGATTGCCGCGCTCCAGCTGTTCCTGGATCGCGGCGAACAGCTGGACTGGTTCCAGTCGACGGAAATCCAGATCGAGTTCGCGCTGATGCTGCTCGGTCTCTATCTGTTCGTCGTCCACACCCTGACGACCTCGAAGCCTTTCCTGGACGGGCGGCTATTCCGCGACAGGAACTTCGTCATGGGGCAGGTGATGATCTTCATCGTCGGCGCTGTCCTGCTGGCGACGCTGTCGCTGCTGGCGCCTTATCTCGAGCGGCTGATGGGCTATCCCGTCCTCACGGCGGGCCTCGTCCTCGCGCCGCGCGGTATCGGTACCATGGTGGCGATGGTCCTGGTCGGGCGGTTGATGTCGCTCGTCGACACCCGCTATCTGTTGCTCGTCGGCCTGCTGCTGACCGCGGTCGCGTTGCACCAGATGAGCCAGTTCACGCCCGACATCTCGCAGGGCACGATCATCTGGACCGGCCTGATCCAGGGCTTCGGTCTCGGCTTCGTCTTCGTGCCGCTGAGCACCGTCACCTTCGCGACCCTGGCGCCGGATCTCCGCACCCAGGGCACCGGCTTCTACAGCCTGATGCGCAATGTCGGCGCCAGCGTCGGCATTTCGGTGACGACGTTCCTGCTGACCCGCAACGCCGCCACCGTTCACGCCGGGCTTTCCGGCGACGTGTCGCCCTATAGCCGGGCCGTGCAGCAATTGGGGCCTGTCCTCCGGCTGGACACGCCGGCGGGCCGGGCAACGGTCAATGATCTGATCAACGTCCAGGCGGAAACGATCGCTTACGCGGACAATTTCCGCCTGATGATGATCGTCACGCTTCTGGCGATGCCCCTGGTGCTCCTGCTGCGGAATACCAAGCCGCTCAAGGCCGGCAAGTCGGAACCGACTGCGGAAGCGTAGCCGCGGCGGGCATGTCGGTTGCAGGCCGCCGGGCCTGTGCAAATCAGTCTCGGCTGCTTATGCAGGGGTACATTCATTCTTTTGCCCGTTTCGACGGCGACCTTGCCGTCGGGCATGACCTAGCAGCGAGACGACATCATGAAGAAACTGAGCCTGATCGCATCCGCGCTTGTTCTGGCGCTGCCGGCCGCCGGCCACGCCCAGGGCAAGGCGGTCGCCCCGCCGGTCATGGTAAGCGCGGGCAAGTGCGACAAGCTTGTCGTCGCCGGCAAGGACGCCACCAAGCAGTGCAAGAACGAGGTGGCCAGCGTGCCGCTGCCCGGCGGCGCGGTGATGTTCATCTTCACCCAGGGCAAGACGCTGATCGGCTTCACCGGCGATGCGACGAAGCTGGCCGGCGACAAGGAGACGGGCATTGCCGGCGTTCCGGTTGTCGACGTCAACATCCGCTCGGGCAAGGAGCCGAAGATCGTCGTGGCCAAGGAGGGTCTCTGCAAGTTCAGCGATCCCTATTCGGGCAAGCCGGCCATCGTCAGTTGCACCGCGACCACCGCCGAGGGCAACTTCACCGGCTCGTTCAAGTCGAACGGCAAGCCGCCCAAGGCGCAGTAGCCGCTATCCGCGCGGCGCGAACAGGATGATGGCGGCGCCGGCCAGGCAAACGGCGGCGCCCGCCAGATCCCAGCGATCCGGCCGGGCGCCTTCGACGATCCAGAGCCACAGGATCGACAGCGCGATGTAGATGCCGCCATAGGCGGCAAAAGCGCGCCCGGCGGCGGCGCTGTCCACCAGCGTCAGCAGATAGGCGAAGAGCGCCAGCGACAGCACCCCCGGCACCAGCCAGGCGATGGACCGGTCAAGCTTGAGCCACGCCCAGAAGGCGAAGCAGCCCGCGATTTCGGCCAGGCCGGCAGCGACATAGATCAGGATTGTCATTCGGCCGCCCCGCGCGCATTGCCCGGTCCGGAGGTCGGATACATCGACCGCCGCTCGCACTCGTCCCGGCAAGGCGGAAACGCCTTGGGTGGTCGATGGGAAGCTATCAGGGGAGTGGTGAGCCCGTCGGGATTCGAACCCGAGACCCCATGATTAAAAGTCACGTGCTCTACCAGCTGAGCTACGGGCTCATCGAGGTTGGGCCTCGAATTGGGGCGGAACCTAGTCGCCACGACCGGGCGGGTCAATAGTCCACGGCCGGGCATGGGTTGAACGGTCCACGGATTTTATCGATCGGTGGGGGGCGCGGACGAATTCTCAGGCGATTGCCTCATCCATATGGGTTATGAACGCGCCATATTGTTCCAGTAGGATGCTCCCATGCTCGGATTTGTGGGAAAAGCGAAGGCGTCAACATGCGCATAGCGATGATCGGTTCTGGTTATGTCGGGCTCGTCTCCGGCGCGTGTCTGGCGGATTTCGGCCATGACGTGACGTGCATCGACAAGGATGCCGCCAAGATCGAGGCGCTGAAGCAGAATCGGATCCCGATCTACGAGCCCGGCCTGGAAGCTCTGGTCGCCTCGAACGTCCGGGCAGGGCGCCTTTCCTTCACCACCGAATTTGAAGGCCCGGTCGGCGACGCCGATGTCGTCTTCATCGCCGTCGGCACGCCGTCGCGGCGTGGCGACGGACATGCCGACCTTTCCTATGTCTATGCCGCGGCGCGCGAGATCGCGATGGCCGCCAAAGGCTTCACCGTCGTCGTCACCAAGTCGACGGTTCCGGTCGGCACCGGCGATGAGGTGGAGCGCGTCATCCGCGAGGCCAATCCGGACGCCGATGTCGCGGTCGTATCCAATCCCGAATTCCTGCGCGAAGGCGCTGCCATCGCCGATTTCAAGCGCCCGGACCGCATCGTCGTCGGGCTCGAGGGCGAGCGCGGCAAGGATGTGATGTCCGAGGTCTATCGGCCGCTCTATCTGAACCAGGCGCCGATCCTGTTCACGTCGCGCCGGTCGTCGGAACTGATCAAATACGCCGCCAACGCCTTCCTCGCGATGAAGATCACCTTCATCAACGAGATGGCGGACCTGTGCGAGAGCGTCGGCGCCGACGTGCAGGCCGTCTCGCGCGGCATCGGCCTCGACAATCGCATCGGCTCGAAGTTCCTGCATGCCGGCCCGGGCTATGGCGGCTCGTGCTTCCCGAAGGATACGCTGGCCCTCGTCAAGACGGCGCAGGACCAGGGGACGCCGCTGCGGCTCATCGAGACCACGGTGTCGATCAACGACCAGCGCAAGCGCGCCATGGCGCGCAAGGTCATCCAGGCCTCTGGCGGCGAGATTCGCGGCAAGAAGGTCGCCATCCTCGGCCTGACCTTCAAGCCGAACACCGACGACATGCGCGAGGCTCCGTCGCTGTCGATCATCCAGGCGCTGCAGGACGCCGGCGCGCTTGTGTCCGCCTTCGATCCGGAAGGCATGGAGCCGGCGCGGCAGATTCTCGGCAATGTGGACTACGCGGCCGATGCCTATGATGCGGCGCAGGACGCAGATGTCCTTGTCATCGTGACCGAATGGGACATCTTTCGCGCGCTCGACCTGAAGCGTCTCAAGGCGACCATGCGCACGCCGCTGATGGTCGATCTGCGCAACATCTACCGGCGCGACGATGTCGTTCGCGAGGGCTTCCGCTATGTCAGCGTCGGCCGGCCGGGCGACGATGCTGCTTTCCTGCTGGATGTCGCAGCCGAATAGTGGCGGCTGCCAGAATTAGCTAGCGCGCTTTCCAAACGTGGTGGCATGATCCAGCGGGGTTTCCGTCAGGGATCACGTGGGGAAAGCATGTTGGGACGTATGGGTACGCTCGCCGCCGGAATGGTCGCGGCGAGTTTTGGGCTCATCTTGGGCGGCTGTTCGGAAGAAAAGCCGGCACCGCCGCCGCCGCGCCTGGTGCGTACCATCGTCGTCGAGGAGAAGCCGCTCGTCCTCTCTGCCGAGGGAGCCGGCACGATCCAGGCCCGCTACGTCAACAATATCGGCTTCCTGGTCAGCGGCCGCGTGCTGACCCGCAATGTCGATGTCGGCGCCTCGGTCAAGAAGGGCGACCTGCTCGCGAGCCTCGATCCCGTCGACTACAATTCGCGGCTGACCGCGGCGCAGTCCCAGGTGACGTCGGCGCAGGCCGCGCTCGACCAGGCCGCGGGCGAGGAAAGCCGCTTCAAGCAACTCCTCGCCAATGGCTTCACGCCGCAAGCCCGCTACGACCAGGCCCTGAAGGATCTCCAGACGGCGCAGGCCGGCGTTGTCGGCGCCAAGGCCAACCTCAAGCTCGCCCAGGACCAGCTCGGTTACACCCAGTTGCACGCGCCGACCGAGGGCGTCGTGACCCAGACGGGCGCGAATGTCGGGCAGGTGGTGCAGGCGGGCGAGATGGTCGTGCAGCTCTCCAGCTTCAACGACCGTGATGGCGTCTTTTCGATCTCCGTCATCTATATTGGCGCCGCCAAGGTGGGCATGCCGGTCAAGGTCTGGATGCAGGCAAAGCCGAGCGTCACGGTGCAGGGTGTCGTCCGCGAAATCTCGCCGAATGCCGACCCGGTCACCGGCACCTATACGGTCAAGGTGACGCTGCAGGATCCGCCGGCCGACATGTTCATTGGCGCGGTCGTCGTAGGCGAAGTGAGCAACCAGGGCCGCGAGGTCGTGACCGTGCCGGCGAGCGCCATCCTGCAGACGGGCGACACGCCGGAGGTCTGGCTCGTCTCCGCCGACAATTCGGTCAGGAAGGTTCCGGTCAAGGTCGACCGTTTCAACACCGATACGGTGACGATCTCGTCCGGCCTCTCCAAGGGCGATCGCATCGTCACCGCCGGCGTCAACGCGCTGAACGACGGCCAGAAGGTCACGGTCGAGAAGGCTGACGCACAATGATGGGAGGGCTCAATCTCTCCGAATGGGCGATCAACCACAAGACGCTCGTCACCTTCTTCATGGCGCTCTGCGTCGTCGCCGGCGTGCACTCCTACATGTCGCTTGGCCGTGAGGAGGATCCCGAATTCGCCGTCCAGACCATGCTGGTGCAGGTCAACTGGCCGGGGGCCAGCACCGCGGATACGATTTCGGAGATCACCCAGCGGCTTGAGAAGAAGCTGCGGGAGACGCCCAACATCGACTACATCAACAGCTACACGACGCCGGGCCAGGCGCTGCTCTACGTCAACCTGCTGCAGTCGACCCCGCCGGAGCAGATCCCGTTCATCTGGTATGAGGTCCGCAAGAAGGTGGCGGATATCGAGTACCAGCTGCCGCAGGGCTATCAGGGGCCGTTCTTCAACGACGAATTCGGCGATGTCTTCGGCGTCATCTACGGCCTGACCTATGACGGCTTCACCATGCGGCAGACGCGTGATTTTGCCGAGCGGGCCAAGGTTGCCTTCCAGAACGGCCGCGACGTCGCCAAGGTGACGATGTTCGGCCAGCAGGACCAGACCTTCTATCTGTCCTTCTCGCCGCAGAAACTGGCGGCGCTCGGGCTCAACCTCAACGACGTCCTGAGTTCGATCGCCGACCAGAACGCGCTCGTTCCCTCGGGCGTGGTCAACACGCCCGGCGAGAACATCCTCGTCAACGTCACCGGCGGATTCCTGACCAAGGAAAACCTCGAAGCCGTCAACCTGTTCGTCAACAACCGCTTCTTCAACCTGACTGATATCGCGACGGTCGAGGAGGGTTATGTCGACCCGCCGACCAAGATGTTCCGGGTCAATGGCAAGCCGGCGATCGGCCTCGGCATCTCGATGAAGGCCGGCGGCAACAATCTCGATTTCGGCAAGGGGCTGGCCCAGATCGCAGCCGGGCTGGAGCAGGAATTCCCGATCGGCATCGACGTCGTGCTGGTTTCCGACCAGCCGCAGGTCGTGAAACAGGCGATTGCCGGCTTTACCGATGCGCTGCTCGAGGCACTGATCATCGTGCTGGCGGTGAGCTTCCTGAGCCTCGGCCTGCGCGCCGGGCTCGTGGTGGCGCTGTCGATCCCGCTGGTCCTCTCCATCGTCTTCCTCGGCATGAAGGTGGGCGGCATCAGCCTGCAGCGCATCTCGCTGGGCGCGCTGATCATCGCCCTCGGCCTGCTGGTCGATGACGCCATGATTACCGTCGAAATGATGGTCTCGAAGATCGAGGAGGGTTACGAGAAGGCCAAGGCGGCGACCTTCGCCTATGTCACCACGGCGTTTCCCATGCTGACCGGCACGCTGGTGACGATCTTCGGCTTCTTTCCGATCGGCTTCGCCGACAGCAATACCGGCCAGTACTGCTTCTCGCTGTTCGCCGTGATCGCGATCGCGCTCGTGTCGTCCTGGTTCGTCGCCGTCGTGTTTTCGCCGGTCATCGGCGTGGCGGTGCTGCCGGACAAGATCGTTTCCAAGCACAAGGAAGGCGCGCGCGAATACGGGAGAATCACCACCGCCTACAAGCACCTGCTGCTCTTCTGCATGCGGATGCGCTATCTGACGATCGCCGTGACGCTGGGCCTTTTCGTGCTGGCGATCTTCGGTCAGCAATTCGTGCAGCGGCAGTTCTTCCCGTCTTCCGACCGTCCGGAACTGCTCGTCACGATCAATCTGCCGGCCGCCGCCTCGATCTTCGCGACGGAACAGGTCGTGGACAAGATCCAGTCCCTGATCGACGGTGATCCCGATATCGAGCGCTACTCCAACTATATCGGCGGCGGCGCGATCCGCTTCTACCTGCCGCTGGCCGTGCTCAGCGATAATTCCTTCGTCGGTCAGTTCGTCATCGTTACCAAGGGGATCGAGGAGCGGGTTCGCGTCAAGGCGAAGCTGCAGGCGGCGCTTCCCGGCGCCGTCCTCGACGCAACCACCTTCGTGCAGGATCTCGAACTGGGCCCGCCCGTGGGCTGGCCGATCCAGTATCGCGTCACGGGACGCACGCCGGACGAGGCGCGCAAATACGCCGATCAACTGGTGACGGCGATGGTCGATTCCGGCTATGCGCGCGACGTGAACTTCGACTGGCGCGACAAGAACAAGACGCTGAAGATCGTCGTCAACCAGGACATGGCGCGAAGGGTCGGCCTCAGCTCCAAGGTCCTGTCGCAGGCGCTCCAAGCAGTGCTGACCGGCACGACGATCACCCAGATGCGTGACTCGATCTATCTCATCAATCTGGTGGCGCGGGCGGATTCGAGCACGCGCGCTTCGCTGGATGGCGTCCGCGATCTGCAGATCAGCCTGCCCAACGGCCAGTCCGTGCCGCTGCGCGAAGTCGCCACGATCGACTACGTTCTGGACGAGGGGTATGTCGGCATGCGCGATGGCATGCCGACCATGACGGTGCAGGCCAACATGGCGCCGGGCCTCCAGGCGGCGACCGTGTACCAGCGGCTGCGGCCGACGGTCGAGAAGATCCGCGCGACCTTGCCGCCGGGTGGGTTGCTCGTCGAAGGCGGCACCGTCGAGAAGAGCGCCGAGAGCAACGCGGCCCTGATCGCGCAGGTGCCGCTGATGGTCGGGTTGATGCTGATCATCCTGATGGTCCAGCTGCAAAGCGTCTCGCGCCTGCTGCTGGTGATCAGCGTCGCGCCGCTCGGCCTGATCGGTGTCGTCGCGGCCTTGCTCTTCACCAACACGCCCATGGGCTTCGTCGCCACGCTCGGCATCATCGCCCTGGCCGGCATGATCATCCGCAATTCGGTGATCCTCGTCGACCAGATCGAGCACACCCGCCGCGATGGCGAAGACGCGTGGGAAGCGGTGATCGAGGCCGCCCAGCACCGTTTCCGCCCGATCATGCTGACGGCATCGGCCGCGATTCTCGGCATGATCCCGATCATGCGCGACGTGTTCTGGGGGCCGATGGCGTTCGCCATCGTCGGCGGCCTCGCGGGGGCGACGCTGCTGACGCTTCTGTTCCTGCCGGCCCTCTACGTGACTAGTTTCCGCATACGGGAGACCCGGAGCCCCGAGGCCGGCCCGCAGGGTTCAGGCGGCGCCGTGGCGCAAACGCCTTGAAGGCCGATCCGGGACCGGAACCGAACCTCGGCCCTTGATGAAGGGCCGAGGCCGATGGATAAGGAGCCATCGCAATCAGCCGGTATGGATGACATGGACGTTCTCGAACTTCTGGGCGCGCTGCATAACGCCCTGCAACCCGGTGCCTCGGTCGAGGATACGGAAAGCTGGATGCAGGCGTTCGGCGTGATCCGCGGCGAGATCGAAGCCGATCCGAAGTCCGACAAGTATGACATCGAGACGCTCGACGTGCTGGCCGGCAAGCTGCAGGCCCTTGTCCGTGAACTCGAAGCGGGTGTTGCCGAGCCGGATTTCAAGCCGGCCCGCACCTGGGTGGCAGCGCTCGGCGCCGCCGTGCATCGCCGGCGTTCCTGATCCCGCCAAGGGTCACGTCGGAGGCGAGGGAACTCGCGCTATGTCTAAACATTGGACAAAGGTTGAGTTGAGTTCCCGCCTGCCTTCACTAACTTGGATTTCATGAGCACCGCCCGCATCCTTTCCTACAACGTCCATGCCTGCGTCGGGACGGACAAGAAATTGTCGCCCGAACGCATCGCCCGGGTCATCCAGAGCTGCGACCCGGATATCGTCGCGTTGCAGGAGATCGATGTCGGCCGCGCCCGCAGCGGGCGCATCGACCAGGCGCAGGTCCTGGCCGAATTGCTCGGGATGGAGGCGCATTTTCATCCCTCCACCCGGATCGGCCCGGACGAGCACTATGGCGACGCGATCCTGACCCGGCTGCCCTATTCGATGAAGAAGATGGGCATGCTTCCGGGCTTTCACGAGCGCATCAAGGTCGAGCCCCGCGGCGCGCTCTGGGCGTCCGTGCATGTCGGCGGCGTTGATGTCCAGGTGGTCAACACGCATCTCGGCGTCTGGCCGCACGAGCAGATGCTTCAGCTATCCGCCCTGCTGGGCCCGGAATGGCTCGGCCATCCCGAATGCCGCGAACCCGTGGTGTTCCTAGGGGATTTCAACGCGCCGCCGGGACTGTCGCCCTATCGCCGTTTGGCGGCCGAGTTCATCGACGTGCAGAAGGCTTGGGGCGAGCGCAAGGCAAAGCCGACCTTCCCGGGCCGCTTGCCGACGCTGCGCATCGATCATGTCTGGCTTCGAGGCCGCGCCGCCGTGCAGAATGTCGAGGTGGTTCGGACACCGCTGGCGCGCGTCGCCTCCGATCACCTGCCGCTGGTCGTCGACCTGGATTTCACCGCGCATCGGAAGACCAATGCGCGTGAGGCCATTGTCAGCGCCGTCTGAGACGCCGACGGGCAGATTGGCAATCTCACGGTCAACCTTTCGCCTACCCGCATGCCCCTGAGGCTATCGGCGGAGTAGCGTCAGCGTTTGCTGGCAGTCCGGGCGGCACTGTTGCGACGGGGCTGATCGACGCGCTCGGCCGTCTGCGCGCGCATACGGCACAGATCCGAAACCAGATCGTCATAGCGGAAAATCTCGGACCGGTTCATCCGCGACAGCATCATGGCCCCGGCGGCAAAGTGGGAGCCGAACTCCAAGGTACGCGTGCTGAGGGAAGGTTTCAGATTCGAGTCGGCCATAGAATTCCTCCACGGCTTGCTACGCTCTGACACAATGATTGCGGTGGAGCGCCGGTTCCCTGACAGGCCAGAGAACGGTGCATTCTAGATCAGAATCCGGCGCTGTGAAGCGGCATGTTAACGATTGGTTAAAATATTTGACGAGCGAGCCGTCGAATCGACGCTGCGTCTAGGGCAGGCGCAAGATACGGCAGGGCGCGCCGACGGCTTCAGCCTCCGCGAACGGCGGGCGTACGATCAGGCACAGCGCCTGGGCGAAAGTCGACAGCATCGAGCTGTCCTGGCGTGGCAGCGGCGTCGCAATGTGGCGCCCGTCCGGCATATCGACGAGGCTGGCGCGGATGTAGTCCTGCCGCTTGTCGTTGGCGCGGACCGCCGCGCCGAGTTCGGCGACCTCGGTCTCATCGGCGATCGGCAGGCCGAGCAGGCTCTGAATCAGCGGCTTCAGGAACAGGAGGCCGCAGACCAGGCTGGAGACCGGATTGCCGGGGAGGCCGAGCACCCGCATCGGGCCCAGCCGGCCAAACATCAGCGGTTTGCCGGGACGCATGGCGATCTTCCAGAAATCGAGGTCCATGCCCCGGTCCACCAGAACCTCGCGCACGAAATCATGCTCGCCGACCGACGCGCCGCCCAGCGTGACGAGAATGTCGGCGCCGCTTGCGGAGGCGCGATCGATCGCGGCGGCGAGCAGTGCTCGGTCATCGGGAATGATGCCGAGGTCGACCGCCGTGCCGCCCATGATTTCCACGAGCGCGGCGATGCCGAAGCTGTTGGAGGCGGTGATCTGGTTCGGGCCGAGCGCCGATCCGGGCGGCACCAGTTCGTCGCCGGTGGCGAGGATGGCGACGCGCGGGCGGGCACGGACCGGGAGCTCTCCGTGATTGAGGGCGGCGGCCAGCGACAGCTGGCGCATGCCGAGCCGCATGCCGGCCGGCAGCAGGACCTCGCCTTCGCGGAAATCGAGGCCCTTGGCGCGGATGTGCTGAAGCGGGCGCACGACTTCGGTGGCCCGGATGCGGCCATCGGCTTCGACGGCGGCATCCTCCTGCAGCAGGATGGCGTCGGCGCCATCGGGCACCGGCGCACCGGTAAAGATGCGGACCGTCTGGTTCGGGCCGACCGTGCCGCCAAAGGCGTGGCCAGCCGGCGCAGCGCCGATCAGCGTGAGCCTGGCGGGGAGGGTCGCGACGTCGGCGGCGCGCACCGCATAACCATCCATGGCCGAGACGTCGAAGGGCGGTTGGGTCCGCCGGGCTGCCAAGGGTTCGGCGAGCACCCGGTTCAGCGCCTGGCCGAGCGGTACGGTCTCGGTGGGAGTAGGCGCGACGTCCTGCGTGACGCGGGCGACGGCGTCCGCGACGGGAAGGAGGGCGTCGGCCATCAGCCGGCGTTCCCAATGTCGGCGTGCCAGTCGCCCGAGCGGCCACCGGTCTTCTCAACCAGCCGGATCTGGCCGATCGTCATGCCGCGATCGACCGCCTTGGCCATGTCGTAGATGGTGAGGCAGGCGACGGACACGGCCGTCAGCGCCTCCATCTCGACGCCGGTGCGCTCCGCGACCTTAGTCGTGGCGCGAATGCGCATCCCCGGAAGCTGGTCGTCGAAGTCGATCTCGATCGTCACCTTGGAGAGCATGATCGGATGGCAGAGCGGGATCAGCTCATGCGTCTTCTTGGCCGCCATGATGGCGGCGATCCGCGCCGTGGCGATCACGTCGCCCTTGGCCGCCGTGCCGGAGCGGATCAGCTCGAGCGTCGCGGCCTGCATCGTCACGACGCCTTCCGCCACGGCTGTGCGCTGCGTGACGTCCTTGGCGGAGACATCGACCATGTGCGCCGCACCGGTCTCGTCCAGATGGGTGAGGCGAGGGGGCATCAGCCAAGCTCCTTGCGCATGAACAGGCGGTTGTCGAGCGGCAGGCCCGAAAGCTCTTCGCCAGCCTGCAACAGAAAGAAAGCCGGTGTCCAATCGTCGACGAGGACTTCGGCGAAGCCGCGCCGCTCGTAGAACGGCCGATTCCATGGCACGTCGCGGAAGGTGGCGAGCGTCAGGCGTGACAGGCCGCGACGACGCGCTTCGTCCTCAGCCGCCGCCAGCAGCGCACTGCCGATCCCCCTGGCCGCCATAGGCGGAGGAGACGGAGATCTCGTAGAGGTGAAGCGCATGATCGAGCTGCCCCGCCAGCAGGAAGCCGACCGGCGCATCATCGGCCTCGGCCGCGCAAAGCACGATGCCATGCGCGAAGACCGACCGCAGGAAGGCTTCGCTCGTGGTGTCGCTGTCGGCCACGGCGTCGAGCCCGACGGTGCGAAAGCGCTGGGCCGCGTCGCGTTCGATGACGCGAAGCGACGGGCATTCGTCCGGGTGGGCAGACCGTATTGAAAAAGGCATGTCGTAGAACGATCCATCCAAATCGAGACGGCGGGCTTTCACCTCTCCCTGAGGGAGAGGTCGACGACCGAAGGTCGGCCGGTGAGGGTTTACGGCCTCACCGGATTGTTCCCTAAACCCTCACCCGGAGCTTCGCTCCGACCTCTCCCTCAGGGAGAGGTGAGAATAGGAAGATCAGGCCGATACGCGGCCGAGCAGATGCGCGGTCGCCGCCGCGACGTCGTTCTGGCGCATCAGGCTTTCGCCGACGAGATAGGTGCCGATCCGCGCGCGGCGCATGCGCGCGACGTCGTCCGGCGTGAAGATCCCGCTCTCGCCGACCAGGATGCGATCCTCCGGCACCAGCGGCGCCAGGCGCTCGGAGGTTTCGAGGGACACCTCGAAGGTGCGCAGATTGCGATTGTTGATACCGATCATCGGTGACGTCAGCTTGAGCGCGCGCTCCAGTTCCGGCTCGTCATGCACCTCGATCAGCACATCCATGCCGAGGTCGATCGCGGTCTCTTCCAACGACTTGGCAACGTCGTCGGAGACGCCGGCCATGATGATCAGGATGCAATCCGCGCCCCAGGCGCGCGATTCATGGACCTGATAATCCTCGTAGAGAAAATCCTTGCGCAGCGCCGGCAGGTCGACCGCCTCGCGGGCGGCGACCAGATACTCCGGCGAACCCTGGAAATAGGGCGTGTCGGTTAGGACGGAGAGGCAGGCGGCGCCGCCGGCCTTGTAGGCGCGCGCCAGCGCCGGCGGGTCGAAATCCGGGCGGATCAGACCCTTGGACGGGCTCGCCTTCTTGATCTCGGCGATCAGCGCGGGCTCGTCGGCGGCGAACTTGCGGCGGATGGCGTCGACGAAGCCGCGCGCCGGCGGCTGGTCCTTGGCGCGGGCGATGATCTCGGCCATCGGCACGGCTGCCTTGGCGGCGGCGATCTCTTCGCGCTTGGTCGCTTCGATCTTCTTCAGGATATCGGTCATCGGCTCATCCGTTGGTGATCGCGACCAGGCGATCGAGGCGTTCATGGGCGCGGCCCTCATCGATCGAGGCGGCGGCCTGCGCCACGCCTTCGGCAAGCGTCGCCGCACGACCAGCCACGATCAGCGCGGCGCCCGCGTTCATCAGCACGGTGTCGCGATAGGCGCCACGCTCGCCTTCCAGCAAAGCGCGCAGGGCCGCGGCATTATAGTCGGCATCGCCGCCGCGGATCGCCTCGACCGGCGACACGGCAAGGCCGACCGAGCCGGGATCGACGGTGAAAGTCTCGACCTTGCCGTCGCGCAGCGATGCTACCTTGGTGGGGCCTGCCGTCGTGATCTCGTCGACGCCGCCGGCGCCATGCACGATCCACGCGCTTTCCGATCCGAGCGCCGCCAGCACATGCGCGATCGGCTCGACCCATTCTTCCGCGAAGA
Source organism: Kaistia sp. UC242_56 (assembly GCF_044452255.1). Taxonomy (NCBI): domain Bacteria; kingdom Pseudomonadati; phylum Pseudomonadota; class Alphaproteobacteria; order Hyphomicrobiales; family Kaistiaceae; genus Kaistia; species Kaistia sp. UC242_56. The sequence goes on from NZ_JBIOAN010000002.1 coordinate 2,426,444, forward strand.
CGCCGACCAACTGGCGCTTGACGCCGCCGGGATTGGAGAGCGGTCCGAGCAGGTTGAAGATCGTCCGGGTGCCGAGCTCGACGCGGGCCGGGCCGACATGCTTCATCGCCGAGTGATGCATCGGCGCGAACATGAAGCCGATGCCGGCCTCGCGGATCGCCCGACCGATGGCTTCCGGCGAAATGTCGACATTGACGCCGAGCGCCGTCAGCACGTCGGCGGCGCCCGATTTCGACGAGACGGCGCGGTTGCCGTGCTTGGCGACGGGCACACCGGTCCCGGCCACGACGAAGGCCGATGCGGTCGAGATGTTGTAGGTATGCGCGCCATCGCCGCCCGTGCCGACAATGTCGATCGCATCGGCGGGCGCCACGACTGGCACCATCTTCGATCGCATGGTCGAAACCGCACCGGCGATTTCGTCGACGGTTTCGCCGCGTACGCGCAGCGCCATCAGGAAGCCGCCGATCTGGGCCGGCGTGGCCGAACCCGACATGATCACGTCGAAGGCCGATTCTGCCTCGGCGCGATCCAGCGACTTGCCGGCGGCGACCTTGGCGATGTGGGTTTTCAGATCACTCATGCCCGCATCCGCCTCACGCGACCGACCGGGACGTGCGATTTCGCGCATTCCACTCGGCGGCCATGTCGAGGAAGTTCTTCAGCATCAGGTGCCCGTGTTCCGAAGCGATGCTCTCGGGGTGGAACTGCACGCCATGCATCGGAAGGGTCTTGTGCATGGCGCCCATGACGACGCCGTCCTCCGACTCCGCCGTGATCTCCAGCACCGCCGGCATGGTCTCGCGCTTCACGGTCAGCGAGTGATAGCGCGTCGCCTTGAACGGGCCGTTGATGCCGCGGAACACGCTCCGGCCGGTATGGGCGATAGTCGAGATCTTGCCGTGCATCTGGCTCGGCGCGCGGATGACGTCGCCGCCCATCGCCTGGCCGATGGCCTGGTGGCCGAGGCAGACGCCGAAGATCGGGATGGTGTCGCCGACGCGCTCGATCAGATCCAGGCAGATGCCGGCCTCGTTTGGCGTGCAGGGGCCGGGCGAGAGCACGATCCCCTCGGGGTCGAGGGCGATCACTTCCTCGACCGTGATCTTGTCGTTGCGCTTGATGATCAGCTTGGCGCCAAGCTCCCCCAGATAATGGACGAGGTTGTAGGTGAAGCTGTCGTAATTATCGATGACGAGAAAGGCCATGATGCTGTTTCCCTCCGCTTCGACTACTGCCCGCGTCCAGCCTGAGAAGCGAACTTTACCGCTTCCTCGGCTGCACGGAAGAGCGCGCTCGCCTTGGCGATGCACTCCTGATGTTCGCTCTCGGGAACCGAGTCGGCGACGATGCCGGCTCCGGCCTGCGCGTACATCTTGCCATCCTTGACGATCGACGTCCGCAGCACGATGCAGGTATCCATCGCGCCATCGGCCGAGAAGTAGCCGACGCAGCCCGCATAGATGCCGCGCTTCTCGCCCTCGAGCTCGTCGATGATCTGCATCGCCCGCACCTTGGGCGCGCCGGAAACGGTTCCGGCGGGAAAGCCGGCCGCGAGCGCGTCCAGCATGTCGTATTCCCGGGACAGCCGGCCAATCACATTCGAGACGATGTGCATCACCTGGCTGTAATATTCGAGGAAGAACTTGTCGGTGACCTTCACCGAGCCGATCTCGGCGACGCGGCCGACATCGTTGCGCCCGAGGTCGAGCAGCATCAGGTGCTCGGCCAGTTCCTTGGGGTCGGCGAGCAGTTCGGCCGCCAGGGCCTTGTCGGCTTCCGGCGTCGCGCCACGTCGGCGCGTGCCGGCGATCGGGCGGATGGTCACTTCGCCATCCCGGACGCGGACCAGGATTTCCGGGCTGGAGCCGGCGACCGCGAAGCCGCCGAAATCGAGGAAATAGAGGAAGGGTGACGGGTTGGTCCTGCGCAGCGCGCGGTAGAGCGCGAAGGGCGGCAGGCTGAACGGCGCCTCGAAGCGCTGCGACAGCACGACCTGGAAGATGTCGCCGGCGGCAATGTATTCCTTCGCCTTGGCGACCATCTCGAGATAGCGCTCATGCGAGGTGTTGGACACGACCGGCACGTCGAGGTCGATGTCGGTATAGGTGGCACTGCGGTTCAGCGGACCTTCCAGCGTGTCTACGGCGGCGGTCAGCCGTTCGATGGCCCGCGCATGCGCCTGTGCCGCGGTGACACCGGCCTGGGGCCGGATCGGCGTGACCAGGGTGATCTCGTCCTTGATGGAATCGAAGATCACCATGACGGTCGGCCGCATCATGATGGCGTCGGGAACGCCAAGCGCGTCCGGATTGGGCGCGTCCAACTCTTCCATCTGACGCACCATGTCATAGCCGAGATAGCCGAAGATGCCGGCCGACATCGGCGGGAGCGTCTTGGGCAGGTCGATGTGCGACTGTGCGATCAGGTCGCGAAGCGCATCGAGCGAGCGGCCTTCCAGCGGCGCATAGGCCTCCGGATCGGTGGTCGGCGTCGTGTTGATCTCGGCGCGGTCGCCGATGGCGCGGAACAGCAGGTCGGGTTCGATGCCGATGATCGAATAGCGGCCGCGAACGGCGCCGCCTTCAACCGATTCGAGCAGGAAGGTGTTCGACTTGCCCGCCGAAAGCTTCAGCATGGCGGAGACGGGCGTCTCCAAATCGGCAACCATTCGGGTCCAGACGACCTGCGCGCGCCCTTGTTCATAGGCAGGCGAAATCGTCTCCAGCGACGGCTCGATCAACATGGTTTCAGTCCATCAGTTCGGGAAGGCTCCTGGAGCCTTGATTGGGTACGCGACGCGGTCGCGGCAATGGCATCAACGTCCCGGCGTTAGCCGGTGGCGATCAACGCCATCGCCAGGTTTGCGTGCGCCGCCACCATGCCGCCGACGCCTCATTTCCCGTGGACGGCCACACGCCGGCCCGGGACAGGGCCTGCCTTCCGTCGAAGGCGAAGCCGGCGGCGTGCGCGGGGCACGACCGGCGGGCTCGCATATCGGGCAAATGGCGTGGCGACATGGTTTCCAACCAACCCTCAGATGGCGCTGATGATCTGCTGCAGGACGGTCTGGTTGACCGTCACGCCAAGCTGGCGCTGCAACTCGGCCACGTATTGCTGCAGGAGATCGTTCTGCATGGCATCAGCAAGCTGCTGCGTAACAGGCGCGTTGTCGTTTGCGCCCGGAGTGTAGGGCGTCTCGACGACATCCGCTACCTGCAGCACGATCTGCTCGCTGTCCTCGGCCCCAGGAGCGACCTCGACGGAACCCTTGGGTCCGGCGAAGGCTGCCTTGAGCGCCTCGGTGGAGAAGGCGCCCGTCGGACGCGAGCTGCGGGTCAGCTTGTCCAGCGTCTGCACGGTGAGGCCGAGCGACGTTGCGACGGCGTCCAGCGTTTCGCCCTTGCCGAGCCGGTCCTTGGCGTCCTTTGCCTTGGCGACGAGCTTGTCGGTCGTGGCCTGCTTCTTCCAGGCCTCGATGACCTTGTCCTTGACCTCGTCCAGGGGCCGGTCATGCGCTTCGTTGATGTCGGCAATGGTGAACCACACATAGCCGCCGTCCTCGGTCGGGATCGCGGCATTGTCGATGCCGACGTCGCTCGCGAAAGCGTCCTTGAGCAACTGGGCCTGGGCGGGGATATCGGCGACGGCATTGCCGTCGACGTCCTTGCCGGTCTGGTCGGTGACGACCTTCTTGACGGTCAGCTTGTTGTTGGTGGCGATCTCGTCGAGCGAAGCGCCGCCGGCGCGTGCGTCCTCGATCGAGTCGCGCAGCACGTTGATGTCGGCCTTGGCCGAGGCGAGGGCGAGTTCCTTCTTGACCTCGGCCTTGACCTCGTCGAACGCCTTGACCGCCTCGGGAACGATGTCCGTGACGTGGACGACCACGGGGCCGAAGCTTCCCTTGATCACGCCGCTGGAGCTGTTCGCGGGCAAGGAGAAGGCGGCCTCGGCGACCTTCGGGTCGATCAGCTTGTCCTTGGTGACGACGCCCAAATCGCTGTCGCTGAGCTTCTTGCCGATGCCTTCGAGCATCGAGTCGAACGATTCGCCTGCCTTCAGCTGGTCGGCCGCGGTCTGAGCGCTGCTCTCGTCGGTGAAGACCGCCTGGAACACATGGCGCGTCTCCGGCGTGGTGTAACGCGCCTTCTCGGCGTCATAGGCCTTCTGCGCGTCGGCGTCGCTGATATCGTCCGGACGGGCGACTTCATCGGGGCCGAGCTTGATGAAGGCGATCGTCCGGGTTTCCGGGGCGCGCCAGTCGGCCTTGTTGTCATTGTAGTAGGCGGTCAGTTCGTCGGCGTTGGGCGCCGCGATCTCGCCGACCGACGAGGTGGGCAGGGCGATGTAGCGGATGTCGCGCTGCTCGGTCTGGTACTCATGCAGCGCCTTGGCCAGGGCCTGCGGCGCCGTGGCGCCGCCCGAGATCGACTCGGCGATCTGCTGACGCTTCTCCTGCGCGCGGCGCTCGAGGACGTAGGCGTCCTCGGTCATGCCGTTGTTGCGCAGCAGCGATACGAAATAGTTGCGGTCGAACGTGCCGCCGGCGCCCTTGAAGGCCGGATCTTCCGCGATCTCGCGGATCAGCATCTCGCGCGAAACGCCGATGTTCAGGTTCTTGGCCTGGTCGTCGAGCGCGGCCTCGGTGACGAGGCGGCCGAGCACCTGGTTCGGGATGCCGAGCATCTTGGCCTGGTCCGGCGTGATCTGCTGGCCGACGCGCTGGCTCATCGCCTGCAGCTCGCGGCGATACGCGCGATCGTAATTGACCGACGAGATGTCCGTGCCGCCGACCCGGGCGACGGAATGATTGCTGACGCCGGTGAAGACATCAGCGATGCCCCATACCGCAAAGCTCAGCACGAGCAGGCCGAGTAAGATCTGTGCCACCCAGCCGGCGGCGTATTTGCGCATCGTATTGAGCATAGACGTCCTCTAACGCGCGGGGGCTTTGCCGGCCCCGCTTCGGGCGCGCGATCATAGAAAGGAGCCCTCTCCGGGGCAAGGTGAAGCGCCATTCTATATGACATCCCGGCAAATCGTTGTCCCGGAAGCGTTTTTGGGCGCCTGGCAGCCGGGTCTTGACTTGTCGCGCCCGGCCCGGTGCATAGGATGCAACCAACCAATCAACATCGTATCTCAGGAAGCGCCATGCCAAGCCCGAAGCCGATGATCGCCGGCAATTGGAAGATGAACGGTCTCAGGGCCTCGGGCGTCGAGCTCGATCATATCATGGCGGGCTACGATGCCGATCTGCAGGGCAAGGTCGACCTGGCCATCTGTCCGCCGGCGACGCTGCTGATCGCCTTCGCTTCCGCGACCGCCGCCAGCCCGCTCGCCATCGGCGCGCAGGATTGCCACCCCAAGGCCAGCGGCGCGCATACCGGCGACATTTCGGCCGAGATGATCGCCGATACCGGTGCCACCCATGTCATAGTCGGCCATTCCGAGCGGCGCACCGATCACGCCGAGACGGATGCGACCGTCCGCGCCAAGGCCGAGGCGGCCTGGCGGGCCGGCCTGGTCGCGATCCTGTGCATCGGCGAGACCGAGGCCGAGCGTCGCGGCGGCACGACCCTTTCCGTGGTCGACACGCAACTGGTCGGCTCGGTGCCGGAAGGGTCGACGGCGGCGAATCTGGTCATTGCCTACGAGCCCGTCTGGGCGATCGGCACCGGGCTCACGCCTTCCAATGCCGATATCGCCGAGGTGCACGCCCATATCCGCCAGCGGCTGGTTGCGCGCTTCGGCGCGGAAGGGGCGGGGATGCGGATTCTCTATGGCGGCTCGGTAAAGCCTTCCAACGCCGGCGAAATACTTGCCATCGCCGATGTCGACGGCGCGCTTGTCGGTGGCGCCAGCCTGAAGGCCTTGGACTTCCTCGGCATCGCCGCCGCCTATGCCTGACCGAGGGTTTGGCTTGTCTCCGGCTTTCCGCTCTCCATATGAGGGGCGCGGCACTGGAAACCGCCAAACCGATCGTGTACAAGGCGCCAGCTTTTTTTGAATTCTGATCAGAGACATCGATGCAGACAGTTATCATCGTGATCCACCTTATGGTGGTCGTCGCGCTCGTCGCCGTTGTTTTGCTGCAGCGGTCCGAAGGCGGCGCGCTTGGTATCGGCGGTGGCGGCGGCTTCATGACCGCGCGCGGTTCGGCCAACGTGCTGACCCGCACGACAGCGATTCTTGCGGCGATTTTCTTCGTCACGTCGATGGGTCTTGCCCTGCTCAGCCGTTATGGCGAGCGGCCCGCCTCGATCCTGGACCAGATCCAGAGCCAGTCGGCGCCTTCGGCCCCGACCGGCACCGGTACCGGTATCCTGGATCAGCTGCCCGGCCAGAAGCCGGCCGCGGCTCCGGCCAGCGTTCCCGCGACGGCTCCGGCTGGCGAGGCCGCTCCGGCCGCCGGCACGACGGCTCCCGCTTCCGGCACGACCGCTCCCGCGACGGGTACGACGGCTCCGGCCGCTGGCACGACCACGCCGGCACCCGCCGCTCCGGCGGCGCCCGCCCCGGCAGCGGAACCGGCAACGCCTGCCGCTCCGGCGGTCCCGAGCTCGCAGTAACGCGCGTTCAAGCCTTTCTCCCTTTCGCGTCGCCGCGCGGTTCCGTGCGGCGACGTTTTATTTGGGAACAGGCAATTTGGTGAATGAAGGCACAGTCGTCATTCTGTCGCGACGGCTTGCCTTTGACGTATGAAACGATCGATCGGAAACTGAGGTAGAGACCCATGGCGCGGTACGTATTCATAACCGGCGGTGTGGTTTCCTCGCTTGGCAAGGGCATCGCGTCGGCGGCGCTCGGAGCGATGCTCCAGTCGCGCGGCTACAAGGTCCGCCTGAGGAAACTCGATCCCTACCTGAACGTCGATCCGGGCACGATGAGCCCGTATCAGCACGGCGAAGTATTCGTCACCGATGACGGTGCCGAAACCGACCTCGACCTCGGCCACTATGAGCGCTTCACCGGGCGCCCGGCCTCGAAGGCCGATTCGGTCACGACCGGCAAGATCTACCAGGAGATCATCGCCAAGGAGCGTCGCGGCGACTATCTCGGCGGCACGGTGCAGGTCATTCCGCACGTCACCGACGCGATCAAGGCGTTCGTGCTTTCCGGCAATGACGACGTCGATTTCGTGCTCTGCGAGATCGGCGGCACGGTCGGCGACATCGAGGCGATGCCGTTCCTGGAAGCGATTCGCCAGCTGGGCAACGACCTGCCGCGCGGCAATGTCGTCTACATCCACCTGACGCTGATGCCCTACATCCCGAGCGCGGGCGAACTGAAGACCAAGCCGACGCAGCATTCGGTCAAGGAACTGCGCTCGATCGGCATCCAGCCCGACATCCTGCTTTGCCGCAGCGACCGCCCGATCCCCAAGGAAGAGCGCCGCAAGCTGTCGCTGTTCTGCAATGTGCGCGAATCGGCCGTGATCCAGGCGCTCGACGTGGCGCATATCTATGATGTGCCGACGAGCTATCACGCGGAAGGTCTCGACAACGAAGTGCTGGCCGCCTTCGGCATCACTGATGCGCAGCCGCCGCAGCTCGACAAGTGGAAGGCGCTGACCAACAAGCTCCGCCACCCGGAGGGCGAGGTCACGATCGCCGTCGTCGGGAAGTATACCGGCCTGAAGGACGCCTATAAGTCGCTGATCGAGGCGCTGCAGCACGGTGGCATCGCCAATACGGTCAAGGTCAACATCGACTGGATCGAAAGCGAGATCTTCGAGAAGGAAGATCCGTCGCCCTATCTCGAGCGCGTCAACGGCATCCTGGTTCCGGGCGGCTTCGGCGAGCGCGGCTCTGAAGGCAAGATCAAGGCCGCCGGCTTCGCGCGCCGCCGCAACGTGCCGTATTTCGGCATCTGCTTCGGCATGCAGATGGCCGTCATCGAGGCGGCGCGTAGCCTGGCCGGCGTCACCAAGGCGAGCTCGACCGAGTTCGGCCCGACGGACGAGCCGGTCGTGGGCCTCATGACCGAATGGCTGAAGGGCAACATGCTCGAGAGGCGTCATTCGACCGGCGATCTCGGCGGCACGATGCGCCTCGGCGCCTATGAAGGCCATCTCGAGCCCGGCTCGAAGATCGCCGGCATCTATGGCGAGACCACCGTCTTCGAGCGGCATCGCCATCGCTACGAGGTCAACATCGACTACAAGGACCGGCTCGAAGCCTGCGGCATGCACTTCGCAGGCATGTCGCCGGACGGCGTCCTGCCTGAAACGGTCGAGCTTCGCGATCACCCGTGGTTCATCGGCGTGCAGTATCACCCCGAGCTGAAGTCGCGGCCGCTCGATCCGCATCCGCTGTTCGCCTCGTTCATCGCGGCGGCCATCGAACAGTCGCGCCTCGTCTGAGGCCGCTCCCGGGTCGCCCGCGTCGGCGACCCGTTTTCTCCCTCCGCAAGATCGACGTTCGGCGCGCCTGCGACGGCCATGGATCCGCCGCGATCTCGGCGTGTCTTCTCGCAACGCGGGTCGCGATCGTCCTTGTCGGGCCCCACACCGGGTTGGACGTTCCCCGCAGGCGGATCAAGGGTCGCGTCGCCGACGCTTACGTTGTAAGGGTCTGGCCGTGCACGCGAGACCTCTAGGCATGGTGAAGAATGACGACTGAACCCAATTCGCATGTCTCCGCCGGCAAGGCGACCTTCGGCAACGATCTGCCGCTGACGCTGATCGCCGGTCCCTGCCAGCTCGAGAGCCGGCAGCATGCTTTCGACATGGCCGGACGTCTCAAGGAGATGACCGCCAAGCTCGGTATGGGCTTCGTCTACAAATCCTCCTTCGACAAGGCGAATCGCACCAGCATCTCGGGCAAGCGCGGCGCCGGTCTCGACGCGGCGCTGCCGATCTTCGCGGACATCAAGAAAGAGTTCGGCGTTCCGGTGCTGACCGATATCCATGAGCGCGAGCAATGCGCGATCGTGGCCGAGGTGGTCGACATCCTACAGATCCCCGCCTTCCTGTCGCGCCAGACCGACCTGCTGGTGGCCGCGGCCGAGACGGGCCGGGTGATCAACGTCAAGAAGGGCCAGTTCCTCGCCCCCTGGGACATGAAGAACGTTCTGGCCAAGCTCGTCGACAGCGGCAATCCCAACATCCTGCTGACCGAGCGCGGCGTCAGTTTCGGCTACAACACGCTGGTTACCGACATGCGCGCGCTGCCGATCATGGCAGCGATGGGCGCGCCGGTGATCTTCGACGCCACCCATTCGGTGCAGCAGCCGGGCGGGCAGGGCACCTCCTCCGGCGGGCAGCGCGAGTTCGTCTCGGTCCTGGCGCGGGCCGCCGTGGCGGTCGGTGTCGCCGGTGTCTTCATCGAGACGCACCAGGATCCGGACAATGCGCCCTCCGACGGGCCGAACATGATCCAGATCGACGAATTGCCGGCGCTGCTGGAGCGGTTGCTGGCCTTTGACCGGCTTGCGAAGGGATAGGGCTCGGCCTGTCGTTTCGAAGCGGCTTGCGGGATGATGTGAAACGATCGCAGGATATGTGCCTGCGCCACGCTGGAAGAAGCCCCGTCCGATGGACCCGAACGAACTTGTAGTCATTCTCGATCGGGCGATTGCCAACCTTCCGGACCCGTCCGCCGATGGGCGCCGACGCGTCTATGAGAGGGTGGAACGCACGATCCGCGCCACTTGCACGCCGGAAGGCGGCGAGATGGACATGGAGCGCTATCAGGCGTTGCGCCGGGATCTCGGCGCCGCCATCGCCATCATCGAGCAGCAGAGACGGAGCCCCGCGCCAAAGCGGACGGCGGCAGCCGCCGCGGTGCCGCCCTCGGCCAGCGTGCCCGTCACGCCGACGCCTGTGGCGCCCGCACCTCCGCCGGCAGGTCCGAGCCATGTCGCCGCCCGGCCCGTTGCAGCCTCGCGTCCGGTTTCCAGCCCTGCGGCTGCGGCGAGCCCCTCGGCCGGCGTCTCCGTCACGGTGGCGCCCGCGCCGCCGCCCGAACTGACCGAGCCGGATGACGAAGAAGCCTCGCCGCAATGGCTGAAGCGAATCGGCATCGGCGCGGCGGCGATCGCGGTCGCGTTGGGCGTCGTGATCGCCGTGCTGCCGGGTGGCCCGATACGGGGTCTTCTGGCGGGTGGTGAATCCAGTTCGCCGTCGAGCAGCGAACCGGCGCCTGCGCCGGTGGCGAGCGAACCTGCCACCGATCCCTTCGCCGGCGCCCAGACGCCGCCGCCGGTTGTCGCCGCCCAGCCGCCCCCGGCCGTCGAGCCCACTGCCGACCCCGACAACACGACCGCCTTCGCGCCGGTTGCGCCGCAGCCTGGCGTGCCGCGCGTCACCGATGTCAAGGTCTCGATCCTGAATGGCGCCTCGGAATGGCGCACCGAGCGCCTGAGCGGCTATGAGGACAAGCCCACCGGACAGCCGGTGATGGCCCTCGCGCAGGATCGTGAAACGCCGCTGCTGGTGTCCGTCTATTGCGACACGCCCGACCTGACGGTTTTCCGTGTCGCCTATGGCACGGATACCGACACGCTGCGGCAGGAGATCGCCGAACGCGGCAGCATGGACGGCATCCAACGCCAGCGGATCCAGGTGAAGACGGATCGCAATGAAGGCTTCGCGGGCGACTTCCTGGCCCTGACGGCGCACACCTGGGGCATCCGCCTGGCGCCGGAGAACATCGAGACCCTGCGTACCGGCAAGCAGATCGAGATATCGATCGGCGACTCGGTTGCCGGGACGGTGTCGCTGAGCGGCGCCACCCCGGCCATCGATGAAGCGCTGACCGGCGGGTCCTGCACCTGATCCGGCTCGACTGGCACTGGCCTCGCATGAGGGGGGGTTGAGTCAGCCGCGTCCGCGATAGGTCGCGACGCCCTGGTCCGGCAGCCAAAGATTGGCCGGTACCGGGCCGCTCTGCCAGAAGACATCGATCGGAATGCCGCCGCGCGGATACCAGTAGCCACCGATGCGCAGCCAGTGCGGATCGAGCAGGTCGATCAGGCGCTTGGCAATGTCGATCGTGCAGCCTTCGTGGAAGGCGCCATGGTTGCGGAACGAGTGCAGATAGAGCTTCAGCGATTTCGACTCGACCAGCCAGTCCCTGGGCACGTAGTCGATCACCAGATGCGCGAAATCCGGCTGGCCGGTCTCGGGGCAAAGCGACGTGAATTCCGGCACGGTGAAGCGGGCGACATAGAGCGTGTCCGGATGCGGATTGGGGACGCGATCGAGGATCGCCTTCTCGGGGCTCTCTGCGATGCCGACAGTCCGGCCGAGTTGCAGTTCGTGTTCCGTCATCATGGGAATGCCTTCCGATCGGGTTCGGCCCTAGCAGGGCGCCAGGAGTTCGCGCGTGTCGCGGTTGAAACGCCAGGCGGAGAAGCCGCTCATCTGGGTGCCGCCCCACCAGCGCTTGATGCCATTGGTCGAGACATGATCCTGATCGCCGGCAAGGATGTCCTCGCCGACCATGGTCAGTCGCAAGGGCGCAGTGACGTATTCCGCATGCACCTCTGAATCAGCGTGCGAGTAGGGCGCATGCAGCCCCTCGATCAGGGGGAAGTCGCAGAAGGCGAGCGAATCGATCACCGCGTAGAAGGGCCAGGTGCCCATGAACGCGGCCTCCTCGGCCTGGCGCGCCTGATGGAACAGGGCGGCGGCCGACATGTCCTCGAGCCCGAGCGAATCGAGCAGGCGCATCTCCGTACGGTTCAGGCCCGTCTTCGGCTGCGGCAACTCCTCGAGGAAGCGCGCCAGCGCCTGCTGCAGGAACGGGAAGCCCTTGATCGGCCGTGCCGCCCGCTTGGCGATCCGTTCCGGCGTCGGCGACGTAAGTTCGCCCCATACCGTGGCCGCCATCTCCAGCAGTGCGGGGCTGACTCGCACGCCATCGATCGCAAAGCGCATTACCGTATCCGGGCGCTCCATGGCGAAGAAGCTGTCCGCCTGCACGATCACGATCCCCTGCGAGCGGCCTTCTTTGGCGAAGAAGTCGAGGATCTGCAGCAATTGCAGCTGGTCATAGAGATCGTGCTCGAACCAGAGTTCGACCCGGTCGAACTCCGCATGGCGGCGCATGACCGCGTCGCGTTCGGCGAAAGTCGCCGCCACCGTTTCGGGATCGAACTTGAACACCTCGGCCAGGTGCTCTGCCCGCACGGCCGAGACCGCTTCGAGCGTATCGAGCGGCGGGATCGGTCCGTCATGCAGCGCATCGCGCCACGGCATGATGATGGCGCGGCTGCCGGCGGCGGTGAGTAGATCGACGGTCTGGTCGCCGTCGGTGATGAGGAGCGTCGTCATGACGTCTTCATCATCCGATGCGAGACGGAAGGCAACAGACATGCGCGCTGTCGGAGCTTTTCCGGCCATTCCGGCGCATGGATCGGGCGCGCCGTGGCCATCCGGCAACGACAGTTTCTCGCCCATCCTCTTCCGCCTTCATTCGCGGCAGGCTAGAAGCTGCGATATCTGAGCCGAACCGTCCGAGAACAAGGATTTCCGCATGACCGCCATCATCGATATCACTGCCCGCCAGATCCTCGACAGCCGTGGCAACCCGACGGTTGAAGTCGACGTCCTGCTGGAGGATGGCTCGCTCGGCCGGGCCGCCGTTCCCTCGGGCGCTTCGACCGGTGCGCATGAGGCCGTCGAGCTTCGCGATGGCGACAAGTCCAAGTACCAGGGCAAGGGCGTGCTGAAGGCGGTCGAGGCCGTCAATGGCGAGATCTTCGACGCGATCGGCGGCATGGAAGCCGAAGACCAGGCGATGATCGACGGCACGATGATCGATCTCGACGGCACGCCGAACAAGGCGCGCCTCGGCGCCAATGCGATCCTCGGTGTGTCCCTGGCGCTTGCCAAGGCCGCCGCGGAATCTTCCGGCCAGCCGCTTTACCGCTATGTCGGCGGCGTCAACGCCAAGATCCTTCCGGTGCCGATGATGAACATCATCAATGGCGGCGCCCATGCCGACAATCCGATCGATTTCCAGGAATTCATGATCCTGCCGGTTGGCGCGCCGACGCTGGCCGAGGCCGTTCGCTGGGGCTCGGAAGTGTTCCACACGCTGAAGAAGGCGCTGAAGGACGCGGGCCACAACACCAATGTCGGTGACGAGGGCGGCTTCGCCCCAAACCTGCCTTCGGCGACCGCGGCGCTGGATTTCGTCGCGAAGTCGATCGAGAAGGCCGGCTTCCGTCTGGGCGAGGACATCTATCTCGGCCTCGATTGCGCCGCGACCGAGTTCTTCAAGGACGGCAAGTACAATTACGAGGGTGAGGGCGTCGTCCGCACCATCGAGCAGCAGGTAGACTATCTAGCCGATCTCGCCTCGAAGTTCCCGATCATCTCGATTGAGGACGGCATGAGCGAGGACGACTGGGCCGGCTGGAAGGGCCTGACCGACAAGATCGGCAACAAGGTGCAGCTCGTCGGCGACGATCTCTTCGTCACCAACACGACGCGCCTGTCGCGTGGCATCAAGGAAGCGATCGCCAACTCGATCCTGGTCAAGGTCAACCAGATCGGCTCGCTCACCGAGACGCTCGACGCCGTTTCGATGGCGCATCGCGCCGGCTACACCGCGGTCATGTCGCATCGTTCGGGCGAGACCGAGGATTCGACCATTTCGGACCTGGCGGTTGCCACCAACTGCGGTCAGATCAAGACCGGCTCGCTCGCCCGTTCGGACCGCACCGCCAAGTACAACCAGCTGATCCGCATCGAGGAACAGCTGGGGACGCAGGCCGAATATGCCGGCCGCAGCATCCTGAAGGGTTGAATTCAGCCAGCGGCGATCTCGCTTCTGAAAAAGCTCCCGGGCGCAGTACATGCGCCCGGGAGCTTTTTAATCGTGGGCTAACCGGGTGTGCCCACCGGCTGCTGCTGCGTGATGCAGTGGATGTTGCCGCCACCGAGCAGGATTTCGCGCGCTTCGATGCCGACGATACGGCGGTCGGGATGCAGCGCGGCGATGATCTCCATCGCCGCCGGGTCCGTGGCCGGGTCGAGCAACGGCATAACCACCAGGCCATTGGCGATATAGTAGTTGGCATAGGACGCGGCGAGGCGCGCGCCGCCCTGCCGGACGGCGCTGCCTTCGGCGACGTCGATGCCGGCCGCTTCGGAATCGGTCATGAACAGCGGGCCGGGCATAGGCAGCTTGACGATCTCCAGCTTTCTCCCGCGGGCGTCGGTTGCGCTGGAGAGCCGTTCATAGGCATCGTGCGAAATTGCATATTGCGGGTCGTCGGGATCCTCGCACCAGGTCAGCGCCACGACACCCGGCCGCGCGAAGCAGGCCAGATTGTCGATATGGCCGTCCGTCTCGTCATGGAACAGACCGGGTCCGAGCCAGATCGTCTTCGTCACGCCGAGTCGGGCGGACAATTGCTCCTCGATCTCCTCGCGGTCGAGATAGGGATTGCGGTTTGGGTTGAGCAGGCACTCCTGCGTGGTCAGCAGCGTTCCCTCGCCATCGACGTGGATGGCGCCGCCTTCGAGGATGAAAGGCGCGCGATAGCGCGGGGCGCCCTCGATCTCCAGGATCTTGGCGGCGACGCGGTCATCCTGGTCCCAGGGCGAATAGAGCCCGCCGTTGAAGCCGCCCCAGGCGTTGAAGCGCCAGTCATTGCCGCGCAGACGTCCGTCGTCGCTGACAAGGAAGCTCGGTCCTGTGTCGCGGCACCAGGCATCGTTGGTCGTCGCCTCGACGAGCCGGATATGCGAGGGCAGGCGCTGGCGGGCATTCTCCCACTGGCCGGCAGAAACCAGCATCGTCACCGGCTCGGCTTCCGCGATGGCTGTTGCGACCGCGACAAAGGCCTGCTGCGCCGGCTTGCCGCCAAGCCGCCAATTGTCCGGCCGCTCCGGCCAGATCATCCAGGTGCCGGCATGCGGCTCCCACTCGGCCGGCATGCGGAAGCCGTCGTCGCGGGGGAGGCTCGGGAGCGTTGCGGACATGATGCTCATTCGATCGAGTGCAGCTTCGGCGATCGAAGCGGGAATGCCACGCGAACGCAAGCGTGCTAGAGCAGGCTACCGAAGACTTCCAACGGATTACGCCATGCAGCTCCGCGCGCTCCTGTTCGACAAGGACGGGACCTTCCTCGACTTCGCCAAGACCTGGGACGCCGCCACCGGCTCGGTCATCGCCACGCTGGCGGAGGGCAACGACGCCGTCGCCGTGCGTCTGGCCGCGATCGTCCACTATGATCTCGAAGCGCGGGTCCTGCTGCCGACTTCGCCGTTCATCGCCAGCTCGGTCGGCGAACTGATCCCGCTCTGGGCCGAAGCGCTCGGCCGGCCGGGCGACGCTGCCTTCGACCAGCTTCTGCGCGATCTGTTCCATGACGCGACGCTTCATGCCGCGACGCCGATCGGCGAGCCTTCGGCCGTTTTCGAAACGTTGCAGCAGGCCGGCTACCGGCTTGGTGTCGTCACAAATGATTCTGAGCGTGGGGCGCGGTCGCAATGCGAGCGCCTCGGTCTCGTTTCCTGGTTCGATGCGATCTTCGGCTATGACTCCGGCCATGGCCGCAAGCCGGAGGCCGGCCAGATCATGGCCTTCCTCGACCGCTTCGGTTTCCAGCCGGGCGAGACGGCGATGATCGGCGACACGCTGCACGACCTGCACGCCGCGCGCGCCGCCGGGGTGATCGCCATCGGCGTCGAGAGCGGCTTCATGTCGGCCGAGCAACTGGCGCCGGAGGCCGACTATATCATCAGCGATATCAGCAAATTGTCAGAACTTCTTCAGACGATGAACTAGCCGCACGGGGTGGCCATGCCCGCCCATGCCGCCTCTACAAATCACCTTGCGTCAGGTTCAGCGGCCGGCCGCGGTGGGATGGCGTCCGTCCAGCGTCGTCAGGGCGCCATAGAGGTCCGGGCGGCGATCGCGAAACACACCCCAGGAGCGGCGCTGATGCGCGATGGCGTCGAGATCGAAGGTCGCGAGCAGTACGGTCTCGCTGCTGCGGTCGGCCTCCACCAGCTTCGCGCCGGTTGGGTCGGCAATGAAGGAGGAGCCGTAAAAGGTGATCTCGGTGCCGTTCAGGCCGCGCTCGGTGCCGATCCGGTTTGACGCGACCAGCGGCATCAGGTTCGCGCCGGCATGGCCCTGCATGACGCGCTGCCAGTGCGCGGCAGAATCGAGCGAGGAATCCTGCGGCTCCGAGCCGATCGCGGTCGGATAGAACAGGATCTCTGCGCCGCCCAGCGCCATGGCGCGGGCAGATTCTGGGAACCACTGGTCCCAGCAGATGCCGACGCCGATCTTGCCGAAGCGGGTCGGCCAGACGCGGAAGCCCGTATCGCCAGGAGAGAAGTAGAACTTCTCGGTGTAGCCGGGCCCGTCGGGAATATGGCTTTTGCGATAGTTGCCGAGCACGCTGCCGTCGGCGTCGACGATGGCGATGCTGTTATAGGCCGTCTGGCCGGCCCGCTCGAAATAGCTGACCGGCAGCACAACGGAGAGTTCCGCCGCCAGCGCCGCGAAATGCGCGATCAGCGGGTTGCCGTCAAAGGGATGGGCCAGGTTGAAATGGTCGTGAAACTGGTCCTGGCAGAAATAGGGCGTCTCGAACAGTTCCTGGATCAACACGATGTTGGCGCCCTCGGCTGCCGCCTGCCGCACCAGGCGCTCCGCCCGCGCGATATTGCCGGGGCGATCCCAGTCGCATTCCATCTGCGTGGCGGCAACGGTTATCTGGCGCATGGTCTACTCCCGCTCGGCAAGGCGATTGAGGATGCCCCGATAGGGGGCGAACAGCTTCTCATCGTCAAGCGGGGCATCATCGTTCCAGCTTGCGACGACGCAATGAACACCGCCATCCCTTCCGACGACGCGGGTCGAGAGGTTGAGCACGCCGATCTCCGAGCCGCCCTTATAGGCGAAGGACTTCCACGCCTTGGCGTCAGCGAGGCCTGGATTGATGGCGACGCTCGGAAGTGCGGCCGTCTGGTCGAGCAGCCGGCAGAGCTCGCGCGCCGTGAAGAACCATTCGACTTCATGGGTGACGTCGGAAAGGATCGCAGCCGCCGGGGGCAGGGGCTCGTTCGCCATCTGCTCCAGAAGGGCGCGCCGCGTTCCGGTGTCGCCTGCTGCCCATTCAGCGCGCACCGGCGCGTTCGCGGTGGTCTTCAGCGTGAAAAGCTCGCGCGTCGTCAGGAAGGGCGCGTTGGCGGGCGAAATGGCGTCGACTGCTTCACGGCCGGCGATGCGGATCAGCGCGTCAGTCGCCGTGTTGTCGCTGATCGAGATCATCAGATTGGCGAGGGTTGCGAGCGTCAGCGGGGTTCCGTCCGGCCAATCCTGCAACTGGCCGGAGGGCAGCGACTTCCAGGCGGGATCGAGCGGTACGACCTGATCCCAGCGCAGCTTGCCCTGCTTTACGGCATCCTGGATCGCGACCAGGACCGCGAGCTTGGCGGCCGAGCCGACCGCGAGCGGTTGATCCGCCGCATGGGCAACAATGTCCTTTCCGTCGCTGACGACGAGCAGCGCCGTCCTGCCGGGGAGCGCCTGGATTTCGCCGGCGAGATCGGCGATCGAGCCCAGCGTTTCGGCCGCACCGAACCAGAGGCCGATGATGCGTCCCTCCTTGTCCAGCGTGATCGAGGCCGGCACATTGGCCCTGGCGAAGCGAAGCGTATAGCCGTCTTCGGTTGGGTCGATCCGCTGCAACGGGCCATGCTTGGCAACCAGCCCTGCGACCACGCCCTGGACCTGCGTCACGGGCAACTGCGCGAGGAAAGATGGGCTGAAGCGATCGGCGGGCAGGCCCATCGGCGTCATCAGCGATTCAAGCGTGGCTTGCGGGGTCATGGTCTGGGCCTGGGCGGGGGCTAGGGTGAGCAGGGCGGCGGTGAGGGCGATGACTGTCGTGAGGCCGTGCAACGGTCGCATGCTCGCTTCCACTTTGCTGCCCTCTTCCCACGAGGGCTATACGCTGGATGGCGGACCCGCCGCCGCCGCGCTATCGTCGGAGCGCGAATGGAACGGTTCCAGGCCGCGGCCATTGGCCATTCGAAGTAACGGAGTAGCACTATGGACAAGTCGACCGTCAAGACCTTGAAGCTGATCGATCCGACGCTCGTCAAGGACCAGTGCTATGTCGATGGCGCTTGGATCGGCGAGCCCTCGATCGATGTCACGAACCCGGCGACCGGCGCCGTCATCGGCCGCGTGCCCCGCTTCGGCGCGGATGAGACGACCCAGGCTGTCGATGCCGCCGCCGCCGCTTTCAAGCTCTGGGCGGCCAAGACCGCCAAGGAACGCTCGAAGCTGATCCGCCAGTGGTTTGAGCGCATCCGCGCGCATCAGGATGATCTGGCGCTGATCCTGACCTCGGAGCAGGGCAAGCCGCTGGCCGAGGCCAAGGGTGAGATCGAATATGCCAATTCCTACATCGAGTTCTACGCCGAAGAGGCGAAGCGGATCGCCGGCGAGACGCTGCCCAGCCATCGCGCCGATGCGCGCATCCTGGTGCTGCGGCAGCCAACCGGCGTGGTCGCCGCTATCACGCCGTGGAATTTCCCGGCCGCAATGATCACCCGCAAGGTCGCGCCGGCGCTCGCCGCCGGCTGCACGGTGGTGCTGAAGCCCGCCGGCGAGACGCCGCTGACGGCACTGGCGCTGGCCGAACTGGCCGATCGCGCCGGCATTCCGAAGGGCGTGTTCAACGTCGTGACGGGCAGCTCGTCCGAGATCGGCGGTGTGCTGACCTCGCACCCGGCGATCCGGCTGGTGAACTTCACCGGCTCGACCGAAATCGGCAAGCTGCTGATGCGCCAGGCTTCCACGACCGTGAAGAAGATGGCGCTGGAGCTGGGTGGCAACGCGCCCTTCATCGTCTTCGACGATGCCGATCTCGACGCGGCGGTCGAAGGCGCGATGGTGTCGAAGTTCCGCAACATGGGACAGACCTGCGTCTGCGCCAACCGAATCTATGCGCAGGCCGGCATCCACGACGCCTTCGTCGAAAAGCTGACGGCGGCTGTCGAGAAGCTTCGGGTTGGCAATGGCGCGGAAGACGGCGTCACGCAGGGGCCGCTGATCAACGACAAGGCGATCGACAAGGTCGAAGAACATTTGAAGGACGCCACGGCCAAGGGCGCCCAAGTGGTGCTGGGCGGCCATCGCCATTCGCTCGGCGGCTCGTTCTTCGAGCCGACCGTGTTGACCGGTGCGACACGCGACATGCAGCTCGCCCGCGAAGAGACGTTCGGCCCCATCGCGGCCGTGTTCAAGTTCGAGACCGAGGAGGAGGTGATCCAGGCCGCGAACGACACCGAGTTCGGCCTGGCGGCCTATTTCTATTCCCGCGACATCGGCCGCATCTTCCGGGTCGGCGAGGGGCTGGAATACGGTATGGTCGGCATTAATTCAGGCCTGATCTCGACCGAATTGGCGCCGTTTGGCGGCGTCAAGGAGAGTGGCAATGGGCGCGAGGGCTCGCATCACGGCATCGATGAGTTCGTCGAGAAGAAGTACCTTCTCGTTGCTGGCCTCGACCGTTAGGCGGATCATACTGGGCAGAACAACGCGATAGGGGCCAATATGTCGAAGGCGGTGCGCTGGCAGAGCTGGGACGGCGAGGGGCTGGAGCATATGGTCTTCAGCGATCGGCCGAAGGGGGCTGTGGCCGAGGGCGCCCTGCTTTCCGGAGGCGAAGCGCGCTTCGCCGCCCGCTATGAGCTGAGCTGCCATCCCGACGGCCGTGTCGCCGAGGCGCGCGTTGCCGTGGTCGGCGGCCCCCAGATCTCCCTGCAGTCGGATGGCGACGGTCTCTGGCGCAACAGCGACGGCAAGCGCGTTCCGGCCCTGGTCGGCGCCAGCGATGTCGATCTCTCGGCAAGCCCCGTAACCAACATGCTGACGATCCGCCGGCTCGGTCTCGCCGAAGGAGAGTCGCAGGAGATCACGGCGGTCTATGTCCGCTTGCCCGATCTCGAGATCACGCTCGACCGTCAACGCTACACCTGTCTCGAGGCAGGGCGTCGCTACCTGTACGAAGCCGTAGATGGCACGTTCAAAGCCGAGATCGAGACCGAGGAAAATGGCCTGATCACGCTCTACCCGGGCCTGTTTCGCCGCGTATCCTAGCCCTCGACGTTTCAATTCCCGGCTATTCGGACTCGGTCTTGCGCAGCGCGGGGTTGCGCGAGTAGAGCCCCACGGCCTGCCCCCTGGCCAGCACGTGCCCTTCCATCGCCTGCACGAGCTGGGCTCCAGTCATGAGCGGCTTGGCCGGAAGATGCTCGACGTCTAGCGCATAGACGGTGATCGTGTAGCTGTGCGGCTTCAGGTCGTTGACCGCCGGGCAGGGGCCGTCATAGCCGGCATAGGTGCCCCGCAAGCCGGGATTGCCGGCCAGCATCCAGGTATTGGCGTTGACCCCGCGCTGGCCCCACTCCGTCCTGATTGGCGGCTTGCCATGCGGCACGAAGCCGTCGCCGTCCGCGCCCGCCGGCAGGGCCTTGAGCGTCGCCGGCATGTCGTAGAGCACCCAGTGGTAGCGCGTCACCCGCGGCGCCTCGATCGGGATCGGTCGCGGGCTCAGCAGCACCGAGGGATCAAAGGGTACATCCGGATCCGTCATGAGCAGCGCGAAGGATTTGGTCCCGGCCGGCGCGTTCGACCATGCGACAGCGGGGCTCCTGTTTCGGCCGCGCAGAAGGGGGCCGCCGCCCGCAGGCCCGCAGAGCGCCGCCTCATCGAGCAGTGCCCCCTGCGGGTCGAGATCGGGGATGATCACGTCCAGCGGTGCCGGACTGGCAGCCAGCGCCACGGGCAGGCCGGCGACTTGCAGGAGGGCCGCCACGAGGGCCGGGGGGAGTATCCTGTTCGAAGTCATGCTGATCTCCTTTCGCCACATGGGCCGGAGCGCACGAAAGTCCCTGCTTCGAAATAGGAGCCGACAGGCGGATCAGCCAGTCCTGTCGCTGCGATCAGAGGATGTATTGCCCTCGGCGGTTACGCGTCCGCGACCTTTCCCTCCTCGCCCAGGGGATCGTAGGTGCCGAACGACCATTCGTAACCTTCGATGTCGCGGCAGGAATATTCCCGCGATCCGTATTCCATGTCTTCGGGCGGGCGCGTGATCTTGGCGCCGGCGGCGACGGCCTTGTCGTAATGGCCATCGACGAAGCGCACCGAGACATAGACGCCGCCGGTCCCGCCGCTCGCCGTCCGGCCGCTGGCGACCAGTTCGGTGCTGAAGCCGCCCAGCATGATCATGTTCTGGCCGAGCCGCAGTTCAGCATGCACGACTTCGCCGTCCGGCCCTTCATGCAGGGCGTGAACCTCGAAGCCAAAACCCGTGACCAGGAATTCGATCGCCGCTCGTGGATTTCGATACCGCAGCACGGGAAAGATGTGAGACGTGCGAACCATGCAGGTGCCCTCCTTGCTGGCAGACAGGGGTCTCAGGCACCGGCCTCGACAGTCGTGGAAGCGGCCTGCGCCAGCGCCTGGTGGAAGACATCTTCGGGCTGGCAACCGGATAGGGCAAGCCGGCGGTTGAAAACGGAGAAGGGCACGCCGCTGATGCCGCCCTGGGCTGCGGCCGCCGCTTCCTGGCGCGTGATCTCCAGTTCCGCCGCGTCGGTGGCCAATCGGCGCGCCTCGTCGGCGGCGAAGCCGTATCGCGCTGCAATGCCGGCCAGCACGTCGGGGTCGGCGATGTTGAGCGCCTGGAGGAAGTGGGTCTCGAACAGCGCGGTCGCCAGCGCGTCCTGCGTACCCTTGGCCAGCGCGTGGCGGATCAGCGTGTGGGCCGCCGCAGTCGGGCGCTGGCGCGGCTGCTTCGAAAGATCGAGCGGGATGCCGCTCTTGCGGGCTTCGGCTTCGACCCGCGCAAACATCGCGGCCGGGTCTCCGCCGAACCGCTTGCGCAGCTTCTCGGCAACGTCGATGCCTTCCGGCGGCACGTCGGGGTCCAGGAAGAACGGATGATGCAGGATGCGGGCTTCGATTCCGGTGTCGGCCAGAACCTTGTGCAGGCGCACGACGCCGATGAAGCACCAGGGGCAGACGATGTCGGTGACGACGTCGATCTGGATCTCGGACATGGACAGTCTCCCGTCGCGCGGAAAGGTCGCGTCAACCAATCGGAAATGAACGTCAGCTATAACAAGACTGCGTGACGGAGGACACAGGCACGGTCGCGGATCGATGCTAATCCTCACCGGCGAATTGATTCCAGTTTCAGGACAAAACCATGCGTATCGCTTTCGCGGCCTTTTTTGGTCTGATCTTCGGCGGCATCGTCGGAGTGGGGACCGGTGTGGGCATCGGCATGCTGTTGCAGCGGATCATCAATGTCGGCTGCAGCGGCGGCGGATGTGCCTATTTCGTCATGTTCTGGGCTGGTCTCGGCCTCGTGGTCTGCGCGCTGCTCGGCGCGATCCTCGCCGGTGTGCTCACCCGCGAAGACGTCCGCGCCAGCCTGCCGCGCCCCCAGTAGTCTTCGGCACGCGCGCCGATCGCAGCGAGGCCCGGCTAGGCCGGACTTCGCTGTTCGTCATGCCGCGTCCCTGCCTAGGCCCCCGCACCCGCCGGCGATATTTGCCGGTGTGCCGACCGGCGTCCTGACGGCCTCGGCACACAATCCGCACCATCGGTAGATTGCCGCTCGCCGCGTTGCCTGCTGCGGGCAGCTCCGGGTGCCAGGCGCTCGGCTCCGGCTTTGATCCCAGCCCGGCGCACCCATGCCCCCAGGCTGCCTCGCCGGCAATCGGACCGCCCGAACTTTCCCAGAAAACTGCCTTGGCTCCGCCCGTTGATCGCCGCGCGGAGGCCAGGTGCGCAACTGCGCTCCCATGCCCGGCAGCCGGAAACCCTCGCTGGCCCGTTCCCCTCCGCGCGCGGCGGAAAGATTGGTGCTGAGGCGTTTCGGTCGTCCGGTGACCTATAGCCATGGGATCATGAGGAAGTTTGCTGCGCGTGGGTATTGTTCTATCGCCAAAGTATCCCGGGTTCGGGCAGCGCGCATTTCATTTCTAATTTTGAAACAATGACTATCGAGAATAGGATTGAATATTTATTGAGTTCATTGTTGTGCAGTGCAAAACGAGGCGATATTAGTTGACGTAGCTGAAGAACAAGCAAGATTGTCTAATCGTATTGGTCGCGGTTTTGACTGGATTGCTCTGCATGAACGGACGCTACGACGTGAACAAACCTATCAAGAGCCAGTTCGAGCCGGTTCTCCCCACGCAAACCAAGGCTGCGCTTCGGATGGTGTTGGCTGGCGCCAGCGACCGCACCGAACTGGCCTCGGGTCCGCTGGCGCATATCGTCACCTTCACGGACGAGCTTTTCCGCAGCGACGGCACGATGCGCGACGTCTATCCCGTGCTCGCCGTCGTCGCCTCGCCGGCCGCGGCCGTGGAGGTCGAGGCCGCCATCAAGGCTCTGGCCCGGCTGGCCACCATCCCCGCGCCGCCGATCCTGCGCATCGATCGCGATGTCGACGGGGTCGCCGCCTTGATCCAGACTGTGCTGGAATCCGGCCTCGGGCGCATTTCCAACTACGCCCGCACCATGGCGACGGAGCTCGTCATGCTCCGGCGCGAGCGGGAAACGCTGTTTGAAAATTTCCGCGTGCTCGAAGACGCCTTCCGCGCTCGAAACTGGGAGCCGGCCAGCGAGATTTTCGCGCATGACGTCTTCGTGGATCCGAAGGACGAAGGCATCGGCCGGTTGATGACCGATGGCTGGGTCGAGCAGCTTCTTCCAGTGTCGAGCTTCGGCGTGAGCGGCTTCGCGCTGCACTTCCGCAACCTGACAAAGGGTGGCGGGGAAGTGGTCGTCACGCTCGATTATGTCGAGAATGGCGAAGGCGTTGCGGAATGGGTCGTGCCCTTCTCCGATCTCGCCGCGGACTGGAACTTCTTCTCGCTGCCGAAGGCCTGCGACGGCAGCCCGCGCACGCTTCGCCTTCGCATTTCCGCCAATGGCTCGGAGCCGCCGGCGCCGTCGCTGGGACATCCTATCGCCAGCCGCCGCTACGCCGCCCGGGCGCGCTCGCCGCATGGCGATCTCGATCACCGGCCACTCGCCATCAAGATCTATTCCGGTATCCCGGGCGTGCGCCCGACCGCGTTGCCGAACTCGATCGCGCCGAGTTCGCTGATCAGCGGACGCCGCATCGAGGATTATCGCCTGCCGCTCGAGGCACTGCGCGCCGTCGCCGACGTGTCCGTCAGCCCGATCGTGCCGGACTTCCAGACCATCCGCTTCCTCGAGCATGAAGATGCGATCGTCTGCCATCCGCTTCCGTCCGGCATCTCCGCTGGCGCGGTGGCGAATGTCGTGGCGCCGGGCACGGTCCGCTTCTCGGCCCGCGCCGTCATCGACCACGCCGAGGGCAAGCCGGCGCTTGTCGGCTTCCTGCTGGCGCCCAGCGCTGCCAATCTGCGCTCCGAAATCGCCATCCTCGAACGCGAGGGCACCGCGCGTCGCTCGGCCTATTTCAGCGGCTGGCGCGATGTCGCGGCCGGCGAGCCGGTGAGCATCAACATCATGCTCGACAGCCCGACGCAGCGCACCATGAACCTCGTCATCCTGAGCCGGGCCAAGGGCGACTCGGTCGACTTCTCCTGGCTCAAGGTGTTCGATTTCCGCATGGTCCGGCATTTCGACGTCGAGCCGCGCGGGGAGGCCCTCCATGCTCAGTGAGGACCGGGATCTCGTCGTCATCGCGATGCCGCTCTATGGCCATGCTGCCCTGGCGGTCGAGGCACTGGAGACGGCCTGCGCATCCGTCACCGATTGCCGCATCGAGGTCGTCGTTTCCGTCGATGGCGATCCGCGCCGCGAGGTGTTCGATGCGCTGACGCTCTATGCGGCGACGCGGCCGGAACTGCATGTCATCTTTGGTCCCAATGCGGGCCCGGGCGGCGCGCGCAATCGGGCGATCGACTTCATCGTCGAAAACCTGCCCGATGCGAAGGCGGTCTATTTTCTCGACGCTGACAACCGCGTCCTCCCCACCACGATCGACACGCTGTATGCGCGCCTGAAGGCGGAGCAGTGCGGCTGGGTCTATACCAATATCGACACCTTCTCCGTGCGTTGGGGCGCGCATTATGGCGACGGCTATTCGCGGCTGACGCATTGCGTGTCCGACAACATCTGCGACACCGGCTCGATGATCTCGATCGACGTCTTCGAGGCTGGCGTGCGCTTCGACGCCGACCGGCAGAACGGCTTCGAGGATTGGGAGTTCTGGCTGTCCTGCATCGAGGCCGGCTTCGTCGGCGTGCCTTGTCACGACACGGCCTTCGAATATCGCCTGCGCGCGGAAAGCCGCTTCAAGGAAGCGAACCGCGACCGCGCCGCTTCGCTCAGCTTCCTGCGGCGACGCCACAAGGCGCTGTTCCGCCGTTCGACCTTGGTCGATTTCGAGCATGAGGAATCGCCGCGCTACGCCATGCTGCGCACCGGCGACGGCACCATCGCCTGCTTCACCGATCCGACGATGGAGCCATCGATCCTCGACTTCGACGAGGCGATCCGCGCCTTCTGGGGCAGCGCTGCCGAGCCGGACAATTTCCACTTCCCGCCCTTCCTGGCGGCTGGCAGCCGCGAGACACTGAAGCTGCTCAAGCAGTCGCGCCTCTGGCCCAACCTGCTCGTGCATCTGGAGCGGGCGACCGAATCGGCCAATGTCGTCTTCGTGCAGATCCGCAATGTCCCGGCCGAGCGCGGCATCGATATCGAAGTCATGCCCTCCGGCCATGTCCGCAAGGGACGCGCCGATCTGATCTTCATGTCGTCGACCATCGTCCGCGACGCGATCCGCAACAATGCGCTCGACTGGCTGGGCTCGATCGCCGCCGACCAGGTCTGGCCGACCGTCGCCGTGGTCAAGGTGCGTTTTCCCTTCCCGGCCGAGGCGCCGAAGCGCTCCTCCGCGACGCCTGAGCAGTCGCTCATCAACCTGGTGCACACCATCGCCACCAGCCCGCTGCAGGCCGTGGCAGCCAAGCGCTGGACCTGGCGCGAGTCCCGCCTGCCGGCCCTGTCGGAGCTCTACAAGCAGCTGCGCACGGAGGTGGGCGGCTCGCCGGTCCTGCCGCTCGGCCACGCCAAGAGCGGCAAGCGGACGCTTGCGCTCCTCGTGCCCAACGCGTCTTTCGGCGGCGCCGAGAAGGTTGCCTTCGCGGCGGCGCGCGAGTTGAAGGCCGAAGGCTTCGAGACGCATCTGTTCGTGCTCGGAAATGCCCGTATGGACGTGCTCGACGAGTTCGACGCCTCGTTCGATTTCATCCATTTCTGGAAGGCGGGCATCCCGGCCTGGGGCGGATCCAATCGCTTCCTGGGTCAGGACTTCATCGCCGAATATCACGACGTCGACTGGAACGCGCTGAAGGGTCAGCTCTCTGGCTTCGACCTGATCATCAACAACCACGTCATGGCGGTGCATCCGCTGATGGCGCGATTGCGCTCCGAGGGCACGCGAACCGCCTGCTACCTGCATGTGGTGGACGAGACCCCGCTGCGCCGCCCGGCGGGCCAGCCCTTCGCGGCCATCGCGCATGAGCATTGCTACGATGCGTTCCTGACCTGCTCCGAGCAGCTCAAGGTCTATCTGCACAGCTATGGCGTGCCGCTGGAGAAGATCTACGCGGTCGCCAACGCGCCGAGCATTTCGGTCAAACCGAAGATGCTGACGGAAATCGTGCAGAACCGGCAGGCCCGCGCTGCCGATGCGCCGCTGCGCATCCTCTACATGGGCCGCTTCGAGCCGCAGAAGGGCATCGACCGCATCCACGCGGCGCTGCAGGAGCTGCGGGCTCGCAACATTCCCTATGAGGCGCTGGCCGTGGGAGGCGAGATCCTCGCCGAACAGCCGAGTTCCTGGACCGGCAAGCTGCGCGAACTGGGCGTCACCGTTCGTCCGCCGATCTTCGGCGGCCGCGAGATCGCGGCGATCCTGGCCTGGGGCGACATCCTGATCATGCCGTCCCGCTGGGAAGGCGCGCCGCTGATGATCGCCGAGGCGCAACTCGTCGGCTGCGTCCCGGTCGCGACCGCCGTCGGCGCGGTCGACGAGCTCGTTACCGATGGCCGAGACGGCATCCTGATCGAGGGCGAGTCCGATCTGAAGATCGTCGCCGACCTCGCCAATGCCGTGGAATCGCTCGCCCGCGACCGCAATCGGCTCGGCCGGCTTCGCGACGGCGGCCTGTTCACCGCTTCCGGCCGCTCCTGGGCCGCTTCGTTCGGTCCCTTCGTCGAATGGTGTGACCAGTCTGTTTCGACCACACCGCGGATCGTCGCGCGGACACCCAACCGTCCGGCCGATTCACAACCCATCACTGAGATTGAAGTCGCGGCCGTCGCCTGACGACGTCGTGACAAGAGGAAAGGTGCGTTTGCATGCGTTCGAGGATCCTGATCACGGGTATTCCTAGCCACTACACAAGGCTCGTCCGGAGCGCCAAGGGCGCGACCGTGAACTATGGCGAGCAACAGCTCCAGCCCGAGAGCAAGGAAGCCTTCCTTCGTGAGCTCAGCAATATCAGCAATACCGGCAACTACCTGATCGGCGAGGGCGCGCTCCGCGCCATGCCGGCCGGCGCGACCCAGATTCCGTTCTGGCATCTGCACAATTCGTGCACCAACGGCACGGGTCTCGACGAGATCAACGCCAATTTCGACATCTGCGTGTTCACCTGCGCCAACCTGTTGCGCAAGGGGCTTTCGGCCGATGCCGAGGCGCTTGTGCTGAAGAACCTCAACATGCCGATCGTCATGCTCGGCATCGGCATCCAGAACCGCGCCGATCTCGAATCCGGCCTGCCGGAAGGCACGCAGGAACTGCTCGATGTCCTCAAGGGCAAGGAGCACTACTTCCTGACCCGCGGTCACGAGACGGCCGAGTTCCTCAAGTCGCGCGGCTTCTCCTTCGTGCGGCCCACGGGCTGCCCGTCGGTCTATTTCCTTCCCGACAACATGCGTGCGGCGCTGAAGCGGCTGCCGGACGTGAAGGTCGGCAGCGGCCGGACCGTGTTCTCCGGCTATCTCGGCGCGACCGAGGAGGCGGTTCGCGACGTGAACATGCTGAGCAAGCCGGAGAGCGAATCCTTCTATGTCGTCCAGGACGAGTTCCTGCATTTCGACATGAAGGTCGAGCCGAACAAGGATGGCCGGGTCTATAACTCGACGTCCGGCGAGATGATCGGCGACATGGCCTACAAGCATTCGGACCAGCTGCAGCGCAAGCTCAAGCTGCATACCTTCTTCGATACCAACCAGTGGCGCGCCTGGACCTCGTCTATGGACTTCTCCATCGGCCGCCGATTCCACGGCAACATCATCGCCCTGCAATCCGGTGTGCCCGGCCTGATGGTGGCGGTCGATGACCGCATGCGCGAGATGCTGAATTTCACGGGCCTGCCCGCGATCGAAGCTTCGGCACTGGAGGCCGCCAACGACCGCGCCGAGTTCGTTTCCGATCATCTGGCAGATCTGAACGTGCCGCAGGTCGTGGAGAAGTATAACGACCGCGAGACCAACTTCCGGACCGCGCTTCGCGATATCGGCCTGAACTAGTTCGCGAGTTCGCCGCCTTGCCCGGTCCCGTCCGAAAGCGGGCAGGGCGGCTCCCTGTTTCGGATATGCAAACCTTCAGAGGACGAGCGCCATGCGCATCTTGCTGACCGGCATCCCTTCCTATCTTCAACGTACCGTCGCCAGCGCGTCTGGCGCGACCGTGCGGCACAAGCCCTATTTCGACGACATCCGCTCCAAGAAGGACGTCATCGAGCAGGTCAAGAAGATCGCCAACACCGGCAATTATCTGATCGGTGAGGGCGCTGCGCATGCGCTGAAGGATCATGACGTCACCTATGTCCCGTTCTGGCACCTGGCTAACAGCCTGTCGCAGCCCGGCGCCTATGATGAACTGAGCCAGGCGTTCGATATCTGCGTGTTCGCCTCCGCCAATCTGCTGCGGCCGGGCTATTCGGCCGATCTGGAAGCCTCGGTTTTCGAGAAGCTGAAGATGCCGGTCGTCGTCATGGGCATCGGCATCCAGCGCAAGGCCAACCTGCGCGACGACTTGCCGGCCGGGACGCAGAAGTTCCTCGACGTGCTGCGCAACAAGGAAAGCTATTTCCTGACGCGCGGCTATTTCACCTCCGAGTTCCTGAAGGAACAAGGGATGAAGTTCGTGCGGCCGACCGGCTGCCCGTCGCTCTATTTCAACCCCGACGGCATGCGCCAGGCGCTGACGAAGATCGCCAACCCGGAACTGGTCGAGTCCCAGAACATCGCCTTTGGCGGTTATCTCGGCAGCGTCGCGGATACGATCGTCGACGCGCATGTGCTGCTCAAGCCCGACAGCACCGCCCACTATGTCATCCAGGACGAAGTGGTCGTTTACAACATGAGCATCGTCGGCGACGATGCCACGCCCGCCTATGACGCGCCTTCCGGCCGGATCGTCGCGCCGCTTGAGTACAAGCACCAGGAAAAGTGGCAGCGGAAGAACGACCTGCATGTCTTCTTCGACACCAATCGCTGGCGCACCTGGGCCTCGCAGCTCGACCTCTCCTTCGGCCGCCGCTTCCATGGCTGCATCATCACGATGCAGGCCGGCGTACCTTCGCTGATGATCGCCGTCGATGATCGCATGCGTGAGATGCTGGAATTCATCGGCTTCCCGCATCTGGAAGCCAATATCTGGAACCGTGAGGGGCAGAAGAAGGCCTATCTCAAGGAATTCCTGTCGACCATCGACGCCCAGGCCACGATCGATCGCTACAACGCCTGCGAGACCAACTTCCGCACCGCGCTGAATGACATCGGCATCAAGCAGCCAGCCGCGGCCCTCGCGCCGCAGCCGGTAGCCCGAGCCCATGAAGCGGCCTGATATCGCAAAGCGCATCCTTCCGGTCTTCGCCGGGATGATGCTGGCATTCGGCGCCTGGGTTAGCCCAGCCGCCGATGCCGCCGAGATTGGCCTGAACCGGGTTAATCTCGGCTGGCAGAAGCCGGCGGAGCGCCAGGCCATCATCGACGCGATGAAGAAGAGCGGCGTCGCCTCGGTCCGCCTCTCCCTGAGCGCCCCGGTCGAGCCGAGCCTCGATGCGGTGCGCATCGCGCATGAAGCCGGCTTGCGGATCCTGCTGGAGATATCGCTCAACAATCGCGCCTTCTATCCGGAGGGAACGAAGCGACGCTCCGCCAAGGGCAAGAGCTTTGACGCGTTCCGTCTCTCGGATCTCGACCCCGAACGCTATCGCGTCGTCATCCGCGACGCCTTGGCGAAGCTCGACAGCCAGGGCATCGAGCTTGTCGCCGTAGAACCCGGCAACGAGATCAACTGGGCCGGCTATAATGGCGATCTGGCGGTGAGCCAGCGCAAGGACTCAACCGAGACCGGCGATCCGGCCAAAATCGCTCAGGGCCTCGATCGCTATGTCGACATCGTCCGCGTGACGCATGAGGAGTTGCAGGCATCGCGGTTGAACCGCGATGCGAAGCTCATCTCGGCCGGCCTTGCCGACATGCCCATCCCTTTTTCCCGCCGGATCGGGCTCGCGATCATACCGGCGCCCGAATGGACGGCGCAGATGCAGCGCCGCGGGCTCGACCAGTACGTTGATGCCTATGGCATTCATCTCTATCCGGGCGGAAACCATACGCGGGCCAGCCGGGACGGTCTGGTGCGCGATGTCCTTTCCTTCTGCGGCACGGACAAGGCCGGCAAGCCCTGCTGGATTACCGAATGGGGCGTTGCCAACACCTCGCCAACCTGTCCGATCGAGGATGACAAGCGAGCGGCCCTCATAGACCAGGTTCGCGCCGTCATCGATCGCGACATCCAGGCTGGGCGGGTCACCGCAGCCTATTATTTCGACTGGGACAGCCCGACGCCCTACAGCGTCTGGCGTTGCGGCGGCCTGTCTCCGGCCGGCCGCGCCGCCATCCGGCCGATGGCCGATTGATGCCCCGGTTCTCCACTTAACACGCAAGGAGGGCAGCGCGCATGGCGCTTCGTACAATCGTCATCGGCGGTTCCAATACGGTCATGCAGCCAGGCTACTGGCCCAGCCTGCTGACGCGAATGGCACAGCGCGGCCTGCCGCTTGAGGTGGTTGCGGATCTCTCGGTGGGCGGCACCACCTCGGGCTTTGGCCTGTTCCAGCTCAAGGCCAATGCGCATCATCTCGCCGAGGCAGACGTCCTGATCATCGAATATGCGCTGAACGACGCCTTCGTCTATGGCGACGAAAGACGCCCGTTCCGCCATTGGGCCCGCTTCTACGAGGGCATCATCCGCTATGCGCTGGCGCAGAACCCGGCCCTGCGCATCGTGACGCTGATATTCGGAGCGCGGGGCGCTTCCTATGTCAGCGCCGTGCCGGCGATCGATGCGGGCATGCACTACATTTCGGAGTGGTACGAGACGTCTGTCGTGAACGTCTCTCGCCACCTGATGCGCCGCTTTGGCCGTGAGGTCGTCTCGGATCCGTCCTTCTATTCCGACCTCGGTCACTATGCCCGTCCGGTCGCCACAACGATCGTCGCCGACATTGTCGCCGACGATCTGGAGCGCATCCTCGCGGCGCCCGCACGTCCGAGAGCGCTACCACTGCCGATCGACGTGCAGCATTTCGCCGATGCCAAGGTGCTGGACGCGAAGACGCTGATCGAGGCGCACGGCGTGCCGGCGTGCAACTACAGCAACCGGCGTTTCTCCGCCACCACGGCGGATCTCGGCGGCTACAGCCTGAACCTCAAATTCGAGAAGGGCAGGCCGCTCGCCCTTGCCTATGTCTGCGCCTCGGATATTTCGGCGCTGGAGATCACCACGCCGGGGGGCACCGTCGAAGCCGCCATGCTGAAGGGCGGCGTGCGCGACGGCTTCTTCAAGTTCCTGCTGTCGATGCTCAGCTGCGATTTTCTCTATCCCGGCCCGGCGCTGCTGCAGGAGCCTGCCGCCTTTTCCTGCTCTTTCCAGGTGGCTCAAGGGGTTCCCGCCACGAGCCGACACGTCCCCAAGGACAATGTCGCGCATGGCGAGTTCGACCCCACGGCCGACCGTGTGATGCCGCTGCTTGGGATGCTCTATACGGGAACGCTGAAAGCCTGCGCCGTCGAGCCGGTAGCCGACGCCCGTCCTCAACCGGCGGCGGCGACCGAACGCATCGAAGCCCCCAGCAACTGAGCCATCAGCGAGCGCTGTCGCGTCAGGCATTTGTCGAGGGCATAGCGCTCGACGATTGTCTGGCGCGCGCCGCGGCGCATGTCCGCGAAGGCCTGCGGACGCGCCAGCACGTCCAGAATCGTCTCGGCCAGCGCGTCCGGCTCGAAGAACGGCACGAGAAGGCCATTGCGTCCGTGTTGGATCACTTCCTGCACGGGCGGCGTTGCCGACCCGATCACCAGGGCCCCGCAGGACATGGCTTCCAGCACGGACCATGACAGCACGAACGGGTAGGTGAGATAGATGTGCGCGGCGGAAATCTGGAACAGCCGCGTCAGCGTCTGATGCGGAATGTGGCCGGGGAAAAACACCCGGTTCGGGTCCAGCGGCGTTTGCTGCAGGATCGCTTCTTTCCAGGATTTTCCGTCGCGGCGCGAGGCGCCATAGCTGTTGGAATCGCCGCCGGCGAACACGAAGATCGCATCCTTGTTGCGTTCCAGCACCCGCGCGGCAGCCTTCACGGCCTGCGGGAATCCGCGATAGGGCTCGAGATCACGCGCCGCAAAGGTGACCACGGGATCGCCGGCCTTGATGACCCGCCCGCCGGGAAGGGTCAGGCCGCGCCCGGCGTCGGGCCGGAAGCGCCGCACGTCGATGCCGTCATGGCAGACGGCGATCCGGCGCTGGGCGCTTGCAGGATAGCGGCTGCGCTGCCATCCGGTGGGGCTGATCCCCGCCTCGATCGCGTCGAGGGTGACAAGCTGGGCCGCATTGCGCAGCCGGAGCCGCTGGCGCACGTCGAGATCGATGACGTCGGCTGGATCGAAGCCGACATCCGCGCCTTCGGCGCTATAGAAGAACTCGCAATATCCAAGCGCTGGCGTGCGCGGCACGACGTCCTTGACGAACATCATGCTGCCCCAGCCCATATGGCCGAAAATGATATCCGGCGGGCCCTCGGCGCGGACCAGGGCCTCGAGCGTCTCCGCCACCCGCAAGCCGATGCGCACATGGTGCTCGGTGGTCGCGAGCGGGCTGCTCTGGACGACCCCGGGCCTCGGCGGCGGTTCGGCCCGGTGCCGGACGATACGGACGCCTGGCAGACGCTGATCCACGGTCTCGGTGATCAGCGTGACGTCGCTGCCCCCGGCGGCGAGGTTCAAGGCCAGATGTTCGAACTGGCCTATCCCGCGTCGGTGGATGAACAGCACCTTCACGCTATCGCGCCTTGCACCGGGGCGAACGCCACGCCCGGATGCCTAGGCGCCGTAGCGGGTCGCATTGGTCCAGACGAGCTCCAGCTTCTGGAGAAGTCGATAGGCGTTGTCGAGCTCGCGCGATTCATCTTCGTCCCGCACCAGCAGGCGATGATAGGTGTCGTCGGCCGTTCGCAGGGCGTTGCACAGGTCGTGCCCCTTCTGCGACAGGCTGATGCGCGCCGAACGGCGATCGCGCTGCGAGGCGACGCGGTCGATATAACCGAGATCGACAAGCTGCTTGAGATAGTAGGAGACGTTCGAGCCGAGATAGTGGCCCTTGTCGAGGAGGTCGCGGACCGAGAGTTCGCCATTGCCGATGGTGAACAGCACCATGACCTGGGCGGGTCCGATATCGCCGACGCCGAGCTTGCCCATCTCGATCCGCAGCAGATCGGTAAAGCGCCGGTTGACCCGCTCTATCGTCCTTGCCAGCTCGAAATGCGTGACGTGCCCCCGATCATGCTCGGTGACGACCGTGATTACGCTGGAAGAGGAATTGTTCGATGAGTAGATGTTTTCCGACTCTTCGACTTCTACCGCCGCTTGCAGAAGCTCTCGCGACATTATGACCCCGCATTGCTGAATTTAGTTCAAATTTCCAAGTATTCTAGAATTCACTGTCAACTGATTGGAATCCCCCACGCTATAGACGATACCGAATCAAGAACTCCGTAAGATTGTCCGAAATTTCGACTAAATGTATGTTCTGGACACCCTTGAAGCTGAACGATAAAGTTCAGAAATGACAATTTCAAGGCAATCCAATATTATGCCGAAAATTGAAGCAACGTCGATGAATGTTGCAGCTTCGAAGACGCAGGGGAATGCTACCTATCCACAAGCCGTCGCAATAGAAGCCCGCCGGTCTTTTATGACGGGATTGGGTTATGCTGCAATTCTGAGTGCTTTCATCAATGTTCTGCAACTCACGGTTCCGCTTTACATGCTTCAGGTGCACGATCGTGTGCTGAACAGCCGGAGCATGGACACGTTGGCGATGCTGTCGGTCTTGGCGGCCGGCGCGCTGATCCTTTATGGCATTCTCGACTTCATCCGCTCGCAGGTCTTCCTGGTCATGGGCGGTCGTCTGGTGCGGCGCCTGAACGAGCCGGTTCTGTCGGCCTCCATCCGCGCGTCGGCGCGGGAAGGCGCCGGCAAGGCGGCCCAGGCGCTTCGCGATCTCTCGGACATCCGCAACTTCCTGACCAGTCATGCCGTCAGCGCTCCGCTGGAGGCGGCCTGGAGTCCGATCTTTCTCACCGTGCTCTTCATGCTGCATCCAGGGTTCGGAATCGCCGGCATCGTCTCTGTGCTCATATTGATCATATCCAGCGTGGCTATGGATATATTCACGCGCGGACTTTTGAGCGAAGCTAACAAGGCAAATGTCGAGGCGATCAGCAGCATCGCCGGGCAGATACGCCACGCCGAAGCCATCGAGAGCATGGGAATGATGGCCGCTCTTGCGGCTCGCTGGCGCGTAGCCCAATTCAGTGCCCTCCATCTGCTGGAAACCGGCAACCGTCGCGGACGCGTGATTTCGACGGTGACTCGAACCGTCCGCTACGGAATGCAACTGTTCGTGCTGGCATTGGGTTGCATTCTGGCGATCCGGCAGGAGATTTCCAGCGGCGCGATGATCGCGGCCACCATCGTCATGGGTCGTCTGCTGCTGCCCTTCGACAGCGTGGTCGAGAACAGCCGCCAATGGATCATGGCGAGTGGCGCCTGGAAGCGGGTTCGCGAGCTGCTCGACGGCGAGGGAACCGAGCGCCAGACGATGCCGACCACGGTCGCCGAGGGCGACCTCGTCGTCGACCGGCTCATTTATGCGGCGCAGGGCCAGGACGTTCCGATCATCAAGGGCATTTCGTTCAGCCTGTCCCCCGGCGAAGTTCTGGGCATCATCGGCCCGTCCGCGGCCGGCAAGTCGACGCTCGCGCGCCTGCTCGTGGGCATCATCAAGCCCACAGCCGGCGGCGTCTATCTCGACGGCAACAGCGTCTACCTCTGGGAGCGAACCTCGTTTGGCCAGCTGGTCGGCTATCTGCCGCAATCCGTATCGCTGCTCGATGGCACGATCCGCGAGAACATCGCCCGCATGGATGATGGCGATCCGCGGGCGGTGATCGAGGCCGCTCGAACCGCCGATGTACACGAGATGATCGGCCGGCTACCGCTCGGCTACGACACGCCCGTCGGCGATGCGCGCCTGACCCTCTCCGGGGGGCAACGCCAGCGCGTGGCGCTGGCGCGCTGCCTTTACGGCCACCCGCGGCTGATCGTGCTCGATGAGCCCAATGCCAATCTCGACGCAACCGGCGAGCAGGCGCTGATCCGGGCTATCCGGTCGGCCAAGGCGGATGGGGCGATCGTCATCATGATCGCGCATCGTCCGGCGATCATGGAAGTCGCCGACAAGCTTCTGGTGCTCGAGAATGGCCGCGTTTCCCAATATGGCCCGCGCACGGACATCGTTTCCCCGATGACCGGCGAGCGGTCGGCGCCGAAACCCGGCCCGGCCATAGCGCAAGGCGGAGATCGTCGATGACATTGCCCAAGCAGACGCGAACCGAGCTCGAAAGGGCCCGGCGCGAAGCCGTGCCCGCGATCGTCTATCCCTCGACGATCCGCCAGGCCAGGCGGGAATTTCTCGAACGGGAACCCAGCCTTCGGACGCCTGTGCTGGCCGGCGTCCTGGCTGTCCTGATCGGCTTCGGCGGTTTTGCCGGCTGGGCCTATTCGGCAAATCTCGACAGCGCCTCGGTCGCGACCGGATCCGTCATCGTCGATTCCAAGCGCAAGACCGTCAGCCATTACGAAGGCGGCATCCTGAAGCGCCTGCTGGTCAAGGAAGGCGATACCGTCAAGGTCGGCCAGCCTCTGATCCTGCTGGATGACACGCGCGCTCGCTCGGAGCTGCAGCAATTGACGGCCCGGCGCTTCGCACTGACGGCCAAGCTCGCCCGCCTTCGCAGCGAGCAGGCGGATGCCGAGAGCGTCGACTTTCCCCCGGAACTGCTGCAATCCCAAGACCCGGCAGCGCTCGACGCGGTCGAGGCGGAGCGCAAGTTCTTCTCGACCCGTGTCGCCGCCAAGGCCGGCCGGCTGGATGTCCAGCGCAAGGCCGTGGAGCAGCACGACGCGGAAGCCGCTGCGCTGAGGGCACAGATCGAGTCGACGAAGCGCCAGACCGAGTTGCTGCAGGAGCAGCGTGATACCATTGCGGGGCTGGTGGCCAAGGGGCTGTCGAAGCGGTCGCAATTGCTGGAGCTCGATTCCCGCGCGAGCCAGCTGGTGGGCAACGCCGGCGAGATGGTCGCCAACAAGGCGAAGATCGAGCAGGCCAAGGCCGGCGCCAACCTCGAGCTGCTGGCGCTGTCATCAGACTGGCTGCAGCAGGTTGCGGGCGAGATCGCCACGGCTCGCGGCGAACTGGCCGATGTCGACGAGAAGATCATCGCCTCGCGCGACGTGCTGCAGCGTCTGGAGGTCCGCTCGCCCCAGGCCGGCGTCATCGTCAACATGCAGGTCCGCACCGTCGGATCCGCCATCAGCGCGGGCGCGCCTTTGATGGACATCGTGCCGGAAAACGAGCCCCTGATCATCGAGGCCCGACTCAGTCCGACCGATATCGACAGCGTCCGGGTCGGCGCCCCCGTGCGGGTACGTCTGACCGCCTATAACCAGCGCAGCCATGCTCCGCTGGAAGGGCGCCTGACCTATGTCAGCGCGGACCACGAGGTGGATGAGCGGACCAACTCCGCTTATTTCGTGGCGCGCGCCGAGGTGCTGCCGGAATCGCTGGCGTCAGCGCCCGACGTCAAGCTCTACCCGGGCATGCCCGCCGACGTGCTGATCATCAACAAGCCGCGTCGCGCCATCGACTACCTGCTGTCTCCGATCACGGACAGCCTGAACAGCGCCTTCCACGAAGAGTAAGTGGTTGATCTTGCTGCACTGCAGCATGGTGCAGTCGAATATGATTCAAATTTCGAAACAATATAGTTCGATAGATAGACAAGTAACCGTGCAAATAAACTGCTATAAGTCTCTAATTGCATTAGTCTATTTCTGATCTAAAGAGTATATTTGGCGTCTTGGGCATTGATTGTATCTGCTGTTCGCTTATAGTGCAGTGCGTCATATCTTCCGGGATCCAAAGCGGTCGCGAGAGATGGGCGGCCGCTGAGACAGTTTGATCTGGGCGGTGAGATGCGACTGACATAGGAGACCTCAATGGCCACATTAGAAGGCGGGGCGTATGACGACGTCCTATTCGGCTCGCGCTTCAGCGACATAATCTTCGCCCACGCTGGCGATGATTTCGTCTTCGGCGGCGAGGGTGACGACACGATCTTCGGCGAAGCGGGCAACGACACCCTCTACGGCGATGCCGGCAACGATCTGTTGTTCGGTGGCAATGGCGACGACGCGCTGTTCGGTGGCGAAGGCCATGATCAGCTGTTCGGCGGCAACGGCAACGACCAGCTGTTCGGCGGCGAGGGCAATGACATCCTCGACGGCGGCAATGGCAACGACATCCTGGACGGCGGGGCGGGCAATGACATCCTGCTCGGCGGCAACGGAGACGACGTTCTCTCGGGCGGCGATGGCGCCGATATCCTGAACGGCGGCAACGGCAACGACGTCCTCATCGGCGGTGCCGGCAATGACATCCTGACCGGCGGTAACGGCCAGGACGTGTTCGTGTTCACGGGCGGCGGCGGCAACGACGTCGTTCTCGACTTCCATGCCGGCGAAGATCTTCTGCAGATCTCGCAGAACATCAACGGCACTGACATCACCTCGGCAGATGATCTTGCTGCGCGTGCGACCCAGGTCGGCGCCAATACGGTCATTGACCTTGGAAATGGCGATTCCATCACGCTCGCGAACGTCAACGCAGACGACGTTCACAGCCATCCGAGCAGCTACTTCGTCATTGGCTGACCACTAGTCGGCTGATCCCTACGGCGTCCGGATCCCTCCCGCCGGGCGCCGTAGTAGTTTTCACGTGAGTTTGCGATACCGAGGTGCCCGGCATGCTGGAAATCGTCCCGTTATCGCCCCGAAACGACCAAGCTG
Organism: Kaistia sp. UC242_56; assembly: GCF_044452255.1. Classification (NCBI taxonomy): domain Bacteria; kingdom Pseudomonadati; phylum Pseudomonadota; class Alphaproteobacteria; order Hyphomicrobiales; family Kaistiaceae; genus Kaistia; species Kaistia sp. UC242_56. The sequence continues at coordinate 2,464,936 of NZ_JBIOAN010000002.1, forward strand.
AGTCCGTTCGCAGCATCAAGCTCGCTTCGGATGTATCGCTGGTCGTTTGGGATATTCCCGGCCATTGCTCGGTTCCCCCGCGCTGCGCCCGGCAGGACGGCGAGATCATCGCGCCGCTCGCAAGCCTGCGCCTCGGCCGCGTAGATGGCGGCACGCGAATCCTCTGGGCGCTGCGCGCCCGCAGCCCGCTTCAGCTCATCGTTTCCGCCGGCACGCTCGGTCCCTCTGACACCGTCGAGGTCGATCCTGCCGATCCCTTCATCGGGTCCGATATCGCCGCCCTGGTCGAGGATCTGGATGGCCGCGCTCGCGTCTCGCTGCTGACGGCCTTTCTCACCTCCTGGTGCGGCGCCTTCCGGCTGTCGCGCTCCTCCGCCTTTGCCGAGGCCGTTCAGTTGCTGGCGCAGGAACTGCAGCCGGGCAACGCACCGGCGACGCTCGCCTGCTTTCCGACCCGCGATACGGCCCTCATCGAGTTCGCGACCAGCGCGGATCTCGGCTCCATCTCGTCGGCCCATCTGGTCACGGCGCAGGGCGTGCGGCGGCTGACCTGCGAAATCTACGCCCGCAAGCCTGATCGCAGCGGCAGGCGCGGCATGACACTGCTGGTCGATGGCAACGCTACGACGCTGGCGGCCGGAACCCTGGTGCTGATCGGCGAGAATGGCACGGCGATCCGCGCGCTCGGCAAGATCGGGGCGCGGACCGCGAGCTTTCTCCGCTGGTGGGGCACGCGCCGCAACGATGGCGCCCTGACCGAATTCCTCGTGCGCACGCTTTCCGTGAAGTCGGAGGAAGCGCGCCTCGCCGTCATCGACATGCAGGCCCGAGCCGCCCTGCCGCCCAAATCCGTCGAACTCGCGGCATTCCAGCCGGGAGCAGAAGTTGATCTGGCTCTCTCGCTCGATGGCGGCCTGCTGGTCGGCGGCTGGTTTCGCGATCCCCAGGATCTCATCGCCGGGATCGATCACGTTACTGCAGAGGCCACGCGTTCCCTCGATACGGTCTGGCATCTGTTTCCCGGCCGCGTCGGCACGGCGGAGGGCAGCGGGCGCGACGACGCGACCGGCTTCATCGCCTATCTTCCGCATGACAAGCCGGCCGGGCCGATCCTGCAGCCGCGCTTTCGGATGCGGCTGAAATCCGGCGCCGAGGTCAATCTCATTCCCAAGCCCCAGCCGATCGACGCCGCGACGATGCGGGCGGGCGCACTGCGTTCGGTGCCGCTCCAGCACGCGACCGGCGCCCTGCTGTCGACGACGCTGGGCCCTGCACTGGCCGAAATCCAGCGCCGCGTCGTCAAGTCAGTCGGCATCGCCAAGGTCGAACGCTTCGGTGCGGAACTGGCCGAGCCGGTCTTCTCGATCGTCATTCCGCTTTATCGCGTGCTCGACTATCTGCGCTTCCAGATTGCGGCCTTTGCCACCGATCCGGGATTGCGCGACCAGACCGAAATCATCTTCGTGCTCGATTCCCCCGAGCAGGCCGACGATGTCAGCCATATGCTCGGCGGACTGCACCGCCTCTACAAGATGCCGATGACGCTGGCGGTGATGAGCGCCAATGGCGGCTATGCCCGGGCCAACAATGCCGGCGTCGGGCTGGCGCGCGGCCTCGTCGTGAACCTGCTGAATTCGGACGTGATCCCGACCGACGCGAACTGGCTGTCCCGCCTAGCGGACAAGCTGGGCGGGTCGGCGCGGATCGGCGCGGTGGGGCCGAAGCTGCTGTTCGAGGATGGATCGCTCCAGCATGCTGGCCTCTATTTCCAGCGCGATGCGCGGGGCACCTGGCTCAACCACCATTTCTTCAAGGGCATGCCAGGCGGCCATTTGGCGGCGAACAAGCCGCGTCTGGTCCCGGCCGTGACGGGCGCCTGCCTGGTGATGCTGCGCGAGACCTTCGCCGATGTCGGCGGCTTCTCGGAGGATTATGTGATCGGCGATTACGAGGATAGCGACATCTGCCTGAAGATCCGGGCGGCCGGCATGAACGTCTCCTATGAGCCGGACGTCGCCCTCTACCATCTCGAGCGCCGCTCCATGCGCCGAAATGGCGACTACATGCGGGGCATCGCGTCTCGCTACAATTCCTGGCTGCATACCCAGCGCTGGGACCCGGTGATTGGCAAGCTGATGGGGGAACCGGCGCCTGCCGAGCGGGTGGACGAGACCATCGGCGATCGCAGGAGCGCCGCATGACCGTCACCGCGCTCGAGCCCGTTTCCGATATTCCGACCCGCCCGGACTTCGACGAACAGCGTCTCGCCTGGCTGACGCAGAGCGTCCTCGCCAACCGCTTCCTGCCGGAGCCCACGATCGACAGCATCTTTGTCGGCGATGGCGACTACCGTGCGATCGGCGCCGAGTTTCTCGGCCATCTGGTGAGGCTCGGCGGCATCCTGCCGGATGATCGCGTTCTCGATATCGGCAGCGGCATCGGCCGCATCGCCGTGCCGCTGACGCAGTATCTGACCCCGGGCGCGGCCTATTGGGGCGTCGATCCCGTCGCCGAGGGCATCGCCTGGTGCAAGCAGCATATCACGCCGGTCTATGACAATTTCCGCTTCGACCACATCGACGTCGCGCATCACATCTACAATCCGAAAGGCGCGATCAAGGGCGAGGCGCTGCGGCTGCCATTTGAGCCGGACAGCTTCGATTTCATCTTCATGATCTCGGTGGCGACGCACCTGCCTCCGCTCGAAATCGCTTCCTATATCCGCGAGGCGAAGCGCCTGCTCGCGCCCGGCGGGCGGCTGTTCATCACCGCCTTCGTGCTGGACGAGACGGCGCAAGGAGCCCTGCCGCAGCGCGATCCGCGCCTTGCCTTCAAGCGCGAAAAGGACGGGCCCGCCTGGCTCGTCGACCGCACGGCGCCGCTCTCAGCGGTCGGCTTCGATGACGGCTTCTTCGAGCGGATCATCCAGCGGCTGGGCCTCTCGATCTCCCTGAAGAGCCTGGGTCACTGGCGCGGCCAAAAGGCGGCGCACTACCAGGACATCTTCGTTGTCGAGAAGACGGGGTGAGCATGGCCGAACGCATTCTGGTCGTCGCCCACAACCACCCCGACCTGCATCCCGGCGGCACCGAGATCTTCGCGCATGACCTGTTCCGCGCCTATCAGCGGGCCGGCAGCGAGACGCTCTTCCTGGGTGCCACCAACCGTATCCACCGCGACGAGAAGCCGGGCACCAGCTTCCAGGGTATTGGCAACGGCGTCGACGAGATCCTGCTCTGGGCTGGCCATTTCGACCGGTTCTTCATGAGCCAGGTCGATCTCTACGGCGTCATCCCCGATCTGGAAGAACTGCTGCTCGAGTTCCGGCCGGACGTCGTCCACATCCATCATCTGCTGCTGATCGGCGCGGAGTTTCCCGCGCTCGTGCGTCGCGTGCTGCCACAGGCGCGCATCGTCATGACGCTTCACGACTATTATCTGATCTGCGCCCATGATGGCCTGATGATGCGCACGACGGGGCGCGAGCGCTGCCATGGCGCTTCGCCGGATCGCTGCCATGGCTGCTTCCCGGAAATCGCCGCCGACCAGTTCCTGCTGCGCGAGCGCTATCTGAAGACGCTGTTGACCACGATCGACCGCTTCGTCTCGCCGAGCGCCTTCCTGAAGGACAGGTTCATCGCCTGGGGACTGGCCGCCGACAGGATCGACGTCATCTCCAATGGCCAGCCGGGCGAGGGCAGGGTGCCGTCGCTTCGCGAGGATGGCGCGCCGCGCAATATTTTTGGCTATTTCGGCAATCTCAACCCGTGGAAGGGCGGTACGGTCCTGCTCGACGCGGCCGAACGGCTGATCCAGTCCGGGACCGACTTCGAACTCCGCGTCCATGGCGGCACGCCTTTCCAGGCCGACGCGTTCAAGACGGAACTGGACGAGCGCTTCGCCCGCACGGCGTCGCATGTGGTGCGGCGCGGGTCGTACCGTCGGGAAGACGTGCCGGCCCTGATGGCCGCCGTCGATTGGGTCGTCATTCCATCGATCTGGTGGGAAAACGCCCCACTCGTCATCCAGGAAGCCCAGCAGCAGGGGCGGCCGGTAATCGTCAGCGGCATTGGCGGCATGGCCGAGATGATCAAGAACGGCTTGAACGGGCTCACCGTCGCGCCCGATGACCCGATCGACCTTGCCCGTACGATACGGTTGGCCGCCGGCGACCCGGATCTCTGGCGCCGCCTTTCCGCGAACGCCGTTACACCGCCGACCATCGATGCGGTCGCGCAGGACTATCTCAAACTCTTCGACGCGCTCGCTCGCGTCCACATCCCGGCTTGAAGGAGCACGCAATGCCATCCGCCGCGGAAGCCATTCCCCTGCAGCAGAAACCCAAGGCCACTGAGGCGCCTCCCGGCGTCGCCGGTCGCGTCGACGCGATCGACAATGGCCGTCTCTATGGCTGGGCGTTCGATCGCAGCCAGCCGAGTGCGCGAATGCAGATCGTCGTCTCGCTCGGCGCGCAGAAGATCGCCGAAGCCACGGCCGACAAGCTGCGCTCCGACCTTCGTCGCAACGGCGTCGGCGACGGGCAGCACGCCTTCGACATCCCGCTGCCGGAGAGCGTGACGGCCCGCCAGCGCGATCTCTCGATCGTGGCGATCTCGCCCAGCGGCGAGGAGCGCATCCTCTATGCGCCGACGCTGGACGAGCAGGCGGCCGAGGCGCTCATTGCGGCGCCGCTGACCCGTGTGCTGGAGAAGCTCGAAGTGCTGATGGCGGCGCAGCGCCAGCTTCAGCTCAACCAGCGCGGTATCCAGCGCAGCAGCGAAACGTCCGGCGGCGAGGTCCCTCCGGCCCAGTTCGAGAACATCGAGCTGACTCAGACGGAGATTGTCAGCCGGCTGTCCGAGCTGGAGGTCTTCCTGATGCGCTTCGACGGCATCGTCGCCGGGCTTGAAGGGCGGATCGACATGCTCGCGAAGCGCGGACGCGGCGAGGCCAAGCCGCTGCTGCTCCTGCTCGCCGGCTTGATCGGCGCCGCCGTCGGCGCCGGTGCCTCGCTCATTGCCTTCCTCAACTGATCTGGATCGAGACCGGAATCGAATGATGTATCGCGGCGACGAGGAACCCGGAACCAGGGAAACCCTTCCCAAGGAAACGGGCGTCACGGCCAAGGGCTCGCCGGGGCCGGCGTCCCGACGCGAAGGCGCGACCCAGCCCGTCGTCGAGACCGCGATCGCCTGTCCGATCAACGAGACGCTCATCCTGGTCCTTGGCTCCGGCGCGCCGATGAACGGCCCCCAGCCGCTGCTGCTCAATGGTGACCCCGCCTTGCCCGGCAAGGCGCCGATCGTGAGTTGGCCCCTGGTCGACGCCAAAGGCCGCGCGTCGCATGGGTTCGTCGCGCTTGTGTTTACCGGTCCGCTCAAGGGCGAACGGCTGAACGCGGTGACGTTCCGCGGGCAGGGGCGGTCGGTCACCTATCGGCTGCTGCCGGATCTCATGCGGCCAGCCGCCTTGGCGGGCGCGCTTGGCGATCTGGCGGGGCCCGGAATGCCGGCCGTCGTGGACGCCATCATCGGCATGCTGAGCGCGGGTCCGATGAGCCGCCGCAAGCTGGCCGCCATGACCGCTTTTGTCGAGGCCGGGGCCAAGGCCGACGGCTTCATCGAGATCATCGGTGCTTTCGAGGACGGCGACGTCTATCTGCAGGGCTGGTCGCAGGAGATGAGCGCGGGCGTGAGTCGTGTGCTGATCGCCGGCGGGACACCGCAGATCGCCGAATGCACGGCGGCCGCCTTCGACCGCCAGGACCTGAACAACAACGGCAAGGGCTTTGCTGCCCTGTTGGTAGCGCCCGAGCCGATCGATCCGTTCGGCATGCAGCGCGTCTATGTGCGCAGCCGCGACGGCTGGCGCTATGCCGACGTTTACGAGCAGCGCCTGCTTGCCTCGCCCCGGGATACGCCCGGCTATGCCCGCGCCATCCTGCCGAAGTTGCGGGGCTCGGCCGAGGTCATCGGACGGCTCCGCGAAGCGGCCTACCGCTATGAGGGGCTGGACACGGTTTCGGCCCTGGCGCTTCCGGTGCGGATGGCGATCGACCACGCGCTCCGCATCGAGCAGGGCGGCCTGCTGATCAGCGGCTGGCTGCTCGATCCGGACCACCGCGTCGAGGCGATCAAGCTGCGCCGCCGCCAGGCATCCGTCGACCTGAAACCGATCTGGAGCCGCATCGATCGGCCCGACGTCACCCGCGCCTTCGATGGCAAGGCGCCGTTCCTTTCGCAGCTCGATCCCGATCGCCACAGCCATGGCTTCGTGGCCTTCATCCCGGATTTCGACCCTGATGGCAGCGCGCCCATCTATATCGAGTTCGCCATCCCCCATGCACCGCCGGCCTATCTTCCCGTGGTGCCGAAGCGGGTTTCCTATCGCGAGGCCGTCACCCGACAGCTGAAGTCGATCAGCGCCCGCGCCACCTCCGTCTCCGAACTGGTCGAGCGCCACCTCATCCCTCTGGTAGCCTCCGCTGCGACGAAGCCGGCGGGCGTCGAAGGCGTCGAGCATGTCGGCACGCTTGTTTCAGGCGGTGCTGACACCACGCTCGTGATCGGACTCGACGACCAGACGACGGACGTCACCACGCTGGTGGCCCTGATGGCGCTGGATCCGCAGATCCGCGTGGCGCCGATCATTCTCGCCGGCCCCGAACAGGCGATCGGCGAATTGCGTGGCGAGATCCGCCGACTGGCGGAATTCTACGGCCTTTCGATCGATCTGGTCGCCGTCAGCGCCTTTTCCGATGTCTTCGATGCCCTGATCGTCGGAGCCGATGTTGCGAAGACGGACCGCGTCGTGCTGTTCTCGGCCGCCCTGGTCCCGGCTGAATGCGGCTGGCTCGGCCGCCTGCGGTCGGCCCATCAGGAGCATGACGCATCGGTGATCATCTCGCCGGCGCTGATCTATGAGGACGATTCGATCCGCTGGGCCGGATACCGGCTCTCCGACGAGGAGAGCGGTCTGGCCGAGAACTATGTCGGCTATCCCGCCGCGACGCTGGATTCCATCGGGCCTTCCGCCACGCCGGCTGCCAATCTCGAATGCTGCATCCTGTCGAAAGCAGCCATCGCCGCGCTGGGCCAGGATGGCCATGGCTATCTCGGCAATCGCGAAAAGGGGCTCGACCTGGCGCTGCGTCTGGCGAAGGCCGGCCTCAAGGCCTGGTGGCTACCCGGTGTCCGGGTGCTGGGCGCCGAAGCGCCCCAGGACGGCGTCAATGCCTGGGAGGTTCACGCCCGCAGCGTCGATCGCGCCGTCTTCACCGCGCGCTGGGCGGAGACCATCCACGCCATGGTCCATTCGGAGGCGGCATGACCGAAGAATTGCGCGTCCTCGTCATCAGCCACGGCCATCCGAGCCTGTCGCTTGGCGGCGGCGAAATCGCCTCGCATAACCTGCACAAGGGCCTGAATTCGCTGGCGGGGATCAAGTCGGTCTATCTCGCCCGCGTCGGCTCGCCGACCCCGCGCCATGCCGGCACCGCGTTGATGAGCCTTCGCCAGAGCGCATCGGACATTCTGTTTCACAGCGACGACTTCGACCATTTCTACCTGTCGAACCGGAACACCGACGATATCCGCCGCGATCTCGTGCGCTTCGTCCGCGACATCAATCCGCATGTCGTGCACTTCCACCATATTCTCGGTCTCGGCCTAGAGGCGCTCTACGCCATTCGCGAGGCGCTGCCCGACGCGGCCATCGTCGTCACCTTCCACGAGTTCCTGTCGATCTGTCATCACCACGGCCAGATGGTGAAGACCAAGAGCGGCCAGCTCTGCCGCCGCGCGTCGCCGACGGACTGCCACAGCTGTTTCCCGGATATCGCGCCGGCCAGCTTCCTGAAGCGCGAGCGCTTCGTCCGTTCGATGCTGGAACTCGCCGACGTCTATGTCTCGCCGAGCCGCTTTCTGGCCGAGCGTTATGCTGCCTGGGGCCTGTCGCCGGACAAGCTCTTCGTCATCGAAAACGGCCTGGCGATCAGCGAACCCGCGCCGCCCCGCGTTCTGCCCGGCGCGGAGCAGCGGCGCAGCCGCTTTGCCTTCTTCGGCCAGATGACGCCGTTCAAGGGCGTCGACGTCCTGATCGATGCGGTCGCGCGCGTGCCGGAGCGCATCTGGGGCGAGGATTCGCGCCTGATGATCTTTGGCGCCAATCTCGAATATCAGCCGCCCGAATTCCAGGCGCGGATGAAGAAGCTGATCGACGACGCGGGCAGCCGCGTCCGCTTCTACGGCTCCTATCAGAACAGCGAGATGCCCGAACTGATGCAGACGGTCGACTGGGTCGTCGTGCCGTCGATCTGGTGGGAGAACTCGCCTGTGGTGATCCAGGAGGCGCTGTTCCACGGCCGCCCGCTGCTCTGCAGCAATATCGGCGGCATGGCCGAAAAGGTCCGGAACGGCCAGGACGGGCTGCATTTCCGCGTCGGCTCGCCCGAGGACCTCGCCGATCGTTTCGTCGAGGTGCTGTCGAACGGCCAGATCTGGGAAGGCCTGCGCGGTTCGATGCGCCGTCCGCTGGGCCATGTCGACTGCGCCGAGCAGCATCTTGCGCTCTATCGCGCCGTTCTCGACCGCCATTCGCATGCGGATGGCGGCGAGGTCGGCCAACTCGAACGCGCGTAGGCAACTGCGCGCAAACCGTTCGTCAAGAGCGGATCCCTGGGGGGATAAGGAGGAGGCCGGAATGGCACGTTTGCTGGTGATAATGCCGTCAGGCGAAATCTACGATCACGACTCGGTCCGGTGGTATCAGTACCAGGACGTCCAGCGCTCAATCGATCGCTATCACAACATTGGCGATGCGTTCGTCTTCGATTCCTCGCTGAAGCTGCTGAACTTCGACAAGATCGGCGTCCTCGAGATCAACAAGCCGGACTGGCCCAGCCTGGACCGGCTGCGCGAGGAATATGACTACGTCCTGCTGCGTGGGTCCAACTACATCCATGGCGAGATGGAGTGGCATGACACCGCCGCGGTCCTGAAGAAGCTCGGCCTGCCGGTGCTCGCCTTCGGCATCGGCGCGCAGGCTCCCGTCAAGGGGCGCATGGAGCTGTCGGAAGCGACGCAGGAGGTCCTCCGCGTCATCGCTGACCTCAGCACGTCGATCGGCGTGCGCGGCGCTTTCTCGGCCGAGGTTCTGGCCGATCTCGGCATCCACAATGTCCGCATTGTCGGCTGCCCCACGGCGTTCCGTCGGCTCGATCCCGACATGAATATCAAGTTGGGTCCGCTGGCCGACATCGAGAAGGTAGGCGTCACCCTTCGCCGCGAGGTCTCGCCGACCTACGCCCAGAACATCGAGCGCTATCTCACCTTTCACCGCGACCTGGTGAAGTCGTTGGCGCGCCGTTTCGACACTGTGCTGATGGCCCAGGGCGAGGTGGAGGAGAAGAAGCTCGTCTTCGGCACCGACGCGCAGAAGGAAGAGGCGATCGCGTCGCTGCGCGCCAATGGCTGGGCCTCGAAATGGTATCTCGATCCCGAGATCGAGCGGCTCTATCGCGAGCGGCTGTTCTATTCCGATGTCGTGGCCGACTACGAGACCCTCGTCCGCCAGCAGCATCTCGTGCTGGGCTACCGGCTGCATGGCAATCTGATGGCGCTCGCGAACGGCGTGCCCTCGGTCTATTTCACCTATGACAGCCGGACGGCAGAGTTCGCCGAGACCTACCGGATCCCGAGCTTCGACGTGTTCCGGGATGGCGGCTTCGTGCTCGAGGACTATTGGGAACAGTGGCGCTACGACGCGTTCAACGCTGCCTGGCGCAACGTCTATGACGAAACCCGCAAGTTCCTGATCGAGAACAAGATCGACAATAAGCTGATCGATCGCGCCACGCGGACGAGTGGTGCTGGCATGCTGAAAGTGGCCTGAATGGGTGAGCTACCGAGAGCTTGGATCCGATCGGCGCCGATGACATTGCCTTCTTCTGAAGAGACGAGCCAAAACAGGAGTTCGACATGACGGTCCTCGTCACAGGTGGCGCAGGCTATATCGGCAGCCACATGGTGCTGGCGCTTGCCGATGCGGGACGCGAGACGATGGTTCTCGACGACCTGTCGACCGGCTTCGTCGCCCAGGTGCCGGACGGCGTTCCGCTGGTGCGGGGGGACTGCGGCGACGAGGCCCTGTTGAAGCGGCTGATCCGCGAATTCGGCGTCACGGCGATCGTGCATTTCGCGGGATCGATCGTCGTACCGGACTCGGTCACCAATCCGCTCGGCTACTATCTCAACAACACGGTCCGGTCGCGCGCCTTGATCGCCGCCGCCGTCGAGGGCGGGGTGCGCAACTTCATCTTTTCCTCGACCGCCGCTGTCTATGGCGAGCCGGAAGTGAGCCCGATCGCCGAGAGCTCGGCCATGCAGCCGATCTCGCCCTATGGCGCGTCGAAGCTGATGACGGAATGGATGCTGCGGGATACCGTGGCGGCGCATGACATCCGCTCGGTCGTCCTGCGCTATTTCAACGTTGCCGGCGCCGATCCGCAGGGGCGTTCGGGCCAGTCCTTCCCGCGCGCCACACATCTGATCAAGCTCGCCTGCCAGGCGGCGCTCGGCCAGCGTTCGCATCTCGACGTGTTCGGCCAGGACTACGCTACGCCGGACGGCACCTGCGTCCGCGACTATATCCATGTCAGCGATCTTGCCCGCGCGCATGTGCTGGCGCTCGATCATCTGGAGGATGGCGGAGAGAGCCTGACGATGAACTGCGGCTATGGCCGAGGCTTCTCGGTTCTCGAAGTTATCGAAGCGGTGAAGCGCGTCTCCGGCGTCGATTTCCAAGTACGCCTGGCCCCCCGCCGCGCCGGCGATCCCCCCTCGCTGGTCGCCGCGACGGACCTCATCCGCTCGCGCCTCGGCTTCAAGCCGGCACGCGACGACCTCGACCTGATCGTGGCCGACGCCTTGCGCTGGGAACTGGCGCTGCAGCAGAACGCCCAGGCCGCCGTCAGCAAGCGGGAGCCGGCACTGGCAGGTTGACGCCGGGCAATGGCGGGATCGCAGGATTGGCCAAAAGGGCCGGAGATCGCCTATAGAAGGGGCGAATGGCACCTAATCTCCGGCAAGACTTGTAACTATGCAGCAGTATCAAAGACATAAGCTGTCCGTCGCTCCAATGCTGGATTGGACCGACCGGCATTGCCGCTATTTCCATCGGCTGCTGTCGAGCGAAACGCTGCTCTATACCGAGATGGTCGTCGCCGAAGCGATCCTGCATGGCGACCGGCAGAAACTGCTCGGCTTCGATCCCTCGGAACAGCCCGTCGCGCTGCAGATCGGCGGATCGGACCCGGTCAAGGTCGGCGAGGCGGCGCGCATCGGCGCCGAGATGGGCTATGGCGAGATCAATCTCAATGTCGGCTGCCCCTCGGACCGCGTGCAGTCCGGTACGTTCGGCGCTTGCCTGATGCGCGAGCCGCAGCGCGTCGCCGATTGCGTCGCCGCCATGAAGGCTACCGTGTCGATCCCGGTGACCGTGAAGTGCCGCATCGGCGTCGACGATCAGGACCCGGAGGAGGCGCTCGACACGCTCGCCGACCTGCTGGTAGCCGCAGGCGTCGATGCGCTCTGGGTGCATGCGCGCAAGGCCTGGCTGCAGGGGCTGTCGCCGAAGGAAAACCGCGATATCCCGCCGCTCGACTATGACCGCGTCTACCGCCTGAAGGCGCGCCTGCCGGATCTCTTCATCGGCATCAATGGCGGCATCAAGTCGCTCGACGAGGCTGAGGCTCATCTCGCGCATGTCGACGGCGTCATGATCGGTCGCGCCGCCTATCAGGAGCCCGAACTGCTGGCTGCAGCCGACCGCCGGATCTATGGCAAGGACCGGCCGGACGCGGAGCCGCGCGCGATCATCGAGGCGATGCTGCCCTATATCGAGGCGAAGCTCGCCGCCGGCACGCCGCTGAGCCACGTGGCCCGCCATATGCTCGGCCTCTATCACGGACGTCCCGGTGCGCGCCGCTTCCGCCAGATCCTGACGATCGAGGGCGCTGGACGCAGCGCCGGCATCGACGTGTTCCATCGCGCCATGGATGCGGTCGACGAAATCACGGCAACGGTCGCGGCCAGCGCCGCCGAAAGCGCCGCCTATGCCGCCGCGAACGAGACGGTGGCCGCCGTCTAGGTCAAAGGTGCTGTGTCCGTAAGTCGCTTTCTCGCCAGCCTCTGTCTCGCTATGGATGGGGGATCCATCCGCCCCGGCGGATTCCTTTCTGCAATGAAAGCGCTCCCGACATGACGATCCGCGGTTTCACAATCGACGGCTTCCTGATTGCGCTGGTCCTCGTGGTCATCGCAGCGATTGCCTTTCCCGGCCCCGGCGAATCCGGCGGTGTCCTGCACATGGACGCCATCGCGACCTATGGCGTCGCGGTGATCTTCTTTCTCTACGGCCTGACCCTAGCGCCCGAGCGCATGCATGCCGGCATCCGGCACTGGCGCGTTCATATCGCAGTGCAGCTTTGCACCTTCGTGCTGTTCCCGATCGTAGTGCTGACGCTGGGCACGCCGCTCAAAGGCTTCATCCCGGAGGAGGTCTGGATCGGCTTCTTCTATCTGGCGGCATTGCCCTCGACGGTTTCGTCCTCCGTCGCGATGACGTCGCTGGCCCGGGGCAACGTGCCGGTCGCGATCTTCAATGCTACGCTCTCCAGCCTGATCGGCGTCTTCGCGACGCCGTTGCTGATGGCGTGGTTCCTGTCGTCGACCGGCGTCGGCATGCCGCTTCTGCCGGTGATCGGCAAGATCGTGCTGCTGGTGCTGCTGCCGATCATCATCGGCCAGATCGCCCGCCATTGGCTGTATGCCTGGGCCACGCGCAACATCAAGGCGATCCGCCTCGCCGATCGCGCGATCATCCTGGCGATCGTCTACAACTCCTTCGCCGACTCGATCGCAGAGGGCGTCTGGGCGGGCCATGACGTCAGCCTGATCGCGGCGATCATCGTCGGCGTGATCGCGCTGTTCTTCATCATCTACGGCCTGATGCTGATCCCATGCCGCCTGATGGGGCTGAACCGGCCCGACACGATCGCCTGCCTCTATTGCGCTTCGAAGAAGTCGCTGGCGACGGGCGTGCCGCTCGCGAAGATCATGTTTGCGAGCTCGCCGGCGCTGGGCCTGATCATCGCGCCGATCATGCTCTATCACTTCTTCCAGTTGCTGATCGTCAGCGTCATGGCCAATCGCGAGGGGCGCCGAGCGATTGCCGAGGCTCACGCCGCGGCGTGAAGCTGCCGCCCGAAGGGCATTCTCCCGGATAACAAAGCGGTCGCCTTGGCGGCCGCTTTTTCGTTTTGGTAGAGGGCCGCTGCTTCGTCTCGCGGCTAGTTCTGCTGCAGCAGTTGCTTCGTCGCGGGCACTGCCTGCTGGAGGCCGGGATCGACGCCCGGATTAAGCGTCACCTTGCGGTCGGAACAGGTGCATTTGTAGCCTGTCTGTCCCGCCTTGTTGGTGAACTCGCTGGTTTCGCAACTCGTCAGCTTGTTGCTCAGCTGCTTCTGCGTGCAGCGACCGCCGGTGACCACCGTCGCCGCCTGAGCCGCGGCGGACATCATGGCAACGGTGAGAAGCGCGGCTGAGATCGAGGTCAAGCGTTTCATGATAGCCCTCTGCGAGGCCAAGGCTGCGATATTGCCCCCCGGCGCCCCATCCGTAGGGCAGATCTGTACGGCTCCGTATGATGGCGATCACACGCTGCGGCGACTGGGTTCGGACGGCGCCTTGGCCTTCGATTTCGCGGGGAATTCCTGAGAACTTCAGCGCGCAACTGCGACATCGACCGGGCCTGTCAGACGTTCACCTTCGCCAGGCTCTCCAGCCGCTCGGGCAGGCGCTTGATCACCGCGCGGCGCTGGTCTTCCGTCATGCCCGACCATTGGCTGATCTCGTCTAGGCTGCGGCCACAGCCCTCGCAGAGCTCCGACTCGGGATCGAGCACGCAGAGGCTGATGCAGGGCGAGATCATGTCGCCGCGACGATCGCCATCAGATAGGTGACGAGCGCGATCTGCTGGGCAGCGCCCAGCGTGTCGCCGGTTTGCCCGGCAATCTGCGAGGCGCAGAGAAGCTGGAAGGCATAGGTCGCCGCTGCTGCGACGAGGAGCGCGACGACGGCCGGGAGGATTCCGGTTCCGATCGCGCCGCAGATCAGCGCCGCCACCACGCCGATGCCGATGGCCGTCAGGCTAGTGTCGCGGGAGGGCCGTCCGGTCGCGCTGGCGAGGCCTTCGAAGCGCGCGGGGGGCAGGGCCGCCCAGAGCTGGACGATCGCCGCGCGGCTGACGATTTCCGCGCCGATGAGCGCGGTGGCGACTGGCCAGGCGCCGTAGGGCAGCAGGTTGGCGATCAGGGTCGTGCGGAGCAGCAGCGACAGGATCAGCGCTACCGCGCCAAACGTGCCGATCCGGCTGTCGCGCATGATCTCCAGCTTGCGCGTCGCGGTCGTGCCGCCGCCGAAACCATCGGCGGTATCGGCAAGGCCATCCTCATGCAGGGCACCGGTCAGCGCGATCGTCGCCGCGAGCGATAGGGCGGCGGAGGCCAGCAGGGGCAGGCCGAGCGCGTGGGCGAGCAGCAGGGCGATGGCGCCGACAAGGCCGACCAGCAGCCCGACGCCCGGGAAAGCGCGGGCCGCGATCGTGAAATCGGGCCGCCGATCCGCGGCCACGCCCATCCAGGCCGCCGGCAGCCGCGTTAGGAAGGCTGTCGCCGCCGCGAGTTCCGACAGGGAGTTGCGAAAGACGGTCCGGAACTGGTCATCGGTCATGGCAATTGCCCCCGTCGGCGGATCGTCGCACCGACTCGGCGTCATCGACGCTTGCGGTACGCTGGAGGAGGGTTATAGATCGCCCGCCGCCGGCCGCAAAGTATGCCGATCCATCCACCCCGCACCTAGCCGAGATATGCATGGCCCGCTCCGCTTCCGGACTTCCCTTCGACGACATTCGCGCGCTCTTCGACGAGATGCCGGGGCGCGACGAAGCGGCCGTGCTTGCCATCCGGGCGCGCGATGCGCAACTGACCAAGCCGGCCGGTTCGCTCGGCCGGCTGGAGGATCTCGCCGAATGGCTGGGCGGCTGGCAGGGCAGGGCGCGCCCCGCCGTCACCCGTCCGCTGGTCGCGATCTTCGCCGGCAATCACGGCGTCGCGGCGCAGGGCGTCTCCGCCTACCCGTCCAGCGTCACCCAGCAGATGGTCGAGAACTTTGCCGCCGGCGGCGCGGCGATCAACCAGATCTGCATCGTCTATGATCTCGGGCTGAAGGTGTTCGACCTCGCGCTCGACATCCCGACCGGCGACATCACGGCGGAGCCGGCGCTGGACGAAGCCGGCTGCGCCGCCACCATGGCGTTCGGCATGGAGGCGACGGCGGGCGGCATCGACCTGCTGGCGATCGGCGAAATGGGCATCGGCAATACGACGATCGCCGGCGCCGTCGCGGCCGGCCTGTTCGGCGGCACAGGCAGCGATTGGGTCGGACCCGGCACCGGAGTCGACGCCGAAGGCGTGGCCCGCAAGGCTGCCGTCATCGACACGGCGCTTGAGCTGCATTCCGCGCATCTGCGCGATCCGCTGGAAGTGCTGCGCCGCCTCGGCGGGCGCGAGCTTGCGGCCATGGCGGGCGCGATCCTGGCCGCCCGGATGAGTCGCATCCCGGTCATCATCGACGGCTATGTCGCCACCGCCGCCGCCGCGGTGCTCTACAAGATCAACCCGTCCTCGCTCGACCATTGCCAGTTCGGCCATGTCTCGGCCGAGCCGCCGCATGCCAGGCTGCTGGCGGCGATGGGCAAGACGGCGCTGCTCGATCTCGGCATGCGTCTCGGCGAAGGCACGGGCGCGGCCATGGCCGCGGGCCTCGTCAAGGCGGCGGCGGAGATCCACACCGGCATGGCGACCTTCGCGCAGGCCGGTGTCTCGGGCAAGGCGAACTGAGCTAGCCGGCCGAGCGCCAGAGAATGACGTTCTCGCGGGCGGGAACGTCCTCGCTCTGGGTCTCCAGCACGCGGGCGCGCGGCAGGCACAGGGTCGCAACCGTGCCGGCCCCCATTGTCGAGCGCAGCTCGAAGGTGCCGCCATGGAGACGGATCAGCGCCTCGACCATCGGCAGCCCCATTCCGGCGCCCGGCTTGGCCATGTGAATGGCGCTCTCGCCCTGCTGGAAGGGCGAGAGAACTAGGGCAACCTCCCGGGCCGGAATGCCCGGGCCTGTGTCGCGCACGGAAACGTATTGCCCGCCGCCCGCCGTCCAGCCCGCCTGAAGCGTGACCGTGCCGCCGGCCGGCGTGAACTTGACCGCGTTCGAGAGCAGGTTGAGCACGGCGCGCCGGAGGCCGGCGGGGTCGGCCCGCACCAGCGGCAGATCGGGTTCGATCTCCAGCACGAGACGGAGCTCGCGGCTGCGTGCTTCGCCCGCGACCATGCTTTCGCAGGCACGCACGATCGCTTCCAGCGCGACGGGTACCTCGTGCAGCTCATAGCGCCCCGTTTCGAGCCGGGAGAGGTCCAGGATCTCGTTGATCAGCGACAGCAGGTGGCCGCCGCTCGCATGAATGTCGCCGGCATATTCGCGGTAAGTGCCGTTCTGCATTGGCCCGAGCACTTCGTTCTTCATCACCTCGGAGAAGCCGAGGATCGCGTTGAGCGGCGTGCGCAATTCGTGGTTCATCGTCGCCAGGAAGCGCGAGCGCGCCAGTCTGGCTTGGTCGGCGAGTTGAAGCGCGTGTTCCGCCTGCTCGCGCGCGACCAGCAGTTCCTGGTAAAGACGCGCATGCTCGGCACGAGCGAGGATTCCGTCGCGGATTGAGCGACGCTCGCGCACCGAGAGACAGACGAAGAAGATCGCGGTCGCACCGGATAGCCAGGCGAGCGCGACCAGCAGAGGCTCCTCGCGAAACGCGAAAAGGGCGACGAGGGTCAATGCGGCGGGCGCCGTCGCGGCTATCACGGCCTCGGGCAGGGCCGCCGCGAGGGCCGTGGCGGCACAGGCAACGGCCAGCAGGATGGCGAACTGGAAAACCGCCGCCTCGGGTCCATGCTCCGCCGAGAGCAGGACGAGAATCCCGACCCAGCTCAGGCCGCAGAGACATTCCGCGACCAGGAACAGCCCGCTCCAGAGCCGCGTGTCCATCGCCTCCCGCTTGCGATAGCTGAGGCACAGAACGCCGAGCAGCGCGTGACTGCAGAGGGCGACGAGGCTCCACACGACGACCGAGGCCGACGGCAGCCAGGCAGAAGCCAGCCCGGCCGCCAGCAGAATGAGCGCCGCCATGGCCGGGCTGCCGGCAAGCCGGCTTCGCGCGTAGCTGGCAAGAAGGGACTTCCGCAGGTGCAACTTGGTAGGGTCGAAACTGGGGGCGATGGTATCCGGATCGGCGATGTCGTCGACGACCCCGCGGCGCCGTTCAACGCGGCCGCTGGGCAGGGGAGTTGTTTCGGTGTCGACCGTTGCCGCCGTCAGGCCTTGCATCCCACGACTTCCTTGAAGGAAGCACTCTAGCTGGTTGCTGAATTTGCGTTTCGAACGCTTAATGCCAACTTGATGAGCATGGTTAAGTCATTGCTAAATCCCGCCCCATCGGCCCCTGACGACCTGGACCAACTGGTTGAGGAGATCCGCCAATGTCGGATCTGCGTCGACCAGCCGAGCGGCCGGCCCCTGCCGCATGAACCGCGCCCGGTCGTCCGCGCCTCCGCCACCGCCCGCATCTTGATCGCGGGCCAGGCGCCGGGCACGCGTGTGCACGCATCCGGCAAGCCGTTCACCGACCCCTCGGGAGATCGGCTGCGCGACTGGACGGCAATTGGCGAAGCGGAATTCTATGACGAGGCGCGGATCGCCATCGTCCCCATGGGCTTCTGCTTTCCGGGGCTCGATGCCAAGGGCGGCGATCTGCCGCCGAGGCGCGAATGCGCACCCGCCTGGCGCAACGCGCTGCTGGACCGGATGCCGGCCGTCGACCTGGTCCTCGCCGTGGGGCTCTACGCGCAGCAATTCCATCTGGGCAAGCGCGTGCGCGGCAGCCTGACGGAGACGGTCGCCGACTGGCGGGCTATCCTGGACGAGACCCATGCGCCGAGGATCCTGCCGCTGCCGCATCCCTCGTGGCGAAACTCCGGCTGGATCAAGCGGAATCCGTGGTTCGAAGCCGAGTTGCTGCCCGTCTTACGAGGCCTTGTTGCTGCGCGGCTCTAAGCGCCGAGTTGACAACATCCGCCGAAATAAGCATTCATCACGGAATAATATTCTCAATTGCCAGACGAAGAAAGTGGTCATTGGAAAATGATACTACTGTCGTCCAGCCCCAAGGCAGAGGGTTCCTGAATGATTGACCGCCTCGACCGAAAAATCCTGCAAATCCTGCAGGAAGACGCCACCATCCCCGTCGCGGAAATCGGTCGGCGAGTCGGCCTTTCGACCACGCCCTGCTGGCGGCGCATCCAGAAGCTGGAAGAAGACGGCGTTATCACCAAGCGCGTTGCCGTCCTCGACCCGAAGAAGGTGAATGCCAAGGTCACCGTGTTCGTCTCGATCACGACCAGCCAGCACAATGAAGAATGGCTGAAGCGCTTCGCGGAAGTCATCCGCGACGTTCCCGAGGTAGTCGAATTCTACCGCATGAGCGGGCAGGTCGATTATCTGCTGCGCGTCGTCGTGCCGGACATCGAGGCCTATGACCTGTTCTACAAGCGGCTGATCTCGCGCATCGACATTGCCGACGTCTCCTCGGCCTTTGCGATGGAGCAGATCAAATACGCAACGGCGCTGCCGCTGAACTACATCCCGCTCGAAAAAGACAAGGGCATGGCATAGGGGCTTCGCTCTCTGCCATCTAGCGCCGCGGCGGGCGACCCTGCCGCGCGCGTTCAGGCGGATCGCATGTGTCGCGTCAGGCGGTGTTCAAGCTTGTCCCAGACACGGCGGATGATCTCGACCACCACCAGATAGAGCACGGCCGCCCAGAGATAGACCTGGAAATCGAACGTGCGGGAATAGGCGAGGCGGGTGACGCCCATCAGGTCGAACACGGTCACGATCGCCGCCACCGAAGACCCTTTCACCATCAGGATCACTTCATTGCCGAGCGGACGTAGCGCGATCAGGATCGCCTGCGGCATCACGATCTTGCGGAAGATCTGCCGCGGTCGGAGGCCGAGCGACATGGCGGCCTCGCGCTGGCCTGCTGGCACGGCGCGGATCGCGCCCCGCAGGATTTCCGCCTGATAGGCGCCGGTGTTCAGCGTGAAGGTGAGCACGCAGCAGAAGAAGGCGTCCCGAAACAGCCACCAGAGGCCGATGGCTTCGAGCTGTGTCCGGAACTGGCCGGCGCCGTAATAGACGAGGAAAACCTGCGCCAGCAGCGGCGTGCCGCGGAAGAAATACATGTAGCCGAACGATATCGCCCGCAAGATGCGGCTCCGGCTCATTCGCGCCAGCGCGACGGGGATGGAGAGCAGCGCGCCAAGCGTGATCGAGATGACGACTAGTTGCAGCGTGACCACCAGGCCCTGCAGCATGCGCGGGCCATAGGTGGCGAGAGCGTCCCAATTCATGACGCTCTCCTAAGGCCGCGATTGGCCCAGCGTTCGATCGCGACGATGCCGATGGACGAGATCATCGACAGCGCCAGGTAGATCAGGCAGGCGACGCCGAAGAACAGGAAGGGCTCCTTGGTCACCCGAACGGCGAGGCCCGTCTTGCGCAGCAGATCATCCAGCGCGATCACCGAGACGAGCGAGGTGTCCTTGAGCAGGATCAGCCAGAGATTGGCGAGGCCTGGAAGCGCGAGACGCACGAGCTGCGGGATGATGACCAGTCGAAGCGTTGTGGCCGGCCGAAGCCCGAGCGCATAGGCGGCTTCATACTGGCCGCGGGTGATGTTGTTGAAGGCGCCAAGGAACACTTCCGACGCATAGGCCGAGAAGACCACGCCGAGCGCGATCATGCCGGCGATGAAGCCATTGACCTCGACCGTCGCGCCGCTGAACAGCCCGACGATGCGTTGCAGCGCGATCTGGCCGCCGAAATAGACAATGAAAATCGTCAGCAGCTCCGGCAGCCCGCGAAACACGGTCGTATAGGCATTGCCGAAGGCGCGCAGATAGCGGTTGGGGCTGCGCTTGGCCAGGGCGACCAGGAAGCCCAGCGCCAGGCCAAAGGGAACGGTAGCCAAAGCGAGCCGGATCGTGAGCCAGGTGCCTTGGAGCAGTTCGTCGCCCCAGCCATCCGGCCCGAAACTCAGCAGTCTCAGTAGATCCACGCCGCCCGTCCCCCCACGGTCCTTTCATGCGGAACCGCGAGGCAGGGTGCGTGCCCTGCCTCGCGAGATCCCTATTCCTTCCAGATCGAGAAGGGGAAGTACTTGGCGTTGATCTTGTCGTAGGTGCCGTCTGCCTTGATAGCGAGGATGGCCGCGGAGATCTGGTCGCGCAGGTCGCTGTCTTCCTTGCGAACGGCGGCGCCGACGCCATCGGTCGGCAGGTCGGTGCCGACGAACTCGTAATTGGCGCCATCTGCCGTCTTCAGCCAGTCGAGGCCGGGCAGCTTGTCGACGAAGAGCAGGTCGATGCGGCCTGCCACCAGGTCGAGATTGACCTCATCCTGGGTCGGATAGAGCTTGATGTCGGAGCCCTTGTACTTCTCTTCGAGTTCGGTCGCCTGCACGGTCGAGGACTGCGCGCCGATCGTCTTGCCCTTCAGGCCTTCCGGCGACGTGTCCTTGATGCCGGCGCTCTTGGGCGCCACGAAGGAGGAGGGCGACTGGTAGTAGGGGCGGGAGAAGTCGATGACCTTCTTGCGCTCGTCGGTGATCGACATGGACGAGATGATGGTATCGAACTTGCCGGCCTGCAGCGCCGGGATCAGGCCATCCCAATCCTGGACGGTGAAGGTGCACTCGGCCTTCAGGTTCGCGCAGATCGCCTTGGCGATATCGACGTCGAAGCCACCGACCTGGCCGTCCGCGCTGACGGAATTGAACGGCGGGAACGCGCCTTCGACGGCGACCCGGATGTTCTTCCATTCCTTCGCCTGAACGGCGCCGGAGACAGCCATCAGGGCCAAAGCCGCAATGGCGACCCGCTTCACGATACGCATATTGAATTCCCTCTGACGCGCGTTTCTACCGGAATTGGAGCGCCGGTCCTTGCGCCGCTTCCCTGGCCGGCACCCTCTTGTGTCATCTTCCCACCTTTTGCGGGCGGGCCGCAACTGTCCTGGAATTCAAAGCAGTTTCAGGCCGGACGAGGAACCCCGAGCCATGCGTCCGCCTCGTCACGTTCCTCAGGCGTGTTGAGATTGAGGAACGGATCGGGTCCGTGCAGAGGCAGTTCGAAATTGACGACCGCAAAGCCGCAGGAGGCCAGGAAAGCCCGCACGCCCTGGCTCCGGGCGGTCAGGCGCCATTCCTCCAGGACATCGGCCAGAGCCACGGGCCAGAGGGCGACGACGGGGTGGTCGCGGTCGCCCGATGCGGCAATGGTGATCCGGCGGGCATCGCTCTGGCGTGCGGCCAGTTGCGCCACCAGATCGACGGGGAAGAACGGGGTGTCGATCGGGACGGTGGCGAGGAATTCCGGTCGCTCCGGCAGTGTCTCGGCCCAACGCAGGCCGGCGAGCACGCCGCCAAGCGGCCCCGTATCGGGCCGATCATCCGCAAGGACGGGCAGGCCACAGGAGGAGAACCTGGCCGGATCGCCATTGGCGTTGATCGCAAGTGTCTCGACCTGGGGGCCGAGCCGGGCAATCGCGCGTTCGATCAATGGCTGCCCGCCAAGCTGCACGAAAGCCTTTTCGCGGCCCATGCGGCGCGAATTGCCTCCGGCGAGGATCAGTCCTGCTATCGTCATCGGCTCCATTTTCGGTTGAGGAGCATGAAAGCTCCGCCCGCGACTATTCCCCAGAATGCCGCTCCAACACCGAAAAAGGAAAGGCCCGACGCTGCTGTTACAAACGTCACGATTGCCGCATCTCTGTGCGCCGCGACGCCGATCGCGCCTGCCAGTGCGCCGCCAAATGCGCCGAGAAGGGCGAGGCCGGTCGCGGCCTGGATCAGGACCTGCGGCGCTGCCGTGACAAGGGCGGCGGCCAGCGTGGCGCCAAGCCCCAGGAACAGATAGGCGACGCCGCCCGCGAACGAGGCGACCCAGCGCCGCGCAGGATCGGGATGCGAATCGGGTCCCGCGCACATCGCCGCCGTGATCGCCGCGAAATTCAGCGTATGACCGCCGAGTGGCGCCACCAGGACGCTGGCGATGCCGGTGCCGAGAAACACCGGCCCCACCGGCGGCTCGTAGCCATTGGCCCGCATCACCGCGATTCCCGGCAGGTTCTGCGAGGCCATGGTGACGATGAAGAGCGGGATGGCGAGGGAAATCAGCCCCTGGAAGGTGAAGCTCGGCACGATGAAGACGACGTCGGGGATGGCGTGATCGATCGCCAGTCCGCCGGGCGGAAGGGTCCAGACAATCAGCGCGACGGCGGTCGCGACCGCCGCCGGAACGGCCCAGATCCGCCGGATTCGGCCGACAATCGCCCAAACCAGAACGACGGGGAGGGCGAGGCCGGGCTGCAGACCAACCGCCTTGGCAGGAGCGAGGCAGAGGCTGAGGAGGATGCCCGCCAGCATGGCGCTCGCCAGCACGGGCGGGATCGCCGAGACGATCCGACCGAACGGCTTGATCAGACCGGCCGCGATGATCAGCACGCCGGCAAGGATGAAAGCGCCGACAGCGGCCGGAAAGCCGCCTTGGATCAGGCCCGTCGCGGCGAGCAGCACCGAACCCGGCGTCGACCAGGCGATGGTGATCGGAATGCGGTAGCGTTGGCTTAGGACAATCCCCAGAACGCCTTGCGCGATGCAGATCGCCAGCAGCCCGGAGGCGGCTTGCGCCTGCGTTGCGCCAACGGCTGTAAACCCTTGCAAAACAACGGTGAACGTACTCGCGAAGCCGACAAAGGCGGCGATGATTCCCGCGAGGATCGGCTGGGTCAGCCCGGCCGATCGGCGCGGGGAGCCAGGGCCGCCTTCGGCTTGGTTCACCCTCTCGAGATCGGTGGTGCGGGCCTCGGTTCGCATATCCATCGTCGCTATCCACATTGCATTCGGTCAACGAATTGTTAGATTGGATCCAATCGACAGGCAAGGGTGGATCGAGGGAGGCCATGGGGATGACCAGCGCGCTGTCGCAACTGCTCGAAGCCGCGCCGCCGCGCTATCGCACGGCCACCGAATATGTCGAGGCGACGTTGCGCGAGGCGATCCTATCGGGGGCAATTGCGCCGGGAACCCCCCTTCGCCAGGAGGAACTGGCCACCACCTTCAAGGTCAGCCGGATGCCGATTCGTGAGGCTTTACGGCAACTTGAGGCGCAGGCCCTGGTCGATTTCGAGCCGCATCGCGGCGCCGTCGTGGTCCAGATCACGCTGCTGGACGCGATGGACAATTACGCCATCCGCGCGGCGCTCGAACCGCAGGCGCTGCGTCTCTCGATCCCGCATCTGACCGAGGAGGATTTCACCATCGCCGAGGAGATCCTGGCCGAGATCGACCAGGAGACGGACCCCGGACGGATGGGCGAGCTGAACCGCCGCTTCCACATGACGCTCTATGCGCAAGCCGGCCTGCCGCGCCTGATTGCGCTGACGGAACAACATCTTGCATCGGCCGACCGGTATCTGCGCTTCCATCTGGCGGCGATCGGCGACATGGGCCAGGACGAACATCGCGACATGCTGGCCGCCTGCCGGGCGGGTGACGAGGCGAGGGCGATCGACGCGCTCGCCCGCCACCACGGCCGCGCCAGCGCGGCGATGCGCGCCTTCTTCGAGGCCCGCGAGGCTCCCAGGGGTTGACGCGCTTGCGCCGGGCGGCGGCGGGGGCCTATAGAACCCGACGTCGGACGGTCGCCGGTGACGCCGACAAACCGTGCCGCGGGCGGATTTTCCGTTAGCTTGGCGTTAGCCCCCTGTTACCCGGGAAACTGTCCATGACGATGACGCCCCAACGCCTGGCCCGATCTTGAGCGAGCTGCGGATCGACCCGGCCGCCGAACCCTCGACGCTGGCGGGGATGGGGTGGTCAGATTTCTTCGCCGACCAAATCGGACCCGACGATGCCGGCCTGGTGCCGATGCGGATCGCGACCGTGCACCGGGCGCGGATGAGCGCCGTCTCGGTCGATGGTCCGCACCGGATGATGCTGCAGCCCCATACCAACACCGGCGACTATGCGGTGGGCGACTGGGTGCTGGTGGAGCCGGGCACCAACTGGCTGCGCCGCCGGCTCGAACGCAAGACGCTCCTGCAGCGCCGGATCGAGGGCGGCACCCAGCCGCAGCTGACCGCCGCCAATGTCGACACGCTGTTCATCGTCACCTCCTGCAACGCCGATTTCAACGTCGCCCGGCTGGAGCGTTATCTGGCGCTCGCCAACCAGGCAGGCACCCGGCCGGTGATCCTGCTCACCAAGGCCGACACCGTCGAGGACGCCGATGCCTATGCGGCGCAGGTGACGGCGCTGCAGCGCGGGCTCGAATGCGTCACGCTGGATGGCCGCAGCGGCGCGGCGGCGGCAGCGCTCGCGCCCTGGTGCGGGGAGGGGCAGACGGTGGCGCTGATCGGCTCCTCCGGCGTCGGCAAGTCGACCCTGTTGAACACGCTGGCAGGCCCCGATCAGGACGCGCCGCAACAGACCGGCGGCATCCGCGAGAGCGACGCCAAGGGCCGCCACACCACGACCTCGCGCTCGCTGCACCGGATTGCCGGCGGCGGCTGGGTGATCGACACACCGGGCATGCGGACGCTGCATGTCAGCGACGCAGCCGAAGGCATCGAGCAGCTGTTCGCCGAGATCACGGAACTCGCGCCGAATTGCCGGTTCCGCGATTGCACGCATGAGCACGAACCCGGCTGCGCGGTGCAGGCGGCGGTCAAGGCCGGCACGCTCGACCCCGACCGCCTCAGCCGCTGGCGCAAACTCCAGGACGAAAACCGCGCCAAGACGCCGGTTCTGAAGGGGCCGAGGGGCAACAAGCGCTGAGCCGTTTCCGGCTCAGCCTTCGGCCGGGACGGGATCGGCCGCCGGCGGCTTGAACCTCAACCCGAGCACCAGCGGCACGCTGATCGCGTAGACCACGACGACCGTCAGCCAGATCGCACCGGGCCACTGATCCTGGAACAGGAAATAGAGGCTTGAGAAGGTGAGCGGCCCGACGATCGTCGCGAGGCTGACCGTCGACGCCAGCACGCCCTGGAACTGGCCCAGCTGGCTTTCGTCGACCTGTCGGGTCGCCAGCGATTGCAGCGCCGGCACGCCGATGCCGCCCAGCGCGAAGATCGGCATGATCGCGAAGACGATCCAGCCTTCGCTGGCGAACGCGATGACGAGCAGCGCGATCGACGCGCCGGCGACGCCCGTCAGGATGGCGCCGCGTTCGCCGAGCCATTTTACCGCCGGGCCGGGCAGGAACGCCTGCGCAAGGGCCTGGCAGATGCCGAAGGCGCCGAGCGAGAGCCCGATCCACAGTCCGTTCCACTGGAGGGCATCATGGCCCCACAGCGCCCAGCAGGTGCCATAGGCCTCGCCGGTGGCGCTGAAGACGAAGAAGATCAGGATGATCGGTAACAGGCTCTTCATCGAGAAGACCCAGCGCAGCGGCCGGATTGGATTGAGGGCCGTCAGTTTGATCGGCTCGCGGCTGGGCGTGCGCGACTCCGGCAGGACGAAGAAGGCCAGCAGCAGGTTACAGCCGTTCAGCAGCGCCGCGGCGATGAAGGGCAGACGCAGCCAGGCGTCGCCCAGCACGCCGCCCAGCACCGGCCCTATGATGAAGCCGATGCCGAACATGGCGTTGAACAGGCCGAAACGGCGTGCGCGCTGATCTTCCGGCGAGATGTCGGTGATGTAGGCCGTGGCGACCGCGATATTGGCGCTTGTCAGCCCGGCGACGGCGCGCCCGAGCAGCAGCATCCAGAGGCTGGGCGCAAAGGCGAGGAACAGATAGTTGACCGACGCGCCGGCGAGCGAGATCAGCAGCACGGGGCGGCGGCCCAGCCGGTCGCTGAGCGAGCCCAGCACCGGCGCGAAGATGAACTGCATGACGGCATAGAGCGCGGTCAGGATGCCGATGTAAGCGGCGACGTTTTCGGATTGGGTGACGTCGCGCAGCAGCGACGGCAGGATCGGGAAGATGAGGCCGATGCCGACGGCATCGAGGATGATGGCGGTGAAGATGACGGTGAGGGGTTTGCTCATGGCGCGTTCCGATAGGTGCAAGCATGCCGGCGCCGTTCGGCGTCAGGGGCTTGCGGGGAGGCCTGTAAATCAGGCGGTGTCGTTCCGGGAGACGCTTGCCGGACCGTGCGTGCAATCGCAGGGTCGGCTTGTGCTTGACCGCCTGGACGATAATTCGTCCACCTGTTTACTCCGCCACGCAGCGGATCAAGGGAAGCGGTCGCTTTTCGCGACGGAAGGCATGTACGCCGCTTGGCGCCGCGTCACAAGTAGTTTTTCAACGATGGATCTCAGCAACGCCATCGCACGCATTGGCCGTTGCCTGCGGCCATCTTGGGATTGCACGCATGAGCAGTAGCCCGGACGCGCCGTTTAGGCGGTAGAGTCCGGCACGCTCGACCCCGACCGCCTCAGCCGCAGGCGAAAACTCCAGGACGAAAACCGCGCCAAGACCCCGGTTCTGAAGGGACCGAGGGCGAATAAAAGGTGAGAGCGGCGCCGGCTTAGTGAGCCGTTATAGTAGGGAGGATTTTGCTCAGCGCAGACCTCAGCCTGTCCAACTTGGGGTCGCGCATTG
The DNA here is from genome assembly GCF_044452255.1 of Kaistia sp. UC242_56. Classification (NCBI taxonomy): domain Bacteria; kingdom Pseudomonadati; phylum Pseudomonadota; class Alphaproteobacteria; order Hyphomicrobiales; family Kaistiaceae; genus Kaistia; species Kaistia sp. UC242_56. The sequence continues at coordinate 2,491,769 of NZ_JBIOAN010000002.1, forward strand.
TTCGTATCACCCAACTTTCGAACGCGATTTTAGAATTGCCCTTGAGGTGCTTCGCCGCCAGCGCAAGAAGAGCTTTGTTGTCGAAGTTGGCCAGCAAAGCCGGCATGTCTCGCCTTTCAATGGCACTATCGATCCGATCGCGCGCCTCCTTGGCGACAGCTGCGACATCCAGCGCCGCCGTCCGTTCAGTATAAGTCTCTGCAAGATCAACAGGCGATTTCACATCCTTAAAGTCGATCTTCTTAAGCGTGCGATCGATCCGTCTCCTGCAGTATCGCAGGACAACTTCGTCAATTGCGCCGGGCCTTGAGACCTCTATTATTACTTCGTCCATCAGCGCTTCTAGCTTGGCCTCCAGTTCAGCGCCTTGAAACTTTTCCTCTTCCAAGATGGCGATAGCGACGTCTGGATGCAGAAGTAGGTTTTCGATCTCTGAGACGGGGAGTGTGCCAACCCCGAATTCGGCAAGCAGCTTCTTATCCTCTTCGCTGTAGTCATCGGCGTCGACAAGACCAGCACATGTTATGCGAGTAAGGCTCGCGTTCCGACGCATCGTCGCCACAGCGTGGATGACATTCTCGCACGCGCCTCTCGGCAGCACAGTCCATTCAGGATAGCAGGCCCGATAGATTGCGAGATCGAGACTAGTTCCTGTACCTTCCACGAACAGGATCGGCTTGCGGCTACCGAGAATTAGGGTCGCTAGCTCCTCGCTAAAGCCGGTACCTTCAGGCACCGGCTCAATCTCCCATTGCCCCGGCGCCTGATATTTGCGGATTACAAACTTCTGGCCCGGTCGCGACGCAGCAAACTCCAAGTCGTGTGTGATTACGAGAAAGGCGCAATCGGGTCTTGCTGCTTCCGCCTCGTCCCAAAGTCTACTGAGAATTGCGCGGTGCACATGAAGTTCCGGCTCGTCAAAGATCAAGACCGAATCTGCCTCAGCTACTAGCACTTGCCCAATCATGTAAAAGATGGCTCGCTCTCCATCGCTCATGTCGGCCGCGCTGTAAGATGGCTGCCCATCCGCCGATATGTTGATGTCATCTCCCGTAATGAGAAGTCTGCGATGGGGAAGAATTCTGTCCCAGATGGCAGTCAGTCTCTGAAAGCGTGTCGGTACCGGTTGTTCGAGAGTGCCAGCATGAACGGCATTGTGGGTTTGTAGGGCAACGTTGGATTGCTCTGCGAACAGAGCCTGAATGAGAAAGTCGAAATCGTTGAGAAGGTAGGTCTCGGACTTGCTGCCCCACCTGGTACCGTTACGATGAGCTAGTCCTGCCCCGCCTGGGGCGTCAGCGTAGCCAAAGCGCAGTCCGGTGCGCGCCTTTTTCTCGCTAATCTTTGCAATCGTCGGATTGAGTCCCAAATAGCGATGGGCTGAGATACGATGGGCGCTCTCGCCCCACTGGATCTCAGCTTGCGCTGCTAGACGGTTTTTTTCCGCTGCCATTGGCTCCGACGAAGAACGTTGAAGAGCCTGGTGTGAGTTCGATCTCAACGGCTTCTCTCGAAATATCTGGGAGCTTAAGGGTGAAAGACATCGGTGATCACCTCGGTTGCTCCCTGATATCTACTGAGATTCTCGTTGCACACCTAGTTAGTCCGCCGGAGTCGAGGTGCCGCGGCACTCGGGCGCCCGAGTGCTCCGCCGTGTGTCCGGTCGATCTAGCGAGGCCTCGCTTGTGTCCAATGATCGGAAGCAAAGCTCGTTCTGGGGACGTGTAGCGTCGACCGTTCATTTAGGTGGCCGTAATTGCGGCCAGCCTATCAGTGTCACATCTCAAGCTCGGCGCTCTCCATGCCGTCGCTTTTGGCCAACGACGATCGGAGAGGATCCTACGGCGGCCACTCCGACATGCCGCGTCACCCCTGTCTTGCCGCCTCGATCTTGGCGACGTCGATCTTCTTCATCTCCATCATCGCCTCGAAGGCGCGCTTGGCTTCGTCGCCGCCGGCCGCCATCGCGTCCGTCAGCACGCGCGGCGTGATCTGCCAGGAGATGCCCCATTTGTCCTTGCACCAGCCGCACATGCTTTCCTGGCCGCCATTGCCGACGATGGCGTTCCAGTAGCGGTCGGTCTCTTCCTGGCTGTCGGTTGCGATCTGGAACGAGAAGGCTTCGCTGTGCTTGAACGCGGTGCCGCCATTGAGGCCCATGCAGGGGATGCCGGCGACGGTGAAATCGACCGTCAGCACATCGCCGGCCTTGCCGGAAGGATAATCGCTGGGCGCCTTGTGGACGGCATGCACGGCGCTGTCGGGAAACGTCTTGGCGTAGAAGCGGGCGGCTTCCTCGGCGTCCTTGTCGTACCAGACGCAGATCGTGTTCTTGGCAATGGCCATCGCTTTTCCTTTCGATTTCGACCCGATCGCGGCCGGGCTAACCAGACGACGAATGCCGAGGCTCCATTTCGACACGAAGCGCTCGGGGCGAGCGAAATTTTTCGGGCGATGGCGACCCGGTTTGTTTGCCGAATGAACCTCGATGTTCGTGATCCGGCCACCTTTCCAGAGCGGAGTCAAAAAACGTGGTGATGGCGGTCTTTTGCATCCACCGGCTCCTCATCCCGAATTGACACAAGCGTTCGGCTTAATTAATAACCATCCAGTTGGTAATTAATTGGATAAAATGAAGTGGCTCGGAAACGCGTGATCGACCAGCAGGCTATTCTCGATGCCGCGGAGCGGGTGGTCGGGCGCAGCGGCGCCGCCAACGTCACACTGGATGCGGTCGCGCTCGAGGCGGGGATCAGCAAGGCCAGTGTGATCTACGACTACAAGACCAAGCAGGCGCTGATCGAGGCCGTCGTCGACCGTGCCTTCCAGCGCGACAGAGAGCATCATGCGCGCGTCGAGGAAGTCCTGCCGGCAGGTCCGAGCTCCGCAATCCGCGGGCGCATCCTGGCGGCGGCCGAGCCGCCACCGGAGGCGTTCCGGGCCGTCGCCCTGAACCTCAGCGCGGCACTGACGCTGGACGATGGCCTGCGCCGGAAGATGCGTGCCAACCAGGCCGAGACGATCGGGCGGATCCTTGAGACCTCGGCTTCCGATCGGGGAGCGTTGCTCGCCTATCTGGCGCTGGAAGGCCTGAAGTTCCTCGAATATCTCGACTTTCACCACTTCGCCCGCGACGAGCGCGACCGGATTATCCGCGAGATCCAATGGCTCGTGACGGCGGTGCCCGGCGAGGCAGCATTGTCGGACTTGGCGACCGACTGAGCCCCGATCCAACTCAAGGCAGACACTCATGACTGTAACGACCGAGGTCCCGTGCATCGGGGCAACGAAGACGCTCGTCCCTTTTCGGCGCATCTTCCTGACAGGCGGCAGCGGCTATGTGGGCCGTAACCTCATCCGCCATTTCCGCGATCGGAACATGGAAGTGGTAGCGCTGGTCCGCAGCGCCGCCTCGGCCGAGACGGTGCAGGATCTCGGCGCGACGCCCTATCACGGGGACATGCTGAGCTCCGACATTGGCGAAGGAATGGCTGGCTGCGATGCACTGATTCACGCGGCTGCTGATACCAACCATGGCCCCGGCACTCGGGTGCAGACTCGCGTCAACGAGGACGGCACGCGGATCGTGTTTGAGGCGGCGTGCAAGGCCGGCATTCGAAGGGCAATCCATATCAGCAGCGAATCCGTCCTCGCCGATGGAAGACCGCTAGTGCATGTCGACGAGTCGGCGAAACTGCCGCGCAAGCCCGCCGGCAATTATTCGCGCAGCAAGGCGGCAGCGGAACGCATCGCGCTGGCGAGCAATCGCCCGGGCTTCGCAGTCGTCGCGCTGCGTCCGCGTCTGGTCTGGGGACGCGATGACACCACAGCGCTGCCGCAGCTCTGCGCCGCAGCCCGTTCGGGCAAGTTCGCCTGGATTGATGGCGGCACTTATCTGACCTCGACCACCCACGTGCCAATCTCTGCGCGGCGGTCGAACTCGCTTTGCTTGAGGGTCGGGCTGGCGAGGTATATTTCGTTTCCGATGGCGAGCCGGTTGCGTTTCGCGAGTTCGTCTCGCAACTCCTGGAAACGCAAGATATCGAGCCAACTGACAAGACAGTCCCACGCCGTCTGCTCCGCGTCGTTGCCTCGGTTGGAGATTTTATCGCGGCATTATCTGGAGGCCGGGTCAAACCGCCGCTGACGCTGCAGGCCTACGCCACCTCGGCGGTGGAGATCACGCTCGATATCGGCAAGGCGCGCCGGGAACTTGGCTACGTGCCGGTCATGGCCCGCGAAGAGGGGCTGGCGGAGATGCGGTCCGCTCAGCACGAGTAGTCGTCCAGGCGAGGGGCGTCGGCTGGACTGCCCGATACAGGACCGGCAAGTTCCGCGCCGCCGCCTATTGCGCCATGCCTATCCTGACCAAGCGGAAGAGCCGGGTCGAGCCGTCGTGGAAGTCTTGATGATTGACGGAGGGTTAGGTTCGCTATCGTGAGTATTGCCATCGGCTCCAGGCGTTGACTCGCTGGCCGGCAAGCACTCCATCTCGCCAATATGGCGCGCCAGGCGGCAGCCTCGGCGGCGCGCGAGGAGGGGTGAAGGTTCGCGTCCCTCGCCGCTTACGCGCTGGGATGCCCGCGGCCGACTCATCGCATCCGGGCGGTTGCCGGCAGGTTCACGCGCCGATTGTAACAACATCGTGCTTTCCTGCGAGGGAAACGATATTTGAGGCTCCGTCGCGTTTCGGTATCGTGGCGACGGCGGGCGAGGAAGTCCTCACCCTGCGCGTAAGTCATTCGGTTCGTATTCCATAGTATATTTCATGCCGGCAATTCACGCTGCTTGCGAGAGGTCTGCCATGATTTCGAAGCGATTTTTCTCCTTCTTCATGCTTTCTTCCAGCCTGTGCATCGCGGCCGCCCATGCGCAGACGATTACCGGAACGCCCGGGTCGCCCAGCGCGACGCAGACGATCGACGGCCGGCAGATCCCGGCGCCGCCGCTACCCTTTGGCGGCACGATCAATCTGGACGCGCCGAGCTCGAAGCCGTTCTGGCCGCCGACGGTGGTGCCGCCCGCCGGCGCGCCGAACATCCTGCTGATCATGACGGACGATGCCGGCTATGGCGTCTCCAGCACGTTTGGCGGTGTCATCCCGACCCCGGCGCTCGACCGCGTCGCCAATGCCGGCCTACGCTATACGCAGTTTCATTCAACCGCGCTCTGCTCGCCGACGCGGGCGGCCCTGATCACCGGACGCAACCACCATTCGGTCGGCTTCGGCGTCGTTACGGAGCAGTCGACCGGCTTCCCCGGCTATGATTCCGTCATCGGGCCGGAGAATGCGACGGTCGGCGAGATCCTGAAGGAGAATGGCTTCACGACATCCTGGTTCGGCAAGAACCACAACACGCCGAGCTTCCAGTACAGCCAGGCCGGACCGTTCAACCAATGGCCGGTGGGCATGGGCTTCGACTATTTCTACGGCTTCATGGGCGGCGAGACCAACCAGTGGACGCCCTATCTCTTCAAGAACACTACCCAGGTTTTCCCATGGGTCGGCAAGCCCGGCTACAACCTGACCACCGACCTTGCCGACAACGCCATCGACTATCTCCGGCAGACCGAGGCCGCCGCGCCGGACAAGCCGTTCTTTCTCTATTTCGTGCCGGGCGGCACGCATGCGCCGCATCAGCCGACGCCGGAATGGATCGCCAAGTTCAAGGGCAAGTTCGACATGGGCTGGAACGCCATGCGCGACCAGATCTACGCCAACCAGAAGCGCCTCGGCGTCATTCCCGCCAACACCGCGCTGACGCCCTGGCCGGACAGCTTGCCGAAATGGGATACGCTTTCGGCCGATGACAAGAAGCTGTTCGCCCGCCAGGCCGAGGTCTACGCCGCCTATGTCGCCTATACCGACCACGAGATCGGCCGCGTCATCCAGGAGGTGGAGGACCAGGGTAAGCTCGACAACACGCTGATCATCTATATCGAGGGCGACAATGGCACGAGCTCCGAAGGCTCGATGAGCGGCACGCCCTTCGATCTCGCGGCGCTGCAGGGCATTGATGTCCCGGTCGAGAAGCAGCTCCAATTCTACGATGCGTGGGGCTCGGACGTGACCTCGCCGCACATGGCGACGCCCTGGGCCTGGGCCTTCGACACGCCGTTTAAATGGACCAAGCAGATCGCCTCGCATTTCGGCGGCACGCGGCAGGGCATGGCGATGGCCTGGCCGGCGCGCATCAAGGATGCCGGCGGCGTCCGCCACCAGTTCCACCACATGATCGATATCGTGCCGACGATGCTGGAAGCGACCGGCGTCCAGGCGCCGCTCTCGGTCAACGGCATCGCACAGCGCCCGATTGAGGGCGTGAGCATGGCCTATAGCTGGGACAAGGCGAATGCCGATGCGCCATCGGCGCGGACGACGCAGTATTTCGAGATGTTCGGCGACCGGGCCATCTATCACGATGGCTGGATCGCCTCGACCACGCCGCCGCAGCCGCCCTGGCTGATGGGGCTTGCAAAGATGCCGGATGTCATCGGCGGCTATGACTGGGAACTATACAACCTCGCCGAAGACTATTCGCAGAACAACGACCTCGCCGCCGCCAACCCGGCCAAGCTGCAGGAACTCAAGGATCTGTTCCTCGTCGAGGCGGCGAAATACAACGTCTTCCCGCTCGACAATTCGATCGTCCAGCGCCTGCTGGCGCCGCGTCCGTCTCCCACCGCGGGGCGGAACAGCTTCAGCTATTCGGGCCAGGTCTCCGGCGTGCCGGCCAGCGCCTCGCCCGATCTCCTGGCGCGGTCCTACACCATCACCGCCGAGGTCGAGATCCCCGACGGCGGCGCGGAAGGCATGCTCGCCACGCTGGGCGGTCGCTTCGGCGGCTATGGCTTCTATCTGCTCAAGGGCAAGCCGGTCTTCGCCTACAACCTGCTCGCTCTCGAGCATTTCCGCTGGGCAGGCAAGGACGCGCTGACGCCGGGCAAGCACACCATCGCGTTCGAATTCACCTATAACGGCCCCGGCCCGGGCAAGGGCGGCACGGGCGTGCTCAAGGTCGACGACGCGGAGGTCGATCGCCAGCCGATCCCGCACTCCACGCCGTTCCTGATGACGATCGACGAAACCTTCGATGTCGGCGTCGATACGCGCTCCTCTGTGAACGACGCGGACTACCAGGTTCCCTTCGCCTTCACCGGCAAGCTCGACAACATCACCTTTAAGCTCGGCCCGACCCAACTGACCGCCAACGACCAGGCGGCGGTGCGGACCAAGCTCGCGCGGGCGAGGGACTAGCGTCCGGGAGCGGGCCGGGGCGGACACACCGCCCGGTGCCTGGAAAGGCCGTTGACGACGGCGCGACGCCTGCGTGGGTGCCGCGCCGTTTCATTTCACAGGGCGTGATGGCGCTGGCTACGCCAGATATTTCTTGAACCAGTCGATCGTGCGCTGCCAGGCGAGATCGGCGGCTTCCTTGTCGTAGCGCGGCGTCGAGTCGTTGTGGAAGCCGTGGTTGGCGCCGGGATAGATATAGGCCTCGTAGGTCTTGCCATTGGCCTTCAGCGCCGCCTCATAGGCCGGCCAGCCCTCGTTCACGCGCGTGTCCAGCTCGCCATAGTGCAGCAGGATCGGCGCCTTGATGCGCGGCACGTCCTCGGCCTTGGCCTGGCGGCCATAGAAGGGCACGGCGGCGCCGAGCTCGGGATAGGCGACGGCCGCGGCGTTGGCGACGCCGCCGCCATAGCAGAAGCCGGTGATGCCGACCTTGCCGGTGGTGCGCTCGTCCTTCATCAGGAATTCGATCGCCGCGAAGAAGTCGTTCATCAGCTTTTCCGGGTCGACCTGCTGCTGCAGTTCGCGGCCCTTCTCGTCATTGCCGGGATAGCCGCCCTTCGAGGTCAGGCCATCCGGGGCGAGGGCGATGAATCCGGCCTTCGCGACGCGGCGGGCGACATCCTCGATATAGGGATTGAGACCGCGGTTCTCGTGCACGACGACGACCGCCGGCAGCTTGCCCTCGGCCTTGGCGGGGCGGACGAGATAGCCGCGCACCTCGCCATGGCCGTTCGGCGAGGGGTAGGTGATGTATTCCGCGACGATGTCGGGATCGGTGAAGGAAACCTGTTCGGCGAGCGCGTAGTTCGGGCTCATCGTCGCCAGGATGGACGCGGCGGTGGCGCCGCCAATGGCGAATTTGGCCGCCCGGTCGAGGAATTCGCGCTTGGTGATCCGGCCATGCGCGTAGAAATCGTAGAGCTCGAGCAGTTCGGGATGGAAGTCCTTGGCGGTCAGTCGGGTCATCGGTGCCTCGTGGGGTAAGGGGCAGGGGTGCGCCGTCGCAGGGAGGGGGATGATAGCGGCTGAGAGGGGTGTGACCAGCCCTGATGGCCAGCAAAGGCGCCGGCACCTGTCGCGAGCATTCTCCAAATGCAGGGCGGGCTCGACCGAAACTTTACAGATTTCTAAAAGTGTGTGAAGTGAATGGAGCCCTTCCGCAGAACAGGTCTGATGCCGTGAACAGCTTGCGCTTTGCCACCCGCCTGAATTCTTTTGCCTCGCGCGCCGAGGCCGAATGGCCGGACCAGAAGGGCAAGCCGAGCGTCCTGCAGATGGCGGCGCGGGCGGCCAAGGTGGAGGGGCTGACGGATTTGGATCTGAACTATCCGGACCATGTCGGCGAGGATCCACGCGCCCTGGCAGGAAAGCTCGGCGATCTCGGGCTTCAGATCAATGGCTTCGCCATGCGCTACTACACCAATCCGGCCTTCAAGCTCGGCGCCTTCACCCATCCGGATGCGGCCGTCCGGCAGGAGGCGATCGACCTCACCAAGCGCGGTATCGATGCGGCGCGCGCCGCCGGCTCCAACCTGATGACGATCTGGCTCGGGCAGGACGGCTTCGACTATGCCTTCCAGGGCGACTATGACCGGATGTGGGATCACGAGATTTCGGGAATTCGTGAAGTTTGCGCGCATGATCCGGATTGCCTGATCAGCATCGAATACAAGCCCAATGAGCCGCGCGCCTACAGCCTGATGCCGGATTGCGCAACCACGCTGCTGGCGATCCAGGAGGCTGGCGCGCCCAATCTCGGCGTGACGCTGGATTTCGCCCATGTGCTCTATGCCGATGAGCAGCCCGCCTTCGCGGCCGCGCTGATCGCGCGCCACAGCCGCCTGCTCGGCGTTCATCTCAATGACGGCTACGCCAAGCGCGACGACGGGCTGATGGTCGGCGCCGTGCATTCGGTGCAGACGATCGAACTGCTGCGCCAGATCCGGCGCGATGGCTATGCCGGCGCGATCTATTTCGACACCTTCCCGGATATGACCGGGCTGGACCCCGTGCGCGAATGCGAGGTCAATATCGCCACGGTCCGGCGCATGCTGACGGTGGTCGACCGGCTGGAGCGCGACAATCGCCTCGGCGAGGCGATCGACCGGCAGGACGCGGTTGCGTCCAACGCCATCGTGCAGGAAGCCATGCTGGCGCCGTCGAACTGACGGCGACAGACTTCCGGCCGCTTGAGAGGTCCCGCATGGTCCCCGAAGACGCCAATCCCAGTTCCATCGGCCCGCGCATCCGCATGATGCTGCCGTCGCTGACACCGCGCGAGTCGCATGTCGTGGAGGCGGTGCTGGCGATGCGCGATTTCGGCGTGGAGACGCCGCTGAAGCGGATCGCGGCCGGGACGGGGGTCTCGGAGGCGATGGTGGTCAAGATCACCAAGAAGCTGGGGTTCGACGGCTATCGCGGCTTCCGCGCGGCGCTGGCGCAATATAATCGGCTGCCGGCCGCCGGCATGCATCAGGACCTCTCGCCGGAGGATACGTCGCGCGAAATCATCCAGAAGGTGTTCCGCACCTCGATCCACGCGCTCGAGGAGACACTGGCGATCCTCGACGTCGAGGCCTTCGACCGCGCGGTGGATGCGATCCATGGGGCGCAGCAGCGGGATCTCTACGGCGTCGGCGGATCGGCGCAGATCGCGCGCGATGTCGGCCACAAATTCCTCCGCATCGGCCTGCGCGCCAGCGTGCAGGACGACGCGCACATGATGGCGATGTCGGCCTCGCTGCTTGGACCCGGCGATATCGCAATCGGCTTCTCGCATTCCGGCAATACCAGCGCGGTGATCGAGGCGATCCAGCTGGCGCGGCGCAATGGCGCGCGGACGCTGGCGATCACGAACTACGATCGCTCGCCGCTGGCCCAGCAGGCGGAAATCGTGCTCTGCTCGACGGCGCAGGGATCGCCGCTGATGGGCGAGAACGCGGCGGCGCGTATCGCCCAGCTCAACATTCTCGACGCCGTGTTCGTGGCGGTCGCACAGCGCGACTACGCGCGGGCGGAGCGCAATCTCGACAAGACCATGTCGGCCGTTGCCGCCAACCGAAGAGACAAGACTTTATGAGCGAGAGCGCCCGCACCGTCATCGTCTTTGGCAGCCTGCATTACGACGTGATCGTTCGCGGACCCGCCCGCCCGCGCAAGGGCGAGACAATCACAGGCCAATCCTGGCAGCCGAAATGCGGCGGCAAGGGTGGCAACCAGGCGGTGGCTGTCTCCCATGCCGGCGCGCACAGCGCGATGGTCGGCGCGGTGGCGGAGGACGATTTCGGCCGGACGCTGCTGCACAACCTCGACCAGCAGGGTGTCGACCGCCGATTCGTCCGCGTCCTGCCCGGCGGCTCCACCGGCATGAGCGTCGCGATCTTCGACGGCGAGGGCGATTATGGCGCGGTAATCGTCTCCGGCGCAAATCTCACGCTTTCCGAGAAGGACGTGCAGGCGGCGGCCGAGCTGTTTGCGTCTGCGCCGATCCTGGTGCTGCAAAACGAGGTGCCGGACAGCGCCAATGTCGCGGCGGCAAACGCGGCGAAGCATTCCGGCGGGCTGGTGATCCTGAACGCGGCGCCGGCGCGCATGCCTTCCGAAGCGCTGGCCGCGAAGGTCGACATCATCGTCGTCAACGCGATTGAGGCGGAACTGCTGGCCGGCGTGCCGGTGGTGGAGAGCCTGGAGGGTGCGCTGGCGGCCGCCCGCATCCTGTCGCGGCGCTATCCGACGGCGGTCGTCACGGCCGGCGGGGAGGGCGTTGCCTGCGTGACGGCGGCGGGCGAGGAAATCGCGATTCCGGCGATCCCGGTCAAGCTGGTCAGTACGCATGGTGCGGGAGACGCCTTCATCGGCATGCTGGCCGCCAGCCTCGCCAGGGGCAGCGCCCTGGCGGAGGCGCTCGCCAACGCCAATCGCGCCGCGGCCGAACTGGTCAGCCGCCCGGCTCCGGAACCGACTGTCTAGAGGCCTCACTTTCGCTTCGCCCACCGTTGCAAGGATGGCGCTTGCGGCGTTCAACGGGAGGGGGCTCTTGCCTGGCTGCGCAACGCGTGCCATTCGCCGGGCAGGGCCGGCGGTGGAAGTCGACCTTGCGAACCCGATGAACCGGAGGCAATTCCAAAGTGGAGCCGGAGCAACGCGCCGGAACGAGAACCCGTTCGGCCCTGAATGTCGGCCGGCGCGCGGGCTATGTCGTGCTGGGTTTCGTCTTTCTGGCGCTCGCCATCATCGGTGCGCTTCTGCCCATCATGCCGACGACTGTCTTCCTGATCCTCGCCGCGTGGAGTTTCGGCCGGTCGTCGCCGCGGCTGGAAGCATGGATGCTCAATCATCCGCGCTTCGGCCCGGTATTGCGCGCCTGGCGGGAGCAGGGCGCCATCCCGCGCAGGGCGAAATGGTTGGCCTGCGGCGGCATGGCAATCGGCTATGCGGTGTTCTGGTGGACGGCGCAGCCGGCCTGGTGGCTCGCCGCGCTCGTTGCGGTCGGAATGCTCGCCTGCGCGCTGTGGATCGTCACGCGGCCGGAGCCCCGGCAGAAGGTGCTCCCGTAGAGAAGGGGGCTTTGGGCCGACCGCAAGCCGGCCCAAAGCGTTCTCGTCAGGCCGCGAGGCCTCGGGTCAGGTCCATCGCCTGCCGTTCGAACAGCTTGCGATAGATGCCGTCCTCGATGCGGACCAGCGCCTCATGCGTGCCCTCTTCCGCGATCTGGCCACGGTCGAAGACCAGCAGGCGGTCGAGCGCGCGCACCGTCGACAGGCGGTGGGCGATGACGATCGCGGTGCGGCCTTCCATCAGCCGCTCCATCGCCTCCTGGATCAGCGCCTCCGATTCCGAATCGAGGCTCGAGGTTGCCTCGTCCAGGATCAGGATCGGCGCATCGGCCAGGAAGGCGCGGGCCAACGCCACGCGCTGGCGCTCGCCGCCCGAGAGCTTGACGCCGCGTTCGCCGACCAGCGTCGAATAAGCCTGCGGCAGCCTCTCGATGAAATCATGCGCATTGGCGAGCTTCGCCGCCGCGATGATCTCGGCCATCGACGCGCCGGGGCGCGCATAGGCGATGTTCTCGGCCAGCGAGCGGTGGAACAGGATCGGCTCCTGCTGCACGATCGCGATCTCGCCCCGCAGCGACGACTGCGTGACATGGGCGATATCCTGCCCGTCGATCACGATGCGGCCATCCGTGACGTCGTAGAGACGCTGGATCAGCTTGACGAAGGTCGTCTTGCCGGAGCCGGAATGGCCGACCAGGCCGATCTTCTCGCCCGCTCGGATCGTGACGTCAAAGTCCTTGTAAAGCGGCGTGTTATGGCCGGCATAGTGGAACGTGACGCCCTCGAAGCGGATCTCGCCCGCGCCGACAACCATCGGCACGGCGTCGGCCTTGTCCTCGATGCCAAGCGGCTGCGCGTGCAGGGCCACCAGTTCTTCCATGTCGTTGACCGAGCGCTGCAGGTTGCGGATATGCACCCCGACATCGCGCAGGTAGCCCTGCAGCAGGAAGAACGCCGTCAGCACGAAGGTGACGTCGCCCGGCGTCGCCTGGCCATGCCACCAGAGCAGCAGGACGGTGCCGATGATAGCGCCGCGCAACAACACCAGCAGAATGCCCTGTGCCGTGCCGTTATTGGTGCCGCGGATCCAGGTGCGCGACGTGCGCGAACGCCATTTGGCGACGACACGCGACAGCCGCGTGTCCTCCCGGTCCTCGGCGCCGAACGCCTTCACCACCGCGTTGCAGGATACCGCGTCGGCGAGTGCGCCGCCTAGCTTGGTATCCCACTGGTTGGCGAGGCTCGCCGCCGGCGCGACATAGAACAGCGACAGCGAGACCGTCATGGCGATGTAGAGCACCGAGCCGATCGCGATGATCAGGCCCATGACCGGCCAGTAGGAGCCGAGCAGGATGGTGGTGCCGACGAGCATGGCGATCGAGGGCAGCAGGGCCAGCAGCAGCGTGTCGTTCAGCAGGTCGAGCGCCCACATGCCGCGAGTGATCTTGCGCACGGTCGAGCCGGCAAACGCATTGGCATGCCAGTTGGTGGAGAAGCGCTGGACGCGGTGGAACGCATCGCCCGCAATGTCCGTCATCATGTTCAGCGTCAGCCGGATGATGGCGAGGAAGGCGCAATGGCGAAGCGCCATCATCCCGACGCCGAGCGCCATCAGCGCGCCAAACGCATGCAACGCCGCCGAAAGGGCTTCGTCACGGTCCTGGATGCCACCGGCGATCGCATCGACGAGACGGCCGGCATAAAGCGGCAGCAGCACATCGGCCATGGTGGAGACGAGGATGGTGAGCCCGATGCCGACGATCAGCAAAGGCTGCTTGCGCCAATGGGCGAAGGTGAAGCCAAGCACGTTGGAGAAGGCATCGGCCCGCCATCGGATGCGAAAGCGGGGGAATCTGTATCGAGTCATGATGACAATCCGGACGCGTCGATGACGCCGATCCGGTCCCGAAAAGTGAGAAAGAGGACTGCGAGCGACGCGCAATCGATGCGCGGACGGCTCACGGTGAAACAGTTTGAGTATCGAGAAGCGGGATCTCAAGAAGCCACGGAATGAGACCGAGGCGATGTCCGCTGAACGTCCGAACTAGCGGCGGGGAAAACCCGAAGCCGGCTTAACCGGGGCGACGACCATATGCAGCGATGCCATGCAAATCCCCCCGTGTTCGGAGTTGAAGGAAGCGTTTTTTATAGCTGCGACATTTGGGATTGCAAGCCCGGGGCGCTCGGTTTGCGGGCCGCGTGTCGTCGCCGCAACACACAACCGGGCGGGTTTCGCGCGAAAAGGAAGCCCAAAATGCGATCGGCCCGGGCAAAGCCGGGCCGATTTCTAACATTTTCGTCGATTTTCGGCGGATTGGCCGAGCGTCGCGTGCTGGCGGCGGAAGATCAGTTCCGGGGGATCGCGGCCGGGAAGGTCCACTCGCCGGAAAGGATCGGCTGCTCCGGACGATAGAGCCGCGCCGTATAGTTCCAGCCGTCGACGATCGGCAGGCAGTTGGCGATCTTGCCGTCGCAGTCGCCGAGCTGGATCGTCACCGAGCCGTCGTCGTTCTTCTTCGCTGTGATGTTGTTGATCGAGTAGGCGTTGTGCTCGTTCTTTTCGAAGAAGCCCTGCTTGTTGTAGACCGAGATGGACCAGAAATCCTTCACCGGCACGTCCTTCGGCACCTGGATGGTGTAGACCGTCTTGCCGTCGTTCTTCTCCGGCGTGAAGCTCTGGTAGTTGGCTTCGCTGTCGGGAAGCCCGCCCCAACCGGCGGCCGTGCCGATCAGGTGCTGGACGGGATCGACCTGATCCCGCGTGCCGAAGGCGCCGTGGAACGAGGGCTGGTGCCGTGCCAGCACGAGCAGACCGTTGCGGATATCGGTGAGGCTGTCCTGATCCCAGTCCGGAAGCTCGAGCTTCCCGGCGTCCTTCTGGCTGACCGCGATGGAGTCCTGCAGCTTGTGGACCTGCTCGAGATCCGCGGGATCGTTGGGATCGACCAGCGTCCGGATCGCCACGAAGGCATAGCGGGTGCCAAGCTTTTCCTGGCTCAGCGTGACCGACTCGTTGCCGTGGGCGACGATCGGGACGTAGTGGTCCTGGTCGACGACCATCATCGACATGTAGCGCTTGCCGGAATCCGGCAGCGAAATGGAGACCGGGCCGCCGGCGAGATCAAACACCGCGAACGAATAGAGCGTGTCGCGGTTCATGCGGATGACGGTCTGGTTGTCGATCGAAGCGGGCGCGCGGGAGTGCTGGAACTTGCCCAACCCGCCGACGACCTTCGCGTTCATCGCGAGGTAATTGTCGGTCTCTGCCCGGACGAAGTTTTCCGTTGTGACGGGAGCCTTGCTGTTGGATCCCTCAGCGAATGCGCTGCCCGTCAGGGCAACGGACGCAAGCAAAAGACCCAATCCAACCGAGCGAAACATAGACATACCCCTTGATTCCAGACTGCGCTGCGCAGTCGCGGAGGACGATTTCACAGGCTTCGGTGGCGTTCAACCCAAATGGCACGCCAGCCCGAACCGTCCACCAAGAGTAAGCCCGCCGAATGACTGAGATAATACGCTAGGTACAATTCGTACGCGCCGGGAGAAATTCTATGGGGCAAACATGTTCCAGAACGCACTCGGCCCGGACATGCCGGGCCGAGGTACTGTTGGGCAGCGAAGGCGGGATCAGCCGATCTTCTTGCGCACGACGTCCTGGTCGAAGCACATGTCCAGGATGCGCTGGATCTCGGCGGCGCGGCGGAAGCTCGGGTCGCCATTGATGCCCGTGTTACAGGCCTGCACGAAGCGCTCATAGGTCGTGACAACAGGCGGGCACTCGACCGGCTTCCAGGTCTGCGTCTCGATATCGGGGCCGACGCAGATTTCCAGCGACGACGTGCGGCCGTCGGTCATCACCTTCAGCGCGCCTTCGGTGCCGAACAGCTGCAGCGTCAGGTCGTTGGCATGGCCGGTGGCGAAGCGCGTCGCGGTGATGGTGCCGATCGCGCCATTGGCGAATTCGGCCATCATGATCGCCGAGTCGTTGGCGTCGAGCTTGTATTCGCCGATCTGGTCGCCTTCCGCCTTGTGGAAGGTCTTCAGGCGGCTGTCGACCGTGGTGATGTCGCTATCGGCGCCGAACGAGGCGAAGTCGACGATATGCACGCCGATATCGCCCAGCACGCCCTTGGAGCCGTGCTCTTCCGACAGGCGCCAAAGCCAGCGCGATTCCGTGCGCCAGTCGCCCCACTGCTTGCCGACCAGCCAGCTCTGCAGATAGGACGCCTCGACATGGCGGATCGAGCCGATCCGGCCGGCCGCGACCAGCTCGCGCGCCTTCTGCAGCGCGGGCGAGTTGCGGTAGGTGAGGTTCACCATGTTGATGACGCCCTTCGCCTCGGCCTCCTCGGCCATGACCAGCGCGTGCGGGTAGTCGGTCGCGAGCGGCTTCTCGCAGAAGACATGCTTGCCGGCGGCGAGCAGCTTCATCGTCGTGTCGTAGTGGACGGCGTCCGGCGTCACATTGGCGGCGGCGTCGAACTGGCCCCATTCAATCGCCGCATCGAGATCGGCGAACAAGTTGGTGATGCCGTGCTTCTTGCCGAAGGCGGTGCGGCGCGTGGCGTCGGTCTCGACGGCGGCGACGACGGTGGCGCCTGGGGCCGCCTTGAAGGCGATGGCATGGCTTTCGGCCATGCTGCCGGTTCCCAGGATAAGGATCTTGACCATGCGTTTCACTCTTGGGTGGCGGGCTTGGGTGACGGGAGCATGTCCCGAAAGGGTGGACTGTCTTTCACCTCTCCGGGGGGAGAGGCTGGTCGCGAAGCCGGTGGGTGAGGGCGGGGCGCGGTGGAATGCGCCCCAGCCCGCCGCTTCGCGTTTGGCGAGGCTTAGTGGAAGCCTTCCTCGCCATGCTTGTGCAGCGTCTCGCCCTTGATGGTGAGCGGGCCGTTCGGGGCCTTGTCGGCCGGCGTATTCGGCGCCTTCTCGATGCCGGCCCAGGCCGGAGCGGGGTTGTAGGCCCACTTGGCGGCGTTCTTCAGCACCTGCTTGACGTCGGGATTGTAATAGATCGGGTAGGTCTCGTGGCCGGGCGAGAAATAGAACACCTTGCCGCCGCCGCGCTGCCAGGTCAGGCCCGAGCGGAAGACTTCGCCGCCTTCATACCAGGTGACGAACACCGTCTCCTGCGGCTCGGGAACCGTGAAGGGCTCGCCATACATCTCGGTCTGCTCGATCTCGAAATAATCGGACAGGCCCTGGGCGATCTGGTGGTTGCGGTTGATGACCCAGACGCGCTCGAGCTCGCCGGCCTCGCGCCACTTGAGCGAGCAGGGGGTGCCCATCAGGCGCTTGAAGATCTTCGAGAAGTGGCCGGAATGCAGGACGATGAGGCCCATGCCTTCCCAGACGCGCTGGGCGACCCGCTCGACGACGGCGTCGGAGACCTCGCCATGCGCCTTGTGGCCCCACCAGATCAGCACGTCCGTCTCGGCCAGGCGCTGCTCGGTCAGGCCGTGTTCCGGCTCCTGCAGCATCGCGGTCGAAACCTCGATGACGGGATCCTCGTCCAGGCCCTTGGCGATCGTGGTGTGCATGCCTTCCGGATAGATCTTCCGGACGACTTCATTCTCTTGCTCGTGGACGTTTTCGCCCCAGACAACAACGCGGATCGTCATGACCTTGGTCTCCCTAGACGGTTCCTGTCGCGCGACCTTGCCGGCCCCGCCAGATCGGTAATGCTCGCTTCGGGTGACCCGGGTGTGAAAGCCGGGGAGTCGGATCCACCCAAAGCGCTTTGGATCGTAAACCAGCCCACCTTATCGTGCATCCCCGGCGACGCAATATCCACCGGCCGTGGCAGATGTGTCGCAGGCAGCGGAGCTGGAATCACTGGGTACGGCCGGTGAGATCGTCGCCGGCGTCGCGCGGCAGGCGGGCGCAGACGAAGGCGGCGAGCAGCGACACGCTGGTCACCGTGAGGAAGGCGGCGGAGAAATCGGCCATTACCGGCGTGTCCCGTCCGGAGAGCGCGACGGCGACATGCAGCACGCTTGCCGAGACGCAGATCCCCAGGGACAGCATCATCTGCTGCATGGTCGTATAGAAGCTGGTCGCAGCGCTCATGCGGTCGCGCTCGACCTCGGCATAGGCGATCGTGTTGTAGGCGGTGAACTGCAGCGATTGCGAAAAGCCGCCGATCAGCAGCACGAGATAGACGGCCGCGGTCGGCCAGTCGGGTCGGAAGGTCGCGTAGATCGCCAGGAAGGCGCTGGCGATGACGCTGTTCCATATCAGCGTGTTGCGGAAGCCGAAGCGGCGCAGGATCGGGGCCGCGGAAGCCTTCATCGCCATGGCGCCGGCCGCCGAGACGAAGGTTACCAGCCCGCTATGGGCGGCGGACATGCCGAAGCCCAGCTGCATCATCATCGGCAGCAGGAAGGGCATGGCGCCGGCGGTGATCCGCGCCAGGCCGCCGGCAACGACCGACAGGCGGAACGTCTTCAGCCGCATCAGCGACAGGTCGAGGATCGGCGCCGCATGCCGTCGGGCATGCGCGATATAAAGCGCGCCGGTGACGAGGCCGACCGCGAGCAGGACCAGCGCCGTGCGCGGTGAAGCCGCGCCGCGGCCGCCCGTCTCGAAGGCAAAAAGCAGCGAGGCGAGCGCGGTGCCGGACAGCAGCAGCCCCAGCCCATCGAACGGCCGGCGGATCTCTTCGCGGATGTCGTCGATATAGTGGCTGGCGAGCGCGATGCCGATCACACCGAGCGGCAGGTTCACATAGAAGATCCAGCGCCAGTCGAGATAGGTGACGATGAAGCCGCCAACCATCGGCCCGATCACCGGGCCGATCAGCGCCGGCACCATCACCCAGGCCATGGCGGAGACGAAATCGGCGCGCGGCACGCTTTTCAGAATCACCAGCCGCCCGACGGGCACCATCATCGCGCCGCCCAGCCCCTGCAGCACGCGGGCAAACACCAGGAAGGGCAGGTTGTGCGCCTGGGCGCAGAGCAGCGATCCCGCCATGAAGATGGCGATCGCCGCACAGAAGACGTTGCGCGCGCCAAACCGGTCGGCGATCCAGCCGCTCGCCGGGATGAACACGGCAAGGCTGAGCAGATAGCCGGTCAGCGCCACGCTCATGTCGAGCGGCGACACGCCGAAACTCTTTGACATGGTGGGCAGGGCGGTGGCCAGAACGGTGGCGTCGAGCTGCTCCATGAACAGCGCGCTGGCGACGATGAGGGCGGTGATT
This sequence comes from Kaistia sp. UC242_56, assembly GCF_044452255.1. NCBI lineage: Bacteria > Pseudomonadati > Pseudomonadota > Alphaproteobacteria > Hyphomicrobiales > Kaistiaceae > Kaistia > Kaistia sp. UC242_56. The sequence goes on from NZ_JBIOAN010000002.1 coordinate 2,510,829, forward strand.
CGATAGGCGGGGGCGGCGGGGGACGCGCCGGCGCCGAGGACGGAGTCGCTTGGCATGAGATACATTTCGTAAGGTGGGCTTTCTATTTGGCCGAGGAAGCCGGAAAGCGCAATTCACAATCCCGTGGTATATCCCGCCGGCGCGGCTTGACTTCATCCGCCGCGGCAATCTATATCCGGCCACCTTCACCGGAGCAGTTTGCTGCCCGGCGGCAGGGCGGTTAGCTCAGCGGGAGAGCATTCGCTTCACACGCGAAGGGTCACTGGTTCAATCCCAGTACCGCCCACCATTTTCCACTCGACTCGATACTCGCGACATGGACCGTGCCCAGGCTCCCCTGGCACCCCGCAGTTCAACTCGCGCCCCAATGGAAAGGCCGCCCGGTTCTCGAGCCCGGCGGCGCTGGTCCCCGCGCGCCCTGCTCCTCTTGGTAATGCACGACAGGGTTGCAGATTTTGTTCGCTCTTGGCGCAGCCTTCCCGAGAGGTCGCTGGAGGGGTTGGGTCAAGACGGCTCCTATTGTTTGTTGTACAAGAAAGTATCTAAGTTTCTAAGTGAGTTGAAGTAAGACATTCCTTTTAGAAATGTACGTTAGGTACATTTCTAACCTTTTGGACTGCAAGCAAATGCGCAGTAATCTGTATTTTAGCCGATATCTATGCTTTTCATATCTGGATTTTCACTAAAAGTTAAAAGTTAATGACAAATAAGATTCCATAACAAAGCATCGTTGTTGCTTTATGCCATGGACCCGCACGTTGGGGCTGTGCTACCAACCAAATCACTACCTACCGATTTGGAGTGATTTGCATGAAATTCCGGCTCGCTGCTGCCTTGTTTGCCATGGGTTTGTCGACCGCTGGCGCGGCCGACCTGACCTATGAACCCGCTCCGGTTGCACCGGCGATCGAGGCGTTCAACTGGACTGGCTTCTATGTGGGTGTTCATGGCGGCTATGGCTGGGGCCATACCCAGGACACGCATAACCCGAACGCATTCGGCCAGACGCTGACCGGCGGCTTCGGTGGCGCCCAGATTGGCTACAACTACCAGCTCCAGAACAACATCGTGCTGGGTGCCGAGGCGGATGTCGCCTATAGCGGCGTCGGCAAGGACTGGGGTGGTTCGAACCAGTTCGACCCCTATTACGGCGAGGACAAGATCGACTGGTCCGGCACGATTCGGGCGCGCGTCGGCTATTCGGCCGATCGCTTCCTGCCCTACATCACCGGTGGTCTGGCTTGGGCGAATGTCGACCACAAGCTCGGTTGTGACGCCAATCGCGTTGCTGTGACCATTGGCGGCTGCAAGGCTCCCTTCGAGACCTCGAAGTCCGACACGGCCTGGGGCTGGACGGTCGGCGCCGGCGTCGAATACGCTGTCACCAACAACGTGACCGTCAAGGCCGAGTACCTCTACACGGACCTCGGCAAGAACGACGTCACCCTGGTCGACGTGAACTATCCGACCAACCCGGTCAACAACCGCGAATTCGACACCTCGTACAATTCGGTCAAGCTGGGTCTGAACTACAAGTTCTGATCCACGGATCTCTGAACGAGCCGGAGGAAGGCCCCGTCACCTGTGGCGGGGCCTTTTTCATGGGATGTCCAGGGTCTGGAAGGTCAGGCAGGTCAGGCAGGGAGGCGGGCTAGGCGAATCCAGCCGCGACGCGGTGCTACGCGCATCCTCTGGGTATCGGCAGGGCTGGTCTTGGGCCTGGGTCCGAGGCGGTTAGTCCGCCCGTCTTGCTACCCGCCGGGCCATAGCATGGTGGCTGTGCCTCTATCGCGGGGCAAATGGGGCGTGATCGGCCGGAGCTGAGTCCGGCCTTTGGCGGTGCGTTCGCGCCGTGGGAGAGGTGGCGGGCTAGACTTCCTCAAGCATCAGATGGAGCTGGCTTTGTTCAGCCACGCGCTCATGCTTCTCGAGTTCGCTCTTGATCCGGTACTGCAGCCGTCCGCCGGATTCGGGGAGGGCGGCGACGATGACATAGATGCCGGGAGCCGAGCTGAAAATCTTGCTCCGGTCCATCGTTACCCGCTGTCCAACTTTATATGAATGTGCCATCCGGAAATTGTAGCAGAAATTCGCTGTCAAGAGTCGGTCTTTTATGAGGCTATTTTTACAGCTGATCAATTTGCCGCCTGGGGAAGATCGATAGGCCGATCTGGCTCATTTGAAAAAGACTTGAGGAATAATTTGCATTCACCGTTTCCTTCGACTAGGGTGACTTATCCCAGCCGAACAGAGCGGGAGTTCGACAGGCGCATTCGTCAATGCAGCGGTCGTCCATGAACGAAGCGGACGGATGTACTCCGTTTCATTTTTTCCCTGATCTCCTGACGATTGATCAGATGCTCTGGTTGGGTTTGCGAACCGGATCGGTGAATGTCGTCGAGCGCCTCAAGGGCTGCCGGTGTGTTCCCGATCTTGTTCGCTTCGAAGGCGCGCTGGCATGGTGCTGGCGTGAATGACTAAGGTAGTTTTCTAAATGGCCGATATTGGCACCGTTAAGTTCTTCGATTCCACGCGCGGCTTCGGCTTCATTGCGCCTGACGCCGGTGGTCCGGACGTCTTCGTGCATGTGACTGCTCTCGAAGCGGCCGGCATGCGCTCGCTCAATGAAGGCCAGAAGGTTTCCTTCGACGTCATCAGCGATCGCGGCAAGACCAAGGCTTCGAATCTCGCTGCTGTCTGAGCCTCGCGCACAGACCTGAAATCGAAGAGCCCGGCTTCGCGCCGGGCTTTTTTGCGTCTGGATTCCTGCGTGCGTCGCTTCGCAGGAAGGCTGGACCCAACTACTCCAGTATCCCGACGCGCTGGCTCGCAGCCCTGGTCCGCTGCTGGCGGTTGTGCGCGGCAATGGCTTTCTGCCGGCGGTAGGCAGCCCATTTCATGAGCCCCTAGAGTGGGATGGTCAATTGTTCCTCGCCCGCCTTGCGCGGCACGATGCGGACGTCCATCGCCTTGATTTCCTCGTAGCGCTTCATTTCGCGCGCATAGGGGCGCCAGTCGTAGAGCAGAAGCTCCGCCGGGCGCCACAGACCGACCCAGCCGGCGATGATGAAGCCTTCGCCGAACAAGCGGCCGACGGCGTGGCGGGTGAAAATCACTTCCTCGAACAGCAGCGACAGCGCCAGGCAGATGGCCCAGAACACCAGGCCGATGCGCAGCGCCTTGCGGCCCTCCAGCCAGGTCTCGCGCTTCTTCTGCACGGCGAGGCGGATCTGCGCGTTGCAGTAATTGGTGATGGCGGTGCGGACCCGGGCGGGCAGGTCGGGCGTGATCATCGCCTCCGGCAGGTGGATGACGATGCTGCCAATGCCCTTCTGACTGCTCGGGCGCGCGTTCATCGTGTCGATCAGTTGATCGATTCCCGAGGCCTCGATGTTCTCGCCGAGGAATGGGTCCACTTCCGGCGTCTGGAAGAAATTATGGATGTCGCTCAGATAGAGATCGACGGTCTCGTCAGACGGGCTGGTCATCGCGACGTGGCTCGTTTTGAAAGGGAAGCGCCTGCAAACAACAATGGCCGGCCCCATCGGGACCGGCCATGATTTAGAGCACGTCGATGCGCGCCGGCCTACCCCAAAGGGGATGCCGGCGGTTGCAATCAGACGCTTTGCGCTTCGACCGCCGCCAGCGCCGTCATGTTGACGATGCCGCGCGAGGTGACGGACGGCGTCAGGATATGCGCCGGCTTGGCCGCGCCCAGCAGGATCGGGCCGACATGCAGCGCGTCGGTCATCACCTTCACGACGTTCATCGTGATGTTGGCGGCGTCGAGGTTCGGGAACACCAGCAAATTGGCTTCGCCGGTCAGCTTCGATTTCGGCATGACGCGGGCGCGCAGCGTTTCGGACAGCGCGGAGTCGCCATGCATTTCGCCGTCGACTTCGAGATCCGGCGCGGTTTCCCAGAGCAGCTCGGTCGCCCGCCGCATCTTGGCGCTCGAGACGTTGTCGCGGGAGCCGAAATTGGAATGCGATAGCAGCGCCGCCTTGGGCGTGATGCCGAAACGGCGGATGTGGTCTGCCGCGAGCCTCGTTACTTCCGCGATCTCTTCCGCCGTCGGGTTCTCGTTGACATAGGTGTCGGTCAGGAACGTCGTCGCGCCGGAGGAGATCAGCAGGCTCATCGCCGAATAGGAATGGCTGCCGGGCCTCAGGCCGATGATGTCGCGGATGACGCGGAAATTGGTGCGGAACTGGCCTTCCAGGCCGCACAGCAGCGCGTCGGCGTCATTGCGGATCAGCGCCAGCGCGCCGATGGCGGTGGCATTGGTGCGGACGATGGTGCGCGCCGCTTCCGGCGTGATGCCGTGCCGGCCCATCTTGTCGAGATAGAGATCGACATAGTCGCGATAGCGCTTGTCGTCCTCGGGATTGATGATCTCGCAATCGATGCCCGGCTTGAAGCGCAGACCGAAGCGCTTCACGCGCGTTTCAATGACCGAAGGGCGGCCGATCAGGATCGGCTGCGCTAGGCCGTCTTCCAGCGCGACCTGGGCGGCGCGCAGCACGCGCTCGTCCTCGCCATCGGCATAGATGACGCGCTTCACGTCCTGCTTGGCGGCCGCGACCATCGGCTTCATCAGCAGGCCGGACTTGAAGACGAAGCGCGTCAGCCGGTCCATATAGGCGTCGAAATCGGTGATCGGCCGCGTCGCCACGCCCGAATCCATCGCCGCCCGCGCGACGGCCGGCGCAATCCGCAGGATCAGGCGCTGATCGAAGGGCGAGGGGATCAGGTAGTCGGGGCCGAAGGAAAGCTGCACGCCGCCATAAGCCTGCGCCACGACGTCGGACGGCTCTTCCTGCGCAAGCGCGGCAATCGCATGCACCGCGGCCTGCTTCATTTCCTCGTTGATTGTCGTGGCGCCGACATCGAGCGCGCCGCGGAAGATGTGAGGAAAGCAGAGTACGTTATTGACCTGATTGGGGAAATCCGACCGGCCGGTGCAGATCATGACGTCGGGTCGCACCGCGCGCGCGTCGTCCGGCATGATTTCCGGCTTCGGGTTGGCGAGCGCCAGGATCAGCGGGCGCTCGGCCATGCGGGCGACCATGTCGGGCTTCAGCACGCCGGCCGCCGAGAGGCCGAGGAACACGTCGGCGCCGTCGATGATTTCGGCCAGCTTCCGCTTGTCGGTCTTCTGCGCGAAGACGGACTTCCACGGGTCCATCAGCGCCTCGCGGCCCTCATACACCACGCCTTCGATGTCGGCGACCCAGATGTTTTCGAGCTTCGCGCCCAGCGCGACCATCTGGTTGAGGCAGGCGAGCGCCGCGGCGCCCGCGCCGGAACAGACGATCTTCGCCTCGGTGATCGGCTTGTCCTTCAGCTTCAGCCCGTTGATGACGGCCGCGCCGACGATGATCGCCGTGCCATGCTGGTCGTCATGGAAGACGGGGATCTGCATCCGGGCGCGCAGCTTGCGCTCGATCTCGAAGCATTCCGGCGCCTTGATATCCTCGAGATTGATGCCGCCGAAGGTCGGCTCGAGCGCGGCCACCACGTCGACGAACCGGTCGATGTCGCGTTCGTCGACCTCGATGTCGAACACGTCGATGCCGGCGAATTTCTTGAAGAGGACGGCCTTGCCTTCCATCACCGGCTTCGAGGCCAGCGCGCCGATCGCGCCCAGGCCGAGCACGGCGGTGCCGTTCGAGATCACGGCGACGAGGTTACCGCGAGCGGTGTAGTCGAAGGCCTTGGCGGGATCGGCCTCGATGGCGAGGCAGGGCGCGGCGACGCCGGGCGAATAGGCCAGCGCCAGATCGCGCTGATTGCCGAGGGGCTTGGTCGCCCGGATCTCGAGTTTTCCCGGCTGCGGGAAGCGGTGATAGAAGAGCGCGCTCTCGTCGAGATCAGCGCCCGCCGGGCTTTTGTCGGTCATTAGTCCTGCCTGCGAACGATACGGATGGATAGCAGTTGCCTGCTAGGGATCCGTCGTAGCCGATCGGGGCCAGCGAGGCGAGCGAATGGTGGTCAGAACGCCGCGAAGTTCGAACGAGTCGCAGCACCACAGGCGACGCCCTTGCTCATGCACATGCTGATGGCCGAGGTGCGGGGATCGCGGATGTCGGAATGGGCCGGCCGCTGCACCAGCTCGGCGAGGCCGATTCCGATCAGCGTGGCGAAGAGGGTGACGGCGAAGAAGGAACGGGTGGCCATGACGCAATACTCCAGAAGCCCTGGTCGATCATCGGATCCTGCTCCCCCGCAGCTGAACCCGACCTGAAACCTGCGTTTAGATAGCGTTCGGAATTCTTGCGATTTGATTAAAATTGTCCCGATCTTAGGGTTTTGGTGACGCTGATGGCGGGACTGTGGAAATCCGAGCGGAAACGTGGCGCCGCGTAATCGTTGTCCAGGCGATCGCGACATCGGGCTGCCGGTTGAGCCGTGCGGGAGGCGGCGCTGCCTATTTCCGGCCGAGTTCGCTCCGGGCTGCTTGACGCTCCGGCGGATTTCGGTCATCACGCTGACATGACGGCTTTTCCGCGTTTCAACGGCATTATCTGCTGCGGGATTATTACCGGCTAGCGCACGCTGGCTGAGGCCGTTCCTCTGTTCCATTCCGATAGAGACGAACGCCCAAGGCCCGGCGGGCTTGTGTTCATTCGGGATCGTTCAATGACTCTGCGCCTCTACAATACGCTGACGAAGGAAAAGGACGCGCTTGCGCCGCTCCTGCGCGATCCCGTGACGGGCAAGGACCGCGTCCGCATGTATGTGTGCGGGCCGACGGTGTACGACTTCGCCCATATCGGCAATGCGCGCCCGGTCATCGTCTTCGACGTGCTGTTCCGGCTGCTGCGCCATGTCTACGGCCCGGACCATGTCACCTATGTCCGCAACATCACGGACGTCGACGACAAGATCAACGCGCGCGCCGCGATCGACTATCCCGACCTGCCGCTGAACGAGGCGATCCGTCTGGTGACGGAGAAGACCGACGCGCAGTTCCAGACGGATGTGGCGGCGCTCGGCTGCCTGCCGCCGACGGAGCAGCCGCGCGCGACCGAGCATATCGACGGCATGAAGGCGATGATCGAGCGGCTCGTCGAGCGCGGCGTCGCCTATGTCGCGGAAGGCCATGTCCTGTTCTCGCCCTCGGCGATGGACCGGCTGAACGGTACGCTGCCGCGCTATGGCGCGCTCGCCCGGCGCTCGCTCGACGAGATGCTGGCCGGCGCACGGGTAGATGTTGCACCGTACAAGAAGGAGCCGATGGATTTCGTGCTCTGGAAGCCTTCGGCCGAGAACGAGCCGGGCTGGCCGTCGCCGGCCGGCATAGAGGGGCGGGGCCGTCCGGGCTGGCACATCGAGTGCTCGGCCATGTCGATGGCGAAGCTGCTGGAGCCGTTCGGCGGTGGACTCAACTGCGACGACCCGCTGAAGAACACGTTCGACATTCATGGGGGCGGCATCGACCTCGTCTTCCCGCACCACGAGAACGAGATCGCGCAGTCCTGCTGCGCCTTCGGTGCGCCGCGCATGGCCAATATCTGGATGCATAACGGCTTCCTGCAGGTCGAAGGCGAGAAGATGTCGAAGAGCCTCGGCAACTTCGTCACGATCCGCGAGCTGCTGGAAACGGGAAGTTTTGGCGACAATGTCTGGCACGGTTATGTGCTGCGCTTCGCCATGCTGACGACGCATTACCGCCAGCCGATCGATTTCACCGCCGAGCGCCTGGTCGAGGCGCGCAGGCAGCTTGCCGACTGGATCGATTTCGTCAGCGGCGCCGATGAGAGCGAGAGCGACGAGCCGCCGGCGGAACTGGTCGAGAAGCTCGCCGACGATCTCAACTTTTCCGAGGCCAAGGCGCTGATGGCGTCCTGGGCCCGGCAGAAGGGCGACGTCGAGGCCGCGACCAAGCTGTCGCGCTCCATGCGTTTCCTCGGCCTGTGGAAGGGCGAGGTTTCGGCCGATATCTATTCCTATGGCCACAGCGTTTCCGATGGTCCCAACGCTGCCGAGGTCGAGGCCTTCATTGCCGCCCGCCTCGACGCGCGCCGTGCGAAAAACTTCGCCGAGGCCGATCGCATTCGCGCCGAACTTGACGGCATGGGCATCACGCTCAAGGACGCCAAGGACCCGGCGACGGGCGAGATCGTCACAAGCTGGGAGGTGAAGCGATGATGGCTGTTTGCTCCGCTCTCGCCACCCGCTCCGGCGTCGCTGGCCCCGGCACCCGCCCCACACTCGCGGTCATCCCTGCGAAAGCAGGGATCCATGTCGACGGGTGCGGACAGGCTGCCGTGACGCCCAATTCCTCAGCCGTATGGATCCCTGCTTTCGCAGGGATGACGGCGGAGGGTGTCGTGGCCGACGCAGCCTTGTCCGTTCGCGGCCCCATCGCTCCACAAAATTCACGCGCGCGCTGAACCGCGTCGCCAACCAGAAAGATACCGCCATGACCAAGATTCCGCTCGACGAAGCCCTGATCGAACAGCTCATTGCCGACCGCATCGCTGCGCGCGAGGCCAAGGATTTCGCCAAGGCCGACACCATCCGCAAGCAGCTCGACGCCATGGGCCTCGTTATCATCGACGGCAAGGATGAGGCGACCGGCGAGTTCTGGACGACATGGGATCCCAAGGCTGCGCCGGAAGAAGAATCGGAATGACGAAAGAGCGCCTTTATCTGTTCGATACGACGCTGCGCGACGGGGCGCAGACCAATGGCGTCGACTTCTCGGTCGAGGACAAGGTCCTGATCGCCGGTATGCTCGACGCGCTCGGCGTCGACTATGTCGAGGGCGGCTATCCCGGCGCCAACCCGACCGATACGCGCTTCTTCACCGAGAAGCGGACGCAGCGGGCGAAGTTCACCGCCTTCGGCATGACCAAGCGGGCAGGTGTCAGCGTCTCCAACGATCCCGGCCTCAACACGCTGCTCGCGGCAGCCTCGGACGCCATCTGCTTCGTCGCCAAGACCTGGGACTATCAGGTCAAGGTCGCGCTCGGCGCCACGGAGGCAGAGAATCTCGAAGGCATCCGCCAGTCGGTCGAGGCGGCGGTATCTAGCGGCAAGGAAGCGCTCGTCGATTGCGAGCATTTCTTCGACGGTTACAAAGCCAACCCGACCTATGCGCTCGCCTGCGCCAGGACGGCCTATGAGGCCGGCGCGCGCTGGATCGTGCTTTGCGAGACCAATGGCGGCTCGCTGCCGGAAGAGGTCGAGCGGATCGTGCGCGAGGTGGCCAAGGTCATCCCGGGCGACCATCTCGGCGTTCACGCGCATAACGACACCGAGCAGGCCGTTGCCAATTCGCTGGCCGCCGTCCGGGGCGGCGCGCGCCAGATCCAGGGCACGCTGAACGGCATTGGCGAGCGCTGCGGCAACGCCAACCTGACCTCGATCATCCCGACCCTGATGCTGAAGCCGTTCTATGCGGACCAGTTCGAGATCGGCGTGACGACGGAAGCCTTGCAGGGGCTCACCGCGCTGTCGCACCGCTTCGACGAGATCGTCAACCGCGCGCCCAACCGGCAGGCGCCCTATGTCGGCGCCTCGGCTTTCGCGACCAAGGCCGGCATCCATGCCTCGGCCATCGTCAAGGACCCGAGCACCTACGAGCATGTGAAGCCCGAATCGGTCGGCAACCATCGCCGCGTCCTGGTTTCCGACCAAGCGGGTCGGTCCAACCTGCTCGCGGAACTGTCGCGGCTGGGCATCACCGTCGACAAGGCGGATCGTCGTCTCGACGCGCTGCTTTCCGAGGTCAAGGAGCGCGAGGCGGTCGGCTATTCCTATGAAGGCGCCGATGCGTCGTTCGAGCTGCTGGCGCGCCGCACGCTCGGCAACGTGCCCGATTTCTTCACGGTCGAGAGCTTCCACGTCACCGTCGAGCGCCGCTTCAACGCGGTCGGCAAGCAGATCTCGGTCTCGGAGGCCGTGGTCAAGTTGATCGTCGGCGGCGAGCGGCTCTTGACGGTCGAGGAGGGCAATGGCCCGGTCAACGCACTGGACCGTGCACTGCGCAAGGATCTCGGCGTTTACCAGGACATCATCTCCGGCCTGGAGCTGATCGACTACAAGGTGCGCATCCTTAACGGTGGCACCGAAGCCGTGACGCGCGTGCTGATCGAGACCCGCGACGAGACCAGCGAAAGCTGGCTGACCATCGGCGTCTCGGAAAACGTCGTCGACGCCTCGTTCGAGGCGCTGCTGGACGCGATCATCTACAAGCTGGTCCGCGCGGGCGCGAAGCCGGCAAAGGCTTAGGCAGGCAAGGCCCTCACCCCACCCTCTCCAGTAAGCTGGCGAGGGCTTCTTCGCCGGCGCTGTGGCGAGGGTAGAACCTTTCTGGGAAGGACGGGGTTCGACCCGGTCCCTCTACCGCGTGCGGGAGAGGGTGGGGGCGAGGATCTCTTCCTGCAGTGGAACTGCCCTAGAGATCAGCGATCGGGATCGGTTCGGCGGCGCGGGGCGCGGGCGCTGCCGGCGTCGCGGCCAACAGCTTCGGCACGATATCTTCGGCCGTGTTGGCGACGAGGTAGCTCACTTCGAAGCCGTTGCGGATGAAGCCGGCATCCGCCATGTGGCGCAGCAGCGCGATCAGCGGGTCCCAGAAGCCGTTGATATTGGCGATCAGGACCGGCTTCTTGTGCTGGCCCAACTGGGCCCAGGTCATCATCTCGACCAGTTCCTCCAGCGTGCCGATGCCGCCCGGCAGCGCCACGAAGGCGTCGGCGCGCTCGAACATGATGCGCTTGCGCTCATGCATGTCCTCGGTGACGACGAGTTCGTGCGCGGTCTCCAGCATCACTTCGCGCTCCCGCAGGAACTGCGGGATGATGCCGATCACATGGCCGCCGGCCGCCATCACGGAGCGCGCGGTGATGCCCATCAGGCCGATGGCGCCGCCGCCATAGACGAGGCCGAGGCCGGCTTCGCCCATCGCGCTGCCAAGCCGTTCGGCGGATTCGGCATAGATCGGGTCGTCGCCTGCGGACGAACCGCAGTAGACGCAAATCGAGGAGAGCTGTGTCATGAGGCCTTCCTCGCATCCGCAACGGCGACCGTCAAGCGGAAGGCAAATGCGCCACAGAGCCTCGGAAACTGCGGTTTCGCTGCCTTGTCGCGATGCGGAAAGCGGGTATAACAGTTCGGTGAAATGCTGGAGAAACAGCCGAAGAATCGGCGCGATCCGGCGGGGAAGTTGGGGCCGCAGGGCGTGCAACCCGGCAGCTGTTCCGTTTTGAGCGACAGGTTTGAGCATCGATGGCTGAAAAGACACCTCCCGGACCGACGACTTCCGGCCGCGTTGCCGGCGTAGTGGCGATCGCTGCCATCCTGGTCGGGGGCTGATTACGGCCTGGTTGCGAAGCCCGCTTCGACGACCGCGACGACGTCCGATGCCGCACAGGCGACGCCGGGCGGCAAGGTGGCCGAGCCAGCCCCGGCTGCCGATGCGAGCGCCAAGCCTGCGGAAAACGCGCCGGCCCCGGACGCGCCTGCCAAGGCTGCGGACGGAAGCGGCGACAAGGCCACGCAGACCGCTGCGATTTCCGCCCCCGCTACCGATCCGAAGGCCGCGTTGACCGAGGCCGCCAAGCCGGCCGAGACCGCTGCGCCCAGCTTCGATATCGTCCGCGTCGAACCGACGGGCGAAACCGTCGTGGCCGGTCTCGCCGCGCCGAAAGCCAAGGTGGAACTGCTCGACGGTTCCGCGCCGATCGCCACCGCCGAAGCGAATGAGCGCGGCGAATGGGCGATGGCGGTGGAGAAGCCGCTGGCCGCCGGCACGCATGATCTCTCGATCCGCACCACCTCGCCCGACAAGAAGACCGAGACCCTTTCCGAGCAGAGCGTGGCCGTGCAGGTGCAGGAGCCCGGCAAGGGCGAAGCGCTCGTCGTGCTGAACACGCCCGATGCCGCCAGCAAGGTGCTGCAGAAGCCGGATGCCGCCACGGCCGAAACCAAGCTTGCCGCCGCGCAGCCGGAATCGGTTGCGCCGAAGGTGAGCGAGCCGGCACCGCCCGCTGCCGCAACGCCGGAAGCGGCTGCCGGAGCACCCGCCACGTCGAATGCGCCCGGCGAAGCCACCGCTGCGGCCACCGCCGATACCCCCGCGAAGCCGGATTCTGCCGCCACTGCGAATGCAGCACCTAAGACGGATGCTACCAAGACGGATGTGCCCGCTGGCACGGATACGCTGGCCGAGTCGGACAAGGCCGCCAAGCCGGATACAACCGCCAACGCCACGGCTGCCGCACCCGCGCCCGCCGATGCGGCGACGGCCGCCAAGCCGGTTGCGCCGGCCGATGCCAAGACCGCCGACGCGGCTGCGCCCAATGTCACGGTCGATGCGGTCGAGGTCGAGGACGGCAAGCTGTTCGTTGCCGGCTCGGCCAAGACCAAGGCGCCGGTGCGCGTCTATGTCGACGAGAAGCCGGTGGGCGTCGCGAAGCCGGGCGAGGGCGGCCGCTGGCTGCTTGAGGCCCCGCAGACGGTCGAGCCCGGCCGCCGCGTCGTGCGCGCTGACCAACTCGAAGGTGATACCGGCAAGGTCGTGGCGCGTGCCGAAGTGCCGTTCGAGCGCAGCCCGGATGAAGCCGTGCTGGTGCCGGTCGCGGCCGGTGTTGGCGCCGGCGGCGCCAATGCCGATGGCAACGTGCCCGCGCCGCAGAACGTCATCATCCGCCGGGGCGACAATCTCTGGAGCATTTCGCGGCGCCTCTACGGTCGCGGCATCCGCTTCTCGACCATCTATGAGGCGAACAACGATCAGATCCGCAATCCGGACCTGATCTATCCCGGCCAGACCTTCGTGTTGCCGACCGGCGACGCCAACTGGACGAACTGAGCCGCAAGCACCATGTGAGCGGGGCGCGCGGACCGCGCGCTCCCATCTTCCGCCGCGCCCGGATCCGCTCCGAGGCGCGGTTTTGCCGTTGCGCATGGCGCGATGGCCGACCGCGATAATCTGGAGAATTGCCAATGAGCGCGAACAACAGCGCCACCTCGCAGCCTGCCAAGGGCGTGCCGGATGAAGAGAAGGACGCGACCGCGTTCTCCACGATTGTCAGCCTCTGGCCCTATATCTGGCCGAAGGACCGTAACGATTTGAAGCTGCGCGTCGCCGGCGCGCTCGTCATCCTGGTGCTGGCCAAGGTCCTGACGGTCTGCATCCCGTTCCTGTACAAATGGGCGACCGATGCGCTCGTCTCGCCGGCCAATGCCGCCGGCGACAAGGCCGGCCTTGCCCTCATCGTCACCGTACCGATCATGCTGGTGGTCGCCTATGGCGTCGGGCGCATCCTGCTCAACGCCTTCAACCAGATGCGCGATGCGCTGTTCGCGCGCGTCAGCGAGAACGCGATCCGCAAGCTCGGCCGCCGCGCCTTCGTCCACATGCACCGCCTGTCGCTGCGCTTCCACCTGCAGCGGCGCACCGGCGGCCTGTCGCGGACGATGGACCACGGCATGAAGGGCATCGACTCGATCGTCGACCACATCATCCTCAACACCTTCCCGACGCTGCTGGAGTTCCTGCTCGCCGCCGTGGTGATCGCCTGGCAGTTCAACCTGACCTATGTCGCGGTCATCGCCGTCACCATCGTCGCCTATGTCTGGTTCACCATCGTCGCCTCGAACTGGCGCATCGCGATCCGCCGCGAGATGAACGCGTCCGATACCGACGCCAATGCCAAGGCCGTCGACTCGTTGCTCAACTACGAGACGGTCAAGTATTTCGGCAACGAGACGATGGAGGCCGACCGCTACGACCGCTCGCTCGAGCGCTACGAGGCGGCCTCTATCAAGACGTGGACGTCGCTCGCCTGGCTGAACTTCGGCCAGACCGTGATCTTCACGACCGGCATGACCATCTGCATGGCGCTTTCCGGCGCGGCGATCATGCGCGGCGAGCAGACCATCGGCGATTTTGTCATGATCAACGCGCTGCTGGTCCAGCTTTCCTTCCCGCTGAATTTCATCGGCACGGTCTATCGCGAGCTGAAGCAGGGCCTGGCCGATGTCGAGGCGATGTTCCGCCTGCTCGACATGCCGGAAGAGGTCCAGGACAAGCCGGGCGCGCCGGCGCTCGTGGTCCGGCAGGGCTCGGTGCGGTTCGAGAACGTCTCCTTCCACTATGATCCCGCGCGCGAGATCCTGAAGGGCGTCGATTTCGAGGTTCCGGCCGGCAAGACGGTCGCCATCGTCGGTCCCTCCGGCGCGGGCAAGTCCACCATCTCGCGTCTGATGTTCCGCTTCTACGACGTCACGGCGGGGCGCATAACCATCGATGGCGTCGATATCCGCGACGTCCAGCAGGCAAGTGTTCGCGCCGCCATCGGCATGGTCCCGCAGGATACGGTGCTGTTCAACGACACCATCGCCTACAACATCGCCTATGGCCGCCCGAGCGCCTCAATGGACGAGGTGCGCGAGGCGGCGCAGATGGCGCAGATCGCGGGCTTCATAGAGACCTTGCCGGATGGATTCGATTCGGAAGTCGGCGAGCGCGGTCTGAAGCTCTCCGGCGGCGAGAAGCAGCGCGTGGCGATTGCCCGCACGATCCTGAAGGCGCCGCCGATCCTCGTGCTCGACGAGGCGACGTCGGCGCTCGACACCCACACCGAGCGCGAGATCCAGGGTGCGCTCGACCGGGTTTCAGCCGGCCGCACCACGCTGGTGATCGCGCATCGCCTGTCCACTGTCGTGACGGCCGATGAAATCATCGTGCTGGAGGCGGGCAAGATCATCGAGCGTGGCCGCCATAGCGAACTGATGCTGCAGGGCGGATTGTACGCCTCGATGTGGGATCGCCAGCGCGAGGCCGACGAGGCAGCCGAGCGGCTGCGCCGGGTTCAGGAGACGGACACGCTGGGAATCGTCGCGCGCGGACCGAAGGCCGGTCTGGAGACCGTGAGCTAGCTCTTCGACTCGAGGCCACACAGAGAAGAGGTCCGGAGGCGGTAGCCTTCTGGCTCCGCCATCATCCTGAGGCGCTTCGCGCAGCGAAGCCTCGAAGGACGATCCAGTGGGCGCCTCGTGTGCTGGGGGAATCCCTGGACCCTCCTTCGAGGCCCGGCTGCGCCGGGCGCCTCAGGATGATGGGGAAGCGGCGCTTCGACTTTCTCGACCGTTGAAGGCTTGAGATTGGAAATATGGAGCGCCACTTGCCTCGTCTGCGACGGCGGGAAACGGGCAGGGCGGCTTCACACCTCGGCCGATCCATGGTTTACCGGACGCGACTTTATTAGGAGACAGGGCAAGGCATGGATTCTGTGCTGAAATCGATCCGGGCGAATTTCGTTCCGATCCACCGCGAAGGCTACCCCTTCATCGCCATCCTCGCCTTCGTCACCCTGTTCCTGGGCTGGCTATGGGGGCCGCTGTTCTGGCTCGGCCTGATCCTGACCGCCTGGTGCGTCTATTTCTTCCGCGACCCGCCGCGCGTGACGCCGATCGATCCGGATTTGGTCATCAGCCCGGCCGATGGTCGCGTTTCGGCCGTCGGCCCCGTCGTGCCGCCGCCGGAGCTGGAGCTTGGAACCGCGCCGCGCGTGCGGATTTCCGTCTTCATGAACGTGTTCAACTGCCATGTGAATCGCGCTCCCGTCGCCGGTCGCGTCCAACGCATCGCCTACAAGCCCGGCAAGTTCCTGAATGCCGAGCTGGACAAGGCGAGCGAGGATAATGAGCGCAACGGCCTGGTCATCGACAGCGCCCACGGCCAGCTCGGCGTCGTGCAGATCGCCGGCCTCGTGGCGCGGCGCATCGTGTGCTTCACCCGCGAAGGCCAGCCGCTTGCGGCCGGCGAGCGTTTCGGCCTGATCCGCTTCGGCTCGCGCCTCGACGTCTATCTGCCCGAGGGCGCCGTTCCGCTCGTCGCCGAGGGCCAGACGGCGATCGCCGGCGAGACCGTTCTGGCACGCTTCGGCACGGCCAGTAGCGGCGCAGCCTCCGGCGTCCGGATCGACTGACATGGAAACGATTTTTCCGCCGTTCGATCCCGACGACGAGGAGGGCGAGCGCCCGCGTCCCCGCCGTCAGATCCCGTTCCGGATGATCCTGCCCAATCTGGTGACGCTGCTGGCGCTCTGCGCCGGCCTGACGGCGATCCGCATGGCGATCGAGGCGCGCTATGGCGAGGCGATCGCCATGATCGTCGTGGCGGCCGTGCTCGACGGCATCGATGGCCGCGTCGCTCGCATGCTGCGCTCGACCTCGCGCTTTGGTGCGGAACTGGATTCCCTGACCGATTTCGTGAATTTCGGCGTCGCTCCCGCGATCCTGCTCTATGCATGGGCGCTGGACGAGGTCCGCTCGCTGGGCTGGATCGCCGCGCTCGTCTTCGCGATCTGCGCCGCGCTGCGGCTCGCCCGCTTCAATGTCGCGATCGACAATCCCCACAAGCCGGACTGGCAGGCGAATTTCTTCGTCGGCGTGCCGGCGCCGGCCGGCGCGCTGATCGTGCTTCTGCCGGTCTATCTCGAATATCTCGACCTGCCGCACGGGCGCTTCACCGCGCCGGTCGTGCTGGTCTACACCATCGCCGTGGGCCTGCTGATGGTGAGCCGCTTGCCGACCTGGTCGGGCAAGAAGTTCGGCGGAGTATCGCGAGAAGTCGTGCTGCCGCTGTTCGTCTTCGTCGTCGTGCTGGCGGCGATGCTGTTCAGCTATCCGTGGCACGTGCTGGCGGTTGGCGCGATCGCCTACCTGATCATCTTGCCGCTCGGCTGGCGCGCCTGGCGCAGGCATATGCGCGAGGATGCGTCGCAGGTGGCTGTCGCCAAGGACCCGATCTAAGAAAAAGCCCCGGAAAGCTGACGACTTTCCGGGGTCTTTTTTATTGTCGGTTCGGCAGTCTGATGCATGAGCAAGTAGAGGCAATCCTCGTCCCGACGCTCTCCCGCAAGCGGGCGATGGAGACGCCCGACCGGGCAATTGCAGGGCGATCCGATACCTGAAGTTCAAGCATCGATGCCGAGGACGATCGCCGGCCGAAAACCCTCGCCCGCTTGCGGGAGAGCGCAGGGTGAGAGACTTGAAGGGCGCGAAGCCTCCGCGCCAAGATCAGCCGTGGCTGGCGACGGCCTGCATGCGCTCGTCGAACGGCACATGGGTGAAGGCTGCGTCGACCGTGCTCGGCGCCATCAACTCGAGGACGCGCCGCATCTGGGCGATCTGCAGGTCGAGCGCCGCCATGAAGCGGGGATCATCGGCCGGAAGGCTCGTTGCCTGGAACTGCGTGTGCGCGGACTGCATTCTGCCCTCCTTGGGGACGGTGGCAGCAGGCGGTCGCTACCAATTGTTTAGATTTTGAGCCATGTAGGTTAATGCCTCGTGAATCGGCGGGGCGCGTTAACGCTGATATCAGTGAGATGCAGCCACGACGCGCCGCCGACCGCGTGGCCGCGATAACCATTTCGATAATCCGAGGCCAGCATGACGACTTCCTATCCGCGTGACCTGATCGGTTATGGCCGCAACACGCCCGATCCCAAATGGCCGGGTGGGGCGAATGTCGCCGTGCAGTTCGTCGTCAATTACGAGGAGGGCGGCGAAAGCAGCATCCTGGACGGCGACAAGGCCTCGGAATCGCTGCTGTCGGAAATCGTCGGCGCCCAGCCCTGGGTCGGCCAGCGCAACCTGAACATGGAATCGATCTACGAATATGGCTCGCGCGCCGGCTTCTGGCGCCTGTGGCGGATGTTCTCCAGCCGCCAGGTGCCGGTCACCTGCTATGGCGTGACGCAGGCGATGGCGCGCAATCCGGAAGCGGTCGCCGCGATGAAGGAAGCGGACTGGGAACTCGCCAGCCACGGCCTGCGCTGGCTCGAATACAAGGATTTTTCCGAGGAAGAGGAGCGCCGGCACATCCACGAGGCGATCCGCCTGCACACGGAAGTCGCCGGCTCGCGTCCGCTCGGCTTCTATCAGGGCAAGCCCTCCGATCACACGCTGAAGATCCTGATGGAGGAGGGCGGCTTCCTCTATTCCTCGGACAGCTATGCCGATGATTTGCCCTATTGGGTGACGGGGCCGAACGGGCCGCATCTGATCATTCCCTACACCCTCGAAACCAACGACATGCGCTTCGCCACGCCGCAGGGTTTCAACTCGGGCGACCAGTTCTTCACCTACCTCAAGGACGCCTTCGACGTGCTCTATGAGGAGGGCGAGCAGGGCGCGCCGAAGATGATGAGCGTCGGTCTGCACTGCCGGCTCGTCGGCCGGCCGGGACGCGCCGCGGCGCTGGCCCGCTTCATCGATTATGTGGCGTCGAAGGAGAAGGTCTGGATCCCGCGCCGCATCGACATCGCCTGGCACTGGCACGCACACCACAGGCCGGCATAAACGGCGGCGGCCGGCCGCTTTCCCTTGAAATGGCTGAATACTGCGGTTACTCCCATCAGGCATGGGAAAAGCGCTGATTCCGCCAGACGGCGGCCATGTCGAAACGATCAATCTCCGCGAGGCGCTTGAAGAGCGCTACCTCGCCTACGCCCTTTCGACCATCATGGGTCGGGCGTTGCCGGATGCGCGCGACGGGCTGAAGCCCGTCCATCGCCGCATCCTGTACGGTATGCACCTGCTGCGCCTCAGCCCGGATTCGGCCTTCAAGAAGTCGGCCAAGATCGTCGGTGACGTGATGGGCTCGTTCCATCCGCATGGCGACCAGTCGATCTATGACGCGCTCGTGCGCCTGGCCCAGGATTTCTCCTCGCGCTATCCGCTGGTCGACGGTCAGGGCAATTTCGGCAACATCGACGGCGACGGCGCGGCAGCGTACCGCTACACCGAAGCGCGCATGACCGAAGTCGCGCAGATGCTGCTTGAGGGCATCGACGAGGACTCGATCGATTTCCGCGAGAACTATTCCGGCGACCTGAAGGAGCCGATCGTTCTCCCGGCGAGCATTCCGAACCTGCTCGCCAACGGCACGTCGGGTATCGCGGTCGGCATGGCGACCTCCGTGCCGCCGCACAACATCGCCGAGCTTTGCGACGCCTCGCTGTTGCTGATCAAGAACCCCGACGCGACGGCCGAGGAACTGGTCCAGCACGTCCAGGGCCCGGACCTGCCGACCGGCGGCATCATCGTCGACAACCGCGCGCAGATCACCGAGGCCTATCGCACCGGCAAGGGCGGGTTCCGCGTTCGCGCCCGCTGGCATGTCGAGGACCAGGGCCGCGGCACCTATCTGATCGTCGTCACCGAGATTCCCTACCAGGTGCAGAAGTCGCGCCTGATCGAGAAGATCGCCGAGCTGATCCAGACGCGGAAGGTGCCGCTGCTGGCGGACGTGCGCGACGAGTCGGCCGAGGACATCCGCGTCGTGCTGGAGCCGCGCGCCCGCACGGTCGATGCCGCGCTGCTGATGGAATCGCTGTTCAAGCTCACCGAGCTCGAAAGCCGTATCTCGCTCAACATGAATGTCCTCTCGAAGGGCATTGTGCCAAAGGTGATGACGCTTTCGGAGGTGCTGCGCGAGTGGCTGGACCACCGCCGCGAGGTGCTGGTGCGCCGCTCAGCGTTCCGCCTGGCGCAGATCAAGCATCGCCTCGAAGTTCTGGAAGGCTATCTCGTCGCCTACCTGAACCTCGACGAGGTGATCCGGATCATCCGCTATGAGGATGAGCCGAAACAGGAGTTGATGAAGACCTTCTCGCTGACCGACCTGCAGGCCGAGTCTATCCTCAACATGCGCCTGCGCTCCCTGCGCAAGCTCGAGGAATTCGAGATCCGCAGCGAGCACGAGAAGCTCTCGGCCGAGATGGCGGAGATCGAGTCGCTGCTCGGCTCCGAGGACAAGCAGTGGAAGACGGTAGCCTGGCAGATCAAGGAGGTCCGCAAGACCTTCGGCCCGGAAACGCCGCTCGGCAAGCGCCGCACCGGCTTCGCCGATGCGCCGTCGCATGACGTCGAGGATATCCAGCAGTCGATGATCGAGCGCGAGCCGATCACCGTCGTGGTTTCCGAAAAGGGCTGGATCCGCGCGCTCAAGGGCCATGTCAGCGATTTCACGACGCTGACCTTCAAGACCGATGACGGGCTGAAGATGGCGTTCCACGCCGAGACGACGGACAAGCTGCTGGTGTTCTCCACCGGCGGCAAGTTCTACACGCTCGGCGCCGACAAGCTGCCTGGCGGGCGCGGCCATGGCGAGCCGATCCGCCTCATGGTCGATATGGACAATGCGCAGGACATCGTCACGGTGTTCGTCCACAAGCCCGGCCGCAAGCTGCTGCTGGCCTCGACCGATGGTCGCGGCTTCGTCGTGCCGGAGACCGAGGTCATCGCCAATACCCGTAAGGGCAAGCAGGTGTTGAATGTCGACGGCACCGAGGAAGCGCGGATCTGCGTCGAGGCGGCGGGCGACCTCGTCGCCATCATCGGCCAGAACCGCAAGTTCCTGATCTTCCCGGCCGAGCAGATCCCCGAGATGACGCGCGGCAAGGGCGTCCGGCTGCAGCGCTACAAGGATGGCGGCCCGTCCGACATCCGCATGTTCTCCAAGGCCGAGGGGCTGACCTGGATGGATTCATCCGGCCGCAGCTTCACCCGGTCGGCCGAGGAACTGCGCGACTGGATCGCCGAACGCGGCCAGGCCGGCCGTCTGCCCCCGGACAAGTTCCCCAAGACCAACAGTTTTGGAACGCCGCCGCTGAAGTAGGTGGCGTACTTGCCGTTCTTCACCTCTCCCTGAGGGAGAGGTCGGCTCGGAGAGCCGGGTGAGGGTTTAGGGAACTATCCGGTGAGGCCGTAAACCCTCACCCGCCGCACTGCATGGGTCGACCTCTCCCTCAGGGAGAGGTGACAAAGGCCAAATAGCGGTTGGGCGAGGATAAACGCCCAACATCCTGAGGAGGCTTGCGCAGCGAGCCGTCTCGAAGGGACGCGCGGCCTGAGGGCAGCCAACACCACCGCTCTGCGTGCTTCGAGACGGCCCTCCGGGCCTCCTCAGCATGTTGAGGTGGGTGTCGCACCGCGCGTGTTGGCAAAAATGAGCGATCACTCGCTGCTCTGGCCTGCCAGCTCCCAGCCGCGGGGGCCGAGATGTTGCTGCGGCTTGAAGCGGGCCTTGTAGGCCATCTTCTTCGAGCCATCGACCCAATAGCCCAGATAGACATAGGGCAGGCCCATGCGCCGGGCGCGGCGGATGTGGTCGAGGATCATCAGCGTGCCGAGCGACCGGTCGATCAGGTCCGGCTCATAGAACGAATAGACCATCGACAGGCCGTCCGAGAGCAGGTCGGTGAGCGCGGTGGCGATCAGCGGGCCCTCGCCCTGGCCGGTGATGCCGCTGTCGGGACCACGGAACCGGTATTCGACCAGCATCGTATCGACATGGGTGTCCTCGACCATCATGGCGTAGTCGAGCACGGTCATGTCGGCCATGCCGCCCTGGGAATGGCGGGCATCGAGATAGGCGCGGAACAGGGAATATTGCTCTGAGGTCGGCGCGGCGTCGACGCGCGTGCCGATCAGGTCGCTGTTCTTCTCCAGCACGCGACGAAAGCTGCGCGTGGTGATGAACTGATCGACGGGAACGCGGATCGAGATACAGGCCTTGCAGGCCTCGCAGGCCGGGCGATAGGCGATGTTCTGGCTACGCCGGAAGCCGCCCTGAGTCAGGATTTCATTGAGGGCGGAGGCCTTCTCGCCGACGAGATGCGTGAAAACCTTACGCTCCATCTGCCCCGGAAGATACGGGCAGGGCGATGGCGCGGTCAGGAAGAACTGCGGCGTGTCGGTCGAATGCTGGGTCATCGCACAACGGGCCCGGACGATTCAGGCATGCAGCAACGATAATACGCCTGCGCCCGGTGCCCAAAGTGAATTCTGGTGGAAGACAATCAGCGCCGGGTGCGCGTCAGCGGGCCGGCGTTGAGGATCACGGTGCCCAGCAGCATGTCCTGCAGCAAGCGCTTGCGGTTGGAGAAGAGCCCAACCAGCAGGACCAGCGGCGTCAGCACAGAGACCGAGAACCAGAAGATCAACGAATGCGCGGCCGCGATGATCGGGCCGATGCGCTGGCCGTCCGTGCTGCGGATGGTGACGCCTGCCATGCGCATGCCGGGCGTGGCCGCCTTGGGGCCGCCCAGTGTCAGTCCGACATAGAGCAGGGCGACGATGGCAAACAGCGGCAGGCCGAACAGCAGCCAGGCGATGCCAAGCGTGAAGACGCCCATCGCGATGATCACCAGCGACGCTACCAGCAGGAAGACGCCGATCAGAATGGCATCCATGATGAACGCGAAAAAGCGCTTCGACAGAACGCCGTCAAAGAGTTCCGGTTCGCGCACCGGGTCGAAGACCATGCCGTTATAGCGATAGGCGTCGTCATAGTGCGTCATGTCGATTTCCTGGTACTGTCCCATGATCGATAAATGGGCAATGCCGGTTCTTCATACAAGAAGTGGCCCCGCGATGCTTCCCGCGATCAGGGAGGATCCATGCGCTCCACCGAATACTGGCGCGCCTCCAGGGCGGCGACGATCTCGCGCGCATGCTCGGGGCCGTGCGTTTCGATCGTGACGTCGAGGCTGGCACCCTTGGCCGGCACCGTCAGCAGATGGCGGTGATGCGAGACCTCGAGAATGTTGCCACCGCAATTGCCGATCGTCTGGGCAATGTCGGCAAGCACGCCCGGCCTGTCGGGGATGGTCATGCGGACGGCGACGATGCGCTCCGACCGCGCCAGTTCGCGCACCATGATCGAGGCGGCGAGGCGCGGGTCGATGTTACCGCCGCACAGCACCAGTCCCACGCGCTGGCCGCGGAAGCGGTCGGGATCGGCCAGCATCGCGGCGAGGCCGGCAGCACCCGCGCCTTCCGCCATGGTCTTCTGCAGCGTCAGATAGGCGTTCACGGCGCGCTCGATCGCGGTTTCCGACACCAGTACGACGTCGTCGACGAAGCGCCGGGCGATCTCCAGCGTCAGCACGCCGACATTCTTGACGGCGATGCCCTCGGCCAGCGTGTTGCCGCCGCATTCGCCTTCCACGCCGTCGAGGGCCGCCCGCATCGAGGGATAGAGTTCGGTCTCGACGCCGATGATCTCCGTGTCGGGCGAAAGCGCCTTGGTGGCGATGGCGATGCCGCCGATCAGGCCGCCGCCGCCGACCGGCACCAGGATGCAATCCAGCTTCGGCCCGTCCTCAATCATTTCGAGCGCGATCGTGCCCTGGCCGCGAATGACATGCGGATCGTCATAGGGATGGACCCAGACGGCGCCGGTTTCGTCGGCGATGCTGGCGGCGATCTGCTGGCAGGCCGCCAGCGTCTCGCCCTCGACGACGACCTTGGCGCCGAAAGCCTGCGTCGCCTCGATCTTCACGAAGGGCGTCGTCTTCGGCATGACGATGGTCGCGGGCATGCCGAGCCGCTGGGCGTGATAGGCGACGGCCTGGGCATGGTTGCCGGCCGACATGGCGACGACGCCGTTGGCGCGTTCCTCGATCGTCAGCGAAAGCAGCTTGACCAGCGCGCCGCGCTCCTTGAAGGCGGAGGTAACCTGCAGGTTCTCGTATTTGACGTAGACCTCGGCGCCGGTCAGGCGCGACAGGCGCGGGGCGGGCAGGAACGGCGTCCGGATCAGGACCCCGTCGATCAGCCGCGCCGCATCGCGAATGTCCTCCAGCGTGGGGATCGCGCGGGACGGCGAGGGGGTCTGGGATGCGTCGGGCATGGAGCCTCCGGGAAGATCAGGACAGGCGTGTCCCGCGCCCCTCTTCCAGCGCCTGGCCGAGGCCAAGCAGGCCGTTGGGACGCAGCAGGAAGAGCAGGGTGAGGACGGAGAGCACGACGATGTCGCGCGAGGTCGAATCGAAATAGGCGGACCAGAGCGTCTCGAGGGTTGCGATCAGCAATCCGCCCAGCACGGCGCCGACGAGCGAACCCGCGCCGCCCACCAGGCTGGCGAGCAGCGCCTTCAGGCCGACCATCAGCCCCATCGAGAAACTGATGGTGCCATAGCTGAAGGCGATGACGAGTCCGCCGCCGGCCGTCAGGGCCGATGCCAAGATCATCGTCGTCGCGGTGACGGCCGAGGTATGAATGCCGGCGAGACGTGCCATGACGCGGTCATCCGACACGGCGCGCCAGGCGCGGCCGAAGCGCGAGAACCGCATGAAGGCGAGCACGGCCGGCAGGATGACCAGGGCCGAGGCGATGATCAGCAGGCGCATTTCCGGAATGATGACGGGGAAGTCGCCACCGGTGAGGGTGACCGGCGTTTCCAGCATCGGCTCGACCCAGATGTCGCGCGCGCCCTGCGTCAGGCGCAGCATTTCCGAAAGCGCGATGCCGAGCCCGATCGTGGCGATGATGAAGGCGCGGTCCGGGCGCCCCTCCAGCGGCAGGACGACCGAGCGACCGACCAGCCAGCCCCAGAGCGCCGCCAGGGCGACCGCGGTTGCGATGGCCAGCGCCACGGTGGCGAGCAGCCCGAAGGACGGAATCCCGCCGGCCGCCACGATGCCGAACAGCGCGCCATAGCCGCCGATCACGGCGATCTGGCCGAAGGCCATGTTGATGCGGCGGATCAGGCCGTAGATCAGCGCGTAGGCCAGCGCCAGCGGCGAATAGAGGGCGCTAAGCGCCAGGATGTTGATAATCTGCTGGAGCGCGAAGCCGACCGCCTTGGGCGGCTCCCAGGAGAGGAGCTGGATGCTGGGCGGCTGCCAGTTGGTCTCGGCCACGGCCCGCGAAATGGCAGTATCGCTGGACAGGAACCAGCGATAGAGCGTCAGCAATTGCCGCTCGGAGAGAGCACCGTCATAGCCGCGCACGCCGATGACGTCGCGTCGGCCCATCTCCAGAGTACCTCCGCCGAAGGCGCAGTCGACATAGAGGGGCAGCGGCATGCTGGGGACGGTGTAATTGACCCGGACCGCATGGCTGACGCCGGTCAGCGGAATCACCGACTGGATCGTGACCTTCTGGTTTTCCGGCGCCACGGCGGTCGCGACCGCGACGCAGATCCGGGCCTGTTGGCGGTCGACCTCGGAGCAGGCGGAAAGCAGCGCGGCCGCGCAGAAGAGGAGCGCCATGATCGCGGCCGATCTTGCCGCCCCCCGCATCGGCGCGCCCCGTTCAGCGAGGGAGGAAAGGAGCGACGAGCGGGGCGAAGTAGGTCAGGATGCCGTCCGCCCCCGCCCGCTTGAAGGCTGCGAGGCTCTCGATGAAGGCGCGGTCGCCGTCGATCCAGCCGTTCCGGGCCGCCGCCTGAAGCATCGCGTATTCCCCGGATACCTGGTAGGCAAAGGTCGGCATGGCGAAGGTCTCCTTCACCCGCTGCACTACATCCAGATAGGGCATGCCGGGCTTGACCATGATCATGTCAGCCCCTTCCTGAATGTCGAGTTCTACCTCGCGCAAAGCCTCGTCCGTATTGCCGAAATCCATCTGGTAGGTGCGCTTGTCGCCGATCAGCGTCTTCGACGTACCGATCGCGTCGCGGAACGGTCCGTAGAAGGCGGAGGCATACTTGGCCGAATAGGCCATGATCTGCACGTCGAGGAATTCGGCATCGTCGAGCACCTCGCGGATCGCCGCGACACGGCCGTCCATCATGTCGGACGGGGCGATGACATCAGCGCCCGCTTCGGCCTGGGCCAGCGCCTGCTGGACGAGCAGGGCCACGCTGGCATCGTTGACGATCCGGTCGCCTTCCATCACGCCGTCATGGCCGTGGCTGGTATAGGGATCGAGCGCCACGTCGGTGATCAGGCCGATCTCCGGCACCGCCGCCTTGATAGCGCGGCAGGCCCGGCAGACGAGATTGTTCGGGTTCAGCGATTCGGACCCGGTCGGATCGCGCAGCGACGGCTCGGTGAAGGGGAAAAGCGCGATGGCAGGAATGCCCAACGCCGCCGCCTTCTCGGCCTCGACCACGGCCTGGTCGACGGAGAGGCGCTGAACGCCCGGCATCGAGGCGACGTCCTGGCGGACATTCGTTCCCTCGACGAGGAAGATCGGCCAGATCAGGTCGTTCACCGTCAGTACCGTCTCGCGTAACAGCCGGCGCGACCATTCCGCCTTGCGATTGCGTCGCAGGCGGCGGCCGCCCAGAATCGCGTTCATGTCGGGCGGGGTGAAGGAGTGACGGGTCATGCTGATTTCCTTGGAAGGCGCGGCGGCGGGACGTTAGCACCGGGAAAACCCGCTGCAAGCGCCGCACTGTCGCGCCTCCGGATGAGACGGAGCGGCCTAGCTGTCGCTCTTTCGGACGAGAACCTTGTCGATCCGCCGGCCGTCGAGGTCAACCACCTCGAAGATCCAGCCCTCATAGCTGAAGAACTCGCCCGGTACCGGGATGTGGCCGAAATGGTTCAGCATGAAGCCCGCCATGGTGGCGAAATCCTCGTCGCTGTCGACCAGCTTCAGCGCCAGCGTGCGCTCGACGCTGTCGATCTGGGCGCTGCCGTCGATCAGCCAGGAGCCGTCGGCGCGCTGGGTGGCGTCAGGAACATCGTCGCCCTCATGTTCGGGCATGTCGCCGGCGATCGCGGTCAGGATGTCCATCGGCGTCACGACGCCCTGGAAGCTGCCATATTCGTCGAGCACGACGGCCATGTGGACGTTCGACGTCTTGAAGCGGTCGAGCACCTTCAGGATCGGCATGCGCTCGTCGACATAGAGCGGCTCGCGGATGACCGGCGTCAGGTCGACGGTCTGGCCCTTGTAGATCTGCTCCAGCAGGTCCTTGGCGTGGACGATGCCGATCACCGCGTCGATCTCGCCGCGACTGACGGGAAAGCGCGAATGACCAGATTCGATCACGGCGTCGCGGATGTCGGTCGGCGAATCCTCGATATCGAGCCAGACCACGTTCCGGCCGGGCGACCATGATCGTGCGGACCGAGCGGTCGGCGACGCGGATCACCGCCTCGATCATCTCGCGCTCGGCCTGATGGAAGACGCCGGCCTCGGTGCCTTCCGCGATCATCGTCTTGACCTCTTCCTCGGTCACGCCGCGCTCGTCATTCTCCTGTTTGCCGAGAATGCGCAGCACGGTGTTGGTCGAGAGGCGCAGGAACCAGACGATCGGCAGAGCGACGCGGGCCAGCAGCCCGACCGGCCGCGCCACGAAGCATGCAAGCCGCTCGGGATTGGTCAGCGCCAGGCGCTTGGGCACCAGCTCGCCCGCAATCAGCGAGAAATAGGCGAGGCCCACGACGACGATGACCGTCGAGATGGTCGAGGCGCGGTCGCCGAGACTCGGGAATTCATAGAGCAGGAAGTCGTTCAGCGGCGTTGCGAGTGCAGCCTCGCCGAAGGCGCCGGACAGGATCGCAACCAGGGTGATGCCGATCTGCACCGCCGACAGGAAGCCGGTGGGGTCCTCCGCCAGCTTGAGCGCGGCGGTGGCGCCGCCGACCCCTTCGCTGGCCATGAACTGCAGACGGGCAGGGCGGGATGAAACGACGGCGATCTCGGATAGCGCAAAGAAGCCGTTGAAAGCGATCAACACAGCGATGATCAGAATGTCTTGCCAGGGCATGTGTCGTTTAGCGCGCGGCAATCATTGAAAAGGGCACCATCTTATCCGTTTGGACATGGAAAAAAGGACTGGCGAGCCGAACCTAAAGGTCCCGCTCCAGAGCAAAGCTTCGCATACGCTATCTCGACATGATGGTGATCATAACGAACGCTGCGAGTTCTCGCCAGCGGAGAGATGCTTCAATCGCTGCATTGCGGAAATCCCGCGCCCGGCTGAATGAGGTGGGGACGGCGGGCCAAGCGCCCTTGCCCCTCCCTATGCCCGGCTTACGATCCCCGCTTCGCGCGCCGGAGGCAAGATGGCCGAGCCAGAGATCCTTTTCGAACGCCGGGGACATGCCGGCCTTGTCACGCTGAACCGCCCGGGCGCGCTCAACGCCCTGTCGCATGGCATGGTGACCGCGCTCGCCCAGGCGCTCGAAGGTTGGCGGGACGATCCCGAGATCCGCCTCGTCATCGTGCGGGCGGTCGGCCGCGCCTTCTGCGCCGGCGGCGACATCCGGGCCGTCTACGAGGCAGGGCAGGGATCCCCCGCGCAGAAGGCTTTCTTCGAGGCGGAATATCGCCTGAATTCAGCGATTAGGGCGTTCCCAAAACCCTATGTCGCGCTGATCGACGGCTATGTGATGGGCGGTGGCGCCGGCATTTCGGTACACGGCTCGCACCGGGTCTTCGCCGAGAAGGCCGTGTTCGCGATGCCGGAAACCGGCATCGGCTTTTTCCCGGATGTCGGCTCCAGCTTCTTCCTGTCGCGCATGCCGAGCCAGATCGGACTCTATTGCGCGCTCGGTGCCATCCGTCTGGCGCGCGGCGATGCGCTCTATGCTGGTATCGCGACCCATGCCGCGCCCGCCACCACTTTTGACGCCATCGTCGCACGCCTCGCGGAGGCGGAGGATGTCGACGCTGTGATCTCCGAGTTTGCCGAGCCGGCGGCGCCGGAATCGCTCGGTTCGCTCGCTCCCGCCATCGAGGCGGTCTTTGCCACGGGCTCGGTCGAATCGATCCTGGCAAGGCTGGACGCCCTGCAGGGGCCGCTCGCGGATTGGGGCGGCGTCACGGCCGCCGCTATCCGGGGCAAATCGCCGACCAGCCTGCGGATCGCGCTGCGGCAGATCCGCGCCGCGGGTGAACTCGCATTCGAAGACTGCATTCGCCTCGATTGGCGCATCGCCAACGCGATCCTCGACGGACATGACTTCTATGAAGGCGTGCGGGCGGCTCTGGTCGACAAGGATCAGTCGCCGCGCTGGAACCCTGCTACGCTCGACGCAGTTGACCCGGGCGTGATCGAAGGGCACTTCGTGGCTCCCCTCGACGGAGACATTCCGCTGCCATGATGGACAATGAAGTCACCCAGCTCCCCAGCGAGCCGGACAATCCCTATGATCTGGCGCTGAACGTCTATCTGCGCGGCGTGGCGGCCATCCTGCTGCTGCTCGGCCTGCGTCACTGGCTCTATATCGCCGGCGTGTTCCAGGACGATGGCTGGAGCCTGGAGACGATGTCGAACCAGTGGCGGTTCGTCACCATCAACCTAGCCGTCGTCGACCTCGTCGCGGCCGTCGGCCTGTGGATGCGGGTCGCCTGGGGCAATGTGATCTGGGTCTATATCGCGATGTTCGAAGTGGCGATGCACACGGTGTTCGCCGACACGTTCGGTTTCGACTGGCTGATCGTTTCCTTCCATGTCGTGTCGCTGCTGGTGTTCGTTGGACTGCTGGTCATGAGCCGGCGGCACGAGGCGGCGGCTGGCTGAAAGTCAGGCGTCGCCTAGCTTCGCGCGGGCCGGATAGTAAGTTTTTAACGATAAGAACCGTTTCGAATGCCAACTTGCGAGGTAAGCAGACGTTAAGCCTGATCCTTAAGATGATTTTCAAATGCCGCCTATAAGTTCCGTGGTCATGAGGTGAGAACAATACTTGCCGCGGAACCAAGAGGCAGAGAAGATGATCAGCGCAATGCGGGCAGTCGAAACGGTCGCCAAGCCCCAGTCTACTTCGGAACTCAAGCCGCTTTACATGGAGGCTGTAACGCTCGTCGAGCGCCTGCACCGCCGCCTTCTCGATGTCGTCAAGGACGAGTTCGACCGCGAAGGTCGCTCCGACATCAATAGCGTCCAGGCGCTGCTGCTGTTCAACATCGGCGATGCCGAACTGACCGCCGGCGAACTGCGCACCCGCGGCTACTATCTCGGCTCCAACGTTTCCTACAATCTCAAGAAGCTGGTCGAGATGGGCTACATCCATCATCAGCGTTCGCGGATGGATCGCCGTTCGGTCCGCGTCAGCCTGACCGAGAAGGGCCAGGAAGTCGCCGCGATCGTCGGCGGCGTCTATGAGCGCCATATGAAGTCGATCGAGCAGGTCGGCGGCATCGCGGTCGATGACTTCCAGCAGCTCAACCGCTCGCTGCAGCGCCTCGAGCGCTTCTGGACCGACCAGATCCTCTATCGCCTCTGAGAACGGACCGCCTGACCTTCCAAAAGCCCCGGCCGCCCCTGCCGGGGCTTTTGCACGTTCGGGCTCTTGTGAACGCGGCGGTAACCATCGCGATGCAACATGGTGGGGCGGTGCTGCAATGCAGCGCTGTGACATGAAAGCGCCATACTGCCATGAAACCCAAAGACATACGGATCAAGCCGTGTCCTGTGCCGTGATCGGCTGTATGGAGACCGCTTGCGGCGTGCTCATCGGGCCGGTTGTAGCAGATGTGTTTTCAGGGTTCGCGGCGCGTACTAGCCGCAGTCGAAGATCGGGGGCTGGCGACGAGGTCGCGGGCTCCCTGTACCAGCGAGCTTCCAGAAGTATCGACATGACCGGATCAAAGAACACCACTCTCCTTCCTGCCACCGCCATGACGCGCCGTGGCGCGTTGCGCTCGATCGCCGGCGCGCTTGCCGCATCGGTCGCGATGCCGCTCGCCGCGTTTGCCCAGGATGTCGATCCGATCAACCAGGTGCTGCAGAGCGGCAGCGGCGACTGGTCGGACGGCTTTGACGCCGCCTCGAACGGGGCAGCCTCGGTCCGCACTTCGGCGCCGATCCTGTCGCCCGACACGGCCCAGGCCGTCGAATACGCGATCCAGAATTACACCGACATCGTCGCCCGCGGCGGTTGGCCGATGGTTCCGGCCGACAAGAAGCTCAGCCTCGGCCTGCGCGACCCGAACGTCGTCATCCTCCGGCAGCGCCTGACCGTTTCCGGCGACCTCGCCGCCGGCGCCGGCAATTCACAGACCTTCGATTCCTATGTCGACGCGGGTCTCCGCCGATTCCAGGCCCGTCACGGCCTGCCGGCCGACGGCGTCGCGGGCCAGTCGACCATCAACATGATGAACGTTCCGGCCGATGTCCGCCTCGGTCAGCTGCAGACCAATCTGGTCCGGCTGCGCTCCATGTCGGGCTTCCTCGGCGAACGCTATGTGATGATCAACATCCCGGCCGCCGCGATCGAGGTGGTCGAGAACGGCCGCGTCATCTCGCGTCACACCGCCGTCGTCGGCAAGGTCGATCGGCCCACGCCGGTGCTCGCCACCAAGATTTACCGCATCAGCTTCAATCCGAACTGGACCGTGCCGGCGTCGATCATCCGCAAGGACCTGATCCCGCTGATGCAGAAGTCGCCGGATTACCTGACGAAGAAGCATATCCGCATCTTCGACTCGGCCGGCGTCGAAGTGCCGCCCGAGTCGATCGACTGGAACACCGACCAGGCCACCAAGGGCTACATGTTCCGGCAGGATCCGGGCGACTTCAACTCGCTCGGCAGCGTGCGCATCTCGTTCCACAATGACGAGCAGGTGTACATGCACGACACGCCGCAGAAGGACATCTTCGGTCGCGAGCAGCGCTTCGATTCGTCGGGCTGCATCCGCGTGCAGAACATCCGCCAGGTCATCGGCTGGCTGCTGCGCGACACGCCGGAATTCCCGCGCGAGCGAATCGACGCGATCTTCAAGTCGGGCGAGCAGGTGAACGTCAATCCGAAGCCGGAAATGCCGCTTTACCTGCAATATATCAGCGCCTGGGCGATGGCCGACGGCGTCACCCACTTCCGCGATGACATCTACAATCGCGACGGTATCGGCCAGCTGGCGCTACAATAGGTCGCTGGCACACCGGAAAATCAGTCGTTTCGCGCCGTAAGGGCGAAACGACCCTCGTGAATTGAAGGGCCGATGAGGCCCTTTTTCTTGGCGTCTACCCCTACATATGGTACGCCGCCCGGGTTCCGGCCGTGCCGTCATTGGCACATATCCGGTACCGCCAACAGGATGGACCGCCCATGTCTCTGACGGATCGCGCTGACAGCCTTTCCTCGACCGCCGCTTTCTTCAACCGGACGCTTGCCCAGGCCGATCCGGAAATTGCCGATGCGATCGGCAAGGAACTCGGTCGCCAGCAGCATGAAATCGAGCTGATTGCTTCGGAAAACATCGTCTCGCGCGCCGTTCTGGAAGCGCAGGGTTCGGTGCTGACCAACAAGTATGCCGAGGGCTATCCGGGCAAGCGCTACTATGGCGGTTGCGAATTCGTCGACATCGTCGAGACGCTCGCCATCGAGCGCGCCAAGAAGCTGTTCGATTGCCAGTTCGTCAACGTGCAGCCGAATTCCGGCAGCCAGATGAACCAGGCCGTGTTCCTGGCGCTGCTGCAGCCGGGCGACACCTTCATGGGCCTGGACCTCGCCGCCGGCGGACATCTGACGCACGGCTCGCAGGTCAATATGTCCGGCAAGTGGTTCAAGGTGGCGCCCTATGGCGTGCGCCGCGAGGACCAGCTGCTCGACTATGCAGAGATCCAGCGCATCGCCGAAGAGACCAAGCCGAAGCTGATCATCGCCGGCGGCACGGCCTATTCGCGCATCTGGGACTTCCAGCGCTTCCGCGAAATCGCCGATTCGGTCGGCGCCTACCTGATGGTCGACATGGCGCATTTCGCCGGCCTCGTCGCCGGTGGCGCGCATCCGTCGCCGCTGCCGCATGCGCATGTCGTCACCACGACGACGCACAAGTCGCTGCGCGGCCCGCGCGGCGGCATGATCCTGACCAATGACGAGGCGATCGCCAAGAAGATCAACTCGGCCGTTTTCCCGGGACTGCAGGGCGGCCCGCTCATGCACGTCATCGCCGCCAAGGCCGTGGCCTTCGCCGAAGCGCTGCGTCCGGACTTCAAGGACTACGCGAACAGCGTCGTCGAAAATGCTCGTGCGCTTGCAGAAACGCTCAAGGGCTCTGGCTTCGACATCGTCTCGGGCGGCACCGACAACCACCTGATGCTGGTCGACCTGCGGCCGAAGCAGGTCAAGGGCAACGTGTCCGAGAAGGCGCTCGTCCGTGCCGGCCTGACCTGCAACAAGAACGGCATTCCCTACGATCCGGAGAAGCCCTTCGTCACCTCCGGCATCCGTCTGGGAACGCCGGCCGCGACGACGCGTGGCTTCGGCGTGGCCGAGTTCCAGGAAGTTGGTCGCCTGATCGCCGAGGTTCTCGGCGCCGTGTCGCAGTCGGAAGACGGCTCCGCTCCGCTCGTGGAAGCGTCGGTCAAGGAGCGTGTCCATGCTCTGACCGCTCGCTTCCCGATCTATTCCTGATCGGGGAAATCCATGCGTTGTCCCTATTGCGGTAGCGACGACACGCAGGTGAAGGACTCCCGCCCGTCGGAGGACAATACGTCCATCCGGCGGCGGCGGGTCTGCGCGGATTGCGGCGGTCGTTTCACGACCTTCGAGCGGATTCAGCTGCGCGAGCTGATCGTTCTGAAGAAGAGCGGCCGGCGCGTTCCGTTCGATCGCGATAAGCTGATGCGTTCGGTCCAGGTCGCGTTGCGCAAGCGGCCGGTGGATCCCGATCGCGTCGAGCGGATGATCAACGGCGTCGTCCGCCAGCTGGAAAGCAGCGGCGAGAGCGAGATCAATGCCGAGCAGATCGGCGTCTATGTCATGGAGGCGCTGAAGGGCCTCGACGACGTCGCCTATGTGCGGTTCGCCTCGGTCTATCGCAATTTCCGCGAGGCCAAGGACTTCTCCGCCGTGCTGGACGAGCTTTCGTCCCAGGACCTGCCGGAAGACGACGAACGGGACTAGGACGCCGCGCGCGGCGTCGCTCGAACGATCTGCGGGGTATGGTATGGCGACAGAGCGAGCGGGCAATGTGGATGCCGAGATGGACCGCCGGCTGATGGCCGTGGCGCTCCGTTTCGGCCGGCGCAATCTCGGCTCGACGGCGCCCGCGCCGCCGGTCGGCGCGCTCGTCGTCGGCCAGGAAGGCGACGAGCCCGTCATCCTTGGCCGCGGCACGACCTCTGCCGGGGGCACGACCCACGCCGAGATCGACGCACTCGCCATGGCGGGCGAATTCGCACGCGGCGCGACGGTCTACACCACTCTCGAGCCCTCGCCGGATCCCAACAACGGTCCCTCCGACGTCGCCGCCCTGATCGAGGCGGGCGTGACGCGGGTCGTCAGCGCTCTCGAAAGCCCCGATCCACGCATGGCGGGCCGTGGCCACGCACAATTGCGCGATGCCGGCATCGCCGTCACCACGGGCGTGCTCGGCGACGAGGCGCGGCGACTGGTGGCAGGGCCGATTTCCGTCCTCAACCAGGGCCGGCCGCACATCACGCTCAAGCTGGCGGTTTCCGCCGATGGCATGATCGGCCGCCTGGCGGGCGAGCGGATGCTGGTATCGGGCCGCGAGGCCTTTGCGCGGCTGCAAACGATGCGCATCGAGGCGGATGCGACGCTGATCGGCATCGGTACCGCCATGGTCGACGATCCGAGCCTGACGGTGCGCGTCCCCGGATTGCGGGCGCACTCGCCGATCCGCGTCGTCCTCGACACCCAAGCGCGGCTGTCGCCGAAATCGTCGCTGGTGAAGAGCGCGGCCGAGACGGCGCTCTGGGTCATCTGCAGCGCCGAGGCGCCGCTTGTCCAACGCCAGGCCTTGATGGACGCCGGAGTCGAGGTTCTGCCGGTCGGTACGGGCTCGGGCGGCGTCGATATCGAGGCGGCCATGCGCCTGCTGGCCGAGCGCGGCGTCACGCGTCTGCTCGCCGAGGGCGGCGCGAAGGTCGCGGCCTCGCTGCTGGGGCGCGGCCTGCTAGACGAGGTGGTCCTGTTTCACGCGCCGGTCGTGGTCGGGCCGGATGGCGTCCGGGCGCTGGCTGGCGGCGCGCTCTCGGCGATCGAGCGCAGTCCGCGCTTCCGCCGCGTCGAGGAAGCGCGCCTCGGCGAAGACCGAATGGTTCGCTACGAAAGGGCAGTCTGAGCATGTTCACGGGCATCATCACCGACGTCGGCAAGGTCGCGGCGGTCGAGCGGCGCAATGACGTCAACAAGATCACCATCGACAGCCGCTATGACGCGGCCTCGATCGCCATCGGCGCTTCGATCGCCTGCGCCGGCGTCTGCCTGACGGTGATCTCGATCGATCCGCAGCCGAATGGCCGCACCTTCTTCGACGTCGAGGCGGCGCCGGAAACGCTGGCGCTGACCGAAGTCGGCAACTGGGAAGCGGGCGAGGCGATCAACCTGGAGCGCGCGCTGAAGCTTGGCGACGAACTCGGCGGCCATATGGTTTCCGGCCATGTCGACGGGCTCGCGACCATCGTCAACCGCGAGGATCTGGGTGAAACGACCCGCTTCGTCTTCGAGGCGCCGGCGAGCCTGGCCCGCTTCATCGCCACCAAGGGTTCGGTCGCGCTCGACGGCACCTCGCTGACGGTCAACTGGGTCGAGGGCAACCAGTTCTCGGTTCTGCTGATCCCCCACACGCTGAGCCCGGATGTCACGACTTGGGGCGCGCGCAAGATCGGCGACCGGGTGCATCTCGAAGTCGATCAGATGGCGCGCTATGTGGCACGGCTGACGGAAGCCGCGTAAGCTGGAAGTTCGAACGGCAGGGTCACGCGGCCATGCCACGCCAAAGCGGCGCCTCAAGTCCTCACCAAGGCGGCGAGGGCGGCGGCTGCGGCGTCTTTTCCCTTTACACAGCATGGACCCGCGTGGTTCACCTGCCGCCCGTTCCTATCCGGGTGACCGGTCAAAGTGAGAGCCTCAACATGAGCGAATCGGCCCCCCATCTCCTCGTCATCGACGCCCGTTTCTACGACGAGATTTCGGACGAACTGTTCAATGGCGCCAAGCTCGCCATCGAGGCTGCCGGCGCGACGTTCGATCGCGTGTCGGTTCCCGGCGTGCTCGAGATCCCGGCTGCCCTTTCCATGGCGCTGGCCGCGATGGACGAAGACGAAGTCAGCTATGACGGCTTCGTGGTGCTCGGCTGCGTGATCCGCGGCGAGACCTCGCATTACGACATCGTCGCGAACGAGTCGGCCCGCGCCATCATGGACATGGCCGTGATCGAATCGCTGGCGATCGGCAATGGCATCCTGACCGTCGAGAACGACGCGCAGGCCTATGCCCGCGCCCGCGTCAGCGAGAAGAACAAGGGCGGCGCCGCCGCCGAGGCCGCGCTCGCCATGGTCGCCCTTCGCACCAAATTCGGCCTCTGATCATGACCACCGCTGACAACGCCCCGCCATCGCCGCGGATGTTCCGTCCGGCAAACCAGCGGGGCGCGGCCCGGCTTGCGGCCGTTCAGGCGCTCTACCAGCTTGATGTCGGCGGGGCCGCGCTGACGGAGGTCGTCGCCGAATTCGAGAACTATCGCCTCGGCAAGGAAGTCGATGGCGACCAGTATCGCGATGCGGACGCCGCCTTCTTCCGCGACATCATCGCCGGCGTCGTGCGCGAGCAGCGCAACCTCGACCCGGCGATCCATGTCTCGCTGACCTCGGACTGGCCGCTGAAGCGCATAGACGTGACGCTCCGCGCCATCCTGCGCTGCGGCGCGTACGAACTGATGGGCCGCAAGGACGTCCCGGCGCGCGTCGTCATCACCGAATATGTCGACATCGCCCGCGCCTTCTTCGGCGTCGGCGATGAGCCGCGCATGGTCAATGGCGTCCTCGACACCGTGGCCCGCCGGCTGCGGGCCGACGAGTTCACCGACGAGCCGCAAGTCGACAAGGGCTGAGCATGCCGGAGCGGGGGGAACGTCCCGGCGAGTTCGGAATGATCGCCCGCTATCTCCGCCCGCTGGCGGATGATCCCGGCGCCTTCGGCCTGACCGACGACGCGGCGCTGCTGCGTCCGGAGCCCGGTTTCGACCTGGTCCTGACCAAGGACATGGTCGCGGCCGGGGTTCATTTCTTTCCCGACGATCCGCCGGAATCGATTGCCCGCAAGGCGCTTCGGGTCAATCTTTCTGACCTCGCCGCCAAGGGCGCGACGCCGATCGGCTATCTGCTCGGCCTGGCGCTGCCGGCCGACTGGACGGAAGACTGGATGGCCGGTTTTTCGGCGGGTCTTGCCGAAGACCAGCGGCGCTACGGCATTCCGCTTCTCGGCGGTGACACGGTCAAATCCCCGGACGGGCTGATGCTCTCCGTCACGGCGCTTGGCCAGGTGCCGGCGGGCAGCATCGTCCGCCGCGCCGGCGCGGCGCTTGGCGACGTCATCGTCGTGTCCGGCACGATCGGCGACGCGGCGCTGGGCCTGCGGCTGCGTCTGGGCACGATAGACGGCAGCGCGGCGGGCGAGGGCGCTTCCCACCTGCTCGACCGCTACCTGCATCCCCAGCCTCGCCTGGGGCTAGCGGAAGCCGTCCGCAGCTTCGCCTCCGCCTCGCTGGACATTTCGGACGGGCTGATCGGCGACCTCGGCCATATCACCCGCACCTCGGGCGTCTCGGCCGTCGTCGAGGCGGCGCGCGTGCCGCTCTCCGATGCCGCCCGGGCGTTAATCGCCGCCGACCCGACCGCGTTTGCGAGCATCGTGACTGGTGGCGACGACTACGAGATCCTGACCACCATGCCGGAAGCCCGGTTTGCCGCCTATCGGGCGGCCGCCGATCGCGCCGGCATACGCGTCGCGGTGATCGGTCGCATCGTCGAGGGGCAGGGGCCGCCGGTCGTGACCGACGCGCAGGGGAACGCCATTTCGCTCGGACGGTCTTCGCACGATCATTTCTGATCGCCCCACGCTTTTCTGCTAGACGATTTTGCCTCGACGTAGCGCTGCCGATTCCGGGCGGGCGCAGGAGAGCGCTCGTGGATACCCAGAATTCCGTCGAACTGGATCGTCAGGTCCGCCGCAATGCCGTCGTGCTGATGGCGGCCAATGCGGTCAACGCCTCCATCCTGCCCATTGCGGTGACGCTGGGCGGCCTTGCCGGCTTCTACCTGCTCGGGGCCGACAAGTCGCTGGCGACGCTGCCCATCACCGCCTCCACCGTGGGCGCGGCGCTGACCACCATTCCCGCCGCCATGCTGATGAGCCGGATCGGCCGCCGCAAGGGATTTGTGCTGGGAGCTGCCCCCGCCATCCTAGGCGGCCTGCTGGCGGTGTTCGCGTTGCTGCAGGGCTCGTTCTGGCTGTTCGTCGCCTCGCTCTTCCTGGTCGGCATGTCGGGCGCCTTCAACCAGCAATATCGCTTCGCGGCGATCGACGCCGGCAGCCCGGCGGTGCGCACCAAGGCGATGTCGCTGGTGATGGCCGGCGGCATGTTCTCCGGCATCATCGGCCCGCAGACGGTGATCTTCACCAATGACTGGTTGAGCCCGATTATGTTTGCCGGCAGCTTCCTCGCGGCGGCGATCCTGGGCTGTATCGGTCTGCTGATCGCGAGCCTGTTGCGGGATGTCGCGCCGCCGCCTACGCATGCGGCAAGGCTGCTGAATGCATCGGGAGGACGGCCGCTTGCCGTGATTGCGCGCCAGCCTCGCTTCATCGCGGCAGTCCTTTGCGCGATCTCGTCCTACGCGCTGATGAGCCTCGTCATGACGGCGGCGCCGCTTGCCATGATCGGCTGCGGCCTGACCCAGAGCGACGCCGCATTGGGCATCCAGTGGCATGTTCTGGCCATGTACGGACCGAGCTTTTTCACCGGCAAGCTGATCGTTCGATTCGGCAAGGACCGAATCGTCATCGCCGGCATGGCGTTGCTGGTCGCCTGCGCGCTTGTCGGCATCACCGGAATTACGCTGGCGCACTTCTGGATCACGCTGATCCTGCTCGGCTTCGGCTGGAACTTCGGCTTCATCGGCGCCACGGCGATGCTGGCGGAAACCTATCGCCCCGAAGAACGCGGCAAAGTACAGGGTCTGAATGATTTCCTTGTCTTAGGGTCAGCAGCTACAGCATCCTTACTCTCCGGCAAGCTGATCGGCGGACCGGGCTGGGCCTTCATCAACATGATCGTATTCCCGGTTGTGATGTTGAGCCTCGCGGCACTGGCCTGGTCGTTCTGGCTGCAAAGAACGGCCGGCAGGGAGAAAGCTTGACCGCGTCGTAAAGCCGTTCTCAACTCGCTTTACGGGGGGAAAAGCTGGGAGGAACGCTGCTCTTTCCCGCCGCACGGTTCAGCCGGCGCGGCGTCCTCGGACGGCCGTCAGAAACGGGCCGGCCAGAGGAGGAATGTGGACGTGATCTATCTCATAATTCTATGTGCGTTGCTTGCGCTCGCCTATGGCGTGTGGGCGACCCGTTCGGTCCTCGCGGCCGACGCCGGCTCTGCCAGAATGCAGGAAATCGCCGCTGCGGTGCGGGAAGGCGCCAGCGCCTATCTGCGGCGGCAATACATGACCATCGCCATCGTCGGCGTGGTGATCTTCGTCATCGTCGCCTGGCTGCTGTCGCTGACCGTTGCGATCGGTTTCGCGATCGGCGCCATTCTTTCCGGCCTCGCCGGCTTCATCGGCATGAACGTGTCCGTTCGCGCCAATGTCCGCACCGCGCAGGCGGCGACCAAGAGCCTCGCCGAGGGCCTCGAGATCGCCTTCAAGTCCGGCGCCATCACCGGCATGCTGGTGGCGGGCCTCGCGCTGCTTGGGGTCGCAGGCTACTACTTCATCCTGACCCGCATCATCGGCCATTCGCCGGATGATCGCATCGTCATCAATGCGCTCGTCTCGCTCGGCTTTGGCGCCTCGCTGATCTCGATCTTCGCCCGCCTCGGCGGCGGCATCTTCACCAAGGGTGCGGACGTCGGCGGCGACCTCGTCGGCAAGGTCGAGGCCGGCATTCCGGAGGACGATCCGCGCAACCCGGCCACCATCGCCGACAATGTCGGCGACAATGTCGGCGATTGCGCCGGCATGGCGGCCGACCTGTTCGAAACCTACGTCGTGACCGTAGTGGCGACGA
Source organism: Kaistia sp. UC242_56 (assembly GCF_044452255.1). NCBI lineage: Bacteria > Pseudomonadati > Pseudomonadota > Alphaproteobacteria > Hyphomicrobiales > Kaistiaceae > Kaistia > Kaistia sp. UC242_56. Next base: position 2,550,518 of record NZ_JBIOAN010000002.1, read on the forward strand.
TGGTGCTGGCGGCGATCTTCTTCGCTGCTTCGCCGATCTTCGGCAACATCATGCTCTATCCGCTCGGCATCGGCGCCGTATGCATCCTGACCTCGATCGCCGGCACCTTCTTCGTCAAGCTCGGCGCCAACCAGTCGATCATGGGCGCGCTCTACAAAGGCTTCATTGCCTCGGCGCTGTTGTCGATCATCGGCCTGGCGATCGCGACCCAGTTGCTGATCGGATGGGGCGAGATCGGCACCGCTGCCGGCTTCACCATCACCGGCACCCGCCTGTTCCTGTGCGGCCTCGTCGGCCTCGCGGTCACCGGGCTGATCGTCTGGATCACCGAATACTATACCGGCATCGGCTATCGTCCGGTCCGGTCGATTTCCCAGGCCTCGGTAACCGGCCACGGCACCAACGTGATCCAAGGCCTGGCCGTCTCGCTCGAATCGACGGCGCTTCCGACTCTGGTCATCGTTGCCGGCATCATCTCGACCTATTCGCTGGCGGGCCTGTTCGGCACCGCCGTCGCGGTCTCGACGATGCTGGGGCTGGCCGGCATGGTGGTGGCGCTCGATGCCTTCGGTCCCGTCACCGACAATGCCGGCGGCATCGCCGAAATGGCCGGCCTGCCCAAGGAAGTGCGTAAGTCCACCGATGCGCTCGACGCGGTCGGCAACACCACCAAGGCGGTCACCAAGGGCTATGCCATCGGTTCGGCCGGCCTCGGCGCGCTCGTCCTGTTCGCCGCCTATAATTACGACCTGACCTACTTCATCACCGAGGCGAACAAGGAGGGCTCGACGGCCTTCCAGTACTTCAAGGGCGTCATTCCGGACTTCACCCTCTCCAATCCCTATGTCGTGGTCGGATTGCTGCTGGGCGGCCTGATTCCCTATATCTTTGGCGGCATCACCATGACCGCCGTCGGTCGCGCCGCCGGCGCGATCGTCGAGGAAGTGCGCCGCCAGTTCCGCGACAAGCCGGGCATCATGGCCGGCACGGAGAAGCCGGATTACGGCCGCGCCGTCGATATCCTGACCAAGGCAGCGATCAAGGAAATGGTCGTTCCCTCGCTGCTGCCGGTGCTGGCGCCGATCGTCGTCTATTTCCTGATCTATTGGATCGCCGGAAAGAGCGAGGCCTTCTCGACCGTCGGCGCGATGCTGCTCGGCGTGATCGTGACGGGCCTGTTCGTCGCCATCTCGATGACTTCGGGCGGCGGCGCCTGGGACAATGCCAAGAAGTCGTTCGAGGATGGCTTCGTCGATGCCAACGGGCAGACCCACTACAAGGGGTCGGACGCGCACAAGGCCTCGGTGACGGGTGATACCGTCGGCGACCCCTACAAGGACACGGCCGGTCCGGCCGTCAATCCGGCGATCAAGATCACGAACATCGTGGCCTTGCTGCTGCTGGCCGTCCTCGCGCAGTAGGGCAGGCTCGCCTACGCAAAGAAAAAGGCCCTCTCCGCGACGCGGGGAGGGCCTTTTGATTCGTTTCGCCGGAGCGGCTCGGTGTTAGCCGCCGAACGGATTGGCGCCCATGCCGACGGTTCCGGTGAGGACCTGCTCGAGGAAGCCCTGGTCCTTGCCGCCGGTCGGCGTCGTCTGGCTGACGTAGTCGAAGATCTTGCCGTCCTGGATGCCGTAATTGGCGACCTTTTCGACTTCGTTCTTCTTGTTGAAATAGACGGCCAGGATCTTCTGGTCGACGACCTTGCGGTTCATGAAGGCGACCGGACGCTTGCGGGTCTGGCTGATGTAATAATAGACCTCGCCGTCATATTCCGCCGAAGTCGACGGCGACCCGAGCACGATCTGGACCTGCTCGCGGCTGGCGCCGACCGGTACCTGCTCGACCGCGTTGCGCGGGGGAACATAGCCGGACTGATACGTCTCGTTCAGGCCGCCAAGCCCGCCGGCGCCGCTTGCAATCTTCGTGCACGCGCCGAGCGAAACGATCGCAACCGCCGCCAGCATGCCAACGCTGGCGCGCCGCACGATGGGGCTGACTGCCAAGCGCCGATCTCTCATGCTGAACTCCATTCCATTCTCCTCGCCCAGTCACTGGGTTGGCATTCTCCCTAGCGTGCGCTAGGGCTCGTGGCAATCATCCTTGCAAGGGCAACGGGCAGCACCATCTCTGGCAGGAGAGCGCCGCCCCCATGCCCAAGCTGACCAACCAGATTTGGAGATCGGTCGAATGTTCCGCCGCCTGTTCACTCGCAATCGCAGGAACGAGGCCATAGCATATTCGCTTTACGGCGCCATCGTGGCGCAGGCACGGCAACCTGCGCTCTATACCGAATTCGCCGTGCCGGATACGCTGGATGGCCGTTTCGACATGATCGTCCTGCATGGGTTCCTGCTGTTCCACCGACTCAAGGACGAGACCTCCGAAGACCGGCAGGTCGGCCAGGATGTGTTCGACATCTTCCTCAAGGACATGGACGGCACGCTGCGTGAAATGGGTGTCGGCGATATTTCCGTGCCCAAGAAGCTGAAGAAGATGGCCGAAGCCTTCTTCGGCCGCATTCGCGCCTATGACGAGGCGTTGCTGTCCGGCGAGCGGGCCAAGCTCGTCGATGCAATCGAGCGCAACGTGTTCCCGGACGGCGCCCCGGCAGGCGTGGGCGAGCGCATCGCGGACTATGTCGAGGCGGCCGTCGTGGCGCTTGCGGCGCAGCCGCTGCCGGTGATTCTCTCCGGCAAACTCGACTATTCCTCCCTTCCCACACCCTCCGCGGCGGCATGATGACTGAGCTTTCCCTGACCCGAAATATCGACGTCTCGCATCTCGGCAATGCCGGCGTGAAGCAGCACATCGTGGCGAACGCGGCCGAGCGGCAGAACCTGCAGACGGCGTTCGACCTGCTCGGACTGGTATCGCTGGAGGCCGATGTCGAACTGAAGCCCTGGGGCCCGAAGGGCGTCAAGGTGGATGGCCGCCTGCGCGCCGAAGTCGTCCAGGCCTGCGTCGTGACGCTGCAGCCGGTGCCGGCGCATATCGATCACCGATTCTCGCTGAGCTTCCTGCCGCCCGACGCCATTGCCGAGGATCCGAAGACGGTCGCCGAGGCCGAAGTCATCGTCATCTACGATGAGGAAGACCCGCCGGAGCCGCTGGAAGGCCATTCGATCGATTTCGGACCGATCCTGGCCGAGCAGCTGGCGCTGGCGCTCGATCCCTATCCGCGGGCGCCCGGCGCGAGCCTGCAGGATCCGGTGGAAGAGGGCGCGGAAAACGCTGCGTCGCCCTTTGCCGCCCTGTCGAAGCTGCGCGACAAATGATAGCAAAGGGCCATGAATCGGCCACACGGTGATTGAAAGACTGTTGTCTCACCGGCCGAAACAGTTATTTTCCAGCGCCGTCGTCGCCGGGCCTTCGCTCAGAGCGGCCGCGTCGAACAGGGGCGGAATGGTTCAAGCGATTAGAATAGCGATCGACGCGATGGGCGGCGATAACGGCCCCGCGACAGTGCTCGCGGGCGCCGACATAGCCCTCGTGCGTCGTCCCGAGCTGCGCTATCAGCTCTTCGGCGAGGAGAAGGCGGTTCTTCCGCTTCTCGAATCCTACCCACGCGTGAAGGCGGCCTCCACCTTCACGCATTGCGACGTCACCGTTCAGATGGATGACAAGCCCAGCCAGGCCCTGCGCAAGGGCCGCTGGAAATCGTCCATGTGGCGGGCGCTGGAAGCCGTGAAGAAGGGCGAGGCCGATGCCGCGCTCTCCGCCGGCAATACCGGCGCGCTGATGGCGATGTCGAAGTTCTGCCTGCGCACCATGGCCGGAATCGAGCGCCCCGCGCTTGCCGCCATCTGGCCGACCCTGCGCGGCGAGAGCGTCGTGCTCGACGTGGGCGCGACCATCAACGCCGATGCGCAGCAGCTGATCGATTTCGCCATGATGGGCGGCGCGATGGCCCGCGCGCTTCTCGATGTCGAGAAGCCGACCGTCGGCCTGCTCAATATCGGCGTCGAGGAGATGAAGGGCCTCGAGGAGGTCCGCGTCGCCGGGCAGCTCCTGCGCGAGGCCGACCTCAAGCACCTGCGCTATATGGGCTTCGTCGAGGGCGATGATATCGGCAAGGGTACGGTCGACGTCGTCGTCACCGAGGCATTCGCCGGCAACATCGCGCTGAAGACGGCCGAAGGCACCGCTCGCCAGATCTCTACCCATCTGCGCGACGCGATGAGCCGCACCCTCATGGGCAAGATCGGCTACCTGTTTGCCAAGGGCGCGTTCCAGCAGCTTCGCCAGAAGCTGGATCCGCGCGCTTCCAACGGCGCCGTGCTGCTCGGCCTGAACGGAATCGTCATCAAGAGCCATGGCGGCACCGACGGCGTCGGTTTCGCCAATGCCATCGAAGTCGGCTACAGCATGGCCAAGAACGACTTCCTGTCCAAGATCAATCAGGATCTCTCCGACTACCATCGCGCGGGCTTCGCGCGGGGTGTGGCAGCGATCGTCGATGAAGGTGCGATGTGAGTTTCATCCGTTCGGTCGTTCTCGGCTGCGGCAGCTACCTGCCCGAGAAGACCCTGACCAACGCCCAGCTGTCGGAAATGGTGGAAACGTCGGATGACTGGATCGTCCAGCGCACCGGCATCCGCGAACGCCACATCGCCGCCGAAGGCGAGCTGACGTCGGATCTGGCGACGGCCGCTGCGAAGCTGGCGCTGTCCGATGCGGGCCTCACCATCGGCGAGATCGACATGATCATCGTCGCCACTGCCACCCCGGACGATACCTTTCCCGCGACCGCCGTCACCGTCCAGCGTAAGCTCGGCATGGAGCATGGCGCCGCCTTCGACATGCAGGCGGTCTGCTCCGGTTTCGTCTTCGCGCTTTCGACGGCCGACGCGTTCATCCGCGCCAGCCAGGCGAAGCGGATCCTCGTCATCGGCGCGGAAACCTTCTCGCGCATCCTCGACTGGACCGACCGCACCACCTGCGTGCTGTTCGGCGACGGCGCCGGCGCGGTCATCCTCGGGGCCTCCGTCCAGGATGGCACGCGCGAGGACCGCGGCGTGCTGACGACACATCTGCGCTCGGACGGCCGTCACCGCGAAAAGCTCTATGTCGACGGCGGCCCGTCCTCGACGGGCACGGTCGGCCATCTGCGCATGGAGGGCCGCGAGGTCTTCAAGCATGCGGTCGGCATGATCACCGACGTGATCGAGGACGCCTTCCGGGCCACCGGCTACGGCGCCGACGATGTCGACTGGTTCGTGCCGCACCAGGCCAATCTTCGCATCATCGACGGCAGCGCCAAGAAGCTCGGCATCGAGAGCGAAAAGGTCGTGCGCACGGTTTCACTGCACGGCAACACCTCCGCCGCCTCCATCCCGCTCGCTCTCTCGGTCGCGCGCGACGATGGCCGCATCAAGCGCGGCGACCTGATCCTGCTCGAAGCCATGGGTGGCGGCTTCACCTGGGGCTCCGTCCTGCTTCGTTGGTAGGAAATCTGCCATAGATGCCCGCACCTTAGGATCAAGGACGTTGACCGGTCCTTGCTCTGGCAATAGGCTTGCCAATGGGGAAGTGACGTTGGGTCGCCAAGCATAACATCGGGAAACGAGACCATGTCAGGCAAGACTGTCACGCGCGCCGACCTTTGTGAGGCGGTGTATCAGAAGGTGGGATTGTCGCGAACGGAATCCGCCGACCTGGTCGAGTCGGTTCTTGACGAGATCAGCGCGTGTATTGTCCGGGGCGAATCTGTCAAACTGTCGTCATTCGGGTCCTTCCTGGTCCGCTCCAAGGGCGAGCGGGTCGGGCGAAATCCGAAGACGGGCGAAGAAGTTCCGATCGCACCGCGCCGCGTGATGGTCTTCAAGCCCAGCAATGTCCTCAAGCAGAGGATCAACGGCTCACTTGTCCCGAACGGGCATGACACATCCGAGGATGAGTGATCCCGCAGTCGGACGAAGCGGGCGCCGAAGCGTGAGAGTTGATGTCCAAGGGTCCTGACGCGTTCCGGACGATCAGTGAGGTGGCCGAGGAACTCGACCTGCCGCAGCACGTCCTGCGGTTTTGGGAGACCCGGTTTACCCAGATCAAACCGATGAAGCGCGGCGGTGGCCGTCGCTACTATCGCCCCGACGACATCGACCTGCTGCGCGGCATCCGGCGGCTGCTCTATGGCGAAGGCTATACCATCAAGGGCGTGCAGCGGATCCTGAAGGAACAGGGGCCGCGCCATGTGATCGCGGCCGGGCAGGGCATGGGTCTCGATCCAGCGCCCGAGGGCGACGAGCCCGATGATTACGGCGCCGACAGCGCCCAGGACATCGATTTCGAGCCCGCTTCCGATCTCGACGATTTCGACGACGCGCCAGAGCCGGCTGACCATGGCCGTCGCGAGCCGATGTTTGGCGCGCGGGCCGATTCGGCGCCCGAACGCCACCACGCCGCGCCCTCCATCCGCGTCGCCGGCGAAAGGCCGCTGCCCCAGGAGTCATCCTTCCACAGCAGGTCGCAGGCAGAGCCCGCACCGCCTCAGCATTCCCGCATTCCGGCCGCGCCGCCGGATCTGCCGTCCTCGGCCGATGACTATCTTCCGCCCCTGGTAGCCGATCTGCCGTCGCCGCCCGAGCGCGGCGCCGGCTCCGCGCGGGGCGAATCGCCCTATGCGCCTCCGCAGGCTTCCAGCCGCCGCGAGCCGCAGCTTTCGCAGCATCGCCCGCATGGCGGGGACGACGACTATTTGGAGCCGCCGCCGGAGAGGCATTCAGCGCCGCCGGCATCGCCCGCGCGCGCTGCCGAACGCCATGCCGTTGCGCAGCAGCCCGCATCTTCCGGTCTGGGCCATGGCGATCGTGAGCGGCTGCAGGCGACGCTGATGGAGTTGCTGGAGTGCAAGCGCATCCTCGATAACGTGCGCTAGGCCAGGGCGGGCAAGGTGGCCGGCCCTTTTTCCGGCATCGCGCAATCCATCCACTGGAAATGCGCATGGCATGGAGCGCCGGGGTCGAATAGCCGGTGACAAGCGCGCGCGAACCATGCTAACAGCGGCGCATCGGCAGTCGACCAGAGACTGACCGGCGCGGTTCACACCGCTTGAGGGCCAAGGCCCTTGATGGATAAGCGGATTTTCGGATCCGATGGTTACGGAGCGTAGCGCAGCCTGGTAGCGCACTTGTCTGGGGGACAAGGGGTCGCAGGTTCAAATCCTGCCGTTCCGACCAACCACTTACCTCATTGCTTCCAATCGTATCGACAAAGTGGTTTTGGCAGTGTGCGGCTGTCTGCGGGTCAGCGCCCACTTGGCGGATCCTCCATCTGCAATGGCCACTTCCCGTCGACCGATCCCAGCCCGGTGCGGACGGCCCGAAGCGCGAACGCCCCGGACTGCGGGAAGGGTGGGCACCGATCTCCGCATGACGCCAAGTAACGCGACGCCACGTCCGCCATCGACAATGAAGGCAGCCGGAATTTAGTTCCGCCTTAGCTGTGGCATGGCAGAGGCTCGCCCGGCTGCAAAAGAAAGCCCGCGGCGATGCGAAGGCCAGCGGGCGGTCAAGTTCGGGGCGTGGCCAGGGTTCAAAGGCTTCCCCGGCGGCGCATTCTAGCACAGCAGAATTCCAAGGCAGCCATCCCCGGAAACGGTCCATGATCCGCCTGTCGGCGGACGGCGCGCCGCGGCTCATCCATTTCCGGGTTCGGCGGTGGCGGTAGCCACCGCTTTCGACCGGGCGGGACCAAAGGCTCGGGCTCAGAACTTGTAGTTCAGTCCGAGCTTTGCCGTCTGCATCTTCAGATCGACCGGGAACGGGCCGGCGTCGCCAAGGTGAAAGTCCTTCGAGCCCAGATCGGCATAGAGATATTCGACCTTGGCCGTGACATTGCCTGCGAAAGCGTATTCGAAGCCGGCGCCGACCGTCCATCCGGTGAAGGTCTGCGTATCGGAGCCGTGGCTATCAAACGGCACCGGGAATGACTGGGTGAATTGGCTGTCGAGTTCGGTGTTGGCCCAGGCGAAGCCACCTGTGACATAGGGCAGGAAGCGGTCGATGGCATAGCCGGCGCGGCCGCGCACGGTGCCGAAGGATTCCACCTTGGCCTGGTATCCCAGCGAGTAGGGGAAGATGAAGGTGTTGTTGTAGACGGTGTCGTCGGAGAGGTCGGCCCAGGCGGCATCAGCCTCCACGCCGAGAACTACCTTGTTCGAGAACTCGAAATTGTATCCGACTTGTCCACCACCGAAGAAACCATCCGGCTGCGGTGTTTCGACGGGGGCGAAATAGTCACCGTCCGTCTTCGCCCAACCATAGCCGCCATGAACACCGGCGTAGAAGCCCGTCCAGTTGAACGCCTCCGGAAGCGCGACCGGAGCCGGCTCGGGTGCGAGGTCAGCCGCACAGGCAGAAGACGTGACCACGGCAGCGATGGCCGCCAAATAAAGAGCGCGCATGAAATCCCCCCCCCCCTCCACGCGAAAGTTCATCCTTCCCTTAGCTTACGTAGGGGATTTGGCGCTGTAGCGGCCCCGCAACAGGGAAAGGAGATTATGATCCTATTAACCCCGTGCGGCGTTCTTCGTCAGCGCTGATCGCTAGAAGGATTGGCGCCGCGGGATGCCAGACGCAGCGGAAGCCGGCAACTCCGTCGATGAGTCGATGGCTTCGGCAGGACGGGCCACCGGACAAAGGCGGTCTTGTCTGTCCCCAGGCATGTCCGCCGCCGCGACGTTCAAGGTGAAGGAGGAACCATGGCGAGATGGGCAACCATTGGGCCCGTATTTTACTCAACTGCGTCTTAAGCCGGCATCTCTTCTACATCGGCTCAACCTTCGGGCCATTCTCGAGGGGCGCTTTGGACAGTGAGGGGGACATATTGCTTGTGATCGGGGTCACATTTTCCTAGGGTGCATCATAGTTTAGTCAGATTCGCGGATTATGGATTTCATCATGTCTATGATGATCCGATTTTTTGTTGCCAGGCTGCCCGGGAAAACGCGCGATTTCTCCCGGAGTGGCATTTTGTCGAGCTGATTACCGCGCAGTTCTTCCACTCCGGGGACCTCAGATCGTCGATTTGCGGCCAATTTGCTGTGCCGGGTGCACCTAGCCGGAGCTATCCATGTTTACGCTTTCGTTCTTCCTGACTTCCCCTGCGACCGCGACCTGCTCGCGGTGCTTTGCCATGCGCGCCGGCTTGAGTGTTTCCTCGCCGCCCCTGTGCGTTGGGATGTCGGAGGCTTGATCTGATGGACGAGTTGATCCTGGAGCGGCCATCGCGCCGCCGGACCCCGATCGAGGACGGAGATTCCTTCCAGCAGTTCGGCGCGCTGCCCTGGCGGCGCAACAAGCATGGCGATATTCGCGTGCTGCTCGTCACCTCGCGCGAGCGGGGCCGCTGGCTGTTCCCGAAGGGCTGGCTCGCCGAGGGGCGCTCGGCGCATGAGAGTGCGGCTACGGAGGCCTTCGAGGAAGCCGGCGTGATCGGCGACGTCGATGACCGCGCGCTGGGCTCCTACAATTACGAGAAGATTCTGCGCGACCAGTCGACCGTCGACTGCATCGTCACGGTGTTCGCCCTGCGCGTCCGTGGAACCCTGCTGCAGTGGCGCGAGCGCGGCGAACGCAAGCGCCGTTGGTGCAATCTCAGCGAGGCCATCGACCTGGTTTCGGACGAGGGACTCAGCCGATTGCTGCGCGAGGTGCAGGCGGATGGCCGGTTGCTCGCCCAGGCGGATGTGCTCCCCAAGCGCTGATACGGCGACTTCTATTCGTCGGGCCGGACGGCCTGGTTCAAGGGGCCGGGATCCGTCGATGGCGTCGGGATCGCGATCCCGATGCTGGCCACCGTATAACGGACGCGGCGGAGTGCTTCGCGACCCTTGCCGCCTAGCTTGACCGCCACGCCGGCCGCGATGGTGTCGATCACCGCCATATGCGCGTAACGTGACGGGGTTGGCAGCAGGATGTTGCCATCCTCCTCGATGACGATCGGGATGACGGTTCCGGCCGCCTTGGCAAGCGGCGTGCCGGGCCGGGTCATCACCACGGTCGTCGCGCCGAACGAGCCGGCGATCTCGACCGCCTGGATCACGGCCCGAGAATTGCCGCTGTTGGAGATCGCGAACACGGCATCGCCCGGCTGCAGCGTCGCCGCCGACATGCGCATCTGGTGGCCGTCGGTGTAGACCGAGACGGGAATGCCGAGCCGGAACAGGCGCAGCTTCGCATCCTCGATCATCGCGGCCGAGCCGCCGCCCTGCCCATAGAGATCGATGCGCCGCGCCTTGGCGAAGGCGTCGATGGCGGCGCCCACGGCCGCAGTATCCAACTGGTCCAGCGTCTCGCGCACCGTCGTGGCGGCCCGCATCATGATCGTTTGCGCCAGCTGGCCGACATCGTCGCTGAAGACGCGGTCGGAGCGCAGATAGACCGCGGCGACGGTCAGGGTCGTCGCCAGGCCGATCTTAAACTCGTTGAACGAGCGGCAGCCCACGGAACGGCAGAAGCGCGTCACCGTCGGCTGGCTGACGCCTGCCTTGCTGGCGAGGTCGGCGATGGTGAGCCGCGTTGCCGCCTCGAAATCCTGCCGCACCACTTCCGCGACGCGCCGCTCGGCCGGCGAAAGGTCGGTTTCCACCCGCTCGATCCGCGAGACGATGTCGATGGCAGCGGTGGAGACGGGGGGCTTTCGCGAGGGCATCCGGCAGTCTCTTCAAGGCTTGATGCGACGGCAGCTCCGACCCGCCGCCTGTCTTCGCGTCCCGCGAGCCGAGTCCGATGGCAGGCGACCGCCGCGACCATGGACGCAAGAAATTGAATTACATGTTTTCACGGCTTCGACAAGGACGCTACCGCGGGGCGCGGCACGTGCGTTCCACATGGCGGCACGGACTATTTTGTATTGCGATCGAACATATTCCGCAGAAAGGCTTGGCTTCGAGGGCAGGCGGATGTTTTCGCCCGCGCCGGCATTCGGCCTTGCGGAGATCGAATTATTGTAACATCATTTCAGGAATGAACCGCCAATAAGGGCGGACGGGGAACAGAGCTGACGGGACGAGCCGCAAAGGCCGCCGGCAGCTTTCAGGGAATGTGGGGGCGCTAGCGTGAACGCTATCGATGCTCTTGGCTTGTCGCGCGCAGGCGCGGCCGCACCGGCCAAAATGGTCGTCGAGGGAGCCAGCAAGTTCTACCAGGCGCGAAGCGGGGTCGTGCATGCGCTCGACAATGTCTCGCTGGAGGTCAAGGAGGGCGAGTTCCTCTGCATCCTCGGGCCGTCCGGCTGCGGCAAGTCCACGCTGCTCTGGTCGATGGCGGGGCTGCATGGCCTCAGCGCCGGCAAGATCCGGCTGGGCCAGGAGCCGATCCTGAAGCCGCACCCGGAGATCGCGATGATCTTCCAGGAAGCGAACCTGCTGCCCTGGCGCAATCTCGAGAAGAACATCGAGCTGCCGTTCGAACTGAAGCGCATTCCGCCGGATACAGCGCGGATCCAGGCGCTGCTCCAGCGCGTCGGCCTCAAGGGCTTCGAGACCAAGATGCCGCGCGAGCTTTCCGGCGGCATGCAGCAGCGCGCTTCGATCGTCCGCAGCCTTGCGGTCAATCCGTCCGTGCTGCTGATGGACGAGCCGTTCGGCGCGCTCGATGCCTTCACGCGCGACGAGATGAACCTGCTGATCCAGGAAATCTGGATGGAGACGCAGAAGACCATCATCTTCATCACTCATTCGATCGTCGAGGCGCTGTTTCTCGCCGACCGCATCGTCGTGATGTCGGCGCGTCCCGGTCGGATTCAGGAGATCGTAGATGTCGACCTGCCGCGCCCGCGCGGCGTCGACGTGCAGTCGACGCCGGCCTTCATCGAGCGGGTCAATGCCATCAAGGCGATGATCGACCACCGCAAAGCCTGACGGTCGCAGTCAAAGTTCAAGGATAGTGCACGTGGACAGCCAACTTCGCGACCAGATCCCGACTTTCGGCGCCAAGCCCGACACCGCCGGCGGCGCCAGCCTTTCCGGCGGCCTGGCCTCGCTCACCTCGGGCGGCGGCCGCAGCGCCTTCGAGACCTTCATCATCATCCTGGTCGCGGTGGTCATCATCGGCGGCCTGGAGCTTCTGCTTGGCATCTTCCAGGTGCCGCAATACATCATGCCGAAGCCGAGCCAGATCGGCATGGCGCTGATCACCGAATGGAAGTTCATCTGGCCACACCTGGTCGTGACGATCTGCGAGCTGCTGATCGGCTTCGCCATCGGCGCCTCGATCGGCTTCGTGCTGGCGGCGGTGATCACGCAGTTTCCCTTCGCCGAGAAGATCGTCACGCCCTACATCCTGCTGCTGGTGACGACGCCGATGCTGGCGCTCGTGCCCTTGCTGGTGCTGCGTTTCGGCTTCGGCTGGGAGCCGCGCATCATCGCGGTGGCCCTCGCCTCCGGGCCGATGGTGATGATCAACTCGGCCACCGGTTTCCGCCGCGTCGATCTCGCCAAGATCGCGCTCGCCCGTTCGTTCGGCGCCTCGACCTTCCAGATCTTCACCAAGATCCGCATTCCCATGGCCATGCCGATGATCATCGTCGGCCTGATGGTCGGCTCGATCTTCGGCCTACTGACCACGGTCGGCGCCGAGATGGTCGGCGGCGCGGAGGGGCTCGGAAACCGTCTCAACTACTATTCGTCGATGATCCGGATGCCGCAATTCTTCGCGGTCATCACGCTGCTCGCGATCATCGGCATCTCGATCTACGTGTTCTTCTTCTGGGTCGGTAAGAAATGGGCCAATTGGGAAGCCTGACGCCGATCGTTGCCTGACAGAAACGAGGGAACTGCAATGACTGACCTATCGAACCTGATGATCAATCGTCGCCGGCTTCTGCAGGTGACAGCGGCGGGCGTGACCATCTCGGCCATCGGCCTGGGCGGCACGGGCATGGCGGAAGCCGAAGAGATCACCGTCCGCTGGGTGTCGCCGCGCGGCACGCTCGAGGTGCTGGACGACTTCGCCTATTGGGTCGGCCAGAAATACGGGTATTTCGGCGACCTGAAGACCGTCATCGAGGCTGGTCCGCAGGACGGTACCGCGACGGTCAAGCTGGTCGACCAGAACCAGTCCGATTTCGGCTATCCGTCGCCCGGCGTGTTGTCGCTCGGCCTGGAGCAGGGCATGGACCTCGTCTCCGCCTATCACGTGATGGCCGGCGACGTGTTCAACTTGGCCTTCCCGAAAGGCAAGGCCCCGGCCGACCTCAAGGGTCTCGAAGGCAAGACCATCGCGCTCGGCTCCTCCGGCTGGCAGGCGATCACCAATCCCATGCTGGCGGCGGCCGGCGTCGATACCAGCAAGGTCAAGTATGTCGAGGTCAGCGCCTGGGGCCAGGCGCTGGCGCAGGGCCAGGCCGACGCGGCGCTGTCGTGGGAAGGTCTGCGCGCGCAGTGGCGCGGGCAGGGGCTCGATTTCGATTACCTGCTCGGCAAGAACGTCTCCAAGTTCCCAGCCAACTCCTATGTGATCCGCAAGTCGGATCTCTCCGATCCGGCCAAGGTCGCGGCCTATGAGAAGTATCTGCGCGGCTGGGCGATGGGCATGGAGTTCGGCTGGATCAATCCGCGCGCCGCGACCCAGATCACCATGGAGCAGTTCCCGGGTCTCGCCAGCCAGATGGATCCCACCGTCGCGACCGAGTCGCTCATGCAGCAGACGGCGCTGATGCATGCGCGCTGGGATGAGCGCAAGGCATGGGGCTTCCACATCGAGGACAGCTGGCAGGGCTATTTCGATGCGATCGCCGAAATCGGCCAGGTCTCCAAGGTGTTCAAGGCTGCCGACGTCACCACCAACCAGTTCATCGCGGCGGCGAATGATTTCGACCACGCCAAGGTGAAGGCCGACGCGGACGCCTTCCAGCTTTCGGATGCCTACAAGGCCGTCGACGTCGCCGCGATCCAAGCGGCGCTCTGATAGATAGGGCGGCGGCGCCAGCGTGCCGCCGCCCTTCATCTTTGCGGGGGGGTAGGATGTTTGAATTCGACCATGTCGGCATCACCACGACCGAGCCGCAGCCGGATGAAAACTGGGTCGAGCAGAGCCGGATCTGGGTCACCAATCCGCGAAACCACCCCGAGCACATCGAGTTCCTGCGCTACGCGCCGGATAGCCCGGTGCCTGAGATCATCAAGAACACGCCGCACGTCGCCTACCGGGTGAAGGAACTGGAACCGCATCTCAGGGATGTCGAGATCCTGATCCCGCCCTTCATTGTCGGCGAGTTTCTCGAGGTCGTGTTCGTGCTGAAGCACGGCGTGGTGTTCGAATACATGCGCTACCTCAAAGACGGCTGGTTCGAGTGAGGGCGGCGCGTCGGACGGAAACGGGAATGAGGAATTCACCATGAGCGCGACATTTGCGGGCAAGCGCGTTGCCATCACCGGCGCCGCGGGCGGCATCGGGCAGACGCTTTGCCGGCTGTTCGGCGGCGAGGGCGCTTCCATCTTCGCGCTCGACAAGAGCGACAAGGTTCTGGGCCTGGCCGAAAGCCTCGCGGCCGAGGGCATCGCTGCCAAGGTGGCGGTCGTTGATATCGGATCGGCGGAGGCCGTCACGACTGCGTTCGCCTCGGCCGATGACATCGACATCCTCGTCAACAATGCCGGCTATTCGCATCATCCGACGCTGGCCCAGACCGACCCGGCCGCCTGGCAATCCGAGATGAACGGCAATCTCGGCGGTGCGCATGCCTGCGCCCATGCGGTGCTTCCCGGTATGGTGGCGCGGCGTTCCGGGTCGATCGTCAATGTCGGCTCGGTCAACGCGCTGCATGCGCTGGGCGACCCCGCCTATAGCGCCGCCAAGGCCGGCATGATCGCGCTCACCAAGGCGCTCGCCATGGAATATGGCCGCTATGGCATCCGCGCCAACATCGTGCTGCCAGGCACGGTGCGCTCGCCGCTTTGGGACGAGCGGGCGAAGAAGGACCCGAAGGTGCTGGAGACGCTGCAGCGCTGGTATCCGCTGGGTCGCATCGTCGACCCGATCGAGGTGGCCCGCGTCGTCGCCTTCCTGGCGTCGGACGCTGCCAGCGCGGTGACGGGCGCGGCGATCCCGGTCGATTGCGGACTGACGGCGGGCAACATCGTCATGTCGCGCGAACTGACGCTCGAAGATTTCTGAGGGGGAGAGACATGGACAGGCTGCGCATCGGCGTCATCGGCCTCGGCTGGTTCGGCGAGATCCACTGCGAGACGATCATCGGCGTTCCTAATCTCGAGCTTGCGGCACTCTGCACGCGCCAGCCGGATCGCCTCGCCGCGATGGGCGCCAAGTTCGGCGTCGCCAAGACCTATGCCGATTACAACGACATGCTGGCCGATCCCGAGATCGACGCGGTGTCGATCTGCACGATGTGGGACCAGCATGTCGGCCCCGCCGTCGCGGCGCTGAAGGCGGGCAAGCACGTCTTTCTGGAAAAGCCGATCGCCTCGACCGTTGAGGATGCTCGCACCATCATCGAAGCGTCGAAGGGCGCCAAGGGCATCCTGTTCGTCGGCCATATCGTCCGCTTCAATCCGCGCTACCGCATGGCCAAGCAGGCGATCGACGCCGGCAAGATCGGCAAGATCGTAGCGCTGTCGTCGCGGCGGAACATTCCCGCCGCCTGGACGCCGACCATCCTCAACAAGATCGGACCGATCGTCGGCGACGCCATCCACGACACCGACATCATGCTCTGGTTCACCGGGGAGAAAATCGTCTCGGCCTATGCGCAGACGATCTCGGTCCGCAACTTGAAGCATCCCGATATCGGCCAGACCATGTACCGCTTCGAGAGCGGCGCGACCGCGACGCTGGAGACGGTCTGGTGCATGCCGGAGAAGACGCCGTTCGACATTGACGAGCGCATGTCGATCATCGGCACGGAAGGCATCATCCACGTTCAGGATACCTTCCCCAATCTCGGCATTGTCTCCAGCGACAAGCTGCACAGCCCAGACACGACCTATTGGCCGGAGTTCAACGGCGTGCGCGGCGGCGCGCTGAGGGACGAGTTCTCCTATTTCGCGAATTGCGCGCTGGCCGGCGAGACGCCGGTGATGGGCGTGCCGACGGATGCGGCGGCGGCGCTGGAAGCGACGCTTGCGGCGGAGGAATCAGCCCGAACGGGCAATGTCATCAGGATCGGACAGGGGTGAGCGATATGGCCAAGCAACGGGTTCTCGTCGTCGGTCTCGGCAATATGGGCATGAGCCACGCTCTCGCCTATGCCAAGATCGACGGATACGAGCTGGTGGGTCTCTGCACGCGCAACATCGACAAGGTCGAGCTGCCGCCGCAGCTGCAGGGCATCGCGAAGTTCAACGATTTCGAGACGGCGCTCGCGGAGTTGAAGCCCGACGTCGTCTCGGTCAACACCATGCCGGACACGCATGCCGACTTCGCCATCAAGGCGATGGAAGCGGGCGCGCATGTCTTCGTCGAGAAGCCGATGGCGATCTCGGCCGCCGATGCCGAACGCGTCGTCGAAGTCGCCAAGCGGACGAACCGCAAGCTCGTCATCGGCTATATCCTTCGCCAGCACCCGAGCTGGATCAAGTTCATCGAGATCGCGCGCGAGCTCGGCACGCCGCTGGTCTTCCGCATGAATCTGAACCAGCAGTCGAATGGCGAGACGTGGGAGTGGCACAAGCGGCTGATGCAGAGCTTCCCGCCGATCGTCGATTGCGGCGTGCACTATGTCGACGTGATGTGCCAGATGACCTCGGCCAAGCCGGTGCGCGTGCATGCCATCGGCGCACGACTGACGGACGAAGTGCCGATCAACAATTACGGCCAGTTGCAGGTGATGTTCGAGGACGGCTCGGTCGGTTGGTACGAGGCAGGCTGGGGGCCGATGGTTTCGGAGCAGGCCTTCTTCGTGAAGGACGTGTTCGGGCCGAAGGGCTCGGCCTCGATCGTCATGGCCGAGAACAATGCGGGCGTGAAGTCGGATGACATCAACGCCCACACCAAGACCAGCCAGATCCTTCGCCACTATGCCGACATGAGCAGGCCGGACGAGCGCATCGACGTCTCCGACGAGCCGGATCACAATGCCTTGTGCGAGCGTGAGCAACTCTACCTGCTGAAGGCGATCGAAGAGGATCTCGATCTGACGGATCACATGAACGATGGCGTGAAAAGCCTGAAGATCGTGCTCGCCGCCGACGAGTCGATCCACACGCAGCAGGTGGTCACGCTCTAGCGAGACAATCGGAGCCTCTGCCTTATCGAAAGGCGAGGCTCGCCGGGAAGAACTGCGGTGCGGACATGATAGACTGGTGGCTGCTGTCGGTTTGCCGCAGCCCCAGTCCGATCCCGGCTCTGCTCGGCGCCGGCAGCGCGCACCGGAGGCGATGATGGAGCCACTTGCCCAGTCGGAAGCGCGGCCGGCCCGTGCCGACCTGCCTACCCAGCAGATCTTCCAGCGCGACTGGCAGATCTATCGGAAGATGATCGATAACAACTATCTCTTCCACCGCGAGGCCTATGCGTGCCTGCATCATATCCTCGTGTCTGAAATCGTCCGTCCGTTCTCCTTTCTCGACATCGCCTGCGGCGATGCAAGCGCGAGCCTTCCAGCGCTCCAGGGAACGGCCGTGTCACACTATGAAGGGATAGATCTGTCGCGCGCGGCTCTCGATATGGCCGATCAACGGCTGCCCGCGCTCGGTTGTCCCTATACCCTCCATGATGGGGATTTCGCCGAATTGCTGCCGGCGCGCCGGGATTCAGTGGATGTGGTCTGGATAGGGCTGTCGCTGCATCACTTTCAGACCGAGGAGAAGTTGCGCCTCATGCGGGCCATCCGAGTGTTCCTTGGCGAAGGCGGGCGTTTTCTGGTCTACGAGAACTCCCGCCCGGACGGCGAAAGCCGGGAGGGTTGGATGCGACGCCTTGAGGCCCAGCGTCCACACTGGAGCGCCTATGACGACGCCGAGTGGGAGGTCGTGTGGGGACATATCTCGCAGGCTGACTATCCCGAGACCCCGTCGACATGGGCGAGGCTCGGCCGCGAGGCGGGCTTTGACCGCACGCGGGAGCTGTTTGTCGCGCCGAGCGATCTCATCCGGCTCTATTCGTTCCAGTGAGCCCGGCTCAGCTTGCGCGCGGTAGAGGCACCGGGCCGAACACGAGCGGCGGCGGCCTGGATCGTTCCAGCCGCGCCACGCGCTGCGTCTTCCATTCCAACGCATAGATGCCCCAGAGCAGTCCGTAGATCAGGAAGACATGCCGCCAGTGGTCGTTGTCGATGACGTTATGGATCATCAGATGGCCGAGATAGACGGCGTAGACGCTCTGGATGAAAGCGGTCCAGGGCCGGTTCCGGAACACCAGCGGAGTCGCGATCACCAGCGTCCAGATCACCAGCGCGATGTAGGAGAAGCCGCCGAGCCAGCCATAGGCGGTGAAGCCCTTCAGCCACATATTGTGCTCGTCCTCGCCCATCATCTTGCCAAACTCGAACGGGCCGAGGCCGAGCGGCTGCTCCTGGATCATGAAGAAACCGATGATGTGCCGCTCGAAGCGGCCGAGCCGGCCGCCATCATATTCCTGCACCAGCTTGAACCGCTGGCTGAAAAGGTCCTGCACCACCGGGATGGACAGGAGCAGCGCCAGCAGCAGCGCCACGACCAGGATGCCGCCGGCGATATAAGCGAGCATGCGCAGGCGACGGCTCTGGCGCGGCTCGGTCAGGAAGGCGAGCAGCGTCACCAGCAGCAGCGCAAAGATCGCGAGGCCCCAGGCGGCGCGGGAGAAGGACAGGAAGATGCCGGCCAGCAGGATCAGGATCCCGGCCATGCGCCAGAAGGAGTTCTTCAGCTTGTCGGTCAGGACCGCCCGGGTCAGCACCACCAGCGGCAGGACGAGATAGGGCCCGAAAACGTTCGGATCCTTGAACACGCCCTTGGCGCGATCATAGAGCGTGAAGAGCTGCGCATAGGGGATCAAGCCGAAATAGGCGAGGATGCCGATCAGTGAGCAGAGGATCGCGGCCGCGATGTAGCTCTTCTCGATCGTGCGCAATCGCCGTTCGGTATCGACCTGGATGACGGCGGCGAAGAAGATCGACGAGATGATCAGGAACGCCGTCGTCGCCATGTAGATCGACGGGTTCATGAACACCTTGAGCTGGGTGAAGGAGAGCAGGCCGCCGGCCTGATAGGCAAGCATCAACGCGATCATCGGCAGCATCGGCCGGCTGAGCTTCAGCCCGAGAAAAGCCCAGATCGCGACGACGATGCAAAGCAGCAGGTCGGACGGGGCCGGCTCATAGAGGACGAAGCCGCTCAGGAAGACGAGGGTGCCGATGGTCGCGTTGGCGACCATGCCCGCCGGTATCGCGCTCGGCCTCGTCACGACACGCATCAATAGGCGTTCTCGGCGTTGATCAACGAGAAGGGCGTCATCATCAGGATGTAGAGATCGAACGGCACCGACCAGCGTTCGATATATTGCAGGTCGAACTCGACGCGGCGGCGGATCTTCTCCGGCGTATCGACTTCGCCGCGCCAGCCATTGATCTGCGCCCAGCCGGTGACGCCGGGCTTGACCTTGTGGCGGGCGAAATAGCCATCGACCACCTGGTCCCAGAGCCGGTTCTCGGTATGCGCATTGACCGCATGCGGCCGGGGGCCGACCAGCGAAAGGTCGCCGCGAAGCACGTTCACCAGC
Source organism: Kaistia sp. UC242_56 (assembly GCF_044452255.1). Classification (NCBI taxonomy): domain Bacteria; kingdom Pseudomonadati; phylum Pseudomonadota; class Alphaproteobacteria; order Hyphomicrobiales; family Kaistiaceae; genus Kaistia; species Kaistia sp. UC242_56. The sequence continues at coordinate 2,570,176 of NZ_JBIOAN010000002.1, forward strand.
TGCGGCAGCTCGTCGATCGAGGTGCGGCGGATGAAGCGTCCGATCGGCGTCACGCGCGGGTCGCCCTTGGTGACGGCGATCTTGGCCGAGGGGTCGCGCATGTGATGGTACATCGAGCGGAACTTGAGCACGTCGATGACCTCGTTGTTGAAGCCGTAGCGCTTCTGGCGGAACAGCACCGGTCCGGGGCTGCCCAGGCGGATCAGGATGGCCGTGATCAACATGACCGGTGACAGCAGGATCAGCGCGAGGGTCGCAAAGACGATGTCGAAGGCACGCTTCAGCAGCGAGTTCCAGCCGGCGATCGGCCGATCGAACAGATCGATCAACGGGACGGGGCCGAGATAGGAATAGGAGCGCGGCGTGAAGCGCAGCTTGTTGCCGAGCGCCGAGATACGGATATCGACCGGCAGGACCCAGAGCTGCTTGAGAAGCTGCAGAACGCGGCTCTCCGCGCTCATCGGAAGCGTCACGATCAGCAGGTCGATCCGCGCGAGGCGGGCGAATTCCACCAGTTCCGACACCGTGCCAAGCTTGGGCACGCCCGCGACCTCTTCCGGCGACCGGTCGCCGCTCCGGTCATCGAACAGGCCGCAGATGCGGACATCCGTGGAGGTGGGGTCGCCGAGCGCCGTCAGCAGTTCCGCGGCAAGTTCGCCGCCACCGACGATGACGGCCCTGCGTTCCAGCCGCCCTGCCTTGGTCCAGCGCTCGACAAGGGCGGAAACCGTCACCCGCTCCAGGATGAAGAACGCTGCGCCGAGCAGGAACATGATGCCGAGCCAGGCTCGCCGGCCATCCGTCTCCAGCTCGAAGAAGAAGCTGCCCGCCGCGACGATGGCGATGGTGAGACCCCAGCCGATCAGGATGCGCGAGAGAATCGGCAGGTAGTTGCGAAGCGCCGCCACCGCATAGCCGCCGATCCAGCGGATGCCGAGAATGGCGATCGCCGGCGCGGCGATCACCAGCATGGCCTCACCCCAGCCGAGCGTAGCCATGCCCTGCGACGAGACGAGCCAGGACAGCCCGCCGATGAGGAGCAGCGCAACGGCCTCGATCACCTGGATCGCGCCGGCGAGAAGGCGTGGCGATATCGCCTCTGTCGAGAGGCTGGCGGCGACCGCGCGTGCGTGGTCATTCAGCGAGCCGCGCATCGCGTTCGTTTCGAGGCGCTGCTGGGGTTCGAACGTCATGGCCTGGCCAAACTGTACATGTTGCTAACAGAGTAGCGGTTGAGCGCTAACAAACCTTTGCCGCGAATCGCGGCGACGCAGTCGACGAGAATTGTGGTTGGAGCTAAGACCCGCGGGAGACGCGCTGTTCGACAGCGTCAGCGAAGCGGGATTCCGCGATGAAAGACAAGCCCGTCACGAATCCCCTTGCCGACCAGGCAGGCTTCTATCGCGAATTCGCGCCGCCGATAGCCCTGCGGGGTCATTTCCAATGCGTCTGGATCAATCGCGCCGCCGCCACTTCGGGTGGTCCCGTCGATGTGGTTCCGGATGGCTGCGTGGATCTCGTCTGGCGGGATGAGCGAGTGCTCGTGGCCGGTCCCGATATCACCGTCGCGAGGCCCGTGCTGGCGGCCGGTTCGATCGTGTTGGGAGCGCGGTTTCGCGCCGGCGCGGCGGCACGCTGGCTCGGCCTGCCCATGTCGGAGCTGGTCGGGCGCTCGGTTGATCTGGCCGATATCTGGAGCGCACGCCGATTGCGTGATGTCGTCGAGCCGATCGCCGATACGGTATCGACCGGCCAGAGGGCTCGGTCGCTGCTGGATGGAATTCGTGCCTTGTCCCCTCCGGACGGGAGCCCGGATCCTGTCGCGGAACGGATGTTCGCGTGGCTGGGCGAGGGCCTCGGCGCGGCAGAGCCGGTCTCGGTGCTGCGCGAGCGCCTCGACATCAGCGAGCGCACTCTCCTGCGACGCAGCCGCGAACATTTCGGCTATGGCCCGAAGATGCTGGACCGAATTCTTCGGTTCCAGCGCTTCCAGGCGATGGCGCGCCGGTCGCCGCCCATGAGTCTGGCCGCGCTGGCGACCGAGGCGGGATTTGCCGATCAGGCCCACCTCAACCGCGAGGTCCAGTCGCTTTGCGTCATGTCGGCCGGGGCATTCCTGCGTCAACTTTCCCGGTGACTGGCGGTTTTGTCCAAGACGTGGCGCTGCCCCTTCGCCCAAATGGCTTCACGTTCCAACAACGGAGAATGAGTCATGGGCATGCGCGGCAAGGATAGCCAGATCGACAATATCGAGTTCGCCGTGGGCGATATCGCTCGCTCGAAAGCCTTCTATGGCGAGGTCTTCGGCTGGACCTTCACCGAATTCGGTCCGGCTTATTGCGAATTCACGGATGGCCGGCTGGCGGGCGGCTTCACACCCGGAACGCCCCGGCCGGGTGGAGCCCTGATCATCCTCTACGCCGAGGATCTGGCGGAGACGCAGAAGCGTCTCGAAGCGGCCGGTGCCCGGATCACCACGCCGACTTTCGATTTTCCAGGCGGAAGCCGATTCCATTTCACCGATCTGGATGGCTACGAGCTCGCGGTGTGGACCGAGCGCTGAGGCGCGTACCTTCCCCCTAGACGATATGTGGGGCGCTAAGACTTCGCGCATTGCCCTCGCGGGCTAAAACAGAGGCCGCCGGCTGCCGGATGTTTCGGACTGCCGGCGGCAATCGCCATAGAGCGCGCTCACGACATCGGTCATGTGCTGGATCGAAAACCGCGGATGGACGATCTCGCGCAGCCTTTGCGCCTCGGCCGCCGCGCGGGATGGTTGGTCGAGCAGCCGGTCCATCGCCTCCGCAAGCGCGGCAACGTCGCCGGGCGCCACCAGGCGCTGCTGTTCCGCCGCGAAGATTTCCGGAATGCCGCCCACCCGCGTCGCGACAATGGGCCGGGCCGCGGCGGCGGCTTCCAGCACGACATAAGGCATTGATTCCGCCCGCGACGGCACGACGACGATCCGCGCCATGCCGAAGGCGGTGCGGGTCCCCATAGCGGGGTGGAAGCGGGTGGTCGGCTCAAGGCCGAGACGCCGGACCTGCGCCTCATAGCGCACCTTATCGGGGCCGTCGCCGACGATCTCCGCCGTCGGGGCGATGCCGCGCCGGTCGCGCAGCCGCGCCAGGGCGTCGATGAACACGTCCGTGCCCTTCAGGTCGCGCATCATGCCGATATAGAGGAAATCGGCGGCATCCGGCCGAGTGGCGACGGGTTCGAACTCTTCTTCCCGGATGCCGTTGGGCACGATCCGCCAGGGCTTGCGAGGAGGGCCGACCTTCTGGCTGTAGGTGCGCGCCTCGTACTCGCTGACGAAGACGAGCGCGTCGGTCATCTTCTCGAGCCAGTGCTCGATGCGGAAGAACAGCCGGCCTGAGCGCGTCGCGGCGTCATAGTGCAGGCTGCCGCCATGCGGACAGTAGATGCGAGCCACGCTGGAACCAAAGACCCGCAAGAGCGTGCCGATACCGCGTCCATACACACCGCCCTTGGCGCCATGCGTATGCAGGATATCGGGATTGAGCGCCTTGATGCGGCGGAACAGCCGCAGGAAGGCGAGGAGATCGGATGGCGACACCTGACGCTTCATCGGCGTCCGGTGCAGCCCGAGTTCGAGATGCGGCAGCAGGGCCTCGATCAGCTCTTCCTCGCGCGCGCCACCCGTCGAGGAGTCGCAGACGATGCCGACGCTGTGCCCTTCGGCGGCCTGTGCCTCGGCGAGGTCGCGGACGTGCCGGAAGATGCCGCCGACCGGCGACCGGAAGCAGTGGACGATCCTTAGCTTGGCGCCCTCGCGCGCATGAGAATCGTCCGGCTGCTCGGTCATATGGCTCAGAAGAAGCGCTCGCGCACGTTGACGGTGTCGCCGGGGAAGATCGGCTGCGTCGGCAATAGCCGGATAGTGGTGACTTTTCCGTTCACCTGACGCGTGACATCGACATCGGCGCGCTGGGCGCGCGGCGTGAAGCCGCCGGCGATCGCGACCGCCGTCTGGGCCGTCATGCCGTTCACATAGGGATACTGGCCGGCGCTCGTGACCTCGCCCATGATGAAGAACGGCCGATAGCGATCGACTTCGACGGATACGTCCGGATTGCGGACGAAGCCCTTGCGCAGCTTGGCGGCGATGTCGCCTTCCATTTCCTGCGTGCTGCGCCCGCGCGCCGCCACCGCGCCGATCAACGGCATCGAGATATAGCCGGCCTGATCGATGGTGTAGCTGTTGGTGAGATCGGCCTGACCGAAGACGACGACGCGCAGACGATCGCCGCTATCGAGGCGATAGGGGGCGATCAGCGCCTTGTAGGTCGCAGGGTCCTGGGGCGGGTAGGGGCTGGCGCAGCCGCCGAGCAAGGCAGCGCCGATAAGGGTCGCGACGAAAAGAAAGAATCGCATCTGCATGGCGTCCGGCTCGCGAGAGAATCTGTAACCGGACTGTCGTCTGTCATGGTTAATGGCGCGTAAAGTTCGGCGGGTTGGCGGTTGTCTTCCCACGGCGTCTTAACCGCATCGCGGCCGAAGTTAACGCGGTGGTTACCCTGATTTTCGATGATGCTGCATCGGCACGGGAATAGACGCGATTATGACGGATGGCCGCCCAGGGCAAATCGATGATGTCGAGCTCGACATGCGCGCGCTGTTTGGCGCGCTGCTGCGCGCTCTGCCTTGGCTGCTGCTCTTTTCCATCCTGTTTGCCGGCGCGCTCTATATCGGCCTGAACTTCGTGACGCCGCGCTATACGGCCGAAACGAAGATCCTGATCGAAAGCGGTGAATCGGAGATCACGCGTGCCGGTGCCGGCGCGGACGAGGTAAGGGCGCTGCTCGATTCGGAGGGCGTCGCCAGCCAGGTCCAGCTCATCGGCTCGCGCGACCTCGCGACAACGGTGGTCGATTCGCTCGGCCTTGCCTCGCTCAAGGAATTCAACAAGCCGCGCTTCCTGCCCTCCTTCGACCAGATGCTGGTCCGGATGGGGCTGGGGCGGCCCGTCGCGGAGGGGCCGCTCGAAGAGCGCGTCTTGCAGCGCTTCGCGGACAAGCTGGACGTGTTCTCGATCGACAAGACCCGCGTCATCACGGTCGGGTTCTCGTCGACCAATCCGCAGCTCGCGGCCCAGGTCGCCAACGCGGTCGCGGACGAATATCTGGCGCTGGAACGCGAGGCGCGCCGGTCGACCAATGCCGACGCCACTCGCTGGCTCGAATCGCAGATCGCCGATCTGCGCGGCAAGGTCACGACGGCCGAGGGCAAGGTTGAGGCGTTCCGCACCGAGCACGGTCTGTTTTCCGGCGGGCAGAACAACACCTCGCTGGCGCAACAGAAGCTGAACGACCTCAACACCGAGTTGGCCCGCTTGGTCGCGGCCCGTTCCGCCGCCGAAGCGAAGGCGGCGACGGTCCGTAAGAGCCTGAGCAGCGGCACCACGCCCGACGTGCCCGATGTCCGTGACTCCCAGCTGATCCAGCGCCTGCGCGAACAGCAGGTAGCGCTCCGGGCGCAGATCGCGCAGATGTCGGCGACGCTGCTGCCGGCGCATCCCCGCCTCCGGGAATTGAACGCCCAGCTTGCCGACCTCGACGCGCAGGTGCGTCGCGAGGTGACGCGGATCCTGCAGAGCCTTGAAGGCGAGGCGGCGACAGCGCGGGCCCGTGAGGCGGATATCGGCCAGGATCTGACGCGCGCCAAGGCGGCGACGGGCCAGACCAACAATGATGAAGTGGAACTTCGGGCGCTGGAGCGGGAAGCCACGGCGCAGCGCGATCTGCTGGAAAGCTACCTTAAGCGCTACCGCGAAGCGTCGTCCCGCCAGGACGGCAACTACCTGCCGGCCGATGCCCGCATCATCTCGCGCGCCGCCGTGCCGCTGGAGCCGACCTTCCCGAAGAAGCTGCCGATCACGGCGGCGGCGACCATCGCACTGCTGCTGCTTGCCATCGCCATCATCCTGATCCGCGAACTGACCTCGGGCAGGGCGCTGCGCCGGATTTCGGTGGAGCCGCCACCGCTCGCGCCCACCGCCGTACCGGTCGAGGACCGGAAGCGCTGGAACGACGCTGCCCCCGAGGTCGTGCCGACCCTGGTCGCGGCCGGACCGGCTCTTGGACGCGGCTTGAGCGCGGAGGCGCAGGATTCTCTGAATTCGATCGTCGACCACATCGTCGACTCGAAAGCCCGCCGGGTGCTGATCTCGATGGCAGGGCCGGATGAGGCGGGGCGGCCTCTGGCCGCCGTGGCCCTTGCCCGCGCTTTGTCGCGCCGGGGCAACCGCGTGCTGCTGATCGATCTCCATGCCGATGGCGCGGACAGCAAGGCTATGGCGGCCGGCGAGGGTCTGCCGGGCCTCACCGACCTCTTCGCTGGAATCGCCTCGTTCGCGCAGGTCATCTTCCGCGACCGCCGTTCCCGCGCCCATCTCATTCCGCACGGATTGCTGGAGTTCGGGCCCGAGGCGGCCAAGGGCGAGCGTTTCGTCAGCATCCTCGAAGCGCTCGATCAGACCTATGACCAGATCCTGCTGGACGCAGACGCCGCACTGGCGTTGCAGATGGCGCCCCAGGCGGGCGCAGTGATCCTCGTCACCGAAGGCAACGCCGACGATGCAGGCACGACAAGCGCCGTGGAGGCGATGAAGGCCGCAACCTCCGCCGAGGTGATGGTGCTGATCGCCACGGCGCCCTCCGCCGACGACGAGGATGCGACACCCGAGGCTGCCGTCGCCTGATCAGTCGGCGTCGGCGGGCGTCTTCTCGTCTCGTCCGCGCCAGCGCCGGATCGTCTTGGCCAGCTTCCACAGTCTCGGATTGCCGCGAACCGCGCGCTCGGTCCTGTCGGCGAGGCGCAGCAAGGCTGCGGCGGCACGACCGGCCGGCGTCACGGGAACGATGGCGCGGACATGCGGCTCGTTGACGTCCAGCCAGGAGGCCTTGTAGCGCTCGTCGCCGCGGCCGAGGTCCAGCGCCCGGAGGCCGCGTGCGCAACTGGCGGCGATGACTTCATAGAGCATCAATTCGCCGGGGCTGACACGACGCCAATCATCGTCCGAGACCGACATGAAATAGCCGCTCAGGCGTCCGGACTGCGTCCCGCTGCCAAGGATCGCGCGGATGCCGCCATCGAATTCCAGCGCGTCGAGCTCGATCAGCGCGCTTTCGTCACCGCTCCAGCGTCGCCTGACAAGCGCGCGGAAGAAGTCCGCAACGCCGGGCTCGGCAAAGCTGTCGGCGATCCCCTGGCTGCGGAACCAGGCCGCCTTCTGGGCGAAATAGGTGTCGAGGATCGCCAGCGCTTCTTCCTGCGATCCGGCGCGGCGCAGCGTGAATCCTCCCACAGGCTCCAGCGTGTTGGCCTGCCACCGGCGCTTCTTGGCCTTCTTGGCGCCCCTGTGTGCCTTGAGCACAGACGCGAAATCCGTTTCCAGCCGCATCATGCCGACGTCGCACCGGGCCGGGGTCGCATCCGTGTGCACCGCAAGCGGGTTCGGAATATCAGCCCATGCGATCGGCTGGGCGTCCAGATCGAAAAGGTCGACGCCGCGGATCCGGCCCGCGACCGTGCGCAACAGATCGCCCGTCGATCGAGCGTCGAGCGCAGCGGCGAAAACCGGATCGAACAGGCCCATGCGGATGTTCGCATGGTCACCGCCCAGGAACCGCGCGACCCGCAGCGGGCCGACACGCTCGATGCCGAGCGGCAGGACCGCAACGAGGCGCGCGCCATGGCGGATCGAGACGATGGTAGGCCGGATGCCTTGCGGCGCCGTGGCCGTCTCGGTCCAGCAGTCGATCCATTCGAAGCTCTGGTAGACTGAGACGGGCAGGGCGTGTTCCAGCGCGCGCCAGTCCTCGGTGATTTCGCGCGGCGAGGCGTGGACGGCGATCTTGAGATCCGCAACCGCGATACCGCCCGCCGGCGCCTGCGCGTCTGATCCGTCCATGCCTAGAATTCCAATGCTTCCCATAAGTTCTTGCGACGGTATCAACCTATCGTAAAGATCGGGTTCGTATGAGGCATGGGATGGTTGCATGTGGCCCGGACGGCTGGGATCTCTGATGCATGGTCTGAAGACTACCGGCTACAAAGCGGGCCTGAACGCACTCTACTGGAGCGGCGCGCATCGGCTTTTTGCGCCCCATGTTCGTGGGGCCGGCGCCATCCTGATGTTTCATCATGTGCGAGCAGCCGGCCGCTCAGGCTTCCGGCCCAACGCCCATCTCGAAGTGACGCCTGGCTTTCTTGGGCAGGTAGTGGAGCGCATCACGGCGCGCGGGCTGGACATCGTCGATCTCGACGAGGCGAGCCGACGACTGGCAGATCCGGGCGCCAGGCGCTTCGTGGTCCTCACCTTCGACGACGGCTATCGCAACAATTTCACCGAGGCCTATCCTGTCCTGAAGGCGCTCCGGGCGCCTTTCACCCTCTATGTGGCGACGGGCCTGATCGATCGCACCGCCGTGCCCTGGTGGGAGGTCATGGTCTCGCTGGTCGAGCAGACGCCGCGGCTCAAAATGCGCATCGGCGATCGGGTTTTCGATCTGCCGACCGCGACGCTTTCGGAGAAGAGGGGCGCTGCGCGAACACTGGCGCTGCAACTTTGCAGCGTTGCGGAAGACGCCCAGCGCGACGCCATCGATCGCGCCGCTGCCGTCTATGGCGTCGATACCCAGCAGATGCTGGCCCGCGAGATGATGTCCTGGGACGAGGTGAGGGCGCTGACCGCCGACACGCTGGTCACGATCGGCGCACATACGGTCGGCCACTATGCGCTCGCCCGGCTGGAGCGCGGGCGCGCAATGCGGGAAATGGACGAAAGCCGCGATCGGATCGAGGCGATGACCGGCCGCCGGCCTCGTCATTTCGCCTATCCCTATGGCTCGCACCGCACGGTCGGAGAACGGGAATTCGATTTGGCGTCGGACCTGGGCTTTACCACCGCCGTGACGACCCGGCGCGGCGTGCTGGGGCCCGAAAGCCGGCTGACCGCCTTGCCGCGCATCTCGATGAACGGGCACTACCAGTCCACGCGCTATCTGGACCTGCTGCTCTCCGGCGTGCCGATCGCGCTCGAACGCCGGATCCGCGGCTGGGTCGGAAGGCCGGCTAGTCCTTCGGCGCGATAGGCTTCTGCATCCAGGCGATGATGGCACCGGCCGGGAAGATCCAGGCAAGACCGACGACGACATAGTAGAGCATCTGGGCCCAGCGCGGTGCTTCCGGCAGCTTGAGCTGTGCAATGACCATGGCGACGAAGGCGTAGACGATCACCAGGACGACCAGCGCGATCATACCGATGAATTTGCGGAGCCGGATAGGCATGTCGGGCCTTTCGTGCAGGACGTGCGGGTTCGGAAGCAGTGGTCGTGGCAATAGCGCGTTCGCCGGTGAACCGCAAAGGCCGTGATGGCGGATCGCCCGACCTGACGTTGCGCGACCGGATGTCGCGCGGCCGATTGGTACGGCGACGAGGGCTTCTGTTGTCCCCGGCTCGCCGAGCCGCTAAGCCCAGCCGTCGAGAGCTCTTGAGGTGCGCGATGGCTATGGACGGTTTGGCGACGAAGACGACGGCGGGGCAGGCACCCGTGCGGGACAGGCAGCGGGATCGCGCCCTGATCCGCCTCTGGCTCGGCGCCGTGATCCTGATGGTCATCGCCATGATCGTCGTCGGCGGCGCGACCCGCCTGACCGGCTCCGGCCTGTCCATCACCGAATGGAAGCCAATTCACGGCGTGATTCCGCCGATCGGCGATGTCGAGTGGCAGGAAGAGTTCGCCAAGTACCAGCAGATTCCCCAATACGAGATCGTCAACAAGGGCATGACGGTCGACGAGTTCGAGCAGATCTTCTGGTGGGAGTGGGGCCACCGCCTGCTCGGCCGCCTGATCGGCGTGGTCTTCTTCGTCCCGTTCGTGCTGCTCTGGATGACCGGCCGGATCGAGCGTCGCCTGGTTCCCCGCCTGCTCGGCCTGTTCGCGCTGGGCGGGCTTCAGGGCGCGATCGGCTGGTGGATGGTCACCAGCGGTCTCGTGAACCGCATCAGTGTCAGCCAGTATCGGCTCGCGATCCATCTCATCATCGCCTGCTTCATCCTCGGCGCCGCCGTCTGGATCAGCCGTGGGCTGGTGCCGGATCGGGGCGAGAATCGCAAGAACTCCGCGCCGCTCAAGGGCATGGCGACGTTTCTTGTCGTGGTGGTCTTCCTCCAGATCTTTCTGGGCGGTCTCGTCGCGGGCCTGAAGGCCGGCCTGACCTACAACACCTGGCCGCTGATGGCCGGCAACATCATCCCGAGCGGCGTGTTTGACTATGATCCCGCCTGGCGGAGCGTCTTCGAGGACGTGATGACGGTGCAGTTCGACCACCGCGTTGTCGCCTATCTGCTGTTCATCGCCGCCATGATCCATGCCTTCCAGGCCTGGAAGCTGGTGCCGCGTACGCCCGCCGCGCGCCGGGCACGGCATCTGGCCCTGCTGGTGACCGCACAGGCCGGTATCGGCATCGCGACCCTGGTCGCCGTCGTGCCGCTGGACCTGGCGCTGCTGCACCAGTTCGGCGCCGCCGTCGTGCTGTGGGCTGCCGTGGCCCACCGCCGCGCGCTCAATCAGCCGACGCCGATCACGGCGTAATCTTCCCCAATCGAACCCAAAAGCGGCCAGCGCCTTTCACGACGCTGGCCGCTATTCGTCAGGCCCGATTTCGGACGCTCCGGTTCATTCAGCGGGAGCCACGAAGACCTCGCGCGGCAGGCGACTGACGATCCGCGGACCGTCGGCTTCGAGGATCACGATCTCCTCCAAGCGGATGCCGAACTTGCCCTGCAGATAGATGCCGGGCTCGATCGAGAACACCATGCCCTCTTCGAGGATCGTATCGCTGGTCGAGGTCAAATAAGGCGGCTCGTGGCCCTCAAGGCCAAGGCCATGGCCCGTGCGATGGGTGAAATAGGGGCCATAGCCCGCCGCGGTGATCACGCCGCGCGCTGCCGCATCAACCTCGCGTGCGGCTACGCCGGGGCGTGCGGCTTCGCAGGCGGCCTTCACTGCGGCTTCGACGACGGCGTGAACCCTGAGATATTCCTCGCTCGGCTGGCCTACGAAGGCCATGCGGGTGAGGTCGCTGGAAAACGAGCCGGAGCGTGCGCCAATGTCCATGACGATGGCATCGCCGACCGCCACCGGCTGGTCGCCGGTCGCGTAATGCGGGAAGGCCCCGTTGCCGCCGGCACCGATGATGGTGAAGAGCGGCGTCGCGCCGGCTTCCTCGAACACGGCGCGGGCAGCGTCGGCGATCTCGCGCTCGGTGATGCCGGGACGGATCGCGGCGAAAGCCGCCTCCATGGCGCGATCGTCGATCTCGGCATTGCGAAGGATCGCGGCCTTTTCGGCCTCATCCTTGGAAAGGCGCATGCGCCCGACGCTCTCGGCGGCGAAGGCGGCCTTGGGCTGGCCGAGCGCTTCGAGGACGAGCAGCGCGAAATCGGCGCGCATCGTCTCGTCCACCTGCACCAGCTTGGTTCCCTTCTCGATGCCGAGCGACTGGATCAGCGCGGCAAGGGCGGCCTGCGGCCCGGTCGCGTCGGACCAGGTGAGGAAGGGCAGGTCGGTCTGCCGCCGCATTTCGTCGGCGTTGAGCTCCGGCATCAGGATGGCCGCGCCGGTGGGCGTCGCGATCAGCAGGCAGGGGCGCTCGTCGGCATGCGGATGCACGTCGGCGATATAGGCCATGTGCGGGCCCGGCCCGAGCGCCACCGCGTCGACGCCATTCTGGCGAAGCATGGATTGAAGGGTGGCAAGCCTTGTCATCGTCGTCTCCCGCGTGAAGTTTCACTATTGGTAAAAATTATGCGGCGCTCGGTCAACCGACGATCGCCGCGCTTGCGAAGCCGGCGCGATTGCGGCATTGCCTAGGAAAGGCCGATCCGGCCGCAAGGTGATGATGCGCGTCCTTCTCGTCAAACTCTCGTCGCTTGGCGACGTCGTCCACACCTATCCTGCGGTGACGGACGCCATGCGCGCCATTCCCGGCCTTGAGCTGGACTGGGTCGTCGACGAGGCGTTCGCGCCGCTCGCAAGGCTGCATCCGGCCGTGCGCAACGTCATCGCCCTGCCGATCCGCCGGATGAAGAAGAAGCCGCGCGAGACCTTCGCCGAAATGAAGGACGCCGTCGGCATGCTCCGGGGCGGCGGCTACGACCTGCTGATCGACGCCCAGGGGCTAATGAAGAGTTCGCTCGTCGGGATGTTCTCCGGCGTTACGCCGCGCCACGGCTTCGCCAAGGGCAGCGCGCGGGAGAGCATGGCGACCTGGCTCTACCAGGTCGGCCACGACATCCCCGAAACCGAGCATATGGTCACGCGCATCCGCAAGCTGTTCGCGCAGTCGCTCGGCTATCCGATGCCGACAGGCCCGGCGGATGCGGGGCTGGTGCCGGATTTCGCCAATACCGGTATCCGGACGCGCAGCGGCGACGGCGTCGTGCTGATCCACGGCACCAGCTGGGCCACCAAGACCTGGACGGTCGAAGGCTGGCGCGGCGTTGCCAAGCATTGTGGCGCGGCCGGCCTCGGCGTGAAGCTGTTCGCGCATGGTGCGACCGAGACCGAGCGGGCGGCCAGGATCGCGGCCGGCCTGCCAAATGTCGAACAGGTGCCGGCGGGCGGGCTGGAGAGCCTCATTCCGGTGATCGCCAACGCAGCCGGCGTCGTCACGGTCGATACGGGCCTGGGCCATCTCGCCGCTGCCTTCGGCATCCCGACGATCGGCCTCTATGGCCCGACCAATCCCGGCCTTACCGGGTTGGTCGGTCCCGACGTCGAGGAGTTCGTGTCGACGCGCGATTGCGCGCCCTGCGAACAGACACAATGCCGGATCAAGCCGGACTTTGGCGAGGGACCGCCCTGCATGGCCGACCAGACCGCCGATCGGGTCTGGCAGGCCCTGGCGCGGCGGCTGCGCCTCGCCTCAGCCGGCGGCCTTTGAGGTAGCCGCATCCTCGGCTTCGAACAGCGCGCCCATCACATGATAGAGCGTCGAGGCCGGCATGTGGTCGACGAGCGGCGTACCGTCAGCTTCGATCCGGTCCATCCAGCCGCCTTCGAGTGAATCCGGCGCAAAGGTCAACAGGCTCGCCATCAGATGATCGGCCATCTCCGCCGCGCCGGGCTGGCCTTCGCGCGTGGCCGTCACCAGGGCCTTGACACCCTCTGCATGCGGCCAGGACCGGAAGCTCGGGATCATCACGCTGCCGCTATCGGTCACGGCATCGACGATCAGGCCGGTCGACTGGTCCAGGCCATGATCGAGGCCGAACATCAGTAGCCGGTCCGTCACCGATTCCGGCACGATGCCGCCAAGGCGGCGATATTCGCCGAGCAGCCAGTACCATTCGAACTGGTGGCCCGGTTCGACGCGGTTTTCGCCGCGCGGCAGCAGCGGCTTCCAGTCGGGCGAGAAGTCCTCGAGCAGGGCGCCGCTCTCGGGATCGATCATCCGCTCCAGGGCCAGTTTTACCAACGCATCGGCACGGGCGAAGTCGCGCGCCCGTCCGGTCGTCTCGTAGAGCGCCAGCACAGCTTCCAGCAGGTGCATGTGCGGGTTCTGGCGGCGCGTCGGGTCGGCCGAGGGCGCGGCATCGAGAAATCCGCCATGCGGCGCGGCAAGCACGACGTCGATCTCGGCGAGCGTTTCGTCCGCCAGGCGGACCGCATGCGGGTCGCCGGTCAGGCGATGGCTCCAGGCGAGTGCATAGACGATGAAAGCGTGGGCGTAGAGATCGCGAACCCGGCTCGCAGGCTTCCCGTCCGCGTCGATCGAAAAGATCCAGCCGGGATGGCCGTCGCCGCGGTGATAGAGCCGCTCGACATTGGCGAGACACGTGACCACGGCCTCGTCCGCGCCCTTGTGCCAACCCCTGAGGCTGGCGCGCGAAAAGGTGGCGATCTGGCGGGCCTGCACCATCAGCCGGGTTGCCGGGAGGGCGATCGGCTGGCGGTCAAAATCCAGCCGCTCGTGAAAGAGGCCGCGCTGCCGGTCGAAGCCGGTCTCGGCCCAGAGCGGAAGGGCTGCTTCGGTCGCCCAGGCCTTGGCGTAGGCGAGGCTCTTCACGACTTGGCCGCCGCGACGAGCGCGCTCGTGGAGCGGCCGGCGATCAGATTGGCCAGCACGACCTTGCCGCCGCGCGCCTTGACGAAGTCAGCGCCAACGACCTGGTCCTCGCGATAGTCCGCCCCCTTCACCAGCACGTCAGGCCGGATCGCCTGGATGGCCTCGAGCGGCGTGTCCTCGTCGAACAGGACCACGAGGTCCACCGCCCGCAGCGCGCCCATGACGCGGGCGCGGGCCTGCTCGTCCTGCAGCGGCCGCGACGGACCCTTGAGGCGCTTGACCGAGGCATCGGTATTGAGGGCGACGACCAGTCGGTCGCCTTCCTTCGCCGCCGCCTCGATCAGCGCGATGTGACCGGGATGCAGCAGGTCGAAGCAGCCATTGGTGAACACGACCCGCGAGCCTCGGGCCTGCCAGCGGGCGACGATCTTGGCAGCATCAGCGCGTGAGACAAGCGCGCCGGCACGGTCCTCGGCATGGCTGGTGCGATCGAGGGCAGCGACCAGCTCGGCGCGCGTCACGACGGCCGTGCCGAGCTTGCTGACGGCGATCGCCGCGGCGGCATTGGCCGTGACGACGCTGGTTTCGAGCGGCAGCCCGGAGGCCAGCGCCACGGCGAGCGCGGCGACCACCGTATCGCCGGCGCCGGAGACGTCGAACACCTCGCGTGCCTCGGTCGGAACATGCGTCACCGCGCCAGTCTGGCGCCAGAGCGTCATGCCCTTCTCGGCGCGGGTCACCAGAACGTCGCCGTCGAATTGCTGGCCGGCGGCGGCGGCGGCGCGCACCGCTTCCTCGTCGGTATCGTCGTTGAGGCCGGTCGCCTCGAACAGTTCCTTGCGGTTGGGCGTGACCAGCGTCGCGCCGCGATAGATGTCAAAGGTCCTGCGCTTCGGATCGACGATCACCGGCACCTTGCGTGCCCGCGCTTCGGCGATCAGCGACGTGATGACCCAGTCGGAGAGCACGCCCTTGGCATAGTCCGAGAGGACGACGATATCGGCTTCGGCGATGGCCGCCTTGCCGGCCGCGATCAGGTTGGCCTCTGCCTCGGGGCCTGGCGAGCCGGGGCTCTCGGCGTCGATGCGGACGATCTGCTGGCGGCCGCTCATGACCCGGGTCTTGGTCACGGTCGGGCGGGTCTTGTCGACAACAAGGTGGTTCAGGTGGATGGCGGGGTATTCGGCGAGCACGGTCCGAAGCTCATCGGCTTCGACGTCCGCGCCGACATAGCCGACCAGCGTCACCGCCGCACCGAGCCCCGCGACGTTGGCGGCGACATTGGCCGCGCCGCCGGCGACGATGCGGATATTGCCATGCAGCAGCACCGGCACGGGCGCTTCCGGCGAGATCCGGCTGACGGAGCCGGTGATATAGCGGTCCACCATGACATCGCCGATGACGACCACGCGTCCGGAATGCAGTTCGTCCAGCATCGAAAGATCCTATTTGGCCCGAATGGGCGCATCCGCCTGTAGGAGCACCCCGGCGACGAAATCGTCAAGATCTCCGCCGGAGAAGCGATGTCCTGAAATATTGGCCGCCATGGCCGCCGCGATGTCGCTCGACTTGTCGCCGATCAGGAACGAGCGGACGATATCGATCGGCAACTCCCGCGCCGCGCGCAGGATCATGCCGGGCTTCGGCTTGCGATCGGGATGATCGACCCGGTATTCCGCGACGACGCCCTTGGGGTGGTAGGGGCAGCTGTAGACAGCGTCGATCCGCGCCCCGGCCTCGGCCAGTTCCGCCAGCATATGCTCGTGGAAACGCGCAACATCCGCTTCGGAATAATAGCCGCGCGCGACGCCCGACTGGTTGGTGACGACGACGACCAGATAGCCGGCCTCGTTCAGCCGTCGGATGGCGTCCGGCGCCCCGTCGATGAAGACGAGATCCTCCGGCTTGTAGGTGTAGCCGTGATCGACATTGATGACGCCGTCGCGGTCGAGAAACGCCGCCGGACGGAGGGCCTCGCTCAAAGTGCGATGCCCTTGGCGAGATAGTCACCGACATAGCTCTGAATGCCGTCTTCCAGCGAACGGAAGTCGGCATTGTAACCGGCGCGGCGCAGCTTGGTCATGTCGGCTTCCGTGAAATACTGGTAGGCGTTGCGGATGCGCTCGGGCATGTCGACATAGTCGATCACCGGTTCGCGGCCGGCGGCCCTGAACACGGCGCGAGCGAGATCCGCGAAGCTGCGGGCCTTGCCGGTGCCGACATTGAAGATGCCGCTGACGCCGGGGCTGCCGATCAGCCAACGGGCGACATCGACGCAATCCGCGACATGGACGAAATCGCGCAGCTGGCCGCCATCGACATAGTTGGGGTCGTGCGAGCGGAACAGCGTCACCGCCTCGCCGGCGGAGGCGGTCGGGTAGATCTTGTGGATCACCGAACGCATGTCGTCCTTGTGCGCCTCGAACGGGCCATAGACGTTGAAGAACTTCAGCCCCGCCCATTGCGGCGGCGTGGCGCGACCGGCGCGGACATCGTCCATGATGCGGCGGTCGACGGCGAGCTTGCTCCATCCATAGGCGTTGAGCGGACGGAGCCTGGCCAGATGCTCCGGGGTCTCGTCATCGACGAAGCCGTCCTTGCCGTCGCCATAGGTAGCGGCCGACGAGGCATAGATCAGGCGTATTTCGTGTCGCGTGGAGAGCGCCCAGAGGTCGAGCGTCGCGCGGATGTTGCGTTCGACGATCAGGTCGACATCGGCCTCCGTGGTCGCCGAAATGGCCCCCATATGCACGATTGCCTCGACGCGACGGTGATTGTCTTCCAGCCAGGCCAGGGTGGCCTCGGGCCGGATGACGTCATCGAGCAGGATATCGGCGACGTTCAGCCATTTGCGGCCGGTGCCGAACCAGTCCGATACGACGATCCGCCAGCCGTCGGCCGCGAGCGCGCGCGCCATGTTGGATCCGATGAAGCCCGCGCCGCCAGTGACCAGGATCGTGTCGCGGCCGTTTCTCGAATTCACGCTCATCGGCATTTCCCTCAAGCCCGCGTCGGATCGGCGCGTCGGCGGTTGGATAGCGCAAGTCAGCGGTGGATGGAACCGGCGGCTTCGGCTTGCGCGACTGCAATCACACGTTGCACGGCCGCAAAGACTCGCTGTGCGTCAATGCCCTCCAGGCACGCCAGCGTGCCGAGCGGACATTCGCGCTTGAAGCAGGGCCGGCAGGACAGCTCGATCGAGACGACCTCGGCATTCGGCGCGGTCGGCGGTGTCATCGCCTCGGAACTGGAGCCGTAGACGACGACAAGCGGCCGGTCGAGAGCGCCGGCGACATGCATCAGGCCCGAATCGTTGGAGACGACGGCGTCGCAGCGGCCGAGCAACGCAGCCGCTTCGATCAGCGATGTCTTGCCGGAGAGATCATCCACCGGCACGCCGGCCAGCCGCGCGATTTCGGCGGAGATCGTCTTGTCCTTGGGGCCGCCGAACAGACGCACCAGATATCCCGCCTCCTCGGCGAGTTGGGCGAGGGCAGCGAATTTCGCCGCCGGCCACTGCTTCGCCGGCCCGTATTCCGCACCTGGACAGAGGCCGAGAACGGGCCGGTCATTGCCCAAGCCAAAGCGGTCTGCGAGGGCAGTGAGGTCGACATCCGGCTGCAGGAGGCGGGGACGCGGAGACGCCGGCGATTGGCCGGCCGGGCCCGCGAGCGCGACGAAGCGGTCGATGGTGCGGGCCGTCCTGCGGTCTGCGTCGTTGCGCGCATCGGTCAGAAGGATGCTGCGCCCTTCCGCGGCATAGCCGATCCGCTCCGGAATTCGCGCGGCGAAAGGCGGAATGGCCGCCTTGAAGGCGCGGGGCAGCACGATGGCGGTGCCATAGCCTGCCGATTTCAGGGATCGACCGATCTTCCAGCGGCCGGCCAGCCCGAACTGACCGTGCCCGAAGCCAAGCGGGATCGCGTTGCGGACGCCTTCGATCAGAGTGGCAATGGGGAGGGCCGCCGGTGGGGCGAGGACATCGACCGCACGACCCGGAAATCGCGCGCGGATGGCCGCGACGAGGCTCGCGGCCATGACCATGTCGCCGACCCACGAAGGGCCGACAAGCAATATGGGGGATTGGGTGTCTGTGGCGCGCATGTGTGGCTCGGGGACTTCATGGCCCCGAGCCGTGCGGGCGTCAAGGCAGATCAGCCACGCGGAGCGTTCATAGGAATCTCCTGCGGCGAATTGCCGGGTAATTCCTGCGGCACCGGCTGGATGTCGGGTGGGGTCGGGCTCGGCGGGGGCTGGGGCTGCGGATCATGCATCGGCGGCATGGGCTGCGGCGGCGCCGGATTGGGCACATCAGGATTGCCCGGAAGTTCCTGCGGCGGGATCGGAGGGATATCCGGTCCGGGCTGCGGCTGGTCGGGCTGCGGGCTCGGGTCATGCACCGGGGGCGCCGGCTGGGGCTGACCCGGATCGGGCACGTCGGGTCCCGGCGTGGCGAGGACGGGGCGGTTCAGATCGGACATGAAATTCTCCCTTCGTTAGCCCAACGGATGGGGGCGAAGGGAGTTCCTGGCAAATGCCCTATGTGTCGGCCGGCGTTCCTGTTTCCGGCGGCAACTCGTCGGGCTCGCTGGAAGCGCGGGACCCGCCGAAGAGCAGCCGCTGATAGACGAGTCCGATGCCGATCAGCACCGCGCCAAGCCCCATGAAGGAGAGGGCGCGCCAGACGCCTTCCAGGTTCGACATGTCGATCAGGAAGACCTTCAGCACGGTGACCACGATCAGCAGCGCGGAGGCCAATCGGGCCGCCCTTTGCCGGAAGACGAGGCCAAAGGCCAGCAGCAGGATGCCGAGCGCCAGCCAGGCCGCGGAATAGGCATAGGACTCGGCAGAACCGATCGGATCGCGTGAGAGGTCCGGCGAGGCGGAGAACAGGAAACGGATTTCCAGCGTGACGGCAGCGAAGGCGAGGATCAGCGCCACGGCGCCGGTCGCGCCTTGCAGCCAGCGCAGACTGGCCGGCGGCGTGCGGAAGGCTACCAGGCCGGCGAGAACGGCCGGCAGGCCATAGGCGAGCAGGATTTCGTTGAACACCGGGCCGCCACCGACGGGATCGCCGGTGAACAGCGGATTGACCACGAGGCCGAGCCCGATCACCGCGTTCAGCAAGCCGAAGATGCGGGCCAGCGCTCCACCGATTCGGAACACCGGGCTTGGTCGGCTCTGCGCGAGACGCGAGAGACCGAGCGCAAAGGCAAAGGCCGCGGCGGTCGTCAGGCCCTGTTCGCTGAGTGCGGTTGCCGGCGTCAGCAGATCGCCGCCGAAGACGATGGCGCGGATTTCGAACACCACGAGCAGCGCCGACATGATCACCGCCAGCGCTTCCGCCGCGAACACGGCGCGATCGACGCGGACCCGCCGCAGCAGAACCGAGGCGGTGGCGAAGGCGGCGGCAGGGATGCCGTAGCCGATCAGGATCGAGAGATAGATGCCGCTCCCGGCGCGGACACCGAAGATGTAGGGGTCCCAGGCGATGCGGCCGAGCACCAGCAGCGCCAGGACGGCGACCGCATAGCGCAGCACGCCGATCGGGCGGCGCAACTGCACCCAGGCGGCGCCCAAAGCTGCGAGGGCCAGCGCCGTCGTCAGCATGCCGCCTTCCAGTGCCATGGTCAGCGCCGCGGCGATGGCCGCGATGGCGCCGGCGGCGAACAGGCCGGTCGGGACCTGATCCAGCGCCGATCCGTCACGCTCGCGGCGGGCAAAGCGCTCGGTCAGAACGGCATAGAGGGCAGCCAGAGCCAGCGCCACGGCGGCGAAGGCGATGCTGGAGACAAAGCCGGTAATGCGAAGATAGGCGACGATGGCGACCACCACCGGCCCCGCGCTGGCCGCCGCGGCGTGCGCCGTGGTGGCGAAAGGTCCGGCTTCGGGTCGCGCCTGCAACCGCGTCAAGGCGCTCGCGATCAGCGCCGCCGATCCCAGCAAGCCGACGATGCCGAACATGCGGATCGCGTCGGGGAGGGGGAAGTAGGTCGAGAGCGCATCGACGATATAGGTGACCGGCTCGAGCGTTGCCTGGGCCGCGGCCGGCCAGAAGAACAGAAGCGCGACCAGTTCGATGGCGACGACCGGCGAAACGAAGGCGACCGCGTCGTAGCGCCGTGCCAGCAACAGCAACATGGCGCCGCCGATCAGGCTGGCGGCAATGCTCGCCGAGGCATAATCGCGAGCGATCGCGCCGACGACGAGGAGGGCGGCAATACCGGCCAGCACGCCGACGGCGAACCAGTCCGGCCTATCGGTGGTCGTGTCGCGCTGCACATCGACGACCAGGAAGATCGAGGCGAGGGCGAGCAGGAGGATGGCATAGATGCCGCTTTCGATCGCGCCGGCGCCCGCGCCGAACATGACGAAGCCCCAGAGGATGGCGGCAATGCTGGCCGCGATCGCCAGCCAGCGCCAGAGGCGCAGCCGGGCCAGCGCGAAGGCGAACGTCGTCACGACGACCAGATAGATCATCAGCGCCAGGATGTTGGGCGCGTCGCTGGAGATCAGCAGCGGCGTGACATAGGAGCCGACGAGGCCGAGGCCGGAAAGCCAGGCGCCATGCAGGCCGGCAGCGGCCATGGTCGCCATGCCGATCAGCGCCAGCAGGATGAAGGCGGCCGTGGGTCCGATCAGGCCATAGAGCGCATAGGCGGCATAGACCGTGGCGAACAGGCCGACCGTGCCGGCGGCCGTGAGAATGCCCGGGACATTGGCTGCCGGGATGCGCGAAATCGCCGTGATCCGGTCGGAACGGCGCAGCCATTCGCCAAGGCCCAGCAGGACGAGCGAGAACAGCGCGCCGAAGGCGATGCGCACACCCGGCCCGAGCAGGCCGGCCTCGATCGAGAAGCGGACGAGGAAGATCGCACCGAGCGCCAGCGCCAGACCGCCGACCCAGACGGCCCACCGAGCGCCAAGCTTCTGCTCGAAGCTTTCCTTCGGCCGCTGTGGTGGCTTGGGTGCAGCGTCCGCGGGCGTCTGCACCAACTCCAGAGGAGACGGCTCGTCAGCCTCCTGCGGGAGGGCTGCCACGTCCGCCTCAGGCGTCGGCTCAAGAATGTCAACGGTCGGAAGGGGCGGGCTCTCGGCGGGCGCTGCCGCCAATGCAGCGGGAGGGTGCTGCTCAAGCAGGAGCAGGCGTGATTCGAGCGCCCGGATGCGCCGGCGTGCGCCGAGCGACATGACAAAGGCTGAAATGGCCATGATCGGCAGTGCGATCAGGGCGATGATTCCAAGGGCGATCCATTCATCCATGTCCGTCTGTTAGCACGACAAATCGGTTTGGGCTGTGATCGATTTCTCAAGGCGGATCCGCGCGCCCGCATGCGCTGGATCCGCGCGGCGCAGCGTGCCGCTGTTGCTGCGGCGCGGACTTCGCTATATCCCGCTCGCTTCGGGCACGGACAGGAATGGGACGGTAGGCGCGTGAGCAGAGCCGAGGCGACCGCAGGCGGGACAGGGGCGATCTGGTCGCGCCTCGCCACGAGAATCGAAAGCGCCGTGGACCGGATCGCTTGTTCATCCTCCGCGAGCCTCATTCTGATCGCCCTCGTGGCGCTGCTTTCCTTCCTGCCTGGCCTTGCGACGCTCCCCCCGGTCGACCGTGACGAGCCGCGCTTCGCGCAGGCGACGCACCAGATGGTCGAGACCGGCAATTACCTCGATATCCGGCTGCAGGAGCAGACCCGCTACAAAAAGCCGATTGGCATCTACTGGCTGCAGTCGATCGCGGTCTGGGTGACGGGAACGGGGCCGGACGCGCCGATCGGCGTCTATCGCCTGCCGTCGATGATCGGCGCGATCCTGGCGGCCTGCCTGACCTGGTGGCTGGCCATGGCCTTCGGGCGTCCGCGCGTCGCCCTGCTGGCCGGGCTGCTCATGGCCTCCACCGTGCTGCTCGGCGTCGAGGCGCGCCTCGCCAAGACCGACGCGGTGCTGCTGGCCACCATTCTTGTGGCGCATGGCGCGCTGGCGCGGGCATGGCTCTCCACGTCGACGGAGCGCAATCTCAAGCTCGCCGCGATCTTCTGGACCGCGCTCGGCGCGTCGATCCTGATCAAGGGGCCTGTGGGGCTGGCGGCGATCGCCTGTCCGCTGATCCTGCTCTCCGTCGTCGGCGGCTCTTTCCGCTGGTTCAAGCAACTGGCGCCGTTGCCGGGCCTGGTCTGGATGCTCGTCGTCGTGGCGCCCTGGTTCGTCGCCATCGGCATCGCCAGCAAGGGCGCCTTCTTCCAAGAGGCGGTCGGCAAGGACCTGATCGGCAAGGTCGTCAGCGTCCAGGAATCGCACGGCGCCCCACCCGGCGCCTATCTGCTGCTGATGTTCTTCACCTTCTGGCCGGTCGCCGCCTATTTCAGCGCCGGAATATCCTGGATCATGGACCGCTTCCGGCAACCCGTGATCCTCTATGCCGTCGCGTCGGTGATCCCCTTCTGGCTCGCCGTCGAGGCGACGCCGACCAAGCTGCCGCACTATGTCCTGCCGCTCTATCCGCTGATGGCGATTGCCACGGCCGCCGCGCTCGACGGCGGCGGCATTCGGACGCGAGGCTGGTTCGCCCGCTTCGCCGCGTCCGGCGCCGCGCTGTTTCCCTTCGCCCTCGCCATCGCCGCTGCCGTGATCGCGTTCCTGCTCGGCGAGGCGGTGCCGGTCCTCGGTATCGTCGTCCTGCTGGCCGCCACCTTGGTCGGGCTCGTCTCAGCCCGGTTGTTCGCCCTGTCGCCGATTGCCAGCAGTATCGTCGCGGTCCTAGCTGCGATCGTCACCTATCTCGGCATTTTCGGCATGGTGCTGCCAGGCTATCAGCAGACCCGTATCAGCGAGAATCTGGCCCGCGCCGGCCATGCCGCCCTGACGTGCCCGAGCCCTCGCTTCGCCAGCGCAGGCTTCGCCGAGCCGAGCCTAGTCCTTCTCGCCGGCACGAACACGTTGTTGACGGAAGGCAGCGGCGCCGCCAACTTCCTCGCGGCCGGCGATTGCCGCGCCGCCTTTGTCGAAAAGCGTCAATTGCAGAGCTTCAACGAACGCGCCGAGGATCTCGGCATGATCGTGGACGAGGCGAGCGTCGTGCGCGGCTATGCGCTGAACGGCGGCCGCATGCTCGACCTGCATGTCTTCGTCCCCCGGAGCGCTACGCCGTGAAGGTAGCGCTTTTCCGCCTGAAGAAGCGGCTGTCTTGGCCGCGCGAGAACTGCGCGGCGATTGCCGAGCGGGCACGCCGGGTGCAGCAGCGCCCGACCACCCACGCGCCGGTCTTCCAGACTTCCGACATCCTCGCGCTGGTCGTGATCAGCGTGGCGCTGATTGCCATCGTCGGGCTCGCCTTCGATGGCCTGTCGGTGGAGCGAGCCCGCGCCTTGCCCCGCGTCGTCTATTTCATCGGCGATTGGCTTTCCTATTTCGGCAAGTCGCAATGGGAACTGGTGCCGGCCGGGATTGTGGTCCTGGTGCTGTTGTCTGGCCGCTGGAAGATCGTGCCGCCGCTGGTCCGCGCTGCCTGGGCGGAGATCGGTGCGCTTGCCGCCTACATCTTCCTGGCGATTGCCGGCTCCGGAATTCTCGTCAACATTGCCAAGCAGTTGATCGGACGCGGACGCCCGCCGACCTTTGACGAATACGGCGCCCTGGCGTTGCATCCGCTGGAATTCGCCTATCGCTTCCAGAGCTTCCCCTCCGGCCATGCGACCACAGCAGGGGCGCTCATCGCCATCGGTTTCCTGGTCATTCCGCGCTGGCGCCTGGGCCTTCTGATCCTAGGGCTTTCCATTGCAGCAAGCCGGGTGGTCGTTGCCGCCCACTATCCAAGCGACATCCTGGCCGGGCTGATTTTCGGCTATGCGTTCAGCCTTTGGCTGGCCGGACGTTTTGCCGCCGCAGGCTGGGGCTTTGCACGCGGATCGACCGGCTCTATAACCGCGCGCACTGCGGCGATCCGGATCAGTTTCGGAAGTCCCGCGCGTGTCGCGATCCTGTTTGCCGGGCTTCTGGATGCGCTCCTGGGACGGCGGATCTGGATCGCGGCGCTCAAATCCATCGGAGACGGTTCCTATGACGATGCCCGCTCCCGGCGAAACCGTCTTGACCCACCATGACGCGGACGCCCGGTTGACGACGCGGCCGGACGTTTCCGTGGTCATCCCGTGCAAGAACGAAGCGGAAAACCTGCCGGAGCTGATCGGTGAGATCGCCGCCGCTCTTGCAGGGCGCCGTTTCGAGATCATCGTCGTCGACGACGGTTCGACTGATGCGACGCCAGCCGTGATCCGCGAACTGATGCGCGACCGGCCCTGGCTGCGCTCGATGCGAGATACCCGGTCGAGCGGGCAGAGCGCCGCCGTCCGCACCGGCCTGCTCGCCGCGCGTGGTGACGTGGTGCTGACGATTGACGGCGACGGCCAGAACAATCCCGACTTCATGCCGGCGATGCTGGACGCGCTGGAGCAGGGCGGCCCGCAGACGGCGCTTGTCGCCGGCCAGCGCCTGAAGCGCACCGATTCCGGCGCCAAGCGGATGGCTTCGCGCTTTGCCAACCGGCTGCGCGGCGCGATCCTCAAGGATGGCACGCGCGATTCCGGCTGCGGCCTCAAGGCGGTCCGGCGCGAGGTTTTCCTGCTGTTTCCCTATTTCGACGGCTGGCACCGCTACCTGCCGGCCCTGACGATCCGTGAAGGCTACAAGGTCGCGCATGTCGACGTTGTCGACCGCAACCGTCGTCACGGCACGTCCAAATATGGCATCCTGGATCGCGGCCTCGTCGGCGCTCTCGATCTATTCGGTGTGTGGTGGTTGATCCGGCGGCGGAAGAATATTCCCGCGCCGACAGAGGTGACGATCGATGGCCGGTAATCTTTTCGGCGCAATTGGAAACTGGCTGCACCACGTCTTCGTGGAGCAGTTCGATGTGTGGATCCTGCTCGGCTTCGTCGCGCAGGCGCTGTTCACGATGCGCTTCGTCGTGCAGTGGATCGCGAGCGAGCGGGCCAAGAAGAGCGTCGTGCCCGCCGCCTTCTGGACCTTCTCGATCCTCGGCGGCGCGCTTCTGCTCGTCTATGCGATCTACCGCAAGGATCCGGTATTCATCGCCGGACAGGCGGCCGGCCTGTTCATCTATTTCCGCAACGTCTGGTTCATTCTGCACGAGCGGAAGCTGGCGCGCGAGAGCGGCGCCGTCAGCTGAGATTGCTGACGCGCGCGAAGCTCGCTTCCAGATCGGCGATCAGGTCGGACGTGTCTTCCAGTCCAATCTGGAGCCGGATGATCCGGTCCTCGACCGGCCAGGGCCTGGCCGCGCGGTTCGGGCGGCCGATGATCGCCAGGCTTTCGAAACCGCCCCAGGAATAGCCGAGTCCGAACAGCCGCAGGCCGTCCAGGAACGCCTTGATCTTATCGAGGCTCCAATCGTTCATGACGATGCCGAACAGGCCGCTGGAGCCCGTCATGTCGCGCTTCCAGATCGCGTGGCCGGGATCGGACGGCAGCCCCGGATGCAGCACCCGGCCGACCTCGGCCCGGCCTTCGAGCCAGCCGGCGATTGTGAGCCCGGATTGCATCTGGCGGTCGAGGCGGACACCCATGGTCCGGATGCCGCGCAGCGTCAGGTAGATATCGTCCGGCCCGACGCAGAGGCCCATGTCGCCATGCGTGTCCCGGAGCATCCTGTGAGTGCGGGCATTGGCGGCGACGGTGCCGATCATCACGTCGGAATGGCCGCAGAGATACTTTGTGCCGGCCAGGATCGCGAGATCGACGCCATGTTCGAGCGGCTTGAAGAAATAGGGCGTAGCCCAGGTGTTGTCCGCCAGCACGAAGGCGCCGCGGGCATGTGCCACGGCCGCGATCGCCGGGATGTCGGAAATCTCGAAGGTCAGCGAACCCGGGCTCTCTAGGTAGACCGCGCGGGTGTTGGGCTTGAAGAGCGTGGCGATCGCGGCGCCGATCCTGGGATCGAAGAAGGTTGTCTCGATGCCCAGGCGCTGCAGCATGTTGCGCGCGAAGTTCCGGGCGGGGTCGTAGGCATTGTCGGCCATCAGCAGATGATCGCCGGACCGAAGCACGGAGAGCAGGGCGGTTGACACGGCGGAGAGGCCGGACGGGCAGAGCACGGTCCCTTCGGCGCCCTCCATTTCCGTCATCGCCATTTCGAGCGCCTCGATCGTCGGCGTGCCGCGACGGCCATAGGTGTAGCGCTGCTGGCCGCCGAGCATATCGTCGGAGGTCTCGAACAGGACGGTCGAGGCATGCACGACCGGCGGATTGACGAACGGACCGGTCAGGTCGTGATCCCGCCCGCTGCGCACCAGGCGCGTCAGCGGCTTTTCCATCGACGTATTCTTGTCATTGCGGGACATGCAGGACTCCGAAGAAAATGGCGGGCGGGGGCGGGAACTTCGTTCCCACGCTGGTGCCTCTTTCTAAAACCTTTGCTGAAACAATGGTCTGTCGGCAGAACCGCGCCCCCTTGACCGGCTTGGCATAATGCCATGTGATGCACGGGTCAATTCAAGTTCCGACACGCGGGACGAGGATCAATTCATAAGCGGATTGTGCCCGGTACAGATGGATCGGGAAGATTGCAGGATCCATCCATGTCGAATGGCTGGATCGAAGATCTCGGTAACGAGACGATACTGCATCGGCCTGAAACGACGGGTATTCCAGGGGAACAGAAGGCTGCACGATGAACAGGAAGATTGCTTCTATTCTGATTGGCGCCGCGATGGCGCTGACAGGCGCAACGGGTGCCGGGGCAGGCACGCTTGAAGACGTGAAGGCCAAGGGCTTTCTTCAATGCGGCGCCAATGGCGGCAATTTGATCGGTTTCGGCGCCACGGACGAAAAGGGCGAGTGGAGCGGCATCGACGTCGATTTCTGCCGCGCAATGGCCGCCGCCATCTTCAACGACCCGACCAAGGTGAAGTTCACGCCGCTCAACGCCAAGGAGCGCTTCACCGCGCTGCAGTCCGGCGAAGTGGACGTGCTTTCCCGCAACACGACCTGGACGATGTCGCGCGACAGCTCGCTCGGCCTGCAGTTCGTCGGCGTCACCTATTATGACGGCCAGGGCTTCATGGTCCGCAAGGCGCTCGGCGTCTCGTCAGCGCTGGAGCTCTCCGGCGCCAAGGTCTGCACGCAGACCGGCACCACGACCGAGCTCAACCTCGCCGACTATTTCCGCTCGCACAACATGCCCTACGAGGTCGTGGCGTTCGAGAAGAACGAGGAAGTGCTGCAGGCCTATGAGGCCGGCCGCTGCGACGCCTATACCACCGACGCCTCCGGCCTCTATGCCGAGCGCCTCAAGCTGACCAATCCCGACGAGCACATGATCCTGCCGGAGATCATCTCCAAGGAGCCGCTCGGACCGGCCGTCCGCCAGGGCGACGACAAGTGGTTCACCTTGGCGAAATGGACGCTGTTCGCGCTGCTGAACGCCGAAGAGCTGGGCCTGACCAAGGCCAACATCGACGAGAAGAAGACCTCCGACAATCCGGAGATCAAGCGCTTCCTCGGCATCGAGGGCAATTTCGGCGAGCCGATCGGCCTTCCCGCGGACTGGGCCTACAATGTCATCAAGGGCGTCGGCAATTACGGCGAGATTTTCGACGCCAATATCGGCCCCTCCACGCCGCTCGGTATCGCGCGCGGCCTGAATAACCTCTGGTCGAAGGGCGGCATCCAGTACGCGCCCCCGATCCGCTGACTTGATCGAGTCGACCACGGACGGTTCGCCGTCCGTGGTTCGCAGCGGTGACGGGCGCCAAGACCCGAACCGTGCGCATGGACCGACAAAAGACCGGTTCCTCCGGTCGATGAGGGGATACAGTTTTGGCAGATAGAGGCGCGGCGTCCGCAGGGGGACGCATGGCTACCCTTCTGAACAATCCGACGATCCGAGGTTACGCGTTCCAGATCGTCTTCGTGCTTGTCCTGGGCTGGCTGGTCTGGGACATCATCGACAACACGGCGCGCAACCTGCAGAAGGCGAATATCGCCGCCGGCTACGGCTTTCTGGACCGGACGGCCGGGTTCGGCATCGTCCAGAAGCTGATCGCCTACGCCGAATCGTCCTCCTACGGCCGGGCACTGCTCATCGGCCTGCTGAACACGCTCCTCGTCTCGGGCCTCGGCATCATCCTGGCGACCGTCATTGGTTTCATCGTCGGCGTCGCGCGGCTCTCTTCCAACTGGCTGGTGTCGCGCGTCGCCACCGCCTATGTCGAGCTCCTGCGCAACATCCCGCTGCTGCTGCAGCTTTTCTTCTGGTATTTCATGGTCTTGCGCGCCGTTCCTGGCATGCGCGAGAAATGGTCCCTGTTTGGTGTCTTCCACATCAACATTGGCGGCCTGCATGTGCCCAAGCTGGTGCTGGGCGATACCGCCTGGATGGTCGGTGCCGCCATCCTGATCGCCATCGCGTTGATGATCTTCGTCGCCAAATGGGGCGCGGCCCGGCAGAGCGCCACGGGCTATCGGCCGCCGGTTGGATGGATCAACCTCGCCATCCTGATCGGCCTTCCCGTGGCGGCCTTCTTCTTCGCCGGCCAGCCGCTGCACTTCAACGTGCCGGTATTCAACGAAACCGGACCCTTGCTGCGGCGGGGCTTCCAGCCGGATTCCGGCATGACGATCATCCCCGAATTCGTCGGCCTGCTGCTTTCGCTGTCGCTCTACACCGCCGCCTATATCGCTGAGGTGGTGCGATCGGGCATCCAGGCCGTCAGCCGGGGCCAGACCGAGGCCGCCGCCTCGCTGGGGCTTCGCTCGGGTCAGACCTTGCGTCTGGTGGTGGTTCCGCAGGCGATGCGGGTCATCATTCCCCCGCTCACCAACCAATATCTCAATCTCACCAAGAACTCGTCGCTGGCCGTGGCCGTGGCTTATCCGGATCTGGTCGCCGTCGGCGGCACCGTGCTGAACCAGACGGGGCAGGCGGTCGAAGTCGTCAGCATATGGATGCTGTTCTATCTCGGCCTCAGCTTCCTCACTTCCGCGGTCATGGGCTATTTCAACAAGCGCGCCGCGCTGGTCGAACGGTGAGGGCAGCGCCATGAATGCTCCAAGCCAAACCTTCGTCAGCAACGCCCTCATCCCGGCCCAGGCGCCGCCGGCCAATTCCGTCGGCATCAATGGCTGGATGCGGAAGAACCTGTTCTCGACGCCGCTGAACAGCGTCATGACGGTCGTTCTGCTGGCCTTCATCGTCTGGGCCGTGACGCCGTTCATCCGCTTCACGCTGATTGACGCGACCTGGACGGGAACGGACCGGCAGGCCTGCCTGCAATCGACCGGCGCATGCTGGGCCTATGTGAAGGCCTATCTTCCGCAGTTCATCTACGGCCGCTATCCGATCGGCGAGCGCTGGCGCGTCGATCTCGTCTTCTGGATGCTGGTGATCGGCATGATCCCCATGCTGATCCCGCGCGCGCCCTTCAAGCGGCTCAACGCCATCTTCCTGCTCGGCATCTTTCCGGTCGCAGCCTTCATCCTGCTGACGGGCGGCCACTATCAGTTCTCCGGCCGGCTCATCCCGAACAGCGTGATGCCGCCGTCGCCGCTGCGCTTCGCCATCGAATTCGGCATCGTTTCGGCGGTGATCCTGTTCTTCGTCGGGCTGTTCGCCTGGCTGTCCGGCAAGCCTGTCGCCGGTTCCGGCAATGTCGTTGGGATCATCCTGGGCTGCGTCGCCGCGGTGCTCGCGCTCTGCGGCATCGATTTCGGACTGGTCCCCCGTCGAGACCGCCAATTGGGGCGGTCTCCTGGTGACGCTGGTCGTCGCCATCACCGGCATGATCGCGTCCCTGCCGCTGGGCATTCTGCTGGCGCTCGGAAGGCGTTCGGAGATGCCCGTGGTCAAGCTCGCCTCGACCATCTTCATCGAGGTCTGGCGCGGCGTGCCGCTCATCACCGTGCTGTTCATGGCCTCGGTGATGCTGCCGCTGTTCCTTCCCGACGGCGTGACGTTCGACAAGCTCCTGCGCGCCCTGATCGGCGTGGCGCTGTTCAACGCCGCCTACATGGCCGAGACCATTCGCGGCGGCTTGCAGGCGATTCCGCGCGGCCAGTATGAAGGCGCCAAGGCGCTGGGCCTCGGCTATTGGCAGATGATGCGGATGATCATCCTGCCGCAATCGCTCAAGATCGTCATTCCCGGCATCGTCGGCTCGTTCATCTCCCTGTTCAAGGATACGACGCTGGTCATCATCATCGGGCTGTACGACTTCCTGGGACAGATCCAGGCCTCGGCGAACGACGCCAAATGGGCCTCTCCGGTGACGGGACTGACGGGCTATATTTTCGCCGCCATGGTGTTTTGGGCATTCTGTTTCTCGATGTCGCGCTATGCTGCCTTTACAGAAAGACGGCTCGACAGGGGCCGCAGATGAATTGCAAGGGGAACTGAAGATGTCGGATCTTTCCGTCGCCACCGAGGAACTTCCGCCGGTTGCGCCCGCCCTGAAGGTCTCCTCCACCGACGTCGCGGTCGAGATGGTCGACGTCAACAAGTGGTATGGCGAGTTCCACGTCCTGCGCGACATCAACCTCAAGGTCATGCGCGGCGAACGTATCGTGATCTGCGGACCCTCGGGCTCCGGCAAGTCCACGCTGATCCGCTGCATCAACCGGCTGGAAGAACACCAGAAGGGCAAGATCGTCGTCGACGGCAAGGAACTCACCAACGATCTCCGGAAGATCGACGAGGTGCGCCGCGAGGTCGGCATGGTGTTCCAGCACTTCAACCTGTTCCCGCATCTAACGATCCTCGAGAACTGCACGCTGGCGCCGATCAACGTCCGCAAGATGCCGAAGCGCGAGGCCGAGGACATCGCGATGCACTATCTGAACCGGGTCAAGATCCCGGAGCAGGCCAACAAATATCCGGGCCAGCTTTCTGGCGGCCAGCAGCAGCGCGTGGCGATCGCCCGCTCGCTCTGCATGAACCCGCGCGTAATGCTGTTCGACGAGCCCACCTCGGCGCTCGATCCGGAAATGATCAAGGAAGTGCTCGACGTGATGGTCGGGCTGGCTCTGGAAGGCATGACGATGATTTGCGTCACGCACGAGATGGGCTTTGCCCGCCAAGTGGCCAATCGCGTCATCTTCATGGATGGCGGCCAGATCATCGAGCAGAACGATCCGGTCAGCTTCTTCACCAATCCGCAGCACGAGCGGACCAAGCTGTTCCTGAGCCAGATCCTGCACTGACCGTGTGGCGTCCAGACACGAAAAAGCCCGGCAGCGGAACTGCCGGGCTTTTTTTGCTTTGCGGTGACTACCGACCCTGCAGCAGGGGCGTGATGTTGCGGATGGTCACGCGGCGGTTCTGACGCTCCGGCCCATCCGTCGGGATCTTCAGATAGCGCTCGCCATAGCCCTGGCTGATGAGAGCATCGCGGGGAATGTCGAAATACTCGGCCAGGATACCCGCCACCGACGCCGCACGCCGATCCGAAAGTTCGAGATTGGCGAGGTCGGTGCCCACGGCATCGGTGTGCCCTTCGATCAGGAACACGGCATTCGGATTGCGATCGACGACGCGACTGATGGCGCGACCGATGGACCGCAGCTTTCGCACCTGATCATCCGGAACCCGCGCCGAACCGAACTCGAAGGTGATCGAGTCGAGATCGACACGCCGCACCATGTCGCGAACCCTGGGATCCCTACGGATTTCATTGATCGAATAGCCACGGTCGATCCGTTGCACCGGGGCCGAGCGGAACGTATCCTCGATCTGCCGTTCGGTGGCGCGCCCGCCATCGATGAACCGGCCATTGGGACGGTACGGACGCGGATCGTCGCGATAGGCGCCCGGAGGCGGGGGCACTTCCCGATCGCCGGGGCGGCGTCCCTCGATGAAGATATCGCGGGGCGGCGGGCCATCGCGGTAGTCGTCGCGATACGGTCCGTCATCACCCGGGCGCGGCGGACGTGCGTCGGGCCGAGGGCGGTCATTGCCGGGGCGTGGCGCATCGGGACGCGCCTGTTCGCCGCGCGGCGGCCGACCCGTCGCATCGTCAGGACGGCGGCCGGGGGCCGGGCGGGTGGAATCCGGCTCGGGCTGGGGCCGGGGCCGCGTCTCACCCGAACCCGGGGGCGTCGGCCTGCGGTCGGGAGCCGCGCGGCTGTCCGGCGCAGGCTTGGCGTCGGGCTTGGCCGGCGGTGCCGGCTTCGGCGCGGGGGCATCCGGCTTCTTGGTATCGGCGGGAGGCGCCGGCGGCTGGTAGGGCTTGGGCTGCGCGCCCTTGTCGGCGGGCGGATTGGGCTGCGCCTGCCGGGGGGCGGGGCGGGAAGGCTCGGTCTCCGCAGGCGCACGGGCATCCGGCGCAGGCGCGCCGCCGCCACCCGCCGTTTCCGCCGAACGAAGGTCCTTCATGGCTTCGGAGACACCCCGACGCGCAGCGCGGACATCTCCGCCCGTCTCTTCGGCCTGCTTCAGCGAGTTCTGGGCCTGCTCGAGCAGTTCGCGGGCCCGGGAGACTCGGTCCTCCGCCTGCGCGACGACAATCGGTGCGTTGATGGAGCGAACCTGCTCGGCGAATGCCATCGATGGACCCGCCAGCAGAACCGGGATCGCTACCGATGAAAGCAAAAGAAAATGAGAGGGTTTCATGGGCTTCCTACAGCTAGGCCTCAGCCGGCCGATCACGCAACACGCGGAACGGAATTGCGTTCCAATCCCGCGTCTGCTTGCCGCCAAAATGCGGCGACCATGAGAGGGATATAGCCGGAAGGCCCCTGAACGGCGCCTGAATGGGCTGTTCAGCCCATGCGCAGGTACCTAGACGCGCACCAGCCGGACATGCGGCGGTGGGGGCAGTTCGATCCGGATGGGGTCGCCCGGGGCGATCACGCCACCGGTAAGCACGATGCTCATGATGCCGGCCTTGCGCACCAGATTGCCCTCGCTGTCGTGGTCCAGCGTGGCGGCCATGAGGCCCTTCTGGTAGCGGTCGAGCTGAACGCAGGGATTGCGCAAGCCGGTGACCTCAACGACCGCTTCGGGTCCGATCCGCAACCGCGCGCCGGTCGGAAGGCCGAGCAGGTCGATACCCCGGGTCGTGATATTCTCGCCGATCGTGCCGGGCGAGACGGCAAAGCCTTGCGCCTGCAGTTCGTCGAGAAGTTCCTGATGGACGAGATGAACCTGGCGCAGATTGGGCTGCGTCGGATCCTGGGCCACGCGCGAGCGATGCTTGACCGTCTCGCCCAAATGGGCGTCTCCCTCGACGCCCAGCCCCGCGATGAGCCGAATGCTCGGCTGCGGCTCCTTGCTGAAGCCATGCACCGCGCTTTTGGAAACGGCAACGACGCCGGCGTTCATGGAAGCGGCCCGATCTATGTCGCGTCGGCCGGTCCGGTGACGACCGGAGTATCGGAGGCCGAACCCCATTCGGCCCAGGAGCCGTCATAGAGCGCGACATCCTTGGCCCCGATCGTACCGAGGGCGAGGGTGAGGATCGCGGCGGTGACGCCCGATCCGCAACTTGTGACGATCGGCTTCGAAACATCCACGCCGGCCGCGGCAAACGCCGCCTCGATCTCGGCTGCGCTCTTCAGCTTGCCATCGGCAATGAGAGACCCGGCCGGCACATTGCGGCTGCCGGGCATGTGCCCGGAACGCAGGCCGGCGCGGGGCTCTGGCTGCTCGGCGCGAAAGCGTTCGCCCGGCCGGGCATCGACGATCGTCGCGCTGCGGTCCGCCACCAGGTCCCGCATGTCGGCGATCGAACGCACCTGCGCCGCGTCAAGCTCGGCATGGAAGGTCTTGGCGGCCGGTTTGGCTTCTCCGGTCTCGACCGGTCGGCCTTCGGCGACCCATTTCGGGAAGCCGCCCTCAAGGATCCGCACATCCTTCGCGCCCATGACGCGAAACGTCCACCAGACGCGCGGCGCCGAGAACAGGCCGGCGCCGTCATAGACGACGATCGTCTGCGTATCGGAAATGCCGAGCTTACCGACCGTCGCCGCGAATTGCTCGGCCGAAGGCAGCATGTGCGGCAGGCCGGAGCTGGTGTCCGCTACCTTGTCGAGATCGAAATAGACGGCGCCTGGAATATGCGACGTCAGGAACTCGGCGGCGGCGTCCCGGTTGGCATTCGGCAGGTACCAGGATGCGTCGACGACGGAGATCGACGGGTCGCCCAGGCGGTCGGCAAGCCATTCGGTCGAAACGAAGGTGGTGGCGCGGTCGATCATGTCCGTCTCCCGAAACTGGAATGCGTTGGCGGCGTCAGGCGAAGCGGATGCGCACGCGCCGGTTCTGCTTGCCCTTGTTCTCGATCTTGGCCACGACCAGGGCGCCGATCTCGCTCGTCGTCTGCACATGCGTGCCGCCGCAGGGCTGCAGATCAATATCGCCGATCCGCACGAGACGGACGCGACCGCTGCCCATGGGCGGCATCACGCTCATCGTCTTGACCAGATCGGGATTGGCGAGGAGTTCCTCGTCGGTAATCCACTCGGTCGAGACGGCGTGGTCCGCGGCCATGAGCGCGTTGAGCTTTTCCTCGATCGCCTCCTTGGCCGGCACCGCGCCTTCAATGTCGAAATCGAGATGCCCTTCCTCCGCGCCGATCCGGCCGCCCGAGACCGGGAAGGGGAGCGCAACCGTCAGGAGATGCAGGCCGGTGTGGATGCGCATGTGGCGATGGCGTGTTGCCCAGTCCAGGTGCTGGACGAGCGTTTCGCCGGGCGAGGGCAGGGTGGAGCCCTCCTCCGGCACGTGCACGATTTGGCTCTTGCTGTCGCCATAGACCGTGGTCGCGATCTTGATCATCGAGCCGTCGGCCCGCTCCAGCGTGCCGGTATCGCCCGGCTGGCCGCCGCCGGTGGCGTAGAAGATCGAGCGGTCCAGCAGGATGCCGCCCCGCTCGTTGATGCCGACAACCCTGGCCTCAGCGGTCGAAAGATAGGCATCGTCGCGGAAGAGCAGGGTCGTTTCGGTCATTACAGCGCCTTTTCGTAGGGGACGGATATGTCCGTGTGCCGTTCCAGCCAAGCGGGGACCGGCAATCCTTTTTCGCGCAGGAACGCCGGATTGAACAGCTTCGATTGATAGCGGGTGCCATAGTCGCACAGGATGGTAACGATGGTGTGCCCGGGTCCGAGCGCCTTGGCGAGGCGGATCGCGCCGGCAATGTTGATGCCCGACGAACCGCCAAGAACCAGTCCCTCATGCTCGGCGAGGTCGAAGACGACTTCCAGCGCCTCGGTGTCGGTGATCTGGTACGCGGCGTCGACGGGGGCGCCTTCCAGGTTGGCGGTGATGCGGCCCTGGCCGATACCCTCGGTGATCGACGATCCCTCGGCCTTCAGCACGCCGGTGGTGTAGTAGCTGAACAGCGCCGCGCCGAGCGGATCGGCCAGGGCAATCTGGATGCTGGGGTTGCGTTCTTTCAGCGCGATGCCGATGCCGGCGAGCGTCCCGCCCGAGCCGACTGCCGACACGAAGCCGTCGACCTTGCCGTCCGTCTGCGCCCAGATCTCAGGGCCGGTCGTTTCGATATGCGCCTGCCGGTTCGCGACATTGTCGAACTGGTTGGCCCAGATGGCGCCATTCGGCTCCGTCTTCGCCAGTTGCTCGGCGAGGCGGCCGGAGAGCTTCACGTAGTTGTTCGGGTTCTTGTAGGGGACCGCCGGCACCTCGATAAGCTCGGCGCCGGCAAGCCGGAGCGCGTCCTTCTTTTCCTGCGACTGGGTCTCGGGAATGACGATGACCGTCTTGAAACCCAGCGCGCTCGCGACCAACGCCAGACCGATGCCGGTATTGCCGGCGGTTCCCTCGACGATCGTGCCGCCCCGGCGGAGTTGCCCCTTGGCGATCGCATCGCGGATGATGAACAGCGCCGCGCGATCCTTGACCGACTGGCCCGGATTCATGAATTCGGCCTTGCCCAGGATCTCGCAGCCCGTCTCCTCGGACGCCCGGCGCAGGCGGATCAGGGGTGTGTTGCCGATGGCTTCGATGACGGAGGGGAGAACGGCCATGATCGCTTTCTTGAACTGGAGGCAGGGAGGCTAGCGGGCCCACAGACTGGCTTTAACCGGACCCGCCCGGCAAAGCACCATTCCCCGGCAGCTTCGACGCGTGCGAAATATCATGCTTCATTCCTCCGCAATTCCGGAAGACGAATCCACATCATCCTCGCGCATCTGGGCAAAGGCGCGCAAAGCCCGCTCGCGTGTAGCACCGAGATCTACAATCGGCTCGGGGTATTCGGCGACGCCGCCAGATTTCCACGGGGCATGAATCTGCTTGGCGGGCACATCCGCCAGCTCGTGGACATGGGCTCTCACATAGTTGCCCATGGCATCGAATTTTTCGCCCTGCAGGACGGGATTGAAGACGCGAAAATAGGGCGCGGCATCGGCGCCGGAACCCGCGACCCATTGCCAGCTGGCCGGGTTGTTCGCGGCGTCGGCATCGACCAGCGTGTCCCAGAACCAGGCCTCGCCGGTGCGCCAGTCGACCATCAGGTTCTTGATCAGAAACGAAGCCGTGATCATACGGACGCGATTGTGCATGAAGCCGATCCGCCAGAGTTCGCGCATGCCGGCGTCGACGATCGGAATGCCGGTCCGGCCCTGCTGCCAGGCGACCAGCGCGGTCTCGTTGACGGCAGGCCACGGAAAGGCGTCGAACCGCGGCTGGAAGTTGCGCGTGGCGAGATCGGGCTGGTGGAACAGCAGGTGCCAGGAGAATTCGCGCCAGCCGATCTCGGACAGGAACTTGTCTATATTGGCCTGCCCGATCTTTGCCGTATCACCGAGCGCCTCGGGCGATACGCCATGCCAGAGCTGGAACGGGCTGATCTCGCCGAAGCGCAGATGCGGCGACAGGCGCGATGACGCGTCGGCGGCCGGCTCGTCGCGATGGGCCGCATAGTCCTTCAGCCGCTCCGCGCGAAAGGCCCGGAACCGTGACTGCGCGCCGGCTTCGCCGGGCGACCAGCTGGCCCGCAAACCGCCAGCCCAATCCGGCCGGGTCGGCAGAAGCTTCCAGCTTTCGAGGTCGTCGGATCGGAGGTTCGCGATCGGCGCGGGAAGGGTCTTCGGGGCCGGAAGCGGCGCGCGCGGCGTTTGCGCCCGGCAGGCGTTCCAGAACGGCGTGAAGACGCGAAAGGGCTGGTCGGCCTTGGTTCGCACCGTCCAGGGCTCGAAAAGCAGGTTGGCTTGGAAGCTCTCGACCTCGGCGCCCTTTTCCTTCAATGCCGCCTTGATGGCGGCATCGACGGCGCGCTCGCCGCCGCCATAGCGGCGGTTCCAGAAGACGTGGCCGGCATCGATTTCGGCCGCCAGCTCCAGCAGCACTTCCTGCGCCGGGCCATGCCGCAGCACGAGCGTCTGCCCCTGTTCGGCCAACGCCTTCCCGAGCGCAGCCAGCGATCCGTGCAGCCACCATTTGGACGCGCCGCCGAGCGGGCGGATGCCCTCGCTCATCTCGTCGAGAATGTAGAGGACGACGAGCGGGGCTGCGATCTTCGCACCCGCCGTCAGGGCGGGGTTGTCGGCAAGGCGCAAATCATCACGCAGCCAGGCCAGCGTGGGCTTCAGGTTATCGGCCATGTCACTCCGCCGGTGCGAATTCTTGCGTCTTCATCCGGTCAATGCGCGCCCAGCCCGGCCGTTCAAACAGGAAGCGCAGCCGCGTGCCGCGCACCGCCCAATAGAGCAGCAGCGGCACGAGCACGCCCATTGCCGTCACGATCAGCGATACGGTGCCGAGATCGGGAATGACGCCGGTGCGCAGCAGAAGAACGCGGGTCGCCGCCATCGGCAGGAAGAAGGCGAGATAGATGACGATCGAATGCTCGCCGCAATAGCGCAGCGGCACCATGAGATCGGCCTTGGAAAGCAGGGCCGAGAAGGCGACGACGGCGCAGGACCCAAGGATGCCAAATCCAAGCCCAATAAAGGGCATTTCGGAGACGCCGCCAAACACCGCGAAGCCGTTGATGAGGCCCCAGGCGACCAGCCCGAGCACCGCCAGGGCCGGTTGGGCGATGACCGCCGCGGCAAGACGGAATACCTGCGGCGCGAACAGATAGCCGGCATAGAAATAGACGAAGCGCGAGGCGAACTCGTCAGGAATCGTCCAGCCTGTATGGATCGGCGCGATTTCCAGAACGGCCGCAGCGAGCAGCACGATCCAGGACGGGACGCCGCGCAGCAGCTTGGTCACGGCGAAGAAGATCGGCAGCAGGTAGATGAACCAGAGCGTGCCGAACGGCTCGATGAAAGCAAGCAGGAACTGTCCCAGTGCTCCACCGACACCCTCTTCAGCCGCCATGCCTGGCGCCTTGAAGGCGAACTGGATGACCAGCCACAAAACGTAGAAATAGGCGAAGTGAACGATCTTACGGTCGGCATAGGTGCGCCAGTCGCGATCGATGACCTTGGCGAGGAACAATCCCGAGATCAGGAAGAAATCCGGCATCCGGAAGGGGCGGGCGAAGGCGACGACATGGCCGAGCCAGCTCTCCGCGCCAGCGGCCTTCTCGACGCCGAGCGTCGAATGCATCATCACCACCATGATGATGCAGAACCCCTTGGCGTAATCGACCCAGTCAATCCGGGCGCGTCCCGACATTGATGCTAACCCCGTTTGGACTGCGAGCAAGACGAAGAGCGGGAAGCGTCGATCCCGTGAACGGACAAGGCGGCAGGGAAACCCGCCGCCTCGTGGAGTCAGGATCGTCGCGTGCGCTTACTGGATGCCGCGCTGGGCGGCGCAGTTCTTGGCGACGGCGACTTCGATCAGGGCGATCCGTTCGCCGCGCACATGCGCCATGAACTCTTCATAAGTCGGATTCGGCGTCCGGATACCGAGCAGGATAAACTGCAGCGTCGGGTTGCGGCGAAGCTCGTCCCAGCTGTTGTTGTTGCTGGAGATCGGCACGTTCAGCGCCTGGATCCGGCTGGCGATCTCATCGCAGGAGAGATTGCGGAACTGGCTCGAATCGACCGGCTGGATAGCCTCGGTCTGCGCGCTGGCGGCGGTCGCGCCGGCAACAAATCCCAACGCTGCCAGTGCGATCAACGAAAAGCGTCTCATCATGGTCTCCTGTCGCCGAAGCCGAAAATAGGGTTCGGCGCAATATAGAACGACGGGCGCCGCTTTGCATCGCGCTTTGCTGGCATGGCTAACGCCGCCTGCACGGGAAGCGCGAAACTCAATCGTTCTGCAGCAGCGCGGCCTCTTCCTCGGAGAGGCTGGCGGGGCGGACCGAGCTTTCTGGCAGGGTGACGGCCGATCCCGAAGCGCCGGCCTGGAGAATGCCCTCCAGGATCTCCAGAACATGCAGCGCCAGTTCGCCGGATGCGCGCGGCGGCGAGCCATCGCTAAGGGACCGCGCGAGGTCCGCGACGCCGAGCATACGGTAGTTGGCGCGATCGGGCGCGTCATAGGGCCAGTTGATGCGGCCGTGCAGCGTGTCGGCGGTGGAGAGTTCCTGCCATGGCTCGCCCCGGGCGCTGAGACCGACCGTGCCGCCAAACGTATCGGGATCCGGCAGGCGCATCGATCCCTCGGTGCCATGCAGCTCGATCGGATGATTGCTATGCCGGAAGACATCCCAACTCATGCCGAGGGTGACGCTGGCGCCGGAGACGAACTCGATCAGCGCCATGATGGTGGTCGGCGTGCCGACGGGAAAGGTGGTGCCGTGGTTCGGTCCGGGCGCCGTGATCCTGCGCTCCACCTCACCGATCGTGCTCAGCGCCATGACCCGCTTCGCGGGACCGAGCAGATTGACCAGCATGGTGACGTAGTAGGGGCCCATGTCGAGGACCGGGCCGCCGCCCGGCTGGTAGTAGAATTGCGGCGCCGGATGCCAGTGCTCCATGCCGCGCCCCATCATGAAGGCCGTTCCGGCGACGACCCGGCCGATGGCGCCCTCATCCATCAAGCGCCGCGCTAGCCGGCCAGCCGCGCCCAGGAACGTGTCGGGCGCCGAACCGATGGCGAGGTTCCGCCGCTTGGCCTCCGCAACCAGGGTGCGACCCTCCGCGGCCGTGGCGGCGAGGGGCTTTTCCGTGAAGACATGCTTGCCGGCCGAGAGCGCTGCCATCGAGATTTCGAAATGCGCGTTCGGGACCGTCAGGTTCAAGACGAGATCGACATCCTCAGACGCCAGCAGCGCGTCCACGGTCAGCGCGCGGAGACCATACTCGCCGGCTCGCCTCTGAGCCGCTTCCGGCTGCATGTCGGCACAGGCGCGCAGTTCCACGCCTGGAAACAGGGTGGCATTGCGCAGATAGGTGCTGGCGATGTTGCCGCAGCCGATGACGCCAATTCCCAATCGCTTCATGTCTGTCTCCCCCGACTTATGCCGCGGTGCGAGTCCTCCCCCGAACTCGCACTCTGCGCCTCGATGCGCATTCGTGCATCATCATGCTTGACCGTTACGCATAAAACAGCAAGCATGATTTCAACGAACCGTAGTCGACGCGCGCCGGGCGCGGCGTCCGCAAACGTGGAATCCGCGCATCATGCTGCAGATCGGCTGCCAGACCTATACCTGGGAAATGCTCGGCGACCGCTGGAGCGGCGGGCCGGACGATCTGCTCGACGCAATCGCCAGCGCCGGCTATTCCGGCATCGAGATCACCGACACCATGATCGGCTCCTATGCCGGCCAGCCGGAGGCCTTTGGCCGCGCGCTCTCGGCGCGGGGACTGGAACTGGCTGCCTTCGCCTGCGCCAGCGACAGCGGCTACACCGAGCCCGACCGGCTCGCCAGCGACCTTGCCATGATCGATCGCACGCTCGATTTCGTGGCGGCGTTTCCAGGCGCGGTGCTGTCGCTGGGGAGCGCCACCGTGATGTCGCCGGGCGATCGCGAGGGAAAGTTCGCGGCGGCGGCGGAGCTCTACAACGCGGCGGCCGAGCTGGGCGAGAAGGCGGGCGTGCCGGTCGCCGTGCACCCCAGTTCGCACCACAACACGCTGCTGTTCAGCCGTGCCGATTATGACCGGCTATTTGCCCTGACCGACCCGATCCGGCTCGGCTGGGTGCCGGATACCGGCCATATCCTGCGCGGCGGCATGGATATTCTCGACACCTTGATCACCTATCGCGACCGCATCCGCTACCTGCATCTGAAGGATGTCGACGCGGCCGGCAACTGGCGGATGCTGGGTTCCGGCATCTGCGACACGCGAGCGGTGGTCGAGATCGTCACCGCGAGCCCGAACTTCAACGGCTGGCTCGTGCTCGAAGAAGAATCGGACGTCGCCGCCGCTGACCCGGCCAAGGCCGTCCGGACCAATCGCGAGACGATGCGAGCCCTGCTCGCCTGAACGCCAAGAAGGATATTTTATGCTCACGAAGGACGCGCGCAGGCTGCGGGTTGGCGTGCTCGGCTGCGGCCCGATCGCCCAGTTCGCCCATCTCGAATCCGCGGTGAAGGCCCGCAACGCCGACCTCTACGCGATCTGCGACGCGGCGCCCGACCTGCTGGCGCGCATGGGGGCGACCTATGAGCCGACCAAGGCCTATGCCGATTATGACGCTATGCTGGCCGATCCCGAGGTCGAGGCGGTCGTCGTCGCGATCTCCGACAGCTTTCACGTGCCGATGGCGATCCGGGCGCTGGAAGCCGGCAAGCCTGTGCTCTGCGAGAAGCCGCTCGGCGTCAATGTCGAGGAGGTGGAGGCGCTGAAGAAGGTCGTCGAGCGGACGGGCCTGATCCTGCAGGTCGGCCACATGAAGCGCTTCGATCCGGGGCTGGAGGCCGCGGAAAAGTTCATCCAGACCGAGATGGGCCAGATGCTCTCGCTCAAGGCCTGGTATTGCGACAGCACCCACCGCTACACGATGACCGACGCCGTCCAGCCGCTGCCGATCACTAGCAAGCAGGCGAAAAAGCCGAGCGAGAATCCCAAGGCGGACCTCAGGCGCTATTTCATGCTCGCGCATGGCAGCCATCTGGTTGATACCGCCCGCTTTCTCTGCGGCGAGATCACCGAGGTCCGGGCGCGGCTGCTGGAGCGCTTCGGCGCCTATAGCTGGTTCGTCGAGACCAGCTTCGCCAATGGCGTGCTCGGCCATCTCGACCTGACGGTCGCCGTCCGCATGGACTGGTTCGAGGGCTTCCAGCTCTATGGCGAGAACGGCAGCATCATCGCAAAGACCTACAATCCCTGGTATTTCAAATCGAGTGATGTCGAGATCTTCTCCGAGAAGGACGCGACCTATCATCGTCCGCTCGGTGCCGATGGCCACTTCTTCCGCCGCCAGCTCGAAGGCTTTGCCGACACTGTCCTGAACGGCGTGCCGCAGCGCGGCGCCAATATCGATGACGGGCTCGCTTCCGTTCGCGCCATGGCGGCGATTGCCGAGTCGGCACGCAGCGGCAAGGCGGTCCGCGTCGCGGACATGCAGGGGGCGGTCTGATGCGCCTCGGCATCTTCGCGAAGACGTTTTCTGGTAGCCATCCGTTAACCGTACTGGCTGCAGTCAAGGCGGCCGGCTACGAGACCGCGCAGTTCAACATGGCCTGCGCCGGATTGCCGGCGATGCCGGATGAAATCCCGGCGGAGGCGATCGCGGCGATCCGCCAGGCGGTCGCCGAGACGGGCGTCGAGCTGGTGGCGCTTTCCGGCACCTACAACATGATCCATCCCGACGTCGCGGTGCGCGAAGAGGGAATGCGCCGGCTCGGCTTGCTGCTCGACGCCGCGCGAGAACTCGGCGTTCCGCTGGTGACGCTCTGCACCGGTACGCGCGATCCATTGGACCAGTGGGCGCACCATCCCGACAATGCGAAACCGGAGGCCTGGGCCGACCTCCTGGCCGAGATGACCAAGGCGGTGGCGCTGGCAGAGGCTGCGGGTGTCGATCTCGGCATCGAGCCGGAGCAGGCGAATGTCGTCACCTCGGCCGAGGACGGCATCAGGCTGGTCGAAGCGATCGGCTCGGAGCGAATCCGCTTCGTGCTCGATCCGGCCAATCTGTTCGAGATCGCCGACCGCGACGCGGCGCGGACGATCGTCGCCGACGCGGTCGAGCAACTGGCGGGCCGGGTTGCCATGGCGCATGCCAAGGACCGCAATCCCGATGGCAGCTTTGCCACGGCTGGAACCGGCGTCGTGGACTTCCCGGACTTTTTCGCGCGGCTTCGGGCGGTCGGCTTCGACGGTCCCGTCGTGACCCATGGCCTCTCGGCCGAGGAGGCGCCCGGCGTCGCCCGCTATCTGTCGAGCCTGTTGCGGCCATGACCCATTCGACCTTCCAGCGCGACGATGCAGACCTCAGTGTCTTCGACAGCGGGACAGGCCTGCCGGTCGTGTTCCAGCACGGGCTCGGCGGCGACAATGCCCAGGTGGTGGAGAATTTCCCGGATGGTCCCGCCTATCGCCGGCTGACCGTCGAATGCCGGGCGCAGGGCCAGTCGCAATCCGGCACCACGCGGCCGTTCTCGATCTCCATGTTCGCTTCCGACATCCTCGCCGTCTGCGACGCGCGCGGCATCGATCGCTTCGTCATGGGCGGCATTTCGATGGGTGCCGCGATCGCGCTGCATATCGCCCATCGCCATCCCGACCGCGTCGCCGGTCTCGTACTTGCGCGTCCGGCCTGGCTGTTCGATGCGGCACCGGAAAACATGCGGCCCTATGCGCTGGTCGCGGTG
This sequence comes from Kaistia sp. UC242_56, assembly GCF_044452255.1. NCBI lineage: Bacteria > Pseudomonadati > Pseudomonadota > Alphaproteobacteria > Hyphomicrobiales > Kaistiaceae > Kaistia > Kaistia sp. UC242_56. The sequence continues at coordinate 2,613,918 of NZ_JBIOAN010000002.1, forward strand.
CACCTGCGACGTCATCCGCCGGAACAAGCCAAGGCAGCATTCGCTGCCTCGCCGCTGGCATTGGATCTCGCCATGCATGCGCCCGACAATCTCGCCTCGCTGCTGAAGTTCTTCGATCGCCCGGAGCCTGCCGTTACCGCGGATCTGCTGGGCGGCATCGCGCTGGATGGACCCGGCGTCACCGAGGCGGAGGCGAGGGCGCTCGACGTGCCGACGCTGGTGATCGGACATGGCGTCGATTCCGTCCATCCGCTCGGCTATGCGCAGCGCCTTGCCGAGACCATCCCTGGCGCCCGCCTGGCGGAGATTACTCCCAAGGCGACCGACAAGCCGCGTCATATCCATGAATTCCGCAGCGAACTGGACAGCTTCCTGCGCACCCTCGATCCGTCCCGGGAGACGAACCCATGACCGCTACCAACAAGCCCGCCGCCGGCTGGCTCCAGGCCCTGCCGCGCGACCGAATGCTCGGCGAATTCTCGCTATGGTCGGCCGATCTCTGCAACATGGAGCGCGATCTCGCCCGCATCGAGCCGCATGTCGATATCTGCCATATCGACGTCGCCGACGGCCATTTCGCGCCGGCCCTGCTGTTCTTTCCCGATCTCGTCGCCCGCATCCGCGGCCTGACGCGCAAGCCGCTGCACGTGCACCTGATGGTCCAGGACAGCATCCTGCTGTCGCAGATCGAGCAGTTCGCGGAAGCGGGCGCCGACCTCATCTCCATCCACGTCGAAAACGCCGCCGTGGCCGAAGAGGCGCTGGCGCGGATCGCAGAACTCGGCGTCGAGGCCGGCATGGTGGTGCGGCTGGAAACCCCGCTCGAGACCGTGAAGCCGTGGCTTTCAAAACTCGCCTTTGTGACGCTGCTCGGCACGGCGATCGGCGTGAAGGGCGTGGGGCTCGCGGAGGAAGCCTGTCCGCGGCTTCAGGCCGTCCGCGCCATGCTGAAGGAAGCGGGCCTTGAGGACTCCGTCCGCCTCGCCTCCGATGGCGGCAACCGGCACGATACGGTGCCGCGCCTGCGCGCCGCCGGCGCCGAGACCGTCGTGCTGGGCTCGCTCGCCTTCGGCGATCCCGATCTCGCCGCCCGCATGGCGTGGCTGCACGCGCTTCCCGGCCCGTGCGAGGCGGCATGACGCGCGCGGCGCTTGCCATCGATCTCGGTGGCACGGACCTGCGCGCCGCCGTCGTCGAGGCGACCGGCCGCGTCGCCGCCTTCGCATCGACGCCGACCGACGCGCAAGGGGGGCCTGACGCCGTCATCGACCAGATGGTGGCGCTGCTCGGTCAGGTGCGCGCCGAGACGCCGGAAGCGGACATCGTCGGCCTCGGCGTTGGAGCGCCCGGTCCTCTCGATCCCGATGCGGGCATCGTCGTCGATGCGCCGACGCTCGTCGGCTGGCAGAACGTGCCGCTCGCCGCCATCCTGTCCGAGCGCCTCGGCGTCGCCGTCCGACTGGAAAACGACGCCAACGCGGCCGCCCTCGGCGAGTGGCGCTTTGGCGCCGGGCAGGGGACGCAATCCCTCGTTTTCGTGACCGTCTCGACCGGCATCGGCGGCGGCGTGATCGTCGACGGGCACTTGCTGCATGGACGTCGCGGTCTTGCCGGAGAGATCGGTCATATGGCGGTTTCCGAGCGGCCGGTGCGCTGCGCCTGTGGCGGTCTCGGCTGCTGGGAGGCCTTTGCCTCGGGCACGGCGCTGGCGCGCGAGGCTAGCCAGTTGGTGGCGTCCGGCGGCGCGCCCGAGATCGGCCGTCTCGCCGGAAGCGATCCGGTCACCGGCCGGCATGTCGCCGAGGCGGCCCAGCAGGGCGACGGACCCGCGCTGCAGCTGCTGGATGAGGAAGCCCGCTGGCTCGGCGTCGGCCTGACCAATCTGCTGCATCTCTATTCGCCGGAACGGCTGATACTGGGCGGCGGCGTCGGCAGCCTGCTGCCGATGATGCAGGAGCGCATCCGGCGCACGATCGGGGAACGGGCGATGGCGGCGTTTCGCGACGTGCCGGTGTTCCAGGCCGCGCTCGGGCGCAATGCCGGCCTTGTCGGCGCCGCCAGCCTCATGCTTCCGGAGGCATCATGAGCCAGGACGACGGCCACGCGACGGGTCCCACCGAACCGGACGCAGCGGGCGGTGCGCTGCCGGCGCTGCGCCACAGCCGGCTGCTGCAATACCTGCAGGACCGCGGGCAGGCGACCGTCGCCGAACTCGTCACGCTGCTGGACGTCTCGCGCGATACGGTGCGCCGCGATCTCGACCTGCTGGAACGACGCGGGCTGCTGGTCCGGACCCATGGCGGCGCGGTCACCAAGGATCGCCTCGTCCGGGTCGACACGACCATGGGCCTGCGCATGGACGAACATGTCGAGGCCAAGCGGCGGATCGGGCAGGCGGCGTCCGACCTCATCCGCGACGACGAAACGCTGATCCTGAATGGCGGCTCGACGATCTGCTTCTTCGCGGCCGCGCTGGGCGGGCGGCGCAGCCTCACCATCGTGACCAACAATTTGCGTCTGCCGGCCGTGGTCCCGGAAGGCAGCATCCAGTCGATCCACATCCTCGGCGGGTCGTATTGGCCCAACTACCAGGTGACGATCGGCGCCATCGGCTTCGCGGCGGTCGCCGGCATCCATGCCGATACGGCGGTCATCGGCTGTTCCGGCGTCTCGGCTTCGGGCATCTCGATGACCAAGCTGGACGAGGCGGCGCATACCGCCGGCATGATCGGCGTCGCGTCGCGCACCATCGTCGTGGCCGATCAGAGCAAGTTCGGCATCACGGCCTTCGCCAACATCGCGCCGCTCGATGATCTCCAGTGCCTCGTCACGGATGCCGAGCCACCGCCGGAACTCGCCGCCGCGCTGGAGCGGGCAGGGGTGCAGGTGATCGTCTGCGGGGAGTGAGGGCGCGGCCTGGTTGTAAAGATTTGATCCGCAGCCCGAGCGGGCTCGTCGCCCCGGCGAAGGCCGGGGCCCATAGGCACAGGCCTTTCAAGGCTCAGCACAATTTCTGGTCAGGGGCGGTGGGTATGGATCCCGGCCTTCACCGGGATGACGGCGGAGCAGAGGGCAGATGACGGGGCAAAGGGCAGATGCGAGCGGCGTACCACGACCGGACCCCCTTCACCTCTTCCTGAGGGAGAGGTCGACGGCCGTAAGGCCGGCGGGTGAGGGGTTACGGCCTCACCGGTAAGTCTCCCGACAGCATGTTGTTCCATCCGGATGGTTCCCTAAACCCTCGCCCGGAGCTGCGCTCCGACCTTTCCCCCAGGCAGAGGTGAAGGGAAAAAAACCTCACCATCTCAACGGCACGAGCTAGTTCAGCGCGCCGACCTTGCGGGCCACATAGACGTCGCCGCGGCGCTCGGAGAAATATTCGCGGATCTGCGGGTGGCGCAGGGGCTCGTCGGAATCGTCGGCCAGCAGATTCTGCTCCGAGACATAGGCGACATATTCCGTGTCGGCGTTCTCGGCGAGCAAGTGATAGAAGGGCTGGTCCCGCGACGGCCGCGCATCGGCGGGGATCGCGTCCCACCATTCCTCGGTGTTGGAAAAGACAGGATCGACGTCGAAGATCACGCCGCGGAACGGGAAGCTCCGGTGGCGGACGATCTGTCCGATCTGGAATTTGGCTGTACGCGGCTGAACCATGGCCTGTCCACTTGTCACGGGCTGGCCAAAAGCCACGATGTCCGCGCCACGTCAACCTCCGCGAACCATTTAGCCGCCTGAGGGACTTTGCCGCCTGAGTTCAAAGATGCGGCGTAAGCCCCTGGCGCATCACCAGGCGCTTCAGCTTCGGTAGCCGGTCGATGGCGTAGAGGCCGACGCCGCGCAGGGCCTGGACCGGCAGGAAATCGGTCAGCAGCGTGCGGTTCAACGCGTCGACCGCCGTCGTCCTTGAGAGCACGTCGCCAATCCGGGCGCGATCATAGGCGGATATCGCCTCGGCGCTGCCGGGATCGGCGCGATGGTCGCGAACAACGCCTGCGAAGGCCGCGGCATCGCGCAGGCCCAGATTGAGCCCCTGCGCGCCGATCGGCGGAAACACATGCGCGGCTTCGCCGATCAGCGCGATGCGCCGGGCCGCGAAATGACGCGCCGTCTGACCGGAAAGCGGGAAGACCTGCCGGTTGCCGGCGATGGTGATCTTGCCGACGATCGAGCGGGAGCGCTGCTCGAATTCGGCCGCCAGCGCCTCGTCATCCAGCTTGGAAAGACGCTCCGCTTCGGCGGGGCTTTCGACGCAGACGATCGCCGAGCGCAGGCCCGGCATCGGCACGATGGTGAACGGGCCGGTTTCGGTGTGGAACTCGGTCGAGACGTCGTCATGCGGCCGGCTGTGCGCGATGTTCGCCACCAAGGCTGCCTGCGGATAGGACCAGCTGCGCACCGCGAGGCCGGCCGCGTCGCGGGCCTTGGAACGCCGCCCATCCGCCGCGCCGAGAAGCTTCGCCCGCACCTCGGCTCCATCCGTGGTCACGACGCGGACCGAATCCTCCGATGGCAGGATTTCCGATGCGAAGCCCGTGACGCGCTCGATGCCGGCCTGTTCGATCGCTTCATCCAGCGCGGCGATGAGCACGGCATTGGGGATGTTGTAGCCGAATGCCTCGCGCCCGACCTCATGCGCATGGAATTCGACCAGCGGCGCCCGGATCAGGCGGCGCGTCGCATCGACGATTCGCATGGTGCGAAGTGGCGCGGATTTCGCCTCCACCGACGCCCAGACGCCGGTTTCCTGCAGGATCTCAACCGAGGCGCCGAGCATGGCGACCGTCCGCTCGTCGCGCGGCGGCGCGTTGGGGGCGATCAGTGTGACCGAGGCGCCGTGGCGACGCGCCAACAGGGCGGCCACCAGCCCCGCCGGGCCACCACCGACGACGGCTACATCGCGAAGATCATCACTCATGACGGGGCCTGCGTTCTTGGATCGCCTGGGTTCGAGCGGCTGCGGACCAGCCGGACGGCCAGGGCGCCGATCGCCATTGCGACGAGGAAGATCAGTATGTCGGGCAGCGCGAAGGCGATATTGGCGATCGCCGGGCCCGGACACAAGCCGGAGAGGCCCCAGCCGACCCCGAACAGGACCGAGCCCAGCACGAGCGGGGCATCGACACGCCGGGCTGCCGGGCCAGAGAAAGTCGAGGCGGCGATCGGATGGCGGTGGCGGTGTGCGATGCGGATGGCCGCCATGCTGACCAGCACGGCCGAGGCCAGAACAAAGGCGAGGCTCGGGTCCCAGCCGCCCGTGGGGATGGCCCCGATGTCGAGGAAGGCCTTCACCTTGGCAGGATAAATCATGCCGGAAATCGCGAGGCCGAGGCCGAACAGCAGCCCCGACGCGAGGGCGCCCAGATAAAACGCGGTCGGTCGTGCGATCAAAGCCCGTGCCTCACGAGATAGACCGTGGCGATGGCCGAGAGCATGAAGACGAGCACGGCGACGATCGAGCGAGCCGAGAGGCGCGCCAGTCCGCAGACGCCATGGCCAGACGTGCACCCCCGCGCGAGCGCCGTGCCGACGCCGACGAGAAGCCCGGAGGCGGCCAGTTCGTACCGGCCGATGCCGAGGGTAGGCATGGCCGCGGAAGCGTCGGAAATCAGCCGGGGCGCGAAAGCAATGCCGAGGGCCGCGCCGAGCGGGAGCCCGACCAGGAACAGCAGCCGCCACCGAATGTCGTCGAGGCGCCCAGACAGCGCCGAGCCGAAGATCGACGAGATGCCGGCGATGCGGCCGTTGACAATCCACAGCAAGCCGGCGGCGGCGCCAATCAAGGCGCCTCCGATCGTCGCGGATATGGGCGAAAAGCCGATCATACGGATCTCCCGAGTTGCCGGCATGGTGGTCGAGGCGTCCGGGAGGGGCAATCCTGTCAGATGTCGCAGGTCACGACGCCGCAGAGGCTATTGCCAGTGAGCCGTTCTGCACGTATCGACAGTTCATGCAGCCAAAGGCGCTGGATGCGGCTCCCACCTCCTGGCGGCCGGTGCAGCAGGGGAGCCTCATGCCGACGACGAAGACTTGGGCCGTTCATCTCCTTACGGCGAGCGGTGCCGGATTCGCGATGCTGGCAGCGCTTGCCGTCATGCGCGGCGCATGGGTCGAGGCCTTCATCTGGCTCGGAGCAGCGCTGTTCGTCGATGCCGTCGACGGCCCGCTGGCGCGCGGCTTCCGTGTCGGCGAGCGCGTGCCGTGGTTCGATGGCGCGATCCTCGACATGGTCATCGACTACACGACCTATGTCTTCATTCCCGCCCTGATCCTGGCCCGTTCGGACCTGATGCCGCCTTCGCTGGCGGCGCCCGCCGGCATTCTCGTCGCCGTCATCGGCGCGTTGTATTTCGCGGATACGCGGATGAAGACGCGCGAATATGGCTTCCGCGGCTTTCCCGCTGTCTGGAACATGGTGGTGTTCGTGCTGATGGTGTTTGCGCCGTCGCCGATCTTTTCCGTTGTCGTCATCGTGGCGCTGGCGGCGCTGACCTTCTCGCCGGTCGAGTTCGTCCACCCGGTCCGGGTCAAGCGGCTGCGGCCGCTGACGCTGGCGGTGACGCTGGCCTGGTCGATCTTTTCGCTGCTCGCGGTCTTTGCCCAGCTGCGGCCGAATCAGCTCGTGCTGGCCGGCCTGGGGCTCACGACCATCTATCTGACCTTTATCGGCGCGGTGCTGCAGGCCACGCGCTTCCGCCTGCCCCAGAAAACCTAACCGAGGCGCCGCGCCAGATGAACGTCGATCTTTTCTTCCAGCCCGCCGCATGGGCCAGTTTCCTGACGCTTTCCGTCATGGAGATCGTGCTCGGCATCGACAACATCGTCTTCATCTCGGTTCTCGTCGCACGGTTGCCGGCGGAGCAGGCCAAGCGCGCCCGCCAGATCGGCCTCGGGCTGGCGCTGGTGTTCCGCATCATCCTGCTGATGGTGCTGGCTTATCTCGTCGGCCTGACCCAGCCTGTCTTCACCCTGTTCGACCACCCGTTCTCGTGGCGCGACCTCATCCTGCTCGCCGGTGGCCTGTTCCTTGTCTACAAGGCGACGCACGAGATCCATAAGGGCGTCGAGGGCGAGGGGGACGGCTCGTCCGGTCCGATCACGGCCGGCTTCGCCGCCGTGGTCTCGCAGATCATCGTCATCGACATTGTCTTCTCGGTCGATTCGATCATCACCGCGATCGGCATGGCCGAGCATCTCGAGATCATGATCGCCGCCGTCATCGTCGCGATGATCGTCATGTACATTGCCTCCGGCCCGATCTCGCACTTCATCGAGCATCACCCGACCACCAAGATGCTGGCCCTGGCCTTTCTGCTGATGATCGGCGCGGCGCTGATCGCCGACGGCATCGGCTTCCACATCCCGCGCAGCTACCTCTATGCGGCGATGGCGTTCTCGACCGTCGTGGAGGTGCTCAACGTGGTTGCGCAGCGAAACCGCAAGAAGGCGTCCTGACGGGGCGTTTTCGCCGGGATCGGCGCGATTGAATCGGTTCTAGAATCGGTTGCATGGGGTCGGAGGGGCCTGTACAAGGGATTTTCCCCTTTTTGGCGGGCGTTTTCGCCCGGATGGCGCATCCATCCACGCGGTCCCGGCTGCGTCCACCACCCAGCAACGACAGAGTCCGAAATGGGCCTTTCCTTCGCGTCCGCGCGCCCCATCATGGCGCTGTTCTTCTTCTATTCCAGCTCCATGGCGAACTGGCTGATCCGCATTCCGGACGTCCAGCACAAGCTCGGAATGGATCCGGCGACGCTGGCGATCTGCCTGCTCGGCGTGCCGATCGGCCTCGTCACCTCGATGGCGTTCTCGGGCGCCGTCGTCGAATGGCTCGGCCCGCGCCGCGCCATCAAGATCGGCTTCCCGCTGCTGCTCGTGCCGTTGCTGCTGCCGGGCTTCGCGCCCACGCCGACGCTGCTGTTCTTCGCGCTCGTGCTGGTCGGCCTCGGCATGGGCCCGCTCGAGGTCGCCCTCAACGTCACGGCCGACCGGATCGGCCGCGCCATCGGCCGCACGGTCATGTCGCGCTGCCATGCCTTCTGGAGCTTCGGCCTGATGGGCGGCAGCATCACCGGATCGCTCGCCGCCACCTACAACCTGCCGCCCGAGATCCACATGATCGTGGTCGTGGTCTGCGTATTCGTGATCGGCGAGGCGCTGGCGTCGCGCCTGCCGCATATCGAGACGGCCGAAGACGACGCGCCGAAGGTCAAGACATCCTCCTTCGTCCTGCCGTCGCCGAAGATCGTGCTGCTCTGCCTGTTCGCGTTCGGCATGCTGCTCGTCGAGGGCGGCATCATCGACTGGAGCGCCATCTATCTGCGCGACGTCTTCGGCGCCACGCCGCCGACGACCGGCTATGCGCTGACCGCCTTCAGCCTGGTCATGGCGTTTGGCCGCCTGGCCGGCGACTGGCTCTCCATGCGCTATGGCGCGGTGCAGATGGGACGCGTCTGCTGCACGGTGGCCCTGGCCGGATTGCTGGTCATGGTCTTCGCCGTCAACCCGTTCATGGTCATCGCCGGCGCGGCGGCTACCGGCTTCGGCGTCTCGATCGTCTTCCCGCTCGCCGTCACGGCGGCTGCCTCGCGCGAAGGTCCGCCCGCCGTCAACGTCGCGGCGCTGTCGTTGCTTTCCTTCTCGGGCTTCCTGCTCGGGCCGCCCATGGTCGGCTTCGTCGCCCAGTTCGGCGGCTACCGCATGGGCATGGCGACCCTGCTGCTCGCGACCCTCATGAGCCTGGTGCTTTCCGGCGAGGTGCGGCCGCGCAAGCCCGCCAGCAAGCGGATCCCGGCCGAAGACGGCGCCCGCGACACCGCCGCCGAGTCGGTATAGCCTAGACGGAAGAGGCCGGCCGCAGCGCCGGCCTCCTTCATTCCACGCCCGTGCGCCCCGCCTGTTGGACGTCCGCGCGGCGTATAGCAGAGAGCAGGAGACGGTGATGGTCGCGGCGATCGAGGTTCACGCCATCCGGGTTCATTCGCATGGCGGACCCGAGGTGCTTTCCTTCGACAAGATCGAGGTCGGCGCTCCCGGGCCCGGCCAGGTCCGCCTTCGCCACACGGCCATCGGCCTCAATTTCGTCGATACCTATTTCCGCACCGGTCTCTATCCGGCGCCCGGCCCGTTCCCCTTCGTGCTGGGCAGCGAGGGCGTCGGTGTCGTCGAGGCGGTCGGCGAGGGCGTCACCGAGTTCAAGGTCGGCGACCGTGTCGGCTATGCCGACCCGATGGGCTCCTATGCCGAGGCACGCCTGTCGCCGGCGGCCCGGCTGATCCACATTCCCGATGGCATCAGCGACCAGATCGCGGCTTCGTCCATGCTGAAGGGCATGACCGCGCGCTACCTGCTGCGCGAGACGTTCAAGGTCGGCCCGGCGCACACCATCCTCTACCACGCAGCCGCCGGTGGCGTCGGCCAGATCGCCACGCAGTGGGCCAAGGCGCTCGGCGCCACCGTGATCGGCACGGTCGGCTCGGAGGAAAAGGCGGCAATCGCCCGCAAGCTCGGCTGCGACCATGTCATCAATTACAGGACCGAGAATTTCGTCGAGCGCGTCGCGGAGATCACCGGCGGCGCCAAGGTCGACGTCGTCTACGATTCGGTCGGCAAGGACACGTTCCCGGCCTCGCTCGACTGCCTGAAGCGCCGCGGGATGTGGGTCTCGTTCGGCAACGCCTCCGGCGCGGTGCCGCCCTTCTCGATCGGCATCCTGAACCAGAAGGGCTCGCTGTTCGCGACCCGCCCGTCGCTGGGTGGATATGTCGCCGAGCGAAGCGAACTGGTCGAGACGGCGAAGGATTTGTTCGACGTCATCCTGTCGGGAAAGGTCGTCGTGGCGGAGCCGCAGACCTACAAGCTCGCCGACGCGGCAGAAGCCCAGCGCGCGCTGGAAGGCCGGCAGACGACAGGCTCGGTGGTGCTGATCCCGTAGGGCGGGATTTTCGCATCCGGCGTCGCCGATGCCTAAACGCATATGTTCGTGCCTCCTCCGCCGTCATCCCGGCGGAGGCCGGGATCCAGACGCACCGGCCTATCACCAGAAGGCCGGGTCCCAATTGCCTTGGCCCGTGGCTATGGGCCCCGGCCTTCGCCGGGGCGACGGCTCCGGTTCTGATGACTGGGCGGCGCCTCTCTCTGGGCGTCACTTTGCGCGTGGCGCCTCAGCGTGGGGAAGGCAAATTCGACAAGCCCTATTTGCCCCTCGATCCGGGCTGCTCTTCACCTCTCCCTGAGGGAGAGGTCAACGGCCGCAGGCCGGCGGGTGAGGGTTTACGGCCTCGCCGCGACTGGCTCTTCGGGCTGACGCTCTATCCGGAACGTTCCCTAAACCCTCACCCGGAGCTTCGCTCCGACCTCTCCCTCAGGGAGAGGTGAGGGCCGGTCCTGCAGGGGCGAGGCCTGCCCCGATCTGGAAGGACACCCAAACCCCTCAATACAGCCCGTCACGCGCCGCAAAGTGGCTGCTGGCGAGGTTGAAGAAGGCGGCGGGGGCGTAGCGCAGGTCGCCGCCTTTCCGGATCACCATGCCGAACCGGTTGAGCGGCAGGCCCTTGTCGGCGATCGGCCGGAACACGACCTCGCCGCTGGCCAGTTCCCGCTCGATGCCGAGCGGCGTCATGAAAGATAGATAGCGGCCGGTCTTGGCCAGTTCGAACAACATGCGGATCGAGTTCACCTCGACGAAGGAGCGCCCACGCGACGCGTCCTGGGTCAGGAACGGCTCGATCACCTCGCGGATCGACAGTCCATGTCGCGGCACCGCGAAGGCGTGCGAAAAGCAGGTGGCGAAGCTGGGCCGCATCTCCCCCGCTAGCGGGTGATCGGCCCGCATTACGGCCCCGATCGGCAGGTCGCGCCGGATGGCAATCTCGATGCCGCGATGCTGCGCCGCCAGGAAGGTGAAACCGATATCCACCTCGGAATCGACCACCATTGCGATGGCTTCCTGCGCCGAGGCCATGCGGATATCGACATGCAGGCTCGGATATTGCGCGCTGAAATCCGCGACGATGCCGGGCAGGATGGTCAAGCCGACGCTCTCCACCGTGGCGATGCGGACGGTGCCGGTCTTCAATCCAGCCAGCAGGCTCAGCTGCGACACTGCCGCCTCGAGCGGCGCCGCCAATTGCCGCGAGTGGCGGTAGAGGATCTCGCCCGCCGGCGTCAGGCGCAGCCGGCGCGACTCGCGGACAAACAGGGGCATTTCCAGCGTCTGTTCGAGATGGCCGATCTGCCGTGCCACGGCCGAGGAGGCCACATTGAGCCGGCGCGCGGTCTCGCGCATCGACAGGGTCTCGGCGACCATCGTGAAATAGATCAGCGACGGCGTATGGAACAGCCGCGCCAGGCTTGCCGGCGAGAGGGTGTTCTTGCTCTCCTGAACCATGCGGGCCGCCTTGCCATCCGTACCGCTGTTGCCTTTTCGGCAGCACCTTGCGCTTCAACTGGCAGTATCATGGACATTGGAGGCGTTCTAGCATGATGATGGGGGATGGCAGCAGGATTGCGTTGCAGTCACCGCCTGCCGCATTAAGATGCACCAAATGATCAAAAATTCCATTTGATCAAACCTTAGGCATCTCTCTATCTTCGTCCGAACCGGACGCGCGAGAAGCATTGGATACGGACCGAAATGGGTCGCCTCACCACACATGTTCTCGATACCGCCGCTGGCCGGCCCGCAGCGGGGCTGAAGATCGACCTTTTCAGGCTCGGACCGGATCCGGTCCTGCTGAAAACGGTCACGACCAATGCCGACGGCCGGGTGGACGGCGGCCCCCTTTTGGAGGGCGCGGCGCTGGAGGAGGGCAGCTACGAGCTGGTCTTCCATGCCGGTGACTATCTCCGGGGCGTGAACGAGGCCCTGCCGGCGACGCTCTTTCTCGACGTGATCCCGATCCGCTTCGGCATCGCCTCGGCAGCCGAGCACTATCATGTGCCGCTGCTGATCTCGCCTTACGGCTATTCGACCTACCGGGGCAGCTGAGCAGCATGCGCGAGACCGTCCGTTTTCTCCGCCGCGGCAAGATCGTCGAGGTCGCCAATGTCGATCCGATGATGACGCTGCTCGATCACCTGCGCCTTACCGAAGGGGCGACGGGAACCAAGGAAGGCTGCGGCGAGGGCGACTGCGGCGCCTGTACCGTCGCGATCGGCCGCCCCCGCAACGGCAAGGTCGTCTACGAGCCGGTCAATGCCTGCATCCAGCTGCTGGGCATGGTCGACGGCACAGAGATCGTGGCTGTCGAGGATCTGGCGGAAGGGGAGCAGCTCCATCCCGTCCAGGCCGCGATGGTCGACAAGCACGGCTCGCAATGCGGCTTCTGCACGCCGGGCTTCGTGATGAGCATCTTCTCGCTCTACCAGGGCACGGACGGCGCGGTCGGCCGCGACCAGATCAACGACACCATCGCCGGCAATCTCTGCCGCTGCACCGGTTACCGGCCGATCGTCGAGGCGGCGCTTGCGGCCTGCGCCACCCCGCGCGACGACAAGTTCCGCAAGGCGGCCGAGGATACGGCCGGGATCCTGAACTTCATCGCGGACGACAGCGACATCTTCATCGGCAATGACGAGCGCTTCTTCGCCGCTCCCGCCTCGGTGGATGGACTGGCCGCGCTCTACGCGCAGCATCCCGATGCGACGATTGTCGCCGGAGCCACCGATGTCGGTCTCTGGATCACCAAGCAGCTGCGCGACCTGCCCAAGATCATCCATCTCGGCCGGGTCAGGGGGCTGGACGGTGTCGAGGATACCGGCCGCGAGGTCCTGATCGGCGCGGCCGCGACCTATGCCAGCGTCGAACCCTATATGCAGGCGATCGACCCCGACCTCGGCGAACTCTTCCGCCGCATCGGCTCGAAGCAGGTGCGCGCGCGGGGAACGGTGGGCGGCAATGTCGCCAACGGCTCGCCGATCGGCGACACGCCGCCGGCGCTGATCGTGCTCGGCGCGACGATGGAACTGCGCCGCCGCGACCGCTCGCGCATCCTGCCCGTCGAGGATTTCTACATCGAATATGGCAAGCAGAACCGGGCCTCGGGCGAGTTCGTCACGGGGCTGCTGGTGCCGAAGCTGCGGCCGGACCAGATCTTCCGCTGCTACAAGGTGACCAAGCGCTTCGACCAGGACATTTCCTCGGTCATGGGCGCCTTCCGCTTCACCATCAATCCGGAAGGGATGATCACCGAGGCGCGCATCGCCTATGGTGGCATGGCCGGAACGCCGAAGCGGGCCAAGGGCGCGGAATCGGCGCTGCACGGCGCCGGCATTCGCGACACCGCCGCCTGGGCCCGGGCGTTCGAGGCGTTGCGCTCGGATTTCACGCCGCTCGACGATCATCGCGCCAGCGCGAGCTACCGGGCCGAGACGGCGCATGCGCTGCTCGGCAAGGCGTTGATCGAGGCTGCCGGGACGCCGACCTCGCGCACCCGTCTGGTCGGACGGCGGGAGGGCTTTGTCCATGCCGCTGAATAACAGGGTTTCGCCCGTGACCACCGATGCCGAACTGGCCGTCATCCGCAAGCCGCTGCCGCACGACAGCGCGCCGCGCCATGTGACCGGCGTCGCCGCCTATATCGACGATATCCGCGAGCCGGCCGGCACGCTGCATATTGCGCCCGGCTATGCGCCGATCGCGAAGGGCCGCATCACCGGCCTCGACCTCGACGCCGTGCGCGCCTTTCCGGGCGTCGTCGCGGTGCTGACGGCCGCCGACATTCCCGGCGTCAACGACGTCAGCCCCAAGCTGATCGGCGACGATCCGACGCTTGCCGTCGACGAGATCCGCTTCTACGGGCAGGTCGTGTTCGTCGTGGTGGCGAAGACGCGCGACATCGCACGCCGCGCTGCCAAGAAGGCGAAGTTCACCACCGTGGCCGAGCCGCCGGCGATCGATCTCGCCGACACGACCGACACCGTTCTGCCGGAATATTCCTTTGGCCGCGGCGATGTTGAGGCGGGCCTTGCCGCGTCGCCGCTCAAGCTGGAAGCAAGCTTCCGCATCGGCGGGCAAGAGCATTTCTATCTCGAAGGCCAGATCGCGATGGCCGTGCCAGGCGAGGCAGGCGAGATGTTCGTCTATTCCTCGACCCAACACCCAAGCGAGGTCCAGCACCTCGTCGCGCATGCGCTGCACGTGCCCTCGAGCGCCGTGACGGTCGAGATCCGCCGCATGGGCGGCGGGTTCGGCGGCAAGGAGAGCCAGGCCTCGCAATGGGCCGTGCTGGCGGCGCTCGCCGCGTTCAAGACCGGGCGGCCGTGCAAGATGCGGCTCGACCGCGACGACGACATGATCATGACCGGCAAGCGGCATGATTTCCGCGTCGATTACCGCGTCGGCGCCAGCGCCGAGGGCCTGCTGGAGACGGTCGACGTCGCGCTCAATGCGCGCTGCGGCCATTCCGAAGATCTCTCCATGGGCGTCGTCGACCGGACGATGTTCCACTCGGACAATTCGTATTTCTATCCGACCTGCCGGGTCCTCACCCGCAGAATGCGGACCAATACCGTCTCCAACACCGCTTTCCGCGGTTTTGGTGGGCCGCAGGGCATGACCTTTGCCGAGCGGATGATGGATCATGTCGCCTATACGCTCGGCAAGGATCCGCTCGAGATCCGCAAGCTGAACTTCTACCAGGGCGACCGCGACCACACCCCCTACGGCATGAAGGTCGAGGACAACCTGCTGCAGCCGCTGGTGGCACAGCTGGAGGCGAGCTCCGACTATTGGGCGCGGCGGGAGGAAATCACCGCCTTCAACGCCGAAAGCCGCATCCTGAAGAAGGGCCTGGCGCTGACACCGGTGAAGTTCGGCATCTCCTTCACGCTGATGATGCTGAACCAGGCCGGAGCGCTGCTGCATCTCTATCGCGACGGGTCGCTCAACCTGAACCATGGCGGCACCGAGATGGGGCAGGGGCTGTTCCTCAAGGTGGCGCAGGTCGTGGCCGAGGAATTCGGCGTCGACATGGGCAAGGTCGCGATAACAGCGACGCGGACCGACAAGGTGCCCAACACCTCGCCGACAGCCGCCTCGTCCGGCACCGACCTCAACGCCATGGCGGCGCTTAATGCCTGCAACATCATCAAGGACCGGCTCTACGCCTTCATCGAGGAAAAGTGGCAGGTCCGCCGCAACCAGGTGTCGTTCCGCGACAACCAGGTGATCATCGGCAACCACGTCATGAGCCTGGCGGAGCTTGCCAACGCCGCCTATGTCGAGCGCGTCCAGCTTTCGGCCTCGGGCTTCTACAAGACGCCGAAGATCGCCTGGAACCGCGACAAGGCCGAGGGACGGCCGTTCTTCTATTTCGCCTATGGCGCATCCTGCTCGGAAGTCACCATCGACACCATGACCGGCGAGATGAAGGTGGACCGGGTCGACGTGCTGCACGATGTCGGCAAGTCGCTCAATCCGGCGATCGACATCGGCCAGATCGAGGGCGGCTTCGTCCAGGGCATGGGCTGGCTGACCACGGAGGAACTGGTCTGGGACAAGCAGGGTCGCCTGCGCACGCACGCGCCCTCGACCTACAAGATCCCTGCGGCCTCGGATATTCCCGAGCATTTCCGGGTCGAACTTTTCCAGTCGGAAGGACCGCGCGAAGACACCATATTCAAGTCGAAGGCCGTCGGCGAACCGCCGCTCATGCTCGGCATTTCGGTGTTCTGCGCGATCAACAACGCGATCGCCAGCCTGAAACCGGGCGTCATGCCCGCCCTCGACGCCCCGGCGACGCCGGAAGCGATCATGCGGGCGGTGCGCGGCATGACGGCTGCTTGATGATGGCAGGATAGATCATGTTGGTCTGGCAGCGTCTCCTCCAAGCGATCGATCGTCACGGCAAGGCTGCCATGGCGACGATCGTGGAGACGCGCGGATCGGCGCCGCGCGAGGCGGGCGCGCGCATCGTCGTGCTGCCGGACGCCAGCTTTTTCGGCACGATCGGCGGTGGCACGCTGGAATGGCGCGTCATTGCCGACCTGCAGGCAGCCCTCGCCCGACCGACCCCGCATTTCTACACCAGCCAGCGCGTCGCGCTGGGGCCGGAACTCGGCCAATGTTGCGGCGGGCGCGTCGACCTGGCGCTCGAAGTGTTCGACCGCTCGCGCCGGGCCGAGATCGAGGCATTGGCCGAGGCGGAGGCGGCGGGCGTGTTCCGTACCCGCGCCACGCAGCAATCGGACGGCAAGCTGCATCGCTCGATCGATCCTGGCAGCCGGCTTGCCATCGGCTCGGCGCGCGTCGATCACGGGGTGGTGGAAGAGGGCTTTGGCGACGACAGCCGCGTCCTCTATCTCTTCGGGGCAGGGCATGTCGGCCGCGCTTTGGTGATGGCGCTGGCGCCGCTGCCGTTCCGGATCGTCTGGGTAGACCCCCGGCCGGATGCCTTTCCACAATATGTTCCGGCCAATGTGCGCTGCGAACCGGCGCAGGATACGCCGGCGGCGCTCGATGGCGCGCCGCATGACAGCTTCGTGCTGGTGATGTCGCACAGCCACGCGCTCGACCTCGCCATCGTCGCCCGGGCCTTGAAGGACCAGCGTTTTGGCTATGTCGGGCTGATCGGCAGCGAGACCAAGCGGGCCCGCTTCTCGCACCAGCTCGATCGCGCCGGGCTGGCCAAGGAGGCCATCGAACGGCTGGTTTCGCCGATCGGCGTCCCCGGCATCAAATCGAAGCTCCCCGCGGCTATTGCGGCATCCGTCGCTGCCGATCTACTTGTACGCGACGAAGCCTTGCGGCATGTGCATGCGCGGGGAAAGACGGGGCCCGCCGAACCATCGGCGCTGGCAGTGGGGGGACGCTGACGTGGATGTCATTCTGGCAGGCGCCGAGACGCCAGCGCAGAGCCGGCAGCGCCCGGATAGCCCGCCCTTGCTGCACGCAACGGCCATCACCAAGATGTTCGGCGCCTTCAAGGCCAATGACGGCATCGACCTGGCCATCCGACCCGGCGAGATCCATGCGCTGCTCGGCGAGAACGGCGCCGGCAAGTCGACGCTGGTCAAGATCCTCTATGGCGTGCTGCAGCCGACCGAGGGCCGCATCCTCTGGAAGGGGCAGCCGGTCGGCATTCCGAGCCCCTCCGCCGCGCGAAAGCTCGGCATCGGCATGGTGTTCCAGCATTTCTCGCTGTTCGAGGCGCTGACCGTCGTCGAGAACATCGCGCTGGCGCTTTCCGACCGGAAAAGCCGCTCGGCCCTGGCGCGCGAAATCGAGCAGATCTCGGTCGAATACGGCCTGCCGCTGAACCCGTCCTCGGTCGTGGCCGATCTTTCGGTCGGCGAGCGGCAGCGGGTCGAGATCGTGCGCTGCCTGCTGCAGAATCCCGAACTGATCATCATGGACGAGCCGACCTCGGTGCTGACGCCGCAGGAAGCCGATGATCTGTTCGTCACGCTCGACCGCTTGACGGCGCGCGGCTGCGCCGTGCTCTACATCAGCCATCGGCTGGAAGAGGTGAAGCGCATCTGCCACCACGCGACGATCCTGCGTCACGGCAAGGTCGTTTCCGAATGCGACCCGCAGAAGGAGACGGCGGCGAAGCTGGCGACGATGATGGTCGGCGTCGAGGTGCGCAAGCTTTCGTCCGACTTGCCGCCGCCGCAGAACACCCGCACCCGCCTTTCCGTCACGGACCTTTCACTGCCGCAGCCGCATCCCTTCGCCGTCGCGCTCAGCAATATTTCGCTTGAGGTCAAGGCCGGCGAGGTGATGGGCATCGCCGGCATCGCCGGCAACGGACAGGGCGAACTGTTCGACGCGCTTTCCGGCGAGCGAACCTGCGACCGCGCCACTTCGGTTTCGATCGACGGCAAGCCCTGCGGCGATATCGGCGTGACCGCGCGCCGCCGGCTTGGCGCCGCCTTCGTGCCGGAAGAGCGCCTGGGCCATGGCGCGGTGCCGCGCATGCGGCTTTCTGACAATGTGCTTTTGACCCGCCATTCGACCGGCGATCACCTGCTGCGCGCAGGCGTTCTGGATCCAGATGCGGCGCGGCAACTGGCCGACCGCGTCAGCCGCTCCTTCGATGTCCGCAAGGGAACGCCGGACCCGGAAGCGGGCTCGCTTTCCGGCGGCAATCTGCAGAAATTCGTCGTCGGCCGTGAGATCGATCGCCAGCCCGGCGTGCTCGTTGTCAGCCAGCCGACCTGGGGCGTCGATGCCGGCGCCGCCGCGATCATCCGCCAGGCGCTGATCGACCTTGCCCGTTCCGGCTCGGCCATTCTGGTCATCAGCCAGGATCTCGACGAGGTTCTGGAAATCGCCGACCACGTCGCGGTGATCTCCAAGGGCCATCTTTCGCCCTCGCGGCCGACCTCCGGGTTGACGCGCGAGGAAATCGGCCTGCTGATGGGCGGCATGGGCGAGCCGCTGGCGGCCGACCGGGGGGCACTACATGCGGGTTGAACTGGTCCGGCGTGGCGAGCGTTCCGCCGCCATGGCCTATCTGTCGCCATTGCTGGCGCTGCTGCTGACGTTGATCGGCGGGGCACTGATCGTGATCGTCTGGCGGCTGTCGACGGTCGACCTGTCGAACCCGGCATCGGGCGGCTTCTTCGGCGCGCTGCAACAGGGCTTTGTCGATTACGGCCGCTTCCTCTATGTCTTCTTCATCGAGCCGCTGACTGAGCTCTGGTCGCTGGAGGAACTGGTCGCCAAGGCCACGCCGATCATCCTCGTCGCGATCGGCCTGTCGCTCTGCTACCTCTCCAACACTTGGAACATCGGCGCCGAAGGCCAGATCGCCGTGGGCGCGATCACCGGCTCGTTCCTGCCGATCTTCTTTCCCGACTGGCACGGCCCCTTCATGCTGCCGGCCATGCTCATCCTCGGCATGCTGGGCGGCATGGCCTATGCCGCGATTCCCGCGCTGCTCAAGATCCGCTTCGGCACCAACGAGATCCTGACCAGCCTCATGCTGGTCTATGTCGCGCAGCTCTTCCTCGACTATCTGGCGCGCGGACCCTGGCGTAACCCGGAAGGCCACAACTTCCCGGATAGCCGCGCCTTCGATGGCGGCCAGGTCCTGCCGACCCTGTTCGACACCAACATCCGCATCAGCCTGATCTTCGTCTTCATCGCGGCCTTCGCCGCCTGGTTCCTGATGCGCTGGACCAAGATGGGCTTCCAGATCAAGGTGCTGGGCCAGGCGCCGCGGGCAGGGGCCTTTGCCGGCTTCAGCCAGAACCGCATGGTGCTGATGACCTTCCTGATCTCGGGCGCCCTGGCGGGCCTTGCCGGCATCTGCGAGGTCGCCGGGCCGGTCGGCCAGCTCCGCAC
This sequence comes from Kaistia sp. UC242_56, assembly GCF_044452255.1. Lineage (NCBI taxonomy): Bacteria > Pseudomonadati > Pseudomonadota > Alphaproteobacteria > Hyphomicrobiales > Kaistiaceae > Kaistia > Kaistia sp. UC242_56. Next base: position 2,633,206 of record NZ_JBIOAN010000002.1, read on the forward strand.
CTCGGTTTCGCCCGGCTATGGCTTCACGGCCATCATCGTCGCATTCCTCGGGCGGTTGAACCCGATCGGCGCGATCTTTGCCGGCTTCCTGCTGGCGCTCTCCTATCTCGGCGGCGAGGGCGCACAGATCGCGCTCGGCATGTCCGACCAGACGACGCGGGTGTTCCAGGGCATGCTGCTGTTCTTCGTGCTAGCCTGCGACAGCTTCATTTTCTACCGGCTGCAGATCGTTCGAACCCCGACCCTCCAGACCGGCACGGTGACGTCATGACCGCGCTCATGCTGGAAGGCATCCTGCTCACCATCATCACCGCCGCGACGCCGCTGCTGTTTGCCTCGATCGGCGAACTGGTGACCGAGCGCTCGGGCGTGCTCAATCTCGGCGTCGAAGGCATGATGGCGATGGGCGCCGTCATCGGCTTCGCCGTGGCGCATTCGACCGGCAATATCGCGCTCGGCGTTGTCGGCGCGATCCTCGCCGGCATGGCGATGGCGGCTTTGTTCGGCGTGGTGACGCTGATCTTCGTAGCCAACCAGGTGGCATCGGGACTGGCTCTGACCCTGTTCGGCCTCGGCCTTTCCGGGCTGATCGGCGACGCCTTTGTCGGCGTGCCCGGCGCCGGCCTTGCCCGTGTCTCGATCCCGGGCCTGAGCGACCTGCCGGTCGTCGGCCTGCTGTTCCGGCTCGATCCGCTCACCTATCTCGCCGTCGCGATCACCATCGCCGTATCGTGGTTCCTGTTCCGCATGCGCGGCGGGCTGATCCTGCGAGCCGTCGGCGATAGCCATGTCTCGGCGCACGCGCTGGGCTACAGCGTCATCCGCGTGCGCTTCATGGCGGTGCTGTTCGGCGGCGCCTGCTCGGGCCTCGCGGGGGCCTATCTCTCGCTCGTCTACACGCCGCAATGGACGCAGGCGATGACGGCGGGGCGCGGCTGGATCGCGCTGGCGCTTGTCGTGTTCGGCACCTGGCTGCCGGGACGCGTCGCGATCGGTGCCCTGCTGTTCGGTGGCGTCAGCATCCTGCAGCTGCATGCCCAGGCGCTCGGCGTCGGCGTGCCGTCGCAGTTCCTGTCGGCGCTGCCCTATCTCACCACCGTCATCGTGCTGGTGATCATTTCGCGCAACCGCGCGCTCGTCCGGGCCAATACGCCGGCGGCGCTCGGTCAATCTTTCGTTCCCGACCGCTAGGGAACGCTTGTCCGGGACATGCCGCAGCGATCCGCGGTGAAATCCTGAATGGAGTGGATCGCAAATGGTGAAGGCCAGAGGGAAGCAGGCAATGAAGAAAATTCTCGCCACCGCGACGGCAATCGTCGCACTCGCCGTCGGCATCGGCTCCGCCAATGCGGCCGACAAGCTGAAGGCTTGCTGGATGTATGTCGGCCCGCACAATGACGGCGGCTACAGCGAAGGCCACGATGTCGGCCGCCAGATGGTCCAGAAGGAACTCGGCGACAAGGTCGAGACCTCCTATGTCGAAAGCATCGCCGAAGGTCCGGACGCCGAGCGCGCGCTCGAGCGCCTCGCCCGCTCCGGCTGCGAGATCATCTTCTCGACCTCGTTCGGCTTCATGGACCCGACCATCAAGGTCGCCGCCAAGTTCCCGAAGGTGAAGTTCGAGCACGCCACCGGCTTCAAGACCGCGCCGAATGTCGGCACCTACAATGCGCGCTTCTATGAAGGCCGCTACATCGCCGGCCAGATCGCGGCCAAGCAGTCGAAGTCCGGCGTCGCCGGCTACATCGTCTCCTTCCCGATCCCCGAAGTCGTGATGGGCATCAACTCCTTCATGCTCGGCGCGCAGTCGATCAACCCCGACTTCAAGCTGAAGATCGTCTGGGTCAATTCGTGGTTCGACCCCGCCAAGGAAGCCGACGCCGCCAAGGCGCTGTTCGACCAGGGCGCCGACATCATCACCCAGCACACCGACTCGCCGGCGCCGCTGCAGATCGCCCAGGAGCGCGGCCTGCATGGCTTCGGCCAGGCCCACAACATGTACGACTTCGCGCCCAAGGCGCAGTACACGGCCATCATCGACACCTGGGGTCCGTATTACGTGAAGCGCGTCAACGCGGTTCTCGACGGCAGCTGGAAGGCCGAGCAGATCTGGGACGGCCTGAAGGATGGCATCCTGCACATGGCCGATTACACCAACCTGCCGGATGATGTCGTCGCCTCGGCCAAGGACACTCAGGCCAAGATCGAAGCCGGCACGCTGCATCCCTTCAAGGGCCCGATCTTCAAGCAGGACGGCACCGAAGTGATCGGCGAGGGCAAGACCCTCGACGACGGCACGCTGCTCAGCATGAACTGGTACGTCAAGGGCATCGACGACAAGCTGCCGCAGTAAGCGGCCACGACATCTCCCGGACGCAGCCAGCCGGCCGCGTCCGGGAATACCCAGCCAGCAGCGAGCGCCTTCCACACCAGCCGGATCCGTTCCGGGCTGGGCCTCCGGAAAGCGCCTTCTCGGAACCGGCACCTGCGCGCCCACACGCAACCGGCACCTCAACGAGACCGAACCCCGCCCAATGTCCGCATTCGTCGTCGATTGGCTGAACCTCCTGATCCGCTGGGCCCATATGATCGTGGGCATCGGCTGGATCGGCACGTCCTTCTATTTCATCGGGCTCGATCTCTCGCTGAAGAAGCGCGAGCAGATGAAGGAGGGTGTGTATGGCACGGCCTGGGAAGTGCATGGCGGCGGCTTCTATCACGTCGAGAAATACCTGGTCGCGCCGCCGGCGCTGCCTTCCGACCTGATCTGGTTCAAGTGGGAAGCCTATCTCACCTGGGTGACCGGCTTCCTGCTGCTGACGGTCCAGTATTACTGGAACGCCAATACCTTCCTGATCGACAAGTCGATCCTGCCGATGCTGCCCTCGCAGGCGATCGTGATTTCGATCCTCTCGCTCGTCGGCGGCTGGGTCATCTACGACCAGCTCTGCAAGTCGATCATCGGGCGCTACACCCCGCTGCTCGCGGTCTGCCTGTTCGTGCTGATCGTCGGCGCGGCCTACATGTTCACCCATGTCTATTCCGGTCGTGGCGCGCTGATCCATGTCGGCGCCTTCATCGGCACGATCATGGCGGTCAACGTGTTCGGCGTGATCATCCCGAACCAGAAGAAGATCGTCGCCTCGCTGCTGAAGCACGAGAAGCCGGACCCGCGCCTCGGCGCCATCGGCAAGCAACGCTCGGTGCACAACAACTACCTGACACTGCCCGTGCTGCTGATGATGGTCTCCAACCATTATCCGATGCTCTCCAGCCATCCGCAGAGCTGGATCCTCGTCGCCTTCGTGCTGCTACTCGGCGGATCGATCCGCCATTTCCTCAACCGGCACGAGGCGCATGATCCGTTCCGCAAGTTCGCCTGGACGATTCCCGCCGCGGCAGTCGCCTTCGGCGTGCTCCTTGTGATGACGGCGCCGCGCCCGGTCGAGATCGACCCGAGCCTGACCGTGTCGGATGCCGACGTGCTGACCCTGACGGCCAAGCATTGCGCCATGTGCCATGCCGCCAAGCCGACGCATGACGGCTTCGAGGCGCCGCCCAAGGGCGTAATCCTGACCTCGACGGATCAGCTTGCCGCGCACAAGGAACAGGTCATGGCCCAGGCCGTGAACGGCACCGCCATGCCGCTCGGCAATGAACACGGCATGACGATGGAAGACCGCAAGAGGCTTGGCGCGTGGCTGCAAAGCCATTAGACAAGCCCAACTCCTTTCCTGAAACCGGGATGAAATGTCGACCCAAACGCTGACGCTCGCCGCGGTCAACCGCATGGATGCAGATGCCTTCGTGGCGGGCTTTGGCGATATCGCCGAACACTCGCCTTGGGTGGCGACGGTGGCGGAGAGGGCAAGGCCCTATACCGACCGGGCGGCGATGGTGGCCGCCTTTGCCGAGGCAGTCGCCGCAGCGGAGCCCGATGCGCAGCTGGCGCTTCTGCGCGAGCATCCGGACCTCGCCGGTCGCGCCGCGATCGCGGGCGAACTGGCGCCCGAATCCCGCAACGAGCAGGCCGGCGCCGGACTCGACCGGATGAGCGCCGACGAATATGCGCGCTTCTCCCGTCTTAACGGCGCCTATCGCGAGCGGCACGGCATCCCCTTCATCCTCGCCGTCAAGGGCGCGACCAAGGACCAGGTGCTCGAAGCCTTCGAGGCGCGCCTCGACAACCCGGTCGAGGCCGAGCGCGCCACCGCCCTGGCCCAGGTCCAGCGGATCATCCGCTTCCGCCTCGAGGACCGCGTCGCGTCATGACCCCGGTTGCGACCGCCCGAGCGCTGGGCGAGAAGGCGCAGCGCATGATCGATGCGCTGACCGCAATCTCCGCCAGCCCCGACCATCTGACCCGTCTCTATCTGACGCCGGAGCACAAGCGCGCCGCCGAATTGGTCGGCGAGTGGATGCGCGAGGCCGGCCTTTCGACGCGGCTCGACGCCGCCGGCACCATGCGCGGATCGATGCCGCCGGGGCGGGCGGGGCGCAGCGGCAACAAGGCGCTGCTGATCGGCTCGCATATCGACACCGTCATCAATGCCGGCCGCTATGACGGCAATCTCGGCGTCGTCGTCGGCATATTGGCGGTGGAGACGCTGAAGGCGCGGGGCGTCGCCTTGCCGTTCGGCATCGACATCCTGGCGTTTGGCGACGAGGAGGGCGTCCGCTTCCCCGTGACGCTGACCACCTCCGCCGTGACGGCCGGCGTGTTCGATCCCAAGGCGCTCGACATCACCGACGATGCCGATATCACCCTGCGCGATGCGCTGATCGCCTTTGGCGGCGACCCGGCTCGGCTGAAGGACGAGGCCTATCAGCGCCCCTCCGTGCTCGGCTATCTGGAAGTGCATATCGAGCAGGGACCGGTGCTGGAACGGGCGCAGGAACCGCTCGGCGTCGTCACCGCCATCGCCAGCCAGAGCCGCCATCGCATCCGCATCAAGGGCGAGGCCGGCCATGCCGGCACCGTGCCGATGAACATGCGCCACGACGCGCTGGCCGCGGCGGCGGAGATCATCCTGGCGATCGAAGCAATCGCCAAAAAGGACAAGAAGAATTCGCTGGTCGCGACCGTCGGCCATGTCGAGGTGACGCCGGGCGCGTCCAACGTCATTCCCGCCGATGTCCGCTTCTCGCTCGATGTCCGCGCCGCCAACGATCGCGCGCGGCAGGAAGCGGTCGAAGCGATCACGCTGGTCGCGCGAAAGGTCGACAGGACCCGCCATGTCGTGGTTGGCGTCGAGACCATGCTGGAAAAGCCGGTCGCGACCTGCGGCGTGCGGCTCCAGAAGGCGATCGGCAAGGCCGTCACGACGGTGCAGGGCGAACCGGCGCGGAGCCTGATGTCCGGCGCCGGGCATGACGGCCAGTCCATGGCGCATCTCGGCGAATTCGGCATGATCTTCGTGCGCTGCCGCGCCGGCATCAGCCACAACCCGGCCGAGTTCGTCACCATCGACGACATGGGCCTCGCAGTGGAGGCCCTGGTCGAGACCATCCTCGAACTGGCACGACAGGAAGAACAGCCATGATCCGGGACGCCGTCGCCGCCAACTGGGAGCGCGAGGTCGCGTTCCTGAAGGCGATGATCCAGGTGCCGAGCGACAATCCGCCGGGAAACTGCGCACCCCATGCCGAAGCGGCGGCGGCCGAACTGGAGGCGCTCGGCTTCACCGTCGAGCAGCACCCCGTGCCGGAGCCCTATGTGCGCCAGCACGGCATGAAGAGCGTCACCAACCTGATCGTCCGCAAGACCTTCGGCAGCGGGCAGGGGCCCGTCATCGCCCTCAACGCCCATGGCGATGTCGTGCCGCCGGGCGGCGGCTGGACCAGCGATCCCTATGGGGCCGAAGAGCGCAACGGCGCGATCTACGGCCGGGGCGCGGCAGTATCGAAATCCGATTTCGCGACCTATGCCTTCGCGCTGCTGGCGCTGGAACAATCGGCGAAACCGCTCGATGGCGGCGTCGAACTGCATCTGACCTATGACGAAGAGACGGGCGGCTTCGTCGGGCCGCAATGGCTGCTGGCGCACGATCTCTCGAAGGCGACCCACGCCATTTCGGCCGGATTCTCCTATGCGATAACCACAGCCCATAATGGCGCGCTGCATCTCGAAGTCGTGGTGCGCGGCCGCCAGGCGCATGCCGCGATGCCATCGTCCGGCGTCGATGCGCTGGAGGCGGCAACGCCGATCCTCGCCGCCATCTATGCCGAGCGCCGGCGCCTACTAGAGCGGGTTTCGACCGAACGCGGCATCGGTTCGCCGCAGATCACGGTTGGCCTGATTTCGGGCGGCATCAACACCAATGTCGTACCGGACCGGATCGCCTTCCGCATCGATCGTCGCCTGATCCCGGAAGAGCAGGGCGAGGCCGTCGAGGCGGAACTGATCCAACTGATCGAGGCCGCAACGCCGGATATGGCCGGCGTCGAGGTCGAATGCCGCCGGATCATGCTGGCGGAGCCGCTGCGGCCTCTGCCGGGCGTCGAACGGCTCGTCCAGGCCGTGCAGGGGCCAGCGAAGGCCGTATTGGGTCTCTCGATCGAGGCGACCGGGGTGCCGCTCTATACCGACGCCCGCCATTATGCGGCGGCCGGCATTCCGACCATCCTCTACGGCGCCGGTCCGCGATCGATCCTGGAGGCACGAGCGCATTCGACCGACGAGCACATTCAGCTGTCGGACCTGCGCGCCGCCACCGAGATCGTCGCCCTGGCGCTGGAACACCTGCTGTCCGCGTGAGCGGCGTTCAGCCACCTCTCCCATTGGGAGGCTTTCGCATTGCTCGGCGATGACGATACGAACGCCCGCGCGGATGCGCTCGTCGCCCCGGCGAAGGTCGGGGCCCATGAACACCGGCCCAGCAAGACTTCGCCCGTTCGACGAGGGCGGTGGGTATGGATTCCGGCCTACGCCGGAATGACGAATGAGGACCTGGTCCCCTCGCGTTTCAGCAATGCAGCTATGGCGTCCTTTTGGGAACGGTGAAGTAGCCCTGCGCCCTTACCCAATCATTCCATTCGCCACCCGTCTCGCCGCCAGCGCCTGGTTCTCGATCCGGATCCGCATCCAGAGGACGAGCAGGTTGAGCAGCCCGAAGACCAGGGCGACGACCGGCAGGTCGAGGATCAGCGCGAGCAGGGGAATTTCCAGCGCCACCACGACATAATTGGGATGGCGCAGAAAGCGGTAGGGGCCCTGCCGCCGGAGAGGCGCATCGTCGATGGTGATGATGCGCGTCGTCCAGTAGTCTCCCAGCGTCGTCAGCACCCAGATCCGCAGGACCTGCAGAAGCGCGAACAGGCCGATCAGACCCCAATGGACCGGAGGGTCCGGCGCGGTCATCAGCGCCAGAGTGAGCAACCATGCCGCGTGCAGGGCGACGATGAGCGGATAGTGCTCCCGCCCTACCTCGCGGCCGCCGCGCGCCAGCAGGCGGCGCGTGTTGCGCTGGGCGCGCCAGAGCTCGACCAGCCGCTGCAGGGCCACCGCCAGCAGCAGCCAGTACGCCCAGCCGAAGACGAAGCCGGCCGCCGTCATGCCGCGCTGCCCCCTTCGCCGACCGACACCATCTGGAAGGCCGCGGTGAAACCGGGGCCCAGCGACGAGGTCAGCATGTCGCCCTGCTGGCCCGTCCTGAGCAGGTCTTCCAGCACGAACAGCACGGTCGGCGCGGACATGTTTCCGTAGGCGGCCAAAACCCGGCGTTCCGCGTCGAGGCCGAGCTTCGGATAGTCGAAGACCTTCTCCAGTTCGTCCACGACCTTGGCGCCGCCCGGGTGGCAGCACGGCCGGTCGATGTCCGAGCGGGTCAGCCCATGATTGGCGAGAAAGGCATCGAGCACGGCCGGATACTGGTCGGCGATGATCTGCGGGATGCTCTGCTGGAAGATGACGTCGAGGCCATTGGCATCGATGTTCCAGCCCATGACGTCGAGCGTGTCGGGCCAGCAATGCTCGCCGCCGACGCCCAGTGTCGCAAGGCTCGCGTCGCGCGGGTCGCTGCTGATCACCGCGGCCGCAGCGCCATCCCCGAACAGCGCGCTGGCGACCAGATTGCTCTTGGTGAGCCGGTCATAGCGAAAGGCAAGACTGCTCAGTTCGACGACAATCATCAGGCAGCGAAGGCCGGGCTGCGACCGCGCCATCTGCACGGTGCGAGTGAGACCGAGGACGCCGCCGGCACAGCCGAAACCGAAGATCGGCAGCCGCATCACGTCGCGCCGGAAGGCGATCTTGTTCATCAGCCGCGCTTCGATCGTGGGCGTCGAGATGCCGGTGGACGAGACGAAGACGAGAACGTCGATCTCCTCCGGCCCCAGGCCGGCCTGGTCGAGGGCGCGGTTGGCCGCGTCAAAGGCGAGGGCGGTGGCGTGCTCCTGGTAGAGCCGCGTCTTCTCCTCGAAATCGGCGGGGCCCAGGAACCATTCGACCGGCAGGCAGCTGTGCCGCGCATCGATCGCGGCATTGTCGAACACCTGCTCCAGCTGATCGAAGAACGGCATGCGGGAGGCAAAGACCTCGCGCGCCCGCTCCTTGGCGACCGATTGGGGAATCCGGTGCGGCGGCACGACCGTCACCAGCGAGCTCAGGGTCGCGGTGACATCCGATCGCGTCAGGCGCTGGGCGTTGGCGACGGCGTCGGGAAAGCGAAGGAGATTCATGCTCGGCAACTCCGGCACGAAACAAGGCTGCGAAGGCGGGAATGCGGGCTGCCGCCCGCCTCCCTCGACTGGTTTGCCGGGAAGGGCAAAGGCGAAATCGTCATAGGGCTCGTCTTCCTCGCTGGATCGGAACTCTGGACGCGGCGCTAGTTCCACATGGACATGGCCGAGTCGTAGTCGCGATTGCCCGGATCCCATCGAGGCCCGAGCTGCCATGGTTTCTGGTCGGGCGGTCCCTTGGCGCTGAACGACAGGCAGCGCTGATACTGGGTGTCCCATACCTGCTGGTTGCTGCATGGTGGGAATTGCGCACGGTGAACCCTTCTGTGGCCGCACGCTCCCCAAGCGGGGGCCGCGGCGGCCAAGCCGACCAGAACGATGGACGTGATCGCTAGCGAGGAACGGGCTGTTACCGAGATCATCGGTATATCTCCGTCGGCGTCGTGCCGAGGAAAGGCTATTCCTTGCGGGCGGACTATTCGACGTCCAGAACGGGTAAGGCAGTCACGAAGTGGTGACCCCGGCCGGCGGCGTTTGACCCAACGTCGCCGGCTCGTTTTGGTTCGAGGATACGAGCGCTATTCGACGGGCTTGCCGGCGACGGCCGCCGACAGATCCTCATATTGCTCGCATTCCGTGTTGCCACAGAGCTTCTGGACGATGGCGAGTTCCGCCTTGGCGAGCTCGATCCGTCCGGCGCTGGCATAGCCTTCGCCGAGATATTCATGCGTGTTCAGATTGTTGGGGTCGATCGCCAGCGCCTGCTTGTAGAAGCCGATGCCGACATCGGTGTCGCCCTTCTTGCGGTGGCTGTAGCCGATATAGGTCAGGACCATGGAATCCTGCTTGTTCTGCACGGCGTTGAGCACGTCGAGCGCATTGTCGTAATAGCCGGCCAGCGCCAGCTGGCGGCCCTGCTGCAGCAACTCCTTGTCATCCAGTCCGCTGTGCTGGGCCTTGACGCAACGCTGCGTCTTCGTGCTGTAGACCATGCCGCGCTTGCAGACCTGGTTCGACGGCATGAAGTGGCCGGAGCCGCTGCCGCTGCTTCCACTGCTGGTACCGCTGCTGCCTCCCATGCCACCGCCGCCGCTGCTTCCGCCGCCGCCACCACCGCCGCCACCGCTGGAGGCGAGGGCGGCACCGGTCGACGCTAGCAAGCCAATGAAGGCAAGGGTGACCACGGAACGGCTTGTCTTATCGAACATGGTTGTCATCGGATCCTCCGACTGATTTTCTCTCGCCCCGGAGACGAGAGTCGCGGCAAGAACACCAGGGCGGGGAGCCCTATTCGATCGCCCATGTCGAGAACCGATCACGAAGAGGTGAGGACCGGGCTGTCGCAGCATCTGGCGGCGCTATGGCGCTATGGCCTGGTGCTGTCGCGCAATCGCGATACGGCCGAAGACCTCGTTCAGGCGACCTGCGTGCGCGCGCTGGAGCGATCGCAGCAGTTCCTGCCGGGCACGCGGCTGGATCGATGGCTCTTCGCCATCGAGCGCTCGATCTGGATCAACGAGTTGCGGGCGAGGCGCGTCCGCCAGGGCGCCGGCGTGGTCGATGCCGAAATCGCGCTTGTCGTCGATGGCGGGCGCGAGATCGAAACGAATATTCTGGCGTCCCAGGTGTTAAGGGAGATCGGAAGGCTCGCCGAAGCGCAGCGTGAAACCGTCCTTCTCGTTTATGCGGAAGGTTTCTCCTATCGCGAGGCGGCGGAATTCCTCGGTGTGCCGATCGGCACGATCATGAGCCGGCTCGCGACCGTTCGCGAAAAGTTGGGTGGAATGGCAGACGCGCCACAACAGCGCGAGGCAAGCGAGCGAGGCGGCGATGGCGGACCTTAGTCATCCGGAAGACGCGCGGCTGATCGCCTTGCTCGACGGCACGCTAGCCGACGAGGAGCGGGCCGCGCTGCTCGCGCGCATCGATACCGACGCGGCGCTTCAGGCGCGTCTCGACCGGATCGAGCGCGGCGGTCGGCTCATCGTGCCCGCCTTCGAAGCACTGCAGGCCGAGGCGCCGCGCGCCAAGCTCAAGGATCTGCTCGCCTCGGCGATCGTCACCGACGAGACCCGGCGCGTTCTGGAGCGGCCGCAGACGCGGGCCTTGCGCTTCCCTCGCTGGCAGCCGCGGCTGGTCGCAGCGGCGCTGGCGCTGTTCGTGCTGGGTGGCGTGCTGGGGGCCTCGCTCAACGGCTGGATCGGTCGCGAGGGTGACGGCCGCGAGATGCGCACGACCGAGAGCTGGCGACAGGCGGTGGCCGAATACTGGTCGCTGACGACGCCGGAGACGCTTGCGCTCGCACCGACGCCGAAGCGCGCGGCGGCCGAACTCAGCGCCGCCTCCGCCAAGCTCGGCGTCGACCTCACGGGCGCGCCGGATGCGTTCCCGGGCCTCTCCTTCCGGGGCGCGCAGCTGTTCGACTTCCAGGGACGACCGCTGGTGCAGATCGCCTATCTCGATCCGCAGCACGGGCCGATCGCCTATTGCGTCATCGCCCGGCCGGACCAGGCGGATGTCGCCCCGACGACCGAGGAGCTCGACGGCTTCACCATCGTCCATTGGGCCTCGGGCGGGCAGGGGCGCCTGCTGATCGGCCGCGCACCGGCCGAGCGGCTGCAAGCGCTGGCGCAGAAGGTCACCGGCTGAACGAACGCACGACGCGAGCCCGCTGTTGGATCGGATCCTCTACGCGGCGCGCTCAATGCAAAGCGAGGTTCGGTTCGGCACGCGACTTACCCCTGGAACGGCGATCGACCAGACGGCGCGTGAAGCGACGGCAAGGCGCCTCGATCCAGAAATAGGTGAGCGCCGCCACGGCCAGGATCGCGGCCAGGATGGCAACCAGGGCGACATCGCCCTGCCAGAGTGTCCGCCCCAGCATCATCACCCGGTCCTCCCCCAGGATCACGGGCGTAAACACGGGGACGCCGGCTTCGCGTTCGACGGCGCGAGCCAGCATCTTCGTGACCATCTGCAGCGGCACATGCACCATGTAGATCGAATAGGACAGCGTCCCGAGCAGGATGGCCGGACCTGATCGCAGCAGCCGGCTGAACAGCCCTCCCTCCACGCTGAAGAGCAGAATGGTCAGCGAGAAGACGAGGGGAGCGAAGAGCGACAGCGAGGTCTGCCCCGCCGCCGAGACGAACAGGACGACACCAAGGATCAGGACGCCCTCCGCCGCGGAGAATAGCCAGGCGGCAGGCCTTGGCAGGGCCAGCCGGCGCAGCACCGTGTAAATGTCGAAGCAGATCGCGCCCGCCGCAAAGCCGCCAAGGGCCCGCAGGATGCCGTAGTCATAGGTCGCGGCCATGTTCTGGCTGCTGAGAAGGCCGAGTCCAATCGGCGCGGCCAGGGCCACCACCAGCAGGACGAGGCGGAGCCAAGCGACGGGCAGGGCGACCGCGACAAGCGCGAACAGCAGATAGGTCCAGAACTCCGCGCTGATCGTCCAGCTGGGGAAGTTCCAGCTGAGCGAGCTGTCGAGGCCAATGCCTTGCAGAAGCAGCAGATTGGAGACGAGCGAGCCGATGTCGCGGTCGGATCCGGCAAAGGCGGACCTGCCGAAGACCTCCGGCATCGCCAGCGCCAGGCACTCCATGCCGACCAGGAACATCAAGGTCGCGAAATGCAGCGGATAGAGCCGCCCCCAGCGCAGGAACATGAAGCGGCCCACGCCAAACCCCTGCCGAAGCTTCGCGCGGTAGTTGGCCGCGATCACGAAGCCGCTGAGCGCGAAGAAGAAATCGACGAAGAGGAAGGCGTTGCGGAGGAAGGGCAGGGCATGGATGTGGCTGTAGGCCATGCAATGGAACGCCGCGACGAGGCATGCGCAGATGCCTCGCCATCCGTCCAGCACCCGAAAGTGGGGTGAACCCAGCCGTGAATCGTCCACGATGCCTGCCTACAGATCCGTTCCGCAGAGAAGCTTAGGCTAGGCACAACCCTTTAACGAGCGCTTATGCGCGCGCCACCCAGGGATGCCGACGTCGTGGCTACGACAAGCGTCACACGGCGCCATACAGGTCATAAGCGTCGGCGCGGTCGATCTTGGCGGTATAGATCTCGCCGACGCGCATCGGGCGGCGCGAGGTCAGGTGGATCGCGCCATCGATCTCCGGGGCGTCCCAGACCGTGCGGCCCTTGGCGGTGAGGCCGTTGCTCTCGTCGATGATGACCGAGACGCGGCGGCCGACCTTCTTGGCGAGACGCTTGGCGCTGATTTCCTGCTGGCGCTTCATGAAGCGGTGCCAGCGGATCTCCTTGACCTCTTCCGGAACTGGATTGGCCAGCTCGTTGGCCGGCGCGCCCTCGACCGGCTCGAACTTGAAGCAGCCGACCCGGTCGAGCTTCACATCGTCGAGCCATTCGAGCAGATATTCAAAGTCCTCGTCGGTCTCGCCGGGGAAGCCGACGATGAAGGTCGAGCGCACCGCGAGATCCGGGCAGATCTCGCGCCATTTGTGGATGCGATCGGCCGTCTTTTCCTGGTTGCCGGGGCGGCGCATCGACTTCAGCACGCTCGGGCTCGCATGCTGGAACGGGATGTCGATGTAGGGGAGGATCTTGCCCTCGGCCATCAGCTCGACCACCGCATCGACATGCGGGTAGGGGTAGACATAGTGCATGCGCACCCAGGCGCCGAGTTCGCCCAGCGCCGAGGAGAGGTCAAGGAACTTGGCCCGCACCTCGAGGTCGCGCCACAGGCTGGTCGCGTATTTCAGGTCGACGCCATAGGCGCTGGTGTCCTGCGAGATCACCAGCAGTTCCTTGACGCCGGCCTTCACCAAGCGTTCCGCCTCGCGCAGCACGTCGCCGGCCGGGCGGCTCACGAGGTCGCCGCGCAGCTTCGGGATGATGCAGAACGAGCAGCGGTTGTTGCAGCCTTCCGAAATCTTCAGATAGGCGTAGTGGCGCGGCGTCAGCTTGATGCCCTGCGGCGGCACCAGATCGACAAAGGGATCGTGCGCCGGCGGCACGGCCGTGTGGACCGCACCCAGCACACTCTCATATTGCTGCGGGCCGGTGATCGCCAGCACGTTGGGGAAAGCCTGGCGGATCTGCTCGGGCTCGGCGCCCATGCAGCCGGTGACGATCACCTTGCCGTTTTCCTTCATCGCCGTGCCGATCGCCTCGAGCGACTCCGCCTTGGCGCTGTCGAGGAAGCCGCAGGTGTTGACGATGACCACGTCGGCACCGTCATGATGGCGCGAAAGCTCGTAACCCTCGGCCCGCAAATGGGTGAGGATGCGCTCGGAGTCGACCAGGGCCTTCGGGCAGCCAAGGCTGACGAAAGAGATGCGCGGGGCTTCGCTGTTCATGAGAGTTCTCGGTATGCGTAAGCGGTAGCAGGTCCGGTTCGACGGGCTTCAGAAGCGCCGGCGCTGTTCGCGCGGGCGGGTCGACGGGACGGCACCTTTTCATTGTTCTATTCTGGCGCGTTTTCTGTCGAACTGGCCGGTATCTGTCAATGCAAACCTTGCGGAAGGCATCATCGCGCCCTTGTGACGAGGACGCAGCAGGCATAGGTGAGGGCAAACGACCGTCAGCGGAGACTGCATGACCCTTCAGACGAGCGCCCTGATCGAGCCTCCCGCCGGCGTGGATGAAGCCTCGATCCAGCGACTGGTTCACACCTTTTACGACCGGGTCCGGCAAGATCCGCTGATCGGTCCGGTATTCGAGGCCCAGGTCGACGATTGGCCCGAGCATCTCGAGAAGCTCTGCGCCTTCTGGTCCAATGTCGTGCTGCGCACCGGACGCTATCAGGGCCGGCCGATGCAGAAGCATCTGCGCCTGCCGATCGAGGCCGCGCATTTCGACCGCTGGCTCCAGCTTTTCCGGACGACCGCCAGCGAGATCATGCCGCCCCAGAGTGCCGCGATCTTCATCGACCGCGCCAACCGCATCGCCGACAGCTTCGAGCTCGGCATCGGCAGCGTGCGCGGCGAAATCCGCTCGCCCCGGCACGCCTTCAAGATGTCGACGCCCGGCTGAGCGACGCAGGGGTTTCGTCGTTTTACGCCGCAGATCGACGATTGCAGCTGACGCGGTTCGTCCTATAGTGGTCAGGAAAACTGACAAGTTACACAGCCAAGGAATTCCCGACGCATGTCCCTGCTTTTCGAGCCGCTCCAGGCGGGCGCCATCCGCCTGCCGAATCGTATCGTGATGGCGCCGCTGACGCGGAGCCGGGCAGGGGCGGAGCGGGTCCCGAACGCGCTGATGGCCGAGTATTACGCCCAGCGCGCCAATGCAGGCCTGATAATCAGCGAAGCGACCAGCGTCAGCGCGCAGGGCGTCGGCTATCTCGGCACGCCGGGCATCTGGTCGGACGCCCAGGTGGAGGGATGGAAGCTCGTCACAAAGGCCGTGCATGACGCCGGCGGGCGCATGGTATCGCAGCTCTGGCATGTGGGGCGCATCTCGGACCCCGAGCTGCTCGGCGGGGAACTGCCGGTGGCGCCTTCGGCCATCCGCATTCCCGGCAATGTGAGCCTGCTGCGTCCGGTCCGGGCCTATGTCGTGCCGCGCGCGCTGGAGACCCACGAGATCCCCGGGATCGTCGAGGATTACCGGCGCGGGGCCGAGAACGCCAAGCGGGCCGGCTTCGATGGCGTCGACGTGCACGGCGCCAATGGCTACCTGCTCGACCAGTTCCTCCAGGACGGCAGCAACCACCGCACCGACCAGTATGGTGGCTCGATCGAAAACCGCGCCCGCCTGATGCTGGAAGTCGTCGATGCGGCGATCTCGGTCTGGGGCGCGGACCGGGTGGCAGCGCATATCCGGCCGCGCGGCGACGATCACGCCATGGGCGACAGCAATCCGCGCGCGCTGTTCACCTATCTCGCGGGCGAATTGAAGAAGCGCGGCATCGCGTTCCTCTTCGTCATCGAGCGCGAGGAGCCGGATAGCCTGCTGGCCGAGATCAAGCGTGCCTTTGGCGGCGTGGTCATCGCCAATGAGCGGATGAGCAAGGCGGATGCCGAGCGCCTGATCGGCAATGGCACGGCCGACGCCGTTGCCTTCGGCCGCAAATATATCGCCTCGCCGGACCTGGCGAAGCGCTTCGCCATCGATGCGCCGCTGAACGAGCCCGATCCCTCGACCTTCTACACGCCCGGCCCCAAGGGCTACACCGACTATCCGGCGCTCGAAACCGTCGGCTGACACGCTTTCCTTGCCCCGCCGCCGGCCGCATCAAATAGCGCTGGCGGCGGGGCAGGGATCCTAGGGCCGGTTCAGCCGAACACGCGAAGCGGCTCGAAATGGTTCATGTCTTCGAAGCTGCAGAAGGCAGGCGGCTCAAGCTCGAAAACCGGCGCTTCCCGGGCGAGCAAGGCGCGGCAATCGTCAAACAGAGCCTCCCATTCCGGCAGGCGGTCTGGGTCGAGCCAGTCGATCATGTAGGCGAGCGTGACGTGGAACACGTAGTCGTCATGGTCGGGATGGCGGTAGCCAAACACCTCGGCAAAGGCCTCGCGCCATGCCCGCATGCGGCGCACGTCGTCATCGGTCGCGCCGACCACGGTCAGCCCAGTCGGCACGACGTCGACAACCCGGATCCGGAACGGCCCGGCACCGGCAAAACCCTCCAGCCGCTGCAGATAGAGGCTCGTCATCGCACTGATCTCGGTATCGAGAGGAACATCGGCGGGCCAATAGGGCAGGCTCCGGCGATATTCGATAATCCCCTGGAACAGCGTCATGTGCAGGCTGGATGCCGGCATGAAGGCGAGGCGGTTCGCGTCCGGCATGGCCTGCATCCGTCGCCGAACCTCCAGTACGGCGGCCTGGGACGGCGAACCTTCGACCAGATGGCAGACGACGGTGTTGCCGGGCTCCGGCAGAAACGTGCCGGCCTGGTCATAGCGCTGGCCGAGATGCCGGGGCGGCAGCGGGTTGGCGTCGCCGGCGGCATAGCAGGCAAGCGGGGATATGGATGAAGTCGAGGACATGGCGGCAACCGTCGAGTCTGGCGAGAAGGCTTGCGGTCTGAACCGACCGTACGAGCGACTGCCAGTAGCGCGCGCCGATGAAGCCGGCGTGACAGAGCGAAGACGACGCGTCCGCCTTGAAACGGAGCAGGGCGCCGATGCCGGGCAGGGCGTAGACAGGCCCTGCCCCAAAGCATAGGATAAGTCATTGATAAAGAGCGGTTTTCCGGCTTAAAGCTGAAGCGGACCGACCGGTCATGCTGCTGTCACGCAGCGGCTGTATCCCGCCGCTCCCGAAGCGACGGAGGCCAGCATGGCACGGATCATCTTTCTGCACGGCGCTTCGAGTTCCGGGAAGTCGACCCTTGCCAGGGCGCTTCAGGACCGTATCGAGGGCCCGTTCTGGCACATTTCGATCGATCATCTGCGCGATGCCGGCGTGCTGCCGACGCGACGTTTCCAGACAGGCGAGTTCCACTGGGCCGATTGCCGGGGCTCGTTCTTCGATGGCTTTCATCGCTCGCTGAAGGCCTATGCCGACGCAGGCAACGATCTGATCCTCGAACACATCCTGGACACGGAAGGATGGCTCGCAGAGTTGGCCGCGCTCTTCGCGCAGCATGACGTCTTCTTCGTCGGCATCCATTGTCCGCTGGAGTTGCTGGTCGAGCGAGAGGCCAAGCGGGGCGACCGGCCGATCGGTAGCGCCAGGCAGGACTACGAGACCATCCATATCGGCAAGGCCTACGACATCGAGCTGAACACGACAGAGGACCTCGATGGCAATGTCGAGGCGTTGCTCGCAGCCTGGCGCAGCGGCGGCCGCTGTTCGAGTCTTCGTCGGGATCGAAGCTGAGCCGTATCCGAGACGGCTGTCAGCCAGCACGGCGCAGCGGCGAGGAAAGCTCATGCCGAGCGAGCGACCCAACCCTCAGGATCGGTTCAACGGCATGGACGGCGAGGGCGACGGCGTCCCAGCCAGATCCGCCATAGAGCGGGAAGACGTTGGGACGGCCACATACGCTATTCGCATAAGATATATTATGGAACTATTCGATATGGGCGGGAATGGCGGACCGGCGGGCTTTTGACGGCTTTGGGCTGGGCGGCGTTTGTCGCCTGCCCAGCCCATTGGCCTCAAGGGTTTGCGTCGTCGGCCGATGCCCAGCGTGGCGGCGTCACCAGCTTGGAGACCGTCTTGTCGCTCCAGCGCATCAGGTCATCGACGAGCTTGCCGCTCTGCGTGACGACCGTCGACGCTGCCGACTTGGCCATGCCGCCGACCGTGGTCGGCTCATGGCGCATCAGGACCGGACCGTCCATCGGCACGTCAGCCGGCGGTATGGGCTCAGCGAAGTTGTTGGACTGAACCGGATCGGTGGGCCTATCGAAGCTGGCTGGCCGCGTCATGTCGCGCGGCGCCGCGGTTCCGATCCGTGCGGGCGCCGGCTGGGCGGAGCTGGCGGCCAGCGCCTTGTTGACCGTTGTTTCCCAGGACACGCATTCATCCGCCTCGCAGCGCGGCTTGGCCTCTACGGGCTTCGCCAGCGGCTTTGGCGGGATCGCCGCTACCTTCTCCGGCTTGGGCTCGGCAACGCTACCAGCGGACGCCTCTGCGTCCGGCAGCGGATCAGCCGGCAGGATCGGTGCGGCGGCGTTTTCTTCCGGCAGGACATACATCTGCGCGGTAGCCGGTGGCGGCAGGTTGGGAAGCTGGGACCGGGTCAGCATGGCGTTGGCGACGAAGCCGGCACACAGGATGGCGGCAAGAGACGCCGATCCCAGCAGCGCCAGGCGCGGAATCTGCTTCAGCTTCCTTAGCGAAAACTCATCATTGAAATCGTCCATGACCATCCCTCTGCTGAGGTGAATGCGATGGTGCTATTAGGCGCCTGATTCCCGGCCTCAATGGGGCGGCTTTCGGGCGATGCGGCGACCGCAGGGCGCTGATTTGGCGGCATTCGGCCATTCTGGACGGTATTTTTGCCACTCGAACCGTCATTTGACAGCTTTCTAGGGTAATCTTATCATAATACCATTGGTCATGGCGATCATCGCAGAATGGAGGAGGGCAGTCCCCTGCCCTTGGGCCATCCGGAGGTGCTTCTGACGCGCCGCCGGAGCCCGACTGCGTCCTATCGTGGTTGGAATCGGAGGAAGTTCCTTGGTCTACAGTACCCATCCGCGCCCGCAGATGGAGCGCGCCCGATGGCAGTCGCTCGATGGCGCCTGGCAGTTCGCTTATGACGACGCGGCTGAATGGCAGCGCCCGGATCAGCCGGATTTCACGCGCAGCATCAACGTGCCCTATGTGCCGGAATCGCCGCGCAGCGGCATTCATGACGAAGGCTTTCATCCGGTCGTCTGGTATCGCCGCACGGTCGAACTGACCGAGGAACTGGGTGCGGCCGAGGACCTGATCCTGCATTTCGGCGCGATCGACTACGCGAGCGACGTCTGGATCAACGGCCAGCACGCCGCCTCGCATGTTGGCGGCCACACGCCGGTGCGCGTGGCGCTCGGCGCGCTGATCCAGGGCCGCTCGTTCGAGATCGTCGTCCGCGCCGAGGATGATCCGGCCGACATGCACAAGCCGCGCGGCAAGCAGGACTGGCTGCCCGAGCCGCATGGCATCTGGTATCCGCGCACGACGGGCATCTGGCAAAGCGTCTGGATCGAGCCGGTCGGCAAGAGCCATGTCGATCGCCTGCACTGGACGGCCGATTTCGCCCGCTTTGAGATCCGGCTGGATGCGCGCGTCGCGCAGCCGAAGGGGTGCCGCCTTCGGGTCAAGCTGTCGCTCGAGGGGCGGGTGCTCGTCGAGGACGACTATGCCGTCACCGGCAAGGATACGGGCAGGGTGATCGCCCTCCCCGATCCCGGCATCGACGACGGTCGCGCACAATATGTCTGGTCGCCGGAACATCCGCAGCTGATCGAGGCTGAGGTGACGCTCGTCGACGCGGCCGGCAGTGTCGTGGACACGGTCAAGAGCTACACCGCCATGCGCGGCGTCTCGACCGCCAATGGCCGCTTCGTCATGAACGGCCGGTCCTATTTCCTTCGCCTCGTGCTCGACCAGGGCTATTGGCGCGAGGGCATTATGACCGCCAGCGACGACGAACTGCGCCGCGATGTCGAACTGACGAAGCAGCTTGGTTTCAACGGCGTCCGCAAGCACCAGAAGATCGAGAACCCGCGCTTCCTCTACTGGGCCGACGTGCTCGGCCTGCTGGTCTGGGAAGAGATGCCGAGCGCTTATTCCTTCTCTACCGAGGCGGTCACCCGCGTCACGGCGGAATGGCAGGAAGCGATCGAGCGCGACTATTCGCATCCCTGCATCGTCACCTGGGTGCCCTTCAACGAATCCTGGGGCATTCCGGAGCTGCCGCATGATGCGCGCCAGCGCAGCTACCAGCAGGCGCTTTACCACCTGACCAAGTCGCTCGATCCGTCACGCCCGGTGAGCGGCAATGATGGCTGGGAGCAGATGGCGACCGACATCTTCGCCGTGCACGATTATCATCATGATGGCGACGTGCTGGATGGCCGCTACCGTTCCGAAGCGGCGTTCCGCAACACGCTGACGACCTTCCGCTCGGCGGGACGCGCCCTCGCCCTCGACGGTCACCCTTGGGCCAGCCAGCCGGTCATGCTGACGGAATTCGGCGGCATCGCCTTCTTCATGGGCCAGGAAAAGGGATGGGGCTACAGCCAGGCCAAGGACGCCGACGACTTCGTCGAGCGCTATGCCGACGTGCTGCGCCCGACGACGGAATCGAGCCTGCTGGCCGGCTATTGCTACACGCAGCTGACCGATACCTATCAGGAGCAGAATGGCGTCCTGACCATGGATCGCAAGCCCAAGGCCGACATCGCCAGCCTCCGCGCGGCCAATCTGGGCGTGCCGGTAGAGCGCCTGCCGGCCGACCCGTTTGGCTATAATGCCCG
Organism: Kaistia sp. UC242_56; assembly: GCF_044452255.1. Taxonomy (NCBI): domain Bacteria; kingdom Pseudomonadati; phylum Pseudomonadota; class Alphaproteobacteria; order Hyphomicrobiales; family Kaistiaceae; genus Kaistia; species Kaistia sp. UC242_56. The sequence goes on from NZ_JBIOAN010000002.1 coordinate 2,653,779, forward strand.
CTGGCTTGCCCGCAAGGGGGCAGGGCGGAAGGCCTAGGCCCCCTGCCCTTTACAAAGTCGACAACAGAAAGCCGCGGCAATCCCGCGGCTTTTTTGTTGATCAGATGCATCATGACATCGCAGCAAGCCATTGTTTTAAAATGACTCTATCCGCTTCACTCCAGATCCTTGCGGCCGAGCTGCGTCTTTTCGAACAGCAGGACGACGACGAGCGCGAAGGCGAACGGAATGAGCAGGTAAAGCAGCCGGAAGACGATCAGCGCCGCCAGCACATCGTTCGGATTGAGCTCGGGAAGCGCTGCGAGGAAGGTCACTTCCAGCACGCCGAGGCCGCCCGGAGCATGCGAGAGCAGCGCCAGGGTGAACGAGGCGAGGAAGATGCCGAGGATGACGAGATAGCCCGGGTTTCCGGCCGCCGGGAGAGCGAAATAGATGATGGCGGCGGCAGCGGCCAGTTCGAGCGGGCCGGCCAGCATCTGGCGCGCAACGATCGGCAGGCGCGGATATTGCAGCGTGAAGCGCTTGAACTGCCATGGCGGGAAATGCCGCCACGAGCCCAGCGCGTAGAGCCCCACCAAAGCCAGCAGGACCACGCCGATGCTGAAGGAGATCCAGTCCGGCACGTCGATCAGCCGGCGCACGATATGCGGCTCGATTGTCAGCGCCAGCCCCCCCATCAGCACGGTGCCGAGGGCGAAGGTGAACGAGCAGAATACGATGAGGACGCCGATTTCCTGGCCCGTGAGCCCGCGGGTCGAATAGGCCCGATAGCGCACCACGGCGCCCGATATCACCGAGGCGCCGATATTGTGCGAAAGCGCGTAGGTCGTGAACGAGCAGAGCGATATGAAGAGCCAGGACACCTTCTTGCCGAGATGCAGGATGGCGATCCGGTCATACCAGGCGAGCGCCCCATAGGCGACGAGGGTGGCGCATATGGCGAGCGCCCAGTTTCCGGCGGTTATCGCGGCGAGACTGTCCGCCACTTCGGCAAACGAAATGCGCCGAAACTCGCGATAGAGAATGTACACAGAGACGGCGACCGCGCCGATCCCGAAGACGGACCAAGCCGCGTTTCGGATTTTCATTAAGTAGAATCTCCCTCTCGGGCGCCGGTTCCCGAGGGTCCGCCGCGTTCTGATTCCAAGAGTGGCATGTCCCTTCGGAATGGACCAGTGCAACGCCGGTCGCATCCAGAACTGAATTGCCGCATCCGGAACTAGAGCTGAAAAGGAATGACCATCCCGTCATAAGCGGGCTCGACATCGCCCGGCACATAGGCCGCAAGCGCCGTATAGTCGAGGTCGCCATGCATGTGGGTCAGGATGGTCCTGCGCGGCCTCAGTCGCTCGTGCCAGGCCAGCGTGTCATCGACGCTGAAGTGGCTCGGATGCGGCCGCCAGCGCAGCGCGTCGACCATCCAGAGCTGCATGTTGGCGAAATGCGGCAGGCTCTCGTCAGGGATCGCGCTGATATCGCTGGAATAGACGAAATCGCCAATGCGGAAGCCGAGGCTGTCGATGTCGCCATGGATCTGGCGGATCGGCAGGATGTCGAGCTTGCCGCCCGGGCCGTCGATCGTGAAGCCCTCCCCGCCTTCTATCCGCGTCCGGCCAAGGATCGGCGGATAGCTGCCGCCGGCAGGCGTGCGGAAGCAATAGCCGAACGCTTCTTCCAGTCGCTCCTGGGTGAAATCGTCCGAATAGACAGGCACCAGCCGGTGCGTATCCAGCCAGAAAGACCGCAGATCGTCGATGCCATGCGTGTGGTCGGCATGCGGATGCGTGAACAGCACCGCATCAAGTCTGTCGACCCGCGCATCGAGCAACTGGTTGCGGACATCCGGGCCGGCATCGACGAGGATGCGGGTCGGATAGGGGTGGTCACCGCGAAAGCCGTCGATCAGGATGGACGAGCGCGTGCGCCGGTTCTTCGGCTCGGACGGGTCGCAGGCGCCCCAGTCATTGCCGATGCGCGGCACGCCGGGCGACGCGCCACAGCCCAGCACGGTGATGCGCAGCCGATCGGCGCGCGGCGCCCCTGCTCCGCCATCAGCCATGATGGGCCGCCGCCTGGCCCGCCAGTGCGTCGCGCGGCACCTTGGTGAAGAGGCGCATGAAATTCTCCGTCGTCGCCCGCGCGATCTCCTCAGGGCTCACACCCTTGACCTCGGCCAGCACGGCGGCGGTGTCGCGCACATAGGCCGGCTCGTTGCGCTGGCCGCGATGCGGCACCGGCGCCAGATAGGGCGCGTCGGTCTCGACCAGCAGCCGATCCATGGGCACGAATTCGGCCACGTCGCGGATCGCCTGCGCGCTCTTGAAGGTCAGGATGCCGGAGAAGGAAACGTAGAGGCCGAGTTCCAGACCGACCTTCGCCAGCGCCGCGCTGGAGGAGAAGCAGTGCAGGATCGCCGGGAAGGCCCCCTTCCCCATCTCGTCGCGCAGGATGGCGATCATGTCCTCGTCGGCGTCGCGCGCATGGATGACCAGCGGCAACTGCGTGATGCGGGCGGCGGCGATGTGGCGGCGCAGGCCCTGCGCCTGCAGTACCTTGTGTTCGGCGCCGTAGAAGTAATCGAGACCCGCCTCGCCGATCGCGACCACCTTGGGATGCGCCGACAGCGCGACCAGTTCCTCGGTGGTGATGTCGGGCTCTTCATGCGCGCTGTTCGGGTGCGTGCCGATCGAGCAATAGACCTCGTCATGCGCCTCGGCCAGCGCGCGGATCTTGTCGAACTGGCGGACGCGGGTGGAGATGGTGACCATGAGGCCGACGCCAGCGTCGCGCGCACGCTGCATCAGCGCCTCGCGGTCGGCATCGAAATCGGCGAAATCGAGATGGCAGTGGCTATCGACCAGCATTCTGTTCAGGGGCTCGGCTGATTGCGTCATCGAGGGTGTCATGGCGCGAATATGGGGTGTTGAGTGCGCTGTCAGTAGCGGCTAACGGCCACGCTGTCGACCATTCTGGACAGTGGCGAGATCCCGCCTCTACAGTGCCCTATGTGACCGCAGGCGGCCGGGGATTCGCACTTGCAACTCAGCCAACGCACTTTTTATGCGATCCTTCCGAGACGCCTCAAGGAAGAGGCCCTGGTGCGCAAGCTGGCGGCCCGGCTCCCCGCCATGCAGGGCGCCCCCGCCTCGCTGGTGCTGAACCAGTTGACCGAAGCCGCCCGGCACCGCTTCCAGATCGATTTCGAGCGCATCGGCACGCAGTTGCACGTCAAGCTCGACCTCGACCTGATGGCGCGCGATCCCTACCAGTTCGAGATGATCTGGCGCCGCTTGCCGGCGCTGATCCACATCATGGCGCGCACCGCGCCGGGCGTGACCTCGGCCACGGCGAGCATTTCCGATGGCGGCGGCAACGTCCCAAACGAGCTCGCCTATTGCGCCGACGAGCCGCAGGCGATCCTGGTGCCGGATCCGGGCTTCATGAAGCCCGAGATCTACCAGTCCTTCCGACGCCTGGCCGAGAACCGGCCCGGGCAATGGGCCGCGCGCAGCGACATGCTGCTCTGGCGCGGCGCTATTTCCGGCCATGGCGACACCACGACCGACGCGATGGACATCGACGATCCCAACCTGAAGCAGCGGGTGCGCCTGTGCCTGGCGCTGCGCGGGTTGGATGATGTCGACGTCCGCCTGATCGTACCCGAGCGCGACCGCGCGGCGCATCCGGCGCGGCAGGCGATGGAAGCGCATGGCATTCTCGGCAGCTTCGTGCCGCCGGCGCGCTGGATCGACGTCAAGTTCGCCATCGACATCGACGGCCCGACCAATAGCTGGGGCAATCTCTATACGCGCATGCTGCTGGGCTGCTGCGTGCTGAAGGTCGGCTCGCCCGCCGGCTTCCGGCAGTGGTTCTATGACGAGTTCGTGCCGTGGACGCACTTCATCCCGGTGGCGGCGGATCTGTCGGATATTGTCGAGAAGGTCGAATGGTGCCGGACCCATGACCAGGCCTGCCGCGAGATCGCGGCGGCGGGACAGGATTTCGCCCTGCGCCGGACGCGGGAATCCGAAACGATCGGCACGGTGCAGCGGATCAACGACCGGCTCGGGCCGGGGTAGTCGAGGCTAGGCTAGTTCAGCCGGTTTCGACGGAGGGTCCTCAAGTCAGAAAGCCCCTCACCCCTACCCTCTCCCGCGAGCGGTAGAGGGGGCGCATCGCACCCAGTTCCAAGGTCGCAGCCACGCAGGCCTAAAAGCCCTCGCCCGCGTGCGGGAGAGGGTTGGGTGAGGGTCTTGCTTGCAACGTCCCGACGTCGCGCGAGGAATAACGATGCGGGCTGGCGCATGAGCGCAGCCCGGTTGTCCCTCACGCGGACTTTTCGGCCTCTTCCGCCTCGACATAGCGCGGGAAGACGCCGGCTGGGGCCGGGAGCGTCGATCCGGGCGCCAGGCGGCCGGCAGCGCCGAGCGAGGCGAAGCTGCGACCCGCCTCAGGAACCGCCAGCAGATCGAGCAGCTTCGAGGCCGAACCGGGCATCACCGGCTGCGACAGGATGGCGATCTGGCGGATCACCTCGGCCGTGACATACAGCACGGTCGCGGCGCGCTCCGGATCGGTCTTGCGCAATTGCCACGGCGCCTGGTTGGCGAAATAGCGGTTCGCCTCGGCGACGACGCCCCAGATCGCATTCAGCGCGTGATGGATCTGCTGCGAATCCATGGCCGTCCGGCAGGTCGGCAGCAATCCATCCGCGGCGGCGAGGATTTCCTCGTCGGCCGGCTGCAACGCACCCGGCTGCGGCACGATGCCGTCGAGGTTCTTGCCGATCATCGACAGCGATCGCTGCGCGAGATTGCCGAGATCGTTGGCCAGATCCGCATTGATCCGGTTGATGATCGCCTCGTGGCTGTAATTGCCGTCCTGGCCGAAGGGAACTTCGCGCAGGAAGAAAAAGCGGACCGGATCGACGCCATAATGCTCGATCAGTGAGAACGGATCGATGACGTTGCCGAGCGACTTCGACATCTTCTCGCCGCGGTTGAACAGGAAGCCATGCGCGAAGACGCGCTTGGGCGGCTGCAGGCCGGCCGAGAACAGGAATGCCGGCCAGTAGACCGAATGGAAGCGCACGATGTCCTTGCCGATGACATGGACGTCGGCCGGCCAGTAGCGCTGGAAGCTCTCGCTCTTGTCGTCCGGGAAGCCGACCGCCGTGATGTAATTGGTCAGGGCGTCGACCCAGACATACATCACGTGCTTCGGATCGCTCGGAACTGGGATGCCCCAATCGAAGGTCGTGCGCGAGATCGACAGGTCCTTCAGCCCGCCCTTGACGAAGCTGACGACCTCGTTGCGGCGCTCGTCCGGGCCGATGAAGTCGCGATTGGCTTCGTAATGCGCGAGCAGGCGATCCTCATAGGCGGAGAGGCGGAAGAAGTAGCTCTCCTCCTCGACCCAGTCGACGACCGTACCCTGCGGGCCATAGCGGAGGCCATCGGCGCGGACCTCGGTCTCCGACTCGGCGTAATAGGCCTCGTCGCGAACCGAATACCAACCGGCATAGGCATCCTTGTAGATGTCGCCATTGGCTTCCATGCGACGCCAGATCTCTTCCGAGGCGCGGTAGTGGCGCGGCTCGGTGGTCCGGATGAAGTCGTCATTGGAGCAGTTGAGCGCCTCGGCCATCGCCTGGAAGCGCGGCACGTTGCGATCGGCCAGCTCGCGCGCGGTGATGCCGTCGCGCGCCGCCGTCTGCACCATCTTGATGCCGTGCTCGTCCGTTCCGGTCAGGAAGAAGACGTCATAGCCATCCAACCGCTTGAAGCGCGCCAGCGTATCGGTTGCCAGCATTTCATAGGCATGGCCGATATGCGGAACGCCATTCGGATAGGAAATAGCCGTCGTGATGTAGAATTTCGGCGCTGTCACCGCTGTCTCGCTTCTTTTGTAAACGCAACCAATAGTCTGTGCGCCAGCTCGGGCCGGCCGTTCGACAGCTTCACATTCGGGTCGCGCGAGCGAGGATGTTCATGGTCGTCAGCACAAACTGTTTGCGGTCGAGATTGAGCGCCTCGACCTCAGCCGAAGACTGTCGCAGCTTTTCCCATACCTCCGCCCAAGTCGCAAGCGGCGTCGCCGCCACGCTTTCGGGGATCGGCGAGCCATCCGGCTCGGGCAGCCCGCGCGCGCGGCGGTTCAGCCAGGCGAAGACGAGATCGACGAAATTGGCAAAGGCTTCGTCCGCCCCGCGCTGCGCAACCAGGTCGCCGAGGCCGTGCGCCAGCGGGCCGTCGAACTGCGGAAACCGTGCCACGACGCGGGAAAAAGCACGTCCCATCGCGGCGGCGTCTTCATCGAGGAAGCCGATGGCGCGGCGCAGGCTGCCCTGCCCGGCCTCGGCGGCGAAGCGCCGGATGTCCGCATCGGCATCCGAATGTCGCCTGAGCGCCTCCTCGATCGCAGGCACCGCCAGCGACGGCAGATCGAGCCGGCGGCACCGCGAACGGATGGTCGGCAGCAGCCGGCCCGGGGCATGCGATACCACCAGGAACAGCGAGCGCTTCGGCGGTTCTTCCAGAATCTTCAGCAAGGCATTGGCCGCATTGGGATTCATGTCATCGGCCGAATCGACGATGGCGATGCGCCACCCGGCCTCGCCCGCCGTGGAACCAAAGAAGGGAATCGTCCGGCGGATCTCGTCGATCGTCAGGCTCGCCTTGAAGCGCTTGCCCTGCTCGTCCCAGGGGCGCGACAGCGTTAGGATGTTGGGATGTGAGCGGGCCGCGATCTTGCCGGCAGCCGGCGAATCCGACGGCACCGCCAACGTTTCGGCGTCAGGAGCCCGGGCAGGATCGGGATAGGTCAGTGCGAAGCGGGCGAAGCGATAGGCCAGAGTCGCCTTGCCGATGCCGCGCGGTCCGCCGATCATCCAGGCGTGGTGCATGCGGCCACCGCGATAGGCCTCGACCATCAGCCGCTCGACCGCGGGGTCGCCATGCCACTCGGTCTGCTCCTCCGGCAGCGGCCAGCCCTCGATGGCGTCGGGGCGGGTGATCTCGGACGCTGCCATGGTCTAGTTCACACTCTCGATCATGCGCTGGCGAACGCCCTGCCAGATAGCATCGGCGACAATGTCCTGCGTCTGGTTGGCATCGATGACGAGGCAGCGGTCGGGTTCGGCCGCCGCGATCGCCAGGAACAATTGGCGTCGCCGCTCGTGCCGTTCAACCGTCTCGCGCTCGAACCGGTCGGCGGGCCCCGCCTCCCCGCTACGCCGCCGCGCGGCGCGCGCCAGGCCGATCTCGACCGGCAGGTCGAGCATCAGGGTCAGGTCCGGCCGCACGCTGCCGATGGCAATCTTCTCGAGGCTGTCGAGCAAGACGGAATCGACCCCGTCCGATCCCTGATAGGCGCGGGTGGAATCGATGAACCGGTCGCACAGCACCCAGTCGCCGCGCTCCAGCGCCGGCCGGATCAGGCGATCGACATGGTCGGCGCGGGCCGCCGCGAACAGCATCGTCTCCGCTTCCGGGCCCAGATGTTCCGCCGCGCCGGAAAGGATGAACGCGCGGATCTGCTCCGCCATCTCCGTTCCCCCGGGCTCTCGCGTCAGGACGACCGTCTGGCCGCTCTCGCGCAGGCGCTCGGCGAGGCGGCGGATCTGGGTGGACTTGCCCGACCCCTCCCCGCCTTCGAATGTGATGAACCGACCCGGCAAGCGCGTCATAACTTCCATTGTGGCAGCCAGCCGATCAGCAATTGCTGGACGGCGTCGAGGGCGCGCTGATCCATTGAACCCTTGGCGATGGCGGCGGTGGTGAAGACGGGCTTTTCCAGAATCTGGGCATCGCCAACCCAGACGCGAACGACGCCGACCTGTCTGCCCTGCTCCACCGGCGCAAGCAAGGGGCCGGTATAGGTGATCCGAGCGCGAATCCGGTCGCGATTGCCTCGCATCAACAGGATGTCGAGCGGATCCTGCGTCGCGAGCCCCACCGAACTCGACGCGCCGCCATAGACACGCGCCTCGCCCACGACCTCGCCGCGATCGAAGAAGCGCAGCCGCTCGAACGCCGTATTGCCCCAGTCGAGCAGCTTGCGCGCCTCCTCGGCCCGCTCCTTGTCGGTCTCCAGGCCGCTGATAACGACGATCATGCGATGGCCGTCCCGGACCGCCGAGGCGGTGAGGCCATAGCCCGATTCCTTGGTGAAACCCGTCGACAGGCCATCCGCGCCAATGCCGGCGGCGAGCAGCGGATTGCGATTGCGCTGGTAGATGTTGTTCCAGGTGAAGTCCGGCTCGGAATAGATCTTGTAGAGGTCGGGATAGGTGCGGATCAGGTAGGCGGCGATCTTGTAGAGGTCCTCCGCCGTCACTTTCTGCGCCGGGTCCGGCAGGCCGGAAACGTTGGTGAACCGCGAGCCGGTGAGGCCGAGTTCCTTGGCCTTGCGGTTCATCATCTCGACGAAGGCGCCTTCGGAACCCGCGATTCCTTCCGCCAGGATGATGCAGGCATCATTGCCCGCCTGCACGATGGCGCCGCGCAGCAGGTCCGAGACCGCGATCGAGGATTTCAGCTTGGCGAACATCGTCGCGCTGCCGGACGGCGCGCCGCCCGTGCGCCAGGCATATTCGCTGACGGGAAAACTGTCCTCAAGATGGATCTTGCCGGCGTGGATGGCGTCGAACACGACGGCCATCGTCATCATCTTCGCCATGGCGGCCGGCTGGAACGGAGCGTCCTCGGCCTTGCTGTAGAGCAGCGTGCCGGAGTCGAGGTCGACCAGCATCGCATTCGCGGCCTTGCTCTCATAGGGAGCGGCGAGGCTCGCCCGTGGCAGCATTGCCGCGCCGACGATCATCAGCACGGCGCAGAGGACAAGAAGGCGGAGCGGGATCCGGTCGGAAAACATCACACAATACCGGGCGCGAGAACCAGAGCGGGAGCGGCCAGCGGCCGCCCTCTTCTGGTTAACAGGCTCGATGCGCCCCGATCAATGAAGATCGTGGTCAGCGGGTGACCAGATAGGCACCCGGCAATCCGGCGGCCTGCACCGAGCGAACGGCATCCTCGCCGCTCACCGAGCGATCGGCGAGAACCAGGCGCACCGATTGCAGGCTCTTGCCGCCGACCGTGATCGGCGTTGCCGTCACGCGGCCGAGTTCGGTAAACCGACCGGCCACGGCCTGCGCATTGGCGAGGTTCGAGAACACGCCGAGTTGGATCACTGGCACATCGGCGCTGCGTTCGGAAGCAACCCGCTCCACGGCGGCGTCGAGCGCCGACTGCAGCTTGTCCTTTCCGGCTGCGCCGGCGGCCAAGTCGGAGACGGCGCGCTGCGCCGGCGAGACCGGCATATCGGCTGCATAGGAAGAGCGCGCCGAGCGCCGCACCGGCGGAGCATACTCGTCCGACGAGATCGACGCCGGGATCGCTTCCGCGTCCGAAAATCCGACGGGGCTGTTGACCGTATACGAGCCCAGCGAACGCTCGCCGTAATTCGTTCCGGCATTGGCGTCGGGCGCCGCTTCCGCGACGACCCGGGGCGCCGGCTGCCCCTCATTATAGGCAATGGCCGGATCGAAGGCGGCGCCGCCCTCGTAGAAATCGGGACGCGCCCGCGGCACGGGGACCAGGGCCGCCATGACGACAGCCGGATTGGCGCTCGGCGCACGAAGCGCCGGGGTCGGCGCCATGGCCAGCATGGTATCGCCGGAAACGCTGCTGCCCGGACCCTTGTAGGAAGCCAGCAGCATGCGCTGGTCGTGGCCTTCCATCCGGGCCGGGCCGATATATTCGACCTTCACCTTGGCCGTGCCGTGATGCTTCATGTCGAGCACTTCGGCCGTGCGCGAGGAAAGATCCATCACGCGGTCGCTGGCATAGGGGCCGCGATCGTTGACGCGGACCATGATCGAGCGGCCGTTGCGCAGGTTGGTGACGCGGGCATAGCTGGGCAGCGGCATGGTCGGATGCGCCGCCGAAAAGCCGTCCATGTCATAGACTTCGCCATTCGCGGTGTAGCGGCCATGGAAGGCCGAGCCATACCAGGAAGCGTAGCCGACCGCTGTATAGCGCTTGTGCTCGAACGGCTTGTAGACGCGGCCCTTCACCGTATAGGGCTTGCCGACCATGTAGCGTCCGCCGCCCTGCGGCACCGGCTGGCCGTACTGGACCACGCGCGGGCTGGCTTTGACGCCATATTCCTTTTCGGAGAAATATTCCTTGCTGCGCTTGGCCGGCTTGGACGGGGCCGTGGCGCAGGAAGCGAGGAGCGCGGCAGCGGCGACGGCGGTCGCGGCTTTCAGCATCACCCTGCCCTGCGGCGCTTCCGAGCCGAACAGGCCCAGAACTCGTTTTTTTGAAATCCCCATCTCGCCTATCCGATAGCAGCAACCGTTGCATTTGTCGATTGGATCGACCGGTGCCGACGCCTTTCGGGCCAGGAAGGGGGAATGCCGCCACGCGCGCCCCGGTCCTGACATGAGATCGCATTCAGCCGGTTTGGCCTTTCCGGCTGGTTAATCAAACGTGGCCGAATTGCGTCAATTGCGCGGAACTCCAAGGACTTGGCGGGAGCGTTAATCAATCGTTCCCAATTTCGGACGCGGGACGGGTCATCCACATCTGGATCGAAGGTTGCGCTTGCATTCGCAAGCCGGGTTCAGCATTGATCCCGGATGGACCCGGACGGGTGGCCGAGTGGTTTAAGGCAGCGGTCTTGAAAACCGCCGAGGGTGCAAGCCCTCCGTGGGTTCGAATCCCACCCCGTCCGCCATAACTAATTGAATTCATTAGTTAAATTGCACTGAAGAGGTGCCCCTGAAATGCCCGTTTGATAAGAACGAAACGGGTTCGTTCGGGAGCATTCGGGCACCAAATGGCAGAAACGGGACAAAAGTCCCGAACAAAGTCCCGAACAGAGTTCCGGCTCCGTTCCCATCGGTAGCACCGGCGACCGACCCCGGTGGATCTCCACTAGGCGAATCTCGCCAGCTTGACGCCGGCCCTGCAGCGGTATGACGTATCTGCACCCGGCGACGGTTGCTCCCTACCCGACGAACGATGTGGAGCGTGCTGGGTTGGGGGGAACAGTCATGCAGCCGAAGCGCACTCATCTCTTGACTGGGCTGGCCGTAGTCTTGATCGCTGGCACACACGCCGCAGCCTCCGATGCCCTGCCTCGCTACGATGTCGAGACGTCGTGCGACCGGATCGCGCGGGCTGGCGGGGTCTATTCCGAGGCTGTGTGAGGAAGCTGTCTGGACATGGAACAGGAGCCTATGTGGAACTCCGCACGACATGGCCGACCATCCCGGCTGGGCTCCGAACGTCGTGCCATAGGGTCGCCGGCCTCAAGGTAAGTCAGTCCTACAGCGTGCTGAACTCGTGCCTGGAAATGGAGTCGAAGGCGGCGACTCGAAATAGCGGACGGCGCTTCCGCTATTGATGGCCATCCGCTCCCTTCCCCGTATCGCCGCCCTGGCAGCATTGCCCCTCGCGTTTACGATCAGTCTTGCGTCCGCACAGCCCCGAGACAAGACGGACTTCGTCTTTGACGGCGACACAATCCGGCTGGACGGCGACGTGATCCGGCTGTTTGGCATTGATGCCCCAGAAGGAAAGCAGACCTGTCGCGGCGCCGATGGCGATGATTGGGACTGCGGCGCTGCGGCAACCGCCTCGCTCCGCCTGGCGCTGGCGGATGGCCGGCCCGACTGCGACCATCGCGGCCGTGACATCTATCATCGCCGTCTGGCCGTCTGCAGGATCAACGGCCTCGACATCAACGACTGGTTGGTGCGCGAGGGCTTCGCCTGGTCGTTCAGGCGCTACTCCAGCCTCTATATCGCGGCCGAAGACGAGGCGCGCGACGCGCGGCGCGGTGTCTGGCAAGCCCGAACCGAGACGCCTTGGTCCTATCGATCGCGGATGCGCCGGGTCGAGGGGAATGGTAGCGCCAGCCGGGCGTCGTCCGAGTTCTCGGCCGCCAAGGTACAACCCTGCAATCCGAGGTCACAGCAGGAGCGGTTCAGCCGGCGGCTTGATCGCGGCGGGCGGACGGCCATCTTCCTTTTGGCCGCGCGCGACGATACGCAGCGCTCCGTCCGGCAACGGACGTTGCAAGGCCAGCGCTTCATTCGCCGGGCCGGCCATCCAGACGTCAATCTCTTCCTGAGTCGTCAGGATGACGGGCATGGCCTTGGGATGGACCGGCGCGACAACGTCGTTCGCCTCGGTCGTGAGGAAGGCGAATAGGTCGTTCGTCGTCTCGCCCTCCCTCACCTTCCGGACACTGGTCCAGTTCGTCCAGATCCCGGCGAAGAATGCGAGCGGTCGATCCTCCGACAGCGCGAACCAGACATCGCCGCCCTCGGCCTTGTTGAACTCGGAAAAGCTGGTGAAGGGAACGACGCAGCGGTTCGCGACGCCGAGCCAGCGCTGCCAATGCTTGCTCGCGACGTTGCGGACGTTGGTCGTGCCGGTATCCGGCTCCATGCGCAGCAGAGCCTTGAAGTCGACAGCCTGGCCCTTGGCCTCCAGCCTGGCCGCGCGCTTCTTCGTCGCCTCCATCAGGGCGAACTGCGACGACGGCATCCCCCATCGAGCCATGGACAACTCGCGCACGCCGTCCGCTGTGTTTCGGACGATCGGCGCTGAGTAGTCAGGAAAAATGCCCGGCAGCGGCGGCAAATTGCCGGCGTGGTCACGCATCGCGTTGGCAAAGGCGCGGATGGCATCCTGGGTTCGAGTCATCGAGTAGAGGTTGCACATCTCTGAATGCCACCTGCGCCGGTTCAGCACGAAGCTCTCTCACCTCAACCCAATGATCAAGCTAAGCCATCCAGAATTCGCTTTCGCAAGTTGCCGAATTCACCCTCCGTGATCGCACCGCTACTGCGGAGTGCCGCGAGCTTGGTTAGCTGCTCCACAAGGTCACTGGCGGACTGCCCTTCGCCTCCTCCCTGTGCCGTCACCTGGACCGGGGCAGGTTCCGCAAATCGAACGAGGCGCTCATCGTTTACGAACACATTCAAGCCGCTCTCGCCACCATGCGAACCCGCCTTCGAGCGATGAACGGCATTCATCGCCCAAACCAAGCAGATCAGCCATCCGATCAGTGTGGCTCCGAAGCACAGATTGACGACCAGAATAGCCCAACGATTCGGATGACCACGTGAGAACGCAATGATTGACGGAATTGCGTAGACCAGGGCGACGACAACCAAGATTGCCAGAAAGAATAGCACGACAGCGTCGTCTGAAGGAGAGCTGGTCGTCTGCGCCCAAGACAGGGTGGGGACCAGCCAGATAGTTGCGGCTAGCAAAATTGCAAGCTTGGGCGGGGACATAGTCAAACCTGCAGAATCCGCCGCTTCATACTGGCGAACTCCTCTTCGGTTATTGCCCCGGCTTGCCTCAAGGCGTTGATCTTCTCGAGCTGATCGATAGGTACGCCGTCGCGAACCGGCGCTAGAGGGCGTGCGCTGAATCCCGGCTCTCTGGGAGCTTGGCCCACTGGACTGATTCGATAATCGTCGCCATCCGCATATGGAGAGGGTCCAAAGCGATTTGTTTCCGGCATCGTGCCGCTCAACATGAAGTAGAGAAACACTAGGGTTCCGATGATAGGGATGAGCGCGATTAAGATCCAAACGGCTCCGCGATCTGTATCGTGAAGGCGCCTTACAGTGACTGCCAAGCTTGGGAAAAAGAAGAACACGGCAGTTATCAGATATAGCACCCCTACTCCACCGGGACTAAAGACTTCATCGAGGATGGAGGCAGTTATATTAATTAGAGCCATAATAAGAGTGAACCACCAGAATTCAGCTCTCGATGCTCGACCCGAAAAATCGAAATACTTGGAAATTGCAGTCGTAAAATGACTCATGATGCCCCGCGATGCCCTTTAGGAATGTGGCAAAACAGAGCTACATGTGACCTAGGGTTGCGTCAACAGAGGCTGCAGAACGGCATGAATATCGTCTCTAGCGGCTGTGCATGGACCGAAACGCGGGCATCGCGGAGGAGGCGGTTTTCCTTGTTCATCGAGACCATTGCCGAATAAGCGAACTTCGAAAGCCAGTGCAGAAGGAATCATCACGCACGCGGCTGATAGGATTCAACTCCTAGGCTTCTTGACTCTGACCGGCATGAGAACAAAATAGGAACATTGTTGACGGAGAAAAATCATGGGCGAACCAGCCGTACCTATGTCTGATGAGGCGCCCCTCCCGCTCGACGAACGCGTCGAGCGGTTGCTCGCCGCTCACAATTGGGATGCTCGCGTCGCTTTGGGGACACTGTTACTCGAGGTCGACATCCGTTCCGCCCGCATTTCATACGGCTTCGTTCGGGGCAGGCTACCGGATCTCCTATGACGGACCGCCAGCCCCTCACCCCCTGGGCAATTCAGGACCGCCTGGAGAAGAGGATCCGGGCAAGAAAAGAGGTCCGACTGACCTGGGAGACAGCCTTCGTCCTGCTCGAGGCATTGCGGGCCTATCTGGCCAATCCTCGACGCGACAAGATTGCAGCGATCATCTGCATGCGCCAGCACGTCAAGCGCGCGCCATGTCCCCAGCTTTGCCGGCGATGCCGCGAAACCGCTTGGGAACTGAAGTGCCTGTTCCGGGGCGAGGTCAACCCCTTCGGCGACAGTGACGACGACAGATAAGATTCAACGCGGTCTAAAATCGGATCGGCCGCGTGACGAGATCAAGGATCGCCCACCAGAGCATAATTGAGGCTGCGATGATCGCGGCATAAACGAAAGCTCTGGGCCACATGCTCCCTCACGAGGCTGGGCGGATTTCGGTGACACTTTTGCACAATACACATTGAGAATCTGCCACAGCTGCAGGACTGCCACTCGGATGGGGAGCGGAAGCCAATGGGCAAAGTACTGGTCGCAATGCTGGCGGCGATGATCGCCATGCCTTCAATGGCTAGCGCAGCGGTTATTCGCGCGTCCGAAACAGATGGTTGCCGGCTGGAACTTTCGGGAAAGATTGAAGCCGGCGATCTGACCCAGTTGCAGGCGCTCGCCAAAATCTTCGATCTGACGGGCCTCAGCGACTCTGGCGAAGCCAGTAACAGGGACGAAGAGGCCCTCTGCCTCGACAGTCCGGGCGGCCAATATGTGGAAGGCAGAGCGCTCGCTCATTTCGTTCATGAAAACGGCATCGCGACGCGGCTTCTGCCCGGGGCGGAGTGCTATTCCGCCTGCGCCGTCGTCTTCATGGCCGGGCGTCTGGTGGGAGGTGAAGAGGATTATCCATCCCGGACCATGCACATCACGGCCAAGCTCGGCTTCCACGCCCCCTATTTCAACTATTCCGCGAGTGAGACGTTCTCGGGCGACAAGGTCAACGAGACCGTCATCCTCAACAACCTGCTGCTGGCCGACTTCATCGCCTTTGGTTCGACCACCAGCGGTTTCCAGTACCGTCCGATGTTCCCGGTTTCGCTGATCACGGCCATGCTGTCAGCGACCCCGAACGAGTTCGAGATGGTCGACAGCCTCGACAAGGCCGCCAGATGGGGCATTGGCCTGGAGGGGATCGCGGAGAGAGGTATTGTCGGGCTGCAGGGCGTGCAACTTGCCTGCGAGAATTTCCAGGCCTGGGCGATTGACGCTTCAGCCCTGTCAGAAAACTACGGCACACAGCTGAAAGGCAGCCCCGTCGCGCGAGGACCCGATCGGCGGCATTCCCGCCCCCGTCACCGCCATGCTGATGACGCCGCCGCCCTACCGGCCCGGCGGCAGCGGCGGCGCGTGACGGCGAGAGACGCAGCCCGAAACAGTGATTAGCATGACCAAGACCCAGACCACCCGCGAGATCCTCGCCGATCTCGTCGGCTTCGACACGACCAGCGCCCGCTCCAACCTCGCCTTGATCGAGCATATCCGCGCCTATCTAGCCGGACATGGCGTGACCGCCGAGGTCTTCCCGTCGACGGATGGCACCAAGGCCAGCCTGTGGGCGACCATCGGCCCGGCCGGCCCGGGCGGCATCATCCTTTCCGGCCATACCGACTGCGTTCCGGTTGAGGGGCAGGCCTGGTCGAGCGATCCCTTCACGCTGACCGAGCGCGACGGCCGCCTCTACGGCCGCGGCGCCTGCGACATGAAGGGCTTCGACGCCGCCGCGCTGGCGATCGTGCCGGAACTGGTCGCCGCAAAACTGCAGCGCCCCGTCCACATCGCGCTTTCCTATGACGAGGAAGTCGGCTGTACCGGCGTGCGCGAAATGATCGCCATCCTGCAGGAGCGCGGCGAGGCGCCCGCCGCCTGCCTGGTCGGCGAGCCGACCAGCATGAAGGTCGTCGTCGGCCACAAGGGCGGGCGCGGCTATCGCTGTCACGTCACCGGCCAGGAGGCGCATTCGAGCCTGGCGCCGCGCGCCGTCAACGCGATCGAATATGCGGCCGAACTGATCGTCTTCCTGCGCGATCTCGCCGGCGAACTCGCCATCGGGCCGCGCGACGAGGAATATGACGTCGTCCACACCACGATCTCGACGGGCCTGATATTCGGCGGCACGGCCGTCAACATCGTGCCGAACGCCTGCTCGTTCACCTTCGAATATCGCAACCTGATCGAGGTCGATCCCGAGACGATCATCGCCCGCATCCGGGATTTCGCGGAGACGAAGCTGCTGCCGGAAATGCGCGGCCGCGCCCCGCAGGCGGACATCACCTTCGAGCAGATCTACGATTATCCCGCCCTGGCGATCGACCCATCGCACCCGCTCGTCACGCGGCTGAAGAACGTCGTCGGCCACAACGGCCACAGCAAGGTAGCCTATGGCACGGAGGCCGGGCTGTTCCAGCGGGACCTCGGCGTGCCGACCGTCGTCTGCGGCCCCGGTTCGATCGACATGGCGCACAAGCCGGACGAATATGTCTCGATCGAGCAGTTGGACCGCTGTGACGCAGCGCTACACAGGCTGCTGCTGTGACGGCAGGGGCGGCGCGCCCCTCGCTCATATCCTGGCGGACTGCGTCTATCGCGGCCCAAGTTGGTCGGGACATTGGGCGGATTGCGGGCGGTGGAACATCGAGATCTTTCGCCCTGCACGAAGGGTTCAACTGCTATAGCGGCGCTCAGTCTCAGCTTCAAAAGCTCTGCTGGCGAGCTAACAGAATACCCCACGTCGCCAGGCGGCGGTAACAATCTAAGACCACTCAGAACCGGCTTAATTTGAATCGGCTCGCGAAGCACCGACCTTGGAGGGGCAGGCTCTAGGCCAAGACCAACGCGCACGGGCTACGTTCTATGAATTAGGCGAGCAACGCTAGAATTTCAGAAGCTAACCACCCCCGGCGCCTCGCTTGTTCGGGATGAACGAAGGGCGGCTTTCGGGGGCGACAACAAGCACGTGCAATGACTATTGGGCGGCGCATAGTGACCTCCGGCACCCTCGCCTAGGATGTCTGCTTTCAGGAAACCCAAAGCGGATCTCTACGTCCGACATGAGGGCGCTTAGCTGACTGCCATCATCGGAGCCGGCAGCGTACGGTTCGGTTTTGGAAAACACTCGGCGTTAAGCTGTCGTTCTGATTCATGCTCATCGGGCGAAATTTGGCTCTTCCGCTAACGACCCCAGTTCGGCCTTTCAGGCGGTCGCAAAAGACCCCTGAAAGTTGCCCTTGCTACCCGGTCGGGCGCTGCAGAAACTCGCTAAAAATCCGGGAAATCTTACTAGGTGAACCGGCGTATTAAGGGGCTCGAACCTCCACAGGCGCATTAAAGTATCTTTGCTGTCGATTGGGCAATCATCCAGCTTTCTCAACAGCAGGTGGCGTCCAAGAGCCGTCTCTAACGGCAGGCTTCGGCCAGTAGGCGCGTATATAGAGTGAGAAATCGCCCTCAGGAGCGGGGAGCCAATTTGCGATCGCGACCGGATCGGTAGGCTCCTCTGCCTGCACGGTGATGGTGAGCGAACCATCATCGCCGAGCTTCAAGTCCTTATTCTTCGTCCCGACCGAAAACCGGTTGATCTGGTTTTTTACGAAGAAATGGTTCGCGTTGTAGATCGAGAGCGACCAAAAGCCGTTCACCGGCGGCGTTTGATCTCTCGCGAAAGTGACAGTGTAGCGGTTGGCGCTATTGAGCCGTGCTCCCGACGCATCCAAGTCCTGGTAGAAATACTTCGTTTCGTCCGGAGAGTTAACCATGATGTTGGACTTCGCAACCGCCGTGCGCGTGAAATAGTCCGTCCCGAACGCGGATTCGTTGGATATCGTGCTCCAGTGATGCGGAAGTTGCTGGCCGTAATTGCGAAACTGAAACAGCGGGTTCACCAACTTGTCTTCGGCATCCTGCGCGGCCTTAGCCATCAACTGCTTCAATTCGGGATTGTTTTTCACTGCTTCGAGTACGGCAAGCACCTGAGCGTAGCGCGCCTCTTCTCCGGGCAGGGGCGGCGCATCAGCGAGGACCGACGGCAGCTCGTCAAAGAACTTCTCAGGAAATACCCAGCGTGTTTCCTCTTCGCCGTGAGGGCCGCCCGGAACTTTTGGGAGACTGCTCCAGTCAATGCTCTTCATGTGCCCGTCATAATCCGCAAGCGGATACATCACGATGCCCGTCAGAGCACTCTGGATGGCGCGCTTATCCTCCGGCGTTTCGTCCTGAAAAATACGTGGCGCGACCAGAGCCGTACTGCTAGAGGCGCGAAATACACTTGTGATGCCCTTCGGTATTTCACCATTCCAGTCAGGGCCGACCAGCATGTAGAACCCAGGCGTGGTGCCGTGCATCTTCCCGAGCTTGGCAAAGCTATCGGTACGAAGATCGACAATCTGATAGACCCAGAAGCGGTCACCGAAATCCGGCACCTGAACCACGACGGGTGAAACATCCAGCGCGACCAGACCGAGACCGTAAACCACGTCCTGGTTGGGGCAGGCTATGTTGCGCTCTTCTGGATTGACGTAGTCCGTGAGCATGGTGAGCGAGTTGAGCGGCGCCTCAAGCAAAGGGCCGACGTATTGATTCTCCTTCATCTTCGAAAACGCGAGCCGTCGATTGTACATATTGACTAGCGGCCATGCCCAGAAGAATGCATCGCGTGCAATGTGGGCGGCGTAGGCTTCGGTTATCTTTACGCGCGAATCTGGACCGGAGGGGAGCACCCGTGCCCAGTCAGGCGACTGGGGCAATGGTGGCAGGTTCAGTTCCGAGGCCTCGGCCTTGCTCACTGCTGCGCTGCTTCCGTCGGCTGTTAAAGCGGCAGCAAAGGTTGCGGTGCCGAGTAACATGTCTCGACGATTAAGTATGGCATTCTTGGTCATGGCATTCTCACTGTCTGGGTGTTGGGCTAGGCGGCTTCGGCGACTGTCGAGAGGGCGCGCCACACCATGGCAAACATCAAGACCGCGCCCGCGAAGAAGATTGCAATGAATAGCGCTTGACCGAGCATCCAGGCGTTTTCTCCGATCGCGACAGGAGAGTAATAATAGCCCGGCCAGATCGCATCGAAGACGAAATTGCCTGGATAGCCGACTGCGAAGACGCCAGTCAGCCCAATCACGCAGAGCCAGAAGGCGCCGGAACCTTTGGCCTCATCCGCAGATCCTGAGCGGTTCGCGACCATTGATGTCAGCCCCAGCCCCACCATGCCCAACCCTCCGGCCTGAATGGCGGCGACCGACAGTGTCCAAAGGCATGCCCACCCTAGAGTGATGTTCTGCATGAACAACTCGCCGGCCGGCCAGCGCGCCCCGACGCAGTAGTGCGCGACGATGCTGAATGTCAGCAGAACGCCGAAGATGAAGAGACCGAGGCCCCATTTCGCGAAGCGCGCGCCGATTTGCATAACACGCTCCTTTCCTTAGTCGACCTTCTCGACATCAGGAAGAGTCCAAACCTTCTTCTCAAAAAGTGCTGGGGTCGGAGAATAAAGCCGGAACAGCAGTTCAAAGCCGTGCTGCGGGTCGGTGGGCACCCAGTTCGAACTCCTTACCTTCTGGCGGCTTGGGACCGAAGAAAATGTCCGTCGACCCATCTGGGTTCATCTGCACTTCCGCTGCATTCGATGCGCGGCTGGCACGGTCCGTGTTTTTGACCAGTGCATGTGTCTGCCGGTCGTAGACCGTCACGGACCAGTACAGTTCCACAGGAACATTTGCCGGCACGTGCAGGCGGTAGCTCCGGCTGCCGGCAAACGCTTCGCCATCCCTATCCTTGTTCGCGATAAGGTAGGTCTGCGCTGTGCCAAGGCGCTTTATGCCGATATAGCCCATGCTGTAGGTGAGCGCGCGGTAGTCTACAGGGTAAATGTCCGGCTCGGCGTATCCGGATGATCCCGCCTTGACGAGATCGGGAAAGGCCGGAACGGCCCAATGCGCCGTCGGGAAAAATGGTGGGTAGCCAACCTCATACATGTGATCGAGGAAGGCCCTTGCCTCGGTCGCCGCGTTGTTCAGGACCGCAGTCGTCTCGGCATCGGGAGCGAAAGGCTTGCCCTTCTCGATCCCAAGGGACTTGAGCTGATCGATCATCGCCTTGTCACGGGTCAGCCACGGCTCGCTTTGTACGATGCGATCCAGCGATTCGAAGAAGCGGACGTCGTAAGCAATGGTCGAATCGTAGAGCACGTTGTTGGCGTCCGTGTATATCGTCTCCGGCGGGCTTGCCTCCTGTGAGAGCGGATAGACCTTGAGCCGCTTGCCGTAGGCCACTGCCTTCTCGATGTCCGCATCGCGATGACTGGCAAGGTTCGAGCGCAACAGCGCATAGCCGCCGAATGTCTCGGATTGGACGGCTATGTAGCCGTCGGGTGCCTCCCCCTGGTAGCCGGGCGGTAGAATCAGATATTTGCCGCCGGCTCCCTTATCCGCGCCATAGGGTCCCGCATCCTCAAGCGGCATCTGCCAGACAGTGTCGATATTGGCGGCAAACGAGCCTCCCTCGGCCGGCGGAACGTTGATCACGATCGGCCCCGCTTCCTTTGTGTCGAAGAAGACCATGAAATAGATCGCATCGGGATTGGGCGTGAGCGTCTGGTTGTGCCAATTCACCGGGCGGGACCAATAGGTGACCTGGTTCACCTTGCCCGCAGTCTTGGACAGCATCTCCTGCAACATGAGATCGTAGTTGACCGCCGGCATGCCCCAGATGACTGCTTCGACGGCGCGGCGCTCGATGGCTCTCCGTTGCGACTCTCCGGGTGCAATGCCCTGCGCCGTTGCCGTGCAAATGGCGGCAAGGAGCGAAAGCACGGTAAGGATTGTCTTCAGCATAACCTTGATTCCTTCGTTCACGGAGCGACAACCGTCTTCCAGTCGTCCCTGATGCTGACCACATGGAATCTGTATCTTCTCGCTGCTTCGAGCGAGTAGTTGTCGGGCTCGGAATACTCGAACTCGCGCTCGGCATCGTCGTGATTGATTAGGAGTTGAAAGCTCGGCCCTGCGCGGTCCTTTGACCAGCGCATCATGGCGATGTCGCCCCTGCCACCCACGTTGCCGCCAACGAAGATTGGGCGCGCCCCCAGAGCAAGATTGATCGTTGGGGGCTTGCCCTCCTGGTCGTTCAGGTGGTCGATGGTACCGTCAAACACCAATACTGTCTTGCCATCGCGCTCGTCGAACTGCATGCCGGCGGTGGTACCCATAACCCTCTGCGGAGGTATTCCAAGCATCTCCATCGAGACGGCGCGTGTGAACAGGATCGGGCTGCCGCTGCAGATCCAGTTTTTAAAGCCGTTTGCCTTCAGATAAGACAGGAGCTCCGCCATCGGCTCGTAAACGGCTCGCGTGTAGGGAACACGGAACTTGTCATGAGTGGTTGCTTCCAGGGGCGGAAGAATGCTCGCAGAAAACTCCTCTGTCGTTCGACCATCGGTGACAGCTGCGATCAGATCATTCAAACCTTGCTCGCCTGAATTGCGAAATGCCGCCGCATCGCCCTTCAAGAAGGCTCTGATCGCCGGCTTGTCGGCCAGGATCGGCTTCTTTTCGACCGCATGCTTAAGATCAGCACCGAGGGGGATGACCGCGGCCGGTATCGGCCTCTCTGGAATAAGGGTCCCGTCCATGTCGAAAACGGCTATGCGTTCATCGTCCGGCACGAACGCAGGACCGCCATGTCGGGTCACTGTCGTCACGAAATCGATGATCGCCCTTTTTGTGGCTGCGTCGTTCCACGATGGCAACGGGTCTGCGCGCGCAACCGCGACAGTCGCAATCAAAGCGAAAACAAGCAAGGAGCACAGCTTGTGACAGGGACCAATGCTGAGCAACATAAGTGCTATTCTCCTGAGTGCCGCTCATGGCAAGTGACACATCTACTTCGCAGGTTAGAGCATCTCCTTTCGCAGGTAATCGGCATACCGTGCCAACGTATTGACGTTTTGTGCCAACGAGTGCTTGAATGAGAGGGCTTGGCACCGTTGCGGAGGTTAGTGTGTCAACAATTCTGCCCCACGTTCGGTTTTCGACCAAAGAATTGCCCGCGAACTTGCAATTCGAAGCCTGGCGAGAGCAGCCCTATGCGTTTGAAGTCAGCCCGGCAGATGGCGAGTGGCCAAAGTCGTTTGCAGCTGAAGTGGATGTGTACGGCTTTGGTCCCGCTTTGATTTTGCGCGCTCGCCAAGGCGCACAGCGATATGCGATCAGTCCCGAACGAGCGCGCAAAAGAGGCCGAAATCTCTTCCTATTCACGTGCTATGAGAGTGGGGGGTATCGAGGATACGCTGGGGCGCATGAGATAGAGGGAGAAGCCGGCGACATTCAGGTGCTGGACCTCTCCCAGACCATGAACACCATCGAAGCCTCGTCGGTAATGACAGGCATCGCTATCTCACATGATATTTTGCGAGAAAAGCTCGGTAGCTTGGACAAGCTGCATGGTCTCGATCTGCGTAAGACCACTGGAGCGTTCCTGAGCGATTATTTCCAACTTTTGTTAAGACGTCTGCCGACTATGTCGGAACAAGAAGCTGCGGCGACCGCGGAGGCGACGATAAATGTCATCGCGGCATGCGTGCGGCCAACGCAGGAGCGTATGATGCCGGTCGCAGCACATGTGCAAAGCGTCTTTGTCGCTCGTGCTGAGGCGATGGTAGAGCGACACCTTCAAGAGCCTCAACTTTCCCCTGAATTTCTCTGCCAGCAACTCGGCGTATCTCGTCGAACCCTCTATCGGGCTTTCGAAGAGCGTGGTGGAGTGCACGATTATATCCTGGAGCGGCGGCTTGCAGCGGTGGCGTCTAGAATGACCACTTCGGGCGAGACTCGGTCCATCTCCGAATTGGGTGAACTTTATGGCTTCTCCGGGCGAGAAACATTCTGGCGTGCGTTCAAGAGAAAATATGGTTTGACCCCAGGAGAGTTCCGGGCAAGAGGCCTGTTGCACCATCCTGAACCGTCTTAGTCAGCAATCGTTGCTCTATTTGAACAATGGACGAACCGCTGACTTCGAGAGATGCCGTGCCAATCTCTGCACGGCTCTGAAGACGCCAGAATGTCGAAGTATCCGCTTTTCGACTGCCACCAAGAGACCCACGACGAGCAGATCGACGGCGCACTGCTGTCGAAATGCGCCTATTGAATGGCCGCCTCCCCGGCTCAGCTTCCGGAAGCGGTCGGACAGGAAACCGCCCCCCGAGCGGCTATCCGCGATGAGACGGATAGCCGCTCGAAATTCAGATTTCGGTTCGCTCCGCCAGGAGCAGCGCATCCTCGACGTCGACACCAAGATATCGGACAGTGTTCTCGATCTTGGAATGACCAAGCAATATCTGGATCGCACGGATATTACCTGTCGCCCTGTAGATCATCGATGCCTTCGTGCGGCGAAGCGAGTGAGTTCCGTATTCCTCAGGGTGCAAACCGATCGCAGTCACCCACTCGTCAACGAGGCGTGCATACTGCCTAGTACTCATGTGTTTTTCGTGATCGACTCTGCTCGGGAATACATAGTCCTCGACCGAGCCGCCTCGCCGTTTCAGCCAGGCCAGGAGGCTGGCTCTCACGTCGCTGGTGATCTCGAATTGGACGGGGCGACCGGTCTTCTGCTGAATGACGATCGCCCGAGTTCTGATTTCCGGTCCGGCGACGACATCACGGATCCTGATCTTGACTAGGTCGCAGCCACGAGGCTTGCTGTCTATTGCAAGATCGAACAGAGCGCGGTCACGAATGCGGCGCTCACGATCGAGAAAGAAGCGAACGGCCCAGATCTGCTTCTGCGTGAGCGGACGCTTCGTGCCCACTTTCTTGCCAGCGTTCCAAGCTACACGCTCGCGGCTGGCATCATCATATTGCGAATGGCCCATGTGAGTTCTCCTCGGCCTTAATTGGCCGAGTATAAAACGCGCGTGCCACAACCGTTCGGGGGCCGGAGGCAGACTGACCGCTTCTGGCGACCGCAAACTAACAGCGGACGCTCAAACCGCTGGCGCAAAGGTCTCATATGACCCTTTGCGGACTTCTGATTCCAAGGGCTACATTGGTCTGCCCAAGCCTCGCGGTCGAGGGCGTGCTCCATTATAGCGATACCCAAAGCCCAGACCCGCGTCGTAAACTCAGAGAGCTCAACGCTCTCGTAGATCGACCAAATTCGACAGCTAATGAGTCTGCTCCGCGAAACCTTGGTGGTCCGTATCCGTTCGTAGTCTGCGGTCGAGCACCAGACAGCCCAGTTCTAAACAGTTCATTCGCGGTCGCGTCGCCGAGTCACGAGATGGCTTCATGGATAGGCCGAAGGTGGGCCTCGAATGGATTCCGCTGGGTTGAGATGGGTTTCCTCAGGGCTGCGCGATGAGACCCGCGCAGCCAGGACCGTCATGGACGGCTCGTTGCGTCCTGGCGTGAGCGCGCCTTCCGCCATCGAGTGCGGCTAGGGCTTGACCCAGGTCGCGCCCGACAAGACACCACCGTCGACAACGATCGCCTGGCCGGTGATGTAGGAGGAGGCCGGCGAGGCCAGCAGCAGCGTCGCGCCAATCAGTTCGTCCGGATTGGCAAGGCGGCCGGTCGGAATGAAGCGGGCGAACCAGTCGGCACGGTATTCATCGTCCCAGAGCGGGCGGGTGAATTCGGTCTTCACGAAGCCCGGCTCGATGGCGTTGACCTGGATGTTGTCGCCGACCCATTCGCGCGCCATCGCCTTGGTCAATTGGCTGACGCCGGCCTTGGAGGCGGCGTAGACCGAGATCGTGTTGAAGGCGTGCTTGGCGCTGAGCGACGAGATGTTGACGATCTTGCCGCCGCCCTGCGCCGCCATGTGCGGCTGCGCGGCTTGGGAGAGGAAATAGATGCTGCGCAGATTGACGTCGATGATCGCGTCGAAATCCTCCGGCGTGACCTCGACGATCGGCTTGCGACGGTTGGTGCCGGCGCTGTTGAGCAGGATGTCGAGCCGGCCAAGCGCGGCGTGCGCCTCGTCGACCAGCGCGCGGCAGGCCTTGGCGTCGGTCAGATCGGCCTTGAAGGTCGGGACGGCCGCGCCGGTCTCCTCGATGAATGCCTTGGCCGAGGCGAGGCGTTCGTCATCGAAATCGTGAATGGCGACTTTGGCGCCACTTTCGGCCAGGGCCTTGGCGAGCACCCGGCCGATGGCGCCACCGGCGCCGGTGACCAGCGCCGTCTTACCTTCCAGCGAGAAGAGCGTATCGAGGATTCGAGCCATTGAGCTTGCTCCAGGTGATGATGGAAACGATCGGGGACCGGGCGAACAGGCCGAGCCCCGTGTGGGGGAAAGGGCTAGGTCGCCGCGGGCGCGTGGGCGGCGGCCGCCGGGATCGGGATCTCGTCGCCGAGCAGTTTCTCGGCGCGGAGTTCCAGCCAGAAATCGCTCGGGATCGGATGGCGGAAATGCCGGAGGTTCTGCTCGATCTCGCCAACCCGCGACGGGCCGTTCAGCACGCTCGCGACTGCCTGGAAGCCGAGCGGGAACTGCAGCGCGGCGGCGGCGAGCGGGACGCCATGGCGCGCCGCCACCGCCTCGATCCGGCGGACGCGATCGAGGATAGACACTGGTACGGCGCCGTATTCGTAGCGGCCGGCGCCCGAGACGCCGGTCGCCAGGATGCCGGAATTGAAGACCCCGCCGATGACAACGCCAGCTCCCTTGCGCTGCGCTCGCAAAAGTTCGTCGGCGTAGATTGTCTGCTCCAGCAGCGTGTAGCGCGAGGCGACGAGGAAGGCGTCGAGCGGATAGCGGTCGAGGAAGCGGTTGATCATGCCGCGCTCGTTAATGCCGGCGCCGATGGCGGAGATCTCACCGGAGCTTTTCAGCTCTTCCAATGCGCGAAATCCGCCGGTTTCCAGTTCGCGCAATCGGGCCAGCAGGTCGGCCTCGTCCGGGAAATAGCCGCTGTCGAGATCGTGGATATAAAGGACATCGACTTTGTTGATGCCGAGCCGCTGAAGGCTGTCCTCATAGGAGCGCAGGATACCGTCATAGGAATAGTCGTGCACATGCTCGAAGGCGAGGCCGCCCTTCCATTTCGAACCGTCGAATTGGGCGCGGTCGCGCGGCCGCAACAGCCGGCGCCCGACCTTGGTCGAGAGCACGAAATCCTCGCGCGGACGGCGATAGAGCGCACGACCGGTGCGGTGCTCGCCCTGGCCGAGCCCATACCAGGGCGCGGTGTCATAGAGGCGAACGCCGCCATTCCAGGCGGCTTCCAGCGTGGCGCTGGCCTCGGCTTCCGGGATCGCCTCGAAGAGATCGCCGAGCGGGCAGGTGCCAACGCCGAAGACGGGAAGGCGGAGCTCGGTATTGCCGAGCCGGCGCGTCGAAAAGAGGGTCATGCGGGGTCTCCCACAAGGCGTTCGGGATGGATGAGCCTTCCGCTGGCGGCGGAGAGATAGGCGGCTTCGAGCAGCGCATAGGTGGCAAGGCTGTCGCGGCCGGAGGTCTCCGGCTCGACACCGCTGCGCAGGCTGTCGATGAAGTGGCGCTGGGTGTGGACGACGCTGTCCTGGATCTGTGTCCAGGGTTCGCTCGTCCATGCGCGGCCGTCCTGTGGAACGGCGATCCGCCGCGTTCCGCCCTTGCCATACACGGTCAGCACCTGGTCGGCGCCGATCACCAGCGTGCCCTCGGTGCCCTCGATCTCGCCCAGCGTCTGCGGGAACGGGTCGGGATCGCGCTTGGTAGCGTAGCTGAAGTCGAGGATCGACGTAGCGCCCTGCTCGTGGCTGAGCAGGATGGTCGCGGCATCCTCGCCGGCAATGCCTTCCTGGATCTGTTGCGTGCGGCAGAAGACGCCGTTCGCCTCGCCGAATAGGAATCGGGCGAGGTCGAGCAGATGGATGCCGACATCCATGATCATGAAGCGCTTGACGTTCGCGAGATAGGGCTGGTTCGAATAGACGTCGATGCCGGTGCGCCAGGAGAGGCGGCCGAAGGTCAGCCGCCCGAGTTCGCCGCTGTCGAGGATCTGCCGCACCGTCCGGAACAGGTTCTGGAAGCGGAAATCCTCGTGGATCATCAGCGGCACGTTGGCGGCTGCCGCGGCAGCGACGATCCGCCGGCAAGCGTCAAGATCGGGTGCGAACGGCTTCTGCAGGATCACCGGCACGCCATGGGCGAAGGCGAGCCCCGCCAGCGCCTCATGCGTCTCCATCGTCGTCGGGATGTCGACGAAATCGAGCGCCTCGCTAGCGAACATGGTTTCGGCGCTGGTGTAGATGCGAGCGATACCGAATTTTTCGGCCGCTGCTCTCGCCTTGGCTTCATCGACGTCGCAGACAGCGACGATCTCGACATCGTCGAGGTCGGCCCAGCCATGCAGATGGTTCTGGGCGAAGAACCCGCAGCCGATGACGGCGCCCTTCAAGCGTACGGTCATGCTGCCGCTCCTGTCTCGGAAACCGTCGCGACCGCGTAGGCATCAAGCGTCAGCTGGCCATCCGCTGGCAGGCTCACAGTCGTGTCGCGGAAGGCGGCTGGCGTGAGCGCGGCGGCGGTGAAGCTCTCGGCATTGAGCAGGCGGAGCGTCGCGTCGCCGAGGCCGGCGAGGCGGAGCGCCACGGGCCGGTCCGAGAGGTTGGCCAGTATGGCCTGCCGCCGTCCGTTCGCGGTCCAGCCGAGCGCCGCAATGTCGGCGTTTGGCAAGTCGATCGCGAGCCGAGGCTTGCCGGACGCTTCGGCGAGATCGGCAACGACATGAAACAGCGGATAGACGCTGCCCTCGGCGACGTCGTCCCACCAGGGTCGCGCATAGGCCTGGCGCGTCGAGACCAGCCCGAACGGGCCGACAGGTGCTCCGAGGACAAGCGTGTCGATGCCGAATGGGGCCACGGCAGCCGCATAGCCGACATGCCAGGCGGCTCCGAGCAGCGCGCGCTGGCGCGGATCGGCGGCGGCGAGCCCGACGCGGCCATTGTCCGGATTGGGCGTCGGACCGGGTCCATAGGGATTGAGCCGCGCGCCGATGCCGATCGGGCCGATATAGTGCGGCGCCTCGCCGGCGATCGCCCGCGCCGAGCGCAGGATATGCGGCAGCGACTGCAGCGTCTCGATCACGGAGAGATCGTCGGCTGCGTGCACCGTCGGCGCGGTGGCGTGGGTGATGAAATCAAAGGTGCCGGCCGGCGGCCGCTTGCGATTCAACTCGGTGAAGAAGGCGGGCGAGCCGCTGCCGGCCGGAATGCCGGGGAAGCTCTCTCGGATTGCTTCATAAATGGCCGCCTCGCCGGGCGCGGGCGGACGCTCTTCGCCGGGCTGGAACGACGCCTCGTCCACCTTCGGGAAGGCGGCGACCGAAAGTGGCGCGATTCCGGCTTCAGTGAGCCAACGGGCCGCCTCGGCGATTTCCGGACGCGGATCCGACTCGGCCGTCAGGAGAAGCTCGAAGGCAACTGGAAGACGCGTGCGGCGGGCGAGTTCGCCGACAACGAGGATGTCCCCGGGCTTGTCGCCGGCTGCCGGATCATAGCGGAGCAGCCAGTGCGCACCGGCAAGCCTTGCCAGTTGCGGCCCGACCGCAAGCGCGGCGCCCGCGACACCGGCCGGCAGGCCGATGCCGATCCGGGGCAGACGAACGTCCGTCGCTTCGCCGATCGTGACCAGCGTGGCTTTCGGCGCGCTGTAGCCAGCACCAGCCGGCTGAGCCCGCTCGACCGTGTCGCGGACCGTGACGGTCACGGATTGCTGCGTCGGCGTCCCGGCTTCGAGCCGGTAGGGGTAAGGCAGGCCGATCGGCCGGCTATAGGTCTTGAACGAGGCGTCGGACCAGTTGCGGTGGTCCTCCATCTCGAAGACGTCGCCCTCGAAGCGGACCGTGACCGAAAGGCCCGGCTCCGGCGAATGGGTGATGGCGCGGATGTCGAACAGCGGCTGGCCCGGGCTGATCGCCTCCGGCATGACGAAGGCTTCTGTGCCGCCCGACGCATGCTCGACCGACAAATGCTGGCCGACGACGCCGTCGAGCGGGTGCAGCACGACGAAGCCGGTGCGGTTGGTCTCGAAATCCGTCTCCGGCAGGATCGTCGCGGTCGCGTCGAGGGTACCGTCGGCGTTGCCGGTGAAACGGATCCGGGCCGAAATGATGGAAGCGCCGTTGCGATAGCGCGCGGAATAACCGACCGAGAACCGGTCGGCGCTCTCTGCGATATCGAGATCGGAAATTTCGGCGTCCGGCGTTCCCCAGCCCGGCGTGCGGACGAGAAAGGAGAGGCCGCGCAGGATCTCTCTTCCATGCCAGCGCACCCAGCGCAGCGCGCCGCGATCATAGGTCGCCGACAGCGCGCCGGCGACGAGACTGCGAACCGGCGGCTCGAGGCTCGCCGTTCCCGTGAGAAAAAGAGGGCGACTTCATCGCTTGTACTTCTTGATGAAGATGTCGAACGTGACGGCGCCGACGATGATCGCGCCGATCAGCAATTGCTGGACGTAGGGCGAGACGTTGAGGATCACGAGACCGTTCAGCAGCACGCCGATCAGCAACGTTCCGATCACCGTTCCGGCGATGCTGCCAGTGCCGCCATAGAGGCTGGTGCCGCCGATCACGACGGCCGCGATGACGTTCAGTTCATACTGATTGCCGGCGACCGCCTCGGCGGAATTGAGCCGCGAGGCGAGCAGGAACCCGCCAAGCCCGGCGCAAAGGCCTGTCAGCGCATAGACGCTGATCAGCGTGCGGTTGACGTTCAGTCCGCAAAGTCGCGCCGCTTCCGGGTTGGAGCCAATGGCATAGACCGAGCGGCCATAGCGGGTCGAATGCAGCACGAAGCCGGCGATCACCACGACGACCAGGAAGACGATCACCGGCACCGGTACGGCGCCGACCATGCCGCGTCCCCACCAACCGAAGCTTTCGTCGAAGCCGCTGATCGGGCCGCCATTGCCGATGATCAGGGCCAGTCCGCGGAAGATCGTCATGCCGCCCAGAGTCACCACAAAGGCGGGCACGCTCAGCCTGGCGACGAAGACGCCCTGCAACGCGCCGGCGACGCCGCCCACGACAATCGCGGCCAGCGCTGACCAATACCAGGCGAAGGGCGCGCCGCCGGCCGTCAGTTCAAGCCGGCCGGGAATGCCGCCCTTGGTAACGACGGCCGCGACCAGGCCGGCCAGCGCGATCAGCGCGCCGATCGAAAGGTCGATGCCGCGCGTCAGGATGACGAAGGTCATGCCGACGGCGACGATGCCGAAGATCGAGACCTGGCGCAGGATGTTGAACAGGTTCAGCGATGACAGGAAGCGCGGGGCCAGAAAGGTGAACAGCGCCATCAACAGCAGCAGGAAGATCAGCGGTGCGAAGCGGGCGAGCAGCGGGATCAGGTTCGCCGGCCGCTGACGGGCCAAGGGAGGCGAGGAAGCAAGGGACATGGTTTGAACCGGGGTTGGGGATCAGGCTGCCGCCTTGGGAAGCGTCATCAGCCGCATCAGGCTTTCTTCGTCGGCATCGCTGCCGACGAGTTCGCCGGTCAGGCGGCCGGCGCGCAGCGTCAGGATGCGATGGCTGAGCGCCAGCACTTCCGGCAGGTCGGAGGAAATCAGCAGGATGGCGACGCCGTCGGCGGCCAGTTCGCGCAGCAGGCGGTGCAGGTCCGCCTTCGCACCGATATCGACGCCGCGGGTCGGCTCGTCGACGATCAGCAGGCGCGGCTTCAGCTCCAGCCAGCGGGCGAGCACTACCTTCTGCTGATTGCCACCGGAAAGCGTGGCGATCGCCGCATCGGCACCGGTGGAACGCAGCTTCAGCCGGTCGCGGAAGTGCTGGAACGCGCCCTTTTCCGCCTTGCGGCGAAGAATGCCGAACGGACCGGTGGGCACGCCGCCGGCCGCGGCGAAATTCTCGCTGATGGCAAGCGTTGGAAACAGCGACTGCTGCTTGCGGTCCTCGGGCACCAGCGCGACGCCAGCGGCGATCGCGTCGCCCGGTCCCTTGGGGCGAAAAGCCTGGCCGTTCAAACGGATGGCGCCGCCACCGATCGGGTCGGCCCCGAAGATGAGACGGGCAATCTCGGTGCGGCCGGCGCCGACCAAACCCGCGAGGCCGACAATCTCACCGGCGCGGACGGTGAAGCTGACGCCTTCGACGGAAGCCGAGCGGGCGGAGCGCGGCCGGCTTTTCAGCGCCTCCACCTCGAGCACAACGGCGCCGGGCTTGGACGGCGCATGACTGCGGTCTTCCTCAAGCAGTTCGCGGCCCACCATCCAGCGAACCAGGTCGTCGATCGTCGCGTCGGCGATGGCGCCGCGTGCGACCACGACACCGTCGCGCAACACGGTGAAGCTGTCAGCGAGTTCCTTGACCTCTTCCAGCCGGTGACTGACGAACAGGATCGAGACGCCCTCGGCGGTGAGTGCGCGGACGACTGCCTTCAGGCGATCCACTTCGCGCGGCGTCAGCGAGGCCGTGGGTTCATCCATGATGATCAAACGCGATTTCAATGTCAGCGCGCGGCCGATCTCGACCAGTTGCTGCTCGGCAATGCTCAGATCCGCGACCGGGCGCCAGGGTGCGATCTCGGCCCCGAGCCGCTGCATCACCTCGGCCGTCTGCTGCGCCATGTGGCGCCAGTGGACCAGTCCGAAGCGGTTGAGCGGCAGTCGGCCGGCAAAGATCGTCTCGGCCACGGTCAGGTCGGGAAACAGGCTGAATTCCTGGTGGATCGTCGAGATGCCGCGCTTCTGCGCGTCATGCGGCCCGGTCAGATCCACTGTCTCGCCGTCCAGCCGCAGCGCGCCGCCATCCGGCTTGTGGATGCCGCTCAGGAGGTTGATCAGGGTCGACTTGCCGGCGCCGTTTTCGCCCAAGAGCGCATGCACCTTGCCGGGGCTGAGCGCGAGCGAAACGCGGTCGAGCACGGTCACGCCAAAGAAGCTCTTGGATAGACTTTCGAGGCTCAGAAACGAAGCCTCGGGTGGCGTGACGCCTCCCGAGGCAATCGTCCCGGCATCGCTGCCGATGGCGATCATTGCGTGATCGTGCCGATGCGCTCCGCGTCTGCGAGATTGGCCTTGGTGATGGCAACCGGCTCGACGAGGATGTTGGCGTTGGCAGGCTTCACGCCTTCGCGGATGAAGTCGACCAGCGTCTTGACGGCGACGCGGCCCTGCTTGCCGGGGAACTGATCGACCGTCGCGGCGAGCGAGCCGTCGCTGATGGCCTTCAGGGCGTCGGTCGAGCCGTCATAGCCATAGATGGCGACCTTGCCGTTGAGCTTGCGGGCTTCGACGGCCTGGGCGGCGCCGAGCGCCATGTCGTCATTGGCGGCGACGATAACCTGCGGAACCTCGGCGAGACCGGTCAGGATGTTCTCGGTGACGGCGAGCCCTTGGTCGCGGCTGAAACGCGCGGTCTGCTCGGACACGAACTTGTAGAGATCGGGCTGCTTGTCGAGGGTGGTGTGGACGCCCTGATTGCGATCGTTGGCGGTCTTGTCACCGGGGATGCCCTGCAGGTTGATGATCGTCGCGCCCTTGGGGAACTGGGCGGCGATCGCCTCGCCCTGCCGCTCGGCGCCCTTGACGTTGTCGGCCGCGACATTGGCGAGCACTTCTGGGACGCCATTGACCGGGCGGTCGATCGTCACGACCGGCACGCCGGCGTCGATCGCGGCCTTCACGGCGGGCGCGAGCGCGTCCGCATCGGCCGGAGCGATGATGATGCCGTCGACACCCTGCACGATGGCGGCCTCGATATCGGCGATCTGCTTCGGCGCACTCAGCTGGCCATCGGCGCGCAGCACCTTAACCTTGCCGATCTTGGCGGCTTCATCTTCGAGCTGCTCCTGCAGGAACACGAAGTGCGGGAACGAGTAGGTCAGCGAGGAGACGAGGATGGTCACCTCGGCATCCTTGCCCTTCGGCTCGGCCGAAGCGTGGAAGGCAGGCGCCGTTGCCAGCGCCGCGAGCGCTATCGCGGAGATCGTTGTCTTGATCGACATCGGAAATTCCCTTGGGACTTCAGTGCCCAAGCGTCTTGGGCGGTTGATACTTCAGTATCTATATTGATTTTGTCGTGTATTGATGAAGGTAGGATGTTCTGCGGAAAGGCGAGCCGAGGAAACACAATTCCAAAACGGGGAGGCCTCGCCCGGCTGTGTCCTTTGAAAGGGCGAGCCGGGGAGCCGTATAGTCCCCTCCCCCGCCAGGCGGCCCCAAGGCTAACGATCCTCTGATCGGGCCGAATGGCTGGAAGCGCGAGCGGCGGAGGCGGCGTTTCCATGCCTCCATCGGGCGGAGTTCGATTTCGGCCGGCCTGGCAGGCTGCGAGCCACCCCCGCAGGGGCGACCGGCAGACACCTCTTATGGCATCCCGTCCGAACGGGATGTCTTCTGTCACCGCGAACGATACTCATCCGGGCGGACCGTAGTTCCGCTCCTGTTGGAGAATGACGATGAGCGAATGGCTTGTAACCACGGATTGGCTCGCATCGCATTTGGGCGATGCCAAGCTGGCCGTGCTCGACTGCTCCTGGTACCTGCCCGATTCGGGCAAGCAGGCGATCGACGATTTCCGGCGCGGCCATATTCCGACCGCGCGCTTCATCGATCTGAGCGCCGTGTCGGACCCGGACTCACCCTATGTCAACATGCTGCCGTCCGCCGAGCTTTGGGCGCGCCAGATCGGCCGTCTCGGCATCGACAACGAGACGACCGTGATCGTTTATGACGCCGGCTATGTATCCGCCCGCCTCTGGTGGATGTTCCGCGTCTTCGGGCACGACAAGGTCCGCATTCTGGACGGCGGCTTGCGCAAATGGGTCGCCGAAGGGCGCCCGGTCGAGGCCGGCGATCCCCAGGAGGCCACGCCCGCGGCTTTCGAAGCCGTGCTTCAGCCCGGCCGGGCCGTCGACGTCGAGGCGGTTCGCGCAGCGCTCGGCAGTGGCGTGACAGTCGTCGATGCCCGCACCGCCGCGCGCTTCGAGGGAACGGAAGGCTCCGGCTATCCGGGCGTGGCAAGCGGCCACATGCCCAATGCGGTCAATACGCCCTGGGCCAAATTCTTCGATCCCACCAACAACTTCGCCTTTGTCGACGCGGAGACCGCCGCCAAGGTCTTTGCCGATGCGAAGGTCGATGTGAGCGGCCCGGTGATCACCACCTGCGGTTCCGGGGTCACGGCCGCGATCCTGGGCTTCATGATCGAGCGCGCGGGCAATCCGGACTGGAAGCTCTATGACGGCTCCTGGCATGAATGGGGCCAGCGCGAGGATACACCGAAGCACAGCGCAGCCGCACCCAAGGCCTGACCGGCGCTCGCCAACCAGATCGCCAGTGTCCTGACTTCATTCCGTCGGGACACCGGCCTTTTGCGGCGCCGCGCGGAGCGGTATCGCTTCTAGACGTCGTTCAGCATGGGGCTGACGACGACTTCGTTAAGACAGACCGAAGCCGGCTGGGGCACGATAACGAGGGCTGCAGCGCCCCGACCCCATTCCACGCACGCCTAGCGTCCTCGCAACAACCCTGTGTTGCGCGAGGCGAGGTCGCTATGGGCCGAGTCGGGGGCGGCCCCGCAGGTCCGCGTGCTGCACGCGGCGGTGGCTGTCCGTCCGGGTGCCAAGCATGGCCGTCGCGTCGTTCTCTTGTCCTGTGTGGAAACCAACTCCTGCGAGCCTGCACAAAAGAACGCCGTTTCTTCTCTACCAAATCAGTCGTCTTAAAATCCTAGGCAGCAACCGGGCCACGGAACACCGTGCCCGTCGCACCGGCGGACCACCGCCCGGTGCCTGGATTTAGGGAAGGACGACCATGCCGACACCCAAGACGCTTCCGATCCTCGATATCTCGAAGTTCGACGGCAGCCCGGAAGAGCGGGCCGCCTTTCTTGCCGAACTAGGCGCTGCCGCCCGCGACGTGGGCTTTTTCTACCTGACCGGCCATGGCGTCCCCGATGCGCTGATCCGAGACATCGTCGCGGCGTCGCGCCAGTTCTTTGCGCTACCGGATGCCGAGAAGCTCGCCATCGAGATGGTGAACTCGCCGCATTTCCGCGGCTATACCCGCGCCGGGCTCGAGGTGACGCGCGGCCAGGCCGACTGGCGCGAGCAGATCGACTTCTCCTCCGAGCGCGAGGTGCTGCCGCGCACGCCGGGAACGCCGGATTGGGCGCGCCTGCAGGGTCCCAATCAGTGGCCGGCGGCGTTGCCGGAGCTGAAGCTTACCGTGCTGGAATGGCAGCGCCAGCTGACCGATCTCGGCATCCGACTGCTGGAAGCCTTCGCGCTGGCGCTGCGCCAGGACAAGGACGTGTTCGCCCCGATCTACGAGACGGGCGCGATCCAGCACATCAAGCTGATCCGCTATCCCGGCCGCGACGCGACCGGCGGCGACCAGGGCGTCGGCGCGCACAAGGATGGCGGCTTCCTGACGCTCTTGCTGCAGGATGAGCAGGGCGGGTTGCAGGTCGAGGCCGATGACGGCAGCTGGATCGACGCGCCGCCCATCCCCGGCACGTTCATCGTCAATATCGGCGAAGTGCTGGAAATGGCCTCGAACGGCTATCTCCGCGCCACCGTGCACCGGGTCGTCACGCCGCCGGCCGGCAAGGACCGGCTCTCGGTCGCCTTCTTCCTGGGGGCTGCCCTCGACGCGCATATCCCGCTGCTCGATCTCGACGCGGATCTCGCGGCGCAGGCGCTCGGCCCCACCGCCGACCCGCTCAACCCGCTCTTCCGCGAGATCGGCCAGAACTACCTGAAAGGTCGGTTGCGCTCGCATCCCGACGTGGCGCAGCGCCACTACGCCGACCTTCTCGACCCGGCCGCTAAGCGCGAGCCCGCCTCGGCCTACTGATCCCTGACGAAAATTCATCGGCATCCGGAGACGCAGCATGACCTTCCAGCCGACCCAATTCGAGACCAAGCGCTTCGAGACCCTCGCCGTACATGGCGGGACCTATCGCGCCGATCCGGCCACCGGCGCCGTCGCCGTGCCGATCTACCAGTCGACCTCTTTCCAGTTCCAGGATACTGACCACGCCGACAGGCTCTTCGCGCTCGACGAGCTCGGCTACATCTATTCCCGCGTCGGCAACCCGACGCAGGATGCGCTGGAGCAGCGGATCGCGGCGATCGAGGGCGGCGTCGCCGCGCTGGCGCTCGCCTCCGGACAGGCGGCCTCGGCCTATTCCATCCTCAACCTGACGCGGCCGGGCGACAACATCGTCTCCTCGACCGGGCTCTATGGCGGCACCTACGCGCTGTTCAACGCGACGCTGAAGAACCTCGGCGTCGAGACGCGCTTCGTCGATCCGTACGACCCGGAGAATTTTCGCCGCGCCACCGACAGCCGCACCCGCGCCTATTACGCGGAATCGCTGCCCAATCCGCGCCTCGAAGTGTTTCCGATTGCGGAAGTTGCTGCGATAGGGCGCTCGCTTGGCGTGCCGCTGATCGTCGACAATACAGCCGCCCCCCTCACCATCCGTCCTCTCGACCATGGCGCGGCAATCGTCGTCTATTCGGCGACGAAATATATCGGCGGCCATGGCACGACCATCGGGGGACTGATCGTCGATGGCGGCAACTTTCCTTGGGCGGACCATCCCGAGCGCTTCCCCAATCTGCACGAGCCGGACCCGAGCCATCACGGCGCGACCTGGTTGGAGAAGGCGAAGCCGCTGGGTCCGATCGCCTATGTGTTGCGCACCCGCGCCGTGCTGCTGCGCGATATCGGCGCCGCGATCTCGCCCTTCGCCGCCTTCCAGTTCATCCAGGGGCTGGAGACACTGCCGCTGCGCATCCGCCAGCACAATGAGAACGCCATCAACGTGGCGAGCTTCCTGAACGCGCATCCCAAGGTCGAGAAGGTGATCTTCCCGGGCCTGCAGAGTGGCATCGCCAAGGAACGGGGCGACCGCTATCTGAATGGCGGAAAGGGCGCGCTGGTCGGCTTCGAGGTCAAGGGCGGCCGCGACGCCGGCCGTGCCTTCATCAACGCGCTCAAGCTGTTCTACCACGTCGCCAATATCGGCGATGCGCGCTCGCTGGCCATCCATCCCTCGACGACCACCCATTCGCAGCTTTCCGTCGAGGAGCAACTCGCGACCGGCGTGACGCCCGGCTATGTGCGCCTCTCGATCGGCATCGAGCATCCCGACGACATCATCGCCGACCTCGCCCAGGCGCTCGACCGCGCCTGACCCGCCACCCCTTTCAGGAAATCGCCATGAGCATTCTCGACGGTAAGAAGCCTTCGCTGTTCGGTCGCCGCATCTCGCGGCGCACGGCCCTGACCGGGGGCGGCGTGTTGGCCGGCGCCGCCTTCCTGGGCGTCGCGCCGACCTTCTCGGCCCGCGCAGGCAACCGCACCAAGATCCGGCTCGCCTGGACCGAATTCGCCGCCTGCCATTCGCCGATCGCCTTCGGCGTCGCCAAGGGCATCTATGACAAGCACGACCTCGACATCGAGCTGTTCTACCAGGGCGCCAGCGGCCAGACGCTGGTGCAGTCGCTCGCTACCGGCAAGGCCGATGCCGGCGCCGGCTTGCTGCTCGACTGGGTCAAGCCGCTGGAACAGGGCCTCGACGTCAAGCTGTTCGTCGGTTCGCATGGCGGCTGCACCCGGCTGCTCGCTTCCAAAGCCTCCGGCATCACCACGCTGGAAGGGCTAAAGAGCAAGACCATCGTCAGCTACGACCCGGCCAGCCCGCCCAAGCACTCGTTCCAGATCGCGCTGGCCCGTGCCGGCATCGATCCCGAACAGGACGTCAACTGGAAGGCGGTGCCGTTCGATCTCGTCGGCGCGACGGTCGACCGCGGCGAGGCAGATGCGCTCGCCCATCTCGATCCCTGGGCCTATTCGCTGAAAAAGAAATACGACCTGGTCGAGATCGCCAACACCCAGACCGGCATCTTCGCCGACAAGGTATGCTGCGTGCTGGGCGTCAACGGTCCGTTCCTGGAGGCCAACCGCGACGCAATCCGCCGCCTGGCCGAGGCCAATATCGAGATCCACGAATATACCGGCAAGCATCCGGACGAAGTGGCGAAGTGGTATCTCGACAACCTCAAGCCGGACCTGGCACTGGCCGATCTCTCCGACGATCTCGGCTCCTTCGTTTATCACATCCACCCGATCGGCCCGGAACTGGTCGAGCAGGTGAAATGGGCGGCCGAGGACCTGCAGCTGATCAAGGTGATCGACGCCTCGACCGACCCGGCCGAACTGGCACAGCGCGTCACCGCTAACCTGCTCGCCTGAGCGATCCATGGCCGACACCACGCAAACGGCCGGAGGCGCGCTCGCGTCTTCGGCACTCTCCGGCGAGATCTGGCGCAACGGCCTGCTGGCCGCGGCGAGCTGGCTGCTGGCGGCCGCCGTGACGGTCGGCTTCACCGACGTCGTGCCCTGGGGCCAGACGCAGCTGTTCGCGCTGCTGCTGGCGATCGGCGCCGGCGGGTTCGTCTTGCTCGCCTTCACCGTCCATCGCCTCGGCGCCATCGGCCGCAAGCTGGTTCACTATGGTGCGTGGTGGATCGCGCTCGGTCTCTGGCTGGCCGCCTGGGAGGTGTCGACGGCAAAGCTCGGCTGGCTGCCAAAGCCGTTCTTCTCGCCGCCGCAGGGGCTGCTGCATGTCTATCTGACGGATTGGGACCGGCTGCTCGTCTGCATGCTCTATTCGCTGCGTCTCTGGGGGCTCGGCTTCTTCTCCGGCATCGCGATCGGCTTCGTCGTCGGCGTTGCGCTCGGCTGGTCGAAGCGCTTCAGCTATTGGGGCATGCCGCTCTTGAAGCTGATCGGGCCGGTACCGGCCAGCGCCTGGATTCCGAGCGCCTTCTTCGTCTTCCCGACCACTTTCGGCGCCTCGATCTTCCTGGTGGCGCTGGCTTCCGGTATCCCCGTCATCATCCTGACCGCCTCGGGCGTCGCCTCGGTCAACCGCTCGCTTTACGACGTCGCCCGCACGCTCGGCGCCGATCGCCGTTTCCTCGTGTTGAAGGTGGCGATCCCCGCCGCGCTGCCCAACGTCTTCGTCGGCCTGTTCATGGGCCTCTATTCCTCCTTCGCCGTTCTCGTCATCGCCGAGATGCTTGGCGCCAAATACGGGCTCGGCTGGTATCTGCAATTCCAGACCGCCTATTCCGCCTATGCCAATGTCTATGCCGCGCTGATCCTGATGGCGCTGCTCTGCTCAGGGCTGGTGAAGCTGCTCTTCGTCGGGCGCGATCGCCTGCTCGGCTGGCAGAAGGGGATCGTGCAATGGTAGCGGCTGTCGCCTCGGCGCCGGAACCGGCTGGAACCGGCCTCGCCATCGAATTGCGCAACGTCTCGCATGCTTATGACCTGCCATCCGGCCGGCTGGCGGTGCTGGAGAACATCGACCTCTCGATCGCGCCCGGCGCCTGCGTGGCCCTGCTCGGGCCCTCCGGCTCCGGCAAGTCTACGCTGCTGCGCCTCGTCGCCGGGCTCGAACGGCCGGAGACGGGTAGCGTGCTCGCCGACGGCGTGCCGGTGGAGAACCCCGATCCGTCCCGCGTGCTGGTGTTTCAGGATCCCACCCTGTTTCCCTGGCGCACCGTCCGCCGCAATGTCGCGCTCGGGCTCGAGGCGCAGGGCCGGCTCAAGACCGAGGGCCATCGCATCGACGAGGCCATTTCCCGCGTGCGACTCGCCGAATTCGCCGACGCCTTTCCCCATCAGCTCTCCGGCGGCATGGCGCAACGCGCGGCTCTAGCGCGCGCCCTCGTCAACGATCCGCGCCTGCTGCTGCTAGACGAGCCGCTTGGCAAGCTCGACCAGCTGACCCGCCTCACCATGCAGGGCGAACTGCTGTCGCTCTGGCAGCAGTCAGGCTTCACCGCGCTGCTCGTCACCCACGATGTCGAGGAAGCGCTGCTGCTGGCCGATCGCGTCATCATCTTCAGCGACCGCCCGGCGCGCATCGTCGGCGAGCGACGGGTCGACCTTCCCCACCCCCGCAATCGTGCGGGCACAGAACTGATCGCGCTGCGGCGCGAAATCCTGCAGCTTCTTGGCGTCAGCGAGGCGATATGAGCCGGCAATGGACTTCCCGCGACAGGCTGCTTTCCCGCGACGTGCTGGGCACGGGGCTGCTTGCCGCCGGCATCCTGGCGCTCCTCGCAGCGCTCGCCTGGTGGGCGCTGGTCTTCGTCAATGTGGCTGAAAACACCAGCCTGACCATCCCGGCAGCGGTGCCCTGCCTCATCAACACCTCTGACCTCTGCTCGCTGGCGATGTCGCTCTGCGGCTCCGGCCACTGGCTGGGCATACCCCGCTATTGGGAGGGGTTGTTCTGGGTCGGTGCGGCGCTGACGCTGGCCGCCGGCGCCTTCCAGCTGGTGGTGGCGACGGCTGGATCAACGGAAACGGGAACACAGTTGGGCGGGAAGAATTGAAATGGATTTTTCCGCATTCTGCCTGTTTCGTAAGCACCCATGCTTCGCCATTCGTCGATGTTGATGGAATGATCATCGAAGTCTCGCGGGGCTGAACCGCACGATTGCAGAATAACGACAATGAATTGAACCAAGACGGGCAGGACCCGTTCGAGGAATGATGAATCATGGCGATTTCTAATAAAACTATTTTGAAGAAGACTGTCGCGGCGCTTGGCGCATTGCTGGTCTCGGCCTCGATGCTGGCCGGCGCGGCGCAGGCGGGCGAGACGCTCGACAAAATTAAGTCACGCGGCCAGATCAAAGTTGGCGTCGGCACACTGCCCGGCTTCTTCTCGCCCGACAGCAATGGCAAGTGGCAGGGCTTCTTCATCGATTTCGGGCGCGCGCTGGCGATCACCGTCTTCAACGACCCGGACAAGGTGGAATTCACGTCATCGTCGCCGCAGCAACGTCTTCCAGCGCTGCAGGCAGGCGAGTTCGACGTGCTGCTCTCGGGCGTGACGCAGACCATCACCCGCTCATTCAAGCTCGGCTTCCATTTCGGCCCGATTATCTTCTATGACGGCC
The DNA here is from genome assembly GCF_044452255.1 of Kaistia sp. UC242_56. Lineage (NCBI taxonomy): Bacteria > Pseudomonadati > Pseudomonadota > Alphaproteobacteria > Hyphomicrobiales > Kaistiaceae > Kaistia > Kaistia sp. UC242_56. The sequence goes on from NZ_JBIOAN010000002.1 coordinate 2,695,100, forward strand.
AAGGCCTGCTGGTCGCCAAGTCGCTCGGCGTGAGCAAGGGTTCGGAGCTCGACGGCGCTACCATCGGCGTGCAGAGCGGCACGACGGGCGAACTGAACATTGCCGATTTCTTCCGCAAAAACGGCAAGAAGTTCACCCCTGTCGTTATCGAGGACACCAAGGAATTCGTCTCGGCGCTGGAGACGGGGCGCGTCGACGCGCTCACGCAGGACGCCTCGGATCTCGCACTGAAGCGGGCGCAGTTCGCCAAGCCGGACGATTTCCTGCTGCTGCCGGAGCGCCTGTCAAAGGAGCCGCTGGCGCCCGCCATCCGCGCCGGCGACGACCAGTGGCTCGAGATCGTCAACTGGACCGTCTATGCGACGATCCAGGCGGAAGAGTTCGGCATCACCAAGGAAAATGTCGACAGCTTCCTGACCAGCGAAGACCCGGCGATCAAGCGCTTCCTCGGCGTCGATCCGTCGCTCGGCGAGGCGATCGGCCTCGATCCGAAGTTCGCCTACAACATCATCAAGACGCTCGGCAATTACGGCGAGATCTTCGAACGCAACATCGGCAAGTCCACGCCGGTCGGCTTCGAGCGCGGCTACAACCAGCCCTGGACCCAGGGTGGCCTGCTCTATTCACCGCCGTTCCGCTAGGCGCCAAGGGTCCATGACCGCGATCGGTCCGGACGCTCCGGCGCCCGGCTCTCCTCTCCTGAAGAACCTTCTGGGTGAGCGTCCGCTCACCCAGATTTTTCTGTTTGTCGGGGTGCTCGCCGCCTTCGGCTTCCTGGGCCAGACGATGGCGACCAATATGGGCCGCGTCGGCATCACGCCGGGCTTTGCCTTTCTCGCCCGGCCGACCAATTTCGAGATCGGCGGAACGCTGATCGCCTATTCGTCGCAAAGCAGCTTTGCCCGGGCCATCCTCGTCGGCCTGCTCAACACGCTGCTGGTCTCGGCGATCGGCTGCATATTGGCGACGGTGCTGGGCGTCGCCCTCGGGCTTGCCCGCCTGTCCGACAATCCGCTGCTCTCCGGCTCGGTCCGCGCCTATGTCGAGCTGATCCGCAACACACCGCTGCTGCTGCAGCTCTTCTTCTGGAGCGCCACGTTTCACGCTCTGCCGGCCGCGCGGAAGGCGTTCGAGCCGGTCGCCGGCGTCTATCTCAGCAATCGCGGCATTTACATCCCGGCGCTGCGTTTCGAGAGCGGGCTCGCCGCGGCAGTGGCTCTCGCCAGCCTTGCCATCGCCTTGCTATTGCTCTGGCGGCGCAAGCGCATCGGGCTTGCCGCACCGACCGCATCCGCGGTCTCGGTGATCGGCCTCGTGGTGGTGATCTCCGCGCTCGCCGCCACCGGCGGCATGCGCGTAGAAATTCCGGCGCTGAAAGGCTTCAACATCACGGGCGGCCTGTCGCTGACGCCGGAATTTGCCGCCTTGCTCGTCGGCCTCGTCGCCAATGCGGCCGCCCTGATCTCCGAGATCGTCCGCAGCGGCATCCAGTCGGTGCCCCGGGGACAATGGGAGGCGGGTCGCGCGCTCGGCCTGCATCGCGGGCTGATCTTCGCCAAGATCGTGCTGCCGCAGGCGTTGCGGGTGATCACGCCGCTGATGACGTCGAGCTATCTGAGCCTGACCAAGAATTCGAGCCTAGCGGTCGCCATCGGCTATCCCGATCTCGTCTCGATCCTCAACACTGCCGCGAACCAGACCGGGCAGGCGCTGGAGACGATCCTGATCATGGCGTCGGTCTATCTCACCATCAGCTTCGCCGTCTCGTTCGCCATAAACCGCTACAACAAACGCTACGCCCTCAAGGGGCTCGGACGATGACGATGGCGCTGTCGGAACCGATCGGCCGCGCCGCAGGCCGCAAGCCTCTCACCTGGGCCGAGCGGTGGTCGCTCTGGCGGCGCGGCCTGTTCGGATCGCCGGTCAACCTCGCCATCACGGCGGCATTTCTGGTCTTCGTGTGGTTCGTGGTCGCGCCCTTCCTGCGCTGGGCGCTGGTCGATGCCACTTGGTTCGGCACGGCGAAGGATTGCGCCGAGCGATCCGGCGCCTGCTGGGCCTTCATCACCGAGAAGGGCAGGTTCATCCTGTTCGGCCTCTATCCGAATGACCGGGACTGGCAGGCGGCGTTGTCGGTGGCGCTGGTGGGAACGCTGGTCGTCGTGACCAGCATGCCGCACTTCTGGAACCGCCGCCTACTCCTGGTGTGGCTCGCGACGCTCGGCGCGGCGTTGGCCGTGATGTCCGGCGCGCTTACCGGTCAGCTGGTGCCGACCGACAAATGGGGCGGCTTTCCGTTGACGGTGCTGCTCTCGGTGATCGGCTTTGCCGGCGCATTTCCGCTCGGCATCGGACTGGCACTGGCGCGGCGATCGGAGATGCGCCTGCTGCGCTGGATGGCGATCGCTTTGATCGAGGTGATGCGCGGCGTGCCGCTGATCGCCGTGCTCTATGTCTCGACGCTGATCTTCCCCCTGATGCTGCCGGCAGGCGCGGCGATCGACAAGCTCGCCCGGGCGCAGATCGCCATCATCCTGTTCGTCGCTGCCTACATGGCCGAGATCGTCCGGGCTGGGCTGCAATCGCTGCCGGCCGGCCAGTATGAGGCGGCGCGCTCGCTCGGCCTGTCCTGGGGCGCGATGATGCGGCTAGTGATCCTGCCGCAGGCGCTGAAGGCGGTGATCCCCGCCTTCGTCAATCTCGGCATCGGGCTGTTTCTCGACACGACGCTGGTGATTGTCATCGGCCTGTTCGATTTCCTGAATACGGCGCGGGTAGCGGCGACCGACGTAAACTGGAACGGCTTCTACAACGAGGCCTACACCTTCGCGGCGCTGGTCTATTTCAGCCTGAGCTATGCCGCCTCGCGGTACAGCCTATGGCTGGAGAAAAGGCTCCGCGTCGGCGGTCCGCTGGATCGATAGACTTGTCGAAGGGGCTGCGCCGAGCAGCGCGGATGGCTGCGGACGCCTATGACGAGGATCAGCAGAGTCCGCGTCGAACCGCTTCTCGGGCTGCTTCCGCCCGCGTGGAGATGCGGAGCTTCTGGTAGATCAGCTTGACGTAGCTCGCCACCGTTTGCGGCCTCAGCCCCATCCGCGCGGCGGCCTCGGCAACCGTTAGGCCTCGCGCCAGCAAAGGCCGTCGTCGGCCAGCACATCGCGCTCTATGTCGACGTGCTCTTTCCCGGCGACATGCCGCGCCCGCCGCGCGTCGCCATTCCCGATATGCCTGGCGCGCAGGTGATGCGGTTCGAGTCGCAGGCGACCACGGTCCGCGACACGATCGCTGGCACCGCCTATGTCGGCCAGCGCTTCGAATTCGCGGTGTTTCCGTGCCGCAGCGGCCGGCTCGCCATCCCGCCCGCCGCCGTGACTCTGTTCGACCGCGCCGGCGACGTGACAGGTCAAGCGACCGGCCAGCCTGTTCAGGAGACGATCGTCGCACCCGAGGGGATCGATGCCAACGCCGTCGTGGTCGCGACCGACAAGCTGACCTTGGAGCAAAGCTGGAAGCCCGACCCGGCTGGCCCTTTTCATCCCGGCGATGCACTGGTCCGCACCATCACCCGCACGGCGGCCGATATCCCGGCGCTGGCGATGCGCGACCTCGCCTTTACCGCGCCAGCCGGCGTTCGCGTCTATGTCGATGCGCCGGTGAGCCAGGACCAGAGCAATCGCGGCACGATCACCGGCAAGCGCATCGACCGGGCTACCTATGTCTTCGAAAAGGCGGGAACGTTCGACATGCCGGCCGTGGGTCAACCTTGGTGGAACCTTGCCGAAAAGCAGGCGGAGACCGCCACCGGCATGGCGACAACCGTGACGGTCAAGGCCGGCCCAGCGCCCGCGACTGCCCCAGCCGATGGTGCACCAGCCTCCACCCGCGTCCGACCCGCGGTCTGGTCGACGATCGCCGCGGCCATCATCCTGGCGATCCTGCTGCTGGCAACTTTCTGGCGAAAGGCGCGCGCCCCCGTCGCCAGCCGTCGTGCCGCACGCGCTCTCTCGGAGCCGGTCGCGTTCGACGCGCTGGCTCGCGCCTGCGGCAATGGCGATGCCGCGACTATTTACATGGCGCTAACAGACTGGCGATCGCGCCTGCCATCCAGCTGGCCAAAACCGCCTGACGCCGGCCCGCTCGAGGCGGCGCTGTTTTCCGTCGATGGCGACCACCAGCCAACATGGTCGAGGGCCTTGGCGCATGAACTCCTGGCCGGGTTGCGCCGTTTCCGGCACGAATGCTTGAGCCAATCCCCCCGCGCCGCGCGATCCTCGCTGCCGCCACTCAATCCGCAGCATGGATGGCTCGATTAGCGCCCAAGAGGCTGAAGTGCTTGCCAGGAGCGGCCGCTCCCGATCGTCCCTCGCCGGCCTACTCAATTTGTCGGCAGTCGCTCAATGTCTGGTAGCTTCCACGTTTTGTCGAACAGAGGTTTCTGCGGTCCGTAAAATCGGAAGATGGTCTCCCATTGGCCTCCGGCCTTGGTCGGAATCCAGTTCGATTCCTTCCCAGAAGGAGGCTCTGGTCCGAAGAAGATGTCTACCGAGCCATCTGCACTCGCCTTGAGGCCTTGAGTGTTCGAGCCCCGGCTTGACCAATCCATATCCCGGATCAGGGCATGGGATTTTCCATCGTAGACGGTGGCTGACCAATAGAGCGAGACGGGCGGGTTGGCGGGGACCGTCAGTCGGTATTGCTTTCCACCATCAAGAGGAGCGCCATCCTTGTCACGGATAGCCACCAGATAGAATTGGCCGGATCCCAGATGCTTAACACTGGAAAACGCGAACGAGAAGAACGTCCCCCGGCTGTCAATCGGGTAGACGCCAGGCTCCGAAAACTGGTTCGAGAGGCCCTCGCTGAGGTCGTGCGGCACTGGCAGAGCCCACTGGCCAGAACTATAGAACGACGGTTTGAAGAGGGCCTGGTAGCGCGCCTCGATCAATGCCTGCGCTTCGGTCGCAGCCCGCTCCAGACCGCTCCGTTCTTCTGGGGCCGGTTCAAAGGACTTGCCCTTTTCGATACCGACCGACCGGAGTTGGTCGATCATCACCTTATCGCGCTCAAGCCAAGGCTCTCGCTGGACGAAGCTATTCAAGGCGGAGAAGAAGCGCATGTCGTAAGGGATGGTGCTGTCGAAAACGGCGTCGGAAGCGTCGATGAACGGGGTCGCCGCGGGCTTGCCGGCATCGGATAGGGGATAGAGTTTGATGCCTTTCGCATAGTCGACGGCACGCGTCACGTCTGCAGCGCTGCCGCTCCCCACGTTTGAACGCAGCAGCGCATAAGCCATAATGGTGCTTGATCGTAGCGGAATATGGCCGGCGGGGGCGACCTCTTCACTTCCAGGCGGCAGGATCAGATATCGGCCGCCCTTCCCCTTGTCGGCCCCTGCCGGTCCCACGTCGTCCAGAGCAGTCTGCCAGGCATCCATGACGGTGCCGGTGATCTCGCCGCCGGTGGCTGGCGGAATTTCCAGGACGACGGGGCCATTCTTCATATCGATGAATGGCATCAGGTAAATCGTGCTGGGATTGGGCGTAAGGGTTTGGTTCTTCCAGTCAGGCAGCTTGGACCAATAGACGACCTGATTGGCCTCACCCCCGGCCTTGAGCATTGCCTGGTACATCAAATCGAAATTGACGGCGGGCATGCCCCAGATCACGGCCTCGACGGCCCGTCGTTCCCTCGTATTCTGCTGCGGAGGTTCATTCGCGGCACTGGCAGGGAGTACCTGCAGGCCGATGCTTACCACGCAGAAAGCACGGACGAGGAGGCGAGACATGATGCAAACAGTGCTCCTGCGCTAATCATAGACTTGCGTTGGCAGAGACCGGGGCGTGATCGAGTTCCGTAGTGTTCTGCCGTTCACCGGGCAACGCCTGTTCCTGAAGGCAGACGACACCCCGTTTAGAGCTATCCGAAGCGATTACAATGGGTTGATGTAGTTGAGAATCGCGCTCTGTCGAAGAACGACCTTTCGGATCACGTGCGCTACCTTGACGTGCTCGGTAAAAATCGCGGCCGTTCCCGTGCTCCCGGCCGGCAGCCGTGACTCGACCGAAGCATCATCGAGCTTGAAGCGGACCACGAATGGCGCGGCCTGTACCTCTGATGGGGTCACAGCCAGTCCTCCCGGCTGAGATTGGCCTGTCGCAATCGCCTGAACGACCGTTTCGACTTTGCCGCTATAGATCTTGCCGGGGAACATCTTGAACGTGACCTCAACCGGCTGGCCGGGCTTGATGTAGCGCGCGTTGTTCTGGCTGATCTCCGCGCCGAAAATGGGCTCGCCCGTATCGATAAATGCCATGACTGGTGATTGCCCGCTCACCCGCGCACCCACGCGAAGCGCCAAATTCGTCACGTACCCATCGGCCGGCGCGCGTACGACGGTCTTGTCCAAGCTCCACTTTGCGGCGTCGAGGTCGGCTCGCAGTTGATCTCGCTGCGCCTCATGCTGCTGGACATCGAAAGCGCGACCGACGTCCTTGCTCTGCAGCTCAGAGTACTGGGCAAAACGCATCTCAGCCAGCTTGAGCTGGGCTTCGATGCCGCGCACTTGGGCCTCGTAGACGGTCGGATCAATTCGGAAAAGCACATCGCCAGCCTTGAGAGGCGTATTGGCCGTTACCGGCACCTCCACCACCTCGCCTGCCACCGAAGGTATGATCTGGACCGAATTACGTATCACGGCAGCCGGCCCCGAAGGTGCACCCCATCCCATGGGAATGAACAAGCCGACCAGAAGAACCAGCATTACGATGACCGGCGAAATCTTCCAGAACAGGTTGAATGGAATGAATTTAAGCCAGACGAACAGAACGAGAAGCGCGATGTAGCCGTTCAGGAGGACGACAATCATTTTGCCTCCCCCTTCTTTTCCGGCAAATCAACATAAGCCCAGATCAGAACCAGGGGCCAAAAAACGAAGCCAAAAACCAAGCTCGCCCAGCTGCCGACCGCTACAGCTTGTGCCCACGGGTGACCACGTTTTCGCGCTATGCGGCCCGGCATGACACCGAGGGCAACCACAACGGCCACGAGAGAAGCGATAACGACGAGCAGAACGATCCAGGCGAAAATGTCCAGAAAAGACATGTGGCCGCTCCAAGCGCTGTTCCGTCCTATTGTTGTCCCACTCTCCACACTTCGGCGTCAATACTCAGAAACCGGAAACCGTCTTGCACGATAACCATGCTCTGGCTGCCGGAACTAGGCCCCTTGCTGGAAAGTCGTCAGCTCTGGATAGTCATAGGATTCAACTCCTAGTCTCATTGACTCTGCCCGCGATGAGAACAAAATAAGAACATCAACGCACAGAGAAGAGCGATGGGCGACCCGGCCGAGAATGTCGACCTGGTGCAACAGGCACTGGACGAGCGTGTGAACAGCCTCTTGGCATCCCAGCTTTTCCGCGCGCCGCTCAATTTCCGCCTCATCGGCGGCGTCGCGCATAAGGTCGCGGATATCCTCGATCGCCGCGGTGCATGCCCGAAATGCTGCGCCCAGCCCACGCACTTCTTCGACTAGTTCCTTGATTGGCTTGGTGTCGGCGATTGAGGCGGCCGTGATCACCAGGTCGTCGGTCGGCTGCGCCCTCCCCTTGATGAAATATCCCACGAAGCAGGCAAAGGCGGCGCCGAGCAGTCCGCCCACATAGAGGATCGCGCGAAGCCAGTCGGGCAGCGACGACACGTCAGGCATTGCGTCCATGTTTCCAGGCCTCGTCTGCATGCCGGGCGTCCGTCGAGGTCCGGACGATGTTGTAGATGTCGAGCGCGAAGAAGACGGCCGAGGCCGATAGACCGGTTGCTGTCGTCTCGGTCACCCAGACAGATAGCGACTGGCTGAGCCAGAAGAAGCAGGACAGGAACGCCATCGCCGCCCGAACATGCGGCGATCGGCGGGACCAGGCCGTGTCGGCAAAGGTCCCATTGATGACCAAGGCCATCAGGCGCAGGGCGGCGATGACGAAAGCAGCACCGCCCCAGAGCCCTTGCGATCCATGGTCGAACAGCTACAACGCGGCCAATTCCTAAGCTTCCCAGGAGTTGCAACAGGCCCTGGATGGAGGTACGGCAGAACGCTTTCCTAGCTGAGAAGCACTTCAGCGACTTCAGCAGGTAGAGCATCGGCAATCCCTGGGTATGCTCCCAGTGGCGTAGCGATCCTGACTTTGATGACGAGGCCAGCGGCCATGCCGCTCGATTAGGAGTCGCCACATCTCAGGATATTGGGACGCCGTGACTAAACGCTCACGACCGAACGGCCAACAGAAAGTCGGCCCATTCCGCCATCATCTGTCGACGCTTCTCCATCATGTCGCCTCGCCGGTAGGCTGCCTCCACCGCGCTGCTGACCCTATGGGCGAGAGCCGCCTCAGCCATCTCAGCAGGGAATTGCGTCATCTCGCCAACCCAATCTCGAAATGTCGACCTGAGACCATGGGGCACTGCCGGGCGCTTCGAAACCCGGTCGACGAAACCAGTTCGGCCAAGCTTGGTCTCTGTTTTGTGTATACGCCTCATCATTGATGACAGGGTCATATCGGACAGTTTGCCACCGCGTGGCGCCGGAAAAACCAGGGAAATTCCATCAAATCGAGGAAGTGCTCGGAGCAATATCACGGCTTCGTCAGATAGCGGGACGCGGTGCTCCCGTTCCATCTTCATTCGCGCTGCTGGGACGATCCAAAGCTGCTTGTCCAGGTCGATTTCGTCCCACAGTGCCCCGCGCACTTCGCCTGATCGACATGCCGTGAGAGCCAGGAACTCCAACGCTCTGCCGCCAATTCCATCGCGTCCGCGAAGCGACGCGAACCACCGCGCTGCATCGTTAAGCTGAATTGCAGTCTGATTCTCAGTACCCTTCAATTTGGCTGGTGCGGGAAGCATCTCTTTGAGATTGCCTGCCCAACGAGCCGGATTGTCGCCGTAGCGGTATCCACTAACGGTAGCCCAGGACAGTACGGCTTCTATACGGCCCCGAACGCGCGAGGCAGTCTCAGTCTTGGTACGCCAAATTGGTTGAAGCACCCGCACAACATCCTGCACCGCGATATCCCCTACAGGCATCTGGCCGAGCTCAGGGACCGCATAGGTTGCAAGCGTCGTCTTCCACTGGGCACTGTGCTTCTCGTTCTTAAACTCATCCAGTTTGGCGGCGAGATACTGGTCCACTGCATCGGAGAAGGTCAGAGACCGGCGCTGGCGAACCTCAAGCGCAATCCTAGCAGCCCTACGCTCCTCTACCGGGTCAATGCCCTGACGGATCCGATCCTTAGCTTCACGCGCACGCCGGACTGCCTCTGACAACGGTACGTCCGGAAAACCTCCCAGGCCGATCTCCTTCCGCTTCACCCCAACCATCGTGCGTAGCAGCCAGGTTCGCGCCCCCGCAGGTGTGCATTGAAGTAGCAGGCCGGCAACGTTTCCCACTGCGAATGTCACATTTCGCCCCCGTCCGGGATGTCGGAGTCTGCCAACTTCCAACGCGGTCAGGTCTTTCGATTTCTTCGGCACTGTTCCCGCCATCCTACCCGCCAACTCGGTATAAGATTAATCATCACAGCATGCGATTGAGCAAGACATTAGAATTCACGAAAACTATAATTACGGCGGCCTCTCGAAGCTGATTGAGACTGTTTGCGCCTCAATGAGAGGAGAAAATGGCGGCCACCCCGTCCGCCATTTGCAATTCCCGCCCAGTTAGCTTTCCCAGTAAATAGCTATCCATGCCCCGCTGATGAGCGCATGGATCCTCCCGGCGAATTGGCGAGGATTCGGCCCCGGGTGCCGCTTTCACTCCCACTCCCACTCCGTAAACTATCGTCCCAGCCAGATCCCGGGGTTGCATCCGTCAGGCGTTCTGTTGCCAACTGGAGGGCTTGTCCTTTCACGCGGAATGGAGCCGTCAGAGCCATGCCTGCTTCTGCCAGCATGTTCGCCCAGTCGTTCTTCCACGGCACCCGGGCCGACCTGAGCCCGGGCGACCATATTGTCGTCGGGTACCAGTCCAACTTCGCAGACGGCGAGCGTCTGTCCTGGGTGTACTTCGCCGGGACGCTGGACGCGGCGATCTGGGGCGCCGAACTCGCTGTCGGCGACGGGGCGGAACGCATCTACGTCGTCGAGCCGACCGGGCCGGTCATGGATGACCCCAACCTCACCGATAAGAAGTTTCCCGGCAATCCCACCCTCTCTTATCGGTCCCGCGATCCGCTGCGGGTGATTGGCGAAGTGACCAAGTGGCAGGGCCATTCGGCCGAGCGGTTGCAGCAGATGAAAGACAGCCTCGCCCGCCTGAAGGCTGAAGGATCCGGCGAGATCATCGACTGAACAGGGTTGTCCCTGCCTGCCAAGTAAGCGCTGTCCTCCTAGACTGCTTTCGTTCGGCACGTCTTGGATCTCGGGCGCCGGGGAGATGCAGGGATAGCCCGCCATGAAACCTTACAGGATGAGGAACGCGATCGACGCGAGGGCCATGACGAAGGTGGCGAGCCAGCCGACGAGGAACATTGGTCTCGGCAAGGTGAGCCTTCCCATGATGCGCGGGTTCATCGCGATGATCATCATCACGGCCATCAAGGGCGCCGCCAGCAGGCCGTTCACCACCGCGCTCCAGTAAAGCGCCTTGACCGGATCGATCGAAGTGAAGTTCAGCGCGACGCCGCCCAGCGTCGCCACGGCGATGGTCGCGTAGAAGGCCTTTGCCTCCCGGACGCGCCGGTCCAGCCCCTCGCGCCAGCCGAAAAGCTCGGAGACGCCATAGGCCGCGGATCCCGCCAGCACCGGCACGGCCAGCATGCCCGTCGCCACGATGCCGAGAGCGAAGATAGCGAAGGTGAATACGCCGGCAATGGGGCGCAGCGCCTCGGCCGCTTGCGACGAAGTCTGGATCTCGGTCACGCCGTTGGCGTGCAGCGTTGCCGCCGTGGCGAATATGATGCACAGCGCGATGGCGTTGGAGATGCCCATGCCGACCAGCGTATCGGTGCGAATGCGGGCAAGCTCCGGCCCGGCTTCGCGTGGCGCAATGCAGAGCGGCTTGACGTGGCGCCGATGCAACTCCTCGACCTCCTGCCCCGCCTGCCAGAAGAAGAGATAGGGGCTGATCGTCGTGCCCAGCACGGCGACCACGGCCATGGCCTGATCGGCCTTGAAGGTCAGATGCGGAACCAGCGTGCCGTAGAGCGCCTGGTCCCACGGGACATGCACTGCGAAGACCACGGCGACATAGGTGAACAGCGACAGCGTCGCCCATTTCAGGATTGCGGCATAGCGGGCGTAGCTGAGGAAGGTTTCGAGCAGGATGCACGCCACGCCGAACAGCACCGCGTAAAGCCGCTCCGGGCCGCCGATCAGCAAACCCAACGCCGCGGCCATGGCGCCGATATCGGCGCCGAGATTGATGACATTGGCGATGACGAGAAGCAGAACCACGCCGCGCAGCAGCCAGGGCGAATAGTGGCGACGCAGATTCTGGGCAATGCCGACACCCGTCACGCAGCCAATCCTGGCGCTGATCGCCTGGATGACGGCCATGAGCGGGAAGCTGAACAGCATCGTCCAGGCAAGGCCGAAGCCGAATTGCGCGCCGACCTGGCTGTAGGTGGCGATCCCGCTCGGGTCGTCGTCGGCCGCTCCCGTGACCAATCCGGGCCCCAGCGAGCGCAAGACGCGTCCCGGGCCGTTGCCGGCTTGGCCAGCGAGCGGCTCATCGGGGTGCCTGGCCTGCGTCATCCGACTCCTCCGGGCTGGCCTTTGGCCTTGTGGCTGCGCCGCCCTCTTCATAGACTGTCGCGCGGACGTCCGACATAGCCGTATTCGCGCCGTCGCATCGCATCTCGCGCCTTGCCGACGGCGGAATGAAACCGAGGAACAAGACGATGTCCCAAGACCGGCCCCGCCGCCCCCAGGACCCCTTCGCCGCCGCGGAGGCGGTGTTCGCCAAGAAGAAGCCGAGCGCACCGGAGATCAAGACGAACGCGCTCCCGAATGTGCGGGAACAGGTCTCGCTCAGGATCGATCGCGACGTGCTCGAGCATTTCCAGGCTGAAGGTCCCGGCTGGCAGGATCGAATGAACGACGCTCTGCGCGCGGCTGCCGTGGCCGATGGGTTGGGCGCCGAAGCGAACGACGGCGAGTCCTGATCTCCACCCCTTTGAGAAGCGCACACCTGGAGCCGGGACGCGGTTAGCGATTGCACGCGCCCCCCGACTGTCCCCGGCTGTGCATTGTGCCGCTTGCTCCGCGAGCATTTATCTTGCGCGCCCGCTCGACCGCCGACGCGAACGCGCCACCCAGCTTGCGCGCAGGACACCCCAGGGCTGGGCACCTCCTCCCCCGCCGATCTGACGCCGAGGAAAATCTACAGACAAATGCGGCGACAACGTCTGGAACCAAATTCCCAGAGTGAAGTTGTTCATTCGATATGTCTAACAGAGCAATCCCGCTGATAGGCAGCTCAACCCGGCAGGATTATCCACACGATATTCTGCGCCGATATTGAACCGGAGGAAAAAATGAACAGCTTCAAGCATATTCTCGCCGCCAGCGCGGTAGCTATTCTCTTTGCGTCGCCGGCATTCGCTCAGGATGCACCGAGCGCGCCGACCACCCCGACGGCGCCCGCCGCCAGTTCCAATCCGGGCGGCACGACGAGCGGCACCGATTCCCAGGTCCAGATCAAGGACGAGGATGTCTTCGGCTATGACATCACGATGGGCGCCGCCAATCTGACCCCGGAACAGCTGCAGGCTGCCAAGAACACCTGCAATCAGAACGTGACGGCAGAGCCGCTGCGTTACTCGGCTGCAGTGAAGACGTTCTGCACGTCGATCCAGTAATTCGCGTTCGACAAAGTTAGTTGCGAAGCCCTGCCTCTGGCGGGGCTTCGTCGTTTTGTATTTGACCGAAACGAGCGCGCCGAACGGCTTACACTCAGATCGAAGGTCTAAGCCTTTCGATTCAAGGTTTGTTTTTGGCGGGCGCGTGGATCGGCATCGATACAATCGCGCGGAGACCGGGCGCATTGTCCACATAGCTGATTTGGCCGCGCAACTGGTCGATGAGAGCCCCCAACATACGCGATCCGAAGCCCGTGCCTTTCGTAACCTCGCTCTTGCCCTCACCATGGTCAGAAACGACGATGCGCAGGGTGTCGCGGTGTTGTTCGATGGCGACCGTCAGCGGCCCCGGCGCCCCGCCATAGGCATATTTGGTGGCATTGGTCATAAGCTCATTGACGATCAGGCCGATGCTGATGGCCCGATCGGTGGTGACGAGCACCGGCGCGAAGTCGAGAGTGATGTGGCTGGCCCAATTCTTGTCCATCGCCGTCAGGATCTCGGTGCAGAGCTCGCCCAGATAGCGCGAAAGATCGATGATCGAGATGCTGTCGGCCTGGTATAGCCGTCGATAGACGAGGCTTACCGCGGTGAGCCGGCGCTCCGCCTCCTCGAGTTGCGTCTTCACGTCCGCGCTGGCGCCACGACGCTGCATTCGAAGAAAGCTCGACACCAGGGACAGGCTGTTCTGCACCCTATGATTGACCTCCTGCAGCAGAAAGTCCTTCTGCGACAGCAGGGTTTCATTCTCGCGTAGCGTCACCGTCAGTTCGCGGTTCAGGCGTCGAAGGCGCTGGTTGTTGCGGTTGTCGAGCAAGTGGCGGACCAGGCGGGTGCAGGACTCCACCTCCGCAAGACTCCATTCGCGCGAGCGCCCGTGCACGCTTTCCGCCCAAGCCTCGAACGAGGCGCGGGGCATCAAAGTGGCCCCGGGCGCCAGCTTTACATTCTCATGCGGATTGCCGGCCCATTTCACGGTCTGAAGCTGCTCGGCGCGGAACCACATCAACACGATGGGTTCCTCCGCGGACACCACAGAGGCCAGAAGTCCGCTCGCCATGTCACGATGATTGCTGGCGGCGGGGAGTTCCCGGCTCAGTTCATTGGTGACCCATGGACCAGGAACACCCCGGCTGAGCGCTACCTTGGCCACGCCTTCCACGTCGATCGCAGCTGGGCATTCGCCATGCACGAAAAGGCTGGTGCCGCAAAGCGCGGCAAAGCCATCAGCCTGCAGCAGCTTCGCCAGCTGTCCGCCGGATCGATCGAGGAAGTCCGACAGGGCATCGTCGCTTCCAAGCTCAGCGAGAATGACATCTTCCTGCGAGCGCAGACGGATACGCTCTCGATACAGCTCATTCTCCTCGCGAGCCTTGATCTGTCGCGAAAGGCTCGCCGCCAGCGCCTGGCAGGCCAGCCGGGTCGTGAGGGTCAACGACCGGGGCTCGTTGTGGTGACAGGCGACCAGCCCCCACAGCACGCCGTCCATGACGATGGACATCGAGGCAGAGGCCGCGACCCCCATGTTCTTGAGGTAATGGATATGGATCGGCGAGACGCTGCGCAGCGTGGAGTCGCTGAGGTCGATCGTGGCGAGCCCCGGGTCGATCCCGACGATCGGGACGGGGGTGTAATTCACATCGGCAATGACGCGCACCGGATTGCGAACGTAAAGGGCCCTCGCCTGGCGCGGTATGTCCGAGGCGGGAAAGTGGTGATTCATGAAGCTCGAGACGTCACCGGAGAGGCTCTCGCCGACCACGACCCCCGCCTCGTCATCAATGAAGCGGTACACCATCACGCGACTGTAGCCGGTGAGGCCCTGAAATGCCTTGGCTGCCTGCTGGCACAACTCGTTGAGCGACGACGACCGCTCGAACGTGCCGCCCACAACTTGCAGCTCCGCGAGGAACGACGCGTCCAGGCTGGGACGGGAACCCTTGTCGGTCACTTCGACGACGAGATGCTCGCCGGTGCGAAAGGCAACGGCATCCATCGTCGTTCCCGCGAAGGAAACGTCGCCGATGACCTTGGCGCCGGTGGATGGAAACATGTCGGGCGAGACGTTGGCGCCGAAATCGATGACGGCGTCCAGGGAAAGGCCGACGACGCTGCTGTCGATGCGGTAGTCCTTTCGCCCTGCGTAGCCCACGATCAATTTCGAGGAAACATCCGCGATAAGCATGAAGCCCTGAGGCTGAATTGAACCCGGAATATGAATCGGTTCCGCGTCGCAACTGACGATTTCGATAGTCAAATCCCGTAGGGTCCTGTGCTTGCAGATTTTGAAACTCTATTCACCAACGAAAATGGCGAAGAGAAGTTCAAATGAGACGAAATTGACTGCAGTGCTCTATTCGCAATCGTAGGCAGATGGTCACAATCCTGGATGATGACATTCAGCCAAACTCCCGCCTGACGCGTTCTCATGACTCGAGATCGACCGAATAACGCGTTCTGATAACTCAGAAATCGGCGTGAAGGGTCTGCAATTGCGGCAGGCCGACCAGTTCGACGCCAAGGCGGCGGGCAAGCGCGGCGAAGGCTTCCGTTTCGATCAGACGGCGATAGGGAGTTTCGGGAAAGACGATGCCGGCGCGATGGACGTTGGCATCGACCAGAAGCATTGTTCCACCGACCGACTCCAGGGGTACGCGACGCAGATAGCGAAGGTCGTGTATGTAGAGCCGCAGATGATGCGCTGGCGGTTGGTAGAGGCCATCATGGACATGCTTGATCCACTGGTGGTCTTCCGGCTCGCCGACCGAGATCCACGCATTCTGATCGAAGCTCGGGCCACCTGCCTTCCGCACGCAATCCGGATGCACGACGCGAGCCCGTTCGGCCAGCAGTCGCTTCAGCGTATCCGTTGGGAAATCGATGATGTCCGCGTCGATCCACAGCACCCAGTCTTCCGCCTGCAGCCCATCCCGCAGCAGCAGGTTCCGTGCCCTGGCGATACGGCTGCGCCGCTCTCGCTGAAGCGCGACGCTCCAGCGCGGCCCCTGCCCGCGGATGGCGAAATCCTGCTCCAGCAGCGCCGAACGGCGAAACCGTCCGCCGCTGTTCTCCAGGAAGGCCTTGATCCGGGCGAGGCTATCATCGGTCGAATTGCCGAGCAGAAAAGCGATGGAGAGGCGTTCCGGCGGAAAATCCAGCGCAAGGATCCGCGCGAACAGCGCATCGAGCGTCTGCGCGGCGTTTCGCACGGGGATGGCGATCAGGACGGAGCCATTGGCAGGCGCATTCCGGGCCAGAGTGCCGCGATCGACGGCATCCTCGCGCAGGGCGGGGCTCTGTGCGCGGCGCTCCCGCCATCGCAGGCGCGCCTTGCGCAGCGCGGTCTTGATCCGAACACTTCGCGACAGGGGCTTTTCGTCAGGGATCCAGGTGTGGCACCAGTGATGCTGCGCCAGCGCGGGAACCGCATCATTCCGATCGTCGCAGAGCCGGCCATACTTGTCATGCGGCGAGAACATGTAGCCCGGGATGACGTCCGGCCGGATGCGCACGCTGGCCGCGTCGACCGCCCCGGTCAGCAGGAACGGTCCGGTCGCGTCGAGCGGATCGAGCGCGTGCCGGCACTGAACCGCCAGATCGATCACGACATCCCAGAAAGGGTGTCGCGCTGGCGAAACCATGACGGCATTCGAAACGATTCGTGTCGTCAGGCCCCGCACGACCGCCGGCTTTTCTGCCAGATGGCTGCGGGGCTCCTCGGCGAAGAGCGGGCGGTCCTGCTGCAGCAGGACGTCGAAGGATCGAAGCGCCTCCGCATCGAGATCGGCATAGACGCCGCCATGACTGCGCAGGACCAAATAGCGACCGAGATCGGCGCGCTGGATAGCGCGTGGATAGCCGAAATACTGCTCGGCCAGATGCGGATATTCCTGCCGCACCAGCGCGGCCAGGTCCTCATCCGTCCAAAGCCTGATCTCCCAGCCCGCATGCAATCGCGGCCAACTGGCGACATAGGCTTGCAGGGATGGCGGGATGTCCCGATCGCGCCAGGTCTGGTGAATGATCCTGGGTATCATCGCGTGGGCACGGCTTCGGTAGCGGCTAGGACGGCCTGGTCGATACGCTCCGGTCCGAAGCGGTCCCATGCGGTGGCGTGAGCCTGGGTGCGAAGGGCCGAGCGGCGAGCCGGATCCAGCCAGAGGGCGGTGATGAGGTCGGCCAGTCCGCTGTCGCTCTCGGCAAGCAGAATGTCATGGCCGTGGCGGAGGCCGAGGCCCTCGGCCGCCAAGGGGGTCGCGACAACGGGAACGCCCCAGGCCATCGCCTCGATGATCTTGAAACGGGTGCCGCCGCCACTGCGCAACGGCACGACCGTCATATGCGCGCCGCGCAGCAACGGGGCCAGATCGTCGGGATTGGCAACGATCTGCACACTGCCCGATGCCAGGCGCCGGACCTTGCGAGCCGGGTTTCGTCCAGCCAGCGTGACGCGCGCCTGGGCCAGGCTGCGCCTCACTCTCGGCAAGATCCGGCGGGCGAGGGAGCGGCAGGCCACGACGTTTGGCGTGTAGCCGAGATGACCGATAAAGAGGAGTTCCGGCCCAGCGCAATCCGGCTCGGACGGCAACCGTCGCGGCGCGGCGCCGGCGCGCGGCAGCCCGTTCGGAACGATGGAGACCGGACCGAGGCCCCGTTTCCCGAGGCGCGCCGCATCCTCCCCGGAGCAGACCCAGACCGCATCGACGCCGGCCACGACCTGCGCCTCAAGCGCTGCGATCGTCCGCTGTTCGCGCCGGCGCTTCGCGCCGAACCAATCGCGCTTCTGGCGGATCTGGCCGGCGAGATCGGACTCCACATTGTGCAGGTCGAGAACCAGCCGCGCCCCGCATTGCCGCAGCATCGGCAGGAACGGATGCAGGCCCAGATGCTCGATCACGATCAGGTCGGGCCGGAACTCTTGGACGACACGCTCCAGAGCTTCGATCCTGCCGGGATCGATGGAGAGATCGATGGACGCGCTTCCCGGCGGCAGGCGATACAACGCCTCCGCTTCGCTCCCGAGATGGTTGGTGGTCAGCCTCGCAAGGTCGGTAACGCCCTCGCTGCCGGCGATCACTGAGACGAGTCGCACTTCGCCGAGCTGGGCTGCCGCGGAGGCATTCTGCCAGTTGCGCAGGTCAGCGCCTGTCACCGGGGGGAAGGCCGGATGAGCCGTGAGAAACAGGCACCGCATCATCTTGGGACATTGCTGCTAAAGCGACGGCGCAGCGCCAGCTTCAGCCGAAACCGCAGCCAGCGATAGGCATCGGCCCGCGTCTTCGGGGCTTTTCGTGCAACGGTCAAAAAGTGCCCCGCCTCAACCATTTCGCCACGCCGCATGTGGATCCGCGCCACCCGGATCGCCATGAAGGCCTCTCGCTGCCGCAAGGCCGTACGAGAAATCCCGCGACTCTCAAGCGCCAGCAGACTCTCGCGCCATCGGCCGAAGCTGCTGCGCGATTCATGCACGAGCCGATCATCGGACCGTTGCAGGCTCACGTTATAGGTCATTACCGCGACGTCAATGATGGCGGTTCGGCAGCTCGCCAGCAACGCCGCCCAAAACAGCGTGTCTTCGTCATAGGCAAGCGAGTCCGGAAAGCGCAAATTCTCCAGCGCGTCTCGCCGGATAAGGCTGCAGCCCATGACAATGACGACGGCTCGATCCGCCAGATACTGCTCCGGCGAGAGCTTTTCGTCCCGGTGGACGAAGCGGTCTCGGGCGCGGCCCTCCCGCTGGATGAAATAGGAACCGAGCACGAGTTCTGGCGCCGAGGGCCCATCGCCCGCCTCCACCAGGGCGCGCAGACCGCCCGCCTCATGGACGTCGTCCGCGTCCAGGAAATACACCCACTTCCCCAAAGCCTGCGAAAGGCCGTGGTTGCGGGCAGCCCCGGCATCGAGGCATCGAATGGAGCGCACGACGATGGGGAGATCGAGCTCGACGGCACAGGCCTGGACCACGGACACCGTTTCATCGAGCGATCCGTCATTGACGACGATGCACTCGAGAATGGCCGACCGTTCGCTGACGAGGGAAGCGAGCGTTCTCCGGATGGTCTTCGCCGCATTATGAGCGGGTATGACGACACTCACGCAACCATGCGTAAATGCCGATAAAGGATTGACCAACATACGATTCTTGCAGTGCACCAAAACTCAAACGGACTGCGCCTCATACCAAGTCGATCCCGCTAGGGAAACAAGGCAGCTGCCCCTCCGGCAAGTATTCGGTCACTTTTTCGTCGTGCTGCCCCACCCAACGTTGCCCTGGAGCAAGGGAACTCGGCAGGGTAGCGCCTTCCGGTCCGCTGGAGCTGTCGATGGACGTCGTGCCTCTGGCTGGCAGCGACCGACGCGATCGAGCTTTCGTCCAAGGCTATCGGTTGACCTGCCCTTGACCCTATTTTGGGGCGCGCCTAAACGTGCGATGCGGATGGCGGCTCCGTCTGCCGGAGTGCGCACCGCC
This sequence comes from Kaistia sp. UC242_56, assembly GCF_044452255.1. Taxonomy (NCBI): domain Bacteria; kingdom Pseudomonadati; phylum Pseudomonadota; class Alphaproteobacteria; order Hyphomicrobiales; family Kaistiaceae; genus Kaistia; species Kaistia sp. UC242_56. The sequence continues at coordinate 2,714,422 of NZ_JBIOAN010000002.1, forward strand.
GGAATGACGCCGTCAAGTCGTCGCGTTGACGAACCCGACGCGCAGCATGAGGAGCCTGCCTTGCCACGCGCCGACGAATTCAAGGCTGCTCTCCTCGCCGAAGGCATCGATCCGGCCATCGCCGAGGCGGCGGCGGAACTGCCGCCACTGAAGATCAGCACGCCGGAAGAAATCGCCGCCCGTCGGGCCGAGCGGCGCGAGCGCATCGCGCGCGAGAAGGCTGAGGGGACGCGCAACGCCGACGGCTCGAAGGTCTAACCGTAAGCCTTTGCAGGAGGGCAGGATGCGCGCCCTTATGCGGCTATATATGCGCCGCCCCCGTCGCAACGTCTCGTTTTGAGTCAGAGTTTCCGCAGCGTCGCGACATCGGTCGGGCCGATATACCAGTCCCGCGCATGCACCTCCTCGAACACGACCCAGACGTCGTTGTCGCTCAGGCCGGTTGCTTCCCGGATCGCTTCGGTCACCTTGGCTGCGATCGCGGCCTTCTTGCCCTCGGGGTCGCTGGCGATGACTTCCTTGACGAGGCGGATGTTGACGAACGGCATGCTTCTCTCCCATGGCGGCAATATTGCCCAGGCGGCAAGGCATCCTTGATCGCGCCCCGTCCGCGTGACGCCAATCTGCAATCCCTGCCCGATCTTCGCCAGTCCTTCCTTGCAGCAACCCTATGCGAAGGGCGTAGACTATCCCCGCGAGTACATCCCATGGTTGCAGCCCTCGACAGGAGGGCTGAATCGGCCGTCGATTGTCACGCGCCTATCGTGCTCCTGCCGTGGAGGGATCGTCCTCCGACTTCTTCTCCCGGCCTGCCTCATTCCGCGCAGCAGCCCGATGAAGGAGCCGGCTCATGTCGATCGGCGGCATTCCGCTCGCGTCCGCATTTCTGTTCTGTGTCACCCTGGTCGCCACGTTGTGCTCGATCGCGCCGCGACTGGGGCTGCTCGACGCGCCCACCGCGCGAAAGGTTCATCACGGCCACGTACCCGTCTGCGGCGGCCTCGCCATGTTTGGCGCCCTGCTCGCCGCCCTGGCCATCCGCCAAGGACTGCAGCCGCCCGGCGGCAGCCTGGGACACAGCATGCTTCCGCTGGCCGGCACGCTTGGAATGCTGGTCGCCATCGGGTTCGTCGACGACCGCTGGGGGATGGGGGCGGTGACGAAGCTATCGCTTCAGGTCATCGCGGTCAGCCTTCTTCTCGGCGCTGGGGGAGATACCTATGGCAATGGCCTCCTCCACCTTCCCGCCGCCATGCCGGGCCGCGACTGGATTGCAACCGCCATCACGCTGCTGTTCATCGTCGGTCTGATCAATGCCTACAACATGATCGACGGGCTGGATGGTCTCGCGGGCGGGCTGGCTGCGGTCACGCTGATCGGGCTGGCGGTCGCGGGAAGGCTGGCGGGGCATGCGAGCCTTGTCGATGACAGCCTGCTCCTTCTTGCCGTGGTGCTGGGGTTCCTGGTCTTCAACATGCGCCGGCCCGGCCTGCGGCGGGCGCTCGCCTTCATGGGGGACGCCGGCAGCATGATGCTGGGATGTGCCATTGCCGCTCTCATTGTCGAGCTCGCGTCGCATTCCCCGATGACGGAGGGCGGGTTTGAGAGGTTCCCCTCCCTGCTCTGGCTGGTCGCCATCCCGGTGATCGATACCGCCAGCCTCATGATCCGCCGGCCGCTTGCCGGTCGCAGCCCGATGGCGGCCGACCGCGAGCACATGCATCATCTGCTTCTTGATACCGGCCTGTCTCCGGCCCAAACCACCATGGTTCTGGCAGTGATTGCTGCACTTCTCGCGACAATCGGCGTCGCGGGATTGATGCTTCGGGTGCCCCCCGCCGTGATGGCCGCCGGCCTGGCCCTTCCCGCGTTGGCGCACTGCGCGCTGGTCTGGTACTGCGCGCACCGGCGCCGGGAGACGGCTCAGGCGCTGGTCCTGTCGTCCGAGCCCGCGGAATAGCGGAGGCGAGCCTCTACGCTGGCCTTGGTTTCCTCAGCCGCGATCGCCTGCAACAGGGAAAGCCAAGCCGACACGGCCCGCGACCGCAGATGATCCCTCTCAAAGGCTTCCCGCGCACGACGCCCCATTCCCTCGCGCGCAGGGCGGTCCCGCTGCATGTCGACGATCCGTGACGCCAACGCCCTGCCCGCTCCGATCGCGACGCTATGGCCGATGCCATGCGACCGCAGCACGGTCGCGACCCCCCCGTCCCCAGCCCCGACGAAGAGCACGGGCCGCGCCACGGCCATGATGCCGTAGAGCTTGCTCGGCACGACGTAGGGCTCGAGCGATGGCCGCAGCGAGATCAGGTGGACATCGGCGACCGAAAGGCTCTCCGCCAGCCGCTCCCGCGGCTGCAAGGGCTGCAGTTGGACATTGGCGAGACCGCGCCGCGCAATTTCCCCCTCTACTGCCAGGCGACCATGGCCGCCGCCGACGAGCAGGAAATGGATATGCGGATCGTCCCGCAGATATTCGGCCGCATCCAGCACGGTGTCGAACTCATGGGCGCGGCCGAAATTGCCGGAATAGCCAACGACAAAAGCGGCCTCATCGCCAAAGCCCCATTCGTTGCGCAGGCGATTCTCGACCGGCGCGATCGGCCGGATCTCGTCTTCCTCCGACCAGTAGGGAATGAGCGCCACGGCGTCCTCGGCAACCCCGCGCCCGTTCAGGACTCGCGCCATCGCCGCCGTCGGCACGACGTTGCGGATGGCGCGATGGAGGGACCAGTCCCGTACGGCCAGGCTCAGACGGGCGAGCCGCCCCTGCCGCGCGACCAGGCCGAGCTCGATCGCGACCTCTGGAAACACATCGTGCAGCCAGTTCACCAGCCGTCCGCGTCGCAACGCCGTCGCCGCGGCGACGGACACGGAAAGCAAGGGCGGATCGGTGCAGGCAATGACGATGTCGCCACGTCGGACGTGCTTGAGGCACCAGAGCGCGGCGCTGGCGTGAAAGCTCGCATAGTCCGCTGCCCGCCCGGTTAGCCGCGCACGGCCAAAGCGCGACGTGCCGATCCGGTTCACCTTGACGCCGTAGATCGTCTCGGCAGTGGGCAGGGCGGCATCGGCATCATCGTGGCGATGTCGGCTGGTCAGGATCTCGACCGCAACGCCGGCTGAGGCCAGGCCGAAGGCCAGGCTGGAAACCATCCGGCTGGTTGCCGATTCGTCGGGGTGGAAATAGCGGTTGACCAGCACGATGCGCATCGGACCCAATACCTCCGGAGCCAGGGTCCGATAGCGTTCCTCGTGGCCAGCCCGGCGGCAAGGCGCGAGAAGGCGTCGAGGCCGAGTTCGTCCGGGCGAGCCTCCCTATCCCTATGGCGTAGTGCCGCCTATGCGCATCGGCCGCTCCGCCTCGATTGGCCAGGGATCGAGCCTATGTCCTGTCCCCATGGCTAGGCGGCGACAGTTTTCGTGTCTCGTATAGTTCCGTCATGAAACGGACGGGGCAAGAACATGGGCGCGAAGAAAGCTCTGATCGTCGGGGTGACCGGCCAGGACGGGGCCTATCTGGCTGAACTACTTCTCGACAAGGGTTACGAGGTGCATGGCATCAAGCGCCGATCCTCGTCCTTCAACACCCAGCGGATCGATCACCTCTACCAGGACCCGCATGGGCCGGAGCCTGTCCGGCTTCATCTGCATTTCGGCGAATTGACCGACGCGACGAACCTCTGCCGGATCATCCATGAGGTGGAGCCAGACGAGATCTATAATCTCGGCGCGCAGAGCCACGTCCAGGTCTCGTTCGAAACCCCGGAATATACCGCCAATGCCGATGCGCTCGGCACGCTCCGTCTTCTGGAGGCCATGCGGATCGCCGGGATCACGGAATGCTGCCGTTTCTATCAGGCCTCCACATCGGAACTGTTCGGCGGCAGCCAGACGGCGCCTCAGCGCGAGACGACCCCCTTCGCGCCGCGCAGCCCCTACGCCGCGGCCAAGCTTTACGCCTACTGGATCACGGTGAACTACCGCGAGGCTTATGGCATTCACGCGTCGAACGGCATCCTGTTCAATCACGAGAGCCCGCTGCGCGGCGAAACCTTCGTCACCCGCAAGATCACGCGCGGCGTCGCCGCCATAGCGCATGGCCTCCAGAAGACCATCCATCTCGGCAATCTGGATGCCCGGCGCGACTGGGGCCATGCCCGCGACTATGTCGATGGCATGTGGCGCATCGTGCAGCAGCCCAAGGCTGACGATTTCGTGCTGGCGACGGGCGAAATGCACACCGTGCGCGAATTCGTCGAGCGCGCCTTCGGAGAGATCGGCCGTTCCATCGATTGGAGCGGCGAAGGTGTGGCGGAGAAAGGCCGTGACGCCAGCAATGGCGCGACGCTGATCGAGATCGATCCGCGCTATTTCCGTCCGACAGAGGTCGACCTGCTCCTTGGCGACCCCGCCAAGGCGCGGCAGCAGCTTGGCTGGACCCACACGGCGTCGTTCCAGGACCTGATCGCCGACATGGTACAATCGGACCTGCAGGCTGTTCTGCGCGAGGTTGGCCGCAATGACCGCTACGCATGAAGCAGACCCTTTCGAGCTCGCCGGCAAACGGATCTGGGTGGCGGGCCATCGCGGCATGGTCGGGTCGGCGCTGGTTCGCCGGTTGCGGCGCGAACCCTGCGAGATCCTGACCGTCACCAGCGCCGAGCTTGATCTCCGCCGCCAATCCGCAACCGAGGCCTGGATCGACGCCAACGAGCCAGACGCAATCGTCATCGCCGCGGCGCGGGTCGGCGGCATCGTCGCCAATGCGACCCATCCGGCGCCGTTCATCTATGACAACCTCACCATCGCCACCCACATCATCGAAGGGGCGCGACGGGCGGGCGTCGAAAAGCTGCTCAATCTTGGCTCCAGCTGCATGTATCCGCGCGAGGCCATCCAGCCCATGCGCGAAACGGCGCTGCTCTCCGGGCCGCTCGAGCCCACCAACGAGCCCTATGCCGTTGCCAAGATCGCCGGGCTGAAACTCGCCGAGAGTTATCACCGCGAGTATGGGTGCCGGTTCATCACGGCCGTGCCGCCCAATCTCTATGGCCCGAACGACAATTACGACCCGGACAGCTCGCATGTTCTGGCTGCCCTGATCCGCCGGTTCCATCTGGCCAAGCTGGATGGATCGCCCAGCGTGACCATCTGGGGCACGGGGCTGCCGATGCGCGAGTTCCTGCACGTCGACGATCTCGCGGACGCCTGCGTCCTGTTGCTCCGGCGATATGAGGCGCCGGAACTCATCAATGTCGGCTCGGGGCAGGAAGTATCGATCTACGACCTGGGGGCTGTGATCGCCGACATCACCGGCTACTCCGGCACGATCCTGACCGATCTCGACAAGCCCGATGGCGCGCCGCGCAAGCTGATGGACAGCAGCCGTCTCGCCTCGCTCGGCTGGCGCCCGTCTATCGGACTGCTGGAGGGCATCGAATCCAGCTACCGCGCCTGGCTCGACGGATCCGCCGCGATGCGGGCCCTCTAGAGCGATTTTTTCGCCGCCTGGATGGTCCAGCCCTGCCCCGCAGGAAGCTGTCGCCCTCTGCCACCACCTCGGGTTGCGAGATCGGGCACCAAGAGGTTTTCCGTGTGTCCGACAGCAAGGTCAGACGCTTCCGGTCCGCATCGCCTCTTCGGCAAGCCGCCGACGCCGACGCTCCGTCGGATTGACGAGCGGAGCTCGGATCACGACGGAACGGACACCTTGCGCAGGTCGCGAAACAAGTCGCGGTAAAACCCTCCCTGCCCCAGCACCAGGAGGATCATGACGCCGTAGACGGCGAGCATGAAGCCGCCGCCGAACACCAGTTCAACCAGCGGCGACTTGTCAGCCATCGTGTAGCGGTCAACGATGATCCCCAACGTGCCGGCGACGAGGCTGGCCAGCACCGGCCGGCCGATCGACGGCAACAGGTCGCGCACGCTGACCGGCGTCCCCTGCACGCACCAGACCATGTGCGGCACGAACCACAACGCCATCGCCATCGAATAGGCGGCCGCCACGCCCCGGGGGCCATAGGGCAGGCCGAGGACGCAGGCGAGGATGACCAACGGCGCGATCACCAGCGCCGTGTGCAGGCTGCGCCTCTGGCGCCCCGTGGCGAACAACAGCCAGCCAAAGGGATTGATCAGGCTGAAGATCAGGACGGTCGGCGTCATCAGGCGGAAGATCGCGGCCGCCTCCAGCCATTTCGGTCCGAACAGAACCAGGAAGATCTGGTCGGCGAAGAAACCGAGAAACAGCGTTAATGGCACCGTGATCGAAATGACGAGCGAATAGCCATGGATGAAATAGTGCCGCAGCCGGACGGGATCGTCCTGCAGTCTCGCGAGCGCCGAGAAGGCTACCCCGCCAAACGCACTGTTCAGATTGTCGATCGGCACGGAGATCAGTTGATAGGCGCGGCCGTAATTGCCGAGCGCCTCTGCCCCCCAGAAGCGGCCGAGCAGGATCTTTTCCAGATTGTAGCCGACATAGGTGACGAGCGTGTGGAGCGTGATCGTCCCGCCCACGCGCAGCAGCGGCACGATGCTGCCGATGCGCCCGGGTCGCCCCGGCAGCCAGCGCGCGGTCGCCCAAAGCCCTGACGTGACTCCGAGCTGGCTTGCAAACGTGGCGCCGACCAGCGCCCAATAGCGGTAGCCGGCCAGCGCCAGCGTTACCCCGGTAACCAGGCCAAGCAATTGGCCGGCGGACTCGACCACGGTCAACGTCGCATAGCGCATATCGCGCTGCAGGATCGCCAGATGCTGGACGCTGGCAGCGCTGAGCAGAAAGCCAGGCGCCAGCAGGATGGTGAGCCAAAACAACCTCGGCTCGTCATAGAAGCGGACGAGCACCGGCGCGAGCGCGCAGCATAGAATGGCGAACACGACGCCGATCAGCATGTTGACCCAGAACAGGGTCGAGATCTGCTGCCCGCTGATCGACCGCGCCTGCACCGCCGCCGACGACAGGCCCGCCGACGCAAACATGGCGAGCAGTCCGGTGATCGCCGTGGCCATGGCCACGAGGCCGAATTCGCGCGGATCGAGCAGGCGCGCCAGCACCACCATGAAGGCAAGGCGCATCAGCGCACCGATGCCCTGCCCCATGAGCTTGGCCAGACCGCTGCGGATGGTCTTCTGCCGCAGATCCTGCATACCCGTGCGTCTCCCGGTGCGCGCCCCGCTCCACTCCCAGCCTATCGGAGCGGCATTCCGCGCTCCTCCTGTCCATCGGGCGAGATTGCTAAGCCTTGCGCCGAGAGCGGCATGGAGCGAGCAAGCCGACATCCCTCAAAAGGCTTAGGTCCCTGCCCCCAAGGGCAGGGCGAAAGGCCGTTGCGCTCGCCCTAGCCTGAGACGAATCCCGCGTTGCAGGCCGCCTTCTGCTGGCTCTCGAGCGAACGGGAACGGCCTGTCAGGGAGGATGGCGCATGAAGGTTCTCGTCACCGGTCATCGCGGTTATATCGGCACCGTCATGACGCCGATGCTGCTGCGCGCCGGCCACACGGTCGTCGGTTGCGACAGCGACCTCTACGCCGGCAGCACCTTCGCGGCCGGTGGTCCGATTGCCGACATTGTGGCGATGCAGATGGATGTCCGGGATATCCCGCAATCCGCGCTGGTCGGATTCGACGCCGTGATCCACCTCGCGGCGCTATCGAACGATCCGCTTGGCGCGCTGAACGCGGACGTCACCTACGCCGTCAACCATCGGGCCAGCGTGCGTCTTGCGGAGCTTGCCAAAGCCGCCGGCGTGCGCCGCTTCCTGTTTGCATCCTCCTGCAGCAATTACGGCCGCGCCGGCGACGCCATGGTCGACGAGGCCTCGGAACTGCGGCCCGTCACGGCCTATGGCAAGTCGAAGGTGTTGGCGGAGCGCGACATCGCGCGTCTGGCCGACGAGAGCTTCTGCCCCGTCTATTTCCGCCCGGCGACCGCCTATGGCGTGTCGCCGCGCCTGCGGCTGGACATCGTGCTCAACGATCTGGTTGCCGGCGCCGCTACGAGAGGCGTCATCCATATGCTCTCGGACGGGACGCCCTGGCGACCCATCGTTCACGTCGAGGACATTGCGCGCGCCTTCCGGGCCGGGCTGACGGCGCCGGAGGGTCTCGTCAGGAACCAGGCCTTCAACGTCGGTCAGACCGAACATAATTACCGCATCCGCGATCTGGCGCGGATCGTGTCCGATGTCGTCCCGGGCTGCCAGCTCACCGTCGCGCCCGACGCCGCGCCGGACAGCCGCTCCTATCGCGTCTCGTTCGAGAAAATTGGCCGAATGTTGCCAGGCTTCAGGCCGCGTTGGGATGCCCGGAGCGGCGCCCAGCAGCTCTATGCCGCGTATCGCGCCGCGGCTCTGACTGCCGAGACCGCCGAAGGCTCCCGCTATCAGCGGATCGGACAGATACGGCACCTGATGGCGGCAGGCACGCTCGATGAGAACCTGAGGCCGTTGAACCCGGTCTGGTCACGCGAACCGATCGCTGCGACATGAGATTTCCGCCAGATCTGCGAGACAGCGCCGTTCCGGCGTCGGGCCGGGAAGCGCCCGGCATCGGCGAGGAGATCTATCGCCTACTGGCCGAAATTTTCCCGATCTGTCGTTCCGTCGCCGGCGAAGGCGTGCGCGAAACGCTCCGACGGTTGCAGCGCGAAATCGACCTGACAATTCATGAAGTGCCAAGCGGAACACAGGTGTTCGACTGGACCATCCCGCCCGAGTGGACGATCCGCGATGCCTATATCCGTAACGAGGCCGGTGAGCGCGTGGTCGATTTTCGGGACTGCAACCTGCATGTGCTGAACCACAGCGCGCCAATCCGGACGGTCCTGCCGCTTTCCGAACTGAAGCAGCACATCTTCACCCTGCCCGATCAGCCCGATCGGATTCCCTATCGCAAGTCCGCCTATGACGAGGCCTGGGGCTTCTGCATGGCGCACGACCGACTGATCGCCCTGCCGGATGGGCTCTATGAAGCGGTGATCGACTCGAGCCTGACGGTAGGGAGCCTATCCTACGGCGAATATTATCATGCCGGCGCCAGCGAAGATGAGGTGCTGCTGTCGGCGCATATTTGCCATCCCTCGCTCGCCAACGACAACTGCTCTGGCCTTGCGTTGCTGACCTTGCTGGCAAAGGCGATTTCTCGGCGAAAGACGCGCTACAGCTACCGGTTTCTGTTCGCGCCCGGCACGATCGGGGCCATTGCATGGCTCGCCCGCAACGAAGAGCAGACGGCGCGAATCCGGCACGGACTCGTGGTTTCCTGCGTCGGGGACGGCGGAGGCCCGACCTACAAGCGCTCCCGCCGCGGCGACGCCTTGATCGACCGTGCCGCCAGCCACGTGCTGCGCCACGCGGCGCCCATGCCTGTCCTTCTCGACTTCAGCCCTTATGGCTATGACGAGCGACAATTCTGTTCGCCCGGCTTCAACCTGCCGGTGGGACTGTTCCAGCGCAGCCTCTATGGCAGTTTCCCGGAATATCACACCTCGGCCGACAATCTGGATTTCGTCCGGCCCAGCCGCCTCGCTGCGTCCTATGCGATGATCGAGTCGATCCTGGACGTCATTGAGCAAGACTTCACGCCGCTTGGCACGCTCTTGAAGGGCGAGCGACAGCTTGGCCGCCATGGCCTCTACGCCGGCGGCGACGGTTCCCCGGCGACGCAGGCCGCCAATCTCGCCATGCTCTGGGTTCTCAATCTTGCCGACGGACACCACACGCTGCTCGACATCGCCGAGCGGGCCGACGTGCCTTTCGCCCAGGTACTCGCTGTTGCGCGGCGATTGCAATCCCACGGCCTGCTGCAGGCCTGACGCCATCTTGCGTCAGCCATAGTCCGGCCAGTTGCGATCCCTTTCCGAGATCGCAGTAACGGGCAGCGGCCAGTCGATTCCAAATGCGGGGTCGTCATGGCGCACCCCGCTGGCGTAATCGGCCGCGTAGTGCGTTGAAATCATGTAGCCCACCTCGACATCGTCGGTGAGCGTCTGGAACCCATGCGCAAAGCCTTCGGGCACATAGAGCTGGTTGCGATTGTCCTCCGACAATTCAAAGCCCTGCCAGACTCCGAAGGTCGGCGATGCCCTGCGCAGGTCGAGGATGACGTCCCAGATCCGCCCCCGCAGGCATCGCACCAGCTTGATCTCGCCATGCGGTCCCCGTTGGAAATGCATGCCCCGCAGCGTCCCCTTGACCGACGACCAGGACTGGCTGTGCTGAACGAACCCGGTATGCAGCCCCGCAGCCTTGAATTCGCGGGTGCAGAAACTGCGTTCAAACCGGCCCCGCTCGTCGGAGACGGGGTTCGGTTCAATCCGATACGCCCCTTCGAGCCTGGTCGCGAGGAACTGCATGGCGGTGCTCCCTGCGGTCAGCCGGCGCGCCGGGCAAGATGGAGCCGCTGCAGCCCATCCTCGAGCGCACCCGCGGCGCGCTCAAGGACCCGTTCCTGTCGAAACAGATAGTCGATCGGCGGGACAAACGCTGTCGACCGGGATCGCTGGACCGCGTAGCGCAGCAGGCCAGCGGCGTTGGCGAAATCGCCGCGGCACAGATGGCTGACGCCCGACCAGTAGGCGCGGCTTGCCAGGCTGCGTCGTGCCAGCCGCTGCAACGCTTCCGCGTCCGGAAGCTGCCGGCCCTCATGCGCGAAGAAAGACGTGAAGGCAGCTTCGTACTTGCGGATCTGGAGGCTGCGGTTGCGCCGCACGACGGCTGAGCGCGCCTCATCATGCGAGCGGAGAAACACCTGCGGGGTCCGCGTCTCGGCGATGTTGCCGTCGAGCACAGCCAGTCGCATGAACAATTCAAAGTCGTCCGTGTGGTCAAGGGACATCCTGTAATAGCCAACGCGCTTTTGCGCCGCCGTTCGAACCACCGCCGAGCAGCCGACAACGCTGCATAGGGCGGTCCGGCAGAATCGCTCCAGAAGGGCGCGGCCGGGCATGACGTCCCATCTCGCGCCGATATCGCTGCTTCGCGAGGCCAGATGTGGCTGTGTCAGCGCCGCGCGATTGGCAAAAGCGAGATTGATCGTCTCGTCCCGATCCATAACCGCGAGGGCGCGCGACAAGGCTCTGGTGGTGAGCATGTCGTCGGCGCAAAGCAGCAGGAAATAGTCCGCCTCTGCCCAGTCGATGGCCTCGTTGAAGGAGGCGTGGTGCCCGAGATTGGCGCGATGGCGCACGAAGCAGATGCGCTTGTCCTGCGCCGCCAGCTGTTGCGCGACTTCGGCGCTGTTGTCGGTCGAGGCGTTATCGATGATGAGGATCCGCAGATCGGCCACACCCTGGCTCAGGACACTCTGCACGCAATCCCGCAAGTAGCGGCCGTACTGATAGTTCGGAATGGCGACGTCGATGCTGGCCATGTCTCGCGGTCATCCGTGCCTTGCGATGGGTCATCCCGTTCGAAGCAGAGCTATCGGGCCATTCAACGCGACCAGCCCTCGACCCGCGATGGCCACAAAGGGATGGGGGCAGCAGATTTCCGGCCAGTTCGCCCTTTGACCATCATCCAAAGGGACGAGGCGGCTAGCACGGACCTAAGCATCCCCTATCCGAAATGCTGAGAAGCGACGCGGAGAGTTCATCTTCTGTTCTAAAAAATCCCCCGTACGCTAGCGGAAGTTGAAGAGATTGCCGGGCGCGGCGGCGACCTGTCGCAGCGCTGAGCAAAGGGGATCCTGAGGATGACCGTTTCGATCCATGCTTCCTTGTCGATGGAGGGCTCCGTCGCCCATTCCTGCCGGTTATGTGGGACCGCGCTGCATCGGCTGTTCGCGGATCTGGGCATGTCTCCTCTTTGCGAAAGCTTTCTGACGGCGGATCAGTGCGACCGCATGGAGCCGTATTTTCCGCTCCGGGCGATGGTCTGCGAACAGTGCTTTCTGGTACAGCTCGGGGAATATGTCGGGCCGTCGGAGATCTTCAGCGACTACGCCTATTTCTCATCCTATTCGCCAAGCTGGGTGGCGCATGCCAAAGCCTATTGCGAGGCGATCACGAAACGGCTCGTCCTGGGACCGGCCAGCACGGTCATCGAGATCGCCAGCAATGACGGGTATCTGCTCCAGCATTTCTCACCTCTGGGCATTCCTGCGCTCGGCATTGAGCCGGCCGCCAATGTCGCCGCCGTCGCCATCCGGAGAGGCATCGACACGCGCATCGAGTTCTTCGGAACCCGTCTGGCCCGCGCCCTCGTCGCAGAGGGCCGACAGGCCGACCTGATCATTGGCAACAATGTCCTGGCCCAGGTCCCCGACCTCAACGACTTCACCGCGGGTCTCGCCCTTCTGCTGAAGCCGGAAGGCATTGTGACGCTGGAGTTCCCGCATCTCCAACGGCTTATGTCGGAAGCCCAGTTCGACACGATCTATCACGAGCACTTCTCCTATTTCTCGCTGCTGACGGTCGAACGGCTCGCGGCGCGACATGATCTGAAGATTATCGATGTCGAGGAATTGCCAACGCACGGGGGATCGCTGCGGGTCCACCTGGCGCGCGCCAATTCCGTTCGGCCGCAGCAAGCTGCCGTCTCTAGATTGCTGCACGAAGAGCGGCGCTTCGGCCTGGCGCGGATCGAGACCTATTCCGCCTTCGCGGAGAAGGTCCGCCGCACCAAACGCGACCTCCTCACGCTGCTGATCGCGCTGCGCAATTCCGGCAAGTCCATCTGCGGCTATGGAGCTCCGGGCAAGGGCAACACGCTGCTCAACTATTGCGGTATCGGCCCGGACTTTCTCGACTTTACGGTGGATCGCAACCCGCACAAGCACGGCCGCTTCACCCCCGGCATGCACATCCCGATCCTGCCCGTCGCCGCGATCGACGCGGCCCGGCCCGATTTCGTGTTGATCCTGCCGTGGAACCTCCAGACCGAGATCACGCGGCAAATGAGGCACATCGCCGACTGGGGCGGCCGCTTCATCGTGCCGATTCCCACCCCACGCATCGTCGAACCCAAGGATATACGGTGATGAAGGTCATCCTATTCTGCGGCGGTTTGGGCACGCGCATCCGCGAATATCCGGAGAGCATTCCGAAGCCGATGATTCCGATCGGCCACCAGCCCATCCTCTGGCACCTGATGAATTACTACAGCCAGCGGGGTCACAACGAATTCATCCTCTGCACCGGTTATAAGGCCAATGTGATCAAGGACTTCTTCCTGAACTACCGGCCGCAGGCCTATGCCGACTGCATCGTGTCCGGCTTCGGCACCAAGATCGAACTGCTCGGCAAGCCCGAACAGGACTGGCGCATTGCCCTGATCGACACCGGCATCTGGCGCAATATCGGCGAACGACTGCTCGCGGTTCGCGAACATGTATGCAACGAGGAGATCTTCCTCGCCAATTACAGCGACGGCCTCAGCGACGTCGATCTCAACGACATGATCGAGCGCTTCCGAAGCAGCGACAAGCTCGCCTGCTTTCTCGCGGTCCGGCCGCATCTGAGCTTCCATTTCGCCGATATCCAACCGAACGGCTCAATGCGTGGGTTCCGCACCGCCGACCGTTCCGATCTCTGGATCAATGGCGGCTTCTTCCTGTTCCGGCCAGGCATCTTCGATTTCATCCGCCCCGGCGAGGAACTGGTGCAAGAGCCCTTCACCCGTCTGATCGAAGCCGATGCCCTCATGGCCTATAAATATGAGGGGTTCTGGCGCGCCATGGACACGTTGAAAGACCGCCAGATCCTGGAGGATATGGTCGAACAGGGCGCCATGCCCTGGCGGCTCACGGACGCAGGAAGCGGCCACCCCACGCGCGCGGTCGCCGGATCATGAAGGCTTTGCCACTCGCTCGTCCGGGAGAAGCGCTCTCGGTCCTGTGCCTCGGCGCCCATGCCGATGATATCGAGATCGGCGCCGGCGGACTGCTGCTCAACTGGCTCGCCAACGGCATCCGGCTCGACGTGCGCTGGTGCGTCCTCAGCGCCGCAGGCATCCGCTCGACGGAAGCCGAACAATCCGCGCATGCCTTTCTGAGCGGCGCGGTACTCGCCGATCTCAGGCTGGCCCGTTTCGAGGACGGCCTGTTTCCACAGCAGGAAGCCACCTTGAAGCGGTGGATGGAAGAGCTGAAGGACGGCCCGGTGCCTGACGTGATCCTGACGCATCGGCGCGACGACGCGCATCAGGATCACCGCGCCGTGTCGCGCCTGACCTGGAACACGTTCCGCGACCACATGATCCTCGAATACGAGATCCCGAAATGGGACGGCGACCTTGGCCGCCCCAACAGCTATGCGGCGTTCGGCGAGGAGATCCTCGCGCGCAAGATCGACCTGCTGCTGACTCATTTCACCAGCCAGCGCGCGAAGGACTGGTTCGACGCCGAGACGTTCCGCGGTCTGGCCCGGCTCCGCGGAATGGAGTGCCGTTCGCCCGGGCGCTACGCCGAGGCGTTCACCTTGCGCAAGGCCTGGATCGGCTGAGCGTCTTCGGATGGCCTTGGTCGGAGCTGAAGTACGGCGGCACCAGCCCCTTCCTGACCGGAGGGATGATGCCCTTTGCCCAAGAGGCCAGGCAGGACCGTCGCAAGACAAGCCCTAGGCTGGAAGCGCCCGGCTGTTGTACCGGGTTCAGGAGGACGAGATGAAATTCGCCTTCTTCGGATATCCGCACCTCGGCGGCACCTTCACGGTGTTCCGCCATCTGCGCGCCGGCCTGGCGCCTTTGGGGATAGACGTCGAGTGGCTTGGCATAGGCCCGGGGGCGCATGCCGCGGCCCGAGACCCGGCGTGGCGCTCGGAATGGTCGACCGGCCACGCCTGTGGCGCGGCGGCGGACAGCGAGCCTACGCAGGCGCAGGCGATGCTTTCCCATCTCGCGGAGCAGAATTTCGATGGCGTTTTCGTCAGCGTCCACGCCGACCGGGTGCAGACCAACCTCGCGCGCTATCTCCCATCCAGCATGCTCCGCGTAATGATCGTTCACAACATAACGCCCGCGACCTACGCCGCCGCGCGGGCGATCCGCGATCATGTCCATGCCACCGCCTGCGTCTCGCGCCGCATTCGCGATGACCTGCTGACGCACTATCGTTTCGACCCAAACTCTACCCACGAGATCCACAACGCGGTCGACTTCCCTACCCCGCCGCCCCGAGTTCTCCGTACGATCGGTCAACCGCTCAGGCTGCTGTCGCTCGGGCGGATCGAGGATCAGGCCAAGGGCGTGCTCTGGCTGCCGCAAATCCTGGCCCAACTGCCGGACGACGTCACGCTGACCATCGCCGGCGACGGCCCGGATCTTGCTCGCCTCCGGCGCGCCATGGCGCCGCTTGCCGGCCGTGCGCAGCTTCTCGGGCGGGTCTCGCCCGCCGCAATCCCGGCACTGATGGCCGAACACGACATCTTAGTCGCGCCGTCCCGTTTTGAAGGCTTCATGATCACGCTGGTCGAGGCGATGGCCACGGGATGCGTGCCGGTCGCATCCCGGATCCGCGGCGTCACCGACACGGTGGTCGACGACGGGGCGACTGGCCTTCTGTTTCCCGTCGGCGATGTCGCGGCGGCGGCGGAGACCATCCGCCATCTTCGGCGGGATCCTGCCCATTGGCACGCCATGGCCTGCCATGGGCCGATCGCGATGCGCGAGCGCTTCAGCGTCTCCCGCATGGCGGAACGCTATGGCGCGCTGCTCGCCGGGCTGCACGAGCGGCCACCCCTGATCGCGCCGCCGCTTCCCATCGAGCACTGGCACCTCCCCCGGGGACTGCGGGTCGGGCTGCGATCCCACTTGCCAACGCCGCTCAAGAACCTGCTGCGAACCATCCGGGAGCGCGCGGCATGAGCCTGGAATCGATGATTCTGCGCAGGGACGCAGGAGCCGAAAGCTCCGCGGCCGCTGTGGCGCGGCCGAGC
The DNA here is from genome assembly GCF_044452255.1 of Kaistia sp. UC242_56. Lineage (NCBI taxonomy): Bacteria > Pseudomonadati > Pseudomonadota > Alphaproteobacteria > Hyphomicrobiales > Kaistiaceae > Kaistia > Kaistia sp. UC242_56. The sequence goes on from NZ_JBIOAN010000002.1 coordinate 2,730,296, forward strand.
ACCCAGAGCGCCAACGTCTCGGTGCTCATACTCACCCTCGACGAGGAACTCAACCTGCCGGCGTGCCTCGCCTCTGTCAGTTGGAGCGACGATATCGTCGTGCTCGATTCCTTCAGCCAGGACCGCACGGTCGAGATCGCGCGCAACTTTGGCGCCCGCGTCTATCAGCGCCGCTTCGATAGCGAACCCGCTCAGCGGAGCTTCGGGCTCAGTGAGATCGCTTACAAGAACCGCTTCGTGTATCTCCCCGACGCGGACGAGGTGACAACCCCCGCGCTACGGGACGAGATCCTGACGATCGCCGCGGAACCGGGCCGTCCGGAGGTCGCTTTTCACGTTCGGTCCCGCACCATGTTCATGGGACAGTGGCTGCGACGGAGCGGATTGTATCCCACCTGGTTCGTCCGTCTGGTCGAGCCGGGGCGCGTGCGCTTCGAGCGAGAGATCAATCTGCGAACGGTCGCCGAGGGGCCGGAAGGCAGGCTCGACGGCCATCTGCTGCATTACACCTTCAACAAGGGCCTCAACGCCTGGTTTGAAAAGCACAATCGCTATTCGTGGCACGAGGCGCGGGAGTCGCTCAAAAGCCTGGCCGCCGAGCGAGTCGATTGGCGTGCGCTGCTCTTCGCATCCGGGGCGGTACGGCGGCGTGCCCTAAAGACCCTGTCCTTTCGGCTGCCCTGCCGGCCGCTCCTACGCTTCCTCTACATGTATCTGCTGCGCGGCGGCTTCCTCGATGGCCGGGCCGGCTTCGTTTATTGCAGGCTGCTGATGACCTACGAAACGATGATCGTCGCCAAGATGATCGAGATCCAGAGGCGGGAAAAAGGGCTGCCGCTGTGAGCTGCAAGCCGACGCGCCGGGCAAGGGAGGGCAGCCTATGGACATGCCCTTGATCGGCGCGCTGATCGCTAGTTCCGCGTTCTGGGTGATCTTTGGGCTGCGCCGACCCGAGGGAGTCTATCAATACCCTTTCCTCGCGGGGGCGACCTTTCTCGGCTTTATCGCGCCGCAGTTTCCAGCAATGGCGGACGACCCGTTTCTGCTAGGCGGCGCGGTGACACGGGCCGCCTTCTTCGCGATCCTCTGCATCATGGCCTGTGGCCTGGGTTGGCAGCTGACGCTACCGCGCGTCGCGGGAAAACCGTGGCGCTTCGACGAAAAGAAGCTGCTGATCGTATCCGGGGTCCTGTCGCTCGCGGGAGCGTACTTCTATTTCAAGGTCTCGCACCTGCCGCCCGAGATCAAATATTCGATCTATACGGGCATGCCCGTGGTCTATCTGTTTTTCGCCAAGCTGCTGAATTATGGCTTGGCCATCGCGCTTATCTGCGGCGCGCGGCGCATGAGCATCGCGGCGCTATTCATCATCGCCTTCGACACGCTCTTCTATGCCGAACGGATCCTGCTGCTCGGCCGCCGCAGCGAGACAGCCGAGTTCGTCTTTCTGATCGGGCTGGCCTGGTGGTTCCAGCGGAGGCGCGCCGCCCCCCGTCTCCTGACGGCGGGCCTCGTCCTGTTCGGCGCTATCGCGATGAACAGCGCGGGCGACTATCGCGCGATCACCACCGAGAGCCAGGATTCCGGCTGGTCCGATCTTCTCAAGATCGATGTGCTCGCCAATTTCGCCGAGGTGGTCGCGCATGGCGGGCCGGAGGTGCGAAATGCCGTCCTGCGCCTGGAATCGGCCAGCGACACGCGATCCTTCGACTTTGGGCTGTTCCACTGGAACACGCTGGTTTTCAACTATGTCCCGGCGCAACTGGTCGGTCCGGCTCTCAAGGAGAGCCTGACCCTGTCGTTCGACGATCAGATCGCGCGCGACTACGCGCCGCCGATCGGCTCCACAGAAACCGGACTGGCCGACGCGTTCGCGTCGTTCGGCTATCTCGGCGCGCTCAAGTTCTTTCTGATCGGCTTCGGGATGCGGCGGATCTACGACGCGGCGGAGTCCGGCAGCACGGGGTGGCAGATCGCCTACCCGCTGATCCTGGCGCCCGCGATGCTGGCGATCACGCATCACACGCAGTGGCCGCTCTCCGCGCTGGTACACATGGCGCTGTTCCTGCTGCCGGCCCTGCTTCTGGCGCGGATCCGGCAACCCTCGCGGTCCTGGGTGGCGGGCACCGCAGGATCTCCGTCATGACCCGGGCTTCCGGGACGTTGGGCTCCAGCCCTGCCCATCCGCGTGTCGCTGTCCTGTTCCATAGGTTCGGCCCGTATCATGTCAGCCGGTTGCAGGCTGCGGCCCGGCACATGGCGGTGACCGGGATCGAGTTCAGCGGCACGGACCGGACCTATGCATGGAGCGCGTCCGAGACCTTCCCGTTCTCTCGCATCGTCGTCTCTCCCGACAGTGACGCGGAGCGCGTCCCAGCGCTGATCCGCAAGATGACCGCGGCGCTCGACCGGGCAGCGCCGGAGGCGGTGGCGATCGCCGGCTGGTCGAACCCAGCCGCGCTGGCAGCCCTGCTGTGGTGCACACGCCGGCGGGTTCCGGCCATCGTGATGTCGGATAGCACGGAGATCGACGAAATCCGCAAGCCCTGGCGGGAGGCAGTCAAGCGACGGGTCGTGTCTCTCTTCAGCGCCGGATTAGTCGCTGGAGGGCCGCAGCGACGCTATCTGGCGGCGCTCGGCATGGCCGAAAGGCTGATCCGTGACGGCTTTGACGTCGTCGATAATGAGCATTTCGCCAGCGGCGCGGCCACCGCCCGAAGAGACGCCGAGGCACTCCGCAGGCAACTCGCATTGCCGCCGCGCTATTTCCTCGCATCCTGTCGATTCGTCGCCAAGAAGAACCTGTTTGTCTTGCTGGAGGCCTATCAAGGATATCGTGGCGTGGCCGGCGGGGCGGCATGGGACCTGGTCCTGCTTGGCGGCGGCCCGCTGGAACCCGGACTGCGGGCCGCGATTGCGGCGCGCGGCCTCGTCGACTCTGTCCATCTGCCGGGTTTTCGACAGTATCCAGAGCTCCCGGCCTATTATGGGCTGGCGGAGGCCTTCATTCTGCCGAGCACCACGGAGCAATGGGGTCTGGTCGTCAACGAGGCGATGGCCGCGGGCCTGCCCGTCCTGGTGTCGGAGCGTTGCGGTTGCAGCGAGGATCTGGTCCGTCCCGGGGTGAATGGATTTCGCTTCAACCCTTTCGCTCCCCGCGAACTCATGGGCCAGATGCTGACCATCGCCAAGGATTGCGACCGGATGGCGATGGCGCAAGCGGGACAGGCGATCATCGCCGAATGGTCGCCCGATCGCTTCGGCCGCGCGTTGCGGCAGGCGGTGGAGTTGGCACGCAACGCGTCGCCGCTTGCCCCGGACCCGATCGGCCGCTGGCTCGCCGCCGCCCTGCTCTGCCGCCGCGAGCGCACCGACGGCTGACGCTATTCCAGCAATGGACGCATCCCGTCACCGGCTGACATCACCCGCTCCAGCAGATCCCGCCAAGCCTCCCCGTAGCGACGGACCGTCAGATCCTCGACACGCCGGCGGGCGGAGATCCCCATGCGCAGGCGGAGATCCTGGTCTTGTACCAGCCGATCGATCGCCCGCGACATGCCGGTTAGGTCCTCGCAAGGAATGACGAACCCATCCTCGCCGTCGCGAACCGGGGTGCCGCTGTTCGGCGTGGTGACGATGGGAAGGCCGGTTGCCATGGCCTCCATCACCGCGCCGGCCGAGCCCTCGCAGGCCGAGGGGAAGAGGAACAGATCGAACTGCTCGAGCCAGGCGCGCACCTCGCCACGAGGGACGGCGCCGATCACCGCAGCCTTCCCTCGCCGGCGCTCGACCAGCGCTGGCTCGGCGGCCATCGGGCCAACCATGACAAAGCGCACTTTCGCCGGGTCGAACGCCCCGGCGATCTCGAAGAAGGCGGGTGCGCCCTTGCGCAACGAAACCGCACCGACGAAGCCGACGACAACCGGGCCCGTTCGTTTCCGCCGGTCACAAAACGCATAGGCCGAGGCATCCACCGGATAGGGAATGACCGACATCTGCTCGGAGCGCCGTCCCACCGCCAGCAAGCTATCTCGGACATAAGGGGAGGCACAGGTGATGTGGCTGGCCGCGTCCCAACTCCGTTGCTCGACGTCTTGCATGATGGCAGAGCCCGTATCCTGTGGCGTCTGCCACTCCGGCCAGAGTTCCGCCTGGCGCGCCTCCTCGCGCCTCTGAACCGCGATCGGCGCGATCATCTGGTCGAGGACGACGGAAAGCCCGTCCCGGCGCGCGGCTTGGCAAAGGGACGGGTCGATATTGCGGACGAAGCCGACCAGGCTGTTGGCACCGCGCCAGCCGTCTGCCAGAACCTGCCGCGCCATGGCCTGCGAGCGGCGGACGAAATTCTGCTCCGGCAGAGCGTTGCGGTCCTCCCGGAGCCTGGCCAGCAGCGTCGACCACCCGGCAGCGACCACGCGACTGCCATCGAGGTCGGCGCATCGCCGGGAGGCCAGCCGGCGGCCGTTCGCGCCGCCGAGCCGGGCCATCATCTGGGCGGCGGCCGCCTCCAGCGATCCGGGGCGCACGAACCAATCCATGTGGACCGTATCCAGGATTCCCGCCAGCTTTAGGCCGAGCGGCAAGCCGTAATGCAGACGCGATCCATCCTGCACGACTGTCACCCTGGGCCGAACGGATGAGGTCGCCTCGGCACGGTGATAATCGACGGCGGCGCTCATGCCAGATCAACCGTGTCCGGCCGGTCGCCGCGGCCGAGCACCCAGCGATAGACGGCCTCCATGCTCTCCGCCGCCTTCGGCCAGGAGAAGCTCTCCGCAACCAGTTTGGCCCCCTGCTCGCCGATCTGCCGTCGTTGGGCGGGCGTCAGCGAAACCAGCGTGCGAACTCCCTCCGCGATACTCGCGGGCTCCGGCTCGATTGGGAGTGCCGCGCCCTGCGCGAACCCGATGGCGAGATTGCATCGCGGCGTCATCAAAACTGGCAGATGCGCCGCCCAGGCCTCCAGAACCGCGATCGGCAGGCCCTCGCTGATCGAGGGCAGCACGAATGCATCGGCCGCCGCGAAGCTTCGCGCCTTCTCCTCGCCGAATTGCGGTCCGACGAAATGCACGACGGGATCCAGTCCCAGTTCGGTCGCCAGTTGCTGCAGGCTCGTCCGATAGGCATCCTCGCCCCAGCCGGCGATCACCAGATGCCACTTTGGCTGCATCGACGCGCCGGCTGCCTCCTGACGATAGCGGGCAAAGCCGCGCAGGAGATCGGGAATGCCCTTTTGCGGCGCGATCCTGCCGAGGAAAAGCAGGATGGCCGCGCGCCCCGGGATTCGCCCGCGCCAGAGTGGCGGCGTCGCGACGGGTGATGCCGGCGGGATCTCGACGCCGTTCGGAATAATGCAAACGGGATTGCGCAATCCCGCGTCGCGGATCGACTGCAGTTCGGAGGCGCAAAGCGCATGCAGGCAAGCGGCGCCCCGCAGATGCCGCGTCTCGAAAACCAGGCCGGCCAGGCGCTTCTTCCAGCGCCGGTTGGCCAGCGCCCAGCGGTCCAGCATGCCGTGTGGGGTCACGACATAGGGCATTGCCCGCCCCGTCCAGCCCATGGCAGCGACCGAGGGATACATCCAGAGACCATGAACGTGCAGGACATCGGCCGCCCCCCGCCGCAACGCCTGGCCGAGGCCTGGCGCATAGCCGAACGAGACGGGCCCCCGCACCGGAAACGCCTCCGTCGCCACGCCGCGCTGCCGCAGCATCTGATGCGCCGGCGCCGGATGCTCCAGCCCGTAGACGCTGACCTCCATGCCGGCGCGCGCCTCCAGCGCCGGCGCGAGACCATGAACCGCCTCAAACACGCCGCCCGACCGTTGCGACAGATGCGCCATGACCATCGCCACGCGGATCGCTTCGGCGGGGTGATCCGAGCCGTTGCGTGGGTGCGCCGCCACGAGATCGGCTGCCGTCATCGAAACGCTCCTGTTCGTCTTGTGTGGCGGGTTCAGCGGATGGCCGCCCTGGCGGGCATTTCCATCTCGGCCAGATGGCGGTCGACTTCGAGGATGTCGCCCGGCCGGAGCCGGTCATGCTCGCCGACGGCAATCTGCGTCGTGCCGGAGCTGGTGCTGCGCACGACGGCATAGGTGGCATCCGGAATTTGCCGCAGGCTTCCTGTCTCCAGATCGTCACTGGCCGCTTCCATGCTGGCGGCAAGCGATGCAATCCGCTGCTCCGTGCGCGTGATCGCCAGTTCGACGGCCCGCAGCGCCGCCGCATTCTCCGCCGCCCTGGCCTCGAGAAACGCCGCCGCGCGCTGGTCTACATCCAGACGGTTCTGGCGCGCCCGGGCGAGGAAACCGATAACCTCGAGCCGGTCGCGCTTCAGGGCCGATTGCTGGCGCTGGTTGTCGCGCAGCCGCGAATGGGCCGTCAGTCCCTGATCGGCCAGCTGCTGGGTAGCGCTGACATCCTGCTCGATCAGCACGAGGTCGCGGTCGTGCAGACGCAGGCTTTCCTGAAGCGCTTCGATCTCCTGGTCCAGCGTGCGGCGCTGCGCATCCGCCGCCTCGGCCTGCGCCGCCAGCGCATCTGTCCGGACCTTGAACAGCGCGGTCTCCGCCGCGACCATGTCGGTTGGCGCGCCGCCGGCCAGCAGGTCCTTGCCGTCAAACACTCCACCCGCAACCTCGGCTTCCAGCCGGGCGCGCTCGATGCGCTGCGACCAGCGGATCAGCTTCTGGTCGGCATAGTCCTGGCGGAGCGTCAGAAGCTGGAGGGCGGCGCCCGTCACCGGAGAGGCTGGCCGCCGCAATCCGCCACCGAGCGCGACCAGTTCCAGCACGATCATTCCTGGCCGATATTCATAGCGTCCCGGCGTCTGCACATCGCCGGTGACGAAGACCGGCGCGTGGCTGAGCACGTCGATGGTCACGGTGTGGTCGGCGGGAATGCGCCCAGCCAGGCCCTCGGCGATGCGCTGCGAAGCTTCCTCCGGCATCAGACCCAGCATCATGACCCGGCCCAGCCGCGGATAGCGGATGGCGCCGTCCGAGCCGATCGCGAAACGGCCGCTCAGGTCCGGCTGGCCGAAAACCGAGACCTGCAGCACGTCGCCGACACCAAAGCGGTAGGCTTCCTGGGCGAGGGCAACGCCGCTGAGAGCGCAAAGCAGGACGACCGCCAGGAGGAATCGGCTGACGCCACGACACAGCTTCTGACATGCGAGGCGCATTTACCGCTCCCCTCTCTGGGCGAGCGAAGGCTCCGCCGCCTCATCGAACCGGGCGATGGTGGATCGCGCCACGGCGAGATGGCGTATTGTCCGGGGGCCTTCGTAGCTCTGATGCGCCCGCCGCTCGACGCGGTTCAGCACCAACACCGGCGCAGCCAGCCCGCAAAGCGCCAGCTTCTGCAGCGCCGAAAGAACCGCCTCATGCGTGGCGTAGCCCCAGCGCGTGACAAACAGGATGGAGTCGACATGGCTGGCGATCTGGGCCGCATCCGATGTCGTGAGGACGGGCGGCGCGTCGAGGATCACGACGTCGAAACGCTCGCGCAATCCGTCCATCAGCAGCTTCATCCGCGCACTGCCGAGCCGTTCCTGGGCGTCGTCGCCCGGCTCGGGGGAAGCGATGATCCGCAGTGGCGAAGCCGAATCCGGAGACAGGATGTCGTCGAGGGTTGCTGCGCCGCTCAGGAACGCGCCCAGCCCGGGCCGCGGCGGATCTTCCATTTGTCCCGATCGGGCCATCCGCCCCAGGCTCTGGCGATGCAGATCGGCGTCGACCAGCACCACGGATCGCCCGGCCATCGCCATCGACCGCGCCAGCGCGAGCGCGACGGTGGTCTTGCCTTCCCTGGGCAGGGCGGAGGTTACCAGGAAGCTGGCGGCCGGCCGTGTCGCGGGCGACAGGCGCAGCATCCATTGCAGGCTCGCCAGTGCTTCGGCGAAAGGCGCACCCGCGGCCCGCCCCTTCTCCCAGCCCGGCCGGCGGCGGCGCCACGGCACATTGGGGATCGTCGCCAGGACCGGCAGTCCGGTGGCGGCCTCGATGGCGCGGCGCGAGCGCACGCGATCGTCCAGGCGCTCGAGGATCAGGACGAGCCCGAGGCCCGTAAGGCCACCGGCGATCAGGCCCATCAGCAAGGCGGGCAGAAGGCGCAGGCCGAAACGATGGCTTGGCGCTGTCGCCTCCGAGATCAGGCGAATGCCCGGATCCACCAGCCCGTTCTGATCGACGATCTGCTTCGAGCGCGCCAAAAGGCTCTCATAGACCGCGCGGTCGGCATTGGCCTCGCGAATCAGGGCATCGAGCTTCACCCGCGCCATGTCCGACGCGCCATAATTGGCCTGCGCCGCGTGCAGTTCCTCTTCCAGCGAGGTGACGCGTCGGGCCGCGGAGTCGATCTCGTTGCGCAGGCTGACGAGGATATGCCCGACCTCTTGGGTAATCTGCTGGCGGACGGCGTCGAGCTCCGACGTCAGCGACGGAATTTCGGCACTCTGGGCCGCGCCGGTATCCTTGAGAACGCGCAGCCTTCGTTCCATCTGCGCCTGGCTGGCGCGCAATTGCTGGATGATCGGCGAGCCCAGCACCTCGGTGAAGCTGTCGAGGCCGTCCTGGTCGGCGGCAAGCCGGGCGGCGGTCTTCTCCCGCGCCTCGGCGGTTGCATGGGCGGCCCGGGCCGCCATCAGTTCGGTGTTGAGCGCGGCGAGGCGTTGGGCCGCCAGCGTGACGCCGGCGATCTCCAACAGCCCGGACGAGGCCCGGAAGCGTTCGGCCTCCTGCTCCGCCTGCTCCAGCCGGGCCGCCATGACCTTGAGGCGGTTGGACAGCCAGTCGCTGACCCGGCGGGTGGCGTCGATCTGCACATCGTCCTGATAGGCGAGATAGGCCCGCGCATAGGCATTGGCGACCCGCGCGGCGATGTCGGGATCTCCGGCGGTATAGGCGATGTAGATCGTATAGGAGCGGCCGTCATTCACGACCTTCAGCCCTGCGCGCAAACGATCCTCACGAAGGGCGGCCGCATCCTCCGCCCGAACCTGAGGTGCCGGAGTGGCCCCGGAGTGGGTCACGTCCGGATTGCCGGCGGCTTCGCCGGGCGTCGGTAAAGGTGAATCCACCCGGCGAACCTCGCCTGGAACGGCGTCCCCGCCGAACGGATCGATGCCCTCGGCCGCCAGCTTGGCGAGAACGCGCTGCGCCATCACGCGCGATCCGATCCGGTCGAGTTCGGTGCGGAGAACCGGGTTTTCCTGCGGCAGCGGCGTCACAACCTGATCGATCGGCATGCCCTGGATCCGGCGGACGTCCAGCGCCATCACCGCCTCGGCGCGATAGAGACGCGGCTGGTGGGCGTGGTAGGCAGCGCCCGCGCCAAGCCCGGCGACCGCGAACAGCGCCAGCAGGCCGGATCGCCGACGCAGGATGGCAACGACGTCGCGCAGCACGACGGGCTCGCGCGCCGAAGGCGAGGATTGGATGACCATGAGGCCCTCAGGACCGATTTGAGATTAGCGGTAGGCCGCCGATTGCGGCTGCGGCGGTTGCGCCGGCGCGAGGCGAACGCCGGGCGGCCGTTCACGATAGGCCGGCAGGCTGAGCAGGCGTGCCGTGGTCCGTCGCGCCGGCACCAAGGCGCTGAGCTTGAAGGCGACCTCAGTGCGGTTATGCGCGTGCAGCTTGCGCATGATGGCGCGGATATGAACCTTGACCGTGCTTTCGCTCAGGTCGAGCTCATAGGCGATGATCTTGTTCGCCTTGCCCTGGCGAAGTGCTTCAGCCACGGCGGCTTGGCGCGGCGTCAGCAGCGCGTCGAGAGGATCGACTTCCTCCTCGATCCCAGGCGCCAGGATTTCATTGCGGCAGGCGGTCAGGCTGCTGGCCGGAACATAGGTGCCCCCCGCCCGGACCAGATTGACGACCTCGACGACGACGCGCAGGCCGCTGCTCGATGCGATGTATCCCCGGGCGCCGCGATCCAGCGCCATCAGGACATCGCTTGCCGCCTCGCTATCGGCGAGGACGATGGTCGGGATTCCGGGAAATCCGCGCTCCAGATTGCTCAGCGCCGCGGCCACCACGGCATCGCCGGGGTTCTGCCCACCGATGCTCAGAAGGACGGCGCAGGCGTCATGAAGCATCGCACCGGCTGCCTCCCACTCCTCGACGGAGCCAAACGCGCGGATTTCCAGATTGGGCTGGCTGGCGAGCAAGGCCTGCGCCAGACACTCCCGGTCTAGGGCGCGGCGATCGATGAGCGCGATCTTGACCCTCGAGCTCTGCGCCACCGCGCCTGGGGAGTCGTTCCCTGCCACCTGTACGGATTCGCAATTCCACATGCCCGGCTCCATTCGGATTACCAGAGGAAAGGTTTGCTTTCGGCACTACGGTATGGAGGGAGATATACAACCAGATACACGCAATTGCAACCTGTGGTCAGGAACAAATCGTGATTATCCTGAAGGCCAGGTTGTAAGATACGCCGTCTAAGTTCTTTCGCGTACCCAGGCGTCATTCGCCCCTTGGGTGATCCCTGCGCCAGTCGGCCGGCGGGGTGAAGCGCCCCTGCCAGATTCCGCGCCTGTCGCGGCGGGCAGCGCTTTCCACCGCAGCGTAATTGGCCCCTCCCCGGTCTACGAAATCGATCGCCAGGCCCTGCCGAACCAACGCCTCGCCGACATCCCGGTCGCCCTTGACCCGGCAGGTCGCGACCGTGCGGCCGAAGCGGTCGCGCGCCTGCGGCAGACACCGCAGGTCTCCCTCGGCGACCAGGTTTCGCAGAGCGGATTTGGCCGCTTCGCCGCAATGCCAGGACTTGCCCTGCGCGTCCGCGCAGGTCTGGCGAAGCTCGGGCGCGTCGATGCCGAAAATCCGGAATTCGGTCTCGTCGATCGCGAGCGAATCGCCATCGCGGACGGTCACGATCGCGCCGTCGGCCGCCCGGATTTCCCGGCGCTGCTGATCGACATAGCCGATGAGCAGCAGGCCGAGGACGAGCAGGACCAGAAAGATCAGGGGCGGCGACTTGCGGCGGCGTCTCGGGGCACGAATCATGGCAGGCAGCCGGATGGTCTTCCAACCATGACGGTCGTGTCGGGGAGCGGAAGCGTCGGCAGGCCGACGCTTAGGCGCGGGGCTTCGGCTTGGCCGCGGCCTTCTTCTTGACCACGGGCGCCTTGGGCTCGGCGTCTTCCGCGGCTTCCTTGGCGAGGCGCAGCTGGCGCAACTTGGCCGTCTTCGCGCCCTGGGCGGCGACGCGGTCGCGCTCGCCGGCCATCACGGCGGCTTCGCCGCTACGCAGTCTCTCGGCCTTCTTGAAGCGCTCTTCGGCGCGCGCCTTCGCGGCATCCTTCGTATCGCTTGGAGACATTGCCATCCTTTCCTGCCGCAGGGCGGCTCTCGACAACTGGATCGTCAATCCGGGAACGAGACGAACAGGCTGACCGGCGACATCGACGGATTCGTCGGGCACGCCACTCTATCAGCTTTGGTCGGATGGTGTGCCTTACGCAGCGAAAAGGTTACTTCTTCGAGCGGCGGAGCGAGTCGATCGCGGGCGCCGGGATGCCGGACTTCTCGGCGATCAGGCGGTCCTGTGCCTCGATCTCGGTCCGCGCGGGCTCGTCGCCATCGAGTCCGCCGAGGATTTCGCCCGGAACGCGGCGATTGGAGCGCTGGGTGCCGTCTTCATAGAACACGTCGAACAGGACAACCTCGCTGCGGGCGGCTGGTTTCTTGGCCATGGGACAACTCCATACAAGCGTGGCCGGCTTCAGGGACCGCAATCCCCGGGACCGGCTTGAAAACAAAAAGGGTCCGGCGTCGAAACGCCGGACCCCGTAACGCGAACTGATGAGTTCAAGCGTTCTGAAGGTTCGCTGCAGCCGACTTGCCGCTGCGACGGTCGGCTTCGATGTCGAAGCTCAGCTTCTGGCCTTCGACCAGGCCGCGCATGCCAGCACGCTCAACAGCGCTGATGTGAACAAACACGTCCGGTCCGCCGCCGTCCTGCTGAATGAAACCGAAGCCCTTTTGGCCATTGAAAAACTTAACGGTGCCGGTAGCCATGTCTCGTGTCCTTTGTGCATTGCTTGGCTATGGCCGCGCGACTCCCGCGTCGGCCAATCCGAGTTCCAGCGATGTCTTGGGACGCGCCGCGCGGGCATATATCAAGGCAGAGCTAAATATCGAATTCAGTCTATATAAGTCCAAAAGGCCAAAACAACAAACCTATGATTTGATCGCCCGCCAAAACGTCGTGGACCAGCGGATCCGGCGTTCTGGCGGTCCCCTTCTCTGCCGGCAGAAGCGCGGTGGTTCCGCTCGCCGCCGGCGGTATTTCTGACCCATACAAGGATCATCCCATGCAGCCGTCCCGAAATATTGAGCGCCTGATCGAGATCATGGTCGCGCTGCGCGATCCGGTGACCGGCTGTTCATGGGACAAGGTTCAGGACTTCAACTCGATCGCGCCCTACACGATCGAGGAAGCCTATGAGGTGGCCGACGCCATAGAGCGCGGCGACCTCGTCGACCTCGAGGAAGAGCTGGGCGACCTGCTGCTGCAGGTGGTCTACCACGCCCGCATGGCCGAGGAGATCGGCGCCTTCGCCTTCGGCGACGTCGTGATGGCGATCTCGTCGAAAATGATCCGACGTCATCCCCATGTCTTCGGCAGCGAGGAGGCGCGCAGCGCCGGGGCGGCCAAGGGCTTCTGGGAGGCGGTGAAGGCGGAGGAAAAGCGCATCCGCGCCGAGAAGCGCCTCCAGGCGGGACAATCCGATCCCGAGGCCAAAAGCCTTCTCGACGATGTTCCGGCCGGCATGACGACGCTCGCCCGCGCGGTCAAGCTGCAGCAGAAGGCCGGCACGGTCGGCTTCGACTGGAACGATCCGCGCGCCGTGCTCGCCAAGCTCAAGGAAGAGATCGCCGAGATCGAACACGAACTCGACCAGCCGGCGATTTCGAAAGAGCGGGTGCAAGATGAGATCGGCGACCTGCTGTTTGCAGTCGCGAACCTGGCGCGCCATGTCGAGATAGACCCGGATGCCGCCTTGCGCGGCACCAGCGAGAAGTTCCGGAACCGCTTCCGCCACATCGAAACCAGCCTGGCGGCGAAGGGCCGAAGCCCTGCCGAGGCCAGCCTCGACGAAATGGAAGAACTCTGGGTCGAGGCGAAGTCCCGTCTCTAAAGCGGACGGATGGATGTTTCGCGCCCGTCCAGGCGCGAAACATCAAGCCTTCTTGATGGGATCCCAGGGCTGGGCGTCGGTCTCCGGCTTGGCCTTTTCGGTCGCGACCAGCAGGCGCGCGCCGGGAAACTCCCGGTGGAAGATCGGCTCGTTCTTCTCGGGCACACGGATCCGCGCGACCGTGGTGCCGTCCTCCTGATCCTCCCGCGAAAGCACTTCGCCGAGATCATACAGCCGGTGCAGCTTGGCCAGCGCGTCGCCATGCAGCGACAGTGTGAAGACCGGCCGGTCCTCGTTCAACCGCTGTTCGACGAGATCGAGCAGCGTGTCGACGCCCTCCCCGGTCAAGGCCGAGATCGGTACGATCGCCGGCTTGCCCTTTTCGCTGTGAATACGGCCCGCCGGACGCGCGTCAGCCGGCATCAAGTCGATCTTGTTCCAAACCTCGATCAGGCGATCCGTCTTGCCAACCTCGACGCCCAATTGCTCCAGCACGGTCATGACGTCATGCGCCTGCGCCTCGCTGTCCTCATGCGCGATGTCGCGTACATGCAGGATGAGCGTCGCCTCGATCACCTCTTCCAGCGTCGCCCGGAAAGCGGCGACCAGATGGGTCGGCAGGTCGGAGATGAAGCCGACCGTATCCGACAGGATCGCCTCGGTGCCGTGCGGCAGCTTGAGCCGGCGCAAGGTCGGATCGAGCGTCGCGAACAACAGGTCCTTGGCGAAGATGTCGGACTGGGTCAGCGTATTGAACAGCGTCGATTTGCCGGCATTGGTGTAGCCGACGAGTGCCACGATCGGATGCGGGATCTTGCGGCGGTTCTCCCGCTGCAGGCGCCGCGTCCGCACGACGGTTTCCAGCTCGTGCTCGATGCGCGAGATGCGCTCCTGCAGCGCGCGCTTGTCCGCCTCGATCTGGGTTTCGCCGGGGCCGCCGAGGAAGCCGAAGCCGCCGCGCTGGCGTTCAAGGTGGGTCCAGCTGCGGACCAGCCGGCTCTTCTGATAATTCAGATGCGCCAGTTCGACCTGCAGCGTGCCTTCCTTGGTCTGCGCCCGCTCGCCGAAGATCTCGAGGATCAAGCCGGTGCGGTCGATGACCTTGGTGCCCCAGGCCTCCTCGAGATTCTGCTGCTGCACGGGGGTCAGCGCGTGATCGACGATGACGAGGCCGACATGATCGGCCTTCACGCGCTCCGCGATCTCCAGGACTTTGCCGGAGCCGAACAACGTCGCCGGCTTGAACATCGGCAAAGGCACGGGAATACCTTCGACCACATCGAGGTCGATGGCGCGCGCCAGGCCGATGGCCTCCTCGACGCGGGCTGCCGTGCTGCGGACTGCGCCGCGAGGGTCGCCTTCGACGCGCCGCCGTGTCCGCGCCGGACGAACCGGCACGAGCACGAGGGCGCGTTCCGGCACGCGCTTTGTTTCGATGTGAGAATCGGTTGCCTCGGGCCCTTCGGCGCCTTCCGGCAGATCAGAATTTTCGGTCAATCAGGCTCCCGGCCGTTCGCCCTCTTCGCCCGGCTCGAAGAGCTGGACGGGTGCGCCCGGCATGATGGTGGAGATGGCATGCTTGTAGACGAGCTGGGAATGGCCATCCCGGCGCAACAGCACGCAGAAATTATCAAACCAGGTGACGATGCCCTGCAACTTGACGCCATTCACCAGAAAAATCGTAAGGGGGATCTTGCTCTTCCGGACATGGTTGAGAAACGTGTCCTGAAGATTTTGTGCGCGTTCTGCCATTCTTATCTCTCACGCTTGACCTTGTTGGGGACCGTGGTCCCGATGGCCGGATGTCCTCCCAGCCTTGCCGTCACTTTGCCCGGATAATCGCTTCGCGTCACCCAAGAAATTCCGTCCCTCTTCAAACCTGTGCGGATCGCCAGTCCGCTATCCACCGCGCGAACGCGCGGGCGCCTCGGCCGCGAACTCGTGGAAACGACGGCGCAATTCCGTCGCCACCGTGCCCGGCGCGCCGTTGCCGACCGGGTGGCCGTCGATCTCAACGACCGGCGTGACGATGGCCGTCGCGGCGCTGATGAAGGCCTCGCGCGCCGCCTTCGCCTCGTCGAGGCTGAAGGCGCGCTCCTCGATCCGCAGGCCCGCCGCCTTGGCGACCTCGAACAGCACCGTCCGCGTGATTCCGCGCAGGATGCCGCTTTCGGCCGGTCGGGTGACGATCCCACCATCCATCGTCACGATCCAGGCATTGGTCGAGGATCCTTCGGTCACCTTGCCGTCGCCATCCACAAACCAGGCCTCGTAGGCACCGGCTTCCTTTGCCGCCTGCTTGGCCAGCACATTGGGCAACAGCGAGGTCGTCTTGATGTCGACCCGGTCCCAGCGGTTCTCCGGCACGGTAATGACGCTGACGCCCTTTTCCGCACGGAGGTCGCCGGCGCTGCGCGGGCTCGACTTCGCCGTAACAACGATCGAAGGCGGCGTCCCCTCAGCGGGGAAAGCGTGGTTGCGCGGCGCGACGCCACGCGTGATCTGCAGATAGACGAGCCCGTCGTGCACGCGGTTGCGCCGCACGACCTCGCGCAGCACGACGCCGAGCGCGCCCAGGCTCATCGGCTGCGCGATGCGCAGCTCCTTCAGCGAGCGTTCGAGGCGCGCCATATGAAGGGCTTCGTCGATCAGCCGCCCGCCGCGGATCTCGCAGACCTCATAGACGCCATCGGCAAACTGATAGCCGCGATCCTCGACGTGAACGACCGCCTCCGGATGGCGGAGATAGAGACCGTTCACATAGGCGAAGCGCGACATGGCATTCCTGCAAGGCTTTAGAATCAGACGTCGGTCAGGGGCTGGAAAGACGCCGCATGGGACAATGCGACGCCCGCAGCGTCAACCGACGCCGAGCGATTTCAACTTCCGATGCAGCGCCGACCGCTCCATGCCGACGAACTCGGCGGTGCGGGAGATGTTGCCGCCGAAGCGATTGACCTGCGCCGTCAGATATTCGCGCTCGAAGATCTCGCGCGCGTCGCGCAGCGGCAGCGACATAAGATGCTCGCCGCCGCGATTGGGCGTCGTCGGCAACATCTCGCCGATCTCCGGCGGCAGCATGTCGGCCGAAATCGCCTGGCTCTCGTCGCCACGCGCCAGGATCAGCAGACGCTCGACGTTGTTGCGCAGCTGGCGGATGTTTCCGGGCCAATCATGCGCCTGAAGCACGGCCAGCGCGTCGGAGCCAACGGTACGGACCGGGAGACCCGTCGAACGCGAAATCTGATCGATGAAGTGATTGACTAATTCCGGCACGTCGTCGCGGCGCTCCGCCAAAGCCGGCACGCGCAGCGGCACCACCGAAAGACGGTGGAACAGATCCTCGCGAAAGCTCCCCTCCGCAATCTCATGCTCGAGATCGCGCGCGGTCGACGAGATGATGCGCACGTCGACATTGACCTTGGTCGTCCCATTTACTCGCTGGAAGCTCTGGTCGATCAGCACGCGCAGGATCTTGCCCTGGGTTTCGCGCGGCATGTCGGCGATCTCGTCGAGATAGAGCGTGCCGCCATGCGCCTCTTCCAGCGCGCCGACATTGCGCGCCGAGCCGGTGCCGTTCTCCGTGCCGAACAGCTCGTGCTCCATGCGGTCGGGCGTGATCGCGGCGGCATTGAGGACGACGAAGGGGCCGTCCATCCGCAGCGATGATTCATGGATCGCGCGGGCGACCAGTTCCTTGCCCGAGCCGGACGGGCCCGAGATCATGATCCGGCTGTTGGTCGGCGCGACGCGCTCGATCGTCTGCTTGAGATGGCTCATGGCGATCGAGGAGCCGACGAGACGGCCGGTGTCGCCTGCCCGCTCGCGCAGATCGCGCACTTCGCGGCGAAGCTTGGAAGCCTCCAGCGCGCGCTCGGCGATCATCAGCAGGCGATCGGCCTTGAACGGCTTCTCGATATAGTCGTAGGCGCCGCGGCGGATGGCGGACACGGCAGTTTCGATATTGCCATGGCCGGAGATCATCACCACCGGCAGGTCGGGATGCTGCCCCTTGATGATGTCGAGCAGCGTCAGGCCGTCGATCCGGCTGCCGGTCAGCCAGATGTCGAGGAAGATCAGCGTTGGACGCCGCTTCTCGATCTCGGCCAGGGCGGTGTCGGTATCGCCTGCGGTACGGGTGCCATGGCCCTCGTCTTCGAGGATTCCGGCAACGAGCCCGCGGATGTCAGCTTCATCATCGATGATCAGAATATCGGACGGCATGATCTCTATCTTCGTCAGGCGTCTACGGGATTGGTCGTGCGGTCTACGGCAGCGCTGCCATCGCTGTCGTCGTGTTGGGGCCTTGGCAGCGTGATACGCACCATGGCCCCGCGCCCCCCTGTGGCGACGGCGGGCGAATCGAGCAGATCGAGCTGCCCGCCATGTTCCTCGATAATCTTGCTGACGATGGCGAGGCCGAGGCCGGTGCCCTTCTCGCGCGTCGTCATGTACGGCTCCAGCAGGCGATGCCGGTTTTCATGCGGCAGGCCGATGCCGGTATCGATGAATTCGACGACGTTGAAATCGCCCTCGACGCGGCCGCGCACCGTGATCTTCGCGCCCGCCGCCTCTTCCGGCGGCAGCGCCTCGATCGCCTCGGTGGCGTTCTTCACCAGATTGGTGAAGGCCTGCGAGATCAGGCGCGGGTCGAAGCGGCCGATCAGCGGCTCCTCGGGAAGCTGCATCTCGAAGGTAATGTCGGGATTGCTGACTTCCATCAGGAACACGGCCTCGCGCGCCGCCTCGCCGAGATTGCGCTCCTCGAAGGTCGGCTTCGGCATCCGCGCAAAGGACGAGAACTCATCCACCATGCGGCCGATGTCGCCGACCTGGCGGATGATCGTGTCGGTGCACTGGTCGAAGATCTCGCGGCCTTCGACGATGTGCTTGCCGAAGCGGCGCTTGAGGCGCTCGGCCGAAAGCTGGATCGGGGTAAGCGGATTCTTGATCTCATGCGCGATGCGGCGGGCGATGTCGGCCCAGGCGGCGCTGCGCTGCGCCGAGACGAGATCGGTGATGTCATCCAGCGTGATGACATAGCCATGCTCGGCCGTATCGGATTCCTCGGTCGTCACGCGGACATTGATGGTGCGCTCGCGGCCGTCGCGAACCACCGAAACCTGGTCGCGGTGCTCCGCGCGGTGCGGCTCGTTCAGCGATGCCTCGACGACATTCTTCAATTCCGGCACGACGTCGATTACCGACTGGCCGATCGGGACGCTGTCGTTCAGGCCAAGGAGACGCATCGCGCCGCGATTGGCGATGGTGACGAGGCCCTGCGCGTCGGTTCCGACCACGCCGGCGCTGACGCCCGCCAGCACGGCCTCGGTGAAGCGGCGGCGGCTGTCGATCTGCTCGCTGGCGGCGACCAGTTCATGCCGTTGGTTGCGCAGCTCGGTCGTCATCGTGTTGAACGTCTGACCGAGCGCGCCAAGATCGCCATCGGCGCTGCGGAACGGCACATGCACTTCGAGATTGCCACGGCCGATCTCGTCGGCGGCGTCGATCAGGCGGCGGATCGGCGAAACCAGCCGGTTGGCAAAGCCGATGCCGAGCCAGACCGCCGAAAGCAGGACCACGAGCGCCAGGCCGAGATAGAGCAGGCCGAAAGCCACCTGAACGCCCCAGCGGGTCGCCTCCAGGTTCTTGTATTCGTTCACGCTCGCCGTGGTCTCGGAGATGTAACGGATGACCTTCGGGTCGATCTCGCGCGTGATGTAGAGGAAGACGTCGGTGTAGTTCGTCAGCCGGGCAATGGCGCCGACGACGTTGGTGGCGCCCGGCGCGATCAGAATGGGTTCGTTGCCGGACTTGGCGGCACGAGCCAGCGCATCGGCCGGCGGCGGCAGGTAGCCCGTCGAGAATTGGAAATTGGCCTGGGCGATCAGCGAGCCGTCCGGCTTGACCAGGAAGACCCCGGGAATGCCGCGAAGCGCCGCCATGGAATTCATGAAGGCCTGGAAGCGGTCCGGGTTCTGTTCCAGCAGCGTCTGGGCTCGCTCGAAATCCGACTTCAGCCCGAGAATGTCGACCTTGAGCGTGCGGGCATGCTCTTCCGCATAGGCCTGGGCAATCGACAGCGAGGTCTCGACAATGGCGCGCGTGCGCTCGGAGAACCAGTGATCCAGACCGCGATTCAGCGTGATCGAGGCGACCACGGCGATCAGGATCGCCGGCACGACCGCCACGATGCTGAACAGGCCGACGATGCGGATATGCAGCCGCGCCGCGGCGCGCCCCCGCCGCCGGGCGCGGATCAGGAGCGCGACCTCAAGGCATAGCTCTATGACCAGAAGGCCGGTCAGCACGCCATTGACGGCGAGCGCCCAGAACACGACCTGCTCGGTCGGCTGGATCGGCGTCAGGCCCATCAGCAGGAAGAAGCTGAAGCACGCGCAGGTCAGCGCCAGGATGACGGTGATGTAGCCCGCGGCGCGCACGGTGAATCGCCGCCGGCGGCGATCGTAATCCTGGGAAATGGGCGCGGCCTGTTCGAGGGTCGCGATCACGTCGCGTTTCCTTCGAGTCGAGAAGCCTGTCCGATTCTAGTGCAGCAGTCTGAGCCCTTCATGGGCCGGACCGTGGGACCGAATTGCAACAGCAATGTGGCGAGCGGGCAACAGGGGTGCCCGCCACACGCGTTTTCAGCGCGAGTTCCGGATCACCTGAACGTCGAGATCGCGGATCTTCTTGCGCAACGTGTTGCGATTGACGCCGAGAAGCTCAGCCGCCTTGATTTGGTTGCCCCGCGTCGCCGCAAGGGCGGTGCTGATCAGCGGATATTCGACGTCGCGCAAAATGCGGTGATAGAGTCCCGGCGGCGGAAGGCCATCGCCAAAACCGTGGAAATAGGTCGACAGATGCCGCTCGACCGAGCTCATCAGCGTGTCTTCCATTTCCGACCCATTGGTCGCGAGCGCCGCCGCCGGCTGGTCCAGTTCCGCGTCGATGATGTTTTCAGTGATGGTGTCCTGGGGATAGAGCGCCGCCAGGCGGCGGATCAGGTTCTCCAGTTCGCGGACATTTCCCGGCCAGCGATAGCGCTTCAGCCGCTCGACCGCCGCCGTCTCAATCTGCTTGTGCGGCAGGCCTTCCTTCTCGACGAGCGCGAAGAAGTGCCGGACCAGGTCGGGAATATCCTCGGACCGTTCGCGCAGCGCCGGCAGGCGGATCGGTACGACATTCAGGCGGAAGAACAGGTCCTCGCGGAACAGGCCCTGATTGATCAGTATCCGCAGGTCCTTGTTGGTGGCCGCGACGATGCGAACATCCGTCTTGATCGGCGTGCGCCCGCCGACCGTGGTGTATTCGCCCTGCTGCAGCACGCGGAGAAGCCGGGTCTGCGCCTCCATGGGCATGTCGCCGATTTCGTCGAGGAACAGCGTGCCGCCCTCGGCCTGTTCGAAGCGGCCGGCCGAACGGGCCTGTGCACCGGTGAAGGCGCCCTTCTCGTGGCCGAACAGTTCGCTCTCGATCAGGTCGCGGGGGATGGCGGCCATGTTGATGGCCACGAACGGACCGGTGCGGCGCTTGCCGTAATCATGCAGCGCGCGGGCGACCAGTTCCTTGCCTGTGCCCGACTCGCCGGCGATCATCACCGTCAGGTCAGTCTGCATCAGCCGCGCGAGCACGCGATAGATGTCCTGCATGGCGGGCGACCGGCCGACCAGCGGAATGTTCTCGCTGCCGTCGTCGATGCGCGCATCTTTGCTGCGCAGCTTCGGCTCGGCGAGCGCGCGGCCGACGATCGAAATCAGTTCCTTGAGGTCGAACGGCTTCGGCAGATACTCATAGGCGCCGCGCTCGGAGGCGCGGATCGCGGTCATGAAGGTATTCTGCGCGCTCATGACGATGACGGGCAGTTCCGGCCGCGCCCGCTTCACGCGCGGCAGCAGGTCGAAGGCGTTCTCGTCCGGCATCACCACGTCGGTGATGACCAGGTCGCCCTCGCCCTGGCTGACCCAGCGCCAGAGGGTCGCGGCGTTGGAGGTCAGCCGGACTTCATAGCCGGCGCGCGACAGGGCCTGATTGAGAACCGTGCGGATCGCCGCATCGTCATCGGCCACGAGGATGGTGCCGCTCGCCATATCAATCATCCTTGTCTGCGGGCATAGCGCCCGGGAAAGCCGGCATCAGCACCCGGAAGGTGGTGCGGTTCTGCTGGGAGTCGCATTCGATCACGCCGCCATGATCGCCGATGATCTTGGCCACGAGCGCGAGCCCGAGGCCGGTGCCATTGGTCTTCGTGGTGACGAACGGATCGAAGAGATGCGGAAGCATGTCGGCCGGCACGCCCGGCCCGTTGTCGCGCACCGAGAATTCCAGCGGCAGGGTGACGCGATTGGTCGAGCCCGGCACCGAAAGGCGGATGCCCGGCTTGAAAGCGGTAGAAAGCAGGATCTCGCCGTCATCGTCATTGCCGATCGCCTCGGCCGCGTTCTTGACGAGGTTCAGGAACACCTGCACCAGCTGATCGCGATTGGCGTAGACCGGCGGCAGCGACGGGTCATATTCCTCGACGATGCGGATGTTGCGCGCGAAGCCGGACTGCGCCAGCCGCTTCACATGCTCCAGCACGACATGGATGTTGACCGGCGCGCGCTCGACGGGGCGCTCGTCGGAGAATACCTCCATGCGGTCGACCAGCTTCACGATCCGGTCCGTCTCGTCGCAGATCAGCCGCGTCAGCGCCCGGTCGTCGTCATCGACCGAGGTTTCGAGCAGCTGCGCCGCGCCGCGAATGCCGGAAAGCGGGTTCTTGATCTCATGCGCCAGCATGGCGGCGAGGCCCGTGACCGAGCGCGCCGCGCCGCGATGCGTCAGCTGGCGGTCGATCTTCTCGGCCATCGTCTTTTCCTGCAGCAGGACGACGACGGAGTTGGGCCGCTCGGGCACCGGCGAGGCATAGATGTCGACGATCCGGTCGCTGCCATTGCGCGGCGTCCCGACATCGACGCGATATTCGTTGACGGCGGCGCCACGCGAGCGCACCTGCTCGATCAGCGCCAGCAGCGGGCTGCCAAACGGCACGAAATGCTCGATCGGCTGCCGGCGGAGCACGGCGATCGACGCCTGGAAGAAGTCCTGCGCCGCGCTGTTGGCCTCGGCGACATGGCCCGCGCCATCGATCATGATGATCGGATGCGGGAGCGCGTCGAGCAGGATCGACGCCGATCCATTGGCGTTCGCGATGCCGGCGTCGATGGGCGCCAAGTTCTTGTTCACGCGGCTCTCCTCAGTTCGGCTTCGCCGAGATGCTTGCGCAGAAGCGAGACCACGCGTTCCGGCTGATGTTCCGTCATGATGGCGAGGCGAGCCGACGGCTCGATGACATCCGTGCCGAGCGCTTCCAGCGTCCAGCTCAGATGCTTGCGCGCATTGCGCACGCCGAGAATCGGGCCATAGAGCTGGATCATCTCCTCGAAATGACCGACGACCAGATCGATCAGCGCGTCGCCGCGCGGCGGCTCGGGCATGATACCGGTCGCCGCGAAGCGCGCGAGATGGCCCGGCATCCAGGGCCGGCCGTAAGCGCCGCGCCCGACCATGACGCCATCCGCGCCCGACTGGTTCAGCATCGGCGCCAGGCTTTCGGGGCTCAGGCAATCGCCATTGGCGATGAGCGGGATCGAGATCTCGGCCTTCACGGCGGCGATCGCCGCCCAGTCGGCGGTGCCCTTGTAGAACTGGCAGCGCGTGCGGCCATGCACGGTGATCATCGATACGCCGGCATTTTCCGCGCGGCGCGCGAGCTCCGGCGCGTTGATCGTCTTGTCGTCCCAGCCCAGCCGCATCTTCAGAGTCACCGGCACCGGACTGGCGCCGACCGTCGCCTCGACGAGCGTCAGCGCGTGATCCAGATCGCGCATCAGCGCCGAGCCGGAATAGCCTGTCGTCACGCGCTTGGCCGGACAGCCCATGTTGATGTCGATGATGTCGGCGCCGGCGTCGGCCGCGGCGCGCGCGCCCTCTGCCATCCAGTGCGCCTCGCGCCCGGCAAGCTGCACCACATGCAGACCGTCGCCCGTCGCCTCGGCGCGCATCGCGGTCTCGGCATTGCCATTGGCCAGCTCTTCGCTGGCGACCATCTCGGAAATCACCAGCCCGGCCCCGAACGACGCCGCGACCCGCCGGAACGGCCGATCGGACACACCGGACATGGGCGCGAGCAGAACGCGGTTGGCGATCGTCACGCTTCCAATGCGGAGAGGCTCGGCAAGGCGGGCAGTTGGGTTGGGCACGTCAGGCAATTGATTACCGAATAGGCATAGGATCAGTTGCCCACATATTAGTCAGGGATCGGCTGACGGCAAGAGACTTGTTGCGTTGCGAAGTGGAATCTCCGATCCATGCGAACCAAGTCGTGCCGGGATCCGACCGATCCCGAAAACAGCCAGGATCCCTCCCGCATGAGCGAAAACGTGCCTCTTCCCCGCGTCGCAGCCCTGATCGTGGCGGCCGGGCGCGGCATTCGCGCCGGCGGCGAGGTGCCCAAGCAATATCGCAAACTGGCCGGCCAAGCGATCCTGCAGCGCACGGCGGCGCGCTTTTTGTCACATGCGCGCGTCGATGACGTTCTCGTCGTCATTCACGCCGACGATGTGGCGCTTTACCAAGCGGCAGTGGAAGGCCAGGACGGCCTGCTCCCCTTCGTCACGGGCGGCGCGACGCGGCAGGAATCGGTACGGCGCGGGCTCGAGGCGCTGGCCGAACGCGGCGCCACCCATGTGCTGATCCATGACGCGGTCCGGCCCTTTGCGTCCCCTGCCCTGATCGACCGTGTCATCGACGCGCTTGGCGGGGCGGACGCTGTGCTCGCCGCTTCGCCGGTCACCGACACGCTGAAGCGCGCCGATGCGGCGGGCATCGTTGGCGATACCGTGTCGCGCGAGGACCTCTATGCCGCCGAGACGCCGCAGGCCTTCCGCCTCACCACCATCCTCGAGGCGCATCGGCGCGCCGCCGATGCGCCGGAACCCTTCACGGACGACGCCGGCATCGCCGAATGGGCCGGCATTCCGGTCCAGATCGTGCTGGGCGAGCGCTCCAACATCAAGCTGACCCTGCCGGAGGACATCGAGATGGCCGATACGCGCCTGCGCATGGAAGAGAGCCTGAGGGTTGACGAAACCCGCGTCGGCACCGGCTACGATGTGCATTCCTTCACCGAGGGCTCCGGCGTCTGGCTTGGCGGCATCGAGATACCGCATGACCGCAAGCTATCGGGCCACTCCGACGCCGACGTCGCGCTGCATGCGCTGACCGATGCGGTGCTTGGCGCGATCGCGGACGGCGATATCGGCGATCACTTCCCGCCCTCGGATCCGCAATGGCGCGGCGCGTCATCGGACCGGTTCCTCGCTTTTGCGGTGGAGCGCGTCCGCGCCCGCGGCGGCGCCATCGTCAATCTGGACCTCGCCATCATCGCCGAGGAGCCAAGGATCGGCCCGCATCGCGACGCCATGCGCGCCCGGATCGCCGAGATTGCCGGCATCGGTCCCGGCCGGGTCGGCGTCAAGGCGACGACGAACGAGAAGATGGGATTTGTCGGGCGGGGCGAAGGCATCGCGGCGATCGCGACGGCCACGATCCGCCTGCCCTTCACGGAGGAAGACGCATGACCGACCTCACGCCCCTGCAAAGCCAAGCCCAGGCGCTGATCGAACTCTGCAACGCGCGCGGCCTGAAGATCGCCACCGCCGAATCCTGCACCGGCGGACTGATCGCCGGTGTGCTCACCGAGATTTCCGGCTCGTCCGCGGTCGTCGATCGCGGCTTCGTCACCTATTCGAATGCCGCCAAGACCGACATGCTCGGCGTCCCGAAAGAGCTGATCGAGCGCGTCGGCGCCGTCAGCCAGGAAGTGGCGCTCGCCATGGCGGCCGGCGCGCTGGCGAAGTCCAAAGCCGACCTGGTCGTCGCGGTCACCGGCGTCGCCGGCCCGACGGGGGGCTCGGCGGAAAAGCCGGTCGGCATGGTCCATTTCGGCGTGATGCGGCGCGGCTCGCCCGCGCGCCATGCGGTGCATGTCTTTACCGGGCTCGACCGGTCAGGCGTCCGTTTCGCCACCGTCGCCGAGGCACTGAAGCTGCTGCGGGAAGAAGCAGAAACCTCGACGGCTTCCTAATTGGCGAGGAAGCCGACCAGCCGGTTGGTCACCGCCAGTCGCCGGGATAACAGCGCCGCCATCGCCGTATGGAAGCCGACGGCGGCCTCCGGGAGGTCGGCTGCCAGTCGCTCGAGATCATCGCGAGAGAAGCACCACGCGACGAGCGATTCCCGCGCGACGATCGAAGCCGAGCGTGGCTCGCGCAGATAGAACGAAATCTCGCCAACGGCGTCACCCGGCCCGACCGTTGCCAGGGCAACAGCCATGCCCCCCTCACCGGCTATCGCCACCGTTGCCGTTCCGGACTCGATGAAGAAGATGTCGCTCGACGCACCGCCCTGTGTAATCAGCGGGGTTGCCGGAGCGATATCGATCCTGTGACAGTAGGCAGCGATCGTCGTGGCGAGCGTCTCCTGCTTGAGGAAGCCCCGCAGCAGGCTGTGAAGCGTCCAGCCATCCGCCGGGGCGAGCCCCACGTCGAGTTGCGACAGAAGCGAATCCTCGCACCAGCGCAAGCCGCGTTCCAGGTCCGGCTCGATCCGGACAGGATACCCCTCCCCGATCCTGAGGCCATTGCGGATCAGGGCCTGCCGCGGACGCTCCGAGAGGCCCGTCAGGATGACGGTGAATTCGCGCTTCGCCGCAACCTGGCTGAGACGGATGAAACTCTGGACCGCCGAGGAATCCATCCCGGAGACGCGCTGGAAATCAATCAGCAGAAAGCGGCCGCCACCTTCCATCCGATCCTGGACGCGCTTGCGCATCCGGTCGGCCGTGCCGAAGAACAGGAAGCCCTGCAGGCGGACGATCACGATGCCCGCCCCGTGCTGGCGCAGCAGTTCGTGTCGCTGGCCGGAAACGTCGCCACTCGTGTGCCAGTCGGCGCCCGTCAGCTCGTGGCGGACGATGTCGACCCGGCCATACTGGAAGGCGAACAGGAAGATCGCCGCGATCAGCCCGACCAGGATGCCGATTGGAAAACTGACCAGCACGATGACGAGCGCGATCAGCAGGATCACGGCATATTCGAACGGATCGAGCCGGCGGCGCGCGCGGACCAGCCAGTCATACATCAGCGACCCGCCGACCCAGACCAGGACGGCGCCGAGCAGGATCGCGGGCACCGCATCGAGCAACAGGCTCCCCAGGAACAGGGCGGAGATCGTCATCGCCACGACGATGACACCGACCCAGCGACTGTTCGCGTGCAACTGGTGGATGATCAGGGTCAGCGATACGGCGGAATAGCCAGGCAGGCCGCCACCCGCGCCGACGAGCAGGTTCATCCAGCCGTTGGACCGCATCTCCTGATTGAGGTCCAGGTCGCGATCGGCATGCAATTCGATGCCGGTCGTGTTCATCAGCAGCGCAACGATGGTGATGACGATCACGATCGGCAGTGTCAGCATACCATTGGCAACCGCGCTCCAATCGACCGATGCCAGGGCTGACAGCTCGACGGGGGGCCAGAAGCTCCCGGCTTCCGGCATTCGGATCAGCCAGCCGCCCGCGCGAAACGGCTCATAGCCCTCCCCCTGGATCCAGACAGCCAGATTGAACGCGACGAGAACCGCGAGCAGGACGGCGGGCACGGCGAAGGGCGTCTTGAACATCCGCTCGGTCGCGAACAGCACGGCGACGAGCGCGACCATCAGTCCGACCTGCAGCATCAAGGGCGCATGCAGCAGCTGCGGCAACAACGCGAAGGACGGTGTCTGGTTGGTGGTGACGCTGATGCCGCCCAGCAGAATCAGCCATCCGGTACCGGTTAGGAACCCGGCGATGACAGGGTACGGCGTGAAGCGGATCAGGCCGCCTAGGCGGCAATAGCCGAGAATGAGCGTCGCGAGCGCGGTGGCCATCGTCGTCACCGCAACGGCGGCGAAAATTGTCGCCGCGCGCGCCTCGCTCGGAACGGAGGGATCGATCGCGCCGGCGACGGCCGAAACGATGGAAACCATGGCGACGATCGGGATTTCCTGGGCGATCGGGATGATGTCGCTCTTCGATCCACCGAGCACGGCAAAGATCGTCATCACGGTCGTCGAGAAGAGCGCCAGACCGAGCGCCGCCGGCATCAGGCCCTGCAGGTCACCGGAAAAAAGCAGGCTGCCATGACCGATCGTGACCACGACCGACAGAAAACCGCAGACGATTCCGGCGACAAGCACCGAGATGAAACGGCCGGAGGATGTCTGATGCATTTGATTTCAGGCATTAGGAGACAGGCGGGAGAATTTCTCCGGCACAACCCCGCCCAAGTCAATGACGTGCGCGTCACCCCACGCACAAGTTGTGAGCCATAGCGCGGGGCAAAGCAGCCGCGCTAAGCAGGCGGAAGCACCGCCACGCCATAGACAGCATCGGCGCGCTTCTCGAAGGCGTCGGCGAATTTTCGGAACGCCTTGTCGAAGACCGTGCCCATCAGCGCCGACAGCGTGCGCGAGCGGAATTCGTAGTCGATCGCAAAATGCACGGTGCTGTGGCCGCCATCGACGGCCTTGAACGTCCAGACATTGTCGAGATGCTTGAACGGGCCGTCGAGATATTCGGCGCGAATGGTGCCGGCCTTGCGGTCCAGCACGACCTTGGTGGTGAAGGTCTCGCGGATGAACTTGTAGGCGACGGTCATGTCGGCGACCAGCACTTCGCGCTCGCCATCCGGCTTGCGGCCGCGAATGACCAGCCGCTCGCAGAGCGGCACGAAGAGCGGATATTTCTCGACGTCCGATACCAGGGCGAACATCTCCTCGGCCGTGTGGCCGACGCGACGCTCGGTCGTGAAGCTGGGCATGTCCGGATCAGCCCTGGTGCTGGGCGTGGCGGGCCGAACGCAGGCGATCGAAATCCTCGCCGGCGTGATGCGACGAGCGCGTCAGCGGGCTGGAGGAAACCATCAGGAAGCCCTTGGCATAGGCGATCGTCTCAAACGACTTGAACTCTTCCGGCGTGACGAAGCGCAGAACCGGATGGTGCTTGCGGCTCGGTTGCAGGTACTGGCCGATGGTCATGAAATCGACCTCGGCGACGCGCAGGTCGTCCATCAGCTGCAGGATTTCATTACGCTCTTCGCCAAGGCCGACCATGATGCCGGACTTGGTGAACATGTTGGGATCCAGTTCCTTCACCCGCTGCAGCAGGCGCAGCGAATGGAAGTAGCGGGCGCCGGGGCGCACCTTCAGGTACTTGGACGGAACCGTCTCGAGATTGTGGTTGAAGACGTCGGGCCGAGCCTCGACAACGACTTCGAGCGCGCCGGGCTTGCGCAGGAAATCCGGCGTCAGAATCTCGATGGTCGTTCCGGGCGCGGCGCGACGGATCGCATAGATCACGTCGGCAAAGTGCCTGGCGCCGCCATCGGCGAGATCGTCGCGATCGACCGAGGTGATCACCACATGCTGCAAACCGAGCTTGGCGACGGCTTCCGCGACCTTCTCCGGCTCCGCCAGATCCAGCGCTTCCGGCATGCCGGTGCGGACGTTGCAAAAGGCACAGGCGCGGGTGCAGGTGTCGCCCATGATCATGAAGGTGGCGTGCTTCTTCGACCAGCACTCGCCGATATTCGGGCAGCCGGCCTCCTCGCAAACGGTGACGAGGCCGTTCTTCTTCACGATCTCCTGCGTCTCGCGATAGACAGGCGAACCCGGCGCGCGCACGCGGATCCAGTCCGGCTTGCGCAGCAGCGGCGTCTCCGGACGGTTCACCTTTTCCGGGTGCCGGGGCCGAAGGTCCCTGCCGGGGCGCGTATCGAGAACGACGACCATGGAAACTCCGATCTTCCTTACGCGCGGCGCAGGAGGCTGAGCAGGAACAGCAGAACGATCGCGCCGACGGTCGACACTACCAGGCTGCCGACGAACCCGGCGAAATGGATGTTGAAGGCGGCGGCAAGCGCCGCGCCGATCCAGGCGCCGATCAGGCCGACAATCAGGTTGATGAGCAGGCCGTGACGGCGCTCCATGACGCGGGAAGCAATCCAGCCGGCAAGGATGCCGATGAGGATCGTCGCGAAAATGCCGACACCGTTCATGTTGAGCCCTGCCCGTTCGTGTTCCAGCACATATGGTGGAAGAGCCTGCGCAACACCAGCTTTGTGTTGCGCATGGCCGTTATGCGATTACCCGCGCCAGCGACACGACGATGACGGCGCCGATCGCCGCGATGACGACCTGGTTGACGAAGTCATAGCCGAAATCGATCGGCACGTTGAAGTAGCGGACCAGGAACCCGCCCACCACGGCGCCGATCAGCCCCGTGATGATGTTGCGGAACAATCCGCCGCCGCCGACCACGATGCTGGCCAGCCAGCCCGCGATCAGGCCGATGGCCACCCAGATCAGGATCGCCTTGAGTTGTGGGTCCATCGCGACGCGCGCCCTAGATGTGGATCGCTCGGCCGTAGGCCGAGAGCACGCTCTCATGCATCGTCTCGGACAGGGTCGGATGCGGGAAGACGGTGTTGATCAGCTCTTGTTCTGTTGTCTCCAGGTTCATGGAGATGACGAAGCCCTGGATCAGTTCGGTCACTTCCGCGCCGACGAGATGGGCGCCGAGCAGCTGGCCGGTCTTCTTGTCGAACACCGTCTTGACCAAGCCCTCGGGCTCGCCGAGCGCGATCGCCTTGCCGTTGCCGATGAAGGGGAACTTGCCGACGCGCACATCGTAGCCGGCTTCCTTCGCCTTCTTCTCGGTCAAGCCGACAGACGCGATCTGCGGGTTGCAGTAGGTGCAGCCCGGGATCTTGGCCTTGTCCATGAAATGCGGGTGCAGGCCGGCGATGGCCTCGACGGCGATGACACCCTCATGCTCGGCCTTGTGCGCCAGCATCGGCGGGCCGGCGACGTCGCCGATCGCCCAGATGCCGGGAACATTGGTCTTGCCGACGCCGTCGATGACGACGCAGCCGCGATCCGTCTTGACGCCGAGCTTCTCCAGACCGAGGCCCTCGATGTTGCCGACGACGCCAACCGCCGAGATCAGCTTCTCGGCCGAGATTTCCTGCGACTTGCCGTCCGCGGTCTCGATCGTCGCCGTGACCGAATAGTCCGCCTTGACGACCTTGGTCACCTTGGCGCCGGTCAGGATCTTGATGCCCTGCTTCTCGAAGCGCTTGCGAGCATGCGCGGCGATCTCTTCGTCCTCGACGGGGAGGATCTGCGGCAGAACCTCGACGACCGTGACCTCGGAGCCCATCGTACGATAGAACGAGGCGAACTCGATGCCGATCGCGCCAGAGCCCATGACGAGCAGGGTCTTCGGCAGCGTCTCGGGGATCATGGCCTCGAAATAGGTCAGGATCAGCTTCTTGTCCGGCTCGATGCCGGGCAGCGCGCGCGGGCGGGCGCCGGTCGCGATGATGATGTTCTTCGCTTCATATTCGCCGGCACCCAGCGCATTCTTCGGCGCGGGATTGGGCTTGCCATAGGCCTC
This sequence comes from Kaistia sp. UC242_56, assembly GCF_044452255.1. Lineage (NCBI taxonomy): Bacteria > Pseudomonadati > Pseudomonadota > Alphaproteobacteria > Hyphomicrobiales > Kaistiaceae > Kaistia > Kaistia sp. UC242_56. Next base: position 2,760,990 of record NZ_JBIOAN010000002.1, read on the forward strand.
TTCCGGCGCCGGCTTGACGACGACCTTGCCAGGCGACGCGATCTCGGCGACGCCCCAGATCACGTCGACCTTGTTCTTCTTCAAAAGGCCGGTGACGCCCTGGTTCAGCTGGGCGGCGACGCCACGCGAACGCTTGGTGATCGCCGACATGTCGGCGCTGAATTTCTCCACCGACAGGCCGTAATCCTTGGCGTGGTCCATGTAGTGGTAGACCTCGGCCGAGCGCAGCAGCGCCTTGGTCGGGATGCAGCCCCAGTTCAGGCAGATGCCGCCGAGATGGGTCTTCTCGACCACGGCGACCTTGAGGCCGAGCTGGGCGGCGCGGATGGCGGCGACATAGCCGCCCGGGCCGGAGCCGATGATGATGACGTCGTAGGGTGCGGCCATGTTCGTCTCGCTGCGCGTTGAAGGTCTGGCGGCCCCCTCCTCACGGGGAGAAGGGAGCCGGAACGACGGTGTTGGCTACACCAGCATCGCCATCGGCTTCTCGATATAGCCCTTGAAGGCCTGGAGAAGCTCGGCGCCCAGCGCGCCATCGACCACGCGGTGATCGGTCGAGAGCGTGACCGACATGATGGTCGCGATCTTGATTTCGCCGCCGCGCACGACCGGCTGCTGGATGCCTGCGCCAACGGCGAGGATCGTCGCATGCGGCGGGTTGATGATCGCCGCGAAGTCCTTGACGCCGAACATGCCGAGGTTGGAGACCGAGGTCGTGCCGCCCTGGTATTCTTCCGGCTTCAGCTTGCGATCGCGCGCCCGCTTGGCCAGGTCCTTCATCTCGTTGGAGATGGTGGACAGCGACTTGGCATCGGCGTTGCGCACGACCGGCGTGATCAGCCCGCCGGGGATCGAGACGGCGACGCCGACATCAACGACCTTGTGCACCAGCATGCCGCCATCGGTCCAGGAAGCGTTGGCGCCCGGAACCTTCTTCAGCGCCAGAGCCATGGCCTTGATGACCATGTCGTTGACCGAGATCTTGTAGACGGGCTTGCCGTCCGCATCCTTCGGCGCCGAGCCATTGATCTGCTCGCGAAGCGCCAGCAGCGCATCGAGATCCGTATCGACGGTGACGTAGAAGTGCGGAACGTTCTGCTTCGATTCCGTCAGGCGGCGCGCGATCGTCTTGCGCATGTTGTCATGCGGCACGAGCTCGTAGGAGCCTTCGGCGAACAGCTTGAGCGTCTGCGCGTCGGTCGGGCCGGAATGCGCCGGAGCCGGGGTTGCGGCGGCGGGCGCCGGCGCGGCAGCGGCAGCAGCCGGTGCAGCCTTGGCGACGCCACCCATCTTCGCAGCTTCGACATCGGCCTGCACGATACGGCCATGCGGGCCGGAACCGGCCACCTTGGCGATATCGATGCCGGCTTCCTTAGCGATACGGCGCGCCAGCGGCGAGGCGAACACGCGCTCGCCCGACGCAGCGGCAGGAGCCGCTGCCGGAGCCGCCGGTGCGGGCGCAGCCACGGGTGCGACGGCAGCCGGTGCGGGTGCAGCCGCCGGAGCCGAAGCGGCGGGTGCCGCTGCGGCGGTCGGAGCCGCTTCCGGCGCAGGAGCGGCCTCGGCCGGCGCGGCGCCGATGGCGCTCGCATCCTCGCCATCCGCCAGAAGAACGGCGATCAGCGCATTGACCTTCACGCCCTGCGCGCCTTCCGGCACCAGCAGCTGGCCAACCGTGCCTTCATCGATGGATTCGACTTCCATCGTCGCCTTGTCGGTCTCGATCTCGGCGATGACATCGCCCGACTTGACCTTGTCGCCAACCTTCACGTTCCACTTGGCGAGGTTTCCCTCTTCCATGGTCGGCGAAAGCGCGGGCATCAGGATATTGATCGGCATAAAGCACCTATTGGCGTGATTCTGGCGTGCCCAGGTCTAACGGACGGTCCCATTCGGAATCGAAACTGGACTTGATCGCGTCAAGCGCCTGCCCTTCCGAGCAGACGCCGTCAGTTTCGAATCCACGCGCTACCTGACGTGCGATGTCGACCAGCAGGATACCCCACGTGGCCGGGTCATCGAACGCTGTCCGGAAGCTGACGTCCAGACCTTTGTCGACGATCCAGGCGCGGAACACTTCCGCTGCATCTTCCGATTCCAGGGCGCCGGGCGGAATTTCAAGCTCGCGTTTGTGTCCGGCCATGGCGCTACCGATACGTTACGGCTTTGACGGCCGCGACGACTTCGCCGACATTCGGCAGCGCAAGCTTCTCGAGATTGGCGGCGTAGGGCATCGGAACGTCCTTGCCCGTGACCTTCAGGACCGGCGCGTCGAGGAAATCGAACGCCTTTTCCATCAGCTCGGACGCGATGTGCGAGCCGATCGAGTTCTGCGGCCAGCCCTCCTCCACCGTCACGCAGCGGCCGGTCTTCTTGACCGACTCGATGACCGTGTCGATGTCGAGCGGCCGCAGCGTGCGCAGGTCGATCAGCTCGGCGTCGATGCCCTGCTCGGCCAGTTCCGCTACGGCCTTGGTCGCATAGGTCATGCCGATGCCGAACGAGACGATGGTGACGTCCTTGCCGACCTTGTGGATGCGCGCCTTGCCGATCGGCAGGACGAAGTCCTCGATCTGCGGCACGTCGAAGGAATGGCCGTAGAGGATCTCGTTCTCGAGGAAGATCACCGGATTGGGATCGCGGATCGCCGCCTTGAGCAGGCCCTTGGCGTCGGCGGCCGTGTAGGGCACGACGACCTTGAGGCCCGGGATATGGCTGTACCAGGACGAGTAATCCTGGCTGTGCTGGGCGCCCACGCGCGCTGCCGCGCCGTTCGGACCGCGGAAGACGATCGGCGCGCCGAGCTGTCCGCCCGACATGTAGAGCGTCTTGGCGGCCGAGTTGATGATCTGGTCGATCGCCTGCATGGCGAAGTTGAAGGTCATGAACTCGACGATCGGACGCAGGCCGGCCAGCGCCGCGCCGGTCGCGAGACCGGCAAAGCCGTGCTCGGTGATCGGCGTATCGATGACGCGGTCGGCGCTGAATTCCTGCAGCAGACCCTGCGTGATCTTGTAGGCGCCCTGGTACTCGGCGACTTCCTCGCCGATGACGAAGACGTCGGGATCCCGGCGCATCTCCTCCGCCATCGCATCGCGAAGTGCTTCGCGGACGGTGGTCGAGACGAAGGTGGTGCCTTCCGGAATCGCCGGATCGGCCGCGACCTGGATCGCGATCGGGGCGGCGGCAACCGGGGCAGCGGCGGGAGCCGCAGCCGGCTTTGCCTCGGCGGCGGGCGCCTCCGCAGCGGCCGGAGCCGCTTCTGCCTTCGGCGCGGCCTGCGCGCTCGCGGCGGCGGAGACGTCCTCGCCGTCAGCGGCGATCACGGCGATCGGGGTGTTGACCTTCACGTTCTCGGTGCCTTCGGCCACGAGAAGCTTGGCGATCGTTCCCTCGTCGACGGCTTCGACTTCCATCGTCGCCTTGTCGGTCTCGATCTCGGCGATCACGTCGCCGGACTTGACGGTATCGCCTTCCTTCTTGAGCCACTTGGAGAGCGTACCCTCCTCCATGGTCGGCGAGAGGGCCGGCATCAGAATATCGATGGGCATGGCTGTCTCCCGGCCTTACTTCAAAATGTCCGTCCAGAGCTCGGATGCATCCGGCTCCGGATCGTTCTGGGCGAATTCCGCCGCGTTGTTCACGATATCACGCACCTCGGCGTCGATCTTCTTCAGATCGTCCTCGGTGGCCCATTCCTGCTGCAGGAGACGGGTGCGAACCTGCTCGATCGGATCGTGCTCGTTGCGCATCTTCTGGACTTCGTCCTTCGACCGGTACTTGGCCGGGTCGGACATGGAGTGTCCACGATAGCGGTAGGTTTCCATCTCGAGGATGTACGGACCCTTGCCGGAGCGGCACCAGGCAACGGCCTTGTCGCCGGCTGCCTTCACGGCGCGGACGTCCATGCCGTCCACCTTCTCGCCGGGAATGTCGAACGAGACGCCGCGACGGGAGAAGTCGGTCTGCGCGGAGGAGCGCGACACGGACGTGCCCATGGCGTAGCGGTTGTTCTCGATGATGTAGACCACGGGCAGCTTCCAGAGCTGCGCCATGTTGAAGCTCTCGTAGACCTGGCCCTGGTTGGCCGCGCCGTCGCCGAAATAGGTCAGGCAGACCTTGTCGTTCTTGCGATAGCGGTTGGCGAAGGCGAGGCCGGTGCCGAGCGACACCTGGGCGCCGACGATGCCGTTGCCGCCGAAGAACTGCTTCTCGATGGAGAACATGTGCATCGAGCCACCCTTGCCGTGCGAATAACCGCCGCGCCGGCCGGTGAGCTCTGCCATCACGCCATTCGAATCCATGCCCGCAACGAGCATGTGGCCGTGATCGCGATACCCGGTGATCGTCTGGTCTTCACCGGTCCGAATCGCCATCTGCATGCCGACAACGACAGCTTCCTGGCCGATATAGAGGTGACAGAAGCCGCCGATGAGGCCCATGCCATACATCTGGCCGGCCTTTTCTTCGAAACGGCGGATGAGGAGCATCTCGCGATAGGCGAAGAGTTCCTGCTCCTTGGAGAAATTTTCAACAGCGGTCGGCCTTGCCGATTTTACCGTTGCAGTCTTCCGTCCGGCGGCCGGCGCAGATTTGCTGCCGACTTTCGCTTTGGCTACGGCCATGCCTTGTTCTCCGGGGCGTGTCCCAAACTGAGCGGGACGTTATCCGAAGCCAACCGTCATTCCAAGATGCAGCGCAAGCATCGGAGCCATGCGTCAACTACATGACTTGATTACAAAAATTGTAATGAACTGAAATTCGGTTCATCGCAATTCCAGCCGCGATCGCAATGCTGCGGGGTCTATTGCGATGCAGCAATGCTGATCACCAACTCGTCTGCCTGGACGACATTGAGCTTGGCGCGGGCCCTCTCGTCGATCATGTCGGGATCGAGACTCTCAGGCCGGAGCAGCTGCGCGCGAGCCACCAGAGAGAGGCGGTTCGCCTTCAGTTCCGCCAATTCCTTTTCCAGGACAATGGCTTCCCGCTCCATTCGCTCGCGCGACCAGATACCGTAGTCGCCATTGAAGGAATGGTAGGCGAAGTAGCCCATCACGGCGAGCGAGCCGAGTGGAAGGATGAGCCGCCGAAGCTTGGAATGCTTGCGCTGTCGAGTGGTCATGAGGGAATCTGAACGCGGTGCAACATGATTGATAAAGGATAGGCCAAGACGATTAACGCGGAGTTTCCGGCTCGCTCGCGGCGCTGAGAAAGCCGTTAAAAAGCGCTGCGGCCTGTTGCATCGGGCTTTTCCCCAGCTCGCTGGACCGCCCTCCTCCGTCTTGCCGACAAACTGCCCCAGGTTGCATGCGACGGCGTGACCGCGCGCATGACGGTCTTCAAAATAGAGAATCCTTGGCTATTGGGCCCACTCGCGGTATGGGAGGGCCAACTCGCATTCCGCATGATCCTTCACCGCTCGCGAACCGTTTGCGCGCGACCCGGAATGCTTCTCCAATTTCAGGCCTTCGCCCACCATGGTATCGCTCGTCCAGAATCCAGCCCTCGCACGCGCCCTCGCGGAAAAGGGCTATGAAACGCTTACCCCCGTCCAGACCGCTGTCCTCCAGGATAGCGTCGGCGAAAACGATCTCCTCGTCTCCGCGCAGACCGGCTCCGGCAAGACGGTGGCCTACGGCCTCGCCTTTGCCTCGACGCTTCTGGGCAATGAAGAGCGCTTCGGCCCGGCCACTGAGCCGCTGGCCCTCATCATCGCCCCGACGCGCGAACTGGCTCTGCAGGTCCAGCGCGAGCTGATCTGGCTCTATGGCCCGGCGGGTGCGCGAATCGCCTCCTGCGTCGGCGGCATGGACGTCCGCCGCGAAGCCCGCGCGCTGGAAATGGGCGCGCATATCGTCGTCGGCACGCCGGGCCGCCTGCGCGACCATCTGGAGCGCGGACGCCTCGACATATCCAAGCTCAAGGTCGTCGTGCTCGACGAGGCCGACGAGATGCTCGACCTGGGCTTCAAGGAAGATCTGGAGCTGATCCTCGACGCGTCGCCGAAAGAGCGCCGCACGATGCTGTTCTCGGCCACGCTGCCGCGCGAAATCGTGCGCCTGGCCAAGCAGTATCAGCGGGACGCCATCCGCATCGACACGATCGACCAGAGCCAACCGCATGGCGACATCGAATATCGTGCGCTGCGCGTTGCGCCGAACGAGATCGACCACGCCGTCGTCAACGTGCTGCGCTATTTCGACCAGCCGGCAACGCTCGTCTTCTGCTCGACGCGTGAATCGGTTCGCCGCCTGCATGCGAGCCTTCAGGAGCGCGGCTTCGAAGTCGTGGCACTGTCGGGCGAGCTCAGCCAGGGCGAGCGCATGCATGCGCTGCAGGCTCTGCGCGACGGCCGCGCCCGCGTCTGCGTCGCCACTGACGTCGCCGCGCGCGGTCTGGATCTTCCGGATCTCGGCCTTGTCGTCCATGCCGACCTGCCGACCGGCCCCGCCATCCTGCTGCACCGTTCAGGCCGTACCGGCCGCGCCGGCCGCAAGGGCATTTCTGCCCTGCTCGTTCCCTACACCAACCGCTCCAAGGCGCTGCGCCTGATCAGCGCCGCCGGCGTCGACGCCTATTGGACGGCCGCTCCGTCCGCCGACGAGGTTCGCGCCAAGGATCAGGAGCGCCTGCTCGAGAAGGCCATGGTCTCCGAGCCGGCTTCCGAGGAAGACATGGCGCTCGCGACCGAGCTGCTCACCAAGCGCACGCCGGAAGAAATCGCCGCCGCGCTGATCCGCCTGCACCGTTCGCGCCTGCCCTCGCCCGAGGATCTGTTCGATCCCGGCCAGCAGCAGGATCGCGGCGCACGCGACGCCAAGCCCCGCCGCCAGGACAGCCCGCGCGGCGAGCGCAGCGATCGTTCCGACCGCGATGCGCCCCGTGGCGAGCGCCCGCCCCGCGCCCCGCGCGACGCCAGTGACGGCCAGTGGCCGACCAGTGGTCCCGGCAGCGAGAACGGCCGCGTCGAGCGCCCGCAGCAGGACATGGTCTGGTTCCGCATGAGCATCGGCCACCAGAAGAACGCGGATCCGAAGTGGCTGCTGCCGCTGATCTGCCGTCGTGGCCACGTCACCAAGAACGAGATCGGCGCGATCAAGATCTTCGAGCGCGACACGCGCTTCGAGATCGTCGCCGAGGCGGCCGAGCGCTTCACCGTCGCGCTGCGTCGCGGTGGCGAGGAAGAGATCCGCATCGAGCCGGCTGACGGCGCGCCCGTCGGCGGCGCCGGAGCCCGTGGCCCCGGCAAGAAGCCGACCCGCCGCGCCGGCTTCAAGCCCGGCGGTGCCGGCGGCAAGCCTGGTTTCAAGCCGGGCGGCAAGCCCGGCTTCAAGAAGCGCGAACGCAACGACGGCTAAGCGCTTCTTTCGCTATGGAATCATCGGGGCCCGCGACATCGTCGCGGGCCTTTTTCGTTGGGCTTCTTTCGGGGGGCGACAGGCCTCTATCCGAGCCGTTTTCACCTCTCCCTGAGAACCCTCCCGCAAGACCCGTCCTCAACATGCTGAGGAGGCCCGGAGGGCCGTCTCGAAGCGCGCAGAGCGGCGCCGCCATCAAGATTTGCCCAGAGCCGGTGCGTCCTTCGAGGCTTCGCTGCGCGAAGCGCCTCAGGATGTTGGACGTCGGGGATCTGCAGAGCGTCCTTCTTGGGTTACGCAAAGTCTCGGCAAAGCGAGGCACGCACGAGATCGGGGACAGGCCCTCCGGTTCAAAGCATGACAACCCCGGCGCCCCGGCGAAGGCCGGGGCCCATAACCACAGGCCAAGCAAGCAGTGACCAGCCTCTTGTCTTCGCATGCCTGTGTGTCTGGATCCCGGCCTACGCCGGGATGACGCTGGACTCGGGTTCAAATACGTCACGCAAAGGCCTCGAAGAGTTCAAGTACCCATCTTTCCAGTCGCAGCACCCAAACAAAAAGGGCCCGCGACGATGTCGCGAGCCCTCTGCAATCCGTCAGAAAAACCCTGCCAGATCAGTCCTTGAGACGCTCGAGCGCGGCGTGGATCTTGGCGGTCAGCTCCTGGGCTTCGGCCAGGCGCTCGCGCTGTTCGTCGATCACCTCTTCCGGGGCGCGCGATACGAAGTTCTCGTTGCCGAGCTTGGCTTCGATCTTCGCGATCTCCTTGGCGGCCTTGTCGAGCTCCTTGCCGAGACGCGCGCGTTCGGCGACGAGGTCGATGACGCCGGCCAGCGGCAGGGCGATCGTCGCCTCGCCGAGCACGGTCTGCACGGAACCCTTGGGCGGCGTGTCGGCGGCCGAGATCTCGGACGCCCGCGCCAGGCGCTTGATCAGCGCATCATGCGTCGCCAGCCGCGCCGTCGTCTCCGCCGAAGCGCCGACGATGATCAGCGGCACCATGGCGCCCGGCGGCACGTTGATCTCGGAGCGAACCGAGCGGACCGCCGAAATGAGATCCACCAGCCAGTTGATCTCGGCCGCAGCCGCCTCGTCCTCGAAGTCGAGCGTCGGCCACGCGTTGAGCGCGAGCAGGCCCTCGCGGCGGCTGCCCTCGTCGGCCGTGCGGTCCCAGAGCTCCTCGGTGATGAAGGGCATGAAGGGGTGCAGCAGCGTGACGATCCGGTCCAGCGTCCAGCCGATCGTGGCGCGGGTCTCGGCCTTGGCGGCCTCGTCCTCGCCATTCAGCACCGGCTTGACCAGTTCCAGATACCAATCGCAGAACGAGTTCCAGACGAAGCGATAGAGCGCGTTGGCGGCGTCGTTGAAGCGATAGGCTTCCAGCGCCTCCGTCACGGCCCGCGCGGTGCGCGTCGTCTCGGTCGCGATCCAGCGGTTCAGCCGCTCCTTGGCCGTCGAGGGATCGAAGCCGGCAACCCGCGTCGCGCCGTTCATCTCGGCGAAGCGCGAGGCGTTCCAGAGCTTGGTCGCGAAGTTGCGGTAGCCCTCGACGCGCGAGGTCGCGAGCTTGATGTCGCGGCCCTGCGCCGCCATGGCGGTCAGCGTGAAGCGCAGCGCGTCGGCGCCATACTCGTCGATCAGCGTGATCGGATCGATGACGTTGCCCTTCGACTTCGACATCTTGGCGCCCTTCTCGTCCCGGACGAGCGCGTGCATGTAGATGTCCTTGAAGGGCTCGACCGGCGTGCCGTTCTCGTCCTTCATGAAGTGCAGGCTCATCATCATCATCCGGGCGACCCAGAAGAAGATGATGTCGAAGCCGGTGATCAGGACGCTGGTCGGGAAGTAGCGGGCAAGCTCGTTCGTCTCGTCCGGCCAACCCATCGTGGAGAACGGCCAGAGCGCCGAAGAGAACCAGGTGTCGAGCACGTCCTCGTCGCGCGTCAGCGCGGCTGGCGCGCCGTAATGCGCCGTGGCCAGCGCCGAAGCCTCGGCCTCGTCATAGGCGACGAACACCTTGCCGTCCGGGCCATACCAGGCCGGGATCTGGTGTCCCCACCAGAGCTGGCGCGAAATGCACCAGGGCTGGATGTTGTCCATCCACTCGTAATAGGTCTTTTCCCAGGTCTTCGGGACGAAGTTGGTCCGCCCTTCGCGCACCGAGGCGATCGCCGGCTGCGCCAGCGTGTGCGCATCGACATACCACTGCTCGGTCAGGAACGGCTCGATCGGCACATTGCCGCGATCGCCATGCGGCACGGTGTGCGCATGATCCTCGATCTCGGCCAGATAGCCCTGCTCTTCCATCATCGCGACGATGGAATTGCGCACCGTGAAGCGGTCCAGGCCCTCGAAGGCGGCGATCGTGTCGGCAAGTGCCGCCGTCTTGTCCAGCCCCGCGAGGAACTCGGCATTGCCGGCGATCGCCACATTGGCCTGGCGATCGAGCACCGAGATCATCGGCAGGTTGTGGCGGCGGCCGACCTCGAAATCGTTGAAGTCATGCGCCGGCGTGATCTTCACCGCGCCCGAACCCTTCTCGGGATCGGAATATTCATCGGCGACGATCGGAATGCGGCGGCCGACGAGCGGCAGGATGGCGTGCGCGCCGGCGGCGACGAAGGCCTGGTAGCGCTCGTCATCCGGATGCACGGCGACGGCGGTGTCGCCCAGCATCGTTTCCGGCCGGGTCGTCGCCACCGTGATGAAGGTCGTCGCATCGTCGGGATCGAAGGTCTTGCCCTCGATCGGATAGCGGAAATGGTAGAGCTTGCCCTTGGTCTCGACCTGGATGACCTCGAGATCCGAGATCGCCGTCTCCAGCTTCGGGTCCCAGTTGACCAGGCGCTTGTCCTTGTAGATCAGCCCGCCGCGATAGAGCTCGACGAACACCTTGAGCACGGCCTTGGACAGGCCCTCATCCATGGTGAAGCGCTCGCGCGACCAGTCGGCCGAGGCGCCAAGGCGTTTCAACTGGCCGATGATCGTGCCGCCGGATTCGGCCTTCCACTTCCAGATCTTCTCGACGAAGGCCTCGCGGCCGATCTCGCGGCGGCCGGGCTCCTGGCGCTCGGCCATCTGCCTCTCGACCACCATCTGCGTGGCGATGCCGGCATGGTCGAGGCCGACCTGCCAGAGAACATCCTTGCCGCGCATACGCTCGAAGCGGACGAGAACGTCCTGCAGCGTGTTGTTGAGCGCATGGCCCATATGCAGCGAGCCGGTGACGTTCGGCGGCGGGATGACGATGGAGAAAGGCTCCGCGCCGGGCTTCGCGCCAGCGCCTGCCTTGAAGGCGCCTTGGCCTTCCCAAGTTTCATAGATGCGCGGCTCGACCGCGGCCGCGTCATAATTCTTATCGAGCATGACCGTTTCCGGATGAGGAATTTGAACTGGTGTAAATCGGATGGTCGCGGGCGAGTCAACCGCGCAGCCCCAAGGCAGCCCCAAGGCCCATCCCCCGCCTGCGTCGAACGCCTTATATGGGAAGCCGGGAGGCGTTCCGTAAGAACGGCGCCACGCGCCGTCCGTGCGAGGTCGCCGGGAGGTCAGCGACCGCGCGAAACGCGCTCGATCTCGTCGCGCACCAGCCGCTCGACGAGCGGCGGCAGGTTGGTATCGAGCCAGGTCTTCAGCATCGGCCGGAGCATGTCCTTGACCAGATCCTCGAGCGTCCGCGAATTGCCGGCCAGCACCGTATTGGCGAGATTGCCGAAGGCGGATTGCACGATGGCGTCGGCAGCCGGCGACAGCAGCGGCTCGCCGGCTGGCAGTTCGTCCCGGACAGGCCTGGAGGGCGCAGCGGGACCCGGCGCAGGCGTTTCGGCGCGAATGGGCGAAGGGGCGCGGACGGGTTCGGCGACGCGCGTCGGCTCGGGCGTGTGCACCGCCGGGCGCAGCATGCGCGGCTCGGCCATGGGCGCCGAAGCGGCGGGCGTCGGTTCCGGCGCGACAATGTCGGTGCGGGCCGGGGCGGCTGGCGGCGCGGCAAACTCGGCCACGCGGGCGCTGAACAGCGCATCGATATCGGCGGCGGAGACGGGGACGCTCGGAAGCTTGGGCGGCAGCGCCGTCAGCTCGGAAGCCTTGGGCGCAGCCAGGCCATGTTCATCCTCGGAGATGATCCGGCGGATCGAGGCGAGGATTTCCTCCATCGAAGGCTCTTGTGCCGCACTGACTTTGGCCATCGCTACCCCACACCCACAGAACTCAGTCGAATCGCTTTGAGAATCCAGCGATTCCAAGGGCCAGAGTAGCGAAAAGCACGACCGGCCGGAACACGACCGGTCGCTTTTCCCCGACTGGAGGCTCGACTACCGGCCGTCCGGCGTCCTGAGGCCGATCCACTTGTCGCGAACCGCCTGGTAATGCTGCTTCGGCTCGTAGCGCTGGACCTTGAGGCTGAGGTTCTCTGCCGAAAGCGAGCCGGTCGACGACAGCAGCGTATAGGAGGCCACGACCTGGGCACGCTGTGCCAGGATCAGCGTCTCGCGGGCCTGCAGCAGCGACTGCTGCTGGTTCAGCACGTCGAGGGTCGTGCGCTGGCCGACCTTCTGTTCTTCGATGACGCCTTCGAGGGCGAGCTGCGAAGCGCGGATCTGGTCCTGGGCTGAGGTGATCGACGCACGGGCAGCCTGGAGCTGGCCGAAGGCCGAAACCGCCGCCGCGCGGACCTGGTCGCGCGCCGAATCCAGCTGGATGCGGTACTGGCCGAGCGTTTCCTTGGCCTGGCGGGTCTGCGAGTAGACAACGCCGCCTTCATAGATCGGCACGCTCAGATTGGCCGTGATGGTCGCGGAATTGCCCCACGAACCCGTGTTCGACGAATCATCATTGTGCGCGAGCTGGCCCTGCACCGACACGGTCGGCAAGAGCTGGCCCTCGATCACCTTCACGTTGAAGGCGGCCGTGTCGACGTTATAGCTGGCGGCGCGAATGGCCGGATGGCGCGACTGGCCGGCGGAAACGGCCGACTCGGCCGACTTGGCGAGCAGGCGGGTGTTCACCACCGGCGTCTGCAGGCTCTTCGGCGCGGTGCCGATGATCTGGATGTAGGTCGCATTGGCGGAGTTCAGGTCCGCAATGGCGACGTCATAGGCCGTCTGGCCCTGGCTGAGCGCCGCATCGGTCTGAGCCAGGTCGGTACGCGTGCCCTCGCCCACCTTCAGGCGGTCGGCGGCGGCGCGCTGCTGTTCGCGCAGGAAGGCGATGTTCTGCTCGCGCAGGCTGACAATGCCCTTCTGGTAGATGACGTTGGTATAGGCCGTCACGGCATCCAGCAGCACGTCCTGCTCGGTCGAACGCAGGATCTCGCGACCGGCGAGAACCGCGGATTCGGCCTGCTTCACGGAGTTCTGCGTGCGAAATCCGCGAAAGATCGGCTGTTCGATGGTGAGCCCGTAGCCGCGCGGCCAGGTCGTCGACGACCCGACGGGAAGCTGCGGCGACGTACGACCCCGCGAATAGGACGGTCCGATGAAGGCGTTGCCCGTCAGCACGGGACGATATCCCGACAGAGCCTGGGGAACGTTTTCGTCGGTCGCGCGTAGTTGAGCGCGCATCGCATTCAGCGTGGGGTTGGAGTTATACGTCTGCGAAAGGGCGGAAGTCAGCGTTTCGGCATATACCGAGGGGGCAGCTACGATAACCGCAGCCATAGCTACGGTTGCCAGATAGACCCGGGAAAAAACCACGTTCGAAACCTCGGCGTTGCGAGGCGACGCCCCCCTACCGGACGTCCACCGTCGGACAATACATCGTTAATGTACGCGAGCCCCCGTGACGGTCAAATGGCATGGGGTGCGAAAAGTTGGATAAAGCGCTCCGTGCGACGGGAAAGCCACAGATACCGCTCGACGAACCGTCGCGGAATCAGCGGCTAACCCGTTCATTCCAATGGGAAATCAGAACACGAACGACTTGGGCTTGGCAAAGCCGGGCAAGGTGCGGACCGAGGTGTTGAACGCCGGACGGCCGCTGACCGACCCACCGGAGCGCGTGTAGATCATCGCTTTTGCAGCCAGGCCGTTCGCACCGACCACGGCGATGATTCGTCCCCCCCTCGCCGAGCTGGTCGACCAGCGCCGGCGGAATGAGTTCGACGGCGCCTTCGAGCAGGATCACGTCATAGGGCGCCTTGGCGGCATGGCCGTCCTGAAGCGGCCCGACGACGACTTCGACATTGGAAACGCCAAGCGTCGCGAGATTGTCGCGCGCGGTCGCGGCCAGGGCCTCGTCCGATTCGAGCGCGACCACCGAGGCCGCCAGATGGCTGAGGATGGCCGCGGAATAGCCGGTGGTGGTGCCGACATCGAGCACGCGATCGGTCGGCAGGATCGCGGCAAGCTGGACCAGCTTCGCCAGGGGCCCCGGCTCCATGACATAGCGCGGCGCGCTGCCGGGAGCCGACACGAGCAGATCCTCGTCGATATAGGCGAGCGGCTTCAGATGATCGGGCGCGAAGATCTCGCGCGGCACCGCGGCGAAGGCGTCGAGCACGTCGTACTCGGTCACGTCGACAGTGCGAATCTGGCAGTCCACCATCGTGGTTCGCGCCTTGGCGAAATCGACCATGATCAGGGACCCTTTATCGTCATTGTGGCAATAGACGTTCCAATACCGGGCGTTCGGCAAGGTGACAAGCCATTCCGGAGGGGCGCGGCGCCGCAGGCCCCCGCCGATCGTCGACGCCGCGGGGGATAGCCAAGCGCCATCATCCTCCTGTTACATGGGCTGTCCATACGACGCCGTGAAACGACGCGTCGAGATCCACCGGATGCGCGGTTGTCGTTCGATCAGCTCACTCTGAAAGAGGATACAGTCGATGGTACGCAAGACACTCTATGGCGCCGCAATTGCCCTTCTGGGCCTTTCCACCATCCAGGCTGCTGTCGCGGACACGAAGATCGACAACAGTGCACTTGAATCCACTGCGTTCCGCCCGCACGACCGGACGTTCGGCCTCGTCTATACGATGCCGGCCGAGGTCAACGAGACCCTGCATCGCTCGCTGGGCGGCATGCTGACGGAGCGCCTTTTGACGCTCGCCCTCGAGACCGAGGCCATCCGCACCAACATCCCGCATGTCACGGTCGTGCACATCCACAACGCCGACCCGACCACGCCGGCGAAGATGCTCGAAGCGCTGCCGACGCCGCCGAAGCCGCTCAACGTCACGCTGAAGAAGTTTTATACCACCGAGGCCGCCAAGGGCGCCGGCCAGCCCTGGTGGCTTGACCTCGGCGTGGTCAAGGAAGGCGACGGCTTCGAGCGGATGATGGCCTACAACACCGCTGCCACCGCCGCCCTGACGCCGCTGCGCGACGGGCCGCTGCCGCGCGTTACCGGCCCGGTCTTCGCCAAGATGGCCGATGCCGGCAAGGAGCTGGTCAAGACCGTCGGCGTCAGCGGCGTCAACGTCGTGAAGAACGGCGAGGAACTGCGCTCGCACAATCCGCACAACACGCTCGTCTACAGCACCAAGACCTTCTCGCCGGAAATCCAGCAGTCGATGGGCGCGCTCGCCGACCAGTTCAACCAGATCCTGCCGGAGGGCATTCCGGCGACGTTCAAGACGGTCTCGATCGTCGAGCTGGCCTTCTCGGGCAATGTCACCCGCGAGATCTACCGCGTCGATCTCGAGACCGGCGCCGTCCTCGACGTCGCGACCGGCAAGACCGTCACCCGCTGACGCCTCTTCCAGGAAGGTGGGGCGGTCTTCCGGACCGTCCCGCCTTCCCTGCCCGGCCCCGGTGCGCCGTTCGGCCGAAGTCCTCCACAGCCTTGCGTCGGCATTGTTGACGATCGGACTAGACGTCGCCGCTGCGAGCTTGTAGAAGCCGCCAGACGGTCGCGGAAGCATCAGCTCCCTCGCCCGTTGCGCGGTTCGGGTCTTTTGCGATTGCCCTGAAATGCGCCTGCCGGATGTCCCGCCGAAATATGATTTCGAGCGGCATATCAACGAGATGGCCTCGTGGCGGAATGGTTACGCAGAGGACTGCAAATCCTTGCATCCCGGTTCGATTCCGGGCGAGGCCTCCACCCCTTCTTCTTCCAGTGATATCGACCCCTCCGGGGAGCCCGACCACGGCGAACCCGCCGGGCTCATTCGGCGTTTGTCGTCGCCGGCGCTCGTTTGAGGCCCTTCCCGGACGACGGCGGCACGGCCTGCGTCACGTCCTGAATGAAGCGCACCGTGTCGTCCAGTGTGGGCGCACGACTGCGAAGCAGGGGCGAAAAGGTGCCGATCAGCGTGCGGTGATCGACGCCGGGATAGAGCACCGCCGCGACCTGCCCGCCGCGCGATTCGATCTTGCGGGCAAGGCGCGTCGTGTTGCCGGGATCGACCGTCGTGTCGTCTGTGCCGGCTGCGACGAAGATCGGCGCCGCTTTGCCGTCGACGAAGTTGATCGGCTGGGTGCGAGCGCGCTGATCGACAGGCCCGAAGATATCCTTGAGCTTCGGATCGGTCAGAGGCAGGAAATCATAGGGTCCGGCCAGACCGACCATGCCCTCAATATCCCGGCGACTATCGAGGCCGACATTCGCCAGCCATTGAGGGTCCAGCGCCAGCATGGCGGAGATATGGGCGCCGGCAGAGTGCCCGATCAGCACGATCTTCGCGGGATCGCCGCCATAGTCGGCGACGTGGTCGCGCGTCCAGCGGACAGCCTCCGCCGCGTCGCGCAGAAAGTCCGGAAAGCGGACCTCCGGATAGACCCGGTAATCGGGGATGATCGTGACGATCCCGCGTTTGGCGAGCGCGGCGCCGACGAAGCGATAGGTCGCCCGATCGCCCTCCTCCCACGTCCCGCCATAGAACATCACGGCGACCGGGAGCCTCTCGGCCCCGCCGCGCGGCCGATAGATATCCAGCTGATTGCGCGGTCCCGTTCCATAGGGGACGTCGGTCGCAACGCGATTGTTGGCGAAGGCGGCGAGGCCGTTCAGAAAATCGACCGGAGAGAACCACATGACATTTCCCAGGTAGACGATCGCGGAGATGGCGAGGCCCAGGACGCTCCAGCGCAGCCACGGCCTCGTTCGCGAGGCCGTGGCAGACAGCGCGGCGCCCCCGCCGAGATTGCCGGTCGAGACGTGCGAGGCGGAGAAACGGGTCGGCGCGAGAAAGCGCCGGGCGAGGCGGGGGATCGAGACCATGATGGCTATACGGACCGCCGTCCCGAAAAGTTCCGCGCCGAAAAACAATCGCTTCGAACCTGTCGGATGATCGAGAGCCCTCGCCCGCCGGATTGCCAGCCGGGTCGTTCGGGGCGATAAGACCGCCATGCTGGATCATCCCCTCGCCCCTCGCCACGGCGGCGCCCTTCGCGACGCATCCGCGCGCTATGGCGTGGCGCTGGAGGACTGGCTGGATCTCTCGACCGGGATCAACCCGCACCCCTACCCGCTGGCGGATCTGCCGGCTTCCGATTTTCATCGCCTGCCCGATCCCGCCGCCCTCGCCGACCTGCTGGCGGTAGCGCGCAAGGCCTATGGCGTGCCGGCCAAGGCGGCCATCGCGGCCATGCCGGGTTCGGATCTGGCGCTGCGCCTGTTGCCGCTCGTCGCGCCGGCCGGCGATGTCGCCATTGTCGGCCCGACCTATTCCGGCCATGCCGAGGCGTGGGGACGCGCCGGGCGCGGGGTCCATGCGGCGGCATCGCTCGACGAGGCGGCCGAGCGGGCTGCCATCGTCGCGATCGTAAATCCCAACAATCCCGATGGCCGCGCCGTCACCCCCGCCGAGCTTTTGGGCGTCGCCGAGCGGCTGGCGCGGCGCGACGGACTGCTGGTGGTCGATGAGGCGTTTGGCGAGGTGGCGCCGGGGCTGAGCGTGATTCCACACCTGGGCGCCTTGCCGATCGTGGTGCTGCGCTCGTTCGGCAAGTTCTATGGGCTGGCTGGCCTGCGGCTCGGCTTCGTGCTGGGGCAGGACGCGCGCGTCGAGCACCTGCGCGAACGGGTCGGCGATTGGCCGGTCTCGGGCCCGGCTTTGTCGCTGGGCCGGAAGGCGCTGGCCGATTCGGCCTGGCAGTCGGCCACCCGGCAAAGGCTTGCCGCCGCCCGGAGCCGGCTGGAGAGCCTCGTCAGCGGCGTAGGGCTGGCGATCGAAGGCGGCACCGACCTCTTCGTTCTGGTGCGCACCCCGCAGGCCGTCGCTATCCACGGATCGCTGGCGCGCGCCGGCATCTGGACCCGAGTCTTCGCCGACCAGCCGGACCGCATCCGGATCGGCCTGCCGCCCGAATCCGGCTTTGCGCGGCTGGAAGCCGCGCTGGGTCGGGTCGAGCGCTAGGCGCCCTCGCCGCTCCCCTTAGAGCGCGGCGATATCGCCTCGCGCCCAGCCTTCCTTGGTGGCCAGGCGGAAATCCTCGAAGCGGCCTTCGTCGATCGCGGCGCGGATGCCGGCCATCAGGCTCTGGTAATAGGCGAGGTTGTTCCAGGTCAGCAGCATCGCGGCCAGCGTCTCGCCGGACTTGAACAGATGATGCAGATAGGCGCGCGAGTAATCGCGGCTGGCCGGGCAAGCCGATTCCTCGTCCAGCGGACGATGATCGTCGGCGTGGCGCGCATTCTTCAGATTGACCTTGCCGAAACGGGTGAAGGCCAGCCCATGCCGGCCGGCGCGGGTCGGCATCACGCAATCGAACATGTCGATGCCGCGCGCCACCGATTCGAGGATGTCGTCCGGCGTGCCGACGCCCATCAGATAGCGGGGTTTGTGCTCCGGCATCACTGGCGTGGTGATGGAGAGCATTTCGAGCATGACCTCCTGCGGCTCGCCGACGGCGAGGCCGCCGACCGAATAGCCCTTGAAGTCCATGGCGGCGAGCGCTGTGGCGCTCTCGATGCGCAGGCGCGGATTGTCGCCGCCCTGCACGATGCCGAAGATCGCCTTGCCGGGCTGGTCGCCGAACGCCGCCTTGGAGCGCTCGGCCCAGCGCAGCGACAGGTTCATCGCGCGCTCGATTTCCTTCTCGGTCGTCGGCAGGCCGACGCATTCGTCGAGCTGCATCTGGATGTCGCTGCCGAGCAGGCCCTGGATCTCGACGGAACGCTCCGGCGTCAGCTCGTACCGGCGGCCGTCAATGTGGCTCTGGAAGGTGACGCCCTTCTCGTTCAGCTTGCGCAGCTTGGAGAGCGACATGACCTGGAAACCGCCGGAATCGGTCAGGATCGGGTGCGGCCACTGCGCGAAGGTATGCAGGCCGCCGAGCTTCGCCACCCGCTCCGCACCGGGGCGCAGCATCAGGTGATAGGTGTTGCCGAGGATGACGTCGGCGCCGAGCTCGCGCACCTGGCCCGGATACATCGCCTTGACGGTGCCGGCCGTGCCGACCGGCATGAAGGCCGGCGTGCGGATGGTGCCGCGCGGCATGGAAACTTCACCGCGTCGCGCCATGCCATCCTTGGCGAGTAGCTTGAACTGGAAGGTCTCGGTCATTCTGTCTCGCATCTCTTCACCTCTCCCTGAGGGAGAGGTCGGCCCGCCAGGGCCGGGTGAGGGTTTACGGCGCATCCGGAGAGTTTCCTAAACCCTCACCCGCCGGCTTCGCCGTCGACCTCTCCCTCAGGGAGAGGTGAAAGAGGTCTTATCCGCCATCCGGCTCCGCCGGGAAAAGCAGCGACGCGTCGCCATAGGAATAGAAGCGATAGCCGCTGGCGACCGCATGCGCATAGGCCGCCCGCATTGTGTCCAGCCCGGCAAAGGCGGAAACCAGCATGAACAGCGTCGAGCGCGGCAGATGGAAGTTAGTCATCAGCAGGTCGATCGCGCGGAAGCGATAGCCCGGCGTGATGAAGATGCTGGTCGGGCCGTTGAACGGCCGGATGATCTTGTCCTCGCCGGCGGCGCTTTCGAGCAGCCGCAGCGACGTCGTGCCCACCGCAACGACGCGGCCGCCCCGCGCGCGAACGGCGTTGAGCGCATCCGCCGTCGCCTGCGAGACCTCGCCGCGCTCGGCATGCATCTTGTGCTCGGCCGTATCGTCAGCCTTGACCGGCAGGAAGGTGCCGGCGCCGACATGCAGCGTCACGAAATGCCGCTCGACGCCCAGCGCATCGAGGCGCGCAAAAAGGTCGGGCGTGAAATGCAGGCCGGCGGTCGGCGCCGCCACGGCGCCCTCCTCGCGCGCATAGATCGTCTGGTAGTCGAGCTTGTCTTCGCCATCCTCGACACGCTTCGAGGCGATATAGGGCGGCAGCGGGATATGCCCGACCGAAGCGATCGCCTCGTCGAGCGCGGGTCCCGTGAGATCGAAGGCCAGCACCACCTCGCCCGCATCGCCCTTTTCGGCAACGGTCGCGGCAAGGCCGGAGACCAGGCAGGCGCGATCGGCGCTTTCGCCAAACTGGATACGGTCGCCGAGCTGCAGCTTCTTGGCCGGTCGGACAAAGGCGCGCCAGCGATCGGCCGCCTCGCGCATATGCAGCGTCACACCGATCCGCGCCGAAACGCCATCGCGCACACGCTCGCCGAACAACTGGGCCGGGATCACCTTGGTGTCGTTGAAGACGAGCGCATCGCCCGGGCGCAGCATGTCGGGCAGCTCGCGCACGATGCGGTCTTCCAGGGCCGCGCCCTGCTTGACGACCAGCAGGCGCGCGGAATCGCGCGGCCGGGCAGGACGGAGGGCGATATTCTCCTCGGGGAGATCAAAATCGAAAAGGTCGACGCGCATGGGGGCTCAAACAAAGAGGGGCGCCGTTCGCACGGCGCCCCTCTCCTAATCAGCCAGGCCCGCTATTGCAAATCGACCGGCGTCATGCCGGCGATCGGCCGCAGGCCAAGCGGGATCACGCCACGTCGGCGGCGACCTTCATCGAGACGATCTTGTCCGGGTTCTGGACCGGCTCGCCGCGCTTGATCTTGTCGATGTTGTCCATGCCTTCGATGACCTGGCCCCAGACGGTGTACTGGCCGTCAAGGAAGCGTGCGTCGCCGAAGCAGAGGAAGAACTGGCTGTCGCCGGAGTTCGGATCCTGCGAGCGGGCCATCGACGCGGTGCCGCGGACATGCGGCTCGCGCGAGAATTCGGCCTTGAGCTTCTTGCCCGAACCGCCCATGCCGGTGCCGGTCGGGTCGCCCGTCTGGGCCATGAAGCCGTCGATCACGCGATGGAACACGATGCCGTCATAAAAGCCTTCGCGAGCCAGTTCCTTGATCCGCGCAACGTGCTGCGGCGCGAGGTCCGGGCGCAGGGCGATGGTCGCCGAGCCCTGGGTGGTCTCGAGGATGAGGGTGTTCTCCGGGTCCTTGATTTCGGCCACGGTTATCTCCTTCTGAGGGGCCGCGCCGGAAGGCGGCGCAGCGAGAGCCGACTTACTTCGCGTCGGCGGCGATCTGCATCTTGATGATCTTGTCGGGGTTTGCCGGGGGCTCGCCCTTTGCGATCTTGTCGACGAACTGCATGCCGTCGACGACTTCGCCCCAGACGGTGTACTGGCCGTCGAGGAAGCCGCCATCGGCGAACATGATGAAGAACTGGGAATTGGCCGAGTTCCGGATTCTGCGAGCGCGCCATGCCGAGCGTGCCGCGCGCAAAGTGCGCCTTGGAGAATTCGGCCTTGATGTCGGGCTCCTTCGAGCCGCCCATGCCGGTGCCGGTCGGGTCGCCCGTCTGAGCCATGAAGCCGTCGATCACGCGGTGGAAGACGACGCCGTCATAGAAGCCCTCGCGGGTCAGCTTCTTGATCTGCGCGACATGCTTCGGCGCCAGGTCCGGGCGAAGCTTGATCACGACGCGACCATCCTTCAGGTCGAGATAGATCGTATTTTGCGGGTCGAGCTTCTCGCTCGCAGCCTGGGCAGGCGCAGCAATGAAGAGGAACGCAGCGGCGATCGCCGCGAACAGGCCAAGGAAACGGGTCACTGAGACCTCCGGTCGGTGGACGGTACCGCCTTTTGCGGTGACGTCAGGAACTGAATTTTTGTGTCAGCTTTCGGGCGACACCCGTCGGGACGAAGGCTGAAGCGTCGCCGCCCATCTTCGCAATCTGGCGTACCAGCGTCGCGGTTATGTGACGCGTCGCGGGCGTAGCCGGCAGAAACACGGTTTGAATCGCCGGCGCCATGGCGCCGTTCATCCCCGCGAGCTGCATCTCATAGTCCAGATCGGTGCCGTCGCGAAGCCCGCGGATCATCACCGATGCGCCGCAATCGCGCGCGGCGTCGATCGTCAGCCCGTCAAAGGACATCACCTCGATTCG
Organism: Kaistia sp. UC242_56; assembly: GCF_044452255.1. Lineage (NCBI taxonomy): Bacteria > Pseudomonadati > Pseudomonadota > Alphaproteobacteria > Hyphomicrobiales > Kaistiaceae > Kaistia > Kaistia sp. UC242_56. Next base: position 2,782,562 of record NZ_JBIOAN010000002.1, read on the forward strand.
GCCTGCCCCGCCCTCGATCTCATCCGCGAGCTCGCGGATCAGCGCCACGCGCTCGTCAAAGGAGAAGAGCGGCGTCTTGCCGGGGTGGACGCCGATGGCGACGACGAGCCTGTCCACCACCGCCAGCGCGGCGCGCAGCATCTCGACATGGCCGTTGGTCGGCGGATCGAACGAGCCCGGATAGAGTCCTGTACACACCATGATCACATCTCGCTCCCGGATCGATGCCGGATTCTCACGCAAGGTTTACGAAGGAGAAGAAGACTTCCTTAAGGAACCAACTTCCCAAACGGACATTGCTTCCCCAGATGAATAGCAAATGAACGGCGAGTTGTGATGCGGTTCATAGGCAAAGGAGCAGGTTGCGTCCACGTTCCGGCGCAACAGGACACGGAGGGCAAGCCATGACGACGTGGTTCCACAGCATCATTCTCGCAACTTGCGCCGCAGCGACCATCGCGGTTGGTTTCGCCAGCGCAGCCGCCTATTCCGACCGGGATGTTCCGGCAGCCAAGAAGGGCGATCGCCTTTCTGCTGCCGTAGAGCTCTCCGAAGCTCGGATGACGACCATCGTGGATAGCCAGAAGGGCTATTCGGTCATTACCCGCGTCCCCATCTCGGACGCGAACTGAGGGTTTCCCCTCAACCCTGAAAGACCTCCAAGAAGACCCCAAGATCATTTGTGACGACGCCGGCCTTTCCCCTGAGGCCGGCGTCATCGTTTTGTAGGGAGCGTTCAGCCTTCGGCCGGCGTCTCGGGGGCCGGCGGCGCATCCGGCGAGGGCGGGCCATCGGAGGCCGGTGCAGGCGCTTCTGCGTCCGGCTCGTCTTCCTCGACATCCGTCAGGCGGTCGACCGAAACGACCTTTTCCTTGTCGCTCGTATTGAAGACGATGACGCCCTGCGAGCCGCGGCCGACGATCCGGATCGGCTTGTCGCCGCCAACCGGCATGCGGATCATCTGCCCGGCATCGGTCACCAGCATGATCTGGTCCGAATCTTCCACCGGGAAGGACGCGATCAGCTCGCCGTTTCGGTCATTCACCGCCATGGCGACGATGCCCTTGCCGCCGCGACCGGTGATCCGATACTCGAAGGACGACGTCCGCTTGCCGTAGCCATTCTCGGAGATCGTCAGCACGAACTGCTCGGCGGCGCTCATCTCGGCATAGCGCGTCTGCGGCAGCGTTGCATTGCCCGGTGCCTCGTCGGCATCGTGCTCGATGACCGTCGCATCCTCGACCTCGCCACGCACCGCGCGGCTCATCTTCAGATAGGCCGAGCGTTCGTCGCCATTGGCATCGAAGTGATGCAGGATCGCCATCGAGATGATGCGGTCGCCCTCGGCGAGCGAGATGCCGCGCACGCCGGTCGAGTCGCGTCCCTTGAAGACGCGTACGTCGGTGACGGCAAAGCGGATGCACTGTCCCTTAGCGGTGGTCAGCAGAACGTCGTCATGCTCGGAGCAGAGCTGGACGTCGACGATCGCGTCGCCTTCCTCGTCGAACTTCATGGCGATCTTGCCATTGCGGTTCACCTGGACGAAGTCGGAAAGCTTGTTACGGCGAACCGTGCCGCGCGTCGTCGCGAACATCACGTCGAGCGTTGCCCACTGATCCTCATCCTCGGGCAGCAGCAGGATCGAGGTGATCCGTTCGCCTTCCTGGAGCGGCAGCAGGTTGTTCAGGAACTTTCCGCGCGCCTGCGGAGCGGCCAGCGGCAGCCGCCAGACCTTCATCTTGTAGGCGATGCCGCGCGACGAGAAGAACACGACCGGCGTATGCGTGTTGGTGACGAACAGACGGGTTACGAAATCCTCGTCCTTCGTCGCCATGCCGGAGCGGCCCTTGCCGCCGCGATGCTGGGCCCGGTAGGTGACCAGCGGCACGCGCTTGATGTAGCCCTCATGGCTGACGGTGACGACCATGTCTTCGCGCTGGATGAGGTCTTCATCCTCGAAGTCGATGCCGCCGTCGAGGATCTCGGTCTTGCGCGGGGTGGCGAACTCGTCGCGCACCGCGACCAGCTCTTCGCGGATGATCGCGACGATGCGGGCGCGCGAACGCAGGATCTCGAGGTAGTCGGCGATCTCGGTGCCGAGCTTGTTCAACTCGTCGGCGATTTCGTCGCGTCCCAGAGCCGTCAGGCGCTGCAGGCGGAGATCGAGGATCGCGCGCGCCTGGACTTCCGACAGCTGGTAGGTGTTGTCGGCCGCCAGCTTGTGGCGCGGATCGGCGATCAGGGCGACCAGCGGGGCGATGTCGACGGCCGGCCAATGCCGCTCCATCAACCGCTCGCGCGCCGTCGAAGGATCGGGCGCGGTGCGGATCAGATGGATGACTTCGTCGATATTGGCGACGGCGATGCCGAGGCCGACCAAGACATGGGCGCGGTCGCGCGCCTTGTTGAGCAGGAAGCGGGTACGCCGCGCGACGACTTCTTCGCGGAAAACGACAAAGGCCTGGATCAGGTCCTTGAGGTTCATCAGCTGCGGCTTGCCGCCGGTCAGCGCCACCATGTTGACGCCGAACGACGTCTGCAGCGGCGAATAGCGATAGACCTGGTTCAGCACGACATCGGCCACGGCATCGCGCTTCAGCTCGATGACGACGCGCATGCCGAGGCGATCGGACTCGTCGCGGATGTCGGAGATGCCCTCGATCCGCTTGTCGCGGACGAGCTCGGCGATCTTCTCGATCATCGTCGCCTTGTTCACCTGGTACGGGATCTCATGAATGATGAGAGCCTCGCGCTCCTTGCGAACCGTCTCGATTGTCACGCGGCCGCGCATCAGGACCGAACCACGGCCCTCGTGATAGGCAGACCGGATGCCGGCGCGGCCGATGATCAGACCGGCGGTCGGGAAGTCCGGACCCGGAATGATCTCCATCAGCTCTTCGATGCTGATGCCGGGATTTTCCAGATAGGCGATGCAGCCGTCGATCACCTCGCCCAGATTGTGCGAGGGAATGTTGGTCGCCATGCCGACGGCGATGCCGCCGGCGCCGTTGACCAGCAGGTTCGGGAAACGGGCCGGCAGGACGACGGGCTCGCGCTCCGAACCGTCATAGTTGTCCTGGTAGTCGACCGTGTCCTTGTCGATATCGTCCAGCAGCGCATGCGCCGGCTTCGCAAGGCGCACTTCCGTGTAACGCATGGCGGCCGGGCTATCGCCGTCGACCGAGCCGAAATTGCCCTGACCATCGGCCAGCATCACGCGCATGGAGAACTCTTGCGCCATGCGGACGAGGGCGAAGTAGATCGAAGCATCGCCGTGCGGATGGTACTTACCGATCACATCACCAACGACGCGGGCCGACTTACGGAACGACTTGTTCCAGTCGTAGCCGTTCTCATGCATCGAATAGAGGATACGGCGGTGCACCGGCTTCAGGCCGTCGCGCGCATCGGGAAGCGCGCGGCTCACGATCACGCTCATCGCGTAATCGAGATAGCTCCGCTTCATCTCATCGGTGATGGAGATCGTTTCGTTGTCGGATGGGCGGCCATCGCCCGGCTCATCGGGGCGTGGCGGCTCGGGGGTATCGGACAAGTTATTTTCCGGAATCAGTTTCGATTGCAGACATCATAGAGACCCCATGTGGCGGACTCAAGGAATCCCGCCAAAACCGCAGAATTCGGGGTGCTTTTCGCCATATCCCGCCGATTTGCCGCGACCCTGTCGCACCGCGCTCAGCCTTTCCCGCCACGCCCCCTCGCCGCCGGAGCGGTAGCAGGCGGATTTGCGCCCGGCGCACCCTGCCCGATCGTGGCGGATCAGGCTGGCGAAGCCGCCTCCGGCCTGTCACCATGGCGTTCTTTCCGCAAGCGATGCTGCGAGACGCCAGGTCCGGCGGAGCGTGCAAAGGACGAGGCGTGCTCGATTACCTTCTGAATGCCCTGATCACCCTGTTCGTCACCATCGACCCGATCGGTCTGGCGCCGATCTTCGTCGGGCTGACGCGCGGCATGAGCCGCGGCCAACGCCGCCAGACGGCGATCCGCGCCACCGTGACCGCCACGATCATCCTCTACACCTTCGCCCTGATCGGCGAGGGCCTGCTGACCTTCCTGGGCATCTCGCTGGCGGCGTTCCGCATCTCCGGCGGCCTGCTGCTGTTCTGGATCGCCTTCGAAATGGTGTTCGAGCGCCGCGACCAGCGCAAGCTGGCCAATGCGCAGAAGGCGATCGAGGAGGAGCGCGTGCATGAGCTGGCGGATATCCACCACCTCGCCGTCTTCCCGCTCGCCATCCCGCTGATCGCCGGACCCGGCGCGATTTCGGCCACCATCCTGATCGCGGCCTCGGCCCCGAGCACGCTCGGCCTGATCGGCCTGCTGGTGATCATCGGCGCGCTGGTCGGCGCCTGCCTGGCGGTATTCCTGCTCGCCGGCCCGCTCGACCGCATGCTGGGCACGACGGGCCGCATCGTGCTGACGCGGCTGCTGGGCGTGCTGCTCTCGGCGCTCGCCGTGCAGTTCGTCGCCGACGGCGTGACGGAGATCGCCCGGGCGGCGATGCGCGCCGGCTGACGCCTCTTTCGGGCGGAAGGCGAACCGTCTAGAGATGCGCGCCGCGGCCGGCACGCTCGCCGGTGGCCCAGGAAAGGCGACTATGTCCGACCGAAAGAATGCCCGTCACGCGGCGGCCCTCGCCTCTCCGCTGACCTCGCACCTGACGGTCGATGAAGCGATCGCGATCCTGCTCGCCCAACGCCAGGCCGAGATAGTGGCCGCCCTGCGCGCCGCGCTCGACCGGCCGATGCCGGAAACGATCCAACCCCTGCATGCGGCGCTACAGGCCCTGAGCACCACGCTGGCGCTCTGCACGCGCCTCTCCGGCGCCGGAGCGTTCGACGATCTGCTGCGCGACGTGCAGACCCTCATTGAAGCCGTCGACGACGCCCGCCGCTGGGACAGGCTGGTGGCCGAGACGCTGGCCAGCCATATCGACGCGCTTGCCGGCGTCGCCGACGTGGCGGCGCTCGGCGACCCGGCGGCCGCGGCCCGGCTGGAAAGCCACCGCCGCGTGCGCCCCCTGCTCGACGGACCGCTGCCGCAGCGGCTGCTGCTCGGGCTCGCCTTCCTCGTCTCGCAGCCCCGCTGGCGCGGCGATGAGGGCGCGATCTCCAAGCGCCTCGGCGCGAAATTCCGCGTGCGGACCAGGCGCGAGATCGCGCGGTTGGACAAGCGCCTTCAGGACCGCGGCAAGGCCATTCGCCGCCTCGCGGAGGAAGCGCAACAGGAGATGCATGGCGACGTGCGGCATCTCGCGGCGGTGATGGACCTCGTCGGCCCGCTCTGGCCGCGCCCGCCCCGGTTCCGGCGTTACCGGCAGCACCTGCACGCGCTGCATTCGACGCTGGACGGGCTGCACGAGGCGCGGATGACGCAGTACGGCCTGGACCGCATCGCCGAAGAGGAACCGTCCCCCGTCGTGCAGCGCGCCGTCGGCGCGATCGGCGGCTGGTCGGTCCGTGACCGGACGAACCGGCTATCGAAGCTCGACAAGCTCTGGCGCGAATACAGGGCCGCCAAGCGATTCTGGTAACGCGCGCCGCGCCGGGAGACGTGAAGATCGGCCTGCTGGGCTGCGTGTTAATCTGAAGACCGGGCCGTCACACAGAACGGCCACACGGCTTCGGAGGACCGATCATGTTCATCGCGCGCTGGCAGATCGACGCCCGTTTCGGGCACAAGAAGGAAGCCCTTGAGCTGATGCGGGAATGGGAGCGCGAGATCGGCGCCAAGGCCGGCGTCGACCCGGAGCGCTCCTCGGTGGTGACCGGCTCGATCGGCGCGCTGGAAGCGACGATTGAGAACAATCTGATGGTCGAGAACCTGGCCGAGCTCGAACGCCTGTTCGAGGGAATCGCCGCGATCCCGGCCCATGTCGAATGGGGCAAGAAGCTGGAGCCGCACGTCGTCTCCGGCACCTCCCGCTGGAGCATCCTGCGCGTCGTGCCGATGAACTGAGCGTTCAGGACTCCGCGAACGGAACCACCATCCGCTGCGACGGGACAAACCCCTTGCGAATCCTCGCCGCAAGACGGACGACCTGCGTGCCAAGACGCCGAATTTCGCGCCCCAGCCGACCTAGCGGGGTCAGCTGGGATGGACGCGGCACGGTCGTCGGCCCGGAGTGCCGGATGAGGCTCTCATGCCGCGGCGGACGAAACGCCTTCTTGGCGAGGAAATGTTCCTGGATGCACAGAGCGGGCACCGCCTGCAGGAGGCGAAGGCCGCGCGTCACCGGATTGTCCGGGTCGAAGATCAGGACGTCGATCGGCCGGAGGAACCCGTCGGTTTGCTGCAGGAGCCGCGCCGCGGCACGACGGGAGATCAGGTAGCCGGCGGATCCCCTGTGGCGGGACAGCATGCGGTGCAGCGCGAAGCCATCGAAGGCCAGATGTCGCCGCGCCAGGGCGACCTCATCGGTGAACGCCTCCAGCTTGATCAGATCGGCGCGGGCGGGCAGCTGCTCCGGCGCCGCGAGCAGCCCGGCCAGCGCCGGCGCGAGCACGACGTCGTCCTCGAACACCGCCAGCCAGCCATCCCCACTTTCGACCAGTTCCTTCCAGGCGCGACGATGGCTTTCGAAGCAGGCAATCTCGCCGGCGGTCAGCCGCCCGCGTGGTTCCACGACGGTCCTCGCGTCAATCGCCGCCATGCGCTCGAAGGCGAGGCCCATCCCTTCCGCCTGGGCGCGGAACGAAGCCAGCCGCTCCGGCGAGCGATCCAGATTGATGACGACGACCCGCATGGAGCCCGCCTCTCCCAAGTCCGGCCTAATCTAGCTGGAGTTCGTCGCCGACGCCGATTTGACCACCCTCGATGACATCGGCATAGACGCCGCAGTCCATGTGGTCGAGGGCTCGCAGCAGGGTGGCGGGGATTTCGAGGTCGCGGGCGGCCGTATCGGGATTGACGTTGGTCGCCGCGCAGCGCTGGGTGCGCTTGGCGAACCGAATGCGCGCGGCGCCGATCGTCGCCTCCCGTCCGACCAGTTCCAGTTCCTGCCAGGGGGCGAGGCCGTCGAGATTGATGTTGGCGCGGAAGCGCAGCGGATCGACCGGCGCACCGACCAGTTCGGCCACCGCCGCCACCGAGGCCAGGTTGATGAAGGAAATGTAGGGCTTGCCGACATCGGTGAAGGCATGGCCCGGCGCAGACAGCACCTTGAGCGGTCCGCGTCTCTCCTCGCCCATGAACTCGGTCAGGAAGGCCTCCGTCGCCGCCCGGCCGGCCGGATCGGAAAGGTCAGCGGCGAACGGCGCACCGTGGCCCTCGATCGACCAGACCTGTGTCGCGGGATCGAAGCGCGTCTCCAGTTCGGCCAACCGCGCGTTTTTCATCAGGCAGAGGAATTTCGCCTTCGGCTTGTAGGCCGGCGCCGCCGGATCGAAACCGGAGGGGCCGTTCTCGATCGCATAGACGCGGTCATGGTCGAAGCGATGGCGCGGCCGGAGCTCCGCTTGGTCCAGCGCTTCGGCCGAGAATCCCTTGACCGGATAGCGGTAGAGAGAGGCGATCGTCGTCATGGGTTTCCCTGTGGCCTAACCGCCCGTTCCGGCAGGTGTCTTGTCGCCGCATTGGGGGGCGAGTCCGGCCGCTTGTCCAGCCTCGGCCGCAACCGCCTGCGCCAGAGCGCGCCACGGCTCGATCGACCAGTGCGGCCCCGCCTGGCCCGAGGGCGAGGTCAGGACATGCACCCGCGTCGCGCCGATCCGCCTTTCCTGTTCGCCATAAGGGATCGCGCCCGTCGGCAGATCGAGGAACAGGCTCGCCGCCCGCTTGCTGGTGAAGGCCAGGAAGCCCGGAGCATATCGCTCGATCTTGTCTCGCAGCGCCGCCGCGTCGACCAGGGCCAGGTCGATCGCCGTGTCCTGGCCGACATGCTCCTTGGCGACATCCGTCAGCCCGATGCCGAACTGCAGCACCTGCGGGAACTCTCCCGGCGACATCCGCCGCGGCGTCAGCCCGATCGCGTGAAGCGTCGGCCAGAACTTGTTGCCGGGATTGGCGTAATAGGCGCCGACTCGCGCCGACCACGCGCCCGCGCCCGTCCCGCAGAAGACAATATCCAGCCCTGGCGCCAGAACATCCGGCAATATCGGCATCGAACCGAAGTCCTTTCCCTGAAAACAGCGCCCGCTCCGACGGCAAACGCAAAAACCATCTGTCACTGCGCGTTCATTGCTGCCAATCTCCGCGCCGGCCGCGTGCCTTGAATACCGTACCGGGAAGAGAACGCTTATGAGCACGATTAACTACCTGACGCAGATTGAGTTCGGAGCCGGCGTGGTTTCGGTCCTGCCCGATGCCCTCACGGCGCTCGGCGTGACCCGGCCGCTGGTCGTCAGCGACAAGGGCCTGCAGGCATCCGGCCTCCTCGACCGTGTCACGGCCCTTCTGCCGTCTGGCTCGGCGATCTTCCTCGACGTTCCGCCCAATCCGACCGAGGCGGCCGTGCTGGCGGCGCTCGAAGCCTATCGCGCCGGCGGCTGCGACGGCGTGGTCGCGGTCGGCGGCGGCTCGCCGATCGATCTCGCCAAGGGCGTCGCCCTGCTCGCCACGCATGAAGGCCCGCTGGAGCCCTATGCCGCCATCCTCGGCGGCGTCGCCCGCATCAGTGCCAAGGTCGCGCCGATCATCGCCATTCCGACCACGGCCGGTACGGGCGCCGAGGTCGGCCGCGCCGCCCTGCTGACGCTGAATGACGGCCGCAAGCTGGGCTTCATCAGCCCGCATCTGATCCCCAAGCGCGCCATCTGCGATCCGGAGCTGACGCTTGGCCTGCCCAAGGGCCTGACCGCCGCGACCGGCCTCGACGGTCTTTCTCACTGCATCGAGACGTTCCTTTCGCCGCGGATCAATCCGCCGGCCGACGCGATCGGCCTCGATGGCGCGCGCCGGATCTGGGACCATATCGAGCGCGCCTGCAACAATGGCGGCGATCTCGAAGCCCGCACCGAGATGATGATGGGCGCGCTGCAGGGCGGGCTCGCCTTCCAGAAGGGTCTCGGCGCGGTGCATGCGCTCAGCCACGCGCTGGGCGGCCTGAAGAGCCCGAGCCTGCATCACGGCACGCTGAACGCCATCCTGATGCCGGCGATCGTGCGCTTCAACCGCGAGACGGTGCCGGCCAAGATCGACCGGCTGACCGCCGCCATGGGCCTGCCCGCCTCGGCCGATCTGGCCGACGAACTGGACGCGCTGAACCGGCGCCTCGGCATTCCGCTTGGCCTGAAGACACTAGGCGTCTCCGAAGAGGTGCTGCCCTGGGTGGTCGAGCGGGCTCTGGCCGATCACTCCTACGCCACCAACCCGCGCGCCGCGACGGCGGAAGAATTCCGCGCCATTCTCGACGGCGTGATGGTCTGACCGGTCCGAGCCGCGTTGACCAAAAGAAAAAGCCCGGGAAGCAGCTGCTTCCCGGGCTTTTCTGTCATCAATCCAGCGAATCTCGCCGAACCCTCTCACCTCTCCCTGAGGGAGAGGTCGGCTCGAAGAGCCGGGTGAGGGTTTACGACCTCACCGGATGGTTTCCTACGCCCTCACCCGCCGGCCTACGGCCGTTCACCTCTCCCCACGGGAGAGGTGAAATGCGCAGGGCGTCCCAAAAATCCTAGAACGGGATGTCGTCGTCGAGGTCCGCCGCGTAGGACGAGGTGGCTGCCGGCTGGCGCGCCTGGCCGCCGCCGCGCGGGGCCTCGAGCGGGCTGGAACGACCGAAATCGCTGCCGCCGCCCTGATATTCCGACTGCTCGCCGCCGCCGGCCCGGCCGTCCAGCAGGGTCAGCTCGCCGCGGAAACGCTGCAGCACGATCTCCGTCGTGAACTTCTCGGCGCCGGTCTGGTCCTGCCATTTGCGCGTCTGCAGCTGGCCCTCGACGTAAACCTTCGAACCCTTCTTCAGATACTGCTCGGCGATCTTGGCGAGGTTCTCGTTGAAGATCACCACGCGATGCCACTCGGTCTTTTCCTTGCGCTCGCCGCTCTGCTTGTCGCGCCAGCTTTCCGACGTCGCGATGTTCAGATTGACGACCGACTCGCCCGAATTCATGCGCCGCACTTCGGGGTCGCGCCCGAGATTGCCGACGAGAATGACCTTGTTGACGCTTCCGGCCATGGTCTGTTCCTTCTTGCCTCTTTGCTGGCTCCAAACTATCCCGAAATGACACGGCCCGCCCGCGACAATCGGGCCTTGTCCACCAGACAATCGCTGCCCGGAGGCGCGCGGAGCCCCTCGTTCCCTTTTTGTTCTAGACAATTCATGCCGAACTGGCAAGATCCCGTCAGGTGAATCACCCGAATGCCGCGACAATCACGGCCTGCTCCTTGTATGGAGAGGCCGATAGCCTAAATTTGGGCCTTGGTGTTTCCACGCCAACCCCTTCCATTTGGACAGACGACACATGGCTCAGCATGATGACGCGCGGCTTTCCGGCGCGACCTCTGGCAAGTTTATTTCCGTCCGGGGCGCGCGCGAGCACAATCTGAAGAATGTGGATATCGATATTCCGCGCGACAAGCTGGTGGTGCTGACCGGGCTGTCCGGCTCGGGCAAGTCGTCGCTGGCCTTCGACACCATCTATGCCGAAGGCCAGCGCCGCTATGTCGAGAGCCTCTCGGCCTATGCGCGCCAATTCCTCGAGATGATGCAGAAGCCGGACGTCGACCAGATCGACGGCCTGTCGCCCGCCATCTCGATCGAGCAGAAGACGACCTCGAAGAACCCGCGTTCGACCGTCGGCACTGTCACCGAGATCTACGACTACATGCGCCTGCTGTTCGCGCGTGTCGGCATTCCCTATTCGCCGGCCACCGGCCTGCCGATCGAGAGCCAGACCGTCAGCCAGATGGTCGATCGCGTCCTGGCGCTGCCGGAGGGCACGCGGCTCTATCTGCTGGCGCCGATGATCCGCGGCCGCAAGGGCGAGTACAAGAAGGAACTGGCCGAGCTGCAGAAGAAGGGCTTCCAGCGCATCAAGCTGGATGGTGTCTTCTTCGAGATCGACGAGGCGCCGGTCCTCGACAAGAAGCTGAAGCACGACATCGACGTGGTCATCGACCGTATCGTCGTGCGCGGCGATATTGCCGCGCGCCTCGCCGACAGTTTCCAGACCGCGCTCGAACTGGCCGACGGCATTGCGATCGCCGAATATGCCGACGAGAAGGACGAGAAGGGCAATGAGCGCCGCGTCATCTTCTCGGAAAAGTTCGCCTGCCCCGTTTCTGGCTTCACCATCACCGAGATCGAGCCGCGGCTGTTCTCGTTCAACAACCCGTTCGGCGCCTGCCCGGAATGCGACGGGCTCGGTTCCGAGAAGAAGATCGACCCCGATCTCGTCGTCCCGGATGGCTCCGTCTCGCTGAAGCAGGGCGCCGTCGCGCCCTGGGCCAAGTCGTCCTCGCCCTATTACGCGCAGACGCTGGAGGCGATCGCCCGGCACTACAATTTCAAGATGACGACGCCCTGGGACGAGATCCCGGAAGCCGCGCGCAACGCCATTCTGTTCGGCACCGGCAAGGGCGAGATCGAGTTCGTCTATAATGACGGCACCCGCTCCTACAAGACGCAGAAATCGTTCGAGGGCGTGGTCACCAATCTGGAGCGCCGCTGGCGCGAGACGGAATCGAACTGGGCGCGCGAGGAGATCGAGCGCTACCAAGGCTCGACGCCGTGCAAGGCCTGCGGCGGCGCGCGGCTGAAGCCCGAGGCTCTGGCGGTCAAGATCGCCGGCAACCACATCGCGCAGATCTCGCAGATGTCGATCCGCAACGCCTACAAGTGGTTCGAGACGCTGCCGGCCGAGCTGAACGACAAGCAGAACGAGATCGCCGTCCGCATCCTGAAGGAAATCCGCGAGCGGCTTTCCTTCCTGGTCGATGTCGGCCTCGACTATCTGATGCTGTCGCGCAATTCGGGCACGCTGTCGGGCGGCGAGAGCCAGCGCATCCGCCTCGCCTCGCAGATCGGTTCGGGCCTCACCGGCGTGCTCTACGTGCTGGACGAGCCGTCGATCGGCCTGCATCAGCGCGACAATGAGCGGCTGCTCGAGACGTTGCGCCACCTGCGCGACATCGGCAATACGGTGCTCGTCGTCGAGCATGACGAAGACGCGATCATGACCGCCGATTATGTCGTCGATGTCGGCCCGGAAGCGGGCGTGCATGGCGGCCAGATCATCGCCAAGGGAACGCCGGCCGAGGTGATGGCCAATCCCAACTCGCTGACCGGCAAGTATCTGACCGGCGAGCTCTCGGTCGAGGTGCCGGAAAAGCGCCGCGCGATCTCCAAATCGCGAAAAATCAGCGTCATCGGCGCTCGCGGCAACAATCTGAAGAACGTCACGGCCGACATCCCGCTCGGCACCTTCACCTGCGTTACGGGCGTCTCCGGCGGCGGCAAGTCGACCTTCCTGATCGATACGCTCTACGCCGCCGTGGCGCGGCGGTTGAACGGCGCGCATATCCATCCGGCGCCGCATGACCGCATCGAGGGGCTGGAGTTCATCGACAAGATCATCGACATCGACCAGTCGCCGATCGGCCGCACGCCGCGCTCCAACCCGGCCACCTATACCGGCGCCTTCACGCCGATCCGCGAATGGTTCTCCGGCCTGCCGGAAGCCAAGGTGCGCGGCTATGGCCCGGGCCGCTTCTCGTTCAACGTCAAGGGCGGCCGCTGCGAGGCGTGCCAGGGCGACGGCGTCATCAAGATCGAGATGCACTTCCTGCCGGATGTCTACGTCACCTGCGAAGTCTGCAAGGGCAAGCGCTACAGCCGCGAAACGCTGGACGTGAAGTTCAAGGGCAAGTCGATCGCCGACGTGCTCGACATGACGGTCGAGGAGGCGCACGAGTTCTTCCAGGCCGTGCCCGGCATTCGCGACAAGATGGCGACGCTGCAGGAAGTCGGCCTCGGCTACGTCAAGGTCGGCCAGCAGGCTACGACCCTGTCCGGCGGCGAGGCGCAGCGCGTCAAGCTCGCCAAGGAACTGTCGCGCCGTGCCACCGGCAAGACGCTGTACATCCTCGACGAGCCGACGACGGGACTGCATTTCCACGACGTCGCCAAGCTGATGGAAGTGCTGCATTCGCTGGTCGACCAGGGCAACACGGTCGTGGTCATCGAGCACAATCTCGAAGTGATCAAGACGGCGGACTGGATCATCGACATCGGCCCGGAGGGGGGCGATGGCGGCGGCGAGATCGTCGCGACCGGCACGCCGGAGCAGATCGTCAAGGAGCCGCGCAGCTATACCGGCCACTTCCTCAAGCCGGTGTTGGACAAGGCGCGCGCCGCCAACCGCAAGCGCAAGGCCGTCGCCGCCGAATAGGCGCGGCCCTCGCCTGCCCTGTCGCCAGGCGGCGCGCGGCCGCCTGGCTTATCCTTGGCAAGACCGGCTACACGCAGCGCCAGTAGACCCGGCCATAGGCATCGACCACCCGCGCGCAGCCGGCGCGCGGCGCCACGGCATAGGGCGCCGCCACATAGGCCCCACCGACATAGGCGCCGCCGACGACCGCCCGGCGCGTGGTCCGGCGCGCGACGCCGGCATAGCTGAGCGGGGTCAGCGGACGGCCGATGATCGCCTCGGCCCGGCTGACGAGACCGAAGCCCGGCATGTGCGGCGCCGGCGCTTCGGAGATGAAAAGTGCGGCGAGGCCGAGGGCCAGCGCCGCCAAGCGGATGGCCGGGCGCATAGCCCGACTTTGACGGATCTCTGTCATTTGCTTTCTCCCGAGGTCGCGGCGCCGTTGGCGGGTGTCATGTCGGTCGGCGTCGCGCCGCTCGACGGAATCTCGTCCACGTCCGCCAACTGCTTGAAATCGACCTTCTTGGCGCCCGCCGGCGGCGCGAAGGTGAAGGTGCCGGCCGGGAATTGCGAGCCGCTGTGCCAGTCGGTGATGCGGATCGTATATTGCGGCGCGCCCCCGACCGTCTTGCTGGTGATCACCATCTTGCACGGCACCGGCCGTTCGCCGACCTCGACCCAGAGCTGCCAGTCGGTGTCGTGGTTGCGGAAGGCTACATGCTCGCAGGCAACGCCGTCGATGACGCCCCGGCCGATATGCTTGGCTTCGACCACGTCGGCCATCAGCGCGTTGAAGGAGTCGGCGATCATCAGGTCCGCCGCCGGCAGGTCCAGCATCAGGTCGCCGCGCAGCTTGTCGATGACCTCGTCGGTCGACCCCTTCAGCGGCTCGGTGGCGTAGGTGTTGGTATTCTTGTCGAAAACCGTGACGCTCTTGCCGTCGAAGACAAGCTCGACATCCGCATAGCCGCCGGTGCGGCTGAGACGGAACGCATCGGGACGGTGGATCTGCGCCTTGCCAGAGCTGTTGAACTGCAGCTTCTCCATTTGCGGCGTGACGACTTCCAGCTCGCTGTCAAAGGAGAGCGTGATGTCGGTCTCGCTGCCGACATACTGCGCCATGCGCTTGACGATCCCGATCGCCTCCTGCCGGTTCTGGTCGGCGGCCTGCGGGGCGTCCTGCGCCCAGGCGGGCGCGAAGCAGGCCAGGGTCATCGCGACCCCGGCCGCGATCGCCATCCCGCGGCCCCGGCCCCACCCCTTTGGTGGCGTAGATGCATGCTCGAGCATTGCTTCTTCCTCCAGGACGAGGCGGTCCTGCAGGGATCCCGCATCCCCGAGGCCGCCCGGCTGGCAGGATGCTACCACGGGTGGCGGCGCGCCCTTGTTCGACTTCCCGTGATTGACACGGCATCGCCAAGAGCGGCGCAAACGAAAATGGCCGCGCAAGGCGCGGCCATTTCCCGGTCGAAGGCTGGGTGGATCAAGCCTTGCGGCGGCGCGATTTGGCAAAGGTGTCGAACGCCACGGCCAGCACGATGATCACGCCGATGATGATCTGCTGGATGTAGGACGAGACGTTCATCAGCACGAGGCCGTTGAGCAGGACGCCGATCAGGATTGAGCCGATCACCGTGCCGAAGATCGTGCCGGCGCCGCCGAACAGCGACGTGCCGCCGATGACGACCGAGGCGATGACGGTGAGCTCATAGCCGGTGCCGGCGACAGCCTCGGCCGAGTTCAACCGCGCCGACAGAACGAAGGCGCCGAGGCCGGCGAAGAAGCCCATGATCACATAGACGCTGCAGATCACCCAGTTGACGTTGAGGCCGGATAGCCGCGCGGCTTCCGGATTTCCGCCGACCGCATAGACTTGCCGGCCATAGCGCATGTAGCGCAGGGCGATATGCGCCAGGAGCGCGGCGACCAGGAAGATGATGACCGGAACCGGAACGGGACCGATCTTGCCCTGGCCCCACCAGGTGAAATCCGGCTGGAAGCCGGAGATCGGGCCGCCGGCCGCGAACAGCAGCGCCGCGCCGCGGAACACCGACATGCCGCCCAGCGTCACCACGAAGGGCGGCACCTTGAGCTTGGTGATGGCCAGGCCCTGCAGCAGGCCGCCGCAAACGCCGACGGCGATCGCCGCCAGCGCGGCGAGCTCCCAGCCCCAGCCGATCGCGCCCTCGCCGATCGTGAAGCGATCCTGCATGCCGCCCTTGGCGACGGCGGCGGCAACCAGCCCGGCAAAAGCCAGCAGCGAACCGACCGAAAGGTCGATGCCGGCCGTCAGGATGACGAAGGTCATGCCGATGGCGAGCAGGCCGGTGATCGACACCTGGCGCATCACGTTGAACAGGTTGATCGACGACATGAAGCGCGGTTCCAGCACCGCGAAGATGATCATCAGCGCGATCAGGAAGATCAGCGGCGCAAAGCGCGCCAGCATACCGAACCAGTCGACGCGCGCGGTTTCCGCCGTCACTCTCTGTGCGTCCGTCATTAGGGTGTCCCTTGTCTTGTCACGCTGCTCGGCTGGCGGCGCTGAGCGTCATCATGGTCATGAGTTTTTCCTGGGTCGCATCGGCGCGCATCGTCTCGCCGGTGACGCGCCCTTCGCGCATCGTGACGATCCGGTCTGCGACCGCGAGAACCTCGGGAAGTTCGGAGGAAATGGCGATGACGGCGATGCCGGATTTCGCCATTTCGAAAAGCAGATTGTGCACCTCGACCTTGGCGCCGATGTCGATGCCGCGCGTCGGCTCGTCGACGATCAGAACCTTCGGCCGGAGCGCCAGCCAGCGGGCGAGAACCACCTTCTGCTGGTTACCGCCCGAGAGATTGCCGACGGCTTGGTCGCCGCTTGCCATGCGGATGTTCAGCAGCTTGCGATATTCCTCGACCATGTCGCGCTCCTTGCGCTCGTCGACGAACAGGCCGAAGCGGCCGATGCGGTCGAGGGCGGCAATGGAGAGATTGGTGCGGATCGCCTGCGCCAGGAACAGCGCCTGCTGCTTGCGATCTTCCGGCACCAGGCCGATGCCGCGGCGGATCGCGTCGCGCGGCGAGCGGATCTCGACCGGCTCGCCGTCGATCAGCACGCGGCCGGAATCGAACGGGTCGGCGCCGAAGATGGCGCGGGCCATCTCGGTTCGCCCGGCGCCAACGAGGCCTGCAATACCGAGGATCTCGCCGCGCCGGACATGCAGCGAAACATCCTTCAGTTCCGTCGCGTGCGGGTCATGCGCCGTGCGCAGCCGGGTCAGCCCTTCGACGGCGAGCGCGATGGGGCCCACCTCGCCTGCCTCGCGGTGGGCATAGAGCGCATTGACCTCGCGGCCGACCATCAGGCGGATGATGCCGTCGATCGTCGTCTCGCTGACC
Source organism: Kaistia sp. UC242_56 (assembly GCF_044452255.1). Lineage (NCBI taxonomy): Bacteria > Pseudomonadati > Pseudomonadota > Alphaproteobacteria > Hyphomicrobiales > Kaistiaceae > Kaistia > Kaistia sp. UC242_56. Next base: position 2,799,271 of record NZ_JBIOAN010000002.1, read on the forward strand.
TTGCCGGCGCCCACATTGCGGCCGTCGCGCAGCACGGTCAGGCGATCGCAGATCTCGATCACCTCCTCCAGGCGATGGGTCACGAAGATGATCGAAATGCCCTCCGACTTGAGCTGGCGCACGATGCGGAACAGCTTCTCGACCTCGGCCGAGCTGAGCGCCGAAGTCGGCTCGTCCATGATGATGACGCGCGACTGCATCGAGAGCGCACGGGCGATCTCGACCATCTGCTGCTCGGCGACCGAGAGGTCGCGCACCAGGGTCATCGGGCTGCGCTCAAGGCCGATGCGGCGGATCAGCTTCAGCGTCTCCGCTTCCATCTTCGGCCAGTTGATGAAGAAACGCGGGCCCGGCTCGCGGCCGATGAAGACATTCTCCGCGATCGTCATGTCGGGTGCGAGCGTGAACTCCTGATAGATCGTGACGATGCCGAGCTTCTGGGCGTCCTGCGGCGTGCCGAGCGTGACGTCCTGACCGGCGAACTGGATCGTGCCCCGATCGGGCGACTGGGCGCCGGCGAGGATCTTCAGCAGCGTCGACTTGCCGGCGCCGTTCTCACCCAGCAGCGCGTGGATCTCGGCGGGCGCGACCTCGAGATCGACGCCGTCGAGCGCCTTGACGCCCGGAAAGCTCTTGGCGATGCCGGTCATCTTCAGGAGGGGTTGCGGATCGGTCATCGGTAATCGCTTGCGATGGAGAAAGGGAATGGCTGGCCCCTGGCCAATGCTGGGGCGAGACGAAAACGAAAGATCAGTCCGGCCTGAGCCACGGCCGCTTCGGGCGAGTTTAGAGGTACGTTCTTGAAACGCTCTGCCCGGGCCGCCCGGTCGTCATCCCGGCGAAAGCCGGGATCCATGGTCCAGGCACACAGAGCCTTACGGAGGGCGACTTGGCCTCGACTGGCCCCGCCGGTGTTCATGGTCCCCGGCCTTCGCCGGGGCGACGAACTTGGCGTGCCCGCAGTCTGCATATCGGTTTCGCCATTTGCGCACCTCTCCCCGACGGAGAGGTAAAAATAGCCGCGGCGTTGGCCGAAGTCGGCGAAGGCGCTCCATGCCGAAGCACGGAGCGCCTTGCCGGATTTCAAACTACTTCAGTTCGCCGAGACGCTCGGCGATGTTGAGGTTGTCCTTGGTGATCGCCACCGGCGTCAGCAGGGTCACGGCCTCGGCCGGCTTCTTGCCGTCCTTGATGAAGGCGACGAGCGTGTCGACGCCCATGGCGCTCTGCTTGCCCGGGAACTGCTCGATGGTGGCCGTCAGGCCACCGTCGCGCACCTGGCCGAGCGCTTCGGGAAGCGCGTCGAAACCGATGATCGCGATACCCGACATGTTGCGGCCCTTGACCGCTTCCATGGCGCCCAGTGCCATGTCGTCATTGGCAGCAACGATCACCTGCGGGGCTTCCTTCAGCGCCGAAAGGGCGGCTTCCGTCACCGAAAGGCCCTTGGCGCGGTCGAAGCCGGCGGTCTGCTCGAACACGATCTTGTACTTGTCGGCAGCCTTATCGAGAACGTTGTGCAGACCCTTGTTGCGGTCGATGGCCGGCGAGGCGCCCGACTGGCCCTGCAAGTTCACGATGTTCGCGCCATTCGGGTAGAGCTTCATGATCAGCTCGGCCTGGGCCTCGCCGCCCTTGACGTTGTCGGCACCGATATGGGCGAGGATGCCCTCGACTTGCGCGACGCGACGATCCACGGTGACGACCGGGATGCCTGCCTCGACGGCCTGCTGCAGAGCCGGCGCCATGGCGTCGACTTCGTTCGGGCTGATGACGATGCCCTTCACGCCGCGCGCGATGGCGGCCTCGACGTCAGCGGTCTGCTTGGGCGAGGAAACCTGGCCGTCGCTCTCGATCGCGGTGACGCCCTGCTTCTCGGCCTCAGCCTTGAAGGCGTTCATCATGTGAACGAAGAACGGGAACGTCAGGCCCGGGACCGAGGTCAGGATCTCGACCTTTTCCTGGGCAACGGCGGGTGCCGGTGCAGTGGACATCGCAGCGAGCGAAATCGCGCCGGCGGCGAGCAAGGACCGTGTGAAATTCGACATTTAGTTCCTCCCATGCCCTCTTCGAAACGGGGCTGAAGCAGAACATGCCGCAGGTTGGTGCGAGTCACAAATGAAATTATGAACTTTGCACGCGTGGTGCATAAATCCCGGATCGACAGCTACGTCACCAACAGGATGCCTTATAATAAATATCTGCATCAACCGGGCCAGTGCTTGATCGGCGGCCGTTCCATCCCGTCGAACGCAACGATACGGCGAGCACGCAAACTGGGCTGAATTGGGCCCCGGATCGCGACAGGAGAGCCGATAAACCGTCGTCGGTCACCCTACCCGCCCCCAATCTCCCGCTTGGCAATTCCGGCGACGGCGAGCGCCAAAGCCGGGTCGGTGCCATCGTCCAGATGCCAGGCAGCCGAAAGCCCGGCATAGGCAAGGATCCACTGCATCAGCCGCTCACGGTCAAGACCGGCCGCCTCCGCCACGATCCCCGCCTGACGGGTGAGTCTGCCGGGCCGGGTGGCTACCGCCGCGTCCGGATTGCAGAAGAGGTTGGCGAAATCGAAGCTGCGCTCGCCAAGCAGGCGCTTCGGGTCAATGGCGAGAAAGCCGCGCGCCCCGCCATCCAGGACATTGCCGTGATGCAGGTCGCCATGCAGAACGCGGATATCGCGCGGCTCCCCCAGCAGCGCTCGTGCCGTTTCGGCGGCCGCGACCAGGACACCGCCATGCCGATCGGCTGCCGGAAAGAGATCCCGGAACCAGAGATCGAGCGATGTTGCCGCCGGCGCGCTGCCCGGTAGCGGCGCATGCAACCGCCGGGCAACCTCGCAAATGATGAGGCTCGCTGCATCATCCTCGCCCGACCGCGCCATGTCGGAAACCGAACGCGATCCGGTGGCGCGCTCCATCAGCAGGGCATCGTCATCGTGTTCGAGGATGCGCACCGCGCCTTCCCCGTCCCACCACAGCATCAGTTGTCCGCCATAGCGTTCTTCCGAGGCATGCGAGAGTTTCAGCATCAGCGGTGCGCCGTCGCGACGGACGGGAAGAAGACGGCTGGTATGGGTCACGATCACGTCACCATCAGGGGCGAGCGACCAAAGCCGCAGATAACTCTCGAAGTCCCGCCTCTGTGCCTGCATTCCCTCAATCCGATTCATGCGCCTGCCCGTTCTCGTCGTTCCGCTTCTGCCTCCGCGCGGCAGCCGCGACGACCCCACGCACCCCGCGACCTACCGGATGCCGGCGTGGCCCTGCATAATCCGGCCTCGATTCAGTAAATGATGGTGCCATGACCGATACCAAGCCCAATTCCCCGCAGATGGAATCACCCTCCTACCGCCTTCCCGCGCTCGACCAGGATTTCCTGCTCAGTGATTCCATGCGCGGCGTGCGGTTCCTGCTCGAATATGCCAAGGCCGAGATGGCGCTGCGCCAATGGGGCGTTCGCTCCACCATCGTCGTCTTCGGCAGCGCCCGCATCGGCGAAGGCGGCGAGGGCCATCATGCGAACTGGTATGATCAGGCGCGCGCCGTCGGCCGCATCGTATCCGAGCGCGGTGGCGCCCTGGTCACCAACGGCACGTTCCGCGACAATGTCATCGCGACCGGCGGCGGCCCGGGCATCATGGCGGCGGCCAATCGCGGCGCGGCCGATGTCGGCGCGCCCTCGATCGGCTTCAACATTACCCTGCCGCACGAGCAGGAGCCCAACGCCTATTCGACGCCGGAACTGACCTTCCGCTTCCACTATTTCGCGATGCGCAAGATGCATCTCGCCATGCGCGCCAACGCGCTGATCGTCTTTCCGGGCGGCTTCGGCACCTTCGACGAGATGTTCGAACTGCTGACGCTGCGCCAGACCGGCAAGGCGCCGCCGATCCCGATCGTGCTGTTCGACAGCGCCTACTGGAAGCGGGTGATCAATTTCGAGGCGCTGATCGAAGAAGGCATGATCGCGCGCAAGGACCTCGACCTGTTCGTCTATGCCGAGACGGCGGAAGACGTCTGGCAGAAGCTGACCGACGCCGGCGTCGGACTGCATGCGGGCGAACAGGCGAGCGACGGTCCCTAGGCGCTCGTCCGTTCACGGCATAATCTGGGCGGCGAGGCGGAACCACGCCTCGTCATCCGGGGGAATCATCCATGACGCCGCTCGCCGCGCTCTTCGCCATCCTCGGCGCCCTTCTGGTCGGGGCGATCAGCCCGGGGCCGAGCTTCGTCTTCGTGGTGCGCACCGCGGTCGCCCAGTCGCGCGCCGACGGGCTGGCGGCAGCGGTCGGCATGGGTGTCGGCGCGGCCCTGTTCGGCGCGCTCGCCCTGCTCGGCCTCCGCACGCTGATGACCGAAGCCGCCGGTCTCTACACCGCGCTAGAGATCGCCGGCGGCATCTACCTGCTCTATCTTGCCTACCGGATCTGGCGCGGCGCCCGGGAGCCGGTCGGGGTCGTCCGCAACGGAACCGGGAGCCGTTCCAATCTCGGCCGATCCTTCGGCCTGGCGCTGGCGACCCAGATGAGCAATCCGAAGATCGTCGCCGTCTTCGGCGCCGTTTTCGCAGCCCTCCTCCCGGCCGAGCGCCCGCTCTGGCTCGACCTCGCTCTGCCGGCGCTGATCTTTGTGCAGGAGACGGGCTGGTATGCCCTCGTCGCCCTCGCCTTCTCCTCGTCGCGGCCGCGCGCCCTCTATCTCGGCGCCAAGCTCTGGATCGATCGTTTCGCCGGGGCCGTCATCGGCGCGATCGGCATACGCCTGATCCTCGACGCGCGTTAACGGACGGCTGACGGAGAGTTAACAGGAGTTCGCACCAAAGCATGGCCGCCGACGCCGCTCCCATCCTCACGACAAGGGCGCTGAACCGCGCCCTGCTCGCCCGCCAGATGCTGCTGGAACGCGTGGCGATGCCGGCCGAGGCGGCGATCGAAACGCTGATCGGCCTGCAATCGCAGATCCCGGGCAATCCCTACACCGCGCTCTGGTCCCGCCTGGAAGGGTTCCGCCCCGAAGAGGTCTCGGATCTCACCGCCGCGCGAAAGCTGGTGCGGATCGCCCTGATGCGGGGCACGCTGCATCTCGTGACCGTCGCCGATGCGGTCGCCCTGCGCCCCATCGTGCAGAAGGTTTTCGAACGCACGATGACCCCAGGCAGCGCCTATGGCCGCGCTCTGGCCGGTGTCGACATGGCGGAACTGGTGGCGGCCGGCGAACGGCTTCTCGAGAAAAAGCCACGCTCCAACAAGGAGTTGGAGGCCGAACTTGCTCCGAAGTTTCCAGGCGTCAATGGCCATGCGCTGTCGCATGCGGTGCGGGCGATGCTGCCGCTGGTGCAGGTGACGCCCCGCGGCCTCTGGCGGCAGAGCGGCCTGGCGCTCTCGACGACGATCGAGAGCTGGACGGGGCAGGCGACCACCACGGACGACCGGCCGGAAGCCATGATCCGGCGCTATCTGGCCGTCTTCGGCCCGGCCTCGGTCCAGGATCTGCAGGCCTGGTCAGGGCTGACGAAACTGGCCGGCGCGGTGGCGTCCCTGAGAGACGAACTGTCTGAATTCCGCGACGAAGCCGGACAGGTTCTGTACGACCTTCCCGACGCGCCGAGACCGTCCGAAGACACCGCCGTGCCGCCGCGTTTCCTGCCGGACTATGACAATGTCATGCTGGGTCACGCCGAGCGACGCCGGATCGTCCATGACGACCATCGCAGTCATTTTACCAAGGAAAACGGGCTGATACCGGCGTTTCTTGTCGACGGTTTCGCCGGAGGAAGCTGGCGGATCGACCGCGAGCGCGGCCGTGCGACCCTGCGGATCACGCCGCTCATCCCGCCCAAAAATCGGGATCGCAAGGCCTTGGAGCGCGAGGCCGAAGCCCTGCTGGCGTTCCAGGAACCGGACGCCAAGACGCGCGAAATTGTCTTCGCCGACGCGCCCTGAGCGGCGCCGGCGAAGACAAGCTTGTAGATCTTAGTAGCCGGCCATGCGGCGGTATTGGGCAGCGCGGGCGGCGGCCTGCGAAGCCGGCACCAGTGCGTAGCCGCGATTGGCCATGCAGGCTTCGGCTTCGCGCAGCGCCGCATTGTCGCCCGGGGCGCGCACGCAGTCGGCGCGGTCGGCCGCAAACTGATCCGCGAGCGCCGGATTGGCACGGCCGCTCTGGCCGTCCTTGCGGACCCAGGTCAGGGGTTCGTTGGAGGGCGCGGAAAGGCCGGGAGGCGCGGAGACCTGAACGGGCCGCGACATGCAGCCAGCCAGACCAACAGCGGCCAGCACTGCGATCAGTGCGGGAATTCTATGATTCATGGGAGATTTCTCTGTTCAAAGCGTTTCGTTCGGTTGCCGACGCCGGACGCGACGTTGCATGGACGGGGGAGTTTAGCAGGATTGTGACGGAGATGCGACCGAGCAACCCATGCAGCGTAGAGTGGTGTTCTAGCGTCAATGGATCGGAGCCGAAACAGTTCCGTCCTTATCGTGCTGGCCAAAGCGTTCGACCATGGTGGCGCTCGCCTCGTTGAGGCCGATCACCTCGACGATGCGCCCGCGCGACCGCGCCTTCAGCACGACCTTGTCGAGCGCCGACACGGCGGAAATGTCCCAGAAATGGGCCGAATGGACGTCGATGACGATGCGTTCGACATCTTCCTGCAGGTCGATCGATTCCCCGAACGTGCCGGCGGAAGCGAAGAATACCTGGCCTTCGACACGGTAGGTCCGGGTCCGTCCGTCGTCGGAGAGCGTCGAGGTGACGCGGCTGAGGCGCGCCACCTTGCCGGCGAAGAAGACACCGGAAAGCAGCACGCCGACCAGAACGCCCTTGGCGAGATCATGCGTCGCGAACACAGTGGCGACCGTCGCCAGCATCACCACCGAGGATTGCCACGGATTGCTCCGCAGCTCGATGACCGAGCGCCAGTTGAACGTGTTGATCGACACCATGATCATGACGGCGGTGAGCGCGGCGACCGGGACGATCGCCAGCAGGTCCTGCAGCGCGACCAGCAGCACAAGCAGGAACGAGCCCGCGACCAGCGTGGAGAGACGCCCCCTCGCCCCCGACGAAACGTTGATCACCGACTGGCCGATCATCGCGCAGCCGCCCATGCCGCCGAACAGCGCCGAGGCCATGTTGGCGATGCCCTGCCCGGCGCATTCGCGGTTCTTGTTGCTGCGCGTATCGGTCATGTCGTCGAGCAACTGCGCTGTCAGCAGCGATTCCAGCAGGCCTACCGCCGCCAGCGTCAGCGACACGGGCAGCAGGATGCGCAGTGTCTCCAGCGTGAAGGGCACGTCCGGCACGCCGAAGGTGGGCAGCGCGGATGGCAGTTCGCCGAGATGGGCGACGGTGCGCACATCGATCTTGAAGATCACGGCGACGGCAGTGACGACGACAATCGCCACCAGCGGCGACGGCACGGCCCGGGTCACCCGCGGCAGCAGATAGATGATGGCGAGGCCGAGCGCGATCAGACCGTAGGTAGCGGTCGGAACGTTCACGAGTTCCGGCAGCTGCGCCATGAAGATCAAGACCGCCAGCGCGTTGACGAACCCGGTCATCACAGATTGCGATACGAAGCGCATCAGCCGGCCAAGCCGGAGCACGGCGGCCAGGACCTGGAACACGCCCATCAGGATGGTGGCCGCGAACAGATACTGGATGCCGTGATCGCGGACGAGGCCGCCCATCAGCACGGCGGTCGCCGCCGTCGCGGCCGAAATCATCGCGGTGCGGCCGCCGGTAAAGGCGATGACGCAGGCAATCACCACCGAGGCGTAGAGCCCGATCTTGGGATCGACGCCGGCGATGACCGAAAAGCCGATCGCCTCGGGGATCAGCGCCAGCGCAACGACCATGCCGGACAGGATGTCGCCGCGCAGGTTCGAAAACCAATCGCGACGGATGGAGGTCATGTTGATCATGGGATGGGTGCTTCGCGGCAGACGCGGAGGGGCGCAGCGCACACGCTGCGGAAGCCGTCCGTATAGCAATCTGCGTTGTCCGGCGGATCGGCGGCCGGAAGAGCCACCCGGGATTTCACCGGGTCCAGTCGAATACTTTCCTCTTATCCCCAGACGGCAAGCGGACGCAACAACATCCACCGTCCCCCGCCGACGAGCGGATTGCTGTTGCCTGGAAGGCACGATTGCTGACGCCAAGCCGCCGAGTTCCGTTGCGGCACCTCCTCGTGTAGGCTAGGGCTCCCAACGGAAGGAGACGGGAATGACCGATCTGGCTAGCCGTTTCGTCTGGTACGAGCTCATGACGACCGACACCGCAAGTGCCCGGCTGTTCTATGGCTCGGTCGTCGGCTGGGGCACGCGCGATGCCTCGCAGCCCGGCATGACCTACACGCTCTTCACCGTGGGCGAGAGCCCTGTGGCCGGGCTGATGGACCTGCCGGAACAAGCCCGGCAGATGGGCTCGCCGCCGAGCTGGCTCGGCTATATCTCGGTCGCCGACGTGGATGCCGCCGCCGCTAAAACCGCCCGCCTCGGTGGCGCCGTGCATGTGCAGCCGGCGGATATTCCGCAAGTCGGGCGTTTCGCCGTCGTCTCCGATCCGCAGAAATGCGTCATTACCCTGTTCAGTCCGCTGCCGATGCCGTCGCCGCCGCAGGATCCTGCGCCGGGAACGCCGGGCTATGTCGGCTGGCACGAACTCTGCGCCACGGACTGGCAAAAGGCGTTCGAGTTCTATGCGGCCATGTTCGGCTGGCAGAAGGGCGAGCCAGTGGACATGGGCGAGATGGGAATCTACCAGCTCTTCACCACCGCCGGAGGATCGATGCCGATCGGCGGCATGTTCAACAAGCCGCCCTCCATGCCCATGCCGTTCTGGCTGTTCTACTTCAACGTCGACGACATCGACGCCGCGCTCACCCGGGTCCAAAGCGGCGGCGGCAAGCTGCTCAATGGGCCCATGCAGGTGCCGGGCGGCGACTGGATCGTTCAATGCCTGGATCCGCAAGGCGCGATGTTCGCGCTGCTGGGCAAGCGCGCCTGAGGGAAGGGTCAGCCCGTGGCGCCGGATTCGCGGCTTGGATTGGAGATCTCGATCAGATTGCCGTCGGGGTCGCGGATGTAGAGCGAAAGGATGCTGCCGACGGCGCCGGCGCGCAGGACCGGACCAAGTTCGATGGCAACGCCAAGCCGGCTGAAATGCGCCTCGACCTCCGCCAGCGACGTGCCGGTCAGGAAACAGAGGTCGGCGGAGCCGGCCGTCGCAAGCCTTGCCTTCGGCTCAAATTCGTGGCCGACCTCATGCAGGTTGATCTTCTGCTGGCCGAAGCGAAGCGCCACGCGGTCGGCGCCAAACACCTCGCGTGTCATGCCGAGCACGGTCTCATAGAACGCGCAGCTTCGCTCGATGCTGGCCACGGTCAGGACGAGGTGATCCAGGCGTTCGATCGTGATCATGCTGCGTGTCTCCCAATCTTTCCGGATCTTGGCCGAGCGCGGCGCAGACGCGCCAGAGACTACGTCTCTCCCCGTCGCTCTCCAGCGCGGCGAGCGCGACCGGCCACGCAGCATGGCACCCGAAATCGTGATCGCCCCGACCTGGCTTCTGCGCTATTCTGCCGCAGAGCGTATCGAGGCGCTGCGGAGCCTGCGATCGACCTTGGTCTTTGGCGGCGTGCCGGTTGCTCGATTTTGGGGGGCAGAGCAGGAGAACACGCTCATGGCCGCGCAAATGAGTGACTATTCCACCCGGTGGCATCTGATCACCGGCTCTACCTCGCCCGAAACCGCGATGCCTGTCGTCCGCAGGATTACGGTAGACGACCTCTGGGACGCCCTGCGGCTCGGCTGGGAAGACTTTTCCGCCATGCCGACCCACGCCATCTTCCTGGTCGTGATCTACCCCATCGTTGGCCTGCTGATCGGTCGCGCCGTCTTTGGCGCCGATATTCTGCCCTTGCTGTTTCCCCTCATGGCCGGCTTCGCCCTGCTCGGACCTTTCGCGGCGCTCGGCCTCTACGAATTGTCCCGCCGCCGCGAACAGGGCCTGGATGTGTCGCTGCCCAAGATCCTGGAGGCGCGCCATTCGCCGTCGATCGGCGCGATCCTGATGCTCGGCATCGGGCTTGGAGTGGTGTTCTTCGTCTGGATCGCTGTCGCCAACGCGATCTACATCGCGAATTTCGGCTACACGCCGGCAGCCTCGATGCCGGATTTCCTGCACCGCGTGCTGACGACCCGGGCCGGCTGGACGCTGATCCTCGTCGGCAATGGCGTCGGCTTCCTGTTCGCCCTGATGGTGCTCACCGTCAGCGTCGTCTCGTTCCCCTTGCTGCTCGATCGCGATGTCGGCCTCGCCCCGGCGATCCTGACCTCGATCCGCGCCGTTCTGGCCAATCCGGGTGTCATGGCGCTCTGGGGCCTGATCGTCGCCATCTCGCTGGCAATGGGCTCGATCCCGTTGTTCTTCGGACTAGCCGTCGTCATGCCGGTGCTGGGTCACGCGACCTGGCATCTCTATCGCAAGGTCGTCGTCTAAAGCGACTGAGATGGAAAAGCGTGACTCGCGCGGAAGGAATCATTCCCTTCAAGGCAGCGCGAGCTGACCGGCCCGTTTGAGCGAATAGGCCATCCGGGTCCCGGACGGCCATGACCAACCGATGCGGCGCTGCGGAACGCCGCATCGGACGCGGCGGATGGGCACCCGGCTGACGCTCCCTCAGCCGCGCCGCCCGCCTTCGCGCTTCCAGACGTCCAGCGGCTTGATATCCGGCGGCTCGGCATTGGCCCGCACCCAGCTATCCACCACCCAACGCCGGCCGCTCGCCTTCTCGATGATGGTCGCCGTATTGTGCGGATAGCGACCGTCGATCAGGAAGCCCCGATTGGCCGGCCGGCCCGCCTTGTGATGGCGAAGCCAGCCATGGCGGTCGAGCAATTCCAGAAGCGTCGTGGTGTTCACCGTCTCGTCGACACAGTCGATCTCGGACAGCGGCGTGAACAGCTCATACGTATCCTTGGCGCCATCCTTCGACGTGCCGGTCGCCGCTCCCGCCTTGCGCTCATACCACTGGTCAGCGCGCGAGATCGCGGCCCGCTCGGCGGCGGGACTAGCCTTGCCGCCATCCAGAATGCGCTTCAGGGCCAGGAGATCGCCGCTCGAGAAGATCACCGGCGAACGCATCTTGCAGCCATAGCCATGGCAGTAGCGGATCTTGACCGGCGCAAGCGACTCCGCCGCCGCGTGCCCGGCCCACGCCAGGACCAGCAGGGCCGCCAGGGTCCCGGGCACTCGTTTCAGTGGCATGCGATTTCCCCACGCGGCTGGCCTCGCGGCGTCAGCGATTCCCGAGATCGGGCTTCATCGTGTCCGGCGCTGCCTCTTTAGGCAATATTGCAGCGCAACATTTAGTCACTCTTGCCTGTTGCTCTGCATCATCCGCAGCGCAGCCATGCGCATTTTCGCAGTGCTCGTTTCGAAAGCCCTCCCCTATATTCGGATTAACAAGAGCGGCGGCGACGCAGACGACATCCTCCGCTTCTTCAATTGTCCGATCGTCCGAAGGAAAAAGACCGTGGCTACGAACATCCTCGCTTCCTACAAGAACTGGCGCAAGTACCGCGAGACCTACAGCGAGTTGATGCGCCTGACGTCCCGCGAGCTCAATGACCTTGGAATCAATCGCGGCGACATCACGCAGATTGCCAAGCAGTCGGCCGGTTACTAAACCGATACAGAATTCGCGCGGGAACAAACCTCCTCCCTTGTTCCCTGCGATGCGGCGCTAGCGAACCTCCTCCCTCGCGATGCGCCTTTCAAAGAAACGCCCGTCGACCTCCTCCCCGACGGGCGTTTTCTTTTGTCCGGACCGAACTGCGAACTGCGCGGTTGTCCGAACGGCTCCGGCGCAATAATCTCCGCGCCATGAAAACAGATCCCATTCACATCATCGGCGGCGGTTTGGCCGGCTCCGAAGCCGCCTGGCAGATCGTCAATCGCGGCATTCCCGTCGTCCTGCACGAGATGCGCCCGGTCCGCGAGACGGACGCCCACAAGACGGACGGCTTGGCCGAGCTCGTCTGCTCCAACTCCTTCCGCTCCGACGACGCCGAGACCAATGCGGTCGGCCTGCTGCATGCGGAAATGCGGATGGCAAATTCGCTCATCATGCGCATGGGCGATGCCAACCAGGTTCCCGCCGGCGGCGCGCTCGCCGTCGACCGCGAAGGCTTCTCCCAGGCCGTCACCAAGGCGCTGGAAGACCATCCCCTCGTCACCATCGACCGCAACGAGATCGCCGGCTTGCCGCCGGCCGAGTGGGATAGCGTCATTGTCGCCACCGGCCCCCCTCACCTCGCCGGACCTGTCGGAAGCGATCCGGGGCCTCACCGGCGCCGATGAACTCGCCTTCTTCGATGCCATCGCGCCGATCGTCTATTTCGACTCGATCAACATGGACATCGCCTGGTTCCAGTCCCGCTACGACAAGGTCGGGCCGGGCGGCAATGGCGCCGACTACATCAACTGCCCGATGGACGAGGCGCAGTACAACGCCTTCCTCGATGCGCTGATCGCTGGCGACAAGGCCGACTTCAAGGACTGGGAAGCCTCGACGCCCTATTTCGACGGCTGCCTGCCGATCGAGATCATGGCCGAACGCGGCCGCGAGACGCTGCGCTTCGGCCCGATGAAGCCGGTCGGCCTCACCAACCCGCGCAACCCCACCGTCAAGGCGCACGCCATCGTCCAGCTGCGCCAGGACAATGCACTCGGCACGCTCTACAACATGGTCGGCTTCCAGACGAAGCTGAAATATGGCGCGCAGACCGACGTGCTGCGGATGATCCCAGGCCTCGAGAACGCGCAGTTCGCGCGCCTCGGCGGCTTGCATCGCAACACATTCCTGAATTCGCCCAAGCTGCTCGATCCGCTGCTCCGCCTGAAGGCTCAACCGCGCCTGCGCTTCGCCGGCCAGATCACCGGCTGCGAGGGCTATGTCGAATCGGCATCGATCGGCCTGCTGGCCGGACGCTTCGCCGCCGCCGAGCGTCTCGGCGAAGCGCCGGTCACGCCACCGGTCACCACGGCCTTCGGCGCCCTGCTCGGCCACATCACCGGCGGCCATCTCGTCGACGATGCAGCCGGCAGCCGCTCCTTCCAGCCGATGAACGTCAATTTCGGCCTGTTCCCGCCGATCGAGATCCCGAAGGAGCCGGGCGTGAAGCTGCGCGGCACCGACAAGACCGTCGCCAAGAAGAAGGCGCTGACGGCCCGTGCCCGCGCCGACGCCTCCGCCTGGCTGGGCGGCCAGACCTCGGTCGCCGCCGCTGAATAGCCGGCAAGACTCCGGCCGGCGCGCTTGGCATTGCCGAACGCGCCGGCCTTCCGTACAGTAATCGTCGAAGCCTGTTGAAATGCCCAGTCTGAGAATTCGCATGCGCTAGAACCGCCGCAAGGGGGAAAGCCAGACATGCAGTCCGATGTGCATTGCAGGGCCCGCCCATGAAGCGGCCCTTTCTTCTGCTGCTGATCAAGCCGTCGCATTATGACGACGATGGCTATGTGATCCGCTGGTACCGGTCATCGATCCCCTCCAACTCGCTGGCGAGCCTCTACGGCCTTGCCGCGGATTGCGAGGCTCGCCAGGTGTTCGGCGAGGACGTGACCATCGACATCCGCGCCATCGACGAGACCAACACGCGGGTACGCATCGACCAGGTGATCGAGGACTTCCGGCGCCACGGCAATTTCGGGCTGGTCGGCCTGGTCGGCGTCCAGTCGAACCAATATCCGCGCGCCCTCGACCTCGCCCGTCCCTTGCGTGCGGCGGGCATTCCGGTCGCCATGGGCGGGTTTCATGTTTCCGGCTGCCTCGCCATGCTGCCGGATCTGCATGTCGACCTTCAGCAGGCGCTGGACATCGGAGTCAGCCTGTTCGCCGGCGAGGCGGAGGACCGTCTCGACCGTGTCCTGTTGGACGCGGCGGCTGGAACCCTGCAGCCGCTCTACAACTACATGAAGGACCTGCCGAGCGTCGAAGGCACGCCGCCGCCCTTCCTGCCGGCCGGCTACGTCGCGCGGACGCTGGGCGGCAACACCAGCTTCGATGCCGGGCGCGGCTGCCCGTTCCAGTGTTCGTTCTGCACCATCATCAACGTGCAGGGTCGCAAATCACGCCGCCGGTCGCCGGACGACGTGGAGAAGCTGATCCGCGAGAACCTCGCCCAGGGCATCCACAACTACTTCATCACCGACGACAATTTCGCCCGCAACCGGGATTGGGAGATCATACTCGACCGCATCATTGCGTTGCGTGAGAAGGAAGGCATGCGGATCGGCTTGATGGTCCAGGTCGATACGCTCTGCCACAAGATCCCGAACTTCATCGAGAAGTGCAAACGGGCCGGCGTCAGCCGCGTCTTCATCGGGCTCGAAAACATCAACCCCGACAGCCTGATGGCCGCCAAGAAGCGCCAGAACAAGATCACCGAATATCGCCGCATGCTGCTCGAGTGGAAGCACCAGGGCATCATCACCTATGCCGGCTACATCCTCGGCTTTCCCAACGATACGCCCGAGAGCATCCGCCGCGACATCGGCATCATCCAGCGCGAACTGCCGCTCGATATCCTGGAGTTCTTCTTCCTGACGCCGCTGCCCGGCTCCGAGGACCACCAGACCCTGCACCGCAAGGGCGTGGCGATGGATGCGGACCTGAACAAATACGACCTCGAACATGCCGTCACCGGCCATGAGCGCATGTCGCAGCAGGAATGGGAAGGCATCTACCGCGATGCCTGGCGGCTGTTCTATTCGCCCGAGCACATGCTGACGATCCTGCGCCGCGCCGCCGCGACCGGCGTCCGCACAACCAGCATCATGAAGCTGCTGATGTGGTTCTCGACCTCCGTCGACGTCGAGCATGTCCACCCATTGCAGGGCGGCGTCATCCGCTTCAAGGATCGGCTCGACCGCCGCCCCGGCCTGCCCGTCGAACCGGTCTGGCGTTTCTATCCGCGCCACGCGATCGAGACGGTGCGCAAGAGCGGCCGACTGCTCTGGCTGCTCGGCAAGCTCGAATGGCAGCGCCGGCGCATCGAAGCCGACCCGGACAAGGCCAGCTACATGGATCCGGCCCTCATGCCGGTCGTCGATGACGAGACCGAGACCCTGGAAATCTTCAACCAGAACGAAGCCGCCCGCGGCGCCGTCCGCCACGCCCACAACATCGACGTGCTGACGCACGGCGCGGCTTGAGGGGCGCGATCGGTCGGCAGAGGCTCATCTCTCCCCGACGTGACCTTCGCAGAACCCGAGACGGACGGTCTGCCCGTCTCCCATCTCCATCATCCTGAGGTGCTTCGCGAAGCGAAGCGTCGAAGGACGCACGGCTTTGCGGCCAATCTCGATACCCGCGCAGCTCTGCGTGCTTCGAGACGGCCCTCCGGGCCTCCTCAGCATGTTGAGGATGGTGCCAATACGAAGGTCCCTGAGGGAGGCTGAGGTCGCCCGCCCCCTAAAACCCGCCCCGGCGCGCGGCGCGCCAGAGCCACCATTGCCGCTTCCATTGCGGCGGATCGATCGTCGTCTGGAAGGGATCGTAGCCGGGCCGGTCCATCAGCCGGAGCATCGGCTCGACGAGCGCGACCGGCTGGAAGGCGGGCAGCGCGATGCGATCGGCATGCGCAAGTGCGGCCCGACCGGCATCGAGATGCCGCCGCGCGGTCTCGCGCAGGTCGGCGAGCAGGGCAAGCAGTTCCGGCGTCGTGCGTCCTGCGAAGATATCTTCCGCCCTGACCCCGTGCTGCTCCATGAGATCGGCGGGGAGGAAGAGTTGCTGGCGGCGGGCGTGGAACGGCAGCGCGCGCATCAGCCCGGTGAGCGCCTGCGCCACGCCGGCATGGCCAGCCGCATCCGCCGTATGCGGATCCTCGCCGCCCGCGAGAATAAGCGCTGCCAGCTGGATCAGTACGGAAGCCGTCTCGCCGGCATAGCCTTCGAGATCGCCCAGCGTCGGCATCGGATCATTGTAGAGATCGAAGATATGCGCCTCGATCAGATTGTCGAAGGCCGCGCGCGGCAGGTGGTGCAGGCCGATCGTCTCGAGCAGCGCGGCCGCGACAGGGTGGCCGGCGACCTCGCCCCTAGCCTCGCCCGACAGCACGTCGCGCCACCATTGAAGGCGGATCTCGCCGGGCATGGGATCGCTCACCAGCTCTCGCACCCGCACGATCTCGAGATTGAAGGCATGAAGCGCGAAGAGATAGCGCCGCTTCGCCTCGGGCGCGAACAGATCGGCGAGGAACCGATCACGGTCATGCGCACGCACTTCATCGGCGCAAAGAGCGAAGACGTCCATGGAACGAAACCAATCAGATGGCGACGAGCGCCGCCGCGACAGGGCGGCCCTCGGCGAGCAGGATGTTGTAGGTGCGGACGGCCGGGCCGGTCGCCATCACCTCGAGGCCGATCCCGCTATCGCGGAGCTGCTGCCGCAGTTCTTTCGGCACCGCCCCGATGTCACGGCCGCAACCGATCACCAGCAGGGCGACATCCGCCGCTTCGGCGAACACATCCGCCAGCGTCTCGGCCGTGATCTCCGCCACGCTGCCGACCGGCCATCCATAGATACCGCTCGGCAGGCAGAGAAGCGAGCCCGGATGCGACATCTCGGCGAAGCGGAATACCCCTTCGCCGTAGACATCGATCGGGGCCTGACCAGGAAAGTGCTGGTCACGCAGCGAGACGGACGGTCGCGTGAAGAGCGCCATCGAGGCTCAGGCCTTTCCGGCCGCCTCCACGTCTTCCTTCTTCGACATCTGGTCCGAGCGCAGGCCGAAATAGATCAGGATCGGCGCAGCCACGCAGACCGACGAGAAGATGGCCGCCAGCACGCCGAAGATCATGGCCAGCGTGAACGCCTGGATGACCTCGCCGCCGAAGATATAGAGCGAGAACAGTGCGATCAGCGTGGTCACCGTCGTGATGACGGTACGACCGAGCATGTCGTTGATGGCGCGGTCGATCAGATCGCCGAGCGGAATCTTCTTGTACTTGCGCAGCGTCTCTCGAATTCGGTCATAGACCACGACCGTATCGTTGAGCGAATAGCCGATCGTCGTCAGGATCGCGGCAAGTGAGGTCAGATTGAACTCGTGCTGCGTGACGACATAGAAGCCGAAGGTCATGACCACGACGTTGGCGGCCGAGATGATCGAGCCGGCAGCGAACTGCCATTCGAACCGGAACCAGACGTAGATGGCGATCGCCGCGAAGGTGACGAGCATGGCGAGCGCGCCCTTGGACGCCAGTTCGCCAGACACGCGCGGTCCCACGATCTCGGTGCGGCGGAACTCCGCCTGATCGACGAGCGCCGTGCGGATCTTGCCGATTGCCGCCTGCTGGGCCTCCTCGCCGCCGTCCTGCTGGCCCATGCGGATAAGGATCGAATTGTCAGCGCCAATGGTCTGAACCTGGACGTCGCCGAGGCCGAGGCCGTTCAACGTCGAACGCAGCTTGCCGAGATCCGGCTTGGCGTCCTTGGTCTGAATCTCGATGACGGTGCCGCCGAGGAAGTCGATGCCGTAGTTGGGACCGACGGTGAAGAACAGGATCACCGACATGATCGAAAGGAAAGCGGCAAGCGGAAACGTCCACTTCCGCATCCGCATGAACGGGATCTTGGTGTTGTCGGGTACGATGCGAAGATGAGCCATGGGTTTCTGTCCTCGCTTCGATTCAGAGCGAAATCTTGGTCGGACGGCGCCAGCGCACCCACATCGCAACCAGGAGGCGGGTGAAGGTGAACGCCGTGAACATCGTCGTCGCGACGCCGATGGCGTGCGTGACGGCGAAGCCGCGGATCGGGCCGGAACCCATGTAGAACAGCACGAGCGCGGCGATCAGCGTGGTCACGTTCGCGTCGAGGATGGTGCCGAGCGCCTTGTGGAAGCCGGCATCGATCGAGGCGATCGCGGATCGCCCGGCTCGGAACTCTTCTCGTATGCGCTCATAGATCAGAACGTTGGAGTCCACCGCCGTTCCAACCGTGATGATCACGCCGGCGATGCCCGGTAGCGATAAAGTCGCCCCCAAGATGGTGACGATAGAGAAAATCAGGATGACGTTGACGATCACCGCGATGTTGGCGATCCAGCCCAGCACGCCATAGGTCATGACCATGAAGGCGCAGACGGCGGCGGTGCCGATGATGGCGGCGATCTTGCCCGAGCGGATCGAGTCGGCGCCGAGGCCCGGACCGATGTTGCGCTCCTCGACGATCGTCAGCTTGGCCGGCAGCGAGCCGGCGCGCAGCAGGATGGCCAGGTCGTTGGCGGACTGGATCGAGAAATTGCCGGAGATCTGGCCGGAGCCGCCCAGGATCGGCTCGCGGATGACCGGGGCCGAAATCACCTTGTCGTCGAGAACGATGGCGAAGGGCCGGTTGACATTCTTCTGCGTCACGTCGCCGAAGACACGGGCGCCCGCGCTCGAAAGGCGGAACGACACGACCGGTTCGTTGGTGCGGGAATCGAAGGTCGCCTGGGCGTCCGTCAGATCCTCGCCCGTCAGAAGCGGGGCCTCCTCGAGCACGTAGGGCACTGGCGGCGTATCGGTCGAATTGAGGACGATCGTGCCGGGCTTGCGCGTGTCGGCGGTCGGCGAAACGCCGGTGTCGACAAGATGGAAGGTCAACTGCGCGGTCTGGCCGACAAGCGTCTTCAGGCGCTCGGGATCGTCGAGGCCGGGAGCCTCGACCAGGATGCGGTCCGAGCCCTGGCGCTGGATCGAGGGTTCGACGGTGCCGAGCTGGTCGATACGGCGACCGATGACCTCGATCGACTGATCGACGATCTGGCGGATGCGCTGATCGAGACCGGCGGTCGAATAGGCCATCTGGACGAGGCCGTCATTACCGACCGTCAGGTCGAATTCGTTGACGGCGGTGCCGCCGAGCGCGGAGGTCGCGAGCTGGTTGCGCAGCGGCTCGAGGCGCTTCTTGACCTCGTCGAGCTGGGAGAGGTCGCGGATGCGGAGCTGCACGCCCTGCCCTTGCACGCCCAGACCCGAATAGCCGATGCGCGGCTCCTGCAACATCGCCTTGCGGATGTCGCCCACAAGCGAGCGCAGGCGCTTCTGCACATAGTCCTGCCGATCCACCTCATAGAGAAGATAGGCACCCCCCTGGAGATCCAGGCCGAGAACCATTTGCCGTTTCGGCACCCAGCTCGGCCAGGAATCGACGGTTTCCTTCGAGAAGAGATTGGGAAGCGCCGCGAGGAGCCCGACCACAACGACGGTCAGGATCGCAATCATCTTCCAGCGTGTGAAGTGCAGCATGGAAACCGTTCCAGTCGATCTCGGCCCTCAGGCGGGCCGTTTCATCAGGGGAGCTAGAGGCTGGCTTACTCGCCGTCCTTGGCCGGCTCGCCCTTGGCGCGCACGTCGGCAATGGAGGCACGCGAAACACGAACGCGGACGCCTTCGGCGACTTCCAGCAGCAGCTCGGAATCGTCCACGACCTTGTTGATCTTGCCGATCAGGCCGCCCGACAGCACGACCGTGTCACCGCGGCGCGCGCCCTTGATCATTTCCTGGTGCGCCTTCTGCTTCTGCCGCTGCGGCCGAATCATCAGGAACCACATGATCGCGAAGACGAAGATGAACGGCACGAACTGGATCAGCAGGTCGGCACCACCAGCGGAAGCGCCGGCGGCCTGTGCGAAGGCGGGGGTAATGAACATTGAGTAATTGCTCCCTGTAGCGTTGGCGGGTCCGCTGGTGGCCCGTCCGATCAAGACGCGTGGTTTGCGCCGACCTTCACATAGGGAGAGACAGCGGTACGCGAAACGGCGCGGAATATAACCACGCGGCAGGCCTTTGCAAATGGCCGCACCGGCATGATAGTGGCGAATGTCGTCCGGAGCCCTCGCTTGCACGCGGGAAGAGATCGCCCGGAGGGCCGGATGAGGGGTTTGCCCCTCCCTCCGCACGACTTCACCCCAGCCGCCGGCGCGCCCTCAGCCCTCCCGATACGCGGGAGGTGGGGATCGGCCCGAGGAAATGACTGTGACAGAAGATACGCTGAAATCCGTCGCCGATCGTCTTGACCGGCTGATCGCCCTGATCGAGCGCGCGGTCCCGCCGGCACGGCCGGAATTCAACCCTGACGCCGCGGATGCCTTCGTCTGGCAGGCTTCCACCGGCACGCTGCAGCCCGTGCCGAAGGTCAATCGCGTCGAGATGGTGCTGCTCAAGGGCGTCGACCGGGTGCGCGACATCCTGGTCGAAAATACCGACCGTTTCGCGCGCGGCCTGCCTGCCAACAACGTGCTGCTGTGGGGCGCGCGCGGCATGGGCAAGAGCTCGCTGGTCAAAGCGGCGCATGCGACGATTAACAGCGATCCGTCGAAGCTGCCCGGCGGCCATGCGATGAAGCTGATCGAGATCCACCGCGAGGATATCGACAGCCTGCCGGAGCTGATGACGCTGGTTCGCGGTCTCGACCGCCGGTTCATCCTGTTCTGCGACGATCTCTCCTTCGACAATGACGACACGTCGTACAAGTCGCTGAAGGCGGCGCTGGATGGCGGTGTCGAGGGACGGCCAGAGAATGTCGTGTTCTACGCCACGTCGAACCGGCGCCATCTGCTGCCGCGCGACATGATGGAGAACGAGCGCTCGACGGCGATCAATCCCGGCGAGGCGGTCGAGGAGAAGGTGTCGCTGTCGGACCGCTTCGGCCTCTGGCTCGGCTTCCACAAGTGCAGCCAGGACGACTATCTCGCCATGGTCAACGGCTATGCCGAGCATTTCGGGCTGAAGGTGGCGCCGGAGGTCCTGCGCGCCGAGGCACTGGAGTGGTCGACGACGCGTGGCGCGCGATCGGGTCGCGTCGCCTGGCAGTACGTGCAGGATCTGGCGGGGCGACTTGGGGTCGCTCTTACGGGCTGAAGCCGCCCCGCCAGTAGTAGACCGGAAAATCCCTCACGAGATGAGATTGGGCCGGTCAGAAAGTCGGTCAGCTCTGCAGGTAATCCAGCGGGTTGACCGGCTTCGAGCCCCTGCGGAGCTCGAAGTGAAGCTGCGGTGCGTTGACGGAACCGGACGCGCCGGCCTGCGAGATGATCTGGCCGCGACGCACGGCGTCGCCGCGCTTGACCAGGATCTTGCTGTTGTGGGCGTAGGCGGAGACCCAGCCGTCGGCGTGACGGACGAGCACCAGGTTGCCGTAGCCTTCCAGCTCGTTGCCGGCATAGATCACGGTGCCGGCCTCGGCCGCCTTGATCGAGGTGCCTTCCGGAACGGCGAGGTTGATGCCGTCATTCTTCTCGCCCGTCGCCGAAGCGCCGAAGCCGGTGATGATGCGTCCGCGCACCGGCCAGCGGAACGTGGTGCCGTTGGCGGAGCCGGGATCGGCGCTGGCGTTCGTTGCGGCAGGCGTGGCCGGCTCGGACGGCGGCGCATAGGCCACCGGCTGGTTCGGCGTTGCCGGCTTAGCGATCGAGGCGGTCTCGGTCGGCTTTGCCGCGGCAGCCGCGTCGTCGCCAAGCGACTTCTGCGGCGCATTGGCGGCGTTCGGCTTGGCGTTCGGATCCTCGCCCTGCGGCTTTTCCTCGCGACGGGTCGGATCGTTGCGCAGCGCGACAGCCTGCGGGTTGCCGTTATTGCCCGGGATGCGGAGCTTCTGGCCGGACTTCAACTGGTTGGTCGAGGTCAGGCTGTTGGCAGCAGCCAGATCCTTGGCGCTGACGCCATAGAGGCGGGCGATCGAGGAAAGCGTCTGGCCAGGCGAAACCACATGCAGACCATTCAGCGGCGCGCCTTCGGCCGAAGCCATGGGCTTGCGCTCGCCGGCCGGTGCCGGACCGGCGACCAGCTGCGTGTTGTCACGACCCTGCGGCGACGAAGCGGCAGGCGCCTCGGCGACGGCGGCATTGCCCTGGCCATAGGTCGGGATCGTCAGGCGTGTGCCGGCGCCGACCTGCGACGGATTGCCGATATTGTTGACGCGGGCCAGTTCCTTGATCGGAACGCCATAGCGACGCGACACCGACGAAAGCGTCTCGCCCGGCCCGAGCGTCACGACCGTGCCGCCTTCGGTCGACCAGGCACCGCCGCGGCGCGGCGGCTGGACGGCAGAGGCAACCTGCGCCGGAGCGGAGGACTGGATCGAGCCAACCGTATCGGAGGGCGGCGTATAGGAACGCGGCTGCTGGTAGGTCGCGGAAGATCCGTAGGAAGGCGCGGCGGCCATGGGCTGCTGCGAGCCCTGCTGGACACCCGGCAACATCGGCGGCAGGTCGGAACGGCTCACGCCGCGCGAAGGCGGCGGCGTCGCGACGACATCGCTGTTGTTGCTGCTGTAATCGACCGGAGCCGGCATCGGCTGCGAACCGCCGATGATCTGCTTCTGGTTTGCGGTGCTGCCGGTAAAGATCGAACCGTAGCGCGAACCGTCAGCGCTGCAGGCCGCGGTCAGCCCCGAAAGGAGCGCAATGACCGCAACCTGAGAGAGAGTCCGAGACCGAAAAGAGGAAGCATTTCTGCACATCGAGCCTACTCGCAACGCCACACCACACATGACGCCAATAAACGCTGGTAACGTTGATAAAGGCTTAAGCACGACGGGAAACTTCGTCGGCATCCTGTGAAAACGAAGACGCCGCCCACAGAATCCCGCGCTTCCGCCGCATTCCGCGCGGCAGCCGTCCAGCGGGGCGGTTAAGATATACACGCCCGGCATGGCACGCCGAATTCGAAGCGAGAGGCGATTCCGCGCCATGCGGTGGAGACGCCACCGAGACGGATCCGACGCACGCGGGACGAGCGGCGCAAAGTCTCGCAAGGACCATGGAAACGAGTCGCGACAGCAGGCGCGTTTCTAAAGCCGGGCGGCCTTGCCCCGGATCAGCGGCACCATGCGAACCGGGCAGATCGGGGTTGCGACCAGCTGGCGGTCGACCCGAATGAAGCGGGTGATCGTCTGGATGCCGTCATCCGGACCGATCGGCATCACCAGCGTACCGCTCGTGCTCAGCGCCTCGACGAAAGCGGGCGGAACCGACGCGGCCGAGGCCGAGGAAATGATTCGATCGAAAGGCCCCTTCTCCGGCCAGCCGTCGAGGCCATCGCCGAACACCGAGGTGATGTTGGCGATGCGAAGCATCTCGAACCGAGCCTGCGCCGCCGCGGCGAGAGTGCGGAAGCGGTCGACGGTATAGACGCGCCGGGAAAGCCGCGACAGGACGGCGGCGAGATAGCCCGTGCCGGTGCCGACTTCCAGGACTCGGCAGCGCGTCGTCGGCGCCAGCGCCTCGATCATGCGCGCCGCGAGAATCGGCGGCGTGTCGAGCTGCCCGCAATCGATCGGCTGGGGCCGCTCGCCAAAGAGCGGACCGCGCTTGGCGTCGGTCGGCTGAAAGAGCGGTCGGGGAATGGATTCAAAGGCATCCACCATGCGGCGATCCATGATGCCGAACTGGCGGAGCCGCAGCAGGAACTGGGCGATCGGAACGAGATTGTCGTCGAACGCCTCGAACTCGGTCGGATGAAACTGGACTGCCTCGAGTGCCATACGCTACGCGCCCTCGCCTTCTGAGCCCTACTCATGCAGGCAAGGTGGTAAACGGCGTCTTATTGCGCGCAGCGCTGGCGACGATTTTGCGTCATTTCGGGGCAGATCAAGGCCGCCCCGGCCGCCAGTTCGGCCAGAGAGCCCCAAAAAGCGCCTAGTCGAACAGCGCATTCAGCTCATGCGCCTGGTCGTAGGCGGTCATGTCGATGCGCAGCGGCGTGACCGAGATGACGCCGCGCCGGATGGCGTTGACGTCCGTTCCCGCCGCATGTTCCTCGGCGATGCGCTGATGCTTGAGCCAGAAATAGGGATTGCCCCGGCCATCGTGACGCTCATCGACGCTGAGGCCGTGCGTGACGACGCCCTGCGACGTCACTTCAACACCAGCGACGAGGCCGGGCGCCGTGTTCGGGAAATTGAGATTGTAGAGCACGCCGCGCGGGCAGCCATGCGCCACCAGCTTCTGCAGGATGCGCGGGGCATGCGCCTCGACGGTCTCCCACGGGATGACACGCTTGCCGTCTACGGCTTCATAGGCCTGGCTCAGAGCAATCGACGGAATGCCGAGCAGCGTCCCTTCGATCGCGCCGGCGACCGTGCCCGAATAGGTCACGTCGTCGGCGGCGTTCTGGCCGGCATTGACGCCGGAGAGCACCAGGTCCGGCGCCCGATCCAGCACCTTGCGGACGGCCATGATGACGCAATCGGTCGGCGTGCCGCGCACGGCAAAGGTCTGCTCGGAAACCTCGCGCAGCCGCAGCGGATCGTTCAGCGTCAGCGAGTGCGCGAGGCCCGATTGGTCGGTTTCCGGGGCGACGACCCAGACATCGTCGGACAGGGTCCGCGCGATGCGCTCCAGCACGGCAAGTCCGGGTGCGTGGATGCCGTCATCATTGGTGATCAGGATACGCATGTCTGGGTCAGCCTTCGCTGTTCAGGGATCGTTGCTCACACCCGGGATCGGACCGCCATGGGGCCGGGAGGCCCTCAGCCGACCTTGTCCAGGCCGCCCATATAGGGCTTCAGCACCGCCGGAACGGTGATGGTGCCGTCCTCGTTTTGATAGTTCTCGATGACGGCGATCAGCGCGCGACCGACCGCGGTGCCCGAGCCATTCAGCGTGTGGACGAAGCGGTTGCCCTTTTCGGCGCCGCCGAGGCGATAGCGCGCATTCATGCGCCGGGCCTGGAAATCGTCGCAGACAGAGACGGAGGAAATCTCGCGATAGGCGTCCTGCCCCGGTAGCCAGACCTCGATGTCATAGGTCTTGCGCGAGCCGAAGCCCATGTCGCCCGTACAAAGCGTCATGACGCGGTAATGCAGGTCGAGCTTCTTCAGCACAGCCTCGGCGCAGGAGAGCATGCGCTCATGCTCGTCGATCGAGGTTTCCGGCGTGGTGATCGAGACCAGCTCGACCTTGTTGAACTGGTGCTGGCGCAGCATGCCGCGCGTGTCGCGGCCGGCCGATCCCGCTTCCGACCGGAAGCAGGGCGTCAGCGCCGTGAAGCGCAGCGGCAGCTCCTTTTCGTCGAGGATGGATTCGCGCACCAGATTGGTCAGCGGCACCTCGGCGGTCGGGATCAGCCAATGCTGCTCGCCGGCCTTGAACAGGTCCTCGGCGAATTTCGGCAGCTGCGCCGTTCCGTAGAGCGCGTCGTCCTTGACCAGCAGCGGCGGCTGCACCTCGGTGTAGCCATGCTCGCCGGTGTGCACGTCGAGCATGAACTGGCCGATCGCGCGCTCCATCCGGGCAAGCTGCCCCTTGAGCACGACGAAACGGCTGCCGGAAAGCTTGGCAGCGGTTTCGAAATCCATCAACCCGAGCGCTTCGCCGATCTCGAAATGCTCTTTCGCGGCAAAGGGAAGGACACGCTTCTTCGGACGCGCCTCGGCAGCCTGCGCTTCCGTCTGGTTGCGACCGAAATACGGAACATTGTCGTGCTCGTCGGCGCCGACCGGCACGTCCTCGAGCGGCGTGTTCGGGATCACCGCCAGCGCGTCGTCGAGTTCCTTGTTGAGGCGGCGCTCCGTCTCCTCGGCGTGGGCGAGGAACTCCTTGATGGTGGAGACTTCGGCCATCAACCGCTGGGCAGTTTCCTCGTCCTTGGCGGCCTTGGCCTTGCCGATCTCCTTGGAGGCGGCGTTGCGGCGTTCCTGGGCGGCCTGGACCTGGACGATATGGGCGCGGCGCGCCTCGTCCAGCGCGATCAGCTTCGACGAGATCGGCTCGGCTCCACGACTGGCGAGCGCGCGGTCGAGCGCGTCAGGGTTGTCACGGATCCATTTGATGTCGAGCATGATCGTGCCTCGAAGAGAAGGCGGCCGTTGTCCCGGCCGCGAAGGAGCAAAGCATTCGCCGGATGACGGATAGTAGGAGACTGGCGAAGGATCAACCCGGCAGCGTTGCACGCAGGCGGAGATTGGACACAAACCATCGCCCCAGCGACGCCGGAAACGAAAAGAGCCACGTGATCCCAAGGGGAAGGCGTGGCTCCAAGACACTTGCAGAGGCGTGACGCTACTCCGTCTCGTCCTCTGCCTCGTCCGCCGCGGCTTCGGCGCGTTTGCGCTCGACCATGCGGACCGAAAGGATCGACAATTCGTAGAGCAGCATGGCCGGGATGGCGAGCGAGATCTGGCTGATCATGTCCGGCGGCGTCAGCACGGCGGCCACGACGAAGGCGAGCACGATCGCATAGCGCCGCTTGGCCCGCAGCATCTGGCTCGATACGATTCCGGCGCGGCCCAGCAGCGTGAGGACCACCGGAAGCTGGAACACGATGCCGAAGGCGAGCGTCAGGGTCATGATCAGACCGAGATACTCGTTGACCTTGAACAGTGCCTCGATCTGCGCCTTGCCGTCCCCGCTCGTCTGCTGGAACGACAGGAAGAAGTGCAGCGCCATCGGCAGGATTAGGAAATAGACGAGCGCCGCACCGGTCACGAACAGGATCGGGGTGGCAATGAGATAGGGCACGAAGGCCCGCTTCTCATGCTTGTAGAGGCCCGGCGCCGCGAACTTGTAGATCTGCATCGCGATCACGGGGAACGCAATGAACACCGCACCATAAAGCGCCAGCTTCATCTGCGTCAGGAAGAACTCCTGCGGCGCGGTGTAGATGAGCTTGACGTCCTGCGCCGGGCCGACCGCCCACTCATAGGGGATGACCAGGATGTTGTAGATCGTGCCGGCGAAATAGAAGCAGAGCAGGAAGGCGACGAGCACCGCGGCGAGCGTCTTGATCAGTCGCGAGCGCAACTCGATCAAATGCTCCATGAGCGGCATGCGGCTGGCTTCGATGTCGTCTTCGGCCGAAGGCTTGTCGCTCATGTCTTGGGCTCTTCAGTCACGCTGGCGACGGCCGGCGGCTCGATGGCAGCGGGAACGCTGGCGCTGGAGACCGGTGCTTCAATGGCAGCCGGGCTTTCTACCACCACGGGCTTCGGCTTGCGGACGCGCGGCGCCGGCTTGGGAGCATCCGCATCCTCGCCATTGACCGACTTGGGCTTGGCTCGCGAAGCACGGGGCTTCGGCGCGTCGCCTTCGCCCGTCGCAACTTCTGGCTTGCGCGCGACGGCGCGCTTGGGCTTCGGCGCGACGACCGGTTCGGCCGTAGCGACGGATGGCGGGGTCTCGAGCGGCGCGGCCGGCTCGATATCCGTCGCCGTCAAGAGCTGCGCCGGCTGGTCGGCCGCCGGCGGGACCGGCGATGGCGACGGCTTGGCCATCGGACCCGAAAGCGGGTTCAGGCTGTTCTTGATGTCGTTCATCGGGTTCAGGCCGCGAAGCTCGTCAAACGACTTCTTGACGTCGTCGAGCTCGGCTTCCTTGAGCGCCTCGTTGAACTGACCCTGAAATTCGCCCGCCATCCTGCGCATCTTGGAAATAGTACGTCCAAGGGCTCGCAGCATCGGCGGCAGGTCCTTCGGACCCACCACGACGATCGCCACGACTGCGATGACGAGAATTTCGCTCCAACCGATATCCAGCATACTCTCACACCGATTGGTCTGCCCTGCGATCCGCGCTCAAGGAGCGCGGCGGCGGAGCAGCTTCCCGGCCCTTGTTCAGGACTTAGCTGGCGCGGGTCTTCTCGTCGGTATTCGACGAAACGACATCGGAAGGCTTGTTGTCGATTACAGGCTTCGCGGTGGTGGTGGGTTCGTCGTCGTCGGCAAGCCCCTTCTTGAAGCTCTTGACGCCCTTCGCCATGTCACCCATCACATCCGAAATCTTCCCCTTGCCGAAGAGCAGGAGGACGATCACCAGCACGATAAGCCAGTGCCAGATGCTGAAAGAACCCATCAACTCATCTCCACAAAAATCACGCGCTATGCGTTTGGTGGGGGACTATCGCAGACGGATCTTTCGCCCGCAACCAACCATCTTACCCGCATGTAGGGTTATTCGGCCGGTTTCGCAAACACGAGGACGTCGCGTCGGTCTATGCTGAGCCACACCGTGCTGCCGACGACATAGGGCGTGGTGTTGTCGCGGGTGCGCATCCGGATCGGTACGTCGATGCCGTCGACCGCCACGCTGAGCAGGTCGACTTCGCCCAGAAACTGGTGCCCGACGATCCGTCCCGGCACCCCGTCACCGGCAATGGCAAATCCGACGCCCTGCGGCCGCACGCCGATCGACATGGTGGTGCCGTCCGCATGGCCGCGCGCGCTGAAACTGCCGATCGGCGTCTCGACGAGACCGCCCTTGGCGCTCGCCTCGAACTCGTTCAATTCCGAGAAGAAACGGGCCGCGTAGAGATCGACCGGATGCTCATAAAGGTGGCGCGGCGTGCCAACCTGCAGCAATTGGCCACCGCGCATCAGCGCGATACGGTCACCCATGCGCATCGCCTCTTCCGGGTCGTGCGTGACGATGATGCAAGTCGCCCGCGTCTCGCGGATGATCGCCATCGTCTCCTCGCGGACATGGTCGCGCAGCCGCTTGTCGAGGCCAGAGAAAGGCTCGTCCATCAGCAGCATGGACGGGCGCGGCGCGATCGCGCGCGCCAGCGCCACGCGCTGCTGCTCGCCGCCGGAAAGAGCATGCGGATGGGCGGAGGCGTAGCCGTCCAGGCCGACGCGGGCCAGAGCGTGCCGGCCCTGGCGCTCGGCTTCGGCGCGGGGAAGGTCGTTGAGGCCGTAAATGACGTTCTTCAGGATCGTCATGTGCGGAAATAGCGCATAATCCTGGAACATCAGGCCGACGCCGCGCTTCTCGGGCGGCACGAATACCGACGCGCTCGCCATCTCCCGGCCATTGACCGTGATGCGGCCGCCGGAGGGGCGCTCAAGCCCGGCCGTGACGCGCAGAAGCGTCGTCTTGCCGCAGCCCGATCGGCCCAGGAGGCAGACGACCTCCCCCGGCTCCACGTGCAGATTGATGCCCCGCAGCGACGGCGCGTCGCCGTAGTGATGCGTGACCCCTTCGAAACCGAGCCGGGCGGCGATCGTGACACCTGCCGTGCCGCGACGCCCCCAGGCGGTCCGTTCGATCCATTGCGTGCTTGCGCTCATGCGAGCGGTTTAGCGTCTGATGCCGCCGCCGTCGAGTTCGACCTTACAGATGGCGCCCGACGAGGCCGCGCCGCTCAGGCACCCCTGGCCTTGTAGAAGGCTGTGGCCGCGGGATGGAACGGCACGGCGGTGGTGGACGCCGCGCGGTCGAGCGCCAGCCGTGCGGCCTCGGGGTGCACCTTGTGCACGGCGTCGAGATTATCGAAAATCCCGGTCAGCACGGCGGTGACGAAATCATCCTTCGCGCTCGCGGATAGGATCAGCACATTGGCGACGCCGAGGCTCGGCACGTCGGCCGTCATCCCGGCATAGACCGACTTGGGCAGAGTGAGTTCGCGGTAGAGGCCCGGATACTTCCTGTCGATCGCCGCGTGTTCCACGCCGGTGGGCACGAAGGTGATCGCGGACTTGCCGGCCGAGGCCAGTTCCGCCACGGCGGCGGTCGGCACGCCGCCGATCCAGAAGAACGCGTCGATCTTTCCGTCCTTCAGCGCGGCGGCGGATTCAGCGACGCCGAGATTGGCGCGCGTCACGCCGCTTGCCGGATCGATGCCGGCCGCCTCCAGCACCCGGTCGGCGATCGCCTCGGTCGACGATCCTGCCGAGCCGATCGATACGCGCTTGCCCTTGAGGTCGCCGATGCTCGCGATGCCGGATTGCTGGCTGGCGACGACGTGCAGGTACGAATCGTACAGCACGGCCAGAACGCGCAGGTCGAGCTTGCCGTCCTTGGCGTAGGCGCCGGCGCCGTGAAGGGCGTCATAGGCCGAATCGACCGTCGAGAAGCCGATGTCGGCCTTGCCGGCGTGGACCAGCCGGGCATTATCGACCGAGCCGCCGGTCGCCTCGGCTTTGGAGTCGAAATGGGCTGAGGACAGGACCTCGGCGAGCCCATGGCCATAGGGATAGAACACGCCACCCTTGCCGCCGGTGACGATCCACGCGCGCATCGGCGACGCGGCCCGGACAGCGGCCGGCAGACCAGCCACCGCGGCAGCGCCGGCACTGATGGCGAACAATCGACGACGGCTGATGGATATGTTGGACAAGGCGGCCTCCCCAGGCAGATCGCAGGCCACCTCCCCCGGCAGACCTTTCGTAGCGGCAGCATAGGCGCGAGCCCGGCTGACGCAAGCGGAAGCGCCGGACAGGCTTAATCGTGTTCGCTGAGGCCTGCGGCCAGCAGATCGTCGGGATCGAGCGGGTCCTCGTCGTCGCGCAGCGCGTCGCCATCGCGCGGCTCCGGCACGGAGAAGCCGGGCGGGATCCGCCCGTCGAGCAGGCCGGCGCCCTTGAGCTCATCGAGGCCCGGCAGGTCGCCGATCGCCTCCAGCCCGAAATGCACCAGGAAGGTCTCCGTGGTGCCATAGGTCACGGGACGGCCCGGCGTCCGGCGGCGCCCGCGCATCTTGATCCAGCCGGCTTCCATCAGCACGTCGAGCGTGCCCTTGGAGATCGAGACGCCGCGGATCTCTTCGATCTCGGCGCGCGTCACGGGCTGGTGGTAGGCGATGATGGCCAGCGTCTCCAGCGCCGCGCGCGAGAGCTTCTTCTGGTCGCCGACATCCCGCTGCAGCAGGAAGGCCAGATCGCTGGCCGTGCGGAACATGTACTTGCCCGCCACCTGGACCAGATTGACGCCGCGCCCCGAATAGACGTGCTCCAACTCGCGGATCAGCGCCTCGACGTCGCTGCCCTCCGGCAGGCGAGCGGCGATCTCTCGGGCGCCCAGGGGCTGCGCGCTGGCAAACAGCATCGCCTCGACCATGCGCAGCGCCATCCGGCGTTCTTCCGGGGCAAGCGATGTGAGATTTCCGAATTCAGGCATCGTTCTTCACCTCCGCGCCGTCGCGGTCCCGGTCGCGCATGTAGAGCGACGCGAAGGGCGCTGTCTGGCGCAATTCCACCCTGCCCTCCCGAACCAGCTCCAGGCTCGCGCTGAAGGAACTGGCGAGCACGGTAGCCCGCATTTCAGGCGTCTGGATCCAGGGCGACAGGAACACGTCGACCGGGGTCCAGTCGGCGATGCTGCCGATCATCCGCGTCAGCACTTCGCGCGCCTCGGCCAGCGACCAGACCTGTCGCCGCCGCACATGCACCACCGACACCATCTGGCGCTGGCGCTGCGAGGCATAGGCAGTCAACAGGTCGTAGAGCGTGGCGGCATAGTCGCTGTGCTGGATCACTTCGACCGGCTCGGGCATGCCGCGCGAAAACACTTCGCGGCCAAGCCGGTCGCGGTTGACCAGCTTCGCGGCGGCATCGCGCATCGCTTCCAGCCGGCGAAGACGGAATGCCAGCGCAGCCGCCATCTCTTCGCCGCTTGGCTCCTCATCCGGCGAAGGCGCCGGCAGCAGCAACCGGGATTTCAGATAGGCCAGCCAGGCGGCCATGACCAGATAATCGGCCGCGAGTTCGAGGCGGAGCTGACGCAATTGTTCGATATAGGCGAGATATTGTTCCGCCAGCGCCAGGATCGAGATCTTGGCGAGATCGACTTTCTGGGTGCGCGCGAGTGCCAGGAGAAGATCGAGCGGACCTTCAAAGCCATCGACATCAACGACTAGGGCGGAATCGCCTTCCTTGCGGTCCGGCGCTTCCTGCATCTCCCAGAGTTCGCTCTGGCCGTCCTTGTCGCGGGTCGCGGCCATCGGATCGATCCTGCCTCAGGCGACCGCCGGCGGCCAGCCGGCTCGCTCGGCGAGGGTGGCATACTCCGCCTCTGCCGCCTCGCGGTCCAGCGGATGCGGCGGCTTGCGCGCGGCACGGGCCGCGGCGGCGCGTTCCGCCGCCCTGCCCGTCAGTTCGGGAACCGAGCGCGCCACGTCCGTCATCTCTTCCATGACGCCGTTGCAGTGCAGGACCATATCGCAGCCGGCGGAAAGGACCGCCGCCGCGCGGCTGGCATAATCGCCGCCCAGCGCCTTCATCGAGAGATCGTCGCTCATAAGCAGCCCGTCGAAGCCAATCCGGCCGCGAATGATCTGCTCGACGACGATGGGCGACGTCGTAGCCGGGCGCTCCGGATCGACGGCGGTGAAGACGATATGAGCCGTCATCGCCATCGGCAGGTCGTTCAGCGCCTTGAAGGGCACGAAGTCCGATCGTTCAAGGGTAGCGAGGCTGGCTTCGACCACCGGCAGGCTCAAATGGCTGTCGACCGTCGCGCGGCCGTGGCCGGGCATGTGCTTGACCACCGGCAGTACGCCACCGGCGGCAAGGCCGTCGGCGGTGGCGCGCCCGAGGATCGAAACGATCTCGGCCTCCTCGGCATAGGCGCGGTTGCCGATGGCGGCATGGGTGTGCGCCGTCCCGACATCGAGCACGGGAACGCAATCGACCGTGATGCCGAGATCGATCAGGTCAGAGGCGATCAGCCGGCCGTGCAGCCAGGCCATGCGGCGTTCCGGCAGCCTGGTCGGCGGCATAGAGGTCGCCGGCGAAACGAGCCGCCGGGCGGTTGCGCCAATGCGGCGGCGCGATCCGCTGGACGCGGCCGCCCTCCTGATCGATCAGGACCGGCCGGTCCGGATCATCGAGGATGTCGCGGAAGGTTGCGACGAGATCGCAGACCTCTTCCGGCGTTCCGATATTGCGCTTGAAAAGGATAAGGCCCCATGGCCGCTCGTCGCGGAAGAACGCGATTTCATCGGCCGTAAGGCTGCGACCCGCGCAGCCCGAAATAAATGCTTTGGCGGTCATGCTTCGGCCTTAGCTGCTTGCTGGACGGACCGCAAGCGGCGGATGGAATCCGCCGCTTGTCAGGGTCAGTTCTTCTGGACGATGCAATCGCCGCCGGCGGCCCGCAGGCTCTCGCAGAACGAGACGGCCTGGTCGCGGGTTGCCATCGGACCGACGCGGGCGCGGTAATACACACCCTTGGCCCCGAGATCGGCGCGGACGACATTCGGCTCCTGCGACCCGAACACGCTCGAGAACTTGCGCTGCATCGCCTTGTAGGAAGCGATCGCCGCCTCCTCGGTACGCTGCGACGCCACCTGGACAACGAACCCGCCCGAAGTGGGCGCGCGGGTTGCGGCAGCCGGCGCGGCAGCGGCCGGGGCCGGCTGGACGCGCGGCTTTGCCGGTGCGGCGGCCGGAGCCGCCAGCTGCGACACGTCCTCGGGCGGCGTGTCGGCGGCGGGAGCCTCAGGCTCCGCATCGGCCGTCTGGACGGGCTCGTCCACGGGCGCGGCGGCTTCCGGGGGGGTCGCAACCGGCGTGGCCGACCGCGCAGGCGCCGACGTATCCGTCGGCGCACCGGCGGTGCGGGGCTGCGCCTCGCTCGAAATGATCGTGCCGTCCGGCTTCACCACGACGGTGCGAACCTTGCGCGGGCCGGCATCCGCGTCGCTCGGCGCGGCCGGCGTGGCCGCTGCGCCGCCGGCCAGATCGTCGATCGACGACGGATTGGAGGCATCGCCAGGGGCGCCGGGAAGGATGATGCGTGAGATCTCGCGGCTGGCCGGGGATTCGTTCGAGGCCGGCGCTTCGTCGATCGGCCCATCGTCGGGAAGAACGAGTTGCTCGTCCCCCGCCAATTCCGGGCTGGCCCGATCGTAGATCAGCTTGTTCTGCGCGACTTCGGTGTCCCCCGGGGTCGCGGCGGGCTGCACCTTGGTCGGGCCCTCGTCGGCGGCGATGACGCGCGGCGCGCCATCGCTGGACGAGCTGCTGCCACCCTTCAGCGCCAGCGCGCCGAGGCCGCCAGCGAGCACGACGCCAAGCGCGACGGCGGCGATCACCAGACCCTTGCGCGAGCGGCGCGGCTCGG
Source organism: Kaistia sp. UC242_56 (assembly GCF_044452255.1). NCBI lineage: Bacteria > Pseudomonadati > Pseudomonadota > Alphaproteobacteria > Hyphomicrobiales > Kaistiaceae > Kaistia > Kaistia sp. UC242_56. Next base: position 2,833,106 of record NZ_JBIOAN010000002.1, read on the forward strand.
CAAAGCGCTCCGCGCGGGCGTGGCGCTCGTCGTAGCTCTCGTCCTCATAAGCGGCGTTGGGATCGTCGCCATATTCGTTGTCATAGCCGGCCGAATAATCATCGGCGCCGTTTTCCTGGCCCGGATGATACTCGCCCTGAGCATAGCCGCCGGCATGAAGCCCCGGTTGTGTGCGTTCGCGGCCATAATCCGTAGCACCGGCATAGGCGGTGCCGGCATAGGGATCTTCTTCCTCGAGGGCTGGCTGGACGTAGGGGTCCTGCGCGTAGCGCGGCTCGGGCTGCGGATGGCGCGGCTCGGCCTGGCGCGGCGGCTGGGCGGCCTGCCACTGCGGCGGCGCCGCCGGCGCGCCGGGGCGCAGACGCATGTGATCGAAGCCTTCGTCGCGCGGCTGCGCCGCACGCGGGGGCTGCGGCTCGACCTGAAGCGGACGACCCGACGCCGAGCGAACCGCCGGGTCGAAGGACGTCTGCAGATCGTTCATCAATTCGGATTCGAGATCGAATGACGTATCCCGCACGTTCGGCTGCTGCGTCGATCGCACCACGGGCGCGGCGACAGGCTGCCGTCCGCCCACGATGTCGTCAAAGCTGGAATTGCCGGAAACAATGCGAGCCAGTTCAACCAACGGATCATCTTCAGCCTGCGCGGGCGGCTCGTTGCGCCGCCCGGTGTTCCCGTCCAGCGGCGCAGGCCGCCGCGAGAACGAATTATCGTAGCGATCTGGCATCGCGCTCCACTTTCCGCCTCATCCGGTGCTGTTCGTCAGAATTCGACGCCAGGCTCCTGGCAGAGACTTCACCGCATCTCTTCGGGCGCATCGACTCCGAGCACCAGCAAACCGGATGACAGCACCAGCTTTGTGGCATGAACAAGGGCGAGCCGGGCCGCGGTCAACTGTGATTGTTCAGGGTTAATAAACCGTAATTGCGGCAGATCCTTGCCGCGATTCCACTGTTGATGAAACTCTGCTGCAAGTTCGTAGAGGTAAAACGCTACGCGGTGCGGCTCATGCGCTTCGGCGGCGGATTCGATGATTCGGGGGAACTCCGCCAACCGCCGCTGCAGGCTGATCTCGCCCGCGTCGTCGAGCAGCGATAGGTCCGCGCCGGCAAGGGCCGCGCCGGAGAGGTCGAGTGCCGGCAGGTCCTGCGCCGCGTTGCGCAGGATCGACGCCGCGCGGGCATGGCCATACTGGACGTAGAAGACAGGATTGTCCTTCGACTGCTCCGTCACCTTCTGGAAGTCGAAATCGAGCGGCGCGTCGCTCTTGCGGTAGAGCATCATGAAGCGCACCGCGTCACGGCCGACTTCCTCGACCACGTCGCGCAGCGTGACGAAATCTCCGGAGCGCTTCGACATGCGGACCGGCTCGCCGGCGCGGTAGAGCTTCACGAGCTGGCAAAGCAGCACGTCGACCGATGCCGTGCCGCCCGAGATGGCGCGGCCAACCGCCTGCAGGCGCTTCACATAGCCGCCGTGATCGGCGCCCAGCACATAGATCATCTGCCGGAAGCCGCGGTCGAACTTGTCCTTGAAGTAGGCCACGTCGCCGGCGAAATAGGTGTAGCTGCCGTCCGACTTCACCAGGGGCCGGTCGATGTCGTCGCCGACATCGGTGGCGCGGAACAGAAGCTGCTCGCGGTCTTCCCAGTCGTCTGGAAGCTGTCCCTTCGGTGGCGGCAGCGTGCCGCTATAAACGAAGCCCTTCTTCTCCATGTCGGCGATCGTCGCCCCGATCTTGCCGCCATTCTCGCCGCTCAGCGTCTTCTCGGAGAAGAAGACGTCATGATGGACGTTGAGCAGCGCGAGATCGTCGCGGATCATCAGCATCATGGCGCTGATCGCCGCCTCGCGGACGAGCGGCAGCCATTCGGCTTCCGGCATGTCGAGCAGCTTGCGGCCATGCACGTCGGCCAGCGCGGCGCCGACCGGCTTCAGATAGTCGCCCGGATACAGGCCTTCCGGAATGGTGATCTCTTCGCCCAGCGCTTCGCGGTAGCGCAGGAAGGCGGAGCGGGCGAGCACGTCGACCTGCCCCCCGGCATCGTTGATGTAATATTCCTTGGTGACGTCGTAGCCGCCCCAATCGAGCAGATTAGCCAGCGCGTCGCCGACGACGGCGCCACGGCAATGGCCGACATGCATCGGGCCCGTCGGATTGGCCGAGACATATTCGACATTGACCTTGAGGGCGCCGCCGATGCGGCTGCGGCCATAGTCACTGCCGGCCTGGATCAGCGACTTCAGGGCATGGGCCCGATAGGGAGCAGCCAGCGTCAGATTGATGAAGCCGGGACCGGCGACCTCGACCGAGGCCACGTCCTCGTCGTCGCGCAGCCGCCCGGCGATCGCTTCGGCCAGATCGCGGGGCTTGAGGCCGAGCGGCTTGGCCAACACCATGGCGGCATTGGTCGCGAGGTCGCCATGCGCGGCATCGCGCGGCGGCTCGACGACGATGCGCGATAGATCGACGGGGGCGCTGTCGCGCGCGGCCAGGATGACCTCGACGGCCGAGGTCACGCGTGCGGTGAAGTCGCGGAAAATGTTCATAGCGGGATACAGCCCTTCGGGCGGAAGGAAAATTCTTGCAGCGCGCCTAACCCAAATCGGGCGAAGCGTCAAACAGACGGTGATGCTCGCGCAACGCATAACGGTCGGTCATGCCGGCGAGAAAATCGGAAATGCGTCGGGCGCGACGCTCGGTATCCACCGGATCCAGGCCGATCTGCCACTCCGGCGGCAGCGCGTCGGGATCGCGCCAATAGCGCTCGAACAGCCGCTCCACCACGCCCTCCGCCGCCGTCATCACATGCATCACGCGCGGATGGCGATAGACGTTGTGCCACAGATGCGTCTTGATCGCCTTGTCGGCCGCCACGAGCCCAGCGGAAAAGGCGATCATCGGCCGCCCGGCATGGCGCAGCGCGTCGGCGGAGGCGGGCTTGGTTTCGGCAAGCCGCCGCAATGCTTCCGCGATCACGTCCTCGATCATGCGGGTAATGACGCGGCGAACCACCTCGTTTACAAGGCGCGGCTTTTCCAGCCCCGGATGCTCGGCCTCGATCGCATCCAGGATCTCGCGCAGGAAATCGACCTCTCGCAGCCCGTCGACGGTCAGCAGCCCTGCCCGCAATCCGTCGTCGATATCGTGGGCGTCATAGGCGATATCGTCGGCGATGGCCGCCGCCTGCGCTTCCGCCGAGGCATAGGTCGCAAGCTGGAGATCCTGCTCGGCGGTGTAGGCCAGAATGGCAGCCGGCAGAACCTTGCCCTCATAGCTGCCGACGCCCCTGCCCTCGGCATCAACGAGGGGGCCGTTATGCTTGACCAGTCCTTCCAGCGCCTCCCAGGACAGGTTCAGACCGTCGAAATGCGGATAGCGCCGCTCCAGCTTGGTGACGACGCGAAGGCTCTGGGCGTTGTGATCGAAACCGCCATGCCCTGCCATCATCCGGTCCAGCGCCCGCTCGCCGGCATGGCCGAACGGCGTATGGCCAAGATCGTGCGACAGCGCGATGGCCTCGGCGAGGTCCTCGTCGAGGCGCAGCGCGCGCGCCAGAGCCCGGGCGATCTGCGCCACCTCGATGGTATGGGTCAGCCGGGTACGGTAATGGTCGCCCTCGTCGAACAGGAAAACCTGCGTCTTGTCCTTTAGCCGACGGAAGGCGGTGGAATGGACGATGCGGTCGCGGTCGCGCTGATAGGGCGTACGCGTCGGGCTTTCCAGTTCGCGATACAAGCGACCGCGGCTTGCCGAGGGATCGACCGCGAAGGCGGCATGCGGACCGATGCCGAAGCCGATCTGGCCTTCCATAGACGCTCCTCTTCCAGCGTGCATTGCACTGCAGCGATTGACTCCGCCAATCGCATTCCTAACTATCGGGTTCGGGCGCCTGCAGGGTACCCCTATTTTCGGAAGCAGCCATGACCACTGAAACGCTCGACGTCACCTTGTCCGACCGCGCTGCCAAGCGCATCGCCCGCATCCTTTCGAAGGAACCGAGCGGCACGGCCTTGCGAGTGACCGTCTCCGGCGGCGGCTGCTCCGGCTTCCAGTATGGCTTCGACCTCGATGCCGAACGGGCCGAGGACGATCTGGTGATCGAGAAGAACGGCGCCACGGTGCTGATCGACCAGATCTCGCTCCCCTACATGGACGGCTCCGAGATCGACTTCGTCGATGACGTGATCGGCCAATCCTTCCAGATCCGCAATCCCCACGCGACAGCCTCCTGCGGCTGCGGTACCAGCTTCGCGCTTTAGGGCGAGTAGGGCCACGGTTGCCACGGGTTGATGATCTGAAGATCCGTTCCCCGGAAATCCGCTGCGTTGCGCGTTGCCAAGGCCATCCCGTGTACAAGCGCGGTTGCCGCGATCAACGCGTCTCGCTCGGGACGTGGGTTGGGAACGTGTAGTTCCGCGGCTCGCAGCGCTATAGGAACGTCGACCGGCAAGATGCGTCCGACGAAGCGGGCCAGGATCCGATCGTCGATCCAATCGCGAAGCATCGCTCCCTGTCGCTTGTCGCGTCGAGCTATCCGCAACGCGCCCAGTTCAAGTTCAAACACACTGATAACCGATAGGAAGACTTCTTCGTCGCGAAGATCCGCAGCCCAACGCATCACGTTGTGATCTGCTTTCGCAGATTTTCTGAACTCGGAAATGACATTCGTGTCGAGAAGAATCCTCAATCGAAATCAACCGGCTTGAAGCCCATGTTTCCAAGCTTCGGCGGGTCGAAATCGACATCCTGGGGCTCGGCCGGCGTGAGCGCCTCCAGCAGCGACATGCCCTTGCCCGTGAGGCGGCGATATTCCTCGATCGAAAGCAGGACATGCGCCGGTCGCCCGCGATCGGTGATGATGACGGGTCCCTCGTTTGCCGCCTTCCTGGCGCGGCTCGTGTCCTGATTGAACTCGCGACTGGTCAGGGTGGTGGTGGTCACGACGACGCCCCTGTGGCTGGAGTTACGCAGGTCCCAATATAGAACCTGCGACGATCCACGCCAACAGCTGCCCCTACTGGAACGCGGTCTCCGTAAAGCTGCGGAGCTTGCGGGAATGGAGCCGTTCGGGCGCCATTTCGCGCAGCTTTTCCATGGCTCGGATGCCGATCTCGAGATGCTGGCCGACCTGGCGGCGATAGAAGTCCGAGGCCATGCCCGGCAGCTTCAATTCGCCATGCAACGGCTTGTCCGAGACGCAGAGCAGCGTTCCGTAGGGCACGCGGAAACGGAAGCCATTGGCCGCGATCGTCGCCGATTCCATATCGAGAGCGATGGCGCGCGACTGCGAGAAGCGCTGCACCGGCTCACGGTGATCACGCAGTTCCCAGTTGCGGTTGTCGATGGTGGCGACCGTTCCCGTGCGCATGATCCGCTTGAGGTCGTAGCCCTCAAGCCCCGTCACGGCCTCGACCGCTTCCTCCAGCGCCACCTGCACCTCGGCGAGCGGCGGGATCGGGATCCAGCTCGGCAGGTCGGCGTCGAGAACGTGGTCCTCGCGCACATAGCCATGCGCCAGCACATAGTCGCCAAGGGCCTGCGTGTTGCGAAGGCCCGCGCAGTGCCCCAGCATCAGCCAGGCATGCGGACGCAGCACGGCGACGTGGTCGGTGATCGTCTTGGCGTTGGAAGGTCCGACGCCGATATTGATCATCGTCAGCCCGGCATTGCCGGCGAATTTCAGGTGATAGGCCGGCATTTGCGGCAGGCGCGGCGGCGCCATGCCGGAAACAGGTTCCGTCGAACCGGCGGGGGTGATCACATTGCCGGGCTCGACAAAGCACTCATAGCCGCCGCCACCTTCCGCCATCAGCTTGCGGGCGCGCACGCAGAACTCGTCGATGTAGAACTGGTAGTTGGTGAAGAGCACGAAGTTCTGGAAATGCTCGGCGCTGGTCGCCGTGTAGTGCGCCAGGCGGAACAGCGAATAGTCGATGCGCGGCGCCGTGAAGGGCGCCAGCGGCAAGGGTTCGCCCGGCGTCGGCTCGAAGGTGCCATTGACGATGGCGTCATCCGTCACGGCAAGGTCCGGAACGTCGAACATGTCGCGAAGCGGCCGCTCGATCTTCTCCGCCAGCTGCCCCTCGACATGGACGCCGTTCGGGAAGGCGAAATGCAGCGGGATCGGCAGGTTGGACGGCCCGACCGTTACAGGAAGCCCGTGATTGCGGACGAGCAGCTTGATCTGCTCCTTCAGGTAGTTCCGGAACAGGCTCGGCTGCGTCACCGTCGTGGCATAGCTGCCCGGCCCCGAGACATGGCCATAAGCCAGGCGGGAGTCGATCTTGGCATAGCTGGTGGTCGTGAAGCGGATTTCGGGATAGGTGGCCCGCACCCGGCCTATCGGGGGATGCCCCTTCAGCAGCGCGTCGAAGCGATCGCGCAGATGCGCCGTGTGGCGGTCGTAGATCTCCTCCAGCCTGGCGATCGCCAGGTCCGGGTCGGTGAATGTCTCGCTGGCAATCGGCGTCGGCGTATCGAACTGCACGGGATCGGTACTCATGTCACCCCCACTTTCGGGCGCGACTGTCGGCCAGCCGGCGCAGGCGGTCAAGCCGCGCGCCGGCTGATTGATCGGGTGTATGGCTGGGAATCAGACGAGCTTGGCGTCCAGGTCGATGGGAACGGCCTTGAGCGCCTTGGAAACCGGGCAGCCTTCCTTGGTCGCGGCGGCGATCTTGTCGAACGTCGCCTTGTCGATCCCAGGCACCTTAGCCTCGGTCACCAGATCGATGTGGGTGATCTCGAAGCCGCCCGAAACGGGATCGACCTTAACCTTCGCCGTGGTGGCGATGGATTCGACCGTGAATCCGGCTCCGGAAAGCCCGGCGGAAAGCGCCATCGAGAAGCATCCGGCATGCGCGGCGGCGATCAGTTCTTCCGGATTCGTGCCTTTGCCTTCCTCGAATCGCGACGAGAAATTGAACTGTCCTTCCCAGGCGCCGCTGCCAAGGTGAACGGTGCCCTTGCCGCTCTTGAGATCACCCTGCCACTTTGCGTCCGATGTCCTGACCGGCATTCAAGCCTCCTTTGCGCGTTCCTCTCCGGCCGTTGCCGGAGCCCTTAGAGTTAGGCAGTGACGGCAGGTGTGCAAGATGCAACGCGATCGGCACCGCCCGGTGGCATCTCGCGGCGGATCGGCTAGTCTGCACGCATGAAGATCGCGACCTGGAATATCAACGGCGTCAAAGCCCGAATCGATACCGCCCTTGCCTGGCTCAAGGAGGCCTCGCCCGACATTGCCTGTCTGCAGGAGATCAAGTCGGTCGATGAGGGCTTCCCGACCTCGGCTTTCGAGGATCTCGGCTACAATGTCGCGACGCATGGCCAGAAGGGCTTCAACGGCGTCGCCCTGCTGTCCAAGCTGCCCTTCGACGAGGTCAATCGCGGCCTGCCAGGCGATGACGGCGACGATCACGCCCGCTTCATCGAGGGCGTTTTCTCCGTCGAAAGCGGCGCGCTGCGCGTCGTCTCGCTCTATCTGCCGAACGGCAATCCGATCGACACGCCGAAATTTTCCTACAAGCTCGCCTGGATGGAGCGCCTGCGGAACTGGGCGACCGAGCGGCTGACCTATGAGGAGCCGCTGGTGCTCGCCGGCGATTACAACGTCATCGCCGAGCCGCGCGACGCCATGAATCCATCGCTCTGGGTCAATGACGCGCTCTACCAGCCGGAAACCCGCAAGGCATTCCGCGCCATCGAGACACTGGGCCTGACCGACGCGCTCCGCGCCACGACGGACGAGGGCGGCCTCTACACCTTCTGGGACTATCAGGCCGGCGCCTTCCAGAAGAACAACGGCATCCGCATCGACCATCTGCTGCTCTCGCCGCAGGCGGCGGACCGTCTCGTCTCGGTGGGCATCGACAAGCATGTCCGCGGCTGGGACAAACCGTCCGACCACGTCCCCGTCCATGTGGAGCTTCGCATTTGAGCCAGGTGATGAGCGCGGCACCGATCACGGGCGGTTGCCTGTGCGGCCGCATCCACTACACGATCGACCGCGCCCCGCGCCTCGTTTGCCACTGCCATTGCCGCATGTGCCAACTGGCCGGCGGCGCGCTGTTCCTGACCTGGGCGACCTTCGACGCCAGCGCCTTCCAGCTGACCGCCGGGCACCCTGCGGTGAACGAATCGTCCGCCACCGGCCGCCGGCATTTCTGCGCCGATTGCGGCACGCCGCTGATGATGACGTCCACGGACGACCCGTTGAAGGTCGACGTGACGCTCGCCTCTCTCGACGAGCCGGACCGGTTTCCGGTTCAGCACAACATCTGGGTCGGCAGCCGGCGCGAGGCCAGCAAGGGCTTCGACCTCGACCTGCCGTCGCATCTGGACGAACCCGCCGGCTGACGAGGACGATCATGGCAAGGATGGCTGGCGATCTGCTGAAGGCGTTTCAATCCCAGGCAGGCTCCTGCCGCAAGCTGGGCTCGCCCTTCACCGCCGAGATATGCGAGCTCCTTGCCGAGCATCTCGATGATTCCAGCGGCTTCGGCCGCCGCATTCTGGGTTGGCCGCGAGATCCCTTCGCCGACGCACTCGCGCTCCGCGCGGCGGCCGGATTCCACGCCCTGAAGCGCGCCAGGAAATCGACGAGAACTCGCCGCCGCCTATCCCCCCAATCCGGTCGATCGGGCGGCGCTCACGGAGGCGGTTAGCGACGCGATCGGGTCGGACGACGATTTCCTGCATGACTGGCTCGACAGCCCGCCGCAGACCAACGAGGTCGCCCGCTCGTCCGTGCTGATCGGCAGCGCCCTGCTCCTTGCCCGCGAGCTTGGCCTGCCGCTGGACTGGCACGAGATCGGCGCCAGCATGGGGCTCAATCTCGGCTTCGACCGATACCGCTACGAATTCGGCAGTGACCGCTGGGGCGCGGCCGACTCGCCCGTGCTCATCCATTCGGAATGGCGCGGTGCGAAACCCGACACGTCTGCAGCTATCGAACTGCGAAGCCGGGCCGGCTGCGACCTCAACCCGCTAGATCCAGGCCTTCCGGCCAATCGAGAGCGCCTGCTTGCCTATGTCTGGGCCGACCAGACCGAGCGGCTCGCTCGCGCCATTGCAGCGCTGGACGTGGCGGCTGCGGCGCCGTGGCGGGTCGAGAAAGCCGACGCGGCCGCCTGGGTCGCCCGGCACTTTTCCGCGCCGCCCCGCCCGGGCGCTGTTCGGGTCCTCGCCCACACCATCGTCTGGCAATATCTGCCGGAAACGACGCGCCAGGCCGTCACGCAGACGATGCAGGATGCCGGAGAGCGAGCGACGCCCGAGGCCCCGGTCGCCTGGCTGCGCATGGAGGCGGACGGCCGCGACACTGCCGGCGTCCGGCTCAGGGTCTGGCCTGGCGGAACCGACCGCGAGATCGCCCGTGCCGACTTCCATGGCCGCTTTGTCGAGTGGCAGACACGTTAGTGTGAGGCGCTGAACCCAACTGACATAACGCTGTCAGTTGGGTATCTTTATTCTGGCAGGATAGACACTGTCCCGCGAGGATATCGCCATGAACCGCAACGTTCTCGAAATCAGTTCCTATTCGCTGCTGGCGGGCGTCGACGAGCGCCAGTTCGTCCGCGCCGCCGACGACGCGATGACCGTCCTGCGCCGCCAGCGTGGCTTCCTCGCCCGCAGCATCGCCCAGGCGGAGGATGGCAGTTGGACGGAGATCGTCCATTGGCTCGATCGTGCCTCGGCCAGCGCCGCCAGCCAGCGGCTGGCGGGCAATCCGGATGCCGCTGCCTTCTCCGCGCTGATCGACCGTCCCTCCTTCCAGAGCGGCTATTACCCCGTCGCCTATTCCGGCTGACGGGCATGCGGCGCGCCGATCGCCTGTTCGAGATCGTCCAGGTACTGCGCGGCGCCCGCCTGCGCACGGCGCAGGAAATCGCGGACAAGCTCGAAGTGTCGGTGCGCACCGTCTATCGCGATATCGATGCGCTGGTCGCGACCGGCGTGCCGATCGAGGGCGAGCGCGGCGTTGGCTACGTCCTGCGCGGCACCTTGCTGCTGCCGCCCCTCGCCTTCTCGCAGGCAGAGCTGGAGGGGCTGGCGCTGGGCGCCCGCTTCGTCGAGGCCTGGGCCGATCCGGAGCTCGCTGCCGCGGCCCGCGAAGCACTGGTCAAGATCGACGCGGTGCTGCCGGAATCCCGCCGTGGCGAAATCTGGCGCGACGCGGTGCTGGTCAATTCGCCGGCCCTGATCGGCGCCGCCAATGCGCAGCTTGCGCTGTTCCGCAAGGCGATCCGGCAAAAGCGCAAGATGCATCTGAGCTATCGCAGCGCCAGCGAGGCGCTGACCGGGCGCACGATCCGCCCGCTGGCAATCGAGGCCTGGGGCCATGCCTGGACGGCGACGGCGTGGTGCGAATTGCGCGAGGATTTCCGCATGTTCCGGCTCGACCGGATCGTCGAAGCGAACCTGCTCGAGGAGGCCTTCAAGCCCGAGAAGGGCCGGACGCTGGCGGACTACATGAAGCGGCTCAGCGAGGAGCAATCGGCCAAGACCAAGAGCGCGTCATGCGCCTGAAAGCTGATCCGAACAGCAATCGGAGCGAACCGAGGTCCGCTCCGATGTCGAAGGAAGTCTAGCGCGGGAATTCGATTCCCATCTCGCGATAGCGCTCGGGATCGTCGCCCCAGTTCTCGCGAACCTTGACGAACAGGAACAGGTGAACCGGCCGCTCGGCCATTTCCTGGATCTCGGTGCGCGCCGCCATGGAGATGCCCTTGATCGTCTCGCCCTTGTGGCCGATCACGATCTTCTTCTGACTCTCGCGCTCGACATAGATGGTCTGCTCGATGCGGGTCGAACCGTCCGCCTGGTCTTTCCAGAGCTCCGTTTCCACGGTCGACTGGTAGGGCAGTTCGTCATGCAGGCGCAGGAACATCTTTTCGCGCGTGATCTCGGCCGCCAGCGCCCGCATCGGCAGGTCGGAGATCTGGTCTTCCGGATAAAGCCAGGGACCCAACGGCACGCGACCGGCGAGATAGGTCATCAGGTCCTTGCAGCCATGGCCCTTCAGGGCCGAGATCATGAAGGTCTGCTCGAACTTCACGGTCGCGTTGGCCTTGGCCGACATTTCCAGCAGCGACGTGTGCGGAACCGTGTCGATCTTGTTGATGACGAGGATCTTGGGGCCCTTGATGGCCGCGACCTTGTCGAGGATCTGGGCGGTCTCGCCCTTGTTGCTGCGCTCGGCGTCGATGAGGACGGCGATCAGGTCGGCATCCTTGGCGCCGCCCCAGGCCGTCTCCACCATGGCGCGGTCCAGCCGGCGCTTCGGCTGGAAGATGCCGGGCGTGTCGACGAAAATGATCTGCGAGGCGCCTTCCAGCGCGATGCCGCGCATGATCGCGCGCGTCGTCTGCACCTTGTGGGTGACGATCGAGATCTTCGTGCCCACAAGCTGGTTGAGGAGCGTCGACTTGCCGGCGTTCGGCGCGCCGATCAGCGCGACAAACCCGCAGCGGGTCGGTGTCTCCTCGGAATTGACCAGATCAGACGCCATGCGTTTCTTCTCTCCATACGCCTTGGGCCAGCAGCACGGACGTCGCCGCTTTCTGCTCCGCCTCGCGTCTTGAACGACCCGAACCGAGGACAACCGGCATGCCCTCGATCTTCACTTCAACGGTAAAATGCGGGGCGTGATCCGGTCCGCTCCGCTCTGCGATTTCATATTTGGGCGCCGCCAGGCCGCGGCCCTGCACCCATTCCTGCAATGTCGTCTTGGCGTCCCGCAGCGGGCCCGTCCAGTTCAGCATCCGCTTGCGCCAGTGGCTGTCGATGAAGGCCTGCGCCGCCGGCAATCCGCCATCGACGAAGATCGCGCCGATCAGCGCCTCGCAGACATCGCCGAGGATCGCCGCCTTGCGCCGCCCTCCCGACTGCACTTCGCCGCCGCCAAGGTGGATCCAGCGGCCGAGATCGATGTCGATCGCCACCTCGGCGCAGCTTTCATTGCGCACCAGACCGGTCAGCCGACGGGCCAGTTCGCCTTCGTCCGCCTCGGGGAACGCTGCCAGCAGCATGTCGGCGATGACGAGCGCCAGCACGCGATCGCCGAGAAACTCCAGGCGCTGATAGCTTTCGCCATGCGCCAGATGGCTCTCCGCGACGGCACTCGCATGCGTCAAGGCCCGAACGAGATGGCTGCGGTCGGAAAACCGGTGGCCGATCGTCTCCTCGAGACGTTGCAAGGGTTCTTCGGAAGCCAAGCTCAGATCACCTTAAATAGACGGTCAAAACGCACGGTCCAGGGCCACTTCCAGAATTGCCAGGCCTGGGCGCCCTCGTCGACGGAGAAGAACACCATGCCGGCGCGGCCGACGAAGTTCTCGAAGGGGACGTAGCCCACCGCGCCGAGCACTCGACTATCTGTCGAGTTGTCGCGGTTGTCGCCCATCATGAAGTAGTGGTCGGGAGGCACTTCATAGACCGGCGTATCGTCTGAGAAACTACGCGGATCGAGATCGAGCACGGTATAGCTCACGCCATTGGGGAGCGTTTCCTTGTAACGCGGGACGTGGGTCTCGGTTCCGAACTCGTCCTTGGTGACGTAATCGTCGATCTTTTCCTTCGGCACCGGCGTGCCGTTGATCTGCAGGACGCCGTCGATCATCTGGATCTTGTCGCCCGGCAGGCCGATCACCCGCTTGATGTAGTCGACAGAGGGGTCGCGCGGCAACTTGAAGACGGCGACATCGCCGCGCTCGGGCGGGGTGGCCCAGATGCGCCCGGAGAACAGGTCCGGTGCGAAGGGGATGGAGTATTTGCTGTAGCCATAGGCGTATTTCGAGACGAACAGATAGTCGCCGACAAGCAAGGTCGACTTCATCGATCCCGAGGGGATATTGAACGGCTGGAACAGGAAGGTTCGAACGATGAGCGCCAGGATGAGCGCATTGATGACGATCTTGACAGTTTCGCCCGTGCCGCCGCGCTCGGCCTTGTATTTTTCGCCCGCCACGCTCATGCGTCCTTCCGATCCGTCTCGTTTGCAGTTCGCCGTCTGGCGGAGGTTGGTTCATACCGAGTCGGTGGCATCAGCGCAACGCGTGCTCCCGCCCCGCTTCCAAATTGCATGGGCAGTATGGCCCGGCACCCTTCGGAGCGCCGGAACCGCCTCCGGAATCACACCGGATCGGGCAAAGCCTCGATGATCACGAAGGCCTGCGCCAGCGGATAATCATCCGTGATCGTCAGGTGAATCGCGGCGTGATGATTTGCCGGCATCATCCTCTCCAGTTGCGCGGCCGCGCCGCCCGTCAGCGCCATGGTCGGCTTGCCGCTGGGCAGGTTGACGACGCCCATGTCGCGCCAGAAGACGCCATGGTTGAGACCGGTGCCCAACGCCTTGGAGCATGCCTCCTTGGCGGCAAATCGCTTGGCATAGGAGGCGGCGCGCTCGGCCCGGCGGTCGGACTTCTTCTGCTCGATTTCCGTGAACACGCGCTCGGTGAAGCGAGTGCCAAACCGCTCCAGCGTCTTCTCCACGCGGCGGATATCGATCAGGTCACTGCCAAGGCCCAGAATCACGACTGAGCCTCCGCCGCTTCCCGCCCCTCGTCCATCAGCTTTCGCATGGTGCGGATCGACTGCTCGAGCCCGACGAACACCGATTCGCCGATCAGGAAGTGGCCGATATTCAGTTCGCGGATGACCGGAATGGCGGCGATCGGCTTCACCGTATCGTAGTTGAGGCCATGTCCCGCATGGATCTCGATCCCGAACTTGGCGCCATAGTGCGCCGCGTCCTCGATCCGGGCCCGCTCGCGCTCGAACGCCTCGGGGCCTTCCAGGAAGGCCTCGCAATAGGTGCCTGTATGCAGTTCCACCACCGGCGCTCCCAGCGCCAGCGCGGCGTCGATCTGCTGCCGATCGGCGGCGATGAAGAGCGACACGCGGATCTTGGCCGCGTTGAGTTCCCGAACCAAGGGCACGAGATGCGCGAGCTGGCCGGCGGCATCCAGCCCGCCTTCGGTCGTCCGCTCCTCGCGCCGCTCCGGCACCAGGCAGACGGCATGCGGCTGGACGCGCAGGGCGATGTCGACCATTTCGCGGGTCGCGGCCATCTCAAAATTGAGCGGCAGGGCGATCTCGGCGCGCAGACGATCGATGTCGCTGTCGATGATATGGCGCCGATCCTCGCGCAGATGCGCGGTGATTCCATCGGCGCCGGCCGCCGCCGCGAGGACTGCCGCGCGCACCGGGTCGGGATGCACCCCGCCCCGCGCATTGCGGATGGTGGCGACGTGGTCGACGTTGATCCCGAGTCGCAGCTCATTGCGGACAGTCACGGCGTATTTCCCCTCACTCGATGCGGTCGTCACTTACCATGCAGTGCGCCGCGCCGAACCGCAAAGCGCTGGCGGCGCGACGACTGGAAACTCTGCGCCGCGATATAGACCAGGACATAGGAAAGCCCGCCAAATACCAAAGCGAGCGGGACCGCGCCGACCAGCATCGGCTCGATGATCGGCCAGATCTCGCGCCATGATTCGGTCAGCAGCTTGTGGCGGAGATCGTGAAAGTCGAGCTTCTCCGGCGCCATGCCGAACCAGCCGAGAATCAGGCTTCCCGTCTCATAGGTACCGACCCAGATCAGCGGGAAGGTCAGCGGATTGCCGATCGTCGTGCCGAGCACGGCTGCGAGCACATTGCCGCGGACGAGAAAGGCGACGACGAAGCAGAGCAGGTAGTGGAAGCCGATGAACGGGGTCATCGCCAGCGCCACGCCAGAGGCAAAGCCGGCCGCGATGGAATGGGGCGAACCGGACAGGCGCAGCAGTCGCTTGCCATAGTACCGCAGCGCTCGCGACCACCCGCCCTTCGGCCACATGAAGTGGTTCAGCTTCTGATGAAACTTGAGCGGGCGGCGGCGACGGAAGAGCATGATGGGGACTTCGGCCTCAGGCCAGGCTGCGGCTGCCGGGCTTGACGGGCGGGATGGCAGCGAGCTCCGGCGGCAGTTGATCGACCGGATAGGCCGGCACCTTGTAGCGCGTCAGCGAAATCAGCGGCACGCCCACCTCGGCCTCGCCGTCCGAGCGGTCGATCAGGCAGGCCGCAGCGACGACATCGCCGCAAATGGCGCGGATCGCGGTGATCGTCTCGCGGATCGAAAGTCCGGTGCTGACGATATCCTCGACGACGAGAATCTTGGCATTGGCGGGCAGCTCGAAGCGGCGCAGCCGGAATTCGTCCTGCTCGCGCTCCACCCACATGGCGGGCACGCCGAGATGGCGCGCGGTCTCATAGCCGGGGATCAGGCCGCCCAAAGCCGGCGACACGACGAGATCGAACGCGACGCCCGACTCCCGGATCTTCTCGGCCAGCGCCTTGCACAGCCGCTCGGTCCGGTCCGGATACATGAAGACGCGCGCCTTCTGCAGGAAGATCGGGCTGCGCAGGCCGGAACTCAGGATGAAATGCCCCTCGAGTAGAGCGCCGGATTCGCGGAAGACGTCGAGGATTTCGGCTTGGTTCATTCTGTGTCCAGTCCAGGTCTAGTCGCTGCGATCATCGGCATCAGGCATTCACGCGGCTTGCCGCGCTGACGACGTGACGCTCGCGAAGATCGCTCAAGAGGCGGTTGAGGTGCTTGAGATCCCATACTTCCAGATCGATGGCCAGTTCCGAGAAGTCCGGCGCGCTCTTCACGATCCGCAGGTTCGAGATGTTTCCGTCATTGTCGGCGATGATCTGGGCGATCTGCGCCAGCGTGCCGGGTTCGTTGATCGCCGTCACCTCGATGCGGGCCGGGAAACGCTCGCGATTGGCCGCATCGATATCCCAGCGCACGTCCAGCCAGCGATCCGGCTCGTCGTCGAAATCCTTCAGGGCCGGCGACTGGATCGGATAGATCGTGATCCCCTCGCCCGGCGTCATGATGCCGACGATCCGGTCGCCGGGCACGGCGCCGGCTTCCGGCGCGAAGCGAACGGGCATGTCGCCATGCAGGCCGCGAATCGGGATGGCCGGTAGTTCGGCCTGGCTTTCCCCGTTCGGCACGCGGAACATCATGCCGGAGCCCTTCTTGAGGCCGAACCAGCCCGGTTCGCCGCCCATGCCGTTACCGCCCTTGGGCACGGCGGCGCGCTCTTCCTTGTGGTCGGGATAGACGGCCTTCAGGACATTGACGGAGGGAATTTCGCCGCGACCGACGGAGGCCAGCATGTCCTCGATGTTCTGCTGCGCCAGGCGTGGCAGCGCGGCCTTCAGGCGATCTTCGGAGAAATCGCGCCCTGCCCGCTCGAAGGCCCGCTCGACGATCTTGCGGCCGAGGCCGGCATATTGCTTGCGGATCGCGGTGCGGGCGGCGCGGCGGATCGAGGCGCGCGCCTTGCCGGTAATGGCGATCGATTCCCAGGCCGGCGGCGGCACCTGCGCCTTGGAGCAGATGATCTCGACCTCGTCGCCATTATGCAGCTCGGTGGTCAGCGGCATCATCCGGCCGTTGATCTTGCAGCCGACGCAGGTGTCGCCAATGTCGGTGTGTACCGCATAGGCGAAGTCGATCGGCGTCGCGCCTCGCGGCAGCGCGATCAGCCGCCCCTTCGGCGTGAAGCAGAACACCTGGTCGTGGAACAGCTCGAGCTTGGTGTTCTCCAGGAACTCTTCCGGCGTATCGCCCTCGGCCAGCATCTCGACGGTGCGGCGCAGCCAGGTATAGGCGCGGCTCTCGTCGGAGAGATTGCCGTTGCCCTTGTCCTTGTAGAGCGCATGCGCCGCGATGCCGTATTCGGCGACGTCATCCATCTCGCGCGTGCGGATCTGCAGCTCGACGCGCTGGCGGCCGGGGCCGACAACGGTAGTGTGGATCGAGCGGTAGTCGTTCTGCTTCGGCGTCGAAATGTAGTCCTTGAACCGGCCGGGCACGGTCGGCCAGGTCGTGTGGACGATGCCGAGCGCCGCATAGCACTCCGCCGTCGTCTCGAGAATGACGCGGAAGCCGATGATGTCGGAAAGCTGCTCGAACGAGATCGCCTTGCGTTCCATCTTCCGGAAAATGGAATAGGGGCGCTTGGTGCGGCCGAAGACCTTGGCCTTCATGCCGTGCTTCTCGAGCTTCTCGCGCAGGTCCTTCTCGATCGCCTCGATCAGGCTCTCGTTGCGGGTTCGCACCTCGGCGAGCCGGCTGGTGACGGCGAGATGCGCTTCAGGATTGACGACCGCGAAGGCAAGCTCTTCCAGTTCCTCGCGCATGTCGTGCATGCCCATGCGGCCGGCCAGCGGCGCATAGATCTCCAGCGTTTCCTCGGCGATCCGGCCGCGCTTCTCCTCCGGCATGAAGTGCAGCGTGCGCATGTTGTGGAGCCGGTCGGCCAGCTTCACCAGCAGCACGCGCACGTCTTCCGAGATGGCGAGCAGGAGCTTGCGGAAATTTTCGGCCTGCGCGGCCTTCTTGGTCACCAGATCGAGGCGCTTGATCTTGGTGAGGCCCTCGACCAGCCGGCCTATATCCTCGCCAAACATGCCGTCGATTTCCGAACGCGTCGCGTCCGTGTCCTCGATAGTGTCATGCAGCAGCGCCACCGCGATGGTGGCGTCGTCGAGCTTCAGATCGGTGAGGATGCCGGCGACTTCGAGCGGATGAGAGAAGTAGGGGTCGCCATTGGCGCGCCGCTGCGAGCCATGCTTCTGCATGGCATAGACATAGGCCTTGTTCAAAAGCCCCTCGTCGGCCTGCGGGTTGTACCGCTGGACACGCTCGAGGAGTTCATACTGGCGCATCATGGCGCTATATCCGAAGGCACGCGAATAGGCCGGGAATGACCCGGCCGGATGGCTACCCGTTCATATAGGATAGCGAGCGCGGCCAAACGACAAGCGGTTTGGCCGCGGCGCGACGTTGTGCCTTAGAAGTCGTCCTGCTTATCCGGCGGGACCATGTTCTCGAGGCCGCGCAGCAGCTCTTCTTCCGACATGCGGTCAAAGGCGACGCCATTGTCCTCATCCGAGGAATCCTCGGCGAGAAGCTGCATATCCTGCTCGGGCTCGTCGACCTCGACGTACTTCTGCAGGGAATGGATCAGGTCTTCCTTGAGATCGTCGGGATGGACGGTCTCGTCAGCGATCTCGCGCAGAGCGACGACCGGGTTCTTGTCGTTGTCGCGGGCGATGGTCAGCGGCGAGCCGCTGGCGATCATGCGAGCGCGATGGCCGGCAAGGAGCACCAGTTCGAAGCGGTTCTCGACCTTGTCGACGCAATCTTCCACGGTGACGCGCGCCATGTCAGGTCTCCTGTTCGGAAAAGTCTGGGGTTCAAGCGCGCATGAATAAGTGCGCGGACTTCCGAATGCAAGAGATTATACAGCCTGCCCTGCCCCCGTGCACGCGCCGGATGTCATGGCCGGGCGCCCGCAATCGAACACGGCGAATTGTTTGCTGGCAAGGCAGCGAGGCTATATTGATGCGGGATTGCCTGCTTCGAGTCGGCCCGTTGGGGCCGCTAATGCCGCTATCCCTTTTTCATTATGGATATTGAACATGTTTGACGCTCGCGAAAAAATCGCCCTGTTCATCGATGGCGCGAATCTCTACGCCACCGCCAAGTCCCTGGCCTTCGACATCGACTACAAGAAGCTGCTCGGCGAGTTCCAGAGCAAGGGCTACCTGATGCGCGCCTACTATTATACGGCGCTGTCGGAAGATCAGGAGTACTCCTCGATCCGCCCGTTGATCGACTGGCTCGACTATAATGGCTACACGGTCGTGACCAAGCCGACCAAGGAGTTCTTCGACGCTGCGGGTCGCCGCAAGGTCAAGGGCAACATGGATATCGAGCTCGCCGTGCATGTGATGGAGGTGGCGGAATTCGTCGACCATGTCGTGCTGTTCTCCGGCGACGGCGATTTCCGTTCACTGGTCGAAGCCGTGCAACGCAAGGGCCGCAAGGTCTCCGTGATCTCGACGCTCGCCACGCAGCCGCCGATGATCGCCGATGAGCTTCGCCGCCAGGCGGACCATTTCATCGACCTCGTTACGCTGCAGAGCCGAATCGGCCGCGACCCGTCCGAGCGCACACACCGCAGCTCGGAGCGCCAGCAGGCAACCAGCGGCTTCGAGGACGGCTTCGAGGACGAGATCTGAGCCCGATTCATCTCGATCCCGATCGTTCGCAGCGAGACTCCACACCCGTGCCGCTTACCGCTTCCGATCCCGGGCGCAATTGCCCGCTCTGCCCGCGCCTCGTGGCGTTTCGCGAAGAGTGGCGGGCAAAGCAGCCCGAGTGGAACAATGCGCCGGTTCCGTCCTTTGGCGTCGAGGACGGCCGGCTGCTTATCGTCGGGTTGGCGCCAGGCCTGCGGGGCGCCAACCGGACCGGTCGGCCGTTCACCGGCGACTATGCGGGCGACCTGCTCTACCAGACCATGCTCGACTTCGGCTTTGCCCGCGGCGTCTTCGAGGCGCGGCCGGACGACAGCCTGACGCCGATCGACACGGCCATCACCAATGCCGTCCGCTGCGTCCCGCCGGAGAACAAGCCGACGACCGACGAGATCCGGACCTGCCGCACGTTCCTGTCCGGCACGGTGGCGACCATGCCCCGCCTGCGCGCCATCATTGCCCTCGGCAAGATCGCGCATGACAGCGTCGTCGTGGCGCTCGGCGAACGCATGTCGCGACATAAGTTCGGACATCGCGCACGGCATAACATCGGTTCACTTAGCGTTTTCGACAGCTACCACTGCTCGCGCTACAATACGAACACCGGCGTCCTCACGCCGGAAATGTTCCGCGCCGTCTTTTCCGACGTCCGCGCGTTTCTGGATTCCGACGGAAGCTGAGGCCGCTGAATCCGAGGGTGAGGGTGCAGTCGGTCGCTTCCTTCAAAGGGTGAGGTTCCGCCAGGAGCCGTAAGCGCCTCCCGAGCCCCCCCCTAAGAACCCATCCTTGCCGCCCTTATCTCCCCGGACACCGGCCTGACCGCAAGCGGAACCATGCCGCCCCCATAGGGTTCGCCCGCCCTGCCCGACGCGCCGCATTCTGCGCCGCCTTCGCGAAACGCCTTGTCAAAGGCGTTCTTTCACAAGCCCGCAAGCGGCTTTCCGCAGGGACTTCCAGCCCCTCCATAAAAGGCAAAACGCACCTTGTCGCAAAATAGCAACTTAAGCTTACAATCATGGCTCCATATCGGAGATGCGGCTGTTTTTGAGTTACGTGAATCATCTGGATGGGTAAGTTCATTTCACTTTCTACGAATGATTTGGAGAAAGTCCTGTCCGTTTCCCATGGGGGGTCGCGGACAGCTCATTGGCTGGGGGAATGAGGCACGGGGACGCCCCTTTCGGCGCGCTGGACACAGTGCGGACCGAAGGCAAGCAGACCGCCTTCCGATCCCCTGACAACCAGAGGTCAGGTAATGAACTTTAAGTCCCTTCTGCTCGGCTCCGCCGCAGCAATCGTGCTCGCTGGCGGCGCCCAGGCGGCCGATCTCACCGTCGCCGAGCCGGTTGACTACGTGAAGGTCTGCGACGCGTTCGGCGCGGGCTTCTTCTACTCCCCCGGCACCGACACCTGCATCAAGGTCGGCGGCTACGTCGAGTTCGGCACGAACTTCGGCGGCGGCGACTTCGGTGGCCTGAACAGCTCGAACAACAACTGGGGCAACTTCTACACGGAAGTCTCGATCCAGCTGACGGCCTCGTCGGTCACCGAATACGGTAACCTGACCGGCTTCATCGACATGCGCGCCAAGACCGGCAATGACAATGCGCAGGGCGACAGCCTGGCCGACTACGTCAACCAGTCGACCAATTCGGCTTACGTCGACAGCGCCTACCTCGAGCTGGGCCCGCTGAAGGCTGGTTACTTCACGTCGCTGTTCGACTTCGGCCGCGGCTATGACGACACCGGCATGTTCGGTTCGGATTCGACCGTCGACCACATCCAGCTGACCTATGCCGTCAACGGCTTCGGTCTGTCGCTCTCGATCGAAGACCAGCGCGATCGCGGCTCGATCGGCTACTACGAAGACCTGCTTGGCAACGAGTACGGCAACAACAACATTCCGGACATCGTCGCTGCAGTCACCTATTCGTCGGGTATCTTCGCCGCGAAGATCGCCGGTGTTTATACGAATTCGGCTGCCGATTACGACTTCTACAACAACGCCCTTGGTGACGGCCAGGCAGGCTGGGCCATCGGTGGCGGTCTTGAGGTCGCTCTCGACAACGTTTCGGCTGGCGATCGCTTCTTCGTGTCGGCTTCCTACGGCGACAACGCCAACTCGTTCACCGGCATCTCCGGCGGCACCTCGGTTGCCGGCGCTCTCGGCCTGTTCGACGACCAGTTCGCTGCCGGCACCGGCACCAGCTGGAGCGCGTTGGCTTCTTACAAGCACGTCTGGACGCCGCAGCTCTGGTCCTCGCTCTCGGCTGGCTATGCCAACTTCGACGGTTCGGACTACCTCGACGACATGAGCATCGACGCCTGGCGCGTTGGCTTCAACACCGCCTATGCGCCGGTCAAGGGCCTCGAGCTCGTCGCCGACGTCTTCTACACGGATGTCGACGCCAAGGGCGTTCCGTCCCGCGTCGACAACACCAACGTCCGGTCCGACTTCTCGGGCGACTCCTGGACAGCCAACCTGTTCCTGAAGCGCTCCTGGTAATTCCAGGTCGCATCAGCGATCTCGCGTCCGGTGGCCCTCCCCACCGGACGTACAGGTTAGAAAGCTCCGCCGAGTTTCGGCGGGGCTTTTTTTATGTGGTCAGGCCTTGGTTCGCCGACGCGCAACAAAAAAGCCCGACCGCATCGCGGCCGGGCTTTTGCATTTCATCCAGCTACCGGAGCGGGCTAGTCAGCCCTTGTCGCGCATCAGGCGACCCTTCTCACGGTTCCAGTCGCGCGCCTTCTCGGTCTGGCGCTTGTCGTGTTCTTTCTTGCCGCGCGCCAGAGCGATCTCGACCTTGGCCCGGCCCTTCTCGTTAAAGTATATCTTCAACGCGACGATCGTCATGCCCTGGCGCTGCACGGCCTGCGAGAGTTTGGCGATCTCCTTCTTGTGCAGGAGCAGCTTTCGCGGCCGGCGGGTCTCGTGGTTGAACTGGTTGGCCTGCAGATATTCCGGGATATAGGCGTTGTACAGCCAGACCTCGCCGCCTTTTTCGGCGGCGTAGGAATCACCGATCGTGCTGCGGCCGCCGCGCAGCGACTTGATCTCCGTGCCGGTCAGCATGATGCCGGCCTCGAAGACGTCGCCGATCTCGTAGTCGAAGCGTGCGCGTCGATTGTCGGCGGCAAGCCGATAGCGCGGATCGCCCGTGCCGCTACTCATGATTCAATGCCTCAGTTGACCAGGCCGGCATGCGCCATGGCGCTGCGGATGATGGTCTTGGTGGATTCGGTGATGCCGACGAGCGGCAGACGGACGCGATCCTCCATCTTGCCGAGCAACGACAGCGCATACTTGACGCCCGTCGGGTTCGGTTCGACGAAGATGGCGCTGTGCAGCGGCATCAGGCGATCCTGATAGGCCAGAGCCTTGGCGAAATCGCCGGCCATGCAGGCCTCCTGGAATTCGGCGCAGAGCCGCGGCGCGACATTCGACGCGACCGAGATGCAGCCATGGCCGCCATGCGCCATGAACGCCAAAGCGGTGCCGTCCTCGCCCGAAAGCTGCAGGAAGTCGGGCCCCATGGCATGCCTCTGCAGGCTGACACGGTCGAGCTTGGCCGTCGCGTCCTTGACGCCGACGATGTTCTTCAGCTCGAACAGACGCGCCATCGTCTCCACCGACATGTCGATGATCGAGCGCGGCGGAATGTTGTAGATGATGATCGGGATGCCGACGACGTCATTGATCGCCTTGTAGTGCTGATACAAGCCCTCCTGGTTGGGCTTGTTGTAATAGGGAGTGACGACCAGCACCGCGTCCGCGCCCGCCTGCTCAGCGTGGCGGGCAAGGTCGATCGCTTCGGCCGTGTTGTTCGAACCGGCGCCGGCAATCACCGGCACGCGGCCGGCGGCCACCTCGATGGTGACCTCGACGACCCGCTTGTGTTCGGCATGCGAAAGGGTCGGGCTCTCGCCCGTCGTGCCAACCGGCACGAGACCATGCGTGCCCTCGCCGATCTGCCAATCGATGAAGGAACGCAGCGCGTCTTCGTCGACCGCGTTCTCCCGCATCGGGGTGACCATGGCCGTGATCGAACCCTTGAACATCGCGCTCTTCCACCTTTTGCCGTCAATTGGCCGAATTCCGCGCCGACTATGATCGGCCGCGGTTTGGTCCAACATGTTCTGTTTTTTGCTCTATCTTGGGCGGCGAACATAGTCGTTGCCCTTGGGCAGAGCAAGAACCCGCGCATCGGTCAAAGCCTGCGTCAAGCCTTTGTTCACCATGACGACCGTAAGGTCGGAGCAGATGGATCAGGCGCCACGCTGATGACGCAAGTCATCGCGACGACAGCCTACCTGTACATGAGTGTGCTGCGCATGGGCGCGGTGAGACAACGAGTGAGGACGACATGATCGTGAAAGCGGACCGCAGCTTGCAACGTCGCATCGGAATGCTGACGCAGGTCGCCGCTTGCGCGCTGATCAGCCTCGGGATCGTTGGCGACGCCCTGGCCCAATCGACGCCCGTCCCGCGGACCAATCCGAGCCGCGGTTCGACCGTCGCGTCGGACGATCTCACCACGGCTGGCATCACCCCCGTCGCCCGGCCCGCGCGTCCCGCCAAGGCAGGGGTCGCCTCGCAGGCCAATGACCTGGTCGAGAGTTTCTCGCCCAATCAGCTGGGCCTCGAGGCCGCGCTGAAGCTTATCGACAGCGGACAGATCGGCAAGGCTCAAGCGCTGGCCCGGATGATGCCCGACCGCACCAACCAGAGCATCGTCGCCTGGCTGGTGGCGCAGAGCGGCAGCCCCGATGTCTCGGTCTCTCAGATCACCCAGGTGACGCTCGACTTGCCCGACTGGCCGGGACAGGCGCTGCTGCGCCGCCGTGCCGAGCAGGCGCTCCTGCGCATGAAGGCAGACCCCGCCACCGTCATCTCCGCCTTCGGCGGCACCAAGCCCGGCTCGGACGAGGGCATGTTGCTGCTGGCGCGCGCCTATGTGAGCGCCGGCCGCACGAGCGACGCCGCCGCGCTGATCCGCCCGAAATGGCGCAAGGATTCCTTCTCGCAGAGCACCGAGGCCACGCTTCTCTCGGAGTTCGGCTCGCTCCTGACCGCCGCCGACCACAAGGCGCGGATGGACAAGTTCTTCTACGACAATGATGCCGATGAAGGGCTCGCCGTTTCCAAGCTACTCAGCGCTGATCAGCGCCAGCTGGCTGCCGCCCGCGCCGCCGTCATCCGCAAGTCCAAGAACACGGCCGACCTCCTGGCGAAGGTCCCTGCCCGCCTCAAGAAGGATCCGGGCTACATCTATTCGAAGGTGCAGTATCTGCGTCGCAGCGAGAAGTACCAGGAGGCTGCGGCCCTGATGCTGACCGCGCCTCGTGACGGCGCCTCGCTGGTCGACCCGGATGCGTGGTGGATCGAGCGGCGCGTGCTGTCGCGCGAGCTGCTGGACCTCGGCAACCCGAAGCTTGCCTACAAGCTGGTGGCAGAGCACGCCGCGGAATCGAGCACCAACCAGGCCGACGCCGAGTTCCATGCCGGCTGGTATGCGCTGCGCTTCCTGAATAACCCGGCCGTTGCCCGACGCCATTTCCAGGCGATCCAGGCCGCCTCGACCATGCCGCTCAGCCAGTCGCGCGCCGAATATTGGCTTGGCCGGACCGCCGAGGCGATGGGCGAACGGGGCGAGGCTCAGGCGCAGTACCGCCTCGCCGCCGCCTATCCCACCACCTTCTACGGCCAGCTCGCCTCGGCGAAGCTCGGCATGAAGCAGCTCACCCTGTCGTCGCCGCGGGCGTCCGACAGCGCCACGCGGCAGCGCTTCAACTCCCGCCCGATGGTGCAGGCCGCCCAACGCCTCGCCGCCGCCGGCTATGCGGACCGCGCCCGGCAGTTCTATGTCCGGCTGGCCGACACGCTGACCAACCCGACCGAAGTCGCCCTGCTCGCCCAGATGGCCGAGAAGCGCGGCGACCATCAGCTCGCGCTCCAGGTCGGCAAGAAGGCCTATGTGCGCGGCCTGCCGGTCGAGACCCTGGCCTTCCCGACCGCCGCGATCCCGCGCTCGGTCAAGACCACCAGCATCGAGAAGTCGATCGTCTATGCCATCGCCCGGCAGGAAAGCGCGTTCAATCCGAGCGCCGTCAGCCATGCCGGCGCTCGCGGCCTGCTGCAGCTGATGCCGGCCACGGCCAAGGTCGTCGCCAAGGCGGCTGGCATGCCCTATTCGCTCGATCGCCTCACGACCGATGCCGGCTACAACGCCACCATCGGCGCGGCGCATCTGGCCGAACTCGTCGGCGGCTTCAACGGCTCCTACATCATGTCGTTCGCGGCCTATAACGCCGGCCGCAGCCGCGTCTCGAAATGGGTGCAGCAATATGGCGACCCGCGCGATCCCAATGTCGATGCGGTCGACTGGATCGAGCGGATCCCGTTCAGCGAGACGCGCAATTACGTGATGCGTTGCATGGAAAACCTGCAGGTCTACCGCGCCCGGCTGGGCGAGCCGGCCCTCGTCATCAACCGCGACCTCAATCGCGGTGGCCGCGGCTAGCCTTGATCGAAGGACGGCGGGGCACACTCCGCCGTCTGAACCGTCACAGCACCGGAATGTCGGACGCCCTCGCGAATAGCCGTGACGGGACGGCTATTCGCCGCCCTCTTCCGCCTTGCCCGCTGCCGCGACCGATTCCGCCGGCTTCTTCGGCTTGCTCCGGCGCTTGGGCTTTGGCGATCGCGGCTTCGGCTCGACGCCCGCCTTCCGCCGGAGCGGCTGGTCGCCAACCGGCATCTTCTTCGCCGTCTTGCGCTTGACCGCCGCCTTCCTTGCCAGGACCTCGAGCGGCTCATCGGCACCGGCAAAATGGACAGCCTGCCCGACCCAGTCCTTCTCGACCGGCCCGTCGCCGGCGCCGAGATAGGCGGCGATCCAGGCCACCTCCTGCGGCGTCCACGAGGCGATCTGGCTGAAGTGGAAGATGCCGACCTGCGCCAGGCGGCTGGCATGGCGCTTGGTGATTCCCTGGATGAGATAGAGCGGATCGGCCTGGCCGTGCCGCGGCGCGCTCAGCGGCAGGGGCCGGAAGCCGGCGCCGTCGCCGCGCGCGATGGCCTCGTTCTGCTTCTGCGACGCGGCCGGCGCCATCTCCAGAGATCCGAACTCATCATGCTGGAGCGGCGGAGCGTGCGTGAAGCGCGGCGAGGCCGCCTCGCCCGCGTCCGGCTCGATCGAGGCATCCAGCCCATGACCGAAATCCGGCGGCGGCACGGGCACCGTCTGCGGCAGCACGGCCGGCACGGTGCCGCGCCAGGGCAGAAGGCGCCGATCCAGCCAGCGGACCACCCGATCGATCCCGCGAATGAGCGTTGCCTGCGGCTTGCCGAGCGCCGTCAGCGCGATCGCCCGCTGCAGGATGGAGCCGAGCAGCCCGCCCAGCGCGAAGCACACAGCAAGCGACACCCAGACTTCGGCGGCATGAAGGATCACGCGGCGCCCCCATCCCCGGAATGGTCGACGATCTGGCGCCGGCGCGATCCCGTCGCCCACCAGCCGACCAGGAAACCGAGCGCCCCGGCGGCAATCATGAAGGGCAGATAGTGCACGATCACGTAAGCCATATCCGCTCCCTATTGCCCGACAATGCCAAATTCGATCCCGGCGGTTCTGCGCGCGGCCAGCCGCCTTCGAGTTCGAAGCGATCGGCCGGCTGCCGCCATAACCGACCGGATTGAGCCGCTCGCGCCGAACGCCGTCCGCCACCAGATGGTTGACGACGGCATTGGCCCGCTCGACGCTGAGCGCCTGGTTCTTGCGCGTGCCGCCGGCGGAATCGGTGTGCGCGCCGATCTCGACCGTCGCGACCGGGCAGCGCTGCACGACGGCGGCGATCCGGTCGAGCAGCCCAAAGCTGCTGGGCAGGATGCGCGCGGTTGCGCCATCGAACTGGACCTTCTCGCGGTCGCTCTCCGCGCGCAACGCCGCCTGGCACTCCGGCCCGGACAGCGGGTCGCCGCCGACCGCCACCATCAGCGAGGGCGCGAGATCGAAGCCTTCCGGCAGCGTGGCCTTGACGGTCGCCTCGATATCGCCGCGCGCGCCCTCGGACACGGCGATGCCGGATAGCGAGAGCTTGTTGTCGACGAGATCGAAGCGGCCGCCCTGCAGCCGGCTGATCGCCTGCAAACCGGCATCGACGACCTCGACGAAGCCGTCCGGCGCGCCGCCGGCCAGCAGCAGGCGCAGCTCGATCCGGTCCGGCCCGAATTTCGGGCGTGCCGAGGCGATGATCTTCTGCACCACCTCGTCGGTCGGCACATAGCCGCTCAGCAGCAATGCCTCCGGCGCGCGGGCAGCCGCGAAGACGAAGGGCGAGACGGCGCCCGGCGAGACCGCCGACCGGCGAAGCTCCATGCTCGCCGGCAGCGTCTTCTTCAGCGCTTCGGTCAGGCTCGAATAGGCCGTCGTGGAGACCGCCTCGCCGACAATGTCGTATTGCCGGCCGGTCAGGGAAACGGAGCCCTTGCTCAGCGAGGCGAGCTGTTCCAGCGCATATTTGAGGGCGCCGATCCAGTCCATCTTCGGGTCGCCATCGGCCACGCGCACATGATCGGTGACAGCCAGGTCCGGGAACAGCCGCGCCGCCGCGCCAAGGATCTCGTCATGGGCCTCCACGGACGGCACGTAGCCCGTCAGGACGATGCTGTCGCCGGTCCTGTCGGCGCGCCAGACATAGGGATCCACGCGCGCCGGCAGCAGGTCGATCGAGCCAATGCCGACCCCGATCGCACGCCGGCTGCGGCGCGCCTCGATTTCGGCCAGCGCCATTTCATAATCGGCGACGGTCTTGGCCTTGCCCTCGACCGAGAGCAGCGATCCATCGATCGATAGCGTGCCGGAGCTGAAACGTGCCAGCTGATAGGCCGCGAAGACGGCGGCGAAGGAGAAGCCTTCCGGCCCGCCCGAGGCAAGCTGGGTCGCGTCGACCATGGGAACGCCAGGCAGCGCCACGGCGAGCGCATCCGCGATCGCGCGCCGCACCGCCACCGAGGGCACATAACCGGTCTGCTCGATCGACTTGCCGTCATAGGTGACGGTCCAGGTGAAGGCCTTGCTGAGCGGCGGCAGGACGCGGACGTTTCGCAACTGGCCGCCGCCCGGAACGGTCGACGAGATCGCGCGCGCCGCGGAGGCGAAGCGCGATTCGTCGATGGCTGTTCCGTCGATGGTCAGGCTGGAACCGGTCAGCGCGACATGACCCTTCGCCAGTTCCGCGAGGCGCTTCAGAGCAAAGTCGGTCAGGACCAGGAAGCCCACGGGCTGGCCGCGCGAGAGCACCAGATTGTCCTCGATCTTGAGATCGGGCATTTCGCGGCTCGCGGCGGCCAGAACCGCCAGCTTTGCCTCTTCGGAAGGGACAAAGCCCAGGATCCGGACCTGATCGCCGTCGCGCGATGCCGACCAAGTATAGGACGGCTGGAGCGGGATGACGCCGCTTCCATCGATGACGCGGCCGACGCCCCAGACGCGCTCGGCGGATTCGACCGCGAGGCGCTGCGCCAGCAAGGTCGGCGACGTCCCCATCACGGTGACGGTACGGCCGCTGATCTTGGCCGAGGCCCAGGGCTGACCGTCGAGCGCGAGTTGATTGTCGACGCGGGTGCCGATGTCGGATTGAACCTCTCCCGCCTGGCTGATCAGGGCCCAGGCGGTGAGGATGGTGACCAGCACGAGGCCGGGAAGGAGGGAAAGGCGCAGGGCGCTCATGGCACCCCCGCGGCCGGAAACCGGCGCCCGTTTCCAAGGCGCAACCCAGACAACCAGCCCGACCAGGCCCGTTGAACCGAGCTGCTTTTCATGTCTTCTCCCTCCCCGCCGTCCAGGTGGCCCGTCTTGGGGACGAACCGGTCGACAGACGATTGCAGGAGGCAATCCTGACCGCATTCGCGGTCATCTCGCAAGCAATCCGGCGTCTTCATCCCCGGCAAGCTTGCCGGGGCGATCAGGGAGATAGCGTGTGTTGCGCGAATGTCAGCGCGGAGGCCCGCTACTGGACCGTTTGCGGATTCTTGCCGATCCAGTCGTCGGCCATCGCAAGGGCCGTACGGCGCTCCGTCTCGGTCGCGACCGAGAAGGCCTGTTCCTGCAGTTTCAGGATCCAGGGATCGCTGGGACCGGACCGATCCCGCGCGATGGTCAGGAACATCAGCCCGACGACCGGCTGGCGCTTCACGCCATCGCCTTCGAACAGCATGTGACCAAGCAGCGCCTGGGCGCCGACATTGCCCTTGTCGGCCGCCAACTTGGCCCAGCGAGCGGCCTGGCGCGGGTCGCGCTCGCCGCCCTCGCCCTCGTAATACATCCGCGCCAGATTGAGCTGCGCGTCCGAGTCGCCAAAATAGGATGCCGCATAGGAGAACATCTGGCGGGCGCGGCTGAAATCGGGCTGCACGGTGCTGTTGGGGATGCCGTCGCGATAATAGGAGCCGAGCGCGACGAAGGCATTGGAGACGAAGCGCGCGGAAGGCGCATCCGGGTTGTCGTCGGCATGGGCGTCGGCGATCTCGCTGAACAGCTCGAACGCCTTCATGTCGTCCTTGGTGAGGCCGTCGCCCTCGGCATACATGCGGCCCAGCTTCCACTGGGCGACGGCATGACCCTTGTCGGCTGCGAAGGTCAGCGCTTCGACCGCGGTGGTCTTGTCACCCTGCTTGTAGGCGTTGAAACCGAAACGGAACGCCTCGACCGGAGTCGCATTGCGGTCCAGGGTCCGAGCATCCAGCGCCCAGGCCTGACCCGACCACGCGCCAAGACCGGCAAGCACACTGATCCCAAAGAGGGCGACGCCGCCGAACGCGTTACAAATTCGCATTGCACGCCACACCATTCCTGACGCTCGCGCCCGCCGCCGACCGAATGGCCGCCAGGGTCGCCGGAGCGAAGTTACCGATTTGTGCCGCGAAGACGCGGCGAGTTGGATTTTCCCAAATATGGGACTGGTTTCGGGCGATTCCGAGGCCGTTGCAGCTGCGTTCTACTGTTCGCGCCATCACAGCTACGTGTACCCCTGAAGACCAATGAGAATTTGTACCGACAATACGCAAGGTTTGTCCTATCCGCCCCCGGATGAGGAGGACGGTCGTTCCACTTTATGGCTGAAAGGCGGCAATTGGGGCGACCAGCACCTACACGCGGCGAGTTGCGAATGCACTGTTGCTCGCCCGCAACATGGAATCGTGGCCCGGCCACCGGACTCGCTAAACGGGTGTCGGGACGCTCGCCGCGCCGACGCTGGGGCACAAAGGGCGCTGAATCGAACAAACAAGGAACACACTCGCGTCCTACCGCCGGGCGTGGCAAAATTCCGTCTTGATTCGCCGCCTCGACCAAGCCATTGCAACGGCCACACAGTTACGGATGACCATGGCAGAGACCGACGACCTTTTCGGATCCGG
Source organism: Kaistia sp. UC242_56 (assembly GCF_044452255.1). NCBI lineage: Bacteria > Pseudomonadati > Pseudomonadota > Alphaproteobacteria > Hyphomicrobiales > Kaistiaceae > Kaistia > Kaistia sp. UC242_56. The sequence goes on from NZ_JBIOAN010000002.1 coordinate 2,863,642, forward strand.
TGCGACCGCACGCGTGATCAAGCCCGAAACCGCCCTGCGCGAGGCACCCGCCGCCCCGCGGCGGTCGGCATCGCCGACGCCTAGCGCGGAGGCGAGCTATTCGGCAGCCGACATCGAAGTCCTCGAAGGGCTGGAGCCGGTGCGGCGCCGGCCCGGCATGTATATTGGCGGCACCGACGAAAAGGCCCTGCACCATCTCTTCGCCGAGGTGATCGACAACTCGATGGACGAGGCCGTCGCCGGCCATGCGACCTTCATCGATGTCGAGCTCTCCGCCGATGGCAGCGTCACCGTCACCGACAATGGGCGCGGCATTCCGGTCGACCCGCATCCGAAGTTCAAGGACAAGTCCGCGCTCGAAGTCATCATGACGACGCTGCATTCGGGCGGAAAGTTCGATTCGAAGGTCTACGAGACCTCCGGCGGCCTGCATGGCGTCGGCATCTCCGTCGTGAACGCGCTCTCCGAAATCCTCGAGGTCGAGGTCGCGCGCGGCAAGCGCCTGTATCGCCAGACCTTCTCGCGCGGCCACGCGACCTCGAAGCTCGAGGCGGTCGGCGAGGTTCACAACCGTCGCGGCACCAAGACCCGCTTCAAGCCGGACGAGCAGATCTTCGGCGTCGGCGCGCACTTCCGCCCCGAGCGCCTGTTCGCCATGACGCGGTCCAAGGCCTATCTGTTCGGCGGCGTCGAGATCCGCTGGACCTGCGCGCCGGAGCTGATCAAGCCCGACGCCGCGACGCCCACGACTGCGGTGTTCCATTTTCCGGCCGGTCTCAAGGACTTCCTGGCGGCCGAGCTCGGCAATGAGAAGATGGTCACCAGCCAGATTTTCGCCGGCCGCACCGACAAGGCCAGCGGCCATGGCGCGGCGGAATGGGCGATCGCCTGGTATCCGGGCGATGGCTTCGTCCGCTCCTACTGCAACACCATTCCGACGGCCGAGGGCGGCACGCATGAACAGGGCCTGCGCATGGCCCTGCTCCGCGGCCTCAAATCCTATGCTGAGCTATCCGGCAACAAGCGCGCCTCCGCCATCACCGCCGAGGACGTGATGACGTCCTGCGCGGCGATGCTGTCGGTCTTCGTGCGCGAGCCGGAATTCGTCGGCCAGACCAAGGACAAGCTTTCGACCGCCGAGGCGACCCGCATCGTCGAGAAGGCGATCGGCGACCCGTTCGACCATTGGCTGACCGCAGCCCCACAGGAAGCCTCGCGCCTGCTCGACTGGGTGATCGAGCGCGCCGAGGAGCGCCTGCGCCGCCGCCAGGAAAAGGAAGTCAACCGCAAGTCGGCAGTGCGCAAGCTTCGTCTGCCGGGCAAGCTGGCCGATTGCAGCCAGACGGCCGCCCAGGGCAGCGAGATCTTCATCGTCGAGGGCGACTCGGCAGGCGGCTCCGCCAAGCAGGCGCGCAACCGCGCCAGCCAGGCGGTCCTGCCGCTGCGCGGCAAGATCCTCAACGTCGCCAATGCCGGCCGCGAGAAGCTGGCGCAGAACCAGCAGCTCACCGACCTGATGCAGGCGCTGGGCGTCGGCGCGCGGAACCATTATCGCGACGATGACCTTCGCTACGACAAGGTCATCATCATGACCGACGCCGACGTCGACGGCGCCCATATCGCCTCGCTGCTGATCACCTTCTTCTATCGCGAGATGCCGGAGATGATCGACAAGGGCCATCTCTACCTCGCCGTGCCGCCGCTCTACCGCATCAGCCAGGGCGGCAAGACGCTCTACGCGCGCGACGACAAGCACAAGGAAGAGCTGCTCGGCACCGAGTTCAAGGGCAAGGGCAAGGTCGAAATCGGCCGGTTCAAGGGCCTTGGCGAGATGCTGCCGGGCCAGCTCAAGGAGACGACCATGGAGCCCTCTAAGCGCACCCTGCTTCGGGTCGGCATCACGGACGGCGACATTTCCGTTACCCAGGATGTCGTCGAGCAATTGATGGGCAACCGGCCGGAAGAACGCTTCCGCTTCATCCAGGAGCGGGCCGTGTTCGTGAAGGAACTTGATATCTGAGCGGACGACCGCCCAGAATTCCAGTCGGCCCATAGAAGCGGTCGACGCCACGCGGCTTCGCCCCTAGCGGCGCCGCGCTCCACGGAGGTTCACCGATGATCGTTCGCACGCTTCTCGCCGCCTGCATCCTCACCGCGGCCGCCGCCGCTCCGCTCCGCGCCGACCCGATCGCGGACGGCATCGCCGCCCTGCCGCCCTCGATCCAGGACGTCCGCACCGTCGGCGCCTGGGAGAAGGACGGCCACAAGGGCACCTATCGCATCGTCATCGACCGCAGCGGCGCGGGACCGACGGCGCGCCTCTTCGTCCAGTGGCTGGAGCGCGGCGCCGACGGCGCGATAACGGTGTCCCGCAATGTCGACATCAAGGAGATGGTCGACCTCAAGCGCAACATCGGCGATTTCGTCGTCGAGACGGATGCAGACGGTCTCAGCGTTTTCCTGGAGCTGGTCGATCCGGCTGCCGGCGACGCCAAGGAGAGCTATGAACTCTTCATCGGCGACGATGAGAACTATCGTTTCGGACCGGCCAGCAACTAAAATCCGGCCGCCAGAAGCGGCAGGATTCAGCCACTCTTCGCGAAACAATTGACAAGACCACGCAAAATCTCGTATTTGCGTGCATCTTTCATCGATGGCGATGCGCCTGTTTGCCGTCCCATCGGGCTTTGGGCCCCTTTTCAAAACATGACCTTCTCTACGCTCGGACTGAGCCCGAAAGTGTTGGCTGCCGTTGAGGCAAGCGGATACACCACGCCGACGCCGATCCAGGCAGAGGCCATCCCGCATGTGCTCGCACGGCGTGACGTCCTGGGAATCGCCCAGACCGGCACCGGCAAGACAGCATCTTTCACGCTTCCGATGATCACGCTGCTGGAGCAGGGCCGCGCTCGTGCGCGCATGCCCCGCACGCTGATCCTCGAACCGACCCGCGAACTGGCAGCGCAGGTTGAGGAAAACTTCAACAACTACGGCCAAAACCACAAGCTGAACGTCGCCCTCCTGATTGGCGGCGTCTCGTTCAACGACCAGGAAAAGAAGCTCGATCGCGGCGTCGACGTTCTGATCGCCACGCCGGGCCGCCTGCTCGACCATTGCGAGCGCGGCAAGCTTCTGATGACCGGCGTCGAGATCCTCGTCATCGACGAGGCCGATCGCATGCTCGACATGGGCTTCATTCCCGATATCGAGCGCATCGCCAAGCTGATCCCCTTCACGCGTCAGACGCTGTTCTTCTCGGCAACCATGCCGTCGGAAATCCAGCGCCTCGCTGACACGTTCCTGTCCAACCCGATCCGCATCGAGGTCGCCAAGCCCGCGACCACGGCGAAGACCGTGAAGCAGCTCTTCGTGCATACGGGCCGCGAGGCCTTCGACAAGCGTGAGACGCTGCGCGAGCTGATCCGCAACGCGGTCGACCTGAAGAACGCAATCATCTTCTGCAATCGCAAGCGCGACGTCGCCGTCCTCGCCCGCTCGCTGGAGAAGCATGGCTTCTCGGTCGGCGCGCTGCATGGCGACATGGATCAGCGCGCCCGCATGGCGACGCTGGACGCATTCAAGAACAACCGCCTGACGCTGCTGGTCGCCAGCGACGTCGCGGCGCGCGGCCTCGACATCCCCGATGTCAGCCACGTTTTCAATTTCGACATCCCGACCCATGCGGACGACTATGTCCACCGCATCGGCCGTACCGGCCGCGCCGGACGTTCGGGCACCGCCATCACCCTCGTCGCTCCGTCGGACCAGAAATATCTTTCCGCGATCGACAAGCTGACCGGCGATGGCGTCGAGTGGATCGGCGAGCCTGTGGCGGCGGACGAAGCGGCGGCACCCGCCGCTGGCCGCGGCCGTGGCCGCAGCAAGAGCGACGAGCCGCGCAGCGGCGAGCGCGAGCGCAAGCCGCGCGCATCGCGTTCGAGCGTCGCCCGCCAGGTCGAGAAATCGGCTGAAGAAGCGACGGAGGCCCAGCCGGTCGCCGCTGAGGCCGCAGCCCCCGAGGCCGCGCCGCAGAAGGCAGAGCCGGAGGCACCGCGCCGCCAGCAGCAGCCCGCACCGCGCCAGCCCGACGCAGCGCCCCGCCAGCCGGAGGCACCGCGCCAGCAGGAAGCGGTTCGCCAGCAGCCGGAATCGCCGCGCCGCGACCGCGATCAGCGGGATCAACGCGACCGTCCCCGTCATGATCGCCGCGACCGGAACGAGCCGGACGACAAGGTGATCGGTCTGGGCGATCACGTGCCGCAGTTCCTGCTGCGCCCGGTCCGCCTGCCGACCTCGTCCTCTTCCTGATCCATCCGGATGCCGCCAGGCGGCATCCATCCATGCCGCCGGGCTTACGGCGGCATGGTGGTACGATCAGCGCAGGACGCCCGTCACCCGGCCGACAAACAGCCTGCCGCCCGCGCCAGCCGCGCGGCGGCTTTTTTGTATCCAGATATTTCGAAGTTGGTTCCGAGGTGCCGGGTTACGGCACAGCGCTTAATGGCGCAGCCTGTGGCGCGCTCGCGATCGTGTCGTCAGTGGCAGGCCTATACAGTGCCGGTGTGAGACCATCTCCCGGCCGGCTGCATAACTATCGCCGACAGGCCGCGATCAGACGCCCCCCTCGCCCGCTTATGGCAAAGGGGTGGCGTTGGGGCTGTGAAGCTCAGCAGCCTTAGAGGCGCGGAACGGCCCAGGCGACCATCTCGACCAGCACCTGGTCCAGCGCCGCGTTGAGGCCGGTCACGGCGGCCGGCGCCGTATCTTCGGCGACCGGCACCGAGGCCTTGAACAGCTTGGCCTCGACGACCTTGCCGGTGCGATCGTTCATGATCTGCGTGAAGATCTCGATCTCGGCGAATCGGCCCGACGGCGTCACGTCGAAGGCGAAGGTGCGGATGTTGGTGAGCAGCTGGTAGTCGATCGACAGCCCCTCGCCCGGCCGGCCGATGGCGCGGACGCCCTTCGACTTCTCGAACGCCTGAATCACCCGGCTCTGTACCAGGCGCGGCAGCGTGTCCGGATACTGGGCGTTGGGATAATAGGCGACGAGCGGACCGCGCGTGACGACGATGCGCTGGCTCGCCAGCGTCTGCAGCGCGAAGGGCTCCGGCACCAGAACCTGCGCCGAGGTCCGCCGCTTGACGGAGGGCGCCGATTCGACGCCGGCCAGGTCATAGGTGGCCGGCGGCGGCGCGGTCAGCAGCTTGCCGACGCAGCCCGAGAGCAGCGTGGCGGCGAGGAGCATCGAAACGGTCCCCGCAGGCAGGGATAGACGCACAGAACGCATGGCTTGTCGTATCCCAGTCATTTGCGATTGTAGTCCTGTACGCCCGGGTTGCCGAAAATCAGTCGCTGCGGATTGCTCTGGATCGAGTTCAGCGTCGAGTCGAAGCGGGTCGTCGTGCGGCGGAGCTGATCGACCAGCCCATCGACATTGCGAAGGCCCTGACCGGAGAAGCTTGCGAGGTTGTCGGCGATCTGGCCCGCCTTGCCGGAGAAGGCTTCCGCGACCTTGCGGATCGCGGCGGCGGCGGCCGTGGCCTCGGCGAAGAAATTCTTGCCGTTCGGGTCGGTGACGAGATCCTGGACCTTTCCGAGGATGCCGTCGATCCGGGTCGAGGCGGCGTTCAGCTTCTGGACCATGTCGCGCGTATTGTCGACGATCACGTCGATGTCGGGCTGCTTGGTCTTGATGTTGGCGACAAAGGACTTGGCGTCCGCGACCGTCTGGCCGGCATCCGCGACGATCTTGTTCACGTCGACCGTGGCGGTCTGGACGCGCCGTGCGACCGTGGCGATGTCGTTGATCGTGCTCTTGACGGCCTCGACCTGGATCGCCGCGATGATCTGCTGCGCCCCGTCCAGCGCCTTTTCAAGCTGCTCGGAGATCTGCTTCACGTTATCAACGATCTGAGGGATGTTGTCCGCTGAGGCGGAGAGCCTTGCGGTCACCTTGTCGATGTTGCCAAGCGTATCGGCGACCTTGGTCGGGTCGATCGCCGAGATGATCTTGTCGGCCTTGCCGACGACGCCGCTCAGGCTTTCCGACAGCGAGCCGATCCGCTTGGACAGGTCGCCGAAATTGCTCATGAATTCCTTGACGCCTTCCGAGTTCGCGGCGAGCGCGTCGGTAAAGGTCTGGATGTTCTTGACCGAGCTGGTCAGCGCCGGCTCCGACGTATCGATGAAGCCGTTCACCCGGTCGACGGCCGTATTGACCTTGGCGACCAGTTCCTGGGCGCTGGCGATCAGGTCCTGCAGGCCCGAACCCTGGGCGTTCAAGGTCGGAATCCCCTGCTGGTCCAGCAGGTTGGGAAGCGTTCCCGAGCCGCCCTTGAGCTCGATATAAGCGATGCCCGTCAGGCCCTGGATGCCCAACGAAGCCTTGGTGTCGGCCTTGATCGGCTGGTTCGGGTCGACGGCGACCATCGCCTCGACCTGGTTCGGATCTTCCGGATTGATCCGGAGCGTGTTCACTTCGCCGACCTTGATGCCGTTGAAGAGAACCTGGCTGCCGGGAGCCAGGCCAGCCACGGATCCGGGAATGAGGATGCGCAACGGCTTGCGGATGCCGCTCTCGTCATAACGCGCAAGCCAGTAGATGAAGACGAAACAAGCAACGATCACGCCCAGCGTGAACAGTCCGATCGTTGCATAGTTGGCGCGCGTTTCCATTAAGCTTCGTTCTCCACGCGACGTGCACGCACGCCGCGGAAATATTTCTGTACCCAGGGATCATCGAAATCCAGCATATCCTGCATGGTTCCCTCGATCAGCACATGACGTTCGCCCAATACCGCGATTCTGTCGCAGACGGTGTGCAGGCTGTCGAGGTCATGGGTTACCATGAACACCGTCAGCCCCAAAGTATCGCGCAGGGTGGCGATCAGTTCGTCGAACTCGGCGGCGCCGATCGGATCGAGGCCCGAGGTCGGCTCGTCGAGGAACACGATGGCCGGATCCATCGCCAGCGCCCGCGCCAGGCTGGCGCGCTTGATCATGCCGCCGGAAAGCTCTGCCGGCAGGCGGTCCGCCGCTTCCGGCGCAAGGCCGACCAGGTCGATCTTCACGCGGGCCAGTTCGTCCATCAGGCGCTGCGAAAGATGAAGGTGCTCGCGCATCGGGAATTCGACGTTCTGAAGCACGGTCAGCGACGAGAACAGCGCCCCCTGCTGGAACAGCACGCCGAGACGCCGGTCGATCGAGGCGCGCGTTTCGGGATCGGCATCGTCATAGGGCGTACCGAGGATCTCGACCGAGCCCGCGCGCTTCGACTGCAGCCCGAGGATCGTGCGCAGCAGAACCGACTTGCCGGTGCCGGATGCGCCGACGACTCCCAGGATTTCGCCGCGATAGACGTCGATGTCGAGATTTTCCAGGATCAGCCGGTCGCCGAATCCGACGGTGATGCCCCGCCCCCGGATGACGACTTCCTTCTCCCTGCCATGGCCGGTCAACGCTTCAGCCATGATCAGTAATTCACCGCAGCGAAGTAGAGCGCGAAGAGACCGTCGACGACGATCACCATGAAGATCGCCTTCACGACAGAAGCGGTCGTGTGCTGGCCGAGAGAGGCCGCGCTGCCGCGCACGCTCAGTCCCTCTGAGGCCGCGATGATGCCGATGATCAGCGCCATGAACGGCGCCTTGATCAAACCGACGAACAGGGTGTTGAGCGCCACGGCGTCCCGCACGCGATCGATGAAGGCGCCGGGCGTGATGCCGATATAGACCCAGCTAACGAGGCCACCACCGACAAGCGCCGCGATATCGGCCAGGAAGACGAGCATCGGCAGAGCGAGGATCAGCGCGAAGATGCGCGGCATGATCAGCACTTCGACCGGATCGACGCCGATGACGCTGAGCGCGTCGATCTCTTCACGCATCTTCATCGAGCCGATTTCGGCCGTGATGGCGCTGCCGGAACGGCCGGCGATCATGATCGCCGTCAGCAGAACGCCGATTTCGCGCAACACCAGGATGGCGACCAGGTCGACGGAGAAGATCTCCGCGCCGAACGCCCGCAGCTGGAAGGCGCTCTGCTGCGCGATGATCGCGCCGATCAGAAGCGACATCAGCGTGATGATCGGAACGGCGCGCAGCCCGGTGCGATCGATATGGAAGACGATCGACGTGATGCGGAACCGCGCGGGATGGCGCACAGCCTTGACGAAGCCGCGGGTGACGCCGCCGAGAATGTTGAGGCCGGCGAGGAAGTCCTGCCAGGAAAGATACATGGTCCGGCCGACGGCCTCGACCATTTCATGCGCGACGCCGATCTGCGGCGGCGATGGCGGAAGCTCGCGCTCCGTCGGACTGAGTGCGTCCAGCAGCCGCTGGGCGTTTTCGGAAGCGCCCTCCATGGAGACGGCGCTCTCCTTGGCGCTCAGGCCGCGCTGGAGGCGCGTGAGCAGCCAGGCGCCGGCCGTGTCGATATGGTCGATGCCGGAGAGATCGATGACCGTCGCGCCGGAAACATCGGTGATCGCTTTGTCGATGGATTCCTCGAGGCCGCCAACGGTGCGCACGGTCCACGAGCCCACCGCCCGTAACCGAGCCTGCCCATCGGCATCCGAGAAATCCAGTTGCGCCGCTGTTGCCGTTGCCACGACCGCTCCGCGTTCGAAGCCGCATTCGGGATGGAGATCGCAGGCGGCCTTGTGGCGCCGCCGGGCGCCTCCTAAGCTCCCGTCACGGGATGGTGATCGCACAAGCAAGGAAGCCGGGGCAAGCCCTTGGCCGGAAAGGATGTCAGGATGGAGATCGCAACACCCTACCTGTTGTTTTTGGGTGACGTTCCTGACGCTCTGGCGGCCAAAACAGCGCTCGGCATCGTCGATTGGCGGCCGGAATGGTGCAAGGGGCAATTGCGACTCGCCGGCTGCCGGGCTGATGCCGAGATTCCCGACATGACGATCGCCGAGGCGCGCGATGCCGGGGTGCGGACAATGATCGTCGGCGCGGTCAATGCCGGCGGTGTCTTGCCCGATCACTGGGTTGCCTCGATCGTCGAGGCGCTCGAGGCGGGCCTGGATGTTGCGACCGGACTGCACTCCCGCCTCCGCGACGTCGAGGCGATCCGCGCCGCTGCCGAGAGGTCGGGCCGCCAGTTGCATGATGTGCGCCATACGACGCAGACCTTCGCCACCGGCAAGGGCACGAAGCGGAGCGGCCTGCGCCTGCTGACCGTCGGCACCGATTGCTCGGTCGGCAAGAAATACACGGCGCTCGCGCTCGAACGCGGCATGCGCGCGGCCGGCATGGATGCCGACTTCCGCGCGACGGGCCAGACCGGCGTGTTCATCTCCGGCCGCGGCGTCGCGATCGATGCCGTCGTCGCCGATTTCATCTCCGGCGCGGCCGAGTGGCTCTCGCCGGAGGCGGATGCCGATCATTGGGACCTGATCGAGGGGCAGGGCTCGCTGTTCCACCCCTCCTTCGCGGGCGTGACGCTCGGCCTGCTGCATGGGGCGCAGCCGGACGCTTTCGTCGTCTGCCACGAGCCGATGCGCACCGCCATGCGCGGCGTGGCGCATCCTCTGCCCTCGATCCAGGAGGTCATCGACCTCACGGTCGCCTGCGGCCGGCTGACCAACCCGGCGATCCGTTGCGTCGGCATCGCCATCAATACCCAGGCGCTCGACGACGAAGCGGCGCGCGCCACGCTCGACGCGGTGGCGACGCAGCATGGCATTCCCGCCGTCGACCCGATCCGCACCGGCGTCCAGCCCATCGTCGACCGCATCCAGCAGGACTTTCCGCGCCCATGACGTTTTCCTTTTCCGTCGAGGTCGAAAGCTGGCCGATCGCCGGCAGCTTCGTCATCTCCCGCGGCGCGCGCACCGAAGCGCATGTCGTGGTCGTCACGCTTTCCGAGGGCAGCGCGACCGGACGCGGCGAATGCGTGCCCTATGCCCGCTATGGCGAGACGGTCGAGGGCGTGGTGGCAACCCTGCGTGAAGCCCTGTCGACCTACGCCGCCCAGCCGGACCGCGAAACATTGCGCGGGACCATGCCGCCGGGCGCGGCCCGCAATGCGATCGATTGCGCGCTCTGGGATCTCGAAGCCAAGCAAAGCGGCGTGCCCGTCGCGGAACGGCTGGGGCTTTCCACGCCGAAGGCACTTGTCACGGCGTACACGCTGAGCCTCGGTACGCCCGAAAGCATGGAGCAGGCGGCGCGGGTCGCCGCGCACCGCCCTCTCCTCAAGGTGAAGCTCGGCGGCGACGGCGACCGCGAACGAATCGTCGCGGTGCGGCGCGGCGCGCCCACGAGCCGGATCATCGTCGACGCCAACGAGGCGTGGTCGCGCGACAATTTCGACGCCAACATGCGCGCCTGCGTCGAGGCCGGCGTCGAGTTGATCGAACAGCCGCTGCCGGCCGGCCAGGACGATTGGCTCGAACATGCCGACCGCCCCGTCGCGGTCTGCGCCGATGAGAGCCTGCATGTCGCCGACGATCTCGGCCATCTTGCCGGGCGCTATGACGCGATCAACATCAAGCTCGACAAGACCGGCGGCCTGACCGAGGCGCTGCTGCTTCACGCCGCCGCAGAGTCGCATGGCTTTGCGCTGATGGTGGGCTGCATGGTCGGCACCTCGCTCGCCATGGCGCCGGCGGTGCTTCTGGCGCAGGACGCGGCCTTCGTCGATCTCGACGGACCGCTGCTGCTGGCCCGCGACCGGTCGCCGGGTCTCGTCTACGAGGGAAGCCTGGTCAGCCCGCCGTCCCCGGCGTTGTGGGGCTGACCCGCCGCGCCTTGGGCAGCATCAGCACGATCACGGCGATGACGCCACCAATCGTCATCACCGGGAACGCAGCCGCGCCGAGATGGCCGTAGAGCGGCCCTGCCAGCAGGGTTGCCAGCGCCAGCGCCAGGCCCGACGTCGTCTGCCAGATCCCCTGCGCCGAGGCCGTCATCTCTTCCGGCACGTCGCGGGCGATCGCCAGCTGCATGCCGGCATAGACGGCCGCGAAGGTCAGGGCGTGCAGCATCTGCAGCGCCAGCGAGAACCAGATCCCGGTCGCCAGCGGAAACAGCGACCACCGGACGATCGCCGCGATGGCGCCGAGCAGGATCAGCCGCTCGGGCGCGATCTTGCGCAGCGCCCTGCCCGAAAGGGCGAACATGCCGATTTCGGCGACGACGCCCGAGGACCACAGCACGCCGATCTCGGCGCCACTGAAACCGAGCTTCTCCCACTGGATGGTGCCGAAACTGTAGAAGACGGCATGGGTCGCCGTGATAATCGCGGACGAGGCGATCACGACGAGGAAGCTTCGGCTGGTCAGGATCGAGCGCGCCGAAACCGCCTCCGGCTTGGCCGCGTCATCGGCGGCGCGGATGTCGGGCGGCGTGACCGGTAGGAGGAAGGCGGACAGCGCCGCGACGACATAGCCGCCGATCAGCATGGGGGAGAGCACGCCGGGGCCAAAATGCCCGAACACCACGCCACCGGCGAGGCTCACCACGATGAAGCTGATCGAGCCCCAGACGCGCATCTTGCCATAGTCGAGCCCGAAGCGGCGCACGCCCGTCAGCGCCAGCGCGTCGATCGCCGGCATGGTCAGGCCGACGGTCGCCGTCGCGATGCCGGTCAGGATCAGGATCGGCCAGTAGCCGCCGACCATCGTGGCCGGAATAAAGAAGAGCAGCCCGAGCAGCGCGAAGATGATGACCGCGAAGCGGCGGTTCGGCGCACGGTCGGCGAAGGCGCTGCCAAGCGGCATGAACAGCAGGCGCGCCGCCAGCGGCAGCGCCAGGCACACGCCGATCTGCTCCGGCGTCAGCCCGCGCAGATGCAGCCAGACCGGAAAGAACGGCGTCATCAGGCCGCCGATGAAGAAATAGCCGGCATAGAAAAGCGAGATGCGAGGGCCAAAATAGAGCGGCGCAGCAACCATGAGTGCCTGTGGACCTGAAAGCCGGCGAGGGTCTCGCGGCAGAATTGGAAAGAGCGCACCGGAATGCGCCCGTTGAGTCGGGACGCCCGGTATGCCGGGCGCCTCCCGGTATCATGCGGCGAGCGCGCGCTCCAGAACGTCCAGATCGATATTGCCGCCGGAGAGCAGGATCGCCACCGTCTTGCCGCGCGCATCGATCCGGCCGGAGAGCAGGCCGGCCAGGGCGGCGGCGCCGCCGGGTTCGACCACCAGCTTCAGCGTGCGAAAGGCGAAGGCTACGGCAGCCAGCGCCTCGGCATCGGAAACGGACACGGCATGCGCGCCGGTCGCCCGGTTGATCGCGAAGCCGATCGCGCCGGGCTGCGGCGCCATCAGCGCATCGCAGATCGAGCCATTGGTGCGCGCATTGCGCTGAACGGAGCCCGAGGCGAGCGAACGCGCATAGTCGTCGAAGCCCTCGGGCTCGGCGAGATAGACCTGCGTGCTCGGGCTCTCGGCCGCGATGGCGAGGCTGATGCCAGCCGACATGCCGCCGCCGCCGCAGGGAACCATGACGAAATCGGCCTGTTCGCCGCGCCGGGCGAGATCCTCGGCGATTTCCAGGCCGATCGTGCCCTGCCCCGCAATGACGCGGCCGTCATTATAGGGATGGATCAGTTCGGCGCCGGTATCGGCGACGATCGAGGCCGTCAGCGCATCGCGATCGTCCGTGGCGCGATTGTAGTCGACGATCGACGCGCCGCGCCGGCGGGTGCCGTCGCGCTTCGAGGACGGCGCATCGTGCGGCATGACGATGGTGGCCGGCACGCCGAACAGCCGGGCCGCCTCGGCGATGCCCTGCGCGTGGTTGCCGGAGGACGAAGCCACGACGCCATGCGCCCGCTCCGTCTCGCTCAGCGAGGCAACGGCGTTGTAGGCGCCGCGAAACTTGAACGAGCCGGTGCGCTGCAAATTCTCGCATTTGAGATAGACGCGACCGCCGGTGATCTCGTCGAGCGCGGTGCTCGCGAGCAGCGGCGTGCGGACGGCTTCGGCGGCGATGCGCTTCGCTGCCATGCGGATATCGTCGATGGTGGGTGTCATGACTCTGCCAACGGCCACGGGGGGACAGGCAGAGGTTACACGAAAGCGCTTGCGGCGCAGCTTTTTTGCGCGGCGATCACATTATCCAGAAACTGCCGCGTCGCCGCCTGCCAGGAATGGCGCAGCGCCACCGTTCGGCAATGCGCGCGCGGGATATCGAGCGCCGCCAGGGCCGCCTTGCGCAGGTCCTCGTCCAGCACCCCTGCCCCCGTGCCGCCGACGACATCGCGCGGCCCGGCCACCGGGAATGCCGCCACCGGCAGGCCCGAGGCCATCGCCTCGAGCATGACGACGCCAAACGTGTCGGTGCGGCTCGGGAAGACGAAGCAATCCGAGGCCGCATACACATTGGCCAGCGCCTCGCCGACCTTGGCGCCCAGAAACGAGACCTTGGGATGGGCGCGCTTCAGCGTCTCGAGCGCCGGTCCGTCGCCGACCACCACCTTGCTGCCCGGCAGGTCGAGATCGAGAAAGGCGCCGATGTTCTTCTCGACCGCGACGCGTCCCACATAAAGGAAGATCGGCCGCGGCAGATCCAGGATCTCGCTTCGCCGCGCCGGATCGAACAGGTCGGCATCGACGCCGCGCGACCATCGCATCAGATGGGTGAATCCCCGCCCAGCCAGTTCATCCTGCAGCGAGGCAGTCGCAACCATGCAGCCGGCGCCGGAATTGTGGAAGGCGCGCAGGGCAGCATAGGTCCAGTCGACCGGCACCGGCAGCCGCGCGGCGAGATATTCTGGAAAGCGGGTGTGGTAGCTGGTCGTGAAGATGCGGCCGCGCTTGCGGCACCAACGGCGCACGGCGTAGCCGATCGGACCTTCGGTGGCGATGTGGACATGGTCGGGCGCTGCCTCGTCGAGCCGATGCCCGATCGCTCCCGGCGCGGCGATGGTCAGCCGGATCTCGGGATAGGTTGGGCACGGAACCGTGCGATAGCCTTCGGGCGTCAGCATCGTCGCTTCGGCGCCGAACTCCGGCAGATGGCGCGACAACCGCTCCAGCGTGCGCACGACCCCGTTGATCTGCGGATGCCAGGCGTCGCTCGCGATCAGGATCCGGCTCATGCGGCGACCTTGTCGATCTCCGGCTCATCGTCGAATTCGACCGCGTACTGGCTGGCGACTTCGCCCCAGCGGATCATTTCGATCCGCCCGTCATGATGCTCGACGATCGCCGTGCAGCTTTCGACCCAGTCGCCGGTGTTGATGTAGCGGATGCCGAGGTCTTCGCGGATGGTCGCGTGATGAATGTGGCCGCAGACGACGCCATCGGCGCCGACCCGCTTCGCCTCGGTCAGCAGCGCCTGCTCGAAGGCGCCGATGAAGGAGACGGCGTTCTTGACCTTGAGCTTGGCCCAGGCCGACAGCGACCAGTATTCGAAGCCGAGCTTGCGGCGCACCTTGCCGACGACGGTATTGAGCGCCAGCGCGAGGTTGTAGGCATGGTCGCCGAGGAAGGCGAGCCACTTGGCATGGCGCACGACCACGTCAAACTGGTCGCCATGCATGACGAGCAGCCGCTTGCCGTCCGCCGTCTCGTGAATGATGCGGTCGGCAAGTTCGACGCCGCCCATCTGCAGGCCCAGATAATCGCGCAGGAATTCGTCGTGATTGCCGGGGATATAGACGAGCCGCGCGCCCTTGCGGCCCTTGCGCAGTAGTTTCTGCACGACGTCGTTATGCGCCTGCGGCCAATACCAGCTCTTCTTCAGGCGCCAGCCGTCGATGATATCGCCGACCAGATAGATCGTCTCGGCATCGTGCCATTTCAGGAAGTCGAGCAGAAGTTCAGCCTGACTTCCGCGCGTGCCGAGATGAATATCCGACAGGAACAGCGTGCGGAGATGACGGGGAGCGACACCGCTCGACATGATCTTGATTCGTCCTCATCCAAGAGACCGGTGTCGATTGCTTAGCCGACACACGCCACAGATTTGTGACAGTCTTTCAGAAGAGGGTCGGCAGCGTCGAAAGGACGAGAAGCAGCGCCATCAGCGCGTTGAAGATGGCGATGCGGCGATCACTGTCGAGGAAGCGCGAGATCGCCGTGCCGAACAGGCACCAGGCCGCCGCAGAGGGCAGCGACATCAGCGCGGAAGCGCCCACCAGCAGCAGGACGCCCGACAGCATCGGGCTTCCGGCCGGCACGAACAGCGCCATGGCACTGACGGCCATGATCCACGCCTTGGGATTGACCCACTGGAACAGGGCGGCGGAGAGGAAGCTCATCGGCTTGCCCTGCTTCGTGCCGTCGGAATCATGCCGCCCGGCCCGCGCCAGTTTCCAGGCAAGATAAAGCAGATAGGCGAAGGAGACGTATTTCAGGATTTCGTGCAGCAAGGGGTAGGTCTCGAACACGCCGCCGAGCCCCATGCCGACGGCGAACACCATCAGCGGGAAGCCGACCGTGATGCCGAGAATATGCGGCACGGTCGGCACGACGCCCCAATTCGCGCCGGAGATCATCAGCATCGTGTTGTTCGGCCCCGGGGTGAAAGCCATCACCGCCGTGAAGCCGAGAACGGCCAGCACATGTTCCATGAGGTCCTCCCGAGACCGGCTTCATCCATGCCATGGCCGTTGCGATAGGTCAATAATGCTGACATTTCGTCTCCAGGCGAAGGTCGGCGCGCAGTTGTTCCCTGTGGGCCAAGCTGCATTGCTCCAGTCGTCAGACATCTGCTCTTGCAAGCCAGCGCCCCCTCGACCAATATCCGCCCGCCAACACGGAGAACTATCAATGAAACTCGTACGTTTCGGGGCCGCTGGCTCGGAGAAGCCGGGCCTTGTCGCCAAGGACGGCACCATTCGCGATCTTTCGGGCGTCGTTTCCGACATCACCCCCGAGACGCTCAAGAACGGCGCGATCGACACGATCGCCAAGGTTGACCCGGCTTCCCTGCCGGTCGTGCCCGCCGGCACGCGCCTTGGCCCGGTCGTCAACGGCACGCGCAACTTCATCGCCGTCGGCCTGAACTATGTCGACCACGCGCATGAAACCAACATGCCGATCCCGGCCGAGCCGATCCTGTTCAACAAGGCCCCGAACTGCATCGTCGGCCCGAACGACAACGTCACGATCCCCAAGGGTTCGGAAAAGACCGACTGGGAAGTCGAGCTGGCGATCGTCATCGGCAAGACCGCAAGCTACGTTTCGGAAGCGGACGCGATCAACTACGTCGCCGGCTATGCGGTCTGCAACGACGTGTCCGAGCGCGCCTACCAGACGGAGCGCGGCGGCCAGTGGATGAAGGGCAAGGGTTCGCCGACCTTCGGTCCGCTCGGCCCCTGGCTCGTCACGCCCGACGAGATCGCCGATATCCAGAACCTCGACATGTATCTGGATCTGAACGGCGAGCGCGTCCAGACCGGCAACACCAAGACGATGATCTTCGGCGTTGCCCATGTGGTCAGCTACATCAGCCAGTTCCTGCAACTCGATCCGGGCGACGTCATCACCACCGGCACCCCTCCGGGCGTCGGCATGGGCATGAAGCCGCCGCGCTTCCTGAAGCCCGGCGACAAGGTCCGCCTCGGCATCCAGGGCCTGGGCGACCAGGAGCAGGAATTCGTCGCCTACAAGGGCTGATTGCCCGGCGACAAAGCCTGACGAATTTAGGAACGGCCGACGCCCCGCGCGTCGGCCGTTTTTGTTTGCATGGAGCCTCGATGCGCCCCCAGCATTGACGCAGCCGGCTCGGGCAGGCACCCTGCCCCTTGCTCGGCGCACCTCCTGGTTGCGCAAAGTCCAGCCAAGCTCGCTGGCCGAGCCTCCATCGCGCGGTTGCGGCCGGCCTTTCCAGGCAGCCCGCCGCCCCTTCCGGTATCGGCCGGCCCCGCCTTGGCGCGCGGGCCATGTCCCTCGGGCGCCGATGCCTCCATCCGGCGCACAGCCGCCCCGGCATAGGACGCTCGCCCGGGGCCAGGCGCCGTTCACGCCTCCAGAGGAGTAACGGTGAACAGCATCGATCCAATTTTCGCGCAACACCTATGGCTCAGTCCGCTGCTGGCCCTGTTCGCGCTCATCCTGGCCGCTCTCTTCGCCAACTTTGTCGTCAAGGCGCTGCTGCTGCGCCTCTTCAATCATTTCATCGGCCTGACGGCCTATGGCCGCGACGAGCAGATCCGTCGCCATGGCGCGATCGAACGCTTCGCCAACATCATGCCGGCCTTCGTCGTCTCGACGGGCATCGGGCTCATTCCCGATCTGCCGCCCGGTGTCGTCACGATCGTCCAGAACGTCGCCAATGCCTTCATCATCCTGTCGCTGGCGCTATCCGTCAGCGCGACGCTGAATATCGTCGACACGCTCTATCACCGCCGCCCCTCCGCCCGGCTGAAGCCGATCAAGGGCTACATCCAGGTCGTGAAGATCGCCGTCTATGTGATCGCGACGCTGCTCATCATCGCCACCCTGATCGACAAGTCGCCGATCATCCTGCTGTCCGGTCTTGGCGCCATGGCCGCCGTCCTCATCCTCGTGTTCCAGGACACGCTGCTGTCGCTGGTGGCCGGCATCCAGATATCCTCGACGGACATGGTCCGCGTCGGCGACTGGATCGAGATGCCGGACCAGAACGCCGATGGCGACGTGATCGAAATCGCGCTTCACACGGTCAAGGTGCAGAACTGGGACAAGACGATCACGACGCTGCCGATCCGCACGCTGGTGACCGACCCGTTCAAGAACTGGCGGGGCATGCAGGAATCAGGCGGCCGCCGCATCAAGCGCTCACTGCACCTGGACCAGACCAGCATCCGGTTCGTGGATCCGTCCGAATATGGCAAGCTTGCCCAGTTCGGCATGCTGGAGACCTATCTCCAGAACAAGCAGGCGGAACTGGAAGCCTGGAACAGCAAGCTCGGCGAGCGCGCCAATTTCGCCGCGAACCGCCGGCGATCGACCAATGTCGGCATCTTCCGGGCCTATGTGGAGACCTATCTGCGCCATCATCCCGGCATCCGCCAGGATATGACGATCCTTGTGCGCCAGATGGTGCCGGCCGCCGATGGACTACCGATCGAGATCTACGCCTTCGCCAACACCATCGCCTGGGCGGAATACGAAGGCATCCAGTCGGACATCTTCGATCATCTCTATGCCATCCTGCCGGAATTCGACCTGCGCATCTTCCAGAACCCGAGCGGCCACGATCTCAAGACCCTGGCCCCGAGTCTGCGCCGGACGGCGCGGGCGTCCATTGCCGAGCCGGCGTGATCCGGATTGCTCACCACCATTTGTGGAAATGATGCACCGGTCCGTGGCCGCGGCCGATCTGCAGGCGGTCGGCGGCCGCGATCGCCTCGGTGATATAGCGCTTCGCTTCGTCGACCGCCGGTTCCAGCGCCAGCCCCCGCGCGAGGCCGGCGGCGATCGCCGAGGAGAGCGTGCAGCCGGTGCCGTGCGTGTTCAGCGTGTCAATGCGCGGCGCGTGGAACCATCGCTTGCCATGCGCCGACACCAGCAGGTCGGCGCTTTCGGGGCCGGTGCCATGGCCGCCCTTTATCAGCACGGCGTGCGCGCCGAGGCGCAGGATCGCCTCCGCCTGGCGCTCCATGCCGACCTCGTCCTCCGCCACATCGGCCTGGAGCAGCCGCGCCGCCTCGCGCAGGTTCGGCGTGACGAGCGCCGCGCGCGGCAGCAGGTCGGAGATCAGCACGGCGACCGATTCCTCGCGCATCAGCATGTCACCGCTGGTCGCCACCATCACCGGGTCGAGCACGACATTGCGCTGGGCGTAGCGGTCGAGCCCCTCGGCAACGGCGCGGATCACACCAGGCTGCGACAGCATGCCGATCTTCACCGCATCGACGGCGAGATCGGAAAACACCGCGTCGATCTGCTGGGTGACGAATTCCGCCGGCACGTCGTGGATGTCCGTGACGCCCAGCGTGTTCTGCGCCGTCAGCGCCGCGATCACCGAGGCGCCATAGACGCCAAGCGCCGAGAAGGTCTTGAGATCGGCCTGGATGCCGGCGCCGCCGCCCGAATCCGAGCCGGCGATGGTAACGGCGATGGCTGTCATATCGGCTTGTCCTTGTCTCTCAGGTGCCCGGGCCGGCTGGCGTCTTGGCCGCGCGCTCGCGGTTGCGCTTCAGGCCAAGCCGATGCTCGCGATAGATCACGAACATGCCGGATGCAATCACGATCCCCGAACCCACCAGCATGGTGACGCTCGGCGTGGAATGGAACAGCAGGTAGCCGACGATGATCGCCCACAGCATCGAGATGTATTCGAACGGCGCGATCAGCGACGCCTCGCCATAGCGGTAGCTCTGCGTCAGCAGTACCTGGCCGATGCCGCCAAATATGCCGGCGCCGACCAGGAACGGCACGTGTTCCCAGTCCGGCACCACCCAGCCGAAGGGCGCCGTCATCAGCATGAAGATGGCGGTGAAGATCGAGAAATAGACGACGATCGTGCCGGGCGATTCGACCCAGGTCAGCCGGCGCGTCTGCGTCGCGGCCAGCGCGCCGAAGAAGGCGGCCAGGATCGAGAACACCGCGCCGAGCGTGCTGCGGTCCGGTCCGCTCTCCGGCCCGACATAATCCGACAGGATGACCAGCACGCCGATCAGCCCGATCACCACCGCCGTCCAGCGATAGACGCGGATCGCCTCCTTGAGCAGCACGGCGGCAAGCACGACGGTCAGCAACGGCGAGGCGTAGCCGATGGCGGTCGCGTCCGAGAGCGGCAGGCGGGCAAGTGCGGAAAAGCCGAAGAACATGGAAGTCGCGCCGGCGATCGAGCGCAGCACGTGGCCGCCGATGCGCGGCGTGATGAATACGGACGGGAAATTGCCCAGCCACGCCACCCAGATCAGCACCGGGATCAGGGCGAAGGCCGAGCGGAAGAAGGCGACCTCTCCCGGCGGATAGCTGTCCGAGATGTACTTGATCAGCGTCGCCATCGCCGTGAAGGCGATGGTCGAAATGATCTTGAGCAGCACGCCGAATAGCGGCTGGCCCCGTTCTGGCGTTTCCATGAGACCGATCGGACCGGGGGGCGGCCCGTTTCTTGATTGATGGGCCGCGGAGGACGCGACCGGCTTCTGCCCTCGATCATAGGACCCGGCTGACGGAAGGCGCAACCGCTTAAAGGCCTGGGACGGCATTCGGCGCGGCCGGGCGGCCTTATTCGGTTGACGGCCGGGGCGTGTCGGTGGACTGGTATGCGCACAACGCCTTTTCCCCGCCGGAATCGCGTGTTAAGCACCCTACCGGCGGTGCAGAGGTCATCATCGGAATCCCATGACACGTTTCATTTCACGACGCAGCGGCCCGGCTCTTGCCGTGGCGGCCCTGGCCTCTCTCTTCGTCGGCTCGCCTGCCCACGCGGAGCGGATCACCAATCCGATCGCCGAATTCGCGGGCCTCGACAAGATCACCGGCCGGATCATCACCTTCGACGTCTACATGGACGAGACGGTGCAGTTCGGCGCGCTCCAGGTCACGCCGCGGGTCTGCTATTCGCGCCCGCCGACCGAGCCGCCACAGACCGACTCTTTCGTCGAGGTCGACGAGATCACGCTGAACCGCAAGGTGCGCCGGATCTTCACGGGCTGGATGTTCGCCGACAGCCCCGGCCTGCACGCAGTCGACCACGCCGTCTATGACGTCTGGCTCGCCAACTGCAAGACTTCGTCGACCGTCGCGCGCCCGTCCAAGCCGTAGAACTCGCCGTCCCCCTCCAGCGCCTGGTCGAGGCGGCGGTGATATTCCGTCCGGTCGACCTCGACCGCGCCGAATTGCGAGAGATGCTCGGTGGTGAACTGGGCGTCGAGCAGGGTGAAACCGCCCGCCTTCAGCCGCGCGACGAGATAGACGAGCGCGATCTTCGACGCGTCGCGCGCGTGGCTGAACATGCTCTCGCCGAAGAAGGCGCCGCGTAGCCGCACGCCATAGAGCCCGCCCACCAGCTTGCCGTCCTGCCAGGCCTCGACCGTGTGGCAATATCCGAGCATGAACAGCTCGTGATAGAGCGTGCGGATGCGCTGGTTGATCCAGGTCTTGTCGCGATAGGGCGTATCGGCATTGCCAGCGCAGCCCGCAATCACGCCGTCAAAGTCCGAATCAATGCGGATCTCGTAGGGCTGGTGGCGCATGGTGCGCGCGAGCCGGCGCGGGACGTGGAACGTCTCGAGCGGGAAGATGCCGCGGCTTTCGGGTTCGATCCAGTAGAGGCCGGGATCATCGGCCGAGTCGGACATCGGGAAGATGCCGGACGCATAGGCCTTCAGCAGGATTTCAGGCGTAATTTCGGGGAAACGGTCCGACTTGCGGGCCATCACGCGATCCTCGGATCGCGCTCGAGACAGGCCGGGTCAATCGCGGCTCTCTCCGTATTGGCTGACCGAATCCAGCGCATCGTGCCCCCTCCTTGGAAGAGCACGGGAACATTGTCATGTTCCCGTGCCGCCTCAAAGGGGGATGTCACCCTGGACCTATTGGTCCACAGCCAGCTTCTTCTCGAGCCAATGGATGTCGTAACGGCCATCGGCGATGTCCTGGTCGTCCACCAGTTGGCGGAAGAGCGGGATCGTCGTGTGGATGCCGTCGACGACGAATTCGTCGAGCGCGCGGCGCAGCCGCATCATGCACTCGACGCGGTTGCGTCCATGCACGATCAGCTTGCCGATCAGGCTGTCGTAATAGGGCGGGATCTTGTAGCCCTGATAGACGCCGGAATCGACGCGAACGCCGAGGCCGCCCGGCGGATGGTAGTAGGTGATCTTGCCCGGCGACGGCGCGAAGGTGCGCGGGTCCTCGGCATTGATGCGGCATTCGATGGCATGGCCCTCGAACGTCACGTCTTCCTGCCGGAAGGACAGCCCGCTGCCGGCGGCGATGCGGATCTGCTCGTTGACCAGATCGATGCCGGTGACAGCTTCCGTGACCGGATGCTCCACCTGCAGGCGCGTGTTCATCTCGATGAAATAGAACTCGCCATCCTCGTAGAGGAATTCGATCGTGCCCGCGCCGGAATAGCCGAGATCGGCGACGGCCTTGGCGCAGACGGCGCCGATCTTGTCGCGCTCCTCGGCGTTGAGGGCCGGCGAACCCGCCTCTTCCCAGACCTTCTGGTGCCGGCGCTGCAGCGAGCAGTCGCGCTCGCCCAGATGCACGGCATAGCCCTTGCCGTCACCGAGAATCTGGATCTCGATGTGGCGGGGCTTTTCGAGGTACTTTTCCATGTAGACGGCGTCGTCGCCGAAGGCCGCCTTCGCCTCGGAACGCGCGGTCTGGAAGGCGATGACGACATCGGCCTCCGAACGCGCCACCTTCATGCCGCGGCCACCGCCGCCGGACGATGCCTTGATCAGCACGGGATAGCCGATCTTGGCGCCGTTGCGGATCGCGTCGGCCTCGTCCTTGAGCGCGCCATCCGAGCCGGGAACGACGGGAATGCCCAGGCGCTGCGCAGTGCGCTTCGCCTCGATCTTGTCGCCCATGATGCGGATGTGCTCGGACTTCGGTCCGATGAAGGTCAGGTTGTGCGCTTCGAGGATCTCGGCGAAACGCGCATTTTCGGACAGGAAGCCGTAGCCGGGATGAATGGCGTCGGCGCCCGTGATCTCGCAGGCTGCGAGCAGCGAGGGAATGTTCAGATAGCTGTCGCGCGCGGGCGGCGGGCCGATGCAGACGCTCTCGTCCGCGAGGCGGACATGCATGGCGTCCGCGTCAGCCGTCGAATGCGCGGCGACGGTCTGAATCCCGAGCTCCTTGCAGGCGCGCAGGATGCGAAGGGCAATTTCACCGCGATTGGCAATCAGGATCTTGTTGAACATCGGCACCACGGCGCTCATTCGATGATCAGGAGCGGTTCGCCATACTCAACCGGCTGGCCGTCCTCGACCATGATGGCCTTCACGACGCCGGAACGCGGCGACGGAATCTGGTTCATCGTCTTCATCGCTTCGACGATGAGGAGCGTCTGGCCCTCGCGGACCGTGTCCCCGATCTCGATGAAGGTCTTGGCGCCGGGCTCGGGCGAGCGGTAGGCGGTGCCGACCATCGGCGAGGGAACGATGCCGGGGTGGCCGGCCAGGCTGACTTCGACCGGCGCAGCGGCCGCAGCCGGGGCTGCCGCGGCGGCCATCGGAGCAGCAACCTGGTAGGCGGCGGGAGCGACGGTAATGTTGCGCGCGACGCGGATCCGCAGATCCTCGTGCTCGACTTCGATCTCGGTGAGATCCGTCTCCGTCAGCAGCAGCGCAAGCTGCCGGATCAGGTCCTGATCGATCGTCGAATTTTTGCTCGTCATGCCCTTTGTTCTTTCATTGAGACCGTTCCCCCTCACTCACTCGACGAGCGGTTGCAGCGCTTGAAGCGCCAACCCGTAGCCCGCGGCTCCAAAACCGCAG
This sequence comes from Kaistia sp. UC242_56, assembly GCF_044452255.1. Classification (NCBI taxonomy): domain Bacteria; kingdom Pseudomonadati; phylum Pseudomonadota; class Alphaproteobacteria; order Hyphomicrobiales; family Kaistiaceae; genus Kaistia; species Kaistia sp. UC242_56. The sequence continues at coordinate 2,887,000 of NZ_JBIOAN010000002.1, forward strand.
ATCACGCCGGCGGCGACAGGGGAAACATAGGAATGATGCCGGAAGTCTTCGCGCGCGAAGACATTGGAAAGATGCAGTTCGATCGTGGGGAGCCCGACGGCGCGAATCGCGTCGTGCAGGGCGATCGACGTATGCGTATAGGCGCCCGGATTGATCACGATGCCCCGGAACCGTCCGAGTGCCTCGTGAATCCAATCGATCAGCATTCCCTCATGGTTGGATTGGCGAAAATCGACCGCCATGCCCAGCCGCTCGCCGGCGGCCTTGGTATCCGCCTCGATCTCACCAAGCGTCTTGGAGCCATAGACACCAGGCTCCCGCTTGCCGAGCATGTTGAGGTTGGGACCATTGAGAACGAGAATTGCTGCTGTCATCGATGATTTTCTACCGAGGGCCCTGCAAGGACGGGCCCTTGCGGCGAGGTTGGCAGGTTATAGGGGGTCGAGGAATAAAGGAAAAGCCCCGAAACTCTCGCCTCCGGAATCCTGTCCCATGAATCTTGACCCACCGGTCAGCACGTCACCGAACCGCAGGCGCGCACGGATTTGATCTTCTCCTTCAGCGCGTCATACCCGACCGCGCCGACCACCACGTCGTTCTGCAGGACGTAGGACGGCGTGCCGTTGATGCCGAGAGCCTGGGCCAGACCATAGGATTCATTGATGGTAGCCGCGACTTCCGGATCCTTGAGGTGCGCCTGGATTGCGGCCTTGTCGAGACCGATATCGGCCGCAACCGCCAGCGCCCGCGCGCCGTCGACGGCGCCCCGGCTCATCAGCAGTTCGTCGTAAAAGGCCTTGTACTTCTCGGGCGCGACCTTGTTGACGCTGATCGCAACCTGGGCGGCTTCTTCCGACCCCTGCCCCAGCACCGGGAACTCCTTCAAGATGACGCGGAGGCCCTTGTCCTCGTCGAGCAGCTTCTGCATGTCGGCATGGGCGCGCTTGCAGTAGCCGCAATTGTAATCGAAGAACTCGACGAGCGTGACGTCGCCCTTGGGATTGCCCAGCACGACATGGCGCGGCGAATTGAACAGCTGGTCGGCATATTTGGCGACGCCGCTCTTGCGGGCCTCGGCTTCCGCGGCCTGTTCCTTGCGCTGGAGTTCTTCCATCGCGTCCCGGATCACTTCCGGGTTCTTCATCAGATAGTCCTTCACCAGATCGCCGATCTCGGCCTGCTGGCTCTCGGAAAAGCTGGCTGCCTGAACCGGAACGGCGGCAGTCAGCGCGATCGCGGCGAAGGCCGCTGCGAAGAAGGGTCTCGACATGGCAATCACCTGTTTGCGTCGGGCCTTAGAGATCGCGCGGGGCGATCGGCAGGCGGAACGGATCATTTCGTCTTCGAAGGCGGTGTATAGGACAGAATGTCGTCGGCACGAAGCCAGGCCGGCGAACCGGTCTTGAATTGGCTCTGCACGCGCTTGGCGCGGGACTTGGCTTCGCGGAACTTGCCCTCGGCGAATTCGCCCTGGGCGGTGGCGAGATCGGCCATGGCGATGTCGCCCCGCAGCGCATAGGCGCGCGCCAGGCTGCGATGGCCGATCGGCATGTCCGGATCGGTCTGCAGGCCGATGGTGAGGTTCTTCACCGCCTCGTCGACCGATTTGGGATCGCCGACCTCGACGAGCGCCTGGCCAAGCATGATCCGCAGCAGTCCCGATTTCGGCGCCGCCGCCACGGCCTTGCGCAAAGGCGCGACGGCCTCTTTGGCGCGACCCGCTTCGAGGAGCACCTGGCCCTGCAGCTCGTAGAAATAGGGGAAGTTGGGCCGCGACTTGATCAGCGCCCCGATCTGGTCGATGGCGTTGCGGGAATTGCCGGTTCGATAGGCCAGGATGGCGCGGGCATAGCGCGCCGGCATGGAGGTGTCTGACGGCGGATAGCGCCGCATCACCAGCATCGAATCCTCGGAGAAGGCCGAGAGCTTGGCCCTCACCATGTCGTGCCGCGCCTGCAGCTCCGGCGAATCCTTGGTGTTGTAGAACTTGCTCTTCCTCGCCGCGCTCTCGATCAGGTCGATGCGCTCGTTCGGCATCGGATGGCTCTGCAGATAGGGATTGGCGCCCTGGCTGGAGAACAGCGTGTTGTCGGCGAAGCGCTGGAACGTCGTGATCATGCCCTTGGCGGACTGGCCGCTCTTGTCGAGATAGGTGAGCGCGGAACGGTCGGCCGCCATCTCCTCCGAGCGCTGATAGGCGAGCAGGCCGCGCCGGACCATCTCGTTCGAGCCCATCGCGATGCCGCCGCCGGCGCGCGCCGCATCGCCGGAGCCGGAGGCCGCGCCCGCGATAGCGGCACCCATGCCGACCACGCTGCCGATCAGGGCCATCGTCTTGGCGGTCTCGAGCTGCTGGCGAAGCTGGATCTGGTGGTTGCCGGCGAGATGCCCGGTTTCATGCGCCAGCACGCCGATCAGTTCGTTCGGCGTCTTCGAATCGATGATCGCGCCCGTGTTGACGAAGATCTTGTCGCCGGAGGCGACGAAGGCGTTGAAGGACGGATTGTTGACCAGGTAGAGCTCGACCGACGTCGCGCGAAGGCCGGCGGCCTTGTAGATCGGCCGCAGGTAGTCCTGGATCAGCGCCTCGGTTTCCGCGTCGCGTACCAGGGCCGGCCTGGACTGAGCCTCGGCCGGGCCGGCGGCAAGCGGCGCCAGCATGGCGATGCCGATCATCCCGCCCACAAGGCCCCGCACCACGCGCTGGATCGAATTCGTCACGGATCGCCCCTCCTCCAGCCTTTCCCTCACGGCTGGCGAATTGTATGAAGCCGCCTCGCGCTCGCGCCAGCAGCATCCCCCTTGGACGGATGCGCAGAAAATGGGGCGATAGCAAGACTTTTAATCCCCCGGATGGAACAGCCCGCCATGACGCCTTCCGATCGCCCGCCATCGCGCCGCAGCGCCGTCGCTCCCTTCATCGCGATGGATGTGATGTCGGCGGCGTTTGCGCGAATCGCCAAGGGCGAGCGCATCGTCCGCATGGAGATCGGCGAACCCGGCGCCTCGGCCCCGAAGCCTGTGCTCGACGCCGCCCGCGCGGCGCTGGACAGCGGCCGCATCGGTTACACGGAAGCGCTTGGCTGGCGGCCGCTGCGCGAGCGCATCGCACAATATTATGCCGATACGCACGGCATTGAGGTATCCGCCTCGCGGATCGCGATCACCACGGGCTCTTCGGCCGGCTTCAACCTCGCCTTCCTGGCCGCCTTCGATGCTGGCGACCGGGTCGCCATCGCCTCGCCAGGCTATCCGGCCTATCGCAACATCCTCGCCGCGCTCGGCCTGGAGGTCGTGGAGATCGAGACGACAGCAGAGACCCGCCACGCGATCACGCCGGAAATGCTGGAGCGCGTGCATGCGGAAAAGCCGCTGGCCGGCATCCTGGTCGCCAGCCCCGGCAACCCGACCGGCACGATGATGACGCCCGACGCCCTCGCGGCCCTCATCCGCGCCGCCGACGAACTCGGCATCCGCTTCATCTCGGACGAGATCTATCACGGCCTCGTCTATGACGGTGTCGCCGAGACGGCGCTCGCCACCAGCGACCGCGCCATCGTCATCAACTCCTTCTCGAAATATTACTGCATGACCGGCTGGCGGATCGGTTGGATGGTGCTGCCGGAAATCCTGGTGCGCCCGGTCGAGCGGATCGGCCAGAGCCTCTACATCTCCGCGCCGGACCTGTCGCAGCGCGCCGCGATCGCCGCCTTCGATGCGATCGACGAACTCGAGGCGATCAAGGCCGGCTATGCCGCCAATCGCAAGCTGCTGCTGGAAAAGCTGCCGAAGATCGGCTTCGACGATTATTTCCCTGTCGATGGCGCCTTCTACATCTACGCCTCGGTGCGGCGCTTCTCGAACGATTCCGCCGATTTCGCGCAGAAGATGCTGGCCGAGGCCGGGATCTCGGCGACGCCGGGCGCGGATTTCGACCGCGTGCACGGCCACGCGCATATCCGCTTTTCCTTCGCCGGCGCCACGGCGGAAATCGCCGAGGCAGCGGAGCGTCTGGAAAACTGGCTCGCCTGAGCGATCAGACCTTGAGGTCGGCGGGCTCGCGCACGGGCGCCGCCGGCTTCGGCAGCACCACCGGATCGTGATCCGAACTGGCAAAGACCTCGCGGTCGAGCCGCTGCATCGCGCCGGCGAGAATGCCGACATCGACCAGGTCGTCCTCGGCCGAGAACACCTCGATCTCGGTCATGCGGGCGAGTTCGCCGACCAGTCCCTCGTCGAGTCCGGCGCGGAATCCGGCTTCCATGAGGTCGAAGGCGGCCACCCCGCGCCCGGTGAAAGCGACGCGCTGCGGATTGAGCAGGGCGATCAGCCGCGACAGGCCGTAGCCGAGCGCCAGGCCGGCCTGGTGATAGGCCATGCGCACGCGATCCTCGCCGGCGCGCGCCCGCTCCTCGAGCCGGTGCATCGTCTCGGCGTCGGGATCGATATCGGTCGGCGACACGTCGGGGGCCAGGTTTTCGACCGCCCGGTAGATCGCATAATCGGCGACATAGGCCTCGACGCAGCCACGGCGCCCGCAGCGGCAGAGCGCCCCGCCCGGCATGTGGTTGGCATGGCCGAACTCGGCGCCGGAGCCATAGGCGCCGGTGAACAGCCGGCCGTTGATATAGAGACCCATGCCGACGCCATAGGCGATGAAGATGGTGGCGAAGGTGCCGCCGAAACGGATGGGATCGCGCGAATGCAGCGCCTGCGCCATCATGTTGACGTCGTTGGTCATCGAGGCGCGGATGCCGAGCGCCTCGCTCACCGGCCCCGGGATCGGCCCGACATCCACGTCGACGGTCGGGCTCCACAGCAGCGTGCCGGTCGTCTCGTCGGTGGTGCCGGGAATGGCGATCGAAATCTCGGACACGCGCGAAGGCGGAATGTCCCGGTCGGCGAGATAGCCGCGAATGCAATCGATCAGCCGCGGCACGAAGCTGCGCGAATCAGCGCCCATCGTCGAAATGGCGTAGTGCCGGCTGTCGCGCAGATGGCCGGAATAGTCGCTGAGCAGCAGGGTCACCGAATGGAGCGAGATCTTGACGCCCAGCACATAGGCGGCCTCGTCATTCAGCGTCAGCGCCACACGCGGCCGACCCCGGCCCAGCGGCCGCTCGGCCCGCTCGTCGATATCGGCGGTCACCAGTATGTGTTCGGCCAGGAGATCCCCGGTAATGGCGGAAATCGTCGCGGGGCTCAGCCCCGTCTCGCGGCCAAGCTCGACACGCGCCAACGGCCCGGCACGACGAAGCGCCCCGAGAACGAGACCACGGTTCTGGCGACGCACTAGTTCAGTGTCGGCTTTGCTCTGCACGATTCTCCTCCGCGCCCGCAGCATGGTGTATCGATTATTGATTTCCAAGCGTAATTGATGGCGCTACGTCAGCTATGAATACCAAATTTTGCATGTGAGAATGGCGCTGTGATGTCTTCACCCGCGTCGGGGAGGCCACACTTGCCGCAGCGGGGCTCCCGTCGTATGTCGTCGTCAGCCCCGTAGGCCCATCGCTTCGAAGGACGTCCACGCATGACCGTCGCCCGAACCGCCGCTACGGCGGCCGCTATCAGCAATGCCTTTGCCGCTCTCCGCGAGCAGCGCGACCGCGTCGAAGCGCAGAGCATGCGCGAGATGTTCGCCGCCGATCCCGCGCGTTTCAGCCGTCTTTCGGCCAGTGTGGACGGCATGCTGCTCGATTATTCGAAGAACCGCATCGACACGGCCGCGGTCGTCGCGCTGCTTGACCTTGCCCGTATCGCCGGCGTCGAGGAGCGTCGCGATGCGATGTTCGCGGGCGAGAAGATCAACGTCACCGAAAACCGCGCCGTCCTGCATGTGGCGCTGCGCGCCACGCCGGACGAAAGCTACATCGTCGACGGCAAGAATGTCGTGGATGACGTGCAATCCGTGCTCGCGGCCATGTCGGCCTTCGCCGAAGGGATTCGCGACGGCTCGATCGCCGGCACCGGCGGCCGCTTCACCGACGTCGTCAATATCGGCATTGGCGGCTCCGACCTTGGCCCGGCCATGGTGACGCGCGCGCTCAGCCCCTATCACGACGGCCCGCGCCTGCACTTCGTCTCCAATGTCGACGGCGCGCATATCCACGACACGCTGGAAGGCCTCGACCCGGCGACGACGCTGTTCCTGGTCGCCTCGAAGACCTTCACCACCATCGAGACGATGACCAATGCCGCCACGGCGCGGGCCTGGATCGTCGCTGCGCTGGGCGAAGAGGCGGTCGGCGCGCATTTCGCCGCCATGTCGACGGCGCTCGACAAGGTCAATGCCTTCGGCATCGACGACAGCCGCACCTTCGGCTTCTGGGATTGGGTCGGCGGCCGCTACTCCGTCTGGTCGGCGATCGGCCTGCCGGTGATGATCGCCATCGGCGCCGACGATTTCCGCCAGTTCCTGGCCGGCGCGCATGCGATGGACCAGCATTTCCGCACCGCCCCGCTCGACAAGAACCTGCCGGTTCTGCTGGCGCTGATCGGCATCTGGAACCGCAACATCCTCGGTTTCCCGGCCAAGGCGGTGCTTCCCTACGACCAGCGGCTGGAGCGCTTCGCGGCCTATCTGCAGCAGCTCGACATGGAATCGAACGGCAAGCGCGTGACGCTGGAAGGCGCCCCGGTGACGCTCGCCACCGGCCCGCTCGTCTGGGGCGAGCCCGGCACCAACGGCCAGCACGCCTTCTACCAGCTGATCCACCAGGGCACCGACGTCATCCCCTGCGATTTCCTGATCGCGGCGACGGCGCATGAGACCGACAAGGTCCATCACGCCCTGCTGCTCGCCAACTGCTTCGCCCAGACGGAAGCGCTGATGCGCGGCCGCACCACGGACGAGGCCCGCGCCGAACTGGCCGCCGAGGGCAAGGTGCCGACCGAGGTCGAGCGCCTCGCCCCGCACAAGACGTTCCCGGGCAACCGCCCGTCCAACACGATCCTCTACAAGTCGCTCGATCCCTTCACGCTCGGCCGCCTGATCGCGCTCTACGAGCATCAGGTCTTCGTGCAGGGCGCGATCTGGGGCATCGATTCCTATGACCAGTGGGGCGTCGAACTCGGCAAGCAACTCGCCATGCAGCTGCTGCCGATGGTCGACGGCACCGCCGACGCCGGGTCGCGCGATTCCTCCACGGCCGGCCTGATAAAGGCAGCCGCCAGCCTGCGCTGACTGCGCGAAGATCGTTGAAGACAAAAGTCCGGCGGGAAGCCTTCCGCCGGACTTTTTGATTCCAGCGAGGCCGGCTGTGCGAGTCGGCGCGGAAAGACATGAAGGCCCCTCACCCCACCCCTCTCCCGCAAGCGAGACCTTTGCGCAACATCGGTTACAACCGTCTCGATTCGGTACATGGCTATGTTCGTCGCCCCGGCGAAGGCCGGGGCCCATAAACACTGGCCAAGCAAAGCCTGGCTAGTCTCTTTCCGGCAGGCCTGAGTGTATGGATCCCGGCCGTCGCCGGGATGACGGCGGAGGGAGACAGGGCGCTTGCGTTTCAACGATGTTGCGCAAAGCCCCCGCAAGCGGGCGAGGGAGCCGATCGCAACCCGTCGCCCCGCCGGCATCCTTCTGGAGACAGAAGGTTTGAAGATCCCCGCGTTTGAAAATCCAACTCCTTGAAGACCAGGAAGACTCCCGCGCGCCCCCGCCGCCGGCCGAAAAGCCCTCGCCCGCTTGCGGGAGAGGGTGGGGTGAGGGTCTTGCTTGTTCTGGGGCTTTTACGGTCCGGCGACCGATGCGGCCGCAATTTGCCCAGCTATCGCCCTTCCTATCCGCGGCTCGTCCTCACCCTGACGCTCCGCCCAGCGTCCCACGAGACGCCGAAGCGCCCCGCGTTTCCCGCCCCGCCTCCATCCACTTTTCCGCCTCGCCCAAAACCCACACCGAATATTTCCCCACACCCCGATCCCCACATTGATAAAATTATAATAGCATGATGTTATGTGAGCCGGCCCCTCCACCGTTCTGAGGGGACCCCGCTGGGAACCGCGTCGAGGAGGGCGCACCTGGCGGCAAGGGAGGAAAACATGGAACGTACCGTTGAGCGGGATTCCGGCTTCGAGGGATCGGGCCGCGCCCTGCGCGATCGGCTGACGCGGTTTGTCGCGGTCGGCGAAGTGGGCGTGCTGCTCGCGTTGATCGTGCTGGTCGCCTTCTTCTACATCATCGAGCCGGCCTTCCTGTCGGAGCGCAACATCCGCGCCATCCTGCGCGTCGTCTCGTTCATCGGCATCATCGCCATCGGCCAGACGATCCTGCTGGTGAATGGCGAGTTCGATCTTTCCGTCGGCGCGGTCGCCGGCCTCTCGGCGGTCTGCAGCGCCAAGCTGATGACGGCGCTTGCCCTGCCCGTGCCGCTGGCGCTGATCGGCGGCGTGCTCGTCGGCGCCGGCATCGGGCTGGTCAACGGCCTGGTCGTGGTCAAGCTGAAGATCCCCGCCTTCATCCAGACATTGGGCATGCTGTTCATCGGCCAAGGCCTGATCCAGGTCGTCACCAACGGTTATCCGGTCTATCCGCTGCCGCCTGTGATCACCGATATCGGTTATGCCGATTTCCTGTTCGGGCTGGGCTGGAGCTTTGTCTTCTTCATCCTCGCCGCACTGATCGCCGATTTCGTGCTCCGCCGCACCGTGCTCGGGCGCAACATGTATGCGACCGGCGGCAATCCCGAAGTCGCGCGCCTCGTCGGCATCGATACCGCCCGCTACAAGATCGGCGCCTTCATGACGGTGGGCGCGCTCGCCGCCGTCGCCGGCATGTTCGTCATGGCGGATCTTGCCTCCGGCACCACCTCGATCGGCAGCGGCTGGGAGCTCAACGTCATTGCCGGCGTCGTCGTCGGCGGCGTCAGCCTGTTCGGCGGCGCCGGCACCATGGCCGGCGGCCTGATCGGCGTGCTGCTGCTGCAGGTCGTCACCAGCGGTCTCGTCGTGGTCGGCGTCAACGCCAACTGGCAGCAGATCGCGGTGGGCGTGATCATGGTGCTCGCCGTCGGCCTCGACATCCTGCGCCGCCGCTATTTCATCGCCGGCTCCAGCGCCGCGCCGGCCGAGCCGCCGGCGACCACCACGAGCACAAAACCATCCTGATCAACCGGCCCCAGAAGACCGGACGGGACGCGATCGATCGAAAAGGCCCGCCACAAGGCAGGCCATCCAGAGGGAGGACTACCATGAAGACACGCCTTTCCAGCCTGACCAGGGCGGCGCTGCTCGCCACCGTCGCCCTGACCGGCGGCCTCACCGCCCTGCCCCATGCCGGCCTCGCCGCCGGCAAGAACATCCTCTGGGTGCAGCCGATGCGCGACCATCCGGTGCATCGACTGATGCAGGCCGGCTTCCTCAACAAGTGCAAGGAACTCGGCAACACCTGCGAAGTCGTCGGCAATCCGAGCGCCACCAATTATGACGTACCCGGCTCGATCCCGCTCGCCGAGGCGGCCATGGCGCGCACCAAGTTCGACGCCATCGCCGTCTATGGCCCCGGCCCTGAAATCTTCCCGTTCATCGGCAAGCTTGGCAAGGAAGGCTTTCCCGTCGTCACCTGGCACGTGCTGCCGCCCGAGGGCTCGGTCCCCGGGCTGAAGGCCGCAACCGGCGAGGACATTCCCTCGGCCGGCAAGGCGGCGGCGCTGTCGATGGGCGAGAAGATGGGCGGCAAGGGCGTGATCGCCCTGACGCAGGGCTCGTCCAACGACACGGAGAACGTCATGGCGGGACTCGTTCCGCAAGACGATGGCCGAGAAGTATCCGGACATAAAAATCCTCGACACCCAGATGGAAGGCTTCGAGCCCTCCGCCGCCGAGGGCAAGGCCGTCGCCCTGCTGCAGGGTAATCCCGATGTCACCGCCGCCTTCTCGACGACGGGCAATGGCGCGCAGACCTGGTCGGGCGCCGCACGCAAGGCCGACCGCCCGCTCGTCATCATCGGCATGGACTACATCCGCCAGAACCTCGACATCGTGAAGTCGGGCGCGGCCTATGGCGTGGTCGCGCAGCCGCTCTACGAGGAGAGCGCGCTCACCGCCCAGCTCGCCAACGACCTCGCCGAAGGCAAGACGGTGCCGTATCTGAACCCGCTGCCGGCCTCGGTCATCACCGCCGCCGACCTCGAGCCCTACTACAAGATGCTCGACAGCGCCGGCCAGTAGAGAACGCCTGCTTGCCCCTCTCCCGTGCACGGGAGAGGCACTTCCCCTAGCCCTCTCCCGCGTGCGGGAGAGGGTTGGGTGAGGGACTTTCTTCCCCTCACCTCTCCCTGAGGGAGAGGTCGGAGCGAAGCTCCGGGTGAGGGTTTAGGGACCTATCCGGTGAGGCCGTACCCCCACCCGCCGCACTGCGTGCGTCGACCTCTCCCTCAGGGAGAGGTAAAAGAAAGCATTCGGGAACACCGATCATGACCGACCCGGCCACCGCCCCGCCCGTCATCCAGACCCGCGCCATCGTCAAGAGCTTTGCCGGCGTGCAGGCGTTGCGCGGCGTCGATTTCGCCGTACATCCGGGCGAGATCCACGCGCTGCTGGGCCAGAACGGCGCCGGCAAGTCGACCCTGGTCAAGATCCTGAACGGCGTCCACAAGGCAGGCTCCTATTCCGGCGAGATCCTCGTCGACGGCAAGCCGGTCGCCTTCGCCTCGACGTCGGCGGCGCGTGCCGAAGGCGTCGGCTATGTGCCGCAGGAAATCGAGGTGCTGGAGCAGCTCTCGGTCGCCGAGAACGTCTTTGCCGGCCATACCGGCCTTGGCCGCGGCCCGATCATCAGCCGCCGCCGCATGGAGGCGGAAGCCCGCGCCCTGTTCGAGGAACTGGGCCTTGCCATCGACCCACGCATGCTGGTCGCCAGCCTCACCTCGGCGCAGCGCCATCTCGTGATGATCGCCCGCGCCCTCTCCTTCAAGCCGCGCGTGCTGATGCTGGACGAGCCGACCGCCTCGCTCTCCGGCGTCGAGGTCGAGCGGCTGTTCCAGGTGCTCCGCCGCCTGAAGGCGCAGGGCAAGACGATGATCTTCATCACCCACCGCCTGCCGGAAATCTTGGCCATCTGCGACCGCGCCACCGTGCTGCGCGATGGCCGCGTCGCCGCCGAGATCGACCGCGCCCATTTCGACGAAGAGCATTTCATCTTCGCCATGTCGGGCCAGAAGCTGCAGCGCCTCTATCCCGACCATGTCGCGCCACCGGCCGAAACGCCGCCCTTGCTCTCGGTGCGCGACCTCCAGATCGCCGGCCGCTTCGGCGTCAATCGCGGCGTCAGCGGCGTCTCGTTCGATGTCCGCCCCGGCGAGATCCTCGGCCTCGCCGGCCTGCTCGGCTCCGGCCGCACCGAGATCCTGCACGCCCTCTATGGCCGCATCCCTTTCTCCGGCTCCATCGCGATCGACGGCCAGCCGGTCGCGATCGCGCGCTCCAGCGATGCGCGCGCCGCCGGCGTGGCGCTCTTGACCGAGGACCGCAAGCGCGACGGCCTGCTGTTCAACCTGCCCGTCGGCGCCAACATCACGATCGGCAATCTGGCGCCGCTGTCGAGCCACGGCATGGTGCGCGAGGGCCGCGAGAAGAGCGCCGTGCTCGCCGCCATGCGGGCGCTCAACGTCAAGGCGCGCTCGCCGCAGGCCTCCGTCGCCCATCTCTCCGGCGGCAACCAGCAGAAGCTGCTCTTCGCCCGCGTGCTGATGAGCGCGCCGCGCGTGCTCCTTCTCGACGAGCCGACCAAGGGCGTCGACGCCGGAACGCGGCACGAGATCTACCGGCTGATCGTCGACCTCGCCGACAAGGGCGTGGCGCTCATCGTCGTCGCCTCGGAGTTGGAGGAAGTGATCGGCCTCGCGGACCGCTGCCTGGTGGTGGCGGACGGGCGGATCGTCGACGAGTTCCAGCGCGGCGAGGGCAGCGAGGACAAGGTGCTGCGCTCGATCACGGCGGCGCAGGCAGCCCTGCAGCAACAGGCGCTCGCCGCCGGCGCGGGACGCGCCTGATGGCCGGGCGCTTCGCAGGCAAGGTCATCCTCGTCACGGGCGCCGCGACCGGCATCGGCCGCGCCACGGCGGAATATCTGGTGGCCGAAGGCGCCAGCGTCTTCGGCATCGGCCTCGATGGCGAGGCCGGCCACGCGCTCGACGAAACCTATGCGGCGAAGAACCTGCCGCTGTCGTTCCGCGAGGTCGACCTGACGGACGACGCGGCGGTGCGCACCGCCATCGCCGCCTGCCAGCGCGAGCATGGCCGGCTCGATGCCGTCGTCAACTGCGCCGGGATCTATGCCACCGGCAAGCGGCTGGAGGACGTCACCGACGCCGAATGGGATTTGACCGTCGCCGTTAACCTGACCGCGATTTTTCGCGTCTGCCGCGCCGTTCTGCCGCTGATCCGCGCCTCGGGCGGCGGCTCGGTGGTCAACCTCGCCTCGGTGCACGCGATCGCCACCGTCCCCGGCGTACCCGCCTATGCCGCGACCAAGGCGGCCGTCGTCGGCCTGTCGAAGCAGATGGCGCTCGACTATGCGATCGACCGCATCCGCGTCAACGCCGTCATCGTCGGCTCGGTCGCCACCCGCATGACGCTCGGCGACGGCCCCGATGCGCGGGAAAAGGTCGAGGCGGCGGGCCTCTATTTCGACGAGCGAAAGGTGCCACGCGTCGCCGACCCCCTCGAACTCGCCAGGGCGATCGGCTTTCTCCTCTCCGACGACGCGTCGTTCGTGACGGGGAGCGGCTTTGTGGTCGATGGCGGCCTTACGGCGCTGCTGTTGTAGGGATTCGCAAGGGTCGACGGCGGCAAGCGCTTGTTCGCACGAACAAATCGATCCAGGCCCTTGGCGCACGCGCCGGATCGCGCGCCTCTTCACCTCTCGCCTCACGGGAGAGGTCGACGGCCGCAGGCCGGCGGGTGAGGGTTTACGGCCTCACCGGCAGGCCGCCTTGCAGTAACGCGCCAAATCCGGAGGGTTCCCTAACCCCTCACCCGGAGCCTCGCTCCGACCTCTCCCGCCGGGAGAGGTGAAAGGGTCGAGCCCAGTCCCCTGCGGCGTCGAAACCTATGACGGCGACAATGGAAGGATGCACCTCGCGCGGGTTTCAGCTCTTCGCAAAGCGTCCGACTCACCATTCGAATGGTAGACGGCCATGAGTAAACCAAAGAGCACACAATTTCTGGACGACAATTCACCTTAACGTATATCAAGAGCTGCGATACTAGCGTCAACGGGAGCCTAGTGTGACAGGTAGCGATAGAGAGCTTCTTTCAGAGAAGCCGCTCAGAATAGGCATATCAACGCGGGCACTCTTTGATTTAGAAGAAGAGCATCGCGTGCTTTCTGAACAAGGTGTTCAGGCATATGCGTCTCTGCAGCGAGATCGCGAAAGCACGGTCATCAAAAAAGGTACCGGATTCGATGTTGTCGACCGACTGCTAAAATTGAATGAGCCCGACTACCCGCCTTATGTAGAAGTGATACTTCTTTCACGGAATTCTCCCGATCTCTCTCTTCGCGCATTCCATTCGATAGATTACTATGGACTTGCGGTTAAGACTGGCAGTTTCACCAGCGGCAGATCACTAGCTCCGTTCATCCCGGCTTGGGAAATCGACCTCTTTCTCTCGAATGAAGCAGATGATGTCAAAGCCGCAATCGCCGCAGGAACAGCGGCGGCTCGACTTGGACCTCCTCCGCGGGCACGAGAGGGACGTCACGAAGACGAAGTCAGAATTGCCTTTGATGGCGACGCGGTCGTATTCAGCCCCGAATCCGACGAGATCTTCAAAGAGCAGGGCCTCCCCGGATTCCTAAAACATGAAGTAGAGAACGCTACCAAGCCGATGGACGTCGGACCATTCGGTAACTTTATGAAGAAGCTATCAATACTCAGGAATATCTACCTGCGCGACGATGGCGTGAGCCGCGTCAGAATTGCTATCGTTACGGCGAGAAATGCCCCCGCGCATGCCCGTGTCATCAATACACTACGCGCATGGGGGACTCCCGCAGACGAGGCACACTTCGTGGGAAGACGAGAAAAATCGACAATCCTGGCAGCGTTTGGAGCTCACATCTTCTTTGACGACCAAGAAAAGCATGTTGTCGGTGCTTCTCAGCTAGTTCCGTCTGGCCATGTCCCAGGACCACATGATCCCGATCTCCCCATAATTCCGGCCGGATAGGGCTCCTACCGCCGCTAACCCTTCACCGCACCCCAAACCGTACCACCCCCGCTATCCCCTCGCCCGGCTTGAGCACCACCAGCCCAAGCCCTTCTTCATCGGCCTCCAGCTTGTTCACGCCACACGGGACGTTCGTCTGGGGTTCCAGGCAGAAGAAGCTCTGCTTCGGGTCGGCGTAGAGCATCAGGTTTTCGAAGATCGGGTCGGCCTCGATCGTCAGCGCCAGACCGCGGGTGGGAAAGCGCAGTTCGGCGATGCCGTCCCAGCCGGAATAATTGTTGTTACGCCAATGGCTTGGCAGCGGCGCACCTTCCGAGAAATCGAGCTCGGGCGGTAGCGAGATGCGCGAGCCGGCGACGCCGTCCGGGGCTTCGAGCCAGAAATGGCTCGCCTTGAAGCGAAGCTCCGTATCGGCGTCGCGCTCGAACCAGGGGTGATGGCCGAAGCCGAACGGCATGCGGACGGGGCCAAGGTTTTCAAGGCTCGTCGTCAGCGTCAGCCCCTCGGGCGAGAGCGCAAAGCGCTGGGTCGCGCGGTAGAGGAACGGCTCCCCGGCGACGCGGCGCTCCAGCGTCAGCAGCGCCGAGGTGCCGGACGCTTCCTCGACCTGCCATTCGGACTGCCAGCCGGTGCCATGCACGTTGAAGCGCTCGGCGCCGTTGTTGGGTGCGAAGCGATAGGTGACGCCATCGAAGGTGAACGCGTTGCCGTCGATGCGGTTGGCATAGGGCAGCATCGGGAACGAGCCGACGCCGAGCACGTCGCCGGCATCCGCGCGCTCGGCCGAGAGCGGGCGAAAGATGTCGATGCCGGCCTTTCGGAACGCGGCGATGCTGCCGCCGATTTTCGGGGCCAGCGTCAGGGTGAGGTCACCGGCGGCAAGTTCGATCATTCTGGCGCGTTTCCTGTTGGCTCGCCGCATTGTTGCCCGGCGCGGGCGCCGGCGGAAGGTATGGCCGTCTCCCGCGCGGCTCGGTCCCGAGGTTTTCGCGAGGTCTTGGGTTGCGGAAGGGTGGATCCCTGCTTGCGCAGGGATGACGGGAAGCGTGGGGTGGCGGCCCGAGCGTATCGGGCGAGGGCTGGGCCGGCGGCGGGAAAGCGCTTCCCTTCACCTCTCCCATGGGGAGAGGTCGACGGCCAAAGGCCGGCGGGTGAGGGGTTGCGATCTCTCGGGAGAGGCCTCAGCCCCTCACCCGGCGCTGCGCGCCGACCTCTCCCCCAGGGAGAGGTGAAGCCCCCCCGCCCCGGCTGCCGAGCTACCTTGGCGAGTCGCCTGGCGTTCTGCCAAGGCACTATCGCGGTTCCCCAGGCGCCCCGCCCGAAGTCTCAAAAATTCCGGCCATAGCCCGTCGTCCAGCCGCCGTCGACGGCAAGCGTCTGGCCGGTCGTGTAGCTGTTGAGCGGGTCGACCAGGAAAAGCACGGCGTTGGCGACGTCGCCCGGCTTGCCGGCCTGGCCGAGCGGCACGTGGGAGAGCATCGCCTCGTCGCCCGCCTCGCCGACGCGGCCGACCGCCACCGCATTGACCCGCACGGCCGGGCCCGAAACCATGGCGAGTGCACGGACGCCGGCGATCGCCGACGCCATCGCCGCCGACCAGGCCGGATGGCGGCGCATCGGCACGAGGCCGGCGGCCGAGACGAGATGGACGATGCGGCCGCCGCCCTGCGCTGCCATGGCGCGCGCCACGGTCTCGGCCTCCAGCGCCAGCGCCTCGGGCCGATAGGCGGCATCGGGCGACAGCGGATGCGACAGGACCAAGATGTCCGGCGCGCCCTCGCCCGGGCTTCGCGAGACGGTCGCGCCATTCGCCTCCAGCGCCGCGACGACTGCGGCGAGAATGGCGTTTTCCGCGCCGGCGACCCGCGCCGACTGGCCTGAAATCTCGATTTCCATGCTGGTCTCCCCCGAACGGACCTATGCGGCATCGGCCGGATTCTGGCAACGCCCGGCTTGCCGCCGCCGATTTGCGCCGGCCCGACGATTAGACCTTGGCAAGCCGCGGCTCGATAACATAACATCATGCTATTATAATTTTTGATGCGATGTCCATCACCGGGCTCGAGGACGCATCACCCGCGCGAAAAGCGCGGGGTCAGGGAGGGATGATGAGCGCTCAAGTGATGAATCCGGCGATCCGCGCCCCGGAAATCCACAATCCGATCTTTCGCAGCGCGCCGGGCAAGACCTTGCCGGCCGGGCTGAGCGCGGCGGCGCTGCTGGAGCTCTACGAACGCATGGTGCTGCTGCGCCGCTTCGAGAGCGTGGCGCAGACCGCCTGCCGCAAGGGCGAGACGCCCGGCTTCCTCCATCTATATATCGGCGAGGAAGCGACCGCCGTCGGCGTCTGCGCGCATCTGCGCCCCACCGACTGGATCACCTCGACCCATCGCGGCCATGGCCATGCGCTCGCCAAGGGCATGGACCCCAACATCCTGATGGCCGAGCTGTTCGGCAAGCGCGACGGCTGCTGCGGCGGGCGCGGCGGCACCATGCATCTCTATGACCGCAAGACCGGGCTTTTCGGCACCAATGGCATCGTCGCCGCCGGCATTAGCCATGCCGTGGGCGCCGGCATTTCCGCCCGCACCCAGGGCAAGGACGGCGTCGGCGTCGCCTTCTTCGGCGATGGCGCGACCAACCATGGCGGTTTTCACGAATCGCTGAATTTCGCCGGCATCCAGAAGGCGCCGGCCGTCCTGGTCTGCGAAAACAACCTGTACGCGACCGCGACGCCACTGGCCTCCGCGACGCTGAACCCGGAGATCGCAACGCGGGCGGCCGCTTACGGTATCCCGGGCGTCGCCGTCGACGGCAACGACGTCATCGCCGTCTGGCAGGTGATGGCCGAGGCGACGGCGCGCGCCCGCTCGGGCAATGGCCCGACGCTGATCGAGGCCAAGACCTATCGCACCGTCGGCCATCACGAGGGCGACCCGGTGACGGGCACCTATCGCACCCAGGCCGAAGTCGACGAATGGGCGAAGCGCGACCCGATCCAGATGCTGCGCACCCGGCTGCTGGAGGATTTCGGCACCGCCTCGGCCGATGAGCTGGGCGCGATCGACGCGAAGATCGACAAGGTCGTTGCGCAGTCGCTCGAATTCGCGCGCAATTCGCCGGAGCCGGACCCGGCCACCACGGCGCTGCATGTCTATGCCGAACCGATCAACCCGGCCGATGCGCTCGTCCAGGCGGCGCCGACCGCGACGGTGACGCAGAGCTGGCTCGATGCGGTGCGCGACGGCATCGCCGAGGAGATGCGCCGCAATCCGCATCTGCTCTATTTCGGCGAAGGCACCGGCGAGCGCGGCGGCACCTTTGCCCACACCAAGAACCTCTGGACCGAATTCGGCCCCAACCGAATGGTCGATACACCGATCTCCGAGCAGGGTTTTACGGGCGCTGCGATCGGCGCCTCGGCGACGGGCACGCGGACGATCGCCGATCTGATGTTCGCCGATTTCGTGTTCGAGGCGGCGGGGCAGATCGTGCTGCAGGCGGCCAAGCTGCGCTACATGTCGAACGGGCAGATGAACGCGCCGATGGTGGTGCGGGTGGGTTCGGGCGCGGTCCGCTCGGCCGGGCCCCATCACAGCGGCACCTATCATCCGAGCTGGGCCAACATTCCGGGCCTGATCGTCTGCATGCCGGCGACGCCGGCCGACGCCAAGGGCCTGATGAAGACCGCGCTTAGGGCCGGTGACCCCGTCATGATGCTGGAGCCCAAGGCGCTGTTCGCCTCGAAGGGCGAGGTGCCGACCGGCGAGCATCTGGTGCCGTTCGGCCTCGCGCGCATCGCCCGCGACGGCGCCGATATCACCATCGTCTCGGCCGGCCAACTGGTGCACCGCGCGCTGGAGGCGGCGGAGAAGCTGGCGGCCGAAGGGATTTCGGCCGAAGTCATCGACCTTCGCACCATCATGCCGCTCGATGTCGGCACGGTGGCGAAATCGGTCGCGAAGACGCACCGGCTGCTGGTGGTCGATGAGGGCTGGGGCGCCTTCGGCGTCGGCGCCGAGGTGGCGCAGGCGATGAACGAGCTCGCTTTCGACGATCTCGACGCACCGGTCGGCCGGCTGCATACCGACGCGCAGCCGCATCCGCTGGCCCCGGCGCTGGAGCGCGCCATGCTGGTCGACGCCGACAAGATCGTCGCCGCCGCCAAGGGCGTTCTTGCCGGTAAGCCGCCGGTGCCGAAGCACTGGCGCTATCTCGGCGGCCAGGCGGCGCCGGCTCCCGTCGCCCCGACGGCCGCTCCCGTTGCCCCCGTCGCGGTAGCCCCTCCGGCGTCTGCCTCTGCCGCACCCGCTGGCGACGGCGAGCCAATCACCATGCCATTCGGCGACCTCACCATCAGCGAGGGCACCATCGTCGGCTGGCTGAAGAAGGAAGGCGATGCGGTCAAGGCCGGCGAGATCGTCGCCGAGATCGAAACCGACAAGGCCGTGGTCGAGATCGAGGCGCCGATCGACGGCATTCTCGGCCCGATCGAGCAGCCCAAGGGCACAGTCGTGCCGATGGGCGGCCGCATCGGCAGCGTCCGGGCCTGAGGGGGATCGCATGAACGCCCCCGTCCGCACCCTCGCCTCGCCCTATGCGCGAAAGCTCGCCCGCGAGCGCGGCATCCCGCTGGCGCTCGTCACCGGCTCCGGCCCGAACGGCCGCATCGTCGCCGAAGACCTGAGGGCCGCGCCGGCCGCAGCGCCCGAAGTCGCTGCGCCGGTTGTCGAACCGGTTCCGGCTCCGGCGGCGGTGGCCCCGGTTGTGGTGGCGGCCCGGTCGATCTCCGCCTTCGCGGCGACCATCGACCTCGCGCCGCTTTCCTCCTTCCTGGTCGCCTCCGGCTCGGCGCTTTCGATCGATGCCTTCCTGGTCAAGGCGGCGGCGCGAGCCGCCGGCGCCGAGGCCGAAGCGATCCGCTGGATCAAGCCGGAGGGCGGCGCGGTGACGATCGCGCGACCGCTGACGCTGGCGCCGACCGAGATCGCGCGGCAGATCGGGAGCGATGCCGACGCAGCCTCCGCCGAGGGCAAGGTGATGGTGGTGTCGCGCCTTGCCGCCAGGGGCGTGCGGCCGGTCGCCGGCAGCCTGCCGACCGGGATCGACCTGCGCATCCTGGTGGTCGCCGCCGACGGCTCCGAGACTGCCGAGGCGCTGGTCGTGCATGGCGCCGACGCGATCGCCGAGACCGAGGCGGGCGACATTCTGACCTGCTTCCGCGACCTGCTCGAAGCCCCGTTGCGGCTGCTGGTCTGAGCGACGCAGGCGCGCTTAACGGACGGCTGACGAGAGGCTAACAGAGGGGTTAACACGTGGGCCGTGTTAACCCCTCACGTTTCACATCATGTAGCCGGCGGTCCAGCCGCCATCGACCGCCAGGATCTGGCCATTGATGTAGGAAGATTCCGGCGCCGAGAGGAAAAGCACCGCCTCGCCGATCTCTTCCGGCGTGCCGGGCCGGCCGAGCGGGATGTGCTCCATGAAGGCCTGCGTCTTGGCCTGGAACATCCCGTCCGCGCCGTAGAACAGCGCCTTCGTCGCCTCGGTCATGATCGAGCCCGGGGCAATGGCATTGGCCAAAATCCCCTTCGGCCCCAGTTCCAGGGCCATCGACCGGGTCAGGTGCACCATGCCGGCCTTGGCGGCGACGAACGGGCTCTGCAGCCGCATGGCGGTGAGGCCGACCACGGAGGCAATGTTGATGACGCGCCCGCCCCGGCCGGCGGCCAGCATCGGCTCCAGCGCCCGCCGGGTCATGAAGAACAGCCCGTCGAGGTCGATGCCGACGATGCGGTGCCATTCCTCGATCGGGAACGCGTCGACATCGACCCGGTGCGCCAGCGTGTTGACGCCGGCATTGTTGACGAGAATGTCGAGCCGGCCATAGGCTGCGATCGTTTCCGAGACGGCCCGGTCAATCGAGTTGGGGTCGCGGATATCGACCGCCATGGCCAGGGCATCTGGCAGGCTCGCCGCGACGTCGCGGGCGCCTTGCTCGTTGATGTCGGCCACGACGATGGAGGCGCCGTTGGCGGCCAGGCGGCTGACGATGCCGCGCCCGATGCCGCCCGCGGCGCCGGTGACGAAGGCCACCTGGCCCGATAGATCGCTGCGCATCCGCCTGCCCTCCCCGGCCTTCGTCCGATCCCGCCGGACTTCAACTATCTATTATGATACTATAATCTATCGTGGCGAGCGGCAACCGTTTGCCGACCGAGGACCGAGTTGCAGGCAACGATTGGTGCGAGCTGGAAAAACTCGCTAATTTGACGGTCGAACAAAAGCGATTCTGAGGAACGAGCCAGGTGAAAGCAAGCAAGACGGACCCCGTTGCCGACAGCTCGCCGGACGCTTCGGGCGCCGCCGCCTCGCTCGAAAGCTTCCAGCCGCGTGCCCTTTCGCGCGACGACGGTCCGCTCTATCGGCAGCTCGTGACCATATTGCGTGAACCGATCGCCAACGGCACGCTGGTGCCCGGCACCTCGCTCCCACGCGAGGCCGATATCGCCGAACGCTTCGGCGTCAGCCTGATCACCGTCCGCCAGGCCCTGCGCGATCTCGAGAATGACGGGCTGATCAAAAAGCGCGCCGCGAAGCCCGCCATCGTCGCGGTGCCGGAATTGCCGGCGCAGCCGAGCTTCGACTTCCGCAGCTTCGCGCAGATCGCCGAATCGACCAAGGGCCGCGCCCTGGAGATCCATTCCTACCGCAAGGAACGCTCCGCGGCGGCGAGCGCGGCCTTCGGCCTGAAGCCCGAGGAAAGCTGCCACTGCCTGCGCGCCACCCTCCACCAGAAAGACGGTCCGGCCTGCCAGACGACCTTCTATTTCCCGCCGGCCATCGGATCCCGCCTGAAGCGCCCGGACTTTGACGATGTCGTCGTCTTCCGCGCCGTCCAGCGCCATCTGGGCATCCAACTTTCCAGCGCGCGCATCACCGTGCGTGCCGATATCGCCGACGAGGCCCTGGCCGAGGCGCTCGACTACAAGGTTGGCGGGCCCATCCTGGTCATGGAGATGCTGTATTTCTCGGCCGCCGGCGAACCGGTCGAACTGACGATCAACAAAAACCGCGCCGACCTGTTCAGCCTCTCCTACGACGCGCCCAACGACCTCGGCTGACACCGCCGGCACGTCTAGACACCGTCAAGAGATTATAATAGCATATATTTCATCGCAGGGATGAGGATCAACTGCGAGGCCGCGCGGGACAGGAGCCCGGGCGAAGGGAATGACGCGTCGCCATGACGGATGCCGCCACCGGCAAGAAGCATCCGCACGCATCAATTGGGAAACGTTCCTTGAGGGAGGAAAGTCCGTGAAGCGCACAGCCGCACTCGCCGCCTTGTCGGCAATCAGCCTGTCCGTGGCTCTGTCCGGAGCCATGACCGCGCCGGCCATGGCCGAAGGCAAGACCTACAAGATCTATCTCTCCAACAATTTCGTCGGCAATGACTGGCGCCAGCAGATGCTGCGCATCGCCGATGCCGTCGTGAAGAAGCCGCCGCTCGCCGGCCGCGTCGACCTCAAGGTCGAGAATGTCGAGACGACGACCCAGGCGCAGATCAACTCGCTCAACAACATCATCCGCACCAAACCGGACGCCATCCTGATCGATGCCGGCTCGCCGACCGCGCTCAATCCGACCATCGAGAAAGCCTGCGCCGCCGGCATCCTGGTCATCTCCTTCGACCAGGTCGTCACCGCCGATTGCGCCTACAAGGTCGAGTCCGACTGGAACATGCTTCCGGCGGTCCAGGCCGAGTGGATCGCCGAGAAGATCGGCGGCAAGGGCAAGGTGTTCGTCGATCGCGGCCTTGCCGGCGCGCCGATTTCCGAGCAGCTGCAAAACGGCTTTGAAAAGGTGCTGAAGAACTATCCCGGCATCGAGATCGTCGGCTATTTCAACGGCAATTATGCGCTGGGACCAGAGCAGGAAGGCGTCGCGTCGCTGCTCGCCGCCCATCCGCAGGTCGATGCGATCCTGACCCAGGGTTATGGCTCGGGCGCCATCAAGGCGTTGCAGGACGCCGGCCGTCCGCTTGTTCCCGTCGCCGGCGGCGGCTACAATTCGGCCTCGCTCGTCTGCGCCCAGACGGAAGGCGCGCAGTGCATCCTCGAGACCAATCCGGCCTATCTCTCGGCCGAGGCGATCAAGCTTGCCGTCGACATTCTCGACGGCAAGGAGGTCAAGGATAAGCACATTTTCGTCTACGGCCCGTTCCAGTCGACCGACCCGCAGCCGTCCAAGCTCTATCCGGACGTGAAGATGCAGAAGATCGAGATCGGCAAGACCGCGTTCCCGGATCTCGCGCCTGGCCTGTCGCTGCCGATTTCACCCGACTGGGTCGAGATCACGCCGCAGGAAGCCGCCGGCTCGTAAGGCTGGAGAGTCTTCAAGCAAGGTGAGGAAGCCCTCACCCCACCCTCCCCCGCCCGCGGGAGAGGGAGCAGACCGAGCCTCTCCTTGCTTGGCCCTCGCCCGCTTGCGGGAGGGGGTCGGGTGAGGGTCCTGCTTCCCGCGCCTGAACCAACGCGCGACGAGTCCTGAAATTCCTGACTGAAGGTCCGGCCTGCATGACCGAACTTCTGAACGCGATCGCGATCACCAAGCGGTATGGCGGCATCACCGCGCTCAGCCGCGCCGATTTTGCCGCCCGCGCCGGCGAAGTGCATGCGCTGCTCGGCGAGAACGGAGCGGGCAAGAGCACGTTCATCCAGATTCTCGCCGGCGCCGTTCGCCCCGATGGCGGCACAGTGACACTTGCCGGCTCGCCATATCGTCCGCGCAATCCGCAGGAAGCGCAGCAGTCCGGCATTTCGCCCGTTTTCCAGGAGCTGTCGCTCGTTCCAGACCTGACGGTGGAGGAGAACATCTGGTTTCGCCGGGAGCCGCTCTCGGCCATCCGCACGGTGCGTGGCCGCGCCATGCGCGAGGCAACGCTCGAACTGTTCGCGCGCCACAAATTTCCGTCGATCCGGCCCGATCAGGAACTGCGCCGGCTGACGCTGGCCGAACGGCAGGTGGTCGAGATCGCCAAGGCGCTGTCGCGCGACCCGCAGGTGTTGATCCTTGATGAAGCAACGTCCGCGCTCGGGCCGCAGGAGACGGAATGGCTGCTCGGCCTGGCCAAGGGTCTCGCCAAGGCCGGCAGGCTGGTGATCTACATTTCGCACCGGCTCGGCGAGGTGCGCCAGATTGCCGACCGCATCACGGTATTCCGCAACGGCGCGACGGTCGCCGCCTATGACACCCACGCCGTTGACGACGAGACGATCATCACCGACATGCTGGGACGGCGCATGGATCGGCTCTATCCGGAGCGCAGAAGCACGGCGACCCCAACCGTCGCGCTTGGTCTGCGCGGCTTCGGCGTCGATCATCGCCTGGCCGATATAGACCTCGACCTGCGCGAGGGCGAAGTGCTGGGCGTCGCCGGCATGCAGGGCCACGGCCAGCGCGAACTGTTCCAGGCGCTGTTTGGCATAGGCGGCTCGCGTGGCCAGGTCGAGGTCTGGGGCAGGCCCAAGACGATCCGTGGCCCGCGCCAGGCGCTGACCGGCCGCGACGGCCTGGCGCTTGTGCCGGAAGACCGGCGCAATCACGGCCTGCTTCTGTCGAAGAGCGTGCGCGAGAACCTGACGCTCTCCGTCATCCAGCGCTTCACCCGCTTCGGCATCACGAACCCCAAGCGCGAGAGCGCGCTGGTCGACGAAATGATCGCGACGCTGAAGATCAAGGCCGGTACGCCGGAACAGCTTGCCGGCACGCTTTCCGGCGGCAACCAGCAGAAGGTGATCTTCGGCAAGATGCTGCTGACCGAGGCGCGCATCCTGCTGCTCTACGACCCGACGCGCGGCATCGATGTCGGCACCAAGGGCGAAATCTTCCAGCTGATGCGCGACCTCGCCGCCAAAGGCTACGCCATCCTGTTCTATTCGAGCGACCTCGCCGAACTGGTTCATGTGGCCGACCGGGTAGCGGTCCTGCGCAACGGCCGGCTCGCCGCCATACTGGAAGGCGAGGACAATTCCGAGCGCCAGATCCTGCGAGCCGCCATGATCGAAACGAGGGCAGCATGAGCGTCGCGGACCCGACCAACCCGGCCAGGACAACGATCGCCGACGCCGGGCCCACCGGGACGGCGCACCGCCGCTCGCGCGCCGCGACCTGGAAGTCGGCCCTGCTCGACCGCGCCTCGCTGATCATCCCCTGCGTCATGCTGGTCGCGCTGCTGCTGGTCTACGCATCGCTGCGCGACGGCGTCTTCACGATCGACGAACTGAACCTCGATACGGCGGCGGCGATGACGCTGCTGCTGGCCGCGACCGGGCAGACCATCGTGCTGCTGCGCGGCGGCATCGACCTCTCGATCGGCGGCATGATCAGCCTTGGCACGGTGCTCGCAGCAACGCGGTTCGGCACGGATCCCGGGCAGGCCGCCGTCTGGGCTTTCGGTATCGTCGCAATCGGCGGGCTGGTCGGCGCGCTGAACGGCATCCTGATCACGGTGCTGCGGCTGCAGCCTTTCCTCGTCACCCTCGCCACTTGGTCGATCCTTTCCGGCGCGGCGATGATCATCCTGCCGACCGATGGCGGCGCCCTGCCCTCCGGTTGGACCATGTTCGGCGTCTCGACCTGGCTGGGCCTGTCCAGTTCGGTCTGGCTGCTGGCGCTGTTGCTGGTCTTCTGGTTCTGGTTCAAGCGCACCCGCCTCGGCATCGCCATCCGCGCCACGGGTTCGAACGAACGCTCGGCGTTCCTCTCGGGCGTCTCGCCGATCGGCATCAACATTGCGACCTACGGCCTTTCCGGCATCTTCGCAGCGCTGGCGGCGCTCTATCTGACGACCCAGACCGGCGCCGGCTCCCCCACCATTGGCAAGGACTACATCCTGCCCTCGGTCGCGGCGGCGGTGATCGGCGGTATCAGCCTGTTCGGCGGCCGCGGCGGGCTCGTCGGCACGATGATCGGCGCTTTCATCCTGACCATCATCGGCAATCTGGTCTTCGTGCTGGAGGTCTCCAGCTACTGGCAGCCCATCGTCTCCGGCATCATCTTGCTCATTGCCGTTCTGGCGAGTTCGATTGCCGAGAAATCCGCGCGACGGAGCCTCTCATGAACATCCGCCGGCATCGCGCCATCCTGCTCGCCTATCTCGGCATGATCGTCCTGCTGCTTCTGACCAGCGTCGTCGCGCCGGGCTTCCTGTCGGCGACGCATCTCAGGAGCACGGTCGTGCTCGCCGCCTTCATCGGCATCGTCGCGCTCGGCCAGACCTTCGTGATCATTGGCGGCGGCATCGACCTCTCCGTGCCATGGGTACTGAATTCGGCCGCTGTTCTGATGACGCTGCTGGCCGCGAGCCAGGACGCGCCGCTGCTCGGGATCGTGCCAATGCTGCTCGCCGGCGGCGCTATGGTCGGGATGGTCAACGGCCTCGGCGTCGCGATCTTCGGGGTACCGCCGATCATCATGACGCTCGCCGTCAACGTCATCCTGCAGGGCGGCATTCTCGTCTATACCGGCGGCGCGCCAACCTCGACCGCGCCGAAGGCGATCCAGTTCCTGGCCGTCGGCCGGATCGCGGGCTTTCCTGTCGTGCTGATCCTATGGATAGCGCTAGCGGCGATCGCCACCATCCTGCTGTCGAAGACCGCTTTCGGCCGGCATCTCTATGCCGTCGGCACCAGCGCCACGGTGGCGGAATTCTCCGGCGTGCCGACGCTGCGCACCACCGTGCTGGCCTATACGCTGTCCGGCTTCACGGCGGCGCTCGCCGGCATGCTGCTGACCGGCTACACCGCGCAGGCCTATCTCGGCATGGGCGATCCCTATCTCTTCACGTCAATCGCGGCGGTGGCGATCGGCGGCGCCTCGATCCTCGGCGGCAGCGGCCACTATATCGGCACCATTGCCGGCGCCTTGGTCCTGACGATCCTGACCGGGCTGCTGCCGGCGTTGAACCTCTCCAGCGGCGCGCTGCTGATCGTCTATGGCGTCGTCATCCTCGTCACCGTCTCGCTCGCCAGCGAAGCCCTTTCCGGCCTCTCCGCCTTCCTGCCGCGCTTCGGCCGGTCGCGTGGCCCATCCGCCTGAGGAATTGTCATGACCGACATCGAATGCGTCTCCGACGCCAGGGCGCAGCTGGGCGAAGGAACCTATTGGGACCCGGCCACGGAGGCG
Source organism: Kaistia sp. UC242_56 (assembly GCF_044452255.1). Classification (NCBI taxonomy): domain Bacteria; kingdom Pseudomonadati; phylum Pseudomonadota; class Alphaproteobacteria; order Hyphomicrobiales; family Kaistiaceae; genus Kaistia; species Kaistia sp. UC242_56. The sequence continues at coordinate 2,913,361 of NZ_JBIOAN010000002.1, forward strand.
CTCTGGTGGATCGACATCTACCAGAAGGCGATCCATCGCTTCGATCCTCTGACGCGAAAGACGGAAACGCATATCGCGCCGGAACTGCTCGGTTGCCTCGCAGTTCGGGCGAGCGGCGGGCTGATCCTGACGATGGCGAGCGGGTTCTATTTCTTCGATCCGACGACCGGCCGCTTCGACAAGATCACTGATCCGGAAGCCGACCTCCCCGACAACCGCTTCAATGACGGCAAGACGGACCGGCAGGGGCGCTTCTGGTCCGGTTCGATGTTCGAGGCGCCCGGCAAGCCGGTGGTAAAGAACGCCTCGCTCTACCGGATGGACGCCGACCTTTCGGTTCACAGAATCGTCGACGGCATCGGCTGCTCCAACGGGCTGGCCTGGAGCCCGGACAGCCGGACGATGTATTACACCGACAGCCATGGCCCGGTCGTCTGGGCCTGGGACTTTGACCCGGCGACCGGCGAGGTCGAAAACCGGCGGACCTTCTTCGATCTCTCTGAGACGAAGGGGATCGTCGATGGCTCCACGGTCGACGCCGAGGGCTGCTACTGGGCGACGATCCCGTTCCAGGGCAAGGTGCTGCGCTTCGATCCCGCCGGCAAGCTGATGCGCACCATCGAACTGCCGACGGACCTGCCGACCTGCTGCGAATTCGGCGGGCGGGATCTCAACACGCTCTACGTAACGACGGCGATCTACAATCGCACGCCGGAGCAGTTGGCTGGGCAGCGGAACCCCGGCGGCCTGTTCGCGCTGGATGTGGGCGTCAAGGGCCTGCCGTTGGTGCCATTCCAGGGGTAAGCGTCCGCCAAAGCAGATGTGGCTGAGCCGGACCGCATTGCAGAGCAGAGCAGAGCAGAGCAGAGGAATCACAATCCGCGTGTCGGAGCGTCAAGTCCCTCCTCCGCTACCCCCTCAGAAGACATTCGGCAAGGCTCCGCCCGACCGCTAAGATGAATCGCCGTATGACAGGCGATTCAGGTGAGGCGACGATGTCGGATAGATCCAGCCGCGAGTTCATGACGCCGCGCGACGGAGACCTTGGTCTGCAACACCTCGCCAATCCCGCGGGGCTTTCGATCTCCGCGCTGCCGAATGGCGCCATCTTCTCGATCACGCACCGTGCCGAAGGCGGTGCGCCGGTGATGATCAACCAGGTGCTGGGCTCGCCCATCGATGGCGGCATCGGCCGGATCTGGCTGCGCGTTGGCGGCAAGACCCCGTTCCTCGCACAGCTAGTGGGCCCACGGGCCAAGGTTTCGCGCGCCGCGGACAACTCCCGCTTCGTTTGGCGCGGCGAGACGAACGGCATCGCGCATCAGGTGACGCTGCGGCTGGATCCCGACGCGACGCGCTGGTTCTGGCATATCGACGTCGAGAACCGGGGCGATATCGAGATCCCCTGCGACATCATGCTGGCGCAGGATCTCGGCCTCGGCGGGCGCGGCTTCCTGATGGGGAGCGAGGCCTATGCCTCGCAGTATATCGACCACCGCGCGGCCCAGCATCCGACCTTCGGCCCGGTCGTCATGAGCCGGCAGAACCTGTCGCAGGGCGGGCGCTTTCCCTGGCATGCGCTCGGCTGCATCGAGGGCGCCGTCTCCTATGCTACCGACGCGATCCAGATCTTCGGGCCCGATTTCCGCGCCCGCGACGAGATCGAGCTCGGCTTCGGCACAGACCTGCCCGGCACCGTCTGGCAGCACGAGCTCGCCTGCCCGGCCCTTCAATCGAAGCCGGCGACGCTCGCTCCGGCGGCCACGGCAAGCTGGACCTTCTTCAGCCAGTTCGTCTCCAACCACCCCGAGGCTTCCAGCGACAGCGATCTCAACCACCTCGACGGCATCGTCGAAGCGGCGAAGCGCCCTGCCTTCGAAGCGATCGCCCCCTCGCCGACCGTGCGCAGCCTGTTGCAGGACGCCGCGCCGCTCCCGGTTCTGCCGCTCGACGGAGCTGACCTCGCAAGGCTCTATCCGGCGCGGGAACTGGAAGAGCGGCAGGATGGCAGCCTGCTCTCCTTCTTCGTGACCGAGGGGGCCCTGAACCGGCATGTCGTGCTGGCGGCCAAGGAGGATATCGTCGCCCGCCGCCATGGCGCGATCGTCCGCAGCGGCCAGGGCATGATGCCGGATGAGGCGACACTCGCCGCGACCTGCTGGATGCATGGCGTTTTCGCCGCGCAGCTCACCATCGGCAACACCTCGTTCCACAAGCTGTTTTCGGTCTCGCGCGATCCCTACAACATCACCCGCGCCAGCGGCCTGCGCATGTTGATCGACACCGGCGAAGGCTGGCGCCTGCTCTCGGTGCCATCCGCCTTCGATATGGGTCTCAGTGATTGCCGCTGGATCTACCGGCTCGCGGACCGCACCGTCACGGTCCACGCCATCGCCTCCGGCGTCGATGCCGCGATGCAATGGCGCGTCGAAGTCGATGGACCGCCTGCGCGCTTCCTCGTGCTTGGCCATATCGTGCTCGGCGAGCGCGACTATGAGCAGAGCGGCCGGATCACCATCGACGAGCCCGCCAAGCGCTTCACCTTCCAGCCCGGCAAGGACTGGCTCTGGGGCCAGAACTTCCCGAATGCCGCCTATCACCTCGTCACCAGCACGCCGGAGGCTGTCGAGGCGATCGGCGGCGATGAGTTGCTCTACGAGGACGGCGCGCCGCGTGGCGGCGCCTATGTGGCGCTGCGCACCCGCGAGACCCGTCAACTGACCTTCGCCGTCGTCGGCTCGATGACGGATCCGGCAGAGGCGCGCCGCCTCGCGGACCTTTACGCCAAGGGCGAGCTGGACGAAGCGCTGCTTGCGCCGGCCACGGACTACTGGCGCCGCGTGACCCGCGATGTCACGATTCCAGGCAAAGGCGACGCGCTCTCGGCCGAACAGGCGATCCTGCCCTGGCTGGCGCATGACGCCATGATCCACCTGACCGTGCCGCACGGTCTGGAGCAATACACCGGCGCGGCCTGGGGCACGCGCGACGTCTGCCAGGGTCCGCTCGAATTCATGCTGGCGCTGCGCCACGACGAGACGGCGCGCGACATCCTGACGACGTTGTTCGCCGAGCAATACCGGATGCGGGGCGACTGGCCGCAATGGTTCATGCTGCCGCCCTATTCCAACATCCGCGCCGGCGAGGCGCATGGCGATATCGTCGTCTGGCCGCTGAAGGCGCTCTGCGACTATATCGAGGCGACCGGGGATCTCGGCATCCTCGACATAAGCCTGCCCTGGCGGCGCGACGACGATTTGAAGCCGACGGCCGAGACCGGCACGATCCGCGCGCATGTGGAGCTGCTGCTTTCGACCGTCAGGGAACGTTTCATCCCGGGCACGCATCTGATCCGCTATGGCGAGGGCGACTGGAACGACTCGCTGCAGCCGGCCGATCCGCACCTGCGCGACTGGATGGTCTCGACCTGGACCGTCGCCCTGCTCTACGAGCAGATCCAGCGTTTTGCCGCCATCCTGGAACGCACGGGCGACGCGGCGGAGGCGACGGCGCTAAGCTCGCTCGCCGGTGTCATGCGCGGCGACGTCAACCGCTTCCTGATCCGCGACGGCGTCATTGCCGGGTATGGATTGTTCGATCCCGGCCACGACCAAGTGGAACTGCTGCTGCATCCGAGCGACCAGCGAACGGGGCTCTCCTACTCGCTGATCCCGATGACGCAGTCGATCCTGGGCGGCCTGTTCACGCCGGCTCAGACGCGCGCCCATCTCGATATCATCCGGCAGAACCTGCTCGACCCGGACGGCGCGCGGCTGATGGACAAGCCGGTGGTCTATCGGGGCGGCGTCGAGACGCTGTTCCGGCGCGCCGAATCCGCCGCCTTCTTCGGCCGCGAGATCGGCCTGATGTATGTGCATGCACATCTGCGATATTGCGAGGCGCTAGCCGTCAGCGGCGACGCGGAAGGCGCTCGCGAGGCGATCGCGTTGGTCAATCCGATCGCCGTCACCGAGCGCCTGTCGCAGGCGTCGCTGCGCCAGCGCAACACCTATTTCAGCTCCAGCGATGCGGCGTTCCCGGACCGCTACAAGGCAAGCGCCGAATGGAACCGCGTGCGCGACGGCAGCATCGCCGCCGATGGCGGTTGGCGAGTTTATTCAAGCGGACCAGGCCTCTATACCCAGATCTTCATCCGGCACATTCTCGGCATGCGTCGCCAGTTTGGCGTCGAAGTCGAGCGTCAGCCCACGACCACGGGGTAGGTCTTCAGGCCAGTTGAAGCGCTGGCCTGAGCCAAGCCAGGACCGCTTCGATGTCGGTCGCCTGCGTCGTGTCGACGTCGAAACGCGGACCGCGATCGACGGGAGCGGCGCGCTTGGCGAGTTCGATCAGCTCGGGGATGAAGGCGGCGCCTGGATGGCCGGCATGGCGTTGATCCAGGCGGTCGCCATAGCGCTTCGCCAGGGCCTCGGGCGGCGCGTGGCACCAGATCTCGGCGGTCGCTCCGACACCGGCACGCTCGATATGCGCCTCCAGCACCTCGCGCGGCTGGAAGCCGAACCAGGCATCGATAATGAAGGTGGTGTCGTCGGGCGCGTCGCGGATGATCGACCAGATGGCGTGATAGCTCGCCCGCCCAAGCGCACGATTGAACTCGCGGTCGCCGATGCCAAGCTGGTCGAAGAAGGGTTCCTTGACCGTATCGAGCGTCAGGATGATCCAGCCCATGCGCTGCGAGACCGCGCGGGCAATCGTGCTCTTTCCCGTGGCGGGAATGCCATTGACGAGGACGGCTCGTTTCATGAAATCAGGCAGGCCTTTCGAGCACGGTGAGTTCCGCCGCGACGAGGGCCGATGGTGGCAGCGGGGATCGATGCTCGATCAGGGCGCAGACCGCGGCGCCGATGACGCCGGCATCGTCGCCGAGTGCCGCCGACAGCACGGGATACTGATACCAGGGCGCGAGCGCCGGCACCTTCTGCAGCGCCTTAAACGCGGCCTTGCCCAATCCGCCGCCGAGCAGGACGAGATCCGGGTCGAAGGCGGCCGAGGCGCTGTCGATCGCCGCCCGCAACGGGCCGGCCCATGCGTCCAGAACCTGCCGGGCCACGGCATTGCCCTTGGCGGCCCTGCGAAGGATATCGTCGATCGAGGTGTCCGCCGGCATGCCGGCTTCCTGGATATGCCGCGCCAGCGCCGTGCCGGAGCTGGTCGTCTCGACACAGCCGCGACGGCCGCAGACGCAGGCCACGCCCTTGACGTCGACGGTGATGTGGCCGAGCTGACCGGCCGTTCCGCGACCGCGCAGGATCTGCCCTTCCTGGACGATGGCCCCGCCAATGCCGGTGCCGATCGTGAACATCACGACGTTTTCCCTGCCTCGGCCGGCGCCCGCCGCGATCTCGGCCACGAGCGCCATGTTGCAGTCATTATCGATGATGACCGGCTTACCGGTCGCAGCCTCGACCCGCTCGGCCAGGGCGGCGCCGGCGAGGTTCAGATAGCCGCCGGAAAGCACCGTGCGGCGGCGGGCGTCGACCCGGCCGGGCACGCCAATGCCGATCGCCGTGACATCCGGCCGGTCGAGTTGGCGGACCAGCTCGATGATGCGGCCGATGGCGTTGTTCGCGTCCCGGTCGATCCGCTCGGACACCCGCTCCAGGATATCGCCCGCGCCGGAGACGCGGGCGGCCCGGAGATTCGTGCCGCCGATATCGACGCCGATGGCTGTTGACGTGTCAGGCATGTTGCACCCGGTCGCCGAAGGAATGGGATCAGGCCGCCTTGCGAGCCTGGGCCGAATAGCGCGCCAGAACGTCCTGGATCTGGCGCAGGCGCGGGACCGCGATGGTGGTCAGCCGCTCGCGCTGGATCTCGCGGTCGAGATGGATGCAATCCTTCCAGAGCGCGCGACCAGCGATGACGCCCGAGGCGCCGTTTTGCATCGCGATCTCGACCTGACCGATGAAGGTCTCGTGATCGACACCCGCCGAAAGCACCGCCCAAGGCACCTCGCCGGACATCGCCGTGATCTTGGCGCAGGATTCGGCCGTGCCGGGATAGGGAATCTTCAGCACCTTCGCGCCGAGCTCGAGCGAGATCCGCGTACCCTCCTCGATCAGCCAGGGCGTCTTGGCCTTGTAGTCTTCCTTGCTCTCGCCCTCGAGCTGGTAGGTCAGGAACTCGACCACCAGCAGCAGGTCCTCCCGCGCGAAATCCTCGATCGACTGGCGCAGGATCTCGATATTGGCGGTGTTCGCCTCCGGCTTGTCGGCGCGGAGATAGACCATGATCTTGCCGCCGGTGCCGCCCAGCTCGCGGACGCGGCGGGCGTTGATACCAGGCACCAGCTTCGACAGGCGATAGCCTTCCGGCGAAACGTCCCAGCCCGATGCGTCGAGGCCGATCAGCAGCGCCGTATCGCGCGCCAGCGAGCCATTCTCGATCACATGCGGCACGGCGCAAAGCGGATCGAGCAGGACGCAGGAAGCTTCATTGGCGAGGTAGCGGGTGATGTCCGACTTGGTCTCGCCCAGCATGTCGTTGCTGATCTTGGCCTGCTCTTCCGGGTCGGAAGCGAGGATGGTGCGCATGCCGCCGCGCTGGTCGCAGGCGATCACCATCATGGCGCCATCGCGCCCGCAGATCTGCTGGTAGCCACGGAATTCCGATGTCGACATTCGGGTCATGCTGCACGGTCCGATTTTGGCGCCGGCCTTGCCGGGCGTTGGCGAAGTTTCTCAAGCCACCGAACCGGCCCATTCTACCGCAACTGGCGGCGAATTCCCGATCCATCGTCGACACCTGTCGCTTTTATGGACCGCCCCTGCCCGAATGGATTATGCACGGAAGGCTGGCGGTTCGAGCACGCGGCGTCTCTGCGGTGGCTCCCTCAAGCTGATGTGTGTATGTGTATCATCTTTCAGAAAGGAATTTCAAGCTGTCCTCTTCGTCATCCCAGGACACGGCTGCGACCCGCACGATGCTGCACACCGTCGCCAAGCTTCACTACGAAGCCGACCTCTCGCAGGTCGAGATCGCGCGCCGGCTGAACGTCTCGGCGGCGACGATCTCGCGGCTGCTGAGGCGGGCGCGCGAGGAAGGAATCGTGCGCATCGAGATCCCCGACATCGCCACGCCGGAAGAGCTCAACCAGAAGCTGGTCGAAGCGCTCGGGCTCAAGCAGGCGGCTGTGGTCGACGCCCCGGAGACGGGCGTCATGGCAGCCCTCGCCTCGCCGGTCGGTGCGCTTCTGCGCGACGCGGGCCTCAAGCAGGATTCGGTGTTGGCGATCGGCTGGGGCCGCGCCGTGCGCGAAGTGATCCAGGCGGGCCTGCCGAGCCTGCCGGGCGTCATCACCGTGCCGGCGACCGGCGGCATGCAGCAATCCGCGCCGCATTTCCAGATCAACGAATTCGTCCGCCTCGCCGCCGAGCAGATGTCGGGAACGCCGCATTTCATCCACGCGCCCTACCTGCCGTCCCCGGAATCCCGCGAGGCGTTTTTGAGCGACCCCATCATTCAGGAGAATGTCGCGCTCTGGGGAAGGCTCGACGCGGCGCTGGTCGGCATCGGCCTGACGCACGCGGTCGATCCGGCCCTTGGCGCATCTTCGGCGACGCCGAATGAATTGGCGCTGGCGCATGCCGCCGGCGACGTCGTGCGGCACTATTTCGATGTGTCCGGCCATACCGTGCCCTGGGATGGCGAAGACAGGCTGATCGCCGTGTCGCCGGAACAATTGCGCGCCACGCCTCTGGTGATCGGCGTCGCGGTCTCGGCCAACAAGGTGCCGGCGATCCTGGGCGCCATCCGCGCCGGTCTCGTCAATGCTTTGGTGACCGACGTCCGCACCGCGCAGGCGGTGCTGGACAGTCTCTGACTGTCTATCTCGATGGCCAAAAGGAAAAGGGCGTCCGCACGGATGCGACCGCCCTTTTCTTTTAATGCGACCTCAGCCGCCGACCATCAGCTTGACGATCTCGTCCGGGTTGGTGTCGGCGATCTTGCGTTCGCCGGCCAGCGTGCCGCGCCGGAGCACGACGATGCGATCGGCGACCGCAAAGATGTCCTGCAGATTGTGCGAGATGAAGATGATCGCACGCCCCTGCGCCTTCAGGTTCTGGATGAGCGATACGACCTTGCGCTGCTCCGGCACGCCGAGCGCCGCCGTCGGCTCGTCCATGATCAGGACGCGGGCATTCCAGTAGATCGCCCGGCCGATCGCCACCGCCTGGCGCTGGCCGCCCGAGAAGCGACCGACGGGAGCGTCGAGCCGGTTCACATGGAAGTCGAGCCGCGCCATGGTCTCCTTCGCCGCCTTGGCCATGGCCGGGCGGTCGAGCACGGGCAGGAAGCCGAACAGGCGCCGCATCGGCTCGCGGCCGAGGAAGATGTTGGCGCCGATCGTGAGATTGTCGGCCAGCGCCAGGTCCTGGTAAATCGTCTCGATGCCATGGGCGCGCGCCGCCTCCGGCGTGGCGAAGCGAACCGCCTCGCCGGCGAACCGGATCTCGCCGCCATCGGCGCCATAGACGCCGGAGATCGTCTTGATCAGGGTCGACTTGCCCGCGCCATTGTCACCGGCAAGCGCCACGACCTCGCCGGGATAGAGCGCCATCGAAACGCCCTTGAGGGCCTCGACGCCGCCGAACCGCTTGGAGACGGAACGCACGTCCAGGATGGGTTCCTGGGTCTGCAGTTGGGATTGCACCGACATCACTAACGATCCCCACCGAGCTTGCGCTGCGTCTGGTCGACGAGCACCGAGATGATGATGACGACGCCGACGGCGACGAACTGCCAGAACGGTTCGACATTGATGAAGACGAGGCCATACTGGATCACCGCGATCACGAGCGCGCCCGCCACCGTGCCGAGAATGGTGCCGGAGCCGCCGAACAGGCTGGCGCCGCCGATCACCACTGCGGCGATCGAGTCGAGCAGCAGCGGTTCGCCGGCCTGGGCCGCGCCGGCCGTGAAACGCGCCGCATAGAGCACGCCGCCAATGCCCGCGCAGAAGGCGGAGAGCAGGTAGAGCTTGCGGATATGGCGCGGCACGTTGATGCCGGAACGGATCGCCGCCTGCTCATTGGCGCCAATGGCGTAGGTGTGCTGGCCGAAGCGGGTCTGCGACAGCAGATAGTGCATCAGCAGCACGAACAGGATGGTGATGATCACGACAACCGGGAAGCCCAGCACGCGGCCATTGCCGAGCGAGGCGAACCAGCTGTTCGAGACCGGCACCGTGGTGCCACCGGCCAAAAGGAACGCGACGCCGCGCGCCACGCCGAACATGCCGAGCGTTCCGATAAAGGGGGGGACCTTCAGCTTGGAAATCAGTACGCCGTTGACCAGGCCCGGTCCCAGCGCGACCACGAGGCCGGCGGTGATGCCGACGAGCATGGCGGCAAAGGGCGGCAGCGACTGGCCGGCCAGGTTGGTGGCGTGCGCCGCGATGACGGCGGCGAGGCCCATGATGAAGCCGATCGAAAGATCGATGCCGCCGGAAATGATGACGAAGGTCGAGCCGAGCGCCAGAAGCAGCGGCGCCACCGCGAAGATCGCGATCGACTGGGCGTTATAGCTCGAGAACAGGAACGTCTGGCCGTAGCTGATACGGGACCAGGTTTCGAAGAAGATCAGAAGAATGGCCAGGAACAGCCAGGCGCGCATCGCCGCGATCCGCAGGATCAGCTGGCGGGAACGGGACTTGGCAGGGTCCGCGCGCGATTCCGTAGACGTTTGGGCGGACATGCGCCACTCCGTAACAGGTATCGAAGACAGAGGGAGCGCCGCCGGACCGCTGGCCCGGCGGCGCCGGCGGCTCAATCCTTGTAGATGAACTGCGCGATCTCGGGCTTGTCGACGTTGTCCTTGTCCATCACGGTGAAGCCGGTGCCGATGGAAACGGGGATCGACTGACCGGTGAGATGGGCGAAGGCGGAGATCAGGCCGTAATAGCCGATTTCAGCCGGATGCTGGGCGATGGCGATATCGATCAGGCCGGTCTTGATGTTGTCGACGATCGAAGGCGGTGCGTCGAAGGCGACGACCTTGACCTTGCCGGACTGGCCGGCCTGCTGAACGCCATTGGCAGCGCCGATGGCCGAGAACAGGTTGGCGCCGAAGATGCCGGCGAGATCCGGATTACGGGCGAAGACGGCCTGCAGCTGCGAGGCGGCCTTGTTGGAATCGTTGTCGTTGAACTGGGTCTCAAGAACTTCGATGTTCGGGAAGTTCTTCAGCTCGTCCTTGAAGCCTTCTTCACGCTGGTCGGTCGTCGAGACGCCCGGCTTGACGTTCGAGACATAGACCTTGCCCTTCTCGCCGATCGACTTGGCGAGCGCGCGCGCCGCGATGCGGCCGCCCAGCACGTTGTCGGAAGCAATGTAGGACAGCGGGAAATCCGCCTCGCCGGCGCCGGTCTGGTAGTTGCCGGTTCCGATGAAGGTGTCGACGGTGATGACCGGAATGCCGGCGGCATGCGCCTTCTTGAGCGGCTCGACCAGCTGGACCTTGTCGGTCGGGGCGATCAGGATCGCGTCCGGCTTGCGGGCGATGATGGCATCCAGCACCGGAACCTGCAGCACCGGGTTGAATTCGGGGGCGCCCTGGAAGACCAGGTCGACACCGACGGCCTTGGCGGCTGCCTCGGCGCCCTTGCGCATGGTGATATAGAAGCCGTCCGTCGTGATGCCCGGGATCAGGGCGACGGTGAACTTCTTGTCCTGGGCCTGGGCCGCGATCGAGCTGGTCAGGACGGTGGCCCCGACTGCCAGAGCCGCGAGAGCAGTAACAATCTTCTTCATGGCGTTCCCTCGTTTTGATTTGAATCTGTTGCCGAGCAACGGTGGTTCACCCGACGAGGCCCTTCTGTGAGGCTGTTCGAACGGATGGTCGCGGCGCGCAGCGGCGCCGCCTGGCGCCGTCCGGCCTTGATGGGACATGGCGCCGGTTCCGGCGCCCGAAGTCGAATTCAAAAGGATTGGTGAAATCGGCAAGATAAAGTATCACCAGATTCGGATTTGATAAGACATAGGCACACCGATCACGCTCGATGCACGAGCGCGCCAAGTCTATCCTGACAAATCCGGCTAGTGGCCCTGCCGAGCCAAGCCCTCCCACTTCTTCTTGTTGACCGGAGCCTAGAGGCGGCCTTCGGCAACGTCAATCCGATATTTTACGTAAGCCAAGTTTGCTCGAATGCCGCTGGGGCACAATCAAGAAGAAGCGGCGCTTATTCTCGTTTTGACGGCGCCCACCGAGCGGTCCGGATGCAGGATCCGGTCCTTCCGCGTTGCCGAGCCAGCACGGCGACGCATCACCCGGATCCGAACAGGCCGGCTCAGATATCCTGGTTCTGCGGCAGGATCACCAGATCGCGGATGGTCACGTTGGCCGGGCGCGTCAGCATGAACAGCACCGCGTCGGCGATGTCCTCGGACAGAAGCCCCTCGCGGGCCGCCGCCTTGGCGGCGATCACGGCCGGGTCAGAATAGCCCCACAATTCGTTGAGCACGACACCGGGCGCCACCGCGCCGACGCGAACCCCATGCGGCGCGACCTGTCGCCGGACGCCATGCACGAAAGCCTGCACCGCGTGCTTGGTGGCGCTGTAGACCGGCTCCCACGGAATGGCCTGATGGCCGGCGACCGAACTGGTGACGATGATGTCGCCCGCCCGCCGCTCGATCATGGAGGGAAGCACCGCGCGCACGGCGCGGAACACGGCGTTGATGTTGACGCCGATCACCTCGTCGAAATCGTCCGGGTCTCCGTCCACCAGATCTCCGGTCAGATAGAGGCCGGCATTGGCGAGCAGGATATCGATAGGTCCGAGCCCGGCCACCGTCTCCGCGATAGTGCGCTCGACCTCGGCCGGCTTGGTCAGGTCGGCGGCGATGACCAGCGCTTCAACATCGGGAAATTCGTCGCGAACCGCCTGCAGCCGTTCCTTCGACCGCCCGACCAGCGCCAGCCGCACGCCCTGCCCGGCCAGCATGCGCGCCATGGCACGCCCGATGCCGGAGCTTGCTCCCGTCACCAGCGCGACTTTTCCCTTGAGATCACGGCTCATGCAGACCCTCCCCGGCCATGCGACATCGTCACCGGCCGGAATACGTTCCGGGCCGGCTGGCGCTTCGTCGCTGAATAGTTTCCTGTTGGTGGCCCGCGCCGAGAACGACCTCCGTCGTCGCCGGCGTCCTCCCGGACTCCAACTGCCTCCTGCACGAAGGCTAGCATTCCGCCCGACCACGTCAACGTGGAAATTTGCACGCGTAAAACATTGTGTTAGCTTTACCGTCGCGATCCGCTGCCGAAATGACCCAAACGGCCGGAAAAGCACGGCGCATACCGCTAGGGAACCGTAGCTTCGGCTCCTGGGACCGCGTATTGGCTCCATCGCCAGCCGAGGCCCGGGTTTGAAAGAGCAGGAATGACCGATCGCACGATCAAGAACATGGCGGAGTTCTCGGAGCTGAGCGGCATCTCGCGACCGACGGTATCCAAATATTTCAACGACCCTGACAGCGTCCGCAAATCGACCCGCGCCAAGATCGAGAAGGCGCTGGCCCAGTACGAATACCGGCCCAACCTATTCGCGGTAAACCTGAACAAGAAGCGCCCGAAGATCGTGGGGCTGATCGTGCCGGATACGGCCGACACCTTCTTTTCCGAACTGGTGCGGCGGATCGAGATGCGCTGCGTCGAGCGCGGCTATCTCGCGATCGTGCTTTCCTCGCGCGGCGACTCGCAGCTGGAAGCGCGCTCGATCGAGACGCTGCTTTCGCTCAAGATCGCTGGCGCCATCGTCGCCCCGCTCGGCGTTCATTCCGACCGGCAGCTAATGCGCAGCCTGCGCGCGCGCATCCCGATGGTGTTTCTGGATTCGAGCCTCGACGAGGAAACCCCGTTCGTGGGCACCGACAATTTCCAGAGCGTGCCCTTGATCACGGAATATCTCTGCCGCAGTGGCGAGCCCCCCACCTATTTCGACATGCCGGCCGTCAACCAGAACGGCCCGGAGCGCAAGCAGGCCTATGTCGCGACGATGGAACGCCTGGGCCTGAGGCCCGAGATCGTTGCCGTGTCGCAGAAAAACGACTGGCGCTTCGAAGACATCGCCTTCGAGCAGACGCGGCGTGTGCTGGAGGGGAACGGCTTTCCGACCCGGACGGTGCTCTGCGCCAATGACCGCTGCGCCGTCGGCGTCATGGCGGCTGTGTTCCAGCATGGCCTGCGCATCGGTCGCGAGCCCGGCTGCGATATCCGCATTGCCGGCCATGACGACCAGCCGCACAGCCGCTATGGCTGCCCGCCCCTGACCACCGTGGCGCAGGATTTCGACCGGCTGGCGCAATCCGCCGTCGCGATCCTGCTCGACCGGGTCGAGAGCGAGGATGGCGGCGGCAATCCCGAACCGCAGCAGGTGCGGCTGGAGGGCAAGCTGGTCATGCGCGCTTCCGCCTGACCTCGGTCAGGCCGGAACATTCTCCAGGCAGGCGGCGACGAAGGGTTTGAGACGCGGGTCGTCGAAATGCGGCACGGCGAGCCCGGCGCCCTCCTCGATCAGCCGCTCGGCGGAAAGGCCGGTCGTCAGGCCGACCACCGCGAGCCCGGCCGCCAGCGCGGCGCGAATGCCGGAAATCGAATCCTCGAAGGCGACGCTGTTCGCCGCGGAACCGCCCAGACGGTCCAGCCCGGTCAGATAAGGCAGCGGGTGCGGCTTGGCATGGGCAAGTTCGTCGCCGATGACGACAGTCTCGAAGCGCTTGGCCATGCCGATCCCGGCGAGTTCCTGCTCGGCATTGGGACGCGGCGCATTGGTGACCACGCCGTAGCGCGTGCCCAACCCGTCGGCCCAGTCAAGAAAGTCGACCAGCCCCGCAGCCGGCACGAGATCGGTGGCCAGGGAGCGGAACAGCACTTCCTTCGCCTCCACCAGCGCCGCGCCCTGTTCGGAGGAGAGTCCCGGCACGAGATCGGCCAGGATGGTGTGGTTCGGAAACCCCATCACCTGCGTCCGGTAGCGATGCTGATCGAGCTCCACCCCGTGGATCGCCACCTGCTGCCGCCAGGCTTCGTAGTGCAGATGATCGATGTCGAGCAGCGTGCCATCAAGGTCGAACAGAAGAACACCGGACATGAGAACGCGCTCCAGATCGCATCGGGGGATGGCCTTTGGCCAAATTACTTCGGCGGGAAGATGGACGGAGTGCCGGGCGTCGCGCTGTCATCCCACGTCGGCGGCCATGCCGACCGGATCGGCAAAGGCCTGCACGTGATTGCGGCCCGAGACCTTGGCCCGGTAGAGCGCCTCGTCGGCGCGGCGGTAGAAATCGCTGAGCGCCTCGCCGGGCCGGCTGGCGGTGATGCCGGCCGAGAAGGTGTAGGAGAAATCGGGATCCTGGACCAACGGCCGCGAGAGACGGACCACGGCCAGCATGCGTTCCAGGATCAGATGCGCATGGTCGAGCGAGGTGTCCGGGAAGGTGAGAGCAAACTCCTCGCCGCCCATCCGGCCGAACGAATCCGAACGACGCAACTGGCCCTGGATCAGCTTGGCGAAATCCTGCAGCACCAGATCGCCCATCTGATGGCCGAAGCGGTCATTCACCAGCTTGAAATTGTCGAGGTCGATGACGGCGAGACAGCCCATGCGCCCGATGGTCCGGTGATCGACGAGAACCTGCTCGATCCGGGCCGTCAGGAAGCGCCGGTTGGCAACGCCCGTCAGGTCGTCGGTATAGGACGCCTTGATCGCCAGATCCCGGTCTAGGCGGATCTCGCGCTCTTCCACGCGGAGACCGGTAATGTCGCTGGCGATGCAAAGCATCCAGCCTTCGCTTTCGACTGTCTCCGTCATCCAGAGCCAGCGCCCGTCATGCAGGTCGGTCTCGAAAGCCCGGAAACCGGTCTTGCCACGCCGCGAAATCGTCGAGCTCAGCCAGACATCGAAATCGGGAACACACAGCACCGTGCCACGACCGAGCGCATGGTTGCGGCGCATGACCTCGGCCCAGGTCGGAGATTCCTCAGGCTCGATGAAATAGGCGGAGCGAAAGGCCCGATTGGCATAGCGGATGCGATCGAATCCGTCATAGACCGCGACCAGCACGTCCGACGCGTCATAGAGCTGCGCAATCCGCGAACCGAAACTCACGTCCAAGCCAACGTCTCCACCGCTCCGCCACCGGCCGCTCTTGAGGACGTCGGCTCTTAACCCGCAAACCTATCGCCCGAAAATAGCGGAAGTGGCAATGCGGTTCCAGCGCCACTTCGGCGGTGCGGGGTATTGGACAGTGGCGATGGCGAAGAACGCTGCCCGATCTCCTCAGCTCAGGCCTGGGCGAACGCGGCGGTGAGCACGTCGTTCTCGGTGAGGCCGTCATTGGTCGCGAGCAGGGTCTGCCGCCCGCGCGACAGCACCATCACGGTCGAGGCAAGCGCAAGGACTTCCGGCAATTCGGACGAGACGAAGATGACGCTCATCCCCTTCTTGGCCAGATCCTGGATCTGCTTGTAGATGTCGGCCTTGGTGCGGACGTCGACGCCATGCGTGGGCTCGTCCAGGAACAGGATCTCCGGCTCGGAGGCGAGGCAGCGGGCGAAGATGACCTTCTGCTGATTGCCGCCCGACAGGCGGCGAACCGGCTGCTGCGGCCCTTCGCTGACGATGCCCAGCGCATCGCGGAACCGGGAGAACAGGGATTTCTCGTCGGCGATATCGAGGATGGCGCCCTGCTTCTGGCGCCGGGCGACGGCGACATTCTCCGCCAGCGAGAGGCTCGGCAGGATGCCGTTGGTCTTGCGTCCCTCCGGCAGCAGCGCCAGTCCGCTCTGCCAGGCTTGCGTCGAATTGACGGGCACGATCCCGTCCGGCCGGGTGATCGTGCCGGCGGCGAGCGGCCGAATGCCGCAGAGAAGTTCGAGCAGTTCGGTCCGGCCGGCGCCAACCAGTCCGAAGATGCCAAGGATCTCGCCCTTGCGCAGCGCGAAGGAGATCGGCCCCACGCGCCCCTTGTCCGCGATTGCCTCGGCCTTCAGGCGCACCGGCGCCCCGGGCGCAATAGCCGGCTTGTCCAGCGCATCGAAGGTGAAGGCGCGGCCGGTCATGTCGGCAATGATGCCGGCCCGCGTCGTCTCGCCCACCGGTCGGTCGCCAACCACCCGGCCGTCGCGCAGCACGACGACCCGGTCGGAGATGGCGAACACCTCGTCGAAGCGGTGGCTGATGAAGATGATGGCGACGCCATGGGCGCGCAGGTCGCGCACGATGGCGAACAGCGCCTCGGCCTCGTGCGGCGTCAGCGAGGCGGTCGGCTCGTCCAGGATCAGCAGCCGGGCATTGCGCGCCAGCGCCTTGGCGATCTCGACGATCTGCTGCTCGGCTGTCGACAGCGAGCCGGCCTCGACACGGGGATCGATATGCGCGGCGCCGACCCGGGCCAGCAGTTCGCGCGCCTTGGCGGCCAGTGCCTTGCGATCGATAACGCCCGACCTGCCGGTCCTGTAGTCGCCGATGAACAGGTTCTCCATCACCGAAAGCGAGGAGATCAGCGACAGTTCCTGATGGATATGGATGATGCCGGCGTCGAGCGCCGAGCGCGTATCGCGGAACACCGTCTCCACGCCGTTCCACACGATCGTGCCGGCATCACGCGGCAGCGCGCCCGACAGGATGTTGACGAAGGTCGACTTGCCGGCGCCGTTCTCGCCCAGAAGCGCGACCACCTGCCCGGCCGAGATATCAAAATCGACCCCATGCAGGACGCGGTTCTGGTCGAAGGACTTGGCGATGCCGCGGGCGGAAAGAAGACAATCGGTCATGGGGTTCTCGAATCCGGAGACGGGGCCTCCCCCGCTTGCGGGAGAGGTATTTTCAGGGTCGCGGGACGCGCGGAACTTACGGCTTGGCGCCCTTGCCGAGCGCCACCGGCGCGTCGACGGCGATATCGGCCGGATAGGTCGCGCCGAAGGCGATCATGTTGTGCAGCATGACGAGGCTGTCGAAGGCTTGGCGCGCCGGCGCCTGGTCGATCAGAGCGAGGATCTCGCCGCCGTCCTTGTACTGCTGCTTCTCCGGCAGGTCGTCATAGCCGACGACGCCGACCTTGCCGGTCGCCTTGGCGTCGCGCACGGCCTTGGCCGCCGCTTCCGAACCGCCGGCCGTAACATAGAGGATCGACAGGTCGGGGTTGGAGGTCATGACGTCGGTCGCCTGCGAGTAGGCGGTGGCGTCGTCGTCCTTGCACTCGAACGGGCCGACAATGGTGATGTCGGGGTAGCTCTTCTTGAGCAGGTCGAGCGCGCCGTTCATGCGGGCGTCGTGCTGGGCGGCGCCGAGATAGCCGGTGATGACGGCGATCTTGCCCTTGCCGCCGGTCTGCTTGGCGATGAATTCGCCGGCCTTGGCGCCGGCGTCATAGGCCAGCATGCCGATCGAGACGTTGCGGTTCGACTTTTCGGCTGAGTCGGCGATAAAGGAGATGAACGGCACGCCCTCGGCAACGACTTCGTTCACCTTGGCGACGGTGCCGTCAAAGATCGGCACGGCAGCGATGCCGTCATACTGCTTGGTCAGCGCGCCATCGATGCCGGCGACCATCACCTCGGCCGTAAGACCGGTGCCGAGCTGGATGTAGTCGACCGTGGTGTTGAGCGGCTTCAGATATTCGGTGGCGGCGGCGATGCCCTTGTCGGCCGCTTCCCAAAAGGACGAGCCCTGGAACGAGAGCACGGCGAGGCGAAGCGGCTTGGGCGCCGGGCCCTGTGCGGCGACGGTGCCACCAACGGCCTTGGCGCCTTCGGAAAGCGCAGCCTCGGCCAGGGCGAAGCCCGGCACGAGCGGCAGCGCCAGGCCGGCGGCCGAGAGCATCAGGAAGCGGCGGCGATCGAATGTGGTCATGGTTTCCTCCAGAGTTGAGCTTGGTAGTGGGGCGGCCGCTCGGACCGCCTCAGTCTTCTTCGCTGCGGCGGTTCAGGCTGTCCGCGCCGACGGCGAGGATGACGACCAGACCGATGGTAATGGTCTGCCAGTAGCCCGAGACGTTGAGCAGGACGAACGCGTTGCGCAGCAGGCCGATCAGCGCCGCGCCGATGACGACGCCGCCGATCGAGCCGCGCCCTCCGGCCAGCGCGACGCCGCCGAGGATGACCGCGGCGATGACGTCGAGTTCGTAGCCGAGGCCGAGATTGGGGTTGGCGTTGGTCAACATGCCGCCGAGGAGCAGGCCTCCCAGACCGGCGAGGCTGCCCGAGACGGTGAAGACCAGGATTCGCGTCTTCGCCACGTCGATGCCGGCAAGCCGCGCGGCGCGGGCGTTGTCGCCGACCGCATAGACATTGCGACCCCAACGCGTTCGCGTCGCGAACAGCCAGACGAGGATCGTCAGCGCCACCAGCAGGATGAACTGCACCGGTAGCCCGCCGATCTTGCCGTAGCCCAGAAACGCCGCCCAATTGTCGAAGCGCTGCGGATTACCGTTGGTGATCAAGAGCGCCGCGCCGCGCGCGATCGACAGCGTGCCGAGCGTTGTGATGAACGGGTTGATCCGGAGCTTGGTGATCAGCACGCCATTGGTGAAGCCGATTGCCATGCCGATGCCGATCGCGCCGACAATGCCCAGCGACGGCATTCCGGTGGTCGCCGAGACGATCGCGCCGGTGACGGCCGACAGGCCGATCACCGAACCGACGGACAAATCGATGCCGCCGGCGATGATCACCAGCGCCTGGCCCAGCGCGACGATGCCGACCACGGAGATCTGGCGCGCCACATTGGAGAGGTTGCGCCCGGTCAGGAAGAACTCGCTCGCGAAGGTCAGCCCGAGAAAGACGAGGATGAGCATCGCGAGAACGGTCGCCTCGCGGCGCGTCCGCACGAAGCGGATAACGTTGGCAGCGGTCATGGATCAGCGTCTCTTGAAGGTGGGCTGGCGCTTTTCCTTGAAGGCCGCACGGCCTTCGGCGGCGTCTTCCGTGGCGAAGCAGATGGTCTGCAGGTCGCGCTCGTAGTGGATCGCCTGCTCCTGCGGCATGGTGAACGCCGCCTGCAGGTTGAGCTTCGCCGTCTCGGCCGCGATCGGCGCCCGGCTGGCGATCACATCGGCGATGGCGCGTGCCCGGGCGAGAAGATCGGCCTGCGGCACGACTTCCGACACCAGCCCCCAGGCCAGCGCCTTTTCGGCCGGGATCGGATCGCCGGTCATGATCATCAGCGCCGCATTGGATGGGCCGACCGAATGCGCGAGGAAGGTAGCCATGCCGCCACCGCCGATCCAGCCGAGTTTTATTTCCGGGGCGGCGAACTGCGCGTTGTCGGAAGCAATGCGGATGTCGCAGGAGAGCGACGTTTCCAGCCCGCCGCCAAAGGCATAGCCGTTGACTGCCGCGATCGTCGGCTTCAGCAGCTTGCGGATGGCGTCGCAGTAATCGGCGCGATTGCGGAACTGCCAGGGCGAGGCATAGGTATCGAGTTCCTTGATGTCGGAGCCGGCGCAGAATGCCCGCTCCCCCGCGCCGGTGACGATGACGACGCGGATCGTGTCGCTGTCATTGCATTCCTGCACGGCGGCGACGATCGCCTTGGACATTTCCGGCGTGACCGCATTGAGCTTGGCCGGCCGGTTCAGGGTGATGGTCGCGACATGGCCGTCGACGGTGAAGAGGATGTCGTCGGTCATGCCGAGCCCTCACTGACGGCGCCCTTGGCGAGCAGATCGTTGATCGCAGCCTCGTCCAGGCCGGCTTCCGCGAGAACGGCGCGCGTATGCTCGCCGGTCAGCGGCGCGCCGCGCTCGACGGTCGAGGGCGTCTTGGAGAACTTGATCGCGAAGCCCGGCGTCTTCACATGGCCTTCGGTGGGATGGTCATATTCGACGAAGGTGCCGTTGTGCTTGATCTGCTCGTCCTCGACGAGGTCGGCATAGCCATAGACCGGGCCGCACCAGATATCCGCTGCGCGCAGCAGTTCCAGCCATTCGGCCGAGGACTTCGTCTTCAGCTTCTCGCGCGTCTTGGCGAAGATCTCGTCGCGCTTCTCCCAGGTGTCGACCTCGTCGTCCATGGCGAGGAAGCTGTCCTCGCCGATCACCGCGCCGAGCGTCGCGAGCTTCGGGAACGAGACGATGATGAAGCCGTCCGTGGTCGCGAACGCCCCGTAGGGTGCGCGGATATAGACATGCGCATGCGGCTCGGCCGACCGGGTCTGCGGCTTGCCGGCGACGGTGAAGACCGAAAGCTCCTGCATCTGGATCGTGGTGATGGCATCCAGCATGTTGACCTGGACCAGTTGGCCCTCGCCCGTCCGCTCGCGATGCAGAAGTGCTGCCAGCGCGCCCTCGAAGGCGGTGTAGGCAGTGATCGCATCGACCAGATACTGGCCGGCGGGGGTCGGCGGCTCGCCCTCGCGGCCGGCGGAAAGCATGGCGCCGGACATGCCCTGCAGCACCAGATCCTGGCCCGGGCGGTTCAGATAGGGGCCGTCCTCGCCATAGCCGGAGATCGAGACATAGATCAGCTTCGGGTTGATCTTGGACAGGCTCTCGTAGTCGACGCCCAGCCGCTTGGCGACGCCGGGGCGATAGTTCTGCAGGAAGACGTCGGCCGTCTTCACCAGTTCGAGCAGCATCGCCTTGCCGTCGGGGTTCTTCAGGTCGATGGCGAGCGAGCGCTTGTTGCGGTTGAGCGACAGGAACGAGACGTTGACCTTGTTGCCACGCGCGCCGCCGGCCGCGACATGGCGCTGCCACTCGCCATTGATCGGCTCGACCTTGACGACATCGGCGCCGAGATCACCCAGACGCTGCGCCGCGAACGGCCCGGCCATGGCGATCGAGCAATCGAGTACGCGGTACCCGGAGAGAATGCCCATTTTCTAAAACCTCAAAGATCCGAACAATCCGTCATCCCTGCGAAAGCAGGGATCCATTCAGCCCATTGGAGGAGGCTGCATGGATCCCGGGTCTCCGCTGCGCTCCGCCCGGGATGACGGCGGCGCGCATGCGAATGGATCACGTCATCCACCAGCCGCCATCGACGTTGAGCGTCTGGCCGGTGACGAAGCCGGAGCTTTCGGAGGCGAAGAAGATCAGCGCGTTGGCGATATCGGCCGGCTCCCCCCGGCGCTTGACCGCCTGCCGGTCCAGCACATGGCGGTTGTAGCCCTCGGGATCGGGATGGATCTTTTCCGCGTCGGTCGGGAAGGCGCCGGGCGAGATCGCATTGACCGTGACGCCATAGGGGCCGAACTCGCGCGCCCATGCCCGCGTCAGGCCGACCAGAGCGCCCTTCGACTGGATGTAGGGCGACAGGTTGGCCCAGCCGCCCGAAAGCGTGACGCTGGCGATGTTGATGATGCGGCCAAAACCCTTCGCCCGCATCGAGGGCAGCGCAACCTGCACGCAGACGATGCCGGCATCGACATTGATGCGCTGGACCGCCTGATGCTCCTCGATCGAATATTCCTCGAACGGCTTCGACGGATAGATCGCGGCATTGTTGATGACGATGTCGAAGCCGCCGACCTCGGCCGAGAGCGCTTCGAGCGCCGTCCGCAGCCCAGCGAGATCGGAAAGATCGAGCGCCTTGAAAACCAGCCTATCGAGGCCGCGCTCGCCGGCGGTTGCCTTCAGGGCCTCGCCCTTGGCCGGATCATTGTCGATGGCGACGACAGTGGCGCCGGCTTCCAGGAATGCCAGCGTCGCCGGCAGGCCGAGACCGCCCGCGGCGCCCGTATAAAGGATGGTTTTGTTCTGAATGGTCATGGCGCTCACCGCCCCCGGATCGGTCGATGATGGCCCGTAGGCGTCGGATATTCGTCCGTCGGCTGCACGGCGAGCCCGGCGATGCGCTGCTCGAGCGCGGCCGTCGCGTCCTTGCCGGCATGAATGCGGAACGTCGTGTCGTAGCGGCGCTCATCGCCATGCTCGAGCCAGATCAGCTCGTTGTGTTCGCGGGCATAGGTCTGACCCAGCACATGGTTGGTCGAGGGCTCCAGACCGATGGCGTACTGGCCGGCCTGCAGGTTCTGCCATTCAAACTGGCAGGGGAACTGGTCCTTGCGGGTTTCGACCTCGAAGGCCAGGCCGAGGCGATCGTTGACGAGCGCCACCGGCACGAGGCCGTTGGCGTCGGCCTTCATCTCGTGCTGCCAGACCTGCTCATGGAAATTCTTCTGAGGCGCCGGCAGGGTGCGATAGCCCACGCCCTGCTTGCGGTAGTCCGCGCCGGCATGGGCGGCCCAGACCACCTCCTCGATCGGCGCAACATAGCGGGCGCCCTCCTCGAGCAGCGGCGCTGCCGGATTGATGTGGTAGCAATACATGTGCGGCGTCTTGTAGAAGCCGTGATTGACGACGCGGTCGGTGAGCTTGATCTCGTTGGAGCCGACCTTCGCCTCGATGCGGCGGATCAGGTGCAGATCCTCGCCGAAAACGGTCGATTGCTGCACGACGCCTTCCGCCCAGAGCGTGCATTCGTCGCCGTCCCAGGCCTCGCCATAGCCGGTGAGCCGGGCCGGGATGGTGCCGACGCGGCCATGCAGCGAGTGCTTCACGGTCTTGCGCGGGCCGTAGACATAGCTGTCCGCCGGCGCCTCATGCATGAACAGGATGTGGTCGAGACCGCAGGTCACCAGCAGGCCGGAGAAGGAGCGCATCCAGCCAAGGCCGCCCTCGCCCTCATATTCATGGAGGAACGCATTGCGGAATCCGGCCGGCGAATGCCAGCCGATCGAGGTTCCCTGATAATCGAGATCGGCGATATCCATCGCGCGATCGACCAGCACGGTGAAGCGCAGGCCGGACCCGGTGCGGAATTCGAGCATGCGGATGCCGCGTTCGACGCCGTCGCCCAGCGTCGTCAGCCGGACGCCCGCGAATTGCGACAGCATGCCGGAATGCTCCGCCAGTTCGCGCCGCGAAAAAGTCCGCCCGAAAAGTTGCACCATGGTCGTGTCCTGATTGTCCTGTTTCGTTGAGAGCTAGCAAGTCCCTCACCCAACCCTCTCCCGCCAGCGGGAGAGGGCCATTCTGCCAGCGCTCTTTGATCGACCTCGCGGCCTCGGGTGAGCGCCCCCTCTCCCGCTGGCGGGAGAGGGTTGGGGTGAGGGTCTTACAGTCCGTTCGCGCGGAACTTGTCGTCGAGGAACCTCTTAGCGCGCGGAACATCGTCTTCCGACAGATGCTCGATTATGACCGGGATGTTCGGGTGCTTTTCCGACAGGCGCTGGAGATAGAGGTCGTAATTGAGCGAGCCGGTGCCGGGTGCGTTCAGGACCATTTCGCCGACGCCGCGGAAGGTGTGCGAGGCGAGCGCGTCGTCATCACCGATATCGGCGTGCTTCTCGCTCTTGTCGTCGCCGGCGCGGGCAACGTCCTTGGCGTGGGCGATCTTGATCTTGTCGGCAAGCGTGTCGAATACCTGGTTCAGCACCTTGTCCATGTTGTCGATGTTGTGATCCTCGAAGTAATTCGTCGGATCCATCAGCAGGCCGAGGCCCGGATGATCGACCTGCGCGAACATGCGGACCGTTTCCTCGACCGAGCCGACGACGTTGTTCACATAGGTTTCGAGCAGGAACATCGAGCCGTGGTCATAGGCTTCCTGCGCCAGTTCCGCGATCACCGCGCGGCACATCTCGAAGCCTTCTTCCGACTTGTTCTTCGGATCGCTCATCCACTCGCTCTCGGTATTGTAGGTACCGGTTTCCGAGATGACGTAGGGCGAGCCGAGGTCGCGCGCGTTGCGGATGATTTCCTTCAGCCGCTCGACATTGGCCTCGCGGTGGGCGAGGTCCGGATGGATGATGTTGGTGTAGCCGGAGATGCACGAAATCGGCAGGTCGTTGTCGCGAAACGTATCGCGGACCTTCTTGGCCTTCTCCTTGGTGATCTGGCCGGCGCCGAGGTCGATATCCTTGAAATGGAGATCGAGCTGCACGGTGTTGAAGCCGTGCGCGCGGATCTTTTTGGCCGTCTCTTCAAGGCCATAGGGGAAATAGCCGGTGAAAATGCCAGACTGCATCATGATGAGTTCCTCCCTGGAATTCAGATAGCGATTTCGGAAAGCTTGACGGCGCGACCCTCGGCGATCGAGCGGTAGCCCGCCTCAATCAGCGCCACGGTCTTGACGTTGTCGGCGACGGTGAGCGCGGGCGCATCGCCCGTCTTCACCGCATATTGCAGCTGCTCCATCACGCCCTTGAAGGCGTGCGGGAACCACATCGTGTCCCATTCCGGCGTGACCCACTTGCCGCCGGTCGTGGTCTTCGAGGCATAGGTGAGTGTCGAAGCGGCGCCGGTCGGCCAGCCGATCGTGCCCTGGGCGACGCCATCGGTGCCCTCGACCCGCCACTTGATGTAGATGTCGGAGTCGAAGCCCTCTCCGCGCGGGCCGGACCAAACGTCCTCCAGCGACACGGCCATCACGCCGGACTCGAACTTGATCGTCGAGGCGGTGATGCCGTCCGTGTGCTCGAATTTCGTGCGCGGATCGGTCCGGGCGGCGGTGTAGATCTCGTCGACCTCGCCGAACAAAAAGCGAAGCACATCAAGGTGATGCACGCTCATGTTAGAGAGCGTCAGCCGGTCATATTCCTCCAGGAAGGTCTGCCAGTGAGGGATGGCGCGCATCTCGATCGTGGCGATCACCGGCGTGCCAAGCTCGCCCTTGTCGAGGATCTGCTTCAGCACGCGCATCGACTGGTCGTAGCGCATGTTCTGGTTGACGGAGAGGATCTTGCCGGCGGCCTTGGCCTCGTCGCGCAGCGCGATGGCGTCTTCCAGCGTCAGCGCCAGCGGCTTCTGCGCCAGGATCCCCTTGATATGCTTCTGCTTCAGCGCGTGGCGGATCAGGGCCGGCTGCTGATCCGGCGGAAAGGCGAGGTCGAGGATCTCGACGTTTTCATCCTCGATCAGCGCTTCCGGCGTCTCATGCACGGTCGGGATCGACCAGCGTGTCGCCACCTTGGCGGCGTTGGCCTTGGTGCGCGACGCGATCGCCACGACCGGGAAGCCGGCCTCCTGATAGGCGGCCAGATGGCATTCGGCCATGATCATGCCGGCGCCGATGGCGCCGATCCGGAGATCGTTGACCCGGATCTCCGGATCCGGCGAGAAGCCCTTGGAATCAGCCATCATTTCCTCCGTCTGCTTAGGGGTTCACGCGAGGAACGGCAGTCCCGTCCGCGGCGAAAAAGTGGATGTCGGCCGGATCGACCGAGAGAGTGATCTTCTCGTCCACCGCGTATTTCGGCTGGCCACGCAGCAACGCCCGCAGGCGCTCCTCCCCGGCGGTCAGCGTCACCACGGTGAAGCCGCCGAGCGGCTCGACCTCGAAGATCGTCGCCGCGGCGCCGTCGCCTTCGCGCCAGGGCGCGAGCCTCAGGCTCTCGGGGCGGATGCCGAAGGCGGCCGTGCGATCCGGCACGGCGGCGAGCGAAAGGCGGATAACACCCTCCGCCGCTGTTAGCCTTCCGTTAACCGTATCGGCCGTTCCAGCGAGCAGATTGATGGTCGGCGCGCCGACGAGGCTGGCGACATAGCGGCTGGCCGGACGATCATAGATCGCGCGCGGCGTATCGACCTGGCGGATGACGCCGGCGTCCAGGATCGCCATCCGGTCGGCGACCGACATCGCCTCTTCCTGGTCGTGGGTGACATAGACCAGCGTGTGGCCGAGCTCCTGCTGCAGGCGCTTCAGCTCGACGCGGGTTTCCTCGCGCAATCGGGCATCGAGCGCCGAGATCGGGTCGTCCATCAGATAAGCGGCTGGGTCGCGGACCAGGGCGCGTGCGATCGCCACGCGCTGGCGCTCGCCACCCGACAGTTGTGCCGGCGGCTTGTGCAGGATGTGGCCGATATGGAGCTTCTCGGCGACGGCGGCGAGCTTGGCAGATATCTGCGCCTCGGGCACCTTCCGCTCAACCAGCGGAAAGCGGATGTTTTCGCGCGCGGTCATGTGCGGAAACAGCGCCAGGTTCTGGAATACCATGGCGACGTTGCGCTCGGCCGGCGACACGGCGTTGACGCGCTTGCCACCGATCAAAATATCGCCCTCGTCCGGCGTCTCCAGCCCCAGGATCAGGCGCAAAATCGTCGTCTTGCCGGAGGATGGCGGGCCGAAGAAGCAGAAGAACTCGTTGTCGCGAATGGTGAACGAGGCACGGTCGAGCGCCAGCGTGTCGCCATAGCGCTTCGAGACGTTGTCGAAGGTGATCTCGGCCATGCTCAGCCTCCCCGGATCGCGGCGGTGGAAGCGGCATCAAACAGGCGGACCGCTGCCGGCGCCGGAACGATCGAGACGACGTCGCCGATCGAAAAGCCGACATTGTTCTCGGTCACGATCTTAACCGGCTGGCCGCTCTCGACATGGACGATCGTGCGGGCGCCGATGCGCTCGACGAAGGTGACACGGGCCCGAAGCCCCAGCCCCTCGGAAGCAAACGTCGCCTCCTCCGGCCGAAAGCCGTATTGCACGGCCCGGCTGCCGAAAGCACGCGCCGCCGCGGCGAGTTCATCCGGCAGAGGCGGCGAGACCCCCCAGGGGCCGAGATCAACGGCAAGGCCGCGATCCGTCTCGGCCAGTTCGCCGGCGATCAAATTCATGCCGGGCGCGCCGATGAACTTGGCCACGAAGATGTTGGCCGGGTTGTTGTAGACCTCGAGCGGTGTGCCGACCTGCTGCAGCACGCCATGGTCCATCACCGCAATCCGGTCGGCCATGGTCATGGCTTCGAGCTGGTCGTGGGTGACATAGACCATGGTCTGCCTGAACTGCTTCTGCAGATGCTTCAGCTCCGTCCGCATCACGGCGCGGAAGGCGGCGTCGACATTCGACAGCGGCTCGTCGAGCAGGAAGATCGCCGGCTCGACAATGGCCGAGCGGCCGATGGCGAGGCGCTGCAGGATGTTGACCGAGAGCTTGGCGCTCTTCTGGTCGAGCAGCGGCGTCAATTGCAGGAAATCGGCGATGTTCTTCACCCGCCGGTCGATCTCGGCCCGGCTCATGCCGCGCATTTTCGGGCCATAGGCGAGGTTCTGGCGAACCGTCATATGGGTGAAGATGGCGTAGTTCTGGAACACGAAGCCGACGCCGCGCTTGCCCATCGGCACGCCGTTCATGTCGCGGCCGTCGAACAGGATGCGGCCGCCGGACGGGTCCTCCATGCCGGCGATCATGTTCATGGTCGTCGACTTGCCGCAGCCGGACGGGCCCAGCAGCGCCATGAACTCGCCGTCGCGGATCTCGAGATCCATGGTCTTCAGCGCGGTGAAATCGCCGAAGCACTTTACCAGGTTTTCCAGACGGATGGTCGTCATGCCCGTCCCCCGTTTTTGGCAGCTTCCATCCGCTTCATGGCGAAGACGGCGAGGACGGAAAGGGCGATCAGGATGACGAGCGCGATGGCCGCGACATACCCCCAGATCAGGTCCTGGGTCGTGACCTTGTAGATGTAGACGGAGATCGTCTCGGTCGCGACGCCGGGGCCGCCGCCCGTCATGATGTAGAGCGTGTCGAAGATCTTGAAGATCTCGATGACGCGGATCGCCAGCGCGATCACCATGATCGTCTTGATGCGCGGCAGCATGATCGTGAAGAAGCGCTGCCGCCAGTTGGCGCCGAGCAGGGTCGCCGCCTTCAGCTGGTCCTCCGGCACGCCGACCAGGCCGGCAAGCAGGATCAGGAACATCAGCGGCGTCCACTGCCAGATGTCGGCGATCATCACGGCAACCAGCGCCAGCGTCGGATCGGACAGCCAGGCGATCTTGATGTCCATGCCGGACAGCGCCGAGAGGATGCCGTTGAACGGCCCACCCGACTGGAACAGCATGAAGAACATGTAGCCGGCGACCGCGGGCACGACCATCATCGGCATCAAGAGGATCGAATAGAAGACCCGCTTGCCGGGAAAGTCGTCCATGAACAGCGTGGCGAGGCCCAGCGCCAGCAGGAACTCGGCCGGCACGCAGACGAGCATGATGATGAAGGTGCGCCAGAGTGCGCCCCACCAGCGCCGGTCCTCGAGCAGGTCGGTGTAGTTGGCGAAGCTGTTCCAGGACTGCCACGCCTTCCACCAGCCGACGCCATCGAGCGGCGACCAGTCGGTGAGGCTGATATAGAGCTGCATCAGCAGCGGGAAGCCGGCGATGAACAGCACGAGCAGCTGGGTCGGCAGGGTCAGGCGGAAGCCGAGCCGACGCGATTCCCGGTCCACCGGCGGGATGGTGCGCGGCGCGGCTTCGGCGGCGCCCGGCAGGATTTCGGTCGCGCTCATTGCTTCAGCGCTCCGAAGGTCAGGCCGCGGACCAGATGCTTCTGGATGGCGATGCCGAGGATGACGGGCGGGATCGCCGCAAGCAGGCCCAGCGCTGCCTTGGCGCCATAGAGCTGGCCGGTCATCGAGGACGAGAGCGAGGCCATGTAGACCGGGATCGTCACCCAGTTCTTGGTCGTGAGCAGCAGCGCGATCAGATAGTCCGACCAGTTCAGGATGAAGACGAGCAGCGCCGAGGAGGCGAGCGGCGCGCGCATCACCGGCAACGTGATCTTCATGAAGACGCGGAAGCGCGAGCAGCCTTCGACGAGGGCTGCTTCCTCGATCTCGCGCGGCATTTCATCAAAGAAGGTCTTCATCAGCCAGAAGGCGAAGGGCAGCGTGACGATGCCGTAGATCAGCGCCAGGCCCCACCAGGTATCGATCAGGCCGAGAAACGCCCACATGATCATGACCGGAATCATCACCGCCATGGGCGGGAACAGGCGCAGCTGGATCAGCGCCAGTGGCAGGTTCTTGCCCGAGCCGAAGCGCGACAGGCCATAGGCGGCGGCGGTGCCGCAGACCATGGCGATAACAGTGCCGAACACGGCCGAGAGCAGCGACGACAGGATCGGCCGCCAGGCGGTGCGCTCCAGCGCGACGATCAGGTCGGAGGTGCTCTGGCCGAAGACGAAGCGGAAATTATCCAGCGTCGGCGCGCGCGGAATCCAGGTCAGGTCGGCGCCCGTCGCCGACCATTCCGGGATCGGCTTGAAAGCCATCGACACCATCCAGAGGATGGGCAAGAGCGTCAGCGCGAGCGCAAGCGCGATCGCCGCATAACGGAAGATTTCAAAGGCGGGTGAACGCCGCATCGGCCTACTCGTTTCCTCGGCTGCTGCCCTCACCTCTCCCAGGGGAAGAGGTCGGACCGCAGGTCCGGGTGAGGGGTTGAGTTCCTCTCCGGAAAATTCCCTACCCCCTCACCCGCCGGCTTCGCCGTCGACCTCTCCCCATGGGAGAGGTGAAGGGGTTCCAAATTCTCAGCCTGTGACCGAAGGCCCTCACCCACCCCTCGCCCAGAGGGAGAGGGCTTTTCGCCAGCGCTTTTCATCGACCTCGAGGCCTGTGATCAGCGCCCCCTCTCCCGCTGGCGGGAGAGGGTCGGGGTGAGGGTCTTCGCCTCTTTCGGCTACGTCACGACCGGATCGAGCACCGTCGGCCACGAGGCCTTGTTGCTGCGGATGGCGTCGAGGAGCTTGTCCTCGCCAATACGGCGAGCAATCCGCTTCCATTCGCGCTCCGTGTCGGCCATCGCCTGTTCCGGCGTCTTCGACTTGGTGCAGGCGGCGACGAGGTTTTCGTCGAGCGCGTTGTGGAAGGCGGTTGCGCCCGGATAGTTGATGGTCGGGACCGTGCGGGCGACGACCTCGCGCAGATTGTCCATGTGGTAGGCGTGGTACGTCTCGCGGACGAGCGGATCGGCGAAGTTCGCCAGCTGGAACGGGTCGAAATAGCCGCCCGGATTGGCCGTCATCCAGGAATAGATCCGGCTGGAGCCGAGCCACTGCAGCAGCAGGTAGCAGGCTTCGGGATGCTGGCTCTGGGCCGAGATCGAGGCCGAGAGATTGAGCCAGAGCACCGAGCGACGGACCAGCTTGTCGTCAATGACGCGGCCGGGCGGCAGCATCGAGCCGATCTTGCCGGTGACCTTCGAGCCCTCATTCGCCTTGTTGTCGAGGAATTTTGGCAGGTTGGAGAAGGCGCAGGTCATCGCCGCGCCGCCATTGCCGAAATTGCCATACTGCTCCGGCCAACCCAAGGAGATCGCGTCCGGCGAATGATGGGCAAGGCTGTCGACATATTCCGTCGTCGCCAGGATGCCATTGGCCGAGTTGATCAGCGGCGCGCCATTATCGTCGAACAGGAACTGGTTCGGCGAGGCGGTCGAGACGAAGCGCTGGTACCAGTTGGTATAGCCCCAGCCCTGGTTGCGCAGATCGGTCGAGCCGAACAGGCCCTTGTCCGGGCGGTGGAAATGCGAGGCGATGTCGCTGTGCTGCTTCCAGGTGGTGGGCGGCGCCAGATCGTAGCCGAACTTGTCCTTGAAGGCCGACTGCTCGGCCGCGTCGCCGAACAGATCGGTGCGATAGACCCAGCACTGGTAGTCGCCATCGAGCGAGACGCCGTAGACGGAGCCGCGATAGCGGTTGAACAGGCTGACGCCGGCATCGCCGCCGGGATAGCCGCGCTCGGGATTGTCCCATTCCGGCTTATACTGGGCGACGAAATCGTCCATCTTGACGAGACCATTGGTCTCGGCGAGGTCGCCCAGCCGGTTCCATTCGACGGCGTAGATGTCGAACGCGCCGCCCTGGGTGGAGATGTCCTGCATCGCCTTGGTGAATTCCTGGCCGTTGGGCTGGCCGACGATCTCCAGCGTGACGCCGGTTTCCTTCTCCCAAAGGTCCTTGATCGACGGCGCGCCTTCCGGGAACGGCTTGGTCAGCTGACCGATCGAGCCATCCGACAGGCCGAGCACGATCTTGCTCGGCGCCTTGCCGGCGGCCTTGAGCGCCTTGATGCCCTCGACGGCGCGGCCTTCCGGCGTATCGGCGCCATACTGGTAGCGCTCGGCGCCGGGAAAGCCCGTGGGGCCGCCGATCATGCCCGGCGACAGCGCCGTATCCGCGAAAGCCGGCCGCAGGAACTTCGGCGCGATGCCGATCGCCGCCGTGAGCGCAAAGGCCGAGCCGCCCGTCTTCAGCAGACGGCGACGGGTGAAGCCGGACGAGCCGGCGGACGAACCGCGCGTGGACATGATTTCCCCTCCCAAGGACAAGCGGATCATTCGCTGATCCGTCACATCGGCGGAGATGATTGATATTGATTTGTTTCTATGTCAACAGGCGATGCAATGCATCATATTCGCTGGGCATTTTTGATGCGTCGCAGCATCACAAGTCGGCCAAGTCTCTTGGAGAACGGGACAATAGATGCAGAGACGCCCGTGAAATGGCGTGATTCCGCGTGAAATCGCGATGGAACGTTCGCTTAGCGCATGCTTCGGCCACACGCCCGCCCGGCATGCAAAATCCATCAAATACCTCATTGACATCATTTTGCATCAAAGACATCATTTGGCATCGCGATGCTGCCGCCGCTTCCGGTCTTCCGGGCAAACGGCGTACCTTGCGAGGTCATCGGCCCTGAAACGACTCGGACACACGGAATGCGGACGACGCTGGCGGACATCGCACGGGAGGCAGGGGTTTCGACCGCGACGGTCGACCGCGTCCTCAACAATCGCGATGGCGTCAAGGATCGCACCCGCGACCGCGTGCTGACGGTCGCGGGCAAGCTCGGCTATGTCGAGGAAGGCGCCCGCCCCGTCCTGCCGGCCTCGCTCGCCAGCCTGCCCGGCGGCATCGTCGACCTCGACATCGTGCTGCCCGGCGGCACCAACACCTTCATCAACAACCTCGCCGCGCGCTTCGCCGACACCGCCGCGGTCCGCCCGGACGTCAATCTGCGCATCCACTCGATCGAAGGCTTCGAGCCGGTCCTGCTGGCCGAAAAGCTGGAAGCGCTGCGCGGCAAGAGCCAGGGCGTCGGCCTGATCGGGCTGGACCATCCCGTCGTGCGCGAGGCGATCCGCTCGCTCGCCGGCTCCGGCGTGCCGGTCATGACGCTGATCTCCGACATCAGCCACGTGCCGCGCGTCGGCTATGTCGGCATCGACAACCGCGCCGCCGGAAGGCTCGCCGGCTATCTGCTCGGCCGCTTCATGAAGGCGGAGACCGGCAAGGTCGCGCTGTTCGCCGGTTCGCTCTCCTATCGCGGCCATGAAGAGCGCGAGATGGGCTTTCGCCACATGCTGCGCGAGGAATATCCGGGGCTCTCGATCGTCGAATTGCGCGAGATCCGCGACGATACCGAGCGCGCCTATAGCGAGGCGGTGGCGCTGCTGGCCCGCTATCCCGATCTTGCCGGCATCTACAATATCGGCGCCGGCAATCGCGGCATTTCGCGCGCGCTGCAGGAGGCGGGGCGCGAAAAATCCGTCGTCTTCATCGGCCACGAACTGACCGAGCACACGCGCCGCTTCCTCATCTCCGGCACGATGGACGCCGCAATCGACCAGAACCCGCGCGTCGAAGCGCGCGAAGCCGTCGACCGCCTCGCCCGCGCCGCCCGCGGCGAGGAAAACCCGACCGGCCCGGCGACCCGCCTGCAGGCGATCTTCAAGGAAAATATCCCGGAGGTGTGAGGGTTTGGGCGTCGCTGCGCCCCGGCCTCTTCGCCTCTCGCCTTTCCCCGCGCTCGCCGTCATCCCGGGCGCAGCGTAGCGGAGACCCGGGACCCATTCAGCCGAGTTGTAGGGGAGTCTCGCACGGCTCGCGCTTCGGCTGCATGGATCCCCGGTGATCCCCGGTCAAGCCGGGGATGACGGCGAGCCTTGGGGAGATCGGCCGCAACGACCTCCCCATCCCCTCGCCTCCCTCGCCCGCCTGTCAAATCCGTATCAGTCGGCGTGCGTTTCGGCATTGGCGCGGCGGGCGTGCAGATCCTATTCTCGCGGCCCTGATCCATCCAACCGATGCGCCCGCCAAAAGGGCCACATGCCTGGGGAGGCCTCCCATGTTTCAATCGCGCACCATGACGGCGATCGTCTGCCATGGACCGAAGGACTATCGCGTCGAGGCGGTGGGCAGGCCCGAGCCCAAGCGGCGCGAGCTGGTGCTGAAGATCGACGCCTGCGGTATCTGCGCCAGCGACTGCAAGTGCTGGTCCGGCGCCAACATGTTCTGGGGCGGGCAGAATCCCTATGTGAAGCCGCCGGTGATCCCGGGCCATGAATTCTTCGGCCGGGTCGACCAGATCGGCGAGGAAGCGGCCGAGCACTTTGGCGTCGCCGTCGGCGACCGCGTCATCGCCGAGCAGATCGTGCCCTGCGACAAGTGCCGCTACTGCCGCTCAGGCAGCTACTGGATGTGCGAAGTCCACAACATCTTCGGCTTCCAGAAGCAGGTCGCCGATGGCGGCATGTGCGAATATATGCGCATCCCCGAGACCGCCCGCGTCCACAAGATCCCGGAGGAGATCTCGCTCGAGGACGCCGCGATCATCGAGCCGCTCGCCTGCGCCATCCACACCGTCAATCGCGGCGACATCCAGCTGGATGATGTCGTGGTCATCGCCGGCGCTGGCCCGCTCGGCCTGTTCATGACGCAGATCGCGCATCTGAAGACGCCGAAGAAGCTTGTTGTCATCGACCTGGTCCCGGAGCGCCTGGCGCTGGCCAAATCGTTTGGCGCCGACGTGGTGATCAACCCGCGCGAAGAGGATCCGATCGAGATCGTGCGCGGCCTGACCGAAGGCTATGGCTGCGACGTCTATATCGAGACGACGGGCGTGCCGGCCGGCGTCACGCAAGGGCTGGAGATCATCCGCAAGCTCGGCCGCTTCGTCGAGTTCTCGGTGTTCGGCGCCGAGACCACGGCCGACTGGTCGATCATCGGCGACCGCAAGGAACTCGACATTCGCGGCGCGCATCTGGCGCCCTATTGCTATCCCGTCGCCATCGACCTGCTGCAGCGCGGCCTCGTCACCTCCAAGGGCATCGTCACCCACCATTACGGCCTGAAGGACTGGGACGTCGCCATCGAAAAGGCTTATGGACTGGATTCAATCAAGGTGCTGCTGCGGCCCGGCTATGGAGCGGATGCCGCCGGCTGAGACGCGAACAGGGACGTTTGCATGAGCTATTTCATCGGCATCGATGTCGGCACGGGCAGCGCCCGCGCCGGCATCTTCGACGCGACCGGCGTGCTGAAGGCCTCGGCCAAGCGCGAGATCACGCTCTGGCACGAGCCGGGCGACGTCGTCGAGCAGTCGTCGGAAAACATCTGGCAGGCGATTGTCGCCTCGGTGCGCGAAGCGATGGCGACCGCCGCCATTCCCGCCGACCAGGTCGCCGGCATCGGCGTCGACGCCACCTGCTCGCTGGTGCTGATCGGCGCCGACGACCAGCCCGTCACCGTCAGCCACTCCGGCGATCCCGATCGCAACATCATCGTCTGGATGGACCACCGCGCCACCGACCAGACCCGCCGCATCAACGCGACCCACCATCCGGTGCTCGCCTATGTCGGCGGCGTCATCTCGCCGGAGATGGAAACGCCGAAGCTGCTGTGGCTGTCGGAGAACAAGCCCGACAGCTTCGCGGCAGCCAAGCACTTCTTCGATCTCTCCGACTGGCTGACCTATCGCGCCACCGGCAGTCTCGCCCGCTCCGTCTGCACCGTCACCTGCAAATGGACCTACCTCGCGCATGAGAAGCGCTGGGACGAGAGCTATTTCCGGCAGATCGGCCTCAGCCAGCTCGCCGACGAGGACTTCGCCCGCATCGGCACGGAGGTCGTCGATCCCGGCACGCCGCTGGGCAACGGCCTGACGGCACGCGCCGCGGAAGAACTCGGGCTCCAGCCCGGCACGCCGG
This sequence comes from Kaistia sp. UC242_56, assembly GCF_044452255.1. Classification (NCBI taxonomy): domain Bacteria; kingdom Pseudomonadati; phylum Pseudomonadota; class Alphaproteobacteria; order Hyphomicrobiales; family Kaistiaceae; genus Kaistia; species Kaistia sp. UC242_56. The sequence goes on from NZ_JBIOAN010000002.1 coordinate 2,948,088, forward strand.
TCGGCGCGGCGATGATCGACGCGCATGCCGGCGGCGTCGGCTCGGTCGGCGCGCGCGATACGTCGAACCAGCCCACCGACGCCAAACGCCAGATGGCCTACATCTTCGGCACCTCGGCCTGCGCCATGACGACCACCGTTGAGCCGCGCTTCGTGCCCGGGGTCTGGGGTCCTTATTTCTCCGCCATGCTGCCCGGCCTTTGGCTGAACGAGGGCGGCCAATCGGCAGCGGGCGCCGCGATCGACCATCTGGTCAAGCTGCACCCGGCCTATCCGCAGGCAGTCGCCAGCGCCAAGGCCGCTGGCAAATCGCTGCTCGGCTTCCTGGAAACACGCGTCGCCGAACTGGCATCGACGCCGGAAGCGATCGCCCGTCTGGCCGCGACCATCCAGGTCGTGCCGGAATTCCTCGGCAACCGCTCGCCCAACGCCGATCCCGAAGCCCGCGCGGTGATCGCCGGGCTGGACATGGACGAGGATCTCGACAGCCTGGCGCGACTCTATCTCGCCGGCATTTGCGGCCTCGGCTATGGCGCGCGGCAGATCGTCGACGCGCTCGCGAAGCAGGGCGCGGAACTCGACACCATCGTGGTCTCCGGCGGCGCCGGACAGAGCCCGCTGGTCCGCCAGGTCATGGCCGACGCGACCGGGCTCGCCATCGCCGTGCCGGAATCGGCCGAGCCCGTGCTGCTCGGCGCCGCCATCCTGGGCGCGTTCGCAGCCGGCGCCTTTGAAGGCACGGTCGCGGCCATCGACGAGATGTCCCGGCTGGGCTCCGTCTATCGCCCGGCGGGCGGCACGACGGCGGGTATCCACGACGCGAAATATCGCGTTTTCCTCGCGCTGCAGGACGCCGATCGCCAAGCCCGCGAACTGGTCGCCTCGGCGCTTTAGCCGGGGCGCGAGCCCTCAGGGATCGCGGTCGCTGACCTCTCCTGTTGCCGTTCCGTCACATCGCCCCGAACTCGCTGAGGAGCGGCGCCTGAACCGTGCATTCCCTAAGGAATCCGATTGCCAGGAATCGCCAAAAGGAAGATGCGTCTCGGGCTTTGTTCAACGCCATAAGGGGGCACGCTGGCCAAGCGTACCTACGAGACTCCGGCACTGGTCAAGCGCGAAAGCTCGACCGAATCGCGGCTGGCTGCGTCGGCTCGGACTGCAAGTAAGTTGAGGCGGGCGACGTGCGCCGCTAGCGGCCTGTCCCGCCAACTGCCTTCCAGTTCGACCAGGAAACCCGGTCGGCCAAGCCGGTTTTTTGCACTTTCGCGGCCCGCCGGAACGGCAGCGTTACATTACGGCAACGCCACGGCTGAAATGATATTTCATGACCTTTGCTGCGCCAACTAAATGCTTGCGTGACATCGGGGAAATCGAGAAATATTCAGCCGTCATTATTACCAAGGGGGCCTACATGACCAAGCGTAGCTACGAGACTCCGGTTCTGATCAAGCGCGAAAAGCTCGACCGCATCGCGGCGGATTGCCCAGTTTCGAACTGCCAGGTCTGAGGATTCATCGCCCTCGCTTCTCGGCAGGGGAGACGGGCGGCGATCGCAATTCACTCAAATCTACGACACATCACCAAGGACGACAGAATGACCAAGCGCACCTATGAGACGCCGGTTCTGACCAAGCGCGAGAAGCTGGACCGCATCACGGCAGCCCCTTGCCCGGTTTCGGGTCCCTGCGGCCCGCAATAATTCGCGCGCGGTACGCCGCTTGTTCCCATTGAGGGACAGCCTGCTGCCGCCATCAATTTGCATCATTCAATGCGACAGGGGGACTATGAATGACCAAACGCACCTATGAAACGCCGGTTCTGACCAAGCGTGAAAAGCTCGACCGAATTGCGGCTGAATGCATCGGCTCGGATTGCAATATCGGCTAGTCGCGAGAGCCTCACGGCACTCGGCGCATAGTTCGGGCTTCTGCCCGGCGAACAAAATACCCCGGCATCCCACGATGCCGGGGTATTTTGTTTTCGCCTCAGGCCGGTTCGAACATGGCCTGGATTTCCATTTCCGGCACCAGCACCAGACCCTTGTCGGTGATGCGGATTTCCGGAATGACGGAGAGCGGGATCAGGTTGAAGCCCATATAGGGGATCGAGCAACCCGCCTTCTCCCACTCGATCTTCAGCGCCTTCGTCTCCTCGGCCACTTCCGTGACGCGCTTGTCGGAGAGCAGGCCCGCGATCGGCAGGTCGATCTTGGCCAGCACCTTGCCATCCGCCACGACGCAGACGCCGCCCTGGGTCGCGGCGACCGTTTCGAGCGCCAGCTTCATGTCCGGCTCGTTGGTGCCGGCGATGATGATGTTGTGGCTGTCATGGCCGACAGACGAGGCGACCGCGCCGCGCTCTAGCGTGAAGTTTGACAGTACTCCATAGGCGACATTGCCGGCCGACTTGCCGTGCCGCTCGACGACGGTGACGAAGCAGAGGCCGTGCCGCTCGAACAGGGTCTCCCAATCATTCGCCGCCTCGATCTCGATCCGATCATGGCCAAGCGTGATGCCGGGAAGTTCCGTGCGGATCGCGTGCAGCGTGCCGGGACCCGCCGGCAGGTCCGGGGTCAGCTTCAGGCCGGCGGGCAGCTTGACCGTCTGATAGGCCGCCTTCGGATACTGATAGCGATCGGAAAGCGCGGCATCGAGCAGCGGCGTGATCTTGGCGCCGTCCACGACCAGTTCGCCGCCATACCAGGTCGATTGCGGATCGAGATCGTCGCTCATCAGCACCAGATCCGCGCGGCGTCCGCCGCCCATGCCGCCGATCTCGCCATCCTGGCCGAAGCGGGTCGCGCCATGCAGCGAACCCATCGACCAGGCCTGCTCCGGCGACATGCCGGCCTTGAGGGCTTCGCGCACCACCCAATCGAGCCCGAACTGCATCAAATCGTCGGCGTCGCGGTCGTCGGTGCAGACGGCGACGCGCTTGTGCGAGGCGCCCAGTTCGGTGATCGTCTTGATCGCCTGCGGCAGCGAGTGCCACGGCGTCGTCGGCGGGCCGCCGCGCAGGAACAGCCAGATGCCGGCTTCCAGCATGTCGTCGGCGATCTCGCGATCGATCGCCTCATGCGTGTCGGTGACGCCGCTGGCGGCATAGGCGGCGACGAATTCGCGGCCATAGACGTGGCCCGACACCGGACGCCCGCGCGAAAGCGCCGCCGCGATGATCGCATGGCTGCGCTCGTCGCCCATGGCGACAGGCACGAAATCCATCTTCTCGCCGAGCGCGACGGCCTCCGGCCACTTGTCGAACAGCGCCGCGATCTTGTCCGGCGTCAGGTCGCCGCCAGCTGTCTCCAGCTCCGGCGAGGTCGCGGGCACGGTCGAGGGCACGGTCAGGAAGATCGACAGCGGCGCGACGCGCGCATCTTCCAGCATGGCTTCGACGCCGGCGACGTCCATGACGTTGCCGATCTCGTGGCTGTCGCAGAAGATCGTGGTCGTGCCGTTCAGCAACGCGGCCTCGGCATAGGCGCAGGCCGTGACCATCGACGATTCGATGTGGATGTGCGGGTCGACCAGGCCGGGCGCGATGATGCCGCCCCGGGCGTCGTAGATCGCCTTGGCGCCGCCCTTGTGCGTGCCGGAAGGTTTTACGGCGGCGATGCGCCCGCCGGAAATCCAGACCTCGCGCTCGGGCAGGATGCGCTCCGAATAGGTCGAGAGCACGCGGGCGCCCCGGATGACGAGATCCGGCGCGGCGCGGCCGGAGGCGACGTCGGCAAGACGCCTTGTCTGGGTGGCCAGTGGCGCGACGGAAAAGCGGGTGAGCCTGGTCATTTCAACCTCGATCGATGGCGGCAGAATCTGCCGAGAACGCATAGTCGACTCTCCCCGAGGGAGAGGTGACGAAAACGGATTTCGTCAATGATAGTCGGGGATTCCCGGCATGGTGATGAAACCCGGAATCGTCCGAACCCGCCGCATCCAGCGCCGGAGAGCGGGATATTCGTCGTGATCGATGCCAAAGTCACGCGACAGCGCGATCGCCGGGAAAAGTGCAATGTCGGCCAGCGTCGCCTGCTCGCCGACAAACCAGGAGAAACCTTCGAGCTCCCGCTTCGTCATGTGGTCGTCCATGATGCGGAAGGCGCGGCGCGAGGCGGCGCCGACGGCTGCCGCATCGGCCGGGACCTCCAGCATGTGGTGCAGCCGCGCCAGCGTGGCGGGCGCCAGATCGGCGCTCGCAAAGAACAGCCACATCATCACCTCGCCGAAGCGCACGGGATCGGCCGGCAGCCACTGGCCTTCCTTGTCATGCAGGCGGGCGAGATAGCAGAGGATCGCGCCGGAATCGCGCAAGGTTGTCTCGCCATCGACGAGGATCGGCAGGTTGCCGAGCGGGTTCAGGCGCAGATGGGCGGGCGAGCGCTGCTCATGGCCGGGGTGAACATTGACCGCCACCTTGCTGTATTCGACGCCCAGCGCCGAAAGCAGCAGCCGCACCTTGTAGCTGTCGGAATCCAGCTCGTAATCGTGCAGGACGAGGCTCATGCTGCGACTCCCGCCTGCTGGGTCGCCGGCGCGAGGCCGCTTGTCGGCAACGCTTCGAGGCTGGCGCGGAGTTCCTCGGCCCAGACGGCGATATCCTTCAGCGGCAGGTCTCCGCCGGTGCGGGCGATATGCAGGGCCGTGCGTTCGGCGCCATAGGGCTGCAGCGCCAGGAACAGATCGGCACCCTCCAGCGTCGTCGCGAAAGTGCCGGGCGAGAGGCTTTCGAACGCTCCGGCCAGGCCCGCCTCCAGCAGCTGCGCGACCGTCTCCGGCGCGCGGTCGAGATAGAGGCTGCGTACGGGCACGACGGCGATGTCTTCCGGCGGCTGCCCGGCCTCCCCGTCCCACCGTACCCAGATCATGCCGGCGGCCTCGACCGAGGCATAGGCCGGCACCTTGATCGTCTCCGGCACCTCGAGGGTCGGATGGGCCGGGATGTGGCGGCATTGGCCGGCCTCGTCATATTGCCAGCCGTGATAGAGGCAGGCGATGTGATTGCCGCGCACGAAGCCGAAGGAAAGCCGCATGCCGCGATGCGGGCAGCGATCCTCCCAGACATGGCTGGCGCCCGAGGCATCGCGCCAGACCACCAGCTCCTTGTCGAACAATTGCGTTCCCGCCGACGTGCCCGGCTCCAAGCCGTCGCCCAGCGCTAGCGCGTACCAGCCGGCTGCAAACCTCATGACTGCCGTTCCCCTGTTTTCTGGATATTCCGGAGCGGTCATTGCCGCTCCGCATGGCGATGGATGTCGAGCACCAGGCAATCGATCGGCCCGAGGCTGCAGGCCATCTCGAACATGTCGACGAGATCGGCAGCGCCTTGGACCGCAACCTCGACCCGCTCGCCGCCGACCGCGCCGAGGCGCAGGCCGAGCGACAGGCGGGCGGCGCGATGGCGCACGAACTCGGCAAAGCTCTCGGGCTCGAACCGGCCGAGGAACACCATCGTCACCGGCTGCGGCAGGGCCTGCCCAAAATGTCCCGTCACGCGCGCACATCCTCGATTTCAGGCCATTGCTGGCGGCGGTAGTCGCGCGGCGCGACGCCGTAGCGCGACTTGAAGGCGCGGCGGAAATGCGCGTCGTTGTTGAAGCCCGAACGCAGGCCGATCTCGTTGACGGTCAGCGCGCGGAGATCGGCGCTCTCCAGTCCCTTGCGGCTCTGGTCGAGCCGGCGCTCGCGGATCCATTCGGTGACGGACTGGCCGTCGCCCTGGAACAGGTGGTGCAGGTAGCGCACCGAAATGCCGTTGGCGCTGGCGATGCGGTCGGGATTGAGGCCGCTATCGGCAAGCTGCGCGTCGATGAAGGATTTGACCGCGTTGAGGCGGCGGCGCTTGATCACCGAACTCTGGTTTTCCTGCGCTTCCGACAGCAGCGCCGCCAGGGCGCCGAGGCTGGCGACGACGCCTTCGGCGAAGGCATCCTTGGCCCGGGCCGAAGGGATCGCGTGGATATCGGGAATGGCGCGGGCGCTGCCGAGCACGGTGGCCAGGATGCGGTCGCTCGCCTCGATGCGCACGGCGCAGATGTCCTCCAGGCAGGAGGCATAGAGCCCGATGCGGCTCGACGGCACCTGCAGGATGACTACGGCACCCTCCTCAACCTGGACATATTCGAGCGGGCTGGTGGTCAGGTGAAAGGCCGCCTGGCCGGCTTCCAGCTGCACGGTGCGGCCGAACTGCGAAAAGCTGCAGCGGGTGTCGAGCGGGATGGTCAGCACCAGCCGCTGGCGGTGCGCGCGGTAGATCTCGTGCGGGGTCTGGACTGCGACGTAGCGCGGCGCCTTGAACAGGCGCAGGCCGAGCGTGCCGAGATCCCAGAGATTGAGGCTGGCGCGGAAGCCGGCGCGGTCGCCGGGCGCCACGGTCATCGGGCTGCAGCTCTGCCACATCCGGGCTTCCCATTCGGGATGATCGAGCAGGGTGCGGGCACCGGACGGAAGCATGAATTTCCCTCGTGGCGGGCGACGGACGCCCATCGCCTAACATTCAGGCATGTCGAACCTGTAGGCAATGCGACATCAATGCGCCTTCGCACGGGCAACCGCGCAGTCACCCTCCGCCGAGCGCAACACGACCGGCGCGAGAGCGCAACGCGGCCCGCAGCATTGGACGCGGAAGCCTCCCAACGCCTTGGATCGGCCGGCCAGCCCGCCCCGCGGCCGCCGGAGCCGGACAGCCGGCTGGCCTGAACATTGCTTTACAGGACCCCAGGAGTGAACCGATGGACCTTGCCAGTTTCGCGCGCCGCATCCCCAAGATCGAACTGCACCTTCATCTCGAGGGCGCGGTTCGGCCGTCGACCTTCGTCGAGCTGGCGCGGAAGAATGCCGTGCCGTTGCCGGCCTTTGGCGAGATCGGCGAACTCTATCGCTATGACAATCTCCCGGACTTCCTGAAAATCTACGACCTCGTCAGCCGCTCGATCCGCGACGCCGACGACTTTCACCGCATCACCTACGAAATGCTGAAAAGCTGCGCCGCCAGCAACGCCCGCCACGTCGAGTTCTTCGTCTCGGCGCACGCTCATCAGGCGCATGGCGTCGCCTACGAGACCATGCTTTCCGGCATCCTGGCCGCGATGGCCGACATCGAGACCGACACCGGCCTGACCTCGCGGCTGATCCCCGCCCATAGCCGCGAACTCGGCCTCGAGCGCGGCCTCGAATTCCTCGACATGGTGCTGGCGCATCGCAGCGACGCGATCATCGGCATCGGCCTCGATTACAACGAGGCGCCCTTCCCGCCCGCGCCGTTCCAGCCGCTGTTCGAGCGCGCGAAGCAGGCGGGACTGCATGTCACCGCCCATGCCGGCGAAGGCGGCCCGGCCGCGAATGTCCGGGATTCCCTGGAGATCCTCGGCGTCGAGCGGATCGACCACGGCTATCACATCGTCGACGACCCGGCGCTGGTCGAGCAATGCCGCGAGGCCGGCACCTTTTTCACCTGCTGCCCCAGCACGACCGAGGCGACGACGAAGTGGCGCGACCTGGCGGCGCCAGATCACGCCATCCGCCAGATGCTCGATGCCGGCCTCAACGTGACCATCCATTCCGACGATCCGCCGATGTTCGCTACGGATCTTGCCAATGAATATGTCCTGGCCGCCTCCAAGCTGCGCATGGACGCGCCAATGCTCAAGAAATGTGCACTCGACAGCATCCGCGCATCCTGGCTCGACGAAGGCACCAAGCGCGACTGGCTCGCCGCCTGGACGACCGAGATCGACGGGCTGATGGCCGAGCTCGACGCCGCGACCGCCCAATCCCGACCACGCGTCACTTCCTGAACAACACCATCCGCAACCGAGGGGACAGAATGATCGACTTCAAGAATATGGACCGCCGCCGCTTCATGGGCCTTGCCGGCATGACGGCGGCCTCGTCGCTGATGCTGCCGCAGTTCGCCCGGCCGGCCTTCGGCGCCACGCCGCTCGCCGCCGTGAAGGAAGAGGACGCCGTGATCGGCTTCGGCCATGTCGGCCCGATCTCGGATGAAGGTTGGACCTGGAGCCACCACCAGGGCCTGGAAGCGGTCAAGGCCGCCTTCCCGAAGGCGAAATATCTCGAAGTCGAGAACATCCCCTTCTCGGCCGATTGCACGCGCATTTACCGTCAGATGGTGTCGGACGGCGCGAACATGATCATCTCGACCTCCAACTATGGCGACCTGATCTACGAGGTTTCCGACCGCGCCACCGACGTCGCCTTCATGGAGTGCGACGGCCACCGCAAGGCCGACAATCTCTCCTATTATTACATCCAGCATTGGTTCCCGACCTATGTGGCGGGCGTCGCGGCCGGCCTGCTATCGAAGAGCGGCAAGCTCGGCTATGTCGCCTCCTTCCCGGTCCCGGCCGTGTTCTGCGGCACCAACGCGTTCCTGATGGGCGCGCGCACGGTCAATCCGGAAGCGACGCTGCAGACCGTGGTGATCAATTCCTGGTTCGACCCGCAGGGCGCCAAGCAGGCCGGCACCGCGCTGATCGACAATGGCTGCGATTTCCTGTTCGGCATCATGGACGAGGCCGCCTATCTCCAGGTCGCGCAGGAGCGCGGCGTCTGGGCCGCCATGTGGAACACCGACATCCGCCGCTATGGCCCGGATGCCTATGTCACCTCGATCGTGCTCGACTGGAACCAGTACTACATCGATCAGGTCCGCAAGCGCCTGGCCGGCGAATGGACCGGCGGCGAAGGCACGCTGCTGCCGATGGGCAACGGCATCGACCGCGACGCCTGGGGCGCCAAGGTTCCGGCCGACGTCGCAGCCAAGGCCGACGCCGTGCGCGACCGCATCCTGAATGACGGCTTCAACCCCTTCGTCGGCGAGATCAAGGACGTCGACGGCAATGTCCGCGTCAAGGCCGGCGAAACCATGAGCCCGGAAGCCCTCTACACCTGGGACTGGTCGATCGAAGGCGTGTCCGGCCTCAAGGTCTGACGCCACGCAATAGGCCCCTCCCTGGCATGGGAGGGGCCGACATACGCATCCCGGCGCCGAGGAACGAACCCTCCGATGAACGACATTCCCGCCCTGGCCACCCTCGAACAGCCTGTCATCACGCTGGAGGGAATCGGCAAGGTATTTCCCGGCGTCATCGCCAATGCCGATGTCGATTTCGACCTCCGGCCCGGCGAGATCCACGCGCTGCTCGGCGAGAACGGCGCCGGCAAATCGACGCTGATGAACATCCTGACCGGCATCTACCGGCCGGATTCCGGCCGTATCCTGCTCGATGGCGTGGCCCAGAGCTTCAATTCGCCAGTCGAGGCAATCGCTGCCGGCATCGGCATGGTGCATCAGCACTTCAAGCTGGTGCGCGCCTTCACCGTCGCCGAGAACGTGCATCTCGGCTGGAAGGAGACGCCGCGCTTCGCTTCCGCCCAGGCGCTGGAAGCGCGGACGCGGGACCTGTCGGAGCGCTACGGTCTCGCAGTCCGCGCCGATGCGCGCATCGACGAGCTTTCGGCCGGCGAACAGCAGCGCGTCGAGATCCTGCGCGTGCTGGCGCGGCAGGCGCGCGTGCTGATCCTCGACGAACCGACCGCCGTGCTGACGCCGAGCGAGGCGCGCACTTTGTTCAAGGCGCTGCGAGCCTTCAAGGCGGCCGGCAATTCGGTGATCTTCATCAGCCACAAGCTGGACGAAGTTCTGGAAATCTCCGACCGCGTCACCGTCCTGCGCGGCGGCCGCAAGGTCATCACCGAAGCGACGGCCAACTGCACCACGACCAGGCTGGCGCAGCTGATGGTCGGGCGCGAAATGGTGCTGGGCGGCCTGCGCGAGGCGATGGCGCCGCGCAGCGAACCCGGCCGCATCGTGATCTCGCTCGAGAACGTCTCCGCCGCCGACGATCGCGGCCGCGCCGGGCTGATCGAGGCCAGCCTGCCGGTCCGTGCCGGCGAGATCCTCGGCATCGCCGGGGTCGCCGGCAACGGCCAGCGCGAACTCTCTGAAGTCCTGACCGGGGTGCGCAAGCCGACCAGCGGCCAGATCCTCATCGAGGGTGTCGCGGTCGAGGATCCCTCGCCCGCCCTCTTCCTCGATATCGGCGTCGGCCATATCCCGGAAGACCGGCTTCGCAGCGGCGTCGCGCCCAGCCTCTCGGTCAGCGACAACGCCGTGCTGCGTGCCTACACCGAGCCGCCGATCGCGCAGGGAATCCTGTTCAGGCCGGGCGCCGCCGACACGCTCGCCAGAGAGATTGCGGCCGATGCTGAGGTGACCCTGCCGTCGCTGCGCACGCCGATCCGCAACCTTTCCGGCGGCAACCAGCAGCGCCTCGTCGCCCGCCGCGAGATGCGCATCGCCCGGCTCGCTATTGTCGCCGCCTATCCGAGCCGCGGCCTCGATGTCGGGGCGATCTCGACGCTGCTTCGCTATTTGATCGACCTGCGCAATGCCGGCGTAGCGGTCGTGCTGATCTCCGAGGAGCTATCCGAATTGTTCGACGTCACCGACCGCATCGCCGTCATGTTCAAGGGGCGGGTGATGGGCCTGTTCGAGACAAAGGACGCCGATCTCGAGACGGTCGGCCTGCTGATGGGCGGCCAGACGAAGCAGGCCACCGCGCCAACCGTCGAGGCGGCCTGACATGAGCGGCCTGCCATCCCTGCGCCTCGTGCGCGTCTCGGCCGTGTCCGGTCGCCGCATCCTCGCCGCCCGCGTCATCAGCTTCATCGCGGCGCTGGCAGTGGGCGCGATCGTTCTCGCCGCCTGCGGCTTCGACCCGCTGCATCTTGGCACCCAGATCCTCAAGAAGAGCCTCGGCTCGCGCTTCGGGCTGGAAGATCTCGGCCTGCTGCTGACGCCGCTGATCCTGACCGGCCTCGCCGTCACCGTGATGATGAAGATCGGCCTCTGGAACATCGGCGCCGACGGCCAGTTCTATATCGGCGCCTTCGCGGCAACCGCCATCGGCCTGTTCGTCAAAGGCCCGGAGCCGGCCATGCTGGTGCTCTGCTTCATCGCGGGAGCGGCGGGAGGCGCGCTCTGGATCCTGGTGCCGACGCTCGCCCGCGCCTATGGCAAGGTCGACGAGATCATCACCACCCTGCTGCTGAACTTCGTCGCCTTGCTGCTGGTCTATTACGTCGCCACCGGCCCCTGGCGCGACCGCACCACCGGCACCGTCGCCTCGACCGGCCGCGTGCCCTACGAGATGCCGGATTTCTTCGGCTCGCTGCATTGGGGCTTCGTCATCGCGCTGATCGCACCCGTCCTGTTCGGGCTGCTGCTGCGCTACACCAAATGGGGCTACGAGATCCGCCTGACCGGCGCCAATCCGGAAGCCGCGCACTATGCCGGCATCCCCGTCCGCCGCCGCATGATCACCATCATGCTGCTCTCCGGCGCCATCGCCGGCCTCGCCGGCATGCTGGAAGTGACCGGCACGGTGCATCGGCTTCAGGGCGGCATTTCAAACAATTACGGCTATCTCGGCGTCATGGTCGCGGTGCTGGCGCGCGGTTCGCCGGTCGGCGTCATCGCCGGCGCCCTGTTGATGGCGATCATCCTGAATGCCGGCATCATCCTGCAGACGCAGGGCCTGACCACGGCCGCCGTGCTGGCGCTCACCGGCCTGATCATGATGTTCACCGCCATCGCCGACCAGTTCGCCCATTACCGCCTCGTCCGCGCCCTGCCCGTCCCGGCAGCGGCGGCGGCGGCGGGCTGAGGAAATCCCATGGAACTCATCACAGGCATCCTGACGACGGCGGTCCTGGCGGGCGGCGTTCTGGCGCTCGCGGCGCTTGGCGAAGTGCTGGCCGAACGCGTCGGCGTCTTTAACCTCGGCGTCGAGGGACTGATGGCACTGGGCGGCGTCACCGGCATCATCGCCGTGACGCTCTACCCCAATCCGTTCTTCGGCTTCGCCATGGCGCTGCTGGTAGGCCTCGGCTTCGGCGCGCTGTTCGCGCTCGCAACCGTCGTCTTCCGCGCCAACCAGGTGCTGTGCGGCCTGGCGCTGACCATGCTCGGCTCCGGCCTCGCCGTCACCATCGGCAAGGGCTATTCCGGCATGCCGGCCAAGGCGACCTTCGAGAAGATCATCGTCCCCTATTTGAGCGACCTGCCGATCCTCGGCCGCGCCTTCTTCTCGCAGAACATCCTGGTCTATCTGATCTACCTGATCATCCCGGCCGTGATCTCCTTCGTGCTGTTCCGCACCCGCCACGGCATGAATGTCCGCGCCGTCGGCGAAAACCCGGCAGCGGCCGATTCCGCCGGCATCCCGGTGACGCTGATCCGCTTCTGCTATGTCACGATCGGCGCGGCGCTCGGCGCCGGGGCCGGCGCCTATCTGACCCTCGCCTTCGTGCCGTCCTGGTCGGACGGCGTCGTCGCGGGGCGCGGCTGGATCGCCGTGGCGCTCGTGATCTTCGCGGGCTACCGGCCGTTCGGCGCGGTATTCGGCGCGCTGCTCTTCGGCGTCATCACGGCGATCGGCTATGTCGGTCAGGCGCGCAACTGGCCGATCTCGCCCACCTTCCTGTCGATGCTGCCCTATCTCGGCACCATGCTGGCGATGATCCTGCCGGTGTTCCTCTGGCGTCGCCTCCGGCTCGGCTTCACTGCGCCGGCCGGCCTCGGCGTGCCGTTCTTCCGCGACGAACGATGAGCCCCGCCTGGCCGCGAGGCCAGGCTTCTGCAACACTTCCACGGCGCAACCCGCCGCCTCTGCCCCTTGAGGAGACTGGCCATGGCAAGACCGGCTGAAAAAGCATCCCTCGACCAATGGTACGTGATCGACATCGCGGCCGAGATTCCGGCGGAGGCGAAGCCGAACCGGCTGCTCGGCCGCGACCTCGTCGTCTCCCGCGATCCGGCGGGCACCGTCATCGTGCGGGAAAAGCTGGAGGGCGGCGCCCTCGGCGAACCGCTGCCGACCCGTGATCGTTACGGCTTCATCTGGACGACTCTGGGCACGCCGGAGCGCGAACTGTTCGACATCCCCGAGGCTGACGAGCCCGACCGCCGGCATGTCGTCTGCGGCGCCGTCGCCGTCCGCGCGTCAGGGCTGCGCATCGTCGAGAACTTCCTCGACATGGCGCATTTCCCCTTCGTCCACACCGATATCCTCGGCGCCGAGCCGCACACGGAAGTGCGCCATTACACCACCGAGATCCGCCGCGACGTCGACGAGGTCTGGGCCACGAATTGCGAGTTCTTCCAGCCGCAGGCGGCGCTTTCCGCCTCGGGCGGGATCATGACGCAATACATGTACCGCGTCGCCGCCCCGTTCCAGACGCTGCTCTACAAGACCTGCCCCGCGGCGGCGAACCGCTGGGACGTGATCTGCCTGTTCGTGCAGCCGCTCGACCATGACCGCTGCCGCGCCCATCCGGTGATGTTCATTATCGACGACGAGAGCACGCTGACCAGCATGGTGCATTTCCAGCAGCTGATCTTCCTGCAGGACCGCATCATCCTGGAGAACCAGCGCCCGCGTCTTCTGCCGCTGGAACCGCGCGCGGAGATCCCGACACGCGCCGACATCTCCTCCGTCGCCTACCGGCGCTGGCTGAAGGAGAAGGGCGTCACCTTCGGCACCGCCGAACGCGCCGCCTGAGCCACCCTGTCGTTCCGCCCTCGCGCCGGTCCGCCGGACGATGGCGGCTGCCTGCCCAACCCCGCATGATCCCGAGGCCGAACGCTCCATGACCATCGATATCGCCATCATCAACGGCACCGTGCTCCCGATGGGCGGCGCCAAGCCGATCGAGAACGGCGTCGTCACCATCACCGGCGGCGCGATCACCGCCGTCGGCCCGGCCGACGCGGTCGATATCCGGGGTGCGCGAAAAGTCGTCGACGCCTCGCTTTCGGCCGTCATGCCGGGTTTCTGCGACAGCCACACGCATATCGCCTCCAATATGCTGCTGCGCGGGCTGCTGGAGGACGTGAAGCTGTTCGAATGGCTCTCGACCATGTGGCAGCTGAAGCGCAATTTCGATCCGGAGACGCTCTATTGGGCGAGCCTGGCCGGCCTCGTCGAAATGGTGAAATCCGGCATCACCACCTTCAACGAGCACTTCGACGCCTATGCCGTCGAGCCCGAGATCGAGGCGCTGAAGAAGATCCCGCTCAGGGCAACACTCGGCTACGGCTTCGCCGATCGCGGCCTCTATGCGCCGATCACCGACTGGTCCTGGAAGACGCTGAACAATTTCGGAGATCTCGTCGCGAAGCATCACAAGACCCGCGACGGCCTGCTGCAGATCGGCCTGTCGCCGCACGCGCCCTATTCCTGCGGCGAGGAAATGTACCGGCTGACGCGCGAAGTGGCCGACGCCTACAGCTTGCCGATCCATACCCACCTCGCCGAGGGCACGCAGGAAATGGCCTACATGGCAGAGAATTACGGCACCTCCCCGGTGCGCTGGCTGGAATCGCTCGGCTTTCTCAAGGGAGACATCACGGCCGCGCATTGCACGCAGCTCGACCAGGAAGACATGCGGATCCTGGCGGCGCATGACGTCAAGATCGGCCATTGCCCCTGCTGCAACGCCAAGCTCAATTCCGGCACCATGCCGCTCAAATGCGTGCTGGAGCATGGCATCACGGTCGGCCTCGCCACCGACGGACCGGCCAGCCACAACACGCTCGACATGTTCCAGGAGATGAAGTTCGCCGGCCTGATCCACAAGGACAAGACCAACGATGTCGAGTTCCTGAAGACGCACGAGATCCTGGAACTTGCGACAGCACAGGGCGCCAAGGCGATGAACCGGCCGGAGACCGGCCAGCTCGTGCCGGGCATGGCGGCCGACGTCATCGTCGTCGATCTCGACAAGGCGCACAGCCTGCCCGTCTATGACACCGCCGCCGCGTTGGTCTATTCGAGCCGCGCCGACGACGTCACGCACACCATCGTGAATGGGCGAATGCTGATGGAAAACCGCATCGTCGCGGGTATAGACGAGGCGGAAATCCGCCGCGAGTTCCGCACCCGCGCCCATGCGCTGCGCCAGCGCAGCCTCGGCTGAGCCCCGCGACATACGACAGGACCCGACCCTTGACCGATCTCCGCCACAAGACGATCGCCGGCACCTTCTGCCATGCGCCGATACTGGGCGAGATCGAGATCCTGAGGGACGCGCTGGTCGAGATCGACGGCAAGGGCAACATCGCCAAGGTGGTTTCGGCCGGCAGCGCGGCCCATGCCGAGACGCGCGTGGCGGCGGAGGCGGCGGGAACGCTCGTCGTCGCGCCGCCGCGCAGCTACATCCTGCCCGGCTTCGTCGACCTGCACATCCACGCGCCGCAATACCCGCAGCTTGGCAAGGCGCTCGACGTGCCGCTGGAGGTCTGGCTGCAGCAGCACACCTTCCCGCTCGAGGCGCGCTATGCCGACCTCGCCTTCGCCCGGCGACACTACTCCGCGCTGGTCGAGGACCTGATCGCCAACGGCACGACGACGGCGCTCTATTTCGCCACCCAGCATGTCGAAGCCTCGAAGGCGCTGGTCGACATCTGCCTGGAAAAGGGCCAGCGCGCTTTAGTCGGCAAGGTGGCGATGGATAATCCGGCCGAATGCCCCGACTATTACCGCGATAGCTCGGCTGAAGCAGGCATCGCCGGCACGAGAGCGCTGATCGACTATGTGGCCGCGCACCCGGAAAACTACGGCCTCGTCCATCCCGTGATCACGCCCCGCTTTGTGCCCTCCTGCACCGATCCGCTGCTGGAAGGGCTCGGCGAACTGGCGCGCGAATGCGGCTGCCACGTCCAGACGCATTGCTCGGAGAGCGACTGGGCGCATGGCTATGTGCTCGACCGCTTCGGCCGCACCGACGCAGAGACGCTCGACCGCTTCGGGCTGATGACGCGCCGGACCGTGCTGGCGCATTCGAATTTTCTGACCGACGGCGACATGGACCTGATCCAGGCGCGCGGCGCGGGAGTCGCGCATTGCCCGCTCTCCAACGCCTATTTCGCCAATTCGGTGCTCCCGCTTCGCGCTGCCCTGGCGAAGGGCGTGCGCGTCGGTCTCGGCACCGACATTTCCGGCGGCCCCACCGCCTCGATGATCGAGGCGCAGCGCATGGCCATCGCTGCCTCGCGCATGCTGGAAACCGGCGTCGACCCCGCGCTGCCGCAAGGCGAACGCGGCCGCCCCGGCTCGCGCATCGATTTCGACATCGCCTTCCACCTCGCCACGGCGGGCGGCGGCGACGCGCTCGACCTGCCCGTCGGCCAGTTCGCCCCCGGCTTCCACTTCGACGCCATCCTCGTCGACCCCGACGCACCGGGCGGCACGATGCGCGTCTGGGACGATATCGACAGCGACGAGGACGCCCTGCAGAAGATCGTCTACACGGCCGCGAAGGCCAATCTCGCCGCTGTCTGGATCGGCGGCCGCGGGGTCTCGGGAGAGGCCCTCTAGGGCAGGACACGTCAGCCTTGATGCCGGCGCTTCCTTCACCTCTCCCTGAGGGAGGTGAGAGACCGATTCCACCAATATCGATGTTGCTCCAGCCGCCGTTTCCCAGGGCGCGTCGGCCGAAACCAGGCGACGCAACAAACGACCCAGATTCCCGCTTGAATTGAAATCGCTTTTCTTTATGCCCATCGGCGGAACGCTAGCTTGGCATCGAATTGCGGCGACCTGGCAGGCGGACCGTTCGCGGTCGCCTCGGCCGCCGCGAGCGACGTTCAGAAACTGACGGGGTATGGATATGGGCAAGAAGCTTCTCTCGTTCGCACTCGCTGCGAGCCTCACCGCGCTCTCCTCGGGCGCCTTCGCCGAAGGCATCGCCGGCGCACCGGCGCCGTTCGACAAAGGTGGCGTCAAGATCGCCGTCATCAGCTTCCTCGGCTCGGGCGACTGGCTGCAGGCTTTCGAAGCCGGCGTGAAGCGCCAGGCCGATGCGCTCGGCGTCGAGGCTAACCTCTCCCAGGCCCGCAACGACATCAACGCCCAGCGCGAGCTGATCCAGCAGGCAATCAATCTCGGCGTGAAGGGCATTGTCATCAACAACGGCCAGCCCGAAGCGCTGAAGGACGTCGCCCAGGCGGCGCTCGACGCTGGCATCCCGGTCGTCGCCTATGACGTCAACCTCGACAACGCCAAGATCCCGCAGATCGAGCAGTCCGACGCCGACATGGCGCGCCTCGTGCTGGAGCAGGCCGTCAAGGAGCAGGGCGAGACCTTTGACGGCGGCGCCGTCTACGTCTCCGGCTTCGCGCCGCTCGACCGCCGTTATGCCGTCTGGAAGGACTTCGGCAAGAAGTATCCGGGCATCAAGGAAGTCGCCACCTGGGGCGTTGTAAACGACAGCGTTCCGGCTTCCGTCGCCGACCAGACCAAGGCCGTGCTCGCCGCCAACCCGACGCTCTCCGTCGTCTTCACCCCCTGGGACGAGTTCGCCCGTGGCGTGAAGCTCGCGATCGACGAGGCCGGCGTCGCCGACAAGGTCAAGATCTACGGCGTCGACATCTCGACCTCGGACATCCAGGCCATGCGCGAGCCGAACAGCCCCTGGGTCGCCACCGCCGCCACCAACCCGGCTGTCGTGGGCGAGGTTTCGGTCCGCGCCCTGGCACAGCTGATCGCCGGCCAGGACCCCGGCCACTCGGTGCTGATCCAGCCGACCCTCGTCACCAAGCAGACGCTGGTAGACAACGACATCAAGACGATCGAGGAGCTGCAGGAAAAGTTCCCGGCCTTCAAGGACAGCGACGCGGCCAAGAAGGACTGGATCCCGGCGTCGAAGTAGCCTCGGACCACACTCTGGCGTCATCCCGGGCTTGACCCGGGATCCATTCAGCCGTGGACGTTCCCGGCTGAATGGATCCCCGCTTTCGCGGGGATGACGGCGAGGGATATGAATGCAGGCTACTGCGGTCGTTGCAGAAAGTCCCTCACCCCACCCTCTCCCGCAAGCGGGCGAGGGAGAAGAAGCGGGCCCAGCAAAGCCTTCCCTTCACCTCTCCCTGAGGGAGAGGTGAAGAACGCGTAACGGGTTCCCTGCCCGGCAACGCCATGATCGACAAACCGAAAAGCCGACGACACCATGACCCTTCCGATCCCCGACTATGCCAAGAACATTCGCCTGATCGGCCATTCCGAGCAGGGCGGGCGGCCGGATGCGTTGCAGGTCATGGTGCATCGCGGTTTCGCCTATGTGGCGCATCCCTGGTCGCAGGGTTTTTCCATCATCGACGTGCGCGACCCGAAGAACCCCGGCGAGACCACCTTCGTTCCCGCGCCGCCCAACACCTGGACGATCCACCTGCAGACGCATGACGATCTGCTGCTGGTCATCCACGCGCGCGACCTGTTCGCCGACGCCGCCTTCGCGGTCGACGAGAAAGTCTATTACACCAGGTCGGTCGGCGAGACCGTCGGCACAGCCGGCGGCGCGAAGGTGTCCCGCAACTGGTCGGCCGGCATGGCGATCTACGACATCTCGAAGCCGACAGAACCGCGCCAGATCGGCTTCTTTCCGGTCGAGGGCGTGGGCATCCATCGCATCTGGTATGTCGGCGGCCGCTACGCCTATGTCTCGGCGCTGGTCGACGGCTATAGCGACTACATCTTCATGATCGTCGACCTTCAGGACCCAACCCGGCCGGTCGAAGCCGGCCGCTGGTGGATCCCCGGCATGCATCTGGCCGGTGGCGAAAGCCCAAGCTGGGGCGAAGGCCGGCGCTATGCGCTGCATCACAGCCTGGTCGAGGGCGACACCGCCTATGCCTGCTGGCGCGATGGCGGCCTCACCATCCTCGACATTGCCGACAAGTCGTCGCCGAAGCTGATCACGCACAAGAACTGGTCGCCCCCCTTCGGCGGCGGGACCCATTCGCCCCTGCCCCTGCCGAAGCGCGACCTGCTTGTTGTCGCCGACGAAGCTGTGCTCGACCATGAGGAAGACGGCCGCAAGCGGACCTGGATCTTCGACATACAGGACAAGGCGAACCCGATCTCGATTTCCACGCTGCCGACCCCCGCCGAGGCCGACTACACCGCCAAGGGCGGCCATTTCGGCCCGCACAATGTGCACGAGAACCGGCCCGGAAGCTTCGTCTCCGACACACTGATCTTTGCCACCTACCAGAATGCCGGTGTGCGCGTGTTCGATATTTCGAACCCGTTCGAGCCGAAGGAGACCGGCGCGCTGGTGCCGGCCGCGCCAGAACGCATGGTCGACAAGCGCGGCAATCGTCCGCGCGTGATCCAGTCGGCCGACCTCTTCGTCGACGCCAACGGCATCATCTATTCGACCGATTACAATGCCGGCCTGGCGATCATGGAGTATGAGGGCTGAAGCGAGCTTTCACCTCTCCCTGAGGGAGAGGTCGACGACGAAGCCGGCGGGTGAGGGTTTACGGCCTCACCGGAAACACCGTAAACCCTCACCCCGGCCCTGCGGGCCGACCTCTCCCCCAGGGAGAGGTAAAGAAGCGGGCCCTGCCCGGAGGCCTCTGACACCTTGTCCACCTCTTCTCCGCCCAAGAAAATCGCCGTCTCCGTCACGGGACTGGAAAAGTCGTTCGGCCCGACGCGGGCGCTCGCCGGCGCCGATCTCATCGTCGAGGCCGGCGAGATCGTTGCGCTGATGGGGGCCAACGGCGCCGGCAAGTCGACGCTGGTCAAGATCCTCTCCGGCTCGATCTCCGCCGATGGCGGCACGATCCTGCTGAACGGCAATCAAGTCTCCTTCGCCTCGCCCGGCGAAGCGCAGGCAGCCGGCATCGCCACCGTGCACCAGGCAACCGACCAAGCGGGCGCTGCGGGACTGACGGTTGCCGAGAACCTGACGCTGAACGAGCTTTGCGGCACCGGCAGCTTCTTCGTCTCGCCGCGCTCGACCCGCAAGCGGGCCGCCGAAATCGCCGCGCTGATCGATCTCGACCTGCCGCTCGACCGCGACTTTGCCGACCTGCGCCCGGCGGAGCGGCAGCTGATCGCCATTGCCCGCGCCGTCGCGGCCAAGGCATCCGTGCTGATCCTCGACGAGCCGACCTCCAGCCTGTCCTCGACCGAGGCCGAGCGGTTGTTCTCCGTGCTGCGGCGGCTGAAGGCGAGCGGCATCGCCATCCTCTATATTTCGCATCGCACCGGCGACCTCGCCGCGATCGCCGATCGCGCCGTCGTGCTGCGCGGCGGCAAGGTGGTGGCCTCCTTCGCCAAGCCGATCGATTTTTCCGCCGCCGTCGCCGCCATGATCGGCCGCACGCTCGACGCCGCCCTGCATGACGGCACCGTCTCGAGCGCGCCGATCCTCGCCTCCGTCAAGCGGGCGCGCCTCATCCCCGGCGCAAGGCCGTTCGATCTCGACCTCCGCTCCGGCGAAGTCGTCGCCATCACCGGCACGCTCGGCTCGGGCAAGAGCCGGCTACTGCGCGCATTGTTCGGTCTGGAGACGCTGGCCGAGGGCGAATTCACGCTGGACGGCAAACGATGGCTCTCGAACGGCCCTGCCCGCTCGATCGAGAATGGCGTGTTCATGGTGGCCGAGGACCGCTGGGCGTCGTCGCTACTGCCGCCCGAAATTCCCGGCGCGTCGATTGCCGGCACCATCGCCCTGCCGCATCTGCCGCGCTGGTTCCCCCTAGGCCTGCTGCGCGAGACGCGCGAGCGCCTGGTCGCGAGCGACGCCATTGGCCGCCTTGGCATCAAGGCGCGCCGCCCCGACGATACGCTCGACCAGCTTTCGGGCGGCAACCAGCAGAAGGTCGTGCTGGCGCGCTGGCAGGCGGCGCCCTGCCGGCTGCTCCTGCTCGACGAACCCTTCCAGGGCGTCGATGTCGGCGCCCGTGCCGACCTGATCGCCGCGATCCGCAACAGCCAATCCGGCTCGGCGACGCTGATCGCCACCAGCGACACTGAAGAAGCGCTGGAGGTTGCCGACCGCATCCTCGTCATGCGCGACCATTCCCTCTACGAGGCCGACGGTAGTCATGAATCGCTCGCCGCCGTGATCGGCAGCGTCGAGAGCATCGAGACCCGAGCTGCCGGCACAGGACAAACACCATGACGGATCACGCCACCGCATCGTCGAAGCCGGCTTCGACCTTCGCCGAAACCGCCCGCAAATATGCGTTGTTCGTGCTGCTGGCGGTGATGCTGGTCGGATTCTGGTCGGCCCAGCCCGCCTTCATCAACTCGGCCAATCTGTTCTCCATCCTGCAGGCGGTCTCCGTCGTCGCCATTCTCGGCGTCGGCGTCTCGATCACCATGTCGGCCGGCGGCTTCGATCTCTCCGTCGGCAGTGTCGCCGCTTCATCGGTGATGGCGGCGAGCTACGCCATGGTCGTACTGCAGATGAACGCCTTCGAGACGCTCGGCCTCGTGCTGCTGATGGGCGCCTTCATCGGCCTCGTGAATGGCCTGCTGATCGTGCGCGTCGGCGTGCCGGACCTGCTGGCGACGCTCTCCACCATGTTCCTGCTTGCCGGCCTGCAGCTGATCCCGACCGGCGGCCGCTCGATCACCGCCGGCATGATGCTGCCCAACGGCACCACGGCGGCCGGCGCCTATGACCCGGCCTTCCTGGTCCTCGGGCGCGGGCGGCTGTTCGATACCGTGCCCTATCCGGTGATCGTCATGGGCATCGTCGCCATCCTCGCCTGGTTCCTGATGGAGCGGACGCGCTGGGGCCGGGTGTTCTATGCGATCGGCGGCAATGAGACGGCGGCGCATCTCGCCGGAGCGCCGACCAAGGCCTATCGCCTCTGGGCCTATGTGCTTTCCGGCACGCTCGCCTCGCTGGGCGGCCTGATCGTCGCCTCCCGCGTCGGCCGCGGCGACGTCTCGGCCGGCAATTCGCTGTTGCTGGATGCGGTCGCCGCTTCGCTGATCGGCTTCGCCGTCCTCGACAAGCGCCGCCCGCATGTGCTCGGAACCGTGCTCGGCGCGATCTTCGTCGGCGTGCTGCTCAACGGCCTGACGATGCTCAACGCCCCATATTACACGCAGGACTTCGTCAAGGGCGTGGTGCTGGTCGGCGCGCTGGCGCTGACATTTGGACTGGGGAAGAAGAAGCGCTAGAGGTCGCGACGCGCGCCGGCGGGACGAAGCCCGCTGGCCCCGGCCGCCTCGTTCCGCTATGCAAAAATCCAAATGGCGGGCGAGCGGGAGCGCAGCCTGCCGGTTGCGGATTGGATGCCGTCCGTGTGACCGCGCCGCCTTACTTAGGCGCCGGGCAGGTGCGGTCAGGGATAGGGTCTGAGTCGATGATCATCGTCAGCGCGAGTGACGACAATTTCGTCCCCGGACTGCTCAATTTGCTCTATTCGACGCTCTTTCATAACAAGGACGCCGAATTCTACATCATCGATGCCGGCCTGAGCGCAGCCAGCATCGACCTGATCGCGCGCTTCTCCAGCCGGAACAACATCCGCTCGCAGATCCTGCTGGCCGACAAATCGCATCTCGCCAGCCTGCCGAAGAACCCATACTGGACGTCGGCCATGTATGCCCGGCTCCTGATCCCGCAATTGCTGCCCCAGCATGACCGGGCCATCTATGTCGACGCGGATGCGACCGTCATCTCGGATCTGTCCGAGCTCTGGTCGATGCCGCTGGACGGCAATCTGCTGGCCGGGGTGCTGGACGGCAGCGTGCACCAGAGCGAGCTCGATCATGTAAAGATCGGCAATGACCGGTACATCAACTCGGGCGTTCTGGTGTTCGACCTTGCCCAGTGGCGCAAGGAAAACACCGCCCAGAAGGTTGTCGAGTACCTCCTCGCCAACACCGAGCTGATCTTCCCGGACCAGTCGGCGATCAACGCCGTGGTTCAGGGAAGGGTCAAGTTCCTGGACCGCCGCTGGAACTTCTTTTCGTGGGACTACAAGGCCATCCCCGGCATCATTCCGGCGATCGTCCACTACACGGGAAACAACAAGCCCTGGCAGAAGCGGCGCGCGCCGCTGGCGGCGATCTACGAGGCCTATCGCAAGCTCTCCGGCTCCGACTTTCCGCGCCCGCGCGACCTTCCCGAATTCACCAAGGCGCGCCGCACGGTCGTCGGCCTGCTCTCGCTGCGCCCGAAGCACTGGAAGATCGTCTATTACACCGCCCGCGCCCGGTCCCAGTTCACGACGCCGCATGTCCGCGAGATCATGGCAAGGGCCTCGCAAGGAAACGAATCCCCCCGCGAGCCCCGCACCGCCTCGGACTGAAGCGGCGAAACGCGGTCCGCCTCAGATCGCCTTCGCGCCCGCGACGATATCCTCCGGCGTGCGGAAGCTGTGGGGCTCCAGCAGGAACTTGCGGGCGAGCTGCGCCGCCTTGTTTTCCAGCGGCGCGCGGCGGGCCGGGTCGGCGATCCATTCGAAATCGATATTGTGCGCGAAGCCGAGGATCCGGCGGATCGTCTTGACCGCGGCATAGCCGACGGCGTCGGCGAACACCCCATCGAGGAAGGCC
Source organism: Kaistia sp. UC242_56 (assembly GCF_044452255.1). Lineage (NCBI taxonomy): Bacteria > Pseudomonadati > Pseudomonadota > Alphaproteobacteria > Hyphomicrobiales > Kaistiaceae > Kaistia > Kaistia sp. UC242_56. The sequence goes on from NZ_JBIOAN010000002.1 coordinate 2,971,476, forward strand.
TCGCGCCGGGCCGCCAGCACGGCCTGATCGGCCGGATGGGCGAACATCGTCGCGGGATAGGCGTCGCCGCGGGCGCTGGTTTCCCAGAGCGCCAGGAAGCGCGTCTTGAACGTGTTCCAGAACACCGGCACCTGATCCAGCACCCAGTCGGCCTGTTCGCGGCGGTCATCGGCAGCGGTCGCGTGGCCGGGCTGCGCCAGGTAGTTCATCACCAGATTGGCCAGGAAGGCGCCGACGTCATAGCCGATCGGCCCGACGAAGGAGAATTCCGGGTCCATGACCTTGGTGTCGGTCTCGGTCACCATCACCGAGCCGGTGTGCAGATCGCCATGGATCAGCGCCTGGCCGCTGGTGAGGAAGCGCCAGCCGAAATCGGCGACGGCACCCTTCAGCGCGGAATCGGAGCGGAACGCGAGCGCCAGGCCGTCCAGTTCCGGGCGGGTCCAGCGATTGCGCGGGGATTCGCTGAGCGGGTCGGAGAACACGACCTCGGCGGTGATGCGGATCAGCGACGTGTTTTTGGCGAAGCTCGCCGTCCATTCCGCCTTCTCCTCGATCGTGGCGCCGATATCGGAGGTGGCGAAGGTCGAACGCGCGGCGAACTCGCCGACATGCTGGGCGACATGGGGATAGCGACGCCCTTCGATCAGGCCGCGCCGCAGGATGATATGCGGCGACAGACGCTCCATCACGAAGGCGTAGAGCTCGGGCTGGTAGTGATAGAAGCGCGGCGCCAGGCCTTCGACATGCGCCCCGACCGCCCGGTAATAGGACTGCTCGAAAAACGCCCGGTCGAGCGGCAGCGGCCAGCTTTCGCCCGCCGCGCGCACATAGGGAAGCGACTGCTTCACGCAGACGGAGCCGTCCGGCCCGTCGACCAGGAAGACGAGGTTCAGATTGCCGTCGCCGACTTCCTCGACCGCCCAGCTCTCCGGTGCGCCGCCGAGCTTGGCGCGCATCTCCGGCAGATCGTTCAGGAACGTGCGGACCGAGTGATTGTCAAGGGCGTAGTAGCCGGCGGGCGTGGGAAGCGACATGGAACCTGCTCAGAAAGCGCGACGTGAAGCATGAGACGGAACCGGGAGAGCGAGCATGGCCCGCCCTCCCGGGAAAGCGTTGGCGGAAAGGCTATTTCCAGCCGTAGCGGGTGGCAGCCGCGCCGACCAGGGCGGCATAGTCCGCCTCGATCGCGTCGAGCTTCTTGACCAGATCGGATCCGGCGCCGCCGAGACGGGCGATATAGTCCTCGCCGGCCGGCTTGGCAGCCCAGTCATTCTCGACGAAGCGGGCAACCGCCTTGCCATTGTTCGAGACGGTGGGCTTCACCGGCTCGAACTCGGCCGCGGCCTTTTCGAGGCCCGCGAGGAACGCCGCATGGTCGAGGCCGCTATAGGGCTTGCCGGCGGAATCCGTGACGTTCAGGAAGATCTGGTCGTCGCCAAAGGCCGTGTAGCCGCCGCCGAGACCCTTGTCGACCGACGCGGCCTTCTCGAAGAAAGCCTGCGCCACGGCCGAGTCGAGCTTGTCACGCGGGAAGGTGACCTTGACGAAATCGGTCTGGCCGCTCGGGTCGTCGAGCCGCGAAATCAGAACGCTGTACTGGCGGAAGACATAGCCGAGACTGGCGGCGAAGCGATCGGCGGCCTCGTCGTCGAGGTCGGCCATGGTCTGCAGCGAGGCGTTGGTCTTGAGCAGGTAGCCGCCGGGCGTCACCTCGCTCACCATCTTCGAGTCGGGCACGCCGGCCGCGGCGGCGATCTTCGGGACGATGTCGGTCAGCGCCTGGAGCGCGAAGGCCGCGCGCACCGCGTAGGTCGCCTGGTCCAGCTTCGGCAATTCGAAGCCGGAGGACGGCGCCGCCTCATAGGAGATCAGGACGGGCTCGGCCGCCTGAGCGGCCGTGGCCGCCATCACGACAAAAGCGGCCCCGAGGGCCGCCTTGCCGAACTTGCTGCGCATGGGCAGGTTCATAGGTCTGTTTCCATTCGTCTACTGTGTCGCGACGGGGATCCAGCTGGCGCTCGCCGCGTCGCTCTTGCCGAAAGCCGGCAGCTTGGCGTCGAGATCCTCGACCGTCTTGATGGCATTGTCGCGCAGATCCTTTTGCGTGATCAGGACCGGCTTCACAATGATGTTGTGGCCAGGATCTTCACCCGCGATCAACTTGGCGACGGCACGCACCGAAACTTCGCCGACAACGGCCGGGTTGGTAGCGGCGGTGGCGACCCACGGGCTACCCTCGGCGGCGATCTCGGTGATGTCGGCGGTCGAGACATCGGCCGAATAGATCTTCACCTTGTCGGAGATGCCGAGTTCGTCGGTGGCGAGCTTCACGCCGCGGGCGAATTCGTCATAGGGCGCGAAGACGACGGTGATGTCGGGATTGGCCTGGAAGGCGGCCTTTGTCTGGTCGGCGGTCGACGAGGCGGTGGTGTCGTTCACCGCGCCCCAGCGCGCCTTCTCGACGATGCCGGCATTGGCCTTCTTGGTTTCTTCCCAGATCTCGTTGCGGCGATCGAGCGGCGCGAAGCCGGCGACATAGACATAGCCGGCGTTGAAGGCGGTGCCGTTGTCGGCGATCGCCTGGCCGAGCGCGGCCTTGGCCAGCTCATGGTCGGACTGCTCGACCTGCGGGATGGCCGGATTGCCGAGATCGACGTCGAAGGCGACGACCTTGATGCCGGCGTCGAGGGCCTTCTGCGCGACGTCCTTCAGCGCTTCAGGCTGGCCATGGTCGATGATGATGCCCTGGACGCCGAGATTGATCGCCTGTTCGACCTGCTCGCGCTGGGCGGCGGCGTCCTGACGACCGGAGAAGATCTGCAGGTCGATGCCGAGCGCCTTGGCCTGCTTCTGCGCACCGGCCTGGTAGGCCTGGAAGAAGTCGCCGGCCGAGATGAAGGTCACCAGCGCCACCTTGACGCCACCCTTGTCGAAGGGCGCGGGGGCCCCGGCGATGCCCTGGCCATAGGCCGGCGCGCCCAGCAGGCTGGTGGCCATGAGGGCCGCTCCGGCGAGGCCGATTGCGAAACGCTTCATACTTGTATCTCCCTCGCGTCCATCCGGACGGCTTTGACCCGGCAACGCGCGCCATCCGCTGGCGATGTTGCAATATAATTCTGATAGCGCGACCGCTGACGGGCGAGGAACGAAGGATTTTCTCTTTATTCGAGCCGGAATGGGAAATTTGATCTACCCCATCCTTGCGCGCGCGTTTTAGTTAGTATGGTGGCGGCCGGCCGGGTGAAGACCCATGCCGGCATCGCCTTTTTCTGACGGAGTAGCGTGGTTGGCGCAGACGATTTCCTTGAAGACCGAATCCGGGTCCGCCAGCGACGAAAGCGCCCTGGCCAAAGCTGTGGCGGGCGTCATCGCCGCCGGCCGCGCCGCGGCGCTTCGCCATTGGGTGCCGGCGACCTCCGGCAATTTCTCCGTCCGCATTGATGCCGACACGATCGCGATCACGCGTTCCGGCGTCGACAAGGGCAATCTCCAGCCGGCCGATATCCTGATCCAGCCGCTGGCCGTGCCGCTGCTGCCGGGATCCTCCGCCGAAGCGGAGCTGCACACCGCCCTCTACCGCCAGCGTCCGGAACTCGGCGCGATCTTTCATGTCCACAGCCCCGCCGCGACGGTGCTCTCGCGTCTTGCGGCGCCCAAAGGAAGGCTGCGGCTGACCGGCTGGGAGCTGCAGAAGGCGCTTTCCGGCGTGCGCACGCATGAGGCGATCGTCGAAATTCCCGTCTTCGCCAACGACCAGGACATTTCCGCCCTGTCGGGCCGGGTCGACGCCCGCCTGGCCGAGCCCGGCGGTGACGCCATCGTCGCGCCCGGCTATCTTCTCGCCGGACACGGACTCTATGCATGGGGCGCCACCGAAGCGGAGGCCGCCCGCCATCTCGAAGCGCTCGAAACGCTGTTCGAATTCGAGCTTTCCTACAGGAGGTTCACGCCATGACCACACTGACGATCTACCCGGACAAGGATCCGGCCAATCCCGACCTCGTCACGTCCGACCCGGCCGAGATCGCGGCTGCGCTGAACAAGGTCGGCGTGCTGTTCGAGCGCTGGAAGGCCGGCGCCGAGCTTGCCGCCAACGCCAGCCATGAAGACATCCTCGCCGCCTACAAGGCCGAGGTCGACCGGCTTTCCGCCGCCGAGGGTTACCAGACCATCGACGTGATGCGCATCACGCCGGACAATCCCAACAAGCAGGCGATCCGCACCAAGTTCCTCGACGAGCACACGCATGACGAGGACGAGGTCCGCTTCTTCGTCGAAGGTTCGGGCGCGTTCTACCTGCATCTGGGCGACAAGGTTTATCGCGTCGTCTGCACCCGTGACGACCTTCTGTCGGTCCCGGCCGGCACACTGCACTGGTTCGACATGGGCCCGGAGCCGAATTTCACCTGCATCCGCCTGTTCATCTCGCCGGATGGCTGGGTCGCCAACTTCACGGGCGACAAGATCGCTTCGACGATCCCCGCTTTCGGCGAATCCGTCGCGGCCTGACAATAACTTCAACCCTCTCCCGGCCACCGGGAGAGGGTTTTCTCGCCCATGGCGAATCGACTGCCACGCCCGCTCCGGCCACTCCAAGGGCCGAAGTCACTTCGGAACTCCGCCATCTCGGCCATCTCGTTCCGCAGGCCTGCCACCAGCAGGCTGGCGCGCTCCACGGGCTCGACCAACCCCATCGCCCCAGATGGAACGGTCACCTTCGTAAAAATTCCGAAACCGCAATGAGATCCAGCGTCACGCAGCGACGTGGCGGAGGGACTTGCAACGACTACCGCGCGTTGCAGCGGCGCCTGGACGGTCGCTTCGGCGCGCCTGGCCAAGCTTGTCTTGCGCGACAGCAACACAGCCATTTCGACCGATTGGCCAATGCAACTTGGAAGCGTTACAGTCATTAACTGACAGATACCGTCACAATTCATGCTCCCGTCAGGCGGCATGACAATCTGGCGAGACATGCTGGGCCGTTCGGTAGCCGCCAGGGGGCAAGATGACCGGGAAGCAGGACGAACCTGCGCGAAGGAACGCGACGCTCAAGGATGTCGCGGCAGCCTGCGGCCTCTCCGTGGCGGCGGTCTCGCGCTATCTCAACCACTCCATCAAGCTGCCGAGGGCGACGACCGACCGCATCGACGCCGCGATCCGGGAGCTGCGCTATCAGCCCAACCCGCATGCCCGCAGCCTGAGCCTCGGTCGTTCGGAGACGATCGGGCTTGTGATTCCCGATATTGCCAACCCGTATTTCGCTCATCTGGCGGCGGGGGTCGAACGCGCGGCTGCCGAATTCGGGCTCGGCCTTCTGCTCTGCCCTACCCTCAGCCGCACCGATCGCGAGATCGACTATCTCGGTCGCCTGTCCGGGCGCCATGTCGACGGGCTGCTCTTCGTCACCAACAATGGCGACGACCCCGCCCTCGCCCTCGCGCTGAAGGGTTCCGATACCGTCGTGCTCGTCGACGACGACATCGATGGGGCGACCGCGCCGACGATCATGGCCGACAGCGACCAGGGCGGCTTTCTCGCGGGCTCGCACCTGATCGAGAATGGCCATCGCCGGATCGCCTATGTCGGCGGGCCGGCCGGGCTTTCCAGCAGCCGGGGCCGTCTCGGCGGCTTCCGCCGCGCCATCGCCAAGGCGAATGGCTCGGTCACGGTCGTGGCGGAGTTGCAGGGCCCCTATTCCTCGGAGCATGGCCGGAACGCGGCGAACCAGCTTCTCGCGCTCGAGCCTCGCCCCACCGCCATCTTCGTTGCCAGCGACGAGATTGTCCTCGGCCTGCTCACGGTGTTTAAACAGCAGGGTGTGAAGGTGGGCGCGGATATCTCCGTCGTCGCCTTCGACGATGTCGGTCCGCTGGAACTTTTCGATCCGCCGCTGACGGCCATCCGCCAGCCCGTCGCCGCGCTGGGCCGGCGCGCCGTCGAACGGGTGTTCGCCCTGATCAAGGGCGATAGCCTGGCGCCGGTCACCGAACTGCTTCCCGTCGAACTGATCATCCGCAGTTCCGTCAAGCCGCTCCACCGTTGAGGGCGGCATCAAAGGGGAAGAGAATGACCGCCAAGAAGGTGTTGCTTGTCGGCGAAAGCTGGATGTCGAGCGCCACGCACTACAAGGGCTTCGACCAGTTCGGCAGCGTAACTTTCCATCTCGGCGCCGAGCCGCTGGTGAAGGCGCTGGCCGGCAGCGAGTTTGAACTCACCTACTTGCAGGCGCATCAGGTGCCGACCGAACTGCCCCTCACGCTGGAGGGGCTCAACGCCTATGACGCGATCATCCTGTCCGATATCGGATCCAACTCGATCCTGCTGCATCCCGACGTCTGGCTGCATGGCAAGCCGATGCCGAACCGGGTCAAGCTGCTGCGCGAATGGACGCGCCAGGGCGGCGGGCTGATCATGATCGGTGGCTACCTGACCTTCCAGGGCATTGATGGCCGTGGCCGCTGGGCGCGCACGGCGGTCGAGGACGCGCTGCCGGTAACCTGCCTGCCGCATGACGACCGCATCGAGGTGCCGGAAGGATTCCGCGCCGAGATCGTGGGCAATCGCGCGCATCCGCTGCTGGCCGGCCTCGACGGCGAATGGCCGCTGCTGCTCGGCGCCAACGAGGTCAAGCTGCGCGACCGGCCGGATGTAGAGCTTCTGGCCCGCCTGCCTGAATCCGAAGGCGGCCATCCGCTGCTGGTGGCGGGCGAGTTCGGCGAAGGCCGCAGCGTCGCCTGGACCTCCGACATCGGCCCGCACTGGCTGCCCAACAGCTTCGTCGAATGGCCGGGCTATGCGCGTCTGTGGAAGAACGTGCTCGGCTGGGTGACCAAGGCGAGCTGAGAATAGCCTTTTCGCGATCCTGGCACGCGAAATGCGATCCAGCCGAAGGCAAGCAAGCCCCTCACCCCACCCTCTCCCGCAAGCGGGCGAGGGCTTTCCGTCTGGGTAATGTCGACAGCGAGGCTGGCCGCGGTCAGCCCCCTCTCCCGCGCGCGGGAGAGGGTTGGGGTGAGGGTCTTGCTACCCTCAGGCCCCAAACAGGCTAAGGCGCCCGCAAGGCCGGCGCCTTAAGCACGCACCCAAGCCCAAAGAGAGCTAGAAAATCCCCAACGTCCGCTGCAGCGCGTTGGAAAAATGCGTCTGCAGGGCCGCTTCGGCGGCGTCGGCGTCGCGCGCCTTGCAGGCTTCCAGCAGCACCAGATGCTCGCGCAGCGTGCGCAGCACAATCGGCGTGGTGAGCGTGCGATCGAGACGAATCAGCTGCAGATAATTGTGGACGCGGCGATAGGTCGATCCGACCAGGACATTGCCCAGCGAGCCGATGATCTCGAAATGCAGCGCCGCGTCGATTGCCCCGATCTCCGGCGCGATCGCCGGCGTGAAGCCCGTGCTTTCCAGTTCGGCGATGCTGCGCTGATGTCGCTCGATCATCGCATCGAGCAATTCATGCGTCGCCGTCTCGGCGAAGACCCGAACCGCCGGGCGCTCCAGGATCGAGCGGAACTGATAGGTATTCCGCGCAAATTCGAAGTCGGCCTTCATGAAGCGGATGCCCGAGCGCGGATGGATCGTCAGCAATCCTTCCGTCTGCAGCACGCGCAGCGCATCGCGCAGCGGCGCCACCGGCACGCCGACCAGCTTGACCAGATCGTTCTGCGAGACGAAGGCGCCGGCCGGCAATTCCCGCCCGAACAACATGGCGAGGATGCGCTCATAGGCGAGTTCGCTCAACGAAACGGTGACACTGTCGGCGACCCGCTCGGCCGGCTCGGGGGCGCCGACGTCTTGCGATACAATCGGATCTGATCTATCAGATCGGCTACGTGACATATCAACACTCTCATTTGATCGATTAGGCGAGCATAGCATGCGCATCGTGGATTTTCGAATTGTCCGTTTCCAGTTCGCCCGCGACCGTGTCATCGGCGACAGTCAGGTCCGCATCGCGCATGCCCATGTCGCAACGCTGGAACTGATCACCGACACCGGCCTGGTTGGGCTCGGCTTCTGCGCCTCGCTGTTCAATCCGCTGCCGTCGCAGGCCGAGATCGAGCGGATTTTCCGCGCCGAGATCTGGCCTGGCCTTGAAGGCCAGGAACCGGCGGGCCTCGTCCACCGTGTTCGCCGCCCGCGCGGCGGCAACATCCGCGGCGCATCGCTGCCCTTCGGCGAAGGCGTCGACCAGGCGCTGTGGGACCTGACCGCCAAGGAACAGAAGATGCCGCTGTGGAAGCTTCTCGGCGGCACCAAGTCGCGCGTGAAGGCCTATGCCAGCGGCCTCGACTATCACCTCTCGGACGAAGATTTTTGCGCCCTTTTCGAGCATGCGGCGTCGGTCGGCTACAAATCCTTCAAGATCAAGGTCGGCCACCCGGACATCGAGCGCGACCTGCACCGCCTCGAATTGCTGGTGAAGACCGTCGGCAAGCCAGAGGCGATCATGATCGACGCCAATGAAGGTTGGTCGCCCCAGCAGACCGTCCGCAACATGAACAAGATCAAGGATGCCGGCTTCGACATCCTGTGGATCGAGGATCCCTGCCTTCGCTACGATTTCGAAGGCCTGAAGATGATCCGCCAGGGCTGCCCGTTCACGCTCGTCAATTCTGGCGAGTATTTCGACGCTCACGGCAAGCGCCAGTTGATCGAAGCACGCGGCACCGACATGATCAACGTGCACGGCTTCGTGTCGGAGGTGATGCGCATTGGCTGGCTGGCCGCCGAGCACGGCATCCCGGTCAGCCTCGGCAATTCGTTCCTCGAGATCGGCGTCAACATGGCGATCGCCCTGCCCGAGGTCGAATGGCTCGAATATTCGTTCCAGAACTTCGACCATCTGGTCGAGCAGCCCTTCGAGATCAGCGACGGCTGGATCCATGCGCATGACCGCCCCGGCCACGGCCTGGTGCTGGCGGAATCCGCGCGCAGCGACTGGGCGGTTCCCGACGTGATGGCCAATGACGACCTGCCGGCCGGCCCCGTCAACACGCGCCTGCCGACTGAGTTTTGAGGAGCCCAAAGCCGCGCTCGCCGGCTTTGGGTGGGGAGAGATCTGCGAGGGAGGAGACACAGACATGAAGACGACGAACCGGATCCTGCGCGCCGGCACGATGCTCGCCACCGCGCTTGTCATGACGCTGGGCGTGGCGACATCCGCCAAGGCCGATACGACCCTTACCGTCTGGGACTGGAAGTCGGGCGATCCGACGACGGCTCCCTATTTCGAGAAGGTGAAGACCGATTTCGAGGCCGCCCATCCCGGCGTGACCGTGAAGTTCGTCATGCAGCCGCATGACCAGTATTACACGCTGCTCGGCACGGCGATCGCCGCCAGCCAGGGCCCGGACGTCGTGCTCGTGCATGGCGGTTCGCAGGCCAAGGAGCGCATTGCCGCCTTCTCGAAGCTCGACGACAAGATCGCCGACATCAAGACGCGCGTCGCCGGCTGGGACGAGTTCGCCGGCCCCGATGGCAGCGCCTATGCCGTGCCGATCTCGATCCAGGGCCTGGCGGTTTACTACAACAAGGAACTCTACAAGAAGGCCGGCCTCGATCCCGAAGCGACGCCCAAGAGCTGGGCCGAGCTGGAGGCGATCTGCGCCAAGCTGAAGGCCGCCGGCACGACCTGCTTCGCGCTCGGCAACAAGGAAGGCTTCGGCGCCGACTTCTTCTATTCCGCCGCCGCCGCCAACGCGCTGACCGCCGAGCAGCAGGCCGCCTGGACCACCGGCGACCTCAAGTGGTCGAGCCCGGAAATCAAGGCGATCGTCCAGAAGTGGGTCGATACCCAGAAGGACGGCTGGTACGCGGAAGGTGCCAATTCGACCGCCAAGTTCATGGACGAATACCAGAGCTTCGAGCGCGGCGAGAACGCCAACACCATCGGCCTGCTGTCGGACGTCGCGCACTGGAAGGAATTCGATGAATTCCTCGAGCCGCAGAATGTCGGCGTCTTCGTCATGCCGCCGGTCACCGCCAGCGTGAACGACAAGCTGCGCATGCCGCTTGCCGGCGGCATCGGCTATGCCGTGACCAAGTTCTCGCCGAACCAGGACCTCGCCGTCGAACTCGCCAAGAGCTTCGCCGCGACCCCGGCCATGCAGGTGTTCTTCGAGGCGGCCGGCGCGGTTCCCTCCGATACGGCCGTCGATACGTCGAAGGTCGATAGCCCCTCGGCCAAGATCGTGCTGGGTTCGCTCTCGGACGGTGCGCCGCTGCTGCACAACAACACGTCCACGGCCGAGACCGAGGAATGGCATCGCCAGAGCCAGATGCTGCTCACCGGCGAGACCACGGTCGACAAGGCCGTCGCCCGCCTCGACGAAGTCCAGGCCCAGGCGAAGAAGAAGTAGTTCTTCTTCGAAATTGCTCCGCGTGCCAACCACTCCGACGTCATCCCGGGCTTGACCCGGGATCCATGCAGCCACAGTCCCCTGGGGTTACGGCTGTATGGATCCCCGCCTGCGCGGGGATGACGGAGGCTGGGGCCAGCCGCCGAGCGAAACGATGTTCCGGACGAAACAAGCCTTGCCCGGAACCTCTCCCATTTTGATGACCAGAGGCCCTCGAATGACCCAGACCCTGACCGCCAAGGACAGCAAGAGCGCCGCCGCGCCGCGCCGGCGTTCCGGCGGCCACAATGCCGAGCGCCTCGCCTATCTGTTCGTCCTGCCGGCCCTGGCGCTGGTCGTGGTGTTTCGCATCATCCCGCTGATCTGGGGCCTCGGCTATTCCTTCACCGATTATGACGGCATGTCGGCGCCGCGCTTCGTCGGGCTCGACAACTACATCGGCATCGCGCATGACCCGGTCTTCCTCGACAGCCTGGTCAACATGCTGATCCTGCTGGCGACGCTGCCGATCTGGATCGGCCTGCCGCTGGTGCTGGCCATCCTGATCCATCAGGGCGTGCCGGGCGGCAAGCTGTTCCGCGCCGTCTATTTCTTCCCGGCCGTGCTCTCCTCGGTCATCGTCGGCGCGATCTTCAACGTGCTGCTGCGCTATGACGGCTCGTTCAACCTGTTCCTGAAGGCGATGGGCTTTTCCGCCGTCGACTGGCTCGGCAATTCGTCAACGGCCCTGTTCAGTCTGATCGCGGTGCAGCTCTGGGCGACCTTCGGCATGAGCCTGCTGATCTTCATCGCCGGCCTTTCCACCGTCTCGGCCGAAATGCTCGAAGCCGCCAAGCTCGATGGCGCCAAGCTGTTGCAGACCTGGTGGTACATCGTCATCCCGTCGATCCGGCCGATCATCGAATTTGCCGCCGTAGTGACGACGATCGGCATGCTGACCTCGATGTTCGGGCTGATCTACGTGCTCACCGCCGGTGGCCCCGGCACCTCGACCATCCTGCCGGAATTCCTGATCTGGCTCGAGCAGGGCAAGATGAACCGCCCCGGCTATGCGAGCGCGATCTCGATGGTGCTGTTCCTGATGATGGCCGGCCTCGCCGCCATCCAGATCCGCATCATGTCCCGCAACGCCGACATCTAGGGCCCGCGCCATGGCAGCCGTTCAGACCCGCGAGAAGCGCATTCTCTGGATCCTCTCGATCCCGATGGCGCTGCTCGCCCTCTCCGCCGTCTATCCCGTCTATTTCACGATCAACGCCGCGCTGAAGACCCGCAAGGGTTATGTGCTCGACCGCTTCGGCCTGACGACCGACCCGACCTTCGTCAACTTCTCCCAGGCTTGGAACCAGTCGCGCCTGTCGGAATATTTCACCAATTCCGTCGTCGTCACGGTCGGCGCGGTGATCGTTCTGCTGGTCGTCGCTTCCATGGCCGGCTTCGCGCTCGCCATCCTGCGCTTCCGCGGCCGCAAGATCATCTTCATCACCATCCTGGTGTCCCTCATGATCCCGGTGCAGGTCGTGCTGGTGCCGTTTTACCGCACCATGATCGGCCTCAACCTGATCGACAGCCGGCCGGGCCTGATCATCGCCTATACGGCGTTCTTCCTGCCGTTCAGCGTCTATCTGATGACCGCCTTCTATGCCCGCCTGCCGCGCGAACTGTTTGAAGCAGCGCAGATCGACGGCGCCAACCTGCTCCAGGTCTGGTGGCACATCATGCTGCCGATGGGGAAGCCGGCGCTGGTGACGCTGGGCATCCTCAACACGCTCTATTGCTGGAACGACGTGCTGATCTCGCTGCTGGTGCTGCAGGACCAGCGGACCCTGATGGTCGGCATCGCCGCGCTCCGGGGCGAGTACACCACCAACGTGCCGTTGCTCGCCGCCGGCATCTGCCTGGCCGCGGCGCCGATCGTCCTGATCTACGTCATCTTCCAGCGCCAGATCGTCAACGGCATCGCCGTGGGTGCGGTGAAGGGGTAGCCCCTTCATCCCGTGCTCGCCGTCATCCCGGGCGGAGCACAGCGGAGATCCCGGACACATGCAGCCGGGTTTTCGGGGCTTGAAGCTCAGGCCTCAGGCTGTATGGATCCCCGCCTTCGCGGGGATGACGCCGAGTTGAAACCTCAAAGGAGCAGGATCCAGAAATGCAGCGCATGGGGATGGTGATCGGCGTGAAGCCGGAGGCGATTGCGGAATATAAGCGCCTGCACGCGACCGGCTCGGCCGAGGTCAACGCGTTGCTTTCGGCCTGTGGCGTCAGGAACTATTCCATCTATCTGCGCGAGCCGGAAAACCTGCTGTTCGGCTATTGGGAATATCACGGTGCCGACTGGCCGGCCGATGCCGCCCGCCTCGACAAGGAACCGGCGATCCGGGCCTGGCTCGGCCAGACGGATCCCTGCCAGCAGCCCATCGCCTCGGCAGCGCCCGGCGAATGGTGGTCTCCGATGGAAGAAGTCTTCCACCTCGATTGAGACTCGCCTCTCGCCGGCCAGCGGCCTGACGCGAATCGCACCGCCGCGACAACCTGGGATCGCAGACCCAGCGGTCCTCTCTACAACCCTTGCTGAAGCCTATCTTCGCATCCCGATCGATTGCAACCGGAAGCCCCCACGGGACGCTGCGTCAGCCCCCGTCGCCGGTGGCTGCTGAGTTATCCCTATTGATCTCTTAGGGTTAACCGGGTTCTATGCAGCCGCATTCTTACCGACGGGAGCCTGAGATTTCTGGTCGGCCTAGCGCACAGTCTATCGAACGCGGTAGCTGGCTGGATCTGATTCCGGCCGGCCTGCTTTTGGTCGTAAGCGCCATCGCGATCTTTGTCGGTACGCTCACGGCAGACGGTGGCAGCCGGGAGGTGGCCGTGGTCGCGCCCCTTTGGGCCAACGCCGCCGAAGCCGCGGGGATCGTGGCGCGCTCCGGCGGCAGCATCGTCGCCACCGCCGGGCTCTCCAATGTGATCATCGCCCAGTCGGACAATCCAGACTTCATCGCGTCGCTCTATCGCTCCGGCGCATGGCTCGTCCTCGATGCCGTGAAGCTGCGCGGCTGCTTCTCCGTCTAGGCGACACACACAGATCGTTTTCAAGGATTTCCAGCATGGCCGAACTCGACAGTTTGCGACACAGGTTCGGCTTGTTCCTGGTCTTCCTGATCTGGGCGCATGTCCCGTTCATCGCGTTCGTGGCGTGGTGGATCGATCGCGGCATCGTCGCGCCGACGCTGGTGGCCATCCTGCTGGCCGTGGCGCTGCAGGTGTCGTGGACGCTGCGCGGCCCGGCGCCGGTGACGCGCTATATCTCCGCCGTCGCCCTGATGGGGCAGCCGGCGCTGCTGGTGTTCATGTTCTCGGGCCATCCGTGGCAGATGGACATGCACATGTACTTCTTCGCCACGCTGGCGCTGGTGATCGGCTGGTGCGACTGGCGCCCGGTCGTCGTCGCCGCCGTCGCGGTCGCCGTACATCACCTGATGCTCAATTTCGTCTTCCCCTATGCGGTGTTCCCACTCGGCGCCGACCTGCCCCGCGTCTATCTGCACGCCGCGATCGTGGCGTTCCAGACCGTCGTGCTGGTCTGGCTCAGCATGCGCCTGGTCGCGAGCTTCCGCCGCATCAAGACGATGAGCGACGAGATCGTTCTGGCCAATGAAACGCTGGAGCAGAAGGTGGCCGAGCGCACGCGCGAGGCCAATGCGGCGAACATCGCCAAGAGCCTGTTCCTGGCCAATATGAGCCACGAGATCCGCACGCCGATGAACGCCATCCTCGGCTTCAGCCATCTGGCGCTGCGCACCGAGATGACGCCGAAGCAGGCGGATTATGTCAGCAAGATCAAGGCGGCGAGCACGGCCTTGCTGGCGCTGATCAACGACATCCTCGACTTCTCCAAGATCGAGGCGGGCATGCTCTCGCTGGAGAACACGCATTTCAAGATCCGCGAGACGATCGAGAATGCCACCGCCATCTCCGCCGTCAAGGCGGCCGAGAAGGGCGTCGATATCCGCATCAACATCGACGACAACGTGCCGACCACCCTGCTCGGCGATGCGCTGCGGCTGAACCAGATCATCCTCAACCTCGTCTCCAACGCGGTGAAGTTCACCGAGCGCGGCGGCGTCATCCTGTCGATCCGCACGCTGGAGAAGCGGGAGCGCAAGCTCGTCCTCGAAGTCGCCATCCGCGATACCGGGATCGGCATGACGCCGGAACAGCAGCAGGTGCTTTTCCGCTCGTTCAGCCAAGCCGACAGTTCCATGACGCGCAAGTTCGGCGGCACGGGCCTCGGGCTCGCGATCAGCAAGCAGCTGGTCGAGCTGATGGGCGGCTCGATCCGCGTCGAAAGCGCGGCCGGCGCCGGCAGCACCTTCACCTTCACCGTGCAGATGGAGGAAGGCGACGCGCAGCTTCTCGCCGAGGCGGCCGATGTCGAGACGCTGCGCGGGCTCCGCGTTCTGATCGCCGACGACAACCCGGCCTCCCGCGAAATCCTGCATTCGGTCTTCGAGGGCTGGTCGGTGCAGGCCGATCTCGTCGCCTCCGGTACCGAGGCGATCGCGCTGCTCGAAGAGGCGCAGGCGCGCGGCGTTTCCTACGATCTGATGCTGATCGACTGGAAGATGCCGGGGCTGGACGGCATCGAATCCGTCGAGGCGATGCGCAGCAGCGAGACGCTGACCCGCCTGCCGACCATCATGATGGTCAGCGCCTATGCGCGCGAGGAGGCGATGGAGAGCGCCAGCGAAGCCGGCATTTCCGCCTTCCTCGTCAAGCCGATCGACACGGCGCTGCTGCTGGCCGAAATCACCCGGCTGATCGGCGCCTCGTCCAGCCAGGAACGCGTCGCAGCGCCCGCCGTCCATTCCATTCCCATGGTCGCGCCGGAACTGCGCGGCTCGCGAATTCTCCTGGTCGAGGACAACGAGATCAACAGCGAGGTGGCGATGGAGATCCTCACCGATGGCGGGCTCGTGGTTGAGCTGGCCACCAATGGCCGCATCGCCTGCGAAATGGCGCTCGATTCCGGCAGGCACTACGACTTAGTGCTGATGGACGTGCAGATGCCCGAGATGGACGGCATCGAGGCGACCAAGCGCATCCGCCAGACGATCCCGGCCGACCGGCTGCCGATCCTTGCCATGACGGCGCATGCCTATGAGCAGGAGCGGCAGAACTGCTTCAACGCCGGCATGAACGACCATGTCGCCAAGCCGGTCGACCCGGCGACGCTGATGCGCGCGCTGGAGCGCTGGCTGAAGCCGCACAAGGCCGACGCTGCTCCCACCATGGCCACGGCCGCCCCTGCCCCGGCAGAGCCGACGGCGGAGCTGCCCGCGGCACTGCCGCCCTTCGATCTCGACACCGCCCTCGTCCGCGTCAACGGCAAGAAGGCGCTGCTGCGCAAGCTGATCTTGAGCTTCGCAGCCAATTACGGCGACGTCATCGCCACGCTGCGGACCGAGATCGAGGCCGACAAGCTCGACGATGCGCGGCGCCTGGCGCATTCGCTCAAGGGGGTTTCCGGATCCCTGGAATTGCGTAAGGTATCCGAAGCATCTCGTCAGCTGGAGGATGCGATCGCGCATCGGGAACTGATGAATATCGAGGATCTCATCGAGCGCCTGGACCTGGCCTTGCAACCGGCGCTCGCCGCAGCCGGTTCGCTGACCTCCGCCGATGCATCGATTGCGACTGCCGCGGACGCGAGCCTGGACCCGGCGGCGCGGGCCGAGGCGACGCGACTGCTCGGCGAGTTGCGCCAGCAACTCGTCAAACGCAGCATGCGCGCGCGCAAGACCTTCGAGGCGCTGGAAACAGCGCTGCAGGGCACGGCGGAGGCCGCCCATCTCAGCCAGATCCGCGACCCGATCAGCCGGCTTGATTTCAGCCATGCGCTTGCGGGTCTGGACGCCGTCGAGCGTCATTTCGATATCAGGGAAGTGCAGAATTGAGCGAGCGGCCGTCGATCCTCATCGTCGATGACGAGGTCAGCAATATCGAGATCCTGAGCGCCGTGCTCGAGGAGGATCACGATATCTATTTCGCAACATCCGGGGCCGAGGCGCTGGAGATCGCGCGCACCACTTTGCCCGATTTGATTCTCCTCGACGTGCTGATGCCGGGCATGGACGGCTACGAGGTCTGCGCGGCGATCAAGGCCGATCCGCTGATCGCCGACGTTCCCGTCATCTTCACCACAGCGCTGGGCGACCAGGAGGCCGAGGTGAAGGGGCTGATGCTCGGCGCCATCGACTACATCACCAAGCCGATCCTGCCGATCGTGGTGAAGGCCCGCGTGCGCAACCATCTCGACATGAAACGGATGCGCGACGAGCTGGCCGAGATGGCGGTCACCGACGCGCTGACCGGCCTCGGCAACCGGCGCCGGCTGGAGAAGGCGCTGAACCAGGAGACGGCGCGCTTGTCGCGCACCGGCGGCCAGCTTTCCGTCATCATCCTCGACATCGATTTCTTCAAGAAATTCAACGATCTCTACGGCCACACTGCCGGCGACCGCTGCCTCATGATGGTGGCGGCGGCGCTTAACCGTGCCGTCCACCACGCCAGTGACGTGACCATCCGCTATGGCGGCGAGGAATTCGCCTGCGTGCTGCCGGAGATCGAGCATCTCGAGGCGATGGAGATCGCGCTCGGCATCCGCGACCGCGTGCAGGCGCTCGGCATCCCGCATTCCGGCTCCGACGCCTCGCCCTATGTCTCGGTCAGCCTTGGCGTCGCCACCGCGCCCTGCCTGCCCGGCAGCCAGCCGGAGGCCTGGATCAAGGCGGCCGACAAGCAGCTCTATGTCGCCAAGGCCGCCGGCCGCAATCTGGTCGAAGGCATCATCTTCGACGCCAAGGAAACGCTGCCGGCCTCCCCCGCCGGGCGGACGATCGAAGCCGGCGGATCATAAGTCGGGAGACAATCCCCACGGGCTGTGCTTCGATCGATTCAGCCCGCATCGAATCCCAGAGACGGGCGTCATTTCGGGAGGATGATTGTGGGAGTAGTACTTGTCACGGGCGCGTCGCGCGGACTTGGTGCAGCGATCGCAAAGGGACTGGGCGCCGCCGGCTGGACGGTTGCCGTCAACTTCGCACATGACGACCGGGGCGCCGGCAGCGTCGTCGACGCCATCACCAGCGCGGGCGGCAAGGCCGCCGCCTTCAAGTTCGACGTCACCGACAAGGCCAGCGTTCGCCACGGCATCGCCGAGATCGACCGCCAGATCGGCCCGGTCGACGTGATCGTTAACAACGCCACCGGCCCGCAACCGCTGATCCCGATCGAGGAGCAGACCTGGGACGACCACCTCGACCAACTGCGCTTCTTCGTCAAGGCGCCGCTCCTCCTGCTGCAGGCGGTGCTTCCCGACTGGCGCGTGCGCCATGCCGGCCGCGTCATCCATATCGGCTCGGAAGTGGTCGACATGGGCAATCCGCAATTCGGCCACTACGTCGCCGCCAAGGCGGCGATGGTCGGGCTGACGCGCTCCTGGGCGCGCGAACTGGGGCCCGAGGGCATCACCGTCAATCTCGTGGCGCCGGGCTTCATTCCGGTCGAGCGCCATTCCGACACCACGGCCGACGAACTCGAGGACTATCGCCGCCTGGTGCCGCTTGGCCACCAGGGCGTGCCGGACGACATCGCGGGGATCGTCACCTTCCTGGCGTCGCCCGCCGCCGATTTCATCACCGGCCAGACGCTTGCGGTGAATGGCGGGCGCACGCTGGCCTGATCGCCCTCGACCATCGCGGCCGGGAGCTTTTCCCGGCCGTTTCTCCTCCGCCGACGGAACCGAAATGACCACCCTGACCCGCGACGATTTCCGCCTGCGCCCGGCCGATCTGGCCGACATGCCGGCCGTCTACCGGGTCTGCCTGAAGACCGGCAATGCCGGACGGGACGCGACGGATCGCGAGGACGATCCCGACGCGCTCGGCCACATGTTCATCGGCCCCTATCTGGTGCTGCAGCCGGATTTCGCCTTCGTGCTCGACGGGCCGAACGGCGTCGCCGGCTATGTCATGGGCGCGCTCGACACGCCGGACTTCTACCTGCGCATGGAGCGCGACTGGCTGTCGCGCATCCGCGCCCGCGTCATGGATCCGGGCGATGACGAAAACCGCTGGTCCGGCAGCGACTGGGTGCGCCGGCTGATCCACCGGCCGCCCTATCTCTATCCGCCGGCGCTGCACCCCTACCCGTCGCATGGCCATGTCGACTTCCTGCCCGAGGCGCGCGGTCTCGGCTGGGGCAGGCTGGGCTTCGAGCATCTGATGACGGCGCTCAAGGATGCCGGCTCGCCCGGCATGCATCTCGACGTCAGCCCGCACAACCATTCGGCGATCGCCTTCTACCGCAAGCTCGGCTTCGCCCCGGTCATCTCCGACGAACTTCCCTCCGGCGGACTGACCATGGCGCGGCGGTTTTAGGATCAAGCAAGACCCTCACCCTACCCTCTCCCGCAAGCGGGCGAGGGTCTTCTTTAGATCAGATCACCCCAGCGACTTCATCCAGTCCGCCACCGCCTCATAGGTCGCCAGCGTCGGCGGCGGCGGGTTGGGGGCGCCGATGAAGCCGTGGTTGACGCCCTCGACATGCAGATAGGTCGTCGCCACGCCGGCCGATTTCAGCCGCGCGGCGAACAGCGCGCCATCCTCCGCCAGCACGTCATAGGCAGCCGTAATGACGAGCGTCGGCGGGAAGCCGGAAAGGTCGGCAAGCTCGGCGGTGAGCGGTGAGCAGCGCGGGTCGTTCCAGTCGGCCGGATCGGGCGCATAGAGGTTGCGGAACCAGATCATGTCCGACTCGGAAAGGCCGACCGAGCCGTCGCCGAACGCCTCGTAGGAAACGCCCGCCCCGATCGCCGTCATGTCGGTGACGGGATAGAAGGCGACCAGCCCGGCGAGATCGGGACCGCGGCCATCGCGGCCGGCAAGGATGGCGGCGATCGCCAGCGTTGCCCCGGCGCTGTCGCCGGCGAGGAAGATGCGCTCGGGATCGACGCCCAGTTCGGCGGCCCGCCCGACGAGATCGACCACGGCCGCGAAGGCGTCATTCGCGCCGGCTGGAAACGGCGCTTCCGGCGCCAGCCGGTAGTTGACCGACACCACCAGCGCGCCGGTCGCGTTGACCAGGCGGCGGGCGTTGCGGTCATGCGTGTCGTAGCTGCCGAGCACGAAGCCGCCGCCATGCAGATAGACGATGAGGGGCGGCTTTTCCGCGCTGGCTTCGGGGCGGTAGATCCTGGCCGAAAGCGGGCCTTCGGCGCCGGCGACCGTCGTTTCCTCGGTGGCGGCGACTTCCGGCTGCCCGCTGGTGTTCGCCTGCATTGCCTCGAACAGCGCCTTCGCCGCCTCGGGCCCGATATCGGGGAAAGCCGGCCGAGTCTGGCGCGCCTGCACCCCTTCGGCGAGCAGCGGGTGCAACGGCTCGACCGTCGCGAGATCAGAATTTGCCATGCTTCAGATATGCCTGTTGCGGATCGGTGCCGGCGAGGATCGCCTTGCGGACGAGGTTTTCCGTCGAGATCGCAGTCTCGGCCCGCTCGACGACTTCGGCAAGATGCTCGGCCGGAATACGGACCAGTCCATCGCGATCGCCGAGGAAATAATCACCCGGGCGGATGTCGATGCCGCCAATCACGATCGGCACGTCGGTCGCCACCGGCAACCAGTGCCCGACGATATCGCGCGGCGTGAAACCGCGGCACCAGGTCTGGAAGCCCATTTCGAGCAGAAAATTGGTATCGCGGATGAAGCCATCGACGATCGCCCCGCGCACGCCCTTGTTCTTCAGCGTCTCGGCCGAAAGCTCGCCCATATGCGCGACGATGCGGTCGTTGGGCTGCGACACCCAGATCGAGCCGGAAGGCGCCTTGGAAAGCAGGCCGGTCCAGGCCAGAAGCGTCTCGTGTCCGTCCGCGTCCGGATCGGCACGGCCCTCAATGGTGAAGGCGGGGCCGGCCAGCGTCCGCTCGGGCATGATCGGGCGCATCTCGGCCGGCAGCGTGAAATCGCGCAATCCCATGGCGCGCATCACGTCATGCACGACGCCGGTGTAGCAGGCCTCCAGACGGGCGGTCAGATCGGTCAAAACATCCTCCCCGATGTCTTTTCTTCCATGTCAGACCGGCAGGCAGGCCGGGCCGATCGGCTCGAAGCTCTTGTAGCCGAGCACGAATTCCTGATGCGCCAGTTCCTCCGACTTGGTGCGCTTGCCGCGCGCCAGGTCGACGACCAGGTCATGGATCTCGCGGCCGACCTCGTCGAGGCTGGCGCGGCCCTCGATGATCCGGCCGGCGTCGACATCCATGTCGTCCTCCATCCGGCGATAGGTCTCGGGGTTGGCGCAGATCTTCACCACCGGCGAGATCGCCGAGCCGACGACCGAGCCGCGCCCGGTCACGAACAGCACGGCATGGCTGCCGCAGGCGATCAGTTCGGCGATTTCGGCATTGTCGTTGATGTTGGGGAAGCCGAAGCGCACTTCGCCATCCGGCACCACGTCGAGCAGATAGAGCCCGCCATGCGGCGGCACGTCGCCCGGCTTGATCAGGCCGGAGATCGGCGAGGCGCCTGACTTCGCATAGGCGCCCATCGACTTTTCCTCGATGGTGGTGAGCCCGCCCTCGGCATTGCCGGCGGCGAACGATCCATAGCCGAGCGTCGCGTAATAGCGCGCCGCCTTGGCGACCGAGGCTTCCAGGATGGCGCCCAGTTCCGGCGTCACGGCACGGGCCGCCATGATGTGCTCGCAGCCGATCAGTTCGCCTGTTTCCTCGAAGATGCAGGCAGCACCCTCCTCGACGAACTGGTCGAAGGCGCGGCCGGCGGCCGGGTTGCCGGAGATGCCGGACGTGCCGTCCGAACCGCCGCAGACCGTGCCGATGATCAGTTCGCTCGGATCCATTTCAACCGTCGGCGCATCGTCCAGTGCCGCGCGCTGCTCGGCGACGAAGGCCCTGCCCTCGGCCATGGATTTGCGCGTGCCGCCGGCGGCCTGGATGACGATGGTCTTCACCGGCCGGCCGCTGTCGCGCACCTTCTTTTCCAGCGCGTATTTGTTGAAGCTCTCGCAGCCGAGCGAGATCAGCAGCACCGCGCCGACATTGGGATGGGTGCAGAGGCGCTCCATCATCCGCTCGGCATAAGGGTTGGGATAGCAGCCGGGAAAGCCGATCACATGCACGTCGTGCTCGCGGAACGGGATCGCAATCTCGCGGGCAACGTGATGGGCGCATTCGACGAGATAGGCGACAACGACCGTGTTGCGGATGCCCTTGCGGCCATCGCTGCGCAGCCAGCCGCGCATGGTTTCCGTCTGGGCGACCCTGGATGGGACGGACGCCGCGGTCCCTGTGGCGACAGCCATGCTCATGCGCCCGCTCCCGGCTTGTCCGCGTCCATCAGATGATAGGTCGGCGTGTAGTCGCTCTTGACGTTGTGCACGTGGACCGGCGTGCCGATGGCGATCGCTTCCGTCGCCGTGCCGATCGGCGCGCCATATTTGACGATCTTCTCGCCGGCCGCGATCGGGCGCCGCGCCAGCTTGTGGCCGAGCGGCAGGTCGGCGGCGAGCATCACCTCGGTTCCCGCGACGAGGAGGCACTCGCCAGCCCGGATCCGCATCCGCGCGACCAGCACATTGTCGTCCTCGAACAGCAAAAGCAGTCGGCTGTCCGTCGCGCTCGCAGCGGTTGCAAGATCAGGCAAAGGGTTCGGCATGGCGAGGGGGCTCTGCTCAAAAATCCCGTTTCTCCTTAACGCTGCTAGCCCATCGCCTGTCTAAATGAAACATAAAATTTTTTATTGCGTGGCGAGTAAATCCAAGCCTATCGTTGCGGCATGCCGAAGCTGAAGCGCGCCACACTCGCAGAACAGGCCTATGAGGAGCTGCGGAGCCAGATCGTCTCCGGACGCCTGCCGGCGGGCCAACGCCTGCTGGCCGAACAGCTGGCGGGAGAGCTCCTGATCAGCCAGACGCCGGTCAAGGAAGCGATCGCGATGCTGGAGCGCGACGGGCTCGTCGAGGGCACGGCGCGGCGCTCCTCCATCGTGCGACGCTTCACCCCGGCCGCGATCGAGGAAATCTTCGAGGCGCGGATGCTGGTCGAGCTGGACGCCATCGCCAAGGGCATCGCCGCCGGCCGCGCCACGCCGGAATTCGTCGCCCGGCTCCGCGCCATCTTCGATGCGCACATGACCGAGGTCGCCAAGCAGAATGACGAGGCGCTGGTCGATGCCATCCGCCTCGACCGCGAGTTTCACGAGCTGATCGTCCAGCTCGGCGCCAATGACACGATCGCCAGCTGGCATCGCGTCATCCAGCGCCAGACCCAGACGATCCGCAACTTCACGCTGAAGAGCTACACGCTGGAACGGACGCGGCAGGAGCATTCCGCGATCGTCGAGGCGGTGGCGGACGGCGATGCCGAACAGGCGGTCTCGGCGCTCAAGGCCCATCTGGCCGCGAGCCGGGACGCCATGATGTCGCGCGCACCGGAGGATTTTCCGGTCCGCGCCTGAGGCGGACGACAGCCGAGGTGAAGCGCGATGTCGGAGGAGGACGTCGCCGCGGAAACGACAAACCGGATCAACCGGACGCTCCGCGGCACGGGACTGCGTGAATGAACCCGTGGGAGGAAACCACATGAAGATGCTGAAGAAGACCGCCCCTATTCTGGGCGCGGCAATGCTGGCCACCCTGCTTGGCGCCGGTGCGGCCAAGGCCGAAGGTGAGAAGGTGGCCGTCGATCTGACGACGCTGACCTCGCCGTTCTGGACCTCGTACAACAAGTACATCGTCGAGGAAGCGAAGAAGCAGGGCGTCGACCTGCTCGAGCCCTTCAATTCCGAGTTCGACACCGCCAAGCAGATCACCGGCGTCCAGAACGCGCTGTCGCTCGGCGCCAAGGGCATCATCTTCTCGCCGTTCGAATCCGCCGCCGCCGGCTCCGTGCTGAAGGCGGCCGAGAAGGCCGGCGCCAAGGTCGTGGCCGTCGACGTCGCGCCGGATGCCGGCCCGGTGGCGATCGTCGTGCGCGCCAACAACCTCGCCTATGGCGAGAAGGCCTGCAAATATATCGGCGACAACGTCAAGGAAGGCCCCGTCGTCCAGATCATGGGCGATCAGGCCTCGATCAACGGACGCGATCGCGGCAACGGTTTCCGCGAGTGCATCACCAAGAACTATCCGAACCTGAAGCTGCTCGAGATCCCGACCAAGGCCTGGTCGGGTGAGGACGCCGCCGCCGGTCTCGATGCGCTGCTCAACGCGCAGCCCGACCTGAAGGCGATCTACATGCATGCCGGCGGCGTGTTCCTGGCGCCGACCCTGCAGACCCTCAAGCGCAAGAACCTGCTGAAGCCCGCCGGCGAAGCCGGCCACATCGTCATCGTCTCGAATGACGGCATCCCGCAGGAATTCGATGCCATCCGCAAGGGTGAGATCGACGCCACGGTTTCGCAGCCTGCCGATCTCTATGCCAAGTACGGCATCCAGTATCTCAAGGAAGCGATGGCCGGAAAGACGTTTGCCGCCGGCCCGACCGACCACGACAGCACCATCCTCGAAGTGCGCCCCGGTGTGCTGGAGGACCAGCTCTCGGCGCCGCTCGTCACCAAGGAAAACGTCGACGACAAGAGCTTCTGGGGCAACCAGCTCTAAGGGTGTGATTTCGAACGAAATCATGCACTTGGCGTGAGGTTTTCATAAGCCTGATCCATGCCTTCGGCATGGGTCAGGCCTCCCGGACTCCGGAGACCCCGATGCAGTTTCTCTTCCTTCTCGACGCCGGACGGGGGCACCATGCAGCCGCCTGACGCCACCACCATTCCGATCGTCGAGGCTCGTGGCGTCTCCAAACGCTATGGTCCGACGACCGCGCTGCACGAGGCGCATATCAAGGTCTTCGCCGGCGAGTCGCACGCCTTGGTCGGCCGCAACGGCGCCGGCAAGTCGACCCTGGTCGGCATCCTGACCGGCCTGCGCGCGCCGGATTCCGGCCAGGTGCTGTTCTCCGGCGTGCCGGCCCCGGCCATCTCCGACCGCGAAGGCTGGCGCAAGCATGTCGCCTGCGTCTACCAGCACTCGACGATCATTCCCGACCTGACGGTCGCGGAAAACCTGTTCATCAACCGCCATCCGACCGAGCGCGGCTTCATCAGCTGGTCGACGCTGCGCCGTCGCGCCCGCGAGGTGCTGGATCAGTGGGGCGTCAATGTCTCGGAAGATGCCCGCGCCGGTGACCTTCGCATCGAGGCGCGGCAGCTGGTCGAGATCGCCCGCGCCCTCTCCTATGGCGCCCGCTTCATCATTCTCGACGAGCCGACGGCACAGCTGGACGGCGACGAGATCAAGCGCCTGTTCACCCGCATCCGCGAGCTTCAGGCGGCCGGCGTCACCTTCCTATTCATCTCGCACCATCTGCAGGAAGTTTACGAAATCTGTCAGGCGGTGACCGTGCTGCGCGACGCGCGCCACATCATCACCGCGCCGGTCGCCGACCTGCCGAAGGATCGGCTGATCGAGGCGATGACGGGCGAGCATGTCCATCTCGGCGTCTCCGACGCCGCCGGCCGCACCGTGCCGGAAAGCGCCGCCGTGGCGCTCGAGATCGACCGCGTATCCGGCGACGACTTCCAGGACGTCAGCTTCAACATCCGCCGCGGCGAAGTCGTCGGCCTTTCGGGACCGACCGGCGGCGGGCGCATCGGCCTCGCCGAAGCCGTTGCGGGCCTGTCGCCCTATAGCGGCGGGACCATCCGCATCGACCAGAAGACCCTGCCCTCCGGCGATGTCGCCGCGGCGCTGGAGCTTGGCGTCGGCTGCGTGCCGAAGAGCCGGCACGACCAGGGCCTGGTGCTGTCGCAATCCGTTGCCGACAACGCGATCATGACGGTGAACCGCCATCTCGGCCCCTTCGGCTTCATCGCGCCGAAGCGTCGGTCGGAACTGACCAACCGGACGATATCCTCGCTCGGAATCGTCACCCAGGGGCCCGACCAGCTGGTCTCCGGCCTCTCCGGCGGCAACCAGCAGAAGGTCGTGATGGGCCGCGCGCTCGCCAACGACCCGTCCGTCCTCGTCCTGATGGACCCGACCGCCGGCGTCGACGTCAAGTCGAAGGAAGCGCTGCTGACCGTCATCGAGCGGATGCGGCAGGAGGGCAAGGCCATCCTCGTCGTCAGTAGCGAGATCGAGGATCTGAGAACCTGTGACCGGGTGCTGGTGATGCAGCACGGATCGGTCGTCGCGGAACACAAGGCAGGCTGGAGCGACAATGCGCTCGTCGCCTCCATCGAAGGGATCGAGCTCGCATGAACACGCAACCTACAGCCACGGCGGCGACGCTCGGTGCTAGCGGCAAGCCCGCGCCGCGCCGCTCGATGATCCGCCTGCATGACCTGGCGCTGCTGCCGGCGCTGGTGATCCTGATCATCATCGGCGCCTTCATCAGCCCGGCCTTCCTGACCCAGGGCAACATCAACACCATCCTCACCTCCTCTGCCGCGCTGGCGCTGGTGGTGCTGGCGGAATCGCTGATCATCATCACCGGCAAGTTCGATCTGTCGCTGGAATCGACAGCCGGTTTCGCCCCGGCCATCGGCGCCCTGCTCGTCCTTCCCGTCGCCAATAACGGCTTCGGGGTCGAGCTGCCGACCTTCGTCGGCATCCTGATCGTCATCGGCGTCGGCGCGCTGATCGGCCTGATCAACGGCATCCTCGTCGTCCGCTTCACGCTGAACGCCTTCATCGTGACGCTCGCCATGCTGATCATCCTGCGCGGCATGCTGGTCGGGGCCACCAGCGGGCGAACCCTGTTCGACCTGCCGGATGCCTTCTACGCGCTGATGATCATCACCATCCTCGGCCTGCCGCTGGCGGTCTGGCTGGCGGCGCTCGCCTTCCTCGTCGCAGGCATCGTGCTGCGCTATCACCGGCTGGGCCGCGCGCTCTACGCGATCGGCGGCAATCCGGAGGCGGCGCGCGCCGCCGGCATCCGGGTCGAGCGCATCACCATCGGCGTCTACATCCTGGCCGGCATGCTGGCGGCGGTCGGCGGGCTGGTGATCACCGGCTATGTCGGCGCCATCAGCGCCAACCAGGGCAATGGCATGATCTTCACGGTCTTCGCCGCGGCTGTGATCGGCGGCATCTCGCTCGATGGCGGGCGCGGCACCATGTTCGGCGCGCTCACCGGCGTGCTGCTGCTCGGCGTCGTGCAGAACCTGCTGACGCTGGCGCAGGTGCCTTCGTTCTGGATCCAGGCAATCTACGGCGCCATCATCCTCGGCGCGCTGATGATCGCCCGCATGGCGTCCGGCAAGGCGCAGACCTGACCGGCCCCAAACGTCCCTCCCAAACAAAAGCCGCCGCATCGAGGGATGCGGCGGCTCTCTTGTTTTCACAAGCTACCGGTTAGATCTTGCGCGCCATCTTGCAGAGCTTGACCAGGTCTGCGTCGAAGGTGAACGGGTTGCGCAGGATGGTCGGGCACTTGTTGCGAAGGGCCTGCTTGTCCGCCCCGCTCAGGCCGCTGTCGGAAACAGAGGTCGGGCCGTCGGGATTGCCGGCACCGGGACCGCCAGGGCCTCCCGGTCCGCCAGGGCCTCCGGGACCTCCGGGGCCACCAGGGCCTCCCGGACCACCTGTGCCGGAGCCACACGAGCCACCGACGCTCAGGCAGAGATTGAGCAGACGGCCGGGCTGAAGCACGGCCAGCCGCGTATCCAGCACGCCCAGGATCTGGCTGCGATCGCCGCTGCCGCAGGCGGAGCCGCCGCCGGCATTGAGGCAGACCTTCGCCAGTTCCTTCTTGGACAGCACCGCCGCCTTGGCGTTGATGCCGCCGATCAGCCTGGACCGAACGCGGGCATTGGCAACGCCGTTCTTGCCGAGCACATTGGCGGTGATCCTAGTGCCGCCTCGGGCGTCCTTGCCGCCGCAGCTTGCGCCGACATTGACACAGACATTGGCCAACTGGTCCTTGGAGAGGAGCTTGAGCCTGGCATCGACAAGCTGGACGACCTGTTCACGGCTTCCGCCGCAGCCCGCCTGCCCGCCGACACTGAGGCACAGCCGGACCAGTTCGCGCTTGGACAGAACATCGACGCGGGCGTCGATTCCGGAGAGCAGCGTCGACCGCGAGGTGTTTCTCATGGACGAGGTGCCGGACGTATTGCCGGTCAGCCCGCCCGTGACGCTCCCGACGGTGTTGCCCACGGCGCCGGTGACGCCATTGACGGTGCCGCCGACGGCATTGCCCACACCGGCAACCGTTCCACCCACGGCATTGCCTGTATTGGAGACCGTGGAGCCGAGACCGCCACCGACGGCTCCGCCCACCGCTCCGGTCACACCGGACACGGTTCCCCCGACGGCTCCTGTAACGCCGCTGACGACACCGCCTAGACCGCCGTCGGCGTAAGCCGGCGCCAGCATGGTTCCCATCAGCAACGCTGCCGATGTGGCCGCGATTCGAAGTCCGATCATGAAGCCCTCCATTGCTGCACGTTACACAAAGCCCACCCTTAGGACGATGTAACGCTAACTATCCCGGGAAGGTTTCAAGGAAACTAAAATAATAACGCGACAATCTTACAGCAGAGGCCGAATCAAGCATGGATTCTCCCCGATCTAACTGCCATTCATTTCAAATTTTGAATTATTTATCGCATCGCAATACAGTGAGACGGCGTGGTAAACCGCATTACTTGCTATGATCGTCACGCGCAATATCGTGGTTAACTCTGCGGCACGAGAGCGCGAAAGGGATCGTGGCGAAAGCTTGAATCAAACATGGCAACATTGGGAATCATGTTGATTCTGCCGCGCATACCTCGCAAGGACTGTTGCGGCTTGTCCATTTTTGTGAAGCAGATCGGGTCAATTAGATATATACATAGATTCTAAAATATAGATTTTCATCATAATTATGAAGAGCCGGCAAAATGATGCATAAGTCGGGATAATTAAGCCACTAGTGAAATTCATAAAACCGTTATACTTCAAATGTCGCTGCTTTTGCGTTGCACCATAGTGTGCGGTGGCTAGGTTGCCGGTGCCAGCCGCGAGGGGTCGCAGCCGGCACCGTACGCAGTGTCCGAAACACGGATGCGCGACGGCCAACAGGAATGGGGGTCTGGGGCGCTTTGCTGTCGCACCGGTCTGATCTGCGGGTCAGCACGGGGCCGGAGCGGCTGCGCATTTGTACCCTCCCAATTTTGGAAGGTCAGAAATGACGTTTAAGTCTGTAATTCTCGGCTCCGCGGCCGCGATCATGGTCGCTGGCGCAGCCAATGCCGCCGATCTCACCGTCGCCGAACCGGTCGACTACGTGAAGGTCTGCGACGCCTTCGGCAAGGGCTTCTTCTATTCGCCCGGCACCGACACCTGCATCAAGGTCGGCGGCTATGTGAAGTTCATCACCTCGTTCGGTGACAACTCTTCAAACTTCCCCGCCTATAACAAGGCATACCCGACCAGCAACTGGGGTAACTTCGTCACCGAGGCCTCCATTCAGGTCACGGCTTCGTCGATCACCGAATACGGCAATCTGACCGGCTGGATCGATTACCGCGCCAAGACCGGCAACACCGCCGACGGCGGCGAGACGCTCGCGGACTACGTCAACGCCTCGACCAATTCGGCTTATGTCGACACCGCCTGGCTGCAGTTCGGGCCGGTCAAGGCCGGTTACTTCGAACTCGCTGTTCGATTTCGGCCAGGGCTTCACGGATAAGGGCAGCTATTCGTCGGACACCAAGACCGACCACATCGAGCTTTCCTATACGGTGAACGGCTTCGGTCTCGCCGTCTCGCTCGAAGATCCGCGCGATCGTAACGCTGTCGGCTATTCTGAGACGTATGGCGGCAACGACAACATGCCGGACGTCATCGGCGCCGTGACCTATAGCAGCGGCATCTTCAAGACCAAGATTGCCGGTGCCTACTTCAAGCACGCCGTCGATATCGTCAACAACCGCCGCGACCCGCAGGATGGCTTCGCCGTAGGTGGTATCGTCGAACTGGCGCTCGACAGCATCACGAAGGGCGACAAGTTCCAGCTCTACGCGGCTTATGCCCAGAACGGCAACTCGTTTACCGGCATCACGGGCGGTTCGTCGGTTGCCGGCTACACCGGTTACGGCGCGATGACGGGCGGCAAGGGTCTCGATCAGGTTCCCGGCGACAGCTGGAGCACCTTCGCGTCCTACAAGCATGTCTGGACCGATCGCGTCTGGTCGGCGCTCACGGTCGGTTACGCCAAGTTTGACGGCACCGCCGACTATACCAATTGGGCTGACCGCGAATTCGACGCCTTCCGCGTTGGCGGCGCCGTCAACTTCACCCCGGTCAAGGGCCTCGACCTGATGGTCGATGCTGCCTACAACAAGATCGATTCCGATACGGCTGCCATCGACGGCGACGCCTGGTCGACCACGGTCTGGCTGAAGCGCTCCTGGTAGGCGATACGGTTCCACGCCGCGAGGCATGGATCCTGGACCCGGCGGAGCGATCCGCCGGGTTTCCATTTGCCCGTCAGTCCCGTAGCAGCGCGGCCAGGATCGTCGAGCGCTCGGCGGCGAGGTCGCCCTCGCCCGCCTTCTGTCCGGCCTGACCATACCAATAGCGCGCGTTCCAGAGATCGCCCTCGATCCGGTGGACATGGGCGTGCACCCAGGCGCCGGCGCGGCTGGCGTCATCCTGGACCAGGGCGTGCGCCGCCTCCCACTCGCCCTTTTCCAGATGCCAGAGCGCCCGCAGCGGCGTCGAGAGCCCCGGGGGCGGCTCGGCATCGGCAAGCGTCGCGCGGAAGCTTTCCGGCGATGCGGTAGGTGTCCGATCCATCCTCTTCCTCCCAAACGAACGTTGCCGCGAAGCAACGGAGGCCAACGCGCGGCCCTTACCATGCCAAACTGGCTTGCCCGCGCCAATGGACAGCATTACAAGCTCTACTGTCTCAGGAGTTTGGATGTCGACTACTTCGCAGTCCCGGTGATCCCCTGCCCGTAAGCGGCAGGGATTGAAGTCCTCGCGCCCTCGGCGCGCGGCCCGCGGAATCGCGGCTACGATCACCTGATTCCTGAACGAAATCCCATCATGAATGTCTCGAAAGTCGAGCAGCGTGTCTTGCACGCGCTCGCTCAGGGCGGCGTTATCCGCCATTGCAAGAATGAATCCGGCCGCATCATCGCGGTAGACTGCACCACCCGGGACGGCTGGATCCTGACGGATTGTTCGCTCGACCTGTTCCAGCGCCTGAAGCGGCGGCGGCTGATCGCGTCGCAGAACGGCGCGCCCTACCGCATCACGCGGACAGGCCTGGACGCGGTGCGGGCCCAGTTGGACAACCGCTAAAGCAAATCGGCGGGCTCGAGGGCCCGCCGATTCATTTCCTATTGCGCGAGGCGCGCGGCGATGGTGCGCCGCTCGAACTCGATGTTCCACTCGATCAGCCGGCGCCAGAGATCGCGCGCCAGCTGTTCGTCGAGGCCAGCTTCCCCCGCCGCCACGGCGACGCGGTCGAGCACCTCGTCAACCCGTTCGGGCACCAGCGCTTCGTCCGGCGAAGACTTGATCTCGGCCATCCGCTGGACATAGCCGAAGCGCTCCGCCAGCAAGGCGACGAGATCGGCATCCAGCCGATCGATCTCGGTGCGGATATGCGCCTTGGTGGTGCAATCGGCCGGCTTGCGGATCATGTCACCACCACTTGGACGGCGTGAAGGTGCCGGCGGCATCCTCGATCACCTGGCCGAGGCGGAACAGCGTCTCTTCCTCGAACGGGCGGCCGATCAGCTGCAGGCCGAGCGGCAGCTTCGACTTGTCGAGGCCGGCCGGAACGGCGAGGCCCGGCAGGCCCGCCATGTTGACCGTCACGGTGAAAATGTCGTTCAGGTACATCTCCACCGGCGAGGCCGTCGTCATTTCCGCGAGGCCGAAGGCGGCCGAAGGAGTCGCCGGCGTCAGCACGGCATCGACGCCCGCTTCGAAAGCCAGATCGAAATCGCGCTTGATCAGCGTGCGGATCTTCTGCGCGCGGACGTAATAGGCGTCGTAATAGCCGGCCGACAGCACATAGGTGCCGATCAGGATGCGGCGCTTCACTTCATGACCGAAGCCGGCCGAGCGGGTGTTCTCATACATCGAGGCGATGTCTTCGCCCGACACGCGCAGGCCGTAGCGTACGCCGTCATAGCGGGCGAGGTTCGACGAAGCCTCGGCGGGCGCGACGATGTAATAGGCCGGCAGGGCATATTTCGTGTGCGGCAGCGAGATGTCGACGATCTCGGCGCCGGCTTCCTTCAGCCAGGCGATGCCCTGCTGCCAGAGCGCCTCGATCTCGGCCGACATGCCGTCGAGCCGGTATTCGCGCGGGATGCCGATCCGCAGGCCCTTCACCGACTGGCCGACGGCGCCCTCGTAATCGCCCACCGGCACGTCGACGGACGTGGTGTCCTTGGCGTCGACCGAAGCCATCGACTTCAGCAGGATCGCGGCGTCCCGGACCGTGCGGGCGATCGGGCCGGCCTGGTCCAGCGACGAGGCGAAGGCGACCGTGCCCCAGCGCGAGCAGCGGCCATAGGTCGGCTTGATGCCGACCGTGCCGGTGAAGGCGGCCGGCTGGCGGATCGAGCCGCCGGTATCGGTCGCGGTAGCACCCGCGCAAAGGCGCGCGGCCACGGCGGCGGCCGAACCGCCCGACGAGCCGCCCGGCACTAGCGGCGCGTTGGAGCCCTCCTTGCGCCAGGGATTGACGACCGGGCCGTAGAACGACGTCTCGTTCGACGAGCCCATGGCGAACTCGTCCATGTTCAGCTTGCCGAGCATGACCGCGCCGTCGTTCCAGAGATTGGCCGTGACGGTCGATTCATAGTTGGGCTTGAACCTGTCGAGGATGTGCGACGCGGCCTGGGTATGCACGCCCTCGGTCGCGAACAGGTCCTTGACGCCGATCGGCACGCCTTCCAGCGCACGCGCCTCGCCCTTGGCCAGCTTCTCGTCGGAAGCCGCCGCCATGCTGAGCGCCTGCTCCGGCGTCTCGACGATATAGGCGTTGAGCGCGCGCGCCGCCT
The DNA here is from genome assembly GCF_044452255.1 of Kaistia sp. UC242_56. Lineage (NCBI taxonomy): Bacteria > Pseudomonadati > Pseudomonadota > Alphaproteobacteria > Hyphomicrobiales > Kaistiaceae > Kaistia > Kaistia sp. UC242_56. Next base: position 3,003,922 of record NZ_JBIOAN010000002.1, read on the forward strand.
CCATCGAGGCGAGATAGGCCTTGGTCAGTTCCGTGGCAGAGAAGGCCTTGGCGGTGAGGCCGTCGCGGATTTCGGCAATGGTCAGGCTGGTCAGGTCGGTCGAAGACATCGGCATCTCGAATGTCAGGAGGCGGTGCGCGGCGTCACCGGGCTTGAGGACGCGCGGCGCCCTCTTCGGAAAAGTCGGCGTCTAGCGCCCGGCGGTCACTCGACGACCTTGGGCACGACGAAGAAATCATCGTCCGAGATCGGCGCATTGGCGACGACGCGATCGGCATAGAAGCCGTCGGTGACGATATCAGCGCGCTTCTTCATCGTCTGCGCGACGACCGAGGTCAGCGGCTCGACGCCCTCGACATCGACCTCGTTCAATTGCTCGGCAAAGCCGAGAATCGCGTTGATCTCGCCCTGGAAGGATTGGGCTTCCTCCTCGGTGACAGCGATCCGGGCGAGATGAGCGACCCGCTTGACGGTGGCGATGTCGACGGACATGGCGAGAACCCTTTGGCAAGAGCCGTTGAGAGCCGGTTGAGCGCGCCGGCCACGGCGGAAATGATCCGCTCGCTATATCACCCGCCTCTGCCGCATCGCAACTGAACAGGCGGAAAGCATGGAGGATTGCGGCCCGCAGCGACCTTGCGCCGCCGCCCCGCCGCATCAATTGCAGCCAGGCTGCCGGACGGATAGTTTCCCCTCACGCGGCATCGCGCCGCCACCGGGCCGTCATGTCGATCCCTGCCAATGCCATTGCCGGCTTCTGCCGCGACTGCCTGACGCCCGCTTCCGGGCCGCGTTGCCGCGCCTGCGGCAGCCCGCGCATCGCCGCGCACCCGGAACTCGGCACGCTCTCCATCACCCATGTCGATTGCGACGCCTTCTATGCCTCGATCGAGAAGCGCGACGACCCGAGCCTTGCCGACCAGGCCGTCATCATCGGTGGGGGCAAGCGCGGCGTCGTCTCGACCTGCTGCTACATCGCCCGCATCCACGGCGTCCGCTCGGCCATGCCGATGTACAAGGCGCTCGACCTCTGCCCGGACGCGGTTGTGATTCGGCCGAACATGGAGAAATACGTCGCCGTCGGCCAGCAGATCCGCACGTTGATGCAGGAGCTGACGCCGCTTGTCGAGCCGATCTCGATCGACGAAGCCTTCCTCGATCTCTCCGGCACCGAGCGGCTGCATGGCGCCGCGCCGGCGCTGACCATTGCCCGCTTCGCCCGCCGCGTCGAACAGGAGATCGGCATCACCATCTCGGTCGGGCTCTCCTTCAACAAGTTCCTGGCCAAGCTCGCCTCCGACCTCGACAAGCCGCGCGGCTTCTCCGTCATCGGCCGCGCAGAAGCGCTGACCTTCCTGGCCGAAAAGCCGGTCGGCATGATCTGGGGCGTCGGCAAGGCGCTGGAGGCGAAGCTCGCCGAACAGGGCATCAAGACGATCGGCCAACTGCAGCGCATGGAGGAGAGCGACCTCGCCAAGCGCTATGGCGTCATGGGCCTGCGGCTCGCCCGCCTCGCCCGCGCCGACGACCGCCGCACCGTCGAGCCGCGCCACGAGGCCAAATCGATCGGCGCCGAGACCACCTTCGACCACGACCATGCCGACCTCGCAACGCTCCGGCCGATCCTGCGCCGCCTGTCGGAAAAGGTATCCGCCCGCCTGAAGCGCGCCGAGCTCGCCGCCTGCAACGTCACGCTGAAGCTCAAATCCTCCGACTTCAAGCTGCGCACCCGCTCGCGCCAGCTCGCCGACCCGACCCGCCTCGCCGACCGCATTTTTCGCACGGCCGAGCAGCTTCTGGCGCATGAGACCGACGGCACCACCTATCGCCTGATCGGCGTGTCGGTATCGGATTTCTCCGATCCGCAGCGGGCCGATCCGGACGATCTCGTCGACCCCGCCGCCGCCAAGCGCGCCAAGGCCGAGGCAGCGATCGACAAGGTGCGCGGCAAGTTCGGCAAGGCGGCCGTCGAGCACGGCCTGACGTTTCGGAAGCCGGAATAGCGCCGAGTCCGCCTTGGTCATGTTACGCCCCGCCGCTATGCTTTTCGGCAAACGCTGCGTTGAACAACAAGATCGGGAGCGAAGCCATGACCGAAAAGCCGGCGAGACAGCCCGCCACGGCCAGATCCGCCGCGAAGCCCGCGGCCGACAACGATACGGCAAGAGCCCTACTCCTCGCCGGCGGCAATCCGCAGATTCGCAAGGGCTTTGGCGATGAACCCGTGCAGGCCTATATCGCCGCCATGCCGGAATGGAAGCACGCGGTCGGCAAGCGCCTCGACGCCATCATCACCCGCGCGGTGCCGGGGGTGCGCAAGGCGGTCAAATGGAACTCGCCCCTCTATGGCGCCGACGAGGATGGCTGGTTCCTCGGCCTTCACTGCATGACCAAATACGTCAAGGTCGCCTTCTTCCGCGGCGCAGCCCTCGATCCGCCGCCGCCGGAATCCTCGAAGCAGGCCCATGTGCGCTACTTCCATATCCATGAGGATCGCCCGTTCGACGAGGCGCAGTTCGAGGCCTGGGTGAAGCAGGCGAGCCGCCTGCCCGGCGAAAAGATGTGAAGGGAGGACATGCCATGACCAAGCCCATGCACGACGCAGAGCCGGCGGAAGGCGTCCCCGCCTCCGACATGATCGACGCGAAGATCCGCGAACTGGCCGACTGGCGCGGCGAGACGCTGGCCCATGTCCGCCGGCTGATCCGCGACGCCGACCCGGATGTCGTGGAAGAGGTGAAATGGCGCGGCGTGCCCGTCTGGTCGCAGGACGGCATCATCTGCACCGGCGAGACCTACAAATCCGCCGTCAAGCTGACCTTCGCCAACGGCGCCGCGCTCGACGACCCTTCGGGCCTGTTCAATGCGAGCCTCGAGGGAAACACCCGCCGCGCCATCGACCTCCACGAGGGCGAGGCGATCGACGAGGCGGCGTTCCAGGCGCTGATCCGCGCGGCGATCGCGCGGAACCAGGCCAAGGCCAAAAAGCCCCGGAAACCCAGCGCGGGCTGACCCGGCCCCTGCCCGCTATCCCCGCCTCGCGAACGAACCCGAAAACGGTGGTTGCCCGCGCCCGCGCCGCCGATCATGATCCTCTCCCGATCGTGTGGAATCGCAGAGAAAACAATATGTCGGAAGCAACGCTCCATCCTCTCGCCGGCAAGCCGGTTCCCCGTTCGGCCCTCACCAACATTCCGCGGTTGATGACCGCCTATTTCGCGCTGACGCCGGACCCGGCGATCGCGACCCAGAAGGTGGCGTTCGGCACGTCCGGCCATCGCGGCTCGGCCTTCGCTAGCGCTTTCAACGAATGGCACATCCTGGCGATCACCCAGGCCGTCTGCCTCTATCGGAGCCAAGCCGGCATCACCGGCCCGCTCTTCATCGGCATGGACACCCACGCCCTCTCCGAAGCCGCCCTCACCTCGGCGATCGAGGTGCTGGCCGCCAATGGCGTCGAGACCATGGTCGACGAGCATCTCGGCTATACGCCCACGCCCGTCATCTCGCATGCCATCCTCACCTACAACAAAGGCCGCACCGAAGGCCTCGCCGACGGCATCGTGATCAGCCCGTCGCACAATCCGCCCGATGATGGCGGCTTCAAGTACAACCCGACCAATGGCGGCCCGGCCGATGTCGACGTCACCGGTTGGATCGGCAAGGCGGCCAACGAGTTCCTGGCGACAAAACTCGCGGGCGTGAAGCGCATGCCCTTCGCCCGCGCCCGCAAGGAAGCCTGCATCCGCCCGTACGATTACATCACCCCCTATGTCGCCGATCTCGCCTCCGTCATCGACATGGAAGCCATTCGCGCGGCCGGCGTGAAGATAGGCATCGATCCGCTCGGCGGCGCGGCGGTGCGCTACTGGGAGCCGATGATCGAGCGCTTCAAGCTCGACGCCACCGTCGTCAACGACATCGTCGACCCGACCTTCGCCTTCATGACGGCGGACTGGGACGGCAAGATCCGCATGGACTGCTCCTCGCCCTACGCCATGGCGCCGCTGATCGCGCTCGCCGAAAAATTCGACATCGCCTTCGCCAACGACACCGACGCCGACCGCCACGGCATCGTCACGCCCTCGGGCGGGCTGATGAACCCCAACCAGTTCCTCGCCGCCTCGATCGCCTATCTCTGCCGCCACCGGCCGGAATGGAACGAAGCGAGCGCCTTTGGCAAGACGGCCGTCTCCAGCGGCATGATCGATCGCGTCGTCGCCAAGATGGGCCGCAAGCTGGTCGAGGTGCCGGTCGGCTTCAAATGGTTCAGCGCCGGGATGATCGACGGCTCGCTCGCCTTTGGCGGCGAGGAAAGCGCCGGCGCCTCGTTCCTGCGCCGCGACGGCTCGGTCTGGACCACCGACAAGGACGGCCTGATCATGGGCCTGCTGGCGGCCGAGATCACCGCCACCACCGGCCAGGACCCCAACCAGCTCTACCAGTCGGTCACGTCGGATCTCGGCAAATCCTATTACGCGCGCATCGACGCCCCGGCGACGGTGGAGCAGAAGGCGATCCTTGGAAAGCTCGACCCGTCCAAGATCGACGCGGCGGAGCTTGCCGGCGAGCCGGTGACGGCCCGCCTCACCCGCGCACCGGGCAACGACGCCTCGATCGGCGGCATCAAGGTGGTGACCGAAAACGGCTGGTTCGCCGCCCGCCCCTCCGGCACGGAAGAAGTCTACAAGATCTACGCCGAAAGCTTTTTAAGCGCCGACCACCTGGCCCAGATCCAGACGGACGCAAGGGCCGTGGTGGCGAAGGTGTTTGCGGCGGGGTGAGTAGTGGGCGTCAGATGAGAAGCTGGCTTCGAATACGCTTGGATATCAATGCCTCGAACGCCTAGTTCTAGGGTCACCCGAACTTTTTGCGATACATTGTCTCAATATCGGTAAGGAACCTCGCAGAGATTGTTGCCGGAGCATTGCGAGTACAAAGCCGCCGCGAACTTTACATATTTTAGATCCTACTTAATCCAACCATAGTAGCAGACAAATCCAGATCGCAATACAGTACGACATCAATTCAACAACATGTGCCGAAAGAATGTCAATAAACCGATCAATAATAAAAGTATTCTTGGCATCGCCTGGCGATCTGACCGAGGAAAGAAAATCCGCCAAGAGAATTGTTGAAGAAGAAAACGAGAATCACGCAAACATTCAAGGCTATCAGTTCGAACTAGTTGGCTGGGAAAGCACAATTGCACAGCATGGTAGGGCGCAGGAAATAATCAACCGCGACCTCGATCAGTGCAACTTTTTCGTCGGTGCAGTATGGAAAAGATGGGGAAGCCCTCCAGGGCCGCAAGGAGGAGCCTATTCTTCAGGATTTGAGGAAGAGTACGAACGCTCCGTTGCCCGATTCAAAGAAACGGGAAAGCCGAATATCTCGCTGCTCTTCAAGACAATCAGCGACGAAGACTCCCGAGATGCAGGTCCTCAGCTTGAAAGCGTGCTCGCATTTAAAAAACGTTTCACAGAAGGTTATGATGGCGTTTACCAAACCTTCGAAGATATCCGCGAGTTCGAGCATCACTTCCGATCAATAATTTCTCTATTTCTTCAAAATCAAATATCCGAAGATATTGACACACAACGTGAAGAAAAATCTAAAGTTGTATCCTTAGATTTCAAGAAGCCGGTCGAGCCACCCACGGCAAGCGGACTACTATTCTCTCCCGCTGCGCAGGACTTTGTTATTGAGCTGATGGCAAGGCCGTCAAAGGAGACCGAATTCGAGTTTAGTCCAACGGAGGCTGCCAGATTCCGCCTTCTAGCAACCACTCTACAGCAGTCCCAGAATGACAACCAAACACTTGGACCACACGACTTCGAATCTTATGTACCTCAATTTGAGGAATAGCACTGCCCTCACAAAGAGGGAGGTCATCGGACTGATGAACGCAGGACTTGAACACTTCAGTTCGCAGAATGCTCCCCTGTGGCATTGGCTATTCAAAAAGACAAACGACCCTCAGGATGAGTTGGAGTTTCGGACGCTGGTTGGCAGCTCAAGCCAACGCAAGAACGCGTTTTTGGCACTTACCCTTATCGACGGGCCCCCTTCGGAGCGCATACCTCCAAGAGGAAGCAAGAGATTTATCAATGTATGGCTTCAAGCAGAAAACGATCTAGTCGTAGCAGCTCTCAGTTACCTTTCTTCCTGTGGCTCGTCCGCGGACATAGGTCAAATTGACAAGCTTCTTGATGCATCGGCTACGGACGTTTCCCGCGCAGCTGTATTTGCAAAGGCAACTATCCTCGCACGAAACAGCATTTATGATGCACTCACGTTTATCTCAAGCCGCGAGGACGCTGAGGTCCCTGCTAGCCTCGCGGTGAAACTTCTCGCCGCTCCGCCAGTCCTGGAGACAAACCTCCTCAGAAAGTGCCTGACAAATAGGTCAACTGTCTTTCGCCGGATGGTAGCAATAGAGTTACTCCGTCGGAACGCGATCGATGTTGATGATGCCAAAGCTCTTGCTCAAAGCATTGACCCAGAGACTAGAGGGCTAGCGGCTAGGGCACTATCGCGAAAGCTATTGGAGTTCTCACTCTCCGATGCACGCGCGATAGTCGTGAAGCCCCAGAAACAGGCTGGTCTCGCCTTTTCAGAAAGTAGAGACTTTCCCGGTGAGGACGAATTTGAGAATTATAAGCACGAGATACTCTGTCAGCGGAGCCTCTCCGAATTAAGAGGGCGAGTTGACGGCGAAGGTCTGTATAGTCACGATATATCGTTCGCCCTCTACGACAAGTATTTCAAGCAAATGGAAAAGGAATTTATCGACAATATTGAAGACAACTTCGTCAGTTTTATCAAAAACAAAAGACTAAAGACACAAATAACCGAGGTATCGACCTCTGAGGCAAGACTGGATGAATTTGTTCGCGGAAGAATGCTTCAGAAGGCTATCTCACTCCTATGTTCGAAAAATGTCAAAAAGCACCTCACCCTTATCAGAAAAAAAATCGACGAGAACTCTTTATACTATTCAGAAGAATTGCTTAATTATCTAAAGAAATTTGGAAACTGGGATGATGTCAGCCGTGTAGTTGTCCTTGTTCAAAACGTTAACAAGAGAGGGCTGTCGATACTGACCTATTTCGCCCAAAGGGAGGAGTATGAAGCTTCTGCCAAAGCCGTCGTCGCATTGGGGCGCGAGCGAGTAGGTGATCTGCTCGCAATGGAGATGCCAGAAGGGTTGAGAAGCGCTGTAATCCGCGAGCTGCCTCAAAAGACTTTTCGTTCCCTTGATAACAACCAGATCGTGACATGGTTACGATCTTCATCCGATGGCGTGAGGAAATGCATCGCCCTCAAAGCCGTATCATGCCTCACAAAGAAACGCATAGAAATCATCATGGATGAGTATACAAACAGAGGTGAGAGATATTTCTACAATGCCGTATTCTGGCTTGATCTTGGCGCCAACAGTGACAAAGTAACATCCTATCACGCGGCACAGAGAGAGCTTGCGTTATCATAGCCACCCTCAAAGACCCTATCCTCGGCTTTGCTAAACCGTACAACTACATGGCGCCCTGTCAGGCTAATTGGCTGTCAGCGCCAAGCAGTTTAGTTAGGGACGCAGAGAGCTATCGCTCTTTGTGCAGTAACAGAATTTGGCAACAGAAGAAGGCGGCGGCGCAAAAGTTGGCCTTGTCGCCACGGGCCGCAGTGATAGAACAGGCGGTAGCGGGCGCCGAAGATCGCCGTCTTGCGCGCCTCGGCGTCCTCGTCCGAAAGCTCTTTGTCACCGCTGGCAATCAAGTCGCCGATCGCCTTGCCGAACGCTCTCCTGACGAGGCCGCCGCCTTCGCAGATGCGCACCGCCGCCTGGACGGCGAGGCTGTTCGACGCTGCGGGCCAGATCGGAATTCTCCGTTACCTAAACCCGATCGTTGAAACGAAGCGGCACCGAAGTGCCGCCCCGGGACAAAAGCCTACTCCAGAAACACCGGCGTGCCGTCCGGCTCGGCCTTCAGCTTGGCGGCGGCGGCGCAGAAGTCTGTTTTGTCGCCATGGGCTTCGGCGATGAACAGGCCGTATCGGGCGCCGAAGGCGACGAGGATGGCGGTCTTGCGTTCCTCGGCCTGCTCGTCGGTCAGTTCCTTGTCGCCGCTGGCAATCACGTCGCCGATCGCCTTGCCGAACGTTTCCTTGGCGAGGCCGTGGCCGTCGCAAACGCGGACGGCGGCTGCCTGGAAGGCGAGGTTGTTCAGCGCCGCGAACTGGGCATCGGCGAGGATGGCGCCTTCCGTCTCCAGGAAATCGGCCCAGGCCGCGTCGGCGCGGTCATTGTCGGCGTCGGGCGCGGGCGCGGTGGCGCCGGCCGGCGGTTCCGGGGCGATGTTCGCCGTCTGCGCCCAGGCGGGGGCGGCGGCGAAAAGGGCGGCGATCGCGGTAGCGGCGAGGGCTGCGCGGATCGCGCGGGCGGGCCGGAAGCTATGTGCGAGCATGGTGTTCCCCTCAGCGGCCATAAACGCGCCAGGTCCAGTTGCCACTATAGGCGCCGCCGTTGTTGTAGCAGGCGCGCTGTTCGGGATAGCAGATGATGCCGCCGGCGGGCGAGAACGGCGCCGGCGGGCGATAGGCGGGCGGCGGCGGCGCACCATAGATCTCACGGTTGCGGTTGGCGCTGTCGGCGATCGCCGCGCCCACGGCGACGCCGGCGATGCCGCCCAGGATGGCGGCGGTGTTGCGGCCATCCCGCGCCTGGCCGGGTTGGCCGGCCGAGACCAGCAAGGCCGGCGCCAGCACCGCGACGGCGGCCAGTCTTCGAATCAATCTTTGCATGGCAGTCCCCTGTGCACTCCCGGTTGCATTGAACAGGCCCGCCCCGCGCCGGTCAATTGACGCGCCGCGCATTCGCAACCGGAGATGGGAGGCGGCCGCTCCGCGGGGGATGCGGCACGGCGCGTCCGCCTTCAACCGGCGCGGGAGGCACCCGCCGCGCCACCTGTTTCCCTTGGGTCATCCGGTGTATGCTCGGCGCCGTGGTGGATGGACTGCATCGCATGGCGAGGGAGGCCGGTTTTCAGGCGAAGGCCGGCGCAGGTGGTCAACATGCACTCCGGCCGGTGGACCTTTCCGCTTCGCATGCCCGCGGGCCTTGCCGGCTACCAGCCGGCCTGGCTGACGCGTGACCTCTCGGCCGGGCTCGCGGTCGCGGCCGTCGGCCTGCCCAGCGCCATCGCCTATCCCGCCATTGCCGGCCTGCCGCCGCAGACCGGGCTTTATGCGAGCATCGCGCCGCTCGCCGCCTATGCGCTGTTCGGCCCGTCCAGAAACCTGATCGTCGGGCCTGACGCCGCGACCATGACCGTGCTGGCGGCGACGCTCGCTGCCGTCACCGCCAGCGTGCCGGATGTCGGCGGGGGCGAGCGGGTGGCGATCGCGGCGATGCTGGCGCTCGGCGTCGGGCTGCTCTGCCTGCTCGCCCGGCTGTTCCGGCTCGGCGTGCTGGCGAGTTTCCTGTCGCGGCCGATCCTGACCGGCTTCTTCATCGGCATCTCGTTCTCGATCCTGATCGGCCAGATCAGCCGCGTCACCGGGGTCAAGGTCGATTCCGAGGGCCTGCTGCGGCCGTTGATCGACCTGCTGCGCAAGGCCAATCTGATCCATTGGCCGTCGCTGATCCTGGCGCTGGCCATGTTCGCGCTGCTGCAGATCGTGCGGATCACCAAGTTTCCCGTGCCGGGGCCGGTGCTGGTGGTGGTGCTGTCGGTGCTGCTTTCGGCGGTGTTCGGCTTCGAGGCGCGCGGCATCGCCATCGTCGGTGACATTCCCGCCGGCCTGCCGCACCTCGCCCTGCCCCGCCTCGCCGGCCTGCCGCTGCAGACGCTGGCGCTGGGCTCGGCGGCGATCTTCCTGGTGAGCTACGGCGCCGGCATCATCACCGCGCGCAGCTTCGGCGCCCGCTCCGGCGAGACGGTCGATCCGAACCGCGAGCTGATCGGCTTCGGCGCCGCCAACCTCGCCGCCGGCCTGTTCGGCGCCTTCCCCGTCTCGGCGTCGGATTCGCGCACCGCCGTCAACCTCGCGGTCGGCGGCCGCTCGCAGCTGACCAGCCTGGTCGCCGCGCTGACGCTGGTGGCGACGCTGCTGTTCCTGGGCCCGGCGCTGCGCATCATCCCGATCCCGGCGCTGGGCGCCATCCTTGCCGCCACGGCGCTCAACATGATCGACATCGGCGCCATGCGGCAGATCTGGCGCATCAGCCCGATGGAGTTCGCGTTCGCGCTGATCGCGATGTGGGGGCCAATCGGCCTCGGCGTGCTCAACGGCGTGGTCATCGCCATCGGCGCGACGCTCGCCTATGTGCTGCGCAAGCTGATGTTCCCGCGCGACGCCATGCTCGGCCGGATCGCCGATCACGAGGGTTTCTACAAGCTGCACCGGAGCCCGGAGGCGCGCGCCGTGCCCGGTTTCGCGGTGTGCCTGATCCAGGGCAGCCTGCTGTTCTTCAACACCGATTATATCGCGACGCGCCTGCGCGCCATCGCCGAGGGACTGCCGGAGGGCACGCGCTGGCTGGTGCTCGACGCCAGCGCCATCGCGCAGATCGACAGCTCGGCGGCGGAGATGCTCGGCGAGGTCTGCGAGGAACTTCGCCAGCGCGACATCCGCCTCGGCATCGCCGATTTGCACGCCGAGGCGCGCGATATGCTCGAGCGCGCCGGCATCATCGACATCGTCGGCGCCGACATGATCTTCGACATCCTCGAAGACGCGTATCAGGCGTTCGAGGCGAGGCACTGATCGCTCCATGACTGTGCGCAGCAGGAGGTGGGAATGAGCAAGGACAAGAAGGCCAAGCAGGCATCAGCCCCGCATGGCTCGGGATCGGTCGTCGCCGAGGCAGCGCCGGACGGCCAGGGCAGGAGCTATGCCAGCGAGCTGGCGCGGCTGCAGGTGGAACTCGCCCATCTCCAGTCCTGGGTGAAAAAGTCCGGCGCCCGCATCGTCATCATCTTCGAGGGGCGCGACGCGGCCGGCAAGGGCGGCGTGATCAAGCGCCTCACCGAGCGGGTGAGCCCCAGGGTCTTCCGCGTCGTCGCTCTGCCCGCGCCGAACGACCGCGAGAAGACCCAGATCTACATGCAGCGCTATGTCCAGCATCTGCCGGCCGGCGGCGAGGTCGTGATCTTCGACCGCTCCTGGTACAACCGCCCCGGCGTCGAGCGCGTCATGGGCTTCTGCAGCGAGGAGAAGGCCCGCCGCTTCCTCGAACTGACGCCGCGCTTCGAGGCCGCCATGATCGAGAGCGGCATCACCCTGCTCAAATATTTCCTTGATGTCTCCGAGGAAGAGCAGGAGCGCCGCTTCCGCCAGCGCGTCAAGGACCCGCTGCGGCAATGGAAACTGAGCCCGATGGATATCGAATCCTACAATCGCTGGTGGGAATATAGCCGCGCCTATGACGAGATGATCAGCGCCACCGATACGCGCCACGCGCCCTGGTGGATCGTGCCGTCCAACGACAAGAAGCGCGCGCGGATCAACTGCATCGCCCACATATTGAGCCAGATTCCCTACGAGCACGTGCCCTTCGACATCCCGAAATTCGGCAAGCGGCAGAAGCGCCCGTCCGATTTCACCGAGGACCCTGCCCCGCGCAACATCGTCCCGGACATTCTCGGCTGAACTTCTTTTTCACGTCAGCGGGATGCCGGTTCGAGCACGCCGGAGCGTGCCCGCGTCCGGGCGGGACGCGTGCATCCGGCCCAAAGGCATGCGCGCCGACGGCCCGGCCTCGGCGGCGGGAATGCGCCTGCGCCGCCTCGTTGCACGCGAGCCACCGGCTCTCCAAAGGCCGACCTCAGGCCCGGCTCCCGGGCTCACCAGGGGCGTCTATACCAAAGGATAAGTGCCTGGCCCTGCGTGTATAATTTCCGCGAAGCCCGCCGGCTGTCAGATTTCCCCTCGAGCCAACGCACCGGGCTCGGCAGCCATCGCCAACGAGGCGCCGTCGGAATTTCCCGCCGGTCCCGGCCGCGATATCGAACAGCAGGAAGGGAATAGACCATGCAAATTCTGACCGACAAGATGCTCTCGCAGTCCGCCTTCAGCCACGAACTCGACATTCCCTTCGACCAGATCGACATTGCCGACTGGCTCTTCAATCTGCCCGAGGCCGAGTATCAGCGTTGCTGCCCGCCGGATCATATCGCCGCCGGCACCACCTCCACCGACGATGGCCGCAAGATGTCGATCAATGTCGAGATGATCGGCACCAGCCTGGTCGTCCAGCACTATGTCGCCGACGAGGCGACGCCGTCCTATTGCCGCATGAACTCGATCTCCGACGTCTTCCCTCCCACCGGCGGACGGACGCAGGTCAATGTCATCTGGGAACTGATCGCCGAGCCGATCGAGGGTAACCGCACCCGCTACACCAACAAGGTCACCTGCCACCCGACGGACGTGTTCATGACCTTCATCGCGGAACACGGCCAGACCTTCGAGCAGGCCGCAGCCGCGCGCCAGGCCGCGGGCGGCGACCACAACAGCCGCGAGACGCCTCTTTTCGCGGAAAGCATCGCCCGCACCTCGCGCGCCAAGGCCGCTTCCAAGTAAGGCCGCCCGCCCTGGGTCCATTCGGGGAGGCGGTTGTCCTCCGCCTCTCCATGGCCCGCTCCCGGCGGGTCGCCCTACTGGACCTCGCTCTTCCAGCTCAGGAAGAAGCCGACATCCCCGGGCATGCCGTTTGGAAAATTGATGATCATGGCGCTGAGCCGGAAACCCTGCGGCTTGGCGTATTGGAGATAGCGTTCATAGAACTGCCGGGCCTTGCCCTGTAGCGTCTCGGGCCAGTCCGGGTCGGCGCTGTTGATCGCCCGCCCGCTATCGGTGCAGAGCACGGAGGGGAAGGTGTAGACCATCGCCTCGTACTTGCCGTTCTTGACCGCGTTCATCGCCACTCGGCGCACGCTGGCGATCTCCTCGTCGCTGACCTGGTCGCGCAGGAAGCTTTCGGTGAACTGGTTGAGCGCCTCGTTCTGCGACGACCGATGCGCCTGCTCCTTGGCGACCTCCTTCATCCGCTCTTCGAGAATGGCCTTCCGCAACGACTCGGCACTCGGCGGCGGCGCATTGACATCGACGTCCTTGATTTCGGCCATGTCTTCCTCCTGAAAAATTTGCCGGCGAAAGAAGTGCGCGGGTGCGTTTGGCTAGCCCTTGTCCCCTCTGGCAGGCCGTCGCAGGCATCGTAACGGCAACGGAAATGCCGCTGGAAAGCGCGCTGCGGCATGGTTCCTGTCCTACGTCCCCATTATACGACGCCACCTTCCGCATGGGAAGGTTTCAGCGGGAGAGAGCGGCGCTCGACGGATGCCCGATTTCACAACGCATTGGGACCGAAGACCGGCTTTGGAGGCGATTTTAGTAAAGTGCGTCTCGGACGAGGAAAGCGAGGCAGCCACATTGCTTTGCAGTGGAGCGGCAGACACCGACGCCATCTTGGCCGTTCGCGCTCTTAACGACTGATCCCGAAAGCAGACGTTCATCCATCACCCCAGCGCCTGCGGTACCTCCCGAGCTTGCAGGTCGGGGAACTTTCTCGCCATATGGTCTATGAGAGCGCGAACGGCTGGAGGCAGGCCGCGGCGTGTTGTGAAGACGAGATGGACAATACCGTCCTCGCTTCGCCAATCCCGAAAGACGCGAACCAGCTTGCCGGCGGCCACCTGCGCCGCGCAGGCGTGGTCAGGCAGGAAAGCGACTCCCAGTCCACTCGCGGCTGCGTCGCAGAGGACTGCGTAGTCGGCGCAGGTCATGCGTGGCTCGTGGCGCAGCACATGAGTTGCCCCGTCGTCACGCTCCAGCGTCCATGTGATCTCCCCTTCAGCATCGCTCGTGCTGAGCGTTGCCATAGAGGCGAGAGCGGCGATGTCAGCACCCAACTGGCTTGCCACCTGCGGGCTGGCGACGAGGATCCAGCGTGAGCGGCCAAGTGAGCGCATGGTGAGGGAAGCGTCGCTTGTCAGTTCGCGACGGACGCGCAACGCCAAGTCGATACGCTCTTCGATAAGATCGATGGCTCTGTCTGTTACGACCAGTTGTAGTTGGACCTTCGGGAATTGTGCAAGGAAGTCGCCGGCGATAGCGGATACTCTCTTTGCCAGATTCAGCGGACAGCTCATGCGGATGCGCCCATGCGGCTCGGCTTGTGCCTCCGCGACGAGCGCTTCTGCCCGCTCCGCCTCCAGCATCATGGCTCGGCAGCGCTCGTAGAAGGTCTGTCCCACTTCGGTGACCCGGAAGCGTCGGCTGGACCGCTCGATCAGGCGCACGCCGAGGCGGACCTCCAACCCTGAGATCCGCCGGCTGAGTTTCGACTTAGGCTCCCGTAACGCCCGGCCAGCAGCTGCAAACCCGCCATGGGCAACCACTTCAGCGAAGTAGACATAGTCGTTGAGGTCGTGGCGCATGATCGTTCCTCCAATGGAACGCTATGTGCCACATCTGCCGTCTATAAGCATCATCGTTGATGGCTCATCTCTCGTGGCAACGGCGAGCAGGTCGCCGAGAGATGGAGAACGAAGATGGCGAACAGGTTCCAGAACAAAGTCGTAGTGGTAACGGGCGCGACGAGCGGCATCGGTCTCGCGGCTGCCAAGGCCTTCTCGCAAGAGGGTGCATCGGTCTTCATCACCGGGCGCCGCCAGGATGTGCTGGACGCGGCGGTCAAGGCGATCGGCGGTCGGGTGACAGGTGTACGGGGCGATATGGCAAACTTTGCGGACATCGATCGACTCTATGACACCGTGCAGCAGCACCACGCGCAGATCGATGTCGTCTTCGCGAATGCAGGTGGCGGCGAGTTTGCCCCGCTGGGCGCGATTACCGAAGAGCATTTTGACTCCACCTTCGACACCAACGTGAAGGGCACGCTCTTTACTGTCCAGAAGGCCTTGCCACTGTTGAAGGACGGCGGCGCCATCGTGCTGACAGGTTCGACTGCCGGCAGCGAAGGAACGCCAGCCTTCAGTGTTTACTCCGCAAGCAAGGCGGCGGTGCGCAACTTCGCCCGCAACTGGATCCTCGACCTCAAGGAGCGCCGCATTCGCGTCAACGTCGTCAGCCCCGGCGCGACGCGCACGCCGGGTCTCGTCAGTCTCGCCGGTGAAGATGCTGAAAAGCAAACGGAGCTTCTCAATTTCCTGGGCTCGCGGATCCCGCTCGGGCGTGTCGGTGATCCCGAGGAGATTGCAAGGGCCGTTCTTTTCCTCGCTTCGAATGAGGCGAGCTTCGTGAACGGCGTCGAGTTCTTCGTCGACGGTGGTCAGGCGCAAGTCTGACAGAACGGGCCAAGTGCCCTTGTCAGGTCCGGAGCGACGTTTTGCCCTCATTGCCGGGTCAAGCCCGGCAATGACACAGAGAGAAGCGGGGCCCGACGAGGATCATGAGCGTCGATCCACTGTAGGCTTCGCGCTGCCGAACTTGGCTGGCCATAGCGGGTCGCTGACGTCCCGGCCGAGCCTCCCTCGCAACGCCCCCGCGGGGTCGTCATCGACCCGGAAATGGCGGACCGCAACCGGATGCGGCGCGCGTTCCTCCGCGCATTCGGGCAGCCGCCGCAGGCACTGCGGCGCACGGCACGCGGCGGCTCCGGTGTGGAGGACGTCGGCTTTGACGCTCACGTGTCCGACAGCTGACGGTCCGCAAACCACCCCTACTCGGCCATTCTGGCTCAGAGCGCCAACGGCAACCGTTGAGGAAAAGTGCAATTGGCGAAGACTGCCGGAAAGGGAGCGCGAAGCCAGGGGACAGGGCCCAAGCTCCTCGCTTCCCCCAAAGAATTCAAAAGCAAGGGCCGGAGTGCGCGCGGGAGCTCCGGGGCCTACCTAGGGGGCATGATCCATGCGAAGGATGATGCCCATGGCCCACGCCCTGCACCCAGACGCCCCTGCCCCCGCCAGCACCCTCGCGCCCGCTGATGCGCTTGCGCCGGTCGAGCGCGATCCGCGCTGGCAGGCGGTGGTGGCGCGCGATCGCGCCTTCGATGGCGCGTTCGTTTTCGCGGTCCGCACCACCGGAATCTATTGCCGGCCCTCCTGCCCTTCCCGCCACGCCAGGCCGGAGAATGTCCGCTTCTTCGACGCCTGCGAGGACGCGGAGGCGGCAGGCTTCCGCGCCTGCCGGCGCTGCACGCCCAACGCCGCCTCGCTGGCCGAGCAGCATGCCGAAATCGTGGCCAGCGCCTGCCGGATCCTCGAGGAGGCCGAGACGGAGCCGTCGCTCGCCAAGCTCGCCGGCGCGGTCGCCCTTAGCCCTTTCCATTTTCACCGCATCTTCAAGGCGGTGACCGGGGTGACGCCTAAGGCCTATGCGGCGGCACACCGCGCCTCGCGGGCGCGAAACCAGCTGGCGGGCGGCGCCGGCAGCGTCACCGAGGCGATTTATGATGCCGGCTTCCAGTCGAGCGGCCGCTTCTATGCGACCTCGAACGCCGTGCTCGGCATGACGCCGACGGCGTTCCGGGCCGGCGGCGCCGACACGCGAATCCACTTCGCGATTGGGCAATCTTCGCTCGGCGCCATCCTGGTCGCCCGCAGTTCCAGGGGTATCTGCGCCATCACGCTGGGCGACGACCCCGAGGCGCTGGCGCGCGAGCTGCAGGACCGGTTTCCGAAGGCCGAGCTGATCGGCGGCGACGCCGAATTCGAAAGGCTGGTGGCGCAGGTGGTCGGCTTCGTCGAGGCGCCGAAACTCGGGCTCGACCTGCCCCTCGACGTGCGCGGCACTGCCTTCCAGCAGCGGGTCTGGCAGGCGCTGCGGGAGATCCCGCCCGGCGAGACCGCGAGCTATGCCGACATTGCCCGCCGCATCGGCGCGCCCAAGGCGGTGCGGGCGGTGGCCGGCGCCTGCGCCGCCAACGCCATCGCAGTGGCGATCCCCTGCCACCGTGTCGTGCGGAATGACGGCGCGCTGTCGGGCTATCGCTGGGGCGTCGAGCGCAAGCGGGCGCTGCTGGACAAGGAAGCGCGCGGATGAACGCCGACCCGCGCCCGGCCGGCTTCGGGACGATTGCTGCAAGCGGCGGCGCGATCCGCCTGTCGCTCGAGGTCATCCCGACGCCGATCGGCGACATGCTGCTGGTCGCCGACAGAGAGGGTTTTCTGCGCGCGGCGGATTTCGCCGATTGCGAAGATCGGCTGGCGCGGCTGCTCGATCGCCGGCTGGGTCGGGGCGGCTACGCGCTGACTCGGGAAGCGGTCCCGGCTCCCATCGCCGCGAGCCTGCGGGATTATTTCGCCGGCGCCCTCGCCGCCCTGGATGCGATCGCGGTCCGATCCGGCGGCACCTCGTTCCAGCAAACGGTCTGGCAGGCGCTACGCACCATCCCGCCCGGCGCCCCGCTCAACTATGGCCTACTGGCGGAACGGCTGGGGCGGCCGCAATCGGCGCGGGCGGTCGGCCACGCCAATGGCGCCAATCCGTTCTGCGTCGTCATCCCCTGCCACCGGCTGGTCGGGGCCGATGGCGCCCTGACCGGCTATAGCGGTGGGACGGCGCGCAAGCGGTGGCTGCTCGACCACGAGGCCCGGCACACGGCTTCAGCCTGACGCGCGTCCGGCGATGCCCACGAGGAAACTTCTCAGCAAGGGGTCGAGCGCCGCCTGCTCGTCGGGCGACAGCAGCGCGATCAGCCGCTTCTGCGTCGCGACATGCGCCGTCACCGCCGCTTCGATCGTCGCGAGGCCTTTCGGGGTTAACAGGACGCTAACACTTCGGCGGTCATCGGGGTTGTGCGAACGCGCCACCAAGCCGGCTTTTTCGAGCTGGTCGATCCGGTTGGTCAGCGTGCCCGAGGTGATCATCATCGTCGAAAGCAGGTCGCCCGGCGAAAGGCTGAAGGGCGCGCCGGAGCGGCGCAGCGTCGCCAGCACGTCGAAACTCGCGCCGGTCAGGCCATATTCGGCGAAGGTCTTGTCCATCTCCCGCGTCAGGAAGTGCGCGATCCGGCCAAGACGGCCGATCAGCCCCATCGACCCGACATCGAGATCGGGCCGCTCGCGGTTCCATTGCGCCAGGATTTCGTCGACAGCGTCCATGCCCGCATCGTCCCATCGAAGATATCTTGACGTCAAGACATATCCCGGTATCTTGATGTCAAGATAAATCACCGAGGCGCGCGCCATGCACCGCAATCTCGACCTCCTGCTGACGGCGATCGCCCCGGCGATTTGGGGCAGCACCTATCTGGTGACGACGGAGCTGCTGCCCGCCGGCTACCCGCTGACGGTGTCCGTGCTGCGCGCCCTGCCGGCGGGAATCCTGCTCTTGCTGGCGGTCCGCAAGCTGCCGCATGGCGTCTGGTGGGGACGGGTGCTGGTGCTGGGGGCGCTCAATTTCTCGATCTTCTGGGCGATGCTGTTCGTCTCGGCCTACCGACTGCCGGGCGGCGTCGCGGCGACGGTCGGCGCGATCCAACCGCTGGTGGTGATTCTGCTGGCGCGGGCTCTCCTCGGCACGGCGGTGCGCGTCGCGGCCATCCTGGCGGCGATCGTGGGCATTGGCGGCGTCGCGCTGCTGATCCTGACGCCGCAGGCGAGCCTCGATCCCGTGGGTGTCGCGGCGGGCCTCGCCGGGGCGCTCTCCATGGCCTGCGGCACCGTGCTGACGCGGCGCTGGCAACCGCCGGTATCGCCCCTCACCTTCACCGCCTGGCAGCTGACCGCCGGCGGCATCCTGCTGCTGCCGCTCGCCTATTGGCTGGAGCCAGCGCTCCCCCCGCTCACAGGCGCCAACATTGTCGGCTTCGTCTATCTCGGCCTCATCGGCGCGGCGATGACCTATACGCTGTGGTTCCGCGGCATTGAGAGGCTCGGTCCCGCGACGGTATCGCCGCTCGGCTTCCTGAGCCCGCTGACGGCCGTCATCCTCGGCTGGTGGTGGCTTGACCAGACGCTGAGCGCCGCGCAGTGGCTCGGCATGGTCGCCGTGCTCGGCAGCATCTGGTTTGGCCAGCGGGCGCAGCAGGCACCGCCCAAGACGCTCGCCCCGGCCAAGGGTTGAAATCGGGCGCGAGGCTCGGGTCTGGACGAGAAACCGGCTTCGTCGGATGATCGCGGCATGATTCAGCTGAAGCGCATCTACGAGCCCGCCAGTCCGGAAGATGGCTTCCGGGTGCTCGTCGACCGGCTCTGGCCGCGCGGCGTCTCCAAGGAACGCGCCGCCGTCGATCTCTGGGCGCGCGATGTCGCGCCCTCGACCGAACTGCGCCAGTGGTTTCATCACGAGGCGGCCAATTGGGACGAATTCATCGTCCGCTACCGCCAGGAACTAGCCGCCAATCCCGCGGCTGTGTCCGCGCTGCGGGAAAAATGCGCCGGCCGGGTCACCACGCTGCTCTACGGGGCCAAGGATGAGGCGCAGAATCAGGCGGTCGTGCTGAGGGAAGTGCTGCAATCCGGGAATTCGGCGCCTGGCGCAAGCTAGTTCCACCGTCACCCATCGACAGCCATGACAAAATGCGCTGGTGTCGCACGCGGCGCGGCATTATCGGAACCGCGCCCTTCGTCTTTGCCATCGCCGCCCACGCACACCCTCTGGGGGATCTCGCTACCCATGCCGCAAAAGCGCAGGCCGATCTGGTCCAGCAATGTCGCGCTCCTGGCGGCCGCGCTTGGCGGGACTCGCGGCCGGACTGATGCTCTATTTCATCGGCGGCCGGGGTTCGGCATCGTTTGTCTGGGGCTTCGCCACCCTCCCCGTCCTTCTCAGCCTGCTGGTCCAGATCGTCACCTCGCTCCGCCGGGGTGATGCGGGGCTGGACATCATCGCGGCGATTTCGATGTCGGCGGCCCTGATCTTCCGCGAGCCGCTCGCCGCCAATGTCGTGGCGCTGATGTATGCGGGCGGGCAGTTTCTCGAGAACTACGCCGAGCGACGCGCGCGATTGGAGATGACGGCCCTGCTTGGCCGGGTCGCGCGAACCGCGATGCTGCACACGGAAGACGGATTGCGCGAAGTCGACATCGACTCGATCAAGCCGGGCGACCGGCTGCTGATCCGCAAGGGCGAGGTCCTGCCCGTCGATGGCCGCATCGCCTCGACAAGCGCCCAGATCGACACGTCGGCCCTGACGGGCGAATCCATGCCGGTCCGGCTTTCGGCCGATGACGAAGCGCTGAGCGGCATGATGGGGATCGGCTCTTCCTTCGATCTGATCGCGACCCGACCGGCGGCGGAAAGCGCCTATGCCGGCATCGTCCGCCTCGTCGAGGCGGCGCAGCAATCCAAGGCGCCGGCCGTGCGGATGGCCGATCGCTATGCGCTCTGGTTCCTCGCCCTGACGCTGCTGCTGGCGGGTGGCGCATGGATCTGGAGCGGCGATCCGATCCGGGCGCTCGCCGTGCTGGTGGTGGCGACACCCTGCCCGCTGATCCTCGCCGTTCCGGTCGCGATCATCGCCGGCATTTCGCGCGCCGCCAAGCTGGGCGTGCTGGTCAAGGGCGGGGATGCTCTGGAAGCGCTGGGCCGCGCCCGCGTCGCGGTGCTCGACAAGACGGGAACGCTGACCCATGGCCACGCGGAACTGACCGACACCTGGGTCGCGCCGACCTTCGACGCCAATGAGGTACTGCGGCTGGCGGCCTCGCTCGACCAGGCGTCAACCCATGTCATGGCGCAGGCGCTGATCCAGGCGGCGCACGCCCGCTCGCTTCAGCTTTCGACGCCGACCGAGGTCGACGAGATGGCCGGCGCGGGGCTTTCCGGCGTCGTGGACGGCCGCCGGGTCGCGGTCGGTGGCAGCGCCTTCGCCAAGTCTCACATCACCCTCCCGCCTAACCGGGTGACGCCGCGCTTCCCGAGCAGCACGGCGACGATCGACGTCGTCGTCGATGGCACGCTGGCGGGCATTCTCGTGCTTTCCGACCCGCTCCGCACCGATGCGGCATCGGTCATCGATCGACTACGCAAGGCCGGCATCGACCGCATCGTGCTCGCCACCGGCGACCGCGCCGCGGTCGCCCGACCGATCGTGGACCAGTTGCGTCTCGACGAACTGCGCTCCGATCTGTCACCGCAGGCGAAGGTCGATGTCGTGCTGGCCGCCCGCGCGGCCGGCCCCGTCATGATGGTCGGCGATGGCGTCAACGATGCGCCCGCTCTTGCCGTCGCCGATGTCGGCGTCGCCATGGGCGCACGCGGCGCGGCGGCTTCGTCGGAATCCGCCGATGTCGTGCTGCTGGTCGATCGGCTCGACCGCCTGGCCGATGCGATCGGCATATCGCATCGTTCGGCGAAGATTGCGCTGCAGAGCGTGGTCGTCGGCCTGGGCCTCTCAATCCTTGCCATGATCGCCGCCGCGCTCGGCTACCTGCCGCCGCTGCAGGGCGCGCTGCTGCAGGAGGCGATCGACGTCGCCGTGATCCTGAACGCCTTGCGAGCGCTGCGAGGATAACCGCGCAAAGCTCTGACCGGATTCGCTTTTGTCGGCGCCAGGGCCTCGCCATGCCGGAGATCTCTCCCCGGCATGGCTGATTGGAAAGGAGACGCTATTCGGCGGCTTCGGCGAAGCGTGCGCGTAGCTGCCGGGCGGCGGCGACCATGTTGATCAACGCCGGACGGACCTCCTCCCACTTGCGGGTCTTCAGGCCGCAATCCGGATTGACCCAGATCTGCCCGGCCCGGAGCCGTTCGGCCGCCTTGCCGAGCAGGTCGGTCATTTCGGCCACGGCCGGGACGCGCGGCGAATGGATGTCATAGACGCCCGGGCCGATGTCGTTCGGGTAATTGTCGCCGACAAAGGCTTCGAGCAGTTCCATCTTCGAGCGCGAGGTCTCGATCGAGATCACGTCGGCATCCATCGCCGCGATGGCATCGAGAATGTCGTTGAACTCGGAGTAGCACATGTGGGTGTGGATCTGCGTCCGGTCGGCGACGCCGGAAGCGCAGAGCCGGAAGCTCTCCACGGCCCAATCGAGATAGGAGCCCCACTCGCCACGCCGCAGCGGCAACCCCTCGCGCAGCGCCGCCTCGTCGATCTGGATCATCCGCGCGCCGGCTTTTTCGAGATCCAGCACCTCGTCGCGGATGGCGAGCGCGATCTGCCGGCAGGCGACACTGCGCGGAACATCGTCGCGCACGAATGACCAGTTGAGGATCGTCACCGGCCCCGTGAGCATGCCCTTCATCGGCTTGTCCGTGACCGACTGGGCATAGGCCCACCAGGCGACGGTCATCGGCTTTGGCCGCGAGACGTCGCCGAACAGGATCGGCGGACGGACATAGCGCGAGCCATAGCTCTGCACCCAGCCCGCTTTGGTGAAGGCGAAGCCGGAGAGCTGCTCGCCGAAATACTGCACCATGTCGTTGCGTTCGAATTCGCCATGCACCAGCACGTCGAGCCCGATCTCTTCCTGCCAGCGGATCGCGGCTTCCGTCTCCTGCCGCAGGAACGCCTCATAGGCAGCCTCGTCCAGTGCGCCCTTGGCATGCGCGGCGCGCGCCTTGCGCACCTCTGAGGTCTGCGGGAACGAACCGATCGTCGTCGTCGGGAAGGAAGGCAGGTCCAGCACCGCCTGCTGCAGCTTGCGCCGCCCGGCAAACGGGCTGGTACGGCGGGCGTGCTCGGCCGTGACGGCGGCGGAACGAGCAGCCACCGCCGCATCATGCACGCGGGGCGACGACGCGCGCGTGCTGGCTGCCAGCACCGAGGCGGCGATCTCCGGCGTCACGCTTTCCCGGCCTCCGGCAAGCGCGCGTCCGAGCGTCGCCAACTCGTCCATCTTCTGGACCGAGAAGGCCAGCCAGCTCTTCAGTTCGGCGTCGAGTTCCGCTTCGAGCTCCAGATCGATCGGCACATGCAGCAGCGAGCAGGAAGACGCGATCTGGATATGGTCCAAGCCGCGGCGCGCGACTACCGGCTCTAGCCGGTCGAGCAGGGTGGCAAGATTGGCGCGCCAGATGTTGCGGCCATCGATGACGCCGAGCGACAGCACCAGCCCGCGCGGCGCCTTGGCCAGCACGGAATCCAGTTGCTCCGGGGCGCGGACGAGATCCAGATGCAGGCCCGCCACCGGCAGCTCGAGCGCCGTATCGAGATTGTCGCCGAGCGCACCGAAATAGGGCGTCAGCATCAGTTTCAGCTTCGGCAGCGCATAGGCGAACATGCCATAGGCGACGCGAAGCGCCTGCCGCGTCTTGTCGTCGAGATCGAGCACCAGGCAGGGCTCGTCGATCTGCACCCAGTCGGCGCCGTTTGCCGCCAGCCGGCGCAGCATCTCGACATAGACCGGCAGCAGGCCGGGCAGCAACGACAGCGGATCGAGCGAGGCGTCCTTGCTCTTGCCGAGCTTGAGATAGCTCACCGGTCCGAGCAGCACCGGTCGGGTCTCATAGCCGAGCGCCTTCGCCTCCAGATATTCGTCGAGTGGCTTGGTCGAAACGAGGCTGAAGCGCTGACCGGCCGTGAATTCCGGCACCATGTAGTGATAGTTGGTGTCGAACCACTTCGTCATTTCCAGTGCCGGCACGCCCAGGGCCGCGCCACGGTGAGAATGGCCGCAATCCGCATGTCCGGCATCGCCCTGGCTGCCGCGCGCCATGGCGAAATAGGTGTCGAGCGGTACGGGTCCGCCGGTCCAGCCATAGATCTCCGGGATCGCGCCGACCATGACGCTGGTATCGAGCACATGGTCGTAGAGCGAGAAATCGTTCGAGGGGATTATGGTGACGCCGTGCGCATGCTGGCGCGCCCAATTGGCGGCACGCAGCGCGGCGGCGCTGGCGAGCAGGTCGTCGGCGTTCGACTGGCCGGACCAGTAGCTTTCCAGCGAAGTCTTGAGCTCGCGGCGCGGACCGATCCGCGGCGTACCGAGCGTGGCAACGGGAAGAGAAGAGAAAGACATCGGCTTACCCCAAATGTTTGGGGGCAAAGGCCGAGCGGACGCATGCGTGAGGTCCCGGCGTCGGACAACGGCGGGCGCAAGCGCACCACCGGGACACCCCGCCCAGGGACGTTATGATGTCGCGGCAGGTCTCCTGGCTCGCGGGTCGCCGCCCCGGTCCGGCCTTCCCGAAGCGATCGCTTCAGTGACACGAATTGGACCCGGGCTCGCCGCTCACAGTTGCGGGGGCAGCTCCGGTCTTGCCTCGGACGAGACGCACCGGATTCCCTCTTAGCCCTGGCGCCGCGCAAACGGCCCAGGGAACCACGACACGACACTCCTAGGCGCAGCGCCGTGGCTCGTCAAGTATGATATAAAGATATCCTTATATCCGCATGAGATACGGCTATTGGAAGGCCGCCTCATAGGCTTCCGGCTTAAAGCCGGCCAGCAGGCGACCGTCGCCGAGATCGAGGATCGGGCGCTTGATCATCGAGGGCTGCGCCTGCATCAGGCCGATCGCCTTGTCCGCGTCGAGATCCTGCTTCTCCGCATCATCAAGCTTGCGGAAGGTGGTACCGGCCCGATTCAGCACGGTTTCCCAGCCGAGCTCGCCGACCCAGAAGTCTAGGTGGGCCCGGTCGATGCCGGTCGCCTTGTAGTCGTGGAACGCGTAGGAAACGCCTTTCGTATCAAGCCACTGCCGGGCTTTCTTCATCGTGTCGCAGTTCTTGATGCCGTAGATGGTAACCGTCACGCCGTCTCTCCTGCCGATTTCAGCGGCGACGCAAAAGGCCGCCGATTCCCTCCGCCGATCATAGCGGGCTGCGCGCGGCGCGGGCACATCCGCGTGCCAGAAAGCCCCGTCACCCAGGGCATGCGGCCATGCGCCCTGTCCGGTGCGATTGACCTGCAGATGGCACGCCGAATATAGCTTCGGTTGCATTATCATTAACCTGGATTCACCCTTGACTGTTCAAAGGCTTCCGGCCGCCGGCCTGACCGCCGCTCCGCGCTCGATGCCCGATGGACAGGGCCGGGGGCTCCGCCGTCGCACGTCCCTGCCCCGATTGGCGCTGTTGCTCGCGCTGACGACGGCGCTGGGTGGCTGTGTCGTCGTCGGACCGGACTACCAGAAGCCCAACCTTTCGCTGCCGACGAAATGGGGCAGCGGCACCGCCTCCAAGCCGTCCAAGCCGCCGGAACTCTCGCAATGGTGGCGGCGTCTGGGCGATCCCATGCTCGACGAACTGGTCAACGAAGCCGTCGCCGGCAATCTCGACGTCGCCAGCGCCAAGGCGAGCATCCGCGAAGCGCGCGCCAGCTACCGCCAGACGGTCGGCGCCCTGTTTCCTTCCGCCAACGGCTCGGCCGGCGCCGATCGCGGCAAGAGCGGCGGCTATGTCTCGAACCAGTTCCAGGCCGGGCTCGACGCCAGCTGGGAGCTCGACCTGTTCGGCGGCAACAAGCGCGCGGTCGAGGCGGCCCGCTACGGCATGGACGCGGCCGAGGAAGAGCTGCGCGCCACGCTGCTGACGCTGATCGGCGATGTCGCGACCAACTATGTCTCGGCGCGTGGCTACCAGGCACGCATCGCGCTCGCCAAGCGCACTGCCGCCTCGCAGCGGGAGACGGCAGCAATCACCCGCAACAAGTTCGAGGCCGGCGGCGCCACGGCCGCCGATGTCGCGACCGCCGAGGGCCAGGCCAGCAGCACCGAGGCCGGCATTCCGTCGCTCGAAGCCGCCTATGCCGAAACCGTGCATCGGCTCTCCGTCCTCACCGGTCGCGCGCCGAGCACGCTCGTCGACCGCATGAAGGGGCCGAAGCCGGTTCCCGCCCCTCGCCTGCCGATCCCGACCGGCATCCCGGCCGATGTGCTGACGGCCCGGCCGGACGTCCGCCTTGCCGAAGCGCAATATGCCAGCGCCACGGCGAAGATCGGCCAGGCGGAAGCGGCGCGCTATCCCAGCGCCAGCCTCACCGGAAACATCGGCACCAGCGGCGCCAAACTCGGCGACCTCGGCAAGGGCTCGTCGATCAGTTGGTCCTTCGGCCCGAGCCTGACCGTGCCGATCTTCAATGCCGGACAGTTGAAGGCCGCCGTCGAGGTGACCCAGGCGCAGCGCGACCAGAGCTTCATCGCCTATCAGGCGGCCGTGCTCTCCGCGCTGGAAGACGTGGAAAACGCCATCGTCGCGCTGGCGCAGGAGCGCATCCGTTCCGGCAAGCTCGCCTCTGCGGCGCGCTCCTATGCCGAGGCCAACCGCCTCGCCAGCACGCTGTTCCAGGCGGGCTCGTCGAGTTTCCTCGACGTGCTGACCGCCGAGCGCTCGCTCTATTCGGCGTCGGACGCGCGGATCGAGAGCCAGGTCGCCATCGCTACGGACTATATCGCGCTCAACAAGGCGCTGGGCGGCGGCTGGGACGGCGCGATCGACAGTTCGCGGCCGGTCATTGTCGACAAGCGGACGGGACCCCACCTTGCCCGGCCCTGATAGACGCCGCCCTACGTCCCTTTCCGACGACACCGCCCAACCGACGTCGTGCGCCGATCGATCGCGCACCCGGTTCCGGGGTCTCCCACAGCCTGTTCGAAAGCCGTCCGCATGAGCCCGAAATCCCCGCGCCGTAAGTCCCGCATCCCCCTCATGATCGTCGCGCTGATCGTGCTGGCGGGCGTCGGCTATTTCTTCCGGTCCAGTTTCACGGGCCCCGAGGCACCGCCGATGATGACCGCGCTTGTCTCGACCGGCGCCGTCGAGGAGACGGTTCTGGCGACCGGCACGCTGAAGCCGTCGAAGCTGGTCGCCGTCGGCGCGCAGGTATCCGGCCGGGTCACGTCGCTCAAGGTCGAGTTGGGCCAGCAGGTCAAGAAGGGCGACCTGATCGCCGAGATCGAACTCGGTAACGCAGGAAAACGCACTCCGCACCGCCAAAGCCGCGCTTGCCAACATCCGCGCCCAACGTGTCGAGAAGGAAGCCTCGCTGCGGCTGGCCGAGCAGACGCTGGCGCGGCAGAAGTCCATGCTGGCGCAGAAGGCCGTCTCGCAGGCCGATTTCGAGACCGCCGAGGCCAACGTCAAGACGACAGGCGCCCAGATCGAAGCGCTCGACGCCAGCATCATCGAGTCGGAAGTCGCAGTTTCGACCGCCGAGGCCAATCTCGGCTACACGCAGATCACCGCGCCGATCGACGGCACCGTACTTTCCATCGTCACGCAGGAAGGCCAGACGGTCAACGCCGCGCAGTCGGCGCCGACCATCGTCATCATGGGCCAGCTCGACGTCATGACGGTTCGTGCCGAAATCTCCGAGGCCGACATCGTCCGCGTGAAGGCGGGCCAGCCGATCTACTTCACCATCCTGAGCGATCCCGAGCGGCGCTACGAGGCGACCCTCGCCTCGATCGAGCCGGCGCCGGAATCGATCCGCAACGACAGCAGCTTCAGCACGTCTGCCACCACGAGTTCGTCCTCCACGACGTCGTCCGCGATCTATTACAATGGCATCTTCAACGTCCCGAACGAGGATGGCCGGCTCCGCACCTACATGACGGCGGAGGTGCACATCGTGCTCGGCCGTGCCGACGACGCCCTGATCGTTCCGGCCGTGGCGCTCGGACCCCGGAATGCCGATGGCAGCTACACGGTGCGGGTGGTCGAGGGCGACAAGATTTCGCCCCGCAAGGTCGAAATCGGCCTGAACGACAAGGTGATCGCCGAGGTCCGCTCCGGCCTGCAGAAGGGCGACAAGGTCGTGACGGGTGAGGGATCGGCAGCGGCGCGCGCCCCGGGCGGACGCCGGATGGGCGGCCCGCCCATGGGGTTCTGAGCCGATGCACGCCCCTTCGGCCACGGAGCCACTGATCAAGCTGACCGGTCTCCGGCGGGAGTTTCCCTCCGGCGAGGAAACGATCGCCGTCCTGCGCGATGTCGATCTCTCGATCGCCGCCGGCGAAATGGTGGCCATCGTCGGCGCCTCCGGCTCTGGCAAGTCGACGCTGATGAACATTCTCGGCTGCCTCGACCGGCCGACGACGGGCAGCTATCGCATCTCCGGCCGGGAGACTTCCTTGCTGGAGCCGGACGAACTGGCGGCGCTGCGGCGCGAACATTTCGGCTTCATCTTCCAGCGCTATCACCTGCTGGCCGAACTGACGGCGCTCGGCAATGTCGAGATCCCCGCCGTCTATGCCGGCCAATCCCCGCACGACCGGCAGGTTCGCGCCGCCGCCCTGCTCGGCCGGCTCGGCATGGCCGACCGCACCGACCATCGCCCGGGCCAGCTTTCCGGCGGCCAGCAGCAGCGCGTCTCGATCGCCCGCGCGCTGATGAACGGCGCCAACGTGATCCTCGCCGACGAGCCGACCGGCGCGCTCGACCGACATAGCGGCGAGGAAGTGCTGAAGATCCTCGAAGAACTGCATGCCGAGGGCAAGACGGTCATCATCGTCACCCACGACATGGCGGTCGCGGCCCGCGCCGAGCGCATCATCGAGATCAGCGACGGCGTCATCATCTCGGATACGCGCAAGGCCAAGGAAATCCCTGCCCCGGCCTCCGATCGCGGCACATCGCCCGCAAGGTCCAAGGGTCGCCGCTGGACCTCCATCCTCGACCGCGCCGGCGAGGCGCTGCGCATGGCGCTCTTGTCAATGCGCGCCCACAAGCTGCGCACTTTCCTGACCATGCTCGGCATCATCATCGGCATCGCCTCGGTGGTGAGCGTGGTCGCGCTCGGCGAAGGCTCGCGCCAGAAGGTGCTCGCCAATATCTCAGGCCTCGGCACCAACACGCTGGAGATCTTCGCGGGCAAGGATTTCGGCGACATACGCTCCGGCAAGATCACGACGCTGGTCGTGGCCGACGCCAACGAACTGGCGAAGCAGCCCTATGTCGCGGCGGTGACGCCCACCGTCTCCACCAGCAGCTCGGTGCGCTTCGGCTCCAAAGAGGCTAGCGCGCTCGTCAATGGCGTCAGCGAACAGTATTTCGCCGCGAAGGGCACGACGCTCGCGGCCGGCCAGTTCTTCGACGCGGGAAGCGTGCGGACGATGGCGCAGGACGTCGTCATCGATGAGAACACCCGCAAGGCGCTGTTTTCCGACTTCAACGGCAGCCCGGTCGGCCAGGTCATCCTGATCGGCCAGGTGCCGGCCCGCATCGTCGGCGTCGCCAAGCCGCAGCAGGGCGGCTTCGGCTCAAGCCAGAATCTGTCGCTGTTCCTGCCCTACACCACG
Organism: Kaistia sp. UC242_56; assembly: GCF_044452255.1. Taxonomy (NCBI): domain Bacteria; kingdom Pseudomonadati; phylum Pseudomonadota; class Alphaproteobacteria; order Hyphomicrobiales; family Kaistiaceae; genus Kaistia; species Kaistia sp. UC242_56. The sequence continues at coordinate 3,033,019 of NZ_JBIOAN010000002.1, forward strand.
GTGCAGGCCCGCTTCCTCGGCAGCCCCTCGCTGCGCAGCATCACGGTCCGCGTTAGCGACGACGTCCCGACCGACCTTGCCGAGGCCGCCGTCACGACGTTCCTGACCCAGCGACACGGCACCAAGGACTTCTTCATCCTCAACACCGACGACATCCGCCAGACGATCACCGCCACGACGGCGACGCTGACGCTGCTGGTCGCCTCGATCGCGGTCATCTCGCTGATCGTCGGCGGGATCGGCGTCATGAACATCATGTTGGTCTCGGTATCGGAACGCGTCTCGGAAATCGGCGTGCGCATGGCCGTCGGCGCGCGGCAGGGCGACATCCTGCAGCAGTTCCTGATCGAGGCGATCCTCGTCTGCCTGATCGGCGGCCTGATCGGTATCGGCACGGCGCTCGGCTTCGGCGCCGTTTTCAGCGCCTTCAGCTCCAATTTCAGCCTGATCTACTCGACCACCTCGATCGTCGTCGCCTTCTTCTGCTCCAGCCTGATCGGCGTGGTCTTCGGCTACCTGCCGGCCCGCAACGCTTCCCGGCTTGATCCGGTCGTGGCGCTCGCCAAGGGATAGCGCGCGCAACGGCGCCTTCCTGCGCTGGTACGACACTTGCTTCGATCGAACGTGACCGCGCCGCCCGGACCACCGGGCGGCCGGCGCGCGCGATCACGGAGCAGCAGGCATGACACAGGACACCCGGGAACTCGACGAACTGGCGCAGCGCGCCCGCTTCGAGCTCGATTGCGTCAACTATCCGGCGCGCGAATGGGTGACGCCGCGCTTCGTGGACGGCCAGCCCGTGCATGACGTCGTCATCGTCGGCGGCGGCCAGAACGGCCTCGCCCTCGCGTTTCGCCTCATGAAGGAGCGGGTCACCAATATACGCGTGCTCGATCGCAACCCGGCCGGCCGCGCCGGGCCGTGGAAGACCTATGCCCGCATGCACACCCTGCGCACGCCCAAGACGGTCTCCGGCCCCGAACTCGGCACGGCCGCCCTCTCCGTCCGGGCCTGGTATGAAGCGAAATACGGCAAGGAAGCCTGGGCCCGGCTCGGCAAGATCCCGCGCGGCGACTGGCACGATTATCTCGAATGGATGCGGCAAACCGTCGGCATCCCCACGACCCACGACGCCGAAGTCGTCGACATCGCGCCCCGCGAGGACGGCTATCTCGCGGTCGCAACCCGGATCGGCGGTGTGGTCGAGACGATCCTGGCGCGCAATGTCGTCCTGGCAACCGGCATCGAAGGCGCCGGGCACTGGGCCGTCCCCGCGCTCATCGAGAAGGCTCTGCCGCGCGAGCGCTATGCGCACACCTCCGAGGCCATCGACTTCGCGGATCTCCAGGGCAAGCGCGTCGCCGTGCTGGGCGCCGGCGCCTCGGCCTTCGACAATGCCGCAACCGCGCTGGAGCATGGCGCGGCCTCCGTCGACCTCTTCGCGCGTCGCCGCGTCCTGCCCCGGATCAATCCGAACCGCTGGATCGAATTTGCGGGTTTCATGCGCCATTTCGGGGATCTGGACGATGCGCAGAAATGGTCGTTCATGCGGCACTTCCTCGGCATGAACCAGCCGCCGCCGCAGGACACCTTCGAACGCTGCGCCCGCTTCGATCAGTTCGATCTGCACCTCGGCAGCCCGTTCGATAGCGTCGATTTCGACGGCCACGCGATCCGGTTGAAGACGCCGCGCGGCACGTTCGATTGCGACTTCCTGATCGTGGGGACAGGCTTCGTCATCGACCTCGCCAAGCGGCCGGAAACCGCCGGCTTCGCCGACAAGATCGCGCTCTGGTCCGATCGATTCCAGCCGGCGTCCGGCCAGGAAGACAAGACGCTCGCCGGCTATCCCTATCTCTCCGGCAGCTTCCAGTTCACCGAGAAGGAGCCCGGCGGCGCGCCATGGCTTAAGCATGTCTACAGCCACACTTTCGGCGCCATGGCGAGCCTTGGCGGCGCGGCCGGCATCTCGCAGCTGAAGTTCAGCACCGACCGGATCGCGCTCGGCATCACGCGCCAGCTCTTTCTCGACGATGCCGAGACCTACCTGCCAAGCCTGCAGGCCTATGACGTCGTCGAGCTCGACACCTCGGCCTTCGAGGCCGCCCGCGCCGCGCGCCAGGCCAAGGTCGCCTGAAGCGCAGCCGAACCGTGAGGACTAGCCGCCGGGATGCAGTCCCGGCGCCTCGCTGCCGGTGCTGGCGACATATTCGCTGTAGCCGCCGCCATACTGGTGGATGCCGTCCGGCGTCAGTTCGAGCACGCGATTGGAAAGCGCGGCCAGGAAGTGGCGATCGTGCGAGACGAAGATCATGGTGCCCTCGAATTCCGAGAGCGCCGCGATCAGCATTTCCTTGGTCGCCATGTCGAGATGGTTGGTCGGCTCGTCGAGCACCAGGAAGTTCGGCGGATCGAACAGCATCTTGGCCATGACCAGACGCGCCTTCTCGCCACCCGACAGCACGCGGCAACGCTTGTCGATATCGTCGCCGGAGAAGCCGAAGCAGCCGGCCAGCGCCCGCAGCGCGCCCTGCCCCGCCTGTGGGAACGAGCCTTCCAGCGACTCGAACACCGTCTCGTCGCCGTCGAGCAGTTCCATCGAATGCTGGGCGAAATAGCCCATCTTGACGCTGCCGCCGAGGGTCACCGTGCCCTGGTCCGGATCGGACGTGCCGGTGACGAGCTTCAGCAGCGTCGACTTGCCCGCGCCATTGACCCCCAGGATGCACCAGCGCTCCTTGCGCTGGACCTGGAAATCCAGGCCGGCATAGATCGACTGGCTGCCATAGCCCTTGTGCACGTTCTTGAGGCTGACGACGTCGTCGCCCGAACGCGGCGCGGGGCGGAACTCGAACTGCACCGACTGGCGGCGCCGCGGCGGCTCGATCCGGTCGATCTTTTCAAGTTTCTTCACCCGGCTCTGAACCTGGGCGGCATGCGACGCGCGCGCCTTGAAGCGCTCGATGAACTTGATTTCCTTCTGGAGCATCGCCTGCTGACGCTCGAACTGCGCCTGACGCTGCTTTTCGCCCAGCGCGCGCTGCTGCTCGTAGAAATCGTAGTTGCCAGAATAGGTGGTGAGCGAACCGCCGTCGATCTCGACCACCTTGTTGACGATGCGGTTCATGAACTCGCGGTCATGCGAGGTCATCAGCAGCACGCCGTCATAGCCCTTGAGGAAGGCCTCCAGCCAGATCAGGCTTTCGAGATCGAGATGGTTGCTCGGTTCGTCGAGCAGCATGCCATCCGGCCGCATCAGCAGGATCCGGGCGAGGGCAACACGCATCTTCCAGCCGCCCGAGAGCCCGCTGACATCGCCATCCATGCGCTCCTCGCTGAAGCTCAGCCCCGCGAGCACCTCGCGCGCCCTGCCCTCTAGCGCATAGCCGTCCAGCTCCTCGAAGCGGCCCTGGATATCGCCATAGCGCGCGACGATGGCATCCATCTCGTCCATCCGGTCGGGATCGGCCATGGCCGATTCGAGTTCGGCCATCTCGGCGGCGAGTTCGCTCACCGGTCCCGCGCCGTCCATCACCGCCGACACCGCGCTGCGGCCCGACATCTCGCCGACATCCTGGCTGAAATAGCCGATCGTCACGCCCGGATCGATCGAGACCTGCCCGTCGTCCGGCTTCTCCTCGCCGGTGATCATCCGGAACAGCGTGGTCTTGCCGGCGCCGTTGGGTCCGACGAGGCCGACCTTTTCGCCCTTCTGCAGTCCCATCGACGCGTCGATGAACAGGATCTGGTGGCCGTTCTGCTTGGAGATGTTATCGAGACGAATCATGGGGTCCGCGGCGTCCGGGAGGATCTGAAGCGGCCTTATAGCCATTCGCGGGGACGCGCCAAACCCTTGCGGTGCCTGAAGCGGAGCGAAGACCGGCGCCGCCTTGGCGATGCCGGCCTCTTCCATTCGCGTCCCGGTCAGGCGGGTCGACGCCTTGCCTTCGATGTCAGGCGGACGGCCCGAACGGCGACGACGATGCAGAGCAGCGGGGCCAGTGCGAACACCGCCCCCAGCCAAAGCGCCGCCTTCGACGCTCCGGCGATGCCGCCCGGCTCGGCGATTCCCGCGAAATTGGCCACCATGCCGGCGCAGGCCGTGCCGAACGCGATGGCAAAGAGCTGCACGGTCGTCACGCCGCCGGCGGCCAGATCCTGATCGCCATCGGTGACGCTGCCATAGACCCGCGTCACCAGGCTGGGCCAGGCGAGGCCGATGCCGAACCCGATCAGCACGAGGCCGACGCATATCGGCAGCAGATAGGCGGGGGCGCCCGCGCCATGCACCGGCATGAAGAAGGCGAACAGCGCCAGGCCCGTCGCGACGAGAACCGGCCCGGCGACGACCAGCCTGTCGCCATGGCTTTCCTGCCAGCGCGAACTCAGCAGCGACGCCGCGGTCCAGCCGAGCGCCATCAGGGCGGCGAGATAGCCGGCCCAGATCGGCGACTGGCCATGCAACTGGCGCAGCAGATAGGGCACGAAGACCTCGGGCTGCATACCGATCATCAGCAACGCGATGGTGAGGTACAAGGCGCCGAGCGGGGTCGCGATGCTGAAGGCCCGCTTGGGAAGCAGCCGCGTGCCGCCCCTGCCATCCGTTGCCGCGATCAGGGCGATCATGGCGAGGCCGGCCAGCAATCCCGCCAGATTCCACGACAATTCCGCCGAAAGGCTGCCGGCCGACACCGCCAGCACCGCCCCTGTCAGAAGAACGAGTTGCAGCAGCGGCACGGACTGTTGTTCCTGCCCATCCCGGCTGGCTCTTGGCAGCGTGGCAAAGGCGAGCAGCGCGAAAGCGACCGTCAACGGGATCAGGGACCAGAACGCGGCCCGCCAGGCGCCATATTCAGCGAACACGCCGCCCACGGCCGGTCCGACCAGCGTGGCGACGCCGAACATCGCCGACACCAGCCCGATCGCCCTGCCCCAGAGCCGCTCTGGAAGAACGAGGCGCGTCAGACCATAGGCCAGCGCATAGAGGAATCCGCCACCCAGCCCCTGCACGCTCCGGCCGACCAGCATGACCGGCATGTTGGGCGAGAGCGAGCAGATGAGCGTCCCGCCGGCGAAGAGCATCGACGCCACGACATAGGCGGCGCGCGGGCCGGCGCTTCGCAGCAGCTTGGCGGTCAGCGCCGCGCCGAGGATCGACGCCACGACGAAAAGCGTCGTTGTCCAGGCATAGAAGTCGAGGCCGCCAATATCGACGATCACCGAGGGCATCACGGTCGTCGCGATATACATGTTCACCGCATGCAGCGTGACGCCGCCCGAAAGCGCGATCGCATAGATGGCGTTCTTGCCGGTCAGCAGTTCGCCCCAACCCGCGGGGGAAGTCGGCGGCGCACTCGCCACCAGCTGGCCAGCGATCGGCGCTGGCACATCGAGATCAAAATTCATGTCGGCACTCCATTGGGCGACGAGTCGTCGCCAACCGACACGGCTTATAGAACCTCAACCAATGTTGAGGTCAAGGGTCGGATCCGCATCGCTTGTCGGCTCGGTGGACAACAGGCGGCGCGGGCCGGAACCACGCTGACCCAGTTCATCGTCGGGATTGCGCAGCGGGCAATCTTCCAGCGACAGGCAACCGCAACCGATGCAGCTGGTGAGCTGGTCGCGTAACTGCACCAGGCTCTCGATCCGCGCCTCCAGCATGTCCTTCCAGGTCTCGGTGAAATGACGCCAGTCGCGCGCATTTGGCGTGTGATCGTGCGGCAGGTCGCGCAACGCCTCGCTCACCGTGGCAAGCGGTATGCCCGCGCGCTGGGCGATGCGGATGATGGCGATCCGGCGCAGCACCGAGCGGGGGTAACGCCGCTGGTTTCCCTGCGTGCGCTCGCCGGCGATCAGCCCCTTCGCCTCGTAGAAATGCACCGTCGAGACGGCAATCCCACTGCGACGGGCAACCTCGCCCACTGCCAGCATGGCCCTGCGTTCTGGATCCGACATTGAAACCTCGTGTTTGCATGAGGTTATAGCGCGCGGTAACGGAAACGAAAGAAGCGTCGCGAGGGCTCGCGACGCTTCTTGTCCTGGGCTGGCGAGAGGAACCGGCCCCGCCCCTTGCAGGACGGAACCGATTGCATCGGAGCCAAGCCTATTTGCCGCCCCACTGCTCGGGGTAACCCGGCAGGTCCTGGCAGCCGCAGAGGCTGTAATGCAGCGCCGGCATGCGCTCGTCGATATAGCTCGCCAGCGTCTCCTGCGTGATGGCCGGCTGCGGCAGGTTCCATTCCGGACCCGGGATCGACTTGCCGTCGAGGATATCGAGCGCCGCGATAACAGGCGTGCGCCACTGATAGGTCGGATAGGACGGAGCAATGGCGACCAGATTTTCCTTCTGCCACTTGCGCAGGAAGTCCTGCTGGTCCTCGCCGCTGATCACGGGATAGGGCAGACCGGCATCCTCGAAGGCTTCGAGCGCGGCGGTCGCCGTATCACCGGCGTCCATCCACACCGCGTCGATCTTCTGGCCACGGTTGATGTAGTCCTCGACCACCGACTTGGTCTTGGCGCGATCGCTGCCGGTGAATTCCGAACCGATCACATTGATGCCGGCCTCGTCGAAGATCGACTTGGCGGCCGAATAGCGCGTCTCGAGCACGTCAACCCCGGCGACGATCCGGAGCGCCAACACGTTGGAGCCCTTCGGCAGCTTGCTGGCGATGAATTCGCCCGAGGTGATGCCGAAGCCATAGCCGCCAACGGGGTGGATGTAGGTGACGGGGCACTTGGTGTTCACGCCACGATCGAAGACGATGACCGGCAGCTTTTCACAGGCGGCCTCGACCGCGGGCGTCAGCGCGGCGGTGGTGGTGGGCGAGACGATCAGCACGTCGCACTTGCCGCCATCGAGCAGCGACTGGATGTCGGAGATCTGCTTGTCGTCCTTGCCTTCGGCGTCGAGGATGACGAGTTCCTTGATCCGGTCCTTCTGAAGCGCGGCCTCGCCCTTCAGATTGTTGAGGCCGACCACACGCCAGGGATTGAAGACGCCGGCGTTCGAGAAGCAGATCGTATGCGGACCGTCCTTCTTGAACTTGGCGGTATCGATCATCGCGCCGCCGAGATGCTGCTCCCAGGGCTTGCCATCCGGGCCCTCGGCCTTGGTCGAGAGCAGGTCGCGCTGCTTCTTGAACTCGACGGGATCGTTGAATTCCTGGGCATAGGCAGCGGTTGAAAACACAACCGTCAGCGTTGCCGCCAAAATCGATCTGAATTGCATCCCTCGTCTCCTCTCCATTGACGAACTTATTCTTGAATTGCCGCCGGAGCGGACAATCAGCTTGAGCGGCGGTGGCGCAGGACGCTCGCCCCTACGGCCGCAATCAGGATGACGCCCTGCAGGCTGTCGCGCAGCGCCTGCGGCAGGCCGAGCAGGTTGAGCAGGGTGAACAGCGCGAACAGGCTGAGCGCGCCGAACAGGGCGCCGACGACGGAGCCGCGCCCGCCGAGCAACTGCGCCCCGCCGATGACGCAGGCGGCGATCGCCTGCAATTCCAGTCCCCGTCCCGCATTGACCGAGACGCCCGAGAAGCCGCCGATCAGAATGCCGGCCGTGACGGCCGACAGCGCGGAAATGACGAAGGCGGCGATGCGCGTCGGCTTGACCGGGACACCGGCGAGTTCCGCTGCGCGCGGATTGTCGCCGACGGCGAGCAGCCGCTTGCCATAGGCCGTCGCATGCAATCCCCACCAGGCGAGAACCGTGACAACGACCAGGATGATGACCGCGATGGGCAGGACTCCGAGCAGCGGCACGTCGCGCAGCACCAGTCGGCCAAGATCGCGGAAGTTGTCCGGCAGGTCTCCGCGCGGCGCTCCCCCGGACCAGGCAAGCGCCAACCCGTTGACGAGCAGCATCATGCCCAGGGTGGCGATGATCGAGGGCACCTTCAGGAACGACACGATCAGTCCATTGGCGAGACCGACCACCAGCCCCATCGCATAGAGCCCGGCGATCACCGGCCAGGTCATGGTGGGATCACCACCGATCAGCATCGACGCCGCCAGCACGACCAGGGTCACGACGGCGCCCATCGACAGGTCGAAGCCGCCGGACAGGATGACGTAGAGCTGGCCGCAGGCGAGAATGATCAGAGGGGCGGCGCGGCGCAGGAAGTTCATGAACAGCGCGGCGTCGAGATAGTTGGGCTGCAGGATCGCGATCCCCGCATAGAGGACGACGAAGATCAGAAGCGCGAAATTGAGGTCCCGCAGCGAGATGCGCCTTGCCGGACGGGCGGTGTCGGGAATGGCGGTCATGCGACGTGCCCCTTGTTGCGGACCGCATAGACCGCGACCGCCGCGATGACGATGGCGCCGCGCAGAACCTGCTTCAGGAAGGCATCGACGCCGAACATGTTGAAGCTGGCATCGAGGCTTGCAAACAGCAGGACGCCGGCAATGGTGCCGAGCACGCCGCCCTTGCCGCCCGAAAGCGCCGTCCCGCCGATGACGACGATGGCGATGGATTCGAGATCGTAGATGCCGTCGCGGCCGATCCACGGCGTGCCGGATTGCAGGCGCGCGGCGAGATAGAGGCCGGCGATGCAGGCGCCCAGGCTGGCGAGGATGTGCGCCGTCAGCACGAAACGCTCGACCCGGAGGCCCGCGAGCTTGGCGCCATCCGGATTGCCGCCGACGGCATAGAGATGCGCGCCGAAGCGCGTCTTGGCCAGCACGAACCAGGCCAGCAGCGCAAAAGCAGCCAGCAGCAGCACCGGCAGCGGCACGCCGAAGAGCCCCTGATAGGCCAGCACCTGGAACTCCGGCGCGACGCGGCCGCCGAGATAGGTGAAGCCGGCCGACAGCAAGCCTTGCAGGATGAGCCCGGTCGCCAGGGTGGCGATCAGCGGATTGATGCCCCAATAGGCGACCAGTCCGCCATTGATCGCGCCGATGACGAGCGAAAGCGCCAGGCAGGCTGCGACCGCCGGCACGATCATGCCGGGATCGCCCTGCATCAGATAGGAGGCGAGCACGGCGACGGCGCTGATCAGCGCCGCGACGGAAAGATCGATCGAGCCGACGAGGATGGCGAAGGTCTGGCCCAGGCCGACGAGTCCGAGCGCCACGGTCCGCTGCAGCAGCCCTGCGAGGCCGGCGAGGGAGATCTGGTTGGTCTGGCCCGTCACGACTGCGGCGGTCACATAGATGACGGCAGCGAGCGCGATGACGACGAGCGGCACCGGCAGATCGCGGAAGCCACGACTCGTCCGGGGGGCGGCAATGGTATCGACGCTCATGACGGCCTCCCCGCGGCAACCGCAGCCGCGACCCCAAGCGCCAGTTCCATGACGGCCCCTTCCCCGGCGCCGCCCGGCAGTTCGCCGGCGATGCGACCCTGGTGCATGACGAGGATGCGGTCGCTGACGCCGACGATTTCCGGGAGGTCCGACGACACCATCACGATGGCGCGGCCTTCATTCGCAAGCGTCCGCATGGTCTCGTAGATCGCGGCCTTGGCGGCCACGTCGATGCCGCGCGTCGGCTCCACGAATACGAAGACGCGCGGATCCTGCAGGAGCCAGCGGGCGATGATCGCCTTCTGCTGGTTGCCGCCCGAGAGCGTCGAGATCTCCTGCCCGAAATCGCCCGCCCGTACATCCATGGCCCGAAGGCTCTCATCGACCTTTGATCGCGACCGCCCTCCGCCATGCGGCGAGGACAGGGCCGGCGTCCTCGCCTGCAGCGTCAGCAGTGCGTTGTCCCGTACCGACTGGCGCGGCGCGATGCCTTCCCGCTTGCGATCTCCCGGCAGATAGCCGATCCCCGCCGCGGTCGCCTGCCGCGCCGAATGGATGGTGACGACCTTGCCGGAAATGCGGAATTCGCCGCGGTCAAACGGCGCGTCGCCGAACAGGGCCTGCGCGAGCGCGTTCTTGCCGGAATCCTCGAGCCCCGCGATGCCGACAATTTCGCCCGCCCGCGCCACCATGTCGATATCGCGGAGATGACGGTTCTGGCCACCGGCGATCTGCAGCACCGGCAGGCCGGGCTTCGCAACGCCGCGTGGCGGGTAGAAGTCCTGCAACTCGCGCCCGACCATGGCGGTGACGATGTCGTGCACGGTCACGTCCTGCCGGTCGCGCGTCCAGATATGGCGACCATCCTTGAGGACGGTCACCCGGTCGGCGATCGCCATCACTTCCGGCATGCGGTGCGAGATATAGATAATGGCCACGCCTTCGGCCTTCATCCGGCCAACCAGATCGAGCAAGGCGCGGGCATCGCGATCGTCGAGGGCCGCCGTCGGCTCGTCCATCACCAGGACCTTGGCGTTGACCAGCATGGCCTTGGCGATCTCGACCAGTTGCTGCTCGGCGATCGACAGATCGGCCACCAGCGCGGTCGTCGGGATCGAAGCGCCGAGGCGCTGCAGCAGGGCGCGTGACCGGTCCTGCATCTGCCGTCGGTCGAGCAAACCCCAGCGCGTTGGCTCCATGCCGGTGAAGATGTTCTCGGCCACGGTGCGGAACGGCAGCAGACTGAGTTCCTGATGCACGATCGAGATGCCGGCCGCCCTCGCCTCCCGGGGATGTTGGAAGCGGACAGGCTGGCCTTCGAGCAGCACGTCGCCGCTGTCGGGGCGATAGCTGCCGCCCAATACCTTCATCAGCGTCGACTTGCCGGCGCCGTTCTCGCCGCAGATCACATGCACCTCGCCGGCGCGGCAGTCGAAGTCGACCGCGTCCAGCGCCTGGACGGCGTGGAAGGCCTTGCCAATGCCGCGCATTTCAAGAACGGCGGTCATGCGACCACGCTTTCCACCGCGACCCGCTCGCCGGCCGCCTGCCATTCGCGCTGGATCAGCGCGATGCTGTCGGCGAACAACTGGTCCCTATCCTCGAACAGATCGCGCCAGACCCGCGTGGCGCCGGCAAGCTCGGGAACCGAGCGGCCGAACGCCTCGACCGTCAGCCAGCCATCATAGCCGCAGCGACGGAGCGCATCGAAATGCGCCGGGAACGGCACATGGCCGGTCCCGGGGACACCGCGGTCGCTTTCCGAGATGTGGTAGTGATTGATCTCCCGGTGGTAAACTTCGTAAGTCTCGACCGGATGCTTCTCTTCGATATTGGCGTGGAAGGTGTCGAACATGTAGCCATAGTTCGGGTGATCCACCCGCCTATGGATGGCCGACGCCGCCGCCATCGTCGACATGACGTAGCACTCGAAGCGATTGACTGCCTCGGCGGAGATCAGGACACCGGCGGGCGCGGCATATTCCGCCAGGGACCGCATCGCCTCGACGCACCAGGAGAGTTCATTCGCGCTCGGGCCAAGGCCGGTGAAATGCCCGACGGGCGAATGCACCGGTCCGGCGATGATCTCGCCGCCCATGGCATGGGTGCAATCGACCAGCCATTTGTGATGCTCCGTGGCCCGGGCGCGCACAGACGGGTCGGCGCTGATCGGATTGGCCTCGACCGGGACCGTGCCCGCCGTCGCCGCGGCAAGGCCGATGTCGCGCAGCAGCGCGCCCAACTCGGCATAGCGTTTGACGTCGCCGGTGAAGACCGGCACTTCGACGCCGTCATAGCCGAGCGTCTTGAGGCGCTCGAGCAAGGGCGCGTGCTCGGCCGTGATCTCGGCGCCCACGACAAGCAGATTGAACGCAGCCTTCAAGAACGGCCCCTCCCGGACGCATGCATTTGGACCGACCTCCCAGTCCCTAAGACGACCGTGCCACATCGCCGGGATCGTGGCTTGCAACAATCCACATTGGTAAATAGCTTAAAACGGCTCTGGGTCCGGGAGGGGACCCGGGCAACCGGGAGGGGACCATGAACAAGCACGTCAATGCGGGAATCGACCCGAAGCCCAGGCCGACCGTGTTCCGCCAGCCAGGCTCGCTGATGTATGCCGACAATTGCCGGGATCTACAGATTGCCGCCGGTCGGGGCGAAGTCGAACTGCGCGCCTGGACGCGCGGCAGCTATCCAGGCACCTCGCTCGGCGAGCGGCTGCCGGGAATCTGCACCACCGGCTTCTGGGATGCGAAATTCCAGCAGACCTGGGGCCTGAAGCGGCATTGCAACGAGGGCTTCAAGATCGCGTTCCTGTCGCGCGGCAGCCTGCGGCTGGTGGTAGACGACACCGAGCATCTGCTCCGGCAGGGGCAGTTCATCGTCATCCGTCCGTGGCAGCTGCATTCGATCGGCGACCCGGTCGTCGGCCCCAGCCGGCTGCTCTGGCTCATTCTCGATGGCGGCCTGCGGCGGCCCAACGAAAGCTGGAGCTGGCCGGAGTGGATGGTGTTTTCCGAGGAGGAGGCGCACACGCTGGGCCGGATCCTGACGCAGAACAACCAGCCCGTCTGGGACGGCAACAGCGAACTTGCCAACGCCTTCGAGGCGATCGCGCCGATTCTCGCCAACCGGACGCCGGAGACGGGCGAGACGCGGCTCAAGGTGGCGATCAATACCGTCATGCTGGCCCTGATCGACCGCATGATGGAGCAGGTTCCGGCCCTGGATCCAAACCTCTCGACCGCCCAGAACACCGTCGCCATCTTCCTGCGCCGCCTGCCCGGCCGGGCGGAGGAAAGCTGGACGCTCGAACTGATGGCCGAGGAATGCGGCCTGTCGCGGACGCGCTTTGCCGATTATTGCAAGCTGCTCACCAATATGAGCCCGCTGCAATATCTCCAGCATCTGCGCCTGGAGCGGGCAACCGTCATGCTGCAGGACGCCAAGAGGCCGAGCATCACCGACATCGCCATGGCCTGCGGCTTCAATTCCAGCCAGTATTTCTCCTACGCTTTCCGCAAGCGATATGGCTATGCCCCGCGTGCGATCGCGGCCCAGCCGTCGGTCTAGCTGCGTTTTCGACGTCCAGCCGCCTCCGGTTGGCGTAGCGAAGAGCAAGTGCCCAGCGCCACGCCTCGTCGTCTCGACGAGGCCAATGGCTGTGCGCGATCGGTGCCGCGCTCGGCCCGCCGACGACATGTCGGCTTGACCGGATCCGCGCTGTCCCCGCAGCGCGTAACACTCCCCTTCTCGATCCAGCTTCTATCGGCCCGCCCACAGCCCGCCCTGGATTCCAGCATGCTCCCGCATGAAATATATTTCATTGCGTGAACGATATTGACGACATTCGACTTGCTGTTATGATCCCGGCGTCGGCTTCGGGAGGAAGTTCCGACAGTCCAATCAAGAAATCGAGCGCCTTGGCGTTCGCCATAATCTTTGTGGATGGCTTCGGCCAAGGGAGGGAACTTGCGCAAATTTCTGAAAACGCTCGCTTTTGCGGCGACTGCTTCGACCTGTCTGGCATCGAGCCAGGCGTTTGCCGAAACAACCAACCCGTTCAAGTGCGAACCGGGCGAAGAATACGTCATGAACGTCATGGTCTCGGGCGTCGAATACTGGTTCCCGGTCTATGAGATGTTCAAGCAGGCCGGCCAGCAGTTCGGCTGCAAGACGCGCTACACCGGCACGCCGGACTATGACGTCAACAAGCAGATCGCCACCTTCGACCAGGCGCTGGCCCAGAAGCCGGCCGGAATTCTGGTCCATCCGATGAACTCCGATCCGTTCATCGAGCCGATCAACCGTGCGATCGAGCAGGGCACCGCCGTCGTCACCTTCGCGGCGGATTCGCCGAATTCGAAGCGCGTCTCGTTCATCACCTCGGACAATCTGGCGGAAGGCACCTATGCCGCCGACGCCGTCGCCAAGGCGATGGACGGCAAGGGCGAATACGCGGTGCTGGAAAATCCCGGCCAGGACAATCACGACAAGCGCATCAGCGCCTTCATCGCCCGCATGGAAGCCAAGTGGCCGGACATGAAACTGGTCGGCCGCGCCGCCTCGAACCAGGATCCGACCAAGGCCTATCAGGCAGTCCTGAGCCTGGCGCAGGCACATCCCGACCTCGGCGCGGTGTTCATGCCCGAGGCCAATTCGGCCATCGGCGCCGCCCAGGCGGCCAAGGAAGGCGGCGGCAAGATCAAGGTCATGCTGGCCGACGTCAACGCCAAGATCCTCGACATGATCAAGGCCGGCGAGATCTACGGATCGGTCAATCCCAACCAGGGCATGCAGGGCTATATGGGCTTCATGCTGCTCTGGATGGCCAAACATCCCGAACTGATCGACCCGATGAACGACACCAAGCGTTCGGGCGCCAACGGCATGGCCGTGCCCTTCGTCGACAACGGCTTCTCCATCGTCACCGCAGAGAATGCCGACGACTTCTACTGGGACAAGTACCTGCAGCGCCGCGGCACCAAGGGGATCGAGGAATAGCCTCGACGCCCCAGCCGCCCGGCGATCCGCCGAGGCGAAGCTGCCGGAAGGGGGCGCTGCCCCCTTCCCCTTCCCGTCTACCGCAGGAGCATGGCGTGACCCAGGCGCCCATTCTTGAAATTCGCGGCGTGTCCAAGGCCTTCGGCCCGGTCAAGGCGCTGAGCGACGTCCGCTTCGAGCTTCGGCGCGGCGAGATCCATGCGCTTTGCGGCGAGAACGGCGCCGGCAAGTCGACGCTGATGAACATCCTCGCCGGCGTCTTGCAGCCCAGCGATGGCGAGATCTGGCTCGACGGCCAGCGCGTCGCCATCCCCTCGCCCGCCGCGGCCCAGCGCCTCGGCATCGGCCTGGTGCATCAAGAGATCGCGCTCTGCCCCGACGCGACCGTGGCGGAAAACATCTACATGGCGGCGATCAACGCCCGCCGTTCGCCACTGATGAATTTTCAAAAGCTCTATGTCGAGGCGCAGAAGGTCATGGACCGGCTCGCCCCGATCCCGGTCCGCACCAAGGTGGCCGACCTCTCCATTTCCAACCAGCAGCTCGTCGAGATCGCCAAGGCGCTGACGCTCGACTGCAAGGTGCTGATGCTCGACGAGCCGACCGCCGCCCTCACCGAAAGCGAGGCGCAGCGCCTGTTTTCGATCGTGCGCGGGCTGCAGCAGCGCGGCATTTCGGTGGTCTATATCAGCCATCGCATGGCCGAGATCTTCTCGCTCTGCGACCGGGTCACGGTGTTTCGCGACGGCCAGTATGTCGCGACCGACCGCATCGCCGACGTCTCCCCGGATGACGTCGTGCGCAAGATGGTCGGCCGCGAGATCACCCAGCTCTATCCCGACAAACTCGCGGAAGCGCCGGGACGCGTTCTGCTCTCCGTCAAGGGACTTGCCGACAGCGTCTGCTTCCAGCATGTCGACCTGGAGCTTCGCGCCGGCGAAATCCTCGGCATTGGCGGCCTGATCGGCGCCGGCCGCAGCGAGATCGCCCAGACCATTTGCGGATTGCGACCCGCAACGGCCGGTAAGGTCGAGATCGACGGCAAGCCGCAGCGCATCCGTAACTATAGCGACGCGGTCAAGACCGGCCTGGTTTACCTGTCCGAGGACAGAAAGGGCTCCGGCGTGTTCCTCGACATGCCGATCGCGGCCAATATCTCGGCGCTCGACCTGAACAAGGTGACATCGCTCGGCCTGCTCAACCGCAAGGCAGAGGACCGCCAGGCGAGCGAGCTGACGAAGCGCCTCGGTGTGCGCATGTCCGGCATAAGCGCCGCCGTCTCGACGCTGAGCGGCGGCAACCAGCAAAAGGTCGCGATCGCCAAGCAGCTCTCGGTCGACCCGCGGGTCATCATCATGGACGAGCCGACGCGCGGCATCGATGTTGGCGCCAAGGTCGAGATCCACCGCCTGCTGCGCCACCTCGCCGCCCGGGGCGTCGGTATCGTCGTCATCTCCTCGGAGCTGCCGGAACTGATCGGCCTCTGCGACCGTGTGGTCGTCGTGCACGAGGGCCGCATCGCCGGTGAACTCGGCGCCGATGCCCTCGGCGAGGAAGCGATCATGCGCCTCGCCTCCGGCGTCAAGAATTCTTCAACACAGCAGGCCGCCCATGTCGCCTAGGGAACACACCCCCATGCAAGCCGAACTCAACGCCGGCGGCGCCCGGCGCATCGACTTCGCCCGCCTCGCCTCGATGCGCGAAGCGGGACTGATCGTCATCATTCTCCTGCTCTGCGTCGCCATGAGCTTCGCCTCGCCCCACTTCCTCACCTGGGGCAACCTTCGCGCCATGATGATGAGCTTCTCGATCGAGGGCATCGTCGTCGTCGGCATGACAATCCTTCTGATCGTCGGCGGCATCGACCTCTCCGTCGGCTCGGTGGTCTGCTTCTCGATGGTGATTTCCGGCGCGCTGTTCCTGGCCGGGCTCGATCCGTGGACGGCAAGCCTGGTCGGCATCGCCGCCAGCGCGCTGATCGGCGCCATCATGGGCTTCTTCGTCACCGTGGTCGGGCTCAACCACTTCATCACCTCGCTCGCGGCGATGGTGATCGTGCGCGGCCTCTGCCTGATCATCACCAAGGGAACGCCGCTGTCGCTGTTTTCGCTGCCGCCCTCCTTCAAGGCGATCGGCCAGGGCAGCTTCCACAACATCCCCTATGTGATCCTGATCTTCCTGGTCGTCGTCGCCGTCTTCGACTTCCTGCTGCGTCGCGCCACCGCCTTCCGCAAGGTTTTCTATACCGGCTCCAACCAGAAGGCGGCGCAGTTCTCCGGCATCAAGACCAACCAGGTGAAGTTCTGGGTGACGGTGCTGTGCTCCGCCCTCGCCGGCTTCGCTGGAGTTATCTACATGGCCCGTTTCGGCGCCGCCACGCCGACCTTCGGCGCAGGCATGGAACTCAACATCATCGCCGCGGCGGTGATCGGCGGCGCTTCGCTCAATGGCGGCTCCGGCACCATCTTCGGGGCGATCCTCGGCATGGCCCTGCTTTCGGTCGTCACCAGCTCGCTCATCCTGCTCGACGTCTCCGTCTATTGGCAGGAGATGATCAAGGGCTGCATTCTGCTCGCTGCCGTCTCCATCGACCACTTCCTGCATCGCAAGAAGTCCTGAGTCTCCAGCGCACCGAAGCAAGATCATGGCCCCCATCACTCCACGCGACGACCTCCAGGCTGCCCGGCAGATGCACCAGGCCCTCGTCCTGCATTACATCGAGGGCAAGACCCAGGCGGAGATCGCCCGGGAACTCGGCCTGTCGCACGCGACGGTCAACCGGCTGATCAAGCGCGGCCACCAGCTCGGCCTCGTCGAGATCAAGATCAAATCGCCGATCGACCATCTCGTCGAGATCGAGGCGCGGCTGGTCGAGCTTGGCGGCATCGAGCGCGCTGTGGTGGTACCCTCCGTTTCCGACAATCCGCGCACGGCCCTGCAGCGGGTCGGAGAAGCGGCGGCGCGACTGCTGCTCGACACGATCAAGGATGGCGACACCATCTCGATCTCCGGCGGCAAGGGCGTCAGCGCCCTGGTGGCGGGGCTGCAGCCGGGCCGACGATATGATGTCGAGGTCATCCCGGCGACCGGGCTCGTCCAGGGCAAGCACTATACCGACGTCAACCATGTCGCCTCGCTGATGGCCGACAAGCTCGGCGGCCGGGCCTACCAGATCCATGCGCCGCTCTTCGCGGACTCGCCGGAACAGCGCGAGATGCTGATGAGCGTGCGCTCCGTCGGCGACGTGTTCCGGCGGGCCCGCGAGGCGGATGTGGCGGTGATCGGCATCGGCTCGATCCTCAGCGATGACTCCAGCTATTACGACCTGCATCCCTTCTCCGTCGCCGATCGCCGCGCCATCGAAGAGTCGGGCGCGACGGGCGAGTTGCTGGCCCATCTCATCGGCCGCGACGGCCAGCTTTGCGACTACACCCCGAACCGCTCGCTGGTGTCGCTGACGCTCGATGAATTCGCCACCATTCCCCGCTCGATCGGTATCGCCAGCGGCGCCAGCAAGATCGCGCCGGTGCTGAGCGCCATGCGCGGCAATCACCTCGACATCATCGTCACGGACGAGACCACCGGGCTCCAGATCCTGGACCTCGCCCAGAAGGAAGCAGCATGAGCCCGCAGCCAATCCAGCGCCCCATCGGCAAGTCCGGCATCTCCGCCTCCGCCGTCGGCCTCGGCACATGGGCCATCGGTGGCTGGATGTGGGGCGGCACGGATGAAGCCGCCTCGATCCGCGCCATCGAAGCCTCGATCGAGGCCGGGATCAGCCTGATCGATACGGCACCGGCCTACGGCCTCGGCCGCAGCGAGGAGATCGTCGGCAAGGCGATCCGCGGCAAGCGCGACAAGGTCGTAATCGCCACCAAATGCGGCCTCAACTGGCACTCCGGCAAGGGCAACCCTTTCTTCGACCAGGACGGAATCCCAGTCCACCGCTATCTCGGCGCTGATGGCATCGCCTATGAGGTGGAGCAGAGCCTGAAGCGGCTCGGCACCGACCATATCGACCTCTACATCACGCACTGGCAGGACCCGACCACGCCGATCGCCGAGACGATGGCCGCGCTCGAGAAGCTGAAAGCGCAGGGCAAGATCCGCGCGATCGGCGCATCCAATCTGAGCCTCGACGACCTGCACCAATACGTCGCCGCCGGCGGGCTCGACGCGATCCAGGAGCGCTATTCGGCGCTGGACCGCGAGATCGAGAGCACTCTCCTGCCGATCGCCATGCGCAACGACATCGCGACGCTGAGCTATTCATCGCTGGCACTCGGCCTGCTGACCGGATCGATCGATCCCTCGCGCGAATTCACCGGCGACGACCAGCGGCTCGGCAATCCGCGCTTCTCTCCGGCCAACCGCGAGAAGATCGCGCGGCTGAAGACGGCCATCGCCCCGATCATCGCGAAGCACGGCGCCTCCATGGCGCAAATCATGATCGCCTGGACGCTGGCCCAGCCCGGCATCACCTTCGCGCTTTGCGGCGCGCGCAATCCCGAGCAGGCGATCGAAAATGCGCGGGCCGGGGAAATCCGCCTGGATGCCGACGATCTCGCCACACTCGATGCGGCGCTTGCGACGCATCTTGTGGCCATGGATGCGTGAGCGAGAAAGCAGAACCCAATGAACCGCACCGAAACCCTTGCCGCCCTGCGCGGTCGGCCGGATGTTGCCGTGCTCGTCATCGGCGGCGGCATCAACGGCATCAGCGTCTTCCGCGAACTCGCGCTGCAGGGCGTCGATGTCGTGCTGGCGGAAAAGGGCGACTATTGCAGCGGCGCCAGCGCCGCCCTCTCGCGCATGGTGCATGGCGGCCTGCGCTATCTGGAAAATGGCGAGTTCAAGCTGGTGCGCGAGTCGCTCGTCGAGCGCGACCGGCTGCTGAAGAACGCACCGCACTACGTGGCGCCGCTGCCGACCACGGTGCCGATCTTCGACATCTTCTCCGGAATCGCCAATGGTGCGGTCCGCTTCCTCGGCCTGACGCGCCGGCCCAGTCGCCGGGGTGCCTTCGTCATCAAGGCCGGGCTGACGCTCTATGACCGCTTCACCGCCTCGCGTCGGTTGATGCCGGCGCACCGGTTTCGCGGCCGCACGGAAACACTAAGGACATGGCCGGCGATTAACCCGGCGATCCGCAGCTCCGCCACCTATTACGACGCCTGGGTCAGTCGGCCGGAGCGGCTGGGGCTGGAAATGCTGCTCGACACGCTCACGGTTCACCCCTCCGCGCGCGCGCTCAACTATGCGACGGTGGCGTCCGACGCCTCCGGCCTCGTGCTGACCAATACGCTCACCGGCGAGAGTCTGCCGATCCGGCCACAGCTGGTCATCAACGCCACGGGCGGCTGGATCGACCTGACCAATCAGGCGATCGGAGCCCCCGCGCCGCACATGATGGGCGGCACCAAGGGCTCGCACCTGATCGTCGACAACCCGGCGCTCTACCAGGCGCTTGACGGCCACATGGTCTATTACGAGAATGAGGACGGGCGCATCTGCATCCTGTTCCCCTATCTCGGCAAGGTGCTGATCGGTTCGACCGACATCCGCGTCGACGATCCCGACAGCGTGCGCTGCGAGGACGACGAGCGGCGCTACATCCTGCAGTCGCTTTCCTTCGTCTTCCCCTCTATCGCGATTGCCGACAACGAAATCGTCTTCCAGTTCTCCGGCGTCCGCCCCCTGCCCGCCAGCAAGGACAGCTTCACCGGTCGCATCCCGCGCGACCATTTCTGCGAGTTCGTCGAGGCGACCGATCAACTGCCGGCGACGCTCTGCATGATCGGCGGCAAGTGGACGACTTTTCGCTCGTTCGGCGCGCTGGCAGCCGACATGGCGCTCGAGCGGCTCGGTCTTTCCCGCAAGATCGGAACCGAGACCCTCGCCATCGGCGGCGGCCGTGCCTTTCCGGCGGACTCGGCCGCGTGGATTGCCGGGTTGGCACAGAAACACGGGCTCAGCGCCGGTTACGCGCAACACCTCTTCGAGCGCTATGGCACGTCTGCCGAAGCGCTTGCTGCCGAGATCGCCAAGGGCCCCGTCGAGATGCTGCCAGGCTCGGACTATTCGGCGGGCGAGATCGCCGCGATTGTCGAGCGCGAGCAGGTCGAAACCCTCGCCGATCTGTTCCTGCGCCGCACGACCATCGCCATTTCAGGCGGCCTCACACCCGATCTCATCGACGCTGGGCTCGCCATCCTCGCCGAGCAAAAGGGCTGGGATGCGGAACGCTCCGCTAGCGAGCGCTCCGACTTTCTCGGCCTGCTCGCCAGCCAGCACGGCGTCCATTTTTCCGATCGCGCCCACACGAACGACAAAAGGAGCGCTCTATGCGCCTGAACCAGAAAGCCCGCATGAACCGGCTCTTCGGCGGCGGACGTTGTCTCGACGTCGCCATCGATCACGGCGTCTGCAACGAGCCGAGTTTCCTTTCCGGTCTCGAGCACATGGAAGGCGTCGTCGCCCAGCTTGTCGCGGCCGGGCCCGACGCGATCCAGATGAACTACGGCCAGGCCGAGCTGCTGCAATCCGTTCCCGGCAAGGACAAGCCCGCGCTCGTCATGCGCATCGACATGGGCAATCCCTACAACCGCATCCGCCACCGGGCGATGTGGGCGGTGCTGCAGAACGAAGCCGAGCCGCTGATCGGCGCCATCGAGATGGACGCGGCCTGCGCCGTGGTCAATCTGTTCATGCTGCCGGACGAGCCGGACCTGTTCCGGCAATGCGTCCAGAACATCGCCCGCGTCCGCGCCGATTGCGACAAATACGGCATGCCGCTGATGATCGAGCCGCTGGCCATGCTGCCGGTCGACCAGAATGGCGGATACATGGTGGATGGCGATGCCGACAAGATCGTGACGCTGACCCGGCTGGCCCGCGAGATGGGCGCCGACATCGTCAAGGCGGACCCGACCACCAATCCCGAGGACTTCCACCGCGTCGTCGAGGCGGCGCGTTGCCCGGTACTGGTGCGCGGCGGCGGCAAAGAGGACCTTCGCGCTGTGTTCGACAAGTCGGCAGCCCTGATGGCCCAAGGCGCGCTCGGCATGGTCTACGGCCGCAACATCTACCAGCATGCCAATCCGAGAGCCGTGGTGCGCGGCCTGATGGCGATCATCCACGACGACGCGGACGGCACGACGGCCTGGGAACTCTATCAGAACGCATAGAGACTTCGGCTTCGGGAGGGGAACCCATGGGCGAATACATTCTCGGACTTGATGCCGGCAATACCGTCATCAAGGCGATCATCTTCGACAAGACCGGCCGCGAACTGGCGCTCGCGGCCCGCGACGGCCACTCCTCCATGCCGAAGCCCGGCCATGTCGAGCGCGACCTGAACGAGCTTTGGCGCAACGCCGTCGCGGTCATCCGCCAATGTATCGAGCAAGCCGGCATCGACGCCGGCGAGATCCTCGCCATTGGCTGTGCCGGCCATGGCAACGGCCTCTATGCGCTGGACCGCGACGGCGCCCCGCTGATCGGCATCCAGTCGCTCGACACACGCGCCGTCGGCATCGTGGCGGATTGGGCGAAGCAGGATGTCGGCGCCCGCGCTTATGCGCACTGCCTGCAAATGCCCTGGGCGGCGCAGACCCCCACCCTGCTCGCCTGGCTGAAGCGCTATGCGCCGGACCTGTTCGCCAGGGTCGGCACGGTGTTCCTGTGCAAGGATTTCGTCGTCAACCGCCTGACCGGCGCACGCTCGACCGATACATCCGATATGTCGGGCTGCGGCCTGCTGCGAATGCCGGACCGGCGCTACGAGGCGGAACTGATGGCCGCCTATGAGCTGGAAGACTGCATGGGGCTGCTGCCGCCCGTGCTGGAATCGGCCGAGATCGCCGGCCGGATCACGGATGACGTTGCCGCCCTCACCGGCCTCCGCGCCGGCACGCCCGTCGTCGCGGGTCTATTCGACGTGGTGGCGAGCGCGGTCGGTTCGGGCGTCACCCGCACCGGCGCCGCCTCCGTCATCGCCGGGACCTGGAGCATCAACCAGGTGATCACCGACGAGCCGATCCGCGACCCGTCCATCTTCATGGTCTCGACCTTCGATCCCGCCCGCTATCTGGCGATCGAGGCAAGCGCCACCTCAGCCGCCAACCTCGAATGGATCGTGCGCGAATTCCTTGAACAAGCACCCGATGGCAACAAGTCGCCCTTCGAGCTTTGCAGCGAAATGGTCGCCTCCATCGATCCAAACGGCGATATGCCGATCTATCACCCGTTCCTCTATGGCTCGCAGCAGAGCGGCAACGCTCGCGCCGGCTTCTATGGCATTGCCGGCTGGCACACGCGCGCCCACCTGCTGCGCGCCCTGTTCGAAGGCGTCGCCTTCGAGCACAAGCGCCATGTGGAAAGATTGCGCGGGGCCGGCGCGGGGATCGACGAGATTGTCCTCTCCGGCGGCGGCTCGCGCAGCCAGGTCTGGCCGCAGATCTTCGCCGATGTGCTTGGCGTCCCGGTCACTGTGGCGCGCAGCCGGGAGACCGGCGCGCTGGGTGCGGCGATCGCCGCCGCCGTCGGCGTCGGTGCCTTTGCCGGCTTTGGCGAGGGCGCTGCCGCCATGACAGCCGCCGCCCGCAACTATCTGCCCGACAACGCGATTTCGCCGGCTTACGAACGGCGCTATAGCGTCTATGGTGAGATCAACCAGGCGATGACCCCGATTTGGCAGCGCATCGCCGCTGGACAGGCGCAGAATTGACCGAACCTGCTTCTTCTTCCTTTGGCGATTACGATTATGTCATCGTCGGCGCGGGTTCGGCGGGCTGCGTGCTGGCCAACCGGCTGTCCGCCGATCCGCGCAGCCGGGTGCTCCTGCTGGAAGCCGGCGGCAGCGACCGCTACCACTGGGTCAACATCCCCATCGGCTACCTGTTCTGCATGGGCAATCCGCGCACAGACTGGATGATGAAGACCGAGCCGGAGCCGGGCCTGAACGGCCGCAGCCTGAACTATCCCCGCGGAAAAGTTCTCGGCGGCTGTTCCTCGATCAACGGCATGATCTACATGCGCGGTCAGGCGGCCGATTATGACGTTTGGCGGCAGGCGGGCAATGCCGGCTGGGGCTGGGACGACGTGCTGCCCTACTTCCTGAAGTCGGAAGCCCATCATGGCGGCGAGAATGCGCTGCACGGCGGAAGCGGCGAATGGCGGGTGGAAAAGCAGCGCCTGTCCTGGCCGATCCTCGACGCGTTTCGCGATGCCGCCGAGGAACTCGGCATTCCGCGCACCGACGATTTCAACACCGGCACCAATGAAGGCTCCGGCTATTTCGAGGTCAACCAGAAGAACGGCGTGCGCTGGAACACGTCGAAGGCCTTCCTTCGCGGTATCGAGAGCCGACAGAACCTGCGCGTCGTCACCGGAGCCGAGACCGAGCGGCTGACCTTTGACGGCGGTCGCGTCACCGGGCTCCTCTTCCGCAAGGACGGGCGGCTACATCAGGTGAAGGCAGGCCAGACGATCCTCTCCGCCGGCGCGATCAACTCGCCGAAGATTTTGGAGCTGTCGGGCGTCGGCCGCCCGGATCTGCTCTCCGACCTCGGCATCCCGGTCCGGCACGCGCTCAACGGCGTCGGCGAGAACCTTCAGGATCATCTGCAGATCCGCACCGTGTTCAAGGTGAGCGGCGCGGCGACGCTCAACCAGCGCTACCACAACCTCGCCACCCGCGCCGCCATGGGCGTCGAATACGCACTGAGACGCAGCGGACCGCTGTCGATGGCGCCGAGCCAGCTTGGCATCTTCGCCAAGAGCGACCCACGCCTGGAGACGCCGGATCTCGAATACCATGTCCAACCGCTGAGCACGGACCGGCTCGGCGAGCCGCTGCACAAGTTCCCGGCCGTGACGGTCTCCGTCTGCAATCTGCGCCCCGAAAGCTGCGGCACCGTGCATATGGCATCTGCCGACCCGCGCGAGGCGGCGAAGATCCGGCCGAACTATCTCTCGACGGAACGGGATCGCCAGGTCGCCGTGGCCTCGATCGAGCATGCTCGGCGCCTGATGAAAACCAGCGCCATCGCGCGCTTCGCGCCGCAGGAAATGCTGCCCGGACCTGAAATTGTCAATCAGAGCGATCTGGTGCGCAAGGTCGGCGACATCGCGACGACGATCTTCCATCCGGTCGGCACCTGCAAGATGGGCCGGGACGAGATGGCCGTGGTCGACGATCGGCTTAGGGTGCATGGCCTCGACGGCCTGCGCGTCGTCGATGCCTCGATCATGCCAAGCATCGTCTCCGGCAACACCAATTCGCCGGTGATCATGATCGCGGAAAAGGCCGCGGAGATGATCCGGCAGGATTCCCTGCGTTAAGGCGACAGCGCGGCCCGAGCTCGTCAATCGGGACGCGCTGGCTGCCTAGACCCGCTCGAGGGCGACGGCGATGCCCTGGCCGACGCCGATGCACATGGTCGAGAGCGAGCGGCGGCCGCCATTCAGGCTCAATTCCAGCGCGGCCGTGCCGGTGATCCGGGCACCCGACATGCCGAGCGGATGGCCAAGCGCGATGGCGCCGCCATGGATGTTCACGCGCTCATCGTCATCGGCGATGCCGAGATCGCGCAAGGTGGCGAGGCCCTGCGAGGCGAACGCCTCGTTCAGTTCGATCACGTCGAAATCGGACGCTTTCAGCCCGAGCCGCGCCATCAGCTTCTTCGATGCCGGCGCCGGGCCGATGCCCATGATCCGGGGCGGCACGCCAGCGGCCGCGCCGCCAAGCACGCGAGCGATCGGGATCAGGCCGTATTTCTTCGCCGCCGCCGCCGAAGCGAGGATCAGCGCAGCAGCGCCGTCATTGACGCCGGAGGCGTTGCCGGCCGTCACCGTACCACCCTTGCGGAACGGCGTCGGCAGCTTGGCCAGCGCTTCCAGGGTCGTGGCGCGCGGGTGCTCGTCCCTGTCGACGATCACCGGATCGCCCTTGCGCTGCGGGATGGTGACGGGCGTGATCTCGCGCGCCAATCGGCCATTCGCCTGCGCCGCGGCCGCCTTGGCCTGGCTGGCCAGCGCGAACCGGTCCTGGTCCTCGCGCGAGACGGAAAAGTCCTCGGCGACGTTCTCGCCCGTCTCCGGCATGGAATCGACGCCATATTGCGCCTTCATCAGCGGGTTGATGAAGCGCCAGCCAATGGTCGTGTCGTGGATCTCGGCATGGCGCGAAAAGGCAGTCTCGGCCTTGGGCAGGACGAAGGGCGCGCGCGACATGCTTTCGACGCCGCCCGCGATCATCAGCTCCGCTTCGCCCGCCTTAATGGCGCGGGCAGCCGTGATGACCGCATCCATGCCGGAGCCGCAGAGCCGGTTGATCGTCGTGCCCGAAACACTGACTGGCAGCCCCGCCAGCAGTAACGACATGCGCGCGACGTTACGATTGTCCTCGCCGGCCTGGTTGGCGCAGCCGAAGATCACGTCGTCGACTGCCTCCCAGTCCACGCCTCCGTTCCGCGCCATCAGCGCCCGGAGCGGAATGGCGCCGAGATCGTCGGCGCGGACCGAGGATAGCGCGCCGCCAAAACGGCCGATCGGCGTGCGGATATAGTCGCAGATGAAGACGTCGGTCATCTCAAAGCTCCGGAACAATCAGATCGACGACAGGGCCGCTTACGTGGAGTTCGGCGCCGGTCACGGCCTGCAATTCGTCGTGCGACAGCGTGGGCAGCTTCTCGCGCAGGACGAAGTGCCCTCCCTCAATGTCGATCACCGCCAGCGAGGTATAGACGCGGGTGACGCAGCCGACGCCGGTCAGGGGGAGCGAGCAGCGCTTCAGCAGCTTCGGCTTGCCGTCCTTGGTGACGTGGTCGGTGATCACCGCGACGCGCTTGGCGCCATGCACAAGATCCATCGCCCCGCCCACCGCCGGCACGCCCTTCGGCCCCGTCGACCAGTTGGCGAGATCGCCGTTCTCCGCCACTTCATAGGCGCCGAGGATCGCCACATCGAGATGACCGCCGCGCACCATGGCGAAGCTGTCGGCATGGTGAAAGAACGCCGAGCCCGGCTTGAGCGTGACCGCCCGCTTACCGGCATTGATGAGATCCCAGTCTTCTTGGCCGCTGGGCGGCGCCTCGCCGAAGTTGAGGATGCCGTTCTCGGTATGGAAGATCGCCTCGCGGCCGGGCGGCTGGTACTGCGCCACCTTCTCCGGAAACCCGATGCCGAGATTGACATAGGCGCCGTCGTGAATGTCCTGCGCGGCGCGCCAGGCAATCTGGTTGTTGGTGAGCTTCGCGGCCATGTCAGGCAACTCCCGGATAGACGGCATTGGCGCGGTTCAGGTCTTCTTCCTGCTGCGCATCCGCGACCTCGACCACCTTCTGCACGAAGATGCCGGGCGTGATGACGACCTCGGGGTCGATGCCACCCGCCGGCACGACGCGCCTTGCCTGCACGACGGTTTCGGCGGCGGCCATGCACATCAGCGGATTGAAGTTCCGCGCGGCGGCACGATAGGTGAGATTGCCCTGGGTGTCGGCAGTCTCGGCCTTCACCAAGGCAACGTCGGCCTTCAGCCAGCGCTCCTGCACATAGGGCCGCCCGTCGAACTCCGCGACCGGCTTGCCCTTGGCGAGATCGGTGCCATAGGAGGTGGGCGTGTAGAAGGCGGGAATGCCGGCGCCGCCGGCGCGGATGCGCTCGGCCAGCGTGCCCTGCGGCACCAGTTCCAGTTCGATCTTGCCGGCCAGATAGAGGTCGGTGAACACGACAGGATCGGCCGAACGCGGGAAGGAGCAGATGAGCTTCTTCACCATTCCCGCCTCGATCAAGGCGGCGAGGCCGACATGCCCATTGCCGGCATTGTTGTTGATGATCGTCAGGTCCGTCGGGTGCCCCGTCGCAAGGAAGCGATCGATCAGCGCGTGGATCAGTTCGATCGGCGAGCCGGCCCCGCCGAAGCCGCCGATCATCACGGTCATATCATCCTCGATACCCGCCACGGCGGTGGCGAGGTCTGCGACTGTCTTGTCCATCAGAAGTCCTCATGCGCCGGAACGGCAACCGCCGGCGCAAACAAAGGGATCATGAGTTCGGCCGCCTACATGAAGCGGGAGGAATCCACGAGGTCGAACATGCTGTCGCCGAGCTCCTTGTGCAGGCGGTGCCAGCGGCGATCGAGATAGACCAGCGAATGGTCCTCCGGTGCGGTGTCTTCCGGGTGCGCCTCGCCTTCCAGCAATTCGGCGGCTACCAGCGTGGCGCCCTCGATCGGCAGGACGCCGAGGCGGCGGGCGCGGAACCAGGTCGAGACGCCGGTATAGCGTGGCTCGCCGGTCGGAAGCCGCTCCCAGGGTCCACCGGCTGGAAACCGCTCCGCTCCGCTTGAGGCGCAGAGCTGCGCCAGATCGATATCGGTGTAGCGCAGCAGATGGATCACCATCGTCTCCGCACGCAGCAGCGGTTCCGACGACCCGGATTTCATCGACAGCGAGAAGGCGACGACCGGCGGCGCGGCGCTGACCGAGATCAGCGACGACACGGTCATGGCGACGGGCCGATCGCCGGGATCGGCCGTGATCACGGCGACGCCCGCCGGATGTCGGCGAAAGGCCTCGCGGAACGCTTGGGTCATCGGGTGCAGGCTCATCGACGGCTCTTTCTCGCGGCATGGGATAGGGAGCCGGGCGGTCGAACCGCCCGGCCCTGAGGACTACTTCTTCTCGATCAGGTCGTAGAACTGCCAGACCCGGTCGGTCCAGCTGCCGCCGATGTTGCGGCCGGCCGAGGTGACGACCGACGGCGCGATGGTGAAGTGGTTGGCCGCCACCATCATCTCGCGGAAAGTCCGCTGGATGACGCCCGCGCGCAGCGATGCGCCACCGCCGGCGCGGTAGGCGAAATTGCAGACATCGACGCCGACTTCGTGGATCTCTGACTTGGCCAGATGGACCAGGCTGATCTGCCGGGTCGAGACGCTCTCGCCGGCCTCGACCGTCGCCTCGATGTCGCGCCAGACCTCGAAGACGAAGGCGCGGGCCGCCCGATAGCGGGCTTCGGCACGGCCGTAGTCGTACCAGAACTTCTCGCTCTCGCCGATCAGCCCTGCCCGGCCCGACTTGGCGCGGGCGAACTTGGCGATCTCGTCCAGCATCCGCCGTCCGGTGCCGAGCGCCCAGCCGGTATGGCCGATCGCCGCGAGGCCGACGACGCCCAGGCTGAAGAACTCCTTCTGGCGCAGCGGCGGCGCGGTCAGGATCGGGAACAGCAGATCGTCGGCGATGAAGACGTCCTCGGCCGCGTAATCGATGCTGCCCGTGCCGCCCAGGCCCAGCACGTCCCAGTTGCCGAGTTGCTTGTGCTCGGAAATCGGCGCATGGGCGCACATGACGATCACGTTGCCGTTCTCGTCCTTGGCGGGCTTGCCGGTCCCGTCATCGACGAAGCAGGCGCTGTGCGAATAGGTGGCATGGCTGAAGCCGCTGCCATAGCTCCACTTGCCGGTCAGCCGATAGCCACCTTCGACCTTCTTCAGCATGCCGAGCGGTGCGCCCTGCCCCGAGAATCGGTTGTCGGAGCCAGGCGCGAACAGTCGCTCAACCGCGCTGTCCGGCAGGAAGGCCGCCGACATGGCGCCGATGCAGCAATGCACCATCGAGACCCAGCCGGCGGAACCGGAATGCCAGGTGATCGCCTCCAGCAGTTCGAGGCCCTGCGTCGGCGGCAATTGCGCGCCTCCCAGGCCTTCGGCGGCGAAGATATGCGACATGCGCAGCGGCTTCAGCGCCTCGAAGGTCTCCTGGGTCAGTTCGCCGTTCTTCTCGTCGGCGTCGGCATTGGCTTCCAGGATCGGGCCGATTTCCGCGATCTTCTTCAAGAGGTCGCGGTAGTCGACCGTCGTGCCCCAGGAGCTGTGCTTGATGGGCTTGTTCATGAATTTCTCCTCCACTTTGAATTCGGTTTAGCCGGCGAGGAAGTCGCCGATCTGGGTCACGGTCCCGGGCTTCTCCTGCATGACGAAGTGACCGGCGTCCTCCACCAGGATCAGGCGCGCGTCGGGCAGAGCCTCGACGAAGATCGGAGCCTGGCTTGCCGGCAGCAGGCGATCCTGCTTGCCCCAGACGACCAGCGCCGGATTGTTGATCCGCCCCAGGAAGCGGCGAAGGTTCGGGTGCCCCATGCCGAACGGCGCGAGCAGCCGGCCCAGCGTCTCGCCCTCGCGAGCGCGGTCGGCGCCGAAGGCTTCGGCGAAAGCGGCGTCCGAGCCGTCCGGGAAGTAGCGCAGCGCCACCGAGACGTCGTGCGCCAGATAGCCAGGCAGGTCCTGCGGCGCGAGCGCGCCGAGATTGGTGGCGGGATGCGCGGGATCGTTGAGACCGGCGGGCGCGACCAGCACGACCCTGTCGAAGCGCTCGCGCGCCACGCCGGCAAGCTCCGTCGCCATCCAGCCGCCCATGGAGAAGCC
Organism: Kaistia sp. UC242_56; assembly: GCF_044452255.1. Classification (NCBI taxonomy): domain Bacteria; kingdom Pseudomonadati; phylum Pseudomonadota; class Alphaproteobacteria; order Hyphomicrobiales; family Kaistiaceae; genus Kaistia; species Kaistia sp. UC242_56. The sequence continues at coordinate 3,062,710 of NZ_JBIOAN010000002.1, forward strand.
GACGAGATGCGGCTTTTCCTCGAGTTCCATCGCATCGAGCAGGTCGAGATAATGCACGACCATGTCGGACATGCCGCTCACATGCGGCGCCGCGCCCGAATAGCCAAAGCCCGGATGGCTGGCGCACAGCACGCGGAAGCGGTCGGCAAGGCCTTCCGCGAAATCGAAGCCTTCCAGCGTCGAGGCGCCGTGCAGGAACAGCACCGGCTTGCCCTGGCCGATGGCCTTCACCACCGTCTTCGTGCCGCCGACATCATATTCGAGCGTTTCAAATTCTACGGCCATGGATACTCCTCCCCTAAACAAGTTCCGGCTGGATCAGCACCTTGCATTGCGTGGTGCGGCGGCGAAGGCTCTCGAAGATCTGCGGAACCGGTGACAGATCGATCCGATCGGTGATCAGCGCCTGCGGCGCGAACGGTCCGCCCCGTAGCGCATCGAGCGCGACGCCGAATTCGTTGCTCTGGTGAAAGAACACCGAGAAAAGCAGGTTCACTTCTTTGCTCAGCCCGACGAACGGATCCCATTCGTCGCCGCCGATGCAGAGGCCGACGCCGACCACCGTGCCCTGCAGGCGAACGGCCGCGACGGCGGCCCCGAGCAGGCCGCGCTTGCCGACGCATTCGAAGACGATGTCCGGCGCGCCGCAGCAGGCATCGGCCAGGTTTTCAGACAGGCGCTCGCCAGAGAGGACGAAGTCCGTCGCGCCCAGCGCCAGTGCCCGCTCGCGTTGATGGTCGTGGATGTCGGCCACGACGACGCGCGACGCTCCCATCCGCCGCGCCCAGAATGCGACGAGCAGCCCGATCGGGCCGGCACCCAGAATGGCTACTCGATCCCCGGGCTTCATGCCGGAACGCACGATGCAATGCAGCGCGACCGACAAGGGCTCGGCCAGCGCGCCGTCCTCGAGCGGCACGTCATCCGGCAGGATGTGGCACTGTCGCGCCGCGACGGTCGCATATTCGGCATAGCCGCCGCCGATCAGCACCATCTCCGCGCAACGGGCGGAGTCGCCGCGCCGGCAGGACTCGCAATGGCCGCAGCCGCGCATCGGCACGACGGCGACACGGTCACCGATGCGGAGATTGGTGACCTCCGATCCCAGGGCGACGATATCGCCGGCGAATTCATGGCCGAGCACGAAGCCCGCGCCGATGCCGAAGGGAACCGGATCCTCGGTAATGTGCAGATCGCTGCCGCAGATGCCGCAGGCGGCGATGCGCAGGACGACCTCATCCGGGCCCGGGGTCGGATCGGGCACCGCGCCGATGCGCAGCGGCGCGCCGACCGTATCGAAGATGGCTGCTTTCATGGAATTCCCCTATGGCCGGTTCGGATCGACGAGCTTGCGCCGGATCGGGAACCACGGCGCATCCCATCGTTTCGAGATCAGGCCCCAGATGCCGGTGCGGGCATAAAGCGCGACCAGCAGCGTCATCAGGCCGAGGACGACGAAGTAGGTGGCGCCATACGCGCCGAACCAGCGGTCGGCGATGAAGAAGATCAGCGCGCCGATCAGCACGCCCTCTATCGAGCCGATGCCGCCGACCATGACGATGAAGATCGCGACGTTCGCCCACATCGGGTCGAAGGCCGAGCCGGGCGTGATGCGCAGCTGCGCCATGAAGTAGATCGCGCCGGCGAGGCCGCAGCCGACCGCTGAGGCCACATAGATCAGGAAACGCAGCTTGGCGACGTTGACGCCCTGGCTGGCGGCGGCGACCGGGTTGTCGCGCATGGCGATCAGCGCGAGGCCGTAGCGCGAGCGCAGCAGCCAGTAGCTGCCGCCGACCGTGAGCAGCAGCATGCCGGCGCAGAGCAGCGACATGGCGACATTCCTCTCGAAAGCGGAATAGTCCTTCATCACCCGAAGCGACATGCCGGCGCCGGCATTGACGATCGGCAGGTTGGAGCAGACGAGGCGGAACACCTCCGCCACGACCCAGGTGCCGATCGAGAAATACGGCCCGTCGAGCCGGTGCAGCAGCAAATAGAGCGGCACGGCGAGCACCGCCGGCACCAGCAGTGACAGGAAGACCGCCAGGAAGGGGTTGATCCCGAAGGTCTGCGCCAACACGAACAGCGCGTAGCCAGCCGCTCCCATGAAGGCCTGCTGGCCGACCGAGACCAGGCCGGCATAGCCTGCAAGCAGGTTCCACATCTGCGCGACGGCGATGTAGCAGCAGAGCACGAGTATCGAGCGGATCGTGCCGGTCGATGCCCACCAGGGCATCACGGCGACGGCAACGATGCCAGCCAGCGCCAGCGTCATGGCGATCCGGCCGGATGGGGTCTGGCGCTGGACCTGCACCTCAGGCACGGCAGTTGCGGCGTAGGAAACTGCGCTCATGTCGTTGCCTTTCCGAACAGGCCCTGCGGGCGCGTCGCCAGCACGAACAGGAAAACCAGATGCCCGGCGAGCACGCCGAAGCCAGGATCGATGCGGAAGCCGATGGCCTGCGCGATGCCCAGCACCATCGAGCCCAGGAAGGCGCCCCAGACGGCGCCCATGCCGCCGATGATCACCGCCTCGAAGGCGTAGATCAGCTGGGCGGGGCCATCGGCCGGCGCCACGGTCGAACGGAGCGACTGGAACACGGCGGCAAAGCCCAGAATGCCGACCGCCACCGCCGTCGCCAGGGCATAGACGGCGCGCGGATTGATGCCGGTCATCGAGGCCGCCTCGACATCGGCAGAAGCCGCGCGAAGCGCCCGGCCGAAGCGCGTGTGCTTCAGCACGATGTCGAGCCCCCAGGTCAGTCCGGTTGCGACCGCCAGCACGATCAGCGGCAGCACGCCGACATAGACGCCCGCAATCTCGATCGACTGGCTCTCGATGCCATGGCCGGGCAGCGACCGGCTGTTGGCCGACCAGATCTGCAGCATCAGGTTCTGGAGCGCGATCGAAAGGCCGAAGGTCGCGATCAGCGAGGGCAGCGGATCGCTGCCCACTACGCGGTTCAGCACCGCCTTCTGCAACAGCCAGCCCATCAGCACGGCGAGCGGCACCAGGATGATCAGCACCGAGACAGGCGCCAGCCCCCAGGCCGTCGCCATCGAGATGCCGATCAGCGACAGCAGGATGACGAGGTCGCCATGGCTGATGTTGACGATCCGCATCACGCCGAACATCAGCGCCATGCCGAGCGCATATTGGGCGTACATGCCGCCCAGCAGGATCCCCTGCACCAATGCGTCAAACCACTCCATGGCCCGCTCCAAAATAGGCTTTGCCGATCTGTTCGCGCGTGACGTCGCCGGATTTGCCGGTCAGGGTCACGCGGCCCTCCAGCATGCAGTAGAGGCGGTCCGAGGCGGACTGGGCGAGGCCCACATCCTGCTCGACCACGATCATCGCCGTCCCGGCGGCGCGGATCTCGGGCAGCGCGGCGTAGATCTCGCGGATCACCTTCGGCGCGAGGCCGAGGCTGATCTCATCGCAGAGCAGCACGCGCGGCTGGCAGAGCAGCGCGCGACCGATGGCGACCATCTGCTGCTGGCCGCCCGACAGGCTCTGGACCTGCGACCGTGCCTTCTCGGCGAGGATCGGAAACAGCCTGTGCAGGCGCGACAATGTCCAGCCGCCCTTGGCGCCGATGCGCGCGGCCTGGTCGATGGCGACGCGCAGATTGTCCTCGACCGACATGCCGGTGAAGAGCCGCCGGCCCTCCGGCACGATGGCAATCCCCTTCTGCACCATGCGGTCGGTCGTGGTACCGCCAACGGGTTCGCCGTCAAGCCGCACCATCTCCTTCGCGACCGGCAAAAGGCCCATGATCGAGCGCAGGAACGTGGACTTGCCGGCACCATTGGCGCCGATCAGCGCCACGGCCTCGCCGGGATGCAGTTCCGTATCGACGCCATACAGCGCCTGGAAATCCCCATAGCGGGCGATCAGCCCATGGGTGGAAAGAACGGCGGTCATGCCTCGATCCCCATATAGACGCGCTGGACCTCGGGCAGCGCGATAACCTCGGCCGGCAGACCTTCCGCGATCTTCTCGCCGAAGTTCAGAACCAGCAGCCGGTCGGCCACCGCCATCAGCGCGTGCAGCACATGCTCGATCCACACGATGGTGATGCCGCGGTCACGGATGCGGCGGACCAGCGCCACCAGTGCCTTGGATTCATCGTCGGTGAGCCCCCCGGCGATCTCGTCCAGGAGCAGAAGCTTCGGGTCCGAGGCGAGCGCCCGCGCCAGCTCCAGACGCTTGCGATCGAGCAGCGTCAGCGCGCCGGCCGAAACGTTGGCCTTGTCGTAGAGCTCGCATTCGCGCAGCACGTCGGCGCAGAAGGCGTAGCTCTGCTTCTCCGACCGGCCGCCGCCGAAAGCGGCGGCGACCAGCAGGTTCTCGAAGGTCGTCATGCCGGAATAGGGACGCGGGATCTGGTAGGTCCTCCCTATCCCCATCTGGCAGCGCTTGAAGGGCGGCTCGCCGCGCAGAGCCGTTTCGCCGAGCTGGATTTCGCCGCCCGACACCTTCAGATCGCCGCTGATCATGTTGAACAGCGTCGTCTTGCCGGCGCCGTTCGGGCCGAGGATGCCAAGCACCTCGCCCCGACGCACATCGAAACTCACTTCATGCAGGACGCGGGCGGCGCCGAAGGACTTCGACACACCGCGCGCTTTCAGCAGGATTTCCCTGTCCATCATTGTCCCCGCGTCCTGTCTCATCTCACCAGGCGATCGGCTGGATCTTCTGCTCAGGCGCGAAGAGCTGATTGACCGTGTTGTCGACGATCTTCAGGTCGTAGGGCCACTTGTCGCCCTTCACCCACTGGCCGCCGAAGATCGGCGTCTTGCAGATGTTCTTGTGCGGCGAGCCGTCGAACTTGATGTGGCCGACCAGCGTCTGCAGGTCGGTCGATGCCATCGCGTCGCGGTTGGCTTCGCGGTCGAGCGGGTTTGAGGAGCGCTTGAGGATGTCGATCGCGACCTCGAGCAGCGCATGCGAGTAGCCGAGCGGCTGGGTCCACTGGCGCTTGGTATCGGCCTCCCACTGGGTGGCGATGTCCTGGCTGACCTGGCCGGTCAGCGACGACTTGAACGGGAAGGCCGGCGTCCACCAGACTTCCGAGGACATGCCATTGCCGAGCGGTCCCATCGCCTCGACGCCGCCCGGGAACAACAGTGCCGCGGCAACCGTGACCGCCTTCGGCTTGAAGCCCTGCTGGTTGCACTGGGTGACGAAGGTCTTCAGATCGTCCGGATAGGTGATGCCGCCGATGATCTCGCAGTTGTTCTTCTTGAACTCGGCGATCTGGGCCGAGAAATCATTGGTGCGCGGCTGGAAATAGCCGGGAACGACGACTTCGTAGCCGGCCTTGCGGGTCGGCACCGGCAGGCCGTATTCCTCGTTGCCCCAGGTCTCGCCATCGATGTTCTGCGGGAACAGCATGCCGACCTTCTTGTTGGTCTCGAGCTGGTTCCAGAGACCGACGAAGGTGTTGAGCGCCTCGTCGAGGCCCCAGAAGAAATGGTTGGTCCACTCGAAGGTCTGCTTGCCGCCACCGCGTGGGAACACCACCGCCTGCCAAGGCGCGCCGGAGGAGATGCAGGGCGTCTCGTAGAGTTCGGCCTGCTCCGCTGCCGGCAGGATGGTGTCGGTGGTCGAGGCCGGGACGAGCAGGTGAATCTCGTCATTCAGGATCAGATTGCCGGCGATCTCGGCCGCCTTGTTCGGATTGGATTGGCTGTCGCGGTCGAGGATCTCGATGGCGTAGGTATCGCCATTGGCCGCCTGCAACTGGCCGCCGAGCAGCGCGCGGATCTTCTGCAGCGTGTAGCCATCCGTCTCGCCGAACAGAGCGAGCGGCCCGGTCGTCGGGCTCAAGATAGCCGACCTTGATCGTGCCGGCATTGGCGGCGCGGGCATAGCCCGGCAGAGCCAGCGTGCTGGCCGCGACGCTGGCGCCCAGCCCCTTGAGCACGGCTCGCCGGCTGGGGCGAATGCCGGATTTCACCAGCTTGTTGTAGTAGGTCATTGTCGTTCCCTCCCGTTGATAAGGTGTCTCCGGCCCCGCCCTCCTCGACGAAGCCGGCCTCAGGTCGAAGCGTCAGGTCATGCGCGTCAGGGCCCCGCCATCGATGACGATCAGCGAGCCGGTGAAGAGCGAGCCGGCCGGGGACGCCAGCAGCAGCGCCAGGCCCTTGATGTCGTCGATATCGCCGATACGCCCGATCAGCGACTGGCTCTCGAAGGCCGCGCGGTCAGCCTTGTTGCGCAGTCTTCCTCCGGCGATGTTGGTGATGAACGGGCCTGGCAAAATCGCGTTGACGCGGATGCCATAGGCGCCAAGCTCCATGGCCATGTGGCGCACAAAATGGTTCACCGCCGCCTTGGCCGGCATGTAGGACGTGCCGACAATGCTCTCGTTGATCATCGAGGCGATCGACGACGTGACGATGATCTCGCCGCCGCCATTCGGCTTCATATGGCGGACGGCGTTCTTCACCGTCGTGTAGACCGAGTTCAGATTGAGCTCGATGCCCCGATCCCACTGCTCGTCGGGAATGTTCTCGATCGCCCCGCCGGGAAAGCGCTCGCCCGTCACCGTATTGAAGCCGGGACCGGGATCGATGCCCGCATTGGCGAACACCGTATCGATGCGGCCATGCTTGGCGACGACGGCGTCGAAGGCCGCAGCCATGGCCGGACGATCGCTTACATCTACCATCTGGGACCAGACGTCCCAACCCTTGGCCATCATGTCCGAGACGAGCCGAGCCGCACCTTCCGCGTCGATATCAAAGATGCAGACCTTGGCGCCATGCTCGGCCATGATCTCGGCATAGGCCCGGCCGATGCCGCTGGCGCCGCCGGTGACGATCACCGACTTGCCCCTGACATCGAACATTTTCTCCAACGCGGCCATCAGTTTACTCCCGTTTGTTCCATAGAGACCTGAGCGCAGACGCCGCCCGGCGTCCGCTGCGATCAGCCCTTCTTGCGCGACAGCACGAAGTCGAATTCCACGTCGTAGAACGGCGCCTCGATGCCGACCTTGGCCGCAGCCTCCACGTCTTCCACCTTGCGGAATTCGGCCAGCAGGCTTTCCTTCACGCCGAAGACGGCGTCGGAATTGATGTACGGATCGTCGGGATCGAAGATGTGCGTGGTGAGTGCGTCGAAACCCTCGGCTTCGACGATGTAGTGCAGATGCGCCGGCCGGTACGGGTGGCGGCCGAGCGCGCCGAGCAGCTTGCCGACCGGGCCGTCATCGGGGATCGGGTAGTATTTCGGCTTCACGCCCCGGAACCAGTAGCGCCCGTCGGCATCGGTGCGGAACACGCCGCGCAGGTTGAACTCAGGCTGGATGCCCTGCTGCTGCACGTCGTAGAAGCCCTCGTCATTCGCCTGCCAGACGTCGATCTTGGCACCGGCGATCGGCTTGCCCTCGGTATCGAGGATGCGGCCATGCACGAACATCGGCTCGCCCTTCTGGTCGAGGCAGATGTTGGAGCCCATCGGCAATTCCGGCGCGTCGGCGACATGGAACGGCCCGAGCACCGTCGATTCCGAGGCACCGGACGGCTTGCGGTTGTTGATCGCGTCGACCAGCATCGAGACGCCGAGCACGTCCGACAGCAGGATGTATTCCTGCCGCCAGTCATTGCAGATCTGGCCCGTCTGCGTGAGGAACATTATGGCGGCGAACCACTCTTCCTGGGTCGGCTCGATCTCCTTGACCGCCTCATGCAGCTTGCGGGTGATGACTTCCATCACCTGCTGCAGGCGCGCGTCCTTGGCGTTGCGGTTGCGCGCGACGACGACGTCGGCGGAGTCGGCTTCGGTGAAGTAGCCATATTCGTGTTCGTCGATCATGGGGTCCCTCAGCGCGCGAGAACGGATGTGAGAACGCGGCGCAACTCGGCCGCCGGATCGGCGGCGAGCATTTCCGAGCGCCAGGCGACGTGGTGGTCGGGCCGGACCAGCAGGCATCCGGCATCGCGGATTTCGCTGGCGCGGGCCCAGTCACCGGTGTGGTCCTCGACCGCGCGGCGCGGGCCGATCACATGGGTACGGATCGGCAGGCCGAGTTCCGCGCCGACATCTTCAGCAGCCTTCACCCAGGCCTCGCCGCCAATGCCGGTCAGGATCGTGAACTCGCCATGGCCGCAGAGATCGAGCGTCGAGACCTTCCGGCCGGAGCGCTCGAACACCCAGACATGCGGCAACCGCGCGCCGGGCCAGGTCGTCGGCGCATAGTGAAGTTCGCGGTCCTTCTCGAAGGCCGGTTGCGGCTGACCGTCCGTCACCACGGCATCCGAGGCATAGCGCTGGTTCATCTCGACGCCATGCGCATCGAACTCGTATTTCTTGAAGGCGATCGCCTGACGAAGCGCTTCGCGCTGTGCTTCCGCGGCGGCGGTCGCGTCGCACCGCGCCTCCATGTTCTTCTGAATCTTGACGTGGTCGACGCCGCCATCCATTCCGAGCGCCGCGAAGATCGGCCCGAATTCGCCGATCGACTGGTTGGCGCGGGTCACGATCTGGCGCGCAATCGGCGCCCGTTCGACCGTATAGCTGTCGAGAAGGCCGAGACCCGCCTGCCCCTTGACGACCTTGGCGAGCTTCCAGGCGAGGTTGAAGCCGTCCTGGATCGACGTGTTGGAGCCGAGCCCGTTCGATGGCGGATGCCGGTGCGCGGCATCGCCCATGATGAAGACGCGACCCTTCTGCATCTCGGTCGCGAAGCAGTTATTCACGGTCCAGGTGTTGGCGCCGAGCAGCTCGATCTCAAGCTCGGGATCGCCGACCAGCTGGCGCGCGACGTCGGTCGCGAGCTCCGGCGTCACGACCGGCGGCGGCTGGTTGATGTCGTAGCCCCAGACGATCAGCCACTCGTTCCACGGCCGCACCATGCGCACGAGACCCATGCCGATGCCGCCGACATCGGCGCCGGGCTGCATGACCCAGTAGAGGACGCTCGGCCGGTGGGCGACATACTTTGAGAGATCGGCGCGGAACAGGATGTTCATCGAGCCGCCGACGCCCATCTTGCCTTCGAACGGCAGGCCGAGATGCTCGGCGACCAGCGAATTGCCGCCATCGGCGCCGACCAGGAACTTCGAGCGGACAGTGAAGTCCTTGCCCGTCAGCCGGTCGCGACAGGTTGTGGTGACGCCGTCCGCGTCCTGGACGTGGCTCACATATTCCGTGCTCATACGCGCCTGCGTGCCGCGCGAGCACGCCGTCTTGAACAGGATCGGCTCCATGAAGGTCTGCGGCAGGTCGTTCATCAGCGATGGCGACGACAGCAGATGCTCGGCCTTGGAGAGCGGGTGCATGCCCCAGCTCTTCATACGGCCGATCTCCTCCCCGGCCAGGCTTTCGCAGAAGACGTTCTCGCCCATCAGTTCCTGCGGCGAGGCGTGCATCACGGCCTCGGCCTCGACGTCGGGGCCAAGGTCGCGCAGCACTTCCATCGTGCGCTGGTTGGTGATGTGGGCGCGCGGCGTGTTGGACAGCCAGCGGTAGCGGTTCACCACCATGTTGGCGATGCCATAGCTGGACAGCAACGCCGCCGTGGCCGAGCCCGCCGGGCCCGTCCCCACGATCAGTACGTCGGTTTCGATATCGACCATCAATTCCCTCCCTCGATCTTCAACCCGACCAGCTTGCGGCGGACGGGAAACAGGTGCAGGCCGCTGCGGGCGGAGATCAGCCCCCACAGGCCCTTCGGCGCGAACAGCATCACGGCGATGGCGATCAGGCCGAGCGTCATCAGGTACCAACTGCCGTAATCAGCCAGCGCCGAGCGCAGGACGAAGAAGACGATCACGCCGAGGATCGGACCCTCGATCGTGCCGATGCCGCCGATGACGACGATGAAAATGACGTAGGCGGTCCAGTCGGTGACCGCGAAGGCCGCATCCGGCGAGATCCGCGCCGTCTGCAGGAAGATGAGCGCACCGGTAAGGCCCGTGGCGGCGGCGGCGATCAGGAAGACCGCCCATTTGATCCGGCCGGCATCGACGCCGACGGAGCGCGCCGCCTCGACATTGTCGCGCACGGCGGAAAGCGCCAGGCCGAGCCGGCTGCGCAAAAGCCAGTAGATCCCGCCAGTCACGACGACGACGAGCACCAGCGCCAGCCAATAAGCGAGGATGTCGCGCGCCGCCGCCTCGCGGACGCTGAATAGCGCGCGGATCATGTCCGTGCCGAGGATGTTGCTGGTCGCCTCGCGGGGCAGCGAGGTGCCGGTGCCGCCGCCGAGCGTCTTCCACTGCGCGACCAGCAGGCGGGTCACCTCGGCGATCACCCAGGTGCCGATGGCGAAATAGGCGCCCTGCAGGCGGAAGGCGAAGAACGCGGTCGGGACCGCCAGCACCAGCGCGGCGAGACCGCCCAGCGGAATGGCCCAGACCGGATTCCAGCCGAGCAGGATGACGCCGGCGAACATCGCATAGGCGCCGATGCCGACGAAGGCCTGCTGTCCAACCGAGACGAGACCGCCATAGCCGGCAAGCAGATTCCAGATCTGCGCCAGCGTCAGCATGGTCAGGATGAAGAAAAGATCCTGGATAACGCCGCGCGAGGCGAAAGCCGGCAGCGCGAGTCCAGCGATGACGAGCCCGAGCGCAACGATCGCTGTGACGGTTCCGGCGCGGGTACGTGTGGTCAACCTGTACATGCTGCCCCTCAATCCACGGCGCGCGGGAACAGGCCGCGCGGCTTGAGCAGCATCACGATCAGGAAAGCGATGTGGCCGGCAAGGATCTGCCATTCCGGGTTCACGGCCGCGCCGAAGGTCTGCGCGACGCCGATGATGACGCCGCCTGCCAGCGTGCCCCACAGGCTGCCCAAGCCGCCGATGATCACCGCCTCGAAGGCGTAAATCAGCCGCGCCGGCCCGATCGACGGGTCGAAATTGGAGCGCATGCCGAGATAGAGGGCTGCGATCGTCACCACGACCATGGCGATGCCGGTGGCGATCGCGAAGATCCGCTTCGGCTCGATCCCCATCAGTCCCGCCGTGACGGCATCGTCCGAGGTGGCGCGAAACGCCCGGCCGAGGGCGGTGTGATAGAAAAGGCCGTTCAGCGCGACGATCACCACGATGGCCGACACGAAGGTCAGCAGCGGCATGACGCCGACGGTGACCAGTCCGAGATCGAGCGAGGCGCCTTCAAACGCGCCTGCCGGAATGCGGCGGCTGTCGGCGGAAAAGGCTTCGAGCAAACCATTCTGCAGCGCGACCGAGAGACCGAAGGTAACGAGCAGCGGCGGCAGGATATCCTTGCCGAGCACGCGGTTCAGCACGACGGTCTGCAGCAGCCAACCGAGGCCGAACATCAGCGGCATCACAACCAGTGCCGCGATCCAGGGCGACAGGCCGAGCATGGTGACGCCCAGCAGCACCAGATAGGCGGCGAACACGATCAGGTCGCCATGGGCGAGATTGACCAGCCGCATGATGCCAAAGACGAGGCTCAGCCCTGCCGCGAACAGCGCATAGAGGCCGCCCAGCAGAATGCCCTGCACGAGGGTATCGAGCCAGATCATGCCGCCTCCCCGAAATAGGCGGTGTGGATCTGCTGGCGGGTGACGTCGGCGGCCTTTGCCGTCAGCGTGACGCGGCCTTCCATCATGCAATAGACGCGGTCGGCGACGGCGAGCGCCTTACCGATATCCTGCTCGACCACGACGATCGCGGCGCCGCCGGCGCGGATCTTCGGCAGGGCCGCGTAAATGTCGCGGATGACGACGGGGGCGAGGCCGAGGCTGATCTCGTCGCAGAGCAGCAGTTCCGGGTTCGACATCAGCGCCCGGCCAATCGCCACCATCTGCTGCTGGCCGCCGGAAAGCGCCGTGCCCGGATTGCGGCGCCGCTCGCGCAGGATCGGGAAGAGATCGTAGATCGCCTCCAGGTTCCAAGGCCCCGGCGCCTTGCGGACCTGGCCGCCGATCAGGAGATTTTCCTCGACGGTCAGCGAAGGAAACAGCCGGCGGCCTTCGGGCACCATGGCGATGCCGCGCTGCATTACCTCAGCCGAGGACAGCGCACCGATCGGCTCGCCCCGATGCCGTACCATGCCGGGCTCGTTGCGGAGCACGCCGGTGATCGAGCGCATCAGCGTCGACTTCCCCGCGCCATTGGCGCCGATGATCGCCACGCATTCACCGGCGGCGACGGCAATATCCACGCCGAACAGGGCGCGGAACTGGCCGTAATTCGCGGTGAGGCCGTGGGTTTCGAGCAGCATCAGACCTCGAGCCCCAGATAGATCTCGCGCACTTCCTTCGACGCCATGATCTCATCCGGCGCGCCGACGCCGATCACCCGGCCGAAATCGAGCACCAGCAGCCGCTCGACCACGGAGGTCAGCGCATGCAGCACGTGCTCGATCCAGATGATCGTGGTGCCGCGGGCATGGATGTCGCGGATCGTCTCGACCAGCGCCCTGCATTCCCCCTCAGTCAGGCCGCCGGCGATCTCGTCGAGCAGCAAAAGCTCCGGCCCCGTCGCGAGCGCGCGGGCCAGTTCCAGGCGCTTGCGGTCGAGCAGGCTCAGCGAGCCGGCGACGACATTCGCCTTCTTCAGAAGCTCTGTGTCCTCGAGGATGCGCGCGCAGGCATCGACCATGTCGGCCTCGCGCCCGCCCCGTCCGAAGGCGGCGGCGGTCAAAAGGTTCTCGAATACCGTCAGGCCCTCGAAAGGCTGCGGGATCTGAAAGCTGCGGCCGACTCCCATGCGAACCCGCTCCATCGCGGGAGCGCGGGTGACGTCACGGCCAAGGAATTCGATGCGCCCCTCATTCGCCAACACATTGCCGGTGATCAGGTTGAACAGCGTCGACTTGCCGGCCCCGTTCGGGCCGATAATGCCCAAAGCTTCGCCGCGCGGCACCGAAACGGTCACGGCATCCGTGACCTTCAGCGCCCCGAACGACTTCGAGACATTTTCAAGCCTGAGTATCATTGCTGCCATCCTTGGGGGCACCTTGGGAGCCGGATGGATCGGGGGCGGCGGCAGGCGCCGCCCCGTTTCCGGATCAGGCCAGGGCTTCCATCTTGCCGGCGGTGGGGATCTCGGGCGCGTTGGCGTTTTCGACGATCACCAGATCGAAGCCGCCCCCGTCCTTCTTCCGCCACTGGCCACCGACGAGCGGCGTCTTGCAGACGTTCTTGGCCGCGAAGGGCGGCACGCCGACGCCGTTCCACGCCACCTTGCCGACAACCGTCGACATGTCGGTGGCGGCGATGGCGGCCGCGATCGCCTCAGCATCGGTCGGATCCGAAACCCGGCCCATGACATTCGCCGCCACTTCGAACAGCGAATGAGAGAAGCCGATCGGCTGTGTCCACGGACGCTTGGTCTTGGCGGTGAAATCCGCCGCGAGTTCCGCCGAACTCTGGCCGGTGATCGACGACTTGAACGGATGCGAGGCCGACCACCAGACTTCCGAGGAAAGGTTGTGGCCCGCGTCGCCCAGCGTCTCGACGGATTGCGGGAACAGGATCGCCTTGGCGACCGTCACGGCTTTGGGCTTGAAACCCTGCTGGCGGGCCTGGTTCCAGAAGGTGGTGAAGTCGGGCGGGATCACGACGCCGGTGACGATCTCGGCATTCGCAGCCTTGAACGCGTTGACCTGCGCAGTGAAGTCGTCCGAGAGGTTCTGGTAGCGGCCGGGATCGGTCAGACTGAAACCGGCGGCTTCCAGGCCGGGCTTCAGGCCGTTCTTCGGGTCGCCCCAGGCATTGCCGTCGGCATCGTTCGGGAACAGGCCGCCGACCTTGCCATTGGTGTCGAGCTGCTTCCACATGCCGGTATAGACGGCGATGATGTCTTCCAGACCCCAGAAATAATGGAAGGCGAAATCGAACGGCTTCCACGAGGACGGGTCGCCGGGATTGCCCTGCTGGCCGATGAACCAGGGCTGCCACGGCGCCGTGGTCGAGATGACGGGCATCCCTTCCGCTTCGCAGGTGGTGGCGACCGGGTTGGTGTTTTCCGGCGTCGAACCGACGAGCATCAGGTTGATCTCGTCGTCGACTATCAGGCTCTTCGCCACCTCCGCAGCCCGGTTCGGGTTCGACTGGCTGTCCTTGACGATGACCTCGAAATTCTTGCCAGCGTCGGAGTCGAGAAATGCCTTTATGTTATACGCGTCGCTCTCGGCGAAACCGGCCAGCGGACCGGTCTGCGGCGAAACATAGCCCAAGCGGATCTTGGCGCCCTGCGCGATGGCAGGCGTGGCAAGGCCCGAAGTGGCAAGGGTGAAACCCGTCGCCGCCGAGGCTTTCAGTAAGCTCCGTCTCGAAATCATGTGTTTCTCCTCCCTCTAGCTTCTTCTCAGTCCCCCGGACGGCGTCCCTCAAACGCCGCCTGGAGCAGTTCCCGTATCGATCCCGGGTCTATTGGCCTCGGGTTCGCGTAGGCATTCTTGACGGCGATCGCCGTGGCGCGGTCGAGATCGGCCTCCTGGATGCCGATCGCCTGGAGGCTGAGCGGCGAGCCGACCGACTGCGCGAAATCCCAGAGCCCACCGCCGGCCGAGCCGCCGCCGAAGGCGTCGGCGATCGGGCGCAGCAATTCGGGCACCGCCTGTTCGTTGAAGGCGGTGGTGTAGGGCAGCAGGATGGCGTGGGTTTCGGCATGCGGCGTGTCGAACGAGCCGCCGAAGACATGCGCGAGCTTGTGGTGCAGCGCCATGGAGACCGTGCCAAGCGCGGTCGAGCAGCACCAAGCCGCATAGAGCGCCTGGGCCCGCGCGGCCTTGTCCTGAGGGTCTTCGATCAGGCGCGGAATACCGTCGCGAAACGCGACCATGGCATCCCGGCACATCAGCTCGATCACCGGATTGCGGTCCGGCGCGTAGAACGCCTCCATCGCATGCGCGATGGCGTTCATGGCCGAGGTGACGGTGAGTCCGACGGGCAGGCTCAGCGTCAGGTCGACATCGTAGATCACCGTCTCGGGGCGGATATCCGGCGAGCGGCGCGTGGTCTTCTCGCCCGAAGCCGTTTCGCCCAGGATGTCGGTCATTTCCGAGCCGGCATAGGTGGTCGGGATCACGACCTGATCGACGCCGGTGCGCACGGCGATCGCCTTGCCGAGACCGGTGGTCGATCCGCCGCCCAGGCTGACGACGGCTGTGGCGTCGCTGGCGCGGAATGCTTCCAGCGCCGTCTCGGTCACCTCGACGGGGGTGTGCATGACGGCGCCGGCAAAGATGCCGCCGGCGAGGTCGCCCAGGCTTTCCGCCAGCTTCTCGGCATCGGCCCTCTGGTGCGGCGTCGAAAGCACCATCACCTTGTCATGGCCGAGCCGACGCACTTCCTCCGCCACGCGGGACAGCGTACCCGCGCCGAAGACGACCCGTGTCGTCAGTCCCGGAAAGATAAATTGGTCCATCATCGCGCCGCCTCCATGCTTGGGTTCCGGCCGGCGACCAGATCCGCGAGGATCGATCCCAGCATGGCGATCTCGGCATCCGAGACCTCATGGCCGCGGCGCGGGAACAGGTCGGCGCGCAGGCTCGCGCCCTTGCTGCCAAGGGTCTGGGCGGCGTCGGCAAAGGCCGAGACGGGGATCCAGGGATCGGCATCGCCGCCCGTCAGATAGACCGGAACGTCGGCCGGAACCGCCTCGGCACGCGCATCCGACGGCACGCCGACGCGCGATCCGGTCAAAGCGGCCAGCGCCTGCGGCGGCGGCAATCCGGCGCAGAGATATTCGATCGCGAGGCAGGCGCCTTGCGAAAAGCCCGCCAGAAGCAGCGGCAACCCCGGCAGTTCACCGCGGGCGGCCGCGACCGCCGCCGCGAGGTGGTCCAAAGCGGTCGCAAGCTGCGCGCGAGCGACTGGCGTCAGCGGATCGACGGCCCGCGCATCCCACCACGCGCCCATCGGGGCGCGCGGCAGGACGAAGGCCACGGCCGGCGCGGAAAGCCGCGCCAGCACATGGGACTGCATCTCTTCCGGCGATTGGCCGCGGCCGTGGACGAAGACGCAGATTGCCTTCGCCTCCGGGGCCCGAGAGCCAAGCCTGAGCGGACCGCCGTCCTGGATCATGCGAATTCCGCCTGCTCCAGGCCTTCGCGCAGTTCGGCTTCACGATCCTTGAACCAGGGCGGGAAGACGAGCGTCTTGCCGATCGCGCCCGGAGGCTCGTCCTTTGCCCAGCCTTCCGGCGTGGTCCAGGCCAGCTCGAACAGCGCGCCGCCGGGCGAGCGGACGTAGCAGGACTTGAAGTAGTTGCGGTCCTTCTGCTCGGAGATATCGGTGAAGCCGAGACCCTCGATATGAGCGCGCAGCTTCAGCTGGTTTTCTTCATTGCCGGTGTTGAGCGCGAGGTGATGGATCGTGCCGCCGGCCAGCGTCCAGGTGCCCTGCGCGCTGTCCCGGTCGACGATGACCTCGACGCGCTGGATGACGCCGGACTCGTCTGGCACGCGGTAGACGAGGCCTTCATGAGTATCGGCCTCCTTTTCCAGCGGCAGCGCGATGGTCAGGAAGTCATCCATGGCGGTCCGGTCCATCACGGCGACAACGCTGCCATAGATGCCCTTGATGCCGTGATCTTTGCCGATGCCCTGTGCGGCGTTGGTGATCGGCTCGCGTGGGTCGCTTTCGCTTTCCACCAGCTCATGCGGGATGCCGCAGGGATGCGCGAAGACGACGCGGGTAGCGCCGAAGCGGGTGATCTTGGCCGCCTCAATGCCGCGGGCGTTCAGCCGGTCGACCCAGAAATCGGCGGCGCCGACGGGGATCGACTGCAGGATGGCGCGCGACTGGTTGGTGCCGCGACGGCCATAGACGGCCGGCTTGCGGAACGGGAAGGTGGTGATGATCGTCGAGGCATCGCCATTCGGCGAGCCGTAATAGAGGTGGTAGACCGGGATCACGCCGTCGAAGAGGACGGTCCGCTTCACCGAATGAAGGCCCAGCGCCTTGGTGTAGAAGTCGAAGTCTTCCTGAGCGCTGTCGGTCGACATGGTCAGGTGGTGGTAGCCGCTTATACGGGCCATCGGTTCATCTCCTCCCAGAGGTTCCGGTTTTGCCCTGCCGCTGCGGGCAGAGCACAAGATTGAGGTCGAGAGCGCACTTCCGCTTTCCTCCGTCGGGTGGCAGCGCGCGGAACTCGGCCATGAGTTCGGGTTTGACCCCGAAAATCGCGTCCCGGCCAATGGCCGGATCGGATTGGTCGAAAATGTGGGTCGTCAGCGTCTCGAAGCCTTCGGCCGCCACGCGGAAATGAATGTGAGCCGGTCTTTCCAGGCCGAGGCCAAGCGCCGACATCAACTGGCCGACCGGACCATCCGCCGGCAGCGTGTAGCCCTTCGGCTTCACCGTGCGGAAATGGAACCGCCCCTGGGCATCGGCGCGGAACCGGCCGCGAAGGTTGAATTCCGGCTGCCGGTCCGGTTCCTGGTTCTCGTAGCGCCCCTCGGAATTGGCCTGCCAGACCTCGACCGTGGCGCCGCCCAGGCCATGGCCATCAAGGTCGAGCACCCTGCCGGCCACGTCCAGCGCCTCGCCCTTGCCATCACGCGAGATGTTGGCGCCGAGCGGCGTTTCCGGGACGTCGGACCGGTAGAAGGGTCCCGCCACGGTGTTTGGTGTCGCACCGGCGGGACGCGGATTGTTCTGGTCCTCGATCAGCGACGACACGCCCAGAACGTCGGCGAACAGCACCCATTCCTGCCGCCGCGCATCGGCGTAGTGGCCAACCTCGGTCAGGAAGTCGATCGCAAGCCGGAATTCGTCGCCGGAAGGGCGGAGTTCGGCGATCAGGGCATGCAATCCGCCCACCGTCGCCTGCGCAGCCGCCGCCAAACGGGACTGGCCCATGGCCGTCAGACGCCGCGAAAATTCCTTCGCCTGCGCCGAAACAGCGTCGGCAGAATCATCCTCGTGCGGACCGTCGTGCTGGCCGTGCATTCCGCCGGGGCCTCCCTTCCCCTTGCCAATCGGGATAGCACGGCCCTGCCCCACTCTTGATGAGTTCTACGCGCCCCGGTATAGCACTTTGCTATGAGACTGAACGAACGCCACCTCATGCAGCTCGCCGCCGTGCTCGATGCCGGCGGCGTGTCGGAAGGTGCCGCCACGCTGGGCCTGACCCAGCCGGCGGTCAGCCGCTCGCTGGCCATGTTGGAGGCGCGCGTCGGCGAGCCGCTTTTCCTCAAGGGACGGCGCCCCCTCCAGGCGACGCCGCTCGGCGCGCAACTGGCCGCCCAGGGGCGCACGATCATCGCCGCCTCGCGCAAGGCGTCGGACGCCGTGCAGGGCTTCCTGAAGGGCACCAAGGGCGTCGTCCGGGTCGGCGGCGTGCCGTTCTTCATGGATGCGATGATCAGCCGGATGATCGGCGAGTTCCAGAACCTGGAACCCGAGGTCACCGTGCAGCAGAGCTATCTCAACCTGCCCGAGATGGTCGCCGCGCTAGAGGGGCATCAGATCGATCTCGGCATCGTGCCGATCGGCGTGCTCGACCTCGGCCCCGGTTTCGAGTTCACCGAGATCCTGCCGGGACGCAACATCGTCGCCTGCCGGCCCGACCATCCGCTGCTGCGCAATCGCCGCCTGCGCGCGCATGACCTGACCAGTTTTCCCTGGGTGGCGCCTCTGCCCGGCTCGCCGCTGATGTCCGACCTGCAGATGATCCTGATGAGCATCGGGATGTCCGACCTCAACGTGCGCTATTCCGGCGGTTCGCTGATGAGCGTGATCAACTTCCTGGCCGAGACCGACGCGCTCGCCGTGCTGCCCTTCTCGGTGGTGTTCGCGCAGCGCAAGGAGAACCGCGTCACCGTGCTGCCCTATGAGATCCCGCAGCCCAACCGCTCGCTCGGCATCCTGCGCCGGGTCGGCGGCCCGCGCTCGCCGGCGGCGGAGCGCTTTGCCGGCCAT
The DNA here is from genome assembly GCF_044452255.1 of Kaistia sp. UC242_56. Lineage (NCBI taxonomy): Bacteria > Pseudomonadati > Pseudomonadota > Alphaproteobacteria > Hyphomicrobiales > Kaistiaceae > Kaistia > Kaistia sp. UC242_56. Next base: position 3,081,575 of record NZ_JBIOAN010000002.1, read on the forward strand.
GTCACGACCGCGTTTGAAAACCTCAAGCACATCATCAAGCGCCACGAAAACGCCGTCGTCTGGGGCCGTTAGCCGGCCACGTCCACTCGGCCGGATAACCAGGCTTTGCGGTGACGGTCGAACGCTGCGATGATCCCCAGCTTCGCCCATGCGTGGCGCCATCTGCCCCGGCCGTCCGATCCGGGGCGAAGCCAGGGAGAGGTCCCATGACCATCGAAACCGGGCCGGATCGTCTCCGGCACGCTGCCAAGACACGGGTGTTCTGATGCGCTTACGATCGTTTGGCAGCACCCCGTCCGAGGTAGCGATCATCGGCCAGGGAAGCTGGTATCTCGACACGGGGGACCGGGCCTCGGCCGTCACGGCCCTGCAGCGGGGCATCGATGCCGGCATGACGCATATCGACACGGCCGAAATGTATGGCGACGCGGAGCTCGTCATCGGCGACGCGATCCGGGGCCGGCGCGACGGGCTGTTCCTGGTTTCGAAGGTCCTTCCACAGAACGCCTCGCGCTCCGGCGTCATCGCCGCCTGCGAACAGTCGCTCAAGCGCCTGGGCGTCGAGCAGCTCGACTGCTACCTCCTCCACTGGCGCGGCCGCTATCCGCTGGAAGCGACGTTCGAAGCCTTCGAGGAACTGGTCCGCGCCGGCAAGATCGCAAGCTGGGGCGTCAGCAATTTCGACGTATCGGATCTCGAAGACGCGCTGGCGGCGTCCGGCCCGGGACGGATCGCCTGCAACCAGGTCCTGTACCATCTGGGCGAACGCGCGATCGAGCACGCCGTCTTGCCCTGGTGCGAAGAGAATGGGGTTGCCGTCGTCGCCTATAGCCCGTTCGGTCATGACAACTTTCCCAGCGAAAGCTCGGCCGGCGGCCGGGTCCTGGCCGAGATCGCCGCGGCCCACAATGCCACCGCCCGACAGATAGCGCTCGCCTGGCTGGCGCAACGGAGCTTCGTCATACCCAAAGCTTCGACCGCGCGGCACGCGGAAGACAACGCACGCGCCGGCGACATCGAGCTCACCCAGGATCAGGCGCGCCGGATCGACCAGGCCTTTCCACGGGGCCGGAAGCCCTCCAGCCTGCCGATGCTCTGACCCTCGCCCTGGTGGCGGAGGTAGCCGTCGTTCGACGGACGTTCGGCCGAGCCTAGTGCCGACCTTCGCCCGGGCCTCTGACATAGCGGTTCATCGCAATGTCTCTCGAGGTTGCGCGGCGATGGATCTCGGCCATGGTCGAATGAAACGCCGCGTTGCGTTGCTCAAGCTTGGCGTGCTCAGCCAGGTGCGCCGGCACAAGCTCGCGGATCTCGGCCAGGATGGCTGCCTCGTCAATCGAGCGCATGCGACCCTGATGAACGACGATCTCGCCGGCCACCATGACCGTCTCGATGGACGAACCATTCTCCGCATAGACCAGCTGCCGCGCCACGTCGTTGAGCGGGGTAAAGCTGAGCGTCGTCAGGTCGAGGATCAGCAGGTCGGCCGCCTTGCCGACTTCGAGCGAACCCGTGACATCTTCCAGCATCGCGCTGCGGGCGCCGCCGAGCGTCGCCATTTTGAGAATCGCGTCTGCCTCGATCCATTGGGTGTAATCCGGGCCGGAGACGCTGTGGATCAGCCCCGCCACGCGCATGACGTCAAAAATGCGGGCGGTGTCGTTGGACGAAACGCCGTCGGTGCCAAGACCGATGGTCACGCCCGCATCCATCAGCTGGCGGATGGGCGCTATCCCCGCGCCAAGCTTCTGATTGGAGATGGCATTATGGGCCACTGAACAGCGGGCGGCGCCCATCCGCTCGATGTCCCGGTCGCTGACCCAGACGGAGTGCGCGATCGTCGTGTTGCGCGAGAGCACGCCCAGCTCGTCCATATAAGCGATCAGGCTTTTGCCATAGAGCTCGTGGCCGGTAACGGCCTGGGTTTTGGTCTCCAGAATATGGGTATGCAGCGGCACGCCCATTTCCACGGCAAGCGCGTGACAGGCCTGGAGCAGGTCCGCCGTGCAGCGCTGCGGCGCAGAGGGCGCCAGCATGAACTGGATGCGCCCGGCCCTGCCATGCAGCGTGGAGAAAGCAGAGCGGCAATAGTCCATATAGGCGTCGGCCGACATGGGCGGCCCGAAATCGAGCTGCGCCTGCAATTCGGGCGGCATGACCTCGCGGGCATAAGGGAGGGCGTCGAGCGTATGGATATTCATTGCCGCGCTCGACACATTGGCCCGGATGCCGGCGTCTTCATAGGCTTTGAAGACGGCTGAAAGCCGGGACAGATCATGCGCCGGCGGGTCGAAGAAGTCGTCGCAAAGGGTTGTGACACCATTGCGCAGCGACTCCATCGCCAGGAGCAGGCTGCGCAGATAGAGCAGCCGCTCGTCGATGACCGGCCCCATCAGCAGCGGATAGGCATAGAGCAGCCATATCTCCAGCGGCATGCCTTCATAGCGCCCGCGGAAGAAGGTCTCGCTGGAATGGGTGTGCGCGTTGACGAGGCCCGGCATGACGAGCCGGTTCGTGCCATCGAGGACGTTCGCATCGGCAGCGGCCGCGAGGCCTGGGCCGATTTCTGCGATCCGCCCATCCTCGATCCGGAGGTCGCCCTGTATCGGGCGGCTTCCGTGCTGCGGGCACATGGTCAGGACAGTCGCGTTTCTGATTATCGTCTGCTTCAAGATGATCGATCCGTCCTGCCGGTTATGCTGTGTGGCTCTTACTGGTCGCGCAACTCGCCGAAGCCGCTGGCAGCCTTCGTGCCACCCCGCAGCTGCGTGCTGAGCCAGATGCCGATCACCGTGGCGATATAGGGAAGTGCGAGCAGGAGATCATGCGGGACACGATCGCCGAAGGCGAGCTGGGCCCGGATGCCGAGCGCGCCGACGATAGCAAAGAACAGGGCCGCCAGGCTGGAGCCGATGGGATGTCCGGCACCGAAGATGACGGCGGCGAACCCCATGAAGCCGCGACCGGCCGTCATGTTCTGCGCGAAGATCTGGAGACTGCCGGCTGCCAGTTCGGCCCCGGCGAGCGCACACAGGACGCCACCGATCATCAGGGCGACCAGGCGCATGGCGGCCGGATTGACGCCGACGCTGCGCGCCGCGAAGGGATGCTCGCCAGCCGCCGCCAGACGGAGGCCGAAGCGGGTCCGCCGCAGGACGACCCACATGGCGAGCACGACAAACGGCATCAGCAAGACCAGGATCGAAAGCGAGCCATAAGCGCCAAACGCCGGGCCAAGGCGCGGCAGGCCGAACGGGGCGCTGACGGCGGCCTGCGTCCCAAAGATCGACTGCACGGCGAGAGCCGTTCCGCCAAGGCCCAATCCCGTCAGCCCCAGACCTGCGATGATCTGGTTGGCCTTGAGCTTCTCGACCACGAACCAGAAGAGCACTGATCCCACAATGCAAACCGCCATGGCAATCAGCAGCGCGAGCCAGATCGATTGCGTCAGCACGATGCCAAGGATGGTGGCGCAGGCGCCGGTGATCATCAGCCCCTCAAGCCCGAGATGCCAGATGCCGGTTCGCTGCGCGATGACCCCAGCAAGGGTGACATAGATTAGCGGCGTGCCGGAACGCAGGATCGCGATTACGAAGTCTTCCATACCCGTCCTCCGAGTTTCGCTATCCGGTCGACGACCTTGGATTTTGCGGTGATGAAAAGGGCGATAGCCGCATTGATGATGTCGATGGCCGAGGAAGGCAGGCCCGCCATGATCGGAAGATAGAGAGCTGCCGAGGCGAGGCCGCCGAAGAACAGAGCGACGAAAGCCGTTCCGACGACGGAGAAATTGGCCACGAGCGCGATCAGGATTGCGGTGAACCCATGCCCCGGCAGGAAGCCACCGGTTATGCGACCATTGGGGCCCATGAACTCGATCGTGCCGGCAAGACCGGCCAAGGCGCCACTTAGGAGGAAGCTCGCAAGTCCGATGCGCCAGGTCCGGGCACCCTGCCACTGCACCATGGTCGGGTTGCGCCCGGCGAGGCCCGAGAGCACGCCGAACGCGGTTCGGTTGACCAGAAACCACATTGCAATGCCAACGATGACCGCGATCGCGATGATGGTCGGCGACAGTCCCAGCGAATTGCTGATCCGGTAGGCGCTTGCCAGGGGTCGGCTCGATGCCTGCTGTCCGGTTCCCGAGGGGTCCTTGAGCGGGCCGGCGGTGACGTAGAGCAAAAACAGCCCGGCGATGAAATTGCCCATCAGGGTGGTGATGACTTCGTCCGCGCCGGATTTCAGCCGGAGCAGGCCCGGCCAGAGTGCCCAGAGCGCACCGCCCGTCATTCCGGCAAGGAAGCAGGCGGGGATGAGGATCGCAGCCGGGGCGCCGTTCAACCATTCAGCCATGAAAGCGGCGGCAATGGCGCCCATGTAGAATTGCCCTTGCGCGCCGATATTGAAGTAGCCTGCGCGAAACGACACGGCGACGCCAACCGCCGTGATGAAGAGCGGCAAGCCCCAACGCAGCGCCTGCTGCAGCGCGCCGGGCCTCAGGAAGGCCCCTTCGGCGATCGAATGGAACATCAGCCCGGTCGAATAGCCGGCCGCCTGAAAGATGACGCCGCAGAGCGCGAGCCCGATCAGAATGAAGATCAGCGCGCGAAAGACGGAAACGAGCCGGTCAATCATCGATGGACTCCTGTCATGGCAGCCCCGACCGCCGCGAGATCGTAGGGCGGCCGGAATTCGGCGACGATGCGCCCGGAAAGCATGACGATCACACGGTCGGAAATATCGAAGATCTCATCGAGATCCGACGAGATGAACATCAGGCCGCAGCCGCGCGCCCGTGCCTTGCGCATGGCATCCCAGACGAAGGAGGTCGCTCCGATGTCGAGGCCGCGGGTCGGTTGCGCCGCGAGAATAAGGCGCGCGTCCGGGTCCATTTCGCGAGACAGGATCACCTTCTGCGCGTTGCCGCCGGACAGCGAGCCTGCGCGCTGCCCCACTTCCGAATAGCGCACGTCCCATTCCTTGAGGGCCGCGTCGCATTGCTTCCGGATGGCTGCCGGGCTGATCGTCGACAGCAGGGACGTCTGCAGGAGACCGCGTGCGGCCCAGTTTTCCCAAAGCGAACTGGTCAGGCTCAGCCCTTCGACATTGCGCTCGAAAGGAATGATGCGCAGGCCCGCCGCTCGCCTTGTCGCAAGCGGGGCACGGGTCAGATCCGTGTCGTCGATGGCAAGGGTGCCGTCGACCACCTCGGCCATCGCGGCGATGGCGCGAACCAGCGTCCGCTGCCCATTGCCCTCCACACCCGCCACACCGATGATTTCACCGGGGCGGATGTCGAGATCGATGCGATCGAGCGCCGGACCTTCCGGGTCAGGCCGGGTGGAAACCTGGCTCATGCGCAGGATCGGGGCACGTTCCTGAACGGCTGCATCCTCCTGCGCATGCGTGACGATCGCCGCGCCGGTCAGCGCGGCCTTGTCGTCCGCGTTGAGGTTCTTGGCGGCTGCGGAGCCGATGATCAGCTCGGCCAGCCTGCTGGCATCGATCCCTTCGCAGGGGAGCGGCCCATCCACAAGCTTGCCGCCCCGGAGAACCGTGACCGTATCGGCGATCGCCAGAACTTCCCGGATCTTGTGCAGGATGAGAATGACGGTGACGCCGCGCGCCTTCAGGCGTCGCACGCGCTCGAAAAGCTTGTCCGCGCCTTCCGGCGACAGCACGGCGGTGGGTTCATCCAGGATGAGGAGCTTGGCGTCGGAGACGAGGGCGCGCGCGATCTCCACGCCCTGCTGGGTTTCCACCGGCAGATCGCGGATCCGCTGCCGGGCTTTGACTTTCACATCCAGCGCGTCGAGATGCGGTTGCCAGCGCTTTTCCAGGCTACCCTTCGAGAAGAGCCCTCCCCCTTCCGCGCCGAATTGCATGGCCTCGGCGACGGTGAAGGAAGGGGGGAGCGCAAAGCTCTGATGCACGAGTTCGACGCCCGCCCGGCGGGCGTCCTTGACGTTGCCGCCCAGCAAGGGGCGACCGTCGATTTTGAGCTCGCCGGATGCCGGTCGAACGAGGCCAGCCAGAACCCTGGCAAAGGTCGTCTTGCCAGCGCCATTCTGGCCGACGACCGCGTGGATCTTGCCACGCTCGAAGACGGCTCCGACTTCGGAGAGCGCCACGATGGAACCGTAGCGAACGGTCACATCGCGGCATTCAAATATGGAGGGGCTGGCCTCGTTCATAACAGCGGAATCCAGTCGGAGTCAGAGCGTTGTGTTGAACGGAACCTTCAGGGATCCATCGAGAATCGCTGCGCGCGCCGCAGCGATTTCCGGCAGGACTTCCTTCGCCTTGGCGACCAGATCGGCCGGCCCCTGTTCCGCGAACAGCGGCGAGGGGATGAAGTCGATCACACCGGTGCCGAGGCCCGTATGCTCATGCGTGCCGCCGGCGAAATTGTTGCCGACCGCCTTGGCGACTTCGTTGTAGAGCGAGTTGCCGAAGTCGAGGCCGACGATCGAAATCACGTTCTTCGGGCCCTGCGGGAACTGGGCGGGATCGAGCACGCTGACCATGCGCCCCTCGCCTTCCTTGGCTGCGGCAATGATGCCGAAATCGGTCGCCGCTGCGTCCGTCTGGATGAAATCGATGCCGCCTGAATACATCTGCGTCGCGATTTCCTGGCCCTTGGCTGGATCCTGGAAGGAGCCTGCGAAGGCCACGGATACCGATGCATCCGGGCGGACCGACAAGGCGCCTGCCTTGAAGGCATTGAAGTCGGCGTTGATCGGGGGAATGGACACGCCGCCGATGAAGCCAAGCTTGCCGGACTTGCTCAGGCGCGCGGCGAAGATGCCGGACAGATAACAGCCGAGATAATAGTCGTAGGAAACGGTCACGACATTCGGGATCGCCGGCTCGAATGGATCGGCGAAGAGCTGGATCCACTTGGTATTGGGATACTCAGGCGCCAGCGCCTTGAAGGGCTCCGCGACTTCGTTGAACGTCGAGACGATCACGGACGCGCCGGCATCGCCCAAGGTACGGAAGATGGTTTCGTAGGTCGCCGGGTCCTGCGCATAGACGGCGCGGGACTGGAAGCCCTGCTCGTCGGCAAGCTGCTTGAGTTTGGCGATCATCGAGTCCACGGCGCTGGCGTCGCCCGCCGCCTGCGTATGCACGAGCGCGACCAGGCCGCCAGCGGCATAGGACGCGGCCGTGAGCAGGCCGTTGGTCATGCCGAAGGCTGCCAAGCCTGCCGTCGTCTTCAGAAAGGTCCTGCGGCCCATGGAGTGGCGCAGCAGATTGATTTCACTGGAATCTTTGTTCGTCATGTTCCCATTTCCTGGCTCTGGAAGTTCGGTATGCGATTTTTTGTTGGAGCGGTTCGTGCGCCGCCCTTCTGCTTTGCGGGTGCCTGTGGGCACCCGCATGCCTTATGCGCCGGGCGAAAACGGTGCCGGGTTCATGATCATCACATCCTGCGTCTGGATGGCGTCGAGCGCCCAGACGCCCGCGATGAATGCCTGCCATTCGGGGTCGGCATACATGGCGGCGCGCCGCGCTTCGCGGTCGGCGAGACTGTCGTAGCGCCACATCAGGACCGTGGTGTGCAAATGCCCGATCTCGCTGACGAAGAGGCCGAGAAACGTGTTGAGGTGCCGCTTCTGGATGGGCAGACCCTCCGCTTCATACTTCTTGAGCCAGCCGTCGACCGTGCCGGGCTTGAAGGTATAGGTGCGGTGTTCGACGATCACTGGTGGGCCTCCTTGAGAATGAATTCAGCGGCGCGCTCCCCGATCATGATCGCCGGAGCATTGGTGTTACCGCTGGAGATGATGGGCATGATGGAAGCGTCTGCCACGCGCAGGCCTTCCACGCCGTGAACTTTCAGCTGCGCATCGACGACGGCCATCGGATCGGTGCCCATCTTGCAGGTGCCGACGGGATGGAACGTTGTCATGGCATTGGCGCGCAGCCATTGGGTCAGTTCGGCATCCGTCTCGACAGCCGGGCCGGGAGCGAGTTCCTTGCCGCGATACTTGTCGAACGCCTTCTGCTGGATCACCTCCCGCGTCATGCGGATGGCGTTGATCATCGTGCGGATGTCGAACTCGGTCTGCAGGTAGTTGGCGTTGATACGCGGGCGATCCATCGGATCGGCCGAGCGCAAACGGATCTCGCCACGGCTTTCCGGATTGACCGGCCCCACCCGCAAGGAGAAGCCATGATTGGCCTCGACGCGTTCTTTCTTGAATGGGTTCGGGAAGTGGAGGTTGGCGGTCTTTTCCAGCGCCGGCATGAAATGAAGCTGGATGTCCGGCGCCGCGAGATCGCCGCGCGACTTGACGAAGGCGCCGGCCTCATAGGGGAAGGTCGTGGTGATGCCTTCGCCGAACAGCATGCCCTGGATGACGGACCAGGTCAGCTTGTCGGCGCGCAGATCGGAATAGAGCGTCACCGGCTCGCGGCACTCATAGGCCATGACGCAATCGACATGGTCCTGAAGGTTCTTGCCGACACCCGGCAGGTCCTTCACGACCTTGATGTTATGCTCGGCCAGTTCCTCGGCCGGTCCGATGCCCGACAGCATGAGGATCTGCGGCGAGTTGACGACACCGGCGGAAAGAATGACCTCCCGATCCGCGTGCACCCTGGTGATATTGCCCTTCCGGCTGAACTCGACGCCGATGGCGCGGCCATTTTCGATCAGGATGCGCTGGGTGTGGGCGCGGGTGATGATCGTCAGGTTCGGGCGCTTCTTGGCCGGACGCAGGAAGGCATAGGCTGCCGAACAGCGCTTGCCCTTGGTGATGGTGAAGTCGTAGCGGCCGAAACCTTCCTGGTCTTCGCCGTTGAAATCGTCGTTCAGCGGATAGCCGGCCTGCCCACCGGCCTCGTTGAAGACGTCGAGCAGCCCGTTCCAGCCGCGGGCGCGGCAGACGGTCAGTTCGCCTTCGGTGTTGTGATACGCATCCTTGCGCTGCACATGGGTTTCGGAGCGCAGGAAGGCCGGAAGCACCTCGTTATACGACCATCCCTTCGCGCCCATTTGCGCCCAGCGATCATAGTCGTGACGGTTGCCGCGCACATAGATCATGCCGTTGATGGTCGAGGTGCCGCCCAGCACCTTTCCCCGCGGCCAGTACAGCGAGCGATCGTTGAGATGCGGTTCGGGCTCGGTGTGATAGTGCCAGTTGTAGATGCCGGAATGAAACAGCTTCCCCATCAGCATGGGCAGCCGAAACAGAGGATTGAGATCCCGCCCGCCAGCTTCCAGCAACAGCACCTTGTTGGCCGGATCCGCCGAAAGTCGGTTGGCAAGAACACAGCCCGCCGAACCGGCACCGATGATGATGTAATCGAATGTCTTCGTTGCGGCCATGTTACCAAGCGATGGGTCGAGCACCCATCTCCTCCAGAAAGTCGTTGCAGAGAACCAGCGGATTGGGGCGGCGGAGCACGTCGTCGGCGCGCGCCGGATGGTCGCGAAGGATGCAGCGCACATGGCCGCCAGCGGTTTCGTCGATGCCCGCTAGCGCCAGCGCCTGCGCGGCCGCGTCGCCAAACCCCAAAAACACCAGCGGCTTTTGACGCGCGGCGAGGACGCGCAGGGTTTCGACGATCAAGGGCCGCCAGAGAACGATGTGACCCTGCGATTGATGGGCGTCGATATCGACCTTGAAGCGCGTCAGCGTCAGCGACGCATTGAGCAGCAAGGCGCCTTCGGAAACCCAGCGATCGGCAATATCGGACGGAGCTTCGAGCGGGACCATCCCGCTCTCTATGGCCGCCAGCGTCTTCGGCCAGTCGCCGAAATCCCGCGCATAGGACGGATCCCCCGTGCGCGCGGCCACGATCAACTGCGTGTAGGCCCGAATGCTCTTGGAGAACATCTTGTCGAGTTCGTTCCAACCCGCGAGGTTTCCCGCCTCGAAGGCCCGTCCGGTCGCAAAGCCCGGCTCCGGATAGGGATCCTGGCCGAGCACGACACACGTCACGTCGTCCGGAGAAATCCCGTCGAACGCGCGCAGGCAATGGGTGCCGGCCGGCATTCCCGGGAAGTGCTTTCCACGGCGGACGGGGAAGATCGGCTCCCAGACTTCAAGCTCCAGTTCGGGCGCCATTCCCTCGAAATCGAGCGCGACATGTCCGAGCAAAGCACGCCATGGCGCATCCAGATCGACGCGCCAATCCGCCAGAAACTCCTGCATCGCAGCCCGTAACGGCATTGCCATTCGCACCCTCCCCAAGGCGGCGGTCGCAGGTCGCTTTCAGGAACCTGACCGTTTTGTCAGCTTTTTATGAAAAGAAGTTGACCATATTGTCAACTTCTTTTTTATTGGTGCTTCGATTCCAAAGGTCCCCTACGGTTGCAGGGTTGGACCGGGGATGGTTATGCGCGAAGGTCCGGGCGCTCGATCCGGAAAAAGATGTTTAGCGACAACGGGATACCCAATGGCTGAGCCCAGCAGATCGATTGAAGTGGAGGCTGCGGTCCCGGAGGCTTCGGACGAGCCGATCCGAGCGCGAAACGTGCTGAAGATCCTCACGGCCGCGGTGGAGATTTTCTCCCGCAAGGGCCTCGATGGCGCGAGGATCGTGGAAATCGCGAAGGCTTCCGGCCTGCCAAAGGGCAATGTCTATTATTATTTCTCGTCCAAGGAAGAGATCTACAATGCGGCGATCGACCAGCTGATCCATAGCTGGGACGATGCATTCCGACACATCTCGGCGGATCGCGATCCGGCGGAGGCGATCGAAGCCTATGTTCGCGCCAAGCTGGATCACGCCTGGCAAAATGCGGCCGAGACGCGCCTATTTGCCAATGAGATCCTGCAAGGCGCGGAGCATCTATCCCTGGACGCACGCGAACATATGCGGCGGGTCACGGCGGAAAAGGCGGGGGTGATCGATGCGTGGGCCGCGGCCGGCAAGATCGTGCCGGTCGATGCGCGGCATCTGTTCATCCTGCTGTGGTCAGCGACGCAATTCTATGTCGAGTTCGAGGCCCTGGCCTGCGATGCGCTGGATGTCAGCGAACTCTCGGAAGCCGACCGTGCGAAAGCCGCCAAGACGATCACCGAGACCATCCTACGCGGCCTCCTGGCCAACCGCCCCGAAGCTTAGGGCACAAGAGAGCCGAAACGAGCGGACTTTCCGAGCAGCTTTTCGAACTGGACCGGGTCCATCGGCGCAGCGAACAGATAGCCCTGCCCCACCGAACAGCCCAAGGCCTGCATCAGCAGACGCTCTTCCTCCGTCTCGATTCCTTCCGCGACGATGCGAATATCCAGCGCTGCGCCGAGCTTGACGACACTTTCGACGATGATGCGCTTCGCCACGCTGCGGGCCGCATCCTGCACGAAGCTGCGATCGATCTTGATCTCGCTGAGGGAAAGGCGTTCCAGGTACTGAAGATTGGAATATCCCGTGCCGAAGTCGTCGATCGAGATCGCGACACCGAGGCGCCGCAAGTCGCCAAACACCCGGTGGATTTCGTCCGGTTCGGTGATCATCAGGTCTTCGGTCAGTTCCAGGGTGAGCCATTCGGCCCGGCAGCCCGTCTCCTCGAGGACCTGTGCGACAAAGGCCGCCATGTCGCGCCGCATGAATTCGACGACCGATGCATTGAAGGCGAAGCGGAGCGGCGTGCGACGCCCTCGATTGACCTGCGCCGCATGCGCCGCGACCGTGCGCAGGCCCCAGGCCCCGATATCCAGTATCGCGCCGGTTTCCTCGGCAATACCAATGAACCGGGCGGGCGGCTGGAGGCCGAACGCGCCATGGTTCCAGCGCACCAACGCTTCCGCCCCAACGAGGTCGCCGGACTCGAGATCGACCTGAGGCTGGTAGTGAAACAGAAGCTCCTGGTTGGCAATCGCGGTCTGCAATTCGTTCGCGAGCCGGATTCGGTTGCGCGCCTTCCGCTCATCCGCGGCTGCGAAGGCGTGCGGCGCGTGGCTCGGCGCCGCCTTCGATCGCTGCAAGGCCGCGCCGGCCTGCCGGATCAGTTGCAGGGGATCGACCGGAGTGGCACCGGTCGCGAAGCCGGCGCCAAACTGCACCGCCAGCGACGCGCCGGGCAGCACGAAAGGCGGCTTCATCAGGTGGAGCACGTCGCCCACCAGGCCTGCGGCGGAACCCTCATCGTCCAGTTCGAAGGCGAGCGCAAAGCTGTTGGTGCCGACACGAGCGAGCGCCGCCGCCGGCAACGTCGACAGGCGCGCGGCAGCCGAACGGAGCAGCGCGTCGCCGACATCGTAGCCGAAGCCATGGTTGACGTCGTGAAACCCGAGAATGTCGAGCTTGAGAAGCAAGACGTTGCCGCCCGCGGCATCCATCGCCGCCAGCCGGTCGAGAAGGCCGTAGCGGTCAAGCAGGCCCGTCAGACGATCGATGCCCGCCGCATGGGTCACATCGCGTATCAGGCCAATGAAATAGGCCAACTCTCCCGCGTCGTCGTGCAACGGCACGAGGCGCAGGGCGTTGCGAAACATCGTCCCGTCGCGCCGATAATTGCGCAGCGTCACCGAACAGCTCCGTCCTTTCCTCAACGCGGCGCGGATCTCGGCGATTTCGGGCTGCAACCGGTCGCTGCCCTGAAGATAGCGGCAATTCTTGCCGATCGCCTCGTCTGCGGCATAGCCGGTGATCGCTTCGAAGGCGGGGTTCACCTGGACGATCGGCTGCCCTCGCTGACGCATGTCGGCGACCAGCACACCGTCGCTGATATGCTCGAGCGCCAGCAAGGAGGCAGCTATGGGAACCGGCGGTTCGCTCGGCTGCGGAGCCAGTGCATCCGCTTGCCTGGGTACGAAGGTGTTGTCTGCCGCCGCGCCGTCGAATCCGTCCGGATCGCGTTTCATCGCGCAACCGCGCCGCGCGCTGCCGCAGCGTCAGCGCATTCCCCATTTTTCGCCGCGCTACGCGCGGCGGCGTCAACCTGCATCTGATGGCCTCCGCCCGCGACGATGGAGCCCCGGCGGCGACACTGCAACGGCAGCGAGGAGACGTTTCAGGACAAATCAACAGCACTTTCGTCTTCGGTGTCGCTTTCGGGCTCCGTGGTCTGGAAGCGCCGGCGATACTGGAGCGGTGTGACGCCGATCCTGCGCAGAAATGCGCGTCGGAGCGTGGTCGGCGATCCGAAGCCCGAGGCATGCGCGATTGCCTTGAGCGGCGAGGCACTGTCTTCCAGCAGGCGTCGCGCAACGTCGAGCCGGGTCAATTCGACATAGGCGACCGGGTTCATGCCGAGTTCGGCACGGAACAGCCGGGAAAGGTGGCGCGGACTGACACCGGCGATGTCTGCCAGCGGCGCGAGCCCCAGATTCGCGCGCGGGTTTTCCAGGATGTGCAGCCTGATCCGATCGATCGGACTGGCAGCCGCGGTTTGCGCCGCCAGGGCGGCGCTGAACTGGGACTGGCCACCGGGTCGCTTCAGGAAAACGACCAGCCGACGTGCGACCCAAAGAGCGAGGGCGCGTCCGTGATCCTCCTCGATCAGCGAAAAGGCAAGGTCAATTGCCGCACTCACTCCCGCGGAGCTGAACACCGGCCCGTCCCGCACAAAGATGCTATCCGGCTCCACCCGGATATCGGGATAGTCCGCGGCAAGGCGCGCGGCATATTCCCAATGCGTTGTCGCGCGGCGGCCCGCCAGCAGTCCGGTCTGCGCCAGAAGGAAGGCCCCCGTGCAGGTCGAGCCATAGCGCCGCGCCTGTAGCGCCTGCTCGCGAATCCACTGCGTGACCTCCTCGCTGGGGGAAGCGGGCACGCCATAGGGGCCGGTGACGATGAAGGTGTCGCAGGGTTGGTGGGCGTCGCGGATGCCTGCGTCGGGGAGGAATTTCATGCCCGAGGCACTCGCCTCTGGCAGCCCCCGTTCGGTCACCAGCCGGACACGATAGTAAGGCTCCGCCCCGATCTTGCAGTTCGCCTCGAAAAGCGCATCGCGCAAGCCCGCCAGCTCAAGCAGGTGAACGTTACCGGGAGCGAAGATGGTTATGAGCAAGGCCGCAACTCCGCTCGGCGGCACGCTGCGCCCCGACGGGAGAGAAGGTACGGCGCTTTCGACGGATCACCTAGGACGATCTTCCTGTGCCTAGCGGCTGGCGCGCGAGGCCGTCCAACGCGAGATTCATCATGCGGTGGGCTTGCGCTTCCGCGTCGGCGCCAGAGGAAACTCATGAGGAGCAGCACATCTGCCGCCGCCTCGATGTCCCGGAACGGATGCGACAGCGATCTCAGTAGAGGTTTTTCTTGTAGTCCTTGGCCATCTCGCGCTCCACGAGGCCGGGCACGGACATGATAGCGCCCGCCAGTTTCGCGCCAAGCCCCTTCCCCAGCTTCAGGTGGCCTGCCGCGATCTTGCCGGCATTGAGGCCGACGGGCGCGGCTGGCGCCGGCCAGGGCGAAGCGCGCACCAGCGCCCGGCTCTCCTGCTGATCGACGAGGATCTTGTCGACCACCGTCACCAAATCCGGCACCTTTTCGTCGACCGCGAAGCGTTCCCGCTCGGCGAGATCGTCCGTGATCCGCGCCTCGCCTTTGACGACCGCGACCCAGTGCGCGCCGGGAACCAACAGGGCAAGCGCTACGTTCGGCTGATCGATGATGTTTCGGAAGCTGTCGATCCTTCGGTTTCCGGGACGATCGGCGAAACGGAGTGTTTCGCCCTCTATACGCACCATCAAGCCGGCCGGATCGCCTTTGGGACTCAGGTCGGCCCGGGATTGCGGGTCGCAGGTCGCCAGCCCCATGAAGCGGCAATGCGCGGCGAGATCCTCGGCTGAAGAAAACGCGGCCTCCGCAGGCGAAGCCGACCAGAAGTCCGAGCGGATCAGCGCCTTGCCGCAATGGATGTAGCATTCCTCGACGGCGACATGGACTTCGTTGCCATCGTTCGACGCCACGCGCCCGTTGACGCGCATCACCTCGTTGAGCGACGGCACCAGAAAGACCGATCCGAACCCGGCGCCAGGCGAGAAGCGCTCCGGCCCGTCCAGCGCATGGGAAGGCAGGCAGAGCGTGGCCCTTTCTCCCCGAGCCCAGCCCGGGCTGCCGCCGCCCAGCACGATATCGAGACTCTCCCCTTCCGCGATCGACGCGATCATGAGTGTGGACGCGCCGAGCCACGCCATCGCCCCCGCATCGAGATGATCAATGGTTTTCGCCAGCACCATCCCCGGCGGGCTTCCGAATTGCTCCTGCAACTGCTTGCGGGTCGTCAGGCCGGCCATGCTTGGAAACCTTCCTGCGACCGTTTCAAATACGGCACGGGTTGGGTCGGATCAAAGGCGAGCGCGATCGCTTCGAATGCTTCGCCTCGACCACAATTCGGACGGGCAGCAGCGCGATTCCCGAGATACGCCAGCATGTTATGCGTTCTCGCCAATCAGGTGGCCGGCTTCGTTCAGCACGGCAAACGCCCATTCGCAGGCGAGTTGAACCGGATCGTCCTGGCTGGAAGCGTCATACCGCCCGTAGGGACCAACCCGCTCTGCGCCTGCAGCGCGAAGATGCTTATCGATGATTTCGCTACCGCGCGCGTAATGGTCATAGCTGCGGTCGCCAAGGCCGAACATCGCGTACCGAAGGCCGCGTAGATCCGGCGGATCGCGATCGAGCGCTGCGGCGAACGGGACGGCACCGCAGGGGAGTTCGCCCTCCCCATGCGTCGAGCAGATGACGAGATGTAAATCGCCCGACGATAGCTCCATCGGGTCCGCTTCGCTCATATCGCGTGTAGCGACCCAAAAGCGGTTGCCGATTGCCTCTGCGACTTCATCGGCAAGGAGTTCGGCATTGCCGCTCTCCGTACCGAAAAGGATGATGATCTTCATTTGGACGTTCCCCTGGCAGGCGCGACGGCCAAGTTGGCGTCCTGGCCAACCGCGTAGAGTGTCTCGATATCGGAGATCTTCAGCCGGACGCGCTGCTCGACAGCCTGAGCGCGTTCGTACGCGTCGATCCGGCGCCAACCGGCGAAGTTGGTCGTGCGTCCCGCCGGCAAGGCCGCGCGTCCCGGGCGACCAGGCTGGATCAGCCCGGAACGCAGATCCCTGGCGATTTCCAGGGCCAGTTGTTTCGACAAGGTTCTCTGCGCCGGGATCGTCCCTTGCGGCCCCGTCCTCAACCAGCCCGTCCGATACACGCGCGGCGGAACCGTCTCGACAGGCCGAGGCTCGAAGCCGATCGCGGTCAACACCGTATCGACGGAAAGATCCTTGCGCAGGCCCGTGTGGCTGCGGATGCGAATTCCTTCGACCCTGTCTCGCCCGAGGACCTGTTCGACGACACAGGCGAAATGGAGGTTGATGCCGAGGTCCGTTGGCTCGGACCGGGCAGCGACAAGCTCGTGCAGCGCATCCGCTTCTGGCGATCGCCGAGACCCAATCGATCCGGTCAGCACCCGAAGGCGAGGCCGTTGCAAGCTGCCGAGTTCCCGCAGCATCACGGCGTCCCAGCGCGCCTTGGCTGCGTCGGAACGGGAGATCAGATGAATCTCCATGACGGGGCGTGGAAGGATTTGGTGCAAGAGCGCGTCGTCCATGTCGGACCCGTCCCATTCGACTGACGTCTTGGACAGAAGCCGCAGCAGATCGGCGGCCACGTTGCCCGATCCGACGATGGCGACGCGCGGCAGAACCACCGGCAGTTCCGCCCCGGCTTCCGGATGGGAGTTCAAGGCGCGGGTCAGGCGACCAGCGCCGATCACGCCCTCGAGCGTTTCGCCTTCCACGCCAAGCCGGCGATCGTCGGGTGCGCCAGTCGCGAGAACAACGACATCGAAGATCGACTGGAGCCGATTGAGATCCACATCGCGTCCATATTCCAACCCTCCAACGAACTCGACATTGGGTCGGGAAAAAAGCCGCTCGAATTGATGCTGCACGGCCTTGGTGCCCTGATGATCGGCGGCGACCCCATAACGCAGCAACCCGAAGGGAACGGGCAGGCGGTCAAGAATGGTTATCTCCGCGTCCAGGAAGTCCTTGCTCAGGGCCTGCGCGGCGAAGCAGCCGGCCGGGCCGGCGCCGACGATGGCGATAGAGAGCGGGCTCACGACGCGTGGGCCTTGTGCTGCTCGCGCGTCTTACCCGTGCCGACCGGCCTCAACCTTCCCAACGGCATGGCGACGTCACCCTGCTGATTTTGTCGTCGAGGGCGGGATGCCCTCAATGCTCGTTGGAACATATGGACAGCGCCTCTTGGCGTCATTACGAAGGTTGGACAATCCATTTCGACTTATCGCCAGAATGACGGTGTCGATCATGCCTTTCTTGAGCAGCCCTTCGCGGAATCCGGATTGGACCGAACCAGACGATGTTCCGCGTCGGTTGGTCACCTATGGTATCGCCTCCGAGGCGTTCGGCGACTTCGAGTTGGCCCCGCATTCCCACGCCAAGAGCCAGCTCATCCTGGTCCAAAGCGGCGCATTGAGTTGCGAGACGGAGAGCGGTTTGTGGATCGTTCCGCCCCGCAGCGCGATTTGGATTCCAGGCGGCACGATCCACACCGTCAAGGTGACCGGTGCGTTGGAAGGCTACGGCGCGTTCGTCGCGCCTGAAGCGGATGCGCCGCTGCCGACGGTCTGCTGTACGGTTGCCGTCACACCGCTGTTGCGTGAACTCCTGATCCGCGCCGCCCATCTGCCGCTGCTCTACGAGGAAGGCGGCGCCGGATCTCGGCTCGTCGCCGTGCTTCTCGACGAACTGGCCGAAGCCCAGGTCGAAGACCTGCACCTGCCGATGCCGGCCAATCCCCGCCTTCGGCGGGCTATCGACCGCATGATGGCAATGCCGGCCGAGCGCGGCACGCTGGAGACATGGGCGGATCGCGCCGGGATGAGCACCAGGACTTTCGAGCGGCAGTTCCGTCGCGAGGTGGATATGAGTTTCGGGCGATGGCGCCAGCAGTTGGCCGTGGTCCTTGCAGTCCGATGGCTTGCCGGCGGCGCCTCGATCCAACAGGTCTCATCGGACCTTGGCTATCAGAACGTGCCCACATTCGTGACCATGTTTCGTAAGGCGCTCGGAATCTCCCCCGGCCGCTACATGGCGGAACGCTACCCCGAGAAAGATGCCATGCGCGCCCGCCAGATAGGCACAGGACTTGGCTGAACTGCCAGCCAGTTCCCATGGGGGAATGGCCCGCCTCGCAGACAATCACAGTCATGGTTCGCCGCAACATGGCCGGGTCCCCCCGCTGCGCGAGGACGGACAACCTATATCGCGATCCCGCCATCCACGGCCCTGCCCTCCTAAGGCTCGGCCCGGCGTCTCGAACTGCACCGGAACCAGACTGGGGTCGGATGTCTGTCAGCGGGCTGGCACGCCCGATGGAGCTCTCTGGATCGTCCGTCCGAGGTCAGATGTGGGCGCGGCTCTCGCGGCGGGTCCAGACGACAAGTGCGACGCCCGTGATCAGGAGGGCTGCCCGCACGATCTGACGCTGCGAATCCGTCCAGCCGAGCAGCGCTGCGCCGCTGAGAAGCGACGCCAGCAGCAACACGCTGACGAGGGTACCCGTGACGTTGGGCTTGCCCATCTTGAGCGCCATGCCGCCCAGAAGCACGGCCGTCAGCCCGTCTATGAAATAGGACGCGCCGATATAGGGCTGGCCGGAGGATAGATCGGCGGCGAGAAGAACGCCGGCGACCGCGGACAGAACGCCGGAGAGCCCATAGAGAAGAAACAGCAGGCGACCGGCCGGAACACCCGCCTCGACCACCGCGTTGCGGTTCTGCTCCATCGCATAGATGTAATGGCCGAAGGTCGTGCGGTCCTGAAGCACCAGGGCGATCCCGTAGAGAGCGATGACGAGGATTGCCAGCACCGGCACGATGCCGACATTGGCATTCAGGACAAGGCCCACGAAGCCGACCGAGTTGAACGGAATCGACGTTCCCTTGCCGATCGCTGCGGCGATCGAGCCAGCGAGCCCACCGGTAGCGATGGTGATCACCAAAGCCGGAAGCCGCATGACCGCTACCAGCAAGCCGTTCAGGCAACCGAAGACGAGACCGAAGAACACCGCCACCGCCGATGCAAGTGGCCAACCGGCTCCCATCTGGATTAGCCCCGCGACGATCATCGTGCCGAGCGCCGCCACCGACATGAACGAGACGTCGATCTCGCCGGCGGCGATGATCCAGGTGAGGCCCAGGAACATGATCGCCGAGATCGAGGCCGTTCGCAGGATGTCGTTGATGTTGGCGGCGCTGGCAAAGCTCGGACGCATCCAGGAAAAGGCCGCGACCAGCGCGATCAGCAGGAAGAACAGACCGTAGCGAACCAGGAAGCGACGCGCATCAAATCCGCCTCGCGACGACCGGGACGCGGTCGAGGACAGAACGGCGCTCATGACCGCACCTCAAGCAAGGATGTGGATGTCGGGGCTTTCCGCGAGCGGCTCGTGCGCACGCGCTTCAGAGCCGCGCTCAGCTTGGGATCAAAGGCAGCGATGGCCACGATCAACACGGTCGAAACGATCGCGTCTGAGTAGAAGTACGGCACAGCCATCAAGGTGAAGCCGTTCAGCATCGCCGACATCAGCAGCGTGCCGGCTATGGTAGCCGGCACCGAGGCTGCGCCAAAGAGCGCAGCGCCCAGATAGACGGCGGCATAGGCCGGCATCAGCAACTGGCTGCCGGCGGTGACATTGGCCGCCCCCGACGAAGCGACCAGCAGCGTGATGGCAAGGCAGGACAGCGCGCCGCAGATCGCAAAGGCGGCCAGCACATAAGCCTTCACCCGGATACCGGAATAGACGGCTGAAACCCGGTTCTCGCCCGTCGCGTAAAAGGCGCGGCCGAAGCGCGAACCATGCAGCACCAGCGCCGCGATGGCGGCCGTCAGCGCCAGGATCGCCACTGGCGCGTCGAGGCCGAAATACTTGGCATCGTTCAGGTCGAGAATTCCCGACATGAAGAAGTTTTTCGAGATCGAGGCGCCATTCGAATAGAAATAGGACAGGCCGACCGCGACGCCGCCGGTGGCGATGGTGGCGACGATGTCGGGCAGG
The DNA here is from genome assembly GCF_044452255.1 of Kaistia sp. UC242_56. Lineage (NCBI taxonomy): Bacteria > Pseudomonadati > Pseudomonadota > Alphaproteobacteria > Hyphomicrobiales > Kaistiaceae > Kaistia > Kaistia sp. UC242_56. Next base: position 3,101,558 of record NZ_JBIOAN010000002.1, read on the forward strand.
CGCAGATATGCGACCGCGATTCCGTTCACGAGGCCGCAGAAAAGACCGACCGCGACCGCTCCGCCAATGCCGAGGCCGACGCCGAACTTGCTGGCGATCAGCCATCCCAGTGTCATGGCTCCGAGCGAGGCGACGCCAGGAAAGGACAAGTCGAACTGGCGCACGACGATCACGAAGGTCAGCCCGAGCGCAGCTAGTCCCTGCACCGCCATATGGCGCAGCAAAGCGTGGATGTTGTTGCCGGAGAGATAGGCCGGCGTCAGGCTCTGAAAGACCGCCGCCACCACGGCCAGCAGGACGACGAAGGCGAGGATGCGAAGGAAGATCGGATTTTTTGCGAGCGTTTTCATGCAGCGCGCGCTCCCATAATACCGGCGGAGAGGAGTTGATCGCGACTGACATTCCAGCCGCCGGCGTCGACGGGGCGGCCCTTGTAGAGCGCCATCGCGCGGTCAGCGAGGCCATGCACCTCGTCGCAATCGGACGACATGACGATGACGCCGGCCCGGCGCGAAAGCTCGCGCATGAGCGCATAGAGCTTGGCCCGCGCGCCGATGTCGACGCCGACCGTCGGCTCGACAAAGATGTAGATGTCAGAAGCGCGGAACAGACCCTTGGCGATGACGATCTTCTGCTGGTTGCCGCCGGAAAAGGCGCTGACCGGCCGGTCGAGCTCGAAGGGCTGCAGGTCCACATCGCGCGCCAGCGCTTCCGTATCACGGCGGTTGCGGCCGAATTTCAGCAGACCACCCAGACGAGAGGCGCGGCCGAGATGGGCGACGGTCGTGTTGAAAACCACGTCCTGCGTCATCGCCAGCCCCTCGGTGCGGCGGTCGCCCGGCACCAGGAAGATGCCGGCCTTCAAGGCCTCATGGGGACCGCGAAAGCGAACCGCCCTGCCCTTGACCCGCATCGTCCCTTCATCAGGACGGATCGCACCGAAGAGAGTCTTGGAGAGCTCATCGACGCCCGAGCCGACGAGACCAAAGATGCCGAGGATCTCGCCGCGCCGCAGCTCGAAATCGACGCCGGTGAACAGTCCGCTGCGACCGAGTCCACGGGCCTCCAGAAGCACCTCGCCCTCCGCTTTGCCATCGCGCTCCGGGAACAGGTCGCCGGCCTTTTCGTCCAGCAGCAGTTCAGGAATCGAGACGCCGCGTTTGGTCGCTTCCTGCGAGGTGAAGGTCGCAACGTTGCGCCCGCCTCGAAAAACAGTGAAGCGGTCGGCGATCTCGAAAACCTCCTCCAGCCGATGGGTGATGTAGATGATGGCGATGCCGGCGGTGCGCAGGGAGCGCATCAGTTGAAATAGCGACGCCTTCTCGCGCTCGGTCAGCGTCGAGGTCGGTTCGTCGAGAATGAGGATGCGGGCCTTCTCGTTGCGCAGCGCGTGCAGGATCGCGACGATTTCGCGATCCACCGCCGGCATCTCGCCGATGCGCGCTTCAAGGTCGATCTCGATCGGGAAGCGCTGGAGCAGATCCCGCGCCTTAGCGCGCATGGTAGTGCGATCGATGCGGGCGAAAAGACCGGGCTTGCGACCCTCATGCCCGAGAAAAATGTTCTCGACACCGGTGCAGTCGGGGACCAGCTCCGGATGCTGCTGGACGGTAGCGACGCCCGCTTCGATCGCGGCGCGCGGCGATCCGATGTCGACCTGCTGGCCATCGATCTCGATCGTGCCTTCGTCATGCGTGTAAACGCCCGACAGGATCTTGATCAGAGTCGATTTGCCGGCTCCGTTGACGCCGAGAAGCGCGTGGATCTCCCCGGCCTCCAGTTCGAAATCCACTCCGTTCAGTGCCTTCACCGGCCCGAAGCGTTTATGGATGCCCAGCATCCTCAAAACTCTCGCCATATATCGCCCTCTTCGAGAATAGGGGCGCGGCGACTGCCAGCCGCCGCGCCGATAGATCAGAGAGCGCGCTGCCAGCCGAGCTTGGCGGCTTCGCCGGGCTGGTCGTAGTTGTCCGGGATCTCGATGTCGGCGAGGCTCTCCTGCGTGACGGCGTAGGACGGCGTAATGACGAAGCGCGGCGCCTTGCGTCCGGCGATGACCTCATGGGCGTAGAACGCGTTCATGAAGGCCATCTCGTAGAAGCTCTGCGCCATGGTCAGCGCGAATGGCGAGCCCGCCTGGATGTATTCGAACGACTGCTGGCCGCCGTCGATGCCCGTGATGAAGGTGTCGCGGCCAGCCGCCTTGATAGCGAGCGTGCCCTCCGAGGCCGCGCCGTCCCAGGCACACCAGATCGCGTCCAGTTCCGCGTTGGCAGTCAGGATGTTGTCAACGACCTGGCGTGGCGTCGTCGTACCGCCGAGGGCGAAGGCGATCTCATAGACGACCTGGATGTCCGGGTAGCGGACGAAGACAGATTTGGCACCCAGCGTGCGCTGGTCCCACGATTCATTCGACGGCAGACTGACGAGGGCGACCTTGCCCTTGCCCTTCAGTCGATCGACGATGTACTGCGCGCCATAAGCACCGAGACCGAAATTGTTCGACATCGCCGTCGAAGTGACCGTGGTGTTCGGCACATAGCTGTCGCCGCAGAAGATCGGCACGCCGGAAGCAACCGCAGCCTGCACGGCCGGAGCAATCGCGGCCGCGTCGGCCGGGGTGATGAAGATCGCAGCCGGCTTCGACGCCACGAAGGCAGCAATCTGGTCGGCCTGCTTCTTCACGTCGTAATTGGCGTCGGCGATGGTCAGCGTCCCGCCAAGGCGGCTGATCGCGTCCTGATATCCGCTGACGATATGGCGGCCGGATTCCCAGACGGTCCAGCCGAGCGAGGCGCAGAACTGCGCATCCTGCGCATAGGCACGGCCTGGACGAGCCAGCGCCGCGGCGACGGTCAGGGCGGCGGCTCCGCTCAGGAAGCCGCGGCGGGACAGGCGCAGGCGGGCGGCTTGCGGGCTGCTGTCTTCTTCGAATGTCGTCATGGTCTCTTCCTCCCAGATTGAGATCGAAATCAGCCTCTTCGGGCCGATGCCGCAGTTCAGATCACCCGCCGTTCAGCGCGACTGGTGCAGCAGATCGAGATATTCTTCGCGGCTGGCGAGCCGCGGATTGGTGCCGTGGCAATGATCCTTGAGGGCCTCGCCCGCGACGCGCTCCATCATCGCTTCGGTAACGCCCATGGCATCGAGGCCGGACGGCAGGCCGATCGAGGCCGAGAGCTCCGCCATCACGACATCCGGTTCGCCGCCGAGGATTTCCGCCAGCACGCCCCACTTCGCGCCGATCACGTCACGGTTGAAGCGCAGTACGGCGGGGGTCAGCACGGCGTTGAGCGTACCGTGATGCAGGTTCAGCTCGCGCACCGCGCCAAGCGGATGGGGTCAGCGCATGGACCGCACCGAGGCCCTTCTGGAACGCCATCGCCCCTTCCAGCGCGCACATCATCATTTCCCAGCGCGCGCGGCGGTCGGAACCGTCAGCCACGGCTTGGCGGATCGATCCCATGCCGCGCTTGAGACCATCGATCGCGATGGCGTCAGCCGGCGGATTGATCGAGGGGGCCATGTAGGTTTCGAGACAGTGCGACAGAGCATCCATGCCGGTCGCCGCCGTCAGATAAGGCGGGAGGCCATAGGTCAGCTCCGGATCGCAGAGCGCAACCGAAGGCAGCATGTGCGGGCTGACGATGCCGAGCTTGCGGCCCTCGGCGGTGATAATGACCGCGGCACGGCCAACCTCGGAGCCGGTGCCCGACGTGGTGGGCACGGCCACCATCGGACAGATATTGCCGTGGATCTTCGCAGCACCGCCCTCGACGGCGGTATATTGCGCAAGCGGACCCTCGTGACCGGAAAGCAGCCGCACCGCCTTGGCGAGATCGATCGACGATCCGCCGCCGAGGCCGACAATGCCGTCGCAACCCGCTTCGCGATAGAGATCGGCAGCGGCAAGTACCGCCGTTTCGGTGGGGTTCGCCGGAGTGTCCTGAAAGACCGTCGGACGGGTCGGAAACAGCGCCAAAACCCGGTCGACAAGCCCGGTAGCGACCAGCCCGCGATCGGTGACGATCAGCGGACGCGCGACCTTGAGCCCTTCCAGAATCGACGGAAGCTTCGCCACCGCGCCTTCGTCGAACTCGATACGGGTCAGATAGGTAATCAGGGCCATCGCGGACATGCTCTCGGGTGCTGGAATTCTGGATAAGCAGACCCGCTCGCAGCCCATACGGGCCACGTTCGGTACCGCTTCATGTTCGGATTCTCGGGGCGCCACCCGTTCGGGCATGACGCATCTTCGGGGCCGGCGGGATGCCGGCCGATCTCACTCTTTCCTCCGCTTCTCGGCCTCCGTCGAACCATGCGGCTCAACGGGCGACGACAACGACCGGCTTGCTCCCCCGTCTTGTCGTGCCCGTCGCGAAAACGCGCTTGCTTCGCCAACCGATATATGAGTTATTGAAGCCAGACTAATTCCACGATGTCAACACCCCTCCAAAGTTAGGGGAAACCCAATGAATATCGGGAAAATTCCCTTGAATTCGCCAAAAATCATCAATGATCGGCCGATCCAAAAGGCCGAGCAGATATATGGGTTGCTACGCGAAGCGATCGTTCGCCTTGCCATGGTTCCCGGCGCCGCGATCTCCGAAAAGGAGCTGTGCGCGCAGTTCGGCGTATCGCGGACGCCTGTGCGCGAAGCGCTGAAGCGGCTCGTCGATGAAGATCTCGTCGACGTGTTTCCGCATTCCGGAACCTATGTCAGCAAGATCTCCTACGAGGTGGCGGAGGAAGGCTTCGTCATCCGCCGAGCGCTGGAAATCGAGAGCATTCGCCGGGCGACGCAATTCGTCACCGATCCGCAGATCGCCCGACTGGATGCGCTGATCGCGGAGATGCGCGACATTCTGCGGCGCGACGCGCTCAGCGATTACATCGTCGTCGACGACGCCTTCCACTCGACCATCGCGGAAATCAGCCGCTATCCGCGGATGTGGAAGTTCATCAATCTGGTCAAGGCGCATCTCGACCGGATGCGCCAACTGAGCGCGCCGGTGCCGGGCCATCTGGCCGAGGTAACGGAACAGCACGCTGCCATCGTCCGCGCGCTGGAGCGGCGAAACGCCGACCAGGCCGAGCTCGCGATGAAGATCCATCTCGATGCGTCCTTCGCCGTGATGAGCGCGATGTACGAAGACGGCAAATTCTTCAAGCCCAAGGAACTTTGATGCTCGATAGCCCCCGAAGCGGCCGGCTTCTGGCAACGGCCGCGGGCGAGAAGACGCTGAGCAATATCCACGACGACGGGGACAATGAATTCGTGCCCCAAGTCGGCGCCGTGATGTGAGGAGGAACTTGGAAGCCGGTCACCCCGCAAATCAGAGCCGGCATCCAGGCAGAGGAAAGATATGAGCGATCTCAAAGACAGCTACGACATCGTCATCATCGGTGCCGGTGTCGGCGGCGGCGCGCTTGCCAACACGCTGGCCGCGCCCGGCCGTAACATCCTGATGATCGAGCGCGGCACCCGGCTTCCTCGCGAGGCGGACAATTGGAGCGTCGACGCCGTCTTCCACAAGCGCAAATACGCCGCTAAGGAACAATGGCGCGACAAGAACGGCGCGCTGTTCAACCCCGGCACCTATTACTATGTCGGCGGCAACTCGAAGTTCTTCGGCGCCGCCACCGTGCGATTCCGCAAGGAGGATTTCGAAGACCTGCAGCACGAAGCAGGCATCGCTCCCGCATGGCCGGTTTCCTATGCCGAATTCGAGCCGTACTACGCCCGTGCCGAAAAGCTGATGGGCACGCATGGCGAGGCCGGCATCGACCCGATCGAGCCACCCCGCAGCGGTCCCATGCCCTTCCCCGCTATCGGCCATGAACCTGAGATCGCCTTCTTCGAAAAGAAGCTGCGCGAGAAGGGACTGCATCCGTTCCCGCTGCCGATTGCCATCGACTATCACCCAGGTGGCACCTGCATCCGCTGCAAGACGTGCGACGGTTTTGCCTGCAAGATTGGCGCGAAGGGCGACGCCGAAGTCCGGCTGGTCAATCCGGCGCTCGCCAAGGGCGGCGTGACGCTCGTCACCGAAACCTATGTGCGGCGGCTGATCACCGATCCCAGCGGCAAGCGGGTCGTTTCCGTCGAGTTGGAGCATGAGGGCCAGGTCCGCACCATCGCGGGCAAGATCTTCATCTCGTCCGCCGGTGCGATCAACTCCTCGGCGCTGCTCCTGCGCTCGGCCAATGCGAAGCACCCGAATGGCCTCGGCAACAACACGTCCGACCAGCTCGGCCGCAACTACATGGCCCACAACAACACGGCGATGATGGCCGTTTCGCCGTTCAAGAAGAACGGCGTCACATTTCAGAAGTCGATGGCGATCAATGACTACTATCTCGCCAACAAGGAGCGCCCCTACCCGCTCGGCAACATCCAGGGGCTCGGCAAGCTGCAGGCCGGGATGCTGACGGCGAACCTGCGCTGGATACCCGAGGCACTCATGGCACTGTTTTCCGAACGCAGCGTCGACTGGTGGCTGATGTCGGAAGACCTGCCCGATCCCAACAACCGCGTCAGCGTCGATCCCGACGGCAAGATCCGCGTCGCCTATACCGAGAACAATCTGAAATCGCATGGGGAACTGGTGAAGGTCTGGACCCGCCACATGCGCTCGCTCGGCTATCCGATCATCATCACCCAGAAGATGGATATCACCGTGGCGATGCATCAATGCGGCACGGCCCGCTTTGGCAAGGACCCCGCCACCTCCGTGCTCGACACCAATTGCAAGGTCTGGGACGTCGACAATCTCTATGTCGTCGATGCTTCGTTCCTGCCGTCCTCGACCGGCTTCAACCCGTCGCTGACGATCGTGGCGCAGGCACTGCGCACAGGCGAACACCTCTTGAAGGAGTTCGGCGAGACGGTTGCCGCCACGCCCCATCCCGCCGACGGAAGAGCCGCCGCATAGGGCGTCCCCGTCAAAAACTGTCTCTGGAGGAAACAACCATGTCCGCAAAGCGGGACTATACGCGCTTGTTCGACCTCACCGGCCGCAAAGCCATCGTCACCGGCGGTTCGCGCGGCATCGGCCGCGCCCTGACCGAGGCACTGGCTGCGCAGGGCGCCGATGTCGCCATCGTGGTGCGCTCGTCGATCGATCTGGCGCGCAGCCTTGCCGACGAGCTGAACGTTGAAGGCGGCGACAGCTTCGCCATCCAGGCCGATGTTTCGGTTCCCGCCGATGTCGAGCGACTCGCAGCCGAGGTCGCGGCGCGCTGGGGCCGAGCCGACATCCTCGTCAACAATGCCGGCATCGTACTGCCGGGCAATGCCGAGGATTATCCGCTGGAGCAGTGGCGCCAGACGCTGAACGTCAATCTCGACGGCGTCTTCCTGGTGAGCCAGGCGATCGGCAAGATGATGATCGCGCAGAAAAGCGGCTCGATCATCAATATCGGCTCGATGTCGGGTCGGATCGTCAACTGGCCGTTCCGCCATGCGGCCTACAATGTGTCGAAGGCGGCGGTGCACATGCTGACCAAATGCCTCGCCACGGAATGGGCCGAGCACAACATCCGCGTCAACGCGCTGGCGCCGGGCTACATCATGACCGAACTCACCGAGGAAGTTTTGCGAGAGCATCCCGACGTCGTCGCCAACCATTGGGCCCAGGGCGCGGTCATGAATCGGATCGGCACGGTCGACGAACTGGCCGGCTCGGTCGTCTATCTCGCCAGTGACGCCGCATCGTTCACCACCGGCGAGATCGTCACCGTCGATGGCGGCCTGACGCTCCGCTAGCGTAGCCCGCCAGCCGGGCCGGAAGCCTCCTCCCCCTTCCGGTCCGCCCCCTCAAAACATCCCCAAATTCCACAACACTGGAGTATTCGCCATGTCTCAACGAGGCTATGGGGGACCTGCGCTATGTCCAGGGCCCTGATGTCATCGCCGATATCGGTCGCTACGTCGCGCCGCTTGGCGACTCGGCGCTCGCCATTTTCGACGGGTTCTTCTGGGACAGCCTGCGGCCGACCGACCATTAAAGCGAGCCCTAATGGAGGGCAGTGAGCCCCCGACGCAACGGCACACCCGGCGAGCCGTCGACGGTTACCCTAGGTAACCTCCCAATCCAGTTAGATCTAGCTCATCCAGTTACCGCCATCCACGTTCAGCGTCTGCGCAACGATGTAGGCGGAGTCGTCCGAGGCGAGGAAAACGGCAGGCCCCGCGAAATCGGATGGGTCTCCCATCCGCCCAGCCGGGACCGCCTCTCCCACCAATCTCTTTTTCTCGCCGATCGGCCGGCCCTCATACTTCGCAAACAGCGCGTCGACCCGATCCCACATCGGCGTATCGACGACGCCCGGGGCGATCGCGTTGACGCGGATGCCGTCCTGGATCAGCTCGAGCGCCATCGATTGGGTGATGCTGATAACGGCGGCCTTGGCCGCGCAATACAAAATGACATTTGCCTCGCCGCGCCGCCCGGCCTGGGACGAGATATTGATCACGACGCCTCCCTGCCCCCGAGACCGCATGATCTGGGCGGCGCCCTGGGTCATGAAGATCAGGCCCCCGACATTGACGTCGAACTGGCGCCGATACATCTCCGGCGTGATTTCGCCAAGCGGCGCCATGTCGAAGACGCCGGCATTGTTGACCAGAATATCAACGCCGCCAAAGTGTGTCGCAGTCGTTGCCAATACCGACTGGATGGAGTTCGTGTCGCGAACATCGAGCGGTGTCGACATGGCGGCGTCGCCAAGCTCGCTAGCAAGATCACAGGCCAGTTCAGCCTCGATATCCGCGATGACGACCTTGGCGCCCTGCGCCACATAGGCCCTGACAATCGCGGCGCCGATACCCCGCGCGCCGCCCGTCACGATCGCCACTTTTCCCTGGAGCTTCATTCTGCCTCCAAAGCATTTGGATACGTCGCAGGGAGAGACCTGTCCGGCCGTCCTGGCAAGACAATGCGAGCCGCTATGAGGCTGCCCGACCCAGAGCATCCGCCGTGAGAATAGCGGCGCGGATCTCCCGCACGCCGACAGTCGCGCGTGTGGCATACGTGATCTTGCCTTTCACGGCAGCCTCGGCGATCTGGTCAACCTTGGCCGAGACATCCTCGGTGATCTGCAGTCCGGCCAAGGTCGTCGGCAGCCCCAGGCTCTGGCAGAAGGCGATCGCTTCGTCGATCTCGGCCTTCGGACGGTTCTCGAGCACAAGCAGGCAAATAACGCCGAACGCGACCTTCTCGCCATGCAGCATGCCATGCACGTCATGCACCACCGTCAGGGCATCATGGATACCATGGGCGGCGGATACACCGCAGTTCTCGAATCCGAGGCCGCTCAGCAGCGTATTGGCCTCGATGATGTCTTCGACGGCCGTCGTCACGACCCCCGCCTCGGCCGCCGTCTTCGCCTTCAACGCCTGCTCCATGACCACCCAATGACAATGGCGTGCGATCGCTCGCGCCGCCTGCGTGGCCGGGAAGCCCCCGGAAATGTAGTTGTCGGTCCCCGCCTCGATATTGGCGCGCGCCTCGAACCAGGTCGACAGAGCGTCGCCTATGCCGGCGACGAGAAAGCGGACCGGCGCAGCGACGATCAATTCAGGATCTACAAGCACCAGGTCAGGATTACGTGGCAGATTGTGCGCCATCTCCAGCACGCCGTCGGGCGAATAAACCACGACGACAGCGCTTGTCGGCGCGTCGGTGGAGGCAATCGTCGGCACCGCTATCATGCGGGCATGGTTCTGGTGCGCGGCCATCTTGGCCGTGTCGAGCGTCTTGCCGCCACCGACGCCGACAACGACGTCGGCCCCATGCTCGGCCACTAACCCGGTAATGCGAGCGATCTCCTGATTGCTGCACTCGCCACCGAATTTTTCGAAGCGCGCCTCAACATCTTCGCCAAGCCCGGCGGCGATCTTCGTCGACAGGGTGTCGAAAAGAAATCCGTCTATCAGAAACAGTGGCTTCTTGCCGAGTAGCGCGAGATGCTCGCCAAGGCGGGCGATCTCGCCGCAGCGCTGAATATAGCGGCTGGGTGAACCAAAGGATCGAGACACGACAACCTCCCAACAGTGCGGCCCTTGGCCAGATCAGCGTATTGTGTTTCCGCAGACATATCCGCCATCGACGGGCAGATCAGCGCCGGTGATGAAGCCCGCTGCAGGGCTCGCCAGGAAGAGTGCCGCGCCGACAAGATCATCGACCGTGCCCCACCGCTTCAGCGCCGAGTGATCCGCAATCAGATCGTGGCTCTTCTCGACGCTCCAAAGGCCGCGCGTCATGGCCGTCTTGTGATAGCCGGGCGAGATCGCGTTCACTCGCACGCCATCGGGGCCGTACGCATGCGCGAGGGCGCGGGTCAGGCCAAGCAAACCAGTCTTGCTGGCCGTGTAGGCGGGCACTTCCGGCTCGACCAGATAGCTTAACATCGAAGTGATGTTTACGATCGATCCCCGCGTCGCCTTCAGATGATCGCGGAATGTCGAACTCAAGCGCATGACGCTGTTGAGATTGACGTCGATGACATCCAGGAACACGGCTTCCTGATGCTCGGCCTCGCCACGGCCGATGCCCTGCGCGTTGACCAGAACATCCAGCCGGTCGAACGTCGCCGCAAATGCCTTCACATCGTCGCTGCTCCGCACGTCGAGCACCGCAAAGCGCAGGTTGGCATTGTCGGGACGCGCCTTCTCGGCGTCGATCTTCGCCTGGCTGGATCCCGCCGCGACAACATCAGCGCCGAGCGCGGCAAAGCCCTGTGCAATGGCGAGGCCGATGCCGCTGGTCGCGCCGCAGACCAGAACCGTTCGGCCCGCGAAAAGGTCTCGTTGAAAAGTCGTCACAAGATCCGTCAGGGACATCCTGGCCTCCTCCTCTCATGGGTTTCCGTCACTGGCGTCCGCGCGCCGTAACAAACTGGATCAGCATCGCCAGAATGATGATCAGCCCGAGATAGACGTTCTGGTGGTATCCCGGGACGCCCGCGAGGTTCATGATGTTGGTGATGATGCCGAGAATGAGCGCGCCGAGCAGCGTGTTGAACATGCCGCCGCGCCCGCCCATCAGGCTTGCGCCGCCGATCACCACAGCCGCGATAACGTTGAGCTCGGCACCGACGCCGACTTGCGGGGTGCCAATCCCAGTACGGGCAGCCGCCACGATACCCGCAACCGATGCCAGCACACCGCTGATGACATAGACCGCGAGAATGTACCGCCGGACCGGCACGCCGGAGAGACGCACGGCCTCCTCGTTCGAGCCGATGGCGGTGACGATACGTCCGAAGCTGGTGAAGGTCAGCACCGCGCCGCCGATGGCAAAGATGATGAGCATCAGCACGACGGGTTGTGGAACGCCCAGGAAGAAGCCGCTGCCGAAGTCGACCAGCGCCGAACCGCTTGGGCCAATCGTGATCGGACGACCGGCGCTCAGGATCAGTGAAACTCCGCGAGCGATGGCCATCATCGCGAGCGAAATAACAAAGGAAGGAAGCTTCATGTAAGCGACGAAAAACCCCGTCACCGTGCCCGAGACGACACCGGACAGTAGCACGAGCAGGATCGTGACCGGGAGGCTGAACCCCATCGTCGCAATCAGATAGGCGCTCAGTACCGCGCCCACCGCCGCCACGGAGCCGACGGACAAGTCGATACCCCGCGTCAGCACGACGAACAGCATGCCGACAGCCATGATGCCATGGCCGGATGCGACCTGACGGGCAACGTTCATGAGGTTCCGCTCGGTCAGGAAGGCGTCCGACCAGAACGACGCAACCACCATGAGCACGAGGAAAATTCCGACGGTTCCGTAGTTGCGAACGATCTCGACCAGTCGGGAATTGCGCGATGCCGACGAGGGCAAGGTTCCGGAAGCGCTCATGCTATTGCCTCATCGTTATTCTTTTCCGTTCGCGTCATCGCCAAGGTCAAAAGACGTTCCTCGGTGAATTCACCCGCATTCAGTTCGCCCACGATCGCACCTTCCGCCATGACCAGGATCCGGTCGCAGATGCCGAAGAGTTCCTGATGCTCGGAGGAGATGACGAGGACTGCTTTTCCCGATTTCGCCAGATCATTGATGATCGTGTAAATCTCGCTCTTGGCGCCGACATCGACGCCGCGCGTCGGCTCGTCGAGGATCAGGAGCTCGCAATCGGCGTGGAACCACTTCGCGAGCGCAACCTTCTGCTGGTTGCCGCCCGACAGGTTCGAAACGGGTGCATCCACATTGGCGGCCTTCAGGCGCATCGAAGCGCCCAGCTTCGTCGCGATCCGGCGCTCCTTGCGGACGTTCAGAAAGCCCAGGCGCGTGACGCTTCTCAACTTGGCGAGCGTGCAATTGACCCGGATCGGCGCATCCAGGATGACACCCTGCATTTTCCGGTCTTCGGGAACGAGGCCGATGCTGGCGCGCACCCCATCCCCCGGCGAATGCAACCGGGTCGGCTTCCCACGAACCAGGATCGAACCAGACTTCGCGCGATCGGCGCCAAAGAGGACCCGCGCGACTTCCGTGCGGCCGGACCCGACCAAGCCGCCTAGTCCGACGACTTCACCGGCGCGGATGGAGAAACTGACGTCGCGCACTTTTCGTCCGAGCGACACATTCCTGGCCTCCAGGACAAGCTCGCCAGCCTCGCGGCCAAGCTTGGAAGGAAAGAGAGCATCCATTCGGCGCCCGACCATGTCAGAGATGATCTGGTCGATGCTCGCATCCGCCGTGTCCAGGGTTTCGACGTGCGAGCCGTCCTTCATGACCGTGATGCGATCGGAGAGTTCAAAGACCTCGTTCAATCGATGCGAGATGTAGACGATACCCGTGCCGGCCGCGCGCAACTCGCGAATGATATCGAGCAGCCGCTCGGCATCGCTGCCTGCGAGCACGGCAGTCGGCTCGTCGAAGACGATGATGCGCGAATTGTTGGAGAGCGCCTTGGCAATCTCGACGACCTGCTGGTGCGCAACGGTCAAGCTCCCGACCTGGATGGCGGGATCGATGTTGAAGCCAAGCTTGTGGATCAGATCATGCGCATCGCGCCGCAGAGCACGATGATTGACGAATTTCGGCAGGCGGCCGAGGAAGATGTTCTCGGCCACCGTCAGGTCCGGCGCCAGCGCCAGTTCCTGATGGATGACCGAAATACCATGTGACGTTGCATCATGCGGCCCGGAGAACTCCACCGGCTTGCCGAACAGGCTGATGGAACCGGACGACGGCGTCGTCTCGCCGGCCAGCACGCGCATCAGTGTCGACTTGCCGGCGCCGTTTTCACCGACCAGTGCATGAACCTCGCCCTGCCGGAGGTCGAAGTCGATCCCTTTCAGCGCCTGAACGCCGCCGAAATTCTTCTTGATGGCGCTGAGGCTCACGAGAACGGACATGTCACCACTCAAAGAAGCGGCGCCGAAGGCGTTACCCTTCGGTGCCTCTCTATTGCAATAAATCCAATCAGAATACGGATTTGGGATTGTAGTACTTGTCGACGTTATCCTTGGAGATCACATCGGCCGGGGTCAGATAAAGCTTCGGAAGATTGGACGGAAGCTCGCCCTTGAATGCCTTGTAGCCGATGTCGAACGCCGTGCGGCCAACCAGATCCGGATCGTTCAGGCCTGTCGCGCCATACGTGCCGTCCTTGATCATTTCCAAGGCTTCGCGCTGGCCGTCGGCGGCTGCGGTAAGGAGAATGTCCTTCAGGCCAGCCGCCTTGACCGCCTGAGCCGCGCCGAGAACCATGGAATCGTTCTCGCCGACGATCAGATTGGCGTCCGGATGCGCCTGGAGCAGATCCTCGGCAGCCTTCAGGCCGCCATCGGTGGCCCAGTCGCCCCAGCCCTGCCCTAGAATCTGCAGGTTCACGGCGCCCTCATTCACGAGCTGTCCTTCGACGATGCCCTTGACGACACCCATGCGACGCTCAAGTCCGCCGGGATTGCCCTGGTTGCCTGAAAGCAGAAGCATCTTGATCGGCGTGCCCTTCATCTTCTTGGCGATCCAGTCACCGACAAGACGACCGTTCTCGTCGCTGGACGAGCGGACCTGCGTGATCACATTGGCCTTGGGATTCAGGGGTCGAGTCCATCACCACGACCTTGACGCCTGCCTTGGAGGCGGCATCGACGGTGGCGACAAGTGCTTCCTGATCACGAGGATTGACGATCAGGATCTGGACGCCCTTCGCGACCATGTCCTCGATGTCGCTGATCTGCTTGGAAAAATCGCTCTGGCTATCGGCCGTCGTGATTTCACAGCCCTTTTCCTTGGCCGCGGCCTCCACGGCCGCAACCTGCGCCGCGAAATAGGGCGCGTTGAGCGACGGCATCGTCAGCCCGACCTTGCAGTCGGCCGCCATCGCCGCCGGCGTCAGGCAAAGCAAGAGCGCAGCGCCAGACATGAGAATTCTGAACGTATTCTTCATTGTTTCCTCCAGTTATTTAGCCTTTCGGAAACGTCAGGCGTCCCCGAAACCCCTCACCCCATCCCCTCCGAAAAGGCCGTATCACCAGGCCGTATAGCCGCCGTCTACTTGGACGATCGACCCGGTCATCAGACTGGCAGCTTCGGAAGCCAGAAAAAGAATGACGCTCGCGACTTCAAAGTCTTTTCCCATCCTCGCCATGGGCGTCGAGTCGATCCAGCGATCGAGCATCGGCTTGTTGTTCTCGACCAGTGCGTTGAGCGGGGTCTCGATATAGGTCGGCGCGACCGCATTGACCCGCACGCCGCGCGCCGCCCACTCAGCCGCGAGGGAACGCGTCAAATGATGCACGGCAGCCTTGGAAGCGTTGTAGTGAGCCTGCGGCTGCGGGCGGTTCACGATGAAGCCAGACATCGAGCCGACATTTACGATTGAGCCGCGACGCGCTGTCAGCATGTGACGGCCAAAGGCGCGGCTGCACCAGTAGACGCCGTTCAGATTGACGTCGATGACCTTGAGCCAGCGCTCGTCTTCCATGTCCTCGGCGGGAATGTCGCTCAGAGCAATGCCGGCATTGTTCACCAGGATTGATGCGCCGCCACGCGCCGCGAGTTCGTCCGCGATTTCCTGCATGCGAGCGGCATTGGTGACATCGCCTTCATGCACCGAGACGTCGTAGCCCTTGGCTCGCAACGCCGTCGCCGCCTCTTCCAGCAACAACGGGTCGCGCTCGATCAGGGCCAGGCGTGCGCCTGCCTCACCAAGCGCCTCGGCGCTCGCCAGGCCTATGCCGCGTCCACCACCCGTAACCACCGCAAGCTGCCCATCAACCCGGAACCGATCGAGATACACGCTACCACTCCCCCAGTTGTCTTGAGATCGCCGTGGTCGGATTATCGCATGAGACCCGGATAACATTATGTTCGTATGTACGTACATCTTTATCGGCAAATCAAGCGCTTATTCTCGCGTCTTGGAGATCGGTGGCGTGGAGTAATGAGCCTGCCGACCTGCCGACTAAGGCCGGGGATGCCATCAACTAACCTGTACGTACAGCCTACAAGGGCAACCCTGGTCGCCCTTCTCGCTTATAGGATTGCACAAGCAGACACCAAGCGGTGTCGGACTGTAAAACTGTTGTGTTTCCACGGGATTCGCCAGGGATCGCCTACCAGTTCTGCATTGAACCGGCACGGTTTCGAGCTTAGTATGATAGGCGTACATGATGCATGACTAGGTCAACACGTTGATAGATCGCACGACTCCAATACCCTTGTACTTCCAGCTCGCCGGGCTTCTCAAAGAGCAGATCCGGGCTGGGCAACTCGCGGTTGGGGCCAAATTGCCCTCCGAACATGAGTTGTGCGCCGAATACGACGTGTCGCGCAGCGTTGTCCGTCAGGCTTTGCTGTCGCTCGCGCAAGATGGGTTGATCGAGACGGAGCGCGGTCGCGGGGCGTTTGTGCGCGACCGCAAGGTGCCCATCACGCTTATCCAGAAACTCGACCCCCTGCAGGAAGGCATGGCGAAGGCCGGGTTCAAGCTGACGACCAAGGTTTTGCAGCAACGCCTGATCGATGCGCCCGCGCACGTTGCCGAGCAGATCGGGGACAACAAGGCGATCTTCCTGGAACGGCTGCGTCTTGCCGACGGCGAGGTTCTGCTTCTGGTGCAGAATTACCTGCCCTATAGCCGGGTTCCTGATTTGCTGCATTACCGGGAACTGGAGACAACATCACTCTACAATTATCTGCGCAGCGAACTTGGCATTACGGTTTCCACCGGCAAGCGCCTCATAGAGATCGGCAAAGTGGATAGCCATGTCGCCTCGCTTCTCGGCCTGGAAGCCGGTGCGCAGGCGCTCTTCAATCGCGAGACGACCTTTGACGAAGGCGGCGTCGCCGTAGAATATTACGAGTCCTGGCATCATCCGGACCGCACCCGGCTGACGATCGACTTGTATCGAAGCCTCTAAGGCGACTGCGCTCCAGGCAGAATTCAAGCGGCCTCACCTCCCTCTTTGGCCTGAACGCCGTCTGACTGCCGCACCCCTCGCTACCAGCGCATCGGCTGACATCGAGCCGGCGCGCCTCCCCAGTCGCCGCCCCGGGCAGATAGGCTGACAAGCCCCCTTCCCTCGGGGCGCGCAGTCCTCTTTGCCGTGAACAGACTTCCCCCACAGCTTCTCCAGGGGCGGTCCGGCGCCCCCGCGCCGGACCCGGTTCAACCTCGCGTGCCAACATCTTGTAATTACAGGCGGCTATCTTGACATCCGTATTTTGCGCTGTCAGCCTTCCCCCGTCATGTTTGGTCTTTGGGAGGAGAGAAATATGAAAAGGTTGAGGCAAGTCCTCGCTGCCGCGATCGCGCCCCTGGCAATTATTGCCTCGGTCTCCGGAGCGCATTCGCAGGACGCCCCGATAGAGGTCACGATCGGATGGGCCCCGCCGGACGTCTCCGGCGTCTTCAAGACCGCCACCGACTTCTTCGAGAAGTCGGCCGCCGACGCGAAGGGAAAAGGCTTTGACGTCAAGATCATCACCTCGACCGGCCAGGGCCACGACATCGCCCAGCAGGTCAATGCGATCGACGATCTCATCCAGCAGCAGGTCGACGTCATCGCCGTGTCTCCGGCCGACGTCAATTCAGTCAAGCCAGCCCTGCGGCGCGCCAAGGAAGCGGGCATCGGCGTCATTGTCGTGAACCTGCTCGAGCCGATCGAAGGCCTCGAGGTCGACAGCTATATCGGCTACGACAACACGGTCGCGGCGGAAGTCAGCGCGTCGGCAGTCGCGGATTATTTTGGCGCGCCGGGCGTGCTCGGCGCCGGCGACAAGCTGGATGTGAAGCCGGAAACCTATCTTGACCGCGCGTTCTGGAAAGAGAATTTCGACAAGCTCACGCCCGAGCAGAAGGCAGCGATCAAGGCCAAGGGCGTCATCATCGAAGGCGTCTCCGGCAATTTCTACTCGAACACCCGCCTGACCGGATTCCGGAACGTCTTGAAGGACTTCCCGGGCATCGAAATCGTCGGCGCTCCCTGCGCGGGCGACTGGAAGCGCGAGAAGGGCACCAACTGCGCCGAAGATTTCCTGCAGGCCCATGACGACATCGACTTCATCTGGGCCGCCTCGAACGAGATGGGCCTGGGCGCGATGCTGGCGGCGCAGAACGCCGGCCGGCTGGAGACCGCGTCCGACGGTGTCAAGGTCGGCGATGGCAAGGTTGCCATCTTCACCAATGACGTGACGCCGGAATCGGTCGACCGCATCGCGGAAGGCAAGCTGATCGGGGAGACCACGCATGGTTTTGCCGACTGGGGATGGTACGGCACGAAGATCGCCGTCGAGATCGCCTGCAAGCAAGACGTTGAGAAGATCTTCGACATCCGCCCGCGCACTGTCGAGATCAACAACGCGCGTCTTTTCTATCCTGATCCGAAGCTTGAGCAGATCGACTGGGCAACGATGCGCGCCAACTGCAAGAAGTAGCGATCTCCAAATAGTCGGCTATCGGCGTCGCATCGCCGATCCGCATTCGGCTCGATAGACTTGACGGAGTTGCATAAGGTGGCTACCTCGCCCGCCCATACTCTGCCTGACTCTGCCCCGGAGGCGAATACGCTTCTCCACCTCCGTGACATTGGCAAAGTATTCCCTGGCAACGTTGCGCTTTGCGACGTCTCGCTGGACATCCGCGCCGGAGAAATTCACGCCTTGATGGGCGAGAATGGGGCGGGCAAGTCAACCCTGATGAAGATCATCGCCGGAGAATACTCGGCGACGTCCGGCGACATCATGATCGACGGCAAGATCGTGCCGTCGAATTTCGACGCTGCAAAATTCGGCATCGGCCTGGTTCATCAGGAATTGAGTCTGGTCCCTGCCCTTTCCGTTGCCGAGAACATCTATCTCGGCCGCCTGCCCCGACGCTTCGGCTCCATCGACTGGCGGGCGGCCGAGAAGAACGCAAGGGCAATCCTGCGACGCCTCGGTGTCGATCTCGATCCGCGCGCACCGGTCGGCAGGCTGGAAGTCGCTGAGCAACAGTTGGTCGAGATCGCCCGCGTGCTGGAGCGCGCACCAAAAATTGTCCTGTTCGATGAGCCGACATCCGCGCTGTCTGACAGCGAGAGAACCCGGCTCTTCGACGTCATCCGCCTCCTGAAGGAAGAGGGGCACGGCGTCGTCTACATCTCGCATAACCTGTCAGAGATCATGGCGATCGCCGATCGAGTGACGGTGCTGCGAGACGGCCGCCTCGCAGCGTCCCTCCCAGTCGCCGAAGCGAGTGAGGAGAAGATCGTCTCACTGATGGTCGGTCAGGTGATGGGGCAGCAATTCCCCAAATTCGACAGCGTGACCGGCAAGGACGTCCTGCGGGTCGAGAATCTGGTTTCGGGAACGGCGCTCAAGGGCGTCTCCTTCTCGCTGCGGCAAGGCGAAATCCTGGGCGTCTACGGCCTGATGGGCGCGGGCCAGGCGGAACTGGCCGGCGCCATTTTCGGACTGGCACCCTTCGACAGCGGCGAGATCCGCGTGGGCGAGACGCGGCTTCGGGATCACAACCCGGCGGATGCCATTGCCGCACGGATCGGCCTGCTGTCGCGGGATCGCCGGCAAAGCCTGATCCCGATGCAACCGATCGCGCCCAATCTGAGCCTCGCATGGCTCTCGGATCGTCCGATGCTGTCCAATCTCGAGCTCGGCCGCGAGAAGCGCGAGAGCGCTGACTATATCCGGATGATGCGGATCCGACCGCCATCCATGACCCAGAAGCTCCTGCACTATAGCGGCGGCAACCAGCAGAAGGTCATCCTGGCCCGATGGATGTCGAGCGGTTCGAATATACTCATCTTCGACGAACCAACCCGCGGCATCGACGTGGGCGCCAAGGCGGAAGTCTTCACCATCATGAGCCGGCTGGTCGAGGCTGGAACCTCGATCCTGATGATTTCGTCGGAGATCAACGAGCTGGTCGCCTTGGCGGACCGGGTCCTCGTCATGCGCAGCGGCCTCATCAAGGTGGAGCTGACGCGCGAACAGCTCTCCCAAGAAGCGCTGCTGCTCCATTCACACTGACAGGCGTTACGATGGCACATGAAATCACCCCCACGAGCCCCACCTCGACCAAGGCAGATCGGTCGCGGTTGGCATTGCGGGACATTCTCTTCAAGGCAGGCCCGCTGATCGCCCTAATTGCGCTGATCGCCTATCTGTCCTTCGCCTCGCCAAAGTTTGCCACCCATACCAACTTCGCCAATATCGGCCGTCAAACCGCGCCACTCGCGATCCTGGCGATCGGGCAGACCTTCGCGATCCTGACGGGCGGCATCGATCTGTCCGTGGCGGCCATCGCCGCCTTCGCCTCGGCAACGACCGCCGTGCTGATGACATCGCCGCTGGTCCTGTTCGGCGTCGACTTCGGCTATCTGCCGGTCCCGGTCTGCCTGGCAGCTGGACTGATGGTCGGACTGCTCGCCGGACTGCTGAACGGATGGATCATCGCGACCTTCAAGATCCCCGATTTCATTGCAACGCTCGGAACGATGCAGGTATTCCGTGGCGTCGCACTGCTGACAACCCAGGGACAATCCGTGCCCGGGCCGTCCTCGACACGCGAAATGCCGGCGTCGTTCACATGGCTTGGGACAGCGAATGTCGCAGGCATTCCGGCCAGCATATTCATCGCGCTGATCTGCGCGGGCATAGCGATCTATGTGCTCAAATTCACGGCCTTGGGCCGAGCGGTCTATGCGGTCGGCGGCAACCGGGAGGCGGCGCGCGTCTGCGGCATCTCCATCGGCCGAACGAAGATCTATGTCTACGCCATCTCGGGCCTGCTGGCCTCGATAGCGGGCATTCTGCTGGTGGCCCGGCTCAGTGCCGCAAATGCCCTGCTGGCCGAAGGCGAGGAGCTTCGCTCCATTGCTTCGGTCGTGATCGGCGGCACCAATCTGTTCGGTGGCGAAGGCGGCGTCATCGGCTCGCTCATCGGCGCCATGCTCGTCGGCGTTCTTGGCAACGGCCTCAACCTGCTCGGGGTGAGCCCATTCTACCAGCGCATCGCGCAGGGCGTGGTGGTGGTTCTGGTCGTCATCTTCGACCAGTGGCGCCGGCGCAGCCTCAACAAGAAGTAGCGCCTCCGACGCAGGGCAGCGATGCAGGACAGGCGAACCTCCAGACCCGCGCTCACGCGCGCGGGACCTGGGATGCCGACGACAGCAGCTAGCCGGGCAGTAAGGCGAGGGTCGACCGAAATTGGTCGGCCGGAAATTGCGAGGGACCGTCAAAAGGGTTGACAGACCGGCCCCAATAAGTTGTACGGTCAACCTTACATCCTTACATGACTGCCATCCCTTTATAGGACCTGACGATGACATCCCCCAGCCGCCGTGACCTTGCCAACGCCATCCGGTTTCTGACCGCCGATGTTGTTCAGCAGGCAAGCTCCGGCCACCCCGGCACCGCCATGGGAATGGCCGACATCGCCGAGGTTCTTTGGAACGGCTTTCTGAAACACAATCCTGCGAACCCCAAATGGAGCAATCGCGACCGGTTCGTCCAATCCAACGGACACGGCTCGATGCTTATCTATTCGCTCCTCCACCTGTCGGGCTACGATTTGACGGTCCAGGACCTCAGGGATCATCGCAAACTGCACTCCAAGACCCCGGGACATCCGGAATTGGGCATCACGGATGGCGTAGAGACCACCACAGGTCCATTGGGTCAGGGCTTCGCCAACGCCGTCGGCATGGCATTCGCGGAAAAGAAGCTTGCCACCGAGTTCAACCGCGATGGCTTCCCGATCGTCGATCATTTCACCTACGTGTTCGTCGGCGATGGCTGCCTCATGGAGGGCGTGGCCCAAGAAGCGGCGTCGCTGGCGGGTTCGCTCGGCCTGAACAAGCTCATCGCCGTCTATGACGACAACAACATCTCGATCGACGGCGAAGTCGGCGCGTGGTTTGCCGACGACACGGCCGCCCGCTTCCGTTCGCTGGGCTGGAACGTCGTGGCCGATGTCGATGGCCACGACAGCAACGCCGTCGCCAGCGCCTTCGAGGCAGCCCACCGGTCGCAAGACAAGCCCACCATGATCTGCTGCAAGACGATCATCGGCTTCGGTTCGCCCAACAAGCAGGGCAAGGAAGAGGTCCACGGATCGCCGCTGGGCATCGAGGAAGTGGCGCTGACGCGCAAGAGCCTCGGCTGGGATCATCCGGCATTCTTCGTGCCCGCCGAGATCCTGCAAGGCTGGAATGCCCTGGCGAAGGGCGAGGCCGCGGAGAGTCGTTGGAACGAATTGTTCGCTGACTACTCGAAGAGCTACCCGGAGCTGGCCGCCGAATTCAGCCGTCGCAATGCGGGCGAGCTGCCGAAGAACTTCGACGCCGTTGTTGCCGCGGAAGTCGCGAGGATCCTTGCCTCGGATCCGGCAAAGCAGCCGCTTCGCAAGGGATCGAACCGGGTTGCGACCAAACTGATCGAGAATACGCCGGAAGTCATTGGCGGCTCGGCAGATGTCTCAGTTTCGACGCTTGCATGGACGTCGGCCTCCCGGTCCATCACGAAGGATGATTTCGCCGGCAACTTCGTCCATTACGGCGTGCGCGAGTTCGGCATGTCGGCCATGATGAACGGCATGGCCGCCCATGGCGGCCTGCTGCCCTACGGCTCGTGCTACCTCGTGTTCAGCGACTACAGCCGCAATGCCGTGCGCCTGGCCTCGCTGATGGGACTGCGCGCCATCTTCCTCTATACGCACGACTCGATTGGCGTCGGCGAAGACGGCCCGACCCACCAGCCCTGCGAGCAGATGCTGGCGCTGCGGGCGATCCCCGGCATGTCGCTCTGGCGCCCGGGCAGCGAACTCGAAGCGCTCGCCGCCTGGGAGGCCGCATTCAAGCGGAAGGCGCCGACGGTGATTGTCGCGGCCCGGCAGGATGGCGCAGTGTTCGCACACAGGCCCGAACACCTGGATGGCATCCGCAGGGGCGGCTATGTGCTACGCCAGTCGTCGCGGGAGACGCCAGACGTTGTGCTGGTCGGCACGGGATCGGAACTGGCCCAGATCATCGCCGCCGGCGACCAGCTTGAGCAGCAGGGCAAATCGGTGCGGCTGGTATCGATACCGAACGGCAACATTTTCGCCGCGCAGGACAAGGCCTACCAGGACGAGGTCCTTTCCTTCGGCACGCCTGCCGTGTTCGTCGAGGCCGCTTCCCCGCTGTACTGGTATCAGTTCCTGAAGGGACCAGGCACGGTCGTCGGCGTCGATCGCTTTGGTGAGTCCGCAACTGGCCCGGAGCTCTACCGCCTCCTGAACATCACCGCCGAGCGCGTCGTGGCAGAGGCAATCGCCCTGTTGGGCTGATCCGCCTCCAGCATCGGGAAAGACAGTCCATGTTTCTCGGCATCGATCTAGGCACCGGTTCGGTAAAGGCCCTGCTCATCGACGGCTCCGGTCGAGCCGTCGCGGAAGCAAGCCGGACCTATGCGGTTCGCTCTCCGGTCCCCGGCTATGCCGAAACCGCGGTCGAGGAGTGGTGGACGGCAACAGTCGCGGCGGTGCGGGAATGCTGCGCCGGCCGCGGCGACGACGTCCAGGGAATCGGGCTTTCCGGGCAGGCACATGGTGTCGTGGTCCTGGACAAGAACGACCAACCGCTGCGGCCGGCCATCCTCTGGGCGGACCAGCGCGCCACAGCACAAATGGACGAGATCCTCGCCCTGCCGGCTGAAATCCGGCTACCGCTTGCCAATCCCGTGGTGACCGGCATGGCGGGCCTTTCCCTGATGTGGCTGCGCGACAACGAGCCGGCCACCTTTGCCGCCATCCGCCGGGCCCTCTCGCCAAAGGACTGGCTGCGCTTCGCGATGACAGGTGAGATCGCGACCGAGCCCAGCGATGCCTCCATGACCTTGCTCTACGACATTGTCGCGGAGCAGTGGTCGACGGCGTTGATCCAGGCGATTGGCATCGATCCGGAAATCCTGTCCCCGATCGTCGAATCCAGTTCGGTCGCCGGTCGCCTGACGACCGGGCGGGCGGAAGAATTGGGCCTGAGGCCCGGTATCCCCGTCGCAGCCGGATTATCGGATACAGCCGCGTGCCTGTTCGGCATGGGTCAGATCGAACCGGGCTCGACGATCCTGCAGATCGGTTCCGGCATCCAGATCATGGCCGTTACCGACCGCATCGAGCCGAAGCTGCAACCCTTCTACAACAGCTATCGCGGCATCGGCCGCAGCCTCTATGTGATGGCGGCGATGCAGAATGGCGGCACCGTGTTCGAATGGGCGCGCGGAGTTCTGGGCGCCACTTGGCCGGAGATGTATGAGGGCGCCTTCGAGTCTGGCGAAGGCCATGGCGGCGTGATCTTCCTCCCCTATGCGGCGGGAGAGCGCGCGCCGCTGCTCGACCCGGACGCAACCGCTGTCTGGGCCAACATGCGCCTTGGCTGCAGCCGCAACCAGATCATCCGGTCGGTGTTCGATGGCGTGGCAATGGCTATCCGGGACAGCTGGGACGCGCTGAAGCGGGAAGGCATCACGGCCCCTCACATGCTGCTTGCCGGGGGTGGCAGCGGGGACCCGCGCTGGCGCCGGCTCTTGGCCGACACGATCCAGGTCCCACTCAAGCCAGCGCTGGATGCTGGCAGCGCGACGCTCGGCGCCGCCTATCTGGGCGGCATGGCGGCGGGCCACTGGCCCCAGCCAGCCAATATTCCATTCGCGGCCGCCACCGACCCAATGATCCTGCCCCGCCCCGTGGATGGGCTCGACGAAGATTTGGCTCACTTCCGAGGGATCTATCGCGGGCTAAAGCAGTCTTCGCGACCCACCATTTAAGCAGAGGTCCGATTTTAATTGAATTTCCTTCTTTATAATAAGTTATTGCAATAAGCGCCAAGATCGTCTCTATTTATCGATAGTGCCTGTGTAGCGATAATCTCGACTATGGAATTATCGACGTGCCGCCGATTTCGCCAGCATGAAGACCCGAACTACCCAGCAACAATAAATCAATAAGAATATTTTCTATGGAGGAGACCAAGAATGCGCTCGTTTAAAGCTAGGAATTTTCTGATCGCAGCCTCGATGGCTGCCATTGGAATGGCAACAGGTCTTGCCAACGCCGCCGAACTGAAGATTTGGCACCACACCTACCCGCCAGCAGAAGAATTCATCAAGCAGAAAGCGGCCGAATACACCAAGCTCCATCCGGATGTGACGTTCCAGTTCCAGTCCGATCCGCATGGCGACTATGAGGTCAAGCTGCTGGCGGCCATCGCCGCTGGCGAGGCGCCCGATCTGATCAACGTGCTCGACTACCTCTACCCGAAATTCGTCAGCAAGGGCATTCTCGCCGAGGCCAACCTGCCGGCCATGGGCGTCAAGACCAATGAGGAACTGGAGGCGCTGTATTCGCCTGGCGCTCTCAAGGGCCTGATGATCGACAACAAGATCTACGGACTTCCAGAAGAGCTGAATACCTTCGCCTTGTTCATGAACAAGGAACATTTCGCAGAGGTCGGCATCGACGTGACCGACAAGGCCAATTGGCCGAAGAGCTGGGATGACCTCTTCGCAATGGCGAAGAAGGTTCAGAAGAAGGACGATAGCGGCAATTTCACCCGCCTCGGCTTCAATTGGGTCTTCGGGCTAGATGGCTTCTGGTATGCCATGGAATACTGGCCGATCCTCAACCAGTATGGTTGCGAAGTGCTCGACGGTGCCGGGAAGGCGACGATCAACTCGCCGCAATGCGTTGCGGCCTTCACCGACACCTGGCAGCGCCTGGTGACCGATGGCATCGGCGGCCCCGACTACGCCACCGTCAATCCGGTCAACGCCCTGCAGGACTTCTCCGATGGTCGCCAGTCGATGATGATGGCCGGCATCTGGTCGCCTCCGCTGTTCGGCGAGGACGTCAAGAAGAACTACGTCGTGGCGCCGATCCCGCAGAAGGACCCGGCCAATCCAAAGACGTTGCTCTACAACTATTCGATGACGGTCACCCAGGCTTCCAAGAATCAGGAAGAAGCCTGGCGCTTCCTTCGCTTCCTGACCTCGGATGGCGATGGCTATCTGCGCCATACCGGCTACGTGACCGGCCTGAAGGGCTGGGAGAAGTCGGAAGCAGCGAAGGATACGATCGGTGCCGACATCTTTGCGGATCAGCTTCAGTACGGCACCTACTACTGGCGCTCGCTGACCTGGAACGAGGAAGGCAAGGCGATCAAGGACGCGATCGAGCAGATGATGCAGGGCACCTCGGTGCAGGAAGCGCTTGATCAGGCTGCCAAGCAGATCGATTTCGTGCGTAGCCAGAACTAACTATCCGTCGAAGTCGATTGCCCATCCGGTGTGAAACCCGGGTGGGCACTACGCGGCCGAAAGGTACTGACGCGTGTTTCAGTCTAGAAGACGCTTATCTCTCATATTCATAGCGCCCGCTCTTTTGTATCTGGCGATATTTCAGCTCTATCCCGTTCTGTACGCAGTCTATATCAGCTTCCATAAATACGATCTGATGTCGCCGCCCGTCTTCACCGGGCTTTCCAACTACACCCGCCTGGCGTCGGACGAGCAATTCCTGCGCTCGCTCTGGGTAACAGCATTCTACGTCTTCTGGACCATCGTCCCGGTGATCGGCCTGTCCTTCATCCTGGGCGGCCTCCTCAGCACGCTGGGCCGAAGCCGAAGCGTCTGGCGGTTCCTGCTCTATCTACCATCGATTTTGCCATTCGTGTCGGTCGCCCTGGTCTGGAAACTGATGTTCAACCAGCGCGGGCCGATCAACGACGCGCTCAATAGCGCCGGCATGGCGTCGATCCCCTGGCTGACCAACAGCGCCTATGCGCCATGGGCGCTGATCTTCATGAGCTGGTGGCACGCGACGAGCTACTACACCATCATCTTCCTGGCCGGGTTTCTGACCCTGCCGCGCGACTGCTTCGAGGCTGCTCGGCTCGACGGCGCCAAGCTGTTTCCGATGATCCGGCACATCACCATTCCGCTGATGCGGCCGACCATCGCGCTGGTGGTCGTCCTGGCGACGGTGAACGGCCTCAAGGCCTTCGTCTTCCAGCAGGTCCTGACCGATGGCGGCCCCGCCAACGCGACGCAGATCCTGACGATCCTCATCTACAAGACGGCGTTTAGCTATCTGGACATGGGCCGCGCCAGTACCTACTCGATCGTGCTCTTTGGCTGCATCATGCTGCTGAGCCTCATTCAGATCTGGCTGATTTCAGGACGAAGAGATGCATAGGTCCCACGTCGAACGCATCGCCGTCCTGGCGTTCATCGCGATCTTCGCGGTCGTCGCGCTGTTTCCCATCCTCTGGATGCTCGCCGCCTCCTTCAAGACGGATAGGGAGTTGCTGGACGGCAGCCTGTGGGATTTCGGCAGCGCCGGCATCAGCAATTATGTGAAGGCGTTCCAGGCGCGGCCGTTTCTCCGCTATCTGGTGAATTCGCTGCTGGCGGCGGGTGTATCCGTATTTGTCACGCTCTTTCTTGGCGTTCTCGCCGCCTATGGCTTCGCCAAGTTGCGGAACCGCTACACGGAGATGATCTGGATCGCCGTCCTTGCCTCGATCATGATCCCGATCGAGGCTATCGTGATCCCGCTTTTCCTGCAGGTGCACGCTTTCGGCTGGCACGACAGCTACGCCGGCATTGTGCTTCCGACGGCCTTGAACGCGGCAGGAATCTTCATCCTGAGGCAGGCGATCCAGGGCATTCCCAATGAATTGCTCGAGGCGGGACGGATCGATGGCGCCAGCGAGTTCACCATTCTAAGCCGGATCATCGTTCCGCTTTTGGCGCCCAGCATCGTGGTGGTCGCGGTCCTGACCTTCAGCCTGAGCTGGAACAATTATCTCTGGCCGCTGATCATCACCAGCACCGACACGCTGCGGACCCTGCCCCTTGGCATGGCGGCGTTCCAGATGACGCTGAATACGAAGTACAGCGAGATCATGGCAGTCTCGACGTTCGGCACGATCCCGATGGCTCTGCTGTTCATTTTCCTGCAGCGATATTTCATCGATAGCGCCATTGGCTCTGGCATCAAGTAACCGGGCGGCTTGCCCCGGCTCGCCTAGGAGAGTGCAGGAAGAAGAGCCGTTAGAGAAAGCGATTGCAGGAAAATCTGATATAGCGTCGCCAGAAACCGGAAACTCAGCGATCAACTCGCCGGTCAGCGATCAAGGAGCCCCATGGCACGCCCGAAGCCGGACGAACAGGCGCTGATCAATGTCGCGCGGCTGCGCTATGAGGACGGAGTTCCCCAGAACGAGATCGCGCGGAACCTTCAGATCTCCGAGGCCACCGTCAGCCGATATCTGAAGCTGGCCATGGAACTCGGCATCGTCGAGATCCGCGTCGCAACAAGGGCGTTTCGCAACGCCGCGCTCGAAGCGCGCCTGATGCAGCGCTTCGGCCTCTCCTTCGCGATCGTGGTCGATCGGCGCTCTACCGACGTCGACCGGCTGCAACTGCTCGGCAACGCCGTCTTTCGCGGCATCGAGGACCTGGTTGCAAACGACACGGTGATTGGTGTTTCCAATGGCGAGACGGTCGCCAGCGTCGCCGCCGCCGGCCGGCTGATCCGGGCCGACAATCTGTCCGTGGTGACTCTGATCGGAGGGGTCGGCCGCGCCGAGGAAGCGAGCCATACCGGCGAGATCTGCCGCACGCTGGCGCGCCGGATCGGCGCTCAGGCCTGGGTGCTGCCCGTCCCGGCCGTGGTGGACTCGATGGAAGCCGCCGAAGCCCTGCGCTCCACGTCAGGCGTGAGTGACATCTTTCAGCTGATCGATCGTGTGTCGATTGCCATCGTCGGCATCGGCGCCATGACGGAAGGCGCGTCGACGTTTCGCAACGGCCTGTTTCCGCCGTCGCGCGTCCAAGCCATCATAGCGGATGGTGCTGTCGGCTCCATCTGCGCACGTTTCTACAATGCCGAGGGTCAGGTCGTGCACTCCGACATCGACGCGCGGACGCTTTCGCTGCCGCTGGACGCGCTGCCGAACGTCACACACAGCATCGCCGTGGCGATGGGCCCCGAGAAAGTCCCCGCCATCCGCGCCGCGATGCGCGGCCGCATGATCAATGCGCTCGGGACCGATGCGGAAACCGCCGCCCTGCTTTGCGAAGGCTGAGCGGCGTCCCCGCTAGAGATCCGAATGCGACGAATAGGCTGACACCGCCGGGAACATCGCCTTGAAGGCTTCGAACCGCCGGTCATAGCGCTCGACCTGGTCCTGGAACGGAGAGATCACTTCTTCGCGGTCGGGAGGCGTTGCGATCTCGAAAACATCACATCCGCCCTCCCCGATCATGGCCAGGCGGGCCGCGCCAAGTGACGGCCCGAGATCGGCATCGTCGTAGCGCGCCAGATTGCGGCCCAGCACGGTGGAGAGAAGGCGGCACCAGAGCAGGCTCTGCGCGCCGCCACCGATGAGGCCGGGAACGGCGCAGGGACTGCCGGCTTGCGTCAGCAGCTCGTCTGCCTGGCGTATCGAAAAGGCGACGCCCTCCATCACGGACTGGGCGATATCGACCGGGTCGGAGGCCGGACTGAGCCCGAAGAAGGCGCCGCGAATGTCGCTGTCGCCATGCGGGGTGCGCTCGCCGCTCAGATAGGGCAGGAACATCAGGGACGACGGCCCCGCATATCGGGCCTCCACCTTCGACACCAGCGCGCCGATATCGGCCACGCCCATCAGCTTCCGGGCCCAGTTCAGGGCGCTGGCGCCGTTCAGCATGGCGGCCATCTGATACCAGCCGGGCGTGCAATGGGCGAAATTGTGCAGGACGAGGTCGGGCTTGGGCGCGTAGCGGTCCTGCGCCACGAAATAGACGACACCCGTGCCAAGGGAAATGAACCCCGAGCCCGGCGCGGCGCAGCCGAGACCGATCGCGCCCGTGCCGACATCGGCGCCGCCGCAGGCGACCGGCAGGCCGGCTCGCAGGCCGAGCTGCGCGGCCAGCGCCGGGCGAAGGCCGCCAGCGATCTGGTGGCCTTCCATGAGCGGCGGCATAAGGGCCCGGTCGATGCCCAACCCGTCCAGAATGGCCGGCGACCATTGCCGCTGGGCCTGATCGAACAATTGCGTGCCGCCGGCATCCGACATGTCGCTGGCAATTTCGCCCGTGAGCCAGAACCGCACATAATCCTTTGCCAGCATCACATGCGTGACGCGGTCATAGAGCTGCGGCTCATTTTGCCGGACCCATAGCAGCTTCGCAGCAGTGAAGCTCGTCATGGCGAGAACACCGGATATCTCGGCGAGATCCGGCACGCTGGCGGTCATCTCCGCGCATTGTTCCACGCCGCGCCCGTCGTTCCAGAGGATGGCGGGGCGCACGACGTCATGATGGGCATCCAGGGTCACCAGCGAGTGCATCTGCCCCGAAAGGCCCAGCGCCCGGACCGCCGCGAAAGCGTCGGGGCGAGATCGGCGCAGGACCGCGAGCACCGACTGAACCGCCTCGATCCACAGGGCCGGATCCTGCTCGCTCCGTCCCGGGCCGGGTCGCGATGTCACGTAGTCCTGCGTGGCCCGCGCCAGGGTTCGTTGGCTCTCGTCCACGAGGATGGCCTTGGTCGCCGTCGTGCCGATATCGATTCCGAGATACATGCTGCCCCCGAGAAATGCGTTGCGTCACCGCGCCATGGCGAGAAGCGCCTTGGCGGCGGCCTCGTCGGTGATCAGCGTATGGCAACCGACACGCTTCATCGTCGCGTGGATGGCGACGGCGCGCTTGGCTCCGCCTGTCGCCAGCACGACGTGGCGCGCCTTGCTGACCTTGTCGAGATCGACCGACATCACGCGGTCGTTCAGCGCATGGGGAACGGAACGTCCTTCCGCATCCAGGAAATTGCAGATGGCATCGCCGACGCAGCCGACCTCGACCAGTTCCTGCAACTCCTGCGGTGAAATCAGCGTCTGGGAGAGCGAGGTCGCGCTCGGACTGATATCGCCAACGCTGATGACAGCAATGTCGAGGTCCTCCGCCAGGCGATACAGGCGATCGAGACCGCAGCGCTCGATCAGATGGCGCTTCGTCTCCTTGGAATCGACCAGGAGAGGCGACAGAAACAGGTAGCATTCGGCCCCGATCTGGCTGGCCAACCGCCACGAGAACTCGATCGGATTGACCTGATGGGCCTCGAGCACGCCGCCGAGCAGGGAGACGACACGCACGCGCTCACGCCGCACCGGTCGAAAGCTGGCAAGCGAAGCCGTCAGGGTCCGGCCCCAGCCGACACCGATGGTGCAGTCATCCGGGATCGCATCCGACAGAAATTGACCCAGGGCGAGACCGACCGCCTTGGCGGTTCCTTCGACATCGTCCACGCCCGGCACGACGATCGCCTCGTCCAGGCCGAACGCCGCCTCGAGCTGCAGGCCGAGTTCGATGCACTCCTGGATCCCTTCATTGATCCAGATCTGCACCTCGCCGCGTTTTACGGCCTCGTCGAGCATGCGAATGATCGTCGTCCGGCTGACGCCCAGCTTCTCGGCCACGTCCTTCTGCGTCAGGCCCTGATTGTAGTAGAGCCACGCGGCTCGCAACCGGAGCGACGACGTATCGGAAAGTACCTGCTGTGCGGAGCGTAGCAGCTTGGCCAATGCCAACCTCGATTCTGCAGCATGGAGCCCGTTTCAGGGCGGCGGGAGACGGTCCGGCAAAGCACGGTCGAGAATGGAACTGCTCAGCTATGACCGGTCAGGAAGTCCTGGATCCATCCATTGACCCGTTTGATTTCCTCGATCTGCGGCAGATGACCCGCACCTGGCAAGACGTGCTGCTCGCCGCCAAAGCTTGCCATGCGCTCCGGATCGAGCGGGTTGATCGCGTCATCCTCGCCCCAGATGACCAACCGCGGCAGATCGCTTTGCCGGATCGCGGCGATGGCGAGCTGCGCGGCCTGCTCGATGACGGGGATGCCGTCGGCCAGATCCGACAGCGCCTGGCGCCGTCCCGGCCGCTCCAGATGCGCCAGCACATGCAGCGCCATCGGCTTGTTGATCAGCCGTGGCCTCGCCACGAGCCTCTGAAGCAGGGCAAGCGCGCCATCCGGCTCATCCAGCTCCGCGAAGCCGTTAGTGAAATCCCGGGCGATGCCTCTACCAAGTCCAACCGGCGCTATCAGCACGATGGACTGAACCCGATCCGGTGCGCATTCGGCCAGGCGGAGGGCGACAGCGCCCCCCAGCGAATGGCCGATGAGATGCACCTTGCCGGATATCCGCGCCGTAATGCCAGCGAGCACACTCTCGGAGAGCCCGTCCAGACTGACCCCAAGAGCGGGCTCCGCGTCGCCATGCCCGGGAAGGTCGACGCCCCATACCTGGAACGACCCTGTCAGGGAAGGTGCGTTGGCCAGCCAGGAAAGCCGGTCCGCCCCGAAGCCGTGTATGAAAACGACGGCCGGCTGACCGTCGCTGCCGCCGAGCCGATGGAGCACCGCTCCGGCGGCCGGCTTGTTCACCTCAGCCATGCCGATCGCGCCTAATCGACCGCGATGATGGCAAGGGTCGCGCCGATCTCGGCGATATCGCCCTCCGGGACGACAATATCCTTGAGGACGCCAGTCGCCGGCGCCTCGATCTCCATGCTGAGCTTGGTCGTCGTGAGGATGAGGATCTGCTCGCCCTCGCGGACGGGATCGCCCACGGCTTTCAGCCACTCCGTCAGTTCCGCTTCGGTCGTCTCATTGCCCAGTTGCGGCATCAGCAGCGGGATATCCATCGTTTTCTCCTGGTTCATAGGCGGCGGCTAAAGCGCGAGGCGGGCGAGGTCGAGGTCATTCCAATCGCGGACTCCCCGACGATTGACGCGCTTCTCCGGGAAGAAATCGCTGGTGACCGCATCGAGAATATCGTCGACCTGAGGGAAATAGGTCGATTCCATCTCCGCGCCGGGGACGATCCAGTTCGGGGAGCCGAGGACGCGCGGCGCAGCCTTCAGGTCTCCATAGGCGAATCGGGTGATGTTGCTCGACAGCGTCATGGCGAAGCTGCCGCGTTCGGACGCTTCGGAAACCAGGAGGAGCCGTCCGGTCTTCTTCACCGACTCCAGCACCTTTTCATAGTTGAACGGCACCAGCGTGCGGGCGTCGATGATCTCGGCCGAGATGCCGTAATTGGCCTGCAATTCATCCGCGGCGGCAATCGCGGAATAGAGCGACGGTCCGATGGTCAGAATGGTCAGATCCGACCCCACCCGCTTGATGTCCGGCTCCCCGATCGGGATCCGATAATAGTCGGTCGGCACGCCATCGGGACGGAACTGCTCGACGGTGTCGTAAAGCCTCTGGCTCTCGAAGAAGACGACCGGATCGTCGCTGGAAAGCGCCGAGGCCAGCAGTCCCTTCGCATCATAGGGAGTCGCCGGGTAGATGACCTTGAGCCCGGGAATATGGGCGACCAGCGACGACCAGTCCTGCGAATGCTGCGCTCCATATTTGCTGCCGACCGAGCAGCGCAGCACCACGGGAACCTTCAGGGCCCCGGCCGACATGGCATGCCACTTCGCCATCTGGTTGAAGATCTCGTCGCCGGCGCGGCCGATGAAATCGCCATACATCAGCTCGACAAGGGACCGTCCACCCTCCAGTGCGTATCCGACCGCCGTGGCGACGATGGCAGCCTCGGAGATCGGCGAGTTGAACAGGCGGTCATAGGGAAGGATCTCGGAGAGACCGCGATAGACGCCGAAGGCGCCGCCCCATTCGCGGCACTCCTCGCCATAGGCGATCAGGCTCGGATCCTGGGTCATGTGATGCAGGACCGACTCGAATAGGCCGTCGCGCAAGGTGATGGCGCGCATGGAGGACAGCTTTTCGCCGGTCTCCGACAGGCCGAAACGAGCCTTCTTGGCGTTCTGGCGAATGCGGGCCGATGTCTCCGGCGCGGCCAGCAGCGGCGCAGCGGTCGCAGGAACCGGAATCTCGTTGTGGCTGAACATCAGCTTGCCGATCAGGGTGGGATCGGCGCGCACGTCGACGATCGGCGCGGCTTCGGGATTGACAGCAGCCGCCGTGACGGCAGTGACCTGCGCAACGACCTGTGCCCGCATCTCCGACAGGCTCGCCTCGGTCAGGATTCCTTCGGCCAGAAGCTGGTTCTGGAATAGCACGATCGGATCATGCGGCTCCCAGAGCTGCATTTCCTCGCGCGAGCGATAGACGCTGGCGTCCGTCGTCGAGTGGCCGCTGATGCGGTAGCACTCGACATCGAGCAACGCCGGCCCCTTCCCTTCCAGCAGCAGCGCGCGCTTGCGCGCCACGGCGTCGGCGACGGCGAGCGGATTGGAGCCGTCCACGGTCTCGGCATGCATGGAGGCCGGATTGATCGCCGCACCGATGCGCGACAGCCGGTCCCAGCCCATCGTTTCGCCGATCGTCTGTCCGCCCATGGCGTAGAAATTGTTGTTGAAGAAGAAAAGTACCGGCAATCCGCCGCGCTTCTCGCCCCAGAGCGTTTCGAACTGCGCCATGGAGGCGAAGTTCATCGCCTCCCAGACGGGTCCGCAGCCGGTCGAGCCGTCACCACTGTTGGCGACGGTGATGCCCTTGGCGCCGCTCAGCTTCCGCCGCAGCGCCGCGCCGGTGGCGATCCCGCCGGACGCACCGACGATCGCGTTGTTCGGATAGGCGCCGAAAGGTGGGAAGAAGGCATGCATGCTGCCCCCCATGCCGCCATTGAAGCCGTTGGCGCGCATGAAGATTTCCGAGAGCAGCCCGAACAGCAGGAAGTTCTCGGCCAGCGCCTTGCCTTCCCCGCCCAGATGCGTGCGGACCGACTGCAACAGCGCGCCGTCCTGATGCCCGGCCATGATGGCCTGCAGCGCAGCCTCATCCAGCCGGGCGATCGCCGACAGCCCCTTGGCGATGAACTCCCCATGGCTGCGATGGCTTCCGAAGATGTGATCCTCGGGTTCCAGCGCCAGCGCCGCGCCGACCGCCGCGCCTTCCTGGCCGATGGAAAGGTGTGCCGGCCCCTTGTAGTTGAACGGGATGCCCGCATAGGCGCCGGTCGCCTTGAACGAACCCAGCATGGATTCGAATTCCCGGATGACCAGCATGTGGCGGAGGACTTCCCTCAGCGCCGCATCGCCTCGTTTCGCCCGCTCCTCGGCAAAGGGAGTCGCATAGGCGTTTACGGGTATCTCGGCGAAAGAAACCGTCGATTTTTGCCGCACGATCTGCGGGTCGACTGTGATTTCCTTGGGCATGCGTCCTCCAACAGCAACTTCAGCCATCCGGGAGTTTGCAGCCCGGGCAAGACCGAGCGGCGATATCCATCAGCACGGCCAATCGTCACTATGGCGAGGCTGGAACATATGTCAATTGGAATACGCAAAAGTTCTAGGCGTGCGCCATCGCTAAGGGGGCGTTCAGCAGCTAGGACAGTACTTGAGAAGTTCCGCGCGAATGGCCGATAGGCCGCGCTGCGGCTCGCCATTCGCGCTGACCAAGATGGCGTCGGGCTCGCAGAAGCCGGCCATGATGTCGACGTCCATCGAGTTGAAACGCTGGAGCAGCTACGGAACAATCCCCTCCGGCCTGCGCGAGAGTTCGGGCTTTGCAGTCATTGAAGCGATCCTTTTGTAAGGTTGGTCAGGCCAGCGCCTTTACGGGCAGGCGGAATGGCGCGCCGAGGCGATTGAAGGCATTCATCGCAGCAATGGTGATGGTGAGATCGACAAGATCCTTGGGCTCGAATGCAGCCGCAGCCGCCACATAGGCTCCGTCTGACGCATGTGTTTCGCTGACCAACGTCACCTCTTCGGCCCAGGCCAGCGCAGCGCGATACTGCTCTGAGAAAAGATGAGGCACCTCTGCCCAGACTGGTACTAGCGCGACCTTGTCGATGGACATCGTCTTGAGTAGGTCCCGCGTATGAAGGTCGATGCAATGGGCACAGCCGTTGATCTGCGAGACCCGCAGGAAGACGAGATGGATGAGTTCCCCCGGCAGGTTGGTGCCCGTGGTGATGTAGTGATGGATGCCGAACAGCGCCTTGGCGCCCTGCGGTGCGACCGCGTGCCAGATCAGCCGTGTGTTATCGCTCATGGTCATTTCCTTCGTCTGGGCGCCGTTCAGCGACGCTCGCAGACTTGACGAGGCAGGCCGGATAACTGTGACATGCCCAGGAAATTTCTCGCGAGCGGCCGGATCCATGTCACATTTGGCCACGCTGCCTCGTCTTATACGCGTGGCCACACGGGAGACACGGAGACCTCAGTGTCAGCGGACGTTAGCGGCGGCGCCTCGGATCAGCGAAGGGGACGGAGCGATCAGCGCACTGCGGATTTTCAGGCGGAACGCAGTCGATTGCTGCGCCTCGCCTACCGAATGCTTGGTTCGCTCAGCGATGCCGAGGATGTCGTGCAGGATGCTTGGCTGCGCTGGGAGCGGACCGCGGGTGAGATAGAGTTCCCTACCACCTATCTGACCCGGATCGTCACCCGCCTGTGCCTTGACGAGCAAAAATCGGCACGCGCGCAACGCGAAATCTACGTCGGCCCATGGCTGCCCGATCCGCTGATAGGGTCGGTCGAGCCCGACGAAATGATCGCCGACGATATCACCGTTACGCTGATGCTGGCGATGGAGCGCCTGTCTCCCTTGGAGCGCGCGGCCTTCCTTCTCCATGACGTGTTCGACATGGCCCTGCCTCAGGTGGCAGTCACCTTGGGGCGCGAGCCTGCCGCCGTTCGCCAGCTCGCATCACGCGCGCGCAAGCATGTCCAGGCGGCGCGGCCCCGATTCGCCCTGGAGCCGGCCGAAGCAGACCGGATCGCACGCGCTTTCTTCACCGCCGCGCGCGACGGCGACACCGCGCAACTCGCTGAACTGCTGGCGCAGGATGTCGAGATCCATGCCGATGGCGGCGGCAAGGTGCTTGCCCTCCGCAATGTGGTGCGCGGACTCGAGCGCGCGCTCCGCTTGTTCGTTGGGTCCCACCGGAAGAATTTGCGTGCGCCGACCTTGTTGCGCACTGTGAAGATCGACGGCTTGCCAGGCTATATCAGCGTCGATGGTGACGGCCTCCTGCAGACTACCGCGCTCGATATTCGCGATGGCAGGATCGCCGCAATCTATATTGTCAAGAACCCCGACAAACTGGCTCACCTTTCGTCCGCTATGGTAGCCGACGACGCCGAAAACTGACTGGCGGCTAAGCCCCAGCCCCGGCTGCAGGCCAAAGAGCGGCAACTAAAGGCGAGAATCCCCACCGAACCTACGCCACTGCCGCTGTTTGTTTCCGTCATTCCCACTCGATCGTACCGGGCGGCTTGCTGGTTACGTCGTAGACAACGCGGTTGATGCCCTTGACCTCGTTGATGATGCGGGTCGCGGCGCGGCCGAGGAAGTTCATGTCGTAGGGATAGAAATCCGCCGTCATGCCGTCGACCGAGGTCACGGCGCGCAGCGCCAGGACCGAGTCATACGTCCGGCCGTCGCCCATCACGCCGACCGTCTGCACCGGCAGCAGCACGGCGAAGGCCTGCCAGATCGTGTCGTAGAGACCTGCCTTGCGGATCTCGTCGAGATAGATCGCATCGGCCTTGCGGAGAATGTCGAGCTTTTCGCGCGTCACGCCGCCCGGCAGGCGGATGGCGAGGCCGGGGCCCGGGAAGGGGTGGCGGCCGACGAAACTGTCGGGAAGGCCGAGCTCGCGGCCGAGCGCGCGCACTTCGTCCTTGAACAATTCGCGCAGCGGCTCGACCAGCTTCATGTTCATGCGGGCCGGCAGGCCGCCGACATTGTGGTGCGACTTGATCGTCACCGACGGGCCGCCCGAGAAGGAGACGCTCTCGATCACGTCGGGGTAAAGCGTGCCCTGGGCCAGGAATTCCGGCGCGCCCTTGCCGTCGCTGGCGATCTTCTTCGCCTCGGCGTCGAACACGTCGATGAACAGGCCGCCAATGATCTTGCGCTTGGTCTCGGGATCCGAGACGCCCTCAAGCTTGCCGATGAACAGATCCGCCGCATCGACGCTGACCAGCGGGATGTTGAAGTGCTCGCGGAACAGCGAGACGACCTGGTTGCCCTCGTCCTGGCGCATCAGCCCATGGTCGACGAAGACGCAGGTCAGCTGGTCGCCGATCGCCTCGTGGATCAGCACGGCCGCGACCGCGGAATCGACGCCGCCCGAAAGCGCGCAGAGCACCCTGCCCTTGCCGACCTGCTTGCGGATCTTCTCGATCATCTGCTCGCGATAGGCCGACATGGTCCAGTCGGACTTGAGGCCGACGATCCTGTGCGCAAAGTTCGAGAGAAGCTTCGCGCCGTCCGGCGTGTGGACGACTTCCGGATGGAACTGCACGCCGTAGAAGCGGCGGGCCTCGTCGGCGATGGCGGCGAAGGGCGCGCCGTCGGAAACGGCGATGACCTTGAAGCCCTCGGGGAGAGCCATGACCTTGTCGCCGTGGCTCATCCAGACCTGATGACGGGTGCCCTTTTCCCAGACGCCCTCAAACAGCGGCGAGGCTTCCTGGATATCGACGAAGGCGCGGCCGAATTCGCGATACTCGCTGGTTTCCACGCGGCCGCCGAGCTGGGCCATCATCGTCTGCTCGCCATAACAGATGCCCAGGACCGGGACTCCCGCCGCGAACACGGCGTCTGGCGCGCGCGGTGAGCCGATGTCGCCGGTGCTGGCCGGGCTGCCGGAAAGGATCACGCCCTTCGGCTGCATCCTGGCGAAAGCGCCCTCCGCATTCTGGAACGGATGGATCTCGCAATAGACGCCGGCTTCGCGGAGGCGACGCGCGATGAGCTGCGTTACCTGCGATCCAAAATCGATGATGAGAATGCTGTCGGTCATGGAACGGCCCGGCGTCTGAGGGGAATGGCCCCTCGGTTAAGCGATCGGGCCGAAAACTGCAATCGCGGAGCTGCCATCCGTCCTTGCATAGGTCAAAGAAAACGGCCCGCACCGTGGGGTGCGGGCCGAAGGAGCGATTAGGGCGCGGCGGTCGCCGGCGTATCGGTCGCCGGTGCGGTCGCCGGCGTATCGGTCGCCGGTGCGGTCGCAGCCGGAGCTTCGGGCGCCGGAGCCGGCGCGACCGGAGCGGGCGTCTCGGCGGCGGGAGCCGGGGCCGGCGTTGCTGCCGGAGCGGGCTCTGCGGCCGGAGCCGGCGGCGCAGCTGGGGTCTCGACGACGGGCTCGGGAGCCGGCGCCCAGAAGGCGAAGTCGGCGCAGCCTTCCGGCGCCTTGGCGTCGGCGAAGCGTTCCTTCAGCTTCTTGCAGGAGAATTCGCGCGCGGCGGTCGGCAACACCTTGTTGATCTGCACGCCGAACTGGTCGTTCGGGTTCGCGGCTGCGAACACGTAATAGGCCCAGTATCCCGCGAACAGGACGAGGATGATGGCGATAAGCCTGAGCAGGCGCATAAGTCTACCTCCGTAATCGGGAGAACCCCGGGGCCGTCCTTCTATCGGCGCGACAGCACGCTGTCGAGACGAAGACCCGGCAACACCGGGAGGGCTCACAGATGAATGCGCTCAGGCGGCTCGCGTCAGCACGGAAACGAAGAAACCATCCGTGCCGCTGGTGAGCGGGGTCATCAGAAGACCGTTCGACAGCAGCCGCACGGCCGGGCCGAGGATGTTCATCGATTCCTGCTCATAGGCCTCGACCACCGCCTGCGGCGGCACGACGGAAAAGCCGGGATGGGCCGCGAGGAAGGCGTCGATCTGGTCGGTGTTCTCTTCCTCCAGCACCGAGCAGGTGATGTAGGCGAGACGCCCGCCGGGCTTCACGTAGCGGGCGGCGGTCTCCAGCACCAGCGCCTGATCCTTGTTGCGCTCGGCGAGGCTGCCAGGCCGGATGCGCCACTTGGCGTCGGGATTGCGGCGCCAGGTGCCGGTGCCGGTGCAGGGCGCATCAACCAGCACCAAGTCCATGCGATTCTCGAGATCGTCGAGCACGTCACTGTTCGGCCGCGGCGTGCGAACCTGGACGTTGCGCACCCCGGCGCGCGTCAGCCGGTCATGGATCGGGGCCAGGCGACGGCGGTCGGAATCGTGCGCGAAGATCTGGCCATGGTTCTGCATGGCAGCCGCCAGAGCGAGCGTCTTGCCGCCGCCCCCGGCGCAGAGATCCAGCACCTGCATGCCCGGACGCGCGCCGGCGAATTCGGCCGCGAGCTGGCTGCCCAGATCCTGGATCTCGACCTGCCCCTTCAGGAACGGCTCGGTCGAGGCGATATGCGGCTCGGCCGATCCCGGCTCCAGCGGCAGGCGCAGGCAGAGCGCGGAAAGCGCGGGGCGCTCGGGTGTCCGGCCGATCGCGGCGGCGAGTTCGGAAGCGGCGTGATCGGCCTCGGCCTTCAGCGTGTTGACGCGAAGATCGAGCGGGGCCGGCGTCGCCAGCGCCTGCAGCTCGGCCACGACATTGTCGCCGAAGATGCGCGCAAAATTCGGCGCGATCCATTCGGGATAGTCGCCCCGCACATAGTCCGGCGCATCGGCGAGCGCGTCGCGGGAGAGCACCGCGCGCTCGTCATCGGTCAGCGGCGCCGGCGCGAAGCGGTCGCCCGAGAACAGCTTTTCGATCGCCGCGATGTCGAGCCCGCGATGCCTGCGGAACAGGCCGAGCATCACGGAGCGACCATCGTCGCCGCCACCAACTGCCGCCGACGAGTTCCGGTGCCGGAGCGCGTCGAAGACGAGATCGCCGATGGCGCGGCGATCCTTCGAGCCGGCGAAGCGGTGCGCGAGGCCCCAATCCTTCAGGGCGTCGGGCGCCGGGCGGCGACGGGTTGCGATATCATCGAGAACCTCGATGGCGGCGGAGATGCGTGCGGCTGGGATCATGGTCCCGCGCTTCTAGAGTATCCGGACGGCAAGGTCGAGCCAGAGGAAGCAAACCAGCAGGAATCCGACCAGAAAGCTCAGATGGCGCAGCACCAGCGGCCCGCTCAGCGAGCTGACCGTGTGGACGGCCCGGCTGGCGACGAAGAGCCATGCCACGGCTACTTCGAGGATGGAGGTGCCGTTGATGCCGAATAGGAAGCCGACGACCACGAAAAACAGGATCGGCAGCTCGAACTGGTTGGCGAGATGGCGGCGCGCCGTCGCCGATGCGTCCGGCTCCTTGGCGCCGGGCGCGAATTCGGTCGAGGACACGGCGCCGCTGTTGACGGCGTTGCGGCGCGTGATGCCGAGCCAGAGGTAGCAGAAGGCGATCAGCGCGAGTTGCGCGATCGCCGGCCAGAGGATGACGGTCTTCAGCATGGAGCCCCCGATTGGTGGATCGCCGGCGAGTGCCGGCCATCAGGCCGCAAACAAGCAAAAGGGGCAGAAGGTTCCCACCCCTGCCCCCTTTCATATCACAAGCTGCCAGGCCGAAGCCGGATCAGCCGATGCCGGGATAGTTCGGGCTCTCACGGGTGATGGTCACGTCATGCGTGTGGCTCTCGCGCAGGCCGGCCGTCGAGATGCGCACGAAGCGCGCCTTCTCGCGGAACGTCTCGAGGTTCTCCGCGCCGACATAGCCCATGGCGGCGCGCAGTCCGCCGGCCAGCTGGTGCAGCACGCCGCTGACCGGTCCCTTGAACGGAACCTGGCCCTCGACGCCTTCCGGCACCAGCTTCAGCGTGTCGCGCACTTCCGCCTGGAAATAGCGATCGGCCGAGCCCCGCGCCATCGCGCCGACCGAGCCCATGCCGCGATAGGCTTTGAACGAGCGGCCCTGGTGCAGATAGACCTCACCGGGGCTCTCTTCCGTGCCGGCCAGCAACGAGCCGATCATGGCGCAGCGCGCGCCGGCGGCGAGCGCCTTGGCGAGATCGCCGGAGTACTTGATGCCGCCATCGGCAATCACCGGCACGCCCGCCTTGTCGGCGGCGGAGACGGCTTCCATGATCGCGGTCAGCTGCGGCACGCCGACGCCGGCGACGACGCGCGTGGTGCAGATCGAGCCCGGGCCGATGCCGATCTTGACGGCGTCGGCGCCCGCGTCGATCAGCGCCTGGGCGCCTTCGGCGGTGGCGACGTTGCCGGCCATGACCTGCACGCGGTTCGACAGCTTCTTGACCAGCGTGACGGCGTCGAGCACGCGCTGCGAATGACCATGCGCGGTGTCGACGACGATGAGATCGACGCCCGCGTCAATCAGGCGTTCGGTCCGCTCGATGCCATTGTCGCCCACTGTGGTGGCGGCGGCGGCGCGCAGCCGGCCCTGCTCGTCCTTGGCGGCGTTCGGGTTGAGCTGCGTCTTCTCCATGTCCTTGACGGTGATCAGCCCGATGCAGCGATAGGCCTTGTCGACGACGACGAGCTTCTCGATCCGGTGCTGGTGCAGCAGCCGGCGCGCCTCATCCTGGCTGACGCCTTCCTTGACAGTGATCAGACCCTCGCGGGTCATCAGCTCATAGACCTTCTGGGCCGGGTTCGAGGCAAAGCGGACGTCGCGATTCGTCAGGATGCCGACCAGCCGGCCCGGATTGCCGCCACCCTCGACGACGGGAATGCCGGAGATGCGGTGCGCCTTCATCAGCGCCAGCGCATCCGCCAGCGTCGCATCCGGCTCGATCGTGACGGGGTTCACGACCATGCCCGATTCGAACTTCTTGACCTGGCGGACTTCCTCGGCCTGCTGCTCGGGCGAGAGGTTGCGGTGGATGACGCCGAGGCCGCCGGCCTGCGCCATGGCGATCGCCAGCCGCGCCTCGGTCACCGTATCCATGGCCGAGGAGATGATCGGAATGTTGAGCTCGATCTCGCGCGTCAGCCGCGTGCGGATATCGACCTCGCCCGGCATGACCAGCGAATGACCGGGCTGAAGCAGCACGTCATCGAAGGTCAGCGCTTCGCGTCCGGTCGACAATTCTACGATCTGGGCCATGGCCAACGCTCCGAATGCAAAAGACCGGCCGTGGGACCGAGGGTCACCGGCGGGTCGAGGTTTCAGCGAATAGAGTTGGCGGTGGTCTCTATCATGGAGTCGCGGCCCGTGAAAAGTCTCGCACCGCACAAATCCGCTCTGGGACGCAGGAGGCTGGTATGCGTGCGGGACATAACCAGAGTGTGACGTCGATCACTTGATATCCAGCCCTCGATCGACACGTCTGATGCGCGAAACGTCGGATCAACCGACCTCCTCCTTGGAAGTGCGAATCCATCCGATGAAACCGACCTTGTGGCGGCAGAGAGCCGCGACCGCTCGAAAGCGGATCCGATCGGCCCTGCTGCGACGTCTGCGCCGTCTTCCCGTGCTGGGCACGCGGCTGGCGAGAGGCTGGCATGCCCGACGCTATAGGCGCCAGATGAAAGCAACCCTTCGCCTCGATCCCCCCGTCGGTTTCAACGATCTCATCATTCACAGGCTTCTCTACGACCGGGACCCGAGGTTGAAGATCGTCTGCGACAAACTCGCAGTGCGGGAGATGATCCGCGACCGGCTCGGTGCGACATACCTGATCCCGCTGTTGGGCACCTGGAACGACCCACGCGACATTGACTGGCAATCGCTGCCCGACCAATTCGTATTGAAGCCGACTCATTCGTCCGGGCCGATCGCAATCGTTCCGTATCTCGTTGAACGCGTACCGGAGAAGCTTGCCGGCATGGCGCGAGACTGGCTGCGGCATGACTATTTCGATAGTTCCCTCGAATGGGGATACCGCGATTTGCCGCGTCGGCTGATGGCCGAGGCATTGCTGCGCGGCCCGGATGG
Source organism: Kaistia sp. UC242_56 (assembly GCF_044452255.1). Classification (NCBI taxonomy): domain Bacteria; kingdom Pseudomonadati; phylum Pseudomonadota; class Alphaproteobacteria; order Hyphomicrobiales; family Kaistiaceae; genus Kaistia; species Kaistia sp. UC242_56. Next base: position 3,144,687 of record NZ_JBIOAN010000002.1, read on the forward strand.
TCTTGCACCGGTTGAAGCGCACGTCCTCACCTTCGGCGGCCAGGTCGCGCTCATCCGCATCCTGACCGGGATAAAATCGACGCCGACACGACGCAACGACTGGTTCGATCGCAACGGAACCCGGCTCGACAACTTCTCGGGCGAGGTGGAGCAAAGCGGAATCAACCTCGACCAGCGCGACATAGACGCCATCGTCAAGGCGTCCGAGCGCATGTCGGCGGGGTTCGATCATCTTCGCGTCGACATGTATTTGACCGACAACGGGCTCAAGATCGGTGAGTTGACGCCGTATCACGGCGCCGGACTGACCGTCTGGCGGGGGCCGGTACAAGATGAAGTCCTCGCGGCTGCCTGGCGAGATCCCGGCCAGATCCACCGCATTTCCGAGATCGGCGCGACGAGGCGCGACGGACAACAGGCTTAGCGCTGCCGCACCCGTGTCGGCATGGCAACACTCTGCAAGATCGAGGGCGAACAACAGCAATACGCTGGGAGACTCGATCGCCTCGGGCCGCCGAATCGCATATTCCGCGACGGATCACCCTCATCGCGTCCGCCGGACCTCGCATGCATCTTTGTTCGTCCCGCGTGGGACAGCTCGCCAAGACAGCGAGCCAAACTTACAAGCGCCTTCACGGTCACATCCCCTATCACGGGGCGGGCCTCACCCGATGGATCAAGCCCGGGGCGGAGCGGGCCGGCGCATGAAGGTTCCGCCGGCTCTCCTCCGAACCTGCCGCAGCATCCAGCGGCGGCTGGTCCGCAAGGCACGGCAGATGCCAATCTTGGGCGACCGGCTGCTTCGCCGCTTGCACATCCAGCGCTATACGGCCGCGATGGGCGAGGCGCCCCGGCTGGCGCCGCCGGTCACCTATTCCGAGCACCTGCTGCATCGCATAATCTACGACCGCGACCCGCGCCTAAAGATCGTATCCGACAAGCTCGCCGTTCGGACGTTGATCCGGGATCGCGTTGGCGAGAGCTTTCTCGTACCGCTCCTGGGCAGCTGGGAGGATCCGGACGACATTCCCTGGGCAACCTTGCCGGAAAGGTTCGTCCTGAAGCCGAACCACGGCTCCGGCATGGTGGCGATCGTCTCCGACGCCGCGCGCCTGCAGCGGGCCGAGATCGAGGCAGAGATGCGGCGATGGTTGCGCCTCGACTATTTCGATATCGCCTATGAATGGGGATATCGAAAGCTGCCGCGGCGCCTGATGGCGGAACCCCTACTGTTGGGCCCCGATGGCCATCCGCCGGTCGAAGCGCAGGTCATGACCTTTCATGGCCGCGCCGTGATGATCCGGATTTTGACCGGCAAGAAGGGTCGCGACACGCGCCATGGCAACTGGTTCGATATCGATGGCAACGAACTGAGCCTGCAGTCGCGGAATATCCCGGTCGGCGCCTATTCGCTCTCGCGATCGACGGCGCATGCACTGGCGGAGATAGCGGTCCGCGCGGCGTCCGGCTTCGATCATCTGCGCGTCGATTTCTACCTGACCGATCAAGGGTTCAAGATCGGCGAACTCACCGCCTACCATGCCAGCGCGATCGTCGAATGGAACGAGCCGCGCTTCAACGAGTTGCTCGGTCGCTGCTGGAGCGACCCGGCCGAAGCGGCCGCATCGCGCAGCCAGACAGCCCTTCGCTCTCTCCGGCGAGAGGTGCCCATCGCAGATGCGCCTCGCGCCAGCCGCCTCAACGCACTGCATCAAGCTAACGTCGAAAGCCGAGCCAAAGAAATCGTGACTTCGAAAGAGAGCGCGATCCTCCTAAGGTAGGCTTAGAATAAGCGCCCTTATAAGAGGCCCCATGGCTCCGCATCGTCCCCCCGCCCGGATCCTTCTTCCCCTGATCGTCGCCTGCGCGCTGTTCATGGAGAACCTCGATTCCACCGTCCTGTCGACCTCGCTTCCCGCCATCGCCCGCGATTTCGGCGTCAGCCCGATCGATCTGAAGCTGGCGCTGACGTCCTACCTGCTCACCATCGCCATCTTCATCCCCGCTTCCGGCTGGGTGGCGGACCGCTTCGGCGCCCGCTCCGTCTTCCGCCTGGCGATCATCCTGTTCACGCTGGGCTCGATCTGCTGCGGCCTATCCAGTTCGATCCTGGAGATCGTCGGCTCGCGCGTGCTGCAGGGGATCGGCGGCGCCATGATGGTGCCGGTCGGACGGCTGGTGATCCTCAAATCCGTGCAAAAATCCGAACTGGTCGGGGCGCTGGCCTGGCTGACCGTGCCGGCGCTGATCGGCCCGGTGGTGGGCCCCGTCGTGGGCGGCTTCATCACGACCTATTTCGACTGGCGCTGGATCTTCTGGATCAACGTGCCGATCGGCGTGCTCGGCGTGACGCTGGCCACCCTGTTCATTCCCGACATTCGCGGCGAAGAACAGGTGCGATTCGATTTCATCGGCTTCCTGCTCACCGCCTTCGGGATCGCCGGCTTCATCACCGGCTCGACCTCGCTCGGGCTCAACCTGATGCCCTGGCCCTATGTCGCGACCTGCCTGATCGGCGGCGCGGCGCTGCTGACGGTCTATTTCTTCTATAGCCGCCGGGTGGCCAATCCGATCCTCGACCTGTCGCTGTTCACGATCCCGAGCTTCGCGGCCAGCGTCTTCGGCGGCATGCTGTTCCGTATCGGCATCGGCGCCCTGCCCTTCCTGCTGCCCTTGATGCTGCAGCTCGGCTATGGGCTGACGCCGTTCCAGTCGGGCACCATCACCTTCGTCTCGGCGATCGGCGCGATCGCCATGAAGTTCGTCGCGCCGCCGCTGCTGCGGCGGCTGGGCTTCCGCACGGTGCTGATCGCGAACTCGTTCATCGCCGCGTTCTTTGTCGGCGTGCCGGCGGCGTTCTCGATCGGCACGCCGCTGCACCTGATCACCGGGCTGCTGTTCGTCGGCGGCTTCTTCCGCTCGCTGCAGTTCACCAGCGCCAACGCGCTGTCCTTCGCCGACGTGCCGGTATCGCGGATGAGCCGGGCGACGAGCATGACCAGCGTGTTCCAGCAATTGGCGCTGTCGCTCGGCATTTCGACCGGCGCGATCTCGCTGCAGCTGACGATGCGCGCCCATGGCGGCTCGGAGCTGGACCTGGCGGCGTTCCACCCGGCCTTCCTGGTGGTCGGCCTGATCGCGATGAGTTCGGTGATCTTCTTCATCGGCATGCCACGCGATGCCGGCTCGGAAATGTCGGGCCGCAGCGTCGCGGTCAAGGAGCTGGCGCCGGATCCCGTCACCGCCATGCGCGAGCGGGCCTAGGGCGGGACATCGCAGCTTACTTCACCTCTCCCGAGGAGAGGTGAAGTAGCCAGCCCCACACTCCGGCTCACGGACGCCAGGTGCCGTCGTCCTCGGCGGTGTCGCGGGCCTGGGCCTCATCGGCTGCGGTCTTGCGCCCCTTAAAGCCCTTGGCGAGCAGGAACAGCTCGACCGAGCCGGCGCGGCTGGCCGGCGGCTTGATGTGGTGCACCGAGGCAAAGTGCTGCTTCAGCTGGGTCAGCACCGTATTCTCGGCGCCGCCGCGAAACACCTTGGTCAGGAAGTGGCCGCCCGGCTTCAGCACGCTGATGGCGAAATCGACCGCAACCTCGCAGAGGAAGATCGTGCGCAGATGGTCGGTCTTCTGGTGGCCCGTCGTGGGCGCCGCCATGTCGGACAGCACGACATCGGCGCGGGCACCCAGCGCCTGCTCCAGCAGAGCCGGCGCGTCCTCGTCGAGGAAGTCCTTCTTGAACAGGATGACGCCCGGAAGCTCGTCCATCTCCAGATAGTCGATGGCGACGACGCGCTTGTCGTCATCCGTCGAACCGACCCGCTCGACCGCCACCTGCGACCAGCCGCCGGGCGCGGCGCCCAGGTCGACCACCCGCATGCCGGGCCCGAGAATGTGGTGCTTGTCGTCGATCTCGATCAGCTTGTAGGCGGCGCGCGAGCGATAGCCCTCGCGCTTCGAACGCGCGACATAGGGATCGTTCAGCTGGCGCTCCAGCCAACGCTGCGACGAGGCCGTGCGGCCGCGCGAAGTCTTGACGCGCACAGTGAGCTCGCGCCCGCCGGATCCACGTCCCGAATTGTTCTTGGTGCCGGTCATGACGGCCTTCCATTCTGCCGATGCGGCGAACGGCGCCACACACCGTCTTCCGCCATCATCTCCACCAGTATTCCTTCGCGCAAGCCACGGTCGGCCACCCGAAGCCGCTGGCAAGGCCAGCGCCGGCGGATCGCCTCGAGGATGGCGCAGCCTGCCAATACCAGATCCGCGCGTTCCTTGCCGATGCAGGGATTGGCGATCCGGGCGGCGTAATCCATGCCGGTCAGCGTGTTCATCATCAGGTTGACTTCGTCGCCCGTCATCCAGGTTCCGTCAACCCGGCGCCGGTCATAGCGCTCGAGGCCGAGATGCACGCCGGCGAGCGTCGTCACGGTGCCGGAGGTGCCCAGCATGTGCAGATTGCCCGCCGCGACCGCCTGGTCCAGCGCGTCCGCCTCCGGGAAATCCCGCAGCATGTCGGTCACTTCCGCGACCATCGCCTCGAACACCTCGGTCGTCACCAACTCGCCGCCATGGCGCTCGCTCAGCGTCACCACGCCAACCGGCAGCGAGGCCCAGGTGCGGATCCGATCTGACATGCGCCGGCGCCGTGCCTCGGCCGGACGGGTCAGGTCGATCCAGACCAGTTCGGACGACCCACCACCAATGTCGAACAGCAGGGCGCCGTTCGAATTCGGGTCGATCAGCGAGGCGCAGCCGGATACGGCGAGCCTCGCCTCGGTCTCGCGCGAGACGATCTCCAGCACCAGGCCGGTCTCGCTGCGCACGCGCTCGAGAAAGATCGCGCCATTCTCGGCCGATCGGCACGCTTCCGTGGCGATCAGCCGGGCGCGTACGACGCCGCGATCCGCCAGCTTGGAACGGCAGATGCGAAGGGCGTCCACCGCCCGGTCCATCGCCGCTTCGCCCAGACGGCCGCTCCGACCAACACCCTCGCCGAGCCGGACGATGCGCGAAAACGCATCGACGACACGAAACCCCCGCTCGCGCGGCTGCGCGATCAGCAGGCGGCAATTATTGGTTCCCAGATCCAGCGCCGCATAAAGCGCATCCGGCGCCGGCTCGGCGCGCGGCCGCGGTTCAGGACGCGTCGAAAAGCGCGCCTCGTTACCTTGCGACGATCGGGCTGGATTGACAGCGGGACGCGCGTGTCCGGCATGGCCGGGTCGCGCTCCGCCATGCACCGGAGGGCGAGACCCTGAGTCCCGCTCCGTCGCACCGGAACGCGCCGCTTCGGCGAGCTTGCCGTTTCCGGCCTTCGCGTCGGCGGGCTTTTGCCCCGATGCATAGACAGGCCCGCGCTTCTTGCGCCGCCTGCCCTTCTTCTTGCCGACGCGTCCTGGGCCATTGGCCGTATGGGCCTGGCCAGAACCATCGGCGGTCCCGACGTGGTTCCGTGGCGTGGCCACGGAATCACTGACGGGCGCACCGGACTCCGCGATCAGCGGATCCTCGCCCGAGATTGTCACATCAAATCCTTCGGCTGCGCGGACACAGGGCAAAATGAGCCCGGCGCGCAGCTCATCGCGTGCCTTGTTGGGGCTGAGTGTAGCAGCAAGCAGCGACGGCACAAGCGCAGGCCGGCAATGAGCTTTGCCGGCAAGGCGGTCCGGCCCGCCGGGCTCCGGCGCCAGATGGCGGACTCGTCATGCTTAACGGATTCCTTCGGCTTCTTGGAAAAGCCACAAATTGCCGTTCTTTGAAGGCAAGTGCAGCTGCGCCAGGCGAGCCGATCGCACGCATTTCGGGAGGTGGGTTGCCTCATCGGCCTTGGCGTGAGAGTTTTATCGAACGATTAACCAGGCTTGGAGCCTCCTTGATCAGACTATCAAACCCGATGCGCTCGCGATCCCGCCGCATCCAGCCTGCCCTTTCCGGGTGGATGCGTGGCCTGATCGGCCTGTCGCTGGGACTGCTGCTCCCGGCCGTGGCCCTTGCTGATGACAGCACGTCGCGCGAGCTCATCGAGGCCCGCATCGCCTATTACGCCAAGACCTACAACGTGCCGGTCGACCTGCTGCGAAAAGTGGTCCGCACCGAAAGCACTTTCAATCCCGCGGCGCGCAACGGTCCCTATTGGGGCCTGATGCAGATCCGGCATAACACCGCCCAGGGCCTCGGCTACCAGGGCGCGCCCACCGGCCTTCTCGACGCGGAAACCAACCTCATCTATGGCGGCGCCTATCTGGCCAATGCCTATATCGTCGCCGGCGGCAACGCGGCCCGCGCCCACAGCCTCTACAAGAGCGGCTATTACTACGAGGCGAAGCGCAAGCGCCTGCTGTCGAAACTGATCAAGGTGCCGATGGGCACGACGCCGGTGCTGGTCGCCGGCAAGATCGTCACCCGCCCGTCGAACAAGTCCATGCTGGCGCTCGCTGCCCCGGTCGCCGCAACGCCGGCAACGCAGAAGGCGCCGACCGAAAAGCTGGTGCTGGCCGAGGGCGCCAAGCCCGATATCGCCGCCGAGGCGGACGCAACCTCGGTCGCCGTCGCGACCGCCATGGCGCCCGTCCCGCTGCGCAAGCCCGTCGTCGCCGCCCCCGTCGTCGAGATGGCGGCCATCGTCCCGCCGATCCTGCCGCGTCCCCGGCCCGCCACCTCGGCGCAGGTCGCGACCAGCCAGGATGCCGACGGCAAGGAAACCAAGGGATCGGCCGCGGCCCCGGTTCGCGGGCTGCTCTACGCCACCGCGATCCTGCCGCCCTCGAAGGTCATCCGGCCCGACTATGCCGAGCAGACCCTCGCACAGCCGGAACTGGCGCTGGCCAGCGCGTCGTCGTCGCGCTTCGCCAAGGATGCGACGGCCTTGGCCTTCGCGACGCCCTCGCCAGCACGGCTTTCCGCCGCTCATAAGCTGCCCGCCGCCATTCGCATCGCCTCGACCGATGACGGCATCCGCTCCGATGCGCCCGGCTGCTGCCGGATGGATGCGCCGGTCGACGCGGCCGCCGCTCCCCTGCCCCGCGCCCGCCCGGCCCACAAGAACAACTGACCGGCGGCTAGGCTTGACGGCAGCTTGACCCCGCATCGTCCCGATGCCTAGCTGACGTCATCCGGCGCGGGCCGGTTGCGATCGAGACCCCATCCGCAAGAGACGGGGCTCGTGACGGGAGGGACGGAGCATGAGAACCTTCACCGAAGGCGGCACGATGCAGGTCGCCTATGTCGTCCGCGATCTCGAAGCGGCGATGAAGCGGCACTGGGACATCTTCAAGATCGGCCCCTGGGACATCTACCAGTTCGAACCCGGCAAGGTTCAGAACTATTTCTATCGCGGCAAGCCGGCGACGCACACCTGCCTGATCGCGGTCGCCTGGAGCGGCGACACCCAGCTCGAACTGATGCAGCCGCTGACCGGCTACAGCATCTATGACGAGCATCTCGAAAAGCACGGCGAAGGCCTGCACCACATCAAGCTGTTCTATGCGGATTGCCAGAAGGCGGTCGAGACCTTCACCCGCCAGGGCTATCCGGTGATCCAGAGCGGCCGGATCGACGAGGACGAGCACTACTATCTCGATACCGAGAAGGACTTCGGCTACATCGTCGAACTCGGCAATGCCGGCCGAATTCGCCCGGCCGAGCGCCGCTACCCGGCCTGATACCGCCTCGTCGGCGCACCCAGACACTAAGGCCCCCTTGCGATCCGGCGCCGCAGCCGCCACCTGTCGGTGGCCATTGCATGCATCGGAGCGACACATGACTTTCAACGGGCTCTGGGCGACGAAGACGGGCGACGCGGTTTCCGTCGCCCTCGTCGGCCTCGAAGACGACCAGCTGATGGATGGCGACGTCACCGTCGCCGTCGATTATTCCACCGTCAATTACAAGGACGGGCTGGCCGTCACGGGCCGCGGCGCGATCATCCGAAAATTCCCGCTGATCCCGGGCATCGACCTCGCCGGCACGGTCGAGAGCTCGCGCAATCCCGGCTTCAAGCCCGGCGACCGTGTCGTGCTGAACGGCTTCGAGCTGAGCATGACGCATCATGGCGGCTATGCGCAGCGCGCCCGCGTGCCTGCCGAATGGCTGGTGAAGCTGCCCGATACCATTTCTGCCAAGGAGGCGATGGCGATCGGCACGGCGGGCTACACGGCGATGCTGAGCGTGCTGGCGCTGGAGCATGGCGGCATCACGCCCGATCGCGGTCCGGTGCTGGTGACGGGCGCTTCCGGCGGGGTCGGCTCGATCTCGGTAGCGCTGCTCTCCAAGCTCGGCTACCGCGTCATCGCCTCGACCGGCCGCCTGCAGGAGGCGGACTATCTGAAGCGGCTCGGCGCCACGGAGATCCTCGACCGGGCCACGCTTTCGGCCCCCGGCGCGCCGATCGCCGCGCCGAAATGGGCCGGCGCCATCGACAGCTGCGGCGGACATACGCTTGCCAACGTGCTGGCGCAGACCGACTATCGCGGCACGGTGACCGCCTGCGGCCTTGCCGACAGCATGGAACTTCCCGCCGCCATGCATCCGTTCATCCTGCGAAACGTGACGCTGGCCGGCATCGATTCCGTCAATGCGCCGCAGTCTGTCCGCCAGATCGCCTGGAGCCGGCTGGCAACCGATCTCGACCTCGGCAAGCTTGAAACGACCGTGCAGGAGATCGGCCTCGCCGACGTGCCGCGAGTCGCGGCCGACATCCTCGAAGGCAAGGTTCGCGGCCGCACGCTGGTCGACGTCAACCGCTGACCTCGAGGCGATAGCCCGTTATCCGGATGGCTCGGCCGGGCCGTCCGGATCGAAGGTGTAGCGGAAGTCGCAATGCTCGGCGCCTTCCATGAGCGTCTGCGTGCGCTGAAACGCGATGCGAGGGTCGTAGCCCTGGCAGAACACGCCATCGCGATTGCAGGAACAGCAGATGGCCGATCGTCCCCAGGCCCATCTCGCGATAGGTCTCGGCGTAGCGGCAGCGGCGGACATTGTAGTCGAAATGCGTATCCGTCGCCCGCAACACCTCGATCTCCAGGGCATCGTCCTGAGTCCAGAGCGACAGCAGGTCCTGGAAGGTACGAAGGCTGGTGCCGCCCTCGGTCCGCTCGGCAAAGGCGCGGCCGGCATCGATCGCCGCCTGGCTGATCGCGGTGTCGAGAATGGCCTGCGCCCGCGCCTCGCCGATTTCCCGCACCATGCCGGCATAGATCGGCGCGATGATTGCCGCCTCGATACGCCGGCGCTGCAGGATGCCGATCTCGCCCTCGGTCGCCGTCGCTCCGGTTTCCGTTTCCGCCATGGCCCACCTCCAAAAGAACTGCCGCCGCCCATCGCCGGGATGGAAGGGCGATCATAGGCCCGAAACCGGCAAACGGTCAGCCCGGGGAGCCGCGGCATCCGACCTCAGAGCGGACCGTCGGCTCGCAGGCATCGCGTGACAGGTGCCGCAGCCCGCTCCAGGCGGTAGAAGCCACGCCCCGCGACGCGAGGGTCGCAGGGCGTGGTTAGGTTTGGCGGATAGCCGGGCTCAGGCGGCCTTTGGCGGCGCCATCAGCATCGCCGTCGCGTCAGAGGCGATGCCTTCCAGCTTCTGGAGCGGCAGCACGAGCGGCGCCTTCACGTCGGCGAGCGCTTTCAGATCAATGGCCGTGAAATTGAGGCTGCGATAGTCGCGCACGAAGAAGATCTTGCGATCCAGGTCGGAGAGGCTGGTCCAGCAGGTGAACTCCGTCGCATAGGGCGCATCGGCCTTCTCCTGCAGGCCCTCGACCTCCATATGGCCGCCGCCCTGCGTGGGATAGTCGATGGAAACGCCCCGCGGCCGATCGAAATTGTTCATCACATGGGCGAGCGTCTTGACCGCGAGGTCGGGCGTGGCCGCCTTCTCCGCGAACTGGGCGTAGAAGACGGCGCGGACGAAGCGGCCAACCGAGGTATTGGAGGCCGGCAAACCGGCCGTGGCGATGCCGGAATCCGGCTGCCGCGCCTGGTAGCTTCCGAAGGTGGCGGAGGACTGATCGACATTGGTGAGGAAGGTGTAATTGTCGAGATTGGTCAGGTGCCAGCTGAACTTCGGACCATTGGTCATGACGCCGACCGGGTTGTCGTAGACCGTCATGACGCCATGATCGAACTCGATCACCAGCGACGCGCCGGTCGCGTCATGCACGACGTAATGGAAGGGCGAGACGACGCCGCCGAGCAGGGCGAGCGGCTGCAGCTCGATCGGCTGCTTTTCCAGCGCCGCCTTGACCTCGGCCACCGAGGCGAACTGGCCGAGCGCCCAGCTGCCAAGATCGGAGGCCGAAAGCACGGATTGGGTGATATCCGCCGATTTCTGCGCGCCGGCCGCCGTCGGATAGGACAGCAGACTGAAGGTCAGGCCCTGATCGTTGAGGCCCTCAAGCACCTTGAGATCGGCAAGGCCGATCGGCGCCTCGGGCGTCGGCACGCGACAGGGCATGGCGACCGCGAGGACGCCGAAGCGGGCGGCGTAGGTAAGCGATGCCTTGCCGTCGACCTCCGAGATGGTCTCGTAGCCCGGCGGGAAATAGGTGACCTGGTAGGGCAGATCGACCGTGAGTTCGAGCGTCCGGCCGAAATAGACCTTGCCGCTGGCATCCTTGTAACCGAGGGACGTGCACATCTCAGCACTGTTCTCCGCATGCAGTCAGATTGAAAAGAAGTTCGCGCCGCCTGGCATGCGACGCGGGAAGCGGCTGCCCGCCGGGCCGGGAGGCATGACGCCGGCCTGCGGCCGCCACGGGGTCGGAAGTCACGTCAGGGCCTCCTCAGGCAGTACTCATTCCGTACGGGCCGATCGTCCAAGCCAAGGCTGCCGATCCGTCTCCGCAATCCCATCATGCCCCTATCCGGCGACGGCGAGATGGCGCCGATGCCGTCCGCCCCGTCGCGGTGCGGTTGCAATGTACAGTCCACCACAGCCAGCGCCAAGCGCTTAGGATATCCACAGCCGAGGTCGCGCCGCCCGGAACGCGACGAGACGCATTTGAGCGGGAAACAACGCGCCCGGCATCAAATGCAGAAAGAATGCCGCTACGTAACACTACTAATCTTGGCGCCAAACCTAGCCAGACCAAGCCCATCAGATCAACCGACTGGATAAACAGTTGCCAATCCCAGGTTGCCCTGATAGGCGCCAGGTTGTATTCTTTATGCACTTCGCAGGAACCAAAAATACTTCAAAAATTGAAATAAAATAGCAAGGAGGCACTGCGTGAGCTTACTTCACTTGACCTCAAGAGCTGTTGCCGGAATTTCCGGCGCAGGTGACAAGGAAGAGTTAAAGGTAGCTCTCTATGCGGCGGTACAGTCGCTGGGATTCGACAGTTTCAATATCGCGTTCGAGAAGAGCGCCAAGCGCGAATTCATGACCGAGCCGACCTTGACCATTTGGTCCTACGACGATCTGGTCGCCTATGCTGGCGATGGCTGGGCGGAGCGCGATCCCCTGCTCGACTATGCCGCGACGGGCACCGATCCGCTCTACTGGCAAACGCCGAGTTGGAATCAGAACGGCCACCCCGACTATTATGAATACATAAAACACGTTGGAGTTTTCGGCGGCCTGACGGTCCCGTTGCCGGGAAGCCCGGACAAGCTCGGCGCGCTGACCCTGCTGTCCCTGGCCGACCGCAAGCACGACAAGGACGTGACGCATGCCGTCTCGATCGTCGCCATGATGGCCAGGGCCAAGGCCGCCGCCGTCGGCTTGGCGTCCGGCCAGGAATCCGGCGCGAGCGCCAAGTTTCGCGCGCTGTCCTCGCTGCAGCGCGAAATTCTCAAATGGATGGCGAACGGCAAATCGAACGTCGAGATCGCGGTGATCGTCTCGCAGTCAAAGCGCTCGATCGACTACCACGTGATCGAAATCCTGAAGAAGCTCGAGGTAAGCTCGCGCGCCCAGGCGGCCGCGATCTACGCGGCGCTGTAAGACGCACAGGCCGAAGTAGACAGCAGGCCCTCGGAAATCCCGATTGCGCCAGAATCCGAGGAATCCCCTACGTCAGCACTGTCAACGGCCCGGCAACGGTGGCAGGATGGAGAGACAGGTTCACGGCTGAGGCGCCTTCTACGGCGACTTGGAATACTCCGGGAACCCGACGGCATACGGAAGCATGAATGGACCGCCTCGCCGACATCCGGCCGCCCGCCATTTCGGGTGGCGAGACGACTACGGCCCGGAACCCGTCATGGCCCATTCACGGACCTAAAACGCAGCCAGGTTCTCCTTCTTCGAGACACACCCGTGCAAAGCGCCGCCGCCTCATTCTGGAAACGCAGGAGAGGGTCATGAAGATCTCCCGAGGGATCACAGCATCCCCGATAGCCTGGGTCGGGCCCGTGCTCGGGCCTATTTTGTGCGCCGGGGCAAGCCGATGAGCACCATTGCGACGGCGAGGCCCAGCCAGCCGGCACAACCTTCCGTCTCCGGCATGGTCTATATTCCCGGCGGCACGTTCCGCATGGGGTCGGACGACCACTATCCGGAGGAGAAGCCGACCCACCGCGTCACGGTGGACGGGTTCTTCATCGATCCGACGCCGGTGACCAACGCGCAGTTCCGCGCCTTTGTCGAGGCGACCGGCCATGTCACCTTCGCGGAAATTCCGCCGGACCCGAAGGACTATCCCGGCGCCCTGCCGCATATGCTGAAGGCCGGCTCGCTGGTGTTCACGCCGCCCAGCCATCCCGTAGACACCCGCGATTGGTCGCAATGGTGGGCGTTCCGCTTCCGCGCCAACTGGCGCCGGCCGGCCGGCCCCGGCAGTTCGATCAAGGGCCTGGACGACCATCCGGTCGTGCATGTCGCCTATTCCGACGCCGAAGCCTATGCCCGCTGGGCCGGCAAGGAACTGCCGACCGAGGCGGAATGGGAATTCGCGGCGCGCGGCGGGCTGGAGGGCGCCGAATATGCCTGGGGCGACGAGTTCAATCCGGACGGGCGCGAGATGGCCAACACCTGGCAGGGCCAGTTTCCTTCCGAAAACCTGATGACCGACGGCTATCTGCGCACCTCGCCCGTTGGCGCCTACCCGCCCAATGGCTACGGGCTGTATGACATGATCGGCAATGTCTGGGAGTGGACGGGCGACTGGTGGTCGACGCGCCATCCCGCCGATGCGCCGAAGGCCTGCTGCGTGCCGGAAAACCCGCGCGGCGGTCCGGTCGACGCCAGCTACGACCCGCGCATGCCGGCGATCCGCATTCCCCGCAAGGTGCTGAAGGGCGGCTCGCATCTCTGCGCGCCGAACTATTGCCGCCGCTATCGCCCAGCCGCCCGTCATGCCGAGGCGATCGACACCTCGACCAGCCATGTCGGCTTCCGCTGCGTCCGGCGCATGCCGTTCGATGCCGCGCCTTCCAGCCGCGAGGAGGACCGGCTATGACGCCCGCCCTCGCCCTCACCCGGCGGGCCCTGATCCAGCTCGGCGTCGCGGCGGCGCTCGCCTGTGCAGCCCTTCTGCCGGCAACCGCGCAGGCCGACCCGCTTCCCTCCTGGAACGATGGCGCGACCAAGACCGCCATCGTCGATTTCGTGACGCGCACGACGACGCCCGGTCCCGATTTCATCGCGGCGGGGGACCGCATCGCCACCTTCGACAATGACGGCACCCTGTGGTCCGAGCAGCCCCTCTATTTCCAGCTCGCCTTCGTGCTGGACCGGGTCAAGGCGATGGCTGGGGACCATCCGGAATGGAAGAACACGCAGCCCTTCCAGGCGGTGCTGGAAGGCGACAGCAAGACGCTGCTGGCCGGCGGCGAAAAAGGCATCATGGAACTGCTCGCCGCGACATCTTCCGGCATGTCGGTCGAGGATTTCGCCGCTTCCGTCATGGAGTGGACAAAGACGGCGCGTCACCCGCGCTTCGACAAGCCCTACACGGAGCTCGTGTTTCAGCCGATGCTGGAACTGCTCGCCTATCTGCGGGCCAATGGCTACCAGACCTTCATCGTCTCCGGCGGCGGCGTCGAGTTCATGCGACCCTGGACCGAAGGCGTCTACGGCATCCCGCCCAATCAGGTCGTCGGCTCCTCCGGCAAGACTCAATTCAAGCTCGACGGCGACACGCCCACCATCCAGAAGCTGCCGGCGATCGAATTCGTCGATGACGGCCCCGGCAAGCCCGTCGGCATCAACCGCTTCATCGGCAAGCGCCCGGTTTTCGCCGCTGGCAATTCCGATGGCGACCTCGAGATGCTGCAATGGACGACGCTCAACAACGGCCCGCGCTTCGGCATGATCATCCATCACACCGACGCCAAGCGCGAATGGGCCTATGACCGGGATTCGCGCATCGGCAAGCTCGATAGGGCGCTCGACGAAGCGCCGAAGCGCGGCTGGACCATCGTCGACATGAAGGACGACTGGAAGGTCATCTATCCCTTCGAGAAGTGAGGCATCCGCCCTCCCCCAAAAGTGTCAGCCTCTCCTGGCCAGGAGGATGCCCGCTACCACGATCGCGCCGCCGAGCGCCTGCAGGCCGCCGAGCGGTTCGTTCAGCACGAGCCATGCCACGCAGGCCGCGACCACTGGTTGGATGAGAAGCGTGAGCGATGAGAACGACGCCGGCAACAGGGCCAGTGCATAGATGATCAGCCCCTGCCCTCCGACATGGCAGACCCAGGCGAGCCCCAGCACGATCGCCCAGCCATAGATCGTCCACGGCCAGAGAGCCGGCTCGAAGACAAGCGCCACCGGCAGGATGCAGAGGGCGGCAGCGCCGGACGACCACAACAGCGTCGTCAGCGTCGAGTAGCGGCTGCGCAGGCGCGAGAGGGCGAGGAAATAGCCGGCATAGAAGGCGGCGGCGAGGAAGGCCAAGGCGTCGCCGCCGACATGGCTTTCGCCGCCCGCCGCCCCGCCGCGACTGAGCACGGCGACGCCGAGGAGGGAGAGCGCCAGGCCGATCAGGAACATCCGCGTCACGGTGGCCCGGAACAGCAGCCAGTTTCCGAGAACGACGAAGATCGGCGCCAGATTGGCCAGCAGCGTGGCGTTGGCCACCGAGGTGATGTGGATCGAGATGTGCCAGGCCAGGAGATCGCCGGCCAGCAGCACGCCCGGCAGGGCCAGGGCGGCGACATCGCGGAGCGAGCGCGGATTCTGATTGGCCTGCGATGCCGCGGGGCCGGACGCCCGCCAGGCCAGCAGCGGCAGCAGGGCGAGCCCGACGCGCCAGAAGGCCGTCGACATCGGCCCGAGTTCCGACAGGCGCACGAAGATCGGCGAGAGGCCGATGATGACGGCACCCGCCACCAGGGCGGCGAGCGACAGGCCGGAGGACGGCAAGGCCGGTGCTTTCATGACGGGACAAAGGCGGGAGGCGATTGCCGCGACAAGGACAGCCATCTCCCGCCGAAAGCCGACGCCGCTTCACAAGGGTGCCGCCCGGCGGCCGGGTGACTCAATCGAGCCGGACCGCCATGACGGAGACGCAGTCGCCAGCCTGGACCAGGCCGGGAAAATGCCGCGCGGCGAGCAGGCCGGAAAGACCCGACCGGATCTCCTGCGGCGCGAAACCCGTGCCGCCGACCGGATGGATCCGCGCCACCACTTGGCCCGCCTCGACCGGCTCGCCGAGATCGACCATCGTCTCGATGAGACCGTCGGCTTCGGCGAAGCAGAAGCAGCCATCCGGCATGTCGAGCCAGGTGGTCTCCGCCTTCTCGATCTCGCCGGCAAGGATGCCCGCATGGCGCAGCACATTGGCGACGCCGCGCCGGGCGATGCGCACGCTGGCGGCCGTCGACGTGCCGCCGCCGCCGAGCTCGGTGGTGACGAATATCTTGCCCATTTCCTCGGCGGCGGTGTCGTACATGCCGACCGTATCGATCTCCAGCATCTTGACCGACCAGGGCGCGGCGAAGGCCTCGACCGCGTCGAACGAGGCCTTTTCCTGCGTCTTGTCGGACAGGACGTGCGCCGCGCACCAGGGCAGGAAGTCGAGCGTCCGGCCGCCGGAGTGGAAGTCGAGCACCAGGTCCGCGCGGGGCAGCAGCTCGCGCTGGAAATAATCGGCGATCTTCTGCGTCACTGTCCCGTCCGGCCGGCCGGGGAAGGCGCGGTTCAGATTGCCCTTGTCGATCGGCGAGGTACGCGTGCCGGCGCGGAAAGCCGGATAGTTCATCGCCGGCACGATGATCACCGTGCCGGAAACGTCCTTGGGATCGAGCCGCCGCGCCAGGTCGAACAGCGCCAGCGGTCCCTCATATTCGTCTCCATGGTTCGCCCCGGTCAGCAGGGCCGTCGGCCCTGCCCCGTTCTTCACCACGCAGATCGGGATCATGACGGAGCCCCAGGCCGAGTCGTCGCGGCTGTGCGGCAGGCGAAGGTGGCCATGCTGGATGCCGTCCCTGTCGAAATCGACGCTGGGCGCAATCGGCGACGGCCGGGTCTCGTGGGCCATGATCAGCCTTTCACAACCAGCTTGCGCGGCACATTGGCCAGGCACTCGACGCCGGTCTCGGTGATCAGGATGGATTCCGTGATCTCGAGCCCCATCGTCTCCAGCCATAGCCCCGTCATGAAGTGGAACGTCATGCCCGGCTTCAGTTCGGTCTTGTCGCCGGGGCGCAGGCTCATCGTGCGCTCGCCCAATCCGGCGGATAGGACAGGCCGATCGGATAGCCGGTGCGGTTGTCCTTGACGATGCCGTAGCTCTTCAGCACGGCGAAAAAGGCATTGGCAATGTCCTCGCAGGTGTTGCCGGGCCGGGCAGCGGCGAGCCCCGCCTCCATGCCTTCCAGCGTCGCCTTTTCGGCGTCGAGGAAGGCCTGGGTCGGCTTGCCAAGGAAGACCGTGCGCGACAGCGGCACGTGATAGCGATTGTAGCAGCCGGCGATCTCGAAGAACGTGCCCTCGCCGAGCTGCATCGGCTTGTCGTCCCAGGTCAGGTGCGGCGCGGAGGCATCCGCGCCCGAGGGCAGCAGCGGCACGATGGCGGGATAATCGCCGCCGAATTCCTTCGTGCCGCGAATGCCGGCGTCATAGATCTCGGCGACGAGGTCGCACTTGCGCATGCCCGGCTCGACCTTGTCGACGATGCGCCCATGCATCGCCTCGACGATGCGAGCGGCCTTGCGCATGTAGTCGATCTCGGTCGCGCTCTTCACCGCGCGCTGCCAGTTGACCAGCGCGGTCGCGTCGACAAAGCGGGCATTGGGCAGATGCTTCTGCAGCGAGGCGAAGGCGGCGGCCGAGAAATAGTAATTGTCCATCTCGACGCCGATGGTGAGGCTGCCCCATCCCCGGTCGGCCAGGACCTTGGAGAGGTAGTCCATCGGGTGCCGCTCGGTCGACTGGACGTAGTGGTCGGCATAGGGAACGATGTTGTCATGCGCGAGGTAGGCCGTGCGCTTCGCGCCATTGGCGTCCTGCCCGCGCCCGAACCAGACCGGCTCGCCATCCGGCGGCACCAGGACCGCCTGATGCACATAGAACGACCAGCCGTCATAGCCCGTCAGCCAGGCCATGTTGGACGGGTCGGAGCAGATCAGCAGATCGACGCCCTTCGCCTCCATGGCGCGGCGGGTCTTGGCCAGCCGCTCCGCATATTCGGCGCGCGTGAATTTGAGATTGGGCTGCATTTTCCTCACGTCCTGCTTGTTGGGTCCGTTCGAACGGGCCGGAATTTCAGGTTTCGAATGGTGTGCCGGCCTTCGCCGCGCGGGCGCGGTCGCGAGCCAGCGTGGCGATCGCCGTGTCCTGGACCCCGGTCCCGGTCAGGTCGGCGATGGTTATGTCGCGGCTCGTGCCGCGGCCCGGCCGCGAACCGGCGATGATCTGGCCGAGTTCGGCGACCTCGGCCGTCGCCTCGATCAGCCCCGCCGCGATGGCGTGGTGCAGTTCGCCCAGGATGCGCGTCTGCCGGGCGCTGTCGGCGACGTAGAGATCGGCCATGGCGATCAGCGCCGGGGCGATCTCGTTCTTTTGCTCCGCGTCCGAGCCCATCGCCGTGATGTGCTGGCCCGCCTCGACGAGGCCGGCCGGGAACAGCGGCTCGGTCGAGGGTGTCGTGGTGACGAGGATGTCGGACCCGGCCACGGCCCGCGCCACATTCGTTTCGGCGCGCACGCGAATGCCGAGCTTGTCGCTCAGCCTTTCGGCAAGAACCTCAGCCTTGGCGCCATCGCGCGCCCAGATCCGCGCCTCGGCGATCGGCCGCACCAGCGCCAGCGCCTCCAGCTGCAATCCCGCCTGCACCCCGGCCCCGAAGATCGTCGCGACGGAGGCATCGGCCCGCGCCAGGTATTTGGCTGCGACGGCGCCGGCGGCCGCTGTGCGGATATCGGTCAGGTAGCCATTGTCGAGCAGCAGCGCTTCGACCAGGCCGGTCCGGGCGGAAAGCAGCACCATCATGCCGTTGACGCTGGGCAGCCCGAGCTTCGGATTGTCGAAGAAGCCGGGGCTGATCTTGATCGCGAAGCCGTCGACGCCCGGCACATAGGCCGTCTTCACGTCGACCTCGCCGCGATGCTCGGGAATGTCGAGGCGCAGGATCGGCGGCATCGCGACCGGCAAGGTCGCCAGCGCCCGGAAGGCGTTCTCGACACAGGCGACGGCGTCGAGATCGAGCATCACGATCTCGCGCAGATCCGTCTCGGTGAGGATGGTCATCGAGGTCATGGAGGTCATGCGACGCGCTCCGGGTTCGCGGAATCCAGGGCCTCGAAGCGGGTCGGCTCGCCGTTGACGATCTGGCGATGCAGCGTCATGTCGATGTTGCGGCCGGAGACGAGAGCCACAACAGGCCCGTCACTTGGCACCTTGCCCGCGAGGATCGCGGCGACGCCCACCGCGCCGGCGCCCTCGACCACTTCGCGCTCCTGCTCGTAGAGATGGCGGATGCTGGCTGCGATCTCGGCCTCGCCGAGCAGCAGGACGTCGTCCAGCAGGTCGCGGCACATTGCGAAGGTGACGCGGTTGTCGAGCCCGACGCCGCCGCCGAGCGAATCCGCCAGCGTCGGCAGTTCCTCGACGAGGACCGGGCGGCCGGCATCGAGGCTGGCCTTCATCGCCGCGCCGCGCGCCATCGAGATCCCGATCACCCGTGTCGCCGGGTTCATGGCCTTGACCGCCGCGGCAATGCCGGCCGCGAGACCGCCGCCGGAAAGCGGGACGAGGATGGTTGCGGCGTCCGGCACGGCCTGCATCATTTCGATGCCGAGCGTCCCCTGCCCCGCGACGACGTGCGGGTGATCGAAGGGCGGCAGCATCACCAGCCCGTCCTCGTTCGCCAGCCGTTCGACTTCGACCTGGGCGTCATCCTGGCTGTTGCCGACAATGCGCACATCCGCGCCGAGACGCTCGATCTCCGCCACCTTGTTGCCGGGCACGAGCCGAGACATGCAGATCACCGCGCGCATACCCTCCAGGCTCGCGGCATAGGCGAGCGCGCGGCCGTGATTGCCGGTAGAGGCTGCGACGACACCGCGCGCCTTCTCCGCGTCGCTGAGCTGCAGGATCGCGTTGGTCGCGCCGCGCAGCTTGAAGCTGCCGGTGCTCTGGCGATGCTCGAGCTTGAGATGCACGGGAACGCCGGCGACCGCGCCGAGCGAGGCGGACAGCACCGTCGGCGTCGGCTCGATCCTGCCGGCGATGCGCTGGGCGGCGGCGCGGATATCGGCAAGCGACACGCTCATGCGGCACGCAGCGGCAAGGTCATCAGCCGGCCGAATTGCGGATAGGCCGTGTCGTCCCCGGTCAGGCGCAGGCACTGCCAGGCGGAGGCCTGGTTGCTGCTGACGGCGGGGCGCCCGATTGCGGCTTCGATGCCGACGATGGCCAGCGCCGCGCGCAGCGCCGTGCAGGAGAGGAACAGCGCGTCGGACTGGGGCGCCGTGACCTCACGCGCAAGCTCCACCAGCGCCTGGGGGGAAATGCGCGCCATCTCGCGGTCGTCGTCGAAGCCGAAGCAGGTGAAGCGGTCGATCTCGAAGCCATGCCGGCTGAAATAGTCCGCCATCGGCCGGCTGGTCTCGATCGTATAGGGCGTCAGGATGCTGATGCGCCGCGCCGAATGCGCCTTCAGCCCGGCAACGGCCGCGAGCGGCGGCGTCACCACGGGAACGCCGGGCTTGGCCTCGCGGATCGCCGCCTCGATGGTTTCATCGCCGATTACGACCGAGGCCGAGGTGCAGGAATAGCAGATGGCGTCCAGGCTCTCGCCGGGCAGGATCAGGCCCGCGCCCGCCGTCAGTTCCGGCTGCATCTTGCGCAGATTCTCGGGCGTTGTCGGATTGGCATAGGGAATGCGCGCCACATAGACGCCGGTCCGCTCGCTCGCCACCATGCGCGCGAAATCGGGCTCGGTCGTGTGGTCGGTCGCCAGGATGATCAGGCCGACGCGCTTCGCCAGCGGTCGCGCGTCCAGTTCCGGGCGCCCGGAACGAAGCTCGATCTGCACGGGGTGTTGCGGGGAAACGGTCATTTCGCAATCCGCCCATATCGATGCTCGATCACGCGCAGCAGCACGACCGCCACGAGGCTGATGGCCAGGAAGAAGGCGCCGACCAGCGTGATCGGCTCCAGATAGCGGTAATAGGTGTTGGCCACGCTCTTCGACTGGTTCATCAGCTCCATCACGGTGATGGCCGAGAGCAGAGGCGTTTCCTTGAACATGGCGATAAAATAGTTGGCGAGCGCCGGGATCATCGGCGGCACGGCCTGCGGCAGGATGATCCGCAGCCAGGTCTGGCGGTGGCTCAGATTGCAGGCCTTGGCGGCCTCCCACTGGCCGCGCGGCACGTTGTCGATGCCGGCGCGATAGACCTCGGCGGTATAGGTTCCGTAATGCAGGCCCAGCCCGATCACGCCGGCCAGCAGCGGCGACAGCAGGATGCCGATATCGGGCAGCACGTAGAAGATGAAATAGAGCTGCACCAGCAGCGGCGTGCCGCGAATGAACTCGGCGACGAAGCCGACGCTGCGCGCCAGGAGCCGGTTGTCCGACCGCCGCGCCAGGGCGATCGCAAGCCCGACCACGGCCGCCAGCATGGATCCGAGCAGCGTGGCGAGGATGGTGATCTTCACGCCCTGGATGAGGGTCGGCATGATCTGCCAGACGAAGTTCCAGTCCCAATCCATCAGCGGGTCTCTCCTGCGAAAGGAGCCGGGGCCATCACGAACGCACTCCGTCGAGGCCGCGCGCCATCCGGCGCTCCAGCGCGCGAATGGAGAAGGCGATGATCATGGCGAAGGCGAAGTAGAGGATCAGGATCGTGGCGAAGGGAATGAGCGTGTTGCCGGTCTGCGAACGGACGATGTTCGCCTGAAACGTCATGTCGGCCAGCGAGATCAGCGAGACGACCGATGTCGCCTTCAGCAGTTCGATCGCGTTGTTGCAGAAGGTCGGCAGCATGAAGAGGAGCGCCTGCGGCAGGATCACCTTGCGCATGGCCTGCCAGCGGCTGAGGTTGAGCGCGGTGCAGGCTTCGTATTGCTCGGTGCCGACGGCAAGGATGGCGCCGCGCACGACCTCCGCGCCATAGGCGCCGACATTGAGACCGAGCGCGAGCACGCCGGCCTGCATCGGCGTCAGCGTCAGGCCCACCAGCGGCAGCACGAAATAGGCAAAGAACAGCTGCACGAAGATCGACGTGCCACGAAAGAACTCGATGTAGATCGAGGCCAGCCAGCGGAGGGCGGCATATCGCGACAGACGGCCAAGCCCGGCCACGAAAGCCATGACCAGGGCCAGCGCACAGCCCATTACGGTGAGTTGCACCGTCACGACCGCGCCTTGCAGGATCAGGCTGAGATATCCGGACCAATCGGTCAATCGAGGGAGCCTTGCGCAAGAAGCCAGGGAGAGCATGGGGCCGGGACGGTGGAGGCATGCTGGCCTCCACCCCGGATCCGCGATTGAACCCTTCCCGCGACAGGAAGGGTCGAGCCGCCTAGGTGGCGGGAGCGCAGAGCTTGGCCGTCGTGGTCGACATCGCCGCGGCGGCGGAGAAGCCATAGGGCTCGATGATCTTCGCGAACTCGCCGGATTCCTTCATCTTGGCGAGCTCGACGTTGAAGGCATCGCGCAGGGCCTCGTCGCCCTTCTTGAAGGCGGCGCCGTCGCAATAGACCGGCGCGCCGACCACCGGAGCGATGACCTCGAGGTTCTCGTCGGCCGCCTTCTTCATCAGATCGTTGATGGAGAGAACCGGCAGAGAATAGGCGTCGATGCGGCCGTCCTGGACCATCTTCAGGCCGCTCTGGCCATCGGGCACGACGATGACGCGGTCGCGCGGCACGCCGGCTTCGAGCGCGAGCTTCTCTTCCGTGCCGCCGCCCGGGGCGCCGACCGTGGCCGAGGCGTCCTTGGCGAAATCGGCATAGGACTTGAAGCCCTTTGGATTGCCCTTCTTCACCAGAAGCGCTTCGGCGTCGCACAGGATCGGCTCCGAATAGGCAACGGCGGCGCAGCGCTCGGGCTTCATGAACAGGCCGGCGGTCACCACGTCGTGGCGGCCGGCCTGCAGGCCGGGGATCATCGCGCCATATTCGGAGATCGAAGCAACGATCTCGCCGACGCCCAGCCGCTTGAAGATTTCGCGGGCGACTTCGGGGGCCGCGCCGGAGACCTTGCCGTCGGCGGCGACGGCCGTATAGGGCGGCTCGTTGGCGATGGCGACGCGGGCAAAGCCCTGTGCCTTCAATTGTTCCAGCTTGGGATTGTCCTGGGCCGCTGCCGGCAGGGACAAGGCGAGTGCGGCTCCGAGCGCGAATGCGCCGGCTCCGGTCATGAATGCGAGTTTCTTCATTGTTCCCCACTCCTTCGGTTGATTGGCTCTTGCGGCGGAAGGTTCTTGCCAGCACGGCAGCGCTGCGGTCAGACCCGCAGTCCTGCCGCGATGATCTTTTTCAGGAAGGATTGCGTACGTTCCTGCTTGGGATGCCGGAAGATGTCGTCGGGCTTGCCTTCCTCGACGATCCGGCCTCGATCAAAGAACAGGACGCGGTCGGCGAAGTCGTGCGCGAAGCCCATTTCGTGCGTCACGAGCAGCATCGTCATGTCGGTCTCGGCGGCGAGCTTGCGCATGACGTTCAGCACCTCCTCGACCAGTTCGGGATCGAGCGCCGAGGTGACTTCGTCGAACAGCATGATCTTGGGGCTGAGGGCGAGAGCGCGAGCGATGGCGACGCGCTGCTTCTGGCCGCCGGAGAGTTCCGCCGGCATCGCCTTCGCCTTTTCCGCCATGCCCACCATGTCGAGTAGCTCCATGGCGCGCTTCTCGGCGGCGGCCCGGGCAACGCCCTTGGTCAGCATCGGCGCGAGCACGACATTGTCGAGCACCGACATGTGCGGAAACAGGTTGAACAGCTGAAAAACCATGCCGATCTTCTGCCGCATCCGCGTCAGGTGGCGCTCGTCGGCGTCGATAAGGCCGCCATTGCGCTCCATGTGGTAGAGCTGTTCGCCGTCGATCGTGATGTGGCCGCTATCGATGCGCTCAAGCGTCATCAGGATGCGCAGGATGGTGGTCTTGCCGGAGCCCGATGGCCCGATGAGCGCCAGTTTCTCGCCGGGCATCACCTGCATCGAGAGCTGGTCCAGCACCTTGAAGGCGCCGAAGCTCTTGCTGATTGCGTCAATCTGGATGATCGGCTGAGGCATTGTCTTCCCGGTACCGAGGTAAGATGCCCCAAACGATGGGTAACTTATCAAATCATGTCAATTCGTAAAATAATATCAGTACAATTATTCCTTATTGTGCTTATTTCCTGGCCGCGAAGCCTAGATTGCGAGCAATAGATACTCAGGCTTGCCGAGCAGGAGCCTTGCCACCACGCCCAGGCCGGTGCGCAATTCCGCCTCGGTGGTGGAGCCGAGCGACACCCGCACGGCCGGTTGCCACGGTGCGTCCGACGTGCGGAAAGAGGCGCCGGGCGCAATCGCCACCCCCTGCAGGCGCGCCTGCGCGACGAAGCCTTCCTCGGTGTGATTTTCCGAAAGCGGCAGCCACAGATGCAGCGCGTTGGGATGGGTCCGCACGCGACTGCCGCCCAGAATTTCGGCAACGATGACCTGGCGGCGCCGCAGCGCATTGCGCTGCCAGTTCACCAGCTCCATCGCCGTACCGTCCGTCACCCATTTGGAGGCGATCTCGGCGATGATCGGCGTCGCCATCCAGTTCGAGACGAGATGGCGGTTGGCGACGGCGGCCGCATAGCGGTCCGGCGCGAGCAGATAGCCGATGCGCAGGCCGGGCACGGTGATCTTGGTGAAGCTGGTCAGATAGAGCGTGCGCTCCGGCGCCATGCAGGCGATTGGCACCGGCCGGTCGCTCACCAGCGGCCCGAGCACGTCGCTCTCGATGATGGCGATGTCGTGCTTGCGGGCGACCTCGACCAGCGCGGCGCGGCGCGCCTCGCTCATCAGCGTCGCCGTCGGGTTGATCACCGACGGCTGTATGAAAACAGCGCGGATATCCGATACGCGGCAGGCCTCGTCCAGCGCATCCGGGATGATCCCGTCGCTGTCGATCGGCAGGCCATGCAGGTTGAAGCCGAGGTAGCTGGCCAGGGGCACCAGCGTGTGATGGCCGATCGCCTCGGTCGCGACGCTCGATCCCGGCGGCGCGACGCTCATCAGCGCCACGGTCATCGCCGCCGTCGCGCCATTGGTCAGGCTGATGTTCTGGGGCGACGCCGTGATGCCGCAAACCTTCAGCCAGTCGACCGCGATGGCGCGATGGCGCGGAAACACGACATTGGGCCGGAACGACAGGCCCGAACTTGACGGCAGGTGCTCGCCAAGCCAGGTCAGCGCCTGCTTCAGCCGATCCAGATGCATGGGCTCGCAGACGGGCTTCAGGATCGACAGGTCGATCAGTTCGCCCAGGCGCTCCGGCAGATAGGGCGGCTCGACCTCGCGGCGCACGGTCTGGACGAAGCTGCCGCGCCCGATCTCGCCCGAAATCAGGCCCCGCCGGATCAGTTCCTCATAGGCGCGGCTGACGGTCTGCACGGAGAGGCCGAGTTCGTAAGCCAGCTTGCGGTGCGTCGGCAGACGCGTGGCGTTCGGCAGCTGTCCGTCATGGATCGCGCGCGCAAACTGCTCGGCCAGCGAGAGATAGGCCGGGCGCTTCAGGAGGGTGGGATCGGGTCGCCAGATTGTCATGACGCATTAGAGATGGAAATCAGTGCAATTGACAATGGCCCGATGCCGCTCCCATGGTCGCTCAGGCATAGATTGCACAGGCAGACATGACGAAACTCGATGCCATCGACCTCAAGATCCTCGACGCGATCCAGCGCGACGGGCGCGTCACCAAACTGGCCCTGGCCGAGAAGGTAGGATTGTCGGCGACGCCTGCCTGGATGCGCCTGCGCAAGCTGGAAAAGGCGGGCATCGTCTCGGGCTATCACGCGCGGATCGCCGTGCGGCGCGTGGCGCCGGTCGCCAGCGTCATGATGGAGGTGACGCTCGCCAGCCATCGCCAGTCGGACTTCGACCGATTCGAGCGGGCGGTGGCGGCGACGCCGGAGATCGTCGCCTGCTGGTCTGTCGGCGGCGGCGTCGACTACATCCTGAAGATCATGGCAGCCGACATCGATGCCTATCAGAGGCTCGTCGACAGCCTGCTCGACCGCGAACTCGGCATCGACCGCTATTTCACCTACATCGTCACCAAGACGGTGAAGGAAGAGACCGTCCTGCCGCTGGAGACCCTCCTCCCCGCCCCCGAGTGATGCGCCCGCAGAGAGATTGACTACGGCCTGCGGCGGATTTGGCCAAAGTCTCTGCGGCCGCCCCCGGCAATAGACAATCTGTCGTCCGGCCTCTGGCAGACTCGGCTTCCGCATCAGCCAGAGGAGGCCGACATCGCTGCCGTATTCGCCCGCACCGCATTCCACGACGCGCTGGCCCGCCTTCGCGATCCCCACCTGCTGCGCGATCTCTCCTATGTCGGCGGCCGCTGGGTAGCCGGCCGCGACGGCGCCAGCTTCAAGGTCACCGACCCAGCCTCCGGCGTGCCGCTTGCCTGGGTCGCCTCGCTCGACGGCGAGCAGACGGGCGAGGCCATTTCCGCCGCTGCCAGCGCTTTTCCGTCCTGGCGGGACCAACTGCCGCAACAGCGCGCAGCGATCCTGCGCACCTGGCACGGGCTGATGCTGGAAGCGCGCGAGGACCTCGCGCTGCTGATGACGATCGAGCAGGGCAAGCCGCTGGCGGAATCGCGGGGCGAGATCGACTACGCCGCCTCGTTCCTCGAGTGGTATGCCGAGGAAGGAAAGCGCCTCAACGCGGAGAACGTCACAAGCCATCTGCCCGACGCGGAGATGATAGTGCGCCGCGAGGCGCTCGGTGTCGTCGGCATCGTGACGCCGTGGAATTTTCCCGCCGCCATGATCACGCGAAAGGCCGCCGCGGCGCTTGCCGCCGGCTGCACGGTCGTCGCCCACCCTTCCGGCGAAACGCCGCTTTCGGCGCTGGCGCTGGCCGAGCTCGGCGAGCGCGCCGGCCTCCCCGCCGGCGTCTTCAACGTCGTCACCGGCGACGCCGCCACCATCGTCGGCCGCATGAATGACGATACCCGCGTTCGGGCCATGAGCTTCACCGGCTCGACGGAGATCGGCAAGCGCATCGCCGCCGCCTGCGCCCCCAGCCTGAGACGGCTGGTGATGGAACTGGGCGGCCATGCGCCGCTGATCGTCTTCGCCGATGCCGATCTCAACAGGGCCGTCGACATCGCCATCGACGCCAAGTTCGCGACCTCCGGCCAGGATTGCTTGGCCGCCAACCGCCTCTATGTCGAGCGCCCCTTGCTCGCGGCCTTCACCAGGGCGTTCAAGGCCCGCGTCGAGGCGCTTAAGGTTGGCGGCGGGCTGGAGCCGGACGTGGAGATCGGCCCGCTAATGCATGAGCGCGCCATCGCCAAGATCGAGGAGCAGGTCGCCGACGCGCTGAAACGGGGCGCCCGGCTTCTGGCCGGCGGCAAGCGCCACAAGGCCGGCCCGCTCTTCTACGAGCCGACCGTGCTTGCCGACGTCCCCGACGATGCGCTGATCATGCGCGAGGAAACCTTCGGCCCGGTCGCCGCCATTGCCGTCTTCGACAGCGAGGCGGAGGTGATCGCGCGGGCCAACGACACCGAATACGGCCTCGTCGCCTATGTCGTCACCCAGAACGGCGCGCGCCAGATGCGGCTCGGCCGGGCGCTGGAATACGGCATGGTCGCGGTCAACCGGGTCAAGATCACGGGTGGCCCCATCCCCTTTGGCGGCTGGAAGCAATCCGGCCTCGGCCGCGAGGGCTCGCGCCACGGCATCGAGGCTTTCACCGAGCTCAAATATCTCTGCATCGACACCGCCGCCTGATCCGAAGCCCGGATCGCGGCGACACCAACATTGAAGGATAGACCATGGACGGACGCAACGAACTCACCGCCTGGGATCGCGACCACTTCTTCCATCCCTCGACCCACATGGGCATGCACGCCCGCGGCGAGACGCCGACCCGCGTCATCCGCAGCGGCGAAGGCGTCTACATCACCGACACCAACGGCAAGACCAGCCTCGACGCCTTTGCCGGCCTCTATTGCGTCAATGTCGGCTATGGCCGCCAGAAGATCGCCGACGCCATCGCCGAGCAGGCGAAGAACCTGGCCTATTACCACGCCTATGTCGGCCACGGCACGGAAGCCTCGATCACCCTTTCCAAGATGATCATCGACCGCGCGCCGGAAGGCATGTCGAAGGTCTATTTCGGCCTGTCCGGCTCCGACGCCAACGAGACCAACATCAAGCTGATCTGGTACTACAACAACGTGCTCGGCCGGCCCGAGAAGAAGAAGATCATCTCCCGCTGGCGCGGCTATCACGGCTCCGGCGTGATGACGGGCTCGCTCACCGGCCTGCATCTGTTCCACAACGCCTTCGACCTGCCGCGCGCGCCGGTCCTGCATACGGAAGCGCCCTATTACTTCCGCCGCGAGGATCGCTCGCAGACCGAGGAACAGTTCTCGCAGCATTGCGCCGACAAGCTGGAGGAGATGATCCTGGCCGAGGGGCCGGACACCATCGCCGCCTTCATCGGTGAGCCGATCCTCGGCACGGGCGGCATCGTGCCGCCGCCGGCCGGCTACTGGGAAAAGATCCAGGCTGTGCTGGAGAAATACGACATCCTGCTCGTCGCCGACGAGGTCGTCACCGGCTTCGGACGTCTCGGCACCATGTTCGGCTCCGACCATTACGGCATGAAGCCGGACCTGATCACCATCGCCAAGGGCCTGACCTCGGCCTATGCGCCGCTGTCGGGCGTCATCGTCTCCGACCCGATGTGGCAGGTGCTGCTCCAGGGCTCCGACAAGCTCGGCCCGATCGGCCATGGCTGGACCTATTCGGCCCACCCGATCTGCGCAGCGGCCGGCGTCGCCAATCTCGAACTGATCGACGAGCTCGGCCTGGTCGAGAACGCCGGCTCGACCGGCGCCTATTTCCGCGAGCAGCTGGCGCAGGCCGTGCGCAATCATGCCCATGTCGGCGACGTGCGCGGCGACGGCATGATCGCGGCCGTCGAATTCGTCGAGGACAAGGAAGACCGGACGTTCTTCGATCCCGCGCGAAAGATCGGACCGCAGGTCTCGGCCGCGCTGCTGGAGCGCGGCGTCATTGGCCGCGCCATGCCGCAGGGCGATATCCTCGGCTTCGCGCCGCCGCTCTGCATGACCCGCGAGGAAGCCGACATCGTCGTGGCCGCGGCGGCGAGCGCCATCAAGACCGTCTTCGCCTGACATAGAGACGCTTTCCGCGCGACCCGGACACAGCCCGGCCGCGCTGCCTCCCAGACGATGCGAAAGGCCCGCCACTCATCCTGGCGGGCCTTCATTAGGTCCTCCTGAGCGCTTCCAGCTCGGGGAACGGATACCAGCGCAATTGCGGCTCCGCGCAGGCGGCGGCGTTTGGATTGATGCCGACGGGATATTTGCCGACCAGGCGAATGGAAACGGCCTTGCGCCCGGCGTAACCGCCCGCCGCGTCCTTGGCGTTCGCCTTCACGCAGACAAACTGCACCTCGCCTCCGGGCGCGTCCATGACGCTCGAAATCTCGGCATCGCGAACCGAATAGGGATCGACCAGGTAATCCTTCGCGTCATGCACGATCACACGTCGGATCTCGGCCGATGGAGGACGCTGGCTGGCCAACGCATCCTCCCGCGGGCTGGATACACAACCGGACAGCACGAGCACAGCCGCGACAACAAACAGACTTCTCAAGATGGCCCCCAAGACATGCGCGCCCCGCAAATCGCCGGATCGCAATCCCAGAGGCTATGGCTCCACGGCGGTCGGGACAAGGCGGCAACGGCAATTGGGCACCCCGCACACCGTCGCTGTGGACAGCGAGCGAGAGAGGCCGGGCGGCGCAGGCATCCAAAAGCGGCTGCCTTACGCAGCAGCACGCAGCAGCATGCCGAAGAGGTCGCGCGGGTCGTCTGGGTCGGCGAGAAGGTCGAGCTCTTCGTAAAAGGCCGTACCCGCCAGCTTGTCGCGGACATAGCGCAGGGCCGAGAAGTCCTCGGTGGCGAAGCCGACGGAGTCGAAAAGGGTGATCTGCCGTCCATCGGTTCGGCCTTGCAGGTCGCCGACGATGACGCGCCAGAGCTCGGTGACCGGGTGATCGGGCGAGAGCTGCTGGATCTCGCCCTCGATGCGCGTCTGCGGCGGGTATTCAACGAAGATGTCGGCGCGTCGCAGGATGGCGGCCTGAAGCTCGGTCTTGCCGGGGCAGTCGCCGCCGACCGCATTGATATGGATTCCCGCACCGACGAGATTGTCGGTGAGGATCGTCGCATTCTGCTTGTCGGCCGTGACGGTGGTGACGATCTCGGCGCCTTGTACCGCTTCCTCCGTCCCGTCGCAGATCGCAATGTCGAAGCCGAAGCCCTGGAGGTTCCGTCGGCATTTCTCGCTGGCCGCACGATCGATGTCGTAGAGGCGCAGGCGATCGACGCCGATCAGGGCCTTCATCGCCAGGGCCTGGAACTCGGACTGCGCGCCGTTGCCGATGATCGCCATGGTCCGCGCGCCCTTGGGTGCCAGGTGCCGGGCGGCGACGGCGGAGGTCGCGGCGGTGCGCAGAGCGGTCAGGATCGTCATTTCGGTAAAGAGAACAGGATAGCCGTTCGCGACATCTGCCAGGACGCCGAAGGCCGTCACGGTCTGGCGACCATCGCGCGTGTTCTTCGGGTGGCCGTTCACATATTTGAACCCGTAGGCCGCGCCATCGGACGTCGGCATCAACTCGATGACCCCGTCCGGCGAATGGGCGGCGACCCGCGCCACCTTGTCGAAGCTCTCCCAGCGCCGGAAGTCGTCCTCAACATAGGCGCAGAGCTCGAGAAGAAAGCGCTCGATGCCGATCGACAGCACGAGCTTCATCATGTGGTCGACGCTCACGAAGGGAACGACGTTCAGCTTGGGAGTCATGACTTTCGTCTCCACTTTCAGGCGGTCAGGCGAACGAAGCGGCGGCCCCGGAACGCGCGGCGAGATGGATACCGGCAAGCATGCAGCGCACCGAACCACCCGCGAGTTCGACCGTCGGGACGTCGAGGGCCAGCAGGGGCGTGACGGCTTCGATGCTTTCGCGCTGCACCGGCGTCAGCGAGGCGGCCGCGCGCGACGAGATCGCGAGAAACCGCCCCGTGCTGCCTCGAAGTTCGAGCGCATTGCCGGCGAACTCGCCGATCTGCGCGTGGCTCAGCGGCACCACGATGCGACCGGTCTCCTCCAGCCGCGCGCGGATTTCGGCCCGGCGCGCCTCTCCAACGATCGTGTCGAGCCCGACCAGCGCAATCTCGGTGCCGACGCACATGATGACGTTGGTGTGGTAGATCTTCGCGCCGTTCGCATCGGCGGCTTCGAACAGCATGGGCTCGAAGTTGAAATGCGTGCAGAAGCGCTCCAGCGCGACCTCGTTGGTGCGGTTCGAGCGCGCCGCATAGGCGATGCGGCCGATATGGTCGAACACCATGGCACCCGTGCCTTCCAGGAAGACATGGTCAGGCTCGAGGCCTGAATAGTCGATGACGTCCTGGACGCGGTAGCGCTGCTTCAGCATCTCGATGACGTCGGAGCGGCGCTCGCGGCGCCGGCTCGGATTGAACATCGGATAGATCGCGACATGCCCGCCGGCATGGGTCGAGAACCAGTTGTTGGGAAAGACCGAGTCCGGTGTCGCGGTGGTCTCGTCCTCGAAGAGATGGACGGTGACGCCGGCTTCGCGCAGGCGTCCGGCCATGCGCGTTACCTCGTCGAAGGCCGCTTCGGCGATCTCGCCGCGCGTACGGAAGCCGTCCGCCGATTGGAAGACGTTGTCCGCCGCCGTTTCGGGATTGGGCGTGAAATGGTGGGGACGGATCATCACGACGCCGGATGGCGCCTGGGCTGCGAAACCGCTCATGGCACTCGTTTCAGGAGGTTGAAGAAGCCTGGAGAGACCGCAGAATAGGCGAGCAAAATACCGGTCGAAATGTCAGTAATGGCGAAAAATGCATGCTATGCTACGCATCTTGCCAATGAAAATCGGACGTTTTGTATGTACCAGCTCGACGAGCTCGATCGAAGGATGATCGACGTCCTGCGCAGTGACGGACGCGCGCCCGTGTCCAAGCTCGCCGACATTCTGGGCGTCACGCGCGGCACGGTGCAGGCGCGCATCGACCGCCTTCTGGATAGCGGCGCGCTGCTCGGCTTCACGGTACGCGTGCGGCAGGATCATGACGCCAACGCGATCCGCGCGGTGATGATGATCGAGGTGGCGGGCAAGTCGACCACGGCGATCATCAAGCGCCTGCGCGGCATGCCGGAGCTTCATTCGCTGCACACAACGAACGGAAGCTGGGATCTGATCGCCGAGATCCGCGCTTCCTCGCTGCACGATTTCGACCGCGTCTTGCGCGAGGTCCGACAGATCGACGGTATTCTCAACAGCGAGACGAGCATTCTCCTCAGCTCGGTCTGAACGCAAAACGGCCTCCCGCGCGGGTACGCGGGAGGCCGTGCAAGCGGGAGGACGATGAAGGGCGATCAGGCCTTCTGGCGGGCGATCAGGCCGAGCGCCGTCGTGATGACGCGCGCGAAGGTCAGGGCGCCGATGCCGTCGACGTCGCGCTCCGGCATGAACTCCACGAAGTCGATCGCCGCGATCCGACCACGCGCCGCCGCGCCCCGGATGAGGTCGGTGATTTCGTCATAGGAGAGGCCGCCGGGCGAGCGGCCAATGACGCCCGGAACCAGGGACGGGTCGATCGCGTCGGCATCGACGCAGACGATGATGTCGCTTCCCTCGGGAATGAGGTCCAGCGCCTTCTGGACGCCGGAACGGTGGAGTTCGCGCGCCGGAACGAAGGACACACCCCATTTCACGGCATCCTCGTAGTCGCTCGTCGCGGCCGAGCCGATGCCCCGCGCGCCGACCTGCACGATGCGCTCGATATGCTCCATCTCGGACGCGCGGCGCATGGTTGAGGAGAGACCCATCCGCTCGTCCATATGCGTTTCGCGCCAGTCGATATGAGCGTCGATCTGGAGAATGGTGAACTTGCGGTCGCCGGCCATGTCGCCGATCGCCTGAAGCATGGGGATCGGGATGGAATCGTCGCCGCCGAGAAGCACCGGCACGGCGTTCCGCTCCAGGATCGTGCGCACCGCGCCGCGGATCGCGTCGCGGTTGGCGGCTCCGTCCGCTTCATCGAAGGCGAGATCGCCGCAATCCACCGCGCGAAGGCGCCGCTCGGGGAAGACCTGGCCGCCAATGTCGAAATCGTGGCGTTCGAGATTGGCCGTAAGCGAGGCCGTCGCGCGGCGCAGCGCGTCCGGCGCGTTGCGGCAATAGGCACCGACGGAGCGGTAGGGCGTCGCGCAGGGAACGCCGAGGATCGCGATCGGCGCGTCCAGAGTGGCGAGGTCGTCGCAGGCAGCGAGGCCGAGGAAGGTCGAGGTTTCGCCCGCGCCGAACAGGGCGCCGAGATCGGGCTTCTGGTTCATGGAAGGATGATCCTTGCTGGAAAGGACGCGGTCAGAGCCGCGCCTGGAGGTAGCCGGCCCAGCGGTGCTGGGCGAACTGGAAAAGCAGGACGAGCACGAGCGTCAGCACGAGATAGATCGCGGCCGCCGTCACATAGGGCTCGAACATGATGTAGTAGTTCAGCGCAATGTTGCGCGCGACGCCGGTGACTTCCAGCAGCGTCACGGTGCTGGCGAGCGACGTCGCGTGGAGCATCATCACCGTTTCGTTGCCATAGAGCGTCAGCGAGCGCGTCAGCATGGCCGGCAGAAGAATGCGCCGCGCCCGCGTGAAGGGCGACATGCCGTAGGCGCGCGCCGCCTCGATCTCCCCCACCGGCAGATGTCGAAGACTGCCCGCGAAGATCTCCGTCGTATAGGCCGTCGTGTTCAGGACGAAGGTCAGGATGACGCAAACGAGCGCGCTCGACAGCCACGGCCAAAGGAGGCTCTCCCGCACGAGATCGAACTGCGCGAGCCCGTAATAGATCAGGAACAGTTGGACGAGGAGCGGCGTGCCGCGAAAGACCAGCGTATAGAGAGCGATCGCATTGCGCAGGAACGCGTTGTGCGAATTGCGCCCGAGTGCCAGCGGCATCGCCAGAACGAAAGAGATGGCCAGCGAGGCGACGGTGAGGAGCACCGTCAGCTTCGCGCCCTGGGCATAGAAGCCTAGATTCTCGACGATGATATCCCAGCTCATCGGGCAAGCTCCTTCACGCCAAGCTCGTAGCGCTTGGCGGCGCGGGAAAGGAGGAAGAGCGAAATGGCGGTGATCGCGAGATAGAACCCGCCGGCGAGCAGGTAGAAGGTGAAGGGCTTGGCCGTCGCCTCCGCCGCGCCCTTGGCCCGGAACATGACATCCTGCAGGCCGAGCAGCGAAACGAGCGCGGTCGCCTTGGCGAGCACCAGCCAGTTGTTGGTGAAGCCGGGCAGCGCGAGACGCATCATCTGCGGCAGCAGGATGCGCCAGAAGATGCGAAACCGTCCGAGTCCGTAAGCTTCGGCAGCCTCAAGCTGGCCCTTGGGAATGTTCATCAGGGCGCCGCGAAAGGTCTCGGCCATATAGGCGCCGAAGATGAGCCCGAGCGTCGCAGCCCCCGCCCCGAATGGGCTGAACTCGATATAGACGTCATAGCCCCAGTCCTGCGCCGCCTGGCTGAGCAGCGCGGGTACGGAATAGAAAACGAGAAGCATCATGACGAGGTCCGGGATGCCCCGGACCACGGAGGTATAGAGCGTGGCGGTGACGCGCAGAGCACGCGAGCGGGAAAGCCTGGCGAGCGCTGCCGCGATGCCGATCACGACGGCCAGTATCAGGGATACGAAGGCCAGCGACAGGGTGATCCACCCCGCCGCCAGCACGGATATGACATAGCCGCCGAGCATCGATCAGCCCTAGTTTTTGCCGAAATACTTGGCGTCGATCGCCGCGAGCTCGCCGTTCTCGCGGATTTTGGCGAGGCCGGCATTGATCTTCGCGAGGAGGTCGGCGTTGCGGCGGTTGATTGCGATCGCGACGCCCTCGCCAAATTCCGGCGCGTCCTTGCCGGTATATTGCGGGCCGACGAGCTCAAATGTCTCGGCGTTGTCGCCATTGAGGAAGGCGTGCGTGATCTGCGCCTCGTAGCTCATGTGCAGATCGGCGCGGCCGGCGGTGAGCTCCAGATAGGGGGCGCTGCCGCCGTCATAGCGCTTGATCGTCGCCTTTGGGAAGGTCTTGGTGACGAAGGCGTCCATCGGCGTGCCGGTCTGGACGGCGATGATCTTGCCGGCGAGACCGTCCGGGCTGATGTCGAGATTGGCGCCCTTCTTGGCGACGAAGCGGAAAGTCGGATGCGAATAGATGTCGCTGAAGGCCATGATCTTGCGGCGCGCGTCGGTGACGGTCAGCTGCGAGATCAGCGCGTCATACTTGCCGGCGGTAAGCCCGGGGATCATGCCGTCCCAGGCGGCGGCAATAATGTTGCAGTCGAGTTCCGCCGCCTTGCAGACGGCGCTCATCAGATCAATGTCATAGCCGACGAGCTTGCCATTCGCGTCGACGGACTCGAAGGGCGGGAAGGTGGCGTCGGTCGCGATCGTCACCTGCTCGGCGATCGCCGGCGAGAGCGAAGCCAGAGCGATGAAGCCGCCGAGAAAGAGGGTAGAAAGTTTCGTCATGGGAAGTCTCGTTCTCTGAAAGGGTTATTTGGCATTGCATCCGGCGCCGGGCCCTGGCGCCGAAATCTCGTGAGCCGCAATCGGCGCGGCGATGGTTCAGGACTGAAGGCGACCTGCCAGAAACTGTCGTAGGCGTGGGCTCTCGGGGTTGCCAAAGACGGCCTCGGGCGAGCCTTCCTCCTCGACGCGCCCCTCGTGCAGGAACATGACCTTCGAGGAGAGATGGCGCGCAAAACCCATTTCGTGCGTGACGACGATCATGGTCCTGCCTTCCTCGGCAAGTGTCTGCATGACACGCAGCACCTCGCCGACGAGTTCGGGATCGAGTGCCGAGGTCGGCTCGTCGAAGAGCATCACGTCGGGATCCATGGTCAGCGCGCGGGCGATGGCGACGCGCTGCTGCTGGCCGCCGGAAAGCTGGGAGGGATAGCGCTCGTAGGTTTCCGGCTTCATGCCGACCTTGGCGAGATTGGCCTTGGCGCGCTCCACCGCTTCCTTGCGGGATACGCCGAGCACGCTGACGGGGGCCTCGGTCACGTTGTCGAGGACACTCATATGCGACCAGAGGCAGAAGTTCTGGAATACCATGGCGAGGCGCGAGCGAATGCGCTGCAGCTGGCTGGCGCTTTTCGCGCGCAGGGTTCCATCGCGGCGGTCGGCCACGAGGTCCAGGACCTCGCCGCTGACGCGGATCGAGCCCCGGTTCGGACGCTCCAGCATGTTGATGCAGCGCAGGAACGTACTCTTGCCCGATCCGGAAGAGCCGATGATCGAGATGACGTCGCCCGCCGCAGCGTCGAGGCCGATGCCCTTCAGGACTTCGGTATCGCCAAAGCGCTTGTGAATGTCGGTGACGTGGAGCTTCTGCATGGCGGCCTCAGGGAAAAGCTTCGGAAGGCCGGTCAGGCCGGGGGCGGCACGATCATCCAGAGCGTGACGCAAGGCTCGCTCGTTGACGGGTTTTGCCAGGTATGCGGAATCTTCGGGTCAAAACTCAGCGTGTCGCCGGAGGTCATGTGGTAGTCCTCGCCGCCGACGGAGATGTCGAGTTCACCGCTGATGACGTGCACGACGTCGAGATCGGCGCGGATGGCGTAGGCCTCGGGGCCGGATCCACCACCCGGGTCGATCACGGAATGGAGCGTCATCATGTGTTCGTTGCCGACGCCGCCGACGATACGCTCGCGCATGCCGACACCGCCGAGATTGATCGGCGCGCCCTGCCCCGCCTTGACGAAGCTCGTCGCCGGCGGATCGAAGATCGCCCCCGGCTTTACGTCGATCGCGTCGCAGATGCGCAGAAGCGATGCTATGGAGGCCTGTACGAGATCGCGCTCGAAGCGGCTGAGGAACGATTTGCTGACGCCGGCCTTCGCCGCCACGACGTCGATCGAGATGTTTTTCTGCTGCCGGAATGCGCGCAGCCGTGCACCAACGTTAAAGCCGTTCGGAGACGCAGGCACGTCCTCGACCGCAGGCTCTGTCGTGTCGTCACAGATGGTGGAAGACCGTTCCATCCGCCCTCCGAAGGTTGCTCTATACGCAACTTTTCATCAAACGAATTTGAACGCAATACTGGATTTCTAGGCGGGATTGATTTGTTGCAGGTTGCTCATTGAGAAACCAACCTGCTTAAACTCGCTGCAGGTTCTTCGTGGTTTCTGCCACTTTAGCGGGCTAGATGCCGTCAAGAGTCAGGGAGTGCGCCCTACGACGATCCCTACGGCGCCTCGATCGGAACCTGGATGTCCCGGCCATTGTGCCGAACGAGGATGCGGCGAACCGTTTTGCGGTCCTTGGGACGAATGCCGAGGTGGAAGAGCAGCGCGTTGAAATAGATGAAGGGGACGGCGACGGCCAGGGTTCGCAAGGGGTAGTCGACGACCGAATGAACCAGAATGAAAAGAATGCTGAGCGCAGCCGCCTTCTGGAACAGATTGTAGCGGGCCGAGGCGACCTGCCAGATGACGAGGCCGAGATAGGCCAGCAGCAGGACCACAGAGACGATACCGCCCTCGAAGATCAGCTCCAGAAAGTCATTGTGCGCGTGGTTCACGTAGTTGCGGACGATCTCGGATGTGTCCTGGTAGATCGGATAGGCGCGCGCAAACGTCCCGAATCCGACGCCGAACAGCCAGTTGTCGCCGATGCCCTCCATCGTGGTGCGCGCCATCTGCATGCGGCTGAGATCCTCGATCCCCCGCGTTTCGAGCAGTGTCCAGGAGCCCATGGCATAGATGCCGAGGATCGCGACAAGCCCCGCGATGGCGCCTAGCCCAACACGAGAGCGCAGGCTGAGAAACAAGGTCGACAGAACCATGACCGCGATGCCGATCAGGGCGCCCGCCCGCGATCCGGCCGCCAGCAGGATCAGCAGCACGCAGAGCATGCCGAGACCGGCGAGGATCCCCTTGCCGCGAAAGGTCGCCAGATAGATCAGAAACGGCAAGGAAGCGTAGAGCAGCGAGGCCAGATGGTTGCGATTGGCGAACACACCGGCCGTGACGGTGAAAGGCAAAGCCGTCGCAATTTCGACCTGCGAGGAGGCGCCATACTGGATCGCCGCCACCGCCAGGTTGAGCGCCACGCCAGTGAGAAAGAACGGCAATAGGCCGTGCAGGGCCTCACCGCGGATCCGTAGCATCGCTAGAAACAGAGCCGCCAGGGCCGCGACATAGAGCAGGCATCCCAGAGTCCGCCCCAGATCCGTGCTGATCGGCGACAAAGCCAATCCACCTTCTCTGGCACGAAGCAACAGGTCGGGGCGAACCGCCTCCGACAATTGAACGGGCAAGGGGATGAGTTGCAGCAACACCGCGCAGGCAATGGCGCCCACGAGCCACAGCACGCGCTTGTCGATGGGTTCGCCGTCCGGATCGGCCAGCACAGCCGCGGAGACCAGCAGGATGATCCCCTCGAGGACGGAATCCGTCCACAGACCGGAGGCCGCCCCGCCACCCAGCATCATCGCCAGCACCATGACGGCGCCCAGCGCATGCTTGCGCCAATCAGTTGCTGGAAGTTGCACTGTCAAGTCTCTCGATGCCGAGGCTGTGGAAGGTCACGCGACCGGAGTATCGGTAGACCCAGCTGTCGGCGACGAGGCCGGAGCGAAGCTCGACACTTTGCGCTGCGCAGTCCTCCACCGCGAATTCCGTCACGAGGGAACGATCGCGATAGGTCCCGGGATCGATGTTGACCCGCGCGATTTCCCGGCTTGGCGCCAGGCACCGCACCGACCAGTAGATCCCGCGCGGAATGACAAGACTGACGGCGGAGGCATCGACGGAAAACCGATAGCGGCCCGGGGCGAGGAGGATGGTCTGGCGGAGCCGGATATCTCTCGCCGGCTTGTTGAGAAAGCGCACCCCTGCCCCGGCATAGGGCGGCGCCCCGTCGAGGCGAACTTCGGCGGCCGAGGTCGAGGCAAACTGCCAGTTGAAAGGCGACGGGCTGGCCGCGACTTCGAAGCGGCCATTGTGGATCAGCCCCGTGCGGGCAAAATCCGCCTCAGACAGGGTCAGCAGAAAAAGCCTGTGGGCGTCGTCATACCGTTTGGCGCGAAGGAAGCCGTTGACGACGGTGCTGATTTCCCCTGCCGTCGGGGGCGTTGCGGAGCCGGCAAGATCGAGGAGAAGCTGCGACGCCGGGGGCAGCCCCGCATCGCTGCGCGCCAGCGCCGACAGCAACCGGCTGCGCCAAGGCGGATCGGACCGAAGGACGTCGAGGACAGCCTGTTGCCCTTCCGCGCTGGCCAACAGATCCGGCAGAGCGGGCTCCACGGCCTTGAGCTCATCGGGCCAGCGACGGAGCATCACGTCGAGCAACCGCACCGCCTCCGCCACGTCGCCGCGACTTCCGGCAGCCAGTATCAATTGCCCAAGGGCGTGCAGTTCGGTGGGGGAAACCCGTTGCGCGTCGATAAAGAACTGCTGCGCAGCCGCGCTGTCGCCTTGCCGCTGGCGCACTTCGCCGAGCAACGAGCGGAAACGAGCATCGACGGGGGCAATCCAGAGGCCGCGTTCGGCTGCCGCTGCCATCCCCCCGAGGTCCGGCGGATCGGAAGCTTGCGCGGTCAGCCCCGCGGAAATCGAGGCGACCCGGGCATCGGCATTCCAGGGATTGAGCCGCAGGGCTGCCGGCGGCGCGGAAGTCTCAGCCGACCGGCTTAAGGCGTCGGCCAAGACGAGCAAGCAGAGCACGAGCGCGGCCGACCAGATGGCGATGCTTCCGAGCCGGTCGTTGCGCTTCAGACTTGCCGTCGCCACCTTGCGCCTCCAGCTTCGGCGTCTCTCCGCCATAGTTGTAATAGTGATAATTCATGTACCGGTAGGCGTAGCTGTAATCGAACTTGCCGACGCTGAACTTGGAAAGCGCGACACCGACGACCTGCGCCCCGGCGGACTTAAGCCTCTTCAAGGCATTCTTAGCGGCTTTTCGCGTGACCTTGTTGGAGCAGACGACCAGCAAGGTTCCATGCGCCAACCGCGACAGGATCGGCGCATCCGACAGACCCACGACCGGCGGCGCATCGATCAGCACCAGGTCGAAGCGCTGCGACATCTTCTCGATCAACTGGGCCATTCTCTGCGAGGAGAGCAGGTCGGCGGGGTTGGGCGGAATGGTGCCCGACGTGATGGCCCAAACGTTCTCTTCCTTAGTCTGACGCACCACGCCCGGCAGATCCTCGGCGCGCACGGTATTGGTCAGCAGATTGCTCAGGCCCAGCGTGTTGTCGATGCTGAACTGACGATGGACGTTCGGCTTTCGAAGATCGCCATCGATGACGAGAACCTTCTGGCCCAGCACGCCAAAATCCTTGGCCAGCTTGAAGACGGTGGTCGACTTGCCTTCGGCCGGCTCGGATGACGTAACCACCAGCGTCTTGGGCGCCCCGTCAGAGCCAGAGAACTGAAGGGCGGTTCGCAAGCTCCGGTAGGCCTCTGACAGGCCGGAAGTGGGATCCGCGATACTTGCTGCGAGAAGCTCCGCATCGACCTCGGGCAAGACTC
This sequence comes from Kaistia sp. UC242_56, assembly GCF_044452255.1. Classification (NCBI taxonomy): domain Bacteria; kingdom Pseudomonadati; phylum Pseudomonadota; class Alphaproteobacteria; order Hyphomicrobiales; family Kaistiaceae; genus Kaistia; species Kaistia sp. UC242_56. The sequence continues at coordinate 3,184,882 of NZ_JBIOAN010000002.1, forward strand.
CCATGACGGGAAGCTGCAATTCCTTCTCGACCTGGTCGGGATTGACGAACGTGTTGTTGAGCAATTCCAGGATATAGATGATCGCCGCAGCCAGGGCCGCGAACAGCATGAGCGCGATTGCCATGTTGATGGGCAGGCGCGGCGACACGGGCGAACGCGGCAGCGGTGCCAGATCAACGATGACGGCATTCTGCTGGCGAAGTTCAGAGGCGATACCCGCCTCATTGAGCTTTCCGATCAGGCTCTGGTACTGCGCCCGGTTGGAATCGACCTCCCGCTTCAGGATGGTGTAGCGGATGTTCTTGTCCTGATACGCCGCCTGCTCGGCCTGCATTTCCGCCAGCTTCTGCTTCAGGTCGGCTTCCCGCGAGATGGCGTCGTCCAGCTTCAGGCGGACGCCATCGGTGATGATCGCCACACCGCCGTCATACTGCTTGCGCAGTTCGCGGATCTGCGCCTGCAACTGCTGCATTTCCGGAAAGCCCGGCTTGAAGGTTCCGAGCTTCTGCTGGTACTCGGCGCTTCGGGCGGCGATCTCCCCGCGCAGCTTCTGCAACCCGTCGCTGACCAGGACCTGTTCGAGGCTGGCACCACGACCGGCATTGATCTGCTGGACGAGACGCTCCTGGGTGAGACGCTCCTCGACGGCCTTCGAAAGCGCCGCGTTCATCGCCTGCATGCTGCTTTCGATCAGCGAGCTCTCGGCGCCGGTCACCGTGATTCCGGCTTCCTTGGCGTAGTCGACCAATTCCTGTTCGGAAGCCTGCAGCTTGGTTTTGACCTGTCCGACCTGGTCCTGAATGAACTGCCGCGCCAGTTCCGAGGTCGCGCCGGTCTGGTCGACCTTCTGATCGATGTAGCTCTGCGCGATCTGGTTGGCGACTTCCTGCGCCGTTCGCCGGTCCTGGTCCCGATAGTTGATCGATAGAAGGCTGGTATTGGTAACGAGATCGACGGCGAGATTGTCGACAATCCGGTTGACCGCGATCTCTTCGCGCTCCTCCGGTGTGTAGTCGTCCAGCGCCTGCGAGGCGCCGCTCCCAAATGCGCGGCGGAAGATGTTGCCGATTGCAAAATCGGGCGCCGGGAAAAGGAAAGAGGCTCGCTCGGACAAGCCGAGACCGAGCACGACCCGCTGGGCCAACGCACGGCTTTTCAACCGTTCGCGCGCGGTCAGGAAGGCGCGTATGTCCGACGATTCCGAAACCAGCTCCATGTCCTGGAACACGCGCGCGGAAGGAACCTGCACTTCCAGCCGGGCAGTCGCCTGGTACTTGGGCGTCTGCATCATGGTGATGGTGAAACCGGAAACCAGACCCACCGCAAGCAGGATGGCGATCAGCCAACGATACTCGACGATGTAAAACAGCACTCGAAGCGGATCGAAGCCGGTCGGCTCCTCCGTCTCCGGATAGCCGAAGAAACGCGGACCGTAGCCGGGACCATTGTAATAGTCCGCGGCAGGAAGGCTCGCAGCCCCGTCGCGCTCCAACGCCATGCTGCGCCGATCATGCATCGATGAGGTCCCGTAGTGTCAAAGTGAGAAGCATGGCGCTATGGAATCGCCAGCCGCGCAACCGGCACAGCCACACCAAGCGCTTCCTTGAGGTTCTGCATCGCAACTTTGCTGCCGGAGCTGAAGACAACGACGACATCGCCGCCATAAAGACGCGGATCGCTGCGCTGGCCGGCCCGAATCTGCCCCACATCGTAGTTTGCGACGAGCTTCTGGCCGTTGATGTCGCGGTAGACATACACCTTGTTCTCATCCGCGACCTTGCTGAGCCCGCCGCCCAGCGCGATCGCATCCAGCAGCGAAGCCGTCTGCGGCAGCGGATAAACGCCGGATCGCACGACTTCGCCGTCCACCGTGACCCGGCGCGAAACCGAGTCCTTCACCGATACGGTGATCTGGGGATTCTGAAGATAGTTCGCGGCATAGGCGCGGGTGATCTCCGCCTCGACGGCGCGCAGCGGCTTGCCAGCGACGGAGAGCGTGCCGACAAGCGGCAGGGTGATCCGCCCGGTGCTGTCCACCTGCGCCGAACGCGAAAGGTCGGGAACCTGGAAGACCGAGATATCCAGCGTGTCGCCCACGGTGACGGGCTGCTCGGTACCGCCAGCCGTCGCGGGTGGTGCCGGCAGTTCGGGCACCTGACGCAAAGCCCCACCGGCTGCCCCCATTGCCGGGGCGGCCGACGAGGCTTTGACCGGCGTGGCCACTCCGCTGGCAGGAAGGTCCGGACCGCCAACGGTACAGGCCGAGAGCAGCGCGACCGACGCCATGACTCCGAAGCGCCGCAGTCTGGGCCTATTGCTCATTTCGTCCGTCTCCAAATAGCCGGCGCATGGAATTGCCCAGGAAATCACGAAAACCGCTCGGTCTTTTGCGAGCCGGCACTGCTCGCCTTCCACCGACCGGAGTGACAACGTCGTCCGCCAGAATGCGGTACGGCGTGTCGACGAACATCCGTTGCGCCTCATCCGCCCCCAGGGCGGCCTCGACGGCCGCATAAGCCTTTGAAAGGATGGGCGGGCGGCCCGTCAGATTATGAGCATCGCTGGCGAAGAGATCGACCCGCCCTTCGCTGAGCATACGCTCCGAGAGCTTTTGAGCCGAACCACCGAAATTGCCGGTCAGCGAGCCTGCGGTCAGTTGAATCAAGACGCCCATGGCGTTGACGCGCTCGACGACATCATAATGCGCGGACACCCAGGTAAGGCGTTCGGGATGCGTCAGGATGGGTGTGAAGCCCGCGGCAATCAGGCTTTGCGTGAACTCGGCAAAACGCGGCGGCAGAACGTGGTGCGGCGGCTCCAGCAAGAAATAGCGCGTGCCGGCCAAGGTCGGGGCCGCGCCGGTGGCGAGCTTCTGCGCGAGATCGGGGGCGACATGGACATCGGCGCCCGTCACCAGCCGCAGTTCGATGCCAGCGTCATCCAGTGCCGCCTGCAGCGCCTCTGTCCGGCGCTGTATGCCCGGGCCATCATTGTCATAAAGACCTGGCATGATATGCGGCGTGCAGGCCATCACATGAATGCCGTCGGCCACAGCCATTCTTGCCATGGCAAGCGACATCGCCAGATCCGGCGAGCCGTCATCGCAGGACGGAAGGATATGAGTATGAAGATCGATCAAAGGCGCAGCCCCGGCCGGTCGAGACACAAGCCCGCCATCACGCCAACTGAATAGAACAGGACTCGTCGGAGCCGATAAATATCAGGGGCTGGCAGGCGAGTCGTCGCCCGACGAGATCGCCAGGGCAACACCACCAGCCACCAAAGCCGTGCCACCGATAACCAGCGGTACCGACGGAGCGCCGGACTTAGGCGTCACGCTGGCGGCGGCGGAGGGCACCGATGCGCAAGTTCCGCCATCGACCCGCTGCAGCAGGAGCTGCTGCCCGGGCTGAACGGACAGGCCGCAGGCGCCAAGCGATACGTTGGCAGCGCCACCGGCACCGACTGCAACGCGATCACCAACAGCCAGCTTCTGACCCGCCGCACCGATCCGAGGCGCCGAGCTTCCAGACACCACGACGCGACCCGCCGTAGACGTCAAAGTCGCCTGCACCGGCGCACCGCCGGCAGGCGAGAAACAGCCACACTCACCGGCCGAAAGCGCCTGGGCGCCAGACACCGAAATTCCCGAAACGGCTGCCAGAGCAACCATACCCGAGGCAAAAATCCTTGCCACTAACATCGGCATCCTCTCAACAGTACGCCCAGCTTATTACAAGCCAGAGCATCCGAACACAAAGTACCAACACGACACGAACAAATCAAGGCTGGCCGGTCGTGTTTCGCGCCAGTTTGGCGGCCAACGCCACAGAAGCGAGCGTAACGGCAAGCCGCATCACATCAATCTCCGCGTAACGCATGGTCACCCTACGGAAATGAACGATGCATTCTCGCTCAGAGCCGCAGTATTTTCTATCCGTGCACGCCCTGGCTTTGCTTCTGCCCTTGCGTCTGTCGCGATGGAATCCGGGATGTCAACCATCATCGCATCAGGATAGACTTGCTCAAATCCCTCGACAGTGCGCACCAAAACACGAAGCGCTCCGGATATGTCGTGATTTACAACAGCGGTCTCGAGTTCTGCCAAAATCCCGTCCAGATCGCAAAGATCCGAAGGGCCATCCAGAGAGCGCATGATTTTGGGATGCGACGTGGAGAGCACGTCCCCGGAAACCAGCAGCTCCTCGAACAATTTTTCACCGGGTCGCAACCCTGTGAAGACGATCTCGATATCACCCTGGGGAGATTGCGCGTCTTTGACTTCAAGGCCCGACAGATGAATCATCCGCCTCGCTAGGTCGAGGATCGCCACCGGGCTGCCCATGTCCAGGAGAAACACGTCGCCTCCCCTGCCCAGACTGCCGGCCTGGACAACGAGCTGCGCTGCCTCTGGTATGGTCATGAAATAGCGGATGACTTCGGGATGCGTGACGGTGACTGGCCCGCCCGCAGCAATCTGCTTCTGAAAAAGCGGAATCACCGAGCCGGAGGATCCCATGACGTTTCCAAAGCGCACCATGCAATAGATCGTCTCGGCAGTTCGAGCCTGAGCGTGCTGCAGCACCATCTCGGCCATCCGCTTCGTCGCGCCCATCACGCTGGTCGGCCGCACTGCCTTGTCCGTTGAGACCAGGATCACCCTGTCGACTTTGCAACGCGCAGCCACCTCCGCGACGGCGCGGGTCCCAAAGATGTTGTTGCGAATTCCTTCGAGTGGATTCGCCTCGACCAGCGGAACGTGCTTGTAGGCTGCGGCGTGATACACGGTCTGGACACGATAGGTCTTCATGACCTGCTCCAGCCGCGCCGCATCGCAGACAGAACCGAGTACCGCGTGCAACTCGATGCTGAGTTCCGATGCCATCTCGCGCAACTCGAGCTCGATCGCATAGAGCGCGACCTCCGAAATCTCGAAAAGCACGATTCGCGACGGCTCCATCGTCAGGATCTGCCGGCAGAGCTCGGAACCGATGGAACCACCGGCGCCGGTGACCAAAACCGCCCGACCTCGCACGGATGAGAATAGCCCACTCATCGGATCGACCGCGTCCCGATTGAGAAGCTCCTGGACTCCCACTTCTCGCAACCTGTCGATGTTCTCGAAGCCAGCCGCCAGCTCCACCATGGAGGGGATGGTCTGTACCCGAACCGGGCGCTGCGAGAGGAAGTGGACAATCTCCTTGCGCCGCGCTCTGGATACGGAGGGCAAGGCCAGGAACACGTCAGTCGCCGCAAATTTCTTCGATAGGTAATCCACGTCGCGGGGCGCATGCACACGCCGTCCCGAGATAAAGCGCCCCTGAAGACCCTTGTCATCATCCAGAAACGCAACCGGTCGAAACTCTCGGCCTGCGTTCAGGGCCGCTACCAGTTGAATGCCGCTTTCCCCAGCGCCGTAGACAATGACCGGACGCTTCTGAACACCACGCTCGCGAAGCAGCTGATAATAGCTTCGAGCGGCGCCGCGGCCGGCAATCATCGACACGGCGAGCAGAAGTCCGAAGATGATGGGGGTGGATCGCGGCAAAAACAGCCCGAAATCGAAAAATCCAACCGCCGCGAGCACCAGCGAGAGAAGGAAGCTTGCCTGCGCGATCCGAATCACATCGTGACGCCCCATGGATCGCAAGACCGACTTGTAAAGACCAACCCCATAGAACAAGGCGCCGCCGATCAGCGGGAGCACAAGCAGGAGTGGCCAGCCGTCCTCCCAGACCTGGTCAGGCCAAAACGCTCCCAGCCGAACCGCGACCGCCGCCCATAGCGAGCAGCCGATAAGAACCAGGTCCATCGTTCCGATGATCAACTGCTTTTGTGGACGCGTCAGCGTCATCACTTTTTCGCGCACGAATGCTTGCCCCGCTCTAACGCAGTATACAGTGCCTTTAGGTCATTCAAATTAAGTAATACTTAATAATTTCACGGCCCTGTTGCATATTATACATGACTTAGTTATATATTCTCTATTGATGATCTAAGTGTGTTTTTGACACTATCAGCCTCTGATATTGAACTTGTTCCGGATCGCTCCATGAAAAAATATGGCATGCAAAGCTTGCTTACCCTCAGTGTTATTCGCTCGATTGATATTTCCGCGGCGATTGTCGGAGGCGCTTTGCTATTGCCTGTGATGCTTGTTTTAAGCGTGATGGTCCGGCGGGATTCTCCGGGGCCAGCGCTTCTCAGACAGACGCGCGTTGGACGCGGTGAAAAGACCTTCACTTGCTACAAGTTCAGAACCATGGCGCAAGGCACGCCCGTCGTTGGGACTCATGACGCGCCACCTAGTGCCGTAACCAGACTCGGAGCCCGACTGCGACGCCTCAAGCTCGACGAACTACCGCAGCTCTGGAACGTCGCCATTGGAGAGATGAGCCTTGTCGGTCCGCGCCCAAGCCTGCCCAGTCAGCTCGAACTGATTGCGGAGCGAAGAGCCCGCAACATCTACTCGGCTCGACCGGGAATCACAGGACCGGCTCAGGTCAAGGGCATTGACATGTCCACGCCCAAAAGGCTGGCGGTCGAGGATGAGACCTGGATTCGCGCGCCGTCGATTGGAAAGTACTTCTGCTACATTTTTCAAACCGTGATGGGCGGAGGCCAAGGGGACCGTGTCCGTGGATAGAAACTCGACCATAGGCATCACTGGGGCGACAGGCTTCATCGGCCAGGCCCTTGCCCGGCGACTGACTGAACGATGCCGTCCGATGCGCCTGTTCGGCAGGCGCCAGTCCACCACCTCATCCGGGCAGTTGATCGAGCCACTGAATTCCTCGCCGGAATCGCTTGAAGGCATCGATGTCCTCGTCCACCTGGCAGGCATTGCTTCCAGCGACCGCCCCGAATCCGAGATCCGGCGCGCGAACATTGATCTCGCCCTCGATGTCGCGCGCACCGCGATCGCCGCGAACGTCAGGCGCTTCATCTTCTTCAGCTCCCTCCACGTTCACGGCAAGGCCGCGGGGTCGGCCATCACCCCTCAAACCCCATTTGAGCCCCAAAATTCCTACGCCCGCTCTAAGGCGGAAGCGGAACGGCAGCTCAAAGACGAATGTGCGGGCAGGATCGAACTCGTCATCGTCCGCCCGCCGATGATCTATGGCCGCGGCGGCAAGGGGAGCTTCCAGGCGCTGCTTAAGCTCGTCAAGACCGGCCTTCCCCTGCCGTTCGGCGCCGCCACGGCGAAACGAAGCTTCTGCTCCATCAGCAATCTCGTATTGGCGACGGAGGCGGTGATCGACCACCCCACGCCACCCGCGGTCTTCATTCCCGCCGACGCCGAGGATCTCAGCACGCGCGATCTATGCCTGGCAATGCGAACCTCACTTGGGTCAAAGTCGCTCCTCGTCCCCGTGCCGGCCTGGGCGATGCTTCCAATGCTGCGCGCCACCGGCCGCGCCGAAATGGGACAGAGCCTGTTCGAGCCGCTGATCATTGACCGGACGCATTGGGCAACCTGGGGCTGGCGACCGGATCAACGGACTGTCGACAGCATTCAGTCGGAGATCCGGTAAGCGGGTCAGCCAGCCGTCGACCGCGAGACTTCCGCCATCCATCCTTCAAGTCGGGACATCAAAATATCGCGCCCGAACTCACGTCGACAGTAATCCTGTCCCCTTCTTCCCATCGCGCGACGATCGACTTCGGTCATGGCCTTCAGCTGGCGCACGGATTGCGCCAGTGCGAAGCCATCGCCAGCGGGGGATGTCAGGCCACCGCCAGACTCGTTCACCACGCGGGCACCCTCTCCATCCAGCATGGCGAGAACTGGCACTCCCGATGCCAAGTAATTTTGCAGTTTGCCAGGAACAGTCATGGAAAAGACAGGCTCTTTCTTGAGGCTTACCAGGAGCGCGTCGGCCGCTCGAAAAAACGATGGCATGCGCTCGGTCGGGTGGCGGCCCAATAGAACGACCCGATCCTGAAGACGCCGAACAGAGATTTCCTGGCGAACCCAGTCAAGGGCCCGTCCACTTCCGATGATAAACCAACGCAGATCAGATATATCTCTGGCGGCTTCAGCCGCGCCCAAAATAGCTGGGAAATCCTGCGCCTCGCCGATATTGCCGGCGAACATGACATTAAAAGTGTCTTGATAGTATGCTAGTTCGACAGCTCGTTCATTCCCTACCTTGTAATACTCCGACTCAACCCAACTTGGAAAATATCGGATAGATCGCCCATCTCCATCGTGTTCTTCTACACTTCGAGCAAAGCCCTTTGACTGAACAAGAATTCGATCGCTGTTGCGATATATGAACTTCACAACCAGACCGATCCAATTTAACACTCGTTGAGATCGCACGATGCCAACAGCAGACAAGCTATCAGGCCAGAGATCCAGTATCCAAAGTAGAATGGGAGCCTTTTTAAGCCGCTTGAATAGAATTGCCGGGATTGCAGATGTAATTGGGGAAAGCTGACATACAAGGATGGAATCAAATCTTGCGTTTCGTAGCCGCCAAACACCAATTGTACAGGCGCTCATAGGAAATACAGCGTAGTTCAATGCAAGTCTTAATCGGCCCCTTCCCCGAACCGGCATAGGAACGCGAACTATCTCTACACCGTTTAGACGCGTGAATTTCCTCTTGTCCTTAACATACTCTGGAAAGGCAGCGCCCTCCGGATAATTTGGAACTCCCGTCAAAACCGTGACGGTATGACCCTTGGAACTAAGATATCGGCCAAGTCATTTATACGAAACGACTCGGGCCAAAAATATTGAGAGATAATCAGTATTCTCATCTTAAAGTATCAGTCTGTCTTCCAAACCACACGGGAAACGTAGTCGGTGTAGCTCAGAATTATCCGTAAGACCTTGCCAGAAACATTTCTTGATGAGTAGTCTATTACAATATCTAGATCTCGCGACTCCCCTCTTCTCTGAGACTCGAGAATTTCCAATCCCTGCAAAACCCGCTCCGGATTTAGCCCGACCATCATCACGGCGGCCTCTTCCATGCCCTCAGGGCGCTCGTGCGCTTCTCGGAGGTTCAAGGCAGGGAAGTTCAAGATCGACGATTCTTCGGTGATCGTGCCACTGTCAGAGAGCACCGCTCGCGCATTCATCTGGAGCGCGACATAGTCCAGGAAGCCGAAGGGCTTCAGGAGCCGAACTCGAGGGTCGAACGTCAGCCCAAAGCGTTCGACACGGGCCCTAGTCCGCGGATGCGTACTGACCAATACAGGCTCGTCGTAATGGGAGGCTACGGCGTTCAGACAATCAGCCAACCTGCGGATTTGACGTTCCGAATCGACGTTCTCTTCGCGATGGGCACTGACAACCAGATACCGGTTCGGGTCGACCCCAAGTTCCTGGAGAATGTTCGAGGCCTCTATGCCTGGCCGATAGTAAGTGAGAACCTCGTTCATCGGACTGCCGGTTCGAATGACACGGTCGGGCGGCAGCCCCTCAGCAAGCAGATAGTCACGCGCAATGGCGGAATAGGTCAGGTTCATATCGGCGGTATGATCGACGATCCGCCGATTGACCTCCTCGGGCACGCGTTGATCGAAGCAGCGATTGCCGGCCTCCATATGGAAAATGGGAATCCTGCGACGCTTGGCCGGGATGACGGACAAACAACTGTTCGTGTCGCCCAGCACCAGCAACGCGTCCGGCTTCTCAAGCTCCAGCACCCTGTCGACCGCGATTATGATCTGGCCAATCGTCTCAGCGGCCGTTGCTCCCGCCGCATTGAGGAAATGATCGGGCTTTCGGAGCTCCAGATCCTTGAAGAAGACCTCGTTCAGTTCGTAGTCGTAGTTCTGTCCCGTGTGCACCAGGACCTGATGCATATGCTCGTCGAGCCGAGCCATCACGCGAGACAGCCGGATAATCTCCGGGCGCGTGCCCACGACCGTCATGACCTTTAACTTCTTCATCGGCGCATCAAACCTTCTGGCTTATCGTGTCGGGCCGCTCGCGATCGAAAATCTCGTTCGCCCACAGCATGACGACCATTTCTGTCGTCCCGACATTGGTTATGTCGTGAGTCCAGCCGGGTATCGTCTCGACAATGCGCCCCTCACCGCCCCGCGTGACGATGTCATGTCGTTCGTCCGTGACAATATGGCGGAAGCTGAAGCGAGCCTCACCGGTCAGAACCAGAAACTTTTCGGTCTTGGTATGATGGTAGTGCTGGCCGCGCGTCACGCCGGGACCGGCCGTGAAGTAGGAGAACTGGCCACAGTCCGGCGTCTTGAGCATCTCGACGAACACGCCTCGGGCATCGGCATGACGCGGAACGTCATAGGCAAAGGCTGCCGGTTCCAGATAGCTGAGATAGGTTGAATGCAAAGCCCGTATGAAGCCGCTCCCAACCCGATCCGTGGTCAGGTCATGACGGCTCCGGGCAAATCCGCCGATGAGGTTCGCGACCTCGCCCACAGTGGTTCGGTAGACTGGCGTCACACCCACAAAAGCGGCGCCGGCAGCTTGCGCCCCGTTTTGAGCCAGGAATGCGTGGCAAACGTCGTCGATATAAACCAGTGACAGAGGCGCGGCGGGATCATGGATCTTTATGTCCAGTCCACGAGCCGTATTGTGACAGAACGTCGCCACCGCGGAATTGTAGTTGGGCCGGGCCCATTTGCCGAAGACGTTGGGCAGGCGGAATATGACGACCGACGCTGACGTCGTGCTGGCGTAGTCCTGCAGCACACCCTCTGCGGCGCGCTTGCTGCGACCATAGGCATTGTCACGCTCTGCCTGGATCGAAGACGCGTACACGATCGGGACTGCCCGACCGAGGCTCGTGAGAACAGCGCAGATCCGCTCTGTGGAGCCGACATTTCCCAACTGGAACTCGCTGTCGTCCTGCGGTCGATTGACCCCGGCAAGATGAAAAACAAGATCCGCCTGCTCCAAGGCCGATCGCAACTCCGCCTCGGTTGAACGAGACCCTATAGCAATGACTTTCTCACCCCGTTCGGCTAGGCGGATCGCGAGGTTTTGGCCGATGAAGCCATGCGCGCCCGTCACAACAATGGCCATCACTCAATCCTCCAGAGCAGCGCGTTCGCCACGCACAATGCGCTGCATGAACTCCAGCTTCAGCAGCAGGGCCTTCATCCCTTCGACGTCCAGGCGGGTTGTGTTCTCAGAATTGTATTCGCTCGCCAGCCCTAGAGCTTCCTCGCCTTGATCGAAGAATTTGTCATAGTTCAAATCCCGATCGTCCGGCGGCACTCGGAAATAATCGTCCAAATCGTCTGAGCGGGCCCTTTCCTCGCGGCCGAGGAGGGATTCGAACCGCTTTTCGCCATGCCGGATGCCTATGACGCGCACTTCGTGGTCCGGCTTTCCGAGCAGATCCAGGATTGCGCGCACCAGGGTCTCGACGGTCGCTGCCGGCGCCTTCTGGACGAGAATGTCGCCATTGTTGCCATGTGCGAATGCATACAGAACCAATTCGACAGCATCCTCGAGCGTCATCATGAAGCGGGTCATGGCAGGGTCCGTGACCGTGATCGGCCGGCCCTCCAGGACCTGCTGTACGAAGAGAGGGATTACGGACCCCCGCGACGCCATGACATTTCCATAGCGGGTGCCGCAGGTGACCATCTCGCCACCGTTGAAGCTCCGCGACGTGGAAACCATGACCTTTTCCATCATCGCCTTGCTGATGCCCATGGCGTTGATCGGATAGACGGCCTTGTCAGTGCTGAGGCAAATGACACGCTTCACCCCGGCCGCATGGGCAGCGGTCAGGACGTTCTCCGTTCCCAGCACGTTGGTGCGCACGGCCTGCATCGGATAGAATTCACAGGACGGTACCTGCTTCAGCGCTGCGGCGTGAAAGCAGTAGTCGACGCCATGCATGGCAGCCGCCACGCTTCGTTCATCGCGCACGTCACCGAGATGAAACTTGAGCTTCGGATGCCCATAGCGCTTGCGCATGTCATCCTGCTTCTTCTCATCGCGGCTAAACACCCGGATCTCGCCGATATTGGAATCAAGGAAGCGGCGCAGGACTGCGTTCCCGAATGACCCCGTGCCGCCCGTGATCAAAAGCGTCTTATTCTCAAACATGTTTTGGATTGCTCGTTCGGATCAGCCGGCTCTCGAGCCGAGGATTTGATGAAACATGGACCGGTTGGCTTCAAGGTTGGTAGCCGCAACCACGGGATCGTCGCCAAGTTGCCGGGCAGCGACGCGCATCGCCGCGCGTTGGGACACGGGAAGATCGGCAAAGGCCTCGATCCACGCGACAAAGGCTTCCGGCTGCTCGAGCGGAATGTCGGCGCCCGCCCCCTTTTCAGCCAGTCCCCGCCAAGGCGTACGATCGCTGATCAGCGTCGGCACGCCCGCCGACAGCGCCTCGCGGATGACGTGGCCATAGTTCTCGCCCAGCGTAGGCAGGAAGAACAGATCATAGGCGGAAAGCGTCTTCTCGACATCGGCCGGCACGACTTCCCCGCCGTATCGCACGACGATATGGGGGGGCAGCGAGGCGATGGCGACCTCGCATTCCTTCCAATAGGTGCGGTCTTCGATCGGCCCGTAGATATCGAATGAAACGGGTCGCGACACCTGGGCAAGAACGGCGAGGGCTTGGCGAAGGTTCTTCATGGGGCTGACGCGGGAGAGAAATACAATGTGTAACTGGTGGCCATTCGACCTCACGGCTGACCCACTCGTGATATCGGTCGCACAACCGGTCAGGTCCGGCGCGACAAAAATCCTCTCGTGGGGAGCCGTCATTTCAAGCGCGATCCTGTCGGCCTCGACCGCGCTCGAACCCTGCCAAAACAGACCGCTGTAGACCCCCAGCGGACGGCTAATCGATAAGAAGGTCTTCTTCTTAAGCCGTTTTAGCTGCAAAGCTCCGACATTGAGCTCACCGCGGGGGGCGAGGAGAACGGGACGACGCAACAGTCTTCCCAAGCGCCGGTAGAGCAGCGGGCGCAAAGCGGCGTCGGTGCCGAATAGGCTGTTGAGATAGATCAGATCATAGTCGATGGTCGCCAACTGTTCCAGGAGCGCGGACCATCCCGGAGGACCAGGGGAACGGTAGAATACCTGCGCCCTTCCGCAGACATTCCATGAATTCACCTCCACGCCCACATACGCGCTCAAATCACCCAAATCGCGGTCGGCAGTCACAACGCGGAAGTCAAATTCGGAGCCCAGTTGATCGACCATATTGGCGATCGTCCTGATAGGCCCTCCGGCACGAAAGCCCGGAAGATAGTGCCCTGCAAAAACGAGGATCCGAGGTCGCCTCGCCAATTGCGCCGCCATCCTAGTCACGAAAGCAGAGATCCGATCGAGGTCTGGTCCCTCGCGCTCCCAGCGCCCTCCCAGGGCGGAGCCGGCCGAGCCCCTCCAGTCTCGACGTATCGCAGGATCTCAGTGAGATAGGTTGCCCCTGCCTCGGCACCCAGGCATTTCGCCCAGTCAGCCAGTTCTGCACGCTGCTGCCATGATTGCCGCCCGCCATCAACGATACGCTGAAGCTGGGTCGTCAACGCTCCGACATCACCCGACGGAAACACCCCGCCGCGCCGGCTTGCGAGGACAACCCCAGCCGCGCCACATCGGTCGCTGCATATTGCCGGCGTTCCAACCATGAGCGCTTCGGACACAACGGCGCCCCAGCCATCATGGCGACTGGGAAGTACGAGACAATCGGCTTGAGCCATGTGCTTCGGTACCTCCTCGATCGGTAACACCCCGATCCAGAGGACACGGCCCGGCAAAAGCGCTTCTGCCATGGTCCGCAATTCACCCTCAAGCGGACCGGTACCGATAATGGCCAACTCGACGTTCTGGGACGCAAGACCGGAGATTGCCTCGATCAACAGACGTACCCGTTTGAGTTCGATTAACCTACCAACAAATGCAACGCGAATTCGAGTTCGGGCGATGCTCATCGCACTCGTCTATGTCCGTAGCCTTCTGCAGAAAGTATGCGAATGGGAATACCAATGCATTCGGCACCCCTCTAGAGGCGATCCAATCCGCCGTACCACGACCATTGGCGAGGACGCCCTCCATGCGTCCGCGCCGCGTCGCAAAGAGACGACGATATTCGAACCGTTTTAGCACACCTCGCCAACCGGAGTCGTCGACAGTCTCCATGACGACCCACTGGCGAGCTCCTCGCCGAGCCAGAGCCTTCTGGGCGTAGCTTACCAACCCATTTCCGCGCACACCTTGGCAAATGTGAACCGCGTCATGCGGCGCTGCCGCCGTCAGTCGATCAATCTCCGCGCCAGTAGAAGCATAATTTAGCTCGACGCCCGGCATGGGCTGACGCGCCCAGCCTTGAGCCTGTCGCTCGGGCAACATCTCCTGTTCGGCCACATACGTGACCGCGCACCCCGCTCTCGCAAGACCGGCCGCCAAGGCCGTCATATGCGGAGTCACGATACGCTGCCAGAACCAGATCTCTCGCGGCGAACGCGTCATGCTGGCTGAGTCATTCGACGGTTCGGCGCGTGTCGCACGGGCGATAGATGATCCGCGCTGGTGATCGCCCATCCGAGCAGTATGATGGGCAGCATCCCAAAACCACCGGCCGAAAACAACGTATTCTCTCCTAGATTGAGGAGTAACACCGTGAGAGCCACGCTCAGAGAAGCGACCCCACCACGAGCGCTTCTCCTCAACACAGACGCAATCCAAACTGCGACGAATATAAAACCCGGGATTCCTAACTCTTCTAGAACCGCAAGAGGCATCACACCCTTCTCGATTGCGGCTCCAATTGGCAGGCCGAGCATAGGATCGCGAGTCACCACCATGGCCTCAGGGATCGAAGCGATACCAAATCCGATCCCCTGCCAAGGAGACATGGAAATATTTGCTTGCATAGCGTCGATAAGATACCCCCGAGATCCTTGATAGGCCTCCATCAGATTTGACGCCTCACCCCGTTTGGAAATATACGATGCAATATTACCGAGAAATTTCGAGCCAAATAGCGATAATAAAACTACTCCAACAACTGTAATCAACCCAAAGCGAGGACTGAACAATCCTGGAAGCGTAGAAACTAGTCTTCTCTTGCTCAATAGGGAGACGCATAGGGCAGCAAAGCTAAATCCCCCTAAAAGGGCCAGACCTGCGGTACGGGCCTCTGATAGCAATACAAGGACGACACAAACAATCACGAGAATCACAACATGCCACGGCGGACGCTTGGATCCGAACATTTGACTAGCAGACCAGGCACCCAATAGAGCCAGCGTAGGCCCCATCGCTTGTGGATGGTTGAGAATGCCTTGAAAGCCCGTTCCATTCACGAGATAGCCGAGCGGCAACACAAGGAGTGGCAGACTAACGACCATCACCAAGATTAGACTCCGAAAGACCTGGAGGCTAACGGCATCCCAGTCGTCATGAGACAATTGCCGCCATGCGGTGATGACCGTAAGCATCGAAATAGTCCATGAGATGGACTTCAACGCCGAGACATCCACAATAGGGCTGAATAATATAGAATGGAAAGTTATGAAAATTCCAAGAAATAGTGTTGGGACGGCGTCATATGCCAGTACTGTGGACCGATTTTTCATAAGCACAGATAAGGCTGCAGCAAATATAACGGCATAACGACCTGCCGAAGAAAACCCTGAAATCGGAGCAATACCTGGACTAATCATAGTGAACAGCCAGCAAAACAAAAGGGCGAGTAGCGCCCCGCCGCGCGCTCGAAAAGCTAATATGACCAATAGAATATAGCTTACATCCGCCGTTGCGGAAGATCCGACACGAAGCAATAATGCTATTACAAATATGAATGGGATAATTTCGCGCCCACAATCTAGTTTTGTTAAATTGCTGTGTATATAGTATTTTTATAAATATATATAATTACGATACAGTACGATATATTATTGCAGAATCTCAAGCACACTTACTGCATTCGTATCCCAAGAGAAATTCTCTGCTTTCTGCCTAGCTTTGAATCCGATTTCCCCACAACGGACAGGATCTCGCAACAATTTTTTCAATATCGCAGAAAGCGCCTCTGGTGATCGTGGCGGCACCAAAAAACCATCGAAATAATCTTCAATGATATCAGCGGCGCCATTTCCCGTGCATCCAATCGTGGGCCGCATCCGTGCCATAGCTTCTAAGTAGACAATGCCAAATGCCTCAGCCCAGCTCGGCAGCGAAAAGACATCGCATTTCTCGACCTCTGACATCGTCTCCTGATAACTTAGTCGGCCAAGAAATCTGACACGCTCAGAAAGTCCGAGCTGGTGGCTCAGCTCTTGAAGGGAGGAACGGTAAATCCCGTCGCCGATGATCCTGTATTCCCAATCAATATCAGGACTTTCCAAAGCAATTCGGGCCAGTGCGCGTAAATTGTCATCGATACCCTTGATTTCAATTAGATTTGAAACACTAACGATTTTTCGCGTATCTGTAATAGGTCGCTGATAGTCGGTCACGTCGCAATATGCGGGAAGGTCTGTGCCGTTGGGAATCACGCTCACCCTCACGGAATCTACGCCGAACGACTTAAGGTATCGAACAAGCCGATTTCCTACCACAACGAATTCGTCGTTCTCCGACATTGCTTGCGAAATATAGCGCTCTGCTCGCATGATATTAGTGCGGTCTTCAAAGAACGGGTCCTCCCCGTGAACAATTAACACGACCTTACCGCGCACGCAGTGACGCCAATACGGCAGACTAGAAATTGGCTCACGGAGGCCGTGAACTATGCAGGCGTCAAACTTTTCGCTCTGCGAACGCGCCTCAAGCGCCCGCCTAATCGCGCGTCCGAGAATCCGAGCGTTAGTAGCCACGACGCCAGGAAGTGGGGCCATTCTTGCTGGAAAACGAAATGTACGTACTTCAACCAGATTGGCCGACGATTCGGCTATGCCCAATTCCTCAAATGAACATGGCCGCCCGACCTCACGAAAAGATGCCGTGGGGACCAACAGCGTCACGCGTACACCGCATCGAACGAGGGCTGCAATTTGCTGGGCAACAAAGATGCCAGATATCGAATTCCGACTTGTTGGCCAATATCCACTGACTACAAGTATATTCATATTATCTCGACGCCCACTTTAAACCTACGACGACCAACGGCGGCGAAACTTCTCAAAGAGATACCCACCGAGAGATTGGGTCCATGCTACCGGAGCAGCCATGATAAACTTAGTCGGAAGACCAGTTTCCCCGTTGCTTAGTGAGCGGACCAACCAACGTCTAAGCAATACCTGAGCAATTTTTAATTTAACTACGCCGCGAAAAGTGAGATATGATAGATTTGCATAGTATCTAGACGATTTAGCATCGCCTAGTTTAAAATAGTATTCTACAAGCACGGCGTAAAGTAGAGCAGCTATTTCAGGAGAACTATTTGCCGCGACTTTCGACACACTAAGAGCGGAGAGCGGTTCATCGGCATCCCATTTCGGCTCTGAATCAATTTGGCGTGCAATTGACATCGCCATTGCCACCCCTCTGCAAAGGGACTGCTCTATCGCTCGATGCTCCGATACCTGCTCCGAATGCCGGCGATATAGCAGAACGACATCGTTCAAATTGTCGATATCCCCCTCACTAGCCAGTCGGAGCCATAGATCTACATCCTGAGCACTGACAAAAGCCCCTCGATACCCCCCGACAGACTTAAGTGCTTCAATCTTTATCATGGCCGTTGGGTGAGGCATCCCAATTGGCCCAAACAGATCATCCAAATTGTACGTCCAGCGAGCGGGCCAGGTCTGCGTGCGCCCTCTGGAACCGTCGTTAAAAAACTCGACATACGCACCGCCGACAGCGACGCAGTTTTCATGTCGCTCTAAATAGCGAACCTGCTTCGCGAAGCGATCGTGCAGCGCAATATCATCCGCATCCATCCTTGCTATATAGCGCCCCTGCGCCAGCCTTATTCCCTCATTGCAAGCGGCCGCTACACCCTTTTTGGGTGATCGGATAAGACGTATTCTAGCGTCTTGCATCATCCAACGAGTTACAATGTCAGGAGACCGATCCGTCGAACCATCATCAACGACCAGCAACTCGAATCGGCTCTCAGTTTGAGCCAAAATACTGGCCAAAGATTCGTCTAGGAATTTTGCTCCGTTGTATACGGGCAGAACTACTGAAACGATGATGTCTTTATTTTCTATCATGCCAGATTTACTTAAGATTCTGATGCAGTATCGCCGGCCGGATGACACGTGGAGGAGACAGTCAACACAAAATCGCAGCCATTGACTGTAGAAAGTCTGTGGGTGATTATGATGATGGTGAGATAGCTTCCCAAGCTCCTTATTGCCCGCATCACCGCCGCTTCCGTTTCGCTATCTAAGGCGCTCGTCGCCTCGTCGAACACCAAGACCGTCGCCTGCTTGTACAGCGCTCGGGCGATGCCGATGCGCTGGCGCTGGCCGCCGGAAAGGCGGATGCCGCGTTCGCCAACGAAGGTGTCATAGCCCTCCGGCAGGCGCTCGATGACGTCCATCAACTCGGCCTGGCGGGCGGCGCTCTCGACACGGGCGCGGTCGATCTCGTGCTTCGGTACGCCGAAGGCGATGTTTTCCGCGATCGTCGCATCGGCAAGGTAGATCGCCTGGGGCACATGTGCGATCTGCGCCTGCCAGGCGGTGCGATTGGCGTCGTTAACTTCGACGCCATCGACAAGGATGCGCCCCTGGCTTGGCGACAACAGGCCGAGGACGAGATCCATCAGGGTCGACTTGCCGCTGCCCGTCTTGCCGATGATGCCGACGCGAGACCCCTTCGGGATGGTGAGGCTGACATTTTCCAGCGCCGGCCGGTCGGCGGAGGGATAGCGGAAGCCGACATTCTCCAACACGATCTCGCCGGCGAAGGGCAGCTTGTCGCCGGCCCGGGCCCCCGCGAATTGCGGCGCATCCGGCAGGCGCAGGATGTCGAGAATGTCATGGAGCATCGTGCCGTTGGTGAGCGATGCGCTCCAGCCGGCATAGGCCTGCTGCATCAGCGGCACCAGCCGCTGCGCGCCAAGCGCCAGAGCCCCGAGCAAGGGGATCGCAGCGATGAGGCCGCCATCGCGAAAACTGAGCAGTAGCGCCAGGCCGACGATCAGCACCACGCCAAGCCCCTCGACGATGAAGCGCGGCGTCTGGGCGATGAAATTGTTGGTCGCTTGCGCGGCGCGCAGCCGCGCCTCGACTTCCTCAAAGCGCCCAATGAATACGTCCTGCGAGCGATCGAGCAGCACATCGCGGATGCCGCCAAGCCCCTCGCCCGCGGCCTGCAGCCGCTCGCCCTGAGCCTTGGCGATGATCCGGCCGTTGCGCCGCATCACACGCCGAGTGGTGACCATGACCAGCAGGTAGATCGCGCCAAAGCCGAGGCCCGAGCCGAGCGCCACCACCGGATCGATGAACAGCAGACCGGCGAGGATGAAGATCGCGATAACAGTTGCGCTTGCCGCCTGCATCAGCGGCACGAGCAATTGCGTGCTGACCAGCTGCGCCTTGTTGATCGCCGCCAGCGTCTCGCTGCTGTTCTGGCCGGTATGATAGGCATAGGGTTGGTGCAGCGTGCGGCTATAGACGGCGACGCCGAGTTCCTTCGCGATGCCGAAGACATAGCGCTGGCTGACCCAGACCAGAAGCAGCCGGACGGCGCCCGCCACCACAGCCGAGAGCGCGAACAGGATGGCCGCAGCCGTAACGACGCGCATCGGCGTGTCGAGGCCGACGCTTTCGAGCACGCTGCGCAATGGGCCGACGGCCATCGCCTTCTGCGGATCGGCGACGAGCGCCAGGAACGGCAGGATGGCGCCGATCGACACCAACTCGGCAAGGGCGCCGGCCAACATCAACGCCAGCACGGGCAAGAGTTGGCGGCGGCGTTGCGGCGAGACATGCGCGAAGATCTCGCGCAGGGCGCCAATCATGGAACGGGACTTCACGGGCTCAGGCCACCATCAACAGCGTCGAGCGCCTTGACGGCAAGGACGCATGCGGGCGAGCCAAGCGGAATGCCGACATAGCCGAGTCCAATCACCGCGATCTTCGCGTGGTCCAGATTCAAGAATTCCCCCAGAAAAATTCGCGTGGCCAAACCGAGCGGAGTGGCTCTGCGGGAGCAGAAGGGCCACGCCCGCACTCGGCCAAGTTGCCGAGCTGTATGAGCTCAAATTCAGAAGACCGGCGGCGGCACAGCACGCCCACCCGTTTACGAGCACAAAGTCGCTCATAGCTACCGCACTCCCGGGTGAATCACCCGCGAGTGGAATTGTACCGATCGCTTATCAACCCGACTAAATCAAGTGATTATACATATCAAGATTACATTGAATTTTGAACTATTTAGCCCGATCGAGGCGCCCGTTATGTTATGGGCGTCACATCGCGGGATGCCATCTGAATGGCCACCCGGCTATGCATCAGATCGAGAAGGACGCGCACCCTTCCGGCGCCCTCGAGTCGGGTCAGCGTTCCCACCATCTCGGCGAAGGGACCTACCAGAACGCGCACGGCACCGCCCTCGGTCAACAGCGGGTTTTCGTTGATCAACCCCGAGGCGTCGGACAGGAGCTGCATGCTCTCGACCAACCCGGCCGGGCACGCCATCGGCCGACCGGCCTGCATGACCAGGGAGCGAACGCCGACCGTGGCATTGATCGGACGCCAACGTTCCGTCTCGAGGTCAAGGGCGACAAAGACATAGCCAGGAAAGAAGGCGACCGACTTCTCGACGGTTTTTCGCGCGTGCCGCACCATTCGGCGCTGGCGAGGCAACCAGGAGATAAAGCCCTGCCGCGACAGATGAAGTTGTGCAACGTCTTCGCGCCCCGGCTGGGACGCGGCGACATACCATCGGCGGCCATTTTTCAATGGCGAGACACCGCCACCGGACACTCCCATCACCCTGCCTGACAATGGCATTTGTAGACCAACCGAAATTTCTCGCTCGCCACCGAGGACAGGCCTGCTGAGATGGCACAGTCCCAGGAGCTCTACAAGGTCAGGTAAAGGGGAAATAGGGCAGCAACCCTCGGTAACCTGCCATAATCACCCCGGCCCCACCACGCTAGACACGGATCGTAGCATACGCGCAAAAGGACGTTTCAAGAACGGGTTCGCCTAAGAACGTTAGCGCGCCAGGCGGAACGCAGCCGCTGAGCATCGAAATTGCGGGACGTTGGGCTGAATGTGCGAGATCGAAACGAGGAGTACGCCAGAGTCCTTCTCTAGCTACCGGCTTAATCGCCTTGCTCCGATTACGGCCGCCTGTTTCCGGGACAATATCCTGGAGGCCAACCCGCCCGGGAGCTAAGTAGTGCAAACGACGGAGTAAGAGCGACGACGGTCCGGACCCGCGATAGCGGCGATAGCCCCCGTCGTGGGACGCACCCAACTGTTGAGGATGAGGCCCAATACAAGGCCATCGATCTCATCTAGTCGCTAGATCTACTGGGTTTGGCGAAGTGGCTGGGGAACCTGGATTCGAACCAAGACTAACGGAGTCAGAGTCCGTCGTTCTACCGTTAAACTATTCCCCAACAAGGCCGTTTGGCTGTCTCGCCGAATGTGCCGATCGATCGATCCGCTGGGAGACGTTTGCCGCTGGCCGCGCCGTGGGTGTGGAGATAGGGGGTTTCGGCGGCCCGGTCAAGCGACTGTTTCGGCAATCCCTTCGCAATCCACAGCCCCCAAAATATCGCCTCCGGGAATTTCGGCGCCTCCTCCCGCGCCGCCCCGGGATCTGGCTCCGCATCCCCGCCACGCTGGCGCTTGCCCCGAAAGCCGCCTCCCCGTTCACCGCCCCCCTGGTCCGCCGGCGCCGCGCCCTGCCCCCTTGCCCACACGCACCGTCTCGCCGCGAGAGAGGAGCGTCCACCGCCGAGCCGAGCGTCGATGCCGCAGCGATTCGAATGCCTTCGCCCGGCCGGATTGGCTACAATGCGGACCCAAGCGAAATTCTCCTTCCTCCTGCGGCGGGCACAATGTGCGAACAGTAGCGCTCAACCAGAGACTGCGCATCCATCTCGTCCAGATCGCGGCGATGGTCTTCGCCCTGCTTCTGCTGCTGGTGCGGCCCTATTGGACCGGGCAGGTCCATGAGTTCCTCGAATCCGCGGGCTTCTGCCTGGTGCTCGTCTGCGTCGCCGGGCGAATGTGGAGCATTCTCTATATCGGCTCGCGCAAGAACCGCGCCCTGACCACGCTCGGCCCCTATTCGATGACGCGAAACCCGCTCTATCTGTTTTCGACGATCGGCGCGGTCGGCGTCGGGCTGATCTTCGGATCCGTCTTGATCGCGCTGATGCTGGGCGTGTTCAGCTACATCGCCTTCACCATGACCGCCACTAAGGAGGCGGATCACCTGAGGACGCTGTTTGGCGATGAATTCGTCGCCTATGCCGCGCGGACGCCGCTGTTCTGGCCGAATTTCGCGCTCTATCGCGACAGTCCCGATGTCGCCTTCTCCACCCACGCGCTGAAGCGGACCTTCCTGGACGGGCTGCTGTTCCTGGCGATCTTCCCGCTGATGGAAGCGCTCGAATATGTCCAGAATCTCGACTTCCTGCCCGCGCTGGCGTGGCTCTACTGACCGGCCCCCGCGGGCTTCCCTTCTGGCCCTCTGCCATTTCACGAGGCGGCTTACGAGTCTCGGACGGCTGCGCTAAACTTCCTGCCGCCGGGCGCGTCTCGTGCGCCAGGCAGAGGGGAATCGGAGGCATTGGGAAGCGCTGGAGTTGTGCCAAACTTTGACAAAGCCGGCGAAAAGCCGCGAGGCGCCTCGACTCCGAGCGACATCCAAGCTTCAAGAATGCGTGCTAGCGTTGAAAGTAGACGGCTTATCATCAGGCCGGCCAGGGGGCCGTGCCGGGGCAACGGGGCGATACGTCGCCGAGGGAGAAGAAGCATGAAGACGAACTGGATGCGGATTTCGGTTTCCGCACTTGCCATCTGCGCGACATCCGGCGTGGCGCTCGGCCAGAACATGGACGAGCTGATCGCAGCGGCGAAGAAGGAAGGCCAGCTCACGACCATCGCCCTCCCGCATGACTGGTGCGGCTATGGCGGCGTCATCGAAGGCTTCAAGGCCAAGTACGGCATCGCCGTCAACGAGCTCAACCCCGATGCCGGCTCGGGCGACGAGATCGAGGCGATCAAGGCCAACAAGGGCAATACCGGCCCGCAGGCGCCCGACGTCATCGATGTCGGCCTCTCCTTCGGCCCCTCGGCCAAGGCCGAAGGCCTCCTGCAGCCCTACAAGGTCTCGACCTGGGACACGATCCCGGACGCCGCCAAGGACGCCGAAGGCTACTGGTACGGCGATTATTACGGCGTGCTGTCGTTCCTGGTGAACACCGACATCGTCAAGACCGTGCCGAAGGACTGGCCGGACCTGCTCGCCGACGACCTCGCCAATTCGGTGGCGCTGGCCGGTGACCCGCGCGTCGCCAACCAGGCGATCCAGGGCGTGTTCGCCGCCGGCCTTTCCGGCGACAAGGGCGACGTCGCCAAGGCGGGCGAGGAAGGCCTCAAGTTCTTCGCCGAGCTGAACAAGAAGGGCAATTTCGTGCCCGTCATCGGTAAGTCGGCATCGCTGGCCCAGGGCTCGACCCCTGTGATCATCGCCTGGGACTACAATGCGCTCAGCTGGCGCGACATTCTCAAGGGCAACCCGGCCGCAGAGGTCGTCGTGCCGAAGACGGGCGTCGTCGCTGGCGTCTATGTCCAGGCAATCAGCGCCTATGCGCCCCATCCGAACGCCGCCAAGCTGTGGATGGAATATCTCTATTCGGACGAGGGCCAGCTCGGCTGGCTGAAGGGCTATTGCCACCCGATCCGCTTCGACGATCTCGCCAAGAACGGCAAGATCCCGGTCGATCTGCTCGCCAAGCTGCCGCCGGCGGAATCCTATGCCAAGGCCATCTTCCCGACGGTCGAGCAGCAGAACGCTTCCAAGGAAGTGATCTCCAAGCAGTGGGATACGGTCGTCGGCGCGGAAGTCGCCAAGTAGTCGACGATCCCGGCCCCGCTCCCCGGGGCTGACGCGAAAGAAAAGAGCCTGGTCCAACCAGGCTCTTTTTTGTCGCTTTGCCGGCTATGTCCGGCGCTCGGGGCGAACCGGGTTTATTTCGGCCCTGCCCCTTGCCTCTTCCCGGGTGCGCCAGCATCCTGCATTCCAGAACCGACGGCCAGCACAGGGTGCCCATGGCTCAATCGACAGTCGAGATCGCCACCACGAAGCCGCGCCCGATGTCGCTGAGCTGGCTTGGCGTCGTGCCTTTCCTGATTTTCGCGCTGATGTTCCTGATCCTGCCGGCCGGCTATCTGGTGATCGGCGCGTTTCAGACGCCCGATGGCAGCTTCACGCTGCAGAACATCGCCAATCTGAACCAGCCGACGATCATCAAGGCCTACCGGATGAGCATCGCGATCAGCGCGGCCTCCGCCCTGCTTGGCTCGCTGCTCGGCTTCGCGCTGGCGCTGGCCATCGTGCTGGGCAAGTTGCCGCGCTGGGTGCGGCCGATGCTGATGACCTTTTCCGGCGTCGCCTCGCAATTCGCCGGCGTGCCGCTCGCCTTCGCCTTCCTGGCGACGCTGGGGCGAACCGGACTGGTCACCGCGCTGTTGTTCAACATCTTCGGCATCAACATCTATCGCTATGGCTTCAACCTGCTGAGCTTCTCCGGGCTGACCCTCACCTATCTCTATTTCCAGATCCCGCTGATGGTGCTGATCCTGACGCCGGCGCTGGACGGGCTGAAGCGCGAATGGCGCGAGGCCTCGTCGATCCTAGGCGCCTCGACCTGGCAGTATTGGCGCATGATCGCGCTGCCGATTCTGTGGCCGAGCCTGCTCGGCGCCTTCATGCTGCTCTTTGCCAATTCCTTCGGCGCGATCGCGACGGCCTATGCGCTGACCGGCTCGTCGCTCAACATCATCACCATTCTGCTCTACGCGCAGATCCGCGGCGACGTGCTGCATGATCCCAATCTCGGCTATGCGCTGGCGCTGGGCATGATCCTGATCACCGGCATCTCGAACGGCATCTATATCTGGCTGAGCTCGCGCACCGGGCGGTGGATCCGATGGAAAGAATCCCGCTTCTTCCCCTGGCTCGGCGTTATCTTCGGCGCGACCTATTTTCTCGTGCCGCTGATCGCGACGTTCGAATTCTCGCTGCGTATGGAGCGCGGCCGCTATTCGTTCGAGGCCTATCGCATCGTCCTGGCCGATCCCTATTTCCAGGCGAGCTTCGGCTATTCGGCTGTGATCGCGGTCTGCACCATTCTTGTCGGCATCGCGCTTTCAGTGCCGACGGCCTATGTCGTCCAGCTGAAGCTGCCGCGCCTGCGCCCGATCGTCGAGTTCATCACGCTGCTGCCGCTGGTCATTCCGGCGATCGTCATCGTGTTCGGCTATCTCCGGATGTATAATTCCTCGTCCTGGCTGCCGCTCACCTCCAGCGCGCGCGGAACCGATCTTCTGCTGACCTTCAGCTATGTCACGCTCGCCCTGCCCTACATGTATCGCTCGGTCGATACCGGGCTTCGCGCGATCGATGTGCGGACCCTGACGGAAGCCGCGCAGAGCCTCGGCAGTTCGTGGCCGCGCATCCTGCTGACGGTGATCCTGCCCAATGTCCGCGTCGCGGTTCTTTCGGGCGCGTTCCTCACCTTTGCGATCGTCATCGGCGAATTCACTATGGCAAGCCTGCTGAACCGCCCGGCCTTCGGTCCGTATCTGCAGCGGATCGGCGCCAATCGCGCCTATGAGCCGGCGGCGCTTGCCATCATTGCCTTCGCCATCACCTGGGCCTGCATGGGCCTGATCAATCTATTCGCGGCCATGGGTCGACAGACCACACGTCGTTGAACGAGTTTCCAAGGAAGCGAACATGGCATTCCTGACGATCGAGAAATTGGTCAAGACATTCGGCGCCCAGACCACGGTCAAGGGCGTCGATCTCGCGGTTGAGCGGGGCGAGTTCGTAACGTTGCTCGGTCCCAGCGGCTGCGGCAAGACGACGATCCTGCGCATGATCGCGGGCTTCGAGACCGCCACGAGCGGCACGATCCGCATCGACGGCAAGGACGTCACGAATCTGCGCCCCAACCAACGCCATATCGGCATGGTGTTCCAGGCCTACGCGCTGTTCCCCAATATGAGCGTCGCCGACAACATCGCCTTCGGCCTCAAGGTCGCGCGGAAGTCGTCGACCGAGATCGCGGCGCGGGTCAAGGAGATGCTGGAGCTCATCAAGCTGCCGGATCTCGGCGATCGCTATCCCTATCAGCTCTCGGGCGGCCAGCAGCAGCGCGTGGCGCTGGCCCGCGCGCTCGCCGTCAAGCCGCAGATCCTGCTGCTCGACGAGCCGCTCTCCGCGCTCGACGCGAAGATCCGCATCTCGCTGCGCGAGGAAATCCGCGCGGTGCAGCGCGCGCTTGGGATCACGACGATCTTCGTCACGCATGACCAGGAAGAAGCGCTCTCCATGTCGGATCGCATCTGCGTCATCAACGAAGGCAAGATCGAGCAGCTCGGCACGCCGTTCGAGATCTACAATTATCCAAAGACCCGCTTCGTCGCTTCCTTCGTCGGCACGCTCAACATCCTGAACGGCCGCGTGCTCGATTCGACCTCGGGCCGGCTTTCGATCGACGACCAGGAAGTCATCACGGCGCGCGAGATCGGCGGCGCGAGCACCGGCGACACCCTCTCCCTCGCGCTGCGTCCGGAAGCGCTCTCGATCGGACACGCCAATGGCGGCAGCAACAATCTGACCGGCACGATCGACGAGGTGCATTTCCTCGGCTCCGTGGTCCGCATCCGCGTCCGATTCAAGGACAACATCGTCTCGCTCGACACCTTCAACCGCCCCCACAGCGCCCCGCCCCAGCGCGGCCAGCCGGTGACGGTGAACTTTACGCGGGAAGATATCCTAGTGCTGGACCGCCCGGCGATCTGAGGCACGGGCCGATTCAAAGCCGACCCTACCGGCTTGGAGGCAGTCCCCTTCACCTTTCCCTGATGAAGCATTCGCATGACCGAGGTTCGGGGTTGTGCAGATCTCGATTTCCAACATCCTGAGGAGACTTGCGGAGCAAGTCGTCTCGAAGGACGCACCGCCTGAGGGCAAAACCTTGTGCCGCCGCCGCTCTGCGTGCTTCGAGACGGCCCTCTGGGCCTCCTCAGCATGTTGAGGATGGTGTTGCGCGAAGGTCTCCCTGAGGGAGAGGTGAAGGTGCCCTACCCCTCCGGCATTCGTTCGAACCGCGTCAACGCGGCGTCCATCGTATCCCACGCAAAGCCGCCGCTGGCATAGGTCACGAACTGCGGTTGGAACCGCTCCGGCTCGTCGAGGCTGGCCGCGTGTATCGCGATCATCTCCGGCATGGCGACGAAGGTGACGTAGACCGGCGTCCCGCAGGTCGGGCAGAAGGCATGGACCTTGAGGTTGCCGCTGTCGCCGGCGACCTGCCATCCGCTGGCCTCGCCGGAGATCTTCATGTCGGACCGCTTGCCAAAAGCGAGATAGGAACTGTGCCCCGTGCCGCTGCGCTGCTGGCATTGGCGGCACTGGCAATGCAGCTCGGCAACCGGATCCTGGCTTGTCTCATAGCGGATCGCGCCACAGGCGCATCCGCCGACATGGGATGTCGTCATCGTCATGCTCCATCGTGAGGGGATCAGGCAGCCTTCGGCTTGGCGAAGACGTCGATGGCACGGCCGGTTTCCAGATAGGATTTGAGGCTGGAAAGCACGAGCGGCCAACCCTTGGTGATGCCCTGCTCCATGCCGCTGCCGGCTTCGAGCTCGTCATGCGTGACGGTCAGCCGGACCATGTCGTCATATTCGGCGATGTCGAACGTCACCCGGCTGTGGCTTTCGGGGTCGGCGGTCTGCGAGGCGTTCGCCCAGGTGATGACCAGCCGGCTCGGCGGCGTGACTTCCACGACCTTGCCGATCAGCTGGACGGTCCGCTCGGGATCGGCGCGGACATGCTGCCACTCCGAGCCGGGCTGCCAGTCGGACACGTTCTCGTGGCCCCAGTAGCGCCGGGCGATTTCCGGCTTGGTGATGGCCTCGAACACCTTTTCGGGCGTCGAGAGAACATAGGTCACGTACACGAAGCGCGTCTTCTCTTTGGCCATCGCTACTCTCCTTCGAGCTCTTTCTTCAGATCGTGCAGCAGGCTGAGCCGCTGCTGTTCGAACTTGCGCACCCACCGCTCATAGACTTCATGCAGTGGGACGGGATTGATGAAGTGCAGCTTCTCCCGTCCCCGCCGGACCGTGCTGACCAGATTGGCGGCCTCGAGGATCCCGAGATGCTGGGTCGCCGATTGACGCGTCATGTCGAGATGCTCGCAAAGCTGCCCGAGCGTCTGTCCATTCTGTTCATAGAGAAGGTCGAGCAGCCGCCTGCGGGTCGGGTCGGCCAGGGCCTTGAAAACATCGTCGGCGTGCATCGCTCCTCACTCGCGTCGGAAGACAGAATATGCAGGTAAAGGCCTGCATGTCAAATATTGACCAGGCGCCCCCGGTCCGGACTAACGGGAGGGTAACGGGCCGTTACCGTGTTACCCCCTCCCCGAAACGAAAACGGGCGCCCGAAGGCGCCCGTTCGAAACTCGCTTGCGACAGCCGATCAGGGCTGCGTGTAGGACGTCTTAACCGTCGTGAAGAACTCGGCCGCGTACTTGCCCTGCTCGCGCGGGCCGTAGCTCGAACCCTTCCGGCCGCCGAACGGCACATGGTAGTCGACGCCTGCCGTCGGCAGATTGACCATCACCATGCCGGACTCGGAATTACGCTTGAAGTGCGTGGCATGCTTCAGGCTCGTCGTGACGATGCCCGAGGCGAGGCCGAACGGCGTGTCGTTGGCGACAGCCAGCGCTTCCTCGTAGTCCTTGACCTTGATCACGCTGGCGACCGGGCCGAAAACTTCTTCCTTGTTGATGCGCATGTCCGGCGTGGTGCCGGTGAACAGCGCCGGCTGCAGGAAGAAGCCGGGGTTCTCGCGCTCGATGCGCTGGCCGCCGACGACGAGCGTGCCGCCTTCGTCCTTGGCGATCTGGATGTAGTTCTGATCCTGATCGAGCTGGCTCTGGTCGACGACCGGACCGATATGCGTGCCCTGCTTGATCGCGTCGTCAACGACGAGATCCTTGATGCGGGCGGCGAGCGCCTCGACATACTGGTCGTGGATCTTCTCGGTGACGATCAGGCGCGACGACGCCGTGCAACGCTGGCCGGTCGAGAAGAAGGCGCTGTTCGCCGTGGTCTCGACGGCAACCTTCAGGTCGGCGTCATCGAGCACGATGGTCGGGTTCTTGCCGCCCATTTCGAGCTGGAACTTGCGCATCACCGCGATCGAGGCCTCGGCGACCTTCTTGCCGGTGCCGACCGAGCCGGTGAAGCTCAGCGCATTGACCTTCTTCGATTCGAGGATCGCCTGGCCGACGACCGAACCGCGGCCCATGACCAGGTTGACGACGCCCTTGGGCAGGCCGTTGCGAACCAGGATGTCGACGATCGTCCAGGCGCAGCCCGGAACGAGATCGGCCGGCTTCAGCACGACGGTGTTGCCATAGGCGATGGCCGGAGCCAGCTTCCAGGCCGGAATGGCGATCGGGAAGTTCCACGGCGTGATCAGGCCGACGACGCCGACCGGCTCGCGGGTGATCGTGACGTCGATGCCCGGACGCACGCTCGGCAGGATCTCGCCAGCCAGACGCAGGGTTTCGCCCGCGAAGAAGTGGAAGATCTGCGCAGCGCGCATCGTCTCGCCAATGCCCTCGGGAAGGGTCTTGCCTTCCTCGCGCGACAGCAGGCGGCCGATTTCTTCCTTGCGGGCAAGGATTTCGTCGCCGGTCGCCTTCAGAATGTCATGGCGCTGCTGGATGCCCGAAAGCGACCAGGTCTTGAAGGCGTCGGCGGCTGCGTCGATCGCGGCCTTGGCGTCTGCCGCCGTGCCCTGCGCGTATTCGCCGATCACTTCGTTCGTGTTGGACGGGTTGATGTTGGGGCGCGCATCGCCGCCAACCCACTCGCCGCCGATGTAATTCTTGTGAAGTTCGCTCATCAGATGATCCTTGAACGTCGTGAACGGGATTCGCCCGGACGGAGCCGGGCGAAGGGGGTGTTGGGAGCAAGGCTCGGAGTTACGCTCTTGTATCCCTCCAGCCCCCCATGGCCAACCCTCAAAGCTGGGTGACCGACACCTTCTCTTCCTTGGCAAAGGCGAGCGGGTTCTTCAGCGCGAGGCCGAAGGTCTCGGATTCGATGTCGAAAACGTCGCCGGCCTCCGTCTTGACGCCGAACGCCACGCTCAGTGTCGCCGTGCCATAGGTGTGGACATGCACCTGGCCCGGACGGCGGAAGAAGTCGTACTTGAAGTGGTGATATTCGAGGTTCGCCAGCGTGTGCGACATGTTGGCCTCGCCCGACAGGAAGGGCTCGTCGAAGATCACCTTGTCGCCGCGATGGATGCGCGAACGGCCGCGAACGTCGTCCGGCAGCGCGCCGACCAGCAGCTCCGGACCGAGCGAGCAGGGACGCAGCTTCGAATGGGCGAGGTAGAGATAGTTCACCCGCTCCATGATGTGGTCCGAGAACTCGTTGGCGAGCGCGAATCCGATGCGGTAGGGCTGGCCGTCGTCGCCGACGATGTAGACACCGGCCACTTCCGGCTCTTCGCCGCCATCCTGGGCGAAGGAAGGTGCGGTCAGCGGCTGGCCGGGGCCAACGAGCAGCGCGCCGTCGCCCTTGTAGAACCACTCCGGCTGGACGCCCTGCTGGCCGGCGGCCGGCTTGCCGTTCTCCAGACCCATGCGGAACATCTTCATCGAATCGGTCAGCACTTCCGCCTCGTCCGGCGTCTTGTGCATGGCGTCGCGCGCCGAAGCCGAACCGAGATGGGTCAGGCCCGTGCCCGTGATGAGCAGATGCGCCGGATCCTCGTGGTCGATCGGGGGCAGCACGCGGCCGGATGCCAGCAGCGCCGCGCGGTCGACTTCCTCGGTCGCGCCGGCCGAAGCCTTCTCGACAATCGCCTGGATGCCGGTCTTGGCAGCAATTGCCGCCTGGGCCAGCGCATAAACGGTGGCATAGCCCGGCACGATGTAGGACCGTTCGCCGGCGCCGTTCGGCACCGTAGCGACGACGGCACGTGCGCCGGCCTCGGTCTTGATCTGCATCAGTCTCATCGTTTCTCTCCTGTTGTGCCAAGCGGCCGTCTTCGCATGAGCCCGCGGCCTGTCCTGTATTGCGATAGGTATGAACTAGCCGGCGCTGATCTCGCCGTCGGCGTCCGCGTTGCGGCCGACCCAGATGGAATCGAACACATTGCCCTTCGCGTTGCGCAGCAGGCGGCGCATCGCGAGAAAGGCCTCTTCCGGGTTGCGGTCGCGAATAGCCTCGAAGACGTCCCGGTGCTGGAGCACGGCATCGTCTCCCATGACCGTCCGCCAGCCGAGCGAAAAGCTGATGACAAGGCCGGATTCGATCAGCCCGCCGACCGAACGAAGCATTGGATTGTGCGAGGCTTCCAGGACGGTCATGTGAAAGGCGAGATCGGCGCGGATCTGCTCGACGCTGCCGCGATCTCGGTTCTTGATGCCGTCCAGCGCCTTGCCGAGCAGTTCGATCTCCTCGGCCGTGGCACGCTCGGCCGCGCGCGACGCGGCGGCCGGCTCGATGATCTCGCGCATCTCGAACAGCGAGTGAATGAAATCATCGCTGGGGCGCTGGTCGATCTGCCAATGCAGAACGTCCGAATCGAGCATGTTCCAGTCGACGCGGGGACGAACCTTGGTACCGATCTTGGGGCGGGATACCGTCAGGCCCTTGGCCGAGAGCAGCCGGATCGCCTCGCGGACCGCGGTCCGTGACACGCGGAACTCTTCCTGCACCTTCGGCTCCGTCGGCAGCGTGTCGCCCGGATTGTACACGCCGGACACGATCCGGCGGCCAAGCTCGGCTGCGACCTTGTCGGACAGACTCCCGGAACGTTCCCTGCCAGTCGCGCGAAGCTGTCGCGTCTTATCCTGGGCACCACGCATTGCCGGGTCCCTTCCTCGATCCCTGCCTTCATCCAAGACGCGGCACCCCGAGGGAAAGCCGGCCGAATTCCATTATCATAGTATGTTTGATCGGATGAACTTTCAACTTGAATACCGGGAAGCGGGCGGCTCGATACGGATCGTATCCGCTTATAGCCGCTTTCGTCATATGCTTGAAAGCAAAGGTCCTTTGCCGGGCCACCCTGCCCGCATCCACCGAGTGAAATGCAGTGCGGGCCCGCCCTCCCGCTTCCGGGACGGCGAGCCCGCGATGGGCCGCGAAAGGATCAGCGGGCGCGCTGATTGAAGAGGATCTTCTGCGCTTCCGCGTCATCCTTCAGGCTGACGGGAGCGACAGGAGCCTGCACCGCCATGCCGCGCGTGACGCCGGGACGCGCATTCATGCGGTCGATCCAGGCCTTCACATGCGGAAACTCGGTGGTGTCGAACTGCTGGGTTTCCCAGCCGGCCGCCCAGCCGAAAATCGCCATGTCGGCGATCGAGTAATCGCCGGCGACGAAATCGCGATCCGCGAGACGACGGTTGAGCACGCCGTACAGGCGATGCGTTTCATCCTGGTAGCGCTTGGTGGCGTAGGGAATGCGCTCCGGCGCATAGACCGAGAAATGGTTGCGCTGGCCGAGCATCGGACCAAAACCGCCCATCTGCCACATCAGCCATTCCTCGACCTCGACGCGGGCGCGCTCATCGGCCGTTGGGTAGAATTTGCCGAACTTGCGGGCGAGATAGAGCAGGATCGCGCCCGACTCGAACACCGAGATCGGCTTGCCGTCCGGGCCCTCGGGATCGACGATCGCCGGCATCTTGTTGTTCGGCGAGATCGCCAGAAACTCGGGCTTGAACTGGTCGCCCTTGCCGATATTGACGTAATGCAGGCTGTAGGGAACGCCGAGTTCCTCCAGCATGATCGCGATCTTCTTGCCGTTCGGGGTAGGCCAGTAATGCAACTCGATCGGTTGGGTCTGTGTATGGGTCATACGGAACCTTTGGCTGTTGCAACGGCTGGCGCATCGACAATCGGCCAGCGATAGGTCGGTACCCATACATGCGTCGCCACATACGGCAAGGCAAGACATGCAACGTGGATGAGCCGTCGCGGCGGCCTCTTGCCGGGTGCGCGCAGGCGAGCCTACGGCCTCGGCGCGCGACAAATCCGCAGCCGGACGTCGCCCGAACCGCCTACCAAGCCGTCTGAGTAGCGGCGTTACCCCCGGGGCTCGCGCACGTCGAGTTTCTCGACGGTGAGCGTGCCCACGGACAATCGCTCAATGCGGGCCTCGAGGATGCGAAGGCGCCCAATGGCCAGTGCGCCGACGGCGATCGCACCGACCGCCGCCGCCCCAACCGCCAATGCGCCCAGCGCCATGGCGCCGCTTGCCCGAGCACCGGTTACCTGCAAACTTCTGGTCATGGCTGTCCCTCGACAATTCGTTGATTGCAGGGACAACCATAGCGCGGAATCCGGTCCGCGGGAGCGGGCGCGGCCGGGGCTATTCCAGGCCGAGCTTCTTCTTCAGGATGTCGTTGACGACCTGCGGGTTGGCCTTGCCGCCCGAGGCCTTCATGATCTGGCCGACAAACCAGCCGGCCAGCGTCGGCTTAGCCTTGGCCTGCTCGACCTTTTCCGGGTTGGCGGCGATGATGTCGTCGACCACCTTCTCGATCGCGCCGGTGTCGGTGACCTGCTTCAGGCCGCGCGCCTCGACGAGCGCCTTCGGGTCGCCGCCCTCGTTCCACACGATCTCGAACAGATCCTTGGCGATCTTGCCGGAGATGGTGCCATCGCCGATCAGGTCGATGATCGCGCCGAGCTGTTCGGCCGAGACCGGGCTCGATGCGATGTCCTTGCCGTCCTTGTTCAACCGGGCCGCCAGTTCCTGGGTGACCCAGTTGGCGGCCGTCTTGGCGTCGCGGCCCTTGGCGACGGCTTCGAAATAATCGGCGGTATCGCGCTCAAGCACAAGCACGCTGGCGTCATAGGGCGAAAGGCCGAAATCGCCGATAAAGCGTGCCTTCTTGGCATCGGGAAGCTCCGGCAAGGCGGCCAGCAGCCCGTCGACCCAGGCCGGCTCCAGTTCGAGCGGCAGCAGGTCGGGATCGGGGAAGTAGCGATAGTCATGCGCTTCTTCCTTGGAGCGCATCGACCGGGTTTCGCCCTTGTTCGCGTCGAACAGGCGGGTTTCCTGGTTGATCGTGCCGCCATCCTCCAGAATGCCGATCTGGCGGCGCGCCTCATAGTCGACGGCCTGGCCGACGAAGCGGATCGAGTTGACGTTCTTGATCTCGCAGCGCGTGCCGAGCGCTTCGCCCGGGCGGCGGACGGAGACGTTGACGTCGGCGCGCATCGAGC
This sequence comes from Kaistia sp. UC242_56, assembly GCF_044452255.1. Lineage (NCBI taxonomy): Bacteria > Pseudomonadati > Pseudomonadota > Alphaproteobacteria > Hyphomicrobiales > Kaistiaceae > Kaistia > Kaistia sp. UC242_56. The sequence continues at coordinate 3,219,279 of NZ_JBIOAN010000002.1, forward strand.
CTTCGTCCATGTTGCCGTCGCAGGTGCCGAGATAGCGCACGATGGTGCGAAGCTTGGTGAGATAGGCCTTCGCCTCGTCGGCCGAACGCAGATCCGGCTTCGAGACGATCTCCATCAGCGCGACGCCCGAGCGGTTCAGGTCGACGAAACTCATGGTCGGGTGCTGGTCATGCAGCGACTTGCCGGCGTCCTGCTCCAGATGCAGGCGCTCGATGCCGACGGTCACGCTCTCGCCGCCGTCGAGATCGATCACGATCTCGCCCTCGCCGACGATCGGCTGCTTGAACTGCGAGATCTGATAGCCCTGCGGCAGGTCCGGATAGAAATAGTTCTTCCGGTCGAACACGCTGTAGTTGTTGATCTGCGCCTTGAGGCCGAGCCCGGTGCGCACGGCCTGTGCGACGCATTCCTCGTTGATCACGGGCAGCATGCCGGGCATGGCCGCATCGACGAGGCTGACATGGGAGTTCGGCGCGCCGCCAAATTCGGTCGAAGCCCCGGAGAACAGCTTCGACTTCGACAGGACCTGGGCATGGACCTCAAGGCCGATCACGATCTCCCAGTCCCCGGTCGCGCCTTTGATCAGCTTCTTGGGATCGGGCTGGCGGACAATGGCGTTCATGCGAAAAAGCTCCGAATAGAATACTGATCATCCGGTTAGAGCCTCGCGCGCGTTCCGGCAAGGCTTGTCGGTCAAAACGGCGCGCGAGCGGCGCGCCGTCCTCCCAGCCCTACTGGATGAAATCACCGCATTTGGCGGCGGGCGTGTCGCCCCATGGCATGATCGGCACGCTGGAAATCGAATTCTTCGGGCTGCCGTCGACCAGCTTGTCGGAATAGACGAGATAGACCAGCACGTTGCGCTTCGCGTCGCAGCCGCGGGAAATCCGCATCTTCTTGAACCAGATCGAGCGGCGCTGATTGAACATCTCGCTGCCCTGCCCGATCTTGTTCTTGAACTGGATCGGACCGACCTGGCGGCAGGCGAGAGAAACGTCCGACGTCTCCTCGGCGACACCGAACATGCCGGCAACGCCGCCGCGCTCCGCGGCTGCAAAGTAGCAGGCGACGCCCTCCACCTCCGGGTCATCGATGGCATAGGTCGCGATCTTGTCGTTCGGCGTCACCCATTTGAAGGTGGTCGATTCCTTGAAGATCAGGTCGGGATCGGCCGCCAGCGCCGGTGCGGCGCAGGCCAGCAGGGTGACGGTGGTAAAGGCGGCGGTCAGGGCGGATCCGAGGCGCATGGTGTTCTCCGAGGCAAAGCGTGCGCCCAATATAGGAAGGCGCAGCGCCACAACGAGTCCCGCTGGCAAAAGCGCCTGGATCAGTGAACCGAGATCGGCGCCACGATGGGCTCGGTGCCGCCGCGCATCAGGCCGAGTTGCTCGCGCCGCAGCCAGCGCACGATCAGGAGTGCCGAGACGACGGCGAGGCCCGTGGCCAGCCCGATCCAGATGCCGATGCCCTCCAGCCCGGCCCAGAAGCCCAGGAGAACGCTGAGACTGAGGCCAACGCCCCAGAAGCCCAGCCCGGCATAGATCATTGGGACGCGCGCATCATGCAGGCCGCGCAGCATGCCGCCGGCGATCGCCTGCGCGCCGTCGAAAACCTGGAACAGGGCTGCGATGCCGAGGAACGACACGGCGAGCGCGATGACCTCGGTATTGGAAGGATCGGTGCGGTCGAGGAAAATGCCGATCAGCGTTTCCGGCACCAGGAACATCATCACGGCCGTGCAGGCCATGAAGCCCACGCCCAGCACGAAGGGTGTCCAGCCGGCGCGGCGGATGGCGGCCGTATCGCCCGAGCCATAGGCGATCCCGACGCGCACGGTGGCGGCCTGCGAGAAGCCGAGCGGCACCATGAAGCAGAGCGACGCGATCTGGATGGCGATGGCGTGGGCGGCCACCGACGAGGCGCCGATCAGGCCCATCAGGAAGACCGCGGCGTTGAAGATGGTGACTTCCAGACCCACCGCGATCGCCATGGGCAGGCCGAGCCGCCAGAGCGCGAGGAAGCGCGGCCAGTCGGCGCGCCAGAAGCGGCCAAAGACGCGATACCGCCGGAACTGGCGATCCCGGACACAGACCAGCGCCATGCCGAGGAACATCAACGTTGCCGACAGCGTGCTGCCGATGCCTGCGCCGAACATGCCGAGCGCCGGCAGGCCAAAATGGCCGAACACCAGCGCCCAGACGATGAGCGCATTGAAGACGACGCCGGCCATGCCGACCACCAACGACCAGAACGGCCGCTCCAGCGCGGCGATGAAGGAGCGCAGCACCAGATACCAGAGGAAGGGCAGGATCGCCCATTGCATGCCGCGCATGTAGAGCGCGGCGAGATGGGCGAGAGCTGGATCCTGCCCGAGCCACAGCAGCAGCCGCTCGGTGTTCCAGAGCACGATCCAGAATGGCACCGTGATGGCAACCGAGGCCCAAAGACCCTGGCGGACGGTACGGCGCACTTCGCGCACGGCGTGGCGATTGCGGCCGCGTTCCCGCGCCACCATCGGCGACACGGCCGAGACCAGGCCGATGCCGAAAATTAGCAAGGCGAAATAGAGATTCGTCGCCAGCGCGCTGGCCGCGAGATGGTTCGCGCCCACCCAGCCCAGAATCACGACATCCGTCGCGGTGATGACCGTCTGCGCCAGATTGGTGAGGATCAGCGGCAGCGACAGCAGGATGGTCGCCCGGATTTCGGTCAGCCAGGGATAGCCCCTGTCGGCCCCCACGGGGGTCCATGCGCGCGCAGTCATGATTCAAACGGCTCTCTTGGTGGAGGGTGCGGGGAAACCCGCGACGCCAGCGCGCCACCTAGTCACACCCGAGGCGAAATGACCAACCAAAGATCGTGATATCTGCCATCAGCGCGGTCGGGGACGGCGTTTGCCTCACCGCTTTGTGGCAAAAGCGCGGCCCGCATGATGACCATCCGGCCCATCCGTGCTATTGGCGTCTTGCCCTGAGGGCAGCTTTGGCAGGCAGGCGCAGCGCACGCGATTAAGGGCCACATCCATGAGTGTCGAGAGAGTGTTTTCCCGAATTCTGATGGCCGCCATGATCTTCGCCGCCGGCGCGGAAATGGCCGAGGCAGCATCCAGCGTCTGTGTCCGCCTGGAAGGCCGGCTTGCCTCCCTGCAGCGCAGCCAGAATTCCGGCGCCGGCAAGGTCGCGAACCAGGACAATGCCATCAACCAGCAGCGCGCCGCGCTCAATGCCGCCAATGCCGATGCGCGCCGCGCAGGCTGCAAGGGCGGCTTCCTGATGTTCAAGTCGAATGCCGCCGCGCCAGAATGCGCGGGCATCCTGAAGCGCATCAATGGCATGCAGGCGAATCTCAATCGCCTGGAACAGCGCCGCAGCGCCTCAAGCTTCGATCCGAACACTAGCGCCCGCCAGCGTTCGGAGGTCCTGCAGCAACTGGCCCTGAATGATTGCGGCCCGCAATACGCGGCCTATGCCCAGCAGCGCCCGCGCAACTTCCTGGAGCGCCTGTTCAACCCGGAAAACCGCGTCTACGAACAGCAGCAGATCGCCCGCGTCCCGGCCACTGCCGAGCGCGACCGCAACTACTCCACGGCCGATACGACCGAGCGCGGCTTCGGCCGCGGCAGCTATCGCACGCTCTGCGTCCGCACCTGCGACGGCTATTATTTCCCGATCAGCTTCTCGACGCGCCGGGCCAATTTCGCAACGGACGAGCAGGTCTGCCAGCAGATGTGCCCCGGCACCCAGGTAGCCCTCTACGCGCACCGCAATCCGGGCCAGGACAGCTCCGACGCGCGTGCCACGTCGGACGAAACGCCCTATAGCGCGCTCTCGACCGCCTTTGCCTACCGCACCAGCTTCAACCCCGGCTGCACATGCGGCAGCCCATCCTCGATCCAAGCGTTCACCGGCGGCTATACCCCGGCAGCGCTGGCCGAAACGCCGATGGAAGAAGCCATGCCGCCTGTCCCGGGCCCTGCCCCCTTCGTCGGCGAAGACCCGGAAACACTTGCCAACCGCGCCGGCTCGCTCGACCCCGACTCGCTGGGCACGGCGAGCGTGGAAACGCCCGTTGCCTCGCTGTCGCCGTCGCCGTCGCGCCAGGCCGGCGTCGCAAGGCGCGTCGGCCCCTCCTACTTCTACGCCCAATAGTCCAGCCAGATCGGCCGCGGCCGCGACACCAGAGCGTCGCGCGATGGACGATGGGCTCGACAAAATGCTCAACTGACACGTCGGAACGCGACCAGCGCAGCAACGTCGCGGTGCGGATCAAGACACAAGAAGCGACCAGGACGATCGCGCCGCCAAAGGCAGGCCGTCCGACAGGACATGACGGGAGCAGACGCCAATGACCCTTATCACCACGCCGCCCTGGCTCGGGCTGCCGACGCATCGCAACTGGCTCAACGATCAGATCAACCGCCTGATCGACTTCCTGCAGGGAGCCCGCCTTGAGGCCGGCGGCTTTGGCTATCTGCTCGAGGACGGCACGTCCGATCCGACCCGTCCGCGCGAGCTCTACCTGAACGGCCGGATGACCCATGTCGCCGCCCTTGCCTATATGCGCGGCATTCCGGGCGCGGGCCCCCTGGTCGATCATGGCGTCGCCGCCCTGACGAACGACTTCCACGACAAGGTGAATGGCGGCTGGTACTCGGCGCTCGAGCCTGCCGGTGGCCCGATCCCGGGCCGCAAGGCGGCCTATGACCATTCCTTCGTGCTGCTGGCCGGCGCCTCGGCCGCCGAAGCCGGCCGCCCCGGCGGGCGCGAACTGTTCGACGCCGCGGCCGAGGTGTTCCTGAAGCATTTCTGGGACGAGGAAGCCGGCATGTCGCGCGAATCCTTCGCGGCCGACTTCACCGATATGGACAGCTATCGCGGCGCCAATTCGAACATGCATTGGGTGGAAGCCTGCCTCGCCGCCGGCGACGCATCGGGCGACGCCGCTTGGTACGACCGGGCGCTATCCATGGCCGATCGGCTGATCAACCGGGCCGCGCGCGAGCACAACTGGTTCCTGCCGGAACACTTCGATTCCGACTGGAAGCCGCAGCCCGACTATAACACTGACGATCGAGCCCATCCGTTCCGCCCGTTTGGCTCGACGGTCGGACACTGGCTGGAATGGTCGCGCCTGCTGGTTCACATCGAAGCGTCGCTGACGACACCGCCCGCCTGGCTCCGCGAAGCGGCCACGGCTCTGTTCAACCATGCCATCACCTTTGGCTGGGCCGTCGATGGCCATGACGGCTTCGTCTACACGACCGATTTCGAGGGTGTCGTGGTGACCGAGGTCCGCATGCACTGGTCGCTTTGCGAAGGCATCGCCGCCGCCGCCCTTCTGGGTGCGGTGACGGGCGACGCGCTCTACGAGCACTGGTACCGCAAGCTATGGGACCATGCCGCCCGCTATTTCGTGGAGCCGCAGCGCGGCACCTGGAAGCACCAGCTTGCCGGCGACCTCACGGAAGCCGGTTCCGTCTGGCCCGGCCGCCCCGACACCTATCACGTGCTGAATGCGCTGCTTCTGCCGCAGCTTCCGGCGGCACCCGGCGCCGCCACGGCCTTGGCGCGCGGCCTCGCCTGAGCCCGCACTAACAGCTATGATCCAGTCCGAGGCCGGCTTTGCCGGTCTCGTTCGTTTCAGGAGGAAAGCGCCGCCTCGAGCCGCGCCAGGGCCTGTTCGCGGCCGATCAGCGGCAGCAGCGCCGCCAGTTCCGGTCCGTGATCGAGCCCGGTCAGAACCTGGCGAAGCGGCATGAACAGCGCCCTGCCCTTGCGGCCGGTCGCCGCCTTGACCGCGTCGGTCCAGACCTTCCAGCTCTGGCCGTCGAACGGGTCGCCCGGGAGGAGGTCGCGCGCGGATGCCAGGAAAGCCCGCTCGTCCTCATCGGCCGGCACATGCGGCGGGATCGGCCCCGTCACGACCGCCCACCAGGCGACCGCGTCCTTGAGAAGGACGAGATTGCCGCGCACGGCGCTCCAGAAAGCCTCGCCGCCCTCGACGCCCAGCGCCTTCAGACGGTCGGCGACATCCGCATAGGGCTTGGCGTGCAGGAGCTTGGCGTTGAGTCCGTCGAGATCGGCCGGGTCAAACTTGGCCGGTGCCTTCGAGACCATGGAGAGATCGACGAGGCCTGCCAGCGTCGGCAGATCGACCACCGGCTCGACGGAGACAGACGTCCCGATCAGCACGGCGAGCGAGTTGACCGCCATGGGCTCGTAGCCCGCCTCGCGCAGCGACCCCAGCGAGAGCGCGCCGGTGCGCTTGGAGAGCCCCTCGCCGCTCGCAGTCGTCAGCGTGTTGTGATGGCCGAAGATCGGCAAAGGCGCGCCCAGTGCCTCGAACAGCTGCAATTGCACGCCGGTATTGGTGACGTGATCGTCGCCGCGAATGATGTGCGTCACGCCCATGTCGGCGTCATCGACGACGGACGGCAATGTGTAGAGATAGGTACCGTCTTCGCGGATCAGCACCGGATCCGACAACGAGCCGATATCGACCGTCTGCGGCCCGCGAACCAGATCGTCCCAGGTCACATGCCCGACCGACTCGTCGAGCTTGAAGCGCCAATGCGGCCTGCGGCCTTCGGCTTCCAGCTTGGCGCGGTCGTCCTCGGTCAACTTGAGCGCGGCGCGGTCATAGACCGGCGGCAAGCCGCGCGCGGCCTGGCGCTTGCGCTTGCGGTTCAGTTCATCGGCGGTCTCATAACAGGCATAGAGGCGCCCGGCTGCCTTCAGCCGCGCCACGACCGCGTCGTAGGAATCGGTGCGCAGCGACTGGCGCTCGAACTGGTGCGGCAGGATGCCGAGCCAGTTCAGATCGCGCTGGATCGCCTCGGCATATTCCTCCTTCGAGCGCTCGCGATCGGTATCGTCGAGCCGCAGGATGAAGCGCCCGCCCGCCTTCAGGGCGAACAGCCAGTTGAGCAATGCAGGCCGCGCATTGCCGATGTGAAGAAAACCGGTCGGAGACGGCGCGAAGCGGACGATAACGGAGGGGCTGGTCATGCCGAAGGCTTTAGCGCGCCCCGGAGGCCCGCGCAACGAGACGCCGGGTCCGCTTCAGGAATCGCTCGATCTCCCGGCCAATTCGCTTGAGGGGACCGCGTTTCCTGTCAGCCACCACCTCCACCAGCGCCCCATACGCCTCCACGTCGCACTGTGTGACGTAGTGATCGATCGCATCCGCAGGCGGCCGATCCGCATTTCGAAGAGACGGCATTGGGCCTGGCTTGGGCAGGCTTGCACGGAATCGCTCAAGAGCCTTCGCGCTCTCGGAATCCGGAGCGCCCGGCAGCGGCGCCATTCCCGGGCGCCCCATCAAACCCGCCTCCAATTGCCTGGCAACGAGTTCAATGGTGTAAAACGAGAGGAGATTGTCGTTCTGCCAACGGACAACCGCTTCGCGAAGGAGAGGGTCCGTTGCAGCCAGTACATGTTCGGCTGCTTCGTCATAATCCATCCGCCCGATCGCCAGTGGGTGATGCCCAAGGAACTCGCCGATCGCGGTCGAGCGCAATCCGACAACGGGAAGCCCGCTCCGTATGGCCTCGAAGATCGGGAGGCCAAATCCCTCGTGCTCGGAGAGGCAAAGGAAGACGTCGCTCTCGCGATAGAATTCCCGCAATTCGGCAAACGATACTTCGGCGGGAAAGCACGCCTCGACGCCGCGCGCCTCTGCGAGCGCTTTCACCTCCTGCACATAGGCAGCCATCGCCGGATCGGGCCTGCCGACCATCGTCAATTGAACCCGACGGCCGAATCTCTGCTGCAGCACCGCCGCCGTCATCACGAGATGCAGAAGCCCCTTGTGCGGCACGACCCTGCCGACGAAGAGGATTCGGATGCATTCATCCGAGGCCTCTCGCGGATCCGGCAGCTGAAGCTCACCCTCGAACAGGAAGGGCGAAACCGGATAAACGACATGCAACCGATGCGGTTCGATACCGAGAACGGAGAGTTGTTGGGCGGAATAGTTCGAATTGACCCAGAAAGCGGCGTTTGACTTGGCACCGATTGCCATCACGCCCTTGTAGCCGCGAACGGTATTCAAAGTCGATTTCGCGGAATACTTGGCAAAAAACCACGGCGGCGTGTTGTTGTGCCATCGAATGATGACGGGAGCCGGCAGGTCAGCGATGATGGCATCGAACTCGGGCCATCCATCACAATAGTGATAGATTCCCAAGGCGCCCGGCCGCTCGGCGAACCACGCCTGAAGAGCCTCGATCGGCTCAACGGGAATATCTTCATAGTGCTGCTCGTTTCGGTGCTCGCAGAAAATGCGCACCTCGACGTTGGTTCCCGCGACTTCGGACAAGATCCGAAATTGGCCCAGACAGTCATATCCGATCGAATCGGACAGCTCCCACAGATGGCGGATGATCAGCGCTATTCTTGAAACGGTTGCCAAGCCTGCCGTCGGGGGGGCCGTCTGAGAGGCTTCATCAAAAGGACTGCGCCATTCCATGGCAGTTCCCTCCCGATCGGCGCAAGACAAGCGCGAACCGCTCCTCAAGCCCATCCTGAAGTCGCAACCAAAAACAGCAGAATTATGGAGAACGCCCCGCAGATTGCAGAGGGCTGACTTAGCGGACGATGGTAATCCGCTTCGCTGCGCGGGTCAGGCCCGTGTAGAGCCAGCGGTCACGGTGCTCGCGAAAGGCGTAGCTTTCGTCGAATAGGACCAGATCGTCCCATTGCGAGCCCTGCGACTTGTGCACCGTCAGCGCGTAGCCATAGTCGAACTCGTCGGAATTGCGCCGCTGCGCATAGGGCAGATCCTCGCCGCCATTCTCGAAGAAGTTCGGGTGGACAGAGACCTTCACGGCCTTGCCCGTCGCGTCTTCTTCCGGCTTCAGGCTGAGGCGCAGGAAGCTCTTTCGCGGCGCGCCGAGTTCCGAGACGACCCAGGTGCCGCCATTGAGCAGGCCCTTCTGCTTGTCGTTACGCAGGCAGACGAGCTTGTCGCCCACTGCCGGCATGGGGCTCAGCAGGCCCTTCAACTCACGGATCCGCTGGTTGTAGAGCCGGCGCGTCTTGTTGGTGCCGACAAGAACCTGGTCGGCGGCAAGGATCTGCGCGGCATCGATCTCGCGCCGCGAGATGACCCGGCTTTCGCCATGCTCGCCATATTCGATCGGCTCGCCGGCCCGGACCGACATGGAAAGGCGGATGATCGGATTGTCCTGCGCCTGACGGTGCACTTCCGTCAGCATCGAATCGGGTTCCTGCTCGGTGAAGAAGCCGCCGCCCTTGACGGGGGGTAGCTGCGCCGGATCGCCCAGCACCAGGACGGGCGTGCCGAAGGACAGCAGGTCCCGGCCGAGATCCTCGTCCACCATCGAGCACTCGTCGATGATGATCAGGTCGGCCTTCGAGGCGGCGCTGTCATGGTTCAGGGCGAAGACGGGCTGCTCTTCGTCTTCATTGGCGCGCGGCCGATAGATCAGGCTGTGGATCGTGCCAGCGCCTTCGCAGCCTTTCGAGCGCAACACGTGCGCTGCCTTGCCGGTGAAGGCCGCGAAGGCGACATCGCCATCGATATCCTCGGCGATATGACGCGCCAGCGTCGTCTTGCCCGTGCCGGCATAGCCGAACAGGCGGAAGACGGGACTGTCCCCGCGCCGCAGCCATTCGGATACGGCGGAGAGCGCATTTTCCTGTTGGGGCGACCAGCGCATGAAGGCTCCGACACAATGATCGCCCCTGATAACCGATTCATGCGCGATGTGCAGGAACGCAGAGGACGAAAGCCCGCGTCATTTAAGCAACAGTCCCCGGCATCTCAAGGCCGTGAACAAAAACATGCTTAATGTGCCTTGGTTTGGGCCAATCTCGGCCCCAGACAGAGTTGAACGGAAAACAGACGCGGCCGTTGGTTCGCTTGGATTGGCAAGCTGTGTGGCGAAATTGTCATTGCGACAAAATGCGAAAGCAACCAGTAAGGGTGCATATCATTCTTATTGGATCGCGCCGCCAGGGCGTCGGCGGAATCGAGCCAGTCGAGACGATCGGGTTCGGACATGCTTCCCCCGGAGCGTTCCGGTTTTAATTGGGTTCTTCCCAGTATGATGATGAAAAGGAACAGGCTTTGAACGAGACGAAGCCTCTGAAGGCGGCAGGAAAACTGAGCCGCCGCACATTCATGATCGGTCTCCCGGTCGTGCTTGCAGCATGCCAGACCTCGCAGCCGGGCGGACCGGTTGCCGACGGCGGTGGCATGGGCGCCCCGGTCATCGACCAGGGTTTTGCGACGATGTACGGGCCGATCACGGATGAGCCGTTCCCCGTCGGCGCGATCGACCTGACCAAGATCAACCCGCGCTTCTATCGCCAGGTGGTCAACCTGCCGACCGAGATCAATGCCGAGCCGGGCACGATCGTCATCGATCCCTACAACCATTTCCTCTATCTCGTGTTCGAGAACGGAACCGCGCTGCGCTACGGCGTCGGCGTCGGCCGCCAGGGCTTTGCCTGGTCCGGCGACGCGACCATCCAGGCCAAGCAGCAGTGGCCGAAGTGGCATCCGCCCAAGGAGATGATGGCGCGCGATCCGGAAGCCGCGAAGTGGCCCGATGGCATGCCCGGCGGCCCCGGCAACCCGCTCGGCGCCCGCGCGCTCTACCTCTATCAGGGCAAGGTCGACACGCTGTACCGCATCCACGGCACCACGCAGCCCTGGTCGATCGGCAAGTCGCTCTCTTCCGGCTGCATCCGCATGATGAACCAGGACATTATCGACCTGTACGGCCGCGCGCCCATCGGCACGAAGGTCAAGGTTCTCGGCAATTCGACGCCGGATCCGGTCGCGGTCTACGACTCCAAGGGCGGCGCACGCCCCGATCCGGAGCCCGCTTCGACCGCCGGCTACGTGCCGATCCCGCCGGATAACGTCCACAGCTGATCCGGCACGCTGCAGCGAATATGAAAAGGTCCTCCATCGGAGGGCCTTTTCTTTTGCATGAGAAGTTCGGAAATCGGGGCTTGGAGGCCGTGATGAACGGTCTCCAGCGGAACGGGGCTCAGGCCCTGTCGCGGAACTTGTTGGTGATCGGATAGCGGCGGTCGCGGCCGAAATTGCGGCGGCTGAGCTTGACGCCCGGCGCGGCCTGGCGGCGCTTGTATTCGGCGATCGCCAGCAGATGTTCGATCCGCTTCACCGTCGCGGCCTCATGCCCGCGCGCGATGACGTCGCCAACCCGCATCTCGCCTTCGACGAGGCTCTCGAGAATATCGTCGAGGATCTCGTAGGGCGGCAGCGAGTCCTGGTCCTTCTGGTTCTCGCGAAGTTCGGCGGTCGGCGGCTTGGTGATGATCCGCTCGGGGATCACCTCGCCCGACGGACCGAGGCAGCCTTCCGGGACCACCGTGTTTCGGAAATGCGAGATCCGGAAGACCTGCGTCTTGTAGAGGTCCTTGATCGGGTTGAAGCCGCCATTCATGTCGCCATAGAGCGTGGCGTAGCCGACCGACATCTCGGACTTGTTGCCTGTTGTCACGACCATGGCGCCGAACTTGTTCGAGATGGCCATCAGGATGGTGCCGCGCGCGCGCGATTGCAGGTTTTCCTCGGTGATGTCGGCCGCCTTGCCGGCGAACATCGGCGCCAGAGCATGCATGAAGCCCTCGACCGGCTCCGCGATCGGCACGATGTCGTAGCGCACGCCGAGCTTCTCGGCGCAGGCCTTGGCATCGACGAGGCTGTCCTGCGAGGTATAGCGATAGGGCAGCATCACGCAGTGAACGCGATTGGCGCCCAGCGCATCGACGGCAATGGCCGCGACCAGCGCCGAGTCGATACCGCCCGACAGACCCAGCACGACGCCCGGGAAATTGTTCTTGCCGACATAGTCGCGCAGGCCCAGCACGCAGGCGAGATAATCCGCCTCGTCGCCCTCTTCGATCCGCGCCTTCGGACCGTCGACGCAGCGCCAGGCGCCGTCGACCATGGCAAACTCGACGATCTCGATCGCCTCGCGGAAAGCGGGCATTTGCACGGCGAGCGAGCCGTCGGCGTTGAGCACGAAGGAGGCGCCGTCAAAGACGAGCTCGTCCTGGCCGCCCACCTGATTGAGATAGACCAGCGGCAGGCCGGATTCCGTGACGCGCGCGACCGCGACGTTGAAGCGCTGGTCCATGACGCGGCGGCGGAACGGCGAGCCGTTCGGAACGAGCAGGATCTCGCCGCCCGTCTCCGAGATGCACTCGACGGGATCGGGACCCCAGATGTCCTCGCAGATGGGAACGCCGATGCGCACGCCGCGCAGCACGATCGGTCCCGGATGCGGACCGGGGGTGAAGACGCGCTTCTCGTCGAACACGCCGTAATTCGGCAGATCGACCTTGAAGCGCACGGTCTCGATCCGGCCGTTGTCGCAGAGCGCATAGGCGTTGTAGAGCGCCTCGTCTTCGCGCCATGGCAAACCGATCAGCACGGCCGGACCGCCATCGGCGGTATCGGCGGCGATCGCCTCGCAGGCGGCGCGGCAGGCGTCCTGGAACGCCGGCTTCAGCACGAGATCTTCCGGCGGGTAGGCCGAAAGGAACAATTCGCTGAACATGACGACGTCGGCGCGGCCCGCCGCGGCGGTCGCGCGCGCGGCGCGCGCCTTTTCGAGATTGCCGGCGATGTCGCCGACAACCGGATTGATCTGGGCAAGGGCGATGCGGAGCGTGTCGGGGCGGGTCATAGCCTGCCTTTACCGCGCCGCCACAGCGGCGGCAACGGGTAGTCGTCGGCAGGCTTAAAAACCTCGCTCCCGCCGTCTCGCCCCTGCCCGCTCCGGCTCTCAGCCGAAGCGGTACATGTCCATCGAGAGCGCCTGATATTCATAGGAATTGTGGATGCGCTCGCCTCTGGCGCCCTCGCCCGCGGCGCCCAGGGCGACGAAGAAGGGCAGGAAGTGGTCATCCTCGGGATGGGCCATCACCGCATGCGGCGCCTTCGCGCGATAGTCGATCAGGCTGGCGGCATCGCCGGCCGCCGCCCGGTCGGCGACCCAGTCGGCGAATTCGCGCGCCCAGTCCACCGGCGCCGCATCGACCGCCGGCATGCCGCCGGGATTGCGGAACAGCACGCGCAGATTATGCGTCGCCGCGCCCGTGCCGATCACCAGCACATCCTTGTCGCGGAGCGCCGCGATCGCCCGTCCAAGCGCATAGTGATAGGCGGCATCGCGATGCGGCTGGATCGACAGCTGCACCAGCGGCACTTCGGCACTAGGCCAGACCAGGGACAGCGGGATCCAGGTGCCATGGTCGAAGCCCCGTTTGGGCGCCACGTCGACGGGCAGGCCAGCCGCGCGCAGTTCGTCCGCGACCTCGGCGGCCACGGCGGCATCGCCAGGCGCGGGGTAATTGATCTCGTAAAGCGGCTTCGGGAAGCCTCGGAAATCATAAATCATTTCCGGATGCGGGTCGGAAACGACCGTCGGCCGATCCGTCTCGAAATGGGCAGAGACAACCAGCACGGCGCGAGGGCGCGGGAGGGTGGAAGCGAGGTGCTCGAGAAAGCGATGCGCCGGCGTGTCCGTCAGCGCCAACATCGGCGAACCGTGCGACAGGAAGAAGGTGGGAAGCGACATCGGACTATCCTTTACGTGTTGCAGGAAAGGTAGTCCCGGCGGCCCTCACTCAGTAGATGCACAACCAAGCACGCAGTGTTCAATCCTAGTGACCAATGCGCGCCTTGGCGTTCAATCGTTGAGGCCGGCCTTGATCATTCGATCGGCGGCGGCCGCCAGCGACCGCGACGGACCGCCCTCTCCGAACAACTGGCCGCTGGCATAAGCGCCTTCGGCGAGCAGATAGAGCCCGTCGCCCAGCACCTCCGGCTCCGCCGCGCCCATTGCCTTCGCCATCTCGGTGAGCCGGCGGCGCAGTTCGCGCTTGTTTTCGACGGCGACGAGTCGGGCCGGATTGTCCCTGGCCGGAAACTCGACGGCCGCGTTGGTCATGCCGCAACCACGATAATCGGCGCTCTGCGCACGCTCGCCGACGCCGGAGAGATAGGCGAGGATCTGCGCTCGCGGATCGTCGGGATGCTTGGCCACGATGGCGTCGAACCGCCTCCAGAACTCGACGTCATAGTCCCGCATATAGTCGGCGGCGAGTTCATCCTTGGAGGCGAAATTACGGTATAGGCTGGGCTTGGTAACCCCGGCCCGCTCCACGATCTCCTCGATGCCAACGGCGCGGATACCCTGGCGATAGAAGAGCTCTCGCACCGTCGCGCGGATCCGGTCGGCGGCGCGCGGCGGTGCATCCGCCCGCTGCCCTGCCTTCGTCGCCTGTCGATCGCTGCTGCCTGCCAAACTTATTCTCCCGACCCGCTTGACGATGTAACTGAACGGTACGTATCATAATTCGAATTGAAACGGAACGGTCAGTAACATGAATATGGTCCGCCGTCGGCCCTTTGGCCAGAACTATGCTTTCGTGGTCGCGGGCGTGATCTTCGTCTGCCTGCTGGCCGGCGCAGGATTGCGTGCCGCCCCGGGCGTGATGATGCTGCCGATCGAATTGGCCTTTGGCTGGAGCCGCGAGACGATCTCGCTCGCCGCCGCCATCGGCATCTTCCTCTATGGCCTCACCGGGCCCTTCGCCGCGGCGCTGATGCAGAGCTTCGGCATCCGCCGCGTGCTGATCGGCGCCCTGCTGCTGATGTCGGCCTCCACGGGCCTCAGCGTCTTCATGAGCGCACCCTGGCAGTATGTCGCCACATGGGGCGTGTTTTCCGGCGTCGCCTCCGGTTCGGTCGCGATGGTTCTTGGCGCAACGGTCGTCAACCGCTGGTTCGTCACCAATCGCGGCCTGATGATGGGCCTGCTGACCGCCAGCACCGCGACGGGAACGCTGATCTTTCTGCCCGGCATGGCGGCGCTGGCGCAATGGGGCGGCTGGCAGGCCGTTGTCCTCTCGGTCGCGGTGATTTCGGCGGCGCTGGTGCCGCTGGCTTATTTCTTCGTGCCCGAGCGGCCGCAGGACATCGGCATCCGCCCCTATGGCGCGCCCGAGGGCGAGCTGGCGCCAACCGGCCCGCAGGGCAACGCGCTTGCCAATGCCTTCAACGCCCTGTTCGAGGCGGCCCGCACCAAGACCTTCTGGTATCTGTTCGCCACCTTCTTCATCTGCGGGTTCACCACCAACGGCCTGGTCGGCACGCATATGATCGCCTTCTGCGGCGACATGGGCATGCCGGAGATCCAGGCCGCCAGCCTGCTCGCGATGATGGGGCTGTTCGATCTGGTCGGCACCACCGCCTCCGGCTGGCTGACCGACCGCTTCGACCCGCGCAAGCTGCTGTTCGCCTATTACGCGCTGCGCGGCATCTCTCTGATGTTCCTGCCCTTCACCGACTTCAACTTCTACAGCCTGTCGATCTTCGCCGTCTTCTACGGCCTCGACTGGATCGCCACGGTGCCGCCGACCGTCAAGCTCGCCAATGAGGCGTTCGGCGATCGCAAGGCCCCGATCGTCTTCGGCTGGATCGCGGCGGGCCACCAGTTGGGCGCCGCCTCGGCTGCCTATTTCGCGGGATACATGCGAACGACCCAGGGCAACTATCTCGATGCCTTCATCATCGCCGGCGCTACCGGCATCCTCGCCGCGCTGCTCTCGCTGATGATCGGCCGCCGGAAGCATGAGCTGGTCCCGGCTGCAGCCTGACGAAACGGCCTCAAGGAAAATTGCTTCGCGCGCATGGCCCAGCCGCACGTTTCGCGTGTAGAAGAAAGCTTGGTTCACGGCCGTTCCGGTGAACCCAACCGAAGCAAATTCCACGAGGTCGACTATGTCGAATCTGCACAAGACCCTGCTCGCAGCCGTCATCGCGGTGACCGCTGCCCTCCCGATGGCCACCGCCGCTCAGGCCGCCGTCAAGACCGGCGCCCTGACCTGCCGGGTCGCATCGGGCGTTGGCCTCATCCTCGGCTCGCGCCGCGCGGTCAACTGCGAGTTCAAGTCCAACCGCGGGACGGAGTTCTACACCGGCCGGATCGACCGCGTCGGTCTCGACGTCGGCTTCACCCGCAACAGCGTCATCGTCTGGAACGTGTTCGAGCCGACGCGCCGCCATGGCGATCTCTCGGGCCGCTACACTGGCGCCACCGCGCAGGCGACCGTCGGCGTTGGCCTGGGCGCCAATGTGCTCGTCGGCGGCGGCCAGAACAGCGTCGCGCTGCAGCCGCTTTCGGTGACGGCGCAGACGGGCCTCAACCTCGCCGCCGGCGTCAGCTCGCTGCACCTGACGCGCGTCAAGGCACCGGTGCGCCGCTAAACGAAAACGGCGCGTGCCCAGGGCACGCGCCGTTTTATCAGCTGCGTGAACGCCGTTTTCTACAGGCTCGCGACAGCGCGCTGCTGCACGATGCCCTGACGGCTGGTCTTCAGCAGTTCCGCGACGAGGAACGCCAGCTCGAGCGCCTGATCGGCGTTGAGGCGTGGGTCACAATGCGTGTGATAGCGGTCCGACAGGTCCTCGTCGCTGATGGCGCGGGCGCCGCCCGTGCATTCCGTGACGTTCTTGCCAGTCATCTCGATATGGATGCCGCCCGGCAAGGTGCCTTCGGCCTGATGCACGTCGAAGAAGTTCTTCACTTCGCGCAGGATCAGGTCGAACGGCCGCGTCTTGTAGCCGCTCGATGCCTTGATCGTGTTACCGTGCATAGGATCGCAGGACCAGACGACCGAGCGCCCTTCCTTCTCCACGGCCCGGATCAGCTGCGGCAGGTGGTCGAACACCTTGTCGGCGCCGAAGCGGCAGATGAGAGTCAGGCGTCCGGGCTCATTGTCGGGATTGAGCACGTCGATCAGCTGCAGCAGGCCATCGCCGGAAAGCGACGGGCCGCATTTGAGGCCGATCGGGTTCTTCACGCCGCGCATGTATTCGACATGGGCATGGTCCGGCTGGCGCGTGCGATCGCCGATCCACAGCATGTGGCCGGAGGTGGCGTACCAGTCGCCCGTCGTCGAATCGACGCGGGTCATCGCCTGCTCGTAGCCGAGCAGCAGCGCCTCGTGCGAGGTGAAGAAATCGGTCGAGCGCAGCGACGGCGTGCTCTCGGGATCGACGCCGCAGGCGCGCATGAACGCCATCGACTCGGAAATGCGGTCGGCGATTTCCTGGTAGTGATGGCCCTGCGGGCTGTCCTTGACGAAGCCGAGCATCCACTGGTGGACATGCTCGAGATTGGCGTAGCCGCCCTGCGCGAAGGCGCGCAGCAGGTTCAGCGTCGCCGCCGATTGGCGATAGGAATCCTCGATCCGGCGCGGATCAGGAATGCGTGCCTCGGGCGTGAATTCGATGCCGTTGATGATGTCGCCGCGATAGCTCGGCAGCTCGACGCCATTGATCGTCTCGGTCGAGGCCGAGCGCGGCTTCGCGAACTGGCCGGCGATACGGCCGACCTTCACGACCGGCATGGAGCCGGCGAAGGTCAGCACGACCGCCATCTGCAGGAAGACGCGGAAGAAGTCGCGGATGTTGTCGGGGTGATGCTCCATGAAGCTCTCGGCACAATCGCCGCCCTGCAGCAGGAAGCTCTCGCCGCGCGACACGGCGGCCAGGCTCTTCTTGAGCTTGCGCGCTTCGCCGGCGAAGACGAGCGGCGGGTAGCTCGAAAGCCGTCCCTCGACCGCGGCGAGCGCCGCTGCATCCTGATAGTCCGGCACCTGCTGGATGGGCATCGACCGCCAGCTGTCCGGCTTCCAACTCGTCTTCATCGTGATCACTCCACACCCCTGCCCGTCTTCGCGCAGGTCCCGCGCACGACGAACCTCATCGGGTCTCGAAAGGTGCGGTCTTATACACGCATGCTCGGATGGAGGCTACCGGCGCGGGAGGGCGCATCACGCCCCCCGTTCAGAGCCGCGAAGCAACCCAGTGCCAGAGACGATCCTTGAAGCCGACAAAGGCCGGCGGCGGCAGAATCTCCGGCGGCTTGGCCGTTTTGACGCCCGCCGGCACGAGCCGCGACATCCAGATCTCGCCGTCCGTATAATAGGGATCGCCCTCGCCATTGCGTCCGTTCAGCGTCGGGCCGATGCCGGTGATTTGATAGGTCGCCTCAACCATGCCCGCCTTCTGCAGGTCGTCGGTCAGTTCGTCACGCACGGCGTCGATGTCGGGACCGATGTGGTGGGTCACCTGGCCTGTGTCATGGCTGAGGCCGACGCCGCGATCGAAGGTCGCCGAGCCGAGCCAGACCGGGCGGTTCTCCGCGCCCTTGTCGAGTACCTGCCAGAACCGGACATGCTCGCGCTTGTCGGCGCTGGTGCCGACGGGCTTCTCGAAGGCGAAATCCTCGCGGCGGCCGTCATAGTAGAGCGGACTAACTGGGGCATCGTGATAGGGACGGTCGAGCACGACGCTGCCGACGATCTCGATGCTGGAGCGCCAGGTGATCGGGTCGGCCGGGTACCAGCCTGCCGCATGCATGGCCCGGAGCACCTCCTCCTTGACGCCGACGAGCCCGACATTGAGCGGATCGCCGGGAATTCCCTGCGCCGTATGCGTGACCATCGGCCGGTCCGCCAGGCCGGGCTGACGCTCGTAATGCGTCCAGGCGATCGGCAGCACGACATAGGCGGCGAGCCCCCAGAGGGCCAGCACGGCAACCGTGCCGGTCGCCAGATTGCGCAGCCTCAGCCGCCTGCCAAGCCCATTGTCCGCCGCCATCGCACGTCTCCCTTGTGGCGGATATCATGACGCTACCGCAAGGCGGCGCAAGGCCTCCGCGGTATCGTCATCGGCAGGAAAGAAGGATTCGATCGCCAGCTCCGACAGGGTGACGTCAACCGGGGTCCCGAACAGGGTCGTCGCCGAGATGAAGGAGAGCGTCTCGTCGCCGAGGCGGACCCGATACGGCACGGCGATGCCGCCTAGATCGTCCCGGACAACCGGCCGCCCGGCACCGCCAGAAGGATAGGCGCGCAGCTCTTCCAGCAGGTCCGAGAGCCCCGCGTCGCCCGTCAGGTCGATCTCATGCGCCAGGCGCGCGAGCAGGTGCGCCCGCCATTCCGGAAAATTGAGCGTACGGGGAGCGAGCCCCTTGGGGTGCAGCGCCAGACGCAGGACGTTGACCGGCGGCTCCAGCAGGCTGGCATCCACACCGGCGACAAGCCGCATGATGGCGGCGTTGGCGGCAACGAGGTTCCACTGCCGATCGATCGCCAGTGCCGGATAAGGCTCGTGCCCGGCGATGATGCGCTCGACGGCCTTGCGGACGACCGCAAGGCCGGCATCGTCCAGCTTTCTCTCCCGGTAAATGGGGGCAAAGCCCGCGGCCACCAGCATCAGGTTCTGCTCGCGCAAGGGAACCTCCAGCTCGGCCGCGAGCCTCAGCACCATGTCGCGGCTCGGTCGCGATCGGCCAGTCTCGATGAAGCTCAGATGCCGTGTCGACATCTCGGCATCGCCGGCCAGGTCCATCTGGCTCCGGCGACGGCGCTGGCGCCAGTCGCGGATCTGTTCGCCGATCGGGCGGGGATTCGTGTCCATGCGCCGACGATAGCGAGAACATCGGCGGCGATCCAATTACCTCCGAGGTAATCGACTTCATGCCCCCTGCCCGCAAATCTCCGTCCCGTCAGCAACGACAACCACGGAGACAGACCATGACCAACACCGCAGCCCTCGTCGAACGCTACATCGCCAGCTGGAACGAAACCGACCCCGCCAAGCGGCGTGAACTGATCGCAGCGACCTTCACGGAATCGGCCACCTATGCCGACCCGATGATGAAGAGCGACGGCCATGTCGGCATTGACCAGATGCTGGCGGCCGTTCAGGAGCGCTTCGCCGGCCTGCGCTTCAAGCAGGTCGGCAAGGTCGACGGGTATGCAGATCGCGTTCGCTTCTCGTGGGAGCTCGGCCCGGAGGACGGCCCCTCGGTCGCGGGCGGCACAGACTTCGCGACAGTCGATACCGGCCGACTGGCCCATGTCGTCGGCTTCCTGGACTTTGCGCCAGGCGCCTAGTCGCCGAGGCTCGCCCAGAGATGGGTGGTGGCGAGGCTTCGATGCGGCGCGAAGGCCTGCATCGAAGCCTCCTGCGCCTTGATGTCGGGCCGCTCGGCGAGGCCATGCAACCGCTGCAACGCGGTGGCAAGGCCAGAATCGCCGATCGGCGCCATGTCGGGAAAGCCAAAGCCCCGCAGTAGGATATAGCGCGCCGTCCAGGTGCCGATGCCGCGTATGGCCACCAGCGCGGACTCGGCCTCACCGGCGGATCGCTGCGCCAGCGCTTCGAGCGAGAGCGCGCCTTCCTCGATCAACCGCGCGACGCCGATCAGGTAACTCGCCTTGGACCGCGAAAAACGCAAGGAGGTCAGATCGTCTATCTCCA
The DNA here is from genome assembly GCF_044452255.1 of Kaistia sp. UC242_56. Lineage (NCBI taxonomy): Bacteria > Pseudomonadati > Pseudomonadota > Alphaproteobacteria > Hyphomicrobiales > Kaistiaceae > Kaistia > Kaistia sp. UC242_56. Next base: position 3,239,625 of record NZ_JBIOAN010000002.1, read on the forward strand.
GCGCAGCGACGCGCGCCGGGTCGGGGTGGGCATAAAGCCCGCGTGCCGGATGGAGAACACCCGCGCGCTCGATCATGGCGCGACGGAGGGCGGCGGCAAAGGTCAGGTTGATCTGCTGCCCGATCACGGCCCAGCAGACGGCGTCCCATATATCGGCGGTAAGCGGGATGCGCAGGCCGCTGCGCGAGCCCAGGATGCGCGCGGCATCCTCGCGTGCCGCCACCAGCGCCTCGAAACCCACGGGATCGCTGCCGAGGCCGAGCATGCGCGACACGATCCGCTCCACCGCCTCCGGCGGCAGGACGTCGCCGTCGAGATAAATCTGAGCGTGCGGGTCCGTCGGGTGGTCGGAATGCGCGAGGTTAATCTGCAAAAGACGCGCAGTTCCGTCGACCAGCACGGTCTTGGCGAGGGTGCGTCCCTCGACGCGCTCGCTGACGCTGAGCCGGTCGCGACCATGGTAGGCGAGCGCATATTCGGGCCGGAATGCGGGCGGCAGAGCGAGGGTCAGCTTCATTCCGCGCATTTCCTCCGTGCCGCCACGATGGCCGAGCGGCTCCAACCGCAGTGCGCTAGCCCCGCCTCGACGGCCGAGCCATCCGTTTCTTGCTCCGGAACCGAGGAAGCCTAGGTCAGCTGTTGCGGCGGTGGCGGACGCTCGGCTCGCGCATGGTGACGAGTTCTTCGGCGGCTGTCGGATGCAGCGCCATGGTGGAGTCGAAATCAGCCTTGGTCGCGCGCATCTTCAGCGTGATGGCGACGATCTGCACGATCTCTCCGGCATCGGGGCCGAGGATATGGCAGCCGACAACGCGGTCGCTGTCCGCATCGACCAGAAGCTTCATCAGCGTCTTCTCGTTGCGGCCCGAAAGCGTGTGCTTCATCGGCCGGAAGCTGGTCTGGTAGACGTCGACGGCCGTGAATTCGGCCAGAGCCTCTTCCTCGCTCAGCCCGACCGATCCGATTTCCGGCTGCGAGAACACGGCCTTCGGAATGCCGAGGTGATCGACGGAGATGCGCTTGCCGCCAAACACCGTGTCGGCGAAGGCATGGCCCTCGCGAATGGCGACGGGCGTCAGGTTGACCCGGTTGGTGACGTCGCCGACCGCATAGATCGACGGCACGTTGGACTGCGAGAATTCGTCGACGATCACGGCGCCCGCGCCGTCGAGCTGGACGCCGGCGCTCTCGAGCCCGAGCCCGCGCGTGTTGGGAGCGCGTCCGGTCGCGATCATCACCTCGCCGGCGGAAAGCGCCTCGCCGCTGCGGGTATGCGCCAGCAGGCCGTCCGCCGTCTTCTCGATCGAGGTGATGACATCGCCGGTCAGGACGCGGATGCCCTTCTTCTCGATCTCCTCGCGCAGGGTCCGCCGCAGATCGGCGTCGAAGCCGCGCAGCAGCGCGTCGCCGCGGTGGACAAGCGTCGTCTCGACGCCGAGGCCGTTGAAGATGCCGGCAAATTCGACCGCGATGTAACCGCCGCCGACAACCACGATCCGCTCCGGCAAACGCTCCAGATGGAACGCCTCGTTCGACGAGATCGCGAACTCGCGGCCCGGCAGGTCCGGCACGATATACGGCGCCCCCCCGGTCGCAACGAGGATATACTTCGCCGTGACGAGACGATCCTCTGCCACCAGCCGCACCGTATGGGGATCGATGATCTCCGCGCGGCTCTGGACCAGCTTGGCGCCGGAGCGCTCCAGGTTGCGGATATAGATGCCGTTCAGGCGATCGATCTCGGCATCCTTGGCCGCCATGAGGCGCGACCAGTCGAAGGTCGCCTCCCCGGGGGTCCAGCCAAATCCGACCGCATCCTCGAATTCCTCGGCGAAGCGCGAAGCATAGACGAACAGCTTCTTCGGCACGCAGCCGCGGATCACGCAAGTGCCGCCGACGCGGTATTCCTCCGCCACCATGACGCTGGCGCCATGGCTGGCGGCAATCCGACCCGCGCGAACGCCGCCGGAACCGGCGCCGATGATGAAGAGGTCGACGTCGAACTGGTTCATGATCAGGCTCGGTTCCAGGGCATTTCAGGCGGAGAGATGGCGGGTCGCACCAGAAGAGCGCGAGCCGTCGAAGCGTTGGCGCATCGTTACCGCTTCAGGCGGCCCGGTAAACTGGCCTAGAAGTCGACGCCCTTCTTCTTCAGGTCCTCGCGGGACTTCTCGAACAGTTCCTCGCCGACGCGGTCCGACCAGCCCTTGACGGACTGGAGGGTCTCGCCGACGACCTTCGGGCCGATTTCGGCAAGCTTGGAGCCGGCCGGGCTCTTGTAGAACGTCGAGATCGCGTTGAGCTCGTCTTCAGAGAAGTGCTTGGCCCAGATGCGCGCGACGTCGTTGTCGAGGTCCTTGCGGCGAGCGACGAGTTCGAGCGCCTGGGCGTCGACCACTTCGGCGATCAGCTGGTGCTGGTCGGGACGCACGCGGATCAGCTTGTTCTGGGTCTGCTGCGACAGGAGCGGCAGCAGATTGTCGAAGCCGCGCGAGGTCTTGGCCGCGTGAACGGCTTCGAGCGCCGCGGCGACATGCGCGTCGGTCACTTCCTGCGCCTGCGCCAAACCGGCCGTGCCCATGGCGAGGCCGGCGGCCAGCACGACGGCGCCGATGGATTTGCGGATGAAGGTCATGGAGAAACTCCCGATGGGCGAAATAATGTTAAGCCACCAACCAGCTTATGCCTTCCGGCCGAGCGATGACGGCAGCAGATGCAAGTCCGATGAAGAGACCGTGCTCCACGACCCCCGGAATCGCGGCGAGGGCGAGACTCAAGGCTTCTGGATCGCGAATGAGGCCAAAAGATGCATCGATGATAGCGTGACCACCATCCGTTACGAAGGGTGAACCATCGGCCGCGAGACGCCGCGTCAACGTGACCGGCATGGCCAGTTCGGCAGCCGCATCGGCGATCGCTGCCGTGGTGGCGCCGATGCCGAAATGGTTGACCTCGACCGGCAGCGGAAAGGCGCCGAGCGTGTCGACCAGCTTGGAGCCGTCGGCGATCACAATCATCCGGCTCGACGCCGCGGCAACGATCTTTTCGCGCAGCAAGGCGCCGCCGCCGCCCTTGATCAGCCGCAGGCGGCTGTCGAGTTCATCGGCGCCGTCGATCGTCAGATCCAGCCGGGGCAGCTCTTCCAGCGTCGCGAGCGGAATGCCCTCGGCGCGCGCCAGCGTCGCCGTGCGCTCCGAAGACGGAACGCCGACCACCGAAAGCCCGCCGCGCACGAGAACGCCAAGGCCGCGAATAAAATGATTGGCCGTCGAGCCGGAGCCGAGACCGAGCTTCATGCCGTCCTCGACCTGTTCGAGGGCCGCAAGCGCCGCCTGCTTCTTGAGTTCGTCGCTGGAGATCATCAGGCACTTCGAATTTGTGGAGTGGACGCCGATCCGGCGCGGCTTGTTAGCATGGGGCGCGGCCGCCGCCAACGTCCACGCGACATCGTCCCGCCTTTCAGCGGGCGACGGGAGTTGGTAGGTTCGGGCTCCTCCACCGACGGATTCCCCTCCTGATGCGCCCCATCCTCGTCTTCGATCTCGACGGCACGCTCGTCGATACGGCCACCGATCTCGTCGCGACGCTGAATGTCGTGCTTGAACAGGAGGGCCTTGCCGCCCTGCGCTACGAAGATGCGCGCGCGATGGTGGGGCATGGGGCGCGCGTTCTGATCGAGCGCGGCCTGGCCGCCAACAACGTCACCCGCGACGCGGCGACTATTGACCGGCTGTTCGACACCTACATCGCCTATTATGCAGCGCATATCGCCGACACCAGCCGGCCTTTCGAAGGCGTCGTCGCGGCGCTGGACCAATTTGCCGCCGAAGGCTGGCTGCTCGCGGTCTGCACCAACAAGCTCGAGGGGCTCTCGATGCTGCTGCTCGACGCGCTGGGCCTTTCGGACCGGTTCGCGGCGATCTGCGGCGCCGACACCTTCGCCGCGCGCAAGCCCGATCCGCTGGCGCTCAACGAAACGATCCGCCGCGCCGGTGGCGATCCCCGTCAGGCCGTAATGATCGGCGATTCGAAGACCGACATCGACACGGCCAAGGCGGCCGGCATTCCCGTCGTGGCGGTAGATTTCGGCTATACGTCGGTACCGGTCACCGAACTCGGCCCGGACCTCGTCATCGGTCACTTCGACCAGCTGGCCGCGGCCGTGGCCGAACTGACCGTCCGCGTCTAGAGATCAGCCGCTCGGCGCACCCCTTACCGGCAGCGCTTGGCGGCGATCTTGACCGGCTTCATGTCGAGCCGGACGAGCTTCCCCGTCAGCGCGAAGTCGCCATAGTCGAGCCGCATCCGCCGCGTGACGCCGTTCTCGTAGACGATGAAGGACAGCTCATAGGCCGGCGACTGCTCGCCCGAGCCCTTTTGGTCGAAATAGCTGAGCGTGACGGGCCAGTGGCGAACGTTGGCGATGCCGGCCAGCTTGGCGGCGGCCTCGTCGCCGAGATCGTCGGCGCCGGAATTCGCAGCGCCGATGACGGCCGCTGTCGCATAGGGCTTCTCGCCCTTTTCCGACCCATCGAACAGCCCGACCTGCACGAAGCGCTCGCCGCGCATCGCGGCTTCGATGATGGTGGAGAGATGCTGGTTGGGGAACTGGAACGAAGGCGCGATGTCGAAGCGCTCGGTCTTGGGCTTGGCCAGCGTGACATGCAGCTTGCCGCCCTCGCGCTCGGCCGATCCGGTTGAATCCTCGGCCAGCGTGCCGTCGACATAGCTCTTGGTGGCGAAACTGAAGCTCTTGCCGTCGGCATCCTCGAAGGTGGAGGTCGCCACGTCGGTCAGGCGCGAATTGCCGTCGCCATCGCTGATGCGCGTCACGAAGCGCAGTTTGGTGGTGTAGCCGTCGCAGCGCGACCCGGCGAAATCATAGACCATGCGGCCTTCGGCATCGCTGACGGACTCCGCCTTGCCGCCGGAATCGAGGCGCAGGTCATAGACGGCCTGATGTGTCGCAAAGGGAAGTTTGGCCGGCGCGGGCGAAATGGCAACGGCCGAACCCGCCATGACCATCAATGATGCGGCGGCGGCAACCAGCGCCAGCCCCGTGCGACCTGCACCCAGTGATACGGACTTCATGCGAGCTCCCATCGTCGTCAAGCCGACATAGGGCTGACATAGAGCGCATTTCAATCAGCAAAACGCCAAAACGTCTACGGACCAGCATATACCTTGTCGCCGCATCGGAACATGTGCCTCGCTTGCGGTCGCCCCGGAATCGGGCGAAACCCAAACGAATGAATGCCATGCCTTGGGAGAACCCTATGACGAGCCTGATCGAAAGCCGCCTCGAAGCTCTCGGAATCGTGTTGCCCGCGGCGGTCGCGCCCGCGGCCAACTATGTACCGGCCGTGGAAAGCCGAGGCTTTCTCTATATCTCGGGCCAGATTCCGGTCGGCGCCAATGGCATCGAATATGTCGGCAAGCTCGGGCGCGACCTGACGCTGGAAGACGGCCGCGCCGCCGCCCGCCTCTGCGCCATCAATATCCTGGCCCAAGCCAAGGCAGCGCTGGGCGACCTGGAGCGCATCGGCCGTGTCGTCAAGCTCGTCGGCTTCGTCAATTCGGATCCGGAGTTCGTCGACCAGCCGAAGGTGGTCAACGGCGCTTCCGACCTGATGGTCGAGGTCCTCGGCGACAAGGGTCGCCACGCCCGCTCCGCCGTCGGCGTCGCGGCCCTGCCCTTCGGCGTCGGCGTCGAAGTCGAAGCCATCCTAGAAATCGCCTGATCCCCATGCCCGCAGTTCGTCCGATCGCAGCCCCCGCCTGGCTTACCGCGCGCCCGATCGCCCACCGCGCCTATCATGACGCGGCCGGCGGCCGGATCGAGAACACGCTTTCGGCCGTCCGGGCCGCGATCGAACGCAATTTTGCGATCGAGGTCGATCTGCAACTCACCGCCGATGGCGCCGTCGTCGTCTTCCACGACGACACGGTCGACCGCCTGATGCAGGCCAGCGGCCGCGTCGATGGCATGACGCTCGCAAGCCTGAAGGCGACGGCCTTCAAACAGGGCAGCGACACCGTGCCGACGCTGGCCGAACTGCTGGAGACGGTCGCCGGCAAGGTGCCGCTGGTGATCGAGCTCAAGAGCAACTGGAACGGCGATCGACGTCTCGAAGCCGCGGTCGCGCCGATCCTCGCTGCCTATGACGGGCCGGCGGTGGTGATGTCGTTCGACCCGGATTCGATGGCGGCGATGCAGAAGCTGCTGCCCGCCATGCCGCGCGGCATCGTCGCCGACCGCTACACCGATCTCGAGGAATGGGGCTTCCTGCCGCCCCGTCGGCGCTTCGCGCTGCGCAACCTCTCCGCGGTGCCGAGGGTCGGCGCCAGCTTCGTCTCCTATGACCTGAACGGCCTGCCCTCCTTCGCCCCCTCGAAGGTCCGGGCCAGCGGGCTGCCGCTGATCACCTGGACGGTGCGCACGCCCGGGCAGGCTGCCAAGGCGAAGCTTTATACCGACCAGATCACCTTCGAGGGCTTCGACCCGGACAAGATCTGACGTCGAGGCGGTCTGAATGATGCGGAAGCCGTGAAGGGCCCCCCTGGCCCCTCACGACCCGAGCCGTTGCTGGATGGCGACTTGCGCTTGCGGCTTTGCGCCTTAGATGCTGGGATAGTCCATGCGCCCCAGCGAGATCGCCCTTCCCTCATGACCGCTTCCACCGATGCGCGCCTCAGCGTCCTCTCCTCGCTTGCCGAAATCGAGCGGCAGGACTGGGACGCCTGTGCCAATCCCGGCTGGCCATCGGCCCGCCCGTTTGGCGAGGATCCCTCAGCTTTCCTAAAGGCTTACCACCGCCGACCGGATTCAAAGCCTGAGGCCGGCAAGCTTGAATCAAACTCTCAGCGTCCAGCCTATAACCCCTTCATTTCCTACGATTTTCTTCATGCGCTGGAAGAGTCTGGCTCGGCCACCGGGCGGACGGGCTGGCAGGCCCGTCACCTCGTGCTCGATGGCGAGAACGGCAAGCCCGTCGGGATCGTGCCCTGCTACCAGAAGACCCATTCAATGGGCGAATATGTCTTCGACCAGGGCTGGGCCGATGCCTATGAGCGGGCCGGCGGCCGGTATTATCCGAAACTGCAGGTGTCGGTTCCCTTCACCCCCGCTACCGGGCGCAGACTGCTGACCCGCGCCGACGCGCCGCCCGCCTCGCGCGAACTTCTCGTGGCCGGACTGCTCGAGCTGTGCCGCCAGCTCGGCACCTCCTCGATCCACGCAACTTTCCTGGAAGATTCGGACGCTGACCTGCTCGACGACAGCGGCTTTCTCGCCCGCATGGACCAGCAGTTCCATTTCATCAACGAGGGCTATCGCGACTTCGACGATTTCCTCGAGGCGCTGGCCTCGCGCAAGCGCAAGGCGCTCCGTCGCGAGAGGCGCGAGGCGCTATCCGACGGCATCACGGTCGAACACCTGACGGGCCCCGCGATCACCGAACGAGACTGGGATGCCTTCTTTGGCTTCTACATGGATACGGGCGCGCGAAAGTGGGGCAGGCCCTATCTGAACCGGCGCTTCTTCTCGCTGCTGGGAGAGCGCATGGCCGACAGGGTGTTGCTGATCGTCGCGAAGCGCGACGGCGTGCCGATCGCCGGTGCCCTCAACATGATCGGCTCCGACGCGCTTTACGGCCGGTATTGGGGTGCGTCCGAGGACGTGCCATTCCTGCATTTCGAGGTCTGCTACCATCAGGCTGTCGACTGGGCGATCGCGCATGGCCTGCCGCGCGTCGAAGCCGGCGCGCAGGGCGACCACAAGCTGGCGCGCGGCTATCGCCCGATCGTCACCCGCTCGGCGCACTGGATCGCCGATCGGGGGCTGCGGCGCGCCGTCGCCGACTACCTGTCGCGCGAGCGCGAAGCCGTTGCCGCCGATCACGAATTCCTCGACGAGCACACGCCCTTCAAAGCTGATACGTGATTTTCATGACAGCGATTCTTCTCTGGGTCGGGGCCGCGGCCATCCTGCTCGTGACCGAACGGCAAGCAACGCGGCCGGCCTTCGCGCTGCTCGCCTTTGCCTTCGTGACCGCCTGCTTCCTGCTCGTCACCGGGGACGAGGAGCGGGCCACGCTGCTTGCCCTGATCCTGGCCCTCACCATCGTCGGGGCATCCGCCGTCAAGCATCATCACAGCGGCATGAAGCTCGCGGTCGCCGACCTCGCCTTGACCTTCGCCGGCACCATCCCCTTCATGCTACGGCAATACCGGCGCACGGCCACGCTCACCATTGCCGGCGCCATTCTGCTCGGTCTCTCCGCGCTGGCGACGCTGGCTCTGGTTCGCGGAGCGCCCTATTCCCTCGCCGCGCGGCTGCTGCTTCTAGGGGGGACTGCAGCGGCGCTCTACGCGCTCTGGCGGGCGAATGGCGGCACGGCCTATCGCACCGACGTGACGCAGCAGAAGCGCTTCTTCTCGTTCTTCATCGCTTCGCTGGTGGATGTCGCAAGCTGGTGGCCGACCGGCGGCCTGCGCATGCTGGACGTCGCCGCGACGCCGCTTCCCCTGGCCGCGCCGATCGCTGCGCGCAGCGATATCCGGCCGGATATCATCGTCATCCAGCACGAATCCGTGTTCGATCCACGCCTTTTCGGCCTGCCCGTCGACGATCGGATCGCAGAATTCCTGACGCCAAAGGATGCGCTCCACGGCACGCTGCATGTCGACATCTATGGCGGCGGGTCGTGGCAGACAGAATTCAGCCTGCTGACGGGCCTGTCCTCTGCCAGCTTCGGGCCGGATTCCTATTTCCTGTTCAAGAAGGGCGTGGGCCGCTTCCGCCACTCGCTGCCGAGCGAACTCGCCCAGCTCGGCTACCGCACAATGCTGTCCACCAGCTGCCGGCGCGAGTTCATGAACTACAACGCCTTCTATGCCGGCATCGGCGTCGCGGAGCGCGTCTTCTCCGACGATTTTCCGCCGCCTTTCGACCTCGCCACCTTCGAAGTCAACAATTCCGACGCTGCCTTTTTCGCGGCGACGCGCGGGGCGCTGGAGCGTTCAATCGACCGCGATCCGGCTCCGCGTTTCCTGATGGCGCTGACCAATTTCAACCACGGCCCGCACGAGACGCGCCTGGTGCCCGCAGGCCAATATGAAGACGAGCGCCGTTTCGCGACTGCCGCCCTGCCCGATGCGAACTACGGCGAGTATTACGCGCGCCTGACGGAGACGGCAGAGAGCTACGCGGCCTTCAAGGCGGCGCTGAAGCGGCGTTATCCCGGCCGGCCGATGCTGATCGTGCGCTATGGCGACCACCAGCCGACGCTGACGCGCGCCATCGAGGAGGCGCGCGGCATCGCCCCCGACGATCCGCGCCAGTTCGAGACCTTCTACGCGATCGAGGGCATCCACTTCGAGCCAAAGCTCGACAGCGTACCGGCGCAGCTCGACATCGCCATGCTGGGCACTGTCGCCCTGCAGGCCTCGGGCCTTCCCCTCGATGCCGTCTCGGCGACGCGTGCCAGTCTCATCGACGAGTGCGGCGCGCTCTATATCGCAACGCCATCGGAGCGTAAGAACCGTTTTCACCGTACCCTGATCGACCAGGGCCTGATCGAGCTCGGCAAGGCGACACCGCAGGCCTCGGCCGTGCCGGAACGGGCCTGATCGAACGGAACCACAACGACCGGAGATCCGCATGACCCCGTATGACGACACCAACATCTTCGCCCGGATTCTGCGCGGCGAGATCCCGTCGCAGCGCGTCTACGAGGACGCCGAGACGATCGCTTTCATGGATGTCATGCCGCAGGGCCCCGGCCACTTGCTCGTCCTGCCCAAGACGCCCTCGCGCAATATGCTCGACGCGGATCCCGCCGTGTTGGCGCGCCTGATCGCGATCGTGCAGAAGCTCGCCCGCGCCGCCAAGCTCGCCTTCGCGGCGGATGGCGTGACGATCATGCAATTCAACGAGCCGGCGGCCGGCCAGACGGTCTTCCACCTGCATTTCCACATCATCCCGCGCTTCGAGGGCGAGCCGCTGCACCCGCATACGGGCGCGATGGAGAAGCCGGAAATCCTGGCCGAGAATGCCGACCGCGTCCGCGCGGCGCTCAACACGAAATAATTCGCGGGCGGCATGTCACAGGCGTTCGGCCTGTCTCGTCTTGTCTCCGTATCCAGGGAGAACCCATCATGCACGAGAGACTGAACGCCTTCGCCGCCGCCCCGGAAGCCGTCAAGGCGATGATCGAACTGAGCGGCAAGCTCGCCGCGAGCAGCCTGGAGCACAGCCTGCAGGAACTGGTGAAGATCCGCGCTTCGCAGATCAATGGCTGCGCCAATTGCCTGCACATGCACACGGCCGACGCGCGCAAGCATGGCGAGACCGAGGAGCGGATCTACCTGCTCAGCGCCTGGCGCGAGTCGCTGCTCTATACCAAGCGCGAGCGCGCCGCCCTCGCCTGGACGGAGGCGCTGACGCTGGTCGCGGAGACACGCGCGCCGGATGACGACTATGAACTGGTTCAGGCCGCGTTCTCGGCGAAGGAACAGGTCGAGCTGACGCTCCTGATCGGCATCATCAACACTTGGAACCGCTTCGCGGTCGGCTTCCGCACCGTTCACCCGAACGACCGCAAGGCTGCCGCGCAAGAGGCGGCGTGACGATCCCTCCCCGGCCTGCGCCAGCGGATGCAGGCCGGGGAGACACTGACATCAAGGGAAAGCGATGGTCGACGCGTCCACCGCCGAGTTCGAACAGCACAGACGCTTCCTGACCGGGCTTGCCTACCGCATGCTCGGCTCGCTTTCCGACGCCCAGGACATCGTGCAGGACGCCTTCCTGCGCTGGCACGGCGCCGAACCGACCGCCTTGGCCAGCCCGCGGGCCTGGCTCGGCAAAATCGTCACCCGGCTCTGCCTCGACATGATGAAATCCGCGCGGGCCCGGCGCGAGAGCTATGTCGGACAGTGGCTGCCGGAGCCCGTGATCGAGCCGATCGACCTGCCCCGCACCGGTTCCATCGACGACCAGATCGACGCGCCCGTGGCCCTGATGCTGGCACTGGAACGGCTGTCGCCGCTCGAGCGCGCCGCGTTCATCCTGCACGACATCTTCGAGATGGAATTCGACGAACTGGCCGATGCGCTGGACCGGACGGAGGCGGCATGCCGGCAATTGCTGGTTCGCGCCCGGGGCCATGTCGGCGAAACCAGGCAGCGCTATGCGGTCGATGCCGAGGAAGCGAACCGGCTTACGACCGCCTTCTTCCTGGCGACCAGCAGCGGCGACGCTTCGGCGCTGCGCGACCTGCTGGCGGACGCCGCCCGCCTGCATGGCGATGGCGGCGGCAAGCGCCCCGCGACGCTCAACATCATCTATGGCGCCGACAAGATCGGCCGCTTCTTCGCCGGCGTCGCCCAGAAGCCGGGGGCCCATGCGAGCTCGATCTGGTCCGGCCCGCTGCGCATCAACGGACTGCCCGGCTTCGTCGCTCTCGATCCGTTCGGGACGCTCCAGGCAATCGCGCTGGAGATCGAGGACGGCCGCATTGCCGCGATCTACAGCATGCGCAATCCCGACAAGCTGACCGGCGCCGAAGCCTTCCTTCCGGCGAGCCAGACGGCATAAAAAAAGCGAGGCGCATCTCTGCGCCTCGCTTTCATCTCGGTTCAGGCTGGACGGATCACTCCGTCTTCAGCGGCACCTTGGGCACCAGGCCACCACGCTTCGGCGGCGTCGTGGGCGCTTCCGGGGCCGCCTTCTTGGCGCTGGCCGCCTTGCGACGCGGCTTCGCCTTGGCCTTCGGCTCCTCGGGCTCGGGCTTCGGCGTCACCGGACCATCCTCGATCGGGTCGAGATGCAGTCCGGTCTCGCCGTTCTCCCTGGTCTCGACCGTGATCTTGACCGTACCGCCCTTGCGCAGCTTGCCGAACAGCACTTCGTCAGCCAGCGGCTGCTTGATGTACTGCTGGATCACGCGGCCAAGCGGGCGAGCGCCCATCTGCCGATCGTAACCCTTGTGCGCGAGCCAATCGACCGCCTCGGGCGAGAGATCGAAGGTGACGCCGCGGTCGGCCAACTGGGCCTCCAACTGGAGCACGAACTTCTGCACAACATTGTGCACGACCTCGATCGGCAGATTGCCGAACTGGACGATCGCGTCGAGCCGGTTGCGGAACTCCGGGGCGAACAGGCGGTTGATCGCCTCCTGGTCGTCGGGGTCGCGCGTCGTCGACTTGAAGCCGATGGCGGGCTTGGCGAGATCGGCCGCGCCGGCATTGGTGGTCATGATCAGGATGACGTTCCTGAAATCGACCTGCTTGCCGTTGTGGTCGGTCAGCTTGCCGTGATCCATGACCTGCAACAGGATGTTGAACAGGTCCGGATGCGCCTTCTCGATTTCGTCGAGCAGCAGCACGCAATGCGGATGCTGGTCGACGCCGTCGGTCAGCAGGCCGCCCTGGTCGAAGCCGACATAGCCGGGAGGCGCACCAATCAGCCGCGAGACCGTGTGGCGCTCCATATATTCGGACATGTCGAAGCGGATCAGTTCGACGCCGAGGCTCGCCGCCAGTTGCTTGGCGACTTCGGTCTTGCCGACGCCGGTCGGTCCCGCAAACAAATAGGAGCCGATCGGCTTCTCCGGTTCGCGCAGGCCGGCACGCGCCAGCTTGATCGCCGAGGTGACCTGGGCGATGGCGCTGTCCTGCCCGTACACGACGCGCTTCAGCGTCGTCTCCAGGCTCTTCAGCACTTCCTGGTCGTCCTTCGACACCGTCTTGGGCGGGATCCGCGCCATGGTGGCGATGGTGTCCTCGATCTCCTTGACGCCAATGGTCTTCTTCCGGCGGTTCTCCGGGATCAGCATCTGCGAGGCGCCGGTCTCGTCGATCACGTCGATCGCCTTGTCCGGTAACTTGCGGTCATGGATGTAGCGGGCCGAAAGTTCGACCGCCGACTTGATCGCGTCGTTGGTGTAGCGGACGCGGTGGAAGTCCTCGAAATAGGGCTTCAGCCCCTTCAGGATCTCGATCGCATCGGGGATCGTCGGCTCGTTGACGTCGATCTTCTGGAAGCGCCGGACGAGCGCCCGGTCCTTCTCGAAGAACTGCCGGTATTCCTTGTAGGTGGTCGAGCCGATGCAGCGGATCGCGCCGCCGGCCAGGGCCGGCTTCAGCAGGTTGGAGGCATCCATCGCCCCGCCCGACGTGGCGCCCGCACCGATGACGGTATGGATCTCGTCGATGAACAGGATCGAACCCGGATATTCCTCGATCTCCTTGACGACCTGCTTCAGCCGCTCTTCGAAATCGCCGCGATAGCGGGTTCCGGCGAGCAGCGTGCCCATGTCGAGCGAGAAGATGGTCGAACCGGCCAGCACGTCGGGGACGTCGCCCTCGACGATGCGCTTGGCCAGGCCTTCGGCGATCGCGGTCTTGCCCACGCCCGGGTCGCCGACGAAGAGCGGATTGTTCTTCTGACGGCGGCAGAGGACCTGGATCGTGCGCGCGATTTCGATGTCGCGGCCGATCAGCGGGTCGATCTTGCCCTTCTTCGCCTTCTCGTTGAGGTTGACGCAATAAGCATCCAGCGCGTCAGCCTTCTTCTTGTTTTCTTCGCGGCTGTCGACCGTGGCCGCGTCGTCGTCGACGCCGTGGACCGGCCGGCTCTCGCTCATGCCGGCGCGCTTGGCGATGCCGTGCGAGATGTAGTTGACCGCGTCGTAGCGGGTCATGTCCTGCTCCTGCAGGAAGTAGGCGGCATGGCTTTCGCGCTCGGCGAAGATGGCGACGAGAACGTTGGCGCCGGTGACTTCCTCACGGCCGGACGACTGAACATGGATGACGGCGCGCTGGATGACGCGCTGGAACCCGGCGGTCGGCTTCGAGTCTTCCTCGGGGCCATGCGCCAGATTGGCCAGTTCCGTATCGATGTAATCGATGAGGCTGCGCTTCAGCATGTCGAGATCGACATTGCAGGCACGCATGACGGCAGCCGCGTCCTGATCTTCGATCAGAGCGAGCAGGAGATGTTCGAGTGTCGCGTACTCTTGATGGCGTTCGTTCGCGAAGGCGAGCGCCTGGTGGAGGGCCTTTTCGAGGCTTCTGGAGAATGACGGCACGTTAGGACCTCACTTCCTTTCCATCACGCATTGCAGCGGATGTTGGTGTTTGCGCGCGAAATCCATCACCTGGGTGACCTTGGTCTCGGCCACTTCATAGGTGAAGACACCACACTCCCCCACACCATGCTGATGCACATGCAGCATGATCTGCGTCGCCTCTTCCCGGTTCTTGTTGAAGAACCGCTCGACGACATGCACGACGAATTCCATCGGCGTGTAGTCGTCGTTCAAAAGCAGAACGCGATACAGGTTCGGCCGTTTGATTTTCGGCCGTGTTTTGGTGACGACGCCAATGTCGTTGTCGCCATCATCGGAACGACGAGGTTCTTTGCTCATATGGTTCGATCGATACGTCGCTAAAACGGAATCCTGCCGATAATCACGCTGCAGCGCAATCGCTCATTTCGAGGATCCGCGCTACCGCTCGCCAGACAGGCGGGAGAGGTGTCGAGGCTTTATATGGGGAGGCTTCTCACCGATGGAAGTGCAGCCGGTCCGACGCATGGACATCGCATCGGTTTCGGTCCTATCTCAGCCTGCCGGTCGAACCCGACGCGGAATGGATCGGAGCCTGAATGGCCGTTACCACACAGTATATCGTGCAGCCCTACCGCCTGAACAAGCGCGGGAAGCTGGAAGCAGAACCGGCGGTCGCCGCCAGTTCGGCCGAAAATGCCAAGCAGCGCGCAGAAAAATTGTCGGACTCGCGCGCCGGGGTGATCGCCTTCCAGATCGCCGTCGACGCGGAGATGGGCGACTACGGCGAACCGGTGACCCTCGCCCGCTTCGGAAGCCTTCCGGAAGAAATGGACTAGCCGGCCGCCGGCGGCGAGCGGAACGCCGCCCGCCTCACCAACAAAAAGCCCGGCGCGAAGGCCGGGCTCGAATTTCTTAGAAGCGGTGACGCTTAGCTCGGGAATTTTCCGAACAGCCCTTCGAACGGCTTGTAGGCGTCGCGGGTCATCTCCGTCATCATCGCGCCGAACTTCGACATCTGATCGACATAGCCTTCATAGGCGGTCTTGACGTATTCGCTCTGCGCCTCGACGGCCTTCTCGACGCTGCTTGAGGAAAGGATCTTTTCGAGCGCCGCGGAGCCGGTCTCGAAGCTCTTCTTCGAATAATCCGCCGCTTCGACCGCGATCGCCTGGAGGCCCTGGCTCATCGAGCCGAAGCTCTTCATCGCGAGATCGACGCTTTCCTTGCTTGCCTTCTGCATGCCCTCGAAATCCTGGATCAAAGAAAGGCCCTCCGCGTAAGAACCCCGCGCCATAGCGGGTTCAATACGGAGCACGTTCAGGCAGCCCGGGGCCGGAGTCAAGAAATTTTGTTGCACCGCACAATTGCGGCATGGCGAGCGCGACGCTGCGGCAGGCCGCGCCAGCCCCAAAACGGGACCCGAACCGGCCCCCTGATTTTTACGGATTCGTAACGGCGTTTCCTTAGCTTCCATTCATCAGGCCGGAAAGCCACGCCGAATTGGCGCGAGCGCGCTTTCTGGGGCCCGGAATGGAAATATGGAACGAAAGCGCAGGCGGCCGCCATTTCGGTCCGTCGGCGGCAAAATTCCAGAACCGCCATTCTTGCCTCAAAAAAGTTCCGGTCTTGGGGTCAGTTGGTAATTGGGCACTGCCGGAGTTAACGCTCCGGTTCTGCGAGACGCGGAGAGATCACTCACATGTTGATGGGCCTGAACCCCCTCGGCCGGCATTGCGTCCGCTCGGTTCGGCGCGCTCTGGCGGGCATTCTTGTCGCCGGCGTGGCGTTGACCGCGGTCACCGTGGAAGCCGCCGCAGCGCCCAACTCATCCATCGTCGTCGATGCCAAGACCGGCAAGGTCTTGTACTCGAAGGAGCCCGACGCGCTGCGTCGCCCCGCCTCCCTCACCAAGATGATGACGCTCTATCTGCTGTTCGGCGAGCTGGAGAGCGGCCGGCTCACCATGTCGTCCCGACTTCGCGTTTCCGAATTCGCCTCGCGCCAGCGACCGACGAAGCTGGGCCTCAAGCCCGGTTCGACGATCGCCGTCCGCGACGCCATGCTCGGCCTGATCACGCGCTCGGCCAATGACGCCGCCGTGGTCATCGCCGAAAATCTTTCAGGCTCTGAAGCCGCCTTTGCCCAGCGCATGACCCGCACCGCCCGGTCGATCGGCATGAGCCGCACCACGTTCCGCAACGCCTCCGGCCTGCCCAATGACGGTCAGTGGTCGACGGCGCGCGACATGGCGACCCTCGGCCGCGCGCTGCAGGACCGCTATCCTCGCTATTACAAGTTCTTCGCGACCAAGAGCTTCGTCTACAACGGCCGCGTCATCAACGGTCACAACCGCCTGCTCGGTCGCGTCAATGGCGTCGACGGCATCAAGACCGGCTACACCAATGCCTCGGGCTACAATCTCGTTTCGTCCGTGAAGCGCGACAACCGCGCTCTGGTCGCGACCGTCATGGGCGGCAACACCGGCGCGGCCCGCGACAAGCAGATGGCCACGATGCTCGAGAAATACCTGCCCGTCGCCTATGCCGGCCCGGCCAAGTCGCGCTCGCTGTTCGCCCGCGCCCAGAATGCGCCGGCCGCGGATGTCGACGATGTCGAGACCGAAGTCGTCGTCGCGGCACCTACCCCCGCACCGGTCCCTGCCGCTCGTCCTGCCCGCGCGGAGCCGGTCGTCGTCGCGGCCGTCGCCACCCCGCTTGCCAAGGCCATGCCGCTCGCCAAGCCCCTGCCGCTGGCGAAGGCTGCTCCGATCCCGGCGCCCGCCCCGGTCCAGGTCGCCGATGTCGAGGATGAGGAGCCCGTCTCCGTTCAGGCCTATGCGCCGGAGCCGATCGAGCCCGCCGCCGCCCGCGGACCGCGCATGGTTTTCCAGACCGGCCCGGCCGGCAAGCCGATCAGCCGCCCGTCCGTCAAGACGGCCGCCATCGTCCAGCCCGTCCCTACCGCCGACGACGATTCGGGCGACAGCTTCACCGGAAGCATCGCCGCTTCCGCTGCGCCGACCGCTGAAATCGCCGATGGCTGGAAGATCCAGATTGCCGCCGCACCCGACGAAGACGGCGCCAAGCTGATGCTGGACCGCGCCAAGTCCAAGGCAGGCAAGATGCTGGCCAGTGCAACGCCCAGCGTCGAACCCGTCGCCAAGGGCGCCTCGACCCTCTACCGCGCCCGCTTCGCCGGGTTCGACAACAAGGATCAGGCCCGCGCCGTTTGCGCATACCTGACGAAGCGCGATGTGTCCTGCCTTGCCGTCCGTCAGTAACGGGCGGCCGCGTACCAGAATTTCGCCCTCCTTTTTTGTACCTGCGTCTGGGAGCTAGCGATGTCCGCCGAGGAGTCTTTCCTTCGCCTCGTTGATTTGGGCGGCCAAGAACGTCGATCCTCCCTGGTCGGGATGGACGCGTTTCATCAGCCGTCGGTAGGCCGTTCTGATTTCGGCCTCGGAAGCGCCGGCCGAAAGGCCAAGGATCTGGTAGGCCTGCTCATCTGTCATGGCGCCCGCGCGCGCCGTGCGGCGCGACCTGCCTGCCGGGTCACTCTCGACGTGTTCACGCCAACCGGGAATGCGGCGGTCGAGATAAGCTTCGAGTAAGGCGCGGTCGCGGGCCCTGCCCGCGACTTCGGAATAGAGAACCACCAGCTCATCGGGGCTCAAGCTCTGAAGCGCCCGACCGGCAAAGCGGCCTTGCCTGACTTGGCCCGCCTCGATCCATGGCTTCATCGTTTCGAGAATCTTCGGCTTGAGCAGCCAGAGGCCGATCGCCAGCAGCGGGATGCCCGCGCCCAGCCGCCCGGTGGCGGCGGTAAAGATCCCCGTCGAGATCAGCGCGCCCGCCGCGCCGCGACGCACGGCACGGCCCAAGGCATGCGCCCCCTTCTCGCCTCCGAACAGAAACGCGATTCCGATCGATACGGCGAGCACGCCCAGAAACGGGATAATCAGGCCCATCGGCACTCCAAACCGGCCGATTCCTTCCGGCCCTCTCCTCTCTATTGCGGGCAAGTCTCCCGCGCGGCAAGGGCCCGCGCCGCAATGGATGATGGCTGCGTGATTTGCTAGACAGTCGCGGCACGGTTGCCACCGCCGCCTCTGCGATCGCAAGGCATGATGGCCGCCGCGCTGCGCAACAAGGACATGCCATGCCTGCCAGCCCGATCATCTACCGTACCGTCGACGACCTGCGCTCCGCTGCTGCCGCATGGCGACACGAAGGCCTTTGCGTTGGCATGGTGCCCACCATGGGCGCGCTGCATAGCGGGCATCTGGAACTCGTGCGCGCCGCGCGGGAGCGGGCCGACCGCATCATCGTGACGATCTTTGTCAATCCGACCCAGTTTGCGCCAACCGAGGATTTCGGTTCCTACCCGCGCACCGAGGCGAGCGACGTCGCCAAGCTGGCGGAACTGGGCGTCGAAGGCGTGTTCGCTCCCAACGCCAACGAGATGTACCCGGCCGGTTATGCGACGACCGTATCGCTCGCAGGCCCAGCGATCGGCCTGGAGACGGACTTCCGTCCGCATTTCTTCGCAGGCGTCGCGACCGTCGTCTCCAAGCTGCTGATCGCCGGTTTTCCGGATGTCGCCCTGTTCGGGGAGAAGGATTACCAACAGCTGATGGTGGTGCGGCAGATGGTGCGCGACCTCCGCCTGCCGACGGAGATCGTCGGCCTGCCGACCATCCGCGAGCCCGACGGCCTCGCCCTCTCCTCTCGCAATGCCTATCTCTCGGCCGAGGAGCGGCAGACCGCGACGACGATCTCGCGCGCCATGCGCCAGGCAGCGGGCACGATCCGGGCCGGCGGGGACGTCGAGGCGGCGCTTGCCGAAGGCCGCGAGACGCTGGAGGCGGCGGGCTTCCGGGTCGATTATCTGGTGTTGCGCAATGCCGACACGCTGGCAGAGATCGTGGACATCGCGAAGGAACCGCGCCGGATGCTGGCAGCCGCCTGGCTGGGCAAGACCCGCCTGATCGACAACATCGCGGTCTGAGGATCAGAGAAGGCCGAGCTCGGCGAGTTCGGCCTTCAGGGCGGAAGGCAGTTCATCGCCGCCCCCGCCGATCGATGCCAGGTCGCGCGGCGCGTCCTTCTCCAGCAGGTAGCGCCAGCCCTGGAAGGGCCGCTTGGGCTGCCACTCGGTCGGCACCACTTCGGGGTCGAACACGATGCGGCAGCGCTGGATGCCGTCCTCGCCGGTGACGGCCTGCAGGTCGAGCAGGCGCTGGCGTGCCTGCACCTGACCCTTGATCACCCAGTAGAGCGAGCCGCCGTCCAGCAGCTCGGGAATGCGCTTCGGCATCATGCGCGTGGTGTGCGTGTCCTCGGGATCGAGCCCCATGCCGCGCTGGCGGGCGATGTCCTGCGCGATCCAGTCGGTCAGCTGCTCAATCGATTCGACGCCGACGCAAAGCTTGATGAGATGCAGGGCCATTCCGGAACACGTGTCCTCAAACGGGAGCGCGGCGGGAGCCGCGGCAATTTTTCCACAAGGATGAATTGGCGCTCGGCTTCGGACTGGCCTATGAGCCTGTCTGGAAACGGCGCAAACTAAGCATAGGCGTTCCGCCTGTCCCGCGAAAGCGTGAAGGGCGCTCGAACATGGCGCTGACTGGACATTCGACGGCCGGCCCTCGCTGTGCCGCCCCCGGACCACGAGGCGAACATGACCGATCCGAAGCCCTCTCTCGACGACAAGGCAAGCCGCGTGGCGATGGTCGGCATCATCGCCGGCATGGCGCTGACGGCGGCCGGCATGTTTGCCCGCGAACCGATCCTAGGCGCGCTGGGCCTTGTCATCCTGTTCGTCGCCGTGGTGCTGCGCCGGCCGATCGCGCGATTGCTCTCGCCGCGCTGAACCGCGAGTTGCCTCGGCCTCGCCGGTTTGGCACGATCGCAGCCGCCGATATGGCGTGGGCAGGGAGCACCGCATCGTGATCGAGATTTCCACGATCGATATCATCGCGATCATCGTCTTCGCGACATCGTGGATCCTCTATTCGGTGATCCTGACGCGCCTGGCCGGCAGCGGCCGCACCCTGTCCTCAGCCATGGATATCCAGCGCCGGCAGTGGATGCGCACCATGATGCATCGCGATCTCCGCATGATCGATACCGGCATCATGAGCGGCCTGCAGAATGGCACGGCCTTTTTCGCGTCGACCTCCCTGCTAGCGATCGGCGGCTGCTTTGCCATGCTGAATTCGGCCGATCACGTCTACGGCGTCATGCGAGACCTGGCCATCGTCGAAGCCATCCCCAAGGGGCTGTTCGAGGCCAAGGTCGTGGGCCTGATGCTGATCTTCGGCTATGCCTTCTTCAAGTTCGGCTGGTCGTACCGGCTGTTCAACTATGCCTCGATCTTGATCGGCGCGACGCCGACGGCTGCCCACGCGGCCGAGCCCGAAACCGTCGCGGCAGCCGAGCGCGCAGCGGTCTTCACCATCACCGCCGGTCGCCACTTCAACCACGGCCTCCGTGCCTTCTTCTTTTCCATCGGCTATCTGGGCTGGTTCGTGAACGGCTGGACGCTGATCGTCACCACACTGGTGGTGGCGCTCGTCCAGCTGCACCGGCAGTTCTTCTCGGATTCGGCCAAGATCGTCATCGCCGCAGCGCGTCAGGAACCCACATGAAAGTTAGCCACGAGCAGATCGAGACCGTCCTGGTCGGCCTGCTCTCCTCCCTGCCCGCCGGCAAGAGCCTCGATCCGACCGAGGTCGCGCGTGCGCTGGCCGGCAATGACGAGAAGGTCTGGCGCCTGATGATGGTGCCGATCCGCGCCGTCGCGATCCGTCTCGCCGATGAAGGCCGCGCCTCGATCCTGCGCAAGGGCAAGCCGGTCGACCCGCATGATTTCAAGGGCGTCTATCGCATCGGGGCGGCTGTCCCCGCCGCTGACGCCGGCGAACCGGCCGCAGCCATCTAGGGCTTGGGGAACAGGGCGTTGGTCCGGCCCGAGAGCCAGTAGGCGACGAGGCCGATCCACTCCTTGGTGGCGACATCGACGCGCTGCAGCCCGACCGAGGGCTGCGACACGAAGCGCGTGAGATCGCCGGATCCGCTGGTGCGGAAATCCGTCGGCCAGGGCAGCACGTCCCAGCCGACTGCCCGGAAGCATCCCATCGATCGCGGCATATGGAAGGCCGACGTGACGAGCAGCCATCGCTCGCCGGGCTTCGGGTCCAGCAGCGCCTTGCTGAGGCGGGCATTCTCGGCCGTGTCGCGGCTTTGGTCCTCGATCGTGACCCGGCTGTCAGGAATGCCCATGGCGCGGAAGAAGCGCTGCGCCGCCTCGCCTTCGGACGGACCGTCCGGCACGAACTGGTCCGAGCCACCGGTGAAGACCAGCCGCGCTTCCGGATAGCGCAGCGCCAGGGCCACGCCTTCGGTCAAGCGGTCCCCCGCCTCGGTCAGCGTCACCGCCTGACGTTCCTCCCCGATCCGCTGGTCGATGCCGCCGCCAAGCACCAGGATGCCCGTCACAGGCCCATCCGGCTCGACCCGCGTGAACCGATCCTCCAGCGGCAGCATCAGCGCCGCGCCGAGTGGCGAAAACCCGGCGATCAGAAGCCCGATCGCGGCGAGCAGAACGAACCCGGCGCCAACCCGCACCGCGCCGAAGCCAATGGCAATGACGCCGGCAGCGAGGGCAAGGATCAGGGCGGCGGAAGGCTGGAGAAAGAACCAGACCAGCTTGGCAGCGTAGAAAAACATCGGCAATCGCTCTTGATACGGATCAATCCCAATCGGGCGAGAACGCCGAATTGCAGATACGGGAATCCTCGGTCGCGAGCGCGTCTATGGCCGCCATGTCGGCCTCCGGCAATTCGAAGCCTTCAATGTCGAGGTTCTGCTTGATGCGCGCGGGGTGCGCGCTTTTCGGGATGGCGACGCAGCCCTTCTGGATCTGCCAGCGCAGCACGATCTGCGCCGGGGTGCGGCCGAAGCGGCCGGCGATATCCTTGATCACCGGCTCGTCCAGCGCATCGGCCTGGCCGAGCGGGCAA
This sequence comes from Kaistia sp. UC242_56, assembly GCF_044452255.1. Classification (NCBI taxonomy): domain Bacteria; kingdom Pseudomonadati; phylum Pseudomonadota; class Alphaproteobacteria; order Hyphomicrobiales; family Kaistiaceae; genus Kaistia; species Kaistia sp. UC242_56. The sequence goes on from NZ_JBIOAN010000002.1 coordinate 3,261,720, forward strand.
TAGGCGACGAAGGCGGTGCCGTGCGCCCGCGTCGCGGCGCGCAGCTTCGACTGGTCGAGATAGGGGTGATGTTCGCACTGGTTGACGACGATCGGCTCCTCGGTCGCGGCCCAGGCCTCGTCGAGCAGGCGGATGGTGTAGTTGGAGACGCCGATATGGCGCGCCAGGCCGCGCTGCTTGACGCGGTTCAGGGACCGGATCGTCTCCGCCGCCGAGAGCGCCCGGCTCGGCCAATGGATCAGCACAAGATCCAGCTGGTCGATGCGCAGCCGGCGCAGCGAAGCCTCGGCCGCCCGCATCATGTCGTCGGCGCCCAATTGCTCCGGCGGGATCTTCGAGGTGATGAAGACCTCGTCGCGAGCGACACCGGAACGGCGCAACCCCTCACCCACCTCGGCTTCGTTGCCATAGCCGATGGCGGTATCGATATGGCGATATCCCGCCTCCAACGCCGAAGCGACGGCCATGCTCGCGGTTTCTCCCGAGAGCTTCCAGGTTCCAAGGCCGATCACCGGCAAGATGGCGCCATGCGCCTCAACCGTCTGCATGAGATTTCTCCGCGGGGGGATAAGGCGGCTACCATCGGGTGCTGCCGCGACAGCGTCAAGCTCAGCTTGCCGCCTGAAACACCAGATCCCGGCCACCGCGCTTGGCGGCGTAGAGCGCCTCGTCGGCGGCGACCATCAGGCTTTCGAAATCGGCCCTCTGGCCGCAGACCGTCATGACGCCGACGCTGACCGTGACGGTGATCCTGTGCCCGGCATGGCGGATCGGATCGCCGGCGAACTCGGTGCGAATGCGCTCCGCCACCTGCCGGCCACGCTCGGCACCGCAGCCGATCAGCAGGGCCGCGAACTCCTCGCCGCCCACTCGCCCGACGAAATCCGCCTCGGTGACGCAGCGCTGGACGATCGTCGAGAAGAACTTCAGCGCTTCGTCGCCGGCCGCATGGCCATAGCGGTCGTTCAGCTGCTTGAACCGGTCGAGGTCGAACAGCAGCAGGGTGATCAGCTCGTTCTGGTCACGGGCGCGCTCGACGCGCTCGCGGGCCAGATCCATGAACGCGCCGTGGTTCAGCAGCCCGGTCAAACCGTCGGTCAGCGCCGCCCGCTTGAGGATGTTCTTGAGCCGCTCGTCGGATAGGCGGAGGCCGATGATTGTCGCCGCGAACATGACGAGGATCGGCTCCAATATGCCGAGGCCGATGAACGGCCCGCCATCCAGGAGATCCGGCGGCAGGTCGAGGGTGAGCGCCGCGATGAAGCGAAATACAAGGAAGACGGCGTGCAGGGCCGGGACGCAGGCGAATGGCATCCGCCAGACCAGATGGTCCTTGCCCTTCGCCCAGATTTCCCAAGCGAGCATCAGCGACAAGATCAAGCTCAGTACCGAGCCGAGCGCAATGCGATGCGCGAGAGAGTCGCCGATTGCCGGCACTTCCATGGCGATCATCCAGATCGCCGGGAAGGCCACAACCGGCCACCAGCGCGTCGACCGCCCATTGAAGGCGCGCGCGCCATTCCAGGTGATGCCGAGGGCGGCCAGTGTACCGGCGTTGGCGATGCCGATGGACAGGAAGTCCGGGATCTGCCCACGCAGCAGCAAAAGGACGCAACTGGCAGCGCCGACCTGCAGCGCGAGCGCCCACATCACCACATGACGGTCAGGCCAGCGCTGGAACCAGTTGGTGACCAGCGACAGCGCAGCCATCTGGCTCATGACCGCCAGCACGACCAGCAGCGTTGAAACATCCAGGGTCATGGCTGATGCAAGTTTCCCCGCAGCCCCCTCGTTCCCCGGCTGCGGGACTGCTCATATACCAAACCCCTTAAGGAACAATTCCTGGGGGCAGCGGACCTGCTTGTTAGCCTACCGTTGCCAACACGGCAGCAATGACGCGATCGACTTCGTCGTCGGTCAGGTCCGGATGCATCGGCAGGCTGATGACGGTCGAAGCGAGCTTCTCGGACACCGGCAGCGGCCGCTTCGGCGCCTCGGCGAAGGCCGGGTGCTGGTGCAGCGCAAGACGGTAGAAGAAGGCATTGCCGATGCTCTGCGCGTCCAGCGCCGCCTTCAGCGCGTCGCGGTCGTCCACGGTGATCGTGTAGATCGCGTTGGCGCTGAAATAGCCGGACGGTCGCTTCTGCACACCGACCTTCCCGGTCAGCGCGGCGTCATAGCGCTTCGCGACCTGGTCGCGGCGCTCCAGCTCATCCTCAAAGATGGTGAGCTTGGAGAGCAGGACAGCCGCCTGGAGCGTGTCGAGGCGGCCGGTGATGCCGTTGCGCACGGCGACGTCGCCCGTGCCCTGACGGCCATGCGAGCGCAGCGTGCGCACGGCATCGGCGATCTCGTCATTGTCGGTCAGGATCGCGCCGCCATCGCCATAGCAGCCGAGCGGCTTGGTCGGATAGAAACTGGTCGCCGAGATCGGCGCCATGCCGCCAACGCGGCTGTTGCCGGAGCGGCCGCCGAAGCTCTGCGCCGCGTCGGAGAACACCGTCATGTCGTGCTTGGCAGCGATCTTACCGATCGCCTCATAGTTTGCCGGCAAACCGTAGAGATCGACCGGCATGACGACGCGCGGCTTGAGCTTGCCCTCGGCCACGACTTCGTCGATGGCGCGGTCGAGATCGGCCGGGTCCATGTTGCAGGTCGACGGATCGACATCGACGAAGATCGGCGTCGCATTGACCGAGCAGACCGCGCCGGCGGTGGCGGCAAAGGTGAAGGCCGGCACGAACACGGCGTCGCCGGGTCCGATGCCAAGCGCCATCAGGCCGATCATCAACGCGTCGCGGCCGCTCGAAACGGCGATCGCATGCGGAACGCCGGCGAAGGTAGCAAGCTTGGCCTCGAGTTCGGAGACTTCCGGCCCGAGGATGAACTGGCCATGCGTCAGCACCGCGTCCATGCGCTTGCGGACATCGTCATGGATCCGGCGCTGCTGGCGCTGCAGATCGAAGAAGCCGATGCGGTCGGAAGCGACCGTGACGGTCGGTTGGGAGGAAGCGGCCATCAGTGCTGGTCTCCAATAGGGACGGTCGTGCCAGATCGCGACGTCTGTCCGATACGCTGAATGATCATGTCGGCAACGATCAGGGCCTCGAGCCCCGCCTTGCCATCGACGAGCGGCCGGCCGAGCCCGGCGGCCGCGTCGAGGAACGAATCGATCTCGAGCGCCAGATTGTCGCTCGGCGGCACGGCGATCTCGTCCTGCGAAAGAACGGCATGTCCGCGCTCGAAAGAGGTGACGGTGCGGGCGGCGAGATCGGCCACCCAATAGCGATCGGCCTCGACGACCTTGATGGTGCGCTCTGACCGATCGGCGATCCGGCTGGCCGTGATATGCGCCACGGCGCCATTGGCGAAACGAAGCTGCGCGAGCGCGAAATCATTGGTCGGCGCCAGCACGGGAGATCCCATCGCCTCGACGGCGACGACCTTCGAGCCGACCAGCGCCAGGACCAGGTCGATGTCGTGGATCATCAGGTCCAGCACGACGTCGACATCGATGGCCCTGCCCTTCCAGGGTCCGATCCGCGTGCATTCGACGGTGATCGGCGCCTTCACCTTGTCGCGCAACAGGCCGAAGACGGGCGAAAAGCGTTCGATGTGGCCGATCTGCAGGACAACGCCCTTGGCCTCGGCGCGGGCGATCAAGTCGCGCGCCGCCTCGGGCGTATCGCAGATCGGCTTCTCGATCAGGACATGCACGCCGGCGTCGATGAAATCGGCAGCTACCGCATGATGGAGCGAGGTCGGAACGGTGATCGACACGGCATCGACCTTGCCGATCAGGTCGCGCGGGTCGAACAGCGGCGTCGTGCCATATTGGGCGGCGACGGCTTCGGCGCGGGCGCGATCCGCGTCCACCACGGCCACAAGCCGGCCCTTTGGATTGGCGGCATGCTGCCGCGCGTGGAAGGAACCGAAATATCCGAGCCCGATGACTCCGGTCCTGATTTCGCTCGTCGTCAATCCCGCAACTTTCTGCAATCCGAAATAGAGCGAAGCAGTCCGCTTCGCCCGCACCGGTCTAACGAATTCTCGTTCAAAGTCGATCAATGGCCGCACAAAGGCGGTCACATTTTGTCCATCCGGGAAACATGGCGCGACGCGGCAGGCCGGACGATCACGTCCGCGTGACAGCACGGCTCCGAGGATGCCGTCGAGACCGCCGCCTCTATATCATCCCACCGTGCCGGCCCTCTCCGGCGATACGGGAACCTTACCATGCCCCATCGAATGACCGCCGTCCTCTGCCGCGCCTTTCTGTGCGGCGCGGGGATGATCGGCGCTGCCCAGGCGCAGGGAATCGTCAAGCGCCACCTGATGGCGCCCAGCCCTTCGCTGGGCCGCCCCATTCCCTACTCGCTCTACAAGCCGGCGACCGAGCCAAAGGCCGGCACGCGGTGGCCGGTGCTCTACCTGCTGCATGGCGGCGGCGGCGGCGACCTCGACTGGCTCGACTATGGCAAGATCGCGCACACGCTGGACGACGAGATCGCCGCCGGCAAACTGCCGCCGCTCGTCGTGGTCATGCCCGATGGCGGCGGCGAAAGCTGGTTCGTCGACAATACCGACCCCGACGGAGCCGGAAGGGTCGAGACGGCGCTGACGACGGACCTCGTCGAGGCGATCGACACGACGCTGCCGACGGCCGCCTGCCGGGGGGGACGCGCCGTGGGCGGGCTTTCGATGGGTGGATATGGCGCGGCCCTGTTCGCGCTCGACCATCCCGACCGCTTCGTCGCCGCGATCAGCCTGTCCGGCGCGATCGCGCAGCCAATCGATCCGAACGACGCCGTCCGCATCAAGAAGGGCGACGAATATTATGACGGCGCCTTCGGCAAGCCGTTCGATGTCCACCGCTACAACGCGGACAATGTGTTTCCGCGCATCACCAAGGACGCGGGCCTGGCCGAAAAGCCCAGCTTCTGGATCACGGCCGGCGACCGCGACGGGCTCGGCATCATCACCGGATCCGCGGACCTGCACGTCGCCCTGCGCCGCGCGGGCTACAAGACGACGCTGCGCATCGGGGCCGGTCAGCATGACTGGATCAACTGGTCGCAATCAATCGTCCCGGCCTTGGACTGGCTGGCGCCGCAGCTTCGCGATACCTGCCCGCCCCTGCAGTCGACGGCAGGCCTTGGCCTAGCTGAGCCCGAACCAGAGCGCGGCGAAGCCCAGGAATGAGAAGAACCCGACGATATCGGTGATTGTCGTCACGAACGAACTGGACGCGATCGCCGGGTCGATCTTGAAGCGGTTCAGCGTCAGCGGAATCAGGATGCCTCCAAGGGCGGCGGCGATCAGGTTGATCACCATCGCCGCCGCGATGACAAATCCCAGGTCCAGTATGCCGAAGCGGTAGACCGCAATCGTGCCGACGATGGCGGCGAACAGGAAGCCGTTGAAGATGCCGACCAACAGTTCACGGCCGATGACGCGCAGGACGTTATGCGGCCCGAGTTCGCGCATCGCGATGGCGCGAACCGCCACCGTCATGGTCTGCGTGCCGGCATTGCCGCCCTGACTGGCGACGATCGGCATCAGAACAGCCAGCGCCACCATCTTCTGCAGCTGATGCTCGAACAATCCGATGACGAAGGACGCCATCACGGCCGTGATGAGATTGAAGAAAAGCCACGGGAATCGGCTCTTGGCGATCGACCAGACCTTGTCGGAGACTTCTTCGTCGCCCACGCCGCCGAGGCGCTTGATGTCCTCGTCGGCTTCTTCCTGGATGACGTCGACGATGTCGTCGATGGTCAAGAGACCGACCAGCCGGTCCGATTCGTCGACGACGGCGGCCGAGATCAGGTTGTAGCGCTGGAACATCCGCGCTGCTTCTTCCTGGTCCTCGGTGGCGCGGATCAGGTGATGCGCCTCGCTGACTAGCTCGGCGATCTTGACGGGCCGCTTGGTCCGCAGCAGGCGGTTGAGCGATACGGTGCCAAGCAGATGATAGCCGGGATCGATGACGAAGACTTCGTGGAATTCTTCCGGCAGGTCCTCGGCTTCGCGCATGTAGTCGATCGTCTGCCCCACGGTCCAGAAGGGCGGCACGGCGATGAACTCGGTCTGCATGCGCCGGCCGGCGCTCTCTTCCGGATAGTCGAGGCCACGCTTCAGCGCCAGACGTTCGACGGACGGGATCTGGGCGAGAATCTCGTCCTGGTCGGCCTTGTCGAGATCTTCGAGAATGTAGACCGCGTCGTCGGAATCGAGATCCCGCATGCCTTCGGCGACGGTCTCGGACGGCAACTCCTCCAGGATCTCGACGCGCACCGTCTCGTCGAGTTCGGTGAGCGCGGTGAAATCGAAGAATTCGCCCAGCAGCTGGATCAGCGCGGGGCGCTGGTCGGGCTCAAGCGCCTCGAGGATCGCGCCCACATCCGATTCATGGAGATCTTCGGTCAGCTCGCGGGCGCGTTCCTGGTTCCCCGTCTCGATCGCCTCGCTGAGGGCTTCCAGGAACGGCGTGGAAACGTTGTCGTTCTCGTCGCGAAGCGGCGGCAAGCCCTGCGTCTGGCGATCTTCGCGCCTGTCGATCGTCAGCTCTTCCGACATGGACCCTCAGAACGCGTTCACGAGATTTCAGGGGAGGTCCGGCGAGCTTTAGCCGTCAACCGCGCGGTGGCAAAGCGAAAATGCTGCGCTGCGAGCATTCTCGGCATTGCGGCGCTTCACCGGGACCCATTGGCCAGGGCGGTAGCGCCAAACCTTGTGCATGGCGAACGTCCGGCACCCGCCAAAGGTTGCCCTCGGCGTCCAGCGCCTGGGCCGATACCGGGGTCCAGAAACAAAAACAGCGGCCCGAGGGCCGCCGCTTTGCGAGGATTTTTGCATTTGGGTTTGGTGCGGTCGAGAAGACTCGAACTTCCACGCCTTTCGGCACAGCGACCTCAACGCTGCGCGTCTACCAATTCCGCCACGACCGCGAAACCCAAGCCGGTGTTGACCGGCGCGAGGTGGGATGTAGCAAATGACCTCCGACGAAACAAGCGACTTCGAAAACTGTTTCATTTCATCCACAGGCAGTCCGGTACCGATCGATTTTTGCGGGACAGGTGATCAATGCCCGCCCTTGCGCTATGACCGGATCGACCGACATGAGACCTGGCACAATGAAAGATTGGCCAAGCCGCCAATCGAGAGTGACTCCATGACCCTGCGCGACGATCTCACCGCTTCCCTCCTGCCCCGCGACGGCAGCCCGCCCGTCGAATGGGTGATCGAGGAAGCGCCCGTCGATTATCCCGACGCCGTCGCCGAAATGGAGGCGCGGGTCGCTGCGATCGCGGCCGGCACGGCGCGCGAACGCATCTGGCTGGTCGAGCATCCCCCACTCTATACGGCCGGCACCAGCGCGCATGACGAAGACCTGATCGCGCCGGACCGCTTTCCGGTGTTCCAGACCGGGCGCGGCGGGCAATACACCTATCACGGCCCCGGCCAGCGGGTGGCCTATGTGATGCTCGACCTCAACCGCCGGCGGCCAGACCTGCGCCTGTTTGTGGCGACGCTCGAGCAATGGATCATCCGCACGCTGGACGGCTTCAACGTGCGCGGCGAGCGCCGCGACGACCGCGTCGGCGTCTGGGTTCGCCGCCCCGAAAAGGGTTTCGAGGCCGAAGACAAGATCGCGGCGATCGGCATCCGCGTGCGGCGCTGGGTGACGTTCCACGGCATCTCGATCAATGTCGAGCCGGAGCTAGACCATTTCGACGGGATCGTGCCCTGCGGCGTGAAGGGCCATGGCGTTACCAGCCTGGCGGATCTCGGGCGGATCGTGACCATGCCGGAAGTCGACGCCATCCTGCGCCGGGAGTTCGAAGCGCTGTTTGGCGAGACGGTTCGCTAGCGCGATCTCCCTCGATCGGACGTGCACGCGCTCAGGCGTCTGGCAGCACCCGGAAGAGGCCAGGCTCGGCCGAATCTCGTTCGTCGACATCGACCGCGCTGACGCGGGCCATGCGCGGGCCGGCATGGCAGGCGAAGAGCATCGCGGCGACATCGGCCTCGTCGCCGGTGAAGACCGCCTCCACCTCCCCTCCGCGCCGATTGCGGACCCATCCGGACAGCCGCCGGGCATTTGCCTCCCGTTCGGTCCACGCTCGATAGCCGACGCCCTGTACAAGCCCGGATATCATCACATGGACCGTGCGTACCGTCATTCCCGTCCCCCTCAGCCGAGCAGCCGCAGCACGGCCGGCGCGAGATCGGTAACCTCAGGCACGATCACGTCCGGCGGGAACAGGTCGAACTCTTCCCCCGTGCCGTAGCCCCAGCCGACTGCCGCTACCTTGATCCCGTTCGACCGCGCCCCCTCGATATCGTAGCGCCGATCCCCGATCATGACACAGCGCTCCGGATCGATCGCCTCAACCGAAAGGATGTGGCCGATCAACTCGCTCTTGTCGCTGTGCCGGCCATCCAATTCGGACCCGTGCACGACGGCAAAGAATCGGGTCAGGTCGAAATGGTCCAGGATCCGCTCGCAGAACACGCGCGGCTTGGAACTGGCGAGGAACATCTGCACGCCCGAGTCCCGCAAGTTGGAAAGCGCCTCGGGAATGCCGTCGAACACGGTGTTCTCGTAGAGCCCGATCGTGCCGAACCGCTCGCGATAGTGGCCGAGCGCCACCTTCGCCAGGATCGCATCGCCGTCCAGCATGGCGGCGAAGCTGCCTTCCAGCGGTGGGCCGATCGCCGCGCGCAGCGCCAGCTCGTCAGCGGCCGGACGATCGAGCTTCTCCAGCGCATAGAGGATGGAGGCGCTGATGCCGGGATAGGGATCCGTCAGCGTCCCGTCGAGATCGACGAGCGCGGTAAGCTTGGCAGCGGTCATGGGCAATGCGTTCCGTGAAGGCGCGGGAGATGCCGCCCGGATTGCGCGCTTCCCGCCCGGTCGTCAAGCCTGCCCCTCGCCCCTTCATCAAACCGTCACCCAGTTGCGCGACGAGAGCAACCGAGGCTCTCTCGCCAATCGTCCGCGTCGCCAAGCCCGCGACGTTCTGTTACCCTGCCCTGGTCCGACCTTTCTGGGTCAAAGGAGCCGATACCGCCTTGTCGCGACCCTCAGCCCCTCTTCCCGTGCAGGCGACGCAATGAGCATCGCCATCCTCCTCGCCCAGATCTTCTGCCTGCTCGCCGCCCTCATCCATTTCGGCAGCATCGCGCTGGTAACCTTGCGCGGCCGCGCCGGTCGTCTCGACACGGCGAATCCCCACGGACAGCCCCCCGTCAGCATTCTGCGACCGGTCTGCGGCATCGAGCACGCGATCGACAGGACGCTCGGCTCCGGCTTCGGGCTCGATTATCCCGATTACGAACTGATCTTCTGCGTCGCCAGCGCCAGCGATCCGGCAATCCCCGGCATCCGCCGGCTGATGGCGGCGAACCCGGCGGTTCCCGCCCGCCTGCTGATTGGCGACGACCGCATCAGCATCAACCCGAAGCTCAACAATCTGGTGAAGGGCTGGGACGCGGCGAAGCATGAGTGGATCGTCATGACGGACAGCAATGTGCTGATGCCGCCGGACTACATCGATCGCATGCTCGATCGCTGGGACGCGACCACCGGGCTGGTCTGCTCACCGCCACTGGGCAGTGAACCGCAGGGCTACGGCGCCGAGTTCGAATGCGCCTATCTCAACACCTACCAGGCCCGCTGGCAGCTCGCCGCCGATGCGCTGGGCCAGGGCTTCGCGCAGGGCAAGTCGATGTTCCTGCGCCGCGAGAACCTGGATCGGCATGGCGGCATCGCGGCGCTTGCGGCCGATCCGGCCGAAGACGCCGCCGCCACCAAGGCGATCCGCGCCAACGGCCAGCGCGTGCGCCTCGTCCGCCAGCCCTTCGCCCAGCCGCTCGGCGCCCGCGCGCTGCGCGCCGTCTGGAGCCGCCAGTTGCGCTGGGCGCGGCTCAGAAGGGTCACCTTCCCGGCCTTCTTCTGCATGGAATTCCTGACCGGCGGCCTTTTCCCGATCGCGATCGCGACCTGGCTCGCCTTCAACGACGCCATTCCGGGCTGGATCGCGCCGCTTTTGGCCGTCGCCTGGTACGGGGCCGAAGCCTTCCTGGCCAAGAACCTCGACTGGCACTATTCGCGCCGTTCACCGCTCGCCTGGGTGCCGCGCGATCTGTCGCTGCCCGTGCTGTGGATTGCCGCCGTGTGCGGGAACGGCTTCGAATGGCGCGGCAACCAGATGGACGTCAAGAAAGACAGCCTGCTCGCCACCGAGGCCGACTGAGCCGCTACCGCCGCTAGGCGAACTCCATGATCACCGCGTCGACGGCAAGGCTCTCGCCCTGCTTCACGGCGATCCGCTCGACCGTGAGATCGCGATCCGCGCGCAGCACGTTTTCCATCTTCATGGCCTCGACGATCGCCAGCGTCTCGCCCGCCTTCACCTCCTGCCCCTCCTCGACCGCCAGCGACACGACAAGGCCGGGCATCGGGCAGAGCAAGAATTTCGACGTGTCGGCCGGCTTTTTCTCGGGCATCAGGCTGTAGAGCGCGGCGATGCGCGGCGTCATCACCCGCGCCACCACGTCGATGCCGCGATAGAGCAGCCGATATCCGGAGAGCGCGGGGCGCACCTGCACCGAGAGCGGCTCGTCGTCGATGGCGCCCTCCCAGACGAGATCGCCCGGCATCCAGTTCGACAGCACGGTGACCGGTGCCTCCGCTCCCGGAAGCACGATCTCCACCTCCATCGGCAACAGGGCGATTCCGGTCGGGCTTTCCAGTTCAACGGTGTTGCCGCCGATCGAGACCACCCATTTCTCGCGCCAGTTTCCGGCATGCGGCGCCAGGCGGCCGGCCAGCCGATCGAGCCGATCCTTGCGCAGGATCTCCATCGTCAGCGCGACCACGGCCAGCTGATGCAAGGTCGAGCTCGAAGCCGTAACGCCCTGAAACCCTTCAGGGAACTCCTCGGCTATAAAGCCGGTCGAAAGCCGCCCCTCGCGCCAGCGCGGATGCGCCATCAGCGCCGAAAGGAACGGCACATTGTGCTGGATGCCCTCGACGACGAAATCGTCCAGCGCCACGCTCATGGCCTCGATCGCCTCGCCGCGGGTGGCAGCATGGGTGCAGAGCTTGGCGATCATCGGGTCATAGAACATCGAGATCTCGGATCCCTCGACGACGCCGGTATCGTTGCGGACCGTGATGCCCTCGCGATGCGCCTCGATGGGCGGGCGATAGCGGGTCAGACGGCCGATCGAGGGCAGGAAGTTGCGATAGGGATCCTCGGCATAGATGCGGCTCTCGATCGCCCAGCCCGTCAGCTTGACGTCCTTCTGCGCGATGGGCAACGGCTCGCCCGCGGCGACACGGATCATCTGCTCGACGAGGTCGATGCCGGTCACGAGCTCCGTAACCGGATGCTCGACCTGGAGGCGGGTGTTCATCTCCAGGAAGAAGAAGCTCTTGTCCTGTCCGGCGACGAACTCGACCGTGCCGGCCGAATCGTAGCCCACCGCCTTGGCAAGGGCCACGGCCTGCTCGCCCATGGCCTTGCGCGTTTTCGCGTCGAGCAGCGGCGACGGCGCTTCCTCGATGACCTTCTGGTTGCGGCGCTGGATCGAGCATTCGCGCTCGCCGAGATAGATGACGTTGCCGTGCTTGTCGCCCAGCAGCTGGATCTCGATATGGCGCGGATTGACGATGAACTTCTCGATGAAGACGCGATCATCGCCGAAGGATGACTTGGCCTCGGAGCGCGACAGGCGAAATCCCTCGCGCGTCTCGGCATCGGAATGGGCGATGCGCATGCCCTTGCCACCGCCGCCGGCCGAGGCCTTGATCATGACCGGATAGCCGATCTGGCGCGCGATCTCGACCGCCTCGTCCTCGCTCTCGATCACGCCGAGATGGCCGGGAACCGTCGAGACATGGGCGGCGGCCGCCACCTTCTTCGACTGGATCTTGTCGCCCATCGCCTCGATCGCCGCGGCGTTCGGGCCGATGAAGACGAGGTTGTTGGCGACCAGCGCCTCGGCAAAGGCGGCGCGCTCGGACAGGAAGCCATAGCCCGGATGGATCGCGTCGGCGCCGGATTGCTTGGCCGCCGCGATGATCCTGTCGATCAGCAGATAGGACTGCGCCGCCGGCGCCGGGCCGATATGGATCGCCTCGTCCGCCATCTCGACATGAAGAGCGTCACGGTCGGCGTCCGAGAACACAGCCACCGTCCCGATCCCCATCCGCCGCGCCGTCTTGATGATGCGGCAGGCAATCTCGCCGCGATTGGCGATCAGGATCTTCTCGAACATGCGGGCTCCTCGGCGGAAATGGCCTTCCTGGACATTAGGTTTCTAGGCTGTCTGGCAAGAAGCGGCAATCATGGCGCCACCGAAACCGAAGTCGCCGGACAAAGCCGGCACAAAGCCGACCATCCCAAGCATTCCAGCCGGTCATCGCCGGCAAGGCCGACAATCCGTTGACAGGTTAAGCGGTTTGGGTGCTGTAACAGCATCGCGGCCGCGGGGCCGCCGCACGACTCGCCAAACCCCTTTTCGCCGAGAGCTTCCGATGGCGCCTGCCGCCCGCATCGACATCGATCACCTGGACCGCGGGACCGCGGGTCGCAGCCTGATCATGGGCATCCTCAACGTGACGCCGGACTCGTTTTCCGACGGCGGCGACCACAATGAGGTGGAGGCGGCTGTCGCCCATGCCGGTCTGCTGCTCTCGGAAGGCGCGGACATCATCGACATTGGCGGCGAATCGACTCGCCCCGGCGCCGCCGAGGTCGACGCCGAGACGGAAGCGGCGCGCGTCGTCCCGGTCATTCAGGCGCTGGCCCAACGCACGCAAGCGCTGATTTCCGTCGATACCTACAAGGCTTCCGTGGCCGAGCAGGCGCTGAAGGCCGGCGCGCAGATCGTCAACGACGTCTGGGGCCTGCAGCGCGAGCCAGAAATCGCCCGCGTGGCAGGCGCGCACGGCGCGGCGGTGATCGCCAGCCATTGGGAGCGCCAGACCTATTCGCCGGCGACCATCCTGGACGCGATGAAGCGCTTCTTCGAGCGCTCGGTCACCCTGGCGCGTCAGGCCGGCATTCCCGACCACCGCATCGTGCTCGATCCCGGCATCGGCTTCGGCAAGACCATGGCCGACAATCTGCGGATCCTCGATCGCATCGACGAAATCGTCGCGCTCGGCTTCCCCGTGCTGCTTGGCGTCTCGCGCAAGCGCTTCATCGGCGAGATTACCGGCAGGGAGCCCAAGGAACGCCTCGCCGGCACCATCGCCACCAACGTCCTGGCTGCCGCGAAGGGTGTCTCGTCCTTCCGTGTGCACGACGTCGCCGCCCATCGCGACGCCCTCGCCGTCACGGACGCCATCCTCTCCAGCCGCGAAGCCCCATGACCGACCGCATCTTCATCAACGACCTGCGCTTTTTCGGCTATCACGGCGTGCTGCCGGAAGAGGCTGTGCTGGGCCAGCGCTTCCGCGTCGACATCACCGCCGAACTCGATCTTTCGGCCGCAGGGCGCGACGACAACCTGGCCAAGACCGTCCATTACGGTGAGATGGCGATGCTGGTCGAAGAGATCGGCAGGACGCAGCGCTTCCACCTAATCGAGGCCCTGGCCGAGGCGATGGCCAACGCGATCTTCGAAACCTATCCGCCAATCGAGCGCTTGACCGTGCGCATCACCAAGCCGGAGGCGCCCGTACCGCTTTCGACCGGCATTATTGCGATCGAGATCGAGCGGAGCCGTTCCCGTGACTGATGCCTATCTCGGCCTCGGCAGCAATCTGGGCGACCGCGAGGCTTTGCTGCGCGCTGCCATCGCCGCGCTGGACGCCACGCCCGGCGTTCGCGTGACGTCTATTTCCTCGCTCTATGAAACCCCGCCCTGGGGGCCGGTGCCGCAGGGGCCCTACCTCAACGCCTGCGTCGCACTCGAAACGACTCTGTCGCCGCGCGAACTGCTGAGCCTTTGCCTTGCGATCGAGCGTGACCACGGCCGCGAGCGCGCCATCCGCTGGGGACCCCGCACGCTCGACATGGACGTGCTGCTCTATGGCGACGACAGCATCGACGAGGAGGGCCTGATCGTCCCTCACCCGCGCATGACCGAGCGCGCCTTCGTCCTGGTGCCGCTGGCCGAAATCGCGCCCGATCTCCGGATCGGCGGACGCGCGATCCGCGCAATACTCGGCGGCGTCGAGACGGACGACATCCGGAAGATCGGCCCGCTCTAGAGCCGCCGGCTGCCAGAAGCCCTACCGCTAGAGCGGAATGTTGTCGTGCTTCTTCCAGGGGTTCTCCAGCGACTTGTTGCGCAGGAGCCGGAGGCCGCGGGCGATGCGGCGGCGGGTCGAGTGCGGCATGATCACTTCGTCGATATAGCCGCGCTCGGCCGCGACGAAGGGCGAAAGGAAGCGGTCCTCATATTCCTTGGTCCGCGCCGCCAGTCCTTCGGCGTCGCCGTTCTGGGCGCGGAAAATGATCTCGACCGCGCCCTTGGCGCCCATCACCGCGATCTGCGCCGACGGCCAGGCATAGTTCAGATCGCCGCGCAGGTGCTTGGACGCCATGACGTCATAGGCGCCGCCATAGGCCTTGCGCGTGATCACGGTGATCTTCGGGACCGTCGCCTCGCCATAGGCGAACAGCAGCTTGGCGCCATGCTTGATCAGGCCGCCATATTCCTGCGCCGTCCCCGGCAGGAAGCCAGGCACGTCGACGAAGGTGACGATCGGAATCGAGAAAGCATCGCAGAAGCGCACGAACCGCGCCGCCTTGCGCGAGGCATCGCTGTCGAGCACGCCGGCCAGCACCATCGGCTGGTTGGCGACGAAGCCGACCGTGCGGCCCTCGATACGACCGAAGCCGGTGACGATATTTTTCGCGAACGCCGCCTGGATCTCGAAGAAATCGCCCTCATCGACAGTCTTGAGGATCAGTTCCTTGATGTCATAGGGCTTGTTGGCGTTGTCAGGGACCAGCGTATCGAGCGACATCTCGATCCGGTCGGCCGTATCGAAGCTGTCGATCTCCGGGATCTCGGCCCGGTTGTTGAGCGGCAGCAGGTCGATGAGGCGCCGCATCTCCAGCAGCGTCTCGACATCATTGTCATAGGCGCCGTCGGCAATCGACGAGCGCGTGGTGTGAATGCTCGCGCCGCCGAGTTCCTCTGATGTCACGGTCTCGTTGGTGACGGTTTTCACCACTTCCGGTCCGGTGACGAACATGTAGCTGGAATCACGGACCATGAAGATGAAGTCGGTCATGGCCGGCGAATAGACGTCGCCGCCGGCGCAGGGCCCCATGATCACGGAGATCTGCGGGATGACGCCCGAGGCCAGCACGTTGCGCTGGAACACCTCGCCATAGCCGCCCAGCGCCGCGACACCTTCCTGGATACGGGCGCCGCCGGCATCGAACAGGCCGATGATCGGCGCGCGGTTCTTCAGCGCCATGTCCTGGATCTTCATGATCTTGCCGGCATGCGCTTCCGAGAGCGAGCCGCCGAAGACGGTAAAATCCTTGGCGAAGACGAAGACGGTGCGGCCGTTGATCGTGCCCCAGCCGGTGACGACGCCGTCGCCGGGGATCTTGGTCTTCTCCATGCCGAAATCGGTGCCCCGATGTTCGACATACATGTCGAATTCCTCGAAGGATCCCTCGTCCAGCAGCACGTCGAGGCGCTCGCGCGCCGTCAGCTTGGCCTTGGCGTGTTGCGCCGCGATGCGCTTCTCGCCACCGCCGAGCCGGGCTTCGGCGCGGCGCTTTTCCAGTTCAGCCAGGACGTGCTTCAAGAGCGTCTCCTATCCCCGTGCGGCCACAACCAGCGCCGCTGCCTGCATTTCACTCCAGCGCCCGGCGCGGCGGATGCTGGCCTCCTCGTCCTCGCCCCAGAGACTGATCTGGTAGTCCTCGTCGACATGCGCCGCCGCCCAGGCCTCCTCGGCCGACAGGTGGCGGTGCAGGACGGCGATCGCGAGGACAGCCGAGCCGGTCAGGGTCGTGATGGTATTGAGCGCGGCGAGGCGGAGAATGTCGAGATCGCCCAGCGCGGCGTCGACCGCTTCGATCGTTTCGGGAAACTGCTCGACATGCACGATCCCCTGGGCCAGCACGAAGCGCGCATGGAAGCGCTCCTGCATCCAGCCGAGCAGCGGCGTCCAGGACGCTTCCTGCAAGGCCACCAGCCTGTCCGGTCCCTCCGAGCGGTAGCAGAGCATGTCGGCTCCGGCGTAGCGCAGGATCTCGGCGCGGGTCTCGTCCGGCTCGCGGGAAACACCGTCCAGCGCCGAGTTGACCAGCCGCGTCAGCGGCATCGTCGCCGGGTTGATGAACTCTCTCTGCCCGGCCCACTCCGCGGCGATCGCGGCGGCGATCGACTCGTCGGGAACGATGAGCGGCGCCTTGGCGGGGGTGCGCAGCGCGCGGCCGTCGAGATGGACGGCATAGCCGCCCTCGACCGCCGCGGTCGCGACCTTTTCATAAAAGCGCTTCGGCAACTTGTGGGCGTCGAGTTTCTCGGGAGCTGTCGTCATTTCCGTCATCTGATCGTGCCGGCGAGAGCCGGGCCTTCCCCTAATCCCGTCCAGGCGCCGCGGCGCCTCGACGACTACTCGTCGTCTTCGGTGCCGGAATCGCCAAGGTCCTTGTCGAAGCCAAGCAGGTTCCAGCTCTGCACCATGTGCGGCGGCAGAGGCGCGGTGACGTCTAGCGTGCCGCTGCCGGACGGATGCGGGATGATGATCCGGCGCGCATGCAGGTGCAGCTTGTTCTGGACGCCGCCGGGAAAGTCCCAGTTGATGTCGGCTTCGAAATATTTCGGATCGCCGATGATGGGATGGCCGATATGGGCGGCATGGGCGCGCAGCTGGTGCGTACGGCCGGTGACCGGACGCATGGTCAGCCAGGAGAGATTTTGCCCGGCATTGTCGACGACCGAGAACAGGGTCACGGCATGGCTGGCATCGTTCTCGCCATGGCGGGCGATCTTCATCTTGTCGCCCGAGGGGCCGCCATCGCGCGCGAGCCAGGTCGAGATACGACCCTGCATCGGACGGGGAACGCCCTTCACCAGCGCCCAATATACCTTCTTGGTCGCGCGGGCACGGAAGCTGGCGGCGAGCTTGGAGGCGGCGAGGCGCGTCTTGGCGACCACCAGAACGCCCGTCGTCTCGCGGTCGAGGCGATGGACGAGGCGCGGCTTCTGGTCCTTGGTGTCGCGCAGCGCTTCCAGCATGCCGTCGACATGGGTGGTCAGGCCGGAGCCGCCCTGTACCGCCAGGCCCTGCGGCTTGTTGAAGACGTAGACGTGATCGTCCTCGTAGATGCAGATCGCCATCAGCGCGTCGGCGGCGCTGCCGCGCGCGCCCAGCGGACGGGCGACATGCGGGCTGCCGCCGGCCGCATCCACGCCGAGCGGCGGAATGCGAACGACCTGCCCGGCATTAACGCGGTCGTTGGTCTTGGCGCGGCCGCCATCGACGCGCACCTGGCCCGAACGCAGCAGCTTCTGCAGATGCCCGAACGACAGGCCCGGAAAGTGTTCCTTGAACCAGCGATCGAGGCGCATGCCGGCCTCGTCGGGCCCTACAGTCTTGGAGACGACGGTCGCCATGAGAAAAGTCCTTCTATTGAAGGCGCCTCATATCATCCAGCGAGCGTCCTGACGAGCAAAAGCCCGGCAAAGAGCGCCAGAACGGAAACAATCAGGGACGCGAAGGCATAAAGGGCGGCGCTGCCGGTCTCGCCGCGCTCCAGCAGCAGCACGACATCGAGCGAGAATGTGGAGAAGGTGGTGAAGCCGCCGAGCACGCCCGTGGCGAGGAACAGCCGCGCCTGCGGCGTCCAGGTGACGCCGGCGCGAAACGCGAAATAGCCGGCAAGCAGCCCCATGACGCAGGAGCCGACCACGTTGACGGTCAGCGTCCCCCAGGGAAATCCGGTGCCGAACCAGCGCGCCATGCCGATATTGACGCCATGCCGGAATACGCCGCCCAGACCCGCGCCGAGGAACACGAGAACAACCGGATACATGAAAGCTCCTTGGGGGCCTGCCGCCCGCCGATCGTGGTCCGGCACGAACATCGCTGCGACAGGAAGCCGGACAGACTCCTGCCATGCGCTCGAAAGCATCTGGCAGGGGTCATCAGCCATAAGGCGGTTCAGATCCGGAGGATCTCGGGAGACTCCATTCCCGATGGAAGAATTAGGCTGGGATTCGCCGAAATGCAAACCGAGGCAGCCAACGCCGAAGCGATTGCCGCTTTGTGGCTCCACGCCTCGCCCGTCGATGCGGCGGCGGCAACGCCAGCGTGCCGGGGCGAACCGAACGCTGGCGCCATAACGTCCATCCGGGACAGTTGGGCGATCGCCCATGCCACCCGGATGCATCGAGCGTGCGGCCCGACCAGAGCCGGGCCGGCGCTTGGTTCTAGCCCTTCTTGCCCTTGCCGGGCGCGCCCAGGGTCGCCTTCGTGACCTGGGTCGTGAAGGTGGTGGCAGCCGCCGGAGCTTCCTTCACCTTTTTCGGCTTCTTGGCTTCGCGATTGCTGCGCATCTGACCCTTGGCCATCGACATTCTCCTCAAAAGGTCACGCCAGATCCTCGGCGCCCGGCAGTGGCCGTCTTCGTCGGAGAACCCGCCGGTCAGGCAGGCTCGGCCGCGAGCGGCAAGGATACCGCCTGCCAGCGCTTCATCGCCTTGAAGGGCACGAGTTGCTGGCGGCCTTCGTCCCACAATACCAGCGGAACCGTACGAAGGCTCGCCCCAATCGTGATGCGTCCGACCTGCATGAGTTCCGGATGCTGCTTCAGCACTTCGGGCAGGCGATAGAACGGGATGCGGCTGCAAAGGTGGTGGACGTGATGGACGCCGATATTGGCCGACATCCAGCGCAGCACGCCCGGCAGGTCATAATAGGAACTACCATGCAGCGCCGCCTCTTGGTGCGTCCACTCGGGCGGCCGTGCCCAGAACGTCTCTTCGAACTGGTGCTGCACATAGAACAGCCAGACGCCGATCGAGGCTGCGATGATGGCGATCGGCATGTGGACCATCAGGAACGGCCCGACGCCGACCAGCCACATCAGGCCACCGGCGATCAGGGCGATGCCGAGATTCGTGCCCATGGTGCTGAGCCAGGGCTGCGAGCCGCCACGCATCATGCCGACCGGCAGACGATGCTGGAGCAGGAACAGGTAGGCCGGGCCGATCAGGAACAGCACGACCGGGCTGCGATAGACCCGGTAGCCGAGACGACCCCAGAAACCGCGGGCGCGATATTCCTCGACCGTCAGCGTCGTGATGTCGCCCATGCCGCGCTGGTCCAGATTGCCATGGGTGGCGTGATGGATCGCGTGAGACCGACGCCAGTAGTCATGCGGGGTGAGCGTGAACACGCCGAGGACGCGGCCGACCCAGTCATTGACGCCACGGCGGCGGAAAAACGCGCCATGGCTGCAGTCATGCTGGATCAGGAACAGGCGCACCAGGAAGCCGGCGGCGGGGACCGCCAGCAGAAGGGACAGCCACCAGAAGCCCTGCTGCACCAGAAACCACATCGCGCCCCAGAGGGCGACCAGCGGCAAGGCAGTGATCAGGATTTCAGCGACGCTGCGCGTTTCATTCGGCTCGCGGAACCGGCCAAGAATCTTCGGCCAGACACGCGCTTCCGAAGCGCGGGCGGATAAATGCACATCGTTTTTGTGGGTCATGGGCGGTCACCTTACACGAAAGCCGCCGCCGACGTTCATGCTAAATGGCGTGCAGCGGTCATGTTCGAGCGTGCGGTGCGCTGACGGCTTCCGCCACGACAGCGTTATCAAGCACATGGCCGGCTTCCGCTGCGGCAATATTCCGCAGCGTTGTTTCGCTGATCGCCGCCAGCGCTTCGGCCGTGAGGAAGGCTTGATGCCCGGTCACCAGAACATTGGGGAATGTCAGCAGGCGCTGGAAGACGTCGTCCTGGATGATCTCGTTGGAGAGATCCTCGAAGAACAGGTCTGCCTCCTGCTCGTAGACGTCGAGCGCGACGCCGCCGACCTTTCCGCTCTTCAACCCCTCCACCAGCGCCTCGGCGTCGATCAGGGCGCCGCGGCTGGTGTTGATCAGGAGAAACCCAGCCTTGGCCCGCTCGATCGTGGCGGCGTTGACGAGGTGATGTGTCTGCGGCGTCAGGGGACAATGCAGGCTGACGATGTCGGCCGCCGCCATCAAATCGTCGAGCGGTACATATTCGATGCCGATGCCGACCAGCTCCGGATCCTGCCACTGGTCATGCGCCAACACCCGGCAGCCGAAGCCGAGCTTCAGGCATCGCGCGACCAGCGCCCCAATGCGCCCCGTGCCGACGACGCCGACCGTCTTGCCGAACAGGTCATTGCCGATCAGGCCGTCGAGGGCGAAATTGTTGTCGCGGACGCGGGCCCAGGCGCGCGGGATGCGGCGATCGAGCGCCAGCAGCAATGCGACGGTGAACTCCGCCACCGCGTGCGGCGAATAGGCGGGCACGCGCACGACATCGATGCCGAGCTCGGCTGCCGCATGCAGGTCGACATTGTTGAAGCCCGCGCAGCGCAGCGCCACAAGCCGCGTGCCGGTGGCGGCAAGCTGCGTCAGCAGCGGCCGGTCGAGCTTGTCGTTGACGAAGACGCAGACCGCCGGGAATCCGTCCGCCAGCGGCGCGGTAGAAAGATCGAGCTTGGGCTCCAGGAAAACGAGATCATGCCCGAAGGCGGCGTTCGCCTCGGAGAGATATTGCCGGTCGTACGGCTTGGTGCTGAAGACGGCGACCCGCATGGTTCACTCCTGCTCGGCAAATTCGCCGAAGAGCTTGAGCCCTTCGATCCATGTCGCGCCGTCCTCCTTGACGACGACGCGCGGTGCAACGCCCGCTTCTAGCTCCAGCGCATCGGCGAGCGCCTGCGAATGCGTGACCACCCACACCTGCGTCCGCTCGGCAGCGCGGGCGATCAGCCGCGCCAGCGGCAGCGTCAGGTCGGGATGCAGGCTCGTCTCCGGCTCGTTGAGCGCGATGAAGCCCGGCAGACGATAGCCCGAAAGGGCTGCGACAAGGCAGAGGAAGTGCAGCGTGCCGTCGGAAAGCTCATGCGCACCGAGCGGGCGCGGCAGGTCCGGAAACTTCAGCCCGATCGAAACGGTGCCCTTGCCAAACTCGGTGACCAGCGAAGCGCCGGGAAAGGCATCCTCGATTGCCGCCTCGATCTCCGGCGCTTCCTCGCGGATCACGATCACGCTCGCCAAGGCCGCAGCCAGATCATAGCCGTCCGAGGAGAGCGTCGGGGTTGTGATGGCGAGCGCAGGCTGGCGGATCGGCGAGGTCTTGTCGGTGCGAAAGTCGTGATAGAAGCGCCAGTCGAGCAGCGCCCGCCGCACGAGATCCAGCTCGATGAAGCGGCCCTGGTCGCGAAAGCCCGACAATGCCGTCTCGGACGGCACGAGGGCTTCCTCATAGGTCTGTCGCCGGCCGTCTTCATCGCGCAGCCACGCGCTCGGTCCCTGCCGCTTCATCATCGTCACGGCCTTGCCGCGGAGGCGGTGCACCAGTTCCTCGGCCTTGACCATCGGCTCAGTACCCGTCAGCGCCGCCTGGTCGATCGGCGCCGGCAGCCCGATCTCGATCGAATAGGCGTATTCACCGAACTCGGCGACGAGCTTCAGCCGCACCGGTCCCTTGGCGCGGGGCCCGGCCCAGAGGACGGATTCAAACCCGCCCTCCTCCGCGATCTCCCGGGTGATCGTGCCGCGCGCTGCGGCGGCCAGCAATTCCAGCGAGCGGTAGAGATTGGTCTTGCCGACGCCATTGCGGCCGACGAGCACGGTCAGCGGCTCGACCGGAACCTTGATGCGCCGGATCGAGCGATAGAGCTCGGCCGAGACGGATGTCAGGCGTAGCGGCAAGACCAGCCCCGTGATTGGCAGTTCGAGACGACGGGCAGCCGGAACGACTGCCCGTCAATTCACGCGATCAGAATACGACGACGCTGCGGATCGACTTGCCTTCATGCATCAGGTCGAAGGCGGTGTTGATCTCTTCGAGCGGCATGGTGTGGGTGATCAGGTCGTCGATGTTGATCTTGCCCTCCATGTACCAGTCGACAATTTTCGGCACGTCGGTGCGGCCGCGCGCGCCGCCGAAGGCCGAGCCCTTCCAGACGCGGCCGGTGACGAGCTGGAACGGACGGGTCGAGATCTCGGCGCCCGAGGGGGCCACCCCGATGACGATGCTCTCGCCCCAGCCGCGATGGCAGCATTCCAGCGCCTGGCGCATGGTGTGGACGTTGCCGATGCACTCGAAGGAGAAGTCGGCGCCGCCGCCGGTCAGGTCCACGAGCGCCTGCACGACCTTGTCGCGGCCGACCTCGTCCGGATTGACGAAGTGCGTCATGCCGAACTTCCTGGCCATCGCGACCTTGGACGGGTTCAGATCGACGCCGATGATCTTGTCGGCACCGACCATGCGGGCCGCCTGGATCACGTTGAGGCCGATGCCGCCGAGCCCGAACACGACGACATTGGCGCCCGGCCAGACCTTGGCGGTGTGGATGACGGCGCCGACGCCCGTGGTCACGCCGCAGCCGATGTAGCAGATCTTGTCGAAGGGCGCGTCTTCGCGAACCTTGGCGACCGCGATCTCCGGCAGCACGGTGAAGTTCGAGAAGGTCGACGTGCCCATGTAGTGGAACACGGTCTCGTTCGAGCAGGAGAAGCGCGAGGTCGAATCGGGCATCAGGCCCTGGCCCTGCGTCGAACGGATCGCCGTGCAGAGGTTGGAACGCTGCGACAGGCAGGTTTTGCACTGGCGGCATTCCGGCGTGTAGAGCGGAATGACGTGATCGCCGGGGCGCACCGACGTGACGCCGGCGCCGACCTCGCGGACGATGCCCGCGCCCTCATGGCCGAGGATCGCCGGGAACTTGCCCTCCGAATCGAGGCCGGACAGCGTGTAGGCGTCGGTGTGGCAAACGCCGGTCGCCATGATCTCGACCAGCACTTCGCCGGCGCGCGGGCCGTCGAGGTTGATCGTCTCGATCGTCAGCGGCTTGTTGGCTTCCCAGGCGACGGCGGCACGGGTCTGCATTGGGGCGTTCCTCTCTTCGGGCCGCAAGCGGCCTTTCCACATGGGCTCGGCCGCTTATACGCCAGCCGCGCCGCGATAAAAAACCCTGTTGGTCATGCATCCCGCGATGAGCCCGGTGAAGAGGCGCCGTGGCGGATCCATGCTAGCGTAACGGAAGGTATGAGAGGCGACCATGGACGACCCGGTGGAGCGCAGACAGAGTGTCCCGGTGGAGGCGCCGCGGGCCATCGCGGCTTCATTCCGCGAGCGGCTGGCGCAGCGGCCGGGCTACCCCTGGTATATTTGTCGGCGTCACCTGCATCGGCAGCTTCATGGGTCAGTTCGACGCCAGCGTCGTGCAACTGGCGCTGCCGCATCTCGCCGAAATCTTCCAGGTGCGCGAGACGGTGACGAGCTGGGTCGCCCTCGCCTATTTGCTCAGCTTCTCGGCCTCGCTGCCGATTTTCGGATGGCTCTGCGAACAGTATGGCCGCAAGCCCCTCTATCTGCTGGGCATGGCGGCGTTTCTGGTCGCCTCGGTGCTCTGCAGCCTTGCGACCAGCCTGCCGCAACTGATCGGCTTCCGCGTCCTGCAGGGCCTTGGCGGCGCGCTGCTCGGCGCCAATTCGATCTCGATCCTGGTCCGCGCCTCCGGCAAGGAAAGACGCGGCCGTGCCATGGGCATCTTCTCGGCGGCGCAGGCGGTCGGCGTCAGCCTCGGACCGATCGTCGGCGGCCTGCTGATCGGCTCGTTCGGCTGGCGCTCGATCTTCTGGGTGACGGCGCCGATCGGGGTAATCGGCGTCCTGCTCGGCTGGCTCATCCTGCCGCACGACGAAGGCAAGGGAAGCGGGCGCTTCGACTGGCGCGGCGCCCTGCTGCTACCTCCCGCCCTTCTCTGCATCGTCCTGGCGCTCAGCCAGGCCGCCGACTGGGGCATCGCCTCGGCGGCGTTCATCGGCATGAGCGTGGCGGGCATCGTGCTGCTCGCGCTGTTCATCCTGTACGAGCGACGGACCGATTCGCCCCTGGTCGATCTGAAGCTGTTCCAGTCGGAAGCCTTCTCGCTCGGCATTCTCGCCGTGCTGCTCAGCTACGCCATGCTCTACGGCATGTTCTACCTGATCTCCTTCGCGCTGGTTCGCGGCTTCCACGACGCCCCGGAAGTGGCCGGTCTGCGCCTCGCGGCCATCCCGATCGCGATTGGCATCGCCGCGCCGATCGCCGGCTCCTTCGTCAACCGGCTCGGCGCAACCACGCTCAGCCTCGCCGGCATGGCGATCTGCGGCGTTGCCTTGCTGGCGCTGTCGCTGGTGGCGCTCGAACCCTCGCCCTCCCGCCTGTTCGGCATCCTGGCGCTCGCGGCGTTTGGCGCCGGCCTCGGCATGTTCGTGGCGCCGAACAACAGCGCGACCATGGGCGCCGCGCCACAGGCGCTTTCCGGCGAGGCCGGCGCCATGCTCAACCTCGCAAGGATGCTGGGCGTCAGCCTCGGCGTCGCCAGCGCCGCCTCCATGCTGGCCTGGCGGATGAGCGTCATCCAGGACGCCCGGACCGACGACGTTATCTTCTACGGCCACCCGATCCTCGGCGCGGTCGAAGCGAGTTTTGTCCTGCTCTTCGCCTTTGCCTTGATCGCGACCCTCTGCACGCTGAAACGCAGGCGGCTATCCAGCGAGGACAGCGCGCCGCTCCGTTCCGGCGACAAAGCCTGACGCCCGCCGGGTTGCGCGGGCGTCGCCGGACCCGCTATCCACGGATGCAGAGCTTCCTCCAGAAGGGTTTTCATCCGTGTCGAAAAAGATCTATCTCGCCGGGCCCGAAGTCTTTCTCGCCAATGCCCGCGAGATCCTCGATCGGAAGGCGGCCCTCACCCGGGCCGCCGGCTTCACGCCGATCTCGCCCGGCGACCTGGATATCCCGCCGACGGATACCAAGAAGGGATTCGGCCTGGCGATCAGCGAGATCGACGAACAGATGATGCTGGAAGCGGACGCCATCATCGCGAACCTGACGCCGTTTCGCGGCATAGCGGCCGATACCGGCACGACGTTCGAACTCGGCTTCATGTGCGGGCTCGGCAAGCCGGTCTTCGCCTACACCAACGTCGCCGCCAACCATTTTGCCCGCGTGCTCAACTACTACCAGGGCGCAGTCGCCGAGGGCGCCGACGGCCACAAGCGCGGGCCGGATGGGCTCTCGGTCGAGGATTTCGAGATGATCGACAATTTAATGCTGCATGGCGGCATCGAACGGCGTGGCGGCGCGGTCGTGGTCGGCAATGCCGATCCGGCCGCGCTCTATACCGATCTCGCCGCCTTCGAGGCCTGTCTCGCCATCGCGGTCGAAAAGCTCCGCTGAGGCGATCCGCCCCTCACGGCCGATCAGGCCTTGGGCGGGGATACCGCCTGGGCATTCTCCGCGAAGACCGGCAGGGCCTCGCACTCGGCCGAAAGCGCCTCGAGGCGCGGCCAGTGCTTGTTGCCCAGCAGGCCCGGATGCGCCTCGTTGGTGAAGCGCAGCGCGCAGGCGACGGCGATGTCGGCATGGCCGATGCGGTCGCCGAACCACCAGGCGGTCGGTCGGTCGGCGCGACCCGCCTCCAGCGCGTCGAGCACGCCGGCGATCTGCGTCTTGCAGCGCTCGACCCAGACTTCCGACCGGTCCTTGCGCAGCACAGCCTCGTAAACGAGGCTCACCGCCTTGTCGGCGAGTCCGGTCGCCAGCGCGCAGATTTTCAGGGCGCGCCGCCGCTCCGGTCCGAACGGCGCGATCATCGCCTTCTCCTCGCCGGCCAGTTCATCGAGATAATCGAGAATGGCGGCGCTCTCGATCACCACCTCGCCATCGTCGAGCACCAGGGTCGGAACGCGCGTCAGCGGGTTATAGGGGGCGATCTTTGTGGCATCGCCGAACACCGACCAGGGCCGGTGCTCGAAGGCGATGCCGTAGAGATGCATGGCGATCGCGACGCGACGGACGAAGGGCGAATCATACTGGCCGATGAGGATCAAGGCGGGGCTCCTGAGGTTCGCCCCCAGCATGCAACGAGGCAGGAGGGATTGGGAAGAGGATCCGCGCCAGTCGCAAGCGATCCCCGGCTAGCCGCCGCCGCGCTCCTTGCGGAGCTTTGCCCAATAATCCATGCGCTTGCGGATATCGCGCTCGAAGCCCCGCTCGACGGGCTCGTAGAAATTCTGCCGGCCGAGTGCCGTCGGGAAATAGTCCTGGCCTGAAAAGGCATCCGGCTCGTCATGGTCGTAGCGATAGCCGGCGTTGTAGCCCTCGTCCTTCATCAGCTTGGTCGGGGCGTTCAGGATGTGCTTGGGCGGCAGCAGCGAGCCACCCTGCTTGGCCGCCTGGGTCGCCGCCTTGAAGGCCATGTAGACCGCATTCGATTTGGGCGCCGTGGCGAGATAGACGGCGGCCTGCGCGAAGGCGAGTTCGCCTTCCGGGCTGCCGAGATAGTCATAGGCGTCCTTGGCGGCATTGGCGACGACGAGTGCCTGCGGGTCGGCGAGGCCGATATCCTCGACCGCCATCCGCACCAGCCTTCGGCCGAGATAGAGCGGATCCTCGCCGGCATCGAACATGCGGGCGAGGTAATAGAGCGCCGCGTCCGGATCGGAGCCGCGCACCGATTTGTGCAGGGCGGAGATCAGATTGTAGTGGCCGTCCTGCCCCTTGTCGTAGATCGGCGCCCGGCGCTGGACGATCTCCTGCAGGCCCTTGGCGTCGAAGATCTCGCCGGGTTTCGCGGCCCGCCAGACTTCCTCCGACAGCGTCAGCGAGGCGCGGCCATCGCCATCCGCCATGCGGATCAGCACTTCGCGCGCTTCCTCGTCGAGCGGCAGCGGCTTGCCCTCGACCGCTTCGGCGCGGGCCAGCAGCTTGGCGATCGATTCCGGTCCGTGCGAGTGGAACACCAGCACGCGGGCCCGCGACAGAAGGGCGGCGTTGAGCTCGAAGGACGGATTTTCGGTCGTCGCGCCCACCAGCGTGACGGTGCCGTCCTCCATCACCGGCAGGAAGCTGTCCTGCTGGGCGCGGTTGAAGCGGTGGATCTCGTCGACGAAGAGCAGCGTGCCCTTGCCGATCTGCCGCCGCGCGCGGGCCTGTTCGAACACCTTCTTGAGGTCCGCCACGCCGGAGAAGACGGCCGAGACCTGCTCGAAATGGAGCTCCGTCTCGTTGGCGAGCAGCCGCGCCACCGTGGTCTTGCCGGTGCCGGGCGGGCCCCAGAAGATCATCGAGCCGAGCGAGCCCGAATTCAGCATGCGCGACAGCGCGCCGTCGACGCCGACGAGATGATCCTGGCCGACCACGTCAGCCAGCCGTTCGGGGCGAAGCCGATCGGCCAGTGGCCGCGGCGCGGCCCTCTCCATCCCGGCTGCCTCGAACAGATTGCTCATCTCAAATGTCCAAACCCGATCAACGACCGACCTGCGTGCGGATCAGACGACCGCCGCGCTCGATGACCAGCCTATAGCGCGAAGCCCTCTGCGCCGCGACATCGGCGAGATCCTTGGTCGACGCGATCTTTACGCCGTTGGATTCGACGATGATGTCGCCTGCGCGGAAGCCGACGCCTTCGGCAGGCGATCCGCTCTCGACCGATTGTATCAGAACGCCATTGTCGCGCTTGCCGGCATAGCCGAGTTCCTCAATCACGGCCGGCGAGAGATTGACGACCGTCGCGCCGGAGAAGGGCGATACACCATCGATCGTGCGCCGGTCGCGCGGCGTCGTTTCCGGCGCGGCGATGAGCGCCAGCTCCGCGGCAACGGTCTTGCCGCCGCGTATATAGACGAGCTTTACCGTGGCATCGACGCCCTTGGTGGCGAGGCGATAGTTGAGCCCGTTCGGATCATCCACTTCGACGCCATCGACGCTGATGACGAGATCGCCCGATCGGAGCCCCGCCTTCGCGGCCGGACCGTTCGCCGCCACGTCGGTGACGAGCGCGCCGCGCGGCCGGCCGATGCCGAGCCCATCGGCAATCTCCGGCGTCACCTGCTGCAGGTTGGCGCCGAGCCAGGGCAGCATGAGCTTGCCGTCCTTCAGTGCGGACTGAACAACCACGCGTACCATATTGGAAGGAATCGCAAATCCGATGCCGATCGAACCGCCGCTGCGCGAATAGATCGCCGTGTTGATGCCAACCAGCTTGCCGTCCATGTCGACGAGCGCGCCGCCGGAATTGCCCGGGTTGATGGCCGCATCGGTCTGCACGAAGAACTGATAGTCGGACGCGCCGATCTGCGTACGCGCCAGCGCCGAGACGATGCCACTCGTCACCGTCTGGCCGACGCCGAAGGGGTCGCCGATGGCGAGCACTAGATCGCCGACCTCCAGCGCGTCCGAATCGGCATAGGAAACGATCGGATATCGGCCGTCGCCGCCCTTGAGCCGCAGGACCGCCAGATCCATCCGCTCGTCCTTCAGCACGACCTCGGCCTCGAGCTCCCGCTTGTCGGAGAGCGCGACCTTGACCTCGTCGGCATTGGCGATGACGTGATAATTGGTCACGACGATGCCCGAGGGATCGACGATCACGCCGGAGCCCAGCGACTGCTGGACGCGCTTGCGCGGCGCATTGTTCATCTCGCCGCCAAAGAACCGGCGGAAGAACGGATCATCCATGAAGGGTGAGGCGCGCTGCTGGATGACGCGCGAGGCATAGACGTTGACGACCGCCGGCGAGACCCGCTTGACGATCGGCGAGAAGGAATAGCGGAGCGCAGCCTCCGACTGGGGTACCGTGCGTTCTGCCGCCGTCGCCGGGCCGCAAAGCAACGCGCCGGCCAAACCAACTGCAACCGCAATTCCAAACCGCATGGAGAGAGCCTTTCTGACAGGATTCCTTCGTGAACAATGCTACACGAAATGCGGCACCGCAGTGGCCTTGGCCGGGCGCCTCGCCTTCTGGGTCCGCGAACGAATCCACAGGCCGTACTCGATACGACCTGTTCAACCGCCACAGGCTCGCCCAGACTTCATGCCACTCACGGTCGGATATAGAGTCCTGCCGGCCGGGCGAACTCTTGGCGTCGGGCCCGAGATCTGGATAATCCAGCCGGGACGAAGGGATCAGAATGCTCTGGATCGCACTGTTCATCGTAGGCCTGCTTGGTCTCCTGGCCGGGCTGGTTCCCCTGCTTCTCAATGGGTTGAGCCGCACGAACTTCGCCGGAATCGCTGTCGGCACGGTGCTGCTGGTGGCGGGCGGCGCCGGCGTGATCATGAAGCCGTCCCTGCCGGTCACGATGCCGCATATCGCGATCCTCGAGCCCGCCGCTCCCGAGATCGCGCCGGAAACGCAGATCGTGCCGCCCTCCGAATCAACCCCGGCCGCCGCATCCGAGCCCGCCACGCCGCCACCGAATGTACGCGTGGTCGAGCCGGTCGAGGTCCCGGGCCCGTCCAACAAGGATGAATCGCAGCTCGAGCCGACGCCCCTGCCCGATCCGGTTCCCGTGACGACGACAGTCATTCCGGGCGCCGAGCCGGATCCGATCACCGGCCAGGCCCCATCTTCTGGTGCCGCCACCACCCCGGCGGCGAGCCCTGCCGAAGAAGCCGCGGCCGTACTCGGCCTGCTGGCCCCGCAGCAGCCCAAGGACCAGGCGGCCTTTACCCAGGCCGTTGGAACAGCGCGCGAGGCCTTCGACAAGGCCGATGACGCGCAACGCGATGCGATCCAGCCCCAACGCGCCGCCGCGATCTGCAAGGCGCTGCCGAAGCCCGAAGTGAAAGGCTGGGTCGGCAAGATCCAGTCGATGGAAGCGGATTCAGGCAAGCGCATGACCGTCACCATGGCCCTGCCCGACGGCACGCTGGTGAAGACCTGGAACAACGCGATGTCCGACATGGAGGACCAGACCCTGGTTCCCGCCGGATCCGCCGTCGCGCAGAGCCTCGGCAAGCTGAAGACCGGCGACACGGTGCGCTTCTCCGGCACGTTCTTCGCCGACGAGCCGGACTGCTACCGCTCCAGCCGCCTGTCGCTGAGCCAATCCATGATGGAACCGAGCTTCCTGTTCCGCTTCACGGCGGTGGAGAAGCTGTAGAGCCGGCCCGCGGCTGTTTGGCTCAGCCATTCGCCGGGAATGTGGGCGTCTCATATGGTAGCGGCCTTGGTGATCCAATCGCCGAAAGCCCCTCACCCCAGCCCTCTCCCGCAAGCGGGAGAGGGAGCACGTTGTGCCAGCCGGAACGCCTGAACCATAGGTCCGAGAGTCCTCGCAGCCTTGCGCCTCAGCCATGGGGCGGGAGCCGCGAAGCCGCCGACACGCCGCCCGAAAGCCCTCGCCCACTTGTGGGAGAGGGTTGGGTGAGGGTCTTGCTTCCTCTGCGGAGGGAATTCCACACCGGGCACCGGTGAAAGGAACCCTGACCACCACGACAAAGCAGTCGCTAAGTCGATGCCAAGCGCTCCCGGCACAGTTCCGCCACGGGCTGCCGAGGTGCCGAAACGTCACCCCAGATATATCCACAGCGCCGGCCCTGCCCTGCCCGGCAGCGAAAACCCCAAACGAAAAAGGGCGACCCGAAGGCCGCCCTGATCCAAACCCGAATTGCGAGCAGCTTACGCTGCGACGCCTTCCGAAGCCGCTTCTTCAGCCGCTGCACGGGCGCGGTCCGAAGCGCCCTTGGCGTCGACGTCGCGCTCGACGAACTCGATGACGGCGACCGGGGCGTTATCGCCATGACGGAAGCCGGCCTTCAGAACGCGAAGGTAGCCACCCTGGCGCTCCTGGTAGCGCGGGCCGAGCGTGTCGAACAGCTTCTTGGCTGCTTCGACGTCGCGCAGCTGCGCGATGGCCTGGCGGCGGGCATGCAGGTCGCCGCGCTTGCCGAGCGTGACCAGCTTCTCGACGATCGGACGCAGGTCCTTCGCCTTCGGCAGGGTGGTGACGATCTGCTCGTGCGTGATCAGCGCTACAGCCATGTTCGCGAACATCGCCTTGCGGTGGCTCGCGGTACGGCTGAACTTGCGACCGGAATTACCGTGGCGCATGGCTCTCTCCTCAGTTTATCGACCGGCGGCTCACGCCGTGGGTGCTGTCTTAGTAATGATCTTCGTAACGCTTGGCGAGTTCTTCGATGTTCTCCGGCGGCCAGTTCGTGACCTCCATGCCGAGATGGAGACCCATCTGGGCGAGAACTTCCTTGATCTCGTTGAGCGACTTGCGACCGAAATTCGGCGTCCGCAGCATTTCTGCCTCGGTCTTCTGAATCAGGTCGCCAATATAGACGATATTGTCGTTCTTCAGGCAATTGGCCGAACGGACGGAAAGTTCCAGTTCGTCCACCTTCTTCAGAAGCGACGGATTGAAGGCCAGCTCCGGAATGGCTTCCGAGACGGTTTCCTTCTGCGGCTCTTCAAAGTTGACGAAGATCGACAGCTGGTCCTGAACGATGCGGGCGGCATAAGCCACTGCGTCGTCCGGACGGAGCGAACCATCGGTCTCGACCGTAAGCGTGAGCTTGTCATAGTCGAGAACCTGGCCCTCGCGGGTGTTCTCGACGCGGTACGAGACCTTCTTGACCGGCGAATAGATGCTGTCGACGGGGATCAGCCCGATCGGAGCGTCTTCCGCGCGGTTGCGGTCGGCAGCGACATAGCCCTTGCCGGTATTGACCGTGAACTCCATGCGGATCTCGGCGCCGTCGTCCAGCGTGCAGAGAACCAGCTCGGGGTTCAGGACCTCGATGTCGCCGACGGTCTGGATGTCGCCAGCGGTGACGACGCCCGGTCCGGTCTTGCGAACCACCATGCGCTTCGGGCCTTCGCCCTGCATGCGGATGGAGATTTCCTTGATGTTCAGGATGATGTCGGTGACATCTTCCCGCACGCCGGCAATGGAGGAGAACTCATGCAGCACGCCGTCGATCTGGACGGCGGTAACCGCAGCGCCCTGGAGCGACGAAAGCAGCACGCGGCGCAGCGCATTGCCGAGCGTCAGACCAAAGCCGCGCTCAAGAGGTTCTGCCACAACGGTAGCAAGACGCTTGGGATCGGATCCCGGCGTCACCTCGAGCTTGTTCGGCTTGATCAGCTCTTGCCAATTCTTATGGATCACGACCGTATCCTTTCGATCTCGAACGCCGCCCGACGGTTCGGGTAGCGTGGCGCTCCGGCTAAGGGCGGAGCGCCGAATGCCGATACGCAGTGAAGACGGCGCCCACCGAGGACGCCGTCCGAGGCTTTAGACGCGGCGACGCTTGCGCGGCCGGCAGCCATTGTGCGCGATCGGCGTCACATCACGGATCGAGGTGATGGTGAAGCCAGCAGCCTGGAGGGCCCGGAGAGCCGACTCACGACCCGAACCCGGACCGGTGACTTCGACTTCGAGGGTCTTCATGCCGTGTTCAGCAGCCTTGCGGCTCGCGTCTTCAGCAGCCATCTGTGCTGCATACGGGGTCGACTTGCGCGAACCCTTGAAGCCCATCATGCCAGCCGACGACCAGGAAATCGCATTTCCCTGTGCATCGGTGATGGTGATCATCGTGTTGTTGAACGTCGAGCTCACATGCGCAACGCCCGAGGAGATGTTCTTCCGCTCGCGGCGACGTACGCGCGTTGTGTCCTTGGCCATTCTCTATCCTTACGTTCGATCTCGACACCGCCGTAACACCGGCGGCTCCACCGGGGGCCTAGCGCCCCGAATTCTGAATTACTTCTTCTTGCCGGCGATCGGCTTAGCCGGACCCTTGCGGGTGCGCGCATTGGTATGCGTGCGCTGGCCGCGAACCGGAAGACCACGGCGGTGACGCAGGCCGCGGTAGCAGCCGAGGTCCATGAGCCGCTTGATGTTCATCGCGACTTCGCGACGCAGATCGCCTTCCACGACGTAGTCGCGGTCGATCGCTTCGCGGATCGCCAGAACTTCGGCGTCGGAAAGCTCGTTGACGCGACGCTCGGGAGCGATGTTCGTCTTCGTGATGATGTCCAGCGCGTTCTTCGCGCCGATCCCGTGAATGTACTGAAGCGCGATGACAACGCGCTTGTTCGTCGGGATGTTTACGCCTGCGATACGGGCCAATGCCGTCTCCATCTCCAGCCAACGGAACATTCCGTCGGCGCCTCAAAATCCCGCGTCCGGTGGAGGCCGGCTCGTGCGGGCATTCTCTTGCGCAAACAAGCAATGTCGTCCCCTGAAATATCAGGGAACGCCAAGACCCGTTTGCAGCAGGTCGCGAGCCTTATCGACTCTCGACCTGTTCGTCAAGCCTATCCAGCGTGCTTGCGATCTCCGAGGAAACCTCGTCGATGGAACGCATGCCGTCTATCTCGATCAAACGGCCGCCTGCCCGGTAATAGGGCGAGATGACCGCGGTATCCCGGTTGTAGGCGGCGAGCCGGGTCTTGAAGACATCCGGATCGTCGTCCTTGCGGACCGGCTCACCGCGAGCGCGCGTTTCGTCGGCGCGCTTGGTGATTCGGTCCGTCAGCTTGGACTGGTCGACCTTGAGTTCGACGACGGCATCGAGCTTGACGCCCTTGCTCGCCAGCATCTTCTCAAGCGCGTCCGCCTGGGCAATCGTCCGGGGAAAGCCATCGAGGATGAAACCCTTGCGGGCATCTGCTTCCTCGATCCGCTCCGCCACGATCCCGACGACGACATCGTCGGGAACGAGATTGCCGGCGTCCATGATCGCCTTGGCCTGCAGGCCGATCGGCGTTCCGGCAGCGACGGCGGCCCGCAGCATGTCCCCGGTGGACAGCTGCGGAATTCCGTAACGCTTCACAAGACGAGCCGACTGCGTGCCCTTACCCGCTCCTGGTGGTCCGAGCAGGATCAGTCTCATCGCCTCTTCCCCCGGAGCTTGGACTTCTTGACCAGGCCCTCATACTGATGCGCCAACAGATGGCCCTGGACCTGCGACACCGTGTCCATCGTCACGTTGACGACGATCAGCAGCGACGTACCACCGAAATAGAAGGGTACGTGGGTAGCCGAAATCAGGGCCTCAGGCAGCAGACAGACGATGACCAGATAGACAGCGCCCAGAAGGGTGATGCGCGTCAACACATAGTCGATGTATTCCGCCGTCCTCTGGCCCGGGCGGATGCCCGGAATGAAGCCGCCATGCTTCTTCAGATTGTCGGCCGTATCCGTCGGATTGAACACGATCGCCGTATAGAAAAAGGCGAAGAACATGATCATCGCGGCGTACAGCAGCATGTAGAGCACGGTGCCGTGGCCAAGCAGCGCAACCGTCGAGGTCAGCCAGCCAGGCGCACCGCTGGAGGCGGTGAAGTTGGCAATGGTTGCCGGCAGCAGCAGCAGCGAGGACGCGAAGATCGGCGGGATCACGCCCGACGTGTTCAGCTTCAGCGGCAGATGCGACGACTCACCCTGGAACATCCGGTTGCCAACCTGGCGCTTCGGATACTGGATGATGAGGCGGCGCTGGGCGCGCTCCATGAACACGATGAAGGCGATCGCGACGACGGCGACGACGGCAACGGCCAGGATGACCCAGGTCGGCAGTGCGCCCTGACGGCCAAGCTCGAGCATGCCGATCAAGGCATGCGGCAGGTTGGCGACGATGCCGGCGAAGATGATCAGCGAAATACCGTTGCCGATACCGCGCGACGTGATCTGCTCACCGATCCACATCAGGAACATCGTGCCGCCGGTCAGGGTGATGACCGTGGCGATCCGGAAGAACATGCCGGGATCGATGACGATGTTGGTTCCGCCTTCGAGACCGACGGCGATGCCGTAGGCCTGCACGATGGCCAGAGCCACCGTCCCGTACCGCGTGTACTGGTTGATGACCTTGCGACCCGCCTCCCCTTCCTTCTTCAAGGCTTCGAGGGAGGGTACGATCGACGTCATCAACTGGATGATGATCGACGCGGAGATGTACGGCATGATGCCGAGCGCAAAGATCGCCATGCGTCCGACGGCACCGCCGGAGAACATGTTGAACAGGCCCAGGATGCCGGACTGCTGATTGTTGAAGGCGCTTGCCAGCGCTTCCGGATTGATGCCGGGAAGCGGGATATAGGTGCCGAGCCGATAGACGAGCAGCGCACCCAGTGTGAACCAGATGCGCTTCTTCAGAGCCTCGGCTTTGGCGAAGGCGCCA
The DNA here is from genome assembly GCF_044452255.1 of Kaistia sp. UC242_56. Taxonomy (NCBI): domain Bacteria; kingdom Pseudomonadati; phylum Pseudomonadota; class Alphaproteobacteria; order Hyphomicrobiales; family Kaistiaceae; genus Kaistia; species Kaistia sp. UC242_56. The sequence continues at coordinate 3,296,902 of NZ_JBIOAN010000002.1, forward strand.
AAATTGAGATTGGCCGCCAGTTGTTCAGCCGCTGATGCCATTCGCCGCTCCGTTCGGGCCCGGAAACCGGGCCCCAATGCCCCTACCGGGCATCAAGTGGTCTCTCGGAGGCGCCACGACAAGCGGCGGCGCCCCTCCCCGAACGACGCAGTTATTCTGCGTCCGTCTTTTCAGCCTTGACGGCGAGGAGCTTGACGGAACCGCCAGCCTTCTCGACCGCTTCGATAGCGGGCTTGGAAGCGCCTGCGATCTCGAAGTTGACGGCGACCTTGAGCTCGCCAACGCCCAGCAGACGAACACCGTCCTGAACGCGACGCAGCACGCCGGCTTCCTTCAGCGCTTCGACCGTCACCGGCTTCGTCGCATCGAGCTTGCCCGCATCGATCGCCGTCTGGACACGGCCGAGGGAGACCTCGTTGTAGTCCTTGGCGAAAATGTTGGTGAAGCCGCGCTTCGGCAGACGCCGATGCAGCGGCATCTGGCCGCCTTCAAAGCCCTTGATCGCCACACCCGTGCGCGACTTCTGGCCCTTGACGCCGCGACCACCGGTCTTGCCCTTGCCGGAACCGATACCGCGTCCAACGCGCATACGGTCCTTGCTGGAACCCGGGTTGTCGTTGATCTCGTTGAGCTTCATCGAACTGGTCCTTCTGGGCTCACGCCTCGTCCACAACGCGGACGAGGTGAGCCACCTTGGCGATCATGCCGCGAACCGCAGGAGTGTCCTGCAGCGTCGAACGGCGACGGATCCTGTTGAGGCCGAGGCCGATCAGCGTTGCACGCTGGTCAGCCGGGCGGCGGATCGGGCTGCCGGTCTGCTCGACGGTAACCGTCTGGGCGGCGCCTTCAGATTTCTTGGCCATTGGTCAAATCCTCGAATTCAATCGGGCGCTCACGCCTCGGCGGAAGCTTCGGCTTCGCCGCCGCGACGGGCCTGCAGTGCCGACACCTTGATGCCGCGACGAGCCGCGACCGAACGCGGGCTGTCTTCTGCACTCAGTGCAGCGAACGTAGCACGCACCATGTTGTACGGGTTCGACGAACCCATCGACTTGGCGACGACGTCCTGGACACCGAGGGTCTCGAACACGGCGCGCATCGGACCACCGGCGATGATGCCGGTACCCGGCGCTGCGGCGCGCAGGAAGACCTTGCCGGCGCCATGGCGACCGAACACGTCATGATGAAGCGTACGTCCCTCGCGGAGCGGAACCCGAACCAGGCTGCGCTTTGCGGCTTCCGTCGCCTTGCGGATTGCTTCCGGCACTTCACGTGCCTTGCCGTGGCCGAAACCGACCCGGCCCTTCTGGTCGCCGACGACGACGAGGGCTGCGAAGCCGAAACGCCGTCCGCCCTTCACCACCTTCGCGACGCGATTGATGTGAACGAGCTTGTCGACGAATTCGCTGTCGCGCTCTTCCCGCTGCTCTCTGGCCATCGAAAGATCCAATCGTCCTGTGTTACGTGATGACGCGCCTCAGCGCATCAGAAGTCCAGACCGCCCTCGCGAGCGCCATCAGCCAGCGCCTTGACGCGGCCATGAAAGAGATACGCACCGCGGTCGAACACGACCTGGCTCACGCCAGCAGCCTTGGCACGCTCGGCGACGAGCTTGCCAACCGCTTCGGCGGCCGCCTTGTCGGCACCCGTCTTCAGCGCGCCGCGCAGATCCTTCTCGAGCGACGAAGCCGCGGCGAGGGTACGCCCCTCGGCATCGTCGATGATCTGGGCATAGATATGCTCCGACGAGCGATACACGCTGAGCCGGGGACGTCCGTTCGCAACCTTGCGGAGCGCCCGGCGGACGCGCGCAGCGCGACGGTCCTGCAGATTATTTGCCATGACGGGCTCCGTTTACTTCTTCTTGCCTTCCTTGCGGAAGATCGTTTCGGTGGCGTACTTGACGCCCTTGCCCTTGTAAGGCTCGGGGCTGCGATATTCGCGAATCTCGGCCGCGACCTGGCCGACCCGCTGCTTGTCCATGCCCGAAACGATGATCTCGACCGGGCGCGGCGTCACAATCGTGATGCCTTCCGGGATCGCATAGACCACGTCGTGGCTGTAGCCAAGAGCGAGCTGCAGGTTCGAGCCTTGAACGGCAGCGCGGTAACCCACGCCGTTGATCTCGAGCTTCTTGGTGAAGCCCTCGGTCACGCCCTTCATCAGATTCGAAATCATCGTACGCGACATACCCCAAGCGGCGCGAGCCGGCTTGCTGTCGTCACGCGGGGCGACCTGAACGCCCGCTTCCGTCAGTTCAACTTCGACGTGCTCCGTGAAGTCGAAGGACATTTCGCCCTTCGGACCCTTCACAGAAACCGTCTGGCCGTTGATCGTAGCCGTTACGCCCTTGGGCACCGCTACCGGCTTCTTACCAATACGAGACATCAGACAAATCCGTCCGGTTCGTGTTTCGCCATCAACCAGATCAGAATACCTGGCAAAGAACCTCGCCGCCGACATTCTGGTCGCGGGCGTCCGTATCCGACATCACGCCCTTCGGCGTGGAGAGGATGGACACGCCGAGACCATTCTTGACCTGCGGAATGTTCTTGACCGAGGCATAGACCCGGCGACCCGGCTTCGAGACACGCTCGATTGTGCGGATCACAGGCTCGCCATCATAATACTTCAGTTCGATCTCGATCACCGGGCGGCCATCGCCGCTGTCCACCGACGCAAAGCCACGAATGTAGCCTTCCGACTGCAGCACTCCGAGAACGTTCTCGCGCAGCTTGGAAGCGGGAGTCGAAACCTTCGACATCCGGCGCATCTGAGCATTGCGGATACGGGTGAGCATATCACCCAGAGGATCGGTCATTGTCATCGGACCGTGCTCCTTACCAGCTCGACTTGACGAGGCCCGGGATCAACCCCAGCGACCCGAGTTCGCGCAATGCAATACGCGACATCATCAGCTTGCGATAGACACCGCGCGGGCGGCCCGTCACTTCGCAACGATTACGGATGCGCGTCTCGGACGCGTTCCGCGGCAGCTCTGCGAGCTTGAGGCGCGCCTGGAAGCGTTCCTCGAGCGACAGGCTCTCGTCATTGGCCACAGCCTTCAGGCGGTCGCGCTTGGGAGCATACTGCTTCGCAAGCTTGCGGCGCCGGTTGTTCTTCTCGATCGAGCTTTTCTTAGCCATCGATAATCCCTCGTCCTATCCCGGCACCGGTTACTGGCGGAACGGGAAGTTCATCGCCTTCAGAAGGGCGCGAGCTTCCTCGTCAGTCTTGGCCGTGGTGCAGACGATCACGTCCATTCCCCAGACCTGATCAATCTTGTCGTAATTGATCTCCGGGAAAATCAGGTGTTCCTTGATGCCCATGGCGAAGTTGCCACGACCGTCGAAGCTCTTCGGATTGAGCCCGCGGAAGTCGCGAACGCGCGGCAGCGCGATCGTGACCAGGCGGTCCAGGAATTCGTACATGCGCGACTTGCGCAGCGTAACCTTGCCGCCGATCGGCATATGCTCGCGCAGCTTGAAAGTCGCGATGGACTTCGAGGCCTTGGTCACAGCGGGCTTCTGACCGGCGATGAGCGCCAGATCGCCAAGGGCCGTACCGACCTTCTTGGAATCATTGACGGCTTCGCCGATGCCCATGTTCAGGACGATCTTCTCGAGACGAGGAACCTGCATCGGGTTCTTGTACCCGAATTCCTCGACGAGCTTCGCCCGAACTTCGTCTTCATAAAACTTCTTGAGCCGCGGCTCGTAAGCTGCCTCAGCCATCGATCACATCTCCCGAACGCTTTGCGACGCGTTGCTTGCGCCCGTCTTCGGTCACTTTAAAGCCGACGCGGGTCGGCTTGCCGTCCTTGGGGTCCGCCAGCGCGACGTTCGACAGATGGATCGTGAGCTCCTTGGCAACAATGCCGCCCTGCTCGCTCGCCGTCTGCTTCTGGTGCTTGCGCGCGACGTTCACACCACGCACGACGGCGCGGTCTTCGGTCGGGATCACGCGGAGCACTTCGCCCGACTTGCCCTTGTCCTTACCCGTGAGGACGACGACGTTGTCGCCCTTCTTGATCTTAGCAGCCATCACAGCACCTCCGGCGCGAGCGAGATGATCTTCATGTGGTTCTTCGCGCGAAGCTCACGCGGAACCGGTCCGAAGATACGAGTCCCGATCGGCTCCTTCTGGTTGTTGATCAGAACCGCCGCATTCTTGTCGAAACGGATGACACTGCCATCCGCGCGACGGATATCCTTAGCTGTGCGAACGACGACCGCCTTCATGACGTCGCCCTTCTTCACGCGACCACGCGGGATCGCCTCCTTGATCGACACGACGATGATGTCGCCGACCGAGGCGTACTTCCGCTTGGAACCGCCGAGAACCTTGATGCACATCACACGACGAGCGCCGGAATTATCCGCCACGTCGAGGTTAGTCTGCATCTGAATCATGACTGGCCGCCTACTTTTCTGGTCGCCACCGATCCAAAGGGATCAGCAGCAACGAACCTTATCCAGTGCCTTACTTATCGCCCGACTGCTCGGAGATAACGACCCAGCGCTTATTCTTCGAGATCGGCGCAGTCTCTTGGATCGAGACGATATCGCCAATCTTGTGAACATTGCCCTCGTCATGGGCATGATACTTCTTCGTCCGCCGCACGGTCTTCTTCATGACCGGGTGCGTGAAGCGCCGCTCGACGAGAACGACGACAGTCTTGTCGGTCTTGTCGCTGACGACGCTGCCCTGCAGAACGCGTTTCGGCATTGTCGCCTCCTCAGCGCTTGTCCGCCGCGCTCTTCTGCGCAGCGATGGTCTTGATCCTGGCGATGTCGCGGCGAACCTGCCGGACACGCGCCGTGTTTTCGAGCTGTCCGGTAGCCCGCTGAAAGCGCAGGTTGAACTGCTCCTTCTTCAGGTTCCCGAGCTCGGTATCGAGCTGATCGGCGGTCTGCAGCCGAACGTCTTTCGCCTTCATGGCAGTATCCTCGTCCGTTCGCCGATCAATCGGCGATGCGCTGTACGAAGCGCGTCTTGATCGGGAGCTTCGCCGCGCCGAGGCGGAGCGCCTCGCGGGCAGTCTCCTCGTCGACACCGTCGATCTCAAACATGATCCGACCAGGCTTAACGCGGGAGGCCCAGAATTCCGGCGCTCCCTTGCCCTTACCCATTCGGACTTCGGTCGGCTTCGACGTGACGGGCACATCCGGGAAAATCCGGATCCACACTCGACCGGCACGCTTCATAGCACGTGTAATCGCACGGCGGGCCGCTTCGATCTGTCGCGCTGTTACGCGTTCCGGCTCGAGGGCCTTGAGGCCGAACCCGCCAAAGTTCAGATCCGTACCACCCTTGGCAACGCCATGGATACGGCCCTTGAACTGCTTGCGGAACTTGGTGCGCTTCGGTTGCAGCATTTCTGTTCTCTCTCGCCCTCAGGTCGACCGATTAGGCCGCGGAGTCGCGACGACGAGTATTCGAGCCCTGCTCGTTACCCTCAGTCTGGCGACGCTCGGAAGCCATCGGATCGTGCTCGAGGATCTCACCCTTGAAGATCCACACCTTGATGCCGCACGTGCCATAGGCCGTGTGCGCCGTCGCGGTGCCATAGTCAATGTCTGCGCGCAGCGTATGCAGCGGAACGCGACCTTCGCGGTACCATTCCAGACGCGCGATTTCCGCGCCGCCAAGACGGCCGCCGGCGTTGATGCGGATGCCCTGGGCACCCAGACGCATCGCCGACTGCACGGCACGCTTCATCGCGCGGCGGAACGCAACGCGGCGCTCCAGCTGCTGTGCGATCGAGGCAGCCACCAGGGTCGAGTCGATTTCCGGCTTGCGCACTTCGACGATATTGAGATGCACTTCGCTGTCGGTCAGCTTGCCGACCAGCTTGCGAAGCTTCTCGATATCGGCACCCTTCTTGCCGATGACGATACCCGGACGAGCCGAGTAAATCGTCACGCGGCACTTACGGTGCGGGCGCTCGATCACGATCTTGGAGACCGCGGCCTGCTTCAGCTCGACCATGAGCTTTTCGCGGATCCGCATGTCCTCATGAAGCAGCTTGCCGTATTCGCCCTTGTTGGCGAACCAGCGGCTGTCCCACGTCCGGTTGATACCGAGGCGGAGGCCAATCGGATTGACTTTCTGGCCCATTATGCAGCCTCCTCGGTTTCACGCACCACAATGGTGAGGTGCGAAAACGGCTTCTCGATCCGGCCGACACGACCGCGAGCCCGCGGCGTCCAGCGCTTCATGACCAGGGCCTTGCCGACAAACGCTTCGGCAACGACCAGCGAATCAACGTCGAGATCGTGATTGTTCTCGGCGTTTGCGATCGCTGATTCCAGCGTCTTTTTGACGTCCAGTGCGATCCGCTTGTTCGAGAAGGTCAGATCGGCCAGAGCCGCGCTTGCCTTCTTGCCCCGGATCAGCTGGGCGACGAGATTGAGCTTGCGCGGAGAGACACGGATCATCCGCGTGATGGCGCGGGCCTCGGTGTCTTTCAGCGCGCGTTCGCGCTTCGGCTTGCCCATGTTACTTCCTCTTCGCCTTCTTGTCGGCCGTGTGGCCATAGTAGGTCCGGCTCGGCGAGAACTCGCCGAACTTGTGGCCAACCATGTCCTCGTTGACGATGACCGGAACGTGCTTCTGGCCGTTATAGACGCCAAACGTCAAGCCCACAAACTGGGGCAGGATCGTGGAGCGACGGCTCCAGATCTTGATAACCTCGCCACGACCCGAAGAGCGGCTCTTCTCTGCCTTGCGCAGGAGATAACCGTCGACGAACGGGCCTTTCCAAATAGAACGAGCCACGGACAGCCTCTCTCTTACTTGCTCTTGCGCAGATGACGGCTGCGCGCGATGAACTTGTCGGTCGACTTATTATTGCGGGTCTTCTTGCCCTTGGTCGGCTTGCCCCAGGGCGTAACCGGATGACGGCCACCCGAGGTGCGGCCTTCACCACCGCCGTGCGGATGGTCGACCGGGTTCATGGCGACACCGCGCACGCTCGGACGCTTGCCAAGCCAACGATTACGACCGGCCTTGCCGAGCGAGATGTTGGAATGGTCAGGGTTCGAAACCGCGCCGATCGTGGCCATGCAGGTCTGGTGAACCAGGCGCTGCTCACCCGAATTCAGGCGAAGAATGGCCATGCCCGCGTCGCGACCAACATACTGTGCATAAGCACCGGCCGAACGTGCGATCTGACCGCCCTTGCCGGGCTTCATCTCGACATTGTGCACGATCGTGCCGACCGGCATCGCGCCGAGCGGCATGGCGTTGCCGGGCTTCACGTCGGCCTGGGCCGATGCAATGACCTTGTCGCCAACGGCCAGGCGCTGCGGCGCCAGGATGTAGCTAAGCTCACCGTCTTCATACTTGATGAGGGCGATGAAGGCCGTACGGTTCGGATCGTACTCGATCCGCTCGACGACGGCCGGAATGTCGCGCTTGTTCCGCTTGAAATCGATCAGGCGGTAGGTGCGCTTGTGGCCACCGCCACGGCCATAGGCCGTGACGCGTCCGAGATTGTTGCGACCGCCGCTCTGGCGGAGACCAACCGTCAGGCCCTTGACGGGCTTGCCGGCGTAGAGCTCCGAGCGATCGACGAGAACGAGCTGGCGCTGTCCCGGCGTTGTCGGCTTGTAGTGCTTGAGAGCCATGGCTTCAGCCTATTTTCTTCGCGTCAGAGACCGGTAGAAACGTCGATCGACTGACCTTCAGCCAGCGTCACGATCGCCTTCTTGACGTCGCTCTGCTTGCCCACGATACCGCGGAAGCGCTTCACCTTGCCCTTGCGGACCAGGGTGTTGACGCCCGTGACCTTAACCTTGAACAGCGCTTCGACAGCCGCCTTGATTTCGGGCTTCGTCGCGGTCTTCAGAACGTTGAAGACGACCTTGCTCTGTTCGGTGGCAATGGTCGACTTCTCGCTCAGCACCGGGCTGCGGATGATGTCGTAATGCGACAGATTGCTCATTTGAACCGCTCCTGCAGCGCTTCGACCGCAGCCTTGGTCAGCACGAGCTTCTCGCGGCGCAGAATGTCGTACACGTTGATGCCCTGCACCGGCAGAACGTCGATGTGCGGCACGTTCCGGGTAGCGAGCCCGAAGTTCTCATTGACCGACGCGCCGTCGATGATCAGCGCATTGGCCCAACCCAGCTTGGCGAGGTTCTCGCGAACCGCCTTCGTCTTCGGCGCATCGATGGCGATGTCCGAGACGATGACCAGGTTGTCGCCCCGGGCCTTGGCCGAGAGCGCATGCTTCAGAGCAAGCTGGCGGAACTTCTTGGTCAGGTCATGCGCATGGCTGCGCACCACCGGACCGAAGGCCTTGCCGCCGCCGCGGAACTGCGGCGCAGTCTCGGCACCGTGGCGTGCGCCGCCGGTACCCTTCTGCTTGTACATCTTCTTGGTCGTGCCGGAGACTTCCGAGCGACCCTTCGACTTGTGGGTGCCAGCCTGGCGCTTGGCCAGCTGCCACCGCACCATGCGGTGCAGGATGTCGCCGCGCGGCTCGAGACCAAAGATCTCGTCCGAGAGCGAAATTTCGCCCGCTGCCGTGCCGTCGAGCTTGGTGACCTTAATATCCATCATTCGGCCTCCTTCGCTTCGACCGCAACTTCAGCCGCCGCGCCGTTCTTCCGGATTGCGCCGGGAACCGGAGCATCCTTGGGAAGTGCGCGCTTGACCGCATCGCGAACCTCGATCCAGCCGCCCTTGGCGCCGGGAACGGCACCCTCGACCATGATCAGGCCGCGCTCGACATCCGTGCGAACGACCTTGAGGTTCTGAGTGGTCACGCGGACATCGCCCATGTGACCAGCCATCTTCTTGTTCTTGAACACCTTGCCCGGGTCCTGGCGCTGGCCAGTCGAACCGTGCACACGATGCGATACCGAGTTACCGTGTGTCGCGCGGCCACCACTGAAGTTGTGGCGCTTCATGACACCGGCAAAACCCTTACCGATCGAGGTGCCGCTAACGTCGACGAACTGTCCGACGACGAAATGCTCGGCGGTGAGCTCGGCACCAACCTCGATGAGGTTGTCCGGGGTCACACGGAACTCCGTGACCTTGCGCTTTGGCTCGACCTCTGCCTTGGCGAAATGACCACGCTCAGCCTTGGGCGTGTTCTTCACCTTGGCGAGACCGCTTCCAAGCTGGACCGCGGTGTAACCGTTCTTATCTTCCGTCCGATGAGCGACAACCTGACAGTTGTCCAGCTTCAGCACCGTTACCGGCACCTGCTCGCCTGCATCCGTATAGATGCGGGTCATGCCCACCTTCTGTGCGATCAATCCAGAGCGCATTCTATCCTCGCTCGCCTCAGAGCTTAATTTCGACGTCCACACCGGCCGCCAGGTCGAGCTTCATAAGCGCGTCCACGGTCTGCGGTGTGGGGTCGACGATGTCGAGAAGACGCTTATGCGTCCGCATCTCGAACTGCTCACGGCTTTTTTTGTCGATATGCGGCGACCGGTTCACGGTGAACTTCTCAATTTGCGTGGGAAGTGGCACCGGGCCTACTACGCGGGCACCAGTACGCTTTGCCGTGTTCACGATCTCTCGCGTGGATGCATCGAGAATCCGATGATCGAACGCTTTGAGCCGGATCCGGATATTCTGACCGTTCATCGATTTCTGTCCTCAGGTGACATGGGCACACGACACCGCCGTGTGCCCGGTCCGGCCGACCTTACTTAATGATGCTGGCGACGACGCCGGCGCCGACGGTACGACCGCCTTCACGGATGGCGAAGCGAAGCTTCTCTTCCATGGCGATCGGCACGATCAGCTCGACATCCACCGAGATGTTGTCGCCCGGCATCACCATCTCGACGCCTTCCGGCAGCGTGACCACGCCCGTCACGTCGGTCGTGCGGAAGTAGAACTGCGGACGGTAGTTGGTGAAGAACGGCGTGTGACGGCCACCCTCTTCCTTGGTCAGGATGTAGGCCTCGGCCTTGAACACCGTATGCGGCGTCACGGAACCGGGCTTGCAGAGAACCTGACCGCGCTCGACGCCCTCACGGTCGATACCGCGAAGCAGAGCACCGATGTTGTCACCAGCCTGGCCCTGATCGAGCAGCTTGCGGAACATCTCGACGCCGGTGCAGGTCGACTTGACGGTCGGACGGATGCCGACGATCTCGATTTCCTCACCGACCTTGACGATGCCGCGCTCGACGCGACCGGTCACGACCGTACCGCGGCCCGAGATTGAGAACACGTCTTCGATCGGCATCAGGAACGGCAGGTCAACCGGACGCTCCGGCTGCGGGATGTAGGTGTCGACGGCGGTCATCAGCTCGAGGATCGCGTCTTCGCCCAGCTTGGCGTCGCCATCATTGAGCGCGACAACGGCCGAACCCTTGATGATCGGAATGTCGTCGCCCGGGAAGTCGTAGGACGACAGCAGTTCGCGAACTTCGAGCTCGACGAGCTCGAGGAGCTCCGGATCGTCGACCAGATCGCACTTGTTCAGGAACACGACGAGGGCGGGAACGCCGACCTGACGAGCGAGCAGGATGTGCTCGCGCGTCTGGGGCATCGGGCCGTCGGCGGCCGAGCAAACCAGGATCGCGCCGTCCATCTGGGCTGCGCCGGTGATCATGTTCTTCACATAATCGGCGTGGCCGGGGCAATCGACGTGAGCGTAGTGACGGTTGGCCGTCTCGTACTCGACGTGTGCGGTCGAGATCGTGATGCCGCGAGCGCGCTCTTCGGGAGCCGCGTCGATCTGATCATAAGCCTTGAACGTCGCACCACCGGTCTTCGCCAGCACCTTGGTGATGGCTGCGGTCAGCGAGGTCTTGCCGTGGTCAACATGGCCGATCGTGCCAATGTTGCAATGCGGCTTATTGCGTTGGAATTTTTCTTTTGCCATCGGACTTCTCCGTCTCGTCTATCAGCAGGTTCAGTTTCGCGTCGTAAAGGTCTAGGCGTACTTCGCCTGGACCTCCTGAGCGACGGCCTGCGGGACCTGCTCATAATGATCAAACTGCATCGTGTAGCTCGCGCGGCCCTGGCTCATGGAGCGCAGGTTGTTCACGTAAGAGAACATGTTGGCGAGCGGGACGAAGGCCGTGATGACATTTGCGTTGCCGCGCATGTCCTGGCCCTGGATCTGGCCACGGCGCGAATTCAGATCGCCGATAACCGAACCCACATATTCTTCCGGCGAAACGACTTCGACCTTCATGACGGGCTCGAGGAGGGCCGGATTGGCCTTCAGGAGACCTTCGCGAAGAGCCGCACGGGACGCGATTTCAAACGCGATCGCCGAGGAGTCGACTTCGTGATAGGCGCCGTCGATCAGCGAGACCTTGACGTCCACGACCGGGAAGCCCGCGATCGGGCCGGAGGTCATGACCGAGTTCAGGCCCTTTTCGACGCCGGGGACGTATTCCTTCGGAACAACGCCGCCGATGATCTTGTTTTCGAAGCTGTAACCGGCACCGATCTCGCTCGGCTCGATGACGAACTTGACGCGGGCGAACTGGCCCGTACCGCCGGTCTGCTTCTTGTGGGTGTAGTCGATTTCCGTCTTCTTGCGGATGGTCTCGCGATAAGCCACCTGCGGAGCGCCGACATTCACGTTGATGTTGTACGGCGCACGACGAAGGATATCGATCTTGATGTCGAGGTGAAGCTCGCCCATCCCCTTGATGATCGTCTGGCCGGACTCGCTGTCCGTCGAGACGCGGAAGGACGGATCCTCGGAAGCGAGCTTCTGCAGCGCAGTGCCCAGCTTCTCCTGGTCGGCCTTCGAAGCCACTTCCACCGACATTTCGATGACCGGCTCGGGGAACTCCATCTTCTCCAGGATGATCGGAGAAGCGGGGTCGCAGAGCGTGTCGCCGGTGCGGCTTTCCTTCAGACCAACGAGAGCGATGATGTCGCCGGCATAAGCCACGTCGATATCTTCACGCGAATTGGCATGCATCGCGACCATGCGGCCGATACGCTCTTTCTTCTCCTTGGTGGAGTTGAGGAGCGTGGTGCCCTTGTTCAGGACGCCGGAATAGATGCGGGCGAAGGTCAGGATGCCGAACGGGTCTTCAATGATCTTGAAGGCCAGCATGGCAAGCGGCTCGTCGTCGGTCGAATGACGCTCGACTTCCAGCTCGGTCTTGACGTCGATGCCCTTGGTCGGCGGCACATCGACCGGCGACGGGAGGTAATCGACAACCGCGTCGAGCAGCGTCTGAACGCCCTTGTTCTTGAAGGACGAACCACAAAGAACCGGGAACCAGTTCGAATGCAGCACGGCCTTGCGGATCAGCGACTTGAGAGTCGCCAGGTCCGGCTCGTTGCCTTCGAGGTAGGCTTCCATGGCGGCATCGTCGAGCTCGACGGCAGCTTCGATCAGATTGGCGCGAGCGGCCTGGGCCTTCTCGAGCAGATCCGCCGGGATCTCGACTTCGTCATACATCGCGCCGAGGCTTTCGTCATTCCAGACGGCGGCCTTCATGGTCACGAGGTTGATGATGCCCTTGAACTCGTTCTCGGCGCCGATCGGCAGCTGGATCGGAACGGGGCGAGCGCCGAGGCGCTGCTTGATGTCCGCGATGCACATGTCGAAATTGGCACCGGTCTTATCCATCTTGTTACAGAAGACAATGCGCGGAACGTGGTACTTGTCGCCCTGACGCCAGACGGTTTCCGTCTGCGGCTCGACGCCCTGGTTGGAGTCGAGAACGCAAACGGCGCCGTCGAGCACACGCAGCGAACGCTCGACTTCGATCGTGAAGTCAACGTGGCCGGGGGTGTCGATGATGTTCAGGCGCTTGCCGTTCCAGAACGTCGTGGTCGCGGCAGAGGTAATCGTGATGCCACGCTCCTGCTCCTGCTCCATGTAGTCCATGGTGGCAGCGCCGTCGTGGACTTCGCCGATCTTATGGCTCTTGCCCGAATAGTACAGAATCCGCTCGGTCGTCGTCGTCTTGCCCGCGTCGATGTGGGCCATGATTCCGAAGTTGCGGTAGTCTTCGATCTTATGCGTGCGGGCCATAATGGTCTGCCTTTGTCCGATCGTTACCAGCGATAGTGCGAGAATGCGCGGTTGGCTTCAGCCATCCGGTGCGTGTCTTCGCGCTTCTTCACGGCATTGCCGCGGCTGTTCGAGGCATCCAGCAGCTCGCCGGACAGACGCTCGATCATCGTCTTCTCGTTGCGGCCACGAGCCGCGGTGAGGAGCCAACGAATGGCGAGAGCCTGGCGACGGTCCGTACGAACCTCGACGGGAACCTGGTAGGTTGCACCACCGACACGACGCGAACGCACTTCGATGTGCGGGGCGACGTTGTCCAGAGCCTGGCGGAACACCACGACGGGCTCCTGCTTGGTCCGGTTCTGGATGATGTCGAAGGCACCGTAAACGATGCTCTCGGCAACCGACTTCTTGCCGTCATACATGACGGCATTCATGAACTTGGTGACGACGATATCGCCGAACTTGGGGTCCGGGATGATCTCGCGCTTTTCTGCACTATGGCGACGGGACATTGATCCTGTTCCCTATTACTTCGGACGCTTCGCGCCGTACTTGGAACGACGCTGCTTACGGCCCTTGACACCCTGGGTATCGAGCACGCCGCGCAGGATGTGGTAGCGCACGCCCGGCAGATCCTTGACGCGGCCGCCACGGATCATGACGACAGAGTGCTCCTGCAGGTTGTGGCCTTCGCCCGGGATGTAGCCAATGACTTCAAAGCCATTGGTCAGGCGAACCTTCGCGACCTTACGAAGGGCCGAGTTCGGCTTCTTCGGCGTGGTCGTATAGACGCGAGTGCAAACGCCGCGCTTCTGCGGGTTCTCCTGCAGCGCCGGAACCTTGTTCCGCTTCGCCGGCGCTTGACGCGGCTTGCGGATGAGCTGGTTAATTGTCGGCATGCTTCGCCTTTCAGCTAGCCTACGGTTCTGTTTCTGTCTTCCGCTCTTCGCACCTTCGCCACAGCCGATTGACCATGAACAAAGAGCGCCCGGACCGCTTACCGCGGAGGCGCTACGAAAAGCAGAGGATCACGGCGGTTGCCGCGATCGTGCGTGTCGTTCTTAACTCTTGTTTCGATTCGGACAGCGTTTAAGTCTGAACTCCGCGACGTGGCGCCGCTGGAAAAACTGAACTTACCGCCTGCCTGAAAGCTTGCGGAACCTACTTATTCGGATGGTTCCAGTCAACCCCTGCGCGGGGTTCTTTTCAAAGCGCCCCGCGACGCAAGGATTCCCCAAACCGGCGGACCGGCCAGCAATATTCGCAATGATCGGAACGAGATCACGGAAGATTGTTGCCCAGCCACTCGCGCGGCTCCCGGCCGAGGCGGGAATCGCCTCGACTCACTCTGGCGCAGCCGTCCGCGTGGAGAACGGCATTCCTTTCTGACCGGTTACGATCATCAGGATTCGCACGGTTTCGTCGCCGACGACTCGGCCGTTATGGCGGTGATCGACCATTTCCGCAAACGAATCCCCCGCCTTGAAGATTCGCTTCGCCCCGCCCTCGCTGTCGACCTCGATGGTCCCGGCCAGGATGTAGGCGTAGGCCGGCACCGGATGGGTGTGCCAGCCGGTCTCGCCGCCCGCCGGAATCTCGACGATCAGGCTCTGCACTTCGGGATCGGAAAAGCTCGGGTAGTGGATCGGATCGCCACTCGTCGTCGTGGTCGTCTGCAGGATGCGCTTCACCTTGACGGAGGGCTTGTAGCTCTCCTCGGCAAACGCGGCGGTAACAGCGAGCGTCGCGCCGAGCGCGATCAATGTCAGCAGTTTCATCCTGGCCCCTCCCCGGGCGCGCTCCATGGAGCGCATCGGTAGCTGCCCCTTTCCGGAGCAGCTCTCCTCAGCGTCATTGCTAGAGAGTTCGACGCCAAAGGAAAAGGGCCGCCCGGAGGCGACCCTTCATCATGATGAACGCTTGTAGCCGCCGCCCGCTATTCGGCCTTCAGGAAGTCGCCGACCTCGAGCACGATGAACTCGTTGTTGTCGGCCTTACCCTGCGCGCGACCGACCGAGAACGGGAAGTTGTTGTCGTCGGCGACGATGATGTGGGTCTCGTCGATCCGGTCGACATTCTCGATGGTCTCAAACGGGAAGGTGAAGACGCCGTCCTTCGAGCCGACGCGAGCGACGGCGTTCGGATCCTTGATGTTCATCAGGTCGATAAAGCCGATCTTGCGCACGACGCCGTCGGCATCGGTCTTGGAGAGATCGACCAGGTAGATGCGCTTGAACTTGGCCGGCGTCTCCGCCCAGCCCTCGCGGGCATCGCCCTGCCCGCCATCGCGCTCGATCACGAGCGCGCGGTTGGCGTCGATCATGTTGAAGTCGCCGATCGCGTTGCCGAAGTCCTCAAGCGGATAGTAGCGGACCGTATCGGCGAAGGCTTTCGAGGCAATGTCGAAATCGAAGATCGGCAGCACCGACTTGCCGCCCTTCTCGACGAACTTGCCGGCCTTGGCGTCCCAGGGCGCGCCTTCCAGCATGGGATGCAGGGTCTTGCCATCCGCTGACAGCGCCATGCCTTCAAAACCCTTGGAGCGGCGCACGTTGAATTCGGGCATCGGCTTGTCGGGACCGGCCGGCATGACGACCGCATAATTGTCGGGGCTGCGATAGGTCACGCCGGCAACGACGGTCTCCTTGAGGCTGAGCACCGTGCCATCCGCATCCACCTCGACCAGGTAGGGGCCGAACTCATCGCCGATCCAGAAATGCTCGCCGACCTTCTGGATGCTCTCGGGATCGAAGTCGGCGCCGGTGAGGTAGCGGGCATCCGTATTCTCGTTGACCACCCGGAACGGGACGACACGGGTCGGGTCCTTGACGAAGACCGTCTTGACGATCTCGATGCGGCCCGTCTTCCAGTCCGGCTTGACGATGTGGAACATGATCATCGCGTCGGCGGAATTGGCCTTGGCGCCAAAGCCGTTGTCGGTCAGCACGACATAAGTACCGTCGCCGAGCGGGCGGATACCGGAGAAGCCCTGCACGGGCTGGCCGGCGAACGGACGGGCCAGGCCGGTCTTCTCGTCGAAGATCGAATAGAGACGATCGAAGCGGCGGCCGAAATCGGCGCCCGTACCGGTGTAGCGGCCGGAGGTATTGAGCGTAGCGGGCGCATCGGCAGGCGGCACGGCGAAGCTCTGGGCCGGCAGCACGGCGTGCTGGCTCAGCACGGCATCGAACCGCGTGGGCTCGGCAGCGGAGGCGCTCGCCGCCATGGCGACGAGCGAAAGGCCGGCGAGAAAGAACTGGCGAGGCGACATGGACAAATCTCCGTTCGGGATAACGGAGATCTCCTAGGTGGCCCATGTCTCAGCCGAGCGACACCGCAATGTCACCTTCATGACAGGCCGCCGAACAGTCGCGACCCGGCGTAGCCCCTAATAGGCCACGCCGCTGGGCTTCAGCAGCGCGCCAGCCGTATCGGCATTATCCGATAGCGTGTTGCCGAGCGCCTTGATCTGGGAGTTGTAGGTATCGCGGGTATCCGGATCGATGATGGCGACCGGCGCGGTCACGATCAGGCCGGCCGCGGTGCCAACGCTGGCGGCAGCGCCCGTTGTCACGGCAACGAGCTTGTCACCGAACGCCGTCTTCGAATCCGTCATGGTCTGGCCTTCGGCGAGACGCGCCCCGATCAACTGCACAACTTCGGGGCTCGCGGCGAACTTCGCATGGTTCAGCCGGTCATCCGTATGCAACTTGGTCAGGTCGATGACGGTGATCTTGTCCTGCTGCAGCTCGGACGCAAATGGCTCCTGGGCGACGTTGATCTGCCCCAGACGTTCGACATTGCCCCAGACGCGCCGCGAAACCTTCAAGGCGCGATCATCCTGCGAGACGAACAGGGTAACATTCGGCCCGTTGACGCCGATATCGGCCATCTGGCGGCGGAAGACGTCGATATCGACGTCCGGCGCAGCCAGCATGACGTTCTTGATCTTAGGCGCGATGCGCTTGTCGCGGATCGCCATCTGGCGCAGCGCCTCCAGCGTCACCCAATTGCCCATGGAGTGGGCCAGGATCGAGACTTCGTCGACATTGGGATCATCCGCAAGCGCCTTCAGCAGAAGCTCGAGCGCATCGCGCGAATAGTTGTTGCTCTCCCGGTCATAGCCATAGGCAAGGACGCTGCCGCGCGAGGGCCACGTGAACAGGATCGGCACGACGTCCGAATCCGAGTCATGCACGATCTGGGCAAAGCGATAGACGGCGTCTTCAAAACGGTTGTTGAAGCCATGGATGAAGACCAAGGCCTGACGCTTCGGTGTTGCCTTGATGCGCTTGTTGAACCATGCCCTCGCTTGAGCGAGGTTCATATCCTCGGCCTTGACCGTGACGAAATCCGTGGCGGGATTTCCCGGCAGCTTCTTCGGCCACTGCACGTCGCCCTTTTTCCGGATCGAGTCCGGCGGGATCGAGACAACGATGTTGGCAAAATCGATGGCCCGGCCGCGTTCACCCGTGAACATCTGGCCAGGGACGGTCGAACGCTGGCGCGTGGTCGCGACGGCCATGTCGACCGTGGTGCTGCCGGGAACGGGCGCCGTGATCGACACGGGAAGCAGCACGTCTTTCGGACGGCCGCCGCAGCCTGCAAGCAAGCCAACGAGCACGAGGCTCGTGACACCAGTCCGGACCAGAACCATCAGGCTACGCAAGTTGACCTACCCCCGAAAAACACGAAGCCTTCGCCATTCCCCAGCCAAGCTCCGCAACGCTCATTGTAGCCTATCCTGAAAGCAAGTTGCATGTCTGGCCCGCTGGCGACAACAAACTTCGGGAGCGCGGCTTCTGCGCCACGAAAAAGGCCGCCCGAAGGCGGCCTTTTCCATTCCTGGACCGAGTGGATTACTCGGCCGCGTTGGTCAGATCACCGAGCAGGCCAGCAGGCGCTGCCGCCGGCTGCGACGCTGCCGAGGAACGGCGACGCTCCTCGAGGATCAGCTCGTCGCGCTTGGTCGCGATCTCGCGGATACGGCCCATCGTTCCACCGGTACCCGCCGGGATGAGGCGGCCGACGATGATGTTCTCCTTGAGACCCTCGAGCGGATCGACCTTGCCGTTGACGGCCGCCTCGGTGAGGACGCGGGTCGTTTCCTGGAAGGACGCTGCCGAGAAGAACGAACGCGTCTGCAGGCTGGCCTTGGTGATGCCGAGCAGGACCGGGTTGCCCTGGGCAGGCTTCTTGCCCTCGGACTTGGCCTTCTCGTTCACCACGTCGAACTCCAGGCGATCGATCTGCTCGCCGTTGAAGAACTCCGTCTCGCCGGCATCATAGACCTCGACCTTCTGCAGCATCTGGCGAACGATCACCTCGATGTGCTTGTCGTTGATCTGCACGCCCTGCAGGCGATAGACGTCCTGGATCTCGTTGACGAGGTAGGCCGCGAGTGCCTCCACGCCCTTGATCGCCAGGATGTCATGCGGCGCAGGGTTGCCGTCCATGATGTAGTCGCCCTTCTCCACGGCGTCGCCTTCCTGGAGATGGAACGGCTTGCCCTTCGGGATCAGGTACTCGATCGGCTCCAGCAACTCGCCATCCAGACCGACCGATCCCTCGACCGGCTCAACGATGACGCGACGCTTGTTCTTGTAGTCGCGGCCGAAGCGGATCGTGCCGTCCATCTCTGCGATGATGGCGTGATCCTTCGGACGACGGGCCTCGAACAGCTCCGCCACGCGCGGCAGACCGCCCGTGATGTCGCGCGTCTTGGCGCCTTCCGTCGGAATACGCGCCAGCACGTCGCCAGCGTGAACCGTCGAACCGGGATCGACCGACAGAATGGTCTCGACCGACAGCATGTACCGGGCTTCACCGCCACGGGCCAGCTTGAGGATCTTGCCGTCCTTGCCCTTGATCACGATCGCCGGCTTCAGATCGCCGCCGCGCGGATTGGCACGCCAGTCGATGACGACGCGCTTGGTGATGCCGGTCGCCTCGTCGGCCGTTTCCACGACCGAGATGCCTTCGACCATGTCTTCATAGCCGACGATACCCGAGACTTCCGTCAGAACCGGACGGGTGTAGGGATCCCACTCGGCCAGACGCTGCCCGCGCTTGACCTGGTCACCCTCGTCGACGTGAACGCGCGAACCATAGGTGACGCGGTTGACCGCGCGCTCCATGCCGTCCTTGTCGACGATGACGATCGCCATGTTGCGGCCGAGGGCCACCAGCTTGCCGCCGGAGTCGCGGACCACGTTGCGGTTACGCATCGTGACCGTGCCTTCGAAGCTCGAACTCGATGAAGGAAGAGTCGACCACCTGTGCCGTGCCACCGATGTGGAACGTGCGCATGGTGAGCTGCGTGCCGGGCTCGCCGATGGACTGGGCCGCGATAACACCAACGGCCTCGCCCATGTTGACGGTCGTGCCGCGCGCCAGATCGCGACCGTAGCAGGCCGCGCAGACGCCGATCTTCGTGTCGCAGGTCAGCACCGAGCGGATCTTGACCGCCTGGACGCCAGCCTTCTCGACGCGATCGACATCCTTCTCGACGATCAGGTGACCGGCCGGAACCAGCACTTCGCCGGTCGCGCCCGAAACGATGTCCTCGGCAGCCGTACGACCGAGAATCCGCAGGCCGAGCGAAGCGACGACCTGGCCGCTGTCGATCACTGCCTGCATCTTCAGGCCGTTCGTCGTGCCGCAATCCTGCGCAATGATGATGCAGTCCTGCGCCACGTCGACGAGACGACGCGTCAGATAGCCCGAGTTCGCCGTCTTCAAGGCGGTGTCGGCCAGACCCTTACGGGCACCGTGGGTCGAGTTGAAGTACTCGAGAACGGTCAGGCCTTCCTTGAAGTTCGAGATGATCGGGTTCTCGATGATCTCGCCCGACGGCTTGGTCATCAGACCGCGCATGCCGGCAAGCTGCTTCATCTGGGTCGGCGAACCACGAGCACCCGAGTGGCTCATCATGTAGACCGAGTTCATCGGCTTCTGACGGCCGGTTTCCGCGTCGTGATGAACGGCGGAAATGCCCTTCATCATCTCGGCGGCGACGGCGTCACCACACTTGGCCCAGGCGTCGACGACCTTGTTGTACTTCTCACCGAAGGTGATCAGGCCGTCATTGTACTGCTGCTCGTAATCCTTCGCGAGCGCCTGCGTTTCCTCGACCAGCTTGGCCTTGGTCGGCGGGATGACCATGTCGTCCTTGCCGAACGAAATGCCAGCACGGCAGGCTTCGCGGAAGCCCAGCGCCATGATGCGGTCGCAGAAAATGACCGTCTCCTTCTGACCGCAATGGCGGTAGACGGCGTCGATCGTGTTCGAGACTTCCTTCTTGGTCATCAACTTGTTGACGACGTCGAAGGGCAGGTTGTGGTGCTTCGGCAGCAATTCGCCGATCAGCAGGCGACCCGGGGTGGTGTCGTAGATCTTCGACGTGACGTTGCCGTCCGCGTCGACGCCACGATAGCGACCCTTGATCTTGGTGTGCAGCGTGATCGCCTTGGCGGCGATCGCGTGCTCGATCTCGGCGATCGAACCGAACAGCATGCCCTCGCCCGGCTCCTTGTCTGCCATGATCGACAGATAATAGAGACCGAGGACGATGTCCTGCGACGGCACGATGATCGGCTGGCCGTTCGCGGGATGCAGGATGTTGTTGGTCGACATCATCAGGACGCGCGCTTCCAGCTGCGCTTCGAGCGACAGCGGAACGTGCACGGCCATCTGGTCGCCGTCGAAGTCGGCGTTGAAGGCCGAGCAGACGAGCGGATGCAGCTGGATCGCCTTGCCTTCGATCAGCACGGGCTCGAAAGCCTGGATGCCGAGGCGGTGAAGCGTCGGGGCGCGGTTCAGCAGGATCGGATGCTCGCGGATAACCTCGTCCAGGATATCCCAGACTTCCGGCTTTTCCTTTTCGACGAGCTTCTTCGCCTGCTTGACCGTGGACGAGAAGCCCTTGGCGTCAAGGCGCGAGTAGATGAACGGCTTGAACAGCTCGAGCGCCATCTTCTTCGGCAGGCCGCACTGGTGCAGCTTCATTTCCGGACCCACGACGATCACGGAACGGCCGGAGTAGTCGACGCGCTTGCCGAGCAGGTTCTGGCGGAAGCGGCCCTGCTTGCCCTTCAGCATGTCGGAGAGCGACTTCAGCGGACGCTTGTTGGCGCCGGTGATGACGCGGCCACGACGGCCGTTGTCGAACAGCGCATCGACCGCTTCCTGAAGCATGCGCTTCTCGTTGCGGATGATGATGTCCGGGGCGCGCAGTTCGATCAGCCGCTTCAGACGATTGTTGCGGTTGATGACGCGGCGATACAGGTCGTTCAGGTCGGAGGTCGCGAAGCGGCCGCCGTCGAGGGGAACCAGCGGGCGCAGATCCGGCGGGATGACCGGGATGACCGTCATGATCATCCATTCCGGGCGATTGCCGGATTCGATGAACGCTTCGACCAGCTTCAGGCGCTTGCCGAGCTTCTTCGGCTTCAGCTCCGAGGTCGAGGTGGCGATCTCTTCGCGCAGGTCGACGGCGAGCTTCGGCAGGTCGAGCGCCATCATCATCTCGCGGATGGCTTCCGCGCCGATGAGGGCGGTGAACGAGTCATCACCATATTCGTCCTGGGCGCGCAGGTACTCTTCCTCGGAAAGAAGCTGACGCTCCTTCAGAGGGGTGAGGCCCGGCTCGATGACGACGTAGTTCTCGAAATACAGGATCCGCTCGAGATCTTTCAGCGTCATGTCCATCAGCATGCCGATACGCGACGGCAGCGACTTCAGGAACCAGATATGAGCGACGGGCGCTGCCAGCTCGATGTGACCCATGCGGTCACGCCGAACGCGTGCGAGCGTGACTTCCACGCCGCACTTCTCGCAGATGATGCCCTTGTACTTCATGCGCTTGTACT
The DNA here is from genome assembly GCF_044452255.1 of Kaistia sp. UC242_56. Lineage (NCBI taxonomy): Bacteria > Pseudomonadati > Pseudomonadota > Alphaproteobacteria > Hyphomicrobiales > Kaistiaceae > Kaistia > Kaistia sp. UC242_56. Next base: position 3,318,742 of record NZ_JBIOAN010000002.1, read on the forward strand.
TACCGCACAGGCACTCGTAATCCTTGATCGGTCCGAAAATGCGCGCGCAGAACAGGCCGTCGCGCTCAGGCTTGAACGTACGGTAGTTGATCGTTTCCGGCTTCTTGATCTCACCGTACGACCAGGACAGAATCTTCTCAGGGCTCGCAATGTGGATGCGGATCTGATCGAAATTCTGTGCCGGCTGCGCCAGCGGATTGAAGATGTTCGCGACTTCTTGATTCATCGCCGATCTCCTTCGATGCCGGTGGCCGGTTGAGGATCACCCTCTACCGGAACACCGCATGTAAACTGAATGGGCCTATCGGAAACCGCGGCGGATTATTCCGCCGCGTCCGGAAGCCTTGCGTTCGCCTCGGCGTCCAAGGCCTTCTTGGACTGATTGAGCTCGACGTCGAGCCCGAGGGACCGCATTTCCTTGACCAGCACGTTGAACGATTCCGGAATACCGGCCTCGAACGTGTCATCGCCGCGGACAATCGCCTCATACACCTTGGTACGGCCGGCCACGTCGTCGGACTTCACGGTCAGCATTTCCTGCAGCGTGTAGGCGGCGCCATAGGCCTCGAGAGCCCAGACCTCCATCTCGCCGAAGCGCTGGCCACCGAACTGCGCCTTACCACCCAGCGGCTGCTGCGTGACGAGCGAGTACGGGCCGATCGAGCGGGCGTGGATCTTGTCATCGACCAGGTGGTGCAGCTTGAGCATGTAGATGTAGCCCACTGTCACCTTGCGGTCGAATGCCTCGCCCGTACGTCCGTCATACAGAACCGACTGGCCGGAGTCGTGAAGACCCGCCTCCTCCAGCATCTCGACGATGTCCGGCTCACGCGCACCGTCGAAGACCGGCGTCGCAATCGAGACGCCCTTCTTCAGGTGTTCGCTCATCCGGATGACCGAAGCGTCGTCCAGTTCCGCAACCGGCTGATCCTTCGGACCGTTATAGATGCCGTCGAGGGTGAGGCGGAGCGGCTTGACGTCGCCCGACTTCTTATAATCCTCGAGCATCTTGCCGATCTTCAGGCCCATGCCTGCGCAAGCCCAGCCCAGATGCGTCTCCAGGATCTGGCCGACATTCATGCGGCTCGGCACGCCGAGCGGATTGAGCACGATATCGACATGCGTACCGTCCTCGAGGAACGGCATGTCCTGGATCGGGGTGATCCGCGACACGACGCCCTTGTTGCCGTGACGGCCGGCCATCTTGTCGCCCGGCTGGATCTTGCGCTTCACCGCGACGAAGACCTTGACCATCTTCATCACGCCCGGAGGCAGCTCGTCGCCGCGCTGCAGCTTCTCGACCTTGTCGATGAAGCGCTTCTCCAGCCGCTTGCGGCTCTCGTCATACGACCCGCGCAGAGCCTCGATCTCGCCCATGACCTTTTCGTCGGCGAAAGCGAACTGCCACCACTGCGACCGCGGATACTCCTCGATGACATCGCGCGTCAGCACGGTGTCCTTCTTGAAGTTCTTCGGGCCGCTGGAAGCGGTCTTGCCGTCGAACATGTCGACCAGACGGCCATAGACGTTACGGTCCAGGATGGCCTGCTCGTCGTCGCGGTCCTTGGCGAGACGCTCGATCTCTTCCCGCTCGATCGCCATCGCGCGCTCGTCCTTCTCCACGCCATGGCGGTTGAAGACGCGCACTTCCACGATAGTGCCGGTCACGCCCGGCGGCACGCGGAGCGAGGTATCGCGAACGTCGGAAGCCTTTTCACCGAAGATGGCGCGCAGAAGCTTCTCTTCCGGCGTCATCGGGCTTTCGCCCTTCGGCGTGATCTTGCCGCAAAGGATGTCGCCCGGCTGCACGTCGGCGCCGATATAGACGATGCCGGCTTCGTCGAGGTTCTTCAGCGCTTCTTCCGAAACGTTCGGGATATCGCGCGTGATTTCTTCCGGACCGAGCTTGGTATCGCGCGCCATGACCTCGAACTCCTCGATATGGATCGAGGTGAAGACGTCATCCGACACGATGCGCTCGGACAGGAGGATCGAGTCCTCGAAGTTGTAGCCGTTCCACGGCATGAACGCGACGAGCACGTTCCGGCCGAGCGCCAGATCACCGAGATCCGTCGACGGGCCGTCCGCCAGGATATCGCCCTTGCCGACGCGATCCCCCACGCGGACAAGCGGCCGCTGGTTGATGCAGGTCGACTGGTTCGAACGCTGGAACTTCATCAGACGATAGATATCGACACCCGACTTCGAAGGATCAAGTTCCTCCGTCGCGCGGATAACGATACGGGTCGCATCGACCTGGTCGACGATACCGCCGCGGCGAGCCGCGATGGCAGCGCCGGAATCACGGGCAACGACGGCCTCCATGCCGGTACCGACGAAAGGCGCCTCGGCGCGAACGAGCGGCACCGCCTGACGCATCATGTTCGAACCCATCAGGGCGCGGTTCGCGTCATCGTTCTCGAGGAACGGGATCAGCGAGGCCGCGACCGAAACGAGCTGCTTCGGCGACACGTCCATGAAGTCGACGCGGTCGGAGGTGACCATGACGTTTTCGCCGGAATGGCGGCTGATGATCAGGTCATCGGTCAGCTTGCCGTTCGCATCGAGTTTCACGTTCGCCTGGGCGACGTAGTACTTCGACTCTTCCATCGCCGACAGATAGACGATGTCCATCGTCGCGACGCCGTCCTTGACGCGCCGGTACGGGCTCTCGATGAAGCCGTACTTGTTGACGCGGGCAAACGTCGCGAGCGAGTTGATCAGGCCGATATTCGGGCCTTCCGGCGTCTCGATCGGGCAGATACGGCCGTAATGCGTCGGGTGCACGTCGCGCACTTCGAAGCCGGCACGCTCGCGCGTCAGACCGCCCGGGCCAAGCGCCGAGAGACGGCGCTTGTGGGTGATTTCCGACAGCGGGTTGGTCTGATCCATGAACTGCGACAGCTGCGAAGAGCCGAAGAACTCGCGCACGGCGGCAGCCGCCGGCTTGGCGTTGATCAGATCCTGCGGCATGACGTTGCCGATCTCGACCGACGACATGCGTTCCTTGATCGCGCGCTCCATGCGGAGCAGACCGACGCGGTACTGGTTCTCCATGAGCTCGCCGACCGAACGCACGCGGCGATTGCCGAGATTGTCGATGTCGTCGATTTCGCCCTGGCCGTCGCGCAGTTCGACAAGCGTCTTGATAACCGCCAGGATGTCTTCCTTGCGGAGCACGCGAACGGTGTCCTCGGCCGTCAGGTCGAGGCGCATGTTCATCTTGACGCGGCCGACGGCCGACAGATCGTAGCGCTCGCTGTCGAAGAACAGCGACTGGAACATGGCGGTCGCGGTATCGACGGTCGGCGGCTCGCCCGGACGCATGACGCGGTAGATGTCGAACAGCGCGTCTTCGCGCGACTCGTTCTTGTCCACGGCCAGTGTGTTGCGGATGTAGGCGCCGATATTGATGTGGTCGATATCGAGAACCGTGACTTCGTCGTAGCCGGCCTCGTCCAGGATCTCGAGCAGCTTTTCGCTGATCTCGTCACCGGCTTCGGCGTAGACTTCACCCGTGGTCGGGTTGACGATGTCCTCGGCGATATAGGTGCCGTGCAGGTCCTCGTTGAGAACCTTCAGCGCCTTGACGCCCTTCTCGGCCAGGCCGCGAGCGGCGCGGGCCGTCAGCTTCTTGCCGGCCTCGACCACGACTTCGCCGGTGTCGGCGTCGATCATGTCCATGGCGGCCTTCATCCCGCGCATACGCGCCGGATCATAAGGCATGCGCCAGCCATCGCCGACCTTGGAGTAGACGATCTTCGAATAGAAGGTGTCGAGGATCTCTTCGCCGTCCATGCCGAGCGCGAACATCAGCGACGTCACCGGAATCTTGCGGCGACGGTCGATGCGTGCGTGCACGATGTCCTTGGCGTCGAACTCGATGTCGAGCCAGGAACCGCGATACGGAATGATGCGGGCGGCGAACAGGAGCTTGCCCGACGAATGGGTCTTGCCCTTGTCGTGATCGAAGAAGACGCCCGGCGAGCGGTGCATCTGCGAGACGATCACGCGCTCGGTGCCGTTGACGATGAAGGTGCCGTTGGACGTCATCAGGGGCATTTCGCCCATGTAGACTTCCTGCTCCTTGATGTCCTTGACGGACTTCGCGCCGGTGTCCTCGTCGACATCGAACACGATCAGGCGCAGCGTGACCTTCAGCGGCGCCGAGAAGGTGATGCCACGCTGGCGGCACTCGTCGACGTCATACTTCGGCGGGTCGAAATCATAGCGGACGAATTCGAGCAGCGCCGTATTCGAGAAGTCCGAAATTGGGAATACGGATTTGAAAACGGCCTGCAAACCTTCGTCCGGACGCCCGCCCTTCGCTTCCTCAACCATGAGGAATTGGTCGTAGGACGCCTTCTGAACCTCGATGAGGTTCGGCATCTCGGCCACGTCGCCGATGGACCCGAAGACCTTGCGGATGCGCTTACGACCGGTGAATTCCAGGGCCATGTTCGCTCCTTCTTTACGTTCAAGAACAGCTATCCGGAAAGCCGTATAGCCGCGCTCGGGCGCGGCTCTCTGGATAGCGGTCCTTATGGACCATGATGGAAACCGGCCCCGGCAATCCGGGGCCGGCCTATTTCAATCGACTTACTTGACGTCGACCTTGGCGCCTGCGCCCTCAAGCTGCGTCTTGAGCTTGGCAGCCTCGTCCTTCGAGACGCCTTCCTTGACGGCCTTCGGAGCTGCTTCGACCAGGTCCTTGGCTTCTTTGAGGCCAAGAGCGGTGATCGCGCGGACTTCCTTGATCACGTTGATCTTGTTCGCGCCGGCCTCAACGAGGATGACGTCGAACTCGGTCTTCTCTTCCACAGCGGCGGCCGGAGCGGCAGCAGCGGCAGCAGCAGCGACCGGAGCAGCAGCCGAAACGCCCCACTTCTCTTCGAGAAGCTTGGAGAGCTCAGCAGCCTCGAGCACGGTCAGGGCGGACAGATCGTCCACAATCTTTGCAAGATCAGCCATTTTATATTCCTGTCAGTTCGAACTTCGTTTGAATGAGAGAACGGCCTACGCCGCTTCATCCTTCTTGGCATAGGCGCCGAACACGCGGGCAAGCTGCGCCGCGGGTGCGCTGACGACAGTCGCGATCCTGGTGGCCGGTGCCTGAAGCAGGCCGACCAACTTACCGCGCAGTTCATCCAGCGACGGCAGCGTGGCAAGAGCCTTGACGCCGTTCGGATCCAGATTGGTCTTGCCCATCGCGCCGCCGAGAATGACGAGCTTGTCATTCGTCTTGGCGAAATCGGACACGACCTTGGGAGCTGCTACCGGATCGTTCGAATAAGCGACGATCGTCGGACCTGTGAACAGGTCCGCAATGTGAGCAGACTCAGTGCCTTGAAGGGCGAGCTTGACGAGGCGGTTCTTAGCGACCTTTACGCTGACCCCTGCCACGCGAGCCTTGCCACGAAGGGCGGTGAGCTCGGCGACGGTGAGGCCGGCATAGTGTGCCACGACGACGACATTGGCCTCCTGGAAGACCTCGTTCATCGTCGAGACAAGTTCGCGTTTTTCCGCTCTTTCCACTTGCCTCTCTCCAGATAGGCGGGTGACCTTTCGGTCCTTACCACCGGTTACGTATGCCGCGACCAGATGTCCGATCGCGGCGCTGCGTGCCTGTCCCCCAGCCACTCTTGCGAGCTTCGGGTCAAAGAGGTTCGAACTGATAAGCGGCTTGCGCCGAAAATCCATCTTCCCCCCGTCTATGCAGGAGATTAAGCCGGCAAGCCGGCCCCTGCAGTCTCGGACAGGTATTGGACCGGGCGGAGAGCGAACCCTCCGCCGGCCATCTTGCCGCCCGGAAGACCGGGCGGAGATTCTTGAGCCTTACGCGCCGAGCGCGGTGGCCGGATCGACATGGACGCCGGGGCCCATGGTCGAGGAAACGGCAACCTTCTGAAGGTACGTGCCCTTCGCGCCCGTCGGGCGTGCCTTCTGGACGGCGTCCACGAAAGCCTTGATGTTCTGGACCAGCTTCTCGGTGTCGAAGCTCGCCTTGCCGATGCCGGCATGGATGATACCAGCCTTCTCGACGCGGAACTCGACCGAGCCGCCCTTGGCGCCGGCAACAGCCGTTGCGACGTCCATGGTGACCGAACCGACCTTCGGGTTCGGCATCAGGCCGCGCGGGCCGAGCACCTTACCGAGACGGCCGACCAGCGGCATCATGTCCGGGGTCGCGATGCAGCGATCGAAATCGATCGTGCCGCCCTGAACGATCTCGAGCAGATCCTCGGCGCCGACGATGTCCGCACCCGCTGCCTTGGCTTCTTCAGCCTTGGCGCCGCGTGCGAAAACCGCGACGCGGACCTTACGGCCGGAGCCGTTCGGGAGGTTGCAGACGCCGCGGACCATCTGGTCTGCATGGCGGGGATCGACGCCGAGATTGAGGGCGACCTCAATCGTCTCGTCGAACTTCGCATTGGCGCGATCCTTGATGAGCGCCACTGCGACGCTGATCGGATAGAGCTTGTTGCGGTCGATGCCCTCGCGGGCGTTGATAACGCGCTTACCGTGCTGAGCCATGATCAGGCAACCACCTCAAGGCCCATAGACCGGGCGGAACCTTCGATCATCCGAGCCGCCGCTTCGATATCCTCGGCGTTCAGATCCTTGAGCTTCTTCGTCGCGATCTCGACGCACTGGGCGTGCGTGACCGAACCGGCGACGGCGCCCTTGCCCGGCGTCGTTGCGCCCTTGGCAAGGCCAGCGGCCTTCTTCAGAAGGAAGCTCACCGGCGGCGTCTTCATCACGAAAGTGAAGGACTTGTCCTGGTAGTAGGTGATGACCACCGGTACCGGGGAGCCCTTTTCCATTTCCTGGGTCTGCGCGTTGAACGACTTGCAGAATTCCATGATGTTGATGCCGCGCTGACCGAGCGCGGGACCGATCGGCGGCGACGGGGTCGCCGAGCCGGCCTTGACCTGAAGCTTCAGGTAGCCTGCAACTTTCTTTGCCATTTTTATTCCTTTCCCATGCCGGCAACCCGCCGACGAGGTAGGCCGACATCACATCGGCCAATTGCCAGCCTCAGATGGCAGGAATGGCGTGGTGCGGATGGCGACACTTGGCGAGCGCCGCATCCTCCCACGCCCAAACGATCAGAGCTTTTCGACCTGACCGTATTCGAGCTCCACCGGAGTGGCGCGCCCGAAAATCGACACGGCGACCTTGAGCCGGGCGCGAACCTCGTCGACTTCCTCGACAAGGCCATTGAACGAAGCAAACGGGCCGTCCGAAACGCGGACCTGCTCGCCGACTTCGAAACTGACAGACGGCTTCGGCCGCTCCACGCCTTCCTGCACCTGATGAATGATGCGGTTGGCTTCGGCTTCCGAGATCGGCATCGGCCGATTGTCGGAGCCAAGGAAGCCCGTCACCTTCGGCGTGTTCTTGATCAGATGATAGGCGTCATCGGTCAGCGCCATCTTCACGAGTACGTAACCCGGGAAAAATTTGCGCTCGGCATCGATCTTGCGACCGCGGCGAACCTCGACGACCTTCTCGGTCGGAACCAGGATCTCGTCGAAAAGATCGGCGAGGCCACGCTGGCCCGCCTGCTCGCGGATTGACTCCGCGACCTTCTTTTCGAAGTTCGAATAGGCGTGGACAATATACCAGCGTTTATCCAATGAACTGTCCTCCGCCTATCGGCCGAGACCGAGCAGGAACGAGACGCCCCAGCTCAGACCGAAATCGGCAATGGTGAAGAACAGGCTCGCAAGCACGGCCATAACGAAGACCATGACTGTCGTGATCGCGGTTTCGCGACGAGACGGCCATACGACCTTCGATACCTCCGTGCGAACCTGCTGGAGGAACGTAAATGGATTAGTTTTGGTGGCCATTACCCGCTCACGGCTTGCGGGCGCGCGGACGTCTGTCTGCGCACCCCGCTGGGAAGCGTTACATAGAACCGATCAATCGATTCCTCAAGTAGTAAATTGGCAGGGGCAGTAGGATTCGAACCTACGACCTACGGTTTTGGAGACCGTCGCTCTACCAGCTGAGCTATACCCCTACCGGAGAGAAGGCCTGTTTCCAGCCCTTCTCAAAACCTTCCGACGACGTTCCTGCTACTTAGCAGACCCGCGCCGGGCTTGCATCACTTAATGATGCTGGCGACGACGCCTGCGCCGACGGTACGACCGCCTTCACGGATGGCGAAGCGAAGCTTTTCTTCCATGGCGATCGGCACGATCAGCTCGACATCCACCGAGATGTTGTCGCCCGGCATCACCATCTCGACGCCTTCCGGCAGCGTCACCACGCCCGTCACGTCGGTCGTGCGGAAGTAGAACTGCGGACGGTAGTTGGTGAAGAACGGCGTGTGACGGCCACCCTCTTCCTTGGTCAGGATGTAGGCCTCGGCCTTGAACACCGTATGCGGCGTCACGGAACCGGGCTTGCAGAGGATCTGGCCGCGCTCGACGCCTTCACGGTCGATACCGCGAAGCAGAGCACCGATGTTGTCGCCAGCCTGGCCCTGATCGAGCAGCTTACGGAACATCTCGACGCCGGTGCAGGTCGACTTGACGGTCGGACGGATGCCGACGATCTCGACTTCCTCGCCAACCTTGACGATACCGCGCTCGACGCGGCCGGTCACGACCGTGCCGCGGCCCGAGATCGAGAACACGTCTTCGATCGGCATCAGGAACGGCAGGTCAACCGGACGCTCCGGCTGCGGGATGTAGGTGTCGACGGCGGTCATCAGCTCGAGGATCGCATCTTCGCCCAGCTTGGCGTCGCCATCATTGAGCGCAACAACGGCCGAACCCTTGATGATCGGAATGTCGTCGCCCGGGAAGTCGTAGGACGACAGCAGTTCGCGAACTTCGAGCTCGACGAGCTCCAGAAGCTCCGGATCGTCGACCAGGTCGCACTTGTTCAGGAACACGACGAGGGCGGGAACGCCGACCTGACGAGCGAGCAGGATGTGCTCGCGCGTCTGGGGCATCGGGCCGTCAGCGGCAGACACGACCAGGATCGCGCCATCCATCTGGGCTGCGCCGGTGATCATGTTCTTCACATAATCGGCGTGGCCGGGGCAATCGACGTGGGCGTAGTGGCGGTTCTGCGTCTCGTACTCGACGTGTGCCGTCGAAATCGTGATGCCGCGAGCGCGCTCCTCGGGAGCAGCGTCGATCTGATCATAAGCCTTGAACGTAGCGCCACCGGTCTTTGCAAGAACCTTGGTGATGGCCGCGGTCAACGACGTCTTGCCGTGATCCACGTGGCCGATCGTGCCAATGTTGCAATGCGGCTTGTTGCGCTGGAATTTCTCTTTTGCCATCGACGTCGCTTCCTGTCGTCTCGTTCCTACGAGCCGGACGGCTCGAACTGCACCATCAACCTGCTGCGCACCGCGTTCAAACCGCGCAAGTAGCGCAAGGCTCAGTTGATGGAGCGGGTGAAGGGAATCGAACCCTCGTATTCAGCTTGGAAGGCTGCTGCTCTACCATTGAGCTACACCCGCACGCTAACGTTCCGTCGAAATGGTGGAGGAGGTTGGATTCGAACCAACGTAGACTAAGTCAACGGATTTACAGTCCGTCCCCTTTAACCACTCGGGCACTCCTCCAAATCACTTCGGCAGAGCGTCATCGTTCAGGCTTTACCGTCGGAAGCAGCCATTGCTGCCCCGCCGATGAGCGCCCTTATGACGGGCAGACCTTGCCCTGTCAACGCCTAACCAACCAACTATCCCGCGTTCCGTGCATGGCTGGAAAACGGCCGCGCAGTTCGATTGCCGGTTTGGCTCGCCCCTCGTATAAGCGGGGCATGACCGACGAAAACAAACAGAGCAAATCGCAGCGGCAACCCGGGCATTTCCGCGGTGGCAAGGGCAAGCCCGGCCACAATGGACCCCGCCGCTTCGCCTCCAACGCCCCAGCCGAACGCCGTCCGGATCAGCTGTGGATATATGGCATTCATGCCGTCGCGGCCGTGCTTGGCAATCCGCGCCGCAAGGTGCTGCAGCTGCTGGCGACGCAGAACGCAGCCAGCCGGCTTGTCGAGGAAGGGGCGACTCTCCCCGGCGACCTCAAGGACACCTCGCCGCGCGACCTCGACCGGCTGCTCGGCTCGGACGCCGTGCACCAGGGCGCCGCGGTGGAAGTCGCGCCGCTCGAACCGCTCGATCTCGATGCGCTGGGCGATGCCCGCCTCGTCGTCGTGCTCGACCAGGTGACGGATCCCCATAATGTCGGCGCCATTCTCCGGTCCGCCGTCGCGTTCGGCGCGGATGCGCTGATCACCACCGGCCGTCACGCCCCGGCCGAGACCGGCGTTCTCGCCAAGTCCGCCTCGGGCGCGCTCGAAAATATCGCGATGATCGAGGTGCCGAATCTCGCCACCGCCCTCACCGACCTGCGCGACATGGGCTATTCCTGCGTCGGCCTCGACAGCGAGGGCACGGTTCCGCTGGAAGAAGGCATTCGCGGCGACAAGATCGCCTTGGTGCTCGGCGCCGAGGGCAAGGGCCTGCGCCGGCTGACCCGCGATCGCTGCGACATCGTCGCCCGCCTCGATATGCCCGGCGCGATCAAGAGCCTCAACGTCTCCAACGCGGCCGTGCTGTCGCTCTACCTCGCCCACCGCCACCTCGAAACGGCGACGGCTTAAGCTCTGTCGAATCACGCGGGCCTCGTGGTCCCGCGTGATTCGTCCGTCCCGCCCTGGCGGCACCGCCGTCGAAGCCGAAACGCGAAATGCAGCGGATTGCGGAAAACTGCACGATCCGCGCTTGACCGGCGGGGGCGGTCCTCACTACACCCGTCTCCGTGCCGGATTAGCTCAGCGGTAGAGCAGCGGTTTTGTAAACCGAAGGTCGGGGGTTCAATCCCCTCATCCGGCACCATCTTCCCTGACATATGCGCCCGTCGACACCGGCCCTCCTCCGAGGCTCCGCAGGGCACTGCACCAATGTTGCCCCGGACCTAGCCCAGCGCCGACTGCTCGCGGCAGATGCGGTCTACCAGGACGTCGAAGTCTCCCTTGGGCGGCCGCTGCTTCGCCAGGCGCTGCTGCAGGTGGCGGATCGGCTCGGCTAGGATTTCCTCCAGGCTTTCGGCGCACTGGAAATCGCCGGCCACGCGCTTGACCTTCGAATTGTCGAAGATCGCCGTCCAGGCCTTGTCTCCGGTCAGCGGCCCGATCCATTCAGGATTGTAGCGGACCAGCGTATCGGTCGGGACATGCACGATCTTCGCCTCGACGCCGAGCATGCGGGCGATGGTCTTCTGGATGTCGTCCCAGATATGGGCGCGGTCGCTGGTAATGTGGAAGATGTCGTTGAGCGACGCTTCCTTGCCGAACAGGCCGACAAACGGCACCGCGAAATCGACCGAGCGGGTCAGCGTCCACGGCGTATGGCCGTCACCGGCCACGATGGTCGGTTCGCCGTCTAGCATGCGGCGCGCCATGATATCGCTGTCGCCGATCATGATCGGCAGGCCGGTGCGAACCGTATGGCTGGGGCGCACGATGGTCCAGGCCAGACCCTGCGAATTCTGCAGCCGCTTTTCGCACTCGATCTTGGCCTGGCTATAGGGCCAGTAGGGATTGATCGCCGGCGTCGCCTCGGTGATCACGTAATGCCGGGCCGGCTTTTCATAGACCGAGGCCGACGAGATGAAGACGTATTGTCCGCAATGGCCGGTGAAGATCTCGATATCCCGCTCCACCTGATCCGGCGTGAACGCGATGAACTGGCAGACGACGTCGAAATTCCTTTCGGCGAGCCCGGCGTATTCCGGCCCGGCGAGGTCGCCGACGATCGATTGGACGCCCTGGGGCAGCGCGCTTTCGCGCTTGCCGCGATTGAAGACGCTGACCTGGTGCCCCTGCGCCACGGCACGCTCGACACAGGGATAGGATATCTGGCCGGTACCACCGATGAAGAGAATGTTCAGCGCCATCTGAAGAACCTTTGTCGGATGCGGGGACTCAACCGGCCCACCTTGGAAGACATTGGCATGGCGAGGCAATGGGCGCGGGCCCCTCAGGGCGCCGGCGAGCCCGCCAGCAGCCGGTCGATCCAGAGCCCAATGTCCTCCGCCATCGCCTTCAAGGCATCGGCGGCCGAAACACCCGTCACGCTCTTGCGAGGCTTCAGGTCATGGTCGCCATCCTCAAGCCAGCGGATCTCGATGGCAGGCGACAGCGCATAGCCGGCGACTTCCTCGCTGGTCCCGAACGGGTCGCGCGTGCCCTGGCAGATCAGGGTTGGCGTCCGGAGCCCGAGCAGATGCGCCGTGCGCAATTGCTCGGGCTTCGCCGGCGGATGAAAGGGGTAGCCGAGGCACAGCAGCCCTGCGATCTCTCCCCTGGCGAAATATTCATCGGCGATCATGCTGGCGACGCGGCCGCCCATCGACTTGCCGCCGATCACCAACGGCGTGGTGGCGCCAAGCGACGCGATCGCCGCGCGGTACTCCGGCATCAGCTTGTCGGCGCGCGGCGGCGGCTTCCGCCCGGTCCCGTCCCGTCGTTCGGCCATATAGGCGAATTCGAAGCGCGCGACGCGCAGGCCTGCCGCCGCCAGCGCCCTGGCCGCCGCCGTCATCGACGCCGAATCCATCGGCGCGCCCGCACCATGCGCCAGCAGGATCGTCGCCCGCGCGTCTTCCGGCCCGTCCAAGAGAAAGGCCTCGCTCATCCGTCTCTCCCGATGCTGCGGCGCGGCCCGGACGACACCTTGGCGCCGATCCGGATCACGAGAAAGTTTGAAATGGCCCCGCCTTCCGCATGGTAACCCGTGACGAGAGGGCGGCGTGTTCTCCCTCGTCAACCAGGGAGGGAAACATGCAGACGAAATCATCCACCTTCAAGCCGTGGAAGCTCGCCTTGTTGGCCGCCGGGCTCGCGAGCCTCGGCGGATTGGGCCTGCTGTTGGTGCATCCCACGCCGGCCGAGGCCGTGGTCTATTGCAAGCGCGTCGGCTATCCGGTCGGCTGCGTCGTGCGTCCGGCGCCTGTCGTCCGCCCAGGGGCCGTCGTCTACTGCCAGAACGGGGTGTATGTGAAGGGCTGCGTCGCGCGGCCGGCGCCCCGCGTCGTCTATTGCAAGCGCGTCGGATATCCCAAGGGCTGCGTCATGCGCTGAGCAACGTGATTCACGCGACGCCCGGGCGTCGCGTGCAACTCACTTCGGCTTCATTTCCTGGGCCAGCGTGGCGAGCGCGCGCTGCGCCTCGCGCGAACCCGTGCCGGCGACGGCGACGAAGATCGTCTTGGCGTCGTTCCAGCGGCGAAGGTGGAAATAGGACCAGCCCCGCATCATCATCAGGTCGTTCTGTTCCGGCGCGATCCGCGAGCGTTCGTCGAGCATCAGCAGGGTCTCGACATAGCGGCCGTCATTGTAGGAACCGATGGCGCGCTGGGTCAGGATCTCCGTCTTCAGTTCGATCGCCCGCGGCACGGCCTGCGAGGTCTGGGCGGCGGAAGCCGCGGCCTGATCTGTGAGGCCGGCGCGCAGATAGGCGAGCGTCTTGCCATAGGCGGCGTCCTGCGCGACCTGGCCATAGCTGGTGCGAAGCGCCATGTCGAAGGCATCGGCCGCCTCGATCGGACGGTTCAGCTCCATCAGACACCAACCCCGGGTGAGCGCGCTCATGGACGACAGCAGGGCCGGCCGCACTTCTCCGGTGCAGGAGCGGCCACCGCCCCTGGCGGCGCTGCGCTGCGGCGCACGGGCGACGGAAGGCTCGGCGGTGCGGGGCGCTGCCTGGCGGCGAACCGGTCTTGCAACGGGCTCGGGCTCCATTTCTTCGTCATCGACAGCCTCGACGCGGGCAGCCCGCGCCGGCGCGACGGTCTCGCCATCGGGGCCGGGAAGCGATTCGGCGGCGGGCACGAGGTTGCGACGCGCCTTCGGATCGGCAAGCGCCGCGATGCGCGGCGAACGGGCGCTCCATTCGCGAACGATCTTGTCGAAGCCGGCCTTGTCCTTGAGCTTCTGGTTGGCGAGCGCGAGGCCATAGGCGGACGGCTCGTCCTCCGGCATCAGCGACAGCGCCGTCTCGAACCAGCGGGCGGCGATGGCGGTCTGGCCTATCTTGTAGGCGTACCAGCCGAACTCCTGCGCGCCGGGCGCATATTTCGCGTCGCTGATCGCCTTGGCGGTGCGGGTCAGGACCTCGCGGTCCATCTTCACCGGCGGGTCGACCGACAGCATGGCGGTCGCGACGACGAGATAGGCGTCGGTGTTTTCCTTGCTGGCATCGCGCCACTTGTAGGCGGCTTCTTCCGCCTCGGCCGGACGCTTCAGCGCGTTCAGCACATAGGCATAGCCGCGTGCGATTTCGGCGTTGTCGGCGCGGCCCTTGGCGAGCTCGAACCATTGCGCGGCGCGGGTCGGATCGTTGTGCTGGAACCAGTAGGAGCCGAGCAGCACGGCATCGTCCGGACCGGTGCCTTCGCGCACCAGCCGCTCGACGAGCGCGATATCCTCCGGCGCGACGGTGAGGCTCGGATCCTTGGCGCCGGCAGCGAGGCGACGGCGGGCCAGATCGTTCTTGACCGGGGCGAACTCGCCCTGCCCGTCCGCACCGATGCGCTCCAGCTTCAGCAGATCGGCCAGTTCGGCATCGTCCAGATAACCCATGGCCTTCTGGATGGTGGCAAGGCGTTCCTTCGGATCCTGGCAATTGGTCAGGATATAGGTGCCAACATCGCGGGCGCGGCCCGTGCGCGACGATTTGCCGAACGCCTCGGCGACGCGCCAGAGCACGTCGACATCGGCGCAGGTGAGCAGCGTCGGCGTCGCGGCGGCGATCGAGACGACGGTGTTCCACTGCTGCGCGTTCGAAGCGTTGACCAGCCTTTCGCGCTGCTCGCCGATCTCGAGGCGGGCCAGCAGGTCGGGCGGCGCCTGCCATTGCGGCTCGCGCACCAGCCGGGCAGCGATGGCAGCGCGCACGGCGGCATACTGGCCGTCGCCATAGAGCTTCCACATCTGGTCGAGCACGGCGTCGGCGATCGGCGCCGGCGCGGAGAAATCATCCGGCGGGGTCCAATCGGGATACAGCGCGCGCAGCCGGGCGATCTCCGCCTGCAGCCGGCGGTCGTCGCCCTGGCGGGCGAAATAGCGCAGGGCGGTCTCGTCGACGACGGGGCCACTGGCCGCCGGAGCGGGAGCCGCGGGTGCCGCTACCGGAGCTGGTGCTGGCACGGCGGGTGCCGGCGCGGCGGCGGGGGCAGCCTCCCCCTGGGCGAAGCGGCGTTCCGAAGCGGGGCGGTTCGCGCTGCCCGAAGTCAGGAAATTACCGAAGACGGGCGGACGCTGGGCCGATGCCTGGTGGGTCTCGACCCCGGCTTCTGCCGGCGAAAGGGTCTGGTCGAGGATATACGCGCCCTCGAGTCCGATGACGGCGAGCGTACCGAGGATGAGGAGCTGCTGCTTCACAGGCATTCCGCGTGCCTTTCCGTCAGAAAGGACAGAGAGAGAAGATGGAGCGTCGACGGGAAGTAGAGCGTCGGCGCGAAGCTCTTGAGGTCGGCCGGCACCGGCGTCCCGTCGCGCACGCAGGCCAGCGCCGCGCCGAGGATGCGATAGCCGGGCTCGTTCAGCGGGCTCTCGATCGCATTGGTTTTCACATTGATGATGGCGGGACCAAGCTTGCCGGTCCCGAGCCATGCCTTCGCGTAGGGATCGAGCAGCGCGGGATTGGTGATGCCGGCGCGCATCAGGTAGAGCGGAATGCGGATGGCGTTATAGCCGAAGACCGGATCGAAACCGGCGGCCGGCACAACCTGCTCGTCCTTGACCGAGATCCAGTCGGTCGGCAGCTTCTCGACGCCGAACTGCGCCTGCTGCGCCAGCGTCATCCCCGATTTCGCCAAGCCCTGCCAATCGGTTGCCGGCGCCAGTTGCGCCATCACGGGAAGCGCTTCGAAGATCCAGTACGAAAGATTGATCACCGGCCCGTCGGGACGTGCCGCGCGGCTGAAGCCTTCGACGCCCGGCAGGATCAGCACGCGGCCGAGATCGTCGACCACGGTCTTGGTGCCGAGGACCGTGGCGATCGCCGTCGCCGCCTCGACATAGGCCGGCACGTTCCAGCCCCAGCCGGCCTCGGCGAGCGCATAGGCGATCAGCAGGTCGCCATCGCTGGCATTGTTGATGTCGCGCACATGCGGCGCGGTCGGTTGCCAACTCCATACGGCGAGGCCGTCGTCGCGCAGCATCAGTTCGGTGCGGGTGAAGCTCCAGATCCGTTCGAAGCTGGCGCGGTCGTCCGCCGCAAACGCCAGCAGCAGCCCGTAGCCCTGCCCTTCGCTATGGCTGATGCCGCCATTGCCATCGTCGATGACCCGGCCCGTGGGGGCGACGAATCGGTCGCTATAGGCGCGCCAGTCGGTGGCCGAGACGGTTCCCCGCATGGCGAGCTGTACCCCATCGGCGGCGACCGCCATTGACGCCAGGCCGGCCGCGACCAGGCCGGCCAGGGCTGCGGATCGGAGGAAGGCGCGGATCACGAGCGTCTCCCCAGGCGACGCAGCAGCCCCGTTGTCACGACGCCGAGGATGATGCAGAGACCGACCAGGGCGAGCGCGTAGAACACGATGTTGCTGGAGAGCCAGTTGGCGGCGATCAGGCGCAGGTTGATGACGGAGACCGGCTGGGTCGGCACGAACTCGAAATTGGTGAGCGGCCGGCTCTCGATCCTGTCGGTGGTGGCGGAATAGGTGGTGAGCGGGCCGCTCAGTTCCGGCCAGCGCTGGATGCCGGAGATCGCCTGGATGCCCGAGATGAGGGTGTCTTCCGACGGTGCCGTCACGACAGTCCAGGTGCCGCCGCCATTCGGGCTCGCCTGCTGGGCTACGATCAGCGTCGTCTTCGGCTGCGGCTCATAGGCCGGCATCTCGGCGTTGCGCAGCCGAAAGGTCGAGAACGAGATATCGAAATTGCGCTGCAGCCAGCCTTCGACCCCGGCCATCTGGCCCTGAATGCCGCCGCCGCCGACTTCGTTGCGCCAGCGATTGAAGGTTGCGTCGGTATTCTCGGTTTCGGTCTTCGCCAACGGCGCCTGGCTCACTTCGGCGCCCGGGCGGCGCAGCGCGCCGTCGAGCGCCTCGAATCCGGCAGCGGTCGCGGCCGGGACGACGCGATTGCCCGCGCCCGTCTCGTCGCGCCAGCCGGTGCGGATGCTTTCCGCCACGCGGACCTGGCTCAGGACATTGGCCGGCATCTGCGCCGCCGTGCCCACGAAGATCGCGGAGCGGTCGCCGACGCCGGTCGCCGGGGCCGGCGCCAGCGGAACGATACGCCCGGCCTGGAGCGCCATGCGCGCCACCAGGCTGGCGGCGGCGGAATAGATGCTCGGATCGGTGCGGCCCATCACAAAGGCGCTCGGCTCGGCGGCCCGGTTATACGGGAACGCCGTGCCGGCGAAGGCCGCGAGATTTGGGAGCCTGCCGATGCGGGCAAAGGTCGGCATGACGAATGTGGTGGTGTCGAACAGCACGAAGCGTTGTCCGCCGGCGGTGGAGCCGCCCGGCGCGCAAGCCGCGTCCTCGGCCGTGTCGAGCATCGCATTGATCGCGATCCGATTGACGCCCGGCTTGAAGTGGCGAAGCGGGACCTGGATCGGGAACTGGCGAAAGATGCCGCCCTGCTGGCGGGTGATGCGCGTCGTCGCCGCGATCTGGTCGTTCACATAGATGTCGATATGGCTCGCCGGTCGCACCGCCGAGGTATAGGCGGCGTCGAGCAGAATCGTCGCTTCGCCATAGGCCTGGGCATAGAAGTCGGAGGGCACGCCGACCGCGAATTCGGTGCGGAAGCGGCGGCCGGCGAACTCCTGCGTGCCCGCGCCGGCATCTGCGATGCGGAAGCTGTCGCTGCCCGTCAGGAAGCGGACGTCTGGCGCCATCCAGGGCGCGGTGTTGATCGTCGTTCGCACCACGTTCGCCGGACGATCGACGTTCGAGGCCATCGAGTCGATGGCCGAGCCGATCTGGCTCCAGTTGCCGCCGGAGACGACGAGCACGGAGGAACCGAGCCTGGCATCGTCGACGAAGCCGACGATCGGCCGCGTGCTGGCATCTGCCGGGGTGTTGGTCAGGATCGAGTTGATCTCGCTGGCGACGCCCAGGACGACGGTGAGCGAGCCATCAGCGTCGGGCGCGGTGATTCCATCGGACACGGTGACGACGGGATTGGGATAGTTGCCGGCCAGCGCGAGGGTCTGAACAAGCTTCAGCAGATGCGGCGCGATCGTAACCTGGTTGCTGCCCGGGGCGATGACGTGGATCGAGGTGACGCCCTTGCCGTTGAAGCCGACCGCCGGCAGGTCGTCCATGCCGCGCAGGCTGCGCGGCGCGTCGCCGCGCGCGAAGGTCAGCGTCGTGGCGGAAGGATCGATCTCGGTCCAGAGTTCGTAGGTCGACGGCACGCTGCAATCCGTCCGGTGGCGCTGCGCGACCTGCAATCGGATCGTATTGGCGCCGGCCTGCAAGAGACCGGGCGGCACCATGGCCAGCGCGTCGCGGAAGGATTCCGACGACGACAACGCCGTTTCCAGCACCGGCTCGTTGTTGATCGAAACGCGCAGGCGCGACGCCTCCGGCATCACGACGATGGCGCTCTTGAACGAGACGTCGAGGCGCGCGGCCTGGCTTGCCTGATCGGCGGTCAGATAGATGGCCCAGGTGCGCTGGTCCATTTCGCCTTCGAGACGCATCGTCGGGAACGGCACGATATAGCGCCGGTCGAGATTGGCCGGCAGCGCCGGCTCGGCCTGCGGGGCTGCCATCGACTCGGGAGCCGTTGCCGGCGGCGCGACAGGCGCCGTGATGAGAGGCTCGACCGGCTCGGGCTCGACAGCCGGGGCCACCGGGATCTGCCGGATAGGTGCAGGTGCGGGCGCAGGAGCCGGAGGCTGAGCTGTTACGGGCGGCTGAACCGGAGCGGCGATCGGCGCCTGCACGGGCGCCACGACCGGCGGCTGCGTCGGCACGACGACCGGTGCCGGAGCAACGGCGGGCGGCGCGGGCTCGAACTGGAAGGGCGCTGCCGGCCGGGTGCCGGTTGCGGGGGCCGACGGGATCGCGGTCGGCGCGGGATCCGCCGCCCGCTCGCCGGACATGTCGAAGGGCGACGGGCTCTGAGCTATTGCCCAGAGCGCGCTCGTGCCAAGCAGGGAGACGGCGAGGCTGGTGCGGATCAGCGCTTTCATGAGTTCGGCTTTCCAGCGGTCGCGGAGACAGCGGCCGTCTCCGGCGTCGAACGGCGGAAAGACTTCATGAAGTAGCCGAGCCCGCGCCCGGTCTGGTAGATCGACAGGCTGAGGAACCAGATGGTGCCGCGCAGGATGCCGATATTGGTGCGGCGCGACCACTGGAACTTGGTCCAGAGATCCGAGCTCGCGAACACCAGGTCGGAGATCAGCTTGTAGTGGTCGGCGATGGTCGGCTCATAGCGCACGCCGAGCATCACGCCGTCCGGCGTCCGGGTCATGCTGCGCACGCTGATAGGCATGGCCTCGGTAGGGATCGGCACGTTGGTCTTGAAGCGGACGTCGCAATAGAGGTCGCGGCTGATCTCCGGAACCTTCACATTGCCCATGTTGATCCGCGCGCCGCCGACCGAGGCATCCTCGATCGTCGCCGGGAAGACCTTGTCGCCCACCAGGATCTCGCAACGGCGCTTCACGTCGACGCGGCGGCTGCCCCGGTTTTCCCGGCGCTCCGAAACGACGCCGAGCGCGCAGCCGGCGATGACCAGGTTGAGCAGGTTCCAGCCGCCCACCACCAGGGCGACGTCGGCCTTCCAGGGCTCGTTGATAACGCGCCAGGCGGTCATGAACACGGCGAGCACCAGCACGGCGAAGATGATGAAGAACGGCCGCGACAGCTCCGAGACGCGGGCGGTGTCGAGCGACTCGCTCTTCGACGTCACCTTGAAGGTCGGCTTGCTGGGATTGAGGATGACCGAGACCAGCGCCGGCAGCAGGTAGACCGACTGCACATACTCATAGAGCTCCGAGATCCACGGCCAGCGGAAGCGGCCATAGAGGTAGTTCTGCATCATCAGGTTCACGACCATGTAGGTCGCGCTGTAGGCGACGAATTCGCCTGCCGAGGCCGTGAAGATCTCGAGATTGAAGAAGAGGTAGCAGAGAGGCGCGAGCAGGAAGATCCAGCGCGTGATCGGGAAGAACCAGAACAGCGTGCTGGACATGTAGCAAAGGCGCTGCGGGATCGAGAGGCCGCGCTTGCCGGGCGGAAAGCGGAACCGCAGGATCTGGTACATGCCCTGGCCCCAGCGGCTGCGCTGGCCGATGAAGGAAGCGAAGGTCGCGGGCTGCAGGCCGGCGATCAGCGGACGGTCGACATAGACGCTATGCCAGCCGCTCGCATGCAGCTCCAGGGCCGTCTCGGCGTCCTCGGTGATCGAGACGCCGGAGAAACCGCCGGTCTGGTCGAGCGCCGCGCGGCGCAGCACCGCGGCCGAACCGCAGAAGAACGAGGCATCCCACTTGTCGAGGCCGCGCTGGATGATGCCGTAGAACATCTCGTTCTCGGACGGCATCGTCTCGAAGGTGCGCAGGTTGCGTTCGACCGGATCGGGGTTGAGGAAGAAGTGCGGCGACTGGACGAGGAAGAGCTTGGGATCTTCCTTGAAGTAGCCGACAGTGTAGAGCAGGAAGTCGCGCGCTGGCGCATGGTCGGCGTCGAACACCACGACGAGCTCGCCGGTGGCGACCTGCAGGCCGTTGTTCATGTTGCCGGCCTTGGCGTGGACGTTGCGCTCGCGCGTCAGGTAGCGGCAGCCCATGTCCTCGGCCAGCTTCTGCAGCGTGATGTAGCGCTCCTCGGCCTCCTGGGCCGCCTGCATGTTCTCGGCATTGCGCTTCTGCACCGTGCCGCCATCATCGAGCAGCCAGACCGTGAGCTTGTCGGCCGGATAGTCCATCGCCTTGGCGGCGGCGAGCGTCGTCGCCAGCAGCTCGGGTTCTTCGTTATAGGTCGGCACGAACACGTCGACCGTCGGCAGGTCCGGGTCGGAGGACGAGATCTTCAGGTTGCGCGACGGATGCGGAAGCATCACAACGAACAAGCTCAGGAACAGCATGAAAATGCTGTACATTTCGCAGATGTAGACGAGGAAGCCGGGAATGAAGTTCTGCAGCTCGTTGATCGGCGGCAGCGTGCTGGTCGTGCGCCAATAGGCATAGCGCAGGACGATCGAGGTACCGAGCGCGAGCGCGATCTGGCGCCAGACGCCGCCGCTCGTGAAGGTCTTCAGAACGACCATGGCGCCCAGCACCGCGGTGCCGGCGATCAGGTGGGCCTGCAGGCTGATCGGGAGCGTGATGAGGAAGGCCATCACGATCGCCGCGACGGCCCAGAGCAGCGCGATGCCGATGCGTCCCATCAAGCGTTCCTTGCTTCATGCTCGGGCCAGGACCCGGAAAACTCGACCCGATGCACAAGCTGCGACGGGGACCGCAAAAGGCGGCCTGTCGTTGCCGACCGGACCGCCCTTGCCGTCTCGCGGGCCCGGGGGCCTGCTCTGTCACCGAAAAGCGCCTTGGCGCGGCACGTCATGTCATGGGCTCAGAGTTGGGGGGGCGGGACGGCGGCGTAGTCTTCAAATCGACCGGCGGCGGCATCCGGCGCCGGCACGTCGGCCGCCACCGGGGCAGCCTCGACGGGCGCCGCCTTCCGCACGACGCGGCGCGCCGGCGCGGCCACCGGAGCCGGCTCCGGCGCCAGTTGCGGTGTCACCTGCGCGGTCGGCAGCACGGTGGTTCCGAGCTTGCCGAGATCGGCGGGGATCGGCGGCGCGCCGCCATAGGGATTCCAGTTGGCGGCCATGAAGTAGGAACTGATCGTCATGCCCGTCATCACGGCGAGGAGGTTGGCCTCGGTGGTGTTCGGCTCGCAGAGGCGCAGGCGAAGCGTGATCGTGCCCTGCCCGATCGTGAAGTTCGAATCGAGATCGGGGGTGCGGATGCGCTGCCAGGCATAGATGCAGGTATCGCCCTGCGCCGAGCCGCCCATGGCATAGCCGAAAGAGCCGTAGCGGCTTTGGGCGAAATAGGGCGACACGCGCATCGGCACGCCGGGAAGCACCTGGCGCATCTCGGCGCCGATCGCGCTGAGGCTGATGGCCGGATTGGCCTGGACGTTCTCCGGCCCGGTCACCGACTTCACCGGCCCGAACAGCGTCGCCGTCACCATATTCTGGCCGGGCGTGTGCGAGCGGTTGGAGAGAATGATTTCCTGGGTGGTCGAATTGGCGAAGCGGCGCTCGATCACGCCAACCACGCCGGGACCGCCGGGCGGCATGTCGATATAGGCCTTCTCGATCGGCACGCTGGTGGCGATCGAGCCCGATTCGATGGGACGGCCGCCAATGCTGCCGCAAGCCGCGAGGCTTACCAGCGCCAGAGCGCAGCCGATCCACTGGAAGGAGGTGCGGGCGACAGCCAGGGTCATCGGGCGAAATATCCCCGAGCGAAACCGGACGCCGCGGAGCGCCGCTGGTTGACCCGGTTTCTGAGAATTCGCCGCATCGATCGTCCCCTGTGCGCCAGCAATTGCAATGTCCGGCCTGAACGGAACCCAGCCGGCTGCGACAGCCGATCAGCCCGGCTGCGAACAGCCCTGGGCCTCAATGCCCAACCTCGGTCGAGCATGGTTAACAACGCGTTACCAGGAGAACGTTAAGGGCCGTTAATCTCGCACTGCGGCATAGGATCAACAGGGAAAAGCGCAGGCGCACGCTGCGCTTGCGGCCGGCGCCGTCACACGCCGGCGCCGGAAATCACGGTTAACGCGAAGGCGCGAAATGCGCCTGCAACCTGCACGCGAGGGCATCGCGCTCCGCCGCGCCATAGGGCTCGCGCGTCCCCTGCCCCCAGACCGGACCGGGCCAGGCGGCGTCGCCGACCGTGCGGCCGATGACATGCACATGCATCTGCCGCACGATGTTGCCAAGCGCGCCGACATTCAGCTTGTCGAAGGTGGAAACCGCCCCGAGCGCCGCACCGGCCTGCTTGATTTCGACCGAGAGCGTGGCCAGTTCGGCATCGTCGAGCTCGGTCCACTCCTCCAGCCCGGGCTTGCGCGGCAGAAGCAGCAGCCAGGGAAAGCGGCGATCATCCATCAGCCGCACCTGGCAAAGCGCCAGCTCGGCAATCCAGACGCTGTCGGCTTCGATGCGCTCGGCGACCTCGAAGGCCGCACTCATGCCGCGTCGTCCTTCATCAGCTGGTCAAAATAGCCGATCGTGTGGCGCAGGCCCTCATCCAGCTCGATCGTCGGCTGCCAGCCGAGCGTGCGCTGCGCCAGGCCGATATCCGGCTTGCGCTGGCGCGGATCATCGGAGGGGAGCGGCTTGAACACCAGCTTCGACGTCGAGCCGGTCAGGGCGATGACCCGCTCGGCCAATTGGCGGATCGTAAACTCGTTCGGGTTGCCGATGTTGATCGGTCCCGTGACGTCGTCCGGCGTATCCATCAGGCGGATCATGCCGTCGATCAGGTCGTCGACATAGCAGAAGGAGCGCGTCTGCCCGCCCTCGCCATAGATCGTGATGTCGTCCCCCCGCAGCGCCTGGACGATGAAATTGGACACCACGCGGCCGTCATTCGGATGCATGCGGGGACCGTAGGTGTTGAAGATCCGCATCACCTTGATGCGCAGCTGATGCTGGCGCCAGTAATCGAAGAACAGCGTCTCGGCGCAGCGCTTACCCTCGTCATAGCAGGAGCGGATGCCGATCGGGTTAACGTTGCCCCAGTAGTCCTCGGTCTGCGGATGCACGGAGGGGTCGCCATAGACCTCGGAAGTCGAGGCCTGCAGGATCTTCGCCTTCACGCGCTTGGCGAGGCCCAGCATGTTGATCGCGCCATGCACGCTGACCTTGGTCGTCGCCACGGGATCGTGCTGGTAGTGCACCGGCGAGGCCGGACAGGCGAGATTGTAGATCTCGTCGACCTCGACATAGAGCGGAAAGGTCACGTCATGGCGCATCAGCTCGAAGCGCTTGTGGCCGATCAGGTGCTCGACGTTGCGGCGCGAGCCGGTGAAGAAATTATCGGCGCAGAGCACCTCGTCGCCGCGGGCCAGCAGCCGCTCGCAAAGATGCGAGCCGAGAAAGCCTGCGCCGCCGGTGACGAGAATTCGCTTGTTCGAATGCATGGGTGCCCCTTCGATTCGTGCGCGGCCATACTGACCGCTTGCGACGCCCCCGCCAATGCGGCGGATACCGCTTCGCCGGGGCTTTTCCGCCACAGGCGGCCAACAACATCATAACATCATCATACTGGCCGCGATTCAGCGCGAATTCACCTTGATTCCGTCACACGGCAGGTCTTGCATCGGGGTGCAACCATGGCTGGTGAGTCTCGCCAGCCGGTCTGTCACCCCGCCACCGCCGAGGCCGACGTGTCCATCCTTGCCGAGAAGCGCTGCGTCTTTCCCGACGTGCGCTCGTCTACGCTGTCGCATCGGGGGGCGTTCCGATGACCGTCGTCCTTCCGGCCTCCAATGACCAGACCGAACGCGTCGTCGCCGGCATCCTGATGGCGCTGTCGGGGAACATCATGTTCGCCACCAGCGACGCGCTGGTGAAGCTGCTCACCGCCCGCTACTCGGTGTTCCAGATCATCGTCACCCAGGCGCTGTTCGCGCTGATCCCGCTCACCGTCATGATCCTGCGCACAACCCGCTTTCGCGCGCTGCGCATCCGCCACCCGCGACTGGTCCTGCTGCGCGCCCTGCTCGCCGGCAGCGCCACGGTGTTCGGCTTCTACAGCTTCTCGCAGCTGCCTTTGGCGGAGAGCTATTCGATCGCCTTCTGCACGCCGCTCTTCGTCACACTGCTGTCGATCCCGATCCTCGGCGAAAAGGTGGGGCTGCATCGCTGGGGCGCGGTCCTGGTCGGCTTCCTCGGCATCCTGATCATGGTGCGCCCGGGCTTCGAGACGCTGAATGCCGGTCATGCGGCCGCGCTGGCCGGCGCATTCCTCGGCTCGTTCACCGTGCTGGTGATGCGACGGATCGCGCGCGAGGAGCAGCACGCCGTCATGGTGCTCGCGGTGGTCACGGGCCTGATCACGGTCGGCCTGCCCGGCATGATCGCGACCTTCCGCCTGCCGACCCTGCCGGACATGGCGCTGTTCGCCTGCACCGGCCTGCTCATGGGCAGCGCGCAGTTCTTCGTGGCGAAATCCCTGTCGCTGGCACCGGCCTCGGTGATCGCGCCGATGCAATATTCGATGATCCTGTGGGCGATCATCTACGGCGCGCTGCTGTTCGGCACGCATGTCGACCCGGTCATGGTGTTCGGCGCGATGATCGTGATCGCCAGCGGCGTCTACATCATGCACCGCGAACGCCGCCGCGCGCGGCAGGGGCGGTAGGTCGGGGGCGAAGCTCCCCTCTCACCTCTCCCTGAGGGAGAGGTCGACGCACGCAGCGCGGCGGGTGAGGGTTTACGGCCTCACCGGATGGTCCCCTAAACCCTCACCCAGAGCTTCGCTCCGACCTCTCCCTCAGGAGAGGTGAAAAGCAGTCCCGTTCCCCTGCCTGCCCTAAAACTTCGGCTCGCCCTGGCCTGCCGCGCGGCAGGCGGCGGTCAGAGTGTTGGCCATCAGCATCGCGATGGTCATCGGGCCGACGCCGCCGGGCACGGGCGTGATCGCCGATGCGACAGCCGCGGCCTCGGCATAGGCGACGTCGCCGACCAGGCGGGTCTTGCCCTCGCCGCGTTCGGGCGCCGGGATGCGGTTCATGCCGACATCGATGATCACGGCGCCCGGCTTGATCCAGTCGCCCCTCACCATCTCCGGCCTCCCGACGGCGGCGACGATGATATCGGCTTTGCGCGCCAGCGCCGGCAGGTCACGGCTGCGCGAATGCGCGACCGTGACCGTGCAGCTTTCCTGCAGCAGCAATTGCGCCATCGGCTTGCCGACGATGTTGGAGCGGCCGATCACCAGCGCGTCCTTGCCGGCGAGGTCGTTGCCCAGCACGCGCCGGATCAGCAGCAGGCAGCCCGCCGGCGTGCAGGAGACCAGCGCGCGATCGCGCTCGCCGATGGCGAGCCGGCCGACATTGATCGGGTGGAAGCCGTCGACATCCTTGGCCGGGTCGATCGCCTCGATGACCTTGGTGGTGTCGATGTGCCGGGGAAGCGGCAACTGGACGAGGATGCCGTGGATGGCCGGATCGCGGTTCAGCTCACCGACGATCGCCAGCACCTCGGCCTCGCTGGTCGAGAGCGGCAGCGTGTGCTGGACCGAATGGAAGCCGAGCTCGGTCGCCTTGCGCCCCTTGGCGCCGACATAGACCTGGCTGGCGGCATCGTCGCCGACCAGCACGACGGCGAGCCCCGGCGCCAGTCCACCGGCCGCAACCAGGCGACCGGTTTCCACCGCGACCTTGGCGGTGATCTCGGCGGCGACCGCCTTGCCGTCGATGACGGCGGCTTTCGCCTCAGCGGAAGACGACTGTCCGTGTGTCATTGAGAAGGACCCGATGCTCGATGTGGAACTTGACCGCACGGGCCAGCACTGTGTTCTCGATATCGCGGCCGATGGCGACCATCGCCTCCGCCGACATGGAATGATCGACGCGGCCGACATCCTGTTCGATGATCGGGCCTTCGTCGAGCTCGGCGGTGACGTAATGCGCCGTCGCGCCGATCAGCTTGACGCCGCGCTCATGCGCGCGGTGATAGGGCTTGGCGCCCTTGAAGCTCGGCAGGAAGGAGTGATGGATGTTGATGACGCGGCCGGCGAGACGGGCCGACATGTCGTCGGACAAAACCTGCATGTAGCGCGCCAGCACGACGAGATCGATCTTCTGCTCGTCGATCAGGGCGAGGATCTCGCCTTCCTGCTCGGCTTTGGTGCGGCCATCCATCGGAATGTAGTGATAGGGCAGCCCCTCGCCCTCGACCCGACGGCGCATCGTCTCGTGGTTCGACACCACGGAGACGAGATCCATCGGGATCTGGCCGATCGAGTTGCGATAGAGCAAATCGTTCAGGCAGTGCCCCATCTTGGAGACGAGGATCATGACGCGCGGCTTGACCAGGAGGTCGTGCAGCTTCCAGTTCAGATCATAGGCCGTCGCCACCGGCTCGAAACCGCGCGAAAAGCTTTCGACCGAGGTATCGGCCAGGCCGGAGAACGAGACGCGCATGAAGAAGCGGCCGCTGTCCGGATCGCCATACTGGGCGCTCTCGACGATGTTGCAGCCCTGCGACGCGATGCAGTTGGCCACCGCCGCGACAATACCTCGACGGTCGCCGCACGACAGGGTGAGCACGAAACGCGCGGGATCAACGGACATGGTGCACTGGCCTCATCTGGATGCGGCGGAGCCGGGCTCCGCAGGCGGGCAGCACTAGCGTCCGAGCCGCCGCGCTGCAACTGACAACTGCGTCGCACGAGGGAAAACCCCGAAACGCTTGCACCCCGCCGCGGGCTCAGGACAGAGTGATCCCCTCGCCCGCAGGAAATCACTATGACCGAACCGAGCTATGTCGTCCCCCCGCCGCCGTGCGTCTCCGTCGAGGTGCGCGATTCGACTGCCCGCTTCCCGGTCCACCGGGTCTATTGCGTCGGCCGCAACTATGCGGCGCATGCGCGCGAGATGGGCCATGACGACCGCGAGCCGCCCTTCTTCTTCCAGAAGAACCCCGACGATCTCGTCGCGCCGGGCGCGCCGGTGCCCTACCCGCCGGAGACAGCCGACCTGCATCACGAGGTCGAGCTCGTCGTGGCGCTCGCCGAGGGCGGCAGCAACATCGCGGTCGAGGACGCGCTTTCGCATGTCTATGGTTATGCCATCGGCCTCGACCTGACCCGCCGCGACGTACAGGCGGAAGCCAAGAAGGCGGCCCGCCCCTGGGCCACTGCCAAGGCGTTCGCTCACTCCGCGCCGATCGGCGCCCTCATGCCGGCCTCGACGCTCGGCCATCCGAAGTCCGGCCGGCTGACCGCCACCGTCAACGGCGCACCGCGCCAGGATGGCGACCTCGCCGACATGATCTGGTCCGTGCCGGAGATCATCGCCCATCTGTCGCGCTGGTTCGTGCTGGCGCCGGGCGACCTCATCTTCACGGGAACGCCGGCCGGCGTCGGCGAACTGAAGCGCGGCGATGTCGTCGTCGGTGCGATCGAGGGGCTGGGCGAGCTGGAAGTCAGCATCGCCTGACGACGCCGCCGCCCTCAACGGTTTGGCAACATGCGGGCGGCATGGTAGGGCCCGTCCAACAGGAAGTGCGGGCGCGACCTTCGTCGCATCCGGGAGGAAATCATGGCGATCGAACCAGCGCGGCAAGGGGCGATCGCCTTCATCGCCAGCGCCACCCCGGACGCGACCGAGGCGCATGCGCGGCTGTCGACCCGATATGACGCGGTCGATCCGGAAGCCGCCGACATCATCGTGGCGCTGGGCGGCGACGGCTTCATGCTGCAGACGCTGCATCGCTTCATGAATTCCGGCAAGCCGATCTACGGCATGAATCGCGGCTCGGTCGGTTTCCTGATGAACGAGTATCGCGAGGATCACCTGCGCGAGCGAATCGCCGCCGCCTTGCCCTCGCTGCTGCATCCGCTGCGGATGGACGCACAGGACGCCAGCGGCAACGAACACCGCGCCTATGCCATCAACGAGGTCTCGCTGTTTCGGCAGTCCTACCAGACCGCGAAGCTGCGCATCTCGATCGACCAGCAGGTGCGGCTCGAGGAGCTGATCGGCGACGGCGTGCTGGTTTCGACCCCGGCCGGCTCCACGGCCTATAATCTGTCGGCGCACGGGCCGATCCTGCCGATCCATGCGCCGCTGCTGGCGCTGACGCCGATCAGCGCGTTCCGGCCGCGTCACTGGCGCGGCGCGCTGATCCCCGATCGCGTCACGGTGTCGATCGACGTGCTCGAGCCGGAGAAGCGGCCGGTCAACGCGGTTGCCGACCATACCGAAATCAAGTCGGTGCTGAAGATCGCCATCAAGCAGGACCGCCGCGCCAAGAGCCTGATCCTGTTCGACCCCGGCCACAGCTGGGACGACCGCATCCTGGCCGAGCAGTTCCGGTACTGAGGCCGAAGCCTTAGTCAGTCCCCTCATCCCAGCCCGCTCGCGGGAGAGCGGCCGCATCGAGCCCCGCCTCGCCATCGACGCCACACCGTCAGAAAAGCCCTCGCCCGCTTGCGGGAGAGGGTTGGGTGGGGGTCTTGCCTGGGATCAGGCGGCCGTAGGCGTCCATTCGCTGACGATGTCGGCGAGCGCGGGGCGCGGGCGCTCGAACGGCTCGGTGTTCGGCGTGCCGACATAGACCAGCCCGACCAGCTTCTCGGTCTCGGCGAGCCCCATCACGCGGCGCGCTTCGGCGTCATAGGTGACCCATTCGGTCAGCCACTGCGTCGCGAAACCCATCGCATTGGCGGCAACGATCAGGTTCATCGCCACGGCGCCGGCCGACATCAGCTGTTCCCATTCGGGAATTTTCGCATGCGGCGCCGCGCGGCTGACCACGGCGACCACCAGCGGCGAGCGCAGGAAGCGGTTCTTCTCATGCGCCAGCGACTTGTCGTCGATGTCGGGACGGTTGCTCTTCAGCACCGCCGCCGTCGCCTCGCCCGCCTGGGCGCGCGTATCGCCCCGGAACAGGATGAAGCGCCAGGGCGCCAGCTTGCCGTGATCGGGGACGCGGCTGGCGATGGTCAGCAGCTCGGTCAGTTGCTCCGGCGTCGGGCCGGGCTCGACGAGGTTCATGGACGGGAACGAGCGGCGTGTCTTCAGAAGCGAAAGGGTATCTGTCATGGGGACCGCGAACAGGAAGGACAGGGAATGGCGAGCGGCTTGCCGCGGGCAAAGCGCGTCTGGCTGCCCCAGACATCGGACGAATCCGCCCTCAATACAACCCCCGGCCCCGCGGCGTGGCGGCCCGGTTTCCCCTGCCCGGTCGCAGCTTTGACCACGCCCGGTCTTGAAATCGCCACGCTGATCGGGCTCTAACGAACCACCGAGACGATCGTTCGAGACGGGGATCTGGATTTGCGCGCGAACGCTTCACCATGGTTGCTGCGGCATGTCCGGATGGCAGGCACCGCCGCCGCGTTCACCCTCGCGCTGTCCGCAACCTCCGCTCTGGCGCAGGATGCGCCAATCCCTCCCGCCGACATTCCCGATGGCGCCGCGCCCGCCGACCCGATGCTGCTGGCGCCCTTGCTCCCTGACAAGATCGATCCCGCCGCCCTGCTCAAGACCGGCAAGGGCGACCTGACGAGCCAGCGCGCGACCGAGAGCCGGCCGCAGCCCGGCCTGATGCTGGAAGCCAAGCTGCTCGATGGCGGCCCTACCATCCCGAAGGGGGTGGTCTGGCGCGTCTTCTCGAAGAAGCCAGGCAAGGACGGCAAGCTGCCGCTGGTCCGCGAGGTCGAGGGCGGCGCTGTCAACGTACCGCTGAAGCCCGGCGACTATGTCGTGCACGCCGCCTATGGCCGCGCCGGTGGCATGAAGCAGATCAGCGTCGCAGGTGGCGACGAATACGAGACCCTTGTGCTCAACGCCGGCGGGCTCAAGCTCGACGCGCTGGTCGGCAAGGACCTGGCGCCCCTGCCCAATCTGGTCAAGTTCGACATCTTCCCGGGTGATGGCGCCGGGGGTGAGGAACGCAGCCCCCTCGTGCCCGCGCTGCGCGACGACCAGATCGTCCGCCTCAACGCCGGCACCTATCACATCGTCAGCAAATATGGCGACGCCAACGCGATCGCACGCGCCGACATCGTCGTCGAGGCCGGCAAGCTGACCGAAGTGCGGATGTTCCACCAGGCGGCGCGCATCACGCTGAAGCTGGTATCGGAGAGCGGCGGCGAGGCTCTCGCCAACACCTCCTGGACGGTGATGACGCCCGCCGGCGAGACGGTCTTCGACAGCGCCGGCGCCTTTCCGGACGTGATCCTGGCCATCGGCGATTACACAGCCATCGCCAAGCACGACAACCAGATCCACGAGCGGAACTTCAAGGTCGAGCCAGGCCTGAACCGCGAAATCGAGGTCCTGGCAAAGTAGGCGTCCGGCCGGGTGCCGGCGAATCGCCGGGCTTTTGGGGCCGGTGGTCAGCCGGGGAAACGGCGGCCTGGCTCCCCCCATATGGCCGACCACTGGCAACCTGATCGATAGAACTAGCCCGTAAGTCTTCGGATCTACTTGAGGGGCGGTTTTCCGCCAGGTCATAAGGCTGTGACGACGGTCACAACCCGATACCACCCAATATCGACTTTTTGCACATCGCGATTCCGGCAAGCGGCTGACAGATCGAGTTTTCCGATCACGGAAGTAAAGCGACCGTCGAATTCGCGGCCAAGCTCCCCGACTCTCACAACTTCGTTACACCCGAACGCAACCATAGCGCTTTCCCAGGCGCCATTTCATCATACGAATAGGCTGCCTTAATCTAGACATAATCCTTCCCGGAAAGCCATACGGGACGGATGGGCAATCCGACGAATTTTGAAACAATCCTCAGTCTCCCAAGTCTTGCTGGTTTGCGTTGGATCGGAGAATCCGGCCTCCGCTCTCCACTAATCCTGACTCTATCTCCGGAATCGTCACCAGCTATACTGAATCTGAACTATACCTTCCGTAGCGAAATTCCCGAACGCATCATGGATACTTGGCAACAGGCTCTGGCCGGCCACCCTTCAATACCGCACGAATCTGCAGTAGTTTTGGATCTTGGAGAGCGGGTATCTGGCAGGGAACTTCGCTCGATTGGACATTTTTATATTTGTATTTCGGCTGAGGGGTTCACATCATGTTTCGGCAAAAGGACTCGTTTGCCCATATTGTTGGGCAGGCATCGCGGTTTGCTGCCCTGGCAGCAATTCTGTTGCTCGCCGCCCCGGCCATTGGCCATGGGGAAGATGGCGACGGCTCGGGCGGCTCGAGCTCGACCACAAGCAGCAGCGGCGCCCAGTCGTCCCAGTCTGACTCATCCACAGGCTCCGCCACCAGTGCCGGGGCAGGTACGAGCGCAACCGCCAGTGTCTCCAATGAAGGCGGCAGCATGCAGGCGTCGTCATCGGCGACCGGCACGGCAGGCGCCTCGGCAACGACGCCCAGCGATGACGCGTCCGCCACGGCCGGCACCACGGTAACCGCCGTCGCCACAGCCGGGGAAACGCCAACGGCCTACACCTCCGCCGGCAACCAGACGAGCGCCACCGCGATCGGCGGCAAGAACGCCAAGACTTCCGCGACCGGCGAAACGGTCGTCAACCGGAAGATCAGGGGCGGCGGAACGATGTCGATGGCCTATACGAGCCAAGGCACCTATTCGATCGCCATCTCGAACCGGGTCAGCGCCACCGCCATGTCGAGCACGTTCGCGAACGGCGCAGCCTTCACCGCAAGCGATGTCCGCGCCGCAGCCAGGAGCGCCGCCACGGCTTATGCCCAGGCGACACGCACCACGGCAACCGCATGGGCCCGCGCCACAGCCTCGTCCAATGCAAAAACGCCCTGGGGCACGTCCTCGGCGTCGAGCAGTTCGTTCGCTAGTGCAAACTTCGGTAACAGCACCAAGGGTTTGAAGAGTGTCCGCATTGCGAGCCAGAACGGCCAGAGCGGCGCCAACTGCGTCTGGAGCCAGAAGCAGAAGACCCTCTATTGCCAGCCCTTCGGCACCCGCTAGTTCGCATGCGCCAAAAGAACAAGAAAACGGATGGAGTTCCATCATGAGTAGCATCATCCAGAAACGCCGGATCTCATCTCTCTCGATCGGTCTCGCCACTGGCCTGTTGGCCATCGGCGTCGGCACCGCCGCCGCCAGCAATCGAGGCGCCCCGGATATCGACGCCCTGGTGCAGCAATTGACCGACGGAACCATGAACGCGCCCCCATCGTCTGGGCAGAGCACTGCAACGGCCTGGTCGGAAAGCAGCGGCGACCACGGGATCTCCGTCACGACCACCACCAACGGTTCCAGCACAAGCTGCATGGCCGTCGAATGGAAGCGGGAAAATGGCGGCATCAAGAAGTGGCAATATCGTTGCGATGCGCCGAAGCAACCGTGACTCGGGCCTTCCGCGCATAGCCCAGCCATAGCGAAAACCGCAGCGGCCGGGCCAGCTTTCGGAACACTCACACGATCTGACCGAAGTTCATTCTCGTTCCCACAAATGGAACGAACAGGGGAGTTTTGATCATGCAAAGTATTTCGATCACCAGACTATCGCTCGTGACATCCGCGGCCTTTCTCACCCTTGTTGCTTTCAGCGACGCGAGCTTTGCAGGCGGGTCTGCGTCCAGCAGCAGCGGCAGCCATTCAAGCGCCTCCTCCTCTGGCCCGTCCGGTTCGGCCAGCGCCTCCAACACCTCGAGTGGAAGCTCGAATGGCGGCGGCGGCGGCGGATCGGCCAGCGCCGGTGCCAATGGCACGTCGACCAGCGGGGCAAACGCCTCGACATCCGGAATGGGCACGGCGGGAGCCCTCGCCTATGGTGGATCGACCTCAACCGGCAATGGCTGGGACGGCGGCTCGGCGACCGCAACCCACACCGCCACGGTCGGCACGTTCGCGGGGGCCTATTCCGAGGGTCCGGATGGCGACCCCGGGCCGGGACCGGGGCCCGGACCTGGGCCAACGCCCAATCCCAACGGCTTTCTCGCACGCCTGTTTGGCGGGGGCGGCTCGTCCTCCGACATCAATTGCGAGAATTTCAAACCCAAGACCTGGAAGCAGAGAAAGCAGTGGCAATACTACTGCGAGTTCAGGAAATAGATCATTGTCACGACAAGTATTTCAAGAACTTTCGATCACAGAAATATCAACAGATGTCATTTCCAATTACGTTATAATTATTTAAATTAGAAAGTGCAAATTGCGCCCTTAGCGCAAAATGCCAGAACAAGAAGTGAAATGTTGCACTAACCCAAGGGAGTTACACTATGTCCACGTATCGTAATATTCTCGTCGGTGTTGCCACTTCCGCATTGTTCGTGATCGCTTCGGCTTCGGCCATGGCCGGATCCGCTTCGAGCAGCGCCACGCAGACCGCAGGCGGCACGTCCTCGACGTCATCGAACGGTAGCGGCAGCGGTACCGGTGGCTTGTCCAGCGGCGGCGGCGGCGGCACCGGCGCAAGCACCAGTTCGTCCAGCAGCTATTCCACCACCACGACCGCCTCCTCGAGCAACAACTACGGTTCGCTCGGCGTGGCCGGCGGCATTGGTGGATCTTCGGGCGGCGCTGGCAGCGACTATCATGGCGGTGGCGGCGGCAGCGGCTGGTTTGGCGGCCATGGCGGCGGCGGAACCTCGGGCGGCTCGTCGCAGGGCAGCACGGCCGGCACCGGTGGTCTCAGCTTCTCCTACGGGCCGTAAAGGCTCCAGCTCGCTTCCGGGCCTGGATCAGGCACGGCAAGCAAAAACGGCCGGGGGAAACCCCGGCCGTTTTTTTGTTGAGTCCGTGTTGATGCAGGCAGCGATCAGCCCTCGACGCGCTCCCGCACCAGGTCCGGCGCCGTCGCCTCGGCCACCAGCGAAGCGATCGCCTCATCCAGCGACATCGACACCTGGTCGCGCGAGCCGATGCGGCGCACATTCACCGTCTGCTCTTCCGCCTCGCGCTTGCCGCAGACTAGGATCACCGGGATCTTGGCGACCGAATGCTCGCGGACCTTGTAGTTGATCTTCTCGTTGCGAAGATCAACTTCGGCGCGAAGACCGGCCTTGCGAAGCTTGGCGCAGACTTCTTCCGCATAAGCATCGGAATCCGAGGTGATCGTCGTGACGACGACCTGCTGCGGCGCGAACCAGAGCGGGAAGTGTCCGGCGAAATTCTCGATCAGGATGCCGAGGAAACGCTCCATCGAGCCGCAGATGGCACGGTGGATCATCACAGGCGTCTTCTTGTTGCTGTCGGAATCGACATAGAAGGCGCCGAAGCGTTCCGGCAGGTTGAAGTCGACCTGCGTCGTGCCGCACTGCCATTCCCGGCCGATCGCGTCGCGAAGCGTATATTCGAACTTCGGACCGTAGAACGCGCCCTCGCCTTCGAGGATGCCGGTCTTGATCTTGCCGCCCGACTGTTCCTCGATCGTCTTCAGAACCTTGGTCATGACCTCTTCGGCATGATCCCAGTTCTCATCCGAGCCGACGCGCTTTTCCGGACGCGTCGAAAGCTTCACGACGATCTCGTCAAAGCCGAAATCGGCATAGGTCGAGAGGATCAGGTCGTTGATCTTCAGGCACTCTTCCGCCATCTGCTCTTCGGTGCAGAAGATATGCGCGTCGTCCTGCGTAAATCCGCGCACGCGCATCAGACCATGCAGCGCGCCCGAGGGCTCGTAGCGATGCACCGCGCCGAATTCGGCGAGGCGCAGCGGCAGGTCGCGATAGGACTTCAGGCCGTGCTTGAAGATCTGCACATGGCCGGGGCAGTTCATCGGCTTCAACGCGAAGACGCGCTCATCCTCGGTGTCGTCGCCGGCCGACGTCGCCGCGAACATGTTCTCCTTGTACCAGCCCCAGTGGCCCGACGTTTCCCAGAGCGACTTGTCGAGCAGCTGCGGCGCGTTAACCTCCTGGTAACCAAGCGGACGCAGCCGGCGGCGCATGTAGGAGATCAGCTCCTGGAACATGGTCCAGCCCTTGGCGTGCCAGAAGACGACGCCCGGTCCCTCTTCCTGGAAATGGAACAGATCCATCTCGCGACCGAGCTTGCGGTGGTCGCGCTTCTCCGCTTCTTCCAGCATGTGGATATAGGCGTCGAGCTGGACCTGGTCGTGCCAGGCGGTGCCATAGATGCGCGTCAGCATCGGGTTGTTGCTGTCGCCGCGCCAATAGGCTCCCGCCACCTTCATCAGCTTGAAGGCGGAGCCGATCTGGCCCGTCGAGGCCATGTGCGGGCCGCGGCAAAGATCAAACCAGTCGCCCTGGTTGTAGATCTTGAGATCCTGCCCTTCCGGGATCGCGTCGATCAGCTCGACCTTGTAGGCCTCGCCCTTGTCGGCAAAGACCTTCTTGGCGTAGTCGCGCGACCAGACCTGCTTGGTGAAGTGAGCGTTGCGCGCGATGATTTCGCGCATCTTCTGCTCGATCTTCGGCAGGTCCTCGGTCGTGAAGGGCTCGTTGCGGGCGAAATCGTAGAAGAAGCCGTTTTCGATCACCGGGCCGATGGTGCACTGGGTGCCGGGGAACAGCTCCTGCACGGCTTCGGCCATCACATGCGCCGCGTCATGGCGGATCAGCTCGAGCGCGCGCGGGTCGTCGCGCGTCACGATCTCGAGCCTGGCATCACGGGTGATCGGATCGGAAAGGTCGCTCAGCACGCCGTCGAGGGTCATGGCGACCGACTTCTTGGCGAGCGACTTGGAAATGCCTTCGGCGATCGCCTTGCCGGTCACACCGGCTTCGAACTGGCGAACGGAACCATCGGGAAATGTCAGATTGATCATATCTGTCTCCTGCTCACTCCCGCAGACGAGCGCGGGTAAGCGGTTGGGCTGAAAGAGAGGCGAGATCCGGACCCCGCCCCACCGGCCGACAATGCCGGTTCGAGACGGCTATACGATGGCAGCCCGCCATTCAAGCCGCGCGGCCCGAAACCGAGCCAGACTGGCCAAAATCAGGCACCCCCGATTTTGGCCAGTCCGGCATCGGGTCTCGCTAGCCTGCGGCCAGCCTGGCAAAATCTTTCACCATCGCGTCGCGGGCGATCATGCCGCCATAGGTCTTCGACCGCTGATTGCCGAGGTTGAAGCGCGCAAAGGCAACCTTGCGGCCATCCTTCTCGCCCCAGCCGACAAACCAGCCGAGCGGCTTGCTGCGATCGATGGCGCCCTTCGCGTCGCGCACAAAACCGCTGCCTGTCTTGCCGTGCAGCGTCCAGCCGTCCTCGGCCGGGTATTGCGCCAGGCTTGCCAGAGTCGCCTCATAGGCATGGTCGGAAACGCCGAGCTTGCGGTCGAGGAAGCGGCGCACGAAAGCGACCTGCTCGTCCGGCGAGATCGCCAGCGACGACATCAGCCAGGACTGGGTCAAGCCGTCCTTCTTGCCGGGATTGCCGGAGACATTCTCATTGCCATAGCCGAAGGCGGTGACGTAGTCGCGGAACCGCGCTTCGCCGAGCTTGCGGGTCAGTTCCTGCGAATACCAGACGATCGAATCCTTGAGCCAGATCGTCGGATCCGTCGCCTTCTTCTGCAATTCCATGGTGGTCTGGAATTCCGGACGATAGTCCCAGCGCGGATGGTGCGGGTCGATCAGCACGCCGGAGTCGAAGCCCATCACCGCCAGCGGGAACTTGAAGGTCGAACAGGGCGTGAAACGTCGTTCCGCCGGGCCTCCCCGATGGATGGCGGCGCCGCTCTCGACGTCGACCAGCACCGTGGACACGAATTTCTCTGATGCCATCGCTGCGGTGGCGAAGCCGGGACCGGCCAACAGGGCTGCTCCCGCCGCCAGCGCAAAACCCTTGGAAAACTGCCGCCTGTCGATCATTCGCACCATCTCCGTTGATTGGGATGCCCCTTGGTAGGTCACTCGCCAAGCTGCGGCAAACGATGATAACTCTGGCAAGCCATAAGAAAATCTAGGGGATCGAATGGTTCGCCCGCATCTGCCACTGAATGCGCTCAAGGCCTTCGAGGCCTCCGCCCGCCACCTGAGCTTCACACGCGCGGCGATCGAACTGGCCGTAACGCAGGCCGCCGTCAGCCATCAGGTCAAGTCGCTGGAAGAACGGCTGGGCTCGACGCTGTTCCGCCGCCTGCCGCGCGGACTGGCTCTGACCGATGAGGGCCAGGCGCTGCTGCCGACGCTGCGGGATTCCTTCGACCGGATCGCGGGCGTCCTGGAGCAATTCGAGGGCGGCCATGTCCGCGAGGTGCTCAATGTCGGCGTGGTCGGCACCTTCGCGGTCGGCTGGCTGATCGAGCGGCTGCCCGCGTTCCAGCGGGCGCACCCGTTCATCGACCTTCGCCTTTCCACCAACAACAACCGCGTCGACATCGCCGCCGAAGGGCTGGATTTCGCCATCCGCTTTGGCGACGGCGCCTGGCACAGTACGGAGGCCGAGCGGCTGTTCGCCGCCCCTCTCTCGGTCCTCTGCATCCCCGAGATCGCCGAGCGGTTGGCGCAGCCGCAGGATCTGCATGGCGAAACGCTGCTCCGCTCCTACCGGGCGGACGAATGGCCAAGCTGGTTCGCCGCCGCCGGCATTGCAGCGCCAACGGTGAAGGGGCCTATCTTCGACTCGTCGCGCACCATGGTGGAGGCCGCCATCCTCGGCGCCGGCGTAGCGCTGGCGCCGCCGCTGATGTTCCAGCGCCAGCTGGCGGCAGGCGCCATCCAGCAGCCCTTCGAGATCTTCGTCACCCATGGCTGCTACTGGCTGACCTGGCTGAAATCCTCCGCGCCGACGCCCGCGATGCGGGCGTTCCAAGCCTGGATCCTCGCCGCCTCGCTGCCCTATTCCGACGCCGCCGAGGCCAGCTGATCGCCGACGCGAACCTCACGTTCCTCGGCACGCGGTTCGAACGTATCCGGCCGCCCGGTGCCGCTCGCGCCGTCAGAGCGGCGAGCATGGGTGCCGGCCCGGCCATATTGCCGTGGCGACCCGCCCATGATGCGCTTGAAGGCGGTGCTGAAGGCGCTTTCCGACTCGTAGCCGAGCGAAAGAGCGATGGTAGAAATCGAATCCCGCGAGTTCGCGAGACGGTCGCCGGCCAGCAGCATGCGCCAGCGCGTCAGATATTCCATCGGCGACTTGCCGACCGTCTCCTTGAATCGGAGCGCGAAGGTCGAGCGCGACATACCGGCCAGGTCCGCCAGCGCCTGCAAGGTCCAGCGATGCGCGGGATCGCCGTGCATGGCGGTGATGGCGGCTCCCATCTGCCGGTCGCCGAGCGCAAAGAGCCAGCCGACGCCGCCAGCCGGACCTTCCGCCATATGCAGCCGCAGGGCCTGCACCAGGATCATGTGGGCCAGATGCTGGACCACGAGGAAGCCGCCCGGCTGCGGATCGCGCAATTCCTGCATCATTCGCTCCACAGACCAGCGCAGCGTCGCCGGATCCGTCTCCTTTCGAAGGTGAACGATGGGCGGCAGCACGCCGAGCAGCATCGAGGCGTAGTTGCCGGCGAGGGCGAAGCGGCTGCTGACGAGCAGGCAATCCCCGCCGCCCTGATGCGTGACGATGCCGCCTTCCGGAACATGGGCGAACACCGAAGCCGCGCCGACGGGCGCCAGCGCCAAGTCGCTCGAAAGGCAGAACGGCCGCCCACTGGGCAGCAAGAAGCTGTCGCCCGCCTCCAGCCGCGCGGGGTCGGCGACGCCGTCGACCGTCAGCCAGCAGCTTCCGGAGACGATGGCGCCGCATTTGATGCTTTCCCACTGGTCGGGAAACTGGATCGACCAGTCTCCGCCCGCGTCGAAGCCGGCGGACATGTGGTTGCGCGGCCGCATGAGCGACAGCACGTCGGAAAGCGGATCCATGACGAGCACCGGACGATTGCGAATGAAATGCGGATTTCCCAGCATAGATCGTATCGTCGCCCGAGCCTAGCTTGCGGATCCAAGGCCGCGATCGGCCAGACCGAGCCCCAAAGAGGATCCATCTCATGCGCGTTTTCGTCACCGGAGCCTCGGGCTTCGTCGGCTCCGCCCTCGTCCGAAACCTTATCGATGGCGGCCATCAGGTTCTGGGCCTCGCCCGCTCCGACGCTTCGGCGAGCGCGCTCGCCGCCGCCGGGGCCACGCCGCATCGCGGCGATCTCACCGATCTCGACAGCCTGCGGAAAGGCGCCGACCTCGCGGACGGCGTGATCCACACCGCTTTCAACCATGACTTCACGAATTTCAAAGCCAGCTGTGAGTGGGACCGCGCCGTCATAGAAGCGCTGGGGGCCGGACTCGTCGGATCGGACCGACCGCTAGCCATCACCTCCGGCACCGGACTTTTGTCCGGCCAGGGCATGGTGACGGAAGCCGACATGCCCCGCGCCGGCAACCCCAACCCGCGCCTTGCCACCGAGGAAGCGGCGAGGCTGGCAGCGGCCCGAGGCGTGCGCGTCTCGATCGTCCGCCTGCCGCCCTCCGTCCATGGCGATGGCGACCACGGCTTCGTGCCAATGCTGATCGGCATGGCGCGTGAAAAGGGAAGATCCGCCTATATCGGCGCCGGGCGGAACCTTTGGCCGGCGGTGCACCGCCAGGATGCGGCGGCCCTGTTCCGGCTGGCGTTGGAGAAAGGCGCGGCCGATGCCCGCTATCACGCGTCGGCCGAAGGCGGCGTCCCGTTCCGCGAGATCGCCGGCATCATCGGAAAGCGGCTGGGCTTGCCGGTCGTCAGCCTTTCGGAAGAGGAGGCCGCATCCCATTTCGGCTGGTTCGCGCATTTCGCAGCGATCGACAACCCGACCTCCAGCGAATGGACCCGCCGTACCCTCGGGTGGCAGCCGACCGGCCCCGGCCTGATCGCCGATCTTGACCGGCCGAGCTATTTCGGCGGCTAGAGATCCAGCCTCGTCTTCGGGTCGATATGCTTGCCCGTCCATCTTCCATAGGCCCAGGGCCGGTACCAGCGGCCCTCTGACGGCAGCTCTTCCGGCACCGGGTCGTAGCCGGAGGCGCCGAAGGGACCGCAGCGCTGGAAGCGCGCCAGCGTCATCCAGCCGCCGGCCCACAGCCCATAGCGGCGAATGCATTCCTCGCCATAGCTGGAACAGGTCGGCAGATAGCGGCAGTTCTGGCCGATGAAGGGCGAGAGCGTCAGCTTGTAGACGCGGATCAGCCCGATGCCGAGCAGCCCCGGCCAGCGCGCGGGCGAGAGATCGCCCCCTGCCCGGCCGGCCGAAGGCTCGGTCCGGGCCGATCCGTGCCGGCAGCCGTCACGATGGGCAGTGGAAGTACAGATAGCGCCCGGCCTCCTGGCCCGCTGCCCGGGCGACCGTGTGGTCGCCATTGATCTTCTTGGCCTCGGCCAGCGCGATCGTCGCCGCCGTCACCACCTGGGTGAGCTTGCCCCGGTCGGAACAGACCGGGTGCAACTCGGGCGTCGTCGCCTTGACCCGGTCGACGATGGCCTGCGCGTCGTTGGAAAGGGCGAAGGCCGCGCTGGTTCCAGCGGCAAGAGCGAGGAGGCAAACCACCGCGCCCCGTGCCATCTGTAGAGAATTCTGCATCCGCATGGCCAATCTCCCTGCCACCATCCGGTGGCTCGACTAACAGCTCGTCATTTCAAGCGCTTGCCGCTTCGCCTCGATCTGGTCGATCGCATCGACCACCGCGTCGAAGGTCAAGAGGGTCGAGGCATGGCGGGCCTTGTAGTCGCGCACCGGCTCGAGGAATCGGAGATCGCCGAAGCGACCTTCCGGCGGCGCGCCACTCTCCTGTAGCATCTTCCGCATGGTCTCGCGCAGCGCCCGCAAGGTCGGCGCGTCGGTGCCGACGACATGCCGCGCCATCACCGAGGACGAAGCCTGGCCCAGCGCGCAGGCGCGCACCTCATGGCTGAAGTCGCTGACGACGTCGCCGTCCATCTTGAGATGCACGGTCACGGTCGAGCCGCAGAGCCTGGAATGCGCCGTCGCGCTCGCGTCCGGCTGGTCGAGCCGGCCGAGTCGCGAGATACTGGCGGCGAATTCCAGGATCCGCGCATTGTAGATGTCGTCGATCATTGCGACCTCCTCACGCCAATATAGAAACTCGCCAACCGAGGGACCAGATAGTAGGACTGCGGCCACGCAGTCGCACCATCGGCCCATTCGGGATCCTCCGCCCGAGTCCGGCCCAGTCGGAGTACCCCCATGGACGCCAAGAGCCCCCCGGCAAAGCCCGAGACGCAGCCTGTTCCGCAGGCGAGCCATCGTCCGAGCCGCGAGGAAGCCGAAGCCGCCGTCCGCACGCTGATCGCCTGGGCCGGCGACGACCCGTCGCGCGAGGGCCTGCTCGACACGCCGAAGCGCGTCGCCAAGGCCTTTGGCGAATTCTACAAAGGCTATCACGAAGACGCCGCCGAAACGCTGGACCGCGTGTTCGACGAGGCCGGCGGCTATGACGACATCGTCCTGGTGCGCGATATCCCCTTCTTTTCGCACTGCGAGCACCACATGGTGCCGTTCATCGGCAAGGCGCATATCGCCTATTATCCGAGGAGCGGCGTGGTCGGCCTGTCGAAGCTGGCCCGGGTCGTCGACATCTTCGCCCGCCGCCTGCAGATGCAGGAGCGGCTGACCAACCAGATCGCCCAGGCCGTCGATAGCGGTCTCGATCCGCGCGGCGTCGCCGTAATGCTGGAAGCCGAGCATCATTGCGTTTCCATGCGCGGCGCCCACAAATCCGGCGTCTCGACCATCACCACGAGCTTTACCGGCATCTTCCACAAGGACCCGGCCGAGCGCGCCCGCTTCCTGTCGCTGGTCCAGCACCGCTAGCGTTTCAGGCAGAGTCGTATTCCCCTTTGCCGGCGGGATGCGGCGCAGCACCCTTTTTGCTTCCTTCGCCGCGTTTCCGGCGCTATGGCGATCGCAAACCGCCGGAGTAGACCATGACCACCCTTGCCACCGACCAGCCCCGTTTCGCCACGCCCGGCAGCCATGCCGAAGTCGAGGAAGGCAGCGCGCTGACGCCCCGCTTCGGCGCCGATGGCCTGGTCGCGGCCGTCGTCACCGACTTTGACACGGGCGACGTCGTGATGCTCGCCTGGATGAATGCCGAGGCGCTGGCCAGAACGATCGAGACCGGTGAAGGCTGGTATTGGAGCCGCTCGCGCAAGGAACTCTGGCACAAGGGCGCCACCAGCGGCCACGCCCAGACGGTCCGCGAGATGCGGGTCGACTGCGACCAGGACGCGATCTGGATCAAGGTCAGCACCGCGGGCACGGGCGCGAATTGCCATACCGGCCGCAAGGGCTGCTTCTACCGCACGGTTCCCGTCGGCCAGCCGCTCTCGCCCGAGCTGAAGCTTGACTTCACCGGCGACGCACCGCTGTTCGACCCCAAGGCCGTCTACGGCGACGGCTGAGGGCAGAGCCCGCCGCCGCCGTTCGCCGGCCGCTCAGGCCATCGCGATATAGGCGCGCATCTCGTCGGCTTCGCGCTCGACCTGTTCGATCCGCGCCTTCACCACGTCGCCGATCGAAACGATGCCGGCGAGGCGGTCGCCCTCGACCACCGGGAGATGGCGGAACCGCCCCTCCGTCATGCGGGTCATGACGTCGTTGATGGTGTGGCCGTCGGTGCAGGTGACGACCTTCGCCGTCATGATCGACGACACCGAGCCTGCGAGCGCATCGGCGCCCCGCGCCAGGGCGCGGACCACGTCCCGCTCCGAGACGATGCCCAGGATGCGCTGGGCGCTATCGGTGACGACGACCGCGCCGATCCGGCGCGTGGCCAGGATCTGGACCACGTCGGCGATGCTGAGATCGACGGGAACGGTGACAACGTCCCGCCCCTTCTTGGAAAGAATGGCTGCAACCGTCATTGGCGTCGGCTCCCTGTTCCAGACAGGGCCGGCCGCTCTCTGAACTGGACCGGTCCGGACCCCAATCATGATCGGAGGCGCGATCGCCTTGCGATCATCCACCGTGCACGACGCCAGGCTCTGCGCCCCGGTCGTCATGCCCGTGTGCAGATGATGGGACCGCGCGCGGGCGAAAGCAAGGAAAGCCGATCTAGCGGCGCTGACGTCCGATCGGATCGAACCAGGGAAACAGCAGGACGCCGAAGAGGAAGCCGCCGAGATGGGCTTCCCAGGCGACGGTGCTGTTGGTCACGCCGGGCGGGGTGAACAGCAGGCCGAACACCAGGTTGAAGACGAACCACACGCCGAGGAAGGCGACGATGCGCCGGTCGCGCACCATCTCCATGAAGGAAAGCGCCGGCCGGAAATCGGCATCGCTGCGCGGGATGCCGCCGCCAAGCCGCCCGCCGGCCGAAAAGGCAAACCGCGCCGATGCCGCCATCTGGGCCGAGATCGCCGCCGACGCACCGATCAGCGGCGCCTGCCCGGAAGGATAGAGCAGCAGATGCGCCGCCGCCCCGGCCGCCGCGCCGCCAAGCGAGAAGGCCAGAAAACGCCAGACACCGAAACGGCGCGCCAGCGGCGTGCCGAAAGCGGCGAGCCACAGCGCGTTGACGCCATAATGCATCCAGTCGGCATGCAGGAAGGCATAGCTGAAGAAGGTCCAGACATCGCCCGCGACCCCGCCCGGCCAATAGAAGCCCTCGATCGCCGGCCCGGTCAGGCGGATCGGGAAAAAGGCGAAGGTGGCGATCAGCCAGCTCGCCTGTTCCTCGTCCAG
The DNA here is from genome assembly GCF_044452255.1 of Kaistia sp. UC242_56. Lineage (NCBI taxonomy): Bacteria > Pseudomonadati > Pseudomonadota > Alphaproteobacteria > Hyphomicrobiales > Kaistiaceae > Kaistia > Kaistia sp. UC242_56. The sequence goes on from NZ_JBIOAN010000002.1 coordinate 3,363,035, forward strand.
CACATAGACGCGCAGGATGTGCACAAGCGCCAGCACGGCCAGCGAGGCAATGATGACGACAGGGAGGTTGAATATCGGTTCGCGCTCGGCGCGTTCGCTTCTCGGGCTCATCGATCCGGCATAGTCGGCCCACGAATTCAGCGCAAGCGTGGCGAGAACGGGGGCGTCAAAATGGATCGGCCGTCCGGCGCGCTTCTCAGACGGGCACGCGCGGACGGCCTTCGTCACGCCCCGTCTAGCCCCCCGGCATGAGACGCCCCGTGAACGCCACGTAACCTGTCATGCTTCAAATTTAAGATCAATATCGAACTACTCTCAACTTGTGCGTAACCCTATCCGGCGGCTTTTGCCCCGGCGGGTCCGCCATCTGCTATGAGCGCCTTCATCGGTGGCGGCATCGCTTCCCTCCGGAGCGCGGACTGCAGAGGCGCGGCGCTCCCGGATGCCATCGGACAGCCTGGGCGCCGTGCGGTTTCGATCCCGATGCGGCATTCCTCGACCCGACAGCTCCACGCCTATTGGCAGCGCCAGCGCGACGGCAGGCCCGCCCCGCTGCGCAGTGCCATCGAGCCGGCGCATATTGCGGGGCTGCTGGGCGATGTCTTTATCCTCGATGCGTCGCAGGCGCAGAGCTTCCCGTTCCGCCTCGCCGGCACCCGCCTTTGCGCGGGCGTCGGGCGGGAACTGACGGGCGAGAGCTTCCTGTCGCTTTGGCAGGGCGCGGATCGCGACGCTGTCCGGGCGGCGCTGACCGGCGTGACGCGCGACGCCGCCGCGGTCGTGCTCGACCTCGCCGGACGGACCGGGCGGGGCAGCACGCTGGCGATAGAAATGCTGCTGCTGCCGCTCAGCCAGGACGGCGACCACATCGACCGCGTGCTGGGCCTGCTGGCGCCGCTGGAGCGGCCCTACTGGCTTGGCCTGCATCCGATCCCGAGACTGGAGATCGCCGGCCTCCGATGGCTGCCGGTCGAAGAGAGCCAGCCCCTGGCGGCCCGCCCCCTGCCCGCTTCCGCGCGGCCCACACACCGCGAGACCTCGCCGGCCGTCGCGACCCAGCCTGCCGGACGTCGCCGGCAGCATCTCGTCGTGCTGGATGGCGGTCGCGACTGACCTCGCCCGGCCGCTGATGGCGCCCGCGCCGATCGCGCTGGCAAGCCCTTCGCGCTGAGGCTCCGACCCCGCGCTGTCAGAATTTGCCCGAGCCGGTCGTCCCGACGAGGGGCTGGAGCCCGGTTTTGGCCCGGCTCACGGCGCTATTCACAATTTCCTTACCATGATGTGTCCGCCGCATCACAGCGGACCCCGGAACCCAGCGATTCCGCCACAAACGCTTGCCGGACCGCTCCGCATTGTCCACTCAGCAGAGACAATGGCGCGAGAGCAATTGGTTAATCGTTCATTAAACCAAAGCTTAAACTTCGTCGCGAATTTGAAGAGAAGTCGATTAGAATCATCGGGCTTGGCTTAGATCCCAGTAAAAGCATATATGGCATAGTCTTCCTCGGACAAGAGGACGGGTTCTATGTCGTTTGTACGCGTATCGAGTTGCATTGCCGGGCTTGCGTTGTTCTTCGGCCTGATCGCCGGGGCTTCCGCACAGGAACACGCCGCATTCATGCGGGTAACAGGCAAGACAAGCCAGCCGGTCGGCCACTATGAGCTCTGCTCGCGGATGCCGGTCGAATGCAACGAGATCACGCGCAATGCCGCTCCCGTTCATCTGACGGTCACGCGCTGGAACGAGCTGATCGCCGTCAACGACAACGTCAATACTGCCATTGAGCCTGTAACCGACGAAGAACTCTATGGTCGTCAGGAATACTGGAACTATCCCGATGACGGTAAGGGCGACTGCGAAGACTTCGTTCTGCTGAAGCGCCGCGAACTGATCGAGAAGGGCTGGCCGGCAGGCGCCCTGCTGATCACCGTGGTGCGCCAGACCAATGGCGAAGGCCATGCGGTGCTGACCGTCCGCTCCGATCGCGGCGACCTCGTGCTCGACAATCTCGAGCCGAAGATCAAGCTCTGGGGCGACACCGAGTACCAGTTCGTCAAGCGCCAGTCCGACCAGAACAGCGGCCGCTGGGTTGCCATCGACGACGACCGGCCGACCCTCGTCGGCAGCATCAAGCGCTGATCGCGCCGGCAGGCCGCCTGGGCGGCCTGCTCCAGCCGCCTTAGGCTGAGGCATTCTTCACGCCGACACCCCATCCGCGCCGCCCCCTGGCGGCGACGGAAGCCCGCTTGTCCGGCAAGCTGACCACTACTTTCCCTTACGTCACTTCTGCGTTATTCTCTGGGCCTCATAATTCCGGTCGGGGCCTTTCAGCAGAGGGAACGCGGTTTATGTCGAACGCTCGCTCCAGATGGAACGGCAGCGCTCTCGCTGCGCTGTTGGCTTTCTCGCTCTTCAGTCTCATCCTTTATGCAGGCGAAGCTCGAGCCTTCGTAGCTTTCCCGCCCTTTGGCGGCGTGGGCGACCATGATGTTACCGACAGTTGCCCCTCAGGGACGATACTCGTCGGTCTTCGCCTTCGCTCCGGCGCATGGGTGGATCAGATCGCCCTCACCTGCGCGCCTGTGGACCCGACCACGGGTGCAACGGGCCTTGCGAAAGACGTGCTGCCGGCACGTGGCGGGGACGGGTGGTGGCGAATCCAGCGGAACATGCCTGCCCGGCTTCGTCATTCACGGCGTCGGACTGACGATGACCGGGGGTGAACGCCAGATCCGCAGCTTCGTCTTTGAGTGCGTCTCGACCACCAGCACCGCGCGACACAATCTGGACCTTGGCAACACCTCGCCTTACTTTCCGAGCATCTTCGAGATGTGTCCGACCGGCGAAGCCGTTGTCGGCGCCCGCATTCGTTACGGTAAGCATGTGAATGCGATCGGCCTGGTCTGCGACACCTTCGACCAGATCAAGGTCAAAGCGGGAGAACCTGAAAAGGTTGTCGATTGCCCGGACGGCGGCGACGAAGTGCCCTCCGAATGGAGCGACATGCTCAAGGCGCACAATGATCGGCGGGCGCAACATTGCGTCCCGAAGCTCAAATGGTGTGAGTCCATTGCCAAGGCGGCGCAGACTTATGCGAGCAAATGCATTGTCGGAGCCCATGACCCCAACATCGCCCCAGACACCGGCGAGAACCTGGCCAATGCCTATTACATCCAGAACGGCAACCCCGTCCTGCCGGCGCTCTCGGATCAGGATGCGTTCGACCAGAGCTGGTATTGTGAAATCGACAATTACGACTTCAACAATCCGGTCTTCGTCGGGGGATTCACCCGGAATTGTGCGAGGGTCAACGGCCACTTCACCCAGGTGGTCTGGAAAGACACCGAGTATCTCGGCTGCGGTCGCGCCACCTGCGAGATCGACGGTCATCAGGGAACGCAATGGGTCTGCCGCTACAAATTGCGCGGCAACGTCAATGTCGACAACCCGTTCGTGCTGAGCCAGCAGGTCAAGCGGCCTGTGGAGCCGGGACAGGAATGCAACTGAGCTCCGGCCCTGCGAAATACAAAGCCCGCCGGACCGGCGGGCTTTTCTTGTGGCTCGGGTCACGAGACCGCTATTCGAAGCCGGCGGCGTAGCGGCGCCAGTTGGCGACATAGTGCGTCGCAGCGCCCTGCAGCTTGATGATGGCTGCCTCGTCCAGCGCACGGATCACCTTGGCCGGCACGCCGACGACCAGAGAGCCATCCGGGATTTCCTTGCCTTCGGGCACCAGCGCGCCGGCGCCGATGACGCAGTTCGCGCCGATCCTGGCGCCATTCATGATGGTGGCGCCCATGCCGACCAGGCTGTTCTCGCCGATCACGCAGCCATGCAGGATGGCGCGGTGGCCGATGGTGCAGCCCTCGCCGATCGTCAGCGGATAGCCCATGTCGGTGTGGAGGACGCAATGTTCCTGGACATTGCTGCGCGCACCGATGGTGATGCGCTCATTGTCTCCGCGCAGCACGGCGCCGAACCAGATGCCGACCTCGTCGCCGAGCGTGACCTTGCCGATCACGCGCGCGTCCGGGGCGACCCAGAACCGGTCTGCGGCGGGAACGTCCGGCCAGATTCCGTCGAGCGCGTGCAGGGGCATAAGGGGATCCGATCCAAGGCTGCGGGGCGAGTCGCGCTCCGCGCCGGACCGGCGGGCGGGGACGCAAGGGTCGCCGCTTCTGGCGGTGCCCACGACCGGCGGCTGGGTTGAACCAGCGCCAATCATGGAACCTCAGTGTCGATCGACGAGGCGCCTCAGGCGCTTCGTCTCAGGCTTCCTCGAGGTCGATGTCGAGGATGGCCATCGTGAAGTTGTAGGAGAGTTCGCCCTCCTCGTCGTCCCGGAACAGGACGCCGACGAATTCATCGCCGAAATAGACTTCCGCGGTGTCGTCCTTGCGGGGGCGCGGACGAATGGTGATGCCCTTCATGTTGAAGCGGCGGTGAAAGAAGCTCTCGAGCTTCTGGATCTCTTTTCGATCCAATTTGATCTCCTGAGGTTCGGGGAAAAGACCGGGTGCCACCCCGACGCAGCAAGCGCCAAGGCCCGTCGCGACATCGCCCCGAGCGACGCCGCTACAACCCACGAAACTATGTCGACTATGCCTGATCCGGCACGATCTGGTCCATCATCCGCGACGGCTCGGCACAGGGCGCCTTGCCGACCACCTTGGCCGGCACGCCCGCCACCGTCGTGTTGGGCGGCACAGCGTGCAGCACGACGGAACCGGCCGCAACCCGCGAGCAATGGCCGATCTCGATATTGCCGAGGATCTTGGCGCCGGCGCCAAGCAACACGCCGTGACGCACCTTGGGATGACGGTTGCCCGTCTCCTTGCCGGTGCCACCGAGCGTCACGCCCTGGAGGATCGAGACGTCGTCCTCGATCACCGCGGTCTCGCCGACGACGAGGCCGGTAGCGTGGTCGAGGAAGATCCCCTTGCCCATCGGCACGGCCGGATTGATGTCCACCTGGAACACGGACGACGCCCGGCTCTGCAGGTAATAGGCGAAGTCGCGCCGGCCCTGCCGCCACAGCCAGTTGGCCAGGCGATGGGTCTCGATCGCGTGAAAGCCCTTGAAATAGAGGATCGGCTCGATGGCCCGGTTGCAGGCCGGGTCGCGGTCGAGCACGGCCTGGATATCGACGCGCACGGCCTTGGTGATGTCCGGCTCGGAGGCGAACGCCTCGGCAAAGGCCTGGCGGATGAACTCGGCCGAGAGATCGCGATGATGCAGCCGTTCGGCGATGCGGTGCGCGACCGCGTCTTCCAGACGATCATGGTTCAGAACCGTCGCGTAGATGAAGCTCGCGAGGGCCGGCTCGGCGCGCATGATTTCTTCGGCCTGCACCCGCATGGCGGACCAGAGCGGATCGAAGCTGGCGAGACCCTCGCCGACGAGGCGGGAATTGACGGCCGACATTGACGTCTCCTTGCTGCCATCCATCTCTGCAGCCATTTCCAGGCAGCACCCTAACATGGGGGCCAAATGCCGCAAAACAGACATCCGTGAGTAGATATTGCTCACGACCCGCGCCGGCGATGCGCGCTCCGGACGGGGGGAGAGACATATCGGCCGGACGCGAAAAAGCAACGGAAATCAAATCATCGGCACAGCCAATACGGTACTGTCCGCCGCTCAAGCGCGTCCTGCAACGGGCCCCGCGGCTTGAATCATCCTCTGCACCGACGCCGCCAACCCGTTGTCCGAACAGGCGTTTGGCTCAGGCGGAACGCAGGCCATTCTTCTCCAGAAATGCCAGCACGCCGGCCTTGTAGACCTTGTCGCCGACGGCCAGCATGTGGTCGCGCTTCGGAATATCCAGCACCTCGGCATTCGGGATGATCTCGGCGAGGTCGGCGGCGGAGCCGGCCAATTCGTCGCGTTCGCCGACGGCGATCATCACCGGCAGACGCAGCGTGGCGAGGTCGTCGGCCGAGATCGCCTGGCGCGTCGCCTTCATGCAGGCGGCGAGCGCCACGCGGTCGCTCTTGGTCTGGTCGGCGAACTTACGGAACATCTGGCCGATCGGATCCGCGATGCTGTCCGGCTCTTCCGTCTCCAGCGCATCGACGACCGGGCCCCAGGGGCCGATGCCGGTGACGATGCCGTAGCCGAGGCCGCCCAGGATCATCGACTTCACCATCTCGGGATGTCCGAGCGCCAGGAAGGCCGCGATGCGCGCGCCCATGGAGTAGCCCATCACGTCGGCGCGGGCGATCCCCAGATGCTGCAGCAGGTTGCGCGCGTCCTCCGCCATGGCGGCGACCCGGTAGGCGCCCACGTCATGCGGCTTGTCGCTGTGACCATGGCCGCGATTGTCGAAGGCGATGACCCGGCGCCCGGCCTTAACCAGCGTGTCGACCCAGCCGGGATTGACCCAGTTGACCCGCGCGCTCGATCCGAAACCGTGGATAAGCAGGATCGGCGGCCCCTTGCCCTCATCGAGATAAGCGATGGAGTAGCCGTTCGAAAGGAAGCTTTGCATGAGGGGAACCCGAGGATGTCTGCGGCGCACTTATGAAGGATGGTTGCGGCCGCGCCAAGGTGTCGCCGCGCCGGAAGTGAGCCCGGTCTGTTCATAGCGCGATCACAACGCTATGGTCCGCGAAATTGTTGCTTCGAACCGACGGACCCGCGCCATGGCCGCACATGTGATTCCGCATTTCCATAACGATTCCGGTGTCGTGACGATCGAGATCGGCGTCAAGGAATTCATGTGCGTCGGCGCCAAGCCGCCCTTCGACCATCCGCACATCTTCATCGACATGGGCGACGACCACGAGAAGGTCTGCTCCTACTGCTCGACCCTCTATCGCTTCAATCCCCGCCTGCACGGCACGGAGACGTCGCCGCCCGGCCACCTGTTCATCGATCCGATCGCGGCGTAACGGACCCGGGGCATGACGTCGATCCGCGTCGGAATTGCAGGCGCGGGCATCGCGGGCCTGACCACAGCCCTCGCGCTGGCGCGACGGGGCATCGCCTCGACCGTGATCGAGCGTGCGCCGCAATTGTCGGAAGTCGGCGCGGGACTGCAGATCTCGCCCAATGCCGGGCGCATCCTGGAATCGCTGGACCTGACCGAAGCGCTGGATCGCGCAGCGGTGCTGCCCGAGGCGATCGACATGCGCTCGGGCCGGACCGGCGAGCCGATCGTCAGCCTGCCGCTGGGCGAGAGCGCCCGCCGGGCCTATGGCGCGCCCTACCGGCTGCTGCATCGCGCCGATCTTCAAGCCATCCTGCTCGAAGCCGTCCAGGCGGAGCCGCGGATCGAATTGCGGCTCGGCGCCGAGGCGACGTCGGTGCGCCAGACGCGCGACAGCGCCACGCTGTCGGTGGGCGACGAGACGCTCGATTTCGACGCCATGATCGTGGCCGACGGCGTACGCTCCAAACTGAAGCAGGCTGTCGATGGCGCCTCGCCGCCCCGGCCGAACGGCCGCACGGCCTGGCGATCGACCATTCCCGTCGGGATCGCGCCGCGCGACCTGCCGCATGAGCGCACCACTGTGCTGCTGAGCCGCGATGCCCATGTCGTCATCTATCCGCTGCGCAGCGCCCGCCTGATCAACATCATCGTCGTGATCGAGGAAGACTGGGGCGACGATAGCTGGAGCGGCCCGGGCGCCGCCGAGGTTCTGCGCCAGCGCTTCGATCGCGACAGCACGCGCTACATCAGCCGGCTGACCGAGCTCGACCTGCAATGGACGCGCTGGTGCCTGACGGAAGTGGCCCCGACCGGCACCTGGGTCGATGGCCGGATCGCGCTGATCGGCGATGCCGCGCACGCCATGCTGCCCTTCCTGGCGCAAGGCGCAGCGATGGCGATCGAGGATGCAGACGTGATAGCGCGCGAACTGTCCAATGCGCCCGTCCCCGACGCGCTGCAACGCTACCAGGCGCAGCGCCGCCCCCGGGTGATGCGGGTCTGGAAGACGGCCCGCCAGGCCGGGCAGATCTATCATCTGGGCGGCCCGATGGCGACCGCCCGCGACCTCGCCATGACGGCGCTGGGCGGCCGGAGGCTTCTGCAGCGTTACGACTGGATCTATGGCTGGCGGTCGTCCTAGAGCGTTGCCGGGCTGGTCCGGCTCGGCGCCGCAAAGAGGACGATCCGGTTCCGCCCCATCGCCTTCGCCTGGTAGAGCGCGGCGTCGGCGAGCGGCAGCATCTCGATCACGCCGCCCGCCGGATGGCGCACGCGGTGCACGACGCCGATCGAAATGCTGACCCGGATATCGGTCCCGCCGGCAGACACGGACAAGCGCTCCACCGTATGGCGCAGCCGCTCTGCCATGGCGACGGCGTCGTCGCAGGGAATGTCCGGCAGGGTGATCGCAAACTCCTCGCCGCCGACCCGGCCGAACAGATCGTGGCGCCGAAGCTCGCCGGCGATCGCATCGGTCACCGCGATCAGGACCGCGTCGCCCGCCGCATGGCCATGCTGGTCATTGACCCGCTTGAAGTGGTCGATGTCGATCATCAGCACGGCAACGCCGGAAAAGAGATTGGCACGCGGCTTGGCGAGCAGCACGGCGCTGCGCTCGAGATAGGCGCGACGCGCCAGGATGTCGGTCAGGCCGTCCATGCTGACGGCGCGATCGAGACGGGCCAGCAGTTTCCTTTGCATGACCGAGATGGTCGCGACCGTCAGCGGCCCCATCGCCAGCAGGGTCAGGCCGAGGCGGAAGGAAGTCTTGCTGTCGAGCAGATCGTCGGAGGGCATCAGGACGTAGAGATCGGCCGACTCCGCCGCCAGCATGGCGAGGCTCGTGATCATCACCAGCAGGGTCGTCGGGAACAATCCGTAGGTGAGCGAACACCAGAGCAGCGCGGGCACCGGAAACGCGATCGCGCCCGGCCCGCCAATGGCGACGGACCCCACCACCGAGAGGCAGAGCGCCGCCATGGGCATCGTCGTCTTGGCATCGGGCTCGAAGTTGACCAGTGAAGTGGCGAGCTTCTCCAGGTCCCACACCGCCGGCAGGGTCAGCAGAACCGGCAGGATGATGACGTAGTTGCTGAGCTCGGTGGTGAACCAGAAGGCGATGCCGGTGCGGATCGAGAAATTCGACAGGACAGGCGCGATCAGGCAACCCACCACGGCCGAAGTGCCGGCGGCGGCGACGCAGATCAGCAGCATGCGCAGCACCGACAGGGGATGGCGGAGCGCCCGATCCTCCGCCCCAAGGCGTCGGAACAGGAGCACGCCGCTCGCGACGCCCAGTATGTTGGCGGCCGTCAGCCACAGGCTGGTGGCGAATTCATCACCGCTCAGATAGCCGGCAAAGAGAAACGCCGCCACCGCCGCCAGCCAGCCATAGACGTCCGAGAAGGCCGGACGAATGACGAAGAGGCCAAGCAGGATGGCATTGGCAGGCCAGAAGGCCGCGACGAATCCGAGTGGCCGGGTCAGAATGCCGAGTTCAGCGGCGCAGAACACGACCAGCGCAACCCAGCCTATCGATCGAAGCCGGTCGAGGATCGCGTCGATCCCGCTTCGAATGCGCTCGGTGTTGCTGTTCATCATGTCCGCTTTGGTCGCAACATGCCGGATCGGCTCGATCCGCTGGGGTAGGACGCAGTTTCGAAAGGCGCGGACGCCGTCATCGCCACGATGCGCAACGAACCTCCGGCACAAGCGCCTTCCCGTTCCCGCGCATCATGCACGCAAACCCTATCCCCGCGCCAACGCCGCGATCGCCAGATAGTCCGTCTTGCCCGTCGCCAGCATCGGCAGCGCTTCGATGGTGACGATCCGCTTCGGCACCATGATTTCCGGCACGCCATGCAGCTTGGCGGAAGCGATCAGCGCATTGCGGTCCGCCTCGACCCGGTCGGTCACCAGCACGATCTGCTCGCCCTTGCGCTCGTCCGGCACCGAGACGGCGGCGTGGATATTGTCCGGCCAGACCTGCGCCGCATAGGCTTCGACCGCCGCCAGCGAGATCATCTCGCCGCCGATCTTGGCAAAGCGCTTGGCGCGGCCGCGAATGGTGATGTAGCCGTCCGAATCGAGCGTGACGATATCGCCGGTGTCGTGCCAGCCATCCGGGGTCTTCTCCAGGACGCCCGGCGCGCTTTCGCGCATGTAGCCGAGCATGACGTTCGGCCCCTTGATCCAGAAGCGACCACCTTCCTCGAGGCCCGGCACCGGTTCGATCCGATAGGACATGCCCGGCAGCAACCGGCCGACCGTGCCGTCGCGATGATAGAGCGGCGTATTGGCAGAGACGACGGGCGCCGCCTCGGTCGCGCCGTAGCCCTCGAACAGCTCGATGCCGAAGCGGTCGCGCCAGAGCGTGCGGGTCGCCGGCTTGATCTTCTCGGCGCCGAGCACCACAAGCCGCAGCTTGGCGAAATCCTCGGGCTCGGCCATGCGCGCCCAGCCGGCCGCGAAGGTATCGGTACCGATCAGGATGGTCGAGCCGCTATCGCGCACCAGCGCCGGGATCTGCTTGTAGTGCAGCGGCGTCGGATAGAAGAACACGCGCATGCCGATCGCGAACGGCGCGATCAGGCCGACCGTCATGCCGAAGGAATGGAACACCGGCAGCGGATTGAACAGCGAATCGTCCGATTTCAGCTCCAGCGTCCGCAGGAACTGCTCGACATTGGCGAGCACGTTGGCATGCGTCAGGGCCACGCCCTTCGGCGCTCCCTCCGAGCCGGAGGTGAACAGCAGGACGGCGATGTCGTCCGGCTTGACACGGGAAAGCGCATGCAGCGGACGCGCCAGCCAGGACGAGACGACCCCGCGCAGCTTGTCGAACTTGCTGACGGTCTTGCCGATGTCCTCGAGCCACAGGATCTCGACATGCGCCTGCAGCGCCGCGACGAGTTCTTCCAGCTTGCCCTCGGCGATGAAGCGGCGCGAGGAAATCACATGCTTGATGTCGGCCGCCTTGCAGGCGACGAGCAGGTTCTTCGGCCCGGCGGAAAAGTTGAGCATGGCCGGCACCCGGCCAAACGCCACCAGGCCGAAAAAGGCCGGCGCCACAGTGGCGACGTTGGGCAGCAGCAGGCCGACCCGCTCGCCGCGCTTCGTCTTCGCCGCAAAGACCCGGCCCAGCACCTGCGCGCCGATGACGACGCGATCGAAGGTCATGGGCTTGCGCTGATTGTCCTCGATCACCTCGCGCTTGCCGCCGAAGCGGGCGCGCGAATCGAGCAGCATGCCGAACAGCGTCTTTCGCCAGCGCTTCTCGTCGAGCGGAATCGCCTGCGTGGCAGGGCTGGGAATGGCAGTCGGCATGTCCATAGGCGCTGGTTCGCTCTGCTACGGGGTCAGTCGGGCCGCGCATCATCCGAACGGCGCGTCAACATACAATGACGAGCGACACAGAAGCGAGGTCAGCGTGACCGCCGCCTCGCCTGCGGCTGCGCCGCGACATGTCGTAAGATATATCTTGACGCGAAAGCGCGATCGATTTAGCGATTTTGTATCTTACGATATATCGGAGCGATCTTGCCTCATACCCCTCCGGGAGATCCGCGCGCCGCCCAGGGCCGTGGCCTGTTGTCGATGGCCCGCCGCGGCGACAGCCCCGAAAGCCCGGTCTCAGGCCGCGCGCCGCTGGGCGGAAGGGGCGGCGACGGATTCCGTGTCGGCCGCATGGTCGCCGATGGCGATCTGCGCCTGGTGGTGCTCTCGCTGCTCGCGGATCTGCCCCGTCATGGCTACGACATCATCAAGGCCATCGAGGAACTGACCAGCGGCAGCTACAGCCCGAGCCCGGGCGTGATCTATCCGACCCTCAACTATCTCGAGGAGGCGGGCCACGCGACGGCGAGCAGCCAGGGCAACAAGAAGGTCTATTCCATCTCGCCGATGGGCACGGCCTATCTGGCGGAGAACCGGCTCGCGGTCGACGTGATCCTCGACCATCTAGACCGGATCGGCCGCCGCATCGCGCAGGCGCGGGAATGGTTCGGGCGCGGCGAGGCCGCCTTGCGCGACGACCGGCCCGATCGCGACATTCCCGGCGTCATTCCCGAAATGAACGACGCACGGCGCGCCTTGAAGGCGGCGATCGCCTCGAAGATCAGCGCAAGCTCGATCGAGCAGCACCGCGTCGTGGAAATCCTGATGCGCGCGGTCGCGGAAATCCGCGCCGACCACCCGGAAGACGGCATCGACATCTAGGTTTTCCGGCGCTGGTGCGGGCGGCGGGGATCGAACCCGCATGACCGAGGTCGAGGGATTTTAAGTCCCTTGCGTCTACCAGTTTCGCCACGCCCGCAGCGGCGGCTTTCTGCCATCTTGGCGGCGTGCTGGATAGGGGAATTGCACAACTCGCAACGCGGCTGTGCAAAATCGTGTCGCGAACGCCGCAAAACCCGGAGAGGCCGACACCCGGCCCTACCCCGAGCGTGTCGCTTCTCTAGCATTCGCTCTGGCATCGCGGGGCTGGCCTAGGCCGATGCCGCTGGCTCCAAAAAGGCGCTGCGGAGTTCTTCCCAGCCATGATCGGCGATCGACTGGCGGAGCAGCCAACGCTGGCGGTTTGTTTCCTCGGGATTGGCGAGCGCCGCCTGCCAGATGGCGCTGGCGGCCTCCGTCTCGCCAGTGGCGTAGAGGCACATGGCATAGGTGTGGCGCGCGAAGATCAGGTCGCCCTTTTCGCAGGCCGCCCCCTGCCGGGCCGCCTGCAGCGCCGGTCCCATCCGTCCCTTGGCCCGCAGATGCGCCGAGAGATTGAGCCAGTAGGTCGCGACCTTGGCCCGATCCTGCCGCCGGGCGCGAATTGCCTCTCGCTCGCGGGTGCCGTCGAACACCAGCGACCGGATCAGCGCGCTGATGGTCCGGTTCTGGCTGAACCAGTCGAGCGCATGATGGCCCGAGAACGGCATCTTGATGGGCGTCAAAGGATGGCGCTGCCGGATCAGATCGGCATGCCGTTGGTCGTTGCGATTGTGGGGGTCGAAAAAGATGTAGCCGCCGACCGGGGCGATCTGCGCCACGGCATCATACCGGCAGGCCAGCGTATCCTGCTCGCTTTGCCAGCGCCGCTCCCACGGCACGGTGCGGATATCGGCCGAGAATTGCGGTGCGAACAGCAGCACGCGGTCGAGCGACAGGCGCTCGGAGAAATTGAGCGCGCCATAGCCGCCCATGCTCGAGCCGTAGCCGACGCGCTGCCGACTGCCCAGCCGCTGGTTGATGCGGTCAACGACCTCATCCATCTCGGCATGCTGGTACCAGTGATTGCCATGGGATTTCACGGCCACGACATTGATGTTGTTGGTCGAGAAATAGCGCAGGCCAAACGCGGGACGGTCCGGATCCTGGCGGTTGTACCAGGGATCAAAGCAGACCACCGCCGGCCCATCGTTCTGCAAATCCGCCCATACCCGGTAAGACTGACCGGAGAACAGCTCTTCCATGCGATATCTCTGCGCTAAAACGAAACTACATTCGAACTAATTTCAAACTGGCCGCGACGACACGAATGCAGCGGCGCCGATGCTTCCAAGACTGAAGATACACTATCGACAACGGGCAAAGGCTTCCAGTCCCGCAATGCGACATGAAAAGGCGCCGTAAGGATTTGGGCGGAGATGCAGGCAGGCAATGGAAGCGCAGCTATCCTCGACCCGCCTATCACCGCGGCACGGCGCGGGCACCGAGCCCCAACAAGGCGGATACAAAAGGGGCCCAGCCTTTCGGGCTGGACCCCTTTCGCATCTGAGGAAACGTATCAGCGACGGTAGCGCTGGACGTCCATCACTTCGCCGCTGCGGGCGCTGATGGTGACGCGGATGTCCCGACCGCGATAATCCTCGCCGTCGACGATCCAGGCGCGGCCGCGTCGGCCAACGCTGTTCACATCGGCCATGCCAGCGCCGCGTGCGATGCGACGCGCATCGCGCGGGCCGATTCCGCGATCGTAACTGTCCTGGCGATCCTGCCGGTCGTAGCGGTCATAGCCGCGGCCCTGCTGCGGCACGACCCGGACACCGCCCTCGTCGATGATGACGCCCTGCGCGGAGACCGCGGGCACCACGCCGATCAGGGCGGAAGCAAAGAGGGTCGTTGCGAGTAGAATTCGAAGTCTCATGGGAGATCTCCTCCACGTGGGGCCGGCGCGTTGCCAATCCCAATCGGCAAGCAAACGCGGCCCGCCGATGTAAGGTTCCTCAAGGTCACGACGAGACAGGCACCCCCTACTGTCTTACGCGGCCCATTTCAGTCGTCGGTGTGAAAGATGCCGATCTCTACGGGCATATCTTCAAGTGCGGAACAAAATACCCTAGGGTTGCGGCGAGGCGCGCATGCACAGACGCAGATCCTATCTGACGAAGGCACTCTCCGAGCTTGGCGAGGTCGCGGACGCAGCCGCGCTCGAGCCGGGGCGCTGGGCCGACTTCATCGACCTGCTTCGCCAGAAGACACTGGATTCGAAGGTCACCTTTCAGGTCCTCGACCATGAAGCATCCAAGTCCCTGACGATCCACAGCAGCGGCTTCATGGACAGCACGCTACGCAACTACGCCGACTACTATGTCCGGATATCGCCCTGGCGCGATTTGATGATCCGCTCCACCGTCAAGCGCCCCGTATGGTCCGACCACCTGCTGCCCCCAGAAGAGTTCCGCAAGACGGAGTTCTACCATGACCTGGCACGCCCCGAAGGACAGATGGATAGCGCCACCGGCATATCCCTGATCAAGGAGGGAAGCCGCGCGGCCGTACTCGCGGCGCATTACGATGGGAGATTCGGGCAGGAGATGCACAGCTTTGTCGGGTCGATCCTGCAAGGGATCGGCGGGCGAATGCGTCAATCGCTGGACATAAACCGAGTGCTCGCGCAGGCGACGCCACGCTTTCGAGGGGACGTTTCCTTGCTGCATGCGCTCGAAACTCCCGCCCTGATCGTCACGGCCAGCGGCAAGGTCATCGCGTCGAACCAGGCGCTGGCCGACATCCTCGGCCGCAACGATGCGGTTGCCATCGGCAGCGGCGACCTGCTGCGTTTCGGATTGCCCGAGGTTCAGGCGCTGTTTCTGGAACGGCTGCGTCACCGCGGCGACGGGCTGCGCTATCAACCGCCTCCCGACGACCTCGTCCTCAACCATCCCGAGACGCCGATGACGATCTCGATCCTGCCGATCGCCGGCCCTCTTCCCGACACGACCGGCGTGGGCGTGCTCTTCCCCTCAGCCGCCAGTTTCCTGGTCGTGCTGCGCCCCTACGGCAAGGCCGATTCCGTCGACCAGGCGCGCAGGCGGCTGGTTTCCGACTTCCGGCTGACTCAGGCCGAGATCCGGCTGGTGCTGGCGCTGGAACGCGGCGACAGCCTCAGCGCCTTTGCGGAGGCGAACGGCCTGTCGCTGCACACGGTGCGGACCCATCTGAAGTCCATCTTTTCCAAGACGAACACGCATCGCCAGCATGAGCTCGTGGCGCTGACGGGTCGCCTCCGGCGATAGGACCGGCAGGGCCGCCTGCGATCGCGAGGGCGGCGATACGACCCAGCCCAACATTAGACCTTCAAATCCCCTCCCTCCCGCTGCTACATCGGCGCGGGGGAATCGTGGCACCACGACGGCTCGCCCAAGCTTTGGAAGACGAGCCATAGAGGGTGCTCCCATGACCGATCCCGTTTCGCATCGCCAAGCCCTGGCGGTGGAACCTTTTGCTGTCCTGAGCCGCGTGCCGGCCATCGGCAATCTCATTCTCGGCGTGCGCGCGGACGGCGCCTTGCTGGAAGGCATCGGCGCGATCGATACCGCCACGCTGGAGGATGGCTACGCCGTGCTCCGCGGACCCGGCCGCGAGACGCGGCTCGAACTCGCCGCCATCGCCCAGATCGTCACCGACCAGATGGTGATGAAGAACGTCCTGCCCTTCCTCGAAATCCTTGATGCCGAGGGCAATACGATCGCCAAGCTCACCGCGCTCGACGGGCTGGAGGGCTTCGATGCGGCGCTCGATGGCCTTGCGCGCACGCCGCTCGACGCCGCCCCGGCCGCCGCCCGCCCCGGTCCGGGCGATGAGCCCGCCGACGGTCCGCTCAAGGCCGCAGAAGCCGCCGGCAAGCCGGTCACGCTCCAGGCCGTGAAGACCGGCGTCGTGCACCGCTGGACCGGCACGCTGACCAGCGTTTCGTTCAGCCATGGCTTCCTGAATGCCATGCAGCCCGACATGCACCTACATATCCGCGCCGGCGCGATCACCTCGTGGAACAGGGAAAGCGTCGGCGGCTCCGAAGTATTCAGCGCGATCGACGGCGCGGGCAAGGCGATCGGCCTCACCCTGACGGCCGAAGCCGGCGCCCTCGCCGGCTAGGCGACCTCAAGCGGCGCGCGCAAGGCCTTCCCTTTCGCAAAAGGCGATGACGAGGTCGGCCAGGTCCCGGACGGGACGGCGCGCGCCCGATGCCACCCGCAGCGCGAGTTCGGTCGGGGGCACGGACGGAAAGCCCTCGCCCGACAGCACCGCATAGGCCGGGCGGACCGCCCGCGCCTCGACCAGCGCGACGCCGAGGCCGCCTGCGATCGCCGCCTCGATGCCGATCAGGCTGGCGCATTCATAGGCCACCCGCCAGCGCCGCCCGGACGATTCCAGCGCATGCACGGCGCGGTCGCGATAGCGGCAGCCCTGCGGAAAGGCGATCAGCGGCACCGGATCGGCGCGCTTCCAATCGAGATCGCGTGCGCCGACCCAGACGAGCCGCTCCGGCCAGACGCCTTCGGCGGGACCGCCGCCGGCGTCGCGCTTCATCAGCACGATATCGAGATCGCCGCGTCCCAGCCCGCGCTCCAGTTCCACGGAAAGGTCGCATCGCACGTCGAGCCGGCATTCCGGGCGGAGCCGCGCGAATTCCGCCACCAACCCGGTCAGTTCCGCAACCGCGAAATCCTCGGTCAGGCCGAGGCGGACATGCTCCGACGCCAGCGACGCGCCGACGACGCTGCGCGCCTCCTCTGACAGCGCGAGGATGCGGCGGGCGTAGCCGACCAGGCGCTCGCCTTCGCGCGTGAGCGTCACGCCCCTTCCCTCGCGAAGCAGGAGTTGCGTTCCCGCGAGATCCTCGAGCTTGCGGATCTGCTGGCTGATCGTCGACTGCGTCCGGTGCACCCGCTCGCCGGCACGGGTGAAGCCCCCGGCATCGACGACCGAGACAAAGGTTTTCAGGAGATCGAGATCGAAAATGGCGCACCTCGGAGCAGGCATTCGATTATCGAATGCATAACATCCGAACATTGAATTTCCAAATGCTGCGCCAAGCGCCTATTCCATGCCTTGCCCGGCTCCGGCCGGATGTTGAAACAGCAGGCAGGCGGAAATGACGGATCGAGTGGCAATGAGAGCAGCAACGCCCAGGGCCCGTGTCGAGCATGGCAACAGCCTGGCCGATCTCGGGCTGATCGCGCTGTTCTGCCTGATCTGGAGCTCGGCTTTCGCGGCGGCGAAATTCGCGCTGCCAGACTGTCCGCCGCTGATCCTGCTCTCGAGTCGCTTCCTGGCCGCCGGGGTGATCCTGCTCCTCTTGGCCAAGATCGCCGGCCGCCTCGAGCGGCTGGATCGGCGCAAGGTCGCGAGCTGGGCCATTCTCGGCGCCTTCAACAGCGCGCTCTATCTCGGCCTCAGCTATTCCGGCATGGCGACTGTATCCTCCGCCTTCACGGCCGTGCTGATCAGCGCCAATCCGCTGCTCACCGCGCTGGTCGCGGCGCCGGTGCTGGGCGAAAAGCTCTCGGCGCTCAAGCTGGGCGGGCTGCTGCTTGGCATGCTCGGTGTCGCCATCCTGCTGCGCTCGCGGCTCTCGGGCGGCATCGAGGACGGACACGGCACGCTTCTGGTCCTGGCCGGCCTGGTCGCGCTGGTCGCCGGCACCATCTTGTTCAAGAAGCTGAAGCCCGGCGGCGACCTTTGGACCGGCACGGCGATCCAGTCGCTCGCGGCGGGCATCCTGCTGCTGCCCGTTGCGCTCGCGACCGAAAGCCTCGGCGATATACGCCTGACGCCCGCGCTCATCGGCGGCTGGAGCTATCTGGTGATCGCCGCCTCGATCGGCGGCTACCTGCTCTGGTTCCGCCTGCTGCAGAAGAAGACGGCGACGGAAGCCTCGTCGCTGCATTTCCTGATGCCCCCGCTCGGCCTCTTCTTCGGCTGGTTGATCTTTCGCGAGCCGGTCAGCCTCGTCGATTGCCTGGGGATCGTTCCGATCGCCATCGGGATCGCCATGGTGACGCGCGGCTAACCCGCAAAAAGAAAAGGCGGCGGCCCCGAAAGGAGCCGCCGCCTTGATATTCCGCGAGGTCAGCGCCGATCAGGCGTTGGGCTCGCCGCCCTCTTCGCGCGAAGCCTTGACCTCGGCGATGAAGTCCTCGGCGTCCTGCTTGGCCGAACGGGCGTGTTCCTCGGCGTCCTTGTTGAAGCGATCGAGCTCCATCTTCAGGCCGCTGACCGAAGGCTTCTCGACGCTGTTGGCATAGGCGATCATGCGCAGCGAGACGGCGAGATCGAGCACCATCGCGGCGAGCAGGCCGTCATCGAGCTGCTTGTCGTCGGCATAGTCCGAGATCAGGTCGTAGAGGGCGTCGCGATGTTCCTCATATTCCTCGGCAAAAGCCTCGAAATCTTCGTCGTCGACGGGCGGGTTCTGATCGGTCATTTCGCTGTCTCCTGAGCGTGTTCGAACGAAGGGCGTGCAGTTCGCGTGAAGAAGACGCGACCGGTCGCGCTTCTAGCCGACGATCGGCGGTTGGAAGGTGAGACCCATGTCCCAGGGGAAATAGATCCACGTATCCTGTGACACTTCGGTGATGAAGGTGTCGACGAGCGGGCGCCCCATCGGCTTGGAATAGAGCGTCGCGTAATGCGCCTTGGGCAGCATCTCGCGCACGAGCCGGGCGGTACGGCCGGTATCGACGAGATCGTCGATCACGAGCACGCCGGCGCCCTCGCCGCCACCGAGATCGACGATCTCCTGGCTGACCGGCTTCAGGACCTTCAACTCGCCCTGTTCTTTGTAGTTCTGGTAGGAGGCGACGCAGATCGTCTCGATCATGCGAATGCCAAGCTCACGCGCCACGATCGCCGCCGGCACCAGGCCGCCGCGGGTCACGCAGACGATGGCCTGCCATTTCTGGTCGCCGGAGAGGCGCCAGGTCAGCGCCCGCGCATCCCGGTGGAACTGGTCCCAGGATACGGGAAACGCCTTGTCGCTGCGAGCGTCCACCATCAAAGTCTCCTGCGCGTGTTGGAAGGCGAACCCTTGGGATGCGGCCCCGCGCCTGGCAATCCGCACATCGGGCGATCCACAGAAATTCCGGTCATGTCAGCCATTCGCCTGCATCAAGGCGGCCACCATCGCCTCGACGGCACGGGCGGCCTCGTCGAGCCGGGCTTCGTCGCGCGAGCGCAGCACGATGTCGGTGGCGAAGGATCCGTCGAGCATCTTCGGATAGCTGCCGATCGAGACATCGGGATAATCGAGCTGGATCTCGCCGAGCTGCTTGGCGATGCGGCCCTCGCCCATGCCGACCGGCACGGTGCGTGACAGCATCCTGGCGCCCGTCGGGATCTTGGCGGCCACCTCGTCGAACATCGCCTGCATGATCGACGGCACGCCGGCCATCACATGCACATTGCCGAGCGTGAAGCCGGGCGCCTTCGATACCTTGTTCAGGATCAGGTCGGCGCCGGCGGGAATGCGCGCCATGCGCATCCGCGCTTCGTTCAACTGGCCGGTCGCATAATGGTCGGTCAGGATGGCGACGGCGCGCGGATCATGGTCGATCGTCACGCCAAAGGCCTTGGCCATCGAATCCGCGGTGATATCGTCATGCGTCGGCCCGATGCCACCGGTCGAGAAGACGTGGTCATAGCGGGCGCGCAGCGCGTTGACCGCGGCGACGATTTCATCCTCGATATCCGGCACGATCCGCACTTCGCGGATGTCGACGCCGATCTGGGTGCAGTATTCGGCGATGTAGCCGATGTTCTTGTCCTTGGTCCGCCCCGAAAGGATCTCGTCGCCGATGACGAGGATCGCTGCGGTGACGACGACAGGCGCCGCTTCAGTGGCAGTTTCGGCCATTCACTAACTCCATCGGTCTGGAATGGGTTTAGCCTCCCCGCGCCGGGCGCTCAAGGGCGAGAGCACGATGCCGGCCAGGACTGCCTTCCAAAACTCGACCATCATCCTGAGGTGCCCGGCGTAGCCGGGCCTCGAAGGAGGGTCCAGGAACTGGCTTGCAGGAAAGCATCAGCCTGCTGGATGCTCCTTCGAGGCTTCGCTGCGCGAAGCGCCTCAGGATGATGACAGAGGGTGGCACGTCGCCCGGACGACGTGGTGCTGCGGCCGCCTGACGCGAATCCTCTTGTAACTCGCCGCCCGATACGCCAGATCGGGGGAAAATCTCATATTCAGGCTTGTCCCCGCGTCCACTCGATGATGTGCTGGCGGGGCACGGAGTACACACATGGTCACTTATGTCGATGCCGATGCCACCCCGTTGAAGAATACCGGGCAGATCCGTCTCTACGGCCCCGAAGCCTTCGCGGCGATGCGGCGCGCGGGCCAGTTGGCCGCGGCCTGCCTCGACGGCCTCGCCGACATCGTCAAGCCGGGCATCCCCACCGACGAGATCGACCGCTTCGTCTACGAGTTCGGCGCAGACCATGGCGCCCTGCCGGCAACGCTTGGCTATCGCGGCTATACCAAGTCGACCTGCACCTCGATCAACCATGTGGTCTGCCACGGCATTCCCGACGACAAGCCGCTCAAGGATGGCGACATCGTCAATGTCGACGTCACCTATATCGTCGATGGCTGGTATGGCGATTCCAGCCGGATGTACCTGGTCGGTGACGTCAAGCGCGCTGCCGTCCGGCTGGTCGAGGTCACCTATGAATCGCTGATGCGCGGCATCGCGGCGGTGAAGCCCGGCAACACCACCGGCGACATCGGCTACGCGATCCAGTCCTATGCCGAAGCCGAGCGCTGCAGTGTTGTGCGCGATTTCTGCGGCCATGGCGTCGGCAAGGTATTCCACGACACGCCGAACATCCTGCATTACGGCAATCCCGGCGAAGGCGTCGAACTGCGTGCCGGCATGATCTTCACCATCGAGCCGATGATCAATCTCGGCAGGCCGCATGTGAAGGTGCTGCGCGACGGCTGGACCGCCGTGACCCGCGACCGCTCGCTCTCGGCCCAGTTCGAGCACACCGTCGGCGTCACCGACACGGGCTGCGAGATCTTCACCCTGTCGCCGCGCGGCTATACCTGCCCGCCCTACCCGACCGGGGAATGAGCGGGTTCGACGACAATCTCCAAAATGTACCCCACTATGCGGGGCATCGGGAGCGGCTGAAGGCGCGCTTCCGTGAAAACGGCCCCGAGGCCGTCGCCGATTACGAATTGCTGGAACTGATCCTGTTCCAGGTCGTGCCCCGGCGCGACACCAAGCCGATCGCCAAGGCGCTGCTGGCCCGCTTCGGCACATTTTCCGACGTGCTGGCGGCGCCGGAAGCCCGGCTCGTAGAGATTTCCGGCGTCGGCGCCTCGGTCGCGACCCATCTGAAGCTCGTCCATGCCGCGGCGACCCGCTACGCCCGAGGCGCGGTGCGTCAGCGCCCGCTCCTCGGCTCGTGGAGCGCGGTGATCGATTATTGCCGCGCCGCTATGGCCTATGAGGAAAAGGAGCAGTTCCGCATGCTATTTCCTCTCATCACATAGACCTTTCTTTTCAGATAGTTACGACAAACGTCCCTCAGACGTCCCTGAGACGTCCCTTAAGTTTCGTTCTTGGTCCGTGCCTCGATGCGCTGGCTCATTGCCCTGCGGGTCTGTTTCAGGCTTGAGCGATTGTATTTTGCGCTGGTCTGGGGGTTAGTGTGACCCGCATGCTTTTGGACGTCCGTGCCATCGGCGCCGCCGGCGTAGGCCTCGGAAATCGCTCCCGCTCGAGCATCCATGCTCCAGACAGTCGACGGGACACCAGCAGCATCAGCGACCCGCCGGTAGTTCTCTGGATACTTGGTCCACTTGTAGGGCTCGCCGGTTGCCTCGGAGACGATGACCGGGCCGATGCGACGACCGGACGGCACCAGATCGACTTCGGCCAGCACATTCGGTGCCAGGCGCAGGTCGTATTGAACTTCGAAGCCGGTCTTGACGTGCTTTTTGCGCACGATCAGATCCGGCCCAATGTCGGACCAGAGCAGCCCATTCGCCCAACGCCGGCCTTTGACGACAATCCCGCCGCCCTCACCATCCGTGACTTTCAACCACTCACCGATGACGTCCTTCTGGCGCATCGCGAGGTCGAACTGGAAGGCTGTCGCGAGCGCCACGGAAGCGAGCCCCATCTCATGAGCCTTGGCCCGGATCATCTCAACATGCTCGGGAAGCATGTAGGACGTGCGGGGCGGCGGCGACGCGAAGCGCATCTTGCCGAGAATGGTGTCCGCCTGCATGCAGTCGGCGTAGCCCAAGGTCACCCCGTAAGAGATGATCCGACGCAGCGTGTCCATCGTGTGCTTGGCTCGGTAGGGCCTGGGCTTCCCGCCGTCCTTCTCGGGCAGCCCCCAGTTTCGGTGCCATAGGGCGAAGTCTTTGCCCACCAGAGCTCGAACCGCCCTCGCCTGCACCGTCCCCATGATGATCTTGATGCAGCCGTCATAAAGGCGCTGAGTGTTCCATTTGACGGACGCATAGGGCCCGTCCTTATCCGACGCGAACAGCCGTGCAAGGCTGCCGATCGTTCCATCGTACCCTACCGGCGGGATGCTTCCACCTGCCGCGTCCCAGGCGAGCATTTCAGCCCACAGGATGCCGCATCGGGCGGCACGTTGCGCATCGCCCTCGGCTGTCTCGGGATAGTGCAGCCTGACGGTGCTGGGCCGGTACCCGCGCTTCACGAGGTCTGAGCGGGCTTCCCAATACCAGCGGAAGGAGCCATCGGCATTCCGCTTCTTCTTGAGGCCGGGCGCCTCTGACCGTTTCACCATGTCTCGTCCCCATCAGCTTTTGCCGGGACATGATCTTGGCGCAAGCCGTGGCGTCGATAAAGAAATGCTTGAACCGCCGGCCAGAACCGCATGCCGGTCATTGCGTCGACGCGAGGGAGACCTTCCCGCTCCAGCACCGCCGAGACATCCTTCCATCGCCGTGCGTCGCCGCCGAGCACCAGCAGGGCAATTTCGTGCTCGGGCTTATAGAGCGAGGCCGATGCCGCGCCCTTCCCGTTGCTCGATGATGTCCCGCGGGGTGCCATGATCTAGCCCTTGAGCCTTTCCGCGGCTTCGGCTTCGGCTTCGAACTCTGCCGCCAAGTCGGGATTGCTCTTGATGGCGCGGAGGCCCATCCAGAAGAGATCCATAGCGCTCACAACAAACCGGCTGCCCCTGGTCTGACGGTCCCGCTCCTCATAGGCGAGGAGCTTCCGGCTCCACTCCGGGCCGTCTTCAGAAGAAGCGGCCAACTCCTGCACGTGCTTGGCGACGGCCTCGTGATCCTGCGCGAACATTACCCGGTATCCCAAGGGTGTTCCTTCGCGGATCGAAAGCCAGGCGAGATCGCCGTCCTCGGCGATCTCGAAGTTTTTCCAACCGGGCTGATAGCTACGGACAGCGAGCGTGATAGCGGCGATGATGGTCAGGCCGGGCGTCAAGAGCCGCATCGGTCCCTGACGGCCAGCGGGCACCCCCTCTAATAGAGGGTGGGGCACGTACCCACAGTCGGCCATCCTGCCGATGACCTCGGGGAAGTCTCCTGGACGTCGAGAAACGAGGACGAGCACATGAGCTGCGACTTCCTCCAACGTCAGGTGCGGAGCAGCTAGCCCCCGCGCTCCCGATGCCATCCCCCCCTCGCCCTTCTGGCGATAAAAGTCTCGCAACACGCGCAGGCGCTGGTCGATATCGCTCGCCGAGCGCCCTCGGAAGGTACGAGCAAGTTCCTGCTGGAGTTCACGAGATCGCACGGCAAAACCTCTTATGGAGTTTCTCCACAATGTATGGCTGAGCCGATATCGCGCGTCAATGGGAGTTTCCACAAAATAGGGAGAAGTGTCTTGGCGGCAGGATCACCGCCAAGACGAGGGCATAAGCCCATGACAACGCTACTTTTTCGGAGTTCACCAAATAATGGCGGTCGAACTCATGGAGGTATGCGGGATCAAGCCGGCGAAGTGAGGGTCCAGTTGCCGTGGCTCGCAGGTCGGCCACGATGGCTCGGGCACCGGCTGCCCCGTCGTCCGGATGGCGCGGTCGTCGCGGAATGCCGCGATGGCAGCGTGCTCTAGGTGGAAATCCTCGGCAGCATCCCTGTCCGCGATCCCCATCTCCGCCGGGTCGCTCTCGCTGTCGTGGGTGTCCTCGTCCTCCTCGTCCTGGTCCTCGCAGTCGCTGTCGCTGCCGAGGGCGCCACTTGCCGTCCAGCCGAGGCTGGGCTCGGCATCGCAGCCGTCCTCCCGCTCGTCCTCGTCCTCTCGGTCATCGACTCCGCTGGCAGACCATCGGGTCTGGTCGATGTATTCGTCCGGCAGCCAGGCGTGAGGGTGGCTTTCGCAGGCGCCGAGCGACGGCTCATCATCGCCCCCTGGCTCCAGATCGACATCCGCGTCGATCGCATCAAGCAACGCTATCAGGCGCTCGACTTCGGCGGCCGCCTCCACACGCAGACGGCGCAAAGCCGCGAGGGACGATTCGCCCGCAAGTGCGAGCCCTTCCATATTGAAATGGGGAATCATGTTTCGCTCTTCAGTTGACGGCTTTCCAAGGCCGCGCCCAGTGGCAGACTGGGCAGCCGGGAGTTGGAAACCTGCTGAAGAGACAGGCCGACGCGCTTTTAAGGGAGCTACCCTCTGGACATAGCGCACCGCTCCCGGCCATATTAGCCAGGTCGGCGCGCCCGCCAAGGCGCTGCCAGCTTCTCCGCCCGAGGGCGGATGCTATTCGACCGCAGTCATTCCCCGCCAAGGGAACGACATACATCCTCGCCAAAGGATCGCGGTCTATCTTCAGTCCGGGTTTCCAAGCCCACGGACAAGATGCCCTGATTTGCCAAGCACGACAAGCGTCACCCTCCCGGGGGACGGCTTGTGCTGTCTGCTTGCTTGCCGGGCCCTGCTCCGAGCTGAGGTGGAGCCACGCACATGGCGATAGCTTCGGATGATGCATTCCCGGCGTGCAACGTGCCCCGCCGATCATTGCATTCCTCGCGTGCAATGGTCCGGTTCGTGCCCGGCGAGGACAAACCGATTTGCATTCGGCGCGTGCAAATGGCCCCTCGGAATTCTCACGCCAGCCGTGAAAAAGGATCCTTCCGGTTATTGCAGGCCGCGCAATATCCCTTTCACGCAGTTTTGCGGATAATGAAACAACGGGGAATTGCCCAATATGCCGGCCTCCGCCGCAGGCGCAGGGCCAATGAAGGGGGGCCTGATGCCTTTGGAATGGACACCGGAAGCATATGTCGCGGCCTATGCTGCGGTCGTCAGCACCTTGGCGATTGCGCTCGAGGTTAGGCGCTGGTGGACGAGCGGCCCTCAACTCAAGATGCGGGTGATCGAGGATGGGGTGGTGATCGGCGGAGAGCCTGGGGCATACGAGCGCGGCGTGGTCATCGTCACTGTCGTGAACAGGGGTGACCAACGGACCACCATCAAGGGCCTGGGGGCGCAAAAGTTCGACAGCCGGCTGGCTCGGTGGCGAAAGAAGCCGAGCATGTCTGTCCTCTTCCCCAATTCACAGCACCTTGGCTATCCGCCGAACGTGCCCCACGTGCTGGAGCCGGGGGAAGAGTGGACTGGCATCGCCCGCCCGCGCCCAGACAAGATCGGATCACTTCGGGATGGAACATGGCACATCCGCGTCGAGGCGAGCCATACCGACAAGCCGCTGATGAGGCGCTTGTCGAAGAAAGCCAGCATGGCGACGAAACCCGAACTGCACGCCAAATAAAAGAGACCACAGTACACTTCTATATTGACGGAGGAGTGTGTCCTTAGTACACATTCCTTACCGGCCAATCGGGGCCGGCAGTTGGAAGGGGGTGAGACGATTGAAAATCCGGCTTAGGCTGGTCATCAGGTTCTGCGGCTACGAACTGCGCCTGAAGATCAAGCTCTAGGACAACGGGGGTCGGGCGAAAGCCCGGCCTCCACCGGAGGAAGTAGATCGTCTCACCCCCTCACACCAGGGACAATACCATGACGCCCGAGCAGTTCAAATCCTGGCGCGATGAAATGGGCCTGACGCAGAACCAGGCAGCGGAAGCGCTTGGCGTCGCGAGAGGGACAATCCTCAACTATGAGAGCGGCAGCCGTCGCGACGACGGCCGCCCGGTCATCATCCCCAAGACGGTCGCGCTGGCCTGCGCGGCCGTGCGGGCCGGGCTGGCGCCGATAGGCGAATAGGCCGGCGGATCCGCGCTGACCGGGCTATGGGTACTGCCTTGGGTACCGCTTACAGACTCCCAGCGCGAGCCTTGGGGCGCCCCCATGTCCTACCGTCGCCTTCGCATACCCCTCGCCGCCTGGATCTTCGTGGCTGGTCTATGGGCTGTGATGCTGTGGGTGATAGGCGGGAACATGTTGGCGCTCGTCAGGTGGGTGGCGGGCTAGGCTGCGAGGAACCGGCGCTCCTGCTCGTCGGCTCGCCATACCAGCGGCGGGGATTGCCGCAGCATGGACCAGAGCAGACGCACAGATGGTCATAGAGGTGGTCGTAGTTGCCGGGCAGGCCACGGACCATCCCGACATGCAGGGCCTTGGCCTTCATCCGGAGCGGTCACGGATGCGGCGCTCTCGCTTCTGTTCCATGGTGCCATCATAGTGAAATAGCCCGGCCCCGTCCGCGCTGCCCGGCGCGCAGATCGGTATCGATCAGAGTCGAGACGTCGGTGACCGGGATACTCTGGCGCTCGTTGAACGTGCCCGCCTTAGGCCAGGACATACCGCGACCGATAGCGAAGGCGGCCCGATACTTCCGCATCATGTTGTTCGGATCGCTCGCCAACTCGTCCATCAGAAAGGGCACGGTCCAGACCGACCGCTTGAAGGGACGCCCCAGTGCCGCCTCCAGCTTATCGGCGACTTCGCCATAGGTGACGGTGTCTCCGGCGAGCAACACAATCTCATTCTGGATCGTCGGCTCGAAAAACACGATCTCGGCGGTCAGCATACCGATGTCGTCGGGCGTGGTCAGCGTCACGGCGTTGTCGAGGCTGCCGAGCGCGCGGACCTCGCTGTTCTCCAGATCGACGACGCCAAACTCCGGTTCGAACAGATAGCTCATGAACATGCCGGTGGAGATGATGACCCACTCGGTCTTGTCCTGCGAACGCAGCAGTTTGCGGACGTCGAGCTGCGCATCGAAGATGTCCTGCGGTCCGCCGCGGCCTATCGCTTCGAAATCGACGCCGAACTGCCACGGGAAGTAGCGCGGAATGCCGGATTGAAGCGCCGCCTTGGCGAGCTTCATGGGGGTGTTGATGCCCGCCGCATAGCCTGCGCAGCCGATCACCGTGTCATAGCGCGAGAACAGGGCGGCCAGCTCATCAATCGAGTCGCTTACGAGATCTCCGAGAACAATCTCTATGCCGGCCGCGCGAAGTTCGGAGATGTCGCGCTGCTTGGCAGGGTCGCCGGACTCAACGGCGCTTTGGCGCAGCAGGACGCTGATCTTGGCGCCGTCGATATTCGTGGCGCGGCGCGCGAGATTGCGCAGGACCGGCATCCCAAGCTCGCCGGCGCCCAGTACGAGGATGTTCCGCGACTTCACCGTGGAAACTGAATCGTTCATAGTCTGCCTCATTCAATCTGGTTGCCGCGTCGATGTGGCATTCCATCGGTGACTGCGAAAGAAGGGTACATGCGTGATACCAGGGTCACATCCCTCGGCCGGGACGACGTCCTGAAATATTCCCAGACCGTCTGCGACGGCCTAAGGGACGATGACGATGGAGTGCGGCGAGAAGTGCTGGCGCATGCCGGCAATCGCTGGTCGCTCGGCGTTATTCACACGCTGGGTGTGTATGGCCAGTTGCGGCACGCGGAGATCGGCCGGCGGATGCATGGCGTGACGCAACGAATGCTGACGCGCACCCTTCGCCACCTGGAGCGGGACGGATTAGTGATCCGCCACGACTTTGAAGAGGTCATCCCTCACGTCGAGTATTCGCTTTCCGAAAGGGGACTGGAACTCTTGGTCCGGATGGTTCCGCTTTGGACGTGGATCGTCGAAAACGCGGACGGCTTTCGAGCGGCGCGAAAGATTTTCGACCGAGGGCAGATCGGCGAAAAGCCGTAACAAAGGCCGCCGCGCTACGCGCTGCGTCAGAAAAACATTGGGGCGGATGGAACGGCACGGAGGCGGCTCCGGACGCGAGCCGCCTTTTCTTATCATAGGATTCAACTCCTAGTCTCATTGACTCTCTTCAGCGCGAGAACAGAATGGGAACATCGGACCAGAGGAGACCGCCATGGGGCAAGCTGCCGAGGTGATCGATGTTGAACGGGCAATACTGGACGAGCGGGTTGAGAGCCTGTTCGCAGCCCACGGCTGGGACGCCCGCGCGGTCATAGAAACACTGTTGCTGCTGGCCGACAGCCGCTCCGAAAGGATCTCGTTTGAGTA
Organism: Kaistia sp. UC242_56; assembly: GCF_044452255.1. Lineage (NCBI taxonomy): Bacteria > Pseudomonadati > Pseudomonadota > Alphaproteobacteria > Hyphomicrobiales > Kaistiaceae > Kaistia > Kaistia sp. UC242_56. The sequence continues at coordinate 3,391,642 of NZ_JBIOAN010000002.1, forward strand.
TGTTCGGGGCCGGCTGCCTGACCAACTATGAACCCAGATCGACCGCTGTCACCTTGGTCGGGAATGGCCAAGCTCGAACAGAGGATCAGCCAGCAAAGGCAAGTGCGGCTCACGCCAGATACCGCCCGCCTGCTCCTTCAGGCCCTTCGTGCCTATCTGGCCAACCCGAAGCGCGATCGCATCGCTGCGATCATGTGCATGCGGCACAACGTCAAGCGGGCTCCCTGCCAACCACTCTGCCGTCGGTGTCAGGAGACAGCGTGGGAGCTGAAGTATTTGATGCGAGGAGAGATCAATCCCTTCGCCGACGAGGAAGATGATGCGTCGCGGCCGGATCGCTAGATCGGTAGCGGCCGTGAAAGCAAATCGAGAACTCCCCACCAAAGGATGATTGATGCCGCGATTATGGCGGCATAGACGCAAGCCCTCGTGAGTGCGCGGCCTACGGGCGATATCCAAGCTGCCGTGACATTGCATCAGCCCCATGTTGCTTTCCAAGGCACAACCGTAGGATGATCCGGTTCGCAACCGAGCTCAAGGTGCAATCATGCGGTGCGCATATCTGATCGCTGCGATGCTTTTTGCTCTTCCTGCGTCAGCGTCTGAAGTTCACGTAATCGATGGCGACACTCTCAGGGTCGATGGCAAGACGATCCGGATCTTCGGCATTGATGCACCGGAGGCCGGCCAAAGCTGCAGGAAGCCCGGCGGCGGCACATGGCAGTGCGGCCAGGCTGCAATCAGCCAGATGGAGAAGGCCGTCGCCGAGGGCGACGTCGCCTGCGACGACCGAGGGCTCGACGTCTATGGCCGGACGCTCGGAGTCTGCAAGATCGCTGGGCTCGACCTAGGCCGCCTGATGGTCAAGGAGGGGATGGCCTGGGCCTTCCGCCGCTATTCCGAGGACTACATCGACGCCGAGGACGAAGCGCGCGCCGCGGCGGTCGGGATCTGGGAGCAGGAGAGCGAGGCTCCGTGGGAGTTCCGCCAGCACCGCTGGGATGTCGCCTCTCAAAAGGCCCCAGAAGGTTGCCCGATCAAGGGCAACATCAACAAGAAGGGCGAGCACATCTACCACGCGCCCTGGTCGCCTTGGTATGCCAAGACCAAGGTCAGCATCGAGAAGGGTGAGCGCTGGTTCTGCGACGAAGGTGAGGCGATCAAGGCTGGATGGCGGGCGCCATACTGGGGCCGATAAACAAGTTCCGCGACCTCTCTCGTCGCCATCGCCTCTCGGTCGCCAACCATGGAACCCTTATGGCAGCGAGCCATTAGCAATCGCAAATATCACGCGATCTGGAGCGCCACCATGACTGACCGCCTCACCATGCAGGACCCGCGCAAACAATACCCAGCGCCGCCCTTTCCGGACCAACCCGACCAGCCCGCACCGGGCGTTGCAGCGACAATGGACCCCAAGCCCGATCATGGCGAGGAAAGCTATCGTGGTTCGAGCAAACTTGTGGGCCGCAAGGCGCTGATCACTGGGGGCGATTCCGGGATTGGACGAGCCGCCGCCATCGCCTATGCCCGCGAGGGCGCTGACGTCGCGATCGGCTACCTGCCGAGCGAGGAGGCCGACGCGAAGGAAGTCATCGCGCTGATCCAAGCCGAGGGTCGGAAGGCTCTTGCGGTGCCGGGTGACGTGAAAGACGAAGGCTTCTGCCAAGAGATGGTGGAGAGCGTGGTGGACGCCTTCGGCGGCCTCGACATCCTTGTCATCAATGCAGCGCGCCAGCAGTTCCGAGAAGACGTGTCCCAGGTCACCACCCAGGATTTCGACGCGACGCTCAAGACCAACCTCTATGCGCTGCACTGGATCGCGCAGGCAGCCACGCCGCACTTGCCGCCGGGCGCCGCAGTCATCACCACAGCCTCGATCCAGGCCTATGAGCCTTCGCCCATCCTGCTGGACTATGCCACCACTAAGGCAGGCATAGTCGCCTATACAAAAGCGCTCGCCAAACAACTGATCGAGAAGGGCGTGCGCGCCAATGTGGTGGCACCCGGCCCATTCTGGACCGTACTTCAGCCGAGCGGCGGCCAGCCGAAGGACAAGGTGAAGAATTTCGGCAAGGACAGTGACTTCGGCCGACCGGGGCAACCAGTCGAGCTAGCACCGATTTATGTGCTGCTCGCCAGCCAGGAAGCCAGCTACATCAATGGAGAGGTTTTCGGAGCGACCGGCGGAAAGGGCGTGGCCTGACCACTTGACCATGCCATCCAGGTGGGGTGTGCCCCCTCATGGATAGATCAGCGGGGTGTGACGCGGCGAAACGCAGAGGCGGCGTCGGATCTGCAGGATGGCGGTATTGAGATAGCCATCCTGCAGATCCCCAAGGGCAGGTGTTTTTGAGGCGCCTTTTTTTATTGGACACGGCAAATCTGCTTTTGCAGCATGGCGAGATTCAGCCGGGTAGCAGAGAGGAAGCAATATTGCTTCGGGTGGCGCATGAAGCGCGTCCCCGTCGCCCGACTTCCGTATTCCTACCCCCCTTTAGCAGGGTTACACCGCTAGCTGGGCAGAGGCAGAGACGAACCAAGGTAGTGCCGTAAAGCGTTTTACAACCCAGCTAAGTGTTGCTCTCGCGCTACAGCGTCGAATCCCCGACGTAACGTATCCATTCATTCGTATACGCATTTTGGGGGTTACCATGCGCGTTCTTTCCGCGGCCGTCCTGGCCGTTCTCATGAGCTCTTCGGCATTCGCTGCCGATCTGACCCAGGAGCCGGCGCCCGTCGTTGCTGCCGCCGAGTCGTTCAACTGGACTGGCTTCTATGCCGGCGTCCATGGCGGTTATGGTTGGGGCGATGTTGATTACAGCTTCAACGATGACGGCCATTACAATGACGACGCTGGCGACAAGTTCGGCCACAGCGTCGGTGGTGGCGTCTTCGGTGGTCAGATCGGCTACAACTACCAGATCAACAATTTCGTAGTCGGCATCGCCGGTTCGCTAAGCTGGTCTGACATCGGCAAGGCCGGCGTGGTCAGCCCCTACGATGAAGACGATATCTTCGAGACCAAGGTTGACTGGTACGGCACCGTCACCCCGCGCATTGGCTATGCTTTCGACCGCGCACAGGTCTTCGCCAAGGGCGGTCTGGCCTTCGGTCGCGTTTCCAACCACGTCCACGACGGCTCGGACTTCGTCGAGGTCAAGGATACCCGGACGGGCTGGACCGTGGGCGCTGGCGCTGAGTACGCTGTGACCAACAACGTCCTGCTCGGCCTTGAATACAACTACGTCGATCTCGGCAGCTATAATATCGACCAGAACGTTGTGCGCTATGACGGTGACAGCAGCGAGAGCTTCACTAACCATGACGTCGATACAAAGTTCAGCACCGTGACGGCCACGATCGGTTACAAATTCTAAGTTTCTTTCCAGCTCGACCATCTTGAAGGGCGCCCTTAGTGGGCGCCTTTCTTATGGCCGCATCAAAAAGCTACGCCTGATAACGAATCGCCTACCGCCTCGCAACCATTGGCAAAATTAAGCCCCACCGCGTCTCTTGTGGCGATCCGATCGGTTCGAAACCCAGTTTCTTATAAACGGCAATCGCCCTTTCATTGGCGGGGTGAGGATCGGTAGCGATGACAGGAACACCGAAATCGAAAAGAGCCCTCATTCGCGCCCCGATAAATGCTGATCCGTGTCCCAACCCCATCATTTTGGGCTCTCCTATGAACTGGTCGATACCGCGCGACCCATTAGGAAGCTTGAAAAAATGGTGATCCTCCCAACCGTGGACGGTGTAGTCTTGCATGAACGCAAAGGGGCGTCCGCGGGTTGAAACAATCCAGCGCGCTACCCGAGGATCAGCCAAATCGGCCGCACTGTATGGCTCACCTGAGCCCCACCATGCGCGGACATGCGGGTTCGATTGCCACGCTGCAAGCAATGGGAGATCGTAAATCGTTGCTTTGCGAAAGCTGTATTGATGGGGCACCGTCATTGACCAAGCCTAGCACTTCGTTGCCCAGTCGAAATGTGTCTTTTGAGATCATCAGAGACTGACGCATGAGCTGACAGGGATGTCAGCCGGTCGGAACGAACGACGCGCGGGAATGGTTGTTGACATGCAACGACCCATCGCAGCCCCGCGACGAGCCGGCAGAGTATACGTCATGCCCATCAAATACGGCTCGAATGCCAACGAGTATCTGCCCGAGCAAATCTTGGCCGTGATCGAGAGCGGCACCATGCCTCTCGCTGCTGTGCGGCAATGGAAACAGTTGAGCGTCGAGCAGCTGGCGGGCAGGTCAGGCGTCAGCGTGGCGACTATAGAGGGAGCTGAGGCAGGCCGCGAACTCTCGCTTGAAGCCCAGGTCAACCTCGCCTGGGTACTCGGCGTCGGCGCGGATCTGTTCCACGAGTAGGGCGGACCTCCTCCGGGGCGAGGATGCCGGCCTCTTGAGCGGCCGCATGAAATGTGTCGCGCGCCGCGGAGATCTCGCCATCATCCTGCCAAGCCTCGAGGCAAGCCAACCTTGCCGCGTTGTGCAAGTCGGTATTGGCGAATTCCACCGGCCAATGCTTCAGCAGCATTTCTGCCGCGCGCACGACATCCCCCACAACTTGTGTTGTGCCTGCGGTTATCCAGACGTGAACGGGTTTGAATTCGTCGCCCATGTTATCCAACATAGAGCGAAGGCGATGACTCGGTAGCTTAGGGACGCTCCAACGCCTGCGATTTTTTTGGGGGGGGCGACATGACACACAGGATTGTGAAATTGGAGACGATGGCGAAGGCCCTGGCAGGCTTTGCGGAGGAAGCCACGGCGATGAACGAGCACCAGTTGGCCAGTCTGCTGATAGAAGCCATGGCGGAAGCCGAGCGCCGTGCGCGTGGCATTGCGGCGTCTTTACCTGAATCGGGCGCCCCCTGAGCGAGCGGATTGCGCCGGCAGACCACCGGGACGACATCACAATCCGTTTGGCCGGTGGTGAGCCCGTAGCCTTTCGCAAAGCCCTCCCTCCGTCCCGGCGAAAGCGAGTCTCTTAAATCTCCGCAAGGATGATGCGGAGTGAAGGTCTCCCTGCTCGCATTGGGGACGGTGGGCTGGCCAACCGCTTCGGCCTCGCCCTTTTGTGATTAAGAAGTGCGTTGCACCCCCGGAGGCTGCCATGTCCCTGCGCCCGCCGGCAGGATCGAAGGCGCTTCGATCTTCGGCCAATACAGGCGCATCACGAGATAGATCTTGTCGTCTGGAGCCGGAAGCCAATTGGCTTCCTTGTCCGGCCCGGGACTGTCTTTCTGGATATACAGGGTGAGCGAGCCGTCCGCGTTGGTCTTCATGCCGGGCAGCATGGGAGAATTGATCAGGTAGCGGTTGATTGGATTTTCGATCAGGAGCTGGGTTTTGCCGTCGTACATGGTCAGCGACCAGAAAGCATTCACGGGCGGCTGCTGACCAGGCGGGAACGTCAGCGTGTAGTTGTGCTTGCTACCGTCGAGCGTCTGGCCATCGCTGTCGACGCGCGTGAACGGATAGGTCGCCTCTTCCGGATCGTTGCCGTAGATGCCCGCCTGAGCGGCGACAGCACGTTTCATCCAGTCGCCATTGTAATGCGCGCTATCGCCCGGAAGACCGCTAACCCGCCAGCCATTGATCGTCTTGCCAACTTTGGCGACGGCCTCGTCGACCTTCCGCTGGCCTTCCTTCATGCCAAGGCCGAACTCCAGCTTCTGCTCCAGAGGGAGGTCTTTGAAATTGAAACTCTTGCCAGGCCCCACGCCGATGCGAGCCAGCTTGGCACGCATCTCCTTCTCGTTGTCCTGCGCCGGCGCGAATTGCAGTGCGAAGTCGAGATAGTCGAAGAAATTCGTCTTCACGAGTTCCTTGTCGATCTTTGGGAAAACAACGGTTGGCGCGGCCGGCGGAGCGGGCTGTTTCAAATAGGCCGAGAGCATCTGAACCCTGTAGCCGTCCTGCACGCTCTTTACGTTGGCCAAGTCATCCGGACCGAAAAGCTGGGTTCGATATCCAGCAAGAGCAAACTGTGTGCTCGAACGAAAAACCTGCTTGATGCCGGCCGGGGTGTCGCCTTGCCAATCCGGTCCGACCACCATGTAGTCGCCGGCCTCGCTCCCCGTGGCACGAGTGCCGATATAGCCGAAATTGTAGGTATTACCGTCGCAGAGCATGACCGAGTAGTAGCGCTTGGGATCGATTGCCGGCACCGAGAGTACCACCGGCTCTGCCCGCAAATCCAACCAGGCGAAGGAATAGGGCGTGTCGCTGTTTGGCGTGACGATTGCCGTGTCTTTGTAGGTGAAGACGTTGGGCTCGTTCTTTAACTGATTGAAGGGCGCCTTAAACTGGCCCGAGTTGCGATCTACCGCATATTCGTACATGACGGCGTAGTTCATCACGATAGGCAGCCCGTAGACAAAGCCGGCCTCAGCGAGGTCTTTGGCCTCCACCAGCGTGGGCCATTCGGCATTGTTCGCCGCATAGGCGGGGGGCAATTTGGCAACTGTGACCCCGAGTGCGACGACCGCAGCATTGCGCATCAGCTCGCGTTTCGTAAGCATCAGAACAACATCCCTCTTTTGCAGCGGGTGGCCGAGCCCGACGATCTTGATCGACCTGTTGCGATATCACAAAGCTGCTGACGGATTTCCCCGCCACTCATTTTACGCCAGTCGATGATTGCGCGAAAAATGGTCGAGCCCCTCAACTCGGCACAAGATACCGTAGCGGTTGTGGCGGTCAATGTACGCTACTGCGGACGGCGATCGATCCGGGATTCGGCAGCAAGACCCTAGTAGGGGCTAAGGTTGAGCTGGTGACACGATCCTGAAAGGCACGTCGATAACCTTCCTGAGCGGCCAGATGCGGTGCAGCGGATTGCAGTAGTCGAGGATGATCACCCGATAGCGCGCCGGGCCCGGTGAGGCCGTTTCAGGCACGCGGATCGGCTGCACATAGGCGTCGGTGCCGACCGGGCCTGAGAGCGGCCGGGACTGCGTGCCGAGGTCGAAGCGAACCGTCTTGCCGTCGAAGATGATGCGCTGCGTGTCGCGCGTGCAGAGGCGATATCGTCGGAATTCGTAGGCGACGTGCAGCAGGCCGCCGGGCTCGACATCGGGCGGGCGCGCCTCTGCCAGCAGGCTATCCGTGGCCGGGTTTCGATCGCCTGCCCAGACGCCGAGGACGACGGTCCCGGCGACAAGCACCGACATGATTGCCGTTTTGAGCACCGAGGTCATTTGGGTGATCCTCCGCTGCTGAACCATGAGACAACCTGCATGATCTTTTCGGCGAGCAGCACGGCGCCGAAGAACACACCGAGCAGGCCAATGATCGCCCAGCGCGCGAATCGGCCGACGGTCATCACGGACTGGGCGAGCTTGATCGCTTCAAGCAGCTGCGCTGTCCCGTCCTTACCCAGCCGAGCGATCTTGCGAATGGTCTCGACTTCCTCCGGCCGGAGCTCGTCGAGAAAGTCGCGCGTCTCCTTGGGGAGGTCGGCGTATTTCTCGGACGGCAGCTGCTGGAAGTGGTCGTTGGGCTCGAATGCATCGGTCACTGCTTGCCCTTCCAGCCACAGGCCACCGCTCCATAGCGATTGTGTTTCAGGATCTGATCCGTGGTGCCTTCGGAGAGGCTGTCGGTGACAGACGGCCTGATGGCAGAGGAGACGTCACAGAAGTCGCCGCTACCGCTTGTCGCGCATCCACTGACCAAGCTGATCGCGGCGAGCGCCAGCATCCATGCGATCGACTTCGTCATCGCTGATCCTCTTGTTCGAAATGGCCTTGAGCTTGTCGGCCGTCTGGCTGGCCTTTTGCTGTGCGCGCCCGGCCGAGAAGGCCTTGAGCAGCGCGACAGCAACGATCGCGGCGATGGCCAGCACGCCGGCGGCGTACCGTCCGACGCGGGTGCCGAAGAACCACGCCCACAGCGCGCTCATGCCGAACTCTCCGCTTCCCGGACCGTGCGCCAGTAGCGGATGCCGACAAACAGAGCGCCACCGACGATCACCGCGGCGACGGCCCAGGCGATCGGGCCGCTGATGCCGGAGAGCGCCGACAAAACCCCGGTGCCGGCCGTGACGGTGGTGACGATCACGGTCGGATCGGTCAGAGGCTTGGCTGGCGGCTGTACGGCCTTGGCCGACATGGCATCAGCCACGACAGGATCCGCCGGCGGCTCGGACGGCTCAATCTTCTTATCGGAGGCGAACGGCTGGGCCGCCGCCGCCAGCGCGAGAGCGTGCCCGACCACGCCGGGCTGCGCCTTCCACTGGCCCTTGGGATCCTTGCCGGTGATGCGGATTGTCCAGCCGCGCCCGTTCGGGCCGAAACCCTGCGGCCCCGGGATGCTGCGCAGATAGGCCATATAGGCGTCGCAGTAGGCGCGGATCAGCTTGTCGATAGCGCCGTAGCGCCGAACCGCGTCGACCGTCTGCACGCCGACGATGCCGTCGGCGGCGACGCCGACGAGTTGCTGCAGGATCTTCACGCCCCTGGCCGGCCCGGACATAACGGACGCGGTGAAGACGGCGTAATCGAGGCCAGCCGGCAGCAGGTCGCCGCCGCTCTGCGCCCAGAAGCTCTTGCGGTAGATCGCCTCTGCACGGTCCGGGGTGAGGTTCCGGACATCCTCGATCGACGCCGGCCGGCCGAGATCGGCGCTGAGGGTCCGTTGGGTGATGCCATACTTGGTCGGGCCACCCGCGTCGGTCTTGCGGTTCACATAGCCGCCTTCGTCGCCGAACATCAGGGACAGGGCTTTGGGGAGCGTTTCACGCATGGGTGTGCTCCCACGTCGAGATGTGGTTCATGTCTCGTCTCCAGTGATGAGGGGATTTCGGGGTCGGTGTTGCGCAGCTGCAATCGACAGAGCGCGAGGTCGGTGGCAGAAGACGTAACGTCAACAATGCCAAGGGGCACTGATATGAAGAAGACCTATGAGAAGCCGGCTATCGTGAAGTCGGCCCTTCTGCAGCGCATCGCCGCAGAGCCGGCGCCGAGCGGCTACTTCAACCCGTAGTCGTTCGTTCGCGGCCCAAAGAACACATCACCCGCCGGTAACCCCGGCGGGTTTTTTATGACAGGGAACCACACAACAAGCCGCGTATTGACGGATGCGGGCGTGCTCTGGCATGCCGGTTTTCGATTAGCTCTCAGGCCGGCAGTTCGCGGTTTCAAGGTCCGGTGAACCGCCCGCACCCTTATCCAGATGAGCACCTCCGCCCCACCCCGGGCTGGTGCTTTAGAGCCCGTCAGCGCGAATCACGCTGACGGGCTTGCTTTTCAGCGTCAGCAGTTCTGTTCCAAGGTACGAGCCGCGTGTGTTGATGCCACCAAAATCCACCCCTGCTCATTCACATTCAGACCCGAAACGCGCGGCGTCGAGCGGGCTAAGCTACTGAAGCCGCATCCGTCGCGCGATTGGTGTCGCCGCGGGCGTCTTGGCCCGCCTGGCCCTGCGGCTGCTTCACTTCAAGGCGCGTCGTCCAGCCATTGCCGTCGAATTGGTGCGTGACGGTGTCGATCCGGTAGGTGCCGTCGATGCCCGGCCGGGCCCCGATGAGGGTGACGTTGGCCTCCGGCTGGGGCGTCGTCGTGCCGTTCATAACCACGGTGCCGCCGCCCTTCTCGCGATCGGCGCTCGTCTTGTGCGCCTTGGCTTTCGCCTTCGCCTGGTCGGCGTCCGGGGCGTCGAAGCGATCTGTCAGAATGGCCTTCGCGTCCGGATCCTCGACCTGCTCGGTCTCGTAAACGTACTTGCCGGCCTTGGCGTCGTAGTGCCGAACCCTCGTTTCCTTGAAGCGAGGACGCCCGAGGGCTGGCGAGATATCCCACGAGATCAGGTTGACGCCGTGGCTTGCGGTCACGGACGGCAGCGCGGCGCCCGAGGCCGAAGACCCGCCGTTGCGTTCCGCTAGAATGGCCCGCTTGCCGGCGATCTTGAACGTGCCGCCGACCTCGCGCGCCAGCCGCTCGCCGAAGTGAAGGAAACTCTCGTTCTGCATCGCCCAATATTTGCGCGTGAGCGAGGCGAGCGCGCCGATGACCTGAACATCGCCGATGCCGGCGAGCTGTCCCGCCTCACGAAGAACATCGCCGAGTGATTTCCTATCCCAATGCTTGCGCTGCGGCTGCTTGGCCTTGCCCTGGCTGTCGAAGCCCTTTGCCGACACTGTCAACGTCATGCCTGACCCGGAGCCCTGGCTCTGAACCTCATCGACCGTTCCAGAGAAGACCAGGGAAACGCCGCTGGCCGCCGCGCCCAGGAGGACTTCGATCGACGCACCGGTTCGCGGCAGCAGCAGCACGCCGCCGGTGTCGTCCAACTCGATCGAGCAAGTGTCCGAGCTCGACCCCGCCTTGTCGACGACGGACAGGTTAAGAAGGCGCGGCAGGATGCCCGACGAGACGTCCTGCCCGTCGATGGTGATCACGCAAAGGGTCTGGGTCATCAGTTCCACAACCGGATGGCTTCGACGCGAACGGCACCACTGGCCGGCGCATCGATCGGGATCTTCACGACGGTGCCGACCGGTAGGTAGGGACCGGCGACGGCAAGCTCGGGGTTGGACATCAGGATGCGATCGACCAGCCCGTCCGTCCGGCGCTTAAAGCGGCGCCAGACCAGCAGGTCGATGGTGATGAAGTCGCCGGCGACGACGACCGTCTCGTAAGTCGTGGCGGACATCACAGCATTCCCATGATCGAGGCAAAGAAGTCGGAGCCGACCGGAGCATCGGCCCGCTTGATCGAGATGTCGACGTCGACCACCCGGCCGATGCCCTGCGCGCTGAGATAGGAGGATCGCTCGCTGACCTTTTCGATCACGAACCACCCCATCGGCACGCCGTCGCCGCGCATGAAGTATTGCGCGATACCGCTCTGGCGCATGGCCGCCAGGTTGCTGAGGCCGTCCAGCCCGCCGAACTCATACGGGAGCAACTTCACCGTCAGCCCGAACGTCTCGGCGCCGTCGCCGATGAACTCAAGCGGCGGCCGGCGCCCGAGGATGGGTTTTTCGGCGAACCGGGCCTCCGAGCTGTGCTCAATGGCCGTGACATTGATCGGCGCGATCTCGAAGACCACGCCTCCGAGAATTGCGAGCACAGCTCAACCTCCTATTGATGGCCGACGCCGGTCACGCCGGTGTCGGCATGGATCGCCCGGAGCTTCTGATCAACCCCGCGCGAGGTCCTCGATATCCCGGCGTTGACGCTACCCAGGCCGCTGCTGAGCGCCGAGAGCTTTCCGAGCGCCTCGTCCAGCGACGTCGTGTCGACGTTGGGCCGCACGGTCATTCCCAGGCCGTAAACGGCCTGGCTGGCGGCATCGGCCTTGGCCTTGGTCTGGTCCAGCGCCGAGCCGTCGACGGCCGCCGTACCCTCCCGCCGGCCGATCATCGGCGGCATGTCGTTCCAGAGCCGCTTGAAGGTTCCGATCGTGCTGTGATCGGTCTGCGGTTTGGGCCCCGAAACGGCGTCGAAGCCCATATCCAGCGCCTCCGATCCGAGCTCGTAAGCCAGGACCTGGGGGATGACGTTCTTGGCAAAGCCGCCGAACTTACTCCAGAAGCCGCCTTTGCCCTTCCCGCCGGCGGCGCCCCCTACCCCGTCCATGACGCCACCGCCACCCAAGGCCACCGCCGCTCGTGTGAGGGCAGCTGCGGAACCGTCGAGGGCCAGTGCGGACCCTTTCAGCCCGCCGTCGCGGCCGAAGAACGTCCCGAGCAGCTTTATCGAGCCCCATGTAAAGCCCGCGCCAGCCGCGAGCGTCCCGAGGGCTGTTGCTGCCTGGCGCACCGGCTCGCTCAGGTTCGAGAACGCGTCGATCGTGTTGCCCACGCCCTCGAAGGTGTAGGAGAGCCATTTGGCGTTGGCCTCGCCCATGGCCAGCGTCGCGTTCTCGACCGAGCCCTTCAGCCGCTCGAACGAGCCGCCCAGGCCGCCCATGATTTCGGCGGAGATCTGGGCGCCGTAATTGTCCGGGACGCTGGCCAGATCGGCCTTGTCATCGGCGATCGCGCCGAGGTTTGCCGCGAGCACGCCCGCCTTGCCGCCGTGCTTGTCGGTGAAGAACGCATTGAGCTGGGCCAGCGATGGATCAGCCGCGAGGATGGCGGCCAGCAGGCCTTCGGTGTCGGTGCTCGCGACCGACATTTTGTAATATTGGCCGAAAACCTTCGCCACCGCATTGCGATCTTTTGCACCCATCTTGTCGCCGAATTCCGGCGACACGGCTTCGGTAATTGCAGCGGTGAACGCGTCCTTGTCATTCATGAGGTCCGGGTCATCTAGGACTTCCTCGATGGCACCCAAGGTCGCGGCAGAGATCGACTTGCCGAAGTTCCGCTTCATAGCGCTGCCGATAGCGCCGCTGGTCATCTTCTCCGGCGCAGTGGTGAAGTCGTCGAAGTTGATCCCCATGCTGTCGAGCGCAGCCATACCCTTGTTCGTCGGCGAAACAAGCTTGGACGAGAAGGACCGCAGCGCGACGCCGGCGACGTCGCCCCGGAAGCCTGAGCGGCGCATGCCGACGCCAAGCGCGCCGATGGTCGTATCGGACAGGCCTGCGATCGTTGCCGAGGCACCGGCGTAGCTGAAGAAGTTCTGGATATCCTCGTCCGACATGCCGCCGATCTTGGCCATGCGGATCATCATGTTGGTCGCCCGCCGGGCTTCCTTGACCGCCTTCTCCTGCGTACTGATGTCCTTCTGGGTCTGCTGCAGGAACGAAGTGATGCCCTCGGCCGAGACCTTCATGTCGGCCTGCATGGCCAACGCGTAGTTCTTCACCTCCTCGGTGATGCCGGCCGCCACTTGCGCGCGCGGCAGCTTCGGCGACAGGCGCTGCATCACCGCCGTTTGGCTTTCGACGATGTCGAGATTGGTGAACTGCGTCTCCTGGCCGATTCGCTTCGCCTGCGGGATCAAAAGGGCGGCCTGCTCCGCCTCGCTCGTGCCGGTATATTCCCGCTGCCGACGAATGCCGATGTCGAAGTCGGCGGCAGAGACGATCGCCTCGCGTCCGAATTCGCGCGCCTTGTAAGCGCCGTAGATGCCAGCGGTTGCGAGCCCTCCGCCGATGATCTCGCGCCGGCGCTGCCGGGCGTTGGCCTTGATAGCCGCGGTCTCCTCCGCTGCCGCCTGGTTGCGGATCGCGTCGGTGGTCTGCTGGATCTGCTCGCGCAGGCGCTTCTCGGCGCCGATCGCCTTGTCGACGGCGCCACCGATATCGGCGTAGGCCGACTTGGCCTTGGCCTGCGCATTCGCGTATTCGGCCGCCGTCCGCTTGATCTCGCTCTGCGCCTTGCGCATCGCGGTCTGCATCTTGCGGGAGGTCTCGTCCGTCGAGGTTGCCAGCGCCTTCGCCGCGTTCTGAACGGCGGTCTGGGCCTCGTTGAACTGCCGGCGCGTCGCCTTCAGCTTCTCCTGCGCGGCGCGGAAGTTGGCGACCTTGCTGGTGGCCTCCTGGGCCTTGGCAAGCTGGTCCGTCAGCGCCTTCATCTGGGCCGACTGGATACCCTTTTCAGCGGCTCCGATCTTGCCCAGCGCGTCAGCAATGCCGCCGGCCTGCTTCGAGGCTTCGTCCTTGATCCGGACGATCAGCTCGGAGGTGCTCGTGGCCATGTTCGGCCCCCTATCTGTCGCCGAGGAGAAGCCGCGCTTCCCCCCACCACGCGATCAACTCGTGCCAGTCCATGGCCCTGACGTCGTGCAGGGACAGGCCTGGGATGCCGTGCATCGTCGACGCCGCTAGTCGGCGCCATCCGAAAGGGTTGGCCGTGCCGCCATCTGGGCGACCCGGAAGCGGCGGGGCAAAAAACGCTGCACGGCAGCCTCGATCTTGTCGCCGTCGTCAGCGTCCAGCGCGTCCAGGACGGCGTCGGGGACGCTGTACATCGGGAAGCGGGCGCGGCTGTCGTCGGCGCGCATCGAGGTCAGGAAATCGCCGAGCTCGCCGACCGTCATGCGGTGGACGGTGATCTTGTCGTAGCGGATGCCGTCGACAGTCACCGGCCAGTCCAGCGGCACATCCTCGAAGCGTTCGGCCTCGTTGTCGAACCGGCTCGCGAGCTTGGCGACGCTCTCTTCGGTCGGGCTGGCGGCACTGGCGGCGCTGGCGACCATGGCAGCGCGCACGGAAGCTTCATCGTTCATAGCGGGGGCTCCAAATGAAAATGGCCGCCGGTTGATCCGGCGGCCTGGCTTGTTGGTCGTCAGGCTGCGCTTCAGGCGGAGACGCCGGGGATGCTCAGCAGGCTGTTGATCTGGGCGTTCTGGTCGACGCCACCGGTCCGCAGCGAGTTGGTGAACGCGTCCCAGAAGAAGATCTCCTCACTGCCGAAGTGGAGCTCGTAGTGGGTGATCTCGTTCAGCGAGTAGGCAAAGCCCATCAGGTTGCCGCGCGAGAAAGCGTCCGGCGCGGCCTGGCCAAGCCGGGCCTCCATGATCGCCTTCGCGCGCAGGGCGTCGCCCGAACGCTTGTCGCGCACGACGCCGTAGGCGGTGTAGACGCGCTTCAGCGGCGTACCGAGGCCGAACTGCTTCAGCAGCTCCGGATCCCAGCCCTTGAGCTTGAAGCTCGAGGTGAGCTTCTGGATGCCGACCTCGAACTCCATCGCGACGAACGAGCCGCCGGGATGGTGGTCCTGGTACATCGCCTGCAGGCTCGGCAGCGAGAGTTCGTCGAGGGTCAGGTGCTTCGAGTTTTCCGGGTCGTGATCGCCGCAGAACAGGTTCGCGGCCTCCATCACGTAGACGGTGTTCGTCGTCATGTCGGGGCTCCAATCTAGGGAGATAGGTGGAAGGAAGGAGCGCCGGCGCGTTGCCGGCGCGAGCCGTTACGCGGCAGTGGCGAGCTGCGACTGGAGATCCGACAGCAGGATGTCGAGCGCCGGGCGATAACGCGCCGACTGGATGCCGAGATAGACCAGGGGCGCCGGCTCCTCGAACTTGACGTCGAGGGTGAAGCGGCCGAGGCGGAGCTGCTCCGGCGAGTTCTTGTCGCGATCGAAGTTCACCGGCTTGTAGTCGAGGATCGCCTGCTGGGCCTTCAGATCGCGCAACGCGAAGTTCATGGTGTTCATCACGGCCTGCAGCGTCTGGCCGGTGAGATTGTAGCGGCCGAGATAGAACCGCAGCGTCTTGATGAACATCAGGTGGATGAAGTCACGCATCCGGACCTGATTGTAGAACTTCCAGATCGGATCGGCGGAGCAGGTGTCCGTCATGATCAGGACATAGCCACCATCGGCAATCGCGCCGTCCGTATTCTCGCCCCGCACGGTGATGCCGATGTTGTGCGAGAGAAGCGTCTGACCCTCGTTGGCGCCGTCGAGCAGCGAGAAGGCGATCGGCCGGCTCGTGCCAACGATGCCGCGCACGGCCCGGTTGGCCGCCGAGTGCGACGGCAGGCCGCCATGCTCGTGATCGTTGGCGATCAGCGCGCCGACAGCGCGCGGCGACTTCGGCACAATGACGATGTCGCCCTCGTCATTGACCACCTTGTAGGCAGGATCGACCGGGATGATGCGCTTCGAGGACAGCGAGGTGCGCCAGGCGATCGCCGCGTTCATGGTCGAGGCCGGTCCGTCGACGACACCCACGGCGAGAAGCTGGTCGAGCAGCGTCGGCAGGCTAGCGCAGATTGCGTTGGTGGCGCTGTCGAGCGTCGCCGTTGCCGCCGCACCGCTGCCGGAGCCGCCGGCGAAGGCGATCGTGGGCGCGACGGTGAGGTTCTCGCCGCGCGTGTCGACGACAACGGCGACGACCTTGCCCGCATCCGCTCCAGTGCCGAGGACCGCGTGACCGGTCGGGAGCACCTTGCCGGGATCCGAACCGCCGCCGGAGAAGGTGACGGTCGGCGCGGTAACGTAGGCGCTGCCGGGCGACGTGACTACGATCGCCGCCGCGACCTGATTGATCGCCTGGGACGTGTAGCCGGGGATTGCGACGATGCGCGGGGTGACGCCGAGGACATGCGCAGCGTCGAGCAGCGCGAACATGCCGGTCTTGGCGTTGATATCGCCGCGCAGGTTGGCGATGGTCTCCTTGACGGTCGCGCCCTGCTCGACGCGCACCAGCACGACCTGGGCGGCCACCTCGAACTCGGTGAGCTGCTCGGTGATCGCCGCAAGGGATGCATAGGCGGTGCCTTCCTCGCCCAGCGCCGCCAGCATGACGCTATCATCCGAGAAGAAGGTGACCGGCTCGTTGAGGGGGAAGATGGCCGCATCTGCCGCCGGTGCCGTCACGACCAGGCCGGCCACGCTCATATTGGCACGAAGCCCCGGGCGGGGCTCGCCGTCGAGGGTCGTGATGGAAATTCCAAAAGTCGGATCGCTCATCGCGGTCTCCTGATAAGCGGCCGTGTCGCCGCGCTGGGGGCAATAAAAAAGCCGCCCGAGGGGCGGCTTGCGGATGGACCGGCGAACCGGCGAGATGGGTTAGTTGCTGATCAACCCGGCCAGTTGGCCGCGTCGATTTCTGCGATGGTTGTGACGGTGCCGGCACCGATGGCTGTGGCGAGGGCTTCCTCGACGGCAAAGCATGCCTGCACATGAGCGCCGACCGCGGTAGCAATCGCTGCGACGGTGGGCGCGTCGAGCGTCACCCAACCGGATGCCGCCTTGAACCGGATCAACTCGGTTGGGTTCGCCTGCGAGTAGGAATAGGCGCCTGTGATCATCGACTGGCTCTCGCGGCCGGTATCGATCGCCGATCCCGCAACGATGAGCCCGCCGGTCTCCACCTGCCAGCGTTTGGCCGCCGCCCAGGCAAGCAGCGCTGCTTCGGTCTCTTCGAAGACGTCGATCTTGCGCGGCTTTCCGCCATCGTCCACGAGCGTGTGGGACAGCGACAGCTTGCCGACTGGCAGGGGGGTCTCGATCACCCGATGCAGCCCAAACCGCACCATCTTCTCCTCCTCCGACCACTCCTGGGGAACGTGAAATTTTTGGGTCGGATCGCTCGCGAAGAACGGCAAAGGTTTGCCGTCCCACTCTTCCCAGGCTCCGTTCAGCTTGCGTGCGTACATGGTTCTTCAGCTCACTATGATGCGGATCTCGCCGCGCGCGCCGGCGCCAGCGGTGCCTGTCTTCGTGCCGCCCACGCCTACCGAATAAGGCACGGACCCTGTGAAGTAGCCTTCAGAAAAGACCCGCTTAAACTTGCTGCCGGAGCCGCCGCCGCCTCCGGCCCAGCATGTCGATCCCGAAGTATCATATTTGCCGGCGCCACCGGCGCCGGGTGTCGTTGATAGCGCGGCGGAGCCGCCGCCCGTCGTCCTGCCGGCTGCTCCTATTCCCCCGCCATCTGGGGCGTCCGCGCCCTTGCCGGCGAAGTTCCACGTCTTGCTATCGCCGCCGGCGATGCCTGCGAAATTGGTATCGCCGCCGGTAGCCATCGCGCCACCAGCGCCGCCCGGACCAATGCCGTTGCCGTTGGTGGCTTGCGCGACATAGCCCGATAGACCTCCCGGCGCTGTACAAGGGCCGAACGTGGTAGCGGTGCCGTGCGCCGCGGACGGCGGCCCCGCATCTGTCCCCGCGCCGGCCGCGCCTCCACCCCAGCCCTCAACTGTCAACTCGTTGAAATCGGCCGGCAGAGGCCAGTTCCCGGAGCCAGTGGTTAGGGTTACCGTGTAGGGCGTGATCTGCTTGCGAAATGGCGGGAGCGCCGCGAGACCCGGAAGCATTAGTCGACCCTCCGGCGCATGCCCATAAAGGCGAACTTCCCGGAACCGACGCAGACGAACGCGAGCAGATCTTGAGCGCCGGCCGCTGTACTCAAAGCGGGTGTCCCAAAGTCTCCGAAATCGAAGTCGGCCGACCAGGTTGGCACCCGGTTTCCTGTCGCATCCTGCTTGATCAGGACGTTCCACGGCCAGCCCGGCTTCGCGTTGGCTGGGCTACCGAACACGCGATTGCCGGCGACCGTGACCGAGCGATTGACACCGGCCGCGTGATCGACCGCGATCGTCGCCCCGTCGGCGAGCGGAACCCACGCCATGGCCGCCAGCACGGCGTCAGGCGTCAACAGCTTGTTCGCGTTCGCCTCTCGCAGGTCCGCCACGGCGGCCAGAGCAGCGGCGGCCAGCTTGGCGAACGTGAGCCCCCCGTCCAGGATGATAAGGTCGCGGGCTGCCGCCGCATTGGCTGCCGTCAGCAGTCCTCGACCGATCGTCGTGCCGTTGGCGATATCCGCCGCCTGAATTGACGCGGGGATGAAGATATTGCCGTTGTACTTGACGAACTGGCCGTTGGCGGCGCCGGAGAAGTCGACGCCGGTCAACGAGCCGATCGAGTGGTTATGGATGAGAGGCGACTTGCCCGCGAGCGCCGAGACCAGACCGAGGATCTCGGACATTTCGTGGGTATGGACGGATGCCGCCTTGCCCACCAGGGCCACGAACAACGCCGCGACATCGGCGTCGATCGCTGCCAAAGCAGCTATGAGACGAGGAACGTCCTCGCTCCTCATCTTGTTCAGCGGGTTCGGGAGCAGATAGTCCCGGTTGGCGGTGCGATTGTCTTCCATTGCTTATCCTCACACCGACCAGGAGCGGAGATCGGCGACAGACGGGCGCGCCGCCGGTGTCCCGGTCAGCGTCAGCCGCAAGCGCCCCTCCACTGCCGAGTAGGGATTTTTCGCGTATTCACGTTCGATCCAGCCCTCATCGAGCAGTGACTGAGCCGTAAAGGTCGCCTCGGTCCAGTTGTTGTCGTTGGCGTCGTGCTCGATCTTGAGCGTCGAACCAGCTGGCAGCTTCGTCGCCAGATTGGTCGCGACCCGGACGCCGCTTCCCATCGTCAT
This sequence comes from Kaistia sp. UC242_56, assembly GCF_044452255.1. Lineage (NCBI taxonomy): Bacteria > Pseudomonadati > Pseudomonadota > Alphaproteobacteria > Hyphomicrobiales > Kaistiaceae > Kaistia > Kaistia sp. UC242_56. Next base: position 3,410,442 of record NZ_JBIOAN010000002.1, read on the forward strand.
CGACCGGCTGATGTAGGTTCCGGAGCCCCGGATCGTGCCGGCGATGAGCTGCACGCCGGGGAACAGCACCGGGCTCGCCTTCTCCGAGCCCTTCAGGACGGCGCGAAGCTGGACCACCTCGGTCACATACTCGGTGAACTCGTAAACCTGATCCGGCAGAAGCTTGATGATCTCGCCCGAGACGCGCTGGACCTCGAAGTAGAGGCTGCAGTCGGAAGTCGGCAGCAGGACCGTGCCGCAGATCATCAGATCGGAGCAGTTGGTCAGGGAATAGCTGCCCAGATTGACCGTCTTCGCGTTAGGGCCGAACTTCGCCGCCACCGCCCGGAATGTCAGGTCGCTATCCTGGTGCGCCGTCCATGTGTTGGCGTTGGCCGACGAAAGACGGGTGCCGATCGTGTAGGGCTGCGCCGAAACCCAGGCGTTGTTGACGCTGTCGTAAGACCCGATCGTTGCTTCGGAAATGGCGTGGGCCGCGTCGTCGGTCTTGATGACGAACACGAACTCGCTTCCCGGGGCCTGATAGAGCGGCACCGCGAAGTCGACTGTCGTCCATGCCCCGATCACGACCGCGTCCATGTCGATCCGGACAGCGGCGAGGACCTCGCCGGTTGGCCAGCCATTCTCGACCGTCCTGACTTCCAGGATGCAGTCGTTCGACCGGTCGCCGATCGCGCAGAACTTGATGTCGAAGGCGGCCATCTGCCGCCCCTCGTCCAGCGTATAGGTCTGCGCCTGGGGGTCGACGCCCGAGGTCGGGCTCTGGGTCTGGGTGTTGAAAAACTGCGTGGTCGAGATGCGCTGCATCACGGTCACGTCGATGGTGCCCTGCCCGACAAAGGACGCGGTGCCGCTGGCGCCGGAAGCGCCGACAGCCACAACCGATTTCTGCCCTGCCGTCACATTGGCCGGGATCGTGAACGAACCGGTTATGCGACCTTCGGAGTTGCCGACCAAAGGACCAGCCGGCGTGACGTCGACACCATCAAACGAGAGATGCGCCAGCGCCTCGCCAGGCCCGAAGCCGGTCAGGGTGAAGCCGACCGGGATCGGCCGGAGGAACTCGATCAGCTCCTGCCGCTGGTCGACCAGAGCATTGCGAACGGTGGTCCGGCTCGTGTTGCCGGAGCCGAAGCGCTGCGTCTGGGGCGATAGCCAGACCGTCGCGGTGGTGGTCCAGAAATCGGTCGCAGGCGACAGCGACATGCCGATCGGGAGCGGCGTGAAGTTCTGGTACGGGTTGATCAGGACGCAGCCGGTCGACAGCTCCTGGCGAATGACCGTCTCTTTCGTCCAGTCGAGCAGGATCGGCGCCGACATGGGGACAGAGAAGAAGGTAGGATCGATCGCCAGCTGACAGGAGCCGTCGAAGACCGCGGCCGTCTGCGCGGCACCCGCGTCGCGATAATAATCATCGACGAACGGGTCGACGAAGACGCCCCGCTTCGCGACAGGGTCCTTCGTGTCGACCGACCGCTTCAGCCGCTCGAGCGCGACCAGGTCGATCAGATCGAACAGACGGTTGTAATATCGCCACTGCTCGGAATAGGGCACCGACCGGACGCCGCTATTCACGATGTCCGGCTTCGCCACCCAATTGTTGGTGACGGTGCAGAGCGGCAGCAGGTCGACCGCCGGGATAGGCGCCACGGGACGACTGCGGGCGGAGATGCCCTTCAGGTAGACGGGCAAACCCTCCTGGTCGAGGCAGAGAAGGTCGAGGCGCGGCAGCTTCCAATCATAGGTAAGGAAGACGCTCGCCCCGGTCACGCCGCCGGTCAAGGTGACGCTCGTCGCGGAGGTTGCGGTCGGAGCAACCGCGACCAGATAGCGGTACTTCACGGTGTAGGACGAGCCCAGCGCCGGCTCGGCGCCGGCCGGTGCCCACGAGATGCTGTTGCCCGAAAGATTGAAGTCGGTGCCGGCGATATAGGTCGTGGCGCCCTGCTTGACCTCGATGATCACGGTCGCGTTGTCGTGATCGAGCAGGTCCGAGGAATTGGCCGGCGAGCCGCGCGTCTTGGTCTCAGTGACTTCCTTGGTGATGATCGCCGTCGCCAGCGCGGAAAGCGGCGCATGATTGAGCGCAATGACGGCCGTGCCGGTGCCGCCATCCGCAAAGATGTGCGGCTCGCTCTGCGCGGATGCCAGGTCGTAGAGTTCGGGCTGGGCGTAGCGCAGCGCCGTCTGACGCGTCGTCTTGAACCCGAAAATGTTGGCGATGCCCTCCTCGATCGAGAAGACCTGATCCGCGCCGGTCTTGCCGAGCGCAGTGACGCGGCAGCCCTGCACGATGTAGTTGCCGTGCGCCTGGTAGTCGTAGATCGCGATTACCTTGACGACGCCCGAGAGTGTCGGCGGCGGCGACTGGTCCAGCACCGTCCCGTTGCGCAGCAGATAGACGCCGATCAGATCGCCATCGTTGCCGTCGCCCGACCTCCCCCAGGTCGAGGTCTCGACCTGACGCGCGGAGCCCGCCTCGCCCTCACCCTCGGTGCCGGGATGCAGGCCGAGCAGGTCCGGATCCTCGGCCTCGGTGACGACCGTCGACGTGATCCGGACACCGATCACAATTTCGCCGGTCATGGGAACGCCGGTCAGGACAGCGCCCGAGATCTCCCGAACATCGCCGCGCGCATAGACCAGCCCCGGCGCCAGAGTGACGATGCCCGACCCGACGTCGACGATGATGTCGCCGTCCGCGATCCGGTCGCCGTCCGAGGCGACGAGATTGCCGACGCGGCGATTTCGCCGCTCGATCATCGTCTGAAGGTCGTTCAGGTCCGTCGCCTGGGCGAAGCGGTTTTCGCGCGCGACGAGGCTCTGCCAGTCTGGCTTCTTCAAGGCACGGTTATAGGCTCCGGGAAGACCGGAGGGGTCCGAAAAGTCGGTCATCAGAACCTCATGAGGATGCGCACGCGCTCGCGAACGGTACGGCCGAATTCGATGTTCACGGCCATCTGCCCGATCTCAGGCAGGGCCGCGTCGAGCTGGCCTGGGCCGAGCCACAGGGCGCCGGGCGTCGCTGGATCTTCAGGCTGGCCCGACAGGATGAAGGAGACGGAGGCCGCCGTGCGACCGTAGCCGTCGCCGAAGTCGGTAAGAGCCTCGATCAGGATCAGGGTCGCACCGCTCTCCAGTGGCGTGTAATGCAGCCCGCCGAAGGAATATGGGCCGGAAAGCGTCTGCTCGACGCGATGGTGAACGCGTGCGCGGCGGTAGCCGATCACATCGCCCGCGCCATCCCGGAAGCACGTCCAAGCGGTCCCTACCGGCACGCCGAGCAGCATGATCACCGAGCGCGAAGCCCCGGAAAAGGCGTCCCATTCGATGTCCGGCCATTCGACATCGAGCCAACTTGGTTCGACGTCGCCGGTCGGCGCAATCCAGACGCCGAGGGCGCTCAGCTCGGCTTCGGTCATAGTGTGGTCGGAGGCATAGTCCCGACCAAACGACCATTTTGCCCCATCCTCACGGATGCGTGCCCCTGAGAACGCGCCCCACAGGGTCTGCCCCCAGCGGCTCTGGCCGTATTCCAGCGCGCGGATGTCATAGCCGCGAAACCCGCGCCAGAAGACCGCGCGCAGCGGCGTCGACAGGTCGGCGACACCCTCGACGCCCTCCAGATCATCCTCGCTGTCGCGGATGCGGCCGAGTTCGATCTGGAACAGGTTCCAGCGGGTGCGCCGGATGGGGCTCTCTTCCACCTCGCCAGTGTAGTTGAGCCAGCTCAGCGCCCGATGAAGGGCAGCCGGTGTTCCGCGCTGCCGCGTCCACTTCACGCCCTCGTCGATGAGGTCGTAGAGGTTCGGCACATAAGGGGTCAGCTCGCCGAGACCGTATTCGTAAACCAGGAAGGGCAAGAACGAAGGCGGCGGTGAGAACTTGATGCCGTGCATCCCCCAGATCGCGCCGTCGAAGCGAGGCGAAATGTCCGTCGCCTCGGACAGCGCGACCTCGAACGGGGTCGAGGACGACGGGAGGAGATGGAGGGGAGTGGTCATCGATCTCGACCGGCCAGGGTTAGCGTGAATGTGCCGAGGGCGATTGCCTCGGATGGCGGGACGACGATGGTGGCCGCGGGCGTCAGAACCTCGACGCGGTAGACGCCGGCGCGCATCAGGCGCGCAGAGAGCCATTCCTTCGTGAGATCGAAGCCCAGCCCGCCCTCGGCCGCCAAATCCGCTTTGACGGCGGCGCCGAGCGCGTCCAGGAGCGAGGCGCTGGCCTCGGGCAGCAGCCAGATGTTGGCCGAGACATTCACGACCGTCTTGACGGCGGCGACGACGCTGATCGTGTCCGTCACCATCCGCACGGCCTCGTCCTGCACGGCGGCGTTGACGAGAGCGAGCAGGCCTGCATCGGCAGCCCCGTCATTGTCGGTCGATGTGACCGCGATCTCGATCAGCGGCGAAGTCCCGACCCGATAGACGGCAGCATCGGCCACCCGCAGGTCAGCGCCGAGCGCGACCGCCCGATAGCGCGGTGCGGTGCCCCCGGTGGATCGCCCCTGGATGATCAGCAGGGTGCGAAGCCGAAACCGCTCGTCGTCCTCCCCCGACATCCTGACCGCGTCATAGAACGCAGCGAGGTGATCGAGATCCGCACCAGTCGCGAACGCCAGCAGGTTCGAGCGGACCGCGTCATTGACCCGGGCGCGCAGGATGAGATCCCGATATGCCGCAGCCTCGTCGACGACCTTGACCGGGTCGGTTTCGAGGCCGCCGACGTCATAGTCGATGCCGGCAGCATCAAAGCGCGACTGCGTGTCGGCCATGATCTCGGCGAGGATGACTTCGTAGTTGAGCGCCTCGATCGCCTCGGGCGCCGGGTAAGCCTGGAGATCGATCGTCGTCATGCGGATTTGACCTCAAGTCGATCGCCCGAGCCAGGCGAGACGGTGATCCGCTTCGTCCCCTCGACCGTGAAGTCGCCGAGGTGGCCGCGCGGGCGGTAGTGAAGTTCGATCAGGAACCCGGCATGACCTTCGCGCGTGACCGATAGCGGCGAGATCCGGATCAACTCGACGCGCGGTTCCTGCGTCAGCGCCACGCCAACGGCGGCGTAGAAGCGGACGAAGGTGACAGTCACCATGTTGCGGCCGAGCAGGACCGGGATGTTGCTGCCGAACCACCGGCGCATCACGCGGTCGCCGAAGCGGGTGGAAAGGATCACCTCGATGGATTGGAGGACGTGCTCCCAATCGCTCAGGAGCCGCCCGGTGTGCCGATTGACGCCTGTAGAGGCCATGGGCGTCAGCGCCGGTTGCGTACGCCGGCGCCCGGCTTGCCCCGGTTGACGAGATCCACGGAGCCGCCGTCTTCGGGCGTGCGCAGCGGCGCCACGGTGCCGTGCGGCGCGATCACGCCGCGCTGCAGCTCATATTCGGCCTGCGCAGCGGACAGATCGAGGATGCTGCCCGGCTTGACCTTTCGGCCAGCGACATACGGCCCGGCCGCGTCCGTGACGCGGTACGGCTTCTTCTCGGCCATGAGGCCCTCCTATGAACAGATGAGATGCGGGCGCGCCGGCCTCAGCAGGCGGGCTTTTGCTCCAGGGAAGCTTCAGGCGGTGACGTGCTTGACCGCCCACATGACGGCTTCCTCGATGCGCTCGGCAGCGATGTTCAACTCGCGGTCGAAGGTGCCAATGGCCATGGGCCGCAATTCAGCGTCGAGTATCGGGCCCCCGTCATCTTCCAGCAGCGGCTCGGGGGCCGTTCGCAGGCTCTCGATTAGCGCGAGGAACTCGGCGCCCTTATCCTTGATCGCGGCCATAGCCGCCTTCTCCTCGTCCGACAGCACGCGATAGCTGTGACGCAGGGTGTTGTTGACGACACGGTCGTCCGAAGTGCTGCCGACAAAGCGCATGGCACGTCCTTTCTCTCGCCATGACGGGCGATCTCGTTGGTGAAGGGATGCGGTTAGGCAGGCGGTCCGGTGTTCGAGCCGCCCTGCGTGACGCCGGAGTGCTTGTGCTCCGCGCCGACGTCCTTGCCGTTGTTCGTGAAGGACGAGCCCTCGGTGTCGAAGTTGCCTTTGATCGTGACGTCGCCGTCGATCGAGACATCGGCCTTGATCGCCACCTTGCCGGCACCGATCGTCACCGACAGACCGCCCTCGGTGATCTGGATTTTGTCGCCGTCGAGCGTGAACCGGAAACCGGCATAGGTGGCGACGTTTTCGTCGCCCTTCTCGCTCGGGCTCTTGTTCTGGTCCGACTGCGTCATTGGCACGGCCAGGCCCTGGCTGAAGTCGCCGGCGACGTTCAACACCGTCATCTGCTGCCCCTTCGAGGGCGGCGTATGAACCTTGAGGGCGCCCATGAACTGCGCGTAGGGGATCGGGGCGGTCAGGAACGGCTTGCCGTCCTCGTCCTCGCCGATCTTGATCCGGACCGTGCCGGCCTTGGCGTCAATCTCCTCGACCGTGCCCTGGGTGATCTGGCCGTCCTGACGCCGCTCGACTGCGGCGAGCCGAAGGAACAGCGCCTCAATGACGTCCGCGATCGAGGTCATGGAAGGCTCCACGCTTCGTCGCCGGTATCGACGGTTGCGCCGTCGATCGCTGGGGCTTCAGCCGCGGGCGAGGTCGGCAGCTCCAGCGGACCAAGCCCGATGCCCTCCCGCCCCTCTTGCGTCAAGCCCAGGTCCGCCTGCTGCACGCGCCAGGTAGCCATGCCATCGGGAGCGGAGATCTCGGCGGCAACCCATGTGGCCACCGGCTCATAGTCCGGGTCCGCCGCGAACACGGCGATCACCGCCTGCCAGAAATTGCTCGTCAGCGGCTCCCCGAACGCAGGCTCGTTCACGGTCAGCCGGCAGAGATAGGAGCTTTCGTTGGCGGCGATCCGGACCTGCTCGGCGATCTGGAAGAGGAACGGGATGGCCGAGGTCGTCTCCACCTCTGCGACCAGGATGCGCCAGAGGTTCGCGGCATCGCTGTCGCTCGCGCTCAGGGCGCGATCGATCTGGCGCCGCAGCATGCCCATGACCAGATCCGCAGCGCCCTCGCGGGTGTTGATGCGGAGCGCCTGGCCGTTGACAGCCACGTCGATCTCGGCAGGCAGGAAGGCCTGGATCAGCAGCTCGACGCGGTGCTCGCCACCGATCAGTTCCTTGCCCTGAACCTTGCGGTCGTCCTCGCCGATGAACACGGCGATCAGCGGCTTGGCCAATCGCGCGACGTCGACGTCCAGCGCATCAATGGCGCCGGGCTGCACGGCGTCGCCGGCGAGCGTGGCGCCGCGCAGGGCGGCGACGGTCAGATATTGCAGGGCGATCGAGGTAATTCCCATCACACCACCGGAAGCGGAACCATCATGAACAGGAAGCGCCCGCCGTTCTGTTCGGCCGGCGTTGCGATTTTGAACACCGGCGCACCGAGGCGATCGAGCGCTACAACGCGGTCGCCGGTCTTCGGAAGCGCGTTCGGCGCGAGGATCGATCCCGCCTCGATCAGCAGGGCGGTCTCCTGGACGTTGACCTCCTGCCGCGAGCCGTTGCGAGATCCCTCGCCTCGAGCGTGCTCGGCATGCTCGGTCACATCGAGCGTCGCCCGGATCTCGAAGGCGGGGCGATCCGGGTCCGGTCCGCCGATCACGACGCGGCCGGCGGCCTGCGGCTCGATCCTGACGCGCTCCCCGAACAGGCGATCGCTTGCCCGGCCGGCGAGCGCGTCAAGTCGAGCCCAGGACATCAGAAGCTGCCGTTGAGGCGGACGCGGACGACGGCGTCCGGGGAGGCCTTGGCCAGGATCGCAACACCGATCTTGGTGTTGCTGGTGTCGACCTTGGTCGCCTTCTTGGCGCTGTTGTCCCAATAGACCGCGTCGCCGACCGCGAAAGCCTGCGTGGTGGCATGGGTGGCGGCCACCAGGTCGAACACGCCGGTGGTTTTGGCCTCGACCACCGCCCCGCTCAGCGCGGAGAAGGCGGCGATACCGAAGATCGAGCCGACGAGGATGCCGCCGCCGGAGGGGACATCGTAGGGGGCCGTGAGGGTGAGCATGTCACCCGGCTGAACGAAGTTCTTCATCGAAGATGCTCCAGATGGGAAGGGAGGGAATGGCGAGGCCGGAGCCTCGCCGCAGGCCAGCGCTTAGGCGCCGGCGTTCTTGAAGAAGCCGCGCCAGTCGATCGCCTTGGCGCCGACATCCAGGCGAACCTTGACCTCGACGCCGTCGACGTCGAAGCCCGAGCGGGTCTCGGTGAAGACGCCGCGCTGGCCTTCGAGATAGGCGAGCTCGACGAGGTCGATCTGGTTGACGTTTGCGGCCAGGTACCAAGCCGTGGCGGAGCCGTTGATGCCGAGCTTCGGGATGCCGATATCAAGCCGCGGCTCGGCGATGATGGTCAGGCTGCGCAAGCTCTCCGGAACCTGGTCGGCAGCCTTGGTCGGGAAGATCTGGCCGACGAACTGCTCCGCCTTGGTCTGCAGCGACTTCGGCACGATCAGGTACTGCGGATCGATGTTGAGCAGAGTCGTCCCGTCGATGCCGGTCTGCTTCGACATGCCGAGACGGCCGGCGCCGATACTGTCGACGGTGATGGCCGCATTGGTGCCGGCGAGGTTGCTGTGATCGGCATGGAACAGCGCCTTGCCGTCATTCATCAGATAGGCGCCCAGGATCTGCGCCCAGACCAGATCGCTTTCGAGATTGGCTGCCTGGACGCCGAACTGGCGCGGCAGGCGCGTGAACGCATCCAGGTCGTCATTGACGATCACCTGTCGGGTAATGCCGACGATACGGCCATAGGTCTCGACGGCGTACTTCTCGACGCCCTCGCCAATCGCGCCGCGCTTGAACTCGCCGTGCTCGTTGACCTTCTCGAAGCTCGGGGCGTCGCCGAGCTGCGCGCGGCTAACCTGCTTGAAGTCGGAGACCGAGGTCTCGCGAACCAGCGGTCGGAACGTCTGCGGCGCCGCTTCGTAGGCCGCGCGCAGCGTCTTGTTGGCGACGTTGGCGAGGATGCCGGGGAAATCGCTGGTCGACATCATGCCGCCGCTACGGAGCTCCAGCGCGCGCTGCGCTATCTCCAGTTTGGAGAAGCCTCGCGTCCGGACACCAGCACGCTCCAGGCTCTCGCGGCCGAGCTCCAGCAAGCTGTAGCCGCGGAAGTCGCGACCGGCGGAGGAAAGCTGGAAAGTGTCCGGGGCCGAGCGATGAAGCAGCGCGCTCTCGATCGCCGCCCCTCGCTTCTCGTTCTCGTCCGCCTGCACTTCGACGCGGGCGTGAGAGGTCGGATTGCCGGCGCGCTCCTGCTGGGCTGCCATCTCGTCGATCAGCAGCACCCGAAACGCCTCGACGGTGGTGTCGGTGCGAACATGGGCGTCGGCCAAGGCAGGAAGCCCTACCTTGGCGGCCAACGTCCGAATCGTGTCGACGCGGGTGCGCTCGGCACGGATCGCCTCATCGGCGGCGCTCCGAACCTGCGCATCGACGTCGTTCTCGTTTCCGCGTGCTTCATCGGCAGCGGCATTGGTGCGATGGGGCATCGCGGTCTCCTTCTTGAGTGCCGACTGCTCGGCGGGGGAAACATCGGCACGGATGACGATGCAGGGCTGGGCTTCGGCGCGCTGCTGATCATCTGCAGAGCGCACCTGGGCGCCGGGATCGGCCGGAACAGGCACGGCCGAGATCTCGAACGGCTCCCAATCGACGACCCGCCAGTGCGCCAGCGTGCCGTCATCGGCCTCGGTCTTCTCGATCTTGTGCAGCCGGTAGCCGACGCTGACGTTGCGGATGATGCCGTCGCGGATCTTCTGGACGTTGTCGGCATCGCCGGGCGCCTGCGACAGCAGGATGCGGGCAATGCCCTGGCCTCCCTCGATCCGTGCGGAGCCGGGCACGACCGATCCGATGATGTCGGAGAGGTCATAGCTGCTGTGGGTGTTGAGGAAGGGCGCGCCGGCATTCAGGCGCTCAAGGCGGACCGATCCGGTGTCGACGACGAGTTCCTCGTTGTATTCGCCATCCCACCAGCTGTAGCGGCGCACCGTCGCGCCGGCGGTGAAGACGACCTCGATCGTGTTGGTCGCTTCGTCGAAGCTTTCCGCACGAAATTCCGCGCCCCGCCGCTGCGGCGGGACGTTCACAGTGTTCTGGGGCATGAGAGTTTGCCTTTCAGGCCTTGGCCTTGGAATTGGCGGTCCCGCCGCCGTCTGAGAGCGCCGCCGCGATGACGGCCGGGTCTTGCAGGATGCCGGACTTGTCCGTGTGCCTCGGGTCGCTATCGAGCTTGATGCCGAGCTGATCGAGCAGTTTGTTCGCCTCGGCGATCTCGTTCAGCACGGCGCGCGGGTTGCGGCCGGTCTCGGCGATCACGTCGAGCAGCGAGCGCTGGCCCGAGCGCACCTCCATGAGAGCCGCCATCGCATCCTTGAACGGGTCGACCGACACGAAGCGCGGCGGGCTCCACTCGACCGGGAACTTGCCGTCCGGCAGCAGGCCGGCTGTCTGGGCTGTGTCGATGAACCAGTCCCAGACCGGCTGGCAAAGCATCGGAATGAACAACTGCCACTGGACGCTCGACACCAGCCTCCGAAACTCGACGAGGCCGGCTCGGATGCTGGAATAGTTGACCTCGGCCAGGTCGCCCGAGATCAGTTCGTAGGGGACGCGGAAGCCGGCGGCGACCGACCGGAGAGTGACGCGCTTGTAGGCCTCGTGCCCGCTCTTCGCCGCCGGGTCGTTGAACTTGACGTCCCGACCGCCCCGCGCATGCAGAAACATGCCCGGCTCGAAGCGCTCCACCAGCGTTCCATCAGCGTCATAGATGCCGGGCTTCTGATCCTCCCCGAGCGGGATGCCGAGGCTCATGTCCGCCTCGTCACCGCCGGTGACGACGCCGACGAGGCAGGCCTCGACCTTCTTCCGCATCAGCTCCGCGTCCTCGTATTCGTCGAGGTCGCGAAGGGTGATCAGCGCGGGCGATCCCCACGGCACGCCGCGCACCTGGGTGCGCTGTTTCTCGTAGACATGCAGGATGTCGGCGGCCGGGTAAGCCTTGCTCGTCACGCCGGCCGCCGTATAGGCGTGGTTGTCGCCGGGGTGAGACGCGAACAGCCAGTACTTCGACCGCCGCCCGATTTTGTCGAACTCGACACCCTGAACGATGTTCATGCCACCGACTGCCGTGAGCGTGCGGTTGCTGTCGAGCAGGTCCGCCTCGAGGATCTGGATCTGCATCGGCACCGGCAGTCCGTCCGAGACCCTTCGGGCCCGGCGCCGCACCAGCACCTCGCCGCCTTCCAGCATCTCGCGGCAGGCGAGCGTTTGAAGTCCCAGGAAGTCGAGTTGGCCATCCGCGTCGCAGCGTTTCGACCATTCGTCCCAGAGATCGTTGACCTTCTTGTCGAGCTTGTCGTCGCCGGTCTTGGCGCGCGGCAGGATGCCGTCCCCGATGATGTTGGTGGAGAGCACCGACATCGCCTTCGCCGCATGCGGGTTGTTCCGCACGAGGTCCCGCATGCGCGAGCGGAGGACGGGCCCTGCCATCTCAATCTCGGCATCCGCCGACGTCCCGGCCGTTTTCCAGCCTTCCGTGCGACGCCCCTTTGACGCGCCCTCATAGCCCCGCCGGCCGGAGCCGACGAGCTTGTCGAAGGCCGCCCGCTGCAGCACCCGTCGCGCGGCAAAGCGCGGCGAGACATAGCTGATGGCCTTGTCGATGAACGTTGCGCGCATCGTCAGCGGCCTTTCGAGAACGAAGCCAGGCTGACACGGGATCGGCCAGTGCCAGCGTTGAGGCCTTCGAGGTAATCCAGACGCTTCCTGAGGTCGTCGAATGACGGGTACTCGACCTCGCGCTCTACCCCGTTTGTCTTGGTGCGGATCTTCTTGGCGCCCGAAGCAATAGCTTCGCGGATCGCCGCGATCTCATCAGCGATCGACATCTCTCACCATGGTTTTTGGGTTGCGCGGCGGACCGCCGCTATCCGAGGAAGCCCCGGCCGCGTCCGCCGCCGTCGAGCCAGCCACTTCGCTTCGGCGGTGGCGATGGCTTTGGCGTTTCGGGCACGGTGCTTTCGACAGGTCGGGCCGGTTCCGGGGCTCGCGCCGCCGGGCGGCGCGCGGCGTCCGGGAGACGCTGGACGCCGAGCATGTATGCCGCTGCAAAAGCCAGCGCCTCCGCGTCCAGGTAGTGGTTGTTGCGAGCCTTAGGGATCCACTGGAACCCGCCGCTCGGCTTGCGCACGCGCGCTTCCGAAACGATCTGCCGGCAATAGTCCTCGGTCAGGCCGTCCGGGTTTTCGTCGCTCTTGAACTCGTAGACGTGCCAGCCGCCGGGCTGATCAGCTGGCCAGCGCAACCGCTGATGCACCCACGATTTCATGAAGTCGCTGTCGAGGCGCACCAGGTCGAGCCCGACCTTCGTCGTCTTGCCGCGCGGCGTGACGTCGATGCGGTTCACCGAAAGCGGCTTGTCGCGATGATCGAAGCCCTTTGTTGCGAAGGCCTGCCGCGGGCGCTTCCGGCAAAATTCGTAGACCCGGTGCTCCGGCACCTCGTCCTTTTTGCCAGGACGGAAGCCGGCGTCGACGAACGTCCGCGAGATGGGCAGCCCGCCATATTCCCCATCGAGGAGCGTCGCAAGGTCGGCCCAGACGTCATCGTGCGCCGTGTCGCCCCAGAGTTCCCCGGCGTCGATCAGCCAGCTTTCCTGGCGAACGCCCCAGCCACGCACGACGTAGACGAGGCGGTTCTTCTGGACGTCGACGCCTTTGGTCAGGAACAACACGCCGTCCGGGATGTCGCCGCGCCGGTAAGGCAAGGCGAGATGCTTGATCTCTTCCCATTCCGGGACGTCGCCGCCGGAAGGCGCCCATACCTCGCCGAAGCCGCCATTGACGGCCGTCTGCACCTCGCTCTGATTACCCGAGCGAAGCGCCGTGACATAGGCCTCGGCTCGCTGGCCGAAGGTGACGAAGGGCGAGCAAAGACCCGAGACCCAGAACGACAGCGTCGAGCTATCCGGGGCAGAGCCTGTCACATCGCCATCGGCCGTGATCCTCTGGCCCGGCGCGACATAGACGCCCCGTGCGTTCATCTCGGCCTTGAGGTCCTCGCCGTTCGGGTCGTCCTCGATCAGGCAGCCATTGCGCGGACAGATCATCCGCGTCTCGCGGCGGGCGCGCGTCGGGTCGGCGCCGCGCGGAATGTCGAGGCATTCGAAGCGAGGAATGAAGAACTCGCCACAATGCGGGCACGGCCAGGCCCAATGGTACCGCGTTCCCTCCTGCCAGAGCGCCCACACCTTGCTGTCGAGATCCTCCGGCTCCTGCACGGCCCAGAACTCGAGGCCGCTTTCCGGGTCCCGCGTCACTTCCTTCGCTCCCACGCTCGGCGTCGAGACAATCGCGTGGACAAAGTCCGCGTACGTGTCGCCTCGTCGATCGACGAGGCTGATCGGGTCACCCTGCCCTTTGACGTTCGCGAGCAGGTCGTCCGCCTCATCGGTCAGCGCCAGGGCGAACGGATCCGACTTCAGCGCCGTCGACGAGCCAGCATGGGCAAGGCGAAGCGGCACGCCGGCGACGAGCTTGCGCGTCTGCTTCATGCGCTTGCCGCGCGCCACCTTCCGGGAGAGCGACGCCGCCTGGTCCAGCAGCCCCATGATGCGGGGCTCGAACTGCTCGGTCACAAACTGCTTCGACGGACCGACATAGAGGATCGGCGCCGGCGACTGGTCCAGACGCTGACCGATCACGTCGAGAAAGGTCTCGCTCTTTCCCATCTGGGCGCTGCACGCCAGCACCACACGACGATGCGTGCGCGCGGCGACCGCGCGGCCGAACGGGACCATGTAGGGCGTCAGGAAGGGATCGCGCGGCCCCGGCTTGCCCGAACTGGTCGGATAGACGCGGTGCTCGATCGCCCAGGCGTCAGGTGTCGTCCTCGGTGTCGGCCGCAGCATCAGCGCTGCCCGAAGCAAGATTTTCCGATCCGGCTTCGAGGGCTTCCGAGATGCGCTGGAGGCTTGCATGAACTTCGATCTCGATCTTGGTGCGCAACTCGATGTCACGGGTGACGCGCGCCGCGAGACCGTTCATCTCCGCATTGACCTTGCCGACCACGAGATCCATCGCGGCCTCTGCTTCGTCCCTCGGCACGACCTCGCGCTCGCGCTCGGCGATCCGAAGCTCGACCTCGCGCTGTCGGGCCGCCTTCAGGCCGCTCTCGCTCTGAACCCGTGACGTGCGGCGCTCTTCTGCTTTGAGGAAAGCGATGTATCCGCCGACCACACCGCGCAGGGTGTTTTGCCCCTTGGAGTTCAGTTTGATCCAGCCATCGACGGTAAGCTGCTGGACGCGCTGAGGCGTTACGCCGATGAGCGTTGATGCCGCTCGGGCCGACACAACCATGTCGCTGAGCGCCGGCTTTTTGGTCGCGACCATCTTTGCAGACTTTCAAAATCGGACGTGCGGGTCGCCTTTCGGCACGACGCCGCCAAAAAGCGGGGCTGGGCCCGCGGGCGGCGGCGGATCGCCGATATCAAGTAAAATGCGAATTTCGGGTGAGCAGATACGCTCAAAAGCCACGCTGCCGCCGCACTGCGGGCGCCTGGCCTCCCCGAAGTACCTTCGGCCGGGGGTGGAGGTGCGGTCAGTCGCGCCGGCGACGAGAGGTGAAGGCCTCGGCCTCCCGCTGCAGCCAGTTCTCAAAGCCTTTGACCTGGAAGTCAGCGGGATCTGGCATACGGCCCATGATCCCCTTGGCAGCTGCAATTGCCTGGCGAGATAGGATCTTCGTGCAAAGCAGCGGTTGCCCCCGCTCAGATGTGAAGTCGAGCCCATGCCTCTTGAGGGCTGGAACTATCTGGTCGGGCGCGAGATCAACGGCGTCAAACGGCGTTTCGTACTCGTCGTATTGGTGATCGACCGCCCATTGCCGCTGCATGGGTAGTTCATCGTAGTCGGCCGGGCCCTTGAACTCGGTGTCCGCGCTCGTGATGCCGAACAACTCTATCGACACCTCATCAATCAGGCGGTCGAGCTCAGGCGGGTTGGCCCTGCCGGGATGACTCCCCAGGAGCAGCTTTCGCTCCAGCAGCTGAATGCGGGGATGATCCTTCATCCGCAGGATCTTCGGTCGGGAAGCTGCCCGGGTGATAGCGGAATGCCATTTCGCAATCGCAGACTTCGACATCGAGGCTCCGAATCGGTTCCGTTACGTCATTTTATCATGCGAGCTTCCGCGCTCACCAGACTGGTGGGCCGACCCATCCCCGATTCAGAGGCGCTCATCCCCCTGCCATGTTCCTTCTTCTAGAGCGGAATTCTTCATCTGGGGATGGAGGACCTGCTTACCGCATTGCCCTTCCGCTGATCACCCAGCCGCCGGCGGCCGGATGATAATCCAGTAAGTAAATCCGACGGCGGCCTTCTCTAGCTGGCCAGGTCGCGGGTCTACTGAGGCACGAGCGCAGCCAGGCGGCGCGCGATCGATGGTTCGATGATCTCCACCACGCCTCGGCGGAAGGCGATGAGCGACTGATCGCGCACCAGCTCTTTCGAGACGGCGGGGCCGTAAAGCTGGCGGATGCGTCCCTTCTCTCCACCTCGGACGGCACGGGGTCCGCGTGGTCCGACGAAGGATCGCTGGAAGGCGTGGACGCTGCCCCAGAGCGTCGCCGAGACAGCAGCCTCGGGGGTGTCCTGGATCGCGCCGAATTGGCCTGAGGCGTTGCGGGGCTGGAGCCGCCAGTGCTGGCGCGGGCTCCACCGCACCATGGCTCGCTTGGACCTGCTGAGGCGCAGGGGGAAAGCGTTGATGGGCAGGCCCTTGCCTACGCCCATGATGGTGAACGTCAGCCGGCCCCGGTCGAGCTTGGACGGCGTGCGCATGTTGATGGGCGCTGCGGTGCGCGTGCTCATCTGGGCTCGCAGAGCCAGACGAACTTGGGTGCGCAACTTCAGACCACCGTCACTCAGCCCGTTGCCGAACTCGCGCTTTGCCTTGGCAGGCATGTCGCGGAACGCACGCATCCATCCGTCGAGCGCCGCCCCGTTGAGGCTGATCTCGATTTCCATGGTCTCGCCATTTCAATGCAGATTTTCAGCTTTTCGGAAGCCGCACCGGATCCCTGAGCCAGCTTAATGGGCAGCTCTAACCCGAGTACCACCAAGTTTTGCCGGCATTCGCCGTCTAAGGCCTTCAGAGTGAGGCAGACCGGCGTGAGGTCCACGAATACCCGGTCTTCTGGGCTTCGACCCTCCCGCCGCGCGTGGCGGAACTGTTGTCGATGACGCACGCCGAGGGTGCCGGTCAGCTGAACCATGCAACCCGCAGTGCTCACCGATGTTGTAAGAGTCCCGAACCATTTCTACGCTCACTGGGGGCGAACATGAGACGGTACTCGATTGGAGAGCTTGCTTCCGAGTTCAACCTGACGCCTCGCACCCTGAGGTTTTGGGAGGAAGCCGCTCTTCTCTTCCCCATCCGGCCCGGGACTCACCGCGTCTACACCGAAGCCGACCGACAATGGGTGCAGAAAATTGTGTCCTGGTCGGCGGCCGGCCTGACGTTGCGAGAGATCAAGGCGATACGGGATATGTCCGAAACGGAGATCCAGTCGTTTCTCCACGAACGTCTACCTGCTATCCAGGCCGCCCTCGACGAGGAATACGCTAAGAGGTGTCGCGCCATAAAGGCGGTCCTGGCGACCATTTCCGAGCCCCGTCGCGCTACCGCGTAACACAGGTCGCTCGTGCAGGAATTGTGACGGCCCAATTGCCTACTCCCATCAGGCGGCTGTTGAGTCCAAAGGGTTCAAACCCACCGGGGCTGATGTTCCAGGTGACGAAGAGGTTTAGATGAAGGTTCGGTATGAGGCGATAGACCCTGTCACCGTCGATGGTGTGCCGCTACCAGCAGGCCGATATTCGGGGCACTTGGCATATTTGGCCGACCCCGCTGAATCAGTCGATAAGCGGAGTCCAGAATACACCATCGACCTCTCTCAAGCGGATCTCGAAGCTATAGAGGGATGGCAGGGAAGCCCGCCACTTGAACTGCTCGCAACTGCGAATGTCAGGGACGGGTCACTCCGTCTGCTTTAGTGATGTTCCAAGGATGGTCTGGGTCACGCGGTCGGCCGGACAGCTGGTTGCCGATCACCTGCCCGCGCTCCTCTTCCCTTTGCTTCGTTGCGCTGTGGTGCGTGGTGCACAGGCCCTGATAGTTAGCCGGGTCCCAGAACAGCGCAGGGTCGCCACGATGGGGATTCCTGTAGTCGCACAATGTGGCGATCTCGGTGATCCCTTGTTGCTCGCACTTCACACAGAGCGGGTGCGCCTTCAGATGCGCGGCTCGGGCCTTCTTCCATCGGGCTAGCCCGTACCAGGCGCGCCATGGCTCGTCACGGTGGCTGTCCATGGTCACGGCCGCACGTCGATGTCGGGCAGGATCGCCGCCGGCTTGAAGACCACGCGGTACCGGTAGGTGCTGATCGGCTGGGGCTCCAACTGCTCGACGAAATAGGTCACGTTGTCCGACAGACCGAGGAAGTGCTTCTTGAATTCGCCCGGCCCGGTCTTGCAGGTGATCGACACCTCGCGGGCCTTGTCATTGTTGCCCAGCGAGCAGAGACCTTCGATGCTCAGCATATAGTCGCCGGTGATGCCGTTGTAGAACACGACGCGGCGATTGACCTCGAACATGTCCGCCGCCCGCGACAGGTTGCGTGAGGCAACGTCGGCATCCGTGGTGCAGCCTGCCATGACGAGAGCAAGCGCGACCAGGCCGAAGCCCATGTACGAGCGGCGGAACATGCAGTTCTCCGATGGTGATTGAAGAGGGCGACGCCGGGCTACCCTCCCGGCTTGGCCGACGGTGCTGGTTGCATATCCAGCACATTCATAAGCGGGGCGCGTTGGCTTCCCCTCGATTGGTTGCAGGGGGCGGACTCGAACCGCCGGTCTTCAGGTTATGAGCCTGAAGAGATGCCTCTTCTCCACCCTACTGAAACGCTTGGCGCCAGCTCGGTGGCGCAACTTCCCGACCCTAAGGGCTTCTCTACCCCGTTGAGCCCCGACTTGTAACACCCGGCGTCGATCTTCTGCGCGCAACAAAACGCTGCGTTTGCAGTGGGTTAAGCCAACGGTCTGATATCGCTTGCCGGTTCGGCGGTTTGCGGCCGGACGAAAAACGTCGTGGCTGCGCTCCTGAATCCATGGCGCCGCTTTTACGCGGCTTTCGTCTGCCAGTCCGGGCGCTCTATTCTCAGGTTGGCCTCGGGAGCGCCGCTGTACCAACCGACCATCTCGCGCCTTTCGGCGCCGCCATACTCGCCCTCTGGTCTCTCCGACGCAGAAATCGGCAGGCTATCGATTTGCACCCCCCTTTTGGCCCGAATGTGTGCAACGCGTCCAGAGCACCAGCGCCGCCATATTCGCCAGTCCTTACAGTCGCTTAGCTGCAATCAGGCGTGAGCAAAGCCCGGACAGCAAAAAGCCGCCCTGCGATTTCTCACAGGGCGGCTTGGGTCTGGTGAATTTGGGCGGCAGCAGTCAAGGTTTCCTTGACAACTGACGGTCAGAACGGCGGTTCGCTTGTCGGCTTGCCCTTGCCGCGCCAGTAGGCCGTTTCTGATCGGCTGCCCTTTCGGGCTCGGTTGGCATCAACCGTCTGGAGCCACTTCGCCGCTCGATCCTGGCCGCGGCGTTCCTTCTCGTCCTCCAGCGATAGGGTCCGGGTCAGAACCTTGGCCTTCTTCCAGTTGAGCTTGGTCACGAAGCGGCTCCCTCTGATGTGGTGGGCAGGGGGCCGGCCTTCACCGATATCGCCTGCATCTCGTGGTCGACTGCTGCTGCGAAGCCCCAGATCTGAGCTTCAATCGCTCCGTGGCAGAGGCCTTGGACCTGAAGGCGGCCGTAGAGCCGAAGGGCTTCCGTCCGCCAGAACTTGTTTCGTGCGGCGCCTTCCCGTCGCATCATCCGTTCAGCCGTTCGCCGAACAAAATGCACCTCTCGATATACGGGGAATGCGACAATGCGCCCCTGCATTGCTGGGGCCGCGTCGGCAGGCTTGCTCGTAGCGAGGAAATCCATCGAAGCGAAAAAGTCCATCTGCTCGCCCTTCATGCTGCCACCTCGGTCAAAGTGTCGTCATTCCCATGGGGCTCCGCCCCTTGGCACCCCGCCGGGGACATGGTCCCCGAACCCCGAACACGCGCCGCTGGCGCGCGATGGCTCTGGAGATGCACGCCAGATCTCCGTTCTTCGCCCCTGCATGTCGCAAGTGTGTCGCCAGTAGGGTCTTCTTCTACTCGCGACGGAACTTGCGACATGGCGGCGCGGCGGCGTTCCCAGGTTCGGCGGCATACGCCTTCCGCTTCCCAGGGCTTAGTCCGGCTCAATGATTGGCGCTCATAGGATTCGCGATCCAGCACTTGGGCCTCCGCTCGTTTTGCAGCCTGCCGCTGACGATCCCGCTGCTGCTTTCGAGCTCGAGCGATCTTGAGCCGCCCATCTCGTGGCAGGTCACAGGCCCCGATCGTGCGCAGCCCGAGACGATCCCGCTCGGCCATGGTGACCATCAGGAGATGTGCGATCGCGTCGGCCGGCAGCATGCGGTTGCGATTTGCAGTCTCGATTTCGACAGTCGCCACGAGCGCAGCGCTCGCCCAGGGCGCCCACCGGGCACACCATGCAGAGAGATCCTGCTCGGTAGCCGCGAGGGCGGCGGCGCGGAGATAGATGTCCGCGTCGTCCGTTTCCGGGATGATCTGCCCATGCCGGGCCGTGATTACCCTTTCGATTTCCCGGAGACGCTGCAGCTCGATCGAGAACGAGCTCTCCCCGCGCTGTCGACTGGCCTTCTCGGCGATGACGCAGTTGCCAACCTTGAGGGCGGCCCTGCTCATGATGGCACCCGGGCCCGACCGGTTGGCCAAGCACCGGCCGCCTCCCCTCTCGCGATCTGGTTGACCCGCAGAAGGAACGCCCTGACGGCACTGAGCGCGAGGAATTCGACGAGCACCTTCCGAAGGTCTTCCGGCAGCTCCTGGCCCTCGCGACAGACGAAGCGGCTGTCAAGCATGGTCGCGGACCCTGCCCGAAACCCCTGCTTCAGGTCTTCCAGCTCTCCCGCATCCGGAGGGAGCCCATCTTCAAGATAGTGAACTTCCGCGCAATGGCGCCCTATGGCGATACTGTCTGCCGCCATGAGATCGATATGCGCGGCGAGGTCTTCAGCGGTCAGAAGATCGTTCACGGATATTGAACAATCTGCCGAACTCGGGTACTTTTCGGGTGCTGATGTTGAGTATTCGATAGAGCCGTTCCGCTTGCCCCGCGGAGCGGCTTTTTTATGAGCGGTCCGAGGGTCGTCCTCGTTCTGGGCCAATGGCTTGCCCCAGTTCCGCATCCTGTTCCTCGACCGCAAGAACGTGCTGATCGCCGATGAGGTGCAGCAGGTCGGCACCGTCGACCACACGCCGGTCTATCCGCGCGAGGTGGTGAAGCGCGCGCTGGAGCTATCGGCCACCGCCATCGTCTTGGCGCATAACCATCCTTCCGGCGACCCGACGCCCTCGCGCGCCGATATCGAAATGACCAAGACGATCGTCGATATCGCCGGCCCGCTCGGCATCGCCGTGCATGATCACATCATCGTCGGACGCAACGGCCACGCCAGCTTTCGCGGTCTCAAGCTGATCTGACGGCGGGTTTCGGATCGGTCGGCTTTGAGGCGATGGCGTCGCCATGCCGGTCCTCCAGGCTTGCCGCGCCACCCAGTTCCTCGACCAGCCATGCCGTCACCAGCGCGCCGGCGAGGCTGACAACCGCCACCAGCAGCAGAACGGCTTCGAGCCCATATTCCGCCCGGATGATTGGCAGCAGAAACGCGCCGAGCGCCGCGCCGACTTTGGCGGCCGCCGATGCGAAGCCGGAGCCGGCCCCGCGCAGCTGCGTCGGAAAAAGCTCCGCCGGCAGCGCGAAGGTGGTCGAATGCGGCCCGATATTCATGGCGAGGTTGAACAGGACGAAGCCGAGGAACACCGCCATCGCGCCGGGCGCCGCCGTCCCGCTGGTCCACAGCACCGCGATCAGCACCACCATGCCGACCGCCATGCCGAGGAAACCCAGCACCTGCGGGCGAATGTGGCCGTAGCGCGGGACCACCCAGAACGCGATCAGGAAGCCGATCAGCAGGAACAGGTCGATCAGCGACGAGCCGCCAATATCGGAGAAACCCGAAGCGACCGGCCCGCGGGCGGCCTTGCCGAAATGCAGGTCCGCCAGCAGCAACGGCGTGAACAGGCCGATGCCATAGGACGCGATATCCATCAGGAACCAGGGCACGCAGGCCAGCGCCGTGCGACGGCGATAGCTGCGCCCGAACAAGGCGGCCATGCCCTGCGTCTTCACCGCCTCCGCGTCCCTGGCGACCAGATGCACATTGGCAGCGGCGGCCTTGCCAAGCGCCTCCAGCTTCGCCTTGTCGGTGACCACCACGGCGCCTATGGCGCGGGCAGCCTCCAGATTGCGCCCCTTGCCCATCAGCCAGCGCGGGCTTTCCTTCAGCGGCAAGCGCAGGACGAGATAGAGAAGCGGCAGGCCCGCCAGCGCCAGCATGAAACCGCGCCAGGCCGAGGCGCTTTCAACCCACCACAGCACCGATCCTGTCAGCGCCGCCGCCAGGACGAAGCCGACCGCCTGGAACGCGATGGTCGCGACCATCATGCGACTGCGGGCCTGGATCGGCATCCACTCGGCGACATAGGCGCTGCCGACGGGATAATCGATGCCGACGCCGACGCCGAAAATGAACAGGCCCACCAGCAGCATCTCGGGGCTGCCGGCAAAGACGCAGATCAGCGCGCCGAGCGTAATCATCGCCATGTCGAGGATCATCAGCGGCTTGCGGCCGAACCGGTCGGCCAGCGGACCGCCGAGCAGCGAGCCCGGCACAGCACCGAAGAGAAGAGCGGCGCCCAGCAAGCCCTGCATGGTCGCATCGATGACGAAGGTCTGCATCAGAAGTGGTAGAGCGACGCCGAGCGTGAAGACCGAGAAGCCGCCCAGCGTGGTGCCGCCGGTCGACAGCAGCCAGTACCAGCGCTGCGCGAAACCCATCGGCGCATGGTCCAGCACGGCCAGCATGGCCCGCTGTTCTGGCGTCTGAAGCATGTGTTTCCCCTCTTCTGCGCGCATCGCGGCCCGTGTGACGGGACCGACAGTGTCGCCGAGAGGCTGCCTTTGCAACCGCCGGGCGGCCGCTATCCCGCCTTTGCCGCCTGCCCGTGTCTGCAACGCTCGCACACGCTGCCCGCGCCAAGCTGGAACAGCACCTGGCCCCATTATTGAGAATGAGTTGCAATTGCGATCCGGCCATGCCAGCTTATTGCGAATAAGTCGCAATTGCACGGACTGGACCCAACATGCTCGACCGCACGCGCCGCCGCCTTCTCCTCGCCGTGTCCGGATTGCTGGCGGCCACGATGATGTCACCGGCGGCTGCTGCCGCCGCAGAGGGCCAGAAATTCAAGGCCGTCACGACCTTCACCATCATTGCCGACATGGCGCGGAACGTCGCCGGCGAGGTGGCGATCGTTGAATCGATCACCAAGCCCGGTGCCGAGATCCACAACTACCAGCCGACGCCGCGCGACATCGTGAAGGCGCAGGACGCGCAGCTCATCCTCTGGAATGGGCTCGGCCTCGAACTCTGGTTCGAGAAGTTCTTCGCCAATCTGGACGGCGTGCCGCAGGCGACCGTCTCGGCCGGCGTTGAGCCGATGGGCATTGCCGAGGGCCCCTATTCCGGCAAGCCGAACCCGCATGCCTGGATGTCGCCCGCCGCCGCCCGCCTCTATGTCGACAACATCCGCGACGCCTTCGTGCAGCATGACCCGGCCAATGCCGAAACGTACAAGGCGAATGCCGAGGCCTACAAAGCGAAGATCGACGCCACCGTGGCGCCGATCCGCGACGCGCTCGCCGCCATCCCCGAAGAGAGGCGCTGGCTCGTCTCGAGCGAAGGCGCCTTCAGCTACCTCGCGCGCGATTTCGGCCTGAAGGAGCTCTATCTCTGGCCGATCAACGCCGACCAGCAGGGCACGCCGCAGCAGGTGCGCAAGGTGATCGATGCGGTGCGCGCCAACGCCATCCCGGTGGTGTTCAGCGAAAGCACGATTTCGGCCAACCCGGCCAAGCAGGTGGCGCGCGAAACCGGCGCGGCCTATGGCGGCGTCCTCTATGTCGACAGTCTCAGCGAGGCCGGCGGCCCGGTGCCAACCTATCTCGACCTGCTGCGCGTCACGTCGGAAACGATCGCCAAGGGCATCGCGCAGCCGGAGGCGGCCACCGAATGAATGCCCCCCTTCCCGCCCGCACCATCGTGGCCGACGGCATCTCGGTCGCCAACGCGACCGTCACCTACCGCAATGGCCACACCGCGCTGCGCGACGCCAGCTTCCAGATCCCGACCGGCACGATCACGGCCCTGGTCGGCGTCAATGGCAGCGGCAAGTCGACCCTGTTCAAGGCGATCATGGGCTTCGTCCGCGTCTCGCGAGGCGAGATCACGGTTCTCGGCCTACCCGTCGAGAAGGCGCTGAAACAGAACCTCGTCGCCTATGTGCCGCAGAGCGAGGACGTCGACTGGAATTTTCCCGTCCTCGTCGAGGACGTCGTGATGATGGGCCGCTATGGCCACATGAATTTCATGCGCATCGCCTCAGCACGCGATCATGCCGCCGTCGACAAGGCGCTGGAACGGGTCGGCATGAGCGCGATGCGCAAGCGCCAGATCGGCGAGCTTTCCGGCGGCCAGCGCAAGCGCGTCTTCCTCGCCCGCGCTCTGGCGCAGGATGGCCGAGTCATCCTGCTCGACGAACCCTTCACCGGCGTCGACGTGCAGACGGAAGGCGCGATCATCGAACTTCTGCGCGGGCTTCGCGACGAAGGCCGGGTGATGCTGGTCTCGACCCACAATCTCGGCAGCGTGCCGGAATTCTGCGATCGCGCCGTGCTGCTGAACCGCACGGTGCTGGCCTATGGCCCGACGCGCGAGACCTTCACCCGCGCCAATCTCGAAAAGACCTTTGGTGGCGTGCTGCGCCATATCGTGCTCGATCCGGCATCGGGCGGCGGCGGCACGATCGACATCCTGACCGACGACGAAAGCCCGCTGCTCGTCCAGGCCGAGGGCGCGGAGGGGCAGCGCTGATGGCCCTGCTGCTCGAGCCCTTCGGCTACAGCTACATGCTCAACGCCATGTGGGTCAGCGCGCTGGTCGGCGGCGTCTGCGCCTTCCTCTCCGCCTATCTGATGCTGAAGGGCTGGTCCCTGATCGGCGACGCCCTCTCCCACTCGATCGTGCCCGGCGTCGCCGGCGCCTACATGCTCGGCCTGCCCTTTTCCATCGGCGCCTTCTTCTCCGGCGGCCTCGCCGCCGCGGCCATGCTGTTTCTCAACCAGCGCACCAAGCTGAAGGAAGATGCGATCATCGGCCTGATCTTCACCGGCTTCTTCGGTCTCGGCCTGTTCATGGTGTCGCTGTCGCCGACATCAGTGAACATCCAGACCATCGTGCTCGGCAACATCCTGGCGATCACGCCAGAGGACACGCTGCAGCTCGCCATCATCGGCTTCGTCTCGCTCGCCATTCTGCTGGTGAAATGGAAGGACCTGATGGTCACCTTCTTCGACGAGAGCCATGCCCGCTCGATCGGCCTCAACCCGACGGCGCTGAAGATCCTGTTCTTCACATTGCTCTCGGCCTGCACGGTGGCCGCGCTGCAGACGGTCGGCGCCTTCCTGGTCATCGCCATGGTGGTGACCCCGGGCGCCACCGCCTATCTGCTCACCGACCGTTTTCCACGGCTGCTCGCGATCAGCGTCGCCGTCGGCGCGCTGACCAGCCTCACCGGCGCCTACGCCAGCTATTTCCTCGACGGCGCCACCGGCGGCATCATCGTCGTGCTGCAGACGCTCATCTTCCTCGCAGCCTTCGTCTTCGCCCCGAAGCACGGCCTGGTCGCCGCCCGCCGCCGCGCGGCCGAAGCGCTGGAGACGGCATCATGACGATCCTCGAAACGCTTCTGCAGCCGTTTCAGTTCGAGTTCATGCGCAACGCGCTCCTCATCTCGGCACTGGTCGCCGTGCCGACCGCGCTGCTCTCCTGCTATCTGGTTCTGAAGGGCTGGTCGCTGATGGGCGACGCCATCTCGCATGCGGTGCTGCCGGGCGTCGTCATCGCCTATATCGTCGGCGCGCCGCTCGCCATCGGCGCCTTCCTTGCCGGCATGGGCTGCGCGCTGGCCAGCGGCTATCTCAAAGCAAACAGCCGCATCAAGCAGGATACGGTGATGGGCATCGTGTTCTCCGGCATGTTCGGGCTTGGGATCGTGCTCTACACCAAGATCGAGACCGACGTTCACCTCGACCACATCCTGTTCGGCGACATGCTGGGGGTGGGTTGGCGCGACATCGCCGAGACGGGGATCATCGCCCTGGTCATCACCGGCATCCTCGCGCTGAAATGGCGGGATCTGCTGCTGCACAGCTTCGATCCTGTCCAGGCCAGGGTCGTCGGCCTGCGTGTGAACTGGCTGCATTACGGGCTGCTGGCGATCCTTTCGCTCGCCATCGTCGGCGCGCTGAAGGCGGTCGGCATCATCCTCGCCATCGCCATGCTGGTCTCGCCCGGCGCCATCGCCTTCCTGCTGACGAGGAAGTTCAGCACGATGCTGTGCCTCGCGACCGCGATCGCGGGGATCGCCTCGCTTAGCGGTGTCTATCTGAGCTTCTTCCTCGACAGCGCCCCGGCGCCGACCATCGTGCTGCTGCTGACGATCGTCTTCATCGCCGCCTTCCTGATCTCGACCCGTCGCGCGGCGCGGATCGAAACGAAAAACTAACTCTAGACAACATGGCTCAGCTTTGCGGAGGCCCATACTTTCCTTTGTAACCGATGGTCGGACCGTAGTGATTTATGATGTCCAAAGGACTAAGCCCGTCCTTCGCGCCGGGTTCATCTTTACTGAACATTTGAACCACGACGGTGGATTTCGGGCTTTCAAAATCAACAGTCGTAGGCGGCTGATACGACCCCGACGAATAAGAAGTCCCGCTAAATGAACTGCCGCTTAGCCGGCCATTCAGCGTGGTAGATTCGCTGTAGTGACCATTGCTCACAACTGCAGTGCTTCGCGTTACTGTGTCCGACTTCCCCAAAATGACAAATGAATGGTAGCCCTTTTCCAAAGTCAGCTCCGCAGCCCGCACTAAGGTGATCGCCTGCGCTCGCGCTGGAGAGGTAAATTCGTTGCCACGAGTAGTTATCTCGTAGGAACTTGCACTCAGCGGAACTTCAGAAAAGCCCCCCATCAAGCCCTCTGGCTGATACGTCGTGCACCCGATCAAGAGTATCGAGAGAGCAACCGCAAAAGAAACACGCATCTATTGGTCCTAAAACAGAAATGTGGGGCCAAGCCCCAAGGCTAATAGAAAATCATTGATGCAAGAATATATTTCGTTGATTTTTCCTGATCAAATTGTTCCTCACCAGGCCAATGCCTTGCCATCCAGCGCGGCGAGCAGCTTGGCGTCCTGGCCGTAAATGTCCTTGCGGAAATTGACGCCGTCCTCGTCCACCCAGGCGGTCAGGTAGGTCAGGTGGATGGGAAGCGGCGTGGCCAGCTTGACGACGGTGTTCTTTTCCGTCGCCACCACCTGGTTGATCCGGTCCATGCTCCATCCGGTGACACCGCCGGCGGTCAGCACCTGCAGGGCCAGTTCAAGCGGCCGGCTCAGGCGGATGCAGCCATGGCTGAAGGCGCGCTCGGCTTTCGAGAAGGCAGCGCGCGACGGCGTATCGTGCAGATAGACATCGTGCTGGTTGGGGAACATGAACTTGACGCGGCCGAGCGCATTTTTCGGCCCCGGCTGCTGGCGCAGCTGGAACGGGAAATTGCCCGGCCCGTAACTCGCCCAATTGATCGAGGTAAGGTCGTAGACGTCCTTGCCGCGCACGGCCTGGAAGCCCTGCGCGGCGAGCCCGCCGGGATTCCTGCGCAGTTTGCCGAGCTGTTCCTTGACGGCGATGCCGGACGGCACCGTCCAGTAGGGATTGATCTCGATGTAGCGAACCTGGTCGCTGAATACCGGCGTGCGGCTATAGGGCTTGCCGACGACGACCGACATGCGCTCCTCGGCGCGGCCGTCCTTGACGCGGCGAAGCTCGAAGCCGGCGATGTTGACCATCAGATATTGCTGGCCGAGATCGCGCGGCATCCAGCGCCAGCGCTCCATCGCCAGTTCGATTTCCTGGATGCGTTCCTCGATCGGCACGTTCATCGCGACCAGCGCCGCTGGCCCGACGACGCCGTCGACATCGAGCCCGTGACGGGCCTGGAAGCGCTCGACCGCCTTGACCAGCTCGGCGTCGTAGACCTCGGCCCCGCTCGCCGGCGACGGATCGGCGCCATCGGTCGTCGCCAGCCGATCGCGAAGGGCGGCGACGCGCGGATCGGTCATGCCGGGCTTCAGCGTCGGGCCAAGAGGAACGAGGTCCCACCCGCCTTCCACCGCAAGCTCGCGATACTGCGCCAGCGCGCCACGCAGAGACGCGTAATAGCTGCTCGGCGGCTGCCAGGCGTCGAAGAAAGCGTCGAGATCGTCGGCCTTGGCGACAGCCTGCAACGCCGCCGCCTGATCGAAGGTGCGGGTCTTCAGGAAGAAATTGGGATCGACCTTGGCCGGCAGGAAGCGTCCGACCGACAGGTCGCCGCTATATTCGAGAAAGGCGGCCGAGAAGAACAGCTCGATCAGGGCAAGACCCCGAACGTCTTCCGGATCGGTATTCTGCATCAGCGACATCAGCTGGCGCGTCGGATAGTCGTCCGGGCGCAATCCGTCCGAGCCGGCATCGTTGAGGATCGCGACCAGCGCCTCGGCTCGGTCGTCGCGCAGCCAGAGCAGTTCTCCTGCCTGTTCCTCGTAATAGGCGCGCAGCACCTCGCGGCGCTGTTGGATCGGCAGGGGCAGCCGCTTCTCCCGCGCCAGGAGGTCGATCGCATTGATGCGGATGACGGCGAGGTTGCGCTGCTGTTCCTGGACGGTGGCGGCCTCGGCGGCCGCAAGCGCCGGCAACAGGGTCGCGAATGCGAGAAAAGCTGCCGCGCAGAGGCGGATCGGGAATTGACGGATCGGGGCGTTACTGAAGGGGCGGCGCATAGAGGATCCCGCCTTGTGTCCAGAGTGCGTTGATGCCACGGCTCAATTGCATCGGCGTTTCCTCGCCGAGATTGCGTTCGAAGATCTCGCCCATATTGCCGACCCCGCCGATCACCTGGGTTAGCCAGCCATCGGGCAGGCCCAGGGAAGGTCCGCTCAGGGAACCGAGCATGCCCGCCTGCTGCGCCTTGTCGGCGGCGATGGAATCGGAGGTCAGCCCGACCTCCTCCGCGTCGATCAGCCCGAACAGCACCCATCGCACGAGGTTGACCCATTTCGGATCATCGTCGCGC
The DNA here is from genome assembly GCF_044452255.1 of Kaistia sp. UC242_56. Lineage (NCBI taxonomy): Bacteria > Pseudomonadati > Pseudomonadota > Alphaproteobacteria > Hyphomicrobiales > Kaistiaceae > Kaistia > Kaistia sp. UC242_56. The sequence continues at coordinate 3,438,921 of NZ_JBIOAN010000002.1, forward strand.
ACCACGGGCCCGAGCGGCTCCTTCGAGATGACGTCCTTGAGAATGACATGGTCGTCCGGCTTGGGCAGGTCGGCCCGTTCGCCGGCAAGCGCCGAGCGATCCGCCGTGTAGGCGTCGCACTTGCCGTCCGCATAGGCCTTGCGCGCATCCTGCCGCGCTTCAAAGGGCAGGAACGAAATCTTGAGCCCGGCCCGCTCGAAATAGGCGGTGGCGTTGTCCTGGGTCGTGGTTCCGCTGACGACGCAGATGGTGGCACCGTTCAGCTGCAGCGGGCTGGTTGCGCCATAGAGCGCCGGCACCATGAAGCCCTGGCCGTCGAAATAGCTGACGCCGACGAATTCCAGCGACTGCCCGGCATCGCGCGCCAGCGTCCAGGTGCTGTTGCGGGAGAGCAGGTCCACCTTTCGGTCCGTCAGCGCGTGGAAGCGGTCGGAGGCCGACAGCGGCACGTAATCGACCTTGCCGGCATCGGCAAAGATGGCGAGCGCGACCGCCTTGCAGAAATCGACATCGAAGCCGCGCCAGGTGCCCTGCTCGTCCTTCTCCGAGAATCCGCCCAGCCCCTCGCTGACACCGCATACCAGCGTGCCGCGCGCCTTCACGTCCTCCAGCGTCCCCGCCTTCGCCGGACTGCCGGAGCCTGAGACCAGCAGCAGGCCCAGGAGCAGGGCCGTGGCGCACGCCGACCAGCGAACGGAAAAGCATGGCAACGTCATCGATGAGCCCCGGATAGCGCTACGGCAGTTGGGCCATGATACATCGGCGCGCGCCGCCAACAAGGCCACAACCACAGATGTCGCGACGTCCCGGCGGCAGGCACAAAAGGAAATGGCCGGGACAAGCCCGGCCATGACATCTTCTTCGTGAAACTGTAGCAGACCGGCCCGCCTAGTAGCGCTCGGGCGCGGCCGGCTTGTTGCCGAGGATCGCGTCGATCTTGTCGAGCACTTCGGGCGTCAGCTTGTCGCGGCTGTCGAGGGCGGCGAGGTTGTCCTGCAGCTGGCTCTTCTTGGATGCGCCGAGGATGACGGTCGAGACGTTCTTGTTGGCAAGGCACCAGAGCAGCGCCATGTGGTGGATCGGCATGCCGATCTCTTCGGCCAGCGCCGCCAGCTTTTCGACCTGGCCGATGCGCTGCTTGCCCTTCTCGCTCTGCCAAAGCTCCTTGAGCCACTCATAGCCCGGCAGGTCCAGGCGGCTGCCGGCGGGAATGCCCTTGTTGTACTTGCCCGTCAGGATGCCGGAAGCGAGCGGCGACCAGATCGTCGTGCCGAGGCCCATCAGGTCGTAGAGCGGGCGATAGTCGCCCTCGACCTTGTCGCGCTCGAACAGATTGTACTGCGGCTGCTCCATGGTGGGCGGCGTGATCTTCAGATCCTTCGCCACGGCCCAGGCCTCGGTCAGCTGCTGCGCCGACCATTCCGACGTGCCCCAGTAGAGCACCTTGCCCTGCTGCACGAGGTCGTGCATGGCGCGCACCGTTTCCTCGATCGGCGTATCGATGTCGGGGCGGTGGCAGAAATAGAGGTCGAGATATTCGACCTGCAGCCGCTTCAGCGCCGCGTGGCAGGCATCGGTGACGTGCTTGCGCGAAAGACCGCGCTGCGTCGGCTTCGAGCCGCCCCAGAACACCTTGCTGGAGACGATATAGGAATCGCGGCTCCAGGCGAGCTTGGCGAGCGCCTCGCCCATCAGCGTCTCGGAGACGCCGGCCTCATAGCCCTCGGCGTTGTCGAAGAAATTGATTCCGCTGTCATAGGCCAGCGTCATGATGTCGAGCGCGTCGCGCTGGTCGACCTGCTTGCCGAACGTAACCCAGGAGCCGAGCGAAAACTCGCTGACCTGCAGGCCCGACTTGCCCAAACGGCGATACTGCATCTTGAATCCGATCCTTCTGGAAATCTTTGTGCGGCGCACGCGCCGCGGCTGCAAACTAGTGGAGTTGCTCGCGCCGCGCCACCATCCGCCCCTTGAGGTTCGTCACGACTCGACCGGCTGGCCCTCGAAGGCCTGCTCCAGCGTCGCGATGTCGATCTTGTTCATTTTGAGCAGCGCCTCCATGACGCGCTGCGACTTCTGGGCGTCCGGGTCGGTCAACATCGGCGTCAACGTACTGGGCACGATCTGCCAGCAAATGCCGAACCGGTCCGTCACCCAGCCGCAGCGCCGTTCCTGGCCATCTTCGGAAAGCCGCTCCCAGAGATCGTCGAGTTCCGCCTGGTCATCGCATTTCACCACGAAGGAGATCGCCTCGTTGAACTTGAAATGAGGACCGCCATTCAGCGCCGTGAACTCCAGTCCCTCCAGTTCGAACGACGCCGCCATGACGCTGCCCTTGGGGCCCGGGCCCGCCTCGCCATAGCGAACCACCCTGCCGACCTTCGCACTCTTGAAGATCGAGACGTAGTAGATGATCGCCTCTTCGACCTGGTTATCGAACCACAGGAAGGGAGTGATCTTCTGCATGGCTATGTCCTTTGATCCGAGTTGCGCACCGAGCTGACCGATCCCGCCCGATGCCGAAGATGCAGCCTCCGGAAAAACGGACTCGCTGCGATCGCTCGAAGCGCGGCCCGACCTGTCGGGGCCCTAGGGCGCGCAAGGTCGCACTGGCGAGAAACCGGAAAACGCCAGCAGGCCGTTTACGTTCCCTGGCGCCGAAGCCCCGTCGGTCGGCGGCAGTCCCAAACTGCCTATTTATGCGGCAAATGGTGCCTTCCGCGCCGCGTCAATGCGGAACTGCCGAATTTGGCAGATAGCCCCTAGCCAAGATTGCCCGGCTCATATGCAATGGTGCTCGCGCTCCCGTGCTGGAGGCGCCGTGACAGCCGAGAGGTTTCTTGTCTGGCACGGGGCTTGCGGTTGGGGAGTGACGACAACCAAAGGGGGATAGCGCGCAATGGTCGTCGCCTTCGATGAGATGAGCGCGAGCAGCGAAAGCTGCCGGCCGGGCTACGAGATCCTCAAGCGTTGGCTGGACGCGACGCCGCCGGATCTCCTTTCGACGCGCCGCGCCGAGGCGGAACTGCTGTTCCGCCGGATCGGCATCACCTTCGCCGTCTATGGCGATAATGATGGCGAGGAGCGGATCATTCCGTTCGACATCATTCCGCGCATCATCACCGCGCCGGAATGGACCAAGCTTTCGAAGGGACTGGAACAGCGGGTCAAGGCGCTGAACGCGTTCCTGACCGACATCTATTCCAAAGGAGACATCCTGCGCGCCGGCATCGTGCCGCAGGACCTGATCTATCAGAATCCCTACTACCAGCCGGAAATGGCCGGCGTGAAGCTGGCCCATGACATCTATGTGATGATCGCCGGCATCGACATCGTCCGCGTCGACCCCGACACCTTCTACGTGCTCGAGGACAACGCCCGCACGCCTTCCGGGGTCTCCTACATGCTGGAGAACCGGGAAGTGATGATGAAGCTGTTCCCGGACCTGTTCGCCGAGCACCGCATCGCCCCGGTCGAGAATTATCCGGACGCGCTGCTCGCCACGCTGAAATCGGTCGCGCCGCGCTCGGCCCCCGGCGACCCGACGGTGGCCCTGCTCACCCCCGGTCCGTTCAACTCGGCCTTCTACGAACACTCGTTCCTGGCCGACAAGCTAGGCATCGAACTCGTCGAAGGCCGCGACCTGCAGGTGCGCGACAATGTCGTCTACATGCGCACGACCGAGGGGCCCAAGCGCGTCGACGTGCTGTATCGCCGCCTCGACGACGACTTCCTCGACCCCCTCACTTTCCGGCCGGATTCGATCCTCGGCGTGCCGGGGCTGATGAATGCCTATCGCGCCGGCAACATCACGCTGTCGAACGCGGTCGGCACCGGCGTCGCCGATGACAAGGCGGTCTATTCCTACATGCCGGAGATCGTCCGCTTCTATCTCGGCGAGGAGCCGATCCTGAAGAACGTGCCGACCTGGCGCTGCCGCGAGCCGGATGCGCTCAAATACGTCCTCGAACATCTCGACACGATGGTGGTCAAGGAAGTGGCGGGCTCCGGCGGCTATGGCATGCTGATCGGCCCGGCAGCCGACAAGAAGACCCGCGAGGAGTTCGGCGCCAAGCTGCGCGCCAACCCGGACGATTTCATCGCCCAGCCGACGCTGGCGCTCTCGACCTCGCCGACCTTCGTCGATGCCGGCATCGCGCCGCGCCATGTCGACCTGCGTCCCTTCGTGCTTTCGGGCAAGGACAAGGTACGCATCGTTCCCGGCGGCTTGACCCGCGTCGCCCTCAAGGAGGGCTCGCTGGTGGTCAATTCGAGCCAGGGCGGCGGCACCAAGGACACGTGGGTGCTCGATGCCTGAACTGGATAGCCCCCGGCCCCATGCCTGCGCCCTTCATCGGGCGACGCATGCGGCGCGCGGGCTGGATCGACTTGCGACAGCCGCTTCTTCCCTCCCCCTCACAGGGCGGGACCGGAGCGAGGGCCTTACCATCCGGAGTTGTTTTCCGTGCTGAGCCGTACCGCCGATAATCTGTTCTGGCTTGCCCGCTATGTCGAGCGCGCCGAAAACACCGCCCGCATCATCGACGCCGCCAACCGCCTCGCCGCCATGCCGATCGCCTATGCCGGCGGCTCGAACGAATGGGAATCCGCCGTCGCCGCCACCGGCGCGCTCGGACTGTTCAAGTCGCTGAACCGGGAACCGACGGCCGAGAACATCATCGACTTCCTCGCCTTCTCGCCGGAAAACCCCTCCTCCATCCGCTCCTGCCTGGAGCGTGCCCGGGTGAACGCGCGCACCGTGCGCACCGCGCTGACGTCGGAGATGTGGGACGCCATCAACGGCGCCTGGCTCGGCCTGCGCGATTTCAACGGCGCCTCGCGCGACCGCATGCGGCTCAACGACTTCCTCGTCTATGTGAAGGAAGCCTCGCTGCGCTTCGACGGCTCGGCCTACCGGACGATGATCCGCAACGACGTCTATTTCTTCTCGAGCCTCGGCTCCTTCATCGAGCGCGCCGACAACACGGCCCGCATCCTCGACGTCAAATATCATTTGCTGCTGCCGGCCGAGGAGAGCGTCGGCGGCGGCCTCGATTTCTTCCAGTGGTCATCGATCCTGCGCTCGGTCTCCGCCAACACGGCCTATCACTGGGTCTATCGCGAGAGCCTGAAGCCCTGGCTCGTCGCCGATCTCCTGGTCCTGAACGACCAGCTGCCGCGCTCGCTCGCCTCCTGCTACGAGAACATCTGCGCCTTCCTCGACGAGCTCTCGCTCGCCTATGGCCGCCAGGGGCCGGCCCAGCGCGTCGCCCGCTCGACCCGCAACCGGCTGCAAAACGCCAATATCGACGACGTATTCAGCGGCGGCCTGCATGAATTCCTGACCGAGTTCATCGCCGACAATGGCCGTCTGGGACAGGCGATCACCGACCAGTATCTGGCCTGACGGGAACGGTTCATGCGCCTCCGGATCGTTCACGAAACCGCCTACAGCTTCGACCCGCCCGCTCTGGGCGCGATCCAGACGCTTCGGCTGACCCCGCGCGGCCATGACGGCCAGTTCGTCGTCAACTGGCGCATCGAGGTCGATCACGACTGCCGGCTCGACACCGACACCGACCCGTTCGGCAATGTCGTGCAGTCCTTCACAACCCAGGGCAAGCTCGACGGCCTGGTCATTACCGCGCTGGGCGATGTCGAGACGCATGACATGGCCGGCATGGTGCGCGGCCAGGCGGAGCGTTTTCCGGTCGGCGTCTTCCTGCGCGGGACGCCGCTGACGGTGCCCGATGCCGAGATCCGCTCCTTTGCCGACGATGTCGCCGCCTCCGCGCCGACCGACCGGCTGTCGCGGCTGCACTGGCTGATGAACAGCCTGCACGAGCGCATCCTGCTCGGCGAGACGACCGACGACAGCGCCAAGGCCACCTTCGCCGCCAGCCGGGGCGACGCCCGCGCCATGGCGCATGTGATGATCGCCGCCGCCCGCCATCTCGGCATCCCGGCCCGCTATGCCAGCGGCTATCTGTTCCGGCCGGAGGCCGAGGCGCCGGCGACCAGCGAGCATGGCTGGGCCGAGGCCTTTCTCGATGGAGTAGGCTGGGTCGGATTCGATGTAGCAACGAATCTCTGTCCGACGGATACTCATGTCCGACTGGCCATCGGATTGGACCGAATCGGTTCGTCTCCGGTACGCGGGGCAGCCTATGGCGACGGGGTTACCGCGCCGACGATTTCGATCAGTGTGTCGGAAGCGCGCTCGGCCCGGAGATAGGTCGATGGCAATTTTTCACTTGCGCCTCAAATTTAGCGGCCTAAAACACCGGCCGGGGTGGGGCAGGATAAAGAATTTATGACCTATTGCGTTGGAATCCTGGTTCGCGAAGGCCTTGTTATGCTGGCCGACACGCGCACCAATGCCGGCCTCGACAACATTGCGACGTTCCGGAAGCTGCACCTCTACCAGACCGAGGGCGAGCGCGTGATCGCGCTCGCCACGGCGGGCAACCTTGCCGTCAGCCAGTCCGTCCTCAATGTCCTGACCGAAGGCCTCGAAAACCCGGAAACGGGCAAGATCGACACGATCTACACCATCCCCAGCATGTTCAAGGTGGCGCAGTTCGTCGGCCGGGCGATCCGCGAGGTCTACCGCATCCACGGCAAGTCGATGGAGCAGCAGGCCGCGAGCTTCGACGTCACGATGCTGCTGGCCGGCCAGGTCAAGGGCGGACGCCTGCGCCTGTTCATGGTCTACTCGGCCGGCAATTTCATCGAAGCGACGACCGATACGCCCTATCTGCAGATTGGCGAGCACAAATACGGCAAGCCGATCCTCGACCGCGCCGTCACCGCCGACACGCCGATTTCCGAAGCGCTGAAGCTCGGTCTCGTGTCGATGGATTCGACGCTGCGCTCCAATCTCGGCGTCGGCATGCCGATCGACGTCCTGGTCGTCCGTCGCGACGAGTTGAAGATATCGATCTCGCATCGCATCGATGACAATGACGCCTATTTCGCGGGCCTGCGCGAACGCTGGTCGGCCGCGCTGCGCGCCGCGCACCAGGCGATCCCCGAGCCGCCCTACGGCCCGATCTAGGTCCGGAACGCTCAGGACTCGACGCGGATCATCTCGATCAGCGCGCGCAAGGCGGCCGAGACATGGCGGCGGCCGGGATAAATAGAGATGGAAGCCCGGCACCGTCGGGCTCCAGTCTTCCAGCACGCGGATCAGCCGCCCATCCGCGAGTTCCTTCGCGACGAGGATATCGGCGGCGTAGAGCAGGCCGATGCCCTCCACGGCCGCCGTGATCAACAGCGTGTCGAACGTGTCGACCACCAGCGGCCCGGTGACGGGCATCGCCAGGGACTTGCCGTCCTTCTCGAACTCCCAGCGATAGAGCCCGCCGCTCGAGATCTCCCGCCGGCCGATGCAGAGATGGTCGCGCAGATCCTGCGGCTGCCTCGGCGGCGGATGCCGGGCGAAATAATCGGGCGAACCGACAATCGCCGCCCGGAAATCCGCGGAAACCCGCACCGCGCTCATGTCCTGGTGGATGCTGTCGCCGAGCCGGATGCCGGCGTCGAAACCGCCGCTCACGATATCGACGAAGGCGTCGTTGACGGCGACCTCCAGCGTGACTTCCGGATAGGCCTGTGTGAAGCGGCGGAACAGCGGTGCCAGGATCAGCGCGGCCGCCATGCGCGGCACGTTGAGGCGCACCGTGCCATGTGGCCGCGCGCTGAACGCATTCACCCCCTCGACCGCCCGATCGACACTGGCGAAGGCGGGACCGATCTGGTCGAGCAGCGCCTGCCCTGCTTCGGTCGGAGAGACGGTCCTCGTCGTGCGGTTCAGCAGGCGGACACCCAGCCTGGTTTCCAGCGACCGAAGCGAGTGGCTGAGCGTCGACGGCGTCAGGTTCAACCGCGCCGCGGCGCGGCGAAAGCTGCGTTCCTCGGCGACCGCGATGAAAGCCGTCAGTTCGGCCAGTTCATTGGCACGCATGATTGATGAATGTCACCCATGACTACATGCGAAGCACCATGGCTTATGTTTCACAATCGCGACAGCCATTTTCACCTCGTCACCAATCGATGGCCCTGCCGGTCTGCGGCGCGCCATCCGTCCCAAGGATGAGGTCTAAATGTCCCAGTCACCCTCCCCCCGCCTGCAGGATCGCGTCGCGCTCGTTACCGGCGGCGGCAGCGGCATCGGCCGCGCGGCAGCTTTGGCCTATGCCCGCGAGGGCGCCAGGGTCGTCGTTGCCGGCCGGCGCGCCGCCGAACTGGACGAGACCGTCCGCCTCATCGAGACAGCCGGCGGCAGCGCCCTCGCCGTCTCCACCGACGTCGCAAAGTCGGGCGAGGTCCAGGCGCTGGTCAAGGCGACCGTCGACCGCTTCGGTCGCCTCGATGCCGCCTTCAACAATGCCGGCATCGAGGGCTTCGCGCCGATCACCGCGATGACCGAAGAGGAATTCGACCGCGTCATCGGCATTAATCTGAAGGGTGTCTGGCTGTCGGTGAAATATGAGGTCGAGGCGATGATCGCCCTCGGCCAGGGCGGCGCTATCGTCAACACCTCATCCTGGCTGGCGGCCGGCGCCTCCTTCGGATCCTCCGCCTATTCGGCCAGCAAGGGCGGTCTGGATGCGATGGTCCGCGCCGTGGCCGTGGAAGTCGGTCCGCACAACATCCGCATCAACAACATCAATCCCGGCATCATCGACACGCCGATGGCGCGGCGCATGACGAACAATGACGCCAGCGCGCTGGCGCCTTTCGTCGCCCACACGCCGGCCAAGCGTGTCGGAACCTCCGAGGATGTCGGCGACGTCGCCGTCTGGCTCTCGACGGACGAAGCGCGTTTCGTCACCGGCCAGTCCCTGCTCGTCGACGGCGGGTTCACCATCGCCGGTCTTCGCTGACTCTGGAACCATCTCCCCGCCAGGTCCCGACAGCTCCCGCTGGCGCGACCTTGGCGGCGGGATCGAGCGGGAGGGAGCGCCGCGTTCGATTGACAGGCGGGATGGCTGCATCGATACCAGCGTCGAGGGCGGCGCCGTTCGGCCGCCCCGCCGTTTTCGTGGAGCACCCGACATCATGACCGACAAGCCAAGCCTGACGCTGAAGCGCCAGTTGAAGGCGTCGCCCGCCCGGATCTTCAAGGCCTGGACCGACCCTGCCAAGCTTGTCCATTGGTTTGGCCCCCATGACACCGCAGAAGGCAGCGTCGAGGCGGAGACGGATCTCCGCGTCGGCGGCGCCTTCCGCATCCGCTTCAAGACCGCCGACGGCCAGCAGCAGGAGGCCAACGGCAGCTACCAGGCGCTTGTACCCGACCAGTCGCTGGCGATGAACTGGACCTGGCTGGTCGACCCCGAGGCGCCGAGCCTGGTGACCGTGACGTTCCACGGCGAGCAAGGCGGCACCATGCTGACGCTCACCCAGGAAGGCCTCGCCGACGAGGCGAGCCGCGCCAGCCAGCAGGTGATCTGGACCGGGGCGATCGAGCGGCTCGAACGCTTTGTAACCCGCGGCGGCAAGAAATAGCGGCGGCGCTCCGGGAACGTGCGACGGCGCGCTCATGCCGTCGCGTCCCGCAAGACGGCCGGGGGCTGCCCGGCCTGCTCATCTTGCCGCGCCAAGGATTGGGGAAGATCAGCGGTTGACGAAGTCCCGGTTGATCCAGCCTCTTGGCCGAACCATTTCCCTTATATAGGCTGACGCCAGCAATGCTCTCGTCAGGAGCATGCCGCCATCCTGCGGGCCGACCCGATCCGCTGGCAAGTTTGACGGGGTTTCTCATGCCACTGATCGCTATGGACGATCGCATCCGACTGAATGTCGAGGCAGATCCGGACAATGGCAAACCACCACTCCTCCTGACCAACGCCCTCGGCACCAATCTCGGCATGTGGGAGCCACAGCTCCCGGCGCTGCGCGAGCATTTCCGCGTGATCCGCTTCGACGACCGGGGCCATGGCGGCTCCGACGTGCCCGATACGCCCTATACGATCGACCGGCTCGGCCGCGACGCGCGCGGCGTGCTCGACGCGGTCGAGGTCGAAACGGCGCATGTCGTCGGCCTGTCCAAGGGCGGCATGGTCGCGGCCTGGCTCGCGGCCAACAAGCCGGACTATGTCGAGAAGCTGGTGATCTGCGCCTCGGCGCCGCATTTGCCGCCGCGCGACATGTGGGAAGGCCGGGCCAAGACGGCGCGCAACGAAGGCCTGTCGGCGCTCGTCGACGCCGTGATCGGCCGCTGGTTCCAGGAAAGTTTTCGCGCCGCCCACCCGGAAACCGTGGCCCGCATCCGCGAGATGATTCTCGATACGCCGGCCGAGGGCTATGCCGCCTGCTGCGAGGCGCTGGGCGAAATGGACCTGCGCGAGGACCTCGCCTTGATCCAGACGCCGACCCTGGTGATCTGCGCCGACCACGATGCGACGGTGCAGCCGGCCAAGGCGCGCGAATGGGTGTCGCATATCGACGGCGCCCGGATGGAAGTCATCCGGAACGCCGCGCATCTGTGCAATGTCGAGCAGCCCGAGGCTTTCAACCGCATCCTGCTCGACTTCCTCCTGGCCTGATCAGGCGCGCTCGCGCTTCAGCAGCGCGTCGACGCTCCAGCGGCCGGGGCCGGCGAAGACCAGATACAGGAAGATGAAGCAATAGAGGATGGCGGCGTCGCCGCCATTCAGCACCGGGTAGACGCTCCGCGGCGCATGGGCCATCCAGTAGGCGAAGGCCATCAGGCCGGACAGCACGAAGGCGACCGGGCGCGAGAACAGGCCGATCAGCAGCAGGAAACCGCCAATCAGTTCCAGCATGCCGGCGGTCCAGGAAAGACTGAACATAGCCGGCGAATTATCCGAGGCCGGGAAGCCGAGAATCTTCTGCGTTCCGTGCGCCATGAAGATCAACGAAGAAACGATGCGCAACAACCCAAGCGTATAAGGCTGAAACTTAGAAATCTTCTCAAATAGCACTGTCAACATCTCCAGGTGATCGGTGCGCCCCTGCTAACACAGCATCAGGGAGCGCGCCTAGCACAGGGCGACATCGAGACGGGGACAGAAGATAAACTTATGATCACGCAAACGTGATCACATATTGGGATAGTTGGGTCCCCCGGCGCCCTCGGGCGTCGTCCAGTTGATGTTCTGGTTCGGGTCCTTGATATCGCAGGTCTTGCAGTGGACGCAGTTCTGCGCGTTGATCACGAAGCGCGGCCCGTTCGGCTCTTCCACCCATTCATAGACGCCGGCCGGGCAATAGCGGGCCGAGGGACCGGCATAGACGTCGTGCTCCGACGTCTTCTGCAACGCCGGGTCCAGCACCTTCAGGTGGATCGGCTGGTCTTCCTCATGGTTGGTGTTCGACAGGAACACCGAGGAGAGCCGATCGAAGGTCAGCACGCCGTCCGGCTTGGGATATGCGATCTTCTTGCATTCGGCCGCCGGACGCGTCGCGGCGAAGTCCGGCTTGCCGTGCTTCAGCGTGCCGAAAAGGGTGAAGCCGAGCGTGTTCGCCCACATGTCGATGCCGCCGGCGAGGATGCCGCCCAGCGTGCCGAGCTTCGACCAGAGCGGCTTGACGTTGCGCACCGTCTTCAGGTCGCGGCCGATCGGCCCCTTGCGCCAGTTCGCCTCATAGCCCAGCAACTCGTCGCCCGAGCGGCCCGCCGCCAGCGCCTCGGCAACATTCTCGGCCGCCTCCATGCCGGAGAGCATGGCGTTGTGGCTGCCCTTGATGCGGGGCAGGTTGACGAAACCGGCCGAGCAGCCGATCAGCGCGCCGCCGGGGAACACCAGCTTCGGCACCGACTGGTAGCCGCCTTCGGTGATCGCGCGCGCGCCATAGGAAAGGCGCTTGCCGCCGGCGAAAACGGGCGCAATCGCGGGGTGCGTCTTGAAGCGCTGGAATTCCTCGAAGGGCGACAGATAGGGATTCTTGTAGTTCAGGTGCACGACGAAGCCGACGACGACCTGGTTGTCCTCGAGGTGATAGAGGAACGAGCCGCCGCCGGTCGAGAAATCGAGCGGCCAGCCGAAGGAATGCTGCACCAGTCCGGGCTTGTGCAGCTTCGGGTCGACCTGCCAGAGCTCCTTGATGCCGAGGCCGTATTTCTGCGGCTCGCGCCCTTCCGCCAGGCCGAACGAGCCGATCAGCTGCTTGGCGAGCGAGCCGCGCGCCCCCTCGCCGATCAGCGTGTACTTGCCGCGCAGTTCCATGCCGCGCTGGAAATTGGGGCCCGGCTCGCCATCGCGGCCGACGCCCATGTCACCGGTCGCGACACCGGCAACGGCGCCGTTCTCGTCGAAAAGCAGTTCGGCGGCGGCGAAGCCCGGATAGATCTCGACGCCCAGCGCCTCGGCCTTGGCCGCCAGCCAGCGGCAGACATTGCCGAGCGAGACGACATAATTGCCGTGGTTCGACATCAGCGGCGGCATCATAAAGTTCGGCAGGCGAACCGATCCGGCAGGGCCCAGGAACAGGAACTGGTCCTCGACCACCGGCGTCTTCAGCGGCGTGTCGCTCTCCTGCCGCCATTCCGGCAGCAGCTTGTCGAGCGCGATCGGATCGATCACCGCGCCGGACAGGATATGCGCGCCGACTTCGGAGCCCTTTTCGACCACGACGACGGTGACGTCCGGATCGAGCTGCTTCAAGCGGATGGCCGCCGCGAGCCCGGCCGGACCGGCGCCCACGATCACAACGTCAAATTCCATCGCTTCGCGATCGGGAAGCTCTGCCGAGATTGCCATGCGTGCCCATCCGGTTCGGTTGTTGGCCCCTCTTTAGAAGAGCAACAAACCTCAGGCAATGCCGAAAATATAGTGAAGCGAAGGACTTGATGAGCCTCGCGCATCAACATGATGCCGATCGGGCAAGGTTCGCTCCTGCCTACCAGCGCAAGCCGCAGCACTCGCGGCGGGCAGCGAATTATTTCACCTTCCGAACGCGCCAGACCGTTCCATTGGCGTCTTCCGAGACATAGAGCGCGCCGTCCTTGCCGGTGGCGACGCCGACCGGGCGTCCCCACAGGCTGTGATCGGAGAGAACGAAGCCGGTCATGAAGTCCTCATAGGCGCCCGTCGGCTTGCCATCCCTCATGAGCAGGCGGACTACCTTGTAGCCCGTTGGCTTGCCGCGATTCCACGAGCCATGCAGGGCGACGAAGCCATCACCGCGATAGTCCTGAGGAAAGGCCTCGCCCTCATAGAAAGTGATGCCGAGCGGCGCCGAATGCGGCTGGATCAGCACGTCCGGCACGGTGACGCGCGCCTTCAGATCGGCCCGCGCCCCCTCATGGCGAGGGTCCGGATTGGCGCCGATATAGAACCAGGGCCAGCCGTAGAACCCACCCTCCTGGACGCTGGTCGCGTAGTCGGGCGGCAAATTGTCCCCGAGGCCGTCGCGCTCGTTGGTGGCGCACCAGAGCGCCCCGCTGACGGGCTCGATCGCCAGCCCCGAGCAATTGCGGATGCCGGTCGCGAAGCTGCTGACATTGCGACCATCCGGATCCGCGGTCAGAACCGCGGCGCGGCCGGCTTCCGATCCCCAGGCGGCGCCAAGCCCGTGCCCGGCCTCCCAGTCGGCGATGGCCTGCTTGTCCTTCTTCCCCATCGACTCACCGGCATTCGAGGCCGAGCCGACGGAGACGAACAGCTTGCTGCCATCCTGCGAGAAGGCGATGTCGCGCGTCCAGTGCGAGCCGCCCTTCGGCAATCCTTGGACGATGACCTCGCTCTTGCCCCGCGCCTGACGGTCGCCGGCCGCATAGGGGAAGCGCACCACCTTGTCGGTCTCGGCGACATAGACGAATTGCGGATCCGGGCCGGGCGGATAGAAGGCGATGCCATAGGGACGGTCGAGCCCCTTGGCGAAGACTGCCGGGTCACCGCCTCCGGCCGGCAGCACGCGGACCTGCCCGGCGCCGCTTTCGGCCAGGAAGATATCGCCGTTCGGCGCCGTGCGCAGGACGCGCGGGATGTTCAGCCCGTCCGCCACCAGCTCCGCGACGAAGCCGGCGGGAACGCGCGGCACCCTGCCCTTCGGCCGCGCCACGATATCGGGCTGGGTCGCGACCGATTCCGTCGCATAGGGCGCCGGGAGATCGCCCGGGCGAATCCAGCGCTGCACACCGGGCCGGTCGGCCCGCCAGTCGCCAAAGGCCGCCGCTCCCGTCTTCGGCGCATCGGCGAGCGCCATCGCAGGAAGGAGGACAAGGGCGGCGGCCAGCAGGCGTCGGGTCACGGCGGCATCTCCCTGAATTATGCTATTGTGCGGCGGCCCCACAGGGTCGACATAGGCGAGCGTTGCGCCTACTCAAGAACGATATGATGGCTTCCGAGTTGCAATCCCCGTCCCCCGAAGCGCTGGCGGCGCTGCTGGATTGGTACGTCGCCAATGATGTCGACGTGGCGATCGAGGAAGAGCCTGTCAATCGCCTGGTTGCGAGGGTTGCCGAGGAGGCAGCGCCGGAGCCGGCGCATCGCCCCCTACCAAGCTTCGAGCCCGCGGCCCGCCCCCATTCTCAGCCGACCGTCGCCGCGGCGATTGCCACCGCCATGTCGCCGGAGGCGGACGCGCTCGCAGCCCGGGAAGCCGCCGCGAGCGCCGATACGCTGGAAGCGCTGAAGGACGTGCTGACGCGCTTCGAGGGTTGCGCGCTGAAGACGACGGCGAAGTCGCTGGTCTTTGCGAGCGGCAACCCCGCCGCCCGCGTCATGCTGGTCGGCGATCCGCCGGGCCGCGACGAGGACCTGCAGGGCGAGCCTTTCGTGGGACCGCCGGGTCCCCTGCTCGACCGCATGCTGGCCGCGATCGGCCTGTCGCGGGCCGAAGTCTGCCTGACCAACATCGTTCCGTGGCGGCCACCGGGCAACCGCGCGCCGACCCCGCAGGAGACCGCCATCTGCCGGCCCTTCCTCGACCGGCAGATCGAGCTCGTCGATCCGGATTTCCTGGTCTGCCTCGGACCAATGGCCGCCAAGGAATTATTGCCGACGAGCGAAGGTCTTTTGCGCGTCCGAGGTCAATGGTTCCCCTACGACACCGGCAAGCGCAAGATCCAGGCGATGGCAACGCTGCATCCGGCCTATCTGCTACTGCAACCGCTGCAGAAGCGTCTGGTCTGGCGCGATCTTCTGGTGCTGAAGGCTGCTTTGGACGCTGCTCCAGTCTAAAGATCTGGCGCGACGCAGGTTTTTCATTCTGTAAACCTGATATTCACCACAAAGTGCCATCTTTTGGACATGCGGACGGCTGACAAAGTCAGTCATCACCTCAAATCGAATTGGCCGCAATTCGGCGCCCCCGGTCAAAATGGCATCCCAGCTCCTTCCCGTCGCCGCGCTCCTCATGGGGTCGGCACTTCTCCTCATCGCAGGCGGCATTCACGGCCTGCTTCTCCCGATCCGCGGGGCGATTGAAGGGTTCTCGACCACGGAGCTTGGCCTGATCGGCACGGGCTGGGCGGTCGGCTTCGTGCTGGGCTGCATCATCGTCCCGCGCATCGTGCGCCGCGTCGGCCACGTTCGCGCCTATGGCGTCATGGCCTCGATCGCCGGCGTCGTCATCCTGATCAACCTGCTGTGGATCTCGCCCTGGGCGTGGATCGGCCTACGCGCCTTTTCCGGCTTCTGCTTCGCCGGCGCCCAGATGATCGTGGAAAGCTGGCTCAACGAGCGCGCCACCCGCGAAAATCGCGGCACGATCTTCTCCGTCTACCAGATGGTGAACTTCGCCGCGTCGACCGCGGGCCAGCTGCTGCTCGCCACCGCCCCGGCCGAAGGGTTCTTCTTCTTCGTGCTCGGCGCCATCTTCTACTGCCTGGCGATCCTGCCCTCCGCGCTCTCGACGGCGCAGACGCCGCGCCCGCTGAAGACCACCACGCTCGACCTGCGCAGCCTGTTCCGCAATTCGCCCGTTTCGGCGGTGGGCTGCTTCCTGATCGGCCTCGTCAACGGCGCCTTCGGCACGCTCGGCGCCGTCTATGGCCAGAAGATCGGCCTGCCAACGGCGGTGATCGCCTTCTTCATGAGCGCGGCCGTGCTCGGCGGCGCCATCACCCAGGTGCCGCTCGGCAAGCTCTCCGACAAGATCGACCGCCGCTTGGTGCTGATCGGCGTCGCTACGGCGGCGATCGTGATGAGCCTCGCCATCGCCTTCGGCAGTCCCACCCAGCCCACCGTCATCATCGGGATGATCGCCCTGTTCGGCGGCATGATCTATCCGATGTACGGACTGACGGTGGCCCATGCCAACGACTATGCCGCACCGGACGATTTCGTGAAGGTGGCGAGTGGCCTGCTGCTGATGTCCGGCTTCGGCACGATGATCGGCCCGATCATCGGCGCGCTCGCCATGACCTATCTTGGCCCGGCCGGCCTGTTCACCTTCTTCTCGATCGTCCATGTCGTGCTGATCGGCTACACGGCCTATCGGATGTCGCGCCGCCCCGCGCCGCGCGACGTCCCCCGCGATGCGTTCCAATCGATGCCGCCGCTGAAGAACGCCACGCCGGAGACAATCGCGCTCGACCCGCGCGCCGAGGAAGCCAAGCCGCCGCAGACGGTGGCCCCGCCCACGGCGCCGCTTCCGGTCCTGCCGCCCGCGCTGCCGCCGGCAGTCTGACGGCCGTCGCGCCTCCTTCTCGCGAGCGAAGAAGCACGTCGAGCGAGCCGTAATAGCTCCATCACACAGGCCGAAAAACCCTCGCCCCCTTGCGCGAGAGGGTTGGGTGCGGGGCTTGATTTCTGGATCGTTTGTCGGGCTCAGACCCGGTGATACGTCCGGTCGAGATAGACCAGCGCGCTGTCATTCGGACCGACGCGGACGGCCTCGACAAGACCGAACATCACCGAATGGGACCCCTGCTCGATCACCTCGGTCAGGCGGCAATCGAAGCTGGCGCGCGCCGATTCCAGCACCGGGGCGCCGGTCGCCAGCGTCACCCAGGAGCCGAGCGCGAAGCGCTCCGGCATGGTCAGGCCCGTGCGGCCGGCAAAGGCCTCGGCCAGGCCCTGCTGGTTGCCCTCGAGCGTATTGATGCAGAAGCTGCCATTCAGCTTGAAGGCGGCGTTGGTCAGGCTCTTGCGATTGACGCAGACCAGCACGATCGGCGGACGGTCGGAAACGGATGTCACGGCAGAGGCCGTCAGGCCGCAGGCGCCGCCCTCGCCCGAGGTGGTCACCACGTGGACAGGAGCGACAAGGCGACTCATCGCCTCGCGGAACATTGCCGGATCGACCAGATCCGTGAGCGTATCCATGCCTGTATCTATCCCAATCCTGCTGGCGCCGTCACGTCTGGTCGTATCGGGTCGGGCCGGCGACGACAAGCCGGACGGCGCTTCCCCCGGCAAAAATCGGTCGGCCATTTTATAAGGATGACTTAGCGTTACGACCGCGTCGCGGACAGTGTTCGGCGATGGCTTGTTGTTTTGTTCGGTTCGTGTACCTAATCGAGGTTCAATGAGAGGGTGGTCTACGGATACAACCTCCGGGAACAATAAAGCACTGCGCTGCACGCGGGGATCCACGAGATGGAAGTTTTCCTACAACAGTTGATCAATGGGATCACGCTTGGGTCTATCTACGGCCTGATTGCGATCGGATACACGATGGTGTTCGGCATCATCGGAATGGTGAACTTCGCGCATGGCGACGTTTTCATGACGTCTGCGTTCATCGCGCTGATTTTCCTGCTGGTCCTGACCACAGTTCTCGGCATGTCGTCGATGATACTGGCGCTGATCATCGTCATGGTCATTGCCATGGTGCTGACGAGCCTGATGAGCTGGGCGATCGAGCGGGTCGCCTATCGGCCCTTGCGCGGCTCGTTCCGCCTGGCGCCCCTGATCTCGGCCATCGGCATGTCGATCGTGCTCTCCAACTTCGTGCAGGTCGCCCAGGGCCCGCGCAACAAGCCGATCCCGCCCATGTTGAGCGGCGGCATCGAGGTGATGAATTCCAACAACTTCGCCGTCACCCTGTCCTACAAGCAGATCCTGATCTGGGTCACCACCGCCGTGCTGCTGGCCGGCTTCTGGTATCTCGTGCAGAAGACCTCGCTCGGCCGGGCTCAGCGCGCCTGCGAGCAGGACCGCAAGATGGCGGCGCTGCTCGGCGTCAATGTCGACCGCACGATCTCGCTGACCTTCGTGATGGGCGCGGCGCTGGCCGCCGTCGCCGGTACGCTGTTCCTGTCCTATTACGGCGTCGTCAACTTCTCGGACGGCTTCGTTCCGGGCGTCAAGGCGTTCACCGCCGCGGTTCTAGGCGGCATCGGCTCGCTGCCGGGCGCCGTGATCGGGGGGCTGCTGATCGGCCTGATCGAGACCTTCTGGTCCGGATATTTCTCGATCGACTACAAGGACGTCGCGGCGTTCTCGATCCTGGCGATCGTGCTGATCTTCATGCCGCAGGGCCTCCTCGGACGACCTGAAGTCGAGAAGGTGTGACATGGCAGACGTGATCGCGAACAAACATGGCCCGGACATCTCCGCGGCCGTGAAGGATGCCTTGTTGTCCGGGCTCATCGCCCTCGGCCTGTTCGGCCCGCTGGTCGGCCTGCGCACCGAACAGAACATGCGCAACGAACTGGTGGTGCAGGGACGCTGGGGCCTGCTCGCCTCGGTCATCGGCGTCATCGTCGTCGGCCGCTTCCTGCTGCTGACGCTGGTATGGCCCGCCATGGCGGCGCGCAAGGAGCGGGCCGGCCCCGTCTCCGAGACGCCGTCCGCGGCGCGCCAGGCCGTCTCGCGCTGGTTCGCCCCGGCCTCGCTGGTCTTCCTGTTCCTCTATCCGGTGATCATCGTCAGCCTGCTCGGTTTCCAGGGCTCGCTGAAATGGGTCGACAATTTCGGCATCCAGATCCTGATCTACGTCATGCTCGGCTGGGGCCTGAACATCGTCGTCGGCCTCGCCGGCCTGCTCGACCTGGGCTATGTCGCCTTCTACGCCGTCGGCGCCTATTCCTATGCCCTGCTGTCGAGCCATTTCGGCCTGTCGTTCTGGATCCTGCTGCCCATGGCCGGCATCTTCGCGGCGCTCTGGGGCATCCTGCTGGGCTTCCCGGTGCTGCGCCTGCGCGGCGATTACCTCGCCATCGTGACGCTGGCCTTCGGCGAGATCATCCGCCTGGTGCTGATCAACTGGCGCGAACTCACCAACGGTTCCTCCGGCATCAGCTCGATCCCGAAGATCACGCTGTTCGGCATCAAGTTCGACGCCTCGCCGACCGGCTTCGCCAAGCTCATGGATCTGCCGGTCTCCTCGGCCTACTACAAGATCTTCCTCTACTACCTGATCCTGCTGCTGGCGCTGCTCACCGCCTTCGTCACGATCCGGCTGCGCAAGCTGCCGGTCGGCCGCGCCTGGGAGGCGCTGCGCGAGGATGAGATCGCCTGCCGCTCACTCGGCATCAACACCACCAACACCAAGCTGACCGCCTTCGCGCTCGGCGCAATGTTCGCCGGTTTCGCCGGGTCGTTCTTCGCCGCGCGCCAGGGCTTCGTCAGCCCCGAATCCTTCACCTTCATGGAATCGGCGATCATCGTGGCGATCGTCGTCCTGGGCGGCATGGGCTCGATGGTCGGCGTGGCGCTCGCCGCGGTCGCCATGATCGGCGGCACGGAACTGCTGCGCGAACTCGCCTTCCTCAAGACGATCTTCGGCGACAATTTCAATCCCGACCAGTTCCGCATGCTGATCTTCGGCCTCGCCATGGTCGGCATCATGATCTGGAAGCCGCGCGGCTTCGTGTCCTCGCGCGAGCCGACGATCTTCCTGGCCGAGAAGAAGACGATCTCCGGCTCGCTCGTCAAAGAGGGGCATGGCTGATGAGCGAAACCCTCACCATGACCCGCGACGCGCCGATGCCCTGGGAGAACCGCCCGGTGCTGAAGGTCGAGCATGTGTTCATGCGCTTCGGCGGCCTCATCGCCGTCAACGACCTGTCCTTCAGCGTCGGCCGCGGCGACATCACGGCGCTGATCGGCCCCAA
The DNA here is from genome assembly GCF_044452255.1 of Kaistia sp. UC242_56. Lineage (NCBI taxonomy): Bacteria > Pseudomonadati > Pseudomonadota > Alphaproteobacteria > Hyphomicrobiales > Kaistiaceae > Kaistia > Kaistia sp. UC242_56. The sequence continues at coordinate 3,458,899 of NZ_JBIOAN010000002.1, forward strand.
CGGCGCCGGCAAGACCACGGTGTTCAACTGCATCACCGGCTTCTACAAGCCGACGCAGGGGATGCTGCGGCTCGAGCACGAGGCCGGCTCGACCTTCCTGCTCGAGCGCATGCCGGACTTCAAGATCTCGGCCAAGGCGCGGGTGGCGCGGACGTTCCAGAACATCCGCCTGTTCTCGGGCATGACCGTGCTCGAAAACCTGCTGGTCGCGCAGCACAACACGCTGATGCTCGCCTCCGGCATGACGATCCTGGGCGTGCTCGGCCTGCCGGGCTATCGCAAGGCCGAGAAGCAGGCCGTCGAGAAGGCCAAGTACTGGCTGGAAAAGACCGGCCTGACGCCGCGCGCCGACGATCCGGCCGGCGACCTGCCCTATGGCGCCCAGCGCCGGCTCGAAATCGCGCGCGCGATGTGCACGGAGCCGGAACTGCTCTGCCTGGACGAGCCGGCCGCGGGCCTTAATCCGCGCGAATCGGCGGAGCTGAACGCGCTGCTGCTCGGCATCCGCGAAACCGAGAAGACCTCGATCCTGCTGATCGAGCACGACATGTCCGTGGTCATGGAGATTTCCGACCATGTCATCGTGCTCGAATACGGCACCAAGATCGCCGACGGCACGCCGACCGAGGTGCGCAACGATCCGCGCGTGATCGCCGCCTATCTCGGCGTCGATGACGAGGAGGTCGAGGTCGTCGAGGAAGCGCTGGACGAGATCATCGAGGGAGCGGCGACATGACCGGTCAGAACGGGACGCCGCTGCTGTCCGTGCAGGGCGCCAAGACCTATTACGGAAAGATCATCGCGCTCAAGGGCGTCGACGTCGACGTCCACCAGGGCGAGATCGTCACGCTGATCGGCGCCAACGGCGCCGGCAAGTCGACGCTGATGATGACCATCTGCGGCAACCCGCGGGCCCGCGAAGGCCGGATCCTCTTCGAAGGCCGCGACATCACCGAGATGCCGACGCATGAGATTGCCCGGCTGCGCATCGCCCAGTCGCCGGAAGGCCGGCGCATCTTCCCGCGCATGACGGTGCTGGAAAACCTGCAGATGGGCGCGGCGCTCGACAAGCTCGCCCATTTCGACGAGGACGTGGAGCGGATGTTCACGCTGTTCCCGCGCCTGAAGGAGCGCGTCGCCCAGCGCGGCGGCACGCTTTCGGGCGGCGAGCAGCAGATGCTGGCGATCGCCCGCGCGCTGATGGCGCGGCCGAAGCTCCTGATGCTGGACGAGCCGTCGCTGGGCCTCGCGCCGCTGATCGTCAAGCAGATCTTCGACGTGATCGGCGAATTGAACCGCACGGAAGGCCTCACCGTCTTCCTGGTCGAGCAGAACGCCTATCACGCGCTGAAGCTCGCCCATCGCGGCTATGTGCTGGTCAATGGTCTCGTCACCATGTCCGGCACCGGCAAGGAATTGCTGCAGAAGCCGGAAATCCGCGCCGCCTACCTGGAAGGCGGTGCCCATTGATCCCCTCCCCGTCCTGCACGCCAAGGAGGCATTCCTGATGTCGGGCATCCTCTATGAAGAAGCCTCGCTGGCGACCTTCCTGTTCGTCACCGTCATTCTGGGCGGCGCCGGCGCCTGGATGACCGGGCGAGCCTGCGCCATAACCTGGCGGCCCTTCTACCTGCTGCTGTTCTACCTGCTGCTGCTGTCCTTCGCGGTTCGCTTCATCCACTTCTCGCTGTTCCAGGCGACGCTGCTGTCGGTTCATTACTGGATCGTCGACGCTATCTTCGTGCTGGTCGTCGGATCGATCGCCTACCGCTACACCCGCACCAACCAGATGGTGTCGCAATATTATTGGCTTTACGCAAAGTCGGGGCCGTTTGCCTGGCGATCGATCTGACGATCGCCTGTCTCGTGCACAATTGCGCAAAGTTGAACCAAGACTGTTTTTAGAATCCGGATGACAGCCCTAAGGAAATCGGCAAGATAACCGACCAAGGCGACCCGTCATCCGCCGATAGGGCAGAAAGCCCACCTTCCAGATCCAACGGGAGACTTAAGAATGAAGAAGACCCTCATTTCAGGCCTGGCGCTCGCCGCGGGCCTGACACTGGCCGGACTGGCCCATGCCGACGATATCAAGATCGCCGCCGCAGGCCCCCTGACCGGCCCGAACGCCGCCTTTGGCGCCCAGATCCAGAAGGGCACCGAGCAGGCCATCGCCGACCTCAATGCCGCCGGCGGCATCAATGGCAACAAGTTCGTCCTGACGCTGGGCGACGACGTTTCCGATCCGAAGCAGGGCGTTTCGGTCGCCAACAAGTTCGTCGGCGACGGCGTCACCTTCGTCGTCGGCCACTTCAACTCGGGCGTGTCGATCCCGGCCTCGGAAGTCTATGCCGAAAACGGCATCCTCCAGATCTCGCCCGCCTCGACCAACCCGAAATTCACCGAGCGGGACCTCTGGAACACCTTCCGTACCTGCGGTCGTGACGACCAGCAGGGCGCGGTGGCCGGCAAGTACATCATCGACCACCTGAAGGACAAGAAGCTCGCCATCATCCACGACAAGACCCCGTATGGTCAGGGCCTTGCCGACGAGACCAAGAAGACCGCCAATGCCGGCGGCGTCACCGAAGTCGTCTATGAAGGCATCAATGTCGGCGACAAGGACTTCTCCGCCCTCATCTCCAAGATGAAGTCGGCCGGCGTCGAGGTCATCTATTACGGCGGCCTGCACCAGGAAGCCGGCCTCATCGTCCGCCAGGCGGCCGAGCAGGGCCTGAAGGCCGTGCTCTTCTCCGGCGACGGCATCACCGACCGCGAATTCGCGGCGATCGCCGGCCCGGCTGCCGACGGCACGCTGATGACCTTCGGCCCCGATCCGCGCCTGAACCCCGACGCCAAGGAAGTGGTGGAACGCTTCCGCGCTTCGGGCTTCGAGCCGGAAGCCTACACGCTCTACTCCTATGCCAGCGTGCAGGTCATCGCCCAGGCGATCGAGAAGGCCGGCACGACCGATCCGCAGAAGGTCGCGGAAGTCATCAAGTCCGGCGGCCCGTGGAAGACGGTTCTCGGCCCGCTCTCCTATGACGCCAAGGGCGACCGCACCACGGCCGACTATGTCGTCTACTCCTGGATCAAGGACGCCGACGGCAAGCTGGACTACAAGCAGCTCTAAGCCGATCGCGGTTTGAACGCCAAGCGCCCGCATCTCTCGCAGATGCGGGCGTTTTCTTTTGCGCCGCCGCCGGGCATGATCGCGCCAAGCCCGAAAAGGACCACTGATGTTGCGCGTCAATTGCCTGCCCGCCTGCCTCGCCCTTCTGCTCGCCACCACTGCCGGCCCAGCGCTGGCCGATATCCGCATCCTCGCGGTCGGCCCCATGACCGGGCCCTACCAGGCGCTCGGCAAGCAGATCCGCGCCGGCGTCGAAACGGCAGTCGATGCGCTCAATGCAAAGGGCGGCATCAATGGCGAACGGATCAGCGTCGACATCGAGGATGATGCCTGCAAGCCGGAAGCGGCGGTTGCCGCCGCCAATCGCGCGGTCGGACGCGGCGACCAGCTCGTGGTCGGCCATGTCTGCGCCGAAGCGGCGATCGCGGCAGCCAGCGTCTATGCCGACAACAGGCTGCTCGCCATCACGCCGGCCGTCACCGCCAACCGCTACACCGACCAGCGCGCGGGACCCACGCTCTTCCGCCTCGCCACGCGCGACGACGCGCAGGGGCCGACCGCCGGTGCGTTCCTGGCCGAGCGCTTCGGCAACAAGCGCATCGCCCTGCTGAATGACGGCTCGTCCTATGGCAAGCCGCTGGCCGAGGCCACCAAGCAGGCGATGAACGAGGCCGGCAAGCGCGAGGCGCGGCTCGACACGTTCGATCCCGGCGCCAAGGAATATAACGCGCTCGCCGACCGCCTGATCGCCGACGCGATCGACGTCGTCTTCGTCGGCGGCGACCAGGGCGACATCGCGCTGATCCTGAAGGCGCTGCGCGCCAAGGGTTCGCCGGCGGTCGTCATGGGCGGCGATTCGCTCGGGACCAGCGAGTTCGTCACCGCGGCCGGCGACGCTGCCAACGGCACGCTGCTCACCTTCTTTACCGACTGGCGCCTGCAGCCCCCGGCCGAGGCGGCCAACGCCGCCCTGCGCCAGGCAGGAATCGAGCCGCAGGGCTATGTCCTGCCGGCCTATGCCGCCGTCCAGCTCTGGGCCGCCGCCCGCCAGTCGAGCGGCCCCGCTGCCGGCGACACGCTGGCCTCGACGCTCTCGGCGTCCCCGACCCCGACGGTCTTGGGCACCGTCGCCTTCGACGGCAAGGGCGACGCCCAGCTTGCGGGCTTTTCGATCTATCGCTGGGCAAACGGCGCCCTGGTGCCGGAGACGGGTCAGTAGGCGGCCGCTTCTGCCTGACCCAGCCTTGGTTGAGGAGGCGTCTCCTTCCTCCGCCGTCATCCCGGCGAAGGCCGGGATCCATACCCACAGGCCTTTCGGGGCTCGCCATGGCTTGCCGGGCCGGTATTTATGGGCCCCGGCCTTCGCCGGGGCGACGGAGCATGGCTATCTCCGCAATATGCCGTACGCGAGCTCCCACGCTTCGGCCGACCTCGCTCAGAGATGAGCGTGCACGACCTTCAGCGCGTGCTGCAATGCCGCCCGTTCGAACGCCCGAGCGGCCCCGCCGCCATCCGCCGGCACTTTCGAGGCGTGCCGCTCGCCCTTTGCGCCGGGTAGCACGCGACCTTCCATGACGGTTCCCCAGACCGCGATGTCGCGGATCTCCATGGGGTTCACGGCCAACGGATTCCGGTCGAGGATCGTCATGTTGGCGCGCTTCCCCGGCGCGAGGCTGCCGATCTCATCCTCCATCTTCAGCGAGTAGGCGGCCTCGATGGTCACGCCGCGCAGAGCCTCCTCCGCCGAGATCCTCTGATCGGGCGCGGCGACGCGGCCCGACGCGGTGACGCGGTTAACCGCGCACCACATCAGGAACAGGGGATCTGCGGGCGCCATCGGCATGTCGGAATGCAAGGACCAGCGGATACCCGCCCGCGACAGGTCTCCGAGCCGGACCATCGCGTCCGCGCGTTCGGGGCCGAGGCCGACCACCGAATACTGGTCGGCGAGCGCCCTGACATAGTAGGGATTGCCGCTGACGATCGCGCCGAGGTTGCGGATGCGCTGGACTTGCTCGAAGGCGCTCACCGCGAAGTGCACGATCACGGTACGGTGGTCGTAGCGTGGATTGCGCCGCAGGTTCGCCTCGAGCGTGTCGAGCACCCGGTCGAGTCCGGCATCCCCGTTGACATGCACATGGAGCTGGTAGCCGGCGTCCCAGTAGATGCGGAAAGCCCGATCGAACAGCGCCTTGTCCATCATCCACTCGCCATGATGGTCGTCAAGATAGGGCTCGCGCCTGCATGAGCTGCGAGTAGATCGCACCGTCGCTGAAGAGCTTGGCCTGCCTCGGTGCGAGGCTGGTCATTCCGCCGTACCAGGAGGCCAGCGCCTCCGACCGGGCGATAACCTCGGCCTCGTCGTCATGAGCGGCGACGAGGCTCTTGGCGTCGACGATGAAAGACCAGCGGAAGGGCATGTCGGGGCTCGAGAAGACCGCGTTCACCCCATCCTGCACGGGCTTCGAGAGAATGCCGCCGGGTTCGTTTCCGAAGGTAATCCCCTTGGCGTGCATATAGTCTCGGCTCAGCTCGAGCCCGGCGCGCAGCCGCTCGGGCGTCGCGACCAGGAACGCGATGCGCGGCAGGACCGCGAACAGCCCCTGCTCCCAGAACCGCCCCTGGTCAAGATCAGACTGCTTGCGGGACGTCTCGTCGAATCCGTCCACCACCGCCCGCGTCACGCCGCCGGCGGCAAGGGCCGCGCTATTGAGGATCATTTCGTGGCAGGAGCGCGCCCAGACAAGGATGGGGCGCTCGGAGCTGACTGCGTCCAAATCCTCGCGCGTCAGAGGGCCGTAGAAGGCCGGGTGATAGCCCCAGCTCACGAGCGGCTCGTCCGGTCCGCTCAGTGCGTTTGAGGCCTTCGTCAGGCGCTCGATGAAGTCCCGCTTGTCCTTGACGGCACGAACCGTGCCGGATGGCAGAACCCAGTCCTCGATGGAGAGGATGTCCGACGACATGGTCAGGGCGGCGAGGACCGGGTGATCGTGTTGGGCGATGAAGCCCGGTATGATAACTTTGTCCCCGAACCTGTCGTCGACGCGATGCGGCTGGTCGCCGAGAATGAGCCGGACGTCATTGAGCGACCCGACCGCCAGGATGCGGCCGTTCACGACGGCGACGGCACTCGCCGACGGACGGACGGGATCGATCGTGACGATCTCGCGCGCCAAGTAGATCGTCGCTTCGGGCGACGATACGAGCGAGGCCCCGAGGTCCGAAAGGGAGCTAGTCTCGCCGAAGACGCGCCCGGCCGGCCCGATCAGGGCCGCAGCCGCGAGCCCGCCCTTCATCAGTACCCTGCGGTCGATGGCTTTCACGGCACCCTCCTCCGATGCGCTTCCGACCATTATAATAAAATCCCGCTGACAACGCGACGGATCTCGATTGAGCTGGCCGGCATCCGCAGGGCGCCCCGGCGCATCGTATTGGCCCTGGACCAGAACCGGGCCGTGGATACGGTGCTGCGAACGGCTGGAAATGGCCGACTATGGCCGACCGTCCAACGTCCGCTTCAGCCTTCGCCCGTCAACACTTGCCACCACGCGGGCGCGATCATGGGGTTCGAACCGTCCCCCGTCAGGCCACTAGGAAAACCGCGTCGCGCTGAACGGGGCGGGGTCGACGAAGGGCATTTCGCGGGTGATCAGTTCGGCAAGGAGCCGGCCCGTGGCCGGCCCCAGCGTGAAGCCCAGATGGCCGTGGCCGAAGTTCAGCCAGAGGCCGGGATGGCGCGGCGCCGGCCCGACGATCGGCATGGAGTCCGGGAAGCAGGGCCGCGAGCCCATCCAGGGCTCCTCCTCGATCTGCTCGCCGAGCGGAAACAGCGCCTTGACCTGCGGCAGGATCTTGGCGATCTGCACCGGGGTCGGCGGCGCATCGCGCGCGTCGAACTCGATGCCCGAGGTGATCCGGTAACCTTGCCGCATCGGCGTCAGCGCATAGCCATGCGCGACATCGACGACCGGCCGCTCGAGGGCGGCGTCGCCGCGCGGCTTGAAATGCAGGTGATAGCCGCGCTTCACGGCGAGCGGGTAGCGGTAACCGAGCGGCTTGAGCAGGTCCATCGCCCAGGGTCCGAGCGCCACGACGACATCCGGCGCGGTCGCCTTGCGGCCGTCCATGTCGACCACCCAGAGATCGTTCTCGCGCCGAAGCGACATCGCGTCGCCATGCGCGAAGGTGCCGCCCATCGCCTCGAACAGCCGTGCATAGGCCTTGACGACGCCGCCGGGGCTGGCGACGGAGACGGTATCCGGCCAGAACACGGCGCGGGCAAAAACCGGCGCGAGGTCGGGCTCCAGATCCGTGATCTCGTGATTGTCGAGGATCTCGTAGCGAACGCCGAAACGCTTGGCCAAGGCCAGCTGCATCTTGGTATCGGCCTCGAAGCGGGCGATGCTGCGATAGCCCTTGAGCCATCCCGTGCCGCGGAAGAACTCGACCGCCCTGCCCTTGCCGGCCAGCACGCCATGCTCGCTCGCCGCATGCGCCAGGATCGGGTTCATCGCCTCGGCATAGGCGTCGATGGCGCGCGGCGAGGATTCGGCCCTGAGCTTCAGCAGCCAGGGCGCGATCTTCGGCAGGAAGCGGCGATTGTAGTGCAGCGCGGTTTCGTCGTTGCGGCCATATTTCCACAGCGCACCGAACTGGCGGGGAAACACGATCGGATAGAAACCGTCGCGCTCGATGACGCCGGCATTGCCATAGGACGTGGCCTCGCCCGGATCGCGCCGGTCGATCAGGACCACGTTTCGGTTGCGCTTCTGCAGGTTGAGCGCGGCCGAGACGCCGACGATCCCGGCGCCGAGCACGATCGCGTCGAAACGCTCCATTTCCGGGGTGCTGGAAGGCGGTTGAATCGCGGGAATCGCTCTGTTCCTTTCCTGGGCCGGCGTGAGTTTGCCCGTCCCGGGGCGGGCGGGCAATTGCCGAGGCCCGATTGCCGTGTTACGGCCGAACGAACCCCGTCCCGCCCCGCTGATCGAGGGGCTCGAAGCTGAAAGCTGATACCATGGCCGCGCCCCTGCTGATCTCGCCATCCATCCTCGCTTCGGACTTTTCCCGTCTCGGCGAGGAAGTGCGCGCGGTCGAGGCGGCGGGCGCTGACTGGATCCATCTCGACATCATGGACGGACATTTCGTGCCCAACATCACCTTCGGCCCGCCGGTCGTGCGCGCGCTGCGGCCGCTGACCGATGCCATGTTCGACGTGCATCTGATGATCGCGCCGGCCGATCCCTACCTGGCCGAATTCGCCGAGGCCGGCGCCGATCTGATCACCGTCCATGCCGAGGCAGGCCCGCATCTGCACCGCTCGCTGCAGACCATTCGCCATCTCGGCAAGAAGGCCGGCGTCGCGCTCAATCCCTCGACGCCGGAAAGCGCCATCGCCTATGTGCTCGACATGATCGACCTGGTGCTGGTGATGAGCGTCAATCCCGGCTTCGGCGGCCAGAGCTTCATCCCGGAATCGGTCGACAAGGTCGCCCGCATCAAGACGATGATCGGCGACCGTCCGATCCATATCGAAGTGGATGGCGGCGTCGCCCCGGATACCGCCCCGGCCCTCGTCAAGGCGGGCGCCGACGTGCTCGTGGCCGGCTCCTCGATCTTCAAGGGCGGCAGCAGCGCCTTTGCCGGCAACATTGCCGCCATCCGGGACGCGGTCGCCCGGGGCTGATCCCCGCGCCCCCAAGCCAAAGGAGAGACAGATCCATGCGCATCCTTGCCAGGCTTTTCGCGGCAGGTGTCCTCGCCGGCGCGCCCGCCCTCGCCATGGCCGGCGATTTCGCCGAGCGCTCGATCCTCGGCTTCTCGCCGGACGGCAGCCGTTTCGCCTTCGAGGAGTTCGGCATCCAGGACGGCTCCGGCTTCCCCTATTCCAACATCTTCGTGCTCGACACGCAGAAGGACGCCTGGGTCGCCGGCACGCCGGTGCGCGTCCGGCTGGACGACGAGACCGCCGGGATCGCCGCGGCCCGCGCCGCCGCCCGCAAGCAGGCCAGCGATAAGCTGACCGGCCTCGACCAGCCCGGCACGCTGCTCGCCTCCAACCCGATCACCGAGAGCGGCCGCGATCCCTATTCCGTGACGTTCCGGCGCCATCCGGTCCAGCAACTCGACGGGCCGGAGCTCACCGTCTCGCTGCAGACGATCCCGCTCGACGCCCCGAACAACGACGACCCGGACTACAAGACCCAGGGCTTCCGCCTCGTCCTCAAGGACGAGCGCGGCGAGACGGTCCTGCATGAGGACAAGATGCTGCCGGCGAGCCGCGGCACGGCGCTCGACTACCGGATCAACGATGTCATCATCCAGCAGCGCTTCGGCCAGCCGACGACGCTGGTTGTCCTGGTGATGGTGCTGACGCGCGGTTTCGAGGGCCCCGATGGCCGCTACATGGCGGTGACGGCGCAACTGCCCTGATCGCCCGGCGGCGCCGCCGGCCTATCGTGGGAACGCCTCCGTCGGCCCGCCGTTGAAGCTCCGGGGCAGGCAAGAGGATCGTTCCATGACATTGCATTCGAACCCGCGCGGTTTAGTATCGAAAACGGTGCGGCTGGCAGCGCTGGGCGTGGTCGCCTGCACGTTCGGCGCGCTGACAGTGCCATCCGCCGCATCGGCCGGAAACATCGTTCTGGCCGAGGATATCGAGGTTCCGCCGCCGCCCTCCGTTCGCGACGAGCCGCCTCTGCCGCCGCCCGGTTGCAGCCAGACGACGATCGAGACGCAGGACGAGACCGGCACGACCACCGAGCGCCGCACCGACTGCACGCCCCCGCCCCCGCCGCCGCCGGATGGCTACATGGACCCGGACGAGCCGCCGCCGCCCCCGCCGCTCGATTAAGCACCCCATCGGGTTGTTAGGGCCCTCTTGGTCTGGTATTTGCCGGGCGAAACCAAGAGGGCCCGCCTATGATCCCGCGCTACTCGCGCCCCGAAATGACGGCGATCTGGTCGCCGGAGACCAAATTCCGCATCTGGTTCGAGATCGAGGCGCATGCGCTCGACGCGCTCGCCGAAATCGGCACCGTGCCGAAATCTGCCGCCGCGACCGTCTGGGAAAAGGGCGGTGCCGCAACCTTCGACATCGACAAGATCGACGAGATCGAGCGCGTCACCAAGCATGACGTCATCGCCTTCCTGACCCATCTGGCCGAGATCGTCGGCGAGGACGCCCGCTTCGTGCATCAGGGCATGACCTCCTCCGACGTGCTCGACACATGCTTCAATGTCCAGCTGGTGCGCGCCGCCGATCTCCTGATCGCCGATGTCGACAAGCTGCTCGCCGCCTTGAAGCGCCGCGCCTTCGAGCACAAGAACACCGTCACCATCGGCCGCAGCCACGGCATCCATGCCGAGCCGATCACTTTTGGCATGAAGCTGGCCCAGGCCTATGCCGAGTTCGACCGCAACCGCGCCCGCCTGGTCGCGGCCCGCGCCGAAGTCGCCACCTGCGCCATTTCCGGAGCCGTCGGTTCGTTCGCGAATATCGACCCGCGCGTCGAGGAGCATGTGGCGGAAAAGCTCGGCCTGGTGCCGGAGCCGGTCTCGACCCAGGTCATCCCGCGCGACCGCCACGCCATGTATTTCGCAACGCTCGGCGTCGTCGCCTCGTCGATCGAGCGCCTGGCGACCGAGATCCGCCATCTGCAGCGCACCGAAGTGCTCGAAGCCGAGGAGTATTTCTCCCCCGGCCAGAAGGGCTCGTCGGCAATGCCGCACAAGCGCAATCCCGTTCTGACCGAGAACCTGACCGGCCTCGCCCGTCTGGTGCGCGGCATGGCGCTGCCGGCGATGGAAAACGTCGCCCTCTGGCATGAGCGCGACATCTCGCACTCCTCGGTCGAGCGCATGATCGGCCCCGACGCGACGGTGACCCTCGATTTCGCGCTTGCCCGCATGACCAACGTCATCGACAAGCTGCTCGTCTATCCCGACAACATGCAGAAGAACCTCGACCGCCTCGGCGGCCTGGTGCATTCCCAGCGCGTGCTTCTCGCCCTGACCCAGAAGGGTGCCTCGCGCGAAGACGCCTATAGCCTGGTCCAGCGAAACGCGATGAAGGTCTGGGAACAGGGCGCCGACTTCCTGACCGAGCTGAAGGCCGATCCGGATGTGACCGCGCTCCTGTCGGACGCGGAGATCGAGGAGAAGTTCGATCTCGGCTACCACACCAAGCACATCGACACGATCTTCCGCCGCGTCTTCGGCGAAGCGTAGGAATTCGTCCGCTTTTCCAATCTTCGGCCGGTCTGGTAGGATCGGCCGAAGCTGCGGCGGGAGCGTGCGATGCAGGATCTCGATCGGATTACTCAAATTCCCGGCCTTATGGGGGGCAAGGCGACGATCCGCGGATTGCGGGTCTCCGTGGGCATGATCGTGGAGCAGATCGCCGCTGGCAGAAGCATAGAAGCGCTGCTGACCGACTATCCCTACCTTGAGCGCGAAGACATCCTTCAGGCACTGCGTTACGCCGCATGGCGCGCCGAAGAGCGTGAAATCGCCCTCGCGCGGTGAAGATCCTTATCGACATGAACCTATCGCCGCGGTGGCGCGGCACGCTGGAAAAGTCCGGCTTCGAGGCGGTTCATTGGTCCGATATTGGCGACCCGGCGGCCTTCGATTCGGTCATCATGGCGTACGCGGCGACGCATGATTTCGTCGTCTTGACGAGCGACCTCGACTTCAGCGCCATCCTTGCCGCGACGGGTGGAAGAAGCCCAAGCGTCGTCCAGATACGATCGGGCAATCTAGACCCCGACAACATCGCCGACCAAATCCTTTCGGCACTCGCTCAATCCGCAGACGCGCTCCGCGAAGGTGCGCTCGTCACCATTGACGCCGATCGCGCCCGGCTACGTTTGCTGCCGCTGCATCCTTCATCATCCTGATCCTTCTGCGACGGTTGCGTATTCGTGCCCGGCCCATATCTACGAAAGTGTTCCCTGCCATCAGACCGCGAGATCCCCAGCATGTCCTCCCCGCTCTACGACATTCCCGTCAACCGCATCGACGGCAGCCAGGCTTCGCTCGGCGACTATGCCGGGCGCGTCCTGCTCGTCGTCAACGTCGCCTCGAAATGCGGGCTGACGCCACAATATGACGGGCTGGAAGCGCTCTATCGCAGCTACAAGGACAAGGGACTGACCGTCGTCGGCTTCCCGGCCAACAACTTCATGGGCCAGGAGCCAGGTACCAATGAAGAGATCCAGGACTTCTGCCGCCTGACCTATGGCGTCGACTTCCCGATGTTCGCCAAGATCTCGGTCAAGGGCGACGACCGCCACCCGCTCTATGACGCGCTGGCCGGCGACGAGGATATCTCGTGGAACTTCGAGAAGTTCCTGATCGGCCGCGATGGCAAGGTCGTCGCGCGTTTCGCGCCGAAGACGGAGCCTCAGGATCCGGCCGTCGTCGAAGCGATCGAGACGGAACTGGCGAAGGGCTGAAGGCAAAGGAAAGCCCGCCAAAGGCGGGCTTGTTCTTCTTTCGGGACGTCGAGGGGCCGGCTTGCACCGGCCCCTTTGCTTTGGCTCGAAGGCGCTATGCCGCGTCGCCGTTATAGAGAATGCCGGCCTTGTAGACGAAGCCGGCGAGGGCCGCACCGATGAACGGCGCCACGATGAACAGCCAGAGCTGCGACAGCGCCGCGCCGCCGGCGAACAGGGCCGGGCCGAGGCTGCGGGCCGGATTGACCGAAACGCCGGTGACGTTGATGCCGACGATGTGGATCATGACCAGCGTCAGGCCGATGGCGAGACCGGCGAAGTGGTGCGGCACCAGCTTGTGCGTGACGCCCAGAATGACGACCAGGAAGATGAAGGTCGCGACCACTTCGAAGATGAACGCCGAGATGACGTTGTATTCGCCGAGATAACCGGGGCCCCAGCCATTGGTGCCCATGCCGCCCGTCCAGCCGGATGCCTTGCCCTGCATGATGATGAAGAGAACCAACGCGCCGACGATGGCGCCCGCAACCTGGGCGATCACGTAGGTGATGAAGTCGCTGACATTCATGCGCCCGGCGATGAGAGCGCCGAGGCTGACGGCGGGATTGACGTGGCAACCGGAGATCGGGCCGATCGCATAGGCCATCGCGACGATCGCCAGGCCGAAGGAAAAGGCAATGCCCAGAACGCCGACCGTGCCGGCGCCGGCGATCGAGGGACCCGCGATAACGGCTGCACCGCAGCCGAACAGAACGAGTGTAAAAGTCCCGATGAACTCTGCGATGGCTTTTTGCATGTGTAACTTCCCCGAAAACAGCGAATCACTGCTCGGAAAAGGTACGCCTGATCTTGAACTTGTAAAATAGTGCCGGCTTAACCAGCGCGCGCTTCTGCAAGCATTGTAGAGGCACCGAGGTGGAAATACATGCCGTCCGTGCCCAGCGCGATGAAATCGTAGCCGAGCGACCGGTAAAGACGGCCCTGCTCACCGGTGATGGCGAAGATGCCGACCAGCTTGCCGGCCTTGCGGGCGCGGGCCAGGACATCGGCGGCTGCGGCCTGGTTGTCCGGGCGCATTGGGTTGACGTCGGCGCCGTCCGAAAGGGCGATCGAGAGATCGGACGGGCCGATGAAGACCGCGTCGATGCCGGGCACCGCGAGAATGTCGTCGAGGGCGGCCAGCGCCGCGCGGGTCTCGATCATCGCGAATGTCAGCGTCTCGGCATTGGTATTGCGCAGGAAGGCGGCGCCGTCCGTGGCGCCGGCGAGCTGCATGGCGCGCACAGGGCCCCAGCTCCGTTCGCCAAGCGGCTGATACTTGGTCGCCGCCGCGAAGGCGCGCGCATCCTCGGCCGAATTGATCATCGGCGCGATGATGGCGCTGGCGCCCATGTCGAGCGCGCGGCTCGCCATGGCGAAATCCCCGACAGGAATCCGGACGATCGCGGGGACGCCGCCCAGGGCGATCGCGCCGATCCCCCTCATGATGCTCCCCGGATCATGCAGGCCATGCTGCATGTCGAGGGTCACGCAATCGAAGCCGGCGCGCGCTGCGCTTTCGGCGATCAGCGGCTCCGGACTGGCCAGCCACGCGGTGAGGCAGCTGCCGCGCGAACGGAGCACCGAAACAAGGGAAATCGACGCCATTTTTCGGTGCTCCGAAGGATCTGCGAAAGGCTTAGCCTTCGGACTTGATCTGCTCGACGGCCTGCGCGAGCAGTTCGTCCATGGTGCGGCGGATCTGGTGATCCGACTGCTGAACGCCGGCCGCGTCGAAATCGGCGCGGATCTTGCGGAACACGTCCTCGTCGCCGGCCTCCTCGAAATCGGCTGCGATCACGTCGGAGGCATAGGTTTCGGCGTCGACGCCGGACTTGCCCAGAAGCGCCGCGGCCCAGATGCCGAGCTGCTTGTTCCGCCGCGAGACGGCCTTGAACTGAAGCGCCGCATCAAGGGCAAAACGGTTCTCGAAAGCGTCCTTGCGCTGGTCGAACGTCGTCATTCGCAGTCTCTCCACTCGGTCAACTTGTTGGCCACGGCCATGATATGGGCCTTGCATATCTTCCTCGCCACCCCAAATCAACGACAGTACCGAAAGGGAACTCGTTGCTCGAAGGTGCTCAAAGCGCCGCATTTATCCGTCATTGTGAATTGGCGAGTGATCGAGTAGGTTCACGCCGCGCAAGCGACCCTTTTAAAGAGTCGGTTGCCTGAAGCTTCGCCGCGGCGAATCCCTTACATTGGAACCCCGGCTATATGGATTTCCTCAAACCACGGTATGTGCCCATGAACCGTCGTCGGCGCATCTATGAAGGCAAAGGCAAGATCCTTTTCGAAGGACCTGAGCCTGGGACGCTGATCCAGTTCTTCAAAGACGATGCGACTGCCTTCAACAACAAGAAGCATGAGGTTGTTGACGGAAAGGGCGTGTTGAACAACCGCATTTCCGAGCACATTTTCACGCATCTGAACCGGATGGGCATCCCGACGCATTTCATCCGTCGGTTGAACATGCGCGAGCAGCTGATCCGCGAAGTCGAGATCATCCCGCTCGAAATCGTCGTCCGCAACGTTGCGGCCGGCTCGCTTGCCAAGCGCCTTGGCCTCGAAGAGGGCACGGTCCTGCCGCGCTCAATCATCGAGTTCTACTATAAGGCAGATGCGCTCGACGACCCCATGGTCTCGGAAGAGCACATCACGGCATTCGGCTGGGCCACGCCGCAGGAAATCGACGACATCATGGCGCTTGCCATCCGCGTCAACGACTTCCTGTCCGGCCTCTTCCTGGGCGCTGGCATCCAGCTCGTCGATTTCAAGATCGAGTGCGGACGCCTCTGGGAAGCCGACATGATGCGGATCGTCGTCGCCGACGAGATCTCGCCCGATTCGTGCCGGCTCTGGGACGTTCAGACCCAGAACAAGCTCGACAAGGACCGCTTCCGCCGCGACATGGGCGGCCTCGTCGAGGCCTACCAGGAAGTCGCGCGCCGTCTCGGCATCCTGACCGAAGAGCAGGAGCGGCCGCAGGGCGGCGGGCCTGTCCTCGTTCAGTAGTCACCCGTTCATGGCAACGGCCGCCGCGAGGCGGCCGTTTGCATTTCTGGATCACCCCGACTTTCACTACCCCGACTTGGAGTTACCGATGAAGGCCCGCGTCACCGTCACCCTGAAGAACGGCGTTCTGGACCCCCAGGGTAAGGCAATCGAAGGCGCCCTCGGCGCGTTGGGCTTTGCCGGCGTCGGCAGCGTCCGCCAGGGCAAGGTGTTCGACATCGAGGTCGAAGCGACCGATGCCGTCAAGGCCAAGACCGAGCTCGAAGCCATGGCCGCCAAGCTTCTGGCCAATACGGTCATCGAGAACTATCGTGTGGAGATCGTGGACTGATCCCGAAGGCGGAGCATCCTCATGGCGGACGTGACCAACGAACTGATCTACGAGGTTCTGAAGTCGATCCGGAATGACGTCACGCGCATCGATCACAAGACCGATGAGATAAAGGCCGAGCTTCAGGCCATGCGTGGGCACATGATTGCGCTCCAGACGGACCTCCACAACATCTACCTGACCCTCGATCGCCACGAAACACGGCTTGATCGCATCGAGCGGCGGCTGGAGCTCTCCTCCCCCGCCCTGCCCTGAGCAACTTTGATTTGGGATAGCCCATGAAATCCGCTGTCGTCGTCTTCCCCGGGTCCAATCGCGAGCGCGACATGGTCGCCGCGATCGAGAAGATCACCGGCCACCGGCCCGTCACCGTCTGGCACGGCGACCACGACCTTCCCAAGGTCGACCTGATCGTCATCCCCGGCGGCTTTTCCTATGGCGACTATCTGCGCTCCGGCGCGATCGCCGCGCGCGAGCCGATCATGGGCGCCATTGCCCGCGAAGCCGAACGCGGCGTCGCCGTGCTGGGCGTCTGCAACGGCTTCCAGATCCTGTGCGAAGCAGGCCTGCTGCCGGGCGTGCTGATGCGCAATGCCGGGCTCAAGTTCATCTGCAAGGAAGTCGAGCTGCGCGTCGAGACGACGGCAAGCCAGTTCACGCGCGGCTACGCCAAGGGCCAGGTGATCCGTTCGCCGGTCGCGCATGGCGACGGCAACTACCGCACCGATGACGAGACGCTGGCCCGCCTGAAGGGCGAGGACCGCATCGCCTTCCGCTATGTCGCCAATCCCAACGGATCAGTCGACGACATTGCCGGCGTTCTTTCGGAGAAGCGCAACATCCTCGGCATGATGCCGCATCCCGAAAACCTGATCGAGCCGCTGAATGGCGGCACCGACGGCCGGCCTCTGTTCGAGGCAGCCCTTTCCGCCGTCGCCTGACTTTCGCCCGACTGATCCCGACAGCCAAATTCCCGACCGCCCGCCGGTCCGCGACCCGATTGCCCCTGAGGTTTCCGTGCTCCAGAACGACACGCCGATCACGCCCGAACTCGTCGCCAGCCATGGCCTCAAGCCCGACGAATATCAGCGCATCCTCGATCTGATCGGCCGCGTGCCGACGCTCACCGAACTCGGCATCTTCTCGGCGATGTGGAACGAGCATTGTTCCTACAAATCGTCCAAGAAGTGGCTGCGCACCCTGCCGACCACCGGCCCGCGCGTGATCTGCGGCCCCGGCGAGAATGCCGGCGTGGTCGATATCGATGACGGCCAGGCGATCATCTTCAAGATGGAGAGCCACAACCACCCCTCCTTCATCGAGCCCTACCAAGGCGCAGCGACGGGCGTCGGCGGCATCCTTCGCGACGTCTTCACCATGGGCGCCCGCCCGGTCGCGGCGATGAACGCGCTGCGTTTCGGCTCGCCGGATCACCCGAAGACCCGCCACCTGGTTTCCGGCGTGGTCTCGGGCGTCGGCGGCTACGGCAATTCCTTCGGCGTGCCGACGGTCGGCGGCGAAGTGAACTTCCACGAGCGCTACAACGGCAACATCCTGGTCAACGCCTTTGCCGCCGGCCTCGCCGACGCGGACAAGATCTTCTATTCGAAGGCGGAAGGCGTCGGCCTGCCCGTCGTCTATCTCGGCTCGAAGACCGGCCGCGACGGCGTCGGCGGCGCCACCATGGCATCGGCCGAGTTCGACGAATCGATCGAGGAGAAGCGCCCGACGGTTCAGGTCGGCGACCCCTTCGGCGAGAAACTGCTGCTGGAAGCCTGCCTGGAGCTGATGAAGACCGGCGCGGTCATCGCCATCCAGGACATGGGCGCCGCCGGCCTCACCTGCTCGGCCGTCGAAATGGGCGCCAAGGGCGACCTCGGCATCGAGCTCGACCTCGACAAGGTCCCCTGCCGCGAAGCCAACATGACGGCCTACGAGATGATGCTCTCGGAAAGCCAGGAGCGCATGCTCATGGTGCTGCGCCCCGAGCAGGAGAAGGAAGCCCAGGCGATCTTCCACAAATGGGGCCTCGACTTCGCCATCGTCGGCTGGACCACGGACGATCTGCGCTTCCGCATCCTGCACAAGGGCGCCGTCGTCGCCGACCTGCCGATCAAGGAACTGGGCGACGAAGCGCCGGAATATGACCGCCCCTTCGTCCGCCGCCCGGTTCCCGCCGTTCTCAAGGCCGAGGACGTCGCCGAGCCGAACGATTATGCCGAGGCGCTGCTGAAGCTGGTCTCCGCCCCCGACATGGCCTCGCGCCGCTGGGTCTGGGAGCAGTATGACCACCTGATCCAGGGCAACACGGCGCAGAAGCCGGGCGGCGACGCCGCCGTCATCCGCGTCGAGGGCCACGACAAGAAGGGCCTCGCCTTCACGCTCGACGTGTCGCCGCGCTATTGCGAGGCGGATCCGTTCGAAGGCGGCAAGCAGGCGATCGCCGAATGCTGGCGCAACCTGTCGGCCGTCGGCGCCGAGCCGCTCGCCGCCACCGACAATCTCAATTTCGGCAATCCGGAAAAGCCCGAGATCATGGGCCAGCTGGTCGGCGCGATCGAGGGCATCGGCGCCGCCTGCCGCGCGCTCGACTTCCCGATCGTCTCCGGCAATGTCTCGCTCTACAACGAGACCAATGGCGTCGGCATCCTGCCGACCCCGGCGATCGGCGGCGTCGGCCTGCTGCCCGACATCGACGTGATGGCGACCGTCGCCTTCAAGAATGCCGGTGACGTCATCGTCCAGCTCGGCCGCGACGGCCACCATCTCGGCCAGTCGGTCTATCTGCGCGAGATCCTCGGCCGCGAGGAAGGCGCTCCGCCGCCGGTCGACCTCGCCGAGGAACGCCGCGTCGGCGATTTCGTGCGCGGCATCATCCGCAGCCGTCTCGTCACCGCCTGCCACGACATTTCCGATGGCGGCCTGCTGGTCGCCCTCGCCGAAATGGCGATGGCGCGCGGCCTCGGCGCTTCGGTCAAAGTGCCGGAAAGCGCTGCGACGCCGCATGGCTTCCTGTTCGGCGAGGACCAGGCCCGCTACGTCGTCACCGTCGACCCGTCGGTGCTCGATGCGGTCACGTCAGCCGCAGCGGAAGCCGGCGTCGAGGCCCGGGTTCTGGGCACCGTCGGCGGCGAGGTGTTGGATGTCGCCGGCATCGCCACCATATCTGTTGCAAAGCTGAAGCAGGGCCATGAGAATTGGTTCCCTGAATTCATGGCCGCCGCCGAGTGATCGGCGGACCTACCCATACCGACGGCTGAGGGGATTGACTGATGGCAATGGACGCACGCGACATTGAGGCTCTGATCAAGGAGGCTCTCCCGGACGCGACGGTCACGATCCGCGATCTCGCGGGTGATGGTGACCATTATGCTGCCGAAGTTGTGTCCGAGGCTTTTCGCGGAAAAAACCGCGTGCAGCAGCACCAGATGATCTACGCTGCGCTCAAGGGAAACATGGGCGGCGTCCTCCACGCGCTCGCCCTGCAGACCAGCGCTCCGGATTGAGATCGGCCAGCGGCCGGCAAAAAGGAAATAGTTGAGATGAGCGATATCCACGCCCTTATCCAGAACGAAGTCAGCTCCAACGATGTCGTGCTCTTCCTGAAGGGCACCCCGGCGTTCCCGCAGTGCGGTTTCTCCGGCCAGGTCGTCCAGATTCTCGATTTCCTCGGCGTCGACTACAAGGGCATCAACGTGCTCGCCGACCCGGAAATCCGCCAGGGCATCAAGGACTTCTCCAACTGGCCGACCATTCCGCAGCTCTACGTCAAGGGCGAGTTCGTCGGCGGCTGCGACATCATCCGCGAGATGTTCCAGGCCGGCGAGATGCAGACCTTCCTGACGGAAAAGGGCATCACGGTCGCCAAGTCGGCCTGATCCTTCCTTTCCGCGACCCCATGAAAACCGCGCGTGACGCCGTCTCGCGCGGTTTTTGTTTGCGAAACACTCCGTCCAAACGCCGCTGCGCCTGATTTCCCATACCCCGTTGAAATAATCGCCTCCACCGCAAGGATTTCGCGACGGAAGGAACGATCTCCTGCGTTCAACGTTGATAAGTCATCGAATGGACCGTCTGTGTTGATGTTCACCGTGTGTCGATTCTGTCCGCGGTCCTTCACTCGACGTTTGAGGAGCGATCCAATGCTGACGAAGACGAAGAATTTTCTGAAAGCGGGCCTGATTGCCTCGGTTGTTGCTACGTCTTTCCTGGCTGTTCCGGCCACGGCGCAGGCACAGTCTGGCGTGAGATCCGACGGATCCTTCCAGGTTGCGGACCATAGGGGTTGGAATGGTGGCAATGACTGGCGTCGCCATCGCGGCGGCAACTGGCGCGGCCACCACGGCTACCACAACGGCCCGCGCTACTATGGCAATCGCGGCTATTACGGCAATCGCGGCTACTATTATCGCGACAACAACAATTGGGGCGGTGCGGCCGCCGCCGGCATCATCGGCCTGGCCGCCGGCGCCATGATCGCCAATTCGGCCAATCAGCCCCGGTATTATGCCGGCGACGACTATGTCTCGTATTGCTCGAGCCGCTATCGCTCGTTCAACCCGCGCACCGGCACCTATACCGGCTATGACGGCCTACAGCATCGTTGCGTGATGCGCTGATCGGCAAGAAGACCTCAGGAAAGCGGCGCATTTTGCGCCGCTTTTTTGTGAGCTGCGTTCAGGCGCTGGCGATGGGCAGGGTGAGGATGGCGGTGAGGCCGCCGGGCGGACCGGAACGAAGCGCCAGCGATCCGCCATAGAGTTCCGCCAACTCCCGCGTGATCGAAAGCCCGAAGCCATGGCCAGGCATCGCCTCGTCCAGCCGCCTTCCCGGCAGCAAAACATCGGGCAAGCGTTCCTCGGCCAATCCGACGCCATCATCCTCGATGCGAATGACGACGAACTGCCCTTCGGCAGTGGCTGCGAGCGAGACGCGAGAGCGGGCCCATTTGAACGCATTGTCGAGCAGATTGCCGAGCATCTCGTCGAGGTCCTGCATCTCGCAGGCGACGGCGAGCGCCCCGTCGCCGACGATCACCGCCTCGACGTTCCTGTCCGCATGGATCTTGCCCAGCACGGACGCGATCTCCCGGCAGCGCGGCAGCAGCGGGGTCGACACCCGCCCCGAGGCACCGAGGGCCCCCGAACGGGCGCGGGCAAGGTGATGGCGTATGCTCCCCTCGATGCGCTCGACCAGCGGCTTCATCGCCCGCGTGGGGTCGGCGCCCGGTTCGTTCAGTTCCAGGGCCAGCGTCGCCAGCGGCGTCTTCAGCCCATGCGCCAGGTTGGCAACGTGCCGCCGGGCCGCCGCGAGCCCCTGCGCATTCTGGTCGATCAGCGCATTGAGTTCGTCCACCAGAGGCCGCAGTTCGTCCGGCTGGTCCGAGGATACATGCTGCGCCCGGCCGGCCCGGATTTCGCGCAGGCTCGCCTGCAGATGCCGAAGCGGGCGCAGGCCGAGCCGCACCTGCAGGAAACTGGCGAGCAGCAATCCGACGCCGATCGCAATCAGCGAGCCGACCAGCGGCACCAGTGCCTTCTTCATCGGCCCGAGCAGGGCCTCGCGCGGCGCCGAGACGACCAAAGTGACGGTCTGGCCGGCGGCGGCCATCGTCCGCGTGCGCAGATGCAGGCTCTCGCCGGCGGGTCCCGTTCCCTCCGCCGGGCTGCCCCGGCCCGAGAGAAGCTCGCGCCACTCAAAACGGTGCGGCGGAACATCGATGGAGCCATTGCCGAGCGATTTCGACCGCAGGTCCACCCCATCGCCGCTCGCCTGCCAGTACCAGCCGGAGGCAAGTCGATCGAAGGGCGGGCCATCGACATCCACCGACAGGATGAGCTTGCCCTCGCTGTTTCGTTGCAGGGCGTCGGCGACGGCGACCATCTGGCTGTCCAGCCGCTGGTCGAGCTGGTCGGTCACGAATTGCTGCAGGATGAGGCTGATCAGGACGGCGGCGGCCACCAGCGCCAGGGTGACGAAGACGGCGGCGCCGGCCAGAAGCCGCCCGCTCAACGAGGCCGGGAGAAGCCTCATGCCGATGCCGACTCGGCCGTCAGCCGATAGCCACGGCCGCGATAGGTCTCGATCCGGTCATGGCCGATCTTTCGCCGCAGCCGCGCGATGATCACCTCCAGCGAGTTGGAATCGACCTCGGCATCGCCCTCATAGACGCGCTCGACGAGATCGGCGCGCTCGACCACCACCTCCTTGCGCAACATCAGGCAGGAGAGCACGCGCCATTCCAGCGCCGTCAGCTTCAGCGGCAGGCCGTCCAGCTCGAACGTGCCCACCTGCGCGTCGAAGACGAGCGGCCCGCAGACCAGCCGGGTCGCGGCGTGGCCCTTGGAGCGGCGCACCAGCGCGCGCAGCCGCATCACCAGTTCCTCGAGCTTGAAGGGCTTGGTCAGATAGTCGTCGGCGCCGGCCTTGAAGCCCTCGACCTTTTCCGACCAGCCGTCGCGGGCCGTCAGGATCAACACGGGGACGCCGCGCTCCTCGGCGCGCCAGGCCTTCAGGACGGATATTCCGTCGACCTTAGGCAAACCCAGATCGAGGATGACGACATCGAAGAGTTCGGTGGCGCCGAGATGCTGGCCGTCCTCGCCATTGCTCGCCACGTCGACCGCGAAATTCTCGGCCCGCAGCGCGCCTGCGATCCGCTCGGCGAGGAGCTTGTCATCTTCGACGAGAAGGACGCGCATGTCTTGGCTTGGCTCCGATTGCGAGATCCATCGCTAGTCTCCCGACCTTAACTCAACCTGAACGGTTCGGTTCAGGCGGGATTGGGCGGCCCTTCGCTAGAAAAGGGCATGTCGCAACCAAAGGAGATCGCGATGTCCTCGGATAGCACTGTCACCCCTTCTCATGAGCCGAACGCGCCGAAGCCGGGCGACGCTCGATTGACCCGCGCCCCACACGGCGCTTCGACCCGCTACGCGGCGATGACGCTGGGCGTTCTGGGAATCCTGGCCGTCGGCATCATCGCCGGCGCCGGTGCCGTCAGCCTGACGCGCCCCTCGCCGGAAATGGCGCCGACGACCCCGGTCGCCATCGCCTCCATGCCGACCACCGGCCTGGTAACGGTCAAGGGCCAGGTCGCCGAGATCTACGGCAACAAGTTCGTGCTGCAGGATTCGAGCGGCCGCGCCTTGGTCGAGACGGGCCGCGCCGGCGAAGGCGGAAAGCTCGTCGCCAAGGATGAGCCGGTCACCGTCCAGGGGCGGTTCGACGATGGCTTCCTGCGCGCCAGCTTCGTCGTGCACGCCGATGGACGCGCCGAGGCGATCGGCCCGGTTGGCCCGCCGCCGCCCCCGCATGGCGGCCCGCGCGCCTGGTTCAAACCCTGATCGAAAAGTGCGCAACGCCGCATGGAAGCGGCGCTGCGGATATGGCACAAGCTTGCGGGAGACGGCAGAAGCCGCCTCCCGCCAACCGTTTCCCCGCCAAGCACGAGACATGACCATGGGTGCGCCCGTCGCCATCTGGAGCATTGCCGCCATCGCTCTCGGGGGCGTCCTGGTGCGTCCGTGGAACCTGCCGGAGGCGATCTGGGCGTTTGGCGGCGCTGCCCTGCTCGTGCTGCTCGGGCTGATGCCGCTTTCGGCCGCGCTCGAAGGCATCGGCCGCGGCAGCGACGTCTATCTCTTCCTGATCGGCATGATGCTTCTGGCCGAGCTGGCGCGCAAGGAAGGGCTGTTCGACTGGCTGGCGACGCTGGCGGTCCGCCACGCGCGCGGCTCGGGCACGCGCCTGTTCTGGCTGATCTATGTCGTCGGCATCGTCGTCACGGTGTTCCTGTCGAACGACGCCACCGCCGTGGTGCTGACGCCGGCCGTCTATGCGGCCGCCCGCGCCGCCGACGCCGAGCCGCTGCCCTACTTGTTCATCTGCGCCTTCATCGCCAATGCCGCGAGCTTCGTGCTGCCGATCTCCAACCCGGCCAATCTGGTGATCTTCGGCAGCCAGATGCCGCCGCTGACCACCTGGCTCGCTACCTTCACCCTGCCCTCGATCGCGGCGATCGGCCTGACCTATCTGATGCTGCGGCTGACGCTGCGCCGGTCCATTCGGGACCGGCTGAGGACGGACATCCCGCCCGTCGTCCTGACCTTCGGCGGCAAGCTTGCGGCCGGCGGCATCGCCGCGACGGCGCTGGTACTGCTGGTCGCCTCCGCGCTCGACTGGCAGCTCGGCCTGCCGACCTTCATCGCGGGAACGCTGACCGCCGCCGGGATCCTGCTCGGCAGCCGGCAATCCCCCTGGCCGGTGCTGCGGGACATTTCCTGGGGCGTGCTGCCGCTGGTGGCCGGCCTGTTCGTTCTGGTCGAGGCGCTGCAGTTGACCGGCGTCATCGACGCGCTGGCGCGCTTGGCCCAGCAATCGGCGGCGCATTCGATCGGCTGGGCCGCGACGGGCGCCGGCATCATCGTCGCCATCGCCAGCAATCTGCTCAACAACCTGCCGACCGGTCTGATCGCCGGTGCGACCATCGAGGCAGCGCAGCTGCCGCATTCGGTCACCAGCGCCGTGCTGGTCGGCGTCGATCTCGGACCCAACCTGTCGATCACCGGCTCGCTGGCGACGATCCTCTGGCTGGTCGCACTGCGCCGCGAGGGTCAGCGCGTCGGCGCCTGGACCTTCCTGAAGCTCGGCATTCTGGTCATGCCGCCGGCCCTGATCGGCGCGCTGCTGGCGCTCTGGCTGACGACGGCGGGATAGGCGCGCGGCTTTCGCCTACCGCTTGCCGACCAGGCTTTCGAAGTCGAACAGGTTGCGGTCGAGCAGGTGGGACGGGTTCGCCTTGCCGAGCGCCCGCAGCATGATCTCCTTGCGGCCGGGCGTCTGCTTTTCCCAGTCGGCCAGCATCTGCTTGACGACATTGCGCTGCAGGCCCTCCTGCGAACCGCAGAGGTCGCAGGGAATGATCGGAAACTGCATCGCCGTAGCGAAGCGTGCAATGTCATCCTCGGCCGCATAGGCGAGCGGCCGCAGCACCAGCCGGTCGCCCTCCTCGTTCAGCAGCTTCGGCGGCATGGAGGCGAGCTTGCCGCCATGGAAGAGGTTCAGGAAGAACGTCTCGAGGATGTCCTCGCGGTGATGGCCGAGCACCACGGCCTGGCACCCCTCCTCCCGCGCGATCCGGTAGAGATGGCCGCGCCGCAGCCTGGAGCAGAGCGCGCAATAGGTCTTGCCGGGCTCGATCTTGGAGGTGACGATCGAATAGGTGTCCTGCCGCTCGATCCGGTGCGGCACGCCGAGTTCGGTCAGGTAATTGGGCAGGATCTCGGCCGGAAAGCCCGGCTGCGCCTGGTCGAGATTGCAGGCGAGCAGGTCGACCGGCAGCATGCCGCGCCATTTCAGATCGAGCAGCAGCGCCAGCAGCGTATAGCTGTCCTTGCCGCCGGAGAGGCAGACCAGCCAGCGGTCGCCCGGCCGCACCATGGCGAAATCGTCCAGCGCCTGCCGCACCTGCCGGATCAGCCGCTTGCGCAGCTTGCCGAACTCGACGCTGTCCGGCCCCTTGCGGAACATCGGATGGCACGCGTCGCTGCTCTCCGCCTCCAGCGGGTCCGAGGCCGCGATGCGGCGGGCGATGTCGAGCAGTTCGGTCATGGTGTGTGGGTTCCGGCTGTTGCCGCCTTGATGCCGCTTCGCGAGCCGCCCGGCAAGCCCAAACGCCCGCGAGCCTATCGCCGGCGGGTGAGATTCACGATGACGACGCCGCCGATCGCCATGGCGCCGCCGAGCAGGCTGATGAGCGAGGGCACTTCGCCGAGCCACAGATAGCCGATCAGCGTCGCGGTCGGGGCGATGCAATAGAGGAAGTTGGAGGCGCGCGAGGCCGGGAAGCGCTTCAGCGCGATCGCCCAGGTCAGGTAGCCGACGACGGTGGGCAGCACGACGAGATAGGCGATCGACCAGAGGACCGCGGGCGGCGCCAGTTTCAGCGCGGCCAGCGTGTCGGGGATCGCCGGGGTTAACGGAAGGCTACCAAGAAGGAGCACCCAGGCGGTAACAGCCAGCGCCGGCATGCGCGCCAAAAGCGGCTTCTGCAGGATGGTCGAGACCGAGGTGCAAAGCGCCGCGCCGAGGATCAGCAGCGCCCCGATATTCAGCCCGAGCCCGTCGCCGCTGCCATAGGCGATCAGCCCGACGCCCAGGAACGACACCAGCGTGCCGACCCAGCCACCCAGGCCGAAGCGCTCGCCGAGCAGCGGCATGGCGATCAGCGCCACGATGATCGGGTTAATCTGGATGATGAACGAGGCCGGACCCGCCGCGATCGTCTGCTCGCCGGTGTTGAGCAGCACCGCATAGGCGGCGATGAACAGCACGCCAATGACGATCAGGCGCAGGAAATCCCGGAGCGATGGCAGCGGCGGCCGGGCGATGAGCAGATAGAGGCCGGCCGGAACGGCGGCGGCGAGATAGCGCGCGGCGGCCAGTTCGACCGGCGTCAGCGCGGTCAACCCGACACGGATGGCCGCGAAAGCCGATGCCCAGCCGATGATCGTCGTGGCAATGGCCGCGAAACCCACGAGATCGCCGCCGCGCCGCTTCTCGATCCCGATTTCGGTCATGTCGCACCCTTTTGGCCGGATGTTTCCTTGATACGCCGCCCAACCGCCAATCCGAAGGTCGGAAATGCCGGCAAAGGCGGCGAAAAAGAAAAGGCCGCCCGAAGGCGGCCTTTTCCAGAACTCGATAACGCTGACGGATCAGCGCGAATAGAATTCGACGACCAGGTTCGGTTCCATGTGAACCGGATACGGCACGTCGGCCAGAGCCGGCACGCGCGAGAACTTGGCGCTCATCTTGTGATGATCGACTTCGATGTAGTCGGGAACGTCACGCTCGGCGAGCTGGGTCGCCTCGAGGACGATCGTCAGCTGACGCGAAGCTTCCTTGACCTCGATCACATCGCCGACCTTCGCCTGGAAGGACGGAATGTTGACGCGGCGGCCGTTGACCTTGATGTGACCGTGCGAGATGAACTGGCGCGCGGCGAACACGGTCGGGACGAACTTGGCGCGATAGACGATCGCGTCCAGACGGCACTCGAGGAGGCCGATCAGGTTCTCCGACGAATCGCCCTTGCGACGGGTCGCATCGGCATAGATCTTCCGGAACTGCTTCTCGGAGATGTTGCCGTAGTAGCCCTTGAGCTTCTGCTTGGCGCGGAGCTGGGTACCGTAATCGGAAACCTTGCCCTTGCGGCGCTGGCCATGCTGGCCGGGGCCGTATTCGCGCTTGTTGACCGGAGACTTGGGACGACCCCAGAGGTTTTCGCCAAGACGGCGGTCAATCTTGTGTTTAGACGAAGCACGCTTCGACATCGCATATCCCTTGGATACGAGTTACAGGGACACGTGCCCTCCTCTGCCGGTCTTTTGGGCCGGCCGACAGGAAACGAAGAACGTTTCCGCGGGTGCGTGAAATACCACGCCGGCCCGAACGAGCCGACGCGATGGGCCGGGGTGTAGAGGAGAAGCCCGGATGAGTCAAATGCCGGAGACGGTTCGCCGCCTCAGGTAGCCGACATCAGCAAGCCGCCTTCAACCCGCAGCGCCGCGCCATTCGTGGCTGCGCCGAGCGGGCTCGCGACATAGGCGACCAGCGCGGCGATCTCCTTGGGATCGATCATCCGCTGCAGCAGCGACGACGACCGATACTGCCGGAAGAATTCCTTCTCCAGTTCCGCCTCGCTGCCGGGATTGCCCGGGAAGACGGAACGCAGGAAATCGCCGATTCCTGCCGAACGCGTCGGCCCCGGCAGCACGGAATTGACCGTCACGGCAGTACCCTTGGTGAGCTCGGCCAGGCCGCGCGCCACGGAGAGCTGCGCCGTCTTGGTCATGCCGTAGTGGATCATGTCCGGCGGCACCTGCAGCGCCGATTCGCTGGAGACGAAGATGATGCGGCCCCAGTTGCGCTCCAGCATGGCCGGGAAATAGTGCCGCGCCAACCGGATGCCGGAGAGCACGTTGACGTCGAAGAAACGCAGCCAGTCCGCGTCGGTGATCTCGGCGAAGGGCTTCACTTCGTAGATGCCGAGATTGTTGACGAGAATGTCGACCGAGGGTACGGCACTGGTCAGCGCGGCGGCGCCTTCGGCCGTGGCGGGATCGGCGACAATGCCGCGCGCCGCGCCAATCTCCTGAACGGTCCTCTCGACCGACTCGGCCGAACGGCCGCTGACGATGACGGCCGCGCCTTCCTCGGCCAGGGTCCTGGCAATCGCCAGCCCGATGCCGCCGGTAGAGCCGGTCACCAGAGCCGTCTTGTTCGACAGTTGAAGGTCCATTGCAATCTCCTGATGGTTGCGGCCACGCCGCGTCTAGAAGCTAGGGAAAGGCTTGAGAGTGAACGAGTCCGGCCCTTCAGGCCGGAACGCGACGGATGTCCGCTTCCCACTCGGTCAGCATCTCCATGATCTCGATCGAGTCCGCCGGCCTCGGCGACGGCCGGTCCGCGACCTTCGCATCGGCGGCAAGACTGCGCTCGACCATGCGTACCTGGTGCAGGAAAGCGTCCGCATCGCTGTCGACCTGGACTTCCTCGACCGTTCCATCGAAGCCGGTGAAGAGCAGCCGGCTGGTGCCAGCCTGCGGCAGCCAGGGATTGTCGAGGAAGCGTAGGCTGCCTTTGTCGCCCACGACGATGAATTCCGGATGCATGCCATAGGTATCGGCAGTCTGGACGGTCGCCAGAATGCCGTTGCCGAAACAAACCGCCAGCGCCGCCTCGCTCACATTGCCGTCATGGGCAGAGATCGAGCCGGTACCGGTCTGGCGCCGATCCCGGAAAGCGCCCTCGCCGGCCACGGTCTGCACCGCGAGTTGCAGCAGCGAGACCGGATAGCAGCCGAGATTGTACAGCGTGCCCCGCCCTTGCGGATTGACGACCTGCCAGATGTCGGCCGCGTAGCTGGCGTGGATCGACTTCACGGTCCCGAGCCTGCCATCCCTCAGGATATCGACGAAACGCGCGATCAGCGGATGGGCGAGATACATCAGTCCCTCGACGAAGAAGACGTCGTTCGCCGCCACCGCATCGACCAACGCGCGGCTCTTCTCCATGTCGATCGAGAGCGACTTTTCGCTGAGGACCGCCTTGCCGGCCGCCGCCGCCTCGGCGACGAAGCCGTGGTGCAGATGGTTCGGCAGGCCGACATAGACGATGTCGACGGCCGGATCCGCGAGCAGACCGGCGACATCGCCATAGGCGCGGTTCCCGCCGAAGCGGGCGCGGAATTCTTCGGTGCGGGCGACTTCGCGCCCGGCAACGGCGGCAAGCCGAGACCCCGGGCTCTCGCCGATCGCCGCCGCAACGGTATCGGAGATGAACCCCGTGCCCAGAATGCCCCAACCGATCATCGCCACGTCCCTTGCCTGCCTGCCGTGCCTTCAGCGTCGCACAGAGGCCGCGAAAAGGGGCATAGATTTATGTACCGATCAATACAAAAATTTTCGCCCCGCGACCTTCCCGATCCGGCCGCGGCTTCCCACATGGGAGTCCACATTTGCCCCACCGGACCGATCCATGCCCCAGCCATCCCCCATTCCGCTCTCCGTCCTCGACCTCGCACCGGTTCGCCAGAACGGGACCGTCACCGCGGCGCTGAACAACTCGCTCGATCTCGCGCGCCATGTCGAAAAGCTCGGCTACAATCGCTTCTGGGTGGCCGAGCACCACAACATGCCCGGCATCGCCAGTTCGGCGACGTCGGTGCTGATCGGCTATCTCGCCGGCGGCACGTCGACGATCCGCGTCGGGTCCGGCGGCGTGATGCTGCCCAACCATGCGCCGCTCGTCATTGCCGAGCAGTTCGGCACGCTGGAAGCGCTCTATCCCGGCCGCATCGATCTCGGTCTCGGCCGCGCGCCGGGTAGCGACCCGATGACGATGCGGGCGCTCCGCCGCGACATGACGGACGACGACAACGCGTTTCCGCAGAATGTGCAGGAACTCCTGGCGCTGCTCGCGCCCGCCGCCGAGGGCCAGAAGCTGCGCGCCGTTCCTGGCGAAGGCTCCAACGTGCCTGTCTGGCTGCTCGGATCCTCGACCTTCAGCGCCCAACTCGCCGCGCTGCTTGGCCTGCCCTTCTCCTTCGCCAGCCATTTCGCGCCGCAGCGGCTGATGGAGGCGCTGGAGACCTACCGCCACTTCTTCCGCCCGTCCGAATATCTGGCGAAGCCCTATGTGATGGTCGGGCTGCCGGTCATCGCGGCCGAAACCGACGAGGAAGCGAACTACCAGGTGACGACGCAGTACCAGCGCCTGGTCAATCTCGTGCGCGGCCAGCCGACGGTACTGATGCCGCCGGTCGACAGCATGGAAGGCCGCTGGGAGCCACGCGAAGAAGCCTATGTCCGCTCACACCTCGGTGTGGCGATCATCGGCGGCCCGGAAACGGTGAAGCAGAAGCTCGCGGCCGTGCTCGAGCAGACCGGGGCCGACGAGTTGATTGTCACGACGGATTTCTACGATCCGGCCGACCGCAAGCGTTCCTTCGAGATCCTGATGGACGCGCATCGCGGCTAAGCGACCGGGCGCGGCAGGCCCGCGCCCGTTTCAGTCCAGGACGGCGCCGGTGAGGCCGAACTGCGCCAGAAGGCGCAATTGGGCGGGCGCCCAGGCCTTGCCGGAGGTCAAGAACGCCTGCCCCTCCGCCATCGGGACGTCCGACGGCTCGGCCGGCAACGACAGGACCGATAGAACTCGGCGCGCGATCGCCTCGGCGGGGTCGATCCAGGTGACCGGCCAGGGCGCCACGGCCTCCAGCCTATCGATCAGAAAGGGATAATGCGTGCAGGCGAGCACGATCGTGTCGGTTCGCCGGCCCTCGACCTCGATGAAGGCCGGCTCGATCTCGGTGCGAAGGGCGGCATCGTCGACGGGATCGCCGCGCATCACCGCTTCCGCCAGCGGCGCCAGCTCCGACGAGCCAACCAGCCGGACATGGCAATCCCGAGCAAAGCTGCGGATCAGTTCGCGCGTATAGTCGCGCTTCATCGTTCCCGGTGTCGCCAGCACGCCGACGACATGGCTGCCGGAACGCTCGGCCGCCGGTTTGATCGCGGGCACCGTGCCGATGAAGGGGATCGCATGCAGCGCCCGCAGCGGCGGCAGCACCAGCGTCGAGGCCGTATTGCAAGCGATCACCACCGCATCCGGCCGAAAGCGCTCGATCAACCGCCCCATCAGCGCGACGATATGATCGGAAAGCGGACCGGCCTCCCAGTCGCCATAGGGAAAGGCGGCATCGTCCGCGACATAGGTGATATCGGCGGACGGCAATGGGCGCCGGATCTCGCGCAGAACCGAGAGGCCGCCAATGCCCGAATCGAAGACCAGCAGCCTGGCGGTCAATCCTCGGCCTCGCGGCTCGTGGTTTCCGTGCCATCGGCGCGACGGCGCGGCCGGGTCGGCCGGTTTTCCAGCGCCGCGACGACGCCGCGCAGCGTGCGGATATCGGCCTCGGTGAACTGCGCCTTCTGCAGCATGGCGCGCAGGGTCTGCACGACAACAGGCCGCTTCTCGAGCGGGCGGAAGAATGTGACCGCGTCGAGCGCGCCTTCCAGATGCTCGAACAGGCCGATCAGTTCCTGCTTGGTCGCCGGCCGGCTATCGTTCGGCGTGGTGAAGCGAAGCCCCGCCTCCTCCGTCTCGAGCCCGCTGCGCCGCCATTCATAAGCGAGGATCAGCACCGCCTGGGCGATGTTGAGCGAGGCGAATTGCGGATCGATCGGCAGCGTCACGATCTCGTCGGCCAGCGAGATCTCCTCATTGGTGAGACCGATGCGCTCGCGCCCGAACAGAATGCCGGTCTTCACGCCGCCGGTCATATGCCCGCGCATGATGCCGGCCGCGGCGGCGGGGCCGCGTACCGTCTTGGCAAGCTCGCGCGAGCGGGCCGTGGTCGCGACGAGATAGCCGAGATCGGCGACAGCTTCCTCCACCGTCTGGAACAGGCGGATGCGGTCGAAGACATGGTCGGCCCGGCTGGCGGCGCGGCGCGCGGTCTCGCTCGGCCAGCCGTCGCGCGGATTGACGATGCGCAGATCGCGCAGACCGAAATTCGCCATGGCGCGCGCGGCCGTGCCGATGTTCTCGCCAAGCTGCGGTTCGACGAGAATGACGGCAGGCCCGTCGACGAGAAGTTCAGAAGCGACCATTGCGTCCGTGCATCATGTTGATTTCGCCCTCTCCTAGCCCATAGAGAGCTCTCACGCTATATTTGCACTGCGCAAAGCAGGTTGCAGGGCTCAACCGAGTCGCAACCTTGGCAACACGGACGGTTCATGGGGAGGACGCGAAAATGGCCGCAGATCTGACAGCCGGTAAGAGCTTCTCGACAAGCGTTCGAGAAAAGTGGGGCTGGTTCCTGTTTCTCGGCATCGTGTTCGTGATTGGCGGCATTTGCGCCATCGCGATGCCGCTGATCTCCAGCGTCACCGTCACGATCTTCCTCGCCGTCGTCCTGGTCATCGCCGGCGCGGTCCAGATCTTCCAGTCTTTCAGCGTCCAGGGCTGGGGCGGCTTCCTGTGGCAGCTGGTAGTCGGCATCGTGGTGCTGATCGGCGGCATCGCGATCTACATGTCGCCCGTCGTCGGCAGCGTCGCGCTCACCCTGATCATCGCTTCCGTCTTCATGGCCAAGGGCATCTTCCAGATCGCCCTGTCGATGCGCGTCCGGCCGATGGATGGCTGGGGCTGGATCCTGGCCGCCGGCATCATCGCCTTCCTGGCCGGCCTGTTCATCCTGCTGCAGTATCCGTTCTCGGGCCTCTGGGTCCCCGGCACGCTGGCGGGCATCTCGCTGCTCTTCACGGGCTGGAGCTACATCGCGCTGGCCCTGGCCGCGCGACGCATCATTGCATGAACGAGACCGAGTGGCGCCGGATCTACGGCGTGAGCGGCGGCGAAAAGCTGCCGCTCGTCACGATCATCGCGATCAACTGGAACTACGCCGCCTATCTGCTGACGGCGCTCCGATCCGCGGTGGCGCAAGACTACCCGGCGCTGGAAATCATCGTCCTCGACAATGGCTCCGAGGACGACAGCCCGGCCCTGATCAGGACCTTCGTCGAGCAGAATCCGCAGGTACGCTTCATCCAACTGGCGCAGAACATCGGCCAGCTCGGCGCCGCGCACCACATTTTGACGCAGCATCCCGTCTCCGGCGATTACGCGTCCTTCCTCGACACCGACGATTTCCTGTTTCCGCATTTCATCAGCCACCACATTCGCGCGCATCTGCTGCTGAATAACGGCGCCGACGTCTCGACGGGTGACACGCTGCAGGTCGACCGGCACGGCACAATTGTCGCCGGCAACATGCCGCATTGGTGGAAGGAACTGGGCGTGGACCGGCCGGGTTGGGTCGACACCGCGGTCACAACGCATCAAGACGCGCCACAACGGCTTTCCGTGACTCTGATCCCGCCGACGCAGCGGCGCTGGTGCTGGTATCCGGGAACCTCGATCGTCTACCGCCGGCCGAAAATCGAGCGCCTGATGCGGGCAATCCGCGATCCGATCGAGGTCAAGTTCGCGCTCGACGCCTCGGCTGCCCCCTTCTGTCACACGGAAGGCGGGAGCATCATGCTGAACGAGCCGCTGTCCGGCTATCGGATCCACGGCAGGAATTCGAGCGTGACCGCACCCCAATTGCAGCATTTCGATTCCGGGCGCGCTTCGTTCGAGAAGGGAAACAAGCGGCAGGAACGCTGGTTCCGCAAGAACTTCCGGAAGCAGCGGACGGCATGACGGCCGCATTGCGGTGCGACAGCCGATCCGCACCCAACACGATCGCTCTGGATGGGAAACGCCATGGATAGATCCGATTTCTCCATCCAGGACCGTGGCGAGGCGACCCTGGCCCCTCCCGGCGCCATCCGGCTGCCTCTGGTCTCCTTCGTGCTCACGCGCCAGCCCGGCGACGATTTCGCCCGGGTCATCGAAGCGATGCGGATGCAGACCTATCCCCGTTTCGAAGCAATTCTCGTAGACGCCGGCGCCACCGCCTCCAGTCGCACAACCCTTGAGCACCTGATCGACGGTGATCCGCGCTTCAAGACGGTGTCCGTTGATACGGATCCGGGGCGGTTCAGCCGGGCGTCTCTTGGTCTTGCGGCTGCCGACGGAGAGTTCGTCACGTTTCTCGAGGCGACGGAAATTCCACTGCCGAGCTTCACCGCCGTCCATATCCAGGCTCATCTCGCGAGCCGTCATAACGTCGCCTTCACCGCCTCGTCGATCTCAACGGACGAACCCGCACGCGGCGGCTTGCCACCCGCATCCCCGGCGCCCGCGCCAGCCGCTGCGTGGCTGCAGCCGGAAACGCCGGTCCTGCGGCTTTCCTGCCTCGCCGACGACGCCTTCGCGGATCTCGCCTCGCGCACGACGCTGATCGAGCCGCCAAGGCTGGGCTGGTCGGCCTCTCCCGACGCGGCCCAGATGTATCGGCGCTTCATCATCGATCTGCTGGATCCAGGCGCCGGCGCGTCGACGGAACAGCCATCCTCGCCTGCCGCGCTATATGCGCCCCTCTGCCAGTTGCTGGGCGGGTCGGCCGGGATCGGGATGCCGCTTTCGAGACGGTTGCCAGGTGCCGTTCCCGAGCCAACCGACGAGGACTTGGCCGGGGGACCTGTCGCCGACCACCGGCTCAGGCTCCGGGTCTGGGCCGCCAATGGTTCGGACTTTGCCCGCCGCATTGGCGCGCAACGCTATTGGGACGGCTTGACCCTGTTGCTTGGCGGCCTGCCGCCGGGATCCGGCGAAGTGCCAAGCCCCTCACAAATCGCGGAGCGTACCGACGGCCTGCTGCCGTTGCTTGTCCGCGCCTTTGGTGAGAGGCGGGCCATTCACCGATTGGACAGCCAACTGCCTCGCCCCGCCGTGCTGGCGATCCTCCGGAAGCACCACGGAGCCGGCCTGCCGCTGCGTGTGCACTTCGCGCTTCACACCACGGTCCTGCGACAGATGAACGAGAGGCTCCGCCAGCATCTTCGCGCCCGCAAGGCGAAGCGCCGCCAAAGCTAGCAAGGGGGCAGATCTCGCGCGCGCTGAGGCCTTCCCTGTCGCAGGACGCCCCGGAGGAATCTGGCGCGTGGGGATCCGCACCCCACCGCAGCAAGACATGTCACGGCAATTAAACTGGACCAATCGAACCCGCTCGATTCGCCGCGCGAAGCGGCGCGAATACATCCTGTCCTCTGCTGAATCGACATCGTCGTAGCGTCCCATGCAGTCTACCGACACCGATATGCTTTCCAGTGTTGTGATCCTGCCTCAGCGGCAGCCTTTTCAACGGCTATTTTGGACGAATTCCAAACCAGTCATTGCGCACCGACGAGCATGTTAATACCAGTACAACTCATTCGCAGGTTTGGCCGTGGCAAGCTCATGAGGCCGAGGCAAACCGATCAATCGAACGGGGATGAGCACCTCGAAAGGGCGCAATTCGAGCCATGTTGGACCGCTTGGACGATTCCGGATCATCGGAACTGCCAGCATCGAGCCGCGCCAACCTCGGCGAGGAGCTGACGATTGGCGGCGTCGCGACATCCCGGCTGGCAGCTTTCGGAGACGTACAGCTTCCCAAAGTGTCCTTCATCGTCCGCAACTGGAATTACGGCCGGTACATTGGCCGCACGATCGATTCCATCCGCGCCCAGGACTATCCGAACTTCGAAGTCGTGATCGTCGACAACGCCTCGACGGATGAGAGCCACGAGGTCATCGAAAAGCACGTCGCAGCGGACCCGCGCTTTCGCGTCGTCCATTCCGACGTCAATCTCGGCCCATTGGGAGGCGCCCTGCGCGGCCTGGAACTGGTGACAGGC
This sequence comes from Kaistia sp. UC242_56, assembly GCF_044452255.1. Classification (NCBI taxonomy): domain Bacteria; kingdom Pseudomonadati; phylum Pseudomonadota; class Alphaproteobacteria; order Hyphomicrobiales; family Kaistiaceae; genus Kaistia; species Kaistia sp. UC242_56. The sequence goes on from NZ_JBIOAN010000002.1 coordinate 3,494,728, forward strand.
GACTTCGTCACGTTCGTCGACTCCGATGACACGCTGCTGTCGAACTTTGCCTCGGTTCATATCCAGGCGCATCTGGCGAGCCGGCTCAACGTGGCCTTCACGTCCAGTTCCACCCTGGAGACGGGACCGGATGGCGCAATCGTCAACGGGCGGCGCAATACCGCTGGCACACGACCAGAAGTGACATCCGCTGGGCTGCGCCCGGCCGAGATCGTGCCTCGCCTTCGCTCGATCGACGACGAAACTTACGGAGTCCTCCACCGGAACACGCGCCTGCTTCAGCCCGTGCCGATGGAGTGGCCATGGTCCCCCGGCACGGCGAACATGTACCGCCGCTTCATCCTCACCATGCTCGCGCCGGCGTGCCAAGCGTGCGACCTCCCGAAGCTCTCGGCGGACGGGCACTATAACCGTCTCGCCCATCTTCTCGGCGGCTCGATGGTCATCGATCTTCCGCTTTCGACCTACCGCATCCATGGCAGCAATTTCGCGGCCTCGACGCCGAGTCTCGCCCATCTGGGCAGCGACGCTGGCCCGGCAACGCAATACAAATCCATCCGCATGCGGGAGGGCGTCCGGGTTCTCGTCGCCAACGCAGCGGACTTCTCGGTACGGATCGGCGAAAAGCGGTACTGGAACGCGCTGGCGGCCCTGTTCCAGTGGGGCGGCCTCGCGACGGCGCGCGACCTCGCAGACTGGAACCGCGACCAGTTCTTCAACGAGCAGGTCCGGCAGCTTGCCGCAACATTCGGGGAACGCCGGGCCATTCGCAAGCTGGCGACGTTCATTCCAAAACCCTTGCTGCGAGAGGGCGTCGAAGCGCTTCATGGCGGCAAATGGCCGGTCCATGCGCATATCGAACTGCATCTGAGCGCGCCGCGTCGCCTGCACGCCCGGATCAAGCGTGCCATCGGCAAACGACGCCGGATGCTGCCGTCGCACGTCTCCTGACGCAGCCCCGCCGACGCTGTCGAATCCCCGCGCCGCGGCAACATTCTCCTGCCCGCGCGCCTTTGCGCGTTTTGAGTGCGATGCTATAGGGGAGCCCGCACCATCCTCGGCGCTGCCTTGCCGCCCGCGACCTCCTTCCGCCGGCAAGCCGAGCCGTCCAACCCCGAAGCGAGGTTCTCATCCATGGCGAAGATCAAGGTAGCCAATCCCGTCGTTGAGCTCGACGGCGACGAGATGACCCGGATCATCTGGCAGAACATCAAGGACAAGCTGATCCACCCCTACCTCGATCTCGACCTCCAGTATTTCGACCTGGGCATCGAGCATCGCGACGCCACCAACGACAAGGTGACGGTCGAGGCCGCCGAGGCGATCAAGAAGGTCGGCGTCGGCGTCAAGTGCGCCACCATCACGCCGGACGAAGCCCGCGTGAAGGAATTCAACCTCAAGGAAATGTGGAAGTCGCCGAACGGCACCATCCGCAACATCCTCGGCGGCGTGATCTTCCGCGAGCCGATCATCTGCCAGAACGTGCCCCGCCTGGTGCCCGGCTGGACCCAGCCGATCATCGTCGGCCGTCATGCCTTTGGCGACCAGTACAAGGCGACCGACTTCCTTGTCCCCGGCAAGGGCCGCATGACGATCAAGTTCGAGGGCGAAGACGGCACCGTCATCGAGAAGGAAGTCTTCAAGTTCCCGGGCGCGGGCGTCGCCATGGCGATGTACAACCTCGACGAATCGATCCGCGAGTTCGCCCGCGCCTCGCTGAACTACGGCCTGATGCGCAAGTATCCGGTTTATCTCTCGACCAAGAACACCATCCTCAAGGCCTATGACGGCCGCTTCAAGGACCTGTTCCAGGAAGTGTTCGACGCCGAATTCGCAGCCGAGTTCAAGGCAGCCGGCATCACCTACGAGCATCGGCTGATCGACGACATGGTCGCCTCCGCCCTGAAGTGGTCCGGCGGCTATGTGTGGGCGTGCAAGAACTATGACGGCGACGTCCAGTCCGACACGGTCGCGCAGGGCTTCGGCTCGCTCGGCCTGATGACCTCCGTGCTGCTGACGCCCGACGGCAAGACCGTCGAAGCGGAAGCCGCCCACGGCACTGTGACGCGCCACTATCGCCAGCACCAGCAGGGCAAGGAGACGTCGACCAACTCGATCGCGTCGATCTTCGCCTGGACCCGCGGCCTCGCGCATCGCGCCAAGCTCGACGACAACGCCGAACTGGCGAAGTTCGCGCTGACGCTCGAGAAGGTCTGCGTCGATACGGTCGAAGCCGGCGACATGACCAAGGATCTGGCGCTGCTCGTCGGCCCGGATCAGAAGTGGCTGTCGACGACGGGCTTCCTCGACAAGGTCAGCGAGAACCTGACCAAGGCGATGGCATAAGCCTCACCCTTCTCAATCGACACAGGAAACGGCGCGGGCTCATCCCCGCGCCGTTTGCGTTTTCTGGCATCGCGCAGCCTCGCCCCAACTCCCGCTGCGCTGGCAGCCCCATCCAGTCTCCGGCAGGCCCGCCAAGCGCTTCCCCAGCGGTCAGGATTCCGATTACGGAAAGGGAAAATGCATTTGAAGCTATACAGTAAATACTATCGATAATTTGCCAGTATCTATGGATTAAGTTACGGCCAATAATCATATTGTTGCATCGCAACAAATACACAGACTCGGACCTTCTTGGGAAATACACCCAACAGTCGGTTGACCCCGCCGGATAAGTTTTCATAGGATCAATAGAGAGGCGCCACGGAGCGCATTTCACAGACAGAGGGAGAAGCTGTCTTTGATCATCGGGTCGAATTCCCACTACCTTTCGTGCGACGAATGAGACGGTCGCTGGCACGGCGAAGCGCGAAGCTTCTGGCTGTTGGCGGGGCGATCGACAGAATGTGTGCCGCAACGCCCCCTCGCCCTCTGGCTGGCCGCTTCGGCCGCGCTCCGGCGCACTCGGCCCCGTGAGGGACATAGCGGGCGCAAAGGGCGACAGGCGCCGGGAGCCTTGCAGGCCCCCTTTCCGGCGGCATCCGCAGGTCCGTCACAGGGCGTGACCGGGCCCTCCTATGCGGAGCCAACGCGTCCTGCGGGACACACGCCGTCGGCGCCCGGGACCAAGGCGGGCTTCGAACCATCCCCGCCCAAATTCAGCCCAAGGCGGCACAACCATAAAATTCCGGGAGGACGTGCATGGCGTCAGTAGAATTCGTAAATGTGAAGAAGTCCTTCGGTGCTCAGCCCATCATCCGGGGCGTCGATGTCCGGATCGATGATGGCGAGTTCGTCATCCTGGTCGGCCCGTCCGGATGCGGCAAGTCGACTCTGCTGCGGATGCTGGCGGGGCTGGAAAACATCACCGCGGGCGAGATCCGCATCGGCGACAAGGTCGTGAATCGCGTGCCGCCGAAGGAACGCGACATTGCCATGGTGTTCCAGAACTATGCGCTCTATCCGCATATGACGGTTGCCGACAACATGGCGTTCTCGCTCACGCTGAAGGGCGCCAGCAAGGCCACGATCGACGAGCGCGTCCGCCCCGCCGCCGAGATCCTCGGATTGACCCATCTGCTCGAACGCTACCCGCGCCAGCTCTCGGGCGGCCAGCGCCAGCGCGTCGCCATGGGCCGGGCCATCGTCCGGGACCCCCAGGTGTTCCTGTTCGATGAACCGCTTTCCAATCTCGACGCCAAGCTGCGCGTCGCCATGCGGGCCGAAATCAAGGAACTGCACCAGCGCCTGAAGACGACGACCGTCTATGTGACGCACGACCAGATCGAGGCCATGACTATGGCCGACAAGATCGTCGTCATGCAGGATGGCCGCGTCGAGCAGATCGGCGCGCCGCTCGAGCTCTATGATCGGCCGGTCAATCTGTTTGTCGCCGGTTTCATCGGCTCGCCCTCGATGAACATGATCAAGGGACGCCTCGATCCGAACGACCCGCGCCGCTTCTTCGCCACCGATGGAACCGTGCTCCCCGTTGACCGGGAGATCGAGGCCGCCAAGGGCCAGGATCTCGTCTATGGCCTGCGGCCGGAGGCCATGCGGCTCGACCCCGCCGGCATCCCCGCGACCGTTCTGGTCACCGAACCCACCGGCTCGGAAACGCAGATCATCGCCAAGCTCGCCGGAACGGATGTCACCTGCGTGTTCCGCGAGCGCGTGCCCGCCAAGCCGGGCGAGACGCTGAACATCGGCATCGACACGGCTTCGACGCACATCTTCAACGCCGCCACGGGACTTCGCCTCTAGGAGAGTCCCAAGATCCGCGCCGCTTCGGGACGGCGTTGCCTGCCTAGCAGGCAAATCCCGCAAAAGCAGGAGGAGGAGGAACCCCATGACTTTGAACCGACGCCATTTTCTGACCACATCCGCCGGACTCGTCGCCGCCACGGGCCTCGGCGGCTTCGGTATCAGCCCGGCATTCGCCCAGGCCGCTGCGCCGACCTACAAGCCGGAGGAAGGCGCGTCGCTGCGGCTGTTGCGCTGGGTCCCGTTCGTTCCGGGCGAAGAAGCCGCCTGGCTCGCCAACACCAAAAAGTTCACCGACGCCACCGGCGTCCCGGTGCGCATCGACAAGGAAAGCTGGGAAGACGTCCGCCCGAAGGCTGCCGTCGCGGCCAATATCGGCTCGGGTCCGGACATGGTGATGAGCTGGTTCGACGACCCGCAGCAATATCCCGACAAGCTGGTCGACCTGACGGAACTCGGCGAATATCTGGGCAGCGCCAATGGCGGCTGGTATCCGGGCCTCGAGGGCTATGCCAAGCGCGACGGCAAGTTCATTGCCCTGCCGCTCTGCGCCATCGGCAACGCCATCGTCTATCGCGACAGCCACATGAAGGCGGCCGGCTTCAACGAATTCCCGAAGGATACGGCCGGCTTCCTCGAACTCTGCAAGGCCCTGCAGGCGAAGGGCACGCCGGCGGGCTTCCCGCATGGCAAGGCGGTGGGCGACGGCAACAACTATGCGCATTGGCTGCTGTGGAGCCATGGCGGCAAGATGGTCGATGAGGGGGGCAATGTCGTCCTCAACAGCCCGGAGACGCTGGCTTCGGTCAAATATGCGCAGGAGCTCTACAAGACCTTCATCCCGGGCACGGAAAGCTGGCAGGACGTCAACAACAACCGCGCCTTCCTGGCCGGCCAGGTGTCGCTGACCGCCAACGGCGTCTCGGTCTATTACGCCGCCCTCAAGGATCCTTCGATGAAGGAGATTGCCGAGGACATGCGTTCGGTCAATTTGCCGATCGGCCCGGTCGGTGAATCCGTCGAGCTGCACCAGGCCTCGACCCTCTCGGTCTTCAAGCACACGAAGTACCCGGAAGCCGCCAAGGCCTATCTGCAGTTCATGTACCAGCCGGACAACATGAACAGCTGGATCGAAGGCGCCAGCGCCTATTGCTGCCAGCCGCTCAAGGCCTTTGCCGACAACCCCGTCTGGACCAGCAATCCGATCCATGCGGCCTATGCGAAGGCATCGGGCTCGCTGCGTCCCAATGGCTATGCCGGCCCGCTCGGCACCGCCTCGGCCGCGACGATGGCCGACTATGTGCTGGTCGACATGTACGCGACCGCCGTCACCGGCCAGATGTCGCCGGAAGACGCCATCGCCCAGGCCGAGCGCCGGGCCCAGCGCTACTACCGCGTCTAGTCGACGCCCTCCTTTCCCGCCGCGCAAGCGGCGGGAAACACCCTGATTCCTTGCTGGGCGCGGAGATGTCCATGAGTGCCTACCCCACCCAAAAGCCGCCATCGCGCATCGCGGAAATGTTCCAGAGCCGGAATGCGATGGGACTGATGTTCATGCTGCCGGCCGCGGCGTTCCTGATCTGCTTCCTGACCTATCCGCTCGGCCTCGGCGTCTGGCTTGGTTTCACCGATGCGAAGATCGGCCGCGACGGCGTCTTCATCGGCCTGGAGAACTATCGATATCTCTGGCACGACCCGGTTTTCTGGACCTCCGTCTTCAACACGGTCGTCTACACCTTCGTCGCCTCGGTCCTCAAATTCGCGCTCGGCCTCTGGCTGGCGATGATCCTGAACGAGAACCTGCCGTTCAAATCCTTCTTTCGCGCTCTCGTGCTTCTGCCCTGGGTCGTGCCGACGGTTCTTTCCGCGCTCGCCTTCTGGTGGATCTTCGACGCGCAGTTTTCGATCATCTCCTGGTCGCTGATGCAGATCGGCTGGATCGATGGCCCGATCAATTTCCTCGGCGATCCCACCAATGCCCGCATCTCGGTGATCGCGGCCAATGTCTGGCGCGGCATTCCGTTCGTCGCCATCTCGCTGCTGGCCGGCTTGCAGACCATCTCGCCGTCGCTGCAGGAGGCCGCGTCGCTCGACGGCGCCACCAGCTGGCAGCGCTTCCGTCTCGTGACGCTGCCCTTGCTGAGCCCGATCATCGCCGTGGTGATGACCTTCTCGGTCCTGTTCACCTTCACAGACTTCCAGCTGATCTACGTCCTCACCAAGGGCGGCCCGGTCAACGCGACCCACCTCATGGCGACGCTGTCGTTCCAGCGCGGCATCCCCGGCGGGCAGCTTGGCGAGGGTGCGGCGATTGCCGTCGCGATGATCCCCTTCCTGCTCGCAGCAATCCTGTTCAGCTTCTTCGGCCTGCAACGGCGGAAGTGGCAGCAGGGCGGTCAGGACTAGGAGAGAAACCATGGCAATTACCGCACAGAACGACCCGTCCCTCAACGATGACGCGGAGGGCATGAGCTATCTGAACCGCCTGCCCCGCCGGATCGTGACGGTCTATCTCCCGCTCGCCGTCTTCGTCTTCGTCCTGATCTTCCCATTCTACTGGATGGCGATCACGGCGGTGAAGCCCAACCACCAGCTGACCAATTACGAGCAATACAGCCCGTTCTGGGTGGTCGAGCCGACGCTGGACCACATCAAGTACTTGCTGTTCGAAACGTCCTATCCGGGCTGGCTCTGGAACACGATGCTGGTCGCCTTCGGGTCAACGGTCCTCTCCCTCGCAGCGTCCGTCTTCGCGGCCTACGCCATCGAAAGGGTGCGGTTCACCGGGTCGCGGCCGGCGGGGTTGCTGATCTTCCTCGCCTATCTCGTTCCGCCCTCGATCCTGTTCATCCCGCTCGCGGTCATCGTCTTCCAGTTCGGAATCTACGACACCAAGCTGGCGCTGATCTTCACTTACCCGACCTTCCTGATTCCGTTCTGCACCTGGCTGCTGATGGGCTATTTCCGCTCGATTCCCTTCGAGCTTGAGGAGAGCGCCCTGGTCGACGGGGCGACGCGCTGGCAGATCCTGATCAGGGTCATCCTGCCGCTCGCTGTGCCGGGGCTGATCTCGGCCGGCATCTTCGCCTTCACCCTGTCGTGGAACGAATTCATCTACGCGCTGACCTTCATCCAGTCGTCGGAGAACAAGACGATCCCCGTCGGCGTGCTAACGGAACTGGTGCGCGGCGACGTGTTCGAATGGGGAGCGCTGATGGCAGGCGCGCTGTTCGGCTCGCTTCCCGTCGTCATCCTCTATTCGTTCTTCGTCGACTCCTACGTCTCGTCTATGACGGGCGCGGTCAAGGAATAGAGGGCCTTCCAGCCAAGCTCATTGGAAACGGCGCGGGCCCTCCCGCGCCGTTTTTTCGTTGGCCAGGGTCAGACGGGCTGCGACAGGCGCTGCGGATCGAGCGCCGAGAGGTCGCGCAGCCTTGCGGCGTCGCGCGCCGGGGGTTCGCCGAACAGGCGGCTATATTCGCGGCTGAACTGAGACTGGCTCTCATAGCCGACAGCGAAGCCGATGCTGCCGGCGTCGGCGCGCTGCACCAGCAGCAGGCGGCGAGCCTCCTGCAATCGGATCTGCTTCTGGAACTGCAGCGGGCTCATCGAGGTCACGGCCTTGAAATGCCTATGGAACGACGATCCGCTCATGCCGGCGATCTCGGCCAGCGCCTCGACGCGCATCGTCTCGCTGTAATTGTGCTTGATCCAGTCGATGGCGCGGCTGATGCAGGATAGCCGGCTGTCGGAAAGCGCGATCTGCCGCAGCATGCGCCCCTGCGCCCCGGTCAGCAGACGATAGAGGATTTCGCGCTCGATCAGCGGGGATAGAATCGCCAGGTCGCGGGGACGGTCCAACAAACGTAACAGGCGGATGACAGGATCGAGCAATTCCGCGTCGATCGGGCTGACGGCCATGCCGGCCGAGGGCGCGCCATCATCGTCGATGCTCGCCAGTTCGAGCAGCAGCGAAGCCAGCGCGCCGCGGTCGAGACGCATGCTGAAGGCGAGATAGGGCTCGGTGGCGCTGGCATCCAGGATGGCGCCGCTGGCCGGCAGGTCGACCGAGACCACCAGATATTTCGCCGTGTCGTAGATCAGCATCTTGTCGCCGACCATCACCTGCTTGCGGCCCTGGGCCACGACGCAGAACAGCGGCTCGTAGAGCACGCGGGCCGGCCCGGTCTGGGTGCAGGAGCGCAGCAGGGTGACGCGCGGGATAGCCGTCTCGAAACGGGTCGAGACGCAATGCCGTTCGATCAGCGCGCGGAGTTCGTTCATCGCTTCCATGATGGCTCCGATAAGACATCCGGCTTTCGCATCGCGCAAGCGCGGTCGCAACCTGGATCGGCACTCTGAGAGGATCAGGCAAGAAGCTGGTAGCATCCTGGTAACGCTTCGTTACCCCGCGCCCCATCTTGGTCCTGCAATCGAAGGAGTTCGACATGAGCAAGATTTGGTTCGTCACCGGCTCGACGCGCGGCATCGGCGCCGAGATCGTCAAGGCGGCACTCCAGAGCGGCGACAGCGTCGTCGCCACGGGCCGCGACCCCGACAAGATCCGCGCGGCCTTCGCGGCGGATGCCGACCGCGTCCTGGCGCTGGCGCTCGACGTCACCGACCCGGCCGCGATCACCGCCGCCGTCGAAGCCGCCATCGCGAAGTTCGGCCGCATCGACGTGCTGGTCAACAATGCCGGCTATGGCCATCTCGGCCTGTTCGAGGAATCGGCTCCCGAAGACGCCGAGCGCCAGTTCGCGACCAACGTCTTCGGCCTGTTCAACGTCACCCGCGCGGTCCTGCCGGTCATGCGCCAGCAGCGTGCCGGCCATGTCTTCAACATCTCCTCGATCGCCGGCATTCGCGGCGGGCTGGGCGGCTCGCTCTATTGCGCCAGCAAGTTCGCTATCGAGGGCTTCTCGGAATCTTTGGCCCAGGAAGTCGAGCCCTTCGGCATCCATGTGACGGTGGTCGAACCCGGCTTCTTCCGGACCGATTTCCTGGACGAAAGCTCGGTGCGCTTCGGCGCTAAGCCGATCGAGGACTATGCCGAAATCTCGGCCCAGATCCGCGCCGGCTATCGCGATCGCAACCACCAGCAGGCGGGCGACCCGGCCAAGCTCGCGGCCGTGATCGTCGAACTCGCTGCCCGCGAGAAGCCGCTGTTCCGCTATGCCGCCGGCTCCGATTCCGCCGGCGTGTTCGCCACGAAGATCGAGCGGCTGCAATCCGAACTCGAAGCGAGCCGCCCGCTTTCCGCAACCACGGACGGCAGCTTCTAGCCCCGCAAAGGCCTGTGCCCGGCCGGACCGCCCCTGGCGCGTCCGGCCGCCTGCCCTATCTCCCGATCGGCGCCCCGGCGCCCCCACCAGAACGGATCTCACTTATGCGCACCAAGACACTCGGCGGCACCGGACTTCTCGTTTCCGAAATCTGCCTCGGCACCATGACCTTCGGCGGCCGCGGCTTCTGGACGGCGATCGGCCAGCTCGACCAGTCGGTCGCCGACAGCATCGTCGCCCGGGCGCTCGATGCCGGCGTCAACTTCATCGACACGGCCGACGTCTATTCGGAAGGCGTCTCGGAGGAAGTCACCGGCCGCGCCATGGTCAATTCAGGCCGCCAGCGCTCGGACATCGTGCTCGCCACCAAGGCGCTCGGCCAGACCGGCCCCGGCCCGAACGATCGCGGCGCTTCGCGCGGCCACATCATGGACGCCGTCAAGGCGAGCCTGAAGCGGCTCGGCACCGACTATATCGACCTCTACCAGATCCACGGCTTCGATCCGCTGACCCCAATCGAGGAAACCGTGCGGGCGCTCGACGATCTCGTCCGCCAGGGCCATGTCCGCTATGTCGGCGTCTCCAACTGGGCGTCGTGGCAGATCATGAAGGCGTTGGGGATCGCCGATCACAAGGACTGGGCCCGCTTCGCCTCGCTGCAGGCCTATTACACCATCGCCGGCCGCGACCTGGAGCGCGACATTGCGCCGATGCTGCGGGACCAGAAGGTCGGCCTGATGGTCTGGAGCCCGCTCGCCGGCGGCTTCCTGTCCGGCAAGTATGATCGCGACGGCAAGGGACCGGACGGCGCCCGCCGCGCCAGCTTCGACTTCCCGCCGATCAACAAGGACCGCGCCTTCGACGTCATCGACGTGATGCGCGAGATCGGCGACGCCAAGGGTGTCTCGGTCGCCCGCATCGCGCTCGCCTGGCTGCTGCACCAGCCGGTGGTCACCTCGGTGATCATCGGCGCCAAGAGCGTGGAACAGCTGGACGACAATCTCGCCGCGACGAGCGTGACGCTCTCAGCCGAGGAACTGAAGCGCCTCGATGAAGTCAGCGCGCTGCCGGCGGAATATCCCGGCTGGATGATCGAACGCCAGAGCGCCAACCGCCGTCCGGACTGACGCTTGACGGCAGCCGGCCGCCAGGGGATGCAGGGCGGATGAGCGATCTCGTCCGCCTTGCCGCCCGCAACAACGCAGAATGGTGCGACGCCGTGTGCCGCAACTGGGGCCGTCCGGGAGAGTTCCGGCCGAACGTCTGGCTCAACCTGCATCCGGCGCCGCCCTTCTATCCCAATGCCGTCACGCTCACCCCTGACGACGACCGCGGCCAGCGCGCCGCCCTCGACGCGCTCGCAAACGAACTCGGCAACGGCTTCGCGATCAAGGACAGCTTCGCGACGCTCGATCTCGCCCCGCTTGGCTTCGCACCGCTCTTCTCTGCCAGCTGGATCGCCCGCCTGCCCGGCAATCCGGTACCGGCAGGCGACTACAACGGTCTCGACTGGCGGATCGTCTCGACGCCGGAAGCCTTCGACGCCTGGCAGTCCGGGTGGGCGGGCGAGGCCAGCACCCCCTCGCCTTTCGCCGCGTCGCTGCTTCCGGATCCTGCCATCACCTTGGTCGGCGGCTGGCACGGCGACACGATCCTTGCCGGCGCGGCGCTCAACCGCTCCACGAGCGCCATGGGCTGGTCCAATGTCTTCGTCCCGGACGATGAAGCGCGCGAATGCCGCGCAGGAGCGCTCCGTTTCGCGCTCAGCCTCGCGGGAAACCTGCCGCTCCTCGGCTATGAGCGCGGCGAAGCGCTCGCCCAATCCCTCGCGCTGGGCTTCACCGCCTGCGAGCCGCTGACAATCTGGGGACGATGATCCGGAGTGATCAACCCCATGGCCTTTTCCCCGGGGTTCGGGCTAGTTTCGCTCAACAATATCGGGAGGAAATCCATGACTGAATTCAAGGGCAAGCGCATCCTGGTCACCGGCGCCGGCAAGGGCATCGGCCGCGCCACGGCGCTGCTGCTGGCCGAATATGGCGCCACCGTCGTGGCGCTTTCGCGCGATCCGAAGGATCTGGAGACGCTGGCGGCCGAGATCGGCTGCGAGACCTATGCCGTCGACCTCGCCGACCCGGTCGCGACGCGCGAGGCGGCCCGCGCGGCCCAGCCGATCGACCTGCTGGTCAATTGCGCCGGCACCACCACGCTGGAGCCGTTCCTCGAAGCCAAGGTCGAGAGCTTCCAGCATCTCTACAACGTCAACGTGATCGCCGCGGCGGTCGTGGCCCAGGAAACCGCGCGCAGCATGATCGAGCGCGGCGTGAAGGGCGCGATCGTCAACGTCTCCTCGCTCTCGTCCTGGATCGGCTTCGAGGATCACGCCGCCTATTGCGCCTCCAAGGGCGGGCTCGACGGGCTGACCACGGTGATGGCCAACGAGCTCGGCCGCAAGGGCATCCGCGTCAATGCCGTCAATCCCTGCGTGACGCTGACCCCGATGGCGGTCAAGGCCTGGAGCGACCCGGCCAAGGCCGACCCGATGCTGGCGCGCATCCCGCTTGGCCGGTTCATCGAGCCGCGCGAAGTCGCCGAGACGATCGCCTATCTGCTCTCCGACCGCGCCTCGATGATCAATGGCGTGGCGCTGCCGGTCGATGGCGGATTCCTGGTCAACTGACGATACGACCGGCTGGCCTGCCCTTCTGGCGGGTCAGCCGTCGCCGGGCTGCATTGCGGCTCCGGCCTCCGCCTCGGGATTGGCCGGATAAGGCCCTTCCTCGCTCAGCCGCGCCTCGACGACGGCGCGCACGACCGCCAGGCGGTTGGCGATCGCTTCCGGGGGAAGGCCAATCGACGCCAGCAATTCGCCGCTCAGCTGCAGGCTGCCCTCGAAGGCCTCCGGCACGACATGGGTGGCGCCCAGATCCAGCAATTCGCGCGCATGCGCGACGCTGCGCGCGCGGGCATGGATCGTGGCGCCCGGCCAGCGGGCGCGAATCGTCTCGACCATGCGCTTCGCCATGTCGCCGCCATCGGCCGTGACCACGAAAGCCAGCGCATTTTCCGCGCCGAGCCGCGTCAGGATCTCGGCGCGCGTCGCATCGCCGTAGAAGACCGGCAGTCCGTCCTGCTTCGCGCGCTCGACATGCACGACATCGAGGTCCAGCGCCACGAAGGGAATGCCCTCGGCGCGGAGCAGGCCGCCGACCATCCCGCCGACGCGGCCATAGCCGCCGATGATGACGTGATCGACCCACTCCTCATCGGCGTGGACGCCGTGCTTCGCCATATGGGTCCGGCTTTCCATCGCCTTTGCGATGCGCCCGCCGATCATGCCAAGCGCCGGGGTGAACATCATGGAAAGCGCCGCAACGGTGGTCGCGAAATGGGCGACATCGGCGGTGATGACATTGTCGCGGAAGGCCAGCGCGAACATGACGAAGGCGAACTCGCCGGCGCCGGCGAGCAGGAAGGCCATCTCGATCGCCACCGACCGCTCGACGCGGACGAGACGGGCGGCGACATAGGCAGTCACGAGCTTGACCGCCAGCATCAGCACGAGCGCCAGCAGCACCATCGTCCATTGCAGGTAGACGATGTCGAGATCGATCGTCATGCCGACGGTCATGAAGAACAGGCCGAGCAGCAGATCCCGGAACGGCTCGACGTCGACATCGAGCTGATGGCGATATTCGCTTTCGCTGAGCAGCAGGCCGGCAAGGAACGCGCCGAGCGCCGAGGAAAGCCCCGCCGCCGAGGTCAGCGCGCCCGCGCCGATGATGATCAGCAGCGTGATCGCGATCAGCAGGGTGCGATTTCCGGTGGCGCCGGCCAGCTGCATCAACGGCTTGATCAGGAAGCGGCCGAGCGCGAGCACGGCGATGACCACGGCGATGGCGATTCCGATGCCCTGGACGAGCGCAAGGCCGACGCTGACGCCGGCCGTCGCCCCCGCGGTGCCCAGGATGCCGACGACGATGACCACGGGGACGACGGTCAGATCCTGGAGGATCAGCACGCCGAGCGTCGTCCGGCCCGCCGGCGCCACGAGGCGCTTCCGTTCGATCAGCGACTGGGTGACGATCGCGGTCGAGGACAGCGCGAACGCCATGCCGAGCACCAGCGAATCGTCGAACTGGAACCCGGCCATCGCGGAGAGCGCGTAGATGGCGCCGGTGGCAAGGATGACCTGAAGGCCGCCGACTTGAACCATCATCTTGCCGATGGCGGCAAGCCGCGCCAGCGACAGCTCCAGCCCGATGGTGAATAGCAGGAACAGAACGCCGAGATCGCCCAGCGTCTGGAGCCGGGTCACGTCGGTGATCGCGGCATAGCCAAAGATCGGCCAGGTCTCGGCCAGATGGCCGAAGCCGCCAGGCCCCACCGCCACGCCGGCGATGAGAAAGCCCAGCACGACGCCGAGCCGCATATACTGGAACAGCGGAACGACGATGCCCGCGGCGACCAGGAAGATCAGAAGTTCCCTGCCCGCCGCGAGATGTTCCACAGCGTTATCCTCTGTTGGGGCTTCGCCCCGCCGGAACTAGCCTGCCAGTACCGCCTCGATCGCCGCCAGCGCATCGTCGGCCTTGGCGCCATCCGGACCACCGGCCTGCGCCATGTCCGGACGGCCGCCGCCGCCCTTGCCGCCCAGCGCATCCGAGCCGGCACGTACCAGGTCGATGGCGCTGTACTGGCCGACCAGATCCTCGCTGACGCCGACGACCAGACCGGCCTTACCGTCATCCGAGACGCCGACGATCGCGACGATGCCGGAACCGACCGACTTCTTGGCGTCGTCGACCAGTCCCTTCAGGTCCTTGGGCGAAATGCCCGACACCACACGTCCAAGATAGCGCACGGAGCCGACTTCGCGAACGCCGTCGCCGGCCGCCTGGCCGCCACCGCCGCCCAGCGCCAGCTTCTTCTTGGCCTCGGCCAGTTCACGCTCCAGGCGACGCTTTTCCTCGACCAGCGACTGGACCCGGTCCGCCGCCTCGTCGGGACGCACCTTGAGCGCAGCCGCGACCGCCTTCAGGCGCTTGTCCTGCAGTTCCAGATGCTCGCGGGCTGCCTTGCCGGTCAGCGCCTCGACGCGGCGCACGCCGGCCGCGACCGCGCTTTCGCCGACAAAGGTGACCAGGCCAATCTCGCCGGTGCGTCCGACATGGGTGCCGCCGCAAAGCTCGACCGAATAGGGCTTGCCGTTCTCCTCACCCATCGTGACGACGCGAACTTCATCGCCATACTTCTCGCCGAACAGCGCCATCGCGCCGGAATGCATCGCCTCGTCGCGATCCATGAGGCGGGTGACGACCGGCGCGTCCTGCAGCACGATCTGGTTGGCGATCTCCTCGACGGCGGCGAGTTCGGCCTCGTCGATCGGCTTCGGGTGGCTGAAGTCGAAGCGCAGGCGTTCCGGCGCGACCAGCGAGCCCTTCTGGGCCACGTGGTCGCCGAGCACGCGGCGCAGCGCCGCGTGCAGAAGATGCGTCGCCGAATGGTTGGAGCGGATGGTGCCGCGGCGGCCATGATCGACGACCAGGCGCACGGCGTCGCCGGTCTTGACCGAACCGCTCTCGACCTGCCCGACATGCACGAACAGGCCATCGGCGCGCTTCTGCGTGTCCTCGATCCGGACGACGGCGCCGCCTTCGGTCTCGATCCGGCCGGCATCGCCGACCTGGCCGCCCGATTCGGCATAGAACGGCGTCTGGTTGACGACGATCGACACCGGTTCGCCGGCCTTGGCCTCGGCAATCTCGGCGCCGTCGCGTACCAGGGCCAGCACCTTGCCTTCGGCCGCTTCCGCCGAATAGCCGAGGAACTCGGTCGCGCCGAGCTTGTCGCGCAGCGAGAACCAGACCGTCTCGGTCGCCGTGTCGCCCGAACCCGCCCAATTGGCGCGGGCCTCGGCCTTCTGCCGCTCCATCGCGGTCTGGAACGCGTCGGTATCGACGCCGATGCCGCGGGCGCGCAGCGCGTCCTGCGTCAGGTCCAGCGGGAAGCCATAGGTGTCGTAGAGCTTGAACGCGGTCTCGCCATCGAGCGTCGCGCCGCTGGTGAGCGTGCCCGTCGCGTCGTCGAGCAGCGTCAGGCCGCGCGCCAGCGTGCGGCGGAAGCGGATTTCCTCCAGCCGCAGCGTCTCGGTGATCAGCGCTTCGGCGCGCAGCAGTTCCGGATAGGCCTGGCCCATTTCGCGGACCAGCGCCGGCACCAGGCGCCACATCAGCGGCTCCGCCGCGCCCAGCAGATGCGCATGGCGCATGGCGCGGCGCATGATGCGGCGCAGCACATAGCCGCGGCCTTCATTGGACGGCAGCACGCCGTCGGCGATCAGGAAGGAGGTGGCGCGCAGATGGTCCGCAATGATGCGGTGGCTGGCGCGGTTGGCGCCCTCGGCCGGCACGCCCGTCGCCTCGACCGAGGCGCGGATCAGCGCCTTGAACAGGTCGATGTCGTAATTGTCGTGCACACCCTGCATGACGGCGGCGACGCGCTCGAGGCCCATGCCGGTATCGATTGACGGGCGCGGCAGCGGCACGCGGTCGCCCGGCGCGATCTGCTCGAACTGCATGAAGACGAGATTCCAGATCTCGATGAAGCGGTCGCCATCCTCGTCCGGGCTGCCGGGCGGGCCGCCGGGGATGTGGTCGCCATGGTCGAAGAAGATCTCCGAGCACGGGCCGCACGGGCCGGTATCGCCCATCTGCCAGAAATTGTCCGACGTCGCGATGCGGATGATCCGGTCTTCCGACAGGCCGGCGATCTTCTTCCAGAGGCCGAAGGCTTCCTCGTCGTCGTGATAGACGGTGACGAGCAGCTTCTCGCGCGCCAGGCCGAATTCCTTGGTGACCAGCGTCCAGGCCAGCTCGATCGCGCGTTCCTTGAAATAGTCGCCGAACGAGAAATTGCCGAGCATCTCGAAGAAGGTGTGATGCCGGGCGGTGTAGCCGACATTGTCGAGATCATTGTGCTTGCCGCCGGCGCGGACGCATTTCTGCGAGGTCGTGGCGCGCGGATAGGGCGCTGCCGACCGGCCGGTGAAATAGTCCTTGAACTGGACCATGCCGGCATTGGTGAACATCAGGGTCGGATCGTTGCGCGGCACGAGCGGGCTCGACGCGACGATCTCGTGACCGTTCTTCTGATAGAAGCCGAGATACGCCGACCGGATGTCGTTGACGCTGCTCATGGAAACTGACCCGCCTGCTACAGAGGGGGGCGCGCAAGAGCGTACCCCGCCGAAGGAATTGTGCGGGCGTTTGTAGCGACCGGTCGACGGACTGTCCAGAAAACGCGTAAGCCGTCCTTAACGCCTCGCGCGGCGGCGCCGTTCAGGCGCTGCGACCGTCATAGGCCGTGACCGTCACCGCCGTGAGATCGACGTCGTCGAGGCATCGCACATTGACCGCCACCATCGCCGAACCGTCCGGCGCGGTGCCGCGGCCGAAGGAGCCGACGCCGCAGGTCGCGCAGAAGAGATGGTGGATGCGGCGATGGCTGAACTGGTAGTCGGAAAGGGAATCGGCACCCTGCTCCAGCTCGAAATCGCCGGCGGGCACGAAGGCGAGCCAATGGCCGCGCTTGCCACAGATCGAGCAATTGCACGAGATCGCCGCGTCGAAGGCGCCGCGCGCCGTGAAGCGCACGCGCCCGCAATGACAGCCGCCGCTCCGCGTCTCCAGCTCGGTCATTTGCGTTCCTCCCCGGCACGACTTCTAACCAGCATGACCAAGCGCGGATGGCGGCGACCGCCGCCACCCGATGTGCCCGGCCGGGACGATCACGCCTCGAGTGCGTCGTCCTCGCCGTCATCCGACTCGGGCTCGCCCTTGGTCAGCTGCTCGGCGATCAGGCCCGCATTCTGGCGGATCGCCAGCTCGATCGCGGCCGCTGCCTTCGGGTTGTCGCGCAGGAAGCTCTTGGCGTTCTCGCGGCCCTGGCCGAGTCGCTGGCTGTCATAGGAGAACCAGGCGCCCGACTTCTCGACGACGCCGGCCTTGACGCCGAGATCGACCAGCTCGCCCATCTTGGAGATGCCTTCGCCATACATGATGTCGAATTCGACCTGCTTGAAGGGCGGCGCCAGCTTGTTCTTGACCACCTTGACGCGGGTCTGGTTGCCGACGACGTCGTCGCGCTCCTTGATCGCGCCGATGCGGCGGATGTCGAGGCGGACGGACGCGTAGAACTTCAGCGCATTGCCGCCGGTCGTGGTCTCGGGATTGCCGAACATCACGCCGATCTTCATGCGGATCTGGTTGATGAAGATCACCATGGTGTTCGACTTCGAGATCGAAGCGGTGAGCTTGCGCAGCGCCTGGCTCATCAGGCGGGCCTGCAGGCCCGGCAGGCTGTCGCCCATCTCGCCTTCGATTTCGGCGCGCGGCGTCAGCGCTGCGACCGAATCGACGACGAGCACGTCGACGGCGCCGGAGCGCACCAGCGTGTCGGTGATCTCCAGGGCCTGCTCGCCCGTATCGGGCTGCGAGATCAGCAGGTCATCGAGATTGACGCCGAGCTTGCGGGCGTAGATCGGATCGAGCGCGTGTTCCGCGTCGACGAAGGCGCAGATGCCGCCATTCTTCTGCGCTTCGGCGATGGTCTGCAGCGCCAGCGTGGTCTTGCCCGAGGATTCCGGACCGTACACCTCGACGATTCGGCCGCGCGGCAGGCCGCCAATGCCGAGTGCGATATCGAGCCCGATCGAGCCGGTGGAAACGGTTCCGATCTCGACGGCCTTGTTCTGGCCGAGGCGCATGATCGAGCCCTTGCCAAAGGCCCGTTCGATCTGGGAGAGCGCTGCATCCAGCGCCTTCGACTTGTCCATTGTGGCCCCTTCGACGAGACGGAGAGAAGATTGAGACATTCCGGCGCTCCTTATTCCACACCGCTCGGACGTGAGCAAACAGGGACAATGTACACGTTTTGTTCTCGTCTTCAAGCGGCAATGCGGCGACCCTTGTTCTCTTTTTGAGCCACGACGCCGCAGGGCAGGCTAGAGTGGCAGCGAGGACGGCACGGACGCCGCCATTGCGAGCCGCAAGCCGGACCCGAGGAGACCGCATGATGTCGCTCCCGCCGGCCCCGATTCCAGCTCCGCCGCCTCTCCGCGCCCTGCCCCGCCGCCTGGCCGCCCTTGTCGCCCTGGGCCTGGGCTGCGCGATGACACTGCCACACCCTGCCAGCGCCGAGGAGGCGACCCCGATGACAGCGCAGCAATCGGATCCCGCAACGCTTGGCTGGATGGTCGGCGCGCCGCCGCCGGCCGACAAGATCATCCGCTTCAGCGATGGCGACTATTTCGCCTTCCCCAAGCTGCGCTGGACGGTCTGCCATTTCCGCCAGCTGATGCCGACAATCGGCGTCGGGCGCGGCCTCGGGCGGCTGCGCTTCTTCGAGCGGAAGATCGACGATTCGATCGAGGGCCTGAGCTTCATGCCGCTCGGCGGAGCCAAGCCGATGACGTTCGGCGAGGCGTTCGACGTCAACTATACCGATGGCCTCGTCATCCTGCACAAGGGCGTGCTGGTCTATGAGCGCTATGCCGGCTGCCTGGACGAGACCGGGCAGCATGCCGCGATGTCAGTGACCAAGTCGCTGACCGGCCTGCTGGGCGAAATACTCGTCGCCGAGGGGACGATCGACGACAAGTCCAAGGTGGCGACGCTGGTGCCGGAACTCGCCGGCAGCGCGTTCGGCGACGCGACCGTGCGCCAGGTGCTCGATATGACCACCGGGCTTCACTACAGCGAGGATTATTCGGATCCGAACGCCGATGTCTGGATCTATTCGGCCGCCGGCAGTCCGTTGCCAAAGCCCGCCGACTACAAGGGCCCGCGCAGCTATTTCGACTACCTGAAGACGGTGCGCAAGGAAGGCGAGCATGGCGCCGCCTTCGGCTACAAGACGATCAATTCCGATGCGCTCGGCTGGATCATCGCCCGCGTCACCGGCAAGTCGGTAGCCACGCTGCTGTCGGAACGGATCTGGAGCCGGATGGGCGCCGAGCTGGACGCCTATTACACGGTTGATTCGATCGGCACACCGTTTGCCGGCGGCGGGTTCAACGCCGGCCTGCGCGACCTCGCGCGGATCGGCCAGCTGATGCTGGGTGGCGGGATGCTGAATGGTGAACGCCTGATCCCGGAGGCCGCGATAGCCCATATCCGCGCCGGCGGCGACCCGGCCAAGTTCGCCAAGGCTGACTACCCGCTGCTCAAGGGCTGGAGCTATACCGGCATGTGGTGGATCACCAACAATCCGAACGGCGCCTTCATGGCGCGCGGCGTGCACGGCCAGGCGATCTATGTCGATCCGGCCGCGCAGATGGTGATTGCCCGCTTCGCTTCGAACCCGGTCACCAGCAATGCGGCCAACGACCCGACGAGCCTTCCGGCCTACGCGGCCGTGGCGGACTACCTGAAGGACAAGTAGCCCCGCCCGCGCGGGGGATCAGGATGTCAGGCCGCCATCGACGGTGATCGTCTGGCCGGTGACATAGCGCGCCAGCGGCGAGACGAGATAGGCGACGGCGCTGGCAAGCTCGGCGACTTCGCCATAGCGGCCGGCCGGGATGCGGGCGATCCGCTCGGGCGTGCTGGGCAGCGAATCGATGAAGCCGGGCGCGACGGCGTTGATGGTGATGCCATCCTTGGCGAGCGTGCGCGCCGCCACCGCGACATAGGCGGAAAGCCCGGCGCGTAACACCGAGGACGAGGCGAAATCGCCATCCGGCCGGGCGGCGGCAAAGCTCGACATGGCGACGAAAGCGCCCTTCGAGGCTTCCAGATCGGCGCGCGCCGCCCGCAACAGGCGAACGGTCGGCATCAGGAACATGTCCTGCGCGGCGCGCCAGTCCTCGTCGTCGAGATCGAGCAGCTTCTTCTTGGCGGCATGGCCGCTATTGGCGACGATGGCGTCGATCCGGCCCGTCTCCGCCCGGGCGCGCTCGACCAGCGCCTGCAAATCCTCGGCGTTCGTCACATCGCCGCGCACGGCGAAGCCGCCCAGCTCCTCGGCGAGCGACTCGACGCCTTCCGAACGGCCGAGCAGGCCGACCCGGTAGCCGTCGGCGGCCAGGCGGCGGGCGATACCCGCGCCGATTCCCTTGCTGGCGGCGGTGACGAGAGCGGTCTTCGACATGCTGGAAGCCTCTTGCTGCCAGCCAAGGCCGGATTGGATCGATCGAGCGCCGATAAGAACCGCAAACCGCTCGGCCTGCAATCGACCGGCGCGACATGTGCGCCGGACATGGCCGCCCGGCGCGGACAAGGCTTGCCGAGAACGGGGGCGATCGGCCATGGTCCGCCTTTTCGCGGATGCGCTTCGCCGAACCCCGGTGCCGGTCCGCCCCCTTCAGAATGGTGATCCACAGAATGTCCGAGTCCGATCTCATCATCCTTTCCGACGAAGTCGCGGCGGCCAAGGCCGATGGCAAGCCGCTGGTCGCGCTGGAAACGACGATCGTCACCCATGGCATGCCCTATCCCGACAACATCGCGACGGCGCGCGCCGTCGAGGACATCGTGCGGGCCAATGGCGCGGTGCCGGCAACGATCGCCATCATGGACGGCAAGATCCGGGTCGGCCTGACGGCGGACGAGCTCGAGCGTCTGGCGGGCCTCAAGGATGTGATGAAGGTGTCGCGGGCCGATCTCGCCTTCGCGCTGTCGACCGGCCGTCCCGGCGCCACGACGGTGGCCGCCACCATGATCACCGCCCATTTGGCCGGCGTGCGCGTGTTCGCAACGGGCGGAATCGGCGGCGTGCATCGCGGCGCAGAGACGACCTATGACGTTTCGGCCGATCTCTACGAATTCGCCAAGACCCCGGTGACGGTCGTCTGCGCCGGCGCAAAGGCGCTGCTCGACATCCCGAAGACGCTGGAAGTGTTGGAGACGCTGGGCGTGCCGGTCGTCACGGTCGGCCAGGACGAACTGCCGGCCTTCTGGTCGCGCCAGAGCGGCCTGCCCACGCCGCTGCGCCTCGACGCGCCGCGCGAGATCGCAGCCTTCATCGCCAAGCGCGCCGAGATCGGCCTCGAGGGCGGCATGCTGGTCGCCAATCCGGTGCCGCTCGCCGACGAGATCCCGGCCGAGGAAATGCGTGGCTATATTGACACCGCGATCGCCGATGCCGATCGCGACGGCATTCGCGCCAAGCAGGTGACGCCCTATGTGCTCGGCCGCATGCTGGAACTGACCGCCGGCCGCAGCCTGGTCACCAACATCGCCCTGGTGAAGAACAATGCCAAGCTCGCCGCCGAGATCGCCGCGGCCCTGGTCTGAGACCCCGCCGAGCCCCGGGCATTTCGCGCCCGGGCTCGGCCCCTTGCCGGAGGCGGTCAGCCACCCCTGCCCGCTCGCACGCCGCGCCGCCGGACCAGGCCGATTGCGCCAACATCCCAGAAGCCCCCCAGCGCCCGTCCCCAACCGGCGCGAATGTGAATGGACACCTCCATCAAGATCGTGATGGGATGGCGCCATGCATAATCCCCTCAATGGCGCGAAGACGCGGCTTGTCCAGGGATTCTGCCACAGGAATCCAGAACAACGCCGCCATGGGGTGAAGCATGTCGTGCTCTTCCGCCCTCCGGAAGACTGGAAAAGCGCTTCGGACATGCCTCATCATAACTTTGGCTGCCTTCGCGATAAGTCAAATAGGCATTTGGCGGGAAGCAAATGCCCAAGACCGCATCCAAGTTGATCTACAACTCGTGATTGCCCTCGACGTTTCCACGTCCATGGATGTCGAAGAGCGTGCCCTGCAGCGCGATGGCTTCGTCGCCGCGTTTCGCGACGCGGAGATCGTGCAGGCGATCCGGAGCGGCCGTCATCGGCGAATCGCCGTGGTGTGCGTGGAATGGGCCGGCGAGCAGCGCCAGAATGTCATCGTCGACTGGCGACTGGTCTCGGACGCCGCCAGTGCCGGGGAACTGGCCGATGCGCTGGAGCGCCGCATTCCCGGTCGGCTGCCGATGGGAACCTCGATCAGTAGCGCGCTGCTTCGCGCCGCCTCGCTGTTTGACAGCGCCGGGTATGTCGGCGCGCGCCGGGTGATCGACATATCCGGCGATGGCGTCAACAATCGCGGACCCGACCCGGCCAGCGTGCGCGATGTCCTGGTGGCGCGCGGCATCACCATCAACGGACTGCCGATCGTCTACAAGCGCCTGCTGCAAGGGGTTTCGTCGCAGGACGACGACACCGTCACGCCGATGCGACTGGTCGATTATTTCCACAGCGAGGTGATTGGCGGGCCGGACGCCTTCGTGGAGCCCGTGCTTGGGCTCCACCATTTCCAGGAAGCGATCCGGCGCAAATTGCTGCGCGAGATCCGAGGCTCGGAAGACCTGGCGGCGCTACCGCCCGCGGACAGTCTCCGTCACGGCGATGGCGCTGCGGGGGCCTTGATCGCGGCCACGACATGGCCAACGGCGGCGCGGTCCAGCGCCGAAGCCCCGCCGAGATAGAGCTGCCCCAGTTCCGGACCGGTGCGATCCTCGATCGAGGCGAAACCGAGCCCGGCGAGGCGGCCTGCCAGATCATCGGGCTTGAAGAAGGTGACGAAGGGCTCGCCGAGGCTCGCTGTGCGGCCGGAGAGCGTCGTGAAGGCCAGCCGCTGCAGCAGGGTGAGCTTGTCCGGGATCTCGGCATAATCGAACACGACTTCGCTGCCGCCCGGGCGCGCCGCGATGATGCCCAGCGTCGAGAAGATCGCCGCCTCGGTCAGATAGGGCGCGACGCCGAGCCAGGAGAAGAAGGTCGGTGCGGCGGGGTCGAGCCCCGCGGCGAGCAGCCGTTCGTCCAGCTTGTCGACGGAGAAATCGACCGGCACGAAACGCACGCCTTCGGGCACCGGAATGCCGGTCGCGGCCAGGCGATCGCGCTTCCAGGCCTGGGTGGCCGGGTGGTCGACCTCATAGACGACGACGCCCTTGTCAGCGAAGGGATTGCGATAGGCGAAGGTGTCGAGCCCGGCGCCGAGCACGACGACGTGGCGCACCCCGCGCGCGACGGCGGCGGCGAGCCGGTCCTCGGCAAAGCGGCTGCGCGCCGCGAGGAAGGCGCGGATCGTCTCGCCGCCCGGCGAATCGGCGCGGGAAAGTTCGTCGCGGGCCAGAACCGAGCCGCGATCGCCCCCGACGATGGTGAGAGCGAGCGGATCCTCGAATATCAAAGGCTTATCGAGGAGCTGGTGGGCCGCGCGACGCATGGCGACGCGAAAGGCTGTTGCGCTGGGCTGACCTTCAATCATGGCTGGGTTTTACTCCACGCGGCCCGGCTTGATAAGCGGCCTTGTCCCCGTTTCCGCACCCGCCACACACCGGACAGGCCGGCGCGGCTGCAGCGACGAAACGGCACGAGCGTCGGCGGAGGCGTTCCGCATCAGGCGTCCCATGCGAGCTGCAGCCCGTCCAGACCATGGAAATGATAGTCGTCGCGATAGCTGGGCGCGCCGGCCAGGCGCAGGCCCTTCAGCCGCTCGAACAGGATCGGCAGCGCGACCTGCATTTCCAGCCGCGCCAGCGGCGCGCCGATGCAGAAATGAATGCCGAGGCCGAAGGAGACATGCGGCTTCAGCTCCCGCGTGGTATCGAACTGGTCGGCGGCGAGATAGCGGTTGGGATCGCGATTGGCCGCGCCCAGCATCAGGCCGACCTGCTGGCCCTTCTTCAGCGCGAGGCCGCCGAATTCCAGATCCTCCAGCGCATAGCGCATGAACATGTGCAGCGGCGGGTCGTAGCGCAGGCATTCCTCCACCGTCGCGGCCGTCGATTCGGGCGTCGCGAACAGGGCCGCCGGATCCGCGCCCGAGCGCAGGATCGCGCGCACGCCATTGCCCAGCGCATGCACCGTCGCCTCGTGGCCGGCATTGAGCAGCAGGATGCAGGTGGTGATCAGCTCGTCCTCGGAGAGCTTCTCGCCCTGTTCCTCGGCCGCGATCAACTGGCTGATCAGGTCGTCGCCGGGCTTGCCGCGCCGCTCCTGCACATAGCCCCGGAGGAAGGCGGAGAAGGCGAGCGTCGCGGCAACAGCGGCGTCCTCCATCGCGCGGGTGCGGCCGAGCTGGTACATGCCGACCATGGCATGCGACCAGGCGAGCAGGTCCGGCGCGCGCTCCACCGGCACGCCGAGGATTTCGGCGATCACCGTGATCGGGATCGGCGTCGCATAGGCCTCGATCAGGTCGATCTCGCCCTTCGCCGCGAACCCGTCGATCAGCTCGTGGCAGAGCGCTTCGATGCGCGGGCGCAGCCTTTCGATCTGGCGCGAGACGAAGGCGCGGTTCACGAGCGTGCGCAGGCGGGTGTGAACCGGCGGTTCGCGCTCCAGCATGGAGAGGTTGTCGACGTCGTAGAACGGCTTCAGGTGCGCGGGGATCTCCGGGATGCCGAGCTCTTCGCGCGTGGCCACATGCAGGATCTCGCGGCCGAAGCGGCGGTCGCGATAGAGCGCGTTGACGTCATCGGCCGACAGGAAGCACCAGACATTCAGCTCTTCCCAGAAGAACACCGGCGCGATGGCGCGGATCGCCTCGAACACCGGATAGGGGTTCTGGAAGAAGGCCGGATCCTTCGCGTCGATCGAAACGCGCCGGGTGACCGGGTCGATCCGGAAAGGCAAGGCGGTGGTCGCGGCCTCGACGGCGGACGCGGTTCGGTCGTTCATGCACATCATTCCAGTTGGAAACAGACCAGCATTCTCCGCAGGCGGCCGCGGCTTGGCAAGCGCCGCACGCGCCAGCGCTAACCGCCCGGCCTACTGGCCGAGCGTTTCCTTGACGGCGGTCGCCAGCTGCTTGAGCGAGAACGGCTTCGGCAGGAAGTTGAAGGTCTCGCCATCCGGCAGGTTCTTGGCGAAGGCATCCTCGGCATAGCCAGAGACGAAGATGATCTTCAGCCCCGGACGCTCCTTGCGCAGCTCGCGAAGCAGCGACGGGCCATCGAGTTCCGGCATGACGACGTCCGAGACGACAAGATCGATCGTGCCGCCGGTCTCGCGCATGATCTCCAGCGCCTCGATGCCGGAGGCCGCCTCGTGCACGGTGTAGCCGCGGGAGGCGAGCGCCCGGGCGGCGAAGGCGCGCACGGCCTCCTCATCCTCGACCAGAAGAATACTGGCGCTGCCGGTGAGATCGGCGATCTCCGGCGCCTTCTCGGCGATAACCTCGGGCTTGGCCGAGACGAGCGGAACGTGGCGCGGCACGAAGATGCGGAAGGTCGTGCCGACATCCGTCTCGCTGTCGAAGAAGATATGCGCGCCGGTCTGCTTGACGATGCCGTACACCGTCGAGAGGCCGAGGCCGGTGCCCTTGCCGACATCCTTGGTTGAGAAGAACGGCTCGAAAATCTTCGACTGCACCTCGACGGGGATGCCGGTGCCGGTATCCGCCACTTCGATCAGCACGTAGTCGGCCGGCGGCAGCGGCTTGTAGCTGAACTCCGCTACCTCTTCCGGCGTGACGTTGCGCGTACGGATGGTCAGCGTGCCGCCCTTCGGCATGGCGTCGCGCGCATTGACGGCGAGGTTGATGACGACCTGCTCGAACTGGTTGAGGTCGGCCTTGATCGGCCAGACATCGCGGCCATGCACCAGTTGCAGCTTGACCTTCTCGCCGAGCAGACGCTCCAGCAGGATCGAGAGATCGGACAGCACGTCGCCCATCGCCAGCACCTGCGGGCGCAGCGTCTGGCGGCGCGAGAAGGCCAGCAGCTGGCGGACGAGTCCGGCCGCGCGGTTGGCGTTCTGCTTGATGTTCATGATGTCCTGGAAGGACGGGTCGCTCGGCCGATGGTTGGCAAGCAACAGGTCGGAGAAGCCGATGATCGCCGTCAGCACGTTGTTGAAGTCGTGCGCGACGCCGCCGGCCAGCTGGCCGATCGCCTGCATCTTCTGGCTCTGCGCGAATTGCAGCTCCAGCGCCCGCTGCTCGGTCGTCTCCAGCGCATAGACGGTGGCGATCTCGCGCTCGTTGGCGCCCTCGTCGACGGCCGTCACATAGAAGCGCACGCTGCGCTCGCCATGGCCGAGAATGGTGGTGTCGACAGGCGGGATCTCGCTGCGGCCGCCGGCAGCGCTTTCCAGCGCTGCCTCCAGCGCCGGGCGCTCGCTCTCGGCGATCACGTCGATCAGGCGGGCGCGGCTGCCGCCATCCGATTTGATCGGCCCGAACAGGCGCGCGAAGGGCGCGTTGGTGCGGCCGATCCGGCCGGACTTGTCGATCGAGGCGATCGCGAAGGGGGTATGGTTGAAGAAGCGGGTGAAGCGCACTTCCGCCGCGCGCAACGCCTCGGACGTCTCCTCGCCGGGGCCGCGATTGAGTACGATGGTGCGGGTCGCGCCCGGTGCGCCGTCGCCGGCGAAGGGCACGCGATGCAGCAGACGCACCGGCAGGCTCTGGCCGTTCTGCTTGACGAGATCGAGATCGATCGTCTGCGGCCGCATCTCGCCGGAATTCTCGCGGTCGACCGAGAGCAGCGCCGCGCCGTCGCCGCGCACGATGTCGCCGAGCGTGAGGGCGCCGGCCTTGAAATAGGTCAGGTCGATGCCGAGCCAGTCGGCGAGCGTCGCGTTCAGATAGACGATGCGGCCATCCGGCTCGGCCGAGAAGAAGCCGGCCGGCGCATGGTCGAGATAGTCGATGGCGTGCTGCAGGTCCTGGAAGACGGTCTCCTGCTGGGCGCGGTCATGGGTCACGTCGGCGACCTGCCAGGCGGTCAGCAGGCGGCCGTCATCCTTGCCGGCATTCACCGGGCGGACGCGGATGCGATACCAGCGCGGCGTGCCGTTAGCAGGCCCCGCCAGCGGGCTCGGCATGCGCACTTCCTCGACGGCGGCGCGACCTTCGCGGATCGATTGCGACAGGCGGTAGATCGCCTCGCTCGCTGCCTGGTCGCCGGAGAAGACGCGCTCGACGACGCGCACATCCTTGCCCTCGTCGGCGCCGACCAGATCGGCATAGGCGGCATTGGCATAGAGGATGCGGCTGTCCCGATCGGTGATGACCAAGCCTTCGGCCATGCTGTCGATGAAGCCGCGGCCGAGATCGTCGCGCGGCGAGCGGCCGGTGAAGCGCATCAGCCCGATGGCCGCAGCGAACAGCGTGAAGACGCCGACCACGGCGAGCAGTCCGAGCAGCGCGAAGATGAAGGGCTCCGCCGCCTGGGGCGGCAGCAGGGCAAAGGCGAGCGCCGCGCCGACCAGGCAGCAGGCAAGCACCAGCAGTCGCCCGATCCCGCCGGGGCGATCCGACCGATCGACCAGCGCGCGGCGATGCGTTTTCTGGTTGCTGTCGTCGGTCATGCCGTCACGCGGCTCGACTTGTGCGGCATGAACCCCTGCACCCCGGTCTGCCCATCTGTTCATAGATCCTTGCGAACGCTTGTTGACCGCGAAGAATCGCTGTTCGCTTCTAACAGGCAGAATGCGGAGGATCGCTTGTTAATTCAACGCAGACCGGCGGAAATCGGGGCAGGACGGCAGGCTCTCCCCTAAAGAGGGAGCCTCCCCCTGCCCCCGCAGGATCGAGAATCACCGGCGACATGAAGCCGGCTGAGCCCTGACAAGGCCACTTTTCCCAGAACAATGACGCCTTCAACGCGCATGGACATGCGAATCCACTGGATTCTGCCACAGCCATGGTCAATGAATTCTTAACGGCGCCAAGGGATTGTTGGCGACGGCTGGTGTTGCGGGGCCTTTCCAGGCCTAGCGCCCGGCAAAGACGTCGAATAAGCAAGGAATCGAGCCGAGACGCCTGATGGCGCTGGTTCGATCCGTTTCATGGCCTGCATGCGGGCAGCACCGGAATCGGAAGTCGGGAGAGTAAGATGCACGATTATCTGGCGCCAATGTTCGGCGACACAGGCGCGACCATTGCCCAGTTCGTGATCACGCTCGTCGTGGTTCTCCTGGTCATCCTGGTGGTCTTCTGGCTGATCCGCCTGTTCACCAATGGCAGTCTCGGCGCCAACCCGGCGCGCGGCCGCCAGCCGCGGCTCGCCGTGCTGGACGCCCTGCCGCTCGACCAGCGCCGCCGGCTGATCCTGGTGCGCCGCGACAATGTCGAGCACCTGATCCTGATCGGTGGCCCGAGCGACGTGGTCGTCGAGCCCGGCATCCAGCGCCCGCAGCAGCAGACGCGCCGTCTCGAGCCCTTGCGCCAGGAGCCGATCCGGCAGGAACCGATCCGTCCGGATCCGATCCGCCAGGAGCCGCAGCGTCCGGAGCCGGTTCCGGCCCGCGCCGAGCCGGCCCCGGCGCGCCCGATGCCGCAGACCGCCCGCGCCGTGCCGCCCGTCGCGGAAGGTGCCGCGCGCCCGGCGGAATCGCGCCGCCCGGATCTGGCGCAGCCGGCCGACATTCAGCCGGCCGAAGCGCCCTTGCCCGCCGAGGCGTCCGCTCGCCGTCCGGCTGCGGTTTTCGAAGAGGAATCGGAATCGATCGAGGAGCGCGTGACCGAGACGGACTTCGCGCCGACCGAACCCGACGCCAGCTTCGAGCCCGCGCCCCAGCCGCAGCGCGCCGCCCCGCCGGCTCCCTCTACCCCGCCGCAGCGCCCGGCGCCCGAGCCGCGCACCGGCCGGGGCTTCCCGAGCTTCCTGTCCGGCAATCGTCCGCGCCACACGCCGACCACCGTCGAGATCCCGCCGGAATCGGTTCCCATGCCGCGCCCGATGCCGGCGGCATCGCCCTCCGAGCCGAATGAAGGTCGTCCGACCGGCCAGCGCCCCCGCCCCTACGATCCGCGCCCGCTGCTCGGCTCGCAGCAGACGCCGGTAGCCCCCAACGCCGCGCCGGCGCCTTCCGTCGACCCGGCCCGCGCCGGACCGCGCCGTCCGATCATTCCGCCCGCGCCTCCGGTGATCTCAGATGCCGATCCCTTCGCGGGAATGGAGGACGAGGCCGACCGCCTGGCGCGCTTCGAGCCGATCTTCGATCTGGGACCGGACTCGGCCAGCGCCGACGACGCGCATCTCTATGGCGCGCCGCCCCGCTCCTCCGCTCCTTCGGTCGAGCCGCCGCAGCCGGAAGACGCCCCGGTGGCGATCGCCGAGGACTTCATCGAAGCGCCGCAGCCGGAATCGCCCGCACCCTCCGAGGTCTCGTCGTCGGTCGGCGATCTCGAAAAGGAAATGGCGCGCCTGCTGGGCGAGATTTCCAACGCTCGCAAGAGCTAAGCGAGGCCTGGGCCACGGTTCGCTAGGGCGAACCGTCGGTACCGCGTGGCTCTGCCAGCGCGAAAGCAACAAAAAGGGCGCGGAACCATGGTTCCGCGCCCTTTTCAATTCTTCGAAGGACGATCGCGCTATTCGTCGCGATAGACGCGCTCGCGCCGCTCATGGCGCTCCTGTGCCTCGATCGACAGCGTTGCGATCGGCCGGGCGTCAAGACGCTTGAGGCTGATCGGTTCGCCGGTTTCCTCGCAGTAGCCGTAGCTGCCATCATCGATCCGCTGCAGGGCGGCATCGATCTTGGCGATCAGCTTGCGCTGACGATCACGGGCCCTGAGTTCGATCGCGCGATCCGTCTCCGACGACGCACGGTCGGCGAGATCCGGATGGTTTACGTTTTCGTCCTGCAAATGCTGAAGGGTTTCCCGGGACTCCCGGAGAATATCGTCTTTCCAGGCGAGGAGCTTCTTGCGGAAGTACTCCCTTTGCCGCTCGTTCATGAAGGGTTCGGCTTCCGAAGGCCGATACGCTTCAAGGGTATCTAGCGTCATGAATGACCCCTTGTCGATGGCATTTCGGCGCGGAATATAGCGATGCGTCTTGCCTAGGACAACCGCCCGCGAGCGGGATTATGAGACTCCCGAAAAAAGCACTTTCGAAGCCGGCTATGACGGCCGCCGAAGTTTCGGGTTTCTCTTCAACCCATTGAATATACTTGAAATACTCATGCCGCCGCCAAACCGGAAAATGGCCTTGTTGCGGCGCAATAGGCCCGCGACGACCGTGACATTGCCGCAACGGAAGGTAAAACTTCGTTAATATTACCAATGTTTGAATGAGCTTTGCGGCCAGAGCTGCCGGTCCCGCGTCCAGGCGGGTGGCCTACCGTTCCGCGTCCGCTGCGCTCGACCAGGGAAAATCTCGGTGACTGAAGCTCGATCCCAGCACGCCCACCGCAGGCCCTCGCCGGAGCCGGCACCCAAAGCCGGAAACCCCGACGCCGCCACCACGCTCACCGGCATCGAGGCGACCATGGATGCCCTGCTGCAGCTGATCGAAGCCGAGGCCGAGCTGCTGCGCGCCGGCAAGATCTTCGCCGCGCGCGAACTGGGCCAGCGCAAGAGCTATTATGCCAAGCGCTACATGGACGAACTCGCCGTGCTGGGCGCGATCGGCCAGAGCCTGGAAGACCTCGATCCGGGCCAGGTCGCCCGACTGCGCCAGCGGCACGAGGAGTTCCGCTCGGTGCTGCAGATCAACCTTGCCGCCTTGGCGACCGCCCGCGCCGTTTCCGACAGCGCGCTCCAGGCCGTGGTCGACAATTCGCGCAATGTCCGCCGTCCCGAGCCTTATAATGGGGAAGTGCGCCCCAATCCGCGCTTCGCTCGCAACGCGGGCTGACGCCACTCCCCCTGCCGATCGGCGCCCCGTCTCCCTTCGGCGCCGGATTGAGTTCGGAAGCAAGCCATGACAGCGTATTCATCAGAACGCGCGCGGCTGCCTCGATTGAGGTAGAATTCGCGGCCGAACCGGGAACGAAACGACCAACATGCGTCTTCTTCTGCTCCGCCACGCCAAGTCCGCCTGGGATGTCGCCGGCCTCGCCGATTTCGATCGACCGCTGGCCCCTCGCGGACGGCGCGCGGCCACGATGATCGGCGAGCATCTCGCGGCCCACCGCCTGATCCCGGACCGCATTCTCTGCTCCTCCGCCCGCCGCACGCGCGAGACGCTGATGGGGCTGATGCCGATGATCTCGACCGATCTGGAGATCCGCATCACGCGCGGGCTCTACGAAGTCGGCGCCGACGCCTATATCGACACGATCGGCGCGCTGGGCGGCAATGCGCGCAACCTCATGATGATCGGCCACAACCCGACCATGCAGGACACCGCCATCGAACTGATCGGCAACGGCAATCCCGCGTTGCGCGAGGAGATCGCCGACAAGTTCCCGACCGCCGGCCTGGCGGTCATCGACTTCGACATCCACAAATGGTCGGAACTCCGGCCCCGGACCGGGCGTGTCGTCGCCTTCTTCCGCCCGCGCGAGTTGGAGCTGGTCGGCTCCGAACCGATCGCCGACGACGAATAGATCTTTTGCCGCCCGCCGGCCGTGCCTACATGGGACAGCGGCCGGCTGTTCGGCCCAGACGCGAGCGGCCGCACTCCTCCGGCCAGGAACGGGACCCTTGAAGCTGACCACGCTGACCGACGAAGCGCGCCTCGCGCTCGCAACGCTTGGAGATCGCGCGGCGGATCTCGTCTCGCCGACCGTCCGCCTGGGGGTCACGGGGCTGGCGCGCGCCGGCAAGACGGTCTTCATCACGGCGCTGGTGCACAATCTTGTCCATGGCGGCCGCCTGCCGCTGTTCCGCGCCTATTCGACGGGCCGCGTGACCGGCGCCAAGCTGGAGCCTCAGCCCGACGACGACGTGCCGCGCTTCGATTACGAGGATCACGTCCGCGCCCTGGTCGACCAGCGCATCTGGCCGGATTCGACCTACCGGATCAGCGAATTGCGGCTGACCATCGCCTACGAATCCGCGTCCTATTTCAAGCACCGCTTCGGGCCCGGCAAGCTCAACCTCGACATCGTCGATTATCCCGGCGAGTGGCTGCTCGATCTCCCCCTGCTCGCCAAGGACTACGCCAGCTGGTCGCGCGAGGCGCTCGGCATGGCCCGAAGCCCGGCGCGAATGGCCGCCGCCGCCCCCTGGCTGGCGCGGCTCGAGACCATCGATCCCGCGGCAGCAGAGGACGAAGCCGTGGCGCGCGAGCTGGCGGCGCTGTTCACCGGTTATCTGCGCGCCTGCCGCGCCGATGAAAACGCCATGTCGACCCTGCCGCCCGGCCGCTTCCTGATGCCGGGCGATCTCGAGGGCTCGCCGGCGCTGACCTTCTCGCCGCTCCCCGAGCGGGAAGACGCCCTGCCGCCCGGCTCGCTCGGCCGGATGATGGCGCGCCGCTACGAGGCCTATAAGTCCGTGGTGGTAAAGCCATTCTTCCGCGATCACTTCGCCCGGCTCGACCGCCAGATCGTGCTGGTCGACGCGCTGAACGCGCTGAATGCAGGCCCCGCCGCCGTGGCCGATCTCGGCGCTGCGCTGACCGAGATCCTCGGCTGCTACCGGCCCGGCTCCGGCTCGTGGCTGGGCGGGCTGATGACCCGCCGTATCGACCGCATCCTGATCGGCGCCACCAAGGCCGACCACCTGCATCACGCCGACCATGACCGGCTCGAAGCGATCCTGTCCCGCCTGCTGGCGCCGGCGATCGAACGGGCCTCGGCCGCCGGCGCGCGCGTCGAGGTGGCGGCCCTCGCCTCGGTCCGCGCCACCCGCGAAGGCGTGGTCATCCAGGACTCGGAAAAGTTGCCGTCGATCATCGGAACGCCGCTCGCCGGCGAGACGATCGATGGCGAGACCTTCGACGGCAAAACCGAAATCGCGTTCTTTCCCGGCGACTTGCCGAACAATCCTGATTCAGTTCTTTCAGGCGCTGACTCAACTTCTGAACTGGGCCAGACCTCGCTGCGCTTCGTCCGTTTCCGTCCGCCCGCGCTGGAGCGGACGGCGGAGGGCATCACCCTCTCGCTGCCGCATATCCGCCTCGACCGGGCGCTGGAATTCCTGATCGGAGACCGGCTGTCATGACCGACATTCCGCGCAAGCCGACCGCCTTCCGCCTCGACCGCATCCGCGTCGTCGACGATCCCGATATCGCGCACCGCCCCGGCGACCGGCCGGTGGTGATCGCCGAGCCGGAGGAACTGGAACTGCCGGTTCCTGTCCTGCCGAAGCCGCGCCGCGGCCCGCGCTGGGCGAACATTCTTGTCTCCGCGCTCGGCATCCTGCTGTCGCTTGGCATCGGTCTCGCCGTCGACCAGTTGATCCGGGATCTGTTCCAGCGCGCCGAATGGCTTGGCTGGTTCGCGCTGGCGGTGGCCGCCATTGGCGGGATGGCGCTGATCGCCCTCGCCTTCCGCGAGATCGGTGGCCTCCTGCGACTGCGGCGGATCACGAGGATTCGCGAGGCGGCCGAAGACGCCGCCCGCCGCGACGACCGCATCGCCGCCCGCGCCTCGGTGCGCGACCTGACGGAACTCTATGGCGAGCGCCCGGACACGGCGCATGGCCGCGCCGCCTTGGCGCAGCACGCCGCCGAGATCATCGACGGACGCGACCTGATCGGCCTCTCCGAGCAGGAGCTGCTGCGCCCGCTCGATATCGCCGCGCAGACGCTGGTGCTATCCGCTGCCAAGCGGGTGACGCTGGTGACCGCGATCTCGCCGCGCGCGCTGGTCGACCTGCTGTTCGTGCTGGTGACCGCGCTGCGGCTGATCCGCCAGCTCGGCCAGCTCTATGGCGGCCGGCCCGGCACGCTCGGCTTCCTCCGCCTCGCCCGCACCGTCATCGCCCATCTCGCCGTTACCGGTGGCATGGCGGCGGGCGACTCACTGGTGCAGCAGATCCTGGGCCACGGCATCGCAGCCCGCCTTTCGGCGCGACTTGGCGAAGGCGTGATCAACGGCATCTTGACGGCGCGCGTTGGCATCGCCGCGATCGACGTCTGCCGCCCCCTGCCCTTCATCGCCGAAAAGCCGCCGGCGATGGCGGACTTCATCGCGGAACTGACCAAGATCGGCGGCAAGGGCGGCCGCAAACCGGAAGCGTAAGGCGGCCGGGCGCGGGGCTGGGTCGTCGCAA
The DNA here is from genome assembly GCF_044452255.1 of Kaistia sp. UC242_56. NCBI lineage: Bacteria > Pseudomonadati > Pseudomonadota > Alphaproteobacteria > Hyphomicrobiales > Kaistiaceae > Kaistia > Kaistia sp. UC242_56. The sequence goes on from NZ_JBIOAN010000002.1 coordinate 3,529,113, forward strand.
GGCCCTTCAGACTTTAGCCCTCGCACTGCCGTCATCCTCGCGCAGGCGAGGATCCATGCAGCTGTGATACCGGGAGGTTCGCTCCAGACCGAACTACCCGAGAGCATGATGGCAAAGAACCCGGCTGCATGGATCCCGGGTCAAGCCCGGGATGACGCCGAGTGTGGGGATGCCTCGGACCTCGGACCTCGCCCCTAGCCCTGCACCCAATGGGTGCGCAGCGGGCCTTCGGCGCCGCGGATCGGGTCCTGGCCTGGCATCTCGAGCGCACGGATCCTGGCCCGGACCGCCACGCCGTCGACGACGTCGTCGTCGCGTATCAGATCCCAGCGCTGGCCGACGGGATAGGCGCCGACGACCAACAGGTCGGGACTGGAGCTGAGGCGCTTGTGCCCGACACCGGCCGGAATGAGTACGGCATCGCCGGCCGCCAGTTCCATCGCCTTGCCGGTTTCGCCGCCGAGCTGGACGGTCACCGTCCCGGAAGCGATGCCGAGCACTTCATGCGCGGTCGAATGGTAGTGATGGAACGGATACATGCCGTTCCGCCAGGTGCCGCCCCAGCCATGCGACGCGAACAGGCGCTCGAAGGCGGAGGCGCGGTCGGTGCCGTCCTCCGTCAACGCCTGCCGATAGAGGATCAGCGGCAAGGACGGGTTATTGGGGATGTCGCCGGCATCGGCGAATTCATGCGTGCTGGATTTCATCGTCGTCTCCGACTCTGGATCATCGGAAAACGGGCCGAGCCGCCCGGAGTTCCGGCCCGGCGCTGTCGCCGGGCCATCGGGCGCGGTCGGTCAGGCGACGCCGAGCTTCTTCTGCAGGCTGGTCGACGAGGTCGTGTACTGGAACAGGATCTTCTTGTCCGGGAACACGATCCGGCTCGCGGCCTGCGCCATCAGCGCCGCCTCGTGGAATCCGGACAGGATCAGCTTCAGCTTGCCGGGATACCAGTTGATGTCGCCGATCGAGAAGATGCCCGGCTCCGAGGTCTGGAACTTCTCGGTGTCGACCTTGATCAGGTTCTCATGCAGGTTGAGGCCCCAATTGGCGATCGGGCCGAGCTTCATCGTCAGGCCGAAAAAGGGCAGCAGACGCGTCGTCGGCAGCTTGTGCTCGTTGTCGTCATTATCGGCGATGACAGCGTGCGTGATCTGACCATCGGCGCCCTCAAGCCCGGTGACCTGACCGAACATCAGCTTCATCTCGCCCGCCTCGACCAGCGCGCGCATCTTGTTGACGCTGTCCGGCGCGGCGCGGAAAGCGTCGCGGCGGTGCATCAGCGTGACGCTGCGGGCGATCGGCTGCAGGTTCAGCGTCCAGTCGAGCGCTGAATCGCCGCCGCCGACGATCAGGATGTCGTGGTCGCGGAAGGATTCCATCTTGCGGACGGAATAGAAGACCGACTTGCCTTCGAAGTTCTCGATCGAGGGCACCGGCGGGCGCTTGGGCTGGAACGAACCGCCGCCGGCCGCGATCACGACGACCTTGGTGAGGAACACCTTGTCGGCATCGGTCGTGACTCGGAACGAACCGTCTTCCAGGCGCTCAATGCCGTTCACCTGCTCGCCGAGATGGAAGGTCGGATCGAACGGCTTGATCTGCGCCATCAGGTTTTCGGTCAGGCCGTCGCCGGTGATGATCGGAAACGCCGGAATGTCGTAGATCGGCTTTTCGGGATAGAGCTCGGCGCACTGGCCGCCGGGCTTGTCCAGGATATCGATCAGGTGGCAGCGAACGTCCAGCAGGCCCAGTTCGAAGACGGCAAACAGTCCGACAGGTCCAGCGCCGACGATGACGACATCGGCTTCGATGGTTTCGCTCATGATCATACCGTTAAAATAGTGAATGCGCGCGACGTTTAACCGCTGCGCGCACCGCTGCAAAGGATCAAAGTTCCGCGCAAACGCCTCCAGCGAGCAAAACCAACCTCACTCGCGGCCGCGCTGGGGCTTAGCCCTGGCGCTCGGGGATCCGGACGATCAGGCCGTCCAGCTCGGGCTTGACGCGGATCTGGCAGGAGAGACGCGAATTCGGCTGTACGTCCTGGGCGAAGTCGAGCATGTCCTCCTCCATCGCCTCCGGCTCGCCGGTGATCGCAACCCAGGCCTCATCGACATAGACATGGCAGGTGGCGCAGGCGCAGGCGCCGCCGCATTCCGCCTCGATGCCGGGCACCGCATTGCGCACGGCGTTTTCCATGACGGTGGAGCCGTCACGGGCTTCAATCTCGTATGGCGTACCGTCAAAGGCGATATAGGTGATCTTGGCCATGGCATCCGCGACGCTGCAAAAGACCGCCCCCTATAGGCGATATGCCGCTTGCGTGCCAAGGCCTGTGCGCAGCCGCGCCCGCGACCGATTGGTACTCCGGCCCCGCCGGCATGGGCGCAGCCGACCCGAAATCCGATGCGATGGTTAACGATCGATCGCCGATCCGACGCCCGCGAATCCCCTAGCGAAATCGCGGTGCCGCGCAGACTTTCCGTTTCGTCATGCGGGCGTCGGATGGTCTAGATCGCAATCGGCGACCGAAAAGGCTGCAACCGCGATCGCGAATATTTCGCGTCGTTCGAAGAGCCGCTCTGAAAGAGCCAATTCGACAGGCGAACCGCCGCGAAAAACACGTCACAGCCGCAAGGCACAAAGATGATCGAGATCCAATACAACCTGGGCGGGCCAAAGGGCCGTTCAACGGGTTGCGACGTCTTTCCGTTTGGACACAACTGCTCCGGCCGGTCTCGCGGGGAGCCGGGACGCACGCCGTCAATACCTTGTTAACAAATTGCGACCGAAAGCCGTACTTTCTTGTACCCCTGCCCCTAATGTGCCAAAAGGTGGGGCTACGGGCAAGGGTGTGAAGGCCGATCTGGATCGCGAGTATGGCGTCTCCGGGGGACAGGCTGATCTACGGGTTGTGGCAATCTCGGCGCACGTATCAAGCGCTAGCTGTGTCCTGGAAGCATCCTCGTGCTTTTGACGGGTTCCCGTCGAAGCGGCCGACAGAGTATCGAGTACGGACGCGAGGCTAAAAAATGGCGAATACCCCGAAGTCCAAGGACCCGGTGGATGCAGCGCTCACCGCCGTGGAGGAGGCGCTCCGGATCGATTTCGACGCTCCGACGGCGGCAAGCCCGAGGGCACCTGCTGGTGGCGTTCCACGTGATCGCCGGCTTGAGCCGCCCCGACTTCAGGAGGCGCCCCGCAAGGGAGATGCGCCCCGCCGCGCCGATGCGCCGCGCAAGGTAGAAGCCCCAGCAGCGGCTGCGAATCGCGCCCTGCCCTCCCCGACCCGTTCCGAAGAAGCCGGCGCCTCGCCGCGCGGCCGCCAGTCCAGCCGCAACAGCCGCATGCCCGCCAATGACGACCGTCGCGTCGGCGGTGCCTCGCTGCCCGCGCGCCGTCCGTCGCGCCTGATCTATCCGCTCGCCTCGCTGTTCTCGATCGCCTGGGTCGGCGCCATTGCGGCCTATGTGAGCTCCGCCAATATCAGCCTGTTCTCCGGCGACAGCGCCGTGGGCTCGGCCCAGTTCACCAATATTGCGCTCGCCCTAGTGCTGCCGGTCGGCATCGTCTGGGGTATCGCCATGATGGTGGCCCGCGCCCAGGAAATGCGCATCGCCGCGCGCTCGATCTCCGATGTCGCCGCCCGCCTCTCCGAACCCGAGGACGCCGCTTCTGAAGCCGTCGTTACCGTCAGCCAGGCCATCCGCCGCGAAGTCGCCGCCATGGGCGACGGCATCGAGCGGGCACTGGCCCGCGCCAGCGAGCTCGAACTGCTCGTCCATAACGAAGTCGCCGCGCTCGAACGCTCCTATTCCGACAATGAAGTCCGCATGCGCGGCCTGATCGACGACCTCGCCAACCAGCGCGAGGCGATCGTCATCAATTCCGAGCGCGTCCGCACCTCGATCGTTTCGGCGCAGGAATCGCTGTCGAAGGATCTGGGCGAGGCGAGCGAGCAGATCGCCGCCAACATCATCGGCTCCGGCGACCGCATCACCCAGGCCCTGGCCGGACGCGGCGAAAACATCACCACTGCGCTCGGCACGGCCGGCGACGAGATGATCAGCAAGCTGTCGCTGCGCGGCGAGGATCTGGTCAACCGCCTGACCAGCGCCGCCACCGACGTCACCGAATCCTTCTCGCGCACCAGCGTCGAAGTGACGGACGTGCTGCTGTCGCGCAGCGCCGACATCAACGAGACGCTCGAGACGACCGGCCGCGCCATGGCCGAAACCGTCGCGGAGCGCGGCCGCGAGGTCAACGAGACCCTGGCGCGCGTCACGGAAGAGCTGACCGAAGGCCTCGACCGCCGCACCGCCGACATGACCCGCTCGATCTCGGTCACCGGCAACCAGGTCGCCGAGACGATTTCGCTGCACACCCGCGAAGTGAACGCGGCGCTCAAATCCAATGCGGACAGCCTGATCGTCGACCTGGCCCTGCGCGGCCAGGAGATCAACGACAAGCTCGACGAGACCGGCAACCGCATCGCCGATACCATTTCCGACCGCGGCGGCGACCTCGCCGACCGTCTGGCGCTGACCGGCGACCGGATCCAGGACGCCATCGCCATCGACGGCAGCGCGCTCGCGGAGCGGCTGACCTCGGCCGGCGACATCATGGCGACGCTGATCGAAGCCCGCACGGCGGCGCTGCGCGACACCATCGACGGCGCTTCCAACGCGGTCAACGAGACCTTTGACGCCCGCTCGGCCGAGCTGACCGAGCGCCTCGCCACCGTCGGCGGCGAAGTCGCCAAGGCGATCGCGGTGCGCGGCCTCAAGGTCAACGAGACGATCATCGCCTCCGGCAACGAGATTTCCGAGACCATCGCCTCGCGCGCCGGCCTGCTGCATGAGCGGATCATCGAATCCGGCAAGCAGATCTCCGACACGATGGAGAGCCGCGGCACTGCCGTTTACGACCTGATCATCGAATCGAGCCAGCAGCTGGCTGATGCGATCGAGACGCGCGGCTCGGCCGTTCACCAGCGCATCCTGCATTCCGGCAACGAGATCGCCTCGACGATCGAGAGCCGCGGCACCGACATCCACGAGCGCATCCTCGCTTCGGGCAGCCGTTTCGCCGACGAGATCGCCAACCGCGCCGACAGCGCGCACCAGCAGATCCTCGCTTCCGGCACCGAACTGGCGGACGCGATCGAAAGCCGCGCCGGCGCCGTGCACCAGCGCATCCTCGCTTCCGGAACCGAGCTGGCCGACACGATCGAGAGCCGCGCCGAAGCCGCGCACCAGCGCATCATCGCTTCGGGCACCAACCTGGCCGGCGAGATCGAGAGCCGCGCCGAAGTGGCGCATGAGCGCATCCTGACCTCGGGCAGCAATCTGGTCGGCGAGATCGAGACGCGCGCCCAGGCGGCGCATGAGCGGATCCTGTCTTCCAGCGTCAATCTGGCCGGCGACATCGAGAGCCGGGCCGAGGCCGTGCACAAGCGCATCGTCGCTTCCGGCACCGAACTGGCCGGCGAGATCGAAAGCCGCGCCCAGGCGGTGCATGAGCGCATCCTTTCCAGCGGCACCGAGCTGGCGCAGGACATCACCGACCGCGCCGATGCTGTCCACCAGAGCATCATCGCGTCCGGCACCGACATCTCCGGCGAGATCGAGCGTCGCGGCCTCGATGCGCAGCAGCGCATCGTCAGCTCCGGCTCGGAACTGGCCGACGAACTGGCCAACCGCGCCACCGCGATCCACCAGCGCATCCTTTCCTCGGGCAGCGAGATCGCGGCCGAGATCGAAAGCCGCGGCACCGACGTGCATCAGCGCATCGTCAGCTCCGGTTCCGAACTCGCCAACGAGATCACCAGCCGCGCCGAAGCCGTGCACCAGCGCATCATCGTCTCCGGCAGCGAAATCGCTGACGAGATCGAGAACCGCGCCTCGACCGTGCATCAGCGCGTGATCCAGGCCGGCACCGGCCTGATCGAGGAGATCGAGACCCGCACCGGCGCCGTGCATGACCGGATCGTCACCGCCGGCTCGTCCCTGATCGGCGACATTGCCGGCCAGGCGAGCCTGGCGCAGGAGCAGATGCTGGAAGCCAGCGCCGGCCTTGCCGACCAGATCGCCAACCAGGCGCTCTCCGCGCATCGCCAGTTCATCTCGTCCGGCAATACGCTGATCGGCGAGCTGACCAGCCAGGCGCGCGCCGCGCATGAGGAGATCGTCACCTCGGGTTCGGGCTTGGTCGACCAGATCGCCAGCCATGCCCGCCTCGCCAACGAGCAGATCGTCGCGTCCGGCACGTCGCTCTCGGAAGAGATCGCCAACCAGGCCCGCGTCGCGCATGACCGGATCCTGACCTCCGGCTCCGGGCTCGCCAACGAGATCGAAGACCGCGCCAATGCCGTGCATCAGCGCATCGTCAGCTCCGGCGCCAATCTCGCCAACGAGATCGAGGGCCGCGCCACGGCCGTGCATGAGCGCATTGTTGCCTCGGGCACCGACCTGGCCGGCGAGATCGAGAACCGCGCCACCTCCGTGCATGACCGGATCGTCGATACGTCCAGCCGCTTCGGCGACCTGATCAACGATCGCGGCCTTGCCATCGCAACCGGTCTCGACGAGCGCTTCGCGGCGCTGCGCGACATCATCGAGGTTCGCGGCCCCGAACTGGTCACCCGCTTCGCCGATCGCGCCAACCTGATGGACACGACGCTGGCGGAACGCCTCGAAGGCTTCGGCGACGCGATCGAATCCAAGATCGGCGCCGTCTCCGAGACGCTCGACAGCAATACCCGTCGCATCGACGAGGCCCTGGACGCCCGCTCGGCCCAGATCAACCAGACCCTGATCGAGCGCACGCGCCACATCGCCGAGGCCTTCTCCAACGGCCAGGCCGAAATCGGCGCGATCATCGACGACCGCCTGTCGGACGTGACCAACCGTCTCTCGGATCGCACCCAGGCCCTTTCGGACATGCTGTCCGAGCGCTGGCAGTCGATCAACGAGACGCTGGGCGAAAAGGCAGTCGAGGCAGCCAACAGCTTCGACGCCCGCGCCGCGCAGATGGACCAGATCCTCTCGACGCGCCTCAGCGACATCAGCTCGACGCTCGGCCGTGAATCGGTCCGCGCCGCCGAGCAGATCGTTGGCTCGCTCTCGGACGCGACCGAGCAGCTCGTTGCTGCCTCGACCACGACCAGTGGCGTGCTGCGTGCCTCGGCAAGCGACGCCTCGCAGAGCCTGACCCAGTCGGCGGCCGACGCCACCCAGGTCTTCTCGCAGTCCGCGGCCGAAGCGACGCAGGCGCTGATGCAGTCGGTGGAAGACGCGTCGCAGAACCTCACCCGTTCGGCGGCCAATGCTTCCGAAAGCGTCACGCTTTCGGCCAATCAGGCATCCGAGGCCCTGTCGCAGGTGGCGAGCTCGACGGTCGAGCTGCTGTCGACCTCGAGCGCTGACGCGGCCGGTCACCTGTCGCGGGTTTCCGCCGAAGCTGCCGAGCAGATTTCGCGGGTCTCCCTCGAAGTCGAGCAGAGCCTCGGCGGCCGTGCGATGAACACGGCCAGCGCGCTGGAAGAACGGACCCGCGCCTTCAACGCGGTTCTCGAGACCCGCAGCGCGGAACTCGCCCAGTTGCTCGACGGCGAAGGCAACCGCCTCGTCGCAGCGATCGATCAGCGCAGCAACGACCTGACCAGCAGCGTCGCCACCGCCGGCGACACCATCGTCGACCTGCTGTCGACGAAGGGCTCCGAGATCGTCTCGATGGTGCTGTCGCGCACCGACGAGGCGGCCCGCGCCCTGATCGACAGCGGCGAGACCGTGTCGCGCAGCTTCGGCTCCACCAATGAGCGGCTCCGCACCGACGTGGCCGGCATCGTCGACCGCCTGGCGCAGTCGAACGAGATGCTCAACGCGCTGCTGACCCGCACCACCGAGAACCTGAACCAGATCGAGACGGGTCTCGCGACCCGGACCGGCGAGTTCGCCCAGGCGATCGAACAGGCCATCGGCGGCACGCAGAATTCCTCCACCCTGCTCGCCTCGCAGGTCGAGATGCTGCGCGACGTGTCGAAGGACGTGCTGGAAAATGTCGGCGCCATCGCCGGCCGCTTCGAGGACCAGGGCCGCTCGCTCAGCCTCGCCGCCAGCACGCTCACCTCGGCCAACAGCGAGATCGAAGGTTCGATCGAGCAGCGTCGCATCGCCCTCGACCAGCTCGCCCAGAGCCTTGCCGCCCGCTCGTCCGAGCTGGATGGCATGATGCGCACCTTCACGGAAACCGTCAGCACCTCGCTGAAGGATGCCGAGGAGCGCGCTGCCGAGGTCGCCCGGATGCTCGCCCGTTCGAGCGAGACCGCCGCCAAGGGCGTTCTCGAGAACCTCGAGGGCATGCAGGCTACCGCCAGCAGCCAGAGCCAGAAGGCAGCCGACGCCGTCCGCGAGGCGAACCGCGCCCTGATGGAAGACATGGCCGCCGTGGTGGCCCAGGCGACCAAGCAGTTCTCGGCCGCGACCGATGAAATGCGCTCCGCCGCCAAGGAGATGGCGCAGGATCTCGAAACCACCCGCACCGAACTGAAGCGTGGCGTGCTCGAGCTCCCGGCCGAAACGCGCGAAAGCGCCGACGCCATGCGCCGGGTCGTCACCGACCAGCTGAAGGCCCTTTCCGAGCTTTCGGAAATCGTCGGCAAGCATGGCAAGTCGCTCGACGTCTCGGTCCCCGGCACGCCGGCTCCGGCGCCGCGCGGCCGCATCGCCGAGGCAGCGCCCTCCTTCGCCCGGTCGCAGCCGGCCGCCGCGCCGTCCCTCCGCCAGCCGGCACCCGAGCCGGTTCGCGCCGCGGCCGTCGCTCCGACTCCGGCGGCGCCTGCCCCGGTTGCCCAGCGCCCTGCCCCGGTTCGTCCGGCTCCTGTCGAGCCGGCCCGTCCGGCGGTTTCGGCCCGCCCGGCTCCGGCCCCGGCCCGCGCCGAGGCCAAGCCCGCTCCGGCCACGGAACAGGCCGAGCCGCGCGGCTGGGTCTCCGACCTGCTGCGCCGCGCCTCGCGCGACGAAGACCACAGCGCCGCTCCGGTCGAGCGTCGTGAGGCGGAAGCTCCGGCTGCCGCCGCCGGCAACGGCGCGTCGCTCGGCAACCTCTCTTCCGACATTGCCCGGGCGATCGACCCGCGCGCGGCGGCGGAGCTCTGGGAGCGTCACCATCGCGGCGAGAAGAACGTCTTCACCCGCCGCCTCTATACGCTGGCGGGCCAGCAGACCTTCGACGAGATCCGCCGCAAGTATCAGAGCGAGGCGGACTTCAAGGCAGCGGTCGATCGCTATGTCGGCGATTTCGAGCGCCTGCTGAAGGAAGTGGCCCGCAACGGCCAGGACACGGCCGGCAACAATGCCTACCTCGTGTCCGATACCGGCAAGGTCTACACGATGCTCGCCCATGCGAGCGGCCGTTTCGACTGATCGACCCGGCACCGGAATCCCAAAAGGGCGCAGCCAAGGCTGCGCCCTTTTTCGTTGGGGCCCGCTCGTTGCGACCAGAAGGTCACACGGCCGGCTGCATTGCGATTAATGGGCTGTTCCGGATTGTCGCAGTCCCGGCGCGGGACTAGACAGGCCATTCTGACCATCGCGCCGGGCGTCGCTTCCGGCGCTCCCAGCATCAGAGGTCTGGACCTCCCTCCCATGCCCGACACCACGGCTGCGCACAGGCGCAAGAGCTTCGGCGCCTTCCAACATCGCGGCTTCCTGTTCTATTGGCTGTCCCGCCTCTGTGCGACCTTCGCCGTCAACATGGTGAGCGTCTCCGTCGGCTGGCAGGTCTATGACCTGACGCGCGATCCCTTCGATCTGGGCCTGATCGGGCTAGTGCAGTTCCTGCCGGCGCTGCTGCTCGTCCTGGTGACGGGCTCGGTCGCCGACCGCTTCAACCGCCGCATGATCATGGCGCTCTGCCTGGCCGGCGAAGCCGTGGCCGTGATGGCGCTGCTGGCCTTCACCATCTCGGGCAGCGAGATGGTCGTCATCGTCTTCGGCATCCTGCTCTTCTTCGGCATCGTCCGCGCCTTCATGGGCCCGGCCTCGCAATCGCTGGCGCCCAATCTCGTGCCGACGCAGGATCTCGCCAGCGCCATCGCCTGGAATTCGTCCGCCTGGCAGATCGCGACCATCGTCGGCCCCGTCGCCGGCGGCCTGCTCTATGGCATCTCACCCGAGGCGCCTTATGCCGTCGCGCTGGCCATGATGATCATCGGCGCGATCCTGATCCTGCTGGTGCCGAAGCCGGCGCAGAAGATCCTCGGCGACAAGGCGAGCTGGGAAACGGTCATCGCCGGCTTCCGCTATGTCTGGAAGGAAAAGATCGTACTGGGCGCCATCTCGCTCGACCTGTTCGCCGTCCTGCTCGGCGGCGCCACGGCCCTGATGCCGATCTTCGCCCGCGACATCCTCGACGTCGGCCCGTGGGGCCTCGGCCTGCTGCGCGCCGCGCCGGCCGTCGGCGCATTGACGGTGGCGGCCTGGCTCGCCTTCCATCCGATCCGCAACCATGCCGGCCTGCTGCTGTTCGCGTTTGTCACCATGTTCGGCCTGACCACCATCGTCTTCGGCCTGTCGACGCTGGTCTGGGTTTCGGTCGTCGCCCTTATCCTGATGGGCGCCAGCGACATGGTCAGCGTCTATATCCGCGAAACCCTGATCCAGCTCTGGACGCCAGACGCCGTGCGCGGTCGGGTGAACGCCGTCAACATGGTGTTCGTCGGCGCCTCCAACGAGCTTGGCGAGTTCCGGGCCGGCATGTCGGCCGCCGTTTTCGGCGCCGTCAGCGCGGTGGTGATCGGCGGCGCGGGCACGGTTGCCGTCGCGGCGCTGTGGGCCCGGTTCTTCCCGGATCTGCGCCGCGCCCGCCATCTCGACGGACGCCCCTGATCCCAACGAAATGGATCCTTGGGACGGCGCGTTTCACGGAACCGAAACAGGCCCGCCGCATTGAGCTTCATATGAGCCAATTCGGGGAGCTGACATGAGTACCATTCTTCTCATTATCATCGTGATCCTGGTGATCGCAGCGCTGCCCAGTTGGCCCTACAGCTCCGGCTGGGGCTACTACCCGAGCGGCGGTCTCGGCCTGATCCTGATCATTCTTCTGATCCTCCTGCTGATGGGCAGGCTCTAGCCTGAACCAGAAAATGGCCTCCCTCGGGAGGCCATTTTTCTTTTGGGCGCGGCGACGCCCGACTCGCTCCTAGCAGCGAACCCCTCGCGGATTGCATTCCAGCACTATCCCCGCGCCGCCCATTGCGGTAGCTGACGCATCCCTGCCTATGGATCGCGTCTCCCATGCACCACCCTGATTCCGCCGTCGACGAAGCCCGCACCTCGCGCGAACGAATGCTGGCCTGCCTGATCGTTGTCATCGCCACCCTCTCGACCATGGTGTCGATCGATCTGGTTCTGCCGGCAATCCCGACCCTGCCCTCGCTGCTGGGCGGCGATCCGCAGGCGGCGCAATATGTGCTCGCGACCTATATGGGCGGCTCCAGCATCGGCCTGATCCTGTTCGGCAGCATCGCCCATCGCTTCGACGCACGAAAGCTGCTGGCTTGGTCGCTGCTGGCCTATGCGATCGTTTCGGCGCTGGCGGCGCTTTCGACCGATATCTGGACGCTGAACGCCATCCGCGTCGTCCAGGGCGCGACCTCGGCCGGCGCGGCGGTCCTCCCCGCCCCCATGCTGCGCCGACTTTTCAGCGACACCGGCGCGGTGCGCGCCATTTCCGTCATCGGCAGCATCCAGTCGCTGGTGCCGGGCCTGGCGCCGCTGATCGGTGCGTGGCTGCTGCATGTCTCCGGCTGGCAGGCCTCGTTCATCGTGCCGGCCGTCCTGGGCGGGCTCGTCTCCGCCGTCATCTTCATCAAGCCGTCGCTGCTGCCGGCCAATCCGGAGATGCAGGCCGGCCAGACGCGCGGCGGCTATTGGGCGCTGCTCCGCAATCGGCCGTATCTGCGCTATGCCCTCAGCCACTCGCTGATCCTCGGCGGCCTGATCACCTTCGTCTTTAGCGCGCCCTACATCATGGTCGAGACGATGGGCGGCACGGTGGAGGCCTTCGTCCTGTTCCAGCTCCTGAGCGTCGCCATGTTCGTGGTGACCTCCAATCTGGCCGGCGTGTTCGTGCATCGCTGGGGTCCGGAGCGGCTGGTCACCATCGGCACGCTGATGGTCGGCGCCTCGGCGATCGCCCTTCTGGTCTATGCCTTTGCCGGCGGCTCCAGCATCGTCGTACTGCTGTTCATCATGTTGCCGGTTCCGGGCGGGCTGGGACTTCGCGGCGGCGTCGGCTTCGTCAAGTCGCTGGCGGCTTCCGCCCCCGACGAGGGGCGCGGCTCGGCGGCGCTGATGCTGGCGATCACGCTGCTGCCGACCATCGGCACGGCGCTCGTGGCGCCGTTCATCCAGTTCGGCCTGCCGGCGCTGGCCATCGCCTTCGCGGTCATCACCCTGCCGGCGATCGCCGCGATCTACCTGCTGCCGCGCTATGAGGGCGCGGCGAGCAGCACGGCGGCGCTGCATCTCGGCTAGCCGCCGCGCGCCGTGACAGCGTTCACAGCGCCCGGCCTGACGCTACGGTATCAACCCCTCGCCGACGGATGAACCGCCGGTCTTGCAGGGAGATACCATCATGAAGAACGCGCTCAACCTTCCGCGCTGGCTGCGTCGTCGCCAGGATCGCCGGATCCTGATGTCGATGGACGATCGCATGCTTGCCGATGTCGGCATCAGCCGGTCGCAGATCGACCTCTATCTCTCCGGCGCGCGCGGCCGCTGAGATGACCGGGATCCGACCCCAGCGTCAGGAACCGCCGGCAGCCATTGCCCGGCCGGCGGCGAGAATGGCGGCGTCAGCTCCCAGGGCTGTGGTGACGCTGCCGCCCTTCTCGTTATAGGGCGCGCCCTTGTAGCGCGGATCCCGCCATGGCCCCGTGGTGATGGTGATGCCGCGAAAGACCAGTTGGCCATTAACGCGCGACAGGTTCATGCCGCCCGACGAGGCGCCGGTCGCATCGCAATCCGTCCGGAAAAACGAGGTCGCCGCCGCCGAGCGCGACTTGTCGATGGCGCGCCGCACCTGGCACCCCTGCGCGACGGGAATGTCGCGATCGACTTCCTTCTCCATCTCGGCCGGATGCGCGGTGATGACGATCAGCTTGTCGCCATTCTGCACCGGCACGTCCGGCACAACCGGAAACGGCACGGCGCCCGCCAGGGGCTCGACCAGCCGCACGATCGCATAATCATTGTTCGATCCCGCCTTCGGCTTCTTGGAGCCGAAATGCGTCCGGTCGTCGACGATCAGGTCGATCATCGGCCCATCGACGCTCTGCGGACGGAAGAAGCATTTCCAGCGCCGCTTGCCCGAGGGCTCGAAGAAGACATGCGCCGCGGTGAGGATCTGCTGGTTGTTCAGGAACAGCGCCGCCGATCCGACGGAAGGCGATGGCGACAGGCAACCGACATAGCCCGAGACGCTGCGGATGCGCGAAATCTCGCTGCGGGTGAGGCCAAGCGAAGGCCCGATCTTGAGCAGCGAATCGCGGTCATCCGTGCCGTCGATGATGTTCACCCGCTGCAGCAGCTGCGCCGACCGCTCAGGTTGCAGGTCCGCGAAACCGATCCGAGTCGAGAGATCCATGGCCTGGGAAGCGGCGGGAAGCAGCAGGGCGAGGCAGAAAGTGAGGATGCGCATGGCGCGACCATGCCATGCCGGTGCGATGCCGTCACCTGCCTCGCGGGCCCGAAATGGGTCTGTCGAACATATTTGGTCGCACCCTCGGATCGCCACTTGTAGTGAAGCTGTTAAGCTGGCTCAATTCAAGATGACGCTCCTGTAGACGTGTATCCAGACTAGGTTGGCGAAATGCAGTTGAGACCCGTCACGTATTATTCCGACTTCGTCATCTACCCAATCACGCTAGCCGGGCTGGTCTTGGCTGTCGTGTTCTGGCAGGGACACATCAATCCTCTCGTCTGGATCGCCGCCTTTGGCGTCGGCCTGTGCGTGTGGACCTTCGCCGAGTATTGGATCCATCGCGGTATCCTGCACAACGTTGTCTATTTCCGCGATCTGCACGAGACGCATCACGCCGCGCCGACCGCGCTGATCGGCACGCCGATCTGGCTGTCCTTCTTCGTCATCGCCGCCGTCGTGTTCTGGCCGAGCTGGCACCTGTTCGGCTTCGGCGTCGCGAGCGGTTTCACGGCCGGCGTCACCACCGGCTATCTCAGCTACAGTTTCGTGCACCACGTGCTGCACCACTGGCACCCGCCGCACGATTCCTACCTGTACAAGGTCAAGCGCCGGCACGCCCTTCACCACCACAGCGGCGATGAAGGCAATTTCGGCGTCACGACACTGTTCTGGGATCACGTCTTCGGCACGACGCTGCCGAAGGCCAGGTGAAGGCGCGGGAGGCAACTCGCCCTCGGAGAAGTGGGCTAGCCTTAGGGATTGCGTATAGCCGGCAGCCAGCGCAAGGGGATGAGAAAGCCCCTCACCCAACCCTCTCCCGCAAGCGGGCGAGGGCTTTCCGGCCGGCTTGGCGGCGCCTTTGAGACCGAACTGACGGGCCTCGGTCTGCCCCCTCTCCCGTCCACGGGAGAGGGCTGGGGTGAGGGTCTTTCGGCGTCCGGCCTTGGAATCTCAGCTGTCCGAAATCAACCTTCAGCCGTCATTCGCCGAGCTGAGCTCTTCCGGGCGCTTGCCTTCGTCGATATGGTTGCGCTGGAGCCGCACGCCGGGCCCGCCCTCGAGCATCTGGCCCTCGTCCTCGAAGATGATGCCGGCAGTCTGCAGCGTGTCCCGCAGCGTCTCGTAGACGTGCGGCGGCACGACCTCGCCGGCGTCGAAGCGCAGCGCCGCATCGGCCGGAACACCCGCGTGCCGCGCCAGATCCTCGACGCTCCAGCCAAGACCCGCCAGCGCCATCCTGCATTGAAGGACATTCATGTCGGCTCACCACTCCTTGTTGTCGTCGGGCCAGTAGACCATCCGCCCGCCCGCTGGGCAATCAACCGCGCGGACGCCGGGACGTTCCCGTATCAGTCGGGCAACTCCGTGGGTCTGGCAAGGTCCGGAAACGAACAAGGCCGCCAGTCGGAGACTGGCGGCCTTGTCGAAGATGGTGGGTGCACTAGGGATCGAACCTAGGACAAGCTGATTAAGAGTCAGCTGCTCTACCAACTGAGCTATGCACCCATTCGCTGACATCACAGAGCGAAAACAAGAAGGCTCTGGAACCCGCGAACGGTCGGGAATTTGGTGGGTGCACTAGGGATCGAACCTAGGACAAGCTGATTAAGAGTCAGCTGCTCTACCAACTGAGCTATGCACCCATTCCGTGGCGGCCTCGAAGCCTTCGCCGCGACGCCCGGAACGAGGCGGTATGTAGCAAAGCGCTCCCGGCCTGTCCAGCCGCCCTTTCAATGGACTGTGGAAATCTTCGAAAGCCAGGCGGCAAGCCACGGGAAACTGTCATTCTCCCGTCATGCGCGCTCGGTCTATTGCCGGCAATCCTTGGCGCTCTCCGCCCCGGACCTCTCTGAAATGATTGAGGAAACCATGCTCAAGCCGATCCTGCGCAGCGCGCTCGCAGCCAGCCTCCTGGCGGGCACCGCCCTCGCCTCCCACGCCGCGGAAAACTTCAACCGCATCGCGACCTTCCATGTCGTCGACAACCTGCCTGCCGATGCCGACGCGAAGCAAAAGACGGTCGCCGAGATCATCACCGCGACTGCGGACGGCAAGACGCTGGTCTATACCGACAGCCCCGGCGAGCGCATCGGCCTGATCGACATCACCGATCCGAAGACCCCGAAGCCTGCGGGAACCGTGGCGCTCGGCGGCGAGCCGACCTCGACCGTCGTCGCCAACGGCTTCGCCCTGGTCGGCGTCGTCACCTCCAAGTCGAAGAGCGAGCCCTCGGGCCATCTCGCCATCGTCGACCTCGCCTCCAAGAGCGTGAAGGCTACCTGTGATCTCGCCGGCCAGCCGGATTCGCTCGCCAAGAGCCCGGACGGCAAATTCCTCGCCATCGCGATCGAGAACGAGCGCGACGAGGACATCAATGAAGGCGCCATCCCGCAGCTGCCGGGCGGCAACCTGACCAGCTTCGCGATTGGCGCCGATGGTGCCGTCGATTGCGCCAGCAAGATGGTCATCGACGTCACGGGCCTTGCCGACGTCGCCCCGACCGATCCCGAGCCGGAATTCGTCGATATCAACGACAAGAACCAGGTCGTTCTCACCCTGCAGGAGAACAACCACATCGTCATCGCCGACCTCGCCACCGGCAAGGTCGTGAAGCATTTTTCAGCTGGCACCGTCGATCTCGATGGCATCGACGTGAAGAAGGACGGCGTGATCGACCTTTCCGGCAAGATGGAAAAGGTCGCCCGCGAGCCGGACGGCGTGCAGTGGATCGACTCCAATCGCTTCTTCACCGCCAATGAGGGCGACTGGAAGGGCGGCTCGCGCGGCTTCTCGATCTTCAACGTCGACGGCACGCTCGAATATGACTCGGGCACCGCGCTCGAATACGAGACCGTCCGCCTCGGCCACTACCCGGAAAAGCGCAACAAGAAGGGCAACGAGCCGGAAGGCGCCGAAGTCGCGACGTTTGGCGCGGACAAGCTGATCTTCGTCGGCTCCGAGCGCGCCTCGCTAGTCGGCGTCTACAAGGACGAGGGCGCCGGCAAAGCCCCGACCTTCCTTCAGGCGCTGCCGGGCGGCATCGGCCCGGAAGGCCTGCTCGCCATCCCCTCACGCAACCTGTTCGTGACGGCCGCCGAAAACGATCTGCGCGAGGACGGCCTGATCGGCTCCGTCGTGACGATCTATGAGCGCAGCGACGCGCCGGCCGCCTACCCGACCCTCGTCTCCGCCAACAAGAACGGCAAGCCGATCGGCTGGGCCGCCCTCTCGGGCACGGTTGCCGACGCCAAGGAGGCCGGCAAGCTCTACGCCGTCATCGACAGCGCGCAGAAGATCGGCCGCATCCTGACCATCGACGCCACCCAGACTCCGGCCGTCATCACCGACGAGATGACGGTCACCAAGGATGGCAAGCCGGTCGAGAACCTCGACCTCGAAGGCATCGCGCTTTCGAACGATGGCGGCTTCTGGCTCGCCTCGGAAGGCAATCCCGAGCGCGAGAAGAACAAGACCCAGTCCTCGCTCGTCCGTGTCGACGCCAAGGGCGTCGTACAGGAAGAGATCGCCCTGCCGGAAGCGCTGGCCCAGCACGCCACGCGATTCGGCTTCGAAGGCGTGACGGTCGTCGGCACCGGCGCCGACGAGACGGTCTGGGTCGCCGTGCAGCGCGAATGGAAGGACGATCCCAAGGGCTTCACCAAGCTCCTCGCCTACAAGCCTGCGTCGAAGGAATGGGCGGCCGTGCTCTACCCGCTCGACAAGGCGGAAAAGGGATGGGTCGGGCTGTCCGAGCTGACCGCCGTTCCCGGCGGCCTCGTCGCCATCGAGCGCGACAACCAGATCGGCCGCGACGCGAAGATCAAGAAGCTGACCTTCGTCTCGCTGGACGGCGTCAAGCCGGTACCGCTCGGCGGCGAACTGCCCAAGGTCGCCAAGGAAGACCTCTACGACCTGCTGCCGGCCCTGCAGGCGACGAATGGCTACGTCCTCGACAAGATCGAGAGCTTCGCCATCGACGCTGCCGGCAATGGCTATGCGATCACCGACAATGACGGCGTCGACGACCATTCCGGCGAGACGCAGTTCCTGCGCCTGGATTTCTCCCTGCCGGAATAAGACGGCATTCGGATCGACGGAAACGGCGTCCTGCGAAAGCAGGGCGCCGTTTCGCTGCTGGGGACGCTATTTCACTCGGCGGGGACGGATTCCAGGGCTGGCCCAAGGCTCCGCCATCATCCTGAGGTGCCCGGCGAAGCCGGGCCTCGAAGGAGGGTCCAGTGACCACGCAGGCCGGGCACGATCGTATGCGGCGAGAGGCGTCACGCTGGATCCTCCTTCGAGGCTTCGCTCTCGCGAAGCACCTCAGGATGATGGCGGAGCAACCGTCGTTGAAGGCCCCTATCCGCGAAAGTGCCGTCACAAACGAAAACGGCCGCGTCATCGACGCGGCCGTTGGCATTCAAACGTCACCCGATCAGGCGTTGACGGCCTGGGCGTGCTGGCGCTGGCGCTTCACCGTCAGCTTGTTCAGGCTGGAGAGATACGCCTTGGCCGAGGCAACCATGGTATCCGGGTCGGCGCCCTTGCCGGTGACCGACTTGCCGTCTTCCTCGAGCCGGACCGAAACCTCGGCCTGCGCGTCGGTGCCTTCGGTGACCGCGTGCACCTGATAGAGCGACAGCGTCGCCTCATGCGGGACAATCGCCTTGATCGCGTTGAAGATCGCGTCGACCGGGCCGTTGCCGGAGACTTCCTTGGTGACGTGCGAGCCTTCGACGTCGAGGCTGATGATCGCCTTGGCGGCGCCGCCGGTGCCGGCGATGACGGTCAGCGACAACAGGCGGATCGATTCGGCCGCAGTTGCGACCTCGTCGCCGATCAGCGCCTCGATATCCTCGTCATAGACATGCTTCTTGCGGTCCGCCAAATCCTTGAAGCGCTTGAAAGCGTCCTCCAGGGCGTTGTCGCCGACCTCGTAGCCCAATTCCTTCAGCTTCTCGCGGAAAGCATGGCGGCCCGAATGCTTGCCCATGACCAGCGAGGTCGCCTTCACGCCGACGCTCTCCGGCGTCATGATCTCGTAGGTTTCGGCGTTCTTCAGCATACCATCCTGATGGATGCCGCTTTCATGCGCGAAGGCGTTCCGGCCGACGATCGCCTTGTTGTACTGGACCGGGAAAGCCGAAACGTTGGAGACGAGCTTCGAGGCGCGGGTCAGCATGGTCGCGTCGATGTTGCTGTCATAGGGCATGACATCGCGGCGGGTGCGGATCGCCATGACGATCTCTTCCAGCGCCGCATTGCCGGCGCGCTCGCCGAGGCCGTTGATCGTGCATTCGATCTGGCGCGCGCCGCCAGCGATACCCGCCAGCGAATTGGCGACGGCCAAGCCCAGATCGTTATGGCAGTGGGTCGAGAAGATTGCCTTGTCGGAATTGGGCACGCGCTCGATCACCTGGCGGAACATCGCCGCATATTCGTCGGGCACGGCATAGCCAACCGTATCGGGCAGGTTAATCGTGGTGGCGCCGGCCTTGATGGCGGCGTCGACGCAGCGGACCAGATATTCGATCGGCGTGCGAGTGGCGTCCATCGCCGACCACTCGACATCCTCGACCAGGTTGCGCGCCTGCGCAACCGTGGCGGCGATGATGTCGAGCACCTGCTCCTCGGTCTTGCGCATCTGATGCGCCAGATGAATCGGCGAGGTCGAGACGAAGGTGTGGATGCGCGAACGCTTGGCGACGCGGACCGCCTCGCCGGCGCGGATGATGTCGCCGGAGATGGCGCGAGCGAGGCCGGCGATGGTGACATTGTCACCCGCGCGCTTGGCGATCTCGTGCACAGCCTCGAAATCGCCCTGGCTGGCGATCGGGAAGCCGGCTTCGATCACGTCGACGCCCATGTCTTCGAGCAGTT
This sequence comes from Kaistia sp. UC242_56, assembly GCF_044452255.1. NCBI lineage: Bacteria > Pseudomonadati > Pseudomonadota > Alphaproteobacteria > Hyphomicrobiales > Kaistiaceae > Kaistia > Kaistia sp. UC242_56. The sequence goes on from NZ_JBIOAN010000002.1 coordinate 3,548,706, forward strand.
CGGCGACTTCGATCTTTTCTTCGAACGTCATCGAGGCGCCGGGGCACTGCTCGCCGTCGCGCAAGGTCGTGTCGAAGATGACGATCCGGTCCTTGGACGAGGACGAGTTGGCATTCGCGGTCATTCTGGTCTTCCTTATCGGGTGCCCGACTCGCGCATGGCGATCAGGGCATGAATGGCGGAGGTCTTCGCTTTCATTCCCCTGAGTGCCCGCCCGACATGGGGCAGCCGACGCTCAGGGGCGTCTAAGGAGAAGCAGACCACGAAGAGCGGACATGGCACGGCCGGTCGCGTCGGACGCAACCTGGAACCCGGAACCATGAATCGTGAAGAGCTGCACGCTCTCGCCCTCGTTTGCATTCCGCCGGACCGCGCGGCGTCACGCCGGGATCAGACTGCAAGACCCATAGCAAAGGACCCCTATCGGAAGCAAGGCGACAATCGGACCTTCGCCGTTTCTGTTGCATGGGGATTTGGCGGGTTGCTATAGACCACGCGAAGCAGAGGACCGGGCCCCACCATGACCGTCGACGAAGCCAGGACGCGTGGCGGCCGCCCGTTGCGCATTCTCGATATCAACACGCGCCTGTTCCATCATGCAGCCCCCGACCAGACCGACTTCTTCTGGTCGGGCCGGAAGCCCGGCGGCGCGAACGCGCCCCTGCTCGGCCCCGGCGCCTTCTTCCGCACGATGCGAATGCTGCGCGACGGCGACTATGATCTGGTCGTCGTGGACGGGCCGACGCTTCCCGCCTGGCATCCGCGCACCTGGCTGACGGCGTTGCGCGATTATCACGTGCGCGCGCCCAAGGCGCTGTTCGCCATTGCCGCCACGCGGCTGATGCATCGCTTCCACGACGTGCCCGTGGCGGTGATCGACATCAATGATTCCTTCGGCGTGGGTAAGCACAATTTCCGCCTGATCGACCGCTGCCACAGCTATTTCAAGCGCGAGCTCACCGCCGACAAATGGCAGGTGTTCTTCAAGTCGAGCCATTGGGACCTGCCCGGCCGGCGCTGGCGGCTGAAGAAGAGCTCGCAGCGCCGGATCCACAAACTGAAGCCGATCCATCTCGGCTATCCCGGCCGGCTCGCCAGCCAGCCGACGACGGTGAAGACGTCGGACGTGTTCTTCGCCGGCGACACGCACCCGAACAGCAGCGTGCGCAGCGAAGGCATCGAGGAATTGCTGGCGCTGCGCAACGAGGGCTACATCATCGACGTGCCGGATGGCCCGCTCGATCGCGCCACCTTCCACCACCGCCTCGCCTCGGCCCGGCTCGCCTGGTCGCCAATGGGCTATGGTTGGGATTGCTATCGCCACTACGAGTCGAGCGAACTCGGCACCGTACCGATGATGAACTATCCGACGATCTGCCAGCACAGGCCGTTCCGCAATGGCGAGCATTGCTTCTACTATTCGCCCGAACCGGGCGGCCTCGCGCGCGCCGTGCGCGGCGCCCTGCAGGACCCCGACCGCCTCGCCGGCATGGCCGTCGCGGCGCGGGCCTTCACGCTGGAAAACCACACGATCCGCGCCCGCGCGGAATATGTGGTGACTACGGTGCTGGGGCGTTCGCTGGACGGAGAACCGGCGGCGGTGGCGTGAGAGAGCTCTACGTTGACATCGTAGGGGGCTGAGGTTCGGATCAGGCTCCGTTTCGACAGGGCTGGACAACTTCCCTCACCTCTTCCTGAGGGAGAGGTGAGGGAAGCCTCTAACCGCACCGCCAACATCCTGAGGTGCTTCGCGCCAGCGAAGCCTCGAAGGAGGCTCCAGCGGAGAACGCCAGGTTTGCCGTCCTGACTTGTCATTCCCTGGACGCTCCTTCGAGGCCCGGCTTTGCCGGGCACCTCAGGATGATGGCTGCGGGTGAGACACCGAGCAGCAGGAAAAAAGCAAGCCCCGACCCCACCCTCCCCCGAAGCCAAGCGAGGGCTTTAGGGCCCCGCGGGATCGAGATGGGGGAGCTCCAATTTTCCCCCTCTCCCGCACGGGGAGAGGGCTGAGGTGAGGGTCTGTTGGCGAAAGCCACCCGACGCCCTGCAGAAGACCTAGATATCCAGCGTTCCCCGGGCGATCAGCACGGTGTCGCCGCCGATCCGGCTGGCGAACAGGGCGTGATTCTCGATGTCGACCTCGAGCGAGATCAGGCTCGGGCGGTCGATTTCAAAACCCTGCTCGATGACGAAGCGATGCGTGCCCGAGGGCAACTGGTCGAAGGCCGCGACAGCGCCGGCGAAGGCGGCGGCGGCGGAGCCCGTCGCCGGGTCCTCGATGATGCCTTCGCCGAGCCAGAACATGCGCGCGTGAAACTGGTGCTCGTTGGTCGTGGTCTCGCGCGTGTAGAGATAGACGCTGCCGACGCCCTCCGGCAGCACGCTCTTCCAGTTCTGGATCACCGGCCTGGCGCGGGCGATGGCCGAGAGATCGCGCACCGGCACCAGCAGATAGGGCACACCGGCCGAATAGACCGACGGGCGGTGGTTCTCGCAGCCCAGTTGCGAGGGCTCCAGCCCCAGCATCGCCGCCAGCGCTGCGTCGTCGATGTCGGCCTCGATCTTTTCCGCCTGGCGCGGCACGTCGAAGATGGCGTGGCCCGCCTTGCCGGAATGCAGCGCCACAGCGCAGCGGATGTCGCCGACCTTTTCCTCGACGACGAAGACGGCATCCTGCCCGGCCGCATCCGGACCAAAGGTTTCGAGCGCCAGCAGCACCGCCGTGCCGACGGTCGGGTGGCCGGCAAACGGCATTTCATAGGCCGGGCAGAAGATGCGCAGATGCGCGCGATGGCCAGGCCGTTCCGGCGGCAGGACGAACACCGTCTCGGCCAGGTTGAACTCGCGCGTGATCGCCTGCATGCGCTCGTCGCTCAGCCCCTCGCTATCGAGGACCACGGCAAGCTGATTGCCCTGAAGCGGGGTTTTGGCAAACACGTCGAGAAGGGCAAAACGGCGGGACAAGGCAACCTCATGCGTCGATCGGAACTAGATGATCCGTCATAGCACGGCGGGAAGCGGCGCGGCCTCTGTGATGGCATTCATAGCGGCGAAGGCCGCGTTTTGGTGTGCTCCGGTCATTCAGCGAGCGTTCAGGTCGCCCCCTCTAAAACCGCATCAATGCCTACCGGAGATACCAGCATGAAGAAGATCGCAGCCGCCGCTCTTGCTACCCTCATCGGGATCACCGCCGTCGTCGGCACGGCGCAGACCGCCTCGGCCGAAAACGGCCGCAACGCCGCCCTGGCAGCCGGCGCGGCCGTCGGCCTCGGTGTCGGCGCCCTGCTCGCCGCGCCCCGCTACGACAATGGCTACGAGGTCGCCCCGCCCCGTTACGCCGCCCCGGTCTATGACGATGGCTACCGTGCACCGCCGCGCCGCGTCGTCCGCGCCAATTGGCGCGCCCACACCGAGTGGTGCTACGACAACTACCGCTCCTATGACGAGCGCACCGATACCTTCATCGGTCGCGACGGCAACGAATATCGCTGCCGCGGTTCCTACTAAACGTTCCGTTTCGGGACAGGCAGCCGGTTGAACGCGCTGCCTGTCCCGGCCCGTTTCCGGTCCCTGTCTCCGACCGTTGACCGCCGAGGTTTACCCCCGCCCGCGAATCCAGGATGCTGCAGTCTGTTTTCATACAAGCCGCAGTCTGCCGTTCCCCGTGTCGAAGAATCTTAAATATCTCGCCGCCTTCATCGGCATCGAAATCTTTCTGCTGATCGCATTCATCTTTCGGGATGCGATCTGGAGCGCCAATCGAATCCCGGCGATCATGTCCCGCAACGAACGCCTGATCCGGCTGATCGTCGGAGACTGGGCCTTCGAGCGCTACATCGAAATCTCGATCCTTCTTTCGATGGCGGTCTTCCTCCTGGCCATCGTCGGCACGATCCGGAAGATCCGAAAAGCGCAGCTCCAGCAAAGCCGCTAGGCGGAAGAACCTCGAAAGGTCTCCCGCCTTTGCGTTTCGGCGGGGTGGCTTCAGGTCACGCTGACGGGCTTCGAGCGCAGCCGGCTTGCGAGCGCCGGATCGGCGCGACGGCAAAGTTGCGGCGGCAGGCCGCGCAGGATCAGTTCCGCATCCGCCACCGCCATCCGGCCGATCGAAAACAGCGCGTCGACCGTGCCGCCGGTCCGGTGCGCGGAGAGCAGAATGCCCTCCATCTGGCGTACCGGATCATCGGCCGGCACCGGCTCCTCCGGGAACACGTCGGTTGCGACGCGGATATGGCCGGAGCGGACCGCGTCAAGCATGGCCGGGAAATCGACCACCGCCGCGCGGCTCATCAGCAGGAAGGCGGCGCCCTTCTGCATCAGCGCGAATTCGCGGGCGCCCAGGAAGCCCTGGTTCTCGCCCGTCACCGCCGCGAAGACGAACACCACCTGGCTGGTCGAAAGCAGTTCGTCCAGCGAGGCGGGCGTGCAGTCATGACGCTCGATGATCTCGTCCGGCAGCCAGGGGTCGAACACCTTGACCGGATTCTTGAACGGCCGGATCAGCTCGCGCAGATTCTTGCCGAGATCACCAAGCCCGATGATGCCGACCGAGGCGCCGGCGAAGCGGAAGGTCTCGGCGTTGGCAGCGAGGCCATATCTGCTCCGTGCCGGCGCGAAACGCGCGATCCGCCGCCGTAATGCCGCGCGCCAGGTCGATCGCCATGCCGAGGGCGGCCTCCGCCACCGGGGCGGCAAAGGCCGAGCCCGGCGTCAGCACCCAGATGTTGCGTTCCTGGCAGGCCTGGTAGTCGATATTGGGCAGGAAGTTGGTCTCGACATTGATGACCCCCTTCAGCTTCTTCGCCCGGTCGAGCCGCTCGCGCGGCAATGCGGTCTGGCCGAAGATCAGGACCGTCTCCGGCAGCAACTCGTCAATTTGCGCGTCAGACATCGGCGCATCTTCCGAGATCACCACCCGGCCCAGCTTTTCCAGCCGCGCGCGGACATCCGGTTCCATGATCAGATCCAGCGTCCGCGGCAGCGGATCGACCAGAATAATTCCTTCAGCCAATGCAGTTCCTCCCAATCGTGATTGGGCGTCAGCCTAGGCCAGTTTGTCCGGCCTTCGCCATAGGTTGACGGGGCGAGAGCTCTCGTCCACCGACTTTTTCTAGAGATCGGCCTCGGCGAAGATCGGCCCGCGCCCTCCTTGCGCGGGCCCACGATCACCCGGCAACAGGCCGCCCGACGCGACGACATCCGCCACGCCCGGATGCGACGCGGCGAATGCGTCTATTCTTGGTTTAAATTGGGTTAATTCAACAACGGGGATGCTACCTAAGGTAGTTTTACAACCGAAACCTGAAGTTCTCCAGTCATAGTTTTGCCCCGATGCGCACGGATATTCGCGTCATCACAGGCTTCACGAACAGGAGGCTTCACGATGAGAAGCTTCGTTACCGCGTCTCTCGCTGGCGTTCTCGGCATTCTTGCCGTTACGGCAACGGCTTCGACAGCGTCGGCGGACCGCTGGCACGGCGGGCCGCGCTATTATGGCCATTATCACCGCGACAATAGCGGCGCCGTCATTGGCGGCCTCGCCGCCGGCACGCTGCTCGGCCTCGGCATCGGCGCCATCGCGTCGCAACCGCGCGCCTATGCCGACGACTACGAGGTTCCGCCGCCGCGCGGCGCCGCCTGGCGCGCGCATGTCGACTATTGCCTCGACCGCTACCGCAGCTACAGCCCGGAGACCGATACGTTCATCGGCGCGGACGGCTACGAATATCGCTGCCGCGGCTCCTACTGAGCCGCCGCTGCCGGACATGCAAAAGCCCCGCGGGATCGCTCCCGCAGGGCATTTTTTTCGGTTCGGTGGCAGGAAGCCCCGCAATGTCCCCTCTCCCGCGAGCGGGAGAGGGTTGTGGCGAGGGCCCTTGCTGAAGCCGAAAGCTTAGTTGACGGACTTGTCGACCAGCTTGTTCTTGCCGATCCACGGCATCATCTCGCGCAGCTTGGCGCCGACGGCCTCGATCTGGTGTGCGTCGTTGTTGCGACGGATGGCCTTGAAGCGCGATGCGCCGGCCTTGTATTCCTGCATCCAGTCGGAGGTGAACTTGCCGGTCTGGATGTCGGTGAGGACGCGCTTCATCTCGGCCTTGGTCTCGGCGGTGACGATACGCGGACCCGTGACATACTCGCCCCACTCGGCGGTGTTCGAGATCGAGTAGTTCATGTTGGCGATGCCGCCCTCATAGATGAGGTCGACGATCAGCTTCACTTCGTGAAGGCACTCGAAATACGCCATTTCCGGCGCGTAGCCGGCTTCGACCAGCGTCTCGAAACCAGCGCGGATCAGCTCGACCAGGCCGCCGCAGAGAACGGCCTGCTCGCCGAACAGGTCGGTCTCGCACTCTTCCTTGAAGGTGGTCTCGATGATGCCCGAACGGCCGCCGCCAACGCCACAGGCGTAGGACAGAGCCAGGTCGAGCGCGTTGCCCGATGCGTCCTGCGAGATCGCGACGAGGCAGGGAACGCCGCCGCCCTTCTGGTATTCGCCGCGGACCGTGTGGCCCGGGCCCTTCGGCGCGATCATGACGACGTCGACGGTCTTCTTGGCTTCGATGAGGCCGAAGTGAACGTTGAGGCCGTGCGCGAAGGCGATCGCGGCGCCGTCACGGATGTTGGCGGCGATGTCGTCCTTGTAGATGTCGGCCTGCAGCTCGTCGGGAGCGGCCATCATCATCAGGTCGGCCCAGGCGGCTGCCTCGGCGACGGTCATGACCTTGAAGCCATCGGCCTCGGCCTTGGCGACGGTGTTCGAGCCGGCGCGCAGAGCGACGACAACGTCCTTGGCGCCCGAATCCTTGAGGTTCAGCGCATGGGCGCGGCCCTGGGAGCCGTAGCCGATGATCGCGACCTTCTTGGACTTGATCAGATTGAGATCGGCATCGCGATCGTAATAAACGCGCATGAGGGTGTTCCTTTCTATCCCGTCCGTTCGTTTCCCGCGCCGGCTCTCTCTGGAGCCGGTCCGGTATTTTCTTCCGTGCCATAGAGCCGGAAAAATTCCTTGATGGCCTGCGCCGCGCGCTTCGCCGGCTCCTCGCCGTCCAGGCTGTCGCCCAGCAGCAGGCGCACATGCATGTCGCGCACGATCAGGCCGTACAGCGTGCGATAGGCCTCGCGCGTGTCGGCGAAGTCAAGCAGCCGCTCCCGCCGCCCGCTTTCGAGCAGCGCCGAAAGCCGCGTCTCGATCGGCCGGCGGCCATGCTCACGCAAAAGCTGGCCCAGATCGGCCTCGCCGCGCTTGGCCTGGCCAATGGCGAGCCGGTTCAGCGCCAGCGACACGTCGCCGGCCAGCACCTTCAGCAGGGTGGCGGCGATCCCGGTCAGCTGCGCGGCCAGCGCCGCCCGGCCCGTCGAACCGGAACCCGCGGGTTCGGCCTTCACCTTGCTCGACTGGAAGGTGATCATCGCCGCCAGCAGGCCATCGCGATCGCCGAACCACTTGTAGAGGCTTTCCTTCGAGCAGTTCGCCGCCCGCGCCACGCCCGCCGTCGTCAGCGCCCGCTCGCCGCCCTCGACCAGCAGGCCGAGCGCGCTTTCCAGAACGGCGTTCTGGCGCGGCGAATAGGCCTCGGTCTGGGGCAGCGTCTCGTTCATGCGGCTTCCGGAATGTCCTTGCCAGGAGGCGGGGCGACCTGCCTCATGCTGCGTTGCAGCGTACCGTACGGTACGGTTCCAGTTGACTACAGCAAGCCCCGGAGGCGGTCAAGCTTCCCGATCACCGAAACGCGACAGGCCGTTCACCGAACGCGCTCTGGACGGGTAGGCCTTGCCGGGTTCATAGCCATGGGAAACGAGCGGCCTCGCGCCTATCTGAACAGTCATCGCCGCGTCCGCCCATGGAGAATTTCGTTGCAGAAAAAGATCGGCTTCCTTTCCTTCGGCCATTGGCAGGCCGCCCGCGGCTCGCAGACGCGCACAGCACAGGAGTCCCTGCTCCAGGCGATCGATCTCGCCGTCGCGGCCGAGGAGATCGGCATCGATGGCGCCTATTTCCGCGTCCACCATTTCGCCCGCCAGGCGGCGGCCCCCTTCCCCGTACTCGCGGCGATCGCAGCCCGCACCAAGCGGATCGAATTCGGCACCGCCGTCGTCGACATGCGCTACGAGAACCCGCTCTACATGGCCGAGGAGGCCGCGGCGACCGACCTGATCGGCGACGGAAGGCTGCAGCTCGGCATCAGCCGCGGCTCGCCCGAGCCTGCCGAGCGCGGCTGGGAGGCGTTCGGCTATGATTCCGGCGAGGATCTGAGTGGCGCCGACCTCGCCCGCACCCACACCGAACTGTTCCGCGCCGCCATCAAGGGCGCCGGCATCGCCAAGGCCGACCTGAAGATGACCGGCATGAGCGGCCGGCTGGCGATCCAGCCGCAATCGGCCGGCTTGCCGGAGCGCATCTGGTGGGGCGCCGGCACGCGCAAGACGGCGGTCTGGACCGCCGAGCACGGCATGAACCTGATGAGCTCGACCCTGCTTTCGGAAGATACCGGCGTGCCGTTCAGCGAATTGCAGGCCGAGCAGATCCAGCTCTATCGCGACGCCTGGAAAGCGGCCGGCTGGCAGCACGAGCCGCGCGTGTCGGTCTCGCGCAGCGTGATGCCGATCGTTGACGACGTCGACCGGATGTATTTCGGCGCCCGCGACGGCTCGGACCAGGACCAGGTCGGCTATCTCGGCGGCGGCATCGCCCGTTTCGGCAAGAGCTATATCGGCGCGCCGGACGTGATCGCGGCCGAACTGGCCAAGGACCAGGCCGTGCTCGACGCCGACACGCTGCTGCTGACGGTGCCGAACCAGCTCGGCGTCGAATACAATGCCAAGCTGTTGAAGACCATCGCCGACCACATCGCGCCGGCGATCGGGTGGAAGCGCGCCGAGCTGCAGCTCGCCTGAGGCAAGGCAACCGCCGACTTGCCCTCTCTCCCGCCACGCGGGAGAGAGGGCTGGGATGAGGGTATTCCTACCGCCCTCAGGCCTTCGCCACCGGCGGCGGTGCCGGCGTCAGGCCGTGGCGGCGCATGATTTCCAGCATCCGGGCGCGATCGGGCGGACCGCCGGCGGCCTCGTTGATCACCGCGAAGGTCTCGCGGAAATAATCCGGCCCGATCGCCGCCGGCGTGATCACGCAGAGCGCCTTCGCATCCTGCGTTCCCTGGTTGTCGAAGCGGTGCACCGCGCCGCGCGGGATGCAGAGCACCTCGCCGGGCCCGAGATCGATCCCCGCGCCATCGACCGTCCAGCGCAGCACGCCCTCCAGGCCATAGATCGTCTCTTCATAGTGATCGTGGCTGTGCGCCGGCGCGGGCAAACCTTCGGCATGCGGCACGGTGAGCTCGAAGGTGGCGACGCTGCCATTCGAGCTTTCGCCGGTCAGCAGGAAGCGGATGGAAAGCCCCTTGGTGGCGATGATTTCCTCGGCCGGATTGACGCGGAGGCCGGTGTCGGGCGCTGGCATCGAAAAGCTCCTTCGAGTAAACTGAATTTACGCATAGTGGTAAACTCCATTTACTGAAAGTCAATGACCCTGACAGCTCCCGACGCACCCGCCCTCTCCCCGGAGGATCCGCTGATCGGCGCGCTGCTGCGCGCGCCGGCGCAGGCGATCCACCGGCGCGTCATCCGCGAGCTGAACGCGGCCGGTTTCGACGAATTGCGCCTGCCGCATATTCCGGTGCTGCAATATCCGGGGCCGGATGGCGTGCGCCCCGCTGCGCTGGCCGAGCGCGTCGGCATGAGCAAGCAGGCGATCAACCAGCTGCTGCGCAGCCTGGAAGGCTTCGGCTATCTCGTGCGGTCGAATGTCGAGGGAGATGGCAGCGCGCGCGTCATCCGCTTCACGGAGCGGGGGCACGCCGCGTTCCGGAAAATCGTCGAGATCCAGCACGCGGTCGAGCGCGACTGGCGCGACGAACTGGGCGAGGCGGATTTCGCCGTGCTGAAGCGCGTGCTGATGCGGGCCTGGGGCCACGCCAAGCTCGGCTAGGCGGCGGATCCCCGGCCCGTGGCGGGCCGGGGCAAGGTCACGAATCAGGTTGCGTCGGCGCCGCGCGTGATGGCGGCGACGCCGGTGCGCGAGACTTCGACCAGGCCGAGCGGCTGCATCAGCAGGATGAACTGGTCGAGCTTGTCGGTGCGGCCGGTCAGCTCGAACACGAAGCTCTCGGTGGTCGCGTCGATGACGCGGGCGCGGAACGCGTCGGCGAGGCGCAGCGCCTCGACCCGGTCGTCGCCGGCGCCGCGCACCTTGATCAGCAGCAGCTCGCGCTCGATCGCCTTGCCGGTGACGGTCAGGTCGATGACCCGGTGCACCGGAACCATGCGCTCCAGCTGCGACTTGATCTGCTCGATCACCTGCGGCGGGCCCATGGTCACGACCGTGATGCGCGAGCGATGCTTCTCGTGCTCCGTCTCCGAGACGGTCAGGCTCTCGATATTGTAGCCGCGCCCCGAGAACAGGCCGATGACGCGGGCTAGGACGCCCGGCTCGTTGTCGACAAGCACCGATAGCGTGTGCTGCTCGGTCTTATCCTTGCCTTCCTTGATCGCGTAGACGGATCCGGGCTGCATGTTGTTCTCCAAATATTCGGCATCCGCCTGAAACAAGAACTCGCCGTCATCCCCGCGAAAGCGGGGATCCATTCAGCCGTGACGGTCCTCGGCTGAATGGATCCCGGGTCTCAGCTGCGCTTCGCCCGGGATGACGCCAAGTTTGGCATATCGAAAGACTCAGACCAGCGCCTTGCCGGCCGCGTCGATCGCGTTGGCGATCACTTCGTCCGTCGCCTCTTCCGCCAGCAGCATCTCGTTATGCGCCTTGCCCGAGGGGATCATCGGGAAGCAATTCGCGAGATTGGCGACGCGGCAATCGAACAGCACCGGTCCCTTGGCCGCGATCATCGCGTCGATCGCGCCTTCGAGCTCCGACGCCTTCTCGCAGCGCATGCCGACCGCGCCATAGGCTTCCGCCAGCTTGACGAAATCGGGCAGCGAGTCCGTGTAGGAGTGCGACAGGCGGTTGCCATGCAGCAGCTGCTGCCACTGGCGCACCATGCCCATATACTGGTTGTTCAGGATGAACACCTTGACCGGCAGCTCATGCTGGATTGCCGTCGACAGCTCCTGCATGTTCATCAGGATCGAGGCGTCGCCGGCAATGTCGATGCAGAGCGCGTCGCGATGCGCCGCCTGCGCACCGATCGCCGCCGGCAGGCCATAGCCCATCGTGCCCAGTCCGCCCGAGGTCATCCAGCGGTTCGGCTCGTCGAAGCCAAAGTACTGCGCCGCCCACATCTGGTGCTGGCCGACTTCCGTCGAGATGTAGACGTCCTTGCCCCGCGTCCGCTCATAGAGCGTGCGGATCGCATATTGCGGCAGGATCGTCTCGCTGTTCTGGCGGAAGCCGAGGCTGTTGCGCGCGCGCCAGCGGTCGATCTCGCCCCACCAGCTCTTCAGCGCGGCCTTGTCCGGCTTGTGGCCGGCCGATTTCCAGGCCGCCAGCATCGCCTTCAGCACATGCGCGACATCGCCGACAATGCCGATGTCGACGCGGACGTTCTTGTTGATCGAGGACGGATCGATGTCGATATGGATCTTCTTCGAGCCGGGCGAGAACCCGTCCAGGCGGCCGGTGATGCGGTCGTCGAAGCGCGCGCCGACATTGATCATGACGTCGCAGTCATGCATCGCATGGTTGGCTTCATAGGTGCCGTGCATGCCCAGCATTCCGAGCCACTGCTTGTCGGTCGCCGGGAACGCGCCGAGGCCCATCAGCGTCGACGTGACCGGGAAGCCAGTCAGATGCGCCAGCTCGCGCAGCAACTGCGAAGCCTCGGGGCCGGAATTGATGACGCCTCCGCCGGTATAGAAGATCGGCTTCTTCGCCTTGGCGATCATCTCGACGGCAGCCAGGATTGCATCCTGGTCGCCCTCAACGCGCGGACGATAGGTCTTGTGCTCGACCATCGCCGGACCGTTATAGGTGCCGGTGGCGAACTGGACGTCCTTCGGAATGTCGACGACGACCGGACCCGGACGGCCGGAACGCGCGACATAGAAGGCCTCGTGCAGGATGCGCGCGAGGTCGTTGACGTCCTTGACCAGCCAGTTGTGCTTGGTGCAGGGGCGCGTGATGCCGACGGTGTCCGCCTCCTGGAAGGCGTCCGAGCCGATCAGATGCGTCGCGACCTGGCCGGTGATGCAGACCATGGGGATGGAATCCATCAGCGCGTCAGCGAGCGGGGTCACCATGTTGGTGGCGCCGGGGCCGGACGTGACGAGCGCGACGCCGACCTTGCCGGTGGAGCGGGCATAGCCTTCGGCCGAATGCCCGGCTCCGCCTTCCTGGCGGACGAGGATGTGCTGGACCTTGTCCTGCTGGAACAGCTCGTCATAGATCGGCAGCACCGAGCCGCCGGGATAACCGAAGAGGTGTTCCACGCCCTGGTCGATCAATGCCTGAACGACCATCTCTGCGCCGGTCATCTGCCGTGTCATCGTTTCGCTCCGTCGCGGACGCTCATCGCCGGGTCCGCCTTTTGTCAGTTCCATCAAGCCAATAAAAAAGGCCCTCTCGGGGCCCATTTTCGCGCACTACCTATCGTGACGGCTTTAGACCATCAGGCAGTGCGCTCTCTAAGTACAATAACGTCGCGGCGGATCATGTCCGGGCCCCTCGAATTGAATTCGCCGGAACATGGCGCAGCTCCGGGGAGCCGTCAACCCCCGGAGAAGAAAATTGCGCAAAAGGGGTGTTGGGATTGCGGGAAATTAGGGGGAGCGGAGAAATCGTCGGGACATCAACTGCGCCTCAAGAACCGCATGCGGCTAACAAATCGAGTTTCCCGAAAATAGCCAGCTCCGCATTGAAAATCGGCCGCTCGATGAATATTATCAACGCTCCTGGGGGGAATATCATGCCATATCTTCACAATTATCGAATATTTATAAGTCACGCTTGGCGTTATAGCGACGGCTACGAACGCATGGTACGGTTCATCAATGATTCAACACACTTTCGCTGGACAAACTACTCGGTCCCGGAAAACAAGGCGTTCACCGGACTGAGTAGCGCTCAGCTTGGAAACCAACTTAGAAATCAGATTGCTCCAGTACAATGTGTAGTAATACTGGCTGGAATGTACGTCGCTCACAGCGGATGGATTCAATATGAGATCGATTTAGCCAAGCAGATGGGAAAACCCATACTTGGTGTTGTTCCATGGGGCGCGGAGCGAACGCCAATAGCGGTAACTCAAGCGGCAGATAGAATGGTCTCGTGGAATTCTGCTGCAATTGTGGGCGGCATTAGAGCGATCACACCGTAATGGACGAGTACCCAGCACTCTACAAAGCAGCAAACGAATTATCACGTCGATCTCAGAACCTATATCTAAATCTTCTGAGAGCAGAGTACGCATTACTTTTATCCGCCGCGATACTGTCTATTGACCTCAGTAAAAGTAGAATTTACTACTCAGCATACGCATTGATATTCGTCTTGGCACTGGGAACATTGCTATTCAGGTCCCACAAAAAACCGGAACAAGATTGGTATAAAGGGCGGGCGCTAGCGGAGTCAATCAAGACCTCGACTTGGCGATACTGCATGAAATCGGCTCCATTTTCAGATTCGGAAGACATTCGTATTTCGCGTACGGAATTTGCAAAATATTTAAAAGGTGTTCTGGAGGCAAACCGAGGAATAAGTGAGAGGTTTTCTTCCGATTTCGCCGCAGGCGATCAAATAACTTCGGAAATGGAACGAGCTCGCTCTCTCGAGCTAGCGGATCGAAAACAATTCTATCTAGATGGGCGAATACGAAATCAACGCGATTGGTACCGGAAAAAAGCAGCCTACAATAAGAAACGCGCACGCCAATGGGTTATCGCCAGCTCACTCGTATATGCCGCCGCAATATCAGTTATACTATACAGAATTGCGGAGCCAAACTGGACTATTTGGCCGATAGAACCGCTTATAGTAGTCGCATCATCAATAGTTGGCTGGATTCAGATTAAGAAATTCAACGAGCTGGCGTCAAGCTACACGCTTACAGCGCATGAAATAGGTATAGCACAGGCTGGGTTGTCCGAAGTCAAAACAGAACAAGAATTTTCGGATTTCGTCAACGAGACCGAACTCGCTTTCTCTCGCGAACATACGCAGTGGGTCGCACGCCAACAACATTAATAGGTCAGACGCCATTGCCATTGCCCATCATTGACAGTGATCATGTCGGATCCGCCTCCCCACCACAGGCGTATCGCCGCGCCTGGGATGGGGTCGTCCGGCGGGGGTCGAGGAGCGGAATCAACCAGCAATAGAGCCGATGCGCTCTGGCTTCTCACCTCTTCCAAGGAAGAGGTGAGAAGGCTGCCTTGCCGATGGATTCAGCCCTACCGCAAATCCGCCTCCGGAAAGGCGCGGCTGACCTGGCAGCGGGTTGAGCCGGAGCAGAGGAACAGGAGCGTGCCGTCCGGCCAGCAGGGTGCGGCGGCGAAGCGGGCTTCCGGCACCATGACGACCAGCAGGCGGAAGGCGATGGCGCCGGAGCCGTCGGCCGGAACCGCCGCATAGACGCCGAGGCGGTCGCCGCCGGCGCGCTGGATCGATCCGGCGAAGACGGCGCCGCGATGGATGCTGCCGCCCACCCGGTCGATGCCGGCCTTGCAGAGGCGAAAGCCCGGCGGGGCCTCGAAGGCGGCATAAAAGCTGTTGCCGCGCCGGCGCAGGATCTTGGCCGTGCCGCGATAGGGGCCGGAGACGAGGATCGGCTTCAGGAAGCGCGTCGCCGCGCGGGCCGGATCGGGGTCGTCGCTGCAATCGAAGCCGAGCGCCTTGCAGCCGGCCACGGCCCGGGCCGGATCGAGCTCGCGCCAGCCTTCGATGCGCCGGGTGGGACTGCCAAGCTGAAACGCCTCAAGATAGACGCGCGCCATCTCCTCGGCCGAAGCGCCGTTCGCCAGCAACAGCAGGAGGAGGCCAATGCAGCAGCGCATGTTCACCCTCGCGCCGATTTTAGCGCGATCGGGGGGCGGATGGCTCTGCTTACTTCACCTTTCCGGAAGGGGCTCTTGCACGGCGTCGAAGGTTGCCACGGCCAACGAGCAAAGCTCGTCACCCCGGCGAAGGCCGGGGGCCATGAACACCGGCCGGGCACGTGAGAGCCGAGCCTTCTGGCCAAGCGCCGGTGTGTCTGGATCCCGGCCTCCGCCGGGATGACGGCAGAGTTAGCCTGCACTTCCTGAACGGATGACACGAAGAGAGGCGGCAAACAAAAAGCCCGCCGGAGCGACCGGCGGGCCTTTTCATCTACATGCCAGAAGCCCGGCCGGGATCAGGCCTTGTCGCCGTGTCCGTTGCCGGGGAAGAACTGGTAGAGCCAGGTTTCGGTCAGCGCCGAGCCGTCCTTGTCGCGGACGAACATCCGCATGTCGATCGGCTCGTTGCCATGCGCCATCAGGTCGAAGAAGACGCGATAGACGCCCTTCTCGCCGGCGACGACCGGATAGGCGTCGGAAAGCGTGACATTGCCGCGCGAGACGGTGATGTCGGCCTTGCCGTCGCCGCGCTTCAGCTCGGCCACCTTGGGACCGGTGAAATCGACGACGAAGCGGACCGCGCCCTCCGGACGCGGCTGCCCGGGAATGCCGCCGACGCCGTGATAGGTCGACTGCACGCGGCCGAGATCGGTCGGGTTGGGCTCGTCGCTATCCCAATAGAGCTTGTAACCGAAATCGAGCGGACGCCCGGCCAGCACCGGCTCGGTCGGCACCCAGTAGACGACGATGTTGTCGTCGATCTCGCGATCGGTCGGGATCTCGACGAGCTGGACGGCGCCCTTGCCCCATTGCCCCTTCGGCTCGACCCAGACGCTCGGCCGGCGATCGTAGAACACGCCGTCATCCTGGAAATGGTCGAAGTTGCGGTCGCGCTGCAGGAAGCCAAAGCCGCGCGGATCCTTGTCCTGGAAGCTGTTGGTCATGACGCTGGGCGGATTGTTGAGCGGACGCCAGATGCGCTCGCCCGTGCCGGTCCACATGCCGAGGCCGTCGCTGTCATGCACCTCCGGGCGCCAGTCGATCGCCTGGCGGCGCATGGTCTCGGAATACCAGTACATCGAGGTCAGCGGCGCGACGCCGAGACGGGCGATCTGCCGGCGCGGGAACAGCTTGCAGTCGATGTCCATCACCACGCCCTTGGTGATGGGGTCCTTGGTGCAATCCATCCGGTAGGCGCCGGTCAAACTCGGGCCGTCGAGCAGGCAATAGACGATGACGCGGCCATCCTGGCCGAGCACGCGCTCCAGCCAGAAGCCGGTGAAGCGCGGAAATTCCTCCGGCTCCGGCATGGCGGTGTTGACGGCGATGCCGCGCGCCGAAAGGCCATACTGGTCCTGCGACCCGGACGAGCGGAAATAGGAGGCGCCGAGGAAGGCGAGCCAATCGCTGGTCTGCGACGGCATCTCGATGCGGAAGCCGGCAAAGCCGATATCGTCCGGCAGGGCGCGGGCCGGATGGCCCTCGGGCATGTCGAAGGCGCTGCGGCGATAGAGGATTTCGCGCGACTGGCCGTCATCCACGACATGGACGGAAGCCGGCTCCTGGAAATACTTGCCGAGATGGAAGAGCTGGATCGGATCGCCGCCCTTGCCGTCCGCCCAGAGCGCATGGTCCTTGCGGAACACGATGCTCTGGAAATTGTCATAGTCGATCTTGTCGAGGATATCGCCATGCGGCGACCGGTCGACGACGAAGGGGCGGCTCGCCTTGTCGGCGGCCAGTTCCTTGATGCGATCGAAGGAGAAGGGCTCGGGCGGCCCGAGAACCAGGCCGGCATCCTCGGCCGAGGCCGCCGCCGAAGCGTGGCCGGCACCGGAAAGGGAAACTGCGGCAAAGGCCGACAGGAAAGTCAGCATTGCGTCTCGACGCGTCGGTTGGACCATGTCCGCTCTCATCATGAAAAACATCGCGGCGCATTCCAGCAAGGCGCCGCAAAACGACAATCGGATAGCACGGTTCCGCAGCGTTGCGCAGGGTTGCTATCGCGCCGAACCGATCTATTCAGACTATCCCGCACAGAGAAGACCAGATCGTGGCGAAAAGCGGGGGCGTCTTCTTGCGCCGGGCCGACCTGTTCTGCTCAGCCGGCCAGCGATGCAGCGATCGCGGCCGGCGGCGCGCCGGGTGAGAGCCGTTCCCAGTCGCCCATCTGGTTGCGGAACCAGGTGCCCTGCCGCTTGGCATAGCGGCGCGTTTCCATCTTGGCCCGCTCGATCGCCTCGTCGAGCGTGAGCTCGCCGGCAAGGTGCACGCCGAATTCGCGCACCCCGATCGCCTTCATCGCCGGCAGCGCGGGATTGAGGCCGAGCGCCAGCAGATTCTCCGCCTCGGCCATGCCGCCGCGCGCGACCATGATGTCGAAGCGCCGGCCGATCCGGGCATAGAGCTCGGCCCGCTCCGGCTCGAGCACGATGCGGCGCACAGCCCCGGCCTCGACCAGCGGCGGCGCGCCGGTCTCCTGCTGCCAGGCGCCGATCGTCCGGCCGGTGGCCTCCACCACCTCGAGCGCGCGCACCACGCGCGTGCGGTCGAGCGTCGCGAGCCGGGCCGCGCTTTCCGGATCGAGCTCTTTGAGCGCCGCATGCAGCGCCGGCACGCCCTCGACATCGGCGCGCGCCTCGATCGCGGCGCGAAGCTCGGCCGGGATCGGCGGGATCGAGGAAAGCCCTTCGGTCAGCGCCTTGAAATAGAGCCCCGTGCCGCCGACGACGATCGGCAGTTGGCCGTCTTCCCAGGCTGCTTCCAGCGCGATCTTCGCATCCTCGCGCCAGCGCGCCACCGAATAGCGCTCGCTGGCCGCGACATGGCCATAGAGGCGATGCGGCGCCTGCGCCTCCTCCTCCGCGTCGGGGCGGGCGGAGAGAATGCGCAGCTCGCGATAAACCTGCATCGAATCGGCGTTGATGACGACGCCGCCCTGCGCCCGCGCCAGCTCGATCGCCAGCGCCGACTTGCCGCTCGCGGTTGGCCCGGCTATCAGGACAGCAGGTTTCCTCGTCGCAAAGTTCAGGTTCCCCATGCCGTCCGATACCGCTCCGTTCGAATATGTCGCCACGTTCATAGCACGGCCCGAACACGCGGCATCGCTTTCGGAAGTCGTCGACGAGGCGTTGGATCTTCCCGGCGCCGGGCGGCCGGACTGGCTCGCCGACGGCGAGGCCTGCGACGTGCCGCTGCCGGCGGCCGAAAACAGCCTGCAGGCCATCCGCGACGATCTGTTCGAGAGCATTGACGGCCGCCCGGTCGACGTGGTCGTGCAGCCGATCGCCGGCCGCCGCAAGAAGCTGCTGATCGCCGACATGGATTCGACCATGATCGGCCAGGAATGCATCGACGAGCTGGCCGATATGGCCGGCCTCAAGCCCTATGTCGCGGCGATCACCGAGCGCGCCATGCGCGGCGAGATCGCCTTCGAGCCGGCGCTGCGCGAGCGCGTCGGCCTGCTGAAGGGCCTGCCGCTCTCCGTCGTCGACACAGTGCTGGCCGAGCGCATCCGGCTGATGCCGGGCGGCCCGGCGCTGATCCGCACCATGAAGGCCGCCGGCGCCTACGCCGCGCTGGTCTCGGGGGGCTTCACGCTGTTCACCGGTCCGGTGGCGGCACAGATCGGCTTCGACGAGAACCGCGCCAACATCCTGAACCATGAAGACGGCGTGCTGACCGGCACGGTCGAGGAGCCGATCCTCGGCCAGGAAGCCAAGCTGTCGGCGCTGATGGACCTGGCCCGCCGCTTCTCGCTGTCGAAGCACGAGACGCTGGCGGTCGGCGACGGCGCCAACGACCTTGCCATGATCCGCGCCGCGGGTCTCGGCATCGCCTATCATGCCAAGCCCAAGGTCGCCGCCGAGGCGGCCGCCCGCATCGACCACAATGACCTGACCGCCCTGCTCTACGCCCAGGGCTATCGCAAAAGCGAATTCGTCGAATGAGCCCGATCGAGACCGAGCGCCTCCGCCTGCGCCGCTGGCGTGATGCCGACCGCGCGCCCTTCGCGGCGATGAGCGCGGATCCGGCGGTGATGGAGTTCTTTCCATCGCCCCTCACGCCGGAACAGGCCAACGCCTTCGTCGATCGCATCGAGGCGCATTGGGACGCGCACGGCTTTGGCAATTATGCGCTGGAGGAGCGTGCCACCGGAGCGTTTGTCGGCCTGACCGGCGTGTTCAGGGTGTTCCCCGAGGCGCATTTCGCGCCGTCGGTGGAGATCGGCTGGCGCCTGGCCCGGCCGTTCTGGAGCCAAGGCTATGCGCGCGAAGCGGCCGAAGCCGTCATCGCCACAGCCTTCGCCGAGCATGATTTTCCGGAGATCGTCGCGTTTACGGCGGTGCCAAACATCCGCTCGGCCGCGCTGATGCAGCGTCTTGGCATGACCCGCAATGCGGCCGATGATTTCGACCATCCCGGCGTCGCGGAGGGACATCCACTGCGGCGGCATGTGCTCTATCGCCTGTCGCGCGCGGATTACGAGCGGCGGTAGAGGTCAGAAAGCCCCTCACCCCCAGCCCTCTCCCGCAAGCGGTAGAGGGGGCTCGTCGCACCCAGACTATCCGTCATCCCATAAAAGCCGAATGACGAAGCGGCTCTCCAAAAGCCCTCGCCCGCTTGCGGGAGAGGGTTGGGTGAGGGTCTTACTTTTGTCCGCTGGCGAACATCCGGGGTGGCAGAGTGCCCGCCCCTCCCGGATGGCGAGAGACGAAAGCCCTACTCGTCCAGTTTCAGCGGCACGAAGCGCAGTTCTCCGGCCGTGTTGGCAATCAGGAACAGCGCCGACTTACGGCCATCCTTCTTCAGCGCCTCGATGCGGCTGGAGATCTCGGACGGCTGCGACACCGGCTCCTGCGACACCTCGACGATCACCTCGCCGGCCGCGATGCCCTTTTCGGCGGCGGAGCTGCCGGGGCCGACCTGCGTCACCACCACACCCTTGACCTCCGGGGCGATCGAATACTGCTTGCGCAGATCCGGCGTCAGCTCCGACAGCGTCAGGCCGAGCAACTCGGTCACGACCGGTTTCGGCGGCTCCGCCGGCGTCGTGGTCTGCTTTTCCTCTGTTTTCGCCACTTCCTCGGTCAGGCGGCCGACCTTGACCTTCAGCGTGGTCTGCTTGCCCTTGCGGATCACCACCAGGTCGACGACCTTGTCGATGTCGGCATCCGCGACCAGGCGCGGCAGGTCGCGCATTTCACCCACCGGCTTGCCGTCGAAGGAGATGACGACGTCGCCCGGCTCAACCCCGGCTTCCGCCGCAGGGCCCTTCTCCGTCACGCCCGCCACCAGCGCGCCGCGCGCCGGGCCCATGCCGAGGCTTTCGGCGATCTCGTCCGTCACCTGCTGGATGCGCACGCCGAGCCAGCCGCGCCGCGTTTCGCCATACTGGCGGATCTGGTCGACGACGTGGACCGCCGCGTCGGAGGGAATGGCGAAGCCGATGCCGATCGAGCCGCCCGAGGGCGAGATAATCGCCGTGTTGATGCCGATTATTTCGCCGAGCTGGTTGAACAGCGGTCCGCCCGAATTGCCGCGATTGATGGCGGCGTCGGTCTGGATGAAATTGTCGTAGGGGCCGGAATTGATGTCACGATTGCGCGCCGAGACAATGCCGGTGGTGACCGTGCCGCCGAGGCCGAACGGATTGCCGATCGCCATCACGAAATCGCCGACGCGCATCTTGTCGGAATCGCCGAATTTCAGCGCCTTGAGCGGCTTGGCGGCGGTGGGCTTGACCTGCAGGACGGCAATGTCCGTCTTTTCGTCGCGCCCTATCAGCGTCGCGGTCAGCTTCGAGCCATCATTGAAATTGGCGATGATCTCGTCGGCGCCATCGATGACGTGGTTGTTGGTGATGATGATGCCGGAAGCGTCGATGACAAAGCCCGAACCGAGCGACTGCACCTTGCGCGGCGGCGCGTTGGTGGTGCCATCCTTCTGCTTGTTGAAGAACTCGTCGAAGAATTCCTGGAACGGCGAACCGTCGGGCGCCTGCGGCGCCGGAATGCCGCGCGCGCCTTCGACCGTCTGCGAGGTCGAGATATTGACGACGGAATCGACCAGCCCGGCGGCGAGATCCGCCACCGACTCCGGACCTTGCGAGGCCCAGGCGGGCGGCGCGAAGGTCGCCGGCGCCGCGGCTGTCAGAAACGCGCCCAGCGTGGCCGCAAGGCACAGGCGATAGGTCTTCATTTTGGCCGCGGCCATCTGCATCTCTCCTCTGGCGTCATCGTCGAGCATGGCACGACGGCGACTTCGATACATCTAGCGCACGGCGCTTCTGCGCCGAGTGTCAAATCCGCGCGAGCCATAGTATGGCAACCCCGAGGGCCAGCGCCACAAGCCCGCACCCTCGAAGCACCGAGTCTGATGCGGCAATGCCTTGCCGCATCATGATTTTCGCAACGGCCGGCGCCAACGCGTAGAACGCGCCCTCGATGACGAGGACGAGTCCCAGCGCGGTGACGAAGTCCTTCACGGCGTCGCGGCGGGCGCCGCTTCAGCCGGGGCCGGAACCGCCGGCACGGCGGGTGCCGCAGGGGCCACGGCCGGAGCCGGGGTTGCCGGAGCGGGCGTTGCCGCGGCCGGAGCCGGCGCAGGCGCCGGCTTGCCGGGCGTGCTCCGCTCGGGAACCGCCAGAGCGTTGCCGCTCGGATCGGTCAGGTAGCGGAAGAAGGGCGACGTCGGCGAGATGACCATCCGCGTCGTGCCGGCCTTCATGCCGTCCTGGTAGGCCTGCATCGAGCGATAGAACGAGAAGAAGTCCGGGTCCTGCTCGAAGGCGCCCGCGAAAATGCGGTTGCGCTCGGCATCGCCGTCACCCTTGATCTCGTCGGCGCGCTGGTTCGCCTCGGCCACGATCACCGTTGCCTGCCTGTCGGCCTGGGCGCGGATGGTCCGGGCCGCCTGCTCGCCCTGCGCGCGGATGTCCGTCGCTTCACGCTGGCGTTCCGTCTGCATGCGCTGGTAGACGGCGGCGCTGTTCTCCGGCGGGAGGTCGGCGCGGCGGATGCGGACGTCGACAACGTCGACGCCGAGACGCCGGCCTTCGCGGTTCACCTGGTCGGTGATCTGCGACATCAGCGGCGCACGGCCTTCGCGCACGATGGCGCTGAAGTCCATCTGGCCCGCGGCACCACGGATCGCCGAGTTGAGGATAACCGCGAGACGCGATTCCGCGACCGGGATCGAGCCGGCTGCCTGGAAGAACAGCAGCGGATCGACGATCTTGTAGCGGCCGAACGCATCCATGACGAGACGCTTGCGGTCGCGGGCGATCACCTCGATCGGCGGCGATTCGATGTCCAGCAAGCGCTTGTCCAGCATCACGACATTGTCGATCAGCGGGATCTTGGCATAGATGCCGGGCTCGGTCGCGACGCGAACCGGATTACCGAAGCGCAGTACCAGCGCTTGGTGAGTCTGGTCGACGATGAACAGGCCCGAATAGGCGATGATCGCCAGGATGACGATGATGACGAGGCCGAGCCCGCCGAAAATCCGACTGATCACTGCGAGCCTCCCTGCTTGGCGGTCGAGCCCTGCAAGGCAGGCAACGGCATGAACGGCACCACTCCACTTCCCTTCTCGTCGACGATGATCTTGTCCATGTCGGCGAAGACACCGGCAAGCGTATCCAGATAGATGCGCTCGCGCGTGACGGCGGGCGCCGCCTTGTAGGATTCGTAGACCTTCACGAAACGATCGGCCTGACCCTTGGCTTCCGCGATAATCTGGTCGCGATAGGCGCTGGCGGCTTCCTCGATCTGCGAGGCCTGGCCGCGCGCGCCGGGAATGACGCGATTCGCGTAGGTCTGCGCCTCGTTCTGGACGCGGTCCTGGTCCTGCTCGGCCGCCTGAACGTCGCGGAACGAGTCGATAACCTCGGAGGGCGGGCCCACATTGAGCAGTTGCACCTGGGTGACCAGGATGCCGGCGCCGTACTGGTTGAGCTTGTTCTGCATCAACTCCTGCGCGGCGGTCTGGATGCCGATGCGCTCTTCGGTCAGCACGCGTTGGATGTCCGAACGGCCGATGATCTCGCGCATGACGCTTTCCGCCGTCGCCTTGACCGTGCCTTCGGGGTTCTGGACGTTGAAGAGATACTTGCTGGCGTCGTTGATGACCCAGAAGACCGAGAAGTCGACGTCGACGATGTTCTCGTCGCCGGTCAGCATCAGGCTTTCCTGCGGGACATCGCGACCGTTCGAAGCGGTGTTGCGGTCGTCCTGGATCGTGCCGACCGTGGTGCGGTTCACGCGCGTGACCTGCGGCGTGTAGACGGCTTCGATCGGATAAGGCAGGCGGAAGTTCAGGCCCGGAGGGGCGCTGCGCTGGTATTCGCCGAAACGAAGGACGACACCCTGCTCGTCCGGCTCAACGCGGAAGGTGAAGAAGTTATAGCCCAGGAAGGCTACGACGACCGCCAGGACGGCGACGAAAAGGATGGGATTGAAACCGCCGCCCGAGCCGCCACGGCCCGGCAGAACCTGTTTCAGCTTGTCCTGGCTACGGCGAAGGAGTTCCTCGAGATCTGGCGGATTGGGACCATTGCCACGCGGGCCCTGACCCCAGGGACCGCCATTGCCGCCACCTTTCCATCCGCCGCCCGTCTGGTTGCTCCAGGGCATCTTCGCTCCTTCATTGTGTAACAATAGGGAAGGCGTACCTGCCCCCGCCCATCGAAGCAAGAGAAGCCCCGGATATGCGGCCTCTGCAGGGCCTCAGCGGGCTGGAAGTGGTGTGCAGGCGTCGCGCTTTCAACTTGGGTGCGGCCGTTTATCCACGACGTCGTTGATAGATGGTAAAGCGGGTCGCCGCCGTATCCGACGCGCCGGGGGGAACGTCCTCGCTCGAAATCACCTCCCAGACAGACGGATCGATGTCCGGGAAGTGGGTATCGCCGGCGGGCTCCGCCTCGACATGGGTGATGTAGAGACGGTCGGCCCGATCGAGGAAGGCGCGGTAGATCTCGCCCCCGCCGATCACCATCGCCTCGGTCTCCGCCTCCTCGCCGGCGGCTTCCGCCGCCGCCAGCGCCGCTTCCAGCGTCGGCACGACGACCACGCCTTGCGGCGCGAAGGCCTTGTCCCGCGTCAGGACGATATTGACGCGGTTGGGCAAGGGGCGGCCGATCGAGGCGAAGGTCTTGCGGCCCATGATCAGCGGCTTGCCGGTCGTCAGCGCCTTGAAGCGCTTGAGGTCTGTCGACAGCTTCCACGGCATGTCGCCGTCGCTGCCGATGACCCCGTTGCTAGCCACCGCCGCGATGATCGAGAGCCGCATCGTCATGGCGTCTTCGGCGCAGCCGCCGCCTTGCTGGCCTTCGGTCCGGCCGAGATCCGGTCGACCAGGGCCAGCAGCAGGGCGGAGACGACGAAGGTCATGTGCAGGATCGTCGACCACATGATCTTGTCGTTGGTATATTCGTTGGCGTTCAGGAACACCTGCAGCAGGTGGATCGACGAGATCGCGACGATGGACGACGCCACCTTGATCTTCAGGCTGCCGGAATCGAGCTTGCCGAGCCAGGAAAGGTCGTGGTTCGCGGAGTCGAAGCGACTGACGTAATTCTCGTAGGACGAGATCATCACCATGACCACGAGGCTAGCGACCAGCGCCGCGTCGATCAGGCCGAGCATGGCCAGGATCATGTCGGATTCATCGTAGACGAAGACGTTGAGCGCGACTTTCCAGAACTTGGACATGAAGGACAGTGCATAGAGCACCAGCGCCGCGCCAAGGCCGCCATAGAAGATCACCAGCAGCCAGCGGGCTGACATGATGAGCTTTTCGATGGAGTTTTCGAGGGATTTCAAGGGGGGAGGCTCCGTGGATCTGAGGCCAGCATATACGGATCAGGGAACCGTTTCGCCAACCCTCCCCCGCTGCTGAAATGTTGAGCCGAGACGGAAAAGCGCATCGCCCTCCACCCGGCAGCGCTGCCACTCCGTCAGGATCCGCGCGCCCTGCGCCTCGTAGAAGGCGATCGAGGGCGCGTTCCAGTCGAGGACGGACCACTCGTAACGACCGAGCCCCTCCGCGACGCAGCGCTCGGCCAGGCCGGCGAGCAGCGCCTTGCCCACGCCATGGCCACGGAATTCCGGCCGGACGAACAGATCCTCCAGATAGATGCCATGCCGGCCGTTGAAGGTGGAGAAGGTGTAGAACCACAGCGCGAAGCCGGCCGGCTCGCCGTTCCATTCCGCGATCTCGCAGAACACCTTTGGCGCATCGCCGAACAGGGCGGCATCGATCGCGGCCGCGTCGGCCTCGACCTCGTGCAAGAGCTTCTCGTAGTCGGCGAGTTCGCGGACGAAATCGAGCACCAGCGGCGCGTCGCCCGGGCGGGCGTGGCGAAGGACAAGAGACATGATGCGCTCCGGGTTCAGGGCTCGCGGGGCTGCAGGATCAGGATGTCGAGGTCCTGCTGCGGATCGAAATCCGTCTTCACCACCTCGAACTGCGTCGGGCTGATCTTCTTCACGCCCTCGGCGCAGAAGGAAACCAGGTTCTTCGGCGCGCCCTTGTCCACGACCAGCCGGAACTTGGCGATCGGGCCGGCCCAATTGCTGCCGGTACGCAGCACATAGGAGATGCGGTTCTCGAACAGGCTGTTGCCGCCGTCCGGCTTGAGCCCCGCCCGCGCGGCCTTCAGGAAGGCGTCGTCCATGCAGTATTTCTGGCGGTAGACCTCGAACCAGGGCTCCGACTGCGCCTCGGGCGCGACGAAGGAAACGTCGGCGCTCTGCCCGACGCTCGGCTTGTAGCTGTGCTCGACGACGATACGCTTGCCGGCGGGAAAGGTCTGCTCGCGGTAGAAGGCGGTCGAGAGCAGCCAGTTCGGCGCCAGATGCTTCACCATTCCCTTGCCGTCATTGTCATATTCGTCGATCGCCGCGAGGCCGAGCTGAACCAGGTTGTCCTTGTCCGGCTGGGCCAGCGCGTCGAGCGCCTTGCGCGTCGCATCCAGATGCAGCGCCAGCGGCACGCCGAGGCTGGTCAGCAGCGGCGTCTGGTCGATCCCGAGCGCCGAAGCGCGCTGCTGCACCTTGGTCTCGACCGGCTTGCCGTCGACCGTCGTCTTGAAGCCCAGGAAGTTCTCCGGCTCTTCGACGGGAATCGACACCATGAAGTCGATGCTGCCCTGGATGTCGGGCATCGGAAACGCGACCAGCGTCGTGATGTCGTGGTCCGAATGGTTCTCGAAGGTGTAGCGAACCCGGACCTCGTCCAGCGAGATGAACAGGTCCTCCGACTGCATCTCGATGTCCTCGGTCAGGACATAGACGAGGCCGCCGGTCGAAAGGGCTGCGGTGGAATCATTGGCGCTGGCCGGCCCTGCCGACGCGGCGGCGAGCAGGGCGGCAAGGCAGGCGGTCGCGGCGCGCATGAGGGAACTCCAGCCAGGAAAAACCGACCCCAGATCTACCAGCCCCCTGCCCCGCCGGTCGAGCCCGACGGCACCAGGGCGTAACGCCGGTCACACCGCGATCGGCGCCTTGATGGCGGGCTCGGGATCGTAGCCGACGAGCTCGAAATCCTCGAAGCGGAAATCCTCGATCCGCTTCACCTCGGGATTGAGCTTCATGGTCGGCAGCGCCCGCGGCGTGCGCGAGAGCTGGAGCTTCGCCTGCTCGATATGGTTCGAGTAGAGATGCGCGTCGCCGAAGGTGTGGACGAAATCGCCGGGTTTCAGCCCCGTCACCTGCGCCACCATCATGGTGAGCAGCGCATAGGAGGCGATGTTGAACGGCACGCCGAGGAAGATGTCGGCCGAGCGCTGGTAGAGCTGGCAGGAAAGCCGCCCCTCGGCGACATAGAACTGGAACAGGCTGTGGCAGGGCGGCAGCGCCATGTCGTCGACCTGCGCCGGGTTCCAGGCGGAAACGATCAGCCGGCGCGAATCCGGCTTGGTGCGGATCATCTCGATGACATTGGCGAGCTGGTCGATGGTGCTACCATCCGGGGCCGGCCAGGAACGCCACTGCGCGCCATAGACGGGGCCGAGATCGCCGTTCTCGTCCGCCCACTCATCCCAGATCGAGACGCCGTTTTCCTTGAGGTAGCGGATGTTGGTGTCGCCGGCGACGAACCAGAGGAGCTCATGGAGGATCGAGCGCAGATGCGCCTTCTTGGTCGTGACCAGCGGGAAGCCATCGGCGAGATTGAAGCGCATTTGGTAGCCGAACACGGAAAGCGTGCCGGTCCCGGTGCGGTCTTCCTTGCGGACGCCATGGTCCAGGACGTGCTGCATGAGATCGAGATATTGGCGCATCGATAAGTCCGGCAGAGATTCGAGGTTTGCACGACCATATAACGGGCGGGCGCGATCGCGGACCCGGAATTTGCACCGCGCCCGTGACTGGGTTCAACTGGCGGGCGGCCACGCCGGGTCGAGGGTGAGACTCGGCGGCGGAGTCGCACCCGCCCTCCTGGAGCACGGCATGTCGCAGACCATCGCCAACCCCGACGTCTATCTGCATGTCCGCGTCATCATCGGCATCATCCTCGGCCTCAGCGTCTCGCGGCTGCTGAACGGGGTGAGCCGGTTCGCCCAGCATCCGCTGCGCAATCCGGTCTTCGTCACGCACCTGCTCTGGGTGGCCTTCGCCTTCCTGTGCGTGGTGCATTTCTGGTGGTTCGAGTTCTACCTCGCCTCGGTCCGCGTCTGGACCTTCGAGCTCTATATCTTCATCATCGTCTATGCGAGCCTGTACTTCATCCTCTGCGCCACGCTCTTTCCGGACAGCATGGCGGAATATTCCGACTACGAAGACTACTTCATGTCGCGCCGGAAATGGTTCTACGGCCTGATCGCCGTTATTTTTCTCGTCGATCTGGTAGACACGGCCATCAAGGGCAGCGAGCACTTCCACTCGTTCGGTTTCGTCTACCCGGCACGGAACATCATCTATTCCGGCGTGGCGATCTACGCGATGTTCGTCAGCGACAAGCGCTTCCACCTGACCATCGCGATTCTCGCCCTCGCCTTCCAGGTCTTCTGGATCCTGCGCGCCTTCAGCACCCTGCAATAGGACGCGCGCCGGCCCTATTCGGCCGGCGCCGCTACCGGACGGCCACGACGGCCGAGCGTCACCTGGGTCAGCGTGAAGGCGATGACGCCGCACGCCGCGATTCCCGCGATCATCGGCAGCGCCGTGCCGTCGAGGAACAGCCCGACCACCGCCATCACGACCGCGCCCGTCACCATCTGCAACGTGCCCATCAGCGCCGAGGCGGTGCCGGCGATCTCGCCGTGCTCGTCCAGCGCCAGAACAGCGGAGGTGGGGATGACGAGGCCGAGGAAGCCGTTGCCGATGAACAGCATGCCGATGATCACCGCCAGCCCGTCAATGCCCGCGAGCACGAGCAGGAACAGGATGACGACCGACGCGGCGAAGCCGGTCACGGCGATGCGCATCACCTTGGCCAGGCCGAACATCGCGCCGAGCTTGCCGTTCAGTTGCGAGAAGCCGAAGAACGACACGGCGTTGACCGAGAAGGCCAGGCTGTATTGGGTCGGCGTCAGGCCATAATGGTCGATCAGCACGAAGGACGAATTCGCCAGATAAGCGAAGAAGCTCGAAATGCCGAAGGCGCCGATGAAGACCAGACCGAGGAAGTGGCGGTCGCGCAGCAACTGCCAATAGCCGGCGATCGCGCTGCCGACGCCGCTTTCGACACGATCCTCCGCCGGCCGCGTTTCGTCCAGCGCCAGGGCCAGCAGGATCAGTCCGAGAATCGCCGCCACCATGACGATCCAGAAGATGGCGCGCCACGAGGCGAACGCCGTCACCGCGCTGCCGGCGAGCGGCGCCAGGATCGGCGAGATGCTGAAGACCAGCATCAGCATCGACATCAGCTTGGCCGCCTCGTTGCCGGTGTGCAGGTCGCGCACGATGGCGCGCGGCACCACCATGCCGGCACAGGCGCCGAGGCCCTGAATGAAACGGAACAGGATCAGCATCTCGACATTCGGCGCCAGCGCGCAGCCGATGCTGGCAAGCGCGAACAGGACAAGGCCGAAATAGAGCGGCGGCTTGCGGCCCACCATATCGGCGACCGGCCCATAGATCAGCTGGCCGAGACCGACGGAGATGAAGAAGGCCATCAGGCTCATCTGCACGGCGCTGGTCGAAGCGCCGAGATCCTGCCCGATCGCCGGCAGAGCCGGCAGATACATGTCGATCGCGAAGGGACCGATGGCGCTCAACAGGCCGAGCACGACCGCATAGCGCAGGAGGGATGAGGACATGACGAACACCATGAATGCGGACGACCCGGCGCCTCGCAGGACGGCGAAGCCATCGCGAACCCAGATCCCCGTATGAAATTGGACAGCCGATCCGGCAAGCGAGGCCGGCATCTTTTTGTAATGATCGGCACAGTAACTAGCAGCAATGCCGCGAGCGTCAAGTTGGATTATGGGCGAAGAATCGCAAAACGAACCGAAGTGGCCCGTCTGCAACGCTCGACGGCCTGTTTCGCACCCTGCCGCGACGTTTCCCGTGCGCATCCCTGCCGGGAACGGCTCGACTGGACAACAACACCTTTTCAGGGGCGTTTCGATCCCCTATATCAGGTTCGCCGGTGCAAGCTGGCTATGGCGATAAACTGTCATCGAAATAAACCCATCGGACCCGGGGGCGGTACCCGGCGCCTCCACCCAAGCCCATCCGAGCAGGATGGTTTTCGGCGGGGGCGAAATAGGATCGACGAGGGCGTAAAGGGTGTTCTTTCGCTCGGCATGGTACCGCCGTTATCGGACCAAATCTGTAGTTGCAAACGACAACTATGCTAAGGTCGCTGTCGCCGCGTAAGCGGTGCCGGAACCTGAATAAAAGTCCTCCCGGTTAGCACCGGACAGGCGGGGTTCGGAGGCACCTGGCAACAGAAGCCTCCACTTTCATCCTTCGAGTGCGACAACCGTTTCTCCTGCCCGCCGGTGCGAATCGCGCCGGGCGTTGCGTTTGGGCGCCGGATTGCCGCCGCGGTATTCACCTTTTCGGCGAAGCATCCCGGCGCGACCTTGACTTATCCGGGCTGGAGATCGAGTTTTCGAAACAACGAGGCTCGTCAGGGGGCCTTTTTTGGCGCGGGTCCGCGGCTTGCCGCATCGGGTGCCTGTCTTGATCCCGACCGCATTGATTCTGGGTAGTCGCCGTTCATGGCCGAAGATCTTATCCGCTACGACATTCTCGCCCAGGACGCGCTTCGCGGCGTCGTGCGCAAGGTGCTGGCCGAAGTCGCCAAGACGGGGCTTCCCGGCGACCATCACTTCTACATCACCTTCGAAACCCGGGCGCCCGGCGTCCGCGTCTCGACCCGGCTGATGACCGACTACCCCGAGGAAATGACGATCATCATCCAGCATCAGTACTGGGACCTCTCGGTCACGGAACATGCCTTCGAGATCGGCCTTTCCTTCAAGGGCGTGCCGGAGCGCCTGCTGGTGCCGTTCACGGCGCTGAAGTCCTTCGTCGATCCCTCGGTCCAGTTCGGCCTGCAGTTCGAGACCGCCGCCGCCGACGAGGATGCGCTGGAAGGCAGCCACGAGATGGAAGACGTCGATACGTCGCCGCTCGTGCTCGATACGCCGGATCGTTCCGACGAGCCGCCTGCCGAGCCTTCCGATAAGCCGGCCGCCGAGGTCGTGCGTCTCGACGCGTTCCGCAAGAAGAGCTAATCCCTCCCTGACTTTTCCTGAACGGCGCCGCGCCAGCGGCTGATAGAGGCTGACTTCATGACAACGACCCGCATCGAAACGGATACTTTCGGCCCGATCGAAGTGGCTTCCGACCGCTATTGGGGCGCGCAGGCGCAGCGTTCGCTGGGCAACTTCAAGATCGGCCTCGAGAAGCAGCCGCTGCCGATCGTGCGGGCGCTCGGCGTCGTCAAATATGCGGCGGCACAGGTCAACGCCAAGCTCGGTCGCCTCGACCCGGACATCGCCCGCGCCATCGAGGCCGCCGCGCAGGAGGTGATCGACGGCAAGCTCGACGACCATTTCCCGCTAGTCGTCTGGCAGACCGGTTCCGGCACGCAGTCGAACATGAACGCCAATGAGGTCATCTCGAACCGCGCCATCGAGATGCTGGGCGGCGTGATGGGCTCCAAGAAGCCCGTGCACCCGAACGACCACGTCAATATGAGCCAGTCGTCGAACGACACCTATCCGACGGCGATGCACATCGCCTCGGCCGAGGAGATCGTCCACCGTCTGCTCCCGGCGCTGAAGCACCTTCATGCCGCGCTTGCCGCCAAGTCGAAGGAATGGGCCGGCATCGTCAAGATCGGCCGCACCCACACGCAGGACGCGACCCCGCTGACGCTCGGCCAGGAATTCTCCGGCTACGCCCAGCAGGTCGAGAACGGCATCCGCCGCATCGAGATGACGCTGCCCGACCTGATGCAACTCGCCCAGGGTGGCACAGCGGTCGGCACCGGCCTCAACGCGCCGGTCGGCTTCGCCGAGGATGTCGCCGCCGCGATCGCCGCGATCACCGGCCTGCCCTTCACCTCGGCCCCGAACAAGTTCGAGGCGCTCGCGGCCCATGACGCCATGGTGTTCAGCCACGGCGCCATCAATACGGTCGCCGGTTCGCTGTTCAAGATCGCCAATGACATCCGCCTGCTCGGCTCCGGTCCGCGCGCAGGCCTCGGCGAATTGTCGCTGCCGGAAAACGAGCCCGGCTCGTCGATCATGCCGGGCAAGGTCAATCCGACCCAGTGCGAGGCGATGACCCAGGTCTGCGTCCAGGTGTTCGGCAACCAGGCCGCCATCACCTTCGCCGGCAGCCAGGGCCATTTCGAGCTCAACGTCTACAATCCGGTGATGGCCTACAACTTCCTGCAGTCGGTGCGCATCCTCGCCGACGCGGCCGTGTCCTTCACCGATAATTGCGTCGTCGGCATCGAGCCGCGCCTCGACAATATCAAGGCTGGCGTCGAGCGCTCGCTGATGCTGGTCACCGCGCTGGCGCCGAAGATCGGCTACGACAACGCCGCCAAGATTGCGAAGACGGCGCACAAGAACGGCACGACGCTGCGCGAGGAAGCCGTCGGCGGCGGTTATGTGACCTCCGAGGAGTTTGACGAGATCGTCCGTCCCGAGGACATGATCGGCCCGAAATAGTCGGAATCTCGAACGGCTTGATATCGATCAAAGCGGGGCGCATCATGAGCGGGTTACCTGCGCATGGAGCGCCTCGTGAGTTTTTACGCCAGCGATGTAACGAGTAGCCGGCAACAGCCGCCCCAACGGAAGAAGCCAGATTAGCTGGCGTATCGTTTGGCTGCGGCCCGGCAATCTCGATGTGTTGTCCTGGCCCAGGCCCACCGGTGCCCGAGGGGCTTTTCATGGAATTCGCCCCCCTTCCGCAATGACCGCATCGGATCAAGGCCGCCTGGGCGGCTCATCGGGGAGATCGAGCATGACGGCAGAAATCATCAACCTGAACCGCTTTCGCAAGGAAAAAGCCCGCGCCGAGAAGGCTGCGACGGCCGAGGAAAACCGCGTCCGCTTCGGCCGTACCCGCGCCCAGAAGGCGCTGGACAGGATCTCGGCCGAAAAGGCCCGGCATCACGTCGACAACCATCGCCGTGACGACGAGGAAGATCCCACACCGGCATGAAGAAGCGTTCGGTCTCGATTGCCGGCCACCAGACGTCGATCTCGATCGAGGAGCCGTTCTGGCTGGCGCTGCGCGGGCTCGCCACGGAGCGCGGCCAGAGCCTGGCCGGCCTGATCGCCACCATTGACGGCGAACGCGCGGCCGAGACCAACCTCTCCTCCGCCATCCGCCTCGCTGTGCTCGCCTGGTATCAGGCGCGGCTCGAGGCCATCACGCCGACAGACCAGGCGCCCATCAGTTCGGAATAGATTCCGGCGGCGTCAGCCGCATCGGCGCGCCGCTATCGGCCGGTGGCACAGCCCGGCCCGGCGGCGTTGGCGGAACATCGCGCAGCAGGGATTCGATCCCGTTGGTGAAATCGAGCTGCTGGCGCTGCTCGGCCTCGGCGGCCCGGCGCGCGCGCTCCAGGCGCTGCGCCTCGGCCTTGCGCGCAGCCTCGGCCGCCTTCTTGGCGGCGGCGGCCTCCGCCGCGGCCTTCTCTGCAGCCTGCTTGGCGGCCGCTTCGGCGGCCATCCGGGCCTCCTCCGCCTTGCGGGCAGCATCCGACCGGCGCTGGTCGTCCTCGCGGGCAAAGCGAACCAGCCGGTTGAGCTTTTCCTTTTCCAGGATCTCGGCCTGCAGCTTCTCGATCCGCTCGACTTCGCGCTCGAAGGCGCGCACGGACAGGAAGCCGGCGAGCGGCGCCACATCGATGCGCCGCGTCGGCGCATCCAGCGGGCCGGAGAACACGAGCCCCACTTGCGGGATCGCCCCGCTCACCCGATCCTCGCCCGGATCGATCGTGAGCGTCCACTGGCTGTCGATCGTATCGGCGTTCAGGTCGATCGTCGCGCCGCCCACCATCGTCGCGCTCTTGCTGACGACGTTGAGATTTTGCGCGCGGATCGTGCCGGCGGCGATCGAGAACGCGCCCTCGACGCGCTCGAAAGCCAGCGTGCCGGCATCGAGATAGCCCGCGAACAGCTTGCGCAGTTCCGCCTCGCCGATTTCGCGGCCCGCATTCGAGGCGCGGATCACGGCGCCAAACGCCTCCGGATTGACGAAGCGGGCCGAGCCCTCCCCGATCGATAGCGAACCGCCGCCGGCGAGCGAGGAGACGACGCCGGAGGCCGAGCGGCCGCTGCCGTCGAACTGGCCGGAGAAGTCGAACGTGCCGTCGGCGACCGACCGTCCGTCGCGCTGCCAAACGACGTCGGCGAGCGCCGCGCCCTTGACCGAAAGCTGCCCGGAGATGGCGGCGTCGCCTTCGGGATTGACGATAGACAGCGAGCCGGTCGCCTTGCCGCCGGCGAAATCGCCATTCGTCAGCCGGACTTCCGTCCGGTCGCCGGAGAAGCTCGATTCAACCGCCGCATTGGTGACGACTAGATTGTCGCTGATCGAAAGCCGATCGGCGGAAATCCGGAAGCTGGCGTCGAAGCCCTCGATCACCGGGCGCCCGAAGGTGGTCTTCGACCAGACGCTTTCCGTATTGCTCAGGAGATCCGGCGGAAGGCCGAGGCCGAGCGCGGTGACCAGCGCCAGATCCGCCTCGTCGACCGCCACGTCGCCCTTTAGCTTCCAGCGGCCGGCATCGCGGCCGAAGTCGATCATGCCGCTCGAATAGGCGCCGCCGAGGCGGGCATCGCGGAAGGAAAGCGTGGCGCTGCCATCCTTGATGTCGAGCGACGTCGCCGCCTCCAGCGGCAGCTTCTCGGCAATGCCCGGCAGGGCCAGTCCGGCCAGCGACAGAGCCGGCGTGGCGTCGGCGCTGTTCGCCGTGACCGTGCCCTGGAAATTCGGCAGGCCGGCATCGTCGATGCCGATCTTGCCGTCGCTCACATAGGAGAGGCCCGCGAACTCGCCCTTGATCGAGGCGGCGACGCCGTCGGCCAGCGTTCCGCCTCCGTCGACCGTCTCCACCGCGATCCGCGCGCGGCCGGGCTTGTCGAGCGGCAGCGCCTGGTAGCCGAGCTGGCGCAGCAGATGCCCGGCGTCGGCGCTGTCCACGGCGGCCGATACCTTGAGCTCGCCATCGCGCCATGCCGCCGGCGTTCCCTTGAAGCCGAGCGCCATGTCGATCGCGGTGCCGCCGGCCGTGCCGTTCACCGTCAGATTGGCGTGCGTGATGCCGTCCTGGGCCCGGGCGCTGATGACGGAATCGAGGATCGCCGGGCCGAGCAGAGGCGCGGCGCTCTTGAACCAGCGCGCGATGCCGGTTGCCGGCACCAGCCGTTCGACCAGGGTCGATGCGCCGGTCAGGTCCGACGCGTCGATCGAGACGGAGAGCTGGCCGTTCGGCGCCCCGGCGAGATCCGCCACCCGGCCGCTGGCCGTGATCGCGGCGCCCGCGACATTGCCGATCGAAAGCTTCCTGGCCACCAGAACGCCGCTTGAGAGGCTGCCGTCGACGACGACTTTTTCCAGCGTCACATCGTCGATATCGAGGGATTCGGTCGCCAGCTTGATCTGGAAATCGTCGGCCAAGGCGCCGGTATCGTTGAGCCTTTGCCCCGCAAAAAGTTCGGTCAGCGCCGCAAGCTGGTTGTAGTCGAGGCGGTCCGCTGTCAGGTCGACGGTGAGGTTGCGCCGGCCGGTCGAGGAGGCCTGTTGCCAGGCGAGGCTGCCGCGCAGATCGGAGTTCTGCATCTGCGCCGTCATGCCGGAGACGCCGAACGAGCCCGGCGCGAGGTGCAGCTGGCCGTTCATCTCGAAGGCGCGAAGCTGCGGCATCGCCGCCACCTTGCCGCCCCGCCACCAGGCGGCGAAGGTCGAGGGCTGATCCGACACCAGCCGCACGGCGCCGTCAAACGTCGCCTTGGGTGAAGTCGTGATGACGCCATCGGCCGCGAGGCGGGTACGCCCCGGCAGGTCTGCTCCCAGCTCCTCGATCTTCCAGCCATTCTCGGCAGTGACCGCGTCGAAACGCAGGTTCTGGATCACCGAACCGCCGATGACGATGCCGGGAATGTCGAAGCCGACCCGGCCCGGAATGGTCGGCACCGGAATTCCGGCGAGCCCCGTCACGATCGCCTGCGACGCGAGGTCGACGCTGGCCGGCTCGTTCGGCCCCTTGCCGATCGAGCGGTCGAGATCGAGCTGGCGCGCCTTCAGCACAGCGTCGAAGCGCATGGCCTTGCCGAGATCGACGGAAGCCGCGCCCGTCAGGCTGTAGGGCCGGTCCGCCGGTCCCTGCGACAGCGTGAAGGCCGGCAGCCGCAACTGTTCCGGGCGGAGATCGTAGCTGCCGGACGCCCGCCATCCGAGCGACGGCTTCTTGCCCGCCGGCGTGCCGTCATCGTCCTCGACATGCGCCAGCGTGAAATTGCCGGCCCAGGTCAGGCCCTTGTCGTCGAGGCCGAGCGGACCCTCGGCCGAGACGGCGATCGGCACATTGGCCGGGTTGGCCTCCAGCTTGACGCGGATCGTATGATCGTCATCGCGCCGGCCGGTCGCGATCCGGAAGGTGGACGGCACACCATCGGCGACGAGGCCGCCCTCGACCTTCCAGGGCCCCAGCAGCGAGCGCGCATCGACGGCCGCATTGATGCCGGTCAACGATACCGAACGACCGGTGCGCAGGTCGCGATAGTCGATCGAACCGTCCGAGATATCGACCTTTTCCAGCGTCACGGCGTCGGGATCGAGCGTCTTGGACGCCTCCGAGCGGCGCAGCCAGTCCGGCGTGCCATCGGCCCCGACCGTCACCTGCAGGCTCGGCCGGGTGATCGCCATGTCGACGACCTTGAACGTGCCGGTGATCAGGGGGATCAGCTCGATCCGGACGGCGAACCGGTCGATCTTCATCATCGGCTCGCCGGGCGTGCCCCCCACCCGAACATCCGTGAAGACGAGCGAAGGCATCGGCAGCAGGGAGGCATCGGCCGTGCCTGCCACGGTCACCGGCTGGCCAAGGATCTTCTCTGCCTCGCGCTCGAAGGTCGAGCGGAAAGCATTCCAGTCCACGAACCAAGGGATCACCAGCGCCGATACGAGAACGGCGATGATGATGCCCCCGATGATCAGATACAGCCTGTTCAGCTCAGCCTCCGCTATGCCACGTCATGCATCGGGCAGGATCTTGCCCGGATTGAGGATCCCGAGCGGGTCCAGCGCCGCCTTGATCACTCGCATGATGTCGAGACCGTGGCCATGCTCCTTGACGAGATATTTGCGCTTGCCCTGGCCGACGCCATGTTCGCCGGTGCAGGTGCCGTCAAGCGCGATGGCCCGCTCGTTCATCCGGCTGATCACGGCTTCCGCCTTCGCGATCTCTTCCGGATTGGTGATGTCGATCAGCAGCTGGGTGTGAAAATTGCCGTCACCGACATGGCCGACGACCGGCCCGATCAAGCCATTGGCCGCGATATCGGCGCTGGTCTCGGCGACGCATTCGGCCAGCATCGAGATCGGCACGCAGACGTCGGTCGAGACGCTCTGGATGGTGTCGCCGGGCCGAAGCCCCTTCACGGCGAAATAGGAATCGTGCCGCGCCTGCCAGAGCTTGGTGCGGTCCTCCGGACGCGTCGCCGAGGCGAATTCGCCGCCGTTGAATTCCTGCGCGATCGCGGCGAACTGCTCCGACTGTTCCAGCACCGAGGCCGGCGAGCCGTGGAACTCGAGGAACAGATGCGGCGTCTCGGGCAGGCCGAGCTTGGCGAACTCGTTGGTGGCGCGGATCATCATGGCGTCGCCGAGCTCGACGCGGGCGATGGGGATGCCACTCTGGATGGTCAGGATGGCCGCATTGCAGGCGTCCTCCACGGTCGGGAAAGAGCAGACGCCGGCAGCGACCGATTCCGGCAGGCCATGCAGGCGCACCGTCACCTCGGTGATGATGCCAAGCGTCCCTTCCGAGCCGACCAGCAGTCGGGTCAGGTCATAGCCGGCCGAGCTCTTCTTGGCGCGGCTGCCGGTGCGGACGATCGAGCCATCTGCCATGACGGCCGTCAGGCGGACGACGTTCTCGCGCATCGTGCCGTAGCGGACGGCATTGGTGCCGGAAGCGCGCGTCGCCGCCATGCCGCCAAGGCTGGCGTCGGCGCCGGGATCGATCGGGAAGAACAGGCCCTGGTCGCGGATGTAATTGTTGAGCTGGATGCGGGTGACGCCCGCCTCGACCGTGCAGTCGAGATCCTCGGCATGCACCGCGACGATCTTGTTCATCTGCGACAGGTCGATCGACACGCCGCCGAACGGTGCGTTGACATGGCCTTCCAGCGAGGTACCGGTGCCAAAGGGAATGATCGGCACGCGGTGCGCGGCGCAGATCTTCACGATCTCGGAGACTTCTTCCGTCGACGTGGCGAACACCACGGCATCGGCCGGCTCGTTCGGGAGCCAGGTGGTCGTATTGGCATGCTGGCGCCGGACCTCGAGCCCGCGCGTAAAGCGCGAGCCGAAGCGCTCCTGCAGAAGATTGAGCGCCGTGGCGAGCGCCACTTCGTCACGCGCATCATCATGGCGCAGCGCCGAAACTACCATACTGAAAAGCCTCCCGAACGATTTCATGGCTCGCTCGCCATGGTGCGCGCAACCTAGCAAAACCATGCTGCCACGCCAAAGACTTCCTGCCGCTTTCGCGCCCTGCCCTGCGCCGAAATCGACGGTTTCACACGGCGCAGTGGCCCGGCTCGGAATAGCCTACCAGCCGGTTCGTCACACCGAACCCCGGATGGCGATCTTGCCCGACCGGCCGGGCCGATCGCTGGCAGCGGCGGCCGCGGCCGCCTCCGTGAGGGCGAATCTTTCGTCGACGGTCAATCGGAGCTCGCCGGAGGCCGCCAGCCGGACCAGTTCGCCGATCAGGCGCCCCATTTCGACCTTGTCGGTCGACTGCATGCGCCGCGCCCCCCAGAACCCCTTCACGGACACCTGCCGGAAGATGAGGTCGCCGGAGCTGATCACCAGCGGTTTGTTCGACATCGCGCCGAAGGACATCAGCATTCCGCCCTCGGCCAGGAGGCTGGTGAGCCGGCCGCCCTCCTCGCCGCCGACGGAATCGACCGCCCGCAGGATCGACCCGCTGCCGACCAGCGCCCGAACACGATCCTCCCAGCCGGCGCTTTCCGTGGAGACGACGTTGTCGACGCCGAGCGCCGCCAGCTCGGTAATGCCGTCGTCGCGCCGGACCAGGCCCACGACCTTGATCCCGCGCGCCTTGGCCAGCATGGCGACGATCTTGCCGACCGCGCCATTGGCCGCGTTCTGGATCATCCACTGGCCACTGCCGATCTGCAGGTCTTCCAGCAGCATCAGCGAACTGAGCGGCATGGCGATCAGCTGGCAGCCCGTGTCGTCATCGATCGCGTCCGGCAGCGGCACCGCCGAGGCGGCCTTGGCCACGAAACTTTCGGCCCAGGCACCCAGCACACCGGCAACTACGACGCGCTGGCCGATGGCCGGCACCGTTACGTCCGCGCCTTGCGCCTCGACGACGCCGACCGCCTCGCTGCCGCCGATCGCCGGCAGGACCGGCTTGTAGCCATAGGTGCCGCGAATGGTCCAAAGATCGTGGTTATGAATGGGCGACAGCGTCATGCGGACGCGGATCTCGCCGGGGCCGGGCTCCGGCGTCGGCCGCTCGCCGGTCACCAGAACCTCGGTCGGATCGCCGAAACGCTCGTAAATGGCCGCTTGCATGGGTCGCACTCCTGTTTCTCTTGCCCATAGGTAGCGCGCCCATGCCGCCCCCGCAAACCGCGCCGGAGCGGAAAAAGGCGGCCTCGCGCTTGGACAGGCGCGTTCTCCTTCTGTACGAAAGCTGGAATGGACGGCTGCCACGGTCCATATTTGTTCTCATGTACAGTTCTTCGAATCGACCGCCCCGCCTATGACCGCTCCCTTCGACAGTTCCGCGCCCGTCCCGCGTCCCGGCGGCATTGCTGCGCGTGCGCTTGGCAAGGCGGCCCCGCCCGACTATCTCGCACGCCTCAATCCCGAGCAGCGCCTGGCTGTCGAGACGACGGAGGGACCGGTGCTGGTGCTCGCCGGCGCCGGCACGGGCAAGACGCGCGTGCTCACGACCCGCATCGCACATCTGCTCGCTACCCAGAAGGCATTCCCGAGCCAGATCCTGGCCGTGACCTTCACCAACAAGGCGGCGCGCGAGATGCGCCACCGCATCGGCGAACTGATCGGCCCCTCGGTCGAGGGCATGAACTGGCTCGGCACCTTCCACGCCATCGGCGTCAAGATCCTGCGCCGCCATGCCGAGCTGGTCGGGCTGCGTTCGGATTTCACCATTCTCGACACCGACGACCAGATCCGCCTGATGAAGCAGGTGATCCAGGCCGAGGGCATCGACGAGAAGCGCTGGCCGGCGCGCCAGCTCGCAAACCTGATCGACAGCTGGAAGAACCGCGGCCTTTCGCCGAAGGACGTGCCGCCCGGCGATGGCGGCTCGTTCGCCGATGGCCGGGGCATCAAGCTCTACCAGGCCTATCAGGACCGGCTGAAGATGCTGAACGCCTGCGATTTCGGCGATCTGCTGCTGGAAAACCTGCGCCTGTTCCGCGAGCACCCCGACGTGCTCAAGGATTATCACCAGCGCTTCCACTACATGCTGGTCGACGAGTATCAGGACACCAACGTCGCGCAATATCTCTGGCTGCGCCTGCTGGCGCAGGGCCGCAAGAATATCTGCTGCGTCGGCGACGACGACCAGTCGATCTATGGCTGGCGCGGCGCCGAGGTCGACAACATCCTGCGCTTCGAGAAGGATTTTCCCGGCGCCGTCGTGATCAAGCTCGAGCGCAATTACCGCTCGACCTCGCACATCCTCGGGGCCGCCTCGCATCTGATCACCCACAATGAAGGCCGGCTCGGCAAGACGCTGTTCACCGATGCCGTCGATCCGGACGCCGCCCGCGTCCGCGTCGCCTCGTCCTGGGATTCGGAAGAGGAAGCCCGCGCCGTCGGGGAAGAGATCGAGGCGCTGCAGCGGCAGGGTCACAAGCTCAACGACATGGCGATCCTGGTCCGCGCCTCGTTCCAGATGCGCTCCTTCGAAGACCGCTTCGTCACGCTCGGCCTCAATTATCGCGTCATCGGCGGCCCGCGCTTCTATGAGCGGCAGGAAATCCGCGACGCCCTCGCCTATTTCCGCGTCGTCGTACAGCCGTCCGACGACCTCGCCTTCGAGCGCATCGTCAACGTGCCGAAGCGCGGCATCGGCGACACCACCGTGCGCCTGCTCTACGACCATGCCCGCGCCCGCCAGATCCCGATCATCCAGGCGGCCGATGAACTGGTGCACACCGAGGAGATCAAGCCGAAGACGCGCGGCGCATTGCGCGAACTGCTGGCCTCGTTCGAGCTCTGGCGCTCGAAGCTCGCCGCCATGAAGCATGGCGAGTTGGCGGAGATGATCCTGGAGGAGAGCGGCTACACCGAGATGTGGCAGCAGGACCGCTCGGCCGATGCGCCGGGGCGTCTGGAAAACCTGAAGGAACTGATCCGCTCGATGGAGGAGTTCGAATCCCTCCCCGGCTTCCTCGAGCACATCGCCCTCGTCACCGACACCGACCGCGCCGAGAACCAGGATGCCGTCTCGATCATGACGCTGCATTCCGCCAAGGGGCTGGAATTCGAGACCGTGTTCCTTCCCGGCTGGGAGGAAGGCCTGTTCCCGCACCAGCGCGCGCTGGACGAGAGCGGTCGCGCCGGCCTCGAGGAAGAACGCCGCCTCGCCTATGTCGGCATCACCCGAGCCAAGCAGCGGGCGATGATCTGGTTCTCCTCGAACCGCCGCATCCATGGCCTCTGGCAGTCCAACGTGCCGTCGCGCTTCCTCGACGAATTGCCGGAGAAGCATGTCGAGGTGATCGAGCAGACGTCGAGCTATGGCGGCTACAATGTCGGCGGCGTCGGCAATTATGGCGCCAGCCGCTTCGACCGCGCCGACTCGTTCAGCAACACCTATTCGACGCCCGGCTGGCAGCGCGCCCAGGCGAACAAGGGCTCCGCCCAGGCGCATGCCCGTTCCGCCCCGCGCCAGATCGAGGGCGAACTGGTGGCGAAATCGAGCGGCACGAACTCGAAATACGCGCTCGGCGAACGCGTCTTCCATCAGAAGTTCGGCTATGGCGCGATCATCGAGATCGAAGGCAACAAGCTGACCGTCGATTTCGAGAAGACCGGCGCCAAGAAGGTCGTCGACAGCTTCGTGAGCAAGGGCTGAAGGCGCTTTCGAAATCTATAGAGACCCGGCTTTCTATTCGCCGGATGCGCTATCCACGGGCGTTACGGCAACGAAGGGCTTCAGGCCAGACTTGACACGGTGCGAGTCTGGCGCGCGCTCACCTTGCGGTGTGACCCCGCGGAGATAGTGCTTCTGCCACTTCTGCTCACGTGCTAACGATCCCGGCTGCTTCAGGTCAGCATTGAACTGCTGACGGCTGGCATGCCACTCCGCATATTCGGCAGCGAGCCCGGGACTGGTCGATATCGGCTGCATCTTGGGCTCGATGGCCTCCAGTGCCCCGCGGCGGACCGGGAAGATGTGGCAGAACGGCTCGCCCTTCCGGAAACGGATAGCTGTCTTGGCCCGCGTGAACTTCCAGTTCATGGTGAAGCCGAAGGGGCCCCAATCACTTTCCACGATTCCCGTCAGCGGCGCGATCGCGTCCTTCGGCTGGTTGATCGGCCCCTGCACCACCAGATCTGTGCCGGGATCAGTCCGGAACAGTGCTGGCACATGAAATGTCAGGATGCCGCTGCCAAAATGGCTTCGCGCCGGCGCTACGGTGTCTGGATCCTCGAGCACAACGACACCGTC
This sequence comes from Kaistia sp. UC242_56, assembly GCF_044452255.1. Lineage (NCBI taxonomy): Bacteria > Pseudomonadati > Pseudomonadota > Alphaproteobacteria > Hyphomicrobiales > Kaistiaceae > Kaistia > Kaistia sp. UC242_56. The sequence goes on from NZ_JBIOAN010000002.1 coordinate 3,591,156, forward strand.
GACTCCCGGCCCGCCATTCCAGATCGCGGTGAAGCCGGCGGGTGAGAGCAGTTCCCAACCGAAGCCGTTCGCTATGACCAGAGGAATGCAGCGATAGGGCGCGCGCTGCGCTGCTGCATCCATCCAGTCACGGCGCGAAGGAGCCGGCCTGATCTCAAGCCGGCTCTGATCATCGAGAAGATAGCAGTTCAGTTCCACCGTGCTTCTACACCCGGCAAGCGATCCATGGCGGAAGCCCGCAGCAACTCTGACTACTCCGGCGGAGGCGACGGCGGCGGTAGGGGCGACGGCACGAACGAACCAGGGGCGGCGGCAATCGCCGGCAATGCCGAGCGCTTTAGCACGACCGGCTTTTCATAAGCTCTACGGATCATCTCTTCCTCCATTGGAACGATTCGAGATTACGTTATTCGGTCCTGCCGTCAACCGGCAGCCGCGCCGAGATCCCGACCCCTTGAAGGTGTTGGATCGCGTTCGAGCCGCATCAGCGCGGCCTCCGTCGGGCGGAAGCCGCACGCGCGGTAGAAGCCGGCGAGATGCGGCTCGAAGTCGACATGCAGCCAGAGGGCGCCGCGATCGGATGCCAGTTCGGCCGCGCGGCGCACCAGTTGCGTGCCGAGCCCGAGGCGCCGGTGGCTGGGATCGACGCAGGGGTCGAGTAGGAAGGCGTGGATGCCGCCATCCCAGGCGACGTTTACGAAGCCGACCAGTTGCGAGCCTGCATAGGCGCCGAGATGGACCAGGCTGCGCGACAGGATCGCCTGCGGATCGCGCGGCCCGGGCTGCCCCCAGCCTGCCTGCCACAGCCGATCGAGGTCGGGATGCGTCGGAAAAGGATCGACGCGGATTTCGGTTTCGGCCATGAAGCATGCACCCATTCGATCTCGGGGCGGCTATGAAGCATCTCCGCCCCCGCCAGACAAGGTTCGCTAACTTGACCCTCATCGCCTCCCTCAACCTCGCCAAGGAATCCGACGCGATCCGTCTCATCGAGGCGATCGGCGAGGATGACGATCTCGGCTACCCCTCTGCCGCCACGACGGAACAGGCAGACCAGAGCTGGACCGTCGATGTCTATTTCGAGGATGCGCCGGATGAGGTGGCGCTGGCCCGCGTTGTCGCAGATGCGCTCGGCCCCGATGCCGGCGCCTTCACCGTCGCCGAATTGCCGGACGAAGACTGGGTCGCCAAATCGCTCGAAGGTTTGAAGCCGGTTCGCGCCGGGCGCTTCCTCGTCCATGGCAGCCACGACCGCGACAAGATCCAGCCCGGCGACATCGCCATCGAGATCGAAGCGGGCGAGGCCTTCGGCACCGGCCATCACGGCACGACTGCGGGCTGCCTGGAGGAAATCGACCGGCTCGGCAAGATCCACGACTACAAGAGCATCCTCGACCTCGGCACCGGCACCGGCGTGCTGGCCATCGCCATCGCCAAGGCTTGGGAGAAGCCGGTGCTCGCCACCGACATCGACCCGATCGCCACCCGCGTCACGGCCGAGAATGCCGCGCTGAACGGCGTCGGCGACAAGATCGAGGCGGCGACGGCCGAGGGCTTCGGCAATCCGGTGATGGCGGCGAGCGCGCCGTTCGACCTGGTGGTCGCCAACATCCTCGCTGGTCCGCTGATCGCGCTGGCGCCGGAAATCGTCCAGCATCTGGCGCCGCAGGCGACCGTGGTGCTGTCCGGCCTGCTGGTAGCCCAGGGCCCCGGCGTCACCGCCGCCTACGAAGCCGAAGGCATGAAGCTGGTGCGCCAGGGCGAACAGGAAGGCTGGCTGACGCTCACGCTGGAGCGGTAGGGGCAGCAGACGTTCGCCGGTAGGCGAACTGCCGACCAATAGGCGCGGCCGCGACCCCACGCTCGCCGTCATCCTCGCGAAAGCGAGGATCCATGCAGCCGGGAGTTCATACGGACGAACCTCCCCAAAGCCCGGCTGAATGGATCCCGGGTCAAGCCCGGGACGACGCCGGAGGGTGAGGCGATAGGGTTCCTGACCGCCCTATGCGTACGCAGGCGATCCCCCTCGCCCGCTGGCGGGAGAGGGCTGGGGTGAGGGTCTTGCAGCCCTAAGGCAGCATCGACCCCGTCGCTTCCTGGCGCAGGTGCCATGAATAGGCCTCCGCCAGCAGATGCGGGGTCTGGCCGCCATGATCGCGGACGGCGCGACGATAATAGTCGGCTGCCAGCTCGCGATAGCTTGGATGGATGCAGTTGGCGATGATCACCTCGGCCCGTTCGCGCGGGGCGAGGCCGCGCAAATCGGCCAGGCCGATCTCCGTCACGACCACGTCGACGTCATGCTCGTTGTGGTCCACATGCGGCACCATCGGCACGATGCGCGAGATCGAGCCATCCTTGGCCAGCGACTTGGTGACGAAGATGCCCATATAGGCGTTGCGGGCGAAATCGCCGGAGCCGCCAATGCCGTTCATCATGTGCGTGCCGCCGACATGGGTCGAGTTCACATTGCCGTAGATGTCGCATTCGAGCGCGGTATTGATGGCGATGACGCCGAGGCGGCGCAGCACTTCCGGATGGTTCGAGACCTCCTGCGGCCGCAGCACCAGCCGGCTCTTGTAGTGGCGCAGATCCGGCATCACGCGCGCCTGGCAGGCCGCTGACAGCGTGATCGACGAGCCCGAGGCGAAGGCGAGCTTGCCGGAGTCGAACAGGTCGAACGTGCTGTCCTGAAGCACCTCGCTATACATGGTGAAATCGTGGAACGGGCTGTCGATCAGCCCGTGCAGCACGGCGTTGGCGATCGAGCCGATACCGGCCTGCAGCGGCGCCAGCGTCTCGGTCAGCCGGCCCTTGCGCACTTCATGGCTCAGGAACTCGATCAGATGACCGGCGATCGCCCGCGTCTCGTCATCGGGCGCGGTCGTCTCGGCCGAGCTATCCTGCCGCTCGGTGATGACGATGGCGGCGATCTTGTCGGGATCGATCTGGATAAAGGGCAGGCCGACGCGGCTATCCGGCGAGACGATCGGGATCGGTTCGCGATGCGGGCGGCGGGTCGGGATGTAGATGTCGTGCAGGCCCTCGAGCTCGGCCGGCTGGCCGATATTGAGCTCGATGATCACCTTTTCGGCCAGGATCGCGAAGGTGGCGGAATTGCCGACCGAGGTCGTCGGGATGATGCCGCCCTCGCGCGTGATCGCCACCGCCTCGACCACGGCGACATCGATCGGCCCCATCTGGCGCGAGCGCAGCAGCTCGACCGTCTCGGAGAGATGCTGGTCGATGAACATCACCTCGCCCCGGTTCAGCGCGGCGCGCAGCACGCGATCGGACTGGAACGGCAGGCGGCGCTTCAGCACATGCGAGCGGGTCAGCACCTCGTCGATGCCGTTGCCGAGCGACGCGCCGGTGATCAGCGTGATGCCGAAGGGCTCGGTGGCGGCGCGCTCGGCAAGCGCCAGCGGCACGGCCTTGGCGTCCCCTGCCCGGGTGAAGCCGCTCATGCCGACGGTCATCCCGTCGCGAATGAACAGGGCGGCCTCGGCCGGCGACATGACCTTGTCGAGAAGCGAGGGGCGGCGGATTCGATCCTGAAGCATGATGACCAGCTTGGGTTGTGATCGCTGGACCATAGGCTTCGGAAAAGGCGGAATCACCCCGCAAAAAGCAGAAAATCCGCGACGGGCTGTCGCGGATTTTCAAAAGGCAGACCGTTCACAACGGTCGGGGCAGAGGTCGCTTAGACGACCGAGCCCATCGCGCCGCGCTCGAAGGTCTCGCGGTCATAGCCAAACGTGGCGAGCGAGGCGTCGTCGAGCGAGAGCTGGTAGCCATTCACGAAGCGCGGCATCTGCCGGTCGCGCGTATGGGTCATGCGAGCCACAGCGCGCCGTACGACGCCATGGCCGCGGCTTCCGGCCGGGGCAACGCCGAACTCGCCAAATGCTGCAGTCAACATGATCAATTCCTTTGAGTGGAGGCGCCCTGTGCGTCCCTTAACCATCGTCCTTATAGCCCTCACGCTGACGTGAAGGTACAGCTGTAACGGAATGACAGACATGCGGTTTTTGCAACGCACAAGATGCTGCCGTAATTGCGCCGCGCCGCAAACAAGGAGTGTGATGGAATTGCAGTCGGCAAGGGGCCTCGCTAGGGTCGCCCCATTGTTCTCGCGTGAGAAGGCCCCTGCGCATGTTCCAGAATTTCGACGCCCCCAGCCGCGCCCATCCGATCCGCGACCGGCTGGTCGCGCTGCGCGCCCAGCTTGCGCGCGCGGGTCTGCAGGGTTTTGTCGTCCCGCATGCCGATGAATATCAGGGCGAATACATCCCCGCCGCGTCGGAACGGCTCGCCTGGCTGACGGGCTTCACCGGTTCGGCCGGCGCCGCCGTCGTCCTCGCCGGCGAGGCCGCCGTCTTCGTCGATGGCCGCTACACGCTTCAGGTCCGCGACCAGGTCGACGTCAACGATTTCACGCCGGAAGACCTGATTGGCCATCCGCCGCACCAATGGCTGAAGGGCAAGCTCTCCCAGGGCGACCGGATCGGCTACGACCCGCGCCTGCTGACGCTTGCGGAAGCTCGGCGCTTCGAGGCGGTGTGCCAGGGAGCCGGCGCAACCTTCGTGGCGCTCGACGAGAACCCCTTAGACGCGATCTGGGCCGACCGCCCTCTCCCGCCTCTGTCGCAGGTCATGCCGCAGCCGGATGAACTGGCCGGCGAGACGGCCGACTCGAAGATCCGCCGGATGCAGGAAGTGCTGGTCGACAAGGGTGTCGACGCTGCGATCCTTGCGCAATCCGACTCCATTGCCTGGACCTTCAACATCCGCGGCGCGGACGTGCCGCATAACCCCGTCGTACTGTCCTATGCGCTGCTGCGCCGCGACGAACGGCCGATCCTCTATGTCGATGGCCGCAAGCTTTCCAACGCGGTGCGCGACCAGCTTTCCGAACGGGCGGACATCAAGGAAGAGCGCGCCTTCCTTACCGATCTCGCCCAGTTGGGCACCGAAGGCCGCCGGGTGCTGGTTGATCCGCAGTCCATCCCGGCCCTGTTCGCCAAGACACTCACCGACGCGAAGGGCGTTCTGGTCGAGGGCGCCGATCCCGTCGTGCTGCCGAAGGCACGCAAGAACGCCGTGGAACTGGACGGCACGCGCCGGGCGCACCGGCGCGACGGTGCGGCGATGACCCGCTTCCTCGCCTGGCTCGACCAGAACGGCGCCAACGGCCGCGAAACGGAAATCAGCGTCGCCCGGAAGCTGGAGCAGTTCCGGTCCGAAGCGGGCGCGGCGGATGACATGCCGCTGCTGGAGATTTCCTTCGATACCATCTCCGGCGCCGGCCCGGACGGCGCCATCGTGCACTACCGGGTCAATGAGAGCACCGATCGGCCGCTCGAGAGCGGCACGCTCTACCTGGTCGATTCCGGCGCGCAATATCGCGACGGCACCACCGACATCACCCGGACCATCGCCATCGGCACGCCGACAGCGGAGATGCGCGACCGCTTCACCCGCGTTCTGAAGGGCCATATCGCGCTGGCGACGGCGCGCTTTCCGCAGGGCACGACCGGCGCGCAGCTCGACACACTGGCCCGCCACGCTCTCTGGCAGGCGGGCCTCGATTACGACCATGGCACGGGCCATGGCGTCGGTGTGTTCCTCTCGGTGCATGAAGGCCCGGTGCGGATCTCCAAGGCAGGCCACCTGCCGCCCGAGCCCGGCATGATCCTTTCGAACGAGCCCGGCTACTACAAGACCGGCTCTTATGGCATCCGCATCGAGAACCTGATCGTCGTCACGCCGCCGGCGCCGATTGCGGGCGGTGACCGCGAAATGCTGGGCTTCGAGACGATCACGCTGGCGCCCATCGACCGCAATTTAATCGAGGTCGCGCTGCTCAGCCCGGCCGAGCGCGCCTGGCTGGATGCCTACCATGCGCGGGTCCGCGAGACCCTTGCACCCTCGCTCGAAGGTGACGATCTGGCCTTCCTGCTCGCGTCGACGCAACCTCTGGGCGCATAGCACGAGCCCTCCGTTCCATCACGAAACATGTCAATGCGACAGGCTTCGTGATGGAACGTGACCCGCCGCACTCCGTTGTCCGATCGAGCCCAAGCTCAATTGGCTAGATAAAACACGGAGTTACGACCATGAAGATGCTATTTCCGACAACCGCCCTGGTCGCTCTCCTTGCTGCTGGCCCCGCGCTGGCGCAGGACGCAACCACGCCTGCCACCACGACCCCGGCCGCGACCACCACAACCGAAGCCGGCGCACCGGCCGGACGTTTCATCGTGCTCGAAGATGGCAGCACCGACTGGCTCGCCTCGACGCTGATGGGATCAACCGTCTATAGCGGCACCGACGAAAACCTCGGCAAGATCGTCGATATTCTCGCGACCGACGATGGCCAGGTGAAGGCCGTGGTGATCGGCGTTGGCGGCTTCCTCGGCATCGGCCGCAAGGATGTCGCGGTATCGCCGAGCACCCTCGAGCGGGTCAAGGCCGACAACACCCAGAAGCTGATCCTGAAGACCACCAAGGATGAGCTCAACGCGGCACCGGAATTCAAGACCGCCGCGCAGCAGGAATCGTCGAGCGTGACATCGACCCCAGCCACGCCGGACGCCACCGTCCCGGCCGCGGATCCGATGACCCCGCCGGCAGCGACCACGCCGGCTCCTATGGCACCGGAACCCGCGACCCCGGCTCCCGCAACGCCGGCACCTGAAACGGCTCCTGCGACGCCGTAAGACCCAAGAAGACGCAGGATCAGAGGCCTGCCCGCAAGGGCGGGCCTCTTTTTTGGTCGACTCAGTTGGCGCCGACCAGGGCGAACCAGCCATCTTCGTCGATCACCTCGACGCCATTCTCGGCGGCGGATTTGAGCTTTGACCCGGCCCCGGGCCCGGCCACCAGCAGGTCCGTCTTCTTCGACACCGAGCCCGCTACCTTGGCGCCCAGGCGCTCGGCCATCGCCTTGGCCTCCTCGCGGGTCATCCGCACCAGTGTTCCCGTGAAGACGACCGTTTTCCCCGCGACGGGGCTGTCGGTTCTGGCGGCTTCCAAAGGCTGCGGCGTTACCTGCTCCAGCAGGCGGGCGAAGGCATCGCGATTGTGCGGCTCGTCGAAGAAGTCGACCACGGCCTCTGCGACGACGCTTCCGACGCCTTCGATCCCGATCATCTCGATCCAGGCGTCATTGCCCTTCAGAAGCTCCGGTCCCGGCGGCCGGGCCGCCAGCGCCGTATCGCGGAACGCCTCGACCGTGCCGAAATGGCGGGCGAAGCGCTTGGCATTGGTCTCGCCGACATGGCGGATGCCGAGCGCGAAGATGAAGCGATTGAGCGCGATGCTGCGCCGCTCGTTGATCGCGGCGAACAGGTTGCGCGCCGAGGTCTCGCCATAGCCTTCGCGGTTCTTCAATCGCTGCAACTGGCCAGCGTCTCGTGCTTCCAGCGTGAAGATGTCGGCCGGCTCCTTGATCAGTCCCCATTCGTGGAAGGCCTGGACCTGCTTCTCGCCGAGCCCCTCGATATCGAAGGCATTGCGCGAGACGAAGTGGCGGATGCGCTCGACCGCCTGCGCGGCGCAAATCAGGCCGCCGGTGCAGCGCCGGACCGCCTCGTCCTCCTCGCGCACCGCATGGCTGCCGCAAACCGGGCAAACCGTCGGAAACTGATAGGGCGCGGCATCGGCCGGCCGCTTCTCCAGCACGACCGAGACGATCTGCGGAATGACGTCGCCGGCGCGCTGGATCACGACCGTGTCGCCGACCCGGATGTCGACGCCGTCGCGGATCGGCAATCCGTCGCCGCCAATGCCCTTGATGTAATCCTCGTTGTGCAAGGTCGCGTTGGCGACCACGACGCCGCCGACCGTGATCGGCTCCAGTTTCGCCACCGGGGTCAGAGCGCCCGTTCGGCCGACTTGGATGTCGATGCCGTTGAGGACAGTCACCGCCTGCTCGGCCGCGAACTTGTGCGCGATCGCCCAGCGCGGGCTGCGCGAGACGAAGCCGAGGCGGTTCTGGAGCGAAAGCGCGTTCACCTTGTAGACGACGCCGTCAATGTCGTAGCCGAGGCCGGCACGATCCATTTCCAGCCCGTGATAGAAGGCGAGCGCCTCCTCGACGCTGGTGCACAGCGTCATGCGCGGATTGGTCGGCAGGCCCCAGGCGGCGAAGGCCTCGACCATGCCCATCTGCGTCTCGGCCGGCATGGCGCTCATCTCTCCCCAGGCATAGGCAAAGAAGCGCAGCGGCCGCGCGGCCGTGATCTTGGAATCGAGCTGGCGCAGCGAGCCGGCCGCCGCGTTGCGCGGATTGGCGAAGGTCTTGCCGCCACCAGCCGCCGCCATGCGCGCATTCAGCGCCTGGAAATCGGCACGCGCCATGTAGCATTCGCCGCGGATCTCGACGATCTCGGGCACGCCGGCGGGAAGCTTGTTCGGGATATCGGCGATGGTGCGGGCATTGGCGGTGACGTTTTCGCCCTCGAAGCCGTCGCCGCGCGTCGCCGCCGTGACCAGCTTGCCACCCTCGTAGCGCAGCGACAGCGACAGCCCGTCGATCTTCGGTTCGGCGGTGAAAGGAATGGCGTCGGCCGCATCGATCTTCAGGAAGCGCCGGGCGCGGTCGATGAAGTCGATGACGTCCTGATCGTCGAACGCGTTGTCGAGCGAGAGCATCGGCACGACATGCGGAACCTTGGCGAACTTCGCGGAAGGGGCGGCACCGACCGACGTGCTGGCGGCCGAGATGAGCTCCGGGAAGCGGGCCTCGATGGCGATGAGGCGGCGACGCAGCGCGTCATAGTCCGCATCCGAGATCGTCGGCGCATCTTCCTGATGATAGCGGATGTCGTTTTCGGCGATCTCGGTGCTGAGGCGCGCATGCTCCTCGAACGCCTGATCCGGCTTCAGCGTCTCGACCGGTATGTCGCGCAGGCTATCCGACGGCATGGCATAACTCCCATTCAGGGAAAAGCTATGCCGCGCCGCCGGTGGGCTCGCAAGGGGGATTGGCTTTCGCCAACAGCCCCTTGCCAGCCGTCATCAATGGCCGACGTCGATCACGGCCGCCGGATCGGGATGATGCGGCGCGAACAGCCGGCCCCGCTCCGTCCAGATCACCACGATCAGGCTCAGCACGCCGGTGAGCAGGAAGCCCGTCGCCAGCGGCAGAACCGTGCCGTTGAAGGCCTGTCCGATGATCGTGCCCACGATGGTGCCGAGGATCGTCGTGTAGAAGCCGATCATCGACGAGGCCGTGCCGGCGATCTCACCGAGCGGCTCCATCGCCATCGTGTTGAAGTTGGGCATCGTCAGGCTGAACAGGAACTGGCAGGCGGCAAGGTTGAGCGCGAACAGGATCAGCGGCGGCTTGCCGTCGAACCAGTAGGCCATGCCGACCATGACCAGCGACATCAGCACATGGCCGCAGACGCCGGCATGCGAAATGCGGCGCATGCCGAGCCGGCGGACGAGCCGGATGTTGACGAAGGAGGCAAGCCCCATCACCGCCGCGATCATGCCGAACACCAGCGGGAAGACGGTGCCGAGGCCATAGACTTCCGTCTCGAAGATCTGCTGCGACGACGCGATATAGGCCATCAGGCCGCCGAACATCAGGCCGATCGCCGTCGAATAGCCGACCGTCGCGCGTTCGTGCAGACAGCGCTTCATGCCGTTGCCGATACGCGAGACAGAGAACGGCATCCGGTATTCCGGATGCAGCGTTTCCGGCATGCGGCGGCCGAACCAGATGGCAATGCCAACGGCCATAACCAGCATGCTGACGAAGATCGCGTGCCAGGAGCCGAACAGCAGGAACAGGCTGCCGATCGCCGGCGCGAACACCGGCACGATGATGAAGATCATCATCGTGAACGACATCACCCGCGCCATTTCGCGGCCTTCATACCGGTCGCGCACGATCGCCACGGAAAGAATGCGCGTCGCCGCCGCGCCCATGCCCTGGACGAGACGGCCCACCAGCATCAGCTCGAAGTTCGGCGCGAACAGCGCGATCACGCTGCCGATCGAAAAGACCACCAGCCCGATCATCAGCGTCGGACGGCGGCCGATGATATCGGAAGCCGGCCCGTAGAACAGCTGCATGATCGCGAAGCCGGCCATGTAGACGCTCAGGATCAGCTGAACCTCGTTCGCCGAGGTGAGGCCGAAATCGCGCTGGATGTGGCCGAAGGCAGGCAGCAGATTGTCGATCGACATCGAGCCAAGCGCCATCATGAAGGCGATGATGACGACGAATTCGGCGAAGGACGGCTCACGGGCTGGACGCTCGGAAGCGCCCACGGACAAGACGGACATAGCAAGTTTCCAAACGGGACGTCGGCAGGCGAAATGGCCTGCGCGAGTGCAACGAAGCGCCGGAGGCAGCATGGCGCTGGCCTGAAACGATCCTTGCGAGGGTATTCAACTAGGCGGAAATATGTGGCGTGGCCGTGACACAGGTCACAGGAGACGCGAGATCAGCTTCTTCCCTAGTGCATCCTCACTCCAAAGGCAACCTTATGATTAACGTCGCCCGGCGTGACGAAGGCCCGGAAGCGGCCCGCGATCCGCCCGCGCGATGTCGTATGCTCGCGGAGCGATGTGGTCGCCGGCGGCACATTATCGTACCATGCGGCGGGCACTCCCGAGTTGCGGCAGACGCAGACCAGTGGAGGTAACGCCATGCCCAATCAGGAAGCCGTTGAACTCGCCAGCAAACTTCGCGGCCCGGTCATCGACCGCGACAGCCCCGAATACGACGACGTCCGCAAGCTCTACAACGGAATGATCGACAAGAAGCCGCGGATGATCGCGCGCTGCAGTGACGTCGCCGACGTAATCGAGGCCGTCAACTTTGGTCGCGATCACAAATTGCTGATCGCCATACGCGGCGGCGGCCATAACGGACCCGGTCTCGCCAGTTGCGATGATGGTCTGGTCATCGACCTGTCCCAGATGAAAGGCGTCCGCGTCGATCCCGAGGCCGCGACCGTTCGGGTCGGCCCTGGCTGCACCCAGGGCGACGTCGACCACGCGACACACGCCTTCGGCCTCGCCGTCCCGGCCGGGATCGTCTCGACCACCGGCATTGCTGGGCTGACGCTCGGCGGCGGCACCGGCTACCTGACCCGCCAGTTCGGCCTCACCATCGACAACCTGCTCGAGGCCGATGTCGTCCTGGCCGATGGAAGCTTCGTCACCGCCAACAAATCCGAGCGGCCCGACCTGTTCTGGGCCTTGCGCGGGGGCGGCGGCAATTTCGGCGTCGTGACCAGCTTCCTGTTCAAGGCCCATCCGGTGAACATGGTCTATGGCGGCCCCATCTTCTGGGACCAGAAGGACGCGGCCGCCGTCATGCGGCGCTATCGCGACAAGCTGCCGGCAGCGCCCGAGCGGCTCGGCGCCTTCTTCGGCCTGAAAACCATGCCCTCCGCCGATCCCTTCCCGCGCGAGCATTGGGGCAAGCGCATCTGCGCGCTGATCTCCTGCTATAACGGACCGCAGGAGGAAGGCGTGGCGGCGATGAAACCCTTCCTCGAAGGCGTACCCCCGCCGCTCGTCAACTGGATGAGCATGATGCCCTTCCCGGCGCTGCAGAGCCTGTTCGACCCGCTGATGCCGACCGGCATGCAGTGGTACTGGAAGGGCGATTTCGTCGGTGAGCTGACGGACGCCGCGATCGACACGCACCTCACGCAGGCGGCGAACACGCCGAGCATGCTGTCGCTGATGCACCTCTATCCAATCGACGGCGCCGTGCACCGGGTCGGCAAGGACGAGACGGCCTGGAGCGCCCGAGATGCCCGCTGGTCGATGGTGATCGCCGGCATCGACCCGAACCCTCAGCAGGCCGGGCCGATCAGCCGCTGGACCAAGAGCTACTGGCAGGCCGTGCATCCGCACAACAAGGATGGCGGCTATGTGAACTTCATGATGGATGACGAAGGCGACGCCCGGCTGAAGGCGACCTATGGCGCCAACTACGATCGCCTGATGGCGGTTAAGTCGAAATACGACCCGGACAACCTGTTCCGGGTGAACCAGAACATCCGTCCCCTGCACTGATCTGCCAAGCCAGGGCGGCGCGGAGAGCGCCGTGCCGCCTCACGGCGGATCAGGCGTTGCCGTGGATGAGTTGCTGGGCCGCGGCGCGGGCTGCGTCGGTGATGACGCTGCCGGCCAGCATGCGGGCGATTTCCTCGCGCCGCTCTTCGCCGAGCAGCGGCGTCACGCCGGTCGCCACGCGGTCCTCGCCGGCCACGCCATCCTTGGCGATCCGAAGGTGATTGCCGGCCCGCGCCGCGACCTGGGGCGCATGGGTGACGGAAAGCACCTGCACGCGCTCGGCCAGTCGCGCAAGCCGCCTGCCGATCGCCTCAGCCACCGCGCCGCCGACACCCGTGTCGATCTCGTCGAAGACCAGGGTCGGGGCCGAACCGCGATCCGCCAGCGCGACCTTGATCGCCAGCAGGAAGCGGGAAAGCTCACCGCCCGAGGCGACCTTCATCATCGGTCCCGGCCGGGTGCCCGGATTGGTGCGGACGAAGAAATTGACGATATCGATGCCGGCGTCGCTGCGCTCTTCCGCATCCGTCTCGATCGACACGATGAAGGCGGCGCGCTCGAGCTTCAACGCCGGCAGTTCTTCCGCCACGCGGGTCTCGAGTTCTTCGGCGACGGCGCGGCGACGGGCGGACAGGGCCGCGGCCAGCGCATCATAGGTCCGGCAGGCAGCCTCGGCAGCCGCTTCCAGCGCTGCGAGCCGCTCCTCGCCGGAATCGAGCGCGGTAAGATCGGCCACCATCCGGTCGCGCAGGGCGGCGAGATTTTCCACCGCGACATCATGCTTGCGGGCGGCCCCCCGCAGCGCAAACAGGCGTTCTTCGGTGCGCTCCAGTTCCTTGGGATCGAATTCGCTGTCGCGCATCGAGCGCGTCAGGATCGTCTCCGCTTCTTCCAGCGCGTTGATGGCGCTGTCGATCGCCTCGACGACGCCGTCAAGCAAACCCCCGGCCTGATCGCGCTTGCGCTCCAGCCGGCGCGCGAGGCTGGCGAGGTTGGGGATCGGCGAGGTGTGGCCGGCGATTGTGTCATGCGCATCGGAGAGATCGCCCGCGATCTTCTCCGCCTGCATCATGGTGTGGCGGCGCTGGGCGAGTTCCGTCTCCTCGCCGGGCTGCGGCGAGAGCTTGGAGAGCTCCTCGACCGAGGCGCGGAGGTAATCGCCTTCGGACCGCGCCGAGGCGATACGCCGGCGCAAGGCCGCGACTTCGCTCTCGGCAGACCGCCAGGCGCGGAACGCCTCGGCGACCGCGACAGCCTCGGGATCCAGCCCGCCAAACGCGTCGAGCAGCCGGCGATGGATCGCCGGGTCGATCAGCGCGCGATCGTCATGCTGGCCGTGGATCTCGACAAGCGACGCGCCGACATCGCGCAGCAGCGCGACGCTGACCGGCTGGTCGTTGACGAAGGCACGCGTCCGCCCGTCGCCGGTCTGCACCCGCCGAAGGATGATGTCGCCGTCATGATCGATGGAGTTGCTGCCGAGCAGCGTCCGCGCGGGATGGCCGGACGGCACGTCGAAGACGGCGGTCACCTGGCCCTGGCTGGCGCCCTGGCGAACCAGGGCCCCGTCCCCTCGCCCGCCAAGGGCGAGCGAGAGCGCGTCGAGCAGGATCGACTTGCCCGCGCCGGTCTCGCCGGTCAGCACCGTGAGACCGCGCGAGAAGTCGATCTCGAGCCGGTCGATGAGAACGATGTCGCGGATCGCGAGCGCGGCGAGCATGGCGCGCCCTGTCCCCTGCTAGCCCGTGACGGAACGGAAGGCGCGGCTGATCCAGGAGCCCTTGCTCTCCGACGGCGAGACGCCGCCCGTCTGGAGAAGCGAATAGGCGTCCTTATACCACTGCGAGTTCGGGAAGTTGTGACCCAGAACCGCGGCGGCGGTCTGCGCCTCCGGAACGATGCCCATCGCGTAATAGGCAGCGGTCAGACGATAGAGCGCTTCCTCGACGTGACGGGTGTTCGCGTATTCGGTCACGACCAGCTTGAAGCGGTTGATCGCGGCCGGATATTCCTTGCGCTCGAGATAGTAGCGGCCGACCTGCATTTCCTTGCCGGCCAGCTGGTCGCGCGCCACGACGATCGCCTTCTGCGCGTCGTCGACATATTCGGAGGTCGGGTACTTGTCGACCACCTCCTGCATGGCGGCGATCGCCTTCTTCGTCGCGTCCTGGTCGCGCGTCACTTCCGGGATCTGCTTGAAGTAGGACTGGCCGATAATGTACTGCGCGTAGCCCGCATCCGGACTTGCCGGATAGAGCGAGATGTAGCGGCGCGAGGCGTTCACGGCGTCATCATAATTGCCCAGACGATAATTCGTGAAGGCCGTCATGATCAGCGCCTTGCGCGCCCATTCCGTATAGGGGTGCTGCTGATCGACCTGCTCGAACTGCTTCGCCGCGGCCTTCAGCTTGCCATTCTGCATCAGGGTCAGGCCCTGATTGTACATCTGGCCGGCCGGGACATCGGGCTCGTCTACGGTGTCGTCGTCCTTGGTCAGAGAGCAACCAGCGACGGCCACGAGCGCGCAGAGCGCGGCAGCACGCAGGGTGACGGAGCCGAACCGGCCAAAAGCGGCAAAGGTCGACGGGCGGATCGAGCTAACTACGTTCATTCACACATCGAACCGGCGTGAGCCGGCATCGCCTCTTTCGATGGGGCAAAGCGGTGCAGCTTCTGTATCGGAAACAGCACGATGACGCCACCAGCCCTCGCAACCCATTGCCGCAATTTCGTGGCGGAGATGCGAGGGGTGATAGAAATATCCGATCTGTGGGGAATTTGCTGCTTTTGCAGCCTAGGACTTGTCCGGCCCAAAGGCCGCCGCGGGCAAGCGGACGGGCATCTGGTCGTGGACAATGTCGCGCTTCGGCACCGAAGGCGCCTCGACGAAGGTCCAGGCATCCGAATCAGCCAGCAGCGTCTCGACGATCTTGGCGTTCATCCGGTGACCACCGCGATAGGAACGGTAGGCGCCCAGGATCGGCGCGCCGGCCAAGGCCAGATCCCCGACGGCGTCGAGCGTCTTGTGACGCACGAACTCGTCCGCAAAACGGAGACCTTCCGGGTTGATTACCTTGTCGTCGCCCAGCACGACCGTGTTGTCGAGCGAGGAGCCGAGCGCGAGACCGCGCGACCAGTAGAACTCGACATCCTTCAGGAAGCCGAACGTACGGGCGCGCGCGAGATCGCGGCGGAACACCGTGGGATCGAGGTCGACGACGAAGGCCTGGCGGCCGATCAGCGGGGATTCGAAATCGATGTCGATCTCGAAGCGGCGGCCGTCGAATGGCAGCAGCTCGGAGAAGCCACCGGCATGCTCGATGCGGACCGGCTTCAGAACCTTGACGAAGCGGCGCGGCGCCGAAAGCGTGACGATCTCGGTCTGGTCGATCAGGTCGACGAAGGCCGCGGCGCTGCCATCCATCATCGGCACTTCGGCCGCGTCGATCTCGACGACGACATTGTCGACGCCAAGGCCGTTGAAGGTCGCGAGCAGATGTTCGATGGTCGCGACGGAGACGCCGGCGAACGCAACGGTGGTGCAGGAATCGGTGGCGTGCAAGTGGTCGATCCGCGCATGGATCGGGTGACCGTCGCCGGCATCGATGCGGTGGAATACAATGCCCGTATCGGCCTCGGCCGGATTGAGGGACATTGCCACGGGCTTGCCGCTATGAACGCCAATTCCAGATACCACCACGCGGTCGCGCAGAGTGGTCTGGTGCAGGCCTTGTCGTTTAGCCATCAAATCGCCCCGAGAGAGCTTGTCAAAATCTGCGACTGCTCTGTGGTCCGCCCCCTGCTGTTCCGCACCTGTCTGATCCCTGGACCAGGAGAACGGCCAACCAGGAATCACCAGATTCGTCAGCATGTTGTGATGCCTAGATAGAGCGTCGACCGGGCGGTCAACAAATCACTCTTTCTAACCTTCTGTAACGTGGCTTACGGACCCTGAATAAAAGAGGCCCAGCGCTGTCTCCAGTGCCGGGCCTCGATCTTGCTTGTGTCGCGGCTTAGTTCGCCTGGCGGCGGAGGAAAGCCGGGATTTCGAGCTGGTCATCCTCGCTGCGCGGCATCACGCGACCATGCTGGTCGAGCTCTGCCTGGCGCGGGCGATAGTCCGGCTGTGCCTGCTGCGGGGCACGCGGCGGCTGGGCCTGCTGCGGCTGGCGCGGCGCGGCAGCGTAGCCGGCCTGCGGGGCCTGCGGCTGGCGAACCGGCTGCTGCGGGCTGCCCTGCTGGGGAGCGCGCTGCTGCGGGGCCGGCTGCTGGCGGGTTACCGGCGGCGCGGCTTCTTCTTCCCGGCGGCCAAGACGTACATGCGCCAGGCGGCGCAGAAGGCTCATCGGACCACGATCTTCCTCGACCTGCTGCTGGGGCTCGGCGCGCTGGGCCTGCATCTCGCGCTGGGCGACGACCGGGAAGTCCTCGACCCGCGGCATGCGGGATGCGGACGGAGCCTCGGCTGCCGGCGGGATGAAGGGCTGCGGAGCCGGAACGTGATCGTCACGGACCGGAGCCGGCACCATGTCAAACTCGTGATCGAGTTCGGCCTCGGCGTAGGAGACCGCCGGCGGCGCCATCGGAGCGATGGTTACTCCAGGATCACGCACCGGGTTTTGAGCCGGCGCGTGCTGCTGCACGGGAGCCTGCTGGGGAACGGCGGGGCGGAAGGCCGGAGCCTGGGCCTGCGGCGCGCGGGATTCGGTCTGGACCGAGGGGCGCGTCTGGGCCGGAGCCTGCGGAGCAGCCTGCTGGGCGGCAGCCTTCATGCGGGCAGCCATTTCCTGCGTGCGCAGGTCGCCGGGCGAGACTTCGTCCTTGGCGTCCGACTCGATGCCGGTCGCGACGACCGACACGCGGATGACACCCTCGAGGCTTTCCTCGAACGTGGCGCCCAGGATGATGTTCGCGTCGGGATCGACTTCCTCGCGGATACGGGTCGCGGCTTCGTCGACTTCGAACAGCGTCAGGTCACGGCCGCCGGTGATCGAGATCAGCAGGCCGCGGGCGCCGTGCATCGAGGTCTCGTCGAGCAGCGGATTGGCGATGGCCGCCTCGGCAGCCATGATCGCGCGGCGCTCGCCGGAAGCTTCGCCCGTGCCCATCATGGCCTTGCCCATCTCGCGCATCACCGAGCGGACGTCGGCGAAGTCGAGATTGATCAGGCCTTCCTTGACCATCAGGTCGGTGATGCAGGCGACGCCCGAATAAAGGACCTGGTCGGCCATCGCAAAGGCGTCGGCGAAGGTCGTCTTCTCGTTGGCGATGCGGAACAGGTTCTGGTTCGGAATGACGATGAGCGTGTCGACGCTCTCCTGCAGCTCCTTGATGCCGGCTTCGGCAACGCGCATCCGGCGGGCACCTTCGAACTGGAAGGGCTTGGTCACCACACCGACGGTCAGTATACCGTGCGAGCGAGCCGTCCGGGCGATGACGGGAGCCGCACCCGTGCCCGTGCCGCCGCCCATGCCGGCGGTGACGAACACCATGTGCGAACCGGCGAGATGGTCGTTGATCTCGTCGATGACTTCTTCGGCGGCAGCGCGGCCGACATCCGGCATCGAGCCGGCGCCAAGGCCCTCGGTGACAGCGACGCCCATCTGGATCAGACGTTCGGCGCGGGCCGACATCAGCGCCTGGCTATCGGTGTTGGCGCAGACGAACTCGACCCCTTCGAGGCCCGAGCGAATCATGTTGTTGACGGCGTTGCCACCCGCGCCGCCTACGCCAAAGACCGTGATCTTGGGCTTCAGCTCAGTAATATCCGGCATCTTCAGGTTGATCGTCATGGTGACCTCGTCGTCTTGACCCCTAAGCCGGTGGCGTTCCCCGACCATATTTCCGTCAAACTGAAGCGCCCCGCCGCGGACGCTTCATCTTGTTGCTTCTTAAAAACTCTCACGAAACCAGTGACCGAAGCGGGAGAAGTACCCACCCGTTCCGGTCATGGCCAACCGATGCCCCCGCATCGCGGATACCTGCTCGATCTGCGCGACCTGCGGATAGATCAGGAGACCTACCGCGGCCGAGAAGGCCGGCCCGCGCGCCGCCTCCGGCAGACCCGTTACGCCGAGCGGACGACCGAGCCGGACATTGCGGGCAAGAATCCGCCGCGCCGCCTCGGTGATACCTGTCAACTGGCTGGCGCCGCCGGTGAGGACGATGCGCCGGCCGACCATGGTCTGGAAGCCGGAGGCATTGAGCCGGTCACGGACGAGCTCCAGGATTTCTTCGATGCGCGCGCGGATGATGCGCGTCAGCGCCGAGCGCGGAATCTGGTTCGGCAGATCGCGGTCGTCGTCGCCGATCGGCGGGACCGAGAGGATGTCGCGGTCGTCCGACACGCTCGGCAGCGCGCTGCCATGCATGGTCTTCAGCCGCTCGGCATCCTCGATCCGGGTCGAGAGACCGCGGGCGATGTCGGTGGTGACATGCTGGCCGCCGATGGCGATGGCGTCGGCATGGACGAACTGGCCGTCCATGAAGACGGAGATCGTCGTGGTGCCGCCGCCGAGATCGACGCAGGCAACACCCAGTTCGGTCTCGTCGTCGACAAGCGCCGAGAGGCCGGAGGCATAGGGTGTGGCAACCATCGCCTCGACCGAGAGATGGCAGCGGCCGATGGCGAGTTCCAGATTGCGCAGCGGCGCGTTTTCGCCGGTGACGACATGCATGTCGACGCCGAGACGCTCGCCCAGCATGCCGCGCGGATCGCGGATGCCGCCATTGCCGTCGATGGCATAGCCGATCGGCAGGGAATGGATGACGGCGCGATCATCGGTGACGGAGTGCTCGCGGCCGGCGGCGAGAACCCGCTTGATATCCGCCTCGACCACTTCGTGGCCGGCCAGAGCGACGCTGGCGGAAAACGCCTCGCTCGCCAGACGGCCGCAGGAAACGTTGACGATCAGCGACTCGACGGTGACGCCGGCCATGCGCTCGGCCGCGTCAACGGCCAGGCGGATTGCCTGCTCGGCCTTGTCGAGATCGACGACGACGCCCGACTTGATGCCGCGCGAACGCTGGTGGCCGATGCCGAGAACCTCGACCGCATGCGTGCGGCCCGGCAGGACGTCGCCCACTTCGCGCGGCTTCAGACGGGCGATCAGGCAGCAGATCTTCGACGATCCGATGTCGAGGATCGAGACGACCGTGCTCTTCTTGGTGGGCAGAGGACGCATGCGGCTGTCGGATGACACAAAAAGGGACATCAGGTGCTCGCTCCCTTACGCTTGGCGAGCTTTTCGCGTTCCTTGATTTCCGCCGTGCGCCGGGCGGCCGCTTCGGGCGTCATGCGCACGAACATGCGGTCGGCGAGGCGGAAATCGATGCTGACGATGTCCTTGGACAGAAGCCCGTCCTTGGCGTCGAGCTGGGCGATCAGGGCCAGCGCCGCTTCGGGCTTGTCCTGCGGCAGCATCAGCGTGACGCCATTGTCGAGCATCAGGTTCCAGCGGCGCTCCGAGATCAGCACGGCGGCGCGCAGGCGCGAGCGAATCGAGGAAGCCGTCTCCGCGAGCGCGATGGCCTCGCCGGCGCGCTTGTCGGCGCCCTGCCCCACGACGCGGATCAGGTTCTGGTAGTGATCGTCCGACGCATCGCCGATGACGCGGCCGGACTCGTCGATGACCGAGACCGTCTGGTCGCGCTGCCACAGGACGTAAGGCTTGCGCTCGTCGATGGTGATCTTGAGGGTCGCCGGATAGATCTTGCGCAGCGTCGCATTCTCGACCCAGGGCAGCGTCTCAACGCGTTCCCGCGCGGCGGCAAGGTCGAAGGTTGCCAGCGACGCCTGCGGCGGCAGCTCCAGACGGTTCAGGACTGCGATCTCGGAGGTCTCGGTCTGGCCGGTGATGCGCACGGAGTCGATCGCGAGGCCCGAAGCCGAGCTCAGCCAGGTCACGGTCTCGTCGACGCGGTCGGCGGAGATGATGCCGGCAATGCCCGTCGCCGCGAACAGCAGCGCCGTGCCCTTGAGGCCAGCGTGACGCGGCACGCGCCATTCGACGCGCGAGAAGGCACGGATCCGCCGACGCAGCCAGGGCGACAGTTTCAGGCCAGCGGCCATCTCCGTTGCCGGCGCATCGCCTGCCGTCTCCTTGCCGGTTCTCGGGCTTATCTGCCGCAAGACGCGTCCTCCACCATCCAACTCACCAAAGCCGGGAAATCCATTCCCGCGTAGCGCGCCATATCCGGGACCAGCGACGTCGCCGTCATGCCCGGCTGGGTATTCACTTCGAGGCAGACCAGCTGCCCCGTACCACCCGGACCATCGTCGTATCGGAAGTCCGCCCGGCTGATGCCGCGACACCCGAGAGCCCGATGCGCCCGTACCGCTAGATTCTGTATACTTTGGTAAATATTTGGTGAAAGCGGCGCCGGAATAACGTGGCGCGCGCCGTTCGCGGAATATTTGGAATCATAGTCGTACCAGCCGCCCTCGGCCGTCACGAGTTCAATGATATCAAAGGCTTCATCGCCCCGGACGCCACAGGTGAGCTCGCGTCCCGCAACGTAACGCTCGACCATGACGGTCTCGCCGAAGGCCCAGTCATCCGCAAATAATTGTTGAGGCGGGTTAATCGCGTCCTCGCGCACGATCAGCACGCCGAAGCTCGACCCTTCCGCGACCGGCTTGACGACATAGGGCGGCTCCATCGCATGGGCGCGGGCCGCTTCCAGGCGGTGGATGAGCAGCGAGTCGGCGACCGGAATGCCGGCGGCCTGCATGACGTCCTTGGCGCGCGCCTTGTTCATCGCGAGCGCCGAAGCAAGCACGCCGGAATGCGTATAGGGGATGCCGAGGATCTCGAGCACGCCCTGGATCGAGCCGTCCTCGCCATACGGGCCATGCAATGCATTGAAGGCGACGTCGGGCTTCAGCTTCGCCAGGACCTCGGCGATATCGCGCTGCACGTCGACGCGCGTGACCCGGTAGCCGGCCTGCTCCAACGCGTCGGCGCAGCCATTCCCCGAATTGAGCGACACCGGTCGTTCACTGGACCACCCGCCCATGAGGACGGCGACATGCTTCGCCAAAACGCATTCCTTCCAACCGAATCGTATGGTCGGAATATCTACGAAAAATGGTAAAGAAGCGTTAACCAACCGAAATGGTGAACGTGAAAAAGGCGGCCCTTTGCGGGGCCGCCTGGCCGACTGAGTCAATCGGTCGCGTCAGAAGCGGATCTCGCCATTGACCTTCACGGCGTTCGACGTGGCGCCATCTCCGAACGAACCCGCATAGGTCAGGCCGAGATTGACGTTGGCATTCACGGCGACATCGAGACCGGCTTCCAGCAGCAGGCCGTCACGGGCAATCGGCACGCCATCGACGGTAAAACCGGTGCCGGTGCCGCTGAAAGCAAGCGCGGCATCGGGAATATCCTGGAAGGCATGGCGCCAGCCCAGCATGCCGCGCGGCGCCACCTTGACGCCTCCAACCACCATCTCGGTCGAGGCCCGAACGCCCAGCGTCGTGTAGGGCGTGTCGAACGAGGCGCCGTCGGAGCGCAGGCCGGTTACCGGCGCGTTGGTCTCCGCGAAGCCATCGGCGTCGACATTCACCCAGCCGATGCCGGCGAAGGGCTCGAGCGTCGAGACGCCGAACTGGGTCTCGTAGCCGAGCTCGGCGAAGAGATTGGCCGTGGTCGCGTCATAGGACGCCTCCGGCCGCTCGACGAGGTCGCCAAGGACGGTCGTGCGCTTCGTGTCGATCGAACTCCACGCGATAGAGGCGCCGCCGCGCAGGCGGAGCTGGTCGAACCGCGCGCCGCCATAGAGCGCCAGCAGGCCGGTGTCGATGTCGGCCGAGGAAGCGCGGTCGTCGACATCGGTCGAACCCCGGCTGTAGCCGCCGGCCAGGCCCAGCGTGTAGCCCTCGCCCGTCAGGTCGGCGCCGACCAGCACGCCGCCCAGATTGGTATCGACGCCGGCCGCGTTGTCATTTCCATCGGTCGAGGTCCACGCACCGAAGGCCTGCGTCCAGGCGGAATAGCCCATGTCGGCCGGCGCCAGCGCGCCGAAGGCCGAGGTGCCCTTTCCCTTCGGTTCCTCGCCATAGGCGAGTGGAGCCGTCGAAGTCGCCGGTGCCTTGGCAGCGCCGATCCGCGACAGGCGCGAGAGGATGGCGAGTTCCGCCTGCATGGATTGCTGCGCCAGCGCGCCGGTCACATCGGCATGCACCTCGCCATCCAGCAGCGCGAAGGAATTTGCCAGCGCCACCGGATCCTCGGCGCCGAACACCCAGCGATAGAGCTCACCATTGCCGTTGGCCGCGTCGATGGCGTTGGCAACGGCGCGCTGATTGGCGGAATTCGCCACGCTGGCGAAGGCGACATCGTTACGATCGAGCGTCACAGAGACCGTGTTGGCGTCGCCGCCGAGCGTCGGGTCGATGAACAGGAAGTCGGATGTGACCGTCAGCGTATCGAAACGCGTGCCCTCAATGCCGCCGGTGGCGTTGATCAGCGTGTAGCGGCTGCCGACCGTATAGGGGCCCTTCTCCGTCGTCAGGGCGATCGTGCCGCCATCCAGCGTGGCAACGCCGTCGACATCGAGCTGGCCGTGATCGCCATTGCCGGCAATGGAGGCGTTCAGGGTCTGGAAGTTGTCGAGCGAGCCGACCGTGGATGTGCCGTAGTCGGCCAGGGTCAGCGAATTCGAGCCCGTCTCTCCGTCGAGCAGTCCGTCGATCGACTGGCCGGCATAGAGCGTGACGGCATCGTCGCCGCCGCCCAGCCGCACGTCGCCAACGATCTCGCCCTTGTTGACCAGCTTGTCGTTCCATTCGCCGGTCAGCGTGATCGCCTGGCCGATGTCGCTGGAGATCTCGCCTTCATTGTAGATCGAGGTCGCCGCAAAGGCCGCGCCCCCCTCGCTGTCATCGACCAGGATGCCGCGCTGGACGCTGTGGATGACGCCGTCGGCATAGTTGTTGATAGTGCCGCCGCCGATCGAGACGGCGTCGGAGATGTTGGGGTCGGTGAGCACGCCGTCCTTGAAGCCGCGAGCGCCCAGCGCCTGGATCGTGCCGTAATTCTCGATCGCGACAAGGCCATCGACATCGACGCCGTCGCCATCCGTATCGGTCGAGCTCGTGACCTGCGCCTCGCCGGAAATCAGGCCGCGGTTGACGATCGACACCGGCGCTGCCGAGCCCGAGGTGTCGAAATTGATGCCGGAGCCGTTGCGGCCGCGGATCGTCGCGCCGGACTCGTTAACAACCGAGGCGCCGAGATCGCCGGTAATGCCGTGCTTCGAGCCCTCGATCAGCCCGCCAGCGAAGTTGTTGACCGCGCCGCCGCCCTTGTCCTGGAAGTCGATGCCGTCGCCGTTGAAGCTGTTGGCGTTCGCCGTGGACTGGATCGTGCCGTGATTGTTGATCGTGGCGTTCTCGCCGGGCCGGATCACATCGGCGCCCGTGGCGGCGCTGATCACGCCGGTCGCGTAATTGTTGATGGTGATCGTGCCGCCGGTCGCCGCGTTCAGATTGATCGCGCGGCTCGCCGTCGAGGTGATCGTGCCATAATTCTCGACCAGCACCGTGCCGCCATAGAGCGGGTTGCTGATCTGGAACGTGTCGTCGCCGTTGCTCTCGATCAGGCCGGTCGCGCGGTTGGCCAGCGTCAGCGAATGGCTGTTGTTGGCGGTGTTGTCATTCAGACGGATGGCGCGGCCGCTAGCCGACTTGATCGTACCGGCATTGTCGATCGACAGGGTCGTCGAGGCGCCGTTGATGGTGACGGCGGTCGCGCTCGTCTGGAAGCTGCCGCCGCTCTGCACCGTCAGAGTGTCGGTCCCGGCCATGGTCAGCGCCGTGGTGCGGGGCGTCCCGGCGACTACGGTCGTGTCCGCGCCATATGCGGCGTTAGACATGGTGGAGAGCACGCCGGTCGCGGCGAGCACCATCCAGCTTACGGAAGAGAATTTCCTGATCACGTCAAAGCCCCCGGTCTGACAACCGGGGTGCTTTACGGATTCAATATGACAGCCAGACAACAGCCGGCATTGGCTGCCGGGTCGGCTAGGCGATCGCGGGCAGCGCCTCGAGTTCGCCCGGCAGAGCATAGGCCCAGCTGGTGATCGAGCCGGCGCCGAGGCAGACGACGAAATCGCCCGGCTTGGCGATCGCGGCGACTTCCGGAGCCAGGGCCTGCGGGCCAGCCAGCGCCCGCGCATCGCGATGGCCGCGCACGAGCAGCCCTTCAACGAGATGGTCGCTGTCGATGCCGTCGATCGGCGCTTCGCCGGCCGCGTAGACCGGAGCGACGAACACCGTATCGGCATCGTTGAAGCAGGTGCAGAAGCCGTCGAACAGATCGCGCAGGCGCGTGTAGCGGTGGGGCTGGACCACGGCGATCACCCGGCCCCGGGTCGAGGCGCGGGCCGCCTTGAGCACGGCCGCGATCTCCACGGGATGGTGGCCGTAATCGTCGAACACTTCGACGCCATTCCAGGAGCCGGTATGGGTGAAACGTCGCTTCACGCCGCCAAACGCGGCTAGGCCGGCGCGGATCGCCTCGTTCGAAATGCCGAGATGATGCGCGATGGCGATGGCGCCGGTCGCGTTCTGCACATTGTGCTCGCCCGGCATCGGCAGGACCAGGTCGACCAGTTCGTCGGTCTCGCCCGTGACGCGGTCGCGGATGCTGGCGGTGAAGATCGACTTGCCGGCATCGTTGCGCAGCTCGCTGTAGCGGATGTCCGCCTGCGGGTTGGCGCCATAGGTGATGATGCGGCGGTCTTCGATCTTGCCGATCAGCGACTGCACTTCCGGATGGTCGAGGCACATCACGGCGAAGCCGTAAAACGGGATGTTCTCGATGAACTGCTTGTAGGCGTCGCGCGCCCTGTCGAACGTGCCGTAGTGATCGAGGTGCTCGGGATCGATATTGGTGACGAGCGCCACGTCGGCCGGCAGCTTGACGAAGGTGCCGTCGCTCTCATCCGCCTCGACGACGACCCAGTCGCTGGCGCCCATGCGCGCATTGGTGCCGTAGGCGTTGATGATGCCGCCATTGATGACGGTCGGATCGAAGCCGCCAGCGTCGAGCAGGGCCGCCACCATCGAGGTTGTGGTGGTCTTGCCATGCGTGCCGGCAATGGCGATGGCGCTCTTCAGGCGCATCAGCTCGGCCAGCATCTCGGCGCGGCGAACCACCGGCAGCAGGCGCTCGCGCGCGGCCTTCAGCTCGGGATTGCTGGCCTTGATCGCGGAGGACACGACGACCACGCGGGCATCGCCCAGATTGGCAGCGTCATGGCCGACGGCGATGGTGACGCCCTTGGCCTTCAGGCGCTGGACATTGGCGTTCTCCGCCGTATCCGAGCCTTGGACCCGGTAGCCGAGATTGACCAGCACTTCGGCGATGCCGCTCATGCCGATGCCGCCGATGCCGACGAAATGGACGGGCCCAATGTCGCGGGGCATTTTCATGACTTAAACTCCGGTCGATGCGCCGAGCCGCTCGCCGCCGGCCACGCGCTCGACCAGATCGGCCAGGCGTTCCACGGCGTCGGGGCGACCGACTGATTTTGCTGCGGCCGCCGCCTGGGCCAGACGGCCCGGCTCAGCCAGAAAGGCGGTCAATTCGCGCGAGAGCCGGTCGGCTGTCAACTCGGCCTGCGGCACGACCCAGCCACCGCCGGCTTTGGCCAGCACGAGCGCATTGGCGCTCTGGTCCTGATCGATCGCGCCGGGAAGCGGCACCATGATCGCCGGGCGGCCGATGACGGCCAGCTCGCAGACGGTCGAGGCGCCCGAGCGCGAGATCACCAGATGGCTCTCCGCGATACGGGCCGGCATGTCGGTGAAGAACGGCGCCAGCTCCGCCGTGACGCCGAGCTTGGCATAGGCGGCGCGGACGCGGTCGATATCCTCGGGCCGGCACTGCTGCACGATCGAAAGCCTCGCGCGGGCCGACGGATCGAGCTTGGCAAGCGCCTCGGGCAGGAGATCGGAGAAGAAGCGCGCACCCTGGCTGCCGCCAAAGATCACCAGATTGAGCGAGCCGTCCGCCGCGATGCGCGGATAAGGCACCCTGCTGGCGTCGATCACCATCTGGCGGACGGGATTCCCGGTCTGCACGATCTTGCCGCTGGCGGCATTGGCGTGGCCGACTTCCGGAAAGCTGGTCGCGACCGCGCTGACGCGCGAAGCGAGCAGCCGGTTGGCGCGGCCGAGCACGGCATTGGCGTCATGGGCGATCGTGGGAATGCGAAGTCGCACGGCCGCCATGAGCGGCGGCACGGTCGGATAGCCGCCGAAGCCGACGACGGCGGCCGGACGCAGCCGCTTCAGCATCGCCTTGGACTGGCGGTAGCCATGCCAGAGGCTGAGGGCGGCGGCGAGAAACACCTTCGGCGATTTCACCGAGGGCGTCGCCGAGCGGATGATATGCGTCTCGTCGGCGGGAAAGTTCTGGCCGTAGGTCTCGGCGCGGTGATCGGTGGCGAGATGCACCGACCAGCCCCGGCTCTTCAGGGCGTAGGCCAGTGCCTCCGCCGGAAACAGATGCCCACCCGTTCCGCCGGCACACAGCAGGATCGTCTTTTCCATCGCCTCAAGCAGCCTTCGGACGGGTCGTCGCAAACCGGCTGAAACCGGAAGTCAGGCGGGCGGGCTCGAAGCGGCGGCGCGTCAGCGCCAGCACGAGGCCCATCTGGAACGCGAGCGCCAGCATGGACGAGCCGCCATAGGAGATGAACGGCAGCGTCATGCCCTTGGCCGGCATCAGGTTCAGGTTCACCGCCATGTTGATGACCGACTGAACGCCGAACAGCACCAGCAGGCCGGCCGAGGCGAGGCGCACGAAGGCATCCTCGTTCTTCAGGCTGTGGCTCATGCCGCGCACGACGACGAAGCCGAACATCAGCACC
The DNA here is from genome assembly GCF_044452255.1 of Kaistia sp. UC242_56. NCBI lineage: Bacteria > Pseudomonadati > Pseudomonadota > Alphaproteobacteria > Hyphomicrobiales > Kaistiaceae > Kaistia > Kaistia sp. UC242_56. Next base: position 3,618,090 of record NZ_JBIOAN010000002.1, read on the forward strand.
AGCCCCATGCAGAGGATGATGCCGAATTCTTCGGCGGCCACCGCGAAGATGAAGTCGGTGTGGCTGTCCGGCAGGATGCGCTTCACGACGCCCTCGCCAGGACCCCGGCCGAGCCAGCCGCCGTGAATGACGGAATTGAGCGCGGTATCGACCTGGAAGGTGTCGCCTGCGGCAGGGTCCAGGAAGCGGTTGATGCGGCCCGCGAAGTGCGGAAACACGGTGTAGGCGGCGACGATGCCGACGCCCGCAAGGCCCGCGAGGCCGGCGATCCAGAACCAGGACAGGCCGGCCATGAAGAACACCGCCGACCAGGCGATGACGACCAGCATGGTCTGGCCGAGGTCCGGCTGCGCCACCAGCAGAGCAGCGACGATCGCCAACAGCAGCATGGCGAAGATGTTGCCCGGAATGTCGTTGCGGCGCGAATTCTCGGTAAACAGCCAGGCCGACAGGACGAGGAAGGCCGGCTTGACGAACTCGGATGGCTGCAGCGAGAAGCCCAGGATGTTGATCCAGCGCCGCGCGCCCTTCACTTCCTGGCCGATGAACAGGGTCGCGAACATCAGGACGATGGCGATCGCGAAGACGATCAGCGCCGTCCGGCGCACATTGCGCGGCGACAGGAAAGAGGTGCCGATCATGATGGCGATCGTCGGCACCATGAAGAAAACGTGCCGCTTGACGAAGTGGAAGCTGTCGAGGCCGATGCGCTCGGCCACCGGCGGACTGCCGGCGAGCGACAGCACGACGCCGCCGATCATCAGCGCGAGCAGCCCGAACAGCAGATATTTGTCGACGGTCCACCACCACTCGGCGAAGACACTGCGATCGGCCCGGCTGACCATCACTTAACCTCCACGAGGGGTTTGGCGCCTTCGAGCGCCTGGACGAGGCTGCGGAAATGATCGCCGCGCTTCTCGAAATTGGAATACTGGTCGTAGGAAGCACAGGCGGGCGACAGCAGCACCACCGGCTCCGCCGCGCCATCGCGGGCCGCGTCCTGCGCCGCCGCGGCGACGGCCACGTCCATGGTGCCGGTCATCACCGTCTCGACCTTGCCGGCGAGCGTGGCCGCGAATTCCTCCGCCGCCGCGCCGATCAGATAGGCCTTGGCGATCCTGGGGAAATAGGGCTCGAGGCTGGTGATGCCGCCGGTCTTGGCCTTGCCGCCGGCGATCCAGTAGATCCGCTCGAAGCTTGCCAGCGCCTTTTCGGCGGCATCCGCATTGGTCGCCTTGGAATCGTTGACGAACAGCACCTTGCCGATCCGGGTGACGCCTTCCATGCGGTGCGCCAGCCCCGGAAAGCTCTTCAGCCCTTCCAGGATCGAAAGATCGGACATGCCGATGGCGCGGGCCGCCGCAATCGCCGCCGCCGCGTTCTGGGCGTTGTGAACGCCCCGCAGCGCGCCGATCCCGGCGAGATCGGCGACTTCGCGGATCGCGTCGTCCTCGGCTTCGAAGATCCGGCCCTCCTCGGCGAAGAAGCCGTTGGCGACGGGACGGTGAACCGAGATCCGCTCGACCGGCGTGCCGCGCTTGTCGAGATCAGAGGCGATCGCCGAGCACCACTCGTCGTCGACGCCCACCACGGCCGTCCCGGCGCCGCGCACCAGCCGCGCCTTGATGGCGGCGTAGCGCTCCATCGTGTCGTGCCGGTCGAGGTGGTCCTCGGTCAGGTTGAGCAGGACGCCGACGGTCGGGTCGATGGTCGGCGCCAGGTCGATCTGGAAGGACGAGCACTCGACGATATGGATGCGATCCCGCCCCGGCGGCGCCAGCGACAGGATCGCCGTGCCGATATTTCCGCCAAGCTGCACGTCCCATCCATCGGTGCGAAACATATGCGCAATCAGCGCCGTCGTCGTTGACTTACCGTTGGTGCCGGTGATCGCGATGAAGGGCGAACCGGGCGCGATCGCCCGCCGCTCGCGGCAGAACAGCTCGATATCGCCGATGATCTCGATGCCGGCCGCCTTGGCGAGTTCGACCGTCCAGTGCGGTTTGGGATGCGTCAACGGCACGCCGGGCGAAAGGACGAGCGCCTCGAAACCGGCGAAATCGATCGGCCGCAGATCGGCGGTCGGAATGCCGGCCGCGGCCGCCTTCGCAACCGAATCCGCATTGTCGTCCCATGCCACGACCTTCGCGCCGCCGGCGACGAGCGCCTCGGCGGTCGCAAGCCCGCTGCCGCCGAGCCCGAAGACCGCGACCGACTTGCCGGCAAGGGAGGTGATCGGCGTCATCTGCGTGTTACCGGATCTTCAGGCTGGAGAGGCCGATCAGGGCGAGGACGACCGCGATGATCCAGAAACGGATCACGACCTGCGGTTCGGTCCAGCCGAGCTGTTCGAAATGGTGGTGGATCGGCGCCATCTTGAAGACGCGCTTGCCGGTCAGCTTGAACGAGGCGACCTGGATGATGACCGAGGCGGCCTCCAGCACGAACAGGCCGCCGACGATGGCCAGCACGATCTCGTGCTTGGTGGCGACGGCGATGGCGCCGAGCATGCCGCCCAGCGCGAGCGAGCCGGTGTCGCCCATGAAGATCGCGGCCGGCGGCGCGTTGAACCACAGGAAGCCCAGGCCCGCGCCCAGCATCGCGCCGCAGAGTACGGCCAGTTCACCGGTGCCGGGCACGAAATGGATCTGCAGGTATTCGGCGAAGATGGCGTTGCCCGAGAGATAGGCCATGACGCCGAAGGAGGCAGTGGCGACCATGACCGGAACGATGGCGAGGCCATCGAGACCGTCAGTCAGGTTCACGGCATTGCCGGCGCCGACGATCACGAAGGCGCCGAAGGGAATGAAGAACCAGCCGAGATCCAGCACGAAGGCCTTCACGAAGGGAAAGGTCAGCGCGTTCGACAGCGGACCGGTCGAGAGATGCGAGATGGCGATGCAGGCGATCGCCGCGATCGCGAATTCGACGGCGAGACGCGACCGGCCGGAAAAGCCCTTGTGGCTCTGCTTGGTGACCTTGAGATAGTCGTCATAAAGCCCGATCAGGCCGAAACCGACCGTGACGCCCAGCACGGTCCAGACATAGATGCTGGAAAGATTGGCCCAGAGCAGAGTCGAGACGATCAGGCCGGAGAGGATCATCAGGCCGCCCATGGTGGGCGTGCCCTTCTTGGTCACCAGATGGCTCTGGGGGCCGTCCTCGCGGATCGGCTGGCCCTTGCCCTGCTTGACCTTCAGCGCGCGGATGATGGTCGGGCCGAACAGGAAGACGAAGATCAGCGCCGTCATCGTCGCACCGCCCACACGAAACGTGATGTAGCGGAAGACGTTGAGGCCCGAGAATTGCGCGGAGAGATCCCCCAGCAGGTACAGCATCAGACGGGTCCTTCAGTGGCGGGATCGCTCTCGACGGGCGCCGATGCAAAGCGGATCTTCAATGTCTCGACGATGGGCGCCATGCGGCTGCCATTCGAGCCCTTGACCATCACGACGTCGCCGGCGGCGAGCTCGTCGAGAAGAATCGCCTCGAGCTCATTTGAGGTTTCGGCATAATGGCCTCGCATGGCGTCGGGCAAGACCTCCCAGAGCGCCAGCATGGAGGGGCCCGCCGCATAGACCCGGTCGATGCCCGCCGCGGTCAGCGGCTCGACCAGCTCGGCATGCAATCGCAGCGTGTCGTCGCCCAGCTCGCGCATGTCACCGAGAACGGCGATGCGTCGACCCGCGCCTTCCGTCCGCGCCTGCGCCAGGACGGTGATCGCCGCGCGCATCGAGGTCGGGCTGGCGTTGTAGCTTTCGTCGATCAGCGTCGCGCGGCCCTCGCCGACGACGAGCTCGTGCCGGGCGCCGCGGCCCTTGGGCGCGCTCAGATCGCCAAGCGCCGAGGCCGCCTCGCCGACATCGCCGCCCATCTGGGCAACGGCCAGCAGGACGGCGAGCGCGTTCTGCACCAGGTGACGCCCCGGCGCGCCGATCGTGAACTCGACCAGCTGGTCAAGGATGCGGGCGCTGACGCGGGAATGATCGGGCTGCATGTCGAGCGCCTCGAGCCGCGCATCGCAATCGCGGCCCGTGCCGAAGGACAACACATGGTTGATGCCGGAATCCATGGCGAGCAGCGCCAGGCGCTCGAATTGCGAGCTGTCGCCATTCAAAATGACGCTGCCGCCGGGCTCGACGCCGGAAAAAATCTCGGCCTTGGCGCGGGCGATGCCGTCAATGCCATCCGGGAAGAACTCCAGATGCACCGCCTCTATATTGGTGATGATCGCGACATGCGGTCGAACCTGCGCCACCAGCGGCGTGATCTCGCCCGCATGGTTCATGCCGATCTCGAACACAGCGAAGCGGGCATCGGCCGGCATGCGCGACAGGGTCAGCGGCACGCCCCAGTGATTGTTGAACGAGGCGGGCGAAAAATGCGTCGCCCCCTGCCCCGACAGCACATGGCCGAGCATTTCCTTGGTCGAGGTCTTGCCGACGCTGCCGGTGACAGCGGCGATCCGCGCCGTCGAGCGCGCCCGCGAAGCCCGGGCCAGTTCCTGCAGCGCTTCCAGAACGTCCTGCACGACGACCAGCGGGATCGTCATGCGGCCGAGGCCGGCCAACTGGTCGGAGGCCACGACGGCGACCGTCGCGCCATGGCCAGCGGCGGCGCCGACGAAACGGTGGCCGTCAAAGCGGTCGCCGCGAATGGCGAAGAAGGCATCGCCCGGCTGCACGGTCCGGCTGTCGATCGAGATGCCGGTGATCGCAGGGCCGGCGGCCGTCGGACGGCCCTTCATGCCGGCGACGAATTCCTCGAAACCCCAGAGCTTGTCGGTCATGTGCGCGCCTCCGCGGCGAGCGCCGCCGCGACGACCTCATGATCGGAAAAGGGCAGCGTGACGCCGTTGACGATCTGGCCGGTCTCGTGGCCCTTGCCGGCGACGCAGAGCACGTCGCCCTCGCCGAGCATCGAGACGGCTTCCAGAATGGCCGAGCGGCGATCGGCGATCTCGATCGCGTTGGGGGCACCGGCAAGGATCTCGGCGCGAATGCGGGCCGGATCCTCGGAGCGCGGATTGTCGTCGGTCACGATGACGACGTCGGCATTGCGGCTGGCAGCCTCCGCCATCAGCGGGCGCTTGCCGGCATCGCGGTCGCCGCCGGCGCCGAAGACCACGAAGAGCCGCTTGCGCGTCATCGGCCGCAGTGCGCCGAGCGCATGATCGAGCGCGTCGGGCTTGTGCGCATAATCGATGAAGACAAGGGCGCCCTTGTCGGTGACGCCGACCCGCTCCAGGCGGCCGGGCGCTCCCACCAGCGTGCCGAGCGCATCGATGGCGACGCGCGGCTCGATGCCGGTGGCGATCGCAAGGCCCGCGGCAACGAGCGCGTTGGAGACCTGGAAGGCGCCGGCCAGCGGCAGGCGCACATGCATCGGCGTGCCGAAGACGTCGAGTTCGAGCGACTGGCTGTAGAGATCGGGTTCCGCCTTGACGAGACGGATGGCCCGCCCTGCCCGGCCGATGTCGATCAGGCGCTGCCCGCGTCGGCGCGCCACGGCCATGACCGCATCCGCATAGGGACCATCGGCATCGAGCACGGCGGTGCGGCCTTCCGGCAGCAGATTGCCAAACAGCTTCAGCTTGGCTTCGAGATAGTGCTCGACCGTCGGATGGTAATCCATGTGGTCGCGGCCGAGATTCGTGAAGGCGGCTGCCACCAGCCGGACCCCGTCCAGCCGATGCTGATCGAGGCCGTGGCTCGACGCTTCCAGCGCGGCGTGGGTCACGCCCTGCCGCGCGAGCCGGTCGAGAATCTGATGCAGCTGGATCGGATCGGGTGTTGTCAGGCTGCCATAGTCGGAACCGGCCGGCGAGACGACGCCGATGGTGCCGATCGAAGCGGCCTGCTTGCCCGCGACCTCGAAGATCTGGCGGACGAACGCAGCCACCGAGGTCTTGCCGCTGGTGCCGGTGACGGCGACGAGCTGTTCGGGCTGGAGCGGATAGAAGCGGGAGGCGAGATGCGCCAGCGCCATGCGCGGGTCGGCCGCGTGCAGCACGGGAACGCCGATGTCATCTGGCAGGTTTGCTTCGGGACCGCAGACGACCGCCGCCGCGCCCCGCTTCACCGCATCCAGCGCAAAGCGCGAGCCGTCCGCCGCGACGCCCTTCAGGGCCGCGAACAGAAAGCCCGGCTGGACAGCCCGGCTGTCCGCGGTAAGGCCGGATATCTCGATCGCCGCCGCATCGGCGGGGAGCGAGACGTCGTTGGAAGCTAGGTCACCGAGCCGCATTCTGGGGTCGAATCCTCCCGATCGTTCAAGTTTACGCCAAGGCAGGCGCGCGCGAGCCAAAAATCAGAGGCCCGCTCATCGATCCTCAATACGACACAAGCATGGCGTCGGGGTGGCTTTCGTTCTCGCTGCGCGGCTGGACGCCCAGAATGGCGGCAGCGCGGCGGATGATGCTGGAGCTGACATTGGCCGCGTTCCAGGCCGCGAGCGCCGGCAGGCCCGGCTTTTCCGGCTTCGGATCGTCGATCGAGATCAGCATCACATATTCCGGGTCGTCCATCGGGAATGCCGACAGGAACGAGTTGAGATAATGACCTTCGACATAGCGTCCGTTGGCGATCTTCTCGGCCGTGCCGGTCTTGCCGCCGACGACATAGCCGGGAACGTCGGCATTGCGGCCGGAGCCCTTGACCGCGTTGAAGCGGAACAGCCAGCGCATCTCGTCGCTGGTCTTCTTGGAGACCATCTGCGTCGAGTCGGCCAATGCCGCTTCCTGCGTGCGCGGGAAGAAGGTGGGCGACAGCAGATGGCCGCCATTGACCAGCGCCGCGTCGGCAACCGCCGCCTGCATCGGCGTGATGGCGATGCCATGGCCGAAGGAGACGGTCAGCTGCGTCGCCTGGCTCCAGCGCTTGGGCACCTGCGGCGTCGCCACTTCCGGAAGATCGGTCTTGAGCCGGGTCGAGAGGCCGAATTTCTTCAGATAGGCCTGCTGCTCTTCCTGGCCAACGGCGAGCGCCATCTTGGCGGTGCCGATATTGGAGGAATACTGGAAGATCTCCGGCACGGTCAGGAAGCGCGCCTTGGCGTGGAAGTCGCGGATCACATTGCGGCCGACATGGATCGGGAAGCGCGCATCGATGCTGTCCGTCATCTTCACGCGGCCGGAATCGAGCGCCATCGCGAAGGTGAAGCTCTTGAACACCGAGCCGAGCTCGAACGTACCGGCCGTCAGGCGGTTGAGCCGGTCGGGCTTGTTGGCATCGGTCGGATTGTTCGGATCGAAATCGGGCAGCGACGCCATGGCCATGACCTCGCCGGTCTTGGCGTTGAGGATGACGCCCATCGCCGCGATCGACTGGTAGCGCTGCATCGCGCCGACGAGTTCATCGCGCAGGATGTGCTGGACGCGCAGGTCGATCGACAGCTTGACCGGCTGCATGTCGGCGCCCTTCATCGCGAAGCCGGCGCCATGGAGGTCGCCAAGGCCCCGCTCGTCGATCGCCTTCTCGATGCCGGCAATGCCCTGGTTGTCGATATTGACCAGGCCGACGATATGGGCAGCCGCGGGGCCGCCCGGATAGAAGCGGCGGTTCTCGGTCAGGAAGCCGACGCCCGGAATGCCGAGATTGTGGATTTCGGACTGCTGCTTCGGCGTGATCTCGCGCTTCACCCAGACGAAGCCGGCCTGGGTCGACAGCTTCTTGCGCAGCTGCGCCGCATCGAGGTCCGGCAGGACGCTGGTGATCAGTTCGGTCGCTTCGTCGGGATCGACGATCTTGTTCGGCTCGGCGAAGAGCGAAGCCGTCTTGATGTCGGTGGCGAGGATCTCGCCATTGCGGTCGACGATGTTGGGACGGGCGGTGGCGACGGAGGAAGCCGCGCTGCCACGCGCGGCGGAGCCGGCCTGGTCGCTCATGCCGAGCATGACGAGCCGGCCGCCGATCACGCCGTAAACGATCATGAAGACCATCATCGTCAGCCCGATGCGGCTGCGCGTCTGGTCGTGGCGGGCCTTGCTCGCGCCCTTGAGCGCGACGTGGCGGGGACCATTGGAAGGGCTGAACATTCCGGGGCGGTCGGTCAGCGTCATCGTCATGGATTCGCTCCCGATTGAGCCGCCAGGTCACGCGGACGTGGCTTGGCGATGCTGGCCTGGGCGGTGGTGGGTTTCGCGACGATCGGCTTGGCGAGGATCGGCTTGGCCGATCCGCTCTTGGCCACGCCGCTGGTGATCATCCGGTCGAGACTGGCGCCGGGCACCTCGATCGGTTTGTCCGGAACATCCTCGAGACTGGCGAGTTGGCGAACGTCGAGCGGGGTCAGATGCAGATAGCTGCTGTAGCGGCCGACCAGTTCCTGGAGGCGCGACGGCTGGTCCAGCACGCTCCATTCCGCCTGAAGGATGTTCATCAGATCCTTTTCGCGGGCGATGTCGCGGCGCAGCTCCATCACGTGATCGGCGGCTCGGCCCGCGCGATCCTTCATGGCGTAAGTGACGACGGCGCCGGCGACCATCAAAGCAACCCAGATGACGTTGAGTGCCCGGAGCATTACGACCTCGCCACTTTGAATTCAGGAAGCGCCGGTACGCCGGCAGCCGCGGCATCGAACGGACGCGACGGCGCCTCGGTCCGGATGCCGGCGCGAAGCTTGGCGGAACGGGCGCGCGGGTTGCGCGACGTTTCTTCATAGCCGGCCACGACCGGCCCCTTGGACATCAGCGTGAAAGTTGGTGCGGCCAGCGTGCGCTCCGGCATGTGGCGCGAGCCACCGGCGCGGATCTCGCTGCGCTCGGCCAGGAAGCGCTTGACGATGCGGTCCTCGAGCGAATGGAACGAGACGATGACGAGATGCCCGCCCGGCTTCAGCACGCGCTCGGCAGCGACCAGCGCCCGGCCGAGCTCGTCGAGCTCCTGGTTGACGTAGATGCGCAGCGCCTGGAACGTGCGGGTCGCCGGATGGATCGGATCGGTCGGCTTCTTGCCGACGACGCGCTCGACCAGGCCGGCCAGTTCGCTGGTGCGCAGATAGGGCTTGGCGACGCGGTCCTGCGTGATGGCGCGGGCAACGGCGCCGGCGCGGCGCTCTTCGCCCAGGACCGAGATGATGCGGGCGAGATCGCGCGCTTCCATCGTGTTGACGACGTCCGCGGCGCTTGGGCCTTCTTGGCTCATGCGCATGTCGAGCGGGCCGTCGAAGCGGAACGAGAAACCGCGCTCAGCCTCATCCAGCTGCATCGACGAAACGCCGATATCGAGTACGACGCCATCGACCGTCTCATGCCCCTGTCCGGCCGCGATCTCGTCGAGATCGCCGAAGCGGCCATGCACGAGCTGCAGCCGGCCTTCGTATTCGGAAACCAGCGCCTGGCCGTCGGCGATGGCGTTGGGGTCGCGGTCGATGCCGATCACCGACGCGCCGGCATTAAGGATGGCGCGGCTGTAGCCGCCGAGGCCGAAGGTGCCGTCGATGATGACCTTGCCGGCAGCCGGCGCGAGATGCGCGAGCACCTCGGCGAGCAGCACCGGGACGTGACGGTCCGGTCCGCCTGCAGGAATGGCGTCGCCGGCCGTCATGTTTCCGTACCTCCCGAGGAACGCGGGCCCGAGCCAAGCCGGCGGCGCAGTTCGCGCACGCGGTTCTTGGCCTCGTCGCGATAGGCGACGAACCGTTCCGGTTCCCAGATCTGAAATTTGTAACCCTGACCGACAAAGGTCACGGTGTCGCCGATGCCGGCATGCGCCTTGATCGCCTCGGACAGGGCGACGCGCCCTTCCGGATCGATCCGCAGCACTTCGCTCTCGCCGATCAGCGTCGTCGAGAGAAACTCGTGATCCTCGGAGAACGGCTCGAACAGCGTCAGGCTGGCGCGGATCTGGCTGACCAGGCGATTGCCGCCGGCATCCACCGCGTTCTGGTCCAGCGTCGGACAGCAATAGAGGCCCTCGAAACCGTCGCGCGTCAGGACCGAACGGAACAGTGCCGGGATCGACACTCGCCCCTTCGAGTCCAGCCTGTTGGTGAAGGTTGAAACGAATTCGTCCATCACCTTTCGCGCCGGCGCTCCTCTTGAAAATGCCCATTGAACGCCCGCCCGCGTAGCGAGCCGGGAAAACACTCATGGGACGCGGACTGGAAACAACACCCCGACGACGTGGCATGCGACCCCACGGATCGACCTGATTTTGTCGATCGCAGCGCCCTCTGACCGGGATGATTTGGGATACCATGGGTGAATATGGGCGTCAATGGAATCGGCCCCCACGACACGCAGGCGCCCTCGCGCTGATCACACAGGGTTAAGCTTAATTTTCCGTAGCTTTTCGCGGGCCGGGCGTAAGGAATCCGTACGATTTCTCAGGCCCCGGCACGGCAGGCGCACAGGAGAATTTTCGCAAAATGTTGGGAATGGCGAAGGCGAGAGGCGGCGACGGCCGCCTCGGATCGGGACGCGGCGCGTGACGGTGGGACGATCGCCCATGCCGAGGGCTCAGGGACCACGTTCCGGCAGCCTGCCGAGCCCGCGCGGCCCGTGCCAAAGCTGCACGTCCAGCGACGCCGGGCGGCCAAAGAAGAGAAATTGCCAGTCGGCCTATAAGCCGGGTTCTGTAGGGCGGCGGCGAACCGCCGCGTGACGACCATTCATCTTGGACGTCCGTTACCGGACGCCTCGCGCGACCAACCCGGGCGACGAACCTGGAAACAGGCTGGCTTGCGCCATGTCGCCCCTATTCGGTCTTGCTCCCGGTGGGGTTTACCGTGCCGTTCCCATTGCTGGGCCCGCGGTGGGCTCTTACCCCACCCTTTCACCCTTACCCGTTGCGCGAACGCACGGGCGGTTTGCTTTCTGTGGCACTTTCCCTGGGGTCGCCCCCGCCGGGCGTTACCCGGCACCGTGTTTCCATGGAGCCCGGACTTTCCTCCCCTGCGACCTTTCGATCTTGCAGCAGCGGTCGTCCGGCCGACTGGCAATGCGGGGCTTAGGGGTGCGACGGGTGCGGGTCAAGCCCAACCAAGGGGAACTCGGCTCCCGCACCCGGTCTTGAACACGATCTGGAAGTCCTGCGGCCCGCAACATGCACAGGCGACACCCGGGAGGGGCGCATCGAGCCTGGCAGTCTTGCGTCCTTCGCGGGCGCCCGATCCAACGGGCGCAGCCGGACGAGAGGCTTCAGCCGCAATCATCCCAATGACGGTTCGAACTCAGTTCGAAGCCATAATCTGCTGGACCTTGCCGCAATAGCGCAGCGGGCCCTTGCTCATCCGGGTGGCGCCATGGCCGCCATTGTACTTGAGGATCGTGCCGCACAGATCGCCACCGGCGAGCTTGCGGGCCTGGCCGAGATACATCATGCCGTAGCGGATGTTGGTGGCGGGATCGTAGAGCGCCTTGGCGCTGCCCTTGTAGCCCATGCCGCGAGCGGTCTGGAGGCGGACCTGCATCAGGCCGATTTCGCCGACGCTGCCGGTCATGTTGGGCTTGTAGTTGCTTTCCACCGTCACGACGGCGTGGGCCAGCGACAACGGGACATTGTTGGCGGCGGCATGGGTGCGGATCAGATCATCGAAACTGCTGCGATCCGCGGCAGCGACACGAACGACATTGGACTTGAGAAGACGACCGGAGCCCGACTTGGCCGACGCGGGGGAAATGGCGAGGCTGCCAGTGGCGACGAGGGCGGCCAAGGCAAGTACGCAAAACTTCTTCATACTTGGGGGTAACTCACATCATTGACGATGCGCCGCTTGTCGTTGCCCAAGAGTCCCGAATTGGGGCACCGGAATTGAAATCAGATTACAGGCTTTAATATTTCGTGATCGACCATCGCCGCCCCGTAATCGGTTAGCCGACTAACCGATATTATCCTTCCGTAGCGACAATCAACGCGTCTCGGCGAGCGCCCGCGCGAGCCGGTGCAGCGTCGCAATCGTCGAGGAATCGGCGATTCCGTCGACCCGCTCCGGACGGAAATGCCGCTGGAAGGCCGTCACGACCTGTTCGGTCGCGAGATCGTAATTTCCAGAGATCTGAAGGGGATAGCCGTAGAGCGCCAGCATCGCCTGCAGCGCTTCGATGGGCGCCCCGCTTTCACCGGCGCTAAAAAAACGACCGCCTCGAATCGGTTCCGGCTCGACGTAATGGCCGACCCCCGCAGAAGCCAGGCGGCCCCATGGGAACTTCTCCCCGGGGTCGCGCTTGCGAGCCGGAGCCACGTCGGAGTGCGCCAGGATTCGTTCCGGACGAATTTTGTGTCGAGCGCAAATGTCGCAGGCCAGCGCGATCACGGATTCGATCTGGACGTCGGGGAAATCGGGATATCCGTGGTCATGCCCCAGATTGGCGATCTCGATCCCAACCGACCTGGAGTTGATATCGCCTTCGCCATGCCAGGAAGAGACGCCGGCATGCCACGCCCGATCGGCCTCGCGCACCAGCTGGGTGATGGTCCCGTCCTCGGCGACGACATAGTGGCAGGAAACCTGCGAGGCCGGATCCGACAGCAGCTGGATCGCCGCCTCGGCCGTCTTCATGTCAGTATAATGCAGCAGCAGGATATCGATCGCGGCGCCCTCGGCGCGCGGGCCGAAATTGGGCGACGGCCGCCACACCATATCCGGCAGGGTCACGCCGGGAATCGCCGCGTCAGCCACGTCTTTCTCCATCATGCAAAGGCCCGCTCGCGCCGGATGCGGTCATAGGCACCGTTCAGTGCGGCAAGCTTGGCGGTGGCAATCGCCAGGAATTCGGCCGGCACGCCGCGCGCAATCAGCTTGTCGGGATGCGTCTCGGAGACGATGCGGCGATAATGGCGCTTCACGTCGTCGTTGGAGGCGCCGCGATCGATGCCTAGGATGAGATAAGGATCGCCCTCCTCCGGCACGATATGGCGGCTGCGGATGCGAGCGAAGGCGGCCTCGCTGATGCCGAAGATCGACGCGACATGGTCAAGGAAGGCCAGCTCGTCCTGGTGCACCATGCCGTCGGCCTTGGCGATATGGAACAGGCCGTCGACGATATCCTCGAACACGCTGGAGCCGGGGTCGAACAGGCTGGCAAGCTTGCGCGCATAGGCATCGAAGCCGGCGACGTCCTGCTTGGCCAGGTTGAACAGCCGCGCCACGTTCTGGTGCTCGGTGGGCGGGATATCGAACAGCTGCTCGAACGCTGCAACTTCATCGCGCGTCACGACGCCGTCGGCCTTGGCCATCTTGGCCGAAAGCGCGATCATCGACACGGAAAACGCCACCTGCCGCCGCTCGACGGGGGAACCGCTGAGCGCCGTGCGCACGGTCTCGATGAGATCGTCCAGGGCCCGGCCGATGGTGCAGGACCCAGGAAGCTGGCGAATGAGATCGCCGAGTCGTTGCCAGATTGTCATGGGCGAACCATAAGCATCTCGCTCGCCGAGCGCGAGAGTCCAGGGTGTCGCGCACATCGGTCGCCCCCGGATCTCACGGGGACCGTTGCGTCCCGCGCCAGCAACCGCGAAGCCCCATGCCGTGACGGATTGACGGACGCCGCCCGAGCCTTACTCATGCGCCCGGGCTTCAATCGCGCGAAGGGCAGGACGATGACGCAGTGGGACTTCTGGATCGATCGCGGCGGCACCTTCACCGACATCGTCGCCCGCGATCCCGAAGGCCGCATCCGCGCCCACAAACTGCTTTCGGAAAACCCCGAGGCCTATCGCGACGCCGCCGTGCAGGGCATTCGCGAACTGATGGGCCTCGCCCGGGGCGAGCCGATCCCGCAAGGCGCGATCGCCACGGTCAAGATGGGCACGACGGTCGCCACCAACGCCCTGCTGGAGCGCAAGGGCGATCGAACGCTCCTCCTGATCACCCGGGGATTTCGCGACGCGCTGGCGATCGGCTACCAGGCGCGGCCGGACATCTTCGCCAAGAAGATCATCAAGCCGGAACTGCTCTACGAACGCGTCGTCGAGGTCGCCGAACGCGTCCGCGTCGACGGCACGGTCGAGGCGGAGCCCGATCCGACCGCGGTGGAGACGGCGTTGCGCGACGCCTATGCCAGCGGCATCCGCTCGGTCGCCATCGTGTTCATGCATGCGTGGAAATATCCCGAGCATGAAGCCCGCGTCGCGGAACTCGCGCGCCGCGTCGGCTTCCCGCAGATCTCGGTCAGCCACGAGATCTCGCCGCTGATGAAGCTGGTCGGGCGCGGCGACACGACGGTGGTCGACGCCTATCTCTCGCCGATCCTGCGCCGCTATGTCGAGCAGGTGGCGGGGGAACTCGGCGTCGCCGGTGAGCCCTCACCGCGGCTGATGTTCATGATGTCGTCGGGCGGCCTGACGGCGGCGGAGTTGTTTCGCGGCAAGGACGCCATTCTATCGGGCCCGGCCGGCGGCGTCGTCGCGGCGGTCGAGACGGCGCGGCAGGCGGGCTTTAGTCAGGTGATCGGCTTCGACATGGGCGGCACGTCCACCGACGTCTCGCATTATGACGGCGTCTATGAGCGTTCGTTCGAGACGGAAGTCGCGGGCGTGCGCATGCGCGCGCCGATGATGCGCATCCATACCGTCGCCGCCGGCGGCGGGTCGATCCTGCATTATGAAGCCGGGCGGTTCCGCGTCGGCCCGGATTCGGCCGGCGCCGATCCCGGCCCCGCCAGCTATCGGCGCGGCGGCCCGCTGGCCGTCACCGACGCCAATGTCATGACCGGCAAATTGCGGCCGGAACATTTTCCAAAAATCTTCGGACCCGGCCGCGACCAGCCGCTCGATGCCGCGATCGTGCGCGAGCGCTTCGAGGCGCTGGCCGCCGAGATCGGCGACGGCCGCCGGCCTGAGGAGATCGCCGACGGCTTCCTGCGCATCGCGGTCGAGAACATGGCCAACGCCATCAAGAAGATCTCGGTCCAGCGCGGCTATGACGTGACCGACTACGCGCTGAACTGCTTCGGCGGCGCCGGCGGCCAGAGCGCCTGCCGGGTCGCCGATGCGCTCGGAATGACGACGGTACTGGTGCATCCCTTCTCCGGCATTCTCTCCGCCTATGGCATGGGCCTCGCCGACATCCGCGCCAGCCGCAGCCAGGCGGTGGTCCAGAAGCTGGCGCCCGAAGCGCTGCCAGAGTTACAGGCGCTCGCCGCGTCGCTCACCGACGAGGTTCAAGCCGAACTTACGCAGCAGGGCGTCGAGGCGGCCGAGACCTTCATCCGCGCGCATCTCCGCTATGACGGGACGGATACGCCGATCCCGGTCGAGGTCTTGCAGCAAGTCCCTCACCCCAACCCTCTCCCGCAGGCAGGAGAGGGAGGCGTTTCGCCGACAGACGTCGAGCCCAGCCCCCACCTCGCTAACCAGCCGGGCTCCCCCGTCGATGCAGCCCACGGCCAGCCCCCTCGCCCGCTTGCGGGAGAGGGCTGGGGTGAGGGTCTTGCTTCCCGTTGGCTGCCCATGGAAACAATCCTCGCCGCCTTCGAGGACGCCCACAGGAAGCAGTTCGGCTTTGTCTTCGAGGGCAAGGCGATCGTCGTCGAGAGCCTGGAGGTCGAGGCGGTCGGCGGCGGAGCTTCGATCGAGGAGCCCGCGCTCGACGCGCCGGAGAGCCGGCCACAGCCCTCCGAGACGGTCTCGATCTTTTCCGGCGGCGCGACCCACCCGGCCCGAATCTTCGTGCGCGAAAGCCTCTCGCGTGGCGCGATCGTCCCAGGCCCTGCCCTCATCATCGAGCCGCACCAGACCATCATCGTCGAGCCCGGCTGGCAGGCGGCGATCTCGCCCCGCGACCATGTCGTGCTGACGCGGGTGGAGGCGCTCGACCGCAGCCATGCCATCGGCACGGATGCCGACCCCGTCATGCTGGAGGTGTTCAACAACCTCTTCATGTCGATCGCCGAGCAGATGGGCGTGACGCTGCAGAACACCGCCTATTCGGTGAATATCAAGGAGCGGCTGGATTTCTCCTGCGCCG
Organism: Kaistia sp. UC242_56; assembly: GCF_044452255.1. Classification (NCBI taxonomy): domain Bacteria; kingdom Pseudomonadati; phylum Pseudomonadota; class Alphaproteobacteria; order Hyphomicrobiales; family Kaistiaceae; genus Kaistia; species Kaistia sp. UC242_56. The sequence continues at coordinate 3,633,999 of NZ_JBIOAN010000002.1, forward strand.
TGTTCGACGCGACGGGTGCTCTCGTCGCCAACGCGCCGCATATGCCGGTGCATCTGGGCTCGATGGACCGCTCGGTCGAAACGATCATCGAGCTGAACCGGGAGGCGATGCGGCCGGGCGACGTCTATGCGCTGAACGCGCCCTATAATGGCGGCACCCACCTGCCGGACATCACCGTCGTCTCGCCGGTCTTCGACGACGCGGGCGAGGAAATCCTGTTCTTTGTCGCCAGCCGCGGCCACCATGCCGATATCGGCGGCACCGCCCCCGGCTCGATGACGCCGCGCGCCACCACCGTCGACGAGGAAGGCGTCCTCATCGACAATTTTGTCCTTGTCGATCGCGGCCGTTTCCGCGAGGCCGAGTTGGTGGAGCTTCTGACCAACCACCCCTACCCGGTCCGCAACGTCACGCAGAACGTTGCCGATCTGAAGGCGCAGATCGCCGCCAACGAGAAGGGCGTGCAGGAACTGCGCCGGATCGTCGAGCATTTCGGGCTCGACGTTGTCACCGCCTATATGGGCCATGTGCAGGACAATGCCGCCGAAAGCGTGCGGCGGGTGCTGGGCAGCCTCAAGGATTCCGAATTCGCGGTCGAGACCGACCAGGGCGCGGTCATCCGGGTCAAGATCCGCGTCGACCGGGAAAAGCGCGAGGCGACGGTCGATTTCACCGGCACCAGCCCGCAGCAGCCAACCAATTTCAACGCCCCCGAACCGGTCACGCGGGCTGCGGTCCTCTATGCCTTCCGCGTCATGGTGGAGGGGGACATTCCGATGAATGCCGGCTGCCTCCGGCCGATCCACATCATCATCCCCGAGGGCTCGATGCTAGCGCCGCGCTATCCGGCCGCCGTCGTGGCCGGCAATGTCGAGACCAGCCAGCAGGTGACCAACGCCCTGTTTGGCGCGCTGGGGGCGCTGTCGTCGTCGCAGGGCTCGATGAACAACCTCACCTTCGGCAACCAGACCTATCAATATTACGAGACGCTCTGCTCCGGCGCGCCGGCCGGCGTGTTCAATGACGGCACCGGCTTCGACGGCGTCGACGCCGTGCATGTCCACATGACCAATTCGCGCCTGACCGACCCGGAAGTGCTGGAGTTCCGGTTCCCTGTCCTGCTCGAGGATTTCCATATTCGCGAAGGCTCGGGTGGCCGGGGCCAATGGTCGGCCGGCGGCGGCACCAAGCGGACGATCCGGTTCCTGGAAGAAATGGAATGCGCCATCCTCGCCTCGCATCGGCTTGTCGCGCCGCACGGACTGATGGGCGGAGCGCCCGGCGCCCTCGGCAAGACCGAAGTGCGCCGGAACGACGGCCGGATCGAAGCACTGGAAGGCTGCGACCAGACGGTGCTCCAGCCTGGCGAGGCGGTGATCGTCACGACCCCGACGGGCGGAGGGTTTGGACGGGCGAGATAGCCGAACAGCGGTCTCACTTCACCTGTCTCCACTGCCACCCCACCCTCTGTCGTCATCCCGGGCGGAGACCCGGGATCCATTCAGCCGAGGCGTAGGGAGGCTGTCTCCCGGGAACCAGGCTGAATGGATTCCCGCCTTCGCGGGGATGACGGAGTCTTGGTGATGAAGGGCGGGTGTTTGGGCGGAAAGAAAAGCCCCCCGCCCCACGCCTTACGCCGCCTTGGCAAGCGCCTGTTCCAGCGCGTGCCAGTCGGACGGGGCGAGCACCGGCTTGACGCCCATGTCGACCACCGCCGCGAAGACCGGCACGGGCATGGCGGCCTTCATGCCGCCCAGCATGCCGAGCCGTTCGGCCGGGTTCATTGCGGGGATCATGATGCGGATGAACTCCATCATCATGCCGGGCTCGACCGAGCCGACGATGCGGCCCTCGATCGCGGCCAGTTCGCCGTCGTTGAACAGGCGGTGCAGGAGCGAGAGCGTTTCCGTCTCCTCCTCGATCATGTGCTCGAAATCATGCGCCAGGAATTCCGTGTAGCGCAGATAGAGCGCGCGCAGCATCGGCGAGCGGCGCTCGGGCGGCGCAGCCTCGATCTGGCGGAACCGCGTCTCCAACTCGTCGAAATCGCGCTCGTGATGGTCGTGGTCGTCGACCAGCCGCGTCGTCGCGCCGACACGGCGCGTTTCGATCTCGGTGTGGATGAAGATGTTCTCGTGATGGAGATGCTTGCGCCCCATCGTCACCATCAGGCGCATATCCTGCAACAGGCCCGCGACGTCGGCGTCGTTGAGCGGATCGATCGCGCCGAGGCGGGTCATCAGCTGTCCCTGGGCGCGGCGCAGGCCCTTGTGGATGCTGGCGTAGAGATTGTAGCGCGTCTCGTCGACGTAGACGGTTGTGGTGGCGGTCATCATCAAACTCCTCAAATCCCTAGAGGGAGGGCGGAGTACAATGTGACGTTAGGTCATGCTGTGACGCAAATCACTTGCGCTACTGCGCATAGGACATCGGAATGCTGGCCGGCGGCGTATAGGGGCCGGATGCCGGGACGGACGGCACCTCGCCGGCACGGATCTGGTCGCCCGGATAAGGCGCCTCCGCGTCGGGCGCGCCGAGATTGTCATCGAAGCGATAGGTGAACGCGCGCTGCTCCATATTGGCGGGAGCGGCGGGCGCCGGCGTCTGCAGCAAGGTCGCCATCGGGATGCCGGCATTCGGATCGAGCGGCGTCGGTCCCGGCATGTCCAGCTTCGGCCGGCAATAGCGCGACGTGCCGCTGGCATTGTGGCGCGCGAGATCGATGTGGATGTGGTCTTCGTGCAGCCGGTTCGAGCCCGGGCCGAGCACGGTCGTGAAATAGCCGCAGGCCGAAATCAGCGCCTCGCGCAGGAAGGCCTGGCTGGCCGGATCGCCGCGCCGCCAGTCGCTCTTGACCCGGATCGTGCGGCCATCGGCCAGTCGGAAGCCGGCGACGTCGAAGGCGTTGGCGAAGGCGTGTTCGGAAAGCTTGGCGCCGTGGCGGTTGTTGCGCGACCGGCAGGCATAAGTGCCCATGGTGAGCACTTCGGTGACCGGCATGGCGAAGCGGGCCTGCGCCGCCGGCTGCACCGACTCGCGGATCCAGCGCTCCATGGCGTTGGTCATCATGCAGCCCAGCACCACATCGCCACCGGTGACCGCGACGACGCCCCGCTCGAAGGCGTTGACCTTAAGCGGCCGTTCGATGCCGCACGTGCCTTTCCCATCCACTTCCTTCGCCGGGCGCTGGAAGTAGGAAGGGACGACCAGTTTCTGCGCGTAACAGGCTCGCTCCGTCGCATCCCGCCAGCTTTCCCTTTCTTCCCCGAGGAAGTTGAGGGCACAGCCGGAGAGCGAGACAAGAGCGAGCACCGACGCGGTACGCAACGCTACGCAACTGAACATGCGCGTAGAATGCGGCCGAAGCTCTTAAAGAATGGTCAACCATACCCGCAACCAGGGATGGTCTTTCGGGGGTGCGCGCTACTCGCCCATCGTCTCGATCGAGGCGAAGCCTTCGACCGGACCCGCCGCCTCGAACGGAGTCGTCACCTCGACGAAGCTGTCGGGATAGAAGCCGTTGAAATGGGTGCGCAGCGACAGCGAATAGGCGCCGATATGGCCGATCTCGATCCAGTCGCCCATGCCGATCGTCTCCGGCAGGTAGAACGGACGCGAGAGGATGTCGACGGAATCGCAGGTCGCGCCGCAGACCCGGAACGGCACGATCTTGTCGCCGTCGCCGCTGCGCTGGCGGCGGGCGGGATCGGGCAGATGGCGCGCCGGCAGCGTGATCTTGCCGGTCCAGGAATCCGACAGCGACGACCAGATGCCGTCATTGATGTAGAGCCGCCTGCCCTTCTTCAGCAGCACGCGCACCACGACCGAGAGGCAGCGCGCGACGATGACCCGGCCGGGCTCGGCCACCAGCGGCACGTCGCCAAAGCCCCATTCCTGCGCCTCGCGCACCACGTCGGCGATCAGCGCGCCGGTTTCGGGCCGCACCACCTGCTTGCGCCGGGGATCGCTGCCATAGGCGGCCGGAAAGCCGCCGCCAATGTCGAGCGCGGCGATATCGACGCTGGCGCGCGACCGCACCCAGGCGGCCGAGGCCAGCGCCCGCTCATAGGTATCGGTATCCTCGACCTGGCTGCCGACATGGAAGCAGAGCCCGACCTTGAAGCCGAGCTTGCCGATCCGCTCGACCAGTTCGACCGCGTGGCCGGGCGCCGCGCCGAATTTCTTGGAAAGCTCATAGGCGGCGTGCCCGCGCGTCGCCAGGCGCACGAACAGCGTGATCTCTTCCGGGTCGAGATCGAGCGCCCGCACGATGCGGACGATCTTGGCGATCTCGTCCTCGTGGTCGAGGGCGATGACGCGGATGCCATAGGTCTCCAGCGCCAGCCGGATGTCCGACTGCGCCTTGACCGGATGCATGTAGAGAAGCTCGGCATCGGGCGCCACGGCGCGAGCGGCGGCGAATTCAGCCGGCGATGCGACGTCGAAGCAATCGACCCCGGCATCCGCGAGCGTCTGCAGCACCAGCGGCTCGCCATTCGTCTTGACGGCATAGGCCAGGCGGCCGGGAAAAGCGGATTTGAACGCCAGCGCATCGGCCCGAAGCACGCTCGGGCGGAAGCAGTAGAGCGGCTGATCCGGACGAAGCTTGTAGGCTGCGTCGCGGGCGGTTTCGAAGCGATCCATCGTTTCGCGATCCCGTATGGCCGTTGGCCGGCAGACGCTATCAGCGCCCAGCCGGTACGGGAACCCCGATGGCGTCAGAGGGCGGGATTCTGCTGGGCGGGCATGGCGGCTGCTTCGTCGGAAGCCTGGCGCGCCTGCAGGAAGCGCAGCGTATGGGCGGCGTCGTCCTGGCCCAGCGCCTGATAGGCGCGGACCAGCGTTTCGATCGCCTCGGCCGAATGGCCATGGCGGCGGCCGCGAATCGCGGCGATCGCCGCGAACGTCTCGTCGCTGACACCGGCGGCCTTACAGAGCACGGCGAGCGGCATGGTATCGGGCTTGGCGATCATCCGACGCACCAGTTCGACCGGCAGCCCGGCGGACCCGGCGAGCAGGCCCGCGACTTCCATCATCCGGTCGCCCGAAGCGACGGTCGCAATCACCTCGGCCACCGCATTGGGAGCGGCGGCCGTCTCGTCCGAGTGGTCGTCCCCAGGCCGGGAGCGCGTGCGCGTCGGGAAGGCGATGACGACGCCGCTCTCCGAGGGCGCGGCGAACGAACGGCGAGACCGCGGCACCGGCGGCGCGGAGCGGATATCCAGCATCTGGCCGCGCTCTTCGTCGCTCTCGCGGGCGGCCGCCTGGCGCTGTGCCAGCTTCTGCGTCGCCTCATGGACCAGGATGGCCAATCCGTGCTGCGAGAACCGCGCGCCCGGATTCTGCGCCAGCAGCCGCAGGACGGCGCGGTCGCCCCGGTCGAGCAAGGCGTCCGAAACCGCCTCCGGCACCTGGGCGCGCGTGGCGATGGCGCAGAGGCGGTCATGCGGCAGGGTAGCGGCGAGCGCGGCGAGATCGGCCTCCTCGAAGGCGAAGGAGCGGCGCAGCACCGGTTCGGCCGCCTCGATCTCGCGCAAGGCGAGGAACCGCAGCACCTCGGCCGGCGCATTGGGCAAAGCAGCAATCCGCTCGACCAGCACGGCCCTCTCGTCGGGCCGCATGTCGTCGAACACGCCGAGGATGATTTCGGAAAACAGCGCGGCCGTCGGCGGCGAAACGGCCGCGCCGGCGCTGCCGAACAGATCGGTGATGGAGGCAAGAAGCTCAGCCCGCCGCGCCGGCGCGGTCTGGTGGGCTGCCTCCGTCCGGCGATCATCCATGCTGGTTTTCCGGCCCTGTTTTCATGCCGGGACGGTCGCAGCGAAACCATAAGAAACGATTGAGAGGCGCGGTTTCCGGAACGTTACCGGGGAGGCCGGCATCCCTGCGGCGCCTCTCCCTCCCCGCTGCCGAGAGCGGAATCCCGTTGACGATTGAGGCGAGATTGCAGCGGAACAAAGCCACTGCCTGCACGTTTTTCCACCGAGGGATTTGGGAGATTATTCCACGGCTTAGCCCATTCATGGCAGGATTGCGCCGACTTAGCGGCGAAACCCGCAAGTTGGGGCCTTGCTCGAAGGGACGATCGAGTTAATACTTAAGCTCGAAGTTGGGCGTGTAAGAGAGACCCGGGAGATGTCCATGAGCCTCGCAAAACCGTTCCATCTGCTCGCCGTGAGCGCCGCTTTTCTGTTCGTCGCGGCCATCGTATTGGGAGCGATCTGAGTCCTCCCGCGACATTGTATTCTTGACAGCGTACTCGACCGAAAGTTGCCGAGCCATTGCTTGGCGGGTTGAGTTGTACTGTCAAATGGCCAGCAAGTTTCTCACCCAACCCTTTCCCGCAAGCGGGCGAGGGTTCTTTGTGATTTTGAGACGTCAACGCTGAGACCGGGCTCGAACCGCCCCTCTACCGCTTGCGGGAAAGGGTTGCGGTGAGGGTCTGCCTGCGATCAGGCTCACCCCATCCTACAGCCCGAACGCCCAGCGGCTTCCCGCCACCACCGCCATGCCCGCAAACGCCGCCAGAATGTCGCTGCGCCGCCAGAAGTAGACGGCGGCCGTTGCCGCGAAAGCCGCATATTCGGCCGGGCCGCCATGCATGGCGATCGGGCCGAGGATGGAGCCCATGATGGCCAGCGGCAAGGCCCGCAGCCAGGCCTCCACCCGCGGCGTCACCACCACGAAACGCATGAGGAAGAAGCCGGCGATCCGCGTCAGATAGGCGGAGATCGCCATCGCGGTAACGATGAGCGCAAAGCCGGCTGTGGTGTTCGGATCGAGCGACATGCTATTCGCCCTCCGGCTTCGGCCCCGGCGCCGCGTCCGTTGCCGAACGGGGCGCGAAGGCCGCGGCCAGACTGCCTGCAAGGCCGCCGGCCAGCACGTGCCAGGAACCGCCGACGAAGCGGTCGCAGACGATAGCCACCAGGCCGCCCACGACAAATGGCAACACGTCGCCCCTGCCCTTCCAGAAGCCGCACGCAAGCGACAGGAAGAAGGCCGGCAGGAAGAAATCGAGCCCGAGCCGACGCGTATCGCCAAGAAGCTGGCCGAAGCCGGTACCGGCGATCGTCCCGGCGACCCAGCCGACCATGCAGCCAAGCCCAAGCCCCGCGAATACGGCGACGTCGCGACGCCCCGCATCGCGCTCCTGCATCGCCGTCGCCCAATTGGCATCGACCATCAGGAACATCGACGGATAGGCAATCCAGGGCGAAAGCCCGCGCATCCAGGGCTGCATCGCCGCCCCGAACAGCACGTAGCGCGAATTCATGGCAATAACCGCCACGACCACGGCGACCAGCAGGTCGGGCGCGCCCCAGGCATGCAGCGCCAGAAGCTGCGCCGTGCCGGCATAGACAAAGACGCTCATCGAGGCCGCGCCCAGGATCGAGATGCCGACCTGGCCGGCCAGCACGCCGAACACGACGCCGAAGGCGACCATGCCGGGGAACAGCGCAAGGCCTTCGAGGAAGCCGCGGCGAAAGCCGGTGGCGGTAAATGTGGCCGACATGGGATTGCTTCTGAGACGGAAAGCCGGGGAGGACAAAGGCTGTCCCTAGCGGATTCGGAGCCCGGTGCCAGACCCGTTCGGGGCGAGAGGCCTGCATGCCGTCCTTCGTCAACGGCATGCAGGCTAAGGCCTATTCGGCCGCTTCGACCCGGATCGGATCGTAGTTCAACACCGGCGCCAGCCAGCGCTCGGCCTCGCGCAGTTCCCAGCCCTTGCGGGCGGCATAATCGGCGACCTGATCGGCCTCGATCCGGCCAACGCCGAAATAATAGCTTTCGGGATGGCCGATATAGAGGCCCGAGACGGACGAGCCTGGCCACATGGCGAAGCTCTCGGTCAGCAGGATGCCGGCCTGCTTCTCCGCGTCGAGCAGGTCGAACAGCGTCCGCTTCTCGGTATGGTCGGGCTGGGCCGGATAGCCGGGCGCCGGGCGAATGCCGGCATAGCTCTCGCGGATCAGTTCCTCGTTGGTCAGCGTCTCGTCGGCCGCATAGCCCCAGAATTCGCGCCGCACGCGCTGGTGCATCCGCTCGGCAAAGGCTTCCGCCAGACGGTCTGTCAGCGCCTGGCTCAGGATCTTCGAGTAATCATCATTGGAGCGGTTGAAGCGTTCCGCCATGACTTCCTCGCCGATGCCGGTGGTGACGGCGAAGCCGCCGACATAGTCGCCGATCCCCGTCTCCTTCGGCGCGACGAAATCCGACAGCGCGACATGGCGGCGCTTGTCGGTCGAGCGGGCGATCTGCTGGCGCAGCGTGAAGAAGGTCGCGAGGTCCTTGTCGCGCGCATCGTCTGCATAGAGCGCGATGTCGTCGCCGACCGAGTTGGCCGGCCAGAAGCCGATCACGGCATTGGCCGAGACCCATTTCTCCTCGACCATCTGCTTCAGCATCGCCTGCGCGTCGTTGAACAACGAGCGGGCAACCTCGCCGACCTTCTCGTCCTCGAACAGCAGCGGATAGGTGCCCTTGATCTCCCAGGTCGAGAAGAACGGCGTCCAGTCGATATAGGGGACGAGCTCGGCGATCGGATAGTCCTTGAACACCTTGGTGCCGAGGAAGCTCGGCTTGACCGGCTTGTAGTTCGTCCAGTCGAGCTTCAACCCGTCGTCGCGGGCGGCGGCCAGCGTGATGCGGCGCTTGTTTTCCTGCGCGCGGGCATGCGCGTCGGCGATCTTCACATAATCGGCCTGCACGTCGGCGACATAGCTTGCCTTGTCGCGGCCGAGCAGGCTCGACGCGACGCCGACGGCCCGGCTGGCGTCGAGCACATAGACGGCCTGGCCCTTGGCGTAGTTCGGATGGATCTTGACGGCGGTATGCACTTTCGAGGTCGTGGCGCCGCCGATCAGCAGCGGGACATGGAAGTCCTCGCGCTCCATCTCGGCCGCGACATGGCACATCTCGTCCAGCGAGGGGGTGATGAGGCCCGAGAGGCCGATGATGTCGACATTCTCGGCCTTGGCGGTGGCGAGGATCTTCGCCGCAGGCACCATGACGCCGAGGTCGATCACCTCGAAATTGTTGCACTGGAGCACGACGCCGACGATGTTCTTGCCGATGTCGTGCACGTCGCCCTTCACCGTCGCGAGAAGGATCTTGCCCGCCGAGGACGAACCGGTCGTGCCAAGGCGGCGCTTCTCCTCCTCCATGAACGGCATCAGATAGGCGACGGCCTGCTTCATCACGCGGGCGGATTTCACCACCTGCGGCAGGAACATCTTGCCGGCGCCGAACAGGTCGCCGACGACGTTCATGCCGGCCATCAGCGGGCCTTCGATGACGTCGAGCGGCCGGCTCGCCTTGGCGCGCGCCTCCTCGGTGTCAATCTCGATGAAATCGGTCAGGCCGGAAACCAGCGCATGCTCCAGCCGCTTCTCGACCGGCCATTCGCGCCAGGAGAGATCCGCTTCCTTCTTGGAACTCGCGCCGCCCTTGAAACGCTCGGCAATCTCCAGCATCCGCTCCGTGCCATCGGCGCGGCGGTTGAGGATCACGTCCTCGCAGAGGCCGCGGAGTTCCGGATCGATATCGTCATAGACCGGCAGAGCACCGGCATTGACGATGCCCATGTCCATGCCGGCGGCGATGGCATAGTAGAGGAACACCGAGTGCATCGCCGCGCGAACACTCTCATTGCCGCGGAACGAGAACGACAGGTTCGAGATGCCGCCGGAAATATGCGCATGCGGCAGGTTCTGGCGGATCCAGCGCGTCGCCTCGATGAAGTCGACGCCGTAATTATTGTGCTCCTCGATGCCGGTCGCGATGGCGAAGACGTTCGGATCGAAGATGATGTCTTCCGGCGGATAGCCGATCTCGTCGACGAGGATTTTGTAGGCGCGGGCGCAGATCTCGGTCTTGCGCTCGAACGTGTCGGCCTGGCCCTTCTCGTCGAAAGCCATGACGACGACGGCCGCGCCATAGCGGCGGAGCTTGCGCGCCTGCTCGCGGAACTGGTCCTCGCCTTCCTTCATCGAGATGGAATTGACGATCGGCTTGCCCTGAACGCATTTCAGGCCGGCCTCGATCACTGACCATTTTGACGAGTCGATCATCACAGGCACCCGGGCGATATCCGGCTCGGCCGCCAGCAGGTTGAGGAAGGTGACCATCGCCGCTTCGGAATCGAGAAGGCCCTCGTCCATGTTGACGTCGAGGATCTGCGCGCCGTTGGCGACCTGTTCGCGCGCGACGTCGAGCGCCGCCGAATAGTCGCCGGCGGTGATCAGCTTGCGAAACTTGGCCGAGCCGGTGACGTTGGTGCGTTCACCGATATTGACGAAGACGGCGGTCGAAGAGGTCATGAGGCGAGTTCAAACGGTTCGAGGCCGGAAAGGCGCAATTTGGGAGAGACGGTGGGCAGGACGCGCGGCGCGAGTCCCTTGACCGCTTCGGCGATCGCGTGGATGTGGTCCGGCGTCGTGCCGCAGCAGCCGCCGACGACGTTGACCAGGCCGGACTGCGCGAATTCGCCGACCAGCACGGCCATGGCAGCCGGGCTCTCGTCATATTCGCCGAATTCGTTCGGCAGGCCGGCATTCGGATAGGCGCAGACCAGCGTGTCGGCGACGCGCGAAATCTCGTCGATATGGGCGCGCATCTCGCGGGCGCCGAGCGCGCAATTAAGGCCGATCGAAAACGGCCGCGCATGGCGCAGCGAATACCAGAACGCCGTCGGCGTCTGGCCGGAAAGCGTGCGGCCGGAAAGGTCGGTGATCGTGCCGGAAATCATCACCGGCAGTTCGATCCCCTTCTCGTCGAACACATCTTCGACGGCGGCGACCGCCGCCTTGGCGTTCAGCGTGTCGAAAATGGTCTCGATCAGGATGATGTCGGCCCCGCCATCGACCAGCCCGCGCGTCGCGTCGGCATAGGCATTGCGCAGATCATCGAAGGTGACCGCGCGAAAGCCGGGATTGTTGACGTCGGGCGAGATCGAGGCGGTACGGTTGGTCGGCCCGATGGCGCCGGCGACGAAGCGCGGCCGCCCTGTCGCGGCGGCGACCGCATCGGCCGCCCGCTTGGCGACGCGCGCGCCTTCGAGGTTCAGCTCGTAGGCCAGTTCCTCCATGCCGTAATCGGCCTGGGCGATGGTGGTCGACGAGAAGGTGTTGGTCTCGACAATGTCGGCGCCGGCCTCGAAATACTGGCGGTGGATGCCTTCGATGGCGTCCGGCTGCGTCAGGATGAGCAGGTCGTTATTGCCCTTGAGGTCGCGATGCCAGTCCTTGAAGCGCTCGCCGCGGAAATCCGCTTCCGAGAACTTCAGCTGCTGGATCATCGTCCCCATGGCGCCATCGAGCACGAGAATGCGCTCGGAAGCGGCGCGCTTCAGGGCGAGGGTTCGTTGGTCTTGATTCGTGCTCATCACCATCCTCATTCGTGTTCCGGGATTGGCGCCCACGGATTGATCAGTGCCACGCCCGTATCCTTCACGTCGGCGACGTTTCGCGTCACCAGAGTCATTTTATGCGCCAACGCGGTCGCGGCGATCAGCGTGTCGATCACCGGGCGAGAACGCTGAACTGAAAGAGCCCCCCAGATATGGGCAGCCTTTGCGTCAACCGGCAGCACCCGATCGAAAAACGCCGCCTCGACCTCGTCAATCCATTCGAACAGGCGACCGGACAAAACGGCATCGGATCTGCGCTTCAACTCGGCTCCGCGCCGCAACTCTCCGATCGTCAGAGCGCTGACGAACATCTTGTCGTCTTCCAGTCCATCGACGAACGCCCGGACATGCCGATGCGCCTGCTTCCGTCGGATCTCGGAGACCACATTCGTATCAAGAAGATAGCCGGCCTCACTCAAGATCAATCTCGCGCGGCAGCTCCTTCGACCGTTCGATATCGATGTCGAACCTCGGACCGTTCAGCAAAAAGTCCTTGAAGCTCCGCTTCTTAGCGAGAGACTCATATTCGTCAATCGAGATCACCACGGCCCGCGCCTTGCCGTGGCGCGTGATCGTCTGCGGCCCCTCGCTGATAGCGCGGTCAATAACCTCGCTCAGCTTCGTCTTCGCTTCCTGCACCTGCCACGACGCCATCCGCTGCACTCCCGCCGATCAAACCGACCATAAATATAGTCGTTCTGACCAGAACTTACATCCGCCTTACGCGGCCGCCTCTGACTTGGACACGGACGCCGCCACCGGCCGCATGCCGAGCAGGTGGCAGATCGCGTAGACGAGATCGGCGCGGTTCATCGTGTAGAAATGGAACTCGTTGACGCCGCGGTCGACCAGGTCGAACACCTGCTCGGCGCAGACCGCAGCCGCCACAAGCTGGCGCGTCGAGGCGTCGTCCTCGAGCCCTTCGAAGCGGGCCGCGAACCAGGATGGAATGCTGGCGCCGGCCTTCTCCGCGAACTTCGCCGTCTGGGTGAAATTGATCACCGGGACGATGCCCGGCACGATCGGGATGGTAATACCCGCCGCCGCCGCGCGGTCGAGGAAGGCGGCGTAGAGATCATTGTCGAAAAAGAACTGGGTGATGGCGCGTGTCGCGCCGGCGTCGACCTTGCGCTTCAGATTGTCCAGTTCCGTCTGCCAGTCGCGGCTTTCGGGATGGCGTTCGGCATAGGCGGAAACCGAGATCTCGATCTCCGGATGGCGGCGGCGGATGGCCGTCACCAGGTCGGACGCCTGGGCGTAGCCCTCGGGATGCGGCTGGTAGATGGTGCCGATGCCGGCGACCGGATCGCCGCGCAGCGCCACGATGTGGCGCACGCCCGTCTCTGCATAACCGTCGACGACGGCGTCGATCTCGGCCTTGCTGGCACCGACGCAGGTCAGATGCGCCGCCGGCTTCAGCGCCGTTTCCTTGAGGATGCGCGACACGGTGGCATGCGTCCGCTCGCGCGTCGAACCGCCGGCGCCATAGGTCACCGAGACGAAGGACGGCGAGAGCGGCGCCAGCCGCTCGATCGAACTCCACAGCGTCTCTTCCATCGCTTCCGTCTTGGGCGGAAAGAACTCGAAGGAGACCTTCAGCCCCGATGCGCCGACACCATTGCGGCTCGCCCGATCGATCGTCTCACGCATCACGCCGTCTCCAACCCCTTCGAAGCTCCGGCAACGACAAAGCGCGGATCGCGCGCCAGCCAGAGCGTTACTGTCAATTGTTCCGCCGCGGACTTGGCCGCGAGATCGGTCGCCTCTTCGAGCACGAGGCCCGCCTGCTCGATCCAGCCGCGCATCACCTCATGCGAGAATCCGAGACGGCGATGCGCATGGCGCTCGCGCAGGAATTCCAGCCCATGCGGGGCGAAGTCGACGACCAGCAGCCGGCCGTTCGGGCGCAGCACGCGCGCGGCTTCCGCCAGCGCCACGGCCGGATCGTCGAGATAATGCAGCACCTGGTGGATCGCCACGAGATCGAAGCTGTCACGCGGCATCGGCAATTTCATGATGTCGCCATGGCGGATCTGCGCGTGGCTGACGCCGGCCTTGTCGAGATTGGCGCGGGCGACCGAGAGCATCGCCGTCGAGGAATCGATGCCGACGCCCTTGTGATAGAGCGGCGCCAGCAGTTCCAGCATCCGGCCCGTGCCGGTGCCGATATCGAGGAAGCTGTCGATCGGCCGGGTGCCGAGGATCGAGCGCATCGCCGCCTCGACGGCCGTATCCGGCACATGCAGCGAGCGGATGGTGTCCCAGTCGGCGGCGTTCTCGGTGAAATAACGGGCGGCATTCTGCGCGTGCTCGCGCTTGACGCCGGCGAGCCATTCGCGGTCGCGCGCCAGCGCGGTGTCGGCGGGATCAGCGAGCCCGACCAGATCCTGGACCAGCCGCCGTTCGGCGCTCGATTCGGAAATGCGGTAATAGACCCAGGCGCCCTCGGGATTACGCTCGATCAGACCGGCCTCGGTCAGGAGCTTTAGATGGCGCGAGATGCGCGGCTGCGACTGGCCGAGAATGGCGGTCAGATCCTTGACGGAAAGCTCGCCGGCCGACAGCAGCGCCAGGATGCGATAGCGCGTCGCCTCACCCGCCGCCTTCAGCGCCGTGATGATCGCGTCTGTCGAGAGAGCCGCCTGGCCCGCCATATGCTTCGCTCCGCTCGTCCGAACCCACGGCGGGAGGCCGCCATCGAACGGCAGAAGATATAAACATATCTTTATATCTGTAAAGGGCCTTGTCGGCGATCGCGGTTGCCCCGGAACGCAAAAAGGGCGGCGCTGAGGCGCCGCCCTTTCGATGCAGGGTCGACAGGCTTACTCGGCTGCGGCTGCGAGCCCTTCGGCAGACAGACCAAGCTTGGTCGCGACGCCGATGCCGTATTCGCGGTCGGCGCGGTAGAAGTGCACCAGCTGACGATTGATGATCTCGACCGGGACGCCCTGCATGGCGGCAGCGAGATTGCTGAACAGGCGGTCCTTCTGCTCGGCATTGAACAGGCGGAACAGGTCGCCCGGCTGCTTGTAGTCGTCATTGCCGATGCGGTGGTTATAGCGGTCCGCATCACCCTGGATCTTCAGCGGCGGCTCGGCGACGGCCGGGTCCTGCTTCGGGCCGTTGAACGAATTCGGCTCGTAATAGGCGTCGTTGTTGGTCGCCGGCGGGAAGAAGCGCATCGCGCCGTCCTTGTGGTAGTTGTGTACCGGAACCTTCGGCGCATTGACGGGCAGCGCCTCGTAATGCGTGCCGAGCCGGTAACGGTGGGCGTCCGCATAGGAGAAGATGCGCGCCTGCAGCATCTTGTCCGGCGAGAAGCCGATGCCCGGAACGATGTTGGACGGCGAGAAAGCGACCTGCTCGATCTCCGCGAAATAGTTTTCCGGATTGCGGTTCAGCTCGAGGATGCCGACGTCGATCGGCGGATACTCGGCATGCGGCCACACCTTGGTGAGGTCGAAGGGGTTGTAGGAAGTCTTGTCGGCGTCCGTTTCCGGCATCACCTGGACCTGAACGGTCCAGCGCGGGAACTCATGCTTCTCGATCGCGCCGAACAGGTCTTCCTGCGTCGATTCGCGGGTCTTTCCGACGACATCGGCGGCTTCCGCATTGGTCCAGTGTTCGTGGCCCTGCTGCGTCTTGAAGTGGAACTTGACCCAGAAGCGCTCATTCTCGGCGTTGATGAACGAATAGGTGTGCGAACCGTAGCCGTTCATCTTGCGCACGGAGGTCGGCAGGCCGCGATCCGAGAACAGGATCGTCACCTGATGCAGGCTCTCGGGCGACAGAGACCAGAAATCCCACATCGCCGTCGGCGAGCGAAGATTGGTCTTGGGATGGCGCTTTTGCGTGTGGATGAAGTCGGGGAACTTCAGCGGATCGCGGACGAAGAACACCGGCGTGTTGTTGCCGACGAGGTCCCAATTGCCGTCCTCGGTGTAGAACTTGAGGGCGAAACCGCGCACGTCGCGCTCGGCGTCGGCGGCGCCGAGTTCGCCGGCCACCGTAGAGAAGCGGGCAATCATCGGCGTCTGCGCACCTGGCTGCAGCGCCTTGGCCTTGGTATATTTCGAGATGTCGCCAGTGACGGTCAGCGTGCCATAGGCGCCCCAGCCCTTGGCATGGACCACGCGCTCCGGGATCCGCTCGCGATTCTGGTGTGCAAGCTTCTCGACCAGCTGCCAGTCCTGCAGGAGGACCGGTCCGCGCTCGCCCGCCGTCAGAGAATTCTGGTTATCCGCAACCGGCGCGCCGGCCGTTGTCGTCAGTTTGTCTGTCATGGCGCCCTCCAAGGGTATTTGGCGACATTCGAGCCGCCTTCGACATGGCCGTAAGATGCCATGCGATTAGACCGGTTCCAAATCATATTGAATGCGACTATCGATAAGAATAACTTATCGGCCATGATCTGGATCAATTCCAAACGGCAAAAATCGTGATCACGCTCCGGCAGTTGCGCTATTTCGAGGCTGTGGCGCGCCACCTGCATTTCGGCAAGGCTGCGGCCGAATGCGCCGTGACGCAGCCGGCCCTGTCGCAGCAGATCGGCGAACTCGAGGCGACGCTCGGCGTACCGCTGCTGGAGCGGGGCTCGCGCCGCATCGCCGTGACGCCCAAGGGCGAGGAAGTGGCGCGGCGGGCGCTTCGCATTCTGGGCGAAGTGCGGGACCTGACGGATTACGCCCGCCATGGTGGCGGCGTGCTGTCCGGGCCGCTGCGCATCGGCGTGATTCCCTCGATTGCCCCCTATCTGCTGCCCAAGGCGCTGCCGCTGGTCCAGCACACCTATCCCGCGCTCGAACTGCAACTGCGCGAGACGCACACCAGCGCGCTGGTCGACGAACTGGCGCAGGGAAAGCTCGATGTGGTGCTGATGGCCCTGCCGGCGAGCGATTCGGGCTTCGAGAGCCTGCCGCTTTTCGTCGATCGCTTCCTGCTCGCGACCCAGGCCGGCATGCCGCCCTCCGCCGCCGCCTTCAGCAGCCCGGACATGATCCCGCCCGACCGGCTCCTGCTGCTGGAAGAAGGCCACTGCCTGCGCGACCAGGCGCTCACCTATTGCCGGATTCCGCGCTCGGAGAAGATGAACGGCTTTGGCGCGGCCAGCCTCTCCACCATCATGCAGATGGTGGCGAATGGCTATGGCGTAACCCTGCTGCCCGAAATGTGCGTGCCGATCGAAGCGCGCGACGAACGCATCGCGCTCTCGCGCTTCAGCGCGCCCGAGCCGCAGCGCGAGATCGGGCTGGTCTGGCGACGCTCGTCGCCGCGCCGGGCCGATTTCGAGGCGCTCGGCCGCCTGCTGGTGAAGGCTGCCTCCGACACGGCGCCGACCATCGAGACGGCGGCGAGGCCCGTCCCAGCCTTGGCCATCTCCTGACAAGGGGGTGGTGGCAACCCGATCCCGGCGACCTAGATGAATTCGGGTCCAAACCGGAAAGGGAAACATGATGCGATACACGCTGCTCGCCGTTGCCAGTCTCGCCGCGCTGACCCTCGGAGGTCCGGCACAAGCCAAGATCCCCCTGGTCAACGCCACCTGCCCGATGAACATTGAAGTCCACGCCGACGAGGGCGGCCCGATCTACATCAATGGCAAGGAAGGCAAGCTGAGGAAGTTCAACGACAACTACTTCGAGGCCAAGGGCGGCGGCGTGACCATCTCGCTGTCCATCAACCCCGATGGCACGGCGAGCGTGTCCTACACCGGCAAGCACGGCGCCAACGGCATCTGCACCGTCAAGTAGCGCCCTGCCCCAAGCTCTCTTGTGCCTGCCGGCCGCCTCTGTCGCGGTCGGCTATGCCTTGACCGCGATCAGGAACAGGCGCGGGAAACGCAGCAGGACTCGTCCGTCCGACATCGGCGGATAGCAGGCGGCGATCCGCTCCAGATAGGCTTCAAGGAACGCCTCGCGCAGGTCCGGCTGGATCGGCTCGAGATAGGGGCGCAGCCCCGTCCCCTTGACCCATTCGACGATCGCCGCCGCATCGGCGAGCGGGTGGTTGTAGATCGTGTGCCAGACATCGAGGCGGGCGGATTTCGGGCCGAGGGCTTCAAAATACCCCGCCGGCGACGGGAGCATCGGCCGACGGATGCCGCGATTGGCGAAAGCGCTGGCCCACGCCCCGGAATGCGCCACCTCTTCCATCAGCATATGCGTGGGTTCGCCGAGATTGTCCGGCATCTGTACGGCCAGCACGCCGCCCGGCTTCAGGCTGTCCATCAGGCGGACCAGCACGGCGAGATGCTCGGGCACCCACTGGAACACGGCATTGGCGAATAGCAAGTCGACGGGCTCGGCCGGCGCCCAGTCGGCGATGTCGGCTTCAAGGAAGGTGACGCCCGGCAGGCGCTTGCGCGCCGCAACCAGCATGTCCGGCGCCGAATCGATGCCTGTGATCGTGGCGCCGGGAAAGCGCTCGGCCAGAAGCTCCGTCGAGTTACCGGGGCCGCAGCCGAGATCGACCACCGACTGGGCGGCTTCGAGGGGAACCTGCGCCAGCAGGTCTCGTGCCGGGCGCGTGCGCTCGTCCTCGAACTTCACATATTGGCTCGCCGACCACGCCAGCTGATCCATGATGGCCCCCTTCTTTCATTTCCTGCGCCGCAGCCCAACTCCTTAAGTCCGCCTGCGTTCCGCGGATAGGAAATAGGCTCTCGTACCGTGCCGCATAGCCTCGCAGGCGGACAATAGGATGACAGTCTTCCCGGTCCCGCGCGTTGGCTTGAACCACCAGCCTTGGCGACGACCCATGTTGTGATGCGCATCACAGACAGGGACGGGACCGAATGACAATCTCCAATCAAGTCAAAGCCAAGGGAACAGCCGCCCGCAGGGCGACGAGGGCAGCCGACCCGCTGCCGCTTCCGTTGCTCGCACCCGGCAAGCCCCGTGGCCCGACGCAAGGACACCCGGACCCTTAGCCCCTCAACCGGGCCAAGGAAGGGCGAACGGCCCTGCCCCTGCCCCCCTAGACCCAGGCAGGGCCGTTCGCTGAAAGCATCGCCCGCTCGACGGGCCAACCGCCATACCGGCAGGGCCGGTGGGGCGGCGGACGGTTCCTGGCCCGCTGCGCCGCAGAGCGCGGGTCGGGGCCGTCCGCTGTTATTCCGCAAATGTCGGGCACGCTGCGATTTGCAGTGCGTCACGCCCCGCCTTCGGCGGCGCAGCAACACATTCGGTCGACATTGCCGCGAAAATGGCTACGACCGTTGCAATGAACGATCGATGCCCTCCCCTGCCGCCGGCTCTTCTGGACTATCTCGCCGCCGTGGAGCCGGGTCGAACCGTGCTGCATCGGCATGACGGGCAGGACGACGCGCAATCGGTGAGCTGCTCGGCCAGTCCGGCCGCCGCGAAGATCGCCTATTTCCACGATCCCCAGACGTCGAACCTCTACGAGATCCACTTCGACCAGCATTCCAGCTCGACGGTGCGCATCGACCTGAACCGGCTGGAGGTGCACAAGAAGCTCGCCCGCTTCATCGAGCACGGCATCGAGGGACGCGAAATCCGCTGGCTGACGGCCATGGCGCCGACCGGTGTGGTGCCGAAGCTGCTGGGGCATATTCCGGGCCTGCTGCGCATGGAATATGTCGGCGAACCGACCCGGCGTTACAACCTGCCGGCCAACTGGCGCGAGCAGGCCGAGGCGATCCTCGCGGCGCTGGCCTCGGTCGGCTGCTGCCACAACGACATCAAGTGCGACAACCTGATGGTGCGCGACGGCCGACTGACCCTGGTGGATTTCGGCTGGGCGACGGCCAAGGGAGACCCGATCCCCTCGCGCTGGCCCCAGGGCATCGGCCGCCAGCACCGGCTCGCCATCCACCGCTTCGACGACCGCCACGCGATCTTCGCCGCGCTAGAGTCCGCCGAGCGGGACGAGGTCGACCGCTCGATCGTGCTGCCGGCCTGAGGTCTCAGCCTTCGGAGAGCGCCCGCTCCACCGCCGCCTCTGCGTGGATCGTGGTCGTGTCGTAGAGCGGTACGGTGCTGTCCTCGGCCCCGACCAGCAGCATGATCTCGGTGCAGCCGAGGATGATCGCCTCGGCGCCGCGCTCCACCAGCCTCGCCATCACGGCGCGGTAGATCTCGCGCGACGAGGGCTCGACACGGCCCTGCACCAGCTCGTCATAGATGATGCGGTGCACCGCGGCGCGGTCGGCCTCGTCGGGAACCAGAACCTTGAGGCCGTGCTCGCTGGCGAGACGGCCCTTGTAGAAATCCTGCTCCATGGTGAAGGCGGTGCCGAGCAGGCCGACGCGCGTGACGCCGGCCGCCCGGATCCGTTCCGCGGTCGGGTCGGCGATGTGCAGCAGCGGAATATCGATCGCCGCCTGCACGTCACCCGCCATGCGGTGCATGGTGTTGGAGGCGACCAGCACGAAATCGGCCCCGCCGCGCTCCAGCCGGCGGGCGGCGTCGATCATCAACTTTGTCGCCTCGTCCCAGCGCCCGTCATGCTGCAGCGCCTCGATCTCGGCGAAATCGAACGACCACATCAGGATGCGGGCCGAATGCAGGCCGCCGAGCCGGGCGCGCACCGCTTCATTGAGGATACGGTAATATTCGGCCGAGCTTTCCCAGCTCAGGCCGCCGATCAGCCCGATCACCTTCTGCGCCATGCGGAATCCCCTCGATGCCCGTTTTCGGGCGACCCAAACAAGAACGGGCGGGTCCGCCTATCCTTTCGGATAGGCGGACCCGCCCGCATCAAGCAGACGCCGAAGCGATTAGCGCGTCAGCTTCTTGTACTTGATCCGGTGCGGCATGACCGCATCGTTACCGAGGCGACGCTTCTTGTCTTCCTCATATTCCGCGAAATTGCCCTCGAACCACTCGACATGGCTGTCGCCCTCGAAAGCGAGGATGTGGGTCGCGAGACGGTCGAGGAACATGCGATCATGCGAGATGATCACGGCGCAACCGGCGAAATCCTCGAGCGCCTCTTCCAGCGCGGCCAGGGTTTCGGTGTCGAGGTCGTTGGTCGGCTCGTCGAGCAGGATGACGTTGTTGGCGTCCTTCAGCAGCTTGGCGAGGTGAACGCGGTTGCGCTGGCCGCCCGAAAGCGTGCCGACCTTCTGCTGCTGGTCGCCACCCTTGAAGTTGAAGGCGCCCGCATAAGCGCGCGTGTTCACTTCCTTCTTGCCGAGATAGAACACTTCGGCGCCGCCGGAGATTTCCTCCCAGACGGTCTTGTTCGAGCCGAGGTCGTCGCGGCCCTGGTTGACGTAGCCGAGCTGGACCGTGTCGCCGAGCGAGATCGAGCCGGAATCGGGCTTTTCCTCGCCGGTGATCATCTTGAACAGGGTCGACTTGCCGGCGCCGTTCGGGCCGATCACACCGACGATGCCACCCGGCGGCAGCTTGAACGAGAGATTGTCGATCAGCAGGCGGTCGCCATAGCTCTTCGACAGGTTCTCGACCTCGATGACCTTGTCACCCAGGCGCTCGCCGACCGGAATGACGATCTGCGCCGTCTGCAGCGACTTGCCCTCTGCGCGCTCGACCAGCTCGTCATAGGCCTTGATACGGGCCTTCGACTTGGACTGGCGGGCCTTGGGCGACTGCTGGATCCACTGGCGCTCGCGCTCGATCGCCTTCATGTGGGTCATGTCCTCGCGACCCTCCTGCTCCATGCGCTTGGCCTTCTTCTCCAGATAGGCGGAGTAGTTGCCTTCGTACGGAATCGAACGGCCGCGATCGAGCTCGAGGATCCAGCCCGTCACATTGTCGAGGAAGTAGCGATCGTGGGTGACGATCAGGATGGCGCCGGGGTAATCGCGCAGATGCCCTTCCAGCCAGTTGATCGACTCGGCGTCGAGATGGTTGGTCGGCTCGTCGAGGAGCAGCAGATCGGGCTGCTCGAGCAGCAGGCGGCAGAGCGCGATGCGGCGCTTCTCACCACCGGAGAGGTTTTCCACCGAAGCGTCGCTGGGCGGGCAGCGCAGCGCGTCCATCGCCATCTCGACCTGGCTCTCGAGGTCCCAGAGGTTCTGGCTGTCGATGATGTCCTGGAGCTTGGCGCCCTCCTCCGCGGTCTCGTCGGAGTAGTTCATCATCAGGTCATTGTAGCGGTCGACGATCGCCTTCTTCTTGGCGACGCCTTCCATGACGTTCTCGAACACGTTCTTGGTCGGATCGATCTTCGGTTCCTGCGCGAGGTAGCCGACGGAAGCGCCCTGCGCCACCCAGGCCTCGCCCGAGAAATCCTTGTCCATCCCGGCCATGATCTTCAGGAGGGTCGACTTACCCGAGCCGTTCGGGCCGAGCACGCCGATCTTGGCGTCGGGATAGAAGGAGAGATGGACGTTCTCCAGGACCTTCTTGCCGCCCACATAGGTCTTGGTCAGACCTTGCATGAAATAGATAAACTGCCGCGCCATAAATTCGCTCCGAAGGCCCTCTTCGCCAAAGAGGCAGGATGTAGGGATTAGGTTGCCGCTCTTCTAGTCGATGCGCTGCCAAGGGGCAACGCGCGTGACGCCGCGCCCGGATAGTGGACGCCGGATTGGCGCCATCCCGAGACACCGGAAGGCGGGGGTTGGAAAAACTAGATCGCCGCCGGGTCGGCGGCGACTTCGCCGCCATGGGGGGCGACCGGCCCCGGCCCGAAGGCGGCGCCCGCGCCGTCCGAGGCAGGGAGTTGCTCCATCAGCGCCAGCAGGCCGGCCGCGAAGTCGGCTTCGGACGTCGGATGATAGCGCGCCGCGATCGCGGATCGCAGGGTCGCCAGCCATTCGTCGTCCGTCGCCGCCCGCTCGATCGCCGCGATCCAGCCTTCCAGATCGCGCGCCGGGATGATCGGCATCAGGCCCTGCGTCGCCTCCGCGAGGGCCGGCGCATCGGAAATCAGAACCGGCAGGCCGAAATCCAGGCACTCGGCGGCGCCGAGGCCCCAGCCCTCCGCGAGCGAGGGAAACACGCCGAACCGGGCGTTCTGATACAGCCAGGCCAATTGCGGATCGCTGATGCCGGAGAGGAACGTTACCTTGTCGGCCAGTTCGGGATGCTCGGCCAGATACTGCTCGACCTCCTCCACCATCCAGCCCCATCGGCCACAGAGGACGAGTTTCGGCATGCGGTCGCCCAGTTGCGGCATCAGGCGTTCCCAGGCCCGCAGCAGCGTGATGTGATTTTTCCGGATCTCGATCGTCGAGCAATAGACGACGAAATTCGTGCCGATCAGCGACTCCACCGGCTCGGGCTTACGTCCCGCCAGTCCCTCGCGCAGAAACGATCCCAGAGGATTGACGGTGACCGTCGGCCGGCGTTCGCCCTCCAGGCCCGCCCGGGTCGTTCGGGCGGAATATTCCGAGACGCAGACCAGCTGGCTGCACCACGCCTGCATCCACTTGAAGTCGCGGGCGAAGGACTTGGCATGGCCCTTGTGGACGAGGTCGGGCATGTCGAGCGGGATCGTGTCATGCAGGATCGCCGTGACCTTCGCCCGGACCTCGGCCGACCGGTGGCCGGCGATCGAATGCAGCCCGATATTCGAAAGGAAGCACTGCGCCTGGGGGTCGGACAGCGGATCCTCGCTGGCCCCGCCCTTCTTGGCGCCCGCCGCGAAGACGAGCTTGCCGATGCGGATGCCGAGTTTCGCCAGCTCGAACGGCAGGCCGGAACGGCCGGCGCAATTGGCCAGGTATCCGGCGGCCACGCGGTCCAGTTCGCGCCCGGCGGAGCCGCCGCTGGCGCGGATCACCTGATAGACGGTCATCACCCGCTGCGGGAACGGCGCGTCGCCGACGCCTTCGATGAACGGGATGCGGCGTTCGACCAGCGCCTCGAGATAGCGCAGCTCCACGGAAGTCAGCATGCGCGCCTTGCCGCTGCCCTCGAGCAGGTAGAAGGAAATGTTCGGGTCCTTGCGGCGCAGCACCTGGCGGATCAGCGCGCTCTCGACGCGGGGAATGCCGACAGGGGGATGCGGCCCCCACCGCAGAGGCTGGGTCGCGTCAAAATAGAACTTGGACATAAGGGGCGCATCCCAACGGCAGACGGTACAGGGTGACGAGAATCATCCTCGCGGACAATTCAGTCGATAGTTTGATCAGGGCGAAATGCCCGCATCGGCCCCCCGCTTGTCAACGGACCGCAGGACAGTCGCACCCTCGTCCACGGCTTCCGGATCGACAAAGCCCCCTCGACAAATCGTAAGGCCTCCCATATATGTAGCTTCATACAATGTACGAGGCGACTGTTATGGTAAGCTATGAAAATCGGCCCAAGACGTTCCTGGGACGGCTATCGCAGGCGAGCCGCGCCATGCGCACCTGTTTCGATTCCGAATTGAAGACGCTCGACCTGACGCTGTCGCGCGGGCGGCTGATGCTGCATCTGGTCTCGGCGTCGCATGTCGTCACCCAGTCGGAACTCACCGACGTGCTGGAAGTCGAGCATCCCACCATCGTGCGGCTGCTCGATGGGCTCGAGCAGTCGGGCCACGTCCAGCGCCAGCCGCTGCCCGGCGACCGTCGCGCCAAGGCCGTGGTCCTGACGGCGGAAGGCCAGGCCATCGGCGAACGCGTCCTGCGCATGACCGACACGCTGAGCGAGCGCCTGCTGGAGGGAATTCCGCCGGAGGACATCGACGTCGCGGAACGGGTCCTGGTGACTCTTTCCGACAATCTCGGCAGGGCGCTCGCCAAGGAAACGGAAGTCGAGCCGGCATCATGAGCAACGCGATCGCCCTGGCGCCGCGGGCCGAGGCAACAGTCCCGGCGGCGCCGAAACCCGTTCCTGTCCAGTCTGCCCCCGCTGCCGTCGTCGACCCGCCGGCCCCTCCGGCTGCGCCCGCCTTCGTGCCGATGCCGCCCTTGCGCGCCGCCATCTATGCCGGCGCCTCGATCCTGCTGGGCCTGACGCAGGGCCTCGGCCTCAATCTGGTCAGCGCCAACCTGACGGGCCTGCAGGGCCCGCTGCATGCGACACAGATCGAGATCGCCTGGCTGACGGCCGCCTACATGGCGACCAACATCACCGGCACCATGCTGCTCTACAAGGTGCGGACGCAGTTCGGCCTGCGCCGTTTCGCCGAGATCGGCCTGATCATCTATGCGCTGGTCACAATCGCCCACCTGTTCAGCAACGATTTGCGCTCGGCGCTGGCCGTGCGCGCCGTGATGGGCATCGCCGCCGCGCCGCTTTCGACGCTTGCCTTCTATTACATGCTTGAATGGCTGCCGCCGGCCCGCAAACTGACGCTAGGCGTCACCTTCGGCGTGCTGGGCGGCCAGCTGGCCGTGCCCATCGCCCGCGTCATCTCGCCGGACCTGCTGGAACTCGGCGACTGGCACGGGCTCTATCTGATCGAAGCGGGCCTGGCGATGCTGAGCCTTGCCGTCATCTACATCCTGCCGATTACCCACCCGCCGCGGGTGAAAGTGTTCGACCGCGAGGACTGGATCAGCTTTCCGCTGATCGCCGCCGGCTTCGGCTCGACCGCCATCGTCCTTTCCGTCGGCCGGCTCTACTGGTGGTTCGATGCGCCCTGGATCGGCGTGCTGCTCGCCGTGTCGATCGCGTCGCTGACCCTCGTCGTCATCATCGAATGGCACCGGGCCCATCCGATCATCGACCTGCGCTGGCTGTCGTCCTACGACATGCTGACGCTGACGGGCTCGTTCCTGCTGTTCCGCTTCCTGCTGTCCGAACAGTCGGTCGGCGCCATCGGCCTGTTCAATTCGATCGGCCTGCAGAACGACCAACTGATCCCACTGTTCACGATCATCCTGGCGGCGACGCTGGCGGGCTATCTGTTCACGGCCTGCGTCATCAGCCCGGCCAGTGGCCCACGCCTGCATCTAGCGGCCCTGATCCTGATCGCCGCTGGCGCCTGGATGGATTCGCGCGTCACCAATTTGACCCGGCCGGAGCAGTTCTATCTCAGCCAGGCCATGATCGCATTTGCGGGCGCGATGTTCCTGCCGCCCGCTCTGCTCGTGGGCTTCGGCAAGGCGATCGCGAGGGGGC
Source organism: Kaistia sp. UC242_56 (assembly GCF_044452255.1). Taxonomy (NCBI): domain Bacteria; kingdom Pseudomonadati; phylum Pseudomonadota; class Alphaproteobacteria; order Hyphomicrobiales; family Kaistiaceae; genus Kaistia; species Kaistia sp. UC242_56. Next base: position 3,659,394 of record NZ_JBIOAN010000002.1, read on the forward strand.
CGATGGGCATATTGAGCTTCCTCGTCGTCTTCCTCGGCACCCAGAGCATGGGCGGCATCCTGGCCTCCGCCATTCTGGGGACCTTCCAGACGGTGCGTGAGAAATTCCATTCGAGCGTCATCGTCGAGCACCTGACGCTGCAGGATCCGCTCGTCGCCCAGCGCATCCGCGCCTATGGCGCCGCCTATTCCAAGGTGTTGCCGGATCCGGCGCTCCAGAATGCTGAAGGCGTTGTCACGCTCGGCAAGCTGGCCAGCCAGGAGGCGAGCATCCTCGCCTACCAGGACATGTTCCTGCTGATCTTCTACGTCGCGCTGGCCGGCATCGCCCTGCTGGCCGCCCACACCGCCTATGTCCGCTATCGCACCACCCGCCTCGCCGCGCTCACCCCGGCCTGACGGCTATCAGAATCGAGTGTTCATCATGCAGATCCAGTCGATCTTCAAATCCAGAACCACCCTCGCCGCGCTTACCGTCGGCATTCTCGGCGTGCTGCTCGTGCTCTATTCCTGGCAGCTGCCGCCCTTCGCCTCGTCGGTGCAGACCACCAACAACGCCTATGTCAAAGGCCAGGTCACGCTGCTCAGCCCGCAGATCGCCGGCTATGTCGTCGACGTTCCGGTCCAGGACTATATGAGCGTCAAGAAGGGCGACCTGCTCGTGCAGATCGACGACCGCATCTATCGCCAGCAATTGGCCCAGGCGCAGGCGACCCTGGTTCAGCAGCAGGCGGCGCTCGCCAATTTCGCCGAGAACCGCCTCGCCAAGCAGGCAAGCCTCGACCTCGCCAAGGCGCAGCGGCAGAGCGCGCAGGCCGGGCTGGAGAAGGCCGAGCTCGACGACAAGCGCACGGGCACGCTGGTCGATCGCGGTTTCTCGACCCAGTCCTCCGGCGACCAGACCCGCGTCGCGCGGCTGCAGGCGCAGTCAGCCGTCGCACAGGCGGAAGCCTCGGTGCAGATCGCCGAACAGAACCTCGCTCTGATCGACGCGGGAAAGAGCTCGCTCGAAGCCGCCGTCGCCAGCGCCGAGGCAGCGGTCGAGCTCGCCCAGATCAACCTCGACAACACCCGCATCGTCGCGCCGGTCGATGGCCGGCTCGGCGAGGTCGCGGCGCGGCTTGGACAATATGCGGCCGCCGGCACGCAGCTGACCTCGATCACGCCGTCGAAAACCTGGGTCATCGCCAATTTCAAGGAAACCCAGCTCGCCCATGTCGAAGTCGGCCAGCCCGCCACCTTCACGGTCGATGGTCTCGGCGACGTCGAGCTGAACGGCCGCGTGTCGCAGATCGCGCCGGCTGCCGGTTCGGAGTTCAGCGTGCTCAAGCCGGACAACGCCACGGGCAACTTCACCAAGGTCGCCCAGCGCATTCCGCTGCGCATCGAGATCGACGGCGGCCAGCCCGCGGCTGCGGATCTGCGCCCCGGCATGTCGGTGATCGTCAAGATCGACACCGCCGACAAGCCGCTGCCGGCCCTGGCTTCGGCGAACTAGGCGGGCTTAGGCGGTCCACTCGGGCCGCCCGGCTTCACCTCTCCCTGAGGGAGAGGTCGACGGCCAAAGGCCGGCGGGTGAGGGTTTACAGCCTTACCGGAGAGTTCCCTAAACCCTCACCCGGAGCTTCGCTCCGACCTCTCCCTCAGGGAGAGGTGAGCGAGAGGTATTGGTTGGTTGGACGGGCGCCGGCCCCCCTTTTGGTGCGCTCGCCTCAGCGCACGGTGACCGGAATGGCCTGGGCCATGTTGTTGCCGACGCCGATCCAGTTCCAGTTCGGCTCGATCGGCTGGATATTGCCGGCCGCATCGATCGCCCGGCAGGAAAGCACGTGCTCGCCCGGTTCCGCTTCCCAGACGCAGGTCCAGCGCCTCCAGGCGAACTCCCCCTGCGGGGGATCGAGTTCCGCCGCGGTCCAGCCGCCATCGACGCCGAACTCCACCCGCTCGATCGGCGCCTCGCCGGACCAGGCCCGGCCCTCAATCCGGCACGGCCCGGCGCCCAGCGTGCGCTTGCGCGTCAGAAAATCCGGATCGCCCGGCGGCACCAGCAGCGCGCGCGGTCGGATGCGCTGCACCGGCGTGCCGGGATCGTCCGGGCCGCTTCGGTAATGGTAGTTGGTCGCCTGATAGTAGCCCTGGAACGGACGGTTCACCGCCTCGATCCGGTTCAGCCATTTGACGCTGGCCATGCCGTACCAGCCCGGTACCAGCAGGCGCAGCGGAAAGCCGTGCTGCGGCAGCAGGGGCTGGCCGTTCATCTCATAGGCAAGCAGGATTTCCGGCCGGTTGGCATAGTCGACCGGCAGGCTGCGGGCGTAATCCAGCTCCTCGCCCTTCTCAAAGCCATGGTCTGCCCCGGTGAAGACGATCTCGACGGCATCGGCTTGCACGCCGGCCTCGGCCAGCAGGCCGGAGAGCGGCGTGCCGGTCCACAGCGCAGTGCCGACCGCCTCCGTCACCCAGGGCTGGCTGACCGGTCGCGGATGCAGGCGCGAACGGCCATTGCCGGCGCATTCGAGCGTGACCGGCAGGCTGACGCGAGGCCGCGCGCGGATGTCGTCCAGGGTCAGCTCGAGGCGGCGCGAGACCAAGCCCTCGATCGAAAGCCGCCAGTCGGCGGGATCGATCATCGGAATGTCGAAATGGATCAGCAGGTAGTGCAGGCCGGCCGGGGTGATGTCGTACCGCAGCGCCTCAAGCGGCATGGCGTGGTTGCGCGCCGCGAGCTGCAGCTCCTCGACCGTCAGCGGCCCCTCGGTCGGCCCCTTGGGCAAGGACGGGCGGCCAAAGATGGAAAGCGGCGTATCGGACATGCGCGACCCCATGATCAAAGCTCTGCGACAGCTACCGGCTGTGGCAAAGCCTAGCATGGAACCGGCGCGGCACCAGACCGGCCGGCTCGGTTCAGCCGGCCAGAACCAGCTTCTTCAGATCCACGCCCTCGTCCGCCGCCACCGCCTTGTCGAGCTGGAAGCCGGATCCCAGCATGCGGCGGCCCAGCATGTGATCGCCGGCGCGGTTGACCGAGTCGATCGCGACCAGATCGTCGTCGCGGTAATGGAACACGGAGAACGAGCCGTCCTCCGGCCTGCCGCGCAGGACGCTGGAATTGGCGTCGTTGGAAAGGCCGACCATCTGCAGCTTGGCGTCGCCCTGATCCGACCAGAACCACGGCACGGCGCGATAGGCCTCGCCCTTGCCGAGCAGCGCCGCGACGCCGGTCTTCGCCTGGTCGACGGCGTTCTGCACGCTTTCGAGCCGCACTGAACGGCCCAGCGCCCAATGATGGAACGACACCGCGTCGCCGGCTGCGACGATGCGCGGATCGGACGTGCGCATCGCCTCGTCGACGACGATGCCATTGGCGACATGCAGGCCGGCGGCCTCCGCCAGTTCGACATTCGGCACCACGCCGACGCCGACGATCACGGTGTCGGCGGGAATGCGCTCGCCGGACAGCGTCTCGACGGCGACGGCCTGACCGTTCTCGCCGATGATGCCGTGGACCGGCGTCTCCAGCCGGATCGTCGTGCCCATGGCGCGGTGCAGGTCGAGGAAATAGGCCGAGATCGCCGGCGCCACGACGCGGCCCATCAGGCGCGGCGCGGCTTCCAGCACGGTCACGGTCTTGCCGAGCAGGCGCGCGGTCGCCGCCAGCTCCAGGCCGATGAAGCCGCCGCCAACCACGACGACATCCCTCGCCATCGCGAAGCGCCGCTTCAGCCGGCGCGCATCCTCGGCGGTGCGTAGCAGGAAGATGTTTTCGAGATCGATGCCGGGTACCGGCGGCACGCGGACGCGCGCGCCGGTCGCGAGCACCAGCCCGTCGAAGGGCAGGCTGTCGGCCCCGAGCCGCACCAACCCGGCGTCGCGGTCGATGGCGGTCACTTCCGAACCCAGCACCAGATCGACGGCGTTCTTCTCGTAGAAGGCGGCCGGGCGCAGCTCCTGGAGCTCGTCGCCCTCGGCCTTGATGAAGCCCTTCGAGAGCGGCGGGCGGTGATAGGGGATCTCGCGCTCGGCCGAGACGAGCGTGACCTTGCCGTCAAACCCGTCCGACCGGAGGCTCGCCGCGGCCTGCGCGCCGGCATGGCCGCCGCCGATGATTACGATGTTCTTGGTCATGTCACCCGCCAGTCCGATTCCGCGCGACACTGGCACCGGGGGCCGGTTCCGTGCAAGGGGCGGAGGGTCCGGAGACGGGCAGAAAGCCCCTCCGCCGTTCCCTCTCCGGCAAGTGGGCGCAGATGACGGCTCGTACGAGAGTCCCACGCGACCAAGGTTTCGGCTGACTAGATCCCAGCTCGGGGGTCGGGATGGCGACGAGCGTGGTTGTCCGTTGTGCCCTGTCCTGCCGGAGACGCGCTTCCTTCACCTCTCCCTGAGGGAGAGGTAAGAGGCAGATCACGGCAAGCGGCGCTTCACCGAAATCAGATCGCCCGGCCGTCCTTGTCGAAGCGGTGGATATGCGTCTCGTCGGCGGCGAGGCCGACCGTCGCGCCGACCTCGAAATCTTCCTGGCCGACAATGCGGACCGTCACCATGTCGGCGCCCTCGACGGCGACATAGACGAAGGTGTCGGAGCCCAGCTTCTCGAGATGGCTGACCTTGCCTTCCCAGTTGCCGCCGGTCGGCACGATGCAAACGTGCTCGGGCCGGATGCCGATCGTCGTGGCGCCCAGCTTTTCCGCCGGCCCGCCGGTGAGGAAATTCATCTTCGGCGAGCCGATGAAGCCGGCGACGAAGAGATTGGCCGGCTTGTTGTAGAGGTCGATCGGACGACCGACCTGCTCGATCTTGCCGGCGCTCAGGACGACGATCTTGTCGGCCAGCGTCATCGCCTCGACCTGGTCATGCGTCACATAGATCATCGTGCCGCCCAGCAGGCGATGCAGATTGGCGATCTCGATGCGCGTGTTGACGCGAAGCGCCGCGTCGAGATTGGACAGCGGCTCGTCGAACAGGAACAGTTTTGGCTGGCGCACGATGGCGCGGCCGATGGCGACGCGCTGGCGCTGGCCACCGGAAAGCTCGGACGGCCGGCGATCGAGCAGCGTGTCGAGATGCAGCATCTTGGCAGCGGCAGCGATCCGGCGCTCGATCTCGCTCTTCTCGACGCCCTCCTGCTTCAGCGCCAGGCCCATGTTGCCCTTCACCGTCAGGTGCGGGTAGAGCGCGTAGCTCTGGAACACCATGGCGATGCCGCGCTTGGCGGGCGGCGTCACGTCGACATTCTTTCCGGCGATCGTCACATGGCCGGAGGTCTGGTCCTCGAGGCCCGCGATGATGCGCAGCAGCGTCGACTTTCCGCAGCCCGACGGGCCGACGAAGACGACGAACTCGCCCTCGGCGACCTCGAGATCGACGCCGCGGATGACGTCGGTCGATCCGAAGCGCTTGGTGACGTTCTGGAGGGTCAGTGCGCTCACGGGCTTATCCTTCGTGATCGTTGGCTGAGCGGCGGCCCAGGAAAACTTTGTCGATACGCCAGGTCACAGCTTCACCACCCTGCCCTCGCGCATGCTGACCTCGGCGGCCAGCGCGATTTCCAGCGAAGTGATGGCGTCCTGCATGTGGCGGGTCAGGTCGATGTCGTCGCGGATCGCCTTCAGCAGATAGGCTTGCTCGCGGTCGCAAAGCGCCTGGTGGCCCGGCTCGTCCTCGGTCGAGAACCATTCATCGGCGCGCTCGAACGAACCATCCGCCTTGAGTTCGGAATGATGGACGCGGATGCGCGCCGTCTTGGTGTGGGTGTCGACATCGTCCGACTTCGCGCCCTCATCCATGACGATCGAGACGGCGCCCTTCGGGCTCATCACGTCCTTCACGAAGAAGGCAGTCTCCGAGATCATCGGGCCCCAGCCGGCTTCATACCAGCCGACCGAGCCATCCTCGAAGATCACCTGCAGATGGCCGTAATTGACCTGGGTCTCGGCGATCTCGCTGGAGAGACGCACGCCCATGCCGCGAACCTCGACCGGCCGAGCGTCGGTGATCTGGCACATGACGTCGACATAATGGACGCCGCAATCGACCAGCGGCGAGGTCGTCTGCATCAGCTGCTTGTGGATGTGCCAGCTCGGCCCCGACGACTGCTGGTTCAGATTCATGCGCATGACGAAAGGCGGCCCAAGCTCGCGCGCCTTGGCGATGAAGCCGATCCAGGAGGGGTGATGGCGCAGGATGTAGCCGATGACGAGCTTCTTGCCCGTCCGCTTGGCTGCCTCGACGACCGAACGCGCATCGGCGGCGTTGGCCGCCAGCGGCTTCTCGACGAAGACATGCGCGCCCGCCTCCATCGCCGCGATCGCGAAGGGCGCGTGGCTGTCGGTATAGGTGTTGACCGAAACGACATCCGGCTTCAGCGCCAGCCCGGCTTCAAAGCTCTCGACGCGCGGATAGGCCATCAGCTCCGCCGGTAGGTCGACCTCGGAGCGGTTGTACATGCCGACGATCTCGAAGCCCCGATTGGCGTGATAGGCCAGCGCATGGCTGCGCCCCATGTGACCGAGGCCGGCGACGAATACGCGAAGGGGACGAGTCATGGGTCAGCAACCTGCCATCAGAGAGAACGGGCCGGGTTTCGGCGCAAAAGTCACTTCACCGCGCCGGCGGTGATGCCGCGGATCAGCTGGCGCGAGAAGATCAGGTAGAGAACCAGCACCGGCAGGATCGCCAGCGACAGCGTCGACAGCACGGCGTTCCAGTTGGTGACGTACTGGCCGATGAACATCTGCGCGCCCAGCGTCACCGTCTTGGTCGCCTCGCTCGGCGCCAGGATCAGCGGGAACCAGAGGTCGTTCCAGATCGGGATCATGGTGAAGACGGCCACCGTCGCCATGGCGGGTCGCACCAGCGGCAGCACCAGGCGGTAGAAGATCGTGTATTCGGAGAGGCCATCCACCCGGCCGGCATTCTTCAGATCGTCCGAGACGTTGCGCATGAATTCCGACAGGATGAATACCGCGAGCGGCAGCCCCTGCGCCGTATAGACCAGGATCAGCGCCGTCAGCGTGTTGACGAGGCCGGTCGCCACCATGCCCTGCAGGATCGCCACCGTGCCGAGCCGGATCGGGATCATGATGCCGAGCGCCAGGTAAAGGCCCATCATCGTGTTGCCGCGGAAGCGATATTCCGACAGCGCGAAGGCGGCCATGGCGCCGAACAGCAGCACCAGGAAGATCGACACGATGGTGACGATCAGGCTGTTCTGGAAATAGCCGAGAAAGTCGCCCTGTTTCAGCACCGTCTGGTAGCCGATCCAGCTGAAAGTCGTGGCGTTCGGCAACTGCAGCGGCGCGGAAAAGATGCCGGCGCGCGTCTTGAACGAGTTGGCGATGACCAGGAAGATCGGGAACAGCGCCAGGAGCGTGTAGCCGCCCAGCGCCAGATGGACGAAGCCGGAACGGGCCAGCGAAGAACGTGCTTTCGACATGGCCCGCCTCAGAACTGGTAGCGGCGGATGCGCCGCTGGATGACGAAGAGATAGAGGCTGACGCCGGCCAGGATGATCAGGAACATCACCGTGGCAATGGTCGCGCCCATGGAGCGATCGCCGACCTGCAACTGGAAGCCGAAGAAGGTGCGGTAGAGGAAGGTGCCGAGAATGTCGGTCGATCCGTCCGGCCCGGCCAGCGCGCCCTGCATGGTGTAGACGAGATCGAAGGCATTGAAATTGCCGACGAAGGTCAGGATCGAGACGATGCCGATGGTCGGCAGGATCAGCGGCAGCTTGATCTTGAAGAACTGGGCCCAGCCGGTGACGCCGTCGCATTCCGCCGCCTCGATCACCTCGTCCGGGATCGACAGCAGCGCCGCGTAGATCAGCATCATCGGGATGCCGATATTCTGCCAGACAGAGACCAGCGACACCGTGATCAGCGCGCTGCCGGGCTTGCCGAGCCAGGGCCCGAAGAACGGCTTCAGCCAGACCAGATCCATCAGGAAGGGCGCGACGCCCCAGATCGGCGACAGGATCAGCTTCCAGATGAAGCCGACGATGACGAAGGAGAGGATAGTCGGCAGGAAGATCGCCGTCCGGTAGAAGCCGCGCAGGCGTAGGACCGGCAGGGACAGCAGCGCTGCCAGCGCGATGCCGATCGGGTTCTGCACCAGCATGTGGATGACGAAGAAGACGAGATTGTTCTTCAGTGCGTTCCAGAACGAGACCGACCAGCGGTCATCGCCGAACAGCACCTTGAAATTGTCGAAGCCGACGAAGATCGACTGGCCGTCCTGGACGTTGAACAGCGACAGCCGCAGCGTCTCGATCAGCGGCAGGATCATCACGGCGGTGTAGATCAGGACGGCCGGCGCCAGGAATACGGCGATGTGCCAGCGAACGGGGCGCTTGGCGACGGCGTCGGTAGCATCGATCGTGGTCATCCCGGGCCATCTCTTTCGCGGCTTGGAAATCGTTCCGGGCGCATGCGGCGTCCGGAACGTCGATCTCGAAGGAAGCCAATAACACCACCCTCTCCCGCAAGCGGGCGAGGGCTTTTCCACGGCGATCGTCACAAACCTTGCGGCTTGCCTCGATTGCCCCCTCTCCCGCAAACGGGAGAGGGCTGGGGTGAGGGCCTTCCCTGAATTACTTAGCGGCCACCGGCTTGTACCAGGCGTCCAGGCCCTTCTGCAGCTTCTCGGCGGCGACCTGCGGCGTATCCGTGCCATTGATCACATTGGCCGATTCCGTCCAGGTCTCGTTCTCGAGGTTCGGCGTGCCGCGCGACAGGATCTGGTAGGTCGAGCGGATCGTCGGCTTGCACTTCTCGCGCCAGGAGACGAACTCCTCGGCCAGCGGGTCCTGCATCTTCACCGGCGTCGAGGACAGGCTGAAGAAGCCCGGCAGCGCGTTGGCGTAGATCTCGGCGAACTCGGGCGAAGCGACCCAGGCGAGGAACTGCTTCGCCTGTTCCGGATGCGCCGTCTTGGCGTTCATGCCGATCGCGAGATCGGTGTGGTCGGAGATGTAGCATTCGTCGCCGGCCTTCTTCACCGGCGGCGGGAACGCGCCCATCTTGAACTGGGCCTGCTGGTTGAAGCCCGAGATTTCCCACGAACCGGCCGGGTAGATGGCGGCGCGGCCGAGCGTGAACAGGTTCTGGCTGTCCGGATAGGTCTGGGCCTCGAAGCCGTCGCCCATATAGGGCGCCCACTTGGCGAGCGTCGCGAAGGGCTCGACCCACTGCGGATCGGTCAGCTTCTGCTTGCCGGCGATCAGGGCAAGACGGCCCTCTTCACCCTTCCAGTAGTTCGGACCGATGTTCTGGTAGCCCATGGTCGCGGCTTCCCAGAGATCCTTAGTGCCCATGGCGAGCGGGATATAGGTGCCGTCGGCCTTGATCTTCTCGAGCGCCGCGAAGAATTCGTCTTCGGTCTGCGGCACGGAGATCCCGAGCTTGTCGAAGGCTTCCTTGTTGTAGATGAAACCATGGATGACGGCGGCGACCGGCACGCAGAACGTGTCCTTGCCGTCATCGGTGATCCAGGCGGACTTGGCGACGGACGAGAACTTGTCCATGCCGGCCACGTCGTTCAGCGAGGCGAGCTGGCCCTTCTGGAACAGCGCCAGCGACTTGTCGAACGGACGGCAGGTGATGATGTCGCCGGCCGAGCCCGCGTCAAGCTTGGCGCCGAGCGCCGCGTCATATTCGGTCGGAGCGGACGGGGCGAAGTTCAGCTTGATACCGGGATGCTTGGCCTCGAAGGCCGGGATCAGCTTCTCCTGCCAGATCGGCAGATCGTCATTGCGCCAGCTTTCGATCGTCAGCGTGACGTCCTCGGCGAAAGCCGGGGCAGCGAAGCTCGCGCCGATCGCCGCGACCGTCGTCGCAAGCAGGGTCTTCCTGAGATTGTTCATGAAATGACTCCTCTCTGGTCCGTGCCGCCGCGTTGGTGCGGCAGCATCGGGTTATGCGGTTTCGCGTGTTCCCAGCGCAGCGAGCGCCGCGCGGAGATTGCCCTTGTGGGCCGCGAGCAGTTGCTCGGCGCGGGCGGCATCCGCCGCTCCGGCCGCGATCAGGATGGCGGGCTTCACCTCGCCATCGGCGGCATCCAGCGCCGCGATGCCGGATGTCTCGTCGACTTTGGCGATCCGCGCGATGATGCGGGCGGCGCGGCCGCGCAGCTTGGCATTGTCGGCGCGGACATTGACCATCTGCCCATCGACCACATGGCCGAGGCGGATGGCGATCATGGTCGAGAGCATGTTGAAGGCGGCCTTCTGCGCCGTACCCGCCGCCATACGCGTCGATCCCGCCAGCACTTCCGGCCCGGAATCGAGGAACACGGCGATATCGGCATGGGCGAACAGCGGCGCCGAGGCGTTGCAGGCGATCGCCACGGTGGCGGCGCCCGTCTTCCGCGCCGCTTCGAGGCCGGCGACCGTATAGGGGGTCGAGCCGCTGGCGGACGCCGCGACGACGCAATCGTCGGGTCCAAGCCGTGCGGCGTCGATGTCGGCAACGCCGAGTTCGGCGATATCTTCCGGCCCGCCGGTCAGCGTCTCGGTCATCGCCATGCCGCCGGCCATCAGCACCAGGATCTGGCTCTGCGGCACGCTGAAGGTCTGGGGGATTTCGAGAGCGTCGACGAGGGCGAGCAGGCCCGAGGAACCGGCGCCGAAATAGACGAGACGGCCGCCCCTGGCGAGGCATTCGGCCGCCCGCTCGGCGGCGGCGGCGAGCGCGGGAATGGCGCCACGGACCGACATGGCGCCGCGAATCTGCCCTTCGGCCAAGGCGGCAAGCGCGTCGGCCGTCGGCCAGAGATCGATGCCCTCGAAGCGGTCTTCCACCACTTCCGTACGCGGCATTGCCATGAAACCAGCATCCCCCATTGACGTCCTCAGGAAAACGATACCAACAAAGTACCATTGCGTCCAGACGGCAAGGGCGCGCTTCCGCCCACTTTTCCAAAAGCGGTGGCGCAAATCGATTTTGTATCGCTAATTCAAACACATAATCCCAAATGCCTTATTTTTACTCCCATAAGAACCAGGATACCATGGTCTGAAGTGGTATTCGGCCTTCCCAACTGGATTCAATTTGGTATTATCGATATCGGCATCCGGATCGGGCCCTCCGGCCGCCTGCAACCTCGCATTTCGGCTCGAAGCGGGTGACATGTCCGGATCGATAGCAAGGGCTGGCCAATTGATTCTGGTAGGCGTCGACGGTGGCGGAACCCGCTGCAGGGCGCGCGCCCGCTGGCCCGACGGCACGCCGATCGGCGAATGCGTCACCGGCACCGCCAACATCCTGGCCGGCGTCGAGACGGCGCGGGACAACATCGTCGCCGCCGTCGAGGGCGCCCTGATCGCGGGTGGATTGAGCGGCGCGGATCTCGGCCGCTGCCTCGTCGGCCTCGGCCTCGCGGGCGCCAACATCCCGGATCTCTCCGAACGCTTCCTGGCCTCCGACCTCCCCTTCGCCCGCACCGCGCTGGAAATGGATGCCTGGATCGCCTGTCGCGGCGCCCATCCCGACGGCAATGGCGCCATCGCCATCCTCGGTACCGGCACGGCCTATGTGGTCCAGACCGGCGGCGTCTTCGTCACGGTCGGCGGCTGGGGCTTCCAGCTCGGCGACCAGGGCAGCGGCGCCTGGCTCGGCCATATGGCCATGCGCCAGGCCGTGCTGGCGCATGACTCGCTGGTTCCCTCAACCGCCCTCACCGACACGCTGCTGGCGCAGTTCGACGGCAAGCCGGACCGCATGGTCACCTTCTGCAAGACGGCGCTGCCGCGCGACTACGGCACCTTCGCCCCGCTGGTGTTCGAGCGCGCCGCCGCCGGCGACACCATCGCCTCGGCACTCCTGGCGGAAGCCACCCGCGACATCGAAGTGGCGCTGAACCGGCTCGTCGAGCTGGGCGCGGCGCGCATCAGCCTGCTGGGCGGCCTCGCGCCGCTCTATGCCGAGCGGCTCTCGCCCGGGATCGCCGCCCATGTCGCGCCGCCCGCCGGCGATGCGCTCGACGGCGCGCTGATCCTGGCCGCGACGCTGCTTCCCGCGGGGGTGTCGGCATGAGCGATTTCCTCTTCGCGCCCGACCATCTCGCCGACGAAGAAGGCGGCCCGCTCTATTTCCGCCTGCAGACGCTGATCCGCGCCGCGATCTCGGATGGCCGGCTGCCGGCCAACGCCGCCTTGCCGCCGGAGCGCGATATGGCGAGTTCGCTCGGCGTCTCGCGCGTCACGGTGCGCAAGGCGATCCAGGGCCTCGTCGCCGATGGCGTGCTGCGCCAGCGCCATGGCTCCGGCACCTTCGTGTCGCGCAGCGGCGGCCGCGTCGAGCAGCCGCTGTCCCGCCTCTCCTCCTTCACCGAGGATATGAAAAGCCGCGGCCTGGTGCCCACCGCAAGCTGGATCGAGCGCTCCGTCGGCATGCCGACCTCGGCCGAGGCGATGATCCTCGGCCTCGCCCCGACCGAGCGCGTCTCGCGCCTCCACCGTCTGCGCCTTGCCGACAACGAGCCGATGGCGATCGAGCGCGCCGTCATCCCGGCCCGGATCCTGCCCGACCCGATGATCGTCACCAATTCGCTGTATGATGCGCTGACCTCGGTCGGCATGCGCCCGGTGCGCGCCGTGCAGCGCCTCAACGCCGAGAATGTCGGCAGCGCCGATGCCAGCCTGCTCGGCATCGCCGCCGGCTCCGCCGCGCTGGCGATCGAGCGCATCTCCTATCTGCCGGATGGCCGCATCGTCGAGTTCACGCGCTCGCATTATCGCGGCGATGCCTATGATTTCGTAGCCGAATTGAACCTGACCGAAGCGCCGCCGCGCTAGAGTTGGAAAGAGGAACACGACGATGACCACGACCCTGATGCGCGCCGAGATCGACGAAGCCCCGGCCGCCGTCCGCCGCCTGCTGGAGCAATCCGGCGACGCGATCCGCGAAGCCGGCGCGCGCCTGCGCAGCCTGGATCCCAAGGTCATCGTGACCGTGGCGCGCGGCTCGTCCGACCATGCCAGCGCCTTCTTCAAATATGCCTGCGAGATCACGACCGGCGTGCCGGTCGCCTCGCTCGGCCCCTCGATCGCCTCGATCTACAAGACGCCGCTTCATCTGCCCGGCGGCGCGGTGATCGCCACCTCGCAGTCGGGCAAGAGCCCGGACCTGCTCGCCATGGTCGAGGCCGCCAAGAAGGGCGGCGCCGCCAGCATCGCCCTCGTCAATGTCGAGGACGCGCCGCTGGCGTCGCTCGCCGACATCTTCGTGCCGCTGCGCGCCGGTCCGGAAAAGAGCGTCGCCTCGACCAAGTCCTACATCACCTCGGTGGTCGCCGGCCTCGCCATCCTCGCCGAATGGCGCCAGGACAAAGATCTGCAGGCCGCCATCGCCGCCCTGCCCGACAAGCTCGACGCCGCGCTCGAATGCGACTGGAGCGAAGCGCGCGACATGGTCGTCAACGCCTCGTCGCTCTATACGCTGGGCCGTGGCCCCGGCTTCGCGGTGGCACAGGAAGCGGCACTGAAGCTCAAGGAAACCTCGATCCTGCATGCCGAGGCCTATTCCGGCGCCGAATTGCAGCATGGCCCGGTGTCGCTGGTCGACGAGAACTTCCCGCTCATCGCCTTCATCCCGGACGACGCGGCATCGCCCAGCATGGTCGCGACCGTTTCGGCGCTGCATGCGCGAGGCGCCAAGGTGTTTACCGCCACCGCCGCGACGATCCCCGGCCCGCGCCTGCCGATCGCTCCCACCGGCCACGCGCTGACCGACCCGGTCTCGATCGCGCTCTCCTTCTACCGCTTTGCCGAAACGGTGGCCGTGGCCCGAGGCTACAACCCCGACAAACCGCGCGGCCTCAACAAGGTGACCGAGACGGTTTAGGCGCGACAGGCCCCGGAGGGGCTGGCTCCGCACCTCCCCCTCGGGGAGAGGTGAAGAACAAGTGGCCGGTTCCTTGCGGTACCGGCCATGCTATCCATTCCGCCAACACGGATTTTCAGGAAGAGCCCATGCCGAACCTGACCGCCTATCGGGGCGCAGAATTGTTCGACGGCGCGACGCGCCGCCGGGATGCCGCCGTTCTTGTCGAAGGCGGCACGGTCGTCGATATCGTCGGGCCCGGCGGCCTGCCGGAAGGCGTGGCCACGATCGACCTGGAGGGCGGCCTGCTGGCGCCCGGCTTCGTCGACGCGCAGGTCAATGGCGGCGGCGGCGCGCTGCTGAACAGTGCCGCGACGGTCGAGGGCATCCGCACCATCTGCACCGCGCATGCCCGCTACGGCACCACGGCGCTGTTGCCGACGCTGATCACCGACACGCCCGCCGTGACCGAGGCTGTGATCGCCGCCGCGCGCGACGCGATCGCCGCCGGCGTGCCGGGTTGCCTCGGCCTGCATATCGAGGGGCCGCACCTCTCGATCGCCCGCAAGGGCGCGCATAATCCGGGCTTCATCCGCGCGATGGACGAGGCCGATCTGGAGCGCCTGATCTCGACCGGGCTCCAGCATGTGCTGACCACGGTCGCCGCCGAAACCGTGCCGCCGGCGCAGATCGCGCGGCTGACGGCGGCCGGCGTCCATGTCGCCATCGGCCATTCCGACGCCTCCTATGAAACCGCCATGGCGGCCTTCAATGCCGGCGCGCGCGGCATCACCCATCTCTTCAATGCGATGAGCCAGCTTGGCCACCGCTCGCCGGGCGTCGTCGGCGCGGCGCTCGACAGCGCCGACGCCTGGTGCGGCATCATCCCGGACGGGCTGCACGTCCATCCGGCGGCGATCGCCAATGCGCTGCGCGCCAAGCGCGCCCCGGGACGCATCTTCATCGTCACCGACGCCATGTCGACGATCAGCACGACCATCACCGAGTTCGAACTCAACGGCCGCACCATCACCCGCGAGAACGGCAAGCTGACGCTGGACGACGGCACGCTGGCCGGCTCCGATCTCGACATGGTCGGCGCCATCCGCTTCATGACCGGCACGGTCGGCATCGGCCTGGACGAGACGTTGCGCATGGCCTCGCTCTATCCGGCGCAGTTCCTCGGCATCGACCGGACGCATGGCCGGATCGCGCCGGGTTCGCGCGCCGATTTCGTCCATCTCGCCGGGGATCTCTCCGTCCTCGACGTGTTCATCGGCGGCGAGCGCCAGCATTTTGCGCCGCTCGCCTGATCCGGGAGACGAGATGTCCGTTACCGCAGCCTTCGACATTGGCGGCTCCAAGATCGAGTTCGCCCGTGTCGACCGGGAGGGCGCGGTGACCAACCGGGCGACCCTCCCGACCCCGCACACGAACTGGGGCGATTTCGTCGCCGCCCTGCGGTCGCTCGTCGCCGCCGACGGCGGCCATGCGACGCGGATCGGCATCTCGATCGCCGGCACCACGGACAGCGCCACCGGCATCGCGCAGGCGGCCAATGTCCCCGTCGTGAATGGTCATCATCTGGAGAACGAGATCTCCGCAGCGCTCGGTGTGCCCGTGCGGGTCGGCAATGACGCCGACTGCTTCGCGCTGGCCGAGGCGACAGTCGGCGCCGGCCGGGGCAAGCCAATCGTCTTCGGTGCCATTCTGGGCACCGGCGTTGGCGGCGGGCTTGTGATCGGCGGCCGCATGGTGCGCGGCGCCAATGGCGTCACCGGCGAATGGGGCCATGGCCCGATTCTGGCGGAAGCCGTCGCGGCGCGCGGCATCCCGGTCATCCGCTGCGGCTGCGGCCAGATCGGCTGCCTCGACAGCTATGGCTCGGCGCGCGGGCTGGAGCGGATCCACGCGGCGTTCACCGGCGCAAGCCTGACCAGCCACGAGATCACCCAGGCCTGGCACGCCGGCGATGCCGATGCCGCGCGCACGGTCGACGCCTTCGTGGAACTGATCGCCGGGCCGCTTTCGGTGATCGTCAACACCATCGGCCCCTGGGTCATCCCGGTCGGCGGCGGGCTCTCCTCCGATCCGGCGCTGCTGGAGCGGATCGACCTCGCCGTGCGGGCGCGCGTGCTCGGCCGCTATGACACGCCGCTGGTCGTTCCCGGCCGGACGCGCGGCGCCAGTGGCCTGATCGGCGCGGCGATGCTGGCGGAAGAACTTCCGGCGTGATTCAATGGCACCCATGAAAATCCAGCTTGAAATCTGCGTCGACACGCCCGACGGCCTCGCCGCAGCCATCCATGGCGGCGCCGACCGCATCGAACTCTGCAGCGCATTGTCGATCGGCGGGCTGACGCCCTCCCCCGGCCTCATGAAGATCGCCGCCAAGGCGGGCGTGCCGGTCTATGCGATGATCCGGCCGCGCGAGGGCGATTTCGTCTTCTCGCCCGGCGAAATCGACCAGATGCGCCGCGACATCGACGCCGCTCGCGCCGCCGGCCTCGCCGGCGTCGTGCTGGGCGCATCGGAACCGCGCGGAAAGCTAGATGCCGAGGCGCTGTTCCATCTGCGCAGCCATGCCGAAGGTCTCGGCGCCACGTTGCATCGCGCCTTCGACCTCGTGCCGGATCCGTTCGAGGCGCTGGAGACGGCCGTCTCGCTCGGCTTCGAACGCATCCTGACCTCGGGTCGCGAGCGCAAGGCGATGGACGGCGTGCCGCTGCTGGCCGAACTGGTGCAACGTGCCGGCGACCGGCTGGCGATCATGCCGGGCTCGGGCGTGCGGCCGGACAATGTCGCGCATATCCTCGACAGGACCGGCGCGCGCGAGATCCATGCTTCGTGCCGGACGGGCAGCCAGGCCGTGGCGCCGGAGGCCGTCGCACTCGGTTTCGCCACCGCGCCGACGCTCGACGTCACCTCGGAAGAGAGCGTCGCCAAGATGGTCGAGATCATCCGCGTGTTCGAGATTCCACCCGCCGGATAGCATCAACCGAACATGCCGAATAAGGCACCGAAACGGTTGAAATTGCAGCACTCCTCGGCTTTGACAGGCGGTCCCCGGGCGTGGCACGCTCGCCTTCCGACATGAGGGAATGGCAATGGCCGAGATCGTCTTTGAGCGGGTGACCAAGCGCTATGATGACGGCCAGCTCGCCGTCAACGCGCTCGATTTGAAGATCGCCGATGGCGAGTTTCTGGTGCTGGTCGGCCCGTCCGGCTGCGGCAAGTCGACGGCGCTGCGCATGATCGCGGGGCTGGAGGAAATCTCCGACGGCTCGCTGGTGATTGACGGCGCGGTCGCCAACGACCTGTCGCCGCGCGACCGCAACATCGCCATGGTGTTCCAGTCCTACGCGCTCTATCCGCATCTCTCGGTCGCCGACAATATCGGCTTCGGCCTGCGGGTGCGCGGCTCCGACAAGGCGGAAATCCGCGCCAAGGTCGAGGAGACGGCCAAGCTGCTCGAGCTTTCCGACCTGCTCGACCGCAAGCCGGGGCGGCTTTCCGGCGGCCAACGCCAGCGCGTCGCCATGGGCCGCGCCCTCGTGCGCTCGCCAAAAGCCTTCCTGATGGACGAGCCGCTTTCCAATCTCGACGCGCGGCTGCGCGGCCAGATGCGGGCCGAGATCGCGCATCTGCAGAAGATGACCGGCGTCACCACCGTCTATGTCACGCATGACCAGGTCGAGGCGATGACGATGGGCGACCGCGTCGCCGTGATGAACAAGGGCGTGCTGCAGCAGCTTGCCGCGCCGCGCACGCTCTACGACGCGCCGGCCAATCTGTTCGTCGCCGGCTTCATCGGTTCGCCGCCGATGAACCTGCTGCCCGGTCAGGTCATCGCCACCGAGGGCGGCCCCGCGCTGAAGCTCGGCGAGTTGACGATCGCGCTCGACCCGGCGTCGCTTGCCGCCCGCCCCGGCATCGCGCGCTTCGCGGGCCGGGACATCATCGCCGGCATCCGCCCCGAGGCCTTCCAGTTCGTCGACGACCCCACGCCCGGTCCGGGCAAGCTCTCCGGCCGCGTGGCGTTCGTCGAGGATCTCGGCGCCAGCCTGCTGGTCCATCTCGATCTCGACGGCGCGGCGGTGGTCGCGGCCGGTGTTTCGGAGGACGGCGAGGAACTGAGCTCGGCTCGCACAAGGCTGCGCGCCATCGTCGACGGCACCTTGCCGGTGCGCAAGGACGACCGAATCTGCCTCACCGTCGACCCGTCCCGCATCCATCTGTTCGATGCGGCGACCGAGCAGGCGATCGTCGCCTGAGCAATCGGATCAAAATAACGGCAATTTACGGGCAATTCCGGAAAATCGCCTATTGGGTCAAAGAGATCGGTTGATTTCGATCAAGGCAGGCTACAATCTGGAGCTCGATATTGGTTCCGTCGAAAAACGGAGCCTGTCATGACTGCAGCCAACATCCTCGCTCTGGGCGCCATTATCAGCGCCTTCCTGGTCTTTATGACCTCCGTCGCCTGGGCCGAACGGCAGACGCGCCATCTGAGCGTCAACCCGAAGCCCACCGACCAGCGGCCCCCGATCCAGGCCGCTCGTCCGCTACGGAACTGAGGACGCTGCCTCCAGGCGCTGCGGGCGCACGATCGGTCGGGGGGCCGAGCGCTGTTGCCCGCGCCCTACGCACCGCGCAACCGGCTGAATGGTCGGCGGCGCGGTGCGATGCCTTGCCCATTTTTTTCCGTCGATTCTGCGCCCGCGCGCCGTGGCGCTCGAAGGGCCATCTGACATTGCCGACCGCACGGACTGCGGCAGGGCCGCGGCATAGGCCGCGCCCTCCCCGCCCCGCAAAGGGTCAGTGCACGCCCTTGGTCAGGCCCTGGACGAAATAGCGGTTCAGGAACAGCGCCATCAGCACGATCGGCACGGTCGAGAAATGCGCCAGCGCGCCGAGCGTGCCCCAGGTGATGTCCTTGGTGCCGAATGAGGCCAGCAGCGCCACGGAGAGCGGCTTGGTGTCCGAATTGGTCAGGAACATCGGCGTCAGGAAGTCGTTCCACGAGAACATGATGCAGAACAGCGCGCTAGCGATGATGCCCGGCACCACGGTCGGCAGGGCAACGCGGTAGAACGCGCCCCAGAGCGTGCAGCCGTCCGTCAGCGCCGCCTCCTCCATGTCGCGCGGCAGCGCGCGGAAATAGGAGAACATCATCCAGGTGACGAAGGCGCAGTTCAGCGTCGTGTTGATCAGGATGACGGCCCACCACGTCCCGAGCAGGCCGATGTCGCGCATCATCAGGTAGAACGGGATCAGCGTCGCGATGATCGGCACCGTGCGGATCGCCAGGAAGAAATAGGCGACGACGATGGCGTAGCGCGATTTCGAGCGCGCCAGCGCATAGCCGGCCGGCACGCCGAGCAGCAGCGACAGCACGGTGGTGCCGAGGCTCATGACGATGCTCGACTTCAGCAATTGCCAGACGTCGAACAGCTGGAAGATGCGCTCGAAATTGAACAGGGTCGGGCTGAAGGTGAAGCTCGGCGGCGAAGAGAAGATCTCGCGCGGCGGCTTGTAGGCGGTCGAGACCAGCCACAGCACCGGGATCATGTAGAGGGCGAGGATGACGACCAGCGTGGTGCGCTCGATCGCGATCTGGCGGGTGCGGGCTTTCATGTCTCGTTGGCCCTTACATCGGCGCGGCGGATCAGCAGGGTGAAGGCGGCGCAGAGCACCGCGATACAGAGGATCGCGACATTGCCGATCGCCGAGGCAAAGCCGATGTTGAAGAACTGCAGGCCCTGCTTGACGCCATAGACCATCAGCGAATTGGTCGCGTCGCCCGGTCCGCCGCCGGTGGTGACGAAGATGATGTCGAACACGCGGAACGCATCCATCACCCGCAACACCAGCGCCAGGAACACGGTCGGCAGCAGCAGCGGCAGCACGACGAGACGGAAGCGCTGCAACGCCGTCGCGCCATCGGCGGAGGCCGCCTCCAGGATATCGCCCGGCAGCGACTTGAGCCCGGCGAGCAGGATCAGTGCGACCAGCGGCGTCCATTCCCAGACATCGATCAGGATGACGACCGGCAGCGCGGCGCTCGTCGAGGCGAGGAAGCCGCGCGGGCCGGATATGCCCCATTCGGCCAGGTAATAGCCGAAGAAGCCGTAGTCGACAGCGAGCAGCGCGCGGAAGATCAGGCCAACGACCACCGGCGTGATCGTGACCGGGATCAGCAGGAAGGCGAGGCAGATGCGGTTGAAGCGCCCCTCGCGCCAGAGCAGCAGCGCCAGGCAGAGCCCGAAGACGAACTCCAGCGCCACGGCGGCGAAGGTGAAAACGAAGGTGTTGATCAGCGCCCGGCGCGCCGTCGAGTCCGTCCACAGCTCGGCATAGTTGGCGAGGCCGACGAAGGTCCGCCTTCCGCCGCCGCGCAGCAGATTATAATCGAAGAACGAATACCAGATGCCCTGCGCCAGCGGCCAGAGCGCGATCAGCACGACATAGACGACGGCCGGGACGGCGAGCGCAATCAGGAAGAGCCTGCGCCGG
The DNA here is from genome assembly GCF_044452255.1 of Kaistia sp. UC242_56. Taxonomy (NCBI): domain Bacteria; kingdom Pseudomonadati; phylum Pseudomonadota; class Alphaproteobacteria; order Hyphomicrobiales; family Kaistiaceae; genus Kaistia; species Kaistia sp. UC242_56. The sequence continues at coordinate 3,679,729 of NZ_JBIOAN010000002.1, forward strand.
TCCTGGAAGCGCAGGCGGGCCGCCTTGCGCTGGGGGAAATCGATCGAGCCGACGGAAGTCGTAGCCAATGCGGAACACCCTCGCTGGATCCAGATCGTCTAAGCGGAAGCACCCGTCACTTCCTTACCTCTCCCTGAGGGAGCGGTCGACGCACATCGTGCGGCGGGCGAAGGTCTGCAGTCTTTCCGGATGGGTCCCCCTCACCTGCACAGGGAGGAGCCGAGCGAGAGCTTGGCGCCCTCGCCCGGTATCGAGGCCGATCAGAACAGCTTCAAAGCCTTTTCCTGCACTTCGTCGAGGGCCGCCTTCGGCTCGACGCCGCCGACCAGCACGGCATTCACGGCCGTGCCCAGCAGATCCTGGATTTCGGGATACTGCGGAATGCGCGGGCGATAGTCGCCGTCGGCGTTCTCGAACGATTTGGCGATGACAGGCAGATAGGGGAACTTCTTGTTCAGGTCCGGGTCGGCGAGCGTCGACTTGCGGATGTAGCTGCCGGCGCCCTCCATGTTGAATTCCTTCTGGATCTCCGGGCTGGTCAGCCACTTGATGAACTTCCAGGCGGCTTCCTGCTGGGCCGGGTCGATATCGGCATTGATGCCCATGCCCCAGCCGCCGAGGCCATACTTGACCGGCAGGCCCTTGGCGCCCGGCGTGGTGGTGATGGCGACGCTGTCGACGATCTTCGACATGGAGGGATCATAGTAGCCAGGCGCGCCGACCGACCAGGTTTCCATCATCGCGACCAGACCCTGGCGGAAGCTTTCCTCGCGGCCGCCCCAGTCATAGTCGACGGCGCCGGGAGGGGCCGCCTTGTCGAACAGCTCCTTGTAGACCTTCAGGCTGTTGATATTGGCTTCCGAATTGATCGCCGGCTTGCCGGACGCATCGAGCACCGAGCCGCCGAGCTGGGCGTTGTACTGCAGCCAGTCCTGCGCCACCGCCGGGCCCTTCTGGCCGTTGGCGACGAAGCCATATTGCTTCTTGTCGGGATTGGTCAGCTTGATCGCCGTCTCGACGAACTCTTCCGCCGTCTCGGGAACCTTCAGGCCGGCCGCGTCGAGCAGATCCTTGCGATAGGCCAGCAGAGCCGCATAGCCGGCGAACGGAAATGCCACCTGCTTGCCGTCATACTGGCCAATATACTTGATCGTGGACGGATAGATATCGTCCAGCTTCATCTCGGCGGCGTCGCGCTTGATCCAGTCGGTCAGGTCGACGGTGTATTTGTTGTCGGCATACTGCCCGGCCCAGACGATATCCATCGTCACCAGGTCGTAATTCTTGGTGTGGCCGATGAAGTCGGCCTGGGTCTTGGTCAGCAGCGAGCCATAATCGAGGATATCGACCTTGACGGTCGCGCCAGTTTCTTCCTCGAATTTCGGCGCCAGCTTGGCGATCACCGGCGCGAACTGGTCGTTCTGCGAGGCAAGGTTCAGCGTGATGCCGGCCAGCGGCTTGTCCGCGGCGAGCGCGGCGCCCGCGATGCTCACATAGACCAGCCCGGCAACTCCGAGCTTTAACAGCGATGCGGTGCTCATTCCTGTGACTTTCTCTTCCTCGGGACAAGGGGCGTGGCGCAGCTTACATCAAACAATACCGGGCTCAAGACCTACCTTTTATTCCTGCAAAACCCAAGATGAACAGCTTTCATCAAGCTGTTCCTTCAATTGGCAGCTTGCCCAACTTGCAGTCAGCTTGCGTCGCGATGTTCCTTCGCAAACAACAACGATGTTCGCTTGCAGCATTTGGGCATGCATATGCTGCGAAATCATGAGCCCTGGCGCACGACAGAAAAAATCGCTGATGCCTAATTTTACGTCAAGCACAGTTTCGCACCGATGCGATACGATGCAGGCCTTCCCGAGCGAGGATGCGCCGCATGACCTTTTGCCCCCAACTGGCCGAACTGGAACGGCAAATCGCGGTCGACCTGATCCGCATCGAGGCTGCGCCGCGGGCGTGGATTCCAGCGCGCGGCGGCCCGGAAGGCGCACCCGTCCATGACGTCGTCATCATCGGCGCTGGCCTCTCCGGATTGTCGATCGCCTTCGGGTTGAAGCGGCAGGGCGTCGTCAACGTGCTGATCCTCGATGCCCGGCCCGAGGGGCAGGAAGGACCGTGGCTGACCTGCGCCCGCATGGACACGCTGCGCTCGCCCAAGCATCTCGCCGGACCAGATCTGGGCGTCCCCAGCCTGACCTATCGCGCCTGGCACGAGGCGATCCATGGCGCGCAGTCCTGGGACAGCCTCGGCAAGATCGGCCGCGCCGACTGGATGGACTATCTGCGCTGGTATCGCCGCGTCACCGACCTTGCCGTGCGCAACGAAACCACGCTCACCGCCATCGAGCCTTTTTCCGACGGCCTGGCGCTCTCGGTCGAGAGCCCCCAGGGAACCGAACGGATCTACGCGCGCAAGATCGTGCTGGCCACCGGCATCGAGGGCGCCGGCGGCCATTCCGTGCCGGCCATCGTCTCGGAGAACCTGCCGCGCGAATTCTGGACCCATAGCGGCGAGGCGATCGACACGTCGCGCTTGGCCGGCCGCGACGTCGGCATTCTCGGCTCGTCCTCCTCCGCCTTCGACTGGGCGTCGGCGGCGCTCCGGGCCGGCGCGCGCTCGGCGACCCTGTTTGGCCGTGCCACCGAATTCGCCAAGACCGAGGTTCTCGCCTGGACGAATTTTCCGGGCTTCCTCAGCCATTTCGCCGATCTCGACGATCTGCGCCGCTGGCGCTTCATGCGCCGCTTCTTCGACATCAAGACGCCGCCGACGACGGAGATGTTCAACGCCGCCTGCGCCTTTCCGAATTTCCGCCTTGAGCTCGGCTGTCCGCCCGAGCGGCTGACCGTCGAGAACGGCCGCATCCGGCTCGACACGCCGCGCGGCCGGTTCGACTTCGACCACCTGCTGCTCGGCACGGGCTACGACATCGACCTGCGCCGCCGGCCGGAGCTGGCCAACCTCGTCGACGACATCGCGCTGTGGTCCGATCGCTTCGCCGCGCCGGAGGGCGAGACGGATGCCAGCCTCGGCCGCTATCCCTATCTCGGCCGCGCCTTCGAATTCACCGAGAAGCATCCGGGAACGGCGCCGCATCTCGCCAACATCCATGTCTTCAACAATGGCGCGGTGCCGAGTCTTGGGCCGATCTGCAACGGCATTACCGGGCTCAAATATGGCGTGCCAAGAATGGTCGCGGCTTTGACAAAGGGCCTTTTCCTCGACGACGCAGACCGGCACTATGCGGAATTGATGGCCTATGATGAAGTTCACTTCAGCGTCTCGAACACGAAGACCTAATTCCCGAGGAATGCCATGGCCCTATCCCCGCGCACCGAGACTGACACTCTCGAGGACCTGCTTGTCGAAGTCCGGATGTTCAGCGCCGAGTTTCCGCTGCTGCTGGCCAATCATCTGCCGATGATCCTGGTGGCGCTCGATCGGCTCGGCGCCTCGAAGGAACGGCTGCGCGACTATTTCGACACCTATCGAGACACCAATGGCCTGGTTCCGCAGCCGCCGCCGGTCGCGCCGATTTCGCGCGAGAGCTGGACGGAGGCGCTTGGTGAGCGCGCGCGCGAACAGGATTATCGTAGGTTCTTCGAGGCTGAAGTTCGCCGGATCGGCATCGACGCCGCGATCCAGACCTATCTGCCGACGCTGATCCCCGGCATCGGCGCCAGCGCGCTGCACGGCATGATGCGCACCGCCTATGGCGTGATGCGGATGGATCCGAGCGAAGTCGGCACCGCGCTCGGCTACTGGTCGGCCACCTATCTCACCATGCCGCGCGCCACCGGCGCCGCACCGGTCACCGACGATCCCGGCCAGGTCCTGGCCCGCGCCTGCGAATTGTCCTGCCTGCGCGAAGTCGAGCCCGAAACCGACCTGCTCTGGCACAACATCCGCGCGGCGGGCGAGAAGGAATCGTTTGCCCCCGTCGTCGACTGGCTCGCCATCGGCCCGGATACCGGCCGCAGGCTGGCCGAGACCTCGCTGGCGCTGTTCGCCGCGACCATGGACTTCTCCTCGCTGCACGCGCTGACCGGCTCGCACTGGATCCGGATGATCGGACCGCATCTGGCCGAGGCCGACCGTCCGGCGCTGCAGCGCTATTTCTGGCAGATCATCGCATCGCTGGTGCCGAAGATCGGCTTCCCCAGCCTGCCGAGCGCCGAGCAGCTGGATCAATGGCGCCACCTGCCCGCTCCGGGCTGGCCGGAAATCGCTGCGGCTGCGATCCAGTCGGACGACGAGCATGATATCAGCCTCGTCTTCTCCGCCCGCGAGGAGGAAGCCGTCTATGGCGACCGGCTCTACCGCGTCGTCGCTGCCCGGCGGATGGGACTGATCTCTTGAGCCCTTCGCTGCTGCCGAGCCTCGTCATTTCCGGTGCCACGCTTGCCGACGGGCGCCGCGTCGATATCCTCATCGCCGGCGAAACCATCGCGGCCATCGTGCCGGCCGGCCAGGGGCCCGCCGATTGCGACCGCATCGACGCCACCGATCGCCTGGCCGCGCCCTCCTTTGTCGAGGGGCACATCCATCTCGACAAGACGCTGCTCGGCCTGCCCTTCATCCCGCATATTCCCGGCGACACGGTCGCGCTGCGGATCGAGGCGGAGAAGCAGCTTCGCCGCACCGTGGCGCTGCCGGTCGAGGAGCGCGGCGGCCGGCTGATCGAGCAGATCGCCGCCTTCGGCACCGGAAGCCTCCGGAGCCATGTCGACATCGACACGGAAGTGGGCCTGAAAGGCCTGCATGCGCTGCTGCGCCTCAAGGAACGCTACTGGGATCTGGTCGACATCCAGATCGTCGCCTTCCCGCAAAGCGGCATCCGGATCGATCCCGGCGTCGCCGACCTGCTCGATGCGGCGATCCGCGAGGGCGCCGATCTCGTCGGCGGGCTCGACCCGGCCGGCATCGACCAGGACGTGACCGGCCATCTCGACGCGGTCTTCGCGGTCGCGGAGAAGCATGGCGTCGGCGTCGACATCCACCTGCATGATTCCGGCCCGCTCGGCGCGTTCGAACTGCGCCAGATCGCGGCCCGCACCCTGGCGCTCGGGCTGGAGGGCAAGGTGGCGGTCAGCCACGCCTTCGCGCTCGGCCAGATCGATGATTTCGAGTTTTTCCGCACGGCCGAGGCACTGGCCAACGCTCGCGTCGCCATCATGACCAACGGCCCCGGCCCTGTCGCCATGCCGCCGGTCAAGCGACTGCGGGAGGCGGGCGTTACCGTCTTTGCCGGCTCCGACAACATCCGCGACGCCTGGTCGCCCTATGGCGATGGCGACCTGCTGCGCCGCGCCCAGATCATCGGCTACCGGCAGGAGTTCCTCGCCGACCCGGATCTCGTGCACGCCTTCGCCATGGTGACGGAAATCCCCGCCGCCGTGCTGGGCGTCACGCATTATGGCCTCGGGCCGGGCCGGCGCGCCGACATCGTGCTGCTCGACGCCGGCTCGGTGCCGGAGGCCGTCGCCGGCGCGCCGCGCGGCCGCACCGTGATCAAACGTGGAAGGCTGGTGGCGCTCGAAGGCGTGCTGACGCCGAGGGACTGAGCCTCTCCGATTTCAAAACCGCGGCTGGGGGATCCACTCATCCTTACGGATGATAGGATTGGCCCGCGAAAGCTGCCATTTCTTGCCCATCGTCCTTCCCCCCGGATGGCCGGACGTCGCACTGAGGCGATCGCCCCACCATCAAACAAGAGCTTTCTCATGCGACTGCCAGATTCAGCCGGCGTCGAGCCGGCGCCGATTCCCGCTACCATTTCCGGGCCCCTGACCATCCTGATGGCGGCCGCCTGCGGCGCCATCGTCGCCAATCTCTATTACGCCCAGCCGCTGATCGCGCTGATCGGGCCGGATATCGGCCTGCCGCCGGCGCTCGCCAGCCTCGTCGTCACGCTGACCCAGATCGGCTATGGCGTCGGCCTGATGCTGATGGTGCCGCTTGGCGACATCATCGAGAACAAGAAGCTGATCCTGATCGCCGTCGGCGTCACCGCCTTCGCGCTCCTGCTCGCCGCTGTCGCGCCGAGCAGCCTGCCCTTCCTCGGCGCGGTGCTGTTCATCGGCATCTGTTCCAGCATCGCCCAGGTGCTCGTGCCGATGGCCGCCCACATGGCCAGCGACGAGACGCGCGGCCGCACCGTCGGCAACGTCATGGGCGGGCTGATGGTCGGCATCCTGTTCGCGCGACCGCTCGCCGGCGTGCTGGCCGACCTGATCGGCTGGCGCGGCGTGTTCTTCTGCTCGGCAGGCCTGATGCTGGCCCTGGCGCTCCTGCTGCTGCGCCATCTGCCCAAGCGCCATCCCCATTCCGGCCACACCTATTCGCAACTGATCGGCTCGCTCTGGTCGATCTTCCGCGATACGCCGGTGCTGCGCCGGCGCGGCTTCTACCAGTTCGCCCTGTTCGCCGATTTCAGCCTGTTCTGGACCAGCGCGCCGCTGGAACTCGCCGGCGCTCCGTTCCACCTGTCGCAGACGCAGATTGCCGTCTTCGCGCTGGCGGGCGCCGCCGGCGCGCTGTCGGCGCCGCTGGCCGGCCGCCTCGCCGATCGCGGCTTCGGGCGCATCGGCACGGGCCTGGCAATCGCCGGCGTCTTCATCGCCTTCGCGCTGTCAGGGCTGGTCTCGGTCGGCTCGATCGCGGTGCTGGTGATCGCGGCGATCCTGCTCGATTTCTGCGTCCAGGCGAACATGGTGTTCGGCCAGCGCTCGCTGTTCATGATGGCGCCGGCGATCCGCAGCCGCCTGAGCGGCATCTATGTCGCCACCATCTTCATGGGCGGCGCCGTGGGCTCGGCCATCGCCAGCCCGCTCTACGAGACCTTCGGCTGGAACGGCATCGTCGTGGCCGGTCTCGCCTTCCCGCTCGCCGCCTTCCTCTTCTACCTGACCGAACTGGTCGGCAGCCGCGCCGCGACGCACTGACAAAAATGGGGCGGATCGCTTCCTGATACGCCCCATCTTCTTCTCAAGACCCGGAAACAAACCTCCGGCTCGCCTCAGTCCATGCGCACGCCGCCGGTGACGTTGATGCCCTGGCCGGTCATGAAGCGGGCCGCGTCCGAGGCGAGGAAGACGACCACGTCGGCTACATCCTCCGGCTCCTCGATGCGGCCGAGCGGGGTGAGCGAAATATATTCGGCGCGCACCGCTTCCGGCGTCATGCCGCGCAGCTCCGCTTCCCAGACGATCTCGCGCTCCTGCATCGCCGTCTTGACGAAGCCCGGGCAGACGCAGTTGACGCGGATGTTCTTCGGCGCCATCTCGCGAGCCAGCGCCTGGGTCCAGCCGAACACGGCAAACTTCGAGGCGGAGTAATGCGCCAGCAGCGGCGCGCCGACCTTGGCCGCCAGCGACGCGGTGTTGACGATCACGCCCTTGGTCTTGTTGGCGAGGAAGTGGCGGCAGGCGATCTGGTTGGCGAGGAAGACGCCGCGCGCATTGACGTCGAAATTGAAGTCCCATTCCTCGTCGGTGATATCCACCGCGGGGCGCATGGTCGAGACGCCGGCATTGGCGCAAAGCAGGTCGAAGCCGCCAAGGCCGTCGATCGCCTTCTGCATGGCCTCGTCGACCGACTGGCGCTTGGTGACGTCGACTTCGACCGCGAAGCCGCCATTCTCAAGCTCCGCCACGACGGCCTGCGCCGCCATCACGTCGAGATCGGCGATCGCGACCGTCGCGCCGGCCTTGTCGAGGGCCCGCACGATCGCCGCGCCGATGCCCTTCGATCCGCCGGTGACGATTGCCTTGCGTCCTGAAAGATCGAATATGCCGGCCATATCAGTTGTTCCTTGCTGGATTGGGTGGCCCAACAAAACGCAAAATCGAACACTTTACAACGCCCTGCTTCCAGATAATGTTTGCAAATGTTCGAACCTGTTGCAGTTTAAACGTCCGGAAGGAACTGCGATGTCAGCCGATTTCCTCGCAGGCGCGCCATGAGCGGTCCCCTCTTCGGCCAGGCCGAACTGGCCGGGCAGGAACTCGGCCGCATTCCCGCCGGCGCGCGCCAATCCCTCATCCTCGATTGGATCGAGATGAACGGCTTCGTCTCCGTCTCGAAAATCGCCGGAAATCTCAGCGTTTCCGAGATGACGATACGACGCGACCTGGTGCTGCTCGAAGAGCGCGGCTTGCTGGCCCGCACGCATGGCGGCGCGGTCTCGTCGGCCTCCGATCCGCGCGAGGTTTTCGACCTCGAGGAGCCCGCTTTCAAGCGCCGGCGTCACAGAAACGCTCGTGAAAAAACCGCGATCGCCACCGCCGCCGCCGCGCTGATCGGCCCCGGCGAGACGATCGGCATCGATGTCGGCACCTCGACGCTGACCCTGGCCGAAGCGGTGCTCGGCCGCCCCGACCTCCGGGTTTTCACCAACAGCCTGCGCGCGGCAATGACGCTCTCCGCCTCCAAGAGTCCGGTCTATGTGCTGGGCGGCGAGGTCCGCAATCCCGAGCAGTCCGTGGTCGGCTCGCGCGCCGTCAGCGAATTGCAGAACTACAATATCGACCGCGTCTTCATCGGCGTCTCCGGGCTGATCGAGGCCGGCTTCTTCGATTATTCGGTCGAGGATACAGAGGTGAAGCGGGCCTTCATCGCGCGGGCGGACCAGGTGGTCATCTTGTGCGATTCGTCCAAATTCGATCATCGTTCGCTGGCGCGGGTGTGCGAGCTTTCCGGCGCCGACGTGCTGGTTACCGACGCGGCCCCGCCCGCCCATCTCGCGCGCGCCCTGGAGGCCGCGAACATAGAAACCATCATCGCCGGGCCGGAGCCTGGGCGATTGCCCGACTGACCGCCCGCACGGCCTGCCGCCGCTCTCGTGCGCCGCTTCCCAACGAAACTGGATCCCTGCATGCCCGCCCAGAAGACCACCGTCATCGGCCTCGATATCGGCACGACCTCGACCATTTCGATCGCGGTCCGCGTACCCGACCAGATCCTGCATATGGCGTCGCGGCCGGTGACCCTTTCCTCGCCGCGCCCGAGCTGGGCCGAGGAAGATCCGACCGAGTGGTGGGCGAACACCTGCGAGGTGCTGCGCGAAACCATCGCCGCCCTGCCGGATGGTCCGGATTCGCTGGCCGGCCTCTGCGTCACCGGCATGCTGCCGGCGGTGGTGCTGCTCGATGCGGCCGGCAGGGTTCTGCGCCCCAGCATCCAGCAGAGCGACGGTCGCTGCGGCGAGGAAGTCGAGGGGCTGAAGCGCGAAGTCGACGAGACGGCGTTCCTCAAGCGCACCGGCAACGGCATCAACCAGCAGCTCGTCGCGGCCAAGCTGCGCTGGATCGCCAAGCACGAGCCGGACGTGTTCGCGCGCATCGCCACGGTGTTCGGATCCTATGACTACATCAACTGGCGCCTGACCGGCCGCCGGGCGGTGGAACAGAACTGGGCGCTGGAGGCTGGCTTCACCGACGTCGCGACAGACCGCATCGCCGACGATCTCGTGGCGCTGGCCGGCATTCCGCGCAGCGCCGTGCCGGATCGGACCGTGACGCATGAGCAGATGGGCACGGTCTCCGCCGAAGCCGCACGCGAAACCGGCCTGCCCGAAGGCCTGCCGATCTTCGGCGGCGCGGCGGATCACATCGCCTCGGCACTCGCCGCCGGCATCGCCTCCAATGGCGACGTCCTGCTCAAGTTCGGCGGCGCCGGCGATATCGTCGTGGCCGCCGACAAGGCCAAGCCGGACGCACGGCTCTATCTCGATTATCACCTCGTGCCCGGTCTCTATGCGCCGAATGGCTGCATGGCCTCGTCCGGCTCGGCCCTGAACTGGATGGCCCGGCTGCTGGCGGATTCGGATGGCGAGGAACGCCCGCATGTCGCGCTCGACAAGCTGGCCGGCGCGGTGCCCGCCGGCAGCGACGGCGTGCTGTGCCTTCCCTATTTCCTCGGCGAGAAGACGCCGATCCACGATCCCCTGGCGCGCGGCACCTATATCGGCCTCAGCCTCGGCAACGGGAAGGGTCATTTCTGGCGGGCGCTGCTCGAAGGCGTCGCCTATGGCTTCCGCCACCATGTCGACGTGCTGGCCGACATGGGTCACGCCCCGCGCCGCTTCTTCGCCTCCGACGGCGGCACCAAGAGCCGGGTCTGGATGCAGATCATGGCCGATGTGATGGGTGCGCCGGTGCAGCTGCTCGACAACCCCTATGGCTCCTCGGTCGGCGCTGCCTGGGTCGCGGCGATGGGAACGGGCCTGGCGACCGATTGGAGCGGCATTTCCAGCCTGGCGACGCAGGGCGCGCTGATCCAGCCGAACCCGGCCAATCGCGAGGTTTATGACCATGGCTATGCGCGCTACCGCGCCGCCTATGTCGCCCTGAAGCCTGTCTTCGCCATGCCCTAGGACGACGATCGGGTTCGCATCCTCGGTTCCCAACCTCGACCATCATCCTGAGGCGCCCGGCAAAGCCGGGCCTCGAAGGAGGGTCCAGGGAACGCCTTAGACAATACGCTGCAGCCTCCTTCGAGGCTCCGCTGTCGCGAAGAGCTCGGTGTCTGGCCGGCAATTCGACAAGCGATGCCGATTTCTCCATTCGAGCCGCATTGCCCTTACCTCTCCCTGAGGGAGAGGTCGGAGCGCAGCTCCGGGTGAGGGGTTAGGGAACCATCCAGAGAGGGCTTAAACCCTCACCCGCCGGCCTGCGGCCGTCGACCTCTCCCTAGAGGCGAGAGGTGAAGAAAGGGCATTTCGGACCATGCCGGTACGGAGGTTCCAAACTGCCTCCTCTCTTCGACCGGCCGATACGGGCCAGACACGAACGATGAAGGCGGCAAGATCTACGTGCGCGGAAACGCAAGCAAAAAAAAGACCCCGAAGCCTGGAGGCTCCGGGGTCTGAGATGGAGCGCGGGAGGGGCGCTCTGGGAGCTTGGGAACAAACCTCGGAAGATCTACGACTTGTCACACTGAAACCGTTCGCTCCGGCTGGACCTGCTATGCCTTCTTGCCCTTCGCCAATTGCGACGGCGACAGCTTGGAAGGCTTCACCTCGGCGCCCGTAATGCCGGAACCCGGCTGCACCATCCCCGGCGGGTCGCTCGTCGGAAAGGACTCCGTGAGCTCCTTGTCGAGGCGGTCGTTCTTTTCCTTGCGAGCGGTACGCGCGGCATGACCCGGCAGTATCGTTTTCAGCAATTCCTTGACGGCCACTTCACGTCCTCCTTGGCTGAAATCGTCTTCGAATAAACAAGGCCCGACGGCTGTTTTCGTTCCAGACAAAGCGATGCAATCGCGCGGCCCGCGCTAATTACATTTTCGCCTTGTCAGGACGGCGCGAACGCGCGGCAGCCAATCGGGAGCGAGACATGGACATTCGGGATGGCAGACCACTCGGCAAAGGCCTGAACGGTCAAGCGAATTGGACGCGGATGCCGGTTTTGCGCGACTGGCGGCCCCAGATCCTGTCCCTGCTGCGCATCGTCACCGCGCTGGTCTTCTGGGAATACGGGACCAGCAAGCTGCTGGGCTTTCCCTATTCCGACATGCTTTCCAGCCTGGCGCCTTATTCGCTGCCTTGGTTCGCCGGCTGGATCGAGCTGATCGGGTCGCCGCTGCTGCTGGTCGGCCTCTTCACCGGGCCGGTCGCCTTCCTGCTATCCGGCGAGATGGCCGTGGCCTATTTCCTCGCCCACCAGCCGAACGACCTCTTTCCGCTTCGCAATGGCGGCGTCGAGGCGATCCTGTTCTGTTTCATCTTCCTCTACATCGCCGCCGCAGGCCCCGGCGCCTGGAGCGTCGATGGCCTTCTGGCGCGGCGGCGGCGCGAGAGCGAGTTCTAGACGAGGATGCTCGGGTAGCCGGCTTCCTCGAGCGCGGCAACGATCGCACCGGTTTCCGCGGTGCTCTCAATGCGCACGGTCTTGGACGCCAGATCCGTGCCGACTTCGGCGGCCGGATCGAGCGCCTTCACGGTCTTCTGCACCGTCGAGACGCAGTGGCCGCAGGACATGTCCTTGATATTCAACGTCAGCATATTGGGCTCCATTCGTTGGGTTGAGGCGAATATGGAGCTTCCCATCATGGCAAGGTCAAGCCCGCAATCAGCCCTTGACCTTCCAATAGTGGGAAGCTTTACCTATATCGTCATCACGCCAATGAAAGGCCGCCTCGATGACCAGCTTACCCTCCCCGCGCCAGATTCTGGCGGATCAGGAACTCGATCTCGCGATTGAGGGAATGACCTGCGCGTCCTGCGTGGCGCGCGTGGAAAAGGCGCTTTCGAAGGTCCCGGGCGTCTCCCGCGCCAGCGTCAACCTTGCCACCGAGCGCGCCACCATCCTGGCCCCGGCCGGCGCGGTGTCGACCGCCGCGCTGGAAGAGGCGGTGCGCGGCATCGGCTATGACGCGCATGCCATCGCCGCCACCGACGCGCCGGACGACATGTCCGAAAAGCGCGACGCTGAGGCGGCAGCCCTCGCCCGCTCGCTCGCGATCGCCGCCGCCCTCACCCTGCCGATCTTCATCGTCGAAATGGGGTCGCATCTGATCCCGGCGCTGCACCACTGGGTGATGATGACGCTCGGCCCCTGGAACAATTATCTCCAGTTCGCCCTGACCACCCTGGTGCTGTTCGGACCCGGCCTGCGCTTCTTCCGCAAGGGCTTGCCGGCGCTGGCCCGCCTCGCCCCGGACATGAACGCCCTCGTCGCGATCGGCGCCGGCGCCGCCTATCTCTATTCGACCGTCGCCACTTTCCTGCCCGGCTGGCTGCCGGACGGCACCGGCTATGTCTATTTCGAAGCCGCCGCCGTCATCGTCACGCTGGTGCTGTTCGGCCGCACGCTGGAAGCGCGCGCCAAGGGCCGGACGGGCGCGGCGATCCGCAAGCTGGTCAAGCTGCGGCCCAAGACCGCCCGGCTGCTGCGGGATGGCCAGCCGGTCGAGGTCGAACTCGACGCGGTCAAGGTCGGCGACATCCTGCTGGTCCGCCCGGGCGATCAGATCCCCGTCGACGGCATCGTCAGCGACGGTTCGTCCTTCGTCGACGAGGCGATGATCACCGGCGAGCCCGTGCCGGTCGAGAAGTCGGTCGGCGCGGCCGTCGTCGGCGGCACGATCAACAAGACCGGCAGTTTCTCGTTCCGGGCCGAAAAGGTCGGCGCCGACACGGTGCTGGCGCAGATCATCCGCATGGTCGAGAGCGCCCAGGGCGCCAAGCTGCCGATCCAGGCTCTGGTCGACAAGGTCACCCAATGGTTCGTGCCGGCGGTGATGGCGGCCGCCCTCGTCACCTTCCTCGTCTGGCTGATCTTCGGACCCGAGCCCGCCCTCTCCTTCGCGCTGGTCAATGCCGTCGCGGTGCTGATCATCGCCTGCCCCTGCGCCATGGGGTTGGCGACGCCGACCTCGATCATGGTCGCGACCGGAAGGGCTGCCGAGTTCGGCGTGCTGTTCCGCAAGGGCGACGCGCTGCAGACGCTGCGCGACACGTCGATCGTCGCCATCGACAAGACCGGAACGCTAACAGAAGGGCGTCCAGGGTTAACGGACCTGACTGCTGTTAACCCCTCCGAGCGCGATTTCGTGCTGCGGCTGGCGGCGGCCGTCGAAGGCCGGTCGGAGCACCCGATCGGCATCGCGCTGGTCGCGGCGGCGAAGGAATCCAGGCTCGACCTGCCGGCCGTCACCAACTTCGAGGCCGTGCCCGGCTACGGCGTCCGCGCCGAGGCGGATGGCCACGCCGTTGCCGTCGGCGCCGACCGCTTCATGGCCAAGCTCGGGCTCGATGTATCTGGATTCGCTGCCGAATCCACCCGCCTGGGCAACGAGGGCCGGTCGCCGCTCTATGTCGCAATCGACGGAAAGCTCGCCGCCATCCTCGCCATCGCCGATCCGGTGAAGCCGAGTTCCGCCGCCGCCGTGGCAGCGCTGCACAAGCTCGGCCGCCGCGTCGTCATGGTGACGGGCGACAACCGCGCCACCGCCGAGGCGATCGCCCGGAAACTCGGCATCGATGAGGTGCTGGCTGAAGTGTTGCCGGACGGAAAAGTCGAAGCAGTGGAAAGGCTCAAGGCCCGTGGCGCCAAGGTCGCCTTTGTCGGCGACGGCATCAACGACGCCCCCGCCTTGGCAGCCGCCGACGTTGGAATCGCGATCGGCACCGGCACCGACGTCGCCATCGAGAGCGCCGATGTCGTGCTGATGTCCGGCGATGTCGGCGGCGTAGTCAAGGCGATCGGCCTGTCGGAAGCGACGATCCGCAACATCAAGGAAAACCTGTTCTGGGCCTTCGCCTACAACGCCGCCCTGATCCCGATCGCCGCCGGCGCGCTTTATCCGGCCTTCGGTTGGCTGCTGTCGCCGATGCTGGCGGCCGGCGCCATGGCGATGTCGAGCGTCTTCGTGGTCGGCAACGCGCTGCGCCTCAAGCGCTACCGGCCGGCCGAATAGAGAAGGAGATCAATACGATGAACATCGGTGAAGCCGCCGCCGCCTCCGGCGTTTCCGCCAAGATGATCCGCTATTACGAACAGATCGGCCTGATCCCGGCAGCGCTGCGCACCGAGTCCGGCTACCGGGTCTATTCGACCCGGGACGTCGAGACGCTGCGTTTCATCCGCCGGGCCCGCGACCTCGGCTTCTCGGTCGAGGAGATGGGCACGCTGCTGGCCCTTTGGCAGGACAAGGCGCGCGAGAGCGCCGACGTCAAGCGTGTGGCGCTGCAGCATGTCGCCGAGATCGAGAAGCGGATCCATGAACTGGAGGGAATGGCGCGCACGCTGCGCCATCTCGCCGGCCATTGCCATGGCGACGAACGGCCGGATTGCCCCATTCTCGACGATCTCGCCGCCATCTCGGAAACCGGGAAAGCGGCGCCCGCCCGCAAGCCGGCCCTGCGCGGACGAAACTGATCCTCAGCGGCAGACGCCGAGCCACGCGTTGAGTTCGCGGGCGATGCGCTCGATGACCGACTCGGCGCCGAGTTCGACGCCATGCAGCAGCGCCACCACGATCACCGGCGCCACAAGCAGCCAGATCCATTTGAGCCGGACGGGCCGCACGAACAGATCCGGCCGGCTGGCCAGAAACAGCGGCGCGATCAGGCCGATCGCACCGCCCAGGGTTGTCTCGGAGAGGCTATGGGCGCCCAGCACCACGCGGGTGACGGCAATCGCCAGGGCGAGGCCGAAACCACAGAGAAGCGCCAATCCCGCGAGCGCCCGGCTCCGCGCCAGCCGCGCCACCAGCACAGCGAGACCGCCATAGACCGCCATGGATGCGCCGGCATGTCCGCTCGGGCTGCGAAGATCGAGGGCGCCGAGATAACGGCCGCAGGGGATGAAGGCGATCTTGGCGACCAGCACGACGCCCAGCACCAGGGCGACAGAAAACGCCCACCAGAATGCCGCCCGCCTCTGGCCGGAGATGAGCAGGATCCCCGTCACGAGCAGCAGGATCGGCAGGATCACGCCCTGGCCGCCAAAGCTGGTGACGAAAATGGTGAGGGGACGAAGCGACATGCAGGGATCCAGAACGAACAACGGAAGACGCTGCCCCTGCCGGCGCTGCGCCGCGCCAGCCGGCGCGATTCGCCCCGCTTCCTGCGCGTAGGCGTCACCATGGCGGCCGTCAAACGCCCTGTCCATGCGGCGATGCGCCGAGGCGGCTTGCATCCGGGCCGTGATCGCGGTCAAGCTGACGCTCCCATCGGCGAACCGGACCGTTTCTCAGCATGACCACCATCGAACGCTTCGCCATCGAGGGCCCGGCGCTGATCTACCCGAAAGTGCATGGCGACGCACGCGGCACCTTCTTCGAGGCCTTCCGGCAGGATCTCTTCGACCGCGACGTCGCGCCTGGCGTGCGCTTCGTCCAGGACAACCAGTCCTTTTCCCGTCCGGCCGGCACGGTGCGGGGCCTGCATTTCCAGCTCGATCCGCGCGCGCAGGCCAAGCTGGTGCGGGTGCTGCGCGGCTCGATCCTCGACGTGGCGGTCGATATCCGCCCCGCCTCGCCGACCTTCGGGCAGCATGTCGCGGTTACGCTTTCCGCCGAGAACCGGGCGCAACTTTACGTTCCGGTCGGCTTCGCGCATGGCTTCTGCACGCTGGAAGAGGACACGGAGGTCTTCTACAAGGCGTCCGATTATTACAGCCCCGAACACGATCGCGGCCTCGCCTGGAACGATCCGGCGCTCGGCATCCTCTGGCCGGTGGTCGAGACAGACGCGACCCTTTCGGATCGCGATCAGAAGCACCCGCGCCTCGCCGATCTTCAGCCCTAACGCAGAGTCGACGCCTCAGCGGTCGGCCAGTACCATGTTCAGCAGATACTGGCCGTAGGTGCTCTTGCCGAGCGCGACGCCGAGACGTTCCAGCGCGGCGGCGTCGATGAAGCCCATGAGATAGGCGACTTCCTCGGGGCAGCAGATCTTCAGCCCCTGCCGCTTCTCGAAGGTGCGTACGAATTCCGAAGCTTCGATCAGGCTGTCCGGCGTGCCCGTGTCCAGCCAAGCATAGCCGCGCCCCATCTTCTCGACATGCAGCGCACCGCGTTCGAGATAGGCGCTGTTAACGTCGGTGATCTCCAGTTCGCCACGCGCCGAAGGCTTGAGGTCGGAGGCGATATCGACAACCGCCTCGTCATAGAAATAGAGCCCGGTCACCGCCCAGTTCGATTTGGGCTCTTTCGGCTTTTCCTCGATCGAGACGGCCTTCCGGTCGCGGTCGAAGGCGACCACGCCATACCGCTCCGGATCCTGGACGTGGTAGGCGAACACGGTCGCGCCAAGGGTCCGGGCTCGAGCATCCGCCAGCAGTCCCGTCAGTCCATGGCCGAAAAAGATGTTGTCGCCGAGGATCAGCGCCGAGTGCGAGCCGGCAACGAAATCGGCGCCGATGCGATAGGCCTGAGCCAGGCCTTCCGGCGCCGCCTGTTCAGCATAGGAAAGTACGATGCCCCATTGCGAACCGTCGCCGAGCAGGGCCTGGAATTTCGGCAGATCCTGCGGCGTCGAGATGATCAGGATGTCGCGAATGCCGGCCAGCATCAGCGTCGACAGGGGATAGTAGATCATCGGCTTGTCGTAGATCGGCAGCAATTGCTTGCTGGTGACCAGCGTCATCGGATGCAGCCGTGTTCCGGCGCCGCCGGCGAGAACGATACCCTTCATGCCGCGCTCCGATCGGAATCGAGGATGGCGTCGACGGCGACGCCGAGGCTTTGCGGCCAGCCGGGCAAGCGGACGCCGAAGACCTGCTCCGCCCGCGTGCAATCGAGCCGGGAATCGCGCGGCCGCGCCGCCGGGGCGACATAGGCATCGCCCGAGATTTTGCCGAGCGCTGGCACCTTGCGCCTGGCCGCGGAAAGCTGCGCCATGACGCCGGCGGCGAGATCGAACCAGCTTGCCTCGGCGTTGCCGGCAAGGTGGAAGACACCGCCGGACGCCCCCCTCGCCTTCCCCGCGATCGTCAGCAGGCCATCGGCGAGATCGGCAGCAAAGGTCGGATTGCCATAACGGTCCGCGACGATGTCGAGGTTTTCCCGCTCGCCGGCGAGGCGGATCATGGTGCGGACGAAATTGCTGCCATCGGCGCCATAGACCCAGCCGGTGCGGAAGATCAGTGCGTCGGGATTTTCGGCCAGAACCTGGCGTTCGCCCTCGAGCTTGGTGTGGCCATAGACCCCGAGCGGATGGGTCGCGTCCGCCTCGACATAGGGCGAGCCCTTCTCGCCGTCGAAGACGTAGTCGGTCGAGACATGCAGAAACGGCAGGTCGAGCTTACGCGCGCCGGCAGCGAGCTGCGCTGCGCCGTCGCGGTTGATGGCCATGGCGAGATCCGCCTCGCTCTCCGCCCGGTCGACCGCCGTATAGGCGGCCGCGTTGAGGATCAGGTCGGGCGCGAAGCCCTCGATGAGCGCAGCGGCGCTGTCGGGAACTGCCAGATCCAGAACCGGCCGGCCGAAGGTTTCGACAAGATGGCCATGCGCCGCCCCCCGCGCTTTCAAGGCGCGCGCCAGCTGGCCGCTCGAACCGGCGACGAAGATCCGCATCAAGGAGCGCTTTCAAGCAGGCCAAGCCGCTGGCCGCGATAGACGCCGCTGCGGATCGGCTCCCACCAGTCGCGCCGGTCGAGATACCAGTCGACCGTCTTCTCGATGCCGCTGTCGAAGCTCTCCGCCGCCTGCCAGCCCAGTTCCGCCTCGGCCTTGGTCGGGTCGATGGCGTAGCGCTGGTCATGGCCCGGACGGTCGGCGACGAATTCGATCAGTTCGGCGTGCGGCTTGCCCCCGCGCCGCTGGTCGAGGATCGCGCAGATGCTTTGCACCACCTCGAGATTGGCCCGCTCGTTGCGGCCGCCGATGTTGTAGCTCTCGCCCGGGGTGCCACGCGTCAGCGCCAGGAACAGGGCGCGGGCATGGTCCTCGACATGCAGCCAGTCGCGAACGTTCGAGCCATCGCCATAGACGCGGATCGGCGCCCCCTCGATGGCGTTCAGGATGACCAGCGGGATCAACTTTTCCGGGAAATGGTACGGCCCGTAATTGTTCGAGCAGTTGGAGATCAGCGCCGGCAGGCCATAGGTGCGCTGCCAGGCCCGGACAAGATGGTCCGACGCCGCCTTGCTGGCGGAATAGGGCGAGGACGGATCATAGGGCGAAGCCTCATGAAAAAGCCCGTTCGGGCCGAGCGTACCGAAAACCTCGTCGGTCGAGACATGCAGGAAGCGGAACGCCGCCCGCTTCTCGGCGCCGAGCCGGTCCTGATAGGCCCGCACCGCTTCCAGCAGCGTCGCCGTGCCCATGATGTTAGTCTGCAGAAAAGCGTCGGGGCTGCCGATCGAGCGGTCGACATGGCTTTCGGCGGCGAGATGGATCACGCCGTCCGGCTCATACCGGCGGAAGACATCGGCCATCGCCACGGGGTCGCAGATGTCGGCGCGGACGAAAGTGTAGAGCGGGTCGTCGGCGATCGGGGCCAGCGAGGCGAGGTTCGCGGCATAGGTGAGCTTGTCGACATTGACAACGCCGACCCCGAGTTCGCCGACCAGATGCCGGCACAAGGCCGATCCGATGAACCCGGCGCCGCCGGTAACAAGAACGCGCATAGGAAACGTGCCACCCTGTTGGAAGCGCCAAGCCTAGCGCTTCAACATGGCATCGCAAAGGCGTGATCGCCCCGCGAAGGACCGGGGACTCAGATGGAAACTGGGATCGCGCGCTTTTCCCGGACCGATTGCAGCGCCGCGTCGGCCAGCACCAGCGCCTTCCAGCCATCCTCGCCCGACGGCGTCGCCGGGCCGCCATCCTTGACCGCGGCGATGAAGGCGGCGATCTCGTTGCGATAGGCCTCGGTATAGCGGGTCATGAAGAAGTTGAGCAGCGGCTCGCGGCGATAGCCGTCGCCATTGGCGATCTCAACATTGGTGGCGCGCAGATTGTCGGCCCTGACCAGCCCCTTCGAGCCATGCACCTCGATGCGCTGGTCGTAGCCATAGCTGGCGCGGCGCGAATTCGAGATCTGCGCGATGCGGCCGGATTTGGTCGTCAGCACGATAGACGCGCTGTCGAAGTCGCCGAGCTTGCCAATCTCCGGATCGACCAGCACCGAGGCGGAGGCATAGACGCTGGCCGGCTCCTCGCCGAGCAGGAAGCGCGCCATGTCGAAATCATGGATCGTCATGTCGCGGAACAGACCGCCGGAACGGCTGATGTAATCGGCCGGGGGCGGACCGGGATCGCGCGAGGTGATCGAGACCATCTCGACCTTGCCGATGGCGCCTTCGTCGATCTGCCGTCTCACCTCGATGAAGTTCGGATCAAAGCGGCGGTTGAAGCCGACCATGAGCAGCGCCTTCTCCGCCTTGACGACGGCGAGGCATTCCTTGACGCGGGTGACGTCGAGATCGATCGGCTTTTCGCAGAAGATCGCCTTCTTCGCGCGCGCCGCCTGCTCGATCATCGTGGCGTGCAGGTCGGTCGGCGTGGTGATCAGCACGGCGTCGATGTCGGACGCGTTCATGATCGCGTACGCTTCGCGCACGTCCGCACCGGTGGAGGCGGCGAGCGCCTTGGCCGCGTCCGGAAAGGCGTCGGCGACGGCAACCAGCGTCGCGCCGGCATTCGCGGCGATCGCGCCCGCATGCACCTTGCCGATGCGCCCGGCGCCCAGAAGTCCCAGTCTCACGGTCATGTCAAAGTCCTTGAAAGCTCATGCGAAGTAGACGATCTGCCGCGCCGCCTCGGCAAGGGGCGCGGCCTCTAGGGCATTCGGATTATCCAGTCACGTCCACCCAGCCTCGCACCTCATGCGAGCGAGCCATGGCGTGGACGGCGCGTTCGATCTGCAGACCGGTCCCGAATTCGATCAGATGCGCCGGCTCGCCGGCGATCCGGCGCATCAGTTCGCGCGCCTCGATCACCTTGAGATCGTTGAAGCCGAGACCATGGCCGGGCGCCGGGATGAAGCGATCATAGGGCGGATGCGCGGTTCCCGTCAGAATGGTGCGAAAGCCCTGCTCGGCCACGAGGCCGCGCGCCTGGAACAGCTGCAGCTCATTCATGCGCTCCTGATCGTAAAGCAGCGAGCCTTCCGAGCCGAAGATCTGGATGGCGATCCGGCCCTTGCGGCCCCAGGCGGAGCGATTGACCAGCAGGCTGCCGGAAACGCCGCTTTCAAGCCGGAACAGGATGTTGGCGATGTCGTGCGTTTCGACCGCGCGGCTGCCGCCGGACGCGAGCGGCCGTTCGGCATAGGGCTTGGCCATGTCGACGACGACGCTCGTTATCCGTCCAACCAGCACAGAGAGCAGCGACAGCGGATGGACGGCAAAATCGTCGAGCGCGCCATAACCCGACGCCGCCTCGCTCTTCCAGCCGAACGACGCGGCCGCATCGGCCATGAAGTCCTCGTCCATCTCGACACGGACGTGATTGACCGTGCCGATCGCGCCTTGGCCGATCAGCCCGCTCATATGCCGGATGGCCGGGTTCTGGATATAGTTGTAGCCGAGCGCCGCCACCTTGCCCGAGGCTTCCGCCGCCTCCAGCATGGCGAGCGCATCCGCCTCCGACGTCGCCATTGGCTTCTCGCACCAGACATGCTTGCCCGCCTGGAGCGCGGCGATTGTCATCTCGGCATGAAACTGGTTCGGCGTCGTGATCGAGACGACATCGACTTCCGGATCCTCGACCACGGCGCGCCAATCACCGGACGCGCGGGCAAAGCCCAGTTCTGCCGCCTTTTGTGCGGCCAATGCCTCGTTGGCCTCGCCCAGATGCACCAGCCTCGGCCGCGCCACATCGCCGAAGGTCGGCGCGACGGCGTTCCAGGCCAGTGCGTGGCACTTGCCCATGTAGCCGGTGCCGATCAGGCCGATACCGAGGGATTTCATGCTGGTCATTCCCGAGGATGAGAGAGGGTCCTAGACGGAGCCGCCCAGTTCCGAGGAGAGGTCCGCAAGCTCCTTGCCGCCCGCCATCAGGTTCTGCAATTCGTCCGCCGAGATCTCGCCGCGCGTCGCCGTGCCAAGCGTCCTGCCTCGGTTCAGCACCGTGAAGCGATCGCCGACGGCCATGGCATGGCGGACATTATGAGTGATGAAGACGACGCCAAGCCCGCGCTTGCGCACCATGTCGATGTATTTGAGCACCATCGAGGTCTGCCGCACGCCGAGCGCCGAGGTCGGCTCGTCGAGGATCAGGACCTTGGCGCCGAAATAGACGGCCCGCGAGATGGCGACGCACTGACGCTCGCCGCCCGACAAGGTGCCGACAGCCTGGCCGGGATCGCGTACGTCGATGCCGATGCGCTTCATTTCCTCGCGGGTGACCCTGTCGCAAAAACCCATATCCATGAACCGGAACGGCCAGATGCCCTTGACCGGCTCCCGGCCCATGAAAAAGTTCCGCGTCACCGACATCAGCGGGATCATGGCGAGGTCCTGGTAGACCGTGGCGATGCCGGCATCGAGCGCCTGGCGCGGACTGGTGAAATTGACCGGTTCGCCGTTGACGAACATCTCGCCCTTGGTCAGCCGGTGAACGCCCGACATGGTCTTGATGAAGGTCGACTTGCCGGCGCCGTTGTCGCCCAGCAGGCAATGAACCTCGCCCGCCTGGATAGACACCGACACGCCCGCCAGCGCAACGACGGAGCCGAAATGCTTCTCGATATCGCGCATTTCCAGGATAGGTGTCGTCATCACCGCTCTCCCGTCACGCGCTTGCGGATGATGTTGTTGAAGAACACCGCCATCAGAAGCATGCCGCCGAGGAAGACGAGATACCAGTCCTGGTCGATCGAGGTATAGGTGAGCCCGATCAGCACCATGCCGAAGATGATCGCCCCGATCGCGGCGCCGATGACGGAGCCATAACCGCCGGTCAACAGGCACCCGCCAATGACCGCCGCGATGATCGCTTCGAACTCCTTCTGGAAGCCGCGCCGGGCATCGGTCGATCCGGCATCGAGCACGGTCAGGATTGCGACCAGCGCGGCGCAGCAGGCCGTCAGGACGAAGAGCGAAGTCTTGACGCGCCGCGTCGGGACACCAGAGTTTCGCGCCGCGTTCGGATCACCGCCCGAGGCAAAGATCCAGTTGCCATAACGGGTTCGCGCCAGCACCACGGCGGCGATGATCGCCAAGGCGACGAACCAGATGATCTCGACCGGCACGCCCGTGACCTTGGGTTGGCCATTGGGAAACTTGGCGATCCAGTCATGCGCCGCGAGCCAGACGAACAGGCCTTCAAAGGCGTCGCCGGAGAAGAGATTGTAGAAGAAGGCATCGAGCGGGGTATCGGTCGCCGCCTCGCGTACGCCGCGCAGTTGCGTCGCGCCGCCGGTCGCCCATTTGAGGCCGACCAGCGAGAGCCCTCTCAGCACGAACAGGAAGGCCAGCGTGACGATGAAGCTGGGCAGGCCCGTATAGAGAACCAGCTGGCCGTTGAAGAAGCCGAAGGCAGCGGCGCAGGCGAAGGTGATGACGATCGCCACGGGTAGCGGCAAGCCGAAGGTGACGACGCAGGCGGCGAAGATCAGGCCCGCAAAAGCCACCATCGAGCCGACCGACAGATCGAACTCTCCCCCGACCATCAGCAGCGAGGCGCCGATCGCCAGGATGCCGAGCTGGGCTGCCGGCGCCATGAAATTCACGATTCCCGACAATTCGAACATCACCGGATTGGCAATGGCGATGAAGAAGACCGTGACGATGACAAGCCCGAGAACGGCCCCGAGCTCGGGCCGCCGCAGGATGCGGGTAACGACCGAGGCGGGCCGGATGCGTTCGTCTGGGATCAGTTCGGTCGGGCTGCTGCGGTCGGTCATGGTCGCTCCCGCTGGCGCGCACGTCTGCATTCACGCAGATCGCTTGAGAACGCCGGCTCGTTTTCGAAAGGTGTTCATCCGGCACGCCCGAAACCGGGCGGCCAACAAGCTGGATGCGCGCCGGCCCTCGGGCCCGCGCGCATCCAGCCAGATTGCGGCTAGCGAATGCCCTTGGACGAGAGCTCGATGACCTTGGCGGCCGAATCCTTGGTCACCAGATTGGGGCCCGAGGGGACGTCGCCGCCCGGCATCAAACCATATTTGCTATGCAACGCCAGGAAGGCGACCGGCAAATAGCCCTGAAGGAACTGCTGCTGATCGATGGCAAAGGATGCCTTGCCGTCGGCGATGGCCTGCAGGAGACCCGAGGACAGGTCGAAGCTGGCGACATGGACCTTGCCGTCCATGCCGGATTCGCCAACCGCGGCGACAGAGGGCTCTCCCGCGAGCGAGGCGTTCAGCGTCAGGATCGTGTCGATGGCGGTATCGGAGGCAAGCGCCGCCTTCACCTTGGCCTTCACGTCGGCGGGATCGTTCGAGGTCGGCAGGACGGTGACGGCGCCAAAGCCATCCGTGAAGCCCTTGCAACGAACGTCGAGGGAGACATTGCCAACTTCGTGGTTGACGCAAATCCCCTTCTTGCCGCCCATTTCCTTCAGCTTCGCGCCGGCGGCCTTGCCGGCATCATATTCGCTCTGCCCGACATGCAGCAGCGCACCGAGCTTCTTCGAGACATCGGAGCCCGAGTTCATCGAGATGACGGGAATGCCGGCCGCAACGGCCTTCTGGATCGACGGCCCGAGCGCATCCGCATCCGGGATCGAGACGACGAGGCCCTCCGGCTTCTGGTTGACGGCCGCATCGATCAGCTGCGCCATTGCGACCATGTCGAAGGTTTCCGGCGCGCGGTAGTCGACCTTGACGCCCAGATCCTTGCCGGCCTCGGTGACACCGTTCTTGACCACCGACCAGAACGGATCCGACGCCTGGCCGTGGCTGACGACGATGATATCGGCATGCGCAGCGACGGCGGAGACGGCAAGAGCCGTGGCCGCAAGCATTGCCTTCAATTTCATCTTCATGACATTCCTCCCGAGAATGAAAAAATGCGAGAATCCGGCCGTTTTTGCTGCTCTGTGATTTCGCCGCATCGATATTCCGGAATAAATGAACCCTCATATCCGATGCCGGAATATTCATTCCATCAACCCGGATGCGCGTCAAGAGTTGATTTTCGCGCCGAAGTCGGAGAAAGCTGCGCGAATGCGTAGGAAAGAACCGCGATCATGACCCTCGACGACAATGACGCCCTGCCGCCCCGCGATTTCTGGAGCCTGCGCAATCTGATGGTGAGCCGGAAGGAGACGCTGCCGAAGCGCCTCGCCCAGGTCGCCATCTACGCCGTCGCAAATCCCGACGATGTCGCCTTCGGCACCGCGGCGAGCATCGCCGAAAAGGCCGAGGTCCAGCCCTCGACGCTGGTGCGCTTCGCCCAGGCCTTCGGCTATCAGGGCTTTTCCGACCTGCAGGCCGTGTTCCAGGACCGGCTGCGCGACCGCACCTCCAACTACTCCGAACGCCTGTCGTCGCTGCGCTCGCATGTCGCCGGCGACAGCAAGTCGGCCACGCTTTTTGCCGGGTTTTGCAAGGCAGCGGAACGGTCGGTGGGCTCGCTGCGCGAGCGCGTGCAGGTCGAGCAGATCGACGAGGCGGCAGCCCTGCTTGCCCGCGCCGAGACGATCTATCTGATCGGCCAGCGCCGCTCCTTCCCCGTCACCTCCTATATGAGCTACGCCTTCGGCAAGCTCGGCGTGAAGTCCGTGCTGGTGGGCTCGGCCCAGGGCAACGACCCGGAAACGCTCTCCTTCGCCACGCCGCGCGACGCCGCGATCGCGATCTCCTTCACGCCCTATGCCTCGGCGACGCTCAATTACGCGCGCCAGATCAACGAGGGCGGCACGCCGCTGGTGGTCATCACCGACAGCCCGTTCAGCCCGCTGATCCCCAAGATCGGCGTCTGGTTCGAAGTGGTCGAGGCCGACTATGAGGGCTTCCGCTCGCTCTCCGCCTCCATGGCGCTCGCCATGACGCTGACCGTCGCCGTCGCCGAAGCACGTCGCAGTTGACGGTTCGAATATTCCATATTGACGAAATCGCAGAATTTTTGTTTCACTGCCCCGCGTAAGTCAGGGTGCGTCGCGGCCGTTTTCTGGTAACGGCCCGTAACCCCCTCGTTAACCGGGACGGAGATTGCGATGACCCAGGCTCGTGGGGGCGACACGCCGGCCCGACCGCTCGACGTGATCACCATCGGGCGATCCTCGGTCGACCTCTACGGCCAGCAGATCTTCTCCCGCCTCGAGGACATCACCTCCTTCGCCAAGTCGGTCGGCGGCTGCCCGTCCAACATCGCGATCGGCACGGCCCGGCTCGGTCTGAAGTCGGCGGTCATCACCCGCGTCGGCGACGAACAGATGGGCCGCTTCATCCGCGAGCAGATGGTGCGCGAGGGCGTGGCGACCGACGGCATCGCCACCGATCCCGACCGGCTGACGGCGCTGGTGCTGCTCGCCGTCGAGGATGAGGGCGTCTCGCCGATGATCTTCTACCGCACCGATTGCGCCGACATGGCGCTGTCGGAGGCGGATATCGACGAGGCGTTCATCGCCTCGGCGGAAGCGATCGTCGTTACCGGCACGCATTTCTCGCGCGAGAACAGCGACAAGGCGCAGCGCAAGGCGATCCGGATCGCCAAGGCGCATGGCGGCAAGGTCGTGTTCGACATCGACTACCGCCCCAATCTCTGGGGCCTCGCCGGCCATGGCGACGGCTTCGCCCGCTATGTGAAATCCGACCGCGTGTCGAAGCAGCTGAAGTCGATCCTGCGGGATTGCGACCTGATCGTCGGCACCGAGGAGGAAATCCGCATCGCGTCCGGCGCCGACGATGTACTTGGCGCGCTGAAAACAATCCGGGCACTGTCCGAGGCCACCATCGTGCTGAAGCGCGGCGCCATGGGCTGCATCGTCTATGAGGGCGCGATCCCCGATGATCTCGAGCAGGGCATCGTCGGCAAGGGCTTTCCGATAGAGGTCTATAACGTGCTGGGCGCGGGTGATGCCTTCATGTCCGGCTTCCTGCGCGGCTGGCTGAAAGGCGAAGCGCTGGAAACCGCCGCCACCTGGGCCAATGCCTGCGGCGCCTTCGCCGTGTCGCGGCTGCTCTGCTCGCCGGAATATCCGACCTGGGCCGAGCTTTCCTGGTTCCTCGAACATGGCAGTTCGCACCGCGCTTTGCGCAAGGACGCGGCGCTCAACCATCTGCACTGGGCCACCACGCGCCGCGAGCAGCCGGAAACGCTGATGGCGCTGGCGATCGACCATCGCTCGCAGTTGGAAGCCGTCGCCGACAAACTCAATGTGCCGCGGGAAAAAATCGAGGGCATCAAGGCACTGGCGGTCGAAGCGGCGGCGCGTGTCGCGAAGGGGCGGGCCGGCTTCGGCATGCTGCTCGATTCCACCTATGGCCAGAAGGCGTTTCCGCGCGCCGCCGAACAGGGCTTCTGGATCGGCCGGCCGGTCGAGAAGCCCGGCTCGCGCCCGCTCGACTTCGACCATATGCCCGATCTCGGCAGCCACCTGGCCGAATGGCCGATCGGCCACACGATCAAGTGCCTCTGCTTCTATCATCCTGACGACAGCGCCGAGCTGAAGGCGCGGCAAGAGCGCGAATTGCTGCGCGTCGCCGACGCGGCGCGGACCGTGGGCCGGGAGCTTCTGATCGAGATCATCGCCGGCAAGCATGGCGCTCTGACCGAGACCACCGTGTCGTCGATCCTCGCCCGGCTCTACGAGCTCGGCATCAAGCCGGACTGGTGGAAGCTGGAGCCGCAGACAAGCCCGGCCGCGTGGCGCGCCATCGAACAGGTGATCGCGGCCAACGATCCGCTCTGCCGGGGCATCGTCCTGCTCGGACTGGAAGCACCGGAAAGCGAGCTGGTCGCCGCCTTCCGCATCGCCGCCGCGACGCCTCTGGTCAAGGGTTTTGCCGTCGGCCGGACGATCTTCGCGGAAGCCGCGGAAGGCTGGCTTTCCGGCCGCATCGACGACGAGGCGGCGGTGGCCGACATGGCGACCCGCTTCGGCAAGCTGGTTGCGGCCTGGGAATCGACGCGGCAGCCGGAGGTGGCGTGAGATTCTTTTGTGGGGTGGGGGCCGCCAGGGTTTCCCCCACTCGGTCGTCATCCCCGCGAAGGCGGGGAGCCGGCAGCCTCGGCGTCTGAAGTGAGGACAAGAATGAAAGAATGGATCCCTGCTTTCGCAGGTATGACGGAAGGATGGAAAAGCGGGCGGAGCTGACTGACGAGGGTGGACGAGAAGCACTCAACACCCTCCGTCGTCATCCCTGCGAAAGCAGGGATCCATCCATCAGCGGCCTCGGGCGTCTCGCGTGGCGGCCAACCCCGCTGAATGGATCCCGGGTCTTCGCCCGGGATGACGACGAGGGTGGGAATGCGGGCGGTGCGATGCGGGCGCGAGGGAAGATCTTCCCCTCTCCCATGGGGAGAGGTGAAGAAGGCGAGGCTCCGTCTCTCGCGGCGGCAGCCGTGACAGACTAGCTTGAAGAACAAGGGAGACCGTCCCAGACGACCGGGGCGGAGCGCGACAAAAATGGGCGAGGAAACAGCCTGATGACAACCATCCGTCTCACCATGGCGCAGGCGCTGACGCGTTATCTCGCCAACCAGAAGACCATCATCGACGGCAAGACCGTGCCGATCTTCGCCGGCGTCTGGGCGATCTTCGGCCATGGCAATGTCGCCGCGATCGGCGAGGCGCTCTATCAGCATCGCGACGAGCTGCCGACCTTCCGCGCCCATAACGAGCAGGCGATGGCGCATGCCGCGATCGCCTATGCCAAGGCGAGCTTCCGCCGCCGCATGATGGCGGTGACCAGCTCGATCGGCCCCGGCGCCACCAACCTGGTGACCGCCTGCGCCATGGCGCATGTGAACCGCCTGCCCGTCCTGTTCCTGCCCGGCGACATCTTCGCCAACCGCCGGCCCGACCCCGTGCTGCAGCAGGTCGAGGATTTCGCCGACGGCACCGTCTCGGTCAATGACGTGTTCCGGCCGATCTCGCGCTATTTCGACCGCATCACGCGGCCCGAGCAGATCCTGGCCGCCCTGCCCCGCGCCATGGCGGTGCTGACCGACCCAGCCGATTGCGGGCCGGTGACGCTGTCGCTCTGCCAGGACGTGCAGGCGGAAGCCTATGATTATCCGGAAGCCTTCTTTGACGAGAAAGTCTGGACGCAGCGCCGGCCACGACCTTCCGACGACGAACTGGCCGCCGCGGTCGCGGCGCTGCGCACGGCGCGGAAGCCGCTGATCATCTCCGGCGGCGGCGTGCTCTATTCCGGCGCGACAGAGACGCTCGCCAACTTCGCCGAAGCACACGGCATTCCCGTCGCCGAGACGCAGGCGGGCAAATCCTCGCTGCCAGCCGACCATCCCCTCAACATGGGCTCGATCGGCGTCACGGGCACCTCCGCCGCCAACGCGCTGGCCCGAGAGGCCGACGTCATCCTGGCGGTCGGCACCAGGCTGCAGGATTTCACCACCGGCTCCTGGTCGCTGTTCCAGAACGGCAAGACGATCATCGGCCTCAACACGCAGGTGTTCGACGCGACCAAGCATCGGGCGCTGCCGCTGGTCGCCGACGCGCAAGCGGGCCTTCGCGAGATCGGATTGCAGCTCGAAGCGCTGAGCGCCCCGGAAGACTGGACCGACCGCGCACGAGAGGAGCGCACCCTCTGGTTCCGCGCGGCCGACAAGGCGACCGCCGCGACCAATGCAGCGCTTCCCTCCGATGGCCAGGTGATCGGCGCGGTGCAGCGGGCGCTCGGATCCGGCGCGACGGTGGTCTGCGCGGCCGGCGGCCTGCCGGGAGAGTTGCACAAGCTCTGGCAGGCGGGCGCGCCCGGCTCCTACCATCTCGAATATGGCTATTCGACCATGGGCTACGAGATCGCCGGCGGGCTCGGCGTCAAGATGGCGAAGCCGCACCAGGAAGTCGTCGTCATGGTCGGCGACGGCTCCTATCTGATGATGAATTCCGAGATCGCCACCTCGGTCATGCTGGGGCTGCGGCTCACCATCGTCGTGCTCGACAATGCCGGCTATGGCTGCATCAACCGGCTGCAGATGGCCACCGGCGGCGCCAACTTCAACAATCTGCTCAAGGACGCACGGCACGACGTCTTGCCCACGATCGATTTCGCGGCGCATGCGGCGAGCCTTGGCGCGATCGCGACCAAGGTCGCCTCGATCGCAGAACTGGAAGCGGGACTCGCCGCCGCGGTGACGAACGACCGCACGACAGTGCTGGTCATCGACACCGACCCGCTGGTGACGACCGAGGAAGGCGGCAACTGGTGGGACGTCGCCGTGCCGGAAGTGAGCCCACGCCCGGAGGTGAACGCGGCGCGCAAGGAATACGAAAAGGCGATGCAGGCGCAGCGGGTGGTGGATTGAGGCCCTGCCCGTCCGTCCCCTGCTCCGGCGTCATCCCCGCGAAGGCGGGGATCCATTCAACTTCCCAAGGCAGTCGGCTGAATGGATCCCGGGTCGAGCCCGGGATAACGGCGAGTGTGTTGAGCTTCGGTCGAGGCAAGAGTTGAAGCCGAAAGTGTTGCGGGATGATCGGAGACGGTCCGGGATGACGGGAGCGTAGGCAAAATGGAACAACACCCTCGGCCGTCATCCCTGCGAAAGCAGGGATCCATCCACCCGCCAGCGCCCGGCGGAGACATGGATCCCTGTGTGTTGAAGCTGTGCGATGATGGGGTGGCGGACGAGAGATCGTTGGATCCCTGGTCTTCGAGACCGTGAGCCGGCCCGGTCCTCGTCCGCCTGCTTCGATACCCAAGCCTGAACAGTTGATCGAGGCCGTGGTGACGGACCTCGCAGCACAGGGATAGGCATCATGAAGATACACCCTGGCTTTGTCGGTTGCGACATCTCCAAAGCCCATCTGGATCTGTTCGACGGCGCCGTGGGCGTGGCCGAACGCATCGCCAATCAAGCCGAGGCGATCGCGCAAAGGCTCGAACCTTGGCGGCATGGCGATATCCTCGTCGTGTTCGAGGCGACCGGTCCGTACGACCGGGTCCTCGCTCAGGCCCTGACAGAGGCCGGCATCGCTTTCGTTCGCGTCAATCCGGCCCGGGCGCGTGACTTCGCCCGCGCCACCGGCGTTCTCGCCAAGACCGACCGGATCGATGCGCGCATGCTCGCCGCCATGGCCCAGACGCTTCGTCCCGCGCCCCGCCAGCCGCGCTCCCCGGAGCGCAACCGTCTGGCGGAGTTGCACAAGCGTCGCGACCAGCTCGTCGCCATGCGCAAGCAGGAACGCACCCGACGGCAGGGATGCAGCGACGAGATCGCCGACGACATCCGCGAGACCCTGGCCTGGCTCGACATCCGCATCGCGGCGCTGGAGCGCACCATTCAGGCCTGCATCAAGGCCTCGGCCGATCTCGCCGGTGCTGAGGCGCGGCTGCGCTCAATCCCCGGCGTCGGCCCCGTCGCCAGCGCCACGCTGATCGCCCTGCTGCCCGAACTCGGCCAGCGCTCTCCCAAGACCATCGCCGCGCTGGCTGGCCTGGCACCCTACAATGTCGACAGTGGTCAGTTCCGCGGCAGTCGCCGCATCCACGGCGGACGACGGCGCGTCCGCGAGGCCCTCTACATGGCAGCCGTCTGCGCCGCCCGGATCGAGCAACGCTTCGCAGACGCCTACCGACGCATGATCAACGCCGGAAAGCCACCCAAGGTCGCCCTCATCGCTATCGCCAGAAAGATCCTAGTCATCGCCAACGCCATGCTCCGACAACACCTCTCATTCAACCCGTGACCACACAGTTGCCGGGTCGCGCTTCGCTTGCCCGGGATGACGGGCGGAGGGAAGCTTGAATGGAATGAACGAGAACCCTTCCCTCACCTCTCCCTGAGAGAGAGGTCGGAGAAGCCGTAAACCCTCACCCGCCGCACGGCGTGCGTCGACCTCTCCCTAAGGGAGAGGTGAAGTCAAAAGCAAAGCCCCTAGCCTCTCCCGCGCGCGGGAGAGGGAACGCCAACCCAAACCGATACCGCCGACAAACCAACGAGGAAGCACCCCATGATCCGCATCGGCGCCAATCCGATCTGCTGGTCCAACGACGACAAGCAGGGCATCGGCGGCGACATCTCGCTCGAGCAATGCCTGTCCGAAGCGAAAGCCATCGGCATCGAGGGCATGGAGCTGGGCCACAAGTTTCCGCGCGACGCGGAGACGCTGCGGCCGATCCTGGCCGGCCATGGCCTCGACCTCGTCGGCGGCTGGTATTCGACCTTCCTGATCGAGCGCGACGCCGAGGAAGAGTGGAAGCAGGCCCGCGCTCATATCGACCTGTTGAAGGCGTTCGGCTGCAAGGTGTTCATCGCGGCGGAATGCACCCGCACCATCCATGGCGCGCAATCCGCGCCGCTTTCGACGCGGCCGCTGATGAGCGAGGTCGAATGGGGCCGCTTCACCACGCGGCTGACCGAGTTCGCCGACTATCTTTCCCGCGAGGGCCTGACGCTGGTCTATCACCACCACATGGGCACGGTGATCCAGACCGAGGCCGAGATCGACCGGCTGATGGAGGCGACGGGACCGGCGGTCAAGCTGCTGCTCGATACCGGCCACATCACCTGGGCGGGCGGCGACCCGGCCCGGCTGGCGCGGCACTATCGCGACCGCATCGCCCATGTCCACACCAAGGACGTCCGCCCGGACGTGGCGAAGCAGGCGGCCGCCGGCGACTGGTCGTTCCTCGATAGCGTGCTGGCCGGCGTCTATACCGTGCCGGGCGATGGCGCGATCGACTATGTCGCCGTGTTCCGGGAGATCCCGGACTATGCCGGCTGGATCGTGATCGAGGCCGAACAGGACCCCGTCAAGGCGCCACCGGCGCGCTATGTGAAGATGGGATTCGACAATCTCAACCGGTTTATCGATGCTGCGGGATTGAAGCGGTAAAGGGACTTTGCACCACGCGGTTCTTCACCTCTCCCTGAGGGAGAGGTCGACGCACGCAGTGCGGCGGGTGAGGGTTTACGGCCTCACCGGGCAAGTTCCCTAAACCCTCACCCGGAGCTTCGCTCCGACCTCTCCCTTAGGGAGAGGTGAAGTGGAGTTTCGGCCCAAGCCTGTGTTGCAATCCAGGGAGACCTTCATGGCAGATCTTCTCGTCAAGCCGATCGGCAGCAAGGGCCAGACCATCCACGTCACGCCGCAATCGGCGGGATGGTCGCATGTCGGCTTTGATCTCTACCAGCTTGCGCCGGGCGAGATGGCGCAGGCCAACACCAATGACCGCGAGGTCTGCCTGGTGCTGGTTTCCGGCAAGGCGCGCATCATCATCGAGGATGTCGATTTCAACATTCTGGGCGAGCGGATGTCGCCCTTCGACGGCAAGCCGGACTCAGTCTACGTGCCGGCCGATCATGACTGGATGGTGACGGCGACGACGCCGGTGACGCTCGCCGTCTGCTCGGCGCCGTCGACCGGCGGCAACCTGCCGCCGCGCCATATCCGGCCCGACAAGGTCACGCAGGAGACGCGGGGCACCGGCACCAACACGCGCTACGTCACCAACATCCTGCCCGAGACGGCGGCGGCGGATTCGCTGCTGGTCGTCGAGGTGATCACGCCCGGCGGCCACACCTCGAGCTATCCGCCGCACAAGCATGACACCGACAACCTGCCGGCGGAATCGCAGCTCGAGGAAACCTATTACCACCGCCTCAACCCGCCGCAGGGCTTCGCCTTCCAGCGCGTCTATACCGACGACCGCACGCTCGACGAGACGATGCTGGTCGAGGACGGCGTGGTGACGCTGGTGC
This sequence comes from Kaistia sp. UC242_56, assembly GCF_044452255.1. Classification (NCBI taxonomy): domain Bacteria; kingdom Pseudomonadati; phylum Pseudomonadota; class Alphaproteobacteria; order Hyphomicrobiales; family Kaistiaceae; genus Kaistia; species Kaistia sp. UC242_56. Next base: position 3,712,969 of record NZ_JBIOAN010000002.1, read on the forward strand.
CCAGGGGATATCACCCCTGCGCCACCATCCATGGCTACGATCTCTATTATCTCAACGTCATGGCCGGGCCGAAGCGGACGTGGAAGTTCCACAACGATCCCGAGCATGAGTGGCTGCTGAAGCGCTAGAGCGTTTACGAGCGAAGTGGGTACCGGTTCGCGTAAAGAAAACGCGACCCAACAAGGAGTTGGAGCGTTGCGCCGTTTCAGAGAAACGGTGAAATGCGCTAGCCGTCGGTGGCCGGCGGCTCGGCGCCCCGCTGCGCCCGCCGATCCCACGCCTCGACGCAGACCGCCGTCGCCAGCGCCAGCAGCCCGCCGATCACGGTGGCGATGATGCGATGCTCGACCACCTGGATCTCCGGCAGGCCGGCCAGCGCCACCAGGAAGGCGACGCAGGCCGTGACGCAGGCGACAAAGGCGGCATAGCCGGAGCGCTGCATCGAATAGGCGACGCCGGCGAGCAGCACCACCAGCACGGCCAGCAGGCTGTCGTCGGGCCGTAGCAGCGCTGCGATCAGCGTGGCGATGCCGGCGCCGGCGACCGTGCCGCAGATGCGGAAGACGACGCGCTCGACCGTCTTGTCGGATTGCGGCTTCAGGATGATCAGCGCCGTCACCGGGATCCAGTAGCCGTTCGGGATCTGCGTCGTCTTGGTGAGCAAGGTGGTCGCTACCGCCAGGATCGCCGTGGCGATCGCGATCCGCAGCGTGTCGGAATGTCCTGTCAGGCGGCGGCCCATCACGGCGAACAGGTCCTGCCAGTGATCGGAGCCGTCATGCTCGCGAATAACAGCCGACTTGCCGGCCAGCACCCAGACCAGCGTCACCAGCGCGATCTGCAGCAGGCCGCCGCTGAAGATCAGCCCCGCGCGCCCCAGCGCGCCCTGGATGTCGGAGGGATAGGCGTCGGCGACGAAGAAGGCGATCGCCCATTGCAGCGTGATCCACCAGGCGGCCGGGCCGGCGGCGTTGGCGCCGCCGCAAAGCGCGCCGAACATGGCGGAGAACAGGATCATCAGCGGCAGGTAGCTGCCGGAAAACGACCCGACACAGGCGGCCACGCTCATGCCCGCCATGGCGAGGATCATCGGCGCGGCGCGCACGGCCGTGAAGCGCTGATAGGCGCCGAAGCCGACCGAGAAGGCGCCGCTGGCCGCGACCAGGCCGAAATCCGGCCGCCCGAACACGATGCCGGCCGCGAGGCAGATGGCGATCGCCGGCATGCAGGCAATGACGGTTTCCGGCCGGATGTCGCCGCGCCGGAACGCGAACATTTCCTGGCTGTAGCGCCGCACGGGGATCCGGGCACGAAGAAGGCGATGGATTGGCACGCGGCTCACCCGCTGAGAGAGTTTCGGGAAGCGACCCCCGGGGCGGGATCGTGCCTGGGACGGCGCGATGCGAGGGTTGCGCAGCCGGACTGTGGGCCCACCCTAGCCTCTTTCATCGGCCCGCCACCATCAGACATTCTCGGAAACATAGAGTTCGAACGGCAACAGCACGCGGTTCTCCCCCTCCCCGCCCCGGCCCGCCACGGCGCGGGCGAGGATCTCAACCGACCTTTCCGCGAGCGCCTGCACCGGAGTCGCGATCACCGCGTCGAGCACGCCATCGACCAGCGCCGCGCGCGTTTCCGGCACGAGTTCGTTGCAGACGGCGAGGATCCGGCCGGCCGCCCCGCTCTCGCGCAGAGCCGAGATCAGCCCGGCCATGCCGCCGCCGGCGACATAGATGCCGACCAGGTCCGGATTGCGCCGCAGTAGCTCCATCGTGCCCTCATGCGCCAGATGCGGATCCTCCAGATTGGCGAGCGGTTCGAGCAGGCGAAACTCCGGCGCATGCTCGCGAAAATAGCTGCGAAAACTGATCTCGGAGAGTTCGTGCCCGACATAGCGATGGCTGCCGACGAAGATGCCGACGCTACCCGGCTTTTTCGCCAGCCGCGAAATCGCCCAGGCGGCGGTGCGCCCGGCCTTGCGATGGTCGATGCCGACATGGCCGATGCCGCTCGGCGCCGACAGTTCCGAGAGCAGGGTCATCACGCCGACGCCCCGCGCGGCGAGTTGCTCCACCGCCTCGGTCACCTTGGGGTGGTCGGCGGCGACGACGGCGAGCGCATCGACCCGCGCGCCCAGCGCCAACAGCTTTTCCGCCACCGTGCCGGCCGAGATATCCTCGACGAACTCGACGACCGGCTTGCCGCGCACGCCGGGCGCGGCGCGGGTGGCCGCCACCAGCGCCGCCGCCATCTCCTGGTAGAAGGCATCGGCGCGGCGCTGCAGCAGGAAGCCGAAGGTGCGGCTTGGCGCGGTCTCCTCCAGCCGCCGCTTCAGCAGGCCGGTGCCGTGATAGCCGATCGCCTCCGCGGCGGCGAGCACGCGCTCCGCCGTCTCGCGCCGGACGGGCGCGCGCTGGTTCAGCACCCGGTCGACCGTGGCGACGCCGACGCCGGCGGCTTCGGCGAGGTCGCGGATAGTCGGCCGGGTCATGCCGTACATGCCGGTCCCACCTTGATAGTTTCCATCATCGCGATCCGCCGCATCCTTGAGCTTTCGTGAGAGATTCTATCATCGCCTGATTGAGCCGGGAAGGCTGCGGGGCTGAGACTCGTTCCAGACATCGAAAGCGCGCCTCCCCCTGCGGACTGGCTTAAAAAAGCGCGATGCGGCGGAGGAACGGAATGACCACCGGAACGGTGTTACGCGACTATTCGCTGGTCGGACGCGATACCCGGCGGGCCGAGGAAATGGGCCTGGCAGCGGCGGAGTGGTATCAGTGCCCGATCCCGCGCAAGCAGCTGAAGGAGCTGATGAAACGCTCCGATGGCCCGGCGCTGCGGGACACGGCGATCTGGTTCGCGGCGCTCTTCCTGACCGGTCTCGGCGGCTACTACTTCTGGGGTAGCTGGTGGGCGGTCCCCTTCTTCGCCGTCTACGGCATCCTCTACGGCTCGGCGTCGGATTCCCGCTGGCACGAATGCGGCCACGGCACCGCCTTCAAGACGCGCTGGATGAACGATGTCGTCTATCACATCGCCTGCTTCATGATCTTGCGCGAGCCGACCGTCTGGTGCTGGAGCCATACGCGGCACCACACGGACACGATCATCGTCGGCCGCGACCCCGAGATCGCCGTGCCGCGCCCGCCGGATATCCTCGGCATCCTGCTGAACCTGTTCGCGATCCAGAGCAGCTACGCCGCCTTCAAGAAGCTGTTCCTACATGCCGGCGGCAGGCTCACCGACGAGGAGCGGACCTATATTCCGGAGATGGAGCGCGGCAAGGTCTACTGGATCGCGCGGCTGTACCTCGCGATCTTCGCCGCCGTGGCGATCTGGTGCGTTGCCATCGGCTCGATCCTGCCGGCGATGTTCATCGGCCTGCCGACGCTATATGGCGGCTATTTCACGGTGATCTTCGGGCTGACCCAGCATGCCGGCCTCGACGAGGACGTGCTCGATCACCGGCTGAACAGCCGCACCGTCTACATGAACCCGGTCTATCGCTTCCTCTATCTGAACATGAACTACCACGTCGAACATCACATGTTCCCGATGGTGCCCTATCACGCGCTGCCGAAGCTGCATGCCGCCATCAAGGACGATTGCCCGACGCCCTATAGCGGCCTCTGGGAAGCCTATGCCGAGATCATCCCGGCCCTGCTGCGCCAGACCCGCGAGCCCGGGTTCTTCGTCAAGCGCCAGCTGCCCAACCCGGATAAGGCCGTGCCCTACAATCATGGGACGCAGTTCGTGCCGGCGGAGTGAGAGGGCAAGCAAGTCCATTTCGCGAAGGCCCTAGGGGACTTCCGAGTGCAGGCCGGTCGTCCCACCTCAGCCATCATCCTGAGGTGCTTCGCGCAGCGAAGCCTCGAAGGAGGGTCCAAAACAGCACCCAATTGCTGAAGCAATTGAGCAGTCCCCGCCTTATGGCCGATATCGGGAGGCGTTCGCTGGAGCCTCCTTCGAGGCCCGGCTTCGCCGGGCACCTCAGGATGATGACTGTGATTGATCTGCGCCTCTCCAGTAGGGCGATGGCGCCAAGACGAAAGAGCCGAGGAGCACCGCATTGACCACCACCGCCGCCACGACCTGGATCGAAGCCTGCGATGCCGACGAGATCGATGCGGAGGACGTCATCCGTTTCGATCATGCCGGCCACACCTATGCGATCTACCGCTCGCCGGACGACGAATATTTCGCCACCGACGGGCTCTGCACGCATGAGCGGATCCATCTGGCCGATGGCCTCGTCATGGATCACATCATCGAATGCCCCAAGCACAATGGCCGCTTCGATTACCGCACCGGCCAGGCCAAGGGCGCGCCGGTCTGCCTCAATCTCAAGACCTACCCGGTCAAGCTGGACGGCGGCAAAGTCCTGCTCGGCCTGGCGTGAGGCGATGACGAAGGCGGAAACCATCCTCGTCATCGGCGCGGGCGAAGCCGGGGCGCGCGCGGCCATGGCGCTGCGCGAGAACGGCTTCGAAGGCAACGTGACCCTGCTCGGCGAGGAAGCGCACCACCCCTATGAGCGCCCGCCCCTCTCCAAGGCCGCGCTGACCGACGAGGCCGAGCCGGAGGCCGCCTTCATCCTGACGCCCGATCGGCTCGACGAACACGGCATCCGCCATCTCGGCGGTCGCGCCGCCACCGCCATCGACCGCGCCGCGCATGCGGTCGAGCTCGCCGGAGGCGGGTGGCTGCGCTACGACCGGCTGCTGCTCGCCACCGGCGCGCGGGCGCGAAAGCTTGCCGTTGCCGGCGCGGGGCCGGACAACGTGCTGTATCTGCGCACTTTCGAGGAAGCCCGCGCGCTGCGTTCGCGCCTCGCCCCCGGCGCGCATATCGCCATCATCGGCGGCGGATTCATCGGCCTCGAACTGGCGGCGGCGGCTCGCGCGCGCGGCGCCGCGGTGACGCTGATCGAGCTTGCGCCGCGCCTGCTCGCCCGCGCCGTGCCGGGGGCCATCGCCGACGTCATCGCCGCCCGGCACGCGACCGCCGGTGTCCGGCTGCTGACCGGCGTCGGGATCGAGCGCATCGAGGCGGAGGGCGCGCGCCACGCCATCCGGCTGTCGACCGGCGAACGCATCGTCTGCGACGGCATAATCGCCGGCATCGGCGCGGTGGCGGCGACCAGCCTTGCCGAACGGGCCGGGCTCGCGATCGACAACGGCATCGCCGCCGACAAGCGACTGGCGACCAGCGATCCCGATATCTTTGCCGCGGGCGACTGCTGCTCGTTCCCGCACCCGCTTTATGACGGCCGGCGGCTGCGGCTGGAGGCCTGGCGCAACGCGCAGGACCAGGGCAACGCGGCGGCGAAATCGATGCTCGGCGGCAGCGATGCCTATGACGCCGTGCCATGGTTCTGGTCGGATCAGTATGACCTCACCCTCCAGATCGCCGGCCTCCCCGATGAGGGCCACGAGACGGTGACGCGCGATCTCGGCGAGGGGGCACGGCTCGATTTCCACCTGGCCAGCGACGGCCGCCTGGTCGCGGCGAGCGCGGTCGGCCCGAACGGCAAGATTGCCCGGGATGTCCGCCTTGCCGAAATGCTCATCGCCAAGCGCGCGACACCGGACAAGACGGCGCTGGCGGATGGCTCTGTGAAGCTGAAGGGGTTGCTGGCGGGGTGATGGTCGCCCCGGCCGCAATTCTGCGTGTCGGGCGGCGGCGCAAGGAGGGGCAGAAGAAACGCCCCTGCCCGCTAGACCTCGAGCGCGTCGCCCCAGTCGATGCGGCGGGCGGCCTTGAACAGCGCGCCATCGCGCTTGGTGATCAGCCGCGTCTCGGCCGCGCCGGAGGCGAGGCAGAGCTTCAGGCTGACCTTGCCGCTGCCGGCGCGGGGCGGCGACAGGACGCGGCCCGTGGCCCGGGCGACCGGCGCCCTGGAGACGGCCAGATAGATGAACTTCTCGTCCTCGAAAGGCACCACCGCGCCCTTGCTGCGCAGATGGATCTTCGTCCGCGCCACGCGGCGGGAGAAGTGGCACCAGTCGGGCGAAACGATCGGGCACGGCGCCTGATGCGCGCAGGGCGCGACGATGTTCGCGCCGAGGCCCAGCAATTGCGTCCGTGTGTCCAGGATGCGCTGCCAGCCGGCCGGCGTGCCGGGCTCGACGATCAGCAGCAGCGAGCCTGTCGCCTGCCACGCCGCCTCGATCAGCGCCGCGCGGGCGTCGAGCTCCAGTTCGTCCAGCACATAGGCGATGGTGACGAGATCATGCGTCTCGACCGCGAGCCTGCCCTTGGAAAAATCCGCCGCGCGCCATTCGCGCCGAAACGGCGCGGCGGAGGCGGCGAGCCTTTCGCCCCAGCGCCGCATGGTCGGGCTGCCCTCGATCATCAGCGTGTCGTCGATCGAAGGCCAGGCGTCGCGCGCCGCCCACATGGCGGTGCCGGGCCCGGCGCCGAGGTCGAGCAGCGATTTGGGCCGGAAGCCCGACATCTGAAGTTCCGCTTCCCCCATCGCGGCGCGGACGGCGGCGAAGGTGGCGGGCAGCCGCGCCGCCAGATAGGCGCGCGCGGCATCGTCCTCGGAGACGTGGAACCGGCCATCGCGAAGCTCGCTGCGATAGCGCTGCGAGAGCATCGCCGAGGCTTCGGCAAGGGCCGCCGTCGAGGCGCCCTCGAGCGCCGCGTCGACAGCGTCGCGGAGGGCGGGCGGCAGTTCCATGGTCGTTCCTAGCTGGAAAGGGCTGCCTTGACGGCGGCGCTCGCCTTGGAGAAGTCCATCTGCCCGGCATAGCGGGCCTTCAGCTCGGACATCACCTTGTTCATGTCACGGATGCCGCTGGCGCCCGTCTCGACGACGATGGCGGCGATCGCGGCCTTGGCCTCTTCCTCGCTCAGCTGCTTGGGCAGGTATTCCTCGATGATGGCGATTTCCTCGCGCTCCTGCGCGGCGAGCTCGGGACGGCCATTGTCCTCGTAGATCTTGGCCGATTCCAGCCGCTGCTTGACCATCTTGGCGAGCAGGTCGATCAGTTCGACGTCGCTGGCCGTGCCGGCGCCGGCGGTGCGGGCGACGATGTCGCGATCCTTGATCGCGGCCATGATCAGGCGAAGCGTGCCGGTGCGCCTCTTGTCCTGGGCCAGCGTTGCCGCTTTCAGGGCTGCGGTGATGGTGTCGCGCATCGTCAATCTCCTTGAACGCTGCCGCACCATAGAGAAGCTTGGCGCGTCCTTCAAGCACATCAATGCTAACATATTGAAATCTATGACTTTTGTATTTTCGGCTTCGGGTTGACGGGTGGGGCCTCTTGGCCTAGTTTCCCGGCAAATGGGCGCGAGGCGGAGGATCCACGGGATCCGCCGCGTTTTTGTGCGGCATGAGCTTGTCGGCACGAGCTTGGCGCCCCATCTCGAGACCCGCAGGTAGACCATGGCCGACACAATGCTGACCGACACGATCGCGGACGAGAACGTCTGGGCTGAGCCAAAGCCGACGGCGCTTCTGATCCTCGCCGACGGCACCGTGATCGAGGGCCGAGGCATCGGCGCGGTGGGCCACGCGGTCGGCGAAGTCTGCTTCAACACGGCGATGACCGGCTATCAGGAAATCCTGACCGACCCGTCCTATGCCGGGCAGATCATCACCTTCACCTTCCCGCATATCGGCAATGTCGGCACCAATGACGAGGATATCGAGACCATCAACATGGCCTCGGCGTCGGGCGTGCGCGGCTGCGTGATCAAGACCGACATCACCGATCCGTCCAACTACCGCGCGCTGAAGAATTTCGACCAGTGGCTGAAGTCGCGCGGCATCGTCGGCATCGCCGGCGTCGACACGCGCGCGCTGACCTCGCTGATCCGCGAGAAGGGCATGCCGAACGCCGTTATCGCCCATGCGCCGGACGGCGCCTTCGACCGGCAGGCGCTCGCCCAGGAAGCGGCCGCCTGGCCGGGCCTCGAAGGCATGGACCTCGCCAAGGACGTCACCACCGGGCAGAGCTTCCGCTGGGACGAGACGACCTGGGTCTGGAACAAGGGCTTCGGCCGCGAGGAAAACCCGGTCCACAAGGTCGTCGCCGTCGACTATGGCATCAAGCGCAACATCCTGCGCCTGCTGGCGGATGCCGGCTGCGACGTGACCGTGCTGCCGGCGACGGCGACCGGCGAGGAAATCCTGGCGCACAAGCCGGATGGCGTCTTCCTGTCGAACGGCCCGGGCGACCCGGCCGCGACGGGTGAATATGCCGTGCCGGCGATCAAGGAAGTGATCGCGGCGGACGTGCCGCTGTTCGGCATCTGCCTCGGCCACCAGATGCTCGGCATCGCGCTCGGCGGCGAGACCAAGAAGATGCACCAGGGCCATCACGGCGCCAACCATCCGGTCCAGGACCGCACCACCGGCAAGGTCGAGATCACCTCGATGAACCACGGCTTCGCCGTCGATGCCGGCTCGCTTCCCGACACCGTCGAGGAGACGCATGTCTCGCTGTTCGACGGCTCGAATTGCGGCCTGCGCGTCAAGGACAAGCCGATCTTCTCGGTGCAGTACCATCCGGAAGCCTCCCCGGGCCCGCAGGACAGCCACTATCTGTTCACGCGCTTCGTCAATCTGATGCGCGCGCGCAAGGGCGAGCCCGCCCTCTCCGAAGCGCGCCCGACGCCGGTCCCGCTGCAGACCCGCTAGGAAGCCGGTTTCGATCGCCGCGCACGGATCGTTCCGGGACGGCTTGCGTTGCCCCGTCGGCGTCGCCACCTTGAGGCGTCGCGGGGGAGCCCATAGTGGTCGATACCATCGTTATCCTGAATGCCAAGGCCGGAACGATCCATGATCGGGATCCGGCCGAGATCCGTGCCGCGGTCGAGCGCACCTTCACCGAGCGCGGCCATTCGGCCGAGGTGGTGCTCGCCGAAGGCGACGACTTCATGCGGGCGATCGACGACGCCGCCAAGTCGGGTCCTCAGACCGTCGTGGTCGGCGGCGGTGACGGCTCGGTCGGGCACGCCATCCGCAAGATCGCCGGCACCGAGCGCACGCTGGGCGTCCTGCCGCTCGGCACGATGAATTTGTTCGCCAAGAGCCTCGGCATGCCGACGGATCTCGACGCCGCGCTGGTGGCGCTGGCCGATGCCAGCCCGAGCCGGATCGATCTCTCCTCCGTCAACGGCCGGCTGTTCCATTCGCTCGCGGGGCTCGGCTTCTTCGCCGAGGTGGCGCGCGGGCGGGCGCAGTTCCGCGGCCTCAGCCTGCCCTTCGGACGCTTCATCGCCGTGGCGCGCTCGTCGTTCCGGGCGTTTACCCGCGCCGGCATCCTGCAATTGAAGCTGGAGACGCCGCAGGGCGAGCGCGAGATCGCCGCCTATGCGCTGCTGGTCACCAACAACCGCCTCTCCACCGGGGGCTTCGATCGCCCGCGGCTCGACGAGGGCGTGATCGAGATCCATTTCGCGGAAGGCGCTGAGATGGCAAGCCGGATGCAGGCGGGGCTGGACCTTCTGTCCGGGCGCTGGCGCGACAATCCGGAAATCAACTCGCTAGCGGTCAGCCATGCCACGATCACCAGCCACCGGTCCCGGGTCTGGCTCTCGGTCGATGGAGAGCTGACGCGGATGCAGACGCCACTGGTATTCGAAAGCGTGCCCGGAGCGATTTCCGTACTCGCGCCGGCCCCGACGGGCCAGGCCGTCGAGGATGTCGCTTAGCCGTGCCGACGGGGGCGGCCCTCCCCTGAGGGAAAGGCCGCCATTTCGTCAGGCGTCAGATGTCAGGCGCAGGGGGTCAGCGCGGCGAGATCTGGTAGACGATCGTCGCGTTGGCGGTGATCTGCTGCTCGCCACCCATCACCGGGGTCGACGAATCGGCCTTCATCGCCATCTGCGCGCGGAAGATCGGCACGCCGCCGCCATCGCTGGTCTGGATCGACTGGATCTCGCCGAGCTTGACGCCCGCCGCTTCCGCCATCAGTTCGGCGCGGCGGCGCGCTTCGGTGATCGCCGCCTTCATCGCGGCGTCGCGCAGCGAGGTCGCCTTGTCGATGTCGAAATCGATGCCGGTAACGCGGTTGGCGCCGGCCGAGACGACCTTGTCGAGCAGCGGGCCGGACTGGGCGAGATCGCGGATCTTGACCGTCACCTGGTTCTGCACGCGGTAGCCGGTGACCTGCGCCTGGCCGTTCGGGTCCTTGGACGGGTCGGAATAGACCGGATTGACCGACAGCCCGCTGGTGGCGATGTCCTTGGTGGCGATGCCGGCGCCGGTGATCGCCGCGATCACGGCGTTCATGTCGGTGGCGTTGGCGGCCAGCGCGTCCTTGGCGGTCGGCGATTCCGAAATGACGCCGAGCGTCACGATGGCGATGTCGGGCGCGGCGGTGGCGCTGCCATCGGCAAAGACGGTGAGCGTCGGCGGCTGCGGCGCCGACTGCGCCAGCGCGGGGGCCGCGAACACCGCGAGCAGGGTAGAAGCCAGGATGGCGGTGCGGAAGTTGATGGTGCGCATGGTCGCGGTTTCCTTCGTCTCGATTGGCAGGCACTACGATAGGTTGTTGAATAGGTTGGCATTGCGACGGGACTGCGACCACCTGTTGGCGAGATGATGATCGTCACCAAGGCAACAAAGGACGGACGAATGACCGAGCCTTCGAACCGGATTGTCGTGATTGGCGGCGGCTTTGGCGGGCTGGAGACAGCCATGCGCCTGGGCAGCAGCGCCGCCCGCGTCACCGTCGTCGACCAGCGCAACCACCATCTGTTCCAGCCCCTGCTCTACCAGGTGGCGACGGCACTGCTCTCGACCTCCGAGATCGCCTGGCCGATCCGCCACCTGCTGCGGCGCTACAAGAATATCGAGGTCGTGCTGGGCAAGGTGGTCGGCGTCGACCGGCAGGCCCGCAACGTCGAGCTCGAGGATGGCGCCATACTGCCCTTCGACCAGCTGGTGGTCGCGACCGGCGCGCGCCACGCCTATTTCGGCCATGACGAATGGGAGCCCCTGGCGCCGGGCCTGAAGACGCTGGAGGATGCCACGACCCTGCGCCGGCGCATCCTGACGGCGTTCGAGCGGGCCGAGCGCGAGCCGGATCCGGCGCGGCGCGCCGCCTGGCTCACCTTCGTGATCGTCGGTGGCGGCCCCACCGGAGTCGAACTGGCCGGCACGATCGCCGAACTGGCGCACCGCACGCTGCCCGGCGATTTCCGCAATTTCGATCCGGCGAGCGCCCGCGTGCTGCTGGTCGAGGGGGGACCGCGCGTGCTGGCGGCGTTCCGGCCGGAGCTCTCCGACTATGCCGCCAGGGCGCTGGAAAAGCTCGGCGTCGAGATTAGGACCGGACACCCGGTCTCCGGCATGGCGGCCGGCGAGGTCTCGATCGGCGACACGGTCCTTGCCGCCGAGACGGTGATCTGGGCCGCCGGCGTGCAGGCCTCGCCCGCCGCGACCTGGCTCGGCGTGCCGCCGGCCGATCGCGCCGGCCGGGTCAAGGTCGAGCCCGATCTGAGCCTTCCCGGTGATCCCGACGTCTTCGTTATCGGCGACACGGCGATGGTGATGTCGGAGGGCAAGCCGGTGCCGGGCGTGGCGCCGGCCGCCAAGCAGCAGGGGCGCCATGTCGGCGCGACGCTGCTGGCGCGGCTTGCCGGCGACCGGACGCCGCGTCCCTTCCGCTATCGCGACCAGGGCAATCTCGCCACCATCGGCCGCAAGGCGGCGGTGGTCGATTTCGGCTGGATCCGTTTCAAGGGCGGCTTCGCCTGGTGGATGTGGGGCCTTGCCCACATCTTCTTCCTGATCGGCGTGCGCAACCGCCTCGCCGTCGCACTGTCCTGGCTGTGGATCCACACCACCGGCAGCCGCAGCGCCCGCCTGATCACCCAGCGCGATCCCCTGGTAGGCGACGACTGAGGAGCGGTCCCTGCATCTGCTGATGTGTTGGTACGGATGGCGCCCGTAGATTTGATACCAACAGCCATACCAACAAAGCGGCAGGCGGAAAGGTCCGTCAGCGCATCATGCAGTCCAAAACTCATTGATTTCATTGAGGAGTTTGGACGCCTTCGGACCGGAAGATAAGCCGAGGGACGAGTTGGTGGCCCACCAGAACCAGCACCGTCGGCAATATTGTTTGTTTTCTCAACATGATGGCCGATCATGGTTTGTGAGCATACCGCCAGAAATACCGTCGCCGCTTCACATGGCACTCCCTTAGTCGCATGCTGCTCTTGCGGGCACTTTAGTTTTCCGAGGAAACGGGTCGCGATGGCTAAAACGACAACGCTAGGTGCGGAAGCACGCCGGCGACTACGCGGACGGCTTCACACTCAATGGGCAAGCCAACAGCAGATTGGTTCGCGGGCCCAGGCTAAAGATCTGGTGCACGCGCTCTGCGCCGACATGGGGCTTAGCCCCGCAAATGTGTGGCGCGCGATCGAGCGACGAACCCCCACGGGCCTTTTCATCCTTTACATTCTCGATGCTGATATTGAGGCGGCCTTGCCGCGGGGGCGCCCCCGTGAGTTGGTCCGACGACGGGCCATCTACCACACGGTTCAGGACCTTATTCGCGAGGGCGTGGAGGCGGGTAAAAGTCGGGCGCAGAGCGAGACGGATGCTTTTCGGAAGGCGCCAGCGATTCTTGCCAAACGAGAGCCTCCGATCATCGGCGCAGATGGATCCCTGATGGAGTCGAAGAGCGTTCGGAATTCGTATCGAAAGGTCGACCCGGCGTCGATCTGGTTCGAAGATCTGACATGCGCTGAAGAACCAGCAACGCCGCAGAAACCGCCAACGGGTGACGTCTAGGACTTGGCCTCGAAAGGCCACCGCATTCGACCTTTTTCGAGGCCAACGCGCTCTGCATCATCAAGCTCCAATCAACACGACGGAGCATCATGATGCGTGCAGAGATGAACTTCGACAGCCCTAGCGCGGCGCTTTCGATCGACGAGGCCGCCTATCACCTGCGGATTTCCCGAGCTGGGCTGTGGCGTCTTTTGAAGGATGGCCGCCTCCCCAAGGCGAAAGTTGGCGGCCGGACGTTGGTGCGCCGGCGTGACCTCGAGGCTTTCCTCGACCAGTGTGTCGAGGTGTCGAATTGAGCTCTTTCAACGAGTATTCCGCCCGCGTCTGGCGGCCCCGCCGCGGCGTCATCTTCGCCCCACACGGACGGCGAACCTTAGTTCCTTCGACGCCTCAATTGATGGAGCTCGTAGCTTGATGGGCACCCGTCGGAGCGGGTACCGGCATGTTGGGGGCGCCCGATGAGCAAAACCCGCGAGCCTCATCCCGAAAGCTTCCTGGCGTTCTGTTGTTGGCTGTTCGAATACGTGGATCTGGTTGATGACGAATGGCCGGAATGCCTTCCACCCCCGGTACCACTGACGGAAATTGCTACGGACGACGAGGCACGGGCCCGGCGCGCCGCGCTGCGCCATGAGGCATCGAAAAAGTTCTGGACGATCGCGATCCGCCAGAGCCTCCGTGACGCTGGCGCTAACGAACACGAGCTTGCGAGCGCTGTGATCGAGAAGCTGGTGAATGATAAAGTCGCCGACATCCACTATGCCGCTTCACTTGAATTCGAGCTGCAGAGGCTGAAGCTCCAAAGGCGCCGGCCTCAGCGCGCTGTCCAGGGCTGGAAGCCGAGCAGGAAAGTGGTTTCCGAAGTTATTGCGGGAACGCACTTCGCCCTTGGCCGCGGCAAAAGACGCGTGACAGCTCTAGCTTTGAGTAGGGGAATTCCTACCAAGGATCGAGGCCACGGCGTCCGGCCCTACGATATCCGCAACGCGGCGAACACCGTTGCAAGTGCGATGCGTGCTCTTGGGGCGATCGAAACCGGCGCCTGGCGTATCCTAGCTTTGAGAATGCGCGACCGCGTGAAAATTGCGGACACAATTTGGCACGAAATCAAGCGCTCGCCCAAATACCGTTTGATGCCAATGTATGTCGCGATCCATCGCCTGTGCTCCTCAGGCCAATTGCTCGACCGATACAGCGAACTTGAAGAGCATTTCGGGAACAAGCCCATCCGTGAGCTCGAGCCCCATGACGAGTTAGTGATCGTAAACGGGCACATTGAAATCTTGGCCATGGAGCGCCGGCGACGGTCCGCCGGTGCGTAACGGCACAGCCTAAGCCCCGCTTATTTCGCACGCTCAGCCGATCCACCGTTAGGCGTCCACATTCGCACTGGAGGCGGAAATGCTCACGACCAACGACACGCAGCCTGACCTGTTGACGCTCGAACAGGCCGCAACACTCATCGGAAAGTCGGTTTCTTGGGTCAGGACCCTACGCGCGTACGGTCCGCTTGAACCTGGCGTCATCAACGGTCGGCAGGCTGTGACCGCTCAGAGCGTAGCGAAGCTGCTGGCAGATCGTCCAGTGCCCCAGGCAGCGCGCGCCGCAGTCCGCAGGACGCACCTGCGTCTGGTGGTCGACAACACCCGTCCCTGAAAATGGAAAGGCCAGGCACCGTTGCAGCGGTGCCTGGCTAGAAGGTCATTCAATGAACACCAGCAGCTTACTCGAAAATGGCGTCGGATCGCAATGTTTTGAGCCGCGCGCCCTAAGCGCTGGCGTAGCAGACGCGGTGGAATTCCTTCGATCGGTCGACCCGACGGGGTGGCATAACCTGGTTTCGATCCACCCTGACACAGGGGGGCTGCAGGCGCGGACATTCCCGCCAGGGAGCTGGGGCGATCTGGAAGACTGGATCCACGACCGCAACGGGCGAGCTAACCTCTACTGGTCCGTCAATGAGCCTCGGCCGGGAGCTCCCAACGCCAAGCTTCTCAAGACCGATATTGCGTCGCTGCGGTTTCTCTGCGGCGATCTGGACCCCGCCGACGGTGTCACCCTCGACGCAGCTCGGGAGCAGGTGGCAGCAGTGGCCGCGGGCCTGGCGGACGGGCCGCTGCCGCCTTCTATCACCCTAGACAGCGGCGGAGGCTTTCAGTTCTTCTGGCGCCTGCGCAATAAGCTCGCTGCCAGCGATCATCAGACCTGGGCGGAGCAAGAAGGCCGCGGCCTGGCGCACATGATCGATGGCGACGCTGTCCAAGACATCAACCGGATAATGCGGCTGCCCGGCACGATTAACCTGCCCGACGCGAAGAAGCGCCAGCCGTGGCCGCATCCCGCGTCAGGCCAGGATCGTGACGCAGTCCGACCGATCCTACGAGCAAGACGAAATTACGGCGTTTGTGGCTCCTGTTGCGGCTGCGAGTTACGAGGATCGCGAAGCAGCGGTGGCGCACGCGCTGACTATGATCGATATGGGGGCGGTGGAGGCCTGCCAAGCTGGCGAGGATTTGCCGGCCCAGACGGCGGAGAAATTCAACCGAGCCTACGCCAGCGATGGCAAGTTCCGGACACTTTGGGACGAAGGGAAGGACCGGGGAGATATTACAGGCTCCGGTTACCTTGCATCTTTAGCCGCGGCCGTCGCAACCCATGATTTCGATGCAACCGATTTTGCGACTACTGCCGCCAAGTGGAGCTGGACCAACGAGGAAAAGACACTAAGCGCTCGATCACTTGCGCGTGCCTGGGGCCGGGTCGGTGATCCGCGGACCCCATCGCACGTCGCAAACAAGTGGTACGAGGCCGGCGCTCAAGCTGAACCCTTGTTTCCCGCCGATGCGTCAGATCAGGCAACCTCACTTCGGCGCTTCGAACTCATTCCGATCGGCGCGGCCGCTCGCGATGCGCTCACGATCAGCGCAAAACCGCTGGTCAAGGGCTTGCTTGATCAGGGCGCGATGAGTGTTCTTTTCGGCGAGAGCAACGTGGGAAAGTCGTTCGTCGCGATGGATCTCGCACAACATATTGCGAGTGGTGCCCCTTGGGCCGGGATGAAGACCGCGGGTTTGCCAGTCGTCTACATTGCTGCAGAAGGCGGCGGCGGCGTCAGGAAGAGAGCTGCTGCCCTAGTGAGCAAATACGGAGATGCCGGCGAGCGCTTTCGATTGCTGGTCAGCTCTGTCGACCTATTGCACCCCGATGCCGACCTACAGCCGCTGCTCGCGACACTTCATGACCTTCCCGAGCAGCCCGGCCTGATCGTAATCGACACCCTCGCGCGTGCCATGGCAGGTGGAGACGAAAACTCATCAACGGACATGGGCGCCCTTGTGAAAAATTTGGACAAGGTGCGAGCGGTCACCTCTGCGCACCTGCTCATCGTCCACCATACCGGCAAGGACAGGTCCAAAGGTGCACGAGGGCATTCATCGCTTCGCGCGGCAGTCGATACTGAAATTGAAGTTGCCGACGGGGTGATCTCTGTCACCAAGCAGCGAGATCTAGACGAGACATGGTTGTCGCCGTTTGCCCTCGACGTAGTGTGCCTTGGCGTCGACGAGGACGGGGCGCCGATCACGTCCTGCACCGTTCGCTTGCTCAGCGAAGCGCCGCTCCGCGTTGAAACGGCCACGGATGCAGAACGGCAGGTTCTCGACGTTTTGGAGGATCTTCAAGAAGCGCGCGGCAAGCTTTGGCGAGGGGCGACGCTTAGCGAGTTGGTCGGACACTTTGTCCGGAACGGTGGAGCAATTACGGAAGATGCTGTCCGCAGCAGGCTAAAGCAGCTTGAAAAGAAGCGGCTTGTTGTGAAGCCCGCCAGAGGTTGTTGGTCACCAAGAGCGGTGGCAGCAGGCTCCACCACTCCCCAAAATGACAACTTGTCGTTGCCTTCGACTTTCGAAGCGGTGGGGCGAGTGGTGGAGGGAATTTTCTCATGAAATCAATGAGATACGCCAAGTGGTGGAAGGTGGTGGAAAGCGGTGGAACCTCACCCGGTAAAGCGATGGAGTGGTGGCCCCCCCTTTATAAGGCCACCACTCCCACCACCCGCAGCATTGGCCATTGAATCTAGAACTCCAGAGACAAATCGTCCGGGATCAATCAATGCAGTTGAGCGGGTATTGCCAATACCTCAGCACATCCTGTCTCCGGGAGCGCTGCGATGAAGAAAGCCCGCGCAACATCGCGGCTAGATCGCTGGCGCAAGTCCCCTCAGTTTCGGCTGATCGCTCGAGCGCAGTGCCGCCGAATGAATGCCGCCAAGGTCACCGCCAAACGCTGCGGAGCACGGCGGAAGCGGGACGGACAGCCCTGCGAGCTCGAGGCACTCGAGAATGGGCGGTGCTATCTGCATGGTGGCCGGACGCCAAAGGGCGACCAGTGGCACTGTCCGGTCTGGCCCGACAAGAACGCGCCGAACGCCAACGCCAAGCTCGCCCGAAAGCTGCAAGATCTGGAGCGGGCAGCGCAGAAGCGCGCCATGCGCCTGGCAACCATGTCGCCGGAAGAGCGCGCGGCGCATGAGCGTTGGCAGAAGTCGCACCCCTCTGGATCTGCTGGCACCCGCGCGACCGATCGCGCGCGCCGACGCCAGGATGCGGAAGCACGAAAGCTGTTTGCTCAGCTCGAGCCGGCCCCCCCGCGGATCCCGAAACAACAGCATTAGAGCGCGCGATTGCCGCCGCGCGTCGGCGCCTCGCCGAGATCGAGGCGCTTCAGGTCGGCAGCTCTGACAATCAAGGGGTATTCTCGTGAGCGAGTTCGACGACGATTTTGATGACGATGAGCAGATGCGCCGCGCTGCAATCGTCCGCCGCGCCAAGACTGAGGGCATCGAGGTTGCCTACGAAACCGCTCTTCGAGTTTGCAAAGATCCGAAATCACCGGCTCAGGCGCAGAGCAACGCTGCACGGACCCTTCTTCAGATAGGCGGATTGCTCGAGCGCGCGGACCGGGTCCAGCAGTTCGAAGGGAAGAACCTTGCCGAGTTAACCGGCGAAGAACTGCAAGCCGAGATTGCCAAGGCAACTGCACGCCGAGCGCGCCCCCGTCAGCAACCTGCTCGCGTGGGCGCTGCCCAGCCGGCGGCGGAGCCAGAAAAGCCGCCAATCGAGCTGTTTCCGGAAAAGCCTGTCGGAGTTTTTGAGTGAACGCGGGGCGGTGCCGGCGGGCGGCGAATTCGGCCCCTTATGGGCAGAGTTCTGCCGTTTCTGGGTGATGCCGCAAGCATGCGAGCGCCGATGACGGATCGGGTTGGAAATCGGCAAATAGTGGCGGGTTTCCGCGGTTTCGGGCCGCTGATGCGCCGCGAGGAAATCAGGCGTTTCGCGGTCGAAATTCCGACCTCGGCGGCGCTTCGGTCTGGCAACTGCTTCCGTTTTGGAAGTGGTTCGGCCGGTGCGGGATTTCCCGTAACGAAGCGTTTCAGCCGTTTCGGCCCGATACGGATTCTGCGGACGGGATGTCCGGCTCGAATTTGGGTTGGGGTTGGGTGGCACCGTACGCCGGCGCTCACTTTCCTTTTGAATTAATCTTCCGGCGCATCCAGACAGTCTGCGCTCTAATTCTGGCCTGCCTCAAGCCTTCCTGGTGAAGCTGCTCCGGCGTTGGCTCAATTTTGACCGGCTTGGGTGGTTCTTGGGCCGCTTTTCGGCTCTTGACCTCGTCCATATAAGCCTGAAGGTCTGCCTCATCGACGAGAACCGGCCTCCCTACCAAATATATCAGCTGCCCGGTCAGACGTAGGCGTTTCACCTTGCTCCTGGAGCATCGCAGAATTACTGCAACTTCTGCTTCGGTTATGAGAGCCATATTAGCCTTTCCTCCGTCTACGCCGCTCGATCGTTATCGTAAAGTTTCCAGTTGTCAAAGCAGATTTCCATTTCGGTTTTGTAGATACTTGTCGACCGACAAATAAGACATGAGTGAATCGTGTTTGTACTGGATTGACTCCAACATTAACTATGTTGCATGGTTCGATTTGGGCTTTTGATGCTTTGCCGATATGTGTGATGCCGCCTCCACTGATCACGGAGGCTGCGTCCGGGCGCGCTGCGGGATGTCCAAGGTCGGAGGACCTAAAACCGCGGCGGCCGGCATGGCTGGCATTCCAAGCCCGGACTGCAACATCAAAAAGGAATGAACCATGCAACCGCAAGATACTGTCAGCTCCGCCGCTCCCAGCAGGCGGGTTCGGTCAAAGCCCGCGGCCGTGACAAACATGAGGAATGAGTGGCTCGCGTTGGCGCGGCCCCGCCCAAACTTCTGCATCCTGTTTCGAGAACAGGAGGTAGCCAGCGGCGCGCCGGTCCTGATGATGGATATATGCCAAAAGCATTCGCTGCTGGCGCCGATCGAAGAACTGATCGATCGCGCCTGCGCCAGCCGGCCACTTCGTGATGGCGAAAAGCAGCTAGTGTACGAGGTTATACGGGACGAGGCCTCGTCAACCTACATGATTGTTGAGACGATGGGGCCAGCTGATTTCGTTCTCAGCATCGCTGAAGGTCTTGTCACCTTGGGACTGACCTCCATAGACAACTGCTAGGGGCATCCCTGCGACGGTTAGGGCGCCCCCTGGGCGCCCTTTTCTTCAGGATGAGAGAAGCCGGTAAACGCTTGCGCGGCCGATGCCCAGGCGTTTTGCGATATCGGATGCGCCCAACCCCTCCGCTTTAAGCGCCGCAATTTGATCGGCTTGGATGCTCCGCGGCCGTCCCTTGTAGACGCCCTCGGCTTTGGCCTTGGCGATCCCCTCCAGTTGGCGTTCGCGTCGAAGGTTGGTTTCGAACTCTGCGAACACCCCCAGCATGTCGAGAAATGCCTTGCCGGCGGCCGTACTGGTGTCGATCGGCTGCTCTGTGGCCCGCAGCGCCGCGCCCTTCGTTCGCAGCTCTCTGACAATATCCTGAAGGTCGGCAACCGATCGGGCCAGACGGTCGACGCGCGTGACTGTGAGCACGTCGCCGGTGCGGATGAAGTCTAGGAGGGTTCGGAGTTCCTGCCGGTCCGCCGTCGACGTGCCGCTTCGCTTCTCTGAGCGGATGATCTCGCAACCCGCCGCCTTCAGCGCGTCGATTTGGAGCGACAGATCCTGATCGGTCGTGCTGACGCGCGCATACCCGAAGACGGTCATATCAATCCCCATTTGTCTCGTTTGGTTCTAGACCTTTCTCTCACAGTGTCTCATAAGTGTCAATGGTATCCATATGAGACGAAATTGATGTCTCATAGGCTGAGCCGGTCGGGTACACCCATCCGAGACGGGCTCGGGGCCTCTCACGATCTGCGTGACGCCTCATACCGAGGGCCAGCCCCTTGCCTGAATTGCGCCAGCGTCTGCTCGGTGAGGTGGCGCCGCCGATGATTGCGCCGATGAGCTCGGCAAGGCGCGGCGCCCACGCGGCGCGAGCACGCGCTGTGTCCGGGCGCCAGTCATAGATCGCTGCAGGCCGCGCACCGAGGCGCGTGCGGCATCCTCCGCCGCCTAGTGCATGATCGCGGTCGGGCAGAGCCCGCCGATCTCGAGAAAGCCGAGGGCGACCGGCACCACCACGCCGACGGCGGCACCTGCCAGCGCGAACCAGGAGGGCCATGTGCCGCGCTGGAAAATATCCTGGATCAGCTAGGGCCAGCCCGCGGCCGAGCCAGCGCAGGGCGCAGGACGCCGAGTTCCGAGACGACGATGTTTGCCCAGGACAGGCAGCGGCGCGCCTTTGGCGGGATGACAGGCGACAGATCCAGCCCCTCCAGCTCGGCGATTGCCGATCGTCTTGGAGCGCGGGCGGTTTCGAGCCGGAAGGCCGAGCAGACGAGGTGACAGCGCTGCGGCGAGCAGCGAGAGGGTCCGCTCCCGGGCAGGTGCCACCTGTCGGCCGATCCACCCCCCGGGGTCAGTCCGCCGGCCGTCGCCGGAACCGGGCCGCCCGTCCAAACAAATTTGCGGTCCCCGTAAACTTTTGGACGCCAGCAGCTCAAGGATTTTGTGCGATCTGACACCGCGCAGAGGCTGTTTTATCGCACACAACCGCCCCCCTATCCTGACGGTGAGATCAACCGTTGCGGGTGCCGCGTCTTGCTCGATCACAAAAACCGAGTTGCCGATATCGTCGACTGCTTACGCTCCGCGGCCGCCGGCGCGGATGTCGCTTGGTCGATCAGCAACGCCTTGGATCGCATGCGCTACGGACTTCACGGATCCCTCACGCCTGAAGACAGGGACGATATCCTCCGCGCCATCGTCACGGCCCATGGCGCGGCTCTCGCGAACCTTCCGGTATTTTCGCCAGCCCAGCTCGCTCTGGGCTTCGGCGCGATGGCGACCAAGGTCATGTCGGATTGTCAGCGTCACCGGGAGCTGCCCTTAGGCGCGTCTCTGGACCTCCATGACCGTCTCCGCATTTTCCAGTCTGAACTCGACATTGTCGCCCGGGAACAGGACATCGCTGGCCGGAGAAAGGCACGCGCGAACAAGAGCATCAACGTAGCCCTTGGGACTGCGTCGACCTCAGAAGCTCGGGAGGGCCCTGAAAATTTGTGATCCGCTCACCATCGCCGGCATCGCGCTCACCGCCGGTTCCACCGTCGCCAACAGCGTCGCCCAGGGCCAGGTCGCCCGGGCGCGCAACGACGCGCTGGCGGCCGAGCGTATCCGGCAGAACGGCTATGACCGCGAGACCGACGCGCTGAACACGCAGAGCCAGGATCGCTACCAGAATTTCAGCGAGCAGCAGGATCAGCGCGGCCAGGAACTCGGTGACTATTTCGCCGGCCAGCAGATCGAAGGTGCGAACGCCAACACGGCCGCCGCCCAGGAGCAGTCTGTGGCGCCGACCAGCTCGAACATCACGATGCGCGAAGAGCAGAAGCAGCGCGCCAATGCGACCGCCTTCACCGACGAGCAGGGCCGGCGCCTCGGCGATCTGCGCTCCTTCGGCGATCTGTTGGGCGGCATCGGCCGTGAGCAGGCCCGCGACGCGTCGCAGATCGGTCAGATCGGATCCTTTAAGCGCGGGTCGTCCGCGGTTCTGCCGTATGAGCTCGAGGCTGCGAACAGCGCCGGCGGCGGAGCCAAGATGTTCGGCGATCTGCTCGGACTGGGGGGCAGCTTCGCGACGGCGAAGGGGCTCAGCGCGGAAGACTGGGTCGGGAAGACATCGTCCGCCGGGACCACGATCGACACGATCGTCCCGCGGCCCAGACCGGCGCCATTTTCGTACAATCTCTATCCGACGGGAAAACGGTGATGCAGACCTCCTGTGAACGAGCTTGGGTTGAGGTCCGCGAATGCGAGGACCTATTCGTCCGCGCGGCAATGGGGGAGGACGTCATCGCCAATGTGGCTCAGGGCCTCAGCTCGGTGATATCCGCCCTCGAAGGCGGCACGGAGAGGCTGCAGCCATCGCAGGCGGATCAATTGATCTTGGCAATCTGCCACGCCGGGCAGCCCTTGGCCGAAGCGGTTCGACCGTCGCTCTCACACGAGTGCGTGCTTCTGGGGTTGAGCGGGGCCGTGGGGGTGGCTCGTCTCCTAGCCATGTCCCCTGCAGAAGCCCGGCGCGATCAGACCCTCGAGCTCGCAATGGACCGGTTTGACCATGCCGTTTTGCTGTCCTTTGAGCTCGCGGCGATCCTTCGGCGCCAAGCAATAAAGGAACGCGGCGGGGTGCTCGCCCGGCATATGGCCATCCATCGAGCTGCCGCAGCTGATGCGGCTAGCATGCTCATCCACTGAGGTCTGACCCATGGCAATTCGTTCGTCCGCATTTTTCAACGACCCCGCGCTGGCGCAGGCCGCCAGCAATCTCGCGCAGATCTTCGCCCCGCCGAGCGGCGCGGACGCTGCCGGCTGGGCCACGGCCAACGCCAAAAATGCCGAGGCGAAGAGGCTGGCAGACCTCTACAACGAGGCTCGCACCGCTGAAGGCTTCGACCAAACACGCTTTGACCGACAGAATATCGCTGTCGGCAACTATGCACCCAGCCAGAGCTATCACGCAGTCGATCTTGGCGACGCCACGACCCGCCGGGGGCAGGACGTCACGGCAGCCACCTTGATCACAAACAATCGGGCAGATAATCAGCGCGCTATCGTCAACAACGCTTATGGCGCGCTGAACCAGGGGCAGGTTCGCCCAGAACTGCCAACCGAGCTCGCCAGCGTCTTCGGCCTGCCGGCGATGCCGGAAGTTGCCGGCGCGCCCAAGCCGCTCAGCGAAACGGAGTGGAAGGCGCAAGAAGGCCAAGGCCTCCGCAGCCGGGGCCTGCTTTCCGATGCCGACATGCTGGACGCGATCGTGGGTGTGCAGACACCGGTCCAGGCCGTCGGCCCGAACAACCGGCCGGTCTTCATGACCCCGGGCGCCGCGACGCGCCAGGGCGCCGAACCGTTCATCAAGCCGAGTTCGGGCGCCGACACCGTCAGGAATTACGTCACGCCGGATAACCGAACAGGGTCGGCGCGTTATGACGAAAGCCTTCGCGACTGGGTCGATACGGCGACGGGCGAGCGGCTGGCGCAGGGCTCCCGCACCTATACGGGACAGCTCACGGGCGATGCCAGCGGCACTGGGTTCGGCAAGCCGACGGAGGCTTCTGACAAAGCCGGCATGTTCTACAATCGAGCGGCGCTTGCGAATGCCGGCATGGTCGACCTTCTCGGCAAGGGCTACCAGCCCAACGTGAGGGATTTCGAGCTGATGCACGGCGGGCCCGGCGACTATCTTCCGCTGTCGCTGACGAACTCGCTCGTCTCGGCAGACGGGCAGCAGTTCTACAACCAGGCGATGGGCTTCATGATGTCGACTCTGCGGCCCGACACCGGCGCCGCATTCGGCAAGAAGGAATTCCAGGATTACGCCCGCATCTTCATCCCGCTTCCCGGCGACACGCCAGAAACCATCGCGCAAAAGGACATGGCGCGCTCCACGGCATTGACAGCGCTCCAAGGTAATTCGCGCGGGTCGGCTGACGAGATCACGAAGCTGATGATGCGCAACGGCTTGGCCGTGCCCGACGAAATGCTGCGCCACATGCAGGTCGGCCCCGCCGCTGCTGGCGCCGATGCATCGCCGCGCGCAGCTGCCTCACCGCCTATCGCCCAAGCACCGACCGCGGCCGTGGACTATCTGCGCGCCAATCCCGGCGCAGCGGCACAATTCGATGCGAAGTACGGCGCCGGTTCGGCGGCTCGAATTCTTGGAGGCCAGTGATGGCGAATGTGTTCGATCAATTCGACGTGAAGCCGGCCGCCAACGTATTCGACCAGTTCGATGCGCCGGCGGCGCCGGAACCGTCCAGCACGCTCGGCGACGTCACGAAGAGCTTCGGCAGCGGCCTGGTGCGCGGCACGGCCGAGACCGCCATGCTGCCTGTGACCGCCAAGCGGCTCGCCGATAGCGGCGCCAACTGGCTGTTCGACAAGGGTGAGGGGCTGGTGCGCTCCGTCTTCGGCATGGATGATCCGTCGGCCGAGACGCTGGCCGCCCGCGACCAGGCGCGCGGTGTCATCGGCGCCATGGACGCGCCGATCTACGCCGGCCAGGACGCGATCCGCGGGGGCATGGACAAGGTGCTGCACAAGCCCGAAACGATGGCCGGAAAGTTTGCCAACACGATCGGCGAGTTCGCGGCCCCCGGCGCCATTCCCGGCAAGGCCGTCCGAACGGCTCCAACGGCGGCGCGCGCAATCGGGCGCTATGCCGGCGACGCGATCGGCAACGTCGTCGCGCCGGCCGTTCTCTCGGAGGGGGCCGGCCAGCTAACGGAGGGCACCGCGGCCGAACCCTATGCCCGGATTGTGGGCGCGCTATTCGGAAGCGGGGCGACGGCCGTCGCTCGCGGCTTCAATGCGCCCGACGCCATCGTGCGCCGCGCTGCGGGCAAGCTCGACGACGCGGATTGGGACGCCGCTCTCAACCTTCAGAACAACGCCACCGGCATCCGCCTGACGGGGCCGGAGGCGATTGCCCAGGCGACCGGCGGCGCCAGCGCGCTGCCGAACCTGCAGCGCGTGATCGAAGGCTCGACGGAAGGCCGCGCCGCGACCGCGCCGTTCTTCGCCGCGCGCCCGGCCCAGGTCGACACCGCCGTCGGGCGGGTGCTGGACAACATCGCGCCGCAGGACGCTTCGCCGTCCACGCTGGGGCTGCGCATGTCGCAGGCCGCGTCGAAGGCGATGGAGAACACGCCCGAGGGCCAGGATCTCGTCTCGGCCATCTTCGGTGCCGGTCCCCGCACGACCGCGATGGAAGCGGGCGACGCGATCCAGCAGCCCCTGCGTGGCGTTTTCGACCGTCGCGAAGGCATGCGAAACGCACTTGGCGACCAGGAATTCACGGCCGCTCGGCAGTCCGCGCCGACGATCCCCGTGGAAAGCCTCCAGCCCGAGGCGATTACGCGCGACCGCGGTGTCTTCTCGCTGAAGCCGCAGGCCGGCGCTGAAGGCGAAGTCGGCGCCATGGTGCCGCAGGTCGTGAAACAGGACCTGACGCCGCCCGCGCTGGAAAGCCAGATGGGGCCAGCGGCGATCCAGGCCGACCCGCGCGAGCTGCTGCGCTTCATCGACGATCAGCTGCCGAACGCGAAGGCCGCGACCACGACCGCGCTGGAGCGGGTGCGCGGGATGCTAATGGGGCCGAACGGCGCCCATACCAGCGTCGCCGGCCTCGATAATGCGCGCGGCGAGATCACCGCCATGATCACGGCCGCGAAGCAGAACGGCGAGGGCGTCACAATCGATATCCTGCGTAAGGTACAGCAGCAGCTCGATAAGACGCTGGAGAGCGTACCGGCCTATGCCAAGGCGCAGCAGGGCTTCCGCGCTGGCAGCAAGCCGCTGGAGCCGTTCCAGAACCCCGCGATGTCGAAGGCCATCGAGCGCGACGAGTTCAACAGCCATTTCCTGACGACGCCGGAGAACGTCCCGGCCACGCTTCAGGCCGGCGGCCCGTCGGCGGCGCGTGCCTTCAACGAGGTCGCGCCGCAGAATTCCCGCGTCGCCTACGAGAACTATCTGTCGACGCAGATCATGGACAGCGCCACCGATGCGTCTGGCAAGGTATCGGCTGACCGGCTCGCCATCGCGCTTCGCGACAACCAGGACCTGCTGTCGCAGTACCCGGCTGTGGCCGAGCGCCTGTCGGCGATCGTCGGCGCTGATGCCGGAATGGCAGGCCGCCGCGCCAGCCCGCTGGGCCAGATCGCCGGCACCAACAACACGGCGTCGGCCTCCGAAGCTTTGCTGCCGCGCAATCCGCAGACCGGATCCGCGGCCGAGCTGGGCGACACGGCGCGCCGCCTCGTGGCGGAGGCGCCCAGCGATACGGCCGCGACGGTCCGCCAGAACCTCGGCGACCGGTTCAGCAAGGCCGGCACGGAGACGATGGAAGGCAACCGCGAGTTCGCCGGGGCCAAGTTCCACAAGGACGTGGCCGGCAACCCGACGCGCGAAGAAGTGCTGGACGCGGTGCTGCGCGAGATGCCCGGCGCACCGAACGTGGACATGGCCGAATTGCTGGACGTGCTCCAGGCCACCGGTCGGCGCAAGCAGATCGGCTCGGCCACGGCCTTCAACGAAGGCATCAAGGATGAGATGTCGCGCGGCGGCGTGCTCGGCGCCGGCTCAGCCGCAGTCAAGACGCTCGGTCTGAACGTGCTGACCCGGCTGAACGACGCCGCCAAGCGCGGGGCGCAAAACCGTTCAATGGGTGCGCTCGCCCACATGTTCACGGATCCGCGTTCGGTTGAGCTCATCCGAGACACAACGATGCGGGGCATGCCGATCGATTTCGCCGAGGCCGTGGCGCGATCGACGGCTCAGACATTGCCTATCGTGGGGCGCGCCGCGGAGCGCTGATGCTCTTCGTAGGCGGCCCACATGTTCGGCTTTTTTGCGGGCCGCGCCATTCCCTCACGCAGCAGCGTACAAAATCCGCTGAGCAGGTTCGCTATGATGGCGATGGAAACGAGCCAGAGAAACACGGTCCACATTGGATAGACTCCCCATATTCATCAATGCTGCCAGGACCGCTAACTGTACTGGTTCGTTCTGCGCGCCACGATCTGGAGGGCGCCTTCCGGTAGCGGGCGCTGTAACGCCAAATCCTCGTTCGCCGGCGTCGCCATCCAGACATCGAACTCACACGGAGTTGCCAGAGTCCTGCTCTTTTGTACCTACTTGACTGGATGCTGAACTAACGGTCGGTCAGGCGGGCTATGGTAGTGAAAGATAGTCACAGTGTGGCTGGTGGGAGCAGGTAGAGCGTCATCGCGAACACGAGGTAGACCATCAGCACGAACACGCCGACGAACCACGCCGAGCGGCCGGCGCTGGTGATCAGAAACGCGGTTATCGTCGCCAGGAACACCATGATCACCGCCCCGCGCCAGAACCGCAGATCCATTGGGGTCGGGCCGATAACATAGCTTAGCAAGACCAGGACCGGCGCCACGAAGAGCGCGATCTGGGCAGCGCTTCCCAGCGCGATGCCGACACTGAGATCCAGCCGGTCCTTGCGCGCGCCGGAGAAGGCCGAGACCATCTCGGCCGCGCCTCCGACCAACGCGACGACGATGAAGCCGACGAAGGCAGGCGACATGCCGAACGTCTTCGCCGCCTCCTGAACCGACTCGACGAAGATCTCGCTGGTCAGCGCCACCAGCACGGTCACGCCGGAGAGAACGGCCAGCGCCAGGCCGATCGGCCATATGTCACCCACCGCTTCATGATGCGCCGCGCCGCTGAAGAATTCGCGGTGGGTCCAGAGCGAGAACAGCAGCCCCAACGCGTAGGTTCCGATCAGCAGAACCGAAAGCGCGACACTCAATTGCTGGATGAATGGCGGCGAGGAGCCTTGGGCGTCGACGATCGCGGAGGGAGTCATGATTGCGATCGCTGCTAGGAACAGTAGGCCGGTCTGCAGGCGCGCGCTTTCCCGGTTGAAGGCCTGCGTATGGTATTTAAGTCCGCCGAGAACAAACGACGCGCCGAGCATGAAGAGCGAATTGGCGACGATCGCGCCGGCGATCGATGCCTTGACGAGCGTGTATTGCCCTGCGCTCAGCGCCGCGAGAGCGATGATCAATTCGGTCAGGTTGCCGAGCGTCGCGTTGAGAAGCCCCCCGACCGCGTCGCCCGTTTTGGTCGCCACCGCCTCGGTCGCAGAGCTCAGCAACGTCGCCAGCGGTACGATCGCCAGGATCGAAATCACAAACAACATCGTGTGCGCTTCGGGCCAGAGCTTCCGGACGATGAACACGACCGGCACGAATGAGAGCAGCCAGAGAATGGGACTGGAGCGGATTTCCCGGAGTAAAAGGTTCATGGCTGCGATCCCTTGCTTCCTGTTTCTGAGACCTCTGCTGCCGCTCGTGGCGGCAGCTGTTTCGTCCCGGCCGCCTATTCCTGCTCGGGATATAGCGTCTCCGTAGCCCGTAGCGCCTGGACGCTGACGGCGGCGACAAGCCCCGTCAGCACGATGCCGGAAAAGCCGATCGCCATGGCTAGCACCCGCGCCGACAGATGTGTTGGGACGAAGTCGCCGTACCCGATCGTCAATCCGGTAACGAAGGTGAAGTACATCGACTCGTCTAACCGCCAGCCCTCGATACGTCCGACCAGCAATCCGCACCCGGCCATGGCAAGGAGAACGCCAGACAGGATTGGCCAAAGAATGCGGAGCTGCTGCCAGAGCGCAAGGACGAACCGGCGCCGCATCTTTCGCCGTTGGCGCGGCATGGGTTTGACTGATGGTTCTGAGCACATGGAACGCCCCCTTCCTGGATAGACACGCGGCGACCACGTCGACAGCCATGCCATTGCAGTGGCCGACCCGGTTGAAGCGGCTTGCGCCAGCCCGCGGCCCAAGCGGGCAATCGAAGGCGATGAGCGGGCCTGTCAGGTTGCATTTGGCCTTAGATCCTTTGGTCTTTCTTTCAAGGCCGATGTTTTCTCAGCGGGTATTTCGTTCGTCATCCCATCTGTCAAAGCTCTTGAGGGCAACCGGTGTGATCACACAGAACAGGAGCGCTGGAAACAGACGTATGCCCTTTCGGATCTGATGCCTGCTGGCACGCACCCAACACCCACCGACGCTACTGGTCGAAATCAACTTGCGATAACTCCGACGACCACCGTGCCCCATGTTGTCAGCAGGATGTGACCGATCGGCACCGCCGGGGTATAGCCGAGCACGGCGACCGGGCTGCCGGACCGTTCCTGGACCGCCGCCATGCCGGCCGTCATGGTCTGCGCTCCGGCGAGGCCGCCGAGCAGCAGGATCGGGTTCATGCGCAGCAGATAGCGCCCGACTAAGAGCCCGACGAACATCGGCATCAGCGTCACGACCATGCCGCCGAACAGCAGGCCGATGCCGGCTTCGGCAAGCGCGGAGGCGAAGACCGGCCCGGCATGCAGCCCGGTCATCGCCACGAAGGCAGCAAGACCCAGCGCCGTCATCAGCGAGACGGCGGCATCCGGTATGCGGCCGAACAGGGGGAAGCGCGTCCGCAGATGCCCGACCACCAGCCCGGCCAGAAGCGTGCCGACGCTGGTGCTGAGCGAGATGTGGAGGTCGCCGATCGGGAAGGCCACCAGGACGCCGACCAGACCGCCGAGGAAGATCGCGAGGCCGAGCACGACAAAATCCGTGGTCGTCGTCGGCACGATGACGACGCCGATCTGCTTGGCGGCTTCGGCGACGACGGGCTCCGGCCCGATCAGGCGCAGGATGTCGCCGCGTTCCAGGGTCACGCCCGGTCCGAGCGGAATCTCCTGGCCTCCACGGGTGATGCCGCCCAGATAGAGGCTCCGCGCCCATGCCGCCTGCGCGACGCCATCTATGCTGCGGCCAGCCAGTTTCCGGTTGGTCAGCAGCACCTCGGCGGCCGCGACCGGGATATCGAGCAGTTCGCGATCCTCGACCTCCTCGGCGCGCGGGTCGACGATGTCGACCAGCACTTCCCGGCGGCCCGATACGGCGATCACGTCGCCGACCTCGAACTTCAGATCCGGCCCCGCCTCCAGGATCGCGCCGCCGCGCCGCACGCGCTGGATGAAAAGGCGGTGTTCGGGGAATTTCGCCTCGGCCGCCTGCCGCGACAAGCCGACGATCGGCGCGCCCTCGGCGACGCAATAGGCGCGCAGTTCGAACCGGTGCCAGGCCGAGGCGACCCCGGCATGGGTGCGCTTGATGCCGAGCTCCTGCTCCAGCTTGAGCGCTTCGGCCTTTAGATCGATGCCGAGCAGTTTCGGCCCGACCACGCTGCAAAACAGGATGACGCCGATCGCGCCGAAGATGTAGCAGACCGCATCCGCCACCGCGATATGCGCGACCAGCCGCGCACGCTCCAGTTCCGGCAGCGGCAGCGCGTTGATCGCCTCCGTCGCCGTGCCCATAGCCGGGCTCTCGGTGAGCGAGCCGGAGACGAGGCCCGCGGCAAAGCCTGGATCGAGGCCAAGGATCTTCGCGACCGCGATCGCGGTCAGGAGGCCCGTGACGCAGACGACCACCGCCAGCACGACCGGCTTCATTCCGTCACGCTTCAGGGCCTGCAGGAATTGCGGCCCCACAGAATAGCCGATCCCGAACAGGAACAGCAGGAACAGGAAGGACTTCGCCATGGCCGAGACCGGCACCTCGGCAAACTGGCCTATCAGGATCCCGGCGAACAGCGACCCCGTGACCGGCCCGAGGCCGAAGCCGCCGACCTTGAACCCGCCGATCCAGTAGCCGAGGCTGATGGCGAAGAAGACCGCCAACTCGGGATATCTGACCAGGAACTGCTCAAGCCAAACCATGACGGACCCCTTCCCCACATGTTCGGTCCTGACCGTCGCACCGCCGCGGAACCAGCGGCGCGAAATCAGCGTTCCGCCCTGGCCCGGCGTTTCGCCTTGGCCAGCACGGCCTCGGGCTTTACCAGCTTCAGGCCCCTCGCCTTCTCGTAGCCATGGATTTCCTTCACATCGAGCTTACGCATGAAGTCGATCGTCTCCTGCGTCAGGACCTGGCCCGGCACCATGATCGGGAAGCCCGGCGGATAGGGAATGACGAAATTGGCCGAGACCATTTCCGGCCCCTCGCGCAGCCGCTTGTCGCACTCGGCGCCGTTAAGCGGCACATATTCGCAGATAGAGGCGTCATAGGCGTTGAAGAAGGCCGCGCGCATGTCGCCCTCTGGCGTGGCCTTGCCGGCATCGCCGCGATAGATCTCGTGGAAATGGCTGAAGTTCGGAAGGTCCGGCACGTCGGTCATCAGCGACTTGACCCGCCCCGCGAAGGCAGCGCGCTCGCCCTCGCCACCATCGGCCAGGCGCTTTTCGATACCGCGGCAGATCTCGACCAGAACCCGGATCAGATGCGCAACATCGCTGCGCGTGTTGTTGATGTTCGACTGCAGGAGCACGCTGTTGCGCGAGGTCTTGTTGAGCTGGATGTCGTAGTCATTCGCGAGCAGGCCCTTGAACTGGGTGCCATCGAAGCCGGCGGTGCCACAGACCAGCGTCATGCGCGTCGGGTCGAGATAGAACTCGTCCTCGCGCATCGCCTTCAGCACCGTGCCCCAGGTCGATCCCGCTGCCAGGTAGTCCTGGAAACCCGATTGCCGGTACGCCTCGGGAATCATCTCGTCAGCGCCAAGCACGCGAAAATACTTCGAGATCAATGGATGGGAATTGACCGCCCGACGGATCTTCAGCGCGATCTCGATCGCGTTCATCACCAGCCCGTAGCCTTCCAGCTCCATCTGCCGGCGCGCCACGTCGAGGCTGGCGATCAGCTGCTGGTTGGGGCTGGTCGAGGCGTGGGTAAACACGGCCTCGTGGAACTGCGCCTCGACGGTGTGGAAATCGACATCCTTGACCAGAAGCATCGAGCCCTGGCGGATGGCCGACATCGATTTGTGCGTGGAATTGGTCTGGTAGACGCGAAGCCGCACCCGGCTCGGATCGGGTATCAGGTGGGTGGCGAGGAGCGTCTCGTCGGAGGGATTGTCGCCGAGTTCGGCGCGCTGCTTCTCATAGGCGTCGACGGACGACGGATCGCGCAGCCAGTCCTCCAGATCCGCCGCCGCGCCCATAGCCGTGCGCGGACGCAGGAAGGGCGAGAAACGGGCAAAGCCGGACCAGGCCTCGTCCCACAGGAAGATCAGGTCGGGCTTGATCGCGAGGCATTCCTCCATCACCCGCCGGACATTGTACATGTGTCCATCGAAGGTGCAGTTGGTCAGGTCCAGCAGCTTCAGCCGGTCGAGGCGCCCCTCGGCCTTGAGCGCCAGCAGCGCGCGCTTGATGGTCGCGAGCGGCACTGCGCCATACATCGAATATTCCGTCATCGGAAAGGCTTCGACGTAATAGGGCTGCGCCCCGGTCAGCACCATGCCGTAATGGTGAGACTTGTGGCAGTTGCGGTCGACCACGGCGATGTCGCCGGGCGCCAGCAGCGCCTGCACCGCCATCTTGTTTGAAGTCGACGTGCCGTTGGTCACGAAAAACACATGGTCGGCGCCGAAGGCGCGGGCGGCCATCTCCTGTGCGCGCTTGATGTTGCCGGTCGGCTCCAAAAGGCTGTCGAGCCCGCCGGTCGTCGCGCTGCTTTCGGCCAGGAACAGGTTGAGGCCATAGAACTCGCCGAGATCGCGGATCCAGTCGGATTTGAACACCGACTTGCCGCGGGCAATCGGCAGTGCGTGGAACGTCCCGATCGGCCGCCGAGCGTATTTCTTGAGATTGTCGAAGAACGGCGTCTCGAACCGGTCCTGCACGCCTTCGAGGATGGCGAGATGCAATTCGAGCGGTTCCTCGACCGCATAGAAGATGCGTCGTACCGAATCCGCTGCCGGGTCGCCGGCGATGGTTTCCACCTGGCGGTCCGACAGCAGATAGACATCGAGTTCGGGCCGCACCCGCTTGAGCGTTCGCGACAGGCGCAGAGCCGACAGGTCGGGTCCCTCTGTCTCGCCTAACGGATCCAGCACCGAGCGGAGCACGGGCGCATCATGACGCGAGCGATACGGGAAGCCCTCCGCCAACACGACGGAGATGATGTCGGGGTTGAGGGCCACGGCGCAGAGCGCATCTTCGAACGAGCCGGCGAGCACCGGTTCGTAGATGAATGCGTCTTCCGGCCGGCGCAGCCTACGGATCTCCGCCGCGAAGGCCGGCCAGCGCGCGGCCGGCTGGCTGTTGACGAACAGTACCTCGAAATAGGGCCGGCGCAGGCCGGTCTCGCCGGTCGCGGGCGGCAGGACGTCGGCCACCTCGCCCGCCGCCATCTCGTCATGGACGTCCCATTCGCCGGCGCGATCGCGATAGGCATGGGTCAGCAAGCCGTTGGAAATCCGGCGAGCCAGCTTGGCCGTGCCGCCGGCATCGTTGGTGGCGATGCGCTCCGCCAGCGTCGCCAGTAAACGCCCGCCGGGATAGGCGTGGAACTCCTCCACCACCGCCAAGTCGGCAAGGGCCGCCTCCAGCGGGGCGCGCTTGCCATGACCGCCCGCCCATGCATCCGCGAGCCTAGTGATCTCGCGCCAGTTGTCGGCGCGGGCCGAATGAATGAGAAGGAATTGGTCGATCCGTGCGGTCTTGCCTGCCATGATGCGCCACCCAATGTTGCTCGCGCGTCAGCATGCTCACGCCGACGTCATCAAGATTTCCAAACGCTACGATTGCTTGCCTTCGCTGGCCGCCCCAACCGGCAGCCAGGATTCGCCATGGCAAGCCTGGCCTCGGCCGAACACGTCGACTTTGGTGGTCAGGCCAGCAACATCACCAGCACCATTCCCCAGATCGTCAGCAGTGTGTTGCCGACCGCATAGGTAACGGTATAGCCAAGCCCCGGGATTGTGCTCTTGGCACGGTCATTGATCATGCCGAGCGCGGCCGTCGTGGTGCGCGCGCCGGAACAGCATCCCAGCAGAATGGCCGGGTGGAACTTGAACACGTATCGGCCGACATACATTGCCAGCAGCAGCGGCACCGTCGTCGCGAAGATGCCCCAGAGAAACAGGCTGAAGCCGAGCTGCTGCAGGCCGGCGACAAAGCCCGGTCCTGACGAGATCCCAACCACGGCGATGAACATGTTGAGGCCGACCGAGTTCATGAACCAGACGGTGGAGGACGGGATGCGGCCAAAGGTCGGGTGCACGGAGCGCAGCCAGCCGAAAAACAGGCCGGAGATCAGCGCGCCGCCCGACGTGGAGAGGGTCAGCGGTACGCTGCCGATCTTGTAGACTAGCGCGCCGATCAGCGCGCCGATCGCGATCGCGGCGCCGATGAAGGCCACGTCGGCGATATCGCTCGGACGATCGGCAACGCCCAGCGCCTTCGCCGCCGCGGTCGTGTCCGGCGTCCGGCCGACGATGGTGAGGATATCGCCGCGGTTGATCTTGGTATTGGGCAGGATCGGTATTTCGGTCGCGGTGGCACCGCGGGCGATCTTGCGCAGGAACACGCCGCGCGCCGTCGGCCATTGCGCCAACTCGGCCAAGGTCTTGCCATCAGCCTGTTTGTTGGTCACCAGCACGTCAACGCCTTCGATCGGAACGGCCAGCAGTTCGCGATCGTCCACCTCGTCGGCCACGGGCCCGAGCAGGCTGACCAGAATGTCGCGCCGTCCGGCCACGGCGACGATGTCGCCGGCCTGGATCACGGTTTCCGACGTCGCATCCTCGATCCTGCCGTTGCGCCGGATACGCTCGATGAACAGGCGGTTGTCGGGAACCATCGACTCGGCTTCCCGCGCTGTCAGCCCCACGACGGGACCGCCCTCGCGCACCTTGTAGGCGCGCAGTTCATAGTGATGCCAGGCCGTGCCTGCACCGCCCTGCTGCCTGTTGCCGCCGTGCTCGGCCTCGTAACGCTTGCATTCCGCCTCGAGGTCAATGCGAAGCAGCGCCGGGCCGACCAGCGCCAGCACGATCGCGGAGCCGACCGTGCCGAAGATATAGGTCACCGCATAGGCGACCGGCATGCCGTCGAGGAGGCGCTTGGCCTCTTCCGGCGGCAGTCCCAGCCGATTGATCGCATCCGTCGCGAGACCCATCGACGCCGATATGGTCTGGGAGCCTGCATACAGGCCAACCGCCGAACCGACGTCATACCCTGCCAGTTTCGCCGCGACGAACGGCGCCGCCAGGCAAAAGAAACAGACAACAACGGCGAACAGGGCCTGCGGAATGCCGTCTTTCGCGATTCCGCGAACGAATTGCGGGCCGACGCCGTAGCCGATCGCAAACAGGAACAGCAGGAAAAAGGTCGCTTTGAGAGGCGGAGAAATCGTGATGCCGAGCTGCCCGATGATCACCGCGGCGATCAGAGTAGCGGTGACGGCGCCCAATCCCAGCCCCTTGAAAGTAAAGGAACCGAAGTAATATCCGAGCGCCAAAGAGATGAACAATGCGATTTCGGGATAGGTTCGAAGAGTGTTCGCAAACCAATCAAACATAGCGGTATTCCCCTATGAATCCGAACGGCCAGCAATAATTCTTATCTAAAAAACTTTGTATGCTAGACGGACATTACTCGCTTGCGCGATTCTTTCAAGCTGGTAATATCACAAATGACTTAAAGTAATAAAAATATTGTCTTATAGATAATCACAAATTCTAACTAAAAATAGACAAATATATTAACAACACATTTTCTATTTTGATGTATTGTTCAGTATTATTGGAGAAATACTTGAATGATACGGGAAAGTATCTCCGTAAAGCGAGTCTTATATAGTGTATCTGGCCTTGATCACCTGACGGCAAACATAGTGCCACACGACCATCTATGCCTAGAATCCTGCTTGCAAGCACGGTCAATACGGTTGTGCTCTGTCCTCGACTTACGCGCTCTCGTTGCATTGGGTTTCAGGGGCGTTTTAGACATCCTGGACTCCGGCAAGGATGGGCTTCATCGCGAAAATCGCAGACCCGCGCCGGCGAAGCCTTCTCGCCCAGCCTTTCTTGCCCGGCAGACGTCGCGCGGAGAAACGGGCGTGCCGACCTCAAGGCGCTTCCGGCTTCCTCAAAAGGGACTTCGGTCGGCCATCGACCCTCATGTTGCAGGCGCTTCGCGACTCCGCCCGGTTGAGGCGGGTGCCGGCCGGGCGCCGCTTGGAACGGAACGGGGCATGAGAGACACGCCAATGAACCACAACTTATGGACAGCGGCTGCGATCCTGCCGTTCCTCGCACTGGCTTTGGGCACGCCGGCCATGGCCGCCGATGCCGACGCGGCCAAGACGGAAGAGGTAGCCGCTCCGGCTCCGCCTCCCGCGACATGGATCCCCAAACTGCGCGCCGGGGACGCCGACAGCTACCTCGAGCTCTACGGGCAGATCAACAAGGGTTTGCTGATCTTCGACGATGGCGGCTCGACGCTGGGCTACGGCCCGGTCGACAACGGCAATTCGTCGACCCGTGCCGGCCTGCGGCTCTATGGCCGCGTCAACGAGGACTGGGGCATCGGCGGCAATCTCGAATGGGAATGGACGCCCTACTCGACCAACTACGTCAACCAGCTCAACCGCGGCGACTATGACTGGGACTCCAACCTGCTGCGCAAGGCGGAGTTCTTTATGGAATCAAAGACCTACGGAAAGCTCTGGCTCGGCCAGGGCAGCATGGCGTCCGATTCCTCGGCCGAGGTCGATCTTTCCGGCACGACGGTCGTCGGCTACGCCCTGGTATCCGACATGGCCGGCGGTCCGTTCTTCCGGTTCTCCGACGGGACGCTGTCCTCCGTGCAGGTCAAGGACGCGTTTACCGACTATGACGGCGTCGGCCGCAAGCTGCGCGCCCGCTACGACACGCCGCAATTCGCCGGCTTCAGCCTGTCGACCTCGGTCGGCACGCAGGTCGTGCCGGAGACGACGGATGTCACGGTTTGGGATGTCGCCGCGCGCTACGACAAAACCATCAACGACTTCAAGATCTCCGGCGCGCTGGCCTATTCCCAGCCGGCCTCCGACCAGTCGCTGATCGATGGCTCGATATCGATCCTGCACCAGCCGTCCGGACTCAGCCTGACAGTGGCCGCCGCCTATTCGGACGAAGAAGTGGTGGATGGCCGCTACGGCTATTTCAAGCTCGGATACCAGACCAAGATCTTTGAGGTGGGCAAGACCGCCTTTTCCGTCGATGCCTATTTCGGCGAAGACATCGACGCCGCCGACAGCAGCAGCGAGTCGTTCGGCTTCCAGGTCGTGCAAAATCTCGACTACCTGCAGACGGAACTCTACCTCGGCGGCCGGTCCTATTCCTATGACGAGCCTGGCAACAACCTCGACAAGAGCTACGCGGTTCTCGCGGGAGCCCGGCTGAAGTTCTGACGCGCCGCAAATTTCATGCAGATTGCTCGGGCTTCGACCCTGAGCGACGGAAGAGAGGCGAAGCGGGCAATCACGCCCGCTCAGTATTCTGGGAGCGCATCATGACGATCGACTACCGGGAATATGAGAAGATGAGCCCGTTCGAGATCAAGGACGGTCTGATCAAGCTTGCCAAACAGAGCGCCAAGAAGTCGGCGCATGCCCTGCTGAACGCCGGTCGCGGCAATCCGAACTGGGTAGCGACCGCCCCACGCGAAGGCTTCTTCCTGTTCGGCCAGTTCGCCCTGACCGAGTGCCGCCGCTCGATGGACGATCCGAAGGCCGGTCTGGCCGGCATGCCGCAGATGCCCGGCATCGCCGGTCGACTTTCAGCCTGGCTGGAGAAGCACGCTGCCATGCCCGGCGCCGATTTTCTGACGCGGATGGTCGATCATGGCGTCAAGGTGCTCGGCTTCGAGGCCGACGCCTTCATCTTCGAACTGGCAGATTCGATCATCGGCGACAATTATCCCGTCCCGGACCGGATGCTGGTCCATGCGGAGAAGGTCGCGCACCGCTACCTGATGTGGGCGATGTGTGGCGATAATCCGCCCGCGGGCAAATACGACCTCTATGCCGTCGAGGGCGGCACGGCGGCGATGTGCTACATCTTCAAATCGCTGATGGCCAACCGCATCCTGAAGAAGGGCGACACGATCGCGATCGGCACGCCGATCTTCACGCCCTATATCGAGATCGCCGAGCTCGAAGACTATGCCTTCGACGCAGTGCACATCAAGGCGGCGCAGGAGAACCGCTTCCAGTATTCCGACGAGGAGATCGAGAAGCTCGCGGACCCCAAGATCAAGGCGTTCTTCGTCGTCAATCCCGGCAACCCTACCTCGATGGCGATCGACCCGCCGACGATGAAGAAACTCGTCGACTTCGTAAAGACCAGGCGCCCGGACCTCATTCTCCTGACCGATGACGTCTATGGCACCTTCGTGAACGGCTTCCGTTCGCTGATGGCCGAGCTGCCGCACAACACGATCGGCGTGTATTCCTATTCGAAATATTTCGGCTGCACGGGCTGGCGCCTCGGCGTCATCGCGCTGCACGAGCAGAACATCCTCGACGACATGCTGGCCAAGCTTCCCGCCACGGAA
This sequence comes from Kaistia sp. UC242_56, assembly GCF_044452255.1. NCBI lineage: Bacteria > Pseudomonadati > Pseudomonadota > Alphaproteobacteria > Hyphomicrobiales > Kaistiaceae > Kaistia > Kaistia sp. UC242_56. The sequence goes on from NZ_JBIOAN010000002.1 coordinate 3,751,197, forward strand.
CTGGAGGCGCTCGACAATCGCTACATCTCGATCACGCTGGAGCCGCGCAAACTGAAGATGATCGACCGGATCGTCGCCGACAGCCGCGACGTGGCGCTCAATCACACCGCCGGCCTGTCGCTCCCGCAGCAGGTGATGATGACAATGTTCTCGATGAGCGAACTGATGGACAGTGAGAAGGTCTATCAGAAGGCTTGCATGGCGATCTGCGCCAACCGCGTCAACAGCCTGCTGGAAGGGCTGCCATTGGATCTGCAACCCAATGCCAATTTCGCCGGCTATTATGGCACGATCGACTTCGAATTCTGGCTGCGCCGATACCAGGGCGAGGAAATGGTGACCTGGCTCAAGGCGAACGTGCATCCGCTCGATCTCGTCTACCGGCTAGCCGAGGATCACTCGATCGTGCTTCTGAACGGCGGCGGCTTCGAGGCGCCGAATTGGAGCGTCCGCGTCTCCTTCGCCAACCTTCCCGACGATGTCTATGACGATATCGGCCGCGCCGTCCGAGCGGTCGGGCGTAGTTATGTCGATACTTTCCAAGCGCTGCAGAAAAAGTAACGCTCGACGGTCAGTAGCTGCGCCGAGCACGGGAGCCTGCCTGCGGAATAGTCCAGCTTGGGATATAAGAACAGGAGGGGATGAGAAATTCCCCTCCTTGCAACCGCCTGCCGGGTAGCCGTTTGAAGGCCAGCATCAGCAGGGCCGTTCCAGTCGCAGGACTTCAGGAGGCGAGGAAATTCGATGGACGATAAAATTCACCCGGTGGCGATCGAACACCTGCCGTTTTTCATCACCGCGCCGGGCCAGACGGACATCCTCTTCAACGTGATGGTCGTCTTCATGCTGGTGGCGATCCTTGTCGTCGGCAATCTGTACTTTCAGCTGCATGCCTTTCCCGAGCGCATGGCGCATCGCACCAATGTGGTGCAGATGGAAATCGTCGCCGTGCTGGCGCTGATCTCGCTCTTCACCCACAACCACCTGTTCTGGATCGCCGGCCTGCTGCTGGCGCTGGTCCGCTTCCCGGATTTCTCCAGCCCGCTGGGATCGATCGCCGGTTCGCTCGAGCGCATCGCCGGACAGCGCAACAGCGGCATGGATGAACCCACCCTGGCGGTCGGGCCGCACAGCACCCAGACACTACCATCGGCCCCACCTCCCGGCAGGCCCGCAGAGTCCGTCGTTTCCGACCTGGACGAACAGATACCCGGCCCAACCCCAGACGCCAACACGCCGAAAGAGGGACACTGAGCGATGCTCGAGTTGCTGCTCTGCTCGATGCTCACCATCCTTCCCGACTACCTCATTCGCCGTTACGGCCAGGGGAAGCGGATCGGTCGCGAGATCACCCTCTATTCGGTCTGGTACGAACTGCGCTGGGGCATCACCGCCTGCCTCATCCTGACGGTTTCGCTGATTACGCTGATCTTCTACTTCCACCCCTCGACCAAGAATGTCACCGCCGTCTTCCGCACCATCTCGATCCTGCCGGAGACGGCTGGCCGCGTCGCCAAGGTGTTCGTCGGCGTCAATGAGAAGGTCGAGGCGGGCGCCCCGCTGTTCCAGCTCGACGATTCCGAACAGCAGGCCGCGCGCGAATCGGCCCAGCGCCGCATTGCCGAGATCGATGCCGAGGTGAAGGTCGCGGAAACCGAGCTCGCCTCCGCCGATGGCGCCATCCGGCAGGCGGAGGGCGCCTATCAGCAGGCCCTGAACGAGCTGGAAACCAAGCAGGAGCTGATGCGCCGCAACGCCAACGTCGTCGCCACGCGCGAGATCGAGCGATTGCAGGTCGCCGCCGATGGCCGCCAGGGCGCGGTCGATGCGGCGATCGGCAATAAGCGCACGCTGCAGTCGCGGCTCACCTCGCTGCTTCCGGCCCAGCGCGCCAGCGCCGAAGCCGCCCTCGCCCAGGCGCAGGTCGAACTGGACAAGATGCTGGTGCGGGCGGGCGTCGCCGGCACGCTGCAGCAGTTCACGCTGAGGCCGGGCGACGTCGTCAACCCGATGCTGCGGCCCGCCGGCATCCTGGTTCCGGCCGAGGCCGGGCGGGTCGCCCTGATCGCCGGCTTCGGCCAGATCGAGACCCAGGTGATGAAGGTCGGCATGATCGCCGAGGCGACCTGCATCGGCAAACCCTTCACCATCCTCCCCATGGTCGTCACCCAGGTTCAGGATGTCGTGGCATCGGGCCAGTTCCGTCCGACCGACCTGCTGATCGACGTCCAGAAGCTCGGTCAGCCCGGCTCGATCACCGTCTATCTGGAGCCGCTCTATCCCGGCGAGCTGGAAGGCGTCCCGCCGGGCGGAAGCTGCATCGCCAACGCCTATACCAACAACCATGATGCGCTGGCGGACAAGAACATCAGCGGGCCGCGCTGGCTGTTCCTGCATGTCGTCGACGCCGTCGGTCTCGTGCATGCCATGATCCTGCGCATGCAGGCCATCCTGCTACCCGTGCAGACGCTGGTCTTCAGCGGACACTGACAAACTTCCATACTGGCTCAGGACGGATGCGGAGCGCCATTCCTAGGAACACTGCTGCATTGCTACGGGATAGGATACACGCTGAGGAGGCAAATGCGGCGCCAGGCCGCCCAGACGACATCACAACCCGATTGACCGTCGCCGGACTTCAACCGAAAGCGTCGAGTTCGGCAGAGATGGAAGCGCTGCTCCGCGTGGCCACTACAGTCATAAAGTTGCCCATTAAGTCAATTTCCGTTGCCGTGGCCGCATCCGTTATGCTTCTGACGGCCTCAGTCGCAGTTCGCGCGCAGGACGTGCCGGCAGCGCCGGACATGCCGCCCGCCGTCGACATCTATTCCGACATCGACGCCAAGGCCGTTCTCGATGCTCGGCTGTGGGCCGCAGCGGTCTGTTCGCTCGTGTTGATTGCCAAGGAGAGGCTCGGGGGGGCGCTCGCTGAAGATCCTGGAAGTGGGAACGTTGATCCTTTTCGCCGGCCTAGCGGTAGTCACGACCGTCGCGCGTTTCGACTGGACGATACCGCTGGTGCGACTGGTGGTGGATTCCGGGCTGCTGGTGATTGTATTGGTCTCGCTAGCCATCGGTCTCCCTTCACGCTGCAATATGCCCGCGAGACCACCAGCCCGGAGATCTGGAAGCATTCGGAATTCATGGCGGTGAACCGGCGTATCGCACTGGTATGGGCGGCTGCCTTCGCGGTCCTCGTCCTGGCGGATGCGGGAATGGCGTTCCTGCCCCAGATCCCGCATGGGGTGATGATACCTGTGACGGTAGCGGCGCTATTATTCGCGTTCAAGTACACCGCCCAGAGCACGAAGGCGTCTTAATTCAATCTACGAGGCGTCAGCCCACCCAACATCCGCGGCTCAGAAGGTGGCTAAAGGTCGGGGTTCGGAATCGAGGCAACTTTTGACAAACTCGCCTACCAATCCCACGGACGCTGAAGCGGATAGACCGCCCAGCCTGCACGAGGAACGAGGCCGCGGCATTGTCAGCATTGCACACTGGCTCGACCGCATCGATCCCGGGACACACCGCCGCATAAAGGGCCTTCGCCTCGTCACCGCCTATGCAATCGCTGCCATGCTGGTGCTCTGCCAGCCATCAAGGCGGGTCTCACCGGTGGTTCGTCGTTGAGCGCGATGGCCGGAGGGTTCGCGCTTTGGGCAAGTGTTTCGGAAGGCAGATCCAACCGAGCCGATTCCGCCAGGGACTTGATGGCGCTGTGCGCAGCTGCAGGGTTGGGCGCCGCAATAATGGTCATCGTTTCCTCGCTTCTGGACGCGCCCGCGCCTCCGGGGTGCGGAATCGATACTCATCACGGGCGCATTCGCGGTCGGATATCTCAAGCGGTTTGGAAACCTCGGCGCCGGCATCGGTTCGCAGATCTACATTGGTCAGCTACTGGCTTACAGCTCGGGCCTGACATCGGCCGACCTACCGATGATCCTGCTTGCGACGCTCATCGCTTCCGTTGCCTCCGCCGTTCCTCGGATCCTGAGTGGCCCGGCGGAGCATCCCATTCTGCCATCGCCGTCCAGCCCAGCGCTCGGACCCTTTGGAACACCACCCGAGCTCGTCATGGGCGCGCAAGCGGCCCTCGCAGCTGCGGTCATCATTTCTCTCGGTCACTATGTGAAACTAGAGGAGTCCGCCTGGGCCATCACAGCCTGCACCTATGTGATTGCTACCTCGACCGCGAGCACAATGGAACGGGTGTGGCGCAGGATCGCCGGCACGGTGGTAGGCGTCCCGCTGGCTGTCGCCTTCCTGCCGCTTGCGGCGGACGCACCGATGCTAGTATGGGCGGCGGCCGCTCTTGCAATGATCATCTACGCTATGGCCCTGCCAAACCGGTACGACATCGCCTGCGGCGCATATGCCTTCACTCTTGTCGTGACGCTGGCCGTTTCCGGCGAGCATTCGATGCCGGTGTTCCTGTCGCGAATTTGGGAAACGGTATTAGGCGGCGGACGGCCTGACAATCGCCCTGCTCTTTCTGCCGTTGAGGGATGCGCAACCTCGCGCCGGGCGTGACAAGCAGTGGCCGCGCTGACAGGACATAAATCTGGCGCGGGTCAAAGCTGAGGCGACGGCGGGCTAATGGTGGCAGTCTCGACCTTCTGGGCTCGAGCGCTTCGATCCCCGCGTCGAGGTCGAACCGCGCACCGCGCAGCCAGAGCCCCTCGGGCGTCTTCGTCGGCACGACCTGAACCGGTTTGGTAAGCTTGGTTCGGATCACCGCTTCCGGTGGCCGGATCGGGCGGTGGCACGTCTTACTTTGTGCTACACCCGGTGCGGCGCCAGCTGTTGCTTTCGCTTTCAGCGACCCGTCCGGCTCTTCTCCAACGCGACCATGGCCTCTGCCAGCTCGAGATCCGCGGGGCTGGTGATCTTGATGTTGCGCGGGCTGCCCTCGACGAAGGTCGTACGGATACCCGCGACTTCAAGCACTTCGAGCAGGCTCGGATCCTGCGACACATCCGCCGCATCTAGCGTGCTGTAAGCCTGGCGCACTGCTTCCGCAGAGAAGACGATAGGCTTCTGGCCTATCAGTACACCACCTGGCGCATGCATGATCTCGCCATCGAGCCGGTAAAGGTATTCCGTGTTGACGATGCCGGGGGCTGCAGCCCCCTGCGTCTTGGCGGCCTCGATCAGCAGAGATACGGAGGCAACTGTCACGAAAGGATGCACGACGTCATGCAGGATCAGCCATGGCGCCGTCGCTTCGCCGATCAGCTTGCGGGTCGTCTCGCTGCGCGTCGCGCCGCCGGCGATCAGCGAGACACCGGGACCGCTGACCAGCGAGCGTGCGCGGCTGAGATCTGCGGCGGGAACAGCGATCACGATGCTCTCGACGAGGTCGCGGAAGAGCGCGACCGAGCGTTCCAACAAGGTCTCGCCATCGAGGCGAACGAACGCCTTGGGCCCGAGGCCGAGGCGCGATCCGCTGCCGGCGGCCTGGATCAAGGCCTGGGCGGCGTCGCGCCGCCGATCAAACCCGGACATGGTCACTCCGTCGAAACAGGTAACGCAGAAGCCTACTTAGAGACCGCCTGATGGCTCTGCCGCGCCCTCGGCGACCATCCCGGCCCCCGGCGAAGAACGACTCCTCGCCGTGCCGGTTGATCCTGTCGAAGCAGGCGGGATCAAGCGGGTTCACGACACGCGGCGCGCGAGCGGCGATATAGTCCTGCTTGCCGGCCAACCAGTGGCGCAGCGCAGCGCACAGGCGCTTGAAATCCCTGCGGACCGTATCGTCCCGCTCCAGCATGGCGCCGACAGCCCTGGAAAAATGCTGGTGGGCGCCGCTCACGTCTCGGAACGTCAGGCTGCCATCACGTTCGAGATCGAAGAAATGCAGGAGATTGCAGTGATTACCGGGATCGAGCCGGTGATTGAACATCTCAAGCCCGCGCGAACTCACCATCAAGGTGTGTGAGCCGTCATGGACAGAGAAAGCCTTGCGGATGTCCATTTTTAACGCATCGGGCTGATTGGCGGTAAAGTTCTGCGAGAAAGCGAATTGCCGCCGCGGCGCAGAAGCGAGGCTCTTGCCAGATCCTGCAAACGGCAACTCCGGTGTGACGCCGAGAAGATCGAAGCAGGTGGCGGCGAGGTCGATTGTGCTGGCGAGGCCATGGTCATTGCCGGGGGTCAGGGATGCGTCGCGGATCATCAGCGGGCAGTGCACGATCTCGGTGTGTGGCTCGACGCCGTGCAGCAGCCCGCTCTTGAAGCCATGGGACCAGTAGTCGTCGCCATGGTCCCCAAAAATGACGATTGTCGTATCCCCCAACAGCGACTTCCGTTCCAGCAGGTCTAGCATCCCGCCGAGCGCGTGGTCGGCCACCGCACAGGCGCCACCGATGAGATCGTCGAGCCCTTGGGCATACGGCCCCAGCGCCATTGCATGCTCAACATGCGTCACCAGGTTCCAGACATAGATTGCGAAACGATCTGCGTCGGTCGCCTCGTCGACCTTCTGCAGCAGCGCACCGAAATCGTTGGTCGTCCAAACGGGCGGAAGCGTCTCGGCGAGAAGCGGTAGCATCTTCTTGCCCGGCTGCATGCTGACACCGAGAAATTCGGTTCGATATCCCGCCCTGCGGAGTGTCGAGAACAGGCTTGGATTGTTGGCAGCGGGCTTGGCGATGCCGAGGGCCGTGTCCATCTCGCAGTCATTGCCATGAAAAAGATAGGCGAGGACCATCTGGGTCGATGTTGCTGACGAGAAGTAGGACCGGTGGACCCGCGATTGCGGCATGAATCGGTTGAGATTGGGGAACGCCTCCGGAAACGACTGGAGCGTTCTCCAGGCAATGCTCTCCAGATGGAGAACCACAAGATTCCTAGGTTTCACGGAACGGCAAGCTTTGCAAAAAGGCGTGACGGGAGCGAATGGCACGGGAGCACTGTCATGACTTCGCCTCGCGCCAGCCTTGGAAGATCGCCCCGAAATCGAGCCCGGTGAAACTAGGCCTCGAGCGCCAGTTGCGGCCCTCGCGCGCGCCATATCGCTCGAAATGATGCCAGCCGCTTTTGAGGTCGCCCTTCGCAACGGCCCGTCGAACGTCGGGGTTAAGGGTTAGATAGAGGCTTTCATCAAACAGCGCCCTGTCCGGCAGCGCCGATGCCCCGGTAGCTCCTGCTGGCATGGCGGCCCGCCCCCTCGGTGTGCCGGTATCGAGATCGGTATAGCGCCGCCAAGGTCGGACAGGCTTCAGGGTCAGGTTTCGTTCGTCGATGAGGTGCTGGTAGCCGATCGCCTGATGCTCGTTGCGAGGATCAATCGCCCGGAATTTCTCGTAGCGCATCTCCCGGTCGCGGCGATCCATCATGCTCAGATGATAGAGATAGGCGTTCATGCGCGCCTGCGGCGCCGCGTCGAGTTCCGGAGGGAACCATGGCCGGTGCATGGCCGATTTCCGCTGGCTGATGTTCGGTGGGACCCTGAACATGCGAACAGTCCAACGCGGGCCGCACCGGCCGTCGGCCCGGAACTGGTCAGGGCCATTCCAGAGGTTGACGATCCGAACTAGCCGAAGATGGCGGCCTGTCTCATCGCCATGCCTCGCCTCGGCCTTCAAACGCCGCAGGAAAGAATCCTCAAAGCGTTCGTCGGCGTCCGCACAGAGAACCCAACGCGCGCCCAGTCGCGCCGCCTCTGTCAGCAGTCGGTATCGATTGCTGGCTTCGTTAGCATGCGGCGCGCCAGCGCTGATCTCGCGCAGGAGGGAGACGACGCGTGTTTCGCGATGCAGGATTTCGGGTGTGCTGTCGCTCGAGCAATCGTCGAGCGCAACGATGCCGTCCACATGGTCGCGAATGTGACGAAGGAAGCCGGGCAGATACCCTTCCTCATTCCTTACCGCGATTAGACAGAAAATGCTCACCCTGTTCCCTTAGTGGGAATCGAGGAGCGTTTGTGACCGGATCGTCCTACAGCTTCCCCTAGCCCGATCGCTCGTTTCTACACCAAAATCTTTCCATGACAACGGCCGCATATCCCTTATCTGGAACGCTATTCGGACAAATCGATCTGGCTGACTTGGGTGTCTGCCTCGTCCTAGAGCATTGCATATCGGGCTGCTACCGGTCCGGAAAGCAGCGGCCATCGAAGCTCCTCTCAGCAGGTTCGGTCCGGCGGGTGTCGGCAGACCTGCGAGCGGGAATCCCTGCAGCGAAACACAAAATGCGGCGTTGAATCTGCAAGGGCGCGCGGTCGCACGACAGCCGATATGCAGCCGAGCCAGGGGCAGGTGATTTTGAGGCGACTTTTCTTGTTAGACACGGCGCATCTGCTCATACAGCATGGCGAGATTCAGGCCGGTAGCCGAGAAGAAGCAATACTTCTTAGGGTAGCGCATGACGGCGCCACCGTTCTCAGCCATGACGATCGAGCCCATTTTGATCAGATTATCGTGCCCATGCTAGAATGGATTAGATACGCCAAGCGCGCCCCAGGTACTAGCTCCCGATAACCCGACTTCCGTATTCCTAACCCGCCATCCGCAAGGCCCCGCCGGGAATTGGGCAGACGTCGAGACGGACCAAAGTAGTGTGGTATAGCGCTTTACAACCCAGCTAAGTGTTGCTCTGACGCTACAGCGGCGAATCCCCTACGTAACGTATGCATTCAATCGCATACGCATTTTGGGGTTACCATGCGCGTTCTTTCAGCTGCCGTCTTGGCAGTTCTCATGAGCTCTTCGGCTTTCGCTGCCGATCTGACCCAAGAGCCGGCTCCTGTCGCTGCTGCCGCCGAGTCGTTCAATTGGACTGGCTTTTATGCTGGCGTCCATGGCGGCTACGGCTGGGGCGACGTCGCAAGGTCCCGGCAGCGGCCCCATCATTGCCAGATTATCCAAATAAACGACACGATTCACCAGTTAAAACTGGTACGCTTAGGATTAGTTTTTAGTAAAGACTCAATTCGAGTCTATAGGGGCGGCGACGCCTATAGTCGACCGTATCTCTCTCTTAAGTCTGTCGGTCGCATTGACTACTCCGTCAAAACTGACAGACCATCGCTTAAAGTCTTGCGGTCCCTTCATGGCATTGGTCGACTTGATAAAGTCGCCGAGCGCCATCTGATAAGATTCCACATCTTCTCCTACCGATCTTCCGAAAATCGTGGGTAGTTCCGCGACGTATGCGCTCTGATTTGCGGACGCCTCGTTAATCCGACCTTTCAAGTCGTCGAAACCCTGCTCACTAGCCAGCCGCACAACTACCTGCGCACCCAATCCCAACAACTGATTAGAGGAAGTGGCAAGCTCATCAAGCTTGTCGATGCGCATCTGGCGATCCTGTATGGGCGAGATAGTCGCGACAGCCACCCAATAACTGACACCAGCAGATACCAAAACGCTCAAAACGCCAGAGAGAGGCGCGAGCCAATTCCGCCAGCTATTCCAAGCCATTGCACTCTCCGCCCGCTTAACGTTCCACACTTTTCGCGGAGGGATCTAATCCCGCACGCTTCCTTGCCTCATGGGCAGCTCGACATAGGCCGTATATGGCCTCGACGTCCAGACTTTTCAAGATTATATTCGTGGCCTCGCTCACTGGAGCAACACACGGATCGTCCTTGGATATAGAGTTGGTTATATTTACCTGAGTAATCGACTCCTTGACCTCGGCCATCGACTTAGTCATGTCTGCAGAAAGTAGGCATGCTAGGACAGATACAACGATAAGAGGAGTAATCGAAGCGCTTATTAACCGCGTGAATCCTACCGAGTGAATGTCCGATTCTTGTGAGCAGGTAAACTCGATTGGAACTTCATCAAAAAGAGCGCTCAGCGTAGACACGCTAAGGGGAGTACCTTTTGCCAAGGAGGCGCTGGCTGATGCGGCTAGTTTTGAAATAACGCCAATAAGCGCAGAGTCGGAATCAAGAAAGTCGTCTTTCAAATCGTCAATCGTTGAGACGATCTGATCGCCGTATACGTAACTACTATTCGCAATGGCAAATACTTCTATAAAGCGGCTTCTCTCGATAAGCGAAAAGGGATGTTGGTGACGAAGGGATCGCGCAAGATCAGACGAGATCTTCCCTCATCAATGTCAGCGACCCAGCGTACAGAACGAGATGGAATGGCATGGGGACCGTATTTTCCCACACGAGCCTCGCGGATGCCCAAACCCTCAAATATACCAATATAGACAGTTCGATCGCTTAGGGTCGAAGGAACGATGACATAGTCGCCTGATTGAGCGACGCTGTAGAAGTTTACAACTGCCTGTTCGATCCGCCCGCGGTTCGCCGTTCTCCTGGCTCGGGAGAATTGCTGCCAGTCTACGATGGGATCAACATCCGAACCCGACGTCGCTATCATTTCTTTAGTGCGCGAGGACGCAAGTATTCTCCCGAGCAACTCGCGTGAAGCTGCCAGCGGAGGAGAGGGCAAAATGAATGCTGTAAGATCGAGGAAGCCAACCCCCTCATCCAAAAACGTCTTCAGAAAGCGATAATCACTTCCTGGGAAAAGACGCCAAACCTTAGTGGTCTGCGGAACGACGGCCGCTCGCAAGTCAACGGTGATCAATTTTTTCCCCTCGCCTCTTCAATGCAAGATACGAGACAAATGGAAAAAGTCGAGCTATGCGCGTTCGCGGTGCGCGATCACAACCATTATGAGCTGTGTAGTGTGCGGTCATTGCACCTAGATTTCGGAAACTTCAGTGAGTGCCTATCCCGCCCGCCTCGGCAGCCGCTTCAAGATCCGCTGCAACTTCACTTCCGCCTTTTCCTCCGCGCGACGCTCCATTTCCGCTTCGTCGGCAGCGTCGCGCATCAGGTCGCGTATATCCTCGAGGGTTGCGACGCAGGCTCGGAACGCAGCGCCTAGCCCGCGCATCTCTTCGTCCAGTTCCTTGATGGGCTTGGGTCGGCGATCGAGGCCGCTGTGATCACAAGGGCGTCGGTCGGCTACCGGGGGCGTAACAGGTCTTGGCCGCGCCCCAGACTGGCGCCCGCTGGCCTTCCCAAAGCCGCTCGGGCGTTAGTTCGGAACAGACTGTCGATCAAGCGAATTGGAAGGATGCGGGCGTGCTGGTTCAGCAGACCGGTCTGCCTCGACCTCAGGCCGGCCGTTCGAAGGGCTTAGGCGGACCGCCCGCACCTTGAGTGCCATATGAGGACCGCCCGATGGAAAAGTTGACAATTGCCCTTGCTCCTAAGGGTGAGGGATGGATCGTCGAACACCGCGACGCGAACGATGTCGTCTACCTGACTAAAGAAGCAGCGCTGCAAGGCGCTATTGCCGTGATCGAAACGGCGATGGCCGAGGGCTGGGAGATACACTTGAGCATCCCTGGTGGAATCGGCCGGTTCGACTGAACCGAGCCTGGAACCGGCCGGTCGTCTGCGGGTTAGTTGGTGCGGGCGTGCCTATGGCATGTTGGTTGAATTGTCTCTCAAGCCGGCAATTCACATCTTCGGCTCCAGCGACCACCCGCACTAAATCTAGACAGAACTGTTTCGACTCTGCGACAGTGGAGACGTCAACCACACCACGGGGACATCGCCATGAAGAAGACCTATGAGAAGCCGACGGTCGACAAATCGGCGCTGTTGCAGAAGATCGCAGCTGCTGTGACCATCAGCGGCGAGATCATCATTGATCCCTAGGTCGGGACCTTTTCAATAAGGCCGACTAACTGAAATGGGGCTATGAGCTTGCGCCCTTACAGCATGCCTGAATCCGCCGCCTGCCAACCAGCCGGCGGGTTCTCTATTTAGGCGCCAGGATCGCCCAGGTGCCAGCGAGTGACATTGACTGTCCAATCGGCTTTGAGGCCTTTTTCGGGAACCGCGCAGCTTTGCCCGCCCCCGGCCAGGTAGTTGCGGAGACGCGCCCGTCGGCTGTGCCGCAACAGAGCCGGCGGGCGCGTCGGCCATAGCCCGTCCAAATGGCTAAGCTTCCTCCCGAATTGCGGGCGTCGCGGGCTGAGATTTCCGGTGTGGTGTTGCCGGCTTGCAATCGACAGGAGACGGGTGTGGTGGCAGAGAACGCAGCGTCAACAACGCCTGAGGGGCAACATCATGAAGAAGATTTACGAACGGCCGGTCCTGTCCAAGGGCGCGCAGCTGCAGCGCATCGCGGCTATTGCCTGCACGTCCAACCAGCCCTGCTAAACAGAATCAGCGGCCTGCCGGCACAGCTTTGCGGCGGGCCGCTAAGATCCTGGGCCCGGGCCCTCGCTGGCGTCGCCACGAACGGGGATCAAAGATCCGGATACCGCTCGGACCTTCCCAGCGCTCGGCCCCGAGAGGCGGGGCAATCTGGCAATCCTGACTAGCCCTGAGTTTGATCTACGGTTGCCGCAAAGTTCGATATTTGTTCAGACCAAACGGCCATCATCGCTCGCCGGCCGGCTAGATACTGGGCGCTGTTGTAGGCGCCACGGACCTCGTTACGCTCGTCATGGGCGAGCTGACGCTCAATCCAATCCGTCGAATAGCCCGTCTCGTTGAGCCAGGTCGAGGCCACGCCGCGGAAGCCGTGGACCGTCGCTCGCCCGTGATAGCCCATCCGGTACATTGCGAAGAGCATCGTGTTGTTCGACATGAACCCTTCCTTGCCGGGCGATGGGAACAGGAAGGCGCTTCTGCCGGAATACTCGCGCAACTCCGTCAGCGCCGTGACCGCCTGGGGCGCCAACGGGACCAGATGCTCAAAGCGCATCTTCATCCGCTCGGCGGGAATGCGCCACAGCGGCTCGGCACCGTCCAGCCCCTCGAATTCTGCCCATTGCGCGGCGCGGAGCTCCGAAGTTCTGACAAAAGTCAGGACCATGAGCTTAAGAGCGAGGCGGGTTGCGGGCTCTCCATCATAGGCGTCCAGCGCGCGCAGGAAGCCCGGCAGCTCAGCAATCGGAAGGGCGCGTCGGTGCTTGACCCGGCCCGGCGACTTGAGAGCGCCGACCAGATCCCGTGTCGGATCACGCGTGGCCCGGCCGCTTGCGATGGCGAACCGGAAGATTTGCCCGATGGTCTGGAGCTCGCGTTTCGCCAGTTCCACGGCGCCGCGTCCTTCGACCTTCCGCACTGCATCCAGGATCTCGGGCGGCTCGATCGCTGAAATTGGCCTGGCGCCCAAAGGCGGAAAAACATCCGCCTCGAGCCGGCTCATCAGGCGAGTTGAGTAGCTGTCGACCCAGTCGGCGAGCTTAAGCGCGAACCACTCCCGGGCGATCGTCTCGAAGGAGTTGCCTGCGGCCAGCTTGGCGTTCTTTTTCGCTGCCTTCTTGGCTGCGCCGGGGTCGATGCCGTCGGCAATCTGCGCCTTAAGCTCGTCGCGCCGGCGGCGCGCCTCGGCCAGGCCGACGTGAGGGTAGGCGCCAAAGCTGGCAGTTCGACGCTGCCCGACAAACCGATAATCGCAGCGCCAGAGCTTGCCGCCAGCTGTGGATACGTAGAGGTACAGCCCGCCCGCATCGGCGAGCTTCTGCGCCTTCGCGAGAGGCTTGGCGTTACGGCAGGCGACATCGGAAAGAGGCACTGACGGTATTTCCCAAAAGGGTGACGGTATTGCCCCTTCAAAATACCGACAATTTTCTGAGATGCCAAGAAATCAGTTGAGACTGCGAGAAACATCCAGAGCTGCCAAACCCTGACCATTCCTTGACTTTTTGACGCGATATGAGTTAGTATGAGACGTGATGAAACGGGGGAGTGGTGGGCCCACCAGGACTCGAACCTGGAACCAGACCGTTATGAGCGGTCGGCTCTAACCATTGAGCTATAGGCCCCCAAGGGCTTTCCGTATCGCCTTTGGCCTGGCTTGTCGACCCGGAACGCGTGGTCCGCTTTCACAGGCGAGCGTCCTCCCCATGGGAGGTGAACGCCACGACTGCCAAGGCGGCTCAAGGACGGCGCGGATCGAAAGCGCCCACATGAAACCCGCCGTCGCCGGCGGCAGCTAGATCGCCCCGGCGGAGATCCAGTTGACGGGGGCCTCGAACTCGCCGACCAGGCCGGTCGGCAGGAAGTGCAGCTTCGTGTTGCCCGTGCCGGTCAGGCCGCCCTCGATCAGCCGCGAGCCGAAACCATGGCGCGTCGGCGCCTCGGCGGGCGGGCCGTCCCGTTCGCACCAGCGCAGCCGCAGGACCGCATTCTCGCCTTCGCCCTCAATCGTCCAGGCGATATCGACGCGCCCGTCGGGGACCGAGAAGGAACCGTGCTTGATCGCGTTCGTCGCCATCTCGTGCATCATCAGCGAGATCGACAGAACGGCCTTGGGCCCGATGTGGAAATCCGGGCCGTCGAGCTGGAAGCGGTTGGCCTCAAGGTGGTGCACCAGCACGCCTTCGACGACGGCCTTGAGCGGCGCCGCCTGCCAATCCTGCTTCAGCAGGATCTCATGCGCCGAGCTGAGCGCGATCAGGCGCTGCGTGAAGGCATGCAGCGCCTCCTCATCGGCCATGCCGCGCAGGGTCTGGCGGGCGATGGCTTGCACGATCGCCTGGGTATTCTTCATCCGGTGGCCGAGTTCGGCATTGAGGACGCGAAGCCGGTGTTCGGCCTCGACCTTCCCCGTCGTCTCGATCACCGTGTCCATGAAGCCGGCGACTTCGCCCGTCTCGCCCAGCACCGGGCTGTAGGAGAAGGTGAAATAGGCCTGCTCGGGATAGCCGTTGCGGTTCACGACCAGCGGGAAATCCTCGATGAAGGTCGCCTCGCCGTCAAAGGCCTTGTCGGCGATCGGGCCGATCGAGGGCCAGGCCTCGCTCCAGATGTCGCGGAACGACCGGCCGATCGACATCGGCTTCTTGCCGAGGATCGGCGCGAAGGCGTCATTGTAGATCGCGATCATCGCCTCGCCCCAGACCAGGCACTTCGGAAAACGCGAGGTCAGAACAAGGGCCACGACGGTGCGCAGCGAATGCGGCCAGTCCTGCGGCTCGCCAAGCGGGCTGGAAGCCCAATCGAACGCCCGCACGCGCGCGCCCATCTCGCCCCCGCCGGACAGGAAGCGCAGATCGGCCCCTTGGCCAGCCGCCGTTGCAAGAAAGTGTTGAGCGCCGTCGGCCATGCCCGCAGGTCCGGTGTCAGACATATTTTCGATCAGTCACGGCGTACATGTAGAGGTCCCGGTGGCCCGCATTCGTGATTGATAGCGGATAACGGAAATACAATAGGCATCTCCGGCCGGTTGTCCAAACGGAGTCTACCCGAGGCCGCCGTTGCCATCGTCGCAGCGGGCGTTCTTGCCGGCGTCCCGCCGCGCGTGCATCCATTGACGGGCGAGCGCGTTGTCTCCTGCCAACACAGGAGAATCCAATGTCGATTGCCAGCCAGATCAAGGAACATGCGGAAGTCATCGGCGCGGACGGTGTTCATGTCGGGACGGTCGATCACGTCGAGGGCGACCGCATCAAGCTGACCCGCACGGATAGCGGCGTCGGATCCCACAAGGGTCACCACCACTATATCTCGCTCGGCCTCGTCGCCGAAGTCGAAGGCAACCGCGTCCGGCTTTCGGCCAATGGCGATGTTGCCGTGACCTTCGAGGAAGAAGAGACCGGCGCCTCGACCGAATAGAGCCAGCGTCTTCAACAAAAAAGCCCCGCCATCGTGCGGGGCTTTTTTGTTGGCGGCATCGTCACCGGCGGCCTGTGGGCTGCGCCGGTTTGCGGTTGAGTTCCGAAGGCAGGCTCAGGCCGAGCCCTTCGAGCCCTTCTGCAATTCTTCGAGCTCCGCTTCCAACTCGGCGAGACGGTTGCTCAGCCGCTCTTCGACCGCGCCGCCGGACTCGGCCGCGGCCTGCTCGGTCACGATGCGGATTTCCTCGCGCACGGCCGCGATCCGGCCATTGATCTCGCTGTAGTCGTTGGTATCGCTCATGCAAAGTCTCCTGCGGCGTCCGGGCGCCGGCTGAACAACGGCGTCTCAAATCAGTCGTCGCCGAGTGTGTCAGCCCGCGCCATCGCGGTCCAGCGCTATCGCCGCCGCTACTGCGCCGCCGCCGCCATCCGCTCCTGCAGCGCGCTCCGCATGTATGCGTCGAGCGCCGCGATCTCGGCCGCGCTCATACGCAGCCCCAGCTTGCTCCGCCGCCAGACGATGTCCGCGGCCGAGCGCGCCCATTCCTGCTCGATCAGATAATGGACCTCGACCTGGGTCAGGCCGGCGCCGAAATTGCGGCCGAGCTCCGCCTCGTTGCGGGCGATGCCGAGGATGCTGCGGGCCCGCGTGCCGTAATGGCGCACCAGCCGCCCGATCAGCGCTCGGTCAATCGCGGGGTAGCGTTCGACCAGCAAGGCGATCTTGGCCTCGATGCCGCCGGCCGGCAGATCGCCGCCCGGCAGGATCGCCTCCGCCGTCCAGGCCGGCCCGCGCTTGCCGAGCGCCGCCTCGACATGTTCCAGCACATGCTCGGAGAGCTTGCGGAAGGTGGTGATCTTGCCGCCGAAGACGTTGATGATCTTCGGCGCGTCCACCGCGCCATCGACCTTCAGCACATATTCGCGCGTCGCTTCCTGCGCGCTGCTGGCGCCATCGTCATAGAGCGGCCGAACGCCGGCATAGGACCAAACGATCTGATCCCTGCGCACCTCTTGCTTGAAATACTCGCTCGCCGCCGCGCAGAGATAGTCCGTCTCCTCGTCGGAGATCTCGATTTCTTGCAGATCACCCGTATAGTCTCGGTCGGTGGTGCCGATCAGCGTGAAATCATCTTCATAGGGAATGGCGAAGATGATGCGGCCATCGGCATTCTGGAAGATGTAGCAGCGGTCGTGCTCGAACATCTTCGGCACGACGATGTGGCTGCCCTGCACGAGGCGGACATGGTGGCCGGTATCCGCTCCCGACATGCCGCGCAGCACGCGGTCGACCCAGGGGCCCGCCGCATTGATCAGCAGCCGCGCCTCGACCTGCCGGGTCTCGTCGGTAAGCTCGTCCCGCAGCGTGATGCGCCAATGATTGCCGACGCGCTCGGCGTTGGTGACCTTCGTGCGCGTATCGATGCGGGCGCCGCGATCGGCGGCGTCGCGCGCCGTCAGCGCCACCAGGCGGGCGTCGTCGACCCAGCAATCGGAATATTCGAAGCCCAGCCGATAGTCGCCCTTGAGCGGCGCGCCGGCGGGATCGCGGGTCAGGTCGATCGTCTTCGTCTTGGGCAGACGCTTGCGGCCGCCAATATGGTCATAGAGGAACAGGCCGAGCCGCAGCAGCCAGGCCGGGCGCAGGCCCTTGTGATGTGGCAGCACGAACCGCAGCGGATGGATGATGTGCGGCGCGCTGGCCCAGAGCACTTCCCGCTCCATCAACGATTCCCGCACCAGGCGGAACTCGTAATGCTCGAGATAGCGCAGGCCGCCATGCACCAGCTTGGTCGAGCGCGACGAGGTGCCGCTTGCGAGGTCGTTCATCTCGGCCAGGGCGACGGAGAAGCCGCGCCCGACCGCGTCGCGGGCAATGCCGCAACCGTTCACGCCGCCGCCGATGATGAAGATGTCGAGCATAGCCAAGACGCATCGCCTCCCGCTGCAATGCGGTTGCTATGCGCCAGACGAAACGGAAACGCAAATTAATTCGAATGTCTTCGCGCATAAAACGAAAGCCCTGCAGCACGCCTCGGCTGACGATCGAACCGATCAACGCCTTGATAAACATGGCCGATCTCGCCAGATCGCGGCGCGCGCGGTCGATCGCTGCCCTTGCATTGCATAGGCGAAATGCGAAAAACGAAGGGGTCGAGACCGCCTAGTCTTCGGACCGGGCGGCTTCCGGCAGCGCCTCGACCAGCTCGACCTCGTTGGCGGCGCAGAATTCGCGCACGCTGTCGCTCGGGCAGAAATCGGTGACGAAGGTGTGGATCTGCCTGAGGCTGCCGATCCGCACCGGCGCGGTGCGGGCGAACTTGGTCGAATCCGACGCCAGGATGACATGGCGCGTATTGGCGATGATCGCCTGCGCCACCTTCACCTCGCGAAAATCATAGTCGAGCAGCGAGCCGTCCTCGTCGATCGCCGAGGTGCCGACAATGGCGTAGTCGACCTTGAACTGGCGGATAAAGTCGATCGCCGCCTCGCCGACAATGCCGCCATCGGAACTGCGCACCACGCCGCCCACGATCACCACCTCGATCTGCGGATAGGGCCGCATGATGTGGGCGACGTTGATGTTGTTGGTGATCACCATCAGTCCCTGATGCTGCAGCAGCGCCTGCGCCACCGCCTCCGTCGTGGTGCCGATATTGATGAACAGCGACGCATCGTTGGGGATCAGTTTGGCGACCGCCTCGGCGATCGCCGTCTTTTCGCGTGCCGCGATCTGCGAACGCGCCTCGTAGCCGACATTCTCGATGCCCGAGGCGAGGATGGCGCCGCCATGGGTGCGCGCCATCAGCTTCTTGTCGCAGAGGTCGTTCAGGTCCTTGCGGATCGTCTGCGGCGTGACGGCGAATTGCGCCGCGAGCTCGTCGACCAGCACGCGACCGCGCTGCTTGGCGATTTCGAGAATGGCGGTCTGGCGCGACGGCAGCATGCGTTCGGCTTTCGAATGTTTCGATTCAGTCGAAAAACGAAACTAGCAGCGATCGATCCACGGCTCCTAGCGCTTTGCCGGATTTTTGTTCCACAGATCGCGCACGAGATCCCTCAGCATCAGCGCCTCGGCCCAGCGGTCCGATTGATCGAAGCCGTCGGGGCCGCTGATCGCATAGGGCTTCGGCCCGAGCTCGCAGGTGAAGGAGAGCGTGTCGTTCGGCCCGGCGCGCCGGCTCCAGCTTTCGAACAGATAGCCCCACCAGGCGAGGAACTGGTCGAGATAGGGCTTGTGGTGCGGGAAGGATATCTCGACCTGTACCTGCTCGGGCGAAGCGACGCGGCCATGCGCCGCCCAGGAGTTGTCGAGAATCCTGCGGATCTGGTCGTCCATCTCCTTTGGGACCGGCACCTCGGGGAATTCGCGCCCGACCATGAAATGCGAGAGGTCGGCGAGCAGCTTGAGGTCCGGCATGGCGTCGAGGATATCGAGCGTCATCAGCAGGTCGTTGGTGATGCGGCCGCGATGCGTCTCGACATAGACCGGCACGTCGGAATCCTCGGCCATCCGGTTCCAGCCCTCGAGGATACGCAGGCTTTCCGCCAGGGCGCGCGGGCGGACATCCGGTTGGATGGTCAAATGATGGATGCCGTAATGGTTGGCGAGTTCAAGCGCCGGCTTCAGTTCTTCGATCGAGGTTGGAAAGCACTGGCCCTCGACCTGGATGCCGTTGTCGCTCGCCGCCTGCGCCAGGGGCGCTGCCAGCTCCTTGGTGAAGAACAGGTTGGTGACGCCGTCGAAGCCGGCAGCGGCCGCTTCCGCCACCATATCGGCGAGCGGCAAGTCGGCCTCGCGGCCCTTCAGGCGCTGCATGCCCCAGAGCGATTCAAAGACGAGCAGGCGTTGCATGGCGGGCGCTCCGGCGTGGACAGGTTGAAGACGGTTTTAGCGCCGGTTGCGGAAACCGTCGACGGCCATCGCGAATCATTGCATGGCTCCGCCTTGCCCCCTCGCCTGCGCCCTTAAGCCGCCGCGATGACGCGGGATAATTTGCAGCTCGCCTTTGCCCTTCGACGTCCCAGGCCCTAAATTGGAGGGTCATCGCCTGTCCGGGGTCCAATGCGCTTCTCGCCTTCCTTTCTCGACGAAATCCGCGCCCGCCTGCCGATCTCCTCGATCGTCGGACAACGGGTGACGTGGGACCGGCGCAAGTCGCAGCCGCAGAAGGGTGATTTCTGGGCCTGCTGCCCGTTCCATGGCGAAAAGTCGCCCTCCTTCCATGCCGAGGATCGCAAGGGCCGCTACCACTGCTTCGGCTGCGGCGAATCGGGCGATCACTTCACCTTCCTGACCAAGCTCGAAGGCCTGTCCTTCCCCGAAGCTGTCGAGCGGCTGGCGGGCGAGGCCGGGCTTTCGATGCCGGCGCGCGACGTCCACGCCGAGGCCGAGGAGCGCAAGCGCGCCTCGCTGCACGAAGTCATGGAGCTCGCCTGCCGTTTCTTCGAGGAAGGGCTGCAGTCGCGCGATGGCGCCAGCGCCCGCGGCTACCTGAACGGCCGTGCGCTCGGCCCGGACATCCAGCGCCGCTTCCGCCTGGGCTATGCGCGCCAGAGCCGCAATGCGCTCAAGGAGCATCTCGCCTCGAAGGGCGTGCCGCATGGGGACATGATCGCGACCGGCCTGCTGATCTCGGGCGATGACATCCCGGTTTCCTATGACCGGTTTCGCGATCGAGTCATGTTCCCGATCACCGATTTCCGCGGCCGCATCGTCGCCTTTGGCGGCCGCGCGCTGTCGGCCGACGCGCAGGCGAAGTACCTCAACTCGCCGGAGACCGTGCTCTTCCGCAAGGGCGACCTGCTCTATAACGGCTTCGAGGCGCGCAAAGCGGTACAGAGCGCCGGCACGATCATCACCGTCGAGGGCTATGTCGACGTCATCGCCATGGCGACGGCTGGCTTCGGCCACACCGTCGCCCCGCTCGGCACGGCCCTGACCGAGCGCCAGCTCGACCTGCTCTGGCGGCTGACGCCGGAACCGATTCTCTGCTTCGACGGCGACAAGGCGGGCCTGCGCGCCGCCTACCGCGCCGCCGACCTGGCGCTGGCCGCCCTGAAGCCGGGCAAGACGGTGCGCTTCGCTTTGCTGCCCGAAGGTCAGGATCCGGACGACCTGATCCGTTCGGCCGGCCGCGAGGCGATGACGCAGGTGCTGGCCGCGGCCCGCCCGCTCTTCGACATGGTCTGGACGCGCGAGACGGATGGCGGCGGCTTCGACACGCCGGAGCGCCGCGCGGCGCTGGCGGCGCGGCTGCGCGACATCGCCCGCACCGTCGCCGACGAAAGCATCCGCCATCACTACGAGCAGGCCTTTGCCGAACGCGCGCGCGAATTCTTCGGCTATGGCCAGAAGAACGGCTTCCGCCAGCAGCGCGGCAATGGCGGCGGCGGCGACCGGCGCAACGGCCCAAACGGCGGAGCGGGCGGCGCGTCGCGACCGATTCGGCAGCCCCCGCCGATCATTTCCGAAAGCCTGAAGCGCTCCACGACCCTGTCCGGCCGGGTGCAGGCGCCCCTGCGCGAAGTGGTGCTGGTCATGACCATGGCCAATCATCCGGGGCTTGTCCCCGACCTTCTGGATGAATTCGCCCAGATCGAGTTGACGAATCGCGAACTTGACTCCCTTCGCACGCAAATCCTAGAGATTGCGGCCGAGGATCCTCATATAGAAGGCGGAGGGTTACGCGACCGGCTTGTATCCGCACGCTTCGGCGAATTGCTGGACAAACTCGACCAGCAGATCGAGCGGTGCGGCAACTGGCAGGCACGGGCGGATGCGTCGGATCGTGACGCAGCGGATGGTTGGATGCAGGCTCTCACCTTGCACAGGAAGGCGCGAACGTTACATAAGGAACTCAAGGATGCCGAGGCGGCACTGGCTGCCGACCCCAGCGACGCCAATTTGGCGCAGATGATCGACATCCAGAACCAGATGGCAAACAGCGATGGCACCGAGGCCCAGATCGAGGGCTTCGGATTAAGTTCGGGCCGACGACAGAAGTCGATGTAGGATCGATGCGCGGCGGCGTAAGGTTAAGCGGGCCTTAAGACAACAAAGTCTAATTGTCGGGCGACCGACGGCAAGAGGGAATCCTCCTGCCGCCTCTAGGATTTAACGGTGGTGTGCGAGCGCGACGGACGAGAACCGTCTGGCGCGAAGCCTCTGCCAAGACGGAGAACAGCATGGCGACGAAGGTTCAGGAAAACGACGAGGCGCAGGACGCGCAGGCCGAGCCGCAGGACGGTCCGCTTCTCGACCTCTCGGATGCCGCCGTCAAGCGGATGATCAAGGTCGCCAAGAAGCGCGGCTTTGTGACCTATGAAGAGCTGAATTCCGTCCTGCCGTCCGAACAGGTCGGTTCGGAGCAGATCGAAGACATTCTGTCGATGCTCTCCGAAATGGGCATCAATGTGATCGAGGCCGACGAGGTCGAGGAAGCCGAGGAGCCGACGGCTGCCGACGCCGAGGAGGAAGCGGGCGAGCTTGCCGAATCGACCGGCACCGCCGTCGCGCGCGCCACGACCACCAAGGAACCGACCGATCGTACCGACGATCCCGTGCGCATGTACCTGCGCGAGATGGGCTCGGTCGAGCTGCTGTCGCGCGAAGGCGAAATCGCCATCGCCAAGCGCATCGAGGCCGGCCGCGAGACCATGATCGCCGGGCTCTGCGAGAGCCCCCTCACCTTCCAGGCCATCATCATCTGGAAGGAGGAACTTGCCGAGGGCAAGATCCTGCTGCGCGACATCATCGATCTCGAAGCGACCTATGCCGGTCCCGAGGCCAAGAACGCCCCGATGGCAGGCCCAGGCGGCGTTCCGTTCAACGAGAACGCCGAGGACGAGGACGCCGAGGCGCCCACGCCGCCCCCGACGGACGACAATGACGACGAGGACGACCTCGAGAACAACATGTCGCTCGCCGCCATGGAGGCCGAGCTGAAGCCGAAGGTCGTCGAGACCTTCGACAACGTCGCCGAAAACTACAAGAAGCTGCGCCGCCTGCAGGACCAGCTGGTGGAAGGCCGTCTCAAGAACGAGACCCTCTCGCCCTCGCAGGAGCGCCGCTACAAGAAGCTGAAGGACGACCTGATCCTCGAGGTCAAGTCGCTCTCGCTCAACCAGAACCGCATCGATTCGCTGGTCGAGCAGCTCTACACGATCAACAAGAGCCTGGTCAGTTCCGAGGGCCGGCTGCTGCGCCTGGCCGAGAGCTATCGGGTCAGCCGCGACGAGTTCCTGCGTGAATACCAGGGCTCGGAGCTCGATCCGAACTGGCTGCGTCGCGTCGCCAATCTGGGCGGCCGCGGCTGGAAGGACTTCGTCACCAACGGCAAGGACCGGATCCGCGAACTGCGCGGCGAGATCCAGAACCTCGCCACCGAGACGGGCCTGGAAATCACCGAATATCGCCGCATCGTGCACATGGTGCAGAAGGGCGAGAAGGAAGCCCGCCAGGCCAAGAAGGAAATGGTCGAGGCCAACCTGCGCCTCGTGATCTCGATCGCCAAGAAGTATACGAACCGCGGCCTGCAGTTCCTGGACCTGATCCAGGAAGGCAATATCGGCCTGATGAAGGCCGTCGATAAGTTCGAATACCGCCGCGGCTACAAGTTCTCGACCTATGCGACCTGGTGGATCCGCCAGGCGATCACCCGTTCGATCGCCGACCAGGCCCGCACCATCCGCATCCCGGTCCACATGATCGAGACGATCAACAAGATCGTCCGCACCTCGCGCCAGATGCTGCACGAGATCGGCCGCGAGCCGACCCCGGAAGAGCTGGCCGAGAAGCTGGCCATGCCGCTCGAAAAGGTCCGCAAGGTCCTGAAGATCGCCAAGGAGCCGATCTCGCTCGAAACGCCGATCGGCGACGAGGAGGATTCGCATCTCGGCGACTTCATCGAAGACAAGATGGCGATCCTGCCGATCGACGCGGCGATCCAGTCGAACCTGCGCGAGACGACGACGCGGGTTCTGGCCTCGCTCACGCCGCGCGAAGAGCGCGTGCTGCGCATGCGCTTCGGCATCGGCATGAACACCGACCACACGCTGGAAGAAGTCGGCCAGCAGTTCTCGGTGACGCGCGAGCGCATTCGTCAGATCGAGGCGAAGGCGCTGCGCAAGCTCAAGCACCCGAGCCGGTCGCGCAAGCTGCGCTCGTTCCTGGACAACTGATCGCCGGGATCCGGTCCTGACCTCCTGCAAAAGGGCTGCTCGCGAGAGCGGCCCTTTTGTTTTAGAATGCCTGCCATGAACGTCCGCACCCTGATCGAAAATGCCGGCCTCCCCCGCCGTCGCTTCACGGTGAAGGAAGTCGAGCGCATGAGCGAGGTCGGGCTGCTGCGTGCGGAGGAACGGGTCGAGCTGATCGGGGGAGAGCTCATTCCGATGAGTCCCAAGGGCAGCCGGCACGAACTGCTGAAGGCGCGTCTCCTTCGCCAATGGTATCGCGTGTCGCCGGACACGATCGAACTCATCCCGGAAACAACCTTCCGCCTTGCGCTCGATACCTATCTCGAGCCCGACGTGGTGCTGTTCGAGCGGGCGATCGGCATACGCCGGCTCGATGGCGATACCGCGCTACTCGCCGTCGAGATCTCCGACAGTTCGCTCGGCTTCGACCTCGGCCCGAAGGCGCTGGTCTACGCGCATTTCGGCATTCGCGAGCTCTGGGTTATCGACGCGACCACCGGCACGATCCATGTCCACCGCGAGCCGGTCGACGGGCGCTATCAGGCGATCACGCCATGGACGGCCGAGGACCTCGTCGTGCCGGCCTTCGCGCCGGTCGAGTTCGCGCTGCGCCTCGCCGATCTCGACCTTGGCGACGGATCGGGCTAAGGCTCGGACACGGACACCAATCGAAAAGGGCAATCCATGTCGTTCCTGAAGAAGCTGTTCGGCGGCGGTGGCGGCTCGGACGCTGCCGAGCCAAAGGGCGAGGCGACCGAATACAAGGGCTACAACATCCGCCCTGCCCCCTATTCCGAGGGCGGCCAGTACAAGACCGCAGGCTTTATCGAGAAGACGATCGACGGCGTCGAGAAGTCCTACCGCTTCGTCCGCGTCGACTCGCATGCGAGCCGCGACGCGGCAGCCGATTTCGCTGTCATCAAGGGCAAGCAGATCATCGACGAGCAGGGCGACCGGATCTTCGACGCAAGCTGATCCGCCGCACCTCCCCGGTGCGAGGCTCACAGATCCAAAGACCCAGACATGAAAAAGCCGGCCGCGGTGACGCGGCCGGCTTTCTTGTTTGCGAGGCAGGCGGCGCTACTGGGCGCAGCTGCCGTCGGGCTGGACGGCAGCCTCGGGGCACTCGCCACCGCGCTGCGGACGCTCACGGCGCTCGGGCTGGCGCTGCTCCTGCTGCTGCGGCTCAGGCTGGGCCGGCTGCTCCGCCTGCGGCTCGCGCTGGCGGCGGGGACGCTCGGCCTGGGGCTCCGGCTGCGGCTGCTCGCGCTGCTGCTCCTGCTGGGGCTGCTGCGGCTCCTGCTGGGGCTGCTCCTGACGCTGCTGGCGACGCTGGCGCGGCGCTTCCTCGGTCCGGGCCGGCGCCGCCGGCTCTGCCTGGGGCTCGGCCTGCTGGCGCTGGCGGCGCGGACGCTCCGCCGGCTCCGGCTGGGGCTGTGCCTCCGGCTGCGGCTCGGCAGCGGGCGGCGCGGCTTCCTGGGCCGGCTTGGCCGGGCGTTCGCGACGCGGCTTCTCCGGCTTGGCGGCCGGCTCCTGGACCGGCTCGGCCGGTGCCGCTTCCGGCGCAGGCTTCTCTGCCGGCTTCGGCTCTGGCTTGGCTTCCGGCGCAGGCTTGGCCTCAGGCGCAGGCTGCTCGTCGGCCGGCTTGGCCGGACGCTCGCGGCGCGGCTTCTCCGGCTTGGCCACCGGTTCCTGGGCCGGCTCGGCGGGAGCCGCTTCCGGCGCAGGCTTCTCGGCCGGCTTCGGCTGCTCGGCGGCTGGTGCCTCGACAGCGGGGGCTGCCTCGGCCGGCTTGGCCGGACGATCCTTGCGCGGACGTTCGCCCTGCGGAGCGTCGCCAGGCTGGCCGGCCGGCTCACCCGGCTGACCCGCATCAGGGGCCCGATCCGGACGGTTCGGCCGCTGGGGTTGGTCCGGATTGACCGGCGGCGGATTGCCGTCGGCAGGCACCTGCGGCTCGGCCGGCTGCGGATTGGCCTCGACCTTCTTCAGGACGTCATCAGCCCTGGCAGCGCGTTCCTGACGGATACGCTCCTGCTCGGCCTGGCGCTGCTGCGCGGCCTTCTGGGTCGCGGCATCGATCTCGGCCGAACGGTCTTCCGCCGCCTTGCGCTGCTTCGCCACCAGATCAGCCTTCTCGGCCCTCAGCTTCTCGATCTCGGCCTGCATGCGGTCGCGCTGCTGCGGCTGGTCGCGATCGCGGCGCAGGTCGCGCCGCTCCTCCGGGTTGAGCACAGAGAGCAGCGCCGCCGACACGACGCCGGCGATGGCCGCCTTCGGATCGGGCTCGACATACTGGTGGATCAGAGTCCGGTCATCCCGCGGCACGTCGCGGTCGAAGCGATCCGGCCGGCGATCGAAGCGCTGGTCGTCGATGCGCGGACGGAACACGCCGATGCGGCCACCCTGATCGTCATCGAAGATGTCGCTCTGGTCATCGACGAAGACGACCTCGCGGCCGGGACGGTCACGCCGGCGAACCGGCTCGTTGAAGTAACGGCCATCCTCGAGCTGCGGCCGGCGAACATCGCGTGCCTCGCCGAGATAGCGGCCGACATCGCGCACGGGGGCTGCCCGGCGGCCGATATCGTCATCATCGAAATACTGGTCGTCGACGAACACCCAGCTTTCCGAAACCGGCGGGTCGTAGCGCTTCGGCGCGCCATACTGGTAGCCCGAACGGTCGGGCGCGATCGGCGCCCAGCCGACAGCACCGCCGCCGACGCGGAAGGTCACCCAAGCCGGCGACCAGGTGTCGCCCGGGACCCAGTACCAGCCATAATCGGGGCTATAGTCCCAGCGGCCATAGTGATAGGTGGCCCAGCCGAACGGCTCGCTCGACTCCCAGTACCAGCCGTAGTCGTCGGTCCAGGTCCAGCGGCCCTCCTGATAGGGGCGCCAGCCGGCGCCGCGGCGCTTGGGCACGAAGACGTAGCCGTAATCCTCATCCTCGATCCAGCGGCCATAGGGCTGCAGCTGGTCGAAGAAATAGCCGACATCGCCCGACGCGCGGCTGGCGCGCGGACGCGACGAGACCGGCTGGGAACGCGGCCGCGACTGCGCGACCTGCACGGGCTTCGGCCGCGGCGCGGGCGGCACGACGGCCGGACGCGTCTCGGCGACCTTCACGGGCTGCGCTGCGGGCGCGGCCGGGCTCTCGCTTTCGGCCGACTGATCATATTCGTCCATGTCCGTCGTATCAGACGGCGGCGCCGACTCGTCGGGCGCGACGGCCGGCGTGTTGGGACGCAGTTCGAGCTTGTAGGGAACATCGACGACGCCGGTGACGACCGCCGCCCCCGCGACGACGACACCGCCGGCGAGCGCGGCACCAACCAGACCCCAGAGTTTCATATTCACCTTCCCGTCGTTTCCGGCCGTTGCGGGCCGGTCGAACCGAATCATGCCAATGGACTTGGCCGTTTTCCCGATATCAGCCGGGGAAAGCGGCATGGGCGAGGCCCAATCAAGGCCGTTTCAACGACCGGCCTGCCTCATTCTCCCTCCCTCAATCGGCCGAGGCGCCTGAACGTTCCCTGAATGACCGGCCGTGCGACGGATTGGCGACGCGGCGCGGAGATGCCATCTTGGCCGACGGTCGAAGGCGCGACGGGAGATACGCGACGCATGACAGTCCACCATTCCGGCAAGCGGCCGGCCATTGCCGGAATCCGGGCGAGCCTCGCCCTGCTCGCCGCGCTGCTGCCGGCCTGTCTCCTGGCCACAGCAGCCTCCGCCGCCGGCTTGAGCCTGCCGCCCTACAAGGATGCGCTGTTCCAGTACGGCACCATCCTCGAGACTCGCGCCGATGGCGATTTCCGCGTCGTCGATTATGACGAGATGCGCGACATCAACGGCCGCGACGAGGTCCCCGAGCGCAAGGCGCAGGGCAAGTATGTCTCGCTGAAGACCAAGCGCGTGGAGGACCACCTGACCTACAAGGTCGGCGGCCGCAGCCTCAAATATGTCGGCGCTGGCGCCACCAAGGGCCCGGCGAAATTGATCGTCCTCTATCTGCACGGCCAGAACGGCACGCGCTTCCAGGGCGCCGACGACTGGACGTTTGGCGGCAATTTCAACCGGGTGAAGAACCTGACGGTCGCGGCCGGGGGCGCCTACCTGTCGCCCGATTTCAGCGACTTCGAGGCGACCGGAACGGCCGAGATCAAGGCGCTGATGCAGGATTACGCCGCCCGCTCGCCGGGCGCCCCGATCTTCGTCGCCTGCGGTTCCTATGGCGGCAAGCTGTGCTGGTCGCTCGCCCGCGATCCCGAGGCGGCCTCGATGATCTCCGGCCTGATCCTGCTCGGCTCGCTCAACGATCCGGGCTTCCTCAAGACGGCGGCGATGAAGCCCGGCGGTCGAAAAATCCCGATCTTCATCGGCCATGGCAGCCGCGACCCGATCATCGACTGGAAGACGCAACAGGCTTTCTTTGACAGCGTGCGCAAGAAGTCGCCTGGCTACCCCATCCAGTTCGTGCTGTTCCAGAACGGCAACCACGGCACGCCGATCCGCATGACCGACTGGCGCGAGACGCTGAACTGGATGCTGGCAGCAGGCGGGAAGTGAGGGCGGCGGTCCGCTGAGCGCATCCAGGCCGCTTGTAGAGGCTTTCCCGAAGCCTCTCAGATTGCCGTACCGTCTCTCGAGCATGGAACGGCTCGTCGCCCCGGCGGAGGCCGGGGCCCATAAACACCGGCCAAGCGGGACGGGTCTCCCTCTATTCTGAGGCCGGGAGCGTATGGATCCCGGCCTTCGCCGGGATGACGACCGAGAGAGCGGGGGCTCGCGCTCCGCACGGTGGCAGCAGAACCGATGCCCAGCCTTGCCCTTCACCCTAGGTGCCTATGGTGGATGCCGCCGAGCTCACACCAAGTCGGAAGTAAGCTGGTCTAGCCGCCGTTTCCATGCACGCTATGAACGTGCGCTGACCGACAGCACAGAGATGCCGTCGGCCAGCAGGGATTCAGTGAGTTCCCGGATCAGATCAGATCTGACCCTGGAACGTGTTGCACTGGCTCACATCGCCGGTCTGGTAGCCCCGCTTGAACCAGGTGCTGCGCTGCGCCGAGGTGCCGTGCGTGAAGCTTTCCGGCACGACGACGCCTTGGGTGCGCTTCTGGATGGCGTCATCGCCGATCTGGGTCGCCGCATTCAGCGCCTCGTCGATGTCGCCCGCTTCCAGCATGCCCTTCTGGTCGGTGCGGTTGGCCCAGACGCCGGCATAGCAATCCGCCTGCAGCTCGACCTTGACGGAAAGCGCGTTGGCGTCCGCCTTGCTCATGCCCTGCCGCATTTCGTTGAACTTCGGCAGAATGCCCTGAAGATCCTGGACGTGATGGCCGACTTCGTGGGCGATCACATAGGCCTGGGCGAAATCGCCGGGCGCGCCGAAGCGGCGCTTCAGCTCGTCATAGAAGGCGAGATCGATGTAGACCTTCTTGTCGAGCGGGCAATAGAACGGCCCCGAAGCGGCGCTGGCCTGACCGCAGGCCGAGCGGGTCATGCCGGAGAAGAGCACCAGCGGCGTGGCGGAATAGGTCTCGCCGGCCGACTTGAAGATATCGGTCCAGACGTCCTCGGTGCTGCCTAGAACCTTCGAGACGAACTGCTTGCCGGCGTCATTGACGCCCGCGCCGGTCTGGGTGCCGCCTGAGGACGGCGCCGGCTGGTAGCCAGCGTCCTCGCTCTGGGTGAAGCTTCCGCCGCCGCCCGTCACCATCGCCAGCATCTGCAACGGGTTGATGCCGAAAACCAGCCAGCCGATGCCGACAAGCACTGCGATCGTCACCAGCGATCCGCCGCGCAGCGGGATACCGCGTCCGCCGCCCATGCCGGCCGGGCGGAAGCCGCCGCCGAGCCCGCCCGTTCCTCCGCCGCGTCGATCTTCGACGTTGTCGCTCTCGCGCTGTCCATCGAGACGCATGGACGTTCTCCTTTTTGCCGCGGCCAAAGCCGCGCCTTCGATTTCGTTGACCCTAATCCCGCCAGCATGACGCCGCCAGTGGCTCTAACGTGCGCGCATCGGAGACAGTTGCCTGCAGGGGTTCCCCCTCCCCGCCTTTTCCCCTATAAGGCCGCTCTAGCCTTACACGCCCCCTGCTTGATGGCCCGCGCGGATCACCGCGTCGGGTTTTTTGCTACGCGCGAGACGAAATTGCCGAAACGTACAGATATCCAATCGATCCTGATCATCGGAGCTGGGCCCATCATTATCGGCCAGGCTTGCGAGTTCGATTATTCCGGCACTCAGGCCTGCAAGGCGCTGAAGGATGAAGGATATCGAATCATCCTCGTGAACTCGAATCCGGCAACGATCATGACGGATCCGGATCTCGCGCACGCAACCTATATCGAGCCGATCACGCCGGAGATCGTGGCCAAGATCATCGAGAAGGAGCGCCCCGACGCGCTGCTCCCGACGATGGGCGGCCAGACGGCGCTGAACTGCGCGCTCTCGCTCAAGAAGATGGGCGTGCTCGACAAGTTCAACGTCGAGATGATCGGCGCGACGGCCGAGGCGATCGACAAGGCCGAGGACCGCGAGCGCTTCCGCGATGCGATGACGAAGATCGGGCTGGAGACGCCGCGTTCGCGACTCGCCCATTCGCTCACCGAAGCCCTGCCCGCGCTGGAAGAGATCGGCCTGCCGGTCATCATCCGTCCGTCCTTCACGCTGGGCGGCACCGGCGGCGGCATTGCCTATACGCGCGAGGAATTCATCGAGATCGTCGAGAGCGGCGTCGATGCGTCGCCGACCGACGAGGTCCTGATCGAGGAAAGCGTCCTCGGCTGGAAAGAGTATGAGATGGAGGTGGTCCGCGACAAGAAGGACAACTGCATCATCATCTGCTCGATCGAGAACATCGATCCGATGGGCGTCCACACGGGCGATTCGATCACGGTCGCGCCGGCACTGACCCTGACCGACAAGGAATACCAGATCATGCGCGACGCCTCGCTGGCGGTCCTGCGCGAGATCGGCGTCGAGACGGGCGGCTCCAACGTCCAGTTCGCCGTCAACCCGGCCGATGGCCGCCTGATCGTCATCGAGATGAACCCGCGCGTGTCGCGCTCCTCGGCGCTCGCCTCCAAGGCGACCGGCTTCCCGATCGCCAAGGTCGCGGCCAAGCTCGCCGTCGGCTACACGCTGGACGAACTCGACAACGACATCACGGGCGGCGCGACCCCGGCGTCGTTCGAGCCGACGATCGACTATGTCGTCACCAAGATCCCGCGCTTCGCCTTCGAGAAGTTCCCCGGCGCCTCGCCGGTGCTGACCACCGCGATGAAGTCGGTCGGCGAAGTCATGGCGATCGGCCGCACCTTCCAGGAATCGCTGCAGAAGGCGCTGCGCGGCCTCGAAACCGGCCTTTCCGGCCTCGACGAGATCGAGATCCCCGGCCTCGGCCAGGGCGACGACGCCAATGCCATCCGCGCCGCGATCGGCACGCCGACCCCCAACCGCCTGCTGCAGGCGGCCCAGGCGATGCGGCTGGGCATTTCCGTCGAGCAGGTGCATGACATCTGCAAGATCGACCCGTGGTTCCTTAGGGAAATCAAGGGCATCATTGATACCGAGCTGAAGATCCGCACGCATGGCCTGCCGCAGACGGCGGGCGCGCTGCGCCGCCTGAAGGCGATGGGCTTCTCCGACCAGCGGCTGGCCAACCTGACCGGCAAGTCGGATGGCGAGGTCAAGGCGCTTCGCCTCTCGCTCGGCGTGCATCCGGTCTACAAGCGGATCGACACCTGCGCGGCCGAGTTCGCCTCGCCGACGCCCTACATGTACTCGACCTATGAAGGTCCGTTCACCGGCGAGCCGGTCAGCGAGGCCGAGCCTTCCAACGCCAAGAAGGTGATCATCCTCGGCGGCGGTCCCAACCGCATCGGCCAGGGCATCGAGTTCGACTATTGCTGCTGCCATGCCGCCTTCGCGCTGAAGGATGCCGGCTATGAAGCGATCATGGTCAACTGCAACCCCGAAACCGTCTCGACCGACTACGACACGTCGGACCGGCTCTATTTCGAGCCGCTGACGGCCGAGGACGTGCTGGAGATCATCCGCGTCGAGCAGTCGAACGGCACGCTGCATGGCGTCATCGTGCAGTTCGGCGGCCAGACCCCGCTGAAGCTCGCCGCCGCCCTCGAAGAGGCCGGCGTACCGATCCTCGGCACCTCGCCCGACGCGATCGACCTGGCCGAGGACCGCGACCGCTTCTCGAAGCTGCTGAACAAGCTCGGCATCCGCCAGCCCAAGAACGGCATCGCCTATTCGGTCGAGCAGGCCCGCCTGATCGTCGCCGATCTCGGCTATCCGCTCGTCGTGCGCCCGTCCTATGTGCTCGGCGGCCGCGCCATGCAGATCATCCGCGACGACGATACGCTGTCGGACTACCTGCTCGGCACGCTGCCGGAGCTGGTGCCGGCCGAGGTCAAGGTCCGCTACCCCAACGACAAGACCGGCCAGATCAACACGCTGCTCGGCAAGAACCCGCTGCTGTTCGACCGCTATCTCTCCGATGCGATCGAGGTCGACGTCGACGCGCTCTCCGACGGCAAGACGGTGTTCGTCGCGGGCATCATGGAGCACATCGAGGAAGCCGGCATCCATTCGGGCGACAGCGCCTGCTCGCTGCCGCCCCATTCGCTGAGCCCCGAGATGATCGGCGTGCTGGAGGAGCAGACCCGCAAGCTCGCTCTCGCGCTAGAGGTCGGCGGCCTGATGAACGTGCAGTATGCGATCAAGGACGGCGACATCTACGTGCTCGAAGTGAACCCGCGCGCATCGCGCACGGTGCCCTTCGTCGCCAAGACGATCGGCCTTCCCGTCGCCAAGATCGCCGCCCGCGTCATGGCCGGCGAGAGCCTGGAAAGCTTCGACCTGAAGGCGGCCCGTCGCGACCACATCGCGGTCAAGGAAGCCGTGTTCCCGTTCGCCCGCTTCCCCGGCGTCGACACTTTGCTCGGCCCGGAAATGCGCTCGACCGGCGAGGTCATGGGCCTCGACTATGACTACGCGGTCGCCTTTGCCAAGAGCCAGCTCGGCGCCGGCAACTCGCTGCCCAAGGCCGGCACCGTGTTCGTCTCGATGCGCGATTCCGACAAGGCCGGCATCCTCGAATCGATGCGCCGCCTCGAAGGCCTCGGCTTCAAGATCATCGCGACCAGCGGCACGCAGCGCTTCCTGGCCGAGAACGGCATCGCCTGCTCGAAGATCAACAAGGTCGCCGAAGGCCGCCCGCATATCGTCGACGCGATCAAGAACGGCGACGTGCAGCTGGTCTTCAACACCACCGAGGGCGCCCGCGCGCTCGGCGACAGCCGCTCGATGCGCCGCGCCGCCCTGCTCCACAAGGTGCCGTATTACACGACGCTTTCGGGCGCCGTCGCCGCCTCGCTCGGCATCGAGGCCTATGCCACCGGAACCCTGGAAGTCCGGCCGCTGCAGGCCTATTTCGAGTAGGTTCGTTTCGCTTGCGGGCCTTGGGTCCGCAAGCATCCCCCTTGCGCTTGCCGCAATCGTGGACGACACTCGAAGGCAGAGTTTGCCTCGTAGGTACCCGAAGGAACGCGCGCCTTGATCGGCGCCGGCTTCGGATTTTGAAGTCAGGCAGCTGGTTCCCACGGGCACCGGCGCCTGAATTATTGTGCTTCCACCCTTTTCAGGGCGGCGGCCAAGAAGGAAGAAAAGGCCAGAAAGACCATGGAAAAGGTTCCAATGACCGTTGGCGGTCATGCGGCTCTCGAAGTGGAGCTGAAGCGTCTGACCTCGGAAGAGCGCCCGCGCATCATCGCGGCGATCTCGGAAGCACGCGCGCATGGCGACCTCTCCGAGAACGCCGAATATCACTCCGCCAAGGAAGCCCAGAGCCACAATGAGGGCCGCATCGCGGAGCTCGAGGACAAGCTTTCGCGCGCCGACATCATCGACGTCAGCAAGCTTTCGGGCGAGACGATCAAGTTCGGCGCGACGGTGAAGCTGGTCGACGAGGACACCGAGGAAGAGAAGACCTACCAGATCGTCGGCGATCTGGAGGCCGACGTCCGTTCGGGCCGCATCTCGATCTCCTCGCCGATCGCCCGCGCGCTGATCGGCAAGACGGCGGGCGACACGGTCGCCGTCACCGCCCCCGGCGGCGAACGCTCCTACGAAGTCCTGGAAGTGGCATTCCGCTAAAGGCTGCCTGGATCAGCCCACCCGACGCCTCGCGCGAGCGCGTCGGGTGGGCTTCTCCGCCTATCGCGATCGGATGCAGCCCGGATCGCTATATCGTCGAGCGCACGCGGATGCGCTTCCGGTAGTACCTAACGTCCTCGATGCGGGTATGCTCGAACGGGTCGTCCAAGAGGTCGATGCGACTTATGCCCTGCACCACATCCGCATACCGCCCTTGATCCAGCCGGGTCTGGATCGCCTGCTTGAAAATGCGCCGCATCCGGGACCATTCCTCGAACATGTCACGCGTTCGTTCGGGGCGCGCGTAGTTGTAAACAGCGTGACGGAACCGGTCGCAGACTGCGTGCCAATGATAGGAGCCGGCGCGGAAGGATGAGCGGTCCTTCAGCCCTATGCGCTCGAAAGCCTGGTCGTAGAATTCGACATGCCGCATCCCGAACGGGAACAGCTTTGCATCCCATGGCCGCCGGGGCCCGACATAGTGGACGATCGCCGGATCGATCAACGCCTCCAGTTCGAGCCGCAGCAGGAACGTCTGGAAGTTCCAGCGGGGCGATAGAAGGCTCCACGCGCCCTTCAAGCTGAAATTGAGATAGTCCTGGTCGCCCGACATACCGATGCCTGGCCCCGCATGGTCGCGCTTGAAGGCGGCGTAGCTTGCCAGCATCTCGCGATGATCAAGCGCATTCCACCGCTCGACATCGATCAGCAGCAGGCCGGAATTGAAAGTCCGGCCGTCCTCGACCCCAAGCCGCTTCTTGTATTCGCCAATGTCGAAACGATGGAGGTCAGCCCCTTCATCCATCATCCCCTCGCCCGCGGCGAGCGGCAGCCCCCGCATGTCCAACTCGAAAAGGGGCGAGACTGAGCCGAGCACGCCGACATCCGCGTCGAGATAGAGGGCGCGGTCGTATTGCTCCGCAAACATCATCGGCGCGAACAGGCGGGTGAAGGACATCCGCGCCCAGGCCGCGTCGGTGTTCTCCAGACCGGCCGGGACATGCCTGACCAAGTCGTTGGGGAGTATCCGAACCCCTTCCGGTATCCGATAGCTCGATGCTGCCTTTCCGTCGAGAATGATGACGGCGTCGAAATTGCGGTCCGGCTCCCGCACCAAGGCACTGCTCACGGCGAGCGCGATGGGAAGGAAGCGGTCGTTGACGACAAAATAGACGACGTTCCGCATGGCGATCCCTTGGAAACGGGCTCCTGGCACGGCCACTTCGGCTCGAAAGCCGGGCCTATGCGTCCTGGAGAAGCTTCAACCTGGCGCTGAAGGCACTGCTCGGCTCGAAATGGAAAACACCCCGCGCGGGCGGGCCATCGGAAACGACATCCCATTCGAGGGTCGATGCGAGTTCCTCGATGAAGACGGCACTCGTTTCGATCGTCCAGTCGCCCCCCAGGCAACGGTGCTTGTCCATGCCGAAGGGCGCATACGTGTCCATGGAGTGCTTTTCACCCAAGAAGCGCTCGGTATCGAATGTGGATGGCTCCGCGAACTTGCTGGGGTCGCGATGCCCTTCCCATACACAGATGCGCACGCGGGTATCCTTGGGCAGGAAAAAGCCATCGAAAACGATGTCGCGGGTCGTCGCCCGGTGAATGAACTCGCTCTGCTCCATGCGCAGGGATTCCTGCGCGACGGATCGAGCGAAGGCCCGGCGCTCTGGCCCAGGTGCGGTTGCCCTCACTCTTGCGAGGATGGAAGGGTCCCGCGACAGCATGTTCATGATCCAGAACCAAAGGCCGTGAAGGTCGTAGCGCGACGCTTCCGTCATCTGGATCAGATTGCCGAGGACGGTTTCATCAGGATCTCCCTTGGACAAGGCGACACCGAGCAGACTGTCCGGGGTAGCCCCCTTTTCGATGACCTGACCGACCAAGGCACGCAGACGCCTGTAGGCTGCCCTGTGCTTGTCCTTGGCGACGAGAAAGATGCCGTTGGGGGCATAGTCGTCATAGGCTTTTGCCAAGGGCTCATATAGCGGATCATCCCGCTTGACGCCGAGGATCAGCCGAAGCTGCATTTCCGTGGTCGCCTTCTTGAACGCTCGCGTGATTGTTGCGGCGGAGAGCGGACCTTCCATCTGCGCGAGTTGGACCAGCACCTTCCGCACGACACGCCGCAGGAAAGCATCGTGATCCGCAAGATCGAGGCCCTTGAATACGTCGATGAAGATGCGACGGTACTTGCGATGCGTTTCGCCTTCCAGCGCTCGCAGGAATCCGAACGGGAACAAGTCGCTGAGATCCGTCGTGGCGGCTTTGGTCTTGCCCTCGTTCTCGGTCAGAAACTTTCGTCCGATCTCGTGACCGACGATGCAGGTGGTGAACTTGCCGCCCCACCAGACCTTGAAGATTGGCCCAAGCCGACGCGACTCCTCAAGGAGCAGGAACTGGTTAGCGAGGGCAGTGCTCGACAAGATGCGCAGACGCCCGGGAGGAAGCGGCTTGCCCTTCAGCGCAGCACGAAATCCATGCTGAAGGGTCACACGCCGGAGGTGCAGCGATTTCCCGAAGCGCTTTAATCTGATCAAGCTATTGTCGAGCACATCCAAACTCCCACGGCATAAAAATAATTTCCCTTCCTGGCTGCGCCTGCATGCCCAAATCCCGACAAGAGCGCCTTGATGCGAGGCCACTCGTTCCGCAAAGCATAAGGAAGGATCCAGACCCACATCAGGGCATTTCCTAATGTGATGGTTCCCGCATAGATTCCGCCAGCCACCTTCCAGCACGATCATCCGGCCGTCGAACAGCGCCCATGCAGCAAAGCCAGCCCAAATGAAATCCGTCGTCATCAGCCTTGCCAGAATGACGGAGAGACGATCGCTGATCGCAAGGCAATTTGAAGCAATGGGTCTTGGTTTTGATTTCCTCGACGCCGTCGACGCCCGTCAGAACGAGCACATCCGGCTGTCGCGCTACGACGAAGGCGCTGCCATGGCACGATACAGCGCGCCGCTCACCGCAGCTGAAATTGGATGCTTCGCCAGTCACTATTCCGCCTGGCAACTCTGCGTTGAACGCGACGAGTCGCTTGCCATCTTCGAGGATGACGTCCTGCTCGGCTCGCGCTTCCCGCAGGTTCTCGCCCTCGCCGCCTCGCGCATCGATCAGCATCGACTCATACGGCTCTTCGGCAAGCACAACCGCAGGACACGGCATCTCGAAACGCTCAGCGCCGGCTACACACTTGTTCGCTTCCAGCAGGGCCCCATAGGAACGCAGAGCTATTGCGTGTCCCCTGACGGGGCGCGTGCCCTCCTGTCGAAGGCGACCCTCTGGAACGAACCGGTCGACCACTATCTCGACCGGTTCTGGCTGCACGGCGTCGCGAGCAAGGCGATCGTCCCGTACGAGCTCGAGGAAATGAGCCGCGACATCCTTGTCGGCGCGATCGGAGCACGATCGCATCGCCGAACCGGCATGGCGAAATTCCGGCGCGAACTCAGCCGCCAAACCGATGTGCTGGCGCGCCTGATCTACAACATTCGCCACTGGCCGCGCTGACCCACGCTTTTCAAACATCATCGGAACGGATGGACCGCGAACGCTGTTCAAGTGAGCTCCATGACCCGCGCTTCACCTACCGGTGTGGCGATCAGGTGCGCGAGGCGGTCCTGGTTTTCGCGGACATAGGTTGGAAACGTGTGATCCACGATGCGATGGTGCAATCGGCGGCTGCCCATCTCGCTTATCGAGATCCCCGCCGAAAGCAGGCGCTGCAGCCGGTCCGAGGTCAGGTAGTCCTCCGGCACAGTGTCATGCGCCGCATAGGACTTCAGCTTGCGCCGGATCGCCTCGATGCCACCGAGATAAGAAAAGTGCCATCCGGCGTTCCGAACGACCCGCCGTCGCACTGGGCGCCCCATTTGGAACGATGCCTTGATCGCCCGCATGACATCTCGCCGCCATATGGGAGACGGCCCATACACCTTTCGCAGTCGCTCCATCGTCTTCAGATCCGCACGCCGGATGGCGCGGGGGCCGCTCCGCAGCCAGAACTCATCGATCTCCAGATTGAGAAAGTAGTTGAACATCCGCAGTTCGAAACAGATCACTTCGCCAGACCGGGGCGGCTGCTGGACAAGGTCGATCATGGCGTCGGCGGAGACGATTTCATCGAGATCAGATAGCAGGACGATATCGTCAGGCGCCGAATCGCGCAGTCCGCCCTTCAGAGCATCGCATTGTCGCCGACGGCGATCCCAACCATCCCCATCCAACCCAGCCGTGTCGACGACGATGTAGTCGATCTTGCTCTCGAAAGCCCGGAATCGAGCCCGTTCGCGCTCAAAATACAAAGGTTTCTTCTGGCCTGAAAAAGTGGTCGTCGCCTCGGCAATAACAAAACGGTGCACGAAGGGCGCCATTTCATTCAGACGGATTTCCAGTAAATCAAGCTCGTTGAACAATAGAAAGCAGTCGAAAATTCGCGGCATTGCGCACCCCTAGGACCAATCCTTTCCCAAAAAGGCGCCATTATTCCGCCTGCCTGACGACAAGCGGATATGCACATCCCTTTTCTGCCCCGCTCCCCGGCCTCAACGTAACCGCTGCGCACCGAACCAGAGATGTCAGACATTATAATTTCAACTCAGAACGACGCTAGGGAAGGCGCGGGGTAATTCCCGAAAGTCACGCGTTCTTCGCCCTATTTACGAACTATAGTGACCTTTTAGTCTCAATAGAGAACTCTATGCGCGCGCAGGACAGATGCTTCAACCGCAAGATGCGACAGTCCAGAGCGCGCGGCACGGCCATGGACCGAGAAGACTGGCTTCGCGGGAAAAGCTCGACTACGCAATCGCCTGCACTCCCGGACTCGGGAATGCCGACGCACGATTGAACAGCGACGGGAATACTCGACATGCACTCTGGCAAGACAGCAACCAAGCTGTCCGCGACCATCATCACCAAGAACGAGGCGCGGGACCTGCCGGCCTGTCTTGCTTCGCTGGCGTTCTGCGACGAGATCGTCGTCGTCGACAGCGGGTCGACCGATGCCACGGTGGCGATCGCTGAGGCGCATGGGTGCCGGGTCCTCATCCGCACCGACTGGATCGGCTTCGGCGCCCAGAAACAGCGCGCCCTCGACGCCGCGACCGGCGACTGGGTGCTGTCGATCGACGCCGACGAGACCATTCCGCCGGCGCTCGCCGCGGAAATCCGCGCCGCCATCGCAACCGGCGCGAATGCCGGCTATCGCATCAACCGGCTCAATATCTTTCTCGGCAAGCCGCTCCGCCATGGCGGCTGGTATCCGGACTATCACGTGCGCGTCGTCCGGCGCGATCTCGCGCGCTTCACCCCGGATATCGTGCACGAATCCCTGGTTGTGGAAGGCAAGGTCGGCGACCTTCGCCACGACATGCCGCATCAGACCTACCGCGATATCGACGAACTGCTGGACAAGCAGCGCCGCTATGCGATTTCGGGCGGCGAGCAACGTCGGAGCCGTCACAAGGGCGGCGTCTTCCGAGCCGCCCGGCGCGCGACGCGAACCTTCCTGAAGCTCTACATCCTCAAGCGCGGCTTCCTCGACGGCCGCGAGGGCTTCCTCGCCGCTGCTGCCAACACCCAGGAAAATCTTCTGGCGCTATGTGTCGGCCGGGTGGACGGCGCCTGAAGCGGATAGCGCCGCCGAGCCGAAGAGCGTGTCCCCTACTCGATCGGAACCAGGGGCTCATCCTTGATGCGGCGGATGGTGAGGGTGGTGCGGACGCTGGCGACATTGGCCGCGGCCGTGAGCTCCTCGACGAAAGCCTGAAACGACTTCAGCGTGGGCGCGACGCATTTCAGGATGAAATCCGCCTCGCCCGACAGCATGTAGCACTCGCGCACGATCGACCAGTCGCGGACGCGGGCGCCGAAGGCGGTCAGATCCGCTTCCGCCTGGCTGGAAAGGCCGATCATCGCGAAGGCCGTGACGTCGTAGCCCAGCGCCCCTTCATCGACCAGGGCGCGATAGCCCTCGATGATGCCCGCCTCCTCCAGCGCGCGCATGCGGCGCAGGCAGGGAGGCGCGGAGATGCCGGCGCGGCGGGCCAGCTCGACATTGGTGATGCGACCGTCAGCCTGAAGCTCCTTCAGGATCTTCCAGTCGATCGCGTCTAAACGGGCTTTCACACGGGCCTCACGGCTAAAGAGCCTCTAACGGGAAAGAAAGCCGGGGATGCCGGTCGGCAATCGGATATTCGAGTCTGGCCCAATTGCCATGATTCGGAAACAATTGATCGCGAGAACGCACAGGATCGCATAGCTTGCATGTTTGCATGCGTTCCACTCAACCCTCCAGAGCCGCGGCCTTCAAAAGGGCGCGCCTCGACATTATGTCTGGCCCATCATGCAGCACGCAAAGCTCATCATCGTCGGATCCGGCCCTTCCGGCTACACCGCCGCCATCTATGCAGCCCGCGCCATGCTGGAACCGATGCTGATTGCCGGCGTCCAGCCCGGCGGCCAGCTCACCATCACCACCGATGTCGAGAACTATCCGGGCTTCGCCGACGTCATCCAGGGTCCCTGGCTGATGGAGCAGATGCGCGCCCAGGCTGAGCATGTCGGCACCAAGATGGTCTCCGACCATATCGTCGAGGCCGACCTGTCGCAGCGCCCCTTCATCCTCAAGGGTGATTCCGGCGAGATCTACGCCGCCGACACGCTGGTGATCGCCACCGGCGCGCAGGCGAAGTGGCTCGGCATCGACAGCGAGCAGAAGTTCAAGGGCTTTGGCGTTTCCGCCTGCGCCACCTGCGACGGCTTCTTCTATCGCGACAAGGAGGTCGTGGTGGTCGGCGGCGGCAACACGGCCG
Organism: Kaistia sp. UC242_56; assembly: GCF_044452255.1. Lineage (NCBI taxonomy): Bacteria > Pseudomonadati > Pseudomonadota > Alphaproteobacteria > Hyphomicrobiales > Kaistiaceae > Kaistia > Kaistia sp. UC242_56. The sequence continues at coordinate 3,791,955 of NZ_JBIOAN010000002.1, forward strand.
TCGAGGAAGCGCTCTATCTGGCGCATATCGCCAAGAAGGTGACGCTGATCCATCGCCGCGACCATTTCCGCGCCGAGCGGATTCTGCAGAACCGCCTGTTCGGGCTCGATAATGTCGAGGTCATCTGGGACACTGTCGTCGACGAGGTGCTCGGCAAGACCGGCTTCCCGCCTTCGGTGACCGGCGTCCGGCTGCGCAATGTCGTGACCGGCGAGGTCAGCGAGCGCGAGACCCATGGCGTCTTCGTCGCCATCGGCCACGCGCCGGCCGTCGAGATCGTCCGCGGCCAGCTCGACCTCAAGCCGTCGGGCTATATCTGGACGGCGCCCGATTCGACCGCGACCAGCATTCCCGGCGTGTTTGCCGCCGGCGACGTGACGGACGAGACCTTCCGCCAGGCCGTGACCGCGGCGGGACAGGGCTGCATGGCGGCGCTCGAGGCCGAGCGCTGGCTGGCCATCAATCCGGTTGTGAACGAGACCGCAGCCGCCGCCGAATAAATGCAATAGTAGGGCTGGTGCTGCGGAGGGGGCTGTCCAACCATGGACTGGGATAAACTGAGAATCTTTCATGCCGCCGCGCAGGCCGGCTCCTTCACCCATGCCGGCGAGGCGCTGGGGATGAGCCAGTCCGCCGTCAGCCGCCAGGTCGGTGCGCTGGAGCAGGATCTCGGTGTCCCCCTCTTCCACCGCCATGCGCGCGGGCTGATCCTGTCGGAACAGGGCGAACTGCTCTACCGCACGTCGCAGGACGTGATGCAGAAGCTTGAGGGCGTGAAGATCCGCCTGACCGACTCGCGTGAGAAGCCGACGGGTACGCTGCGCATCACCACCACGGTGGCGCTCGGCTCGACCTGGCTGACGCAGCGCCTCAACGAATTCGTCGACCTGCACCCGGATCTCAACCTGCACCTGATCCTCGACGATCAGGAGCTGGATCTCACCATGCGCCAGGCCGATGTCGCCATCCGCCTGCGCCAGCCCGTTCAGCCCGACCTGATCCAGCGCCGCCTGTTCACGGCGCATTATCACGTCTACGCCTCGGAAGATTACGTCGCCCGCTTCGGCAAGCCCGAGACGCTGGACGACCTCGAAGGCCACCGCATCGTCACCTTCGGCGTGCCGGTGCCGCCCAATATCCGCGACGTGAACTGGCTGGAGATCGCCGGGCGCTCCTCCGACAACCCGCGCGAGCCGGTGGTCCGGATCAACAACATCTATGCGATCAAGGCGGCCGTCGAGCGCGGCACGGGAATCGCCATCCTGCCCGACTACATGATCGAGGAAGGCTCCTCGCTGGTGAAGCTGATGCCCGAGGCGCAGGTGCCGAGCTTCCCGACCTATTTCTGCTATCCGTCCGAGCTGAAGAATTCGGCACGCGTCACGGCTTTCCGCGATTTCATGCTGGCCAGCGCCCAGAACTGGCAGTTCTGAGCGCATCGCCCCGAATCCGGGCACGGTTTGATGACAATTCCGGGACAAAATCGCCGGGTATTTTTATTGTATTTTTGAGGCTGCCGATTTTAGGGCGAAGTGGAGAAATTTTTTCCACCGCGCCCGAATCTTCCCCGAGCTTTGGCAGACCAATCGGCGTAAGACGAACGGATCGTTGCGTCATATCAAAATTGCATAGCTGAGATGCACCGCTGCTGGTTGATTAGGCATCCTGATCAATCCATATACGGGACAGTTGATGCGTTGGGCCCCTTGCTCCCTCCTCCCTGCGAAGGGTTCGACCTCAGCTGTTCCCCTCTGGAAGGTGTTTGCTGCGCATTTCCCTGCCGCAGCAACAAAGACTTAGCCGGGCCTCGCAAGAGTGCCCGGCCTTTTCTTTTCTAAGCCAGCTTTTTGCCGCGGGCGGGACGCGCCTGCCCACAGCTTTGCCTAATCCGCAGGCATGCTCACATATAGAGCGGCTCGCTCTCCATGCCCTTGTAGAGCCCGGCGACGAACTCCCCATAGCCGTTGAACAGCTTCGTCGGCACGCGCTCATTGGTGCCGATCACGGTCTCGGAAGCCTGGCTCCAGCGCGGATGCGGCACCTCGGGATTCACATTGGCCCAGAAGCCGTATTCCGACGATTGCAGCTGCTGCCAGAAGTTCACCGGCTGCTCCTCGACGAAGCTCACCTTGACGATCGACTTGATCGATTTGAAGCCGTACTTCCAAGGCGTGTGCAGGCGGATCGGCGCGCCCATCTGCTTCAGCAGCGGCTTGCCATAAACGCCGGTCACCATGAAGGCCAGTTCGTTCATCGCTTCGGCCATGGTCAGGCCCTCGACATAGGGCCAGGGATAGAAGGGCTGATTTTGCCCAGGCGCCATGGCCGGATCCAGGAAGGTCTCCATCCGGATGTATTTCGCGCCCGACAGCGGCTTGGCGAAGGCGACAAGGTCGGCGAGCGGGAAGCCGGTCCAGGGCACCGTCATCGACCAGGCCTCGACGCAGCGATGGCGATAGAGGCGTTCCTCCAGCTTCATGGCCTTGAGGAGATCGTCGATGTCGACCGTCTTCTCTTTTTCCACCATGCCGCCGAACTGGATCGTCCAGGGTCGGATCTTCAGCGCCTGCGCTGCGTCGGCCAGCTGCTTGTCGGTGCTGTACTCATAGAAATTGTTGTAGTTGGCGTTGATCGTCTCCGGCGTCACGGGACGCTCGATCGTGTAGCGCGGATTGCGCTTGGCCGGGTAAAGCCCGGCGCTCGGGATCGGTTTCTGCGGCGCGGGCGATGCCCGGCAGCGCCATGGAACCTGCCGCCAGTCCCACCGTCCCAATGCCGGCCGCAGCCAGGATCTCGCGGCGATTGAGAAAGACCGATTCGGGGGTCGCCCGGCTCTCGGGAATCTCCCAGCCGCGCTTGCGACGAATAAGCATCGTTCTCTCCAGATTTCAGGATTGGCCCCGCCGGGCAACAACTAGGAACTTCGTCCCAAAGGTCAAATCACTTTGGCGTTGGTGGCAGCCGCCGCGGCAGATCGCGAAGCAACCCGGCAACCGTTGTCTTCCCTTGCCAACGTGCCCCTCGCAGACTAGGTTCCGCGCCGCACAAATCCTTCCGTTTTTCCATCTTCGGAGCCCCAAATGGCCTTCCTCGCCGATAGCCTCGCCCGCATCAAGCCGTCCGCGACCATCGCGGTCACGAACAAGGCGCGCGAGTTGAAAGCGGCCGGTCGCGACGTCATCGGGCTCGGCGCGGGCGAGCCTGATTTCGATACGCCGGAGAACATCAAGGAAGCCGCCATCCAGGCGATCCGCGAGGGCAAGACCAAGTACACCGCCGTCGACGGCATTCCCGAGCTGAAGGCGGCGATCTCCGCCAAGTTCAAGCGCGAGAACAACCTGACCTATGCCCCGAACCAGATCACGGTCGGCACGGGCGGCAAGCAGGTGCTCTACAACGCGCTGATGGCGACGCTGAACCCCGGCGACGAGGTCATCATCCCGGCGCCCTACTGGGTTTCCTACCCGGAGATCGTGGCGCTTGGCGGCGGCACGCCGGTCGAGATCGTCGGACCGCAATCGCAGGGCTTCAAAATCGGCCCGGACGCGCTCGAAGCCGCGATCACGCCGAAGACCAAGTGGCTGATCCTGAACTCGCCGTCCAACCCGACCGGCGCCGGCTACACGCGGGCCGAGCTCAAGGCGCTCGCCGATGTGCTGCTCAAGCATCCGCAGGTCTGGATCATGACCGACGACATGTATGAGCATCTCGTCTTCGACGGTTTCGAGTTCGCGACCATCGCCGAGGTCGAGCCCAGGCTCTATGACCGCACGCTGACCGTAAACGGCGTCTCCAAGGCCTATGCCATGACCGGCTGGCGCATCGGCTATGCCGGCGGCCCGGTCGAGCTGATCAAGGCGATCGGCACGATCCAGTCGCAGTCGACCTCGAACCCGTCGTCGATTTCGCAATGGGCCGCCGTCGAGGCGCTGAACGGTCCGCAGGACTACATCCCGAAGAACGCCGAGATCTTCAAGAAGCGCCGCGACCTCGTGGTCTCGATGCTGAACCAGGCCAACGGCATCGTCTGCCCGAACCCGGAAGGCGCGTTCTACGTGTTCCCGTCCTGCGCCGGCACGCTCGGCAAGACCACGGCCGGCGGCAAGCTGCTGAAGACCGACGAGGACTTCGTCACGGCGCTGCTGGAAGAGGAAGGCGTCGCGGTCGTCCAGGGCTCGGCCTTTGGCCTGGCGCCCTATTTCCGCATCTCCTACGCCACCTCGACCGAGGCGCTGGAAGAGGCCTGCACGCGCATCCAGCGCTTCTGCGGCAATCTCCGCTAGGGCATTCGCGCCAGGCGGGGAAGCCGGGCGAGCGATCCTCGCCCGCCCTTCCTCTCGACATCCGGATCGCGCCCCGGCGCGGTCCGTGACGGCCGCATCCGGCTTGGCGGCTTGGCCCAATATCCCGCAAGACATGGCCCCGGCTTGGCCCTATCCTCCGGTCAATGCCGGCGACAAGGCTCGGAATCATCCGATCGGGGGAGACTATCGGAATGCTTGATCTGCGCGTCCATCACGTCTCGATCGTCGTCACCGACCTCGAGCGCTCCGTTGCCTTCTATCAAAGGGCGTTCGGGCTGGAGCGCCTGGCTCGCCCGCCCTTCAAGACGGAAGGCGCGTGGCTCGTCTGCCACGGCATCCAGATCCACCTGATCCTGTATCCGCAAGGCACGTTCCGCGCGGCGGCCACGATCGACAACAACGACGCGCATTTCTCGTTTCACACCCGCGATTTCTACGGGGTACTGGACCATCTGGTCGCGGAAGGCTTTCGCGAGGACGCCGAGGAAGGCGACCCGCTGCGCCTCTTCGTCATTCGCGAGGGGTTGGCCGGGTTCCCGCAGCTCTATCTGATGGACCCGGACCGGAACATCGTGGAGATCAACGGTGCGCCGTAGCCCTGCCCTTCGGTCGTCCCACCTGGCTAGCGGTCACTCCACAGGCATCCGGCCATGACGGGCAATCATTTCGCCCTCTTCTTCTCGTTCGTGCATATCTGCCTGGCCTCGTCGGTGACGGTGCATGCGCTGCTGACCCGGCTCAATCCGCAGTCGACCATCGCGTGGATCGGCGTCGCCTGGCTGTCGCCCTATATCGGGCCGCTGCTTTACTTCCTGCTGGGCGTCAACCGCGTCCGCCGCAAGGCGATCAAGCTGTCCGATCCGGGTGCCGACGTCGATCCGCCGGAATCCCGCTTTGCGCTGAAATCGACCGATATCGCCCAGGGCGAGGACGAGCACCTCGAGCCGCTCGCCAAGTTCGGCCTGCGCATCACCGGCCGCACCCTGCTGTCCGGCAACGCGATCACCCCGCTGGTGGATGGCCACAAAGCCTATCCCGAGATGATCCGCGCCATCGACGCGGCGACCAGCAGCGTCGGCATTTCCGGCTACATCTTCCATGACGACCAGGGCGGTGCGCCGATCATCGACGCGCTGATCGCCGCGCATGGCCGCGGCGTCGCGGTGCGCGTGCTGCTGGACGGCATCGGCGGCGGCTATCTGAGCAACCCGGCCTATAACCGGCTTCTGGCGGCCGGCGTCCCCGTTGCCCGCTTCCTGCACGAAGTCGCGCCCTGGAAGATGTCGTTCATCAACCTTCGCAACCACAAGAAGGTGATGGTGACGGACGGCCGTCATGGCTTTACCGGCGGCATGAACATCAGCGCCGGCAATCTCTACCAGCAGATCGAGATCCCGGAAGGACACGCCGTCCAGGACGTTCATTTCCGCATCGAGGGTCCAGTGGTCTCGCACCTGCAGGAAACCTTCGTCGAGGACTGGGCCTTCACGACCGAAGAATTGCTGGCAGGCCCGGCCTGGTTCCCCGAGATTGGCGCCAGTGGCACGATCCCGGCGCGCGGCATCGCCAGCGGTCCGGACGAGGACAATGAAAAGCTGATGTGGACCATGGCGGCGGCCATCGCGCGCGCCGAGCGCCGCATCCGCATCGTGACGCCCTATTTCCTGCCGGATGACCGCATCAACTCCCAACTCGTGCTGGCGTCGCTGCGCGGCGTTTCGGTCGAGATCCTGCTGCCGGAAAAATCCGACCAGTTCTATATGGACTGGGCGATGGACGCCTCGCTGGCGCCGCTGATCCGCGCGGGCTGCCAGATCGCCCGCGCCGCACCGCCCTTCGACCATTCCAAGCTGATGACGGTCGACGGCGCCTGGGTGCTCTTCGGCAGCGCCAATTGGGACGCGCGCAGCCTGCGGCTCAATTTCGAGTTCAATGTCGAATCCTACGACACCGACTTCGCCGCCGAGATCGACCAGTTGATCGACACCAAGCAGGCGAAAGGGCGCACCATCACCGTCCAGGAACTGCGACAGCGCGAACTGCCGGTCCGGCTGCGCGACGCGGCGACCCGGCTGCTCACGCCCTATCTCTAGAGCCAGCCGCGCCGCTTGAAATAGAGGAACGGCACCAGCGCCGACACCACCATGATCCCGAGCGCCAGCGGATAGCCGAAGCCCCAGCCCAGTTCCGGCATGTCCTTGAAGTTCATGCCGTAAATGGTGCCGATCAGCGTCGGCGGCATCAGGATGGTGGAGGCTACCGTCAGCACGCTCACCACCTGGTTCTGCTGGTTGGCGACGAGACCTAACGTCGCATCGAGCAGGAAGGTAATCTTGTTGAGGACGAAATTGACGTGGTCCTCGAGCGACCGCACGTCGCGCAAAGCCAGCTTGAGCCGCGTGCCGTTGCCGTTTTTCAGCGCCTGATCCGGCAGCATGGCGGCGGCGTATTGCGCCAGCCGCTCCAGCGAGGAAAGGCTCTCGCGCGCCTTGGAGGCCAGGTCGCCCTGCATGCCGATCGCGCCGATCAGGATCGACAGGCGCTTGGAGCGGATCCGCTCGCTGGCCTTGCGGGTAAAGATCTCGCTGTTGATCCGGTCGACGGCCTGGGCGATGTGCTCCAGCACATCGGCCGTGCGGGCGATGAACGCCTCCAGCAGGCCATTGAAGATGCCGGTCGGCGTGCCGCAGCCGCCATCCGGCTTCGGCGCAACGGACAGAAACTGGCGGAATGCCTTGGTATCCTCATAGCGCAGCGTGACGATCTTCGACTTGCCGACGCCGAAGGTAAACGGGGTCAGCACCGGATGGCCGGCATCGAGGCCGGCGATAACGCTCGCCGTCATGAACACGACGCCGTTCTCGACATAGAAGCGGCTGGAGAATTCGATCTCCTGCGTCTCTTCCCGCGTCGGCACCAGCGCGCCGAGAAAGGCCTCCGCCGCATGCTCCTCTTCGGGAGTCGGCGCAAAAAGGTCGAGCCAAGCGGCAGGCGCCCCGGCTGCCGTCGCCTCGGGGGAAAGGGGCCCCAGTCCGGCATCGGAAATCGCGTAGGCAGTAAGCATGCAGGGCTCCAGTGCGTTAACCGAACGACAAGACTTGTACGCCTTGTCCCTTGCGCCGCCAGCAAACGTTTGTCATGACGGACCCAAGTCGTATGTCGATGGGATCGAACTCGCGCAAGACCCGTTGTAAGGCCGAGCCTCGGCCGTCCCCCCAGGTTCGCTAGATCCTCCATCGGGCGAACCACGTAATGCCGGCAAAGGCAACGATGCCGGTGCCTAACACGAAAGGAACAATTCATTATGTCGAAGTTTGTTTCCCTTAAGCTGATTGCAACCGCTGCTGCCCTGACCCTGGCCGGCCTCGGCGCCGCCAAGGCTGCCGATATCTCGACCGCTCCGGTCTACGAAGACGGCCGCAATGGCGTCCGCATCGGCACGCTGGGCTGCGACATCAATTCGGGCCTCGGCTATATCATTGGTTCGGCTAAGGAAGTTGCCTGCACCTTCCGTCCCAACCGTGGCGCTCCGGAACAGTATGTCGGCAACATCAAGAAGCTCGGCGTCGACCTCGGCTGGACCAGCCAGGGCAAGCTGATCTGGGCCGTGTTCGCACCGACCGCCGGCTATCACCGCGGTTCGCTGGGCGGCCTCTATCTCGGCGCGACGGCGGAAGCCACCGTTGTCGGCGGCGTCGGCGCCAACGTCCTGTTTGGCGGCACGCGCGGCTCGATCGCCCTGCAGCCGATCAGCGTGACCGGCCAGGTCGGCCTCAACGTCGCCGCTGGCGGCGCCGCGCTGCTGCTCGACCCGGTCAACTAAGACAGGCCGAAGCGGTCGCGATCCCGAAGAGTTGAAACTCGCGGGATCGACGATCCGGCCCTTCGGGGCCGTCGAAACAATCGGCATCCGCAAGGATGGAAAGGTCCGCGCCACGGCGCGGGCCTTTTTTCGTTTTCGGGCCCTCCGTGCCGAATGCCTTGCCACATCCGGTATTCCCTGAGACGATCCCGAGGCGGGCCGGGATACTGGCGCCGGTCCACGCGTCCAAGACATGAGAATGCCACAAGAACATTTCATGAACGGAGGAAGCGATGACGGACAGGAACGGAGGTGGAGTCGGCAGAAGCGCCGGCCCCAAGGCGATCGCGCTGATCGGACCGTTCGGCAGCGGCAAGACCACGCTGATGGAAGCCATCCTGGCTCGAACCGGCGCCATCCATCGGCAGGGCCTGGTGGGCGACGGCACGGCGGTCGGCGATGCCGGCTCGGAAGCCCGGGCCCATGCCATGAGCGTCGAGCTCAACGTCGCCGAAACCAGCTTCATGGGCGAGCGCATCAGCCTGCTCGATTGCCCCGGCTCCGTCGAATTCGCGCATGAAGCGGAGGCAGTGCTTGCCGCGGTCGACTGCGCCATCGTCGTCGCCGAACCCGACGAGAAGAAGGTCGGCGCGCTGCAGCTGATCCTGCGGCGGCTCGAGGCGCTCGGCATTCCGCGCATCCTCTTCCTGAACAAGATCGACAAGAGCGAGAAGGGCGTTCGCGAGACGCTGGACCTGCTCCAGCCGGCCAGCGGCGTGCCGCTGCTGCTGCGCCATATCCCGATCCGCCAGCATGATGTCGTCACCGGCTTCGTCGACCTGGCGCTGGAGCGCGCCTTCATCTACCGCGAATATGCGCCAAGCGAACTGATCGACATGACCGACGAGGTTCGCGTCAACGAGGCGCGCGAACGCTATGCGATGTTGGAAAAGCTCGCCGACTATGACGATTCCCTGATGGAGGAGTTGCTCGAGGACGTCGAACCCTCCCGCGAGCATGTGTTGACCGACCTCGTCGCCGACATGCGCGCCGGGCTGGTCTGCCCCGTCTTGATCGGCTCCGCCCTGCACGGCCATGGCGTGGGCCGCCTGCTGAAGGCGATCCGGCACGAAGCGCCCGACGTCGCGGCGACAGCCAAGCGTCTCGGCCTCGACGATGGCCCGGAGACGGTCGTCCAGGTGCTCAAGACGGTGCACACTGGCCATGCCGGCAAGCTGTCCATCGCCCGCGTGATGCGGGGAACGATCCAGGACGGCGCCGAACTGGTCGGCCCGGACGGGCCGGTCGGCAGGGTTTCCGGGCTGCTGCGGGTCATCGGCCAGCAGGTCGCCAAGCGGGATCCCGCCGGCGCTGGCGAGGTGGTCGGGCTTGGCAAGCTCGATGGCGCCGCTACCGGCATGACGCTCGCCACCGGCAAGCAGCCGCCGGTCCAACTCGCGCCGCTCGCCACGCCCGAGCCGGTGATCGCGCTGGCGGTCAGCCCGGCCGAGCGCAAGGACGAGACGAAGCTCTCGGCCGCCCTGCAGCGCCTCTCGGAGGAGAGCCCTGCCCTGGTGGTTACGCAGGACGAAGAGACAAGCGAGATCCGCCTCGCCGGCCAGGGCGAGATGCATCTCAGGGTTGCGCTGGAGCGTCTCGCCGCGCGCTACGGCCTCAAGGTCGAGACGCGGCCACCCACGATCCCCTATCGTGAGACCATCCGCACCCAGGCGACCGTCCGAGGCCGCCACAAGAAGCAGTCCGGCGGGCACGGCCAGTTCGGCGATTGCGTGCTGGAGATCCGGCCGCAAAGGCGCGGCAACGGCTTCCTGTTCGAGGACGCCATCACCGGTGGCGTGGTGCCGCGAAACTACATTCCGGCCATCGAGGCGGGCGTGCAGGACGTCCTGAAACGCGGCCCGCTCGGCTTTCCGGTCGTCGACGTTGCCGTCAAGCTGACGGACGGCTCCTATCACAGCGTCGACTCGTCCGATCAGGCGTTCCGCACGGCGGCGCAGATCGGCATGCGCGAGGCGCTGGAGGCCTGCAGCCCCGTCCTCCTTGAGCCCGTTCTGCATGTTTCGGTCACCGTGCCGTCCGAAGCAAGTTCGCGGGTCAACATGATGGTGACGCAACGACGCGGCCAGCTGCTCGGCTTCGATGCCAAGGCCGGCTGGCCCGGCTGGGACGTGGTGGAGGCCGAAATCCCGGAATCGGAGATGCGTGGACTGATCGTCGAACTGCGCTCTGCGACCGCCGGCGTCGGCACCTATTCCAGCCGCTTCGACCATCTGGCCGAGCTGACCGGCCGCCTGGCGGACCAGGTTGCAGACAAGAAGGGAACCCGCGCCGCCTGAGTTGGGCGCCCCTACCGGACCGGAGAGCCGCGCCGCTCTCCGGTTTCCGTTGCGCCGCCGCCGCTTTTGCGCCGCATGGGTCCAATTTTCCGGACCATCTTCGCTCTTCCTCAACGAATTGCTGCGATTTGAGGATTGCAGAACCCACAACCAGGGCGCGAACCGTGCAGCGTTTTCTTTCCCCCGTGATCTCGTTCGCCTCGGGTGCCCTCGTCTATGGGATAGGGGCGGCAATCGGCCTGTGGCTGATGCTGGTCGCAAGCAACGAGGCGGCGTTCTGGCCCGCCAACGGCGTGACGGTAATCCTGGTCCTCGCGCTTGGTGTCCGGCAACTGCCGTGGGTAGCGATGGGCGGCCTGGCAGCCGGCGTTGTCATCCAGACTGTCCTGGGCACCGGGCCGATGGGCATCGCCATCGCGGCATCAGACATGGTCGAGGTGGCGGTGGTCGTCATCCTCGCGCGTCGGCTGAACCTGCTCGCATCGGGACTGGAAAGTGTCGCCAGCGTCGCCGCGCTTATCGCCATCCTGTCGCTGGCCACCCTGCTGAGCGCGATCGGCGCCGCAGCGACCCTGGTTTGGTTCGAGGGCGTCGTCTTTTCCGACAGCCTAGCCACGCTTTGGCGCCTCAACGCTGCCAGCGCGCTGATCATCCTCGCTCCCCATTTCGCCATGGGCAAAATGGGCTGGGTCGGAACATTCCGGAGCGCGCTGCGCTCCGGCAGCACGGTGCGAATTCTCGAATATCTCGCCATTGTCGCCATCATCGCCGCGTCGATCGTGGTCATGCGCCACGCCAACGTGTCGATGGTCAGCTTCTTCACCGTGCCGCTGCTCTGGTGCGCCATCCGCTTCGGCCCCCCGGCGACCGCGATCACCAGTTCGCTGCTGTCGCTCGGGATCGTCCAGCTGGTGATCATCGGCGAGTGGCCGAACACGGCGATCAGCCGATCCCTCGCGTGGCAGTTGCAGCGCACGGAACTGGCCCTGAGCTTCATCACCATCCCGCCGCTGTTCGTCGCCGCCGCCCTGGCGGGGCTCTACGCCATGACGCGCGCCCTGAAGGAGAGCCAGGAGCGCTTGCGCTATGCGCTGGCCGGCTCGGGCGAAGGCGTGTGGGACTGGTGCATCGGCGATAACAGCGCCTATTTCAGCGACGGCTGGTACGCGATCCTCGGTTATGAGCGCGACGAGCTGGAAGAGACGGCCGACACCTGGGACCAGTTGCGCCATCCCGACGATGCGCTGGAAAGCAAGCGGCGCATCCGCGATCACCTGGAAGGGCGGACGCCGCGCTACAGCATAGAGCAGCGCCTGCGCCACAAGGACGGCCGCTGGATCTGGGTGCTCGACCGGGGCAGCGTCGTCGAGCGCGACGCCAAAGGCCGCCCCTATCGCGCCGTCGGCACGATACAGGACATCACGCGCCGGCGCGCCCGCCAGGAGGAACTGGACCGTCGCGCCCATCACGACTCGCTCACCGGCCTGTCGAACCGGGCCGCCCTCGGCGAAAGTTTCCGGCGCTGGAACGAGCAGGCGCGCAGCTTCTGCTTCGTGCTGATCGATCTCGACCACTTCAAGCCGATCAACGACCGGTTCGGCCATCAATTCGGCGACCACGCCCTGCTCGCCATCGCCGACCGAATTCGCGCCTGCCTCGGCAAGAACGACATTGCCGCGCGCATTGGCGGCGACGAATTCGCGCTGCTGATCCAGGCCCCGCCCGCCGAGGTCGAGCAGACGGCCCGGCTGCTGATCGAACGCATCTGCGAACCAATCGGCTTCGCGGATTCCGTCGTCACCACCGGCGCCAGCATCGGCATCGCCGCGGTGGCGAATGGCGGACCGGATTTCGCAGACGCCTATCGGCTCGCCGATATCGCGCTCTATGACGCCAAGGCCAGCGGTGGCGGCGCCTACCGGGTCGCGGAGGCTTCGCCCGCCGGCGAAAACAAAACATTCGCGTGGGACAAGACTGTCTTAGACCTCATGGCGGCTGCCGGTGAACAGCCAGCCGACCAGCCCGCCCGCGATCGCGAAGACGCCACAGACGAGCGCCACGGCTGAAAAGCCCGAGATCGTGGCCTGCGCCCAAAGCGCCCGCACCGCCGCCGGATCGGTCCCCTCAACCGCGCCCATATTGCCGCCGAAGCCCGCCTCGCGCACCAACCGCGCCGCGTCGTCGGAAGCGCCCAGGAGTACGCCGTCGAAGCCATAGGTGACGGCGATGCCGAGGCTGGCCACGGCGATCAGGCCGGCGACCCGCGACACCGCATTGTTGATGCCGGAGGCCGCGCCGCGCCGCGCTTCCGGCGCCGCGTTCATCACCGCCGTCGAGAGCGGCGCGACGGTGATGCCCATGCCCAGCCCCATCAGCATCATGGTCGGCACCATCGCCGTCCAGAACGCCCCGTTGGCGACCGCCGGCGACAGCAGGAGGAAGCTGATGCCAGTCAGGATCGGCCCGACCGTGAGGCAGGGCCGCACGCCGATCCGGTCGGAAAGCCCGCCGCCGAAGCGCGACAGCAGCCCCATGACGATGACGAAGAGCAGGAAGACCGAACCGGCCAGAGCGGCGGGATAGTGATGCGCCTGGATCAGCGCCGTCGGCAGGAAGAACAACGCGCCGGCCAGCGCGAAATAGAGCAGCAGGGTCAGCACATTGACGCCCGAGAACATCCGGTTGGCGAACAGGCCGAGCGGCATCATCGGCGCGGGCGTGATCGCTTCCCAGATCACGAAGACGACGAGCACCGCCGCTCCGGCCAGGGACAATGCGACCGCCAGGTCGAAGCGGATGCCGGTTGAGGCGCCCAGATCCGTCAGCCCATAGGCGAGCACGCCGAGACCCACCACGGCGAAGGCGCCGCCGATCCAGTCCATCCGCACCGCGACCGTACGCGCATCGGCGGGAACCTTGGAACGGCACAGCAACCACGCCCCGATCGCGATCGGCACATTCATCAGGAACAGCGCCCGCCAGGAACCGAGATCGACCAGCGCGCCGCCGATGATGGGGCCGATCGCCGGCGCGATCGACGAGGCGGCTGCCCAGGTTCCGATCGCCCGCCCCCTTATGTCGGCCGGATAATGCGCGGAGATCAGCGCCAGCGAACCCGGCACCATGAGGGCCCCGCCGACGCCCTGGATGGTGCGGGCGATGATCAGGCTTTCGGGCGACCAGGCGAAGCCGCAGGCCGCCGAGGCGAGCCCGAACAGGGCGATGCCCAGCATGAAGACCCGGCGCAGGCCATAGGCATCGCCCGCGGCGCCGCCCAGCAGGGTGAAGGCGGCGAGCGTCAGCGTGTAGGCGTTGGAGGTCCACTGCGCCTCGCCGAAGCTGGCGCCGAGATTGGCGCGGATCGCCGGCAGGCCGACCGTGATGATCGAGCCGTCCATGAAGGCCATGCCGGAGGCCAGAATGGTGGCGGCAAGCACATAGCGCCGTCGGCTCGTCTCGCCTGACGGAGAAAATTCTACGCCCGCTTCGGTCACGCTCGTCTCCACCGCCATCGCTGCGCGGAATGTAGCCGAGAATCCTGTCTGGCGCGCCGGGGATGGCATGGGGCCGACAGGAATCTACACCCGCTCCCTTGCGGCATGCCGACAGCGCCCTAGGCTGAACCTTGGGGGCGCCCGCAACCCAAGATGATCGAGGTGCGCCATGCGGCTTTCGCCAGTGCTGATCGCAGGCCTGCTGATGATTACAGGCATGCCGTCCGCTCGTGCCCAGGAGATCCCCGTCGATCTCGAACTGATCCTGGCCGTCGACGTCTCCCGCTCCATGGATGCCGACGAGCAGGATCTGCAGCGCCAGGGCTACGTCAACGCGCTGCGCCATCCCGAGGTCCTCGCTGCGATCCAGTCGGGGCCGATGGGACGCATCGCGCTCGCCTATGTCGAGTGGTCCGGGATCAACTCCCAGACGATCATCGTGCCCTGGAGCCTGATCGACGGGGCGGAAAGCGCCGACGCCGTAGCATCCCGCATCGCGCCGGGCGAGGTGATCGGCCGCTATGGCACCTCGATCTCGGGCAGTCTCGCCTTCGCGGCCGCGCTGTTCGACGACAATGGCTATCGCGGCACCCGGCGCACCATCGACATCTCCGGCGACGGACCCAACAACATGGGACCGACCGTCCCCGGCATACGCGACCGGGTCGTGGCGCGCGGCATCACGATCAACGGGCTGGCCATCATGCTGAAGCCGCCGCATAGCGGGAGTTCGAGCGTGTTCGACATCGACAATCTCGACGCCTATTACCGGGATTGCGTGATGGGGGGAGAAGGCGCCTTCACCCTGGCGGTCTCCGACGTCGACCAGTTCGAGGTCGCGATCCGCCGCAAGCTGGTGACGGAAATCGCCGCGCGCCCGCTGCCAATCCTGCCCGTGGCGGATCGGATCGCCGGGCCGGAAACCGACTGCCTGACGGGCGAAGGCGGCGGCCGCACGGCGCCACGCTGACGGACAAGGTTGCGCGAAGGGCCCGGCTTCGCCAAGGTGCCGTGCATATCCCTTTCACGGCCAGGTGACCGATCCCGTGCGCATTCTGCTCTGCCTCTGCCTGCTTTTCCTCGCCGCGCTGCCGGCAACCGCCCAGACCGCCGACAAGGCCCGCATCGAGAGGCAGTTCCAGGCCTGGCTGGCGAGCACGGTGCGCGAAGACGCGGCCAAGCGCGGCATCTCGCGCCAGACGCTGGACACGGCGCTGAGCGGCCTGACGCTGGACTGGAGCTTGCCCGACCTCGCTCCGCCCGGCGTCCCGCGCAAGAAGGAAGAACCGCAGCGCCAGGCCGAGTTCTCCGGCCCCGCCCGCTATTTCAGCGAAGCGAAGGTGGCCGGCCTTGCCAATGGCGGACGCACGCTGATGGCGAAATGGTCCAAGACCCTGGCCAAGATCGAGAAGACCTATGGCGTGCCGGCGCCAATCGTCGTGGCGATCTGGGGCCGCGAGTCCGGCTATGGCGCCGCCAAAATGCCCTACTCCGCCGTCCGGGCTCTGGCGACCGAGGCGTTCATGGGCGCGCGCAAGAAGAGCTTTTATCCCGAATTCCTCGCGGCGCTGCAGATCGTCGACGGCGACCATATCGGGCTGAACGAGATGCGCAGTTCCTGGGCCGGCGCGCTCGGCCAGCCGCAGTTCCTGCCATCCAAATATCTGACGCTCGCCGTCGATTTTGACGGCGACGGCAAACGCGACATCTGGAATTCCGTGCCCGACAGCCTCGCCTCCATCGCCAACTACCTGCGCCAGAGCGGCTGGCAGCCCGGGGTCGGCTGGGGCGTCGAGGTCGAGGTTCCCGAAAACGTCTCCTGCAGCCTGGAAGGCCCGGAACAGGGCAAGCCGCTCGCGGCCTGGCAGGCGATGGGCGTGCGCCCCGTTGGCGGCGGCAAGCTCGCCGGCCGAACGCCGGACCGCATCGGCCATCTGCTGATGCCGGCCGGCCGGCATGGCCCCGCCTTCATCGTCTCGGGCAATTTCTACGTGCTGAAGAGCTACAACGAGTCCGATCTCTACGCCCTGTTCATCGGCCATCTCGGCGATCGGCTGCGCGGCGCCGGCGCGATCGCCAATCCCTGGGGCGATGTCGGCGGCTTCACCCGCTCCGACGTCCGCGCCATGCAGGAAAGGCTCGAAAAGCGCGGCGTCGATGTCGGCACGGCGGATGGTCTCGTCGGCTTTAAGACGCGCATCGCCATCGGCGCGTGGGAAGAAGCGAACGGCCGCCGCGCCACCTGCTTCCCCGATGCCGGCATGCTGCGCTCGATCCGCTGAGCCGGCTTCCGCCCTGGCCATCTGATGCAAAAACAGCGCGCCGCTGCGGAAGCGTATCGGCTGCCCTTACGAATCGGGCGGAAACGCGCTACGTTAACCATGTCATCAACAATCGAAAGGAGGTGGTCTAGTGTCTCATTGTCGTTCACCGCGTATGTCGGTTCCAATGGTCCGGATCTCTCTCTTTGCAGAGGTTTGCGCCGCGTGACCGGCTTTCCTCCGGCCTCGCGCCGGGTCGCGGTCTGACAATGGAAGGGTCGTCCGGAAGGGCGGCCCTTCTTCCTTTTCGAGTATCGAATGTCTGCTCCTACCGAGAATTCCCCCCAAGCCTCCCGCCCGATCGAGATCTATGTCGATGCCGACGCCTGCCCGGTGAAGGCGGAGATCTACAAGGTCGCCGAGCGGCACCGCCTCAAGGTGCATGTGGTCGCCAACACGCCGATCAGCATCCCGCGCGAGCCCTGGATCGAGCGCGTCGTCGTGCCGAGCGGCCTGAACATCGCCGATGACTGGATCGCCGAGCGCGTCGGCCGGGGTGATATCGTCATTACGGCCGATATCCCGCTGGCAGACCGCTGCATCAAGGCCGGCGCCGACGTCATCGGCTCCAATGGCAGGCCATTCACCGAGGCTTCGATCGGCAATGTGCTGGCAACGCGCAACCTGATGGAAGACCTGCGCTCGGCCGGCGCCGTCACCGGCGGCCCCAGGCCGTTCTCGCCGCGCGACCGGTCGGCATTCCTGTCCGCGCTCGATCTCGCCATCGTCCGGCTGAAGCGGGCAGGCTTCGGCTAGAACGCGCATCCATCCCTGCAAACAACGCTGGCAGCCCAAAACACCGCCCAAAGTGTGACCAAGATAACACTTGGGCGCACCCTCAACTGCTAGGTAACCATCGCTCGACTAGTGTCGTCTTGCGCGTGCTCGCGAAGCCCGCATAGTGAACGGCCGTTCCGACTAGACAAAGGCTTATTATGAAGATCTCGAAGCTCCGCCTGTCGGCCCTGGTTCTTTCCGTCGCGCTTGCGGCCGGTTTGGGACGGGCTGAAGCTGCAACCTGCGGCAAGGATCCCGCGCAGTTCGGCGCGTGGTTGCAGGATTTCAAGGCCGAGGCCGTTTCGTCGGGCATCTCGCGCAGCGTCGTCGACCAGGCGCTCGCCGGCGTTACCTACGATCCGCGCGTCATCAAGCTCGATCGTAACCAGAAGCATTTCGCCCAGCCCTTCGAGGTGTATGCCAAGCGCGTCGTCTCGCCGGGCCGCGTCGCCAAGGGCAAGCAGCTGATGCAGCGCTACGCCAGCACGCTCGCGGCGATCGAGAAGACCTATGGCGTCCCCGGCCCGATCCTGATCGCGATCTGGGGCATGGAGACCGATTTCGGCGCCGGCAGCGGCAACATGTCGACCTTCCGCTCGCTCGCGACGCTGGCCTTCGATTGCCGCCGCACCGATTTCTTCCAGGACCAGCTGATGGCCGCGCTGAAGATCGTCCAGCGTGGCGACCTGTCGCCGGCGCAGATGAAAGGCGCCTGGGCGGGTGAACTCGGCCAGACCCAGTTCCTGCCGACCTCCTACATCCGCTTCGCCGTCGATTTCGACCGCAACGGCCATGCCGACCTGCGCAACAGCCCGATCGACGTGCTCGCCTCCACCGCCAATTACCTCAAGGGTTACGGCTGGCAGCGCGGCGGCAGCTGGGAAGAAGGCTCGCACAACTTCGCCGTGCTGCGGGAGTGGAACAAGGCCGGCGTCTATGCCAAGAGCGCCGCTCTGTTCGCCGACAAGCTGGTCGGCAAGCGCTAGGCGCAATCAGCCTCTTGCGATCGCCGCGGTTTCGACCGACAAACCGCGGCGATGTCCAACACACCCTCCCCCAAGCCACGCTCCGTGGCGATCATCGGCGCCGGCCCTGCCGGCCTGATCGCCGCCGAGACGCTCGCCAAGGCCGGTCTCGCCGTCACGGTGCATGACCGCATGCCCTCCATCGGCCGCAAACTGCTGATGGCCGGGCGTGGCGGCCTCAACCTGACCCATAGCGAACCGCTGGAGAACTTCCTCCCCCGCTATGGCGCCGCGTCGAGCCGGCTTGCGCCCCTGGTCGAGGCGTTTCCCCCGGCCGAGCTCCGCGCCTGGGCCGAAGCGCTTGGCGAAGCGACCTTCGTCGGCTCCAGCGGCCGCGTCTTCCCGACCTCGATGAAAGCCTCGCCGCTGCTGCGCGCCTGGCTGCGCCGGCTCGACGAACTCGGCGTCCGTTTCCGTCTCCGCGACGAATGGCTGGGCTTCGACGCCGACCGCCAGCCGATCTTCCGCCATGCGGACGGCTCGACCGAAACGGCCATGGCCGATGCGACGCTGCTGGCCGTCGGCGGCGCCAGCTGGCCGCGCCTGGGCTCGAACGGCGCCTTTGCCGACAGGCTCTGGGAAAAGGGCGTCGACGTCACGCCGCTCCGGCCGGCCAATGTCGGCTTCCGGACAGGCTGGTCCGACCTGTTCAAGACCCGCTTCGCCGGCACACCGTTGAAGGCGCTTGCGATCGGCTTCCAGGACATCACGCTGCGCGGCGAAGCGATGGTGACGGCGCATGGCCTTGAGGGCGGCCTCATCTACGCGCTGTCGGCGCCCTTGCGCGACGCAATCGCTCGCGACGGCCACGCGACGATCCATCTCGACCTCGCGCCGGGCCGCAGCGCGGCCGAGCTTTCGGCGCGGATCGCGGCGCAGAAGCCGGGCCAGTCGCTGTCCAACCTGCTGCGCAAGGCGGCGCATCTCCCGCCCGTCGCCATCAACCTGATGCGCGAAGGAAATGGCCCGGCCTTGCCGCGCGACGCAGACGCGCTGGCCGGCCTGATCAAGGCGGTCCCGATCCGGCTCACCGGCACGGAAGGGCTCGAGCGCGCGATCTCCACCGCGGGCGGCGTTGCCTGGAGTGGCATTGATGACGGCATGATGCTGAAGGCTTTGCCCGGCGTGTTCGTCGCGGGCGAGATGATCGACTGGGAGGCGCCGACCGGCGGCTATCTGCTGCAGGCGAGCTTCGCCACGGGCATCGCCGCCGCCAAGGGCATTCTGGCACGCCTGGAAGCAATGCCGGCCTGAGGCTCAGCCTTCGTCGCGCAAAAGCCCGCGCAACTCCGCGACGCCGGCGGCGATGCGCGCATTCGTCTCCGCCTCCATGGCACGATAGCGATCGAGCACGAGCCGGCCGATTGGCGTCAGCCGCGCGCTGCCGCCGCCGCCCGTGCCGCCCTTCTCGGTCTCGACCAGCGGATCCCGGAACGCGGTGTTCATCTCGCGAACGAGGTTCCAGACGCGCTTCGGGCTCATCGCGAGCCGCGCCCCGGCGCCGGAGAGCGAGCCGGTCTCCGCAATCGCCTCCAGCAGATCCGCCTTGCCCGGCCCGAGCGCGAAGCCAGGCTTGAGCACGAGGCGAAAACGCAGGCCTTCGGTCTGGTTGGGAAGTCTCATGCGGTTTCAGGATTCCATGGGAACGGGACGCGCATTCTGGCGCATGCCCGGCCCGACCGTCGAGGGAGTTCCACAGCTATCAGCTTGATCAAGGCACCCTGTCTTCTTCACCTCTCCCTGAGGGAGAGGTCGACGCACGTAGTGCGGCGGGTGAGGGTTTACGGCCTCACCCGGATAGGTCCCTGAACCCTCACCCGGAGCTCCGCTCCGACCGTTCCCTGAGGGAGAGTTGAAGAAGACGCCGCTTATAGAACTCCGGGCGCCGGCACGAGACGGCGCCCGGAGGTTCTGCTCAGTCCGACTGGCGGAAGCTGCGGATTCGGTCGAAGGCCACCGCGATCACGATGAAGCTGCCGACGAAGGCGCCTTGCCAGAAGGTCGAGATGCCCAGCAGGATCAGGCTGTTGCGGATGACCTCGATCAGCGCCGCGCCGACCACCGCGCCAAACGCGGTGCCGACGCCGCCGGCGAGATTGGCGCCGCCGATCACGGTCGCCGCGATCACGGTCAGTTCCATGCCGGTGCCGAGATTGGTCGTCACGCTGCCGAGCCAGCCGGTCATCAGTACGCCGGCAATGCCCGCCGTCAGCGCCGAGATGACGTAGACGCCGACCTTGATGCGCTTCACAGGTACGCCGGTCAGCACCGCCGCCTGCTCATTGCCGCCAATGGCGAAGATGTGCCGCCCCCAACCGGTCCAGCGGAACACGAAGCCGGCGATCAGCGCCATCACGGCCAGCACGATCAGCGGATTGGCGATCCCCAGCGTGGTACCGCCGCCGAGCTGCAGCAGCAGGGCTTGGTCGGGGCCGAA
Organism: Kaistia sp. UC242_56; assembly: GCF_044452255.1. Classification (NCBI taxonomy): domain Bacteria; kingdom Pseudomonadati; phylum Pseudomonadota; class Alphaproteobacteria; order Hyphomicrobiales; family Kaistiaceae; genus Kaistia; species Kaistia sp. UC242_56. The sequence continues at coordinate 3,812,472 of NZ_JBIOAN010000002.1, forward strand.
CTGGTAGACCATCTTGTTGTTGGACAGCACCAGCGCCATGCTTCGCGCCACCGAAAGCATGCCGAGCGTCACCACGAAGGGCGGCATCCCGACATAGGCGATCAGCACGCCATTGACGATGCCGACGAGGATGGCGGCGACCAGCGCCAGCGCGATGCCGACCGCCAGCGGATAGCCGGCGCTCATCACCAGGCCAGTGACGATCGCCGAGAGGCAGAGCGTCGAGCCGACCGAAAGGTCGATGCCGCCGGAAATGATCACCACGGTCATGCCGATCGCGACGATGCCGACAAAGGCAAAGTTGCGCGTCACGTTGAACAGATTGTTCTTGGTCGCGAAGGTGTCGGTCATGAAGGTCAGCGCGATGCAAGCCAGCACCGCCGCCAGGAATACCCAGAAGGTCTGCCGCGACAGCAGCCAGCTCAGCGTGCTGTGCGTCTGGTGGTTGATGGTGTCGTCGAGCGAAACAGCCATTTGTAACGTCCTCCCTCTTCCTTTCGCTCGATGTCAGGCGCGCTCGAGCGCGCCGGTGATCAAGGCCGTCACTTCTTCCGGGGAACTGTCGGCGATCCGCTTGTCCGCCACCTTCGTGCCGCGCCGCAGCACCACGATCTTGTCGCAGACGGAGAACACGTCCGGCATGCGGTGGCTGATCAGGATCACGGAGATGCCCTGGTCGCGCAGGCGGCGGATCAGGTTCAGCACCTCGGCCACCTGTCGCACGCTGATCGCCGCCGTCGGCTCGTCCATCAGCACGATCTTCGAATCGGAGAGCCGGGTGCGGGCGATCGCCACCGCCTGGCGCTGCCCGCCCGACATCTGCTTGACGAGATCGCGCGGCCGCGTCTCCGACTTCAGCTCCTTGAACAGCGCCGCCGCGCGCTTGTACATCGTCGCGTAATCGAGGATGCGGATCGGCCCGAAACCGCGCTTCAGCTCGCGGCCGAGAAAGACATTGGCCGCCGCCGTCAGATTGTTGCAGAGCGCAAGATCCTGATAGACGACCTCGATGCCGTTCTCGCGCGCCTCGACCGGCTTGTGGAAATGGACCTCTCGGTCCAGCACCCGCATGGTGCCGTGCGACGGCGGAAAATTGCCGGCGATGATCTTCACCAGCGTCGACTTGCCGGCGCCATTGTCGCCCATCAGCCCGACGACTTCGCCGGGTTCGATGGTCAGCGAAACGTCGTTCAGGGCCTGAATCGCCCCGAAATGCTTCGAAATGCCCTTGAGTTCCAGGACAGTCATCCCGGCGCTCCTCCCTGCCACGCAGGCCGTTGGCCGGCCCGTCGTTTCCCTGGTGTCCGGTGCGGCGACGCCGCCCGGGTCTCTTTTTACCCTTATTGGCGCGCCAGAGCGCCGTCAACTTTAACATCAGACAAATAGCGCGACGATGCCGCTGAGGCACCCCAGTTTTATTGCCCCGCTATAAACCGCTATACCTCGGTTCGGCAGCATAGCTAGTATACTGATATGAAAATGGGTGGCGGAACGGCGCATATTGCGATGCAAAAACTTACAATGCGATGCAGCATGACGCATTTCATAGGATTAATCGGATTGACTTTGTTCGCTTTCGGAATTTAGTTGGTTGTGTCCGCTGATACGACAGAGGGCCCAAAATCGTTCGCGCCGCGATGACCGGGAACACCCGGGATCCAGGAATGCGCGACTTTCATAGGGTGGCGGACGACGGATTTCTATTGTCTCGGGAGGACAACAGCATGAAGAAGACACTCGCGATACTGTCGCTTGCCACCACCTGCCTGGCGTTCAGCCTCGGCGCGGCGCGCGCGGAGGACAAGGTCCTCGCCATCGTCGTGAAGGGTCTCGACAATCCCTTCTTCGAGGAAATCAACAAGGGCTGCCAGAAGTGGAACGCCGAGAACCAGGGCAAGGGCTATACTTGCCTCTATACCGGCCCTGCTTCCAGCAATGATGAAGCCGGCGAAGTCCAAATCGTCGACGACCTGCTGACCAAGGGCGTCGCCGCCATCGCCATCTCGCCGTCCAACGCGCCGGCCATGGCCAATCTGCTGAAGCAGCGCGCGCCCACCATCCCCGTGATGACGGTCGACGCCGACCTGAACAAGGAAGATGCCGCGCTCCGCAAAGCCTATCTGGGTACCGACAACTACCTGATGGGCGTCAAGATGGGCGAGGAACTGCAGAAGCTGAAGAAGGGCGGCACCGTCTGCCTTCAGCTCGGCAACGTCGCGGCCGCCAACATCGCCGCCCGCGCCGCCGGCGTGCGCGACACGCTGGCCGGTGCCAAGGATGTCGACAAGCTGACCGGCCAGAACGGTTGGACCGAGCCGGCGGGCTGCCCGCTGTTCACCAACGACCAGTCCGACCTCGCCAACCAGCAGATGAGCGATACCTTCACCGCCAATCCGAAGCTCGACGCCTTCGTGCTCGTCGGCGGCTGGGCCCAGTTCGCCCCGCAGGCCTATGCGCAGGTCACCGACGGCGTCATGGAACGCCTGAAGAGCAAGGACCTCGTGATCATCGCCGGCGACACGCTGCCGCCGCAGATCGACGCGCTCAAGGCCGGTCGCAGCCATGCCCAGATCGGCCAGCGGCCGTTCGAAATGGGCTACAAGGCGCCGGACGCCATGATCAAGCTGATCAATGGCGAAAAGGTTGACGAGATCCTGTTCACGGGCCTCGACACCTGCCTGCCGGAGAATGTCGACAGCTGCCTGGCCAAGTAATCCAGACAGCCCCACGGATCGAGACGGGCCCGGGGCATCGACTGACCACTAGAGGGGCGCCCATGGCGCCCCTTTTCCATTCAGGCCCGATCGCCGGGCGTGCATCGCATGCGCCGAGGCTCTATATCGGACCGGGGACTGACTTCAAGACGAGGATATCAGACGATGCGCCGCACCATCCTGGCACTTTCGCTCCTTCTGGCCGCGACACCGGCCTTCGCCTGCACCGAGGAGGAGCTTCAGGCCAAGTCGATTTCGCTCGCCGACCTGGTCAAGCAGATCACCACGAAGGATCCGAGCCAGGCTGCGGAATGGCGCAAGCGGCAGGTCGAGGTCGACCGTGTCGCCGAACGCACCACGAATTTCGACGAGATCTGCGCCGCCTATGACAAGGCCATCGCCGAGGCCCAGGCCAAGCAGTAAAACTCTCGCGAGCACCCGCCGCGAACCTTCCCTTGGGTCAGCATGAGGTTCACTCTTGTCCCGCGCCCGGCGATCTGCCGGATCCGAGGCGGGCAACCGGGGCGTCCGCGTCCCAGGGGAGGACCTCATGGCTCACTATCTTCTGCAGGTCTCCTACGCCGCCAGCGCCGTCAAGGCGATGGTGGCCAATCCGCAGAACCGCGAAGATGCGGTTCGCAAGGTCGTGGAGTCGATGGGCGGCAAGCTGCACGCCTTCTATTTCGCTCTCGGCGAATTCGACGTCGTGATCATTGCCGAATTCCCGGACAATGTGTCGGCGGCGGCCGTGGCGCTCGCGACCAGCGCGACCGGCTCCCTGTCGAAATTCGAGACCACAGTGTTGATGACCCCAGCCGAAGGGGTGGAAGCGATGCGCAAGGCGAAGACCGGAGCGTACTCGCCACCGGCCTGATCCAGCCGCTTCCGACAAAGCAGACAGGTCGCTTCACTTGAGGCCAAGCCTAGAGGCGCTAGCGGAGCATGCAAAATGCGGCCACACCCTACCCGCCGTGCCATGGCATCGGCAGGAAGATCGATCATCGCGCTCCGCGAGGCTCAGCGCGGCGGCAGGCTGATGCGCGGCAGCGTGCCGTCGAAGACGAACGACACCCCGGAAAGCATCATCGACCGCTGCGAAGCAACGCCATGATCGGCCCAGATGATCGGGCCGGCTCCGGCCTTGTTGGCAAGCAGAAAGCCAGCGACGACCACGAGTGCGACAGCTAGTCCAAACTGGAGATCCATCGTTACCCCCGTTCTCTGCTCGGTGATTCTAGCACAAGTCGCGTGCCGCTGCGACACCCCCTGCCGAAGAGCGTGCGGCCATGCTATGGGGTCGGCCTGGAAGGCCACTCATGATCCGCATCAATGACGACATTGCCCTCGACGACAGCGAGATCGAGGAGAGCTTCATCCGCTCTTCCGGACCGGGTGGGCAGAACGTAAACAAGGTTTCGAGCGCGGTTCAGCTGCGCTTCGATGCGCGGCGTTCGCGCGCGCTGCCCGACGCGGTCGCGGTGCGGCTGATGCGGCTGGCAGGATCCAAGCTGACGCAAAATGGCGTCATCGTCATCACAGCCCAGCGCTTTCGGGATCAGGCCCGAAACCGGGCCGACGCGCTGGAGCGTCTCGTGGCGCTGATCCAGGAAGCCTTGATTCCGCCGACACCGCGGCGTGCGACGAAACCGACGCTCGCATCGAAAAAGCGGCGTCTGGAGGGCAAGGCGAAACGTTCCGGGGTCAAGGCCATGCGCGGCGGTGTGAAGGTCGATTAGCCCTCGCCAAATCAGCAGAACCCGTGCAACATTTTGCCGCGGCCGCTGCTGCGGCATCATTACGGGGAGAGCCTCATGGGCATCATCTGGACCATCATCATCGGCTTCGTGGCTGGCGTCATCGCCAAGTTCATCACCCCGGGCAGCAATGAGCCGAGCGGCTTCATTCTGACAGTTATCCTGGGCATCGCCGGCGCGTTCCTGGCCACCTATCTGGGTCAGGCCATTGGCTGGTACGGCCCCAACGACCAGGCCGGTTTTATCGGCGCCATCGTCGGAGCGGTCATCGTACTGCTGATCTGGGGCGTCATCGTCAAGAAGCGCGCCTGATCGAAAAGAGACGGCCGGGTTCAGCGAACCCGGCTTTCCCATTCCGGGCAATGATCATGCACGGCCTTCGTCAGCGGGCAGTGACCAGTGGCGCCGCGATAGGCGAGATAAGAGCCAGTCGCCAGGGCGAGCACGGAAAGCAGCCGGTTCGGCCGTGGTTTGACCGCTGCCGCCGCGAGGATGAGGCCGGCAACCACAGAGACGATGCGGCCTTCGGTCGAGACTTCCGGAACGACAACGGGGGGTTTTGCCCGAAACATGATTTTTTCTCCGATTGCTGACAGGGGTTGAACGCGCGAGTGTCGTGCCCGTTCCAATGGAGAGGTAGGCGATGATCCGGGTTGGCATAGGTGGGTGGACGTTCGAACCCTGGCGGGACAATTTCTATCCGGCCGGGCTGCCGCAGAAGCGCGAGCTCGAATATGCCAGTTCCAAGCTCACCTCGATCGAGATCAACGGCACCTATTACGGATCGCAGAAGCCGGAGAGCTTCCGCAAATGGGCCGACGAGACGCCGGACGATTTCGTCTTCGCGCTGAAGGGCCCGCGCTTTGCCACCAACCGCCGCGTGCTCGCCGAGGCGGGCGAGTCGATCTCGCGCTTCTTCGCCAGCGGCGTCACCGAGCTTGGCCCCAAGCTCGGGCCGATCAACTGGCAGTTCATGGCGACCAAGAAATTCGACGCCGAGGATTTCGCTGGCTTCCTCGAACTGCTGCCGAAGACGGTCGACGGCATCGCCATCCGCCATGCGGTCGAGGTGCGTCACGAGAGCTTCCAGACGCCGGAATTCATCGCGCTGGCCCGCAAGCATGGCGTCGCGGTGGTGGTAGCCGATTCCGAGACGCACCCCCAGATTGCCGACCCGACGGCCGGCTTCGTCTATGCACGCCTGCAAAATGCATCCGAAGAGGAAAAAATCGGCTATCCGGAGTCCGCTCTTTCCGAGTGGAAGAAGCGCGCCGAGCGCTGGGCCGAGGGCGGTGTCCCCGCCGACCTGCCGTTGCTCGCGGAGAAGCCGGCCAAGGCCGGCAAGCGCGACGTTTTCATTTACATGATCAATGGCTTCAAGCCGAAGGCGCCGTTTGCCGCCATGGCGCTGATCGAGAAACTCGCCTCCCGCTGAGTCAGTCTGGGGCCCCGCCGACGCTCGTCGATTCCCAACCGGTTGCACCCGGTTGCATCGATTTTGTGAACAATCCAGCGCCCAATTCTCGCCTTTTTCGGCTGTTGATAAACAGCCAACGAAGCTTGTTTCCGTTTTGGGTGCAATCCGCGTCGGCGAACGCGAAAACGAAGAGATCCAGTGTGCAGGTAAAATTGCGTATCGCGGCCGTGACGGCCGCTCTCGTAGCCGCCGGTGCGGCCCTCTCCTTCGGGAGCCTTCCGGCCGAAGCCGGGACCCAGTGTGGCCGAGCCTCCTGGTATGCCCTCGGCGGCAAGACCGCCAACGGTGAACGCAACAACCCCAACGCCCTGACCGCCGCCCACCGCAAGCTGCCCTTCGGCACCCGCGTCCGGGTCGAGAACCTCAAGAACGGCAAGTATGTCGTCGTCCGCATCAACGACCGGGGCCCCTTCACCGGCGGCCGAGTGATCGACGTCTCGCGCGCCGCGGCGCAGCAGCTCGGCATGGTCAAGTCAGGCACCGCCAAGGTCCGCCTCGTCGTCGACGGCGCCGCCGTGAAGAACTCCTGCCCCGCCTGATCTCCGGCAAGGCTCGGTCCCATCGCCTCCGATGGTGGAGCGAGCCTAAGTCCCGTCCAGCGCCACGGCCTTGACCAGCGCGGTGACGGCGAGGCCCGGAACCAGTTCCAGATCCCGCACAGCGTCCCACGTGACCCGCGCCAGCATCGGCTCCCCGCCGACGTCGAGGCGGATGCCGACATCGTGGCTGCGACCCTCGCCGATCGAGACGATCTCCGCCCTCAGGCGGTTGCGGACCGAGAGCCGGCCGGGCTCGCCCACGGCCAGCGTCACATCGCGGGCCCGAATACGGATGCGCAGCCGCTTGCCGATCGGCGCCTCGATCGAGGGTACGACCAGCGACCCGGCCGGGTGATCGAGCCGGGTGACGCCGGCTTCCGGATCCTGGGCCAGCACGGTCGCCTCCAGCACGGCGCCGGCCTCCCACTCCCCGATCGCATCGAGGCGCGCGAATACCTCGCCGACCGGCCCGAGCGCGGCGACGCGCCCTGCCTCGATTAGCGCCACCGTATCGGCCAGGCGCGCCACCTCCTCGACCGAATGGCTGACATAGACGATGGGGAGTCGCTTGGCGTCGCGCAGCCGCTCGATGAACGGCAGGATCTCGGCCTTGCGCTCGCGATCGAGCGCCGCCAGCGGCTCGTCCATCAGCAGGCAATCGGGGCTCGACAGCAGCGCCCGGCCGATCGCGACGCGCTGCTTCTCGCCGCCTGAGAGATCCCGCGGCATCCGCGCCATCAGCGCGCCGATGCCGAGCAGGTCCACTACCTCGTCGAGACTGCCCCAGCGCCGCGCCTGCGGCGTCAGCCAGCGGCCATAGAGCAGGTTGGAGCGCACGGAGAGATGCGGAAACAGCCGCCCCTCCTGGAAGACATAGCCGATGCGCCGCCTTCCGGCCGGCACGAAGATCGACCGCTCGGTATCGACCAGCGTCCGCCCGTCGAGCACGATCCGCCCCTGGTCCGGTCTGGACAGACCGGCCACCAGATTCACGAGCGAGGTTTTGCCCGACCCGGAACGTCCGAACAGGGCCGTAACGCCGGGCCCTGTCTCCAGCGCGATATCGAGCGAGAACTGCCCCAGTTGCTTGCGGATCGCGATCGAGAGCGTCATGCCACCCCTCCCCGCGCCACGCGGCGGGCGAGGAATTCGGACAGGACGAGCGCGGCCAGCGAAATGGCGATCGAGATCGCGGTCAGCCGCAGCGCCGCGGCGTCGCCATCCGGCGTCTGGATCAGCGCGTAGATGGCGGACGGAATCGTCTGGGTCTGGCCGGGAATGTTGGAGACGAAGGTGATGGTAGCGCCGAACTCACCCAGGGCACGGGCAAAGGAGAGCACCACGCCGGCCAGGATGCCCGGCAGCGCCAGTGGCAGGGTGACGGTCAGAAAGACGAGCGCCCTGCCCGCGCCGAGCGTCGAAGCCGCCTGCTCGAGCCTCCGGTCGATACTCTCGATCGAGAGGCGGATCGCCCGCACCATCAGAGGAAAGCCCATGACGCCGCAGGCGAGCGCGGCGCCGGTCCATCGGAAGGCGAAGACAAGGCCGAAGGTGTGCTCGAAGAAGGCGCCCAGCGGCCCCTTGCGGCCGAAGGCGAGCAGCAGCAGGTAGCCGGTGACGACGGGCGGCATCACCAGGGGCAGATGGACCAGGCCGTCCAGCAAGGTCCGGCCGAAGAAGCGCCCACGCGCCAGCAGCATCGCCATGGCGATGCCGACCGGCAGGCTGACCAGCGTCGCCACGGACGACACCTTCAGGCTAAGGCCGATGGCGGTCCATTCTTCGGGGGAGAGAAAGCCGTTCATCCATCAGCCGCTTGGGGAATCGCCAGCATCGAGACTAGGTCGCCAGCCTCACGACATCCAGCCGCCTAGCCGCGTCCCTCGAGCCAGGTGAAACCCTGCGCCTCGAAGCTCGGGCGGGCTTCCGCCGAATTCAGCCATTCCAGGAACGCCTTGGCATCGGGACTGGTGGACGCCGCGACCCGGGCGACCGGGTAGACGATCGAGGGATGGCTCGTCTCGGGGAAAATGCCCACCACCTTGACGTTGGGCTCGGCCCTGGCGTCGGTACCATAGACGATGCCGAACGGCGCCTCGCCCTTGGCGACGAAGGCGAGCGCGCTGCGGACGCTGTCGGCCTGGGCGACCTTCGGCGCGACCGAATCCCAGACGCCCAGCGCGGTCAGCGCCGCCTTGCCATATTTGCCGGCCGGAACCGAATCGATCGAGCCCATGGCGAGCTTGCCATCCGCACCCAGCGCTTCCGCGAGCGGGAAATCCTTGGCGATCGTCAGCGTGGCGGCGGAATCCTTGGGCGCGACCAGAACCAGCGTGTTGCCGAGCCGCGTCACGCGCGACGCCGGGTCGATCAGGTCCTTCTTCGCCAGATAGTCCATCCAGTCGAGATCGGCGGAGAAGAAGATGTCGGCCGGCGCCCCCGCTTCGATCTGCTTGGCGAGGTTGGACGAGCTCGCATAGCTGATCGCCAATTCCTTGCCGGTCTTGGCCTTGTAGGCGGCCGCCGCGCCGTCGAGTGCATTCTTCAGGCTGGCGGCGGCGAAGACGGTGACGTCGGCCGCCTGCGCCGTCGTGGCGGCGAATGGGGCGACAAGCGGCGCGACAAGAAAGGCAAGGCTGCCAAGAAGGACAAGTCCGCGGCGGAGGCGATGGATCGACATGGAGAGCTCCTCAAATCGGAGCGATATTTCTGCACGGAAATGTCGATGCGATCAACGCCCCTTCCGGAAGGATCACTCCCGTTGATGCCGGCTGCACGAATTGGAATTGGACGCGGCGCGCCCGCCCCGGCTAGCCTGACGCAAAGCAAGGGGGATGATGATGGTCGCCGAATACACGCTCTATTCGATGCAGTTCTCGGGCAATTGCTACAAGCCGCGCCTTGCCATGCACGAGCTCGACATTCCGTTCCGGATCGTCGACTTCGTGAAGGGCAGCGGGCAGACGACGAGCCCGGAATTCCTGGCGCTCAATCCGAACGCCCAGGTGCCGCTGCTGATCTTGCCGGATGGACGGCCGCTGGCCGAATCGAACGCCATGCTGCTGCATCTGGCCGAGGGCAGCGCGCTGATCCCGGCCGACGCCTATGATCGCGCCATCTGCTACCAGTGGCTGTTCTTCGAGCAGTACAGCCATGAGCCGGTGATCGCCGTGGCGCGCAACTGGCTGCACTACATCCCCGGCGGTCGCGAGACCATGGGGCACCGGATCGACGAATGGCAGGAGAAGGGCAACCGCGTCCTCGGCATCATGGAGGCGTTCCTGGCGAAGCATGACTTCTTCGGCGGTCCGGCCTTCTCCGTCGCCGACATCGCGCTCTATGGCTACACCCATGTCGCCGAGGAAGCTGACTACGATCTTAGCCGCTATCCCGCGATCCGCGCCTGGCTTGCCCGCGTCGCGGCGCGGCCTCGGCATATCGGAATCGACTGGCGGCCGTAGGGGGCGGTGACGGCGTTCACAGACAGTTCAGCGGTCACCGTCTATGAACGGCTTTCACGGATTTTTAACCGTGATTCCAAGCCCTTACTTTCGACACGATATCTGTCGGGCAAAGCCACAATCCATCCGGACGAGCGCCGTAGTCGAGGCTCTGAATAGGAGCGTGGGACGGGCGCGGCTGACGGCAAGATCGACGGGAAAAGATGATGAGCATGGACGACACGAACAGGAGCTTCAGCGGGAGCCATCGGCGCGAGCGGGCGACGCGCGGAGCCTTCTATCTCTGGATGGCGGCCTACGCTGCCATCGTCGTGGCGATCGTCGCCGTCCATGCCATCGGCGGCGCGAGCGCGCCGGATGGCGAACCGACCCGGCAGGCGACGCGGAGCGGCGTTTCGCTCGGCCCGGTCATTCCGGTCGTCGCCCAAGCGGATGTGAATGGCTGATGTTCAATCGTCCTCCCCGTCCGCACGAACGCGTCCAGGTCCGCCGGCCTCCCGCCGGCGGCGAGCGCCGTCAGCACCACGACTCCTTCGAGATCGAGCAATTCTGGCTGGCCGCCCCGCTCCGTTCTTGCGAAAAGTGAAGCCGCCGCGGGCAGCGACCTGCGGCATGGCGATACACGCGATGCGGGTCCCTTCCTATTCTGCCCGGTTCGGTTATGGTCGCCGCGGATAGGGGAAGATAGATGCCGCTGACGACCGAACAACAAATGCTGATCGAGATGCGCGTGGCCAATGAGAGCCCGAGCACGGCCACCGCCTATCTGCTCTGGCTGTTTCTCTGGTTCGTCTCGGCCCACCGCTTCTATCTGGGCCGGCCGGGAACCGCCGTGCTGCAGATCCTCAGCTATTTCATCGCCATCGGCTTCATCTGGCTTCTGATCGATGCCTTCCTGATCCCGGGCATGATCCGCCAGCGCCAGAACGAGATCCGCCAGCGGATGATGGCCGGGATGTTCTGAGCGCCGCGAAAGGCCGCTCGCCACTTTCGCGCGAAATCCTGGCCGGTCGAGAGGATCTGCCACGGCGTCTGGACAATCCGGCGCGGGCGTCCTTAGCTACGCGCCCATTCCCAAACCCGGACGCCACGCCATGACCCATCCTGCGCTCGCCCCGAACCATGTCGCCGTGATCACCGGCGGCGCCTCCGGCATCGGCCTCGCCGCCGCCAGGAAGTTCCTGGCCCTGGGCATGAAGGTGGCCATCGCCGATTATCGCCAGGACGCGCTCGACGCGGCGGCGGCTGAACTCGGCCCCGACGTGCTGGCGGTCCGCACCAATGTCGCCAGCCGCGACGACATCGAGCGCCTGAAGGACGCGGTCTACCAGCGCTTCGGCAAGGTCAATGTGCTGATGAACAATGCCGGCACCGATGGCGCAGGCCCGGTGCTCGGTTCGTTCGAAAACTGGGAGCGCGTGATCGGCACCAATCTGTTCGGCGTCGTGCACGGCATGCAGGTGTTCGTTCCCGAGATGCTGAAAGGCACCGAGCCCGGGCTGGTGATCAACACCGGCTCCAAGCAGGGCATCACCACGCCGCCGGGCGATGCGGGGTACAACGTCTCCAAGGCCGGCGTGAAGGTGGCGACCGAAGCGCTGGCGCATGAACTGCGCAACATCGAGGGCGCCAAGGTCACGGCGCATCTGCTGATCCCGGGCTTCGTCTGGTCCTACCTCACCAAGGGCGACCGCACCGAGAAGCCGGCCGCCGCCTGGACGCCGGAACAGACGGTCGACTTCATGATCGCCTCGCTCGATCGCGGCGATTTCTACATCCTCTGCCCGGACAATGACGTGGACCGCGCCACCGACGAGAAGCGCATCCTCTGGGCCGCCGGCGACATCGTCGAAAACCGCCCGCCGCTGTCGCGCTGGCACAAGGATTTCGGCGACAAGTTCAAGGCGTTTTTGAAGGGGTAAGGCCGAGGCTCGGCGCTGCATCCAGACAAGCAAGGCCCTCACCCAACCCTCTCCCGCAAGCGGGCGAGGGCTTTTCGGGCGGCGTGGTGTCGAGGTGGGGGTCTATGTTGGCAGGGCGCGCCGTAACCAAGCGGGCTCGGCGAGCCCCCTCTCCCGCGTGCGGGAGAGGGCTGGGGTGAGGGTCTTCCGACTTCCGCCCCCCCCCACCACCGACCAACAAAAAAGCCCCCGCTCGACCGAGCGGGGGCTTCTTCATTCGAACCGTGCCGCGGCTTGGAAGCCGTCAGCCCTTGTTCTTGTTGTAGACGTCGAACACCACGGCGCCGAGCAGCACGAGGCCCTTGACCACCTGCTGCCAGTCGACGTTCACGCCCATAATCGACATGCCGTTGTTCATCACGCCCATGATGAAGCCGCCGACGACGGTGCTTATCACCTGGCCGACGCCGCCCATGGCGGACGCACCGCCGATGAACACCGCCGCGATGACGTCGAGCTCGCTGCCGAGACCCGCGGCCGGCACGGCCTGGCCAAGACGCGCCGCGATGATCAGGCCGCCCAGTGCCGAAAGCACGCCCATGTTGATGAAGACGAGCAGGGTCAGGCGTTCGGTCTTGATGCCCGAAAGCTGCGCCGCCTTGATGTTTCCGCCCATCGCATAGACGCGGCGGCCGATCGTGGTGTGCCGCGTGATGAAGACGAAGAACGCTACCAGGATGCCCATGACGACCAGCACGATGGGGAAGCCGCGATAGACGGCGAACTGGTAGACGAAGAACAGCGCCAGCGCCGAGACGACGATCGTCTTGACGACGAAAAGGACGAAGGGCTCTGCCTCATAGCCATGACGCTCGCGCGTGCGGCGGGCGCGCAGGCCCGAAACGGCATAGGCCAGCACGGCGATGACGCCGAGCAGGAGCGTGGTCAGGTTGAGCGTGACGCCGCTGCCGAAAACCGTCTTGCCGGCGGCATTGACCGTCGGAGGGATCAGCACCCAGGTGCCGAGCACTTCCGGCAGGAAGCCCGAGCTCAGGGCCTTGAACGAATCCGGCAACGGGCCGACCGACGAGCCGCCACCCAGTAGTCCCTGGCAAAGGCCGCGGAAGACCAGCATGCCGGCGAGCGTGACGATGAAGCTCGGTATGCGGTGATAGGCGATCCAGTAGCCCTGCGCCGCGCCGATCGCGCCGCCGACGATAAGGCAGAGGATGGCGACGACCAGCGGGTTGGCGAAGAAGCCGCCCAGCGGCCAGATCACCATCATCATCGCGGCCAGCGCGCCGATGAAGCCCGCGACCGAGCCGACGGAGAGGTCGATATGGCCGGAGACGATGACGAGCAGCATGCCGAGCGCCATCACGATGATGAAGCTGTTCTGCTGCACGAGATTGCTGAGATTGACCGGCTTGAACAGCGTGCCGGTCGTCAGCTGGAAGAACACCATGATGGCGATCAGCGCCAGGATCAGCCCGTATTCGCGCAGGTTCGAGACGAACGACGAAACGGGGACGCGGGTGCCGGTCGGGACGTCCTGGGCGACGCCGGTCTGGGGGTTTGGAGCGGTATCGGTGCTCATGCTGCTTTTCCTTCTCCGCGCACAATGGCGCGCATGATCTTTTCCTGGCTCGCCTCGCTCGCCGGCATCTCGCCGACGATCGCACCCTCGTTCATGACGTAGATGCGGTCGGAGATGCCAAGAAGCTCGGGCATTTCGGATGAGATGACGATGATCGCCCGGCCCTCGGCCGCCAGCCGCGCAATGATCGTGTAGATCTCATACTTGGCGCCGACGTCGATGCCGCGCGTCGGCTCGTCGAGAATCAGCACTTCGGGATTGGCGAAGAGCCACTTGCTCAGCACCACCTTCTGCTGGTTGCCACCCGAGAGATTGCCGGTCTTCTGATAGACGCTGGGCGAGCGGATGTTGGTCTTGGTGCGGTATTCGTTGGCGACGTCGAGTTCCCGGAGGTCGTTGATGACGCCGTTCGTCGACACGCCCTTCAGATTGGCGATGGTGATGTTGTTCTTGATGTCTTCAATCAGGTTGAGGCCGAAGACCTTGCGGTCCTCGGTGACATAGGCGAGGCCCTGCTTGACCGCCTTGCCCACCGTCGAGACGTCGACCGGCTTGCCGTGCAGTTCGACCTCGCCGGTGATCTTGCGGCCATAGCTGCGCCCGAACAGGCTCATGGCGAATTCGGTCCGTCCGGCGCCCATCAGTCCGGCAATGCCGACGACCTCGCCCTTGCGGACATTCAGGTTGATGTTCTTGATGACCTGCCGGTCCGCATGCAGCGGATGGTAGACCGACCAGTTCTTCACCTCGAAGAAGACCTCGCCGATCTTGGGATCGCGCGGCGGATAGCGGTCCTCGAGCGAGCGGCCCACCATGGAGGTGATGATCCGGTCCTCGCTGATCTCGCTCCGATCCAGCGTCTCGATCGTGCGCCCGTCGCGAATGACCGTGACATGGTCGGCGACGCGATTGATCTCGTTCAGCTTGTGCGAAATGATGATCGAGGTGATGCCCTCGCGCTTGAATTCCAGCAGCAGATCCAGCAGCGCCTGGCTGTCCTTCTCGGAAAGACTTGCCGTCGGCTCGTCCAGGATCAGCAGTTCGACTTCCTTGCTCAGCGCCTTGGCGATCTCGACCAATTGCTGCTTGCCGGTGCCGATATTGGTGATCAGGGTGTTCGGGTCCTCGCTGAGACCGACCTTCTTCAGCAGGGCGCGGGTGCGCTTCTCGTTCGCGCCCCAGTCGATCACGCCGAACTTCGCGTGTTCGTTGCCGAGGAAGATGTTTTCGGCGATCGACAGCATCGGGACCAGGGCCAGTTCCTGGTGGATGATGACGATGCCCTTCTCCTCGCTGTCGTGAATGCCCCTGAAGTGGCATTCCTGGCCGCGATAGATGATCTGGCCTTCATAGTCGCCGGACGGATAGACACCCGACAACACTTTCATCAGGGTCGACTTGCCGGCCCCGTTCTCGCCGCAGATGGCGTGGATTTCGCCTTCCTCGACCTTGAGATTGACGTTGGAGAGCGCCTTGACCCCTGGGAAGGTCTTGGTGATGTCGCGCATCTCGAGAATATAGGAAGGCATGGCGGACCGCTCCGGCGCAGGTATACGGACCAGGGGACGTTAGCCCCTCGCCCGCCAGACGAGAAGGGGCCTCGCCTGGGCGAGGCCCCCAATCTGGATCGTGTGATTACTTGAGTTCGTCGGCCTTGATGTAGCCCGACTCAACCACGAGCTTCTCGTAGTTGGTCTTGTCGACCTCATGCGGGGTCAGCAGGATCGAGGGCACGACCTTGACGTCGTTGTTGTACGTCTTGGTGTCGAGGTTTTCCGGCTTGCCGCCCGAGAGGACCGTGTCGACGAGCTCGACGGTCGACTTGGCGAGGTCGCGGGTGTCCTTGAACACGGTCGAGTACTGCTCGCCGGCGATGATCGCCTTGACCGAAGCGGTCTCGGCGTCCTGGCCGGTCACGATCGGCCAGGGCTGCTCGGCGGTGCCGTAGCCGACGCCACGCAGCGAAGCGATGATGCCGCGCGACAGGCCGTCATACGGCGACAGGATGCCGTCGACGCGCTTGCCGTCCGAGTAGTTGGCCGACAGCAGGTTGTCCATGCGGGCCTGCGCGGTGGCGGCGAGCCAACGCAGCGTGCCGACCTTGTCCATGCCGACCTGGCCGGAGACGATCTTGATGGAGCCGTCATCGATCAGCGGCTGCAGGACCGACATGGCGCCGTCATAGAAGAAGAAGGCGTTGTTGTCGTCCGGCGAACCGCCGAACAGCTCGACGTTCCACGGCTTGGTGTCCGGGAAGCGTTCCTTGAGGCCCTTGACCAGCGAGGTCGCCTGGATGACGCCGACGCCGAAATTGTCGAAGGTCGTGTAGTAATCGACGTTCGGGGTCTTCTTGATCAGGCGGTCATAGGCGACGACGACGACACCGGCGTCGGCAGCCTTCTGCAGCGCGTCCGACAGCGTCGTGCCGTCGATCGAGGCGATGATCAGGGCCTTCGGGCCCTTGGTGATCTCGTTCTCGAGCTGGCTGAGCTGGTTCGGGATATCGTCCTGAGCGTACTGCAGGTCGACCGTGTAGCCCTTGGCCTCGAGCTGGGACTTGACGGCGTCGCCATCGTTGATCCAGCGCTGCGACGTCTTCGTCGGCATCAGGACGCCGATCAGGCCCTTGTCTTCTGCATGCGCTGCCGGTGCGAGCGCCAGCATGCTGACGGTAACTGCCGCGAGCGCGGACTTGAACAACTTCATTCGTCTTCTCCCTAATAGTACGACGTTTGCTCACGCGTGTCGCCAAGCCGCTTGTGTCAGCGAGCTCTGTCTTCACGAACCTACGATCACAATGCCCTGCAACCTCTCGGTTGCGGCCGTTCGTCCACCCGCCCTACCGGGCCAGACTCCGCTCGGCACGACTTGGTATGATTTATTTCGGCCTCCAGTCAAACACGTTTTTGCGTGTAGCGCTTCCACTCCGCCTGCACGGTGAATTTGGCGGTAATTTCAGAGCGCTTGGCAATAGTCGGATGAATGAACGCGCCGAGTCGCGCTTCCCGCCTCGCAAGTCATGCCGATCGGCTGCGTCGCGATCAGGCGATCGGCCTCGCAGGTCTAAGCGGCGCTGAACCGGAATATCCCCAGGGAGCGCAGGAATTGCGCGATCCGGCAGACAGTCAAACCGCATGCCGTAAGGGGAACTACTGGCAGACGACCGAGCGGGCAAGGCGCCATATCTGCCGCAGCAGGATTCACCACCATGGCGGCCCGTGCCCTATTGCTTCAGGGGCGCCGACTCGCGCCGAAGCAAAAAGCGCGGCATGATACCGAGCGGGATCATCAAAGCTTCGGGTTCGCCACCATGATCGCCTTGGCTCTGCGCGTCGCGCTTCTTCTGCTCCTGGTCTCGGCCGGACAGGCCCGGGCCGAGACTTTGCCCTTGCCGGCAAACCTGGTCGGCGCGGCGACCGAGAGCGGCGAAGCCCTGCTGATCGAGTCCGAAGCCCGCGAAGCCTATTTTCCGCTCGTCCAGAATTTCGTCACCCAGAAGACCCAGTCCTTCTGCGGCGTCGCCTCGATGGTGATGGTGCTGAACGCAGCCGGCGTGCCGGCGCCCGACGTCCCGGAATACCGCCCCTACCGGACCTTCACGCAGGACAACCTGCTCGACGCGAAGACCGACGCCGTGGTCCAGCGCAGCACCATCCTGATGCAGGGCATGACGCTCGATCAGTTGGGCGGTGTGCTGGCGACCCAGCCGCTCACCGTCACGGTGACCCATGCCGAGGACACGAGCCTCGACGCGTTCCGAAGCGCGGCGCGCAAGCATCTGGCAACGCCCGGCCAGTTCGTTATCGTCAACTACCTGCGCAAGTCGATTCGGCAGGAACTCGGCGGCCACATCTCGCCGCTGGCCGCCTATGACGCCGACAGCGACCGCTTCCTGATTCTCGACGTCGCCCGTTACAAATATCCGCCCGTCTGGGTCACCGCCGCCGACCTCTTCGCCGCGATGAACACGCCCGACGCCGACAATGGCAACCGGACGCGGGGCTACGTGCTGGTATCGAAACCACCCTCGCCCTGACGAGCCGCCCCTGCCGTCATGAAGGTCCAGCCGCTCTCGGCTAGGATGAGCCGTCTGATTCGCCTCGTCACTGGCAGGACCGACCGTGCGTTTCATTGAAGTCTTCGAGTTCTGGCCCTTCCTCGACACCGTCGTCAGCCTGACGGCCGCCTTCATCTTCGGCACGGCGGTCGGTGCCGAGCGCCAGTATCGCCAGCGCACCGCCGGATTGCGGACCAACGTGCTGGTCGCCGTCGGCGCGGCCGCCTTCGTCGATCTCGCCATGGCGATCACCGGCCCGGCGGAAGCGGTCCGGGTCATCTCCTATGTCGTTTCCGGTGTCGGCTTTCTCGGAGCCGGCGCGATCATGCGCGAGGGCATGAACGTCCGGGGCCTCAACACAGCCGCGACGCTCTGGTGCGCGGCGGCGATCGGCGCCTGTGCCGGCGCCGACATGATCGCGCATGCGGCCCTGGTCACGGTGTTCGTCATCGCCGGTAACACGCTGCTGCGGCCGCTGGTCAATGCCATCAACCGCATTCCGCTCAACGAGGAGGCATCCGAGGCGACCTATGAGGTGACCGTCACGGTGCGCGACAGCGACCTGCCGCGGCTGCGCACCATCGTCGCCGACATGCTCGAAAAGGCGCACTATCCGGCCGGCGATCTCGAAGTCGTCGATCGCGGCGAGAACCTCGCCGAAATCGTCGCGACGCTGGTCAATACCGCCGTCAACGCCGCGGAGATGGACGCCGTGGCCCGCCGGATCGGCAGCCTGCCCGGCGTCATCCACGCCTCCTGGGCGATCAGCACCAAGGACTGAGGCCCGCGCTCTGCGACCGGCCTCCGTCTGAACCCTCCTCTTGAGGGAGGGCCAAAGCGAGATGCGGTTTTGGGGAGGGGTTCGTCGTGGAACCGCCGAGTAGGCCATGCATCAGACAGCAGCCGCCCGGTAAATCGCCCCTCCCCGAAAACGCGAAGAGCGTTTTCGACCCTCCCTCAAGGGGAGGGTTCAAGAAAGGAAAGCAACTCCTCACCACCGCCCCACTCCCACCGCGCGGGCGAGGGAGCGGACGGAGCCCGACCCTTATCGCCGCTTCGGTCCCTTGCGGCCGGCCGAACTGCCCGCCCGGCCACCGACCGAACGCCCGCCCGGCCGATGATTGGTCGTCATCGGATCAGGCCGCTGCGGGCGCTCATGTTCGTCGGCGGCGACCGAGGTCATGTTCGAACTCGCGCCCATCTCGTCCAGATGCGGCTTGCGCGCCCGCGTCGCGACGGGGATCTCGGTGCGCTTCACCGTCATCTCGTCGAGATCGTTCTTGCGGGCCCGCGTCGCGGGTTCCGGCGGCAGGTTGGCGGCGCTGCCATATTTGCGATCGCCGCGATAACCGCCGGTGCGATCGTCGATCGCCGACTGCCGCGCCAGCGGATCGTCGGCAATGGCCAGTTCCGTCTCCTTCAGGCGCTTGATCTCGTCGCGCAGGCGGGCCGCCGTCTCGAATTCGAGGTTCATGGCGGCGTCGCGCATCTTCTTTTCGAGCGCGTCGAGATGCGTCTTCAGATTGTTGCCGACAAGCGCCGTATCGGCGAGGCCGGCATCAACCGTGACGTGATCCTGCTCGTAGACCGAGGACAGGATGTCGCCGATATCGCGCTTGATCGAAGCCGGCGTGATGCCGTGTTCGATGTTGTAGGCCATCTGCTTTTCGCGGCGACGCTCGGTCTCGCCCATCGCCCGCTCCATCGAGCCGGTGATGCGATCGGCATACAGGATAACCTTGCCGTCGACATTACGCGCGGCGCGGCCAATGGTCTGGATCAGCGACGTCTCGGAGCGCAGGAAGCCTTCCTTGTCCGCATCCAGGATGGCGACGAGGCCGCATTCCGGGATGTCGAGGCCTTCGCGCAGCAGGTTGATACCGATCAGCACGTCGAAGGCGCCGAGCCGCAGGTCGCGGATGATCTCGATGCGCTCCAGCGTCTCGACGTCGGAGTGCATGTAGCGGACGCGAACGCCGTTCTCGTGCAGATATTCCGTCAGGTCCTCGGCCATGCGCTTGGTCAAGGTCGTGACCAGCGTGCGGTAGCCCTTCTTGGCGGTCTCGCGCACTTCGCCGAGCAGGTCGTCGACCTGCGTCTTGGCGGTGCGGATCTCGACCGGCGGATCGATCAGCCCGGTCGGGCGGATGACCTGCTCGGTGAAGACACCGCCGGTCGCTTCCATCTCCCAGCTACCGGGCGTTGCCGAGACGTGCACCGTCTGCGGGCGCATCGCGTCCCATTCCTCGAAGCGCAGCGGCCGGTTGTCCATGCAGGAAGGCAGGCGGAAGCCATATTCGGCCAGCGTCGCCTTGCGCCTGAAGTCGCCGCGATACATGCCGCCGATCTGCGGGATGGTGACGTGGCTCTCGTCGGTGAAGACAAGCGCGTTGTCGGGAAGGTATTCGAACAGGGTCGGCGGCGGCTCGCCCGGCAGGCGGCCGGTGAGATAGCGCGAATAGTTCTCGATGCCGGCGCAGGCGCCGGTTGCCTCGATCATCTCGATGTCGAAACGGCAGCGCTGCTCCAGCCGCTGCGCTTCCAGCAGGCGGCCGGCCGCCTCCAGCTCGGCTAGACGCAGGCGCAGCTCCTGCTTGATCGAGGCGATCGCCTGGTTGAGCGTCGGCTTCGGCGTCACATAGTGCGAGTTGGCGTAGACCTTGACGAATTTGAGCTCGGCCGTCTTCTGCCCGGTCAAGGGATCGAACTCGGTGATGCTCTCGACCTCGTCGCCGAACAGCGACAGGCGCCAGGCGCGGTCCTCCAAGTGGGCCGGGAAGATTTCGACCGTGTCGCCGCGCACCCGGAAGGAGCCACGCACGAAGTTCAGGTCCTGGCGCTTGTATTGCAGCGCCACCAAGTCGGCGAGCAACTGACGCTGGTTGAGCTTCTCGCCCAGCGTGATGCCGAAGGTCATCGCCGTATAGGTCTCGACCGAGCCGATACCGTAGATGCAGGAAACCGAGGCGACGATGATGACGTCGTCGCGCTCCAGCAGCGAACGCGTCGCCGAATGGCGCATGCGGTCGATCTGCTCGTTCACGGAGGATTCCTTCTCGATGAAGGTATCCGTGCGCGGCACATAGGCTTCCGGCTGGTAATAATCGTAATAGGAGACGAAATATTCGACGGCGTTCTCCGGAAAGAACGACTTGAACTCGCCATAGAGCTGGGCGGCGAGCGTCTTGTTCGGCGCAAGGATCAGAGCGGGCCGCTGCGTCTCCTCGATGATTTTGGCCATGGTGAAGGTCTTGCCGGAGCCGGTGACGCCGAGCAGCACCTGGTCGCGCTCCTGCTCGGCCACGCCGGCCACCAGTTCGCGGATCGCATTCGGCTGGTCGCCGCGCGGCTCGAAGGGCGAGACGATCTGGAACGGCTTGCCGCCTTCCGACTTCTCCGGCCGCGGCGGCCGGTGCGGCACCCAGGTCTTGTCCTTGATTTCGGGACGGCCGGTCTCGATCAGCGCCGAAAGCGCCGCGACCGTCGCCGTCACCGACGAGGCGGACATCGATTCCGCTTCCTCGAGGCTGATCTCCAGGCCGGAAACCGGGTTGAGGCCGCTGGCCGCGCGCTCGCGCGCCGTCGCCGCCACGCCGATCGACGTGCCGCGCCCGGACTTGTGCGTGTCGCCTTCCGCCTTCTTATCGGTCTTCTTGCCCTTCGCCTTGCGACCGGCATCGACCGGCAGGTCAACCAGTTGCATGCGCTCGGGACGGGCGCGCGGGGCGCGCTTCGGCTTGGGGGCGATCGGCTCGGCATCCGCCGCGCGCGCGATCTCCTCCATCCAGTCGGCGATGTTGCCCGACAGGGGAGTACCTTCGAGCGGAGCCTGCGGCGCTTCGCCGAAGCCGGAAGTTTTGGGACGCTTGGCCATGGGTACGAAAAGTAGAACGTCCGGATGCGAATTTGAAGAGGTCGGATGCAAAGTTTGCCGCTTCGGAATGCCGGCACGAGACTGATATAGTCGGGGGATGCGCCAGAACGCCCTCCTCAACCTCGATATCCGCAGCTATGGCGGCGCCAGCGATCCGCATCGGCACGATTTCGCGCAGCTGGTCCTGCCGCTGAAGGGAACGCTGGCCATCGACATCGCCGGACGGGAACAGCGACTCGATGCGTTTCGCGCCGCCTTCGTCGAGACCGGCGCGCCGCATTCGCAGGCAGGCGACCGCGCCAATCGCTCGCTGATCGTCGACCTCGACCTCGCCAGCCTGGATCCGGAAGTCGCCGACCGCCTCGTCGCCCGCCCCTTCCTGCCGCTGGCGCCGGCGGCGAACCGGCTGGTCGACTATATGAGCTTCGTGGCTGGCGGTGGCGGCGCGCGCGGCGACCAGTTGGAACACTGGCTGCCGCTGCTGCTCGATGCGCTGGTGCAGGCGCCGGCCCGGCCGCAATCGCGGCTGGCCGCCCTGCTCGGCCAGATCGAGGCGGCGCCCGACCGTTCCTGGACCACCGAGGCGATGGCCGAGCGCACCGCGATGAGCGTCAGCCGCCTGCATGCGCTGTTCCGCAGCGAACTCGACACGACGCCGGCGGCCTGGCTGTCGGAATTGCGCCTGAAGCGAGTGCGCGAATGGCTGGCGACATCGGATGCGCCGATCGCCGAACTCGCCTTTCGCGCCGGCTATTCCGACCAGAACGCGCTGACCCGCGCCATGCGCCGCGCCACCGGCCTGACGCCCGCCGCCTATCGCCGCCAAAGGCGCGCCGAAGGCCTGTCCCGTTGACGGACAGCGCGCCGAACGCGCTTGGCGAGGCCGGGCCTAAAATGCGATAGCTTCGGCCGAGAACCGCGCAGCCCGACATGACATCACCGGGTCTTTCCGGGAGATGATCGTGACAAGCGACGGCAGGATGTGGATTGGAGTGGGCTGCGGCGTCGCGGCCGGCGCGCTGTGGGGCCTGGTGTTCCTCGCCCCGCAGCTGGTGCGCGAATTCACGCCGCTGCAGCTCGCCGCCGCCCGCTATCTCGCCTATGGCCTGTTCGCGACCGCGCTGATCGCGCCGCGCTGGCGCCGGCTCACCCGCGGCCTCGGCGCGCGCGAATGGGGAGCGCTGGTCTGGCTCAGCCTGCTCGGCAACATCATCTATTACGTCCTGCTCGCCAGCGCCGTGCAGCTTGGCGGCATCGCCATGACCTCGCTGATCATCGGCTTCCTGCCGGTGGCGGTCACGCTGATCGGCAGCCGCGACCAGGGCGCAACGCCCTTGATCCGGCTGGCGCCGTCGCTGGTGCTCGGCACGGCGGGGATTCTCTGCATCGGCTGGCAGTCGCTCGGATCGATCGATGCGGGCCTGCGGCCGGGCGGACTGGTCGGCCTCGCCTGCGCCATCGGCGCGCTGGCCTCCTGGACGAGCTATGCCGTCGGCAATGCCCGCTGGCTGGTCCGCGTCCGGCATATCTCATCCTATGACTGGAACCTGCTGACCGGCGTGGTCACCGGGGGGCTGGCGCTGCTCCTGCTGCCGCCGGCGCTGCTGATCGGCGCGCAATCCCACGAAGCCGACGCGTGGCTGCGCTTCGCCGGGGTCGCGGCCGGCGTCGCGTTCTGCGCCTCCATCATCGGCAATGCCTGCTGGAACTGGATGAGCCGCCTGATGCCGCTGACCATGGTCGGCCAGATGATCCTGTTCGAGACGCTCTTCGCGCTGCTCTACGGATTCCTGTGGGAACGCCGCCTGCCGACGACGCTGGAAAGCGTCGCCATCGTCCTGGTGGTGGCGAGCGTGCTCGCCTGCGTCACCGCGCACCGCGCCCGCGAGGGCGACCGGCCGGCGGTCAGCCCGCCCTAGGCAGGCTCATGATCTGCTCATAGAGATGGCGCGGGATCCGCACGCCATGCGCCAGGCTGCGTGCCCGCGCCTCGTAGCGCCGAAGCGAGGGTAGCCGCGCGCCCTGGTCGGAAATCGCCGAGAAGAGCCGCTCGCTGCTCGCCTGGTTGTCGCGCGTGCCGCCGAGGATCTTCGGATCGAAGGCCATCAGGATCTCGCCATGCGCCGGCGCCGCCTTGACGCCATCGTCGAAATCCATCGATTCAAGGCTGGTCATGTCGGCGATCAGCGGCCCGGCCAGCAGCTCGATCATCGTCGAGAGCGCGGAGCCCTTGTGTCCGCCGAAGGTCAGCATCGCGCCATTGAGGGCTGCCGCCGCATCGGTGGTGGGATTGCCGTCCGCGTCGATCGCCCACCCCGGCTGCAGCGGCTTACCGGCCATCTTGTGCAGCGAGATGTCGCCGCGCGCGATCGCGCTGGTGGCGAAGTCGAACACATAGGGATTCTGCCCTTCGCGCGGCCAGCCGAAGGCGATCGGGTTGGTGCCGAGCGCTCCCTTGGTGCCGCCCGCCGGCGCGACCCAGCTATGGCTCGGCGTCATGGCGATGGCGACCAGTCCCTGCGCCGTCAGCATCTCGATCTCGGGCCAGAGCGCCGAGAAGTGGAAGCAATGATTGATCGCCAGCACGGCGACGCCGATCGACTTGGCCTTCTCCACGAAAGTCGGCAATGCCGCCTCGAAGGCCGGCAGCGAGAAGCCGAAGCCGGCATCGACCTTGGTCACCGCCGCCGTGGTGTTCTCGACAACCGGCGCGGCGGCTCGATTGAAGCGCGGATGGTTGATCGTCTGGACGCAGCCCGGCAGCCGGAACAGGCCATGCGAATGGCATTCATCGCGCTGTCCCTCGGTGATGACGCGGGCGACCGGCGTGGCCTGGGCTTCGCTGAGCCCGGCCGCAATCAGCACGGACTTCGAGAGTTCGAATACCTGGTCGAGCTCGAGGGCGACCGTGTCGCCGGAATGTGCCTGGTTCAAATCGTGCCATCCTGCCCAATATCGCGTTGGTGCCTGTCTACCAGCGCCCCGGAGCGCCGACAACGTGACGGGCGGGAAGCCCTCTCCGGTCGATTGGCGAAAATTGGCATCGCGCCCTGTCGATCCCGCTGTCGGTCATCCGTCGTGTTGTCAGAAGCCGGAGCTGCCCGGCTCGCCAAGGCACCCGATCCAGAGGAGTTCGCCATGCGGTTCATGATCCTCGTCAAGGCCAACAACGACACGGAAGCCGGCGTGATGCCGGAAGAAAGGCGGATTGCCGAGATGACGGCCTATCACGAAGAACTCGCCAAGGCCGGCGCCCTTCTCGATGCTTCCGGCCTCCAGCCCTCCTCCAAAGGCGCCCGGATCCTCTTTCCGCCCGCGGCCAGCGCTCCGTCATCGACGGCCCCTTCGCCGAAGCGAAGGAACTGATCGCCGGCTACACGATCATCGAGGTCAAATCACGCGACGAGGCGATCGAGTGGGCGAAGCGGATGCCGAACCCCGCCGGTGACGGCAAGGAGGGCGAGATCGAGCTGCGGCAGCTGTTTGAACTCGAGGATTTCGGACCCAGCGAGGCGATCGATCGCCTCCGCCAGATGGAAGCGGGCGCAAGGCCCGCTTGAACATTCCCGCACGACCCCACCACGCAGAACAGGACAAGACCATGCGCTTCATGATGCTGATGATCCCCAAGGGCTACGAGACCGCGACGCCGGGCACCATGCCGGAGGCGGACGCCGTGGCCCAGATGATGAAATACAATCAGGCCCTGCAGGACGCCGGCATCCTGCTCTCGTGCAACGGCCTGCATCCGCCCTCCATGGGCGCGCGGGTCAACTTTCAGGGCGGCAAGCCCAGGGTCAGCGACGGCCCATTCGCGGAGGCCAAGGAGGTGCTTGGCGGCTACTGGATGATCAACGTCAAGTCGCGCGCCGAAGCGATCGAATGGGCCAGCCGGTGCCCGGCCGGCGACAACGAGATCATCGAGGTCCGCCAGGTCCAGGAAATGGAGGACTTCCCCGCCGACGTGCAGCAAGCCGCCGCCGGCTTCGAGACCATGCAGGGGGGCTCGGCCGGGCGCTAGCCTGCGCCGGCCGGAAGACCATCATGCTCAAATTCCTTCTCATCGCGGCGATCATTCTGGTCGTCGCGATCCTTGCGGTCCTCGCTTATGCCGCGACGCTTCCGGGCCGCCTGCGCGTCGAGCGCCAGGCGCGCATCCAGGCGCCGGCGGCCGCGATCTTTCCGCTGATCAACGATTTCCATCGCTGGGCCGAATGGTCGCCCTATGAAACGATCGACCCGACCATGAAGCGAAGCTTCGATGGCGCACCGGCCGGCAAGGGCGCGGTCTACCAGTGGAGCGGGGACGGCAAGGCTGGCGCCGGACGGATGGAGATCGCCGACACCGCGCCGCCTTCCCTCGTCCGCATTCGCCTCGACTTCACCAGGCCGATGCGAGCCAGCAACCTCACCGAATTCACGCTGGAGCCGGATGGCGACGCCACACGCGTGCGCTGGAGCATGGAAGGCCCGACGCCGTTCATCGGCAAGCTGTTCGGAATATTCGTCGACATGGACCATCTGATCGGCCGCGATTTCGCGACCGGCCTCGCCAATCTCAAGATGGCGACGGAGGGACGATAGGTCCTCGCGCCGCGTGTCTTGCGTCTGCCGACGGGACGTGGCCTGATCCGCAGCCGTGACACGTACCGAAACCCATCAGGCGATCAGCGCGGTCTGGCGGATCGAGCAGGCAAAGCTCGTCGCCAGCCTTGCGCGCATGCTGCGCGACATCAGCCAGGCCGAGGAGCTGGCGCAGGATGCGCTGGTGGCGGCGCTGGAACGCTGGCCGGAAACCGGCATTCCCGACAATCCCGGCGCCTGGCTGATGGCGACCGCCAAGCGGCGCGCCATCGACCGCATCCGCCACCGCAAGCTGGCCGACGAGAAGCACGCCGAGATCGGCTATATCAGCGATCTCGACCAGGACAGCGTCGTCGATGCGCTCGAGGCGCGGCTCGACGACGACATTGGCGACGACCTGCTGAAGCTGGTCTTCACGGCGTGCCATCCGATCCTCTCCGCCGAGGCTCGCGTCGCCCTGACGCTGCGGCTGATCGGCGGGCTTTCGACCGGCGAGATCGCCCGCGCCTTCTTCGTGCCCGAGCCGACCGTGGCGCAGCGCATCGTGCGGGCCAAGCGCACGCTCGCCGATGCCAACGTGCCCTATGAAGTGCCGCGCGGCGACGAGCGGGCCAAGCGCCTCGCCTCGGTGATCGAGGTCATCTACCTGATCTTCAACGAGGGCTATTCGGCCACCGCCGGCGAGGACTGGATCCGCCCGCAACTGGCCGACGAGGCGGTTCGCCTCGGCCGCATCCTGGCCGGCCTCGCGCCGAATGAGCCGGACGTGCATGGCCTCGTCGCGCTGATGGAAATCCAGGCGTCGCGCTTCGCCGCCCGGGTCGGCCCGAACGGCGAACCGGTGCTGCTGATGGATCAGAACCGCACGCGCTGGGATCACCTGCTGATCCGTCGCGGCCTCGCGGCGCTGACCCGCGCCGAAGCGCTCGGCCCCCGCGGCACCTATACGCTGCAGGCGGCGATCGCGGCCTGCCATGCCCGCGCGCCGACCGCCGAGCAGACCGATTGGGGCCGCATCGCCAGCCTCTACGCCGAACTGGCCCGGATCGCGCCCTCGCCCGTCGTCGAGCTAAACCGCGCCGTCGCCGTCGCCATGGCCGAAGGGCCGGCAGCCGGCCTCGCCCTTGTCGAAACGCTGGCGAACGAGCCGGTGCTTGCCACTTCGCATCTGCTGCCGGGCGTCCGCGCCGATCTGCTGATGAAGCTCGGCCGCCTCGCCGAGGCGCAGGCCGATTTCGAACGCGCCGCCGCCCTCACCCGCAACATGCGCGAGCGCCAGCTGCTGCTCGATCGCGCCGCGACCTGTGCCAATGGCATCGCCGTTTGAGCCTGGCCCTCGCCCGCCCTTGCGCCGGAAGCCGACACGCCGTAGGGAGCAGCGCTGTGGCACAGGAGGATCGGATGACCGACACGGACGCTGGCGGCGCTCTTGCCAGCCGAATCGAGGCGCTGGAAATCCGCATCGCCTATCAGGACGAGACGATCGAGGATCTGAACAGCGCGATCACCGCGCAGTGGAAGCAGATCGATTTCCTGACCCGCAAGATTTCCCAGCTGACCGACCAATTGCGCGAGACGACCGAACAGATCGGCCGCCCCGGCCTGCCCGAGCCCCCGCCGCCGCATTATTGACGGCCACTCGGGACATTGAAGGGTGAAACAGCCCCCATCTCACCTCTCCCTCAGGGAGAGGTGAAGGATAGTGCGTGCCCCGCTCGCGCGTCGCGCTGCAGGCCGAACACTCAGGTGACGTAGGCGACGACCCAGAGCGCTACGGCGATGGCGATGCCGTCCTCGAGCAGCGCGATCGCGAGGTCCTTGCCGCCCGTCGCCGCGACGAGGCTACGGCGCGCCTCATAGCCACCCAGCGTACCGATGACGGCGCCGATCGCCCCGGCGATCAGGCCGACGATCCAGACCCCGCCGGCGAAGCCGATCGCCGCGCCGCAGACGGCGCCCATGAAGATGCGCGTCCCGAACTGCACCGGCACCTTGCGGCTCGGCGTCGACGGCAACTGGTCGGTGATCAGCTCGACGATGGCGAGCAAGGTGAGGATCAGCGGCGCCAGCCAGTGGCTCAGGAAGGAGAGCCAGCTGCCATCCAGGTTGATCCAGCCGAGATAGGCGGCCCAGGCGACCGCGGCCGGCGCGGTCATGGCGCGGAGCCCCGCGACGACGCCGATTAGAAGTGCCAGAACGTAAATGAACATGCTGTCCCCCTTCGTTGCCCACAACCATAGGTGCGGGATTTCCGGTAGCCTTGGCCAGAAAAATCGTCAACGTCGGAAAGAAATCCTCCGGCTTCCGCCGGTTGATGCCACGCCCCGATCAAGCTTGCGCGGACGCGCATGAAAAAGCCGGCAACGATGCCGGCCTTCTGGGTTAAGCGGCTGCCTCGGCGCCCTCTTTCCGCCGCTGGCGGATCGGGTTCGGCAGTTCGATCTCGACCTCCAGCGTCGAGACGGCATCGCCGCGCTGCATCTTCACCTGGACCTTGTCGGCCGGGATGTCGACGTGGCGGGCGATCACGCCGAGGATCTCTTCCCGGAGCTTGGCGATCAGGTCGCTGGCGCCTGCCGTGACCCGCTCGTGCTGCAGCAGAATCTGCAGCCGGTCGCGTGCCACCGGCGCGGAAGAACGCGAAGGCTTGAAGAAGTTGAAGATCGTCATGCAGCCCTCCGACCGAAAAGCTTGCTCATGAAGCCGCGCCGCTCAGCCGGAACGACCATCGGGATGGTCTCGCCTTCGAGGCGGCGGGCCGCGTCGAGATAGGCGCGCGCCGGAGCGCTGTCCGTGTCGACCAGCGTGACCGGGCAGCCGACATTCGAGGCGTTCAGGACGGCCTCGCTCTCGGGAATGATGCCGAGCAGCGGGATCGACAGGATCTCGAGAACGTCCTCGACCTTCAGCATCTGGCCACGCTCGGCCCGGGCTGCGTCGTACCGGGTGAGCAGGAGATGCTTCTCCATGTACTCGCCCTTCTCGGCCTTGACCGTCTTCGAATCCAGCATGCCGATGATGCGATCGGAATCGCGCACCGACGAGACTTCCGGATTGGTGACGACGATGGCGACGTCGGCATGGCGCATGGCCAGCATGGCGCCGCGCTCGATGCCGGCCGGGCTGTCGCAGACGACCCAGTCGAAATGGCCGCGCAGCTCTTCCATGACGCGGGCGACGCCCTCTTCGGTGAGCGCATCCTTGTCGCGGGTCTGCGAGGCGGGCAGCACATAGAGCGTGTCGAGCCGCTTGTCGCGGATCAGCGCCTGCTGGAGCTTGGCTTCGCCCTGCACGACGTTGATGAGGTCGTAGACCACGCGGCGCTCCGCGCCCATGACGAGATCGAGATTGCGCAGGCCGACATCGAAATCGACGACGGCAACCCTCTGGCCGGACAGGGCCAATGCAGCGCCGATGGCGGCGGTGGACGTCGTCTTGCCCACCCCGCCCTTGCCCGATGTCACAACGAGAACCTGAGACATTGCTTGTGCTCCTTGCTGGCTCAGGCCAGCGCCGCCATGTTCATCTTGTCATTTGCGAGCCAGGCCTGGACCGATCGGCCGCGAAGGCTCGCATCCAGGTCATCCGCAGTCTGGTAGAGGCCGTCGATGGCGATCAGTTCGGCCTCGAATTTCTGGCAGAAGATCCGCGCCCCGGCATTGCCGGTCGACCCGGCGATCGCGCGACCGCGCAGCGTGCCGTAGATATGGATCGAGTTGCCGGCGATGATCTCCGCGCCCGAGGCGACGGAGCCGACCACGGTCACGTCGCCCTGCGGGAAGATGATCGACTGGCCGGAACGGACCGGCGTCTCGATCAGCAGCGACGGGACCGCGCGGTCCACGAAGCTGTTCTTGGGTGGCTCGGCGGACGGCTTGTGCAGGATTTCGGTCTGCTTGCCACCACTGACGGATGGCGGCATGCCGAAGCCGAGCCAGGACGGATCGGCGCCCTCGACTCCCATCACCTTGATCTCGCGCTCGTAGAGCATGGCGATCAGCTCTGCGAAGTCGCGCTTGGTGATGGCGAGGCCGGTGACGTCGAGAATGACGGGGCGACTGGCGAAGTAGCCCTCGGAACGTTTGGAAAGCTTGTCGAGTTCGGCCAGCCAATCGGCCAGCGGAAGCTCGGGCGCCAGGACGGTAGCGAGGAAGGACCTTCCCCGGAACCGGATTGCTGCGCGTTGTTTGGAAGCGGGAGTAGCCACGGTCGCTCTTTGCCTTCTGTTAAGCAATGTGTGCGACACGCTGGTTAACGAGTGGTTAACCACGCGGGGCCCGTTAAGGGTTTGAAGGGCAAAAGTGAGGAATTCCGAAGGGGTTAGGGCGCGCAAAAAAATTCGAGTTGCAGGCGCCGGCCCCATCAACACGAACGCGAAAAGCCGCTCGTTTCCTGCGTTTTCCTGCCGGTCGCTGCGTCATCCCGCAACGCGCCGCTCTCAGCCAGGGCGCCCTCCCCGCGAATCGCCAGCAGGCCCCGAATCAGCCCCGCGTTAACGATTGTCGCGGCGCTGCGGAGCATCAACATCCCGCCACAAGCCTATGGGACAGCGGCCGTTTCCGCCTTCGCGGCCAGCGCCTTCCGGACCTCCGGCACCACCTTGGTCCCGAACAGCTCGATCGACTTCATCATCTTGTCATGCGGCAGCGTGCCGACGCTGAACTGGATCAGGAAGCGGTCATGGTCGAACAGTTCGTGCTGGTAGAGGATCTTTTCGGCCACCTCCGAGGGGCTGCCCACAAAGAGCGCGCCATGCAGTCGGCGCTGGGCCTCGAACTGGCCGCGCGTTGTCGGCGGCCAGCCGCGCTCCTTGCCGAGCTTGGTCATCACGGCGGCGAAGGGCGGATAGGCGATGTCGGCCGCGTCCTGCGAATTCTCGGCGATGAAGCCGTGCGAATTGATGCCGACGCGCAGATGGGTCGGGTCGCTGCCGGATTCCTTTGCGGCGCGATGGTAGAGGTCGACCAGCGGCTGGAAATGGGCCGGGTTGCCGCCGATGATGGCGATCGCCAGCGGCAGGCCAAGCACCGCTGCCCGCACGACCGATTGCGGCGTTCCGCCGACCGCGATCCAGACCGGCAGAGGATCCTGGACGGGACGCGGATAGACGCCGAGGTCGTGGATCGCGGCGCGATGGCCGCCGGGCCAGGTCACCCGCTCGGCTTCGCGCAGCTTCAGCAGCAGGTCCAAGTTTTCCGCGAACAGCGCGTCATAGTCACCGAGGTCGAAGCCGAACAGCGGGAAGGATTCGATGAACGAGCCGCGCCCGGCCATGATCTCGGCGCGACCGTTGGACACGAGGTCGAGCGTCGAGAAGCGCTGGAAGACACGGACTGGATCGTCCGAGGAGAGAACCGTGACGGCGCTGGAGAGACGGATCGTCTTCGTCCGCGCCGCGCCGGCCGCCAGGATCACGTCGGGGGCGGATACCAGATAGTCGGACCGGTGATGCTCGCCGAGACCGAAGACGTCGAGGCCGACCTGGTCGGCCAGTTCGATCTCCTCGATCAGATTGCGCACGCGCTGCACCGGATCGAGCCGGGCACCCGTTATCGGGTCGGGCATATTGTCGCCGAAGGTATAGATGCCGAATTCCATTGGGGTCACCTCTTCGGGCGCTTCGGAGCAGAACGGCCCGGATCGCCGCAGATATGGCGATATCCCCGTCGCTGGTCAGCCCCGACGCAGGAAGACGCATCGTCAACCGATACGAGCATCGCATCGCCGACGGGCGGGCGGGCCCGACGGCTTTCGGTTGCCGCTCGGGCCGGCATCGCCTAAATGACAGGCTCCCCAATCGGCTGAAAGTCGCATGATGGCTGAACTAGAGAAGACCGCCGAGAAAAAGAAGTCGTCCAAGGACGGTCTCGGCGGCACCATCCGCGTCTTCGCCGAAGCGCTGATCATCGCACTCATCGTGCGAACCTTCCTGTTCCAGCCCTTCGAGATTCCGTCGGGCTCGCTGATCCCGACGCTGGAGATCGGCGACTACCTGTTCGTCTCGAAATATTCCTACGGCTATTCGCGCTACTCGTTCCCGTTCGGCATGGGACCGTTCGAAGGCCGCATCTGGGGCTCGGAGCCGAACCAGGGCGACATCGTCGTCTTCAAGGGACCGAAGGACAATTCGACCGATTTCATCAAGCGCGTCATCGGCAAGTCCGGCGACACCGTGCAGATGATCGATGGCCGGCTCTACATCAACGACAAGATGGTCGAGCGCCAGCCGATCGAGCCTTACGAGACCAAGGATTTCTTCGGTAACACGATCTCCGCGCCGCGCTACGAAGAAACGCTGCCGAGCGGCGTCAAGCACCAGATCATCGAGATCGAGGGCGATCGCGGCTCGTTCGACAACACGCCCAAATATGAAGTTCCGCCCGGCCACCTATTCATGATGGGCGACAACCGCGACAATTCGGCGGATTCGCGCGACATGCAGTCGATGGGTTTCGTTCCCAACGAGAATGTCGAGGGCAAGGCCCGCTGGGTGTTCTTCTCGATCGCCGACGGCGCACGCGTCTGGGAATTCTGGAAGTGGCCGTGGTCGATCCGCTGGAACCGGCTCTTCACCTCCATCACCTGACCGGCTCTGCGGGGATCATCCCCCGCGCCTCACTGAACGTGCGTTGCAAAATGCAATGACCGACGATTTGTGCATTGCAAAATGCGCAGGTCGGCGGTCATTCTCTCGTCCATCGCGCCTCTCCAGCCGCACCGCCCTTCACCGCCGGACTTCCTGATGCCGATCGCCCTCTTCGCCCTGGCCATTGCCTCGTTCGGCATCGGCACGACTGAATTCGTCATCATGGGCCTGCTGCCGGAAGTGGCGGCGGATCTCGGCGTCTCGATCCCAAGCGCGGGCCTGCTGATCACCGGCTATGCGATCGGCGTCGTCATCGGCGGACCGATCATCGTGCTGGCCACCGCGCGATTGCCGCGCAAGATCACGCTGGTCGGATTGGCCATGCTGTTCGTGGTCGGCAACATCTTCTGCGCCGTCGCACCCACCTACGGGCTGCTGATGGCGGCGCGCGTGTTTACCGCCTTCGGCCATGGCGCGTTCTTCGGCATCAGCGCCGTCGTCGCGGGCACGCTGGTGCCGCGCAACCAGCGCGCCCAGGCCATGGCGCTGGTCTTCGCCGGCCTGACGCTCGCCAACATTCTCGGTGTGCCGGGCGGCACCGCGCTCGGACAGATCGCCGGCTGGCGCGCCACCTTCTGGGCCGTCGTGGCGATCGGCCTGGTCTCGGTCGCGGCCATCATCGCCTGGGTTCCGTCCGACCGCGGCGCCACCGCGCCACCGAGCCTGATGCGCGAATTTGCCGTGTTCAAGCGCCTGCAGGTCTGGCTCGCCATGGCCGTGAGCGTGCTGTCGGCAGCCGCCACCTTTGCCTGCTTCACCTATATCGCGCCGATCCTGCAGACCGTGACCGGCCTAGCGCCGCATCAGGTCACCTGGGTGCTGCTGCTGTTCGGCGTCGGCATCACGATCGGCAACCTGATCGGCGGCCGGTTGGCGGACTGGAAATTGATGCCGACGATCCTCGGCGCCCTCACCGCGCTGATCCTCGTGCTGGCGCAGTTCACCTACACCAGCCATTCCGTCATCGGCGCCTGCATCAGCGTCTTCGTCTGGGGCTGCGTGATGTTCATCCTGATCGCGCCCCTGCAGATGCGCGTGATCGAATGCGCCGGCGAGGCGCCCAATCTGGCGTCTACGCTGAACCAGGGTGCATTCAATGTCGGCAATGCCGGCGGCGCGTGGGTGGGCGGGCTCGCCATCACCATGGGCGCGACCTATGACAAGCTACCTCTGGTCGGCGCCACGCTGACGGTCGCGGCCCTGATTGTGGCGCTGGCTTCCTGGCACCTCGCCCGGCAACAGCCGGCAACGGCGCCGGCCGCCTGAATGCAGGTAGATATCAGCTAGGGATCAGGCCGCGCGATCGGACCCGATGCGGACAAGATCCGGGACGGTGTCGGAGGACTGAGCCTGGACTTGGCTGGCATGGCAGCGCTGCGCCACCACGCCCTCCGAAACGGGGTCGTGGCCGAACGCCGCGCTCGGCAACATGATTGCAACCCAGACTGCCGCCGCTGCCAGCAGATTATCCGCGCTGAACCCTGACATCATCGATCTCCGCCCTGCCCTGCGAACACGATAAATATGATCGTGAGATATAATGCGATCCGTCCGACTTTGTTCCGTTGCGTGACGTCAAATTTTCGTCAAGCGCGTATTCGGCGTTTCCGCCCCGCAATATGCAGCGTTCATGCCAGTTGAATGACACGCCGGCTTCCGTTTCCGGAGGTTCGTTTCGGGCTCCTCGCGCCTACCTATCTGGGCATGCTCCCCTTGCAGCGCAAGGCGCCTTGGCCTCAAGGTGCCGCAACGCAATATGCCCTGCCTGCCAAGCCATGCTTACCGTCAGTCGAACATATAGAATAATGGTAAGGCAGGTTGCAGTCTTGCCAA
Organism: Kaistia sp. UC242_56; assembly: GCF_044452255.1. Taxonomy (NCBI): domain Bacteria; kingdom Pseudomonadati; phylum Pseudomonadota; class Alphaproteobacteria; order Hyphomicrobiales; family Kaistiaceae; genus Kaistia; species Kaistia sp. UC242_56. Next base: position 3,846,909 of record NZ_JBIOAN010000002.1, read on the forward strand.
GCAACGCGATACCTTACGTATGGGAATGTAGGGCATTGATTTTCTGCGAATGCTGAAGCATATTTTGCCCTGCACGGGCAAAGGACCCGACGGAGACTGGAACAAAGCGCGTCGGATGCTACGACATTCGCGGGGCGGCTAGCGTGAGCGACCGCACGATATCGATAAGACGCAGAGACCTTTCCCCGACAACCTGAGTGCCTGGAGTGTGCTGGCCGAGCGGAGCGGCTGGCAGAATGAAGAGAACGGGAAAGGAACAGCGATGCGACAGACTGGTACAGTCAAATTCTTCAATGCGTCGAAGGGATTCGGCTTCATTACCCCTGATGACGGCGGCAAGGATGTGTTCGTTCACGTCACGGCCGTCGAGCGTTCGGGTATTTCGAACATGAACGATGGCATGCGGATCACATTCGAGACCGAGCCGGACAAGCGCGGCAAGGGCCCGAAGGCCGTGGATCTGCAGCCGGGCTAGTACCTTCGCCATCGCGACATGATCGAGAAAGCCGCCGGCCACGCCGGCGGCTTTTTTAGGTCTGGAGAACCGCCAGGGGCGCCGCCTGCCTGAGCGTCCACAATTCCGACACCCCAGTGGAGGAAAAGTCATCGCGAAATTTCTTAGGCTCCCTATATACTGATACTCAATGAAGATTCGCGCTGCTCTGCCTGGCGCCACCGTTGAGAACGAGATGGATACCGGTTTTTCCGCACGGGGCGGACCGGTTCTTGCTCAACAGGAGGGCTGGCTCTGAAGATCTGCTTTCGGCAGTCGTTTTGTTGCGTTGCGTTTTCCCCGATCAAGCGCGAGGGTCGGCCATGAGCCTCATCGACTTCGAGACCGAAGACCGGCAGTCCAATCCGGTCGATATGATCGAGCACATCGCAGGGCTCAATGATTGGAGCTTCGAGCGATCCGGCGACGACGAGATCACCATCTCCATCGCCGGCGGCTGGTGCGACTACCACGTCTCCTTCTCCTGGATGGAGGACATGGAGGCGGTGCACCTGGCCTGCGCCTTCGATCTGAAAGTGACAGACCCGCGCAAGACCGAAGTCATGCGCCTGCTTTCCCTGGTGAACGAGCAACTCTGGATCGGCCATTTCGACCTCTGGAGCAAGGAAGGCGTCGTCATGTATCGGCAGACGCTGTTGCTGGCCGGCGGCGCGGAACCCAACAGCCGCCAGGTCGAGGGACTGCTGGAAAACGCGATCGAAAGCTGCGAGCGCTATTACCAGGCCTTCCAGTTCGTGGTCTGGGCCGGCAAGTCCGCCGCCGAGGCGCTCGAAACCGTCCTGTTCGAGACGGTCGGCGAAGCCTGATCGATCGAGGCCGGCGCGTGTAACCCGCGCGCCGCCTTCCTCTCCTCTGTTGCCGGCCCCTTGGCCGGACAGCGTCTGCCTGACCGCGTCTCCTTGCCCAGCCTGCGGCGCGGCGCATGGGAGAGGCCTTTCGCGCCGGCGCGGAGCGCCGTACAGACACATCGTCGCCATTCACGAACGAGCGCTTCCGCATGTCTCTCTCCGCCCTGACGCCCTCCTCCCCTATCGTCCTCATCGGCGCCGGCAAGATGGGCGGCGCGCTGCTGACCGGCTGGCTTGCCTCCGGGCTGGACCCGAAGGCGGTGATCGTCGTCGACCCGAAGCCGCCGGAAGAGACGCTGGCGCTTCTGGCCGCGCATGGCATCGCACACGAGACCAGCGCGCCCGCCGGCGTCACGGCGCGTGTGCTGCTGCTGGCGGTCAAGCCGCAGATGATGGGCACGGCGCTTCCCGCCGTGCGGGACCTGATCGGCCCGGGCACAGTGACGATCTCGATTGCCGCGGGCACCACGATCGCGACGCTCGAAGCCGCGCTTGGCGGCGCCATCGTGCGCACCATGCCGAACACGCCGGCCCAGGTCGGGCGCGGCATGACCGGCGCCTTCGCCAATCCGGCCGTGACAGCAGAGGATCGCGACTTGGTCGGCGCCCTGCTTGCGGCGGTTGGGGAATTCGGCTGGGTCGAGACGGAGAGCCTGATCGACACGGTGACCGCCGTCTCCGGGTCCGGCCCTGCCTATGTCTTCCTGCTCGTCGAATGCCTCACCAAGGCCGGCATCGAGGCCGGTTTCACGCCGGAGCTCGCCGCCCGCTTCGCCCGGCAGACGATCGTCGGCGCCGGCGAACTGCTCAATCAGTCGCCGCTGCCGGCCGACACCCTGCGCAAGAACGTGACCTCGCCGGGCGGCACCACGGCGGCGGCGCTGAACGTGCTGATGGCGGAGGACGGCCTGGCACCGCTTCTCGTGCGCGCGGTTGCGGCCGCCAAGCAGCGCGCCGAGGAACTGGCCGGCTGATCAGCCTCGTCTCCGCCACAAGGCATCCCTAGATAGAGGGAATAGAGGAGATTGCATCATGCCGAACGAGACGAAGACCCAAATCGTCGACGCGTTGCTCGGTCTGCTGTCCGCGAAGCCCTATGCCGAAATCGGCCTTGGCGACATCGCGGCCCGGGCCGGGCTTTCTCTGGGAGCGCTGCGCGAGGCGTATGACGGCAAGATCGACATCCTCGCCGACTTCATGCGCCGTATCGACCGTGCCGTGCTCGACGGAGCCGAGACGCCCTCGACGGACGAGTCGGGCCGCGACCGGCTGTTCGACCTGATCATGAAGCGCCTCGACCAGATGGCGCCGTATCGCGCCGCGATCGGCCATCTGGCCGAATCCGCCCGGCGCGACCCGGCGCTCGCGCTCTGCCTCAACCGCGTCGCCCTCGACAGCGCCCGCTTCACGCTGGCGGGGGCCGGCATCTCAACCGACGGCCTGCGCGGCGCGGCGCGGACGCAGGGCTTCGTGCTGATGATGTCGCGCGTCCTACCGGTATGGCTGAAGGATGAAGATCCCGACCTGTCGAAGACGATGGCGGCGCTCGACCGGGCGCTGGAACATGCGGAGACGTGGTCGCGTCGCACCGACCGGGCCGCGGGCTTGGTCTGCCGCGTCGCCAACCGGCTTCATCGCCATCGTCCGGAGCGCAGGCCGCGCGAGCCGAAGCCTGACACGGCCCAGCCGGCCGCTTGACCCGGCGGCTCGTCATGCTGCCCCGTGAGCGGTCAGCCAACGGAGAGACGACATGGACGCGCCCGCCCCAAAGACGATCAGCTTCGACGATTTCCTCAAGGTGGATATCCGGGTCGGGACCATCGTAGAAGCGGGCCCCTTTCCGGAAGCGCGCAAGCCGGCGATCAAGCTGGTCATCGACTTCGGTCCGGAGATCGGCCGCAAGAAGTCCTCGGCCCAGATCACCAAATATTACCAGCCGGCCGAGCTCATCGGCCGCCAGGTCATGGCGGTCGTGAACTTTCCGCCGCGCCAGATCGGCCCCTTCATGTCGGAAGTTCTTACACTCGGCATGCCGGACGCCGAGGGCGACGTGGTGCTGACCGCCGTCGAGCGGACCGTGCCGGATGGCGGCCGCCTGTTCTAGAGCGTTTCGAGCGAAGTGGGTACCGGTTCGCTTGAAGAAAACGCGATCCCGCAAGGCTTCCGCCGCCATTGGACGGTGTGTTCACTGGCGTGCGACTGTCGATCCCGGACCTGAATGACTAGGTATTGGTTTCAACCAGAGGTCGCCACGCCATGAGCCAAGCCGAAACCGGACTGCCCTTTTCCCTGACCCGTCCGATCCATATCGCCGAGGTCGGCCTCAAGGCGCATGACGTCGAGAAGGTCGCCGACTATTACCGCGACGTCCTGGGCCTGGAGACGATCTCGAGCGCCGGCGGGACCGTGACGCTCGGCGCCCGCGGCGTGCCGTTCCTTGTGATCGAGCCGCATCCGCGCGGCACGAGCGACGATACCCGGCAGGCGGGCCTCTTCCATACCGCGTTCCTGATGCCGACGCGCGCCGATCTCGGCCGCTGGATCCTGTATGCGAGCGAGAAGCGCCTGCCCGTCGACGGCATGGCGGATCATCTGGTGAGCGAGGCGTTCTACCTGACCGACCCCGAAGGCAATGGCGTCGAGATCTATTCCGATCGCCCGACCGACGAGTGGGTCTGGGAAGGCCCGCATGTGCGCATGGCGACCGATCCGCTCGACGTCAATGCGATCGTCTCTTCGCTCGGAGAGCGGCCTTCGCCATGGAGCGGCGCGCCGGAATTCCTGCGCATCGGCCATGTGCATCTGCGTGTCGGCGACGCCCCGGTGGCGGCGAACTGGTGGAAGTCGGAAGTCGGCCTCGACGAAGTCACGACGATGCCCAGCGCCTCGTTCCTGTCGTCCGGCGGCTACCACCACCATATCGGCGCCAACCACTGGCAGAGCCGGGGCGCGGGCAAGCGCGATCCCGAGCGCAACGGCCTCGCCTATGTGACCCTGGCGGGTTCGGGGATCCACGCCGAGCGCGAACTGCTCGACCCCTGGGGCACTCGCATCCGCCTGCAGCCGGGCGCCTGAGGCCTGATCAGGCCGGAATGCGGACCGTGGCGCGCAAGCCGCCGCCCGGCGCATCGGACAGCGTGACATCGCCGCCATGGAAGCGCGCGATGTCGCGGGCGATTGGCAGGCCGAGGCCGGTGCCGCTCTCGTCAAGATTGCGCGCTTCGTCGAGCCGGTAAAATGGCCGGAACACCGCCTCGCGCTCCGCCTCTTCGATACCCGGCCCGTCATCATCGACATGGATGACGAGCCAGCCGTCGACATGCGAGCCGTGCAGTTCGATGCGGTCGCCGTGCCGGCACGCATTCATCACCAGGTTGGACAGGCAGCGCTTGAAATCGTTCGGGCGGATGCTGACGATCGGATCGCCCGTGAAGTCCTGCGAAACGTCGTGCCCCACCCGACTGGCGTTCTCCGCGACCTCAGCCAGCAGCGTCGCGATATTGGTCGCCGCCGTCGGCTCGTCTGCGTCATCGCGGGCGAAGGCCAGATAGCCCTCCAGCATGCGCTGCATGTCGTCGACGTCGCGGCGCATGGCGCGGATGTCGGGCGTTTCGCGCAGCAGCGCCAATTGCAGGCGGAAGCGCGTCAGCACGGTGCGCAGGTCGTGGCTGACGCCGGCCAGCATCGTCGTGCGCTGTTCCATCTGCCGCTCGATGCGGTTGCGCATTTCCATGAAGGCGGCGCTAGCGCGTCGCACCTCGCGCGCGCCGCGCGGATTGAAATCCGCCATTTCGCGGCCCATGCCGAAATTCTCGGCCGCATCGGCGAGCTGCTGGATCGGGCGGATCTGATTGCGCAGGAAGGCGATCGCGATCGTCAGCAGCACCAGGCTGGTGCCCACCATCCAGAAGATGAAGATCTCGGAATTGGACGCATAGGTCTGGCTACGGCGAGCCAGCACGCGCAGCACCTTGTCGCCGAGCTGGATGCGGATCTCGACGAGGTTGGAGCGCCCGACCGTGTCGATCCAGTAGGGCTTGTTGATCTGACGGCCGATCTCGCGCGACAGCGCGCTGTCGAGCAGCGAGAAGAACGGCTTCGGCGCCGCCGGCGGCAGCGGCTCGTTGGGGATGACCGAAATGGTCAGGCCGAGCCGGTCCTGCGCGATGCGGATGATCTGGGTGAAGTTGGGATCGGCGGGATAGGTGTCGATCAGGTCGACGATCGCCGCGATGTCGCGCACGGTCGCGGCCGAAAGGCGCTGCGTCACCGTCTGCCAGTGACGCTCCATGAAGACGAAGGCAACCACCGACTGCAGGATGACGATCGGCGTGATGATGATGATCAGCGCGCGGGCATAGAGCCCCTTCGGCATCGCCGCCGCCATCCGCTTGCCGAGGAAGCGATAGGGCACCAGCAAGACGTCGAGGACAGGTTGCGCGCGGCGCGCAAGCCGGCGCAGAGAATTGGCAGCCGGCGATCGGGCCAGGCGGCGCAGCGCGACCACGGCGGGCCACTCAGCCCAGCCGCCGGTCACGCGACGGCTTGGGATGGAAGGCGGAAGCTTGTCCATCAGCGCCGACCCCGGGTAGCGACAGCCGACTGGCGGGATGGCGTCACGCTTCGGTCACCAGACGGTAGCCGATGCCGCGCACCGTCTGCAGGAAGAGCGGGTTGGCGGGATCGACCTCTATCTTGCGGCGGAGCCGGTTGATCTGCACGTCGATGGTACGCTCGCCGGCCGGCTCGTCCTCGGCCAGCAGCGACAGGCGCGGCACGGTCTCGTTCGGCGTCTCGGCGAAGACGGCCATGATCTGGCGCTCGCGATCCGTCAGCCGGATCGTCTCCTGCCCGCGCCGCAACTCACGCCGGGCGATGTGGAAGGTGAAGGGCCCGAAGCGGACCTGCTCGATCAGCGGCGCCGCGGTCGCGGTGCCGCGCTTCAGGATCGCGTTGATCCGCAGCAGCAGTTCCCGCGGCTCGAACGGCTTGCCGAGATAGTCGTCGGCGCCGAGTTCCAGGCCCTTGATGCGGCTCTCGATCTCGGTGCGCGCGGTCAGCATGAGGATCGGCACCTCCATCGTCTCGCGCAGGCTCCGGAGAAGCTCGAGCCCGGTCTCGCCCGGCATCATCACGTCGACGACGAGCAGATCGAAGGCGAGGCCACCGAGTCGGCCGCGCGCCTCGGCGGCGTTGGCCGCGACATCGACGCGAAAGCCGTTGTCGTTCAGGTAACGCGAGAGAAGCGTGCGAATGCGCGCATCATCGTCGATGACGAGAAGATGCGGCGCATCATCGGCCAGGGGGGCGGTTGCCAAATCGCTCATCGTGCATACTCCACGCGCATCACTGCTCGATCATCTGCGCGACCTTATCCCGTTCGGACGGATCGATCATCAGCCGAAGGAAACGCTCGGCCGCGAGGCGCCCTTCCGGACCCAACGGCTCAAGCGCGGTACGGATGCGTTCCGCCTGCGGTTCGGTGAGACGCTGGTCGAGCGCCCTGCCCTTGGCGGTCGGATAAAGCAGCCTCTGCCGGCGATCGACAGGCCCCGGCACCTGCTCGATATAGCCGGTATCGATCAGTTGCTTGAGCACGCGCCCGAGGCTTTGCTTGGTGATCTTCAGGATGTCCAGCAGGTCGGCGACGCGCATGCCCGGATGGCGGTTTACGAAGTGGACCACGCGGTGATGGGCGCGGCCGAACTGGAACTTCGCCAGCACGACGTCCGGATCGGAGACGAAGTCCCGATAGGCGTAGAAGAGCAGTTCGATCAGCACCAGTTCGGGCTGTTCCTGGACCGAAAGAGGCGTTTTGACGGACTCGTCGCGCTGCACGGATGCCGGTCCCTTCGAATCGGTCGCGAAATTTATGTCAGCCATATTGACATATTTTGGTTCGATTGTTACCTGATGAGTGGCCGCGACGAAATGATCGAACGCGCCAGCCGTTTCCCTTCCCGCGACACCCTCTCGCGCGATCGCGTTTCGACCGGCACTTTACCGACTGTTTCAAGGCGGCGCAAAAAAGTCGTTGCTGGAACTGGCTTTACTTTGCCCAACCGGCGCGAGAAATAGGCACGACAATCAACGCCAACAGGGCGCGGCCGCAGCCGGCGGCCGATATGGAGTGAGGAAAATGAGCGCGGTCCCCTTCGACCAGAAAGATGGTTGGATCTGGATAAACGGATCCTTCGTTCCGTGGAAGGACGCGAAGATTCACGTACTCACCCATGGCCTGCACTATGCCAGCGCCGTGTTCGAAGGTGAGCGCGCCTATAACGGCACCATCTTCAAGCTGCGCGAGCACACCGAGCGGCTGTTCCATTCGGCCGAAATCCTCGATTTCAAGATCCCCTACACGATCGAGGAGATCGACGAGGCCTCGAACGCGACGCTCGCCAAGAACGGCCTGGTCGACGGCTATCTGCGCCCCATCGCCTGGCGCGGCAGCGAGGCCATGGGCGTCTCGGCCCAGAAGAACAAGATCAACGTCGCTATCGCCGCCTGGGAATGGCCGTCCTACTTCACCCCTGCCGAGCGCCTGAAGGGCATCCGTCTCGACTGGGCGAAGTATCGCCGTCCCGATCCGCGCACCGCTCCGTCGCTGGCCAAGGCGTCGGGTCTCTACATGATCTGCACGATCTCCAAGCATGCCGCCGAAGCCTGCGGCTATGCCGATGCGCTGATGCTGGACTGGGAAGGCAATGTCGCGGAATCGACGGGCGCCAACGTGTTCTTCGTCAAGGATGGCGTCATCCACACGCCGCTGGCCGACCGCTTCCTGAATGGCATCACCCGCCAGACGGTGATCGGCCTTGCCAAGTCGCGCGGCCTTGAAGTGATCGAGCGCCGGATCGCCCCGGAAGAGCTTTCGACCTTCAGCGAATGCTGGCTCTGCGGCACCGCCGCCGAAGTCACGCCCGTCTCCGAGATCGGCGAGCACAAGTTCACGCCGGGCAAGATCAGCGCGGACCTGATGCAGGCCTATACGGACCTCGTCCAGGGCGCCAAGGTCCTCGCCTGATCCAGTCGCGGGATCCTCGAGAAACAAAAGAAACGGCCGGAGATTTCTCCGGCCGTTTTTCTTTGTGGGAATGTCAGACGGTCTGCGCGCCAAGTTCTGCCCGCCAGTGCTGGCAGCGCTCCTTCAGGACCGCATTGCGGATATAGGCGGATTCCTCAGGCTCCAGCCGCTCGAGCACGTCGAGCCGAAAGGCGTCTGAGCCGTGCCGGTTCCAGGCAGCCTGCAGGCTCGCCGCCGTGCACGTGCCATGTCCGAGCGTGAACCAGAGACGGTTCTGGATCGCATCCAGATTGGGCGCCTTGCCGACCCAGGCTTCGCCCGTCGTGGCGCAGCGGACGGCATAGATGCCCACGCTGTCTTCCCGCTTCTTGTAGGCGGAAATGGCCGCCTTCCGCTCGTCGCGCTGCATGTCATCCGCTCCCCGGATCGTCTTGTTGAGAGCGGCCACGATCGAGCAGCCGCACAGCGCGGCTTTTTACCCGGGCAATATTCCAATGTCAAATATTACCCGGGTTTAATTAGATCTTGTGAGCCGATTGTGCGCTTAGCGCTCGTCGGTCGAGGGCACGGCAACGATATGGCCCTGGGTCAGCACCGCCAGCTTGGCCTCCAGCTCGGCGACCCGCGCCGTCAGTGCCTCGTTCTCGCTGCGCGCCTTCTGCGCCATCTCGCGAACGACATCGAACTCATCGCGCTTGACGAAGTCCATATCGGCAAACAGGCGCTCGGCCTGATGCTTCATCACGGTCTCGGCTTCGCGCTTGACGCCCTGCGCCATGCCGGCGGCGTCGGTCATCAGCTTGGCGAATTCGTCGAACAGCCGGTTCGGGGTCGTGTTCATGGGCAGCCTCCGGGGTAACGGTATCTCCCTTCTAGTATGGTTGCGTGCCCTCCGGCGAACAAGGTGTCGAGGGGTCGCGCACGCCCGGGCTTGACCCTTCCCCCCGGATCAGCGCACCAATGCCGCCCGACCGACCGCCGGAGCCACTTGATGCTGTTCGCCCTGCCCTTCCCGGCCATCGACCCGACCCTGATCCAGATCGGCCCGTTCGCGATCCGCTGGTACGCGCTCGCCTATATCGTCGGCATCCTGATCGGCTGGTGGTACGCCAAGCGCCTCGTCAACAATGCCAGGCTCTGGGGCCCGGCCGGCGCGCCGATGAAGTCGATCGACATCGACGACTTCGTGGTCTGGGCGACGATCGGCATCATCGTCGGCGGGCGGGCGGGCTACGTTCTTTTCTACGACCTGCCGATGTTCCTGGCCGCCCCCTGGCAGATCTTCCAGGTGTGGAATGGCGGCATGTCCTTCCATGGCGGCTTCCTCGGCACCGTCATCGCCATGATCCTGTTTGCGCGCTCCCGCAAGATCCCGACCTGGTCGCTGATCGACGTCGTCGCGCCTTCGGTCACCTTCGGCCTGCTGTTCGGCCGCATCGCCAATTTCATCAATGGCGAGCTCTGGGGCCGCCCGACCGATGTCGCCTGGGCGATCATCTTCCCCAATGCCGACAGCCAGCCCCGCCATCCGAGCCAGCTTTACGAAGCCCTGCTCGAAGGTTTGGTGCTCTTTCTCGTTCTGCGCTTCTTCACCCACAAGCAGCTGCGCCTGCGCCAGCCCGGCTTCATCTCGGCGATCTTCGCGATCGGCTATGGCCTCGCCCGCATCTTCTCGGAATTCTTCCGCGAGCCGGACATCCAGATCGGCTACTTCTCCGGCGGCCTCACCATGGGCATGCTGCTCTCGCTGCCGCTGGTGATCGCTGGCATCATCCTGCTCGTCGTCGCCTCGCGCCGTCCGGTCGCCGCTGCATGACCCCGCTGGCCGAAAAGCTGGTCCATCGCATCGAGAATTTCGGCCCGATCACCATCGCCGACTATATGGCCGCCTGTCTCGGCGACCCCGAGTTTGGCTACTACACGACGCGCGAACCGTTCGGATCCGCCGGCGATTTCGTCACCGCGCCGGAAGTGAGCCAGATGTTCGGCGAACTGATCGGGCTGTGGGCGGTAGAGACCTGGCGGCGCATGGGCAGCCCGGCCGCCTTCGTCCTGGCGGAGATCGGTCCCGGCCGCGGCACGCTCATGGCCGATGCGCTGCGCGCAGCGAAGGTCGCGCCCGACTTCGAAAAAGCCGCGACCATCGTGCTTGTCGAGACCAGCCCCCGGCTGCGCGCCATCCAGGCCGATACGCTCGCCGGGCACGCCATCGACTGGATCGAGCATATCGACGCGCTGCCGGAAGGCCCCGCGATCGTCGTCGCCAACGAACTCTTCGACGCGCTGCCGGTCCGGCAGTTCCTCCGCACGGCGGATGGCTGGGCGGAACGGATGGTCGGCGTCAGCGAAGGGCGGCTCGCCTTCGGCCTCCGAGGGAATGCGCATTTCGACGGCGCGGACGACCGGGCGCCGGAAGGCTCGCTGGTCGAGACCGCCTCGATCTCGGCGGCGATCATGGCGACGCTCGCCGCCCGGCTGCAACACTCCGGCGGCGCCTTCCTGACGATCGACTATGGCCATGCCGAATCCGGCTATGGCGACACCCTGCAGGCGCTCCGCAGCCATGCCTTCGACGATCCGCTGGCCCATCCCGGCGAAGCGGACCTCACCGTGCATGTCGATTTCGCTGCGCTTTCCCGCACCGCCGAGGCAAACGGCGCCCGCGCCTCGGCCATCTGGACGCAGGGCGATTTCCTGTTGGCGCTCGGCCTGCTCGAACGGGCCGGCCGGCTCGGCGCCGGCAAGGACGCCGCCACGCAGGACGCGATCCGCGCCGCCGTCGAGCGCTTGGCCGGCCCGGCCGCGATGGGCTCCCTGTTCAAAGTGCTCTGCGTGACAGGCGGCAATCTGGTCGCCCCGCCTTTCGGATGACATCGATTCGTCGGATCAAGCCCTACCCTTCCCGCCTTGCAGGAGACACGCCATGAAGATCACCGCCGACGCCCTCTCCGCCCTCCCGGGCATCCGGCATGGCTTCTTCACGCGGCAGGGCGGCGTTTCGGAAGGCATCTATGCGAGCCTGAACTGCGGCGTCGGCTCGGCCGACGAGCGCACGCATGTGATGGAGAACCGGGCCCGTGTCACGGCGGATCTGGGCGTCGCGGCCGACCGGCTCGCCACCCCCTACCAGGTGCACAGTCCCGACGTCGTCACCGTCGATGCGGTCTGGCCGGTTGGCGAAGGCCCCAAGGCGGACGCCGTCGTCACCAACCACCCGGGGATAGCCATCGGCGTCGGCACGGCCGATTGCGGCCCCGTGCTCTTCGCCGATGGCGCGGCAGGCGTCGTCGGCGCGGCGCATGCCGGCTGGAAGGGCGCCTTCACCGGTGTGCTGGAGGCGACCGTCGCCGCCATGGAAGCGCTGGGCGCGCGCCGGGAACGGATCGTGGCCGTGCTCGGACCGACCATCTCCCGATCGGCCTATGAAGTCGGGCCGGAATTCCGCGCCCGCTTTCTTGAGGCCGACGCGGCCAATGATGCGTTCTTCGCCCCGTCGGGGCGCGCCGAGCATCACCAGTTCGACCTGCCGGCCTTCATCGGCATGCGCCTGCGGGCCGCCGGGCTGGGCACGGTCGATGACCTGGCGCTCTGCACCTATGCCGACCCCGGCCGTTTCTTCTCCTACCGGCGCACGACCCATGCCGGCGAGCCCGACTATGGCCGGCTGCTGCATGCGATCACGATCGTCGCGTAAGTAGCCCGGAAGGCCCCGCAATCATGCAGTTCGGGAAACCGCGTCTGGACCCCGTATTGAATTGCCGCTAGACAGGCTCCAGGGGTCCTGACGACCGCGCCGGAAGGACGATCGCCATGATGGTGAAGGGAAATCGGCTGCTCGCATGCGCCGCCATCCTGTTGGCCACGTTTGCTTTGGCAGCTTGCAACAATACGTTGAGCTCTGGCTCGTCGTCCGGTTCGGCGACGGCCTCCGCACCCACGACGCCAGCCCTGCCGGCAGTGCCGCTCGCCAACGCCAAGTTCTCGTTCGCGCCTGTGACGGGCGCTCCCGGCAACATCCTCACCAAGCTTTCGTCGCAACTGGGCCAGGAAGCCTTGGCGCAAAACGTCGCGCTCGTGCCGTCGGGCGATCCGCAGGCCAACTACGTGGTCAAGGGCTATCTCTCCGCCGTCGGCGACTCCACCGGCACGATCCTCGTCTATGTCTGGGACGTGCTCGACGCCAGCGGACGTCGCGTCCACCGGATTTCCGGCCAGGAAACATCGGCGAACGGCTCGCAGGATCCGTGGCAGGGCGTCGACGACGCCACCATCTCGAACGTCGCGCGCCGCACCGTTGCTTCCATCGTCGCCTGGGGATCGGGAGCGTGACCGCGACATCGACTCCAATCTGCGCTTGCCGCCCGCGCGCGAATCGCGTTTGCAGTGCGGCAGCGCAGTTGGTACAACGCGCCGCCTGAACGAACGACCTCCTTGCGGGGTTGGCTCGCCCTATACCTCCTCACGTCGGGACACGAGACCTTGAAGCTGGTTGCCGGAAACTCCAACCGGGTGCTCGCCGAGGCGATCGCCACCTATCTCGAAATCCCGCTGGCGAAGTGCTCAGTCCGTCGTTTCGCGGACGAGGAAATCTTCGTCGAGATCCAGGAAAACGTGCGCGGCGAGGACGTCTTCGTCGTCCAGTCGACCAGTTTCCCGGCCAACGACCACCTGATGGAACTGCTGATCATCATCGATGCGCTGCGCCGGTCCTCCGCGCGCCGCATCACGGCGGTCCTTCCCTATTTCGGTTACGCCCGCCAGGACCGCAAGGCCGGCCCGCGCACCCCGATCTCCGCCAAGCTGGTCGCCAATCTGATCACCCATGCCGGCGCCGATCGCGTCCTGACGCTCGACCTGCATGCCGGCCAGATCCAGGGCTTCTTCGACATCCCGACCGACAATCTGTTCGCGGTTCCCGTCATCACGCGTGACATCAAGGAACATTACGAGCTCGAGAATGTCATGGTCGTGTCGCCCGACGTCGGCGGTGTGGTGCGCGCCCGTGCGCTGGCCAAGCGCATCGATGCGCCGCTCGCCATCGTCGACAAGCGCCGCGAGCGGCCGGGCGAATCCGAAGTCATGAACATCATCGGCAATGTCGAGGGACGCGACTGCATCCTGTTCGACGACATCGTCGATTCCGGCGGCACGCTGTGCAACGCCGCCGAGGCGCTGCTGGCCCAGGGCGCGAAGTCGGTCGTCGCCTACATCACCCATGGCGTGCTCTCGGGGGGCGCGGTCGCCCGCATCAGCAATTCCATGCTCAAGGAACTGGTGATCACCGACTCGATCCAGCCGACGGAAGCGGTCCAGAAGGCGCCGAACATCCGCGTCACCTCGATCTCGACCCTGATCGGCGAAGCGATCAACCGCACCGCCAGCGAGAAGTCGGTCTCGAGCCTGTTCATCTGATAGCGCTGCAGACAAGAAAAAGGCCCGGATGCCAGTCAGGCAGTCCGGGCCTTTTTTTTGCTTTCAGCTGCAGGCCACCGTTCAATAACGGAAGCCGACCTTTCTCAACCCTGCCCCTTTGGGAGCGCCACCCGCCTCAGGCGGTCTTGGGACGGGATGCGGCTCGCCCCTACCGGGCACCGTCCATCCCGACGAGCGCCACCTTGGCATAGCCGACGTCACGCAGCTTGTTCATCAGTTCCATGACGTCGCCATAGGCCACCTTGCGATCGGCGCGGAGATAGAGCCGCTCCTCGCGGTTCCCCTTGGTCAGCGCGTCGAGCGCCGGGCCGAGGCCTTCGGCCGCGACCGGATCGTTGCCGAGAACCAGCGACAGGTCCGGCTTGAGCGACAGGAAAATCGGCTTGTCGGTGCGGGGCGCCGCCTTGGCGTTGGAACGCGGCAGGTCGACGGGCGCATCGACGGTCGCCAGCGGCGCGGCGACCATGAACACGATCAGCAGCACGAGCATCACGTCGATGAACGGCGTGACGTTGATTTCGCTGTTCTCGACCAGTTCGTCGTCGTGATGGGTGAGCTTGCCTGCCATGGCTTCCCTCACTCCGCCGCGGCGAGGCGCGAAGGGCCTCGTGCGTCGGCTCGGTCCAGATCGCGCGAAACCAGGCGCATCGTCTCGGCCGAAACGTCGGCGATCACCGCCTTGTTGCCGGCGATGATGCGGGCGAACACATTGTAGAACAGCACGGCCGGGATGGCGGCGACCAGGCCGATCGCGGTCGCGAACAGCGCTTCGGCGATGCCGGGGGCGACGACGGCAAGATTGGTCGTGTTGGCCTGGCTGATGCCGATGAACGAATTCATGATGCCCCAGACCGTGCCGAACAGGCCGATAAAGGGCGAAAGCGAGCCGACCGTCGCGAGCACCGCCGTGCCGCGGATCATCTCGCGCCCCGCGCCGGATTCGATCCGTTCGAAGCGCGAGGCGACGCGTTCCTTGATGCCTTCGGCCGAAAGCCCGGCCGACAGGGACACTTCCTCGACGGCGGCCTGCACCAGCCTGGCGGCCGGATCCTTGCGCCGTCCAACCTGCGCTTCCGCCTCGGGCAGCGTGCGCGAGCGTGCGACACGCTCGCCCAGCGCCCGCGTCTTGTGACGCAATGCTGCGAGTTCCAGCGTCTTCGACAGGAAGATGGCCCAGGTCAGGATCGAGGCGGCGATCAGCACGCCGATGACGCCCTTCACCACAATGTCGGCGTTGGTGAACATGCCGATCGGCGACAGGTCATGCGGCAGGGTCGAACGATCGACGCCGGGTTCGCCGGCCGGCGCCTCGACCGAATCCGGCAAGGCGGGCTCGGGAGCGATCGGCTGCGCCGGAGTTGGTGCTGCTGCCGCAGGCGCGGAGGCGGCTGGCGCCTCTCCGGCCTGGCCGAACGCCATCGTGCTGCCGATGGGGAGCGACAAAGCGACGATGGCGACCCAGAGGGCCGCCCCTCGACAAAGACTAGCAAGCATGGCGACACGTACCGTTTTAAAGATGAGTATTACACTCCGAATAACGCACGGACCCAGCCGACGCAACCCGCGCACTCCGTGGCGCCGGCGGCACGGACCGATGTGTCCGAATTTCCTGGCGCGAGGCCAGCGTTTCCGCCGCTTCCGCCGCAGCGCGCTTGTTCGATCGGACTCCCTCGTCTATAAGGACGCCGGCCGCGCCGACACCCCTGGAGGCACCGCGGCCTTTTTCTGTTTCACACAAGGAGAATACCGATGAGCAATACTTACGAGCTCACGGCCTCTGTCCGCAACCGCGTGGGCAAGGGGGCCGCCCGGGCGTCGCGTCGCGAAGGCAAGATTCCGGCCGTCATCTACGGCAACAAGCAGGCTCCGCTGGCGATCGAACTGAACCACAAAGAGATCTTCATGAAGCTCCACGCTGGTGGCTTCCTGACGACCGTGGCCACGATCGACGTCAACGGCGAGAAGATCAGCGTGATCCCGCGCGACTACGCGCTGCACCCCGTTACCGATCAGCCGATCCACGTCGATTTCCTGCGCGTCTCCGCTGGCTCGACCCTGCACGTCCAGATCCCCGTGCAGTTCATCAATGAAGAGCAGTCGCCCGGCCTCAAGCGCGGCGGCGTGCTGAACATCGTTCGTCACGAGATCGAAGCAACGGTCCAGGCCGATGCGATCCCCGATCACATCGTCGTCGACCTGTCCGGCCTCGACATCAACGATTCGATCCACATTTCGGCCGTCCAGCTTCCCGCTGGCGTGACCCCCGTCATCTCCGAGCGTGACTTCACGATCGCGACGATCGCGGCTCCGGCCGCTCTGAAGAGCGAAGAAGACGAAGCTGCGGCCACCGAGGCTGCTCCCGCCGCCAAGGCGTAAGCTTCGGCACTTTCCCGGTTTTTGCGTGGGGGAAGCAGGATGCTCCTCATTGTCGGCCTCGGTAACCCGGGAAGCCAATACGCGCTCAACCGGCACAATATCGGCTTCATGGCGGCGGATGCGATCCACCGCCGCCATGGCTTCAGCCCCTGGCGCTCGCGCTTCCAGGCGCTGGTCTCCGAGGGCACGCTCGCAGGGCGCAAGACGCTCCTGATGAAGCCCCAGACCTATATGAACGAAAGCGGCCGCGCCGTTGGCGAAGCCGCCCGGTTTCACAAGATTCCCAACGCCGATATCGTCGTCATGCATGACGAGCTCGACCTGCCCGCGGCCAAGATCCGGATGAAAACCGGCGGCGGCCATGGCGGCCATAATGGCCTGCGCTCGATCTCGGCGCATGTCGGCGAGGACTATCGGCGGCTTCGGCTGGGCATCGGCCATCCGGGTTCCAAGGAACTCGTGCACGGCTACGTGCTGCATGATTTCGCCAAGGTCGACGGCGAGTGGATCAATCTGCTGCTCGACGCCGTGGCCGAGAATGCCGCGCTGCTGGCCGACGGCAAGGACGCCACCTTCGCCAATCGGCTGCATCGCAGCCTCGAGCCCGACAAGCCGGCAAAAGCCCCGAAGGGCGACAAGCCGGACGCGGCCGAAAGGCCGGCGAAGTCCGCCAAGGTCGAGGCGACGGCTTCCGCTGGTGCGTCGGGCACACCATCATCTTCACCAGCTTCGCCGCCGGCCGGTGGGCCGTTCGCGGCGGGGCTGAAGCGCCTCTTCGGCGTCAAGGACGAGTAAGGAACATCATGGGCTTCAAATGCGGGATCGTCGGCCTGCCGAATGTCGGCAAGTCGACCCTTTTCAACGCGCTGACCAAGACGGCGGCGGCGCAGGCGGCGAACTATCCGTTCTGCACCATCGAGCCGAATACCGGCGAAGTCGCGGTTCCCGACCCGCGCCTCGACAAGCTGGCCGCAGTCGGCAAGTCGCAGCAGATCGTGCCGACCCGTCTGACCTTCGTCGACATCGCCGGCCTCGTGCGCGGCGCCTCGAAGGGTGAAGGCCTCGGCAACCAGTTTCTCGCCAACATCCGCGAAGTCGACGCCATCGCCCATGTGCTGCGCTGCTTCGAAGATGGCGACATCACCCATGTCGAAGGCCGTATCGATCCGGTCTCCGATGCCGAGACGGTCGAAACCGAGCTGATGCTCGCCGACCTCGACAGCCTGGAGCGCCGCGTCACCCCGCTGCGCAAACGCGCCGCCACCGACAAGGAAGCCAAGGCCCAGGTCGTGCTGATGGACGCCGCGCTGGAACTGCTGCGCCAGGGCAAGCCCGCGCGCCTGCTCGACGTCTCCGCCGATGACCGCCCCATGTTCGACGCGCTCAACCTGCTGACGTCGAAGCCGGTCCTCTATGTCTGCAACGTCGAGGAATCCGCGTCGGCCACCGGCAACGCGCATTCCGACCGCGTCTTCGAGATGGCCAAGGCGCAGGGCGCCGGCTGCGTGACGATTTCGGCCGCGATCGAATCCGAGATCGCCCAGCTCGACGCCGCTGAGCAGGCGGAGTTCCTGGAGACGCTGGGCCTGGAAGAGCCCGGCCTCGACCGCCTGATCCGCGCCGGCTACGACCTGCTCGGCCTGATCACCTATTTCACGGTCGGCCCGAAGGAAGCCCGCGCCTGGACGATCACCAAGGGCACCAAGGCCCCCCAGGCCGCCGGCGTCATCCACTCGGATTTCGAGCGCGGCTTCATCCGCGCCCAGACGATCGCCTTTGACGACTACACCCGCCTCGGCGGCGAAGCCGGCGCCAAGGAAGCGGGCCGCGCCCGCGACGAAGGCAAGGAATATGTCGTCGCCGATGGCGACGTGCTGCTGTTCCGCTTCAACACCTGAGGCGCAACGCCCCGACAAGCAAAAGCCCCGGCGAAACACCCTTCGCCGGGGCTTTTTCTATTCTGCCTAGGAAGCTTCGGAGCCCTGCTGGGCCGGATGCTCAGGCGGCGTCGTTGGTCTTCTGCCTTTCAGGCCCCGCCGCGACGATCGTCGCCTCCGCCTCGTCGACCAGCGCCTTGGTAGCCTCCTCGACGAGTCGGTCGGCAGCTTCGGTAGCCGCGTCCTTCGGCGTGTCCTGAGGCGCTTCCTGGACCACCTCCACCAGCGCTTCCTCGACCGCCTTCATGACGGCGGCGTCCGCCAGCTTGGCCGTCTTCTTCGAGTCGGCCTTCTTGGATTCGCCGCGCTTCGGTTCCGGCGCCTTCACCTCGGGTGCCTTCACCTCCGACGCCACGGCCTCCGCAGCCTTGGCGGCCGGCGCCTGCACGTCCGGAGCGGACTGGACAGCGACCTTCGCCTCGGGTGCCTTGACGTCCGGAGCTTTCGTCTCAACCGCTTTGGGGTCGCTCGCCTTCACCTCCGCCGGCTTCACCTCAGGAGCCTTGGGCTCGACAGGCTTGGCCTCCACGATCGGGGCCGTGGCGATGGCGGGCTTGGGCTCGGTGACAGGCGGCTTGACCTCGACGGCCGCAGCCTTGACGGGCTCGGGCTTGGCTTCGTCGCGTCGCGCAGAGATGACCGGCGGCGCTTCCCATTTCGGCGCCGCGGCCTCTTCGAGATGCAGCCTCGCACCGGCAAGGCCCGCATCCGTCACGGCGGGCGCCGCCGTCGTCGCGGCCGCGCGCGCGGCAGCCGCCGCCACGCCGTCGCGCCGGGCGCGGATCTCGGCCAGCCTTGCCTCCAGCGAACTGGTCTCGCTCGATTTTCCCTCGGGACGCGGTTCGGGAACGCGCGCCGTCTCGGACGTCCGCGCCGCGGGTGCCCGCGTCTCGCTCCAGCGGCCCTCGGCGCGCGTCGCGACAGGGGTCACAACCGGCTCGGGCGGCGCCGGCAGCATCTCCTCGAACGCCATGACGAACGGGTCTTCGACCACGGGCGCCGGCGCAGCGACGAAAGGCGTGCGCTCGACCGGCGTCGCGAGATTGTCCCGAATGTCCATCAGGTTCTCGTTGACGCGGAACAGCATGATGACGGCTTCGCAGGCCACGCGCGCCGCGACGATCGCCGCCAGCGTGCCGATGATGCTGAAGGCGATGGCGAGCAGCGCATTAACCGGGGCGAGTTGGACGAGCGCCAGGCCGTTCAGCAGGCCCGAAATGCCGAACAGGACGGCGATGGCTGCCAGCAGCCAGAACAGGAGTTCGATGACCGACGTCGCAACGAACCGATCCCATTTGAAGAGGTCAAAGAAGGAGGTCATGTCGTCATCCCAAAGAAGCACTCCACGCGCATCGCAGCGCTCCGTCCGCCGGCGAGTCGCGCCAGAGTCTCATAATTCGCGGCGCGCCGCATCTTCCCAAGCCTTGAAGCCCTCATCGGCCAGCATTGTGGCCACATATTCCGCGGCGTGCTCCGACAGTTCCGGCGCATAGGTCCGGAAACGGCTGACGACCGGGGCGTACATGGCGTCCGCAATCGTCCGATGTCCGAACAGATAGGGGCCACCGAGCCCAAAGGCAGTGCGGCAATCGCGGAAGATCGCATCGATCCGCGCAATGTCCTCGGCAACGCCGGGCTCATCGAGGCCGGCGCCTGGGAAATGCTCGAACAGATCCATCGCAAGCGCCATCCGCAGCGGCCGGAAGCCCGAATGCATTTCGGCCGAGATCGAGCGCGCGGTCGCGCGGGCCATGCGATCGGACGGCCAGAGCCCGCGATCGGGATAGCACTCGGCCAGATATTCGCAGATCGCCAGCGAATCCCAGATCTTGATCGGCACCTGGGTACGACGGTCTATCAGCAGCGGCACCAGGCCGGTCGGCCCGAGAGCGGCCGCCTCCGCCTTGCCGGCGGCCGTGCGATGTTGCAGCACCACCTCGTCAAAGGACGCGCCGGTCTGCCGCAGGACCAGCCATGGCCGCATCGACCAGCTCGACCACTGGCGCGAGCCGATGACAATAGTAAAATCCGGCATGTCAGTGCCCTTCGAAGGTGACGAGCGTGCGGACCGGAACGTCGAGCGCCCGGAGCTTGGCCGCGCCGCCCAGTTCCGGCAGGTCGATGATGAAGCAGGCCGCCTCGACGATGGCGCCGCGCTGGCGCAGCAGCTTGACCGCGCCCTCGGCCGTGCCGCCGGTTGCGATCAGGTCGTCGACCAGGATCACCCGGTCGCCCTTGCCGACCGCGTCGACATGCATCTCCATCTCGTCCGTGCCGTATTCGAGCGCATAGGACATGCTGACCGTATCGAAGGGCAGCTTGCCCTTCTTGCGGATCGGCACGAAGCCGGCCGAAAGCTGGTGCGCCACGGCGCCACCGATGATGAAGCCGCGTGCTTCGATGCCGGCGACCTGGTCGACCTTGGCGCCCGCCCAGGGCTGGACCAGTTCGTCGATCGTGCGGCGGAATGCGCGCGCATTGCCGAGCAGCGTGGTGATGTCGCGGAACTGGACGCCCGGCTTCGGGTAATCCGGGATCGTGCGGATCGAGGCGGCGATGTCGTTCAGGGCAGAGGTCATGATGGCTTTCAGATTTCTGCGGATGTTGGTTAAGGCTTGCCCCAGCTTTCGGCCCGCGTCCAGTTCCAAGACGGCAAACGCTGCGGCGTTTGGCCGATAGCAGGGGGTCAGCGCGCCAGCACGCGGCCGGCAACGGCGTCGAGCTTGGCCATCAGTTCGGGATCGCGCGCATGCGGCGCCGTCATGATGGCATGCTCGAGCGCGCGGTCGGAGCCGATCGGGCACGGTTCATGCTCGGCCGGGAAGTCCCGGGCCAGCCGCGCTACAAGGCGCTGCGCCTTGTCGCGGTTGTCGCCGAGCACCTTGATTACCGCTTCCACCGATACCGCCTCATGACCGGGGTGCCAGCAATCATAGTCGGTCACCATGGCGATGGTGGCATAGGCGATCTCCGCCTCGCGGGCGAGCTTGGCCTCGGGCATGTTGGTCATGCCGATGACCGACGCGCCCCAGCTTCGATAGAGCTGCGATTCGGCGACCGAGGAAAATTGCGGTCCCTCCATGCAGACATAGGTGCCGCCGACATGATGGTCGATTGCCTCGGCCTCGGCGGCGCGGCGGATCTGCTCGACCAGCTTCGGCGCGACCGGATGGGCCATCGAGACATGCGCGACGCAGCCATTGCCGAAGAAGCTGGAGACCCGCGCCACCGTCCGGTCGATGAACTGGTCGACGATGACGAACTCGCCGGGAAAATGCTCCTGCTTCAGCGAGCCGACGGCAGAGACGGAAACGAGATCGGTGACGCCGGCGCGCTTCAGCGCATCGATATTGGCGCGATAGTCGATGCCGGATGGCGACAGGCGATGGCCGCGGCCATGGCGCGGCAGGAAGACGATCTCCGTCGCGCCGATCCCCCCGAAGCGGAGTTGGTCGGAAGCCTGGCCCCAGGGGCTCTCGACCGTGCGCCATTCCGCGCCTTCGAGGCCCGGCAGGTCATAGAGCCCCGACCCGCCGATGATGCCGAGAACCGCCTTGGTCATGGATCCGTACCTGCCTTGTCCGTGGAGCCGCGAAGATGGCAAAGCGGCCGGACAAGCTCAAGCGGGATCGGCAGAGGGCAGGCTCGGGCTGTTCACCTGGATCGAGTCGACACCCGCCGCCGTCATCCCGGCGGAGGCCGGGATCCAGACACACGGGCCCATGACCATAAGGCAGAGCCGCAACCTTCTCGGTCGGTGTCCATGGGCCCCGGCCTTCGCCGGGGCGACGGCGCAACTCCCCTGTGACGATGCAACATTCAGTGGAGTACGCGTGAAATCTCTTACGGCCACTTCACCACGGGCGGCATCGACGACAGGATCGAGTCGATGTTGCCGCCGGTCTTGAGGCCGAAGATCGTGCCGCGATCGTAGAGCAGGTTGAACTCGACATAGCGGCCGCGCCGGATCAGCTGCTCCTCGCGGTCGGCCTCGGTCCAGGGCGTCTCGAAATTGGCGCGCACGGCCGCGTCGTAAGCGGCGAGGAAGCTGATGCCGACATCTTGGGTGAAGGCGAAATCAGCGTCCCAGTCGCCGGATTGGTGGCCGTCATAGAAGATGCCGCCAATGCCGCGCGGCTCGTTGCGGTGCTTCAGGAAGAAATACTCGTCGCACCACGTCTTGTAGCGCTCGTAATCGGCCACCGGATGGCGCTCGCAGGCGCCGCGCATGGCGGCATGGAAGGCGACGCTGTCGGTATCCTCCTGCGTCCGCCGGCGGTCGAGCACCGGCGTCAGGTCGGCGCCGCCGCCGAACCACTGCTTGGTCGTCACCACCATGCGCGTGTTCATGTGCACGGCCGGGACGTTGGGATTGGTCATGTGCGCGATCAGCGAGATGCCCGCTGCCCAGAAGCGCGGATCCTCCGACGCGCCCGGCATTTCCTTGGCGAATTCCGGCGCGAAGCTGCCATGCACCGTCGAGACGTGCACGCCGACCTTTTCGAAAAGACGGCCATGCATCAGCGCCATGGTGCCGCCGCCGCCCGGCGCGCCGGTGTGATCGGTGCGCTTCCAGGGCTTGCGCTCGAACCGGCCTACCTTGTCGCCATAGAGCGCGGGCGATGCCGCGTCCTCCAGCGCCTCGAAGCCGGCGATGATGCGACCCTGCAATTCGGCGAACCAGGTGCTCGCGCGGGCCTTCTTGTCCTCGATTGCGTCAGGCAGTGCCATGTGTGTCTTCCTCAACAGCGGGTCCGCCCGGCAGGCCACTGGTCTGCCTGAGCGCCTCGCCAGTTACCATGGCGACCGTCATGGCGAGATTGATCGAGCGCAATCCCGGCCGCATAGGGACGATCAGTCGCGCCTCGGCGCGTTCGTGCACGGATGGCGGCACGCCGGCGCTCTCGCGGCCGAAGAGCAGCATGTCGTCCGGGCGGAAGGCGAAATCGGTATAGGGGATCGCGGCCTTGGTCGAGAGCAGCACCAGCCGGCTGCCCTGCTCCGCCCGGAAAATCTCGAAGGATTCGAAAGAAATATGGCGGCGAAGCGCGGCGCGCTCCACATAGTCCATGCCCGCCCGCTTCAATCCGCGATCCGACAGGTCGAAGCCGGCAGGCTCTATGATGTCGACATCCACGCCCATGCAGGCAGCGAATCGCAGGATCGCCCCTGTATTGTGGGGGATGTCGGGCTGATAAAGCGCAATGCGGGGCATCTGGCCTTCATATATTGGATTGGCGCGGCAGGCTCGCGGCAAGGGTGATACAGGATCCGGCATGCTCCGCTACTTTGAACATCTGATCGATCCGTTTGTCCCTGAGGAAAACGATCCGCCGACCGGCCTGCTCGCCTTCTACCGCCATTTCCTCATGCCCGTCTGGCCTTATGTCGTCGCGCTGATGGCAGCCGGCCTCGCCGTTTCGCTGGCCGAGGTCGCGATCTATTCCTATGTCGGCCGCCTGGTCGATCTGATGGCCAACGGCCAGACGGCGACCTTCCTGGCCGATCATGGCTGGCAACTGGCCGGCATGGCCGTCGTGGTCCTGTTCCTGCGGCCGCTGGTCAACGCGATCCAGACCATCCTGTCGAACCAGACCCTGCCGCCGGCCCTGACCGCGCGCGTGCGCTGGCTCAACCATCTGCATGTGATCGGCCAGTCCTATTCGTTCTTCCAGAACGATTTCTCCGGCCGCATCGTCACCAAGATCGTGCAGACCGGCTCGGCGCTGACGCAGTCGATCACACAGGTGATCGATGCGCTCTGGGTGATCTCGGTCTTCGTCGTCTCGGCGCTGTTCATCTTCGCCGATGTCAGCCTGCTGATGGCGGTGCCGCTGGCGATCTGGGTCGTGGCGCTGGCGACGCTCGCCTATTTCTTCGTGCCCAAGGTGCGCAAGCGCGCCGCCGCCGCGTCCGAGGCGCGCTCGCTTCTGACCGGCAAGCTCGCCGACATCTACGGCAACATCCAGACGGTGAAGCTGTTCGCCCGCGACGGCCGCGAGGAAGACACGGCCCGCAACGCCATCGCCGAGCAGACCGGCCGGATGCTCGAACAGAACCGGCTGCTCACCACGCTGTCGATCCTGATGCAGTTCACCAATGCCCTGCTGATCGGGGCAACGGGCGCGGCGGCGGTCGTGCTCTGGATGCGCGGCTCGATCAGCGCCGGCGAGACGGCGGTGGCGCTCGGCCTCGTCATGCGGCTCACCGTCATGTCCGGCCGGGTGATGATGACGCTCACCGGCCTGTTCGACAATGTCGGCACGGTCGAGGATGGCATGCGCACGATCGCCCGCCCGCATGGGCTGATCGACCAACCCGACGCGCCGCAGCTGATTGTCAGCAAGGGTGAAATCGCCTTCGACGACGTGGTCTTCAACTATGGCGGCAAGACGCCGGTGCTGCGCGGCGTCAACCTGGTGGTCAAGCCCGGCGAACGCATCGGTCTGGTCGGACGCTCCGGCGCCGGCAAGACGACGATGGTGAGCCTGCTGCTGCGCCTCTACGACCTCGAGAGCGGCGCGATCCGCATCGACGGGCAGGATATTTCCACCGTCACGCAAGGCTCGCTGCGCGCCGCGATCGGCGTCGTCACGCAGGATACGGCGCTGCTCAACCGCTCGGTGCGCGACAACATCCGCTACGGCCGGCCCGACGCCGACGACGCAGCCGTGCGCCTGGCGGCGCGTCAGGCCGCCGCCGACGGCTTCATCGAGGGTCTCGCCGACCCGCGCGGCCGCACCGGCTATGACGCCCATGTCGGCGAACGCGGCGTGAAGCTTTCCGGCGGCCAGCGCCAGCGCATCGCCATCGCCCGCGTGCTGCTCAAGGACGCGCCGATCCTCGTGCTCGACGAGGCGACCTCGGCGCTCGATTCGGAAATCGAGTCGGTGATCCAGGAACAGCTCGAGGGGCTGATGGCGGACAAGACGGTGATCGCCATCGCGCACCGCCTGTCCACCATCGCGGCGATGGACCGCCTCGTCGTCATGGACGAAGGCCGGATCGTCGAGACCGGCACGCATCAGGAACTGCTGGCAGCGCAAGGCCTCTATGCCTCGCTCTGGGCCCGCCAGTCCGGCGGCTTCATCGGCGGCCTCACTCCGCACGAGATCGCGGCGGAGTAGCGCGACGGCTGACAAGCCAAGCGCCTGTCACCCATCCGCAACAAGACGCCCGAAAACCCGCTCGCACCGCGAAAATGCGGGATTTGAAGTGAAATCCGCGCTAGCATCCTCTGATTGCATGAGTTGCCGCCGCGTTTCGCGCGCCGCAGCGCAGATCCGGGAGGGTTGGATGGAAAATATCCTGTTGAACATCCGGCCCGCGATCTGCCCCCGTCAGGCGATGCACGCCACGCTCTGACGCTTTCCTGGCCCCACCGGCCACTCTTCCGGACTACCCGCTCCTGTCCGGTCCCGGTACGCCCAGGCTCCTCGCTTCCGCCGGAAGATGCGCCCTCTCCCGCCGGAGACGCGCGTCCGCAATCCAACGTCGAGCCGCGCGCCCGAGGCGCGGTCCAGCATCCAAACTCTGGACTTCCCCATGTTCCGCTTCTTCGAATCCCGGATCGATCCGTTCCGCAGTCATGACGGCAGCATGCCGCCGTCGACACTGGTCGGCTTCTACTGGCGCTATTGCCGCCAGATCTGGCCGTACCTGCTGATCCTGATGGCGATCGGTCTGGTGGTATCGCTGATCGAGATCGCGATGCTTCGCTATATCGGCTCGATCGTCGACCTGCTGAAATCGACCACGCCGAGCGAGATCCTGGCCGATTACGGCCCGACCTTTCTCTGGATGGGCTTCGTCATCGTCATCGCCCGGCCGCTGGCGGCGCTGGCGCACGACCTCGTCAACCAGCAGACCATCGCGCCCAACTTCACCAATCTGATCCGCTGGCAGACGCACCACTACGTCATGCGCCAGTCGATCACCTTCTTCGCCAATGACTTCGCCGGCCGCATCGCCTCGAAGATCGTGCAGACCGGCCCGGCGCTGCGCGAATCGGTGACGCAGGTGATCGACGCGCTGTGGTTCGTCACGATCTTCGCCGGCTCGGCGCTGGTGATCTTCTGGAGCGCCGACTGGCGGCTGGCGATGCCGCTGCTGATCTGGATCATCGCCTATGTCGCGACGCTGGCCTGGTTCGTTCCGCGCATCCGCGACCGCGCGACCATCATGTCCGAGATGCGCTCGCAGCTCACCGGCCGGATCGTCGACAGCTACACCAACGTCCAGACGGTGAAGCTCTTCGCCCATCCCGAGCGCGAGGACGAATATGCCAAGGAGGCGCTGGTCGAGCACACCGCCGCCTTCAAGAACGAGACGCGGCTGATCACGGCGATGAACGCCACGGTCTCCAGCCTGAACGGCCTGCTCGTCATGGCGACCGGCACCTTGGCCGTCTGGCTGTGGTCGTTCGAGGCCATCACGCTGGGCGCCATCGCGGTGGCAGCCGGCCTCGCCATCCGCATCACCAACATGTCCGGCTGGATCATGTGGGTGGCGGTCGGGATCTTCGAGCAGATGGGCACCGTGCAGGAGGGGTTGGAGACGATCGCGCGCCCCTACGACCTGCTTGACAAGCCGGCCGCCCGGCCGCTCGTCGCCGACAAGGGCGAGATCCGCTTCGAGAATGTCCGCTTCCACTATGGCAAGGCGGGCGGAATCATCGAGGATCTGAGCTTCACCATCCAGCCGGGCGAGAAGGTCGGCCTGGTCGGACGGTCGGGTGCCGGCAAGTCGACCCTGGTCAACCTGCTGCTGCGCTTCTACGACGTCGAGGCCGGCCGCGTGCTAATCGACGGGCAGAACGTCTCGGACGTGACGCAGGACAGTCTTCGGCAGCAGATCGGCCTGGTCACGCAGGACACCTCGCTGCTGCATCGCTCGGTGCGCGACAACATCCTCTATGGCCGCCCCGACGCCTCGGAAGAAGCGGTGCGGGAAGCGGCCCGCCAGGCGCATGCCGACGGCTTCATCGAGGGGCTGAGCGATCCAAGGGGACGCCGGGGGCTCGACGCGCATGTCGGAGAGCGCGGGGTCAAGCTCTCGGGCGGCCAGCGGCAGCGCATCGCCATTGCCCGTGTGCTCCTGAAGGACGCGCCGATCCTGATCCTCGACGAGGCGACGTCGGCGCTCGATTCGGAGGTCGAGGCCGCGATCCAGGAGAGCTTCCTTCGGTTGATGGAGAACAAGACCGTGATCGCCATCGCGCACCGCCTCTCCACCATCGCGGCGATGGACCGGCTGATCGTGCTCGACCAGGGCCATATCGTCGAAACCGGCACGCACGAGCAGCTCCTGCGCCAGAACGGCCTCTACGCCGGTCTCTGGCATCGGCAGTCGGGCGGATTCCTGGACCTGCACGCCAACTGAGTCCCACCGCAGGGACAGAGCGGGCGGCCACGCGGCCGCCCGCCTCTTTCCACCCGATCCCTGCGCATATCCGGTCGCCTTCCCGCGACAATGTGCGCATCGGGTGAGCGCTCTCTGGACATTCCTCGCCGTCGGTGGCTAAACAGCTTCTAATCTGACAGATGGGGACCATGCCGGTTTTCCCATCCATTTCGGCCGGGCGTTCCGGACATCGCACTGATGTGGGCCGCATACGGACGATGACGACGGCAGCGCCCGCTTCCGAGGACTATGAGGGGATCATCTTGGCTGAAAATGCTACGGCAGAACCGACCCGCCGCGACTTTCTGTATATTGCGACCGGCGCAGTAGGCGCTGTCGGTGTCGCGGCCGCCGTCTGGCCTTTCATCAATCAGATGAATCCCGACGCGTCGGCATTGGCGCTCGCTTCCACGGAAGTCGACATCGGCGCCCTGCAACCCGGCGACTCGCTGACCGTGAAGTGGCGCGGCAAGCCCGTGGTCGTGCGCAACCGCACGCAGAAGGAAATCGACGACGCCAAGGCGGCCTCGCTTTCCGAGCTCAAGGATCCGGTCGCGCGCAACGCCAACCTGCAGCTCGACGCTCCGGCCACCGATGCCAACCGCGCCGCGGCCGGCAAGGAAAACTGGTTCGTCATGGTCAATGTCTGCACCCATCTGGGCTGCATTCCGCTCGGCCAGTCTGGCGAATACAATGGCTGGTTCTGCCCTTGCCATGGCTCGGTCTACGACACGGCCGGCCGCATCCGCAGCGGCCCGGCTCCGGAGAATATGGCCGTTCCGGTCTATTCCTTCCTGAGCGATACCAAGATCAAGATCGGCTGACCGGGGGAAATCGAGATCATGTCCGGACCATCTAGCTATCAGCCGCAGAACGCTTTCTTGAAGTGGTTCGAGGCACGCCTGCCGATCGGCGGGCTCATCCATTCGTCGTTCATCGTGTTCCCCAATCCGCGGAACCTGAACTACTGGTGGACCTTCGGCGGCATCCTCGCCTTCATGCTGGTGGCGCAGATCGTCACCGGCGTGGTGCTGGTGATGCACTACACCCCCCACACCTCGCTGGCCTTCTCCTCCGTGGAAGGCATCATGCGCGACGTGAACTATGGCTGGCTGCTGCGCTACCTGCATGCCAACGGCGCGTCGATGTTCTTCATCGCCGTCTACGTTCACATCTTCCGCGGCCTCTACTACGGCTCCTACAAGGCGCCGCGCGAGGTGCTGTGGATCCTCGGCATGATCATCTTCCTGCTGATGATGGCCACCGGCTTCATGGGCTATGTGCTTCCCTGGGGACAGATGTCCTTCTGGGGCGCCACCGTGATCACGAACCTCTTCTCGGCGATCCCGATCGTCGGCGAGACCATCGTGACCTGGCTCTGGGGCGGCTTCTCCGTCGACAACCCGACGCTGAACCGGTTCTTCTCGCTGCACTACCTTCTGCCGTTCATGATCGCCGGCGTCGTCGTCCTGCACATCTGGGCGCTGCACATTCCCGGCTCGAACAACCCGACCGGCGTGTCGGTCAAGTCCAGCCAGGACACCCTGCCCTTCCATCCCTACTTCACCGTCAAGGATGCGCTCGGCCTGGTCGTCTTCCTGATCGTCTACATGTGGTTCGTGTTCTACCTGCCGAACTTCATGGGCCATCCGGACAACTACACCCCGGCCAACCCGCTTGTGACGCCTGCGCACATCGTTCCGGAATGGTACTTCCTGCCGTTCTACGCGATCCTGCGTTCGATCCCGGACAAGCTGGGCGGCGTCATCGCGATGTTCGGCGCCATTGCCGTGCTGTTCGTGGTTCCCTGGCTCGACACCTCGAAGGTCCGTTCGGCCAACTTCCGCCCGCTCTATCGCCAGTTCTTCTGGATCCTGGTGATCGTGTCGATCGGCCTGGGCTATCTCGGCTCGCGTCCGGCGGAAGGTGGATACGTCATCGCTTCGCGTATCCTGACGGTCTACTACTTCTTCCACTTCCTGGTGATCCTGCCGCTGCTCGGCCTGTTCGAGAAGCCGAAGCCTCTGCCCGCGTCGATCACCGAGTCGGTTCTCGGCAAGGGTGCGGCCAATGTCACCGCCGGTGCGCCCGCCGCGCCGCAGAGCAAGTAAGCCGCGAGAGGATCACGGATCGATCATGATGAAGACCCTTTCCGAGAAAATCGCGCGGTTTGGCCTGGTCCTGTCCCTCAGCGTCGCTTCGGCGACGCTGGTGGCCGGCCCCGTCAGCGCCGCCGAGGAAGCCGCCCACGAGACGCCGCACTACCCGCTCGTTCATCCGACGCAGGAGCCCTGGAGCTTCGCTGGCGTGTTCGGCAAGTTCGATACGGCGCAGCTGCAGCGCGGCTACCAGGTCTACAAGGAAGTCTGCTCCGCCTGTCACTCGATGAACCTGATGAGCTTCCGCAATCTGGGCCAGCCCGGCGGACCGCACTTCAGCGAGGCGCAGGTCAAGGCGCTTGCCGCGACCTTCCAGGTGCAGGACGGACCGAACGACGCCGGCGACATGTTCGAGCGTCCGGCCCGCCCGTCGGACCGCTTCCCGTCGCCCTTCCCCAATCCGGAAGCGGCCGCGGCCTCGAACAATGGCAAGGCTCCGCCGGACCTGTCGCTGATGGGCAAGGCGCGCGCCGTCGAGCGCGGCTTCCCCTGGTTCGTGCTGGATATCTTCACCCAGTACCAGGAAGGCGGCCCGGACTACATCCACGGCCTGCTGACCGGTTACCGCGAGCCGCCGGAAGGCGTCACCGTCGGCCCCGGCCTGCATTACAACGTCGGCTTCGGCAGCGGCTCGGCGATCGCCATGGCCCCGCCGCTCTCGGACGGCCAGGTCACCTATGCCGACGGCACGCCCGAGACCGTCGACCAGTACTCGCGCGACGTCGCGGCCTTCCTGATGTGGACGGCCGAGCCGCATCTCGACGCGCGCAAGCGCATCGGCTTCCAGGTGATCATCTTCCTGATCGTCTTTGCCGGCCTGCTCTACTTCGCCAAGAAGAAGATCTGGGCCAAGGTCGCCCACTAAGGCGCGACCGGCAGACATGCATTGAAAAAGGGCCCCGACGGGGCCCTTTTTTTATTGCTGCTGCTGTTGCTGCTGGAAGCTCGTCAGGAACGCCTTGAGGTTCTGGCGCAGCGTTTCCGCATCGGCGTGGAAATCGTCGTCGATCCACTCGCGCTCCAGCTTCTTAAGCAGCAGGCCGACCAGCGGACCGCGATCCACGCCAAGCTCGACCACGTCCCGGCCGGAGAGCGGGAAGGTCGGGATCGGCCATTCCCGCGCCGCAGCGAGGCGCGCCGCGAAATCGTCATGCCCGAGTTGCCCCTTGGCAGCGGCAAAAATCAGCCCGTCGCGAAAGGCGCCCTCCCCGATCACATAGAGCGTCGCGTGATCGGCGTCGGGCGGCGAACTGACGATATCGGTCGCGGCCGAAAGCGCTGCGCGCATGCGGTTGCGCTCGGCATTGGAAAGCCGGAAGCGCAGGCCGATCCGGTCGACATCCTCCTGCACGCGGCCGAACAGCACGGCGAAACGCAGCGCAGGAAACGGTCCGTCAGGCTCGAAATCGGGCAGGCGCGCCAGGGCGACCAAGTCGCCGACGCTGGCGGAAATCAGCGGAAGGATGCCGCTTTCCTGCATCAGGATCAGGGTCGGCACCGCGCCGTTCGCCACGGCCAGACGGCGCATCTCCTGGCCGACGCGTTCGGCCGAAAGCCCGGCTAGGTCGTGGCGGGCGCGGATGGTCGCCGCCAGCCCCTCCGGGTCCGGAGCTCCGGCGCCATAGGCGGCGTGGAAACGAAAGAAGCGCAGAGCCCGCAAGCGATCTTCGGCAATGCGCCGGTCGGCCGAGCCGATGAAACGGATCTTTCGCGCGTCGAGGTCGGCGAGACCGCCGACGGGATCATGCAACGTCCCCTCGATATCGACGGATAGCGCGTTGAGGGTAAAATCACGCCGCTCGGCATCGACCTGCCAGTCGCGGCCGAAGCGCACGACGGCGCGGCGACCATCGGTTTCGATGTCCTCGCGCAGCGTCGTCACCTCGACGACATGGCGATCGCCGATCACCGTCACCGTGCCATGCTCGATACCGGTCGGCGCGACCTTGAGGCCAGCGGCCTCGGCGCGCGCGATCACCGTCTCCGGCACGGCCGTCGTGGCGACATCCACGTCGGCGACGGGCAGGCCCATCAGCGTGTTGCGCACGGCGCCGCCGATGACACGCGCTTCCTCGCCATCGGTCGACAGCAGTTCCAGCACCTGGCGCACCAGCGGCTGGGTCAGGAACGCCGCCTGCCTGCAATCCCTCTGGGTCAATCGAAGCCACCCGGGACCAGCTTGCCATCGCGGAATTCGGCCGGGTGATAGGTCGTTCCGACCTCACCGCCGGAAAAATGGACCAGCCCGATCACGGCGATCAGCACGAGCACGACACCGGCCGCCGACAAGCGAGAAAGCACCTTGTAGTCCCAGTCCTCGCGGGCCAGCGACGAACCGGGCGCGAACTGGCGCCAGCCGGCATAGGCTAGGAACGGCGCCAGGAAGCAGAACAGTGTAATGGCGAGAAATCGCAGCATCTATTGAAAGAGTCTCTCATAGAGACCGCGGATGATCCCGGCGGTCACTCCCCAGATATGGTGTTCGTCATACGGCATTTGATAGAGAGAATGCCGGACGCCATCAAATTCGCGACTGATCGTCTGGTGATTTTCTGGCGTCATCAGGAAAGAGAGCGGTACTTCGAAGGTCGCGTCAACCTCGGCCGGGTTCAGCACCAGGTGATGATCGGGCGCCACCCGCGCCACGATGGCAGTAATCCGGTAGCCTGTGCCGGCGATATAGGGGTCCAGCCCGCCGATCGGCTCGACCAAAGCCGGGTCCAGCCCGATCTCCTCCTGCGCCTCGCGCAGCGCGGCGGCCGTCGCATCCGCGTCCGTCGGATCGATCTTGCCGCCCGGGAAAGCGATCTGGCCGGGATGCTTGCGCAACTGCATCGTCCGCCGGGTCATCAGCACGGTGGCGGTGCTGCGCTCGACGATGGGAATCAGCACTGCCGCCTCGCGCCAGACAAAGCCTTTCGGCGGCACGAATTCCGGGTTGATGACGATTTCGTTCGGATCCGCGACCAGCGGATGCTCGAGCGGCAGCAACCGCTGCCGCGCCCGCTCGAAGAAATGATCCGGCCGGAAAGGATCGTCATCGTCAAACTGCGTCAAGACGTCACCGCCGCTTCGGCCGGGCCGATGACGAAGAAGTGACCGCTGGAAACCACGCCGATTTCCGCGCCGCGCTGCTCGAACGCCGAAGCGAGCTCATGCACCAGCGGCCGCGCCAGCCGGGCTTCGAGCCCGCCACGGACCAGGACGTAAGGAACCAGCCCATCCTTCGCATGCCCGGGAGCGACCCGAAGCGGATGCTCGGCATCGACGGTGACGACGTCGCCGACATTGGTGCGGAGAACCACGGTTTGCGCCGCCCCTTCGCCTTCGATGGCCAGTTCCACCGCGATGAACGGTACGTCCTCGACGG
Source organism: Kaistia sp. UC242_56 (assembly GCF_044452255.1). NCBI lineage: Bacteria > Pseudomonadati > Pseudomonadota > Alphaproteobacteria > Hyphomicrobiales > Kaistiaceae > Kaistia > Kaistia sp. UC242_56. The sequence goes on from NZ_JBIOAN010000002.1 coordinate 3,879,975, forward strand.
AAATCGTCAGCTTTTCGGCCGGCGTGACAAGGACGTAGCTGCCGTCCGGCTCACGGCGCAAAAGGGTGGCGAACAGCTTGACCAGCGCCTCGCGCAGGATCGGCCGGCCCTCGTGATGCCAGGCGCCATTCCGGTCGATCCGGATGTCGATCACGCCGCAATGGGGCGGATTCCAGAGATGGACCGGCGCCGGTCCGCGCAGCTTGCCCGCCCGTTCGATAAGCCCCGAGAGGGCCGAACCCGGCACCGAAATGTCCTCGGCCTTGGTTTCGCCCTGCTTTGTAACTGACATGCTAAGTATCATCCTTCCGTGCAGGGCGGCGGAGCCAGAGGCTGACGCTGCCATGCCGGTCGTGCGAAGATTGTACGCGGATCGAGTCACTCGGTCTCGTCGCGACCGTAACCGAAACTATATGGGCCGATATGAGCGCGTTCAATCAGACCTCCATCGCCGACGTCAATCCGGGCCGCACGATCGCCGAAGCCGACGCGGCCGTCGCCTCGATCAAGGCAGCCCGCGCTGCCATCGGCAAGGTGATCTACGGCCAGGAGACGGTTGTCGAGCGCGTGCTGGTAACGCTGCTGGCCGGCGGCCATGGCCTTCTGGTCGGCGTGCCCGGCCTTGCCAAGACCAAGCTGGTCGAAACCCTCGGCATCGTGCTGGGCCTCGAGGAACGCCGCGTTCAGTTCACGCCCGACCTGATGCCCTCCGACATCCTCGGCTCGGAGGTGATGGACCAGGACGAGAACGGCCGCCGCTCCTTCCGCTTCCTGAAGGGACCGATCTTCGGCCAGCTCCTGATGGCGGACGAAATCAACCGCGCCAGCCCGCGCACGCAGTCCGCGCTGCTGCAGGCCATGCAGGAGTATCACGTCACCGTCGCCGGCCAGCGCTACGACCTGCCGAGCCCTTTCCATGTGCTCGCGACGCAGAACCCGCTGGAGCAGGAGGGAACCTATCCCCTGCCCGAAGCGCAGCTCGACCGCTTCCTGCTGCAGATCGACGTGCTCTATCCCGATCGCGACGCCGAGCGGAAGATGCTGTTCGAGACCACCGGCGCCAGCGATGCCGTCGCCGAGAAGGTGACGGACGCCCAGTCGCTGAAGGCCATCCAGCAACTTGTGCGCCGCCTGCCGATCGGCGAGAGCGTCGTCGAGGCGATTCTCAATCTCGTTCGCTCGGCGCGGCCGGGCGAAATCGCCGACAGCAAGCTTGCCGGTGTCATCGCCTGGGGACCCGGTCCCCGCGCCAGCCAGGCCTTGATGCTCGCCGTCCGCGCTCGCGCCCTGATCGACGGGCGCTATGCGCCATCGGTCGACGACGTGATCGCGCTGGCCGAACCGGTGCTTCAGCACCGCATGAGCCTGAGCTTCGCGGCCCGGGCCGACGGGCTCACGGTGCGCGATGTCATCGGGACCCTCAAGTCACGAATCGGGTGACATCTTGAGCGAGGCGCGCGCTTCCGTGCAGGCATCCAGCCGTGTCGGCACGAATCTGGCTGAGGCCAAGGGCTTGGCCAAGAGCCTGCCGGACCTGCTGGTCGAGGCGCGCCGGGTTGCGACCACGGTTCTGGCCGGCTGGCATGGCCGCCGCCGCGCCGGCCCCGGCGAGACCTTCTGGCAGTTTCGGCCCTTCGTGGCCGGCGAGGCCCCCGGCCGCATCGACTGGCGCCGCTCGGCCCGCGACGACCACTTCTACATCCGCGAGCGCGAATGGGAGGCGGCGCATACCGTCTGGCTGGCCGCTGACCTCTCCCGCTCGATGGATTTCCGCTCGCGCCTGGCGCTCGCTTCCAAGCGCGACCGCGCCGTCCTCCTGCTGCTGGCGCTGGGCGACCTGCTGGCAGCAGCCGGCGAGCGCATCGGCCTGCTCGGCCTCAGCGACCCGATCCTGTCGCGCAATGCGGCCGAGCGCCTGGCGGAAACGCTGACCCATTTCAACACCGACCAGCCGGCCCTTCCCTCCGCCATGCGGCTCAGCCGCTTTGCCGATCTGGTGGTCATCGGCGATTTTCTCGATCCGCTCGACGAGATCGAGGCGCGCCTGGCCGAATATGCCCGCCATGGCGCCACCGTCCATCTGGTCGAGATCCGCGATCCGGTCGAAGAGATCTTTCCGTATGCCGGCCGCACTGAGTTTCGCGATCCCGAAAGCGGCGCGCTCTACACGATCGGCCGCGCCGAGCAGATCGCCGAGGACTATCGCAATCGCCTCGTCGCCCGCCGCGAAACGCTGGCCGCAACCTGCCGCCGCCTGGGCTGGACCTATCTGACCCACCGCACCGACCGCCCGGCGACCGAGCCGCTGCTGGCGCTGCACGCCCGGCTTTCCACCCGCACCACCCAGGGAGATCGGGCATGATCGCCGGCCTCCCCCTCGCCTTCGGCGCACCGCTGGTGCTCGCGGCGCTTGTGCTGCTGCCGGCGATCTGGTGGCTGCTGAAGCTGACCCCGCCCAAGCCACGTCTCGAAAGTTTCCCGCCGACACGAATCCTCGCGGAAATCGCCCGGCGCGACGAACAGCCCGCGCGCAGCCCCTGGTGGCTGACGGCACTACGGCTGTTGCTGGCCGGGCTCGTCATCCTGGCGCTCGCCGCGCCGATCTGGCGGCCGACGGGCGAAAGCGCACCCGGCTCGGGACCGCTGCTGGTCGTCATCGACAATGACTGGGCCTCCGCCCGCGATTGGGAAACCCGGATCGATACCGCCCGCCGCATCGTGCAGCTGGCCGAGAGCGCCGGCCGGCCGGTCGGCCTGATCGCCACGGCGGAGCCTGCCAACCAGGAATTCGCGCCCACCGATGGCGCGGCGATCCGCACACGCCTTGATGCGCTCGTGCCGCGCCCCTATCCGACCAACCGGGCGGCCATCGCCGCCGCATTGCGATCGACGGCGAATGCGACCGAATTCGGCGGCGTCGCCTGGCTTTCGAATGGCCTTGGCGGCCAGGACGCGGAGGATTTCGGCCGCTTTCTGGAGAGCTCTATTCAGGCACCGGTCACGGTCTATGGCAGTGATGGCAAGGCTCTGCTCGGGCTCGCGGCGCCCGTCGCCACCGCCGACGCCTTGACGCTTTCCGCGATCCGCAGCGATGGCGCGGCCGCTTCCAGCGGCACGCTGGTCGCCCGCGACATGCGCGGTCGCTCGGTCGGCGAAGCGCCGTTCGCGTTCAAGACCGGCGACCTGCGCACCGACGCCGTCTTCAACCTGCCGACCGAATTGCGCAACGAGATCGTCCGGGTGGAGATTGCCGGCCAGCAGACGGCCGGCGCCGTGCAGCTTCTGGACGACCGCTTCAAGCGTCGCCGCATCGGCCTGATCTCCGGCGCCTCGAGCGACAATGCCCAGCCGCTGCTCTCGCCGCTCTACTACATCACCCGCGCGGTTCAGCCCTTTGCCGACGTCATCGAGCCGCGCGATGCCAATGCGGCGCTCGCCGTGCCGCAGATGATCGAGGCCGGCGCGGCCGTGATCGCCATGGCGGATATCGGCACGCTGACGCCTGACGTCGAGGAAAAGCTCGCAACCTGGGTCGAGGCCGGCGGCACGCTGCTGCGCTTCGCGGGGCCGCGCCTGGCGGCGGCGAGCGCCGATACCGACACGCTGATCCCCGTGCGGCTTCGAGAAGGTGGCCGCGTGCTCGGCGGCAGCCTCTCCTGGTCGTCGCCGCAGCCACTCGCCTCCTTCGCCGCCGCCAGCCCGTTCGCCGGTCTCGCGATCGCGCCGGATATCGAGGTTCGGCGCCAGGTTTTGGCCGAGCCGGACGCCAATCTGCCGGCCCGAACCTGGGCAGCCCTCGCCGATGGCACGCCGCTGGTCACCGCCGCGCCGCTCGGCAAGGGCTGGCTGGTGCTGTTCCATGTCACCGCCGACGCCAGCTGGTCGAACCTGCCGCTTTCCGGTACTTTCGTGGAGATGCTGCGCCGGATTTCGGCCTTTGCCTCGGTGCCGCTGATGCAGGACAGCGCCGCCAAGACGGTCGAGGGCGCGGCTGGCGCGACGCTGCCGCCCTACCGGCTGCTGGATGGCTTCGGCCATTTCGTATCCAGCGATCCGATGGCGCGGCCGCTGCCGGCCTCCGGCGCGCCGGTCGACCCCAGCGCCGAACATCCGCCGGGCCTCTATGGCAGCGAGGACGGCTTCCGCGCCATCAACGTGCTGGCACCCGACGCCACCTTGCCGCCTTTCGACGTCAGCGCGATGAGCCGGGCCGAGCTCCGGCCCTATCCGACCACGGCGCCGATCGACCTTTCGCCCTGGCTGCTGCTCGCCGCGCTGGTCTGTCTGATCGCCGACGCGCTCGCCGTGCTCTGGCTGAACGGGGGCCTCCGGATGCGCCGTCACGCGACCGCGTCTGTTATCGTCCTGTTAACCCTGATGCATGGTTTGGCGCCCCCGCCGGCCCATGCCGATGCGGCGAGCGACCAGTTCGCCATGGACGCCGTAAACAAGTCGCGGCTCGCCTATGTCCGGACCGGCAACAGCGAGATCGACGACATGAGCGAGGCCGGCCTGGCGGGCCTGTCGCGCGCGCTCAGTGCCCGCACGGCGATGGAGCCGGACAATCCGCTCGGCGTCGATATCGAGAAGGACGAACTGAGCTTTTTCCCGCTGCTCTACTGGCCGATCGATCCGTCGTCGCCCATGCCCTCCTCGCAAACGCTGGCCAAGATCGACGCTTATATGAAACAGGGCGGCTCGATCCTGTTCGACACCCGCGACGAGTTGGAACGGGCGCCCGGCTCGACCGGCTTCGGCGGCACGCCGGCGGCCGAACGGCTGCGCGCCATGCTCTCCGGCCTCGACATCCCGCCGCTCGAGCCGGTGCCCGGCAACCACGTGCTCACCAAGGCCTTCTACCTGCTCGAGGACTTTCCCGGCCGCTATAGCGGCGGCCAGCTTTGGGTCGAGGCTTCCCCGCCGGAGGACGACGCCACCGCCGCGCAGCGTCCGGCCCGGCCGGGCGATGGCGTCTCGTCGATCCTGATCACCGAGAACGACATGGCCGCCGCCTGGGCGACCGATCCCGACGGCCGCTACCTCGTGCCGACCGTGCCGCCGGACCCGCGCCAGCGCGAACTCGCCTATCGCACCGGCATCAACATCGTCATGTACACCCTGACCGGCAACTACAAGGCCGACCAGGTCCATGTGCCGGCGCTTCTGGAGAGGCTAGGCCAGTGAATTGGTCCCTGACCTTCGCGCCGCTCATCCCGCTGACCTGGCTGGTGGCGGTGGCCGTGCTCGGCCTGCTCGCGGTGGCGCCGCTGCTGCTGCGCCGGCTGCGCGGCGGCTGGCTGCGCCTGCTGGCGCTGGTGGCGCTGATCGCCGCCCTTTCCGGGCCGGTGCTGCTCGCCGAGGACCGGCAACCTCTGCCGACCGTCGTGGCGCTCGTCGTCGACAAGAGCGCCAGCCAGGATCTCGATGGCCGCGCCAGCATGACGGCCGACGCCCGCGCCGCGCTGGAAAAGCGTTTCGGCGAATTGCGCAGCATCGACCTGCGCGTCGTCGAGGCCGGCGGCAAGACCGGCGGCGCGCCGGTCGACGGCACGGAACTGTTCACCGCCGTGCAGGCGGCTCTCGCCGATGTCGCGCCGGAACGGCTCGGCGCCGTCGTGATGCTGACCGATGGCGAGGTGCATGACGTGCCGATGCCGCCGACCTCGCCCTTTGGCGGCGCGCCGCTGCATGCGCTGGTCTCCGGTCATGACGACGAGCGCGACCGCCAGATGGTGATCCGCTCGGCGCCGCGCTTTTCCATCGTCGGCGAGAACCAGACGATCGAATACAGCGTGATCGACCAGGGCGCGCCTTCCAATGAGCCGGTCCGCGTCACCATCAGCCTGGACGGCGAGCCGCTCGCCACGGAAACCGTGACGCCGGGCGCGCTGAACCGCTTTCCGATCCGGATCGCCCATGCCGGACAGAACATCTACGAATTCGAGGCCGCCCCGCTCGACGGCGAACTCACCCCCGTCAACAACCGCGCCGCCGCCGTCATCGACGGCATCCGCGAGAATCTGCGCGTGCTTCTGGTCTCCGGCGAGCCGCATGCCGGCGAGCGGATCTGGCGCAATTTGCTCAAATCGGACGCCTCGGTCGATCTCGTCCATTTCACCATCCTTCGCCCACCGGAAAAGCAGGACGGCACGCCGATCAACGAGCTTTCGCTGATCGCCTTCCCGACTCGCGAGCTGTTCTCGGTCAAGATCGACCAATTCGACCTGATCATCTTCGACCGCTACGCCCAGCGCGGCGTGCTGCCGACCATCTATTTCGACAACATCGCCCGCTATGTCCGCGAGGGCGGCGCGCTGCTGGTCGCCTCCGGGCCGGACTACGCCTCGGATGACAGCCTCTGGAGCACGCCTCTGGCGGATGTGCTGCCGGCGGCCCCCACCGGCCGCGTCATCGAAAAGCCCTTCACCCCGCGCGTGACCGATCTCGGCCAACGCCATCCCGTGACGCGCGGCCTCGAAGGCGCCGATGCCGAGCCGCCGCGCTGGAGCCGCTGGTTCCGGCAGGTCGAGGTCGACAAGCCGGGCGGCGAGACCATCATGAAGGGCGCCGACGACGATCCGCTGCTGGTGCTCGACCGCGAGGGCAAGGGCCGCGTCGCGCTGATGCTCTCCGACCAAGTCTGGCTCTGGGCGCGCGGCTTCGAGGGCGGCGGCCCGCATGTCGACCTGCTGCGCCGGCTGGCGCACTGGCTGATGAAGGAGCCGGACCTCGAGGAAGAGGCGCTGCGGGCAACGGCGCGCGGCGCGACGCTCCTCGTCGACCGCCAGACCATGCAGGAGACGATCGGCCCGGTCACGGTCATCGCCCCGTCCGGCGCACGCCGCACGCTGACCCTCGCCCCGCAGGCGCCCGGCCGCTTCCATGCCGAGATGGTGGCCGACGAAATCGGCCTCTGGCGGGTCGAGGACGGCGAATATCGCGCCTTCGCGCATGTCGGCCCCGCCAATCCGCGCGAATTCACCGACGTGCTATCGACCTTCGACAAGCTGCAGCCCGTGGTCGACGCGACCGGCGGGCACATCGCCCGCATGGTCACGGACGGCAAGGCCGACCTGCCGCGCATCGTGCCGATGCGCCCCGGCCGCTCCATGTCGGGCCGCGACTGGATGGGCGTGCGGATGACGGAGGCCTCGGTGTTGAAGGGCGTCGACCGCTGGCCGCTCTTCTCCGGCTTCCTGGGCCTCGCCGCGCTGCTCGGCGTCATGGCGGCGACCTGGTATCGCGAGGGGCGGTAGGGCGGCGCGGTCCCGCTTTTTTTGCAAACCGCCCAATCATCATCCTGAGGTGCCCGGCTCAGCCGGGCCTCGAAGGAGGTTCCAGAGCGCTCAGGATTCCCTCTGGCCTCGTAGGAACCGGCGCTCGCAGGGGGAGATTTCGGCGGTCCGCTGGACCCTCCTTCGAGGCTTCGCTCACGCGAAGCACCTCAGGATGATGGCCGGGGGGAAAGACAAAGCTGGCCTGAAGCCCCGGGCGCTCAGCGAGCGGCTTACGGCCTCGCCGCAGCTCTAAGCCGCGCGTTCCGCGGCGCCGCCGAGGTCTTCCAGGGCGTCGTCGGTGAGCGGGCAGACGAGGACGCGGGCCGGGTCGGCCGGGGCCGGAAGGGTGATCTGGTAGGGCTTCAGCCGGATGAAGCCGAACGGGCCGTAATAGGGCTCGTCGCCGACCAGCAGGATCACGGCATGGCCGGCTTCCTTCGCCGCCGCGATCGAGGTGCGCATCAGCGACTTGCCGGCGCCCCGGCCCTTCCACTCCGGCACGACGACCAGCGGCCCGAGCAGGATGGCGGGCTTGCCGCCGATCCGGATCGGCGTCAGCCGCACCGAGCCGATCAGGCGCTCGCCCGATCTTGCGACGAAGGAAAGCTCGGGATCGTGCGGGACGCCCTCGCGCAGCAGCGACGCAGCCCGCGCAAACCGGCCGGGGCCGAACGAGATCTCGTGCAGCGCTTCGATGGCGGCATCGTCGGCAGGCTGCTCGGCCTGGACGGTGAAGGAATCGATCTTCATGGAATTGTTTCTCGTCGGAATGGCATGGCGCGGTCCGACGGAGGCCACCGATCAGGTATGGCGGATCCCGGGGACAGGCGAACGAACGGCGTCGCGTGACAGGAGGTCACGGCCGTCGGTTCGTCGTCGCAGCAGGATAAGGCTCGGAGTCATTCAGGGTTCCGGATCGAGGTCCAAGGCGCAATAACATGGGTCGGGGGCCTCGGCAATCACCAATGCGGCGCGATCGGCGCGCCCTCTGAGATCTCGGCCAGCCGGCGGCGCGTTGCCGGCGTCGTCGCCTCCGGCAGGGCCTGGAGATCGAAGAAGCCCGCCTCGGCGATTTCGCGATTGGGATAATCGGGCGGGCTGGGCCGGCGGATGCTGCGCGAGACGAAGACCAGCACGTGGTCGCGCCGCCGCTTCGGATTGACGTAGATCGCGAACAGCGCCGGCATGTCGTCCACCTCGATGCCGCCTTCCTCGCGCAGCTCCCGCAGCAGCGCGTCCTGCACGGTCTCGCCGCGTTCCACGCCGCCGCCGGGAAGGTACCAGCCCGGCATGTAGCTGTGGCGGACGAGGAAGATGCGGCCCTCGGCATCGAAACAGGCGCCGCGCACGCCGAGCGTCATGCCGCGCAGCACGGGCGCGACGAGGGTTCCGAGGCGGGCAAGAGCGGAATACATGCGGATTTCGATTCAGATTGGCGGGCAACGGACGATAGACGCCAAACATGGCAGGCCATGGGCCGCCTGTCTGCCTGAACGCGCCATGTTGCCACTTCGCCCCGTCCGCCTTCCTGCGACGCGAGGGGCACCCTGCGGCGGATCGTAACTGGACGCTGGGGCCGCGCTTCGTTAAGTCCAGAGGATGTTCGTTCTCGCCCACATCTCCGATCCGCATATCGGCCCCCTGCCCCGCCCGCGCACGATGGAACTCGCCTCCAAGCGGGTGATCGGCTACGTCAACTGGCAGCGCAACCGCGTTCGTTCGCTGGGCGGCCAGGTGCTGGCTGGCCTGGTCGAGGACATGCTGGCGAGGAAGCCCGATCACATCGCCGTCACGGGCGATCTGGTCAACATCGCGCTGCCGGCCGAGATCGTCGCCGCCGGCGAATGGTTGAAGGCGGTGGGCCTGCCGCACGACGTCTCGTTCGTGCCCGGCAATCACGATGCCTATGTGCCGGGCGCACTCGCCAAGGCGCTGGCGCTGTGGGCGCCCTATGCGACGGGCGACGAGGGGCTTTCCTTCGGCCGCGTCACCTTTCCCTATCTGCGCCGCCGCGGCCCGGTCGCCATCATCGGCGTTTCCAGCGCCCGCGCCTCCGGCCCGTTCATGGCCACGGGCCATGTCGACGCGCAGTGCCTGCCGGCCTTGCGCGAGCGGCTGATCCGCGCCCGCGAGGACGGCTTCTTCCGTGTCGTGCTCATTCACCATCCGCCCTTCAGGAACGCGACGAACTGGCACAAGCGTCTGGTCGGCGCTGGCCGGATCCGCGCTATCATCAAGGAAGTCGGCGCCGAGCTGATCCTGCATGGCCACACCCACATCGACAGCTTCGAGACGCTCGAAGGGCCGCACGGACCCGTGCCGGTGATCGGCGTGCCGTCGGCAGCCAATGCGCCGGGCGGGCACAAGCCCGCCGGCCGCTATAACCTGTTTGGCATCGAGGGCGAGCCCGGCAACTGGCGCTGTTCGCTGGTCGAGCGCGGCTATGGCGCGCCGGGCTCCGGGATCGAAGTCATCCGCGAGCGCGACATCGTCTAGCCTGTCGGCGGGCGGCGAGCATCCGGGGCCGGACAATTCCTCGCGACGCGATCCCGTATCCGATGGCCGGATTCGGCATCTTAAAAGAACACGCGGCCGATGAACACTGAGCACCCGCTGGTTGCAGCCGGCGGGCGCTAACGGTAATCCTTTCATAGAAGGATGACGAGCCGCCGCGCTCGGAATTGGGGGCTGGCGTCTCATGAAATCAATGTCCTGCGCTCGCTTGGCACCGCTTGCCGCGATCGCCCTGGCTGGCTGCTCGGATACCCGAGCGCCGGCCATTCCGCTTTTCGGCGCCTATTTCCCGGCCTGGCTCGCCTGCGCAACCATCGGCATTCTCGGCGCGGTGGCGATCCGCGTCGCCTTTGTGCTGATCGGGCTGGACGACCGGCTGCCGCTGCGGCTCTTGGTCTATGTCTGCCTCGCGGCCGGGATTTCCTTCGCCGCTTCCCTCGCCTTTTTCGGACGCTGACAATGAGCAAGCCCGGTTTCCTCGGCAAGGCGCTCGGCGGCGTCGTGGCCCTCGTCATCATCGCGGGCGCCGGCGTGCTCGGCTGGAAGTATCTACGCCAGAGCGAGTTGAACCCGAGCTCAGACGACGCCGTCGTCCAGGCCAATCTGGTCAACATCTCCTCGACCGTGCCGGGCCGAATCATCGAGATCGCGGTCAAGAACGACGGCCGGGTGAAGCGGGGCGACCTGCTGTTCGCGATCGATCCGGTGCCCTACCGCCTCGCCGTCGAACAGACCAAGGCGGACCTGCTGATCGCCGAGGCGGCGCTGGCCGCGCAGCAGCGCACGATCCGCGCCGAGACCTCCAACGCCGCCGTGGCGAGCGAGCAAATCTCCCGTGCCCGCGTCAATCTCGACCTCGCGACCCAGACGCTGCAGCGCCTGACCGCGCTCCGCCCCAAGGGCTACGTCACCGCCCAGCAGGTCGATGACGCGGCGACCGCCAAGCGCGACGCCACGATCAGCCTGAACCAGGCGCTGGCGCAGCGCGAGGCGGCGGATGCGCTGGTCAGCACGCTGGACGGCGCCGAGGCGCTGGTTTCCGCCCGCCGCGCCGCGCTGGCGCTGGCTGAGCGGAACCTCGCCGACACGCAGGTGCGCGCGCCGCATGACGGTCTCGTCGCCGGCCTCGCCGTGTCGACGGGCCAGTTCGTCATCACCGGCCAGTCGGTCTTCACCCTGATCGACACGGAACAATGGTTCGTCACCGCCGCCTTCCGCGAGACGGAGCTGCGGCAGCTGCAGGACGGCGCCTGCGCCACCGCCTTTGTCCTAGCCAGCCGCTCGGTGCCGCTGCGCGGCCGGGTCGTCGGTATCGGCTGGGGCGTCAGCTCGGAGGAAGTGCTGCTGTTTCCGCGCAGCCTGCCCTATGTGCCGAAAACGCTGAACTGGGTGCGCATCTCGCAGCGCTTCCCGGTCCGCATCCTGCTCGACAATCCGCCGCAGGAGCTGATGCGCGTCGGCGCCTCGGCGATCGCCACCATCCATAGCGAAGACCGCTGCTGAGGCCATGTCGCTCCGGATGCACCAGCTTGTCGCCGACCTGAAGCCCTTCGAGGGCCGGTTCGGCATGACCTGGCGCGTCGCGCTGCTCTGCGCGCTCGTGGCCGCCGTCGCCATGATCTACAAGATCCCGGAGCCGGCGATCGGCTGCTACCTGATCGTCTACCTGATGAAGCAGGATGCCTCGACCAACATTGTGCTGGCGATCGGCGCCACCATCCTGGTCACGGTGTTCGTCGCGCTCGTCTTCCTGCTGACGCGCTGGACGATCGAGGTGCCGTTCCTGCGGCTGGCGGTGATGGCGCTCGCCTCCTTCGCCTTCGTCTATCTCGGCTCGGTCAGCAAGCTCGGGCCGCTCGGCTCCGACATGGCGCTGGTGATCACCTTCGCGCTGACGCTGGTCAGCGCCGCGCCGCTCGGCGAGGTCGTGACGCGCGGCCTGCTCTATGCCTGGCAGATGGTGACCATGCCGATGGCGCTGATGCTCTGCTTCAACCTGGTGCTGGGCTGGAAACCCTCCACCCTGTTGCGGACCACGGTGCGCGAGCGGATCGAGGCGGCGGGCGAGCATCTTCGCCGCAACGACGCCGAAAGCCTGGCGCGGGTGCAAGAACTGCTGCGCGAAGGCAATGCCGAGCACGACCAGCGCGCCCTGCTGACCCGCATCCTGCATTACGTGCCGAGCCGGGTCACCAACATGCTGGCGCAGGCGATCGAGCAGAGCTACGCGCTGCTGCTGGCGGTCTCCGCGATGCCGGATACGGTGACGGACGAGGAACGCGGCCAGCTCGCCGCGCAGTGCGAGCGTGTCGCCGCGGCGCTCAAGGCCGAAGCCGCGATTCCCGCGCCCGACACGCCTCTGCCATCCGGCGATCCGGCGCTGCGCGAGGCCTGGGCCATGCTGCGCGACATGGCCGATCCCGAGCCTGCCTGGCCGGCCATGGCGCAGGAACCTTTCTTCGCCGCCGACGCGCTCAGCAATCCGGCGCACCAGCGCTTTGCGCTGAAGACCACGCTGGCCGCGATGATCGCCTACATCGTCTATGCCGGCATCGACTGGCAGGGCATCCATACCGCCATGATCACCTGCTTCGTCGCCTCGCTCGGCACCACCGGCGAGACGGTGCACAAGCTCACCCTGCGCATCGTCGGCTGCCTGATCGGCGCCGCCATGGGCATGGCCGCAATCCTGTTCGTCATCCCCAGCCTGACCAGCGTCGGCGGGCTGATGGGGCTCGTCTTCGTGGCGATGCTGCCGGCCGCCTGGGTGTCCTCGGGCAGCGAGCGGATCTCCTATGGCGGCGTGCAGATCGGCCTCGCCTTCCTGCTCACCGTGCTGCAGGGCTTCGAGCCGAGCCTCGACATGGATTCCGCACGCGACCGCATCGTCGGCATCCTCCTCGGCAACGTGCTCGTCTACCTGATCTTCACGCGGATCTGGCCGGTCGGCGTGGTCACGGGCGTGCGCAGCGGGCTCTCCAATGCGCTCGCCGCCCTGTCGCGCCTGGCCGCATTGCCGCGCGACAACCGCCGCACCCTCGTCGACCAGGCGGCGGCGGCCACTGTCGACCTGCGGCAGGCCGCCGACCAGCTCGCCATGGCGCATTACGAGCCCGCGTCGCTGCGCCCGAGCCCCGCCGACATCCGCCGCTTCCAGACCATGATCGCCGAGGCGGAGCACCTGCCGGCGAGCCTGCTGCTGGCGCCCGCGCCCGACCCGGACGAGGCGGCGCGGCTGGCGCGGCTGTCGAAGGCGGTCGCCACGGCGACGCCGCCGGACGGGTCGGCCAGCCAACAAACCCTGGACGCCCCCGCCGCCCCTCGTGCTACGGCTGCGGAACGCATTTCCCGAATCGAGACGGCACTGGTGACCGAGGCATGATGGCGATCCCCTCCCGACCGCGTCGACGCGCCCGCGCAGGCGTCGGCTTCGCCCTCACCACCAGCCTGCTGGCCTTGCTGGCGGGCTGCGCGCAATATGCCGAGCAACTGGCGCCCGCCTCACCGGACGAGCCCTATCAGCGGGGCCGCAAGACGACCGTCAGCCTGCTGCCGCAGCCCCCTTCCGCGCCGTCGACCTCGCGCGATTTCGGCGTGCGCGGCAATCCAGAGCTGACCGCCCTGCCCGCGGCGCCGGAAGTGCGCCCCGGCAAGGTGTACCAGCTGCCCGACCTGATCGACCTCGCCGCCCGCCACAACCCGACCACGCGCGTCGCCTGGGAACAGGCGCGCCAGGCGGCGCTGGCCGTCGGCATCGCCGAATCGACCTTCCTGCCGACCATCTCGGCCAATGTCATCGGCGGCAGCCAGCAGATCACCACGCCGATCGACGTGCTGGGTGAGCGCAAGGATATCCAGACCAATGTCAGCGGCGCGACCGCGGCGGTGGCGCTGCAATGGCTGGTGTTCGACTTCGGCCAGCGCAAGGCCGCCACCGACGTTGCCAAGCACGTGCTGGAAGCGGCGAACGTCACCTTCAACGGCGCGCACCAGCTGCTGATCTTCAACGTCACCCGCACCTATTACCAATATGGCGCGGCGCAGACGCGCACCGAAGTCGCCGGCCAGTCGCTGAGCAACAGCCGCGCCATTCTCGACGCCGCCGTGGCGCGCGAGAAGAAAGGCCTCGGCACCACGGTCGAGGTCGCGCAGGCGCGCCAGCAGGTGGCGCAGTCCGAATTGCGCCAAGTGGTGGCGTCGGGCCAGCAGCGCGACGCCTACCAGGCGCTGCTCGCCGCGATGAGCGTGTCGCCGACCCTCGACATCAAGATCGCCAATTCCGGCCGTCGCCGCCTGCCGGCCCCGTCCGACGTCTCAACCGACGAGATGGTCCGCGAGGCGCTGGCGCGCCGGCCGGACGTGCTGGCGAGCTATGCCAACATGAAGGCCGGCGAGGCGGGCATAAACGTCGCCAATGCCGATTTCCTGCCCAAGGTGTTCCTCTCCGGCGTCGCCGGCCAGGGCACCAGCGGTTTCAACACCGCCGGCCTGCCTACCATCGGCCAGCAGGGCTCCGGCGCCGGCGTGCTCGTGGGCGCCACCATGCCGATCTATGACGGCGGCCTGCGCGCCGCCAATCTGAAGGCGGCTGAATCACGCGCCGCCGTGGCGCGCGCCACCTTCGCCAAGACGCAGGAAGAGGCCGTCCGCGAAATGGTGGTGGCGTCCAACACGCTGCGCTCGGCGCTGGCGTCCTATCGCGCGGCCAGCAAGCTGACCGACGCGGCCGCCATCACCTATGACGCGGCGCTCGACGCCTATCGCAACGGGCTCGGCACGGTAACGGCCGCCACCGTCGCCGATAGCGGCCTGCTCGACGCCCGCCAGGCGCGGGCCGAGGCGCACGCCGCCTCGCTGGTCGCCGCCGCCAATCTGGCCTTCGTACTGGGCGCCATGACGTCGCCGCGCGCCGCCGAGACGCTGTCCTACCGGTAGACGCGGCGCAGGATGCCAGACCCTCACCCTGCCCTCTCCCGCAAGCGGGCGAGGGTTTTGGCCGGCATCGTCATCGACGGTGAGCGAAGCGTGGACAGGACACAGTCGAGCCCCCTCTCCCGCGCGCGAAGCCATTGGACCGGACCGGAACGCGTCGCCCCGGCGAAGGCCGGGGCCCATAAACACCGGCTGACAAGACCGTGGCTCATCTCCCCGGCCACCGGGTATGGATCCCGGCCTCCGCCGGGATGACGACGGAGGGAGACCTACCGCGCCAGCAGCACGATCAGGATGCCGCCGATGGTCAGAAGCGTGTTCGACACGGCGCAACTGACCGTGAAGCCGAGGGCCGGCGTCTGGCTCTTGGCGCGGGCCGTCAGCATGCCGAGGGACGCGGTCGAGGCGCGCGCCCCGGCGACGCAGCCGAGCAGGATCGCGTCGTCGAAGCGGAAGACATACCGGCCGATATAGAGGGCCAGGATCAGCGGCACGCTCGTCACCACCATGCCCCAGAGGAACAGGCTGAAGCCCAGCTCCTGCACGCCGGCGACGAAGCTGGGGCCGGAGGACAGGCCGACGACGGCGATGAACATGTTGAGGCCCAGCGCATTCATCAGCCAGTTGGCCGCCGGCGGCACCCGGCCGAAGGTCGGATGGACCGAACGCAGCCAGCCGAGCGCGATGCCGGCCAGCAGGACGCCGCCGGAGGACGATAGCGTGACCGGCACCGAGCCCATCCGCAGCACGATGGAGCCGAGGATGGCGCCGATGACGATCGCCGCCGCGACCAGCGCAATGTCCGTCTCCTCCGTGGCGCGGTCGGCGCGCCCGAAGGCGGCCAGCACCCGCGAGATATCCTGCGGCCGGCCGACCACGGTGACGACGTCGCCCCGATGAAGCGTGGTCGCCGGCAGCACCGGAATATCGATTCCCGTGGCGCCGCGACGAATGCGGCGCAGGAAGATGCCCCGCGTGCTGGGCAGTTCGGCGAGCTCCGCGAGCGTTTTGCCGTTCACCTTGCGATTGGTGATCAGCATTTCCGTACCCTCGACGGGCACATTGAGCAGCTCGGCGTCCTCGACCTCGACCAGCGTGGGACTGGTGAGCTGCATCATGACCGCGCGATTGCCGGCGACCGCCACCACGTCGCCGACCCGCAGCGTCATGTCCGCCGTGGCATCGACGATCTGCGTATCGCGCCGGATCCGCTCGATGAACAATTGCGCCAGGCCGTGCCCGGCCTCGATCTCGGACGCGCTCTTGCCGATCCAGTCGGAGCCATCGCCGATGCGGTAGGCGCGCACGATGTGCAGGTGCCAGGCACGCAGGCCGTCGCCGGACTGGCCATGGCCGCCCATCTTCCGCTCATAGGCCCGGCAGGCCGCCACCAGGTCGATACCGAGCAGCTTGGGCCCGACGACGCAGATGATCATGGTCGCGCCGATGGTGCCGAAAATGTAGGTCATGGCGAAGGCCGTCGGCACCGCATTGACCAGCCGGGTGGTCTCGCCGGCGGCGAGGCCTAGCTGTTCGATCGCGTCGACCGAAAGCGCCAGCGCCGACGAGATGGTCGATGCGCCGGCAAACAATCCTGCGGTCGAGCCGATGTCATAGCCGGCGATGCGGCCCGCCACCCAGGCCGTGCCCAGGCACAGCGCGCAGATGAGGATCGAGAACAGCGCCTGCGGCAGGCCGTTCTTGGCGATGCCCTGTACGAACTGGGGGCCGACGCCATAGCCGATGGCGAACAGGAACAGCAGGAAAAAGATGGCCCGCACGTCGTTCGAGACCGTAATACCGAGCTGTCCGACGACGAGCGCGGTCAGCAGCGTTCCCGTCACCGCGCCGAGGCCCACGCCCTTGAAGGACAGCTTGCCGATATAGGCGCCGATGGAGAGACACAGGAACACGGCGATCTCGGGGTTCGTCCGCAGCGTGTCGACCAACCATTTCCACATGTCTTTCAATCTCGGCTCTTCGGCCGCGGGAAAGGGAAGGCTGGCCCGCGGGTTTGATGGGGTGGCGATCGTCCCGGACGACCGCGTCTCGCGCAAGACAGCGCCGGAGGCAGCGCGACAACGACAGGCGATCATCTTCCGACCGCCACGTCTCGAAGGCTACCAGATCATCACAGGACCATGGAATCGGGAAGACGGTGATGGAATTCGCGCCAGACTCTCGGCGCGGACCAGCAAGAGGTCATCCTGGGGGCAAGAACGCTGGCGACGGTTCACATCCGGGCCTGCAACTCGCGCTTGCCGGGCCGATTAAATATCACAGCAACAGCGGCCGATATCATTTCCAGCAAGCGCAAAGCAGGGCTTCCGGCAATCCAATATTCGAAAGTTTTACCTTCCAAATTATTTATACTTCGGATTTTGAACCAACATGCACAATATCATGGCAACTTCCGGTTGGCAACCGATCGACCAATCTGTTGAGCTGTCGGCGGAGCAGCGCCTATAGTCCCAAAACGGCAGTTCTACGACATAGTCTTGTCGTGTGACCTGCCCTCATATAGCTTCGATGCAGGCGATGCGGCGGAGGGCTTAGCAAGGGGATCGCCTGCGCCGTCGGATACTCGGGAGATGCGCTTGGCGAATCGCCCTTTTCGGCGAAATGGGGAGCGCAGAAAAGACCACGCGGCGGCCAGGATTCGATAGCCGCGCGGCAGGTCTCCTGGACAATCTCCCAAAAAAACCGTTCGGCCGCCATCGACTTTCACAAAGCTGGAGCGATATGCCAAGGCATAGATCGATGTCAGCCAGTGTAGATCAGCTTCAACAAGTTCGGAGACGACGATGCATTTGACACCGCGGGAGTTTGACAAACTTATCATCCACACGATGGCGGATGTCGCGCTCAAGCGTAAGGCCAAGGGCCTGAAGCTTAACCATCCCGAGACGGTGGCCGTACTCTGCCAGTACGTGCTGGAAGGCGCGCGCGAAGGCAAGTCGGTGGAAGAAGTCATGGATGGCGCCCGTCATGTCCTCACGGTCAA
Source organism: Kaistia sp. UC242_56 (assembly GCF_044452255.1). NCBI lineage: Bacteria > Pseudomonadati > Pseudomonadota > Alphaproteobacteria > Hyphomicrobiales > Kaistiaceae > Kaistia > Kaistia sp. UC242_56. Next base: position 3,897,702 of record NZ_JBIOAN010000002.1, read on the forward strand.
TGACGTGATGGACGAAGTCCCCGCCATGCTCGGCATGATCCAGGTGGAAGCCGTGTTTACCGACGGCAGCCGCCTCGTCAGCTTGCACAGCCCAATCGTCTGACCGGCTCCGGGCCGACTAAACGCTTCAGGAGGTTGCCTTGGCCAATAAATCGACACCCGCGCCCGCCAGCGCATCGAAGCCTGCGGACGCAGCTGCGACCAAACCGGCTCCGACGGCACCGGGGGGCTATGTCGTCGCTCCCGGCTTCATCGAGCTCAATCCGGGTCGCCCGCGGACCACGGTGACCGTGCGCAACACCGGCGACCGCCCGGTGCAGATCGGCTCGCATTTCCATTTCTTCGAGGTAAACCGCTATCTCGAATTCGACCGCGCCGCCGCCTTCGGCCAGCGCCTCGACATCCCCGCGAACACCGCCGTCCGCTTCGAGCCGGGTGACGAAAAGGACGTGACGCTGGTCCCCTATGGCGGCAAGCAGTTCGTCTACGGATTCAATAACCTGGTGGACGGCTGGACCGGCGACGGCCCGACGCCCGACTACAGGCCCAACAAGAAGCATTCGATCGCGAAGGCCGAGGAACTCGGCTTCAAGTCACGGGCGCAGAAGACCAAGCCCGCGAAGTGATCCCTCGTCCTTCCCATCCAGTTTCCAAAGGTACGGCGTCATGACCAAGATGTCCCGTCAGCAATATGCTGATCTCTACGGTCCCACCGTCGGTGACAAGATCCGGCTCGGCAATACCGACCTCTATGTCGAGATCGAACAGGATCTGCGCGCCGTCTACGGCGATGAGCTTCAATATGGCGGCGGCAAGACGCTGCGCGACGGCATGGGTTCGGAGAACCAGCTGACGCAGGAAGCCGGCTGCCTCGATCTCGTCATCACCAACGTCACGGTTCTTGAGCCGACGCTCGGCGTCGTCAAGGCCGATGTCGGCATCCGCAACGGTCGCATCGTCGGCCTCGGCAAGGCCGGCAACCCCTCGACCATGGACGGCGTCACGCCGGGCCTGGTCACCGGCGCCTCGACCGACGCGATTTCCGGCGAGCACCTGATCCTGACCGCCGGCGGCATGGACACCCACGTCCATTACATCTCGCCGCAGCAGGTCTATGCCGCGCTTTCGAACGGCATCACCACCATCTGGGGCGGCGGTATCGGCCCCGTCGACGGCAGCAACGGCGTCACGACCACCAATGGTCCGTGGAATCTGGAAATGATGCTGCGCTCGATCGAGGGGCTGCCGATCAATGTCGGCCTGCTCGGCAAGGGCAACTCGACGGGCAAGGGCCCGATGATCGAGCAGCTGCATGGTGGCTGCGCCGGCTTCAAGGTGCACGAGGACTACGGCGCGACGCCGTCGGCGATCCGTGCCTGCCTTTCGGTCGCCGACGAGTATGACGTCTCGGTCGCCGTCCACACCGACACGCTGAACGAATCCGGCTATGTCGAGGACACGATCGCCGCCTTTGACGGCCGCACCATCCACACCTTCCACAGCGAGGGCGCCGGCGGCGGCCATGCGCCGGATCTGCTCAAGGTCGTCGGCCAGGGCAACGTGCTGCCAAGCTCGACCAACCCGACCCTGCCATGCGGCAAGAACTCGGTTGCCGAGCTCTTCGACATGATCATGGTCTGCCACAACCTCAATCCGAAGATCCCCTCCGACGTCGCCTTCGCCGAGAGCCGCGTGCGCTCGGAGACGATCGTCGCGGAGAGCGTGCTGCACGACCTCGGCGCCATCTCGATGATCGGCTCCGACTCGCAGGCCATGGGCCGCATCGGCGAGAACTTCCTGCGCGCCCTGCAGACCGCGGACGCCATGAAGAAGGCCCGCGGCCAGCTGGAAGAGGATGCCCCGGACAACGACAACTTCCGCGTCCTGCGCTACCTCGCCAAGGTCACCATCAATCCCTGCCTCACCTCGGGCCTCGCGCACGAGATCGGCTCGATCGCGCCCGGCAAGTTCGCCGACCTGGTGCTGTGGGAGCCGGCCTTCTTCGGCGCCAAGCCGAAGATGGTGCTGAAGGGCGGCTTCGTCGCCTGGGCCAATATGGGCGACCCCAACGCCTCGCTGCCGACGCCGCAGCCGATGTACTACCGCCCGATGTTCGGCGCCTTCGGCACCGCGATGCAGAAGAGCTCGATCACCTTCGTCTCGCGCGCCGCCTATGACGACAAGATCGGCGAGAAGCTCGGCCTGCAGCGCATGATCAGCCCGGTTTCCGGCACGCGCACGCTCGGCAAGCAGCACATGGTCCGCAACGACTATCTGCCGAACATCGACGTCAATCCGGAGACCTTCGCGGTCACCATCGACGGCAAGCATGTGACGGTCGAGCCGCCGACGAGCATTTCGCTCAACCAGCTCTATTTCTTCAGTTGATCGCCTGCATTCCCATGCAGCAGAGGCACGCATGATACTTATCGAAAGCACGCTTGGTAACGTTCGGGATCCGGAATGGGCCAAGTCCCTTGACGGCGCGACCATCGACTGGCTCGAACTGGACCAGTGGGAGGCCCAGAAGAGCCGGCTCCGCAAGGCGACGCTCGGCGATGTCGAGCTGGCTCTTTCGCTCGATCGCAACTCGCACCTGCATGATGGCGACGTCCTGATCTGGGACGAAGCCAAGCGGGCGGCCGTGGTCGCCCGCATCACCCTGCGCGAAGTGATGATCATCGACCTGCAGGAAGTCGTCGGCGAGCAGGTCGAGAAGATGGTGCAGACCCTGTTCGAGCTTGGCCATGCACTGGGCAACCAGCATTGGCCGGCCGTCGTCAAGGGAACCAAGGTTTACGTGCCGCTCACCGTCGACAAGAAGGTGATGAACTCGGTGATGAAGACGCACGCCCTGCCGGGCGTCCGTCACGAGTTCATGCCCGGCTCGGAGGTGATCCCCTATCTGGCGCCGCATGAATCGCGCCGCCTGTTCGGGGGCGCCAGCGACACGCCGCATTCGCATCACAATGCATCGAAGGACGCCCATGGTCATGGACATTCGCATGGCCACGGCCATTCCCATGACCACGATCATGACCACTGAGGGAGGCGGTTCCGACAGGCCCCTGCCGGAACTGCTCTATCTGCTGCAATTCGCCGACTCCGCCCTGCCGGTCGGTGGTTTCTCGTTCTCGAACGGACTGGAAACCGCCATTCAGCAGGGCATCGTCGATGGCCCGGCGACGCTGCGCACCTACACGGAAACATCGATGTGGCAGGCTGCCACCAGCGATGGCGTGGCGGTGCTCTGCGCCCATCGGGCGGTCGAGGCCGGCGATGTCGACGAGCTGATGCGGATCGACCGGCTGACCTACCAGCGCAAGCTGAACGAGGAAACGCGCCTGATGACGGTTCGCATGGGCAAGAAGCTCTGCGAATTGTCGGCCGGCATGATCGAGGAACCGCTCCCGCGCGACTGGTTCCAGAGGATCAAGAGCGGCGAGACGCCCGGCACCCATCCGGTCAGCCTCGCCATCACCCTCGGCACGCTGAAGGCCAACCGGCGCGACGCGTTCGGCGTCCATCAATATGGCGTGGCCAACGGCGTGCTCAGCGCCGCGCTGCGCCTGATGCGGATTTCGTTCGTCGATACGCAGAAGATCCTTCTGGACGTCACGGCCCAGGTGGGTACCGCTTATGAGAGGGTCGCGGATGCGACCGTCGACGAAATGGCGAGCTTCTCGCCGATCATCGACATTCTCGCGGCGGTCCACGTCAAGGGCCACGTCCGCATGTTCATGAACTAACAAGGTAGCTGGATAGCACTATGAAAAAGATCCCCCGCATCGGCATTGGTGGACCCGTCGGCTCCGGCAAGACCGCCATCATCGAGGCGATCACGCCTGTGCTCGTGAAGCTCGGCTATCGGATCCTGGTGATCACCAACGACGTCGTCACCACCGAAGACGCCAAGCACGTGCAGCGCACGCTGCGCGGCATCCTGCTGGAAGAGCGCATCATCGGCGTCGAGACCGGCGGCTGCCCGCATACGGCCGTCCGCGAAGACCCGAGCATGAACCTCGCCGCCGTCGAGGAGATGGAAGCGAAGTTCCCCGATTCCGACCTCGTTCTGATCGAGAGCGGCGGCGACAACCTGACGCTCACCTTCAGCCCGGCCCTGGTCGACTTCTTCATCTACGTGATCGACGTCGCCGCCGGCGACAAGATCCCGCGCAAGAACGGCCCCGGCGTCAGCCATTCCGACATCCTGGTCATCAACAAGACCGATCTGGCTCCCTATGTCGGCGCCAGCCTGCAGGTCATGGACGATGACTCCCGCATGATGCGCGGCAAGAAGCCCTTCGTCTTCACCAACTGCAAGACAAACGAAGGCATCGAGGAGCTGACCGACCTGATCCGCCAGAACCTGCTGTTCGAAACCACCGAAAAAGCAGGCGCGTAATGTTCAGCGGCGCCCGGGAACTGGGGGCTTATCAGGATGAGCCCCCTCAGCTGCCGAGCGGCTCCTTCGGCAAGAACGCGATGTTGCGGCTCGGTTTCGAACCGGGTCCGCATCGCAGCCTCTTGCGCACCCTGCACCGCCGTGCGCCCCTGATCGTCCAGCAGGCGCTCTACTGGGACGAGGAGATGCCGGGCCTGCCCTGCGTCTCCATCATCTCGAATGCCGGCGGTATCCTGCAGGGGGACCGCAACATCATCGAGATCGACATGGCGGCCGGCTCGCAGGCGCATGTCACGACCCAGTCGGCGACCCGCATCCACGAGATGGACGCGAACTATGCCAGCCAGACCCAGGAACTGACGCTGGCGGCCGGCTCCTATCTGGAATACATCGCGCGCCCGATCATTCCGGCAAAGAACTCGCGCTTCATCCAGGCGACCAAGGTTTCGGTCGATCCGACGGCGACGCTGATCTACTCGGAGATCCTGATGCCGGGCCGCAAGCATTACGGCGACGGCGAGATCTTCCAGTACAAGCTGTTCTCGTCGACCGTCGAGGCGGCGCGGCCGGATGGCACGGCGCTGTTCACGGAGAAGTTCGTGATCGAGCCGCACATCAGCGAACTCTCGCGCATGGGCGTGATGGGCGGCTTCCATGTCTTCGGCAACGTCATCGTGCTGACGCCGAAGGAGCACGCCGACGCCCTGTTCGACCGGGTCACGCCGGCCTTTGACGCGGAAAACGAGATCGCCTACGGCGCCAGCCGCCTGCCGAACGACGCCGGCATCATCTTCAAGGTGCTGTCGATGGAATCGGCGCCGGCCATGGCCAAGATCCGCGAGTTCTGGTCCGAGGCGCGCGAGATCGCCGCCGGCCACAAGGTGCCCGAGAACTTTCTCTGGGCCTGAGGCGCGACCGCCAGGTCGCCGCACCACCGCAAACGACCCGCCGGCGCCTCGCCGGCGGCGGCAGCCGATTTGGGACGGTCACGTCGCCGAGGGGCGACCATCGATGAGGGGGACAGGATGTCGGACGCGCTCTCGGCCTGGACAGGCTTCACGCAAAAGAATGCGCTCGCGCGCTTCCTGGACATCAATCTGCGCGGCGCCGGCCAGGTCATCTTCCAGAACAATCCCCTGACCGGCCTGTTCTTCCTCGCCGCCATCATCTGGGGCGCGATCGCCAGCGGCCAGATCGACATCGCCATCGGCGCGGTCGTGGCGCTGGTCGTGGCGACCGTCACCGCCATGCTGCTGAACGTGGACCAGACGTCGCTCGAACAGGGAATGTTCGGCTTCAACGGCGTGCTGGTCGGCGTCGCGGTGCCGACCCTGCTCGCCGATGGCGCGGCGATGTGGTTCATCCTTCTCGTCGGCGCGGCGGTCTCGACCGTCGTCATGCTCGCCGTTTCCAAGATCATGAAGACCTGGGAAGCGCCGGCACTCACCTTCCCCTTCGTGCTGACCACCTGGTTCCTGGTGCTGGGCGCCTATTCCTTCGGCCATTTGCCGATCGCCTCGATGGGCCCGGCCGCCCTGCCGCATGCGCTGGATACGGCCGGCGCGGAATCCGCGCTGAATGTCACGGAGCTGTTCCTGGCCTGGCTCAAGGGACCGGCGCAGGTCTTCCTGATCAACAATCCGGTCAGCGGCGTGCTCGTGCTGGTGGGACTGCTCGTCTCGTCGGCCTGGGCTGCCGGGCTCGCGGCGGTCGGTGCGGCGGTGGCGCTGGCCGTTTCGCTGGCGCTGGGCGCCAGCCTCGCCGCCGTGACGGCCGGCCTCTACGGCTTCAGCCCGGTCCTGACGGCGGTCGGCCTCGGCTGCGTCTTCTATGCACCCTCCCCGCGCGTTCTCGTCTTCGCGCTGCTCGGCACCGTCTTCACCGTGCTGGTCCAGGGCGCCATGAATGCCGGCGTCGCGCCGCTCGGCATCCCCACCTTCACGGCCCCGTTCGTCTTCGTGACCTGGCTGTTCCTGCTGCCCAAGGCCGACCTGAAGCCGCATCCGCATGGCCTCATGCAGGGCGGGCTGTTCAAGAAGAGCCCCTGACGGGAGCCCCGCGCTCCCGTCCCCCGCCGAGACGAACCGTCTTCGCCGTCCCTCTGCCTGTTCCGGGAAAACCATGACGATCGCGCTGTATGTTCTGGCCTGTCTCGTGGGCGCCATCCTGCTCGCCCTCTATTTCCGCTCGATCGTCGTCGTCGCCCTGCTGAACTCGAAATCGAACGACTTCGTCGAGCGCAATGCCCGGCGGAGCGCAGTTGCCATCATCCAGCGCTTCATCGGCCGGAGCATCGGCTACACCGAGATCCAGCGCCGCCAGGCCTGGATCATGCCGCTCTTCGTGCTGATCGCGGTGGTGACGTGGTTCCTGCTGGTGCAGATCGCGTTCACCGGCATTCTCTGGGGCCTGCGGATCGAGCCGGATTTCTGGCGGGCGCTGAGCGCCAGCGGCTCGGCGCTCAGCACGCTCGGCTATCTCACGCCCTCGACGCTGGTCGGCGAATATCTCGCCGTGTTCCAGGCGGCGATCGGCCTCGCCGTCGTCATGCTGCTCTTCACCTTCGTTCCCGGCTACCAGGCCGCGATCCAAACCCGCGAGCGCCGGGTCGGCTGGTTCTATGCCCGCACCGAGGACGAGGCCAGCAGCGAGCGCTATCTGGGCTGGCTCCTGGAAAAGAAGGATGATGGCGGCATTACCGAGGGCTGGGAGGACTGGGAAAACTGGTTCCGCGGCATCCGCGAGACCCATACGCTCTCGCCGATCCTGTCCTATGTGCCGTCGATCTATCCCGGCACGAGCTGGATCGCCACGTCGCTCAGCGTGCTCGATACCGCCAACGCCCTGACCGCCTGCCTGGGTCGCCAGGCGCCGGCGGAGGCCCGGCTCTGCCGCCGCGAGGGCGCCACGACGATGCGCCTCATCGCCGGCGCGCTCGGCGTCGGCGCACCGCCCCGCCCGCACGGCCGTTCCGCTGACACCAACCGCTTCGACAGGCTTTATGATGCGCTCGTCGCCGCAGGTCTGCCGGTGATCCACGACCGGGCCGAATGCCGACGCAGCTATCTTGCCATGCGCGTCGAATATGCCCCGTTCATCCAGCAGGTCGCCGTGGCGACCCTGACGCCGACCTCGGTGCTCGACGTCACGGGGCCGTTCCCCGGCGCCGCTTCCGCGTCGAACGAGGCGATCAGCAGCGCGATCTAGGCGCAGCGCGGCTTAGGCCGCCTGCGTGCGAGGACCAAACGCCCTCGCCCATCCTCCCCGCAGCGGGCGAGGTTCGGACCACGCGCCTGCCTCCACCCAAAGGCCTTCTGTCACCACCGACGGTTCGTTATCCCGTCGGTGCTCTAGCGGGGCAAAACGCGGGTCTTGCCCCAGCCCCTACTGCGCCGGCTGCATCAGCTGCGACAGCCGCGCCAGTTCGAAATCGATCTCCTGGAACGCCGCGTCCGCATCCGGGCTCGCTGCGACGAGTGCCTCCGGCGCCTCCGTGCCGCCGGCCGCGGAACCCGTGCGCAGGCTCTCGAGCATGGCGACGCGGCGCTCGACGCTCGCGGGATCGAGGGTGACGGCGCCCGAGAGATGGAGCTGCGCCAATCCGGTGATGCGATCGCAGAGGCGTTCGGCCTCGACCACGGCCGGGAACCAGGCGGCGGCCTCGCGGCTGGCGGGCGGCGGTTCGGCGATGGCGCGCTGCAGGCCGGCGCGCACATTGGACAGGCTCCGATAGGCGACCGTCATCGCGCTGAACAGCTGTCCCTCCGCGGCCCGCTTGTCGCCGGTGCCGGTCGCGCAGGCAGCGCGCAGATAGGCTTCCGACGCGGCCATCGCGCGGTTGAAGGACTGGCGGATCTCGGGGGCGGGATCGCGCGGCCAGATCAGATAGCCGAACACGACCGCGATGGCGGAACCGATCAGCGTATCGACAAGCCGCTGCGGACCGAAATCCACAGTCCCCTGCGCGGTCATGTCGATCAGGATCAGCATCAGCGGCGTCAGGAAGGCGCATTGCATGGCATAGCCGCGCTGTGCGGCCGCCGGCAGAACCACCCCCAGTGCCGCCATGCAGGCGAGTAGCCAGATCCCCTTCGGGATAAGCGTCAGGATGACCACGCCGAAGACGACGCCCACCATCGTGCCGATTGAACGCTGCATCGCCCGCACGAAGACGGAGCCGAGGTCGGGCTCAGCACGATCACCACGCAGAGCGGGATCCAGTAGGAGCGGACGCCGCCCAGATAGCTTTGCGCGGCAAAGGCGATCGCCAGGCAAAGCGCCAGCCGCAGCGCCGAGATGACGGCGTCACGCCCCGGCGCGAGGCGGCCGATCCGGTCGAGCCACCAGCGCCGCTCGAGCCAGGATGGCGCGTGCATGGAATGCGAGCGCGAGGCGCCGGCTTCCGCCTGGGGCCGGCGCGCCTCGCCCGGCCAGATCTCGTCGCACAGCCGAGCGACATAGCGCACCAGCGGCGGCGCGTCGGGCGCCGCCTTAGCGCCGGCCGGCCGTCCGCCCCGCCTGGCCACGGCATTGGCGATCTGCTCGAGCCGATGGCCGGCCGTGTGCAGGGCCTCGGCCGAATTGCCACCGGCAACCAGGGTGGAAAAGATCAGGCTCGCCGTCGACAGGATCGCGGCGCGGTGATCGCCGTCCTGCGTGCTGCCGTCACTGCCGAGCCGGGTTTCGAGCAGGTCGGAATAGGCTTTGAGCATGGCGTCAGTGACATGGCGGCGCTGCTGCTCGAACGGGGTGTCGAGCGCCGATCCGCCCTGAACCGCCGGCGGATCGCCATCGATCCGCGCCAGGTGGGACAACGCATGCAGCAGATGCGCCAGCGTCTTGCGCTCCGGCAGATGGCGGTCCAAAGCCGCCTGGATCCCGAGCAACAGCGCGGCGAAGGCCGCGCCGCCGGCAAACAGCACCGCCGGCAGCCAGACCGATGACGGGGGATCGCCAGCGCCGGCGATGACCGCGAGCATCATCATCTGCATCGCGGCCTTGGAGAACACCGCGCCATAGCCGCTGATCAGGCCGGAAAGGATACCGACCAGAACCAGCATTACCAGCGTCAGCAGCCCGTGACCCGACACTACCGCTCCCAGCACGTAGCCCGACATGGCGATGGGCACGATGATCAGGAAATTGTGGAGTCGGACCGAATAGGGACCGGACTGGACCTTGATCGAATTCAGCAAGGCGCCGAGCGACACCATGATCGCGGCTTCCGTCTGCCCGATCATCAGCCCGACCACCATCGGCACCGTCACCGCCAGCGCCAGGCGAACTGATTGCCGCCACGGCCAGGCCGATTTCGGATTGAGCCGCGTCAGGTTCACGAGCCATTCGGCAGGCTTATAATGCATCCGCTGTACCACTATCGCACTGGCCGTCGCCGTGGCCACAACCATAGGCTTCAACGATTCAGGAGGCCAATCTTATAGTTGGTAAAGCTTGGCAGGGGAACGCGGCGATCGCGCGGACGTCACCGCGCGCCGTCAGCCGCCAACATGTACCCAGGCATAAGCGAGCAGTGCGACGACGCCGACCAGGATGCCGGCCAGGAACGCCGCGACGATCCAGCCCGTCGGCGCGACCGCCGTGGCAGGGGCCACCACCGTCGGAGCCTCGACCGCCGGTTCGCGACCGATCCGGCGCCGTTCCCGGCGCGGCGTCTCCGCCTGCGCGGCGGCGCGGCGCAACAGCCAGTCGCCCTCCAGCGCGCGGTCGCGCTCGATGATGCGCTCGGCGACATAGTGCATGACGCAATCGGCCATGTCGTCGAGATCGGCGGTTTCGAGGATGACGGTGCGGCCGAGCCGCGTATCCTTCAGGAAGCGATAGGTGCGCCGGTCGCGCGCCATCGAGACGAAGGAGGTCATGTCGATCCAGAAGCGCGGCTGGCTTCCGGTGTCGATCTGCGCCACGAACTGGTCGTCGTCCTCGGGAACCTCCGCGAAGACGCCGCGCAATTCATCGGCCAGCAGGTCGAGCCTGGCCCGTTCGGCGTCCCTCAGCTCCACCACCACGTCGGCGCGCTCCGCCTCCGCCAGCCGAACCTTGCGGATCGCATCGGCGAGATGGCGGACATTGGAAGGCGAACCCTGCCTGCCGCTGGCGTCGGTCATCCCTGGGCTCCGGAGTGATGCGATCTCATGCCGCCACCTTAGCAAATCTACGGCGCGCCCGCATCCCTTGCATCGACCCTTCGACCGGGTGGGCGGAACCTTCTGCAGCACGATCGCGGAAAAGCACGACAAAGGCTTGAGATCGCCTGAATTCTGACGATTATCGCGCCCGGGTCGGGACGGATACGGAGACATGATGATGCGATTCGCCTGGATCGCCGGCGCGATGCTTGCGGCGACTGCCGCGCTTCCCGCCAGCGCCGACGTGATCTATCCGCGCGGGCTGGTGAAGGCCCCGGAAACGCTCGACCCGCAGAAGGCCGCGACCTTCAACGAAACGCCGATCCTCTACGACCTGTTCGAAGGCCTGGTGGCGCTCGACGGCGAGGGCAAGACGATACCCGGCGCCGCCGAAAGCTGGACCATCTCGCCCGACGGCCTCGTCTACACCTTCCAGCTGCGCGACGGCGCGCGCTGGTCGAATGGCGATGTGGTCAAGGCCGCCGATTTCGTGGCGTCGTTCCGCCGCCTGTTCGCGCCCGAGACCGGCGCGACCGAGACGGGGCCGCTGCTCGTCATCAAGAACGCCTCCGCCATCCAGCAGGGCAACGCCAAGGCGGATACGCTGGGCGTGGCAGCGCCGGATGCGAAGTCGCTGGAGATCACGCTCGAACGGCCGGTGCCGACTTTCCTCGGCCGCCTGGCGCTTCCGGTGGCGCTCCCCGTCAACGTCGCCTCGATCCGCAAGCTCGGCGCCGATTTCGGCACCACTGGCAAGATCGTCTCGAACGGCGCCTATCGCCTCGCCGCGATCGACAAGAAGGACGGCTATATCCTCGTCAAGAACCCGCGCTTCCGCGACGCCAAGGCGATGCCGATCGACAGCGTCGTCTACAAGGCCTTCGAGGATGTCGCCGGCTGCGTCGAGGCCTATCGCGCCAAGGCAGTGCTTTCCTGCCCCGACGTGCCGACCGAGAACCTGCCAGAACTGAAGGGCGAATTCGGCAGCGCGCTGCGGCTCGCGCCCTTCCCCGGCACCTATTATTTCGCAATCAACACGGCCAAGAAGCCGTTCGACAAGGTCGAGGTGCGCCGCGCTTTGTCGCTCGCCATCGACCGCGAGGCGCTGGCCGGCGCGGTGTGGTCGGGCGGCATGGTGCCGGCCGAGACGCTGGTCCCCCCCTGCCCTCGCCGGCGCGCCCGCCGCTGCGCCTGAGCCCATCGAGGCTCGCCGCGCCGAGGCGCGCAAACTGCTCGAGGCCGCGGGCTTCCGCGAGGTCGCCGCCGTCGTTCCGAAGCCTGAGGAGGCAGCCAAGCCGACCGCCTCGGCGAGCGCCGCGACGCCGGCGAACGCCGCGGACGGCAAGGCCACGGACACCCAGCCGGCGGAGCCGGGCGCTTCCGGCACCAAGGATGGCGCCAACCCCGACGTGACCTATTCGATTACGGCAAAGCCGAGCGTCACCGTCCCGGGCGATGCGGCCCCGGTGGCTGAGAAGCCGGCTAACGACAAGGCGGTGGCCGACCAGCCCGAGGCAAAGGCTGCGGCACCCGCTGCCACGGAAGAAGAGGCGAAGGATGAGGCTGGACCCAAGCCGCTGCGCCTCACCATCCGCGTCGGCACCGGCCTTGGCCATGAGGAGACAGCCCGCGTCATCGCGGATCAGTGGAAGACGATCGGAGTCGAGGCGACGATCGTCACCGAGCCGAACCCGGCGCATTTCGCGCGGCTGCGCGATGGTGGGGATTTCGATGTGGCGCGGACTGGCTGGATCGCCGACGAGGCCGATCCGATCGACCTGTTGACGGTGTTGCGCAGCGACAATGTCCGCTTCAACTACCCGCGCTACAACAACCGCGACTATGACAAGCTGTTGGACCAGGCGGCGGTCGACATGGATGTCGAGCGTCGCAAACAGGAACTTGGCGCGGCAGCGGCCTTGCTTGCCGCCGACGCGCCGATCATTCCCCTGCTCGGCTATGTCTCGCTATCGCTGGTATCGCCGACGCTGACGGGCTGGAGCGACAATCCGCTCAACGTCCACCCGACCCGCTTCCTCGCGGTCAACTAGAGCGTTTTCGAGCGAAGCGGGTACCGGTCCGCGTGAGGAGTGAGCCTTTCACCGCTTCAGCGAAACGGAGAAAGGCTCTAGCGTCGGTGCAACCGGCTTAGCGGCAGGCGACGTAGTGGCGGCGGCCGTAATTGTCGCGCCAGTAGCAACGACCGGTCGCGTCCGCGATGATCGCGCCGGTCACTGCGCCAACACCAGCGCCGATCGCCGCTGCGCCGACGCTGCCGCCGGCAATTCCGCCGATCGCTGCGCCCGTGAGGCCGCCGACAACGGCGCCGTCACCGGTGCGGGAACCAGTCGTGCAGCCTGCAAGGACGGCGCCGGTCAGGGCTAGAGCGATCACCAGGGAACTTTTCTTCATGTCGACCTCCTCTGGACGCCGCCGGGGGGCACGTCCTGAATGCATGATTGCCAAATTGTAATGCAGGAGGTCCGCGATGGGTTCCGAGGCGACGTGTCCCGCTTTATCGTCGGGGCGCCAAAGGCCCCAAAGCCGAGGCAAAAAGAAACGGCCGGAACCAGGTTCCGGCCGTTTTTAGGTCGGCAGCCGCACCATCCCCGCTGGGTTCGGGCGGCCACGCGATCTGTCGAGGCACGTGACGGACGATGCGCTGCGCGCCTCGGTCCGTCTCATGCCCTGGGAAGCGATTAGCGGCAGGACGTGTAGTGACGACGGCCGTAACGGTCCTTCCAGTAGCAGCGACCGGTCGCGTCAGCGATGATCGCGCCGGTGACCGCACCGACGCCAGCGCCGATAGCTGCCGCACCAACGCTGCCGCCAGCGATGCCACCGATGGCTGCACCGGCGAGGCCGCCGACAACGGCACCATCACCAGCGCGCGAACCGGTGGTGCAGCCAGCTGCCACTGCGCCGAGGGCAACGAGCATAACGAGCGTAGAAGCCTTCTTCATCAATCTCTCCTGTCGATGTGAACCCCCGAGGGAGGCCGTCCGAGCGGACCCGTCCGGTTCCCCCGCATTGGCGCTCGATCCGGACCCCGGCATTCGCGAGAATCGCCGGAGACCGACATCAAAGCCATGCACCCGCGCCCCTTGAAGGGTCAGTCAGGCTTGAAGTCAAGCTAGCTGTTCTGAAGAGCACAGAGAAGCGGCAAGTCGAATCGGACCTGACTCTTCTAATTCCGTTGTCAACAGAAGTATAATAGTCACACGATGCCGCTAGAGCTTCCGCCGGACGACGGCCGCTCGGCCGTAACCTTGGCGCGGTAGCCGGCGGCCCGATACACGCCGACCGGGTCGATCGCGCCACCCTTGGCCAGCCGCGCCTTGGCGAGGATCGGACCGACATCGGTGGTGAAGGCGCGCTTCAGCGACTGGTTCGCCATCAGCACGTCGTTCGATTCCTGGTAGCCAGCGAGCGCGGGCCGGTCGACCAGCAGCGCCTGGGTATAGGCGCGCAGGATCTCGATCGCGCTGGTCATCAAGCTCTCGATCGGATCGGTCACATTGTGCGACTGGTCGATCATATAGGCGGGCGTGAAGCCCTTGGCCTTGCGGTATTCGGCATCCACCAGTTCGTTGAACACGAGGAAGAGCTGGAACGGGTTGATCGACCCGGCATCGAGGTCGTCGTCGCCATATTTCGAATCGTTGAAGTGGAAGCCGGCCAGCTTCTCGAACTGGATCAGCCGAGCCACGATCATCTCGATATTGACGTTCGGCGCATGGTGGCCGAGGTCGACGAGGCAGAACGCCTTGGGGCCGAGTTCCTGGGCGATCATGTAGTTGGTGCCCCAGTCCTGCACCACGGTCGAGTAAAAGGCCGGCTCATAGAGCTTGTGCTCGGTGAAGACGCGCCAGTCATCCGGCAGCGCCGCATAGACCGACTTCATCGCGCCGAGATAGCGCTCGAACGCACCGGTGAAGTTCGACTGGCCGGGGAAGTTGGAGCCGTCGCCGATCCACACCGTCAGCGCCTTGGAACCGAGCGCCTTGCCGATCTCGATCGTCTCGATGTTGTGCTCGATCGCCTGCTGGCGCACGGCCGCATCGGTATGCGACAGCGAGCCGAACTTGTAGGAATGCTTCTGGTCCTTGGCGTCCGAGAAGGTGTTGGAATTCATCGCGTCGAAGCCGAGGCCGAGCGAATCCGCCTTGGCCTTCAGCTCCCTGACGTCGGCCTTGTCCCAGGGGTTGTGCAGCGAGACGTTGGGCGTCGCGCGGGTCAGCTGGTTGATGACGGCGCAATCGTCCAGCTTCTCGAAGATGCCGCGCGGCTCGCCGGGGCCGGCGAAGCGGGCGAAGCGCGTGCCGCCGGTGCCGACGCCCCAGGAAGGAACGGCGACGGTGAAGGCGGCGACCTTGCGGGTGATGACGTCGATGTCGATGCCGCGCCGGTCGAGCTGCTCGCCGAGCGAGGCATAGTCATTGGCGAGCGCGGCTTCCTCGGCCTTGTTCTTTTCGGCCAGAAGATCGGAAGAGATCGGAAGATCGGTCATGTGGCGGGTCCTCCCCAAGCCAGTTTTGCGTAACGGTCCGTCCTGCGGACACGCCGAAATCCATCCATCTCCGTCATCCCCGAGGTAAGCGGGATGACGAAGAGGCTTTGCACTTCCCTCACTCCGGCGCCGGATCCATCCGGACGGCTCCGACTTCTTACCTCTCCCTGAGGGAGAGGTCGGAGCGCAGCTCCGGGTGAGGGTTTAGGGAACTTGCCCGGTGAGGCCGTAAACCCTCACCCGCCGCACTGCGTGCGTCGACCTCTCCCTCAGGGAGAGGTGAAGCGTTCCGCTCGAACTTACCGCGTGAACGAAATCACGTTGCCCGCATCCACATTGATGATGTTGCCGGTCGACTTGTTGGACAGGTCGGCGGCGAGGAAATAGGCGGCCTCGGCGATGTCTTCCGGGAACACGCTGCGCTTCAGCAGCGAGCGGTTGCGGTAGAATTCCTCGAGATCGTCCTCGCCGATCTTGTTGGATTCGGCGCGCTGCTGGCGCCACTCGCCCTGCCAGATCTTCGAGCCGCGCAGCACCGCGTCCGGGTTGATCGTGTTGACGCGGATGCCGAACGGCGCGCCTTCCAGCGCCAGGCAGCGGGCGAGATGGATCTCGGCCGCCTTGGCGGTGCAATAGGCGGAAGCGCCGGCCGACGCCGCGAGCCCGTTCTTCGAGGCGATGAAGACGATCGAGCCACCGAGCTTCTGCGTCTTCATGATCCGGTAGGCGGAGCGCGAGACGAGGAAGTAGCCGGTCGCCAGGATCGCGATGTTCTTGTCCCAGGTCTCCAGCGTCGTCTCCTCGAAGGGCGCCGCCGACGAGATGCCGGCATTGGAGACGAGGATGTCGATGCCGCCAAATTCGATCAGCGTGTCGTGGAATGCCTTCTCGACAGCCGCTTCGCTGGTGACGTTGGCGATGACGCCGCGAATGTTGTCCTTGCCGAACTTGGCGCCGAGGCCCGAGACGGTCGTGTCGAGCGCGTTCTGGTCGATGTCGGCGATCATGACGACCGCGCCTTCCTGCAGGTAGCGGACGGCGGTGGCCGAACCGATGCCGCCGGCGCCGCCTGTGATGAAGGCGATGCGGCCAGCCAGCGACTTCGCCTTCGGCATGCGCTGCAGCTTGGCCTCTTCGAGCAGCCAGTACTCGATGTCGAAGGCTTCCTGCTCGTCGAGGCCGACATAGGTCGAGACCGTCGAGGCGCCGCGCATCACGTTGATGGCGTTGACGTAGAACTCGCCGGCGATCCGGGCGGTCGCCTTGTCGCGGGCAAAGGTGATCATGCCGACGCCGGGGATCAGGTAGACGACGGCGTTGGGGTCGCGCATGGCCGGGCTGTTGGCATGCTTGCAGCGCTCGTAGTAGGCGGCGTAATCGGCGCGATAAGCGTCGAGCGCGCCGTCGAGACCGGCGAGCACCTCATCGAGATTGTCCTTGGCCGGGTCGTAGTCGACGACCAGCGGACGGATCTTGGTGCGGAGGAAATGATCGGGGCAGGACGTGCCGAGGGCCGCCAATGCGCGAAGCTGAGCGGAATTGACGAATTCGAGCACGGCCGGCTGGTCGTCGAAATGACCGATCTTCGATTCCGTCTTGCCGATGCGGCCGCGGATCTGCGGCATCAGGGCGGCCGCCACGGCGCGGCGCTTGTCGGCGTCGAGCGACTGCGAGACGGCGCCGCCGAAGATCGGCTTGCCTTCCGTCTCCTTGGCGAACCACTCGATCGCCTTGTTGATGATCTCGAGCGTCAGCTCATAGGCGTCCTTGGAGGTGTTGGCCCAGGTGAACAGGCCGTGGCTCTCGAGCACGACGCCCTTGGCGTTGGGGTTCTCGTTGGCGAACTTCGACAGCCACAGGCCGAGCTCGAAGCCGGGGCGCTTCCAGGGCAGCCAGCCGATGGTGTCGCCATAGATCTGCTGCGTCAGTTCCTTGGAATTCTGCGACGCGGCGATGGCGATGATCGCGTCCGGGTGCATGTGGTCGACATGCTTGTAGGGGACGTAAGCGTGCAGCGCCGTGTCGATCGAGGCGGCGCGCGGGTTCAAATTGAACGTGCAGTGCGGCAGCAGGCCGACCATCTCGTCCTCATGCTCGAGGCCGCGATAGATGCCCTTCAGCGCTTCGAGCTTGTCCTGGTAGAGGGTCGCGAAACCGTCGAGCTTCATCGAGCCGACATCGCCGCCCGAGCCCTTGACCCAGAGCACCGTGACGTCCTCGCCGGAAAGCGGGTCCTTTTCGGTGACCTTGGCCGAGGTGTTGCCGCCGCCGAAATTGGTGATCCGCTTGTCGGAACCGAGCAGGTTCGAGCGATAGAGCAGAAGCTCGGATTCGCTGAGGCCGGCGGCCTTGGCGTCATCCCAGCGATTGTCGAGGCGGTGCGAGGAGGCGGGTGAGGTCATGATCAAAGCTGCTCTTGATCGGTCGCCGCCGCGCAGATGCGAGCGCATTCGGATCGGCGAACCATCCACGGGGGACGTCGCTCGGCCTTGGGAGCCGAGGACCACGCAATTGCGGCTCATGATCTGTCAGCAGCTTCGGGCTTTGTCAATCAAAAGCGGTCAGATACCAGCCATATCGCAGCGCAATATGATCGATAATGATCCTTTTGCGCCGCATCATTATCGATGATGATCGTTTTTGATTGACAATCATCGGAAAGCTTGGAAAATCCCGGCCAGTCGGAGGGTCGCATGCACGAAATCGAGCGTCACAGGATCATCCTCGGCGAGGTGGCCGAGCGCCCCGTCGTCACGGTGGCGCAGCTCGTCGGCCTCACCGGCGCTTCCGAGGCCACGATCCGTCGCGACATCACCGCGCTCAACGATGTCGGCCAACTGCGCAAGGTGCGCGGCGGCGCCGAACGGCTGCATGGCGAGAACGGCATCGGCAGCCTGATGACGCCGGCCTTCGAGGAAACCCGGCTGCAGAACCTCGCTGCCAAGCGGGCGATCGCACGGGCCGCCGCCGGCTTGGTCGAAGACGGTGAATCCATCATCGTCAATGGCGGCACGACCACCTATTGCCTCGGCCCCTATATCGCCGAGCGCAAGCTGCGCGTGCTGACCAATTCGCTCGATCTCGCGCTCTATCTGATCGCCAATGGCGATTGCCAGGTCGTGCTGCCCGGCGGCGACGTGCATCGGGAGCAGCGCATGGTCGTCAGCCCCTACACCAGCGACACGGTGATCGAGCATTTCTATGCCGGGAAATATTTCCTCGGCGCCCATGCCATCCGCCGCCAGGGCCTGATCGAGGGCGATCCCGTCCTGATCAAGGCCGAACAGAAGATGCTGAAGCAGGCCGAGGAAGTGATCGCGCTGGTCGACGGCTCGAAGTTCCAGCCGCGCGGCAGCCTGATCCTCTGTCCGCTGACCCAGCTCGACCGGGTCATCACGGACAGTTCCGCTCCGCAGGAAGCCTGCGACATGCTGCGGGACGCCGGCGTCATCGTCGACGTCGTGGAGGTCCCGCCGGAAAGCTGATGCCCGCAAGTCCCGCCAATCCCGGCCAATAAGAATCGGCGCAAAGCCGAATATTCAAGGGAAACGCCACGTTATGCAGCCGATCCTCGCACTCGACGGGGTCTCGAAGTCGTTCGCCGGCGTTCACGCGCTGAAGAACGTCTCCTTCGATGTCCGACCGGGCGAAGTGCATGCGCTCATGGGAGAGAACGGCGCGGGAAAGTCGACGCTGATCAAGGTCATGGCCGGCGTCCATGCCCCCGATAGCGGCGATATCCGCGTCAATGGCGAGGTCGTTCGCTTCGCCTCGCCGCGCGAGGCCCGCGCCGCCGGCATCGCCACGGTCTACCAGGAACTCCTGCTCTTCCCCGAGCTCTCGGTCGCCGAAAACATCTTTCTCGGCCACGCGCCGCGCACCACGATGAACGCCCTCGACTGGCCGAAGATGCGCAACGAAGCGCGCCGGCTGCTCGACGATCTCGACAGCCACGACCTCGACGTCGATGCCCGCGTCGGCAGCCTCTCGGTCGCCAACCGCCAGCGCGTCGAGATCGCCAAGGCGCTGTCGCAGGACGCCCGCGTACTGATCATGGACGAGCCGACGGCGGCGCTTGCCGATGCCGATGCGCGCCGGCTGATGGACGTCGTGCGCCGCCTGCGCGATCGCGGCGTCGCCATCGTCTATGTCTCGCACCGCATGCCCGAGATCTTCGCCCTCGCCACCCGCGTCTCGGTGCTGCGCGATGGCGCCTATGTCGGCACAAGCGATATCGGCGACATCACCGAGGCCGAACTGGTCTCCATGATGGTCGGCCGCCCCGTCGACCAGCTGTTCCCGAAGGCCAATACCGAGATCGGCGCGACCGTTCTGGAACTGCGCAATGTCGGCTATCGCGACGAAATCGAAAACATCTCGCTGACGCTGCGCGCCGGCGAGATCGTCGGCATTGCCGGCCTGATCGGATCGGGCCGCACCGAACTGGCGCTGACCATGTTCGGCATCACGCCGGCGACCTCGGGCGAAATCCTGCTCGACGGCAAGCCGATCGCCATCACCAGCCCGAAACAGGCGCGCGATCTCGGCATCGCCTATGTGCCGGAAGATCGCGGCCTGCAGGGCCTGATCAAGTCGCAGACCATCTGTGAAAACCTGTCGCTGTCGCTGCTCGACCGGATCTCGACGGCCAGCATCATCAACCGCGCCAAGGAATCGAGCCTGGCGCGCGAGCTGATCAAGCGCTTCGGCATCCGCGCCCGCGGTCCGGAACAGCGGGTCCGCCAGCTTTCCGGCGGCAACCAGCAGAAGGTCGTGCTGGCCAAATGGGTGGCGACGGAGCCGCGCGTTCTGATCATGGACGAGCCGACGCGCGGCATCGATGTTGGCGCCAAGGCGGAAATCCACGCGCTGATGAGCCGGCTCGCCGGCCAGGGGCTCGCCGTGCTGATGATCTCCAGCGAGCTGCCGGAAGTGCTCGGCATGAGCGACCGCGTGCTAGTCATGAACAATGGCCGCATCGTCGCCGAATTCGACCGCGCGCATGCGACGCCCGACAGCGTCGGCACCGCCATGATGCAGACCCAGACGCTGGCGGAGGTGGCGTGATGTCGATGTCCGCTCCTGTCACCGCCCGTCCCGCCCCGCCGATGCGCCTGCTGAAACGCGTCGCCGCCTATGGCCAGGAATTCATCCTGCTCGGCGCCATCGCGGCGCTGTTCATCGTCGTTGGCATCATCAGCCCGCGCTTCTTCGGCGCCAACAACATCTCCAACATCTTCGCCGGCAACGCCTATATCGCCGTCGCGGCGATCGGCATGTCGCTGGTCATCATCTCCGGCCATATCGACGTTGCCGTCGGTTCGCTGATCGGCGTGCTGGCGACGATTTCGGGCCTGCTGGCGGTCAACGGCTATCCGATCTGGCTCGCCTGGCTGGCGCCCGTCCTCATCGGCATCGTCGTCAATGCCGGCGTCGGCTCGCTGGTCGCCTATCTCCGCATCCCGTCCATCGTCGTGACGCTCGGCATGCTGTCGATCCTCAAGGGCGGGCTGATCAGCGTCACCGCCGGCGCCTGGATCACCAACCTGCCCGAGGATTATCTGATCGCGCAGTTCCGCCTGCTCGGCGTGCCCTCGCCGGTCTGGTTCATGGTGATCCTGACGGCGCTGGTCGCCTTCTGGATGCGCTATTCCAGCTTCGGCCGGACGATCTACGCCATCGGCGGCAATGTCGAGGCCGCGCGCGTCGCCGGCATCCAGGTCGAGCGCTCGACGGTGATCGTCTTCGCCATCCACGGCGCCTTCGCCGGCATCGCGGCCGTGCTGTTCGCAACCCAGTTGCAGGTGATCCAGTCGACCGTCCCGCCCAATCTGGAGCTGACCGTGATCACCGCCTCCGTCGTCGGCGGCGTCTCGATCCTCGGCGGCACCGGCACGGTGATCGGCTCGACGCTGGCCGCGATCCTGTTCGCCGCGATCGCCTCCTCGCTCATCTTCCTCAACGTCTCCGCCTATTGGCTGCGCTCGGTGCAGGGTCTGCTGATCCTCATCACCGTGCTCGCCGACATGGCGCGTCGACGCCGGCTCCGGTGACGTTCCGATGACCGCAACCCTTCGCTCCCTGCTTCGGCACGAGACGATCCTCGCCATCCTCCTGGTTATCGTGCTCGCCGCGCTGGCGACCCAGTCGGATCGCTTCTTCACCACCGCCAACCTGCTCAACCAGGGCCGGCTGATGACCGAGGTCGGGCTGGTCGCGCTGGCGATGACCTTCGTCATCGTCACCGGCGGCATCGATCTCTCTGTCGGCTCGATCCTGGGCCTGACTGCGATCCTGCTCGGCGTGTTCTGGCACAATCTCGGCCTGCCGCTGCCGGCCGCCATGGTGCTGGCCGTGCTCGCCGGCGGCATTGGCGGCCTGATCAACGGGCTGATCATCACCCGCTTCAAGGTGCCGCCGCTGATCGCGACGCTGGCGACGCTGGCGCTCTATCGCGGGCTTGCCGAGGGCATCAGCCAGGCCCGCTCGGTGCGTGGCTATCCGGAATGGTTCTTCGTGCTCGGCCAGGGCGAGGTCTGGGGCGTGCCGACGCAGCTCTGGATCCTCGGCGTGCTCGTCATCATCGCCGCCGTGATCCTCGGCCTCACCACCTTTGGCCGCGCCACCTACGCGACCGGCGCCAACGAGACCGGCGCCCGCTTCTCCGGCATCGGCGTCGATCGCACCAAGATGCTGATCTACACCGCCTCCGGCCTTGTCGCCGGCGTGGCCGGCGTCATCTTCGTCTCGCGCGTCTCGACGACACGTTCCGACATGGGCACCGGGCTGGAGCTCGATGTCATCACGGCCGTGGTTCTGGGCGGCACGTCGATCTTCGGCGGCCGCGGCACCATCATCGGCACCGTCCTCGGCCTCATCCTGATGCAGGCGCTGAAGAACGGTCTCGCTCTGTCCGGGGTCAAGGGAGACGGCACCATCGTCGTCATCGGCCTCGTGCTCATACTCGCGATCGTCGCGAGCAACATCTTCAGCCGCAACGGTGACGGCTGATCGGGAGGAGACGATCGGGTCTCGCCGTAACAAAAAAGACCCGTCGTCATTTTGGAGGAGAAGAGCAAATGCTGAAGAGAACCCTAGCCCTGGCGATTGGACTGAGCCTCGGCGTGAGCAGTGCGGCCCTCGCCGCGACCTGGACGGGCGGCGACGACCTGCCGACCAACCCGCTCGCCTGCGACGGCACGGCGGCGGCGCCTGTCGCCAAGCCCTATGATGGCGGCGAAGTCACCAACCAGCCCGATCGCAAGGGCAAGCCGATCAAGGTCGTCGACGTGCCGAAGCTGATCGGCATCGGCTATTTCAATGCCACCTCGAAGGGCATTGCCGACGCCGCCAAGGAGCTGGGCAATGTCGACGCCAAGACCGACGGCCCGACCCAGGCGAACATCGACCAGCAGATCTCGTTCATCGACAACTACATCACGTCGGGCGTCGACGGCATCCTGTTCGCCGCCAACGATCCCGTCGCGATCGCACCGGTGCTGAAGAAGGCACTCGCCGCCGGCATCAACGTCGTCGGCTATGACGCCAACTCCGAGCCGAATGCGCGCCAGTGGTTCGTCAACCAGGCCGAGTTCAATGGCATCGCCAAGTCGCTCGTCGACAACATGGCGAAGGAAATCGGCGAGGACGGCTCGTTCGCCATCGTCACATCGACCTTCACCACGCCGAACCAGGCGCGCTGGATCTCCGAGATGGCCGCCTATCAGGAAAAGTGCCATCCCAAGATGAAGTGGCTGGAGACGGTCGAAGCGCAGGAAGACAACGTCCTGTCCTTCAACCAGGCCACGACGCTGATCAACAAGCATGGCGCTGACCTCAAGGGCATCTTCGGCATGACCTCGGTCGCGACCCCGGCATCCGCCGAGGCCGTCACCCAGGCCGGCCAGTGCGGCAAGGTCGCCGTCATCGGCCTCGCCACGCCGAACGCGATGAAGCCCTATGTCGCCAAGGATTGCGTCAAATCGGTCGTGCTCTGGAACCCCGTCGATCTCGGCTACGCAGCAATGTACACGCTGCGCGCCGCCGCCGATGGCGACCTGAAGCCCGGCGCGACCTCGGTCAAGGCCGGCAAGCTCGGTGAACTCCAGGTGATCAACGGCTCCGAGATCCTGCTCGGCGCGCCCTACACCTTCACCAAGGAAAACATCAACGACTTCGACTTCTAGTCGAGGCTTTCTGGACGCGGGGCATGGTTGGCCATGCCCCGCGTTTCCCTTTGAGAAGTCCCGACGATCTCCCCGAGAAGACTTCCGCCCATCCGTGCAAGCTGCTCTGCAGCGCCCCCATCTCCATCATCCTGAGGTGCTTCGCGCAGCGAAGCCTCGAAGGACGCACTGCCCTGGCGCGGGTCTATTTCAGGATTGCACCGATGCCCTGCGTCCTTCGAGGCCGCCTGACGGCGGCACCTCAGGATGAAGAGATCGAGACTTGCAGGACGGCCTTCAACCGTTGCTCCGACCTCTCCCTGGGGGAGAAGTAAAAGAGCGCGCTACCACCTACCCATCCGGAGCCGGAACTTGACCACGCATACCGACGACGCCGAATTCGCAGCCCTTCGCCAGGCCTCCGCCATGCTGGGGCGCGATCCGCTGCGCACGCAGGCGGCCGGCGGCAATACCTCGCTGAAGCGCGCCGGCGTACTCTGGGTCAAGGCGTCCGGCACCTGGCTCGCGGAAGCCGAGGAGCGCGAGATCTTCCTGCCTGTCTCGCTGCCGCCGCTGCTCGACGCGATCCACGCCAATGACGAGCGCGCCGCCAAGGCGACGGATTTCGTCGTCGCGGACGCCAATCCGCAGGGACTGCGCCCCTCGGTCGAAACCTCGGTCCATGCCGTGCTGCCGCAAGCCGTGGTGCTGCACATCCATTGCGTCGAGACGGTCGCGCAGGTCGCCCGCGCCGATGCGCGCGACGCCATCGCCGCCCGGCTGGACGGGATCGACGGCATCGTCTGGTCCTATGTTCCCTATGTGAAGCCAGGCCTGCCGCTCGCGCGCGAGATCGACGCCGTGTCGCCGGCCGGCACCAACGTCGTACTCCTCGGCAATCATGGCCTGATCGTCGCCGCCGAGACGGTGGCCGAGGCGGTCGCCCTGATCGAGCGCGTCGGCACGGCGCTGGCGGAGCCCGTTCGCCCGGCCCCGGCCGCCGATATCGCCGCGCTGGAAGCGCTGGCCGAGGGCTCGCCCTATCGCCTGCCGACCGACCCGGCGGCGCATGCCACCGCGACCGATCCCGCCCGCCTCGCCATCGCAGCGCGCGGCACGCTCTATCCCGATCACGTCGTGTTCCTCGGCAGTGGCACCGCGGTGCTGGCCGAAGGCGATACGCCCTCCGCTGTCGCCGAACGTTCGGAGCTGCCGCCCATGCTGCTCGCCGTGCCTGGCAAGGGCGTGCTGATCCACCGCGAGGTGCTGCGCGGCGGCGACGCGCTCGCCCGCGCTTTGGCCGACGTGACCGGCCGGATCGAGGCCGACGCGTCGCTCCGCTTCCTCACGGTCGATGAGGAACAGGAGCTGGTGACGTGGGACGCCGAGATCTATCGCCGCTCGCTTGCCGCCGCCGCGAAGAACTGACCATCATGCCCAAAGCTGTCGCCGTCCTCGACATCGGCAAGTCGAACGCCAAGCTGGCGCTGCTCGATTTCGACAGCCGCGCCGTGCTCGCCATCCGCACCCGCAAGAACACCGTCCAGCCGGGACCGCCCTACCCGCATTTCGACGTCGACGGCATCTGGGAATGGTTTCTCGAGGGACTGACGGAATTTGCCGGCCAGGCCGAGATCACCGCGATCTCGACGACGACGCATGGCGCGGCGATCGCGGTGCTGGGCCACGACGGACTGGCGCTCCCGGTGCTGGACTATGAATTCGCCGGTCCCGACGAATTCGCCGATGACTACCGTTCCGCACGCGGCGACTTTGCCGAGATCCTGTCGCCCGACCTGCCGGGCGGGCTCAATGCCGGGCGGCAATTGTTCTGGATGGCGCGCCGCTTCCCCGAGGAATTCGCGAAGGCGACAGCGATCGTGCCCTATCCGCAATACTGGGTCTGGCGGCTGACCGGAAAGCGCGTCGCCGAGGCGACCTCGTTCGGCGCGCATAGCGACCTCTGGAATGGCCGTGGCCAGACATATTCGAAGCTCGCCGACGCGCAGGGCTGGACAAAGCTGTTCCCGCCCCGCGCCGCGCCCTGGGACACGGTTGGGCCCGTGCTGCCCGAGATCGCGGAACGGACCGGCCTGTCCCCCAATTGCCGCGTCGTCGCCGGCATTCATGACTCAAACGCCAGCCTGCTGCCCCACATATTGGGCCGCGCCCTGCCCTTTACCGTGATCTCGACCGGCACCTGGATGATCTCGTTCGCCGCCGGCGGCAGCCTCGATCATCTGCACCCCGAGCGCGGCGGCCTCGCCTATGCCGATGCCTTCGCCCGGCCGGTGCCGTCGGCCATGTCGATGGCGGGGCGCGAATTCGAGATCCTGACCGACGGCAAGGCGACCGAGCCGTCCCCGGCGGAGATCGCCACCGTCCTCGGGCGCAAGATCATGGCGCTGCCCGCCTTCGTCGCCGGCAACGGACCTTTCGGCAATCGCCGGGGCAGTTGGTCGGTCGAGCCTGCGACGCTTGCGCCGGGCGAGCGGACGGCGGCGGCCAGCCTCTATGTCGCCCTCGTCGCCGAGACCTGCCTGACCCTCACCGGCGCGCAGGGGCCTGTGCTGATCGAAGGCCCGTTTGCCAAAAACCGACTGTTCCTCGCGGCGCTAGCGGCGCTGGTCGACCGGCCGGTGATCGGCCGTCCGGATGCGACCGGCACGACGGAAGGCGCGGCGTTGCTGGCCGATGGCCCCGATTCCAGCCGCAAGGCCGCGCCGGACCCGATGCCTGCCGAACCGCTCGGCGGCGATTTCGCGGCCTATGCGGCGCAGTGGAAAGAGCAGGCGGAAGCCTGAGGCATCACCCATCCGGCTCTGAAATGTTATGGTCGCGCGGAGACGTCCCGCGATCCGTCCAGGAGATTCCCGTGCAGAAATACGCCTTCAAGATGCAACTCCATCCGGGCCAGGAAGCGGAATACAAGCGCCGCCATGACGAGATCTGGCCGGAGCTTTCGGCCCTGCTGAAGGAAGCCGGCGTCTCGGACTATTCGATCCATCTGGACCGCGAGACCTCGACGCTGTTCGCCGTGCTCTGGCGCACCGACGATCACGGCATGGACGCCCTGCCCGGCTATCCCGTCATGCAGCGCTGGTGGGCGCATATGGCGGATATCATGGCGTCGCATCCGAATAACGAGCCGATCGCGACACCGCTCGAAACCGTCTTCCACATGCCGTGACCGGTTCCATGCCCCACGCTTCCCTCCCCAAGGCCACCATCGTCCTCGACATCGGCAAGACCAACGCCAAGCTGGCGCTGGTCGATGACGAGACGCGCGCGATCCTCGCGATCCGCACCACCACCAACGAGGTCCTGACCGAGGGGCTCTATCCGCATTTCGACGTCGAACGGATCTGGAAATGGATCCTGGAGGGCCTGGCGGAATTCGCCGGCCAGGCGGCGGTCGGCTGCATCTCGACCACCACCCATGGCGCGGCGATCGCCGTCACCGACGGCGACGACCTCGTCATGCCGATCCTCGACTATGAGTTCAAGGGACCGGATTCCGTCGCCGAGGCCTACCGCGCCCTGCGCGGGGCGTTCTGGGAGACGCTGTCGCCGGACCTGCCGGGCGGACTCAATGTCGGTCGGCAATTGTTCTGGCAGGAGCGGACCTACCCTTCCGCCTTCGGCCGCGCGAAGACGATCCTGTTCTATCCGCAATACTGGGTCTGGCGGCTGACCGGCGTCGCCGTCAGCGAGCCGACGACGCTTGGCTGCCATACCGACCTCTGGAACCCGGAGGCCGGCACCTTCTCCCGGCTCGCCGATGATCGCGGCTGGTCGAAGCTGTTCCCGCCGATGGTGCATCCCTGGGACACCGCCGGCACGCTCCTGCCGGCACTCGCCGCGAAGACGGGGTTGCCCGCCGATTGCCGCGTCGTCGCCGGCATCCATGACAGCAATGCCAGCCTGCTGCCGCATGTCCTGCGTCGCCGCGCGCCGTTCTCGGTGATCTCGACCGGCACCTGGCTGATCCTGTTCGCCGTCGGCGGCTCGATCGCCGATCTCGACCCGGCCCGCGACTGCCTCGCCAATGTCGATGCGCTCGGCCGCGCCGTGCCCTCGGCCCGTTTCATGGCGGGACGCGAATATTCGCTGCTGACCGGCGATTCGAAGGCCGTGCCGACCGAGGCGGAGATTGCCCGCGTCGTGAACGAGCGGATCATGGCGCTGCCGTCGTTCGCGCCCGGCACGGGGCCCTTCGCCTTCCGCGAGGGGCATTGGAGCCATGATCCGGCGACGCTGACGCCGGGCGAGAGGATCGTGGCGGCAAGCCTCTATTGCGCGCTGACCGCCGAGACCTGCCTGCAACTGACAGGCGCCGCCGGCCCGATCGTCGTCGAAGGGCCGATCTCCCGCAACGCGCTGTTCCTGTCGGCGCTGACCAGCATCGTCGGCCGCCCCGTGGTCGCCCGCACCGATGCCACCGGCACGACCGAAGGCGCGGCCCTGCTCGCCAAGGGCCCGGAAGGCGTCGGCCCTGGCCTCCCCGACGCCGATCCCGCCCCGCCCTTCGCGCACGACCTCACGGCCTACGCGACCGCCTGGCGCGAGACGACGGAGTGAGAAGCGGGGGCATCTCTGAGAGAGTACCATCCTCTCAACATGCTGAGGATGCCCTTCCCACCCTCGCCAAGTACCAAGGCCGTCATCCCGGCGGAGGCCGGGATCCATACCCGCAGGCTCGCCGGAGAGAGGCTAGCCAGGGTTTGCTGGGCCGATGTTCATGGGCCCCGGCCTTCGCCGGGGCGACGAACGCTCCCACGCGCTGAAGTTTCGAATGAAGATCTTCGCGGCTATGCGAAGCCTCCCTCAGGGAGAGGTAAAAGAAGCCCCCGCGTTCACTCGCCCCGGCGCAGGCGTTCCAGCGCTTCCAGCCGGTCGCGGGCCACGCGGCTCTGCTCGGCGACGGCAGCCGTCAGCGCCTCGGCGAGCAGCAGCAGGCCGGCGCTCGAATCCCACACCGACGGCGCCGGCACATGCGCCGGCAGGACATGGCGGGCGACCTTGGAGATCGGCGAAAGCCAGGGATCGGTGATCAGGATGATCCGCGCCCCCTGCCGGGCCGCACGCTCGGCAAAGACGACGAGATCGTCGGAATAGCGCCGGATGTCGAACAGGACGATCACGTCCTGCTTGCCGATGTCGAGCAGACGGTCGAACCAGGCCGCCGGCTGGCCCTCGATATGCTGGACATGCGGCCGCAGCACGCGCAGATGCGCGGCCATATAGGCGGCGATCGCATCGGTGAAGCGGCCGCCCAGCAGATGCAGCGGCCGCCTTGGGTCGGCGATCAGCCGCACGGCGGCGTCGAATTCCTCGCGCGGTACGTTCTCCGCCGTGGCGCGGAGATTGGCGATTGCGGCCAGCGCGAACGCATCGAGCGGATCGCCGGCCGGCCGGATGCCGCCCTTGGTCAGGGGCGTGGCGCGCTGCGCCGCCAGCTCCTGCTTCAGCCCGTCCTGGAAGGCGCCATAGCTGGAAAAGCCGAGCTTGGCGATCATCCGCAGCACGGTCGGTGCGCTGACGCCGGCCGCCTCGCCGAAGCGGGCCGCCGTATCGAGCCCCGCCATCGGATATTCGGCCAGCAGCCGATGCGCCGCGCGACGTTCATTCGGCGTCAGCCGCCCGAGATCGCGCCGAATCTGCTCGGCGATCGAAGCCCCATTCCCGCTGTTCATGCCGCTCTGCCGCCGCCCCTGTTGCCGCATCGGAAGGCAGTTGACGCCTGCACTTCAGAATTGACGCGCAACACCCACCCTGTAACGTATATTTCAGTTCAGCGGCATCGGGGAGTCGAACGATGTCGCAGCGCCGGTATCAGGCGCGGCGATCGGGGGATCGGGTGATGGCGGATGGCTTGGCAGGCGCGGCAGACGAGGCGGCAACGCCCTTGCTCGCGAGCGACGAGCCGCCCGTGGTCGATCTCCAGGACAGCGCCGCCGGCCCCTTCGTCTTTCTCTGCGAACACGCCTCCAACCGCCTTCCCAAGGCACTCGGCGACCTCGGCCTGCCGGCCGAGGCGCTGACGCGCCACATCGCCTGGGATCCCGGCGCGGCGGCGATGACGCTGGGCCTCGCCGCCCGGCTTGGCGGCCCGGCGATCCTGCAGAGCTATTCGCGCCTCGTCATCGACTGCAACCGCGAGCCGGGCCTGCCGGACGCGATCACGACGCTGTCGGAAGATACCGCGATCCCCGGAAACCAGGATCTCGGGCCGGATGCGCGGCAGCAGCGCGTCGACGCGATCTGGGCGCCGTTCCACGCCGCGATCGACGATCTCGTCGAGGCGCGCGTCGCAGCCGGGAAGCCCAGCGTGATCGTCACGCTGCATTCCTTCACGCCGGTCTATCGCGGCATGTCGCGGCCCTGGCATGTCGGCATGATTTCCAGCGGCGAGCGCAGCTTTGCCGAGGCGATGCTGTCGGCGCTCCGGCGCGATCCCGCGCTGGTGGTCGGCGACGACGAGCCCTATTCGGCGCGCGACAATGTCGACTACACGATCCGCCGGCACGGCTTCGACCGCGGCCTGCCGCACGTCATGATCGAGGTTCGCAACGATCTCGTCGAGAGCGCCACCGATGTCGCGGCCTGGGTCGAGCGGCTGGGCGACGCGCTCGTCGAAAGCGCCGCCGCGCTCGGCCTTTCACCGGCGCAGGAAGACTAAGGGAGACAACGCCGTCCTCCGCGACGGCGAACGACAAGAACAAGCAGGAAGCAGGGCGGGCCGAACGGCGCAGACCGAAAGCCCGAAACTACCCGAGCGGATATCGCCGCCCGGCGCGGAACAAAGGGGAACTTCATCCGATCCGAAACGCAGCCGGGCTGCGGCCGGACGGGCAACAGAGACGGGAGCACTTGATGAGCCATCGCGAGGGGTATTCCGACAGCGACAAGAAGGCGGACATCCACGTCCTCCATTCCATGGGCTACGCACAGGAGCTCGAACGGCGGATGAGCCGCTTCTCGAACTTCGCCATCTCGTTTTCGATCATCTGCATTCTCTCGGGCGGCATCAATTCGCTCGCCCAGGCGACGTCGGGCGCCGGCGGCGCCGGCATCGGCATCGGCTGGCCGGTCGGCTGCCTGATCTCGGGCGTCTTCGCGCTGGCGATGGCGCAGATCAGCTCCGCCTATCCGACCGCCGGCGGCCTCTATCACTGGGGCTCGATCCTCGGCAACCGCTTCACCGGCTGGGTCACGGCCTGGTTCAACCTGCTCGGCCTCGTCACCGTGCTCGGCGCCATCAATGTCGGCACCTACTACTTCTTCGTCGGCGCCTTCGGCCCGACCTTCGGCTGGGAAGACACGACGACCTCGCGCGTGCTGTTCCTCACCGTGCTGACCGGCGCGCAGGCGCTGATCAACCACATGGGCATCGGCCTCACCGCCAAGCTCACCGACTTCTCCGGCTATCTGATCTTCGTCACCGCCGTGGTGCTGGCGATCGTCTGCCTCGCCGCCGCGCCGAGCTATGATTTCGCCCGGCTCTTCACCTTCGGCAATTATTCCGGCCAGGCGACGATGGCCGCCGACGGCACGCTGACCGGCGCGCCGGTCTGGCCGGCCGTGTCGGGCTGGTGGGTTTTCCTGCTCGGCCTGTTGCTGCCGATCTATACGATCACCGGCTACGACGCCTCGGCGCATACTTCCGAGGAGACCGTGAAGGCCGCCCACTCCGTGCCGCGCGGCATGGTGATGTCGGTCGTCTGGTCGGCCGTGTTCGGCTACATCATGCTGTGCTCGTTCGTGCTGATGCTGCCCAACATGGACGACGCGGCCAAGCAGGGCTGGAACGTCTTCTTCTGGGGCATGGACGCCCAGGTGAACCCGACGGTCAAGGTCATCCTCTATATCGCGATCTTCCTCTCGCAGTTCCTCTGCGGCCTGGCGACGGTGACCTCGGTGTCGCGCATGATCTTCGCCTTCTCGCGCGATGGCGGCCTGCCGGCCTCGCGGGCGCTGTCCAAGGTGAGCCCGAAGTTCCGCACGCCAGTCGCGGCGATCTGGACCGGCGCGATCCTCGCCGTGCTGTTCGTCTGGGGCTCGTCGCTCGTCTCGATCGGCGACACGCCGGTCTATACGATCGTCGTCTCCTGCACGGTCATCTTCCTGTTCTTCTCCTTCGTCATCCCGATCGTGCTGGGCCTGTTTGCCTATGGCACGGCCAAATGGCCGGCGATGGGGCCGTGGAACATGGGGCGCGGCCTGTTCTCCCTGTTCGCTGTACTCTCCATCATCTCTATGGTGCTGATCTTCTTCATCGGCGTTCAGCCGCCGAACGAATGGGCGCTCTACATCACCATCGGCTTCCTGGTACTGACGGCGATCATCTGGCTCGCCTTCGAGAACCGCCGCTTCCAGGGACCGCCGATCGGCGACGTCATCGCCAAGCGGCAGGCCGAAATCGCCGCGGCGGAAAAGGCGGTTGGCGAGATCTGAACCTTGCGGACCGGGCGGCCCACTCGCTGCCCGGTCCCGCCCAAGCGGCATGCTGCCATCCCGGAGGTGCGCCTCCGGCACTGAGGCTCACCGCTTCTTGCCCCGGCCCGAAGGGCTGGAGGGCGGCCGGATCCGATCGGGCTGCCCGCAAGCAGAAGCGCTCGACGGATCGAACAAGGAACTGCCATGGCCGGAAACCTGACGCTGAATGAGCTCGAGACGGCAATCGCCGACGGCACGATCGACACGGTGATCGTGGCCTTCCCCGACATGCAGGGACGCCTCGTCGGCAAGCGCTTCACCGGCCGCTTCTTCCTCGACAGCGCCATCAACGAAACGCATGCCTGCAACTATCTCCTCACCGTCGACATCGATATGGAGCCGGTGCCCGGCTACAAGGCGGCGAGCTGGGAGAAGGGCTATGGCGATTTCGTGCTGAAGCCGGACATCACGACGCTGCGCCGCATTCCCTGGCTCGAGGGCACGGCGCTGATGCTGGCCGATGTCTGCGACCATCATGGCGAGGACCTCGCCCATGCGCCGCGCTCGATCCTGAAGGCGCAGCTGAAGCGACTGGCCGACCGCGACATGAAGGCGTTCTTCGCCTCGGAACTCGAATTCTACGCCTTCAACGAGACGACCGAAAGCGCGAGCGGCAAGCGCTGGCGCGGCCTGAAGACGATGGGCGACAATATCGAGGATTACCAGATCCTCCAGACGACCAAGAACGAGCCGCTGCTGCGCGCCATCCGCAACGGCCTGATGGGCGCCGGCATCCCGATCGAGAATTCCAAGGGCGAATGGGGCCCGGGCCAGGAAGAGGTCAACATCCGCTATGCGGAAGCCCTCGAAATGGCCGACTGGCACGTCATCATGAAGAACGGCATCAAGGAGATCGCCCATCTCCAGAACCGCGCCGTCACCTTCATGGCGAAGTGGCGCTACGACCTCGCCGGCTCCTCGTCGCACATCCATTCCTCGCTCTGGGACGCCTCCGGCAAGAAGGCGCTGTTCTCTGATCCGAAGGACACGCTCGGCATGTCGGCGACGATGAAATCCTGGCTCGCCGGCCATCTGGCGCATGCCGGCGAGATGACGGCCTTCCTCGCCCCCTACATCAACTCCTACAAGCGCTTCCAGGTCGGCACCTTCGCGCCGACCAAGACCGTCTGGTCCGTCGACAACCGCACCGCCGGCTTCCGCGTCGTCGGCGAGGGCAAGTCGGTGCGCACCGAATGCCGCATCGGCGGCTCCGACCTGAACCCCTATCTCGCCTTCTCGGGCCTGATCGCGGCCGGCCTGCACGGCATCGACGAGAAGCTGGAACTGGAACCGGCCTTCGCCGGCGACGCCTATTATGCCGCCGACCTGCCCGAGGTGCCGAAGACGCTGCGCGACGCGATCGCAGCGCTGGACGGGTCCAAGGTGCTGCGCGCGGCCCTGGGAGACGAGGTGGTCGAGCACTATCTGCACACCGCCCGCTGGGAGCAGCACGAATATGACCGCCGCGTCACGGATTGGGAGTTGCAGCGCGGCTTCGAGCGGTACTGAACACATAGAGTGTGTATTTGACACACTCATGTTTATTCCCTAGCGTCACCTGAACTCTTTGGAGGGAGGCCCCATGAGCAAATATGACCCGCTGGCCCACTTCCTCGAACGCTGCACAGAGTCGGAGATCCGGATGACGTTCGAGGAGATCGAGGGAATTCTGGGCTTTCCGCTTCCGCCATCCCAAACGCATCGGGCCTGGTGGAGCAACAATGCCAGCAACAACGTCATGACGAAGGCGTGGCTGTCGGCCGGCTTTGAAACCGAGCAGGTGGACCTGGAAGGCCGCAACCTCGTCTTTCGTCGGGTCAAGCCTATCGCCTCGTCCCGCCAGACAGGCGAAGGCGGCAAAGCGGCCGGCAAGAAGTCGCCTCGCCGCAACCCACTCTTTGGCTACATGGCCGGTACGTTCACGATCGCACCGGGAACCGATCTGACGGCTCCGGCGGATGGCGAATGGGCCGATATGGCATGGGGCAAATCGAGCCAGGGTCGTGAGGATGCCGCGTGACGCAGCTTCTTCTCGATACCTGCGCCATGATCTGGGTCGCGGGCAACGCCGAGTTGGCCGAGCCCGCCATTGCGGCGCTGGACGATGCCGAGGACGAAGCTATGCCGGTCTTCCTGTCGCCCATATCGGCATGGGAAATCGGGCTCCTCGTCGCGCGCAATCGACTGACTCTGCCGACGCGACCGAAGGCCTGGCTGGATCGGCTCCTGAAGGCGCCCAATCTAAGGCTGGCCCAGTTGCCGCCGGGCGTTCTCATCGATTCCGCTTTTCTACCCGGAACTCCCCCGCGCGATCCCGCCGACCGGATCATCATCGCGACAGCCCGGGAATATGATCTCACAATAATGACTCGAGACCGCCTTATCCTTGACTATGCTGAAGCCGGGCACGTCCGGGCTATTGCTTGTTGAAAGAACCACTATGAACGCCCCCGTCCTGAAGATCATCACGCCCGTCGATGGCTCGGTCTATGCCGAGCGGCCGCTGGCTTCTGAAGCCGACGTCCTCGCCACGCTGAAAAAGGCCAAGGCGGCGCAGCGCGACTGGCGCACGGTTCCCGTCGCCGAGCGTGAAAAAATTGCGACCGCCTTCGTCGATGCCATGGTGGCGGAGAAGGACAAGGTGGCCGAGCTGATCGCCTGGCAGATGGGCCGGCCGATCCGCTATGGCCATGGCGAGATGCGCGGCTTCGAGGAGCGCGCCCGCTACATGATCGCCATCGCGGCGAAGTCGCTGGCCGATATCGACGCCGGTCCGAAGGAAGGTTTCAAGCGCTATATCCGCCGCGAGCCGCTCGGCGTCTGCCTGAACCTGCCGGCCTGGAACTTCCCCTACATGACGGCGCTCAATGCCGTGCTGCCGGCGATCCTCGCCGGCAACACCGTCGTGATGAAGCATTCGAGCCAGACGGCGCTGGTGGCCGAGCATTTCGCCTCGTCCTTCGCCAAGGGCGGCCTGCCGGCGGACGTGTTCCAGTTCGTCAACATGACGCATGAGACGACCGACAAGGTGATCCGCTCCGGCCTCGTCGACCAAGTCGGCTTCACCGGCTCGACCGCCGGCGGCCGCAACATCATGGCCTCCGTCGCCGGCGCGCCGAACTTCCCGGCCACCTGCCTGGAGCTGGGCGGCAAGGATCC
This sequence comes from Kaistia sp. UC242_56, assembly GCF_044452255.1. Lineage (NCBI taxonomy): Bacteria > Pseudomonadati > Pseudomonadota > Alphaproteobacteria > Hyphomicrobiales > Kaistiaceae > Kaistia > Kaistia sp. UC242_56. The sequence continues at coordinate 3,932,586 of NZ_JBIOAN010000002.1, forward strand.
GGCCTATGTCCGGCCGGACGTCAACCTCGCCTTCGCGGTCGAAAACATCGTCGATGGCGGCTTCTTCAATTCCGGCCAGTCCTGCTGCGCGATGGAACGCGTCTATGTGCATAAGGCGGTCTATGACCGCTTCGTCGAGGGCGTCGTCGCCACCGTCAACGCCTACAAGCTCGGCAGCCCCACCGATCCGGAAACGACGCTCGGCCCCGTGGTGCGCGCCTCGGCGGCCGAGTTCATCCAGGGCCAGATCGACGAAGCCATCCGCCAGGGCGCGAAGGGCCTGATCGACCCGAGCCATTTCCCGGAGGCCAAGGCCGGCACGCCCTATCTGGCGCCCCAGGTTCTGGTCGATGTCGACCATTCGATGCGGGTGATGACGGAAGAGACCTTTGGTCCGGCCTTCGGCATCATGAAGGTCAAGTCGGATGAGGAAGCCATCCAGCTGATGAACGATTCCGAATTCGGCCTCACCGCCGCGATCTGGACTGAGGACCTCGCCGCGGCCGAAGCGATCGGCGACCGGATCGAGACCGGCACGGTGTTCATGAACCGCTGCGATTATGTCGATCCGGCGCTCGCCTGGACCGGCGTCAAGGCAACCGGTCGCGGCGCCAGCCTGTCGCAGGTCGGCTACGAGCAACTGACCCGGCCGAAGAGCTTTCACCTTCGCACCAAGACCGACTAGGTCACTTCACCTCTCCCTGAGGGAGAGGTCGGCCCACAGGGCCGGGTGAGGGTTTACGCCCTATCCGGATACCTCCCCTACCCTCTCCCACCGGCTTCGCCGTCGACCTCCCCCAGGGGGAGGTGAAGCAAAGGATCCCGAGATGCTCGACAACTACGCCTCGCTGAACGCGAACTGGTCCTATCCCACCGCCATCCGCTTTGGCGCCGGCCGTATCGCCGAGCTGCCGGCGGCGCTGACGGCGACCGGCATGAAGAAGCCGCTCTTCGTCACCGATCCCGGCCTGGTGGCGCTGCCGATCGTGAAGAAGACGCTGGCGATCCTCGACGAGGCCAAGGTCGAATACGCCGTCTTCTCCAAGGTCGACGGCAATCCGACGCTCGCCAATCTCGATGAGGGTCTTGCCGTCTACAAGGCCGGCGGCCATGACGGCGTCGTCGCCTTTGGCGGCGGCTCGGCGATGGATATCGGCAAGACCATCGCCTTCATGTCGGGCCAGACGCGGCCGGTGTTCGATTTCGAGGACCGCGCCGACTGGTGGACCCGCGCCGACCCGAAGGGCATCGCCCCGATCATCGCCATTCCGACCACCGCCGGCACGGGCTCGGAAGTCGGGCGCGCCTCGGTCGTTACCGATCCGTCCGACCACACCAAGAAGATCATCTTCCATCCGCTGATGCTGCCGAAGATCGTCATCTCCGACCCGGAGCTGACCGTCGACCTGCCGGCCAAGATCACCGCCTGGACCGGCATGGACTCGCTGTCGCATTCCCTGGAGGCGTTCTGCAGTCCGTTCTTCCACCCGATGTCGGCCGGCATCGCGCTCGAAGGGATGCGGCTGGTCAAGGACTGGCTGCCCAAGGCCGTAAAGGACGGCCACGACATCCAGGCGCGCTCGCAGATGCTGATCGCCTCGTCGATGGGCGCGGTCGCCTTCCAGAAAGGTCTCGGCGCGATGCATGCGATGAGCCATCCGAGCTCCAGCCTGCGCGGCACGCATCACGGCCTGACCAACGCCGTCGTCATGCCCTATGTGCTCGCCTTCAACGCCCGGGCGATCGACGCCAAGCTGGCGGCCGCCGCCCGCTATCTCGACCTGCCCGGCCAGAGCGCGTCGAGCTTCGTCGACTGGGTGCTGGCGATTCGCGAGGAACTGGCCATTCCGCACACGCTGAAGGAAATCGGCGTGGATGAAACCGTGCTGCCGGAAGCGGCCCGCATGGCGGAACTCGACCCCTCGACCGGCGGCAATCCTATCGCCGTGACCGCCGCCGACTATGATCTCCTGTTCCGGAACGCAATCAACGGCAAGCTCTGAGAGCGACTGCACGCGCGGCGTGGTCTTGCACCGCCGCGCGTGACACGCCATGAAGGGCACCATTCGCGTCCGGAGAAACGTCAATGCCGAGCCCTACCGTTCAGAGCCCTGTCACCCAGAGCCCTGACATCGTCTGTATTGGCGAACCCCTGTTCGAACTCAATCAGGCCAAGGGCTCCGAGGCGTTCCTGCCGGGGCATGGCGGCGACACGTCGAACTGCGCGATCGCGGCCGCCCGCCAGGGCGCTTCGGTCGGCTATGTGACGGCCGTCGGCGCCGACAATTTCGGCCAGTCCTTCCTCGATCTGTGGAAGAAGGAAGGCGTGGATTTCAGCGCGGTCAAGATCGACCCCGCCGCGCCGACCGGCATCTATTTCGTCACGCACGGCCCCGAAGGCCATGTCTTCTCCTATCGCCGCGCCGGTTCGGCCGCGAGCCGGATGACGCCGGAAGAGCTGTCGCTGGGTTACATTCGCGACGCCAAGGTGATCCACACCTCCGGCATAAGCCAGGCGATTTCCTCGCAGGCCGCCGACCTCGTCTTCAAGGCGCTGAAGACCGCGCGCGAAGCCGGCGTGCTGGTTTCCTACGACACCAATCTGCGCCTGCGCCTCTGGCCGATCGAGCGCGCCCGCGCCGTCATCCATGCCGCGGCCGCGCTCGCCGATATCCTGAAGACCAGCTCCGACGACGCCTTCGAACTGACCGGGGAGAAGGACGCCGACAAGATCGCCGATTTCTACCTCGGCCTCGGCCCGAAGATCGTCATCGTCACGCTGGGCGCCGATGGCGCGCTGGTCGCGACAAAGGAAAAGCGCATGGTGATCCCGGCGATCCCGGTGAAGCCCGTCGATGCCACCGGCGCCGGCGACACGTTCGACGGCGCCTTCCTAACGGAATATCTGCGCAGCCGGGACGCCTTCGCCGCCGCGCGCTACGCCAATGCGGCGGCCGGCCTCGCCACCGAAGGCTATGGCGCCGTCGCGCCGATGCCGACGCGCAGCGACGTCGAAGCGGCGCTCCTCAACCGAAAATGACGACAGGCGATCTGGCCAACGCTCCCCTCCGGGAGCCCTCGACGACGGCCGGACGCCCGGTTCGTCGCTGCGTGCTCTATCTCGGCGGCTACGATCCCGTTGCGCCGGAAAAGTTCTTCGCCCGTCAGGCGCGCGAGCTCGGCCATTTTCGCACCACCTGGGATGTCGAGGCCACGCCGACTCCGGCCCGCCCGTCGCCGGATGGCCATGTCTGGCGCACCGAGATCGAGACCCGGGGCGATGGCTGGACCGTCGAGACCGATTTTCGCCTGCTCGCCTGGGATGATTTGGTGAAAGGCGACTTTGCCCGGCCGATCTGGCAGCGCATCCCGCTATCCCTCGGGCTCCTGGCCGATTTCCTCGTCTCCGGCACGATCTTTCGCTATTTCCTCGCTGCCTGGCGCTTCGGCCTCTATTTCGTCGCGCCATTCTTCTTCTCACTGCTGTTCGTCATCGCTGCCGGAATGGCCGCTGCGCTCGTCCTGCGCCTCGATCACGCACTCGCTCCCTGGCTGGCGCCCATTGTCGGCGTGCTCGTCTATGTCGGGCTGATGCGATGGCCGGGAAACCGCTGGTTCGTCAGCCACCTGCTCGATGCGCGCGTCTTCATGGGCGAATATATGCGCGGCGGCAGGCCGGACATGGAAGCGCGCGTCGACCGCTTCGCCCGCGAAATCGTCACCGTCGCGGCCGAGCCGGGGCTCGACGAATTGCTGATCATCGGCCACAGCCAGGGCAGCGTCTTCGCGCTCGAGGCACTCGAACGCGCGCTCTCGCTCGATCCGGACATCACCCGGCGCGGCCTGCCGATCTCGGTGATGACGGTCGGGTCCTGCGTGCTGCAGCTCGGCCTGCACCCGGCGGCGAAGCAGCTTCGCGCCCGGGTCCAGCGCCTGCAGGCCGAGGATGGCGTCGACTGGCTGGAATTCCAGACCCTGACCGACGTGGTGAATTTCTACCGCACCGACCCCGCCAGGCTGATGCGGCTCAAGCCGTCGCCGGACCGGGTTTTTCCGCATGTGCTCAATGTGCGCATCCGCGAAATGCTGCAGCCGACCGATTACAGCCGCATCCGCAACAGTCTTTTCCGTGTGCACTATCAGTTCGTCATGGGAAACACGCGCCGCTACTTCTATGATTTCTTCCAGATTTGTTGTGGTCCGATGGTCCTGCGCGAGCGCTTCTCCCTGTCCGAGAAGCCGGCAGCGCGGAACCATACGGAAGCCTGAGGGGACGACATGACGCAATTTGCCGCCACGATGTGCTGGGTCGCCGGACTGGTGATCTGGTTCATCATCCGCCTTCCCCACCAGCGCCGCGCCCGCAAGCATGCCATCGTGGATTCCCGCAATCGCGGCGGCCAGCAGACGCTGGTGGCGATCTCGGTGGTCGGCCTCGGCCTGGTTCCGGGCTTCTGGGCGCTGACCGGCATGGGCGCGCCCAGAGGCGCCAACCTGCCCTTCTCGCCCGCCGTCGCCTATGCCGGCATCGTCGCCGTCATCGCCTATCTCTGGTTCTTCTATCGCAGCCACAAGGATCTCGGCCACAACTGGTCGGCGACGCTGGAGATCCGCGCCAAGCACACGCTGGTGACGAGCGGCGTCTACCACTATGTCCGCCACCCGATGTATGTGTCATTCTGGCTGATGGCGATCGCGCAGGCGCTTCTGCTGCAGAACTGGTTCGTCGGCCTCGCCGGCATCGTCGGCGTCGGCATCCTTTATTTCTTCCGCGTGAAGAAGGAAGAGAAGCTGATGCTGGACACATTCGGCGGCGTCTATCGCGACTATGCAAGCAAGACCGCCCGGCTGATCCCGTATATTTACTAAGGGGTTAGCCGATCAGGATTACCACCCTCGCCGTCATCCCGGGCTTGACCCGGGATCCATACAGCCGGGGCATGGGGCGTCTCGATCGGCAAGGCTTCGGCGGCATGGATCCCTGCTTTCGCAGGGATGACGCGGAGTGTGGAACGAGCGCCAGCGATTTGCCGACGCTCGTTGAAACGAAGAAACTCAGTTGGCGTTCATCGCCGCGAGAAGCTTCGCGCCGTTGTTCTCGAACATCTTCAGATAGGTCGGCGCCGCGCCGTCCGGCGGCGACAGCGCGTCGGAGAAGAGTTCGCCGCCGATCGTGACGCCGGTCTCGCGCGCGATCTGGTTCAGCAGGCGCGGATCGGTGATGTTCTCGGCGAACAGCGCCGTGATCTTCTCCGCCTTGATCTGGCGGATGATCTTGGCGACGTCGGCAGCCGAGGCCTCGCTCTCCGTGCTCACGCCCTCCGGCGCGACAAACTGGATGCCATAGGCATCGGCGAAGTAGCCGAAGGCGTCATGGCTGGTGACGATCTTGCGCCGCTCTGCCGGCACCTTGGCGAATTCCGCCTTGAAGTTCGCGTCGATCGCCTTCAGCGCCGTGGCCAGCTCTTCACCCTTGGCCTTGTACTCCGCCGCGTGCTCCGGGTCGGCGGCGGAGAGCCCGGCGACGATGTTCTGGACATAGAGCACGCCGTTCAGCGGGTTCTGCCAGGCATGCGGATCGACGCTGTGCGAATGGCCCTCATGCGCTGCGTGGTCGTGGCCGTCATGATCGTGCCCCCCCTCGGCCTTGGCCTCCGGCTTGTCGTGGTCATGCCCCTCCTCTTCCTCCGCGCCGGTCCAGGCGATCGGCTTGACGCCTGTGGTGGCAATCACCTTCTCGCCCTTGAAGCCGGAGACCTTGATCAGCCGGCCGAGCCAGCCTTCGAGGCCGAGGCCGTTCTCGACCAGCACCGCCGCGCCGCCCATCGCCTTGGCGTCGGCCGGGCTCGGCTCGAAGGTATGCGCGTCGCCATTCGGGCCGACCAGCGTGCGGACCTCGACGTGGTCGCCGCCGATTTCGGACGCGAGATCGCCGAGAACGGAGAAGGTCGCGACGACCTTGAGCTTGTCGGCGGCCTGGGCCGGCAGCGCCGTGCTCAGGACAAGCGCCGCCGCGATGAGCCAAAGACTTGACTTCATTGGGTAGTTCTCCTGCATTGGAAACGTAGAATTCAGCCCCTCAGGTGCCTTGCCCGCAGCGCCTGGCTGGCAAAGCTGCCATGGCGGCCCGCGAGTATGGAGACAGCGTGGATCGCACCGGCCGCCAGGATGATGGCCGGCGAGGTCGGCAATTCGGCGTGATAGGAAACCAGCAGGCCGACCAGCGACGACACGATGCCGATGATGGCCGAGGCGCCGATCTGGCCGGGCACGGTCTCGCTCCAGAAGCGGGCCGAGGCGGCGGGAAGGACGATCAGGCCAACCACCATCAGCGTGCCGAGCGCGTTGAAGCCGCCGACCAGATTGAGCACGACCAGCGCCAGGAAGAGGAAATGCGCCAGCCCACCGGCGCCGCCGACGCTCTTCAGGAAGCCGGGATCGAAGCATTCCGCGACCAGCAGCCGGTAGATCAGCGCCAGCGACAGCAGCGTCACGGTCGCAATGCCGCCGATCAGGTAGATCGACGGATCGTCGAGCGCCAGCACATTGCCGAACAGCACATGCAGCAGGTCGATGTTCGAGCCCTTGATCGAGACGATCATCACGCCAAGCCCGAGCGAGACGAGATAGAAGGCGGCGAAGCTCGCATCCTCGCGCAGCGGCGTCGTGCGGGCGATGGCGCCGGCGCCAAGCGCCACCAGCAGGCCGGCCGCGACGCCGCCCACCGTCATCGCGAACAGCGAGAAGCCCGACAGCAGGAAGCCGATCGCGGCACCGGGCAGGATCGCATGTGCCATCACATCGCCCATCAGGCTCATGCGGCGCAGCACCAGGAACACGCCGATCGGCGCGCCGGATATCGACAGGGCCAGGCACCCCATCAGGGCGCGGCGCATGAAGCCGAATTCGATGAACGGCCCGAAGAGAAGATCATAAAGGGCCATCAGGCGGGCATCTCGCACAGTTCGGCATTGTCTTCGAACGCCTCGTGCAGGTGCCGGGCGCGGGCGAGATTGGCGTCGGTCATCACCTCGGCCGTCGGGCCCCAGGCAACTTTTTCACGCGCGAGAAGCAGGGTTTCGGGGATGCGCTCGCGCACGATGTCGAGGTCGTGCAGCACGGTGACGACCGTGCGCCCCTCGCCATGCCAGCTCTGGATCAGCGCCAGCAATTCCTCGGTCGTGCGCGCGTCGATCGCCGTGAACGGCTCGTCGAGCAAAATTAGACGCGTGTCCTGCAGCAGCAGCCTGGCGAACAGGGCGCGCTGGAACTGACCGCCCGACAGCGTGCCGATGATGCGGTCCTCGAAGCCGGTCAGCCCAACCGAAGCCAGGGCTGCCTCGACCGCGCCGAGCTGCTTGCGGCCGATCGACGAGAAGATGCCCGCCTTGCGCCAGAGGCCCATGGCCGCGACGTCGAGCACGCGCATGGGAAAGGAACGGTCGAGCGCGCTCTGCTGCGGCAGATAGCCGATATCGGAGCGGCCGACGCCGTCGAGGGCGATGCGGCCACTATCCGGCTTGATCAAACCGACAATGCCCTTGAGCAGCGTCGACTTGCCGGCGCCGTTCGGGCCGAAGATCGCGGTGAACGAACCGGGCGCGAACGTACCCGAGAGGTGATGCACCGCCGGGTGACGCCGGTAGGACAGCGTCAGATTGTCGAGGCGGATGGAGGGAGCGTTGCGTTTCAGCATGTCGGCCTCAGGCGATCGCCCAGAAGATGCCGAGCCAGATCAACCCGATCAGCAGCACCGCGATCACCAGGCGCTCGATAGCCGAGGCGAGGAACATCGAATGCTTATAGGCGCGCGGGATGGCGACGGCGTCGTGCGGCGCGGCGTGCTCATGGCCGGCGGAATGCGCATGGCTGTGACCATGGTGGGGATCCTGCCCGTGCGCCGGGGCGGGGATGGTTCCGCCCTTCGTCGCTATGCCTGGGTTCGCGTTTGCCATGGCTGGTCCGTCTCGCTGCCGATTGCCAGATGTTATGTTATATCATTTCACACGATGCAAGAGGCGCGCGGCGGATTTTTCGAACCGGCGACCGCGACAGGGTCGCAGGCCCGTCGCGGTGGGGATCGCTTGCGCGGTGATCGATATCTCGGGACTGCCAAAGTCGTCCTTGCCAATTCCGCAGGCCGATCAAGAACTCAACGCCAGAGCGGCCTCGAATACTGGAATTAGAATAATTTCAAGGTGTTACATATTCTTGACTCACCTGGCCAAGAGGTCCAAACGTCGCCCATCCGCGCCACGATCGGTGGACGCTTTGACAACAGGCCTTCCCTGTTGATTGGAGTGGACGATGGATTTCACCTTCCCCCGCGCACAGCCGCATTCGGCCCGGCGCGCGCATTCCAAGGATAAGCGCTAATGGCGACGCGCCTGCCTTGCGGAGGCACCCACCGCTATCTCGAGCGGCAGCCGGAAAAGCTTGTTGTCGAAGGCTTGCGCCGCTGGATGCAGGGCTGCGAGCGCGGTTCGGCGACCTGCTGGGACCTGGCCGCGAGCCTCTATGCCGAGGAACTGGGTTCGGCCGAGGGCCGGCGCGTGCTTGGCGCGCTGGCGCACTGGGTCGAAGCGCTGCGCAGCTGGATGGACCGGCCCGCCGGCCTGTCGCCCTCGCACTGCCCGCGCCTTTGCCTCGACGAATGCTGCGCCGTTTCGATGATTGCCGCCTGCCAGAACCATGACGAAGGCAGCCTGCTCGAGGCCATGGAGCGGCTGATCCTGCCGGAGGGCCATGCCGAGGTCGTCCGCGCCACCCGGAACTTCGCCGAAGCCCTCGCCGATACCGGCCAGATCCTCATTCCGGTTCCGCAGGCCGTGATCCACGAGATCGCCACCCGCCCCTGCCGCCGGCTGTTTCACTGAATTCACCGCACCCATTCACGCACGGAGACGATTGTGAACCTCAAGAAGATGCTTCTCGCCGCCACGGCGGTGCTTGCCCTGTCGGGCGCCGCGCCCGCCCTGGCCGCCGACGCCCCGGCCGCCAGCGCCGTGCTCAAGACCTATGGCGACATCGCGCAGGCGAAGTATGAAGACGCGCTGGCCGGCGCCAAGGCGCTGAACGTCGCCGTCGACGCGCTGATCGCCAACCCGACCGATGCGACGCTGGCCGCTGCCCGCGACGCGTGGAAGGCTTCGCGCCCGGCCTATCAGCAGACCGAGGTCTACCGCTTCGGCAATGCCATCGTCGACGATTGGGAAGGCCGCGTGAACGCCTGGCCGCTCGATGAAGGCCTGATCGACTATGTCGACGCCAAGTCCTATGGCGACAGCTCGGATTCGAACCCGCTCTATACCGCCGACGTCATCGCCAACAAGACGCTGCAGATCGGCCCGGACAAGGTCGACGCGACGGTGATCAATGCCGAGCTTCTGCACAAGCTGCAGGAAGCCGGCGACGTCGAGGCGAATGTCGCCACCGGCTATCACGCGATCGAATTCCTGCTCTGGGGCCAGGACCTGAACGGCACCGGTCCGGGCGCCGGCAACCGTCCCGCGACCGATTACGACACCAAGAACTGCACCAATGGCAATTGCGACCGCCGCGCCGCCTTCCTGAAGGCAGCGACCGACCTGCTGGTCGCCGATCTCGAAGAGATGGCCGCCAACTGGAAAGCCGATGGCGAGGCGCGCAAGCAGCTGGCCGCCAAGGGTGACGAGGGCGGCCTCGCCACGATCCTGACCGGCATCGGCTCCCTCTCCTATGGCGAACTGGCCGGCGAGCGCATGAAGCTCGGCCTGATCCTGCACGATCCGGAAGAGGAGCATGACTGCTTCTCCGACAACACGGCCAACAGCCACTATTACGACCAGGCTGGCATGGTCGCCGCTTGGCAGGGCAAGTATACCCGCACCGACGGCTCCGTCGTCGAGGGCCCGAGCATCCGCGAGCTGGCGGCTGCCAAGAACGCCGACGCCGCCAAGCGCGTCGACGAGGCGCTGGCTGTCACCACCGCCAAGATGCAGGTCCTCAAGGACACGTCCGACAAGGGCGAAGCCTATGACCAGATGATCGGCCCCGACAACGCAGCCGGCAACGCCATCGTCCAGGCGGCGATCGACGGTCTCGTCGGCCAGACCCGCGCGGTCGAAGCCGTCGTCGCGGCGCTCGGCCTGAAGATCGAGGTCGAAGGTTCCGACAGCCTCGACAACCCGGCCGCCGTCACCGCCGAGTAACGGTCACAATTGGCCCCTATTGCGGGCCGCAATTCCGGCGTGGCCACCTTCCGTGGCCACGCCACCAGAGCCCCCCGATCATGATCTCGCGCCGTTCCGTCCTTCTCGGTTCCGCTGCCATGGCAGGCTCCGTCCTGTTTGGCCGCCCGGGGAGCGCTCCCGCCTTTACCCGGCCGCTGCCGCCCACGGCCCCCGTCGGCGCGGAAAGCGTCGTCTCGCTCCAGCTGAAGGCGGCCGAGCGCCAGCTTTCCCTGCCCTGCTTCAACGGCAAGAGCCTGCCGCTCTGGACCTTCACCGACGCAGCGCTGCCGCCCATCGTGCGCGTGAAGCTCGGACAGCGCCTCAACACCCATCTCGTCAACGGGCTGACCCGGCCGGGCGAGCATGTCTCGATCCACTGGCACGGCATTCGCCTGCCCAACGACCAGGACGGCGTGCCCTATCTGGTGCAGCCGCCGGTCGAGTCGGGCGAGAGCTACGACTATTCCTTCGTGCCGCCCGATACCGGCACCTTCTTCTTCCACACGCACTGCAACTCGGCCGAACAGCTTGGCCGCGGCCTGGTCGGCATCCTGATCGTCGAGGGTGACGCGCCGGAGCCTTATGACGCCGACGAACTGGTGGTGCTGAAGGACTGGCGCATCGACGAGGCCGGCACCGGCTTCCTGCCTTTCCTGACCCAGGAGGGCGCCGGCAAGGCCGGCACTTTCGGCACGGTGCGCAGCGTCAATGGCGCGATCCTCCCCGACATCACCCTGCCGGCCTCCGCCGATGTCCGCCTGCGCATCGTCAATGTCGACCCGACCCGCCTGACCGAGATCGGCATTGAAGGCGCCGAGGCCGCGGTGGTGGCGATCGACGGCATTGCCTGCCCGCCCTTCCCGCTGCGCTCCTGGCGCATGGGGCCGGCGATGCGCGCCGACCTGATCGTCCGCACCCCGGCGGATGGCGGCACGGCGACGCTGGTCGATTATTTCGCCGCCAAGCCGGTGCCGCTCGCCCATCTCGTCGCGCAGGGTCCGGCGCGCCGGAAGGGGCCGTTCGATCCGGCACCGCTCGCTGCTGGCCGGATACCGGCGCCCGATCTTGCGAACGCGACGCGGTTTCCGATCACCTTCTCGGCCACCGCCACCGGTGCCGCCGTCGCGGATCTCGTCGCCGATGGTGCGCCGCTCGGCCCGCTTTGCCTTTCGGAGAGCAATCTCTGGGCGATCAACAAGGCATCCTGGCCGAGCGACATGCAGCAGATTCCGCCGCCCATGGCGACGCTGGAACGCGGCAAGACCTATATTTTCGAGCTGCGCAACGTCACGCCGCACATGCACCCGATCCATTTGCATGGGCACAGCTTCAGTGTGCTGAAATCGAACCGCCGCGACCTGCCGGAGCACCACGCCGATACGGTGCTGCTGCTGCCGAAGGAGCGGATGGAGATCGCCTTCGTTGCCGACAATCCCGGAAAATGGATGCTCCACTGCCACATCATCGAGCATCAGGAGACCGGCATGATGGCGTGGTACGAGGTCGCGTGAGGATCGCGCCGATGCGCCTGCGCCACGCCATTCTCGCGCTCGCTTTGTTCACCGCGCTGCCTGCGCTCGCCACGGCCGATGGGCTGGACGCGGCGATCGGAAAGGCGCTGTTCGACCGAATCTGGGTGCAGGCGCCCTCCTCGACGCTCGCCAATGACGGGCTCGGGCCGCTGTTCAACGAGAAGAGCTGCGCCAGCTGCCATTCCGGCAAGGCGCTCTCGGCCAAGCTCACCGTGCAGCCCGACGGCACTTTGGCGCAGCGCGGGCTCGCAACGCGCCTCGGCGATGCGCATGGCATCACCGACCCGGTCTATGGCCGCCAGATCCAGCCTCGCGCGGTCTCCGGCCTGATCAGCGAAGGGACGGTCACCTATGCGCTGCCGGACGTGGCCCGCGGGCCGCTGGCCGTCATCTTCGCGCCGAGCCGAGGCGATCTTGCGCCCGAGACCCGCCTCGGCCCCCGCCAGGCGCCCTCGCTGCGCGGCATCGGCCTGATCGAAAAGGTGGACGAGGCCGCCGTGCTGGCGCTCGCCGAACGCAACAGGACGCATCCCGACGGCATTGGCGGCCGGCCGCATTTCGTGCAGGTCGACGGCAAGCCGATGCTCGGCCGCTATGGCTGGAAAGCCTCCGCGCCGAGCCTGAGCCAGATGACCTCTGACGCCTTCATGCTGGATATCGGCATGTCGAGCCCGCTGGCGCCCTTCCCGCATGGCGATTGCACCAAGGCCGAGCCCGATTGCCTCGCGGCTCCCGATGGCCGAAGCCCGACCTTCGACAATGAAGAGATCTCCGGCGAGATGGTGCGGCTGCTCAACGCCTATCTGAAAAGCCTCGCCGCGCCGAAGCCGGTCGATCCGCCGCCGCCCGGCGCTGCCCTGTTCGCTTCGGCCGGCTGCGCCGCCTGCCACGTGCCTAGCCTGCCGGCCAAGGGCGGCGGCACGGTCGCGATCTATAGCGACCTGCTGCTGCACGACATGGGCCCGGCCCTCGATGACGGCGTCGGCGAACCGGGCGTTGCCTCGTCCGAATGGCGCACGGCACCGCTTACCACCCTGGCCTTTCGCAAAGATGCCGACCGACGCTACCTGCATGATGGCCGGGCCGGCACACTCGATGAGGCCATCCGCGCGCATGGCGGCGAAGCCACGGCCGCCAAAACACGCTATGAAGCCCTTGTGGCGGCCGACCGGGCCGCGCTCGTCGCCTATCTGGAAACGCTATGATCGCGATCACCAAACGCCTGCTGCTGCTGTCGCCCCTGCTGCTCGCGGCGCGGCGCGCCTTCGCGCAATCCGGCGACGCACCGGCCAAGCCCGGTCCCAGCACCGAAGCGCTGGACAAGGTCGCGAAGAAGGCGATCGACGACTATTTCATCCCGTCCTACGAGGCGCTGCGCGACGCGACGGCCAAGCTGGTCGCGGGGATGAGCGAGAGCTGCAAGAACCCGACCGCGGCGCCGGACGAAAAGGTTCGCGCCGCCTTCACGGCCGTGCTGCAGGCCTGGGCTCATGTCGATTTCCTGCGCTTCGGCCCGATGGCGGAAAAGGCCCGGCTGGAGCGCTTCTCCTTCCTGCCCGATCCGCATGGGACCGGAGCGCGCCAGTTGCGCCAGATCCTGGCAAAGCCCGATCCGGCGCTGCTCGAGCCCGGCGCGATCGCTAAGAAGAGCGCCGCCGTGCAGGGCATGCCGGCCTTCGAGGCACTGGTCTTCGGCGCATCCGACGACGCCGAGACCTCCGCCTATCGCTGCCAGCTGGCGCTTCGCATCGCCGAGAACCTCAACCTGATCGCCACCGAAGCGGTGACCGAATGGACCCGCCAGAGCGGCTGGCGCGACCTGATGCTGAGCCCCGGCGGCGCCAACATCGTTTATCGCGACGCGACCGAGCCGCTGGTCGAGATCCTGAAGGCGGTTGTCACCGGCCTGCAGCAGATGCGCGACCAGCGCCTTCTGCCGGCGCTGGGCAAATCGATCGAGACGGCGAAACCCGGCCGTGGCGCCTTCGTCAAATCCGGCGAGAGCTTCGCCTACCTGAACGCGTCCGCCGATGCGATCGACCGGCTGGTCGAACGCTCTGACGTGTTCAGCCTGACGCCCGCCCAGGCCGCGACGCTGCTGGCCGCGACCGAAGCGGCGATGACCGATTTCCGCCAGTCGATCGATGTCGGCAAGCCCTGGCCGGAGGCGCTGGCCGACCCGGCCAGCTATGCCCGGCTGCAGCATGCCTTCGAGGTGCTGAAGACGGTCGAGGATATCTTCAATTTCCGGTTCGCGGAGGCGGCGGGCATCTCGCCGGGGTTCAATGCGCTCGATGGCGACTGAGGCGAGCGGCATACGCGGCCTGGCGGGACGCGCGCTGCGCGCGATCCTGCCATTTGCCCGCGAAGAAGGCGGCGCGACTGCGCGGCAGGTTTTCGTCTCCTCGGTCCGCGTCGGCCCGCGCCAGCATGAACTGCTTCTCATCGACGAGCGGGGCGCGGCGGTCGGCCGAATGAAGCTCGCCGGCCGCGCGCATGACATCGCCATCGATCCCGAGCGCAAGCGTCTTGCCGTCTTTGCCCGCCGGCCCGGTTATTTCGCCGTCATTGTCGACGCAGGTTCCTGCACGCCGCTGGCGACCATCACCCCGCCCGAGGGCCACCATTTCTTCGGCCATGGCATCTTTTCCGCCGATGGCCGTCTGCTCTATGCGACAGAGAACCGCTTCGGCGAGGATCGCTCGCGCGGCGTCGTCGGCATCTATGATGCGAGCGGCGAGAGCTATGACCGCATCGGCGAATTCGAGACGCATGGCGTCGATGCGCATGAAATGCTGCTCGCCGGCGATGGCCGCACGCTGGTGATCGCCAATGGCGGCATCGAAACCCATCCCGATTACGGCCGTCAGAAGCTGAACCTGGCCGAGATGCGCCCCTCGATCGTGCGCATCGACAGCGCTACCGGCGACCTGCTCGACGAGACGGTTCTGGACGGCTCGCTCAACCGGCTTTCCATGCGCCACATGACCTTCGACGGCGCCGGCGCCGTCTGGTTCGGCTGCCAGTGGGAGGGCGAGCGCGGCGTCCGACCACCGCTGGTCGGCCGCATCGGCAGGGACGGCAAGGCGAAGCTGATGGCCTTTCCGGATAAGGTAGCGCCGCTGGCCCGCAACTATATCGGCTCGGTCGTGGCGAGCCGCGACGGCTCGACCATCGCCACCTCGTCGCCGATCGGCGGCCAGGTGTTCTTCTGGGACGCAACCAGCGGCGATTTTCGCGATGTCGTGGCATTGCCGGATGGCTGCGGCGTCGCCGCGACCGAAGGCAAAGCGTTTTTGGCGACCGCCGGCGACGGCCGGGTCATGCGCGCGGAAAGCGGCAGGCTGACGCCGGTCGCGAGGCGCGACGCCCAGTTCGACAACCACCTAAGACGGATCTGAGGCCGGACACGGGATCTTCACCTCTCCCTGAGGGAGAGGTCGACGGCCGCAGGCGGGCGGGTGAGGGTTTACGGCCTATCCGGCTTGGCGCTTCAAGGGGTGCCGGCGGTTCTATCCTGCGGGTTCCCTAAACCCTCACCCGGAGCTTCGCTCCGACCTCTCCCTCAGGGAGAGGTAACGAATAGAGCGCTCGATCGAGCCCCCTACTCCGCGTGCACCGCCGCCAGCCGGCGTTCCTCGTCGACGATGTAGTCCCGGATCACCGGGACGTCGTCGCGCTGCTTGGAAAGCAGCATCTGGAACACGAAGTTCGAGCCGTGCAGGAATCCGAGTTCGACCGAGGCCAGATAAAAATCCCACATCCGGCAGAAGCGATCGCCCATCATGGCGACGGCTTCCTCCCGCTTCGCCTCATAGGCAAGCCGCCAGTCGCGGATCGTCCAGTAATAGTGCAGCCGCAGGCTCTCCATGTCGGCGCACCAGGTTCCCGTCCGCTCCAGCGAGGCGAACACTTCCGACAGTGCCGGAACATAGCCGCCGGGGAAGATGTATTTGCGGATGAACGGCGCCGTCGTCCCGGGCGGCGACATCCGGCCGATGCAATGGACGAGCGCGAAGCCGCCCGGCTTGGTCAGGCGCTGGATGGTCTCGAAGTAATTGTCGAAATTCGAGACACCGATCGCCTCCATCATGGCGATCGAGACGACGCGGTCATAGCTGCCTTCGAGATGACGATAGTCCTGCTCGAGGAAGGTCACCTTGTCGGCGACGTTTTCTTCGAGCGCCCGCGCCCGCGCCACGCCGATCTGTTCGGGCGAGAGCGACACGGAGGTGACGCGCACGTCGTAATTGCGCGCCAGGAACGTCGCGAGCGCGCCCCAGCCGGAACCGATCTCGGCGATATGCATGCCCGGCTCGAGCCTCAGCTTGGCGGCGATGTGGCGAAGCTTGTCGATCTGCGCCTGGTGCAGCCCGACATCCGGCGCGGTATAATAGGCGCAGGAATAGGTCATCGTATCGTCCAGCCAGAGTCGGTAGAACTTCGGCGGGATATCGTAGTGATGCTTGATGTTTTCGGCCGCGCGCGGGATCGAGTTGCGCTGCTGGCTACGACGCAGCGTCCGCCAGACCTTGCGCAAACCCTTCTGGATCGGATGCGCCGCGAGCCCGCTGCGATTGACCGAGAACAGCGACAGGAGGTCGAACGCCGTGCCGCCATTCTCCACGGTCATCCGCCCGTCCATATAGGCTTCGGCGGTCTTCAATTCGGGATTGAGGAAGATCTCGCGCTCGACCTTCTTGTCGGCGAAGCGGATCGTGACGTCAGGACCGTTTTGGCCGGACCCGAAGACATGCCGCTTGCCCTCATGGTCGAGCACGGTGAGACGGCCATTTCGCACGAACCGCTTCAGCAGATGAGATAACAGGCGCATGCACACTCCCCCGTCCAACGAATAGGATCAAAGCGGCTCGACGACGTTTGTGCAACCGGAAAGCGTACAGCCCGGTGCGTAGACGGTTTTACAAATCGACAGCTCTCGAAACCGCGCAACCCGCTCACGACGCCGCGCATTGGGACGGCATCCACACCCCAAGGGTGACCCGCTTTCACTGGACATTCGGATCGCCGTGCCCCAGATGTGCAGAACCCACCCATGACCTCCCCGAGGCTTCACCTCTAATGGATTTTGTAGCTGCCGAGTTGGTCGCGCTCGCGACCGTCGTCCTCATCGACCTTGTCCTTGCCGGCGACAACGCGATCGTAGTCGGCATGGCGGCCGCCGGCCTGCCGAAGGACGTCCGCAAGAAGGCGATCATCGTCGGCATCGCGGCGGCGGCCGTCCTGCGCATCATCTTCGCCCTGTTCGCGACCAAGCTCCTCGGCATTATTGGCCTCACGCTGGCGGGCGGCATCCTGCTGCTCTGGGTCTGCTGGAAGCTCTGGCGCGAGATCCGCACCGACCATGACGCGGAGGCCGCCGAACAGCAGGCGGCGATCGCCAGCGCCGAGAGCGCGCCCGGCAAGACCTTCAAGCAGGCCATCACCCAGATCATCATCGCCGACGTGTCGATGTCGCTCGACAACGTGCTGGCGGTGGCCGGCACCGCGCGCGAGCACACCTGGGTGCTGGTCGTCGGCCTCGTGCTGTCGGTGGCGTTGATGGGCGTCGCCGCCAATTTCGTCGCCCGCCTGCTGAAGCGGATGCCGTGGATCGCCTATGTCGGCCTGGCCGTTATCGCCTGGGTGGCCTTCAAGATGATCTTCGATGGCGGGCTGGAAGTGTTCCACTTCGCTGATGTCGCCGGGGTATTTTGAGCGCCGCGCCGCGCACTCCTTCCTCCCTGCTGCCGCTGGCAGCCATCGCAGCCGCCTTTGTCTGGAGCTTTGCCGAGGCGACGGTCTTCTTTATCGTCGCCGACGTGCTGCTGACCTTCATCGCCGTCGCCATGGGCCTGCGCGTCGCCTTGCTGGCCTCGCTCGCGGCGGCGATCGGCGCGGCCTGCGGCGGCATAATCATGTGGCGCTATGGCCTGGCCGATCCCGTCGCCGCAACGAATCTTCTGGCCGCCGTCCCCTTCGTTTCCTCCGGGATGATCGCCAAGGGCATGGCCGGCATGGCAAGCGCGGACTGGCCGCTCGCCATGCTGCGCGGGTCGGTCACCGGCATTCCCTACAAGGTCTACGCGGTCGCCGCCGGCAAGGAGGGCCTGACCGCCCTGCTCTTCTTCGGCGTCACGATACCGGTGCGCCTGCTGCGCTTTACCGTGGCAAGCAGCCTCGTTGCCGCGATCGACGCGCCGCTCCGCCGCCGGTTCGACCTCAGGCGCCGGCTGATGCTGCTCGCGACCTTCTGGCTACTGTTCTACGGCGAGTTCGCGTGGCGCTGGTTCAGCTAGAGCCTTTTGCCGTTTCTTTGAAACGGCGCAACGCTCCAACTCCCGTTGGGGCGCGTTTTCTGGACGCGAACCGATACCCACTTCGCTCGAAGACGCTCTAGCTTCGGATTTCGATCGGCGTGCCGTTCGGCACCTTCGACCAGATCTCCTGCATCTCCTTGTTGGTGACGGCGATGCAGCCGTCTGTCCAATCCCAGAGATGATGCACCGGCCCCAGCCAGCCCCAGCCGTTTGGCAGGCCGTGGATCATGATGTTGCCGCCGGGCGAGTGACCCGCCGCCTCGGCCGCGGCCTGGTCCGCTTCGTTGGGATAGGAGATGTGCAGGCTGATATGCGCCATCGATTTCGGATTGCGCCAGTCGATGGCATAGACGCCTTCCGGCGTCTTCTGGTCGCCCTCGCGGCGCTTGGGGCCGGCATCGGCGGCGCCGCCGAGCGAAATGCGATAGGTGGCGAGCACGGCATCGCCCTGGCGCAATTCAAGCCGCCGGTCCGACTTGTCGACGATGATCCGGTCGGCCTGCCGCTCGCCAGACGCCATGGACGGCACGGGCCCCGAGCCGATGCGCGCCATGCCGTGGTGATAGCCCAACATGCCGGTGACCAGCACGATGGCGATGGTGGCAACCCGAAACCAGACGCGCACACGAACCTCGAAAACAACCGAAACCGGCGCCATCAAACCGCCAAAGCCATGCAAAGGCTAGCGATTTCGACGGGAAGGCCGCCAAACATTCATTGGTCTCCCGCCTCTGCCGCGCCTCCGAGCATTTCTCGGCAGGCGAAATCGAGGCCCATTTGCGCCCTGGCTCGCCTTCCCGTGTCGGCGCCAATCCTTTAGTGCGTTGCCAGCCATTCGGAAAAACGTTGCGGCGGGCTACCCTTCGCGACATGAGTCGGAGCGACAGGAAAGCGAGAGGCGGATGGTCGATCTGCAACTGAAGCCGGCGCGGCGCGAAAAGCTCGCCGATATCCTTTACGGCCAGATCCTGGAACAGATCGTCTCCGGCACCTTCGCCGCCGGCGACCGGCTGCCGTCGGAAAACGATATCTGCAAGGCGTTCGAAGTGTCGCGGCCGGTGGTGCGCGAAGCGCTGCAGCGGCTGCAGGCGGACGGGCTGGTCATCGCGCGCCAGGGCGCCGGCACCTTCGTCTCGCACAAGCCGCCGGGCGGACTGCTGGCCTCGACGCCGCCGGAGCAGGTCGCCAGCGTGCTGCGCGTCACCGAGGTTCGCATCGCCATCGAGACCGAATGCGCCCGCCTCGCGGCCGAGCGCAGGTCGGACGCCGAACTGGCCGAGATCGAGGCCCGGCTCGGCGCCTTCGAACATGCGCTGCAGTCCGGCGAGGCCGGGCTGGAAGAGGATTTCGCCTTCCACCTCGCCATCGCCAACGCGACCGGCAACGAAGTCTTCCCCGCCGTGCTCGAAAGCCTGAAAGGCCGGATCGAGGACTGGATGCGCAGCGCCCTCAACATGACCCGCCTCGGCTCCGAGCAGCGGCGCCGCACCATCGTCGAGGAACACCGCAACATCTCCGACGCCATCGCCAGTCAGCAGGCCGACCAGGCCGCACTCTACACCAAGTTCCACCTGGTGGAGGCACGCCGACGCCTGACCGACTCCCGCCGGGATCGCTGACCGACTTGTAATTCTTCTTTACAAGACATCCAAGGCCATAGGCCAAAGCTTGATCGGCGCCGTCCTGCCCGCAGACAGGCAGGACGGCGCCGGGTCGATCAGCCCTTCAGCATGCCGTCAATGGCCAGCCTGTCGATCGCGGCGAGCTCGTCCGCGGTAAAGGTCGGCTTGTCGCGGCTCGCCACGGCGTCCTCGATCTGCGAGACCTTGCTGGCGCCGATCAGCGCCGACGTCATGCGGCCATCCCGCATCACCCAGGAAAGCGCCATCTGCGCCAGCGTCTGGCCGCGAGCCCTGGCGATGTCGTTCAGCCCCTTCACCCGCTCCAGGTTCTGCGCCGATAGCGCGCTTTCGCGCAGCGACTGAGAATGACGGACCCGGCTGTCGGCGGGGATGCCGTTCAGGTAACGGTCCGAGAGCACGCCCTGCTCAAGCGGCGAGAACATGATGCAGCCCATGCCCTCCGTCTCCAGCGTGTCGAGCAGACGGTCCTTCTCGGTCCAGCGGTCGAGCATGGAATAGCGCGGCTGGTGGATGACGATCGGCGTGCCGAGCCGGCGCGCGATCGCCGCGGCCTCGGCGGTCTGGGCGGACGAATAGCTGGAAATGCCGACATAGAGCGCCTTGCCCTGGCGGACGATCGCATCGAGCGCGCCGATCGTCTCTTCCAGCGGCGTCTCCGGATCGAAGCGGTGTGAATAGAAGATATCGACATAGTCGAGCTTCATGCGCTTCAGGCTCTGCTCCAGGCTGGCGATCAGATATTTGCGGCTGCCCCATTCGCCATAGGGACCCGGCCACATCAGATAGCCGGCCTTGGACGAGATGATCAGTTCGTCGCGATAGGGCTTGAAGTCGCCGGCCACCATGGTGCCGAAGAATTCCTCGGCCGAGCCGGGAGGCGGGCCGTAATTGTTGGCGAGATCGAAATGGGTGATGCCGAGGTCGAAGGCGCGGTGGCACATCGCCCGCATCGTCTCGACCTTGCCGTCATGGCCGAAATTGTGCCAGAGGCCCAGCGATATCTCCGGCAGCTTCAGCCCGCTCCGGCCCACACGGTTATACTTCATCGCGTCATAGCGATTGGCGGCAGCTTGATAGACCATGGAAAAATCCTCAGGGATGCGCAGCGGGCCAGCCGGATCGAGCCGGCAAGGCGAACGCGCTATGCACCGAAAATCGTCAAACGAAGTGACAATTCTGGGCGCTTGCCGCATCTTCGTCAAGCATCGGGCATCGCCCGCGCATGGCAGGGCTCCCCAGGGCCCGCGTTGCGCGACCCGGCAGGCCATGCGATCAACCGGGCCGGGAAATTCAGGCGGATCGAACCGCCGATCGGGAGGACTGCATGACGACGAAACTCTTCGACCTGACGGGCCGGGTCGCGCTCATCACCGGATCGAGCCGGGGCATCGGCTTCGCCATCGCGCGCGGCCTCGCCGAGGCCGGCGCGACCGTCGTTCTGAATGGCCGCGATGCCAAGACGCTGGAGCCGGCCGCGGCCGAACTGCGCGATGCCGGCCTCAACGCCAGCGCCTCGGTATTCGACGTCTGCGATGCTGAGGCCGTCGCTAGCGCGGTCGACGCCATCGAGCGCGACATCGGGCCGATCGACATCGTCGTCAACAATGCCGGTACGCAGAAGCGCCTGCCGCTCGAGGATTTCACGCTGGAACAGTGGCGCGAGGTGCTGGCGACCAATGTCGATGCGGCCTTCCTCGTCGGCCAGGCCGTGGCGCGCAAGATGATCCCGCGCAAGCGCGGCAAGATCATCAACATCTGCTCGGTGACGAGCGAGCTCGGTCGCGCGACGATCACGCCCTATTCGACCTCGAAGGGCGCGATAAAGATGATGACCAAGAGCATGTGCGCGGAATGGGCCAAGCACGGAATCAACGTCAATGGCATCGGTCCCGGCTGGTTCAAGACCGAGCTGAACAAGGCGCTGGTCGAAAGCGAGAGCTTCCACGCCTGGCTGGCGCAGCGCGCGCCGATGGGCCGCTGGGGAGAAACGCCGGAACTGGCCGGCGCCGCGATCTTCCTCGCCTCCGACGCCTCGAGCTACGTCAACGGCCACATCCTCTATGTCGATGGCGGCGTGACGGCCGTGGTGTAGGGCGGAGGGGCGCAGCGGGGCGCACGAAGCGGGCAAGCAAGCCCCACGCTCGCCGTCATCCTCGCGAAGGCGTGGATCCATCCGGCCGGAATACAGAGCCGAGCAAACTCCCGGCGGCACGGCTGAATGGATCCCGGGTCTCCGCCCGGGATGACGCCGGTGGGTTGGTGGGCGCGGGGGCACCTCGCCAAACGAAAAGCCCCCTCACCCCTCGTAGCGCGCTTCCATCAGGTCGAGTTCGCGCACCAGCTTGCGCGCCGTCTCGCTGCCGATCTTGCGGGTGCGCAGCAGGCGGTAGATCGTCATGCGCTCTGCCTTCAGCGCGGCGACGCGCAGCCGCGCCTCGATCGCCTCGATCTGGCGGGCCAGGGCCGCATCCTCGCCGGCGCGCGACTGCGCCTCGATGCGGGCGCGGTAGAGATCCATGATCCGCGCCGCGGCCGCGACGTAGAGATCGGCATCCGACTTGCCTTCCGCCAGTTCGTGCTGCACGCGCTCGACCTCGGCGATGGCAGCCTCCGCCGCCGCCATCCGCGCCCGGTCCTCCTCCGCCCGCTGGCCTGTATTGGTTTCCAGATGCAGGCCATGCAGAAGCAGCGGCAGGCCGATGCTGGCGGCGACCAGCGACAGGATGATCACGCCCATCGCCAGGAAGATGGCGAGGTCGCGCGCGGGAAAGGGCGAGCCGTCGTTCAGAACCAGCGGCAAGGTCAGCACGCCGGCGAGCGTGATCGCGCCGCGCACGCCGGCCAGCGACATCGCCACGACGAAGCGCCAGCTGGGCCGCTCGATGACGATGCCGCGCCGCCGCGCCCGAAACAGGCTGAAGCCGAGCGACACCCAGGCCCAGGCGAAGCGGAGCACCGCCAGCGCCAGGTTGATCGCGAGCACATAGATCAGCAGCCAGCCGGGATCGTGATGGCCGGTCAGGCGGACCGTTTCGGCGGCGCTGCGCAGGATCGCCGGCAATTGTTCGCCGAGCAACACGAAGATGATGCCGTTGGCCGCGAACTGGATCATGTCCCAGACGGTGCTGCGGCGAACCCGCGTGGTCGCCATGGCCTGGCCGGAAGCCTCGCTGAAGCTCATGGTCACGCCGGCGGAAACCGCCGCGAGGATGCCGGAGCATTCTAGATGCTCTGCCAGCAGATAGGCGGCGA
This sequence comes from Kaistia sp. UC242_56, assembly GCF_044452255.1. Classification (NCBI taxonomy): domain Bacteria; kingdom Pseudomonadati; phylum Pseudomonadota; class Alphaproteobacteria; order Hyphomicrobiales; family Kaistiaceae; genus Kaistia; species Kaistia sp. UC242_56. The sequence goes on from NZ_JBIOAN010000002.1 coordinate 3,955,544, forward strand.
ACGGGATCAGCAGGCTGATCAGGATCTGCGAGCCGGTGTCCTCGCCATAATGGCGCGCCATCCAGTTCTTGGCGGCGTTGATGATCGTGGTGACCACGAAGCCGACGCCGAGGCCGCCCACCGCCACCCAGACGAAATCCGCCGTCGCCTCGTAGAGCGAGAAGGTTCCCGTCAGCGCGGCGGCGACGGCAAAGCGCAGGCAGACCAGGCCCGACGCATCGTTGAGCAGCGACTCGCCTTCCAGGATGTTCATCATGCGCTTCGGGATCGGGACACGCGCGGCGATGGCCGAGACCGCGATCGGATCCGTCGGCGACAGCACCGCCGCCAGTGCGAAAGCGACGGCAAGCGGCATGGCCGGGATCATGGCATGGATGAACAGCCCGACGCCCAGCACCGTGAAGACCACCAGGCCGAAGGCCAGCGCCAGGATCGTCTTGCTGTCGCGGACCAGCTCTTCCTTAGGAATGCGCCAGCCATCCAGGAACAGCAGCGGCGGCAGGAACAGCAGGAAGAAGATGTCGGGATTGAGCGTGACCTGGAAATCGCCGATCAGCCCGATCGCACCGCCCAGCGCGATCTGGACCAGCGGGCGAGGGATCGGCAGTCGCAGCATGCGCGAGAGATACTCGCTGACCACCACGGCAAGCAGCAGCACGAGAACGATGGTGATGGTTTCCAAGGGATGCTGGATCCTGACTTCGCGGCCGAAGCCGATATACTGCGACGCATCGCACTTCGCCAAGGAACCGTTTCAGTTCGACTTTTTCGCGACCGCCGGGCGCCAAATTGCGAAGGCAGGCTGGTTATAGTTCCGGGCGATATCATGAATGTTACAGCGGGCGTCGCCGACTGGCGCGAGACCCGCTCGGAGGAGGAGGAACCCGTCCGATGCTCTACGCCATCCTTTGCTATCATTCCGAAGAGGTCGTCACCGGCTGGACGAAGGAGGAAGACGACGCGGTCATGGCCCGCCTGCACGGTGTGCACGAGACGCTCGCCCGCAACGGCCAGCTGGGCCCGACCGCGCGGCTGCATCCGACCAAGGCCGCCACGACCCTCCTGAAGAACCAGGACCGGGTGATCGACGGCCCCTATGCCGAGACCAAGGAGCAGCTGCTCGGCTTCTATGTCGTCGACGTCGCCGACCGCGAAGCCGCGCTTGCGGTTGCGCGCGACCTGACCCGCGCCAACCCCGGCGGCGCCTACGAGCTTCGCCCGATCTCGCTGTTCATGCCCGGCACGCTCGGCGAAGTGGAAGAGACGGCCCCCGCCTGATCGTCCGCCCGGACGCCCGATCCGGAAGCCGCGCGGTGACGCGCGGCCTCTCGGCTCGATCAGTTCTTGAGCCGGTATCCGGTCTTAAAGATCCAGGTGATGATGCCGAGGCATACCGCCAGGAAAACCAGGGTCATGATGACGCTGATGCCGACATGGACGTCGGCGGTGCCGAAGAAGCTCCAGCGGAAGCCACTGACCAGATAGACGACCGGATTGAGCAGCGCGATCTTCTGCCAGACCGGCGGCAGCATGGTGATCGAATAGAAGCTGCCGCCCAGGAAGGTCAGCGGCGTCACGATCAGCAGCGGCACCAGCTGCAGCTTTTCGAAGCCATCGGCCCAGATGCCGATGATGAAGCCGAACAGGCTGAAGGTGACGGCGGTGAGCACCAGGAACAGCAGCATCCAGAAAGGATGCTGGATCTCAATCGGCACGAACAGGCCGGCCGTCGCCAGGATGATCAGGGCGAGGATGATCGACTTCGTCGCCGCCGCGCCGACATAGCCCATGACGATCTCGAACGGCGCCACCGGCGCGGACAGCACTTCGTAGATGGTGCCGGTGAATTTCGGGAAGTAGATGCCGAAAGACGCGTTGGAAATGCTCTGCGTCAGCAGCGACAGCATGATCAGCCCTGGCACGATGAACGAGCCGAAGGTGACGCCGTCGATCGCCTGCATGCGCGAACCGATCGCCGCGCCGAAGACGACGAAGTAGAGCGAGGTGGAGATCACCGGCGCGATGATGCTTTGCAGCACGGTGCGGCCGGCCCGCGCCATCTCGAAGAGATAGATCGCGCGCATTGCGTAAAGATTCATGACCGCTCACTCACCAGGCTGACGAAGATCTCTTCCAGCGAGCGCTGGCTCGTCTGCAGATCCTTGAAATGGATACCGGCCTTGCCGAGCGCGCCAAGCACGTCGGCGATGCCCTTCTGCTCGGCATCGGCGTCATAGCTGTAAATCAGCTCGTTGCCGCCAGCGCCGAGGGCAAGGCCATAGTCGCCGAGGCCGTCCGGAATGGCGTGAAGCGGCTCCTGCAATTGCAGCGTCAGCTGCTTCTTGCCGAGCTTGCGCATCAGCTCGGCCTTTTCCTCGATCAGGATGATCTTGCCGCGATGGATGACGCCGATCCGGTCGGCCATCTCCTCGGCTTCCTCGATATAGTGGGTCGTCAGGATGATGGTGACGCCGCTCTCGCGCAGCTGCCGCACCACTTCCCACATGTCGCGCCGGAGCTCGACATCGACGCCGGCCGTCGGCTCGTCGAGGAACAGGATCTCCGGCTCGTGCGACAGCGCCTTGGCGATCATCACGCGGCGCTTCATGCCGCCGGACAGCGTGCGCAGCCGGGAATCCTTCTTGTCCCACAGCGACAGCTCGCGCAGGATCTTTTCGATATGGGCCGGGTTCGGCGGCTTGCCGAACAGGCCCCGGCTGAAGGTGACGGTCGCCAGGACGGTTTCGAACGCGTCGGTCGTCAGCTCCTGCGGCACCAGGCCGATGCGGGAACGGGCGGCGCGGTATTCGGTGACGACGTTATGGCCATCGGCCAACACGGTGCCGGTCGACGGATTGACGAGGCCGCAGATGATGCTGATCAGCGTCGTCTTGCCGGCGCCGTTCGGGCCGAGCAGCGCAAAGATCTCGCCCCGACGGATGTCGAGGGTCACGCCTTTCAGCGCCTCGAAGCCTGACGCATAGACTTTCGAGAGATTCGCGACGGAAATGATGTTTTGCATGGCGCCGATAATAGCCGAGGCAGTCGGCATTTCGGCGAGATTTATGCAACAGCGCACTCAAATTTCAGGGCGCGGCTACATCCTTGACCGGCGGGCGCTTGGGATATTCGTGCCGCGGCGGCAGCCAGTGATGCAGCGAGGCGACGCCGACGAGGCCGATGCTGCCGCCCAGCACGACGCCGAGCAGCGTGCCGCCCTGGATGGTCGAGGTGGCGGCGAGGATGGGAATGGCGCCTGCCGGCGGATGGGTGATGCGCAGCATCGACATCAGCGCGATGGCGACACCGACGCCGGCCGCCGCCGCGACCCAGGCGCCGGGAAAGAAGGCGAGCGCCAGCAGCGTCACCAGCGTGGCGACGAGATAGCCGCCGATCACATTGGCCGGCTGCGCCAGCGGGCTCGCCGGATGGCCGAACAGCAGCACGGCCGACGCGCCGAACGGCGCGATCAGGAACGGCTCATGCGTCAGCGCCGCCGCCGCGCCGACCGCGCCAATGCCGATGGCGCCGCCGAGACCGGATTTCAGATGCGTCAGCGTATTGCCGGAGCGCACTTCATGGCGGGTGACGAAAGGACGAAGGCGGCGGGTCATGGGGCTGCTGTGCTGGAAAGATCGGGCGCCCGGAGAATGGGCTTGCTTTTCTAGGCGAAGATTGGCGAAAAAACGAGCAATCCTCGCCTAGAAAAGCGGCGCTTCGCAGAAAACCCCGGCTGTCGTGGCGCCGGACGCGGCAGGCTGGCAAATCCGGGCTATCCACAACCTCTCCGCACGCGCGAGGCCTGAAAGATTCTGGAAAGCAGGAACGCCTAGACTCGAGCCCGGCGGAGGTGATGTTCCGTCCGGCCGCGTCGGAGGGCGATGCCGCGATCCAACTGCACCGAACCCACCATGCGCTGGCGCCTGATCCGCATTCTGTTTCTGATCTATGTGGCATGGGCCATCTTCGCGCTGCTGCTCGTGCCGCTGAGCGCGTTCGGAATGGTGGCGGAAAATCCGCTGGCCGCCGTGCTGGGGCTGGTGCTCGGACTGCCCTGGAGCGTGCTGCTCACCTGGTGGATCGACAGTTCCAGCCCGATCGTCAACTTCCTGCTGCTCGCCCTGGCGCTCGCCATCAATGGCGGCATCCTGCGCTACCTCTCCCGCCGTCCGCGGCCGAAACCGCCGGAGGAAGAGGATGACGACGAGGAGGAAGAGCTGGAGGACGACGAAGACGATCCGGACGCGGATCTCGACGATGACTGGGACGAGGATTGGGAAGAACCGGAACCGCCCCGCCCGCGGCGCCGGTAACGGGATCCGGCTGGGGCCTTCGCGGTTCGGGAAACCTTGGCGCAACCTTAAAAACTGGGATCCGGCCTCAGGCGCATGGACGCGCCCGTCGCCCCGGCGAAGGCCGGGGCCCATGAACACCGGCCCAGAAAACCCTGGCAAGCCTCTCTCCGGCAGGCCCGTGCGTATGGATCCCGGCCGTCGCCGGGATGACGGCCGAGCCGGACATGGCTCTGATCCTGCTGAAATCTTCGTGGCTCGGCCCAGCGTCACACCAGCCTCGACATGCTGAGGAGGGGTGGAGAGGGCGGCGCCCCCCCCCTCCCCTAGAACGCCAGTTGGACCTTCATGGCGCGCTTACGGTCGCCGGCCGTCTCGAACGCCTCGCGCGCATCCTCGATGCCGAAGCTGCCGGTGAGCAGCGGGCGCAGGTCGACCTTGCGCGCGTCGATCAGCTGGACCGCCAGCGGGAACTCGTCATGGAAGCGGAACGAACCCGTCAGCGAAATCTCCTTCGCGACGACGACGTTCTGCGGCAGGGACAGCTCGCCGCCGAGGCCGACCTGGACGATGGTGCCGCGCGGCCGGACCACGTCGAGGCCGGAGCGCAGCGCCCGCTCATTGCCGGAACATTCGAACATCACGCCGATGCTGCCCTTGTCGACGGCGAGTGCGGCCAGCGCCTCGGGCTCGCGCGCCATGTTGATGGTGCGGTCGGCGCCCAGTTCGCGGGCGTAGGCGAGCGGCTCGTCGACGACATCGGTGACGATGATCTCGGCCGCGCCATGAAATCGGGCGGCGGCGACCGTCAGCGCGCCAATCGGACCGCAGCCGGTGATCAGCACGCGCTTGCCGAGCAGCGACGGCGCGCGCGACAGGGCATGCAGCGTCACGGCGAAGGGCTCGGCCATCGCCAGTTCGGCGACCGAGGCCTTGTCGCCCTTCTCGCACTGGCTCGCCATGCAGACCAGTTCCTGCCGGAACGCGCCCTGGATGTGCGGCATCGGCATGGCGCTGCCATAGAAGCGCATGCTGAGGCACTGGTTCGGCAGGCCCTCATAGCAGTAGCGACAGGCGCGGCACGGACGCGACGGGTTGACGGCGACACGGTCGCCCGGCTTGACGCGGGTGACGTCCGGCGCGACGGCGGAAACGGTGCCGGCCACCTCATGGCCTAGGATCATCGGCTCGCGCAGCTTCACCGTACCGAAGCCGCCATGCTGGTAATAGTGTAGGTCCGAGCCGCAAATGCCGCCGGCCTCGATACGGACGGTGACCTCGCCAGGCCCCATCGCCCCGACCTCCCGCTCCTCGATCCTGAGATCATGGGCGGCATGAATGACGACGGCGCGCATCGGTTCTCTCCCTCGGCAGGCTTTTTGTTATCGATATCAGGATCCCGCCCCAGTGCAAGTCAGCCCGGCTCCAAGACACGGCGCCGGCGCCGGACCAGCTTGACAGCCCCTTGTTATCGATACCAACCTATCTCAACGACCAATCAAAAATGCTCTGGGGAGTGATCGCGTGAACCTGTTCGATCTCAGCGGGCGACTGGCCCTCGTCACGGGCGCCAGCAAGGGCATCGGCTATGCCGTGGCGGACGCGCTCGCCTCGGCCGGCGCCCGCATCGTCCTCAACGCCCGGGACGAGACGCGGCTGGAGCAGGCGCGCGCCGAACTCGCGGCCAAGGGCTATGACGTCCGCACCGCCGCCTTCGACGTCACCGATCCCGACGCGGTGACCGCCGGCATCGAGGCCATCGAGACCGACATCGGCCCGATCGACATCCTCGTCAACAATGCCGGCATGCAGCACCGCACGCCCCTGCAGGACTTCCCGCTCGAGGCGTGGCGCAAGATCGTCGCCACCAATATCGACAGCGTCTATCTGGTCGGCCAGGCGGTCGGTCGCCGCATGATTCCGCGCGGACGCGGCAAGATCATCAATATCGGCTCGGTGCAGAGCGAAATGGCGCGGCCGGGCATCGCCCCCTATACCGCGACCAAGGGCGCCGTGAAGATGCTGACCAAGGGCATGGCGACCGACTGGGCCCGCTACGGCATCCAGGTCAACGGCATCGGCCCCGGCTATTTCAAGACCGAGCTGAACGCCGCCCTCGTCGCCGACGAAGCTTTCTCCGGCTGGCTCGCCAACCGGACGCCGGCCGGGCGCTGGGGCGACGTGCAGGAACTGGCCGGCGCCGCGATCTTCCTCGCCTCCGACGCCTCCAGCTTCGTCAACGGCCACATCCTCTATGTCGATGGCGGCATCACCGCCAGCCTCTAGCGACCGCTAAGTGCGCGGCCGGTTCGCTGGCCGCGCTTGACAGGCCTAAGATTGTTATCGATAACAATAATAACCGGACACAGAGCCGGACGATGCGATAAGCGGTGACCGCGCCGCATCCAGGAGGGAACACCATGATCGACGGAGGGGTCCTCCGCTTCGACGATGTCGCCAAGTCATTTGGCGGCACGCGAGCGCTGAAGGGCGTCAGTTTCGAGGTGGCGCGCGGCGAGGTCGTGGCGCTGCTGGGCGAAAACGGCGCCGGCAAGTCGACCTTGATCAAGATCCTCGGCGGCATTTTTCGCGCCGATAGCGGCCATGTCACCATCGGCGGCGAACCCTACCGGCATCGCGCCCAGGCGCGCGGCGAACGCCAGAAGGTCGCCTTCATCCATCAGGATCTCGGCCTCGTCGAATGGATGACCGTGGCCGAGAACATGGGCCTTGCCCAGGGCTTCGCCGGCCGCGGCGGCAAGCGCGGCCTGATCGACTGGAAAGCGACTGAGCAGCGCGCCGCGACGGCGCTGGAACTGGTCGGCTGCGACCTCGACCCCACGACCCGCGTCCATGCGCTGAGCCGCACGGAAAAATCGCTGGTCGCGATCGCCCGCGCGCTGGTGGTCGATTGCGACTTCCTCGTTCTCGACGAACCCACCGCCAGCCTGCCGGCCGATGAGGTGGAGCGCCTGTTCGAGGCAATCCGCCGGTTGCGCGCCCGGGGCGTCGGCATGATCTACGTCTCGCACCGGCTCGACGAGATCTTCCGCATCGCCGACCGTGTCGTCGTAATGCGCGACGGCCTCAAGGTCGGCGAGAAGCCGGTTTCCGAAACGACCCCGGACGAGCTGGTCAGCCTGATCGTCGGTTCGACGACACTGGAGCTGTTCAAGAAGGGCGAGCTCGGTTCTGGCAAGGTCCGCGTCGTCATCCGCGACCTGGAGACGCCCTCCGCCGGGCCGGTCAGCTTCGATATCCGACAGGGCGAACTGCTCGGCCTCGTCGGCCTGCGCGGCGCGGGTCAGGAAGAGATCGGCCGCGCGCTGTTCGGCGCCGCGCCGCATCGCGGCACGATCGAGATCGACGGCCAGGCGCCGGACCTCTCCTCCCCGCGCGCCGCGCTCCAGTCCGGCATCGGCCTGGTGGCGCGCGACCGCACCGAGGAATCCGTCGCCTTCTCGCTCTCCGTCCGGGAAAACGCCTTCCTCAACCCGGCCGCCATCGGCCGCGGCCTGCTCTCCTATCTGTCGCCCCGCGCCGAGGCGCGCCAGGCGGTCGAACTCGGCGCCTCTGTCGGCCTTCGCCCCAACGATCCCGATTTGCCGATCGAAGGGCTTTCCGGCGGCAACCAGCAGAAGGTCGTGGTCGGGCGCTGGCTCGCCACCAACCGCCGCCTGCTGATCGCCGAGGACCCGACCGCCGGCGTCGATGTCGGGGCCAAGGCCGAGATCTACCGGCTGATCGCGCAGGCGCTGGAAAAGGGCCTCGCCGTCGTCGTCGTTTCGACCGATTTCGAGGAAATCGCCCATATCTGCCATCGGGCGCTCGTCTTCAACCGGGGCAGGATCATCGCCGAACTGACCGGCCCTGCCCTGACCACGCAATCGGTGATCACCGCGGCCTCCGCGTCGGAAGCAGCCTAGAACCCTTCGTTTAGTCGCGTTTTCTTCCGCGAACCGGACCCGACTTCGCTCGAAAACGCTCCAGGAACCGCGCCCATGTCCATGAACTCCGTCCGCTCCGATGCGCTGGAACCGACCCGCAGCGAATTGAAGAACGCTTCCTTCGGCGAGCGCCTGCGCCGCCGCATCCCGGTCTATGGCCTGCCGATCCTGCTGGTGCTGCTGATCGTGATCTTCTCGCTGATCCTGCCGCAGACCTTCCCGACCATGCTGAACGTGCGGTCGATCATCTCGGACAAGGCGATCATCGCGCTGCTCTCGCTCGCCGCCATGATCCCGATGGCCGCCGGCAAGATCGACCTGACCGTCGGCTACGGCATCGTGCTCTGGCATATCCTGGCCATCAGCCTGCAGACCATGGCCGGCATTCCCTGGCCCTTCGCCGTGCTGATCGTCATCGTGCTCGGCGCCTGCGTCGGCCTGCTGAACGGCCTGCTGGTCGAGGTCGCCCGCATCGATAGCTTCATCGCGACGCTCGGCACCGGCACCGTGCTCTATGCGGTCGCGCTTTGGCACACTGGAGGCCGCCAGGTGGTGGCGCAGCTGCCGCAGGGCTTCCTGTCGCTGAACGGAACCATGGTGTTCGGCCTGCCGATCACCGGGTTCTACGTGATCGGCCTCGCCATCGTGCTCTGGCTGATCCTCGAGCACCTGCCGATCGGCCGCTATCTCTACGCCATCGGCGCCAATCCGAAGGCCGCCGCGCTCAACGGCATTCCAGTCCAGCGCTACACCATGGGCGCCTTCGTCGCATCCGGCGCGCTGACGGCGGTGGCCGGCGTGCTGCTCGCCTCAAAACTGCGCATCGGCCAGGCCAGCGTCGGCCTCGAATATCTGCTGCCGGCTCTGGTCGGCGCCTTCCTGGGCTCGACCACGATCAAGCCGGGTCGCGTCAATGTCTGGGGCACGCTCGCCGGCGTCGCCATTCTGGCGGTCGGCATCGCCGGCATCCAGCAGTTCGGCGGCTCGTTCTGGGTCGAGCCGATGTTCAACGGCGTCACGCTGCTGATCGCCATCGGCATCGCCGGCTACGCCCAGCGCCGCCGCGGCACCAACAACAAGCCATTCAAAAAGACGGGCACTTAAGAACCCCGTCACAACTCGGAGGGAAGTTCATGAAGTCACGTAACCTGTTGCTTGCCGCGGCCAGCGCCGTCGCCCTGATGGCCATTCCGATGGTCGCCCACGCCGACGCCTTCGTCGACGAGGCCAAGGCCGTCGTCGCCAAGGCCGTCGGCCGCGCCGACAAGTGGGACGGCCCCACCACCGGCCCCAAGGCCGTCGGCAAGAAGACCGTCGTCTATGTCGCCGGCGACATGCGCAATGGCGGCATCCTGGGCGTGTCGCAGGGCGCCAAGGAAGCGGCCGAAGCGATCGGCTGGGACTATCGCGAGATCGACGGCCAGGGCACCGTTTCGGGCCAGGCCACGGCGCTCTCCCAGGCGATCGCCCTGAAGCCGGACGCCATCATCGTCGGCGGCAGCGATGCCGTCGAGCAGAAGGCCGGACTGGAGGGCGCCGCCAAGGAAGGCATCCTCATGGTCGGCTGGCATTCCGGCCCCGTTCCCGGCCCGCTCGAAGGCACGCCGATCTTCGCCAACGTCACCACCGATGCGATGGAAGTCGCCAAGGTCGCGGCGATGAAGGCGATCGCCGATTCCGACGGCAAGGCCGGCGTGGTCGTGTTCGCCGACTCGACCTATGCGATCGCCATCGCCAAGGGCCGCGCCATGGAAGAGTGGATCAAGAAGTGCGCCGGCTGCACGGTCGTCTCCTTCCAGGATACGCCGCTCGCCGACGTCTCGACGCGCATCCCGCAGCTGACCACGACGCTGCTGCAGCAAAACGGCGCCAAGTGGACTCATTCGCTGGCGATCAACGACCTCTATTTCGACTTCATGCCACCGGCGCTGCAGGCTGCCGGCATTGCCGGTGACGGCGATCCGCAAAACATCTCGGCCGGCGACGGCTCGGAATCGGCCTATCAGCGCATCCGCGCCAAGGACCACCAGGCCGCTACCGTGCCGGAGCCCCTCGCGATGCAGGGCTGGCAGCTCGTCGACGAGCTGAACCGCGCCTTTGCCGGCGAAAAGTGGTCGGGCTACGTCCCGGGCGTCCATCTCGTGACGCCGGACAATGTTGCCTTTGACGGCGGCCCGAAGAACGTCTTCGACCCCGACAATGGCTATCGCGCCGAATACAAGAAGATCTGGGGCGTCCAGTAAGCGCCACGTCCTGACCGGTGGCGGCCTCGCGTCGCCGCCGGTTCCCCCCATGCTAAGTCCACCGCCCCGGAGAGAGGCCCGCGCCGCACAGGCGCTCGCCCCGGCCGGTGTCGTGCGCCCTGCTCTGGCGCTCCGGGCGTGGCTGGGCTAACGACGACGCTTCGCCGAGACGGCATATCCCGCACCCGGCTGTTTCAGCCTTTTTCCCCACGGCGCGGTATGTCCCGCGCCGCCCCATGGATAGAGACGATGGCGACCGATCCCCCCGGCCGAACGCCGAAGAGCCAGCCCACCATGGCCGACGTCGCCGAGCGCGCCGGCGTCTCGACCATGACGGTGTCGCGCGCGCTGAAGAAGGGCGGCCCGATCTCGGACGAAACCCGTCGCCGGATCATGGCCGCGGTCGATGAACTCGGCTACGTGCTCGACCAGACCGCCGGCACGCTCTCGTCCAAGCGCTCGGGCTTCGTCGCCACGCTGATCCCCTCGATCAACAATTCCAACTTCTCCGACACAGTGCGCGGCGTCAGCGAGGCGATCGAAGGCAGCGGATTGCAGCTCCTGCTCGGCCGCACCGACTATCTCGTCGAGAAGGAGGAGACGCTGCTCGAATCCATGCTGACGCGCCGGCCCGAAGGCATCATCCTGACCGGCGGCTCGCACAGCCCGCGCTCGCGGCGGCTCTTGGAATCCGTCGGCATTCCCGTCATCGAGACCTGGGACCTGCCGCAGGAGCCGGTCGAGCATGTCGTCGGCTTTTCCAACGCGGCAGCCATCCGCGCCTTGGTGCACGACCTCTACGTGCGCGGCTACCGCAACATCGGCTTCATCGGCGGCACCAGCAATCGCGACACGCGCGGCGCCGATCGCCGCGTCGGCTACAGCCAGGCGATCGCCGAACTGCAACTGGGTCCCTCCCGCATCATCTCGTTCGGCAGTCCGCCGATCTCGATGGAACAGGGCGGCGAGGCGATCGTCCAGCTGGTCGAGCAATGGCCCGAGGTCGATGCCGCGATCTGCGTTTCCGATCTCTCCGCCTTCGGCGCGCTGATGGAATGCCATCGGCGCGGCTGGGCCGTGCCGGGGCGGATCGCCATCGCCGGCTTCGGCGATTTCGAGGTGTCGCGCTGCGCCCATCCGCGCCTCACGACGGTTTCCGTCGATGCGTTCGAGATCGGCCGCACGGCGGGCCGCCTGCTGCTGCGCGCGATCGAGGCGCGGCGCGAGGGCCAGCGGATCGCACCGGAGACCCACGAAATGCCGTTCCGGGTGATCCAGCGCGAAAGCACGTGACCGGGCCAAAGGCCCGATCACGGTCGTCGAGGTGAAGGCTCTCAGGCCGTCATTCGAAGATCGCGCCGGGATTCATCCGGTTGGCCGGATCGATGCCGGATTTAAGCGTGCGCAGCAGGTCCATCTGCGTCGCCGAGGCACGCTTCTCGAAGGCGCTGCGCTTGGCGCGGCCGATGCCATGCTCGGCGCTGATCGAGCCGCCGAGACGGTCGACCACCTCGAAGATCACCGCCTCGCTCGCCTTGATCCAGTTGCGCCGGTCCGGGCCCTCCGGCATGTCGCGCGGCGGCATCACGACGAAATGCATGTTGCCGTCGCCGATATGGCCATAGGTCAGCACGACGCCATCGGCGACGGTCTCGGCCAACGCCGCCTCGACCTCGTCGATGCAGGCGGCGACCTGCGAGATCGGCACGGACACGTCGGTGCGCAGATAGGTGCCGTGCTTGACCTGCGCCTCGACGACCCCTTCGCGGATCGCCCAGATCCTCTGCGCCTGCGTGACGCTTGAGGCCCGCACGCCGTCGAGCACCATTTCCTCTTCCATGGCGAATTCGAGGAAGCCGCCGACCAGCGCCTCGAGATCGAGCGGGCCGCTGGAGGATGCTTCGAGCAGGACGTAATAGGGCGCGCCGGTGCCGAGCGGATTGGAGATGTCCGGCATGGTGCGCGCCAGCTCGACGCTGCGGTCCGAGATCAATTCGAAGGCCGAGAGCAGGTCGGCCAGATGCCGACGCGCGGCGGCGAACAGGCGAATGGCATCGCTGGCGGATGCGACCGCCAGGAACATCGTCTCGATGCTGCTCGGGCGCGGGAACAGCTTCAGAGACGCCGCCGTGACGATGCCGAGCGTGCCTTCCGAACCCAGGAACAGCTGCTTGAGGTCATAGCCGGTATTGTCCTTGCGCAGCGTCTTCAGCCCGTTCCAAACGCGGCCATCCGGCAGCACGACTTCCAGGCCGAGCACGAGGTCGCGCATCATGCCGTAGCGCAGCACATTGATGCCGCCGGCATTGGTCGCAACATTGCCGCCGACCTGGCAGCTGCCCTTGGCGCCGAGCGACAGCGGGAACATTAGATCCTCCGCCTCGACAGCCTGGTGCAGCACTTCCAGCACGCAGCCGGCCTCGACCTCGACGCTGAAATTGAGCGGATCGATCGCCCGGATCCGGTTCATGCGCTCCAGGCTGACCAGGACATGGCCGCCCTCGATCCGCGCCGATGCGCCCTCGACCAGGCCTGTGTGACCACCCTGCGGCACGATGGCCAAGCCCTTCTCGGCGCAATAGCGCACGAGATCGACAACCTCGGCGACCGAGCGTGGGCGCGCCACGAAGGAGGGGTTGCCGTCCGCCTCGCCGGTCCAGTCGCGGATGTAGTGCGATCCGCGGTCGACGTCCCGGATCAGGATCGTCTCGTCCAGCGTCGTCTCGGTCGTATCCATACCCATCTCCGTCCGGAAGAACCGCGCCGCGAGCCGACCGATCCAGCCTTTCCTCAAATTCATATCTGAGATATTTTAAAACTTGGGATCTGGCAACCGACGTCCGCAGAAGGAAATGCCTCTAGAGCAGAACAAAGGCCGAAAGCGCCTTCAATTTGCGCCCTCGACGGCCCGATCCCGTCCGGACACCTCGTCCATTTGGACAGGTGCCCCGGACCCGAGGGCAGGGATAAAAAGGGGGAAGCGGCGGCGCCCGTGACAGTCAGGCTTCCGGCGGGCGCGCGCATGTGCCATGCCATTCTTCAACGGTCGAAATATCGTCCAGCCGAAGCCAGGCCACCGGCGTGGCCTCGCAACGTCAGCAAGGGGAGCCGCCGCCGATGACCGCCCTGCCTCTCGATCGGCCCAAGTCGCTGACCGCCCGGGCATTCGATCGCCTGCTGCACAGCATCGTGCATGGCGAGATCGCCTACGGCACCATGCTGAGCGAAAAGGCCGTGGCCGAGACCTTCGGCACCAGCAAGACGCCGATCCGCGAGGCGTTCTTCCAGCTGCAGTCGCTCGGCCTCGTCGAAATCCAGCCGCAGCGGGGCTGCTACGTCCCCTTCCCGACCATCGACAAGGTGCGCGAACTCTGCGAGCTGCGCATCGAACTCGAAAGCTACGCGCTGGGGCTTTCCATGGAACGGGGCCAGGCGCGGTTGCTGAAGGCGCTGTCGAGCACCTTCGCGGAGATGGAAAAGATGCGCGACGGCTACCAGCGCGAGACCTATCACACGCTCGACCAGGATTTTCACAAGGCCTTCTTCGTCGCCTGCGGCAACAGCCTGCTGGCCGAGGTCTATGGCTCGGTCGACCCGCGCATCCAGGCGCTGCGCGCCAACTTCTCCTCGCCCAACGAGCAACTCTTCGACGTCTCGCGCAACGAGCACGCGGCGATCGTCCAAGCGGTGGCCGACCGGAACCTCGAAAGCGCGACGGCCACGATCCGCGACCATGTCAACCGGGTCCGCGACATCTATTCCGAAGGGATCGAGACGCGGAAGCCGTTGGACCCGACCCTGGCCCATCTATAGGCTTGGTCCCGCCGGCGCGTTGAAGCCGGAGTTCCGAGCGGCCCCGGCCGTGTCATGGCTGCCACTCGGGCGGTTGAGCGAGCCCTTATGCAATCCAATTCCAAGAGCGCGATGGACGGTGGCTTCGCCCGGCTGCGGCGGCACCTGCATTTTCTCTATCACAGCCGCGCCAGGCCGGCCCGCCTGTTCCAGACCTGCGTCGTCACCATCGACCTGCTGATCATCGCCTTCTTCATCGCCACCCCGATGATCCGCGATGCCTCGGCCTTCCTCTGGTACGATTATGCCATCGCGATCGTGCTCGCCGTCGACCTGACCTGCCGGGGGCTGGCGGAAACCGACCTGAAACGCTGGCTGCGGCAGCCGACGGTGATCGTCGACATCTTCATCCTGATCACGCTGCTGTTTCCGGCCTATCTCGCCAATCTGGGCTTCCTGCGCATCCTGCGGCTCTGGTCGCTGTCGCGCAGCGGCTTCCTGTGGCGGCCGCTGTCGAAACGCCAGCTGGCCCGCTGGCAGCAGCCGGTGCAGGCGGTGCTCAACCTGGTGACGTTCCTGTTCGTCGCCACCGGCTTCATCTACACCTTCTTCTTCCGCTTCAGCCCCGGCTTCGCCGGCTATATCGACGCGCTCTACTTCACGGTCGCGACCGTCACCACGACCGGTTTCGGCGACATCACCCTGCCCGGGCCCTGGGGCAAGCTGACCGCCATCGTCACGATGATCTGCGGCATCTCGCTGTTCGTGCGCCTGGCGCAATCCATCTTCCGGCCCAACAAGGTGTACTTTCCCTGCCCGCGCTGCGCCCTGCAGATGCACGACCCGGACGCCGTCCATTGCAAGGCCTGCGGCGAGATCCTGGCCATTCCCGACGATGGCAACAGCTAGCCGGTGGCTGGTCTCGTTCCCGGTTTGTGCTAGATTGCGGGGATGACCACCCAAGGCCTTGCCCTGTTCGATACGCCGATCGGCCGCTGCGGCATCAGCTGGAGCGCGCGCGGCATCACGGGCGTTGAATTTCCGGGCGCCGATGCCGAGCAGACGCGCCTGGCGCTGGCGCGCCGCTTCCCCGATGCGCACTCCGAGGAGCCGCCGGCCTTTGTCCAGTCGGCCATCGCAGCGATCGTCGCGCTGCTCGAAGGCGCGGATGATGACCTGACCGCCGTCCCGCTCGACCCCGATCATATCCCGCCCTTCAACCAGCGCGTCTATGACGTGACCCGCGCGATCCCGCCCGGCCAGACGCTCACCTATGGCGAGGTTGCCGCGGCGATTGGCGAACCGGGCGCGGCGCGCGCCGTCGGCCGGGCGCTCGGCGAAAATCCCTATCCGATCCTCATCCCCTGCCACCGCGTGCTGGCGGCCGGGGGCAAGATGGGCGGCTTCTCCGGCACGGGCGGCATCGCCACCAAGCGCCGGGTCCTCGCCATCGAAAGCCGCGCCAAGCTGTACGAGCTGCCGCTGTTCGGCAGCCGTCCGGACGGAGCCTGACGGCTCAGCGCCAGCCACTGTCGATCGGGACACACCTCCGTCATTCCTGCGAAAGCAGGAATCCATTCAGCCGAAGCCTCTCAGGCCGAGCCTGGGTGGAGCGGTGCGTACCTCCCCAAAAACCCTGATTTATGGACCCCGGCTCGGAGGCCGGGGTGACGGCGGAGTCTGTTCGTAGATCGTGTCCTTCTCGGAGAAACGCGGGCGACGCCCGCCCGCGCCCCTACCGCCAGCCGTATTGCGGCTTGTAGCCGAGCACCTTCTTCGCGCGGTCGATCGAGAGCAGCGTCTCGTTCGGGCTGATGGGGCGCTTGCGCTCGATGCCGGGGAACGCCTCGTCCAGCAGGGAATCATTCGTCCGGCTCATGACGCCGTCCTCATTGGCGATGACGAAGACATCGGCGCCCCTAAGCGGCGATTCCAGCGCCAGCCGGCACGACTGCGCGGCGTCGCGCACGTCGATATAGGCCCAGAGGTTCCACTTGCGGGCGTTGATGTCGGCGTCGAAGGCCGGGAATTCCGCATAGCGCTCCGGCGGCATGACGTTGGAGAAGCGCAGGCCGAAGATCTTCATTTCCGGATCCCAGCGGCAGAATTCCTTGGCCATCTCTTCGCCGAGGAACTTGGACAGCGAATAGGCCGTCTCGGGTCGGCCACGATAGGCCTCGTCGACCGGCACGTAGGGCGGCGGCGTCTCGAAGGGCAGGCCGAGCACCGTCTCGCTCGAGGCCCAGACGACATTCTTGATGCCGAGCACCCGCGCCGCCTCGAACACGTTGTAGGTCGAGATCATGTTGGTCTCGAAGATGACGTGGTTGGGCGCCAGGCCCGGCGCGGGAATCGCGGCCAGATGGATGATCCCGGTTGCCTTCTTGAAGCGATCGTCGATCCCGGAGAAGGCGGCCAGCGCCTGGCCGTAGTCGGTCAGATCGACCTTGCTGAACGGCACGCCCTGCCCCGGCGGCGGCAGGGCCATGTCGATCGAGGCGACTTCGTAGCCATGCTCGACGAGATCCTTCACCACCGCGCGACCCGCAAGACCGCTTCCACCCGTAACGATGATCATGTTTCTCTCCCGAAGCTCTGGACTGGATGCCGGCGGCAACGCCTGACCGGCCTGTGACGCGAGGCGGCGGAGCCGCGATGACAGCGCTAACATAGCATCGGATCGCGATGTGACAATGCCCCAGCGGAATATCTCGCGCTTGCGCAGCCCCTCGATCCTCCAGCGGGTTGGGCGGTTTTGCCACGACGCGCGCCGGCGCAATCGGTTCTATTCGGTCGGGAGAATGCGGGTCGCCGATGGCAGGCTTCGGCAAGGACTTTGGGAGAACAGGCACATGAACGGACAAAAGGCGCTTCTGGTTGTCGCCGGTCTCGCCGGCATGATCGGCGTGGCCCTGGCCGCCGCCGGCGCGCACCTGCCGGGCGGCGAGAGACTGGCGACCGCCGGCAACATGGCGATGGCGCAGGCGCCCGCGCTGCTGGCGCTCGGCTTCTTCGTGCCGACGACGGCGCTGCTGATGTCGATTTCCGCCTGGGCGATCGCGCTCGGCCTGATCGGATTTTCCGGCGCGCTGACCTTCCACAGCCTCTCCGGCAGCGCGGCTCTCTCCTTCGTGGCGCCGATCGGCGGCACGACGATGATCCTCGGCTGGCTCGGTATTGCGGTCGCCTCGCTGCTGATGCGCAAGCGCTAGACGCTTCGGGCTGGCCTTTCGGGCCGGTCTCGTCTATCGATGCGCCACCTCAAAAACCGTTAGAAGACTGTTTCATGGACGCCCTGACCGGACCCGTCGATCGCCGCCGGACCTTCGCCATCATCTCGCACCCCGATGCGGGCAAGACGACGCTGACCGAAAAGCTGCTCCTGATGGGCGGCGCGATCCAGCTTGCCGGCGAAGTGAAGGGCAAGCGCGACCGCCGCCAGACCCGTTCCGACTGGATGGGCATCGAGCGCGAGCGCGGCATCTCCGTCGTCACCTCGGTGATGACGTTCGAGTATGGCGGCAAGATCTTCAACCTGCTCGACACGCCGGGCCATGAAGACTTCTCGGAAGATACCTATCGCACGCTGACCGCCGTCGATTCCGCCGTCATGGTGATCGACGCCGCCAAGGGCATCGAGGACCGCACGCGCAAGTTGTTCGAAGTTTGCCGCCTGCGCGATATCCCGATCGTCACCTTCGTCAACAAGCTCGACCGCGAGACACGCGATCCCTTCGACCTGCTCGACGAAATCGAAAAGGTGCTGGCGCTCGATACCGTGCCGATGACCTGGCCGATCGGCCGCGGCCGCGAATTCGCCGGCACCTACGACATCGTCGCCCGGACGGTCCGCCGCATCGATACCGACAATTCCGTCATCCCGGTCTCGGGCCCGAACGATCCCAAGATCGACGGCCTGACCACGCCGGAGGCCGTCGCCCTGTTCCGCGAGGAAATGGAGCTGATCGAAGGCGCCGGCAACGGCTTCGACGCCGACAGCTTCCGCCAGGGCCATCTGACCCCCGTCTATTTCGGTTCGGCGCTGCGCAATTTCGGCGTCCACGACCTGATCGACGCGCTCGCCGCTTTCGCGCCTTCGCCGCGTCCGCAGGAAGCGGAGGGCCGCACCGTCGAGCCGACCGAGCCGAAGATGTCGGGCTTCGTGTTCAAGATCCAGGCGAACATGGATCCGAACCATCGCGACCGCATCGCCTTCCTGCGCGTCTGCTCCGGCAAGCTGCAGCGCGGCATGAAGGCCAAGCTGGTGCGCACCGGCAAGCCGATCCCGCTGTCCAGCCCGCAATTCTTCTTCGCGCAGGACCGCCTGCTCGCCGACGAGGCATTTGCCGGCGACGTGGTCGGCATTCCGAACCATGGTACGCTCCGGATCGGGGACACGCTGACCGAGGGCGAGAACCTCGTCTTCCGCGGCGTGCCGAGCTTCGCGCCGGAAATCATGCGCCGCATCCGGCTGCAGGATCCGATGAAGGCGAAGAAGCTGAAGGAAGCCCTCCAGCAGATGGCCGAGGAAGGCGTCGTGCAGGTCTTCGTGCCGCATGACGGCTCGCCGGCGATCATCGGCGTGGTCGGTGCGCTGCAGCTCGACGTGCTGAAGGAACGCATGCAGGTCGAATACAGCCTGCCGATCGACTTCGAGCATTCGCGCTTCACGGTCTGCCGCTGGGTAACCTCGCCCGACAAGGTCGCGCTCGAAACCTTCATCGATCGCCACCGCTCGTCCATGGCGTCCGATCTCGATGGCGCCCCGGTGTTCATGGCTCCTTCCGCCTTCGAGCTGCGCTATGAGCTCGACCGCACGCCCGGCATTACCGCCAGCGAGATCAAGGACTACCAGCGCGAAGAAGCCGCCTGATCCGGCAGGCTGGCAACCCGGCCGCAACCGGCGCAAACTGCCCTGCGAGGATCCTTCCTGGCGGGGCGAGACGATGCCGGTCGATACGGATGGGCTGAAGCAGATCTTCCTGGCGTTGCCGGAGGTGCGCGAGGGCGTCACCCACGGCACGCTCTCCTTCTATCTCGGCAAGACCTTCTTCGGCCGGATGCAGGAGGATGGCAGCAGCTTCGCGCTCAAGATGGATTTCGGCGATCGCGACATGCTGATCGCGGTCGAGCCGGAGATCTTCTTCACCACCGACCATTTCCGCGGCTACGCCTATGTGCTGGTGCGCCTGCCCGCGATCGACGCCGACCACCTGGCGCCGCTGGTGGAAAAGTCATGGCGCCAGACCGCGCCGAAGCGGATTCTGAAGGCCTTCGACTCCGCCGCCGGCTGAAGCCGGACCCATCAAGGATTGCAGAGGCCGTTGCTTTCGTCACGGAATCGACGGATTGCGATGGTCAAAGACCGCTCAAACGATTGGGCCGCATCCCGGCCCGGCATCATGCCCCCCGGCATTCCCCTCGGAGGTTTTCCCCCATGCGAAAAGCTGGCTTGCAGCTCGCGACATTCTTCGCCCTCGCTTTATCCGCCGCCCCGGCCTTCGCTGCCTCCTGCAAGGACGCATCCGGCTTCCCCGCCTGGCTCGATGGCGTGCGCCAGGAAGCCGCCCAGAGCGGCATTTCGGCCAAGACGATCTCGGCGCTGGACGGCATCGCCTATGCGCCCGACGTCATCGCCAAGGACCGTGCGCAGAACGTCTTCTCGCAGAGCTTCCTGGAATTCTCCGACCGCATGGTCGCGAAGTATAGGCTGCAGAAGGGCGCGCAGCTGATCAAGTCGAACGCCGCGCTGTTCGACCGGATCGAGAAGGATTACGGCGTCCCGGCCGCCGTGCTCGTCGGCTTCTGGGGCCTCGAGACGGATTTCGGCGCCAATCTCGGCGACATGCCGACGCTGCGTTCGCTGGCGACGCTCGCCTATGACTGCCGCCGCCCGCAGCTCTTCCACGACCAGCTAATGGCGGCGCTCACCGTCATCGACCGTGGCGACCTGACGGCTGCAGAAATGAAGGGCCCCTGGGCCGGCGAACTCGGCCAGGTGCAGTTCCTGGCGACGCATTATCGGGATTTCGCCGTCGACTATGATGGCGACGGCCGCCGCGACCTGATCAAGAGCGTCCCGGACGTGCTCGCCTCCGCCGCCAATCTGCTGGTGCATGAAGGCTGGCAGCGCGATCAGCCCTGGCTGACCGAAGTCCGCGTCCCCGCCGATCTCGACTGGTCGCAGGCCGATCTACAGATCCAGCATCCGGTCTCGACCTGGCAGAAGATGGGCGTCACCGTCGCTCCCGGCTCCAAGCTTCCGACCACCGATTACAAGGCGTCGCTGCTGCTGCCGATGGGCCGCAGCGGTCCGGCCTTCCTCGCCTACCAGAATTATCGCGTCTATCTCGAATGGAACCAGTCCTTCATCTACGCGACGACGGCCGCTTACTACGCCACCCGGCTTGCCGGCGCGCCGCAGGTCGGACGCGGCGACAACGTCAAGCAGCTTCCCTACAAGGAAGTCATCGAGTTGCAGAAGCTTCTCGCCAAGCGCGGCCATGACGTCGGCAAGGTCGACGGCATGATCGGCGCTGGCACCCGTTCGGCGGTGAAGGCGATGCAGATCGATCTCGGCATGCCCGCCGATTCCTATCCCGACGCCGCGCTGCTGCAGCGCCTGCGCGCCGGCAGCTGAGGACCAAAAGGCCGGGCGGCAGCGCTCGGCCTCTTTTTTTGCGGACCGCGCGCCTCAAGCGGGAATCGTCCACGACCGGCCGGGGTGAAGGCGCGCAGCGGTTGCGCTTCCAAGCATCTCGCGATCTGAGGGAAGATAATCCGGCATGCCGGAAAAGCTTGGACCCTCATTCCTTCGACCCGGAGCCTGCCTGCCCTATTCTTGGAGCCATCCAATTCCTGGGCAGAGATTGCGCCATGTCCCGTTTGATCATTCCCGGCTGGCAAGGGTCCGGCCACGGCCACTGGCAGCGCCGCTGGCTCGATGTCGATGCCGACGCGCGGATCGTCGAGCAGGATGATTGGCATGCGCCCAAGCTCGAAGACTGGCTCGCCCGCCTCGATACCGCCATCCGCCGCACCCGGCAGCCGGTCCTGATCGCCCACAGCCTCGGCGCGGTCCTGGTCGCGCATTATGCCCGCCGCCATCCGCGCGCGCCGATCGCCGGCGCCCTGCTGGTCGCCCCGGCCGATACCGAGTCGCTCGCTGCTGATCACCCGCTTTCCGGCTTCGCCCCCGTTCCGCTGTCACGCCTGCCCTTCCCCACCACGCTCGCGCTGAGCCGCAACGACCCGTATATCTCGGTCGAGCGTGGGCGGCTGTTCGCCGCGCGCTGGGGCTCGGAACTGATCGATCTCGGCCATGCCGGGCACGTCAACACCGAGAGCGGCCATGGTCACTGGCCGGCCGGCTTCCGGCTCGCCTCGCAGCTGGGCAGCCAGCCGATCTGCGCCGCGGCCTGATCCGTCCGCCACGGCGATTCGCCCCATCCGAAGGCTTGCCGTCGCCGATCCCGCATCGGCGCGGGCCGTCGTCATGGGTGGGCCGGACCCGTCGCCGCCCGAGCTGACGTAGCGTCGAGGGCGAAGCCTTATCGAATCCTGCAGGTCGCAAGCGCGGATGGAGGCCATCGCATGGCCGTCAAGCCCGATGCGTTGCGTCAAATTAGATAGGCAACTATACTATTTACCGGGCTCGCGTTGAGCCCGCGTGCCGCCAGGCGCGCATGGCGTTGTCGGCCCGTCGGGCTCAATCGCAAACGAGGCGCCGCCTCCCCCCGGCCGCGACGCCCCTTACCGAGGTGAAAAAATGGCCAGTTCGAGAGCTCCGCTTGGCATTGGCGGATGGTTGCTCGTCCTCTTTGGAATCATCGTCGCGCTTGTCGGACTGGGGCTCGCCGTTCCCGGCGTCCAGCTGATCCTGCTCGGCGGCTCCTGGTATTACGCGCTGGCCGGCATCGGCCTCGTCGTCGTCGGCATCCTCTACATCCTGCGCCGGCCCGTTGCGCCTTGGCTCTACATCGCCATCCTGCTCGCCACCCTCGCCTGGGCGCTCTGGGAAGTCGGCCTCGATTTCTGGCCGCTGGTGCCGCGCCTCGTCGCGCCGGCCGTGCTCGCCGTCTTCGCGCTTCTGCTGGTGCCGGCCTTCCCGGCGCGCGGCCGCAGTTCGGCCCCCGCCCTTCTCGGCGCGCTGGCGCTGATCGTCGCGCTCGGCGTCACGGCCTATTATGCCTTCACGCCGCATGGCGTGATCCGCAATGCGGTCGCCTCGGCCGATGCGCCGCCGGCCGTCCCCGCAGCGGCGGCGGGCGCCACCGACTGGCGCCAGTATGGCCGCACCTCGCACGGCACGCGCTACGCGCCGATCGACCAGATCAACCGTGATAACGTCAAGGACCTCAAGGTCGCCTGGACCTTCCAGACCGGCGACCCCGCAATTTCCGGCTCGGAAGACCAGAACACGCCGCTCCAGGTGGGCGACACGGTCTATACCTGCTCGCCGCACAACATCGTCCACGCCCTGAACGCCGAAACCGGCGAGCTGCGCTGGAAGTTCGATCCGCAGGCGAAGTCGCCGCTCTGGCAGCGTTGCCGAGGCGTCAGCTATTATGAGCCGGTGACCGTGCCGGCCGCCGCGGCGCCTGCCGCCGCACCCGCCGCGACCGAGGCAATACCGGCTCCCGCCGATGGCACGGAGACCGCGACCCCGGCCGCCGAAACTGCCGCTCCGGCTCCCGCCCCGGTCGCCGACAATTGCGGCGCCCGCATCGTCATGACGACGATCGACGCCCGGCTGATCCAGATCGACGCCAAGACCGGCCAGCCCTGCACGGGCTTCGGCAATAACGGCACGGTCGATCTCAAGAACGGCATGGGCGACGTCAAGGCCGGCTTCTACTTCCAGACCTCGGCCCCGACCGTCATGCGCGACCTGATCCTGGTCGGCGGCTGGGTCTGGGACAATGTCGAGACCGGCGAGCCCTCGGGCGCGGTCCGCGCCTTCAACGCCCGCACCGGCGAACTCGCCTGGGCCTGGGATCTCGGCAACCCGTCCATCACCGGCGCCCCGCCGGCAGGCGAGAGCTATACGCGCGGCACGCCCAATGTCTGGTCGACGCCGAGCTATGACGACGCGCTCGGCCTCGTCTACCTGCCGACCGGCAATGCGACGCCGGACTTCTTCGGCGCGCACCGCTCCAAGGCGGCGGAGGATTACACCGCCTCGGTGGTGGCGCTCGACATGGCCACCGGCCGCGAGCGCTGGAAGTTCCAGACCGTGCATCACGACCTCTGGGACTATGACGTTCCCTCGCAGCCGGCTCTCTACGACGTGCCGGACGGCAAGGGCGGCACGACCCCGGCCCTGATCCAGGTCACCAAGCGCGGCCAGATCTTCATGCTCGACCGGCGCGACGGCAAGCCGATCGCCGAAGTGCAGGAAAAGCCCGTTCCCCAGACCGGCGGCGTCAAGGAGGACTTCCTCTCCCCGACCCAGCCCTATTCGGTCGGCATGCCCTCGATCGGCACGGAGCCCTTCACCGAGGCGCGGATGTGGGGCACGACGCCGTTCGACCAGCTCTACTGCCGCATCGAGTTCAAGAAGATGCGCTATGAGGGCGAATTCACCCCGCCCGGCACCACCCGCTCGCTGATCTTCCCGGGCTATTATGGCGGCATGAACTGGGGCAGCGCCTCGGTCGATGAAGCCAACGGCCTGCTCGTCGTCAACGACATCCGCATGCCGCAGTTCGTCGAACTGCTGCCGCGCGAGGTGGCTGACAATTACGGCCCGTCGGCGGTGCATGACGGCCTCGGCACGCAGAAGGGCACGCCCTATGGCGCGCTGAAGAACGGCTTCCTGTCGCCGCTCGGCGTGCCCTGCCACCAGCCGCCCTATGGCACGATCACCGGCATCGACCTGAAGACGCGCCAGATTGCCTGGCAGGTTCCGGCCGGCACGCTGCAGGATACCGGCCCGCTCGGCATGAAGACCGGCCTGCAGATCCCAGTCGGCATGCCCTCGCTGGGTGGTCCGACGACCACCGCCGGCGGCCTGGTCTTCTATGCCGGCACGCAGGACTATTATTTGCGCGCGCTCGACAGCAAGACGGGCGAGGAACTCTGGAAGGGCCGCCTTCCCGTCGGCGCCCAGGCGACCCCGATGACCTATGTGTCGCCGGAATCCGGCCGGCAGTTCGTGGTGATCTCGGCCGGCGGCGCGCGCCAGTCGCCCGATCGCGGCGACTACATCATCGCCTACAGCCTGCCCAAGGCGAACTGACGCCGCATCCAGCGATGCGAACAATCCGAGGGAGGGTGCGCAAGCGCCCTCCCTTTTTCATTGGCGACGCCCGATCGCCATCGCACGACCAAGCTCCCCCAGGGTCAGCCGGCCTCCGCCGGAGGCGAAAAACGCGCAATGAACGACCCCGCCATTCCTCAAAATTAAAAACGACTGCCTTTATCATCTAAGGCGTCATTCCTAGTCTGAAGGCACGGTCGGATGATCGACCGCCGCGGCGATTTCCGGATCGGCTTGCCCCGCGCCAACAACGGCTAAGCCCCAAAGGGAGCACGACGCCCATGACAACCCGGCTCTGTTGACCGACGGATCGGTCGAGATCGCCTGATGGCGATGCCGCGCCGCGCGCGGCGCTTTCCAACCTCTTTGCTTTGCCCGCGCTCCCGTTCAGCGAACGGATGCCTGCGCGCTCATCTCAGGACAGAACCATGTCACGCATCACCCGCCGCACCTTCGTTGCCACGGCCGCCGCGATCGGCCTCACCTTCGCCGCCGGCGCCACGGCCCGCGCCGACCAGACCAAGCTGACGATCGGCTACCAGACCGTCGTCGAGCCCTCCAAGGTCCCGCAGGCCGACGGCGTCTACGAGAAGGCCGCCAACGCCACGATCGACTGGAAGAAGTTCGATTCCGGCGCCGACGTCATCGCCGCGATCGCTTCCGGCGCGGTGGATATCGGCTATGTCGGCTCCAGCCCGCTGGCCGCCGCCGCCAGCCGCGAACTACCGATCGAGACGATCTTCATCGTCGGCCTGATCGGCGAATCCGAGGCGCTCGTCGTGCGCAACGGCGCCAACATCAACGAACCGAAGGATCTCGTCGGCAAGAAGATCGCCGTGCCCTTCGTCTCGACCACGCACTACAGCCTACTCGCGGCTCTGAAGCACTGGAACATCGATCCGAAGACCGTCGAAGTCCTCAACCTGCGTCCGCCGGAGATCGCCGCCGCCTGGGAGCGGGGCGACATCGACGCGGCCTATGTCTGGGATCCGGCGCTCGGCAAGATCAAGGAAAACGGCAAGGTGCTGACCGACTCGGCTCAGGTCGCGACCTTCGGCGCGCCGACCTTCGACGCCTGGATCGTCCGCAAGGAATTCGCCGATGCGCATCCCGATGCGGTCAAGGCCTTCGTCAAGGTGACCGGCCAATCCTATGCCGACTTCCGCGCCAATCCGGAAGCCTGGGACGCCAAGTCGGAACAGGCCGCCAAGATCGCGCGGCTGACCGGCGCCAAGGTCGAAGAAGTCCCGGCGCTGCTGAAGGGCTACCACTTCCCGCTGCTGGAGGAGCAGGCATCGAACGCGTTGCTCGGTGGCGGCACGGTGAAGGCGATCGCCGACGCCTCGGCCTTCCTCAAGGAGCAGGGCAAGATCCCGGCCGTGCTGCCCGACTATAGCGGCTACGTCACCACCAAGTTCGTCACCGAGGCGCAGGCTTCCAACTGAGGTCGTCGCGGCGGCCGTCGGCGGCCGGCCCAAGCCGCGACAACACCCGGCCCGTTCCGCGCCCCTCTGTCGCGGAACGGGCCAAACCGTTTTCGGGGCGGTTGCCGTTCGGCACATACGTAGCGGACCAACCCGTGCTCGCCGTCATCCCGGGCTTGACCCGGGATCCATTCAGCCGACGTGCGACGGAAGCTGAATGGATCCCCGCCTTCGCGGGGATGACGTCGGAGCGGCGGGAACTTTGGCGAACAAACGCCAGCAGCCGGCAAGGAAGGACGAACACCCATGCCCCATCTCGCGCTGGAAAGCGTCTCGCTCCGCTATGATGGCGGGGCGCCGGTGCTTTCGAATGTGTCGCTCGACATCGCTTCCGGCGAGTTCGTTGTCATTGTCGGGCGCTCCGGCTGCGGCAAGACTTCCCTGCTCAACCTTGCCGCCGGCTTCCTCGCGCCCGACTCCGGCCGCGTCCTGGTCGACGGCAGGCCCGTCGCCGGACCCGGCGCCGAGCGCGCCGTCGTCTTCCAGAACGATGCGCTGTTCCCCTGGCTGTCGACGGCGGAAAACGTCGCCTTCGCCGCGCGCCTCGCCGGCGTCTCCCAGGCCGAGCGGCGACGCCAGGCCGACCGCCTGCTCGACATTGTCGGCCTTGCCGGGCTCGGCGACCGGCCGATCTGGCAGCTCTCCGGCGGCCAGCGCCAGCGCGTCGGCCTGGCTCGGGCGCTCGCCGCCGATCCCGCCTTCCTGCTGATGGACGAGCCGCTCGGTGCGCTCGACGCGATGACCCGCGAGGGCATGCAGGACCTGCTGCTCAACGCGTGGGACCAGAGCAGCGCCGGCACGCTGCTGATCACCCATGGCGTCGAAGAAGCGCTCTACCTCGCCACCCGCATCATCGTCATGACGCCCGCCCCCGGCCGCATCATTCGCCGGCTCGACGTCGATTTCGGCCGGCGTCGCCTGGCCGGGGAAAGCGCCCGTTCGATCAAGTCGAGCCCGGCCTTCGTCGCGGCGCGCGAAGACCTGCTCGACAGCATCTTTGAGAGGGAAGCGGCATGAGCCTTGATCTTGCGGAAGCCAGCCTCGCACCATCCCGCACCAAATCCGAGGCAGCCCGGCAGCCCATACCCCCGCGCAAGCGCCCGGTCGTCGCGATCACCGCCGGCCTGACCCTCACCGCCCTGCTCCTCGCCTGGGCGATCGCGTCGCATTTCCGGCTCGTCTCGGCGCTGTTCCTGCCCTCGCCCTTTGAGGTGGGCCGGGCGTTCCTGACGGTCGCGCGCGAGGGCTTCGTCGACGCGACGCTGTGGCAGCACTTTTCGGCCAGCCTCGGCCGCGTCTTCGCAGCCCTCGTCGGCGCGACCCTGATTGCCGTGCCGGTCGGCTTCGCCATCGGCTCGAGCCGCATCGGCCGCGGCATCTTCGATCCGATCATCGAGTTCCTGCGGCCGATCCCGCCGCTCGCCTATCTGCCGCTGGTGATCATCTGGTTCGGCATCGGCGAGCCGTCCAAGATCCTGATCATCGGCATCGCCATGCTGGCGCCGATCGTCATTTCCACCGCGTCCGGCGTGAAGGGCGTCGACCCGGACCGGCTGAACGCCGCCCGCGCGCTCGGCGCCACGCGCGGCCAGTTGCTTCGCCATGTCGTGCTGCCCAGCGCCCTGCCCTCGATCCTGACCGGCATCCGCATCGCGCTCGGCGCCGGCTGGTCCACCCTGGTCGCGGCTGAACTGGTCGCCGCCTCGCGGGGCCTCGGCTTCATGATCCAGTCGGCGGCGCAGTTCCTGGTCACCGACGTGGTGCTGATGGGCATCCTCGTCATCGCCGCCGTCGCCTTCGCGCTGGAGGCGATCCTGCGCTGGATCGAGCGTCGCCTGGTGCCCTGGGCCGGCAAGGCCTAGGTGTCTCGGACGCTGGGTTGTTGAACGATTAAGCCCTCGCGCCCTAGACTGCCTTGCTGGGACGGGGCGGAGGGGGTCGACAGTGCGAGACGGGTGGGGAGCAGCGCTGCGGCTTGTCGTGCTGGCGGCAGGGATCGCCGTGTCGGGGTGTTCGGCCACCGACACCACGCCGATCAACCAGACGCGGACACAGGCCGGCCCGCCGTCGCCCGCCGCCCTTCCCGATCCCGACGATGACGGCGGCACCATCCTGGCGCTGGCCTTTTCCGGCGGTGGCACCCGCGCCGCCGCCTTCGCCTATGGCGCGCTGACCGAGCTCGACACGCTCATCATCGACGAGCATCCCACCGAACGCAGCCTGGTCGATGACGTCCGCTCGGTCGCCGGCACCTCCGGCGGCGCCGTCATGGCCGCCTATCTCGGCTACAAGGGCAAGGAGGGATATACCGACTTCCGCGATCGTTTCCTGGCGATGGACGCCGAGAGCTACATGCGGACCCGCTTCACGCCGAGCAATCTGGCGCGCACCGTCGTCGATGGCGGCGCCAACGATCGCAACAGCTTCGGCCGCTGGCTCGACGAGCAACTGTTCGAGGGCGCGACCTTCGCGGCCTTCCACAAGCCGGACAGGCCGATCGTCTGGATCACCGCCTCCGACATCTACAACCGCACGCCGTTCCTGTTCACCCAGGATACTTTCTCGGCGCTTTGCAGCGATCTCGACCAGGTGAAGATCGCCGATGCGGTCGCCGCTTCGGCGGCGGTTCCGGTCGTGTTCTCGCCCGTCATCCTCGCCACGCCGGCCAGGGGCCAGTGCCAGTATCAAAGGCCCGCCTGGCTGCAGAAGGCGATCGATTCCGACAACCCGTCCGTCCGCCTGCAGGCCTATGCGCGGATGCTCGATTCCTACCAGTCCAACAGCGATCTCAAATATGTCCGCCTTCTGGATGGCGGCCTGACCGACAATCTCGGCATCAGCGCGATGTCGCTGGAGCGGGCCCAGGCCACCACGCCCTATGCCCCGCTGTCGGCGTATCAGGCGGTGCGCATCCGCCACTTCCTGTTCATCGTGACCGATGCCGGCGTCCAGAACGAGTATGACTGGGGCGTATCGCAGCAGCCGCCGCATATCGGCAAGATCCTGCGCTCGGTTGCGGATACGACGATCTCCGCTTCCACCCGTCACGGCTTCGACGCGGTCGACCTCGCCTTCAACCAGTGGCAGCAGCAGCTGATCGAATATCGCTGCGGCCTTACCAATGCGCAGGTGCTGCGCACGCGCGGCACGCTCGTCGGCTGGAACTGCCGCGACGTCGTCGTCACTACCGAGCACCTGTCGTTCCGCAACGCCGATCCGTCGCTGTACCGGGCGCTCAACAACATCCCGACCCGGCTGCGCCTCGACAAGCAGCAGGTCGATCTGGTGATCCAGGCTGGCCGCGAGGCGGTGCGGAACAATGCGAACATCCAGAAGGTCGCCCGCGAATCGCGCCAGCGCGCCCGGATCTTCGACGCGATCGGCCGGGCGCAGATCGCGCGCAACTGACGCCGCAGTTCCTTAAATGCCGATGCCGTCCTCGGTCCGGTCGAGGATCAGCGGGATGATCAGGTCTTCCTCGTCGGCCAGATGGCGCATCAGCCCCGCGAGCATGGCGCCGCTCGCATCGGCATAGGCGTCGCTTGCCCGCAACAGGGCGTCGCGATCGGCATCGAGCGACCGGAGCAAGCCGTTCGCCGTCTCGGCCACGGAATCGATCCAGTGATGGATCGTCTGGTGATCGCCGTCGAGCAGTTCGAAGCCATGCCCCAGGCGTGGCTCCGCCGCCGTGAAAACGGGAAAATACTGGTAGTCCTCGATCTGGTGATGGCCCTCGAGCTCGCCGAGAAAGCGCTGCAGCCGCGGCACCAGCCAGGGCCCGAAGGCGCGCGGCTCGATCCTTCCTTCCCGGAAATCCACCAGCCCGGCGGCCATGATCCGGCCCTGCTCGCGAAAGGCGTCGTGGCGCTGCAGCCAGAAGCGCGCCGTCATGCCGAGATTGGCGTGGCCGGTCCAGACCTCGCGCGGATAGAGCTCAGCGAGGAAGCGCAGCGTCTCTGGCAATCCGGTGCGGGTTTCGAGCGCAAGCGTGGCGGAATCGGTCATGGGCACCTGGGCCGCGAGGGCCGGAAACATCGGGGACGGGACAAGGTCCCAGAGATAGGGATCGGAATGGCCAAACCAAGGGATGCGCCCTCGCCCGCGCCGGCGCGATTCGGCCGGGTGGCATGAAAGCGACTTCGCAAACCTTGCCGCGAAGCGCTATCAACAAGCCAGCACCGCCGCAACCGGCAGGATTCGACAAGGGCCGAGCGTTCCGGCGCCGCCAAGCCGAGGGGAAAGACCTTGACCACATGGATTGTTTTGGCCGTGATCGTGGCCGCCGCGTTCTATGCGGTCAGCCTGTACAACAACCTCGTCACCAAGCGAAACCTCGCCCATGAGGGCTGGAGCGGCATCGACGTCCAGCTGAAGCGCCGCGCCGACCTGATCCCCAACCTGGTCGAGACGGTCAAGGGCTACGCCGCGCATGAAAAGGGCATCTTCGAGGATGTCGCCGCCAAGCGCGCGGCCAGCATGAACGCCGGCGACGTTAAGAGCCAGGCGGCCGCCGACCAGGCGCTTTCCGGCGCGCTCGGCCGGCTGATCGCGATTTCGGAGGCCTATCCGGACCTGAAAGCCGACGCGAATTTCCGGGAGCTCCAGGCCCAGCTCGCGAGCGTCGAGGACGAGATGCAGATGGCGCGCCGCTATTACAACGGCACCGTGCGCGACCTGAACACCGCGATCCAGACCTTTCCGGCCGTACTGGTCGCCAACATGTTCGGCTTCCACGCCGAGGCCTTCTACGAGATCGAGGATCGCGCCGCCGCGCAGATCCCGCCCAAGGTCTCGTTCTGAGGCGTATTCCCATGCTGCGCATATCCGGGTTCCTGATCGCTCTCCTGCTGTCGCTGGCGTCCGCCTCCGCCGAGGAGCGCATCCTGCGCTTCGTCTCGGACGTGACCGTGCAGCGCAATGGCGACCTCGACGTGGTCGAGACCATCCGCGTCCAGGCCGAGGGCAACGAGATCCGGCGCGGCATCCTGCGCGACTTCCCGACCACCTACCGGGATGACCGAGGCGGCTCGGTGGTCGTCGGCTTCGACGTGGAATCCGTCACCCGCGACGGCCAGAACGAACCCTTCGAAATTGAGTCACTGGCCAATGGCAAGCGCATCCGCATCGGCTCGGCCGATACGCTGATCGAGCCCGGCCCGCACGACTACGTCATCCGCTACCGGACCACGCGCCAGATCGGCTTCTTCGACGGTTTCGACGAATTGTACTGGAACGCGACCGGCACCGGCTGGACCTTCCCGATCGATGTCGCCGAGGCGCGGATCACGCTGCCCGAGGCCGTCCCGTTCGGCAATACGGCGATCTATACCGGCCAGCAGGGCGACCGCGGCCAGGATGCCACGGTCGTTTCCAAGGATCCGGGACGGATCGTCTTCCGCACGACGGCGTCCCTGCCGGCGCATAACGGCCTGACGGTTGCCGCCGCCTGGCCGAAAGGCGTGGTCGAGCCGCCAAGCACCAGCCGGCGCACCGTCTGGTGGCTCAAGGACAATATCGGCGCGATCTTCGCGCTGCTCGGCGGTGCCGGCGGGCTGCTCTACCTGTTCCAGGCCTGGCGCAAGGCCGGCCGCGACCCCAGGCCCGGCCCGATCATTCCCCTCTTTACGCCCCCCGAGGGGCTTTCGGCCGCCGCGACCCGCTACATTTCGGAAATGGACTTCGACGATCGCGTCTTCACCGCCGCGATCCTCGATCTCGGCGTCAAGGGCCAGCTGAAGATCACCGACAGCGACAAGACCCTGGTCGTGACCCGCATGCCGGGCGGCAAGGCGATCCCCGCGCCGGAAGCGGCGGCGGCGCAAGCGCTGTTTCGCAGCCGCGGCGAGATCTCGCTCGTCCAATCGAACCACGCCACCCTTTCCAACGCCCGGACGACGCTGGCCCGCGGGCTCGAGAAGGCCTATTCCGGCACCGTGTTCAACATGAACAGCGGCTGGCTCACCGGCGGCGTGCTGATCACGGTCGCGGCCTATGCGCTGGCGGCGATTGGGCTGGTGGTCGCCATGGGCGAAAACGGCATGGTCGCCGCCTTCAGCCTGGTGTTCCTGTCAGTGCCGTCCATCGTGGTCGGGCTGACCCTACGCTCGCTGCGCGGCAGCCCCTGGTACAAGCGGATCTTCACCCTGCTGTTCATCGGCATCTTCGCGCTCGCCTTTGGCGGCGCGGGCCTCGGCGTATTTCTCAGCGCCGTGCGCAGTCCGATCGATCTGGCGGTACTCGTGCTGCCCTTCGCCCTTCTGCCCATGCTGGCCTCGTCCTTCTCGTGGATGCGTGCGCCGACGCCGGAGGGGCAGAAGTTGCGCGATGCCATCGCCGGCTTCCGGCAATATCTCGGCATCGCCGAAGAGCACCGGCTGGAAATGCTGCATCCGCCGGAAAAGACGCCGGAACTGTTCGAACGCTACCTGCCCTATGCTGTGGCGCTCGACGTCGAAAATGCCTGGGCGGCAAAGTTCGCCGGCATCCTGGCGGCGGCGGGAGCGACCGCGGCCGTATCGAGCTGGTATATCGCGAGCGGCAACCGGGACGTCGGCAGCCTGGTCGACCGCCTCGGCTCCGGCCTGTCGCAGACCGTGGCCGCAGCCGCGACCGCGCCCGGTTCCAGTTCGGGTTCCGGCGGTTTCAGCGGCAGCAGCGGCGGTGGGTCGTCGGGGGGCGGCGGTGGAGGCGGCGGCGGTTCCGGCTGGTAATCGCAGGGCCCAGAACTAAAATCATCCGGCCGCATGTCGAAACCGGCCTCCCTCATCCGTCGCTTGGGAATAGAGCGACGTTTCGGAGGGACCGATCCATGGACAGCACATTCAAGACCCTGGCACTGCTCATCGCGCGCCTGATTTTCGGCGGCGTCTTCGTGATGGCGGCGACCTTCAAGTTCATCGACATGAACGCGACCGCCGGCTACATCGCCTCCGCCGGCTTCCCAGTCTCGCAATTCCTGGCCTGGGTGGCGGCGATCTTCGAGACGGCTCTGGCGATCGCGCTGCTGACCGGCGCGTTCTTTTCCGAAGCCGCGCTTCTCGCCGCCGCCTATATCCTGTTCCTGGCGCTCGCCTTCCATGGGCCCTCGCACTGGAGCGGCAACCAGGCGGAGTTCGGCTTCTTCGTCGACCACTTCACCTTCATCGCCGGCCTGCTCTTCGCCGCCGTGCACGGCCCGGGCGAAAGACTGACCCTGCGCAGGTCCCTTGCTTGGAAGGGCGGCCGCCTAGCGGCTTGAATAGGGCACACAGGCAAGGGCAGTGCCCGGCCGGTCACTGCCCCTCTCATAACGATCTCCCCTTCACCTCTCCCTGAGGGAGAGGTCGACGGCCAAAGGCCGGCGGGTGTCTACCTGCGACCGCCTACTTCTTCGCCTGCGGGTGTGCGCCGGCCGGGACGCGGCGCTTGATGCCATCCAGGATCTTGGCGGCCAGCGCGTCATAATCGCCGTCGAAGTGATGCCCGCCCGTCGTCTTGATCATCTCGACGCCGGTTCCCTCGACCTTCGGGCAGGCGGAATCGTCCTCTTCCTCGCCATAGACGCACTGGACCAGCGCCGGCTTGATCTGCTTCAGGTCCGGCAGGGTCTGGCCCTCGCTGGAGCTGGTGCCGAGAAACTCGCCGACCGAGATCTCGTAATCGACCGCCTCGGAAAGGCCGAGCAGCGAGAGCTGGGCCACCATATCCTTGGTGTCGGCGGGCAAGCGGTTATAGGCGGCCGGCAACACGTCGGCGCCGAAGGAATAGCCGATCAGGACGACGTGATCGACGCCCCAGCGCTCGGTATAGGCCTCGATGATGCGGGCGAGGTCGGCCGAGGTCTGGTCCGGCGTCTTCTGCGACCAGAAATAGCGCAGGGAATCGACGCCGACGGTCGGCACGCCTTCCTTCTGCAGCGCTTCCGCGACCGACTTGTCGATATCGCGCCAGCCGCCATCGCCGGAAAAGACGATCGCCAGCGTGTCGAACTTCGACGTCGCCGGCAGCTCGATCAGTTGCAGGTCGGCGAGCGGGTCCGCATCGGAAGACTTCGGCACCAGGAGGTGCTGCAGACGTTCCAGTAACGCGGCGCGGGCATCGCCCTCGACCGTCTTGTCCTTGAGCTTGAAGCCCTGCTTCTGCAAGTCAGCGACATGCGCCTTGCCGTCGGCGGGCGCCGAAGCGGTGAAGATCACGTCGACCGGATTGGCCGGATCGCCCTTCTCCAGGCCATAGGTGACGCCGCCTGGCACTTCCGTGCGCGGCGCGTCGGTGCAGAGCGGCTTGACCAGCGGCAGCGCCAGCGCCGGATCGACGGCGACGTTTCGGCCAATAGTGGCGTCGGGCGTCTGTGCCGCCAGGTCCAGCGCCAGGGCGCCGGCGGTGCCGATGCCGGCGATGACGGGCGAATGATAGATGCTGGTGCCGAGCTGGCGCTGGATCTGATGGCTCAGATCCTCGATGTCGCCGACGACATAGGCGCAATCCTCGGATTTGTCGGCCTCCAAGCCGGCCAGGAATTTCGGCGTGTCGATGCCGATCACGATAGCGCCGGACTTCTGCAGGGTGGCGGCCGTGGCTTCGTCGGCCGGCGTCCAGCCCTCCTTGTCGGAGAACAGGAAGACGGCGCCGGTGACGGCTTCGGTCGGCAGCAGGATCTCGGGCTTGCCGAGCAGGCCGGCATTGAAGCCGTCGGGCTTCGGCGGCGCGCTGCCGGCGGGCGCGTCCTGGGCCATCGCCGGCAGCGACGCGCAGGCGAACAGGGACGCAAACAGCCAATTTCGGATCATTTACCAACCACTCCCTTGAGCCCGCCACTGATCAGCACCGTTACGTCGGCGAGCGCGAGTGCTGGCGACATGCTCCCCGATACGGCGATGTAACGGGGTTGCCATTGGGGCTGGAACTTCGCCTTGAAGGCCCTGAGCCCATGAAAATTATAGAACCGTTCGCCGTGCTCGAACACGGCGCGGCCCATGCGGTGCCAGAACGGCGCTGCCGGGCTTTCGGAGAGGCCCGAAAGCGGCGCCATGCCGAGATCGAACCAGTGATAGCCCCGCTCCTTCAGCTGGAGCATCAGGCTGATGAAGAGGAATTCCATCGTTCCGGCCGGAACCTCCGGCTCGAACCGCATCAGGTCGACGGTCGCCTCCTGCTTCATCGTCGTCGTCATGACGGTGGCAAAGGCGACAATGCGCCCCTCGCGCCGCACGACGGCAGCAGGCTGCGCCATCACATAGTCGCGGTCGAAGGCGCCCAGCGAGAAGCGCTTCTCACGGGCGCGATGCTCGGCCAGCCACAGGTTGGAGATCCGCTGCAGGTCGTCGATCGACTCCGCGACCTGATCGGGCTCCAGCAGTTCAAAGCTCAGCCCCTCCCGCTGGCTGCGGTTGAAGGCATGGCGCAGGCTGGCGCGCTTGGCGCCCTTGAGGTCGAAGGACTGCAGGTCGACATGCGCGGCCTCGCCGAGCTTGTAGGCGCGCAAGCCGGCGTCGGCATAGAGGGCGAGGTTCTCCGGCATCACCTGGTAGAACATCGCCCGGCCGCCGGCGGCGCGCGCCATCTCGACGAACTGCCAGATCAGCCCCGGCCAGGACGAGCGCGGCCCGATCGGGTCGAACAGCGCCACCCAGGAATGGGCCTGGCGGCCAAACATGATGAAGGCGCGACGATCGTCGGAGAAGAGCAGCGTCTTGTCGCCCATGCGAACCAGGTTCGCATCGGGATGGGGCTGGGTCGCAAGGATTTTGACCGCTTCGGCGATCTCTTCCGGATCGGGCTGCCCGGTCTTGCCCTTGGAGGGGCGCAGCAGCGACCAGGCCGCCAGCGATCCGGCCGCGATGACCACGCCCAGCAGCGCCCGCAGGCTGCGCGGCGCCTCTTCCGAGAATTCGAACTGCCACCAGAGCTGGCTCGAATATTCGACGTCGCTATAGACGAAGAACATGACCGCGGCGGCGGTGACGATGACGGTGGCGATCGCCAGCAGCCAGCCCGGCGTCAGCCGCTGGTGCAGCAGCGAGGCAGGCCGGTTGAACTCGCGGCGGGTCGCCAGCAGCGCGATGAACAATAGGGCGAGCGCGATCGACTCGCTGATGGCGAGCGCCTTCAGCAGCGACAGCATGACCGCCGCCCCGACAGAGACGATCGCCGCCCACCAGGCGCCATCCAGCCGATGCGCCAGGCCGCGCGCCACCACGATCAGCCCGAGGCCAAGCACGCTCTCCAGGAAATGCGCGCCCTCCAGGATCGGCAACGGCAGCAGGCCGGAGAGCATGTCGAGCCGCTGGTCGGCGGCGGGTGTGACACCGGAGAGCACCAACACGCCGCCCAGCGCGAAGGTCAGCGTCGCCAGCACGCGCGGCGACAATTGCGCCCCGGCGCGCAGGAAGCGCGAGGCGTTGACGCCGGAGGCCGCACGGCGCACCTCCATGCCGGTAACGAGGCCGGATGCCGCCAGCAGCGGCACGCCGTAATAGATGACGCGATAGAGGATCAGGGCCGACAGCACCTGGTCGACCGATGCCGTACGGCCGACGACGGCGATGATCACCGCCTCGAACACGCCGAGCCCTGCCGGGACATGGCTGGCGACGCCGAGGCCGATCGCCACCGCATAGACCGCGACGAAGGCCGGCAGGCCGACATCGGTCTGCGGCAGCAGGACCCAGAGCACGGCGGCGGCGGTGGAGACGTCGACGATGGTGGCGGCGAACTGCGCCAGCATGATGCCGGGACGCGGCAGGATGAAGGAGAGCCCGCCCCAGCCGACCCGCCCCTTGCCGAAGGCCGAATAGGCAAGAAGGCCGGCCAGCGCCAGCAGGATGGCGCCGCCCAGCGCGCGGAGCAGCACGGGCGGCAGCGACAGCGGCTCGGCCAAATCATGCGCCGCGAAGGCAAGGCCAAGCCCGGTGACGCCGGCAAGCCCGAGGCCGAAGGCGACCGTGACGAAGGCGACGACCTTGGCGACGTCCGCCGGCTCGAAGCCCAGGCGGGCATAGAAGCGATAGCGGATGGCGCCGCCGGTAAGCGGGCCGAAACCGGCCGTATTGCCCACCGCATAAGCGCAGAAGGCGGTCAGCGCAACGATGGGATACGGCACCTGGCGGCCAAGGTAGCGCAGGGCCGACAGGTCGTAGATGCTGAGCGCCAGGAAGCTGAGCGCGGTGAAACCGAGCGCCGCGAAGATAGCCCAAACCGGCGTCGCATGCAGCGTGTCGAGCACGTCATTGTAGTCGACTTCGGCAATCAGCTTCGAGATGGCGAGCCAGACCAGCACCACGACGATGATGCCGGCCACCGCGGTGATCGCAGGCCGCCAGGGCGCCAGAAGCGCCCGCAGCCGCTCCAAGCGGGGCTCGGCCACCGGCTCTGAATCGTCCAGACGGTCGGCTGCCTCGAACTCTTCCAGCATGGCTTCCCGCGGTCCCGGACGGCTGTCCGCTTCGGGTCGGTTCTTGGATCCCGGACGGCGTTCTGCCTGCCGGGTCGATAAAGTAGCGCTATGGGTCATCGTGGACTTCGCAGCTCCGGCCAAGCCAGGGGACCGAAGTCCCGACCCGCCAAAGCGCTGCCTTCTCGTTGCATCTTACCGTAAGCTTCAAGGGCTTCAATTCTGGCTGGATTGAGGCCGAACGCTGCGTCGCTTGCGCCTCTCGAAAGATTGACGGTCATCCGCTGCGATAATTCAGTCACGCAACGAAAAGAGCCGGGCGATTGCGCTGCCCGGCTCTTCTGGCATGAAGTTGTGACGGCCGAGCGTCAGGCCCATTCGCCCTGCCGCATGATCGGCTCGACAGCGCCGTCCTGGCCGATGCCGTCAATGTCGATATGGCGCGAGCCGATCATCCAGTCGATGTGGATCAGGCTCTTGTTCGCCCCCCGCGCGGCAAGATCTTCCTGGCTCATCGTGTCGCCGCCGCGGATGCACTTGGCATAGGCCTGGCCGAGCGCGATGTGACAGGCGGCGTTCTCGTCGAACAGCGTGTTGTAGAACAGCAGGCCGCTGGCCGAGATCGGCGAGGAATCCGGCACCAGCGCCACTTCGCCGAGCCGGCGCGCGCCCTCGTCCGTGTCCAGCACCTTGGAGAGCACGTCGCTGCCCTTGCGCGCGGTCGCGTCGACGATACGGCCTTCCTCGAAGCGCACCTGGATGTCCTCGATCAGCGTGCCTTGGTAGGAGAGCGGCTTGGTGCTGGTGACATGGCCCGAGACGCGGTTCTTGTGCGGCGTGGTGAACACCTCTTCGGACGGGATGTTGGGGTTGCAGACGATGCCGTTCTTGGCCGTCGAGGCGCCGCCCTCCCATTCATGGTCGTCGGCGAGCCCGACCGTCAGGTCGGTGCCCGGGCCGACGAAACGAAGCGCGGAATAGCGCTTGTCGTTGAGCAGCTTGGTGCGGGCATGCAGCGCCTTGTTGTGCTCGGCCCAGGCCGCGACCGGATCGACGAGATCCACGCGCGAGGCGGCGAAGATTGCGTCCCAGAGCTTGGCGACGGCGACTTCCTCGGTCTCGTTCGGGAACACCGCCTTGGCCCAGGCCGGCGAGGCGAAGGAAGCGATGGTCCAGTTGATGTCGAAGCCAGCGATCAGTTCGAGGGCCGGCATATAGGCCTTCGAGCGGGCACGATTGGCACGCGACACCTTGTCGGGATCCTGCCCCGCCAGCAGGGATGGGTTCTCGCCGGCAATCGCGAGGCGCGCCGCGCCATTGCGGAAGGCGGAGGCCATGCCGTCATAGAGCCAGCCCGAGGCGACGTCGAAACTGCCGTCCGGGGCATGGCGATAGCGCATCAGCGTCGCCTCCTCGTCGGAGAACAGCGTCGTCACCAGCGAGGCGCCGGCCTTGTAGGCGTGCTCGGTGATCCGGCGCACCAGCGGCAGCGCGTCGAGCGACGCGGTCATCACCAGTTCCTGGCCCGGCTGCAGGCCGAGGCCGACGCGAACGGCCACTTCGCCAAGCCGGTCGAGCTTCTGCTCGTGGGTGAGAGACGGATCCTTGTTCAACTTGGTCATGCCAGCACTCCAGTCTTCGTTTTCGTTCGATCGGCCCGCGGAGGGCGAGCCGAACAGGAAACCCCTAAGGCTCAGGCGCGCGCCCGGGCGCGGTGCTTGCTCACCGGCGCGCCGGCATCATGCGGCAGGGCGAAACTGTCATAGAGGCCGAGCAGGCCCACCACGCCAACGATCAGGAAGGCGGCGTGGAAATCCCGCAGCGTCAGCCCGCTCACATCCGGCGTCAGCCAGGCATCCGCCAGCCGCAGCGCGATGGCGCCGAGCGCGATGCCGAGGCCGAACGTGATCTGCTGCACCAGGCTGAACAGCGTGTTGGCGCCGCTCATGCGTTCCTGCGGCACGTCGACAAAGGCCATGGTGCCGATCGCGGTGAACTGCATCGAGCGCGCCGCGCCGCTCAGGAACAGGACGAGCATGATGACCAGCCAGGGCGTCGCCGGCGTCAGCATCGCGCAGCCGAACAGGGTCGCGACAAAGAACAGGCCATTGCCGATCAGCGTGTTGCGGAAGCCGAAACTGCGCAGCACGAGGCTGGTCAGCGGCTTCATGGCGAGATTGCCGGCGAACAGCGCCAGCACATAAAGGCCGGCCTGGAACGGATCGAGGCCGAAGCCGAGCTGGAACATCAACGGCAGCAGGAAGGGAACGGCGCTGACGGCAGTGCGGAACAGCGAGCCGCCCTTTATGGTGACGGCAAAGGTCTGGATCGTCAGCCCGTAGAGATCCGGCAAGGGATGCGGGTGCTGGCTCGAATGGCGCAGCGCCACCCAGAAGAACAGCGCGCTGGCGGCGAGAATGCCGGCGCCGATCACCCAGTCGCTCTCCGTCTGGCCGACGAGATCGAGCCCGTACATCAACCCGGCGCAGGCGACGCTGGTGAGCGCGAAGCCCAGCCAGTCGAAGCCCTGGCGATCGTCGCCGCGCTGGTTGGGGATCAGCCAGAACGACAGCGCCAGCGCCACGATGCCGATCGGCACGTTCAGGATGAAGATCCAGTGCCATGACGCATAGGTGGTGATGAAGCCGCCCAGAGGCGGGCCCAGGATGGGCGCGGACAAAGCCGGCCAGGTCAGCACCGCGATCGCCCGCATCAGCTCCGATTTGGAGGTGTTGCGCAGCACGACCAACCGCCCGACCGGCACCATCATCGCGCCGCCGGCGCCCTGCAGGATGCGCGCGAGCACGAAGCCCATCACGCTTTCGCTGAGCGCGCAGAAGACGGAGGCGAGGGTGAAGACGGCGACCGCAGTGGCAAAGACCGTGCGCGCGCCAAACCGGTCCGCCATCCAGCCGCTGGCCGGGATGAAGATCGCCAGCGTCAGCATGTAGACCGACATGCCGATATTGAGATCCACCGGCGCGACGCCGAAGGAATGCGCCATCTGTGGCAGCGAGGTGGCAATGACCGTGCCATCCAGATTCTCCATGAAGAAAGCTCCCGCGACGAGCAGGGCAATCCATGTCGATTTATGGGGCGAGGTCTGGGATGGGACGGAGGTCATGCCGGCCGACGGCTCAGGAGAAGAGATGAGGCGACATGATGCCAGCCGGCGACACATCGGACACAGGAGTCATCGCGCTTTCGGCCGGCAAGCACAACCCTCTGCGGCGCGCTGCCGCTTCTGGGTAGGTGCATGGTCCGCCATGTCGTGCGTCGGGCCTTTATCAAAGAGCCCCTCCCCGAAAGCGCGCGAGCGCTTTCGACACTCCCTCAAGGGGAGGGTTCAAAAGGAAATGCGGTCTGGCTCCACCGTCAAACACACGCTCCCGGAACCCTCCCCTGGAGGGAGGGCCAAAACCGGCAAAGCCGGTTTTGGGGAGGGGTCTGCCGGGGCCGACATGCCACGTCAGCCATGCGGGTTTTCGACGCGCGGCCAGATCGGCCGGTTCAGCTTGCGATAATCGGTGACGCGCGGGTTCGACGGATAAGGCGCGCCGGCGTCGATATAGAGGATTTCGGCCGCGATCGGCAGGAAGCCGGCGTGAAAATGATTGGTCGACTTGACCAGCAGCAGTTCCTTGGACAGCGGATCGAGACCGAGATTGGAATAGGCGTCGGGCTCGAAGGTCTGGGTGCGGTTGGTGTTGAGGATCACGTCGATCTGGGTGCCGAGAATGCGCACCAGCGCCGTCGGGCCGAAGGTGACGCGGCTGGCGCCAAAGCTCTGCCAGCCCTCGGTCACGGCCCGAACGACCTCGACCATGGCGTCGATCGGGGCGCCGCCATCCGGTCCCGCCTTGCCGCCGAAGCGGAGCTGGATCTTGGCCCCCTCGCCTGCCGCCAGGCAGAAGGTGACGGCGATCGGATCCCAGATCGTCGCGACGGCGACATTGTCGACGCCGCGCTCGATCATCCGGTGCAGGATCAGCGTGCCGTCGCCGGCCACGCCGCCGCCGGGATTGTCCCAGGTGTCGGCGATGACTACCGGCTTGCCGGGCTTGGTCGCGGCCAGTTCCAGCGCCTTGTCGATGCCGGCGTCGATCGACAATTGCGGCATCATCGTCTTGCCCCGCAGCGAGAAGATCTCCATGCCGAGCTTTTTGGCCAAGGCGTCGCCTTCGGCCTTTCGGTCATCGGTGACGACCAGCATGCGCGTGCCGAGTTCCGGCACGTCGCCGGCCATGAAGCCGTGGATCAGCGACACCGACAGGATGCCGTCCTTGCCGTGCATCGCCTTCATCCGGTCGACGAAGGAGCGCATCGGCTCGCGGCTGGTCGGGAACACGTCAATCATCCGGCAGTCGAAGGTCGAGATCACCGGCTTGATCTCGCCGCGCAGCGTGCGGATGGCGAGATCAACGACATGTTCGCCGCGCTCGTAAAAATCGGTGTGCGGGAATTCGAGGAAGGCGGCGAGGATGTTGGAATTCGCCACCCGCTTCGCCGTCAGATGGCTGTGCGGGTCGAGCTCGGCCGCGATCAGCACGTCGGGGCCGACCATCTCGCGGATACGGGCGAGCAGGTCGCCTTCGGGATCGTCATAACCCTGCGCCACCATCGCGCCATGCAGGCCGAGCACGACGGCGTCGACCGGCAGCGCGGCGCGCAGCTGGTCGAGGATCTCGTCGCGCAGCCCCTCGAAGGTCTGGCGCTGCAGCAGCCCGCCCGGCTCGGCCCAGGTCGCCGTGCCCTCGATCAGGTCGATGCCATCCGCCTTGGCCCGGCGGCGCAGCGCCACCATTGGCGACGAGCAGAGCGTCGGCGTCTCAGGATGCTGGCCGGGTCCGGCATAAAACGCCATCTCGAAACTCGCGCGGTCGGTCGGAACCGGCGAGAACGTATTGGTTTCGGTCGCGAGCGAAGCGGTGAAGATGCGCATGATGCGGGGGCGTTCCGGAAGCGGTCCCTCGGATCCCGGATCCGAGTTCCCTGGTGGGTGTCGGCGATGCATCCGGCGCGCGTCGCGTCCATGCTGCCGTCTGGCTCGAAAGGTATTCTTAGGCCCCGCTCGACCGCAAGCCCCGGCGTACCGAACGCGACCCTATAGCGCTTGCCAAAGAAAAGCCCGCCGGGGCTGGACCACGCGGCGGGCTCGATCAGGCGTAGCGATGCGCGCGCTGGCTACGGAACGTAACCGCTCACATACGGCTCAGCGGCGACACGCTGCAGGAGTGCCGACTTCACGAGCGCCGGCTTTTCGTAGGTCTTCTTCATAGTGCCCCCATGGCATTGTTGACGCTACGCAATTTGGCAGAACCGTAAGGCGCCCGTCCAGCAAAAATTCGCCTGCGGCGGAGGCGCAATTGCATCTTCCCGGGACCGGTCCATCCGCGAGAAAGTCATTCCGGATCAGGCGGCCTCGTCGGGCGAGTGAGGGGGCGGGAGGCGCGTGTAGGTTCCGGTCTCGGCGCTCGAGCGCGCCTCCTCGGCTGCCAGGCTGAGCAGATAGGCGAGATCGCGCAACTCATGCTGGCTTGCGAGCTGGCTGAGCTCGGTGGACAGGTCCTGGATGTAACGGGCTGTCTTCTGCATTGTCATCTTCGCCCCACAGCGGGTTGCACGGGATCCAGCAAGTCGCGGTTCACCGTGCATTCCCACAGGGACAAAAGCCCCTGCTACTGTTCGTTCGAACGGTTGACAACCCGACGGTGCGCTCACCGGCCATTCCAGCGCCGGCTTAGGTGCGCTGCTTATGAAGGCACTACGCCTTCAGGAGCAGATCCAGCGCGGAAACCAGCTGTTCCGGCTTTGCCGGCTTGCCGATATTGGTAATGCCGCTGAAGGCCGGCTCCTGGTTTATCGTTTCCTGCTTGTAGCCGCTCGACAGGAAAAACGGCACATGCTTGGCCTTCAGGCAATCCGCCACGGGCGCGCTGATCTCGCCCCGGAGGTTGACGTCCAGGATGCAGGCGCTGGGCGCATTGCGTTCGATGGTCGCGACAGCAGCGGAGACGGTCGCAATCGGGCCGACCACCACATAGCCGCTATCCTCCAGGATCTGGACCAGCTCCATCCCGATGAGATACTCGTCTTCGACAATAAGAATTTCGAACGGCGTTGAATCTGTACTGGATGATGCCACAACTACCTACTGCTGTATCGGCAAGGTTATCTCCACACGCAATCCCTCGGGATCGTGATGAAAGATCGCACTGCCACCCTCTGCCTTGATGCTGTAGTCAATGAGACGGGTCCCAAAGCCTATGTGTTTCGGCGGAGCCACCGGGGGACCTCCCACTTCCTGCCACTGCAAGACCAAACGCCGGCTTCCCTCTTCCAGTTCCGTATTCCATTTGACTCGAATGACGCCATCGCCAGCCAGGGCGCCGTATTTGAGCGCGTTGACCGCCAGCTCATGCAGGATCATCGACAGGGGCAGCACCTGGTTTTCCGACAAGCTGACCGCCGGGCTGGCGACCAGGTCGGTCCGCTCCCCGGCGACCGGCGACAGGCATTGGTCGATGAGCGCGGCGAGGTCCGCATTCGCCCCGCTTGCCGAGATGAAGTCCTGCGCGATCAGCAGGGCATCGACCCGTCCCAGAAAACGGTCGCGATACTCGGCCCCGGTCACCCCAGCGACTTCCGTCTGCCGGGCGATCACCTTCACCGTGGCGATCAGGTTCTTCATCCGGTGCCGCGTCTCCGCGATCAGGATGTCCTTGCGCGCCTCCGCCCTTTGCCGGTCCGTCACATCCTCGAACACCACCAGCATTTGCGTGCTGCTGTTGCCGGGGATCGCAAGCTGCCGTGCCGTGACGCACATTGACCGCTCGCCGAGGCCCGGAAAATCATGGTTGACCTGGTAGCCGACGATCGCCGAAGCCTTGGGCACGACGTCCGAGAGCAGCGTGCGCAGCTCGGGAATGTCCCACTGGCCGTTGCCGAGCTCGAACAGGCTGTGCCCGATTGTGCCGTCCATGTCGGTGC
Organism: Kaistia sp. UC242_56; assembly: GCF_044452255.1. Lineage (NCBI taxonomy): Bacteria > Pseudomonadati > Pseudomonadota > Alphaproteobacteria > Hyphomicrobiales > Kaistiaceae > Kaistia > Kaistia sp. UC242_56. Next base: position 3,999,924 of record NZ_JBIOAN010000002.1, read on the forward strand.
CGAAGGTTCGATAAAAGGCGGGATTGGCATTGCAGACCGTGAAGGCCTTATCCAGCACGATGAGGGGCTCATGGAGGGTATCGACGATCGCTTGGGTCTGGATATGACCACTCCGGAGCAGCCGATATAATTCCTCAAGCGTCATGTTCTATCCTGCCATTTCCGCGCTCTGGGCTGACCCTTTTGGCCGAGCTCTCCTGGGCGCTACGCGTCACTGCAACGCTCAGGAAGCGTGAAGGATGCTCCGCCTTTCGATGGGAACTGCTGGCGGAGGGCCCAAACCAGCCCGATTTGGCGGAATCTGCGATAGCGGAAGCGCGTCCACAACCAGCCGCTCGGCGGCGCATGCCGAGGGTCGCGGACTGACAAGGCGGGGTGCGGCGGCGCGCAAGGCGTGGCTCCGATCACGCCGGAGCCACGCATGGCCGCTTAACTCTGGGGAGCGTAGGCGATCGCTTCGATTTCGACCTTGATGTCGATCATCAGCCGGGCCTCGACCGTGGTGCGGGCCGGCGGGTCTTTCGGGAAGAAGGTGGCGTAGGTCTTGTTGAAGCCGCCGAAATCGCGCGCGTCGGTGATGATGACGAAGGTCTTCACCACCTGGTCCATGGTGCAGCCGGCCAGCGCCAGCGCGGCCTTGACGTTTTCGAGCGTCTGCTTCGTCTGCGCCTCGATGCCGCCGGCCACGACGGTGCCGGTGGAATCGGTCGGCACCTGGCCCGAGACATAGACGAAATCGCCCGCGCGCACGGCCGGCGAAAGCGGCACATGCGATGCCCCATAGACGATCTTCAATTTGCTCATGTAACAAGCCCCTTCTGCCATGTGGAACGCCCGCGGGCGGGCGATAGATCAGCGCTGTGTAGCGGCGGCAAGCTAAAGGAATTCGCCTGCATTATCGACAGGAAAGCAGCAAATTCGGGCGTCGCACCCGTTGCTTTGTCCACCGATCCGGTCGAGCCTTGCTGCACATGGAGGAACGGCGATGTTCGGTCTGGAAGACAAGCATGTGGTGATCAGCGGCGCGGGTGGCGGCATCGGCCGGTCCCTCGTTTCCGCCTTTCTGGCCGCCGGCGCGCGGGTGACGGCCTGCGACCGCGACGCGTCGCTGCTGGAAGCCCTGGACGGCGTTGTGAAGTTCGTCTTCGAGCTGACCGATGCCGAGGAGACAGCGCGCGCGGTGGCGACCATCGTCTCCGAGCAAGGAACGCCGGACGTCCTCGTCAGCAATGCCGGCTATACCCGGGCCGAGACGATGGACGCCGTCGACCAGCAGTCCTGGAACCAGGAAGTCGACATCAACCTGACCGGCAGCTTCAACCTGATCGACCCGACCCTGAAGGCGATGATCGCCAATGGCGGCGGCTCGATCGTCATGACCTCGACCGTCAATGCGCTCGCCCACTACGGCAACCCGGCCTATGCCGCGGCCAAGGCCGGCCTCGTCGCCTATATGCGGTCGATCGCCGTGGAAAACGGCCGCGACAACATCCGCGCCAACTGCATCTGCCCCGGCTCGGTTCGCACGCCGGCCTGGGATCACCGCATGGAGAAGGATCCGAGCCTTCTGACCAAGGTGGTGCAGCATTATCCGCTGGGCCGGCTGACGACGCCCGCCGACGTCGCCAACGCCGCCGTCTTCCTGGCCTCGCCGCTCGCCGGCGCGATCACCGGCGTGGCGCTCCCCGTCGATGCCGGACTGACGGCAGGCAATCTGCGCTTTATCCGCGACGTATTCTGACGGACCGGGCCTTCATCAACATCCATTCGCCGGCCGGCGACATGGCGAGGACATCATGCCGAGACATATCGATACGCTCCAGACCCCCTGCGTCCTGGTCGATCTCGACCGGGCCGACGCCAACCTCCAGAAGGCGCAGGATTTCGCCGATGAACACGGCGTCCGCCTGCGGCCGCATATCAAGACCCACAAGCTGCCCTTCTTCGCCAAGCGCCAGCTCGAACTGGGCGCCATCGGCATCACCTGCCAAAAGCTCGGCGAGGCCGAGGTCATGGCGGACGCGGGCATCGAGGACATCTTCCTGCCCTACAACATCCTGGCGCCGGAAAAGCTCTACCGCCTGAAGCAACTGGCCGAACGCGTGACGCTGGCCGTTACCGCCGACAGCGCCTTCGTCGTCGAAGGCTATGCCGAGACCTTCGCCGACAGCGCCGACGCGCCGCTCTCCGTGCTGGTCGAATGCGATACCGGCGCGGGCCGCTGCGGCGTGCAGACGCCGGATGATGCGGTTGCCCTCGCCCGCCTGATCGCCAGCAAGCGCGGCCTCGTCTTCGGCGGGCTGATGACCTATCCGCCGGCTGGCGACGCCGCCGGCGCGCGCAAATGGCTGGAAGAAGCCGCGGAGAAGCTGGCCGCCGCCGGCCTGCCCGCCAGGACGATATCGACCGGCGGCACGCCGGACATCTGGCGGGCGCATGAGACGACGATCGCCACCGAATACCGCCCGGGCACCTACATCTATTACGATCGCTCGCTGGTCTCGCGCGGCGTGGCGACTGTCGAGGAGTGCGCACTCAACGTGCTCGTCACCGTCGTCAGCCGCCCGACCGAGGACCGCGCCATCATCGACGCCGGCTCCAAGGCGCTGACCAGCGACCTGCTGGGCCAGAACGGCTACGGCATGGTGCTCGGCTATCCCGACGCGGTGATATACGGCCTCAGCGAGGAACACGGCAACATCGACTTCTCGGCCTCGGCGGAGAAGCCGGAGGTCGGCGAGCGGCTACGCATCCTGCCCAACCACGCCTGCCCCGTCTCGAACCTGTTCGATCACGTCAATCTGGTGTCGGGCGACCACGTCGTCGAAACCATCGCCGTCGCGGCACGCGGCCGGGTCGACTGAACCCCAACGACAGGACAAGGTCCCGGCTCCGGCCGGGGCCGGACTGCAGCAGTTTCTACTCGCCCTCGGCAGCGTAGGCCTGCAGCCGCTCGGTCTCCGCCGTCATGCGGTGGCGCAGGTCGACCAGAAACGACAGATTGTGGTGGATCTCCTCGATCCGGCGATCGCCGCGAACGAGGATCCGCTCCGCATCGGCAAGGATGGCGGCGTCGCGGGCATTGTCGTCGGACTCGCCCTCGATCATGTCGCCATAGAGAAAGGCCGCGCGCGCGCGGGCATCCTCGATCCGGGCTGTCAGGCCCGCCAATTCCTGCTCGACCTCGCCAATTACCTTGGTAATGGAATTCTGCACCAAGGTCAGACGCTCGACGTCGCTGCGAACATCGCGTTCCTTGGAGCGAAATCGGGGAAACAACACTGACCTTCTCCGGGGGTGTTCAAGGTTAGGGACATAGTCCTCGAATCGTTGAATATAATAATGCCGCATCGCTTTCTGATGAGCGAGCCCGAAACGACCACACCGGCCCGGATACGACCCTCAGGCGCGGACGTTTCGAGGTCATGGTGCAAGGCCGGGATTGGGCACCCGCCAGGCGGCGCTTGGTGTGTCGTGCTCCTGTCGGAGTCACGGCGGGGCCAATTATCGACAGCGCGGTAGCTTTCCTGAAGAAAACGAAGCCATCGCGCCGCTTTTCGAGCGGGCGTTGACGCCATAAAGGCACTGGATATCCTGACCGCTTTCGCTAGAACCGGGCGGGAGATCGGCCGCGTCTTCGCATGCCGATCCAGGAAATGGTGACCGGCGATGCTCAGGGTCCTCTTCTCGCTACTGACAGGCCTCTGGCTGGCGCTGGGGATCGCAGGCGCCTCGGCTCAGGAGGCCCCGGGCCCGGCCCGCGAACTCGTCATAGGCACCAAGCAGGCCGCGCCTTTCGCGATCAAGGGCACCGACGGCGTCTGGACCGGCATCAGCATCGACTTGTGGCAGCGCATCGCCGACAAGCTCGGCGTCAAATATCGCCTCGCCGAGGAACGGACCGTCGAAGCGCTGATTGATGGCACGGCCTCCGGCAAATATGACGCCGCCGTCGCGGCGCTGACGATTACCGGCCCGCGTGCCGAGATCCTCGATTTCAGCCAGCCCTTCTATCGCACCGGCCTCGGCATCGCCGTCTCGCTCACCGAGGGGTCGCGCTGGACGGTGATCCTCCGCTCCATGCTGTCGCTCGGCTTCCTGCAGGCCGTCGGCGCGCTGATCGGCCTGGCGCTGCTGGTCGGCTTCCTGATCTGGGTGTTCGAGCGCCGCCGCAACGAGCATTTCGGCGGGGCGCGCGGCATCGGGGCGTCGATCTGGTGGTCGGCCGAGGCGATGACGCAGGCCAGCACGGGTGTCCACACGCCGATTACGCTCGCCGGACGGTCGCTCGCCATTCTCTGGATGGCCGTCTCGATCATCGCCATCGCCGTATTCACGGCGGGCGTTACCTCGGCGCTGACCACCAGCGCCCTGCAGGGGATCGTCACCAATGTGAACGATCTGGCGTCGATCCGGGTTGGTGCCATCTCGGATAGCTCGAGCGTCGATTATCTGAAGACCCAGCGCATCAAATATCGGGGCTATGCTTCCGCCGAGGACGGCCTCAAGGCATTGAAGGCCGGCGAAATCGACGCCTTCGTCTATGACAAGCCGCTGCTGGCCTGGATTGTGCTGCAGCACTATTCGTCGTCGATCCAGGTGCTCGACATCGTCTTTGACCCGCAGAATTATGGCATCGGCCTGCCACTGGGCAGCCCACTGCGCAAGAATATCGACGTCGCCCTGCTCGACAACGTCCATAGCGACTGGTGGAAGCAGACCCTGTTCAGCTATCTGGGCGAACGTTGATCCGAACGCCGGAGCGCGCCATCGTGCCGGACCAGCCGATCGATCGAGTGCGGAAACTCTGCCTGGCCCTGCCGGACGCGGCCGAGCAGGAGGCGTGGGGCGATCCGACCTTTCGCGTCGGCGGCAAGATCTTCGCCATGCTCAAGCGCGGCGATGGCCGCGCCTCGGTCTGGCTCAAGGCGCCGGATAGCAGCCAGTCGATCCTGGTGGGTGCCGATCCCGACCGGTTCTTCGTGCCGCCCTATCTGGGTCACAGGGGATGGGTCGGCATCCGCGTCGACGACGATCCTGACTGGGCCGAGATCGCGGCGCTGCTTGAGCGAAGCTATCGCCTGATCGCGCCGAAACGCCTCGCCCGCCGTATCGATTAAAGCTGGCGCCCTCGAAGCGGCGCGCCGGGGGCAGCCGCGCTTCGGGGACGACATCGGCTGTAACGAGAACCGGCGCGACGCTGCAGCCCGCTTCGCACGTTAGAACGCGGCTCGGCTCAGCCCTTGCCGTGGCCGACGTCTTCCATCATGTGCTCGACGGCCATGATCGCATTCTCAAGATCGGAGATCTTGCGCAGCGCGCCATCGGTCGGCAGCCCGCCGGCATCCACCGCCTGGGTGATCAGCTTCTGCTGTGCTTCGACCAGACGAGCCCGCAGCGCCGTAAGTTTCTTGTTCATCAATGCTATCCTTCGTTCCGACCGACATATGACTGGTTTGCATGAGGCATCGACACGAAAATCCGTCAACGGTCGATGCGACGCAATCGCCCAACTTGTTGTGGATGAGGGAGAATGGCCCAGAACGGTTCCATACCACCGCTTGACCGAATCTCGAAGGAGGCAGATTCTTTATTCCGGTTCTTCTCGACAGGGTGGTCGGAATATGTCGCGACGAATTTTTCTCACAGCAGCCTTGGATCGTTTGGTGGATGAAGGTCAGATCGGCCGGCGCTCCAACGCACACCGCATCATCAAGCTGGTGATCGAGAATGGCGTCACCGCTCTCGACGAAGATCAGCGCCAGATCTACGACAGCGAACTCATTCCCAAGATCGAACAAGTTCAAATTTTGAACCATTCTGGCACCCGCCATTGATGCGATCCCTTACAAACTGATTCGCTCGGTCTGTACTTTCATCGCTTTGGACTCCATACTTACTGCACCATTGGCATAGAGGCCTCGGCTGCCAGTGGCTGAGAGAGAATTGCGCTCCCGCCTACCGAAAGAGGAGGAACGCCAATGATCTCCGATCGCGAAAAACAAGCGATGGAGTGCCTTGAGCTTGCCGCTCAGGCCGACGACCCCGCCGTCCAGAAGTCGCTGCGACAGGCTGCCGATGCCTTGCTGTTCAACAACCTGACCGAGCCATCCGCCTTGCCCCCCGGCAGCAGCTGCCACCGGCAGGCCGAGGCAGACTGACCCGCCGGCCCTCGCGATCCCCGTTTGAAGAGACGTCCGCGCGGGGCGAGGTGCCAGCGCGATAGCTGCTAGGCGCGGCCAGAGTGCGCTCCCTTCTAGCCAACCGCCGAACGCGACCACTCACCCACCATCACGAAGCGTGATCGCCTCGACGTTTCGGCATCGCGCCTAGTTCGTGGCGAAGCAGTAGAGCAGCCCGGCGCCGCCGGTGCTCTGCAAGGCAGCCTGATTGCAGCCGCCCCGCGTCAGATGCGACGAATTCCAGGATTTCATCGGCGCGCTGTCGTTGATGCCGATCCGGTCATGGTGGCCGAGCATGGCCGCGCCATCGACGCCGCCTTTCGTCCAGTTGCCGCAGGTCTTGTCCTCGCCGGGCGGGAAGGCGGTGCCGTCCGGTTGGCTGCCGGTCAGGATGTCATGGGTGTTCGGCATGTCGCCGCGGCCGTTCACCGTGGCGCCGGTTTCGGTCAGCGCGGTCTCCTTGTTCAGATTGTTGGCGTCGCTGTGCAGCTCGGTGACGTCCTTGGCGATGACGACACCCTTGGCGTTCTGCCAGGGCCCCTTGCCGATGCGGTCGCGCGCATTCACCGCCGGCTTGCCATCGGCTTCCTGCGTCGAGAGATAGGCATGCCAGGCGCGCTTGCCGGCGCCGACCTTGGTGGCGAGCGTCTGGCAGATCGTGTCCGCCCCATCGAGCCCGCCCAGATCCGCGCCTTTGACCGAGCCGGCGCTCGTGACGAAAAAGGTCATGCTGTCGGCGTCCTGCGCCTGCGCGGGGACCGCCAGCGCCAGCGTTGCGATCGACGCTGCGAGCGCCAGGGATGCGTGTCTCATGTCGATCTCCTCTCATGTCTGTTTCGTCCGCAACGCGCGGATGGGGCACCCGTTCCGATATAGGTGGCCGGGAGAGGCCGACGAGGGCGCGAAAAACTAGCTGGCGGCGCGCACGGGGATTCCGCTGCGCAGCGCGTTGCGCTCGGCGCGGGGCGTCCGGCCGAAATGCTCGACATAGCTTTTCGAGAAGTGCGAGGCCGAGACGAAGCCGCATTCGACCGCGATGGCGAGGATCGGCCGGCTGGTCTGGCGCAGCAATTCGCGCGCCCGTTCGAGCCGGATGGTCAAATAGTGCCGGGTCGGCGAGCGTCCGAGATATTTGTGAAACAGCCGCTCCAGCTGCCGCGTCGAGCAGCCCGCCTTCGCCGCCAGTTCCTGGCAGGTGAGCGGCCGCTCGATCGCCTGCTCCATCAGCGCCACCACGGCGAGCAGCCTCGGATGAGCGACGCCGAGCCGGGCGCGCAGATCCATCCGCTGTCGTTCGGCGGCGTCGCGGACTCGGTGGTGGATCAGTTGGTCGGTGACCTCGGTGGCGATGTCGACGCCGTGATGCCCGGCGATCAGCGACAGCATCATGTCGACTGCCGCCGTGCCGCCGGCGCAGGTGAAGCGGTTGCGGTCGATCTCGAACAGTTCCTGGCTCAGATCGAGATCCGGAAATTCCGAGGCCAGGCTGGAGAAGTTCTCCCAGTGGATCGTGGCCGCATGCCCATCCAGCAGGCCCGCCTTTGCAAGTACGTATGTTCCCGTGCAGACCGCGCCGATGCCGACGCCAAACGAAGCCAGCCGGCGCAGCACCGCCATCAGCTCGCGATGACCATGGGTCTGGACATCCAGCCCTGCACAGACGATCGCCGCCGCCAGCCCGCCCGCCTCGGCATAGGCGCCATCGACCGCGACGGCGACGCCGTTCGACGCCTCGATCGCCCGGCCATCCGGCGAATAGAGCCGCCATTCATAGAGCGCGCGTCCGGCGGCGCGGTTGGCCAGCCGCAGCGGTTCGATCGCCGAGGTGAAGGCGATCATCGAGAACTGCGGCGCCAGCATGAAGCCATAGACGCGCGGCGCCTCGGCGACCGGCATCAGCGACACGGGCATCGTCGATCTCTCGACCGGCTTCTGCATGACGATTTCCCTGCCGGCTGCCCGATTTTTCGAAGTCTTGTTGAATTTTTCGAAGTCTTGCCGGATCCGGAATCGATGATCCCCGCCCGCGGGAACGGCGTCAATACACCCTGGAATTGGAGCAGGTCGAAGGAAGGCGGCGCGCCGTCGCAAAACCTCAAATTCGCGTCGCTATCGCGCCAGATCGGCCGCTGGCTTCGCGCCAAGCTCGGCCGGTAATCGGGGTTCCCCATGCGCCGTTTCTCGCTGAAATCGCTGATCTCGGAAGCCTTCAACGCCCATCAGGGCTGGGAGCGGCAATGGCGCACGCCCGAGCCGAAGGCGGCCTATGACGCGGTCATTGCCGGCGGCGGCGGCCATGGCCTCGCCACCGCCTATTACCTCGCGAAAGAACACGGCCTCACCAATATCGCGGTGATCGAGAAGGGCTGGCTCGGCGGCGGCAATACCGGCCGCAACACCACGATCATCCGCTCCAACTACCTCTATGAGGAGAGCGAGGCGATCTACGAGCATGCGATGAAGCTCTGGGCCGGGCTGTCGCAGGAACTCAACTACAACGTCATGTATTCGCAGCGCGGCGTGCTGATGCTGGCGCATAACAGCCACGACGTGCAGAGCTTCAAGCGCCATGTCTATGCCAACCGCCTGGCCGGCATCGACAACGAATGGCTGACGCCGGACGAGGCGAAGGAATTCTGCCCGCCGCTCAACATCTCGCCCGACCTGCGCTATCCGATCGTCGGCGCGGCCCTGCAGCGGCGCGGCGGCGTGGCGCGGCATGACGCGGTTGCCTGGGGCTATGCGCGCGGCGCCGACGCGATGGGCGTCGATATCATCCAGAATTGCGAGGTCACCGGCTTCCGCCGCGATGCCGGCGGCGCGATCGCCGGGGTCGAGACCTCGAAGGGCTTCATCGCCACAAAGCGTGTCGGCGTCGTCGCCGCGGGCCACACCAGCGTGGTGATGGCGCGCGCCGGGCTGCGTATGCCGCTCGAAAGCTTCCCGCTTCAGGCGCTGGTTTCCGAGCCGGTGAAGCCGGTCTTTCCCTGCGTGGTGATGTCGAACGCCGTGCACGCCTACATCTCCCAATCCGACAAGGGCGAACTGGTGATCGGCGCCGGCACTGACCAATACATCTCCTATAGCCAGCAGGGCGGGCTGCACATTCCGATCCATACGCTCGACGCGATCTGCGAACTGTTCCCGCAATTCTCGCGGATGCGGATGCTGCGGAGCTGGGGCGGCATCGTCGACGTGACGCCCGACCGCTCGCCGATCATCGGCAAGACGCCGATCCCCGGCCTCTACGTCAATTGCGGCTGGGGTACTGGGGGCTTCAAGGCGACGCCCGGCTCCGGCAACGTCTTCGCCTGGACCATCGCCAAGGGCGAGCCGCACCCGATCAACGCGCCCTTCACCCTCGATCGCTTCCGCACCGGACGGCTGATCGACGAAGCGGCCGCCGCCGCCGTCGCGCATTAGGGGCCCGACCATGCTGCTCATTCCCTGCCCCTATTGCGGCGACCGGCCGGAGATCGAATTTCGCGGCGGCGGCGAGGCACATATCGCCCGTCCCCGCGATCCCCAGGTGGTCGACGATCAGGCCTGGGCCGAATTCCTGTTCTACCGGACCAATCCGAAGGGCCTGATGGCCGAGCGCTGGAACCATGCGCATGGTTGCCAGCGCTGGTTCAATGCGTTGCGCGACACGGTGAGCGACCGCATCCTGGAGAGCTACAGGATGGGCGAAAAGCCGGCCGGCGGAGGGAGCCTTTGATGGCCGGCCGCAACCGCCTGCCCCGGGGGGGCCGCATCGACCGGTCGAAGCCCGTCTCGATCGCCTTCAATGGCAGGACTCTGACGGGCTTTGCCGGCGATACCGTCGCCTCGCTGCTCATCGCGCATGACATCCATTTCGTCGGCCGCTCGTTCAAATATCACCGGCCGCGCGGCTTCCTCAGCCATGGCTCGGATGAGCCGAACGCGCTGCTTTCGGTCGATCGCGGCCCCGGCAAGATCGACCCGAACAACCGCGCCACGGTGGCGGAAGCCCGCGAAGGTCTCGTCACCCACTCGCAGAACCATTGGCCGTCGCTCGAATTCGACGTCGGCGCGATCAACGACGTGCTGTCGCCCGTCTTCGTCGCCGGTTTCTACTACAAGACCTTCATGTGGCCGCGCCGGTTCTGGGACAGCGTCTACGAGCCGAAGATCCGGGCCGCCGCCGGTCTCGGCCGGGCGCCGACCGAGCCGGATGCCGACCGCTACGCCAACCGCCACGCCCATTGTGACGTGCTGGTGGTTGGCGGCGGCCCGGCCGGCCTCGCGGCGGCGCTCGCCGCCTCGGAGACGGGCAAGCGCGTCATCCTCGCGGACGAGCAGGCGGAGATGGGCGGCACGCTGCTGCACGACCGGACCTCGCTCATCGACGGCAAGGCAGCGCAGGAATGGATGGCGGAAGCGCTTGCCGAATTGCGCGCGCGAAGCAACGTCACGCTGCTGCCGCGAACCACCGCCTTCGGCTATTACAACCACAATCACGTCGCGCTCGCCGAACGCATCACCGACCATCTCGCAGACGCCCCCGCCCACCTGCCGCGCGAAAGACTGTGGCAGGTCCGCGCCGGCGAGGTTGTGCTGGCGACCGGCGCGCATGAGCGGCCGCTGGTCTTCGCCGACAATGACCGTCCCGGCATCCTGCTGGCGGAAAGCGTGCGCGCCTTCGTCAACCGCTATGCCGTCGCCCCCGGCCGCAGGATCGTCTTCGTCACTAACGGCGCCTCGGCCTATGCGGCGGCGCTCGACGCCGCCGATGCCGGGCTCGACGTGACGCTGGTCGATATCCGGCCCGAAAGCGATTGCGGGCCGGAACTGGCCGCGCTGCGCGCAAAGGGCGTCACGGCCCTGACGGGCCACACCGTCCTGGCCGCGACCGGCACCAGGCGCGTCACCGGCCTCGCCGTCGCGCCGGTGTCCCCGGAAGGCAAGATCGGCGCGCGGAAAATCGTGGCCGCCGATTGCGTCGGCATGTCGGGCGGCTGGACGCCCTCGGTGCATCTGTTCTCGCAGTCGCGCGGCAAGCTGCGCTTCGATCCGGCGCTCGATGCCTTCGTGCCGGATCAACCGGTCCAGGCAACCCGCTCGGCCGGCGCCGCCAATGGCCGCTACGATCTCAGCGAGATCCTCGCCGAAGGCTTTGCCGCCGGCAGCGCCGCCGCCGGAAACAGCGGCAGCCGCACCTTCACGGCCACGCCGACGCCGACCGGCTTCTGGCCGGTTCGCGTGCTGCCCACCGATGCCGATCCCGCTCGCATCAAGGCGTTCATCGATTTCCAGAACGACGTGACCGCGAAAGATATCCACCTCGCCGTCCGCGAGGGCTTCGAATCCGTCGAGCACGTCAAGCGTTACACCACGACAGGCATGGCGACGGACCAGGGCAAGAGCTCGAACATGAACGCGCTCGGCATCGTCGCCGGCATTCTGGACAAGCCCCTGCCGGCGGTCGGCACCACCACCTTCCGGCCGCCCTATACGCCGGTCACCTTCGGCACGCTGATCGGCCCGTCGCGCGATGCGCTGTTCGACCCCGAGCGAAAAACGCCGATCAATGGCTGGGCCGAGGAACAGGGCGCGCGGTTCGAGGATGTCGGGCTCTGGAAGCGCGCCTGGTATTTTCCACGCGGCGACGAGGACATGCGCGAGGCGGTCGCGCGCGAATGCGCGGCGGTGCGCGAGCATGTCGGCATCTTCGACGCCAGCACGCTGGGCAAGATCGAGGTCGTCGGCCCCGATGCGGCCGAGTTCATGAACCGCATCTATATCAATGGCTGGCTGAAGCTCGAACCCGGCCGCTGCCGCTACGGGCTGATGCTGAAGGAGGATGGCTACATCCTCGACGACGGCGTCGTCGCCCGGCTGGCGCCCGACCGCTTCCACGTCACCACCACCACCGGCGGCGCGCCGCGCGTGCTCGCGCATATGGAGGATTATCTCCAGACCGAATGGCCGGAGCTGGAGGTCTTCCTGACCTCGACCACCGAGCAGTTCGCCGTCATCGCCGTGCAGGGCCCGAAGGCGCGCGAGCTGATCGCGCCGCTGCTTGCCGGCATCGATCTTTCCAATGACGCCTTCCCCCATATGGCCGTCCGAACCGGCTTCATCTGCGGCGTGCCGACACGGTTGTTCCGCGTATCGTTCACCGGCGAACTCGGCTTCGAGATCAACGTGCCCGCCGATTATGGCCGCGCGGTCTGGGAAGCGATTTTTGCACGAGGCGCGGCGTTCGGCCTGACGCCCTATGGCACCGAGGCCATGCATGTGTTGCGCGCCGAGCGCGGCTTCGTCATCATCGGCCAGGAAACCGACGGAACCGTCACGCCGGACGATCTCGGCCTTGCCGGCATGATCGCCAAGGCAAAGCCGGATTTCGTCGGCAAGCGTTCGCTGGCACGTCCGGATCTGGTCGCGCCCGGCCGCAAGCAACTGGTCGGCATCCTGGCCGACGACCCCACCCTCCTTCTCGACGAGGGCGCGCAGATCGTCGCCGACCGCGACCAGCCGATCCCGATCCATGCGCTCGGCCATGTCACCTCGAGCTATTGGAGCCCGGCCTGCGACCGCTCGATCGCGCTGGCGCTGGTCGAGGGCGGCCGCGCGCGCATCGGCAGCGAGGTCTTCGTGACGACGCCGAGCAGCTTCACCAAGGCGACGGTAACAGCGCCGGCCTTCTTCGATGCCACGGGAGAGCGCGTTCATGCTTGAGACCATCGCCAGGGCCACCCGCGCCGCGGCGCTGACCGCGTCCGCCTCGACTGGAACACCGGAGATCGCGCCGCTCCCCGACGCCGCCCGCTTCGCGCTGCGGCTGCGGCCGGCGCTGGCCGCCGAACTGGGCGCGGTGGCCGGCTTCCCGCTCGACCTCGCCATCAACCGCGCCTCGCCGGGTCCGCGCCGGTCGATACGGCTCGGCCCGGACGAGTGGCTGCTGATCGGCGACACGGCGGACGCCGACGCCATCGCCGCCGAAGTCGCCGAAGCTTTCGGCGACAGGTTCCATGCGCTGGTCGAGATCAGCCACCGCAATGTCGGCCTCGCGGTTCGCGGCGCCAATGCCGCCGACGTGCTCAATGCCGGCTGCCCGCTCGACCTGTCGGCTGCCGCGTTCCCATCTGGCTTCGCCACCCGCACCCTGCTCGGCAAGGCGGAAATCGTGCTGATCCGCGAGGATGACGCGCCGACCTACCGGGTCGAATGCTGGCGCTCCTTCGCCCCCTATGTGCACGGCTTCCTGCTGGAAGCGGCGCGGGACTTTCATGGCGATTGAGCGTGTCGCCTTCCGGCGAGAAGATGTCGTTCCGGCACGCATGGGACGGCAGGACGGGTAGCAGAATGAGCGGGACCCAGGGTCCGCCTTCACGAAAGCTGAGCCGATGCTCGACAGTCCCGAAAAACCGCTGAAGGCGCTGATCCGTAATCGCCGGCCCGGGCACAGCCTCGATGCGCCCTTCTATGTCAGTCCGGAGATCTTCGCCGCCGACATGGAGCTGATCTTCGGCCGCCATTGGATCTATGTCGGGGTCGAACCGGACGTGCCGGAGCCCGGCGACGCGATGACGGTCGATATCGGCCGCTATTCGGTCATCGTCGTGCGCGACGACGACATGGGCATCCAGGCGTTCCACAATGTCTGCCGCCATCGCGGGGCGCGCATCCTGCATGACGAGAAGACCACCGTCGGCAACATCGTCTGCCGCTACCACGCCTGGACCTACGACCTCTCCGGCGCACTGATCCATGCCGAGCATATGGGCGCTGAATTCGACCGGACCTGCCACGGTTTGAAGCGGGTGCATGTCCGCTCGCTGCAAGGGCTGATCTTCCTCTGCCTCGCCGACGAGCCGCCGGAGGATTTCGACGAGATGGCGCGCGAGATGGGCCCCTATATCGCCCCGCACGACATCGCCAACACCAAGATCGCCTTCGAGAGCGACATCATCGAGCAGGGCAACTGGAAGCTCGCGATGGAGAACAATCGCGAGTGCTACCACTGCGCCGGCAATCATCCCGAACTGACCGTGCCGCTCTTCGCCTATGGCTTCGGCTTCGCGCCGGACGAGATGGACGAGCAGGACCGCGCCCAGGCCGAGCGCTATGCCTGCCTGGTGCGCGACAGCCACGCCGTCTGGGAGGGAAGCGGCCTGCCCTCGCGCGAGATCGAGCGGCTCGACAGCCGCATCACCGGCTTCCGCACCGAGCGGCTGCCGCTCGACGGCGCCGGCGAGGCGCATACGCTCGACACCAAGCGCGCGAGCCGCAAGCTGCTCGGCCAGTTCACCCGCGCCAATCACGGCGCGCTGTCGTTCTGGACGCAGCCGAACTCCTGGCACCATTTCATGAGCGACCACATCGTCACCTTCTGCGTGATGCCGATCGATGCCGGCACGACGCGGGTGCGCACGAAATGGCTTGTGCACAAGGATGCGGTCGAGGGCGTCGACTACGATCTCGCCAACCTGACCGAGGTCTGGAGCGCCACCAACGCACAGGACAGCGCCCTGGTCGGCTATGCCCAGCAGGGCGCGCGCAGCCCGGCCTACGAGCCCGGCCCCTACTCGCCGCACACCGAATTCCTCGTCGAGAAATTCTGTCGCTGGTATGTCGGCCGCATGGCCGCGCATCTCGGGCGGTGACGATGGCGGATGGCAATGGCGCCCTGCTGCAGGACCCGGTCGCCCGCTTTCTGGAGGGCGGCCCGGTCTGGACCGGCGAGAGCGACGACATCCTCGTCTGCCGCGCCGTCCGCGACGAGACGCATGACGTCAAGACGTTCCTGCTCGCCCCCCGCCTGCCGCATCGCTTCGCCTACCGGCCCGGCCAGTTCCTGACCTTCGAGTTCGACATCGACGGCGAAGCGATCCATCGCTGCTACACGATCTCCTCGGCACCGACCCGCCCCAACCTCGTCTCGATCACCGTCAAGCGCGTGCCCGGCGGCCCGGTCTCGAACTGGCTGCACGACCATCTGAAGCCCGGCGCGACCGTCAAGGCGATCGGCCCGATGGGCGAGTTCAGCTGCCTGAACCATCCGGCGGAGAAATACCTGTTTCTCTCCGGCGGCAGCGGCATCACCCCCCTGATGTCGATGGCGCGCACCTTCCACGACCTCGCCGAACCGCGCGACATTGTCTTCGTCCACGCCGCCCGCTCGCCCGTCGACATCATCTTTCGCAGCGAGCTGGAGACGATGGCGCGGCAGTCGAAAAGCTTCCGCTTCGCCGCGGTCTGCGAGGCCGACAGCGGCAGCGAAGCCTGGGGCGGCTATCGCGGCCGGCTGACGTTACCAATCCTGCACCTCATGGCTAACGACTGGTTAACACGCGAGATCTTCGTCTGCGGCCCGGCCCCCTTCATGGCGGCAGTCCGCGCCATGCTCGCCGATGCCGGCTTCGACATGACCCGCCATCACGAGGAAAGCTTTGATTTCGCCAAGCTTTCCGGCGCCGAACAGGAGGCCGTGCTCGAAGCCGAGGCCGCAATGCCAGTCGGAAAGGTCTATCGCGTCGAGTTTTCGAAGACCCGCCGCGTCATCGACTGTCCGGAAGGCGTTCCGGTGCTCGAAGCGGCCCGCCGCGCCGGTGTCCGCCTGCCCTCTTCCTGCACCAAGGGCCTGTGCGGCACCTGCAAGTCGAAGCTCGTCTCCGGCACGGTCGAATTGAAGCACCAGGGCGGCATCCGCCAGCGCGAGATCGACGCCGGTATGACGCTGCTCTGTTGCGCCAGACCGACCAGCGACCTGGTGGTCGAGCGATGAGAGAGATGAGGGAGCCGGTATCCGGGGGATCCATGAGCGCGCTGCACGACAAGAGCCTCGTCATCGACGGGCTGATCATCTCGAAATGGGACCGTTCCGTCTTCGAGGACATGCGGAAAGGCGGGATTTCGGCCGCGAATTGCACCGTATCGGTCTGGGAAGGATTCCAGGCGACCGTCGACAACATCGCAACCATGAAGCGGGAGATCCGCGACAATGCCGATATCCTGACGCTGATCCGTTCGGCCGAGGACATCGTGAAGGCGAAGGCGGACGGCAAGACCGGCATCATCCTCGGCTTCCAGAACGCCGCCGCCTTCGAGGACAATCTCGGCTATGTCGAGGCCTTCGCCGACCAGGGCGTGCGCGTCGTACAGCTTTGCTACAACACGCAAAATTTGATCGGCACGGGCTGCTACGAGCGCGATGGCGGCCTTTCCGGCTATGGCCGCGAAGTCGTCGCGGAGATGAACCGCGTGGGCATCTTGATCGACCTCTCGCATGTCGGCGCCAAGACATCGGAAGAGACGATCCTCGAGTCGAAAAAGCCCGTCACCTATTCGCATTGCCTGCCCTCGGGATTGAAGGCGCATCCGCGCAACAAGAGCGACGAGCAGCTGAAATTCATCGCCGATCATGGCGGCTTCGTCGGCGTCACCATGTTCCCGCCCTTCCTGAAGCGCGGCACCGAGGCGACGGTCGACGATTATGTCGAGGCGATCGACTATGTCGCCAACATCGTCGGCGAGGACAATGTCGGCGTCGGCACGGATTTCACGCAAGGCTATGACCGCGCCTTCTTCGACTGGATCACCCATGACAAGGGCCGCCACCGCCGCCTGACCGATTTCGGCACCGTGCTGAACCCGGAAGGCATCCGCACCATCGGCGAATGGCCGAACCTGACAACGGCGATGGAAAAGGCCGGCTGGAGCGCGTCCCGGATCGAGAAGATCATCGGCGGCAACTGGCTGCGGACCTTCCGAACCGTCTGGGGCGCATGATGCAGCCGCTCCTGCCTATCGAGGTCGACGAGGAGACCGGCGTCTGGAGGACGGACGGCCTGCCGATGCTCTATGTGCCGCGCCACTTCTTCACCAACAACCACCTCGCCGTGGAAGCCGCGCTTGGCCGCGACCGCTATGCCGAGATCCTCTACCCGGCCGGCTACAAATCCGCATTCTTCTGGTGCGACAAGGAGGCGAAGACGCATGGCCTCAAGGGTCTCGCCGTGTTCGAGCACTATCTGAAGCGTCTGTCGCAGCGCGGCTGGGGCCAGTTCGCCTTCCTCTCGGCTGATCCCGCCACCGGCGAGGCCGAGATCGCGCTCTGGCACTCGTCCTTCGTGCTGCAGCAGCCGGGCGTCACGGGCCGGCTCTGCTACATGTTCGAAGGCTGGTTCGCCGGCGCGATGGACTGGGTCGGGCAAAGCGAGGGCCGCGACTACCGGACGGTCAGCCGCGAAACGCAGTGCGCCGCCGAGGGCCATGCGCATTGTACCTTCCGCGTCATGCCGATGGCCGCCTGATGCGCTACCCGCATCTGCTCTCGCCGATCACGCTCAACCAGGTCACGATCCGCAACCGCGTCGTCTCGACGGCGCATGCCGAGGTCTGTGCCGAGCCCGGCGGCCTGCCGGGCGATCGCTACATCCGCTACTACGAGGAAAAAGCCAGGGGTGGCCTCGGCCTGGCGATCTGCGGCGGCTCCAGCCCGGTCTCGATCGACAGCCCGCAGGGCTGGTGGAAATCGGTCAATCTCTCCACCGACGCCGTCATCGATCCGCTCGCCCGGCTCGCCGAAACCATGCACCGGCATGGCGCGAAGATCATGATCCAGGCGAACTCATATGGGGCGCCGATCCTCCTATCATGGCGAGCACTGGCCGCATCTGATGACCCCGTCCGGCATCCGCGAACCGGTGCATCGCGGCAATGCCAAGATCATCGAAATCGAGGAAATCCGCCGCATCGTCGGCGATTTCGCCAAAGCTGCGAAGCGCGTCCAGGCCGCCGGTCTCGACGGCATAGAGATCTCGGCGGCGCACCAGCACCTGATCGACCAGTTCTGGAGCCCGCGCACCAACCGTCGGAGCGACGAGTTCGGCGGCAGCCTCGAAAACCGGATGCGCTTCGGCATCGAGGTGTTGACGGCGGTTCGCGAAGCAGTGGGTGCGGATTTCTGCGTGGGCCTGCGCATGTGCGGCGACGAGTTCCACGAGGACGGGCTCGACCACGAGACGCTGAAGCAGATCGCGCAGGCGATGAGCGAGACCAAGCTGATCGATTATCTGAGCGTCATCGGCTCCGGCGCGGATACGCACAACACGCTGGCGAACTGCATGCCGCCCATGGCGCTGCCGCCGGAACCCTTCGTGCATCTCGCCGCCGGCATCAAATCCGTGGTCACGATTCCCGTCATGCATGCGCAGAGCATCCGCGACGCCGGACAGGCCGAGCGCATCCTTGCCGGCGGCATGGTCGATCTCGTCGGCATGACGCGGGCGCAGATCGCCGATCCGCATATGGTCGAGAAGATCCGCGACGGTCGCGAGGACGAGATCAAGCAATGCGTCGGCGCGAATTACTGCATCGACCGGCAGTATAATGGCCATGACGTGCTCTGCGTCCAGAACGCCGCCACCTCGCGCGAAGCGACCATGCCGCATGTCATCGCCCGCTCGACCGGCCCGATCCGCAAGGTGGTGGTGGTCGGCGGCGGGCCGGGCGGGCTGGAGGCGGCCCGCGTCGCCCGGGCTCGCGGGCATGAAGTCGTGCTGTTCGAACGGAATGAGGCCGTCGGCGGCCAGATCAATCTCGCCGCCAAGGCGCCGCAGCGCGAACAGATGGCCGGCATCGTCCGCTGGTTCGACATGGAGACCAAACGCCTCGGCGTTGACCGGCGCATGGGCACGGAGGCGACGGCCGCGATGATCCTGGGCGAGCAGCCGGACATTGTGGTGCTTGCCACGGGCGGGGCGAGCCATAGCGGCGATGTCGCGGGCTGGGGCGTGGCGGACGGATTGGCGGTCAGTTCGTGGGACATTCTCTCCGGCCGCGTCGAGCCGGCCAGGAACGTCCTCGTCTACGACGCCGTCAGCACCCATGCCGGCGCGGGCGTCGCCGACTTTCTGGCGACGCGCGGCAGCACGGTCGAGATCGTGACGCCCGACGTGAAGATCGCCGACGATGTCGGCGGCACGACCTTCCCGATCTTCTATCGCCGCCTCTATGCGATGGACGTCGTGATGACGCCGAACCACTGGCTCGACCGCGTCTATGCCGAGGGCGACAACAAGATCGCCGTCTTGCGCAACGAATATACCGAGGCGCTAGAGGAGCGCGCCGTCGATCAGGTCGTCATCGAGAACGGCATCCTGCCGAATGACGGGCTCTATTGGGAGTTGAAGGAAGGCTCGCTCAACCGCGGCCAGATCGATGTCGCCCGGCTCTTCGCGGCGGAGCCGCAGCCCGCCCTTGCCGAAGACCTGTCCGGCGACCACTATCTGCTCTACCGGGTCGGGGACTGCATCTCCCAGCACAACATCCACGGCGCGATCTATGATGCGCTGCGCCTTTGCAAGGATTTTTGACAGTGTTTCCGCTCGCCGGCGCGGTCACGATCCTGTTCTGGCTTGCCGTCCTGGTCCTCATCGTCGGCGTGTGGCGGCGGGCCGGGCTGTGGCGGAAGGGCCGGAAGGCCCGCGTGAACTGGCTCGGCCTGCTCGCCATCCCGAAGCGCTATTTCGTCGACCTGCACCATATCGTAGCGCGCGATCCCTATATCGCCCGAACGCACATGGCCGTGGCGGGCGGCGCCATCGCCGCGCTGGTGCTGGTCGGCATCAATTACGGCCTGCTGCTCTATTCGCCCGGCCTCGATTGGCTGATCGCGATCGCCGCCCTCATCATGCTTTCGGGCAGCGTCTTCGTCTGGCTCCGTCGCCGCAAGCCGCCAGCGCGGCTGTCCCGGGGCGCCTGGAGCCGCCTGCCCTACAGCCTCGCCGCCTTCGCGCTCGGGCTTGTCCTGCTCGGCGTGATCACCGGCGCGAGCCTGCCCGTTTCCGGCCTGGTCGCGGGCTTCGCGGCGCTCATCCTGCTTTTCCTTCTCGCCGGCACGGCCGAACTGGCGCTGGGTATCGGCACGGGCGGGCCGATGAAGCATGCCGTTGCCGGGCTGCTGCATATGGGCCTCCATCCCCGCCCCGAGCGCTTCACCCATCCCTCCACGGGCCTGAAGCTTCTGGACATTCAGGCGGGCGATTTCGGCGTCGAGAAGCCGGCCGATTTCCGCTGGAACCAGTTGCTTTCCTTCGACGCCTGCGTCCAGTGCGGCAAGTGCGAGGCGGCCTGCCCTGCCTTCGCCGCCGGCCAGCCGCTCAACCCTAAGAAGCTGATCCAGGATCTCGTCGTCGGCATGACGGGCGGCAGCGACGCCGCCTATGCCGGCAGTCCCTCGCCGGGGCTTCCGATCGGCAAGCATTTTGGCGCGCCGAACGCGGCCATCCTGCCAACGTTGGTGGCGCCGGAGACGCTCTGGTCCTGCACGACCTGCCGCGCCTGCGTGCAGGAATGCCCGATGCTGATCGAGCATGTCGACGCCATCGTCGATCTGCGCCGCTTCGAAACGCTGGCGCATGGCGACATCCCCGGCAAGGGGCCGGAAACCCTCGCCCATCTGCGCGAGACCGGCACGGTCGGCGGCTTTCCCCATGCGGCGCGGCCCCACTGGGCGGTCGATCTCGATGTGCGACAGGCGCAGCCCGGCGAGGCAATCGACATTCTTCTGGTCGCCGGCGAAGGCGTCTTCGACATGCGCTATCAGCGCACGCTGCGCGCACTGGTCCGATCGCTGAAGGCGGCCAAGGTCGACTTCGCCCTGCTCGGCACGCTGGAACGCGATACGGGCGACACCGCCCGCCGGCTCGGCGACGAGGCGACGTTCCAGACCCTGGCGAAGGCCAATATCGCGACGCTCGACAGCCTCGATTTCAAGCGGATCGTCACAGCCGACCCGCATGTGCTGAACAGCCTTCGCAACGAATATCCCGCGCTGGGCGGGCGCTACGCCGTGCTGCACCACACGACCCTGCTGGCAGAACTGACGCGCAGCGGCGCGCTGACACTCGGCGCTCGAGAGGATCCTCGGCCGATCACCTATCACGACCCCTGCTATCTCGGCCGCTATAATGGCGAGATCGACGCGCCGCGCGCCCTGCTCGCCGGTATGGGCGTGGCGGTGCGCGAGATGGAGCGATCCGGCCTGCGCGGCCGCTGCTGTGGCGGCGGCGGCGGCGCGCCGCTGACGGACATACCCGGCAAGAGGCGGATACCCGATATCCGCGTCGACGATGCGCGCGAAACGGGTGCCGGCATCATCGCCGTCGCCTGTCCCAATTGCACGGCGATGCTGGAAGGCGTCGTCGGCAAGCGGCCGGAAATCCTCGATATCGCCGAACTTGTCGCCGCGTCGTTGGAGGCCTGAGATGAGCGGCACCCGGCGCATAAACCCGCGACGCCCCTTCCGGATCACGCCCGAAGGTATCCGCCGGATCGTGCTGGGCGAGGAAGGCGAAGCCGGCGACATCACGCTTTCGCCCGTCGCGACGGCGACCTCCAGGCCGCTGCGCCTCGTCAGCGAGGCGACGGCGACCCTGCTGGTCGTGGCGCATAGCGATCGCGGCGCCCTTGATGGGCCGGCCCGCGAGGCGATCGCCGCCGCTGCGATCCTGGCCGATCCCGCCACCCCCGTGCTGGTGCTGGTTCTGGGCGATCTGGCGGAGGATCTGGGGCCCTTTGGCGCGGACCGGATCCTCGCCGTGCCGGAATGCGGCAATGGCGCCTTTCTGCCGGATCTGGAGGTGTCAGTACTGTCCGACGTCATTGATCGCTTCCAGCCGCGCCATGTCCTGATGCCGGACAGCCCGACGGGCACCGGCGATCTCGGCCGACGCGCCGCGGCGGCGCTGGACGTAGAGATCGCAACCCATGTCGTCGAACTGAAGCCGGTCTCGGTTGCCTGCAACCGGCAAGGCGGCACCGTGCTGGCCCGGCGCGGCCTGCCGCGGTTCATCCTGCTCGACCCCGGCGCGATCGATGCTGCCTTGCCCTTCCTCGGCGCCGGCGAACGGCTCGACTACGCCGCCCATGCCGTGGCGCCGGGCCTCTATCGGGACCTCGGGCTCAAGCCGGTCGCGGGGGCGGCGCTGCCGCTCGAGGAGGCCGATTTCATCGTCGCGGCCGGCAATGGCGTGCGCGACGTCCCGACGCTCGAAGCGGTGGCGGACCTGTTCGGCGCGGCGATCGGCGCCAGCCGCGTCGCCGTTGACGATGGCCGCTTCCCCAGGGACAAGCAGGTCGGCGCTACCGGCAAGACGGTTCAGGCCAGCGTCTACATGGCGATCGGCATTTCCGGCGCCGTGCAGCATCTGCAAGGAATCCGCGCCTGCCGGCATGTCATCGCCATCAACAGCGATGCCAGCGCCCCGATTGCCCGTCGCGCCGATCTGACCATTGTCGCGGATGCGCAAGCGGTCATGCAGGCGCTTGTGAGCGAGACCGCCGGGCGAAACTGGCCGGGCGATGCCGTCGACGAGGCGCGGGCCGATGGATAGCTGGCAGCTCCGCATCGCCGTCCTCGTCTCGATCGGCCGCAATCCGGTGAGCGGCGCGGCGCGGCCGGATCGTAACGATCTGCTGGCGCTGGAACTGGCGCGCAAGGCCGGCGGTGAGGTCACGATCCTCCATGCCGGCGACCCGAACGAGCCGGCACTGGCCGACTACCTCGCCTACAGCGCCGCGCCGCTCGAGATCCTTCCGGTGCCGGGCGGGCAGGACATCGTGCCCCCGCTCGCCGCGCGCTTGCAGGGCTTCCACCTGATCCTCACCGGTAGCCGGACGGAAGGCGGCGAGGCGAGCGGCATGCTGCCCTATGCGCTTGCCAAACGCCTCGGCCTGCCGATTGTGGCGCAGGCGCTGGATCTCGCCGTGGCGGAGGGCCAGGCCGAGATCACGCAATTCCTGCCCAAGGGCCAGCGGCGCCGCGTCACGGTCCGCCTTCCGGCGATCATCGCCGTGCATCCGATGGCGCCGCTCACGCCGCGCTACAGCCATCTGCGCCGCGTGTCGGGCCAGTCCGTAACATTACCGGCACCCGCCTCAACCGAGGCCACATCGACGGCATGGCGCACCGAACCGGCCAGGAAGCCGGTCGTGCTCAAGGCGACGGAGAAGAAATCCGGCCATGCCCGCATGGCGGCGGCCATCACCAGCGAGAGCAAGGGCGGCACCCTCGTCACGGACGGCACCCCCACCGAAAAGGCGCAGGCGATCCTCGCCTATCTGCGCAGCCACCGGCTGATCGAGTTCTAGACGCGCGTCACCTTTGGGCCGTCTGCCAGTTCTCGGCGACATGATAGCGCGCATGGGCGGCAACCAGCATCGGCCGCCCGAGAATATGGTCTGACGCCTTCTCGCCGATCATGATGGTCGGCGCGTTGAGATTGCCGGTCGTCACCGACGGCATGATCGAGCTGTCGACGACGCGCAGCCCCTCGACGCCGATCACCCGCGTTTCCGGATCGACCACGGCCATTCGGTCGTCGACCGCCCCCATCTTGCAGCTGCAGGACGGGTGATACGCGCTTTCCACCTTGGCGCGAATGAAGGCGTCGATCGCTTCGTCGCTGACCACATCCGCGCCCGGCTGGATCTCGCGCCCGCGATAGGGCGCGAAGGCCGGCTGGGCGAAGATCTCCCGCGTCAGCCGCACGCAGGCGCGCATCTCGGTCCAGTCGTCGGCATGGCTCATATAGTTGAAGCGGATGCTGGGATGGACATGCGGGTCGCGCGTGGCGAGCCGGACATGGCCCCGGCTCTTGGAGCGCATCGGCCCGACATGCGCCTGGAAGCCATGCTCGGAGGCAAGCCCGGTGCCGTCATAGGTCACGGCCATCGGCAGAAAATGATACTGGATGTCGGGATAGCGGATGCCCGGGCGCGAGCGGATGAAACCGCAGCTTTCAAAGTGATTGCTGGCGCCGAGCCCGGTGCCGGTGGTTAGCCATTGCGCCCCGACCATGCCCTTGCCGACCAGCCCGGACCACGCGTAGAGCGTGATCGGCTGGGTGCAGGCCATCTGGAAATAGAACTCCAGATGATCCTGCAGATTCTCGCCGACCCCCGGCCGGTCCGCGACCACCGGAATGTCCAGCGCCTGCAATTCACCGGCGGGACCGACGCCCGAGAGCTTCAGAAGCTGCGGCGAGTTGATCGGCCCGCCGGAGAGAATCACCTCGCGCCGGGCGCGGACTTCCTTGGAAACGCCGCCCTGCTCATAGCGGATGCCGACGGCGCGACGCCCCTCGAACAGGATCGCCGTCGCAAGCGCATGGGTGCGGACTTCGAGATTGGGACGGGTCATGGCCGGCTTCAGATAGGCGTTCGCCGTCGACCAGCGCACGCCATCCTTCACCGTCATGTCCATCCGGCCAAAGCCTTCCTGCTGCGCGCCGTTGATGTCATCGGTAGTGGGATAGCCAGCCTCGGCCGCCGCCTGGATGAAGGTCCTGTAGAGCGGGTTCTCCAGCGAGCCGTAGCGGGTGGCGAGTGGCCCGTCCTGGCCGCGCCAGTCGTCACCGCCCTCCTGCCGCGCCTCGGCCCGGCGGAAATAGGGCAGCACGTCGCGGTAGGCCCAGCCGGAAGCGCCCTCCTCCTCCCAGCGTTCGAAATCAAGCGGATTGCCGCGCACATAGACGAGGCCGTTGATAGACGACGAACCGCCCAGCACCTTGCCGCGCGGGCAATGCAGCCGGCGCCCGTCCAGATGAGGCTCGGGCTCCGTCTCATAGCGCCAGCTATAGCGCGCCATGTTCATGGGTATCGACAGCGCCGCCGGCATCTGGATCAGCACCGACCGATCGGAGCCGCCATATTCGAGTACGAGGACGGTATGGCGGCCATCCTCGGTCAGTCGGTTGGCCAGCACCGAACCGGCGGAACCCGAGCCGACGACAATATAGTCGAAGCTTTCAGCGTTCCCGTTCGGCACGGCATCCTCCTGAAGCTTTTTCGAGCGAAGTGGCCACCGGTTCGCGTGAAGAAAACGCGATCAAACAAAGAGCTGAAGCCATTCCCTGTTGCCATGAATCACGGAATGGCGCGGAATCAGTAGGGCGAGTCGATGGATCCCAGATTGACGTAGACGCTCTTCAGCTGGGTGTAGTGCTCGAGCGCAGCCTTGGAGTTTTCGCGACCGAGGCCGGATTGCTTGAAGCCGCCGAAGGGCAGTTCGATCGGCGTGACGTTGTAGTGATTGATCCAGCAGGTGCCGGCCTGCAGCCGCGCGATGACCCGGTGCCCGCGCGCCAGATCGCGGGTGAAGACGCCGGCCGCCAGGCCGAAGGGCGTGTCGTTGGCCCGCGCGATCGCCTCTTCCTCGTCGCGAAACGACAGCACGGCCATGACCGGCCCGAAGATTTCCTCGCGCACGATCGCCATGTCGTCGGCGCAGCCATCGAAGACCGTCGGCGCGACGAAGGCGCCCTTCGAAAGCGAGCCATCGACGACGCGGTGCCCGCCGGTCAGGAGCCTGGCGCCCTCGGCCTTGCCGCGCTCGATATAGCCGAGCACCTTCTGCATATGCGCTTCCGAGATCAACGCGCCGACCTGGGTTCGCGGATCGAGCGGGTCGCCGACAATCATCCGGTTGGTGCGGGTGACGAGCTTTTCCAGAAACGCCTCGCGCACGCTCTCCTGCACGAAGACGCGGGTGCCGTTCGAACAGACCTCGCCGGCCGAATAGAAATTGGCAAGTAGCGCACCGGAGACGGCATCGTCGAGATTGGCGTCCTCAAAGACCAGCAAGGGCGACTTGCCGCCTAGTTCCAGCGTCACCTGCTTCAGCGTCTCGGCCGCGTCCGCCATCACCTTCTTGCCGGTGCCGACTTCGCCGGTCAGCGAGATCTTGGCGATATCGGGATGGCGCGTCAGCAGCCGTCCGGTCTCGGCAAAGCCCTGCACGACGTTGAAGACGCCGTCCGGCACGCCGGCCTCGGTCATGATCTCCGCCAGCTTCACCGCCGTCAGCGGCGTCAGCTCGGCCGGCTTGAAGATCATCGCATTGCCGGCGGCGAGCGCCGGGGCCGCCTTCCAACAGGCGATCTGCAGCGGATAGTTCCAGGCGCCGATGCCAGCGACGATGCCGAGCGGTTCGCGGCGCGTATAGCCGAATGCTTCCGGCCCGAGATCGACATGCTCGCCGGTGATCGCCCCCGCCAGACCGGCGAAATAGTCGATGCAATCCGCGCCGGACAGCACGTCGACCACCGAGGTTTCCTGGATCGGCTTCCCGGTATCGAGCGTCTCCAGCCGCGCCAGTTCATCATTGCGCTCGCGCAGGAGGCTGGCGACGCGCTTCAGGATCTGCCCGCGCTGGCTGCCGGTCATCGAGGCCCAGATCTTCTGGCCGCGCCTGGCGCTCTTCACCGCCGCCTCGATCTCGGCAGGGCCGGAGATCTCGATTTCGGCGAGGGTCTCGCCGGTTGCCGGATTGATCGTGGCGAAGCTGCGGGCCTCGACGGCCGGATGGGCACGGCCGCCGATGTGATTGCGGATGGCATGGTCGCGGCCGCCCCGGTTCGTCGGCGGCTCGGCGATGGCGGCGCGCGGCCGGACGGCTGCCAGCTGCGCATCGACGAAGGCGGTGGCGATCGCGCGCGCCCCCGCGCCATGCGGCTCGCCTTCGGCCGCCAGAGTCTCGCGCAGCCAGAGCCCGTCGATCACCGCCGCGATGGCGATCGCGATCGACTGCGCCTCGCGCGCCGGCACGATCTGCTTCAGGCCATGGCGCAGATTGGAAAGCATGCGGCGCTGATAGACGTTCTGCACGCGCTTGAAGCGGGCCGAATGGATCACCTGGCCCCAGAAGGCGAGCCAGACGCTGGCGGTGCGGCGGTCGAATTCCTCGGGCGCCAGATTGGCGTCGATGACGGCCTGGATCCGCTCGCGCGGCGTGCGCGCCTGCGCCAGCCGGATCGACACCAGCCGGGCGAGCCGACCGGCGAGATGGCGGAGCGTCGCCTCCAGCAGGCCTTCCTTGTCGCCGAAATAATGCGCCACCAGCCCGGGCGAGACACCGGCGCGGCGGGCGATATCCATCAGCGTACAGGCGGCGAAACCGACATCGGCGAGCGATTCGATCGTCGCCTCGATCAGCTGCCGTCTCCGGACGTCCTCGGCTTCGACCCGGACGGAACCGGCCTCACGCATGTCATTCCCCTTCCGCCATCAAGCCGTTCAATGGTCAGGCATCTTGATTGAACAAGCAATCAATAATTACGCGCCGCGTGATGCGCCCGCGCACTTCCCCAGCGTCACAAATGACAAGGAATGACTCAGGCGCTTAGAAAAACGGCTCTTTCGAGCATTGAACGAGCAAACAATGCGCGTGACATGGCGCTCCGTTTGATGTTGATTGGACAAATAACGAAGAGCGGTGGACACATCGCCACGGGGACTATCACCAGATCCAATGTATAGGACGCTTCAACGCGTCCCATGCTGCGCTATGCTTGGTGGGGAGCAGCGGCCGTTTCCGCATGGCCGCCCGTTGGGAGAATCTGAATGCTCAATTCGATACTGTCGAAGACCTTGGCGGCTGCGGCCTGCGTCGT
The DNA here is from genome assembly GCF_044452255.1 of Kaistia sp. UC242_56. NCBI lineage: Bacteria > Pseudomonadati > Pseudomonadota > Alphaproteobacteria > Hyphomicrobiales > Kaistiaceae > Kaistia > Kaistia sp. UC242_56. The sequence continues at coordinate 4,027,531 of NZ_JBIOAN010000002.1, forward strand.
CGCGCTCGCCGGCACCGCTTATGCGGCCGAGCCCGCTTCCTGCAAGACCGTGCGTTTCTCCGATGTCGGCTGGACCGATATCTCGGCGACGACGGGCCTGACCTCGCGCATCCTGACCGGGCTCGGCTACACGCCGAAGCTGCAGGTGCTGTCGGTGCCGGTCACCTACGCCTCGCTGAAGAACAAGGATATCGACGTCTTCCTCGGCAACTGGCTGCCCTCCATGGCCGCCGATCTGAAGCCCTATCAGGATGACGGCTCGGTCGAAGTGGTCGGCGTCAATCTCGAAGGCGCCAAATATACGCTCGCCGTGCCGACCTACCTCTTCAACGAGGGCCTGAAGACCTTTGCCGACATCGCCAAGTTCAAGGACAAGCTCGGCGGCAAGATCTATGGCATCGAGCCGGGCAATGACGGCAATCGCCTGATCCTCGACATGATCAAGGCCAACAAGTTCGATCTCGGCTCCTTCGAACTGGTGGAATCGAGCGAACAGGGCATGCTCTCGCAGGTCGATCGCGCCGGCCGCCGCGAAGAGCCGATCGTCTTCCTGGGCTGGGCGCCCCATCCGATGAACGAGAAGTTCAAGATGGAATATCTCGATGGCGGCGATGACGTCTTCGGGCCGAATTTCGGCGGCGCCACGGTTTCGACCAGCGTGCGCAAGGGCTTCCTCGAAGAGTGCCCGAATGTCGGCGCGCTGATCAAGAACATGAAGTTCACCCTGCCGATCGAAGGCCAGGTCATGTTCCAGCATCCTGGATGGCGGACTGGACCCGGATGCGGCCGCCACCGCCTGGCTGAAGGCCAATCCGGCCGCGCTCGATGGCTGGCTTGCCGGCGTCAACACGATCGACGGCCAGCCCGGCCTGCCGGCCGTGAAGAAGAGCCTCGGCCTCTGATCGAAATCCCGTCCCTGTCGACGCCGGCTTGCTGGCGTCGACATCGACCGCGCTGCAAGACCGGGCGGAGCTGTAACCGCCCGGACGGTCTTTAACGGCCGCCGGAGACCCTTCCCATGTATAGCTGGCTGACCGAGCACAAGATCCCGCTGGGCTCCTGGATCAAGACCTTCGTCGACTTCCTCAATCTGCATGCGCAGTGGCTTTTCGACTTCATTTCGCTCGTCCTCGGTTCGCTGATCGACGGCTTGACCGACCTGCTGATCCTGACGCCGCCGCTTCTGCTCATCGCCATCTTCGGCGCGATCGCCTATGCGCTGCATCGCTCGATCCGCCTGACGGCCTTTACGGTCATCGCCTTCCTGCTGGTGATCAATCTCGGCTACTGGCAGGCGACGCTCGAGACGCTGTCGCTGGTGATCTGGGCCACCGTCGTCTGCGTCGTCGTCGGCGTACCGATCGGCATCGCCGCCGCGCACCGGCCCTGGCTCTATGCCGGCATCCGGCCGATCCTCGATCTGATGCAGACGATCCCGACCTTCGTCTACCTGATCCCGACCCTGGTGCTGTTCGGGCTCGGCGCCGTGCCCGGCCTGATCTCGACCGTGATCTTCGCCATTCCCGCGCCGATCCGCCTGACCCATCTCGGCATTTCCTCGGTCCCGAGCCAGTTGCAGGAGGCCGGCAAGGCCTTTGGCGCCACGCGGCGGCAGCTGCTCTACAAGGTCGAGCTGCCCTATGCGATGCCGACGATCATGGCCGGCGTCACCCAGTGCATCATGCTGTCGCTCTCCATGGTGGTGATCGCCGCCCTTGTCGGCGCCGACGGGCTGGGCAAGCCGGTGGTGCGCGCGCTCAATTCCGTCAATATCGGCATGGGCTTCGAGGCGGGCGCGGCTATCGTGCTTCTCGCAATCGTGCTCGACCGCGTCTGCAAGCGCCCCGAGCCCAAGTCGGGGAAGCGCTGAGATGGCGGCGATCGAATTCCGCGATGTCGACATCGTCTTCGGCGACCGCCAGAAAGAAGCGCTGGCGCTGATCGACAAGGGCGCGACACGCGACGAGATCCTGGTCCAGACCGGCTCGGTGCTTGGCGCCGCCGGCGTCAACCTGACGGTCGAGCGCGGCGAGATCTGCGTGCTGATGGGACTCTCCGGCTCTGGCAAATCCACGGTGCTCCGCGCGGTAAACGGACTCAACACGGTGGCGCGCGGCAGCGTCTCGGTCTCGCACGACGGCAAGCCGGTCGACGTGGCGGCCTGTGGCGAGGCCATGCTGCGCGAGATCCGCATGCGCACCGTCTCGATGGTGTTCCAGCAATTCGGCCTCCTGCCCTGGCGCTCGGTGCGGGAAAATGTCGGTTTCGGCCTGGAAATCCGCGGCATTCCGAAGGACGAGCGTAAGCGCATCGTCGACGAGAAGCTCGCCATGGTCGGGCTGACGCAATGGGCCGACAAGCACGCGCATGAGCTTTCCGGCGGCATGCAGCAGCGCGTCGGGCTGGCGCGCGCCTTTGCGACCGACGCCGACATCCTCTTGATGGACGAGCCATTCTCGGCGCTGGACCCGCTGATCCGCGACAAGATGCAGGACGAGTTGCTCAGCCTGCAGAGCCGGATCCAGAAGACCATCCTGTTCGTCAGCCACGACCTGGACGAGGCGATGAAGCTCGGCAACAAGATCGCCATCCTGGAGGGCGGCCGGATCGTCCAGGCGGGCACGGCGGAGGAAATCCTGCTCCGCCCCGCCAACGCCTATGTCGCCGAATTCGTCAAGCATACCAACCCGTTGAACGTGTTGCGCGGACGTTCGGTGATGACGCCGGCCCGCGCGCTGCGCCGCGCCGAGGGCGCCGTCCTGCTCGACCGCGAGGGCCTGGTGCGCATCCGCGTCGACGCCGCCGACCGGCCGGTCGGGGTCGAAGTGAATGGCTGCGAGGGCAAGCTTGGCGTCGTCGAGGGCGATGCCGCGAGCTTCGACACGCCCTGCGATATCATCGTCGCGCCCGTCGATCTCAAGCTCAATGCGGCGATCGCGCTGAAGCGGCAATCCGACCACCCGATCGTCTTCGTCGACCAGTTGGGCCGCCTCGCCGGCCTTTGCGGCGACGACGAGATCTATGCGAGCCTGCTTCGCCGCAACGCCTAAACCTCAGACAAGCCTGACGATTTCCGTCTGGGTCGGCGTCGTCACCGTGGGTCCCGCGACCGGATCGAGGAACACGTTGATCTCCAGCCGGACGCCGAATTCCGGCAGATAGATCGCCGGCTCTATGGAAAAGCCGGTGCGCGGCAGGATGCGACGGGTGTCGTGGGTTTCGAGGTTGTCAAGATTGACGCCGAGCCCATGCAGCCGCTTGCCCGGCCCCATGCTGTGGCCGGTGCGGTGGTGGAAATTGTCGCCGTAGCCGGCAGCCGCGATGATGCCGCGCGCCACATCGTCGACCTGCCAGCCTTCCAGCGTCTCGCCGTTTTCCCAAGCGGTTTCAATCGCTTGCAGCGCGGCGTCGCGGGCGTGGCGAACGATGTCGAAGACGGCCTGGAGCTCTTCCGGTATGACCGCGCCGGCATAGGCGCCCCAGGCGATGTCGGAATAGACGTTGCGCTCGCCGGGATAGCGCGCCCAGAAATCGATCAGCAGCCAGTCGCCGGCGCCAATCGTCGCCGATCCTTCCGGCTTCGGCTCGTAGGAGACGATCCCGGAATGACCATTGACCTGCACCACGGGCTGACCTTCAGTCTCCAGGCCGAGGCGGTCAAACTCGGAAAAAATGAACTGCTGCAGCTCATATTCTGTTAGCGGCTTGTTAACCCGGATGGCTGATTTCGCCCGGTCGAAGGCGGCGTCCTTGATGCCGGCGACGACGACGCAGGCGCGCTTGTGGGACTCGATCGCAAAATCGTCCCAGGCGGCGGCCGAGACCTGGAAGAGATCGGCCGAGGTGACGATCCGGTAGTCCCAGCTCCGCAGCAGTTCGACGGTGCCGGCATCGGTCCAGGAGACGGTCGGCACGCCACCCTCTTCCGAATATTCCAGCGCCAGCGTCTTGGCCGGTCCGAGCAGGTCGCGCAGCATCGCCCGCATCTCGACCCAGCCGCGGAAGATCCGCTTGTCGATGTCAACGTCGTGGAAGAAGAACTGGTCGACGGTATGGATCAGCAGCACCGGCGCGCCGGTTCGCGGCACGATCAGGAAGGCGCGGCGGGTCGGGTTCCGGACGACGCCGAGGATGTGCCAGAGCAGCGGATTGCTGCCGCGATAATCGACCAGCAGCCAGGCATCGATGCCCTCGGCCTGCATGAAGCGCTGGGCGTCTGAAAGCGAAAACATCGGCAAGGTCTCCAACTGACTTCCTTCACCTCTCCCATAGGGAGAGGTCGACGCACAACGTGCGGCGGGTGAGGGGTTGAGCTTTCTCCGGTGAGGCCGCAACCCCTCACCCGGCCCTGCGGGCCGACCTCTCCCCATGGGAGAGGTGAAGGAAGCCCCCTACCCCCTCCAGAACTTCCTTCCCGGATGGTCGTCGCGCAAGTTCTTCTGGCCTTTGCCATAGAGGCGCTCGCGGAACGTCGAGCCGTCATAGGCCGAGCGCATCAGGCCGCGGCGGCGCAGTTCCGGCACGACGTATTTCACCGTGTCGACGAAGGTGCCGGGACGGATGGCATAGGTGATGTTGAAGCCGTCGAGATCGGCGATCTCGACCCAGCGCTCCATCTCGTCGGCGATCGTCTTGCCGGAGCCGACGAATTTCGGGCCCATGCCGCCGACGCCCATGTAATGGGCGATGTCGCGCAGCGTCCAGACGACGTCGGGATCGGCGTCCGAAAACAGATGCCGGGCGAACTGCGCCGCGTTCGGATTGATTTCGGTCAGCGGCATGTCGGGATCGAACTTCGACACGTCGAGGCCGAGCGGGCCGGCGAATTGCACCATCGCGCCCTCGTAATCGCCATAGGAGAGCAGTTCCGCGTATTTCTCCTCCGCCTCGCCGTCCGTTTCAGCGGCGATGATGGTGGTGACGGCGAAGGCCTTGATGCTGCGCGGGTCGCGGCCGAGCGCCGCCGCGCGGGCGCGCACATTGGCGACGACGGGCGCGATCACCTCCGGCCGCGTGCCGTGCACGAAGACCCCCTCGGCATGGGTGGCGGCGAATTGCTGGCCGCGCGAGGACGAACCGGCCTGGAACAGCACCGGCGTACGTTGCGGCGAGGGCTCGGCGATGAAGGCGTCGGGCACGGTGAAATAGCGACCCTGATGCGCGATCGGATGGACCTTGGCGGGATCAACATAGACGCCCCTCGCCTTGTCGATGACGACGGCATCGTCCTCCCAGGACCCTTCCCAGAGCTTGTAGAGCACCTCCATGAACTCGTCGCCGCGATCATAGCGCTCGTCATGCGCGAGCTGCTCGCCGCCGCCGAGATTGCGCGCGGCGCTGTCGAGATAGGAGGTGACGATGTTCCAGCCGACGCGCCCCTGGCTCGCATGGTCGAGGCTCGTCATCTTGCGGGCGAAGCTGTAGGGCTGCTCGTAGGTCAGCGAGACGGTGGCGGCGAAGCCAAGTTTTTTCGTGACCGCCGCCATGGCGGAAATAATCGAGAGGGGATCGTTGATCGGCACCTGTGTGGCGGTGCGCAAGGCCGCGTCCGGCTTGCCCTGATAGACGTCGAGCATGCCGAGCACGTCGGCCAAAAAAATCGAGTCGAAGCCCGCCCCTTCCAGCATCACCGCCAGCTCCGTCCAGTAGCTCAGATCCTTGTAGCGGTGCGACTGGTCTTCCGGATGGCGCCAGAGGCCGGACGAGATGTTGACCGGCGAGCAATTCTCGAAGGCGTTCAGATGGATCGTTCGGGCGGTCATGGGCGGTTCCGGTGCTGGCTTCTCACCTCTCCCTGAGGGAGAGGTCGGCTCGAAGAGCCGGGTGAGGGTTTAGGAAACTCTCCGGTGGGGCCGTAAACCCTCACCCGCCGGCCTGCGGCCGTCGACCTCTCCCTCAGGGAGAGGTGAAGAACGGCCTATTCCGCCGACCCCACCGGCTCGGCGTCCTGGTAGGTCTTGGCGACGGCCTCGATCGCCGCGTCGATATCGACGCTCTCGCCGAGCGCGGCCAGCGCCTGGCCATAAGCGACGACATTGGCGACCACCGGCCGATAGGCGGCGCGGATGCCCGTGTGGTTGAGGCGGACCAGCAGATGCTCGACGCCGCCGACGCCGAGGCTGATGGCCGAGCCCTCGAACTCGGCGGCAGCGTCGACCAGTGCCTGCGGTTCGATACCGGAAGGAACCGGCGCCGCCGTCACCAGCGCCGAGGCGGAAGCGTCTTCTTCGATCCACGGGGTTACGCCGAGCGCGCGGAGGCCGGCGCGCGTCGCCCGGGCGGCAAGCTGGTGGCGCTCGATCACCGTCTCGATGCCGTCTTCTTCCGCGTCGATCCGGTCGAGCGCCGCATCCAGCGCCCAGAATTCGAGCGGCGCCGGCGTCCCGGGCAGCGCATCGGCGCCGAGATCCAGCCATTTCTCCTTGAGATCGAGCAGCGACAGCGTCGAGAGCCGCAGCGCCGGCTCCTCGGCGATCTTCGCCCAGGCCGCCTCGCTGACCGAGATGGCGGAAAGGCCGGCCGGGCCGCCGAGTCCCTTTTGCGGGCCGATGACGGCGATATCGATGCCGAACGTCTGGACCTCGAAAGTATGCGCGCCGATCGAGGCGACGGCGTCGACCACCAGCAACGCGCCGCGCGCCTTGGCGGCCTCGGCGATCTCCGGCAACGGGTTCAAGACGCCGTTCGCGGCCTCGCCATGCACAAGCACGACGACATCGACCTCGGCCATCGCGTCGAGCGCCGCCTGGAAGACCGCGAGATCGACGGGCCGGCCGAGTTCGGCCACGACATTCTCGACGATAGCGCCGCCCCGGCGCAGCCAGGCGGCAAAATAGTCGCCATACATACTGGTGACGACGTTGAGGACGCGAAGGCCCGGCTTGGCGAGGCTGGCCGCCACCGCTTCCAGCGCCACGACCGCTTCCGCCTGCACGAAGACGACATCGTCGAAGCTTCGCATCACCGCGCCGATCCGGTCGGCCAGCAGCGCATAGCCGACATTGGGATAGGCGGGCGGATCGAGCAGGTCTTGGGCGGAGAACTGGGTCATGAACTGGGTCTCGTGCTGGCAGCCGGATCGGAGGATCTGGCTTTCACCTGTCCCGGAGGGAGCGGTCGGAGCAAAGCTCCGGTTGAGGTATTAGGCAGGCTCGGGATGCGCGCCGAACGGATGGTGCGGGTTGACAAATGCGGGCCTTTCGGCCGCCCAAGCCAATCGGTTTGCACCGCCATCATCCTGAGGTGCTTCGCGGTAGCGAAGCCTCGAAGGAGGGTCCAGCGGAGCCCACGGGGGCGCGCACGAAATTGGAGATCTGCCGAGCTACCCTCAAGATCTCCGTCGGGACGTTCCCTGGACCCTCCTTCGAGGCCCGGCTTTGCCGGGCACCTCAGGATGATGAGCGGGTCTTGGGCCATAGGGGGCCGGACGATCGGAGACGGGTGAAGCGGCACGGTCGCGCTCATCACCCGCCTACCGATCGCACCCGCCCCGAACGTCGCGAAAGCTGGAAGCAGAGCGCCGCGAGTCCGAGCAGGGTTACCGTGAACAGGAAAACGACCGTCGCCGCCGCATAGACGGAGGGTGCCGGGCCGTATTGCAGGCTGCCATAGAGATAGACGGGCAGCGTGTTGACGGTTGGCGTCGTCAGGAAGGCGGCGACGACCAGATTGTCGAAACAGAAGGCATAGGACACCAGCCCGCCCGCCAGGATCGCCGGCAAAAGCTGCGGCAGGACGATGAACCACAGCGTCTTCAGCCGCGTGCTGCCGAGATCGGCGGCCGCCTCCTCCAGCTTCGGGTCGAGCGTCAGCGCGCGGGCGCGCACGATCAGCGCCGTGACCGCGATGGCCGCCGGGGTGATGCCGGCGATCAGCGTCGCCGCCCCGAGCGGAATGCCGGTGACGGCATAGAACAGCAGCAGCGAGACGCCGATGACCACTTCCGGCACGATCAGCAGGATATAGGTGAGGCCCGACAGCCATTTTCGCACCTGCGGGCTCGGATGGCGCACCAGCGCATAGCCGAGCGAGGCGCCCATGCCGAGCGCGATCAGCGCCGCCCAGAAGGCGACGTAGAGGCTGGTCTGGACCGAGCGACGCAGCGCCAGATCGTTCCAGGCGGCCGGATACCATTCCAGCGTCCAGCCGGTGAAATTCGACGTCTGCTTGCCGACGACGCCGACATTGAACGAATAGATCATCGAGATGGCGAGCGGCGCGAACAGGAACAGGATCGCGAGGCCGAACCAGAGCGTCAGCCCGGCATCGGTGATGCGCTTCTGCCGGCCATCCATGCGGACGCTCATGTCGCCACCTCGGCGAAACCCTTGGTGAGCCGGGCGAGCGCGGCGACGACGACCGCAACCGCGACCAGCACCAGCACCGCCATGGCCGAGCCGAGCGCATAGTTCTGCGATTGCAGATATTGCGACGAGATCGCCTGCCCCATCAGCACGCCGCGGCTGCCGCCGAGCAGTTTTGGGATAACCATCTCGCCCAGCATCGGCACGGCGGTCAGAAGCACGGCGGTGGCGATGCCAGGCCGCGCCATCGGCAATGTCACGGCCCAGAAGGTCTGGAAGCGGCTGGCGCCGAGATCGCGGCTCGCCTCGAGCAAAGCGGGCGGCATGCGGTCGAGCACGACGAAAAGCGGCACGATGGCGATCGGCAGATAGGCATAGACCATGCCGATGAAGACGGCGGTCTTGGTGTCGAGCAGATCGAGCGGCCCTTCGTGCAGATGCAGGAAATTCAGCACCACCTCGAACACGCCGCCGCGCGCCAGCAGGATCTGCCACGACATGACGCGGACGAGAAAGGACGAAAAATAGGGAATGAGGATCAGGACGAGCGCCAGCGTGCGGAAGCGCCCGGCCTTGCGCGCGATGAAATAGGCGACGGGAAAGGCGACGGCGAGGCAAAGCGCCGAGGCGGTGATGGCGAACTGCACGGTGCGCAGGAAGGTCGAAAGGTAGAAGCCGGAAAGCGCGGTCTGGTAGTTTTTCAGCGTGAAGCCGAGCTCGACCGCGCCGAACAGCGAATTGCCGAACGAATAGACGACCGTGAAGGCCAGCGGCGCCAGGAAGAAGATGGCGAGCCAGGCGGTCGGGATGGCAGCGAACAGGTGATCGGAAACGCGCGCCGAGGGCGCGCGCTTGGATGTCAGCTGACTAGGTTTGCTCGCGGAGATCATAGGCCCTTTTGCGCAAGATACATCGAGACGGCGCCTGCTTCTTCATCGCGCGCGGAGGAGACCCTCGCGCCAAGAAAGTCCCTCACCCCAGCCCTCTCCCGCAAGCGGTAGAGGGGGCGGACGGAGCTTGTTGCCCCGTCGAGACCGCCCCGGATCAAGCTCCCCCATCATCCTGAGGTGCTTCGTGTCAGCGAAGCCTCGAAGGAGGGTCCAGCCAGACACTCGACTGTGCAGGCACGGACCGGAAGTCCGTCGAGAGCCGCCCGCTATCGGCATCAAGGCGTTTCCTGGACCCTCCTTCGAGGCCCGGCTTTGCCGGGCACCTCAGGATGATGGTCGAGTCATGCCAGGGCTATTCCCGGAGCGGATCAACCCGCTTCACCCGCCCGCCGCGGCCTGGATCTCGGCCTGGACTTCGAGATAGACGCCGATCGTCGCCGGGTCGACGACGAAGGAGGTCAGCTTGGAGAAGTCCAGATCCTTGCCGCCGAAGATCAGGTCGGCGTTCTTGGTGTCGGCCGGCAGCTTCTCGCGCAGGCCGGCGAGCGCCGCCGGGAAGCCGATATACTGCGTCTCGGAAAGCTGCACTTCCGGCTCAAGCTGGTAGGACAGGAAATCGTAGACCTGGTCGAGGTTCGGCGCCTTGGCGGGGATGGCGTAATTGTCGACCCAGAGCTCACTCATCGGCCCCGGCACGACGAATTTGAGCTTCGGATTGAGGCCGATGGCGGCGCGCGCCGTGCCCTGGTTGGTCTGCGCCAGCACGATCGAGCCATTGGCCAGCTGGTTCGGATCGAGGCCGGAGAAGGTCTTCACATGCTTGGCGAAGGCCTTGATCTCCTCGCCGGCGGCGCGGATCTCGGCTTCGGTCGCCTTGTTCCAGTCCTTGCCATGCGTCCAGAGCGACATGCCGATGGTTTCCCAGCCGGAATCCGACAGGCGCACCTTGCCGCTGACGCCAGGCTTGGCGCCGGCATCAAGGAAGTCCTGCCAGGTCTTGATCTCAGCTCCGACGGCTTCCGGGTCGTAGACGACGCCGAGCACGCCCCAGTCCTTCGGGATCGAGTATTTGTTGCCGGGATCATAGTCGCGGTCGAGCAGCGCCGGATCGAGCGAGGCGAAGTTCAGCCGGTTGTGGTCGATCTCCTGCAGCAGGCCCTTGTCGGCCATCTGCTTGATCCAGCTCGAGCTCGGGATGACGAGATCGAAATCGGCGCCGGCCGGGCTGTTCAGCTTGGCGAACAGCGTCTCGTTGGAATCATAGCTGGTGATGTTGGGCGTCACGCCCGACTTACGGGTGTAGTTGGCCAGGCTCTCATTGGAGAAATAGTTCGGCCAGGAGAAGACGTTGAGCGTGCCGCCAGTGGTCTCGGCCGAAGCGCCGCGCGGGAAGGCCGAAGCGACGGCGAGCGCCGCCGGGGCTGCGCCCAGCAGGCCGAGGACGGAGCGGCGGCTGAAGCCCGCGCCGCGAAGGGAACCGTTGGGAAGAAGCAGATGCCGGGTCATGACGGGGATCCTTGTCAGGAGGACGGACGAAGGGAATTGGCAACGGGCTCGTCGCGATAGGCGCGCGCGGCACGGTCCGCGAAGGAGACCAGGACGGCGTCGCCGGGAAGGCACTCGATGCCGTCCGAACTAGCGCGGCGCTCGATCGATTCAAAGGTGATGCCGCCGGCTGTCACCGCGCGCAGCCGCAGCGAGGGGCCGAGCGCCACGGCGTCAACGAGGCGGGCCGCGAAGCGGTTGGGGCCGGAGGCGGCATCCGCCGAGGCGCGGAGGAAGCGGGTTTCTTCCGGCCGGACGATCACCAGAGCCGGATCGCCGGATTTCAGCGCGGGGTCGACATGCGAGGCCGCGAGGGGGCCGAGGTCGGACAGAAGGGCCCCGCTTTCGCCGAGAGTGGCGCGGATCTGGTTGGCGCTGCCGACGAAGAGCGCGGTCCAGGCATTGACCGGGCGATCGTAGATCGTCGCGGGGTCACCGATCTGCTCGAAGCCGCCATGGCGCATCACCGCGAGCCGGTCGGCCATGCCGAAGGCCTCTTCCTGGTCATGCGTGATGTAGATGAAGGTGGCGCCGAGCTCGGTCTGGATGCGGCGAAGCTCGCGCTGCATCTCTTCCCGCAGCTTCCGGTCGAGCGCCCCGAGCGGTTCGTCGAGCAGCAGCACGGCCGGCTCGTTAGCGAGCGCGCGCGCCAGCGCCACGCGCTGCTGCATGCCGCCGGAAAGCTGGTTCGGCTTGCGGTCGCCGACATCGGAAAGACGCACCAGCTCCAGCAGTTCGCCGGCCTTCCTGCGGCGGGCGCTGCGGCCGACGCCGCGCATCCGCGGGCCATAGGCGACGTTGTCGATGACGCTCATATGCGGGAACAGCGCATAGCTCTGGAACACGGTGTTGACGTCGCGCCGTTCGGCTGGAACGGCCGTGACATTCTCGCCGGAGATCCAGACCGTCCCCTCGTCGGGCGCTTCAAAACCGCCGATGATGCGCAACGCCGTGGTCTTGCCGCTGCCGCTCGGGCCGACGATCGCCAGAAATTCGCCGCGTGGCACCTCCAGCGACAGGCCGGACAGCACCCGCTCGCCGCCAAAGCTCTTGGCGACGCCTTGCAGCGCGACTGCGATCGGAGGGTGGCTTTGCGTCATGGGCGATTGCGAACCAGAAGCCGGGAGGGGCCACGGCGTGACCGCCGCCGCCAGGAAACTAGTACGGGGCCGCTCGGCAAGAATCGAGTTGGATTGTTGCCAAGATCCGGCCCGGCTGAGTTTCTTGTTCCGCTTTTGCGCCGGAGGGCCAAATCCTCGTCAGTTCAAGGGCTTGACCGCGGCGCCGCCGGCAAGCTCGGCGGCCGCGCGGCGCACGATTGCGGCGATCGAGACATCGACTGCGACGGCGAGCACGTCGGGCTCGTCCGCGCCCGGACGCTCCAGCGTCGCATACTGGCTGTCGAGCAGGCTGGGCGGCATGAAGTGGCCCTTGCGCGCGCCGAGCCGGTCCTTGACCAGCGATTGCGGCGCGTCGAGGAAGACGAAGCGAATCGGCTGGCCGGCGGCGGCGCGGATCCGGTCGCGATAGATCTTCTTCAGCGCCGAGCAGGCAACGACGATGCCGGCGGGATGGGCCGCGCGGTCGCCCAGCGTCGCGCCGATCCTGTCGAGCCAGGGCCACCGGTCGTCATCGACCAGCGGCGTGCCGCTCGCCATCTTGGCGACGTTTGCCGGGCTGTGCAGCCCGTCGCCATCGACGAAATCGATGCCGAGCGCTTCGGCCAGGCCCTCGCCGATGCTGGATTTGCCCGAGCCGGAGACGCCCATGACGATGATGGCGAGCCGTGCGGCCGCGCCGTGTTCCGATTGCGTCGTCACCATGAAATGCGTTCCGCCCCACCCCGTTGAGAAACCAACCCGACAAGGGATAGCGCGAGCCGAGGGCGCGCGTCCACCGGAGAGCATCCCCGTCGAGGCGCAGCCGCGCCACCCTTCCGTATGGAAAGGATGGCGCGGCTTGACGGTTCAGCCGCGCATTTCGCGCAGCAGGGCGTCGATCCGGATCGTCGCGAAGGCGGAGAACGTGTCCGAGACGGCATAGGGCAGGACGAGATAGTCGCCGTGCCGCATGGCGCCGCAGGTATAGACGACGTTCGGCACATAGCCCTCCCGCTCGGACGGCTCCGGCCGCACCAGCGGCTCGCTGGAACGCGCGAGCACCTTGGACGGATCGTCCTTGTCGAGCAGCACGGCGCCGATCGAATATTTGCGGACCGGTCCGACGCCATGGGTCAGGAGCAGCCAGCCCTCGTCGAGCTCGATCGGCGAGCCGCAATTGCCGATCTGCACGAACTCCCACGGGAAGCGCGGCCGCAGGATGGCGACACCGCCATCCCAGGAGAACAGATCGTCCGAATAGATCAGGTACAGGTTCTCGTTGTCCTGCCGGCCGATCATGGCATAGCGGCCATCGATCTTGCGCGGGAACAGCGCCATGCCCTTGTTGCGGGCGGCGCTGCCACGCATCGGGCCCATGCGGAAGGTCTGGAAATCCGTCGTCTCGATCAGCTCGGAACGGATCGCGCTGCCGCTATAGGCCGTGTAGGTGGCGTAATAGGTCTTGCGGGGGCCATCGTGGAATTCCACGAAGCGCGCATCTTCGATGCCGTTCGATTGCGAGGCGGTGATCGGGAAGATCAGCCGCTCGCTGATGTCTTCCTCGGGCGAGAAGGCGAGTTCGACCGCCTCGCCGTCGGGCACCGGCGAGCGCGCCACCACCTTCGGCACCGAGGCCAGCCGAACCGTCGGATCCACGGTGACGATGCCCTGGGCCGTCACCGTTCCCGACCGGAAGGTGAGCGACGAGATATGGCCCTCGCCGACCGACCGCAGGCTGAGGACGAAACGTTTCTCGCCTTCCCCCGCGCCCGACTGGTCGGGATGCGGCACGATGCTGGGGTTGAACAGCGCCGCAGCCTCGAACGAATACTCATGCAGGAAATACGCACCGATCAGCTGGCGCTGGATCCGGCTGAAAGGAGGATGCGGATCGAAGGCCTCTTCCATCTCGTCGCAGCGGAATTCGAAGGTCCGCAGCAGATTGCGATGCCGGCCGTCGAAATTCTCCAGCACGTCGATCAACTGGCTGGCGGCCGCTTCCGGGTCGAGGCCAAGCACGCGGTCCACGATGTGGTTGGCGCGGGTCTTTTCCTTCGGATGGAGATCGCGTGGTTCGGTCGCCGGTTTGAACGGCCGAACCACGACGCGAGCAGGATCCGGGCGCAGATAGAGCGCCTGGCGATTCAGGAACGTGACGTGTGTCAATTCGACGTCGCCTTGACTGATGGGATTGGGGGCGAGTTCAAGCACGGAGCGCTCGCAGCTCCGGTTTCACACGATCGCCACTGAGGCGTGCGAGCTGGCGCATCTCGGCCAGGCTCAGAAGATAGGACACGACGGATTCACCTCCGCGGTTTTCATTGGCGCGATCGGGATGCAGCCCGTCGCGACAGCTGCCCGTCTCGGGATCGACCAGCGACACCGAGAGGTCGTTTTCGCCGAGGAACCAGCCAAAGGCGCGCTTCGCCTCGGCTGTCCACGACCCGTCGCCATCGGCCCGCCATGCCGCGAGGCAGGCGGAAATCGTGGCGGTCGCCTCGAGAGGCTGCTGATCGAAGGCAAGCGGCGGCTTGCGCTGCTCGCCAAAGGTGGCGCTGCCCACCGGGCGGAACTGGCCCTTGGGCGAGGTCTGGATCTGGATCAGCCAGCGCAGGCTGCGCAGACCCGCCGCCAGGTAGTCCGCATTGCGGGTGGCCCGGCCGGTGGCGATCATGGCCTGGGGCAGACGTGCATTGTCATAGGAAAGCCCATTCTCGAACCACACCCAATCCTCGGTCTCGGTCTGCTCCAGCAGCGCCAGAAGCCGGTCCGCCAGCAACGTGCGGTGCCGCTCGGCGATAGGATCACCCGGAAATGCGGCGCAATAGGGATCCAGGCCGAGCAAGGTGAACGCCCAGGCGCGCGGGGAGCCGAATTCCTCGACGGTGGGCAGCGCCGCGATGAACAGCGAGGCCGCCCAGCGTCGACGCGAGGGGCTCGCATCGTTGGCCGAGGCTTCGCCCAGCGCCCAGAGCGTGCGGCCGTGGCTGTCCTGCGAGCCGCGATCCTCCAGCCAGCGCCGGTCGAAGCTCATGAAATTGCGGAAATGGCGCGTGTCGGGGTTCCAGGCATGCTGGATGAACGAGGCAAAGCGGGCGGTCAGCGGTTCGGAAAGGCGCTGCTCGCCCGATTTGTTCAGGGCGCAGGCAACGAGCAGCGCGCGCGCATTGTCGTCGACGCAGTAGCCGTGATGGCGATCCGGCACGGAATGAACCGCATGCTGGAACAGGCCGGTATCGTCGCACATCGCAAGCAGGTGGCCGAGCTGCATGGCCGGTGGCGGGACATTGGCAAGCATGGCGGTGCTTGCCGGGGGGATGAGCTTCAGGCGATCGCCACGGCGTGCCGTCTCGAACGAGGCCAGGTAACGCTTGGCCGTGCTCTCCCAGGTCATCGACCGGCTGGTCGAATAGGCCCGCTTGCGCATCGCCTCGCGGCGCGCGTCATCGGTCAGCAGGTCGGCGATCGCCGCGCCGGTCGCCTTGGCGTCGCCAAAGGGCACCAGCACGCCGCGGCCATCCGCCAGCAGCTCGCTCGCATGCCAATACGGCGTCGAGACCACCGCCTTGCCGAGGCCGAAGCTGTAGGCGAGCGTGCCCGAGGTCATCTGCGCTTCATTGAGGTAAGGCGTCACGTAGACATCGCACATGGCGATGTAGTCGAGCAGCGTTTCGCGATCGACGAACTGGTCCTTGAAGACGACATGGTCCTCGACGCCGAGATGGCGCGCCCGTTCGACCAGGCTGTCGCGGTAGTTCTCGCCCTGGTCGCGCACGAGGTTGGGATGGGTCGCGCCCAGCACGACATAGACCGCGTCGGACCGGCTTTCCAGGATCTGCGGCATCGCGTCGATCATGACCTCGATGCCCTTGTTGGGCGACAGGAGGCCGAAGGTCAGGATCACGGTGCGGTCGCCGAAGCCGAGCTTCGCCTTCACCGGTTCCGGGTCGACGAAGTCGAAATCGGGAATGCCGTGCGGGATGACGTCGATCTTCTCGGCCGGCACACGATAGATGGTGCGCAGCAACTCCCGGCCCTTCTCCGCCATCACGACGATCCGCGAGGACAAGTCGATAATGCGGTCGAGCGCGCGGCGCTGCGCATCGGTCGGCTCGGCGAGAACAGTATGGAGCGTGGTGATGACCGGCATGTCCAGCCGCGCCAGCAGCGCGATCACATGGCTGCCGGCCTCGCCGCCGAAGATGCCGAATTCATGCTGCAGCGACACCACATCGAAGCCGCCACGATTGAGGTAGTCCGCCGCCGCGACATAGTCCTCGAGCGTGGCTTCCTGGATCTCGAGCGCGACGCTGGTCGGATAGTCATAGCTTCGACCACAATCTGTCATGGCGATGATGGCGGTATCGGCACTGCCGGTCGCCGCGATCGCCTGCTGCAGATCGGTCGTGAAGGTTGCGATGCCGCAGCGGCGCGGAAGCGAATTGCCGATGAAAGCCACCCGCGTGGTGGTCGAAGTCCGGTGTACAATGGTCATAGAGGAACCTCCGTGATGCGGGACGAGGCGCCAGCCTTTCCGCCGGGATGAGAATTCGGCGCGCCCGCGCGGCGGGCTGCCAAGTCGATAACGGTCGCGTCCGGCATCTCCAGAAGATCGGGATGCGCTTCCGGTCCGAGATAGGCGCAAAGCGCGGTCAGGCCGCCCTCGCCGGCGCTGATCGTGCAGCGCTCATGGTCGAGGAAAACGGCCTCGCCGACGGCCACATGCGTCGGCCCCAGCGTCGCGTCGCCATCGAGGCCGAGGATCCAGGTCTCGCCGGGCGCATTCAGGACGCGCGTGGTATCCGGCTCCAGCGTCACCCGCTCCAACACGAAGAACGGGTTGGCGATCAGCACGGTGCGCGAAGGCCCCAGCCGGTGCGGCTTGGGCTGCGCTTCCGGCGGGCCGGCATGGGCCACGGCAACGCCGTCCTCGACATGCAGCTCGCGCTTGCGGCCGTAATCGAACAGCCGGAACGTCGTGTCGCTGCGCTGCTGGATTTCCGCCAGGACCAGCCCCGGGCCGATCGCATGAATGGTGCCGGCCGGGATGAAGATCACCTCGCCGGCGCGAACGGGGTGCCACTGGACGAGATCGGCGATCGAGCCGTCCTCGATCGCCCTGCGGAATTCATCCGGCCCGATCTCGCGCGTCAACCCGACGGCGACAGCAGCATCGGGTTCGGCGTCGAGGATGTACCACGCTTCGGTCTTGCCGTGCGGCTGGCCCATCTTGTGGGCGTAGTCGTCATCCGGATGCACCTGGATGGAAAGCGGCTGGCTCGTGAAGAGCAGCTTGAGGAGAAGTTCGGGGTCCGCGACGTCCTGGCTCTTTCGCTGGAACCAGATCTCCCCAACGGCGTCGGGATCGTCATGGATCTCATTCCACGGCCGGAGATCGTTCTTTCCCCAGGGCTTGCGGACGGTTCGCATGGACGCATGTTCGATTGTCATGAATCGCTCCTGTTTCGTGCTTTTCAGACAGTCGCCGTGACGATGGATGCGGCCGAACGCCAAGCATCTCCATCACCGAAGACATGGACCCAACGCGACCGGCGCGGCTCCGTTCCCACAAACCTGCCCGTCGATCGGCTAACTGGCTCTGGGGGTCGGCCAGAGCGGCCTGACGGAGCCAACCTTTTCCGCGAAGGCCCGCGCGGGAGGCGGCCCCGACGCATCGCGACGTGGAGGAAATGATAGCGCCATCATCGGACGCTTGACTCCGCGAGGGCGGCGCGATTAATGCAACTGGTCTGCTGGTCCGATCAGTCCATTAGTAGGTGCCATGTCGTCCTCGGCGAAAGTCAGTGATCCCGGCCTCATCGCGGAGCTCCCGACCTTTCGGGAAGCGATCGTGAAGCGTCCGCTGACGACCGTCATCAGCGACAAGATCGCGACCCTGATCGCGTCGGGCATCCTGCAGGTCGGCGATGCGCTGCCGAGCGAGCGCCAGCTCGCCGATGCGCTCAATGTCAGCCGCGACGCGGTGCGCGGCGGCATCCAGATGTTGGCGGCGCGCGGCATCCTCGAAATCTCGCACGGCGCCCGCACCAGGGTGCGCAGCAATGATGTCGGGCCGGTCGCGGTCGGCTTCGCCATGGCGCGGGCCGTCAATTCCTACGACATCGAATCCGTGCATGCGGCGCGGCTACTGGTCGACCGCCAGGTGGTCGCCGACGCGGCGCGCAACATCGACGATGCCGGCGTCGCCGTGCTGGAGGCGCTGCTGGAGGCGCAGACGGAGACGCTCGACGATCCCGTCCGCTTCCTGATCAGCGACCGCGAATTCCATGTCGCGCTCTACCAGGCCTCGGGCAATCCGCTGCTCGCCGACATCAGCACCGATCTCTACGCCTACATGATGCAGTACCGGCGCGAGGCGATGGCCTCCCCCGGGGCGATCGCCACCAGCTATGCCGACCACGTCGCCATCGTCGCCGCCGTCAAGGCGCGCGATCCCGAGGCCGCGGCCGAGGCCTTCGCCGCCCATACGGGACGCATCTACACGACGACGCAACCCTTCCTGAAGGGGGGCGGCTGACGCGAATTCGGCGGGCCGCAAGCGAGGACGCGCGGCCGCCGGCGAAACCTATCTTCAACGCAGCCGATCATGGCTGATCCAATGGGAGGAAACACTATGGAACGCAGGACATTCCTGAAGCTTGCCGCCGGCACCACGCTGCTCGCCGGCGCCGGGCTTGGCGGCATCTCCGCCGCCAGCGCGGCCAGCAAGGAAATCGTCTACCTGACGCCGGGCCTCGACCTGCCCTTCTGGCGCTATCTGTCGAAGGGCATCGAGGAGACGGTCAAGGCCAAGGGCTTCAACTTCCAGGCGCTCGACAGCCATAACAGCGCCGAGACCCAGCTCCGCAACGCCCAGGATTCGATCGCCCGTGGCGTCGCCGGCATCATCATCTCGCCGACCGATTCCTCGACCGCGCCGAGCGTGCTCGCGCTCGCCCAGAAGGCCGGCATCCCGGTCGTCATCGGCGATATCGGCACCAATGCCGGCGAGTTCGCCTCCTTCATCTCGTCCGACAACTACAAGGGCGCGCATGACGTCGGCGTCGCGCTCGCCGAGGCGCTGAAGAAGAAGGGCTGGGAAGGCGGTTCGGTCGGCATCGTCGCCATCTCGCAGGCCCGCAAGAACGGCCAGGCCCGCACCAAGGGCTTCCTCGACGGCCTCAAGGAAGGCGGCTTCACCGGCAAGGAAGCCGGCCTGCAGCAGATGCAGAGCTACACCGCCGACGAGACCTTCAAGTTCACGCAGGACCTGCTCACCGCCAACCCGGACATGCGCGGCCTGTTCATCCAGACCGACCAGCCGGCCATCGGCGCGCTGCGCGCCATCAAGGCGGCCCGTCGCAACGGCGAAGTGCTCGTCGCCGCCTTCGACGGCATTCCGGAATTCGTCGACCTGCTGAAGTCGGGCGACCTCGTCGTCTCCGGCATGCAGCAGCCCTTCCTGATGGGCGTCAATTCCGGCGAGGCGCTGCTTGAAGTGCTCGACGGCAAGAAGCCGAAGGCCGAGATCACCGTGCCGATCGTCGCCATCACCAGCACGAATATCGAGCAGGAACTGCCGACCATCCGTCGGACCGTCTTCGCCAACGAAGTCTGATACATAACCCGTCGCGCGGCCCCGCCGCGCGACGGGTTTCCTATCCTTCCGCCCCCGCGCAGGATCGCGTCGAGGCCGTCTTCAGGAGCATGATTCGTTGCAGCCCAATTTGGCACCCGTCGCGGAGGCAGACGTTTCCCCCCTCCTCGTCGCGCGGGGCATCACCAAGACATTCGACCGGACGCGGGCGCTGCAGGGCGCCGACTTCGAGCTTCGCGAAGGCGAAGTGCACGGCCTGCTGGGCGCCAATGGCGCCGGCAAGTCGACGCTCTCCAAGGTCATTTCCGGCCATTACACGCTCGACGGCGGCGACCTCTCCTATCGCGGCCACGAGATCCGCCTGCGCTCGACGCGCGACGCGCTGCGCATCGGCATCGCCATCGTGATGCAGGAGACGAGCCTCGTCCCCGACCTCACGGTTCTGGAAAACATCTTCCTGCCCGAACTCGGCCGCCCCGGCCGGCTCGATTACAGCCAGCTGCGTCAGCGCGGCCAGGAGATCCTCAACGATCTCGGCCAGGGCGACAGCCTGCCCTTCGACTGGGAAGTGCGGCGCCTTTCCTCGGCGCAGAAGCAGCTGGTCGAGATCGCCAAGGCGCTGGGCGTGCGCGCCAAGCTGCTGATCTTCGACGAACCGACCGCATCGCTGAGCCCGGGCGAGGCCGAGCGCCTGTTCGACATCATGGCGCGGCTGCGGGACACCGGCCACGGGCTGGTGTTCGTCTCGCACCGGCTGGAAGAAGTCTTCGCCATCACCGACCGCGTCACCGTGCTGCGCGAAGGCCGCACCGTGATGAATGCGCGCGAGACTGCCTCGCTGTCGCAGGCGGACCTGATCCGCGCCATGGTCGGCGCCGAACTCGGCGCGATCTACGAGCGCAAGGACACCCATACCCGCGAGATCGACGCGCCGGTGGCGCTGGAGGTCCGCAATCTGAGCTCGACGCCGGCCGTGCGCGACGTCTCCTTCTCGGTGAAGAAGGGCGAGATCCTGGGCATTGGCGGCCTGGTCGGCGCCGGCCGCTCGGAGACCGTCGAGGCGATCTTCGGCCTCCGCCCCCGCACGGGCGGCGAGGTCGTGCTGAACGGCAAGTCGCTGCGCGGCGACAGCCCGCAGACCTCGATCCGCGCCGGCCTCGGCTTCGTCGCCGAGGATCGCCGCACGCAGAACATCGTGCCCGACCTCTCGGTCAAGGAAAACCTGCTGCTCGCCCATCTCGGCGCCCATCGCGGCTTCTTCTGCAGCTACGCCTCGCGCGAGCGCAAGGTGAAGGAGCTGCTCGCCGGCCTCGGCATGCCCGAGGACCGTCTGATGGACGCCTCGATGCTGAATTTCTCCGGCGGCATGCAGCAGAAGATCATCATCGCCCGCTGGCTGCTGCTGGAGCCCAAGGTGCTGATCCTCGACGAGCCGACCAAGGGCGTCGACATCGGCACCCGCGCCTCGATCTACACCATGCTGCGCGACATCGCGGCCCAGGGCGTGGCGCTGGTCGTCGTCTCCTCCGATTTCGAGGAGCTGCTCGGCCTTTCCGACCGCGTCGTGGTGATGAGCGACGGCCGCACCACGGCCGACCTGCCGAGCGCCATGCTCGACGAGGAAAGCCTGACCCTGCTCGCCGCTCCGCGCACCTCGATGGTGCGCAATACCGAGATGCTGAACGAGCTCGCCCGCGCCCATAATGGCGCCGGCTTCTGGGGCCTGATCGAGGGCGACCGGCTGATCTGCCTCAACGCGGTCGCGAGCAACCCGGCGCTCGACCCCGGCTTCAAGGCCGGCGAGGCGCGCGAGCTCGCCGCCACCCGCATCCCCGAGGCGCTCAAGCGCCGCGAGCCGGTCTTCGTGCCGGAACCCGACGGCGCGCGCACGACACTGGTCGTGCCGATGACCAGTCCGCGCGGCCACGACCTCGGCTGGGTCGGGCTGTCGCTGCCGACCGACCGCCCGCTGCCCGCTCCGGAAACCATCAAGTCCCGCATCGACACCATGGCGGCAACGCTGTGAGCAAGGAAACTTCGCCCATGGTCCAAGAGACCCTTTCCCGTCAGGCCCCGGCCTCGCCCATCAAGAAGATCGCGCAGCGGCTCGAAGTCCGCATGCTGCTGCTGGCGCTGCTGATCGCTGTCTGCCTCTCCTTGCTGTCGCCCTACTTCCTGACCAAGTCCAACATCTTCAACCTGCTCGACCAGTCCGTGGTGATCGGCATCGTCGCCGTCGGCATGACCTTCGTCATCCTGACCGGCGGCATCGACCTCTCGGTCGGCTCGGTGGCGGGTCTGACCGGCATCATCCTCGGCCTGTCGCTGCAGCATGTGCCGATCGTGCCGGCCATCGGCATCGCGGTCGTCGCCGGCGGCTTCATCGGCCTGATCTCGGGAACGCTGATCACGGTGTTCGGGCTGGCGCCCTTCGTGGTGACGCTCGGCGTCATGGCGATCGGCCGCAGCCTCGCCTACATCTTTTCCGGCCAGACGGCGATCTCGAACATCCCCGAGGGCATGCAGAGCATCGTCTACACCGACGTACTGGGCATCCCGTCCAACGTGCTGTTCCTGATCGTGCTCTATGTCGTCGCCTGGGCTTACCTGACCTACACCAAGGGCGGCCGCACCATCTACGCCGTCGGCTCCAACAAGGAAGCCGCCCGCGCCGCCGGCCTCAACACCACCTTCTATTCGATCCTGCCCTATGTGCTATCCGGCGCCTTCGCCGCAGTGGCCATCACCTTCTCGATCAGCCAGCTACTCTCCGCCGATCCGCTGATGGGCAACTCGATGGAGCTGGACGCGATCGCGGCCGTGGTCATTGGCGGCGCCAGCCTGTTCGGCGGCCGCGGCTCGATGTTCGGCACGCTGATCGGAGTCTTCATCATGGTGATGATCCGCAACGGCCTGAACCTGATGGGCGTCTCGCCCTTCTGGCAGGGCACGGCGATCGGCACCATCATCATCCTCGCCCTTCTGGTCGAGCGTCTGGTTTCCTCGAGGATCAGCCGATGAACAACGCCCCTTCCCTCGCAATCCGGCTCTTCGGCACCGACGAACCCGTCACGCCGCTCCGCATCCTGAGGGCGGGGGCGCTCACCGCCGAGCTCGACACCGGCAATCTGCGCCATATCCGCTTTGGCGGCGTCGAGATCATCCGCGCGATTTCCTTCATCGTGCGCGACAAGAACTGGGGCACCTACAACCCGGTAATCTCCGATCTCGTCGTCGACGAGCGTGCCGATGGCTTCACCGTCACCTACAAGGCGCTGGCGCTCGACGACAACCAGGCCTTCCGCTATTCGGCCCGCATCGAGGGCTCGGCCGAAGGCCGCCTCGACTTCTCGGCCGAGGGCAGCGCCGAAACGCCCTTCCTCACCAACCGCACCGGCTTCGTCGTGCTGCATCCGATCGCCGATGTCTCCGGCCATCCGGTGACGATCGAGCATGTCGACGGCTCCATCGTCGAAAGCCGCTTCCCCGACATCATCGATCCCGTCCAGCCGATGATGGATCTGCGCGCGCTGACCCATGAGGCGGCGCCGGGGCTGAAGGTCACCTGCCGGATGGAAGGCGACACCTACGAGATGGAGGACCAGCGCAATTGGACCGACGCCTCGTACAAGACCTATGTCCGGCCGCTCGCCTTGCCCTGGCCCTACACGCTGCCCAAGGATGAGCGGATCGAACAGGCGGTTCGCCTGACGGTCACCGGCGCGCTGCCGGCGTCGGAGGCCGGTTCGGTCGCCGGCCAGGTGACACTCGGCGACGTGATCGGCACGGTGCCGGCGCTCGGTCTCGGCCTCGACCCTTCCGAGATCACCGACACGATCGCCCGGCGCGACCGGCTGCATCTCGTCGGCGCCAAGGTGCTGGTCGGCTATTACGACCCGTCGCTCGGACATGACTTCACCACGCTGGGCGGCATCCTCGCCACGGCGCGGTCGCTCGAGGCCGAGCCCTGGCTCGAGGCGGTCGTCCAGTCGGTCGAGGGCTTCGAGGCCGAGATCGCGGCGCTCGGCCGCGACGTCGCCGACATGGGCTCGCCGTTCAAGACCGTGCTGCTGTCGCCGCTGCCGGATCTGAAATGCACCCTGCCGGGCAGCGTCTGGCCGCCCGCCCCGCCGCCGCGCGCCTTCTTCGAGGCCGCTCGCAAGGCCTTCCCGAAGGCCCGCATCGGCGGCGGCATGTTCAGCCTGTTCACCGAGATGAACCGCAAGCGGCCGCCGGTCGACCTCATCGATCTCGTCTCGTTCACGACGACGGCCATGCTGCATGCCGGCGACGACACCTCGATCACCGAGGGCCTGGAAACGCTGCCCGCAATCGCGCTCAGCGCCCGCGCCATCGCCGACGGCAAGCCCTATGCGGTCGGCCCGAGCGCCATCGGCATGCGGATGAATCCCTATGGCGAGGCGCCGCTGAAGAACCCGGGCAACATCCGCCAGGCGATGAACTTCAACGATCCCCGCCATCGCGGCCTGCTCGGCGCCGCCTGGGCGCTCGGCTTCTTTGCCCGCTTCGCCGAAGGCGGCGCCACAACGATCACGCTCGGCGGCACGACCGGCGCGTTCGGCCTGGTGCATGCCCGGCATGCCTGGCCGCAGCCCTATTTCGACGAGGTCGGCGGCGTGTTCCCGATGTTCCACGTCCTGCGCGGCATGGCGCGCCTGGCCGGCAAGCCGCTGCGCAAGGTGACGACGCCGGACACGATCGAGGCGATCGCCGCAGAGACCGGGGATGGTATCGAACTCTGGCTTGCCAATCGCACCGGGTCCGAACAGTCTGTCGCCCTGCCCGGCGCGCCGCGCGACCGGTTCTTGCTCGATGCCAACAGCTTTGTGGCCGCGACGCAGGACGGAAATGCGCTGGATACGCTGGCCAAACCTTTTGACGATCGCATGCTTACACTGGCACCCTACGCGGTAGCGCGAATCCGACTGTCCTGATTTCGTTTCATTATTCGAGGTTGTACTATGCATATCCTTATCATCGGCGCGGCTGGCATGGTCGGCCGTAAGCTGACGGACAAGCTTGTCGCGGACGGTCATCTGGGCGGCAAGGAGATCAGCCGCTACACCCTCGCCGACGTCGTCGCCCCCGAGGCGCCGAAGGGCTTTGACGGCCCGGCCGAGACGCTGACCATCGACCTGTCGGCGCCGGAAGCCTCGCAGACGCTGATCGCCAACCGTCCGGACGTGATCTTCCATCTGGCGGCCATCGTCTCCGGCGAGGCCGAGGCGGATTTCGACAAGGGCTACCGCATTAATTTCGACGGCACGCGCTACCTGTTCGACACGATCCGGCTCGAGAACGCCAAGTCCGGCTACAAGCCCCGCGTGGTGTTCACCTCGTCGATCGCCGTGTTCGGCGCGCCGTTCCCCGACAAGATCGGCGACGAGTTCTTCGAGACGCCGCTGACCAGCTACGGCACCCAGAAGGCGATCGGCGAACTGCTGCTGGCCGATTATTCGCGCCGCGGCTTCTTTGACGGCATCGGCATCCGCCTGCCGACGATCTGCATTCGCCCCGGCAAGCCGAACAAGGCCGCCTCGGGCTTCTTCTCCAACATCCTGCGCGAGCCGCTGGTCGGCCTGGAAGCCGTGCTGCCGGTGTCGCCCGACGTGCGCCACTGGTTCGCGAGCCCCCGCTCGGCCGTCGGCTTCCTGGTCCATGCCGGCACGATCGACCTTGAGAAGGTCGGCCCGCGCCGCACGCTCAACATGCCGGGCCTCTCGGCCACGGTCGGCGAGGAAATCGAGGCGCTGCGCCAGGTTGCCGGCGACAAGGCCGTCAAGCTGATCCGCCACGAGAAGGACGAGACCATCGACCGGATCGTCGCCGGCTGGGCCCGCGATTTCGACACCACCCGCGCCCTGTCGCTCGGCTTCAAGGCCGAGACCTCGTTCGACCAGATCATCCGCGCCCATGTCGAGGACGAACTCGGCGGCAAGATCGGCGGCTGATCGTCTTTCTTCACCTCTCCCTGAGGGAGACTTTCGCATATGCCGCCGTCATCCCGGCGAAAACCGGGATCCATATACGCCGCCATCTGGCCGGAAGACCAAGCCACGGTCTCCGTGGCCGGTGTTCCATGGGCCCCGGCCTTCGCCGGGGCGACGACATCGGATGTTATGCAAGAGTCTCCAAGGGAGGGGGGAGTGACCTGCTCCACCGGAATGCATCCTGCCCTGCGCCGAGGGGCGCCAACCCGAGCCGGAACCGTAAGACAATGGCGAGCGATCCCTTCTCCTTGACCGGCCGCGTCGCCGCGGTGACCGGCGGCGGTTCCGGCATTGGCCTTGCCAGCGCGCAGGCGCTGGCAAGGGCCGGCGCCCGCGTCGCCATCCTCGACCGCAACCCGGTCGCGGCCGAAATCCTGGCAACGCTGGGCGACGAGGCCGACCACTTCGCGGTTGTCGCCGACGTCGCCGACGAGGCAAGCCTGGAGGCAGCCTTTGAGGCCGTCACCGAACGGGCCAAGACGCTCGAAATCCTGGTCAACAGCGCCGGCACGGCGATCCGACGCCCGGCGGTCGACCTGACCCTCGCCGACTGGGACACGGTGGTGAACGTCAACATGACGGGCACCTTCCTCGCCTCGCGCATCGCGGCGCGCCACATGATCGCCGCCGGCACGAAGGGCTCGATCGTCAACGTCTCGTCGATCATGGGCTTTTCCGGCGGCGGGCTCTACCCGAACATCTCCTACCAGACCACCAAGGGCGCGATCGTCAACATGACCCGCGCGCTGGCCGTCGAATGGGCGCCGAACGGCATCCGCGTCAACGCCGTGGCGCCGACCTATGTCCGCACGCCCTTCATCGCCGGCCTGGTCGCCGATCCGGAGCTGGTCGCCCGGATCGAGGCGATGACGCCGCTCCGCCGCCTGGCCGATCCGGAAGAGGTCGCGAGCGCGATCCTCTTCCTGGCCGGCCCTGGCGCCTCCATGGTCACAGGTCACACGCTGCCGGTCGACGGCGGCTTCCTCGCCCAATAACAAACCAATCCTGGAAGGAACGCTTATGTCCAACACTGGCAAGATCGCGCTCGTCACCGGCGCCGGCACCGGCATCGGCAAGGCCGTCGCCCTGGCGCTGGCCGCCGCGGGCTACACGCTGGTCGTCACCGGCCGCCGCGCCGAGCCGCTCGAGGAAGTCGTCAAGGAGGCCGGCGGCGACGCCGTCGCGATCCCGTCCGACATCACCGACGAGGCCTCGGTCGCCGCTTTGTTCGGCGAGATCAAGAACCGCTTCGGCCGTCTCGACGTGCTGTTCAACAATGCCGGCGTCAACGCCCCGCCGGTCAACATCGAGGACCTCGACGTCGCAAGCTGGAAGGCCGTGATCGACACCAACGTCACCGGCGTCTTCCTCTGCACCCAGGCCGCCTTCCGTATCATGAAGGACCAGAAGCCGATGGGCGGCCGCATCATCAACAACGGCTCGATCTCAGCCGTGATGCCGCGCCCGAACTCGGCGCCCTACACGGCTTCGAAGCATGCCGTGCTCGGCCTCACCCGGTCGACCGCGCTCGACGGCCGCAAGTACGACATCGCCTGCGGCCAGATCGACATCGGCAACACCGAGACGCCGATGGCGAGCCAGATGAAGAAGGGCGTGCTGCAGCCGGACCTGTCGATCAAGGTCGAGCCGACCTTCGACGTCAGCCACGTCGCCAACGCGGTCGTCCACATGGCGGGCCTGCCGCTCGACGCCAACATCCTGCAGATGACGATCATGGCCACCAAGATGCCGCTCGTCGGCCGGGGCTGATCCATACTCGCCGTCATCAAGTCAGTTGTTTTTGGTTTGTGATTGGCCTGAGCAGTGTGTTGGCGATGATGATGAGCTTTCGGGCGACTGCGGCGAGGGCGAGGCGCTTCGGCTTTCCGGCGGCACAGAGCCTTTCGTAGAAGCCGCAGAGCGCGGGATTGACCCTCGCGGCTGTCAGAGCTGCCATGAACAGCAGCGGCCGGAGCTCGGTGCGCCCGCCGCGCATATGGCGATGCTGGCGGCTCTGGCCGGAATCGCGGGGATGCGGGGCGAGGCCTGACAGGCTCGCGGCTTGACGCCTGGACAGGGTACCAAGCTCCGGCATCAGGGCGAGCAGGCCACGAGAGACAACCGGACCGAAGCCGGCGACGCCACGCAGGACCCTTTCGGCCTGCGCGATCTCCGGAAGGCTGGCGATCGTCGCGGCGATCGTCTTGTCGAGCGCCACGAGCTGGCTGTCGAGGAACTGCACCATGTCGTCCAGCAGGTCGGCGACCGGCTCGGATCCCGGTGCCTTGCGCCGGTTCTTGGCCTGGGTGCGCTGCTTGAGAAGATCCTGCCGATAGCGCACCAGGCCCGCCAGGGCGAGCCGGCGGGGATCGGCCGGTTGCCAGCGTTGCAGAGTGTGGAAGCGATCCTGGCCATAGCGGGCAAGCCAGCGTGCATCGATGGCATCGGTCTTCGCGTAGCCGCCATGCGAGCGGATGAAGGCCTTGACGCGGGCGGGCTCTGCCTTGTGCGCGGCGATGCCTACGGCGAGAGCCGCATCAAGGGTGGCGCGTTCATAGCCGCCGGTCGCCTCGCAGATGACGAGTTCGGCATGGACGAAGGTGGCGAGGGCCTTTTTGAGCGGGCCCGGACTGTTGGCGATGGTGAGGGTCTGGCCGGAGGCACTGTCGTGCAGGACGACGGTGTCCTTCGCGACATCGATACCGAGAATGCAAGGCATAGCCTCGACGGAAGGATAGGTTGATGGCATGTTCGTCCTGGCTTCGGATTGTCTACGGGCTCGCGGAAGCGCGGCCCTTTCAAGTCAACAAGCAAACGAAGCCGGTCCACGACCGGACCCAGATGACGACGGGCCCAAAGCCCCATCCCGGGACGGTCTCGGCCATGGAGCGGGTTTCAGGGTGGCCGCCCTGAACCCGCAACCGGCTCCAACCCTCTACCAAATCCGCGACAGACAATCCCGGGCGAGCGCAGCGAGACCCGAGATCCATTCAGCCGCCGTCGGAAGGTGGCTGAATGGATCCTCGCTTCCGCGATGATGACGCCGGAGGATGGGATGCCGCCGAGACAAGGCCGCGCTCTCTTGTCCTCTCCCTCAGGGAGAGGTGAAGCGAGCAGCCCGTCTGACGGACGAAGCCGCCTATCCCGCCAGCGCCGCGACATGCTCCGCCAGTGCCAGCGAGGCGGTGAGGCCGGGGGATTCGATGCCGAACAGGTTGATCAGGCCGGCGACGCCATGCGCGGACGCGTCCTGGACGACAAAATCCTGGCCCGGCGCGCCCTTCGGCACGATCTTCGGGCGGATGCCGGAATAGCCCGGCTGCAGCCGGTCGGCGCTGACATCCGGCCAGTAGCGCTTCACCGCCTCGACGAAGAGCGGGATGCGCGAGGCGTCGACGTCGTAGTTGATCGCGTCGATCCACTCCACATCCGGGCCGAAGCGCGCCTGGCCGCCCATGTCGATCGTCAGATGCGTGCCGAGGCCGCCCGGCACGGGGACGGGATAGATCAGCCGCGAGAAGGGCGAGCGGCCCGACAGGGTGAAGTAGCTGCCCTTGGCATAATATTCGGTCGGGATGGCAGCGGGATCGAGCCCCTCGATCGTGCGGGCGACGGCGGGCGCGAACAGGCCGGCCGAATTGATCAGCAGCCTGGTGCGAAGCTGCATCGGCTCGGTGCCGCCGATCGACAGCACGATGCCGTCGCCATCCGGCCTGGCGGCGAGAAGCGGGCTTGAGAACACCACCATGCCGCCGGCGCTCTCGACATCGCCGTGCAGCGCCAGCATGAAGGCGTGGCTGTCGATGATGCCGGTCGAGGGCGACAGCAGCGCGCCGGCGCAGGCAAGGTTCGGCTCGAGCGCGATCGCCTCGGCGGCGGTAAGTTCGCGCATGTCGTGCACGCCATTGGCGGCGGCGCGGGCGGCGATCGCGCCAAGCCGGCCGCGTTCGGCCTCGTCGGCGGCGACGATCAGCTTGCCGCATCGGGCATGCGGCACGCCGCGCTCGGCGCAATACTCATAGAGCGCGAGCTTGCCGGCGACGCAGAACTGCGCCATCCGGCTGCCCGGCGCATAATAGATGCCGGCATGGATGACTTCGCTGTTGCGCGACGAGGTCTGGGTGCCGATGGCGTCCTCGGCCTCGATCAGCAGGACCTCGCGGCCGGCATTGGCCAGCGCGCGCGCCACGGCGAGCCCGACCACCCCCGCGCCGACGACGACGCATTCGACTTCATCCATGAGCGCACTCGAATCCAGGACCGCACGGCAGGCGCGCCGACGGAATCAGCGCGCCCTGCGGTCTATAGAGCAAGATTTTGCGAGGTGGAATCGGCCGCCTTACCTCTCTGGACGGAAGTCCTCGCGTAACGAACGTCGAAGTTATGCCGGTCTCGATCTCCAACATCCTGAGGAGGCTTGCGAAGCAAGCCGTCTCGAAGCACGCACCGCCTGAGGTGCAAGGATGTCGCCGCCGCTCTGCGTGCTTCGAGACGGCCCTTCGGTCCTCCTCAGCATGTTGAGGATGAGGCCACGCGAAAATTACCTCAGGAAGAGGTGGATGCCGCTTTCGCCAAGCTCCCCTCACGCGCTCTTGCGCGCGTCCATCCGGAGGCCGCCATGCTCGACGATGTAATCGACCACCCGGTCGAGGCCCTTGCCGCGCGTCAGGTCGGTGAAGCCGAAGGGGCGCGTGCCGCGCATGCGCTTGGCGTCGACCTCCATCACGTCGAGATCGACATTCACATAAGGCGCGAGGTCGCTCTTGTTGATGACGAGGAAGTCGGAGCGGGTGATACCCGGGCCGCCCTTGCGGGGGATTTCTTCGCCCTGGCAGACGGAGATGACATAGAGCGTCAGGTCGGCGAGGTCCGGCGAGAAGGTCGCGGCCAGATTGTCGCCGCCGGATTCGATGAAGACGATATCGAGATCGGGGATCTTGCGGTTGAGCTCCGCGATCGCCTGCAGGTTGATAGAGGCGTCCTCGCGGATCGCCGTGTGCGGGCAGCCGCCGGTCTCGACGCCCATGATGCGGTCCTCGGACAGCGCCTGCCGGCGCGCCAGCATCATGGCGTCTTCCTTGGTGTAGATGTCGTTGGTTATGACGCCGATGGAGAATTCGTCGCGCATCGCCTTGCAGAGCTTCTCGGTCAGCATCGTCTTGCCGGAGCCGACGGGGCCGCCGATACCGACGCGAAGGGGGCCGTTTTTCGATGTCATCAGAGCTCGCCTCGTGTTGCTGGAGCGCGCGGCGAAGCCGCGACGCAAAACTCAATCGTGCGAATGGCCGTGAGCATCATCATGGCCGTGATCGCCATGCCCGGCGTGATCGTGGCTCGCATGACCATGGCTGTGCTCGCCATGGCCGGAATAGGCGCCGCGCACCGGATTGAACTGCGCGACAATCTCCTTCACCCGCGCGCCGAGCCCTTCGAGCATCGCCTGGATGACGTGATCGCGCAGGATCAGGATGCGGGTCGGCTCGATCGCGGCGGCGAGATGGCGGTTGCCGATATGCCAGGCGAGTTCGAGCAGGTGGACCGGGTCCCGGGCGAAGACCTCGTAGAGCGGCTCATAGGCCGCGGCGATGGCGATCGTGCTGCCATCCTG
Source organism: Kaistia sp. UC242_56 (assembly GCF_044452255.1). Lineage (NCBI taxonomy): Bacteria > Pseudomonadati > Pseudomonadota > Alphaproteobacteria > Hyphomicrobiales > Kaistiaceae > Kaistia > Kaistia sp. UC242_56. Next base: position 4,058,585 of record NZ_JBIOAN010000002.1, read on the forward strand.
CAGAACCAGGCTGTCGCCGGCGTCGAGCACGACCGTTTCGGCCAGGTCGACCATCACCTTGCGGCCATCGACCAGTTCGATCAGGCGGCGGCGCAGATGGCGCTCGTCATGCTGCAGCACCGCGCGACCGGCCGGCGGCTCCTGACCTTCCACGGCGGCGTCCGACGCGCGCCGGACAGCGACTGCCCTCAGCATTCCCATTCCCCAGTTCAACAGATCCGCCCGGCGATGCCGCACCGGCATGGCCGGAGCGCCGCTTGGCTGCCCCCTTATACCAGTGATAGATGTCGCGTCTTGGGGGCGAATGCGATGGCCGACAGTTTGCCTCTTTTTCCACGCCGATGGAAAGCTCGGCCGCGATTTTCGGGACGGCACGCATAGCCCCGGGATCGGGCGCACAACTGCCAAGTCTTTGAGCACGCAAATGAATATTTGTGGTTGCCGGAGGGGCAACTCCGTGTGATAGCCTTCGGCGACTATCGTCGCTGCGCCCATCCAAAGGGCCGGCCGGATCGGGACCAGGGACCAAAGTGAGACCGCTTTTGCTCGCCGAGGGAGCTTCGCCGGATGCCGTTCCGATGGCGCGCGCGCACTATGCGGCGCAGCCGAGCCGCTGGCTCGCCGAACTCGAACTCTGGTTCGCGGTCAATGCCGGCAAGACCCGGCTGATGCGCCGCCGCCATCTCGGCCCGCTCGTCGTCCAGAAGCCGTTCCATCCGGAAAAGGACGGCACCTGCCACGTCTACCTGCTGCATCCGCCAGGCGGCGTCGCCGGCGGCGACCAGCTGGACCTGCGCTTCCATCTGGCCGAAGACGCCCGCGCGGTGCTGACCACGCCCGGCGCCACCAAGTTCTATCGCAGCGAGCACGGCCGCAGCACCCAGGCGACGACGATCGACGTCGGCGCCCATGCCATCTGCGAATACCTGCCGCAGGAAACCATCGTCTTCGACGGCGCCGATGCCTCGATCGACACGCGCGTGACGCTGGAAGCTGGCGCCACCTATGTCGGCTGGGATTTCATCTGCCTCGGGCGGCCGGCGGCGGGCGAGCGCTTCGAGACCGGCACCCTGCGCCAGCGCATCGAGATCATACGCGATGGCAGGCCGATCTGGTTCGAACAGGTGCGGCTGCCGGGCGGCTCGGTCCTGCAGGGCGCGCCCTATGCGCTGGCCGGCCAGCCGACCTGGGGCACGATGATCTATGCCGGCCCCATGGCCGAGGACGCGGCCGAGCGGGTGCGCGAGGCCGTCGGCAGCCAGGCGGACGACGTGTTCACCGTCAGCCAGCTCGAGCACGCGGTCGTCTGCCGCTATCTCGGGCCGCGGGTTTCGGAAGGTAAGGCACTTTTCGTCCGGGCATGGGATGCGCTCAGGACATCATGCCAGGGCAAGGCCGCCAACGCGCCGCGCATCTGGGCCACGTAAACACGGATACGATTGGGGACCGCCGATGGAACTTCTACCACGCGAGAAAGACAAGCTTCTGCTGTTCACCGCGGCCCTGGTGGCGGAACGCCGCCTGGCCCGCGGCGTCAAGCTCAACTACCCGGAAGTCATCGCCTATGTGTCCGCGGCGATCCTGGAAGGCGCGCGCGACGGCCGCACGGTCGCCGAGCTGATGTCCTATGGCGCGACGCTGCTGACGCGCGATCAGGTCATGGAGGGCGTGCCCGAGATGATCCACGACATCCAGGTCGAAGCCACCTTCCCCGATGGGACCAAGCTGGTCACCGTCCACAATCCCATACCGTAGGGGCGCGTCATGATCCCAGGCGAATACATCCTCGAGGACGGCGACATCGAATATAATGTCGGCCGCACCGTCATCTCCGTCGACGTCGCGAATTCGGGCGACCGGCCGATCCAGATCGGCTCGCACTATCATTTCTACGAGACCAATACGGCGCTCCATTTCGACCGCGACAAGACCCGGGGCTTCCGCCTCAACATCCCGGCCGGCACCGCCGTCCGTTTCGAGCCCGGACAGGAGCGCACCGTCGAACTGGTAGCGCTCGACGGCGACCGCGCTGTCTTCGGCTTCAATGCCAAGGTCATGGGAAAGCTGGAGGTCTGAGATGGCGAAGATCACGCGCGAGAATTACGCCTCGCTCTATGGCCCCACTAAGGGCGACCGGGTTCGCCTGGCCGATACCGACCTGATCATCGAGATCGAGGAAGACCGCACCGTCTATGGTGACGAAGTCACCTTCGGCGGCGGCAAGGTCATCCGCGACGGCATGGGCCAGAGCCAGCGCAACGCGGCCGACGTCGCCGACCTGGTGATTACCAATGTGATCATCCTCGATCACTGGGGCATCATCAAAGCCGATGTCGGCATCAAGGATGGCCGCATCCAGGCGATCGGCAAGTCGGGCAATCCCGACATCCAGCCGGGCGTCGACATCATCATCGGCCCGGGCACCGACGTCATCGCCGGCGAAGGCAAGATCCTGACCGCCGGCGGCATCGACACCCACATCCACTTCATCGCGCCGCAGCAGGCCGAGGAAGCGCTCACCAGCGGCACGACGACGCTGGTCGGCGGCGGCACCGGCCCCTCGGTCGGCACGCTCGCCACCACCGTCACGCCCGGCCCGTGGTACATCCACCGCATGCTGGAAGCGATCGAGGAACTGCCGATCAATGTCGGCCTGCTCGGCAAGGGCAACGCCTCGCTGCCGGAGCCCTTGCGCGAACAGATCCGCGCCGGCGTCATCGGGTTGAAGCTGCATGAGGACTGGGGCACCACGCCGGCCGCGATCGACAACTGCCTGACGGTTGCCGACGAGATGGACGTGCAGGTCGCCCTCCACTCCGACACGCTGAACGAGAGCGGCTTCGTCGCCGACACCTTCGCGGCAATGAAGGGCCGCGCCATCCACTCCTTCCACACGGAAGGCGCCGGCGGCGGCCACGCACCCGACATCATCACGGCGGCGGGCCAGGAAAACATCCTGCCCTCCTCCACCAACCCGACGCGGCCCTATACGATCAACACGATCGACGAGCATCTCGACATGCTCATGGTCTGCCACCATCTGAGCCCGCAGATCCCCGAAGACGTCGCCTTCGCCGAATCCCGCATCCGCAAGGAGACGATCGCGGCCGAGGACATCCTGCACGATCTCGGCGCATTCTCGATGATGTCGTCGGACTCGCAGGCCATGGGCCGCATCGGCGAAACCACGCTTCGCTGCTGGCAGACCGCGCACAAGATGAAGGTGCAGCGCGGCCCGCTGCCGGAAGACAGCGAGCGCAACGACAATTTCCGCTGCAAGCGCTATGTCGCCAAATACACGATCAACCCGGCCATCACCCATGGCTTCGCGCATGAGATCGGCTCGATCGAAGTCGGCAAGCGCGCGGATCTCGTGCTGTGGAAGTCGGCCTTCTTCGGCGTCAAGCCGTCGCTGGTCATCATGGGCGGCATGATCGCCACCGCCCCGATGGGCGACCCCAACGCCTCGATCTCGACGCCGCAGCCGGTGCATTACCGGCCGATGTACGGCGTGCTCGGCCGCGCCCGCGGCAAGACCGGCGTCACCTTCGTCTCGCAGGCGGCCCTCGACGACAAGATCGGCGAGACCCTGCAGCTGCAGAAGCAGCTCGTGGCGGTCAAGGGCACCCGCGGCGTGCGCAAGAAGGACATGATCCACAATTCGCTGACGCCGAAGATCGAGGTCGATCCGCAGAACTACCAGGTGCGCATCGACGGTGAGCTGATCACCTGCGAACCGGCGGAAACCCTGCCGATGGCGCAGCGCTACTTCCTGTTCTGACAGAACGGCAAGCGACGGACACAAGCCCCATCGGACCGGATACGTCCGGTGGGGTTTTCTTTTCAGGAAGCTGGTATCCGATTTGGCGGAAAACTGCCCCTTCGCCTCTCTTGGGAGAGGTTGGCGGAACGTGATTTTCCGTCACGCCGCTGCAAGCTCCGCCATCATCCTGAGGTGCTTCGCGTCAGCGAAGCCTCGAAGGACGATCCAGCGAGACGATGCCATTCGCAACCAAACGCGGGCGGTGTTCTCTGGACTCTCCTTCGAGGCCCGGCTTTGCCGGGCTCCTCAGGATGATGGCCGGAGATCTGGAAGAACATTGCGCAAGGATCTCCCTCGGGGAGAGGTGAAGACGGCCCAGTCGTTTCAAGACAGAACCATTCGGCTCCAGGGGGAGAAAGCTCGTGACCCAGACACAGACAGAATTTCCGTTCCAGGACCGGTTTCGCGACCATGCCACCCTCGGCTTCGTCGACTGGAGCCTGCGCGGCATCGGCCAGGTGGTGTTCCAGAACAACCCGCTGACGGGGCTGATCATCCTGCTGGCGCTGTTCTTCAATTCGGCCGTCTATGGCGCGATCTGCATTCTCGGCGTCGTCGTGGCGACCGCCACCGCCATCCTGCTCCAGGCCGACAGGGGCCTGATCCGCGATGGGCTGTTCGGCTTCAACGGCGCGCTGGTCGGGCTGGCGCTGGTCGCCTTCACCAGCGCGGATTTCCGCAGCGGCGCGGTGCCGTCCTTCCATATGACGATCTACATCGTCTTCGCGGCCGCGATGACCACCATCGCCTTCTCGACCATCGCGACGCTGCTCGGGCCGCACAAGGTGGCGGCGCTGACCTCGCCCTTCGTGCTGGTCGGCTGGCTGTTCCTGTTCGCCGTGCTGAAATTCGCGGCGATCGAGGCGGGGCCGCTCGCCAAGCCCGTCTCGCCCGACCAGTATGACGCGGCGATCGCCTATGCCCTGCCCACCTGGTACATGGGCATCGGCAACGCCATCGGGCAGATCTTCTTCCAGGACAACTGGATCGCCGGCTACCTGATTGTCATCGGCATCGCCGTCAATTCGCGCATCTCGGCCGGCATGGCGCTGATCGGCGCGGCCGGCGCGGCGCTCGTCGCCGGCCTGTTCGGCGGGCCCGAAGGCGCGATCCGCGACGGCCTGTTCGGCTACAATGCGGCGCTGACCGCGATCGCGCTGGGCGGCTTCTTCCTGGTGCTGACCTGGCGCAGTTTCGCCTACACGCTGTTCGGCATCGTCGTGACCACCTGGCTCTGGGCCTCGATCGCAATCTTCCTGAAGCCGATCGGCATGCCGGTGCTGACCTCGACCTTCGTGCTCGTCACCTGGCTAATGCTGATCGGCCAATATGGCTTCAAGGCGCTGGTCCCGGTGCCGCCGGCCGAGGCGACGAACCCCGAGGACAACCGCGCGCGTTATCTCAGGGGCCTGCGCTAACCGCGCGGCCTTGCCTTCGGCGGTTGGCGATCTAGCTTGCAGGGAGACGTCGCCAATTGGCGGCGCTTCCTGGTTTGCGCGAGGCCCGTCATGAAGAGTACGCTCGTCCGGCTGGGTGGCATGGCCACCGTCACCGCCCTTCTCGCCGCGTCCACCGGCGCGGGAACCGCCATCAGCCGAGGCAACATGCCCGCCTATTGCCGGGGCGAGGTTTCTGCCATGTACGCCACCAAGCCGATGTATGTGAAGACTGGCAAGATCGTCAAAGCCCGGGATGGCAGCCTGTCGATCCAGGGCACGGTCGACAAGGGCAGCGAGGGCATCAAGGCCTTCGCCTGCCGTTTCGACAAGAAGGGCAATTTCATCGACGTCATGGCCATGACCAGCGACGGCGAATAGCCCGAGCCGCCCCGCCGCCAAAACGATTGTACCCCGCTCGCCTCTGTCGGTAGAGTTGCCGAAACTGATTTGCGGCGGGCTCGGGACGAGCTTCCGCCCGGCATGCGGAGCGCGAAAATCCATGACGACCTGGCGGCATCCTTCCCGACGCACCCTGCTGCTGGGCTCCGGCGCGCTCCTTGCCGCCGCGTCGCTGGAACAGGCCGTCGCCGCCATCGTCGAGACGGTCGACGCGCTGAAGCCGGGCGAGTTCACATGGCACCCCGAGCGCTCGCCTTACGGGCCGGTGGCGATCGTCGTCTCGCTGCCCGACCAGCGCGTCTATGTCTATCGCAACGGCGTCCGCATCGGCGTCTCGACCTGCTCCACCGGCAAGCCCGGCCACGACACGCCGACGGGCGTGTTCACCATCCTGCAGAAGGACAAGGACCACCACTCCTCGACCTATAACGAAGCGCCGATGCCGAACATGAACCGGCTGACCTGGTCGGGCATCGCGCTGCATGCCGGGCAGTTGCCGGGCTACCCGGCCTCGCATGGCTGCGTGCGGCTGCCGATGGCGTTCTCGACCAAGCTGTTCACCGTGACCCATGTCGGCACGCCGGTGATCATCGCCGACAGCGCCACCTTCCCCGAGACGGTGATCCATCCCGGCATGGTGCTCTCGGCCGAGGCGGAGAAGGATTTCGACCACACGGTCTCGACTCTGAAGGAAAAGCAGATTCCGGCCTCGCCGCAGGCGCCCTACAGCCCGCCGGCGACCTCGGTCATGATCTCCAGCGCCGACAGCCGGGTGATCGTGCTCGACGATGGCGAGATCGTCGCCGATGGCGGCGCGACGATCCTGCAGCCGTCGCGTCCGCTCGGCAACCACGTCTTCGTGCTCTCGCATCTCGACGCCGACGACAAGGAACTGCACTGGAAGCCGATCGGCTACAGCACCGACCCGAAGGTGGCGGCGCAGAGCGCTGACCAGAGCACGCTCACCCGCATCCGCGCCGACCGGAGCATCAACGACGCCATACGCCAGCGGATGAAGCCAGGGGTGGTGCTGGTGACGGTCGACCTGCCGCTCAGCGCCGACAGCCGCTCGGGCAAGGATTTCGTTATCCTGAACGACCAGCACACGGTGTGAGGGGAAGGTGTGGGCACGGCGTCGGGCGTCCCCTCGCCTCTCCCCCGATGTGCCGAGGAAGAATTAAGTACCGATCCTACTCCACCCTCGTCGTCATCCCGGACGGCGCGAAGCGGCGATCCGGGATCCATCCAGCCGGGATTTCGGGCGGCTCGCACGCGTTCGGCTTCAGCGGCATGGATCCGGGTCGAGCCCGGATGACGCCGGAAGGTGGTGGTTTGCGTGCTCCAACCCTCGACCATCATCCTGAGGTGCCCGGCGAAGCCGGGCCTCGAAGGAGGGTCCAGTGAACATTCCTCATCTGGATCCGGGCGGAGTTCCCCTCGTCTGCGAACCGGAGTGGCTCGCTGGATCCTCCTTCGAGGCTTCGCTCCTGCGAAGCACCTCAGGATGATGGCGGGGCCAATCGATCGGACCGGAAGGTTCAAGGATCTGGGCAACCAGCCCCCGCTAAGACCTAAACAGCCGCGAATACTGCGTTTCGTGCCAGGCGCTGGCCATGGCCATCGCGACCGAGACGTTGCCGATCTCGTCGTCTTCGAGGCTGCGGGCCGTCGCCACGGCCCGTTCGATCACCGGCACCGCGTCGATGAGAATACGCTGGCCGGCGGTGTGGCCGAGCTTGACCAGGCGCAAGAGCGCCGCGACCTGACCCTCGGCGATCGTCCACATCAGGCCCTTCAGCGCCGCCGCCGGCGAGACGTTCCAGTGATGCGCGGCAATCGCGAAGGCGGCCGGATAGGTCAAGGGCCGGCCGAGATAGAGCTGCGCCTGCGGCACTTCGAGATCGGCGAGCAGGCGAAGCAGCGCCTCACCCATGCGGCGGTCCTCGAGCTGCAATTCGCGGCTCTCGCGCCCGGCGGAAAGCCAGGCATCCGCATGGAGGAAGGCTTCCGCGTCGTCGCGCGCCAGCGCCTCGCTCATCCGCCAGAACAGCGCGCCGTCGAGCACGGCGAAGGAGTTCTCCAGCGTGCCGTGGATCCAGGTCTTCGCGGAAGGCTCGTCATGCACCCAGCCGGCCTCGGCGGCATATTCGAGGCCGCGCGAATAGGAGAAGGCGCCGACCGGCAGGCTGGGGCTGACCAGCCGCAGCAGGTGCAGCGGGATCATCTCGTCGGGGGGCGTGGTCATGCTCATGTCAGCCTGCGATCCAGAAGCCGGCAGGGCCGGTGCTCGCGAGATAGAGCGCGAGGAAATAGAACAGCACCACCATCGCATAGGTCTGCCCGTTGCCGGTATAGACCTGGCGGAAGGTGGCGGCGGTGGCGAGCGTGAAGTCGGTGACGCCCTGCCAGAACAGCGTGGCGACCGGCGGCACGGCCACCTCGATCCCGCGCCGATAATAGGCGTAGAAACGCGCCAGATTGCCCGTGCGACCGACGCCGCTGCGATAGACGGCCCAGGCGATGACGCCGAGCACGGCCGCCACCGCGACGGCGATCAGCATCACCGGCGTCGGGTTCCAGTAGCCGTAGATCGTGTAGAGCGACATGCCCTCCCAGACCAGCGTCGAGGCGAATTGCGGGTCGATCGCCGCCGAGACGGGGTCCATCAGCAGCTTCGGATAGAGCGACAGCACCAGGATGCCGACGACCAGCAGCGCCTGCGGCACCAGCAGCGCGAGCGGAAGTTCGCGCACGCTCTCCTGCCCGCGCTGGCGCTTGCCCAGGAACAGGCCGGCGACGAGGCGGATCATGTAGAGGAAGCCGAGGAAGGTGGCGAAAAGGCCGGCCGCGGCGAGGAAGTTCCAGCCCTTGTCGGTCATGGCCGAAAGCAGCAGCCACTTACCGCCGAAGCCCATCAGCGGCGGCAGGCCGGACATCGAAATGATGGCGACCACGAACAGGATGAAGGTGATGGGCATGGCGCGCGCCAGACCGCCCGTCTCGCCGAACGACCTCGTGCCGGTGCGAAGAATGATACCGGCGATGGCGAGGAACAATATGCCCTTCACCATCATGTGGTTGGCGACGAGATAGAGCGCGGTGACCCAGCCGAGATGGCTCATCAGCGCGATCGCCGTGACGATATAGCCGAGCTGGCTCATACTGGAATAGGCGAGCAGCCGCTTGAAGTCGGTCTGGCGCAGCGCCATCACCGCGCCGGCGATCGTCGTCAGCATGCCGATCCAGGCCATGCCATGGGCGAGTTCGAGAGCCGCTTGCGAGCGGATCGCCAGATAGGTGCCGGTCAGAAGGCCGAAGATCGCCACCTTGCTGACCACGGCCGAGAGCATGGCGGTGAAATCATCATCCGCTTCCGCATAGGCGCCCGGCAGCCAGACATGCACGCCGATGGCGCCCGCCTTGATGAGGAAGCCGATGCCGAGCAACACCAGCGCCGTGGTGGCGTCGGGGCCGGCGGTCAGCAGCGCCGAAAGGCTGGTGGTGCCGCTGACCGAGGCGATACCGGCGAAGCCCGCGAGCAGGAAGAAGGCCGAGAGCAGCGAGAACAGCAGGAAGGTCAGCACATGCGGCCCCGCTCCCCTGCCCTTGGCGATCAGGAAGCAGGAGGCGAGCGTGACGATTTCCCAGCTGAAGAAGAATTCGAGGCTGGTCGAGGAGCGCAGCAGCGCCGGGATCGAGAGCAGCAGCACCGCCAGCATCGGGAAATAGCCGGGGCGCGGATCGTCGCGATAGAGGCTGGCGGCGGCGATGACGAGGCTGCCGCCGAGCAGCAGCACGGCGAAGAGCCGGGCGATTCCGGTGGCGCTTTCGGCCAGCCAGAAGCCGACCAGCGCCACGGCGATCAGCATCAGCACGGCCTTCAACCGGCCGGGCAGCCGATCGAGCGCATAGAGCACGACGCCGACGGCAAGCGGTGCGAAGATCCAGAGCGATGCCGCGCCGGACAGCCGGGCAGCAATATAGCCGGCGACGACGAGCAACAGCGCGATGCCGAAGATCGGCAGCAGCGCGACGAGGTCCGGCCTCGCCTCGGCCCGCGCGTCGGACGGGCGCATGGCGCGGACGAACCAGTGAAACATGTAGGCGGCTTCGAGCAGCGAGCCGGTCAGGATCACGGCGATCCAGGGCAGCTTGCCGGCGCTGGTCAGTTGCATCACCAGCTCCCACTTGGCCCAGAAGCCGGGGAATGGCGGCAGGCCGGCGATCGCGACCATGAACAGCGCCAGCAGCGCAAGCAGAAGCGGCCGGCCGGAAAGGCTGGTGCGCGCGTCGACATCGTCCTGGCGCAACACCCCGGCGAGCCAGAACAGGCCGGCCTTGGCGAGCAGGTGGTTGACGAACAGGCCGCCGACGACGAGCGGGATCGAGGCGGTGGCGCCGATCTCCGTCAGCAGCGCCAGGGCCAGCATCATCAGGCCCATCTGGCTGATCGACGAATAGCCGAGCATCCGCTGCACCTTGGTCTGCGTGCAGCCGATCAGGTTGGAGAACAGGAAGCTGATGCCGCCGGAGACGGCGATGATGCCGAGCTGGTCCTCGAACAGCGGCAGCAGCTTCATCAGCGCAAAGAACACGCCGGCCGAAACGCCGACCGAGACCATCGACGCGATGCCGCTCGGCGCCGTCTCGTAGACATCGAGGCCCCAGCCATTGGCCGGGAACGGCTTCAGCTCAAGGATCAGGCAGGCGAGCACCATGATGAGCGCCGCGATGCCGATCGGCCCGGTGATTTGAGCGCGATGCTCGATCAGCGCGTCGATGTTGAGCGTGCCGGTGACGTAATAGAGCAGCACCGAACCGAGCAGGAACAGGGTCGAGGCGATGACGGTCGCCATGATGTATTTGAACGCCGCCGACATCGCGGCCGCGTTGCGCTCCAGCCCGAGCAGGCCATAGGTGGCGATCGAGACAATCTCCAGGAAGACGAAGAGATTGAACAGATCGCGGGTCATCACCATGCCGTCTATGCCCATCACCAGGATGAGATAGAGCAGCAGCGCGCCGTAATTGCCCTTGAGCCGATCCCAGAGATGCAGCGCACCCAGCAGCGCCACGAGATTGACGCCGAAGGTGAAGAAGCCTTCCCAGAGGCCGAAGCGCAGATTGATCGACATGGGCGGCAGGCCGACGCCCGTCAGCACCTCGATCGTCGGCCCGCCCTGCAGCAGGCCGGCGAACGAGACGCCGCTGACCGCGACGATCCCGATCAGCGCGACGAAGAAGCCGGCATGCAGCCACGGCTTGCCGAGCCGGTAGAGCAGCGGAATGACGAAGCCGCCGCCGAGGCCGAACAGGAAGATGTTCAGCGGATGGAAAAGCGCGTCTACCATTTCGACTCCGTGAACGCGTCGATGGAGAGCGTCTTCTTGGCGGCGTAGAGGCGGATGGCGTAGGCGAGCATGACGGCCGTCACCGAAAGGCCGATGACGATCGCCGTGACCACCAGCGCCGAGGGGATCGGGTCGATGGCGCGGTGGGGCGCATCGGCCTGGCTCAAGGCAGCGTCGAGGATCGGCGCCGTGCCGGCGGTGATGTAGCCCGTCGCGACCATGACGAGGTGCAGTCCGGTGTCCATCACGGCGAAGCCGATGATGATGCGCAGGATATTGCGGTGGGTCAGCATGCCCCAGATGCCGATCAGCGCGAGCCCGAAGCCCGTGATCAGCAGGATGGTGGAAACCGGTAGGCCTGTCGTCATGTCCCGTTTCCCCGGCTCAGCTTCTGAAGCGGTCGATGATGACGCTGAGCTCGGCGCCGACCTTGATGCCGAGCAGCGCGGAGATGAGCGGGATGGCGCCGGCGCTGATGAAGGCGCCGAACTCGCCCTTGGGCAGGAAGCGCGGATCGAGGAAGCCCCCGGCCAGCACCAGGCCCAGAATGCCGAGGCCGACATAGAAGACGCCGGCGAAGGATTCGACGATCGAGAGCAGCGCGACGTTGAGCGTCGCGCCCGGTCGTGCCAGAAGCATCAGCATGACGCCGGAGGCGACGATGGCGCCGCCCTGGAAGCCGCCGCCGGCCGAGAGATGGCCGTTGACGATGACATAGGCGCCGAAGGTGAAGATCAGCGGCAGCAGGACTTCCGTGCCGGTGCGGACGATCTCGCTCGGCTCCCGCTGCGGCGCCTCATCGTCTTCCGCCGGCTCCGCCGCCCGGGCGGTCTTTACGGCCACGGTGCCGGCTGTCGCGGCGCGGGCGCTGGCATTGGCCTTCGCCGCCGCTGCCCGGGCCGCGGCGGCCCTTGCCGCCTCCGTCCTGGCGAGCACCGGCTTCGCGGCCGGCGTCTTCTCGCCAGCGGCCTTGTCGCTGGAAACCTTGGCGATGGACGCCTTGCCGTCATCCTTCTTCAGCAGCAGGCCGACACTGGCCGCCACCATGAACAGAACCGCCACCTCGCCCAGCGTGTCGAAGCCGCGATAGGTGATCAGGATGCCGGTGATGATGTTGGGCGTGCCGAGCTCGACCGGCGCGCGGGTGACATAATCGAGCGCCAGCGGCCGCAGCGCGTCCAGCTCGACATAGCCGCCGACCATGCGCGCGAAGATCAGCCCGAACAGCACGACGATAACCGCGACCAGGACGTGGCGCATCATGAGCGCTTCCTCCGTCCGGCGCTGCCAGATGGCGGCCTCGCCCCGCTCTCGCCGGCCTCGTCCTCGGCCAGCATGTCGACGCCGGTGGTCGAGGTCATCGGCGTGCGGATGCGGTAGGCGGCGCGCGACAGCGCGTGCGACGAGATCGGGTTGGTCATCAGCACGAAGTAGATCGCCAGGATCAGCTTGAAGGTCCAGCCGGGGTGGTAGAAGGCGAGCCCGGCCAGCACCAGCATGTTGCCGAGCGTCGTCGCCTTGGTGCCGGACTGGATGCGGGTGAAGGTGTCGGGCATGCGCAGGATGCCGACGCCAGCCGAAAACAGGAAGATGGCGCCGGCCAGGATCAACAGGCTGCCGATCAGCTCGATCATGCTCAGCCCTTTCCGTTGCCGGTTTTGCGGATGGCGTAAAGGAAGATGAAGGTGGCGAGGCCGGAGCCGATCGCCGCTTCCGCCATCGCCACGTCGGGCGCGGCCAGCAGCAGGAACGACACTGCCGCGAACAGGCTCGCCAAGCCGGACGCCACCATGGCGGGCAGCACATCCTTCAGGCAGACGGCGAGGATGCCGCTGACGAGGATGCTGGCGCAGACGAGGAGGAGCAGGAACTCGAGCACGCTAGAGCCCCTTTTCCAGGAAACGCGCGATCGCCAGCACCGCCAGGAAGCTGAGCAGGCCATAGACCAGCGCCACGTCGATATAGACGAAGCGGCCGGATACATGCGCGTAGAGGGCGATCAGCGAAATCGAGATGACAGTCAGCATGTCGATGGCGACGATGCGGTCGACCAGCGTCCTGCCGATGACGAGCCGGATCACGCCGCACAGGATGGCGAGAAAGATCAGGATCGCGGCGATCTGGATGATGAACTCAGCCAAAGACTTTCTCCAGATGCGTCTCGAACGGGCCGGCGAGCGCTTCGGTCGCCTTGTCGAGATCGGTCGTCTGGACGTCGAGCCAGTGGATGTACAAGGTCTCGCCCTTGATATCGAGGACGAGCGACCCGGGCGTCAGCGCGATGGTGTTGGCAAGCGCCAGCCGGCCGATCGGCGACTTCAACTTCGTGCGGATCTTGACCACCCCGGGATGGATATCGATGCGCGGGGCGTAGACCACCCGCATCATGGCGATGTTGGCCTTGACCAGCTCGACCAGGAAGGTGCCGCTATAGGCGAGGAAGTGATAGAAGCCCGCCGGCGTCCAGCGAATCCGGCGCCAGGCGTCGCTGCTCGAGGTGAAGACATAGGCCAGCGCCAGGGTGATCACCGCGCCGAGGATGGCGACTTCGACGGCCAGCGTGGAATTGGCGACCATCCAGACGACGAACAGCACCAGCCAGAGGCTGAGCATGCCCTGCGGCGCGACGGATTTCCGACTGTCTTGATCCATGTCATTCACCCCCGAGCGACCCGGCAGACTCTAGATTGCGGCGATGTCGCATGCAATTCGCAGCGAGATGCTGGAGACGGCGCGCCATTCATTTTATGCTAACCATGACAAATATTTAGGGAGAAGCGGCCATGCAGCGCGTGACGGTGACGATCGACGACGACCTGCTGGAAGGCATCGACGCACTTTGCCAGAGCAAGGGCTATCAGAGCCGGTCGGAAGCGCTGCGCGACATCATCCGCTCGGAGTTCTCGCGCGCCCAGGCGGCGGCGACCGAGGCGGCCGGCGCGGACGAGATCTGCCATGCGACGCTGACCTACGTCTACAACCACGAGACCCGGGCGCTGGCGAGCCGGCTGACCACCAACCACCATCACCATTCCGACATGTCGATCTCGACCACCCATGTCCATATGGACCATGACAATTGCCTCGAGGTCTCGATCCTGCGCGGCACGGTGTCGAAGCTGCAGGCCTTCGCCGACAGCGTGATCAGCCAGCGCGGCGTGCGCCATGGCGCCCTGCACATCATGCCGGTGGAACATGCCGAGCCGGAACAGGGCCACACGCACCGCCATCACCATCACGACGACGGCCACGACCATGGCCATGGGCATCGTCACGATCACGCTCATGGGGAGGATCCCGGGCACAGCCATGACTAGAGCTTCTCTTCCGGCTTGTCGGCCTTGCGCCACTGGATCGCCGTGATCACCGGCGCCAGCACGGAGGCGACGATGCCGGCGGCGAAGCCGTTATTGTAGAGATTGAGCCCGCCATGCAGCACGCCGACCGCCTGCGCGGCGGAGGAATGCACGAAGCCGGCGACGATGCCCCAATACCAGCCGAAGCGGCCAGCGATCGGCGCCAGCGTCGTGCCGAACAGCGCCGCCAGCACGATCGAAGGATCGGAGGCGCTCCAGGGCTTGGCCAGCGAACCGATGAAGACGCCGACCATGATCGGCAACACGTTCTTGGGATGCTTGCCGTAGGCGGCGAAGCCGACCATCGTGAAGATCGCGCCGATCACCGGGCCGTTCAGGTCGCCGCCGACCAGCAGCACATAGACCATGCCGATCGCGCCGGTGACGCCCATGTTGACGAGCGTCGGGCCGATGCCGACCAGCGCCACGAAATCGCTCGGCGACTGGCCGGAGAGCGCCAGGATCTCCTTCAGCTTTCCAAGCGATGCGCGGTCGACATAGAGGCCACCCGCGACCAGCCCGAGAAACAGCACGGTCAGGAACGAGCCGAGCAGCCAGTTGTTGCCGGTGGTCCAGATGAAGACCGGGTCGGGCACGAAGCCGTAGGACTTGTAGATAGCGACGACCAGCGTGCCGACGATGCCGGCGGTGAACCCCATATTGTAGAGGCTGAAGCCCATATGGGCCTTGAACAGCTGCGCGGCGGCGGGCGGCAGCATGAAGCCCATCAGCAGACCCGTCGCCAGCCCGAGCGGCAGGCCGATCGACATCGGAATGGCGGTCGAGAACAGGATCTCGGAGAACACCGGCGCCAGCGCACAGCCGAAGAAGGCCGTGTTGATATGGGCGGCGAAATCCTCCTGCTTGTAGAGCGAATAGAGATAGACCCCGCCGATGATCGGCCAGATGTTGAGCAGGTTCTTGCCGAACAGGCCGAAGCCCAGCACCAGCATCAGGCAGGCGATCGAGGCGCCGCCGATCTTCGCGCCGGCGAGGCGGTAGATGCCGGCGGAAACCAGCGTCAGCAGGCCGGCATTGACGAAGGCGGCGCCCATGCCACCGACGCCGATATAGTCGGTAATCAGCGTGTCCCGGGCGAGCAGGATCTTGACGAGGCCGGGCACGATGTCGCCCGGCGGCGAGACGACAAGGCCGAACACCACGAATAGGACGGCGACAAGGGCGACGATGCCGAGCAGGCCATCATTGGAGAGCTCGGGCGTCGCCTCCTGCAGGGTCGCGTTCGATGCGCTCATCGTGTGATTCCGTCGCCTGATCCACCGTGACCTCGCACGGCAGGCTCGCCCGTATCATGGCAGAGGCGTCACGGAAATTAAAACCTCTCCGAGCGCCTCAGACTGAGACGCAGCGCACAGGGAGCGGACGCAGAGCCATCCGCGCCGCGACGCTCAGAGGGGATGCGCGCCGAGGCCGACCGGCAGCGAGCCCTCGACATCATGCTCGAAATGCACATGGGCATGACTGTGATGGTGCGGATGCTGGTGGACGCTGCCGCGATGGCCGCGGCCATCTTTCAAAAGCAGCGCGCAGGTGGCGAAGCGCGCCATGAAATGTGCGTCATGCGCCACGATGATCATCGCTTGGGGCAGCGCTTCGAGAATGTCGCTGAGCCGGGCATAGGCATCGGGATCGAGCCCCACCGTCGGCTCGTCCAGCAGCAGCACTTCCGGCTGCATGGCGAGCACGGCGGCGATCGAGACCAACCGCTTCTCGCCGCCTGACAGCCGGTGCGTGACCCGGTCGGCGAGATGGCCGAGTTCGAGCGAGCGGAGCGTCGCCCGCGCCGTCTCATAGGCTTCCTCGCGCGATTGCCCGAGATTGAGCGGCCCAAAGGCGACGTCCTCGATCACGGTTGGGCAGAAGAGCTGGTCGTCCGCGTCCTGGAACACGAGGCCGGCGCGCACGCGCACGCTGCGGAAATCCGCCTCGGTACGCCGCACCGCGCCAAACGCTTCGACCGTGCCGGCGCTGGCGGGAATGAAGCCGGTGATGACATGCAGCAGCGTGCTCTTGCCGGCGCCATTGGTGCCGAGCAGCACCATGCGCTCGCCCGGGTTGAGCACGAGATCGACGCCATCGAGCACGGGCTTGGCGGCGGCATAGCCGGCGACGATGCCGGAAAGGCGGATCAGCGGCGGGGGCAGCGCGTTCATTCAGCCGAACTCCAGCCAGGCGAGCGCAATCAAAAGCACCGGCCAGATGAGGATGAAGAGACGATCGGCGCGCTCCAGCCGGCGCTGCGCGAAGGCGGGAAACTGGCCGGAAAAGCCGCGCGCCCGCATCGCCCAGGCGACCCGCTCGGCCCGTTCGGCGCTGCGCAGCACCAACATGCCGAGCAGATGGCCGAGGCTGCGCCAGCTATGGCGGTTGCTGCCGGCGCGAAAGCCCCGCGCCCGCATGGCCCGCCGCAACCGGGCATATTCCTCGTGAAAGACGCCGACATAGCGCACGGTGAGCTGGAACAGATGCGCGATGCGCGGGGGCACGCCGATGCCGCTAATGGCGCCGGCGAGCCGCATCGTGCCCATGGTCGAGAGCAGCGCCGCCGCCATCAGCACGCCGGCATTGACGCGGACGATGATGACGATGGCGCGGCGCACGCCCTCCTCCGAGACAGGCAGGCCGAAGAGGCTGAACAGCGCATGGCCCGGCATGGTGAGCGGCAGGGTCAGCAGCAGGAACAGCAGGAATCCCTCGACCGCCGTCAGCCGGCGCAGCGTCGCGCGGAACGGCAGCCGGGCGAAGACGGCGACAGCCAGCGCCGCGAGCAAGGCGGCGACGAGAGCGGGCGCCGTCTGCAACACCGCCAGCAGCGCCAGGAAGGTGATCGCAGCCGCCAGGCGGACGCGCGGATCGATGGCGGCGAGCGGACCTGCATCGCGGTTTTCCGCGAAGATGGCCGCGGCGCTCGCCTTGCCGCTCATGACTGGCGATCTTTCGCAGGGCGGCGCGACTTCAGGAAGGCGACCAGCCCGAATATCCCGACGATGTAGCCGATGCCGCCGATGATGTCCTGGATCCGCAGGGCGGATTGCAGCGCGTCGATCTGGGCGGCGAGCGGCGCGACCTTGCGCGCCACGGCAATCTCGAGATCAGCCATCGACACGGCCGGCGCGGCGGCGGCAGGCATCGAGGCGTCGACAGGCTTGGCATCGCCTGCCAGCGCGGCAGAGGCAGGTGGCACGGCCGCGGGCGGGTTCGAATCCAGCTCGGAGGCCGCGACGGTGAAGCGCGCGACATGACCGTCTTCCGCGTCGACCGTGACGGTGATGTCGCCAGTTCCCGTCGCCTTCAACGCGAATTTGCCATCCGGCCCCGTCTTGCCCGATTGCAGCACCTTGTCCGCCGTGTCGCGCAGGGTGACGTCGACGCCGGCGGCCGGTCCGCTGCCGACAAAATAGGCCTCGCCCTCGATGCTCGACCCGATCGCCGAGGCGAACACCTTGAGTCGGTGCGCCGAGGCGGGACTGGCGGCGACGAGAAGCGCCGCCGTCGCCAGCATCAGCAGGCGGAAGCGATCAGGACGACGCGGCAATCTTGCCTCCCCGCCGCAGGGCGCGCGCGCCGAGCATGTCCGGGCTGACGCGGGCGAGGAAGCCGCAGGCAAAGCCGGTGATGACAGCCTCGCCGACCAGCAGCGGGCCATAGGAGAAGAGCACGATCCGCGCCGAGAGCGTGTAGCTGGAATCGCTCAGCGTCAGCACCAGCGCCACCAGGATGGCGGTGGTCGCGACCGAGAGCGCGGCAACGACGGCGCCCACCCACGCCGCACGGCGCGGCGCGGCATCGACGAGCAGAGGCGCGAACAGCATCGCCCAGAGCACGCCGGGCAGCGCGATGTTCATCGTGTTGATGCCCAGCGTGGTGACGCCGCCGAAGCCGAAGAAGACCGCCTGCAGCACCAGCCCGACGAAGACGGCCGGCACGGCGGCCCAGCCGATGATCAGCCCCATCAACCCCGACAGCAGCAGATGGACGCTGGTCGGCCCGACGGCGACGCTGATCAGGCTCGCGACGAAGAACAGCGCGGCAAGAACGGCGACGCGCGGCAGGCTGTCCTCGTCGAGCTTTTTCAGCGCATAGGCCAGGGCCGCGGCGGTGACGACGCCGCCGCCCGCCAGGACAGGGACCGACAAGACGCCATCCGGAATATGAGCCATAACGTACTCGTCCCTCGCTTACTTCACCTCTCCCTGGGGGAGAGGCGAAAGCAGGCCGCCCCGCACGGGCGCTATTTCATGTCCCGGGCCTGGACCCAGATCAGACCGCCAAGCTCGACCGGCTTCGGCTGGCCGTCGGGATCCGGCAGCTGATAATCCGCATCGACAAGGGCGGCGAAACCCCACCAGCCGGCGCGCGGCATGGCGTAGTGGAACACGCCCTGCCCGTCCGCCTTGACCACCTGGGTGACGTAGGCATCGGCCGGCGGCGTGACGGAGCCGTCATTGACCCACTCGACCTCGACTTCGGCGAATGGCACCGGTTCGCCGTTGCGGCGCACGACGCCGCTGAACAGATTGCCGGTCCAAAGGCCGTTCGGGCGCGCCAGCGGCTCGATCTCGACGGGAAGGCCGACCGGCCGGTCCCAGTCCGAACCCCAGCCGAACGCATCGATGACGACCTTGGCGTAATGGATGATGGACTTGCCCTCGGCCGGCTCCCAATAGGGGCTCGGCTCGACGAAGAAGGTGTAGGCGCCGGGCTTGGCTGGCTTGTAGCTGGTCTTCCAGGCCATCTTGCCGTCGCGCGGCGCCTCGACCAGCGTTCCCAGCAGATCCGTCTCCCCCTCGGACGTCACCACGCCGAAGCGCACGGGCCTCGCCATGTCCATGGTCGGGCCCCGATCCATCGGGTGGGTAAAGACGAGGTCGAGGTCCAGCGCCTTGTCCTCGGCGCCGAAATTATCGGTCGAGGGCAGGATTTCCTGGAAATGCGCCTGGGCAAGGGAGGGAGCGGCAATGGCGGCCGCCAAGGCGATGATGCGTACGAACTTCACAACCAATCCTCACATCCAGACCGACTGGATGTGAGGATTGTATCGGAACGTCATACGCGTCAAGCGGCGACTGCACGTTTTCGGCGTGGCCGAACCGGTTTATGCAACCGGCGTCAGTAGGCGATGTGGACGCCGAGCTGCACTGCATGGCTGTCCTCTCCCGCGGCGAAGCGGCCAGCATAGTTGACGAAGCCGCTGGCGCCATAGACCAGGCCGAAATCGAGACCGGCATCCACGGTCGCCGCATCGCGGCTGGGCCCGATGCCGGCGATCTGGAACGTGTCGCTGCCGGCAAAGGCCATGCCGAGCGTCGGCGTCTCGTCCGAGAAGGAATGAGTCCAGGCGACTGCGGCGCGCGGCTTGATCCAGAGGCCGTTATCGAGATCGAACCGATGGCTGGCCCGAAGGCCGAGCGTGGTGGCGCATCCCGAGAGCGCGCCGCCCGCCGAGGTGAGATTGGCCGCGCCGGCGCCATCCTCGGTGAAGCCGTCGAGATCGGTGCGGCCGCAGGCGAAGCCTGCCATCGGTTCGACCTCGCTGGCGCCGAAGCGCAGCACATAGCCGAGCTCGGCGAAGGCCTGCGCGGTCCAGCCGTCATAGCTACTCTTCGCCGTGCCGTTGAGGGTGGAAACGTGGATCTGACGCTCGACGTCGAGCTCGTGCAGCGCCATCGCAACACCGCCGCGCACGCGCAGGGCTTCGTAGTTCCACTGGCCGTAGCCGGCCAGGATGAAGGATTGCAGGTCGGCCGAGCTGTCGCGGTCGTCGAGCGAGATCTTGCCCTTGTCCATGCCGACAGCGAGACCGACGCGGACGTTCTCCGTGGTGCGGTCGATGCCGGCCATGATGCCGGCCGAATTGCGCGACCCGCCCGCGGCATTGCCGTCGCCGTCGAAGTTGGACTGCGCGCCATAGCCGGTGAGCCACGGCGTATAGCCCTCGACCCAGCCGGAATTGCGCATCCGGTTCAACAGCGTCGTCCGCGTCTGCTCGCTCTGCGCCTGCAGGGTGCCGAGCGCCGTCGCGTGGATCTCGCCGGATAGGTTGTCGAAGGCGGCGCGCGCCGTCGCCACTTCGAGCGGCAGCACTGCGTCATAGACCGCATTGCCGGAGCCGAGCTGCTCCACGGCCCCGCCCGTCGCCCTCTGGTTCGGGGTCGCGCCGACCGAGGCGAAGGTCGTGTCGTTGCGATCCAGCTTGAGGCTGATCATCTGCGTCGTCTGGTCGAGCGTCGGGTCGAGGAAGGCGTAGTCGGAAAGCGTGTTGCCGAAGGTGCCGGTGATCGTGCCGGTGGCGGAAAGGATCGTGTAGGAGGTGCCGACCTGCAGCGGCACGGCCGAGACCGCCAGCTTCAGCGTGCTGCCATCGATATCGACGTCGCCTTCGACGGAGACCCGGCTCATGCCATTGGCCGTGACGGTGGTGCGCAAGGTTGCGGTCGCTTGCAGCGCCAAATCGCCCCGGATCGTGAGCGTGCCGGCTGGAGACGCGGCATTGCCGCCGGAAAGGATGCCGGCGACCGTGGTCGCTCCCACCGTGCCGATGCCGGATAACGTACCGTTCGCCCCGACCACGACGGAGGAATCGGCGATGCCGCCATCGACCTGCAACGTGCCGCCGGTGATCGTCGTCGTGCCCTGGTAGGCATTGTCGGCGGTCAGCGCCAAGGTGCCGGCGCCGAACTTGTTCAGCCCGCCCTCGCCCGAGATCATGCCGGAAAACACCGTCGAGGTGCCGTCGCCGCCGACCGAGAGCGCGCTGGTCGCGGCGTTCAGGGTGACCGCGCCGGCGCCGGCCAGCGAGCCGATCGTCGCCTTGAAGCCGGCGAGATCCAGCGTCGCACCGGCGGCGATGGTGAAGGCGGATTTTTCCGCCAGCGCGCCATTCTTCGCCGCCTGCAGCGTCCCGGCCTCAACGTCGGTGCGGCCGGTGTAGAGGCTGACGCCGCCGAGGCTGAGCGTGCCGGTGCCGACCTTGACCAGCGAGCCGCCGGTGCCGCCGCCAATGCCGCCATCCTCGATGGTGCCGTCGACGGTGGTCGAGAGATTGCCGCTGCCGACAGTCAGTACCTTGCCGCCCAGCCGGAAGGTGCCGGCGCCCTCGATGGTACCGACGGCGATGCCGCTCGTGACCTGCGAGAAATCGACCGTCGCACCCTCGTCCGCGATCAGATAGGCGGTGCCGCCCGTGGCGTTGCCGGCAAAGGTGGTGAGCCCGCCGCCGCCCGTGGTGATCTTGGCCGCGCCGGCCGAACTCGAGCCGGAGAAATCGACGCGGCCGGCATTGTTGATCGTCGATTGGGCCGCCGTGCTGTTGCCGGAAAAGGCGATCGCCGAGCCCATATTGTTGATCAAATCGGACGAGCCGGCCGAGCTGGAGCCGGAAAAGGCGACCGAACCGCTATTGCCGATGCGCGCATTGCCGGCCGTGCTCGTCTCCGTGAACAGGATCGAGCCGCCGGCATTGTTGGCGAGGAAGCCGGTCGCCGCCGTGCTGCTGCCCTTGAACGTTACCTGGCCGCTGTTCGACAGCAGCGCCACGGCGCCGAGCGAGGCCTGCTCTGAGAAGACGATGGCGCCAGTGGCGTTGTTGGTAAGCGTCGCGATGCCGGCGCTGCTGGTGCCGGCGAAGTTGACGATGCCGCTATTGTTGAGCGAGGCGCCGGCCAGCGTGCTGGCGTCGAGAAAATCGACCACGCCGGTGGTATTGTTGGTGATCTCGGCCGTTCCGGCGCTGGCAGCGTCGGTGAATTCCATCTTGCCGTTGACGGTCAGCTTCGAGGTGCCCGCCGTGCTAGTGTCGGCGAAGGTGAGCGTGCCGCTGGCATTGGTGACGAAGGTGGCGCCGTCCGCCGTCGAAGAGCCGCTGAACAGTGTGGTGCCATTGTTGGTGACCTTGGCGGTGCCGGCGCTGGCCGTGCCGCTAAAGCCGAGCGAGCCGCCTCCATTGTTGACGATGGTCGAATTACCGGCTGTGCTGGCATTGCCGAAGGACAGGCTTCCCGTGCCGTTATTGGTCAGGATGGCGTCGTCGGCGGTGCTGGCATCGTAGAAATAGGTCGAGCCGCCGGAATTGTTGATGATGTTGGCCTGGTCGGCGGTGCTGGTCTCGTTGAAGCGGACCGTATCGCCGTCATTCGCGGTGATCTGTTCTGACCCAGCCGACTCGGTTCCGTTGAACTCGCGATCGGAGGCCGCCTGCGCCGTAGCCGGCAACAACAGGCCTAACCAAAGGGGAGCGAAAGCCCAAGAGAGAGTTCGCCACGGCGCGGAACGGCGGGGCGCGACTGACCGGGACACAGCGAGGCCATCTGCCTCGCGCCGACCCGAACTGAAATTTCGCCGCCCAACCATATTGTCGCCCCGACACCTGCCATAGGCCCCAAGGCCTTGCAGAGGCATCGGGATTCCCGACGATAGGTGACGCGAAGCGCCTTAAACTATGGTTAACAAGGGATTGATTGTCCCCGCCGGCGGCGGCGGCAGGCCCGTTTATCGCGACAGGCGACGGGCGTTGGCGCGCACGGTCTTGCGATAGGTCTGCACCACGCTGTCGAGCGAAGCACCGCCGGCCATCCGCACCGAGGACTGCGACGCGGCGAGAACCTTTTCGCGCAGCATCAGCTCGGCTTCGCGCTGGGCATCCCGTCCGCCCGCTGCGAGCGTCATGAGGCGCAGGAAAATCACCTGCTGCGATTCGAACGCCAGCATGTTGAGATTGAGCCAGGTATGGAACATGGGTGGTCTCCAGGAGACCGAAGGCGAGACATTCACCCCGGCTAGGCTAAAGCTTCCGCGGGGCAAGTTGGTTCCCAACGCCGTTCCTGGAAGCGTCCTCTTAACCTCCTGGTGATATTGTGACGCCAAGACGTGACTTGCCGGAACGAAATCGGAGCTAACTCCGTTGGACGGTTCATAGCAACGCAAGCATGACGCAAACTATCGTCGCGCCTGCTGAGATATTCGGCCCGGTCGCCAGTGTCCGGGTGTTGCCAAGGTTGGGTACCCTATTGTGATGAGCATCTCCAATGGACCACCCGTCATTCTCGTCGTCGAGGATGAAGGTCTTGTTCGCATGGCAGCAGCGGACGATCTGGTGGAAGCCGGCTTCAAGGTCATTGAAGCGGCAAATGCCGACCAGGCGATCCAGATGCTTGAGGCGCATCCGGAGATAACCATCCTGTTCACGGACATCGACATGCCCGGCTCGATGGATGGGATCCGCCTGGCGCATGCCGTGCGCGAGCGCTGGCCGCCGGTAAAGCTGGTCCTGGTCTCGGGCCACCAGTCGCCGACCTCCGACATCCTGCCGACCGACAGCGCCTTCTTCGCCAAGCCCTATGACATGGGCCGGGTTTCGAAGGCGCTATGGGACATGACGGGCTAAAAACACCCCACGCCGTGTTTCAGCCGAGCTGATCGCGCGCGATGGCGAGATGGATCGCCAAGCCGTCCAGATCCCAGGCATATTCCAGCGAGCCGGCCAGTTGACCGACCACGACCCGGTTGGCGAGCGTGCTGCCAAAGCCCTGGCGCTGCGGCCGATGCGCGATCTTCGGGCCGCCGAACTCCCGCCAGTCGACGGCCAGCATGCCGTCATGAACAGCCCAGCTTACCTCCACCCGCCCCTCCGCCGCCGATAGCGCGCCATATTTGGCGGCATTGGTGGCGAATTCGTTGAACACGAGCGCTAGGCTGGCCACCGCGGAACCGTTGACGACGATATCCGGACCGGCGAGCACCAGGCGCGGCGTGCTTTCGTTATCGCCCCGATAGGGCAGCAGGATCGCCTGGATCAAGTCGCGCAGGTTCTGTTCCCCGCCGCCCGTGTCGATGTCGTCGATCAGCCCCGGACGGGTCAGCTCATGCGCCCGCGTCAGCGCGTCGAGCCGCTCGCGGACGGATTTCGCCAGTTCGGCCGGCGTCGCGGCGGCGCGCGCGCTCATCGACACGATCGAGCCGGCAATGGCGAACAGATTCTTGATGCGGTGGCTCATCTCGCGGACGATCAGGCGCTGCTGCTGCTCCGCCTGGCGCCGATCGGAGATGTCGCGCGCAATCTTGGAGGCGCCGATGATGCGGCCGCTGCGGTCCCGCACGGGAGAAATCGTCAGCGAGATCTCGACCAGGCTGCCATCCTTGCGCCGGCGCACCGTCTCGAAATGGTCCACCCGCTCGCCATTGCGGATGCGCCGGAGGATGGCGGGCTCCTCATCCTGCCGATCGGGCGGGATCAGCAGCGCGATCGGCTTGCCGATCATCTCCGCCGCCGTGTAGCCGAACAGGCTTTCCGCGCCTGCATTCCAGCTGACGACGATGCCGTTCAGGTCCTTGCTGACAATGGCGTCATGCGAGGATTCGACGATCGCCGATAGAACGGCGGCCGACAGGTCCGAACTTTTGCGCTCCGTGATATCGACCAGCATGTTGACGCCGCCGACGATCGCGCCGTTCGGATCCCGCAGCGGGGTGGGATAGGCCGAAAAATGCACGCGCGTGCCATCTGGTCGCTCGGCCACCGCCTCGGCGCCGCGCAGGGGGCGGCCCTCCGACAGCGCCACAGCCATGGGACAGGCCTCGTGCGGCAATGGCGAGCCGTCTGGCTTCTGAAGGCGCCAGGCGCCGCTCCATTTTTCCGCATGCAGGACAGGACGGCGCCCCCATAATTCTACGGCCGCCTCGTTGAACGAGGTGATCCGGCCTTGGGAATCGACCGTATAAATAGCTGCGGGGAGCACGTCCACGAAGTCCCGAATCTGGCCGAAACTACGCGTCATCCGGTCAAGATCGGTCAGTTCTGCTTCGCCATGCGACGGTTCGTTGATCATATCGCCCAATGCAGGACCCAATCTGCCCTCCCGGAGTCCGTCACTGTCTCATCTATAGGTCGTTGAACCGATCCACAAATCAAGCGGCATCGCGCCTGTTGCGGAAGATGGTAAATGCGCATCGAAGGAAAAGGCTCCGAGAGGACAACGGCCATCACAAAGCGAAAAAGTCCCGCCAATCCTGGCGAGACTTTCCCGATCCGTGCAGTTCAGACGACGCGAGGCGGAACCGTCATTCTGCGTATTTGAATTCCGGAGCGGCGGTCAGGCTCTCCTTGGTCGCTGCGCGGAGGATCGTCTTGCCCTTCTGGGTCGTGTCGAGATCCATGTAGGGAACGGCGACGAGCTTGGAGCCGATGCCGAGGAAGCCGCCGACCGAAAGCACGGCATAGGGCACCTGCTGGTTGGCGGTCAGGATCAGGTCATCGACCGAACCGATATTGTCGCCATTCTCGTTCTCGACCGTCGATCCGATGATCTTGGACGCACGCCAGCCCGTGGCGATCGTAGCCGGATCCAGCGTTGCGACACCGACCGTCTCCTGCGGCGCGGGCTTCGAATCCTGCGCCATGGCAGGAACCGTCAGAGCCGCGAAAATGGCCAGGGCGGTGAGGGTCTTCGTCATGTTGATCCATCCTTATTGGTAGAGTGACCGTTCAATTCGAACGATACCGGATGGTTCCATGCCCCTGGAGCTTATCCACAGCGGCGCCGAATTCATCCGGATGCTATTGCCGACCAACCGCCGCAACACAATGTTGAGAGTGCGGGAACCAAACAGTGCCCTCCCCGTTGAACTGCCGATAATTTCAACTAGGAGGCTGTTATGGGTCGCGGTATCTTGCTTTGGCTGCTCGGTGTGCCAATTCCGATCATCATTCTTCTCGCTCTGTTCTTCAGATAGGGTGAAAAGATGGCCATCATCGAAGTAGAATCGACGTCTCCGGCACCGGAGTCGTCGCAATCTGCCGTGTCATGGAGTGCTATTTTCGCCGGCGCCGCAGCAGCGATCACGGTCACTCTCGTCATGGCCCTGCTGGGCTCGGGCCTCGGACTGGCCGCGGTGTCTCCGTGGGCAGGTGAAGGCGCTTCGGCAACCACCGTTGCGGTCTCCACCGTGATCTGGCTTCTGATCACGCAGTGGGTTGCCTCCGGCTTCGGCGGCTACATCACCGGCCGCCTCCGCACCAAGTGGGTCGGCATCCACACCGACGAGGTGTTCTTCCGCGACACCGTCCACGGCTTCATCGCGTGGTGCGTCGCGACGATCATCGTGGTCGGCCTGCTCTCCTCCGCCGTTGGTTCGGTTGTGTCCCAGGGCGTGCAGTCCACGACCGCGCTGGTTTCCGGTGCGGCCCAGGGCGCTGCGCAGGGTGCCACCTCGTCGACCAGCAATGTCGGCGATCCGAGCGGCTATTTCATCGACCTGATGTTCCGCCCGGCAACCCAGACTGGCGCTGCCGCACCGGTTCAGGGCGATGACGCCGCCGTTCGTGGCGAAGTTACCCGCATCCTGCTCCAGGACGCCACCGCGGGTGAATTCCCACCCGGCGACAAGGCCTATCTGGCCCAGCTGGTTTCCAGCCGGACCGGCATGCCCCAGGCGGATGCGGAAAAGCGCGTCAATGACGTGCTGGCCCAGATCCAGTCCGTCAAGGACAAGGCCAAGGAAGCGGCCGACACGGCCCGCAAGGCAGCCCTGACGACCTCGCTTCTGTCGGTTGTCGCCATGCTGGTCGGCGCCTTCATCGCCTCGGTCGCCGCCGCTTATGCCGGCAGCCGTCGCGACGAGGATACCGTCGCCGTCCGTCGCTAACCGTCCCTCTCGGCACCCGAATGCCGCCGCTCGCAGGAGCGGCGGCATTTTTGTGCCCGCGCCAGCGATCGACCCTGCCGCGCTCCGCGAGTTGTACTGCCTGGCCAGCAAGAAACGTCTCCCATGAGCCCGATCGCGAGCAAATCCTACACGCCAGTGGCGTCACAGCCGATGCGAAGCTCGTTGACGAACAGTCATTTCAAATGCATGTTTCAATCCGAAGACCGAGATGCCTGAAACGAGGTTTCTTGGATGGGTGGCGCGCCTCCCGGGCGAGACGGCCGCGAATGGCTTTCGGAGACAGACACAATGAGCAAGATGCGTATTGAAGGGTCCTTCGTCGCCCTGATCACCCCGTTCAACGCGGATGGAACGGTCGACTTCAAGGCGTTCCAGGATCTGCTGAAGTTCCAGGAAGACAACGGCACCGCGGCCGTTCTCATCCTCGGCTCGACCGGCGAGATCTCGATGCTCAGCATGGAAGAGCGCCGCGAGATCATCTCCAAGACCGCCAAGATGAAGACCGGCGGGATGAAGCTGTTCTATGGCTGCACCGGCGGCGACACCAAGACCTCGATCGACCTGGTGCGCTTCGCCAAGGGCGAAGGCGCCGATGGCGCGATCCTCGCGGCCCCGGCCTATATCTGCGCCTCGGAAGCCGACATCGAGCAGTATTTCCTCGATATCGCCGAGTCGACGGAACTGCCGATGGGCATCTACAACAACCCGCCGCGGGTGAAGACCGATCTCGGCCACGAGGCGCTGCTGCGGCTGTTCCAGCATCCAAACTTCGTGGTTCACAAGGAATCGACCGGCCGCGTCGGCCAGGTGGCGCAGGTGATCGCCGGCAACCCGGACGTCGCCATCATGTGCTGCGACTCGCCCAATCTCGGCCTGGTCGTCCCGACCATGGCGCTCGGCGGGCACGGCACCGCCAACATGACCGGCAACCTCGCGCCGGCCGAAATGGCGGCCCTGTCCAAGCCGTGGACGGCCGACACGGACGGCTTCGCCTTCCGCGAGAGCTACATGCGCCTGCTGCCGCTGCTGCACTATACCTATTCGGCCATCAACCCGGTCGCGGTGAAGTCGCTGATGAAGGCGGTCGGCCTGCCGGCCGGCGACCTGCGTCGCCCGCTTACCGGCCTCAAGGGCCCGGCGCTCGACAAGGGCGTCGAGATCATGCGCACGCTCGGCCTGCTCGACCAGTACGGCCTCAACGCCGCAAGCCGGATCGCTGCCGAGTAACGACCTCCCAGGGCCGGAAGGCGGCCGCCTCCCAGGGCCGGAAGGCGGCCGCCTCCCACGGCCGCCTTCCCCGCGGCGCCTTTGCCGCATCGGCCACGCGGTTCCTATGCGGCGCGCCGGCCCCAAGTTTGTTCCAGTGACGGAGAGCAGGCCGTGACGACGGTATCCGGTACGAGCCTTGGCCTGCTGATCCTCGACACCGCCTTCGCGCGCGCGCCCGGCGACGCCGGCAACATCGACAGCTGGGGCTATCCGGTGCAGTACCGCATCGTGCGCGGAGCCGATGCGCTCAGGGTGATCGACGGCCGCGCCGAGGGCCTGCTCGACGCCTTCATCGCCGCCGGCCTCGACCTGGTGGCGCATGGCGCCAGGGCGATCTCCACCACCTGCGGCTTCCTCGCCCTCCACCAGAAGGCGCTCGCCGCCGCCCTGCCCGTCCCGGTGGCGACGTCGAGCCTGCTGCAGATCCCGATCATAGAGCGCCTGCTGCCCAACGGACGCACGGTCGGCGTGCTGACCATGGACGCGGCCAAGCTGACGACGGATCATTTTGCCGCCGTCGGCGTCGATCACGCAGTGCCGACGGAGGGCCTGCCGCGCGACGGCGTGTTCTGGGGAATGATCCGCGACAACCGCAATGCCGGCCACGCCGCGCTGCGCGACGAAGTCATCGCCGCCGCCCGCAGGCTCGTGGCCCGCGCGCCGGAGATCGGCGCCATCGTGCTCGAATGCACCAACATGCCGCCCTATGCCGCCGAGGTTTCGCGCGCGCTCGGCCTGCCGGTCTATGACATCGTGACGCTGGGCGACTGGCTGATGGCCGGCGTCAAACCGCGCGTCTATCCGCAGGCGCCGCACGAGCCGGGGAGCGCGGCGTGAAACGCGCCATCGTCATCGGGGGCGGAATCGTAGGGCTTTCGCTCGCGGTCGGCATGGCGCGCACCGGGCTTTCCGTCGTCATCCTGGACGGCTCCGACCAAGAGCCGCGCGCCTCCTATGGCAATGCCGGCCTCGTCTGGGTGCAGGGCAAGGGCGCCAACCACCCGCCCTATGCGCAATGGAGCCGGCGCTCGGCCTCGCTTTGGCCGGCCTTTGCCGCGGAGCTGCTGGCCGCGACCGGCATCGATCCGGAATATGACCGCCGCGGCGGCTTCAGCCTCTGCCTCTCGGACGAGGAACTCACGTCCCGCGTGAACATGGTCGCCAGGCTCTCCGGCCAGCCCGACATTCCCGACGATGTCGTCATGGTCGACCCCGCCTTCATCCGCGAGCGGTTGCCGAAAGTCGGACCCGACGTGATTGGCGGCAGCTGGTGCCCGGCCGATGGCCACGCCAACCCGCTGCTGCTGACGCAGGCGCTGGCCGTGCAGGCGCGCGGGCTCGGCGTCGAGATCCTCCGCAACGAAAGGGCGCTGTCCATCGGCATGGCCGGGTCGCAGCTCACCGTGTTCTGCGCGGAAAACCGCTATCCAGCCGAACGCGTCGTCGTCGCCGCCGGCCTCGCCACCCAACCGCTGGCCGCCACGGCGGGCATGCGCGTGCCGCTGAAGCCGGTGCGCGGCCAGATCGTCGTCACCGAGCGGCTGCCGCCCTTGATCGCGCACGCAACGCCGACGACACGGCAGGCTCGCGCCGGCAGCGTCATGTTCGGCAACAGCCATGAGGATCACGTCGTGACACCCGGCACCACGCTGCCGATCCTGGCCAGCCACGCGCAGCGCGCCATTCGCGAATTCCCCTTCCTCGCCTCGGCGCGAGTGCTGCGCAGCTGGGGCGCGATCCGCGTCATGCCGGCGGATGGCATGCCGATCTATGCCCGCTCCGAGACCTGCCCCGGCGCCTTCGCCGTCGCCTGCCATTCCGGCATCACGCTGGCCGCCGCGCATGCGGAGATCGTTGGCCCCGCCATCGCCGCCGACGCGCTGCCGGCCGAACTCGTCACCCTGTCCTCGAGGCGCTTCGATGCTGCGCTCGCTCCTTGACCCCACCGATGCGCGCCTGACCGTCACCGTCGACGGCCAGCGCTTCGACGCGCATCCGGGCGAAACGGTCGCCGCCTGCCTGCTGCGCCACGATCTGGTGCCGACGCGGCAGACGCCGAGCGGCCAGCCGCGCGCCCCCTATTGCCTGATGGGCGCCTGCTTCGAATGCACGGTCGAGCTGGACGGACGAAGCAATGTACAGGCGTGCCTGACGCCGGTGCGCGACGGAATGGTGATATGCCGGAATTTGCGCGCGTAGACCCGGCGACGGATGTCGCCATCATCGGCGCCGGTCCGGCCGGCATGGCGGCCGCGATCGAAGCGCGCCGCCACGGCCTCGGCGTCACCGTGCTCGATGACCAGCCGGCGATCGGCGGCCAGATCCTGCGTGGGATCACGCGCACGCAACGCGTTCACTACGAAGCATGGGGGCAGCCGCTCGCCACAGCCTTCCAGCAATCCGGAGCGCAGCATGTCCGCGGCGCCAGCGTCTGGGCGCGCGATGGCGACACGCTGGTCTATGGCCTCGAGGGCCAGACCTGCCGCCTGCGGGCCGGCGCCGTCGTCCTCGCCACGGGATCGATGGAGCGGCCGGTCGTCCTGCCCGGCCATACGCTGCCCGGCGTCGTCACCGTCGGCGCGTTGCAGGCGCTGCTGAAGGGGAGCGCCGCCGTGCCGTCGGGTCGTTTCGTGCTGTTCGGCAACGGCCCGCTGCTGCTGCTGACGGCGCTGCAACTGCTGGAGGCCGGCGCACCACCGCTGGCCATCGTCGACACCACGCCGCGGCGACGCTTTCTCTCCAGCCTGCGCCATGTACCGGGGCTGGCCGGCGACCCGGCGCTGGCGATGAGCGGCATCAAGCTGCTCGCCCGCATGCGCGCCGCCCGCATTCCGGTTTTCCGCCATGCTACCGATCTGCGCGTGCTCGGCGACGACCGCGCCGAAGGACTGGCATTCCGCTCGCACGGCCGCGAGCACCAGATCGAGGCAAGCCTGGTGGCGCTGCATGACGGCGTCGTGCCGAACGACCAGCTTGCCGTCTCCTTCGGCTGCGCCAGCCACTGGAATGCCGAGACGCAGTGCTATGCGATGACCACGACGGACGAGGTCCGGTCCTCGGTCCCCGGCATCTGGCTCGCCGGCGATGCGGCGGCAATTTCGGGCGGCTATCTCGCGACGCTGACGGGCAAGCTCGCGGCGCTCGACGTCGCGCGCGAACTGGGTGCCGTGACCACCGAGGCGCATGCGGAAGCCGTATCGCCCGTGCTGGCGGAACGGCGCAGGCGGCTGCGGGCGCGGCGCTTTGTCGACGCGCTCTATGCGCCGACGCTGTCGGCGGCCAAGGCCGATGGCGTGGCGCTGCTGTGCCGCTGCGAGGAAGTACCGGTTTCGCGCATCCGCGCCGCGATCGCGCAAGGCGCCACCGGCACGCGGCAGGTCAAGGCGGCGACGCGTTGCGGCATGGGCCCCTGCCAGGGCCGGCAATGCACCCTGTCGCTGGTGAGCGTGCTGGCCGAGGAACTGGGCGCCGCCGTCACCGATTTCTCGCGGCCGAGCCTGCGCACGCCCGGCCGCCCGATCACGGTCGCCGAACTCGCCGCCAGCCACACGGGCCAGGGCCATACCGGCTCGGACGCTTAGGCGAATTCCGCTTCTCATTTCGAAACCGCTCGGAACCCTCCGCCCTCATCCTGAGGCGCACGGCACGGATATCCGTCGACGGCCTCGGCGCTTCGCTGGACCCTCCTTCGAAGCTTCGCTGGCGCGAAGCGCCTCAGGATGATGCCGGAGCGGGTGAATCGGACAAATCTCACCAAGCGCACCGGGCCCGACAACAAGCGCTGGCGAGCCCCCTCGCCCGCTTGCGGGAGAGGGTTGGGGTGAGGGTCTGACTAGGCCGCGGCTTCGATCGGCGGCTGGGCCAGGACGGTGATCGGGGCGGCTTCCTGTTCGTGGCGCGCGACCTCGACCAGGCAGGTCTGGGCGCTCGGGCCCTGGCCAAGGCGCGACGTGCCGATGTCCTTGGTCAGCGCGTTCGGATTGCCATGGTTCTCGATCAGCCCGCCGGCGCCGTCGGAGATCGGGTTGAACGTCGCTCCCGTCGGCAGGCAGACGACGCCCGGCATGATCAGCTCCGAAATGCGCAGGCCGGCCAGGCAGAGGCCGCGATCGTTGAAGACGCGGACGACGTCGCCATCGGCAAGGCCGCGCGCGGCCGCATCGGCCGGGTTCATGACGAGGCCGGTCCGGTCGCGCACCTTGTTGCGGCGGCTCGGCGCGCTCGCATCCATCTGACCGTGCAGCTTGTCTTCCGGCTGGTTGGAGATCATGTGCAGCGGATAGCGCTCGGCCAGTTCCGACCCAAGCCACTCGGTCGGCTCGCGCCAGACCGGCAGGCCCGGACACTCGGAATAGCCGAAGCCGGCGACCGTCTCGGAATAGATTTCGACCTTGCCCGAAGGGGTGGCCAGCGGGTGGGCGGCGGGGTCCTCGCGGAACGGCTCATAGAGGTTGAAGCCGCCCTCGGGATCCGGAATCCGGACATGGCCCGCCTCCCAGAAGGTGTCGAAATCAGGCGGGTTGAACCCGCGCTCCGCCATCTTCGAAGCAAAGCGGCCATAGATGACGCGCAGCCATTCCTCTTCGCTGCGGTTCTCGTGGAATGCGGCGCCGACGCCCATGCGGTCGGCCAGCGCGCTGAAGATCTCGAAGTCGCCGCGTGCCTCGCCGACCGGCTCGATCGCCTTCTGCATGGCGAAGAGATAGGGGTCCCGCGAGGAGCCGCCAATGTCGTTGCGCTCGAGCGGCGTCGTTGCCGGCAGCACGATGTCGGCATGGCGCGCCGTCGCCGTCCACCAGGGCTCATGCACGACGATCGTGTCGGGCCGCTGGAACGCCTCGCGCAGGCGGAACAGGTCCTGGTGATGATGGAACGGATTGCCGCCAGCCCAGTAGACCAGCCTTGTATCGGGATAAGGAAAGCTCTTGCCGTCGAATTCGCACGGCTCGCCGGGCCGCAGCAGAAGGTCGGCGATGCGCGCCACCGGGATCTTCAGCTCCCCCGGCACCTTCGGCACCGACATGCCGGAGATCGGCAAATCATAGAGCGGCGCGCCCATGCCGTTCATCGAGCCGTAGCCGAAGGCGACGCCGCCGCCCGGCAGGCCGATCTGGCCCAGCATCGCCGCCAGCGCCACGAGGCCCCAATAGGGCTGCTCGCCATTTTCCGCGCGTTGCAGCGACCAGGCGGCGGTCAGCAGCACCCGCCGGTCGAACAGGCTTTCGGCGAAGCCGGTGATCGCCTCGACCGACAGGCCGGTGATCGCCGAGGCCCAGGCCGGATCCTTGACGATGCCGTCCTCGGCGCCCTGCAGATAGGCCAGGAAGCGGTCGAAGCCGACGCAGTAGCGGTTGACGAAATCCATGTCAGTCTTGCCGCGGGCATGGACCAGCCAAGCCGTCGCCAGGATCAGGGCCATGTCGGTGCCGGGGCGGATCTGGATCCACTCGGCCTCGATGACGTTGGCGGTGTCGGTCTTCAAGGGAGAGATGTTGACGAAGCTGACGCCGCTCTGCGCCGCCTTGTCCATCCATCCGCCATAGGGATGCAGGCCGCCGCCACCGGAATGGATCTTCCAGTTCTTGCCGGCGATACCGCCGAAGGCGACGAAGCGTTGGCAGTTTTCCAGGATCGCCGGCCAGTCCGTGACCGGGCCCGCCACCGCCGCCATGTCGCCCAGCACATGCGGCAGCAGCCGCATCGCCGCGCCATAGCTGTAATTGGTCACCTGACCGGTGCAGCCACCGATCGTCGCCAGGAAGCGGTGGACCAGCGTGCGCGCATGATGCAGCCGCCCGGCGCTCGACCAGCCATAGGAACCGCCGAAGATCGAGGGATTGCCATACTGGCTGCGCACCCGCTCCAGCTCGCGCTGGACATGGCCAAGCGCCTCGTCCCACGAAACCTCGACGAAGGTGTCGTCGCCGCGGCCGAAACCCGGATGCGGCAGGCCGCGCCCGACCGTCTCCAGCCAGCCGCGCCGGATCGAGGGCCGGCGGATGCGGTTTTCGGCATAGACCATTTCAGGCCATGCATCGATCAGGTCGTTCGGCTGCGCATCGCCCGCGAAGGGCGAAACGCTGACCAGCCTGCCATCCTCGACATGGGCGGTGAACGCGCCCCAATGGGCCAGGGACTGGAACTTGCGGCTGGTCGTGGTCATGGTTTCACCTTCGCAATTCGCTCGTCAGGCTCGGTCATCCCACCGGACGCAAGACCCGCAGTCAGGCATGGGCGGCCGGCGTTGCGGTCCCCGCCCATTCCCTGGCGCGATGACAGGCGACGCGATGGCCGTCGCCAAAGTCCTCGAGCGCCGGAACATCGCGGGCGCAGACCTCGATTGCAAGGGGGCATCTTGTCCGGAACCGGCATCCGCTCGGCGGATGCAGCGGGTTGGGCAATTCGCTGGCGAGCGTCACCATCGGCCCCGTGGCCGCGACCCGCTCGGCATCGCCCGCCGTCTGCATCAGCGCGCGCGTGTAGGGATGCAGCGGCAGCGACCAGACGCCCTCAGCCGGGCCAATCTCGACGATGACGCCGAGATACATGACGGCGATCCGGTGCGAGACATAGCGCACGACTTCGAGGTCATGCGAGATGAACAGGAAGGTTAGTTCCTGTTCTTTCTGCAGGTCGAGCAGCAGGTTGAGCACCTGCGCCTGGACAGAGACGTCGAGCGCCGAGACGGGCTCGTCGCAGATGACGATCTTCGGCTCCAGCGCCATGGCGCGGGCAATGCCGACGCGCTGGCGCTGGCCGCCGGAGAGCTGGTGCGGCAGGCGGTCGTGCATGGCGGCCGAGATGCCGACCCGCTCCAGCAGCGCCTTGGCGCGGGCGGCACGCTCGGCGCGATTGCCGAGCCGATGCACAGACAGCGGCTCCTCGACCAGTTCGCGCACGCTCATGCGGGGGTTGAGCGAGCCATAGGGATCCTGAAACACCATCTGGATATCGCGCGCCTGCGCGCCGCGACGGCTTGGATCGGTGTCGCGGCCATCAATGCGGATGGCGCCGGATTTCGGCGTGTTGAGGCCGACAATGGCGCGGGCGAGGCTCGACTTGCCGCAACCGGATTCGCCGACCAGCCCAAGCGTCTCGCCGGCTTCCAGCTCCAGACTGACGCCGGCGACGGCATGGACGACGCCGCGCCTCGTGCGGTGCTCAACCACCATGGCGTCGATCTGCAGGCGCGGGCTCATGCGTACTGCTCCTGCTGCAGCGGGTGGAAGCAGGCGAACGACCGGGCCGTTCCGGGCTCCGGCGTCAGCGGCGGCACAATCTGCCGGCAATCGGCCTCGGCGCGGACGCAGCGCGGCTCGAAGGCGCAGCCGGGCGGCCGGGCGGAAGGAACCGGCACCGTGCCGGCGATCTCCCGCAGCCGGTGGCCATCGGTGACGAAGCTGCCATGCGGGCGGGCCTGGATCAGGCCTTCGGTATAAGGATGGCGCGGCCGCTCGAACACATCCGCCACCGTGCCGCTTTCGACGACGCGGCCGGAATACATGACCGCGACCCGGTGCGCGACGGATCGGACGACATGCAGATCATGCGTGATGAACAGCATGCCGAGCCCGAGATCGCGTTGCAATTCCTTCAGCAGGTCGAGGATCTGTCCGGAAATGGTGACGTCGAGCGCCGTCGTCGGCTCGTCGGCGAGGATCAGCTTGGGCCGGCCGGCCAGCGCCATGGCGATCATGACGCGCTGGCGCATGCCGCCGGAAAGCCGGTGCGGATATTCGCCGAGCCGGGCGCTGGCTGCCGGAATGCGCACCATGTCGAGCAGTTCGAGCGCCCGCGCGCGGGCATCCGACCGCGAGATCGTCTCGTGCAGGCGGATCGCCTCGACCAACTGGCGCTCGACGGTCAGCACCGGATTGAGCGCCGAAAGCGGGTCCTGGAAGATCATCGCCATGATCGAGCCGCGCACCTTGCGGATGTCCTGCTCGGATGGCGAGGTCAGGTCCTTGCCGGCCAGCGTGATGCGCTTCGCCTCGACGGCCAGCGTCTTTGGCAGGAGCCGCATCAGCGCCAGTGCCGTCAGAGACTTGCCGGCACCGGATTCGCCGACCAGCGCCAGCGTCTCACCGGCGGCGACGGAGAAGCTGACATCCTCGACCGCGCGCACATCGCCGCGCTTGTCCTTGATCAGGATCGAAAGCCCCTCGACATCGAGCAGGCTTTCCCTCGGCACGGAAGCGTTCGGCATCATCTATCGCTTCCTGAAATGGGGGTTGAGCGCATCGTTGATCGCGTCGCCAAGCAGGTTCAGCGCCAGCACGGTCATGACGACGAACAGGCCAGGCAGCACGCAGATGAACCAGGTGCTGCGGATCGAGGGCCGGCCGACATTGATCAGCGTGCCCCAGCTCATGACGTTGGGATCGCCAAGCCCGAGGAAGGAAAGGCCGGCCTCGGTGATGATGGCGGTGGCGACCAGAACGGCGGCGACGACGATGACCGGCGACAGGCTGTTGGGCAGCACCTGGGTCAGGATGATGCGCGGCGTCGACATGCCGATGATCTTGCAGGACTGGACATATTCCGTCTCGCGCACGCGCAGCACCTCGGCGCGCGTCAGCCGCGCCACGGGCGGCCAAGAGACGACGGCAATTGCGATGACGATGTTGGTAACCGAGGGCGACAGGATCGACACCAGCACGATGGCGAACAGGAAGCCCGGAATGGTCTGGAAGGCGTCGGTGATGCGCATCAGCACGGCATCGACGCCGCGGCCGAAATAGCCGGCGATCGAACCGACCGTGATGCCGACCGCGAGCGCGCAGACGGTGGCGACCAGGCCGACGATCAGCGACACGCGCGCCCCGTAGAAGATTGCCGCCAGGATATCCCGCCCGAGCGAATCCGTGCCGAAAGGCAGGCCCGGACGCTGGTCCGGCCACATATAGGGACGCGCCACCAGCGCCCACGGCCCCTTGGGGAAGAAATAGCCGGCCGAAAGCGCCATGCCGACGATCATCAGCAGCAGGAACAGGCCGACGAAACCGGCGGGGGAAAGCAGGACGCGGCGAAGCATGATGATCCCCTTGCGTTTCAGCGACTGACTTCGACGCGCGGGTCAAGCAGCGTGTAGATGAGGTCGATGATCAGATTGACGAGGATGATGACGAAGGAGCAGACGAGCAGCACGCCGAGGATCAGCGGATAGTCGCGCTCGAACACCGAGTCATAGGCAAGGCGGCCGACGCCGGGCAGGCTGAAGATCGTCTCGGTCAGCACCGCGCCGCCGAACAGTTCGGCGATCTGCAGGCCGACCATGGTGACGACCGGCAGCAAGGCATTGCGCAGCGCATGGCCGATGATGACGTGGCTGGTGCCGAGCCCCTTGGCATAGGCGGTGCGGATATAATCCTGATTCAGCACCTGCAGCATCGAGGCGCGGGCGAGGCGCGCATAGATCGCGATGTAGAACAGCGACAGAGACAGGACCGGCAGGATCAGATGCTGCGCGACATCGCCGACCATTTGCAGCGTCGTCATGTCGACGCCGGGCGTGGTCAGCCCGCCGACCGGCAGCAGCTTGAGCTTGACGCTGAAGATGATGACGAGGCCGAGGCCGGTCATGAAGACGGGCGTGGCGTAGAAGATCAGCACCACCATCGAGATGATGACGTCGATCGGGCGGTGGACATGGCGGGCGGCGAAGACGCCGGCCAGCGTGCCGATGAAGACGGCGACGGCGACCGAGCAGACCACCAGCAGGATGGTCGCCGGCAGGCGCTGCAACACCAGCGACAGCACGGTATTCGAGTTTCGGAAGGAATAGCCGAGGTCGCCCTGCAGCACCCCGGTGACGTAATTGAAGAGCTGGACCAGCATTGGCTGGTCGAGGCCGTAGCGCGTGCGCAACGTCGCCATCAGCTCGGCGTCCATGTCGCCGCGCTGGCCGCCGAGAACATCGACCATGTCGCCGGGGACGAGGTGCAACAGCATGAAGCTGCCGATCACGACGATGGTGATGACCACGAGGGACTGGAGCAGCCGCCATCCAAGATAATGCAACAGATGCCGGTTCAAGGCGGTCATGTCTCCGGGTGGCGGGCGGATCGGGAACGGGAGCCGGCGGATAGATCGCCGCCGGCTCCCGTCCAGCTTACTGGGCCGGCGTCAGATAGACGTTGGCGAAGTTGCTGTAGGTGCCGTTGGCATCGATCGTATGGTTCTTGAGCCGCTTGCTGGCAATGGTCACGCTTTCGACCGCGACCAGCGGGAAGACCGGCAGGTCTTCCATGGCGAGCTTCTGGAAGTCGTGATACTCGGCCTTGCGCTTGGCGGGATCCATTTCGGAAGCCGCCGTCTCAAGCAGCTTGTCCATCTCCGGGTTCACATAATGCGAGCCGTTGGAGAAGCCGACGCCGGGCTTGAAGCTCTGCGACCAGAAGGTGCGCTGCGTGCCGATCGTCGGATCCGAGCCGCCCGTCAGCAGATTGACGGTGAACTGGAAGTCGCGATCGGTGTAGACGCGCTTGACGAAACCGGCGAAATCCTGCGCCCGCACCGTCAGGTCGATGCCGACCGCGCGGAAGGCTTCGCGCATATAGGCGGCGATGCTCGCCTGGTGCTCGCCATAGGGCAGCGGATCTACGGTGAGCTTCAGGCGGATGCCGTTGGCGTTCGGCTTGTAACCGGCCTCGTCAAGCAGCGCCTTGGCCTTTTCCGGATCGAAGGCGTATTGCGGCACGCCGCTCGCGTCGAACATCTCGGTCAGCTGCTGGTGCAGCGGCGTCTCGGCCGCCTTGCCATAACCGAAGAAGATGTTCTCGACGATCCAGTCGCGGTCGATCGCATGGGCGATCGCCTGGCGGACGCGCTTGTCCTTCATGACGGGATCATCGAGGTTGAATTCGATCATCTCCATCTCGTTCTGGAACTCGTAGCCCTTGGTCGTGATGTCGAATTCGCCAGTCGCGGAGAGGCGTTCGAGATCGGCCATCGGCACCAGGTTCTGCGGCGCAATCTGGGCTTCGCCGGATTCGATCGCCGAGGCGCGGGTGGCCGGATCGGGGATGAAGCGGAAGATCAGCTTGTCGAGATAGGGCTTGCCCTTGTCCCAGTAGTCCGGGTTGCGCTCGAGCACCAGATTGTCGCCCGGCGCGAACGATACGAACTTGAACGGGCCGGTGCCGATCGGCTTGAGATTGGCCGGGTTGGTGGCGATGTCCGTGCCCTTGTAGAGATGCGCGGGCAGGATCTGCGCCTGCTGCGCGGCCAGGCTCTTCAGCATGCCGGGCGACGGCTTCGAGAGAACGAAGATCGCCGTGTAGGGATCGGGAGTCTCGACGGCGGTGACGTTGCCGAAGATGGTGCGGCCGCGGCCGTGCAGGACCTTCCAGACTTCCATGGTGGTGAAGGCGACGTCCTCGGAGGTGAACTCCTTGCCGTCATGCCACTTCACGCCCTTGCGCAGGTTGATCGTGACGCGCAGGCCGTCATCGCTGACCGAAAAGCCCTCGGCCAGAAGCGGCTTGGGATTGAGGTCGTAGTCATAGGTGAACAGGCTGTCGGAAATCTTCGACGACACCACCTGTTCCGCGCCCGCCGTCGTGATCGCCGACGTCAGGATCTGCGGCGCGGGCGACATCAGGAACGTGACGTTTCCGCCGCGCACCGGCTCTTCCGCCTGCGCGAAGGACGTCAGCGCGCAAAGCGCCGCGCCGAGACCGAGTAGCAACTTAGCTGGACGCATGAATGAACTCCCCTTGATGACTGCATGACGAAACCGAAGCGCGACGACTGCCGTCCCGCCATTCACGACCACCGCGCTGCGCGGCGCCGCTTTTGCCGGTCGGCACCCGGCTGCACGCGCGAGGCCACTCCTTCGGCAAAATAGCAACTGCGTCCGCCCTCCCCGAGGCAAACGCCGCCTAAGTCAGTCCCAGAAGCAAAAAATATGTTTCATACCTTCATTTCAAACGAATGTTTTGTTGCTGGTCAAGCGCTTTTAGCGGGCAGGAAGGATTGCATCCTGACCGAAGACTCCAACGAGGGAGGCATCCGCCCTTCCGCGTCGGAAATCGGGCGCGACGGCGCAGCAACGCTCGCCTTCGCGCCGGTCACGCGGCGACGAAGGGCTCGCAGGATTTGCGGCTCGGACGAGGTCTAGGGTGGTGCTGCAACGGGCCGGGGCGCGGCCTGCCCAATCCCGAGGCGGGCCTTGGCGCGCAGCGGCTCAGGGGCTCGCGAAGGCAGGGGCGCGAAAACCGGCGGCGATGAAGTGGACGAGCTGCCGGATCAGCGTCTCGTTGTCGAGCCGCGCCTGCTTGATCGGCAGATCCGGCAGGTCGCGCGCCGCCGGGTCGAGGTCGCCCAGGATCTGCATGATGGCGCCACGGGCGAAGTCATAGCGCAGGCCGATTTCCTCGCGGGTGAGCTCCGGCAGCGCCCGGCC
Source organism: Kaistia sp. UC242_56 (assembly GCF_044452255.1). Lineage (NCBI taxonomy): Bacteria > Pseudomonadati > Pseudomonadota > Alphaproteobacteria > Hyphomicrobiales > Kaistiaceae > Kaistia > Kaistia sp. UC242_56. The sequence continues at coordinate 4,099,309 of NZ_JBIOAN010000002.1, forward strand.
CAGCGCTTCGACGAACAGGCGATGGATGCTGTCGAACTGGTTGGCGAGAATGGTGTTGGTCAAGGGCTGCGGCAGCGCGCGCACCTGCAGCAGAAGCCGCACGGGCGAGCGGCCGCCATATTCGTCCAGGCTCTGCTCGACCATCGGCCGGACCAGCGCCTCGATCAGGTTTTCGAGCGGGATGGCCGCGTCGCCGTTCAAAGCCACCAGCTTCTCCAGCGAATGCAGGCGGCTCTCGTTGATCGGCCGCAGGCAGGCTTCCAGCACGGTGCGGGTCAGTTCTTCCTTCGAGCGGAAGTAATAGTTCACCGCGGCGACGTTGGCGCCCGCCTCGACGGTGATCTCGCGCAAGGTGGCGGAAGCAATGCCGCGATCGGCGAATACCCGTAGCGCAGCCTTGATGAGCCGCTCCCGCGTGTCCGCTTCCTTGCCTGCCATTGCTGTGCTTTCCGATACGACCAAGGCACCCGTTCTCCCCAATCCGATCCGACCTGCGCACCCGCGCCGACTCGGCGCTCATTGGCGACCTGCGCCGCAGATTACAGGTTAACCTCCACCACGTCCGATTGGCCATCACGCCCGAACACCCGCAGAACGCTAACTGCAGGTTTTGGCCGGCCTTTTCACCATGTTTTGCCGTCGTAACGCATTACCAGGCAGTACGGTGGCCTTCTTTTCGCTCCGCCAGGATCAATGCGCTCATCCGCTCGGCGATCATGATGGTCGGCAAATTTGTGTTGGCGCGCGGCGTGAACGGCATCACCGAGGCATCGACGACGCGCAATCCCTCGACGCCGATCACCTTGCCGGACGGGCCGACCACCGCATCCTCGTCGGTGACGCTGCCCATCCTGCAGGTGCCGGAGGCATGCCAGACGCCATGCGCCTTCTCGCGCACGAAGGCTTCCAGCAGGTCGTCATCCGCCATCATGGCGGCGACCGGCGCGTCCGACGTGACGACGTGCTTCAACAGCAGCCGCCGCATCCAGTCCGGTCCGTCCAGCATCGTCGCCAGGATCTTGGTCATGACGTAGTTCTTGGTGCTGATGACGCCGAGATCGCGGATCCGCTCGGTATAGCTGGTGGGGAACGGATCGTTGGCGACCGACTGCATCGCCGGCGTGTCGTAGAGCCTGGCGATCAGCCGCATGCCGGCTTTCAACCGCTGCACGTCGCGATTGTCGGAGAGCAGCGCGAACTCGACATGCGGCTCGGCATCCGCCGAGGCACTTTCGAGCGTAACGAAACCTCTGGAATGGGCCCGGTTGACCCAGGTCATCAGCGAGCCGACCTGCTGGCCGACCGGATGCCAGCCCGAGGTGGTCATCGCGACCATGTACATGTCCTGCGGATCACCGCCCTCGACGCCGGAGGAATAGCGCAACGCCGTATGGATATGGCGCCGCAGCTTCTTGCCGAGGCGGGCGTCCGGCTTGACGTGCGACGAGATCGAGATCGTCGGATGTTCCTGCAAATTCTGGCCGACGCCGCGCCGGGCCGCGACGACCGGGATGCCGAGACGACGCAGCGTGTCGCCCGGCCCGATGCCGGCGCGCATCAGCAAGGCCGGCGAATGCAGGGCGCCCGCGCAGATGATGGTTTCGCCGGCGACGATCGTCTGCGGGCCCTGCTCCGTTTGCGCCTCGACGCCGGTGATCCGGCCATTCCGCTCGATGAGCTTCTTCACCATGGCGTTCGGGAGGATCGTCAGGTTCTGGCGCTGGCGGACCTTGTTGTCGAGATAGGCGATCGCCGTCGAGACGCGCCGATCGTAGATGTTGGAGATCGCGACCGGGAAGAATCCGTCGCCGAATTCGCCGTTCTGGTCCTGCAACTGCCGGAAACCGGCCGCGCCCCAGGCCTCGACCGCGGCGTGCGAGAATTTCGGCCAGGCGTCGGGAAAGATGCGCCGGATCGGCAGCGGGCCGGTCTGGCCGTGCAGATCGCCGGCATAGTCGAGATCGCGCTCCGCCTTCTTGAAGAAGGGCAGCACGCCTTCCCAGTCCCAGCCCGTCGCGCCGACCCGCGCCCAGTCGTCATAGTCGTCCGGGGTGCCGCGGTTGGCCTGCATGTCGTTGAGGCTGGAGCCGCCGCCCATCAGTCGCGCCTGCTCGTAGCGCCGAGGCACCGCCTTGCCGGGATTGTTGTGCGGCACCGGCTGGAGATGGACGCGCAATTCCGGCCAGACATTCTTGGCGTTGAAATAGGCGACGCGCGGATAGCTGTCGAGAATGGCGGGCTCGACCCGATCGGGCGGCGTATCGCGGCCCGCTTCCAGCAGGATCACGCGATACTTGCCGTCCTCCGACAGGCGGCTCGCCATGACGCAGCCGGCCGAACCGCCGCCGACGACGACGAAATCGCAGGTCAGCTCCGGCATGGCCTCAGCCTTCGTTCACGAACTTGGTGACGAGATAGGAATCGAGCCCCTCAATGCCGCCTTCGACGCCATAGCCGCTATCCTTGACGCCACCGAACGGCGTTTCCGCGCTGCTGGCGACGAAGGTGTTGATCCCAACGACGCCGACCTTCAGATCGCGGGCGATGCGGCGGGAATAGGCGGTCGAATGGGTGAGCGCATAGCCGGCAAGCCCGAACGGCACGGCATTGGCGGCCGCGATCGCTTCGTCGAGATCGGCGAAGGGGGTGATCGTCGCCAGGGGGCCGAACGGCTCCTCGCTCATCACCTTGGCATGGGCCGGCACGTCGGCAAGCACGGTCGGCTCGAAGAAATTGCCCGGCCGGTCGATGCGCTTGCCGCCGGCGACCAGGCGGGCCCCGCAGGAAACCGCCTCGGCCGTCAGCCGCTCGACCGCGTCGACGCGGCGCGCATTGGTGAGCGGCCCCATCACGGTCGCCGGATCGAGGCCGTCTCCGACCTGCACGGTCTTGGCGAGGCGGGCGAACTCGGCGACGAAGGCCTCATAGATCGACTGATGCACGAAGAAGCGCGTCGCCGAGGTGCAGACCTGGCCGGCATTGCGGAACTTCGCGGTCGCGGAACGGGCGGCGGCCCAAGCCGGATCGACATCGTCCATGACCAGGACCGGCGCATGGCCGCCCAGTTCCATCGTCAGGCGCTTCAGGCCGGGCGCGGCAAGCCGCGCGAGTTCGCGGCCGACAGCCGTCGAGCCGGTGAACGACACCTTGGCGACCTTGGGCGACGCCATGATCTGGGTCGAGATATCAGCCGGACGTCCCAGGACGACATTGAGCGCGCCCGCCGGAAGGCCGGCGTCATGCAGGCACTGCGCAATCGCGAGCGGCGCGGACGGGGTTTCCTCGGCCGGCTTGAGCACGACGGTGCAGCCGGCGGCAAGCGCGGCGGCGACCTTCTTGCCGGAGGTCATGGCCGGGAAGTTCCAGGGCGACATCGCCGCCACCACGCCGACCGGCTCCTTGAGCACCACCATGCGGCCATCCTGCGGACCCGGGATGATACGGCCATAGGCGCGGCGTGCTTCATCGGCGAACCAGTCGAACACCTCGGCGGTGGCGAGGATCTCGCCCCGCGCTTCCGCCAGCGGCTTGCCGTTCTCCAGCGTCAGTCCGGTGGCGATGTCGTCGGCCCGCAGCCGGATCAGATCGGCCGCACGGCGCAGCACGCGGGCGCGCTCGACCGGCGCCTTGCGGCTCCAGGCCGGAAAGGCTGCGTCCGCTGCCTCGATCGCCGCCGCGACATCCTCGGCCGAGGCGATCGGCAGCGGCGCCAGTTCCTGCCCGGTTGCCGGGTTGACGATGACGTTGGAAGCCGTTTCAAAGGTCGAACGGGCGATCCCGTTGATCAGCAGGGTCGGTGCAGCGTACATGGGGCGCGCCTTGGCTAGATCCTAATCAATCATTTAAAACATTTATTTGAATGCGCGCTCAAGTGAAAACGCGCCTTGCCCCGACGGCGGTCATCAATATCAAAACCAACGTTTGGCAAGCCGCCGTGCAACCGGAATAGGATTCTATTTCAGATGCCGTCGCCAGGAGACGGCACTAGGGCCGGCGCGGTCAGCGTCCGGATCGCCTCGATCTGGCTCAGGAACACCCGTCCCGACAGCTTGGCGAGAAAATCGGATCGGCGCAGCCGGTCCATCACCGGCCCCTTCACTTCCGACAAATGAAACTGGATTCCCGCGTCCTGCAGGCGGCTGTTGATCTCGAACAGGCTGTCGAGCGCGCTGGAATCGATCGTGTTGACGGCCGGGCACATCAGGATCAGGTGCCGCACCTTCGGCCGCTCCGCCACCAGCCGCAACACGCTGTCTTCGAGGAAGCCGCAATTGCCGAAATAGAGGCTTTCATCGACGCGCAGGCCGAGCACGGCCTCGTCGGTCAGAACGGCATGGCGCTCGACATTGCGGAAATGCTCGGTCCCCGGCATCTGGCCGACGACAGCCATATGCGGCCGGCTGGTGCGCTGGAGATGCAGGATCAGCGACACGGCCACGCCGGTGACGACGCCGATCTCGACGCCCCAGATCCACGTCACCAGGATCGTCGCTGAGATCGCGACGAAATCCGGCCGCGAATAGGCATAGACGCGCCGGATCGCCGCGATGTCGACCAGCGACAGGACCGCGACGATGATGGTCGCGGCCAGTGTCGCCTGCGGCAGGTGCGCGAGATAGGGCGTCAGGAACAGCGTGACGAGACCGATGCCGATGGCGGTATAGAGCCCGGCCGCGGGCGTTTCGGCGCCGGCGTCGAAATTGACCACCGAGCGGGCAAAGCCGCCCGTGACCGGATAGCCCGAGGAAAAGCCGGAGGCGAGATTGGCGACGCCAAGCCCGATCAGTTCCTGATTGGGCGAGATCCGCTGCCGCCGCTTCGAGGCAAGCGTCTGGGCGATCGAGATCGACTCGACGAAGCCGACGACGCTGAGCAGCAAGGCGGGCCCCGCCAGGCGCGTCACCGTCTCGATCGATAGATCCGGCAGCGCGAACACCGGCAGGCCCTGCGGGATGGCGCCGACCAGCTGCACGCCCTTGGCCTGGAGGTCGAAGGCGACCGCCGCCGCCGTCGTCACGACGATCGCCGCGATCGGCCCGAGCCGCACGATCAGTTCCGCCGCGGCGCGGCCGAGGCCAAGCCGCAGCAGCACGCCCTTCAGTCGTGAGCGCACGAAGATCAGGAAGGCGACGACCCCGACGCCGATCAGGACCGTATAGGGATTGACGAGCGGGAGCGTTCGAAAGAGGCCTGCCAGCATCTCGGGCAAGGTGCTGCCGCCGGCCGGGACACCGAGAACATGCTTGAGCTGGCTGACGGCGATCAGCACGCCTGAGGCGGTGATGAAGCCGGAAATCACCGGACGGCTGAGCAAGCCGGCCAGGAAGCCGAGCCGGAACACGCCCATCAGCACTAGGATGACGCCGGAGAGAAAGGCGAGCGCCACCGCCATGGCGAGGTATTCCGGCGATCCCGGCGCCGCGACCTGGCTGATCGCGGCGGCCGTCATCAGCGAGATGACCGCGACCGGGCCGACCGCCAGCGTCCGGCTGGTGCCGAACAGCATGTAGGCGACCAACGGCAGCATCGACGCATAGAGCCCGACCTGCGGCGGCAGGCCGGCCAGCATCGCATAGGCGAGCGATTGCGGCACCAGCATCACCGTGACGATCACCGCGGCGATCAGGTCATTGGTCAGCGTCGATCGATTGTAGCGGCGGCCCCAGTCGAGAATGGGGAGGCTTCGTTGCAGCAGTCTCGCGATCACGCTTCAGGCCCGTGTTGGAGGAAGGCGTCAGAGATGGGAACGATCAGCCCCAGTCCGGCTCGCCCAGCGCGCCGATCGGGATCTTCAGATAACGTCGGCCATTGGCTTCCGGCTCGGGCAGCCGACCGCCATTCGTATTCACCTGCAAGGCATGCAGGATCAGCTTCGGCATTGGCAAGGTCGCATCGCGCCGGCTGCGCAGCGCCACGAACTCGGCCTCGCTCGCACAGGTGGAAACATGCGTGTTGCGGGCGCGTTGTTCGGCGACCGTGCTCTCCCATGCGGGCTTGCGGCCACCAGGCTGGTAGTCATGCCCGGTGAACAGCCGCGTCTCGTCCGGAAGCGACAGGATCGCCTGGATCGAGCGCCAGAGATCGCTGGCCGAGCCGCCCGGAAAATCCGCCCGCGCGGTGCCGCTGTCCGGCATGAACAGCGTGTCGTGCACGAAAGCCGCGTCGCCCACGACATAGGTGATCGACGCCAGCGTGTGGCCGGGCGAGAACATCACCCGCGCCTCGAGATCGCCGATGCGGAAGTGGTCGCCATGGGCAAACAGCCGATCCCAGGCCGACCCGTCCGCCGGCAGGTCGGTCCGATTGTAGATGTCGTTCCAGATCGTCTGGACGCCCACCACCTTCTCGCCGATCGCGGTCGGCGCCCCCGTACTGCGGTGCAGATAATCGGCGGCCGAAAGATGATCCGCATGCGGATGGGTATCGAGGATCCATTCCAGCGTCAGGCCTTGCGAGGCGATGAAGTCGAGCAGGCGATCGGCATTCCGGCTCGCGACCGAGCCTGACTTCTCGTCGAAGTCGAGGACGGGGTCGATGACGGCGCAGCGCCGCGTCGCCGGGTCGGCCACGACATACTGGATCGAGAACGTCCGGGGATCGAAGAACCCCGTTACCTGCGGTCGACCGGCCAAGTCAGGCCGCCTTGTCGGCAGGACGAAACTTCGCCGTCGCGACATCGACCTGATAAGCGGAAGCAGCAGACGGGTCGCGCGCCAGTTGGTCGACCGAGCGGATCAGGAAATCGGCCTTGGCATCGTCCATCAGGAAACTGAGGTTCAGCCGGACCCAGCCGGGCTTCTCGATTTCCTGGCCGGCGCCGATGCTGGCGCGGATCGCGTTGGAGGCGTCCTCGTCGATGCCGAGAAGGCGATGCGCATAGGGTCCGGCGCAGGCACAGCCGCCGCGCGCCTGGATACCGAAGCAATCGCTCAGCATGCGGGTGAAGAGCTGGTGGTGGACGAAGCCGCCTTCGCCGTTCAGCACGCGCATGGAGAAGATCGGCAGCCGCTCGCCCTTATCGACGCCGAGCAGCTTCAGCCGCGGATTCTGCGACCATACGGCCAACGCCCGGGCGTTCAGCTCCGCGTGGCGGCGATCGATGAAGGCCTGGCCGACCGCATCCTTGACGAGGAAGGCCAGCACGGCGCGGATGTCGCCCACGACGTTCGGCGTTCCCGCCTCTTCCCGCGCGGCGAGATCCTTCACATAATCATGGCCCCAGGGCGAAACGAAAGACACGGTGCCGCCGCCGGGCCAGCTTGGCCGCGTCTGCGTCACGGCGGATTTCCGCACCACGAGAATGCCGGAAGCGCCGGGTCCGCCGGCGAACTTGTGCGGCGACAGCACGATCGCGTCCTTCGCCAGGCCCTCGCCCGGCGCCATGTTCATCGGCATGTAGGGGCCGCCGCCGGCATAGTCCCAGACGGCGAGCGCGCCATACCGCTTCAGCAGCGCCGTCGCCGCATCCGTATCCGTTGTGATGCCGGTGACGTTGGAGGCGGCCGAGAAGGCGCCGATGCGAAGGCTCCGGTCGCCGGTTCGCGCCAGTGTCGCTTCGAGCTCGCCGAGATCCGGGCCGCCTTCGGCCGCCTCGGCGATCTCGATCACCTCGGCGCCGCTCTCGCGCCAGGGCAGGATGTTGGAGTGGTGCTCATAGGGGCCGACGATCACCAGCGGATTTTCGCCACGCTGCGCCGCATCGGCGACGCCGAGCAGGGAGACCAGCCGGTTGATCCCGGCGGTAGCCCCGGAGCCGGTGAAGATGACGGCGCAATCCGCGTCGGCGCCGACCAGGCGGCCGATAGTGGCGCGCCCCTCGCGGCGCATCCGCGTCATCGCGCCACCGCAATAGGACGCCTCGGTATGGCTGTTGGCGTAGAAGGGCAGGACTTCTTCCATGACGAAGCTCTCGACCTGGCGCAGCGCCCGGCCCGAGGCAACGTAATCAGCATAGAGCAAGGGCTTCGGCCCGAAGGGGCCTTCGATCAGCTTCCCCTCGCCGATCAGCCCTTCGCGCAGTTCGCGGACGATATCGGGACTCGCGAGGCCGGCGCGAAAACGCTGCAGCGGCGTGGCATTGACGGTCTCGATCGTGTCGCGGGGAGTATCCATGGCCGTGCGCCTTCTGAAGGAAGAAGCCCGTGGCAGGCCGAGGCCGGAACGGGTCATTCAAACCATCATTTCAACTTCCAAACGCGTAAAATACACCGATCTGATTGACATGAGCGTCCAAAATAGATCACCTGATCGGATCATGAAGCCAAAATTCGATCACATGGACTTGCGGATTCTGCGCGCCCTGCAGAATGATTCATCCCTTTCGCAGCGCGAGCTGGCGGAGACGGTGAACCTGTCGCAGAACGCCTGCTGGCGGCGGCTTCAGGCGATCCAGCAGAGCGGGGTGATCCAGGGCTATTCGGTCCGCCTCAACCGCGCCGCGGTCGATCTCGACGTGGTCGTCTTCGTCATGATCCGCACCCGCCATCATTCCAAGGCGTGGCTCGAAACCTTCCGCCAGCATGTGCAGTCCATGCCGGAAGTGATCGATTTCTACCGGATCGGCGGCGACTACGATTACATGCTGAAGATCGTCACGCACGATCTGGCGAGCTACGACCGCTCCTACCAGCGCCTGATCGAGAAGGTCGAACTGGACACGGTCACCTCCTATTTCGCCATGGAAGCGATCGCCGAACAGCGCCCCTTCCCGATCCGCGATCTCGGCGGATAGCCGGGGCATGCCCCAGGCCGCGCAGTCCGATTGACGATGCCCGATCGTGGATCTAGAAATTAAACAGTTGTTTTAATCAGCGGATTTGCGGGCTTGCCATGTTCTTCGACCATATCATCGTTGGCGGCGGCTCTGCCGGCTGCGTGCTGGCCAACCGGCTTTCGGCCGACCCGAAGCGCCGCGTGCTGCTGATCGAGGCGGGTCCCGACACCCCGCCCGAAGCGGTCCCCGCCACGATCTATGGCGAAGGCTTCCTGCCGGATTATTTCCAGCCCTATCGCTACTGGACCGAGCTGAAGGCCTATACCGGCCCGATCGGCAACAAGTCGCCGGACGGGATCAAGGCCGCGATGCCCGAGCGCCGTTACGAGCAGGCGCGCGTCATGGGCGGCGGCTCCTCGGTCAACGCCCAGGTGCTGATCCGCGGCCTCGCTACCGATTATGACGAGTGGCAGGCGATGGGCGCGGCCGGATGGTCCTGGGACGACTGCCTGCCCTATTTCAAGAAGATCGAGCGCGACCTCGATTTCACGACGCCGCTGAGCGGCACCGAAGGGCGCATCCCGATCCGCCGCACCTTCCCGGAATATTGGAGCCCGTTCGCCCTCGCCTTCCGCGACGTGGTCGGCAAAGCCGGCATTCCCTATCTCGACGACAGCCACCAGCAGGTCGGCGACGCCTGCTTCCCGTTCGGCCGCAACAATGCCTACAACCACCGGGTTTCGGCGGCCGCGGGCTATCTCGACGAGTCGACCCGCCGTCGCCCGAACCTGAAGATCCTCTCCGGAACCGTGGTGCAGGGGCTGACCGCGGAAGGCCGCCGCATCACCGGCGTCACCATCCGCCGCGACGGCAAGGACGAGCGTATCGAAGCCGGCGAGGTCATCCTGTCGGCCGGCGCGCTGCACAGCCCGGCCTTGCTGATGCGCGCCGGCATCGGCCGCGCCGAGCATCTCACCGAGCACAATGTCGCCGTGCTCGCCGACCGGCGCGGCGTCGGCGAGAACCTCCTGGACCACCCGCTGATCGGCTTCGGCGTGCATCTGAAGCCGGAGGGCCAGCTTTCGCGCGCCGCCAAGAACGGCTTCCTGATGCATATGCGCTGGAGCTCGGGTCACCCGCAGACGCCGCGCGTCGACATGAAGCTGACCGTCTCCGGCCGCTTTGCCGCGACGCGGCTGGGCGAGCGCCTCGCTACCGTGAATTTCGGTCCCAACAAGGCCTATTCGAAGGGCATCGTGCGGCTGAACGACGCCTCGCCCCATTCCGAGCCCTTCGTCGCCTTCAACTATCTCTCCGACAATCGGGATCTCGAGCGCTTCATGACCACGGCGCGCCAAGTCGCCGGGTTCCTGACACTGGGCCCGGTGTCGGACTACGTCAGCGCCTTCTGGCCCGGCATCTACGCGGCTTCGCTGCGCAACCTGACCGCGCCGACGGCGATGAACAAGATCATCACCAATGTCGCGGCCGGGTTGCTCGATCTCGGCGGCGCGGCGCGGCAGCTGGTGCTGGGCGCGGCCATCGACAAGCGCTTCCCGCTCGACAAGACCATGGCCGACGAGAAGCTGATGGAAGAATGGATCCGCGCCGGCGTGCAGGGCGACTGGCATCCCTGCGGCACCAACCGCATGGGCCGGGCCGATGATCCGAACGCCGTGGTCGATCCGCATGGCTCGGTCTATGGCGTCGAGGGCTTGCGCGTCGCCGACGCATCGATCATGCCGTCGATCCCGGCCGCCAACATCAACCTGACGACGATGATGATCGCCGAAAAGATCGCCGACGATATCCTGGCCGGGCGCTAAGGGCCGAACGCAGGACCAATTCAGGAGACGAGGAACGTGGGAATCTATCGGGTTCGTCCGGATGCGCAGAGCTATGGCCATGAGATCGGCATCCTGCTGATCGCCTGCTCCAATCCCTTCCCGCCGGGCGATGTCGGCAACGCCTGGAGCTACAATTATCCGGTGCTCTACGAAACGATCTACGACGTCACCATCGACAGCCTGATCAATGAGGGCGACCGCTCGATGGCGCCCTCGGTGGTCGCCGCCGCGAAGAAGCTGCAGGGCATGGGCGTCAAGGCGATCACCAGCGATTGCGGCTACATGCTGTATTTCCAGGAGGAAGTCGCCGCGGCTCTCGACATCCCCGTGATGCTGTCGAGCCTGCTGCAACTGCCCTTCATCGCGGCAACCCTGGCGCCCAGCGCCTCGATCGGCGTCCTCTGCGCCAACAAGGATCGGCTGACGCCGGAGTTGCTCTCCTACGCCTATCCGCATCCGACCCGGACGCTGCATGTCGCGGGGCTGCAGGACGCGCCGGCCTTCCGCTATGCCATTCTCGACGAGAAGGGCGAGCTCGACAGCGAGGCGGTCGAAAAGGAAGTCGTCGAGCGCGCCGTGAAGCTGGTCGAGGAACATCCCGAAATCGGCGCGATCCTGCTGGAATGCTCCAACCTTCCCCTTTACGCTGCGGCGGTACAGCGGGCGACGGGCCGGCATGTGTTCGACTTCCTGACGATGATCGATTTCGTACAGGGAGCGGGCCGGCGCCGGACCTATCAGGGAGGCTACTGAACCGATGGACAGTCCCGGCTCCGGCAAAGAAGCAGCTTCCAGCGGCCGTGTCCGGGACAAGCAGCCCACGCTCGACAGCACCGACCGCAAGCTGATCGCCCTGTTGCAGGAGAATGCGCGGGAATCCGTCACGGAACTCGCGCGCAAGCTGAAGCTCGGCCGGACCACCGTGCACGAGCGGATCGCCAAGCTCGAGAAGAGCGGCGTCATCCTCGGCTATTCCACCATCCTGTCACGCAATCTCGGCACGCCGGCGAGCCGGGCGATCGTCATGCTGAGCCTGGTGCAGCGCATGCAGCCGGCCGTGATGGAAAGGCTGCGGCGGCTGCCGGAAGTGCTGACCTGCCACACGGTGAGCGGCGACTTCGACCTCGCTCTCATGGTCGAGGCGCCGCAGATGGATGATCTGGACGCCGTGCTCGACGAAATCATCAACCTTCCCGGCGTCGAGCGCTGCCGCAGCTCGATCATCATGACGACCAATTTCGACAAGGGCTGACGGCGCTTCCGTCATTTCGTCGGCCGGGCCGTCCTTTTGTCGGCGGAACGGCGGTCGAGCTTCGTTTTCCACGCTGGCGACCGCATCGTCCGCCCCGGACAATCGGCACCTCGAGAGCGAGGGAGCCGCTGCCATGAAGACCATCACCGTCGTTGGAGCCGGAAAGATCGGCAGCACCGTTGCGTCGATGCTGGCGGAGACGGGTGACTACCGGGTCGAACTGGTCGACCGCAGCGAAGCGAGCCTCGACGCCCTGCCGGCACGGCCGCGCCTGACACACCGCGTGGTCGATGTCGCCACCGAAGGCGCGCTGGCCGAAACCCTGGCAGGCTCCTTCGCCGTCATCAGCGCCCTGCCCTTCCACCTGACCACCGCCGTCGCCACGGCCGCGATATCAGCCGGCGTCCACTATCTTGACCTGACCGAAGACGTCGCCAGCACCCGTTTCGTGAAGGCCATGGCCGCGACCGCCAGCGCGGCGCTGATCCCGCAATGCGGCCTCGCACCCGGCTTCATCTCGATCGTCGCCAGCGACATGGCGAGCGATTTCGACAGCCTCGACAGCATCCGCATGCGGGTCGGCGCGCTGCCGCAGTTTCCCTCCAACGGGCTCAATTACAGCCTGACCTGGAGCACGGACGGCGTCATCAACGAATATTGCGAGCCGTGCGAGGCGATCACCAATGGACGGCTCGTCTCGGTGCCGCCGCTGGAAGAACGTGAGGAATTCTCGCTGGACGGCGTGCTCTACGAGGCGTTCAACACCTCCGGCGGCCTCGGCACGCTGTGCGAGACGCTCTCCGGCAAGGTGCGGCGGCTCAATTACAAGACGGTCCGCTATCCCGGCCATGCGGCGATCATGAAGGTGCTGCTGGACGATCTCCGCCTCGGCGCCCGGCGCGAATTGCTGAAGGATATCCTGGAACAGTCGCTGCCGACGACACGGCAGGACGTGGTGGTGATCTTCGTCAGCGTCAGCGGCATGAAGCAGGGCCGGCTTGTCGAAGAAATCTACGCCAAGAAGATCTATAGCCGCGGGGAAGTCCCGAGCGCCTGCAGCGCGATCCAATTGACGACGGCCTCGGCCGCCTGCGCGGTGCTCGACCTGCTGGCCGAGGGCAAGCTTCCCGCCACGGGCCTGGTCCGACAGGAAGACATTCCGATGGCGGCGTTCCTCGCCAATCGCTTCGGCGGCGTCTACCGGCCGGACGGATCCGGCACCACCAACAGCCAGGGGAGGCAGGAAAAGACGGCAGAGCCGCATCCTGCCGATGGCGCCCGCCGCCACGCCAAGGCGGCGGGCCTCCTGCCCGCATAAGAGTGAAGTCTGGAACCACACACTTCCTCCCTGACCCATCCCTCAGGGCGAGGTAAGGGAGAATGCGGCTCGACTGAAGAAATCGGCTCGCTTGTTACGCTGCCGGCCGGACATCCAGGAACCGACAAAAGCCCGTCGGCCGGGACATCGCCCCGACCGGGAACCATCGCGCCGCTCGTGGGTTGCCCTACCAGATGCGGCGCGCGTCAACCGGACGTGGCGGCACGGGGAACAGGGCAGTTTTTCCGGTTTCTTGCCCTGACCAACGCATAGGTAGTCGAGCCCCTATCCCGCCCGCGCCGCATCTAACTCTTCTCGAAAATCAGTCCGGATTGGCCGCCGCTAGGACCCTGCAATGCTCGGCATTGGCCGCCATGGTGACCGCCGTGCCGCGCACGCTACGCATATGCACCGCCCAGTGCGCGATCTCGACAGGCTCGCCCTGCGCCGTCACGAAGGCCCGGTCCCCGGGCAGATTGCGGCGCAGCGCCAGATAGCGCGCCACCGGCTCGGCAATGCTTGAAGTATCGCGCGCGATCCGTTCCAGATCCGGAACCGTCCATAGCGCCGGCAGCGGCAGGTTTCCGCCTTTGGGCAGGACGTCGAGCACGGCGTGCTGGCGGGCCAGAAAGGCCTTCTCCAGGAAGGTGTGGCGCAGGCCGTCCAGTTCGCCTTCGGCCTTTTGCGGAAACGCCTGCATGAAGGAGAGATCTTGCGCGACCGCTTCATTGATGCGCCGCGCCGCGAAATGATCGCGCAGCACCACCTCGGCGGACGTGACCCAAGGCAGCGCCACCAGGGCTGCCTTGATGTCGGCCGCCATCAGAAACGCGAAGTTCGCCGCGCACCATTGCGTCGGCAACTGGAAGGCAACGCCGACCGATCCGCCGTCGACCTCGATCGACTTGATGAACCCCATCGCCGTGACCGTCTCGTCCAGTTCGGGGTCGCGGATCGTCTCCAGAGCGAGGCGCACCTCTTCCGCTCGCGCCTCGGTCAAGCTGTCCGCGACCGCCAACGGCGCAGCGGGCGACGGCGTGGCCTCATTCGGCCGCATGGCGGGATGCCTCGGCTGCCGGCAGATCGACCGGCGGCAGGTTCAGCAACGCATCGGCGTCGAGCCCGTAGAGCTTGGCGGCGTTGAGGCCCAGAATCTTGCGTTTGGCATCGAGGTCGAGCGCGTGTCCCGCCTCGGTCGTATCTTCCTCATCGAGCTCGAACGCCATGAACGCCTCAATGATCCAGTCGGGACTGGTGATCGCGTAGTCCGAGCCGAAGATCAGCCGGTCCGGCCCGACGCCCCAGAGCAGTTCGATCAGCATCGTCTTGAAATGGCGCGGCCGGGCGCGGATGAACGAGGTGACCAGCGCCAGCCCGCCATAGACGTTCGGCTCCTGGCCGGCGACGGCGCAGAAATCGTCGATGCGCGGCATGCCGCAATGATCGACGACGAAGGTCAGGTCCGGAAAGCTCGTCGCGACGTTGTCGACGTCGCGCACATCGAAGGCGTCATAGTCGAGCGGATGCGTCGTCGGCCCCTTATGGACATGGATGATGGTGATGCCCAGTTCGCGGCACTTCTCCAGATACGGCCTCACGAAATCGTCGGAGAGGCGGTAGCCGCGCGAGATGCCGTTCCATTCGCCGGTATAGAGCTTGACGCCCTTGAAGCCGAAGCGGTCGTGGTCCTGCTCGAGCCTTGCCAGCCCGCGCGCGCCCTCGCGCGGATCGATCCGGCCGTTCAGCACGATGCGGTCCGGGCAAAGTGCCTTCAGCTCGCTGCACTGATCGGTGGTGTTGAAGCCGTCCTTGTAGAAATCCCGGAGATCGACCGGCAGCATGATGGCGGCATCGCAATAGCCGTCGACGAACAGGTCGCGGGCGGCCTTTTCCGCGCCGTAGTAGCGGAACTGGTCCTGCGTCCAGCGCTTGTCGACGGGCGTGAATCCGACATGCCCGCCCCAGAACGTGTCGATGAAGGTGCGGCCATAGTCGTTGCGCCAGTTCTCCGGCCGCCCATCCCAGAGGTGGGTATGGCCATCGACGATCAGAATGCGCTCTCCGTCCGGCGTAACGAACATGGATCCCTCCCTGGATCTTCCTGGCAGAGACTAGGCCGCGGACCGTCCCTGCAAAGAAGCTTTGCAATCGACGGCACGCTGCCCTTCGCGCCTTATGGTCTGTCCAGGGCCGGCCTAGTCACGGAAACAGCACGCCTCCGGCGCTGTTTCCCATGGTCTCCTCCGCGACGCTCGGCGCGATGCGCAACGCTAGCGCGATGCGCGGTCAGCTGAAATAGCGCACGCGGATGGCGTCGATGGCAACCGCGATGAAGATCATGACGCCGCCGATGATGCCGACATAGAAGGACGGCACCGAGATGATGGCGAGGCCGACCTGGATGATCGTCAGGAGCAGCACGCCGCCCAGCACGCCGATGACATTACCGCGGCCGCCGAACACGCTGACGCCGCCGATGATGGGGGCCGCGATGGCATAGAGCAGATAGCTCGAGCCTTGGTTCGAGGTGATCGCCATCTGCCAGGACGCCAGCAGGAATCCGGCACAACCGGCCAGGAAGCCGGCCAGCGTATAGGTCAGGATCTTGACCCGGTCGACGCGGATGCCGGCCGAATTGGAGGCGACCGGATTGCCGCCCACCGCATAGACGCGGCGGCCGAACACGGTGTTGGAGAGCAGGATGCCAACGCCGACCAGCGCAATGACGAAAATGAAGGGCATGATCGGCCAGCCGCCGATCGTCGCCTGGCCGATCCAGACATAGCCGTCGGAAAGATTGGTGATGGTGCGGCCCTGGGTCAGCGCCAGAAGCGCGCCCTGCAGGATGATCATCATCGAGAGCGTCTGGATCAGCGACACCATCTTGAGCTTGGTGATGCAGAGGCCGTTGAAGAAGCCGATGAAGGTGGCGACGCCGACGCCGACCAGCATGCCCGGGAACCATGGCAGGCCCCAGTCGGAATAGGCCATCGCGCCGATCGCCGAAGAGAAGCCGAGATTGGCCGGCAGCGACAGGTCGATCTCGGCGACCAGCAGCGGCAGCGCCACGGCGAGGCCGAGCATGCCGAGCACCGTGGCCTGCACCATGATGTTCTGCATGTTGTTGACGGTGAAGAAGAACTGGTTGAACAGGCCGAAGATCACGACCAGCGCGATCAGCCAGATCCACACCACGTTGTGCAGCACCCAGCCGAGCGCGGAGCGGCCGCCTTCGTTCGTGGTCGGGGCGGCGCCGGTGGGGCTCGCGGTCTTGGCGGCGACGGTCATCGTGCGGCTCATCTCTTCCTCGTTGTCAGCATGGCATCCCGGGTGGCCGGCGCAAGATCCGAATGTGGACCTAGGCAGGCTCAAGCCCCCGGAGCCGGTCATTGGTGATCTCGGAGCCGGTGAGCTCGCGGGCGATGGTGCCGTTCTCGAAGATGCAGACCCGGTCGACGGCGCGGGTGATCTCGTCGGTATCGGTCGAGACGATGATGACGGCGACGCCGGTCCGGCTCAGATCGTCGACGATCCGGAGCACGTCCTGCTTGACGCCGACATCGATGCCGCGCGTCGGCTCGTCGAGGATCAGCACGCGTGGCCCCGTCGCCAGCACGCGGCCGAGGCAGACCTTCTGCTGGTTGCCACCCGACAGCGTATCGACCGCGACGGCGGCCGACGGCGCCTTGATATCCATCGCCGCGAAATAACGGTCCGAAAGCTTCAGCTCGGCGTCCTTGCTCAGGAAGCCGGCATTGGCCACCGCGGAGAGCGACGACAGCGAGATATTGGCGCCGATCGACATCTGCCCGATGGCGCCATCGCGGCGACGGTCGTCGGACAGGAAGGCGATGCCGGCTTCGAACGCATCGCGCGGATGGCTCGGCAGCTTCTGCGTCTCGGTGCCATCGGCAAAGCGGATCGTGCCGGATTGCACCGGCGTCAGGCCGAAGATGCAGCGCGCCAGTTCCTTGGCGCCGGCGCCGGGCAGACCGGTGAAGCCGACCACCTCGCCGGGGCGCAGGTCGAGCGCGGGAACGCGGACGCTGGGACCAACGATATCGCGGAGCTGCACGGCCGGCGCATCGTCGGCGAAGCTGCGACGCTCGCGCTGGAACAGCACCAGGCCGCGTCCGAGCACGAGTTCGGAAAGCTGGGCCGAGGTCAGGCTGCCGACATCCTCGGAGCCGCCGGCCAGCACGCCGTCGCGCAGCACCGAGACGGCGTCGCAAATATCGAGGATCTCGTCATTGTAGTGCGAGATGAAGATGAAGGTGACGCCGTCGACCTTCAGCCGGCGCATGAAATCGAATAGCTGCTTGCGGTCCTCGACGGTCAGAGCCGCCGTCGGCTCGTCGAGGATGATGATCTTGCCGCCGCTGAACATGGCGCGGAGAATGTTGAGCTTGCGACGCGCCACGGCGTCGAGCTTGCCGGCCGGCTTGTCGAGATCGATGCCAGTGCCGGCCAGCATCCGCGCGGCGTCCTTGCGCAGCTTGCGCCAGTTTACGAAGCCGAAGCGGCGCGGCCAGATGCCGAGCATCAGGTTTTCCGCAGCGGAGAGGTGATCGATGATCATCGGCTCCTGGGTGACCAGGAAGACGCCCGCCTCTTCCATGGACGGCACATCGGCATGGCCGAGCGCCACGCCATCGAGATAGATGGTGCCCGTCGTCGGCTGGCGCTGACCCGACATGATGCCGACCAGCGTGCTCTTGCCGGCGCCGTTTTCGCCCAGCAGGCCATGGATCGAGCCGCGGCGGATGGCGAGGCTGACATCGCGCAGCGCCACGGCGCCGCCATAGACCTTGCCAAGGTTTTCCACGCGCAGAACATAGTCGCTCGCGGACTGCGATCTGGATGTCATCGGCACGGTCACGCGCATCTCCTGTCAAAAACGGAACGGCCGCGCATCGAGCGCGGCGCAACAGAAGGCAACGCCGCGCCGGAGGAACGGGTCCACCGGCGCGGCGTCCTTGCCGACTATGTGTAGGGGATCTTCCACTCGATCTCGGCGATGGCGCCCCAATGGCGCGGATCGGCCGAATTCGACTTGTCGATGATGAAGGGCGGAATGATCAGCGTCGGGCCGGTCTTGCCGGCGACGATCTCGCCCTTCTCCCAGAAGTACTTCTTGTTCTCGTAAGGGCCGATTGGAACGGCCTGCTTCTTCATCGAATAGGTGCCGAGCATCTCGACCGCGATCTGGCCGTAGGCGATCGGATCCTGCGACACGCAGGCGTCCATGAAGCCGTCCTGGATCCACTTCAGCGCGACCGGCTCGCCGTCGATGTTGACGAAGATGACGTGGCCTTCCTCGCCGACCTTCTTCCAGCGACCCTTCTGCTGCAGCGCCGTCACGATGCCGCGCGAAGGCGAATCGGAGGGAGCATGCACCGCGTCGAGATCCGGGAATTCCGACAGCGTCGAAAGCGTCACGGCCAGCATCTGGTCGAGCGCGCCTTCGGTCGGACGGGCGAGATACTTGATTTCCGGATACTTGGCGAACTCGGCGTCCATGCCTTCCTTGCGCAGGCGCCAGGCGACGCTCTGCAGCGCGCCGAAGCAGTTCAGCACGGTACCCTTCGGGCTGCCATATTTGGCGGTCAGGCGCTTGATGATTTCCTGGGCCGCCATCTGGCCGCCGAGGTAATTGTCGAACGAGACGGTGATCGCGACGTCGCCGCCATCGGCCGGCGTGTCGATGATGCCGACCGGAATGCCCTTCTGGTTATAGCGGCGGATCGCGGAAACGATCGCCTGGCTGTCGATCGGGTCGCTGATGATCGCCGAAGGGTCGGAGAGCATCAGGCTCTGCCACTGCTCCAGCTGGCGGGTGTTGTCGAAATTGGCGTTGGTCGCCTGGAATTCCCACTTGTTCGCCTGGACCGCGCGCTTCACGGCCTCTTCCTGGATGACGAAGAAGTAGTAGTCGAGGCTCTTGTTGCTATAGGGAACGAAGACGCGGTCCGCCGCGAAAGCGCTGCTGCTCCCGCCGACCATTGCTCCGACACCGAGAGCCGCGCCTGCCTTGAGCAGGCCGCGACGGCTGAGGTTGTTCACGTTTGTCACTCAATCCTCCCATGTCCCATCGGCTCCCTGATCCCTGCCGACTGGAATGCAATCTAGTTTCACTACATCACGACGCACTGTCAATGGCCTAGCGGCGCGTGGCGATCCGGTATTTTTGGCTTAAATAGTTGATCTGATAGTCGAATATATGGAAATCGCAGACACCCCAATCCGGCACCTCCCCGCCACAACGGGGAAGCTTGGAAGCTGGCCACGGAACCGTTCTGGAGCGGGATGTTTGTTTTACTACATCACCGCATGGCAACGTAGGCGGTGCCGTCGAAGCAGCCGACGACCATTCCCTGCGATTCCCGCGTGAACAGGCCATTCTCGACGACGCCCGGGATCTGGTTGAGCTTGATTTCCAGCTGTTCCGGATTGGGAATGACGCCGCAGCGGCAGTCGAGGATGAAGTTGCCGCTATCGGTCACGACAGGCTGGCCGTCCTTCATCCGCCGCACGATGACAGCGTCGGCGATGCCGTGCTCGGCCAGCAGGCGCGAAACCATCCGCTCCGTCTGCTTCCAGGCGAACTGCACCACCTCGACCGGTAGCGGGAAGCCGCCGAGTTGATCGACGATCTTGGTCTCGTCGCAGATGGTGATCATCTGCTTCGAGGCATGGGCGACGATCTTTTCCCAGAGCAGGCAGGCGCCGCCGCCCTTGATCATGCGGAACTGCCGGTCGATCTCGTCCGGGCCATCGACGGTCAGGTCCAGTTCGCCGATCTCGTTGGGATCGGTGATCTTGATGCCGACTTCCCGCGCGACGTCATTGGTGGCGCGCGACGTGGTCGTGCAGGTGACCTTGAGACCGGCGGCGACATGCTTGCCAAGCTCGCGCACGAAGAAATGCGACGTCGTGCCGGAGCCGAGGCCGAGCTTCATGCCGTCGCGCACGAATTCCTCGATCACCTTGCGGCCGGCTACCTTCTTGGCTTCATCCTGAGTGGTCATGTCTTGTCCTTCGAATGCGAAACGGATCGGCCGGCGGTCAGATCTTGTCGGTCTGCCACGAATCGAGCGCCGGCAACTGGTCGGGGAATTCGCTGCCGCTGGTGACGGCGATCGAGGTCACCAGCATGTTGATCACCAAATGATGGTTGAGCCGCGAGGCGAGCGGCGTCAGCAGTTCCGTGCGGTCGTAGGGCGTCACCGCGATCAGCACGTCGGAGACATGCGCCAGCGGGCTGTCCGCCGCCGTGATCGAGACGACCCGGGCGCCGCCGGTGCGGGCAGCGATGGCCAGTTCGATCATCTGCTTGGTGTGGCCGGACTGCGAGAAGATCAGCGCCACCTCATTGGGCCGCGATGCTTCGGCGTGCAGCCACTGCTTGGTGCGGCCCATCACGGCCGCGCAGCGCATGCCGAGCCGCTGGAACTTGTGCTCGGCGTCGACCGCCGTCACCTCGGAAATGCCGGTGGCGTAGATGCCGACCCAGCTTGCCGCCTGCAGCAGCCGGGCGCCCTCCTCGATCTGGGCGGGCAGCAGATCCTCCAGCGCGCGCTGGATCGCATTCAGCGAATTGCGCGCCGTCTTGCGGACGATGTTCTCGATCGAGTCGCCGGGCACGATCTGCTCATAGGCGAAGGGCGCCGACGGCACGAGGCTCTGCGCCAGATTGAGCTTGAAGTCCTGATAGCCCTCGAAGCCGAAGCGGCGGCAGAAGCGCATCACGGTCGGGTCGCTGACGTCGCATTCCTGCGACAGCCGCGCCATGCTCATATGGATGACCTTGCCGGGATGCGTCTTGACGAAATTGCCCAGGCGCTGCTCGGCCGGCCCCATCCGGTCGTGCTCCTGGAGAATGCGCTGCAGCAGGCTGTTGGTCGACATCCGCTATCCCTCAGCTGGCCGCTTGGACGGGCCGGTAGGCCATGAGATCGAGCAGCCGTGTCAGCCGCTGCTCGGGCTCTGCCGGCACCAGCTTGCCGCCGCCCCAGGGAACGACGAAGAACGGCGCGTCGGCGCCCACTGCTGTCGCTTGGTCGACCGTAGTGTCGCCGACATAGGCCCACTCGCCCTCGCGAAGCCCCATAAGCTTCGTCACGGCCAGAAGATGGCCGGGATCGGGCTTGCAGGCCGGCACCGCATCCGCGCCAAGCACGGCATCGAAAAGGGGCGCGATGCCGAGCAGGTCGAGGACGCGTAGCGTCAGCGAATGCGGCTTGTTGGTGCAGATGCCGAGGCGAAACCCTGCCTGCTTCAGCGCCGCCAGATCCTCGCGGACATGGCTGTAGAATCGCGTCAGCCGCGCCGGCGCCTCGCCATAATGGGCGAGATAGGCGGCATGCGCGGCTCGAATCGTCTCGTCGTCGCTCGGCAGGCCGAGCTCGACCAGCATGTCGAGCAGCAGCCGACGCGGGCCATTGCCGATGAAGCGCTCGACGAATTCCGTCTCCTGCTCCGGCCAGCCGCGCGAGCGCAAATAGGCATTCACCGCCGCCGCGATATCCGGCGCGCTGTCGATCAGCGTGCCGTCGAGGTCGAAAATCAGCGCCCCATAGGCAGGCAGCGGCTTAGTCATGTCCGTCTCTCTGTCGACAATACCGATCTCGTCACGCATCGAGCTTCGCTTCCGCAATCGCCGCAAAGCTTTGCGACAAAGCCGGATAGAGGCCTTCGAAGATGCCGAAGGCCCGGCGCAGCGTGTCGCCAGTCTCGCGATCCGGCATTTGGCGCGTCAGCGGCTTACAGAGCTGCGCCGCCGTCTTCGCGTCCGGCCAGATGCCGACGCCGACGCCCGCCACCAGCGCCGCCCCAAATGCACCGCCCTCGGCCGCGCCCTCGGTCGTCACCACTTCGCAATCGAACAAATCGGCCTGCATCTGGCGCCAGAGCGCCGAACGCGCCCCGCCGCCCGACGCCTTGATGACGCTGTGCTGCATGCCGATCCGCTGCATCAATCCATGAATATCGCGCAGCGCATAGGTGACGCCTTCCATGACGCTGCGCGCCAGGTCGCCGCCGTCGTGGCGGGCCGTCAGCCCGACAAAGGCGCCGCGCGCGATCGGATCGGGATGCGGGCAGCGCTCGCCATAGAGATAGGGCAGGAAGAACAGGCCCTTCGCACCAGCAGGACTCATCGCCGCCTTGGCCACGATCTCGTCGAAGGAGAGCTTTTCGCTCCCCTGCCCCATCGAGCCCATCGTGTCGCGGAACCACGACATGGCGCCGCCGGCATTAAGTGAGACGCCCATGCAGTGCCAGATATCCGGCGCGACATTGCAGAACACCTGGAGCCGGCCGTCAGGATTATCCTCCGGCGCTTCGAGCGCGCTCGCGACAATGCCGGCCGTGCCGATCGTCGTCTGCAATTCGCCCGGCATCATCACGCCGGAACCGAGCGTCTGGATGACGCTGTCGCCGCCACCGCCCACGACCGGAATGCCCTCCGGCAAGCCAAACAGCGCCGCGCCGGAGCGGTTCACCCGGCCGGTAACGACCTGCGATTCATGGCAAGGCGGCAGCAGCGCCGGATCGATTTCAAGACGTTCGAGCAGTTCGCCGGACCATGACCGCTTGCGGACATCGAACAGGCCGGTGCCGGAAGCATCCGAGACTTCCGTGGCGATCTCGCCGGTCAGCACCAGGCGCAGATAGTCCTTCGGGTTCACGACGTGGCGGAGCTTTGCGTACAGCTCCGGCTCGTGGTTGCGCATCCAGACGATCTTGCCGCCGGTATAGCCGACCAGCATGCGGTTGTTGGTGAGCGCCAGCAGCGCCTCAAGGCCGCCGGCCTTTTCCGTGATCTCGGCGCATTCGGCACCGTTGCGCTGGTCGTTCCAGAGCAAAGCCGGCCGCAACACGCGATGGGCTTCGTCGAGCGGCGTCAGACCGTGCATCTGGCCGGAAAGGCCAATGCCGGCGATCTCGACATCGCCCCGCTCGGCCAGGACGGCGGCGACCGACTGGCGGGCGCCCTCGATCCAGAGCGCGGGATCCTGCTCGGTCCAGCCGGGACGCGGCTGCGACAGGCCATAGGGCGCGGTCGAACTGGCGAGCACGCTGCCCGCCTCGTCGATGAGGAGCGCCTTGCAGCCGGACGTGCCGATATCGATCCCCAAAAGGGCCCGCATGATGCTAGCGCCCCTTCGGCTCATCGTGGCGGATGCGGATATGCTTGAAGTTGAAATATTCGAGCATTCCCTCGCGACCATGCTCATAGCCGACGCCGCTCTGCTTGCGGCCGCCATAGGGCGCGTTCATCACGCCGGCATCGACATTGTTGACCGCGACATTGCCGTAGTCGAGCCGCGTGGTCAGGTAGCGCACCTCGTCCATGTCCTTGGCGTAGACATAGGAGGCGAGGCCGTAGGGTGTGTCGTTGGCGCGCGCGATCGCCTCGTCGAGACCGTCATAGGGCGCGACTCCCAGCAGCGGCCCGAACGTCTCCTCGCTCATCACCTTCATGGCATGCGTGCAATCGGCAACCACGGTCGGGCGGAAGAAATGCCCGCGCGCGAACTGTTCGCCTTCCGGCGCCGCGCCGCCTGTCACCAGCCGCGCGCCCTTGGCCAGCGCATCGGCGAGATGCTCCTTCGTCTTGGCGAGGGGATCGGCCGAAGCCATCGCGCCGAGATCGGCATCCGGCTTGTCGAGGCCGTTGCCGATGGTCAGCGCCTCGGCCGCGACCTTCACCTTGGCCAGGAACGCCTCATAGATCGGACGGGCGACATAGACGCGGTTAATCGCGATGCAGATCTGACCCATATTGCGGAACGAGCGGCGCACTGCGCCCTTGACGGCCGCGTCGAGATCCGCCGATTCCGTCACGATCATCGGGCAATTGCCGCCAAGCTCCAGTGACATGCGCTTGACCGTGGTGGCGGATTGCTGGATCCGCAGGCCGACGCTGCTCGAGCCGGTGAAGGCGATCTTGTCGACGCCGGGATGCTCGACCAGCGCCTGGCCGACCACGGAGCCCGGCCCGGTGATGACATTGACGACACCGGCCGGGATCTTGGCTTCCTCGACTTTCCGGGCGATCGCCAGCGCCGTGAATGGCGTCAGATCGGCCGGCTTGATGACGATGGTGCAACCGGCGGCGAGCGAGGCGCACAGCTTCCAGCCGACTAGCTCGGCCGGATAGTTCCAGGGCGTGATCGCGCCGACGACGCCGATCGGCTCGCGGATGACCAGGCTGTGATGATCGGTGGTGTCGCCCGGCACGATCTCGCCATGCACGCGGACCGCTTCCTCGGCGTAGAAATGGCAGGCTTCGGCGAGCTTCAGGATTTCGCCGCGCGCCTCGTTGAGCGGCTTGCCCTGCTCCATCGTCATGATCCGCGCCATGCCATCCGCGTCGGCGGCGATGGCGTCGCCCAGCCGATGCAGGGCGGCCGAGCGCGCCTTGGCCGGCAGGTCGGCCCAGCCGCGGAAGGCGGCGCGCGCCGCGGCGACGGCCTCGTTGATCTCGTCCGCGGTCGAGGCGGCGATCTCGCCGATCGACTCGCCCGTCGCCGGGTTGAGGACCGCGATGCCGGCACCCGCGCCCGTCTTCCAGCCGCCACCGATGAACAGCTTACCACTCAATTCCGAGATCATTTCATCCGTCCCTGTGACCCGGCGGCACGCTCATTCGAACCCGTGCCGGGCATGGAAACAGCCCATCCGAGGCCGTGCATGGCGGCAGAATATAGCATAACTACACAAGCACAAGGCCGGCCGACGCGCGAGCTGTGGAAGCGGCAAGACAGTGCGGGGTGCCTAACCCAAACGTCTAGGATCGCTGCCTTTTCCGCGCCCTGAAGCGCTCAGGATGCTGGCCTTCCGACCTTGGCCTAGCGCCGCGCAGCCAGGGCTAACAAGAGCGCCCCATCGGCGAGCTTGATAGTTTTACTACGATGTCGAGGGGCTTGATCTGGTCGCCCCTTTCGCGCCCACCTGCGGCGCCTATTTTCCATCTCGCACAGCACCGCAGCCCGCGTGCATTGCACACTACAAAATCGCCAGCCGCCGACGACGACAGGCCCTCAAGCGCCGATTGACAGCCTTTCCCGTGCGTGCATAGCTATGCAAGGCCAGAAAACATAATGGGTCGTTGCGGAAAGTCCGAGAGACAGCCGCCAGCCTTTTGCATCCGGACGACAGGCGCGCCAACGCCGTTCGCCGGTGGCGGAATCATCAATTCGAGGGAAGACGGACAGCCGGAAACGACACATAAAAGCGGAGCCCCGGCGGCCAGGGCGCTCCAAACAGGGAGGAGTGTTCAATGGGCAATAAACTCATCTCCGGCACATTGGGGAAGCCGATCAAGCGGCGAGACATCCTCAAGGGCGCAGGCCTGATCGGCATGGCGGGCGTGTTCCCGGCCATCCTCACCCGATCCGCCTTTGCCGCCGACAAGCCGACCGTCGTCAATTCGATCCGGTCGCTGTCCAACCCCTATCATGCGACCTGGAACAAGGGCGGGGCAGCCTTCGCCAAGTCGGTCGGTGCCGACTACGTCACCCTCGTCACCGAGGGCAACAGCGAGAAGGGCATCGCCGACATCAAGGCGATCCTGGCCAAGACAGGCGGCAATGCCGTCATCAACGTCGATCCGAACGACAGCCCGGACGCCCGGGCGATCGTCGAGGCCGCCAAGGCCGCCGGCGCCTATGTCGTCACCCAGTGGAACAAGCCGGCCGACCTGCATCCCTGGGATTACGATCCCAACTACGTCGCCCACATCTCGTTCAGCGGCGTGCCCTACGGCAAAGCCATGGCCGAGACGCTGATCAAGAAGATGGGCGGCAAGGGCGGCATCGTCGCGCTGGGCGGCATCGAGTCGAACGTGCCCGCCATCGAGCGCAAGAAGGGCCTGATGGAGGCGCTCGCCGCTAATCCCGACGTCAAGCTGCTCGACTACCAGGTCGCCAACTGGTCGGCGACCGAGGCGCTCGACAAGACCAATGCCTGGCTGACCCAGTTCGGCGACCAGATCACCGGCATCTGGGCGGCGAATGACGACATGGCGCTCGCCGCCGTGGAGGCTCTGCGCGCCGACGGCCGCGCCGGCAAGGTGCCAGTGACGGGCGTGGACGGCATCCAGCTCGCCGTCGAGGCGATCCAGAAGGGCGAACTGGCCGGCACCGTCGCCTGGGATCCGTACTGGCAGGGCGGCATGGGCCTCGCCATCGGCTACGCGGCCAAGACCGGCGTCTTCGACCCCGCCAAGGAGCCGAAGGAACATCGGGAATTCTACGGCAAGGGCGTGATCATCACCGACGAGAACGCCAATACTTACTATGCCGAGAATATCGCGGCCGAGCCCAAGATGGACTGGAACGACATCTGGGGCCGTGTCAGCGGCCAGATCCAGTACGACTGACCGCCTCCCGGGGCGGGCGCGCCTGGTGTGCGCCCATCGCCGGCTCCTGTGTATCGGAGCCGGCGACCTGCCGCGCGTTCCCCGTCCCGAACCTTCGTTCGCGGCGATGCGCATCCCGATCGATTTCCCATGAGGCGATCCGGCCAATGACCCTTGATGCTTCGATTTCTTCCCAGGCGGCGAAGCCTGCGCCGCGGAGGCGCTGGCGCCTGGCAGCCTGGGCGCCGCTGATCGTGCTGGTGCTGCTCTGCGGCCTGATCACCCTGATCAATCCCAATTTCATGACCTTCGGCAACATGGTCCGCATCAGCCAGGCGGCGATGATACCCCTGGTGCTGGGCCTCGGCGCCACCTTCATCATCCTGATGGGCTCGATCGACCTTTCGGTCGAGGGCGGCCTGACGCTCTCCGCCGTCATCCTGTCGATGCTGGTGCTGAACGGCGCCAATTCCAACACCTTCGGCCTGTTCGGCATTCTGATCGTGCTTCTGGTCGGGGCCGGCGTCGGTTTCGCCAATGGCGTCATCCATGTGCGCCTGAAGATCCCCTCCTTCATGGTGACCCTCGGCATGTGGTTCGTCGGCGTGGGCGCCGCCAATGCGCTGCTCGGCGGCATGGCGATCCGCATCAACGACCCGATGATCCGGGGCCTCGCGATCGAACGCTTCCTCGGATTTCCCTGGGGCGTCTGGCTGGCGCTGTTCTGCCTGCTGATTGCGCTCGTCATCCAGAATTACACCCGTCTCGGCCGCTACATCTATGCGCTCGGCGGCGGCGAGGACTTGGCGGCGCTGTCGGGCATTCCCGTCGGCCGCGTCCGCATTCTGACCTTCACGCTGGCGGGCGTGTTCTACGCCGTTGGCGGCGTATTGGCCGCGGCCCAACTCGGTCTCGGCAATGCCCAGATCGGCAATGGCCGCCTGTTCACCACCGTCACCGCCGTGGTCGTTGGCGGCACGGCGCTATCCGGCGGCCAGGGCAGCGTGCTGCAGACGCTGGTCGGGGTTCTCATCGTCGTCGTGCTGTCGAACGGCATGGTGCTGATGGGCGTGCCGCCCAGCGTGCAGATCGGCGTGCAGGGCCTGATGATCATCGCGGCGGTCGCCCTGTCGATCGATCGCAAGCGGATGCGGATCGTCAAATGAACGTCACCCAACTCCACCCCGCCCCCAAGCCGGCCGAGGCCGTCCCACCCGCGCTCGCGCTCGTCCATGTCGACAAGCGCTTTCCCGGCGTCCATGCGCTGAAGGACGTCTCGATCGAGATCCGGCCCGGCGAAGTCGTCGGCCTGGTCGGCGAAAACGGCGCCGGCAAGTCGACGCTGATGAAGATCCTCAGCGGCGTCTACCAGCCAGATTCCGGCGACATCCTGCTGAACGGCAAGAAGACCCGCTTCATCAGCGCTTCCGACGCCATGCGCCAGGGCATCGGCATGGTGTTCCAGGAGCAATCGCTGCTGACCAATCTGACGGTTGGCGAGAACATCTATCTCGGCAATGAGAAGCAATTCAGCCGCTTCGGCATCGTCGACTGGCGCGCGCTCTACGCCGCCGCGTCGCGCCAGCTTGCCAAGGTGCAGATCGACGCCGATCCGAGGATGCGGGCCGAGGATCTCGACTTCGCCGCCCGGCAGATGGTGGAACTCGCCAAGGCGCTGACGCTGGAGGAAAACGCGCCGGGCCATCTGGTCATCCTGCTCGACGAGCCGACCTCGGTACTGGAGCGGGCGGAGATTGACATCCTGTTCGCCCGCGTCCGCGCCCTGCGCGCCCGCGCCTCGTTCATCTTCGTCTCGCACCGTCTCGACGAAGTGCTGGAACTGTCCGACCGCATCTATGTGATGAAGGACGGCGCCGTCGTCGCCGATCTGGTCGCCGCCGAGGCCGACGTCACGCAACTCCACCATCTGATGGTCGGCCGCAGCCTGCAGGCGGAATATTACCGCGAACCGCTGCAGGTGCCCTATCGCGACGAGGTGGTCCTGGAACTCGAAGGGCTCCGCCACGCCGGCGCCTATCGCGACATCGACTTCAAGCTGCATGCCGGCGAGATCCTCGGCATTGCCGGGGTCATCGGCTCCGGCCGCGAGGAACTGACGCGGACGCTGGCCGGCTTCGCGCCGCATGATGGCGGCAAGCTTATCGCGCATGGCAAGACGGTGACGCTGCGCTCGCCGGCCGAGGCCGTCGATATCGGCGTCGGCTACATTCCGCGCGAACGCCGGGTCGAGGGGCTGGTGCTGTTCCTGCCCGTCGCCGCCAACATCACGCTGGGCGATCTCGGCACGCTGACGAAGCACGGCCTGATCGACACGCGGGAGGAAAAGCGGCTGGCGCAGGACTGGGTGAAGAAGCTGAGGATCCGCACGCCCGGCATCCACACGCTCTGCCTCAATCTCTCCGGCGGCAACCAGCAGAAGGTCGTGCTCGCCAAGTGGCTGAACGCCAAGGCGCGCATCCTGATCCTCGACCACCCGACTCGCGGTCTCGACGTCGGCGCCAAGGAGGAGGTCTACGAGCTCATCCGAGCCGTCACTGCCGAAGGCGTGGCCGTCATCCTGACCTCGGACACGCTGGAGGAGACGATCGGGTTGAGCCACACGGTGCTGGTGATGCGCGATGGCGTCATCACCCACCGTGTCGGCGCAGAGCCCGGGCACAAGCCGCAGCAGGTCGATCTCATCGGACACATGGTGTAGCGCGATGAACAGCATAATCGAGACGATCCGCACCGATGGACTGCGCCAGTGGCTGCCTCTCGCCACGCTGATCTTGCTGGTGATCCTGGTCGGTGCGTTCCAGCCCGCCTTCCTCGAGATGAATACGCTGCTGCAGCTCGCCAGCGACACCGCCGTGCTGTTCATCCTGGCGACCGGCGTCACCTTCGTCATCATGCTGGGCGGCATCGATCTGTCGATCCAGTCGATGGCGTCGCTTTCGAGCGTGGCGGTGGCGCTGACACTGTCGCGCTTCGGCTATGGCGCCTTCGCCTTCGCCTTTGCGCTCGGCGCGCTGGCGGGCCTGCTTTCCGGCATCGCCCATGTCCGCCTGCGCATCCCGTCCTTCATCGCGACGCTCGCCATGGGCGGCGTGCTCTACAGCGCCGCCCTGGTCACTTCGAAGGAGCGCTCGATCACGCTGGGCGACAGCGAGCGCGCCTATCTCGGCTGGATCACCGGCACGGTGTTCGGAATCCCTAACGTCGTGATCATTGCGCTGATCGTGCTCGCCATCGCGCACATCCTGCAAAGCCGCACGCGCTTCGGCCGCTACAGCGCCGCGATCGGCGCCGGCGAACCGGCGGCCTATGCCTCCGGCGTCAAGGTCGACCGCCAGAAGATCATCGCCTTCGTCCTGTCGGGCGCCTGCGCGGCGCTCGCCGGCATCGTCCTTGTCGGCCGGCTCGCCAGCGGATCGCCAACCTTGGCGAGCGAGCTGCTGCTGCCTTCGATCGCCGCGGTCGTGGTCGGCGGAACCGCGATCACGGGCGGCGTCGGCAGCATCTGGCGCACGCTGGTCGGCGCGCTGATCATCTCGGTGGTTCGCATCGGCATGACGTTTCTGGGCGTCAACATCTTCGCCCAGAACATCGTCTTCGGCGTCGTCCTGGTCGCCGCCGTCGCCATCACCATCGACCGGTCGAAAATCCCGATCGTCAAGTAATCGCGTTTTTCAAAGGGCCACTCTCAAGAGGCCAGGAGCACAAGCATGGATCTCGGACTTCGCGACAAGGTTGCCGTCATCACCGGCGGCAGCATCGGCATCGGATTGGCGGTAGCCAAGGGCTTCGCGGCGGAGGGCGCCCATGTCGTCATCGCCGCGCGCGATGCCGACCGGCTGGCGGCGGCGCGCGAGGAAATCCTCGCCGCCCATGCGGTGCAGGTGGTTGCCGTCGACTGCGACGTCGCCACGGCGCTGGGCTGCGACCGGCTGCTGGCCGCGACCGAGGAAGCCTTTGGCGGCGCGGACATCCTCCTGAACAATGCCGGCACCGGCAGCAATGAGACCATCCTGGATGCGCCGGACGACAAGTGGCAGTTCTACTGGGACCTGCATGTCATGGCGGCAGTCCGGCTGGCGCGCGGGCTGGTTCCCTCGATGAAGCGGCGCGGCGGCGGCGTCATCCTCAACAACGCCTCGATCTGCGCCGCCCAGCCGCTCTGGTACGAGCCGATCTACAACGTCACCAAGGCGGCGCTGATCATGGCGTCGAAGACGATGGCGACCGAGTTCATCCCGCACAATATCCGCGTCAACGCGATCAATCCGGGCTTCGTTCTGACGCCGGACTGGATCAAGACGGCGACGCAGTTGACCGCCGAAACCGGCGGCGACTGGAAGGGCTACATCGACAATCTGGCCCGCGAGAACGCGCCGATCGGCCGTTTCGCCTCGCCGGAAGAAATCGCCGATTTCTTCGTGTTTCTCTGTTCGGACCGGGCCAGCTATTCCGTTGGCTCCACCTATTTCGTCGATGGCGGCATGTTGAAGACGATCTGAGATCGGCGCCGGAAACACAGGTTTCCGTTGAACAAGGCACCGGCGGGCGCTAGGCAGGCGCCCGTCATTCCCGCAAATGGTTCACCTCATGAAAGCCTCGAGAAGGTACCCGTCATCGACGGATGTGGCGCGCCTCGCCGGCGTTTCGCAGTCGGCCGTGTCGCGCACCTTCAACAAGGGCAAGAGCGTCTCGGAAGAGACCAGCCGCAAGGTATTCGAAGCGGCGGAGCAACTGGGCTACAGCCCCAACTTCCTGCCGCGCATGCTGCTCAAGCATCGCTCCGACCTCGTCGCCATCGTCGTCAGCGACAGCTCCAATCCCTTCTATGCCGTGGCGGTCGACGCTTTTTCGCGGGCGTTGCAGGAAACCGGGCACCAGGTTCTGCTCGCCAGCGTCGATGGTGGCAACGCGCTGGACGGCATCCTGCCCCGCCTCGCCAGCTACCGCGTCGACGCCATCGTCAGCGCGCTTCCGGTCGTGACCCAGGCAGCGGCCGAGGCCTTCGCCCGCATCCGCATTCCGATCGTTTCGTTCAATACGCCGGCGCGCAACCAGTGGATCTCGTCGGTCTGCTCCGACAATGCCGGGGGCGCGGCGCTCGTCGCCGATCTCTTCGTCGCCCGCGGTGCCCGATCCTTCGGCTTCATCGGCGGCACGCCCAGCGACTATGCAAGCGGCGAACGCCTGCGCGGCTTCCGGGAGCGCCTCGCCCTGCATGGGTTCGATCGCGTGGAGACCGCCATGGGCGACTATCTCTATGAAGACGCGTTCCAGGCGGCCGCCGCCATGGCGGAACGGCGCAAGGTTCCCGACGCCCTCTTCTGCGCCAACGACCTGATGGCCTTCGGCGCGCTCGATGCCTTGCGCCGGGCGGGTCTGCGGATCCCGGAGGACGTGCTGGTCGCTGGCTATGACGACGTGCCGGCCGCGGCCTGGGGCTCGTTCGACCTGACGACGGTGGTGCATGGCCATCAGGCCATGGTCGCGGCCGCGATCGCCATCCTGCATGCGCGCATGGCCGACCCCGAGCCCGCCGACGGCGTCACCACGACAGTGCCCGTCCGCCTCGCCGAGCGCGCGACGACGCAGCGGTAGCGCGGCGCGTCATGCCTCGAGCGCCGCTTCGCGGACCGCCTCCCGCGCGCCGCTCCGGTTGCCGCGGATCAGGTCCGACGCTTTTTCGCCGATCATCACCGTCGGGGCGTTGGTGTTGGACGAGACGAGGCGCGGCATGATCGAGCTGTCGCAGACCCTCAGCCCCTCAATGCCGTGCACGCGCAATTCCGGATCGACAACCGCGTCCTCGCCATGGCCCATGCGACAGGTTCCGACCGGGTGATAGGCGGTGCGCGCCGCCGAGCGGGCGAATTCCTGGTACTCGGCGAGCGTACGCACGCCCTTGCCGGGGATGTGCTCGCCCGCGAGGAAAGGCTTGAACGCGTCCTGCGCCATGATTTCCTGGCTGAGCTTCACGCCGTCGACGGCGCGCGCCAGATCATAGGGGTCGGAAAACGCGTTGGTGTCGATGCGCGGCGCGTCGTTCGGGTCAGCCGAGCGTAGCGTCACCGACCCACGCGAGCGCGGGCGCGTATGGTAGGAGTTGAGCGTGCAGCCATTGCCGCCCGGCACCGAGCCGACGCCCTTTTCCACGCCCGCGCCGGGCAGGAAATGGAATTGCAGGTCCGGCGTCTTCTCCGCCCTATCGCCCCACCAGAACGCACCGCCCTCGACGATGTTCGATGCCACCGGCCCCTTGCCGAGCGCCAGATATTCAAGCCCTGCCATCAGCTTCCAATGCGGCTTCTTGTATTTGTCGAAGCTGTGCGGCCCGTTCAGTTGGTAGACGATGTCGATATTGGTGTGGTCCTGCAGGTTTTGCCCCACGCCGCGCAGATCATGCACGACCGAGATGCCATGCTCGCGCAAATGCGCCGCAGGGCCGATGCCGGAAAGCATCAGCAGCTTGGGCGAGCCGATGGCGCCCGAGGCGACGATCACCTCGCGGTCGGCGCGCAGGATCTCGCTGCGCCCGTCAGTAGCGATCTCGACGCCCACGGCGCGGCCCCCTTCGACGACGATGCGGCGGGTGAGCACGTCCGTGCGGACGGTGAGGTTCGGCCGGCCGAGCGCCGGCTTGAGATAGCCGACGGCCGTGCTGCAGCGGCGGCCTTTGCGCGTGGTCGACTGGTAGAAGCCGGTGCCGGCCTGGTGCGGACCGTTGAAGTCCGGGTTGAACGGCAGCCCCGCCTCCTGCGCCGCCTGCACGAAGACGCGGGTCAGCGGATGCGGCGAGCCGCTACTCACGCCCAGCGGTCCGCCATGGCCGTGATACGGACCGGCGAAGGTATCGTTGTCCTCGGAGCGGCGGAACAGCGGCAGGATCTCGCGGAACGACCAGCCGGTGCAGCCCTCCTCCTCGGCCCAGGCGTCATAGTCCTCCGGACAGCCGCGGGTGAAGACCTGGGCGTTGATCGAACTGCCGCCGCCGAGCACGCGACCCTGCGGATAGGGGATGGTGCGCCCGTTGACGGCCTTGCCCGGCTCCGTCTCGTAGCCCCAGGAGAGCGGCCCGGCGGAGATCTTGAAGAAGCCGACCGGCATATGGATGTAGCGATCGGTGTCGCGCGGGCCGGCCTCGAGCAGCAGCACCGACACGTCAGGATCCTCGCTCAGCCGGGCCGCCATGACGCAGCCGGCGGAGCCACCGCCGACGATGATATAATCCGGCATCCAGAACCTCCATCGCGAAGCGGCGCGGGGAACCAGCCCGATGTCATGGACTTCCCTTCGCGCGCTCGAAAAAGCCGGTGCGCAGACAGTCTCCCCCCGCCGGCGCACCCGATCCGCCGAGCCTAGCGCATGGAAAGTCCTCGCGCTTCGCCAAATATGCACCCCACTGCGCATGCGTCGCAGGCTGTTGCCGCAAGGGTACTGAACCCGGCCCAGACGGCCAAAGCCGTCCCTTGCCGTTTGAAGCCATTCTTCTATCTTGATCGGTGGCCAGCGCGTCCGACGCGCCGGCGCGTTTCTCGTCTCAATCTTCCGGATCGCTTTCTCGTACGCTTGTCGCCACGACACGGAGCGCTTGAATGACGGAGTGGAAGCGACGCCGTGCCGCGGGCCTGCGATGGGTCGCGCTGGCGATCGTGGCGGTGACGGGCAGTGGCTGCATCGGCGTGCTCAACCCCCAGGGGCCGGTCGGCCAGGCCGAGAAGCTGATCCTCATCAATTCCGTGGCGATCATGCTGACGATCGTCATCCCGACCATCCTCGTCACCCTGTTCGTCGCCTGGTGGTTCCGCGCCTCGAACAAGAAGGCCAGCTACCAGCCCGACTTCGTCTATTCCGGGCAGATCGAACTGATCGTCTGGGCGATTCCCATCCTCGTCGTCGTGCTGCTCGGCGGCATCGCCTGGATCGGCTCGCATGACCTCGATCCGCCGAAGCCGCTGGTCGCCAGTGTCAAGCCGCTCGAAGTCCAGGTCGTCTCGCTCGATTGGAAATGGCTGTTCATCTATCCCGAACAGGGCATCGCGACCGTCAACCAGCTTATTATACCGGCCGGGACGCCGGTGCATTTCGAGCTGACCTCGTCCTCGGTGATGAACGCATTCTTCGTGCCGCAGCTCGGCGGCATGATCTACACGATGCATGGCATGCGGACGAACTTGAACCTGCTGGCGAACCAGCCGGGCGAGTTTCATGGCCTGTCGTCGAACTATAGCGGCAATGGCTTTTCCGGCATGAACTTCACCGTGCGCGCGGTGGCCGGAGCCGATTTCCCAGCCTGGGTCGAGACGGCGCAGCAATCGACCAAGGTGCTCGACGACGCGGCCTATATCGCCCTGTCGCACCCGACCCAGAACGTGCCGCCGACGATCTACAAGCTCGGTTCGCCGGAGCTTTTCCGGTCGATCCTGACGCAGAAACTTCCCCCCGGTCCCGGGCCTGCCACCGGTCCGATGCACGCTGCGCCCGCCAGCGCGGAGGCGCCCAAAGTCGAAATGCCCGCCATGCCGGGAATGCCGGATGCCGAGGCGCCGCACTCCATGATGCCGGCGTCCCTATCGTCGAAGCAGGAGGGATAGATGCTCGGCAAGCTTTCCTGGGACGCGATCCCCTTCGACCAGCCGATCCCCCTGATCGCCTCCGGCCTCGTGATCGTCGTGGCGCTCGGCGTGCTCGCCTGGGTCGTCGCCAAGGGCCATGTCCCCTATCTCTGGCGCGAATGGATCACCTCCGTCGACCACAAGCGGATCGGCGTCATGTACACGCTGATGGCGCTGGTCATGCTGCTGCGCGGCTTCGTCGACGCGCTGATGATGCGCACGCAGCAGGCGGTCGCGTTCCAGTCGCAGGGCTATCTGCCGCCCGAGCACTACAACCAGATCTTCTCGGCGCACGGCACGATCATGATCTTCTTCGTGGCGATGCCCTTCGTGATCGGGCTGATGAACATCGTCGTCCCGTTGCAGCTCGGCGTGCGCGACGTTGCCTTTCCAACGCTGAATTCCGTCAGCTTTTGGCTCGCCGCTTCCGGCATGCTGCTGATCAACCTGTCGCTGGTGATCGGCGAATTCTCGCAGGCCGGCTGGCTCGCCTATCCGCCACTTTCCGGCATCCAGTATTCCCCCGGCGTCGGCGTCGATTATTACATCTGGGCGCTGCAGATATCCGGCGTCGGCACCCTGCTGACCGGCATCAACCTCGTCACCACGATCCTCAAGATGCGGGCGCCCGGCATGAGCTATCTGCGCATGCCGATGTTTTGCTGGACGTCGCTCGCCTCCAACCTGCTCATCGTCGCGGCCTTTCCGGTGCTGACCGCGACCCTCGCCATGCTGGCGCTCGACCGCTACCTCGGCTTCCACTTCTTCACCAACGAAGCCGGCGGCAACGTCATGATGTATGTCAACGTGATCTGGATCTGGGGCCATCCGGAAGTCTACATCCTGATCCTGCCGGCCTTCGGGATCTTCTCGGAAGTGATCTCGACCTTCTCCAGCAAACCGTTGTTCGGCTACCGCTCGATGGTGCTGGCGACGATGTCGATCTGCGTGCTCTCGTTCCTCGTCTGGCTGCACCACTTCTTCACCATGGGCGCCGGCGCCAACGTCAATGCCGTGTTCGGCATCGCGACGATGATCATCGCCGTGCCGACGGGGGTGAAGGTATTCAACTGGCTCTTCACCATGTATGGGGGCCGCATCCGCTTCACCACGCCGGTGCTCTGGACGCTCGGCTTCATGGTCACCTTCGTCATCGGCGGCATGACGGGCGTGCTGATGGCCGTGCCGCCGGCCGATTTCCTGGTGCACAACAGCCTGTTCCTGGTGGCGCACTTCCACAATGTCATCATTGGTGGCGTGCTGTTCGGCGCCTTCGCCGGCTACACCTACTGGTTCCCCAAGGTATTCGGCTTCACCCTCGACGAGAGGCTCGGCAAGCTCGCCTTCTGGCTCTGGGTCGTCGGCTTCTATCTCGCCTTCATGCCGCTCTACGTCGTCGGCCTGCTCGGCATGACCCGGCGGATGCAGCATTACGACGTGCCGGAATGGCGGCCCTGGCTGCTGCTGGCGGCGGTCGGCGCGCTGTGCATCCTGGCCGGCATCGTCGCGCAGGCGGCGCAGCTCTATGTCAGCATCCGCGACCGCGAGAGGCTGCGCGACGTCTTCGGCGACCCATGGGACGGCCGCTCGCTGGAATGGGCGACGACCTCGCCGCCGCCGGTGTTCAATTTCGCCGTGCTGCCGAATGTCGAGGACGAGGAGCCCTATTGGGGCATCAAGCAGCGGGCGCTCGCCGCGCAGCGGCTGGTGCAGGAGCCTGATTATGAGGCGATCGAGATGCCGCGCAATTCGCCGACCGGTTTCGTCACAGCCTTCTTCACCACCCTCATGGGCTTCGCGCTGATCTGGCACATCTGGTGGATGGTGATCCTCGGCCTCGTCGGCGCCTTCGCCACCTTCGTCGTCTTCGCCTGGCGCGATGTCGATGAATACGAAATCCCGGCCGAGGAAGTGGCGCGGCTCGATCGCGAGCGCCGCCGCCTGCGCGAGGAAGCGCTGCCCACGCTGAGGCAACCGGCATGAGCGACATCGCCGTCAGCCCCGACACAGACCCCTACAGGATGGGACACCAGCCGCGCGCCAAGGGCCATGGCCACGGCCATCATGGCGGAGATGCCACCGGCCATGGCGAGGGCGGGCCGGCATCGAAGCGCACCGTCGTCGCCTATGGGTTCTGGATCTTCCTGCTCAGCGACATCATCATGTTCTCGGCCTTCTTCGCCACCTATGCGGTGCTGGTCGATGCAACCGCCGGCGGGCCGAGCGGCAGGCAGCTGTTCGAACTGCCGCGCGTCGCGATCGAGACGGCCTGCCTGCTGGCATCGAGCTTCGCCTGCGGGCTGGCGATGATCGCCAGCCAGGTTCGCAACCACCTCTGGACCCAAGTCGCTTTGCTCGCGACCGGCG
Organism: Kaistia sp. UC242_56; assembly: GCF_044452255.1. Lineage (NCBI taxonomy): Bacteria > Pseudomonadati > Pseudomonadota > Alphaproteobacteria > Hyphomicrobiales > Kaistiaceae > Kaistia > Kaistia sp. UC242_56. The sequence continues at coordinate 4,136,802 of NZ_JBIOAN010000002.1, forward strand.
TGCTCGGGCTCGTCTTTCTCGGTCTCGAACTGCAGGAATTCGCGATCATGATCGACCAGGGCGCCGGGCCGACGCGCAGCGCCTTCCTGTCGGCCTTCTTCGCGCTGGTCGGGCTGCACGGCCTGCATGTCTTCACCGGCCTGCTCTGGCTCGGCACGATGATGGCGCAGGTCGCGGTCAAGGGCTTCCATCCGCGCATCCTGCGCCGGCTGATGTGCTTCAGCCTGTTCTGGCATGCCCTCGACATCATCTGGGTCGCCCTTTTCACGGTTGTCTACCTGATCGGAACGACATCATGACCTCGCACCCCGTCGACCAGCATGACGTCGCACCGGGCGACGAGCAGATCTCGGAATCGATCGCCAGCGGCGTCCTGGGCTATCTGGTCGGCTTTGTGCTGGCGGTCATCCTGACGGCGATGTCGTTCTACGTCGCCAGTTCCGACCTGCTCTGGGGGCCGGGCATCGCCATGGGCCTCGTGGTGCTGGCGATCGCCCAGATGGGCGTGCATCTGGTGTTCTTCCTGCACATCACCACCTCGCCCGACAGCACCAACAACGTGCTGGCCCTCGCCTTTGGCGTGTTCATCGTCTTCCTGGTGCTGGCCGGCTCGCTCTGGATCATGGCGAACCTCAACCACAATCTGATGCCCGACCAGATGATGGAGCAGATGAAGAACATGTGAGCGGCCAGGCGCCACTTCCGCGCCCGACCCGGCACATCCTCAGCGGATGTCGCGCAGTACGGTCAGCCGGCCGTCTGCGTCGCTGGAGACCCGCAATCCCTCATAATGGCTGACGCCGGGATGGCTGGAAGCGAGCGGCGCGGTGTGCGTCGCCTGGATCACCAGCACGCTGGCGCCGGCGCGCTCGCCGGCTTCGATGCCAGCCGGGGCATCCTCGAACACCAGGCAATCCGACGCCACGACGCCGAGCCGGCTGGCGGCTAGCAGGTAACAGTCCGGCTCGGGCTTGCCGATCGCCACATCGTCGGCGGTGACGAACACGGCCGGCGGCGTCAGGCCCGCGGCCTCAAGCCGGCGAAGGGCGAGGAGACGCGGCGCCGAGGTGACCAAAGCCCAGCGATCCGCCGGCAGCGCGCCGAGGAACGCCGCCGCGCCGCCGATCTCCCGCACCCCGTCGACGTCGTCGATCTCGGCCTTGAGAATCCAGTCCGCTTCAGCGTCGGCATCGACGCCCGGCAAGGCCAGCTGGCGTACCGTGTCGATGGCCCGCTTGCCGTGCAGCGTCGGCAGGAAGGCGGCGACGTCGAGGCCATGCCGGCCGGCCCAGTCCGACCAGACGCGCTCCGCCGCCTCGATCGAGGTCAACAGCGTTCCATCCATGTCGAACAGGAAGGCCGCAAAGGAACGTCCGCCGAACAGCGCATCCGTCGTCATGGAAAGCCTCTTGCTGATAGCGTGCGCGCGGGTCGCGGCAGCGCCGGAATGGGTCGCTGCGACCCTTACCCGCCTTGCCGCCCGCTGTCAGCCCCGCCTATGCAGACCGCGACCCTCAGCGCCGGTATTGCTCCTCGGTGACCGGCTCCATCCAGTCGACGACCTTGCCCTCGAAGACTTCCTGGATGGCGATGTGGGTCATCGCCGTCGTCGGGCCTGCGCCATGCCAGTGCTTTTCGCCAGGCGGGAACCAGACCACGTCGCCCGGAAAGATCTCTTCGACCGCGCCGCCGAGCCGCTGCGCCAGGCCCTTGCCCGACGTGACGATCAGGGTCTGCCCCAGCGGATGGGTGTGCCATGCCGTCCGCGCGCCGGGCTCGAAGGTGACGTTCGCCCCCTGCACGCGCGCCGGGTCGAACCCGTTGAACAGCGGGTCGATGCGCACGGTGCCGGTGAACCAGTCCGCAGGCCCCTTGCCGGATGCCTGGGTGCCAACTCGCCTGATTTCCATTTCGCAGTCCTCGCCCGGTTCGTTCCGATGACAAAGACATAGCGTGTTTTCGCACAAAGCGATGGCCGCTTCTCGGCCTGCCTGCGGCGCCGACAGAGCGGTGAGGCGGAACGCGAACAAGCTGCCGCCCCACGTTCGAAAATTTCCTCCCGCTCTCCCGTGATGTTGCCGGAACTCGCGAGGCGCGCTGTCGTTGGAGCAATCACCGACCATCATCTCGATCAGCAAGGAGACAGCCATGACGGCAATTTCAGAACAGTCCATCCGGGCCGAAGCCGAGCGGATCTTCGAGGCGAAGGGTCGACCGATCTGGTCCCATCCGCTCGACTACTGGACGGAAGCGTCCAACCTCCTGGCCCGGGGCACCGCCCGCGAACAAAAGCGGGAGGCCCGTCGCGCGATGATCGACTTCGGCGCTGCCGCGCCGCGTTCGGGCGGTCATATCCCGCAGGACCATGATGCCGGACAGCTCTGAGCTCGAGGAAGCCGTAGCCGCGTCCGAGCCGCTGGAAGGGCTCAAGCGGGCGCGCGCCGAAGATCTTGGCATCCGCCGGCGCCGCCGCGGTCGTGGCTTCTCCTATGTCGATCGCAAGGGACGGACGATCCGCGCCAAGGCTGCCTTGGAGCGGATCGCCAAGCTGGCCATCCCGCCCGCCTATGAAGACGTCCGCATCTCGAGCGACCCGACCTCGCATCTGCAGGCGATCGGCCGCGATGCGGCCGGGCGCTGGCAGCATCGCTATCACGAGAACTGGACCGGCGTTCGCGAATCCCGAAAGATCGAGAGGCTGGCCCTTCTTCTCGACGTGCTGCCGAAGATCCGCGCCCGCGTCCGGGCCGACATGGCGCGCCGGAAGCTCGACCGCTCGAAGGCGCTCGCCTGCGCCGTCGCGATCCTCGACGAGACCCATATTCGCGTCGGCTGCGAGGCCTATGTCTCGACCAGCGGTGCTCGCGGTGCGGCAACTTTGCTCAAGCGCCATTCGAGCCTCGGCAAGGAGCAGGTCCTGCTCTGCTTTCGCGGCAAGGGCGGCACGCAGTTCCGCTGTACGGTGCTGCATTCCCCGCTTGCTCGCGCGCTGAGCCGGATCGCCGAACTTCCGGGCCGCCGCCTGCTGCAATATCAGGATGCTTCCGGCGTGGTCCGGCCCATCCATGCGCAGGAGATCAACGCCTATCTGAAAGAGATCTCCGGCGCCGAAATCACCGCGAAAGATCTCCGGATGCTGGCTGCCAACGCGCTCGCGGCGCAGGAATTTGCCGCGATGGAGCCGGAGACAGTCGAAACGCGGCAGCGCCGCCAGATCGGGGCCGTCATGCGGAAAGTGGCGGAGCGCCTCGGCAATACCCCGGCCGTCACCCGCAAGAGCTACGTCCATTCCCGCATCGTCGAGGCCTTCGCCGCGGGCGGTCTGCCCGCCATCGTGAAGACCTGCCGGAGCGTCGGCTTGCGCAAGCGCAGCGAGAGCCTCGTGAAGCGCCTCATCGCCTCCTGAGCCGCCTCGAAAACCTTGTGCGTTCGCGCTGGAACCGGATCAAGGCGAAACCGTTTAACGGCGGGCCAAAAGGAGGCATAGCGCCAGATATGGAAGAGTTCGCACAGCAGTTTGGCCAGAAGACCTGGCTGCCCTTCTCCGTCATCTCGGCCCGCCTGCTGCTGGCAGCCGTGCTCGGCGCCATCGTCGGTTTCGAAAGGGAATGGCGAAACCGCCCCGCCGGACTGCGCACGCACATCCTGATCTGCGTGAGTACGGCGGCCATCGCGATCATCGCGACCGAAATCACGCATCTGGGCGATTTCGGCGGCCAGGAAATCCGGATCGACCCGCTGCGCCTCGTCGAGGCCACCACGGCCGGCGTCGCCTTCCTGGCGGCTGGACTGATCTTTTTCTCCAAGGGCGAAGTGCATGGCCTCACCACCGGGGCCGGCATGTGGCTCGCCGGCGCGGCCGGGCTCGCCGTCGGACTGGGCTTCTGGCAGATCGCCTTGCTCTGCACGGTGATTGCCCTGGCAACCTTCGGCCTGCTGTCCTTTCTCCCCCGCGGCCGGTGAGGGATCGTGGCTGATCTCGACTTCGCAAGCCCATCCAGCAATTCCTCGATCCATCCGCTCCGCAACGGCTCCGGCCCATGGCAGCTTCACTGGCCGCAGAAGATGCCGCTGCTGCGCGTATCAGGGACAGTCAGCTGCGACGTCGTGGTCGTCGGCGCCGGCATAACCGGCGCCATGACAGCGGAAATCCTGACGCGGGCCGGCCATTCGGTGATCGTCGTCGACCGGGCATTTCCCGGACGCGGCAGCACGGCGGCTAGCACCGCGATGCTGCTTTGGGAAATCGACACGCCCCTGGTCGAACTAGCCGATCTCTACGGCTTCGAGAAGGCTTCCGCCGTCTACCAGCGCAGCCTTCTCGCGGTATCGGGCATCGCCGATATGGTCGAGCAACTCGCCCTGCCCTGCCAGTTTGCCCTGCGGCCCTCGCTCTATCTGGAGCCCGCCGGCGAAGGCGCCGGCGATCTGGCGCAAGAGCACGCGGCCCGCGCCCAGGCCGGGCTGCCTGGGGCTTTGCTCTCGCGCGAGGAACTGATCGGCGCCTTCGGCTTCGACAGGCCGGCGGCTCTCATCTCCCCGGGATCGGCCGAAGCCGATCCCGTCCTGCTTTCGCACGGCCTGCTTCAGACCGCGTTCCGGGGCGGCGCGCGGCTGGTTGCCGACGAGGCGGTTCGCTACGACTGGGACGACGACGCGGCCTATGTCGCGCTGGCCTCCGGCGCCTCGCTGCACGCCAAGAAGATTGTGCTGGCGACCGGCTATGACATGCCCGATTTCGTCCGCTCCGATCTGCACAGCATCGTCTCGACCTGGTGCGTCTCGACAGGCCCCGTGCCGCGCAACGCGATCTGGAATGACCGGGCGCTGCTCTGGGAGGCGGACGATCCCTACCTCTATGCCCGCCTGACCCAATCGGACGAGATCGTCGTGGGTGGCGAGGATGAGGTGATCGAAGACGCGGACGAGCGCGACAAGAAGATGGCCGAGAAATCGGCAACCCTCGCTCGCCGGATGCGCGCTCTATGGCCCGATCGCGACTACACCTTTACCTCGTCCTGGACGGCGGCATTCGGCCAGACGGAAGACGGACTTCCCTTGATCGGCCCGGTGCCGGGCGCGCGCAACATCCTCGCGGCCTATGGCTATGGCGGCAACGGCATCACCTTCAGCTTCATGGCTTCGCGCATCATCGCCGAACTCGTCGCGGGCGCGCCGCGGCCTTGGTTCGACGATTTCGCGCTGGATCGCGGGCAGCCTTCAACTTGATGAAAGATACGATCCCGGGAGCGCCAGCGATAGGTGCCGCGCGAGGATGGAACACCGGATGATTGTATAGATTGGAAGATCGGGGAGTCTGGCAGATGTTTCCGGGGAGGAATTGGGATCGCGTTGAGGGACATGCACCAGCTCCGCTGCGACCCTCGACTATTCTAGCCTGCCGATGCAGCGTTCACGACCGGATGATGTCCTGTTTCATTTGAAACGGGGTGTCGATGCCCCTATAACCGCTTGATCGCAAACGATTAGCCTGCGCAACTGGAAGAAGTTCACGGATATGAGCCAGAACAATACGCCCGCGTCGTCTGGCTCGGATACCGGCTTTCTGGCAGGCGGCGGCGAGATGGCCGAGCGCATCGCCAGCTATGATTGGGCGTCCACTTCCCTCGGGCCGGTCGCCGACTGGCCGCAATCCCTGAAGACGACCATCGGACTCGTCCTGCGCTCGCCCGTGCCGATCGTTATGCTCTGGGGCGCCGATGGCGTGATGATCTACAATGACGGCTATTCCCGCTTTGCGGGCGGCCGTCATCCCGTCATTCTCGGCAGCAAAGTGCTCGAGGGGTGGCCCGAGGTCGCCGATTTCAACGCCCATGTGATGAAGGTTGGCCTCGGCGGGGGCACCCTCGCATACAAGGACCAGGAGCTCACGCTGTATCGAAACGGCGTTCCCGAGCAGGTCTGGATGAACCTCGACTATTCGCCGATCCCGGACGAAAACGGCCTGCCGATCGGCGTCATCGCCATCGTCGTCGAGACGACCTCCAAAGTGAAAGCGGAGCAGTGGCTCCAGGGCGAGCGGGAACGGCTCAGCCAGATGTTCCAGCAGGCCCCCGGCTTCATGGCGCGGCTGACGGGACGCGACCATGTCTTCGATCTGGCCAACCCGGCCTATCTGGCTCTGGTCGGCCATCGCGACATCGTCGGCAAGCCGATCCGTGCGGCGCTGCCGGAACTCTCCGGTCAGGGCTATTTCGAGCGGCTAGACCGGGTTTTCGAGACGGGCGAACCGTTCATCGGCCTGGAACTGCCGGTGATGCTGCGGCGCCTGCCGGACGACGAAAGCGAGCAGCGCTTCGTCGATCTCGTCTATCACCCGCTTCGTGACGATACCGGCTCGATCATCGGCATCTTCGCCCAGGGCACCGACGTCACCGAACGCGTGCTGGCGCGCCGCGCAGCCAATGCCAGCGAGGCGCAGTTCCGCACATTCGCGCAGGTGATGCCCAACCATTTCTGGACGGCGACGCCGGAAGGACAACTCGACTGGTTCAACGACCAGGTCTACCGCTATAGCGGCGCCGGAGCCGGCGATCTCGACGAGGATGGCTGGCTGTCGCTGGTCCATCCCGACGACGTGCTGTCAATCACCGCCAAATGGCGTTCAGCGCTGCAAGCGGGCACGCAATACGAGACCGAGTTCCGCATCCGCCGCGCCGATGGCAGCTATCGCTGGTTCCTGGTTCGGGCCATGCCGGTGCGGGACGACGATGGCTCGATCCGACGCTGGGTCGGGACCAATACCGACATCGAGGAAGCCAAGGCCACGGCACGCGCGCTTGCTGAATGGACCGAGACGCTCGAGGCGCGCGTGGACGCCGAGATGGCCGAACGTCGCAGCGCCGAAGCAGCGCTGCAGCAAGCCCAGAAGATGGAAGCGATCGGCAATCTGACCGGCGGCGTGGCGCATGATTTCAACAATCTGCTGCAGGTTCTCTCCGGCAATCTGCAATTGCTGAGCCGCGACATATCCGGCAACGAGCGGGCCGAGCGCCGGGTCGCCACAGCCCTGACGGCGGTCGGGCGTGGCGCCAAGCTCGCCAGCCAGTTGCTCGCCTTCGGCCGCCGCCAGCCCCTGGCGCCGAAGGTCCTCAATGTCGGCCGCTTCGTCTATGGCATGGAAGACATGCTGCGGCGGACGCTCGGCGAGAGCATCGAGATCGAGGTTCTCGTCTCCGGCGGCCTCTGGAACACCTTCGCCGATCCGACCCAGATCGAGAACGCCCTGCTCAATCTCTGCATCAACGCCCGCGACGCGATGGAGGGCACGGGCAAGCTGACCATCGAGGCCGGCAATGCCTTCCTCGACGAGACCTATGCCCGCGCCCAGCCCGAGGTGGTTCCCGGCCAGTATGTCGTGATGGCGGTGAGCGATACAGGCTGCGGCATGACGCCCGAAGTCATGTCGCGCGTGTTCGAACCCTTCTTTTCGACCAAGCCGGCCGGCAAGGGCACGGGGCTCGGCCTTGCCATGGTGTTCGGTTTCACCAAACAATCCGGCGGACACGTCAAGATCTACAGCGAGCTCGGCCATGGCACGACGGTGAAGCTCTATCTCCCGCGCACGCAGCAACGGAAGATGTCCCGTCCACCCAGGACTATGGCCCCGTCACCGGCGGCGAAGAGACCATTCTGGTCGCCGAGGATGATGAGGAAGTGCGCGCCGCCGTGATCGACATGCTGGGCGGGCTCGGCTATCGCGTCCTCAAGGCAAAGGATGCCGACAGCGCGCTCAGCATCATCGAAAGCGGCATCCCGATCGACATGCTCTTTACCGACGTGGTGATGCCGGGAACGCTGAAGAGCACGGATCTCGCCCGCAAGGCACGCGAGCGAATCCCCGGCATCGCGGTTCTCTTCACCTCCGGCTATACGGAGAATTCCATCGTGCATGGCGGCCGGCTCGACGCCAATGTCGAGCTGCTTTCCAAGCCTTACACCGTCGAGGCGCTGGCGCGGAAGATCCGCCATGTGCTCGGTAACGAGCAGCAGCGCAATGCCGCCAAGGCGGTGCTGTCGGCGCCCGAGGCCGCCCGGCCCGTCGCGCCCCCGCCGCCGGTCCAGCAGGAAGCCCGGCCGCTGCGCGTGCTGCTGGTCGAAGACGAGGTGATGATCCGGATCAACTCCACCGACGTGCTGGAGGAACTCGGCCACGAGGTCATCGAAGCGCGCGATGCCGAGCAGGGGCTCGCCGCCCTGGAGGCCCATCCGATCGATGTCATCGTGACCGATCTCGGACTGCCCGGCATCTCCGGCGCCGACTTTGCGCTGATGGCGCGGGCGATGCAGCCCGAGATCCCGATCGTCTTCGCCACCGGCGACAGCCAGGCGCCTGCCTTGCCCGGCAAGCCCGGCATTCTGCTGCGAAAGCCCTATGACGGGGACGACATGCAGGCGGCCATCGAGGCGGCTACCGCATCGTCCTCGCCGGGCGAGGAATAGCTTCTAAAGCCGGCTAAGCATCATCCGGCCGTAGGCGTGATCTGGGGTGTGCACGTTCCGCTAGAACGCTCGTGCCGCCCCTTCCGGCATTCGACTTTGCAACCGAGGTCGGATAAACTTGTATCTCTGGTGAGAGCTGTCTCTCGCCCTGAATCGGGGTTTGAGAACGGATATGGAGCAATCACTACCGACACTTCGCGAGGAGCTTGAGCAACTCGCCGAGCAGTCGATCAGCGATGAGGCGAGATCCGCGTTGCAGCGGGCCGCCTGCGTCGTGCGTCAGACCGAACTTCCCGCCCCAGGCCAGAAGACCGGCACCTCCGCATTGACCGACGAAGAGCGCGCCGATGGCGGCCTGATCGAGCGCCTCGGCGAATAGAACGGCCCGCCGTTCCGTCCTTTGCTTACAAGCCGGAAATAGAAACAGCCCCGGAAGCCTGAACGCTGCATGCGCTGAGGCTTCCGGGGCTTTTCATTTCTCGGACCCTTTGGAGCGCCGCCGTCACGGCCTCGCTCGAAATATCAATTCTGGTCAATCGGTTGGAGCGCCTCGCCGCTCAAGGAGGCGGCGAGAAGCGTCAAGCGGTAGGAAGAGCTTCCAGCGCGGCCCAGTCGAACCGAACGCCGCTGCCCGGCTCGTCCGGCGCCACGGCGCGGCCATCCACCACCACCAGCGGGCGCAGCGTGTAGCGATCGATCTGGAACGCATGCACCTCCAGCCAGCCGGCATTCGGCACGGCCGGGACGAGGCTCACATGCAGTTCCTGCATGCCATGGCTGCAGACGGGTATCCCCAGCGGCTCGGCCAGCTTCGCGACACGCAGGAAGCCGGTGACGCCACCGCAATTCGACGCGTCGGGCTGGATGAAGGACAGCGACGAATGCTCGAAGGCATGCTTGAACTCCTGCAGCGTGTGCAGGTTTTCACCCATCGCCAGCGGCACGCGGGTCGCCTTGGCGAGTTCCCCATAGCCGGCGAAGTCATCGGGTTCCATCGGCTCCTCGAACCAGGTCAGATCGAACGGTTCGAAGGCCTTGCCCGCCGCGATGGCGCGGTCGAGGTCATAGCCGAAATTGCCGTCGACCATCAGCTTGTTCGACGGTCCGATCCGCTCGCGCACGGCACGCAGACGCGCCACGTCCTCGGCCAGGTCCGGCTTGCCGATCTTGATCTTGATGGCGCGGTAGCCCTGGTCGAGATAGCCGCCCACGCTTTGGACCAGCTTCTCGATCGGATAGTTCAGATCGACGCCGCCGCGATAGGTCAGGGGCGACTTGCCGGCGCCGCCCGCCATTTTCCAGAGCGGCAGGTTCTGCCGGAGGCCGCGCAGATCCCACAGCGCGATGTCGATCGCCGAGATGGCGAAGGAGGCGATGCCGCCACGGCCGACATAGTGCAGGCGCGACTGCATCTCGTCATAAAGCGTATCGATATCGTCGGCGTCGTGGCCAATCAGCATCGGCGCGAGGTCGTGGTCGATCATCGCCTTGGTGGCGTGGCCGCCGGTGCCGATCGTGTAGGTATAGCCAAGGCCCGACTGGCCGTCCGCAGTCTCGATCTCGGCCGTCACCAGTTCGAAATAGGTCTGCAGGCCGTGCCGCGCATCCTGCATCGGTTCCTCAAGCGGAACCCGGAAGACGCGCGATCGGATGCCGGTAATGGCCTGACGGCTGGACATGTTTATCTTCCCCTTGGAGAATTTTGGTGTCGAACGACCCGGCGAAGCCAGATCAGCCCCAGTTGACGTACATGGTCTTCTTCTGGAAATAGCCATCCAGGCCGTATTTGCCGTCCTCGCCGCCGAGGCCGGACTGTCCCCAGCCGCTATGGAAGCCCTGAAGAAGCTCGCCATTGGTGCGGTTGAAGTAGATCTCGCCGAAGTTCAGGCCTGCCGCGACCCGCATCAGCCGCTTCAGGCTGCCGGTGTAGACATAGGCGGAGAGGCCATAGTCGGAATCGTTGGCGAGCCGCACCGCTTCCTCGAAATCGTCGACGATGACGATCGGCACGACCGGCCCGAAGATCTCCTCGCGCATGGCCGGGATCGCATTGTCCTTCGCGAGCAGGACGGTCGGCGCATACCAATGGCCCTTGGAGTGGACGCCCTCGCTCAGCTTGCCGCCTTCGAGCAGGACCTCGGCGCCGGCCTCGACGCTGCGGCGCACGATATCGGCGATCTTATCGACCTCCGGACCGCTGATCTTCGGCCCGATGTCGGGATTGTCGAGCGGATCGCCGATGACGAGGGCGCGGCTGCGGGCAATGAACTTCTGGATGAACTCATCCGCGATGGCGCGGTGCAGATACATGCGCTCGTTGCAGGTGCAGATCTGGCCGCAATTGGTATAGCGCGCCGTCACCGCGCTTTCGACCGCGCGGTCGATATCGGCGTCTTCCATGACGATGAACGGAGCCTTGCCGCCGAGTTCGAGGCGAATCGGCTTGATGCGGGCGGCGCCCGAGGCATAGATCTCGCGGCCGGCGCGCGTGCTGCCGGTCATGGTGATCAGGTCGGATTGCGGGCTTTCGACCAGAGCCTGGCCGACCGTGCGACCGGTTCCCGTCACCACGTTGAAGACGCCGGCCGGAATGCCGACCTTCTCCGCCAGGGCGGCGATGGCCAGGCCCGACAGCGGCGTGAACTCATGCGCCTTGAGGACGAAGGTGTTGCCGGCGACCAGCGCCGGACCGAGCTTGCGCGCCGTCAGCGCCGAGGGATAGTTCCACGCCGTCAGACCCACCACCACGCCATAGGGCGCGCGGCGGATCCAGATTTCCTCATTGGCGGCGTCGGAGGGCATGATGTCGCCCTCGATGCGGCGTGCGCTCTCGGCCGCATAGCGCAGGAACGCCTCGGTCGCGCCGATCTCGCCATAGGCCTGGTTGAGCGGCTTGCCCTGCTCGGCGACGACGACATGGGCGAGGAGATCGCGATGGTCGCGCACGGCATCGGCCAGCAGGCCGACCAGCCGGCCGCGTTCCGGGGCGGGTATGGCCGCCCATCCGGGTTGTGCCCTTTTGGCAGCGTCGAGGGCCGCCTGCGCATGCTCCGCGGAGCCCCCCGGAACGGTGCCGATGATGTCGCCATTGGCGGGGTTCTCGATCTCGACCACCGGCGCCGCGCTTTCGGCATGCCAGGCGCCGTCAATGAACATACCGATATGCGACGGGGTTTCCGCCACGACGCCACCAAGCTTTTCGAGCACAACTTCCTCCAGATTTGGTCGGACCAAATTTTGAAGAGGTTGGACCACACCTCATCCCAATTTGTCAATTGTTCTGGAATTCACAAAGATTTATCGGTGGTTGACGCCAGCCGGCGCCAATCGCCCGATTTTTTGGTCGGTCCAGATGCACGCTATTGATCTTCGCGGGCGATTGGTGGATTGCTGCGGCAACGGACTTCGCAGGCCGGATGGAGACCCATGCTGAACGACCTGACGCTCGACGACATGCCGCCCCGCACCGGGGAGCACCGCGCCGCCGACATCGTCGTCGCGACGATCGAACAGGATATCGTTTCCGGCCTGCTGGAGAACGGCAGCCTCCTGCCACCGGAGCGGGACCTGATGGGTCGTTTCGGCATCAGCCGCACGGTGGTGCGCGAGGCGATCGCGACGCTGACCACCCGGGGCCTGCTCGAAAGCAAGCCGCGCCACCGGCCGGTCGTGCGCAAGCCCGGCTATGATGCGGCCTTCTCCGCCGTCGGCGGGGTGGTCAGCCACCTGCTGCGGCAGGATGGCGGCGTGAAGACCCTCTACGACGTGCGCATCTTTCTCGAGGCATCGCTGGTGCGGCACGCCGCCCTGCATGCGCGCAAGGAAGACATCGCCGCGCTCCGCGCCGCGCTCGAGCGCAACCACGCCGCGATCGACGATCCCGTGTTGTTCGACAATACCGACGTCGCCTTTCACGCTGTTTTCTACGGTATTTTGGGAAATCCGGTGTTCCCGGCCGTGCATCGGGCCTTCGTCACCTGGCTGTTCGAGCATTGGCAGAGCATGAGCCGCTCGCCGGAACAGAACCTGGTCTACTACGCCGGCCACAAGGCCATCTTCGACGCCATCATCGACCGGGATCCAGACGCCGCCGAAAAGGCGCTTCTCGCCCATCTGAGCGAGGCGTGGGAGACGGTCCGCGGCACGTTCTAATTCACGGATACCAGGGAGGATTTCGAGAGTGGCTCGGGAGGAGTTTGACTATATCGTCGTCGGAGGCGGGTCGGCCGGCTGCGTCGCCGCCGCGCAACTGGTCACCAAGGGCAATCACCGCGTCCTGCTGCTCGAGGCCGGGCATTCGCACCATCACCCCCTGCTCGACATGCCGCCTGGCATCTTCAAGATGATCAATGGCAGCAAGTACATGAAGTACCATACGACCGTGCCGCAGCCGCATCTCGATGGCCGCGAGCATGATATCCCGCAGGGCAATGTGCTCGGCGGCGGTTCGTCGGTGAATGCGCAGGTCTATATTCGCGGCCGTCCCTCCGATTACGACGAATGGGACCAGATCCTGCGCGGCAACAATGACGGAGCCGACTGGAGCTGGAACGCGGTGCTGCAGCATTTCCGCGGCATGGAAGGCAACAACAGGCTGAACAACGACGCCCATGGCGCCGACGGCCCGCTGCTCGTCTCCGACCCCGGCCATGTCAACGAACTGTCGCGCTGGTTCGTCCAGACGGTGCAGGCGCTGCGCGAGCCGTTCAATCCCGACTTCAACGGTCCATCGCAGCGCGGCGTCGGCTTCTACCAGTTCATGAACCGGGCCGGAAAGCGCAGCAGCGCCGCCTATGCCTTCGTCGAGCCGCTGAAGAACGATCCGCGCCTGACCGTCCGGCTGCATGCCGAGGTCTCGCGCATCCTGATCGAGAACGGCGCCGCCGTCGGCGTCCAGTATCGCATCGGCGAGACCGAGCACACGGCCTATGCCAAGGGCGAGGTGATCGTCAGCTCCGGCGCGCTGGTCAGCCCCAAGCTGCTGATGCTCTCCGGCATCGGGCCGGCGGCCCATCTGGCCGAGCACGGCATCGAGTGCAAGGTGGACCTGCCGGGCGTCGGCGCCAATCTGATCGACCATCCGGAAGTGCCGATCACCGGCACGACCAATGGCAAGTTCGGCTATTTCAACCAGGGCAATGGCTGGCGGATGCTGAAGAACGGCATCCAGTTCAAGCTGTTCGGCAGCGGCCCAATCACCACGGCCGGCGTCGAGGCCGGCGCCTTCGTCAACCCGCTCGATCCCGACGCGCCGCCCACCATCCAGGCCTTCTGCGTGCCGATCGTCTATCTCGACCGCGACACGCGCAAGTCGATGAAGGACACCTATGGCGTCACCATCACCACCGTGGTGGTCAAGCCGAAGTCGCGCGGCTACGTCAAGCTGCGCTCGGCCGACCCCTCCGCCATGCCGCTCGTCTCGCCGAATCTGCTCAAGGACGAGGACGACATGCGCCAGATGGTGGCCGGACAGCGCTTCTTCCTGCGCGCTTTCCACACCGAGCCACTCGCCCGCCGGATCGAGCGCGTTGCCCTGCCCGCCCAGCCTGATCCGGACGAGGAGGCGCTGCGGACCCATTGCCGGCGCTTCGTGAAGACCAACTATCACCCGGCCGGCACCTGCAAGATGGGCGCGGATGGCGACCCGATGGCGGTGCTCGATTCCCGCATGCGCGTGCGCGGCGTCGAACGGCTGCGGGTCTGCGACATGTCGGCGGTGCCGAACATCAACGCCGGCAACACCAATGCGCCGGCGATGATGCTGGGCGACCGCTGCGCCGACTTCATCCTCAATCCGCGCTAAGCAGCGCGGCCGGCCAGCCCCCTCTCCCGCCCGCGGGAGGGGGATAGCCCTGGCCCTATCTTCCGACAGTTTGTCTTCACGAACCTCGAAACATAGCAAGCAAGGCACTTCTCGATTGACCGCGGCCGATAAATAATGAAAGCGTTTTCAGAGACACTGCTCCTGGCTCAGAGAATGCTCCCCAATGCTGCTTAACGGAATCCGCATCATCAGCTTCTGCCATTTCCTGCAGGGCCCGGCGGGCGCGCAATATCTGGCCGACATGGGCGCCGACGTGATCAAGGTCGAGCCGATCGACGGCGCGCATGAACGGCGCTGGTCGGGAGCCGATGTCTTTGTCGAGGGCATTAGCGGATTCTATCTCTGCGCCAATCGCAACAAGCGCTCGATCGGCATCGATCTGAAGAGCGAGGCAGGCCGCGAGGTCGCGCGCCGCCTGATCGCCGGCGCCGACGTGGTGATGGAGAATTTTCGCCCCGGCGTGTTCAGCAAGCTCGGCTTCAGCGAGGCGGAGCTGCGGGCGATCAATCCCAAGCTGATCTTTGCCTCCGCTTCCGGCTTCGGCTCCACGGGCCCGATGGCGCAGAAGCCGGGCCAGGACATATTGGTGCAGGCCCGGTCGGGGCTGATCAGCGTCACCGGAACGCCCAATGGCGGGCCGACGCCCGTCGGCGCCGCCATCGTCGACCAGCATGGTGGCGCGCTGCTGGCGATCGGCATTCTGGGTGCGCTCGTCCGCCGCCTGCGCGAGGGCGTCGGCACCCGCGTCGAGGCGAGCCTGCTGAACGCCGGCCTCGACCTGCAGGGCGAGGCGCTGGTCAATTTCTTTGCCGGCGGCATGACCCGCGACATCCTCCAGCGCGAGTCAAACCTCGCCACCTGGTTCCACGCCGCGCCCTATGGCGTCTACCCGACCACGGACGGGCATGTCGTGATCTCGCTCTGCGACGCTAGCGTGCTGGCCGAGGCACTGGACTGCGACGCGCTGCGCGAAATCGCCGGCGTCGACCGCTATCGCGAACGCGACGAATATGCCCGGCGGCTTTGCGCCGCGACGGCGCCTTTCTCGCGGGACGAACTGGGCGAACGGCTCGATTCCCATGCCATCTGGTGGGCGCCGATCCACTTCTACGACGATCTCCTCAGCGATCCGCAGATCCAGCATGCCGAAGTCTTCCGCGAAGTGACGGTGCGCGGCCGGACGGTGCATCTCGTCAACCACCCCAATCGCTATGATGGCGCCGTGCCGGAACTGCGCGTGCTGGCGCTGGAGATCGGCGAGCACACGCACGAGATCATGGGGGAACTGGGCTACGACGCGGCCGAGATAGACCGCCTCGTCGCTGCCCGCGCCGTGGCGGCGTCCCGGCAACCGCAGGCTCTCGCCGAAGCGGTCTAGGAAGGACGGCTGCGGGACGATTCGCTACCTGGCGCGGAGAGCGTACGTCCAGAGACGAGCGTCAACCTCAGGCGACTGCGGCGCGGGAGCGGCGCTTGCGCAGAACCGGCGCCGCGACGGGACCGGTCGAGCCGCGAATGACCAGGGCCGCTTCCAGTTGCGTGCTCATGGGGATCGGTTCGCCTTCGATGAGGCTGATCAGGTGGTCAGCCGCCAGCGTGCCGATCTCGGCCGCGGGAACGCGCACTGTCGTCAGCGGCGGATCGGTCTCGCCGGCGATCTCGACATCGTCGAAGCCGGTAATCGAAATATCCTCGGGAACGCGAATGCCCTCGCGACGTGCCTCGGCCAAGGCGCCGACCGCCATGGCGTCGGTGGTGCAGAGGAAGGCGGTGACGCCGGGATGGGCGGCGCGAAGCTGGCGGAAGGCCTCGCGACCGGCGACGATCGTGGGCTGCGCGGCTTCGAAGATCCGGTCCGGCGGTAGGCGAATGCCCTCCTCCGCAATCGCCTCAAGGATGCCGTCGAGGCGCGCCTGCGAACGGTCGTTCGGCATCCCGGTATTGGCGATGACAGCGAATTCGCGGTGGCCGAGCTCCAGCAGATAGCGCGTCATGCCATAGGTGGCCCGCCGGTTCTGGATGCCGATCGCCGGAATGCCCTGGCGCGACGTGCACACATAGGTGGTAACCAGCGGCCGCCGGTGATGGCGGATCAGCGGCAGGGCGTCGGGGGCGAAGGAATCGCCGACGAGAACCAGCCCGTCGACGCCATATTCCAGCATGGAGCGGATCTGCCGGAATTCGCGCGCCGGATCATATTGCGAATGGGCGAGGATCAGCGTGTAGCCGCGCGCGCCCAATCCCACCTCGAGCGCCTCGACGCCATCGGCGAAGATGGCGTTGCCCAACGTCGGCACCACGGCGCCAACCGTATGGCTGCGGCCGGAGCTCAGTGCCTTGGCCATGCGATCCGGCGAATAGGCCAGCATCTCGACGGCGCGCAGCACCCGCTCGCGAATCGCCGGCCGTACGATGTCCGGCTGGTTGATCGCGCGGGAGGCGGTGGCGAGCGACACCTTCGCCAGGCTGGCCACGTCCTCGAGCTTGGCGCGCACCGCCCCGGGGGCCGGCGGTTCCGCCTGCTTCTGGGAGGGTGACGCAGCTTTCTTGTCGGGTCTATCCATGCCGGAACTCTGAAGCAGAAGCCCGAACGTCGCAAGCGACGCGCCGGGTTCGGCGGAACGGGATGGGTGCGCCGCCTCACCCGGGATCCGGCACGGTCCCCGTTCGGGAGGAAACCGGCCCTATCGAACCCCGTGTGGAGCCGGGCGTTGCGGCCCGGCGCCGGAAGATCCGGGGACGGGCCGCAAGCTCGTTCAGGCGGTCGCGGCGGAGCGGGTGAGCCGGCTCTGCAGGATCACCACCACGAACAGGAAGGCGCCGCGCAGGACCGACTGCCAGTAGGCGCTGAGGCTGATCCAGCCCATGCCGTTCTCGAAGTTGAGCACGGTGAACAGGATGCCGAGCAGCAGCGTTCCGACCAGGGTGGCGCCGACCGAGCCCTTGCCGCCGGTGAGGAGCGTGCCGCCCACCACCACCGAGGCGATGGCAAACAGTTCCCAGCCCACGCCTTCGATCGGCTGGCCGGCGCCGAACTGGGCCGCCAGGATGACGCCCGCCATGCCGGCCAGGAAGCCGGACATGACATAGACCAGGAAGATCGTGCGGTCGGTGGGCAGGCCCATCAGGCGCGAGGCTTCCTCGCCGCCGCCAACCGCCAGCACATGGCGGCCGAAGGCGGTGCGGTTCAGAATCAGCGAACCCAGCAGATAGGCGAAGACCGCGATCCAGGCCGGGATCGGGAAGCCCAGGAAGATGCGGATGACCGCGCCGAGGAAGCCGGCATCCTCGCCATTGACCCATTCGGGCGCATAGAGGGCGAAGTCACCCTGGCCGAGCGCCATGAAATTGGTGTCGTAGGAGGCGGGAACCGATTGCTGGTTGGAAATCAGCAGGGCGACGCCGGAGGCGGCGAGCATCGTCGCCAGTGTGGCGATGAACGGCAGAATTTTCATCTTGGAGATGATGAAGCCGTTGATGGTGCCGGCGGCAAGACCCGCCGCCAGTCCGCCGAGCAGACCGGGGATCAGGCCATAGGGGCTGAGATACGCGGCGACGACGCTGGAAAGGGCCGCGACGGACCCGACCGACAGGTCGATGCCGCCCGTCATGATGACGAAGCACATGCCGAGCCCGACCAGCGCGAACATCGAGTTGTAACGCAGCACCGTGAGGATGTTGTACTCGCTGATGAAGCCATCATAGCGCCAGGCGCCGAAGCCGATGATCAGCAGGAGTGCGAGAAGGGCGCCGAAGCCGGCGGAGGCGTGAAGACGAGGCATTACGCGCGATCCTGCCTTTGGAGCCAGACGGCGAGCACGATCAGTCCGGCCTTGACCACGAGGGCCGCCGCGTCGGGAACGCCATTGGCGAGTAGGGTGTAGCGAACAAGCTGGATGATCAGCGCGCCAAGCAGCGTGCCGATGATGGTCGCCCGGCCGCCGCTGAGCAGGGTGCCGCCGACCGCGACCGCCGCGATCACGTCGAGCTCGATGCCCATGCCGATGAGGTTGGCGTCGGCGGCCGAGTTCATCGCGATGACGATCAGGCCGGCGATGCCGCTGCAGACGCCCGAGATGACATAGACCATGCGCTTGACGCGACGCACCGGAATGCCGGCGAGGCGGGCTGCCTGCTCATTGCCGCCGACCGCAAGCACCTGCCGGCCGAACACCGTACGTTGCAGCGCCCATGCTGCGGCCAGCACCAGCGCCAGCATGATCCAGACCTGGAAGGGCACGCCAAAGACGCGGCCGATCGCGATCTGCTGGAATTCCGGCACCTTGAAGACTTGCAGGTCGCCATTGGTCCAGACCTGAGCGATGCCGCGACCGGCGATGTAGAGGATCAGCGTCGCGATGATCGGCTGTACGCGGAAACTCGACACCAGCCAGCCGTTGAACAGGCCAAAGAAGCCGGCGATCGTGATCGACAGAACGATGGCGAGCGCAATGCCGACATAGAGATTGGGCACCGGGAACAGCATGCCCTGGAAGACCTGCGGCGCGAAGGCGCCAGCGATCGCCATGATCGAGCCGACCGAGAGGTCGATGCCACCGGTGGCGATGACCATGGTCATGCCGACGCCGACAATGACGATCACGCAGACCTGGGTGAGATTCACCGACAGCGTCTGCATGGTGGCGAAGTGCGGCGTGAAGATGAAGTTGAAGATCAACAGCGCGATCAGCGCCGCGATCGTGCCGATATGGCGGCGCGACAGCAGGGAGGCGATGCCGCCGCGCGGCGGCGAGCCGACGCTTCCCGGCACCGGCGAAGGCGCATTCTGGGTCGTGGAACTCATGCGACTTCTCCATGCGCGTGGGCCATGGCATCCATGACCGCGGGTTCGGTGATGGCCTCGCCATCGAATTCGGCGGTCATCTTGCCGTCCCGCAACACGAAGACCCGGTCCGAGCCCTCGACGATTTCCTCGATTTCGGACGAAATCATCAGCACCCCGAGCCCATCATCCGCGAGCTTGCGGATCAGGCGCTGGATCTCGGCCTTGGCGCCGACATCGATGCCGCGCGTCGGTTCGTCCAGGATCAGCAATTTCGGGTTCATGCAGAGCCAGCGCGCCAGCAGGACCTTCTGCTGGTTGCCGCCGGAGAGTTCGCGGATCTTCTGCTCGGGGCTCGAGCACTTGATACCGATCTCCTTGATGAAGCGCAGCACGATCTCGCGCTGCCGCGTCTCGTCGACGATGCCGGCGCGCGACAGAGCGGGCAGGAGCGCCAGCGTCAGGTTCTCGCGAACCGACATGCCGGGGATGATGCCCTCATGCTTGCGATCCTCGGAGCAGAAGCCGATGCCGGCCTTGATGGCGTCGGCGGGGGCGGTGAATTCGGTCTCCTTGCCCTGCAGGCGGATGCTGCCCTTCTCGTGCGGATCGGCGCCAAAGATGGCGCGTGCCGTCTCGGTGCGGCCGGCGCCGAGCAAACCGGCCAGGCCGACGATCTCGCCACGACGGACGGATAGGCTCGCGTCGCTCACGCGGCGGCCGACGGCCAGATCCTGCACGGCAAGCAGTTCCTCGCCGATCGCGCGCGTTCCCTCGGTGAAGGCGGTCGCGCCGGCACGGCGAACCTCGGCGAGGTCGCGACCGAGCATGGTGGCGACGAGCTGCAGCTTGCTCATGTCGGCCATGGTCGAGACGGCGACGGTGCGCCCATCGCGCATGACGGTGACGCGGTCGCAGACGGCATAGAGCTCGTCGAGCTTGTGGCTGACGAAGACGACCGCGACGCGCTTGGCCTTCAACCGGCGAATGGTCTCGAACAGGACGCCGACTTCGGTCTCGTCGAGCGAGGAAGTCGGTTCGTCCATGATGACCAGGCGCGCATCGAACGAAACGGCGCGGGCGATGGCGACCATCTGCTGGATCGCGGTGGAGAATTCGCCCAGCGGCCGGCGGACGTCGACATCGATGTCGAACTCGGCCAGCAGCTTCCGGGCACCCGCCTGCATCGCCCGAAGGTCGAGCAGGCCCAGCCGCGTCTTGATCTCGCGTCCGAGATAGATGTTCTCGGTCACGGAGCGGAAGGGAATGAGATTGATTTCCTGGAAGATCGTCGAGATGCCGCCGCGCTGCGCCATTTCAGGCGACGTCGCGGCCCAGGGCGCGCCGTTGACCGTGATGGTGCCCGCGTCCTTGCGGCTGAAGCCGTTCAGGACCTTGATCATCGTGGACTTGCCGGCACCATTCTGGCCGATCAGGGCCATGACCTCGCCTTCGCGCACTTCCAGCGAAGCGTCGATCAGGGCAGGAATATTGCCGAAGGACTTGTTGATGCCTTGCATCGACAGAAAAGGTTCTGCGGTAGCCATGGGCGACTCTGTCTCGAAGCTGACGACAGCCGAAACCGATCCGGCTACGGCTGTCGCGAGGAATGATCGAAGCTGAAGCAAAGCGGGCGCCCGAGGGCGCCCGCTGGCAAGGCTTAGTAAGCCTCGGGCAGGTAGGCCGCGATGTTTTCCTTGGTGAAAACGCGGTCCTTGTTGACCAGGCGCGGCGCGACGGCCTCGCCCTTGCCATACTTGACCACGGCGTCGAAGGCAGCCGGACCGAAGTTCGGGTTGCACTCGACCACGACGACCATCTTGCCGTCCATGAGCGCCTGCGCAGCGTCCTTGGTGCCGTCGATCGAAGCGATAATCAGGTCCTTGCCCGGGACCTTGCCGGCCGCTTCCATGGCAGCGATGGCACCCATCGACATTTCGTCATTGTGCGAATAGAGCGCCGTTGCCTCGGGATGCGCCTGGTAGAGCGTCTCGAAGACCTGGCGGCCCTTGTCGCGGGCGAAATCGCCGGACTGGGATGCGATGACCTGCATGCCCGGATGGTCCTTGATGTAATCGGCGAAGCCCTTGGCGCGGTCATTGGCCGGCGAGGAGCCGACGGTGCCGACCAGCTCGATGATCTTGGCCTTGCCGTCCACGGCCTTGACCAGTGCCTCGGCGGCCAGACGGCCTTCCTCGACGAAGTCGGAGCCGATGAAGGCAACGTAGTCTTCGCCGCCCTTGGCGAGGCTCGGATCCACGCCACGGTCGATCAGGAAGAGCGGGATACCGGCCTTCTTGGCTTCCATGACGGCGGGGATCAGCGGGCGCTCTTCGCGCGGGGCGAGCAGGATGACGTCGACCTTCTGGGCGATCATGGAGCGAACGTCAGCAACCTGCTTGGCGGCCGAGCCGGCGGCGTCGGTATAAACCAGCTGCCAGCCGCGCTTCTTGGCTTCGTCCTGCATGCTCTTGGTCTGCTGCAGGCGCCAGGGATTGTTGCTCTCGGTCTGGGCGAAGCCGATCTTGTAGGTGTCCTTTTCCTTCAGCTTCGGCATGTTGGCATAGGCCGGGCGCAGGCCAAAGGCACCCAGAGCGGCGCCACCGGCGGCGATCTGCAGCAACGAACGACGATTGATCATATTAACTTCCTCCCTCGGACCATGTTGAGCGGGGTCCGAAATCCGCGCTTATCAATCCGGGGCTTTCTGCCAAAAGCCCCCTCCCCTAGTCAGGCCACGCCAGCGGCGTAGGCCTCACGTCCGCCGAGTATCATGTCTGCCCCTTTTTCGGCGATCATGATCGTCGCGGCGTTCGTATTCGCACTCACCATCTTCGGCATGATCGACGCATCGATCACGCGAAGCCCACCCAGCCCCCGCACCCGCAGCGCCGCATCCACGACCGCCATCGGATCGGCGCCCATCTTGCAGGTGCCGACCGGATGATACTGCGTATGGGCGGATCGACGGACATACTCGTCGATCTGGGCATCCGTCTTTACATCGGGTCCGGGTGAAACTTCAATTCCACGATACGGATCAAACGCCTTTTGCGCCAACACGTCACGACAGATTTTCACGCCTTCCCGGAGAACACGCACATCTTCTTCAGCTGCCAAATAATTTGGATCGATTTCAGGATGCCGGGTGGGGTCGTTCGATCGGATCAGGACGGTGCCCACGCTCTCCGGTCGCTGCACATTGATCAGCGGCTGATAGCCATGCGACTTGTGCAAGGTGCGGCCATGCTCGCCATACATGATCATGATGAAGTGGTACTGGATGTCCGGCGCAACCAGATCGGGCCGTGACTTCACGAAGCCGACCGCCTGGATGCCCGGATGCGCGATCGGGCCGTCCCGCGTCAGCGCGTAGCGCACCAGGGACTTGGCGATGTTGACCGGCTTCAACTCCTTCAGCAGCGAGATGGGCTGGGTGCATTCCTGCTGGATTTCGGTGGCCACGTGGTCGGACAGATTCTGCCCGACGCCCGGCAGGTCATGCACGGCGCGGATGCCGACCGAACGCAGATGGTCGCCGTCGCCGACACCGGAAAGCTGCAGAAGCTGCGGCGAGTTGATGGCGCCGCCGGCGAGGATCACCTCGGCATCGGCGCGGATGACCTCCGTCCGGCCCTTGCGCACATATTCGACGCCGACGGCGCGCCCGCCCTCGATCAGCACGCGCGAGGCCAGCGCATGGGTGATGACGCGGAGGTTCGGCCGCGTCAGCGCCGGCCGCAGATAGCAATAGGCCGTGCTGGCGCGTCGCCCCTTGGTGATGGTGCTGTCGAGCGGGCCGAAGCCTTCCTGGCTCGAGGCGTTCACGTCGGGATTGCGCGGATAGCCGGCCTGGACGCCCGCCTCCAGCCAGGCGCGTGCCAGCGGATGAAACTCCTGCACTCGCGAGGTATGCAGCGGCCCGCCGCTCCCATGAAACTCGTCCTCGCCCAGTTCCCAGTTCTCGGCGCGCTTGAAATAGGGCAGCACGTCCGAATAGGACCAGCCGCGATTGCCCATCTGCGCCCAGCCGTCATAGTCGGAGGCGTGGCCGCGGATATAGACCATGCCATTGACCGAACTGCTTCCGCCCAGCACCTTGCCGCGCGGCCATTGGAACGTGCGGCCGTTGCAGTGCTTCTGCGGCACAGTCTGGTAACCCCAGTCGACCGCGCCCGACAGCATCAGCTGCCGGTAGCCGGCCGGCATATGGATGAACGGACTGCGATCGGGCCCGCCGGCCTCGAGCAGAACGACATTGATGGCGGGGTCTGCGCTCAAACGGTTGGCCAGGACACAGCCCGCCGAACCGGCGCCGACGATCACATAGTCGGTCATTGTCTCTTCCCTCACGCCTCCGCGACCGCCGCTGCAAACCAGGGGGGTCGCGTCTTGGAACTGGTGAACGAGGCTAGGCGGCCTCGGTCTCGGCCACTTCGTTCTTGACCCACTTCAGAAGATGCTCGCCGACCGCGACCAGCACGCCCTTCTGGTTGTGCACCTCGACCTGGGAGCGCGTCCGCCGGCGCTCCTCGTCGACTTCCTTGATGGTGTAGGTGACGTTGACCGTGTCGCCGAAGAAAACCGGCGCCAGGAAGCGCACGCGGTCGTAGCCGAGCGACACCGGGGTGGAGTCGATCCCCTGCGACAGGCTGCGCTCGATCATCAGCGTCGAGGCAGTCGACATGAAGCCGATCGTCAGCGCGCCATGGGCGATGCGCTGCCCATAGATCGACTTCTTCATGAACTCGTCATTGACGTGGTTGCCGGAGAAATCGCCGGTGATGCCGGCATAGAGATAGACATCGGCCTCGCCGACGGTCTTGGAGAAACGAACGGCGTCGCCGATCTCTGCATGCATGGACTTCATGGTGATGGCCTATCCTTTGGGATCATTGCGCCGCGACGAGCGACGGGGCGGTCTCGTGAGCCGGTTCGCCGCCCACCACGCCGCCTTGGAAAAGGGCCTTGACGCCCGCCTCGTCATAGCCGAGCTCGGCCAGGATCTCGGCAGTCTGGGCGCCTAGCTTCTGGGGCGGCAGCCGGACACCTGGCGCTTCCCCGTCATAGCGGACCGGATGAGTCACCAGGGTGATCGGCGAGCCGGTCGCCCCCGGCACGGTGACAAAATTGCCGTTGTGGACCACCTGCGGGTCCTCGGCGAGATGGGTGTAGTCGTTGACTTCGGAGTGCCAGATGCCGCGTTCGGCCAGGATGACGCTCCATTCCGCCGTGCTGCGCTTCTTCAGCGCCCTGGCGATGCCGGCCGCCGCTTCCTGCCGCCGCTCATAGGCCTGGCTGTTGGGGATGCGCTCCGCCTCGGGAATCTCGATCGCCTCGGAAATCGCCTCGAGGGTCCCGAGCGAAATCGCGATGAAGCTGTCTTGGGTGGAATAGATTCCGTAGGGGGCGCCGTAGTACCAGCCCGAGAGACGGCCGGTCTGGCGCACATCGTCGTCGCGCGCCCCATTGAGGAAGCAGACCAGCGATTCCATCTGTAGATCGAGCGCGGCGCTGAGCAGGCTGACATCGACGCGGCCGCCCTCCCCGGAACGCTCGCGCCGCAGCAGTGCCGCCAGAATGCCGGCCGCGAACAGCGCGGCGCCATGGTGATCCACCACGGAAACGCCGACGGCGCGCGGTCCATCGTCCTGCGTTCCCGTGATCGCGGCGAGACCCGACATTGCTTGGACGATCAGATCCTGGCCGGGGCGCTTGGCATAGGGGCCATCCGGTCCAAAGCCGGACGCGGCCGCATAGATGATGCCCGGATTGACCTTGCGGATATCCTCGAAGCCGAGGCCGAGCTTGGCCATGACGCCGGGACGGTAGTTCTCCGCCACGACATCGGCGCTCTCGACGAGCTTCTTGGCCACCGCCAGCCCTTCCGGGCTCTTCAGGTCCAGCGCCAGGCTGCGCTTGTTCCGGTTGCCGGTCAGCTGGAGCATGGTCTGGCCGTCCAGGAAGCGGTTGGCGCCGCCCCATTTGCGCTGGAACGCGCCCTCCACGGGCTCGATCGCAATGACGTCAGCCCCGAGATCCGCCAGGAACTGGATTCCGACCGGCCCCATCAGGAAATGGTTGAAACTGACGATCCGGATACCCTCGAGATGGCGCACGGCCCCTCCAATGAAACGAGTTCTGAAAGCGATTTCATTCAGGCTTATCGCATGTTTCACGGCTTGGCAATGGGGCCGTGCGAGCGTCCTGTTCGGTGGGAACCGGAGCGACACTCCCTAAATTCTCCACGTATCGCCTCATATTCTTGGCGATCGGCAGGGCCGACCGCGAAATGATGCCGCCGAAAGACACCCATTGCACGGCGCTCCAAAAGGCTATAGCATTCAGAAATGTAAGCGTTTTCATTCTCGCTTCAGGAGAATGAAACAGGAGCGACTTTCTTGCCATGCGAGGCGGCGCTGCCGGCATCGCGGCGATCCATCCCCTTGAAGCGGCTCGCTGTTCCGGCCGCACGGGGATTACCGACTAGCCCGGACTGTCCCTTGTGCGGACCGGCAATGCAGTGCCCGGAGGATACCAAGCGTGACGGATTTCTATCTGAATGTGGGTGACTCGGTGACGCTGGAGCGCGAAGTCAGCGAAGCGGTCGTCAACGCCTTCGCGGAGGTCAGCGGCGACCATTCGCCCAACCATGTCGACGAAGCCGCCATGTCGGGCTCGGCCTATGAAGGCCGCATCGCCCACGGCGCGCTGATCATCGCCTTCATGTCGACCTGTTCCACGATGATCGTCGAGCGGGTGCCGGATGTCCGCGCCACCGAGACCCCGGTTTCGCTCGGCTACGACCGGATCCGCTTCCTGAAGCCCGTTTTTATCGGCGACACCGTGCGGCTGCGCTATGCCGTCCGCGAAATCGACACCGAGCGCCGCCGGGCCCGTTCCGAAATCTCCGTCACCAACCAGAACGACGAGACCGTCTGCATCGGCGAACACATCCTGAAATGGGTGAGCTGACCAGCTGCCCGGGCGCCAACGCCGCACCGGGCAAATCAGAGAAAATATGGGAGGACAGCCATGTATGATTTCATCGTCGTGGGAGGCGGATCCGCTGGCTCCGCGCTCGCAACCCGACTGTCGGAAGATCCCGACGCCAAGGTGCTTCTGCTGGAGGCGGGCCCGCGCGACTGGAACCCGTACATCCATATGCCGGTCGGCTTCTACAAGACGACAAAGGGACCGCTGACCTGGCGCTACGAGTTGGCGCCGCAGCAGCACCAGGGCGGCATCACCCCGCTCTATCCGCAGGCCCGCGTTCTGGGCGGCGGCTCATCGATCAACGCCCAGGTCTATATTCGCGGCAATGCCGAGGACTATGACAACTGGGAAGAGATGGGCTGTCCCGGCTGGGCCTATCGCGACGTGCTGCCCTATTTCCGGCGCGCCGAGAGCAACGAGAAATATTCAGCACCCTATCACGGCATTGACGGCCCGCTCAGCGTCGTCGACCAGCGCCATCCGCACAAGCTCAGCAAGGCGTTTGTCCAGGCCTGCCAGGAATACGGCATGCCCTATAATGCCGACTTCAACGGCGCGACCCAGCCCGGCACCGGTCTCTACCAGACCACCAACCGCGACGGCCGCCGCTGCAGCGCCGCCGTGGCCTATCTGCGCTCGGCCAGCAACCGTCCCAACCTGACGGTCCGCACAGGCGTGCTGGCGAAGCGCATTGTCATCGAGAACAACCGCGCCGTCGGCGTCGAGCTGATCAAGGGCAACGGCACGGTGATCGAGCGCGCCTCGCGCGAGGTGATCGTTTCGGCCGGCGCGATCGGCTCGCCCAAGCTGCTTATGCTCTCGGGCGTCGGCCCCTCGGCGCATCTGAAGAGCCACGGCATCCGCACGCTGGTCGATCTTCCCGGCGTTGGCGAGAACCTGCACGACCATCTCGACGTGTTCATGATGTACAACGTCAAGAACGTCGACAGCTACGACGTCTACAAGAAGGCGACCCGGAAGATCATGCCGGCGATCCAGTATGCGCTGTTCCGCAATGGTCCGATCGCCGGGACGATCGTCGAGGGCGGCGCCTTCTGCAAGAGCGATCCGAGCCTGGACGCGCCGGATCTGCAGTACCATTTCCTGCCCGGCACCGGCGTCGAGGAAGTCAACGACACCGACGCCACCATCACCGGCAACGGCTGCACGCTGAACGGCTACTTCATGCATCCGCGCGCACGTGGCGCCGTGACGCTGCGCAGCAGCGATCCGCGTGTGGCGCCCTCGATCGACCCGAATTTCCTCGGCGATCCCTACGACGTCGAGCGCACGATCGATTGTGTCAAGGTCGGCCAGGAGATCATGGCGCAGCCCGCCATGTCCCGCTTCGCCACCGACGAATTCATGCCGGGCCCGAAGTGCCGCAGCCGGGCCGAATACGAGGCCTATATCCGTGAGCGTGCGCGGTCCGGCTATCACCCGGTCGGCACCTGCAAAATGGGCCAGGACGAGATGGCCGTGGTCGACACCGAGTTGCGGGTGCGCGGCGTGGACGGCCTTCGGGTCGCGGACGCTTCGATCATGCCGCGCCTGGTCTCGGGCAATACCAACGCCCCCAGCATCATGATCGGCGAGCGCGCCTCGGATTTCATTCGCGGCAATCGCGTCGGTCTCGGCAACGCCGCATCGCTCCAGCGGGCTGGCTGAACCAGAATCCGCTTTGAACACTGTATGAACCGTTTGCATCGAAGGAATGACGTCATGAACCACATCTTCACGACACGCGATTACGCCCACCATCTGGCCGGTGAAGGCACCGGCGTGGGCCCGATGATCGAGCGCGTTTCGCCCGGCTCCGGCCGTCTGGTCGCCCGCTTTCAACAGGGCACGGCCGAGGACGCCGCCGCGGCGATCGCCCAGGCCCGCGACGCCTTCGACAACGGCCCGTGGCCGAATAAGACCGGCATGGAGCGGGCCGCCGTGCTGCGCCGCTGGGCTGATCTGATCGAGGAGAATGTCGAGCGCCTCGCCCGCATCGAGGTAGACGAAGCCGGCAAGCCGATCCGCCAGGCGCGCGGCGATCTCGGCAATGTCGTCTCGCTGACCCACTTCGCCGCCGGCCTCGCCATGCAGGTCCACGGCGAGACCTACTCCAATCTCGGCCCGCAAAAGGCCGGCTGGATCCACCGCGAGCCGGTCGGCGTCGTCGGCATGATCATCCCGTGGAATTTCCCGGCGCTGATCTTCGCCCAGAAGGTGCCGTTCGCGCTGGCCGCCGGTTGCACCGTCGTGGTCAAGCCGTCCGAATTCACCTCCGGCACGGCGCTGGAACTGGCGCGCCTCGGCACGCTGGCCGGCATCCCCGAAGGCGTGCTGTCGGTCGTGACCGGTTATGGCGACCCGGTCGGCGAAGCCCTGGTGAAGAGCCCGGACGTCGATTTCGTCTCCTTCACCGGCTCGACCGCGATCGGCCGCCGCATCCTCGCCAACTCGGCCGAGACGCTGAAGCGCGTTTCGCTCGAACTCGGCGGCAAATCGGCCAACATCGTCTTCGCCGATGCCGATCTCGAGGACGCCATCGACGGCTCGCTCTACGGCATCTTCTATAATCAGGGCGAATGCTGCTGCTCGGCCACGCGGCTTCTGGTCGA
Organism: Kaistia sp. UC242_56; assembly: GCF_044452255.1. Classification (NCBI taxonomy): domain Bacteria; kingdom Pseudomonadati; phylum Pseudomonadota; class Alphaproteobacteria; order Hyphomicrobiales; family Kaistiaceae; genus Kaistia; species Kaistia sp. UC242_56. Next base: position 4,165,480 of record NZ_JBIOAN010000002.1, read on the forward strand.
CGAGACGATCGCCGACGATTTCGTCGCCCGTCTCGTGGCCCGCGCGAAGTCGCTCAAGCTCGGCGACATCCATGCCGATGATTCCGATGTCGGCGCGATGATCAGCGACAAGCATTTCGAAAAGGTCTGCTCCTATCTGAGCAAGGGCAAGGCCGAGGGCGCCAGCGTGCTTTTGGGCGGCGAAGCCGCCAATCAGGACGCCGGCCTGTTTGTCCAGCCGACGATCTTCGACCATGTCACGCCTGACATGACGATCTTCCGCGAGGAGATCTTCGGGCCGGTGCTGTCGATCATCCGCTTCAAGGATCAGGACGAGGCCGTGCGCCTGGCCAATGACACGATCTATGGTCTGGCGAGTTCGCTCTGGACCAAGAATTTCGACACCGCGCATCAGATCACGCCGAAGCTGCGCAGCGGCTCGGTCTGGATCAACACGACCATCGACGGTTCGCCGCAGATGCCGTTTGGCGGGTACAAGGCGTCCGGCTTCGGCCGCGAAATGGGCCAGGCCGGCCTCGACGAGTTCACCAACGTCAAGACGGTGTTCGCCCATCTCGGCAAGCGCGAGCCCTACTACACCGCCAAGGGCTGAAGGCGGAGCGCGACGCTCTCCTTCCGATCAAGTCTGGCCCAATAAGAATGACGGGCGCTGCGATCCCTCGCAGCGCCCGTTTCCATTTGCTCCTAAGGGCCAAGGCCGGCCAAACCGGGCTCGCACGCGCCGCGCGCGAGCCCGAAATGCGGTTCAGAGATCGCCCAGCCGGGCGCGGAAGAAGCCGTCCTCGGCATGGCGGTCGAGCAGGATGTTGTGCTCGAAGGCCGGATCCCGCTCGGGGAAGTCCTCGCGATAATGGCTGCCGCGGCTTTCGGGGCGAGCCAGGGCCGCCAGCGCCATCAGCTCGCCGACCGCGATCAGGTTTTCGAGCTCCAGCGCCTGCACGGTCTCGGCCGGCGTATCGATCCGCGCCTCGGTCTCCAGGCTCTCCCGGATCTCGGCGCATTCGGCGCGGAAGGCCTGGAGACCCGCCTCGTCGCGCAGGATCAGCAGATGGCGGTTGGCGGCGTTCTGCAGCCTGGCCCGTAGCTCGGGCAGTTCGCGCTTCGAGGCGCCGTTCGCCCCCTCGAGCAGGGCGGCATGCCCATCGAGCGGATCGGCCAGCGGACGATGATCGATCTCGCGCGCCCGCGCCGCCGCCGCCCTGCCGGCCCGGCCGCCGAACACCTGGCAGGTCACGGACATGTTGCCGCCCAGCCGGTCGGCGCCATGCGGCCCCGCCGCCACTTCGCCGGCAGCGAACAGGCCCTTGATGTTGGACTGGGCGTCCCCATCGATCCGCAAGCCGCCATTGATCGCATGCGCCGAGCAGGTGATCTCGACCTTGTCCTTGCGCAGGTCCGTGCCGCGCTCCTTGTACCAGTCATAGGTCAGCGGCCACATCTTGGCGACGCTGCGGCTTTGATCGGCCAGGATGGCGTCGAGATCGTCATGGATGAAATCGAGCAGCAATCCGCCCTTGTCGGTACCGCGCCCTTCGTTGATTGCCTTCTGGATCGAGATTTCGATGAAGCGGGAGATGTCGCTGGAGCTGAACGGGAAATGCCGCTGCTTCTCGTGGATCACCGCATCGAGGGTCAGCCCCTCGGGCAGGTAGTCGGTGATGAAGGGCTTGCCGTCCCGATCGGTCAGGTTGGGGCGCGCATCCCAGAGATAGTTGCCGAACAGGTTCACGAAGGGATCGATGATCGAGACGCCGGCCTGCATGAACTCCATGTTGACCAGATGCGCCCCCGCGCGATGCGCCATGGCATAGCCGTCGCCGGTGATATCGGACGGGTAGAGGTTGGTGCGGAAGAGCTGACTGGCACCGCCGGTGGTCAGGATCGTCGCCTTGGCGCGGATGACGACCAGTTTCCCCTCGGCATCCACCGCGACCGCGCCCAGGCACTCGCCGTCGCGCACGATCAGGTCCTTGATCATCAGCCGGTCGAGCGCCGAGAGACCGCGTCGCGTCGCCTCGCTGCCCAGCGCCTTCACGATCGGCTTGAAGTGATCCTTGATCACATGCGAACGCGGCTTCGACGAGAAGCAGGCCTTGAACGTCAGGTAAGGTTCGCCCGCCTCGGGGCCGACGCGCTCGAAGGGAACGCCGTAGCCTTCCAGATAGCGCAGCGCATCTTCCGCCTCCTCGGCGAGGATCGCCGACAGGCGCGGATCCGACATGCCCTGCCCGGCGGTCAGGATGTCGTCCAGGAACACCTCGGGACTGTCTTCCGCGTCACCGGCGCCGTCCGGCACATTGAACGCGCCGACCTCGGCCACGGAGTGGAAGGTCGCGCCGCTGCGCCGAAATTCGCCCTTGATGGCGACGGTGACCTCGGCGCCGCCCTCCTGGGCCTCGAGCGCTGCCCGCAACGCGGCGCCGCCGCTGCCGATGACGAGCACGTCCGTCGTGATTTCCCTGAGTTCGCTTGGCATCCCGATCCTTTCGCGGCCGGCCGATTCCCATCGCCAGCCGGCATCTCCCAGCAAGACCAGCGCCTCCCTTCGCAATGAAAGCGCTTTCATTGACAATGGATATCGGACTACGAGACCTGAGGCAATCTAGGAATGGCGGGCGATAGGCAGCGGAAAGAGCGCTTTCAGCGCCAACCGAACGTCGACATGTTCTGCACGTTGGCGACGCTGGGTCGCTCGACGCCCGGCTGGCGGCCCAGTTCAAGGGCTCGGCCTCCAGCATGCGTGAAAATTGGGTTCGCTACGCGCCCTTCTTGCGACGCTTCTTGGCGGTCTCGGGCAGCGGCAGGGTCGCCGCCTTGGACTTCACGCGCTTCGGCGGCGAAACCTTCGCAACCTCGGCCTCGTCATTCTCGCCGGATCCGTCATCCGGCGATTCATCGAGCCGATGCTGCAGCGCCAGGGCGTAGATGACATCGAGCACGGCCCGATCCTTCAGCGTCGGTTCGCTCAGGGCGTGAAACGCGGCGCGAACGATCTTCCCGGTCTTCGCCTTGGGATAATGGCTGCGGACCCGGTCGAACAGCTGGCGGCTGGTCAAGCCCTCCGCCGCGCCTTTCACCAGGACCTCTTCGAGGTCGCTCTTCGATACCGGCATCTCTCGCACTCCGAGGCGGGTTGGACATGCACTATCTTAGCCGCCCAACCTGACGTCCTTTGTGACACAGCGTCAATGCCGCGGATGTTTCGAAGCCGTCAGTGAAAGGCTCGCACTTCCACCGGTACGCGGCACGCGATCGCGGCCTTCCGGCCCCATTCCAGCGCTTCCTCGGGCGTGCCGACTTCCAGGATCCAGAAGCCGCCGACATGCTCCTTCGCCTCGATATAGGGCCCGTCGGTGACGTGGACCTCGCCATTGGGCTGCGGCCGCAGCGAGCGTGCGCTGGCGGCTGATTGCAGTCCGCCCGCGAACAGCCGGACGCCGGCCGCCTTCATCTCGACGTTGAGCGCCTGAATGTCGCGGATGGTGGCTTCCGACTCCATGGAGGGGTCGAAATCGTCGGGGTGGTGGATGGCGACGAGATATTGTGTCATCGGCGGTCCTGTCACGGTCCTCGGCCGGGCGTCCTGCCCTGCCCTCGCCGGAACGACGGACCACCCACCCCGGATTCGACACGGCGCCGGGAGATTTTGCGCCGGCGTCACGCGTCGGCGCAAAAGGGAGGCCGCGTCTTGCGACGCGACCTCTGCTATCCGGCGGCCTACTTGCCGGGCAGATACTTGCCGATATTGATCAGCTGGACGCGCCGATTGATCGGGTTCTTCGGATTCTTCACGTCTTCCAACGCCTCCTCGCCGAGACCGACCGCCTCGACGCGGGCGGGGTCGACGCTGAAGGTCGTCGTCAGCGCTTCCACCACGGCGTCGGCGCGGGCCTGGCTCAGCGCCAGATTGTCCTTGCGGTTGCCGGTCGTGTCGGTGTTGCCGGTGACGACGAACTTGTATCCGCCCAGAATGGGGTGATGCAGCGCATCGGCGATCGAGCCGATGGTCGAATAGGATTCCGGCCGGATGATCGCCGAATTCAGCGCAAACTGGATCTGCACGTCGATCTGCGCGAGGTTATCCAGCAGTTCCAGGGGCTTCCAGGTGATCGGCATGCCCGGATTGTCGATCATGTGCTGCTGCACGGCCTGGCGGATGAGCGCGGCCGAGAGACCTGGAGGGGCGGCCCGCGCCGCGCTGCCCATGGTCTGGACGATCTGGTCGCCGCTCAGCGCCGTCTGCGCGCCGGCGGAGGTGAGCCCGCCGGCAAGCATGCCGACGACAGCGAGCGAAAGAAGCGATGTATTGCGGATCGATCTCGACATGACGCTCAATTCCAGCCAGCGTTGGTGATGGCGGTGGTGCAGCGCTTGCTGACAACCTTCTTGGCGGCGTTCAGGCAGTTGAGGTAATGCGCGTTGCCGGGCGCCGTGCCCTGGCAGAACTGCGTCGCGTCACCGCGGCACGCCTTGGTCACCGCAGCCTGCGCCGCAAGGCGCTCGTTCAGCGACGCCACCACGATCTTGTAGTCGGCGATGCATTGCGGATTGATCTGGGCCGCCCGCTCCTGCAGGCAGTCCTTGAGCGCCCCGCCGCCGAGATTGACCTTGGGACAGTATTTTTCGATGTCCTTGCCGCAGCTCTTGGCGAGCAAGGCGCCGGCTTCCGAATAGCTGATCGTCTGCGCCGAGACGGATCCCGCCAGGCCCATCAGGAGCCCCGCTGCCAGCCCCGCCCCGAGCAGCCTTCGACTTGAAATACGCATCGTTTCATTCCCCCGCTAACCGTCGTTACGGCCCCGGGGTGAACGCCCGACGCGACCGCCGACATTTCAAATTCGTCCATCTGGATCTTCGGCGAATGCCCCGCCCGCAGGGGCCGCGTGGATCTGCCCTCCCACGCATGCCATCCTGCAACTACCTTGGCGGACCGAAAGACTCCAACCGTCGCCAGGAAAAGGCCGCGCTTCCGAAGTCGGAAGACGTGCAATTCCTCAACGACATGCACGTCATTTACGCACAGATTCGCCGAACGCCGAGATAAATTTGCATGACAGCGCCAAAGCGGGCGCGAGCGCTGGCGGCGCGAAGCCCCAGCGCGATGCGTGCCGCCGGAGGGAGTGGAGGAAAGCCGCGCTACAGCACGCGCGAGAGGAATTCGCGAGTGCGTGCCGATTGCGGGTTGGCGATGACCTCGCGCGGTTCGCCGCGTTCGACGATGACGCCCTCATCCATGAAGATCAGGTCGTCGCCGACTTCGCGGGCGAAGCCGATCTCGTGCGTCACCACGACCATCGTCATGCCGCTTTCGGCAAGGTCGCGCATCACCTGCAGCACCTCGCCGACCAGTTCCGGGTCGAGGGCCGAGGTTGGCTCGTCGAACAGCAGCACCTTGGGGTTCATGGCAAGCGCGCGGGCGATCGCGACGCGCTGCTGCTGGCCGCCGGACAGTTCCCGCGGATAGCGACCGGCCTTGTCGGAGAGGCCGACGCGCGCCAGCAGGACCTCGGCGCTGGCCTTGGCCTCGGCGACGGGCATTCCGCGCACGCGGGTCGGCGCCTCGATCAGGTTCTCCATCACCGTCATGTGCGAGAACAGGTTGAACGACTGGAACACCATGCCGATATCGGCGCGGCGCTTGCAGAGCAGGCTGTCCTTCACCTCGTAGAGCTTGCCGTCGCGAAGATCGTAGCCGACGAACTCGCCATCGACGAGCAACACGCCGCCGGTCAGTTGCTCGAGGTGGTTGATGCAGCGCAAGAAGGTGCTCTTGCCCGAGCCGGATGGCCCGATGATGCAGGCGACCGAACCCTTGGGCACGGCCAGGTCGATGCCCTTCAGGACATCGAGCGAGCCATAGGACTTGCGGACGGAGCGCGCGAAGACCATCGCATCCGCCGGCACGCCGAAGCGCGCACGGCTTTCCCCCTGAGACGTCATGGCTGGACACTCCCCTTGCGAGAACCAAGCATCGATTGCAGCAGCCGGATCAGCGGGTTCTCCTGGCGGCGGTCGCTGCGGCCGTAATAGCGCTCGAGGAAGTGCTGCCCGATCGACATCACCGTGACCACGAACAGGTACCAGAACGCCACTACGATCAGCAGCGGGATGGTCTCGAAGGTGCGGGCATAGATGCTCTGCGCGGTATAGAACAGGTCGTCGACGGCGATGAAGGTGACGAGCGACGTCATCTTCAGCAGGCTGATCGCCTCGTTGCCGGTCGGCGGCACGATGAAGCGCATCGCCTGCGGCAGGATGATCCGGCGCAGGATCTGCCGGTAGGACATGCCGAGGCCGCTCGCCGCCTCGAACTGGCCATGCGGCACCGACTTGATGCCGGCGCGGATGATCTCGGCCAGATAGCCCGCCTCGCAGAGCGACAGCGCGACGACGGCCGAGACGAAGGGCGTCATGAAGTCGTTGGTATTGACCGAAAAGACCGTGCCGATGCCCGGGATCGACAGCGACGCCGTGCGGAACAGCAGCGACAGGTTGAACCAGAAGATCAGCTGGATCAGCGCCGGAACGCCGCGGAAGAACCAGACATAGGCGCTGGCGAAGGTCTGCAGCACCGCGCTCGGCGACACGCGCATGATAGCGATGATCGTGCCGATCACGATGGCCGCCGCCATGATCACGACCGTCAGCAGCAGCGTCTTGCCGAGGCCGCGCATGATCGACGGATGGAACAGGTAGTTGGCAGCCGTTCCCCAATCGAAGGCGGGATTGGTCGCGAACGCCTTGCCGATGAAGAAGGCGAACAGCATCGCGATCGCGATGCCGATCCAGATGCCATAGCGCCGGCGCGGCACCACGACCAGTTCTTCAACGGGTAGATCCAATGGAAGCCCGGTAGTGTTTTTCGGCTCAACCAGGCTCATCCGCACGGTTCCTCGAAGCTTTGGGGGTGTCGATGGGAGCGGCGCCGGACGCCGTGACGCCCGGCGCCGACAAACTCAGTCCTTGCGGACCTTGTCCATGCTGTCGACCAAATAGGGTTCCCGGATGGCGTATTTGCCCATGCCGTACTTGTCGAGAATCTTCTGGTAGGTGCCGTTCTTGAACAGCTCCAAAAGCGCCTCGATCATCATCGTCTGGGTGGCAGCGTCGCCCTTGGCGACCGCCATGCCGAGCGGCGCGACGTCATAGAGCTCCGGCAGCACGACCAGCTTGCCCTTGCTCGTCACCTCGAAATAGCTGGACGCGGTGGCGTCGTCGAGGCGCGCATCGATGCGGCCGGACAGAACCGCCTGGATGATGTCGGTCGAGGCGTTGAAGACCGACTTCTGGATCGGCGGCAGGTTGGCGGCCTTGCATTCGGCATCCAGCTTGTCGACGAGGAAGTCGGAAGCGGTGCCGGCCGAGACGCCGACGCGCTTGCCGCAAAGCGGATGGTCGCCAGTGAAGGAGGCGACCAGGTCCGGCGCCGTCGACGCGGCCACGCCGGCCTTCAGGAACATGACGAAATCGACCTGCTTCAGGCGATCCTCATTGGCCGAGAAGGTCTCCCAGGCGATCTTGAAACGGCCGGCGGAAAGGCCGGGGATCATCGAGGGAAAGGGCGTGCGCTGGATGTCGAGCTTAGCGCCGACCAGCTTGGCGACCTCGCCGGCCAGTTCGATGATGATGCCCGTCTGCTGGCCATCGGCATCGAGATATTCGAACGGCGCGAAGTCGAGCGTGTTGGCGATCGCCAGCGTGCCCGTCTGGGCCACCTCGGGCGACTTGGCGATCTCGGCCGACGCCGGTCCCGCGGACCAGGCCGCCAGACCCAGCGCAAGTCCCAGCCCTGCCATCGGCTTCAGATATCGGTTCATAATCATCTCCTCTCGATCTCTCCTGGAAGTCCGTTGTCTCGTCCCCACCCAACCGGTGGGGCTTCCCCGCAATCCAGCCCGCACTCTTCGGGGCGGGTTTGGATTTCGAAAACTCGTCAATCTGGATGCCGACCCGCGTCGGTTCAAAGCGCGCCTTGGCCTCAGACCCCCGTCGTCGGTTGCGGCCGCGTGCCGTCGATGAAGCGCTCATAGCGGAAGGCGCGCGGATCGACGATCGGCGTCGCACCCGTGACCAGATCCGCCGCGAGCCGCCCGGCCGCCGGACCGATGCCGAAGCCATGCCCCGAAAAGCCCGTGGCGATCACCAGGCCCGGATGGGTCGGTACGGTCGAGATCACAGGCACCGCGTCCGGGGTGGCGTCGATCATGCCGGCCCATTGCTGCACCACGGGCACAGTCTTGAAAACCGGGAACACGTCCTGCAGCGCGGCATAGGCGGCGGCGAGCTGGCGCTGGCGGGGTTGCGGATCGAGCGTTCGCGTCTGTTCGAAGGCCATCGCCGCGCCCTCGGCGCCACGCAGGCTCTGGCGCAGGCCGGCCACGAGTGGCGCGCCGAAGCCGAGGCGCATGTGGCGCCATTCGCGCTTCAGGATCGGCACGAAATCGCCGAGGAAGCGAAAGCTGTCCGGCACCACGTCATGCAGGCTGCGGCTGCCAACGGCGATCGTATAGCCGCCATCGAGGCGCTTGCGATAGGCGAAGCGCGGCCCCCAGGCGGCGCCCTCCGGACCATCGTCGACGGGAGCGGTGCGCAGCACCGAGGACCGAATGCCGAGTTGCGGCAGGCGCAGCCCCAGGGTCCGGCAAAGCTGGCTGGACCAGATACCGCCTGCGATGACCACCCGCTTCGTCGCAATCCGGCCTCGCTCGGTGACGACGCCGGATATCGCGCCGCCGCTGGTCTCGACCCCGCGCACGGCGCAATCGGCCAGCAGCACGGCGCCGTCGCGCGCCGCAGCGGCGGCGATCGCCGGAGCGGCCTTCTGCGGCTCGGCGCGGCCGTCGCTGGCGGTGTAGAGCGCGGCGTGAAACGGCCGGGTGGCGCCGGGCAACAAGGCCGCAAGTTCCGGACCCGAGATGATCCGCGTGTCGAGCGCATGCGCGCCGGCGCGGGCGATCCAGCCCCGGTGATGCGCCACGTCGGCGTCGGTCTCGCAGAGATAGAGGATGCCGGTGCGCCGGAAGCCGACATCGCGGCCGACCAGCATCTCCATCTGGTCCCAGAGGCGCATGGCCTCGACGACCAGCGGCAGTTCGCGCGGATCGCGGCCCATGCGGCGAACCCAGCCCCAGTTGCGGCTCGATTGTTCGCCGGCAAACTGACCCTTTTCGCAGACGACAACGGACAGCCCTTCCCGCGCAAGGAACAGGGCCGTGCTCAAACCAATGATGCCGCCGCCAATGACGACGACATCGGACGATGTCGGCTGGGTGTCGGAGGATCCGACGGAATCAGTGGGTGGCCCCAAACTTGGTCCTTTCGCAGTCAGGATGCCGGTGGGCCGGGCGTTTTCCGTCCGGCCCATCGGCTCGAGGCGCAGGATTATGCGCTAGGTCGCCTGCGGGGCAGCCGCCGCGCCCTTGCGGTAGTGATAGTTCTTGTCGATGCGCTCCATCAGATAGTCGCGATAGACCACCGGCTCGTATTTGGCCTGCGTGCCGGCCGGGATGCAGGGCGGCAGCACCTCGATCGTCTCGTCCATCGAGGGATCGAAGAAGAAGGGCTGCGAATAGCGCTCGCGGCCCGAGCGGTTGATGACGCGGTGCGGCGTCGACACGAACAGGTCGTTGGACCAGCGGGCGAGGATGTCGCCGACATTCATCACGAACGTATCGGGAATCGGCGGCGCGGGGATCCAGTCGCCAGCCTTGTTCTTGACCTCGAGGCCGCCGACATTGTCCTGCGCGAGCAGGGTGATGAAGCCGTAATCGGTATGCGGCGCGGAACCGAACAGGCCAGCCTCTTCCGGCTGCGTCGGGTAGTGCAGCAGGCGCAGGAAGGTCGTCGGATTCTCGAAATAGCGGTTCATGCTGTCAGACGGCAGGCCGAGCGATACCGTGATCGCGCTGACCAGCTCGCGCGCCAGGGCGCTCATCTCGGCGACATAGCGATCGATCGTGGCGCGGAAGCCGGGCAGTTCCGCTTCCGAAGGCCACTGGTTGGGGCCTTGCAGCGGTTTGCCTTCCAGCGCGTCCGGATGATCGGCCGCCACCTCATGCATGAAGAAGACGGATTCGCTCTGGTTCGGCTTGCTGACCTTGGCGACCGAAGACGTGACGATGGTCGAGCCGTTGAAGGGCAGGTAGCCGCGGAAGTTCTTGTCGATCTTGAGCTTCAGCTTCTGCTCGTCCGGGAGGGCGAAGAAGGCGCGGCTCATGCTGCGCACGGCCTCGACATCCTCGCTCGGCACGCGGTGGCCCGAAACATACAGGAAGCCGACCGTCTCGAGATAGCCGCGCAGCGTCTCGGCGACGGCGCGGGCGTCAGCGGGATCGCCGGTATACAGCCCCGAAACGTCGAGGATCGGAATGTGCGAAAAATCTCCGCGTGCCTCTGCAACCATGCAAGCCTCCCATCTTGAACATAAGATACAGTACTGTATTCTCGGATCGCGTCGCTTGGCAATAGTCAGGCCCTTCCTCCCACAGCATCGACAAGGAAACGCCGTGGCTCCGCGCAAGATCATCATCGACACCGACCCCGGACAGGATGACGCCTTCGCGCTCCTGTTCGCCCTGGGCTCTCCTGGGGAACTCGAGGTGGTGGGCGTCACGACGGTCGGCGGCAACGTGCCGCTCAAGCTGACGACGGAGAATGCGCTCAAGGTGGTCGAACTGGCCGGGCGCTCCGACGTCCCGGTCTATGCGGGCTGCACCGGGCCGATGGTGAAGAAGTTGATGACGGCCGAATATGTGCATGGCCCGACCGGCATGGACGGCGCCGACCTCCCTGCCCCGTCGGTCGCCGCGCAGGACGAGCACGCCGTCAACTACCTCGTCCGCACGATCATGGCCGCGCCGGAAGGCGAACTGACGGTCTGCACCCTGGGTCCGATGACCAATCTCGCCATGGCGATGGTGATGGAGCCGCGGATCATTCCCCGCCTGCGCGAAGTCGTCCTGATGGGCGGCGGCTTCTTCCAGGGCGGCAACGCCACCCCGGCGGCCGAATTCAACATCTTCGTCGACCCGCACGCGGCGCATGTCGTGTTCGAATCCGGCGTGCCGGTGACGATGTGCCCGATCGATTGCACCTATACCGCCGAGATGACCGTCGAATGGCTCGACCGGCTGCGGGCGACCGGCAAGCGGGCGGCGATCGAGGCGGCCAACATGGCCGATTTCTATCGCCAGTATGGCAGCCACAAATTCGCGACGACGGCGCGGCCGATCCATGACGCCTGCGTCACCGGCTATCTGCTGGCGCCGGAGATCTACGAGCAGCGCCAGTGCAACGTCACGATCGACATCGTGTCGCCGGAGACGATCGGCATGACCGTGGTCGACTGGTGGCATGTCACCGGCCGTCGCCGCAATTGCAACGTGCTGCGCCGGATCGATCCGGCGCCGTTCTTCGAATTAATGCTGGAGCGCATCGGCTCGCTCGACTGACGTCGCAACAGGTTGTGGCCGGATTTTCCGGCCACAACCTCCGCGCGGCTGGGCTATGGTTGTCGCCTGTACGTCACCGATTGCTGGAGCGCGATTTGCCGAAGACCGACCGACCCGCCAGGCAAGGCACCAAGGAAGCGCCGGCCGTTCGGCGCAAGACATTGACGCGCGAAGCCTGGGTCGCCGCGGCGCTCAAGGTGCTCGAAAAGCGCGGCATCGCCGACGTGAAGATCGATGTGCTGGCCAAGCAGTTCAAGGTGACGCGCGGCAGCTTCTATTTCCACTTCTCCAGCATCAAGGACCTGCGCGAAGCCCTGCTGGAAGAATGGCGCGCGCGCAATTGCCGGCCGTTCGAGGCCCTGGCTAGGAACCCGCATCCGGACGGCCTGGTGTTCTTCGAGATCATCGTGCTGACCTGGGTCAACGAGGATCCGTTCAGCCCGCTGCTCGACCTGGCGGTGCGCGACTGGTCGCGCGGATCGCGCAAGCTCGCCGACGAGATGGCGGCGGCGGACGATCTGCGCATCTCGCTGCTGGAGAAGGCGTTCCTCGCGCTCGACTATCCGGCCGACGAGGCGCTCGTCCGCGCCCGGATCACCTATTTCCACCAGATCGGCCACTACACGCTGTATTTCCGCGAGTCGGCCGCCGACCGGAAGCGCTACCAGCCGATCTATGGCAAGGTCCTGCTCGGCCCCAATGCCGAGGCGGCGGTGGCGCGGCAAGCCGTCCCGCAGCGCCAGGACGGCTGAACGCGCACCCTGAAGCGTCAGACCAGCGCACATGCCCCTCGGTGAACGGGCTGTTCACCGAGGGGCAGTCGACAGGGCCGGTCCGATAGCCCACACCTGCGGCGACCATGGTCCATCGGCTGCACCATCCCGTTCCCGGCGTCTTCCAATCCGCCCTCTCCCTGCAGGAGAGGCTTGAAGCCGGCGCCTTTGCACTGGGGCGGTCTGCGCTGATTCTGCGACGCATGGATCTGATGCTGGGCCAGTCCGCACTTCGGAACGTCGGCGCGCCCTAGCGTCCGTCTCGCGGACGCTATGCCGCTCCGCCGGCGTCTGCAACGACAGAACCAGTCGCCCTCCCGCACCGACGTCGCAAGCGGTCGGCAAGGCGTTGCCGAGGCATTTCGATCCGTTTCGAGAGAGCTTCAGGCCGTTGAATGCCTCGCCCGACCCTGTCGCGACAGGCGTCCGCTCCCTAGCGGGCCTCGCCTTGGCCAAGCAGCAAGCAGCGGCGTCGTGCGGTCCGGCACTTGGGCAGGCCGCGCTTCGTCGGGACCCAGGAGGGCTTCAGAAATTCTCTGATAAGACAAGGACTAGAGATGATTTAAATTTCTGTTTTAATCGACATGAAATTCTGGCCGAGAAGATGACCCAATGCAGTGGATCCCCGTTCGGCTGCCCCGACTATCCATCCTCCCTAACGTTGATCGAACCAGCCTCAGCTATGACGGCCCAAGCTTAGCGGCAACTTTGACTTGGTTAATCGCCGGCATTTTCGGCGGGGCGTGCATCGGGCTGATTGCCACCCTCTTGGGTCTGTACACTGTCATCTTGCCGAGCCTGCAATCGAGCGGGGGCCCTTCCACCAACCGGTTGCGTCTGCAGCGCGGAGAAATCCAGGGAGCGTTCGACAGGCTGGAAGCCATTTCCGCAGACCGGTGCTCGCCGGATTTTCTCGCCGAAATGCGGTCCATCGTGCTCGAAACCTACACGATCCGGGACGCGGCCTATCGGCAGGGCAATGTCGTCCTGTGCAGCAGCGGTGCGGGCCAGATCCGAGTTTCCATTGATACCTTCGGCCCCCCTCTCTTTCGAGCGACCAGTGGCGCCGAGACCTGGCGCAACGTCGAACTGCCTTCGGCCCCCGGGGTGAAATCGACCATCATCATGAAGGGAAATTTCAGCCTGATGGTCGCCCCCACCGGCCCGCAGACCCGAGGCGGCAGCCCCGTCAGCACGGTTCTGGTCAATCCCCTGTCCGGCGCCGTCACGACGATCTATGGCCCGAGGGTCGGCCTCAGCGCTGCCGCGTTGCTTTCGCACACGCCGATCCGCAAAGGGCTGCGCATCATTTTTGCGGAATGCCTGGAAAGCTCGTTTGTCTGCCAGGTACAAGTGATTGGTCTGAAAGAAATCTGGCGCGAATTCAGCCTGCCGATCGTCCTACTGGTCCTGCTGGGCTCTGCAATCGGCGGTGGCTTCGCGCTGATATTCCTCCAGATGCAACGCAAGCGGGCGACCTTCGAAAATCGCCTGCGGCGCGCGCTCGGCACCGGTGAAATCTCGCTCGAATATCAGCCGATCGTCGATCTTGGCAGCGGCCGGGTATCCGGCGCGGAAGCCTTGATGCGCTGGACGCTACGCTCGAACGAGAAAATCCCACCGACGGCCTTCATCGCCTGCGCGGAACAAAGCGCGCTGATTACCGACCTGACCTGCTTTGCCATCGAAACGGCGAGCCGCGAACTGCGCAGCCTGCTCAGCGACGAGCCGGATTTTGTGATCAGCATCAACATCGTGTCGCGGGACCTGACGGACCCACGATTCCTGCTGGCCCTGGAGACCCATATCGTGGCCAAGGACATCAGTCCCCGGCGCATCGCGCTGGAACTGACCGAGAGGCAGCCGATCGACACGCCAGGCGCCATGGCGACGATCCGGGCGCTGCATGCCAAGGGCTACCGGATCTATATCGACGACTTCGGCACCGGATACAGCAACCTGGCCTATCTGGGAGAACTGTCGGTCGACACGATCAAGGTCGACATGATCTTCACGCAGAGCGTCGGCAGCGACACCATCCGGGCCCGGCTGATTCCCTCGATCCTCGGCATGGCAAAGGACCTCGGAATCTCCGTGATCGTCGAGGGCATCGAGACGGAGGAGCAGGAGAGCTACTTCCAGTTGTCGGGAGCCAATTTTGCCCAGGGCTGGCGCTATAGCGCCAGTGTCCCTGCCGGAAGTCTGCTCGCCTTCGCCAATTCCAATCAACTGCCCTGGTCGCTTTGCCAGAACCACGGACGGCGTGTGGGATCCCTGGGCGAGGGCGTCTGAATCGGGATAATCCCTTCCGAGAAGGCGATTTAGGGAAGCAGCAGACCGACCCGCATGGTGAAGTCCATCGCCTCCAGGGCGAGCAGCGCGGAGATCGCCGCCCATATCTTGCCGGGAAGCCCCTTGAGCGAAGAAAGCCGCGACGGCGCAGGCTCTCCCTCGGCGCGGCACGCCTCGAAATCGACCAGGAACCGCAAGGACGAACCGGTCTTCGCCGCGTTGTCATGCTGGATCGAATAACGCCCACCCGGCTCGATCGACACCACCGTTCCCATATTGTCCTGGCCGCGGACCTTGGGCCAGACAACGCGGTCGCCGACGCGAAATCTCGGCTGGATCTCGTTCTCGGCCGCCCAGCGCAGCTGAAGCGCCTCCAGCCGCTCGGCCAGCAAGCCGCTGTAGCCGTCGAGGGCGGCGTAGACGGCATCGTTGCAGCGCCACGCCTCATAGCGCGCCAGGTCCCGACCCAGTTCACGGCCGTCCTTGGTAAAATCGCCATAGGTCGCGATGTCGTGCGGGGCGTCGGCAAGCCGGTCGGCCCGGATCAGCCCTGCCTCGTACATCTGCGCTGCCAACTCGGCCGCAAGGCGCAGCCGGTCCGCAAAGGGCACATCGGTCGGGCGCACCAGCCCCGTCATCAACTCAGTCATGGTGGGCACCGTCGCGCCTGGTCGGCTTGGCATGGGCAGCAGCAACGATCATAGGACGACAATTCCCTTGTGCTTGGCCTTGTTGGCCGGCTCGACATGGATACTGACCACGGCGCCGTCAACCGCCGCCTCCAGCGCTGATTCCAGGCGGTCGCAGACCGCATGGGCCGTCGCGATCTTCATTTCGCTGTCCACCACCAGGTGGAAATCGATGAAGGTGGCCGCACCGGCATGCCGGGTACGGAGGTCATGGGCCTCGATCGCTTCCGGCGCCTGGGTGGAGATAATGCCGCGTATCGTATCCAGCGTCTTGGCCGGAACGGCTTCATCGAGCAGCGCGCTGGCGCTTTCGCGCAGCACGCCATAGCCGCTCCAGAGGATATGCAGCCCCACCAGCGCCGCGATCGCCGCGTCGAGCACCACCATGCCGGTGAAGACCACCAGGACGACGCCGACCAGGACGCCCAGCGACGTCACGACATCGGCCAGCATATGCTTGCCGTCGGCCACGAGCGATGCTGACCGGGCGCGCCGGCCGAAGCGAATGATCAGCAGCCCCCACAAGGCATTGATCGCGGTCGCACCCATGCTGACGGTCAGGCCGAGCGCCGGCGCCTCGATCGGCTTCGGGTCGAGGAAGCCGGCCCACGCCTCATGGAAAATGAGGAGCGAGGCGACGATGATCATGACGCCGATCAGCACCGCCGAGAGATACTCGGCCTTGTGGTGCCCGAACGGATGGTTGGCATCGGCCGGGAGGGCGGAAACCCGGATGGCGACGATGGCGGCCACCGAGGTGCCGACATTGATGATGCTTTCCAGGAAGTCCGAATAGAGCGCCAGGCTGCCCGTGACGGCGAAGGCGACATATTTGATGCCCAGCACGACGAAGCTCACCGCCAGACTGCCGATCGCAAACTTCATGGCCTTTTTCATGGAAACCTTCGAGTGCATTGGCGCGGGGCCGGTCGGGCAAGTCTAGCATGGCTTGGTAATGTGACGCCCTTGCAGGACGAAAGCGGCGAAAGCCGGTCCTGAAGGAGCGCGCCCACAAAAAAGGGCGCCCCCTTCGAGATCGCAGTGAGAGCCCCCTCCCCGCCGGGCGTCCGGACCGGAATCGCCGCCTGACAGCGGACTGACAGCTCGTTCCGCCACATTGCGGTGGCCGGCCGGTGGCCGTGCGAAACAGCAACCCCGGAGTTTCCCATGCGTATTGTCTCGACTGTCGCCCTCGCCGCCTTGTCGCTGCCGCTTCTGGCGGGCGTGGCCCTTGCCGGCCCCGCCTGCACCAAGGAGCCCAAATCGGCCTGGATGAGCCAGGAGGCCATGAAGGCGAAGATCGCCGACATGGGCTACCAGAAGATCAAGACCTTCAAGGTCACGGGCTCGTGCTACGAGATCTACGGCTACGACAAGGCCAACAAGAAGGCCGAGGTCTATTTCAACCCGGTCGACGGCTCGATCGTGAAGGCCGAGATCGGTGATTGATCGCGGCGAGACAAGCGTCTCGCCCACGGATTGCCCGGTCGCCCCGAAAGGGGCGGCCACGATCCGCGTCTGGGACCCGATCGTCCGGCTCTTTCACTGGACCATCGTCACCGCCTGCATCCTCAACCTGTTCACTCTGGAACCCGGCCACGCGCTGCATCGCGCCGCCGGCTATACGGTCGCCGCGGCACTGGCGATCCGCCTGGTGTGGGGCTTCATCGGCACGCGCCATGCCCGCTTTTCCGATTTCTTCCCGACGCCGCGCCGGCTGCTGCCCTATCTGCGCGCCCTGGTCCAACGCCGCGAGCCACGCCACCTGGGTCACAATCCCGCCGGCGCGGTCATGATGATCCTTCTCATGGTCCTGCTGTCGGGCGTATGCTTGACCGGTTGGATGATGGGCCTCGACGCTTTCTGGGGCGAGGACTGGCTGCAGGAAGTGCATGGCACGCTGGCAAATGCCATCATGGTGCTCGCGCTGTTCCATGCCGCCGCCGCGCTGTTCGAGAGCTTCCGGCATCGCGAGAACCTGGTTTTGTCGATGGTGACGGGTCGCAAGAAGGCATGAGGATCCTGCTCGTCGAAGACAGCCCGCGCCTTCGCGAGCTCCTCATTGAAACCATCCACAAGGCGGAATGGCGCGTGGACGGCGTCGAAACGGTTGCCGACGCCCGCGCCGCCATCGCGGTCGCGCCCTATGACCTGCTGCTCGTCGACCTCGGCCTGCCGGATGGCGACGGGCTCGATCTCGTCCGCGGCATCCGCGCCGATGGCCACACCATCCCCGTGTTGATCATGACCGCGCGCGGCGCGGTGGATGAACGGATCGCCGGCCTCGACGCCGGCGCGGACGACTATCTGGTCAAGCCGTTCAACCATTTCGAGCTGCTGGCGCGTTGCCGCGCGCTGCTGCGGCGCGCGCCGGCGCATGTCGCCGACCTGATCGAGCTGGGCCATGTCGCCTTCGACCCGACCAGCGCCGTCCTGTCCTGCGCCGGGGAGACCGTCGCGCTGTCGCCGCGCGAGCGCTCGGTGCTCGCCGTGCTGCTGCGCAACGCCGGAACGGTCGTACCCAAGGAGCGGATCGAGGCGAAGCTCTCCGAATTCGGCGATGAGCTTTCCGCCAATGCCATCGAGCTTGCCATATCGAGGCTTCGCAAGCGGCTGGAGGGAATCGAGGCCGGCCTGGCGATCGAGACGGTGCGCGGCGCCGGCTATCTCCTGCGGGACCTCACCCATGGCTGAGCGGGCGGCGCGCCGGCCCGGCCTGGTCGCGACGATCGCCTGGCGCATCGTCTTCTTCGCCGTCGTGGCGATGGCGGCGCAACTCGTCATCGTCTTCGCCGACTATTATTTCGACGATTCCGAACTCGGCTCGCTGATGATCGAGCGCGAGACGGCGCTGCTGGCGCAGGGCATCTCCCGCAAGGATGGCCAGTGGGCCTTCGAGTTGCCGGCTTCGATCGGAGGGTTCGGCCCCGACAGCCCCACCCGCGTCGCCCGCATCCGAACCCTCGATGGCACGCGGATCTTCTCGAATTGCGGTGATCAATGCCGCGAGCATCTGCTGCCTGAGGAGATCGATCCGCCGGATCGCTGGACACGGCTTCTGAGCCAGGGCAAGCCGATCGCCGTGGCGGGCGGACGGTCCATGCAGATCGACGGCCAGGAAGTGGTGATCGAGATCGCCATCCTCGACAAGAACGAAGCGGTGATGTGGCGCGCACTGGGTCACGAATTCGCCGATCACCTCGCCATCCCCATGCTGCTGCAACTGGTGCTGGTCCTGGGCGGTTCGCTCGTCTCGACCTGGCTCGCAATGCGGCCGGTCAAGGCGGCGGCGCGCCAGGCCGGAGCCATCGACCCGCTCGACCCGGAGCACAAGATCGACATCAGCCAGATGCCGAGGGAAGTCGCGGAGCTGGGCGTGGCCGTCAATCGCTCGCTCGCCCGCATCGGGCGGCTGATGCGCGAACAGAAGCTGTTCACCACGGCCGTCGCGCATGAGATCCGCACGCCGCTCGCCATGTTGCAGCTCGAGCTCGGCCAGATCGACAGTCCCCGCGCCCGGCGCATGGAAAAGGACGTCGAGGGGCTCGCCCGGTTCGTCGGCCAGATCACGGCGCTCGGCCGCCTCGAGGCGATCGAACGCAAGGGCTTCAAGCCGATCGACCTGGCCCAGCTTGGCCGGGGCGTGGTGGCCTCCATGGGCCCCTGGGTCTACGATCATGCTCACGCGATCGCCTTCGTGGAAAGCGACGCCGGGGCCATGCTGGGGGATCGCGGGCTCCTGGAGGACGCACTGATGAACCTCATCACCAACGCCGTCACCCACACGCCGCCCGGCACCGATATCGAGCTTTGCGCCGGCCCGGGCCCGCGGATCGCGGTGGTCGACAAGGCGGGCCTCTATCACGTTGCGACAAGCGACGATGCGCCGATGGCCAAGGCCGGTGACAGCCTCGGCATGGGCCTTGAGATCGTCAAGCGGATCGCCGCCCTGCATGACGGCCGTTTCGCGATCTCGGCCGATCCGGCGATCGGCACGATGGCCGTGCTGACATTCCCGCCGTTGACTCCCAAGCCCACCCCATAAACTCCGCTTCCCCCCGCACCCAGGAAACCGAAGATGCCACGTCATTTGACCCACCGGGAAAACCATCTGGTCCATCGCATCGGCTGGCTCCGAGCGGCGGTGCTCGGGGCCAATGACGGGATCCTCTCGACCTCCAGCCTGATCGTCGGAGTCGCCGCGGCGGCGTCCGGGCCGAGCGAGATCCTGCTGGCGGGCATCGCCGGCCTGGTGGCGGGCGCCATGTCGATGGCCGCCGGCGAATATGTTTCGGTGAGTTCGCAGGCCGACACCGAAAACGCCGATCTCGACCGGGAACGGGCGGAACTGGCGACCGATATCGAGGCCGAGCGACAGGAACTCGCCCAGATCTATGAGCAGAGGGGATTGGACAGCGCTCTCGCCCGCCAGGTGGCCGAGCAGCTGATGGCAAAGGATGCGCTCGGCGCGCATGCCCGCGACGAGCTCGGCATCTCCGAGATCACCACGGCCCGACCCATCCAGGCGGCGATGGCATCGGCCGCGACCTTCTCGATCGGCGCACTGATGCCGCTGCTGACAGCGTTGATCGCGCCGGCTTCCTGGGTGGTGCCGGCGGTGTCGATCGCCTCGCTCGCCTTTCTGGCCCTGCTCGGTGCCATCGGCGCCAAGGCCGGTGGCGCGAATGTGCTGAAAGCCACGATCCGCATGACCTTCTGGGGCGCGATCGCGATGGCGATCACCGCCGGCATCGGCGCGGCCTTCGGCACGGTCGTCTGAGGCACCCTCGCGTTCAACGCAAACACCCAACCGGCAACGCAGACCGGGGCGGCCAACCTCCGCCTCCCCGGTCCCAAATCGAGCTGAAGCGCCCTCCCCCCGAACCCAGGTCCTCCCATTTTCTTTGACCGGCTGCACAGGCCCTGATACTAAGGCACATGCCTTACCGTTCGTCGCCACTCGATCTCGCCTTCCACGCACTCAGCGACCCGACGCGTCGCGCCGTGGTCTCGCGGCTGGCCGAGGGCGAGGTGCAGGTCAGCGCGCTGGCAGAGCCTTTCGACATGGCGCTGCCTTCCTTCGTCCAGCATCTCAAGGTGCTGGAGGATTGCGGCCTGATCGCCAGCGAGAAACGCGGCCGCAGCCGCTGGTGCCGGCTGGTGCAGCCGCGCTTCGAGGAAGCGGCGGACTGGATGGAAGCGGAGCGTCGACGCTGGGCCCAGCGGCTGGATCGGCTGGAAGCTTATTTGGACAGGAGGGAGGCGGAGGATGAAGGACATGACAAATCTGTTTGAGACCTGGTCGCTTGATCGGGAAATCGTGCTGGTGAAGCTTCTCGATCACCCGCGCGAAAAGGTCTTCGCCGCCTGGATGGACCCCGCGGCCTTGGCCGAATGGTATGGCCCGGCCGGCCTTCGCATCGAAAGCCACGAGGCCGATATCCGCGAGGGCGGGCTCTGGCGGTTCGACATGGTGGGCGTGTTCGAAGGCCGGGAGCAGCGCTTCCCCAACCTGATGCGCTTTCTCGAGATCGTGCCGAACGAGCGGATCGTGATGGACTATGGCACGCCCGCCGACGACGATCCCGAGCGCTTTCGCATGACCGTGACGTTCGACGAACAGTCCGACGGCAAGACGGTCCTGACCTTGCGCCAGCTGCATCCGAGCGCCCAGCGGCGTCGGGAGGTCATCGGCTTCGGCGCGGTGGAATATGGGCTGCAGACGCTGGACGGGCTCGCCGCCTGGCTGGATCGATGAGCCTGTATGGCAGCTGATGCGGCTCTGCCCGTTCCCGGACAACCGCGACGTGCGAGTCGGGCCGATGGCCTGCTCGCCGCAGCGCGCCGGCTTCCAGGTTCGATTCACGCGCTTCCAGCTCGGCGCCCCGATCGCCAACCCGCTGCACGGCTAGTTTTCGCGACCCTTTTGCAACGCTGAGCCATGACATGGCGACGCAGCGACACGCTGCGTTTGCCAATCGAGCGGTTTGGCGGCAATGTCAGTTCGGCAAGATTTTCGCTGCTGTGCGCCGAAGTCTTTCGGGGGGCGGGCAACAGGACATGGGACACTCCGACATCATGATCATGGACCGTATGTTTGCCGGTGGCGATGCGCTGCCTGAGGAAGCTCTGCCCGAAGCCGGGCCGGGGCAGCTTAACCGCCGATCGTTTCTGCTGGGTTCCGCCCTCGGTCTCGGTGCGCTGAGCCTGACCGGTTGCGCGTCCTCGGGCGGCATGAGCCACGCCGAGGCGGTTCGGGCCTATGGACCGGTGGCCGACGACAAATTCCCGATCGCCGCCGTGGATATCAGCAAGGTCGATCCAAAATATTATCGTCGCACCGTGCGCTATCCCAGCAAGGAAGCGCCGGGAACGATCATCATCGACCCCGCCAAGCATTACGTCTATCGCATCGAGGGCGACGGAAATGCCACCCGCTACGGCGCCAATGTCGGCCGCGAGGGCTTCCTGTGGAGCGGCGAGGCCTATGTCGGGCGCAAGGCCGAATGGCCGACCTGGACGCCGCCCAAGGAGATGATCGCGCGCCAGCCCGAGGCCGGAAAATATGCCGCCGGCATGCCGGGGGGGCCCGACAATCCGCTCGGCGCGCGCACGCTCTATCTCTATCAGGACGGCAAGTACACGCTCTACACGATCTACAGCACCCGCGTGGCCCGCTCGATCGGAACCGGCGTGACCAGCGGCTGCACGGGCCTGCTGACGCAGGACATGCTCGACCTCTATGCGCGCACGCCGGTCAACACCAAGGTGCTCGTCCTCCCCGCCTAGTCGAGAGCCGACGAAGCAGCTCAGCGGGTCCGGGGCAGTCTGCCGTCAAGCAGCGGCAGACGCCTCGATCGCGGCTTCGCCGTGGCCTTGGCCCACTCAGGCCGCGATCACGGTCGCACGGTCGGGCAGCCAGGTCAGGACGAGGTCGCGACCGTCGGCGAAGGTGTCATCCGGATATTTGTCGACATGCGCCTCGAGCGCGACGGTGCGCGCATCCGGCAGCACGACGGCCAAACGCCGCACATTGCCGACCCGATGGCTGCGAGCGATCCGCGCGGCGATGGCGTTGCCAGGCTGCACATCGCCGGCCCCCTGCACCTTGAGGTCGATCGCCTCGGCCGGAATGACGATCTTGGCGCGCTCACCGGCGGCGATCGCGCCATTGGCGACGCCGACCAGCCGGCCGATTGGCGTATCGACTGCGACATGCCCGCCCTCGACCGTCCCGATGACGCCATCAAACACCGTATTGCGGCCGATGAACTGCGCCACGAAAGCCGTGTTGGGCCGCGTGTAGAGCTCGTGCGGCCGGCTGATCTGCTCCACGCGGCCGCGATTCATCACCACGATCCGGTCCGAGAGCGACAGCGCCTCCGACTGCGCATGCGTGACGAAGACGAAGGTGATGCCCAGCGTGCGCTGCAGCAGCTTCAGCTCGTTCTGGATCGACTTGCGCAGATTGGCATCCAGCGCGCCGAGCGGCTCGTCGAGCAGCAGGATATCGGGCTCGACCACCAGGCCGCGGGCGAGCGCGATCCGCTGCCTCTGGCCCCCGGAGAGCTTGTCGGGGCGGCGATCGGCAATGTCCTCCAGCCCCAGATTGGCGATCATGCGCTCGACCTTGGCGTCGCGCTCGGCCTTGGCCATGCCCTTCACTTCGAGGCCGTAGCCGATGTTGCGGCGGACGGTCATGTGCGGGAACAGCGCGTAGCTCTGGAAGATCGTCGAGGTCGGGCGGCGCTCCGGCGGCAGGTCGTTGACCCGCTGGCCACGAATGCGGATGTCGCCCGAGGTGATCGATTCAAACCCCGCGATCATCCGCAGCGTCGTCGTCTTGCCGCAGCCCGACGGTCCCAGGAAGGCGATGAACTCGCCCTTGGTCACCGACAGGTCGAAATTGGCGACGGCGGTGGTGCCATCGTCATAGGTCTTGCCGAGATTGATCAGTTCGAGATCGTAGCCCACGGGAGTCTCCTGGTGCCGGGCGCGGACGCGATCGCGCATTCGGTTGGAGGAGCGGCGTCGACAAACGCCGCTCCAATTGGTGGAAGCCGCGTCAGGCGCTGAGGAATTCGTCCCACTTCTGTACGAGGTGGTCATCTCCTCCGGCCACTGGTGCCAGTAGGCGACATTGGCCGCGCGCTGCTCCAGCGAGCCGCCGTCGCGCAGATCGCCTTCCTTAATGCCGCGCTCGGGCGCGCCGACCCAGGGCTTGCCCTCGTACCAGAAGGCATACTTTTCCGGCGCCATGAACTGCTTCAGATTGGTCGAGGGCGAGTAGTAGCCCTGCTCCGAAACGGCGATGCCCGGAGGGCCCGACAGCCAGTAATCGGCATAGGCGGCGACCGCTTCCTTGTTGGGCGAGGAAGCGAGCATGGCCGGGCCGATGGCCCAACCGCGATAGCCTTCCTTCGGCACGGCGTAGCGGCAGGCCTTGCCCTGCGCCTTGACGGCCATGACCGCCGGCTGCCAGGCGTCGCAGACGACCATTTCGCCCGAAGCCAGCAGGTTGACGAGCTCGCCGAAATCGCCCCAGAGCGCGCGGAACTGGCCGTCCTTCTTCTTGGCGATCAGGAACTTGATCGCCTCGTCGATCTCGGCGGGCGACGGGTTGGCCGGGTTCTTCACCTCGGAAAGGCCGAGCGTGTTCATCGCCATGAACACCTGGCCGAGCGCGGTCAGCGGATCGGTGTTGAGGCCGGACTTGCCCTTCCACTTCGGGTCGAACAGCGCCGTCCAGCTATTGGCTTCCTCGTCGGAAACGATCTCGGGATTGTAGCCGACCGAGTCGTAGTTGTAGACGGCGGGCACCAGCCAGAGCTTGGTCTGGCCTTCATCGGCCCAGATCTGGCCGGTGATCTGCGCGTTGGCGGCCCACTTGTCGTTCGGCTTGGTGAAGGTGTCGCGAATGTTGGCCCAGTTCTTCAGGGCGCTGACCGGCACGGCTTCGACATTGTTGGTCATGACGACGGCCGGCAGCCGTTCGACATTGGTTTCCCAGCAATCATAGTCGGCCGATCCGGAAAGGATCTTGGTCTGCGCATCGGGATGGGTCGAGGCCGTTCCCGAAACCGAGCCGACGCCCGATGCGGTCTTGAAGTCGGCCAGGATGCGTTCCTGCACGGTGACCGACAGGCCGATCGTCCGAAGGCTCTCATTTGCCAGCGCGCTGTCCTGCGCGAAGGCCCGCGAGGCCGAGGCGAAGGGCACGCTGCCCGCCGCAACTGCCATTGCACCTGCGCCCGCACCCTTGAGCAGGAAGCGACGCGTCATCTCCATTTGTTTGTTCATGGTCCACCTCGGTCTGGTTTTGCCTGCTGCTTTTGTTATGACCGGCACCCGTCAGGCGGCGGGGCCGGAACACGCGGGGGACGAGGCGGAAGAGCCGCCTCCTTCTTGAATGACGGGCGGGCGGTCAGGCCGCCTCCTCCTGGACTGCAACCTGCTTGGCGCGCCGTACGGACAGGCCCATCAGCACCCCGTAGACGCTGAGCAGCGCGAAGGAGAACAGGGTCGTCAGCACGCCGAAGGCGAAGATGTTGGGATGGATCTCGACGGAGAACGTGCCGTAGATCGCCAAGGGCAGCGTCAGGTCGCGGCCGGAGGCGAACAGCGTGCGCGAGAACTCGTCATAGCTGAGCGTAAAGGCGAACATCATCGCCGACAGCACGCCCGGGAAGATTAGCGGGAACGTCACCTTTCGAAAGGTCCGCGCCGGCGACACGCCCAGCGACCAGGAGGCTTCCTCGACGCTCTGGTCGAAGCGGTTGAAGATCGCCAGCATCACGAGGAAGGCGAAGGGATAGGTGTAGACGACGTGCAGGACGAAAGCCGTGCCCCACCAATGACGGTCGATGCCCAGCACGTTCGAGACCAGCGACATGCCGAGGCCGACCAGCAGGCCCGGCACCATCATGCCGAGCACGATCAGGTAGAAGACGACGCCCGAACCCTTGAAGCGGCTGCGGAAAGCCTGGGCCGACATGACGCCGAGCGTGGTCGAGACGACCATGGTCATGAAGGCGAGCGCCAGCGAGCGCAGCAGCCCGGAGCCGACCGGCAGCGGCGCGATGCGGCTCGGCGGCACCAGGCCGAGCAGGTGCCGGTACCAGTAGGTCGACCACTCGACGATGGGGAATTGCGGCCCGCCTTCCGGTCCCGTCTGGAAGGAGATGATGGCGAGCACCACCATCGGCGCATAGAGGAAGGTCAGGAACAGGACGATGTAGAGGCCGAGCGCTGGCTTCACGAATGTCGACTGCATGATCGCTCAGAGCTCCTTGCGCAGGTTCACGACGCGCAGCAGACCCGCCACGACGACGCCGATGATGAGGGTGAGCACCACGCCGATCACCGAGGCGAAGGCCCATTTCAGCGAACCGACCTGGGTGACGATGATGTTGCCGAGCAGGTTGACCTTGCGGCCCGACAGCGCCGCCGAGGTCGCGAACTCGCCCAGCACCATGACCGAGACGAAGATCGAGCCGACGACGACGCCCGGCAGCGACAGCGGCAGGATGATCGTGCGGAAGATGCGGCCGAAGCCGGCGCCGAGATCGCGTGCCGCCTCGATGATGTTGGGATCGATGCGGCCGAGCATGAAGGCGATCGGGCCGACCATGAACACGCAGTAGATCTGCGTCATGCCGATCACGACCGAGAGCTCGGAGAACAGCAGCGCATCGATCGGCGCGCTGGTGATGCCGAGCCATTGCAGCACGATGTTGATCGCGCCTTCCTTGCCGAGCATCGGCCGCCAGGCCAGCACGCGGATCAAGAACGAGGTCCAGAAGGGAATGACGCAGAGCGTCAGCAGCACCGTCTGCAGCGTCTTGTTCTTGACGAACAGGCCGACGAACAGCCCCGCCGGGTAGCCGACCAGGATGGTCGCGAACAGCACGGTCAGCCAGATCCGGACGGTGGTCCAGAGCGCCGAGAGATAGGTGTCGCTGGAGAAGAAGGTGGTCCAGCTCTTCGTCGTCAGCACCGGCTGGATGGCGAAGGTCGTCTGGGTCCAGAACGAGACGTAGAGGATCATGCCGATCGGCAGGACGAGGAACAGCAGCATCCAGAGGACGCCCGGCGCGATCAGCCAATAGGCCGTGCGCTGGCGCGACCGGC
Organism: Kaistia sp. UC242_56; assembly: GCF_044452255.1. Taxonomy (NCBI): domain Bacteria; kingdom Pseudomonadati; phylum Pseudomonadota; class Alphaproteobacteria; order Hyphomicrobiales; family Kaistiaceae; genus Kaistia; species Kaistia sp. UC242_56. The sequence goes on from NZ_JBIOAN010000002.1 coordinate 4,191,814, forward strand.
GGGCGGTGGACTGGGCGGCCGGGAGTTCGGCGGCAGCGGCGGTGGTGGTCATCGTCATGGAAGGCTGTCCCTTGTCCATCGGCGCGCTCACGCGAACACCAGCGCGTCGCGCGTCTGCCAGGTCAGGCTGTAGCGCTGCTTCTCGGCATAGGCCGGCGCCTCGCGGAGGCTGAGATGGTCCTCGACCTCGATCACGCGGCCATCGTCGAGGGCGAAGAAGGAAAGCACGGCCGCGCCGGAATATTCGCTGGCGATGAAGGTGCCGCCGACGCTTTCCTCGCCGTCGCCCGCCCCTGCCCCTTGCGGCTTCACCGCGATCTTGTCCTGCCGGATGGCATAGGCCGGCGCCGTATCGACCGAGCGGACAGAGGCGGTGGCAATCGCGAAGCGGCCGACGGGACCGACGAACTCACCGCCGTCACGAACGCCCGGGAAGATATTGTAGCAATTAAGGAAACGCGCGATTTCCGCGCTGGCCGGCTGGCTATAGATGGTGTCCGGCAGATCGGACTGGGCGATACGCCCATTGGCGAGCACGATCACCGTATCGCCCATGGCCAGCGCCTCGGTCTCGCTGCCGGTCACATGCAGGAAGGTGACACCGAGCCGTTCGCGAATGGCGCGCAGCTCGTCGCGCATGCGCGTCCGCAGATTGGCGTCGAGCGCGCCGAGCGGCTCGTCGAGCAGCACCAGCTTCGGCTCCGTGACCAGCGTCCGCGCCAGGGCCACGCGCTGGCGCTGGCCGCCGGAAATCTGCGCGATGCCGCGATCCTCCAGCCCCGTCAGGCCGACCAGTTCGATCATCGCGGCGACGCGGTCGCGCCGCTCGGCCGCCGGCATCGCGCCGATGGCGCGGTTTTCCAGCCCGAAGCCGATATTGCGCGCCACGCTCAGATGCGGAAACAGCGCGAAATTCTGGAACACGAAGCCGATATGGCGCTGGTAGGTCGGAACATCGTCGACCCGCTTGCCATCCAGGATAACGTCGCCGCGATCCGGCTCGTCAAACCCGGCGATGACGCGCAGAAGCGTGGTCTTGCCCGAGCCGCTGGGACCCAGCAGCGAGATATAGCTGTCGCCGCTGAGTGCGAGATTAATCCCCCGGAGAACCGGAGTTCCGCCGAAGCCCTTTTCGACGGCGTGCAACTGCAGCAATGGTGACATGGCTCTGGTTCCCTGCATTCGACGTCCGGGCGAAGGCCGCGTCTCTGCGGACGCATGTCTGCCTTCCCGGCAGCGGCCCTGATGAGGCGCTGCCGGTTCCTGGATGCGGTGTTCGTCATGGAGCGCGGCCACCCCTTGGGGCGCGCCGCGATCGATCAGTTGGACAGCGGCATCGCCACCGGGCGCATCGGCGCGCCCGTCGCGCCGCGCAGCTTGATGCAGGCGCCGAAGAAGGCGAACTCGTAGCAGCGCGCCTCCGACATCTCCTCGAGATTGATCATCTCGAGCAGCGGCACGCCGGCCTCCGCCAGGAGGTAGGTGTGGACCGGGAAGAAGTTGATCGGATCCGGCGTCGGCGTCTGCTCGACGGTGAGGTTGTCCGCGCCGATCATGATGGCGCCGTTCTTGGCCAGGAATTCCGCGCCCTCGCGGTTGATGCCGGGCGTATTGGCGACGAAAGCCATGTCCGGCCAGAGGCGCATCTGGCCCGTGCGGATCAGCACGACGTCACCCAAGTTCAGCTTGATGTTCTGGTGCGCCAGGCAGCCCTTGAGGTCATCCTCGCCGATCGCGTGGCTGGGCGGCAGGACGTCGACGCCATGCAGCGCGGCGACATCCAGCATCACGCCGCGCGCAAAGATCGGCGGATGCAGTTCCGGGCCCGCCACGTTCCAGCTGCGGCTGCCAAGGTGATCCTTGGCGCTGTAATCGTTGAAGATCTTCCCGTTATAGCCGAAGTGATTCAGCGTATCGATATGCGTGCCGCAGTGGGTGTACATCGAGATGCCGTCGCCGGAATAGGCGACCAGCGTATTCGCCTCGATGCCCTTGTTCATGCTGTCCGCGACGATCTCGCCGGCCGGCGTATGCGTCATCCAGATCTGATAGGGCTGGTCGCCGGCGCCGAACCAGCCCGGCATGCCGATGAAATGATCGACCGAGAGATCGAAGACCTTGCTGGCATCGGCCCGGCTCAGGATCGCCGACCGCGATTCCCCATCGATCAGGTTGAGCATGCCGATCTGGTCGTTCTTGCCGAACGGACTTTTCGTTACTTTATGGAACTCGGCGTTATAGGCGATGATCTTGTCTTTCGTCGCCGCGTCCACGTAACAAGCAACACACATACCGATATCCCCTCTCCGTCTCTTATTGGCTCAAAGTCGATAGGTTTCGGGCTTCCGATCCTTGAACGGCGCGATCTCGAATTCCCCCGACTCGAAGATGATCGTCTTGTTGCGCGCCCGATCCAGGTCGACCTCGGCCGCGAACAGGCCCGTCTCCGTCCCGGCATGGGCAATTACCTTGCCGATCGGATCGACGATCTGGCTCGACCCGAGAAAGGTGGTGCCGTCCTCGCTGTCATTACGGTTGGCCGCCAGGAAATAGACGAAGTTCTCGGCGGCCCGGACCGGGGTAAACAGATCGGCCAGGATCCGCGACGCGACCGGCCAGTTGGTCGGCAGCACCACGATCTCGGCGCCGCTCAGCACCAGCGTGCGCACAACTTCCGGGAAGCGGATCTCGTAACAGATCGCCAGGCCGATCTTGCCGACCGGCGTGTCGAACACCGCCGGCTCGATCCCCTCCGGCTGGTCAACGAAACGATCGCCGCCGAGGAACGGCAGATGGCGCTTGCGATGCCGGCCGATGACGCCTTCCGGCCCGATCAGCAGCGCGGTGTTGTAGACATGGCCGCCATCCGCCTCGAACAGGCCGACGACCGCATGCATCGAAAGCTCGGCGCAGGCCGCCCGGATCCGCTCGATCTCCGGCCCCGTCGCCACGATCGCCGCCGCCTCGAGTTCGGACCGGTCGTTGTAGACGTAACCGGTCAGGCAGCATTCCGGGAAAACCGTGAGGACGATGCCCTCCGACGCCGCCTGTTCGATCCAGCGAACGACGGCTTCCGCGTTTTCCGCCGCCGCGCCCTTGATCGATCCGACCTGTGCAACCGCGATTTTCATCATGGCTCCGTGCGTGTATGATGGGAGTAGCATGTCACACTACACATGCAAGTCAACGACCCGAATGCACAGAAACGCGGCGCACGCCGACGCCTTGTTGAGCGATAGGTGAAATCCTGATCATTCACGCGCATCAACCGGGGATGGCGGTGAAAACATCCGGTTTCCGGGCACAATCCTGCGCTGCATGGGTGTGATCCATGCGACCTACCGGTATCGTGTCGCCAGAAATCGACCGCCGGCTCACCGAGAAGCGAACCTTGATGAAAAGCACAGACCTGCATCAGAAGAGCCTCGCGACACGGGTCTTCGAGATCGTCCGCAATGCGATCGTCGTCGGCGAATTCGCACCCGGCAGCCTGCATTCGGTCCAGGAGATCGCCGAGAAGCTCAACGTCTCCCGCACCCCGGTGCGCGAGGCCATGCTGAAGCTCGAGGAGCTCGGCATGATCAGCTTCGAGCGTAATCGCGGCGCCCGGATCCTGGAAACGACCGTGCATGATCTGGAGGAAATCTTCAGCCTGCGCGTGCTGCTCGAAGTGCCCGCCGCCTACCGCGCTGCGATGCGGATCACGCCGCCGGAACTGCGCAAGCTGCGCCAGTCGCTCGACGAGGTCGAGGAAGCGTACAAGTCGACCTCGACCAATGTCCGCGCTCATCTCGAGCCGGACGCGCGCTTCCATCGCACCATCGCGCTGATCTCCGGCAGCCGTCGCCTGGCCGGCATCCTCGACAACCTCTTCGACCAGCAGATGATCGCCGGTGGCACCTCGGGCGGCTTCACGCGCGAGATGGATTCGATCTATCGCGATCACGAGCGGATCTACGAGGAGATCGCCGCAAACAACCCGACCGGGGCCGCTGCCGCCATGCGCGACCACCTCGTCACCAGCGTCCGGGCCCTCGTCGTCAAGGAGACCGGCGACGCCGAGGCGGGCACCGTTTTCGGGCCGCTCTATGTCGACGTGCTCTCCCTCAACACGGAGGCCTGACATCGTCGATCGCCGCAACTATGCCGACCGCCTGGAACACGGCCGATTGCGGCTGCACCGCGAACCGTTCGACATGGAGGCGCTGATCGAAGAGGCCGCCGCGCGTTCGGCCGAGCCGGAGCAACTGGAATTCCATCCCGGCGCCGTCGCCGCCGTCGAAACGGATCGCGCGCGCTGCTCGAAGTGCTGTTGGACAACAACGCGCTGGAATATTCACCACCCAATCGCCTGTCGCGATCCGCATCGAACCCCGCGAAGACGGCGAACGAAGCGGCAACGCGGTCGGGAACTGGCCCGCCGTCGCCCTGCCGGATCCCGACCGGTTGTTCGACAAACACTATCGCGGCCCAGGCGCGAACCGGAAAAGCGGCTCGGGCCTCGGGCTCTACATCGTCCAGGGCATCGCCAGGCTGCTGGGCGTGGCGATGGCGCATGAGGTTGTCGAGGGGAAGGCTCGCTTCAACCTGCGCCCGCCATGCTGATGAACACGTCGCCATCGAGGACAATGACGATCTCCGCAGCGCGATCGTGGGAATCCTGCGCGGGAAGGCCATTCGGAGCGAATCCGGCCTGCCTGCGGTGCTTGGCCGTCAAGGTATTTCCCAATACGCATCGAATTGTCGCAGCATAGCCAAGTCTAACGAAATGGTAATTTGATAACGCGGACCCAGCCCCAATCTACCCAGCACGACAGGAACAATAACTTGGTCGGACTGGAGAATTCTATTGCACTTGCTGGATATAACCGCAAAGGCCGTGGCCGACATATGCAACGCGAATGACAAAATCGAGTTGAAATCAGTCATTCACTCCGCTGTACAATCGCTGGGATTCGACAGTTTCAATCTGGGTTCCGAGAAGACGGCCAAGGGTCAGTTCATGACCGACCCCACCCTGACCAACTGGTCCTATGACGACCTCGTGGCCTACGAGCGTAACGGATGGTCCGAACGGGATCCCTTGCTCGACTATGCCGCCAGCAGCGGAGCCCCCCTGCACTGGACCCATGCGACGTGGCAGGCCCAGAACCGGTTCGATTATCTTGAATATGTGCAATCGTCGGGGCTGGTGAGCGGCGTCACCGTGCCGCTGCTCAGCAAGCCGGACCAGATCAGCGCCCTGACGCTGCTGTCCTGGTCCGCTCGAGAGCACCACAAGGATGTCACCCAGGCCGCGGCCATCCTCGGCATGGTGGCGACCCAGCGCGCCGCGGCGATCGGACTGATCTCGGGACAGACTTCGGTTGGCAGCGCGAAATACCGCTCGCTCAGCCCGCTGCAGCGGGAAATCCTGAAATGGATGGCGGGCGGCAAGACGAACACCGAGATTGCAGTCATCCTCGGGCAGACCAAGCGCTCGATCGACTATCACGTCATCGAAATCCTGAAGAAGCTGGAAGTCAGCACCCGGACCCAGGCCGCGGCCATCTTCGCCTCTCTCTAAGACAAGGCGTCGCGCCCACGCGGCATACCTCATCAATATCTTTGAGACGTCAAGGCGATCAGCCTATAAGAGATCGAGGAGAGCCCGATCATGCAGCCACATGAGCGCCTAGCGGAAATGGAACGGCACTTGTCGCTTCTGGTGCATGAGGCGGAAGCGCTGGGGGAGCCGGAGCTCGCCAATACCCTGATCGAGGCCCTGCACCAAGCTCGCCGCTGCCACAGCCAGGCACGCCCAAAGGGGAGCCGGAAGGCCCCGGTCTCGGATGCGAAGGACGACTAGTCGCCCTCTCCTGCCCTGCAGATCCCAGGCAAGAACCGGTCGTATAGCTTCACCTTTTACCGCTACGTAATTTACCGGAGTTGTTTGCGACCTCTACCGGATGCTTCTCTGACGTCAAGCCAGGCGTGCGGGAGTAGCGTCATGCACAGGCTCGTTGAATATACTGGCCTTATTATAGCTGTGGCTGTACTGTTCTGGATCGCAAGCAAGATCACCGCGGATCTGACCCTGGGTTTCTAGCCTCATGGTTGCTCGATCCGCTCATTCAGCGCTTCGAGTCAGGCAAGGGTGGCCTTGATCCGGTTTTCTGGTCGCACAGCTATGGATGGGCAGGCTTCGCGATACGTCAGCACAGTCAACACAGATGCGGGAGATCGAAATGCTCGTGGATAGTGTCATGACCGCACCCGTCGTCAGCGCGGGATCCGATATGTCGATCCAAGACGCTGCCCGCCTCATGCTGGCGCGACGGATCAGCGGACTTCCCGTGGTCTCGCAAGACGGCAAGCTGCTTGGCGTGGTCAGCGAGGCCGACTTCCTGCAGCGGCCGGAGCTGGGAACCGAGCCGAAGCGGTCCTGGTGGCTGGAATGGCTGACCTCGGAAGGGGCCGAGGCCGACCAGTATGTCCACCTGCATGGCCGCAAGGTCGGCGAGGTGATGGCGCGCAATGTCGTGACGACGCGCAAGGATGCGCCGCTGGAAGAAGCCGTCGAACTAATGATCAAGCATCGCGTCAAGCGCCTGCCGGTCGTGGATCAGGGCAAGCTGGTGGGCATCCTGACCCGTTCGGACCTGATGCGGGCGATGCTCAAAATCCTGTCATCGGAACCGCGGCGCGTTTCGGATGACGAGCGAATTCGGGCCGACATCGAATCCGAGCTTGCCCGGCGAGGCTGGGGCGGTTTCATACGGGCGCAGGTCGAGAATGGCGAAGTTGAGCTGACCGGAACGATCTTCGACGATCGCAGCCGCTCCGCCGCCCGGGTCGCGGCCGAGAACGTTCCGGGCGTGAAGTCGGTCCGGGAAGAGCTCATCTATATCGAGCCGCTTTCCGGAATGGCGATTCTGCCGTGAGGGCCATGGTGCTGCGCGCCATCCGGCAACCCTTGGTGCAGGAGGAGCGGCCCGATCCTGTTCCGGGACCCGGCGAACTGCGCATCCGGGTCGAAGCCTGCGGCGTCTGTCGAACCGATCTGCATGTCGTCGATGGCGAACTCAGCCATATCCCGCTGCCCCTCATCCCAGGCCACGAGATCGTCGGTATCGTCGAGGCGCAAGGGGGCGGAGTCGCCTTTCCGCAGCTCGGCGCCCGCGTCGGCGTCCCCTGGCTCGCGCATACATGCGGACATTGTCCCTATTGCCGATCGGGCCGCGAAAACCTCTGCGACGAGCCGGCCTTCACCGGCTATACGCGCGATGGCGGCTTCGCGACCCATGTGGTGGCCGAGGCCGATTTCGCGTTTCCGCTCGATGGATTTGACGATCCCGTCGCCACGGCGCCGCTGATGTGCGCGGGCCTGATCGGCTGGCGTTCGCTCGTCATCGCCGGCAATGGCGAGCGGATCGGCCTCTACGGCTTCGGCGCCGCCGCCCATATCCTGGCGCAGGTCTGCCGGTGGCAGGGGCGCGATGTCTACGCGTTCACGCGGCCCGGCGACACGGCGGCGCAAGCCATGGCGCGCTCGCTCGGCGCGGTCTGGGTCGGCGGCTCGGACGAACTGCCGCCCGAACCGCTCGACGCGGCGATCCTCTTCGCGCCCGTCGGCGCGCTGGTGCCACAGGCGCTGCGAGCGGTCAAAAAGGGCGGCACGGTCGTCTGCGGCGGCATCCATATGAGCGACATTCCAAGCTTTCCCTACGAACTCCTCTGGAAAGAGCGTCGCCTGGTCTCGGTCGCCAATCTGACACGGCAGGACGGAATCGATTTCCTCGCCATCGCCGCGAAGGCGAGGATCCGCACGACCACGACCACATACCCGCTCGAAAAGGCAAATGAGGCGCTGGCCGATCTTCGCGCCGGCCGCTTCCAGGGCGCCGCCGTCCTGGTGCCCTGACCCGCATCTTCCATCGCGCTATCCGTTCACGCGCGGCGTGGCCCGAGCAGGACCGGGCCCTGGCCGGGCCGGGTGCGGTTCCATTGCCACCCGCTTCGGCGACGAGATAGAGGGTGACGATCAGCTCGATCGCCAGCATGAGCGGTATCGGCAGGATCGCCGGCGCGCCGGGAAATGCGGTTGGTCAATGCGAAAACAGGACGGGAAGACGTAGGTCGGAGAAAACCCCTTTGGTGGCGCCCCCCAGGATGAAATCACGGAGGCGCGTGTGTCCGAACCCGCCCATGACCATCAGATCCGCGCCGATCTCGAGTGCCGTTTCCTGCAAGGCTTCGGCGATTTCCCTGCCGCCCAGTTCAACGTTTCGCGCGAGAGCCTGAACACCACGTTTCTTTAGTGAAGCTGCCAAAGCTTCAGCAAGGTCGGGCGCTTCCAATGGCTTCTCATTTTGAACGGTCAGGACCGTGACGAAGGTATTCTGGGCCAGCAGGGGCATCAGATCGGCGAGTGCGCGGGCGGCGACTCGACTGCCATCCCAGGCTACCGCCACATGCCCAATCGGCTTTGATGTGGCCGATGGGGGAACCAGAATGACGGGTCTGCCGGCATCAAAGACGACCGACTGAGCCAGTTCTTGTATGACAAGGTTGTCAACGGCCCAGGGCACCAACGATACATCGTAGTACCTTGCCTCAATAGCCGCCGCATTTGCCGCCAGGCCGAGCATCAGCTTTTTGCTTGAGCATTGAGCCTTGATCCGTCCATCTGCCCACCGGTGAACCAGATCCTGAAGGCGAAGGCAGTCGGCCAGACTGTTCTCTTCCGTGGTTCGGATTAGCTCAGGGATGTTCAGCAGGAAATTGCCAATCGGTGAGCTCACGGGCGGGATTTTTACTGAGAAGGTCGTCGCTTGAAGCTCGCAACCCAGGGCTCCTGCAAAGGCTACGGCCGCAATGATGGACTCATCTGGGGCTAAACCGGGATACGTGATCAGGGGCATATAGGCGAGACGGGCATTCGTCATAGTGGGCTCCTTCGGTTGGGGGCCGTTTCCGGTTCTGCCGCCGCCCCGCTTCGTCACTCCGCGCCCGGCCAGCGCCAGTTGGCCACCATCGGCATGTCGGCGCCGTGTTCTCGGACGTAGTGATAGTGCTCGGTCAGCCGGTCCCGCATCGCCTGCTTGACGTAGGCCGCTGCGGCGCCGAGGCCCGGCACGCGGTCGACCACATCGGCGACCAGATGGAAACGGTCGAGCTCGTTGCGCACCACCATGTCGAAGGGCGTGGTGGTGGAGCCCTCCTCCTTGAAGCCGCGCACATGCATGTTTTCGTGGTTGGCCCGCTTGTAGGCGAGGCGATGGATCAGCCAGGGATAGCCGTGATAGGCGAAGATCACGGGCTTGCCGCGGGTGAACAATTCATCGAAATCGGCATCCGAAAGTCCGTGCGGATGCTCGGTCTTCGGCTGCAGCGTCATCAGGTCGACGACGTTGACGAGCCGCACCTTGAGGTCGGGAAGGTACTGGCGCAGCAGGTCGACGGCGGCCAGCGTCTCCAGCGTCGGGACGTCGCCACAGCATGCCATGACGACGTCCGGCTCGGCGCCGCGATCGTTGCTGGCCCATTCCCAGATGCCGATGCCGGTCGCGCAGTGCTTGATCGCCTCGTCCATGGTCAGCCATTGCGGACTGGGCTGCTTGCCCGCGACGATGACGTTGATGCGGTTCCAGCTGCGCAGGCAGTGGTCGGTGACATAGAGCAGCGTATTGGCGTCCGGCGGAAAGTAGACGCGGACGATCTCGGCCTTCTTGTTCACCACATGATCGACGAAGCCCGGATCCTGATGGCTGAAGCCGTTATGGTCCTGTCGCCAGACATGCGAGGTCAGCAGGTAGTTCAGCGATGCGATCGGCCGCCGCCACGCGACCTCCTTGGACGTCTTCAGCCATTTGGCGTGCTGGTTGAACATCGAATCCACGATGTGGATGAACGCCTCGTAGCACGAGAAGAAGCCGTGCCGGCCGGTGAGCAGATAGCCTTCGAGCCAGCCCTGGCAGGTATGCTCGCTGAGGATCTCCATCACCCTGCCATCGGGCGACAGGTGATCGTCCGAAGCCAGAATCTCGGCGTCCCAGGCCCGGCTGGTTACCTCGAACAGGTCCCGCAGCCGGTTGGACGCCGTCTCGTCGGGGCCGAAGACGCGGAAATTCCGGTTCGCCGCATTCTTCTCCATCACGTCGCGCAGGAAGCCGCCGCTGATCCGGGTCGCTTCGGCATTGGCGCCGCCCGGCTGATGCACGGCGACGGCGTAATCCCTGAAATCCGGCAGCTTGAGCGGCCGCATCAAGGCGCCGCCATTGGCATGTGGATTGGCGCTCATCCGCTTGTCGCCCACGGGCGCCAGCGCGGCGATTTCCGGCCGCAGCCTTCCCGCCGCGTCGAACAGCTCTTCTGGCACATAGCTGCGTAGCCATGCCTCCAGCAGGCCGAGATGTTCCGGCTTTTCCATGGTGAACGGCACCTGATGCGAGCGCCAGGAGCCCTCGGTCTGCTTGCCGTCCACCGTCTTCGGCCCGCTCCAGCCCTTGGGCGAGCGCAGCACGATCATCGGCCAGACCGGCCGCTCGGCCGTGCCGCCGCCGGCCCGGGCCTTCTGCTGGATGGCGCGGATCGAAGCGAAGGCGACGTCGAGGGCGGCCGCCATCTTCTGGTGCATCGCCATGGGCTCGTCGCCTTCGACGAAGATCGGCGCATAGCCATAGCCGCGCAGCAAGGCTTCGAGTTCGGCGTGTGGGATCCGGGCCAGCACGGTCGGATTGGCGATCTTGTAGCCGTTGAGATGCAGAAACGGCAGCACGGCGCCGTCATGGGCGGGGTTGAGGAACTTGTTGCCGTGCCAGGCGGTGGCGAGGGGGCCCGTCTCGGCCTCGCCGTCGCCCACGACGCAGGCCGCGACGAGATCCGGATTGTCGAAGACGGCGCCAAAGGCGTGGCTCAGCGAATAGCCGAGCTCGCCGCCCTCATGGATCGAACCCGGTGTATCCGGCGAGGCATGGCTGGGAATGCCGCCTGGAAAGGAAAACTGCCGGAACAGGCGGCCCATGCCCGCCTCGTCCTGCGAAATCTCGGGATAGAGCTCGCTATAGGTGCTTTCGAGCCAGGTGCTGGCGACGACGCCCGGCGCGCCATGCCCGGGCCCGGCAATGTAGAGCACACTCGCATGCTCGCGCTTTATCACCCGGTTCAGATGCGCGTAGATGAAGTTGAGGCCCGGCGTGGTGCCCCAGTGGCCGAGCAGGCGCGGCTTGACATGCGCCGGGGTCAGCGGCTCGCGCAGAAGCGGATTGGCCAGCAGATAGACCTGGCCGACGGAGAGATAGTTCGCCGCCCGCCACCAGGCGTTGATCAGCCGTACCTCGTCCGGCGACAAGGGCTGCGACCCCGCTCCGGATACGTCCTGTTCAGCGGTTGTCATACGGCACGCTCCGTTGTGAGGCCGCGAAGGATCCACTATGGCTTGCATTACCAAGAATAGCGCAATCGGCGGAAAAAGCCCGTGCGCTGGAGACTGCGGCGCCGCTGCAGGGGGCGCCTTGATTTGCATCAAGGCAAGGCCCGCGGCGAAACAGACGGGCCACGGAGGGGATCCGGACCATGACCGAAGCGATCCTGACCCTGAACGCCGGCTCCTCCAGCCTCAAATTCGCGCTGTTCCGCGTGGACCGCCCCGACACGCTGGCGCTTGCGCTGCGCGGCGAGATCGAGGCGATCACGGCCCATCCGCATTTCCAGGCCTGGGACGCCGACGGCAACGCGCTGGTCGACGAGCACTGGCCGGATGCTGCGGCCGGGGGCTCGCAGCCGCTGTTCGAAAAGGTGATCGACTGGACGGAGGCGCATCTTGGCCTGGACCGACTGATCGCCGTCGGCCACAGGGTGGTGCATGGCGGACCCGATCATGCCGAGCCCGAACGGGTGACGCCGGACCTCCTGGCAGCGCTGGACAGGATCACGCCGCTGGCGCCTCTGCACCAGCCCCAAAACCTCGCGCCGATCCGGGCGATCGCCGCCGCGCGACCCGATCTGCCGCAGGTCGCCTGCTTCGATACGGCCTTTCACCACACCATGCCGGCCGTCGCCAGCCGCTTTGCGCTGCCGCGCGAATACGAGGCCATGGCCATTCGCCGCTACGGCTTTCACGGCCTGTCCTATGAATCCATCGCCAGCCGCCTGCCCGACCTCGCGCCCGCCTTGGCCCGCGGCCGGGTGATCGTGGCGCATCTCGGCAATGGCGCCAGCCTCTGCGCGCTGGATCACGGACGCAGCATCGATACGACCATGGGGTTCAGCGCGCTGGACGGCCTGGTGATGGGCACGCGGCCCGGCACGCTCGATCCCGGCGTCATTCTTTATCTGCTGCAGGAGCGGGGGATGACGGCCAGCGAGGTCGAGGATCTTCTCTACCGCCGGTCGGGCCTACTCGGCGTTTCGGGCGGGATTTCCAGCGACATGCGCACCCTGCTCGAAAGCCCGGATCCGCGGGCCGCCGAGGCGGTGGAACTGTTCACCTACCGGATTGGCCGCGAAGCCGGGGGGCTGGCGAGTTCGCTCGGCGGGCTCGATGGTCTGATCTTCACGGCGGGGATCGGCGAGCACGCGCCGCCCATACGGGCCGCAGTCTGCCAGCGGCTGGAATGGCTGGGCGTCGTGCTGGACCCCGCAGCCAACGAACGCGGCGACGCGCTCATCAGCGCGCCGCAAAGCCGGGTCGAGGTGCGCGTGATCGCGACCGACGAGGAGAAGATGATCGCACGGCACACCCTGGCGAGTGTCGGGCTGACCTAGCCGCGCGGCGCGCCACCCTGCGCTCACCCGAAACGGGGTGAAGGCAGAGCGGCGTGGGCACCAAAGGCTAGAGGATCGGCTTGCCGCCGGTGACGGCGATCGTCGCGCCGGACACGTAGCTCGACAGCGGGTCGGCCAGCATGACATAGGCCGTCGCAAGTTCGACCGGCTGCGCCGGGCGCTTCATCGGCACCTGCTTGCCGAAATTCTTCACCGCGTCCGGCGGAAGCGTCGCCGGGATCAGCGGCGTCCAGACCGGTCCGGGCGCTACCGCATTGGCGCGGATGCCCTTTTCGGCCAGAAGCTGGGCGAGGCCGGCCGTGAAATTCTGGATCGCGCCCTTTGTCGTCGCGTAGGCGAGCAGGGTCGGATTGGGCGCATCCGAGTTGATCGATGCAGTGTTGATGATGCTGGCCCCCTCCGGCATGTGCGGAACGGCGGCCTTGGTCAGATAGAACATCGCATGGATGTTCACCCGGAACGTCAGCTCCCACTCCTCGTCGGAGATATCGCCGATATCGTCGAAGCTCGCCTGATGGGCGGCATTGTTGACGAGGACGTCGATACGGCCGAATTCCTTCACGGCGCGCTCGATGACGCTTCGACAATGTGCGGCGTTCTGGATGTCGCCCGGCACCAGGATGCAGGTCCGGCCGGCTTTCTCGACCAGTTCCTGAGTCGCCTTCGCGTCATTATGCTCGTCGAGATAGGAAATCAGCAGATCCGCGCCTTCGCGCGCATAGGCGATGGCGACGGCGCGTCCGATGCCGCTGTCGCCGCCGGTCAGGACGACCTTCTTGCCCTTCAGCCGGCCCGAGCCCTCATAGGACCTCTCGCCGTGATCGGGCACCGGGTTCATCTTGGCGGTGTCGCCGGGAATCGACTGCTGCGGGGTGTCGAAGGGAGGCTTGGGATAATCGGTCATAGGAACTCCGTTTTGGGGGCGCGGCATCCGCCGCCAGTCCCCGGGTCAACGGTACCCTGCCCCTATCGTTCCCCATGATTGACCTCTCGCCGACCCACAGGTCGTCCGAGGCCAGTGTCGATAACGCCACCGATGAAGGCCGCCGCCGTTGGCGGCGGCCTTCCGATGCTCGTTCTTTAGGCGGCGTGCTTTTGTGCGCCGGCGAACTGCTTGTTCCACTCGGCGTACCAGGTTTCGAACAGCGCCAGCTGCGCGGTCGCATAGTTGCGCTGGCTGTCGCTCAGCACGTCGCTCTCGTTGAAGTGCAGCGTGTATTCGGCGTCGCCCTTCAGCACCATCAGATGCTTGTAGTAGAGCACCAGGTCGACGCCCTCGTCGAAGGACGATAGCACCTTGAGGGCGCTCTCCAGTTCCTGCGCCCGCGCGCGCGCCGTCACGTCGCCCTTGGCGGCTGCCTTGCAGAGCGCGAAGAGATGCAGCACTTCCTTGGGCAGCGCATTGCCGACGCCGGTGATCGCGCCGGTGGCGCCGCAATTGACGAAGCCGTGGAACACGGCCGTGTCGACGCCGACCATCAGCGTGACGGTGTCGTCCCGGCTGGTGATGTTCTCGGCCGCGTAGCACATGTCGGCAGGGCCGCCGAATTCCTTGAAGCCGATCAGGTTCGGATGCTCGGCGCGCAGGGCGAAGAACAGGTCGGCGCGCGTGGCGAAGCCATAGTGCGGGCTGTTGTAGATCACGGCCGGCAGGTCGGGAGCGGCGGCGAGAATGGCCTTGAAATGATCGCGCTGCGCCGCCACCGAGGAACCGCGCGACAGGACGCGCGGAATGACCATCAGGCCCTGAGCGCCGACCTTCTGCGCATGGGCCGAGATGGCTACCGCGCTGGCGGTGTTGATCGCGCCGGTGCCGACGACCAGAGGGACGCCGGCCGCGACCAGGCGCTCGACGCCTTCCATGCGCTGCGCATCGGTCAGCAGCGGCCAGTCGCCCATCGAGCCGCAATAGACGACGGCCGACATGCCATGGGCGATCAGTTCCTTGCCCTTGCGCACCAGCGCGTCGAAGTCGGGCGAGCGGTCAGCCTTGCACGGCGTCATCAACGCCGGAATGCAGCCGGAAAAAATGGCTGATGTCATGGGGTTCTCCTCAGAGCCTGTTTTTCGGCTTCGCGGCGCACAGGCCCGAAACGGCATTGATCCTGACGCATCCTATCATTTGTATTTTAATTGTCGACACTCTTCCTACCATGCGAGGCGGCCCCGGCATTCCCCACCTAGAAGCGATCCCGCACGATGGCCCGCAAACTTCCTGCATCCGATTTCTCGACAATCGGAAGGAAAGGCATCGACACTTTTCACGCCACCGCGTTGTTGGCTAAGAAGGCGGCAGCGGAACGCGAGGGGCGGGTGACCATGACCAAACGGCAGGACGAGCAGGCGGTCGAAGCGGCCATGAGCCATCGCCGGGGTTCCGGGGTGGGCCATGTCTATGAGGCGCTGCGCAACGACATCATCGAACTGGTGCTGCCGCCGGGCAGCCCGATCGATGAAGTGCAGCTGGCGCAGCGCTTTTCGCTGTCGCGTACGCCGATCCGCGAGGCGCTCGTTCGTCTTGCGGCCGAAGGGCTGATCACGACGCTGCCGAACCGCGCCACCATCGTCGCCAACATCGATTTTCTCGGCCTGCCGCAGTTCTTCGATGCGCTGACGCTGATGTACCGGGTCACGACGCGTCTCGCCGCCGCGCATCATCGCGAGGAGGACATCCGGCGCATCGGGGCCTTGCAGGCGAGTTTCATCCAGGCGGTCGAAGCGCGCGACGCGCTCGCCATGATCGGCGCCAACCGCGATTTCCACCTCGAGATCGCGCGCGCCGGCCGCAACCGCTACTACACCGACCTGTTCACTCAGCTCCTGGACGAGGGCCGGCGCATCCTGCGGCTCTATTATTCCTCGTTCCACGACGTGCTGCCGCGCGAATATGTCAACGAACACGAGGACATGATCGCGGCGATCGTCGCGCGCGACATCGATCGCGCCGATGCCCTGGCAAGCGCCCATGCCGACCAGATCGTCCGCCACATCCAGGCGTCGATCACGGCCGACGGCCGCACCAACGCCCGCATTGCCATCTGACGCGGCTCGGATCGGCCGCGAGCGAGAAGCTCCGGCAGTCAATCCGACAATTTCAGGTGGGGATGGCGTCGCGATTCAATCGACAGTCGAGCCAGGGAATGGCAGAAGACGCGGCGTCAACAATGCCTAAGGGGGCTTGAGATGAAGAAGACCTACGCGAAGCCGGCACTCGAGAAGTCGGCAAGGCTGCAGCGCATCGCCGCGACGCTGCCGACGAGCGGCCAGCTCGAGTAAACGACCCAGATCCCGCCGGCTGGCCTGACCACTGGCGGGATTATCTCCCGATCGCTTGCACCTCCGTCGCGCATCCCAAAGCGACCGGCCGCGTCAGGGGCCCGCCTCGACGGGGAGGATGATCGAGACGATCGCGCCGCCGCCGGGGCGTTTGGCGAATTCGAGGCGCCCGTCATGCGCGGCGGCGATCGCCTTCACGACCGAAAGACCGAGACCGCTGCCGCCGGTTGCCCGCGAGCGCGACGTGTCGGCCCGCCAGAACAGATCGACAGACTCGGAAGAGACGTCTTCGGGCAGCCCCGGCCCGCGATCCAGCAGGCGGATGCAGGCTTCCTGGCCACCCTGCAGGCCCACTTCACAGCGCAGCACGCCCCCCGCTGCCGCGTAGCGCGTGGCATTTTCCACCAAGGCGAGGACGGCCTGCCGAAGCCGCGGCGCATCGCCGACGATCCGGACGGGTTGCAGTGCGGTTTCGACTGTCATGCCGGCCTTCTCGAGAAGATGGCCCGACGCCTCCAGCACCTGCCCCACCTCGACCGAAAGGTCGAGCGGCAGGCGTTGGGTGACCAGCTTCTGGCCTGCCGCTAGCGACAGCGTGCGCAGATCTTCGACCAGCGCCGAGAGCCCTTCGACCTGCAGCAGCAGCTGGACGATCCGGGTCCGATCGATGGGGAAGACGCCGTCGGCCATGCCCTGCAGGTTGCCGCGAAGAACCGTCAAGGGCGTCCGCAGTTCATGCGCGACGGCCATCGTGTTGAAGCGAAGCCGGCTTTCCATGCTTTCAAGCTCGCTCGCGAGCGCGTCGAACCTGCGGACCAGAAGCGCCACCTCCTTGGCGGCATTGCCGACCGGCCCCACGCGGACGCTGAAGTCGCCGGCGCGAAGGTTTTCGGTCGCGGCCGCCAGGACCTCGAGCGGTCGGCTGATCTTGCGCGCCAGCCAATAACCAAACAGGCTGCCAACGAGAGCCACGATCATGGCGAGCGCCAGGATCGTCAGCTGGCCCTCGGTTTCGGATTGCCTTTCGACCGTGGGCAAGCTGTTCAGCAGGGCGCGCACGCCGTCCTGCGTCGGCATGCGGCCGGCATTGAAGTCGAGATAAGCCGCCGACGCGTCGCTGGGCAGGCGATCGAGCGTTCGGCGCTCCAGCGTCGACTCCAGAGCGACTACGCCGAGAAATACCAGGATGACGCTGACGACCAGCAGCACCGCCATGGTCAGGGCGGTCAGCACGCCCAGCGGAACGCGTTGAAGCGTGAGTTTCATCGCGGATCCATGAACCGGTAGCCGACGCCCCGGACCGCGGCGAAGAAGCCCGGCGCGCCGAGGTCCTCCAGCTTGCGGCGCAGATTGGCGATGTGGGTATCGACGGTGCGCGCCATCGCGCCGCTATCCGGCAGGCAGGCATCCAGCAAATCGGCCCGGTCGAAAGCGTGCATGGGGCGGCGTATCATGTAGGCCAGGATGCGGAATTCGCTCAGCGTCAGCGGCAGGGACTGGCGATCGCCCGCTGTCACCACAAACGCCGCATGGGCATCGAGATCGACCTCGACCCCCTCGCAGCGAAGCACCGTCGTGCCCCCGCCATGGCGGGTGCGCCGCAAGACGGCGTTCACGCGGGCAACCACCTCCTGGGGATTGAAGGGCTTGACGACATAGTCGTCGGCGCCGAGCCGAAGTCCGGCCAGCCGGTCGAGATCCTCGGCCATGGCCGTGACCAGGATCGTCGGCGTCTGGCTCTCGCGCCGGATCCGCGCCAGCACTTCGAAGCCGTCGAGTTTGGGCAGGCGGATGTCGAGCAGGATCAGATCCGGCGACAACACGGCGTGGTGCGTGAGAGCGATCTCTCCATCGGCCGCGCGCACGGTGCGAAACCCGTCCCGCACCAGGTAGGCGTCGAGAATTTGGGCAATTTCCGGCTCGTCCTCGACCAGAAGAATGAGACCCTTATCGACCATGCCCAACCCCTCGCAACGCTCATCTTCCGAAGCGCCTTATGAGGCGGCGAGGTCCGGGTGGCAATTAACAGGACCGGGCAAACCGGCCGATGGGCCCCCTGTCGGGCGATTGCGCACCGTATCTCCGCCATTTCTTGACAGAACGCCACGATCGTCCCGCTCGCCCCGCCCTCCCCGGTTCCGAGTCACGGACGACATGACCCACATCAATCCCCTGCCGGCCTCCGAGGTCGACTTCCGCGCATGGCGCGCGGCCCTACACAGCGTTCGATCCTACATCGAGGCGAAGCCGGCGAAGGTAGCGGGCGTCCTGACGCTGCTGGCGGCCGTCCTCTTCATGGCCTTTCCGGGCCTGGATCTCGCCGTGTCGCACGGCTTCGCGACGGGGAACGGGGGCTTTCCGCTGTCCCGAGAACCGCTGCTGATCGCGCTGCGCGATTGGAACCGCGCCCTGCCCTTCCTGATTCTGCCGGGAGTGATGGCGCTCCTTCTCCTCCAGGCGATCGCTCCGCAGCGCTGGCTGCTTCGGCCGCACAAGGCGATCTTCTTCCTGGCGTTCTACGCGCTGGGGCCAGGCGTGCTGATCCAGTCTCTGAAAGGCCTTGTCGGCCGGGCGCGGCCGCATGAGATCCTGGAATTCGGGGGCAGCCTGCCCTTCACGCCCGCCTGGCAGGTATCCTCCGCCTGCGCGCGCAATTGCTCCTTCGCGTCCGGAGAGGCGTCCTCCGCCATCGCCCTCCTGGCCCTCGCCCTGCTTCTGCCGAGCCGCTGGCAGAAGGCGGCGATCGTCGCGCTCTTGCCCGTCGTGTTCGCCGTCTCCATCAACCGGATCGCCTTCGGCGCTCATTTCCTCTCGGATGTCGTGATGGCCTGGATGCTCCTGCTCTGGCTCATGGCCTGGCTCTGGCCTCTATTCTCCAGGAATGGCGAGCGGATCGATCGACGGTTCTGGCAGGGCGTCGGCTACCATCCGGTCCGCCGACGCTAGCTGGAGGCGACATCGCCCTCTTCAGCGGTTGATTTGGCCGTTCTTCCGTCTCGACGGAGCGCTATCATGGACGAAGAGGGGACGGCCTGAGCTAGTGGCCGCTCCGACTAGGACAAGGCAGATCCGATGAGCCAGAACGACCCTTCCGACAATCCCGCTCGGGATCACGACCACCGGCACGATCCCGCGGCCACGCCGCGCTGGAAACATGACGGCGTGCGCGTCATCAAGGGCAACCAGCTCGACGACAACACGGCCCAGACGCCGGGTATGTACCGGCAGGCGGCGATCAACCATGCCCGCGTCGGCGCGCAGAAGATCTGGGCTGGCACGGTGCAGATCGCGCCCAACGCCAAGACCGGCGTGCATCATCACGGCGAACTGGAAAGCGTGATCTTCGTGGTCAAGGGCCGCGCCCGGCTGCGCTGGGGCGATCGGCTGGAGTTCGTCGCCGAGGCCGAAGCGGGTGACTTCATCTTCGTGCCGCCCTTCGTGCCGCACCAGGAAATCAACGCCGATCCGACCCAGACGCTGGAATGCGTGCTGGTCCGTTCCGACAATGAGGCGGTCGTCGTCAATATCGACACCGTCGATCCCGTCGAGAAGCCAGAGGAAGTCTACTGGGTCGACCCGATCCACAAACATCCGTAGCGGATCGCGCCAGGGCGGCGGCCCGCGCGCGGCTCAGCCCAGAAACTGGCGAAAGCGGTTCAGCGAGAAGGTGAAGAGCGCGACGCCGATCGCCAGCAAGGCCACGAGTTGCGGCCAGACGACGCTTATGCCCGCGCCGCGGAAGAGGACGGCTTGCGAGAGCATCACGAAATGGGTGGTGGGCGCCGCGAACATGATGATCCGGATGATCTCGGGCATGCTCTCCCGCGGCGTGACACCGCCCGACAGAAGCTGCAGCGGAATCAGCACCATCATCACGAGCAGGGCGAATTGCGGCATCGAGCCGGCAACGGTGGCCAGGAACATGCCGAGGCAGGTCATGGCGAAGATATCCAGAGCGGCGGCCGTGAGGAACAGCAGCAGCGACCCGTGGATCGGCACCGCCAGCAGGCCCTGCACGACGACGAGCAGGCAGAAGGTAGCGGCCACGAGCACGACCAGTCCCATCGACCACAGCTTGCCGACCATGATCTCGAAGGCGGTCACCGGCATCACCAGCAGGTGCTCGATCGTCCCGTGCTCGCGTTCGCGGATCAGCGCGGCGCCCGTGAGGATCACGGACAGCATCGTGATCGCCTCGATCAGTTCGTTGATCGCGCCGAACCACCTTTTGTTCAGCTCCGGATTGAAGCGCGCGCGCAGGTCGAGCCCGACGGGAAGCTGCGTCTCCTCCCTGTGGCGCGCCAGGAACTCGCTCACCTCACCGGAAACGATCGACTGCACATAGCCTCCCCCGGTGAAGGCCTGGGTCATGCGCGTCGCATCGATGTTGAGCTGGATGGTCGGCGACCGGCCGGCGAGAAGGTCGCGTTGGAAGTTGGGGGGAATGTCGAGCGCGAACGTATCCAGGCCTTCATCCATCCGGCTGTCCATCTCGGACTGCGAGATCAGCTTCGGCTCGACGAAATAGGGCAGGTAGAAAGCGCTCGCGATGCGGTCGGAGATGGCCGACCGGTCCTCGTCGACGATGGCGATGGGCGCGCGGTTGAGCGTCTCGGGCAAGGCGCGCGAGGCGGTGTAGACCTGCAGCGAGAAGGAATAGGCGATCAGCAGGAGCAGCGTGACGTTCCGCAGCAGGACCCGCAGTTCCTTGACGCCCAGCTGAAAGATGTTGGTCAGTCGCATCAGCGGGCCTGCTTTCGGAGGAAGGCGACGCTGAGGCCGATGACGAGGGGAACCGTGATCAGCAGCGGGACAAACGCGCCCCAAAGATCATGGAAACCAAGCGCTTTCGAAAACACCCCGCGCGAGATCGTCATGAAATAGGTGGCCGGGTAGATCTGCCCGATGAACGCGCCCGCCCCCTGCAGCGACGAGACGGGATCGATCATTCCCGAATATTGCGACGCGGGGATCATCGTGAGCAGCACGGTGGCGAAGATCGCGGCGATCTGGCTGCGCATGAAGGTCGACAGGAAGAAGCCCATCGATGTCGCGATGACGACATAGAGGAAGGCGGCGGCGGCATAGGTCGCGAAACTGCCGGTGAAGGGCACCCGGAAGCCGTAGACCGCGAAGGCCGTCAGCAGCAGGAAGTTGAGCATCCCCAGCGCGACATAGGGGATTTGCTTGCCGATCAGGAATTCCATCCGCGTCACCGGCGTGACGTAGAAATTCGTGATCGACCCAAGCTCTTTCTCGCGCACGACGCTCAGGACCGCCAGCATGGCCGGGATCATCAGGAGCAGCATGGGAATGATGGCCGGCGCCATGGCGTCGAGGCTGCGGACATCCGGGTTGTAGCGGTATCGGACCTCCAGCTGGAAATCGCGCTGGTCCGCCGCCTTGCCATAGGCCTCGCGCGCCTTCTGGGCGAGCCAGGTCGAATGCATTCCCTCGACATAGCCGCGGATCGTCTCCGCCCGCGTCGGCATGGCGCCATCGATCCAGGCGCCGACGGTGACGTCGCGGCCGTGCGCGAGATTGCGCGCAAAGCCCGGCGGGATCTCGAGCGCCAAGCTGATCTCGCCGCGCTCCATCCGCCGGTCCATGTCGGCATAGCCGGTCAGGGGCGGCTTCTCCGTGAAGTAGCGCGAACCGGAAAGCTGGAGCGCATAGTCCCGGCTAATGGCGGTGTCGTCATGGTCGAGAACGGCGAAGGACAGGTTCTCGACATCCATGTTGATGCCGTAGCCGATCACGAACATGAGCAGCAGGCTGCCGATCGTCGCCAGGGTCGCGCGGATGGGATCGCGCAGCAGTTCCACGCTCTCGCGCTTCGTATAGGCCAGCATCCGGCGCGGATCGAACAGGAGGCGGGCGGCGCTCTCCTCGGCATGCCTGGAATCGCCAACGACCAACGGCGCGGGCGTGGCGTTGCGGGCCGTATCGCCGGCCGCATCCTCCAGATAGCGGATGAAGGCGGCTTCCAGGGTCGGCGCCGAGCGGCTGGCCACGATCGCCTCGGGCGTGTCGCTCACCAGGACCTTGCCCGCATGCATCAGGGAGATGCGATCGCAGCGCTCGGCCTCATTCATGAAATGGGTGGATACGAATATCGTCACCCCGTCGCGGCGGGACAACTCGATGAGGATGCGCCAGAAATTGTCCCGCGCGACCGGGTCGACGCCCGATGTCGGCTCATCGAGGATCAGAATATCCGGCGAATGGATCATCGCGACCGCCAGCGACAATCGCTGGCGGATACCGAGCGGCAGTTCGTCCGGCAGCGCGCCCATCTGCTCGATCAGGCCGAACTGTCGCGCCACCTCCGTGATCCGCGCCGGGATGCCGGCCTCCGGCAAGGCAAACAGCCGGGCATGCAGTTCCAGGTTCTGGCGGACCGTGAGCTCGGAATAGAGCGAGAAAGCCTGCGACATGTAGCCGACGCGGCGGCGGATCTGGATGTCGCGCGGATCGACCTCCCGCCCGAACAGCCGGACCCGCCCGGCGCTCGCCGCGAGCAGGCCGGTCAGCATCTTCATGGTCGTGGTCTTGCCGCAGCCATTCGAGCCGAGGAAGCCGAAGATCTCGCCCCGTGCAATCCGGAAGCTGACATCGTCCACGGCCGTGAAATTGCCGAAGCGCTTCGTCAGGTGCTCGGCCTCGATCGCCGGTTCGCCGTCGGCGGCCGGCAGGCGGGCGGGTCGAACCACCGCCTCATGACCTTTTGACGCCTCGGCGGGCAACAGGGCGATGAAGGCCGCATCCAGGTCCGCGGCGCCTGTCCGGGCCAGCAGTTCGCCGGGCGTGCCGGTCGCGAGCACGCGCCCGGCGTCCAGGGCCACCAGCCAGTCGAAGCGCGCGGCTTCCTCCATATAGGCGGTGGCCACGATCACGCTCATGCCGTCGCGGTTGGCGCGGATGCGTTCGATCAGTTCCCAGAACTGCTTGCGGGACAGAGGATCGATGCCGGTCGTCGGCTCGTCGAGAATGAGGAGGTCCGGATCATGGATCAGCGCGCAGCAGAGCCCGAGCTTCTGCTTCATCCCGCCGGAAAGATTGGCTGCCCTCCGGTCGGCGAAAGGCGCCAGCCCGGTGCTCTCCAGCAGCGCGCCGATGCGGCGTTCCCGTTCCTTTCGGCCGAGGCCGAACAGGCGTCCGAAAAAATCGACATTGTCGAAGACGGAGAGCGACGGATAGAGGTTCTTGCCCAGCCCCTGCGGCATGTAGGCGATGCGGGGACAGGTGCGCCGGCGGTGGGCCGCATCCGCCATGTCGCCGCCGAGCACGGTGATGCTGCCGCGCTGGATCACGCGCGAGCCCGCCACCAGGGACAGGAGGCTCGATTTTCCGACGCCGTCGGGTCCGATCAGGCCGACCACGCAGCCGGACGGGATATCCAGCGTGATTTCCTGCAGCGCCGCGAGCGACCGATAGGTCTGGCCGACGCCCTGCAGCCGGACGACCGGCTCGGGCGGCGCTCCAGGCTTCATTGGAGCAGGTTTCCCTGCAGAGCGGCAGGCCACTCGGCCTTTGGATCCAGCTTGACATAGGCCGTGCCGGGCAGGCCGGTCTTCACATGCTGGACATATTTGCGCAGCAGCTCCGGCTCGATCCTGGCCTTGACGCGGAACATCAGCTTCTGCCGCTCTTCCTCGGTCTCGACCGTCTTGGGCGTGAACTGCGCCACGTCGGCAACATAGGTGGCCTTGGCCGGTATGACGTATTGCGGCGCGGCATCCATGATCAGCCGGACCTCGCTGCCGATCGCCACGCGCCCCGCCTCGGCGGTGGGCAGGAAAAAGGTCATGTAGACGTCTTCGAGATCGACGAGGTTGATCACCCTGCCGCCGCTGCCCAGCACCTCGCCGGGTTCGGCCACGCGATATTGAACCCGCCCGTCGCGCGGCGAGCGGAGGATCGCATCGTCGATTTCCGTGTCGATCGCCTCGGTGGCGGCGCTGGCCGCTTCTCGCGCCGCCTGGGCGTCGACGACCAGCGCCCGCGCCGTATTGATCGCCGCGTCGCTGGCTACCAGCTGCGCTTCGGCGGCGGCCACCGCCGCGGCGGCGCCGCGTTCGGCCGCCCTGTCATCGTCCAGGGTCTGCTGCGAGATCGTGTTGCTGGCGGCGAGCTTCTCCGAACGCTTGAACCGCTGCTCCGCCGCATCGCGCTCGGCCTGCCTCTGGCTGAGGACGGCTTCAGCGGTCTTCTTCTCGGCCTGCCGCTGGGTGACCAGCAGATTGGCGGTATCCACGGCGATCCGGGAGCGTTGCAGCTGGGCCTCGGCTTCGCGACGCTTGGCCTGCAGCTGGGCCGTGTCCATGCGCGCCAGCACGTCGCCGGCCTTCACGAAATCGCCCTCCTCCGCCAGGATCTCCTTGATGCGTCCCGGCGACTTCGCCGAAATGTCGATTTCAACCGCTTCAATGCGGCCGTTCGCGCTCGCTATGCCTGCGGGCAAGGCACCGTCGTTAGATCGCTGCCAAGCATAAAACGCGATTCCGGCGAGCACCACCAGCAGACCCACGATCAGCCAGTTGCGTTTGGCATGGCTCATACTGGAATTGTCATGGCCTCGCGGACATGCCCCCTCGAAACGGCCTGAACAAGACGGAGAGGCGCCTCTCCCGATCTGTCATCCCGAACGCTTCCTCTTCACGAGATCAGCGATGGGTCCTCAGAGGTGAAATACATCTACTCCGAACGCAATACAGAGACTGGACAAATTGCCTTAACGAAGCCTGCGAAAACAGTGGTTGCTTTTTGCCAGCACAAGCCCGGGTTGCGCCTTGGGGTAATCTGGAAGATATCGCCACGATCGGCAATCCCCGTCGAGTAAATGTGATGCGCTGCAACGGACCGGTTCGCCGGCGGCCGAGCCAGTCGCGGCTTGGGGCCGTGCATGCCCTTCATGCATGGCGAACGTGCCGACGCCGCCCAAGCCAGCTTGGTTCAGCACCTTTGCGCCCTCGGGGAGGTCCACCTGTTCGACGAGCGCATGCCAAGCCTTGGGCCACCCGCGGGATGGATACCGCTTCGATCATGCTCAGCTTGGTAGGCTTGAGCGCGACGGCGGCGGCCCCATAGGCTCCGGCGGCAAATGCGGCGAGGTCAAGCCGCTGGGCCGACAGCCGTCAGCTGGCGGCGCGATAACGCTCGGCGGCGCGCGCATTGGCGAAGCCGGGGAGCATCGCCTGGCGGGCGGCCTGGTAGCTGTCCCACTGCGCCGCATCGGGAAGCGGCGGAATGGTGATCGTCTCCCGGCGGTCGAAGCCCACCAGGGCCGCATCCACCAGTTCGTCCACGCGCATCATCGTGTGCAACGTGCTCGTGTCGGCGCCTGCGCGCTGCCAGATTTCGGTCGCGGTGGCCGCGGGCAGCACGGCCTGGACATAGACGCCCTTGGGCGCCAGCTCGTGGGTCATGCCCTGCGAGAGGAATGTGACGAAGGCCTTGGTGGCGCCATAGACGGTCTGGCCAAATTCGGGAACGAGGCCGACGACCGAGGCGATGTTGATGATCGCGCCGGAGCCGGCCTTCGCAAAGCGACTGGCGGCGACATTGGCGAGCCGGACAACCGCCGTCGTGTTGAGCGCAACCAGGCGTTCGATATCGTCGAGCGATTGCTCGTCAAACGCCCCGGAAAGAGCCGCGCCGGCATTGTTGATCAGGATGCCGATCGTCTCGTCCTCGCGCAGCCGCGCTTCGACCCTGGCCAGATCCTCCCGCTGGGTGAGGTCGGCCGGCAGAATGTCGATGGCGACGCCGGTATCCTGGCGCAGCCGGGCGGCGAGCGCCTCCATGCGGGCGCCGTCGCGGGCAACCAGGACCAGATCGTGCCCCCGCCGGGCGAAGCGATCGGCATAGGTCGCGCCAATGCCCGACGAGGCGCCGGTGATGAGCACGGAAGGCAGCTTGGTCATAAGGGATCTCTCTGCTGATTAAATGATGGTCGTCATCATTGTTGGCAAATATGATGGAGATCATGTAAATGTCAACGGCCGGGCGACGGAAGGGCACGTCGCGTTCCGCATGGCTCCGGGAGCGCGTGCGACGCCGAGGCTTTGAGGACCTGGGAGGGGTTGCCGCGAATTCGCTCGCACACTGTCTTCATGACAGGCGCAGTGGAGCGGCGGCTATATCGGAAGCCTATTCTGGAGACGATAGTTTTGGCGAGCGGCAGACCAAGTGTTTCGTGACGCTTCCGCTACGGCATGCTACTCTCCAAGTTAGCCGTAGCGCCAGCCGGGTAGCTGAACCCTCAAAAGGGCTACCGATATGACTTCAACAGCCATAGACGCGCCAGTTGAGTGCCCATATCGCCCGATCGAGAGAATGGACACGTCTCCCTGCGCCGGAGGCAACGGCCCGGGACACGCGCGTTCCTGGTTCAAGGTCGCGCTGGTCGCAGTCCTGTTCGGGGCCGGAAGCGCCCTCGCCGAAGACCGATCCGCCAGCACCGAGGCCCTGGCCAAGGCGGCGCAGAATCCCGTCGCGGACATGATCAGCCTCCCGTTCCAGTTCAACACCAACTTCGGCTACGGGGCCTACGACAAGACCCAGGAAGTCATCAATATACAGCCGGTCATCCCGATAAACCTTTCGCCGGACTGGAACCTGATAACCAGGACGATCGTGCCGGTCATTTCGCAGCCGCAACTCACCCCGGACGGCGAGCGAACCTTCGGCCTCGGCGACACGACGGCCAGCGCTTTTCTCTCCCCGGCGCACTCGGGCAAGTTTATCTGGGGCGTCGGGCCGGCCTTCCTGCTGCCGACCGCCACGGACCAGGACCTGGGCACCGGCAAATGGGGCGCTGGACCAACCGCCGTCGGCCTCATCATGGACGGACCGTGGGTCTACGGCGCGCTGATCAACAATATCTGGTCGTTTGCCGGCGACCCGGCCGGAAGGACGCCAACCAGATGACGCTGCAGCCTTTCGTGAACTACAATTTCAAGGACGGCTGGTATCTTTCATCGTCACCGCTGGTCACGGCGGACTGGAACGCCGACAACGACAATCGCTGGACGCTGCCGGTCGGCGGCGCGTTTGGCCGGGTCTTCCGGATCGGCAAACAGCCGGTCAATGCGCAGATCGGCGCCTACTATAATGTGATCGCTCCCGACGATATCGGACCACAGTGGCAAGTCCGGGCGCAGTTGCAGTTCCTCTTCCCCAAGAAGTGAAGGGCTGAGATCGCTTCAGGTTTCCGAAGAAGCTCCGCCGCCCACTAGGCCGGCAGACGCAGGGAAACGTCCGGCATGCTCTGAACCGGTTCCGGCAAGGTTCGGTTCCGCCCCGCGTTCTTGGCCTCGTAGAGCCAGCCATCGGCTTCCTTGTAGAGGTCGCCCCACGGCCCGCCTGCGGTGGTGGCGATACCGAAGCTGGCCGTGACGGGGCGAGAGAGGTCGAGATCGGAAAAATCCGTCCGGGCGATCGCCTCCCGAAGACGCTCGGCGCAATCATAGGCTTCCGCGCCGCTCGCCCCCGCGAGATAGATCGCGAACTCTTCGCCGCCCAGACGACCGACCGGATCGTCCGCCTCCGAAGACGTTCGCAAGATGGTCGCGACGCGTTCCAGGACGCGATCTCCGACCGCGTGACCATGGGCGTCGTTGATGGCCTTGAACTGGTCGACATCGCAAACGACCAGGGACGCGCGCGAGCCGTGGCGCATGCGGCGCGCCTCCACGGCCGCCTCGAAGCCGCGGCGGTTGAGGACCCGGGTCAGGTGGTCGCTGTCCCGCTCCCGGCGGAGATCGTCGATCAGGTCCGAGATGGCCGCCCCGATGATCGCGAAGGCGAGACTGGACCCCAGCACCGCCATGGACAGTTGCAGCGCCTGCCAGAACACGGAATTGCCAAAAGCCTTGGCTCCGGCGGGCGCCGAGAAGCCGATGGTGAGCAGCGTGCGCGGGAAGAAGTGAACGGCAAACAGCAACAGGGTCCAGAACAGGATCCGATCGGCAACCCGCCCCTTCCTCAGGTCGGCAAGCCGGATGGCCGCGACAAGCAAGATCAGCCCGTATCCAAAGTTCTGGATGTAGACGCGCGCGATCAGGTTCCGGTCAACATAGAAAAAGTACCACAGGAGCGCCGAAATGGTCAGGACCAGCGCCAGATTGACCAGCATCTTCGAGCGTCTGCCCGATCTCGAAAGCACGCCTTCCGAGACGGCGATCACGGCACAGGTGTAGATCGTGCCTGAGACCAGAGCATTGATGCCGGTATCGGGCGGCCAATACAGAATCTGCGACGTACTGCCCAACGCGAACAATCCGCAACCGGCCGCCAGGAGCAACAGATAGGGACGCTTCCGCTCGACGAGCCATGTGCAGACAAAGGCAATGGCGAAGACCAGGATCAGGCTCGGAACGATCAGCGAAAGTGTGATGCGGATAACCGTTCCGTCCATCTGGATTTGACCCCCGTCACTTCCGCGCGCCACAGCAACGCTGGATCGCCCTCTGAAACGCTAGCGCAACCGCTATAGGGGCGAGACTCCAGAAGGCATAGCGAAAAGGCCCGGGCTGCATCAAAACGCCGACGGATTGTGGCGGACCCGCCTCTCAACGCGCCCGCGCACCCGCCCCGGCGGATCGAGCCGCGTTGGCGACCGTCCAAGAGAACTCGTCTCCAAATCCGGCGCCGTCCGGCACGAAGGAATAGTGGCGCAAGTGATACCCTGAAGACACAGGCCGACTCCCAAGCAATCGGACATTCACCCTAAGCCGGTGCAGTAACTTGCCGAGTGTCGAGCGTCATGCCTCAATGATCGAGTCGATTGTCGACTAGGAGGCCAAGCATGGACGACAGAAGCATTGGTTGGATTGCTGCGATCATCATCGGCGGTTTGGCCGGCTGGATCGCTTCTATGATCATGAAGAGCGACACCGGGCTCTTGCTGAACATCATTCTCGGCATCGTGGGTGCCATCGTCGCCAGCTTCCTCTTCGGGCTGATTGGCGTCGGCTTCTCGGGCTGGCTCGGCTACCTCATCGCAGGCCTGGTCGGCGCCTGCATCCTGATCGCCATTGGACGAGCGGCCCGGCGCTAGCGCCCCTCCCTCTTCCAGAAAGAGCCCGCCGGGCGGTCCCGGCGGGCCGATTGTGGCCAGGCGCCGCCGTTGCAAAAGGGGCTGGTTGTTCAACCCGTCACGAACACAACTTCTGAAACCTTCGCCTGCGACGTTCGTGTCCGTGTGATCCCTCCAGAAGGCAGCCTGTCGCGGACGTCGCCGGTTACGCCCGCATCCATGTCACCAAGGCTGAAGACACCCGATCGGGCTGTTCCAGCGCCGACGAGTGACCGCAGTCCGGAACGATGACCAACTCGGCCCCCGCAATGGAAGCCGCGATCTCCTTCGAGTTTTCCGGCGGGATGAGTTTGTCGTCCTCGCCCACCAGCACGAGGGTCGGCACATGGATCGCCGACAATTCCGGACGGGAGTCACGACGACCGATCGTGGCCTCGGTTTGGCGGGCGAAGCCATCGAGGCCGACAGCCAGCCCCATCCGTCTGTTGACCGCCCGCAGACCGGCATCCGCATGGCGAGCGGGGTGCATGATCGAGGTGAGCGCTTCTTCGACCCATGCTGCGAAGTCGCCCTGACGCGCCTGGACCAGCATCGCCCGACGTCGGTCCGATTGCTCCGGCGTGTCGGGTCGGGCGGACGTGTCGAGCAGCGCGAGTCTCGCCACCCTTTCCGGTGCCTGGCGCATGATTTCCATGCAGACATATCCGCCCATCGAAATGCCGGCCAAGGCGAAGCGCGGCGGGGCATCGCGCAGGATGGAGGAGGCAATCCCCTCCATGGTCTCTCCGCCGAGGGTCGACGCGACAGTAACCGGTCCGAACGACCATAAGGACGGGATCTGTGAAGCGAACACCTCTGCGGAACACAGCAGGCCGGGCACGAAAACGATCGGGGGGGTCAAATCCGCCTCCGAGAGCCATGAATCTGACTTGGACTAACCCTCCTCGGATCCTGAAGTACTCCGGTGGCGACTTTGTCATCGGGCAAACGAGCCTCGCGGCGGTGACACAGCAAATCAACGACCTCGCCCAGAGCAATGCCGACCTGTTGGCATTGAGCACGAAGACCGCGCGCGAGATCGCGACCGTACCGAGGCCTCCCGGAGGTGGCGGTGGTGGCGGCTCAGGTGGGTATGGAAACTCGACCAGTTGCATGACCGACGATGAAAAGAAGGTCATTGGCTACTTCGGTGAAGCCATTGCGTTCGCTTTGCTGAAAGCGAAATTCGGGCGAAACCGCGTCGTCGACTACGGGTGCTGGAAGTCGGAGTATCGCGTCCACGCGTGTGGCGAGAAAGGCGAAGACTGGCTCGGATACGATTTTGAGATCCAAAGCGGAAGAGCCACATGGTTCTTCGAAGTCAAGGCGACGTCGATTGCCGATCCCGGCGACCTCGGGCTGATCGAGCTGGGTTCGACCGAGATCGCCAAAGCCGAAGTGTGCCGGGCCGAGAGCAGATCTCATTACCGAATACTGCGTGTAACCCACGCGTTGAGGCTAGAACGAGCCACGTTGACCGTCCTTCCAAATCCTCGGAGCGACGAAGGGCTCAAGTTCTACACGGAGCAAAAAACTGCTGGTGTTCGACTCCACTTTCGCATGTAGCGGTCGCCCGAAAGCCGACGCCGGCATTTGAATTTCCGCTCGAGGCCACTGATGGCAAAAATGGTAAATTACCACGAGTGTCACTGCTAGGGGGCGACGTGCGAGGTCACCGTCGTTTGCACATCCCCGGTGATGAAAGCACGCACAATCAGTGGGCGATTGTAGCCGAGATGCGGATCGACGAGCATATCAAGATGGCCACCCACGATTGAGATGATGTCGAGGCGGTCAAAGAAGCAGCCCCAGCCGAGATCCGACGACAGATGCCGACGGTCGCAGCGAAACAGAGTGGCAGTGATCGGCAACAACGACTTCGGCTGCGCGAGCCAACGCCAGAACGCCTGCATCCGCAGAACATCCTCAAGCTCCAACCGCAGCAGGAAACGGGCCCTGGCGAGCGGGTACCAGGCCAACCGCTCCAGACAATTGGCGAGCCACGCCTCGTGCCCATACCTGACGCAAGCTTTGGCAATCGCTCGGCACAGCAGCCGGTCAAAGGTCATCCGGTGTGTTTGGATACGCTGCGTCGTGCGGGCTATGGTCTCGCGATAGTCGTGGGCGACCGGCTGTATGTTGGTGTCGAGGATCCCGAGGAACTTGATCTTCCGCCCGGTCGCAATGAGCCGCTCGGCCACTTCAAAGGCCACGGCGCCACCAAGCGAATAGCCGATCAGAGCCACGTCCCCCTCAGGCTGGGCCGAGCGGATCTGCTCGAACGCCGTATCGGCCATGACGGAAATCGACTCGTTACCGGCCAGAATGTCGACAAGGTCCGGATAGCGCACGGCAACAACACGAGCGACATCGCCCATCTCCGCGCCGAAAGCCGCCAGACTCGGACCGTAGCCGATTGACCCGGGCAGCATGAACAGGATCGGCAGCGCGCTACCAATTTCCTGCGCGACGCCCCTGTCGGAGCCGGAGGCGGTGACGGCGTGGACGATATCGGAGAAGGTCATGTCCACAGTGAACGCCTCCAGGCCGAGTTCCCTTTCGAGTCGAACTTCAAGCTCCATCACCAATTGCAACAGCGTCAGCGAATCCCCACCCGCCTCGTCCCAGCGACCGTCCGTCACGCCTCGCTTGAGCACAGCCCTCCAGGTCTGCGCCACCACATGCTCGACGCCATCCGTCCCGGCCTCTTCCACAGATACCGGCGCATCGCAGCTATTGATCGACGCGTCGTCCTGAATGCGAAGCGTGGCACTATCGACCTTGCCACCCCGAAGCCGCGGTATTTCTTCGACGCAGTGCAGCCGTGTCGGGTGAATAGCAGATGGCAGCGACGCCCGGATACGATCGCGCAGGACCTGGACGAAGTCAGAACCGGCGCCGACCTCGGGAACGACGAAGGCGACGATCTGGTTGGCGGTCGTTACGATGGCGACGGCGTCGCGAACGTCCGGAGAGCGACGCAAGACAAGCTCCAATTCCGCCGGCTCGACCCGCCGACCGTAGATCTTGACCAGACGCCCCTTCCGGCCCGCGATCCAGGTGAGGCCATTCTCGTCGATACGGACGAGATCATCTGTCGGGAAGATCCGCTGCCTCGGGTCGCCCGGCTCCGCTTGAAGCGGAGCGACGCGCCCGTTTTCCCAATAGCCGAGCATCGTGTGCCGGCTCCGGATCCACAATTCGCCCTCGCCACCCGGCGGCACGGCCTCGCCGTTCTCATCGATGACCGCATAGTCGATGCCGGGAACCAGATAGCCGACGGGAACCGTCGCGCCCTGTTCCGGATAGTCGCGCGGCAAGAACCACTGCGTTCCCGTCGACTCGGTCGAGGAATAGCTGACCTGGACAAAGCAGGACTCGCCAACCGCCCGTCGGATCACGTCTATGTCAGACCAGAGTACTGACTCGCCACCGAGCCGCGCGATGCGAAGCGACGAAAACGCCCCGGCTTGCGCATCCCTCATCAGGACACGCATCAAAGCCGGCACGATATAGGTTATCGTCACGTGCCGCGACTGCATTAGATGGCGGACCAAGCGTATTCCGGCGCTCTCGATGTCGACGACAAAGAGCGTTGCACCCGACAGGATCGAAGTCAGCATCTCGCGGCAGCCTGCTATTGTCGCCGGGCCGGTGAGCGGCATGAAGATGTCGTTCGGACCGATATGGCAGGCGTTCACGGACTGCCGGACGCGTTCAAGGATGCTGCGCTGGCTGCTGACAATGCCCTTCGGCACGCCGGTGCTGCCCGACGTATGCAGGACGAGTGCAGGCGCATCGACAGAGACCTGTCGCGATAGCGCCGCGAGATCCCCCGCCTTTGCGGCCGCCAGACAGTGCGTCGGATCGATCCACCTCCCATGTCCTCCGGTCACCGCGAAAGCGAGATCCGAGCGGTCGCTCACAATCGCGGACAATCGCGCACTGACGAAAACCCCCTTCAGTCGCTCGGGCGGATCCCGCGGATTGAGCGAGACGGCCGGTCGACCAGAGGCCATCGCGGCCAATACCGCGACCGGATACCAGGTGCAATTACCCAAGAGTACCCCGACGGCCTCCCCCGGGGGAACCGTTGCAAGGATGGTGCTGGCCAAGCTTGCCACCGCGCTCAACAATTCCGAATAGCTGAGCGGGGTGATGCCGTCGTCGACCGCCAACTTGTTTCCCTGATTGGCGGCGATCTGTTCCAGATGCGCGAACGCGACCGTATCGGAAAACGCCTCATCCAGCTTCACGAAGGAACCAATGGGTCCATTCAGATCGAGGGGAAGTTCTGGCGCCGCCAACCAGGCGGGGCGGGGAACGTCGCTCCCCCTGCTCGCAAGCTTACCACCGCCTTGACCTACGTGGTTTGCCGGAGATACCGCCTCAACATCAAGGGACGAGGTCATGTCGGCTGAGTGCATCAAGCGACTGCGTGACTCGGCATTAATCATGCGCAGCTCCAGCTTTGACTGAATAGGTGTCGCTGACGTCGTACGTGAGCGCACAACGCATCGCATCGTTTGAACGAATGACGCGCCGGCGTCTGCCGAGTGTTCAAGCGCAGGCCGAGGGCACGGCGCCCCTGATCCGTCAATTCGGGCTGAGGGACGTTCTGCGATCCGCCGCTATTCGGGCAGTAAAGGGCCGACGGCGAGACTGGCTTCGCCAGCCGGTAGTCGAAGGCGGGCCTCGACGTAGACCTCATGCGAATGAACGAGGACAGCGATCCCGCATGCTCCTAGCCTGATTTCGAGAGGGGGACGCGAGACCTCCGGCTCTTGGCGTCGAAACCGACGGCAGTCCCTTCTCGCCAGCCTGCGTGCCGGGATCCGCTTGGAGAGCAAGAATGCATCCGCATCTGGTTTGCATTGGCGGCGAGGACCATGCCCTGCGGATACCGTTTCTGCTCGCGCTGCGCGAACGGGGCTTCCAGGTGACGGCGGTCTCGAGCGGCGATGGCGCTGAATTCGCCCGCTACGAACTGCCTCACCGGCGATATGCCTTCGATCGCTTCGGCAGTTTTGGCGGGGGCTGGACGGCAATCAGGCAGCTGCGCGGACTGATCAAGGAGCTGCGGCCGGACCTGGTCCAGAGCTTCGACACCAAGCCTAATCTGCTGACGCCGCTGGCCGCACGCGGTGCCGTCCCTGTCATTCGCACCATCAACGGCCTCGGCTGGGTGTTCTCGTCGACGGAGCCGCGTGCCCTCGCCCTGCGACCCGTCTTCTGCGGCCTGCAACGGCTCGTGTCACGATGGACCACCGTGACAGTGTTCCAGAACCGGGAGGATCAGGCCTTCTTCAGGCAGCAACGCCTGGTCGATCCTGAGACGAGCCAGTTGATCGGAAGCTCGGGCATCGATGTCGATGCCTTCCTGGCCGCGCAAAAAAACGGCCCCTCCCCGGCTGAGCTACGCCAACAGCTGGGACTGGGATCGGCCGAAATCGTTCTCTTTGTCGGCCGGTTGACACGCCAGAAGGGCATTCCAACGCTCCTGAAGGCGGTCCCTGCCGTCCTGACCCGGCGCAGACAGTTCCGCCTCCTGCTCGTCGGGCCCCGCGACTCGGAGGGCCCCTTCGCCGTCGATCAAGCCGCCATTGATGATCTCGCGCCGCATGTGATTGCGCTGGGCGCGCGCCGGGACGTCCCGACGCTTCTCGCCATGGCGGACGTGTTCGCCTTTCCGACGGAATACCGTGAGGGCGTTCCCCGTGTGCTGCTGGAAGCAGGGCTTGCCGGCCTGCCCATCGTCGCCACCCGCATGCCGGGCTGCAACGACGTCGTCGAAGACGGGCGAAACGGCTATCTCGTTCCTCCCCGAAATCCCGAAGCTTTGGCGGCATCGATCGTAGACCTTCTCGCCGATCCGGTCGCCGCGAGACAGATGGGCGCCCGCTCCATCGCGCTCGTGCGCGGTCGCTACGATCTGGCGCGCGTGGTCGAGCAATATCGCGATGTCTACCACCGCGTCTTGAACGGCAACCCAACCGGCGACGCGACACGCGCCGCGGAGCCGGTCGCAGCCGAGGCTGGAGCTTCCCCTAAGCTGAGCGCAGGCCGCCAATGACACGCGACGCGCTCCTCGCCACCGGGATTGTGATGTCCTACGCGTCACAGCTTGAGCTGCCCGGCCTGCCGTTCGGCCCTGGTGAACTTTGCTTGTTTCTCTGGATTGCACTGTCGCTGGGACGAATCATGGCCGGCGGTGCCTTGGAGGTGACGCCGGCCGCGGTGCGCCTTGTCTGTTTCTGGGTCATCCTGACGCTAGCGCTCGGGGCGGGCACCCTCACCGGCTATTTCACGGACATCCTCGACCTCGCGGGCATATCGCACGACAGCATCGCGTATCTCCTGCTGGCCAGCGTGACCTGCCTGGCGGCAGCGGAGCCGGACGCAGATCACCGCCTGCGCTGCTGTGCATGGTGGGTGGTAGGCATCGCCAATGCGACCTTCATCATTCAGGTCGGGCTGGCATCGGGATGGCTGCACCAGCCCGGAATCGAGCCTTGGTATTGGGATCGCTTTCGCGGCTGGTCGTTGAATCCAAACCAGATCGCCCTCTATTGCGCTGCGTTCGGCCCGCTCGCCCTGCATCTGGCAACGACCACTAGAAAGCCTGTCGCCAGGGTGCTTGGCTTCGTCGGCATGATCCTGCCGTTCTATGTCGGACGACTGACAAAGAGCGATACCTTTCTGTACACCTCGGTGCTGGCCTGGCTGATCTTCCTCGGCCTGCGCCTCCGCTCCTGGCTCACGGTGAGGCGAGGAACCGCCAGTCTGGGTCGACAGGCCGCCATTGTCCTGGTCATGGCGTCCCTTCCTCTGACCATGGCGCTCGCTCCCTTTGGGCTGGCGAAACTCAGCGACGCGGAGAGCTTCGCCAAGAGCCTGACCAAGGACAAAGGCGGCGAGGCAACTGCGGAAACCGCGGAATTGCGCCTGACACTGTGGACCGAAGCGCTTCAGCGGGGCCTCAAATCCGCGTCGCTCGGACTGGGGCCGGGGCCGCATCTCGAGCGCCCCAACATCCACGGGAATGGCGACCTGCCCCGTCCATTCGAGGCGCACAACACATTCCTCGATCTCTACACCCAGGGCGGCATCGTCGCGGTCGGCGCGCTCGTCTGGCTCATGGGCACCGCCGCGTTCCTGGTCTGGCGGGCGCGGCTCGATGCGCTGCTGGCGCTCATGGTGTCGCTCGTCGTCTTCAGCCTCCCCCACCTGATCATTCGACATCCGATCATGTGGTTCGTCCTGACCCTCTGTCTCGTCGCGGGTGGCGCCCCGACGACAGATGCAGCCTCACCCCCTAAAGGATGATGCCCGATGTGCGGGATAGCCGGAATCCTCCTAGCACCGAACGCGGCCGATAGTCGGGCGCTAAGGTCGATCGCGACGATGACGCAAACCCTGCATCACCGCGGACCGGATGGTGAGGGCCTGTGGACCGACAGCGACGCGGGTCTCGCGCTGGGTCACCGGCGCCTGGCCATTGTCGACCTATCCGAGGCCGGGCGCCAGCCGATGCAGTCAGCCAGCGGGCGGTTCATCATGTCCTTCAATGGCGAAGTGTACAATTTTGGCGAGTTGCGCCGGGAGCTGGAAGGAACAGGTCAAGCGTTCCTAGGCGGCAGCGACACAGAGGTGATGCTGGCGGCGATCGAGCGCTGGGGCCTCGAACCGGCGCTCCCGCGCTTTGTTGGCATGTTCGCATTCGCACTATGGGATCGCCAGGCCAGGACGCTTCATCTCGCCCGCGATCGCGTCGGCAAGAAGCCGCTCTACATCGCCCCGACGCGCGATGCCCTGATCTTCGCGTCCGAGCTGAAGGCGCTGAACGTCTTTCCGGACTTCCACCACGAACTGGATTTCGGCGCCGCCTCGGCCATGCTGGCCAGGGGGTGGATACCGGATCATCAATGCATCTGGCAGGGAGCCTTCAAGCTGCCGCCCGGCTCGCTGCTGTCCCTGACCGCAGCCGAATTCGGCGCGGCCCGCGATGTCGCGGCGCTGCGGTCGCGGGTTCGTTCATGGTGGTCGCTGACCAGCGTGGCGGTTCAGTCGCGTCAACACCTACTCGACGGTACGGACGAGGAACTCACTACCCGCCTCGACGGCCTTCTGCGGCGCGCCGTTCGCGAGCGGATGGTCGCAGACGTCCCTCTCGGGGCGTTCCTGTCGGGCGGTATCGATAGCGCAACCGTCGTCGCGCTGATGCAGGCCCAGTCCCCCAAGCCGGTGCGAACCTTCACGATTGCCTTCGGCGACGCGGGCTATGACGAGTCGTCCCAGGCATCGGACGTCGCACGACACCTCGGCACCGATCACACCGAGCTTCGCTTGACGCCAAACGCCGCTCGCGAGGTCATCCCCGAATTGCCGCGCATTTGGGATGAGCCGTTTGCGGATGAATCGCAGATCCCGACCCTGCTGGTCTCGCGGCTCGCCCGCGAGCAAGTGACCGTCGCCCTCACCGGCGATGGCGGCGACGAGAGCTTCGCCGGCTACTCGCGCCATTTTCTCGGCGCCCGGCTGGCTCGCTGGCATGGATGGGGAGCGCCGCTACGCCGTACTTCGTCCGGACTGTTCGCCCTGCTCGCTCGCGGCACCCGCCAGGATCTCTTCACCCGATTGCCGATCCCCGGGCGCATGCGCCGCGCCATGCGCCCGGACCAGTTCGATCGCCTGGCCCGCCTGCTTGCCGCCGGCGACGAACCCGAGATGTATCGCCGGCTGATCGGCGCCTCAGAAAAGAACCTCACGCATTATGCGCCGTCGCTGGCAGAGGCAGGACCATTGCTCGATGATCTCGTGTCGCGCCTCCTCCTCGACGATACGACCGGCTACCTCCCCGGCGACATCCTGGTGAAGCTCGATCGCGCCAGCATGGCGAACAGTCTGGAGACACGGTGTCCTATCCTCGATCATCGCGTCATCGAGTTCGCCTGGCAGCTTCCGACCCGCGCCAAGGTGCGCAACGGCAAGGGAAAGTGGATCCTTCGCCAGCTACTCGGACGCTATCTGCCGCCGCAGCTGGTCGATCGGCCGAAACACGGCTTCGACGTGCCGGTCGGAGACTGGCTCAAGGGTCCCCTGCACGAATGGTCCTCCGACCTTCTGGCGGATCTGCGGCGGGATCAGGACGACTTCCTCGATCTAGACCTCATCGACACCTGCTGGCGCGAACATCTAACCGGTAGTCGGGATCATTCGCGCGACCTGTGGTCGGTTCTGATGTTCCAGGCCTGGCGTCGCGAACAATCGTCCGCGACCCGGGCCCCTTCATCTCGGGAATTCGCGTTGGCAGGGGTATGAAATGGAAGGCTCCATTGTCAGCAATATCTATCGGCGGCGGGCTCCCCAGACGCTGACGACCGCGCGGGACACCGGCCGGCGTCTACGGCTGCCGTCACTCGACAGGTCCCACGCGCCGGTGCCTTCGCCGGCCACGCAGGTCGCCGTCACGCTGCTGCGACGGAAGTGGTTCATCCTCGGTTTCGCGCTTCTTGGCGGCGCCCTCGCTGGACTTTCCGCTCTGGCCCGCCCGCCCCTCTACACCGCCAGCACGCAGATCGTCGTCGATCCGGCAAGTGGCAGAGCGCAGTCCGCCTCCGGACCCGCCCCGCAGGATGCTCTGGACCCGACGATCGACAGTCATCTGACGATGCTGATCTCCGACGCGCATCTGCGGCATGTGCTCGAAGCGCTTCGCGGGGCCGACGCGGACCGGACTCCAGCAACTGCCGACCCAAGCCCACCGAAATCGTCGTCCTTCGTCGGCAATCAGCTCGAAACCTTGCGAGCGGCGCGCGCCTCCGCCAGCCATTTCCTGCACGGGATCCTGTCTGGAAGCGCCGCTTCCGCTCCACCCCAGGAGGCAGCCGACGCCTCGGCGCGTGCCCGCTTGAAGACCAGCCTGCGGGTTGGCCAGGAGCTCCGTTCGCGGATCATCACGATCGGCTTCACCGGCCCCGATCCCGACTATGCGGCCCGGGTCGCGAACACGGTGGCCCGCGTCTATGTCGAGGACCTGGCACGGCGCAGCCTTGCCTCGAAGGAACAGGCCCTCGCTTCGGTCAAGAATAGCCTGCCGGTGGCCCAGAGCCAACTGGCGAGCGCCGCCGACCAGCTCGAAGCCTACCGCCTGACCCATGGCTCGCGCGATCCCGCCAATACCGACACCAGCGGCCAGGAAATCACCCAGCTCGGCCGGCAGATTTCCCTCATTCGTGCCGACCTTGCCGAAACCACCAAGCGGATCGATCAAATCCAGACGTTGCACAGCCTCCAGACGCTGCGCAACCCAGGGGCGTCGACTGCGGAGCTGGCAGCCGCGATCGGGTCGCAATCCCTCATGGGTCCCGCCGCAGGCCAGGCAGTCGGCACCCGTCCCGATGGTGTGGCGGCAGGCGACGCTGGCTCCGATCCGAACCGCGCGGATCCCCTCGAGCAGGCCATCGCCCAGCTGAACGAGAAGGCGAGCACCGATCGGGCACAACTGGCCTTGCTCGAGCAACGCCACAATGCGCTCAAAGCGGCTGCGGACGATGCGGCGGGTCAGCTGTCCGGCCTACGCGCCCTCGAGCTGCAGGTCGACGTCGCATCGCGGCGCTACAACGACCTGCTGACCCACCAACAGGAGCTGATCCAGCAGATCGAGTCTCCCGCCCCAGGGATCGCGGTCTGGTCCGAAGCCCGGCGGCCGACCAAACCGACGACCTTGTCCTCCGCCTTCCTCATTCCGCCGGGGATGGTCGTGTTCGGCACGCTGGGCGCCGTGATTGCGATCCTGCGCCGGAACTCCGATCGCACGCTGCGCGGCGAGGCCGAAACCGAGGCGGCGCTGGGCATCCCCAGCGCCGGGCTTCTGCCGAGGACGGCGCGGCCACAGGCGCGTCGGTTGAGCCACATACTGCTGACGGAGCCGAAGTCGGTCTATACGCGGGCGCTGCGATCGCTGTTGATTTCGATGGCGTCCCCGGACGAGGGACTGCGCCTTCCCAATATCTTGATGATTGCATCGAGCGACCGGCGGGAAGGCAAGACGACGCTAGCTTGGAGCATCGCCCTCACCGCCGCACGGCTCGGCGAACATGTGCTCTTTCTCGATCTCGATCAAAAGGGCAGCGGACTGACGCGCGAGTTCCGCAGCGCGTTCACGTGCACGCCCACCAGCGCCACCTTTACGGACTTCCTGATCGGCGCCTGCGCGCTGTCAGACGCCGTAGAAAAGATGCCGGATATCGGTGTCGACTACATGCCGGCCCCGGACATCTCCTGTGATCTGCTCCCGCTCATGGTATCCGCAGACGCCTCGAAGCTGATCGGTCCGCTTCGCCAGGCCTACACGGTCGTGATCATCGATGGCCCCACCGGGCTGGAGGGCCCCGAAGCGAGGCTCGTGACAGCTTGGGCCGACGCCATCCTCTTTGTCGTTCGCTGGGGCGCGACGCAGCGGAATTTGGCGCGTGCCGTCTTAGACGGCCTCAACAGCAACGCTCCGTTCGACGATCGGCCCCAACCCGTCGTCAGCGTCCTGACCCAGGTAAATCTGAAACAGCACGCCGGCTACCGCTTCGGAGATAGCGGCGATCTTCTGCTCGCCGGTCCGCGATGACCGACAAGCCAGTCGTCCGCTCGTCCGCCCAAGGCGTTCGAGAGCGCCAACAAATCGGATTTGACTTGCCATGATCATAGAGCTCTTCGGCCCCCCAGGATCCGGCAAAACCACTTTCGCTCATGCGCTCGCCAGTCATTTGCGCGAGAGCGGATACAAAGCGAACGTCATGCTAAGTTATCAACCGAACAAGCAGAGCAATCGCTTTGATCGGTACGGCATTTTGTATTTCGCCTACCGGATCTGGGCTGCCTTTATGCACACCACTTACACGATCGCCAAATCACCAATCGCACAAAAGGAGATAAGCATCTCTGGATGCTTGGTTAAGACCATGCCGCCATCTAGGATAATCTGGCGAATACGGCTCTGGCAATACATCGTAAACCTCTCGAGATATTGGGACGCCGCCCAGAAGTCCGAAGACATCGTCATCTTCGATCAGGGTTTCGTGCAGGCTATCGGTACTCTGGCAATCTTCAACGGCGCCGCCAACGACGCGCTGCTCTCGAAGGCCCTCGATCTCGCGCCCGAGGCCGATTTCGCCATCCGCCTCCTGGCGCCACGTGACGTCGTCGAAACCCGTCTGCGGGAGAGGATGCGGCACGAGCCAAAGGCAGAGCGTCTCTTTGAGGCCAAAATCTCAACAAATCTGAATTCTTTCCTCATTTTCGACGACGTAAACAGAATTCTATCTGGAACGGATCGAAATATACTGTCGATACAGCCGACAGACCAAGCATCTATGAAATCCTGCATCGCCTTTGTCGAAAGCATCATCACGGATCGTCTGCGCGGCGCCGGAGATATGCACGCTACCGTGCGAATGCAGGTGTCAGATGAGATCCGGGCAGAAGTTTAAAATGACAGGACAACGCAAATGAACAGCCGCGTGCAAGGAAATCGGAGCCGACAGCCCAAGTCTAGCCTTACAGCCCGCGCAGAGCCGCTCGCCGGTGCGGCGCAAGGCGGCGACAAGAATGCCCGAAGGAATGGCCGGACTCTGGCCCATGCGAGCATTTTCGCCCTGCTCGTCTATATTGGCGGGGCAGGCCTGACCAGCCTTGCGCAATTGCTGATCGCACGTCTCGTCGGCACCACCAGCTATGGCATCTACGCCTATACCATGGCCTGGACGACGGTGCTCGGCTACCTGTCGACGCTC
The DNA here is from genome assembly GCF_044452255.1 of Kaistia sp. UC242_56. Classification (NCBI taxonomy): domain Bacteria; kingdom Pseudomonadati; phylum Pseudomonadota; class Alphaproteobacteria; order Hyphomicrobiales; family Kaistiaceae; genus Kaistia; species Kaistia sp. UC242_56. The sequence continues at coordinate 4,233,727 of NZ_JBIOAN010000002.1, forward strand.
GGATTCAATGTGTCGTTGCTGCGCTTCGTGCCGGCCTATAGCGCCGTCGGGCGGATGGACCTGGCCCGCGGCGTGATCATCTTCGCGCTGTGGCGATCGCTGATCGTCGCGAGCGTGGCCGGACTGGTCGGCGCGCTTCTGGTCCTGATCTTCTCGCATCATGTCGATCGCGAGTTGGAGACCAGCCTCTTGCTCGGCATGGCCGGCGTGCCGCTCATCACCGCCTACGCCATCGGGGCGACCCTGGTGCGCGCCTTTGGCGGCGTCATCTCCGCCCTGCTGCCGGAGCGCATCGTGCGAGATGGGCTGCTTCTGACCCTCGTAGGCCTGGCGGCATTGGCCGGCTCATGGACGCTGGATGCCTCCCTCGTCATGATGGCCGCCGTGACGAGTTCCGCCGTAACAGCAGGGCTCGCCTTCTCCACCGCCATCCGCTTGTGCCCGCCGACCCTACGCCGTCAGCCGGCGAGCTACGCGGCGCGCCAGTGGTGGGCGGCGGCACCTCCGATCATGCTACTCGCCGGACTGGATGTCTTCATCAGCCGGACGGGCGTCATGCTCCTCGGGTGGACCGGAGACGTCCGCAACGCCGGCATCTTTGCCATCGGGCTCAATGTTGCAATGCTCGTAGGGCTGTCGCGGATTGCCATCAGTACGATGTTCTCGCCGACGGCGGCAGATCTGCATGCCCGCAGCGACCTGGACGGATTGCGACACCTGTTTTCGCGAGCCTCCGTCCTCTGTTTTGCCAGCGCGATCGGCCTCGCGGTTCCCCTCCTGGTCATCGTCGAACCGCTCCTGCAGTTTTTCGGCGACGATTTTGTCGCGGCGGCGCCGATCACCCGGATCCTCATCCTGGGTTATGTCTTTGCGTCACTCATGGGACCGCAGCAGAATCTCCTGACCATGACCGGCCACGAATGGGCCGCGGCAACCACCATGATTGCGGGCGCTTTGACCAATATCCTGGGCGGCGCGATAGGCGTCGTCCTGTATGGCCCCATTGGTGCTGCGCTCGGCATCACCTTGGCCCTGGTGGTTTGGCATTCGGCCATGGCGCTTTACATATACAGGCGATTGAACATCCTCCCGGGCCTCGTCTTCGCGGCGCTCGCGCTTCAGCGCGACGCGCAGGAATGGACTAGGGCTGCACTCAAAAAGGTCTAGCAAGGTGGGTTGGCCTCGAGGTTTCTGGATGGGGCCCTGAAGATGGCAAAGCAGGTTCAGTGTCTGGCAACGAGGAATGGGCCCCTGCTGCCGGGCGAGCGTAGGGGCGCTCGTCGGCTAGACGACTGGCGCGTGATCTTGCCCATCGCTCATATGATGCAGAGCGGAGCCGGATGGCGCGATTGTCCGCCGGATTTTTTTCGATCCAGCTCTCAGCATTGTGGGAGATTCTTGTCGAGGAATTCCGCGACGTTGCCGGTCGATCAGTCTGTCGTCGCCGCATCGAGCGCGGCGACAATAGAAGTCAGCCGCTCGGGTGTTGGGTAGCTCTTCAATCGCCGCAGGTTAAAATCGAGATGGGACTTCCGGAGCATCGAAACTAGCGTTACCCCATTGGAATTCGTCGAGAAAGCGTAATCGGCCAGAAATTCTGTAGCAATTTCGGGGGGATCGCCGCGAAAACCGAAATCAAGAAGAGCGGCCCGTACTTTTTCGTTCGTATTTATTTTCGCAATTACCCAATCAAGGCATGAAAATGTCCCATGAGTTATAAACGTCCTGCGGGAGTCGGCTCGCTCCTTCAACTTCCCAAGGTTTCGCTCAATTGGTGTATTCGCAATCTGCACCAAACCATAGGGTAACGTTTCACCGAGAGATCGGATGCCGGCCTCAAGATTTCCTGCGACCGAGATGGCGCGAGCCTTCCCATCTTGAACCAGGCGCTCCGCGGCCCGGATGATATCCTCGTGAGCAAGTTCTTCGACAGTCGGTCGATGTAGTGCAAGAACATCGACATAATCTGTACGAAGACGTCTCAGGCTCTCCTCGACGCCGGATCTCATCACCTCCGCGGACAGTGGTACCTTGAATGGCGTGGACCGCACTCTTGAAGAGTACTGCTTGAGTACTGGAAACGCTGCAATACCGATCCGGAACAACGGCTTCAGCAGCCGCATGGCAGTGGATGTCGTCGGCGGGCGCATGCCAACTTTAGTGCAGACGCAAACGCGGTCGCGCCTCCTGCATGCAAACTCGCCCCAGATTGATTCAGCCGCGCCGTCGCCATACGAAGGCGCCACGTCATACCAGGTTACGCCGGCTTCGTAGGCGCGCTCCAGCGCTTGGAGCCCCTCGCGGGTTCCCACACGAGAACCAAGCGAAGCGCAGCCAAAGCCGACACTTGATACTTGCGTGCCTATAGCTTCGACAAAGACCTGTTTCATCACGAATACTCGTTTTTAAGTCGGGATCAAAAGCGAACAGGGAATGGGCCCATGCCGGGCAACAAGAAGATTGTCAGCCCCGGCCTTGGATCATGTCCAGAAAACTGTCACCCGACGCGATGAGCCGTCTAATCAGGGAAGCACGGCCATTCTATCGAGTAGCGAAACCAGCTCTGCCTGACGTTTCGTCTCGGTCTTGGCAAACAGTGAGGCTAGTTGGGAGCGGATCGTCGTGCGACTGAGCTGACGACTCCGCGCGATGTCGAGGGGAGAGTCTCCCCGCGCGATACACAGCGCCAGTTGTGTCTCCGCGCTTGTCAGGCTGAACATTCGCTGCAGCGTCTGGGGATTCGGGTGTGGTCGCGCGTCGCGATCGATCAAGACGACGATACTCGCCTCCTCCGATACGCTGTGCGGTTCGCTCAGAATCACCGGCTTGCCGTATCGACTCGGCATGACAACCCAGGAAACCGAATTGGGCAGGAGTTGAACCGATAGGTTCGAGATCAACCGCCGGAAGGCACCCGAAATCTCGACTGGCGTATCGGCCTTTTCACCCCTGCGCTCCAGCGTAGCCTGCGCGAGGACATTCCAACCGATGACTTTGCGCTGGGCGTCAAAGACGATATAGCCGAAGCCGATGCGATCGAGGATCGCCAACGCGGACTCTGCATTTCTTCCAATCGCGGTCACTTCTCCCTTGTCCCGGCAGGCGCCAACGTGCGTTGAAAGGATCGCGCGCGTCAAACTGACACTTCCGACGATTACATTTCTACCGGAACATCTAGAGTCTCGATTTCCACTATTTTTTTCTAAAAACATCGCGGAGCCCTGCTTGTAAATTCAAAATCGCTAAATAAAAAATCGCGATCTTGAATGGTTCATTGCCAAGAAGAAGAACCCAGGGTGGTCCCTAATCACCCTGTACCCACAGGAGGTCTCACAGCGTGCATCACGACGAGATCACCAATTCGTGAATCGCGTGCCTGCAATGCGAATATAACCTCCAGCCCGCGCCAAACATCTCGCCAAAGTCGTACCTCCACAATCATACGCGAGGACTAGATCTTGCGATCGACCAACTAGTTCAAAAGTTGTATTATTTTTTAAACAACCCGATCTACGGGGGGCAAAAATCGCCAGTTTGGAAACCAGAATAGCAAAGAGTGCCTTAGCATTTTTTGCCATTGTTGCACTATTGCTTCGAAATTGGTCCCGCTCTCTGACGGAGAGGCGGCACTTGAGTTCGGTCTGGTAGGCCTATTTTGTGCCGCGGTGCTCCTTCAAGGCAATTTCCTAACCTGGGCTGCGACACTTCTGAATGCCGGCTTTCTGGCGTGGGTGGTATCCTGTTACCATTCAGAGCTTTTAGTCGCTGGAACGACCCCCCTTCTTGAACTGCTGATATTGGGGGGCGGGATCGTCGCCATGCTGGTCGGATTCCAGTACCGGCGCGAGACTAGGCAACAACGGGATAGAGCGACGTCGGCGTCTTCGCCCGCCCCGGCGATACCAATCACAGCCGAGCCCAGCCCAAACCCACATCGTCAATCCTTGGAGCACCCAGAAACTGGTCTCTCGATCATCGCTGATGATGGCGAAGTGCTAGATGCCGCAATCCAAGGCAGCACGGACAGGCGCTATGCACCACCTGCCGAGCGCCGAAATGGAACGCTACGGCGAGCGAGCGACCTGAAGCGCGAAAGTTCCGTACTCGAACTCCGTCATCGCCTCAGCAACCTGTTTCCCACGATCACAGCACTGGCCAATCTGATAGACACGCCGGACGGCGACGTCGCTGACTACCGGCGAGCGCTGATCGAGAGGATCCGTGCACTCCAAGCGGCACATCAGCTTCTGACACAACATCCCACAAGAACCGGCCTGCTCCAAGACATCGTGACCCTGACTCTGAAGCCCTATCGCCAGGAGCACAACATCACGATCCATGGGCCGTCGATCCCGATGTCCGAAGGTACAGCCGAGAGTTTCGCCCTCGTCGTTCATGAACTTGCGACAAACTCCCTGAAGCACGGCGCCCTAGGCACCCCCGGTGGCCACGTCAGCGTCGAATGGTCCGTGCCCGCGAATTCCGATGGTGACATCCTGTTCATGTGGAGCGAGCAAGGACGCCGTACGATGGCGAAGTCAGCCCATCTTGGGTTCGGCTCCAGCATTCTCGGCACCTGCGGAGCGCCGCTCATCGGCCACTCTCCCAGCGTGGAGATGTCGGACGATGGCATGCGCTACTCCCTGTGCCTGTCGCGCAATGACGAAAGCTCTAGTTCATCCTTTTTGTAAGCAGCGTCTTGAGCAGGACGGCCGCTTCCGTACGATTGCGCGCGCCAAGGTGGCGCATAACGGCAGCAACGTGGATCTTGGTCGTCGCCTCAGCGATTTGCAGATCGCGCGCGATTTCCTTGTTCGAATACCCTTCCGCAATCAACTTCAGCACGCTGCGCTGCCGCTGTGTCAGGCCTTCCAAGCTGCTCATTCCAATCGATCGACCATTCCGCAGTCGATCGGATATCTTGGCAGGCTGTATTCTGTGCCGCTCCGAGGCCTGGGACAGCAGGGAGGGCACGTAGATGCGGCCTGCGAGGATCTCCTGGACAGCGTGAGCGACTTCCTCATCCGACTGGGACTTGGCGATAAAACCGTGCAGCCCGGCGGAAAGCGTCGCGAGAATGTCGGATTTAGCCTCTGATCCGGAGATGATGGCGAAACGGGTGTCCGGATAGATCGGCAACAAATCGACGAGCGCCTCCGGCGCCAACAAGCCCGGCATGTGAAGGTCCAGTATGGCCAGGTCAACGGGCGCCTTTTCTTCCAGAAGGAAGACAGCGGCATCAAAATTCTGGGCCTCGAAGATTTCCGCGTTTGGGATGACTGTTGCCAGCGCGCTCCGCAGACCACGTCGATAGAGACCATGATCATCGGCGACTACAATTCGACACATGCTGTATGCCCTTTGCTGGCTCGAAGAGCCCTCGCATCAAGCGTCTTGTAGCGACAGATCGCTCGATACCCTCAAGATGCGTACGGCCGGCCGACGGTCATTCATCTCCGCCCGTCGCCTATTCTGCGCTCCAGTCCGTCAACAGCCGTCTCCCGGCCGGGGCGTCGAAGGAGGAAACCGACATCAGTTTCGCGGCCGAGTGTACAGCACAGTTAACAAATCACTACCATTCAAACGCACGAAGACAGCTCCCGGGCATGAACATACCATCGGGTGTGTTGGATCCGGAAGAAGTGCCGGAGCCGCCCAGAGCAAATCGCCTGCTCTTTAGTGACCCACAGGCGCCGGGCTCCAAACAATATCAAGAACTACGCATCCCAAGGATAGCGGGCCGGACGGCCGGACGGAGGAGGAACTCATGAAAGCGGTCATTCAATGCGGTGGCATGGGCACACGGTTGCGTCCCTTCACTTCGGTTTTGCCTAAGCCGCTCATGCCTATCGGCGCGCGGCCCGTCCTTGAACTGCTTCTGAAGTGGCTGCGACGCAACGGAATCCAGGATATCTACATCACGACCGGATATCTCGGCCATTTGATCCGCAGTTTCTGTGGCAATGGCGAGCAGTGGAACCTGAACATCCATTATACGCAGGAGATGGAGCCGCTCGGTACCATTGGGCCGCTCTCGTTGATCCGGGACGAGCTGAACGAACCTTTTCTGGTTCTCAATGGCGATGTCCTGACAGATCTGAGCCTGAGCCGCTTTATCGCGGCTCATCGCAAGCATCAGGGCCCGGTGACCATCGCGACAACTTACCGAACCATCAAGATGGATTTCGGCGTCATCGACGAGGAAGAAGACGCCGTCCAGCTCTTCCGGGAAAAACCGACGCTGTCGCACCTTGTCAGCATGGGGCTCTACTGCATGAACCCGGACGTCCTGCAGTTCGTCCCGTCCGGCGTGCCATTCGGCTTCGACGACCTGATGCTGCAGATGCTTCAGAATGGAAGCAAGGTGCATGTCTACAAGCACACCGGCCTATGGCTCGACATCGGCCGCATTGACGACTTCCAGAGCGCGCAAGCCATCGCCTGGGATGAAAACTCTGCTTCGATCGAGGCATCCGCCACGGCAGCCTGATCGCGACAGAACGCTCTGCAGCCCCATCGCCAACCGCAACGGTGAAGGACACGACAATGCTCATGGTAAGTGCTCCAATTGTGGGAATGCCGGAGAAGGCTGCGCTGTCCGAGGTCATCGACAGCGGATGGTTGACAATGGGAGACCGGGTGCAGGCCTTTGAACAGGCCTTTGCCAACCTACATGGCTCCGACGACTGCGTGGCCGTCGGCTCCTGCACGGCGGCGCTCCACCTGATCCTGCACGCTCTCGACATCGGCCCCGGTGACGAGGTGCTGGTTCCCGCCCTGACCTTCGTGGCGACCGCCAACGCGGTTCTCTACGTCAACGCGACCCCGGTCTTCGTGGACATCGAGTCAGCCGACGTACCCTTGATGTCGCTCGCCGAGGCGGAAGCCCGGTGCACGCCCCGCACCAAGGCGATCATTCTCGTTCACTTCGCCGGCTATCTGGCCGACCGCGATGCCTGGCAGGCCTTTGCCGCCCGGCGCGGGCTCCTGCTGATCGAGGATGCCGCGCATGCGCCGGGTCTGAAGGAAGTCGGCACGTATGGCGTCGCAGCTGCATTCAGCTTCTATGGAAACAAGAACATGACGACGGCGGAGGGCGGCGCCGTCATTGCCCGCGACCCTGCCCTGCGCGACAGAATTCGCCTGGCGCGCGGTCACGGCATGTCCAGCGGCACCCATCAGAGGCTGAACAGTCGTACCCCGACCTATGACGTTACGATGCTCGGCTTCAACTATCGCCTGGACGAGATGCGGGCAGCCATCGGTCTCGTGCAGTTGCAGGGGCTTCTGGAATGGAACGAGATCCGACGCATCCTGGTGGTCCTGTACAGGCGCCTGATCCTGCAGCACTGCCCGGCCGTGGCCGTCCCGTTCAGTGCCCCGCGCCCTTCCGCCTATCACATCATGCCGATCATCCTTCCCGAAACGGTACAGCGGCAAGACGTCATCGACCGGCTGCGCACGCATGGGATACAGACGACGATCCACTATCCGCCGGTGCACATGATGACGCTCTACAGGCAACGCTTTCCCGGAATCCATCTTCCGCAGACGGAGGCATTCGCCCAACGCGAGCTCACCATACCCCTGCACCCCGAAATCACGGCGACGACGGTGGAGGCCGTAGTGGCAGCCCTGGCCGCATCGCTCGGAACCGAAACGCATCTGGGGTCAGCCGCATGAGTATCCAGCATGCTGCCTTGGATCTGCCGGAGGTTTCGGATGCCGCCCATGGCTGGGCGCGACGTGCCCTCGACCTCGGCATTGCCGGCTCGGCCGCAATCTTCCTGGCGCCTTTGTTCGGGCTGATCGCGCTGGCGCTCTATCTCGAAGGCGGCCAGCCAATCCTGTTTGCGCAGACCCGCGTCGGCACCGGTGGCCGACCATTCCAGATGTACAAGTTCCGCAAATTCCACCCCGACTGCGACACGCCCGGCCTTCCCCTGACCATTGAGGGCGACAGCCGCATGACGCCGATCGGGCGGATCCTGGCCGTCACCAAGCTCGATGAGTTGCCGCAACTCTGGAACGTGCTCAGCGGCGACATGGCGATCGTCGGACCACGACCCGAAAGCCTGGCATTCGCGGATTGCTTTCGCGGTGGCTACGAAGCGGTTCTTCGCTACAAGCCCGGGCTGCTCGGTCCAAGCCAGGTCCTCTTCCGCCACGAAGCCCAGCTCTATCCGTCGACAGAGGAACCGACGCGCTTCTACCGCCGAACGCTGTTCCCGGCCAAGGCCAAGCTCGACCTCGCCTATTTTCCGCATCGCACGATTGCCTCCGACGTCGCCTGGATGGCGCGGGGGGCGATGGCGATCTTCGGCCGGGTGCCAGCCGCACCAAACCTGGGGGATCGAGGCCGTCATCCATGACGCTCGAAACCAGCGGACAGAATCTGAACGATATCGCCGCCATGGAGCGCAATATGTCGAAGTATCGGGGAAAGAAGGTCCTGGTTACCGGTGCGGATGGGTTCATCGGCTCGCACGTCACCGAGGCGCTTGTCCGCGAGGGGGCCGAGGTAACGGCGCTGGCGCTTTACAACTCATTCGACAGCCATGGCTGGCTGGATGATTTGCCGGATTCGATCCGCAGCGCACTGCGGCTGGTCCGGGGTGACGTTCGCGACAGCGCGTTCATGAACCGAATCCTGCGCAACCAGGCGGTGGTCTTCCATTTGGCGGCGCTGATCGCGATCCCCTATTCCTATTCGGCCGCGCAATCCTATGTCGAAACCAACGTCCTGGGCACGCTCAACGTCCTGGAGGCGGCGCGCCAATGGGAAACCGAGCGGGTTGTCCATACGTCGACGAGCGAGGTCTACGGCACCGCAATCACGATGCCGATCCGGGAAACCCATCCGCTTCAGGCGCAATCCCCTTACTCGGCCTCCAAGATAGGCGCCGACATGATGGCGGAATCCTACGCGCGTTGCTACGGCGTCCCCGTCGCCATCCTGCGGCCCTTCAATACGTTCGGCCCGCGGCAAAGCGAACGCGCCATTCTCCCGACGATCATCCGGCAGGCTCTCGATCGCGAATGCCCCGCCATCATGGTCGGCGATACGAGCCCAGTCCGCGACATGACGTTCGTCGAGGACACCGCAGCGGCGTTTCTCGCCGCCGGCAGCGCGGACGGCATAGAGTTTGGCCATGCCTACAATGCAGGAAGCCAGCGCGCGGTGACGATCTCGGACCTGCTCTCCCTGGTCGTCGAGATCAGCTCCTGTCGGAAAGCCGTTCAGCGCGATGAGAGCCGCTTGCGCCCGGAGAACTCCGAGGTTCGTGCGTTGCTGGCTGATTCCTCGCGCTTTGAAAGCGAAACCGGCTGGCGGGCGCGAACCACCCTGCGCGACGGGGTCGGAAAGACGATCAACTGGTGGCGCGACCGCCTCGACCAAGGCCGGGTGCGCCGGGAAAAAGGCTACATAACGTGAGGGCGAGCGCCCGGATCGCGGCGACGCTTTTGAGCGCCGCCGCCGTGCTGATCGCCGCGCCGCTGATCGGAATCGGCGCAACAGCCACCACGCCCGCGACCATCGCGCCCGCAGGGACAGAGCTTCCCGGCTATCTGGAGGTGACATGGGACCCGGCGTTCGGAACCGAGTTCACGCGCATCACCAAACCAGGAATGCTTGGCGCCGGTATCGTTTGCCGGGAGGCCTATTGCAGCCACCGCTATTCGAGCGCCCAGGCATGGAACGCGGATCAGAGCCTGCTCGTCCTCAGCAATGGCTGCGACGGCATGTGCTTCTTCGACGGTCAGACCTACAAACCGCTGTTCCGGCGCACCCGGTCTACCGAATGTGAATGGCACCCGGAAGATAGCGAACGGATGATCTGTGTCGGCGGCCAGTCGATCTTCACCTGGGCGCCCCGGACCAATCGGGAGGAGATCCTGTTCGTTTCGACGGACCACCACGAGTTCCAGTTCGGCCCCTACAAGGGCAATCCGAGCCGCGACGGCCACCGCGTCGCCGTAAGGGCGATGCGCGATGGCGGCGGCCAGGTCGTCTTTGCCTTCGATCTCGCGACACGGAAGAAGTTCCCCGACATCGAACTGTCGCAGCTGCCGGGCACCAACAACGCCTGCGCCATCTCGCCGCTCGGCCTGAACATCCTATGCCTTCAGGAGACGGCGGACGGCATCGATCAGGCTTACGTCTTTGCGATCGACGGGACGCTGAAGCAGCGCTGGAGCGAGCACCATCGGCCCGGTCACGGCGACATGACGGTCGATAGCGATGGCAGCGAGGTCTATGTCGGCATCAGCAAGTCCGATCCCGACAAATACCAGATCATCAAGCGCCGCCTGTCCGACGGGGTCGTCACGCCGCTGATGCGTTACGGCGAGGCGCAGCATGTGACGTTGCGGGCCATCCGGCGGCCTGGCTGGGCAATCGTCAGCTATGCCGGCGATCCCGCCGAAGTGTCCCGGCATCCCGGTTGGGCGCCGTTTTCGCGCGAGGTGGTCGCGCTGCGGCTCGATGGCAGCGGCGAAGTGCGCCGCATCGTCCAGACCCATAACGTACCGTTCGACTACTGGAGCGAGACGCATGCCTCGCCCTCTCCGGACGCGTCGCAGATCATCTGGTCAAGCAATTGGGACAATCCCGGTGGCCCGGTCCTGGAATTCGTATCGCGGCTCGACTGGCCGACGAAGCTGGGCGCTAGTCCCGCGGGAGACATCGGAAAATGACCCTCGTCCGACAGATCGCGCTAGCCGTAGTCGCCATCACGGCGACGGTGGCGCTTGCCAGGGCGGCGCAAACCGCGGCGGAGTACCGGATTTCGCCCGGCGACACCGTGCAGATCAACATCGCCACCATTCCCGACGGAGCGCATCAGGCCGTGGTCCAGCTCGATGGCACCATCGCACTGCCGCAGATCGGCATGATGCCGGTGGCCGGGCTGACGTTGGCCGAACTGCAGGCGAGGCTTGAACGGACCTTGCCGGCGACGATCTTTCGAATCCGGATGCCGGACGGGCGCGAGCAGGCCATCCTCCTCAAGTCCAGCGATGTGACCACGGCGATCGTAGATTATCGCCCGATCTACATCAAAGGCGACGTGCTGACGCCCGGCCAGCAGGCCTATCGCCCGTTGATGACGGTCCGACAAGCCGTCGCGGTTGCCGGCGGATACAGCGTGATGCGGGCGCGGATCAACCAGTCGGTCCAGGATCCGATCGACCTGCAGGGCGTCTATGGCTCGCTCTGGATGGACTACATCCGCGAGCGCTTTCGCAACCAGCGCACCCAGGCCGAGTTGGAGGACAAGCCGAGTTTCGACCCCGCTCCCCCGGCGGGGTCTCCACTTCCTCCGGATGCGGTGGCGGCCATTGCCCAGAACGAGATCGATTCCATGAAGGTCGCCCGCGACGATATCGAGCGAGAGCGCGCCTATCTTGAGCAGTCGCTGAAAGGGGCCGGCAACCAGATTGAGGTTCTGCTGAAGCGGGAACATGATGAAGAAGACGCGGTGAAGGCCGACGAGGAGGACCTCGATCGGGTGAAGAAGCTCTATGAGTCCGGCAACCTGACCAACACACGGATGGCCGATGTCCGACGCGCGCTCCTGCTGTCCTCGAGCCGTAGGCTTGAAACGACCGTCGAACTCATGCGGGCGCGCTACCAGCAAGGCGACTATGCGCGTCAGCTGGAGCGGACCGCCACCCAGAGGCGGATCGCGCTTCTGCGGGACTTGACCGATTCCAACGTGCGTCTGGTGGATCTCGGCATCAAGCTTCGCGCAGCCAGCGAGAAGCTGCATCCATTGGGCGGCGGCCATTCGGCGCCACTTCCCGAGGGAGACGCGGGTGTCAAGGTCACGATCGTCCGCAAGGTCGGCAATGCCTGGCAGACCCTCACCGTCGACGAAGATGCCGAGGTTCTGCCGGGAGACGTGATCGAGGCGCAACTGGCCAGCACCGTCGAGCCAACCGTTTCCGCTAGGTAATATATGCTGCGTGACGCCAGCCGTGGAGCTTGACGCCTTTTAGCGGAGTTGAGCTCGCCCGGTCGTTCGATGCTGGATCCAGATGGCTTGCCGCGAGCTAGACCGACATGCGTAACCCATCCTTATTCACAGAACTCACGCGAACGGCGTTGCTGACTAAGAGGAGGCAAACCAGGGGCTAGCAGCAGCGACACCTCAACCATCGACCTCCTACCGAAGCCACGGGAAGACACTAAGAGATTCCCGACCCATGAACGCTACGACTGAAGAACATTCACCGCCCTAGCGCAATCTCGATGTCCGTGTCGAAAACACGTTCGGAGACGAGATCGCAGGCCTTCTGAAGCACGAGGTCGCGTTTGGGCAAGCGGTTGAGGCCGGCGATCTCGTCGCCCTCGTCTATCCAGCGTCGAGCCGCACGCCCTCCGCGCCAACGTGCTGGACATCGCCGTCAGCCAGCGCTCCCTGCTGACCGTAAACCCTGCGACGGTCTCGGCAACGCCGGTAGCCCGCGTCCGCTTCACCCTCGGCTTCGGCAGCATTGCGTCGACCAAAGGCGCGGCCGGGTCAGTGGTCGCCAAACTCGAGGCTACGGCGTATCGGAAGATTGAACTGATGGTCTGCCGGATGCGCTTGGCGACATCCAATGCGCCGCGACTTTCGACACTCCGAACAATCGCCAGAATGTCAGCTGGCTTGATCTCCGCAACGTCCCTCATTCCGATCGCAGGAAGCACATCGCCCTCAAGGCGCGACCAAACACGATCGGCATGAGCTTGCACCCAGCCTGTTGACTTGCTGTTGAACCAAGCCGTCGCAACGGTCTTGAAATGTCGGGAGATGGGAGGCACCCCAACGGGGAGGTCCTTCGCGCTAGGATCGTGCCCGGTCGCGAGCTTCTACTTCGCAGCCTCACGCGCAGCGCGCGTTGGCGCGAGGGCAACCCCTGGGTACGATCCAAGCGAAAGGGTATGCTGTCGACCCCCGAACTTGCAGTTCAGACGCCATAGCTTTGAGCCGTTGGGGCGAACGAGCAGGTAGAGTTGACCAGAATCGCCCAGCTCTAAGTCTTTCTCGGCCGCCTTTGCATTTCGGCAAGCTGCATCCGTGAGCGCCATGCTGTCCTCCCGTATGGTATCACCAGCGCGGGGCCAACCCAGTACCATGCTCGGCATCGGGATGCCTTGGGACGTCCAGATACAGGAGTGAACGCAAAGGGTGAGGCGATCAAGGCTTTGCGCGACGTCTTGGACGGCGGCGAACTCGCATGGAGGAAGTTGGTAGCGGAGGAGGGACTTGAACCCCCGACACGCGGATTATGATTCCGCTGCTCTAACCAGCTGAGCTACTCCGCCCCAGGACCGGCGCTTGGGGCGCCGGCTGGAATGGCCCGCTTATAGGGAGCCGGGCCGAGGGCTGTCAAGCAGCCAGAACGCTTCAGGCCCGTTCAAACACAAGCAGTGTGAAAAACCCGATCGGACCCACCCGCCGGCGGTCGACCAGGCGCAGATCGGAGCGGCCCAGGATGCGGCTGATGTCGAAATCCATGTGCCAGCCGAGCGCTGCGGAAAGCGGCGCCAGACGCTCGCCGAGCCAGCCGCGCCAGCCCTTCTGCTCCGGGAAATGACTGACCAGCACGACGGCGCCGCCCGGCTTGGTGACGCGGGCGAGTTCGCCCATCACGGCGCGCGGGTCCGGCACCACGGTCAGCACGAACATGGCGACCGACGTGTCGAAGCTGGCGTCCGCCATCTGCAGGTCGCCGGCATCGGCGACTTCCAGCGCCTCGACATGGTCGAGCTTGCCCGCCGTGACGCGCTCGCGCGCAATCTCCAGCATTTCCGGCGACAGGTCGATGCCGGTGATGCGATGGCCGGTGCTGTAATGCGGCAGCGAGATGCCGGTGCCGACGCCGCATTCGAGAATGCGACCGGCCGGCAATTCGTTGACGAAGGCGACGGCGGCGCGCCGGCCCGATTCGAAGACATAGCCGAATACCCGGTCATAGACCGGCGCCCAGCGGGCGTAGGTATTGCGAACGGCGTTCTCGTCGATCCGGTTGGAAGAACGGCGTTTGCTCGCAAAGGACTTCCACTTGCGGGCGACGTCTTCAAAGAATTCCGGCATTGCTCTCCCTCATGCTGCGGCGACGGTATCCGTCACGATCAGGCGGCGAAGCGCCTGCTCCGCCTCGGCGTCGCGTTCGGCCCGGCTGATCCAGCCGCCGCCGAGGACGCGAGCCCCCTCTCCCTGGCCCGCATAGAATACGCAGGCCTGGCCCGGCGCGACACCTGTCTCGCCGTCGATCAGCGAGACCTGGGTCTCGCCATCCTTCTGCACGATCTGCGCCCGCTGCGGCGCGCGCGTCGAGCGGACGCGGGCATAGATCTCCATCCCGTCGGCGCCGATCGCCTCCAGCGGCGCATCGCCCAGCCAGTTCACGTTGCGCAGCACCAGCCGGCGGGCGGCGAGCGCCTCGCGCGGGCCGACGATGACCCGGCCGCGCCGCGCGTCGAGATGGATGACATAGAGCGGATCGGCCGAGGCGATGCCGAGGCCGCGGCGCTGGCCGACCGTGTAATGGATGATGCCCTCGTGCCGGCCGAGCACGCGGCCGTCGATATGCACGACCTCGCCGCCCTCGGCCGCGCCCGGCTTCAGCCGCTCGATGACGTCGGAATATTTTCCGTTCGGCACGAAGCAGATGTCCTGACTGTCATGCTTGTCGGCGATCTCCAGGCCGAGCTCGCGGGCGATGGCGCGCGTCTCCGGCTTGGTCAGATGGCCGAGCGGGAAGCGGATGAAATCGAGCTGCTCGGGCGTCGTCGCGAACAGGAAATAGCTCTGGTCGCGGTCGAGGTCGGCGGGGCGGAACATGCCGCGATGGCCGTTCGGCTGCAGCCGGCTCTGGACATAATGGCCGGTGGCGAGCGCCGCCGCGCCCAGTTCGCGCGCCGTGGTCAGCAGGTCGGAGAACTTGACCGTCTGGTTGCAGGAAACGCAGGGGATCGGCGTCTCGCCGGCGATGTAGCTCTCGGCGAAGCGATCGATGACCGACTTGCGGAAGCGCTCCTCATAGTCGAGCACGTAGTGCGGAATATCGAGCCTCTCCGCGACGCGGCGGGCGTCGTGAATGTCCTGCCCGGCGCAGCAGGCGCCCTTGCGGTGCGTCGCCTCGCCATGATCGTAGAGCTGCAGCGTCATGCCGACGACGTCATAGCCCTCGCGTTTCAGCAATCCCGCGACAACCGACGAATCGACCCCGCCCGACATGGCCACGACGATGCGCGTGTCCTCGGGGCGGCCGGGAAGATCGAGACTGTTGAGCATGGTGGGAATGCCTTGCCGGGATGCCGCACGAACAGGTTTCAGGCCGCGGCAGAAACGCAGGAGGCGGCAGAGCCGCGTTAAGGGCGGGACTATAGCGGCGATCGCGTCATCTTCAAGGCGCAAGCGACGCCACAACCTGGAATGGGAGCGTCCCGGCGGCCCGGCATAGCTGCGGCGCTGGGGCGACCGGCCGTCGCGCCCGCGCGGATTTCGGGCGGCTGCAGGCGGTTGCAAACCTTACCGAAGCGTTGCCGGGGGCTTAGTCAATTTTTAAAGCCGACGTCGTAGTCTCGCCTTCGACAAGGTCAGGTTGAGTGTGTGAGAGTAGAATGACCGATCAAATGCGTCCGCGCGTCAAATATGTTATCGGACCGGACGGTAGTCCGCTTACGATTGCCGATTTGCCGCCGCGGGACACGAAACGTTGGGTTATCCGCCGTAAGGCAGAAGTTGTCGCGGCGGTGCGGGGGGGCCTGCTCAGCCTTGAAGAGGCGTGTCAGCGTTATACGTTGACCGTCGAGGAATTCATCTCCTGGCAGCAATCGATCGACCAGCACGGCCTTGCCGGGCTGCGGACGACGCGGATTCAGCAATATCGCCAGTAGATCGGGCAACCGGGCCACCGGTTGACCTTCAAAAGGACCAAGAGGCCGGCGGCAACGCCGGCCTTTTCTTTTGGATTTTTTGACGTGCCGCCGGTCGGTTGGCCGGGGGCGCCGGTTCGCCGTTCGACTCAAGAGAAACCCTCGCCACGGGAGCCACCCTCGGCCGTCATCCCGGCGAAGGCCGGGATCCAGACCCACCGGCTTGGACCAGAAGGTCGGATCAAATTCTGCTTGGCCAGTGTTTATGGGCCCCGGCCTGCGCCGGGGCGACGACCTGCCTGGGCGCGGGGGACAGCGGGCAACTTTGGAGCCTCTGCAAGGAGGCTCCTCCGAAAGAAGGTAAGCCGCATCCTCACCCTCCGCCGTCCTCCTCGCGGAAGCGAGGATCCATAGGGCCGGGGTTGCGGGAGGCTTGCACCCAACCCGGCTGAATGGATCCCGGGTCTTCGCCCGGGATGACGGCGAGCGTGGGGCGAGGGCGGAGCAAGTGAATACGCCAAACGCCCCTCAGAGCGTCAGCGTCTCGCCGATCGCCGGGACCGCCACCTTGGTGTCGGCGCCCTGCATGGCCTCGACGAAGACGTCGGCCGTCGCATCGAGCAGGCCGAACGTCGCATAGTGGCAAGGGATCACCGTCTCGAAATGGAAGAAGCGCCGCGCCGCGAGCGCCGCGACCTTGCCGCCCATGGTGAAACGGTCGCCGATCGGCAAAATGCCGATCTTCGGCTGGTAGATCTCGTCGATCAGCGCCATGTCGGAGAAGATGTCGGTATCGCCGGCGAGGTAGAGCGTCTTCTCGCCGGGGGCGGCGATGACAAGGCCATGCGGATGGCCGAGCGAATGCGAGACGCCGTTCTCGTCCAGCGTGGCGGAGGAATGGTGCGCCACCGTCATCGACACGCGGAACGCGCCCTGGTCGGTAGTCCCGCCCGTGTTCATCGGGTCGACCTTGGCGACGCCCTTATGGGCGAGGTAGCTGGCGAGATCCGCATCCGCCACCACCTTGGCGCCGGTCTTCGCCGCGATCGCGACCGTGTCGCCGAGGTGATCGCCATGGCCATGCGTCAGCAGGATATGCGTGACGCCGCGCGTCCAGGCTTCTTCATTGCCAGGAAAGCTCGGATTGCCGGTGAAGAACGGGTCGATCAGGATGACGGCGCCGTCGATCTCGACGCGAAAGGCCGAATGGCCGAGCCAGGTAAGCTGCATGGAGAGATTCATCCTTCTGTCGAATTTCAGCTCCAATATGGCGGCGGCGGGCCGATTAAACACCCCCGCGGGCGCGCAATCTTGCCGCGCCCCGGCGGGCTTGCTTGCCGCGCGCGGCATGATCCGTGATAAGGGCGGGTGAACCGACCGGAGGGAACGTGACGGACATGGAAGCAACCGCGCCGAAGGCCGCCCGCCCAGGGCTGATGAAGCGGCTCTTCGACCGATGCATGGAACTCTCGGCCGGGCCGCATGCGCTCTGGCTGCTGGCCGTGGTGTCCTTCGCCGAAGCGTCGTTCTTCCCGATTCCGCCCGATCCGATCCTCGCCGCCATCGTGCTGGCGCGGCGCGAGCGCGCCTGGATCGCGGCCCTGGTCTGCACGGTCTTCTCGGTTTTGGGCGGCCTTGCCGGCTATGCCATCGGCGCCGGGCTCTACGAGGCGATCGGCCAGCCGGTCATCGTCTTCTACAATCTGCAGGAAGCCTTCCATACCTTCCAGCTGCGCTTCGACGAATGGGGCGGCTGGATCATCGTCGCCAAGGGGCTGACGCCGATCCCGTTCAAGCTGGTGACGATCGCCTCGGGCGTGGCGCATCTGAACCTCGCCACCTTCATCATCGCCTGCATCATCACGCGCGGGCTGCGTTTCTTCCTGGTGGCGGGGCTGTTCTATGCCTTCGGGCCGCAGGCGCGCGCCATCATCGACCGGCATTTCTCGACGGTGATGATCGTCGGCACGATCGTCGTCATCCTCGGCTTCGTCGCCGTCATCTACATCTGAAGGCGGCCATGACCGGCACCATCCTGGATTTCGCGGAACTGCAGCAGGCGCTGCCGCCGGCCGCCGGCCTGATCGGCCTCGATCTCGGCACCAAGACGATCGGCGTCGCGATCTCGGATCTCGGCCGGCGCATCGCCTCGCCGCTGGTCCTGATCAACCGGGTGAAGTTCACCCAGGACGTCGAGGCCCTGATCAAGGTGATCCGCGAGCGCCAGGTCGCGGGCATCATCATCGGCCTGCCGCTCAACATGGACGGCTCGGAAGGCCCGCGCGCCCAGGCGACGCGCGCCTTCGTGCGCAATCTGCTGCCGAAGATCGACATCTCGGTGTCGTTCTGGGACGAGCGATTGTCGACCGTTGCGGTGACGCGCACGCTGCTCGAGGCCGACACCAGCCGCAAGCGGCGCGGCGAGCTGGTCGACAAGATGGCGGCCGCCTTCATCCTGCAGGGCGCGCTCGACCGCATGCAGAAGATCACGCGCGACATCCAGGACGCGCGCGATCTCGAGGACGATCAGCCCTTCGGGCAGATATAGTCGACAAAGGCGCGCGCATCGAAGCGCGCGTCGAGCATGCCATAGGTAGAACGCCACGGCTTGCCGAGGCGCGATTCCAGGAACGCATCGGCGATCACGGCCGGGAAGCGGCGGCGCATCGCGGCGGCGGCAACCGTCATGGCCAGCTGTTCGACCAGGATGCGGGCCGAGCCCTCATCGGCCAGCGCCACGGCGGTGGCGGCGCGCAGCACGTTGAGCGTCGAGCGCGCGGCCTGGCCGAGCCCGTCCTCGATCACCCGCAGCACTGCTTCGAGCGAATCCGAGGAGCGGCGCAGGATGCGCAGCACGTCGAGGCAGAGCACGTTGCCGGGGCCGTCGGCGAGCGCCGGCGCCAAGGCGTCGCGATAGAGCCGCGCCAGATGGCTCTCCTCGACGAAGCCGTTGCCGCCGGTGCACTCGATCGCCTCGGCGACCACGGACGGGGTCACCTTGGTGATCCAGTATTTCACCACGGGCGTCATCAGCCGCGCGAAGGCAGCCTCGAGCGGATCGTCATGCGAGCGGTCGACGGCTTCCGCCAGGCGGAAGGCGAGCGCCGCCGAAGCGGTGACGTCGAGCGCCAAGTCAGCCAGCACGCGGGTCATCAGCGGCTGGTCGAGCAGCGGCGCGCCGAAGGCCTTGCGGTGGCGCGCGTAATGCACGGCCTCGGCAAGTGCGGCGCGCGAAATTCCGGCCGAGGTGACGGCGCTGTCGACGCGGGTCAGCGTCACCGTCTCGTTGATGGTCGAGACGCCGCGCCCGGCCTCGCCGACCAAGAAGCCGGTCGTGCCGGGGAATTCGACCTCGGCGACCGCGTTGGAGCGGGTGCCGAGCTTGTCCTTGAGGCGCGCCAGGCGGATCGGGTTGCGCTTGCCGTCGGGCAGGAAGCGCGGCACAAGGAAGAAGGAGAGCCCTTCCAGCGTCTGCGCCAGCACCAGCAGCGCGTCGCTCATCGGCGCCGAAACGTACCATTTATGGCCGACGAGCCGGTGGCTGCCGTCGCCCGAGGCCTCGGCCCGCGTCGAATTGGAGCGAAGATCCGAGCCCCCCTGCTTCTCGGTCGTGGCGAAGGCGAACAGCGCGCCCGCCTTCTGCGCCGAGGGGATGACGCGCGAATCGTAGCGCCGCGAACGGATCATCGGCAGCCAGGTTTCGGCGAGCTTCGGCGCGTGCGCGAGCGCCGCGACGCTGGCGCTGGTCACCGACATCGCGCCAACATGGCCGGCCTCGACCTGCGCGGTCATGTAGATGCGGGCGGCACGGGCGACGGCGCGAACGCTGGCCTCGTCGCCGCTGGCGTCCCAGATCGACGCCTGCAGGCCTGCGGCCACGCTGCGCCGCATCAGGGCATGGTAGGCAGGGTGGAACTCGACCGTATCGGCGCGGCGCCCGGCAGCGTCA
The DNA here is from genome assembly GCF_044452255.1 of Kaistia sp. UC242_56. Classification (NCBI taxonomy): domain Bacteria; kingdom Pseudomonadati; phylum Pseudomonadota; class Alphaproteobacteria; order Hyphomicrobiales; family Kaistiaceae; genus Kaistia; species Kaistia sp. UC242_56. Next base: position 4,253,547 of record NZ_JBIOAN010000002.1, read on the forward strand.
TGCGTCTTCAGAACCGGCGGCACGGCGTTGGCCAGCCGCGCGAGATCGGCCATCTCGGCCGATCCCCATTGCTGACCATGGGTTGCAAGCCCCTCGACCACCGGCCGCGGCAGGCCCTCGACCAGGGCGGCCAGCACCGGGTCGGACGCATAAAGGTTCGCGCCGACGCGAAACGCGACCTGGTTGTTGACTTCGTGCGTCTCATAATCCGGCGAAACCATGCGTCTCCTGCCCCGTCCTCGGCCCGCGTCCCTTATGGCCCGCCAAGGTTAATAGGGGCAAAAGGCGCCGGTGTCTTGCCTCAAGGATTTGAGATTTTTCTAGCGCCGCTTGCCCCCCGGCCGACCCTTGAACGCCGCTCCGGCAGGACGCCCGCCGCGACCGCGGAACTCGCGCTCCACAACCTTGCGTTCTCCCTTGGGAAGCAGCTTGCCATCGGACATCAGCTCGAAGCGAAGCGCGCCGGCGACCGGCGCCACTTCGACCAGCTTGACGTCGACGCTGTCGCCCAGGCGGAACATCTCGCCATTGCGCGAGCCGATCACGGCCTGGCGCGCCTCGTCGAACTGGTAGAAGTCCGAGCCGATGGAGCCGATCGGCACGAAGCCATCGGCGCCGGTCTCGTCCAGCTTGACGAACAGGCCGGCGCGGGTGACGCCCGCGATGCGGCCATGGAACTGCGCGCCGATGCGATCGGCCAGCCAATGCGCCACGAGACGGTCGATGGTCTCGCGTTCGGCCGCCATGGCCCGGCGCTCGGCCGTCGAGATCTCCTCGGCGATCGCCGGGAGGTCCTTGTCCATGCCGTCCGGCAACCCGCCCTCGCCCATTTCCAGCGCCCGCACCAGCGCGCGATGCACCATCAGATCGGCATAGCGGCGGATCGGCGAGGTGAAATGCGCGTAGCGGCGCAGGTTGAGGCCGAAATGGCCGATATTGTCGGGGCTGTAGATCGCCTGGCTCTGCGAGCGCAGCACGACCTCGTTGACGAGGGCCGCGTGCTCGCTGTCCTTCACCCGTCCGAGGATGGTGTTGAAGTTGCTCGGGCGCAGATTGCCGCTCTTCGGCAGGTTCATCTCGATCGTGGCGAGGAATTCCCGCAGCGATTCGAGCTTGGCCAGCGAGGGCTGGTCATGCACGCGATAGACCAGCGGCGAACCCTTGCGCTCCAGCGTTTCCGCCGCCGCGACGTTCGCCTGGATCATGAACTCCTCGATCAGCTTGTGCGCGTCGAGGCGTTCGGGAATGACGATCTTGTCGATCGAGCCATCGGCGCCGACGATGACCTTGCGCTCGGGCAGGTCGAGATCGAGCGGCTCGCGATTGTCCCGGCCGCGCTTCATCACGGCATAGGCCGCCCAGAGCGGCTTCAGGATCGGCCCGAGCAGCGGCCCGGTCTTGTCGTCCGGCCGGCCGTCGATCGCGGCCTGCGCTTGGCTGTAGGAGAGCTTGGCCGCCGAACGCATCATGATGCGGTGGAACCAATGGAACTTCTTCTTGCCCTCGGCGGTGAACTGCATCCGCACGGCCAGCGCCGGGCGATCCTCGCCCTCGCGCAGCGAGCAGAGATCGTTCGAGATGCGCTCGGGCAGCATCGGCACGACGCGGTCGGGGAAATAGACCGAGTTACCGCGCTTCAGCGCCTCGCGGTCGAGCGCCGAATTCGGGCGCACATACCAGGCGACGTCGGCGATCGCGACGGTAACGAGGAAGCCACCGGGATTTTCCGGGTCGGTGTCCGGCTCGGCATAAACGGCGTCGTCATGGTCCTTGGCGTCGGCCGGATCGATGGTGACGAGCGGCACCTGCCGCCAGTCCTCGCGGCCGCCGGCGATCTTCGCCTGCTTGGCCTTCTCGGCGTCTTCCAGAACCTGCGGCGGGAAGATGTAGGGAATGTCGTGCGCATGGATGGCGATCATCGAGACCGCCTTCTCGCTCGACATGTCGCCGATGATCTCGACCACGCGCACGCGCGGCAGGCCGAAGCGCGACATGCGCTTGGCCTCGACCGAAACGAGATCGCCATTCTTGGCGCCGTTCAGGTCGTCGGCCTCGACTTCGGCTTCCTTCTGCTTGCGATCGACCGGCAGCACGCGGGCGCCGCCGGGCGTGATGCGGATGACGCCGAGGATGGAGGCGGCCCGCTTCTCCAGCACCTTGATGATGCGGCCGGTATGGGCGAAGCCGGTCTCTTCCAGGTCGGCGGCGTCGACATGCGACAGCACGCGGTCGCCGATGCCGGGCGCCGGAACCAGCGGCTTGCCGCGATTGAGACGGATCAGGATGCGCGGCGCGGCGCCATGGTCGGTGTCCCAGAGCGCGGGCTGGGCGACGAATTCGCCATGCTCATCGCGCTCGGTGATCAGCAGCACGGTGACGGGCGGGATATCGCCCGGACGCGACAGCTTCTTGCGGTTCTTCTCGACGAGGCCGTCCTCGCTCAATTCCTTGAGCGTGCGCTTCAGCGCGATGCGGGCGCCGCCGGAAATGCCGAAATGCTTCGAGATCTCGCGCTTGGTCGCCTTGCCGGGATGTTCGGCGATGAAGGCGAGGATCGCCTCGCGCGAGGGCATGCCGTTGGCAGGCGGGGCGACGGGGGCGACCGGCTTGCCGGAGGCCTTGGCGAAGGCTGCGGAACGCGTCGCGGATCTCGCGCCGGGCGTCCGGACCTTGGCGGCTTTGGGGGGAGTATCTGGCTTCTTGGCCAAGTAAATTATGTCCAGTTCGGAATGGGGGCGGCCGGGACTGCGCCCGGCCTCTCCCAAGGGGGAGAAATGAGAATGGCCGGCTGTGTCCATTCTGGCAACAGCCGGCCTCGAGAATGCGTGACGCGGCGGCCGGCTACTCGGCGTCGGCCTCGGCAGGCGATTTCTTTGTCGCGGTCTTCTTCGCGGCCGGCTTCTTGGCGGCAGCCTTCTTGGCAGGAGCCTTCTTCGGCGTGTCTTCCGACACGCCGTCGCCATCCGCGACCTTGGCAGCGGCCTTCTTCGCCGGGGCCTTCTTCGCGGTGGTCTTGGCTTCCGCCTTCGGCTTTGCAGCCGCGCGCGTCTTCTTGACCGGAGCCTTGCCCGCCTTCTCGGCGATCAGGGCGACGGCTTCGTCGAGCGAAACGGTTTCCGGCGGCAAGGCCTTCGGCAGCGTGGCGTTGACGGCGCCATGCTTCACATAGGGGCCATACTTGCCGGCATGCACGGTGATCGGGCCGCCCAGGGTCGGGTGATCGCCCAGCGTCTTGATCGGCTCGGCGCCGGCGCGGGCCGGCCGTCCGCCGCGCGCCTTCTTCTCGGCGATGACGTCGACGGCGCGGTTGATGCCGACGACGAACACCTCGTCGACGCTGTCGAGATTGGCGTATTTGCCGTCATGCAGCAGGAACGGACCGTAACGCCCGATACCGGCCTGGATCGGCTTGCCGTCCTCGGGATGGATACCGACGTCGCGCGGCAGCGACAGCAGCGCGAGCGCCTTGTCGAGGTCGAGCGTCGCGGCTTCCCAGCCCTTGGGCAGCGAGGCGCGCTTCGGCTTTTCCTTGCCTTCGGGTTCGCCGAGCTGGACGTAGGGACCGAAACGGCCGCTGCGCAGCGTGACGTCGAGACCCGTCGCCGGATCCTTGCCCAGCACCTTCGAACCCTCGGCGCCGAGCACCGAACCGTTTTCGCCATTCTCGCCCGGCGTCGCATCGTCGCCGGAGGCCACGAGCTGGCGGGTGAAGCGGCATTCCGGATAGTTCGAGCAGCCGATGAAGGCGCCGAACTTGCCGAGCTTCAGCGACAGGCGGCCGGCGCCGCAGGACGGGCAGGTGCGCGGATCGCCGCCATCGGCGCGCGCCGGGAAAATGTGGGGCCCAAGCAGGTCGTTCAGCGCGTCCAGAACCTGCGTGACGCGCAGTTCCTTGGTCTCGCCGACATCGGCGGCGAAACGCTGCCAGAATTCGCGCAGCACGTCCTTCCAGGCGATCTCGCCGGCCGAGATCTGGTCGAGCTTCTCTTCCAGATCGGCGGTGAAATCATATTCGACATAGCGGGCAAAGAAGCTCTGCAGGAACGCCGTGACCAGGCGGCCCTTGTCCTCGGGCACGAGGCGCTTCTTGTCGAGGCGGACATATTCGCGGTCGCGCAGCACGGTCAGCGTCGCGGCATAGGTCGAGGGACGGCCGATGCCGAGCTCTTCCATGCGCTTCACCAGCGTCGCTTCGCTGTAGCGCGGCGGCGGCTCGGTGAAATGCTGGGTGGCGGCGATCGCCTTCTTGGTCAGGCTCTCGGCCTTCTCCATGCGCGGCAGGCGGCCTTCGTCCTCGTCGCCCTCCTCGTCCTTGTCCTCATTATAGAGAGCGAGGAAGCCGTCGAAGGTCATGACCTGCCCGGAGGCGCGCAGGTCGATCTTGCGGCCGCCGGCTTCGACGAGAATGTCGACGGCGGTGCGCTGCATCTCCGCCGATTCCATCTGGCTGGCGACGGTGCGCTTCCAGATCAGCTCGTAGAGGCGGGCCTGGTCCTGCTCGACATAGCGGGCGACGTCGCGCGGACGGCGGGTCGGGTCGGTCGGGCGGATCGCCTCATGCGCTTCCTGGGCGTTCTTCGCCTTGGTCTGGTAGCGGCGCGGCGCGTCCGGCAGGTGCTTGGCCGAGAAATCGGTGCCGATCACGCCGCGGACAGCGGCAACCGCCTCCGGCGCCATGTCGACGCCGTCGGTACGCATATAGGTGATGAGACCGACCGTCTCGCCGCTGAGCTCGACGCCCTCATAGAGGCGCTGCGCCAGCTGCATGGTGCGGTTCGGCGCGAAGCCGAGCTTGCGGCTCGCCTCCTGCTGCAGGGTCGAGGTGGTGAAGGGCGCGAAGGGATGGCGCTTGGCCGGCTTCGACTCGATCTCGGCCACCGTATAGCGGCCGGCGTCGAGCGCCGCGCGAAACGCCTCGGCCTCCTCGGCAGTGCCGACGTCGAGGCGGCTGATCTTCTTGCCGTCGGCGCCGACCAGGCGGGCCTGGAACTCGTCGCCGCGCGGCGTCGCCAGCGTCGCCAGCAGCGACCAGTATTCGCGCGGCTTGAAGATCTCGATCTCGTTCTCGCGGTCGCAGACGAGGCGGAGCGCCACGGACTGGACGCGGCCGGCCGAGCGGGCGCCCGGCAGCTTGCGCCACAGCACCGGCGACAGCGTAAAGCCGACCAGATAGTCGAGCGCCCGGCGCGCCAGATAGGCGTCGACCAGCGCCACGTCGATCGGACGCGGGTTCTTCATCGCCTCGAGGACGGCCTGCTTGGTGATCGCGTTGAACACCACGCGCTCGACCGGCTTGTCCTTGATCGCCCGCTTCTGCTTCAGGACTTCGAGAACGTGCCAGGAAATGGCCTCGCCTTCGCGATCCGGGTCGGTTGCAAGAATGATGCGGTCGGCGGCCTTGGCGGCGGCGGCCATGTCGACAAGGCGCTTGGCGGACTTCGGGTCCGCCTCCCAGCTCATCGCGAAGTCCTCGTCCGGCAGCACCGAGCCGTCCTTCGACGGCAGGTCGCGGACATGGCCGTAGGACGCCACGACGTGATAGTCGGAGCCGAGGTACTTGTTGATCGTTTTCGCCTTTGCAGGCGATTCCACGATGACGAGATTCATCAATGCCATTTACGAAAAGGCCGGACGAGCCACGAAAACCCGATCCGACGAGAATTGGAACAAGGCGGAAATCCCGCCGGCCCACGGTGTGGGCGCATTCGGGCTGGACAATCCCGGAAAGCACCCTGACTGTCAATGAAGGCTGTCACGCCAAGCGACGCTGCACCAGATGGTTGCATTGGGTTGCAAACGCAACTATATGAGAGTCGATGCACGCCTTGCAACAATCGAGGTATGGATATGGGGTGGCAACCGGAAGATACCAGCCGCGACGGCATAGCACCCAACATCGCCACGGCCGACCTGCGTCATGCGAAGGCCCGCTACATCGCCGAGATGACGAGGGAGCTGCGCAGCATGGCCTCCGGCGCGGGGATGGAGTTTCTCTCCTACCTGCTCGCCGTCTCGGAAGAAGAAGCCCGGCAGGAAAGCCAGCGCCCGGGCCATCCCGGATAGCCCGGCGCCGCTCAGGCGCCTGACGGAGACGCCCGGGCCCCAGTTGGCCTAGTGCAGCAGCGAGACGCGCTGGCCGGCGTGGTGCTCGATCCGGCCGGCCAGGTCCAGTTCCAATAGCAGCATCTGCACCAGCGCCGCCGACAGGCCGGTGAACCGAATCAGGGCGTCGATCTCGGTCGGCGCCGGCCCCAGAGCCTCGACCAGCCGGTCGCGATCCCGGTCGTGCTGCGCGGCATCCGGCACAACCGCGCGCGGCCCCTCGTTCGCCATGCCCGGCCGGGACGCGGCGTGGCGGGTTGTGCCCTCCCGCGCCGACGCCTCGTCGTCCGGCATGGCGTCGGCATCCAGCCTGTCGTCCGCATCGAGGAATGACGCCCCGTCGAAGCGACGCTCCGCCAGACCGTCGCTACCGCCGACCGGCCAGCCGGCTTGCGGCGCGAAGGCGCGGCCCAGCATCGGCGCGACGATCTCCAGCACGTCGGCGGCTTCGGTAACGAGATGCGCGCCCTGCTTGATCAGCTGGTTGGTGCCGGCGGCGCGCGGATCGAGCGGCGACCCCGGAACGGCGAACACCGCCCTGCCCTGTTCGCCGGCGAGCCGCGCGGTGATCAGCGATCCAGAACGCTGCGCCGCCTCGACGATGACCGTGCCCGACGCCATGCCGGCGACGAGCCGGTTGCGGCGGGGAAAATCGCGCGAGCGCGGCTCCCAGCCGAGCGGCATTTCCGAGACATGCGCCCCGCCGCTTTCCAGGATGCGGTCGGCCAGCGCGGCGTTTTCCGGCGGATAGAGCCGGTCGAGCCCGCCCGCGAAGACCGCGACAGTGCCGCCATCCAGCGCCGCCTCATGCGCCGCCGCGTCGATGCCGCGCGCCAGGCCCGAAGCGATGACGAAGCCGCCATCGCCGAGATCGCGCGCCAGACGCTGCGCCAGCCGGCAGCCGACCACCGAGGCGCTGCGCGCGCCGACAATGGCGATCATCGGCTTCTCCAGCACGGCGAGGCTGCCGCGAACCGAGAGAAGCGGCGGGGCGGCATCGATCGCCTTCAGCCAGGCGGGATACCCCGCCTCGCGAATCCCCACGAACTGGCCGCCGAGGCGGGAAAGCTGGTCGATCTCGCGCTCGGCTTCCGTGCGGCTGGCAATGCGGACGCGTCGGCCGCTGCGGGCGGCGAGTTCGGGCAGCCCTTCGAGAGCGGCGACGGCCGAGCCGAAATGGCGGATCAGCTCGCGGAAGGTGACGGGTCCGACATTCTCGCTTCGGATCAGCTGCAGCCAGGCGGCGCGCTCGTCGTCGCTCAGGCGAACGTCGGCGGGCCGTCCAGCGTCGCGGGGAGAACCATTTTCCCCGCGCGCCATGTCAGCCCTTCTGGCCGATGCGGCTCTCGGTGCCGCCGAGCAGCCGCCGGATGTTGGTGCTGTGCTTGAGGATCAGGATTACTGCCAGAACCGCGAACAGCCCCCCCTTCGGGATGTCGCCGGTCGCCAGCAGCACGATCGGCACGAGGACACTCGCCACCAGCGCCGCGAGCGAGGAATAGCGGGCGATATAGGCGACCGCGATCCAGACCGCCGCGAACAGCAGCGCCATCGGCCAGGCGAGGCCGATCAGCACGCCGAGATAGGTGGCGACGCCCTTGCCGCCCTTGAAGCGCAGCCAGACGGAGAAGATGTGGCCGAGAAAGGCGCCAAGTCCCGCCAGGAGCGCCGCTTCCGGCCCCCAGAAATGACCGGCCAGCAGCACGGCGACGGTGCCCTTCAGCGCATCGCCGATCAGCGTCGCGGCGGCCAGCTTCTTGTTGCCGGTGCGCAGAACGTTGGTGGCGCCGATATTGCCCGAGCCGATCGAGCGGATGTCGCCGAGGCCGGCGAAGCGCGTCAGGATCAGCCCGAACGGGATCGAGCCCAGGAGATAGCCAAGCACCAGCGCCGCCACGGCGAGCGACGCACTTAAGTCCCAGCCAACCGGCTGCGGCATGGCAGGATTCCCCCGAACTCGAAAAGATGGCGCGGTGCCTGGGAAATCCAGCCACCGGGAAACGTGAAATCAGTCGCCAGCGTATGCGTAGACGGTCCGGCCTGCAACGATTGTCCGGAGCACGCGGCCCTCGAAGCGCGCGCCTTCGAACGGCGTGTTCTTGGAGCGCGAGCGCAGCTTCTCGCCGTCGCAGATCCAGGGCATCGCCGAATCGACCAGGATGATGTCGGCGGGCGCGCCCGGCGTCAGCTTGCCCCCCGGCAGGCCGAGCAGTTCCGCCGGCCGGGTCGAAAGCGCACGCGCTACCGTCAGCAGGTCGACATCGCCATTGTTGACGAGGCGCAGCGTCGCCGCGAGCAGGGTTTCGAGCCCGACCGCGCCGTCGGCGGCTTCCGCGAAGGGATGGCGCTTGGTGTCGACGTCCTGCGGATCATGGCTGGAGACGATCACATCGATCGAGCCGTCGGCGACGCCCTCGATCATCGCCTGGCGGTCATCTTCCGAACGAAGCGGCGGCGACAGCCGGAAGAAGGTGCGATAGGGGCCGATATCGAGCTCGTTCAGCGCCAGATGCGTCGCCGAGACGCCGCAGGAGACGGCGAGCCCCGCCTTCTTGGCGCGGCGGATGATATCGAGCGATTCCGCGCAACTGATCTGCGCCGCGTGGTAGCGGCCACGCGTCAGCGCCGCGAGGCGAATGTCGCGCTCCAGCATGATGATCTCGGCTTCCTTCGGAATGCCGGAAAGGCCGAGCCGGGTCGCCGTCTCGCCTTCGTTCATCACGCCCGAGCCGGTCAGGTCCGGATCGGCCGGGTGGTGCATGATCAGCGCGCCGAAATCGCGGGCATAGGTCAGCGCCCGGCGCAGCACCAGCGCATTGGTGATCGAGTGCCGCCCATCGGTGAAGCCGACGGCGCCGGCATCCTGCAACAGGCCGAACTCCGTCATCTCCCGGCCCTTCAGGCCCTTGGTGATGGCGGCCATCGGCATGACGTTGACCAGCGCCGTGTCGCGCGTGCGGCGGGCGATGAAGTCGACCAGCGCCACGTCGTCGATCACGGGATCGGTGTCCGGCATCATGATGACGGTGGTGACGCCGCCGGCGGCGGCCGACTGGCCGGCCGAGGCGAAGGTCTCGCGATGCTCGCCGCCCGGCTCGCCGATGAAGACGCGCATGTCGATCAGGCCGGGCATGACGGCTGCGCCGCGGCAATCGACGATCTCGGCGCCATCCGGTACGGCGGCGTTGTCCGCCTCCGGTCCAGCCGCCACGATCACGCCATCGGCGATGATGACGGAGCCGCGCGCGTCGAGCTTGCGCGACGGGTCGATGACGCGCGCATTGGCGAGCACCAGCGGGCGTTGGGTTTCTTTCAGGCGATCCGGCATCATCTCGCCCTCATCCGTTCGGAAGGTTCTGGGCGAGTGCCTCGAGCACCGCCATGCGCACCGCGACGCCCATCTCGACCTGGTCGCGGATCAGGCTCTGCGGCCCGTCGGCGATGGCCGAGTCGATCTCGACGCCCCGGTTCATCGGGCCGGGATGCATGACCAGCGCGCCGGGCCGAGCATAGGCCAGCTTCTCCGCATCGAGACCGAAGAAGTGGAAATATTCGCGCACCGAAGGCACGAAGGAACCATCCATGCGCTCGCGCTGCAGGCGCAGCATCATGACGATGTCGACATCCTTCAGACCCTTGCGCATGTCGGTGAAGATCTCGACGCCGAGACGGTCGAGCCCCTTCGGCAGCAGCGTCGACGGCCCGATGCAGCGCACCCGGGCGCCGAGCGCGTTCAGCAGCATGATGTTGGAGCGGGCGACACGCGAATGCAGGATGTCGCCGCAGATCGCCACCGTCAGGTCGTGGATCGGCCCCTTGTGGCGGCGGATAGTCAGCGCATCGAGCAGCGCCTGGGTCGGATGCTCATGCGCGCCGTCGCCGGCATTGATCACCGAGCAGCCGACCTTCTGCGCCAAGAGGTGAACCGCGCCGGCCGCGTGGTGGCGGACCACCAGGATGTCGGGGTTCATGGCGTTCAGCGTCATCGCCGTATCGATCAGCGTCTCGCCCTTCTTCACCGAGGACGAGCCGACCGACATGTTCATGACGTCGGCGCCGAGGCGCTTTCCGGCGAGCTCGAACGAGGATTGCGTCCGCGTCGAGGCCTCGAAGAACAGGTTGATCTGCGTGCGGCCGCGCAGGACGGCCTTCTTCTTCTCGACCTGTCGGCTGACTTCGACCGCCTCTTCGGCGAGATCGAGAAGGGCGATGATCTCCGCGGGCAGGAGACCTTCAATGCCTAGCAGGTGGCGATGCGCGAACACTGCGGCGGGACTGGCTTTGAGCTCATTCATTGAAGCGACCCCTATATTGACTTCCGCCCCGGGCGACAAGACCGGCGGGCCTTTCGCTGTGTGTTTTGCACGCCCGCCGACGCCGCGCCAGACGAAGGTTTGATGCCGCGCCGACGGTGCAGATGCGCGGGCGAAGGCGGAGCCGGCCGCGCGGTGGATTGCCGCGTCGGCTTGTATCCCCCGGCGCAGGCGCGATATTAGCCGCGTCAAGGAGAAGCCGATGAACGAGTGGACCAGCAGTTCCGAAGCGACCGTCCGCCCGCAGCGTTCGTTGTGGCAGGCGATGTCGCGCGGTTTCTTCTGCCGCTGCCCGGCCTGCGGCAAGGGCCGGATGTTCAACGGCTATCTCACCGTCGCCAATGCCTGCGACGTTTGCGGCGAGGACCTGTCGCACCAGCGCGCCGACGACGCCCCGCCCTATTTCACCATCACCATCGTCGCCCACATCGTGGTGCCGCTGATGCTGATCGTCGAAATGGCCTGGCATCTCTCCAACATGACGCATCTGGCGATCTGGCTGCCGCTGACGGCGGTCCTGACGCTCGGCCTGCTGCGGCCGATCAAGGGCGCCATCGTCGGGCTGCAATGGGCGCTCTACATGCACGGCTTCGACCCCGACGGCGACGCCGACGACCACGCACCGGAAGCATGGCGCGCCGATTCGGGCTAAGGGCCGGACGGTCTTAAAATGCGAAAGCCGGCTTTCGGACAAAGTCCGGCCTCACCCTGATCCCATCCGTCATACAGGATCCCGACTGGCTCGAAGAGCAGCGCTCCCCTTCACCTCTCCCTGAGGGAGAGGTCGACGGCGGAGCCGGCGGGTGGGGGTTTACGGCCTCACCGCTCAGGCTCCCGGCGGCATGTTGTTCTATCCGGATGGTTCCCTAAACCCTCACCCGGAGCTGCGCTCCGACCGCTCCCTCCGGGAGAGGTGAAGTTCAAGTTTGACACCATGAACCCTGCTCCTGCTCCCGATCCGACACGGGCTGAACCAGCCTCCCCCTCTCGACCCCAGCCGGCGCAGCGTCTAGAACGGCGCCGTCCTTTAACGACACAGCGCTGCAATTCAGTATCCGAGGCGAATACATGACCATGGCATCCGGGCGGCGGACCGATGGCGGCGGCACGATCGGCCTCGTCGCGGCGATCGGATCCGTCGCGGCCGTCGGCCTCGGCTTCTCGATCACGCTGCCGCTCCTGGCGCTGACGCTGGAAGACCGGGGCATTTCCTCGACCTGGATCGGCATCAACACCGCCACCTGGGGCCTGGCCGCGATCGCCGTCACCCCGTTCGTCTCGAAGCTCGCCGCCCGAATCGGCACGGCGCAATTGCTGGCGCTGGCGATCCTCACCCTCGCAGCCGCCCTGCCCCTCTTCTATATCGCGCCCTTCTGGGCCTGGTTCCTGCTGCGCCTGGTCGGCGGCGCGGCCGTCACCACCACCTTCGTGCTGTCGGAATTCTGGATCAGCTCGGCAGCGCCGCCCGCCCGGCGCGGCATCGTCATGGGCATCTATGCCTCGGTGCTTTCCGGCGGCTTCGCGCTCGGCCCGGTGATTCTGTCGCTGACCGGCACGCAGGGCATGCTGCCCTTCCTGATCGGCTCCGGCGTGCTGACGCTCGGCATCATTCCCGTGCTGTGCGGCTTGCCCGTCGCGCCCAAGCTCGACCGCCGCGAAAAGCACTCCTTCGGCCGCTTCCTGTTCCTGGCGCCCGCCGCCACCGGCGCCGCGCTGCTGTTCGGCACGATCGAGACCGGCGCCTTCGCGCTGCTGCCGATCTATGGCCAGCGCGTCGGCCATACGCGCGAGCTGGTCATCCTGCTCGGCATCGGCGTCACGATCGGCAACATTCTGCTGCAGATGCCGATGGGCATGCTGTCGGACCGGATGGACCGGCGGAAGCTGTTGATGATCATCGCCGCCTTTGGCATGCTCGGCGCGGCGATCCTGCCGCTGGTGGCCGCCTCGTTCTGGCCGCTGATGATCGCTCTGGCGATCTGGGGCGGCGTCATCGGCTCGCTCTATACGGTGGGCCTTGCCCATCTCGGCTCGCGCTTCACCGGCTCGGACCTGGCCGCCGCCAACGCCGCCTTCGTCTTCTGCTATTCGCTGGGCGGGCTCGTCGGCCCGGCGACCCTGGGCGTCGCGATGGATGTCTGGAATCCGCACGGCTTCGCCATCGGAATCGGCCTGTTCTTCGCCGCCTATCTCGCCATGCTGATCATTCGGATCGGGCTGGCGCGCCTTCCCAAGGCAGTTTCCAAGGGAGTGTCCAAGAAGCTTTCTTGACTTTCAGTTCTGAATCCGTAGGGTGCGCGCACAAAGGCGCCGGGCCAGTTCCAGCTACGCTGCGCGCAACAATTTTGAGGTTTGACCATGGCCAAGGCCACCACGATCAAGATCAAGCTCGTGAGCTCTGCTGACACCGGCTTCTTCTACGTCACCAAGAAGAACTCGCGTACCATGACCGAGAAGTTCTCGGCCAAGAAGTACGACCCGGTCGCGCGCAAGCACGTCGAGTTCCGCGAAGCCAAGATCAAGTAAGATCGGTTTCGGAAGTTTCGAAAAAGGCGCCGTTTCGGCGCCTTTTTTGTTGTCTCAAATGTGAGGGCGGCAGTTGTCCAAGCCTCTGAGTCTATCAGGCCGATCGACCTGCTCCGCCATCATCCTGAGCAACCATTATCCGTCGATCGCCCATGGGGTATCTCTCTGGACGACGGTATTGGCGTAGATGAGGAGCTTTCTGGCGCAGGCGATCATGGTTTGCTTGTGGGTCTTGCCGCGGTCGGCGAGCCTTTGGCGCATGGCGACGAGAGCCTTGTTCCAGCGATACGAGGCCGGCAGGGCGGCGGCGTAAAGGGCGGTTCGAACCCGGGCGCGACCGCCGCCGATATGCCGGACGCCATGCTGCTTGCCGCTGTCGCGATCGAAGGGCGCCAGGCCGGCCAGGGCGGCGGCCTGTTCCCGCGACAGCGTTCCCAGTTCCGGCATGGCGACGATCAGGGCGAGAGCGGTCCGAAGGCCGATGCCGGGAACGGAGAGAACCAGATCGAGGCGACGGCCAAGATCGGCATGGGAGCGCAAGGCCGCCTCGAGGCGGGCGAGTTCGCGGTCGCGCCGGGACCTGGCACGGGCGAGATCGGCCTCGAGCTGCCGTCGCAGACGCGGCTCGGCCTGATGCTCGATCCGGGTTTTGGCGCGGACGATGTCCTCCTCGGTCTGTTCGATGAAAGTCAGGTGATCCGCGAGCGCGAGGAAACGCGGATCGGGTGCCGGGCGGGTGGTGGCGAGCAGCGCCGTGAAGGCGGCGATCAACCGGGCGTCGAGGCGATCATTCTTGGCCCGGCGCATTGTCATCGCGGCGAAGGCACGTATCTGTGCCGGCTGGTGAAGGGTGACGGAAAGGCCGGCGGCCCGCAGATGGGCGACGACACCGCGCTCGTAGCCGCCGCTCGCCTCAATGCCGACGCGCTCGACGCCCTCGGCGTGGAACAGCGCCGCCAGTTGCTGCCAACCGGATCGATCATTGCTGACCCGCCAATGGTCCGTCCGGCCGTCGATGGCGATGTCGAGAAATGCCTTTCCCGTGTCGATGCCGGCCACGATCGTGTTAGACTGGTTCATCTTCGTCGTCCCCACCTTGTGATGCGAACCTTGCGTTCGTTCAACCATCCGGGTCCGATGAAGCGGTGACCGCGATCCAGCTCAGGATCAGCCCAAACCGGCTCAGGTGCCTACGATCCGCCGGTCACCTTCTTCCTGCTCCGGCACCCCCATCCTTGCACAACCGGCTAATACAAGGTGCTTCGCGTAAGCGAAGCCTCGAAGGAGGGTCCAGCGGGGCACTCCAGTATGCAGACAACGTCCGAAAGTCCGGCGAAACCCGCTCGCGATCCAGATCAAGGGCGTTCGCTGGACCCTCCTTCGAGGCCCGGCTTCGCCGGGCACCTCAGGATGATGGCTACAGTTCCGGCCAGCAGCACGAATTGGGAAAAAGTCGCCTCAGGCGTCGCCGAGATAGGTCTTCACCGTCTCGATGAACTTGCCGATCGAAATCGGCTTCGACAGATAGGCCTCGCAGCCACCCTGGCGGATGCGCTCCTCGTCGCCCTTCATGGCGAAGGCGGTGACGGCGATGATCGGGATGACGCGCAATTCGTCGTCCTCCTTGATCCACTTCGTCACTTCGAGGCCCGAGACCTCGGGCAGCTGGATATCCATCAGAATCAGGTCGGGGCGATGGGTGCGGGCGAGTTCGAGCGCTTCCAGGCCGTTGCGGGTCTGGATAATATTATAGCCATGCGCTTCGAGGAGGTCGTGGAAGAGCTTCATGTTGAGCTCGTTGTCTTCCACCACGAGAACGGTCTTTGCCATTCGTCCCTTCTTGCAGCCCTCGATCCCGTCGACGGCGTCTACTAGATGGTATCGATCTCCACTTTAGCGAAGATTCGTTTCGGAAAGGCAAATGCATGATCCGGCAGAAAGAGCCGCCCCTCGATCTCGAGGGCGCGGAAAGGCTGGCGATCGAAGGCCTGGCCTTCCTGGCATCGGAACCGGAGGAGCTGGGCCGCTTCCTGGCGCTGGTCGGGCTCGGGCCCGAGACGCTGCGCGATGCGGCCGGCGATCCGGGCTTCCTGGCCGCGGTGCTCGAATATTTCCTCGAAAACGAGCCGCTGCTGCTCGTCTTCGCCGCGCGCGGCAACATCCGCCCGACGCTGATCGCCGCCGCACGCTACCTGCTCGACCGGGAAATTCTGGAATGACGGAAACGATCGCCCTCGACCTCGACGGCTATACCGACCTGCCGCCCGGCCGGATCGCCAATGTCGTCACCTATCTGGAAATGACGAACCGCCCTGCCCCGGCCGCCGAGGCGGAGGGCGGCCGGACGGTGCGCCACGTCGTGAAGCCGGATCTCGCCGCCTATCGCGACCTCTACCGCCGCATCGGCACCGACTGGCTTTGGTTCTCGCGCGCCGTGATGTCGGATGACGAGCTCGCCGCCCTGCTCGCCAAGCCGTCGACCGAGATCCACTTCCTGGAGCAGGACGGGGTGCCGATCGGTCTGGCCGAACTGCATCGGGGCGAAGGTGGACCGGATCATGTCGAGATCGCCATGTTTGGCGTGGTGCCCGAGGCGACCGGCACCGGCGCGGCGCGTCAATTGATGAATGCGGCGCTTGCCGTCGCCTGGGACGGCGGCACGGAGCGCGTCTGGCTCCACACCTGCTCGTTCGACCATCCGGCCGCCCTGCGCTTCTACAAGCGATCCGGCTTCACGCCGTTCAAGTTCGCGATCGAGGTCTCGACCGATCCGCGCCTCGACGGCCACCTGCCGAGGACGGCGGGCCCGCATGTCGCGTTGATCGATCCGACGCCGTCGGCCTGAGGCCGGCGCTTACCGCAAGGTTAACGAAACGCTAACAGCGCCGATGCTGTTAGCCCCCTACCAGGACCGCCGCTCGGCGGCGGTCGAGCGGGCCGGACGACGCGTCGCGGCTAGGTCGACGGCTGCATTTCGCTCCTGGTCGCGGAGCGCCATCTGCTCGGCTTTGGCGAGATCGTCGAGCGCCAGGTCGAGCCCGGCCTGGGCCGCCGCCAGCTGCGCCTCGAGATCCTGCGCCGAGGCGCGGAGATTGTCGCGCCGCGCCATCGCCGCCTTGGCGAAGGTCGGATAGGCGAAATGCGACGTGTCCCGGATGCCGGCGCGTTCCTGCTCGACATTGATCTGGTCTTCGAGGTCGCGGGCCATGCGCTCGAACTCGGCGACCATGGTCTGGATCTGGTTGACCTGCCGACGTTTTTCCTCGGCCTGGAAACGCTTTAGCCGAATGATGCTATCACGCGACTTCATACTCGTTACTCCCTGAACACTGAGACGTAGACGCGCTGCGATGCCGACGGCCTCGGGGACGTTTTCGTCGCCGCTGTGGTTAACGGCCATCAAACTTGTCAAAACCTTAAGCCGACGACCTCGCGCTAACCTTTCGTTTACGTCTCGCGTTAATCATGGCGCAGGAGGGCTTAAGGGCGGGTAAACCCCGTCTGCGGTGCCTTCATCCTAATTCCGTGAGTCCGACCAATTGGTTACCGGATTTCGTGCAATTGAGCGAAAGGGTGCAATCCACACCAATTCGCTCGGAATCTCAAAGAGCTTGGGCGATTTCCGAATAATTCGCCTGAACCCCTTGTGAGCACGAATCAGAATTTGTTAACCATTAAGCGTTAGCCTTCGAATCGGGGTGAGCCGTTTTCCAAGCACCGGTTTTCGAGGCCGGAGCGCCAAGCCCAGGATAGGCAATTGAGGGGATTGGTATGCGAGTTCTGCTGATCGAGGACGACAGCGCCACGGCGCAGAGCATCGAGTTGATGCTCAAGTCCGAGAATTTTAACGTCTACACGACGGATCTCGGCGAAGAGGGTGTCGATCTCGGCAAGCTCTACGATTACGACATCATTCTGCTCGACCTGAACCTGCCCGACATGTCGGGATACGAGGTTCTCCGGTCGCTGCGCGTCGCCAAGGTGAAGACGCCGATCCTGATCCTTTCCGGCCTGGCCGGCATTGAGGACAAGGTGCGCGGCCTCGGCTTCGGCGCCGACGACTACATGACCAAGCCCTTCCACAAGGACGAGCTTGTTGCGCGCATCCATGCGATCGTGCGCCGCTCGAAGGGCCATGCCCAGTCGGTCATCATCACCGGCGAGCTGACGGTCAATCTCGACACCAAGACGGTCGAGGTTCATGGCAGCCGCGTGCACCTGACGGGCAAGGAATACCAGATGCTGGAGCTGCTTTCGCTCCGCAAGGGCACAACCCTCACCAAGGAGATGTTCCTGAATCATCTCTATGGCGGGATGGACGAGCCCGAACTGAAGATCATCGACGTCTTCATCTGCAAGCTGCGCAAGAAGCTGGCGACGGCGACCAACGGCCTCAACTACATCGAGACCGTCTGGGGCCGCGGCTACGTGCTGCGCGAGCCCGACGAAGTTCAGATGCGCGCAAGCGCATAGCCGGTCCTCCCCCGGCTGGAATGTGAAAAGCCCCGCCCCCGGCGGGGTTTTTCTTTGGCTCAAACGGCGGCCTCTCATGGCACGTTCAAGCCCCCGCCCCTTTCCAAGCCTTTGCCGGACAAAGAAAAAGCCGCGCCGATCCATCGATCCGCGCGGCTTGAATGTGCTCCGAGGGCTGCGCCGGGTGCAGCCGTCAGGCCGATCAGGCCTGGTGGGTTGCCTCGTCCGCCACGGCGGCGACGGCGACCGGCTCGGCCGCCTCCGGGGCGGCTTCGGCGAACATCGTCTCGCCCGCGGGCGCCTCGGCCGGAGCTTCCTCAACCACCGGCGCCGCGGCGGTCGAGCGCGCGGTGATGATCACGTCCGTGCCCTCCAGCACCGCCGCCACGGTCATGCCGCAGCTGCGCGCCAGCAGGCCGGCATAATAGGGCTGCACCGCATGCGCATCGATGTTGACGTCGACGATCGTGCCCGGGATGAGCTTTTCGAAGGCGGGCGGAATGCGCGCGCTCGGGCCTGAGCAGTGGAAGGTGACGTCCGGCTTGGACGGCTCGCCCTCGACGGTCACCTTGATCGAACCGCCGCGCGGCACGGCGGCGGTCGCCATCAGCACGAGGTTGAGGATCAGCTTGACCTGGTTCTTCGGCATCAGCGCGCGCGGCGCGGTCCAGGAGAACTCGGCCTTTTCGCCGTCCATATAGCCGCGCGCGACCTTCTCGGCGTCGCCGATGTCGATCTCGGCGCCGGCCGAACCGGCCGCGCCAAAGGCAAGACGGGCGAATTGCAGCTTGGCTGAGGCCTGGCGGGCGCTCTTGCGGATCAGGTCGAAGGCGAAGGCCTTCATTTCCTCATTGGTCTCTTCGTCGAGAACCTCGAGGCCGTTGTTGATCGCGCCGACGGGCGAGATAATGTCGTGACACACGCGGCTGCAAAGCAGCGCCGCGAGATCGAGGGCTTCGAGTTCGATCTCATTGGTCATGACGGGTCATCCCCCTGATTGGCACGAATCAACGCATGGAAAATAGGTGCTTCGGGGATACACCGGCCCAGCGATGCTGCCAACCGCCCGCCACGCGCGAGGCTGCAACCGGCGCGCCAGCTTGCGGGCCGGGACCACGCCAGAATGCCGCCCTTTTTTCACTTACACTCTTGTCGGTGATTCGCGCGCCTGCTGCCGGTTTCCGCCACCCGTCGGGGATCGGTTCCGTGCCATGACAGCCGCCACGACAAGGAGCCGACCGACATGACCCGCAGCCTGCGTCTTACTTTCTGTCTCGCGTTGATCGCGCTGGCCGCGCCGCTCCTCGCTCTTCGCCCGGCCTATGCGCAGAATCCGCAGCAATATTCGTCCGACGAGCTGGTCAATACGGGTCATCGCTTCTTCGGCGAAGTGTCGGGCGGGCTCGCCTCGGTCGTCGAGCACGCGGTGTCCAAATACGGCATGCCGAACGGCTATATCCTGGGCGAGCAGGGTTCGGGCGCGCTGTTCGCGGGCCTGCGCTATGGTAATGGCACGCTCTACACCAAGAATGCCGGCCAGCATCAGGTCTTCTTCCAGGGTCCGTCGCTCGGCTGGGACATTGGCGGCGAAGGCTCGCGCGTGATGATGCTCGTCTACAATCTGCCCTCGATCAACGCGATCTATTCGCGCTTCGGCGGCGTCAACGGCTCGGCCTTCCTGGTCGGCGGCGTCGGCATGACGGTGCTTTCGCGCGACGACGTCTTCATCGTGCCGATCGTTTCCGGCCTGGGCGCCCGTCTCGGCCTCAATATTGGCTATCTGAAGTTCACCGACCGCCAGACCTGGAACCCCTTCTGATCGGTTGGAACGCCCGCAGGGCGGGCGGCGGCGCAACACCGCGCGGGAACCGGCGCCGACCGGCCCGCGACACGCGCTTGTGGCTGGACTCCGAGCTTCGGAGGATGTCATTAGGGAAACTGCGCGTGGGCTGGCGCGGGGAAGCCGATGACTGCGGGATTGGGCCTTGCCGGCCCGTCCTCAGGCGCGACGGACATCCGGAGACGGTGCATTGATTGAAGCGCTGATGTACTTCGCACTCGGCTTCCTGTCGGCGGGGATCCTTGCCCTGGTCGTCATGCCGCCGGTCTGGCGCCGCGCTTTGCGCCTCACCCGCCGCAACATCGAGCGCACGCTGCCGATGACCCGCGCCGAGATCCAGGCCGAGAAGGATCAGATCCGCGCCGGCTTCGCCCTCTCGACGCGAACCCTCAACCAGACCATCGAGCGCCTCAAGACGCAGGTGACCGAGCAGCTAATCGACATCAACCGCAAGCGCGAGGTCATCACGCACCTGACCGCGCAGGGCACGCTCTCCGCCGATGACATCGTCGCGCTGGAAGAGCGCCGCGCCGCACTGGAAGTACGAGTTGCCGAGGCGGACCTCGCCGTCGCCGCCGCCGCGACGGACCGCGCCGAGGGCGAGAAGCGCCTGCAGCAGATGCGGCTGAAGCTGGAGAGCGCGGAGGAAAGCCTGGAGAAGATTACCGCCGAACGCGAAGAACAGCGGCTTGAGATCATCGCCCGCGACACCGAGCTCGACAATCTTCGCGATGCGCTGGCGGCCGTGAAGATGAGTTCCACCGTCGATGAAGTGGCGAGCGCCGGCTTTGAATCCGAGCTGTCGACGCTGCGCGCCAATCTGGCGATCGAGCGGCGGCGGGTGGAAGCACAGTCGGAGCGCGAGGTCGAGAGCGAATCGACCATGCGGGCCGCGATCGCCCAATTGAAGCAGCGCGAGACCGACCTCGCCGACGCGCATGCGAAGATCCAGGACCTGTCGGTCCGCCTGGTCGATGCCGAGGCGGCGGAGATGAGCGGCATGGCGCTGCGCGACCAGAAGATGGAGCTGGAGGCGCGGATCCTGTCACTGGAGAGCCGCAACGCCGCCCTCCTGGCCGATCTCGAGGGATGGAAGCAGCGGAGCGGCACGGCCAGCGCCGAGGAAAGCGCCGTGCTGCGCGAAAAACTGATCGAGTTCGGCGCCGCCGTCGCCCGGCTCGCCAGCGAGCGCAACGAGGGGCCGGGTCTCGTCACCCTGCTCCCCCCGCCGCCCGAGGAGACGCCGGCGCCCGCCCCCGGCCTCGCCGAGCGCATCCGCGCCCTCCAGCACGCCGGCACGGGCGCCTGAGCGCCGTTCAGGCTTTAGGAGCGCCCGGCATCGAGCCCATCGCCGTTAGCGTCGTGCGCAGGGCCTCGGGCAGCGGCGTATGCGGTTCCTGGCCGAGAAAGGCGAGAAGCTTGCGATTGTCGAGTTCGAGCCGCTCCGTCCAGAGATAGCGCATCTCGATCAGCTCGCGGAACATCTCGACGAACGGCGCGCCAAGATAGACGGCGAACCACGGGAAGCCCCGGATCCGGCTGCCCGGCCTTCCAACCGCCGCCGCCACGCCTTCCGACATTTCGACGCCGCGCTCGAAATAGTGGCCGCGGAAGTGGAAGACCTCGAACGGCCCCAAGGCGTCGGCGCGCTCGATCAGTTGCACCATCGTCTCAGCCAGGTCCGGCAGATAGGCCCAGGCGTGGCCGATATTCCGCTTGCCGGGGTAGCGGATGGTCGTCGCGGGAACGCCCGGCTTGACGATTCCAGCGGTGAACCAGTTGTTGCCGGCATGGGGACCGAAGAAGTCGCCGGCGCGCACGATCAGCACCGGCGTTCCCGCCGCCGCCGTCTCGCGCAGACGCTGCTCCATGGCGACACGGATCTTGCCCTTGCGGGTCGTGGGCCGCTGCGATGCGGTCTCGTTGACCAGGGGCCGCGCATCCGGGCCGAAATTGTAGACCGTGCCCGGGAAGACGATGCGCGCGCCGACCGCTTTGGCCGCGGCGATCGTGCTTTCCAGCATCGGCAGCGCCAGACCCTTCCAGTTGCGATAGCCGGGCGGATTGGCGCCATGGAAGATCACCTCGGCGCCCTTCGCAGCGGCGATTACGTCGGCGGCGTTCATGGCGTCGCCCCGGACCCATTCGATGCCCTCGCCGCCCGGCTTGCGGCTGGCCGCGGCCGGGTCCCGGTTCAGCCCGCGCACCTTCCAGGCACGGGCGAGCAGCACGCGCGCCACTGCGCCGCCGACGCCGCCCGTTGCGCCAACCACCAAGGCAATCCTGCTATCCGTCATGATCATCTCCTGTCGTTCCGATGACGAGAAGATCGCGCGTCGCGCTTCCATTTTAAATTGTTGAACTTTGGATAGCAGTCATACATTCTTGTATTATGACGCCATCCTGGGATCATTTCCGCTCTTTCCTCGCCGTGCTCGGCGATGGCAGCCTTTCGAAGGCCGCGCGCGGTTTGCGCCTGACCCAGCCGACGATCGGCCGTCACATCGACGAACTGGAGCGATCGCTGGGCGTCGTATTGTTCACGCGCTCCCGCACGGGCCTGACGCCGACCGAGGCGGCGCTGGAGCTGGAACCGCATGCGGCAACCATGGCGGCCGCGGCCGATGCCCTTGTCCGCGCCGCCTCGGGCGAAGCGCGCGAGGATCGCGGCACGGTCCGGCTGACGGCGAGCGAGGTGGTCGGCACCGAGATCCTGCCGGCCATCCTGCGGCCCTTTCTGGAGCGGCATCCGCATATCGCCATCGAGCTGGTGGTGTCCAACCGCAACGAGGACCTGATGCGGCGCGAGGCCGACATCGCCGTGCGCATGGCGCGGCCGACCCAGGGCGCGCTGCTGGCGCGGCGCATCGGCGCGGTCGATATCGGCCTGCATGCCCATCGGCGCTATCTGGCGCAGCGCGGCACGCCGAGGACGCTGGCCGAGCTCTCAGGCCATGCGTTGATCGGCTATGACCGCGATTCCCCGGCCATCCGCGCCCTGCAGAAGCTCGGCCTGCCGCTGACGCGAGACATGTTCAGCCTGCGCACCGACAGCGACACGACGCAACTCGCCGCGATCCGCGCCGGCCTCGGGATTGGCGGCTGCCAGAGCCGTCTCGCGGCGCTTGATCCCGATCTGGTGCATCTCGTGCCGGAAGAATTCGCCTACCCGCTCGAATGCTGGGTCGCGATGCATGAGGATCTCGGCACGGTGCGTCGGATGCGGCTGGTCTTCGACCACCTCGTCGCGGGGCTCAGCGACTACGTCGCCGGCAAGCCACTGGAAGGCTGAACGGGTCCCAACGCAGGACTAGAGCCGTTGAGGCAACAAAAACTCAGAGATCAATCATTTCTGGGGGAGGTGCAAATTTTGGTACGCCCAAGGGGAATCGAACCCCTGCTTTCGCCGTGAGAGGGCGACGTCCTGACCGCTAGACGATGGGCGCGGATCCGTTTGCTGCGGATGACGGCGATATACCGGGTGATCGGAACCTTGGCAAGCCATCTCGCCAAGGTTCTTCGCATCTCCCTGTGCAGAACTTCGCCGCAGGGAGGCCAAATGGCGGAAATCCTACGGCGTGACGCCCAGCGTGATGTTGCGCAGGACCTTGCCCGTATTGATGTTGAGGATCACGACGCGGGTGGCGCCGGCAGCATCCAGCGTCAGGGCCAACTGGTCGCCGTTCAGCGACGAGGAAATGACCCGCGCGCCGACTGGAATCGCCTGCTCGATGCGCAGTTCCGCCGACGATGGCGTGAGACCGGACTTGCTTCCGCCGGGGCCGATCCGATAGATGACGGCGAACAGCACGGCGACGAAGCCGAGCACCACCGTCAAACTCGATACCAGGATCAGACGTCTCAGCTTCAGCCGGACGCGCTCGACGGCGGGATCGAGGGGCGTATCGCCGCCGGGCTGCTGCGCGCCGGGCTGGTTCGAAGAGGAAGTAGAGTTGACCATGGATCAGTTTCCGGATGACGGCGAGGAAATCGTCGACCTCGTGGTCGAACCGGACGCGGCAGGCCGTCGCCTCGACGCCTATCTGGCCACCGCGATCGCCGAGCTTTCCCGCAGCCGCCTCAAGGTGTTGATCGAGGCCGGCCACGTCTCTATCGGCGGCGCGACCATAGTGGAGGCCAAAAAGGCGGTCAACGCGGGCGACGTCATCCGCGTCGCCGTGCCGCCGGCCGTCGCACCGGAGCCGGAAGGCGAGCCGATCCCGCTCAACGTCGTCTATGAGGACAGCGACCTGCTCGTCATCGACAAGCAGGCAGGCCTCGTGGTCCATCCGGCCGCCGGCAACTGGTCGGGCACGCTGGTCAACGCGCTGATCGCCCATTGCGGCGACAGCCTTTCCGGCATTGGCGGCGTGCGCCGGCCGGGCATCGTGCACCGGCTCGACAAGGACACGACCGGGCTTATGGTCGTGGCCAAGAACGACCGCGCCCACAAGCGCCTGGCCAACCAGTTTGCCGACCATGGGCGCACCGGCCCGCTCGAGCGCGGCTATCGCGCCATCGTCTGGGGCGTGCCGTCCCTGCCCTATGGCCTCGTCGACGCGCCGATCGGCCGTTCGCCGACCAGCCGGCTGAAGATGGCCGTGCTGAAGACCGGCGGCAAGGAAGCGATCACCCACTACACGGTGCAGGACCGCTTCGGCGACCCGAAGAACCCGATCGCCAGCCTGATCGACCTGCGGCTGGAAACCGGCCGCACGCACCAGATCCGCGTCCACATGGCGGCCATGGCGCATCCGCTGATCGGCGACCAGGAATATGGCAAGGGCTTCCTGACCAAGATGAGCCTGATCCCGGAACCGGCGCGCTCGGCGATCGCCTCGTTCCACCGTCAGGCGCTGCATGCCTGGCTGCTCGGTTTCGAGCATCCGACAACCGGCGAAACGCTGCATTTCGAAAGTGAGCCGCCCGAGGATCTGGCCAATCTGATCGAGGCTTTCACCGGACTGTGATGCTTTGGGACCGATGAGTCCTGTTAAACTTGTATTTCGTGCCTATATATCTCCATGCGGGCCAACATGGCCGCGACCGGTGTTGGCTTTCGGGGAACGCCGGCAAGAACGGAGGGGGCACATATGGCTGCCAGAGCAAGTCTTCCTGTCATCGCGTCCGGCGAAGCCGGACTCTCACGCTATCTCGACGACATCCGCCGCTTTCCCATGCTGGCGCCGGATGAAGAATATATGTTGGCCAAGGCCTACAAGGAACATGACGACCGCAGCGCCGCGCACCGTCTGGTGACGAGCCATCTGCGTCTCGTCGCCAAGATTGCCATGGGCTATCGCGGCTACGGCCTGCCGATCGGCGAAGTGATCTCCGAGGGCAATGTCGGCCTGATGCAGGCCGTAAAGCGGTTCGAGCCCGAAAAGGGCTTCCGCCTCGCGACCTATGCCATGTGGTGGATCAAGGCCTCGATCCAGGAGTACATCCTGCGGTCGTGGAGCCTGGTCAAGATGGGCACGACCGCCAACCAGAAGCGCCTGTTCTTCAATCTGCGCAAGATGAAGAGCCAGATCCAGGCGCTCGAGGAAGGCGATCTGAAGCCGCACCAGGTCGAGCAGATCGCTACCAAGCTCGGCGTCACCACCGAGGACGTCATCTCGATGAACCGTCGCCTCGGCGGCGATGCCTCGCTGAACGCGCCGCTTCGCGCCGACACCGAAGGCGGCGAGTGGCAGGATTGGCTGGTCGACGACAGCGACAACCAGGAAACCATCCTCGCCAACCAGGAAGAGGCCGACAACCGTCGCCAGCTGCTGCGCGATGCGATGGGCGTCCTGAACGACCGCGAACGCCGGATCTTTGAGGCACGCCGCCTCGCCGAGGACCCGATGACCCTCGAGGAACTCTCGTCCGAGTTCGGCGTCAGCCGCGAACGCGTTCGCCAGATCGAGGTCCGCGCCTTCGAAAAGGTGCAGAAGGCCGTCAAAAGGGGCGCTCGGGATCTCGAGCGCAACCATGGCGAGGACGAGCTCGCCGCGACCGACGCCTGAGGCTCAGGCGCCGGTCCTGCCGCGTTGGGCGACATTTCTGCCAACGCGAGACACTTTCGACTTTCCTGACAAACGAAACCGTTGCGAAAGCGACGGCGATGTTGTATGCGGCTGATAGGGACGTGCCCCAGCGTAAGCTTCGGCGGGCCACATTGCTCATACAATTCGGTGTCGGGGAACCATCATGGCGCGCGCGCGTCGTCGACTGACCGTCATTGCTGCGCTGGATATGGTCGGCTACTCGGAGCTGATCCAGCGGGATGAGCTCGGCGCGATCCGCGAAGTCCGCTCGATCTATCGCAACCTCGTGCGTCCGACGATTGCCCGCTTTGGCGCCCATATCATCAAGACGATGGGCGATGGCGGCCTGATCGAATTCGCCAGCGTTCTCGACGCCGTGGAATGGACGATGGCTTTCCAAAACGGCATGGCCGCCCGCAATGCGGCGCGTGATCGCCCGCCGATCGAAGTCCGGGCCGCGATCGTTCTGGCCGACCTCATCCTGACCGATGACGACCGCTTCGGCGCTGCGATCGGCTTTGCCATGCGGCTGCAGACGGCCGCCCCGCCGGGCGGTATCGCCATCACCCATTCCGTGCGCTGGCAGCTGCTGGGCGAGCCCGCCGCCGCGTTCAAGCCGGCCGGTTTCCTGTCCCTGCGCAGCATCCCCTACCCCGTCGAAGCCTGGTTCTGGATGCCCGAGGGCAAGCCTATGCCGCGCCTGGTGCCGACGGCGGGGCAGACGCTGACCCCCGGCAGCCTGGCGGTTCCCGCCCTGAAACCGGCGGAGGCGCCGGATCTCCGCCCGCTCACGGTGGTGCTGCCTTTCGACGACCTGTCGCCGCGCGCCGATCATGAATCCTTCGCCGATGGCGTGGTCGAGGAAATGACCGCGACGCTGTCGCGCGTGCGCGACATCCGCGTCGTCGCCCGCAATTCCGCCTTCACCTACAAGGGCAAGCCGACCGACGTGCGCTCGCTCGGCCGCGATCTCGGCGTGCGCTACGTGATCGAGGGGAGCGTGCGCCAGTCCGGTGAGGTGCTGCGCGTCACCGCCCAGCTGGTCGAGGCCGAAACGGGCGCGCATCTCTGGTCCGGCCGCAAGGACGGCACCATCCACGATCCGCTCGCGCTGCAGGACGATGTCGCGACGCTGGTCGCGGGCGCGCTTCGTCCCGCGATCCGGACGGCCGAGATCGAACGGGCCAAGCGCAAGACGGCGGAGACGCTGAAGACGCACGACCTGATCCTGCAGGCCATGCCGCATTTCTGGGCCCATCGGCGCGAGGACAACGCCGCCGCCCTGGCGCTGCTGGAGAAGGCGCTGGCGATCGATCCCCGCTCCAGCGGCGCGCTCAGCCTGAAGGGCTGGTGCCTCAGCCAGCAGATCACCTATCTCTGGTCCGAGGATCCCATCCGGGATCGCGCCGAGGCCATCGACCTCGCCGAACTGGCCGCGGAACTGGCGGAGCCGGACCCGCTCGTCATGACCGCGATCGGCGCCACCTTCTCCATCCTGCAAACCGACCAGTCGCGGGCACTGCTCTTCATCGAGCGGGCGATCGCGCTGGACAGCACCTTCGCCTGGGCCTGGACCCGGCTGGGTTACGCGCAGGCCTATTCGGAGCGACCGGAACTGGGCATAGAGAGCTTCGAGAAAGCCATCGCGCTGAGCCCTGAAGATCCGATCCAGTTCAATGCCTTCGCCGGCATGGCCACCTGCCACTTCTTGCTCGGGCATTATGCCGAGGCGGCGCATTGGGCAGCGCAGGCACTGCATGGCCGCCCCGGCATGGTCTGGGCCTATCGCCTGCTCGCGACCTCGGCAGCCCTTGCCGGCCAGACGAGCCTGGCGCGGCATGCCGTGCGCCGGCTGCTGGCCGAGAACCCGGCGCTGACCCTGGCCGGCGTGCGCGCAGGCATCCAGAACCTCGCCGGCCCGGCGCTCGACCGATACATGGAAGGCCTGCAGATGGCGGGCCTTCCCGATTAGGCGCCGCGAGCCGATCAACCCAGCCCTCCGCTGCTGCGACTGAGGGCTGGGTCAAGGTTTCGTCTGAAACGATTAGCGCGGTGCGATCGCGTAGCTGTCGATCGGCGGGACCGTGTCCAGCAGCCCCCTCGCCTTCATGAACGCGGCGAAGCGGTCATAGCGGCCGATGTCGAGCGCGGCCGGACGCTTGGCGAAGCGCGGCAGGGTCGCCGCGAACGACTCGCGGTTCAGCTTGTCATCCAGTTCCTTGTGCGACTTGACGAACATCGCCAGCGCCTCGTCCGGATGATTGGTCAGGAAGATCGTCGCGTCCTCGACGGCGGCAAGGAAGCGGGCCATGCGCGGGTCGCCGCGCAGTTCGTTGCGCGTCACATAGATCAGTTCGTCATAGGCCGGCACGCCATGCTCTTCCGGGAAGAAGGCGACGCCCGGCTTGCCCTCGATGCCAAGCTGGATCAGCTCGACATTGCGATAGCCGTCGATGACCGCATCGACCTGGCCGGACATCAGCGAGGTCGAGAGGTTGAAGTTGACGTTGACCATCTCGACGTCCTTCTCGCTCAGGCCGACCGAGTTGAGGATCGCGCCGATATAGGCGTTCTGCAGGCTGGCGACGGAATAGCCGACCTTCTTGCCCTTGAGATCGGCAAGCGACCGGATCGGCCCGTCCTTGAGCACGATCAGCGCGTTGAGCGGCGTCTCGATGAGCGTGCCGATGCGGGTCAGCGGCAGGCCTTCCTTCACCTGAAGCATCAGGTCGGGCTGATAGGTGATGGCGATGTCGGCCTGCCCGGCAGCAACCAGCCGCGGCGGCGCCGAGGCGTCGGCCGGCGCGATCATCTCGACGTCGAGGCCATGCTTCTCGAAGAAGCCGGCTTCCTTGGCGATCACCAGTGGCGCGTGGTCGGGGTTATAGAACCAGTCGAGAAGCACGGTCAGCTTGTCGGCCGCCTGAGCCGGTCCGATCGTCAGGGCCGCTACCAGACCGAGCGCCGCGAGCCGGATGAAGGGTTTCATGCGTTTTCCTTTGCAGATGCAGAATGTTAGCGGAGGGTTCTGGCGCCCAGGGGGCGATATGGCGGGTGGCGATCTCGACCACGGCGCGGACCAGCACGGCCATGGCGGCGAGGATGACCAGCGCGGCGAAGACGACGTCGGTCTGTGCACGGCCGTTTGCCATCAGCATGGCGTAGCCGAGCCCGGAGGAGGCGCCGACCCACTCGCCGATCAGCGCGCCGACCGGCGCATAGACGGCGGCGACCCGCAGGCCGGAGGCCAGCGCCGGGAGAGCGTCGGGCACACGGAGATAGAGGATTTCCTGCCAGCGCCGGGCGCGATAGAGCCGGCTCAGGTCGATCAGCCCGGCCTCGGTACGGGCCAGACCGTCATGAAAGGCCGAGGCCACGGGGAAGAAGATGGCGATCGTCGCCATGACGATCTTCGAGCCGATGCCGAAGCCGAACCAGAGAACGAGCAGCGGCGCGATGGCGAAGACGGGAAACGCCTGGGTGACGATCAGCAGCGGCATCAGGATGCGGCGGATCGCCGGCACGAAGGTCATGACCAGCGCCAGCATGATGCCGGCCAGCGCGCCGGTGATCAGCCCGGATACGGTCTCGATGAGGGTGGTGACGGCATCGCGCCGCCAGAGATCGGGGCGCTCGACCAGAGCGCGCCAGACGCGAGAGGGCGGCGGCAGCATGAAGGGCGGCGGCGCGAAGACGAGGATCACCGCCTGCCAGATGGCGACCAGCGCCACGGCGACGATAAGGCCCCGCAGGACGCCGGCCATCCAGCCGCGCCGCTTGTCTCCCGCCTCAAACTCAGCCCTTGCCACCATGGCGAAGCCGCTCCTCCGGAATACGGACGAGGCCATGCCTATAGCGATGGGGACGAGCAGACGTCGTGAACCAGCTTCCCGTCCCTTCGCCGGCATGACCCGGATCAGGTTCGAAGGGTTCGGCCCTAGGCCATCTCAGCTCGCGTCCGCGAACACCCCTCGGAATGGCCGGAGCATGGCCGAGGACGCGGCGCGGTGCAAGACCCCTCGCTGACGAGCTGCTATGCGGTGCCGTTGAGCGGAGTCCGACCGAGATGGACGCGGAGGGAAGCGGGACGGCATTCGACACGGAAGTGCCGCGTCTTCACGGGTTCGCCGTCGAGGTTGATGTGCAGAGCCTCGTGCGAATCGAATTCGATCCAGGAACTGCGCGTCTTGACCTGCAGGCTTTCGACCGCCGCCGCGCCCTGCAGCAAGAGCTGCGTGAAGGCATCGAGGCGGGCGTCGCCCGCCAGTTCCGGCAGGATGGCGAGATCGAGCAGACCGTCGTCGAGGCGCGCCTCGGGGCACAGCACGATGCCGCCGCCGGCCTGGCGGCCATTGCCGATGGCGAGCGCCAGGAAGCTGCCTTCCCACTCGAAGCCCTCGGCGCGGAAGCGGCCCTGGCTGGCGGAGAGCTCGCGAAACCGCGTCACACCGGTCACGACATAGGCGAGCCCGCCGAGGCGCCGCTTCAGGTCGGGATCGGTCTCGACCGTGACGCGGGAGCCGAAGCCGCCCGAGACGAGATTGACGAAGACGCGACCGTTCAGGCTGCCGACGTCGATGCGCGAGGCTGGCGCCTGGACGACCAGCCGAAGCGCCGCGGTCAAATCATCGACGGGAATGTTGGTGGAATGCGCGAAATCGTTGGCGGTGCCGAGCGGCAGGATGCCGAACGTGCAGGAGTCCGGCGGCTCCGCGCCAAGCGCCGAGGCGAAGACCTCGTTGACCGTGCCGTCAC
Source organism: Kaistia sp. UC242_56 (assembly GCF_044452255.1). Taxonomy (NCBI): domain Bacteria; kingdom Pseudomonadati; phylum Pseudomonadota; class Alphaproteobacteria; order Hyphomicrobiales; family Kaistiaceae; genus Kaistia; species Kaistia sp. UC242_56. The sequence continues at coordinate 4,283,588 of NZ_JBIOAN010000002.1, forward strand.
CACCGCCAGCCACTATGCAATCGATCGCGCCGCGATGCGCATCGGCAACGGCGTCGCGGGCGAAACGTCCAGCGTCGCCCGCCTCCCAGGTGACGCGGACCTCAACGACATGGCCATCAGCGCGAACCGCGCCGACCGCCTCGCGGACGCGGGGATCCCGCGCCGCCTTGCCATGCAGGATGAGCCGGATCTTCATGGTCCATCCTGCTGGGTGGGAGACTACTTGTTGCCCCAGGCGGTCATGGCCTTGTCGAAGACCCGCTGGCCGGGCGTGCCCTTCTCGAAGGTCAGGATCGCGCGCTGGTCGTTGTTGTAGACGATTGGCAGGTCGATCCAGTTGCGCTCGCGCATGAGCGCGACGTTCTGGGCGAGCGGGCCGGCATCGTTGGAGAAGGCGATCCAGAAGAAGCCGTCGGCGACCTTCGCCGCGGCGCCATCGAGCGGCTGGCCGCGCGATTCCTCGGTCGGCTTCATCACCAGCGCCGGCACCGACTTGATGCCGCCACCCGCGAAATTGGCCGGCGTATCGACGACGATCTCGACGAGATGGCTGGCCGGAAGCGCCGGGTCGTTGTTCTTCCGGATGTTCAGCGTCACCTTCATGTTCTTTTCGGGAACATCGAGATTGGCCTGGATCTCCGGACCGTTCGGCGAGTTCGCGTTGAACTTCCACGTGACGTTGGCATTCACGATCTTGACGTTCTGGCTGCCGTCGGTCGGCTGTTCGTACAGAATGGCCTTCTGTGCGACGAGCGACTCATCGGCGCTGCCGGCGGCCGGCGCGCTGGGAGCTTCAGCCGGAGCAGGCTCGCTGGCCGCGGGCTCTGACGCCGCCGGTGCCGCGGCGACGGGACCCGTACCATCCGGCGTCATGACGCCGGCGAGCGGATCCGCCTCTTCGCCGTCCGTGGCAGGCTGCGCCTCGACGGTGCGCACCGCCTTGGGCGACGCCTCTTCCGGAGCGCCACCCAGGCGATCCGCGTTCTTGCTGCTGACGGGAGCCGATGCGGTTGGGATCGGATCCTCGCCCAGCGTCGGCTTGGCGCTGGTGTCGGCCGAGGAAATCAGGTCGCCGATGACGTCCTTGACCACGCCGCGCTGCGACCAGGCGAGCGCGGCAATGCCGCCCAGCATCAGGCCGATCAGCACCAGCAGGATAAGGGTCGGCCAGCGCGACGGCTTGGCGCGTTCGACATAGACGGGCGGACGCTCGGCATCCCGGTTGCGCTCGCGGCGCGACGCCCGGCGCTCCCGCGGCTCCTCGACACCGTCATTGCCCATGGGCGTGACGCGCATCGGCTCCGGCGCCCAATCGGCGTCGGCGCTGAAATGACGACCGTCATCGTGATCCGCATCGACATCGAAGCGCGGCTCGTCGATCGGATCGGGCGCAACCATGGGGGGCTCGCGGCGGCCCTGCGGCGCGGCGCGGTCATAGGCGCTCGGCTTGGTGGGCGAAACCTGCGGCCATTGCGGCTGCACCGGCGGCGGCTGCCGCACGGGCGCCGGCGGCTCCGGCTCGTGCCAGTCGGGTTCCGGCTCGTGCTCGGGCTGATGATCGTGTTCGTCGTCGCTGTCGATTTCGGGATAGACATCCTGCGGCGGACGCGGCGGCGGGGGCGCCGGGGTCGGCGCAACAACGGGCGCGCGCGGCGTCGGCGGCGCAGGCGGCCGGGGACGCGGCGCAACCGGCGGCGGGGTCGGCGCAGGCGGTGGCGGAGGCGCTACCGTCTCTTCCAGCTCGTGCTCGAGCTCCTCGGCATATTCGGATTCGTCCAGCGAGACAGACTCGTCGGGAACCGCCAGCGCTTCGGCGACGGCCGCCGCGGCGCTGACGCGAGCCGGGGCCGGACGCGCGGCGCTGGCCTCGCGTTCGACCTTGCGGATCGCCTCTTCCAATTCCAGGCGCTGGCGCGAGATCTCGGAGGTCGTCAGAGGTGGGTCGATGGACTTCAGCTGTCCGATCAGCGCCGTGCGCGCCTTGTCGTAAACTGAACGACGCGCGTCGCCGGATTCGCTCTCGAACCCGGAAACCGCCTTTTTCAATACCGCGTAATAGTCGGTCATCGTCCCATTCTACTAACTACACGTCCGAACCGGCGCCTGTGATCGACAACCTCAGTCCTGAAACGGATCCTGAACCAGAATTGTATCGTCCCGTTCCGGACTGGTCGACAGGAGCGCGACGGGCGCTCCGATCAATTCCTCGACGTGACGGACATACTTTACGGCCTGCGCCGGCAAATCGTTCCAGCTACGGGCACCGGCGGTCGTATCCTTCCAACCTTCCAGCGTCTCGTAGATCGGCTCGACCCGGGCCTGCGCGGCCTGCGAAGCCGGAAGATAGTCGATTTCGCGACCATCCAGCCTATATCCAACGCAAATCTTGATTTCTTCAAGGCCGTCGAGAACATCGAGCTTCGTCAGCGCGATTCCGGTGATGCCGGAAGTGCGGATCGTCTGGCGCACCAGCACCGCGTCGAACCAGCCGCAACGGCGCTTGCGGCCCGTGACGGTGCCGAATTCATGGCCGCGCGTGCCGAGGAAATCGCCGATCTCGCCGGTCTGCTCGGTCGGGAACGGGCCTTCGCCGACGCGGGTCGTATAGGCCTTGGTGATGCCGAGCACATAGCCGACCGCGCCCGGACCGACGCCCGAACCCGTCGAGGCCTGGCCGGCCACGGTGTTGGACGAGGTCACGAAGGGATAGGTGCCGTGGTCGATGTCGAGCAGCGCGCCCTGGGCGCCTTCAAACAGGATGCGCTTGCCGGCGCGGCGCTCGCGGTCGAGCAGCTGCCAGACGGAATCCATGAAGGGCAGGACCTTGTCGGCGACCGAGGCAAGCTCTTCATAGAGCGTTTCGGCGAGGATCTCTTCCTGGCCAAGACCGCGGCGCAGCGCATTGTGGTGCGCCAGCAGCCGTTCGATCTTGTCGCGCAGCGCGGGCAGGTCGGCGAGGTCCATGACGCGGATGGCGCGACGGCCAACCTTGTCCTCATAGGCCGGGCCGATGCCGCGCTTGGTGGTGCCGATGCGCGTGCCGGAATTGCTGTTCTCGCGGAACGCGTCGAGGTCGCGATGCAGCGACAGGATCAGCGCGGCGTTCTCGGCGATGCGGAGATTCTCGGGCGAGACGGCGACGCCCTGCGCGGCCAGGCGGCCGATCTCGGCCACCAGCGCATGCGGGTCGACGACGACGCCATTGCCGATGACGCCCATCTTGCCCGGACGCACGACGCCGGACGGCAGCAGGCTGAGCTTGTAGGAAACGCCGTCGATGACGAGCGTGTGGCCGGCGTTATGTCCGCCCTGGAAGCGCACGACGATGTCGGCGCGCTCGGAGAGCCAGTCGACAATCTTGCCCTTGCCTTCGTCGCCCCATTGCGATCCGACGACGACTACATTCGCCATTGAGACTTCCTTTTTCGACGTCCAGCCACTGCTTGTGCCGCAATGCGCGGCGCGCGATAGGCTTCGTCCCGGCAGGCTGCCAGGACGAAGCGCGCGGACTATATAGACTCCAACTGCCCGGCGCGACCCCCGCCGGAGCATGTCAGACCCTCAATTCTCCCAGAATACGTCCTGATCGGCCGGCCAGCTGACGGCAAAGGCGTGGGTGATCTCCTTTGTTTCGCCGGCGGCATAATCATAGCCCCACGCGACCACCCCGCGCCTGCTGTCCACGGCGCTCGCGGTCGGCGGCGTCGCCTCCGGCAAAGCCTGCACGGTTATGGTCTTGGCCTCGGAGACGGGAAGCTGGTCCAGCACGACGATCGAGATCGGCCGGGCGTGCCGATTCTCGACCTTGATACGATAGCGCCGCTCGTCGGTCTTCTCGGACGAGATCAGCCCGCGCTCGCCGGTCTTGCGCTCCAGCGTGGTGCGGGTGACGGCGACCTTGTCGTCGATGCCGAAGCCCAGCGTCAGTTCCGCATTGGGCGCGGTGAAAGCAAGCGGCACGGTCCCCGCGAAAGCCCCATCGCGATAGAGCACCGCATTTCCGCCGACATAGGGCGCGCCGGAAGTGTTGCGGAAGCGCGCCGTCAGATAGGCGGCGTCGCTGACCGCCGGCACGGCGCGCACCTCCAGCGTCGGCGCCAGATCTTCCGTCGCGATCCGCACCGAGCGGCTGCCCTCCCCCGAAGCGACCGAAACGGGATCCGCAATCCGGTACTCGGCACGGAAATCGCCGAAATCGGCAACCGCCTCGGCCTGTGGGATCGCATCCGCGCCACCGTCGGCGGCCTCCATCTTGTAACGCGCCGGGGGCGCGGGCGCCGGGCGCACCAGCGCCATCGATTCGCTGGCCTCGTCCTGGGCGAAACGCGGCGCGAAGCGCACGACGCTTTCGCCGAGTTCCGGCGCCTGCGTGCCTTCGGCAGGACGGCTGGTGGAAAGCGAAAGCACCACGCCGGCCCAATCCTCGCCCGTCTCCTGATGCAGCTCGGCCCGGCGGACCAGTTCCAGCTTCGGCTCGGCCGACGCTTCGCCGAGCGCGAGCGAGATGTCGTAGGCCGGGCTCCATCCCGCCGATTGCGTGCGATAGCCGAGGGTCAGCTTGCCGGTCGCTGCCTGATTGGCCAGAAGCTCGATCCGCGCCTCCAGCTTTGGCGCCGCAACCGGAAAATCGTCCAGCGCGGACTGCCGGGTCGCAAGCGTCTTCTCGATGCCGCGCCGGTCGATGGCGATTGCCGCGCGCTGCTGGTCGATCTTCTCCCGCTCGAGGCCGAGGCCTTCGGCGGTCAGGACCCAGTCGCCGATCGACTTGCCCTCCGCCATGCCCTTGGCCAGACCCTGCGGCACGCTCTCGGCCAACTGGTCGATGAATTTTACGCGCAGATCCAGCGCCGCCCGCTTGTCGTCGAGCGCGCCGAGCCGATCCCGCAGCGCCTCGATCTCGGCCAGGATAGCGGCGCGGGCCGGATCGGCGTCCGCATCCACCTTGGCGTCGCGCGTCTCGACCGAGCGGATGGTGACGCCGCCCGCCGCCAGGCCCTCGACCCGCAGGCTGTCGGCGACCATATCGGCCGGCAGATCATCCGTTACCAGCACGCTGACGCCGGGCGGCACCGAGAACGCCGCCTCACGAAGCACGGCCGCTCCTTGCGGATGCACGGTCACGGCGGTGATCCGGCTGCCGAGCGGCAGGTCGGCGGCGTGCACATTCGCACTGGAGGCGGCCAGCACCGCCAGCGTCAGAGCGAGGATTGTCTTGGCCATCGGGCTTCCCCTGCATGATGAAGCGCCGCCACCCATGGAACCGCCGGCGCGCTTCCTGCCGCATAACGCGCGATTGTGGTATCGCCGCGCCACAATTGCGCGAATTCCATGAAAAGCGGCACGGCAGCGCTTCAGGCGATGCCGTTTTCCTTCTTCCATTTGCGCAGGCGCCCACGCGCATTCACATAGGGCGAGGATGTATTGAACTGAATCATCCGGCCCATCGTGTAGGCGCCGTACCAGGGTTCGCCATAGAGCGCGGCATCGTCCTGGCGCTCGATAAGCTCAATGATGAGGGCCTTGGCATCAGCGAAACGCCTCAGCAAGGCGTCGAAGGGCACGTCCTCATAATCGGCGTAGAATTTCTGCGCCAGCGCGCCGAGCTGGTTCCATGCATAGCCGGTCTCGGGAAAATCGACAGGCAGGTCGGCATCGCGCCGCGCATGCCATTTCAGCACGAGCTCGTTCCATCCCGTCAGATAGGCGACGAGGTCGTGCACGCTGATGCGCGTATCCCGCACATGCCCCTCCAGCGTCTTTTCGGCGGTCCGACCGGCCGGCACGGTCGAAAGGTCCTGCATCAGCTTGGCGAAGCTGGTTTCGATCGCCTCGAGAAGCTCAGCCTTGCTGGTCGGAACCGCCATGAACCATGCCTCCATCCTCATCAGCGCGAAGGCATAGCCATGCCGCCGCGCCGCTGCAAACCGGCAAACGACCATCGCAGCCGCCCAGCGAGGCGTTGGCGCTTGGCAGCGACCACCCGACAGCGCTATCCAGACGTTCCGCTGTCCGAGGCCAGTTCATGTCATTGCTTTCGCGGGCCTTCGCCTGGTTGTTCAACCGGCCCTATCTGCTGCTCGCCCTCACCTTCCTGTTCTGGGCGATCAATATCGTGCTCGGCCGCTATGTCGCGGGCAGCATCCCGCCAGTCGCGCTGGCGCAGGTGCGCTGGGCTGGCGCTTCGGTCATCATCCTGCCTTTCGCCTGGCCGCATTTGAAACGCGACTGGCCGGCAATCCGCGGCAGCCTCGCCGTGATGCTGCTGCTCGCCGCCTCCGGCATCGGCGCCTACAACACGCTTGCCTATTACGGGCTGCAATATACCGAGGCGATCAACGGCCTTCTGATGCAGTCAATCGCGCCGCTGGTCATCGGCGTCTGGTCGCTGATCCTGTTCCGCGATCGCATGACGGTGGCGCAGATCACCGGCGTCTGCCTGTCGCTCTGCGGCGTCATCCTGATCATCTGCCGCGGCGATCCGGCCGTGCTGCTGCACATGACGCTCAATGTCGGCGACATCATCATGCTGGTGGCGATCAGCTGCTATGGCTTCTATTCGGCGCTGCTGAAGAAGGGGCCGCGCATCCACTACCTGTCGATGCTGGGCTTCACGATCCCCGCCGGGGCGGCGATGATCGTGCCTTTCTGCGTCTGGGAGATCGCCTCCGGCAAGGTCATGCACGCGACGCCGTTGACCTTCGCCGTGCTCGCCTATGTCGTCGTGATCCCGTCGGTCGTTGCCTACATGTTCTTCAATCGCGGCGTCGCCCTGATCGGCCCCAACCGCGCCGGGCCGTTCTTCCACCTGCTGCCGGTATTCGGCTCGATCATCGCCATCCTGTTCCTCGGCGAACAGCCGCGCTGGTATCACGGCGCCGGCTACGCGCTGATCCTCGGCGGCATAGCCCTGGCGCAGCTGAGCCTCGCCAGGATTCGCTCCTTCGGGCGGTAGCTTGCGCCTTCCCGCCCGGCCTCGTCCCGCTTCCACTCACCCCACCCTCGCCGTCATCCCGGGCTTGACCCGGGATCCATTCAGCCGGGTTGGCGAATGCATGAAGCTCCCAATGGCACGGCTGCATGGATCCTCGCCTTCGCGAGGATGACGGCGGTGTCGGGTCGAGCCGCCGGCGCTTGCCGCACATCCCCACCATGACCGCCCCGGCAGAAAGCAAAGAAAAAAGGGCGACGGTTGCCCGTCGCCCCTCTTCATTCCGGCACTGAAGCCCAGTCTCAGAACGTCAGGCGCTTGGCCTGGACGACACCTTCGAGCGCGCTGACGCGGTCGATGACGCTGTCCGAGATCGCCTCGTCGACTTCGATCAGCGCGATCGCATCCTCGCCGGCAGCCTTCCGGCCGAGGTTGAAGGTGGCGATGTTGATGCCCTCGGCGCCGAGCAAGCTGGCAAAGCGGCCGATGAAGCCCGGCTTGTCCTTGTTGGTGACGTAGAGCATGTGGGGACCGAGCTCGGCCTCCATGTTGATGCCCTTGATCTGGATGATGCGCGGCTTGACGTCGCCGAACACCGTGCCGGCGACCGAACGCTCCTGGCGCTCCGTCGTCACCGTCAGGCGGATGTAGTTCTCATAGGCGCCCTGCTGCTCGCGACGGACTTCCTCCACCGCGATGCCGCGTTCCTTGGCGATGGCCGGGGCCGAGACCATGTTGATGGTCTGCAGCTGCGGCCGCAGCACGGCAGCGAGCGCCGCGGCGGTCAGCGCGCGGACATTCATCTCCGCGACGGCGCCTTCATATTCGAGCTTGATCGCCGTGATACCCGTCTCGGTCAGCTGGCCGGCGAACGAACCGAGCTGTTCGGCGAGCTTGACGAACGGCGTCAGGCGCGGCGCTTCCTCGGCGGTGATCGACGGCATGTTGAGCGCGTTCGAGACGGCGCCCTTGACCAGGTAATCGGCCATCTGCTCGGCAACCTGCAGCGCGACGTTCTCCTGCGCTTCCGTGGTCGAAGCGCCGAGATGCGGCGTGGCGACGACGTTGGGCAGGCCGAACAGCACGTTCTCGGTCGCGGGCTCTTCCTCGAACACGTCGAAGCCGGCGCCGGCCACCTTGCCGGACTTCAGCGCCTCGGCAAGATCCTTCTCGACGACAAGACCGCCACGCGCGCAATTGATGATGCGGACGCCGTCCTTCATCATCGCGATCGCCTTGGCGTCGATGATGCCGCGCGTCTTGTCGATCAGCGGCGTGTGCAGGGTGATGAAGTCGGCTCGGCGGAACAGCTCCTCCAGCTCGACCTTCTCGACGCCGAGATCGATCGCGCGCTCCGGCGACAGGAACGGATCGAAGGCGATGACGCGCATCTTGAGGCCGACGCCGCGTTCGGCGACGATCGAGCCGATATTGCCGCAGCCGATGATGCCGAGCGTCTTGCCCGTCACTTCGACGCCCATGAAGCGGTTCTTCTCCCACTTGCCGGCCTGGGTCGAGGCATTGGCTTCGGGGATCTGGCGCGCGGTCGCGAAGATCATCGCGATGGCGTGCTCGGCCGTGGTGATCGAATTGCCGAAGGGCGTGTTCATCACGATGATGCCCTTGGCGGTCGCGGCCGGGATGTCGACATTGTCGACGCCGATTCCGGCGCGGCCGATGACGCGAAGGTTCTTCGCGGCGGCGATGACCTTCTCGGTCACCTTGGTATTCGAGCGGATGGCGAGACCATCATAATTGCCGATGATCTCGAGCAGCTTTTCCTTGTCCTTGCCGAGGTCGGGCAGATAGTCGACCTCGACGCCGCGATCCTTGAAGATCTGGACGGCGGTCTTGGAGAGCTTGTCGGAAATGAGAACGCGCGGTGCCATAGTGAATGGTTCCTTTGGGTTCGCCGCCGTCACCATCAGTCGTCATCCCGGACGAAGCGAAGCGGAGATCCGGGATCCATCCAGCCGAAGCCTTGGGCGGAACGGATCCCCGCCTTCGCGGGGATGACGCCAACGGGACAAGCTGGCGCATCAAACGGGGAATGGGAATGTCGGCCGGGGCGAACCCCGGCCAGGAAGCGCGTTGGATCAGGCGGCCTGGAGGGCGGCCTTCTGCGAGGCAAAAGCCCAGTCGAGCCACTCGGTGACGATGGCGAGATCGGAAGCCTCGATCGTCGCGCCAGCCCAGATGCGAAGGCCGGCGGGCGCATCGCGGTAGGAGCCGATGTCATAGGCGACGCCGGCCTTGTCGAGCGCGGTCGAGACGGCCTTGGCGAAGGCGGCCTGCGCCTTGTCGTCGAGCGCCTTGATGGCCGGATCGGTGATGATCAGGCAAACCGACGTGTTCGAACGCGTGTTCTCGACGACCGGCAGGAAGTCGATCCAGCTGGTCTTTTCGACCCAGTCGGCCAGGACCTTGAGGTTGGCGTCGGCGCGGGCCTGCAGGGCCTTCCAGCCGCCCAGCGACTTCGCCCAGGTGAGCGCGTCGAGATAATCCTCGACCGCCAGCATGGACGGCGTGTTGATCGTCTCGCCAACGAAGATGCCGTCGATGAGCTTGCCGCCCTTGGTCATGCGGAAGATCTTCGGCAGCGGCCAGGCTGGCTTGTAGGTCTCGAGGCGCTCGACGGCGCGGGGGCTCAGGATCAGCATGCCATGGGCGCCCTCGCCGCCGAGAACCTTCTGCCAGGAGAAGGTCACGACATCGAGCTTGTCCCAGGCGAGATCCTGCGCGAAAGCGGCCGAGGTGGCGTCGCAGATGGTCAGGCCGGCGCGGTCGGCGTCGATCCAGTCGCCATTCGGAACGCGGACGCCCGAAGTGGTGCCGTTCCAGGTGAAGACGACGTCGCGGTCGAAATCGACCTTGTTGAGGTCGGGAAGCTTGCCGTAATCGGCCGTGAAGGTGCGGACGTCTTCCAGCTTCAGCTGCTTGACGACATCGGTGACCCAGCCTTCGCCGAAGGACTCCCAGGCCAGCATGTCGACGCCGCGGGCGCCGAGCATCGACCACAGCACCATCTCGACGGCGCCCGTATCGGACGCCGGAACGATGCCGATGCGGTAGTCGGCGGGAACGCCGAGCACGTCGCGGGTCAGGTCGATGGCGTTCTGGAGCTTGGTCTTGCCGATCTTGGCCCGGTGGGATCGGCCGAGGGCCGCATCCTTGAGCGCATCCAGGGTCCAACCAGGACGCTTGGCGCAGGGGCCGGAAGAATAGTTTGCGTTCACCGGCCGGCGGGCGGGCGTAGCGAAGTCAGCCATTTTCTATCCTCTCAGATAGTCAGCGCCTCGTTGGGGAGGCGTGTCCCGCCGACGCGTTTACGCCTGAGGTAGGGGGAAGTCAATGACAGCCAAGCCAAACGATTTTCGAAAGGCTCGATACAACTTTAGATATTAGTTTCTGGGTATATACAATCTATCAAGTCGCGTATCGTCGGGAACGGAGCCTTCCCATTTTGTCCAAGCTTCTCATCCTCACCGACGACGACCAGGCGGGCGGAACAGCAAACGTCGCCAGGCGACTGGCGATAGGTCTTGCCGCTGAGTTCGACGTCGCATTCGGCTACAATTTCACTTTGGCAAGCGAGACCTTCTTCTCGTCCGTCGGTGAGGAAGGCATCGCGATCCACAATTCGCGATGTCGCGAATCGAATGCGATGCGCTCGGCCCATCGCCTTCACGAAGCGGCCGACCTGCTCGACCGGTCACAGCCGGACGTCATCCTCTTCGTCGATGCGGGCGTCATCAACTCGCATTTGGCGCTGAAGCAGGAGGCGCGCCGTCGGCACATCCCCTATGTCAGCGTCGTGAACGGTGTGCCGGACGGGGTCCGGCGCTTGCAGCCAACCCTGCTTTCCAGCGCCATCGACGCGATGAATGCATCAGCGCAGATCGTCCTGGTCTCGGAGGCCAATCGCCGGAAGTTTGCGACACTGATCCCGGAAATTACGGCCCCGACGGTGACGATCGCCAATAGCTGCGCCGCGTCCTTCTTCGAGCCGGCAAGCGAAGGCACCCGATCCCGTGTCCGGCGCGCGCTCGGTATTGCAGAGGACGAGGTAGTGGTGCTGGTGTCGGCCCGCGTCGAAATCAGCAAAGGCCAGCACTTGCTGATCGAAGCCCTGCATCGCTTGCGACAGGAGCAACCCGGCGCAGGCGACCGCATCAAGCTGGTTTTCGCGGGCGAGGGAGCAGAGGCCTATCTGGCCGGGATCCGGCAGACGATCGAGGAATTCGGCCTGGCCGCGCATGTCGTCCTGCTCGGATACCGCTCGGATATTCCGGATCTGCTCGCCGCCGCAGACATCTTCGCGCTGCCGTCGCTGATGGAGGGTATGCCGATCTCGATTCTCGAAGCGATGGCCACGGGACTTCCGGTGCTGGCCACCGCCGTCGACGGCATTCCTGAGCAGGTGGACGAATCGACCGGCATTCTCGTCCCCTCCCCACTGGACGACGAGCCGGCCTGCCTTGCCGGCCTCGTCCCGGCACTGGCGACTTTGTCGAGCGACGGCGGCCTCCGACGACGCCTGGGCGACAATGGCCGGAGAAAGGCACTCGAAAAATTCCATCCCGAAGGGAATGCGGCGCGATATGCGGAGCAGATACGAAGCGCGGCCGCGGCGGCATCCGAGGTTGCCGTGCCGCCCCGGGGGACCAAGCAGGATAGCGGCATTTCCATCGATTTCAGCCGCCCCGAACAGGGCTGGCAGGTGCTCGACGACGGCTGGTCCGCTAGCGGGCGAAAAGGCACCTGGAACGACAAGCGGATCGCGGCCCTGACGCTCGTTTTGCCCGCGGAAATACGCAAGCCGGTTCTGAGCTTCCGCGCTCGTCCGGCGTTTCCGGATCGGTGCTGGCAACAGAGCGTTCGGATAAAAATCAACGACGTCTTCGTCGGCGCCTTCACGCTGAGGCCGAGGGTCTTCCGAAAGCGGTGGCTGCATCTGCCGGTCGACATCGGACGCTTCGGACGCCGGATCACGCTGACCCTCGAATTCACGGACGTCGATGCTGCGAAATCGGAAGACGCCCGCCGGCTCAGGTTACATACCTTGCGCGTCGAGGACGCGAGCCGCTTGGCGACGCGGCTAGCCCTTCGCCTGCTTCGGCGTGGAGCGCCGATCGAGCCGACGCAGGTCTAGCCGTTCCTGGCCCTCCCCCGGATGCAAAAAGGCGCGCCATGCTGCCATGGCGCGCCTCGCATCCTGCGGGTGGAACGATCAGTTGAACAGGTAGCGGATGCCGAAGTTCACATCATGCGAGGTGATGTTCTTGAACTTGAAGCCATCGTTCGGCCGCGAATAATTCGGGTCGATGTTGTAGGCGGTGTCGGTCTTGCCATTGCCAAGATCGACATAGCTGTAGCCGAGATCGAAGATCAGGTTCTCGGTCACCTTGAAGCCGAGACCGGCATGCAGCGCCCAGGCGAAGTTCCACTGCGAATCGCTGCCGGCATAACCGCCGCCATTCAGTTCCGTATTCACGTCGCGAAAGCCGGAGATCGTATTGCGCGACGTACCGATGCCGGCGCCGACATAGGGCGTGATGCCGTGATAGGTGCCGAGATCGACATAGCCATTGGCCAGGAACAGCCATTCGGACTTCTGCGCGGTATAGTCGTCGCTAAAGGGAGCGCCTTCCAGCGGCGTCACGCGCTGCGTCGCGGAGAAATCCGCCTTGCCGCGATACTGCCCGGTCAAATCAGCGCGGAACCAGTCGTTGAACTGATAGCCGGCGCCGAGGCTGAAGGTCGGGGCGGACGAGAAATCGCCCTTATTGATCCACTCGGTCGCGTAGCCGGGGGTCTCGAAATACTGGTAGTCGAGATTGCCGAGGCGCTGGTTGCTCATGCCTATGGCGCCGCGCAGGTACCAGCCGCCGGTTGCCAGCGGCACGGGCTCCACATAAGGCAGGTCCGCTGCGATCGCGGCGCCGCCGGGCGCTGTACAGCCAAGGCCCGCCGCAATCGCGAGGGCCGCTATTCTTGATCTGGTCATCCTATCCCCCATCGAAGGCCGGACCACGACTTGCGCAATCCCGAAACTCATGGGACGGAATTTCAGCCAGAACCTTTTAACATCGGATTAACTACAACTCTTAACCAGAATCTTTCCGCCGCAACGGAAGGTTAAGCATAACGGCCGTGTCAAAAATGCCGTTTCGAAGTGCCAGCGCCGCCTCCCGCGGCAGATTTCCGCCTGCAGGAAAAGGTTCGGGCCCCCGCGCCAAGCAAGCGCGACGGCCCGTCCGTGGATAACGTTGGCGAAGACCGGAAAGCGGCCGCTCAGGCGACCAGCTTCAATGCACCGATGATGTCGTCGACCACGGCTTCCACCAGGGCATGATCGTCGCCCTCGGCCATGACGCGGATCAGCGGCTCCGTGCCGGAGGGGCGGATGACCAGGCGGCCGGTCTTGCCAAGCCGCGCCTCGCCATCGGCGATGGCTGCCTTGACGCTTGCCTTCTCCAGCGGCTTGCCGCCGCCGAAGCGCAGGTTCTTGAGGATCTGCGGTACCGGCTCGAAGCGGCGGCAGACTTCGCTGACCGGCTTGCCGGTCTTGCGCACGACCGCGAGGATCTGCAGCGCCGAGACGAGGCCGTCGCCCGTGGTCGAGAAATCGGACAGGATCAGGTGGCCGGACTGCTCGCCGCCGACATTGAAGCCGTGCTGGCGCATGTGCTCGACGACATAGCGGTCGCCGACCTTGGTGCGGGCAAGGCTGAGGCCGATCGAGGCCAGAAAGCGCTCCAGGCCGAGATTGGACATGACCGTGGCAACGATACCCGGCTGCGACAGAAGCCCGTCCTCGGCCCAGGACTGGGCGACGACGGCCATCAGTTGGTCGCCATCGACCACTTCGCCATTTTCATCGACGATGATGACCCGGTCGGCATCGCCATCCAGCGCGATGCCGATATCGGCGCGCACTTCATGCACCTTCTTGCGCAGCGCATCCGTTGCCGTCGAACCGACATCGAGGTTGATGTTGAAGCCATTCGGCTCGGCGCCGATGGTGATCACCTCCGCGCCCAGTTCCCAAAGCACGGCAGGCGCCACCTTGTAGGCGGCACCATTGGCGCAATCGACGACGATGCGCAGGCCGGCGAGGTCAAGGGTTTTCGGCAGGGTCCGCTTGGCGAATTCGACATAGCGCTCCTGCGCGCCATCGATGCGCTTGGCGCGGCCGAGGTCGGCGGAGCCAGCCAGGCGACCGGAAAGGTCCTCCTCGATCAGCGCCTCGATCTTGGCTTCGGTCTCATCGGAAAGCTTGTAGCCGTCGGGACCGAACAGCTTGATGCCGTTATCCTCATACGGGTTGTGCGAGGCGGAGATCATGACGCCGAGATCGGCGCGCAGCGAGCGGGTCAGCATGGCAACGGCGGGCGTCGGCATCGGGCCGAGCAGGAAAACATCCATGCCGGCAGCCGTGAACCCCGCCGTCAGCGCCGGCTCGATCATGTAGCCGGACAGGCGCGTATCCTTGCCGATCACCACGCGGTGCCGATGGCCGCCATTCCGGAACGCCAGCCCCGCGGCGATCCCCACCTGCAGTGCCAGTTGCGGGGTGATCGGAAAGGCGTTGGCCTTGCCCCGAATGCCGTCGGTACCGAAGAATTTGCGAGCCATGCGTCGAATCCGTCTCCTTATTCGCCGGCAGTCTTAACCCAGCATTGCGGCGAAACCGTTCAAAAATCATAAGCACTTGTTACACGCGGGCCCGTTGCAGCTCGCCCGCTTCCGACGCCGACAAATCCAGGCTCGATTCCTTGACCATAAGGTCCAGATTTCATTGAGCAATTTGGCCAGGCTTGCCGAAATTTGGTTCGGAAGCCGAATATTTCAGCCGCACACGCAATGTGCATTTCGCCCCGCCGGGCGCGATGGCAAGGGGGGCTTCCCTTCCCGCATCAGGAGCAGGATATGAAGGCCCTCATCATCGTCGACATGCTGAACGACTTCTACTCGGGCGTGCTGAACAATGAAATGCACGCATCGAAGATCGTGCCTGTTATCGCCAGGCTGATCGATCATGCGCGCGCCAATCCGGATTGGCTTCTCGTCTATTCGAATGATGCCCATCGCGCCGATGATGCCGAGATCGCCATCTGGGGGCCGCACGCCATGGCCGGCACGCGCGGCGCCGACGTCATCGACACGCTGAAGCCGATCGGCGCCCCGCGCGAGATCGTCTCGCCCAAGCGCTTCTACGGCGCCTTCGACGAGACCGGACTGCACGAGATCCTGCAGGGCTATGGCGTCACCGACGTCGTCATCGTGGGCCAGCACACCCATTGCTGCGTCCGGCACTCCAGCTATGGCGCCTTCATTCGCGGCTATGGCATCGAAATCCCGACCGATGGCATCTGCGTGTTCGACGGCGTCGATAGCGCTGCGGCGATCGACTATCTGCGCACCATCTATGGCGCGACGATCACCGATTCCGAAACCGTGATCGGCGCGGCTGCCGCCAGCAAGGCCGCCTGAGACGACCGAACGGACAAAGAAAAAGGGCGGGACCCAGGTCCCGCCCTTTTTGCATTCATGCGGTCGATCAGACCTGCGGCTGCGGCTCGAGGCCGGTGTCGCCCTTCGGGCGAGGTCCGCGGGTCGTCGGCACCACCGAGGGGCGCGACGGCGGGACATCGTCCCCGGTGTCGCGGATGGGCGGCTTGCCTTCGAGGAGATTGCGGATCTCCTCGCCCGACAGCGTCTCGTATTCGAGCAGGGCTTCGGCGATGGCGACGAACTTGTCACGGTTTTCCGTGATCAGGCGACGCGCCTCGCTCTCCCCTTCCTCGATCAGCTTGCGCACTTCCTCGTCGATGATCTTGGCGGTCTCGTCGGAAATGTTGGTCGACTGCGAGACCGAATGACCGAGGAAGACTTCCTGCTCGTTCGAACGGTAGCGCACGCGGCCCAGACGCTCCGACATGCCCCACTCCATCACCATGGAGCGCGCAAGTCCGGTTGCCATCTGGATATCGCCGCTGGCGCCGGTCGTCACCTTTTCCGGACCGAAGGTCAGGATCTCGGCCTCGCGACCGCCGAACAGCATGATCAGTCGCGACTTGGCCTTCTCGTAGGTCCAGTTGTAGCGATCCGATTCCGGCAGCGTCATCACCATGCCGAGCGCCCGGCCGCGGGGAATGATCGTGGCCTTGTGGATCGGGTCGATCGTGCCGGAGAGCAGCAGCGCGATGATCGCGTGGCCGGCCTCGTGATAGGCGGTGTTGCGCTTCTCTTCGGCGGTCATCGCCATCGACTTGCGCTCGGCGCCCATCATCACCTTGTCCTTGGCGTCCTCGAACTCGGCCATGGTGACGATGCGCTTGTTGCGGCGGGCCGCGAGCAAGGCACCTTCATTGACCAGGTTCATCAGATCGGCGCCGGAGAAGCCGGGAGTGCCGCGGGCGAGCGTCTTCAGGTCGACATCCGGCGCCATCGGCACCTTACGGGCATGGACCTTCAGGATCTTCTCGCGGCCGATGACATCCGGGTTCGGGATCATGACCTGGCGATCGAAACGGCCGGGACGCAGCAGCGCCGGATCCAGCACGTCGGGACGGTTGGTCGCCGCGATGATGATCACGCCTTCGTTCTGCTCGAAGCCATCCATCTCGACCAGCAGCTGGTTCAGCGTCTGCTCGCGCTCGTCGTTACCGCCGCCGAGACCGGCGCCACGATGACGGCCGACCGCGTCGATTTCGTCGATGAAGATGATGCAGGGCGAGTTCTTCTTCGCCTGCTCGAACATGTCACGCACGCGGGACGCACCGACGCCGACGAACATTTCGACGAAGTCGGAACCCGAGATGGTGAAGAACGGCACATTGGCTTCGCCGGCGACGGCGCGGGCCGTCAGCGTCTTACCGGTGCCCGGAGGGCCAACCAGCAGCACGCCGCGCGGAATGCGGCCCCCCAGACGCTGGAACTTCTGCGGGTCGCGCAGGAACTCGACGATCTCCTGAAGATCTTCCTTGGCCTCGTCGACACCCGCGACGTCGTCGAAGGTGACGCGGCCATGGGCTTCCGTCAGCAGCTTGGCCTTGGACTTGCCGAAGCCCATCGCCTTGCCGCCGGCGCCGCCCTGCATCTGGCGCATGAAGAAGATCCAGACCGCGAGGATCAGGAACATCGGGAACCACGAGATCAGCACGCCGATCAGCGAGGTGCCGCCTTCGGTCGGCGGCTTCGCCGTGATCGAGATGCTCTTGTTCTCGAGGCGCTTGACCAGATCCGCGTCATTGGGCGCGAAGGTCTGGAAGCTGGAATTGTCGGTATAGCTGCCGGAAATCTGCTGTCCGGCGATGACGACGCTTTTCACGCGTCCGCTATCGACGTCGCTGAGGAACTGCGAATACGCAATGTCCTGGCCGGCGGCGCGCGGTCCCGGGTTCTGAAACAGATTGAACAGGGCGATCAGCAGCAGGCCAATGATGACCCAAACTGCGAAGTTGCGAAAATTCGCGTTCATCAGAATCCCTTCAAGGGCAGGATTACGGCCGAGGTGCCGCTCATTTGAAAGCTAAGATAGGTGGCCCGACCGCTTAAGCCAATATGAGCTATGCCAATGAAAGCGCGGAAAATGCGGCAATGGTTTAGATCCGGCGGCTCATTCGGCTGATCGGACCGGTTCCAGCATCCGCTCACCCACCAGTGAGGACGCCTCGAACCCTACGCCGAGCGCCGCATCCGCCGCGATGCCCAGCCCCGGAACCGCAACGATTTCGCCATTTCGCCGCAGCGCCGGCAGCGCCTCAATGGCGCGTGGCATGCCCTTCGGTACGCAGACGGCAAATTGTCGCCGCCCCTCGGCTCCCAGCGCGCCGATGGTAAACGCCCCCGCCGCCCCGGACGTCATGCGGACAGCAAATCGGCCGTCCCAGATGCCGGAAAAGCCGCTTTCGACTGTAATTTCGGCCAAACCCTCGCGCCCCGGCTCGCGCTGGAAGCGGTAGACGCCCTGCCGTAGGTCGATCAACACCCCGGCCAGGGTGCGTGCGAGTTTAACGGATGGCTCGCCTTGGAGCGCCTGGCGCATCGCCATTTCCAGCGTCTCCAGGCTTTCCAGCCGCGGAACATAGGCCGCACCGCCGGCCGCGCGCAGGATGCGGGCGAGCGCCCGCAGGCGCACCTCCTCCGGCTCCCCGTTCCAGGCGGCGGCATCGAGCCGGACGCCGCCGGTGGCGTCGAGGGTCGCCGCCCGCTCGAACAGCCGTCCGACATAGCTGTCGAGCGCCGCCGCCGCGCGGCCCAGTCGCTTCGCCGTGGCCGCCAGTGTCTCCGCATCCAGCCCTTCGGCAGCGAGGATCGGCATCAGCCGGCGAAAGCGGACGCGGTCAAAGGCGGGATCGGCATTGTGCGGGTCGTCGACGGGCTGGAGCCCAACAGCGCGGACGACATCAACGAGGTCATCATGCGGCACGTCGAGCAGCGGCCGGACGAGGCGGATGCCGGCGCGCTCGACATCCCGCGCCATGGCAGCCAGCCCGTAGACACCGGAACCGCGCGCCAGGCGCATGAGGAAGGTCTCGGCCTGGTCGTCGCGATGATGGGCGGTGGCAAGGTGGGTCGCGCCGGCCTGGCGCGCCGCGTCGAGCAGTAGCGCATAACGCGCGGCGCGGGCGGCGGCCTCGATTCCGCGAAGGGGAGCGGGATCCGTCCAAAGCAGGGACTGGAATCGAAGTCCGTGGCGTTTCGCGATCTCGCCGACAAAGCGGGCCTCGGCGGCTGATTCAGGCCGAAGGCCATGATCGACGGTCAGCACCAGCAGGTCGGGCCCGGTCGGGCGAGCGGTGCGCCAACGTTGCGCGAGAAGGAGCAGAGCCAGTGAGTCGGCCCCGCCCGAGACGGCAAGGGCCAGGCATTCCGTCTCCGCGAACGGTGCGAACAGGTCGTCAAGCCTCGCGCCGTCGTTCAGCAGCGAGCTATCAGCAGCTGGCACTGGCCTGTTCTTGCTTGACCCGCTGGACAAGGGCATTCGAGCTCTTCGGATACTGCTTCAGCACTTCGGCATAGGTGGCGCAGGCCGCCTCGCGCTGCTTGAGGCCGGCGAGCGACATGCCGAGCTTCAGCAGCATATCGGGCGCCTTGCCGCTCTTGGGATACTTCTTGTAGCCGGAGAGGAAGGAATCCGCAGCGCCGCGGTAATCCTGGCGGGCATAGAGGCTCTCGCCGAGCCAATACTGGGCGTCGGCGGCGAGCGGATCGCCGGGATACTGGCGCAGGAACTGCTGGAACGACGCCTCGGCGACGTCATAGTCGCCCTTCAGCACCTGGCTGTAGGCCGCGTCATAGTCGCCCCGCGGGCTACCCGTGGAGCGCGGAGCTGCACCGGCAGCGGCGCCCGGCACCGCGGCGCCGCCCTGCGACAGGTCGATCGGCGCATTGGGGTCGAGCGTCAATTGGCCGAGATCGCGCGGCGGGGCGCCCTGCCCGACCGGCACCGTGCCTTCCATCTCGCCATCGGTCGAGCCGATGGCTTGGCCGATCGGATCGCCGCCCCGCGCGGCAGGCGGCGCATTGGCGGCGGCCGGCGACGGCACGCGCGCGCGCAGCGGCGGCGCTTCGGAACGCTTGCCGGCGCCAGCATCGGCGCCACCACCACCCTGAAGGCGCTGCAACTGCTCCTGCAGCTGGCGGACCTGGAAGGTCAGCTGTTCGATCTGGCCGGTCATGTCGCGCATCTGCTGCTCGATGCGGTCCATGCGCATGCTCGCCTGGCCGTCATTCGGGGTCGCCTGCGCCGGCGCGAAACCGCCATCGCCAACCCCTGCCGGCGGAACCTGCTCCTCCGGGCCGCGCTTCAGCCGGTCGAACAGGCCGGCATCGGCCGGGCCGGTCGTGGCGAAGGTCAGCCCGGCTGCGAACAGCACGGCGGTCAGGATCGGAATTCTCTGTTTCATCAGCCCATCCGTTGAAGGATCGTCGCGGGTCCGCCGCTCTATCGTCTTCATCTGCCTATCTGGGCGGGTTGAGTTCGGCCAAATTGCGGCGTCGCACAAACAGAAACGGCGGCCAGAGGCCGCCGTTTCCGTCAAACCGTATGGTGGACAGCGATCACGAGCCGGCGTTGTTCAGCACGGTGACGGCACGACGGTTCTGCGACCAGCAGGAAATGTCGTTGCAGACGGCGACAGGCCGCTCCTTGCCGTAGGAGATCGTGCGGATACGGGCGGGATTGATGCCGCGCGAAACCAGGTAGTTCTTGGTGTTGGTGGCGCGACGGGCGCCCAGCGCGATGTTGTATTCACGCGTGCCGCGCTCGTCGGCATGGCCTTCGATCGTGACCTGGTAGCGCGGATACTGCTGCAGCCACTGGGCCTGCTTGTCCAGCGTCGCGCGGTTGGCCGACGAGATTTCGGTCTGGTCGGTCGTGAAGAAGATGCGGTCGCCGACATTGACGACGAAATCCTGGGCGCTGCCCGGGCTCGCCGAACCAATGCCACCGGAGCCGTAACCGCCGGCGCCGCCAGCGCCACCGGCGCCCGGCTTATTGGCGCAGGCTGCCAACGCAAGCGCTGCACCGAGGAACACGACGAACTTGGCGCCGCGCAGAATGGGGTGAGTATTCGTCATGAAGATAACTCCTTGTCCACCATACTCGGACATGAGGCGGTATTAGCAGCCCGTTGGTTAAGCGCGGGTTCAAAAACGTGGTTGAGAGGAGGTTAACGCACGGCCGTGGGAGCGAGACGGTTGCCGGAAAACACTAGGCCCGGCCTGAATTCCCACATGCCTAACGAGGGGCGGGAACATGATTACCGAAATACGCACGGCGATGAAAAAAGCCGCCGGCGCGGGGCGCCGACGGCTTGGAAACTATCCGCTCGATCTCAGTTGATCAAGGGCGACCAGGCGGGATCCGAGCCGAAGGCCGGCGTCGGGACCTTGAACTCGTTATAGCCGGTCAGATCGACCGACCAGAGCTGCGGACCGCCATTCGCGCCAGGCGTGTCGCGGAAGAACATCAACACGCGACCATTGGGCGACCAGGTCGGGCCTTCATTGTGGAAGCCCTCGGTCAGGATGCGCTCGCCCGAGCCGTCCGGCTTCATCACGCCGATGGCGAAACCGCCGGCCGACTGGCGCGTGAAGGCGATCAGATCGCCGCGCGGCGACCAGACCGGGGTCGAGTAGGAACCCTGGCCGAACGAGATGCGCTGCGGGTTCGAGCCGTCGGCGCCCATCACGTAGATCTGCTGGCTGCCGCCACGATCCGAGGTGAAGACGATGCGCGAGCCATCGGGCGCATAGGACGGGCTGGTATCGATCGAGGCCGAGTTGGTCAGACGCGTGGTGCGGCGCGAACGCAGGTCCATCGCATAGATGTTGGCGTTGCCCTGGTCCTCGAAGCTCATCACGATGCGCTGGCCATCGGGCGAGAAGCGCGGCGCGAAGGTCATGCCGGGGAAATTGCCGACCAGTTCGCGCTGGCCGGTCTCGATGTTGAGCAGATAGACCCGCGGCTGGTCGGCGCCGTAGGACATGTAGACGACTTCCTGCGCGGAAGGATTGAAGCGCGGCGTCAGAACCAGGTCGTTGCCACGGGTCAGGTAGCGCGAATTGGCGCCGTCCTGGTCCATGATGGCCAGGCGCTTGACGCGCTTGTCCTTCGGGCCGCTCTCGTCGACGTAGACGACGCGGCTGTCGAAATAGCCCTGCTCGCCGGTCAGGCGCTCATAGATCGCGTCGGCGATGATATGGGCGACGCGGCGCCAGTTTTCCGGCGTCGTGTAGAACTGCTGCCCGGCCATCTGCTGGCCGGCATAGATGTCCCACAGGCGGAACTCGGCGCGCAGCCTTCCGTCCGACTGGCGGGTGACGCCGCCGGTGACGAGCGCCTGCGCCTTGATCACCGTCCAGCTCTGGAAGTTGGGCGTCTGGTTGGCGTTGGTGATCTTCTCGATGAAGGCGGCCTGGTCGAGCGGCAGGAACAGGCCCGAGCGCTTCAGGTCGGCGGCGATGACGCCGGAGACGTCCGCCGCAAGTTGGGCGTCGGCCTGCGTTCCGCCGATGAAGGTCGGAATGGCGATCGGCAGCGGCTGGACATTGCCCTGCGTCACGTCGAGCTCGATCAGGGCTTCGGCGCGCTGGGTGAACGGGACAGTCGCCACCACGAAGGCAGCGGCGAAAAGCAGGGCCGCTCCGAAGGACATTCGGCTTAGGCGGCGCGGACCGGCCGCGGCGCCTGTATCGGGGGCGTGAACCGTCATGGTGCTGTTCCTGTAATCCAAATCTTCTGTGCTGGTTCGGTTGTGGCCGAAGATAACGGCAGAGCAGTGACGACGGCGATTCTCATCCTTGCGGGGAGAATCGCATCTGGACCTCGCTCCAAAGATCATACTTCTCGGCCGGAAGCTGATACGGGCCGCACTGGAGAACGGCGCCAACCGCTCGATCCGCGGCGACCGTACCATACTGGCTGGCCGGGATATTGCTGGATCGACGGCACGCCATTGACCGTGCCGTCCTGGTTCAGCTTGAAGCGGATCGTGACGGTGACGTCCTTCGGATCCGTCCAGCCGACCGGAATGTTCCAGCAGCGCTGGATCTGCGCGCGCAGCGCGTCGATCTCGCTCTGGGTCATCGTCGCGCTCGGATTGCGCTCCTCTTCCGCGCCAAACGATTCCTGTTCCTGGCTCCGCGTCTCGCCGCCGGTCGGCTTGGTCTTGTCCAGCAGGGCGGCAATGCGGTCGGGGTCGAAATCCGACGGCGTCGTACTCTGCGAGGGCTGCTTGGCTGGCTTGTCCGGCTGCTTCTTCGGCGCTTCGGCGGTCTCGACCGGCTTCGGCGGCTGCGGTTTGACGCGCGGCTTGGGTGCGGGCTGCGGCGGCGTGGCCTCGGCCTCCTTCGGCGCAGGCGCGGGTTCGGGCGTCGGCTCGGGCTTCACCTCGGCCGGGGCAGGCTTGGGCGGCTCCGGCGGCGTCGGCTCGGGCGGTGCGGGCGTGGGCTCAGGCGGAGTGGGCGCGGGCGGCGTCGGTTCCGACTTGGGCTGCGGCGGCGGGGGCGGCGGAGGCGGCGTCGACGGCTGCGCCGGCTTCGGCGGCGTCGGCGACGGCTTCGGCGTCTCCTTCTCGGAAGGCTTGTTCGGAGACGGCTTGTTCTTGACCTCGGCGGTCTTCTTGCCCTTCTGCAGACTGGTCAGTTCCGAGATGGGCACGAGGTCGACCGGCATCGACTCGACCATGGTCGCATCGAACGGCTTGTTGTCGGGCAGCCCAAAGAGCCCCAAGGCGAGAACCGAGAGGTGGGCAACGGCGGAAAAGGCGAGCCCGACGCGCATGGATCAGCCGTCCGTCGCCTCGGTGACAAGCCCGATGTTGCGATAGCCGGCGCTCGAGATGGCGCCCATCACCTGCATGATCGCGCCGTAATTGCTGGTCTTGTCGCCGCGCACGAAGATGCGCTCTTCATAACCAGCCGCGGCGATCGCCTTGAGCTTCGGCACGATCTCGTCGAGCGAGATCTCCGTCTCCTGCAGGAAGATCTTGCCGTCGGCATTGATGCTGACGGAAATCGGATCCTTGTCGGCCGTGAGGGCCTTGGCCTGGCTTTGCGGCAAATCCAGCGGAACGCCGGCCGTCAGCAGCGGCGCCGAGACCATGAAGATGATCAGCAGCACGAGGATGACGTCGACGAACGGCGTAACGTTGATTTCGCTCATGACGCCAGTCGTGCGCCGGCGACGGCGTCCACCGCGTCCACCGCCTCCCGACCGACCGCCGACCGACATGCCCATGGTTCAGGCCCTCTCGTCGATCTGGCGCGACAGGATGGCCGAGAACTCGTCGGCGAAACCCTCGAGACGCGACGAGATCTTGCCGGCCGAGCTTGCGAGCTTGTTGTAGGCGATAACGGCGGGAATGGCGGCGAACAGGCCGATCGCGGTCGCCATCAGCGCCTCGGCGATACCGGGGGCGACAACGGCCAGCGAGGTGTTCTTGGAAGCGGCGATGGCCTGGAACGAGGACATGATGCCCCAGACCGTGCCGAACAGGCCGATGAACGGACCGGCGGCGCCGACGGTGGCGAGGAACAGCAGACGGCTTTCCAGCCGCTCGGCTTCGCGCGACAGGGTTACGTCGAGCACCTTGTCGATGCGCATCTGCAGGCCCATCGGCGAGCGGGCGCCGGATTCGAACGATCGCTTCCATTCGCGCATCGCGGCGACGAAGAGCGCGGCCATCGACGTCGCGGGACGGGTGGAGATCGAGCGGTAGAGTTCTTCCAGCGACTGGCCGGACCAGAACACCTTCTCGAAGCGATCCATCTGGCGACGGACGCGTCCGAACAGCAGCACCTTGTCGATGATGATGGCCCAGCTCCAGATCGAGGAGACGAGCAGCCCGAGCATCACCAGCTTGACGACGATGTGCGCCTGCCAGAACAGGGACAAAAGCGACAGACTTGCCGGCGCGTCGAGCGCTACCTGGCCCACGTCGACCGGATTCATTCGCTTTACAACCTCTCGGAGTTGATCACTCGCATCTCGCAGCCAGCGAGGACAGGACGCGGTACCTGGCGACGATCCCCGCCTTGGAACAAGTCCTTGCAAGCATCGGGCCGGATACAACAATCCGATTGGCTGTCTCGCCCTCAAATTTGTTCATTTGAGGGCGTTTTGGCCAGCTCGCCCATGCTGTCGCGACGCCTTCTCTATAGCGCCGGCATGGTTAAGCAATGGTTATTTCGGGGCCGCCGCGAAGCGCTGCGCGAGGCTGTCCGGGATTCGCTGCGCCCGGCCCGCCGCATTGACCAGCACCACCGTCACGACCGCCTCGATCAGGATCTCCGAACCGCGACGAATGGTCTGCGACAGCAGGATTCGCGCACCGCGCACTTCCTTGGGCCGGGTCAGCACCTCGACGACGTCGTCGATGCGCGCCGGTCGCTTGAAGTCGATCTCCATGCGGTGCACGGCGAAGGCGATCGACTCGCCCGTCTCGCCGGCATGCAACTCGCTGTGATGCACGCCGAGCAGGCGGACATAGTCGCTGCGCCCGCGCTCCAGGAAGCGGACATAGGAGCCGTGATAGACGACGCCGGAGAAGTCGGTGTCCTCGAAATAGATCCGCACCGGCAGCACATGACCCTGCGGCGTGTGCCGCCCGGCGAGGTGGGGATAGTCGACCTGGATGCCGTCCTGGCTCATGCGATGCTGGCTCCTTCTCATGCGGTCCCGACGCGCCAAAGCGCGCTTTCGCTCGTTTCCGGCGTGACTTATGCGATCTAGCCGTCGAGATCGAGCATCGGCGCCTCGATGATGGCGCTGTTCGGCACGGCGAGGCCGAGATGGCGGAACGCATGCGGCGTCAGCATCCGACCGCGCGGCGTGCGCTGCACGAAACCCTGCTGGATCAGGTAGGGCTCGACGATCTCCTCGATCGCGTCGCGCGGTTCCGACAGGGCCGCCGCGATCGTTTCGATGCCGACCGGCCCGCCGCCGAAGGATACGGCGATGGTCGACATGTAGCGCCGGTCGAGCGAGTCGAACCCCATGCTGTCGACCTCGAGCCGCAGCAGCGCGCCATCCGCCACTTCACGCGTGATCGTGCCCGGACCCTCGACGAGGGCGAAATCGCGCACGCGGCGCAGCAGGCGGCCGGCGACGCGCGGCGTGCCGCGCGAGCGGCGCGCGATCTCGGTCGCGCCATCCGGCGTCATGCCGATGCCCATCATCTTGGCGCCGCGCGACACGATGTGCTCCAGCTCCTGCACGGTGTAGAACTGCAGCCGCACGGGAATGCCGAAGCGGTCGCGCAGCGGCGTGGTCAGCAGGCCGAGACGAGTTGTCGCAGCGACCAGCGTGAATTTCGCCAGGTCGATCTTCACCGAACGTGCCGCCGGCCCCTCGCCGATGATCAGGTCGAGCTGGAAATCCTCCATCGCAGGATAGAGAATCTCCTCCACCGCCGGGCTCAGGCGATGGATCTCGTCGATGAACAGCACGTCGCGCTCTTCGAGATTGGTCAGCAGCGCCGCGAGATCGCCGGCCTTGGCGATGACCGGTCCGGAGGTCGCGCGGAAATTCACGCCGAGTTCGCGCGAGACGATCTGCGCCAGCGTCGTCTTGCCGAGGCCGGGCGGCCCGACGAACAGCACGTGGTCGAGCGCTTCCTTGCGGGAGCGGGCCGCCTCGATGAACACCGAAAGGTTGGCGCGCGCCTGCTGCTGGCCGACGAAATCGGCCAGGACCTGCGGCCGCAGCGTGCGGTCAAAGTCTTCACTCTGGAACTCGGGGGCTACCAGGCGGCTGTCGCTCATCGTTCCTCCTGCGACAACACCGGCCGCGCGAATGGTCGGCTCAGTCCGTAACAGACGAGGCCGGCCAGGACCACGCTGACGAAGGCGCGTCCCCCGATTGCCAGTTGAGCGCCGAAAGGCGGCGGGGTGAAGACGAACAGGTTGCGGGCGAAGAAGATCGCCGTGGCGAGCCCGAGCCCTGCCGACAGCATGGCGATCAGCCGGCCGGAGGTCCGCCCGCGCGAATCCCGCCAGGCGACCAGCGCGCCGAGAAGGCCGGCCGGCACCGCGCCTAGGATGAAGAGGAAGCGCGGCACGAAGAACACGTCCTCGACGATCCAGCTCCGCAGCCGGGCAAGGCTGAGCCCGTCCTCCTGGCTCAATTGTTCCAGCGCCATGTCGGCGAGCATGACCAGCAGCGGCCCGAACAGCATGAAGATCACGATCGTCGGCCAGCGGCTGGCCAGCGCGGCGCGTATCTCGGTCACGGCAGCACCCTGCCGATCAAGGCCCCGGTCATCGCGCCAGTTCCTTGAGGCCCAGGCGGATCAGCGTTTCGGTGGTGGCGTCCTCGCCGGCGGAACGCGCCGCCGCCGCAACCGCAGCGCTCGCCTGCAGCTGCGCATAGCCGAGATTGGTCAGCGCCGAAACGGCGTCCGCGACCGGCTGCGGCGCGCGCTTGTCGTGCAATTCGTTCTGTAGCGCCACGAAGGTCGGATCGGCGGTCGAGAAAGCCGGCGCCTTGTCGCGCAATTCGGCGACGATGCGGGCGGCGACCTTCGGCCCGACGCCTGGCGCACGCGACACCTGCGCCTTGTCCTGCAGGGCGATGGCGGTGGCGAGATCGGCTGGCTTCAGGATGCCCAGAATGGCGAGTGCCACCTTGGAGCCGACGCCCTGGACGGTCATCAGCAGGCGGAACCACTCGCGCTCGACATCGGCGCCGAAGCCGAACAGCTTGATCATGTCCTCGCGGACATAGGTCTCGATGGCGAGCTGCGCCGCCTCGCCGGGAGCCGGCAGCGCCTGCAGCGTCCGGGTCGAGCAATGCACCTGATAGCCGACGCCGCCGACATCCAGGATGACCCAGTCATCGCCGAACGAATCGACGATCCCCTTGAGCTTGCCGATCATGCTTCCACCAGCCTCCGAAAGCGGGAACCCGGAAGGTGGCGGCCCTGCCGGATCCAGTGATGCGTCGAGACGAAGTTAGCCCACCGCCCGCATCATGCGGGCGAGCGAGACGCGGTGATGAACATGGCATATCGCGATGCCGAGCGCGTCGGCGGCGTCGTCGGTGTCGAACTCGGCCTTGGGCAGCAGCACCTTCACCATCATGCGGATCTGCTCCTTGCCGGCATGGCCGGCGCCGACGATCGTCTTCTTGACCGAGTTCGGCGAATATTCGGCGACCGAGAGGCCGGCCAGCGCCGGAACCAGCAGCGCGATGCCGCGCGCATGGCCCAGCTTCAGCGTCGCGCCGGCGTCCTTGTTGACGAAGGTCTGCTCCACGGCCGCTTCGTCGGGCTGATACTGGCGCATGACCTCGGTCAGCCCCGTATGCAGTGTCACCAGCCTATGCGCCAGTTCGCCATCCAGCTGCGCCTTGACGGTGCCGGACGCGATGAAGGAAAGCGCATTGCCCCGACTCTCGACGATGCCCCAACCGGTGCGGCGGAGCCCGGGGTCGATGCCGATGATGCGAATCGTGTGTGTCATGCCAAAGGCCTAGCCGACCCCGGCGCGATTGGGAAGAACATTCGGGGAACATCGAGGAAAGTCCGGGGCCTCCGCGGCCCCGGCCCCTGCCGTCAAAGCGGCTTCACGCCGTCCTTTTCGGCCTGCACGGCGCGGGCCGACAGGCTGCCATCAGCATCCTTGGTGACGAACACCGAGACAGCGGCGCCCGGCTTCAGCAGCGCCCGGTCGCCGGGGACGATGGCGACGATCCGTGCCTCGGGGCCGACCTCGATATCCTGCTCGCCGCCCTTATAGGTGAGGCGCAGCGTCTGGCCCTGGGGATCGGCGATCACGGTGGTGACGGTCGCGTTGGTCATCGACCGGCTGGGCCCCGACATCGGCCGGTGGCCCTCCCCCGCGCCGCGCATGTTCTCGGCGAAGATATGCACTTCCTGCGCGTGCAGCTTGCCGTCCGTCCCCTGCACGGCGGCCGAGCCGACATAGTCGCCCGCCTTGATGTCACTGAGCTTGCGGTTTTCCAGCGCCGTGACCTTGACCGTGGGCGGGATCAGCACCGTCGCAACCTGGCCGTCGGCGGTCTTCATCGCCAGCCGGTCGCCGGCAAAACTCTCCACCGTGCCGCCGATGCGGTCAGGCATGGCCGCCTGCTGCGCCAGCGCGGCGGTGGAGCCGAGGATCAAAAGGTAGCCGGCGGAAACAAGGGGAAGAAGGCGCATGGGTCACTCCGAAGCCAAGACGGCCGGACATGGCCATCGCGGGGAGCAACTAGGGCGCGCCGGCACGCTGTCGAGCGGGTGCGGCAAAGGCAAAGGCCGGCCCGAGCGACTCGGGCCGGCAACGGCAGAGAAGACT
Organism: Kaistia sp. UC242_56; assembly: GCF_044452255.1. Classification (NCBI taxonomy): domain Bacteria; kingdom Pseudomonadati; phylum Pseudomonadota; class Alphaproteobacteria; order Hyphomicrobiales; family Kaistiaceae; genus Kaistia; species Kaistia sp. UC242_56. Next base: position 4,312,326 of record NZ_JBIOAN010000002.1, read on the forward strand.
CAGGCGGCGGTCAGCTTCTGCATGACTTCGTCGGAGACTTCGAAGTTGGTGTAGACGTTCTGCACGTCGTCATCGTCGTCGAGCGCGTCGATCAGCTTCATCACGCCGACCGCCTTCTCCTCGTCGACGGGGACCAGATTCTGCGGCTTCCAGATGGCCTTGACCGATACCGGCTCGCCCAGCGTCTCTTCCAGCGCCTTGGCGACATCGCTGAGGGTTTCGAAGGACGTGATGATCTCGTGTCCTTCCTCGCCGCTCTGCACGTCGTCGGCGCCGGCCTCGATCGCAGCGTCCAGTACCTTGTCGGCCGAGCCGGCCTCGGGCTTGTAGACGATCTGGCCGACATGATCGAACATGAACGAGACGGCGCCGGTCTCACCCAGCGCGCCGCCGGAGCGGGTGAAATAGGAGCGCACCGCGCTCGCCGTGCGGTTCTTGTTGTCGGTCAGCGCCTCGACGACGACAGCGATGCCGCCGGGGCCGTAACCCTCGTAGCGGATCTCGTCATAGTTCTCGCCATCGGCGCCGGCCGCCTTCTTGATGGCGCGGTCGACAACGTCCTTGGGCATGTTTTCCGCGCGGGCGTTCTGGATGGCCAGGCGCAGGCGCGAGTTCATCTTCGGATCCGGCAGGCCGAGTTTGGCGGCAACGGTGATTTCACGCGCCAGCTTGGCGAAGGCCTGCGAGCGCTTGGCGTCGGCGGCACCTTTGCGGTGCATGATGTTCTTAAATTGGGAATGTCCGGCCATCTGAGGCGTCCTATTGAAGCAAATGGGCGGCGCGGCGCCGCGCGATCGCCACGCTTATAGAAGCTCGAAAGGCCAAAATAAAGTCGGCTCAGTGGCCGGAGGGCCAGCGTTCCGCTGCGGTCTCGGCCGCCTTGCGCTCGCTTTCGGGCAGCTTCTTGACGAATTCGTCGAGCCATTCGTCCTTGGCGCCGCGCTTCTCGGCGATCAGATGCCATTTCGCGGCGGCGACGGGATCCGGGTCCGCGCCCATGCCGCTGGCCAGAATCCGGGCATACCGATTCTGACCGACGGCGTTGCCCGCCTCGGCCGCGCGCTGGAACCAGCCGGCTGCAGCGATGATGTCCTTCTGGGTGCCGATTCCGTTGAACAGGCGGATACCGTATTCGACCGCCGCGTCGGCATGGCCGGCCTTTGCCGCCTTCGCCATCCACATCGTCGCGATGCCGTCGTCGAGCAGCACGCCCTCGCCCTCGGAATAGAGCTGGGCCAGCGCGAACTGGGCGTCGACATTGCCCTGGCCGGCCGATTTGCTGAACAGCGTCGCCGCCTTCTGCGGGTCGCGCGGCCGGACATTGCCTTCCAGATAGAACAGCCCGAGATTGTAGAGCGCCTGCGGCTCGTTCCACTCGGCCGCCTGCTCGAAGGCGTCGGCCGCCTTGGCGCGATCCTTCTTCAGCCCCTTGCCATCCAGATAGATCAAGCCGAGCGCCAGCTGAGCGTTGGGATCGCCGCCCAGCGCGCCCTGCTGGTACCAGGCAGCGGCGGCCTTATCGCTCTGCTTGACGCCGAGCCCCTCGGCATAGAGCCGGCCGACCAGCGTCGCCGAGGCGGCATCGCCCCGCTGCGCACGGCTCATCGCGATCTGGAATGCTGTGAGATAGAGGCCGCGCTGGAACGCGCCGAAGGCGAGATCGCCCTCGCTGTCATCGTTCAGCGCTCGGCCGGACTTGATCAGGTCTTCGGCGCTGGGCAGCAGGCCAGCCGTTGGCGGCGGCACGCCAAGCGTGCCGGTCGAGCCGACCACAGGGGCGACGCCGATCGACTTTTCCTCGCCCGCGGGCTTGGCGGGTTCGGTGGTGGTGGCAGTCGCCTTGCCGGACGCGGCCCCGGCCGGTTCAGCCTGCATCGGCAGTGCCATGGCCGCAACCAGAGCAGCGAGAACCGCGGTTCGCTTCATCATGGCGCGGCCCGCCGGGTCATGGCGTCGCTTCGGCCTGGCGGGCGGCGATCAGCCGGTTGACCTCGGTCACCGCCGCGACCGGCCCTTCGGGATGGTCCCAGATCGCGGAGCGCAGCGCCACGAACTCGATGCGAGCATCGACGGCCGGCTCGACGGAGGCCAGCGTGCGGCCGCCCATCACCACGGCCGGGATCTCGAACACCGCCGACCACCAGGACGCCAGGTCGAACGCCTTGTCGAAGATCTCTTCGGCGGTGTCGCCGTCGAAGCGGCCGAAGAAGATGTAGTCGCAGTCCGCCTCGGCAGCGAGCATCGCGTCGTGGCGGGTGGTGATGCCGCCGGCGCCGACGATATGGTCGGGCTTCAGCGTCTCCATCGCGTCCTTGAGATCGGCGAGGCCGGTATCGACATGCAGCCCGTCCGCGCCGGAGCGGCCGAAAAGGCGCGTGTCGTTCGGCACGATCACGGCGACGCCATTGGCCTGCGCCACCGGCACCAGCGCCTCGGCGATGCGCTGCAATCCGCCCCGCATTCGACGTCTCCGACGCAATGAACAGCGTCGCGACGTCGCCGGCCTTCAGCACCGAGTCGAGCACGGGTGCGAAGGCCTCGGGATCGAGGCCCGCCGGCGTGACGAGGCAGAGGCGCGCAAACGGCTCTGGCGGAGGGGCTTTTTTCTTCTTGGCCATGATCGCCTTCAACAACGCATCCGAAAACGCCACAGCCTTATGGCGAAAGCACGACGCCATTCAAGCCGTCATGTGCGGGGCTTTGGCTCGCTCAGCCGCGGGCGGTGGTGAGCGCCGTCAGCAGGCGGCCCTGGATCTTCTCGTTGCCGGCGCAGATGCTGCGGGTATCGATCATCTTCTCGCCGCCCCAGAGGTCGGAGCTCTTGCCGCCGGCCTCGCGCACGAACAGCGCGCCGGCCGCGATATCCCAGGGCTGGAGGCCTTCCTGCCAGTAGGCATCGATCCTGCCGGCGGCGACCGACGCCAGCTCGAACACCGGCGAACCGCTGGAGCGCATGCCGGCCACTTCGATCATGACGCTCTGCAGCTTGCGGATGGCGCCCGGATGATCGGGCGTGCCCAGATGCGGAATGCCGGTCGCGACGACGCAATCGGCCAGCGCCGTGCGGCCGGCGACCCGCAGGCGGCGATCGTTCAGGAACACGCCGGCGCCCCGCTCGGAGACATAGAGGTCGTTGGTGACGGGGTTGAACAACACCGCCGCGACGATCTGCCCTTCCCGCTCCAGCGCCAGGGCAACGCCGAACACCGGAATGCCGTGCAGGAAATTGGTCGAGCCGGCGAGCGGGTCGACAATCCAGCGATGCGACTCGTCGGGGCCGGGAAGCAGGCCGCGATCCTTGGTCAGGAAGCTGTAGCCGGGCCGCGCCTTGTTCAGTTCGGCGACCAGCGCCTGGCCAGCCTTGCGATCGGCGGCGACGACGAAATCGGCCGGACCCTTCATCGAAACCTGCAGGTTCTCGATCTCGCCGAAGTCGCGCGCGAGGGGACGGCCGGCCTTGGTGACGGCGCTGACCATGACATTGAGAAGGGCCGAGCGGGCCATAAAGGAAACTCCTGCAGCATCGTCCGGCGGTATCGAGGCGAACCGCGCCCGGACGGAGCAAATCTGAAATGGGGGAAGCGTTTGCCTCTCCCATCACGGAATGACGATCGGCGTCAACCCCAGAAGGTCGGCAACCGCTCTTCGAGGACGCCGCCAATGGCCAGCGGCGAGACCGAGCGGGCGAGCCCCGTCGTGTCGTCGACGTCGACGGCCAGACCGCACAAGGTGGCGTTGCCGCCGGAGGGCTGGAACCGCCCGGACGGGATCTTGGTCAGGAAGCGGCGGACCGGCTCTTCCTTGTCCATGCCGAGCACGGAATCATAGTCGCCGCACATGCCGGCATCCGACTGGTAGGCGGTGCCGCCCGCCAGGATCCGGCAATCCGAGGTCGGCACATGGGTGTGCGTGCCCACGACGAGGGTGACGCGTCCATCGAGATGATGGCCGATCGCCTGCTTCTCGCTGGTCGCCTCGGCATGGAAATCGATGATGATCGCGTCGGCCTGCTCGCCGAGCGGACAGGCCGAGACCTCCCGGTCGATGGCGGCGAAGGGGTCGTCCAGCGCGTCCATGTAGATGCGTCCCATCGCGTTGACGACGAGGACCCGCGCGCCATTGCGAGCGATGAATAGGTTAGCGCCCCGCCCGGGCGTGCCCATGGGATAATTGACCGGGCGCAGGAACTGCGGCTGGCGCTCGCAGAACACCAGCGCCTCCCGCTGGTCGAAGGCGTGGTTGCCGGTGGTGATAACATCAGCGCCCGCATCCAGCACGTCGCGCACGATCTCCTCGGTGATGCCGAAGCCGCCTGCCGCGTTCTCGCCGTTGATGACGACGAAATCGAGCTTGTAGCGATCGATCAGACCCGGCAGCCTTTCGATGACGGCGTTTCGGCCGGAGCGTCCCACAATGTCGCCCAGAAATAGAAGTCGCACGCAGTTCCCTTTCGATCGGTCAGCCAGGCTTTGGCGCAGCGATCAGTTCGTCCTCGGTCAGGATGTAATCGAGGGGGATGTCGTGCGGCTCAAAGGGAACTTTGTCGACTTCCTGCACCGCGAAGGCAAGCCCAACCAGCAAAGGTTGCACGCCGGAAGCCACCAGCCCCGCGACCGCGCGATCATAATGCCCCTTGCCATAGCCGATGCGATGGCCGCGCCGGTCGAAGGCCGCGAGCGGCAGGATGACGATGTCGGGAACGACAAAGGGCGCCTCGGCCGATGGCCCGACCGTGCCGAAACCTGCCGGCTCAAGCGCGGCGCCCGCCTGCCAAAGGCGGAAACGCAGCGTCTCGGCATCGAGCAGCACGGGAAGCGCGATCGACGCGCCGGCGAGGCGCGCGCGCTCCAGCAACGGGCGCGGATCGGCCTCGCTGCGGATCGGCCAGTAGCCGGAAACGACATGGCCGGGCCGGTCGAACAGCGTTCCCGCCTGACGAAGCACCCGGTCCGCAGCCGCGGCGCGTGCGGACGAGTCGACGGCGTCGCGTCGGGCAAGGGCGGCGGCGCGAAGCTGGCTTTTGTTCGTCACGGCAACAGGGGAAGCTGGAAGAAAGGATAGGGTGGCGAGCCACGATGGGCCGATGGAGTGATCGATCCCAGGGAACCTACAGTGTAGGTGGGAGCCATATGACCGGAACCACGGCTCCAGTCAGGGACAGCCCCCGTTTGGATCGATAAGGCCCCGGGGAATTGTGAGCTCCTGTCGCACCGCGCAGTCTCGCCGAAACCAGATATAGGCGACCACATGCCGCTTAGCCAGCGCTCTCGACGCGATGTTCGCAGGAACCTGCTCGCGCGAGGCCGCGCGCGGACGTTCGAACGGCCGATCAGTCGCGCTTGTCGACGGCGACGAGCTTCTGCGCCAGCCCCTCGAGCCGCCCGGCCGCCTGCTCGATGGCGCGCGCGATGCTCGCCTCCGATTCCTCGAAGCGCGAGATCACCGCGGTCTTTGTCTCGTTGATGGCGGCAAGCTCCGCCTCCAGCCGGCGGATGCGCCGGTGCGCCTCGGCCAGGTCGTCGCCCATGGTGATGGCGGCCATGACCGTCAGGCGCTGGTCGCCGATCTCGCCGAAGCTCTGGCGCAACTGGCCGATGATCTCGTTCAGACGGTCGGCCAGGCCTTCGAGATGGGCCTCCTGCCCGTCATCGCAGGCCATGCGGTAGGTCTTGCCGTTAATCGTGACATTGACTTGCGGCATGGTCTCTCCCGTCAGGGCCGTCTCGCTGTTCCCAAAACTGGGAAGACGTCCCTAGCTGCTTGGTTGATCGCGTCTCGTCGCGCGGACCGGGTCCGGCGCTGCCCGAAACGCGTCAGTCGTGTCGTTCGAGCACGGAGCGAATCGTTTCCATGGCGGCGACGAGGCGGCGGGAAACTTCCTTGTTGGCTTCTTCCAGGCGCTCGGAGCGGGCTTCGGCCGCATCGACGGATTGCGCCAGGCGCGAGCGGTCCAGCCCGATGCGCTGCATTTCGTTCTCGATCTCGCCGAGCCGTGCGCCGGCGTTCAGCCGTCGATCGACGGCTCCCTCCAGCCCGTCCAGCGCCGCGCTCAAGCGCCGCAACGCACCGTCAATGGGCGACGCCCCTCGCATTGTGGCGGAATCTCCCTGATGCAGCCGGTCAGAAATCGTCCCGGACATTAGGCAGGCCCGAAACGGGGCGTCAATGGCCTACGCTCCGACGGGCATTTTCCGCGAATTTCCGGGATGCGCGCCGGTCGCGAAGGACGGTCACGAGATTGACTCACCAAGGTGGTCTGTTATTTGTCGCAGCGCCTTTCCGCGACGGTCCGGCGGCCGGGTACCTACCCCCACAGAACAACGAGGCCGCTCGCTGCTCGACAAGTGAGCAGTGGTCCGGCCCACAAGCGTGGAAGCAAAGATGACAGCTCCTGACACCCACAAGCGCATGGCAAACGCCATCCGTGCGCTCGCGATGGATTCGGTCGAAAAGGCCAAGTCCGGCCATCCCGGCATGCCGATGGGCATGGCCGATGTCGCCACGGTGCTGTTCACGCGCTTCCTGAAATACGACGTCGCCCAGCCGCATTGGCCCGACCGGGACCGCTTCATCCTGTCGGCCGGCCATGGCTCGATGCTGCTCTATTCCGTGCTGCACCTGCTGGGCTCCGAGGCTCTGCCGATCAGCGAGCTGCAGAATTTCCGCCAGCTTCATTCGAAGACGCCGGGTCATCCCGAGAACTTCGTGACGCCGGGCGTCGAGACGACCACCGGTCCGCTCGGCCAGGGCCTGGCCATGTCGGTCGGCTTCGCGCTCGCCGAGCGCATGCTGAACGCCGAATATGGCGACGACCTCGTCGACCACTACACCTATGTGATCGCGGGCGACGGCTGCCTGATGGAAGGCGTGAGCCACGAGGCGATCGACCTTGCCGGCCACCTGAAGCTGAACAAGCTGATCGTGCTGTTCGACGACAACGGCATCACCATTGACGGCCATACCGACCTCTCCACCTCGGTCGACCAGGTTGCGCGCTTCAAGGCGAGCGGCTGGAACGCCGAGCGCGTCGACGGCCTGGATCAGGAAGAAGTCGCCGCGGCCATCGAGCGCGCCCGCAATTCCGACCGCCCGACCATGATCGCCTGCAAGACGATCATCGGCTATGGCGCGCCGACCAAGGCCGACAGCCATGCCTCGCATGGCTCGGCGCTGGGCGACAAGGAAATCGCCGGTGCCCGCGAGGCGCTCGGCTGGCCCTATGCGCCGTTCGAGATCCCGGAAGACGTCTATGCCGACTGGCACAAGGCCGCTGCCGAACTGGCAGCGCCGCGCGCCGCCTGGGAAGCCCGCTTTGCCGCGGCCGACGCCGCCGTGCGTTCGGAATTCGAACGCCGCATGAAGGGCGAACTGCCGGCCGGCCTCGACGCCGCCGTCGACGCCTACAAGAAGAACCTGTCCGAGACCAAGCCGAAGGTCGCGACCCGCAAGTCGTCCGAGATGGCGCTGGACATGCTGGCCACCGTTCTGCCGGAACTGGCCGGCGGCTCGGCCGACCTGACCGGCTCCAACCTGACCCGCGCGAAGATCCAGATCCCGCTGACGCCGGACGATTATGCCGGCCGCTACATACATTACGGCATCCGCGAATTCGGCATGTCGGCGGCGATGAACGGCATCGCGCTGCATGGCGGCTTCATCCCGTATGGCGGCACCTTCCTGGTCTTCACCGACTATGCCCGCCCGGCCATCCGCCTGTCGGCGCTGATGGGTGAGCGCGTCATCTATGTCATGACGCATGACTCGATCGGCCTCGGCGAGGACGGCCCGACCCACCAGCCCGTCGAGCATGTCGCGGCGCTGCGGGCGATCCCGCATCTGCGCGTCTTCCGTCCGGCCGACGCGGTCGAGACGGCGGAAGTCTGGCAGATCGCCGTCGAGAGCCCGCACAATCCTTCCGTGCTGGCCCTGTCGCGCCAGAACCTGCCGACGCTGCGCACCGAGCACGTCTCGGAAAACAAGTCGGCCAAGGGTGCCTACCTGCTGGCCGGTCCCGACAATGCCGACGTGACGCTGTTCGCGACCGGTTCGGAAGTCGAGATCGCCATGAACGCCAAGGCGAAGATCGAGGAAGCCGGCCGCACGGCCCGCGTCATCTCGGTTCCGAGCTTCGAGCTGTTCGAAGAGCAGGATGACGCCTACAAGGCGTCGATCCTCGGTAATTCGAAGGTTCGCGTCGGCATCGAGGCGGCGATCCGCCTCGGCTGGGACCGTTTCATCGGCGTCGACGGCATCTTCATCGGCATGAACGGCTTCGGCGCCAGCGCGCCGGCCGACAAGCTCTACGAATATTTCGGCATAACGGCCGAGCATGCCGCCGAGGCGGCGCTGGCACGGCTGAAGTAAGCCGAGCCGGAACCCTGAACTGAACCCCGGCCGGGCACGCGCCCGGCCGAAACGGACGAAGGCGCGTCACGCGCTTCAAGGAGATCGAATATGGCGGTGCGGGTTGCTATCAATGGCTTCGGCCGAATTGGCCGGAACATCCTTCGTGCGATCGTCGAGTCGGGCCGGACCGACATCGAAGTCGTCACGGTCAACGATCTCGGCCCGGTCGAGACCAACGCCCACCTGCTCCGCTTCGATTCGGTCCATGGCCGCTTCCCGCATGAAGTGATCGTCGACGGCGACACGCTGGTCATCGGCAAGAGCCGGATCAAGGTCACCGCGATCCGCAACCCGGCCGAGCTGCCGCACAAGGAGCTCGACATCGACATCGCGCTCGAGTGCACGGGCATCTTCACGACCCGCGACAAGGCTGCCGCTCACCTCACGGCCGGGGCCAAGCGCGTCATCGTCTCGGCTCCCTGCGACGGCGCCGACTACACCGCCGTGTTCGGCGTCAACCATGAGGGCCTCACCAAGGACCACCTGGTGATCTCGAACGGTTCCTGCACCACAAACTGCCTGGCGCCGGTCGCCAAGGTCCTGCAGGAGACGGTCGGTATCAAGCACGGCTACATGACGACGGTGCATTCCTACACCGGCGACCAGCCGACGCTCGACACGATGCACAAGGATCTCTACCGCGGCCGCGCCGCCGCCCTTTCGGCCATCCCGACCTCGACCGGCGCCGCCAAGGCGATCGGCCTGGTGATCCCGGAACTGAAGGGCAAGCTCGACGGCAGCGCCATCCGCATCCCGACGCCGAACGTCTCGCTGATCGACCTCAAGATCGTCGCCGAGCGCAACACGACGGTCGACGAGATCAACGCGGCGATGAAGACCGCGGCTGCCGGCCCGCTCAAGGGCGTGCTCGCGATCACCGACCAGCCGAACGTCTCGCACGATTTCAACCACGACCCGCACTCCTCGACGTTCCACCTCGACCAGACCAAGGTCATCGAGGGCAACTTCGTCCGCGTGCTGGCCTGGTACGACAATGAGTGGGGCTTCTCGAACCGCATGGCCGACATGACGGCCTATTTCGCCAAGACGATTTAATCGAGACGATTTGATCCGGCGAAACCAGATCAGCTAGAACCAGATGGCCCGGACGATCTCCGGGCCATTTTCACATTGAAGGGCGATCCACGCCCTGTAGGAGAGAGCGCGCATGTCGACCTTCCGGACCCTCGATACCGCCGACGTCAAGGGCAAGCGCGTCCTGATCCGCGTCGACCTCAACGTCCCGATGAAGGACGGCATGGTCAGCGACGACACGCGCATCCGCGCCATCCTGCCGACCGTCCGCGACGTGACGAAGCGCGGCGGCAAGGCGATCCTGCTGGCGCATTTCGGCCGCCCCAAGGGCGAGCGCGTCGCGGAGATGACGCTGCGCCCCGTCGTGCCCGCGCTGGAGACGCTGCTCGGCCGTCCGGTCGCCTTCGCCAATGACAGCATCGGCAATGACGCGGCCGCCGCGATCGCCAAGATGTCGGACGGCGACGTGCTGCTTCTGGAGAACACCCGCTTCCACAAGGGCGAGGAGAAGAACGATCCGATCTTCACCAGCGCGCTCGCCGAACTGGGCGACATCTATGTGAACGACGCCTTCTCGGCCGCGCACCGCGCCCATTCCTCGACCGAGGGCCTTGCCCACCAGCTGCCGGCCTATGCCGGCCGCGCCATGCAGGCCGAGCTCGAGGCGCTCGAGAAGGCGCTGACCAGCCCGCAGCGCCCGGTGATCGCCGTCGTCGGCGGCGCCAAGGTCTCCTCCAAGATCGAGCTGCTCGAAAACCTCGTCACCCAGGTCGACGCGCTGGTGATCGGGGGCGGCATGGCCAACACCTTCCTGCACGCCCAGGGCTATTCGATCGGCAAGTCGCTCTGCGAGAAGGACCTGGCCGACACCGCGCGCCGGATCCTGATCAAGGCGCAGGAATCCAACTGCGCCATCATCCTGCCGGTCGATGCGACCGTCGCCTATCACTTCCAGGCGCACACGCCGACCCAGACCTATGGCATCGACGCCATCCCGGATGACGGCATGATCCTCGACGTCGGCGCGCTGTCGGTCGCCCGCATCAATTCCGCCATCGACGAAGCGGCGACGCTGGTCTGGAACGGCCCGCTCGGCGCCTTCGAGATGGAGCCGTTCGACCGCGGCACGGTCGAGGTGGCCCGCCACGCGGCCCAGCGCACCAAGGCCGGCAAGCTGCTGTCTGTGGCCGGCGGCGGCGATACCGTAGCCGCGCTGAACCATGCCGGCGTCAGCGAAGATTTCACCTATGTCTCCGCGGCGGGCGGCGCGTTTCTCGAATGGCTGGAAGGCAAGCCCCTCCCCGGCGTCGAAGTGCTGCGCCGGAACGGCTGAGTATCCCGCACTGCAACAGCAGACGGTTCCGCTCTTTGCGATAATTTGATCTGTAAAATTAAACAACTTCCGAGCTTTAGCGGCTCGGAAACGTTTAATTTTGCAGTGCAAAACCTAACCCGACGCGCTATGCAGCCTACGGGCGGCCTGGACGGTCCAGGTCCGCGTTTGGGAAGAGATCGCTCCGCATGACCGAAGGCCTTCAGGATATTGCCCGTCGTCTCGTCGCACCCGGAAAGGGCATTCTCGCGGCGGATGAAAGCTCGAGCACGATCAAGAAGCGTTTCGATGGGATCGCTCTCGAATCGACGGCGGACAGCCGTCGCGACTATCGCGAAATGCTGTTCTCGGCCGATACGGCGATGCGCGAGCACATTTCGGGCGTCATCCTGTTCGACGAGACGATCCGCCAGTCCGCCCGCGACGGCCGGACGCTGGTCGAACTGATCCAGGCCAATGGTTCGATTCCCGGCATCAAGGTCGACATGGGCGCGAAGCCCCTCGCCTTCTATCCCGGCGAGACGGTCACCGAAGGCCTGGACGGCCTGCGCGAACGGCTGGTCGAATACTACAAGCTGGGCGCGCGCTTCGCCAAATGGCGCGGCGTGATCACCATCGGCGCGAACCTGCCGACCCCGGGCGCGCTTTCCGCCAATGCGCATGCGCTCGCCCGCTATGCCGCGCTCTGCCAGGAAAACGGCATCGTCCCGATCGTTGAGCCGGAAGTCCTGATGGACAATCCGAACGCCACCCACACGATCGAGACCTGCCAGAAGGTCACGGAGGCGACGCTCGAGGCCGTGTTCGACGAACTGGAAAAGGCCCGCGTCGACCTGACCGGCATGATCCTCAAGCCGAACATGATCGTGCCCGGCAAGGATAGCGGCCAGAACGCCGCCCCGTCCGAGGTTGCCGAGCGGACCGTCGCCGCGTTCCACGCAACCGTGCCGACCAGCGTTCCGGGCATCGCCTTCCTGTCGGGTGGCCAGTCCGACGTGCTGGCGACCGAGCATCTGTCGCTGATCAACCAGATCCCGAACCGCCCCTGGAAGATCACCTTCTCCTACGGCCGCGCGCTCCAGGCAGCCGCCCTCAAGGCCTGGGCCGGCAAGCCGGAGAACGTCGCCGCGGGGCAGCACGCCTTCCTGCATCGGGCGCGAATGAACGGCCTCGCCTCGCTCGGCGAGTGGACGGCGGAGTTGGAGCGTCAGGCCGATTGAGCGCCGGGCGCAAATGACGGAGGGGAAAGCGTCTTCCGCTCGCGCCGCGACGCGTTAAGGACTTTCTATCCTCCGTCAAATCACGTTAAACCTTGATCACCGGAGTGCGACGCGGCCTGCCGCGCCGCACGCTGGGAAAGGACTTGGCACTCTCGATCCGAGACTTGGCAGTTCGGCCAGCGCAAGCATCTGGTGGCGGGACATGCGGAGCGAAACGAGACGCAGCGTGATCCGGCGGAGAACGATGGCAAGAGACTTCGACCCTTACAAACTTGCCAGCCCACAGGTCTATCTGTGGCGGATGATCATCTTCCTGATCATCGCCGCCTTCGTGGCGCTGATCCTCTACCGCCAGGTCTACACCTCCTTCCTTGCCAACCCGGCCCTGAACGGCGTCATCATCGGCGTGCTGTTCATCGGCATCCTGCTGGCCTTTCGCCAGGTCATCCGGATCTTCCCGGAAATCCGCTGGGTCAACGGCTTCCGCAATGCCGACCGCTCGATCGAGATGGACCGCGCGCCGGTTCTACTGGCGCCGATGGCCGCCATCCTCGGCGACCGCATCGGCCGTATGTCGATCTCGACCCAGACCATGCGTTCGGTCCTCGATTCGATCCTGATGCGCCTGGACGAGGACCGCGACACCTCGCGCTACCTGACCGGCCTGCTGATCTTCCTCGGCCTCCTCGGCACCTTCTGGGGCCTGCTGGAGACGGTCGGCGCGGTCGCCGACGCGATCCGCAGCCTGAATGTCGGCACGGGCGACAGCTCCGTCATCTTCGAGGACCTGAAGTCCGGGCTCGAAGGACCGCTGAAGGGCATGGGAACGGCGTTCTCGTCCTCGCTGTTCGGCTTGGCCGGATCGCTGATCCTGGGCTTCCTCGACCTGCAGGCCGGACAGGCGCAGAACAAGTTCTATACCGAGCTGGAAGACTGGCTCTCGACGGTCACCGACCTTGATCCGAGCATGCTCGACGTTCGCGAAGGCGCGGCTTCCTCGGGCGAGGACCTGCGCGTCGCCATCGAACGGCTGACGGCTGCCGTGCATGAAGGCGGCGGCGGCTCCGGCGGGTCGACGCAGCGTGCCACGGCCGCGATGGCCAATCTGGCCGAAGGCATCCAGGGCCTGGTGCAGCACATGCGCAGCGAGCAGCAGGTCGTGCGCGGCTGGGTCGAGCAGCAGGCCGACCAGCAGCGCGAGATGCAGCAATTGCTGGAAGTGATCGCCAAGGCCCTCAAGCAGCCGGCCGGGGAGTAGGCGGTGGCCGTTCGCGGACGCCGACGCGAGGCCAGGAGCGATGTCTGGCCGGCCTTTGTCGACGTGTTGTCGAACCTCCTGCTCGTCTTCATCTTCCTGCTGTCGATCTTCGCGCTGCTGCAATTCCTGCAGACCCGCGAGATCACCGGCAAGGACACGGTGCTGAACCGTCTGAACGGCCAGATCGCCGAATTAACCGAGCTGCTGGCCATGGAACGGGCGGGCAAGCAGGATGCCGCCGACCAGCTAGCGAGCCTGCAGGCGAGCCTCGCCTCGGCCGAGGCCGAGCGCGACCGGCTGAAAGGCGCGGCGGATACGTCGACCGCGGCGGCCGGCTCCGCCGAGGGCCAGATCGCCATCATCACCAAGGCGCTCGAAAACGAGAAGGTCGTCAGCCAGAAGGCTCTGTCGCAGGTCGAGATCCTCAACCAGCAGATCGCCGCCCTTCGCCGCCAGATCGGCGCGCTGGAAGAGGCGCTCGGCGCTTCGGAAAAGCGCGATACCGAGAGCCAGACGAAGATCGCCGATCTCGGCCGCCGCCTGAATGTGGCGCTGGCGCAGCGCGTGCAGGAACTGTCGCGCTATCGCTCCGACTTCTTCGGCCGCCTGCGCGAGATCCTCGGCAACCGGCCGGATATCACCGTCGTCGGCGACCGGTTCGTCTTCCAGTCCGAAGTGCTGTTCCCGTCCGGCTCGGACGAAATCAACGACGAAGGCCGCGTCGAGATGACCAAGCTCGCCGATGCGCTCAAGGTGCTGGAGGGCGAGATCCCGCCCGAGATCGCCTGGGTCCTGCGCGTCGACGGCCACACCGACGCCCGTCCACTTTCCGGGTCCGGCCGCTATCGCAACAACTGGGAACTGTCGGCTGCCCGCGCCATCGCGGTGGTGCGCTTTCTGGTCGACCAGGGCGTCCAGCCGATCCATCTGGTCGCGGCCGGCTTTGGCGAGTTCCAGCCCTTGGTCCAGGGCAATGACGACGCCGCCTACGCGCGCAACCGCCGCATCGAGCTGAAGCTCACCGAGCGGTAGGCGCGCTCTGACAGCGACCGAGAAATCAGGTCGCCCGGGCCAGCCCTCCGCCGTCATCCTCGCGCAAGCGAGGATCCATGCAGCCGGAGCGCTGGAGATGGCCTCCCGACCGCGCGGCTGCATGGATCCCGGGTCAAGCCCGGGATGACGCCAAATTGGGTCACCGAGCACGCGTCTCGTCGCCGACTGAGGCTCAGGCGGCGTCTTCGCGGAACTGCAGGCGGGCGAGCCTCGCATAGAGGCCGCCATGGCGCACGAGGGCCTCGTGCGTGCCTTCCTCGACGATGGCGCCACCCTCCATGACCAGGATGCGGTCGGCCTTGAGGATCGTCGCCAGGCGGTGGGCGATGACGATCGTCGTGCGGCCGACCATCAATTCGTCCAGCGCATCCTGAACGGCGACTTCGCTCTCGGCGTCGAGCGCCGAGGTCGCCTCGTCGAGTAGCAGGATCGGCGCGTCCTTGAGGATGGCGCGGGCAATCGCAATGCGCTGGCGCTGGCCGCCGGAAAGCGTCACGCCGCGCTCGCCGAGTTCGGTCTCGTAGCCCTCCGGCAGTGTCGCTAGGAACGCGTCGGCATGGGCGGAGACGGCCGCCCGCTTGATCGCGTCGCGGTCGGCGCCGGGGCGGCCGATGCCGATATTCTCAGCCGCACTCGCAGCGAACACCACCGTATCCTGCGGCACGATGGCGATATGGCTGCGCAAGGCGACGGGATCGAGATCGCGGATATCGACGCCATCCACCGTCACGCGGCCCTGCTGCGGATCGTAGAAGCGCAGCATCAGGTTGAAGAGCGTGCTCTTGCCGGCCCCGGACGGACCGACCACGGCGACGCGTTCACCCGGCTCGACGCGGAAGCCGATATGGCGGATCGCCGGGCCCCGCCCGCCTTCGGGATAGGCGAAGCCGACATCCTCGAACGCCACGGCGCCCCGGACAGGCTCGGCCAGTCGCCGCGGCTTCGAAGGTGCGGCGATCGACGGCTTCTCGGCCAGGATTTCGGCCAGCCGCTCCGCGGCGCCGGTCGCGTTGGAAATGTCGCCCCAGACCTGCGACAGCTCGCCGAGCGCACCGGCACCGATCACCGCATAGATCAGGAACTGGCCGAGCGTGCCCGGCGTCATCCGGCCGGCCATGACGTCCTGCGCGCCCCACCAGAGCACGGCGACCATGCTGGCGAACACCATGAAGATGCCGAAGCCGGTCAGCGCCGCGCGGGCGACCGTCGAATTGCGCGCCGCGACAAAGGCGCCCTCGACGCTTTCGGCGAATCGCCGCGCCACCGTCGCCTCGGCTGTGAAGGCCTGGACGATGCGGATCGCCCCGACCGCTTCCGAGGCATAGGCGGAGGCATCCGCCAGCAGGTCCTGCGCCTTGCGCGAGCGCAGCCGGACGCGGCGGCCGAAGCCGACCAGCGGCAGTACGACGATCGGCAGCGCGATCAGCACGAGGCCGGAAAGCTTGGGGCTGGTGACGATCATCATCGCCACGCCGCCGATGAACATCACCAGATTGCGCAGTGCGATCGAAATGCTGGCGCCGGCGACCGACTTGATCTGCGTCGTGTCTGCTGTGAGACGCGAGGCGATCTCGCCGGAACGGTTGCGGTCGAAGAAATCGATGCCGAGGGCTGAAAGATGGCGGAAAACGTCGGCCCGGAGGTCGGCGACGACGCGCTCGCCGAGCCAGGTGACGAAATAGAAGCGCAGGCTGGAAGCGGTGGCCAATACCGCGACGACGCCGATCAGCGCCATGAAATAGACGTTGATCGTGCCGGCATTGTCGGCGGTAAAGCCGTGGTCGATCATGCGGCGGACGGCCAGCGGCACGGTCAGGGTTGCCAGCGCCGCCATCACCAGCGCGAGGATCGCGCCGACCAGCTGCGGCTTGCGGCGCAGCACATAGGGCCGCAGCATGGCCAGCGGCCGCAGCGAGCGGCGTCCAGTCTTGGCAGCGCCCGCGGCGTCGCTCGGTATCGCGTCTCGGTCCGCCATCGGCACCCGTCTCAGTCATTCCCGGAGGCGATCGCCTCGATGGCGCCTAGATGCACCGACGGCGGCAGTGTTTCAAGGCAAGCCGCCTCTTGTGCCGGCCGGAACGCTGGGCTATATCGTCGCCCCACAGGACGGCCGGTCGCAAGCAGCCGTTTTCCCCATTGATCAGGACGGCGCTTCCGCTTCGGCGGGCGACGACCATGCGGTCCAACGGACCGAGCCGCGAGGACCAGACGATGAAGAATGGCATTCATCCCGACTACCACACGATCAAGATCGTGATGACGAACGGGACCGAATATTTGACCAAGTCGACCTATGGCGAAGAAGGTTCGGTCATGAACCTCGACATCGACCCGTCGACGCACCCGGCCTGGACCGGCGGCAACCAGACCCTGCTCGACCGCGCCGGCCGCGTCTCGCGCTTCAACAACAAGTTCAAGGGCTTCATGGGCAGCTAATTCGCCCGTTCGAAGTACTGGAATAAGAAAACCCCGGTCATTGGCCGGGGTTTTTGTTTGCCTGGAAGTTGGCTGTCGACAGGGCTGCTACCGCTGAAGCGCCGGGCGCCTATTCGCCGCCCGAGCCGAACGCGCGCGCCAGCTGGCCGAGCTGGCGGCTGACCGGGTTCTCGGCCGGCTCCTCGGCATTGGCGACGTTGTACATGGCATCGTCGAGGCGGATGACGCGCTCCTGCAGCCGCACCGAATGCTCGATCAGCTCGCGCAGGCGCACCGGCAGGTCCTGCCAGTTCGGCCCCTCGGTCAGCGTGCCGAAGCCGCGCAGCCGCACCTTGGCCTTTTCCGTGCCCGCCTGCTCGAAGGTCATCTCGCCCTCGTTGACGGCCCGCTGCAGCAGCAGCCAAGAGGCGATTTGCATCAGCCGGGTCGTCAGCCGCATCGATTCGGTGGCGTAGGTGAGCGAGGCGGCGCGCGGGAGGTCGCGTGATTCGGCCCGGCCGTCGCCGTCCAGATAGGCCGCCGTCTCTTCGACGAGCAGCATCCCTTCCCGGAAAAGGCCACGGAAAGTGTCCGAAAACGCAAACCGCCTGCCGAAAACGACCGGCGGATCGATTTGCCCAGGGCTATCGTCTGTCATGAAGCCATTCCGCTGCGCAGCCGTGCTCGTCCACCAGGGGCAAGCGGGGCGCAAGTTTTCCGGATTTTGACTCCTGCGAACCCGGAAGTCAAAAAAAGAGCCGCGATGAACGGCTCTTGTGAGGCGACAGAGGGAGGAGACCAACAGAACGCTTCAGTCACATCCAGATCGCTGGATCGCCTCATTAAGGCTCCCGAAACCTTAACGAGCCGTTAACGCCGCCGTGGCGCTCCGTCCCTCACGTCTTGAAGAAGGAAGAAGCCGCCTCGCGCGACGCCGTCTTGGCGGCGATCGCCTCGCGCAGCCGCGCGATTTCGCCCTCCATCAAGGCGATGCGGTCGGTCAGTTCATCGATCGAAAGCCGCCCCAGATCCTCGCCGATCCGATGCGGCGACGGCTTTTCCACCGGGACGTCGTCGAAAAGGGCCATGATGCGCTCCACTCGTTTTTGGGTCCCGCCTGGTCCAAAGATAGCAAGATTGAATCGGCCTTTGCCAGTCAGGGCGCCGAAGTCCAAGGAGACGTTGATGAACGCTGTTCCCGAAACCATGACCGCCATCGCCATTTCCGAGCCGGGCGGGCCGGACGTTCTGCAGCCGACCCAGCGCCCCGTGCCGCACCCGTTCGAGCACGAGATCCTGATCCAGGTGGCGGCGGCCGGCGTCAACCGGCCGGATGTGGCGCAGCGGCAGGGGCATTATCCGCCGCCCAAAGGCGCCTCCGACCTGCCGGGCCTGGAAGTCGCCGGCCATGTCGTGGCGCTCGGCCGCAATGTCACGCGCTTCGCCATCGGCGATACCGTGACGGCGCTGGTCGCCGGCGGCGGCTATGCCGAATATGTCGCCGTCCACGAGACCAATGCCCTCCCCGTCCCCAAGGGTCTGAGTCTGGTCGAGGCGGCCGCCCTGCCCGAAACCTTCTTCACCGTCTGGCACAATGTCTTCGAGCGCTGCGGCCTGAAGGCGGGCGATGTCTTCCTCATGCATGGCGGCACGTCCGGCATCGGCACCACGGCGATCCAGCTGGCCAAGGCGTTCGGCGCCACCGTGCTGGCGACGGCCGGATCGGCCGAGAAATGCGCCGCCTGCGTCGAGCTCGGCGCCAGCCACGCCATCAACTACCATACGGAGGATTTCGTCAGCGTCGTAAAGGCGGTGACCGAGGGCCACGGCGCCGACGTCATCCTCGACATGGTGGGCGGCGACTATATCGAGCGCAATTTCGACGCCGCCGCACTGGACGGCCATATCGGCCAGATCGCCTTCCTGAACGGGCCGATCGCCGACGTGAACTTTACCCGCCTGCTCGCCAAGCGCCTGACCCTGACGGGATCGACGCTGCGCCCGCGCACGATCGCCTTCAAGGCGGGCATTGCCCGCGCGCTCCAGGAAAAAGGTGTGGCCCCTCATCGAGCGCCGCGAGCTCCTGCCGCGGATCGATGCCACCTTCCCGCTGCTGCAGGCCGCGGAAGCGCATCGGCGGATGGAGAGCTCCGGCCATATCGGCAAGATCGTCCTGACCGTCTGAGTGACCCGGCCGCGCCCCTCCCGCGCGAAAATGGTTCGTCCGCTGAAACCAGAGCGGGCGAGAGTCGTTGCCCCTCTGGGGAGCGTCGAAGTTCGCCGGCGCTGCCAAGCGTAACATCGGTGGCTCCCCGTCGAGATCCGCTGGATAGAGGCTGAGAATCGGCGGGCTTACGCCCTTGATCAGCCTCCATGCAGTAGATTTCGAGACCGCGTAAAACGTAACCCATCGTTTCCTCTTCTTGGAAGGGGACGATTCGATGTAAGATTGCGCTTGTCGGTGCAACACGCACCCCGGAGGACAACATGCAACGCCAAAATACTTGGGTTTGGGTCGTCGTCGTCATCATCGTTCTGGTGATCGCCTATTTCTGGTGGAAATCCCGCACGCCCGTCGCGCCGCCCACGCCGGCAGCCGTCGAGCAGTCGACGCCGGCCCCCGCCCCGGCTACCCCGGCTCCGGAACCCGCGAAGCCTGCTGAGCCCGCTCCGGCCCCGGCGCCCGCGCCGTCGACCCCTGAGCCGGCTCCGGCTACCCCTGCTCCGGCCACCCCGGCCCCGGCAACGCCGGCTCCGGCGACCCCCGCCCCGTAATTCTGCGGCGGGCGAACGCAAGATTGCCGGATGCGACCACGGTCGCATCCGGCTTTTGTCGTCGATCGAGGGATCGGGAAAGGCCAGCTTGGCGTTTCCCTCGGCAAGCATTGTTTGCGTCGGGAAAGGCACCGGTCTATATATCGGCCCATTCCCGTCATTCAGACGATTGCTCTGCTCCTCCGGCCGACCACCGGGAGAGCGACCAGGAGAGAATTATGTCGACTATCCCGCTGATGCCAAAGGCAACCGCCGTATGGCTCGTCGAGAATACCTCTCTCGGCTTCGACCAGATCGCCGATTTCTGCAAGCTTCACCCACTCGAAGTGAAGGCAATCGCCGACGGCGAGGCTGCCCAGACGATCAAGGGCCTCGATCCTGTAACGACGGGCCAGCTGACGCGCGAGGAAATCGACCGCGCCCAGAAGGATCCGAAGTACCGGCTGAAGATGGCAGAGACGCGCGTCCGCGTGCCCGTGCAGAAGCGCAAGGGTCCGCGCTACACGCCGGTGTCGCGCCGTCAGGATCGCCCCAACGCCATTCTCTGGCTGCTGCGCAACCACCCGGAGCTGAAGGACGCCGCGATCATGCGTCTGGTCGGTACGACCAAGCCGACGATCGATTCGATCCGCGGCCGCAGCCACTGGAATTCCACCAATCTGACGCCGTCCGACCCGGTCATGCTCGGCCTGTGCTCGCAGATCGACCTCGATTTCGAAGTCGAGAAGGCCGCCAAGAACGCGCCGCCGCGTGAAATCGGCGCCGAGGGCGAGACCCTGCTGCCGACGGAAGAGACGACCGCCGCCGACGCCCTGGCCTCGGCTGCCCTGCGCTCCTATCGCCAGGAAGAGCCGCAGGACGACGAGTTGGACGCCGACGCCGTCTTTGCCAAGCTCAAGTCGCTGAAGGGCCCCGTCGACGAGGACGAAGACGAGGCCTGATCCCGGGCCACGCGGCCGGATGGAGGGGGCTCCCACAGCCGCCCCGCCCCTTAGCCGGCGCCTGAGAGATGCCGACATAAAGGCCTCGCCCACCGGGCGGGGCCTTTTCTTTTGCCCGCGGCAACGATTCCTCGAGGCGGGCGCGATATGCGATTGCGACTCACTCGCGAAGAATTGCTTCCAGCGCCGGATTCTGCTTGAATCAGCCTTGTGGCGGCCTCTAGCGCTCGCGGATTCCGGGCTCTCGTTCCCGGAACGCGGGCCAAAAAGCCACGCTGACCCGGCGAAAACGAGAATTTACCTTGTTTCGGCGGCTCTCCGCTTTGACATCGCCTCCCCCCTTCTGCTATGAGAGCGACCACAATTGGGACGGTGTTGATAAGCGGCTTTTGTCGCCCTGCCTCGTCTCCCCCGAGATTTCATCCGGACCGGATCAAGATAGGACGCTCCCGCGTGCAGGTACTCGTTCGCGACAATAACGTCGATCAGGCGCTCAAGGCTCTCAAGAAGAAGATGCAGCGTGAAGGCATCTTCCGTGAGATGAAGCTGCGCAACTTCTACGAGAAGCCCTCGGAGAAGAAGGCACGCGAGAAGGCGGAAGCCGTCCGTCGTGCTCGCAAGCTGGCTCGCAAGCGCGCCCAGCGCGAAGGCGGCATCGTCGCGGCTCCCAAGCCGAAGCGTTGATAAGCCGGGGCGTCGCCCTGCTTTCGCCTGCTTTTTCGCTTTGAAGTTCAGAGGTGACGAGCCCGTTGTTTCGGGCTCGTTTCCTTTTGTTTTCTTGCGCCCTTTCCATTCGCCATGGGCGCCCGTTTGGGAGCTACGCTCATGATGGCGCTCGGCAGGTTTTCATCCGCGAGCCCGGCCTCGACCGCGATCGGCAGCCAGGCGCTTGCCTTGAGGTCGATGGGCGGATTGGCGCAGCGGCCGCTCTGGGTCGCGCTCGCCGGCGCGCTGGCGCTCGCAGGCTGCCAGACGGCATCCAACGTTCATGACTTCGACGATGTCGACCGCGCCATGGGCTCGGAAGCGAACATCTCGTCGCTCAGTTCGGTCGTGAACCAGAATCCCAGCGACGCCTCGGGCTACAATGTGCGCGGCACGGCGCTCGGCCGCGCGGGTCGTTACGACCAGGCGCTCGCCGACTTCAACCGCGCCATCGAGATCAATCCGGGCTTCTACCAGGCCTATTCGAACCGGGCCCTCGTCCAGCGCAAGCTGAACCAGAACGGCCAGGCGCTGTCGGACTATAATCGTTCGATCGAGATCAATCCGAGCTACAACGAAGCCTATGTCGGCCGCGGCAATCTCTATCGCTCGCAGGGCCAGATCGACATGGCGCTCGCCGATTTCTCCAAGGCGATCGAGCTCGAGCCGACGGATCCCAAGGCCTACAACAATCGCGCCCTGATCTATCAGGGCCAGGGCCGCCACAACGATGCCATCGCCGATTTCACCGCGTCGATGACCTATGCGCCGAACGCGGTCGCCCCGCATCTCGGCCGTGGCCTGTCCTATCTCGCGACCGCCGACTACAAGGCTGCGCTCGACGACTTCAACGCCGTCGTCCGTCGCGACAAGGACAATTACCAGGGCTGGACCAATCAGGGCCTGGCGCTGGAGAAGCTGGGCGAGCGCGACGCGGCCTACGCCGCCTTCAACCGCGCCCATACGCTCAATTCCGGCTACGCCCCGGCCCGCGACGGCATGCGCCGCACGGCCCCCGCCAGCTAGGCCGACATCGGGCGGGGACCGCTCGGAGCCCCGCCTGCGGTCGCGACGGCTAGTCTGGCTGGACGTCCGGATCCTCGAAGGGCTTCAGCCGAAGCCGGGTCAGGTGGTCGCCCGGCGCCGCGCGCTCATCAAATACATCCGTGCCGCGCCGGTAATTTCCGGGCCATTTCTGCCGCCGCTCGGGTGAATCGGGATCCTTCAGCGCCTGCTGGAACACGCCCCGCCTCTCGCCCCATTGCCTCATGTATTCGGCAAGTTCGGGATCGTCGGAGAGCTTTCTCTTTTCCGGCTCGAAGCTCTCCAGTTCGCCCCGCTTCACGGGAACGATCTGGCAGATCGGCTGCCCCTTCCTGAACCGGACGGCGAAATTCGGCCGGGTCAGCTGCCAGTTCATCGAGACGACGGTCGAGGCCCAATCCATCTCGACGATTCCGGTAAGCGGCGACACGCCGTCGACCGGATTGTTCGGCGGGGCCTGGATGATCAGGTCGTAGCCCGGCTCGGTCCGGAACACGGCCGGCACCTTGTAGGTGATGATTCCAGCGCCGAAGAAGCTGAGGATGACGCCGTTCGTATCCTCGTCCTCGAGAATGGCGACGCAATCCTTGTTGGCGCCGCCGTTCCAGATCGCCGTGAAGCTCACGGGCGACAGGATCTCCCAACCATGCATGTTCGCCATCAGCAGCGGCAGGCAGCCATAGGCGTAGCGTTCGAAATAAGCATCCATCCAGGCGCGGTTCGGCCGCGCCGGCCGGATGTCGAGCTCGTGGCCGTCCAGCACATAGGCGATGAGCTTCATGCTTGCCTGGTCGCTTTCATCCGACTTGGTTCCCGATGGCCGTCAGCGATCGGATCGCGGCATCTGATGCATGGTCCGTCCGGACGACGGACCATGCAAAGCGATTAGCTTGACGTCCAGATGACGGGCGATGTCGCCGCGACGATTGGGCCGATCTTCGAACGCTTGGACAGGACAGGCGGAACGTAAGGCTTGCGATCAGTCATCCATGGACCCCCATTGGGTTTGAATCGCCCCCGGCAAGCAGCCTGAAGAAAGCCCTCCCCTACGTCAACCCTTCCGGCCGCAAGGACCTTGGCGCTTCGGACGTGCCAACGCAAAAAGGCCGCCCGGAGGCGGCCTTTTCGAGATATTGCATCGGCCTGAAGATCAGCCGAGCGACTTGACGATGTTCTCGACCATCTTCTTGGCGTCGGCGAAGAGCATCATCGTGTTGTCCTTGAAGAACAGCTCGTTCTCGACGCCGGCATAGCCCGAGCCCATGCCGCGCTTGATGAACAGCACCGTGCCGGCCTTCTCGACGTCGAGGATCGGCATGCCGTAGATCGGCGAGGTCGGATCCGTCTTCGCGGCCGGGTTGGTCACGTCGTTGGCGCCGATGACGAAGGCGACGTCGGCCTGGGCGAATTCCGAATTGATGTCCTCGAGCTCGAAGACCTCGTCATACGGAACGTTTGCCTCGGCCAGCAGCACGTTCATGTGGCCCGGCATGCGGCCCGCCACCGGATGGATGGCGTACTTGACCTCGACGCCCTCCGCCTTGAGCTTGTCGGCCATTTCGCGCAGCGCGTGCTGGGCCTGGGCGACCGCCATGCCGTAGCCCGGCACGATGATGACCTTCGACGCGTTCTTCATGATGAAGGCCGCGTCTTCGGCCGAGCCCTGCTTGACCGGGCGCTGCTCGACCGCGCCGCCGCCGGCGGGGCCCGCCGTCTCGCCACCGAAGCCGCCGAGAATGACGGAGATGAACGAGCGGTTCATGCCCTTGCACATGATGTAGGAAAGGATCGCGCCCGACGAGCCGACCAGCGCGCCGGTGATGATCAGCGCCGTGTTGCCCAGCGTGAAGCCGATGCCGGCCGCTGCCCAACCCGAATAGGAGTTGAGCATCGACACGACGACGGGCATGTCCGCGCCGCCGATCGGGATGATGATCAGGCCGCCGAGAACCAAGCTGACGATCACGATCAGCCAGAAGATCAGGTGGCTTTCCGTGAACACCAGCGCGACGACCAGCGCTACCAGAAGGATGAACAGGCCGGCATTGGTGAAATGACGGCCGGGCAGCAGGATCGGCTTGCCCGACATGTTGCCGTTCAGCTTGGCGAAGGCGATGACCGAGCCGGTGAAGGTGATCGCGCCGATGGCGACGCCGAGCGACATCTCGACCAGCGCCTGGCCATGGATGTGGCCGATATCGCCGATGCCGAAGGCGGCCGGGGCATAGAGCGCCGCAGCCGCCACCATGACGGCGGCGAGGCCGACCAGCGAGTGGAAGGCGGCGACCAGCTGCGGCATCTGCGTCATGGCGATACGGCGGGCGATGATCGCGCCGGCGCCGCCGCCAATGGCGAGGCCGACGATGATCAGGCCCCAGGCCGTGCCGCTCTTGGGCGCGGCCAGCACGAGCGTCGTGAGGATCGCGATCCCCATGCCGACCATGCCGTACAGATTGCCCTGGCGCGAGGTTGCCGGGCTCGAAAGCCCGCGCAGCGCCATGATGAACAGCACGCCGGAGACGAGGTAGAGCAGCGCCGTGATATTTGCGGTTGTCATCGGCGCGGCCTCACTTCGTCTTTTTCTTGTACATGGCGAGCATGCGACTGGTGACGAGGAAGCCACCGAAGATGTTGACGCTGGCGAGGATCAGGGCGACGAAGCCGAAGCCCTGCGCCCAGGCATGGCCGGAGGCAGCGGCCGCATCGACCGCCGCATCGACGCCGACCGCGAGCAGCGCGCCGACGACGATGACCGAGGAGATCGCGTTGGTGACCGACATCAGCGGCGTATGCAGCGCCGGCGTCACCTGCCACACGACGTAATAGCCGACGAAGATCGCCAGCACGAAGACCGAGAGGCGGAAGACGAAGGGGTCGATGGCCCCGCCGGAAACCGCATGGGCGACGGCGCCGGCGACATCGCCAAGCCCGCCGGCCGCCTGGTCGGCATAGATCTGCGCGGCAGCGGCAGCTTCCTGCGCGGCGCTCGCCGCGGCGCTTGCGGCGTCGGCAGCAGACTTGGCGGCGCTAGCCGCCTGATCGGGCGTAAGACTTGCCATGTTCAGCTGGCCCCCTGCTCAGCAACGAGAATCGGCTTCGGCTCTTCGACCGGCACGGGCGCCGGCGCGTCCTTCGGCCTGAAGGCCGGATGGACGACGGCGCCGTCGCGCGTCAGCACGGTCGCCTTGACCAGCTCGTCGTCCCAGTTGACGGACACGGTCTTGGCGGCCTTGTCGATCAGCGTCTCGACGAAGGCGAACAGGTTCTTGGAATAAAGCTGCGAGGCGGTCGCGGCGATGCGGCCCGCGACGTTCAGGTGGCCGACGATCTTCTTGCCGTCGACAATAGCGACCTCGCCGGGCTTGGCGCCCTCAACATTGCCGCCGCGCTCGACCGCGAGATCGACCAGAACCGATCCGGGCTTCATCGAAGCGACCATGGCGGCCGAGACGAGGCGGGGCGCGGCGCGGCCGGGGATCAGGGCCGTCGTGATGACGATGTCCTGCTTCTTGATGTGCTCGGCGACGAGGGCCGCCTGCTTGGCCTGGTATTCGGCCGACATCGGCTTGGCGTAGCCGGCGGCGGTTTCGGCCTGCTTGAACTCGTCATCCTCGACGGCGACGAACTTGGCGCCCAGCGATTCCACCTGCTCCTTGGCGGCGGGGCGGACATCGGTCGCCGTCACCACGGCGCCGAGACGGCGGGCGGTTGCGATGGCCTGCAGGCCGGCGACGCCGGCGCCCATGACGAAGATGCGGGCGGCCGGCACGGTGCCGGCGGCGGTCATCATCATCGGCAGGGCGCGGTCATATTCATAAGCCGCGTCGATCACGGCCTGGTAGCCGGCGAGGTTGGCCTGGCTCGACAGGATGTCCATGACCTGGGCGCGCGTGATGCGCGGCATGAACTCCATGGCGATCGCCGTCACGCCGGCGCCGGCCATGGCGACGACATCCTGCTCATGGCCATAGGGGTCCATGGTCGCGACGATCAGCGCGCCGCGCTTGTAGTTTGGCAGCTCCTCGGCGAGGGGCCGGCGAACCTTGAGCACGATATCCGCATCGCGCACGGCATCGGCGGCGGAAGCCGCGATGGTCGCGCCGGCAGCGGCATACTCGGCATCGGGAATGCGCGAGGCGACACCGGCGCCAGACTGCACCGACACCTCGGCGCCCAGCGCGATGAACTTCTTTACCGTCTCAGGCGTCGCGGCAACGCGGCTTTCCAGCCCGTCCACCTCCGCCGGCACACCAATCTTCATGGCGTTTTCCTATGGAGCGGCGGGCCTCGCAATGTGCCCGCTCAGTCAAGTCGTCGGGTATCGCGACATCCGGCAGCCAGGCTGCCGGATGAGTCTATGTCGAACTCAGACCAGGAAAATCGCCATCAGCACCAGGATCACCACGCAGGCGATCGTGCCGTATTTGGTCAGGCCGGTGAAGAACGCATAGGTTCTCTCATGTTCCGGGTAGTCCATCGGGCTATCTGACATGGTGCATCCATCCTTCAGCGCAAACCAAACGTGAGCGGCCTTTACAACACTTGGGCAGGCCGGGCAATCCGCCATCGCCACCATAGCAAGGACCGGGCCTCGCCATACTCTAGCGGTGCTGAAAAACGGCGATTGGGCGTGATGTCGCAGGCGGAGGGGCAAACAAGCCCCTACCCCGCCAACCGATGTCGCGAGAAAGGGCTCAGGCCAGGCCGACCCCGCCCAGCGCCGCCTTCTGGCGGTGATCGAGCATGTCGCGGTCGAAACCGTCGATGGTTTCGGCGAACAGGCGATGGAAGTTCATTTCCGCCTTCAGGTGCAGGAACACCGAACCGAGCCCGACGGCGGCGCGGTCCATGAACACGAATTCCCGCGGCACCGTCACCGGCCCCTTCTCCCGCAGCACCTGATGCACCTGGAACGCTTCGCGGCGGCCATATTCCGAAGGCGCCACGCCATCGGCGATGGTGCGGACGCGATCGTCGATCAGCGGCCCATAGATGAAGCGCGCCCATATGTTGAGCGCCTCGATCAATTCGTTCGAAAGACCGGCAAAGCCCCAGATCTCATAGGCCGAGACGATCCGGTCGCGGTCGTTGTCGCGCAGCCCGTGGAACAGGTCGACCACGCCGGCGACGAACTTGGCCGGGAAGATGCGCACGCAGCCATAATCGAGCAGGTTGATGCCGGCGGCCTCGCCCGCCTCGTTCTCGAACACGGTGTAGTTGCCCAGATGCGGATCGCCATGGATCACGCCATAGCGGGCAAAGGGCGACCACCAGGCATTGAACATGGCGGTGGCGATGCGGTTGCGCTCGTCGAGCGGCCGGTCGCGATAGTCGAGCAGCCGGTTGCCGTCGAGCCATTGCATGGCGAGCAGCCGGTTGGTCGAGAGCGCCGGCTCCACCTCCGGCACGCGCACCAGCGTCTCGCCGTCGAGCATGATCTTGTAGAGCAGCGCGTGGCGCGCCTCGCGACCATAGTCCAGCTCTTCGCGGATGCGGTTGCCGATCTCCTCGAAGATCTCGCTGGTGTCGATCGCCTTGTCGATCCGGCGATAGACCGAGAACAGGATCTTCAGCTGCGAGAGGTCGGCTTCGACGGCCGACTGCATGTCGGGATATTGCAGCTTGACCGCCAGCGCCTTGCCATCCCCGGCGATGGCGCGATGCACCTGGCCGAGCGAAGCGGCCGCGGCCGGCGCATGCTCGAAAAGCTGGAAGCGCTTTTCCCAGTTCGGACCGAGCTCCGCCTGCATGCGCCGCTTGACGAAGGGCCAGCCCATCGGCGGCGCATTGGCCTGCAACTGCGACAGTTCCTCGGCATATTCCGGCGGCACGAGGTCGGGCACGGTCGAGAGGATCTGCCCGACCTTCATCAACGGCCCCTTCAGCCCGCCGAGCGCGGCGGCCAGCTCCGACGCATTCTTGCCTTTGTCGAGGGAGCTGCCGAACAGCCGCGCCCCCGCCACCTTGGCCGCGACGCCGCCGACATTCACGCCGACGCGGGCATAGCGGGAGAGGCGGCCGGTAAGACGGTTGCGTTCGGAATCGGACATGGGGGCAAGCTCTCTCGGGAAGGAGACGCGAAGGGAAGCGTGCCCCTAAGATGCGGTGCCGAAAGCCATAAGCAAGCCGACGCCCGAAAAACCCGCCGCGCTACTCGGTCGCTGGGGGAAGTCTCTCCCGAATCCAACGCGCGAGGTTTTCCTCGGAGATCTCGCCCGCGGCGAGCCCGAGAATGGCGAGCGTCGCCTCGGCGGGAGACGGCGCGAAACGCACATCGTTGAGACGCAGGAACAGCATCATCGCAACGAAGGCGGCGCGCTTGTTACCGTCGACAAAGGGATGGTTGCGCGCGATGCCGAACGCATAGGCCGCAGCCAGGCTGGCTAAATCGGTTCCGCCATATGCCAACTTGTTGCGAGGCCGGCCCAACGCCGATTCCAGCGCACCCGCGTCCCGTATCCCCGCCGGCCCTCCGAATTTGGCGATCTGCCGCTCATGCGCGACCAGCACCTCCTCCAGGGTGAGCCAGCGCGGCTCGCTCACTTCGCCAGTTCCCGCAGGGTATCGCGATATTCGTCCATGACGTCGTCGACGATGCGCATCGCCTTGTCGAATTCCGGATCGAAGGGCGAAAGGCGGATGGAGCCATCGGCATTTTCGGTCACGCTCAGCCATTGGCCCTGCTGCAGGTCGAGCCTCGTCAGCAGTTCCTTCGGCAAAATCAGACCGGTCGAATTGCCGATCTTCTTGATTTCAAGCTTCATGGCGCACACTCCAGTTATACAGAATGTACAACATTCATGACCAGATGGCCATCGCCGGTGCCGAAAAGTCACGGTCGGCCGGTTTCCACCCCCTCGACATTGCCCGGCGTGGCCCGCGCGATCATAGTGCCGGCTCGCCAAACGAGAGACCGGGAGCATCCGATGAGAACCCTCATGTCCAACCAGAAGGAAGCCTTTGAAAACCACCAGGACATGAGACTCTATGCTTATCCGTTCTCCGGAAATGCAGGCGCGCGACGACGCCGCTAGCGAAAGCGAACACTCCCCTCTTCCCGCTCCATCCGCTGCGAATGCCGAACGCGCCTTTCCGCGCGCGGCTTTGCTATCGGAAGATCCGACCGAGGCCTCGACGCCGCGGCTGACCCGCGCGCGGCTTGCCAAGCTGCTCGGCTACTACCGGCCCTATCTGCCGCTGCTGGCGCTTGACCTCGCCTGCGCCGTGCTGATCTCCGTGACGGCGCTGCTGCTGCCGCTCTGCGCCAACCATGTGACGCGCCTGCTGATCGGCGCGGACGATCCGTCGTCGACGCTACCCGCGATCTACGCCATGGGCGGGCTGATGCTGGCCCTGCTCGTCGTGCAGGCATTCGCGACCCTCTTCGTCGACTATCAGGGCCACATGATGGGCGCCAAGATGGAGGCGGCGCTCCGGCGCGAGCTCTTCGCCCACTGCCAGAAGCTTCTCCTTCCGCTTCTACGACCGCCAGCGCGTCGGCCAGCTGATGAGCCGCGTCACGCACGACCTGTTCGACGTGGGCGAGCTCTATCACCACGGCCCGGAGGACCTCGCCATCGCGGTCCTCAAGTTCGGCGGCGTGACAGCGATCCTGTTCACGCTCGACGTTCCGCTCGCCCTGATGATCCTCGCCTTCATTCCGCCGGCGGCCTTCTACGCGCTCTATTTCAACAACCGCGTCAATGCCGCCATGCTGCAGGTGAAGGAGCGCGTCGGCGGCGTCAGCGAGCGGGTCGAGGATTCCCTCGCCGGCATCCGCGTCGTGCAGTCCTTCGCCAACGAGGCGCTGGAGAACCAGCGCTTCGAAATTGCCAACCAGCGCTTTCTCGAAGGCCGGCGCATTGGCTATCGCAGCGAGGCGTTTCTTTGGTCGGGCACCACGGTGTTCCCGCAGATCGTGACGGTCATGGTGATCGTCGCCGGCGCGGTCCGGGTCGTTGAAGCGGGGCTCGGCGTTGCCGAACTGCTGACCTTCCTGCTCTGCGTCGGCGTGCTGATCGACCCGGTCGACCGTCTCGCCAACCTCGCCCGCCTCTGGCAGAGCGGCTTCACCGGCTTCGTGCGGGTGATGGAGATCTTCGAGACGGAGCCCGACATCCAGGATCGTCCCGGCGCGATCGCCCTCGGCCGCGCCCGCGGCGCGATCGCCTTCGAAAAGGTCGGATTCCGCTACGAGGAGGATGGCCCGCATGTGCTCCGCAACCTGTCGCTCTCGATCCGGCCGGGAGAGTTCGTGGCGCTCGTCGGTGCGTCCGGCGCGGGCAAGAGCTCGCTCTGTGCGCTGATCCCGCGCTTCTACGACGTGACGGAGGGGCGGATCCTCGTCGACGGCATCGACATCCGCGACATCCGGCTCGATGCGCTGCGGCGGAACATCGGCATCGTGCAGCAGGACGTCTACCTGTTTGCCGGCACGGTGATGGAGAACCTCCGCTACGGCCGGCCCGATGCCACCGATGCCGAGGTCGAGGCGGCGGCGCGGGCTGCCAACGCGCACGACTTCATCCTGGCGCTGCCGGACGGCTATGCCAGCGACATCGGCCAGCGCGGGGTGAAGCTCTCCGGCGGGCAGAAGCAGCGGCTGACCATCGCCCGCGCCATGCTGAAGGACGCACCGATCCTGATCTTCGACGAGGCGACCAGCGCGCTCGACAATGAGAGCGAACGGGCCGTGCAGCAGGCGCTGCTTACTTTGGCGCGCTCGCGCACGACGCTGGTCATCGCCCACCGCCTGTCGACCGTGCAGCGGGCCGACCGGATCCTCGTGCTGACCGAGTCGGGCATCGTCGAGGAAGGCAGCCACGAAGCGCTGATCACGGCGAACGGCGCCTATGCCCGGCTCTACCGGGCGCAGGCGAGTTTATAGCCAGCCTTCTCCGGGCTGCGCCAACATCCTGAGGGGCTTCGCGTCAGCGAAGCCTCTCAGGAGGATCCGGCGGGCGAGACAGTTCTCCGAGAGCCGGCAAGGCCAGGATCGCAAGCGTCGCCTCGGCCGCGCCCGCTCCATCCAGGCCGCGGCTTAACCGTCCGTGGACAGGGTGAGCTCCCGCCAGGTCTCGATTTCCTGCTGGAGGCGCTGGATTTTCGCCGACACCAGCCGGTAGGCGTCGCTGCCGAGCAGAAGTTGCGGCGGCGGATTGTCGGATTCGATTAAGGTCAGAACGGCTGCGGCCAGCTTTTCGGGATCGCCGAGTTGCTTGCCGCTGACGGCCCGCCGGGCCGCGCGTATCGGATCAAAAAGAGAATCGTAGTCCGCGATCGATCTTTCGGTGCGGACCATCGAGCGTCCGGCCCAGTCCGTCCGGAACGAACCAGGGCAAAGCGCCGTCACATGCACGCCAAACGGGGCCATTTCCGAGCGCATCACCTCCGAGATTCCCTGGAGGGCGAACTTGCTGCCGCAGTAATAGGCAATTCCGGGCATTGTGATCATGCCGCCCATCGAGGTGACGTTGACGATGAAGCCCCGGCGGCGCGACCGGAAGCCTGGAAGAAACGCCTTGGCGACGGCAACGGCGCCAAAAACGTTGACATCGAACTGTCGGCGCATCTCCTCGATTGGTGACTCCTCGATCACGCCCTCATGGCCGTAGCCGGCATTGTTAATCAGGACGTCGATGGGGCCATGTGCCGCCTCCGCCTCCTGGACAACATCCGGCAGGCGATCGAACTCCGTCACGTCGCAGAGAACAGAATGAACCTCGGGAAGAGCCTTGGCGAGCGTGGCGCGGGAGGCCTCGGAGCGTACGGATCCGATCACCGTGTGGCCCGCCTGGATTGCAGCCGCTGCGATCGCCAGACCGAAACCCGAATTGGCGCCGGTTATGAATAAGATCTTTGGTGACATGATCTGCCAACATCCTTGCTGGAGGGGATGGCTTGATCAATAGTATCGCGATATGGGTCTATCGATTGCACATTCTATGAATATCTTGCCAATTCCTATCAGAGACGGGGAAACACCATCCCGGCGAGACGCGCTGATGGCATTGGCGGATCGTCTCGCGCCGCGTCACGGATATAACCCGACAGCGCTCAGCGGCGTGCGCATCCTGCGCACCGAGGCCGTGCTGCAGGACATCCCGGTGCTCTACAAACCCGGCGCCGTGTTCGTGCTGCGCGGGAGCAAGCGAGGCATCCTCGAAGGCGAAGTCTTTCAATACGACGAGGACCATTACTTGGCCGTTTCGGTGCCGGTCCCCTTCCGGATGGATTCGGTCGCGAGCCCTGAGCGCCCGCTGATCGCGGTCTATGTAGAATTCGACATGCAATTGGCCGCCGAAATCGCCATGCAATTAGAGCGGCAGGCGGCGCTGAAGAGCGACAAGCCACGAGGTCTCGGTTCCAGTAGGATGGATGCCGATATCGAGGATGTGCTCCTACGCCTTCTGAAGGCGCTGGGCAGCCCAGCCGAAATCGGCGTCCTGGGGCCAGGTCTCCTGCGCGAGTTGCACTACCGGATGCTGATCGGTCCGCAAGGCGGCGCGATGATCGCGGCGGTTCGACAGAACGGCACCGCGGGAAAAGTCATACAAAGCGTGGCATGGCTGCGGGAAAACTACGGCTCTGAAATCTCGATCCTCGATCTGGCCAGAGCTGTCGGGATGAGCGTCCCCTCCTACCACGTCTACTTCAAGGAACTGACGGGTAGCAGTCCGATCCAGTACGTGAAGGAGATGCGGCTGCACGAGGCAAGATTGATGATCGCCAGCCAGGAAAGAACGATTGCGGAGGTCGCGATGTCGGTCGGCTATGCGAGCCCCGCCCAGTTCAGCCGGGATTTCAAGCGACATTTCGGGCGCACGGCGTCGGAAGAAGCAAAATGGGTCAGGCGCCATTTAGGCGAAATCGCCTGACTAGGGGGCTGGATCGTCCGCACAGCCGATCATGATTCCAGACGGAACGGGGCCAGGCTCCTAGCATCGTACCTCGAACAAAAAAAAGCCCGACGCCATGGCGCCGAGCTTTCCCGCTTAAGAGAGGATCGGAAGCCTCAGGCCTCCATCGCTTCCAGCTCGGAGATGAAGCCTTCGAGCACCGAAAGGCCCTTCTGCCAGAAGGACGGGTCCGTCGCATCGAGCCCGAACGGCGCCAGCAGTTCCGAGTGATGCTTGGTGCCGCCTGCCTTCAGCAGGTCGAAGTACTTCTCCTGGAAGCCGCTCTCCGACTGCCGGTAGACGGCATAGAGCGAGTTCACCAGGCAGTCGCCGAACGCATAGGCGTAAACGTAGAACGGCGAATGGATGAAGTGCGGGATGTAGGTCCAGAACGTCTCATAGCCGGAGCCGAGGCGGATCGCCGGGCCCAGGCTCTCCACCTGGACTTCCATCCAGATCGCGTTCAGCTGGTCGGAGGTCAGCTCGCCCTCGCGCCGGGCGATGTGGACCTTGCGCTCGAACGAATAGAAGGCGATCTGGCGCACGACCGTGTTGATCATGTCCTCGACCTTGGACGCCAACATCGCCTTGCGCTGGACCGGATCGGTCTGGCTGTCGAGCAGCGCGCGGAAGGTCAGCATCTCGCCGAACACGCTGGCGGTTTCGGCTAACGTCAGCGGCGTCGGCGCCATCAGCGCGCCCTGCGGTGCGGCCAGCACCTGGTGCACGCCATGGCCAAGCTCATGCGCCAGCGTCATCACGTCCCGCGTCTTGCCCTGGTAGTTGAGCAGGACATAGGGATGCACCGAGGGCACCGTCGGATGCGCGAAGGCGCCGGGCGACTTGCCCGGGCGCACGGGCGCGTCGATCCAGTTCTTGTCGAAGAATTCCTTGGCGATCTCGGCCATTTCCGGCGCGAAATCGCCATAGGCCGACAGCACGGTGTCGCGCGCCTCGGTCCAGGGAATCGTCCGGCCCGGCACCTTCGGCAGCGGCGCGTTGCGATCCCAATGGTCGAGCGCATCCTTGCCGAACCACTTGGCCTTGAGTTTGTAATAGCGGTGCGACAGGCGCGGATAGGCCTCGCGTACGGCCGCGACCAGCGCATCGACCACTTCCGGCTCGACCCGGTTGGCGAGGTGGCGGGAGGCCGCGACATCCTCGAAGCCGCGCCAGCGATCCGAGATTTCCTTGTCCTTGGCCAGCGTGTTGGTGACCAGGGTGAACAGGCGGATGTTTTCCCTGAAGGTCGCCGCCAGCGCATCGGACGCCGCCTTGCGCTTGGCCTCGTCCGGATCCTGCATCAGGTTCAGCGTCGGCTCGAGCGTCAGCTCCTCGCCGTTCACGTCGAAGCGGAGCGAGGCCATCGTCTCGTCGAACAGCCGGTTCCACGCGCCGCGGCCGGTGACCGACTTCTCGTGGAAGAGCTGCTCGACGCGATCCTCGAGCTGGTACGGCTTCTCCTTGCGGACATCCTCGATCCACGGCCGATAGTGCGCGAGCCTGGCATCCGCCTGCATCGCGGTCTCGAGCACGCTGTCCTCGATCCGGTTCAGCTCCAGCGTGAAGAACAGCAGATGCGTTCCGGCATCGGTGATCTTCTGCTGCACGTCGCCATAGAACTTTGCGCCGACCGGATCGGTGGTGTCGCCGGAATAGACGAGACCGGCATAGGAGATGATGCGGCCGAGCAATTCCTCCAGCGTCTCGCAGGCGACGATCGCCTCGACCAGGCCGCCATCGCGGGCGAGCGCTTCCAGCTTGCCCTTGTAGGCGGTCTCGAAGGCGACCGAATCGGTCTGCGCCCGGGCGAGGTCGGCGGCCAGCGCGGGCGAGTCCATGCCGGGATAGAGGTCGGCCAGATTCCACTCCGGCAGTGCGCCAAGCGCCGCATCGGCGGGCTGGGTGGCAAGAGCGGAGCTCATGTGAGCCGAGCTCTTCGGGATCGCATTGATGAAGGGCATGGAGGATCCGATAGCGCGAGAAAGATGGTCCATACTTAGGGGCCCACCCCCCTCTCGATCAACCCGCGTGATCGAACGGTGCGCATCGGCGCATCGGGGCCGCACGGGTAACAGGACGTTAACGCGACGATCCGATCATGGACCGACAGGCACCCTGGCGCCGCTCTGCGCCGTGCCGCTCTCATCCCGAAATTGCAAAGCGCCGCATGCCCGCCCAGATCCTCATCGTCGACGACGATCCCGCGCAAAGGCGGCTTCTGGAAGCGGCGGCCGTTGCGCTTGGCCTGGACGTCGTCGCGCTGTCGGACGGCCGCGCCGCGCTCGAGCGGCTGGCCGCGCCGGATGGCGGGCGCTTCGAGGCGATGATTCTCGATCTCGTCCTGCCCGAGCTCGACGGCATCGGTGTGCTGGAACGCCTGTCCCGAACCGGCCGGACGCTGCCGGTGATCGTCCAGGTGGCGCAGGGCGGCACCGACCAGGCCGCGAGCGCGATCCGCGCCGGCGCCACGGATTTCCTTGTCAAACCTGCCTCGCCCGAACGCATCGAAGTCTCGATCCGGAACGCGCTGCGTCTGGGCGCGCTGGAAAAGGAACTGGCGCGGAGCCGCCGCGCCGCCGGCGACACGCTCACATTCGACGATCTCGTGACGACAAGCCCGGCCATGGCCAGGGTCGTCCAGCTTGGCCTGCGCGCCGCGGGATCGCCGATGCCCATCCTGCTCGAAGGCGAGAGCGGCACCGGCAGGGAACGCATCGCCCGCGCCATCCATGGCAGCGGCGACCGCAAATCGAAGCCTTTCGTGGCCGTTTCCTGCGGCATGCTCGCTCCCGGCCTGCTGGATGCGACCCTGTTCGGCCTGCAGACGGGCCCCTCCGCCCGACATCCCGGCAAGCTGCAACAGGCCCAGGGCGGGACGCTGTTCCTCGATGGCATCGACGAACTGCCGCTCGACGTCCAGGCTCGCCTGCTGCGCGCGCTCCAGGAGGGAGAGATCGAGCCGGTC
The DNA here is from genome assembly GCF_044452255.1 of Kaistia sp. UC242_56. Classification (NCBI taxonomy): domain Bacteria; kingdom Pseudomonadati; phylum Pseudomonadota; class Alphaproteobacteria; order Hyphomicrobiales; family Kaistiaceae; genus Kaistia; species Kaistia sp. UC242_56. The sequence continues at coordinate 4,348,377 of NZ_JBIOAN010000002.1, forward strand.
GGCGCCAAGCGCCCCCTCCGGATCGACATCCGCCTGATCGCCGCGACCGATCACGACCTGATCGACCGCATCCGGCAGGGGCAGTTTCGCGAGGACCTCTATTACCGCCTCAACGTCTTCCCGATCCGCGTGCCGCCCCTGCGCGACCGGCGGGAGGACATTCCGGACCTGGTCCAGCAATTCGCCGCCCGCTTCGCTTCCGAACAGGGCAAGCGCAGCTTACGCGGTATCGCGCCGGAAGCGCTGGACCTGCTGAGGTCGCAGGCCTGGCCCGGCAATGTCCGGCAGCTGGAAAACGCCGTCTTCCGCGCCGTCGCGTTGGCGGACGGCCCGATGCTCACGCCGGCCGATTTCCCGCAGATCGCCAGCCGCCACGAAGCCATCCCGAGCGCGCCGGTCGCGATCGAGAGCAACGCGGTGATCCCATTCGACCGGCCGCGTCTATCCGACGCGCCGCCAACCGCCCTGGCGCCACAGGGCGACGCTACGATCGCCGCCGTCGATGCCGGCGGCGACGTCCGGCCGCTGGCCGAGATCGAGGCGGAGGTGATCCGGCTGGCGCTCGATCGCTACCGTGGCCGCATGGCAACGGTGGCGCGGAAACTCGGCATTGGCCGCTCGACTCTCTATCGCAAACTCAAAGAACTCGGCATTGCCGAGACGGGCGAGAAATCCGGGGCCGGGAAGATTGCGGCAGAGTGACGTGGATCGCAGCGCGGTCCATGGAATTGATGTCTACAGGTGCCAGGCACCGACCGTGACGGTATCGCTCCGGTACGGCTCGAAAGGTTCGGAAGTCATGAAGGGTTCGGGCGAGATGATGTTCAAGGCGACGAAGACACTCCTGGCAGGCGCGGCGCTGATCGGGTTGTCGGTCGGCTCGGCCCATGCCTACCTGCCGGAAGGCAAGACGTTTCGCGAGCGCGCAGGCAGCGCCGCCAGCCTGACCCTGGCCGACGTCGCCAGCGATCCGGCCGCGCGCGCCCTGAAGGGCTTGCTCACCGCGCCGCAGGAAAAGCTCTCGTTCAACGACAAGCGCGACCGCGCCGCCATGGTCGAGTTCTATGCCGAGCGTGACTATCAGCCTGTCTGGATGGTCGAAGGCGTCTACACGCCGCAGGCGCGCCGGATCATGGACCGGATCGCGGCCGCCGCCGAAGACGGGCTCGACCCCGCCGCCTACAAGCTGCCGCCGGCGACCCTGGGCTCCAGCACCCCGGCCGGCCCGGACATCGCGGCCTCGGTCGACATGCTGCTCAGCAAGGCGGTCCTCACCTATGCCCGCCAGGCCTATGCGGGCCGGCTGGATCCGTCCTCGATCAGCAAGCTGATCACGCTGAAGCCGCTGCTGCCCGATCCGATCGAGGTGCTGACGACCGTCTCGACCGCCAGCGACGGCGCGGCGGCGATCGCCGGCTATAATCCGCAGCACGAGGGCTATCTGCGCCTGAAGCAGGCGCTCGCTACCGCGCGCGGCGGCGAGACCGCGACGGTTCATGCGCCGGTACCCGGCGGCAAGTCGATGAAGGTCGGCCTCTCCGATCCGCGCGTGCCGCTGCTGCGCGCCCGCTTCGACCTGCCGGCGCCGAGCGAGGCGCCCGAGGTCTATGACGAGACGCTGGCGCAGGCGGTGAAGAGCTTCCAGGCCGACAAGGGGCTGAAGGCGGATGGCATCGCCGGCAACGCCACGGTCGCCTTCATCAACGGCACGGGCAAGTCGAACACCGCGGAAATCATCGCCAATATGGAGCGCTGGCGCTGGATGCCGCGCGACCTCGGCGCCTTCCACATCATCGCGAACATCCCCGAATACAACGTTCGCGTGGTCGAGAACGGCAAGGTGATCCACACCACCCGCGCTGTGGTCGGCAAGATCACCAACCAGACCCCGGTCTTCTCCGACGCGATGGAATCGATCGTCGTCAATCCGAGCTGGAACGTCCCGGCTTCGATCACGATGAAGGAAATGCTGCCGGCGGTTCGGCGCGACCCGAGCTACATGTCGCGCAAGGGCTATCAGGTGCTGGCGAATGTCGATGGCAAGTTCCGCCCGGTCGATCCGCAGATGGTCGACTGGAGCAATGTCAACGCGCGCCAGATCATGATCCGTCAGCCGCCGGGCGATGACAATGCGCTGGGCAACGTCAAGTTCCTGTTCCCCAACGAGCACTCCGTCTACCTGCACGACACCCCGTCGAAGAGCTTTTTCAAGCGCGACGACCGCGCGCTCAGCCATGGCTGCGTCCGCGTCCAGGATCCCCTGGAATTCGCCGACGTGCTGCTGGCGCATCAGGGCGGATGGTCGCAGCAGCGCCTTCGCAAAATGGTCGGCGGCAAGGAAAAATGGATCAATCTGCCGAATCGGATCCCGATTCACCTGACCTATTTCACGGCTTTCGTCGACGATAATGGCGTTGTCCAGACCCGCCCGGACATTTACGGCTTCAACGCCAGGGTCGAAAAAGCGCTCGGCCTGCAGGGCTGAAATCGGCCCGGCGCCTTGGGTTGCAGGGCGCCGGCCCGCTGTTTCCGGCGATGAAATGTGCGAAACCGCGCTGGACGATGTCCTGCGCGGTTTTCTTTTTGCCCCTCAAATGCCACGATTGCCGCCGACTGTTGCGAAATGACAATGCCGTGATCGGCAGGTGAACCCCGGAAACGGGGTCCAAGAAAGGTCGATTACGGTAAATGCTGGTTAACTCTCTTCAAGCATTCTGCCCTTCACGGGGGCCCATTCCGGGCAAGGACGCAGAAGCACATTGATTAAGCAAACCGATCAGTTCGAGCGAGACCGGAGCCTGCTGCAGCGTTGCAGCACCGCTTTTCGCATGCTCCTCGCAACCACCGTCGTTGCCGGCTCAATGGTCGTCACGGCGCCCATCGATGATGCAGACGCCGCCGCGGGCGACCGCGCGCTCAAGCTGCACAACGCCCACACACAAGAGACGGCCACCATCGTCTTCAAGCGCAACGGCCGATACGACCCGGCCGGGCTGAAGCAGCTCAACGTGTTCCTGCGCGACTGGCGCAAGAACGAGCCGACGAAGATGGACCCGCAGCTCTTCGACCTGATCTGGGAAGTGTACCAGCAGGCCGGGTCGCGCGTGCCGATCACCGTCATCTGCGGCTATCGCTCGCCCGCGACCAACGGCATGCTCCGTTCGCGTTCCCGCGGCGTCGCCAAGCAGAGCCAGCACATGCTCGGCAAGGCGATGGATTTCTACATGCCGGACGTTCCGCTGGCCAAGCTCCGGGCCATCGGCCTGAAGATGCAGGTTGGCGGCGTCGGCTTCTACCCCACCTCCGGCTCGCCCTTCGTCCATATGGACACGGGCAGCGTCCGCCATTGGCCGAAGATGACGCGCGAACAGCTCGTGCGGATCTTCCCGAACGGCAAGACGCTGCATGTGCCGTCCGATGGCCGGCCGCTTCCCGGTTATGAGCAGGCGCTTGCTGCCTACAAGGCCCGCAAGGCCGGCGGCGGTTCGGTCATGATGGCCAGCGCCTCGCCGAGCAAGGGCAAGTCCTGGTTCAGCCGCCTGACCGGCAATGATTCCGCCGACGAGGACGATATCCCCGCCGTCGCGGCTCCGGTCGCGAAGCCGGGCAAGGCTCCGGCCGCGATGGAAGCCGATGCGGATGCCGTCCAGGTCGCGGCAGTAGCCAAGACGGACGAACCGGCAGCCGAGGAGGCCGTGCCGTTTGCAACGGCGTCCGCACCGCTGCCGCGCCCGGCCCCGAACCGCGAGGCCGAAGCCGTCGTCGTCGCAGCCGCCGATACCGAAGCCGTTGGCGCTTTCCCGCCGGCTCCGCGCCGTTCGCCGGTCGCCCGTCCCATCATGGCGATGGCCAGCGTCGCGCCGATCCCGCAGGCATCGCCTGTGCAGCCGGCGCCGGCCTATGGCAGCGGCATCACCGATACGCTCGCGGCGCTTGAAGCGACCAGCTCGGCCAGGGCCAACGCCCAGGTCGCCGGTCTGCGCAAGTCCGGCACCGCGGCGGACGCCATCGCCGAGGCCGTTGGCAAGGGCAAACCCTCCAGCGACGCGATGATGGCCTATGCCGCACCGCTGACCTTCGACGAAACCGCCGCGCCGCATATCGACGCCGCGACTGGCGCGATCGTCGCCGGCCACGCCGCCAAGACCGTCGCCAAGGCTTCGGTTACCGGCGGAGCCAAGCTCGCATCGCGTGGCAATGCCTCGGGATTGCAGGCCGCGGCGCCGGTGGTGGCCAACGATCCGCTGGCTCGCCTGACGCCGGTTGCCTATGAGGCTGCAACGATCGAACTGGTCACCCGCACCGGCTCGACCCGTCAGAAGCCCTACGCCAACCTGCAGATGCCGACGCCCTTCCTGATGCCGGAACTGTTCACGGCACCAGAGCGCTCGATCCGCCTCGGCTTTGGTCGCATCGCCTATGAAGGGCTCCGGACGGACCGCTTCGCCGGCCCGCTGGTCCATCACCTCGGCACGCAGGAATTCGCGCAGCTCGAGACGATCGGTCGGACGGCCTTCCTGAAGCGCTGACCGCCGGCAGGATTGCAGAAAACAAAAGCGCCGTAGCGACATGCTGCGGCGCTTTTTTATTGGCCGGATTCTGACCCCGCCGTCCGAGCGCGCCTGGACGAGCAGGATGAAGGACGGCCGAGCGGTTTTCGCATCAGCCTGCCCACGGCATGGACGGCCGCTGGGTACGGAATCGCTCAGGGAATCGGAGGGCTGGGACGCGGGCCGGCGCGGGGCTCGGCGAGCGGCGCGCTTCAAAACGGCGGACGGGACCTGTCGGCTGCCGCAAGGGGCTGATATAGGCTGTGGATCAGCCCTGAGAGGAAGCGCGCGCCATGACCGAGACGAACGATCGCTTCAAGAAGGCCCCGCGCAAGAAGGCGGCCCCGGTAAAGCGGGTATCGCTGTCGGCGGAGGCCCGCCAAGCCTATGAAGACCTGGTGCGGACGCGCGACGAGCGCGAGCGGGCCTATGGCCAGCACCTGCCGGCCGAGAACAAGGGCAAGTAGCCCCCCCATCGTCATGCCGGCCGGCGGCGCACGATCGGAGCAGCGCTCCGATCGACCCCGTCGGACGGATAGGCTGGATCAGACCATGCCGAGCGCGTTCTTGTAGAGTTCGAGGATCGCCTCTTGCTCTTCGCGCTCATTGGCGTCCTGCTTGCGCAGCGCGACGATCTTGCGCAGCGCCTTGGTGTCGTAGCCGTTGGCCTTCGCCTCGCCATAGACGTCCTTGATGTCGTCGGCGATCGCCTTCTTCTCTTCCTCGAGTCGCTCGATCCGCTCGACAATGGATCTGAGCTGGGCGGCGGCGACGCCCTGGACTTCGTCTTCAGCCATGGTGGGGAACCTCAAAAAAGTTTGGCGACAGGCGAGCGTGAGTGCCCGACTTAGCCGAATGGGTCAAGTCCACAAAGGACGTGCCGGTGCGTCAATGGTCCGGGCGATTGGCCGCGAAGGCCGCCTGCTGTTCCGCCGTCGCCTCGCGCTGGTTCAGCTTCTGCCACTCCGCATAGGGCATGCCGTAGACGATCTCGCGCGACTGCTCCTTGGAGAGTGCCACGCCCTTCGCCTCGGCGGCCTCACGATACCAGTTCGACAGGCAATTGCGGCAGAAGCCGGCAAGATTCATCAGGTCGATGTTCTGCACGTCGCTGCGCGTCCGCAGATGCTCGACCAAGCTGCGGAAGGCCGCCGCCTCGAGTTCGATCGTCGTTTGCGGGTCAAGTTGGGTCATGACAGCCTGCCTTCGAAAGTGAGGGACCCGAAGGTCCGTTGCCGGGGCTTGCCCGTTGCCGCTAGCGGGGGTCGGCGAGCGAGCCGTAGAATTCGACCTGGTGCGGCGCTTCGCCAACCTTGAGGTCGGTGAGCACCCCGGCCAGCCGATCGGCCCATTCGGCGACGCCGGCCGGATCAGCGATCAGGTCCTGGCGGATCTCGACCAGCGCATGCGCAAGCCCGCGCCGGGTCGCGTGGCGATAGAGCGTGTCGCCCTTCAGCGCCCCATGATAGGGCTCGTTGTCGCCAACGACGATGGCGGGATCGCGCGCCAGCCCCTCGATCAGCGGCCGGGCCAGCCGCGGGTCGGCATCCCACAGGATACCCGCATGCCAAGGACGCGGCCGCCCCTTCCAGAGCGGGGTGAAGCTGTGGATCGACAGGATCATCGGGATCCGCCCGGTGGCCATGCCGGCCTCGATCGTGTGGTTCACCGCATCGTCATAGGGCTGGTAGAAGCGCGCGATCCGGCGCTCGCGCTCCTCCCCGTCGATCCGCGCATTGCGCGGGATCACGGCGCCGTCCGAGAGCCGCATGATCAGGGTCGGGTCGTCGAGGCCGCGATTGGGGTCAATCAGCAGCCGGGAGAAATGCGACAGCACGGCCGGCACGCCGAAGCACGCGGCCAGCGCCCGCGTCAAGGCTTCCGCGCCGATGTCATAGGCGATGTGGCGCTCGAATTCGGAAGGCGGCAGGCCGAGCGAGTCATAGTCCGCCGGTACATGGCTGGAGGCATGGTCGCAAAGCAGGATCAATCCCGCGCCCGCATCCCCCGGGAGGATCTCGAAGGCGGCATCGGCAGGCACGGCTTCGGCAGCCGGCGTCGGATTTAAAGCATCGCGCATGGTTAAATCATAGTGACCCGGCCGGACGGCTGCCATAGGAATGTGCTGCCCTTCCCGCGAGATCGCCTTGCCCGCCGCTTCACCAACCCCGCCGCCACCCGCCTCCGTCGCCGCCTTCGCGATTCCCGCCCTCATCCTGGGCGCGATGGCGATGGGCATTTCGCCGATCTTCGTCCGCCTGACGGATGTCGGCCCCTTCGCCAGCGCCTTCTGGCGCGTCGGGGGAGCGTTGCCGCTTCTGCTCGCCTGGGCGCTGTTCGAAGCGCGCCGGTCCGGCGCACCGCTGAGCTCGATCTGGCGGATCGACGGCGCGATCCTGGTGGCCGGGGGACTGTTCGCCGGCGACCTGCTGTTCTGGCATCTGGCGATCCTGAAGACGAGCGTCGCCAACGCCACCTTCCTTGCCACCATGGCGCCGGTCTGGGTCGTGCTGGGCTCGGGCCTGCTGATCGGCGAAAAGGTGGGGCGCGGCGTGCTGGCCGGCCTCGCGCTGTGTCTGCTCGGCGCCACCTTCCTGATCGGAATGAGCTGGCGCATCCGCCCCGAACATCTCGACGGCGATCTCTACGGCGTCATCACCTCCTTCTTCTTCGGCTGCTATTTCCTGGCGGTCCGGGTAGCGCGCCGCCGATCCTCGGCCGGCAAGATCACCTTCCTGTCCACGCTGGTCACCAGCATCATCCTGCTCGCCGTAGCGCTGGCGACGGAGCCGCGCATCCTGCCCGATTCAGTCGAGAGTGCCGCTTCGCTCGCCGGCCTTGCCTTCATCAGCCATGCCGGCGGCCAGGGCATGCTCGCTTTCGCGCTCGGCCATCTGCCTGCCGCTTTTTCAGCGCTGGTAATCTTCTTGGAAGCGGTCGCCGCGGCCTTGGCCGGCTGGCTGTTTCTCGGCGAGGCCGTCTCGATGGCGCAGGCCATCGGCGGCGCCCTCATCCTCGCCGGCATCTTCATCGCCCGACCGCAACGCGGCGGTTGACGAAAAGGGTTTTAGCCATCATGCAGCCGCGTTTATTTTGATTATCAGAGAAATGCGATTCATCGGACTGAAATCGGCGGCAAGCCCGCATCGGACGCGGCTTCTGGAGCCCGTCGCTTCGCCTATCCCAAGGTTGACAGCTGGAAAGCAGCAGCGCCATAAAGCAGCCTCCTGCCTCAACTGGTTCGCGACCTCATCGATGCGATCATACGAGCTTCGACATTGGCCGCGCTCGGCCCTTCTCGCCTTACTTGTCGCTTTGGGAGCGTTGTTCCTGCAATCGGCGCCGGCGTCTGCCGATCTGCGCCTCTGCAACAAGACGCCCAGTCGTGTCGGCGTCGCCATCGGCTATAAGGACAAGAAAATCTGGACGACCGAAGGCTGGTGGAACGTCCCCGTCAATAGCTGCGAGACGCTCGTCAGCGGCACGCTCGTGTCACGCTACTATTACGTCTATGCGGTCGACTACGACCACGGCGGCGAGTGGAGCGGCAAATACGTGATGTGCACGAAAGACAAAATGTTTACCATCGAAGGCACCGAAGATTGCGTGCCGCGTGGATTTAACCGTTCCGGCTTCTTCGAAGTCGATACCGGCGAACAAACCAGCTGGACGATCCAGCTCAACGAACCTGCACAGCAAGGAGCGCAACGCAAATGAGACGGTCGCGTAAGGTCAAGATTCTCGCGACCCTGGGTCCGGCTTCTTCCGACAAGAAGATGATCGAGGCCCTGTTCCGGGCCGGCGCCGACGTGTTCCGCATCAACATGAGCCACACGACGCATGAGAAGCTGAACGATCTCGTTCGCATCATCCGCGCCGTCGAAGCCGATGTCGGCCGCCCGATCGGCATACTCGCCGACCTCCAGGGTCCGAAGCTGCGCCTTGGCGCCTTTGCGGACAAGTCGATCGACATCTCGGTCGGCCAGAATTTCACGCTCGACAGCGATCCGACCCCCGGCACGCAGGGTCGCGTCTTCCTGCCCCATCCCGAAATCCTCGAAGTGCTCGAACCCGGCCACCGTCTGCTGATCGACGACGGCAAGGTTCGCCTTCGCGTGATCTCGACCAATGGCAAGAGCGCGCTCACGACCGTCGAAGTCGGCACCAAGCTCTCCGACCGCAAGGGCGTCAGCGTCCCGGATTCGACGATCAAGACGGGCGCGCTGACCGAGAAGGACCGCGCCGATCTCGACGCCGCCCTCCAGGCCAATGTCGACTGGATCGCGCTTTCCTTCGTGCAGCGTCCCGACGACGTCGCCGAAGTGCGCAAGATCGCCGCAGGCCGCGCCGGCATCATGTCGAAGATCGAGAAGCCGCAGGCCGTGCAGCGTCTGGCCGAGATCATCGAGATCTCCGATGCGCTGATGGTCGCGCGTGGCGATCTCGGCGTCGAGATGCCGCTGGAACAGGTTCCGGGCATCCAGAAGCAGATCACCCGGGCCTGCCGCCGCGCCGGCAAGCCGGTGGTCGTCGCCACGCAGATGCTGGAATCGATGATCACGGCGCCGGTTCCGACCCGCGCCGAGGTCTCCGACGTCGCCACGGCCGTCTATGAAGGCGCCGACGCCGTCATGCTGTCCGCGGAATCCGCCGCCGGCGCCTTCCCGATCGAAGCCGTCGAGACGATGGACCGGATCGCCACCCAGGTGGAGCTCGATTCGAACCACAAGAACATCATGCACGCCCAGCGCACCGAGCCGGAAGCAACCGGCGCAGACGCGATCTCGGCCGCTGCGCGCCAGATCGCCGAGACGCTGAACCTCGCCGCGATCTGCTGCTACACCGCCTCGGGCTCGACCGGCCTGCGCGCCGCCCGCGAGCGTCCGCAGACCCCGATCATCGCCCTGTCGCCAATCGTCTCGACGGCCCGGCGCCTGTCGGTCGTGTGGGGCCTGCACTGCGTCGTCAGCGACGATGCCTACAATCTCGACGACATGGTGAACCGCGCCTGCTTCATCGCCAACCGCGAGGAATTCGCGAAGCCCGGCGACCGGATCATCATCACGGCCGGCGTGCCGCTCCGCACGCCGGGCGCCACCAACATGCTGCGCATCGCCTATGTCGGCACCGGCGCGGAAGAGGGTCGCCGCTAGGCGGCGCTCCGGGCTGCCTAGGGACGGCCCGATACCGGTTCCGCCGCTTGTGGGACCTGCCCTTCCCTATCCGGCTTCGCCGCAGAGATAAAAAAGCCGGCCTCCTCGCGGAGGCCGGCTTTTTCTATGGGCGAAAGCTTAGGCGAGCCGGGACTGTCGAAATCGTTCGGAGAGAGCGCCGGCCGCTAGATTTCTCGCCCGTCGATTTCGGGCTCGAGCTTCTTGATGGCGTCGCGGACCTGGTCGTCGAGATAGGGATCGATGGCGATCGCCTTCTGAAGGGCGATCAGCGCTTCCTTCTTGCGGTCGATCTCGTTCAGGATCATGCCCAAGCCCGCCAGAGCGCCGAAATGGCGGGGCTCCAGCGCCAGCACCTTTTCCAGGTCCGAGAGCGCCTTGCCATATTCATCCTGCAGGAAGAACAGCGTCGCGCGCCGGTTCCAGCCCTCGATATAATCGGGCCGCAGCGTGGTAACGGCATCCAGATAATCGAAGGCGCGGGGGAAGTTCTTGGCCGAGATCGCCTCGGTCGCCCACAGCATCAGCAGGTCGACCGTATCGCTGCCGGAATTGCGCCAACGGCGCTGCAGTTCCGCCTCGACGGCAGCACCGGCCGCCTCGTCGCCCGGCTTGGCAAGCGAGGTGAAAAGCTGGTCGATGCTCTGGCTCGCCAGACGGTCGCTCTTGTCTGCCGAATCGGCAGCACCAGGCGGTGCGGCAAGAGCCACCGACGAAAGAGCGGTCAACGCGACGATAGAAATGACAAATGCCCGCATGATGGCAATTTAAGCCGTCATGCGGGCATCGTCAAAATCTAATCCAGATGGCACGCCGTGGCGCGCCCGCTCCTTAGCCCTGACGGGCCTTGTAGCGCGGATTGACCTTATTGATGATGAATACACGGCCCTTCCGGCGCACGAGCCGGTTGGCGCGGTGACGCCCGAGAAGGGACTTGAGCGAGTTCTTGATCTTCATGGCGCGACGCTCGCGAAAGGGTTCTGGGAACGACACGAGCGCCGGGGCGCCCGCTCGAAAATTCGGCCGGACCATAGGCAGCGCGGCTATGGCTTGTCAACACGAACGGGCCAGAATCCGGTGATTCCGAGCTGCGACGTAACGTTATGCGGCAAAGTTCGGAACGATTGCCCCGCTGGACAGTTTCTTACGCGGACGGGGTTAAGCGGAGTGAGTGAGATGCCTAATAAAGATCAACGCACCGGATCTGGCAATTTTGCAAACGACCCGAAACGAGCCTCCGAGATGGGCAAGAAGGGCGCAGAGCAGTCCGGACAGCGCCAGCAGGGCCAGACCTCTGAGAAGGGCCCGCAGCAGGGTTCGCATGGATCCCAGAACAAGGATCACGATCCGTCGCACAAGGGCGGCCAGCGCTGACGGCGCCCACGGATCGACCCCCTCTCAATCGATCCTCCCGATCGACCCGCCCCTCACAGGGCGGGTCTTTTTTTTTGCAAGAAGACTCACCGAGCTGCGTGCCCGGGGTCCATCGAGAATCGGCACACGCTCCTTAGTCACGCGGGCCGGCGCGACGACAGCACGTTGCGGATCGCGAAGCTCGAGTGGATGCGGGCGACCCCCGGCAGAGCGGACAGGATCTCCTTGTGCACCCGCTCGAAATTGGCGGCGCCGTCCACCTCGACCCGCAGGAAATAGTCGGAGCCGCCGGTCATCAGGAAGCACTCGCGGATCTCGGGATATTTCCGCACCGCCGCCTCGAAGCGGTTCAGATATTCCTCCGTCTGCCGGTCGAGCGTGATCTGCACGATGACGGCGATCCCCTCCTCCGCCCCGGTCCCGACCAGCGCCGTATAGCCCCGGATGATTCCGGTCTGCTCCAATAGGTTGACCCGCCGCAGGCAGGCGGAAGGCGACAGCCCGACGGCTTCCGCGAGCTTGGCGTTGCTGATCCGGGCATTGAGGCGCAGCAGCCGGATGATGTTGCGGTCGATGGCGTCGAGACCCGACATGCAGTTTCTTTCAATCCGTCGCAGAAACGATCTTTAAAGCCTCTTCTATCGCACAAAGGCGCACTCTTCGATCGGAAGTTCGCAGGATGAAGCAATATGCTGGTCTGAGGCGAAGGGGTGGGCATCGATGAACGAGACCGTGAGGCTTAAAATGGCGAGCGGCGTGGATGAGACGGCCGCCTGCGGGCGGCTGACCATCGACCTCGCCGCGCTGGTCGAAAACTATCGCAGGCTCTGCCGGACGGCGGCGCCGACGCCGGTCGCGGCCGTGGTAAAGGCCGACGCCTACGGCCTCGGCGCGGCGGAGGTCGTGCCGGTGCTGCATTCGGCAGGGTGCCGCGACTTCTTCGTGGCCCATTTCATCGAGGCGGTGCGGCTGAAGCCTTTCCTGCCCGCCGACGCCAGGCTTTACGTCCTGAACGGGCTGATGCCGGGAAGCGAGACAGCCTGCGCCGATCTCGGTGCTATCCCCGTCCTGAATGCGCTGGATCAGGCAAAGGCCTGGTCGGCGCTGGCCTTGGCACGCGGCATCGAACTGCAGGCGGCGCTGCAGGTCGATACGGGCATGGCCCGGCTGGGCCTCTCCCTGCCGGAACTGCAAGCGCTGGCGGCTGACCCGGCCGGGCTGGCGGGCCTCCACCTGACCCTGATCATGAGCCATCTCGCCTGCGCCGATCAGCCCGACCACACCGCGAGCCCGAGCCAGCTTGCCGCGATGCGAACCGCCAGCGCTCTCTTCCCCGGCATTCCCGTCTCCTTCGCCAATTCCGGCGGGGTGTTTCTGGGCCCGGATTATCGCGGCGATCTCGCCCGTCCGGGCGTAGCGCTTTATGGTGCCGCCCCGACCGTGGCCGAGGAAAACCCGATGCACCCGGTCGTCCGGCTCGACGTGCGCGTCATCCAGACCCGCACCGTCCCGGCCGGCACGGCGGTGGGCTATGGCGGCGCCTATGTCACCCCGCGCGAAACCCGCATCGCCACGCTCGCCGCCGGCTATGCCGACGGCCTGCCGCGCTCGCTTAGCAATCGCGGTGCTGCGTGGTTCGAGGGAAAACGGCTGCCAATTGTCGGTCGGGTCTCGATGGACAGCCTCATGGTCGATGTCACGGCGCTTGCCGAAGACGCCCTCGCGCCCGGCACGCTGGTCGAGATGATCGGACCCAACCAGACGCTGGAAGCGGTCGCGGCCGACGCCGACACCATTTCCTACGAGATCCTGACCCGTCTCGGTCAGCGCTACCATCGGCACTACGCATATCCGTCAAGCCGCGAAGGCGGACAGGGGCAGTCATGAAGATCACCATTCTCGGGGCCGGCGTCATCGGTGTGACCTCCGCCTATTATCTGGCCAAGGCGGGGCACGAGGTGACGGTCATCGACCGCCAGCCGGGCCCGGCGCTGGAGACCAGCTTCGCCAATGCCGGCGAGATCTCGCCCGGCTATTCCTCGCCCTGGGCCGCCCCCGGCATCCCGCAGAAGGCGATGAAGTGGGTGTTCATGAAATATGCCCCCTTGATCATCCAGCCGATGCTGGATGCCGACACCTGGCGCTGGGTGATCGCGATGCTCGGCAACTGCACCTCGGCCCGCTACGCCGTCAACAAGAGCCGCATGGTCCGGCTGGCGGAATATTCCCGCGATTGCCTGATCGCACTGCGCGAGGAAACCGGCATCGAATATGACGGCCGCGCGAAGGGCACGCTGCAATTGTTCCGGACGCAGAAGCAGCTCGACGGCATCGGCAAGGACATCGCCGTGCTGAAGAGCGACGGCGTGCCGTTCTCGGTGCTCGACCCGGCCGGCTGCATCGCGGCGGAGCCCGGCCTCGCCCATGTGCGCGAGAAGATTGTCGGCGGGCTGCAGCTTCCCCATGACGAGACGGGCGACTGCTTCAAGTTCACGAACGAACTGGCCAAGCGCGCGGAGGCCCTGGGCGTCACCTTCCAGTATGGCGTCGACATCCTCGGCATCCGCACCGAGGGCAAGCGCATCGTCGCGGTAAAGACGACACGCGGCGAAATCACCGCCGATCGCTTCGTCGCCGCCATGGGCAGCTTCACGCCGCAGCTGCTAAAGCCGCTCGGGCTGCGCGTGCCGGTCTATCCGGTCAAGGGCTACTCGATCACCGTTTCGATCGTTGACGAGAGCCGCGCCCCTGTCTCGACCGTCATGGACGAAACCTACAAGATCGCGATCACCCGCCTCGGCGACCGGATCCGGGTCGGCGGCATGGCGGAGATTGCCGGCTTCAACCGCGACCTGCCGCCATCCCGCAAGGCGACGCTGGTGTATTCGGTGGAAGATCTGTTCGGGGGCGCCGGCGACCAGTCGCAGGCCAGCTACTGGACCGGCCTGCGCCCGATGACCCCGGACGGCACGCCGGTGATCGGCGCGACGGAATACAGCAATCTCTATCTCAACACCGGCCACGGCACGCTGGGCTGGACCATGGCCTGCGGGTCGGGGAAGTTGCTCGCCGACCTGATCGACGGCAAGAAGCCGGATATCCAGTCCGACGATCTCAGCCTGGCGCGCTATGGCAGCCGGATGGCGGCCTGAAGCGAGGCGGCGCGCCTAGCGTCGCGCCGCCTCCCGGCCCGAGAGCAGCAGCAGGGCGAGGATCAGCGTGCCGAACAGGATGCTGCGCCAGCCCGGCGAGGCGTTGACGACGGTGATCAGCGCCGTGATCGTCACCAGCAGGATGGCGCCAGGGATCGAGCCGGCATAGGTGCCGAGGCCGCCCAGGATCGAGGTTCCGCCCAGGACCACGGCCGCGATCGAGGCGAGGAGGTAGGGATCGCCGATGCCGACATAGCCCTGCCCGTTCATGCCGAGCACGATGATCCCGGCAAGCCCCGACATGAAGCCGCTGATGCCGTAGACGGCCATGGTCGTGCTGGCGATCGGCACGCCGGAGAGCTTGGCCGCCAGCGGCCCGGCGCCCATGGCGAACAGCCGCGCGCCGAACGGCGTCGCGTGCATGACGACCAGAACGACGACCGAGATGACCACCCAGACGAGGATGCCGGCCGGAATGCCTAGAGGCCGCGCATTGCCGACCCAGCTGACCAGCGGGTTGGCCGCGGTGACGGCGCTGCCGCCGGCGATGATGATCAAGAGACCCTGCAGGAAGGTCGCCATCGCCAGCGTCATGATCATCGGATGCACGCGCAGCAGTGCGACCCCGAGGCCGTTGACGAGGCCGATCGCCGTGGTCATGGCGAGCACGGCGAGGATCGGCGTCAGGCCGGTCGGGTCGGCGTCGATGGCGAAGAGCGGCAGTCCGACGGCGGCGACCGTGACGATCGCCGCGACCGAGAGATCGATGCCGCCGGCGATGACGACGAAGGTCTGGCCGGCCGCGACGATGCCGATGACGGCGGCGAGCTCGACCAGATAGCGCAGATGGCCATAGGCGCCGAAGCCGCGCGAGACGAAGCTGGCGACGATCCAGACCAGCGCCACGATGGCGAAGGTCAGGAACGGCCGGCTGGTGACGACCGCGAGGATGCGGGATCGGGACAGAAATCCGGCGTCGCGAATGCTCATCGGGCCCTCATGCGGAATTGCGGAATGGCGACGGCGCCAATGATGATCAGGCCCTGCGCCACATATTGCGCCACCGGCGTGAAGCCCAGGAAGAACATCACCGAGATCATCAGGCTGAGCAGCAGGCTGCCGGCGAGCGCGCCGCGCATGGTGCCCTGGCCTCCCAGGAAGCCTATGCCGCCGAGAACGGCGGCGGCGATCGAGTTGAGCGTGAAGGAATTGCCGATGATCGGGTCGCCGGAGCCGGTCTGCGCTGCGACGAACAGGCCGGCGCCGGTGCAGAGCAGGCCGCTGATCGCATAGGCCGCGATGCGCGCCGCATCGACCGGCACGCCGGAGCGATAGGCACCGACCGGATTTTCACCAGCCGCGTAGAGGCTGAGGCCGAGCGGCGTTGCCAGATAGAGCTTCCAGAGCAGCACGACGACGACCAGCACACCGAAGGCGGCGGGCGTGTTGCCGGCGAGCAGGTCCGACAGCCAAGGCGGGATCGCCCCGCCCGGCCGCGGCAGCACCAGCAGGGCCGCGCCAGCGATGATGAACGAGCCGGCCAGCGTGACGACAATCGCCGGCAACCGCAGCTTGACCACGATGACGCCCGTCACCGCGCCGATGCCAAGACCGACGAGGCAGACCAGCGCCGTGCCGCCGGCGACGCCGAGCGGGCCGGTCACGGTAGTGGCGGCCAGCACCGCGCCGAGACTGACCAGTGCGCCGATGGCGAGGCTGATGCCGCCGGTCAGCATCAGGATTGCCTGCGCCATGGCGACGAGGGCCAGCGGGAACCAGCTCTGGGTGAACTTGGCGAAGCCCGAACCGGTGAAGAGGCCGTGGAACAGGAAGCCATAGGCGACCATGAAGGCCAGCACGACGACGAACAGGCCGCGCACGCCGATGTTGCGCTTGACCTGGATCGCCCAATAGAGCGAGCCCGAACGGGCGTGCGGGGAGATGGATGCGTCGCTCATGCCGCCGCCCTTTCCGGCTCGGCGCCCATGGCGGCGGCGACGATCGCCTCCTCGCTCAATTCGCCGCGCTCCAGCAGCGTGACCAACCGCCCCTCGCGCACGACCGCGACGCGGTCGCAGAGATGGACGAGCTCCGGCGTGTCGGAGCTGAGCAGCACGACTGCCTTGCCGGCGGCCGCGAAAGCGCGAAGCATGGCGTAGATCTCCCGCTTGGTCTCGACATCGACGCCGCGCGTCGGATCGTTCAGAAGCAGTACGGCGGGATCGAGCGGCATCCATTTCGCCAGCGCGACCTTCTGCTGGTTGCCGCCGGAAAGCGCCTGCGCGGCGCGACCGAGATCGCCCTTGATGGCGAATTGCAGCGCGAGCCCCATCGCCGTCTCGCGCTCGCGGGCGCGGCTGCGCAGTTTCAGCGCTGGCATGCGGGCGAATGCGGGCAGCATCAGATTGGTCACGATCGGATGGATCAGGTGCAGGCCTTCGCGCTTGCGGTCGGCCGGCACATAGGCCAGCCCGCGCGTATTGGATTGGGGAACGTTGGCCGGAAGTCCCGACGCGTCGTTGATGACGGCCGAGGCCGCCTTGGCGGGAATGGCGCCATAGAGGCCGAGGAGCAGGTCTTCCTGTCCCTGCCCGACCAGGCCGCCAATGCCGACGACCTCGCCGGCGCGGACTTCGAGATCGACATCGCGCATGAGCCCGGCTGCAAACCGGTTGACGGAAACCGCCACGCGCTCGGTCCGCGTGCTATCCCAGCGCGGAAACAGATCGCCGGGATCGCGTCCGACCATCAGCCGCACCAGCCCGGCGGCATTGACGCCCTCCAGCGGGCGGTCCGCGGTGCAGGTGCCGTCCTTCAGCACGGTGACGTGCTGGCAAAGCTGCATCACCTCGTCCAGGCGGTGCGAGATATAGAGAATGGCGATGCCCTCGCCGCGCAGCTTTTCCAGGAGCGTGGTGAGGATGCGCGTTTCGGTGGCGGAGAGCGACGAGGTTGGCTCGTCGAGGATCAGCACGCGCGGCTTGCGATAAAGCGCCTTGGCGATCTCGACCATCTGGCGGCGGCCAAGCGACAATTCCCCGACCGGCGTCGAAAGCGGTTCGTTCAGGCCGACAAGGTCGCAGGCCGCCTTGGCCCTGGCCGCCAGCGCCGGATAATCGACCAGCCCGAAGCGGCGCGGATAGGCGCCGAGGCCGATATTTTCCGCGATCGACAGCGAGTTGGTGAGGCTCAGTTCCTGTTGCACCACCGCGATTCCGGCGCGGCGCGCCTCCGGCGGGCTGTGGCGCGAGACGGCCTTGCCGTCGATCTCGATAGTCCCGCTGTCCGGACGCAGAGCGCCGGACAGCAGGTTGATCAGCGTGGACTTGCCCGCGCCATTCTCGCCGAGCAACGCATGGATGCGGCCCGGCTCAAGGGAGATGGACACCGAGCGCAGGACCGGGTTGCCGAAGAACGCCTTCGACACCCCGCGCGCGGCGAGGATGGGCACGGACGATGCCACGGCTCGAGCCTTACTTCTGGGCCAGAAGCTTGGCGAACAGCTCGCGGTCATACGGCGAATAGATATAGCCGTCGGCCGGGAAGTCCTTGGCGCGGGCCAGGTATTCGTCGATGTTGGAATTGTCGATGATCGGCAGCGGCACCTTGACGAAGGCCGGCACGTCCTTGCCTTCCAGCGCCTGCACGGCGGTGTAGGCCGCAAAGGCGCCCAGCCAGTTCGGCTGCATCGTCGCCCAGCTCTTCAGGCCCTTTTCCTTCCAGAGTTCCAGGAACTGGCGGGCATTCTCGCCGGTGATCGGCACCTGCTCGCGGCCCTGCTTGTCGAGGGCCAGCACGGCGCCGGCCGAAAGTGCCCCGCCGAAGGAAAGGATGCCGTCGATTTCCGGATTGGCAAACAGCAGGCTGGTCACCGCCTCCTGCGCCGGGGCAACGTTGTAGGCGGTATTGGTCTCGGCCAGGATCTGGATGTCCGGATTGGCCTTGAGCAGGTCATTGCCACCGGCGCGGCGATCGTCGCTGACCGAGACGCCGGCCGGGCCGTTCAGGATGATGATCTTGCCCTTGCCGCCCAGCGCATCGATCATGAACTTGGTGGCCTGCTCGCCCCACTGGTGCGAGTCCGTATTGACCTTGGCGGTCACGTCATTGGTGTCGACCAGGCTGTCGAAATTGATGATGGCGATGCCCTTGGCGCAGGCATCGGCCAGCACGCGGGCGGGCGCTGTCGACGAGCCGGCGATCAGGATGATGGCATCGACATTGGCGTCGATCATCGACTGGATCTGCTGGATCTGGACATTGGAGTCGCCCTGCGCGTCGGTCACGACGAGCTTGTCGACCAGCCCTTCCTTCTTCAGCTGCTCGACTTCCGCTTCGATCGTGCCCTGGGTCTGCTTCATCCAGGTCGGCACGGAGTAGATGTTGGCCCAGCCGAGCGTATAGGGCGCCTTGCGGTCACCCTTGATGCAGTTGGCGGCGGCGTCGGCATGCGAGGCGCCCAGAACGTTCAGAAGGATACCGAGGCCGAGCACGCTTGCGGATGCAAAAAGCGAAGACTTCTTCATGTTGTTCCCCTGGAAGGTTGTGCCTCGACGCGCAGGGAAACGACAATGCAGGATCGCGCAGCCGCCATGACGCGGCCTGTCTGCCAATCGCCGTGAACTCTCCGCCCGGGCCCCCATTTTTGTCCGATATACTAGACAGTGCGTCTGTATATCGGACAAAAGAGAGGCTAATCTGAGCCACGATATCTTTCAAGGGCCTTCGCCCGCCCGCCATCCAAGCAACGAACCAGGCATCTCATGACGGAAACCGAGACCCTAGAAAGAAGCCGGCCCGAGACAGCAACGGCAACCGGGGGCGAGCGCAAGCGCGGCATCGACCGCGTCATCATCCTGCTGGAGGCGCTGCTGCGTCAGCGGGCGCCGATGCGCGTCGGCGACATCGCCCGGCGGATCGGCGCGCCGCGCTCGACGACCTACGAGATCGTCAATCGCCTGCTCGAAGCCGACATGCTGGAGACGGTGGGAACCGACGGGCATGTCTATTTCGGCCACGCCATGCACCTGTTCGGCTGGGCCTACAGCCATCACAACGCGCATTATCCGCGCATCATCGAGACGCTCGACCGGCTGGCCGCCGAAACCGGCGAGACGGTGCAGCTCTGCAGCCTGCGCGGCAACAAATATGTCGTGCTCGATTGCCGCGATTCCGCCGGGCCGTTCCGCATTTCCAGCCAGGTCGGCGTCGAGGTGCCGATCCCCTGGACCGCGTCGGGCCGGCTGCTTCTCAGCCACATGGACGAGGACGCCGTCCGTGCATTCATCCCGCCGGAGGATTACCGGCTGCCGGATGGACGGTGGTTGCCGCAGGAGGAGTTCCTCGCCGCCATCGCGCTGGCGCGCCAGCAGGGCTACAGCGAAAGCGCGGCTCTGGCCGACCGCTTCACCTGGTGCCTGGCGGCGCCCATCCTCGACGGACGCGGCGCCATGACCCTGACGCTCTGCTTCGTGCTGCCGATCGATACGCCGGAGGCGCGCCGCATCGAACTGCTGGCCCTGCTGCGCGAACGCGCCGCCAGCCTCGGCCTGGTCGGCGAATAGTAGCGGCTCCCCCAGGAGATCTCGTCCCTCCCATCAGCGCCATTCTGCTCTGATGGCAGAGGATGGGTGTTGCGGCGATAGCGGCGTCGGCCTAAAACGGTTTGTAAATCGTTTTTTCGGGACGAGCCGCGGGCTTCGTTCCGGCCGAGAGGTCGCCGTCCCCATGTCGGACAAGCCGATTTCCATACGCGACGTCGCCGAGCGGGCGGGCGTGTCGCCCGGCACCGTCTCGAATGTCATGAATGGCAGCAAGCCGGTCAATCCGGCGCTCGCGGAGCGGGTCCGCCAGGCGGCGCGGGAACTGGGCTACCAGGCCGACCGGGCGGCGGCGCTTCTGCGCACCGGCAAGGCTCGGATCATCGCCGTGCTGGTCCCCGATCTCGACAATCCCTTCTTCACCTCGGTGGTTTCCGCGGTCGAAACCTCGCTGCGCGACCAGGGCTACGAACTCATCGTCGCCAGTTCCAATGGCGACGAGGCGACCGAGCATTCGCGCCTCGCCGCCATGCTGGCCTGGCGCCCGGCGGGACTGGTCGTCATCCCCTGCTCCGACGACTTTTCTGCGCGCGCTCGGATCGAGCACGCCGGCGTGCCCTATGTCATCGCCGATCGCATCACCCGCGACCCCGCCGCCGACACCGTATCGGTCGACAATGAAGACGCCGGCACCACCGGCGCGCGGCATCTGCTCGAGCTCGGCCATAGCCGCATCCTGGTCGCCGCCTCCGTGCTCACACTTGGCAACATCCGCGAGCGCTGCGCCGGCATTGGCGCGACGCTGGCGCGCGCGGGCCTGCCGCCGCCCGTCACTCTCGAGGCGGGCGGCCATTTCGAACTGGCCGCCACCCGTCTCTCGCAATGGCTCGATGCCAACCGCTGGCCGACGGCCATTCTGGCGCTGACCAATTTCACCACGCTCGGCGCGCTCGCGGCACTGGCGGAACGGCAGATCGGCATTCCGCGGCCGATCTCGCTGATCGGCTTCGACGACTATGCCTGGATGCGGGCGCGCGCCACGCCGCTGACCGCGATCCGCCAGCCGGTAACGGAAATCGGCGAGGCGATCTGGGCGCGGCTCAAGGCACGGATCGATGGCGACGTTTCGCCGCCGGCGCATATCCAGCTGAAATGCAGCCTGGAGATCCGGGCGTCGACGGCCGCGCCTTCGGTAGAAGACGGAATTTCAACAGGGGCCGCTTGAGCTCCGAGATACGAGGGAGGAACACCATGAAAAACAAGCTGGGCGTCCACGCACAGGTCTGGGTCGGCGGCTGGAGCCATGAGGAAGCGGCCCGCGCGATCGCGAGCACGGCATCGCTGGGCTACGATTATATCGAAGCGCCGGCGCTCGATCCCTCGCTCATCGACATCGACTTCACCCGCAAGGAGCTGGAGAAGGCCGGGCTCGGCATCACCACCTCGCTCGGCCTCGATGACAGCTGCGATATCTCGGCCGGCGACCCGGGCAAGAAGGCGCGCGGCGAGGCGCATCTGATGCAGGTTGTGAAGACCACGCGCGACCTCGGCGGCACCCATATCACGGGCATCCTCTATTCCGGCTTCCAGAAATATTTCACCGCCGCCACCAGGGAGGGCGTCGCCGGCGCGGTCGAAGTTCTGCAGCGCGTCGCGGAAGAAGCCGCCAAGAGCAACATCACGCTCGGCCTCGAAGTGGTGAACCGCTACGAGACCAACGTCATCAACACCGCCGCCCAGGGCGTCGAGCTCTGCAAGCGCGTCGGCATGGCCAACGTCAAGGTTCACCTCGACTGCTACCACATGAACATTGAGGAAGCCGACGCCGAGCAGGCGATCATCGATACCGGCGATTATCTCGGCTATTTCCACACCGGCGAGTCGCATCGCGGCTATCTCGGCACCGGCTCGATCGACTTCGTGAAGATCTTCCGCGGGCTGGTGAAGGCCAACTATCAGGGCCCGATCTGCTTTGAATCCTTCTCCTCCGCCGTCGCCGGCGAGCCGCTGACCGGCATTCTCGGCATCTGGCGCAATCTCTGGACCGACTCCACCGATCTCTGCCGCCACGCGATGGAGTTCACCCAGGCCCAGATGCACGCCGCCAAGCAGGCCCAGGCGATCGGCGGCAGCGTCGACTGGTAATCCAAGGAAGCCGGTGCGGGACGGGCGCTCCCGCCGCACCGGCACACTCATCGCGAGACGGGCGTCTCCGCCTTCGCCCGGACGCTCGAAACCCATAAGTTACCCAGCGTAATGCAAGCTTAAATCTCTATCCCTGAAGGGATACGCGAGTCTTCACATCGCGATGGCAAGCGAACGCGGCTGATGCTCGCCCGCAATACGCTAGCCGCAGCCGATCCGGCGAGTCGAAAACCTCTTGACTCCAGTATCCGAACCACTAGCGTAGAATTATTACGGATTTTTAAATATCCGCTCGATGCCTGCGAAATGCAGACGGGTTATTGGCTGGCACGCGCCGGATTCCTAGCATTCCCAGCCCCTTGAGGGGCAGACGCCAGAGACGTAAGCGTTTCCGGCTTGCAATGCATGTGCTTTCAGGGGGCCCTCATCTTCCGAAACGGCCTTTCTGTCGTTCGATGGCCTCATGTCATCGGCCGGCGGAGGTGAGTTTATTGCAGACCATGAACTGGATCTTGCGAGAATGCCGCGGGGGTATCGCATGAAGATCTCTATCGAAGCCGGCTGCCCGGCTGGATCGTCTCATCGTGAACAAGCGGGTTCGACATGACGGCGCGGGGCGCGATCCTGGTGACGGGCGGCGCCGGCTATATCGGCAGCCACACCTGCAAGCAACTGGCCATGGCCGGCTACCTGCCCATTGCTTTCGACAATCTCGCGCGCGGCCATCGCAGCGCCGTGCGCTGGGGCCCCTTGGTCGAGGGCGACATTCGCGACGTGGCCGCTCTGGAAGGCGCCATCCGCCTCTACACGCCCGCCGCCATCTGCCACATCGCCGCCCTCGCCTATGTCGGCGAGTCCGTCGCCGATCCGGCGGCCTATTATTCCAACAACGTCCTGGGCACGCTTTCCGTCCTCGACGCCGCGCGCAGGACAGGCATTGATCGGCTGGTCTTTTCCAGCAGTTGCGCGACCTATGGCGAGCCGGACGTCCTGCCCGTGCCGGAAGGTGCCGAGCAACGGCCGATCAGCCCCTATGGACGATCGAAGCTGATGGGCGAGCAGATCATCCGGGACTATGCCCACGCCTATGACAGCCGCCACGTGATCCTGCGCTATTTCAATGCCTGCGGCTGCGACCCCGCGGGCGAGATCGGCGAGTGGCACTCGCCCGAGACGCATCTTGTACCGCGGGTATTGATGGCTGCCCATGGCATCCTGCCCTCGATCGAGATCTATGGCGACGATCACGCGACGCCGGACGGCACCTGTGTGCGCGACTATATCCATGTCACCGATCTGGCCCGGGCCCATGGCCTGGCGCTTGTACATCTGGCGCGGGGTGGCGAGAGCCTCGCGCTCAATCTCGGGACCGGGCAAGGCCTCTCCGTGCAGCAGATCCTCGATGCCGCCGCGCGCCAGACCGGCAATCCCGTGCCGAGCACCATCCAGCCCCGACGGCAAGGCGACCCACCGATCCTTTATGCCGACCCGACCCTGGCGCGCCGCACGCTCGGCTTCACGACGCAGCATTCCGACATCGACACGATCCTCGGCACGGCCTTGGCCGAACTCGCCTCGCGCCAGCCGAAATCAATCGTCCAAGCGACTTAATTCGAAGTCTCGACCCCATCCGCCGGCTTCAACGCTGTGAATACGGCACAGAAGGCGGCCCGGCCTTGAACCCAGTTTGCGTAGGTGAGCGATGGACCCGAAATTCGAAATCGCCTCGGCCAGATCCCTGGAAAATGCGATTATCCCGGCCTCCGCCCCGGAGCGACGGCGCCGAGGAGTCGACGCCCGCGAATACCGCCTCAAGCGCGGCTTTGACATAGTGCTGGCGGCAGCGATGCTTCTCTTGCTGCTGCCGGTCGCCATTCTGATCGCCGGCTTGATTGGCCTTGGCGGCAAGCCGATCTTCTTTCGCTCGCACCGCATCGGACGCGGCGGACGCCGCTTCGCCATGTACAAGTTCCGCACGATGGAGCCCGATGCCGAGCGCAGGCTGGAGACCTATCTGGCCAACAATCCCCAGGCACGGCTCGACTACGAGTCCCGCTACAAGCTGAAAGGAGACCCTCGCGTCACGCTTATGGGCCGCTTCCTGCGCCAGTTCAGCCTCGATGAACTCCCCCAGTTGATCAATGTCCTGAAGGGAGAGATGAGCCTGGTCGGCCCGCGCCCACGGCTGCTGCGCGAAATCGCCGACGCTGAGCGCTACAATACGCGCCATTTCGAGGCCTATTATCTCTGCCGCCCCGGCATGACGGGGCTGTGGCAGGTTTCCGGTCGCTCCGACACCGATTACCACACCCGCATCCGCCTCGACGCGATCTATGTCCGGCAGATGAGCCTCCTGCAGGACTTGGCCATCCTGGCCCAGACCATTCCGGTGGTCCTGCTGGGCCGCGGCGAATACTGACGAAGCCTTCGCCGCGGCGCGCCTGGCTATCCCCTGCGCAACGCCGCGCCGCGCACTAGGGCGTCGAGACCTTGAGGCCGACTAGGCCGAGGATGATGAAGGCGACGCTGGCGATGCGGAACAGGGTCGCCGCCTCGCCCAGGACGAAGACGCCGACGCAGAACGCGCCGACAGCGCCGATGCCCGTCCAGATCGCATAGGCCGTGCCCAGCGGCAGCGACTTCATCGCGACCGAGAGCAGGCCGAAGCTGATGATCATGGTGACAATGGTGATGATCGTCGGGGTGAGTTTCGTGAAGCCATCCGAGTGCTTCATCGTCGAAGCCCAGACCACCTCGAACACGCCGGCAAGCAGAAGATAAACCCAGGCCATCAGGCCCTCCTCGAAAGGGCCGGGCCGTCCCGGAAATGTTTCCCATGATGGGGAGGTCGTCCTCTGCCCGAAAGATAACTGCGCGACGACAGTGGAGCAAGAGTGCGAGCCTCGTAGCGAGGCCCAAACCGGGACGATGAATGCCTGCGTTCCGACGGCTAATCCGCATTTTGGTTCAAAATTTGAACTAATTTAGTCGACGGCCACTGCCTGCTCGCTGTAGCCTTTGTTGACGTAGCGGGAGATGAACGGATGCGCTGGTTTTTCGCCCTGTTCCGCCGCCGTCCTCGCAGCAGCGTCTGGAGGGTGGACGGCGATGGCGACTTCGCCTGTGCGGCGGCAGGCGAACGATATTTTCAACCGGCCCTGGATACGATTGCCGGCGGAAAGACAGAGCTTGGACACCAGATTTCCGTTGTCGCAGACCTGATCCCGGAGCGCGATCACCTTGGCCATTCGACCGCCGTCCGGGTTATGATCAACGGCGTGCAAGTCGGATACCTGGCGCACTCCCATGCCGAGGCGCTGGTTCATGCGCTCGACGTCCGCGCCTTCCAGTTCGCCCGGGTCGAGGCGATGATCGTCGGCGGTTGGGTGGGCGAAGCGATGCGCGGTCGGCAGGGCGATTACTTCGTGCTTCTGGACCTGCCGCTCTGGGCGCTGGAATGGTCCCGCGACGCGAAGCTCGACTGCAAGACGGTGCAAGCCCGGCGGCAATCCGCCTGTGCTGCCGGCGAAGCCGGGGCGTCGAGCCTTCCCGACGGCGCCTGACGCCCCCTGGCCCCCTCGGACTTCGCCGACGCCAGGCGCTCAGCAATCTCCCAGAGTGCCGGCTCCAGTGGCGGCCAACCGATACCGCTCTACCGATCGCACGATTCCCCTATCGCGCCCACGGGATCTCCGCCGCGTTCCGAGCCACCTTGCAGTCACAGAAGAATTCCTCCGCATGCGGACTGGTCAGGGGTGCCGGGGAGCGCCAGTATGGTTGGCCGAAGTCCGGGAGAGCGCACCCGGCCCTGGCAGCTCAGGAGGAAGGCCCGCCATGCCCACCCAATCCAAAGAAGGCGCCGATCGGCGCGACTTCCTGATGGCTTCGCTGGCGGCCGTGGGAGCGTCGGCCCTGGGCGCGCACAGCGCCAGCGCCCAAGAAGCTACGGCATCGGGCGACGGCGCCGCGTCCAAATCGGCGCACGGCACCGTCTACACCGGCGAGATCATCCAGGGGAAAAAGGTCGTCAGCACACTCCATGTCGAGGACCTGGAGCCCGGGCAGAAGCATCTTCTGTATCTCCAGGGCGTGGAGATGCCGAGCGGACAGCACTGGTATGTGTCGGTTGTCGTCGTCCGGGGCGCGAAGCCCGGCAAGCGTGTTGTTCTGGTGAGCGGCGTGCATGGCGACGAAATGAGCTCCATCCACACGGTGCAGACCGTGATCAACCAACTTGACCCCGCGGAGATGTCGGGCACGGTCATGGCCGTCACGGATGTCGCCCGCCCGGCCATCGAGAGCCTGCAGCGCCGGTGGCCCAATTATGGCCGGGGCCAGGACCTGATCGACATGAATCGGGAATGGCCCGGCAACGAGAACGGCATCACCGCGCCCAGCCGGCATGCAGGGCTTCTGTTTAACCGCCTGCTGCGGCCCAACGCCGACGCGGCGATCGACTTCCACACCGGGACGACGGGGTTCGAAGTCGCGGCCTTCAACCTCGCCGGCATGGATGTGCCCGAAATCAAGGCGATGGTGGATCTGTTTCCGATCGGCCAGGTCTTCGACAACCACGTCTATCCGGGGGTCCTGCACAATGCGCTGGTCGACGCGGGCGTCCCGTCCTTTTGCGCGGAGGTCGGCGCTGCCCGCATCCTGGACCTCGACATGATCGCCCTGTTCGTGGAGGGCACGATGAATGTCCTCAAGCACCACGGCATCCTGGCGGGGGCGATGGGCCGCACCGGCAAGGATGTGGGCGTGTTTGTCGGCAACAGCGCCTTCCCCGTCCTGGCGACCCAGGGCGGCCTGGTGGAGCTTCTGGTCAAGCTCAACGACAAGGTCGAAGCCGGGCAGAGAATCGCGATCCAGCGCAACGGCTTCGGCGAAGTGGTGGCTGAATATTCCAGCGGCGTGGCCGGCGAGGTGACAGGCCTGCGGAGCGACGCGATGGCCGAGCCCGGCAATCCCCTCGCCTTCATTCTCTTCCACCAGTCCGCGCCGGACGGGGCCGAGACCTATCCCGAGTGATCCGGGACCGAAGGCTTGGGAAGGCGTCTGGACTCTGGAGGCTTCCGGAAAATCGACGACGAACCGAGGCGCGAGGCCGGCGGCTTTGAGGTCAGCGATTTCGGCGGAGGGAGGATGGTGGGCGTGACAGGGATTGAACCTGTGACCCCTACGATGTCAACGTAGTGCTCTCCCGCTGAGCTACACGCCCATCCTTCTCAACGCGACCGGCGGGACCGGCGGCGTGAGCGAGGGTATACAGGGCGATTTCCGAAGCTTCAAGCCTCGTTTTTCGACCCTGTTGAAAACTCCCTCAGGCGGCGAGCAGCCGCTCTACCTCATTGACCAGATCGCGCAGATGGAAAGGCTTGGAAAGCACCTTCGCATCCTTGGGCGCGTTCGAATCGGGATTGAGGGCGACGGCGGCGAAGCCCGTGATGAACATCACCTTCAGATCAGGATCGAGCTCGGTGGCGCGGCGCGCCAATTCGATGCCGTCCATCTCCGGCATGACGATATCCGTCAGCAGCAGGGTGAAGGGTTCTTCGCGGATGCGTTCATAGGCGCTGCGGCCATTGTCGAAGGACACGACATCATAGCCGGCATTCTGCAGCGCCTTCGCCAGAAAGCGGCGCATGTCATTGTCGTCTTCGGCAAGCAGGATGCGGTTCATCAGGGAATCCATGGCTGGACGGTCGATCTCGTTCGCAAGGCGCCTACTATGCGCGGCCTGGGCGATTTGGTTATTGAATTACGGCTGAACGAAGTAAAGATCGGGTGAATGGAGCGAAACTTCCCCTGCCCGAAGCGCGCCAGACGACATAGAATGGGCCCTTCGGACAGGACGCGGCCCCGGCCGCAACCGCGAGGAGAACGATCATCAACGCCGCGCCGGATTTTGCAGACGCGCTTCCCTTCGAGGTGGTGGCTCCGGCCGAGCAGCGCATACCCTTCGTGTTCAATTCGCCCCATAGCGGCCGCGTCTACCCGGCGGCTTTCCTGGAGGCCTCGAAGCTCGACGAGAAGACGATCCGCCGCTCGGAGGATACGTTCGTCGACGAATTGTTTGCGTCCGTCGTGCCGCTCGGCGCGCCCCTGATGCGGGCGCATTTTCCCCGCGCCTGGCTGGACGTGAACCGCGAGCCCTACGAACTGGACCCTCGCATGTTCGATGGCGACCTGCCGTCGTATGCCAATATCCGCTCGCTTCGGGTCGCCGGTGGCCTGGGTACGATCGCCCGGGTCGTCTCGGAAAATGTCGAGATCTATGCCGAGCCGATCCCGGTGGCGGTGGGGCTCCATCGCATCGAGACGGTCTACAAGCCCTATCACGAGACGCTGCGCCAGACGCTGGCGGCGACGCATGAGCGCTTTGGCTATTGCGTGCTGGTGGATTGCCACTCCATGCCCTCCAGCGTGCGGACCCTGCCCGGCAGGGCGCGGGCGGACATCGTGCTCGGCGACCGCTATGGCACCAGCTGCGCGCCGGGCATTTCGGAAGCCGCCTATTCGATCCTGAGCGACGCGGGTTATGCGGTCGCCCGCAACAAGCCCTATGCCGGCGGCTTCATCACCGAGCATTACGGCCGCCCCAGCCGCGGCCTGCATGCACTGCAGATCGAGATCAATCGCGGGCTCTATATGAACGAGCGGACGCTGCAGCCCAATGCGGGCTATGATCGGCTCGCGGCCGATCTGGCGCGGTTCGCGGCGGCGCTGTCGAGCCTGCCGGACGCCGCGCTTTACCCGCTCGCCGAAGCGGCGGAGTAGCCCTACCCACCATCGCGAAAACGGAACTGCGGGCAGAAAAAGGGCCGCTCGTCAAACGAGGCGGCCCAAGTCTAGGGAGGAAACGCCCAAGAAGGGCAGCGGTAGATCGACGCCAATCGATGTACCGCACCGCAATAAATTGCGCTTGCACTGCAAAAAGATCAAGACCCTTTCCTACGCTCGCGCCCGAGTGCGACGATTCCGCCACGTCAGACGCCCCGGCCGGCGAAGCGTCCCGCCAACGAATTGAAATAGACATTTGAAATCAGATTGTTAGACAGGAACGCCTGAACGGGGTGTCGTTATGCATATAGCGCATGGCACGTCTGCAGCAGCCTTTTGGAGCCTAGAATGACCGATCCGACCCTGATTGCCTTCCTCGATCGGCTCGCTGATTCTGCCGGAAAAGCGATCATGCCGCATTTTCGCGCACTCAATTCCGTCGAGAACAAAGCGGCCACCGGCTTCGATCCGGTCACCGTCGCCGACCGCGCTTCTGAAGAGGCGCTGCGCGCGCTGATCAACGAGCATTACCCGTCGCATGGCATCATGGGCGAGGAGTTCGGCGACGAGAATCTCGACGCCGAGAACGTTTGGGTGCTCGATCCGATCGATGGCACGCGCGCCTTCATTTCCGGCCTGCCGGTCTGGGGCACGCTGATCGGCCTTACCACCGGCGGCAGGCCCTCGCTCGGCATGATGGCCCAGCCCTTCACCGGCGAACGCTTCGCCGGCAACGGCGCACGGGCCTGGTACACCGGGCCGGAAGGCGACCGGGTCCTGAAGACCCGAGCCTGCGACAAGCTTTCGGATGCCGTGCTCTTCACGACCACGCCGTCGCTGTTCAAGGGCAGCGATCGCGAGGCCTATGACCGGGTCGAGAACGAGGTCCGCCTCGCCCGCTATGGCTGCGATTGCTACGCCTATTGCATGGTGGCCGCGGGCTTTGCGGATGCCGTGATCGAGGTTGGCCTGCATGCCTATGACATCGTGGCACTGATCCCGGTGATCGAAGGCGCCGGCGGCCGGGTCACCAGCTGGGACGGCGGCTCGGCCGCATCCGGCGGCCGCGTGGTGGCATCCGGCGACGCCCGCCTGCACGACCAGATCCTGGAGACGCTGAACCGCGCGGGCTGAGCGGGGAGTTCTTCACCTCTCCGTGGGGAGAGGTGAAGAAGGCGACTTTCAGATCGACTGCAGCAGGCCACCATCGACAGCGATCGCCTGGCCGGTGATGTAGCTGGCGCGCTCGGAGGCGAGGAAGGCGGCAAGCGCGGCGAACTCTTCCGGTTCGCCGATGCGGCCGGCCGGGATCTTCGAACCCATCGATGCGCTGGTGACGCCGACTTCCTTCATCCGGTCCGTATTGGTGTAGCCCGGCAGCAGCGCGTTGACCGTCACACCCGACGCCGCGACGTCGCGGCTGATCGCGTTGACGAGGCCGAGCAGGCCGGCGCGCAGGCCGTTGGAGACCACCAGGCCCGGCTGCGGCTCCTTGGCCGCAACGGAGGTGACGGCCAGGATACGGCCGAAGCCGTTTGCCTTCATCGCCGGCAGCGCCTCGCCGACGCTTTCGACGAAGCTCATCCAGAGATTGTTGAAGCCCGCCTGCCAGGCCTGATCGGTGATCGCCTCGAAATTGCCGGGCGCGGGACCGCCGGTATTGGTGACGAGGATATCGACGCTGCGGCCCAGTTTCTCGGCCGCCTGCTGCACCAGCGCGCGGCCGGCGCCAGGCTTCGAAACGTCGCCGGCGATGCCGATGACGCCGAGTTCCTTGGCCGTCGCCTCGACGCGGGCGGGATCTCGCGCGACGATCACGACCTTGGCGCCCTCCGCCGCCAGCTCGGCCGCGATGGCGCGTCCAAGCCCGCGCGAGCCGCCGAAGACGAGGGCGGTCTTGTCGTTCAGTTTCAGGTCCATGGCTTAGCGCTCTCTATCTGGCAAAATCGGTCCCCTCACCACTCCCTGAGGGAGAGGTCGGAGCGATAGCTCCGGGTGAGGGCTTAGGGAACTATGCAGTGAGTCCGTAAACCCTCACCCGTCGCACTACGTGCGTCGACCTCTCCCTCAGGGAGAGGTGACTATTCTTGCTGGCCTTCCATGTGCCGCACCTCAAGCCGCGCCGTCGAGCTGCTGACGGGCGGAGAGATAGTGCTCGATCGCCCGCGCCAGGCGGCGCACGCCTTCGGCAATCACCTCTGGCGAACTGCGGGTGAAATTGACCCGCATGGCAAAGCGGTTTTCGCCGGTGAAGTCGAAAACGCTGCTTGGGACATAGGCGACCTTTTCCTCGACCGCGAATTTGTAGAGCGCGTCGGTGTCGATCGCGTCGCCCTTCGAGCGCATCCAGACGAACATGCCGCCGACCGGCACCTCCCATTCGAACCAGTCGGCAAGCCGCGCATCCGCCTCGCGCAGCAGCGCGTCGCGGCGCTCGCGATAGACCGGCACGATGGAGCGCGAATGCTGGTGGTCGAATTCGCGCTCCATCAGCTCCAGCGCGATCGCCTGCGTCAGCAGACTGCCGCTGAGGTCGCTCGCCATCTTGGTGAGGGCCAGGTTCTGGATCATGCCGGCCTCGGCGATCACCCAGCCGACGCGCAGCCCCGGCACCAGGCTCTTCGAGACCGTGCCGAGATAGATCACGGGCCCGTCATAGGGTCCCGGCCGGGTCGAGCGGGCGACCGAATGGCTCAAGATGCTCGGACCCGGCGAACCGTCGAGCTGGATCGAAAGATACGGGTCGTCCTCGACCAGCCAGGTGCCAGCTTCCAGCACCTTGTCGAGCAGCGCGATGCGCCGCTCCTGCGACACCAGCACGCCGGTTGGGTTGGAATAGTTCGGCACGGAATAGACGAATTTCGCCCGCGCCAGCGTCGCGTCGAAATCGGGATCGGTCAGCGTCCAGTCGAGCGGCCGATAGCTGGGGGCGCGCGGCCGCCAGGCATCGAGCGCGCCGAGATAGGTTGGCGCCTGCGCGACGATCAGTTCGCCCGGATCAACCAGCACCTTGCCGATCAGGTCGAGCGCCTGCATCGAGCCGGTTGTCAGCAGCACGTTCGCCGCCGTGAAGGTGCCGCCGGTCTCGGCCGAGGCGCGCGCCGCGATCAGCTGGCGCAGCGCCGGCAGGCCCTCGACCGGGCCATATTCCATGATCGTCGCGCCATGGCGAGCGATCGCCGCCTGCGCCGCGGCCTGCACCTCGGCGACCGGATAGAGTTCGGCCGCCGGCAGGCCGCCGGCGAGGCTGACGACGTCGGCACGACCGCCAAAGGCCAGGAACTGCTGCGAAATATCGTTGCTGGACCGGAGCCAGGCCGCCGTCTGCGGCCGGGTGGTGCTTGCCTTGGCATTCGCCATCGTCGGAAACCTCGAAGGTTCAGGAAAGTTCGGCGGGCGTCGCGCCCGCCGGAAGCGTCAGAGCCTGGGATCGGGATCCTCGGTATTGCCGCGGCTTTCCTGCACGATCATCCGGCCGGTCGAGGCGGCGTAGCGGAACTGGCAGGCCTCGACATAGTCGGGATCCTTGATCCAGGCATCGACATGCGCCTTGCTGGGGAATTCGAGGATCACCATGCGGTCGGTGAAAGGCGGGCCTTCGGCCGCAGAAACCTCGTCGCCGCGCGTCAGAAACCGGCCGCCATGCCGCTTGACGATCGGCGGCGTGCGGTCGGTGTACTTCTTGTAGGTCACGGGGTCGTGGATCGCCATCGTACAGATCACATAGGCCGGCATAGTCGTCTCCCTTGTTTGCTAGACAATAGCGCTCGAATGGCGAGCGAATCCGTGCAATTTTTCGTGGGGCTCGCCTTAGCCTCGCAAGAACTCGCTCGCAGAGGCCGCTTCGTTAGGGAAAAACGCCAATGGTCGAACTCGACCCGATTGACCGCCGGATCTTGGCCGTGCTGCAGGCCGACGGCCGCATGTCCAACCTCGAAGTGGCCGAACGGGTCGGCCTGTCGCCGACGCCCTGCAGCCGGCGCATCAAGCGGCTGGAGGAGAGCGGCGTCATCCAGGGCTATTCGGCCCGGATCAACCCGCTGGCGCTCGGGCTCTCGATCTGCGTGGTGGTCAGTGTTCGCCTCGCCAAGCAGACGCCGGATGCGGCGAGCCAATTCCTGAGCGCGATCGAGGACAGGCCAGAGATCACCGAATGCCTGCTGGTCACCGGCAGCGTTGATTATCTGCTGCGGGTCTGGGTTAGGGATATCGAAGCGCTGCGGCAGTTCATCTCCGCCGCTCTGCAGGCGATTCCCTGCGTCGCCGAGACCTCGACCATGGTCATTCTGGACACGACCAAATCGAACGGCCTGTCGACGGCCGAGACCGGGGCCAGGCGCTAGCCTGTCATCACGCCTCGGAGCCGGGGATGAACTCGTCGAAGGCGGCCCAGAACAGGCCGCGCATCGGATCGCGCTCCATCAGGATCTCGTGCCGCGCGCCGGGGATGACGATCTGCGCGCCGATCCGCATCTCGCGGGCAAAGCGCTCGATCGCCAGCGGCGACACCACCCGGTCCTCGCCGGCGGCGATCATCAGGGTCGGGATGCGGATGCTTGCGGCGAAGGCGGGATCGGCCGCCTCGTTCATGGCGCGGCAGGCAGCGTGCAGCCACGAAATGGTGGGCGGGCCGACCATCAGCTCCGGCCGCGTCTGGCCAATGGCGATCGAGCGGGCGAAGCGGCGCGGATCGCTGGTGAGCGGATTGCCCTTGAAGCCGCGCTCCTCGACCTGGGCGATCTTCGAGCCGGGCGGGAAGGCATCGCCGAGGCCGAGCAGCGAAAAGCAGCCGGCCGTGAAGTTGATCAGCGCGCGCGAGGGCGCGAAGCCGCCGAAATCGAGTAGCGGCGACACCAGCACCATGCGCGCAAAAGTCTGGCGCGACCGGCGCGCGACGCGCAGGCACACCAGGCCGCCCGTCGAATGCGCCAGCGCGAAAAAGGGCGGCGGGCAGTCCGGCAGCACCACCTGCTGCATGAACGCCTCGAGATCGCGCTCGAACTCGGAGAAATCGTCGACATGGCCCTTGCGGGGGTTGGCGAGCCGCCGGTCGGAAGCGCCCTGCCCGCGCCAGTCGAAGCTCGCCACCGCGAAGCCGCGCTGCAGCAGTTCGCCGACGACTTCGTAATATTTCTCGATCGCTTCGGCGCGGCCATGGATAAGGCAGACCGTACCCTTCCGCTGTCCCGGGGGGCGCCAGTAAGCGGCGCGCAGCTTGACCCCGTCGACGGTCGTGACGGTCTGCTCGACGGCGCCTTCGGGGACGGGATTGTCAGGAGAGGATTGCAAACTCATCCGCCACGCGGTTCCGCATTCGAGCATCGCATTCAGGGCCAACCGGTCTTAGCCGACCAACCGGAGAGCGACAAGCGACGGGCCGCAACCGGCCTCGCCCGGACAAGAAGAAACCGGCGACATCCAGGGATGTCGCCGGCTGACAGGCCGACCTCGCGCGGGGGGCGGATTCGAGATCGACCGACCGGTCATAGCCGAATGGCTCCGGAAACGGGACTACCAGCGGCGCCAGTCATTGCCCCAACCACCGTGCCAACCGCGATCGCCGCGCCAGTCATTCTCGATCACCCGGCGGCGCACGATCTCGCCGGACCAGGAATCGACCACCACGATGACGTCCCGGCCACGCGGACCGATGGCGCGGACGATATAGGCGTCGCCGCGGCGGTTGATAATGTCGATGCGGGCGTAGCCCTGGCGGGCGAGCAACCGGTAGATCTGGCGGCCGTCAAGCTGGCGACGGGGCGGCGGCGGGCGGCGATAGTCGCGATCGTCCCGATAGCCGCGGTCGTCATTGTAACCGCCGTAGCCGCCGCGCCCGCCTTCGAAGCGGTAATCCTGTGCCTGCGCCGCGATCGGCAGCAGCAGGGCGCCGACCAGGGCGGAGGTGGCGAGAATGGACTTCATCATTGATGTCTCTCCAGCGGATGCACCGAGCGATCTCTTCATCGCCGGCATTGATGGTGAACCTATCCGCAGGCGCCTGAACATCATCCGAATTGGTCGTTCATATGGCGTTCAGGCTTGTGAAGAAGCCGGCGTCCACCCCCCTCTTGAACCGCCCAGAACTTGTCCCCACATCCTCCTTGCGGATGCCAAAAGAGGGTCCGCGACTGAGACATGCGGCCCCGGCCATCGGATGGCGGAGCCGTCGTGAACTTCGAAACGAACCGTCGCTCCAAGGAGGACAACCATGCGTACGTTTGATCTGAGCCCGCTCTATCGCTCCACCGTCGGCTTTGACCGGCTCTTTTCCCTTCTCGACCAGGCCTCCGGCGTCGAAGCCGGCGTGCCGGGCTATCCGCCCTACAACATCGAGCGCACCGGCGAGAACGCCTATCGCATCACCATGGCGGTAGCCGGCTTCGGCGACAGCGATCTGTCGATCGAGTCGCGTGAAAACACGCTGACCGTGAAGGGCGAGAAGAAGCCTGAGGAAGGCAAGGATTCGGAAGTGCTGTATCGCGGCATCGCCGGACGTTCGTTCGAGCGCCGATTCCAGCTCGCCGACCATGTGGAAGTGAAGGGCGCCAGCCTCGAGAACGGCCTCCTGCATGTCGATCTCGTCCGCGAGATCCCCGAGGCCATGAAGCCGCGCACCATCGCGATTTCCAGCGGCAAGAATGTCAGCCAGCAGATCGAGGCCAAGGCTGCGTAAGCAGCGCCACAGCCTGAAGGATGGGGCGTCCCACGCAAGTGGGACGCCTATTTTTTAGGCCGCATCTGCCGAAAGTATTTGCAGAAACGCATCCACTTCCGATGCCTGCGTCTGGAAACTGGTCACCAGCCGCACAAGAATTGACTGATTGTCCAAGGGTGCGGCAATCGGTCCCGCCGTCGGCCATTCATAATAGGCAGCGCCCGCCGCGCGCAGCCGGGCATCGGCAGTCTTCGAGATCAACGCAAAGACCTCATTGCCCTGCGGCTGCCAGGCGAGGCTCGAGCCCGAGCCCGCCTCGATGCCCTCGGCCAGCCGCCGCGCCATGGCGTTGGCATGCGACGCCAGGCCCAGCCAGTGATCCGCCTCGAGATAGGCCGAGAACTGCGCCGCGACGAATCGACTCTTGGAAAAGAGGTGGCCGCCGCGCTTGCGATGAAACGCGAAGCCCTTCGCCTGCTCCGGATTGAAGAAGACGACCGCCTCGGCGGCAAAGCAGCCATTCTTCGATCCGCCGAACGACATGACGTCGACGCCGGCGCGCCAGCTCGCCTCGGCCGGCGTGACGCCGAGCCCGGCGACCGCATTGCCGAATCGCGCACCGTCCATATGGAGCGGCAGGCCGGCCTCATGCGCGACCGCGGCGAGAGCCGCGATTTCCGCCGGGCTATAGGCGGTTCCGATCTCGGTCAGCTGGCTGATCGAGACCGCGGCCGGCTGGCCGTGATGAATGAAATCGGCGGGATAGAGCGCTATCGCGGCGGCGAGGTCGGCCGGCCACAGCTTGCCGTCCGCGCCATCGATCCGGTGCAATCGCGATCCGCCGCCGAAAAACTCCGGCGCGCCGCCCTCGTCGACGGCGATATGGGCGTCGCGGTGGCAGAACACGACGCCGCCCGGCTTGGAGAACTGGGCCAGGGACAGCGAGTTTGCCGCCGTTCCCGTCGCGACGAAGAACGCCGCTACCTCGCGCTCGAACACCCGCGAAAAGGCCGCCTCGACCGCAGCCGTCAGCGGATCGTTGCCATAGGCGGGGGCATAGCCACCCGCCGCTTCGACGAGCGCGGCCGCCACCCGGTCGGACGCCCCCGTCCAGTTATCGCTTGCAAAAATCATGGCGCCATATCGCGGGGACGGGCCGCCCAGCGCAACCCCTTTGTCACCCGGAGACGGTGAAAATACAGCGTCCCGGCCGCGATCGGCGTGCCCGCTCGCCGGAAGCCGCTACCGCAGCGTCCACCGCGTCTTTCGCAATTTTGTTGCGCTTCCATGGCATCATCATCACCTTAAGTGTGCTTGCCACGCTCCTTTCGTAACAAACATAATGCGTGATCACCGAGGCGCTTGCCGAACTAGAAGAGTTCTGGCATTTTGGCGCGCCTTGAATTAGGACAGTCTTGCTGTCCCATTATCGAGTCCGGAGCCGATGGTTTCGGCGACATGCGAAGCAGGCGCGGGCGAGTTCGGAATGAACCTTGCTTGCGATAGGATGCGGCCCTGACGGGTCGGGGTCGCACGCCTGACGGCGCGATGCGGCGGTTTGGACGCGGTTGCGTCTTATAATGAATACGGCGATGCGCCGGTTGGTCATCCAAACGTTCCAGCGAACGGGCGGGAGAGCGGCCGGTTTCAACGTCGAATGATGAACCATAGAGGATGAGAGGGCACTCAGATGCCGAAGGTCTTACGTGAAGCGGAAATGCAGATGGCAGCAGCGGCGACGGCCCGCGCCGCCAAAAGCACCGCCGCACGCAACAAGGCCGGCGGCGTAGGCGCCCAAGGCCTTTATGATCCGCGCAATGAGCACGATGCCTGCGGCGTCGGCTTCATCGCCAACCTGAAGAACGAGAAGTCGCACCGCATCGTGCAGAGCGGGCTGCAGATCGTCCGCAACCTCGAGCATCGCGGAGCGGTCGGCGCCGATCCGCTGATGGGCGACGGCGCGGGCATGCTCGTGCAGATTCCGCATCGGTTCTTTTCGGAGGAGGCTACGCGCCTGGGCTTCGCGCTCAGCGAGCCGGGCAGCTATGCCGTCGGCTTCCTCTTCCTGCCCCAGGACGCGGAAGTCCGCGCCGGCATGGAGAAGATCGTCGAGGAAGTCGTCGCTTCCGAGGGCCAGGTGCTGCTCGGCTGGCGCGACGTGCCGGTCGACAACTCGTCGCTCTCCAAGGCGCCCGACATCGCGGCGACCGAGCCGCATCATCGCCAGGTGTTCATTGCCCGCGGCAAGGACATCGAGAGCGAGGACGCGTTCGAGCGGCGGCTGTTCATCATCCGCAAGGTGATCTCGAACCGCATCTACGCGGCCTATTCCGGCCTGAACAACGACTTCTACGTCGTGTCGCTGTCGGCGCGGACCATCGTCTACAAGGGCATGTTCCTCGCCGAGCAGCTCGGCGCCTTATTATCGTGACTTCCACGACGAGCGCTTCGAGAGCGCGATCGCGCTCGTGCATCAGCGCTTCTCGACCAACACCTTCCCGTCCTGGCGCCTGGCGCATCCCTACCGCATGGTCGCGCATAATGGCGAGATCAACACGGTGCGCGGCAACGTCAACTGGATGGCGGCGCGGCAGGCCTCGGTCGACAGCGAGCTCTACGGCAACGACATCTCGAAGCTGTGGCCGATCTCCTATGAGGGGCAGTCGGACACCGCCTGCTTCGACAACGCGCTCGAATTCCTGGTGCAGGGCGGCTACTCGCTGCCCCACGCGGCCATGATGCTGATCCCCGAAGCCTGGGCGGGCAACCCGCTCATGGATGAGCAGCGGCGTGCCTTCTACGAATACCATGCCGCGCTGATGGAGCCCTGGGACGGGCCGGCCGCCGTCGCCTTCACCGACGGCGTGCGCATCGGCGCGACCCTCGACCGCAACGGCCTGCGCCCGGCACGCTACCTCGTCACCGAGGATGGCGACGTGCTGCTCGCCTCCGAATCCGGCGTGCTGCCGATCCCGGAAGAGAAGATCGTCACCAAGTGGCGGCTTCAGCCGGGCCGCATGCTGCTGATCGACCTGGAACAGGGCCGCATCGTCTCCGACGAGGAGATCAAGACCGAGCTCGCCACCAAGCTCCCCTACCAGGAGTGGCTGGCGCGCACCCAGATCGTGCTCGAAGATCTGCCCTCCGTGCCGCCGCGCGCGCCGCGCACCGACGTGACGCTGCTCGATCGCCAGCAGGCGTTCGGCTACACCGGCGAAGACCTGAAGCTGCTGATGGCCCCCATGGCCACCACCGGCCAGGAAGCCGTCGGCTCGATGGGCACGGACACGCCGATCTCGGTCCTCTCCGACAAGTCGAAGCTGCTCTACACCTACTTCAAGCAGAACTTCGCCCAGGTGACGAACCCGCCGATCGATCCGATCCGCGAGGAACTGGTCATGAGCCTCGTGTCCTTCATCGGACCGCGGCCGAACCTGTTCGACCTGCAGGGCGCCGGTCGCCGCAAGCGGCTCGAAGTCCGGCAGCCGATCCTGGAGAACCCGGATCTCGAGAAGATCCGCGCCATCGGCGAACTGGACGACAACCCGTTCCAGTCGAAGACGCTCGACATCACCTATGCCGTGGCACAGGGCGCCGAAGGCATGGCTGACGCCCTGGAGCGGCTCTGCGAGCGCGCCGAGGCAGCCGTCCATGGCGGCTACAACATCATCATCCTGTCCGACCGCATGGTTGGACCGGACCGGATCCCGATTCCGGCACTGCTGGCCACGGCCGGCGTGCACCATCACCTGATCCGCAAGGGCCTGCGCACCTCGGTCGGTCTCGTCGTCGAGACGGGCGAGGCCCGCGAAGTGCATCATTTCTGCGTGCTGGCCGGCTTCGGCGCCGAGGCGATCAATCCCTATCTCGCCTTCGAGACGCTGACCGACATGAAGAAGGACTTCCCCGAGGAGGTCGACGACGAAGAGATCGTGCATCGCTACGTCAAGTCGATCGACAAGGGCATCCTCAAGGTCATGTCCAAGATGGGCATCTCGACCTACCAGTCCTATTGCGGCGCGCAGATCTTCGATGCGATCGGCCTCGCGAGCGAGTTCGTCGACCGCTACTTCTTCGGCACCGCCACCACCATCGAGGGTGTCGGCCTGGCCGAGATCGCGGAAGAGACCGTGCGCCGTCACGCCGAGGCCTTCGGCGATGGCGCGGTGCTGCGCAACACGCTCGACATCGGCGGCGAGTACAACTTCCGCATCCGTGGCGAGCGCCATGCCTGGTCGCCCGATTCGGTGGCGAACCTGCAGCATGCCGTCCGCGTCGGCTCGTGGGAGCGCTACGAGGACTATGCCCGGGCGATGAACGAACAGTCGAAGGCGTTGCTGACGCTGCGCGGCCTGTTCGAGATCAAGATGGCGGAAGACGTTGGCGCATCGCCGGTGCCGCTCGAGGAAGTCGAGCCGGCCTCGGAGATCGTCAAGCGTTTCGCCACCGGCGCCATGTCGTTCGGCTCGATCTCGCGCGAGGCGCACACCACCCTCGCGATCGCCATGAACCGGATCGGCGGCAAGTCGAACACCGGCGAGGGCGGCGAGGAAGCCGAGCGCTTCGTGACGATGGCGAACGGCGATTCCATGCGCTCGTCGATCAAGCAGATCGCCTCGGGACGCTTCGGCGTGACGACGGAATATCTCGTCAACTCCGACGTGATGCAGATCAAGGTGGCGCAGGGTGCCAAGCCCGGCGAAGGCGGACAGCTGCCCGGCCACAAGGTCGACGCGACCATCGCCAAGGTCCGGCATTCGACGCCGGGCGTCGGCCTGATCTCGCCGCCGCCGCACCATGACATCTACTCGATCGAGGATCTGGCCCAGCTGATCTTCGATCTGAAGAACGTCAACCCGCAGGCGGACGTCTCGGTCAAGCTCGTCTCGGAAGTCGGTGTCGGCACGGTCGCCGCCGGCGTCGCCAAGGCGCGCGCCGACCACATCACGATCTCCGGCTTCGAGGGCGGCACGGGTGCTTCGCCCCTGACCTCGCTCAAGCATGCCGGTAGCCCGTGGGAAATCGGCCTGGCCGAGACCCAGCAGACCCTCGTCCTGAACGGCCTGCGCTCGCGCATCGCCCTGCAGGTCGATGGCGGCTTCCGGACCGGTCGGGACGTCATCATCGGCGCGCTGCTCGGCGCGGACGAATTTGCCTTCTCGACGGCGCCGCTGATCGCCGCCGGCTGCATCATGATGCGCAAGTGCCATCTCAACACCTGCCCGGTTGGCGTCGCCACCCAGGACCCGGTGCTGCGCAAGCGCTTCAAGGGCACGCCCGAGAACGTTATCAACTTCTTCTTCTTCGTCGCCGAGGAAGTTCGCCAGCTGATGGCCGCCATGGGCGTTCGCCACCTCGAAGAGCTGATCGGCCAGTCCGACCGGCTCGACAAGGTCGCGGCGGTCAACCACTGGAAGGCAGCCGGGCTCGACTTCACCAAGCTGTTCCACAAGGTCGAGGCCGGCCCGGACGAGATCCGTCACACGCAGCGCCAGCATCATCCGATCGAGCATGTGCTCGACCGCAAGCTGATCGCCGAGGCACAGCCCGCGCTCGCCACCGGCACCCCGGTGAAGATCGAGGCCGAGATCCACAACACCGACCGTTCGGCCGGTGCGATGCTCTCGGGCGAGGTCGCCAAGCGCTACGGCAATGACGGCCTGCCGGACGACACGATCGCGATCACCCTGCGCGGCACGGCCGGCCAGAGCTTCGCCGCCTTCCTGGCGCGCGGCGTTTCGGTCGACCTGATCGGCGAAGGCAACGACTATGTCGGCAAGGGCCTTTCCGGCGGACGCATCGTGGTGCGCCCGGCCGAGAACAGCCGCATCGTGCCGGAAGAGTCGATCATCGTCGGCAACACCGTTCTCTACGGTGCGACCGAAGGCGAGGCCTATTTCCGCGGCGTCGCCGGCGAGCGCTTCTCCGTCCGCAATTCGGGCGCGGTGGCGGTCGTCGAAGGCTGCGGCGATCATGGCTGCGAATACATGACCGGCGGCATTGTCGTCGTCATCGGCCAGACCGGGCGCAACTTCGCGGCCGGCATGTCCGGCGGCATCGCCTATGTGCTCGACGAAGACGAAACCTTCGCCCAGCGCTGCAACCTGTCGATGGTCGAGATCGAGCCTGTCCAGGAAGAGGACGACCTGCTGGAGAAGCTGCACCACCATGGCGGCGACATCGAGCACAAGGGCCGGATCGACATCACATCGAACATGAATCGCCACGATGACGAGCGTCTCCACCTGCTGATCTCCAAGCATCTCCACTACACCGGCTCGAGCCGGGCCAAGGAGATCCTGGAGAACTGGGAGAGCTATCGTCCGAAATTCCGCAAGGTCATGCCGGTCGAGTATCGGCGGGCACTGATCGAGATGGAACGCGCGCGCTACGGCGTGGCGGCCGAGTAAGGGGGAAAGAATGGGTAAGGTAACGGGCTTCCTCGAAATCGACCGCCAGGACCAGAAGTATCAGCCGGCTGCGGACCGCATCCGGCACTTCCGGGAATTCACCCTGCCGCTGAACGACCAGGACGTCGTTCGGCAGGCGGCGCGCTGCATGGATTGCGGCGTTCCGTTCTGCCATGGCGACACCGGCTGTCCGGTTCACAACCAGATCCCGGACTGGAACGATCTCGTCTATTCGAACGACTGGCAGGAAGCCTCGCGCAACCTGCACTCGACCAACAACTTCCCGGAGTTCACCGGCCGCGTCTGCCCCGCCCCGTGCGAGGAAGCCTGCACGCTGAACCTCGAGAACACGCCGGTCGCGATCAAGTCGGTCGAGCAGTCGATCGCCGACAAGGCGTGGGACCAGGGCTGGATCAAGCCGGAGATCGCTTCGGTCAAGACCGGCCGCCGGATCGCCATCGTCGGTTCCGGTCCTGCCGGCATGGCGGCTGCCCAGCAGCTCGCCCGCGCCGGCCATGACGTCCATGTCTACGAGCGCGAGGCGAAGGCCGGCGGTCTGCTTCGCTATGGCATTCCGGACTTCAAGATGGAGAAGCACTTCATCGATCGGCGCGTGGCGCAGATCGAGGCCGAAGGCGCGACCTTCCATTACGGCGTGAACATCGGCGTCAACAAGCCGATGGCCGAATTGGTCGCCGACCATGACGCCGTGCTGCTCACGGGCGGCGCCGAGGCCCCGCGCGATCCGAAGCTGCCGGGCGCGGAACTGGAAGGCGTGCATTACGCCATGCCTTTCCTGGTCCAGCAGAACCGCCGGGTCGGCCGCGAGGAGATCCACGAGGAGCCGATCATCGCCACCGGCAAGCGCGTCGTCGTCATCGGCGGCGGCGACACGGCGTCTGACTGCGTCGGCACCTCGTTCCGCCAGGGCGCGCTTGCCGTCACCCAGCTCGACATCCGCCCGATGCCGCCGCTGCGCGAAGACAAGCTGGCGGTCTGGCCCTATTGGCCGACCAAGTTCCGCACCTCGTCCTCGCAGGCCGAAGGCGCCGAACGCGAATTCGCCTGCGCGACGCTCGGCGTTGTCGGCAAGAACGGCAAGGTCACGGGCGTGCAGTGCGCCCGCGTCGACGAGAAGCGCCGGCCGATCGAAGGCACGGAGTTCATCATCCGCGCCGATCTCGTCTTCATGGCGATCGGTT
Source organism: Kaistia sp. UC242_56 (assembly GCF_044452255.1). Classification (NCBI taxonomy): domain Bacteria; kingdom Pseudomonadati; phylum Pseudomonadota; class Alphaproteobacteria; order Hyphomicrobiales; family Kaistiaceae; genus Kaistia; species Kaistia sp. UC242_56. The sequence continues at coordinate 4,391,359 of NZ_JBIOAN010000002.1, forward strand.
TTGCCCATCCGGTTCACGAGGGCATGCTGACCGAACTGGGCGCGACGCTCGACAAGCGCGGCAACCTCGCCGCCGATACGCAGAGCTACCAGACCTCGGTCGACAAGGTGTTCGCCGCCGGCGACATGCGCCGCGGCCAGTCGCTCGTCGTCTGGGCGATCCGCGAAGGCCGCCAGGCGGCCCATGCGATCGACAAGCACCTGATGGGCGCCTCGAACCTCGCCTGGTAAGGCCGGCTCGCAGCATCCAAGGAAATGAAAAGCCCCCGCCGGCTACCGGCGGGGGCTTTTTTTATGTGCCAGCTCTCCGCAAGCCATGTCTTCACCTCTCCCTGAGGGAGAGGTCGACGACCGAAGGGCGGCGGGTGAGGGTTTACGGTCTCACAGGATTGTTCCCTAGCCCTCACCCTACCCTCTCCCGCAGGCGGGCGAGCGTTTTGGTCAGCGCTCTTCATCGATCTCGTGGCTTGGCGAGGGACGCATGCGCGCCCCCTCTCCCGCGCGCGGGAGAGGGCTGGGGTGATGGTCTTCCCCCCTACTCCACGGCCGGAGCCATGCCGCGAACGCCCGCGGTCGGGGCCGGCAGGATGACGATGCCGTCTACGATGCTGGAGGAAGACGAGGCGGCGCTGTCGTCCTCGGCATGTGGCGGCTTCCAGGCAAAGTCGTCGACCCGGCCGGGCTTCGCTGCCGGCGCCTCGCCCTTCACCGTCAGCTTGTATTGCAGGCTGTCGGCCGCGGGGCCGGGGCCGGCCTGGTCGGCCGCTCCCGCCAGCTTGGCGCTGGCCGCGCCGGGATCCGGATCAGTCAGGGACACCACCGGGCCGACCTGGCGCTCCTTGCCATCCGGCCCGATCTCGGTCGCCGCGTTCGGGTTGGTCGGCGTGATCGCGCTCATCGGCAGACCAAGCCCGCTATCCTGGCGGATGTCGCGCTCGACGAAGAAGGCGAGCTTGCGCTTGCCGGCCTTGCTGAAATTGATGCCGTCGCTGAGGCGCAGGTTGCGCATCTGTCCGTCGACGTCGGGGCCCCGGGCGATGAACTTGCCGCTCTCGTCGGCAAAGCCGTCCCAGACGTCGATGAAATGGGCGCCGACCGCGTCGGCCCCTACCTTGAAGAGCGTGTTGAGCTGCGCCATGTCGGCCGACGCGTCCGACGAACGAAGCGGCGGCGCGCCGACCCAGTAAACCGGCTTGCCATAGACCTTGAGCGCCAGCAGGAAGCGCTCCACGCGCTGCTGGTAGGCCTTCTGCCATTCCGGCGTTCCCGGCGACAGGCGGCCGTCCGCGGTCTTGATCTGCTGGCGGTCATTGGCGCCCATCAGCACCACGACCATGTCCGGCTTCTCGGCGTCGAGCTTTTCGCCGATCTTGGCGGCCCAGTCCAAATGATCATCGCGCACGAAGCCGGACGGCCCGTCGCTCTGATCGATGACGGCGAGCCGGGGCTCCTCGGCAAAGGCCTGATCGAGACCCCAGGCGAGGCCGCCGGCGACGAAATCGCCGACCACGAGCACCTTCCGGGCGTCGGGATTCTTGGGCTGGATTTCAAGCGCCGGGTAGATCGGCTCGGCCGGCGCGGCGGGCCGCTTCTTGCGCACCGGCGGCGGCTGGTCGCCCGACTGGCGCGGCGGACGCTGCCCCGAGGGCTGCCGGCGGCGGCCGACATCCTCCGGCGGCATGAGAAACTGGTCCGGCGGCGGCCGTTCGATGCCGAACAGCCGATCGAGGAACCCGGCCGGTCCACGGCGATATTGCGCGACCGAAGGCTCCGTCGCGCTCAGCAGCGCGACGGAAACCAGGATAAGGGCGACGAACGCGCGAAGGATACGAACCAGCATGACGACATCCGGCCACAAGGTCGCCTGCCCTCGCGACCTTCCCTAAAGGAATAATCCTACCTGCCGGACCGCAGTCGCTGCAACACCCCCGTTGAGGCGTAGCCGTCCGGGATGTCGCCGGCCGAAGCCTGGAACGAGCGGATTGCCTGGCGGGTGCCAGCGCCGATCTTGCCATCGACCGTGCCGGAATAGAAGCCGCGCCGTCCCAGCAATGTCTGCAATTCCGCCCTTTCGGCCGCCGCCAGCGGCCGCACGTCGCGCGGCCAGCCCGAGACGAAATCGCCGCCGCCGCGCAGCCGATCGGCCAGATGGCCAACCGCGAGCGCATAGGCATTGGCGTTGTTGTAACGCTTGATCACCTTGAAGTTATGCAGCAGCAGGAAGGCGGGCCCGCCGGCGCCGGCCGGCGCATAAAGCGTCGCCGTGTCGTTCGAGGCCGGGAACTGCCGCCCGGCAACACGATGAACGCCCATCTTGCGCCACTGGTCGAGGGTCAGCGCCTTGCCGGAATCATTGTGGCGCCAGTCGAAGCTCGCCGGCAGTTCGACCTCGTAGCCCCAGGTCTGGCCCGACCGCCAGCCCATCTTGGCCAGATAGTTGGCGGTGGAGGCGAGCGCGTCGATTTCCGACGTCCAGACATTGCGCTTGCCGTCGCCATCGAAATCGACGGCATAGGCCTGGTAGGTGGTCGGGATGAACTGGGTGTGGCCCATGGCGCCCGCCCAGGAGCCGACCATGTGGCGGGCGTCGACGTCGCCGCGCTCCAGGATCTTCAGCGCCGCGATGAGCTGCTGGCGGCCATATTTGGCGCGCGAGCCGCCCTGATAGGCGAGTGTCGCCAGCGAACGGATGGTGTTCTTGACGATCTTCGGATTGGAGAGGACCTGGCCATAGGAGGATTCCATGCCCCATATGGCGACGACGACGCTGCGGTCGACGCCATAGGCCTGCTCGATCTGCTGCAACTGCCGGCCATACTGGCGCAGCGCGTCGCGGCCATTCTCCAGCCGCTTCTGCGAGACGGCGCCGTCCAGATACTCCCAGAGCGGCTTGACGAATTCGGCCTGCGAGCCGGCCTTGGCCAGCACGTCGGGATCGGGGGTGAAGTTGCCAAGCGCGCTGTTATAGACGCTGCGCGAGATGCCGGCCTTCTGGGCGGTCGGCCAGAAACTCGCCACCCATCGCGCGCCTGCCGCATCCGCCATGGCGGGTAACAGCCCGGCCAAAAGCAGGAAGACCAACAAAACTGCGCGGGTTCCGGCAGCCGCGAACGGCCGCATGACGGAAACGGGCGAGCTCAAAAATGCCATGTCTCAGAAGACTCCTTGTATCGGTATCAATGCTGGTCCGGGCCCCCGTCCGGATGCTTCCTCACGCTTTGACCGGCCCCAGTCCGGTCCCTCCGTCTCAGTCGCGCTGATTGCGCCGACCGAGCGCCTCCTCCCACGCCAGCGCCGTCGCGACGCATTGGTCGAGATCGTCATGCATGGGCGTCCAGCCCAGCGTGCTGCGTGCCCGTGTCGAATTTGCGACCACAGCGGGAACATCGCCGGGGCGGCGCTCCCTCTCCACGACGCGGAATTCCCTGCCCGAGACGCGCCGCACGGACTCCAGCACTTCGCGCACGGAATAGCCGTGGCCATAGCCGCAATTCGCCACCAGGCTGTCGCCGCCGCTGCGCAGATAGGCGAGCGCGTCGGCATGGGCGTTGGCAAGGTCGGCGACATGGATGTAGTCGCGCACGCAGGTGCCGTCCGGCGTGTCGTAATCGGTGCCGAACAGCTCGATCTGGTCCCGCTTCCCGAGCGCGGTTTCGCAGGCGACCTTGATCAGATGCGTCGCGCCCTTGGTCGATTGCCCGGTGCGGCCGCGCGGATCGGCGCCGGCGACGTTGAAATAGCGCAGCGCCACATAGCGGAAGTCATGCGCCTTCGCCGCGTCCTCCAGCATCATCTCGGTCATCAGCTTCGAGCGGCCATAGGGCGATTGCGGCACGGTGGCCGCGCTTTCCAGCACGGGCTCGGTGCCTGTGTCGCCATAGACGGCGGCGGTCGAGGAGAAGATGAAGTGGCGCACGCCGGCGCGGATCACCGCCGCCATCAGCGCGCGGGATTTGACGGTGTTGTTCAGATAATAGCCGAGCGGGTCTGAAACCGATTCCGGCACGACGATCGAACCGGCGAAATGGATCACGGCGTCGATGGCGTGCTCGGCGACCAGTCGCTCGACCAGCGCCTCGTCGGCGATGTCGCCCTGGATGAAGGTTGCCTCCGGCGCCACGGCCCATTGAAAGCCGGTGGACAGCCGGTCGAGAACCACGACCGCCTCACCAGCGTCAACAAGACGCCACACCATGTGGCTACCGATATATCCGGCTCCACCCGTCACCAAAACAGCCACTTCGAAACTCCAAGCAGATTCGTAATGTTAATGAACTATGAATAGGTGAACGAAGTCTTGATGGCCTTGAAATATTCACCCTTTTCATTAGCGTTCCTGTTAGGAATCTACCGATATGCTGACCGAACCGATGCATCTGTGAGGCGTCCATGAACCCGAAGATCCGCAAGGCCGTATTTCCCGTCGCAGGCCTTGGCACCCGCTTTCTCCCCGCGACCAAAGCCATGCCCAAGGAGATGCTGACGGTCGTCGATCGTCCGCTGATCCAATATGCTGTCGATGAGGCGCGCGAAGCCGGCATCGAGCATCTGATTTTCGTCACGGGCCGCAACAAGGCGGTCATCGAGGATCACTTCGACGTCCAGTACGAGCTGGAGGCCACGCTGTCGGGTCGCGGCAAGCAGGAGGCGCTCGACCTGCTGACCAAGGACCTGCCGAAGCCCGGATCGACCAGCTTCACCCGCCAGCAGGTTCCGCTCGGCCTCGGCCATGCCGTCTGGTGCGCGCGCGAGATGATCGGCAACGAGCCGTTCGCCGTGCTGCTGCCGGACATGGTCATGAAGGGCGAGCCCGGCTGCCTGAAGCAGATGGTCAAGGTCTATGAGGAATGGGGCGGCAACGTCCTCGCGGTCGAGGAATGCGACCCGTCTCAGACCCACCAGTACGGTATCGTCGGCATCGGCAACGAGCTGGATGGCACCGCCTTCCGCATCAATGCGATGGTCGAGAAGCCAAAGCCGGAAGTCGCGCCGTCCAACCTCTACATCAACGGCCGCTACATCCTGCAGCCGCAGATCTTCGACCTGCTGTCCAAGCAGGAAAAGGGCGCCGGCAACGAGATCCAGCTGACGGACGCCATGCTCCGCCTGATGGACCGCCAGTATTTCTACGGCTGCCGCTTCAACGGCGAGACCTATGACTGTGGCAACAAGGTCGGCTTCCTCGCCGCCAACGTCGCTTTCGCGCTCGACCGTCCGGATATCGCGGCGGAATTCCGTCCCGAGCTGGAAAAGCTGCTGGCACGCTAAGGCGCCCACCGACACGACACGAAGCGGCCCGCCCGCTTCGTGTCCCCTGCCCCGCGCCTACTCGCGGGCGCCGGCCTTCGTCAGAAGCGCGACGATCGGCTGAAAGCCGCGTTGCCTTGCATGCCGCAAGGGCGTGACGCCGTCGCGATCCGGCAGCGACGGGTCCGCGCCGCCGTCGAGCAGCAGCTTGACGATCGCGACATGGCGCTCGCCGCCATTGCCGAGCAGGATCGCCTCGAGCAGCGCCGTCCATCCCAGATTGTTGACATGATCGACCGCCACGCCCGCCTCGATGAGGGTGCGGACGGTTTCAACATGGCCGCGCTCGGCGGCTGGAATGAGCGCCGTGCCGCCATAGCGGTTGGTGCTTTTGAGGTCCGCGCCGTGGGCGAGCGCCAGCTTCAGGATCTCCAGATGGCCACGCGCACCGGCATAGAGGTAGGGGCTGTCCTGGATGCGGTCCTTGGCGTTGACGTCGGCGCCGGCCAGGATCAGCTGTCGCGCGACCCCGACGCGATTCTGGTGCGTGGCGACAAGAAGCACTGTTGCGCCATCGGCATTGCGGGCATCGACATCCACGCCCTTCGCAAGCAGATCGGCCACGGCGGTTTCGTCGTTGCGCCCGACCGCGGCAAACAGCGCGTCCGAGGCGGAGGTCTGGGCGGAAGCGGTCATGACACCGGACACCATCAAACGGGTTGTGACGGCGGCGGCGAGGCCGCCGAGGAGAAACGCTCGTCTGGACGGAGCAGGCGGACGACGGATCGGCATGATGGCAATCCTGGCGCTGAGTTAAGGGACGGACACGGTCAGGATCGGCCCGCCAGCATCATCTCTTGTAGACCGCCGAGGCGCCTATCGTGAACCGCATTTTCCTCATGGATCCTGCGTCCAGCGAGTCAAATCGCCTCGCCCTGCGTCGAAGGCTACCCGCTCAAGCCCCGTATTCGCATGGGATGTCCGGGGTTGCGACGGATCCAGTCATCGACGTCTCTGAGATCATCAGGATACGGCTCTGCGCCACGGAAGCTTCGATAGCTCCAAAATCGGAACCCCGCTGCCCACAGCCTGCTGATCTTCTCCCACTGATCGACGTCGCGCCTTCTAGGCGCGCGGAAGGAGCGCCCCATCAAGGCGAGAGGTCTTTGGCATTCGGGACACGCGTGATCCGTATCGCCACTGCATTTCCACGATTTCCTACAAGCAAAGCAGGCGTACGAGATCAGATAGTCCGGCCCTCGTAAGTAGGGTCGGACGGCCGGGGCAGGAATGGAACGGTTGCCAATGGCTTTCCGCAGTTCCATCCGCTCATGCTTTTTCAGGCTCTCGCTCATTCCATGAAAATGAGGCAACACACCGTGGCTCGCAATGGTCACGTTGATGCGGGCAATGCGGGGCTACAGCTTGCCGATCTTTCGGCCAACCTTCTCCAGGTAGCGCGCCCGGCTTTCCGGCGTCGAACTGTCCATCTTGTAATGCGCGGTATAGCTGGTGCGGCAGAGCGGATGGCAGAGCGTGCGGATGCCGCGCAGGAGAATGCGCCGACCCGGCTCGCCGACGAATTTCGACAGCATCCAGCTGGCGCCGCAGGTCGTCACCACGGCGATCTTGCGGATGTTGGTCATGCCCGGGCGCGGCCCCTGCGTCGCCGTCGGCATGGTGAAGGTGACATGCGGCACCCAAACCCGCTCCAGCCAGCCCTTCAGCATGGCCGGCGGGCCGTACCACCAGGTCGGATAGACGAAGACGAGGATCTCGCACCACTTGATCAGGGCGAGATGGTCGGCGACCGGAAGCTCGTTGATGCCGGGCTCGTTGTAGACGCGGCGCTCGTCCGCCCCCATCACCGGATCGAAACCGGAGGCATAGAGGTCGAGCAGCTTGACCTCATGGCCGGCGTTGCGAAGCGCGGCCACGGTGGTGTCGCGCAGGGCGGCGCCAAAGCTTTCCGGCACGGGATGGGCGAAAACGACAAGGGCGCGCATGGCTCTAAAAACGTTCCATCTCTTTCGATACGCGCCGGAGGAACGCCGAGCGCGTCACCTCCGTCGAGCGGTTCATGTCGTAATGGGCCAAGTAGGGCACGCGGCCGAGGGGCCGGGTCTGCGCCCGGAGCACGCGCCGGACGCTCTTCCGCGGCGGGTCGCCGACGAGCAGCGCCTTCCAGCGCGCGCCGCCATAGGTCGCCACCGCCGCGAGCTTGCGGATGTTCTGCAGATTGTTGACCGCCTTGCCGCCTTCCATCCGGAACGACACGCCGGGCAGGAACACCCGGTCGAAGAAGCCCTTCAGGATTGCGGGAAAGCCGAAGTTCCAGACGGGATAGACGAGCACCAGCGCCTCGGCCTTCAAGAGGCGCTCGACATAGGGATCGACGTTGCGGCGATTGCGGGCGAGGTCGTGGTAGTCGATCCGCTCCTGTCGCGACAGCACGGGATCGAAGCCCTCGGCGTAGAGGTCGCAATCATCGACCTGGTGCCCGGCGCGCGCCAAAGCTTCGACGACGGTGCGATGCACCGCCGCGTGGAAGCTCGTCTCGACCGGATGCGCGTAGAGCACCAGAACGCGCATGTCAGCTCGCCTGCTGCAGTCCCGGGAACAGGAAGGTCTTGGTAGTGGTGAAATCGAAGTCCGGATCTTCCCAGGCGATCATCTTGCCCGGATTGAGCAGGCCCTTCGGGTCCGCCTCGCGCTTGAAGGCGAGCTGGGCGAGGTCGGTCTGCTTCATGCCGCCCTCCTCCAGCGTGTAGCGGTGCGGATTGAAGATCGGGCAGCCATGGTCCTCATGGATGCGGATGATCTCCTCCAGCCGCTCTTCGGTGGTGTAGCGCACCATGGGCAGGCCCATCGGCGTGATCTTGCCGTCGAAGCGGACGAATTCCAGATGGCCGGGCACCTCGTCGCCGAGCAGCTTCGTCAGCGTCTCGATCTTCTCGATATGGTGCGGCGGCGGATACATCGACTGCAGATAGGTGATCGACGGATCGACGCGGATCGCCCGCAGCGTCGTGTGGTTCCAGCCGAGCTCGTAAGCCGGCGGCAGGCCCTTCAGATCCTCGGCCGTGTCGGAGCGGAAGACGATCTCGCCCTTGGCCCGCTCAGTGAAGGCGACGAAGGCGTCGACCGCATGCGGCGCGAGCGAGACGATCGCCAGCGACTGGCCGGGCTTCAGGAATTTCTGGTGGCGCAGGAAATAGTCATAGGGGATCGGCGCCGCGACGGTGGCGAGTTCCTTGAGCAGCAGGCCATCGGCATTGCCGAGGCTGTCGGCATAGCGCACCGCGTCCATGTAATCGTCGAACCCGACCAGCACGTCGACCCAATCATAGGCCGTGGTCAGCGGCATCTCGACTTCGGTGATGATGCCGTTGGTGCCATAGGCGTGCATCACCTTGTGCAGTTCCCAGCCGGTCAGTTCCAGGACGCGCGGCTCGGCCTCCATGGTGACGACCCGGAGCCGCAGCACGTTGCCAATATCGCGTAGGCCGCCCCAGCGGATCGAGCCGACGCCGCCGGAACCGCCGGCGATGAAGCCGCCGATCGTCGCCGTCTTGGCGGTCGAGGGATGGATGCGCAGTTCCTGGCCGGAATGGGCGCGCGTCTCGGCGTCGAGCTGGGCGACGACGACGCCGGGCTCGGCGATAACGCGGCCGGGGTGGATCTCCTTGACCTTGTTCATCTCGGCAAGGTTCAGGATGAGCCCACCGGAAAGCGGCATGGCCTGGCCGTAATTGCCGGTACCGGTGCCGCGCGGCGTGACCGGAACGTCGTGCTTGAAGGCGGCCTTGAGGATGCGGATTACCTCCGCCTCGTCCTTCGGCGTCGCCACCAGATCGGCGGTAACGTTGTCGAGCTGGGCCTTCAGGACGGGCGAGTACCAGAAGAAGTCACGGCTCTTCTGCTTCACCAGCGCGGGATTCTCCTCGATGGCGATGCCGTCGAGATCGGCCTTCAGCGCTTCGAGGTCGTTACGGAATTGGTGAGCCATGATCAGTGTCCAAACAGGGAATCGAGGTCGCGATAATCGGGCAAGGTCCGGTCGATCGCCTTGCCCTGGCGCAAAACAATGCGATCGGATTGCGGGCGCGACAGGAATTCCGACCAGGTCCTGGCGCGGAACAGCACCAGATCGGCCGGGTCGCCGACGCGGATGCGGCCAACATCGGAACGGCGCAGGATCGCGGCGGGATTGGTGGTGACGACACGCGCGGCGCCATCGAGCGGATGGTCGAGATGCAGGATGCGCACCGCCTCGCGGAACACCTCGACGGCGTCGAGGTCGCCATAGGCATAGAACGGGTCGCGCGTATTGTCGGAAGCGACGGCGACGCGGATGCCGCGCTCTTCCATCTCGTTGAGCAGCGTCACGCCGCGCCAGCGCGGCGTGCGGCCGGCATGCCGGTCCTGCAGATAGAGATTGCACATCGGCAGCGAGACGACGGCAAGGCCGGCCTCGGCGACGAGATCCATCGTCCGGTCCGCCTCGCTCTCCTCCTGCCGCGCCAGCGAGCAGCAATGACCGACCGTGACCTGCCCCTCATAATCGGTGCGGATCGCCGCTTCTGCGATCGCCTGGAGCGAACGGGCATTCGGATCGGCAGTCTCGTCGACATGCAGATCGATGTCGAAGCCGTTTTCCGAGGCCATGGCGAAGAGATGGTCGAGCGCGGTCTCCAGCCCCGGCGTCATGTAGGTGAACCCGCCCAGCACGCCGCCATAGGTGGCAACCGTGTCGGTCAGGCGCTTGCGCACCGTCTCGTCGAGGAACAGCTCGATCGGCGACAGCGCCACGGCCTGCAGGTCGACGCGGCCGGCCCAGGCGTCGCGCGCCTCGGCGAAGGCCGGCCAGGAGGCTGGGAACTGCGGCGGCACGCAATCGATATGCGTGCGGATCAGCTTCGTGCCGTGCGCATAGGCCGAGCGGAGCGAGAATTCCATGCGCGCCCGAACGTCGGCGGTCGACCAGTTCGCGTCGCGATCGGCATCAACGGCGGCGAGCGCCCCGGCGAAATCGCCGGTCGGGTTCTCGCGGCGGGCCCAGATATGGCCCTTGTCGAGATGGGTGTGCATGTCGACAAAGCAGGGCCAGACCTGGCCCTTGTCGAGATCGAAGACCGGCAGCTCGGCGACGCTGCCGGCCGGCCGCAGCGCCTCGATCCTGCCGTCGGCGACGACGATATCGGCGCGCATCAGCCCCTCGCCGACATCGCGCCCATCAAAGCCGTCGACGGTGACCGAGGGCAGCGTCGCATTGGCCAGCACATAGCGATCCGCATCGGGGATCGCGGCAAAACCCTTCGTCATCTCAATTCTCCCGCCGGATCGCGCTCTCGTGCCAGCGGCGGAGCGCCAGGTGCGAGATCAGGCTGGTGGCGCCATAGATCACGACACCGGTGCCGCAGAGCAGGATCAGCGCCGCGAACAGGCGGGGAATGTTGAGGCGGTATTGCGATTCGAGCAGGCGGAAGGCGAGGCCCGAGCCGGCGCCGGCCGAACCGGCGGCGAATTCCGCCACCACGGCGGCGATCAGCGCGAGACCGCCGGCGATGCGCAGGCCCGCCAGGAAATAGGGCAGCGCGGCCGGCAGCTTCAGGTGGATCATCGTTTGCCAGCGGCTGGCGCCATAGAGCTCGAACAGGTTGAGCAAATTGTGGTCCGTGCTCTTCAGGCCCTGCGTCGTGTTGGAGAGCACCGGGAAGAAGGCGACGATCCAGGCGCAGATCAGCAGCGCCGACTGGGTCGACGGCGCATAGATCAGAATGAGCGGCGCGATGGCAACGACCGGCGTCACCTGCAGGATCACCATGTAGGGCGACAGCGCCAGCTCGACCCATTTGGACGAGGTGAGCAGGATCGCCAGCGCGACGCCGCCGACCAGCGCGATGCCGAGCGCCGCGAAGGTGATCTTCAGCGTCACCAGCAGCGCGGTACCGAGGATCGGCCAATCCTTGATCAGCGACTGCAGCACCAGGTCCGGGCCCGGCAGTATGTATTTCGGGATGTTGTAGGCCGCGACATACCAGGCCCAGAGGCCGATCAGGCCGGCGAGCATCACGAGCGGGATGGCGACGCGCAGCACGCGCTCGGTGACCGGCATGGACGGCGCCGGCACGATGGCGGGTTCCGGATGCGCAGTCTCCTGCGCGGCATGGGCCACGGACGGGCCCTGATCGATGCTGGTCATAGGTGGTCGGCCGCTCCGATGGCGGAAAGAAGGGATTCCGAAGCCCGGCGGCAATAGTCGCCATAAGCCTGCGAGGTGCGGAAGCCGATGCCGCGCGGATGCGGCGCATCGACGTCGATCTCGTCAATGACGCGGCCCGGACGGGCGGCCATGACGACGATGCGGCTCGACAGGTAGACGGATTCGAAAACCGAATGGGTGACGAAGACGATGGTCCAGCCGAACTGCTCCCAGAGGCGCAGCAGGTCGTCATTGAGCTTCTGGCGGGTGATCTCGTCCAGCGCCGCGAAGGGCTCGTCCATCAGCAGGATGCGCGGGCGGGTGACCAGCGCGCGGGCGATCGAGACGCGCATCTTCATGCCGCCCGAGAGCTCACGCGGATAGGAATCGGCGAACTTGTCGAGCCCGACCATCTCCAGCGCTTCCATCACGCGGGGCCGCGCGGCGGCCTGCGAGATGCCCTTGAGGCGCAGCGGCAGCCAGACATTCTTGAACACGGTCGCCCAGGGCATCAGCGTCGGCTCCTGGAACACGAAGCCGATCTCGCCCTCGCTCTTGTCACTGGCCTTCGGCTCGGGCTGGTCGGGCCAGACGATTTTGCCGGAGCTCGGTTCGCCCAGTCCCGCCAGCATCCGCAGCGCCGTCGACTTGCCGCAGCCCGAGGGGCCCAGCAGGCTGATGAACTCGCCGGCGCCGATCGACAGCGACATGTCCTTCAGCGCGATGGTTCCGTTCGAGAAGGTCTTCGATACATGCTCGAGGCGCACGATAGGCCGTCCGGACAAGGCGGAGGGCGGGCTGCTGGGTGCGAGAGACAAGAAATCCGTTTCCTCAACTAAAGTGGCGAAACGCGCCACCAGACTGGCGATGGCATTGCCGGACCGAGCCCGGCAATGCCTGGAGCGTCGCCGCCCCTACTTCTTCAGTTCCTTGCCCACGCCCTTGCAGGTGAACTTGGTCGTGTAGACCTTGGACAGGTCTAGACCCGGCTTGGTGACGCCGGCCTTGACCATCTTCTCGTAGAAATCCTGCACGCGCGCATCGGTGATGCAGCCGATGCCCTTGTCGAGCGTATCGCCGGAATCGACCAGGCCGTAATCCTTCATGGTCTGGATCGTGTAGGCGATCTGCTCGTCCGTGATCTCGGGATTATCCTTCTTGATCAGGTCGTTGGCAGCCTTGTTGTCGCCGTACAGATAATTGTACCAGCCAACCGTCGAGGCATCGACGAAGCGCTGGACGATGTCGGGATTCGCGGCGACATATTCCTGCGTGCCTTCGATCAGCGTCGAATAGGTGCTGAAGCCCTGGTCGGCGAGCAGGAACAGCTTGGGCTTGAAATCAGCCTGCTTGGCGATCTCGAACGGCTCGGAGGTGATGTAGCCCTGCTGGGCCGACTTCGGATCCGCCAGGAACGGCGCGGGATTGAAGGTGTAGGGCTTGAACTGCTCGTCGCGGAAGCCCGGATAGGCCGACTTCATCCACTGGAAATAGGAGGCATAGCCATCCTTCGACAGCAGCAGCGTGTCGAGCTTGGCGAGGTCCTCGAACTTCTCGACGTCGGGATGGGCGATCAGGACCTGCGGTTCCTTCTGGAAGATCGCGGCGACCTCGACCAGCGGAATGCCTTCCTCGACGGCGGCGAAGGTCTCGACCAGATTGCCGGCCATGTTGAAGGTGGTCTTGCCGGCCAGCATCAGCTGGCGGTTGGCCGCCTGCGGGCCGCCCTGCACGATCGTGACCTTGAGACCGTACTTCTCGTAGGTGCCATCGGCGACGGCCTGGTAGAAGCCGCCATGCTCGGCCTGGGCCAGCCAGTTGGTGCCGAAGCTGACTTCGTCGAGGGCGAAGGCCTGGCCGGAAAAGGCCACCGCCGCCGCGCCGGCCGCCAGACCGATGAACTTAGTCCTGATGGATGTCATGAGCACTTCGCCTTCCCCTTGTTGCGGCAACCCCAGCGGCCGCAGATCGTGTTGTTTCCGAACGGGCTTGCCCGGTTCGTGGCCCGAAGCCCAGAAATCAGGCTCCCGACGCAAGACACATGCCACGCAACGCCCCTCGCGTGGCCGGACGGCGCCCCGGTGCCAGGCCCTGTCCTCCGCCTGCCCTTCGGAAAGTCGCGGCATATTATGCGACGAACTCTGCCCAAGATAGCGGCAGCGGGCATGATTCTGAGCACCCAAAGCGAAACGATGCCGGCCCGGCTGCGCAGCGAGCAGGCAGTCGACGGCGGCCCTGCGCTCCAGGGCTTGTCCGCGCCCTCGGCCACGCGCCCGCCCTTGCCACCGGAGCGGTCCCGCCCCTACCCTTCTCGCCCGCATTGCTGACCCCGGAGCCCATCGGTGAACCTTCCCCTGACCCCCACGGACATCCGTCCGCCCTTCGGCCGCTACAGCCACGGCGTCGAGGCCCCGGCCGGCAGCCGCTTCATCTTCACCTCCGGCCAGCTCGGCATCCGCGCCGATGACAGCATTCCGGAGGACATCGAGGCGCAGGCCGAGATCTGCTTCGAGAACATCCGCTCGATCCTCGCCGCCGGCGGCATGGATCTCTCCGACATCGTCCGCCTCAACGCCTTCGTCACCCGGCGCGAGGACATGCGCCGCTACATGAACGTGCGCGATCGCTTCGTCAGCGACCCGCTGCCGGCTTCCACCCTCTACATTGTCGGCGGCTTCACCCGGCCGGAATTCCTGGTCGAGATCGAGGCCGTCGCCGCCCGGGCGGAATGAACGGCCGGGGGCTGGCGCGCATCTTGCGATGCCGGCCGCCAGCGGCACCCCGCGTCCAGCGACGCGCGACAGGACAGGAAACGACATGACGACGAGCGAGAGAGTCTGGCTGAAGGATCCAATCGCGGTCCTCGCCGAAGGGGCGGAACGCGGAGTCGTCGTCGAGAACGGCAAGATCCAGGAACTGGTGGGCAAGGGCGCCGAGCCGAGCCATCCGGTCCACAAGGTTTTCGACGCCTCGCGTCATGTCGTGACGCCCGGTCTCGTCAACACGCATCACCACATGTTCCAGACGCTAACCCGGGCGCACCCGGCGGCGATCAACAAGGAACTGTTCCCCTGGCTGCAGGCGCTGTTCCCGATCTGGGCGAAGAACGTCAATCCGGACAATCTGCGGCTTGCCACCCGCCTGGCCCTGACCGAGCTGCTGATCTCGGGCTGCACCACCGCTTCCGATCACCAATATTTGTTCCCGCCGGGCCTCGATGACGCCATGGACATCCAGGCGGAAGAGGCCGGCAAGCTCGGCGTCCGCATGACGCTGACACGCGGCGCACTCAACCTGACGACGGAAGACGGTGGCAATGCCGACCAGGGCGCGGTGCAGGATACCGACGTCATCCTGGCCGATTGCGAGCGCGTGATTAACCGCTACCACGACAAGTCCGAAGGCTCGATGCTGCAGGTGGCGCTCGCCCCCTGCGCGCCCTTCAACGTCACCAAGCGGCTGATGGTAGAGACGGCGGCGCTCGCCGAGCGCTGCGGTTGCCGGCTGCATACCCATCTCGGCGAGACCCGCGACGAGAACGACTACTGCATGGAGCATTTCGGCTACCGGCCGGTCGATTATCTCGAGGAATGCGGCTGGCTCAACGACAGGGTCTGGCTGGCGCACGGCATCCACTTCAACGACGAGGAAGTGATGCGCCTCGGCCGCCATGGCGTCGGCGTCTCGCATTGCCCGACCTCCAACATGGTGCTCGCCTCCGGCCAGTGCCGGACGAAGGAGCTGGAAGCCGCGGGCTCGCCGGTCGGCCTCGGCGTCGACGGCTCCGCGTCGAACGACAATTCCAACCTGATGGAAGGCGTCCGCCACGCCCTGATGATCAATCGCCTCACCTACAATGCCGAAAGCGTCACCCATTTCGACGCGTTCCGCTGGGCGACGCAGGGTTCGGCGCGCTGCCTCGGCCGCGACGACATCGGCTCGATCGCCGTCGGCAAGCAGGCCGACATGGCGCTCTACACGCTGGACGAACTGCGCTTTTCCGGCGCTGGCGACCCGCTCGCCGCCCTCGTCCTTTGCGGCGCCTACAAGGCCGACCGCGTCATGGTGAAGGGCGACTGGCGCGTCGAGGAGGGCGTGCCGGTCGGCATGGACCTGGCCAGGCTCCGCTACGAACACGGCCAGGCGGCGAAGGCCTTTCTGGAGTCGGTGTAGGTGGCCAGGCTCCCACTGGCGCCCTCGCCCGCGCAACGGGAGAGGGAGACGAAGCGCACCGCCCGCACCTGGATCAAGGACCCGATCGCCGTGCTGGCGGATGGCGCCGAGCGCGGCGTCGTGGTCGAAGGCGGCCGGATCGTGGAGCTGGTGGGCAAGGGCGCCGAACCCGCCCACCCGGTTCAGACGATCTTCGACGCCGGCCGGCATGTCGTGACGCCCGGCCTCGTCAACACCCACCACCACTTCTTCCAGACCATGACGCGGGCGCATCCCAAGGCGATCAACAAATCGCTCTGGCCGTGGATCGAGGCGCTCTATCCGATCTGGACGCGGCATGTGAACGCCGACAATTTCCGCCTCGCCGCCCGGCTTTCAGTGACGGAACTGCTGATGTCGGGCTGCACCTGCGCGTCCGACCACCACTACATGTTCCCGGCCGGCCTCGAGCACGCGCTCGACATCGAGGCCGAGGAGGCGGAAGCCGTCGGCCTGCGCATGACCCTGTCGCGCGGCGCGCTTGATGTCGTCGGCGACAAGGCCGGCGACGACAGCCAGGCGGTGGCGCCCGGCGGCGCGACGCAGGACACCGACGTCATCCTCGCCGATTGCGAGCGCGTCATCGGCCGCTACCACGACCGTTCGGACGGCGCGATGACCCGCGTCGCGCTCGCCCCCTGCGCGCCTTTCGACGTGTCGATGCGGCTGATGCGCGAGACGGCGGCGCTGGCCGAGAGGCACGATTGTCGGCTGCACACCCACCTCGTCGAGACGAAGCAGGAAGCCGATTTCGCCCATGCCCGGCACGGCATGTCGGCGGTCGACTATCTGGAGGAATGCGGCTGGCTGTCGAACCGGACCTGGCTCGCGCATGGCATCCATTTCGACGATGCGGAGGTCACGAAGCTTGGCCGCCACGGCGTCGGCATCTGCCATTGCCCGACCTCCAACATGGTGCTCGCCTCCGGCATCTGCCGGACGAAGGAGCTGGAAGCGGCAGGCTCACCCGTCGGTCTCGGCGTCGATGGCTCGGCCTCCAACGACAATTCCAACCTGATGGAAGCCGTCCGCCACGCCTTGATGATCGGCCGGCTGCGCTATGATGCGGCGAGCGTCGCCCATCGCGACGCGCTGCGCTGGGCGACGGAAGGTTCGGCCCGCTGCCTCGGCCGCGACGATCTGGGTGCCATCGCCATCGGCAAGCAGGCCGACATTGCGTTCTGGTCGCTCGACGATCTGCGCTTCTCCGGCGCGGGCGATCCGATCGCCGCTCTCGTGCTCTGCGGCGCGCACGCGGCCGACCGCGTCATGGTGAAGGGCGAATGGCGGGTCGAGGACGGCGCGCCGGTCGGCGTCGATGTCGCGCGCCTTCGCCACGAGCATCATCAGGCTTCGCGCGCCTTCCTGGAAGCGCTATGACAACAGGCATTCCTTCCTGCCCGGCAGGCGCGGCCCATGTCCGCCGGCCCCATCGCAACGATCCGTGAAAGAGACTTCGGAATGACCCTTCCCCGCCCCTATTGGCATGAGATGCAGGCGCCTTCCTTCCTGGGCGGCGAAAAGGACTGGATCGCAGTCCTGCCGGTTTGCGCCATCGAGCAGCACGGCCCGCACCTGCCCGTGTTCACCGATGCCTGCATCGGCGAAGGGATGGTGAAGCGCGTCATCGAGATGCTGCCCGAGGGGCTGCCGGCGACCTTCCTGCCGCTGCAGTCGATCGGCAAGTCGAACGAGCACATCTCCTCGCCCGGAACGCTGACCTTCACGTGGGAAACCGCGATCCGCATGTGGATGGAGATCGGCGACAGCATCGCCCGCGCCGGCGTCCGCAAGCTCGTCATCGTCACCTCGCATGGCGGCAACGTGCCGGTCGCCGACATCATCGCCCGCGAGCTGCGCATCAAGCACGAGATGCTGGTGGTCTCGACCGGCTGGACCGCCGTCGGCGAACCCGAAGGCATGGTGCCGGCCGAGGAATATCTCTACGGCATCCATGGCGGCGACGTCGAAACCTCGATCATGCTGCATTTCCGGCCCGATCTGGTCGACATGTCAAAGACAGAGGACTTCCGCTCGACCCAGCTTGACCTCCTGAAGGAGTTCAAGCGCCTCCGCTTCCACAGCGCCCCGGCGCGCGCGGCCTGGAAGGCGCAGGATCTCAACCCCAAGGGCGCCGTCGGCGACGCCTCGCGTGCAACCGCCGATCGGGGCCGGCAGATGGTCGACTACCAGGCATCGGCCTTCGTCGAGCTGCTGCAGGAAATGGCCCGCTTCGATCTGGCCCGACTCTGGAAGGCGCCGGCCTGAAACTACGGAATTCGACCGAAAACGCTTGGGAATGTCAGGCGTCTGTTGCTAGCATGACGCAACAGCGCGGCCGCATCTGACGGAGCGTATGTCCGGGGGCGGGCGTGGTCGACATTGTCATTTCCGAGTTCATGCACAAGAACGCGATCGCGGATCTCTCCCGCGATTTCGAGGTTCATTACGAGCCGACGCTCGGCAGCGACCTGCCGAGCCTGTCGCGCGCCGTGCGCCACGCCAAGGCGCTGATCATCCGCGACCGGACGGTGGTCGACATCCCCCTGATCGCGCAGGCGCTCGACCTGCGCGTCATCGGCCAGGTCGGCGCCGTTTCCGACAATATCGACATGCTGAGCTGCGAGGCGCGCGGCGTCTCGATCGTCCGCGCGCCCGACATGATGGCCGACGCGATCGGCGAATATGTCATCGCCAGCGCCATGATGCTGATGCGCGGCGCCTTCTTCGCGACGCGCGAGGTGATGGCCGGCAAGTGGCCGCGCGGCCATCTCGTCGGCCGCGAGATCAACGGCCGCACGATCGGCCTGGTCGGGCTCGATTTCGGCGCCCGCGCCGCCGCCCAGCGCGCCCAGGCGCTCGGGATGAAGGTGATCGGCTGGGATCCGTTCCTGAAATCCGCCCATCCCGTCTGGCGCGATGTCCAGCGGGTCGAGTTCGACGCGCTGCTCAGCGAATCCGATGTGGTCAGCGTCCACCTGCCCGCCCGTCCCGAACTGATCGGTCGCGTCGGCACGGTGGCGCTGGCCAGGCTGAAGCCGACCGCGGTGCTGATTTCGGTCGGCGGCGGCGGCGTCGTCGACGAAGCAGCGGTCGCCAACATGCTGTCGATCGGCCGCCTGCGCGGTGCCGCCTTCGACGGCTTCGAAACCGAGCCGCTCAACAGCGAGGCCGGCTCGATCTTCGCCGCTGTCCCCAATCTCGTTCTGACGCCGCGCATCGCCGACCTGACGCTCGAATCCCACCTGCGCTCCTCGGCGGCGATCGTTGCCAAAGTTCGTGGCGCGCTCAATCTTTGATCAAGCGGCCAAAATCCCTCTTGCAATAGTGGCCGGCCTCGGCTCGACTGCAGCTTTCCCGCCAAGATGAGGTTCCTCAAGGAACCCGGTTTAAAAGGCGGGCCTAAAGCGCTTTGGATGGCGCTAGCCAGGGGAGTTTTGAATGAGGAATTTTGCCCGCCTGTTGGCGGCAACCATGCTGGCCGCCGGCCTCGCTTCGGCGGCCGAGGCGAAAACTCTGGTCTACTGCTCGGAAGGCAGCCCGGAAAACTTCAACCCGCAGATCAACACCACCGGCACGTCGTTCGACGCCGCCCGGCCGGTGTTCAACCAGCTCGTCGAGTTCGAGCCGGGCACGACCAAGATCCGCCCGGCCTTGGCCGAGAGCTGGGACGTGTCGCCCGACGGAATGGAAGTCACGTTCCACCTCCGCAAGGGCGTGAAGTTCCATTCGTCGAAGCTGTTCAAGCCGACGCGCGACTTCAACGCCGACGACGTGCTGTTCTCGTTCAACCGGATGTGGAAGGAAGACAATCCCTACCACAAGGTCTCCGGCGGCGCGTATGACTACTTCAACGACATGGAGATGCCGACGCTGCTGAAGTCGATCGACAAGGTCGACGACTACACGGTCAAGTTCACGCTGACCAAGCCGAACGCGCCCTTCCTCGCCAATCTCGGCATGGATTTCGCCACCATCATGTCGGCCGAATATGCCGACGCGATGCTGAAGGCGGGCAAGCCCGAGACGGTCGACCAGCAGCCGATCGGCACCGGTCCCTTCACCTTCGTCGCCTACCAGAAGGACGCCGTCATCCGCTTCAAGGCGTTCCCGGACTTCTGGGGCCCGAAGGCCAAGATCGACGACCTCGTCTTCGCCATCACCAAGGACCCGACCGCGCGCTGGGCCAAGCTGCAGAAGAACGAATGCCAGGTGATGATCGGCCCGAACCCGGCCGACCTCGACGCCATGGGCAAGGACGCGAACGTCAACCTGCTGTCGCAGCCGGGCCTCAACATCGCCTATCTGTCGTTCAACGTCACCAAGCCGCCCTTCGACAAGAAGGAAGTGCGCCAGGCTCTGACGATGGCGATCGACCAGGCGACGATCATCAAGGACGTCTATGGCGGCGCCGGCCAGGCGGCCAAGAACTTCATTCCGCCGACGATCTGGAGCTACAACGACGCGATCGAGCCCTACAAGTATGACCCGGCCAAGGCCAAGGAAATGCTGAAGGCCGCCGGCGTCGCGGAAGGCTTCGAGAGCGATCTGTGGTGGATGCCGGTAACGCGCCCCTACAACCCGAACGCCAAGCGCATCGCCGAACTGATGCAGGCGGATTTCGAGAAGGTCGGCATCAAGACCCACCTGGTTTCCTATGAGTGGGGCGAATACCGCAAGCGCATGCAGGCCGGCGAGCACCAGATGGGCCAGCTCGGCTGGAGCGGCGACAATGGCGATCCCGACAACTTCTTCTTCCTGCTCGGCTGCGAGGGCGCCCGTCCGGGCGGCCAGAACCTGTCGAAGTGGTGCAACAAGGACTTCGAGGCCTTGTTCCAGAAGGCCAAGTCGACCTTCGACGTGGCGGAGCGCGCCAAGCTCTATGAGCAGATGCAAGTGATCGCGCATGAAGAAGCGCCGGTCTTCAACGTCGCGCATTCGATCGTGTACGAGCCGATCCGCAAGAACGTGACGAACTACAAGGTCAGCCCGCTCGGACGGCGTGAATTCGCCGAAGTCGGTCTCGAGTAGCAAGCGACGGACGAGGACGGGGGGCACCACACCTCCGTCGTTCCGGGTAATGCCATGAGCCTGGCGGGCCGCGTCGCGCGCGGTCCGGCAGGCTCACGCAAGCCCCAGGATCCGCCGGCCCGCAAGGGCCAGGGCGGATCCCCGCTTTCGCGGGGATGACGGCCGTGACGGCGCCTCCCGCCTCGCCTTCCAGGCGGTATCACCATGTTCAGTTTCATCATCCGGCGCGTGCTGCTGGTCATTCCGACCTTCCTGGCCATCGCCTTCCTCACCTTCATCGCGATCCGGCTCGTGCCGGGCGACCCGGTCGAGGCCCGTACCGGCGAGCGCGGCATCTCGCCCGAGCGTCTGGCGCATTTCCGCCATGAACTCGGTCTCGACCAGCCGGTGTGGAAACAGTTCCTCGACTATCTCTGGCAGATCGCGCATGGCGATTTCGGCACCTCGATCTCGACGCAGACGCCGATCCTGACCGAATTCACGACGCTGTTTCCGGCGACGCTGGAACTGGCCATTTGCGCCATGCTGTTCGCGACGATCCTCGGCATTCCGGCCGGCGTGATCGCGGCGACCCGGCGCGGCACCTTCGTCGATTACACGCTGATGGGCGCGGCGCTGACCGGCTTCTCCATGCCGATCTTCTGGTGGGGCCTGCTGCTGATCCTGTTCTTCTCGGTCGATCTCGGCTGGACTCCCGTCTCGGGCCGCATCGACCTGCTCTATTATTTCGAGCCCGTCACCGGCTTCATGCTGATCGACAGCTGGCTCTCCGGCCAGGAGGGCGCGTTCAGCTCGGCCGTATCGCATCTGATCCTGCCGACCATCGTGCTCGGCACCATTCCGCTCGCCACCATCGCCCGCATGACCCGCTCGGCCATGCTGGAAATCCTCGGCGAGGATTACGTCCGCACCGCCCGCGCCAAGGGCCTGTCGCCCTTCCGCGTCGTCGGCATCCATGCGCTTCGCAACGCGCTGATCCCCGTCGTCACGGTGATCGGCCTGCAGGTTGGCGCGCTGATGGCCGGTGCGGTGCTGACCGAATACATCTTCTCCTGGCCCGGCATCGGCTCCTGGCTGATCGAATCGATCCAGCGTCGCGATTATCCGGTGCTGCAGGGCGGCATCCTGCTGGTCTCCGGCATCGTCATCGTCATCAACATTCTCGTCGACCTGCTCTACGGCGTGCTCAACCCGAGGATCCGCCATGCCCGCTGACAGAATGCCTGCCGAGCGGACCGCCGCCGCCATGGTCGAGCCGAAGGCGCCGCCCGGTCCCTTCGCCTCCTTCTTCCGCGACTTCTCCGAAAACCGCGCCGCCCTGATCGGGCTGATCCTGCTCGGCCTGCTGGTCTTCGTCGCCATCTTCGCCAATTTCCTGGCGCCCTATTCGCCGATCGAGCAGTTCCGTGAGTTCACCCGCATCCCGCCCGCCTGGGTCGAGGGGGGAAATAGCGCCTTCCTGCTCGGCACCGACGAGATCGGCCGCGACATGCTCTCGCGCCTGATCTTCGGCGCCCGGCTGTCGCTGTTCATCGGCCTGTCGGTGGTGGTCGCCTCGATGGTGGTTGGCATCGTGCTCGGCCTGGTCGCCGCCTTCGCGCCGGGCTGGCCGTCAATCGTGATCATGCGGGCGATGGACGTCATCCTGTCGGTGCCGAGCCTGCTGCTCGCCATCGTCATCGTCGCCATCATCGGCCCGAGCCTGACCAACACGATCATCGCGATCACCGTGGTCTACCTTCCCTATTACGTCCGCCTGGTGCGGGCGTCGGCAATGCAGGAGAAGACGCGCGACTATGTGACGGCGGCCCGCGTCGGCGGCGCCGGCACGCTGCGGATCATGTTCAAGACGGTACTGCCCAATTGCATGGCGCCGATCATCGTCCAGGCGGCGCTGACCATCTCCAACGCCATCCTGGAGGCAGCGGCGCTCGGCTTCCTCGGCCTCGGCGCGCAGCCGCCCTCGCCCGAATGGGGCGCGATGCTCGCCTCGGCGCGCGAATTCCTGCAATCCGCGCCCTGGATCGTCACCGAGCCCGGCCTCGCCATCCTGATCACCGTGCTTGCCATCAACCTTGTCGGCGACGGGCTGCGCGATGCGCTCGACCCGAAAATGCGGAGGAGCTGACATGCCGCTTCTCGAAATCTCCGACCTGACGGTCGACTTCAAGACCGGCTCCGGCCAGTTCCGCGCCGTCGACGGCGTGTCGCTCACGGTCGACCGCGGCGAGATCCTGGCGATCGTCGGCGAATCCGGCTCCGGCAAGTCGGTCGCCATGCTGGCGGTGATGGGCCTGCTGCCCTGGACCGCCACCGTCTCGGCCAAGACGCTCGCCTTTGACGGCCGCGACCTGCTGACGCTGACGCCGCGCGAGCGGCGCCGGCTCGTCGGCAAGGACATGGCGATGATTTTCCAGGAGCCGATGTCGAGCCTCAACCCATGCTTCACGGTCGGCTACCAGATCGGCGAAAGCCTGAAGGTCCATCTCGGCCTTTCCAAGAGCGAGCGCCGAAAGCGTTCGATCGAACTGCTCGAGGCCGTCGGCATCCCGGATCCCGAACGGCGGCTTTCCGCCTTCCCGCATCAGCTTTCCGGCGGCATGAGCCAGCGCGTGATGATCGCGATCGCGCTCGCCTGCCGGCCCAAGCTGATCATCGCCGATGAACCCACCACGGCGCTCGACGTGACCATCCAGGCGCAGATCCTGGAGCTGCTCGTCTCGCTGCAGCGCGAGACCCATACCGGCCTGGTGCTGATCACCCACGACATGGGCGTCGTCGCCGAAACGGCCGAGCGCGTCTCGGTGCATTATGCCGGGCAAAAGATCGAGGAACAGCCGGTCGGCCCACTCTTCGCCGATCCGCACCACCCCTATACGGCGGCGCTGCTGGCCGCCCTGCCGGAACGCGCGACGGGCAAGCGCCTGCCCTCGATCCCCGGCGTCGTGCCCGGCCAGTTCGACCGGCCGCCGGCCTGCCTGTTCGAGCCGCGCTGCCGCTTCGCCACCGAACGCTGCCGCACCAAGCTGCCGCCGCGCCAGGGCGCCATCGCCGGCTTCGCGCTCTGCCACTATCCGCTGACGCATGGCCGGCCGATCGGCCATCCCCACCCCGAAGGCAGGGAGGTCGCGGCATGAACGCGCCCGTCGTCCTCGAAGCCAGCAAGCTGGCGCGCTTCTATTCGGTGAGCCGCGGCGCCTTCAAGCCCGCCGCCACCATCAAGGCGCTGGCCGAGGCCAGCTTCACCCTGCACGCCGGCAAGACGCTGGCCGTCGTCGGCGAATCCGGCTGCGGCAAGTCCACCCTCGCCCGCCTCGTCACCATGATCGAGGAGCCGAGCGAGGGGCAGCTCGTCATCGGCGATACCGACATCGTCACCGCCGACAAGGCGGCGCTGAAGAAGCTGCGCTCCGACGTGCAGATCGTCTTCCAGAACCCCTATGGCTCGCTCAATCCGCGCCAGAGGATCATCGATGCGCTGGCCGAGCCGCTGGTGATCAACCGGAAGGAAATGAGCGCGGCCGAACGCAAGGCCGCCGTGCTCGACATGCTGCAGCGGGTCGGCCTTCGCCCCGAGCATGCCGACCGCTATCCGCATATGTTCTCCGGCGGCCAGCGCCAGCGCATCGCGATTGCCCGCGCGCTGATGCTGCGGCCGAAGATCCTGGTGCTCGACGAGCCGGTCTCGGCGCTCGACGTGTCGGTGCAGGCGCAGGTGCTCAACCTGCTGGTCGAGCTGCAGGATAGCCTCGGCCTTTCCTACCTGTTCATCAGCCATGGCCTGGCGGTCGTGCGGCACATGGCGGACGAGATCCTGGTCATGTATCTCGGCCGCGTAGTCGAACGTGCCCCCCGTGAAAAGCTGTTCGAGCGGCCGATGCATCCCTATACGCAGGCGCTGCTTTCGGCGACGCCGATGGCCGATCCCGAGCGCCAGCGCGACCGGGTCCGGCTGAAGGGCGAATTGCCCTCGCCGTTCAACCCGCCATCCGGCTGCGCTTTCCACCCGCGCTGCCCGCTCGCCTTCGACAAATGCCGCGTCGACCGCCCGGAACTGCGCTTTCACGGCGAAACCGAAGTCGCCTGCTGGGCCGTCGAGCGGGATGACCGGGCGGCTTAGGTCCCCCCAATTGGAAGCCGCTTTCCTTCACCTCTCCCTGAGGGAGAGGTCGACGGCCGAAGGCCGGCGGGTGAGGGTTTACGGCCTCTCCGGACAGTTCCCTAAACCCTCACCCGGAGCTTCGCTCCGACCTCCCCCTCAGGGGGAGGTAAAGGGCCGGCGCCATCTGGACGGAACACGCACCGCCTTCGACATCCTGAGGAGGCCCTTCAGGGCCGTCTCGAAGGACGCACCGAAATCGCGCGTGGATCGAGACGCGGCCTGCGACCGCTCCTCACCCTATTGATGTTTGGGAGATGGAAATTTTGCGCGGACGCGAACGGCCATTGTCGCAGCGTGACCCATCGCAATCGGCGCCGACATCCCTTATATCAGGCGGCAACCCATTCCCCCTTTTGCGCGGGCTGATGTTCCGCGCCGGAGACATTTCATGACGGAAACCCAGATCCCGGTCACCGTGCTCACCGGCTATCTCGGCGCCGGCAAGACGACGCTGCTGAACCGCATCCTCTCGGAAAACCACGGCAAGAAATACGCCGTCGTCGTCAATGAATTCGGCGAGATTGGCATCGACAACGACCTCATCGTCGAGAGCGACGAAGAGATCTACGAGATGAACAATGGCTGCGTCTGCTGCACGGTGCGCGGCGACCTGATCCGCGTCGTCGAGGGCCTGATGAAGCGCCCGGGCGGCTTCGACGGCATCCTGGTCGAGACCACCGGCCTCGCCAATCCGGCCCCGGTCGCGCAGACCTTCTTCATGGATGACGATGTCCGCGCCAAGTCGCGCCTCGACGCCGTCGTCACCGTCGCCGACGCGATGAACCTTTTGACCCGGCTCGACGACGCGCCGGAGGCCGAGGAACAGATCGCCTTCGCCGACGTCATCCTGCTCAACAAGGCCGATCTCGTCGACGCTGAGAAGCTCGCCGCCGTCGAGCGCCGCATCCGCGAGATCAACCCGCATGCGACGATCCACCGGACCGAGCGCTGCGCCATCGATCTCACCAAGGTGCTCGACCGCGGCGCTTTCGATCTCGAGCGCATCCTGACGCTCGACCCGGAATTCCTCGAGGGCGACGATCATGACCATGATCACGTCCATGACGAGAATTGCGGCCACGATCACCACCATCATGACCACGACCATGGCCATCACGGTCATGACCATGATCACGACCATCACCACCACCATCCGCGCCATGACGAATCCGTGTTCAGCGTCTCGCTGCGCGGCGGCACGCTCGATCCGAACAAGTTCTTCCCCTGGATCCAGGAGATCACCCAGGTCGAGGGTCCGAACATCCTGCGCCTGAAGGGCATCCTGGCGATGGACAAGGATCCGGACCGCTATGTGCTGCAGGGCGTGCACATGATCGTCGAAGGCACGCATCAGCGCCCCTGGGCCGAGGGCGAGAAGCGCGAGAGCCGTCTCGTCTTCATCGGCCGCAAGCTGAACGAGCAGGCGCTTCGCAAGAGCTTCGAGGATTGCCTCGTCGCCGCCTGAGCCCCGGAACGGGCCGGCCCCTCGCCGCCCTCTACCCTTGAAGGCCGCGTCATCCCAAGACATTCCGGGTGACGCGGCCTGATCTCTCCCAAAATCCACGACAGACATCGACCGGAAACGCCTCTTGCCCACGATCCAGTCCTTTCCTCTCGACGCCTATGTCGTCGCCGCCGAGTTTCTGGGTTCCGAGCCGGTCTTCGCGCTCGGCGACGGCAAGGTCGCCCTGGTCAGCGGCCCCTCCGCCGAGAAGCACGACGTCCATTCCGGTGGCCTGCTTGCCGCCGCCCGCACGCTCGATGGCGACCGGCTGATCACCACCGGCGATGACGGTCGCGTCACGGCGATCGACGCGAGCGGCAAGATCGACGAGATCGCGGTGCAGCCGAAGAAGTGGATCGACCAGGTCGCCTGCGGCCCGGACGGCACGATCGCCTATGCCAGCGGCCGCCAGGTTTTCGTGCGCTTCGCCAATGGCAAGGAGCGCGTGCTGGAGCATGAGCGCACCGCCGCCGGCCTCGCCTTCGCGCCCAAGGGGCTGCGCCTCGCCGTCGCGCGCTACAATGGCGTGTCGCTCTGGTGGATCGGCACGGATGCCAAGCCGACCGAGTTCGAATGGAAGGGCTCGCATCTCGGCGTCACCTTCTCGCCCGATGGCAAGAACGTCATCACGACCATGCAGGAGAATTCGCTGCATGGCTGGCGCGTCGCCGACGGCGGTGGCCACATGCGCATGTCGGGCTATCCGGGCAAGGTGAAGTCGATGTCGTGGTCGGCCAAGGGCCGGTTCCTCGCGACGTCGGGCGCGGAAATGGCCGTGCTGTGGCCGTTCCACTTCAAGGACGGCCCCATGGGCAAGCAGCCGCTGCAGCTGGGCGTGCGCGACCAGATCGTCAGCTTCGTCGCCTGCCACCCGACCGAGGAAGTCGTGGCGATCGGCTACCGGGACGGCATGGTGCTGGCGGTTCGCTTTGCCGACAGCGATGAAGCGATCTTGCGCAAGCCGGCCGATGGCGGCCCGATCAGCGCGCTCGCCTGGGACAAGAAGGGCATCCGCCTCGTCTTCGGCACCGAAGGCGGCGAAGCCGGCGTCATCGACCTCGCCGGCTGAGACGGCCAGCGAGACGCTCACGAAGCTGGCTGCCCTTTCACCTCTCCCTGAGGGAGAGGTCGACGACCGCAGGTCGGCGGGTGAGGGCTTACGACCTCACCGACCTGTCTCCCGGCCGTCGCGCCTTCTTCCGAAGGTTCCCTAAACCCTCACCCGGAGCTTCGCTCCGACCTCTCCCTCAGGGAGAGGTGCGGAGACGCGCGGGCCAAATACTTCAGCGCAGGCTGGGGGCCTTGCGGAAGATCGCGGTCGCGAACAGGATCATGCCGACCAGCGTGATCAGCGATCCCAGGATGACGATCGGTTCGCCGGCCGGTGCGCCGCGCAGCGTCAGCACCAGGCCCGGGATCATGATCCAGAGGCCGATCGTCGAGACCCAGAACTGGATCAGCGCGAGCCGGCTCTCGGCCTTGGCGGGATTGGCGTTGTAATAAAAGCCCATCAGCGCGAGCGATACCCAGCCGATCAGGTTGAGATGGGCATGGGCCGGCGCAAGGCTGAAGTCCTGCTGCGCGCCCATGATGATGCCGCCCAGCATGCCGATGATCACATAAATCACCGCGGTCCCGATAAACATCTGGCTAATTCTTGGCATGTCGAATTCCCCTCCGGAAGCGGGGCCGACTCATCCCGTCAAACGCCCCCGAAACGCCGTTACGACGTTACGGAAGGTAAGTCAAAATCATTCCAAGGTGGGATGTTCGGTCTGCCCGCCTGGGGCGCGTGCCGGCCCGGAGCGGGCGGAGAGCCAAGGCCCAAAAAAAATGACGCCGGCGCGCGACCGGGAGCCGAAGGGGAGGCTCGAGACTCGGTCGCGTCTGCCGGCGTCTGACGCATGGTTTTGGGAGGAAAACGGCATGGCGTCGAAGAAGAAACGCCCGTCGGGGAGGAGGTCGACGGGCGTTTGAAGGTGGCGCGTTGCCGGGGAGGAGGTCAGCGCGGCGCCGATCGCAGGGACTTGGAGGGGAGGAGGTTCCCTGCGAATTCCTTGAACTTATAGCGCGTGTCGGAAGTCTTAGTAACCGACGGCCTGCTTGGCGACGCGCTCGATCTCGCCGCGGTGAATGCCGAGGTCAGCAAGCTCGCGGTTGTTCAGGCGGGAAAGCTCGTTGTAGGTCTCGCGGAACTTGCGCCAGGTCTTGTAGGAAGCAACGATGTTCATAGCCATTTTCGGATGTCCTTTTGAATTCGGTCTGATCTCTGTCGAACTGGCGCCGGATTTCTCTGTCGCCGTTCTTGTTGACGCTGATATAGGCTGATGCCGACGGAATGAGCACTGCGAAAAAGCTCATGCCAGCGATGCGCCTGACGCAGAGCAGCATTAATTTCGCTGTCATATTGCACTGCACATTAAGCGCTGCGGCCGAATTGCGGCACCCAGGTACCGAATGTGCTCGCATCGGGGCGGCAAGCCGGCGGAGACATGCCCGTGACGCATGTCGCGGCAGCCGCGGGCCCTGCCTAATCGGCAGGCGGCATCGACGGCGGATGCGCCCTGCCCCGGCAAGCGCATAAAAAAAGACCGGGCCAAAGCCCGGTCCTCATGGTCTTGCTCGACTTGAGCGCCACTCTCAGAATGAACGCGTCGCGCCGGCGAAGGCGCCATGCTCACCTCTCCCTGAGGGAGAGGCGAAGGACTCCGCCTCGCGTCGGAGAAGTCAGCCCAGATTGTGGACCAGCACGTTGCGGAACTGCCAGGGGTCGCTCTCGTCGATGTCTTCCGGGAAGAAGCCCGGGCGATCGGTGAGCGGCGTCCAGTCGGTGTAGATGCCCTCGACGGTGCCGAGATAGGGCCGCTGGATGCGCAGGCAGAGATGGTAGTCCATCTCGTCCGCCTCGACGATGCCGGCGGTCGGATGCTCGAGCGCCCAGACCATGCCGGCGATCACCGCCGACGTCACCTGCATGCCGGTAGCGTTCTGGTAGGGCGCGTTTTCGCGCGCCTCGTCGATCGTCAGCCGCGAGCCATACCAGTAGGCATTCTTGGCATGGCCGTACAGAAGCACGCCGAGCTCGTCGCGACCGGCGATGATCTCTTCCTCGCTGAGGATGTGCTGCTTCGACTGGCGCTTGCCGGCGCGGCCGAACATTTCGTGCAGGGACAGCACCGCGTCGTTGGACGGGTGGTAGGCGTAGTGGCAGGTCGGGCGATAGACGACTTCGCCCTCTTCGCGCACCGTGAAGTGGTCGGCGATCGAGATCGCCTCGTTATGCGTCACGAGGTAGCCGAGCTGCGGGCCCGGCGTCGGGCACCAGGAGCGCACGCGCGTATCGGCGCCCGGGCCGAGCAGGAAGATCGCCGCGCCGCTTCCGGTGTCATGCGTGCGGGCATGGTCCGGGATCCAGCGCTCATGCGTGCCCCAGCCAAGCTCGGCCGGCTGCAGCGCTTCGGAGATGAAGCCCTCGACCGACCAGGTGTTGATGAAGGTGTCGAGCTGCTTGGCGACGCGGGCGCGCTGGGTGTCGCGCTCGGCGATGTGGATGCCCTTGACGCCGGTCGCCTTCATCAGGGCTGCCCATTCGCGGCGCGTCTTCGGCTCGTCATGCTCGATGTTGAGGTCGCGCGCCACGTCGAGCAGCGCCTGCTTGACGAACCACGACACCATGCCCGGATTGGCGCCGGAGCAGGAAACCGCGGTCGGACCGCCGGGATTGGCGCGCTTTTCCGTCAGCAGCTCTTCGCGCAGCGCATAGTTGGAGCGCGAGGCCGGATCGGCCTTGTGATCGTAATAGAAGCCCGGCCAGGGCTCGATCACCGTATCGATATAGAGGCTGCCCATTTCGCGGGCGAGCTTCATGATGTCGAGCGAGGAGGTGTCGACCGAGAGATTGACGCAGAAACCGCCGGGAGCCAGCAGCGGCGCCAGGATCTCGCGGAAGTTTTCCCGCGTCAGCGCCGCCTTGACGTGCTTCACGCCGTAGGTGGCCATCAGTCCGACGTTTTCACTGCTCGGTTCGATGACCGTGATCTGCGGCTGGTCGAGCGCGAAATGGCGCCTGATCAGCGGGAGGAACCCTCGCCCGATCGAACCGAAGCCGATGATGACCACGGGGCCATTGATGCGACCGTAGACAGGCCAAGTCGTCATAGCGAGACACTCCTCAAAGTCGAAATCAACAAGTGGGGTACCGTACCCTTCCTTCGTGACAAACAAAAAGTCGTGGATGGAGGAGCGTCAGCTCTTCCATCCACGACCGGTTTGAAGCGGGAGCCTAGCGGCTTGTGTCGGCCAGGTCGAGCCCGGACGGGCTTGCAACCAGCGGAAAGTCCGGCGCGGAGAGCGGCGGGACCGACCAGTCGCCTGTCGCGACCAGCATTCCGGAAGCGCCGTCGAGAGCGCCTTCGCGGAGTTCCAGGGCCAGGAAGCGCTTGCGCTCCACGGGCCCCGGCATCAGCAGGCTCTGCGTCGCCGCGGCGGAAAAGCCGAAGCGGGCATAATATTCGGCATCGCCGACCAGGATCACGGCGCCATGGCCGAACATGGCGGCGCGGTTCAGCGCGGCGCGCATCAGCTTGCCGCCAAGGCCTTCGCTCTGCCGTTCCGGCGCGATCGCCAGCGGCCCGAGCAGCAGCGCGTCGCGGCCGCCGGCCGCAACGTTCCACAGACGGACCGTACCGATGATCGCGTCGCCATCGCGGGCGACGAGAGCCAGGCCGGACGCCGGCAGGCGATTTTCCCGCAGGCGTTCGGAGGTCTTCTGGTGGCGATCCGGCCCCATGGTCCGGTCAAGCAGCATTTCCCGGGCGCCGGCTTCGCCGGGCGCCTCCACGTCGATCTGAATCATCGATGGAATTCCCTCAGATCACGAAGGATTCGAGCGGCTTGAAGCCGTTGAAGGCGACGGCCGAATAGGTCGTCGTATAGGCACCCGTGCCTTCGATCAGCACTTCGTCGCCGATCGAGAGCGAAACCGGCAGGTGATACGGCGTCTTTTCGTAAAGGACGTCGGCCGAGTCGCAGGTCGGGCCGGCAAGCACGCAGGCCGTCTTCTCGTCGTGGTCGTGCGCCGTGCGGATCGGGTAGCGGATCGACTCGTCCATCGTCTCGGCCAGGCCGCCGAACTTGCCGATGTCGAGATAGACCCAGCGCAGGTCGTCGGCGGAGTCGCTCTTCTTGGAGATCAGCACGACTTCCGTCTTGATGATGCCGGCGTTGCCGACCATGCCGCGGCCCGGCTCGATGATCGTCTCGGGGATCCGGTTGCCGAAATGGCGCTTCAGGGCCGAGTCGATCGACGAGGCATAGTTCTCCACGCCCGGAATCTCCTTGAGATAACGGGTCGGGAAGCCGCCGCCGAGATTGACCATCGACAGCTGGATGCCGCGCTCTGCGAGCGTGTGGAAGATGCCGGCGGCCGACGCGAGCGCGCCGTCCCAGGCTTCGGTGTTCGCCTGCTGCGAACCGACATGGAACGAAACGCCATAGGCGCGCAGGCCCTGGCGATGGGCATGCTCGAGCACGCCGACAGCCATCTGGGGCTCGCAGCCGAACTTGCGCGAAAGCGGCCATTCGGCGCCGGCGCCGTCGCACAGGATGCGGCAGAACACGCGGGTGCCGGGAGCGGCGCGGGCGACCTTGTCGACTTCGGCTTCGCAATCGACCGCATAAAGGTCGATGCCACGCGCGAAGGCAGCGGCGACGTCGCGCTCCTTCTTGATGGTGTTGCCGAAGGAGATGCGGTCCGGGGTCGCGCCAGCAGCCAGCGCCATGTCGATCTCGGCGACCGACGCGCAGTCGAAGTTCGAGCCGAGCGAGGCGAGCAGCGCCAGCACTTCCGGAGCCGGATTGGCCTTCACCGCATAGAAGACGCGGGTGTCGGGCAGGGCGTGCGCAAAGGTGAGATAATTCTCCCGCACGACATCGAGATCCACGACAAGGCACGGGCCTTCGGGACGTCGGCTATTGAGGAAGTCGATGATGCGAGCGGTCATGAGGGTCTCCCCGATGGCCTGCCAAGGCCAGAAAAGCGTTGCGAAGCGGGACGAAACCGGAGCGAAATCGCCGCGCCGAGCGCTATGGACGCGATCGGAACGTTGAAGACGAGCCGTTTTTGCCGGGGTAAGCCGGCAGTTTTCGCGGGTAGCAGTCGCTTGGGACAAACGGCCAGCGTTTATCGTGAGCGCTGCCTTCGCTTGGAACGGGAGACCCGATCCGCACGCCCGGCAAGGATGTAGTGCCTCTTCAGTGACTACGGCCGATGGAGAGCCGTCCGAGACCAAAAAAGCCCGCTACGTCGTTGCTTCAAGTCGCGTCCTCCGCGGAGACGGAGTTCACCGGTTTCGCTTTCCGGCTGCCGACCTTATCGGGATCTCTCCCGAACTCCTGGGACCCTCTCTTTGTGAGGGTCTTGGGCGTCGCTTCGGCCTCTTGTCCGAAGCCCCACCGGTCGGCACGCAACCACAGGCACGTGCGATAATTGGGCAAGCGGTACGTAGGCCCAACGCGGTTAACATTCAAGCGGTTTTTGCCCCTCGGGCACAAAAATCATGCAGGGGCGGCCGCAGCGCTGCCGACATGACGGAATCACGACATTTTTGTGTCGCCACAGGGGCTTGGCAGCCCCCTCCAGGAGCCGGATTCCGCCTGCCAAACAGGCTTAACGCGCCCGCCACTGCGATTGATTCGTGCTTCCGGCAATCGGCCCGATCGCCTATGCAGAAGCGGCAACAGGAGTGCTGCATGTGAACGAGACCGTCGTCGGCGAAAAGGGCATGGTTGTGGCCCCCCACAGGGCTGCAGCGGAAGCGGGGGCCGAGATCATCCGGGCCGGCGGCAACGCCATCGAAGCGGTGATCGCCGCCGCCGCCACCATCGCCGTGGTCTACCCGCATATGAATGCCATTGGCGGCGACGGCTTCTGGCTGATCCGCGAGCCCGGCAAGGATCCGCGCTATCTCGAAGCCTGCGGCGGCGCCGGTTCGCTCGCCACCATCAAGGCCTATCGCGGCAAGGGCTATGACACGATCCCGACGCGCGGCCCCGACGCGGCGCTCACCGTCGCCGGCGCGGTTTCCGGCTGGAACACCGCCTATGAACTGTCGCAGAGCCTGGGCGGGCGGATCGACCGCCCCACCCTGCTCGCCAACGCCGTCGAACATGCCAAGAAGGGCATAAGCGTCACCCGCTCGCAGGCAAGGCTGACGGCGCAGCATCTGGCCGACCTCTCCGCCGCCCCCGGCTTCAACGACGTGTTCCTGGTCGACGGCAAGGCGCCGGAGCTTGGCGCGACGATCCGCCAGGAGCGCCTCGCCGATACGCTCGAACATCTCGGCCGCGCCGGCTTCCTCGACTTCTACAAGGGCGACGTCGCCAGCGAGATCGCCGGCGATCTCGAGCGCTTCGAATGCCCGGTGACGCGCGACGATCTCGCCGCGCATGAGGCGCGCCTGCGCGCCCCCCTCTCCGTCCGGCTCGAGGGCGCCACGGTCTTCAACTCGCCGCCGCCGACCCAGGGCCTCGCCTCGCTGCTGATCCTCGGCATCTTCGAGCGGCTCAACGTCAAGCGCGGCGAGAGCTTCGAGCATGTTCACGGGCTGGTCGAGGCGACCAAGCGCGCCTTCCTGATCCGCGACAAGCATGTCACCGACCCGATCTTCGCCGGCGATCTCTCCGTGCATCTGTCGCCGCGCGTGCTCGACCGCGAGGCGGCGCAGATCAGCATGTCCCGCGCCGCGCCCTGGCCTCAGGTGGCGAAGAAGGGCGACACGGTATGGCTCGGCGCGATCGACGCCTCCGGCCTCTCCGTCTCCTATATCCAGTCGATCTTCTGGGAGTTCGGCTCCGGCGTCGTGCTGCCGGCGACCGGCATCACCTGGCAGAACCGCGGCGCCAGCTTCTCGCTCGATCCGCGCGCGCTCAATCCGCTCGAGCCCGGCCGCAAGCCGTTCCACACGCTGAACCCGGCGCTCGCCCGCTTCGACGATGGCCGCATCATGAGCTATGGCACGATGGGCGGCGAAGGCCAGCCGCAGACGCAGGCCGCCCTGATGAGCCGGCATGCGCTGTTCGGCATGGATCTGGGCGAGGCGATCGACGCCCCGCGCTGGCTGCTCGGCCGCACCTGGGGCTCGGACCACACCAATCTGCGCGTGGAAAACCGGTTCGATCCCGACCTTCTGATCGCGCTGGAGCGGGCCGGCCACGAGGTCGCCGTGCTGGACGAGGCCTATTCCGACACCATGGGCCATGCCGGCGCGCTGGTGCGGCGCAAGGATGGCCGAATCTTCGGCGCAAGCGATCCACGTTCCGACGGCGCCGCCATCGCCGCCTGACGCGCCCGGCGCGCTCTTTTTTGGCAAATACCCGAGAATGGCGCTATGAATCGCCTGCAAAGCGACGCCGCGATGGCGTCGCCCCGATATCCCATCCAGGAGTCGATAGACGCCCATGCTTCTCGCCAATGATCCGGTCCATGCGTTCGTCGACTATCCCGCCGTTGAAGTGCCGTCCTCCCCGACCGGGCCGCTCGTCGGCCTCACCATGGCGATCAAGGATCTCTATGACGTCGCCGGCTATCCGACCGGCGTCGGCCACCCGCTGAAGCGCGCCGAGAGCGGCGACAAGACGGAGACCGCGCCCGCCGTGCAACTCCTGCTCGATGCCGGCGCCCGCTTCGTCGGCAAGGTCCACACGGACGAGTTCGCCTATTCGATGAATGGCGAAAACCACCATTACGGCACGCCGATCAACGTCCGCGCGCCCGGCCGCATTCCGGGCGGCTCGTCCTCCGGCTCGGCCACCGCCGTCTCCGGCGGCCTGGTCGATTTCGCGCTCGGCAGCGACACCGGCGGCTCGGTGCGCGCGCCGGCTTCCTATAACGGCCTGCTCGGCATCCGCCCGACGCATGGACGCATCGACATTTCGCGTGTCGCGCCGCTGGCCGAGACCTTCGACACGGTCGGCTGGTTCGCCCGCGACGCCGATACCTTCTCCCGCGTCGGCGCCGTGCTGCTGGGCGAGGACGAGAGCGACACGCCGCTGACCCGCTTCCTGGTCGGCGACGACATCCACGCCCTGCTGCTCGGCGAACTGGAAGAAGCCGCCGTCCGTTCGGCGACGCCGCGCATCGCCGCGCATCTGGAGCCGGCCGGCGCCGTCATCGTCGCGCCGGATGGGCTCGCCGCCTGGCGCATGATCTTCCGCACCATGCAGGCCTATGAAGCCTGGCAGGCGAATGGCGAATGGATCGAGAGCCGCCAGCCGAGCTTCGGCCCCGGCGTGCGCGAGCGCTTCGAATGGGCGAGCCACGTCACCCGCGAGGAATATGACGCCGCCGCCCTGCGCCGCGCCCAGGTCCGGGCGCGCGTGCGCGGCCTGCTCGGCGACAATACCGTCCTTGCCATCCCGACCACGCCCGGCATCGCACCGCGCATCGGGCTTGGCGGCGACGAGCTCGAATCCTACCGCAACCGCGCGCTTTCCATGCTCTGCACCGCCGGTCTCGCCGGCCTGCCGCAGATCAGCCTGCCGCTCGCCGACCATGAGGGATGCCCGCTGGGCGTCTCGCTGATCGCGCCGGCCGGCCGCGACCGCGCCTTGATCGATCTCGCCGCCCGGATCATGGCCGGCTAGTCCGCTTCGCCGGCTCACGCCGCCTCGCGCGGGCCGGCTCCCCCTTCGCTCGAAATACCCTAGGCGGCACGATGGATACGCTCACCCGGATGAAGACCTTCGTCGAGGTCGTCGAGGCCGGCGGTTTTTCGGCCGCCGCGCGCAAGATGGGCCGCTCGAAGGCGCTGATCTCCAAATATGTCCGCGAACTCGAGGACGAACTGGGCGCCCGCCTGCTCAACCGCACGACACGCACCCTGTCGCTGACCGAGGTCGGCCAGGGCTATGCCCGCGACGCGACCGAGATCCTGCAGCGGATCGAGGACCTGCAGTCCTCGGTCGGTGACGCCCATGCCGCGCCGCGCGGCCGCCTCAAGGTCTCGGCGCCGCGCACCTTCGGCGATGGCGAGCTCGGCCGCGCGATCATGGAATTCGTGGTCAGCGAGCCGGAGATCTCGCTCGAGCTGCATCTGGAGGACCGCTTCGTCGATCTCGTCGATGAGGGCTTCGACGTCGCCATCCGCATTTCGACCCTGACCGATTCAAGCCTGATCGCCCGCCGCCTCGCCTCGTTCCGCATCTCGGCCGTCGCAAGCCCCGCCGTGCTGGAACAATATGGCCTGCCGGAGCGCCCGGAGGAGCTTTCCGGCAAGCCCTGCGTCATCGATTCCAACGTCGCCTACCGCACCAACTGGCCGTTCCTGATCGACGGCGAGCGAGTGACGGTGCCGGTCAAGGGCCGCGTCGAGGTCGACAGCCCCAACGCCGCGCGCCTCGCGGCACTGTCCGGCCTCGGCTTCGCCATCGTCCCGCATCTGGTGGTCAAGGACGATATCGAGGCCGGCCGTCTGCGCGTCGTGCTGGAGGCCTACGAGCCCGCCAGCGCTGCCATCCACGCCGTCTATCCGCACCGCCGCCATCTCTCGGGCAAGGTGCGCAGCTTCATCGACTTCCTGGTGAAGTGGTTCGACAAGAACGGCCCGCATGGCGGCAATTGCTAGAGGGCTTTGTGCACTTCTTCACCTCTCCCTGAGGAGACTTCTGCACGACCTCAACAACGCGCGGAATGAGGTGCATGGAAGCTCGTCGCCCCGGCGAAGGCCGGGGCCCATGAACACCGGCCAAGTGAGCCGTGGTCAGCTTTTTGCCGATAAGGCCGGTGTGTATGGATCCCGGCCTTCGCCGGGATGACGACGGAGCAACACGTTTTCTTGCGGCTAGATCACGTTGTGCGAACCTCTCCCTCAGGGAGAGGTGAGAAGGCCGAATCCGGCAAGAGGGATCTTGCTCTGATAGTCAGCCCCTCCGGCTCGACACGATCTGGCCGCACTTGTCTGGCCCTTTCAGGCCGTTCGCCTTTCCGCAGAGACCCATCGCATGCTTCGATCCCTGATCGTCTTCGCCTTCGCCGCGCTCTTCGCGACCGCAGCCCAGGCGCATCCGCATGTCTTTGTCGATGCGAAGGAGGAGATCCTGTTCGACGCCGACGGCAAGATGTCGGCGATCCGCCATATCTGGCAGTTCGACCAGGCCTTCACGGCCTTCGCCATCCAGGGCCTCGACGCCAATGGCGACGGCAAGCTGTCGGACGAGGAATTGCAGCCGCTCGCCAAGGTCAATGTCGAGTCGCTGAAGGACTACCACTACTTCACCCGGCTGAAGGTCAATGGCCGCCGCGCGCCGGTCGAGGCGCCGTCCGAATACTGGCTCGACTTCCACGACAGCCGGCTGACGCTGTTCTACACGCTGCCGCTGAAGACGCCGACCGCGGTCGGCGAGACGACGACGCTGGAAGTGTTCGACCCCGAATATTTCGTCGCCTTCAACTTCGTGAAGCACCACGCCATCACGCTCACCGGCGCGCCGGCCAATTGCACGGCGCATTACGCGCCGCCGCATGAGCTCGACGCCGACATCATGGCCAAGCTTGCCGCGATCCCGGCCGACCAGCGCGACCTGCCCGATGAACTCGCCGACGCGGCCTCGAGCCTCGCGGCCCAGATCACGATCCGCTGTTCATGAAGCCATCCCGCGCCTTTCGCTGGATCGGCGCCGTCGCCGCCAGCGCGATGCCGACCCTTGCCCTCGCCGCGCCGAGCCCGTTCGGCATCGCCACGCCCGATGGCGGCGGCACAGTCGGCTGGGCCGGCCCCCTCGCCCCGCTCTTCCAGTGGATCGCGCGCCAGCAATCGGTGTTCTACCGCGACCTGACCGACGCGCTCGCCAACCTGTCGCAGAGCGGCCACGCCGCCCTCATCCTGGTCTCGCTGTCCTTCGCCTATGGCGTGTTCCACGCCGTCGGCCCCGGCCATGGCAAGGCGGTGATCGCCTCCTATCTGCTGGCCACCGGCGACCGGCTGAAGCGCGGCATCGTCATCTCCTTTGCCTCCGCCCTGGTGCAGGCGCTGACCGCCATCCTCGTGGTTTCCGTCGGCACGCTGATTCTCAACGTGACCGCGATGACCATGACGCGGGCGACCGATGCGCTGGAGATCGCCAGCTACGCGCTGATCGCGCTCTGCGGCGTCTGGCTGCTCTGGATGAAGCTGTCGGGACGCGGCCAGGAGTCCAATCCGGATGCGCCAGTCGTCGAGCATGATCCCGCGACCTGCAATCATCCCCATCACCGGCTCGGCCGCAATCTCGCCTTCGGGCCCCGGGTCGCTCCCGCCGGCCTCGCCAATGCGGGGTTTTCGGCCACGGGGCTCGCCGACAGCCGCGTCCCGTCCGGGGCGACCAGCCTCGCTTGCGATTGCGGCCATTCGCACGCGCCCGACCCGTCCCAGCTCGACCGCCCGCTGACCGTCGGCCGGGCCTGGACGGCGATCCTCGCCGTCGGGATCCGACCGTGCTCGGGCGCGATCATCGTGCTGGTCTTCGCCGTATCGCAGAAGCTCTATTGGGCCGGCATCCTGTCAGTGCTGCTGATGGCGCTCGGCACCGGTCTGACGGTCTCGGCGCTGGCGACCCTGGCGGTCAAGGCCAAGGACCTGGCGCTGCGCTTTTCTGGCGGCGAGACGCGGACGCAGCTGCGCGTCGTCAACGGCCTGCAGATCGCCGTCGCCAGCGGCATCCTGCTCTTCGGCCTGCTGATGCTCGGCGGCGCCTTGGCCGCAGGCTAATTTCGCTTCCTTCACCTCTCCCTGAGGGAGAGGTCGACGCACGCAGTGCGGCGGGGGAGGGTTTACGGCCTCGCCGTTCTGGCTCTTGCAAGGCGCAGCTCTACCCGGATGGTTCCCTAAACCCTCACCCGGAGCTTGGCTCCGACCTCTCCCTCAGGGAGAGGTGAAGGAAGGGCCTCCTCCCTACTCCGCCGCAGCCAGGCGACCGCGCGAGGCCAGGCGCGCCCGCATCGCCTCGCCGAAGGCGCGGAACAGCCGGGCGGAGGGCGCGTCGGTCGTCACCCAATATTCCGGATGCCATTGCACGCCGACGGCGAAACCCGGCGCGTCGCGGACGCTGACCGCCTCGATCGTGCCATCCGCCGCCAACGCCTCGACGACCAGCCCTTCGGCCAGTTCGCCGATCGCCTGCCGGTGCAGCGAGTTCACCTCGATCTCGTCGCGCTCGACGATGCGGGCGAAACAGCCATCGGCGATGATCCGGACCGGGTGGCGGATCGCGAAGCGCTCGGCCTGGACCTCGGAAACCGGCGCGCGGTGATCGTGGCGTCCGGGATGCTCCTGCACTTCCGAGATCAGCGTGCCGCCGAGCGCCACGTTGAGTTCCTGCTGGCCGCGGCAGATGGCGAGCAGCGGCACGCCATGCCGGATCGCGGCGCGGATCAGCGGCAGCGTGGTCGAATCGCGGGCCGGGTCATAGGGCTCGGTGCGCGGATCGGCGCTTTCGCCATAGAGCGAAGGATGGACGTTGGAGCGGCTGCCGGTGACCAGCACGCCATCGACCCGCTCCAGCAGCGCCTCGATGTCGAGCGCGTCGCCCAGTGACGGCACGATCACCGGAATGCCGCCGGCGCCGGTCAGGACCGCCTTCACATAGGTCTCGGAAGCGGCGTGCCAGCGATAGCCCTCGAACTCGCGCACATCGGCCGCAACGGCCACGAGAGGCGAGGCATTCTTCAGTTCCGTCATGATCCAGATCGCTTGCTGTGAGGCATTTCGCTCCTTTTACACCGGACCATGGCAAAAAGCCGTCTTTTCGCCAACTCTGCCGGCTACCCACCGAGCCCCCCATAGGCGTTCCCCCGGACGCCGGCAGCCCCGGCCGAGACAGCCGCCGAAAGGCGTTGAGTCCCGGCCGCGATGGCTGCCCTGACCAACCAGGAGGTAAGGAATGGCTCCGAACCGACCGGATCGACGCACGTTCCTGCGTACCGCCGTCATCGCCCCCGGCGTGGCGGTGGCAGGCGCCGCCGCCCCCGCGCTGGCCGCCCCCGCGGTCACGTCCAGCCTGCCCGACATCGTCTGGCGGCTGCAATCGAGCTTCCCCGCCTCGCTCGAAACCATTCATGGCAGCGCCGAGGCGATGGCGCGCACGATCGCGGCGCTGACCGGCGGCCGGTTTCGCATCGAGATCGAGACGCCCGGCCATTTCGCGCCCGGCGCCGAGACGCTGGATGCCGTTCGTAACGGCACGATCCAGGCCCACCAGACCTGTTCCTACTATTATATGGATCTCGACCCCGCCTTCGCGATCGGCACCGCCCTGCCCTTCGGCATGAACGCCCGGATGCAGGACGCCTGGATCACGGATGGCGGCGGCCAGCACCTGCTCGACACCTTCTATGCCAACTACGACCTGGTCTCCTTCGTCGTCGGCAATACCGGCGCGCAGATGGGCGGATGGTTCCGGCGCGAGATCCGCAGCCTGCCGGAGATCGCCGGCATGAAGATGCGCATCGCCGGCGTCGGCGGCACCGTGCTCGCCCGGCTGGGCGTCGAGCCGCAGCAGATCGCGCCCGAGGGGATCTATGCCGCCTTGGCCGATGGCACGATCGACGCCGCCGAATGGGGCGGGCCGTATGAGGACGAGAAGTTCGGCTTCTACAAGGTCGCGCCCTATTACTACTATCCCGGCTGGTGGGAGGGCGGACCGTCCGTCCACCTGCTCGTCAACCGCCCGGCCTTCGAGGCGCTGCCGGAGCTCTACAAGGTGGCGCTGCGCACGGCCGCCGGCCAGGCCTCGCACGAGATGCTCGCCCGCTACGATGTGCGCAACAACACGGCCATCCGCAGCCTGATCGACAAGGGGGTGCAACTGCGGCCCTTCCCGACCGACCTTCTGGAGGCCGCCTACAAGGCGTCGTTCGAGCTCTATGCCGAACTCGCGGCAGAGCACCCGCGCTTCAAGGCGATCTACGAGCCGTGGAAGCTGTTCCGCGACCAGATCTACCAGTCGTTCCGTGTCGCCGAATTCTCGTTCGAGAGCTTCGGCTTCGCCCAGCAGGCCAAGGGGCTCTAGGGTTCAAGCCCATCGTCCCTCCGCTGGATCCTCCTTCGAGGCTTCGCTGAAGCGAAGCGCCTCAGGATGATGCCGGAGTGTGCCAGTCGCGCTGAAGCTTGGGAAATGCCGGGAGCCGGCGATCCCCCCCTCTCCCGCTCGCGGGAGAGGGCTGGGGTGAGGGCCTTTCCTAACCTTCCCGAACCTACCGGAACACGATCCTGCCTTCCGGCTTCGGGGCGATCGTCTTCTGCGCCGCGATATAGTCGATCACGTCGCTCGCCATCAGCTTGGCGTCGACCGGGCTGATCAGCCGCGCCGCGTCCTTGAACGCGACATAGCCGTCGCCGCCATCGGCGACATAGTCGTTGGTGGCGAGCGTGTATTTCTTGTCCGGGTCGAGCGGCTCACGGTTCACCGTGACGCTCTTCACCCGCATGCCGGGCAGTTGCTTCAGGTCGACCTCGACGACGAGGCCCGAGACCTGCGGGAAGCGGCCCGCCGCCGCCTCCGCCAGGCTGAAGCCGCTTTCGAGCGCCGCCTTCAGCGCCTTGCCGGTGACGGCCAGCTTCACCGTCTTGTTGCCGAAGGGCAGCTCGCTGAAGACATCGGCGCGCGTCAGCACGGTGCCGGCCGGATATTCCTTGTCGGCGCGTATGCCGCCGCCATTGGTGAGGGCGATGTCGGCGCCGACCGAGGCGCGCATCGCATCGGCGATCAGGTCGCCGATCGCCGCTTCTTCGCCGCGCACCGTGGCGCGGCGGCTGTCGAGTGGCGTCTGGGTGGTGCCGATCTCGACCTTCAGCTCGGCGTCGAGCTTGTCCTGATAGGCCTTCACCACGCCGGCGATCTTCGGATCTGGCGTCACGGTGGCGCTGTCGATGATCTCGAAATGCGGCCGCCACTCGACCTTCGTCTTGCCGTCCTTCTCGCTCTTGTCGATCGTCACCCGCGTGACGACGATGCTCTCCGCCTGCGCGCCGGATTCCGTCAGCGCCGTCTTGCCGTCGAAGAAGGTCAGCAGGTGCTCGTCATGGCCGGACAGCACCAGATCGGCGGCGTGGTTGCGCACCAGCGCGATATCGACTGAAAGCGGCGTGTGCACGACGGCGACGACGAAATCCGCGCCCGCCTCGCGCAGCGCCTTGCCCTTGGCCTTGCCGGTCTCGATCGAAGGGTTGAAGACCGTGTCGCCCGAGGTGGCGACCACCGGCGTGTCCTCGGTGGTCAGGCCGTAGAAGCCGATCTTGATGCCCTCGATCTCGACGATCTTCTCGTCGATCGTGTTCTTCGGCTGGCTGCCGTCCTTTTCGCGGATGTTCGAGGTGACAACGGGAAACGTCGCCTCGCCGATGCGCGCGTGAAAGACGTCCGGCCCGAAATCGAATTCGTGGTTGCCGGGCGTCATCACATCGACCTTCATCTGGTTGAGGATGTCGATGATGTGGACGCCCTTGTCGATGCCCGAGAGCAGCGACGGCGAGATGGTGTCGCCGGAATGGACGAACAGAGTCGGCCCCTTGGCGCGCTCGGCCTCGACGACGGTGGCCAGCTTGGCAAAACCGCCGCGACCGTCCAGTTCCTCCATCCGGTCGATGTCGTTGGTCTGCACGAAGGTGATCGTCACCGGCGCGGCCCATGCCGGCATCGCGACAAGGGCGGCGAAGGCGAGAAGGCCGAATCGCAGGCTGCGCTGGCGTCCGAACATGAGGGCGATCTCCGGTCAGGGTTGTGCGAGGGGCGTGTAGGCCAAGCATGCCATGCTCATGTTGCAATCGCATAGCGCCGACGCGCGAACGGCGCTGCGACAACGCGCGACGGATGAAAATGCACCCCACCCCTTCGCGCCGCGCGAGGTTGAGGGTAAGTTCCGGCACGATGACCAGCCAGACCGCCGATATCGCCCCTCCCAAGAGCAAGCCTGCCGACCATCCGCCGATTTCGATCGGCCGGGTCGGCGTGCTCCTCGTCAATCTCGGAACGCCGGATGCGACCGACTATTGGTCGATGCGGCGCTATCTGAAGGAATTTCTTTCGGATCCGCGCGTCATCGAGGTGCCGAAGCTGATCTGGTGGCCGCTGCTGAACGGCGTCATCCTGACGACGCGCCCGCAGAAATCCGGCAAGAACTACGAGTCGATCTGGAACAAGGAGCGCAACGAATCGCCCTTGCGCACCATCACCCGCTCGCAGTCCGACAAGCTCTCGGCCGCCTTTGCCGACAATGGCAAGATCGTCGTCGAGTGGGCGATGCGCTACGGCACCCCCTCAATCGCGGAAAAGATCGACGGGCTGAAGCGCGCCGGCTGCGACCGGATCCTGATCGCGCCGCTCTATCCGCAATACTCCGCTACGACGACGGCGACGGTCAACGACAAGGCCTTCGACAAGCTGCGCACCATGCGCTGGCAGCCGGCCGTCCGCACCATGCCCGCCTATCACGACGACCCCGTCTATATCGCGGCACTCGCCACCTCGGTCGAGCGCTCGATCGCGGCGCTCGATTTCGAGCCGGAGATCGTGCTCGCGTCGTTCCACGGCCTGCCCAAGCGCAATCTCGAGCTGGGCGATCCCTATCACTGCCATTGCGTGAAGACCGCCCGCCTGCTGCGCGAACAGCTTGGCTGGCCGAAGGACAAGCTGCGCGCCACCTTCCAGTCGCGCTTCGGCAAGGCGGAATGGCTGCAGCCCTATACCGACAAGACCGTCGAGGCCCTGGCCAAGGCCGGCGTCAAGCGCATCGCCGTGGTGACGCCGGGCTTCTCGGCCGATTGCGTCGAGACGCTGGAAGAAATCGCCGGCGAGAACGCCGAGATCTTCCGCCACCATGGCGG
The DNA here is from genome assembly GCF_044452255.1 of Kaistia sp. UC242_56. Classification (NCBI taxonomy): domain Bacteria; kingdom Pseudomonadati; phylum Pseudomonadota; class Alphaproteobacteria; order Hyphomicrobiales; family Kaistiaceae; genus Kaistia; species Kaistia sp. UC242_56. The sequence continues at coordinate 4,435,574 of NZ_JBIOAN010000002.1, forward strand.
CGAGCAGTTTGCCGCCCTTCCCTGTCTCAACGACAGCCCGGAAGGCATGGCCCTCCTGGAACACCTCGTGCGCCGCGAACTGCTCGGCTGGGTGTGACCGGCGCCAATTGCGTCGCCGGATCGAAATCCCTACACCTCCTCTGACCGCGACAGGCGTGGCAGAGGGATTGGGCGATGGGATTTTTCGGTTTCGACATCACGGTGCTGGTGGTCGTCGTTCTTGTCATTCTGGTGCTGATCGCCGGCATCAAGACAGTGCCACAGGGGCATAGCTATACGGTCGAGCGCTTCAGCCGCTATACCCGCACCCTGTCGCCCGGCCTCAACCTGATCGTCCCCTTCATCGACCGCATCGGCGCGAAGATGAACATGATGGAGCAGGTGCTCGACGTCCCGACGCAGGAAATCATCACCAAGGACAACGCCACCGTCTCGGTCGATGGCGTGGCCTTCTACCAGGTGCTGGACGCGGCCCGCGCCGCCTATGAGGTGAACGGCCTCAAGAACGCGCTGCTGAACCTGACCATGACGAATATCCGTACCGTCATGGGCTCGATGGATCTCGACCAGCTGCTGTCGCATCGCGACGAGATCAACGACCGGCTGCTGCGCGTCGTCGATTCCGCCGCCGCTTCCTGGGGCATCAAGATCACCCGCATCGAGATCAAGGACATCGTGCCGCCGGCCGATCTCGTCGATTCCATGGGCCGGCAGATGAAGGCGGAGCGCGAGAAGCGCGCCCAGATCCTTGAGGCGGAAGGCGCGCGCCAGTCGGCCATCCTGAAGGCCGAGGGCGAGAAGCAGGCGCAGATCCTGCAGGCCGAGGGCCGGCGCGAGGCCGCCTTCCGCGATGCCGAGGCGCGCGAGCGCTCGGCGGAAGCCGAGGCCAAGGCGACCGAGCTGGTCAGCAAGGCGATCGCGGCCGGCGACGTGCAGGCGATCAACTATTTCGTCGCGCAGGGCTATACCAAGGCCCTGGAAAAGCTCGCCTCCGCCCCCAACCAGAAGGTGCTGATGCTGCCCGTCGAGGCGACGGCGCTGATCGGCTCGATTGGCGGCATCGCGGAACTCGCGCGCGGCGCCTTTGGCGGCCCCGACCCGGAACCCGCCCAGCGCCGCCGCCAGACCTCCAGCGTGCCGCGTTCCGGCGAAGGATCGTTCTAATGATCGTCGAGGCGGTCCGGCAGCTCGGCCCCTGGAGCTGGTGGATCCTCGGCCTGCTGCTGCTCGGCGTCGAGGTGCTGGCGCCCGGCGCCTTCTTCCTGTGGTTCGGCATCGCCGCGCTGATCGTCGGCGCGCTGGCGCTTCTCGTCGTGGTGAGCTGGCAGGCACAGGCGATCCTGTTCGTCGCGCTGGCACTGGTCCTGGTCATTCTCGGCCGGCGCTTCTATTCGCGCGAGCGTCGCCCGGGCGACCAGCCGCATCTGAACCAGCGCGCGGCGCGCTTCGTCGGCGGCGTCTATCCACTGGCCGAACCGATTTCCAACGGTCATGGCCGCATCCGCATCGATGACACGACCTGGAGCGTCACCGGCCCCGACCTGCCGGCCGGCACCCGCGTCCGCGTCACCGGCTTCGACGGCGCCGTCCTGAAGGTCGTGGCGGCGTAACAAGCCAATATCGATGACGGATAGCCTCGATCTTGCTTCACCTCTCCCACAGGGAGAGGTCGACGGCCAAAGGCCGGCGGGTGAGGGGTTCAGTCCTCTCCACGTCAGCCTCAACCCCTCACCCGGAGCTTCGCTCCGACCTCTCCCTATGGGAGAGGTGAAAAAACCCTACGCTACGCCGATGCGCAGCAGGTCGTGCATGTGCAGCACGCCGACGGGCCGGTCGTCCTCGACCACGAACAGCACGGTGATCTTGGCGGCGTTCAGCCGATCGATTGCCGCGCCCACCAGCATGTCGGGCTGGATCGTCTTCGGCGAGCGGGTCATCACCTGGTCGACGCTGCGCGACAGCAGGTCCGGCCCGATATGACGGCGCAGGTCGCCATCCGTGATCATGCCGATCAGCGCGCCGTCGCCGTCGATCACGCCGAGGCAGCCCAATCCCTTGGCGGTCATCGTCACGATCGCTTCCGTCATCGGCGCGCCGGAAGGCGCCACCGGCATCGACGCGCCCTTGTGCATCACGTCGCGGACGAAATGCAGGCTGGCGCCCAGTTTGCCGCCGGGATGGAACAGGCGGAAATCCTGCGCCGTGAAGCCGCGCGTCTCGAGCAGAGCAATGGCGAGCGCATCGCCCAGCGCCAATTGCATAACCGCCGAGGTCGTCGGCGCAAGGCCATGCGGACAGGCCTCTTCGGCGCGCGGCAGCGCCAGCACATGGCTCGCCTGGCGGCCCAGCGTGCTGTCGGCATTGGAGGTGACGGCGATCAGCGGCGTGCGGAAGCGGCTCGCATATTCGACCACAGCGCGCAGTTCCGCCGTCTCGCCTGACCAGGACAGCGCCAGGATAATGTCGTCGCGGCCGACCATGCCGAGATCGCCATGGCTCGCCTCGGCGGCATGGACGAAGAAGGCCGGCGTGCCGGTGGACGCCAGCGTCGCCGCGATCTTGACGCCGACATGGCCGCTCTTGCCGACGCCGGTGACGACGACGCGGCCGCCATGGGCGCGGATCATGTCGACGACTTCGGCGAAGGGCGCGGCCAGCGGCCCGGCGAAGGCGGCGGCGAGGGCATCGAGGCCGGCGCGCTCGCTTTCCAGCGTCCGGAGCGCCGAGGCGACCGACGGACCCGCCATCTCCACGCTCGTCCGATGTTCGCCTGTCTTGCCCGCCACCGGCATCGTTCACTCCGCATCCGTTTTCTGGCGGGCTTTTAGCATGCCCGGCCAGCCCGCGCCGCCGGAAAACGCTGTGCGGCGGAGAGGCCGTGACAACCTTCTCTTAACCAAGGCCGTTTACGGTTCGGAAACCATAGTGTCCGGCTCGCCGGTCGCTACCCGTTTTCGTCAGAAGGCCACGGCAAGCGGCAATGCACATTCCAGTCCGGCTCATCCTGTCGGCGGCGCTCCTCACGGCGCTCGCATCGACGACGGTTGCCCGGGCCCAGGACGCCGCCCTGCCGGCCGCTCTGCTCGACGACACCGACGCCTTCGGCAGCCTGCGCGGCAGCGACGGACAGGCCGCCGTCGACCTCACCCTGCCGACAGAGACCACCGGCACCGGCCGCGACGAGCCGCTGCAAACCGGCCGCGCCGTGCGCACCGAGCGCATCGCGCCGATCATCGCCGAGGAGGACGAGCCGGCCCGGCCGCGCAACCGCACCGCCGATGCGCTCGATGCCTCCAGCTACGACCCGCTCGGCATCCGCATGGGCAGCTTCACCGTGCTGCCCTCGATCGAATTGCGCGGCGGCTATACCTCGAACGCGGCGGGTTCCGCGACCGGGGGACCGTCGGGGCTGCTGACCCTGGTGCCGGACCTGATCGTCAGGTCGGACTGGAGCCGGCACGCGCTCGACTTCAAGTTCCACGGCACCTACGACTATTTCACCGACACCTCCGTCGCCCCGAAGCCGACCGTGGATGCCGAAGCCAATGCCCGCATCGACCTGCCGCGCGACTGGGCGCTGCGTCTGCGGGCGGCCTATAATTACGAGACGCAGTCGCTCTCCAACCTCGATTACCCGACCGGCGTCGACAACCCGCCGGGGATCAACACCTATGCGGCCGGGGCGACGCTGGATGGCACGCTGGGCCGCACCGTGCTGCAGCTGCGCAGCAACATCGCCTATTCCGGCTATGAAGACGGCAAGGCCGGCGACGTCACCATCCCGCAGGGCTACCGCGACAACACCCTGGTCAGCGCCGCCGCCCGCGTCGGCTACGAGGTGACGCCGGTTCTCACCCCCTTCGTCGAGGCCGAGCTTTCCGACCGCAGCTTCCGCCAGAAGATCGATCCCAACGGCTTCAGTCGCGCCAGCCAGGGCGTGACGCTGCGCGGCGGCATCGCCTATTCGGCGGATCCGGTGCTCCGGGGCGAACTCGCCATCGGCTGGCATCACGAGCGCTATGACGACAATGCGTTCCAGCCGCTGAATGCCATGACCATTGACGGCAACGTGCTGTGGGCGCCGACCGAGCTGACCAACTTCACTTTGCGCGCCGCCACCTATGTCGATCCGACGACGGATTCGAGCTCCGCCGGCTCGATCGTCTACGATGTCGGGCTGAAGGCCCAGCATGCGCTGCGCCGCAACCTGACGCTCGAGGCCGACCTCGGCTACCAGTACCAGGACTACCAGGGCATCAACGCCGCCGACGTGACCTATGAAGCCGGCTTCGGGGTGACGTGGAAAATCAATCGCGCCGCCTGGCTTGTCGGCCGTTTCTCGCAGGAATACTACAAGAGTGCGCAGCCGGGCGGAGACTATCCGACCACCACCGTCACGGTCGGTTTGCGCCTGCAGCGTTGATTTTCAGCTGATTTCGTTTGCCGTGTCATCAACCCGACACGTTCACCGGTTATGCGGGACATCATGGCCTTCAATCACCGCAAAACGATCACCTTCCGCCTCGCCCAGACAGCGCGTGCCGCTCGTGGGCGTTCAGGTAGTCATCTCGCGCGGATCGGGCTCCATCCCGGCCAGGACAGCGTTCTGAAGACGCTCTCCGAGCAGGATGGCCTCTCGATGAGCCAGCTGGCGCAATCGCTGGCCGTTCAGCCGCCCACCGTCACCAAGATGGTGAGCCGCCTCGCCGCCCAGGGTTACGTCGAGCGCAAGGCTTCCAAGGGCGACGGCCGCCAGGCGCATGTCTACCTGACACAGCAGGGCCGCGACGCCATCGTCGACATCGACAAGGGCTGGAAGCGCCTCGAAAAGGAAGCGCTCGCCGGTCTCGACGACAAGGACGTCAAGCGCCTGCGCAAGCTCCTTCGCCAGATCGAGCGCAACCTCTCGGCCATCCCCGAGGACGGCGAAGACGACGCGATCGACGAGCCGGAAGCCGAGCCGGAGACGGAATCGAAGGCGGACGCGGCCGCTATCGCGCCGGAGAACGCCGAAACGGCGGCTTGAGCCGGGCGGCGCAATCTGCTTGATTGGGCAAGGCCCGATCGCCGATAGCGCCTGCCCCCTCACGGGCATCCTCCCCCGACCGACTTCCCGGAGCCCGGATGTCTTCCCCGTTGCCGACCGCCGATGCGGAGGCCACGCTGCGCCTGCGCGGCATCGCCATCTACTCGCTCGCCATGCTGCTGTTCGCCTGCACCGACGCCTGCGCCAAATATGCGGGCCAGTTCGTGCCGGTCATGGAGGTGGTCTGGCTCCGCTTCGCAGTCCAGGTCCTGCTCGCCATCCTGGTGTTCCAGCCGTGGCGCGCCATCGCGCTCTACAAGACGCGGCGGCCGGTGCTGCAATTCATGCGCGGCATGTTCCTGGCCGGCTCGACGGTGTTCAATTTCCTCGCCATCCATGAGCTGCAGCTCGACCAGACCATGTCGATCGGCTTCTCCGCGCCCTTCATCACGGCGGCGCTGGCCGGTCCGCTGCTTGGCGAATGGGCGGGGCCGCGCCGCTGGGCCGCGATCCTGGTCGGCTTTGTCGGCGTGCTGGTCATCACCATGCCCGGCTTCGGATCGCTGAAGCCGGCGATCTTCCTGTCGCTCGGCGCCGCCTTCTCCAACGCCTTCTACATCCTCTCGACCCGGCTCCTGACCCGCACCGACAGCAGCGCCGGCCTGTTGCTCTATTCGGCGCTGATCCCGATGCTGGTGCTGTCGCCCACTGCCCTGCCGACGATCAGCGCGCCGCCGACGCTGCTGGTCGGGGTCTGCATGTTCATGACCGGCGCGCTCGCCTTCGCAGGCCACTGGTGCCTGGTCCGCGCGCACAAGCAGACCGCCGTGCCGGTGCTGGCGCCGTTCATGTATACCGGCCTGATCTGGATGATCCTGCTTGGCTATGTCGTCTTCAACGACGTGCCGGCGCCGCGCACCCTGGTCGGCGCCAGCATCATCATCGCCAGCGGCCTCTATCTGCTCTACCGCGAGCGCGTGAAGGCGCCGGAGCGGCAGGAGCCGGTCGACGTTCTGGACGGCTGAGCCTCGGCTTCTCGCCCGGCGCGGCAGAAAGGCCGCAGCCGCCCGCCCGAAAACGCGCTAAGACAGCGAACCGCATCGCCCGAACGTCGCCCTTCCGCGCCGCTCCCGCGCGCGGCTCCAGACCGTGCTCTCCCCGGAATACCCCATGGCCCTTCCCGCCAACCGACAGGCGCGCTTCTTCGTCGCCCTCGCCATCATGGTCGCGCTGCTGAACAGCACCGCCGCGTCGCCGCTCTATACGAGCTACCGGGTGATGTGGTCGCTGGACGCGTTCACCGTCGCCTTCATCTTCGCCATCTACGCCTTCGGCACGCTCGCCGCGCTGGTCGTTCTGGGACGGCTTTCCGACCGCCTGCCCGACCGGCGGCTGCTGATCATCGTCTCGCTCGGCATCGTGATCGCCGGCGCGCTGATCTTCGCCTCGGCCGGCAATCTGGCCACGCTGCTGATCGGAAGGCTGTTGGCCGGCGCCGGCACCGGCGGCCTGACCGGCATCGCCAATGCCGCCCTGATCGAGCTCGATCCCAAGGCGGACGCACGCGCAAATGCCGTTCTCGCCACCGCCGTCTTCACCGGCGGCTGCGCGCTCGGGCCGGTGATCAGCTCGGCGGCGCTCCATTTCGATGCCTGGCCGCTGCATCTCCCCTCCATCCTGATCGCCGCCCTGGCGCTGGTCGCCATCCTGGGCCTGGTCACCGCCTCCTGGCAGCCGGCCTCGCGCATCGTCGAGACGCCGCAAACGGTCGCCGCAAACGTCGTTCCGACCGGCCGCTACGCCGCCTTCACGGTCGCGGCGGGCGCGCTGATCATCGCCTGGGCCGTCGGCTCGACCTTTGCCGGGCTCGGGGTCACCTTCGTGCATGAATTGCTGAAGGTGAACAGCCAGGCGGCATCCGGCGTCATCGTCGCGGCCTTCCAGCTCGTCGCCGGCATCAGCCAGCTCGCCAGCCAGCGGCTCGATTCCAACAAGGCGATGGTGCTCGGCACCACGCTGATCGCGCTGGCGATCCTCGCCTGCGCCTTCGCCATCTGGACCGCGTCGCCACTGCTGTTCGTGCTCGGCACGTTGGGCAGCGGCATCGGCTATGGCGCGGCCTTTGTCGGCGGCGCCGGCGTGGTCAACCGCATCGCCCCGCCCGACCGGCGCGCCACCTGGGTCTCGACCTTCTACATCACCGGCTATCTCGCCAACGCGCTGCCGGTGCTGGCGCTGGGCTTCCTTGGCGACCGGCTCGGCCTGTTCGGCGCCTTCCTGTGCCTGACGGTCTTCACCGTCGTCGGCACGATCGTGGTCAACAGCACCGCCCGCATGGTGCTACGGCCGTCGCGGCGCGGACGCGCCTAGAGCCTTTCACCGTTTCCCTGAAGCGGTGAAAGGCTCTAGCTCCTTGTGAGATCGCGTTTTCTTCACGCGAACCGGTAGCCACTTCGCTCGAAAACGCTCTAGCCGATCAGTCGAGTTCCTGCACGCCGCCGCCCGAGACCGTCAGCACCTGGCCGCTGATCCACGCCGCCGCCGGCGAGCAGAGGAACAGCGCCGCATTGGCGATATCGGAGGGCTGGCCGAGCCGCCCGAGCGGTGTGTGCTTCAGCATCGCCGCCTCGATCTCCGGCGTCAGCACGCTCTGCAGTGCGTCAGTCTTGATCGCGCCGGGCGCGATGGCGTTGACGCGGATGTTCTTGGGGCCGAGGTCGAAGGCGGCGTTGCGGGTGAGATGGTTGACCGCCGCCTTGGACGAACCATAGGACGCCATGCGCTGGTTCTTGTTCTCGCCCGACATGGACGAGATGTTGAGGATCGCGCCGCCGCCGGCCTGCTCCATTTGCGGCGCCGCCAGCTGCATCAGGCGGAATAGCGCGAAGACGTTCAGCTCATACGCCCAGCGAAAATCCTTCATCGGCATGTCGAACGGCTTGGGTCCGCCGCCGCCGGCATTGTTGACAAGGATCGTTAGCTTGCCGAATTGCGACACCGCCTGCTCGACGGCGCGCGCCAGATGCGCCTCGTCGGTGACGTTGCATTCGATGCCGATCGCCCGGCCGCCCTTCGCGACGATCGCGTCGGCCACCTGGATCGCGCCTTCCGGCTTCAGGTCGGTGACCACGACCGCGGCGCCGGCTTCGGCGAAGGTCGTCGCGATGGCACGGCCGATGCCCGCCGCTGCCCCCGTGACGATGGCGACATCCGCATCGAGGTTGAGGAGCTGGCTGATCGTCATGACGGCACCCGACATTGATCCAGGGAAAGCCCTTCACTCTGTCACGATCGACCAGCGCCGTCATCCGGCCGGCCGGTTCAGATCCCGGCATACCATTCGTAGCCGCGATCTTCCCAGAAGCCGCCCTGGCCGCCATCGATCGCCGCGAAATCGGCCACCGCCTCGATGCGCATGACGTATTTCGCCATCTTGTAGCCGAGTTGGCGCTCGACCCGCAGCCGCAGCGGCGCGCCATGCGCGACCGGCAGGGTCTCGCCGTTCATCTCATAGGCGAGGATGGTCTGGGCATGCTCGGCATCCGGCAAGCCGAGGCTTTCGTAATATTTGGCGCCGCCGGCCAGCGTCTGCTCCAGCGTGTCGGCGCAATAGAACACGATGTAGCGCGCCTCCGGCTTCAGCCCGACCTGGTCGAGCAGCGCCTTCAGCGGCACGCCCTTCCACTTGCCGATGCAGCTCCAGCCTTCGACGCAGTCATGCCGGGTGATCTGGGTGCGCGACGGCATGGCGCGCAGATCCGCCAGCGACCATTCCATCGGCCGCTCCACCAGCCCGCCGACCTTCAGGCGCCAATCCTGGAAGCCATTGGCGGACAGGGCGAGATAATCCTCGTCCTGCGGATCGATGCTGCCATTCGGCTTGAAGTCGGGCGAGATGTCCGCCTCGCCATATTCGCGCGCCATGTCATCGGGCCCGAGGATGGCGCGCTGCGTCGTGCGGGTCAGGTTTTCCGCCCGGAACAGCATGCGGCGGAACCAGTCGGCGCTGGAAAGCTGGTCGCAGCCGGCAAGCACCAGCGTCCCGCCCAGCACGAAGGCGCGCTTCAGGATACCGCGGCGGTCGAAGCCCTTATCAGCGCGCATCGGACTTCTCCTCGGGTTCGATGGCGTAATGGCCGGTGATCATCGAGCGCAGATTGTTGAAGACGCCGGAGATCAGCACCATGACGAGGTGGACGAGGATGAACAGCACCACCAGCGTGGCGCAGACAAAGTGGATGGTGCGCGCCGTCTGCCGGCCTCCGAGGATATCGACGAGCCAGGGAAAGGCTGCGTCGATGCCGGGCGACATGGCGAGGCCGGCCAGGACCAGCAGCGGCAGCACGACCAGCGCGATGCCGAAATAGGCGAGCTTCTGCAGCACGTTGTAGTGACGCGCCTCGTCCCCTCGCGGGAATTTCAGCCGCATGTGCTCCCAGATGGACGCGCCGATATGGCGGAGCTGGTCGCGGTCGGGCACCAGTTCGCGCAGATGGCCGGAGGCGAGGCTCCAGGCGAGGTAGACGAGGCCGTTGGCAACGAACAGCCAGGCGAAGAAGAAGTGCCAGCGTCGTCCGGTGGCGAGATCCTGGAAGCTCGGCAGCGTCGCCCAGCTCGGGAAACCGCGCTCGACGGAGGCGCCATTTTCGCGCGACACGCCCAGAACGCCGGTGGTGGTAAAGTCATGGCCGAGGATGGTGGTAAGGCCGACCGGGTTGTCGTCGGTATCGGGCGCCTGCCGCATCGCCAGCACCGGGCTGTCGAAATGCGAGCGCTGGCCCAGATAGAGGGCTGGATGCGCGTTGAAGATCTGCATCCCGCTCATCAGCAGCACGGTGATGCAGAGCACGTTGATCCAGTGGGTGATCCGGACCACGAGACGGTGGCGATAGATCAGCTGGCGTCGCGGGACGCCTTCTTCCGAGATCGCAGACATGGCCGGACTCCGCCGGCCCGGCACGCGGTCGAAACGGCCGCCCCTTTTCCGGGCCCAACCATTCTACGCTCTTTTCGCCCGCGAAGTTTCGCGAAGCATTCGCGGGTGTAGCCCCGCCAAGTAATTCGCCCGGGAGGTCATTCCCAAAACACGACCATCATCCTGAGGTGCCCGGCGAAGCCGGGCCTCGAAGGAGGGTCCAGGGAACGCCCGAATTAGATCGCGGGGCGGATTTTGCCTGAGTTCGTCTGCAAGCCGCAATGCCCCGCTGGAGCCTCCTTCGAGGCTTCGCTCGCGCGAAGCACCTCAGGATGATGGCGGAGCCGGTCGATGGCCTGGAATACTCAGATGTTTGGCGAGCTGCCCCGCGGCCTAAGGCATCAAGGCAGGCGGAGACGGTGGGCTGCCTTCCTGCAGCCCACGCCTTCACGAAGGAAGAAGGAGCCGATCACCCCTTCAGCTTCGTCCCGTTCTGCGCGGCGATGAAGTCGGCCAGCATCGGCACGAACTTCTCGGCCTGGCCGGAGGCGGCCATGGCGGCGAAATTGTTCTTCACCGCGTCGCCCAGCGTGTTCACCGCGCCGGCCGAATCCGCCATCGACGCGAGATAGCGCAGATCCTTGTAAGCGTTGGAGATGGTGAAGGGATGGGCGTTCTCGTTGCCGTCGATGACGTAGTTCATGAAGGTATCGTAGAAGCCGCAATGCATGCGGCCCTTGCTGATCACCGAATGGAACGTGTCCGGGGTGATGCCGACCTTCTGGCCGACGGCCAGCGCCTCGGAATAGAGCGCGGCATAGCCGAGCGAGAGGAAGTTGTTGATCAGCTTCATCTTGTGGCCGGCGCCGACCGGGCCGACATGCACGATCGTCGCCGCCCAGCAGGCGATCAGCGGTTGGATCGAGGCGAACACCTCGTCGCTGGCGCCGACCAGCGCCTGCAGCTTGCCGGCGGCGGCGCCGGCCGGCGTGCCGCCCAGCGGCGCATCGACCAGCGTCACGCCCTGCGCTTCCATGCGGCCCGAGAGGCGCAGCGTCGAGGTCGGCTCGGCGGTCGAGCAGTCGATGACGATCAGCCCCTTGCGCGCGCCGGCCAGGATGCCGTCCTTGCCTTCGATCACCTGCTCGACATCGCGCGAGCCCGTCACGCAGAGGAAGATCACGTCGGCGCCGCGCGCCATGTCGGCAGGCGTCGCCACCTCATGCGCGCCGAGCGCTAGCAGCCGCTCGACCGCCTCGCGACGGCGATTGGCCATGACCAGCAGCGGGTTGCCCTTGGTGAGCAGGTTGGTCGCCATCCCCTCGCCCATGAATCCAAGCCCGATAAAGCCGACGGTGCGGTTCGACATGACGCAACCCCTCCCTGGGTGTTTGCATTTGATTTCATTCGCAGATTAGAGTGCGAAACCGGTTCAGGACAAGGCAAACCACCGCCGGTCCCGCGAGGAAACACCACCCGATCGGATCGACGGCACAGATCAGCCGGGATCGATCGCCGAAATCATGTTACCGATCACACGAATCCGGTGCCGGCGCTGCGCCAACCGGGTTCGCGCACAGCCAGCCGCAAGGAGCCCCCATGTCTCGGCCCGAACTTCTCATGCCCGGGCGCATGCAAAAGAACGTCAACGATGCCCTCGACGCCAAGTTCACCGTGCATCGCCTCTATGACGCCAAGGACCCGGCCGCCCTGCTCGCCGAAGTCGCGCCGCGCATCCAGGCGGTCGCCGTGGGCGGCGCCGTCGATGCCGCGCTGATCGACAAGCTGCCGGCGCTCGAGATCGTGGCAAGCTTCGGCGTCGGCTATGACCTGGTCGATGCGAAATATGCGGCCACCAAGGGCATCATCGTCACCAACACGCCGGACGTGCTGACCGAGGAAGTCGCCGACACCGCGCTCGGCCTGCTGCTGATGACGGTGCGCGAGCTTTCCGCTTCCGAGCGCTATCTGCGCGCCGGCAAGTGGCCGACCGCCAACTATCCGCTCAGCGGCTCGCTGCGCGACCGCATGGTCGGCATTGTCGGCCTCGGCCGCATCGGCAAGGCCATCGCCCACCGCCTCGAGGCCTTCGGCGTCCCGGTCGTCTACCACAACCGCCGCCCGGCCGAGGATGTCTCCTACAAGTATTACGCCGACCTGACCGAGATGGCCGGGGCCGTCGACACGCTGCTGAGCGTCCTGCCCGGCGGCGCCTCGACCGAGAAGGTCATCAACCGCGCCGTGCTCGACGCGCTCGGCCCCCGCGGCGTGCTGATCAATATCGGCCGCGGCACCGTCGTCGACGAGGCGGAGCTGATCAAGGCGCTGCAGGAAAAGCGGATCGCCGCCGCCGGCCTCGACGTGTTCGAGAAGGAGCCGCAGGTTCCCGCCGAGCTGATCGCGCTCGAAAACGCCGTGCTGCTGCCGCATGTCGGCTCGGCCTCGGTGTTCACGCGCGACGCCATGGGCCAGCGCGTCATCGATAACCTGACCGCCTGGCTCGACGGCAAGCCGCCGCTCAGCCCCGTCTCCGAGACGCCGTTCACCGGTTGGAACAAGAAGTAAGGCGCGGGCCCTTTGGAAGTCCCTCTCCCTCAGGGAGAGGGACATCTTGCCTCGAGATATGGGCTCGCGCAGGCCCCCTCCCCGAAAGCGCTCCACGCTTTCGACCCTCCCTCAAGGGGAGGGTTCGGCCGCGGAGGATGGGTGGGACGCCCGAGATCTTTGGCAGCCGGCAATCCCTCGATTGCCGGCTTCTTCTTTTCTGGAACCCTCCCCTTGAGGGAGGGTCAAAACCGGCAGATCCGGTTTTGGGGAGGGGTCGCATCCCCGCCACTCGCGCCCAACCGGGAGAAGCCCCAGTTTCTCAAAGCGAGAATCCGCCATCCGACAGATAGACCTGGCCCGTCGTGTAGCGCGACTCGTCGGACGCCAGGTAGATCGCCAGCGAGGCGATTTCCTCGGCGGTGCCGAGGCGGCCCATCGGCTGGCGGTCGATGAACTGCTGGCGGATCTCCTCCACCGTCTTGCCCTGCTTTTCCGCCTGCTCGGCGATGCGGCCGTCGAGCGAGGGCGACTGGATCGTGCCCGGCGCGATCGAGTTCACGCGGATGCCCTGGCGGATGTAGTCGGCGGCGACCGCCTTGGTCAGGCCGACGACGGCGGCCTTCGAGGCGCCATAGGCATAGCGGTTCGGGATGCCGCGCACGGAGCTCGCGCCGGACGAGATGTTGATGATCGAGCCCTCGCCCTTCGCCAGCATGCCCGGCAGGAAGGCGCGGATGGTGCGGTGCATCGCCTTGGCGTTGATGTCGAAGGAGAGATCCCAGTCCTCGTCCGATGTCGTCAGCACCGTGCCGTGATGCACGAAGCCGGCGCAGTTGAACAGGATGTCGACCGGCCCGACCTGCGCCGCCAGCGCATCGACCGCCGCCGTCGAGCGCACATCGAGCGCATGCACCTCGGCGACACCGCCGGCCTTCAGATCCGCTATCAGCTCCGGCTTCAGGTCCGTGGCGATGACATAGGCGCCCTCCGCCGCGAAGGCGAGCGCCGTGGCGTGGCCGATGCCGGCGCCCGCCGCCGTCAGAAAGGCGCGCTTGCCCGTGAGACGTCCCGTCATGAAATTCCTCCCGTGTTCTTGTCGATTGTCTTGAGCATGTGAACGATCGTGCGATCCTCGAGCACCTCCCGCCCTTCGATCGCGTATCCGTGCCGCTGGTACCAGGCGATGTTCTCGACGAGCTTCTCGCCGGTATAGAGCCGCAGCTTCCAGCGCTTGAGATCGCGCGCCCGCGTCTCGGCGAAGTCCAGCAGCCGGTTGCCGACGCCTTGGCCCTGCGCCACCGGCGAGACGGCAACGCTCCAGACCAGCAGGTCCTTCGGCCGCTTTTCGAGCACCAGAAGCCCCCGCGGCGCCATCACCCCGTCCAGCAGCCAGAATTCATGCGTGTCGAACAGCCGGCCATAATCGGCGAGCAGCGGCAGCGGCTCGACGCCCAGCCTGGCGCGGTTCCGGGCATAGGCAGCCTGCTGCAGCGCCTCGATGGCGAGGCGATCGTCCGGGCCGCCGCGACGCGGCGGCCGGTTCACGACGCCGTCTCCGCCCCGCCAGTATCAAGGCTCGCTATCTGCCGTCCCTCGTCGTCGAAATTGGCCGGGTCGAGCCAGGCCTCGAAACCCTGCTTCACGCGCGGCCATTCGCTGTCGAGCATCGAGAACCAGGCCGTGTCGCGGTTGCGGCCCTTGACGATCATGTGCTGGCGGAACGTGCCCTCATAGCGGAAGCCGTAGCGCCGGGCGGCGCGCTGCGACGGCGCGTTGAGATCGTTGCACTTCCACTCGTAGCGGCGATAGCCGAGATCGTCGAAGACATGGCGCGCCAGCAGATACATCGCCTCGGTGGCGCCGATCGTGCGCTGCAACAGCGGCGTATAGAGGATGTTGCCGACCTCGACGACCCGGTCATTCGGCACGATCCGCATCAGCGCCGCATGCCCGACGGCGCGGCCGGTCTTCCTGTCCAGGATCGCGAACAGCAGCGGATCGTCCTTCTTCGCCGCTTCCGCATAGTGGGCGGAAAAGCTTTCATAATCGGCGAAGGGACCCTGCCAGAGATAGGGCCAGAGCCCGTCATTCTCCGGCCCACTGGAGGCGTCGTAGAGATCGCGGCCATGGGCGGCGAGGTCGAAGGGCACGAGGTCGACGAAGCGGCCCTGAAGCGTCACGCGGCCGGGTCTTTCGCCCGGCGTGGTGTCGAGTTCGATGCCGACGGGCAGCGTTGCGGTCGATGTCACGATTGGCTGCCTCTGGCAAAGGGCGCGAAGGCGCGGTTCAGATCGGCGCCGGGCTCGGCCTGCGCCAGTTCGGTCAAGGTGCCGGCCCCCGCCACTTCGCGCGCCAGCCGCAGGAAACCGCCATAGGCGGCGCGGGCAAGCCCGGTCGCGAGCGAAATCCGCCGCACGCCCTGGGCGGCGATCTCCGCGATCGACTGCGCCGGATCGAGCGCGATGACGTTGACCGGCTTGCCGCCCCCCGCCGAAAGCACCGCGGCGGTGGCGGCGGCGTCGAGCTTGCCCGGCACGAACAGCACATCGGCGCCGGCTTCGGCGAAGGCAGCGACGCGCCGGCAGGCCTCGTTCAGCGCATCGGGGTGGCCCACCAGCAGCGCCTCGCTGCGCGCGGTCAGCAGCACGTCCTGCCGCGACGCGTCGATGGCGGCGCGCGCCGCGCGCACGCGGTCGACGGCATGCTCGAAGCCATAGAGCGAACGGTCCGGGGCCATGTCCTCGACCGAGAGGCCGGCGACGCCGGTATCGACGCAGAGGCTGACATTGGTGGCGACGCCTTCCGCGTCATCGGCGAAGGCATTGCCGAAATCGGCGTTCACGGGAAGATCGGTCGCCTCGACGATTTCGCCGACATGCGCCAGCATAACGTCGCGCGACACGGCGCCGTCCGGCAGGCCACGGCTGAAGGCGAAGCCGCCCGAGGTGGTGGCCAGCGCCTTGAAATCGAGCCCCGCGAGCAACCGCGCGCTGCCGATGTCCCAGGGGTTGGGAAGGACGAAGCATCCCGACTCGTGCAGCCTGCGAAAGGCGGCGCGCCGCGCCGATATCGATGTCATCTTTTCCCCTCACCCTCCGACGCCTCGATCCTAGAGCGTTTTCAGGCGAAGTGGAAAGCGGTTTGCGCGGAGAAAGCGCGCTCCTGCAACGCGTTAGCCCTGGCAACCTTGTGTCAGGGGATGCGGCTCAGCGCACGGTCTCGGGCACCGCGATGCCGCGCCGCGCCAGTTCCTCCAGCACGAGGCGAGGGATCGGCCGGCAGCCGCAATGGGCGGTATGGGCCAGATGCCATTCGACGCGCTGGTCGAGCGTCGGGTTTTCCGGCATCGGATTGGCGTCATGCCACACCCGGTTCAGCTTGCTCATGGTTCCCCCCTTGGCGTCAGAAGCGCGTTTCGACGTCCCACTCGTCGCCCAATTCCTCGCGGATGGCGGCGGCGATGGCATGGCCCTCGGCGCGCCATACGATCTCGGCTTCCGGCGAGGCGAAGCGCGTCGCGGTCGGATTGGCCGGATCGAAGACGGCGTCGAAGGCGTCGCCCCAAGCCTCGATCCGGTCGAGCAAATCGTCGGAAAGGTCGAGATCGTCCGGTTCGATGACAAAGGCGGGCTTGTTGTCCGGCACGAGCCAGAAGTGCTCGGCGATGCCTTCCGGCGAAATCCTGAGTTGCGGCAAGGCAGCCTCCGCTTGCATGGCAAAGCGCTATTTAAGCGAAGATGGGGCGCGATGGAATTGGATCCGGGTGGGCTTTTCCGCAAAGGGGGCCAAACGCCGCCGTCGCCCCGGCGAAGGCCGGGACCCATGAACACCGCCGGTGACAACGTCGCGGGATTTGCAACTCGCCGGCGACGTCCCAGCAAGCCCCTCACCCAACCCTCTCCCGCAAGCGGGCGAGGGCTTCCCGCCGGCGCGAGTCATCGACGCGGAGGCGCATGGGAGAGGCCGGAACCGCCCCCTCTCCCGCTTGCGGGAGAGGGCTGGGGTGAGGGTCCCTTACTCCGCCATCTCCAAGGCGAAGGCCGGGGTCCAGGAACACCGGCGGTGAAGCCGCGCTCGACCGTGTGACCCCAGCGCGTCTGGATCCCGGCCTTCGCCGGGATGACGGCGGCGGGTGACGCTGCGCGGATGTCCTTCACCTCTCCCTGAGGGAGAGGTCGACGGCCGCAGGCCGGCGGGTGAGGGTTTACGGCTTCACCGCGACTGGCTGGCCTCACCGGCGCTTGATCCGGATGGTTCCCTAAACCCTCACCCGCAGCTTCGCTCCGACCTCTCCCTCAGGGAGAGGTGAAGAGCCCCCCGAAAACAACATGACCGGCCACGGGGGCCGGTCATGAGGATCTGTCAAAGCGATCCGGAAAGCCGTGGGCTTCCCGGAAGGGCTTAGTGGTTGTCGCGCGGGATACCGTAGGTCTGGTGGACCTTCTGGTACTTGACGGCGGGCTTCAGGACCATGCCGTCGGCGAGCTGGTCGGTCATGGCGCGCTGGATTTCCTGCCACGGCGTCTGGCTCGGCGGCACATGGAAGCCGCCCTGGGCGTTGAGCGCTGCACGGCGTTCGGCCAGTTCCTCATCCGAGATCAGGATGTTGGCCGAACCCTTGTTCAGGTCGATGCGGACGCGATCGTTCATCTTGAGCAGCGCCAGACCGCCGCCGGCGGCGGCTTCCGGCGAGGCGTTGAGGATCGACGGCGAACCCGACGTGCCCGACTGGCGACCGTCGCCGATGCAGGGCAGCGAGAGGATGCCGCGCTTGATGAGCGCTGCCGGCGGCTGCATGTTCACGACCTCGGCCGCACCCGGATAGCCGATCGGGCCGGTGCCGCGGATGAACAGGATGCAGTGCTCGTCGATCTCCAGCGCCGGATCGTCGAGGCGGTGGTGGTAATCCTCCGGGCCCTCGAACACGATCGCGCGGCCTTCGAAGGCCTCGGGATCGCTCGGGTTCGACAGGTAGCGATCGCGGAATTCCTTCGAGATCACGCTCGTCTTCATGATGGCGCTGTCGAACAGATTGCCGCGCAGCACGATGAAGCCGGCATCGTGCACCAGCGCCGTATCGAACGTGCGGATGACGTCGGGCAGCTCGATCTCGGCCTTGCGGCAGTTGTCGCCCATCGTCTTGCCGTTGACGGTCATCGCATTCTCATGGATGAGGCCGTGCTTCATCAGTTCGGAGACGACGGCGGGGACGCCGCCGGCATGCTGGAAGTCTTCGCCGAGATACTTGCCGGCCGGCTGCAGGTTGACCAGCAGCGGCACCTTGTGGCCGACGGTCTGCCAGTCATCGACCGAGACCTCGACGCCGATATGGCGGGCGATCGCGTTGATGTGGATCGGCGCATTGGTCGAGCCGCCGATCGCCGAATTGACGACGATGGCGTTTTCGATCGCTTCGCGGGTGATGATGTCGGAAGGCTTCAGGTCTTCCCAGACCATCTCGACGGCGCGCTTGCCGGTCTCGTAGGCGATCTGTTGGCGCTCGCGATACGGCGCCGGAATGGCGGCCGAACCCGGCAGCTGCATGCCGAGCGCCTCGGCCAGCGAGTTCATCGTCGAAGCCGTGCCCATCGTGTTGCAATAGCCGGTCGACGGCGCGGACGAGGCGACGATCTCCATGAACTCTTCATAGTTGATCTCGCCGGCGGCGAGCCGCTCGCGCTGCTTCCAGACGACGGTGCCCGAGCCGGTGCGCTCGCCCTTGTACCAGCCGTTCAGCATCGGGCCGACCGAAAGCGCAATCGCCGGGATGTTGACGGTGGCAGCCGCCATCAGGCAGGCCGGGGTGGTCTTGTCGCAGCCGATCGTCAGTACGACGCCGTCGAGCGGGTAGCCGTAGAGCAGCTCGACCAGGCCGAGATAGGCGAGGTTGCGGTCGAGTGCCGCACCCGGGCGCTTGCCGGTTTCCTGGATCGGATGGACGGGGAATTCCATGACGATGCCGCCCGCCTCGCGCACGCCTTCGCGAACGCGCTCGGCCAGCACCAGGTGGTGGCGGTTGCACGGCGACAGGTCCGAACCGGTCTGGGCGATGCCGATGATCGGCTTGCCGGACTGCAGTTCCTTGCGCGTCAGGCCATAGTTCAGATAGCGCTCCATGTAGAGCGCGGTCATGCCGGGATTATCCGGATTATCGAACCAGGACTGCGAACGAAGCTTGAGCGGCGTGTTGGACGACATGGTAAGAGGCTCCCGGAAAATCGAGTTTGATTTTGGCGTGAGGATGCGCTGAAACATCATACGAAATCAAGGATCGTCTGATCCCGGCGCGCAACAAAATCAGCCGCCGCAAGGACATACCCAGGGAGGCTACATATGTTCCAGACAGTCGCCAATTTCGATCGCATCGGCGAGGAGAACGCCTTCGCGGTGCTCGCCCGCGCCACCGATCTCGCCCGCCAGGGCCGCGACATCATCAATCTCGGCATCGGCCAGCCCGACTTCAAAACGCCGGAGCATATCGTCGAGGCGGCGGTGAAGGCGCTGCGCGACGGCGAGCATGGCTATACGCCGGCGACCGGCATCCTGCCGCTGCGCGAAGCGGTCGCCGCCGACGTTGCGAAGCGCACCGGCGCGCCGGTCTCGCCCGACAATGTCGTGGTGGTGCCGGGCGGCAAGGTGACGATGTTCGCGGCGATCCTGATGTTCGGCGAACCCGGCGCCGATATCCTCTATCCCGATCCCGGCTTCCCGATCTACCGCTCGATGATCGAGTTCACCGGCGCCAATCCGGTCGCCGTGCCGATCCGCGAGGAGAACGGCTTCGCCTTCTCCGCCGAGGAGACGCTGGCGCTGATCACGCCGAAGACCCGCCTGATCATCCTGAATTCGCCCGCCAACCCGACCGGCGGCGTCACGCCGAAGAGCGAGATCGACAAGCTCGTCGCCGGCCTCGCCAAGTGGCCCAATGTCGCGATCATGTCCGACGAGATCTACGGCCAGATGATCTATGACGGGCTGGAGCACACCTCGCTGCTCTCCTATCCCGAGATCCGCGACCGCGTCATCCTGCTCGACGGCTGGTCAAAGACCTATGCCATGACCGGCTGGCGTATGGGTTATTCGGTCTGGCCGACGGTGCTGGTCGACAAGGTGCGCAAGCTCGCCGTGAATTGCTGGTCCTGCGTCAACGCGCCGGCGCAGTTCGCCGGCCTCGCCGCGCTGACCGGCCCGCAGGACGCGGTGCATGCCATGGTCGCGGAATTCGACCGTCGCCGCCATGTCGTGGTCGAGGAGATGAACAAGATATCGGGCGTTTCCTGCGCGACGCCGAAGGGCGCGTTCTACGCGTTCCCGAACATCAAGGCGACGGGCTGGAAGGCCAAGCCGCTCGCCTCCGCTCTGCTGGAGCAGGCCGGCGTCGCCACGATCGGCGGCCCGGATTTCGGCATCCATGGCGAAGGCTATATCCGCCTCTCCTACGCCAACTCGACGGAAAACATCCGCAAGGCGATCGCCCGCATCGACGAATTCCTGCAGGCGAACATCAAGGCGGCCTAAGCGGGCTGGGGGATGGGGCGACAGGCCCCTTCCCTTCACCTCTCCCTGAGGGAGAGGTCGGAGCGAAGCTCCGGGTGAGGGTTTAGGGACCTATCCGAATAGAGTTCCGACGCGCCAGGCTGGATGAGACCGTAAACCCTCACCCGCCGCACTGCGTGCGTCGACCTTTCCCTCAGGGAGAGGTGAAGCAAGCGCCGTCATCAGCACCAAACCCTCTCCCGCATGCGGGAGAGGGTTTTTTTGCGAGGACTCGCCCCTTACGCCGCCGCGCCGGCGATCACCCGCTCGATCTCACTCTTGAGCCCGTTATCGAGGCCAAGGCGGGCGGCGAGCATGTCGAGATAGGCGCGCTCGGCCGGATGGTCAGGATCGATCGCCAGCAGCGACGCGGCATAAAGCTCGATCGCGTGCTCGGGGCCTGTTGCCGAATTCACCACCTTGTTGATGTCTAGCGGGCCAGCGAGCTCCTGATTGAGGAAATCACGCTCCTCGGCCGACAGGCCGCCCTCGCCAAGCTTGCCGAGGATCTTCTGCTTCTCCTCGGCGTCGATCGTGCCGTCGGCCTTGGCCGCGGCGATCATCGCCGAAACGATCGTCAGCGCCATCGCATCGGGGCCACCCGGCGCGTTGGCCGGATGGAAGGGCGAATCCGCGGGTGGCAGTGCCGCTGGGGTTCCGGCCGACGCCGGGGCAGCCGGCGCGTCGGGATTGTTGATCTTGTATTGCTGGAACGCCTTGTAGGCGAGCGTGCCGATCGCGGCGAGGCCGCCCAGCGTCAGCGCATCGGCCTTGAGCTTCGGGCCCTTGCCGCCGAACAGCACCGCGGCGAGACCGCCGGCCGCCGCCGTCGACAGGCCGGGATTCTGCTTGGCGTATTCCGTGACCTTGCCGACCACGTCGCCGAGGCCGCCACGCGACCCGCCGGCGGCCGAGCCGCCGCCATTGCCGCCCATGATGCCGCCGAGCAGGTCGCCGAGACCGCCAGCGCCGGCTCCACCGGCCGCACCGCCGCCCGCGCCGCCGAGCATGCCGCCCAGAAGGTCACCGAGGCCGCCGGATCCGGCGCCAGGCGAAGACGGCTGACCGCCGCCGCCGCCGAGCGAGCCGCTCATCCGGCTGAGATCACCGAGGCCGCCCTGCCCCTGGCCGCCGCCTTGCCCGGTCGTCGCGCCGAGTAGCTGGTCGAGAATGCTCTTGCCGTCGATCATCTCACTCTTCCCTATCCAAAAAGCCGCGCCAATGCGCCTTGGGGGAAGTAGTGAGCACCGGTTGCCACGACAAGGCAAGATCCCGCCTCGACGATCAAAATCATCGCGACGAAATCGATGGCGGAAAAGGAAAGGCCGCCCCTGCTCTGCGCAGATGCGGCCTGACGAACTCGTTGTGATTGCTGCGAAACGATTGGCTTTGCCGGCGAAGACTTTGGAGTGCCCTCCCCGCAAGCGGATGAGGGAAGCGCCAGATCGCGGGCTCAGGCGGCGCGCAGCTCGAAGGCTTCGCGCGCCAGGGTGGTGATCGCAGCCCAGTCGCCGGCCGCGATCGCGCTTGCCGGCGCGACCCACGAGCCGCCGACGCACATCACGTTGGGCAGCGACAGATAGCTCAGCGCATTCTTCAGGCTGACGCCGCCAGTCGGGCAGAACATCAGGCCCGGCAGCGGCGACGACAGCGCCTTCAGGTAGGGCGCGCCGCCGGCCTGCTCGGCCGGGAAGAACTTCGCCGCGCCATAGCCTTCCTCGAGCAGGAACATCGCCTCGCCGGCCGTGGCGACGCCCGGCAGCAGCGGCACGGGCGAACCGGCCGCATGCGCGATCAGCTTCGGGCTGGCGCCGGGGCTGACGAGGAAGGTCGAGCCGGCCGCGACGGCCTCGTCGAACTGCTTCGGGTTGAGGATCGTGCCGGCGCCGACATTGGCGCCTTCGACCTCGGCCTTGATGGCGCGGATGCAGTCGAGCGCGGCCGGCGTGCGCAGCGTCACTTCGAGCGCCGTCAGGCCGCCGGCGACCAGCGCCCGCGCGAGCGGTACGGCGGTCTTGATGTCATCGATGATCAGCACCGGAACAACCGGCGCGGCTTTCACGATCGGGAGGAGAGCGGTGAGGTTCTGGGTCATGAGTGTGTTTCTAACCAATGGGTCGGCGGAGCGGAAGAGCGATCTGGCGCTTTCCCATTCGGACACCGAAGAAAAGGGGGAGGCGGTCAATGGATCCTCCCTTTGGGCCCCGCTGTGACGGGCGCCTCAGGCGGATGGTCCATGATACGGAGCGCCCCTTCACCTCTCCCATGGGGAGAGGTCGGAGCGAAGCTCCGGGTGAGGGGATGCGATTTCTACGGTGAGGTTTCAACCCCTCACCCGCCGGCCTGCGGCCGTCGACCTCTCCCCATGGGAGAGGGGAAGGGCAACTCCGGTCGCCGTCAGCCGGACGCAAAACCCTCACCCCGCCCTCTCCCGCGTGGCGGGAGTGCCTCAGCCGCCCTGTTCGCAGCCTGAAAATCTGTCTGCAGGTCTCGATATCCGACATCCTGAGGAGGCTTGCGCAGCAAGCCGTCTCGAAGCCTGCCTAGGGGCCGGGCTTGATGCCGGCGCCGCCCTGCGTGCTTCGAGACGGCCCTTCGGGCCTCCTCAGCATGTTGAGGATGGTGGTTCTCCAAGGTTATCCGCAGGGGGAGGTGAGGCAGAGCGCCCGCTAGCCACAGGGCCGAGGCCGGGCGCGGCCTCCCCCCCTCTCCCGCCGCGCGGGAGAGGGCTGGGGTGAGGGTCTTACTTCCCTTCCCTTCCTTCCCGAAAACTCCCTCAAGAAAATCCGCGCCACTTGTCGAAACCTTGCTGCCTCGTTCGTCGAGGTTTCATCGGCGGCGGAAGGCAAGCCTCGCGACCGCCCAACTTCCTTGGAGGGGTTCGCAGCATGAGCAATTTCCAACGCTGGCTCGTCGTCTTCGCAGGCGCGCTGATGGGCTGTGTCGCCGTCGGCACGATGTTCTCGCTCGCCGTCTTTCTCGATCCGATGTCGCTCGAGACCGGCTGGTCCCGGGCCGGCATCTCCAGCGCCATGACGCTCAACTTCCTGGTCATGGGCGTCGCCGGCATCGCCTGGGGCACGGCCAGCGACCGCTTCGGGCCCGGCATCGTCGTGCTGATCGGGTCGCTGCTGCTCGGACTGGCGCTGGTGCTGGCGAGCCGGGCGACCTCGCTGCTCGCCTTCCAGCTGACCTACGGCATTCTCGTCGGCCTCGCCGCCAGCGCCTTCTTCGCGCCCGTCACCGCGGCGGTGACCGGCTGGTTCACCACCCATCGCAGCCTCGCCGTCTCGCTGGTCTCGGCCGGCATGGGCATGGCGCCGATGACGATCTCGCCCTTCGCACGCTGGCTGATCACCGCCTATGACTGGCGCTTCGCCATGCTCGCCATCGGCATCGGCACCTGGGTTGTGCTGCTGCCTGCGACGCTGATGTTGCGGCGGCCTCCGGCAGCGCCTGCCCCAGCCCTGGCGGGGGCGCCGGCCGTCGAATCCGGCGGCATGGCCATGCGCGAGGTGCTGCGCTCGCCGCAGTTCTGGATTCTCGGGCTCACCTTCTTCGCCTGCTGCGCGGCCCATTCCGGCCCGATCTTCCACATGGTGAGCTATGCCATCGTCTGCGGCGTCTCGCCGATGGCGGCCGTCAGCATCTACAGCGTCGAGGGGCTGGCCGGGCTCGGCGGTCGCATCCTGCTCGGCGTCGGCGCCGACCGGCTCGGCGTCAAGCCGGTGCTGGTGGCGGGCCTGCTGGTGCAGGCGATCGTCATCGCGGCCTACAGCGTCGTTGGCCAGCTCGAGCAGTTCTACCTGCTCGCAATGATCTTCGGCGCTGCCTATGGCGGCGTGATGCCGCTCTATGCGGTGCTGGCGCATGATTATTTCGGCCAGAAGAATCTCGGCGCCGTGCTCGGGGCCGCGACGATGCTGTCGAGCGTCGGCATGGCGCTCGGGCCCTGGATCGGCGGCTGGATCTTCGACACCTTCCAGAACTATGCGTGGCTGTTCATCGGCTCGTCGATCGTCGGCCTCGGCGCGGTGGCGATCGCCCTCGCCTTCCCGCCGCTGCCCCGCCGGCGGTTTCAGCCGGCTTGAGGGCAAGAAAAGGCCCCTCACCCCGACCCTCTCCCGCACGCGGGAGAGGGTTGGGTGAGGGTCTTGCTTGCCGGCCGTGAGGGCTTTGCTCGCTGGCGGCGACGATCCAGTCTCCAGAACTTCCGGCCCATCCATCCCCTCCGCCATCATCCTGAGGCGCTTCGCGAAGCGAAGCCTCGAAGGAGGCTCCAGGGGGCAATTGCTGGAATTCGACGAAGTCCTATCCGTCTCCAGAAGGGATTTCCCTGGACCCTCCTTCGAGGCCCGGCTGCGCCGGGCACCTCAGGATGATGGTCGAGGTTTTCGAATTGTGAGCCCGCCCCTCAGGAGCGCACCCGCCCCTCACCCCGACCCTCTCCCGCACGCGGGAGAGGGAGCCCGCCTGCGCCCTTCCCCGGCATCGTGAAAGGCGCCGGCCGAAAAGCCCTCGCCCGCTTGCGGGAGAGGGTTGGGTGAGGGCCTTGCTTACCGTCAATGACGGTTTTGCTCGCTGGTGGCGACGATCCTAACCTCCGGAACCTCCATCTCCATCCGCCCCCTCCGCCATCATCCTGAGGCGCTTCGCGAAGCGAAGCCTCGAAGGAGGCTCCAGTGGGCAACCACCGGAATTTGACGACCCTTATTCGTCCCCAGAAGGGATTTCCCTGGACCCTCCTTCGAGGCCCGGCTGCGCCGGGCACCTCAGGATGAGGGTCGAGGTCTTCGAATGGCACTCGAGAGAGGATCGCGTTTCCGGCCTGAGCGACCCAGCATTCAACGACCGATCAGGAACGCACCCGCCCCGCAACACCCGCCCGATCCCAGTTCAGGCCGGCGATGCGGGGATCGGCCACGAAGGTCTCGCGCGGGAACTCCACCGCCTGGCGCGGAAACTCGCAGAGCGCCTGCACGCCGCTGGCGCTCAGACGCATGCGCCAGGTCTGGCGGTCGCCGGGAACCGGGCGCGCAAAGGCGCGGCACATCAGGATCGCCAGATTGCCGCCGCCCGCCGGATCGCGCACCGACCGGTAGCGGATCATGTCGGCATCGGCCGCGCGGGCGGCCTCGGCGAAGGCCTGGCAGCCCTCATAGTCGGTGCGGTTTGTCCAGATCGCCGCGTCGTCGGATAGGGGCGGCGCAGTGAGGTCGAGCAGGCGCCCGGTCGCCACCTCGGCGGAAAAGGCCGTGTATTCGGCCGCATCCTTCGGCCAGGGGGTGGCCGGCGACTCCGCGAAGAACAGCAGCCGGTAGAAGGCCATCTCGGCCACGGCCGTCTTTGGGTCCTCGGCGGCGTAATAGACGCCGAGCGTCCGTCCCGCGCGGCGGAAGCGCGAGCCATAGGGATAGATCGAGCCATAGCGGAACGGCGTCGCCAGCAGGAAATCGAGATGGCGGCACTCCGGCGGAATCGCCGGCTTGGCCGCCTCGATCAGGTCTTCCAGCAGGGCCTGCTCGGCCAGCGTATCGGTCAGCTTGAGCGTCGAAACCCGATGCTGCGCCTCGACCAGGCGCCAGCACGGTCCGGCGAAACTGCGGAACTCAGACGAGAGCTCGACGCGCGTCCAGATAGGCGATGACATCGACCAGCCCGCTCACGGTTTGCAGCTTCTCGATCGGCCGGGCGTCGAGGACGAGATTGGGATTGTCCAGCCAGGCCTTGGCGACGGCGCCATCGCCGCCGACGATCGCGTCGAGCGAGCGGAACAGGCGGATGAACAGAATGGCGAGTTCGAACGGCTTGGTGCCCGGCTCGAGCCGGAACTCGTCGCGCCGCATCCGCGATACCGTCGCCTCGCTGACGCCGATCGTCGCCGCCAGTACCCGCGCGGTCAGGCGCAACTGGTCCGCGGCGCGAAGGGCCGCCTTGGTGATGACCGGACCGGCCTCGGGCCGGGCAGCAGGTTGAAGCTTCAGCATCGCCATTTCCTTTCCAGAGGAAATATAGGTCAAAATTCTTTCCATGGAAAGGATGGATCGCTCCGATCTTGTGTGCGGCCTCGCGCGGATTGACCCGGCGCAGGGCAGGCTCTATCGCATTCGGACAACCGGCAGAGCCCGCCGTCCCCGCGATCCCGGAGCGTTTCCTTGCCCTCTATCGAAGAAAGCCTGTTCGCGGCGGTCGCACTATCCTCCGCCCGCGTGACGCCCTTCCCTCAGGGTCCATTCCGCTTCTTCGCGCTGGATGTCGAAACGGCCAACAATCACCGCGGCAGCATCTGCCAAATCGGCGTCGCCTGCGTCCGCCCGGACAACAGCATCGAGACCTGGGTGACCCTGGTCAATCCGCAGACCCGAATCTGGCTCTGGAGTGGCCTGCACGGCATCACGGCCGAGAGGGTCGAGGGCGCGCCGACCTTCGCGGATGTGCTGCCGGTGCTCGAGGTGGCGCTGCGGGGCCACACGGTCTACCAGCATT
Source organism: Kaistia sp. UC242_56 (assembly GCF_044452255.1). Classification (NCBI taxonomy): domain Bacteria; kingdom Pseudomonadati; phylum Pseudomonadota; class Alphaproteobacteria; order Hyphomicrobiales; family Kaistiaceae; genus Kaistia; species Kaistia sp. UC242_56. The sequence continues at coordinate 4,462,084 of NZ_JBIOAN010000002.1, forward strand.
CCGGCTTCGACCGCAGCGCCGTCGCCGCCGCCTGCGCCGATATCGACCTCGTGGCTCCCGCCTGGCAATGGCACAACAGCGTCCAGGTGGCGCGCGCAGCCTGGCCCGAGCTGAAGGGCAATGGCGGGCATGGCCTTGCCAGCCTGAAGGCGCATCTGGGCCTTCGGTTCAACCACCACGACGCCGGCGAAGACGCGCGCGCCGCGGCGGAAGTGGTCCTGCACGCCGAGGGCGTCCGGGCGAAGGCAGCCAGCACCGCGAGCCGTGGCGATCTCGGCCGAAGCCCGTCCACGCCCTCGCGGCTTTCGATCTCGGCGCAGCTCGAAGCAATCGAATCGCAGCAACGGCATATCGGCGTGTCGCAGCTGACGGAAGGCAACCTGAAGCACAAGCACATCTACCTGAAGGACTTCTTCGATCGGTTTCCGGCCGATGCGATCGGCGGCTCGAACATGGCCGAGGCCGCCAGTCGCGAGATCCGCATCCATTGGGGCGGCGGCGTGATCGCCACCGATCTCGATGGTTCGAAGAAGCTGTTTCGAAAGCGAGCTTGGGTAAGTGCGTTCTTTGACACAAGTGGCGCGCAGGCCGGCGACTGGGTCTCGATCTCCGAGATAGGCCCTTACAGCTATCGGATTTCCTGTCACCCCACCGACACGATCGACTGAGTGCGCGACAATTGACCCGGCGCATCACAGCCTCTATCGCATGCGGCAGTGCACAATCCGCAAAGCAGGGGCGCCGAACGGGCCATGATCGTGCTGGAAGGCGTCAGCCATGATTTCGATGACAGGCCTGTCCTGGTCGAGATCGACCTCGCCCTGCCCGAGCGGCGCATCGGCATCGTCGGCGCCAACGGGTCCGGCAAGAGCACCTTTGCGCGCCTGCTGAACGGCCTGGTCCTGCCGAAGATCGGCCGCGTGCTGGTCGACGGCGTGGATACGAAGAAGGACGTCAAGGCGATCCGCCGCAAGGTCGGCTTCGTGTTCCAGAACCCCGACCACCAGATCGTCATGCCGATCGTCGGCGAGGATCTTGCCTTCGGCCTCAAGGCACGCAAGGTGCCGAAGGCCGAGATCGCCAGCCGCATCGACGCGGCGCTGGCCCGCTACAATCTCGGCGATCTGCGCGAACGGCCGGTGCATCTGCTTTCCGGCGGCGAGAAGCAGCTGGTGGCGCTCTCCGCCGTGCTGGTCACCGACCCCGAGATCGTCGTCTTCGACGAGCCGACGACCCTGCTCGACCTCCGCAACCGCAACCGGGTGGCGGCCGCCATCGATGCGCTGCCGCATCCGGCCCTCGTGGTCAGCCACGATCTCGATCTGATCGCCGGCTTCGAGCGCATTCTGATGATCGAGAATGGCCGCGTCGCCGCCGACGGCCTGCCCTCCGAGGTGCTGCCCTTCTATCGCGAGCGGATGCGATGACGATCGGGCTCTATCACCCCGGCCATTCGCCGCTACACCGGCTTTCCGCCGGCGCCAAGGTCGCGGGCCTGCTAGTCGCCTCGCTGGCGCTGTTCCTCACGCCCTCGATCTGGCTCGCCTTTTTGAGCGTGCCGGTCGCCTTTGCGGTCTATCTCTCGACCGGCGCGCCCTTCCGCCAGTTGATGGCGCAATTGCGCGGTCCGGCGATCCTGCTCGGCCTCGTCTTCGTCTTCCACCTGCTGTTTGGCTCGGTGGCAGATGGCCTGCTGGCAGTAGCCCGTTTCGCCACCCTGATCCTGCTCGCCAGCGCCGTGACGCTGTCGACGCCGATTTCGGAAATGGCGGAACTGGTCGAGTGGGGGCTCGGCCCGCTGAAGCCGATCGGCGTGAATCCCGAGAAGGTCGGGCTCGCCATCGCGCTCGCCATCCGCTTCGTGCCGCTGATCTCGGAGGAATTCCGCCATATCCGCGAGGCGCAGGCCGCGCGCGGGCTCGCCGCCAATCCGTTGGCGCTGATCGTGCCGCTCGTCATCCGCACGCTGAAATCCGCCGACGAACTCGCCGACGCTATCGAGGCGCGCGGCTATGAGCGCTAAGGCGGACGAGGAGAACCTACCCTCACCTCTCCCTGAGGGAGAGGTGAAGTAAAGCGCGGGCGTCTTGGCAGACGACTTCTGCGACGGAGTTTGAAACGAGTGACAAATCGGGATAGGGGACCCAATCCAATGACCAAGGACGTATCGACCCGCGACATCGTCTATATCGCGCTGTTCGCGGCCCTGATGGCGGCGATCAATCTAGTGCCGGCCATCCAGGTCGGCTTCCTGCCGGTGCCGATCACCGCGCAGACGCTCGGCGTCATGCTGGCGGGATCGCTGATCGGCGCCAAGCGCGGCGGCCTCGCCATCCTGCTGTTCGTGCTGTTGGTCGCGCTCGGCCTGCCGCTGCTCTCCGGCGGTGCCGGCGGCCTGTCGGTGTTCTTCGGCCCGACCGCCGGCTTCATCCTGTCCTGGCCGATCGCCGCCTTCGTCACCGGCTGGCTGACCGAACTGAACTGGCGACGGATGAATACGGTCTGGTTCTTCGTCTTTTCTGTCATTGGCGGTATCGGCATCGTCTACCTGATCGGCATCCCGTGGCTGGCCATGGTCGCCAAGCTGTCGCTCTGGGATGCGACCAAGGGCTCGATGATCTTCGTGCCGGGCGATCTGATCAAGGCCGGCGTCGCCGCCGTCATCGCCGAGACGGTGCGCCGCTCCTACCCGCTGATGCAGACGGTGCGATAACGCGGCGTTACCGGATGGCTAACAGGATCGGCGCTGTTAACCGGCGCCGATCCCCCAGCTTTCAGCGATTAGTTCGACCGAGCGCAGCCGCGCCGAATGGTCGTAGACGTCCGAAACCAGGATCAGTTCGTCGGCGCCCGTCTCCTTGACCAGCGCGTCGAGGCCGGCGCGGACCGTCGAAGGTGACCCGACGATCGAACGGGCCAGCATGCCCATCGCCTGCGCCTTCTCCATGGGTGACCAATAGGTCTCGATATCGTCGATCGGTGGCTTGGAAAGCCCCCGCGCGCCGCGGAACATGTCGGTAAACGACATCTGCTGCGTCGTCGCCAGCCGGGTCGCCTCGGCATCCGTCTCCGCCGCGATCACATTGACGCCGACCATGGCATAGGGCCGGTCGAGCTGTTCCGACGGCTTGAAGCGGCTCTTGTAGATCTCCAGCGCCGGCAGCAGCAGGTCGGGCGCGAAATGCGAGGCGAAGGCATAGGGAAGGCCGAGTTCGGCCGCCAGCATCGCGCCGAAATTGCTCGATCCGAGGATCCAGAGCGGCACCTCGGTGCCCGCCGCCGGCACGGCGACGATGCGTTGGTCCGGTCCGGCCGGCGCCAGAAACGCCTGCAATTCCAACACGTCCTGCGGAAAGTTCTCGGCATTGCCAGGCGAGCGGCGCAGCGCCCTGAGCGTCATCTGGTCGGTGCCAGGCGCGCGGCCGAGGCCCAGATCGATGCGGCCGGGAAAGAGCCTGGCGAGCGTGCCAAACTGCTCGGCGATGATGTAGGGCGCGTGGTTCGGCAGCATGATGCCACCGGCGCCGACGCGGATCGTCTTCGTTCCAGCCGCGATATGGGCGAGCACGATCGAGGTCGCGGCACTGGCGATGCCGTGCATGTTGTGATGCTCGGCCACCCAGATGCGGTTATAGCCCCATCGTTCGGCATGGGCGGCGAGGTCGCGGGCATTGTCGAGCGCGCCCCGCGCATCCGTCTCTTCCGTCACGCGTACGAGTTCGAGAATGGACAAGGGCGTCATGGCAATCCCCAATCATGCGGCAAAGGCCGGAAAAGACTTCGCCCGGCCGAGGTCGGCCGGGCGATAACATTCGTTAGATCCGCATCTTAGCGAGCGACGCGGACGCCGATCGCGATCGGCTGTTCCAGGAGGCTCGTCTCCGAGACGAAGCCTTCCGGCTGGTCGTCGGTCGGGCGCAACGTCTCGGCCAGCGTCTCGGCGCGGATCGTCTCTGCATGGTCGACGAGCACGTCGCCGAGGCCGTTGGCGATCTTCACCTCGATATGGATGCGGTCAGAAACATTGAGGCCGGCATCCTTGCGCGCCACCTGCACCAGGCGGATGAAGTCGCGCGCCACGCCTTCGCGCTCGAGCGCTTCATCGACATGCGTATCGAGCACGACCACGCCGGCGGCGCCATCGAAGGCGACCGCGTCCAGGCCTTCATTGGCCTTGAAGCGCAGCTCGTATTCGCCGGGCTCGATGGTCTGGCCCGCCACCGCATAGCGGCCGCCGCCGAGATCTTCCCATTGGCCGGCCCGCGCCGCGTTCAGCACGTCCTTCAAGCCCTTGCCGAGCCGCTTGCCGATCTTCGGATCGACGGCGAGCACGACCTGGCCGAAGGCGGACGGGTCGACCGCCAGCACGACTTCCTTGACGTTGACCTCGTCGGCGATGACGTCCTTCAGCAGCGCCAGCTTCTCGAAGCCCGGATGGGCGACGGTGAGCCGGCGGAGCGGCAGGCGCGTGCGCAGGTTCTTGACGGTGCGGATCGAGGCGGCGGCGGAGGCTACCGTGCGGGCGAGATCCATGCGCTCGACCAGCGCCTTGTCGTCGACCAGCGCCGAAGCATCCGGCCAATCGGCCAAGTGCACGCTTTCGCCATTCACCAGAGCGCGATGGATATGCTCGGTCAGGAACGGCAGGAACGGCGCCAGGGCACGCGTCATCGTGACGAGCACGGTGTAGAGCGTGTCATAGGCCGCCTGCTTGTCGGCGTCCTTCTCGGCCTTCCAGAAGCGCTCGCGCGACCGGCGGATGAACCAGTTGTTCAGCGCCTCGATGAAGGGCGGGAACGCGCTGGTGGCGCCGGCGAGATCGAGCTTCTCCATCGCCGCGTCGATGCCGCGGATCAGATCCGCGGTCTTGGCGAGGATGTAGCGGTCGAGTTCGGCCTCGGCGGTGGTGACCATCCGGCCCTTGATGCCGTCGATATTGGCGTAGAGCGTGAAGAACGAATAGGCGTTCCAGATCGGCAGCAGGACCTGGCGCACGGTCTCGGCGATCGTGCGGCCGTCCTTCGGCATGGCGAGATCGCCGCCGGAAAGCAGCGGCGACGACACCAGATACCAGCGCAGCGCGTCGGCGCCGTAGGTGTTGAACACCTCGATCGGGTCCGGATAGTTCTTCAGCCGCTTCGACAGCTTCTGCTTGTTCTCGTCGAGCACGACGCCATGGCAGATCACCGAGCGGAACGGCGCCTTGTCGAACAGGGCCGTCGACATCACCATCAGCGTGTAGAACCAGCCGCGCGTCTGCGCGACATATTCCACGATGAAATCGCCCGGGAAGTGGCTCTCGAACCAGTCCTTGTTCTCGAACGGGTAATGCACCTGCGCGAACGGCATCGAGCCGGATTCGAACCAGCAATCCAGCACGTCCTCGACGCGGCGCATGACCGACTTGCCGGTCGGATCGTCCGGGTTCGGGCGGGTCAGGTCGTCGATATAGGGGCGATGCAGGTCATGCGGGCGCACGCCGAAATCGCGCTCGATCTCGTCGATCGAACCATAGACGTCGAGGCGCGGATAATTCGGATCGTCCGACTTCCAGACCGGGATCGGCGAACCCCAGAAGCGATTGCGGCCGATGTTCCAGTCGCGGGCATTCTCCAGCCACTTGCCGAACAGGCCGTCCTTGATATGGCCCGGCACCCAGTCGATGCCCTGGTTGAGCTCGACCATGCGGTCCTTGAAGGCCGAGACCTTCACATACCAGGAGCGCAGCGCCTTGTAGATCAGCGGCTGGTCGGTGCGCCAGCAATGCGGATAGTTGTGGTCATAGGTCTCGTGGCGCAGCACGGCGCCCTGGGCCTTGACGTCGCGGATGATGTCCTTGTTCGCCTCGAAGACGTTCACGCCCTGGTAGGGCGGCGTCAGCTCGGTAAAATTGCCGGCGAAGTCGACGGGGTCGACGACCGGGATGCCGTTCGACTGCGACAGCGCCATGTCGTCCTCGCCGAAGGCGGGAGCGATGTGGACGACGCCGGTGCCGTCGGTCATCTCGATGAAGGCGGCCGCATGCACGCGGAAAGCGCCCGCTTCGCGCTCGCCGGCGAAGAAGGGGAACAGCGGCTGATAGGTGCGGCCGACAAGATCGGCGCCCGAAACCGTTCCGACTTCGGTGAAGTCGGCCAGTTCATGCGCATAGTTCGCGACCAGCGGCGCGCCGAGGATGACGCGCTGACCGTCCTTTTCCAGCACGGCGTAGTTGGCATCGGCCTTGACCGCGAGCGCCATGTTGGACGGCAGGGTCCAGGGCGTCGTCGTCCAGGCGAGCAGGCGCGTCGGCACGCTCTCGCCGGCGACCGGGTCGAGCAGGAAGCCGACCGTCAGCGCCGGGTCCTGGCGCATGCGGTAGGAATTGTCGAGGCGGGTCTCGAAGTTCGACAGCGGCGTCTGCGCGGCCCAGCTATAGGGCACGACGCGGTAGCCCTCATAGATCAGGCCCTTGTCGTGCAGCTGCTTGAACGCCCACATGGTGCTCTCCATGAAGGAGAGATCCATCGTCTTGTAATCGTTCTTGAAATCGACCCAGCGCGCCGAACGGGTGACGTAATATTCCCAGTCCGACGTGAACTGCTGCACCGAGGTGCGGCAATGCTCGTTGAAGCGCGCCATGCCGTATTTCAGGATCTCGAGACGTCCGGAAACGCCGAGTTCCTTTTCCGACTGCAGCTCGGCCGGCAGGCCATGGCAATCCCAGCCGAAACGACGATCGACGACCTTGCCGCGCATCGTCTGATAGCGCGGCACCAGATCCTTCACGAAGCCGGTGACGAGATGGCCGTAATGGGGAAGGCCGTTGGCGAAGGGCGGTCCGTCATAGAAGACGAATTCCGACGCGCCCTGCTCCCGGCGCTGCTCGATCGAGCGTTCGAAAATCGTGTTCTCCTTCCACCACGCGCCGATCGCTTCCTCGATCTTCGGGAAGGACGGCGACGGCTCGGCGGCGGGATAGACGGTCTTCGGCTCGGTCATGGCGAATGTCTTTATTCTGGCGGAAAACGGCAGCGAATTCCGGGACGGAAATTGGCGCCTTCGATAGCGCCTTTGCGGCAAGGGCGCCACCCCCAGGGGGCAGCGCAGATATGGGAGGCGACGGGCAAGGTTGTAAGGGTCGGCATGGACCGACCGTATGGAAGGCAAGAAAGACCCTCACCCTACCCTCTCCCGCAGGCGGGCGAGGGTAGGGTGAGGGTCTTCGACTTAGCCGACCTTCGGAGAAATCCGGTTGACGTGCCCCATCTTGCGGCCCGGCCGGCTTTCGGCCTTGCCGTAGAGATGCAGCCGGGCGCCGGGCTCGGCAGCAAGAGCCGCCCAGTCGTCGGCCTCGGCGCCGATCAGATTGGTCATCACCGCGTTGGAATGGCGCTCGGTCGAGCCCAGAGGCCAGCCGGCGATCGCGCGGATGTGGTTCTCGAACTGCGAAACGATGCAGCCATCCTGCGTCCAGTGACCGGAATTGTGCACGCGCGGCGCGATCTCGTTGACGATCAGCCGTTCGCTGCCCTCTTCCTCGACCACGAACATCTCGACCGCCAGCAGCCCGACATAATCGAGCGCGCTCGCCACCTTGGCCGCGATCTCCCGCGCGGCTTCGGTGGTGGCGGACGAAAGCTGCGCCGGCACCGTGGAGGTCGCGAGGATATGGTTGCGGTGCACGTTCTCGACCGTGTCGTAGACCGACGTCTCGCCGTCCCGGCCGCGCACGACCAGCGCCGAGACCTCGCGGACGAAGGTGACGAAGCCTTCCAGCACCGCCGGCCGGCGGCCGATCGCCTCCCAGGCCGCTGCCACGTCATCGCCGGCGCGGATCGCCACCTGGCCCTTGCCGTCATAGCCGAACCGGCGCGTCTTCAGGATCGACGGGCGGCCGAGCGCTTCGAGGGCGGCTTCCAGGGACGCGAGATCCTCGACCTGCGCAAAGGGCGCCACCGGAATGCCGAGGCTCTGCATCAGCTCCTTTTCGGTGAGGCGGTCCTGCGACACGGCCAGCGCATGCGGGCTCGGCAGGACGTCGACCTGCTCGGCCAGGAAGGATGCCGTGTCGGCCGGCACGTTCTCGAACTCATAGGTGACGACGTCGACCGAGCCGGCGAACGCCGCGAGCGCCGACTGGTTCTCGTAGGCCGCCGTGGTCCGCGCCGCGACGACGTCGAAAGCCGGGCTCTCGCCGTCGGGGCGATAGACATGGCAGCGGAAGCCAAGTTCGGCCGCGGCCGTGGCCAGCATCCGGCCCAGTTGTCCACCACCGAGAATGCCGATGGTCGAGCCGGGCGGCAGCATCTTTTCAGAGGTCATCCGAAGGGCTTTCCGCAACCCGCGCAGCCTGGGCAGCGCGCCAATCATCGAGACGCGCCGCAAGGGCCGCGTCGTTGAGGGCGAGGATCGCGACGGCGAGCAGCGCCGCGTTGATCGCGCCGGCCTTGCCGATCGCCAGCGTGCCGACGGGAATGCCGCCCGGCATCTGCACGATCGAAAGCAGGCTGTCCTGGCCGGAGAGCGCCTTGGATTCGACGGGGACGCCCAGCACCGGCAGCGGCGTCATCGCCGCGCACATGCCAGGCAGATGCGCCGCGCCGCCGGCGCCGGCGATTACCACCTTAAAGCCCTTGTCGCGCGCCGTCTTCGAGAATTCGATCAACCGGTCGGGCGTCCGGTGCGCCGAGACGATCCGGTCGTCATGCGCGACGCCGAGCGCATCGAGCGTCTCGGCCGCGTGCCGCATCGTCTGCCAATCAGATTGGCTGCCCATGATGATGGCGATTGGCGCCGTAGTCTCTGCCAAGCTTTCGTCTCCGACATTGCGGGAAGGCGCGGATTATAGAGAGGGATGCCCTCGCCGCAAGGCGCGGAAACAGCCTTACCCGCCGTTAACCAGAATTGAACCAAGCGCGGGCAAAATCGCCCCATGTCCAGCGCACCCGTCCTCAAGCCGCAAAACCTTGTCGTCTCCGGATACGATCCGAGGCCGATCGCTCGTCGTCGCGAAAGCGAGGATGGCGGCGGATCGGCGGACCTGCCCGTCGAGCAGCGCTCGCTGGTGATGCGGCTTTCGGAGGAGGTCGCCGCGCTGCGCCGGGCGCTCGACGCCAGCCAGCACCGCATCGCCGCGCTGGAGGTGGAGGCCGCCGAAGAGCCGATTTCCGGACTGTTCAACCGCCGCGCCTTCATCCGCGAAATCGAGCGGGCGATCGCCTTCCAGACGCGCTATCCCATGACCTGCGGGATCGCGCTGATCGATGTCGACGGCATGGACGCGATCCGAGATGCCCAGGGGCAAAGCGGGCTGAACCGCGCGCTGCGCCTCATCGGCGAGACGCTGCGCACCGGCATCCGCTCCTGCGACGTGACCGCCCGGACCGGCAACGAACAGTTCGCGGTTGTGCTGTGGAACTCCACCACGGCCGATTGCGGCCATCGCGTGCTCGGCCTGCAGCGCGCCATCGCCGGTCTGGAAGACGTTCTGGAAGCGGGCGCCAGCCTGGCCACGCGATCGGCGGTGGTAATGATCGAGCCCGGCGCGACCGCCGACCAGGTGATCGCCACAGCGGACCGGCTTCTGCTAGAGGGAATGGCCTGCGGTCAGGCGATGATGTCCGGCAGGAGCTGATCCTCCAGCGCGACGATCCGGTCCTTCAACGCCAGCTTGCGCTTCTTGAGGCGCTGGATCCGCAACGGATCGATCTTGCCGGTCTCCGACATGACGGAAATGGCCGCGTCGAGATCGCTGTGTTCCTGCCGCAACCGCGCCAGCTCGAACCGGATTTCCCGCTCTTCTTCCTCGGTCATACGCCCCAACCTCGCCGAGTTCCGCCCGGCCCCTGACGGCGCCGACGCGCGACGATACATGCTCCGCCCAGCGGGCGCGAGCACCCTATCTCACCTTCCCCCCTTGAACCGGACGGCCGCAAGGCACAGATCCAAACTGAGCCGGTTTACAGGCTGGTCGGATTGATATGACCGGCGTGTGACAGTTCCCGGTTCACAGCAACCCCCGTCTATGGCACGATCCGCGTGCCGTCATCGATCAACGAAGGGAGGCAGTTTTAATGTCCATCGAATCGCATCTTGCCGAGCTGGAGCGTCGCCATGAGGCGCTCTCCAGGGAAATCGACCAGGTCACGAACCATCCGAGCGCCGATACGCTCGAGTTGGCGGCCATGAAGAGGCGCAAGCTGCAGCTGAAGGACGAGATCGCCCGACTGAAGGTAGGGAACACCGTTCACTGATTGATGACGAAAGGGTCATGCGAAGCGCCGCGTCCAACGCGGCGCTTTTGCTTTAGTAGGGACTATTCGGCCGGAACGGCGCGCCGCGGCCCGATCGGATCCTCCGCTTCGAGCCGCTGGCGGGACTTCGGCGCAGGTCCGGTCCAGTCGAGATACCAGGCCAGCGCGAACAGGACGCTCAACCCCACACCGATCAGCACCGTGTCGAGCACCATGCCCGTGGCGGTGAAGGTCGGGTCATTGGGCAGGCCGAAGACGCTCTCGCGGATGATGTGACCCGTGACGCTCAGGATGGTCCCGGTCCAGAACACTGGCAGGGTGTGGCGACCCAATCGAACGATCCAGTTGCCCTGGTCGAGCCAGCCCGCCAGCATGGCCGGCAGCGGGCTGTAGATCACGACATAGGCGATCGACAGCACATGCAGCAGGCGGAAGAATCCGACCCAGCTCTTGTTGAAGCCGGAGAGCCAGACCCATTCGGGCAGGGTCGGGAAATAGTCCCAGAGATGGGCGAACACCAGGATGGCTGAGGCCACGAGATAAGCGATCGCCAGCCCATAGAGCGGGCGCGAGAAGGCCAGCCGGTCGCCCCGCCGCAGCATGACGCCGCCGACGAAACCGATCACGAACAGCAGCTGCCAGGTGAACGGGTTGAAATACCAGCCGCCCCCACCGGGGAAACTCGGCAGCGTGAGGCGCCAGGCATTGGCGATTGCCCAGAGCGCCACGCTCGCCGCCAGCGCCAGCGACAGGCGGATACGGGCCAGCAGCATGATCAGCGGCAGCATCGCCATCATGACCATGTACATCGGCAGGATGTTGAAGTTGCCGGTCTGGTAAGTGAGCATGCCGATGCCCGCCAGGGCGCGCACCGGCTGCTCGACGATCCAGTGGCGTTCATCGGGGATCATCAGGCCCGGCTGATCCAGCCAGAGCGAGGCGCCGGCGTAGATCGCAAAACCGCAGGCGATCGAGGCGAGATGCGCGACATAGAGCGTGCCAATGCGCTTGCTAATACGGCCGACCGCCTGCCCCGATTGGCCCGAGACGAAGCGCGGATAGTAGGCAAGCGCCGCCGAGATGCCGGCGAGCAGCACGAAAATCTCGGCCGCGTCCGACAGGCCGAAGTTCCGGTGCGTGAAGTTCGAATATAGGTTACCCGGGATGTGGTTCACGAAAATCGAGATGAGCGCCAAACCCCGGAAAAAATCGATCCGATAGTCACGCGTCATGGAAGTCGACAATGCTCGATGCACCCGGAAGCCTCAGATGACAGGAACGGACAAGTATCGGGTTCGCCTAGCTGGCGAACAAGGCAAGCTTGCGGCGGTGGATGCCGGTTTCAATGCGCCAGGAGGGACAGGGCTCCGTCCCAGGTCAATTTGAGCCCGATCAGCATCACGAACAGATAGGAAAGACCGTAGAAGACGGTCTGGTCCATCACCCGCACGATCCAGATGCCGAGAACCGTCGTCAGCGCGGCGAGCGGAAACAGCACCGCGGCCGTTTCCAGATTGGCGGCGTCGAACTGGCCGAGGAAGAAATAGGGAATGAGCTTCACCGCATTGGTGACGGCGAAGAAGATCACCGAGGTACCGACGAACACCTGCTTGTCGAGCCGGAGCGGCAGCGCGTACATCTGGAACGGCGGCGCGCCGGCGTGGCTGACGAACGAGGTGAAGCCGGCCAGCAGCCCCCAGAACGACCCCTTGGCGCCGTTGGGCCGCGCCGGCAGCGCCCGCAACCGGTCGCCAAACCAGTAGTTCAGGGCGAACACGATGGAGATCAGGCCAACCAGAAGGCGGACGAAATCCTCCTTCACATAGGCGGCCGTCGCCCAGCCGACCGCGATGCCCACGATCGACGCCGGCAGCATGACGGCAAGCGTCGGCCGATCGAAGATGCGGCGGTAGAAATAGAGGCTGATCGCATCCATCACGAGCAGGATCGGCAGCATGATGCCGGCCGCCTGAACCGGCGAGATCACCAGAGCCAGGATGGGAACGGCCAGCATGCCCATCGCGCCGCCAAATCCGCCCTTGGACAAGCCTGCGACGGCCACGGCTGGGATCGCAGCCGCGTAGAATGCGAATTCGGTGAACATGCGGTGTCGCTTGGCGAGGAGTATGGCAGGTTGGAACGATTTACCCTCGTTCGCCGCCAAAATCCAGTATATCTCCTGCTTTGGAGCCTTTTGCGGCGACAGACTCACATTGCGTAACATACGCGAGCTTATTATATATCGACCTATGAATACGCTGCCTTCTGACAAGCACCTCGGCTTTCTGATCAACGACGTCGCGCGTCTGGTTCGCCGTGCCTTCGATCAGAAGGGGCAGAGCTGCAGCCTGACCCGCGCGCAATGGCAGGTTATGGCCTATCTCTTCCACAATGAGGGCTCGAACCAGGCCTCCGTCGCGGATGCGCTGGATGTCGAGCCGATCACCCTGTCGCGCCATATCGACCGGCTGGAAGCGATGGGCTTTGTCGCCCGCGTTCCCGATCCGGCGGACCGGCGGGCTCGCCGCCTGCACCTGACCGAAAGCGTGCGCCCGCTGCTCGACCAGATGAAGATCATCGGCAACGAGGTGATCGCTACCGCGCTCGAAGGCATCTCCGAAAAAGAGTCGGAGATGCTGATCGATCTGCTGAGCCGGATCCGCAGCAACATGACCACCCGCGGCTTCGAATCCGGCTGCGGCGAAGCCGCCAAGGATGCCGCGACCAAGCTGTCCGAGAAGGCCTTGCTATGAGCGCCGAAGCGGGAGATGGCGGGACGTCCGAGGCCCAGCCTCCGGTCCTGCAGTCGGCATCCGAGCCTGCGCCGCGGAAGACACGCCGCGGACGCCTCTTCCTCATGCTGGCGCTGCCGGTGATTCTGGCCGTTGGCGGCGGCTATCTCTGGCTGACCGGCGGGCGCTATGCCTCGACCGACAATGCCTATCTCGAACAGAACCGCGTTACGATCACGGCCGACCAGTCCGGCCGGATCGTCGAGGTCGCGGTGCACGAGAACGATCACGTCAAGAAGGGCGACCTGCTCTTCCGTATCGATCCCGAGCCCTATCAGCTGGCCCTGCGCCAGGCAGAGGCGGCGGTCGCCGTCGCCCGGCTGCAGGTCGATCAGTTGCGCTCCAGCTACCAGCAGGCGCTGTCGGAGCAGCAATCCGGCGAGGACACGCTCGCCTACCGTCAGAAGACATTTCAGCGCCAGCAGGACCTGTTGGCGCGCGGCGTGACGTCGAACGCCGATTTCGACACCGCCCAGAACAATGTTCGCGTCGCCGAACAGCTCGTCGCCCAGGCGCGCGAGAAGGTGTCGGGCGCGCTCACCGCGCTGGGTGGCGATCCCAACGTGCCGACCGACCAGCATCCGACCGTGATGCAGGCGCAGGCCGCGCAGGAAGCAGCCGCGTTGGCATTGAAGCAGACCACCGTATTTGCGCCGAGCGACGGCGTCGTTTCGCAGACCGACCGCCTTAGGATTGGCCAGTATGTGACCAATCCGGCGATGGCGCCGACGGCGCTGCTCAGCCTGGTCGAGACGGCCACCACCTATGTCGAGGCCAATTTCAAGGAAACCGACCTGACCCACATGAAGGTGGGACAGACGGCGCGGGTTACCTTCGACACCTATCCCGACCGGCCGTTCACGGCGCATGTGGAATCGATCGACGCCGGAACCGGCTCGGCCTTCTCGCTGCTGCCGGCGCAGAACGCCTCCGGCAACTGGGTCAAGGTCGTGCAGCGCGTGCCGGTCCGGCTGCGCCTGGATGGCGCGGTCGACTTCTCGACCCTCCGCACGGGCCTCAGCGCCTCGGTGGAAGTCGATACCGAATACAAGCGGACCCTCCCAGGCTTCAGCCATGCGATCGCCGCCAATTCCACGCCTCCAGCGGAAGCCGCGGCTGCCAACTAGGACGCCGCGCACCGGAAAGTCGCCAGAATGAGCGCGCCAGCGGTTCAGCATCGTGGCTTCATCACCGTATCGATCATGCTTGCCACGATTATGCAGGTGCTCGACACGACGATCGCCAATGTCGCGCTGCCCTCGATGCAGGGTTCGCTTGGCGCCGCGCAGGACACCATCACCTGGGTCCTGACCTCCTATATCGTCGCCGCCGCCATCGCCACGCCGATCACCGGCTGGCTTGCCGACCAGATCGGCATCAAGCGCCTGTTCATGACCTGCGTCGCCGGCTTCACCCTCGCCTCGATGCTGTGCGGCCTCTCCGGCAGCCTGACGCAGATGGTCGGGTTCCGCATTCTGCAGGGCCTGTTCGGCGCCGCGCTGGTGCCGCTGTCGCAATCCGTGCTGCTCAACATCAATCCGAAGGAAAAGCACGGCCAGGCCATGGCGATGTGGGGCGCCGGCATCATGGTCGGCCCGATCATCGGCCCGACGCTGGGCGGCTGGCTGACCGACGCCTTCAACTGGCGCTGGGTGTTCTTCATCAACCTGCCAGTCGGCATCATCGCCTTTCTCGGCATCGGCGCCTTCCTGCCGGAAGGACCGCTTCGCGCCCGCAAGTTCGACTTCTTCGGCTTCGCCTTCCTCAGCCTCGGCATCGGCGCACTGCAGATGATGCTCGATCGCGGCGAGCAGCTCGACTGGTTCTCCTCGCCCGAGATCCTGATCGAAGTGGCGCTGATGGCGATCGGCTTCTGGATCTTCACCATTCACATGGCGACGGCCAAGAACACCTTCATCGATCCGCACATCTTCAAGGACCGCAACTTCGTCACCGGGCTCGTCTTCATCTTCATCATCGGCATCATCCTGCTGGCGACGATGGCGCTGCTGCCACCCATGCTGCAGAACCTCTATGGCTATCCCGTCATCACCACCGGCATGATCCTGGCGCCGCGCGGCGTCGGCACCATGGTGGCGATGCTCGTCGTCGGCCGGCTGATGGGCAAGGTCGACCCGCGCATCCTGATCCTTGTCGGGCTGGGCGCCACCACCTGGTCGCTCTACGAAATGACGACCTGGGCACCGGAAATGGATGCCTGGCCGTTCATGACCACCGGCATCGTGCAGGGTTTCGGCCTCGGCTTCGTCTTTGTGCCGCTCTCGACGATCGCCTTCGCGACCCTGCCGGCGCATTGGCGCACCGACGCGGCCAGCCTGTTCAGCCTCGTGCGCAATCTCGGCTCGTCGATCGGTGTCTCGCTGGTGGCGACGTTGCTGTCGCAGAACACGCAGATCGGCCACGAGGTGCTGGCCGGCCATGTGACGCCGTTCAACCCGGCCATGCCGGCCGACGCCGCCGCCGGCAATCTCGAAGCGTTGGCGCGGATCAACGCCGTCATCACCCGCGACGCTGCCTTCATCGCCTATATCGACGATTTCAAGCTCATGATGTTCGTGACGCTGGCCACGATCCCGCTGCTGGCCTTCATGCGCTACAAGCCACAGAAGGGCCCGGCCCAGCACGTCGCTCTCGAATGAGCGAAGCGCGCCGGCGGAATCCGTCCGCCGGCACGCCTGTCGTTCAGTGCGCTTCGATGAAGCTCAGCGTCGCGCCGACCATCTCGTCCAGGGTCGCCGGGCCGGTGAAGGCATCGAAGCCATGGTCGGTATCGAGCACCATCAGCCCTTCCTCGCCCGTGTGATAATCCAGGAAGAGCTGGCCGGCCGCCGGCTGCGGCGTCACGACGGTGTCCTTGGTGCCGACGATGACCAGCAGCGGCCCGCCATATTGCGCGATCGCCGCGACGGGATCCGTCGCGAACAGCGACTTGAAGAACGGAACCTTGAGCGACGTCTTGGCGCCCCATGGCAAGGTGCCCTCGATCAGTTCGTTGGGGTCCGTGGCCGCCATCGCCTTGTTAACGGTATCCTGGCCCAGCACGACGCCGAAGCTGAAGGCCGGATTGGCGACGGGCGCCCAGAGCGTGGCGCTATCGACCGGACGCACGGAAGCGAGGTGCGACGCCACCAGCCCGCCGAGGCTCCAGCCGATGACGTGGATCCTGCCGGGATCGATAGTGTCCTGCTTCTTCAGCCAGTCGAAGGCAGCCACCGCATCGGCGATCTGGCTGAAGGTGGTCGTATCTTCCCACTTGCCCGAACTGTCGCCTGAGCCGACGAAATCGATCCGCAGGCTGGCCAGGCCGCGTTCGGCCAGCAGGCGGGCAGTTCGCGAATAGACGCCTTCCTTGGTGCCGGCGACCTCGAGCTCGTCGCGCTTGCCGGTGAAGCCGTGCAACAGTAGCACGACGGGCGGCTTCTCGACGCCCTTGGGCAGCGCGAGCGTGCCGACGATGGTCTCGTCGCCGCGCGCGATCCGTACCGTGCTTTCCGTCGTCTCGCCGGCCGGGCGGGCAAGCGCGATCTTCGACGCATCGCGCATCTTCGCGGTCACGTCATCGGCCGCCGCCGGCGCGACGATCGCAGCCAGCATGACGGAGGCAAGCAGCCATTTTCTCAGCATCAAATTTCCCCTGGAAGCACGACGTCGTCGTCAACGATCTCAAATCAGCGCCGTCCCTGGCCCCAAGAGGCCCCCGCGTAACGGCCTGCCTCACCACTATCGATGCTTTCGGCATCGATCCGCAAGCCGTTCAGCCGCCGAGGATCCAGCCCGCGCCGGCCGCCAGCAGCACCACCAGCCAGGCCGGCAGACGCACGAAAACCAGCAGCGCGTAGCAGAGCACGGCAAAGGCGAGATCGCGCGGGCCGTGTATGGCGGTGACGAAGACCGGATCGTACAGCGCCGCCGCCAGCAGCCCGACAACCGCCGCGTTAACGCCGCTGAGAGCGCGGCGAACGGCCTCCACCCGCCGCAGCTGCCGCCAGAACGGCAGGACGCCCACGACCAGCAACAAGGCAGGCGCGAAGATGGCGACGACGGCAAGGGCTCCACCGAGCCACGGCGTCGGCACCCCCGCCGCGACGCCGAGATAGGCCGAAAGGCTGAAGAGTGGCCCCGGCATCGCCTGAGCCGCGCCATAGCCGGCCACGAAGGCCGGCTCCGCCACCAGCCCGGTGGCGACGACCGAATCCTTCAGCAATGGCAGCACCACATGGCCACCGCCAAAGACGAGCGCGCCCGTCCGGTAGAGCCCGCTGGCCAGAACGGCGGTCTGCGAATGGGTCGTCGCGGCCAGGATGGGGAGGGCGACGAGCAGCACGGCGAAGAGGCTGAGCGCTGCGATGCCGTTGCGCCGGGACATTGTTGCGCCCGGCGCGAGCTCGACGACGCGGATAACCGGGCGGCTGAACCAATAGCCTGCCAGCCCGCCGCCGAGCAGGATGGCGATCTGGGCAAAGCTCCCGGGCACGAGGAGCGCCAGCGCCGTCGCGGCCAGCGCCACACCGCCGAGCAGCCTTCCGGTGGCAAGCGACAGCGCCATCCCCCGCACTGCCTCAGCCACGACCGCCACGGCCACGATCGCCAACCCCGACAGCACGCCGGCATCGATCAGCTCCCCGTTGGAGCTGAGGCCATAGGCGATCAGCGCCATGAGGAGGGCGGAAGGCAGGGTGAAACCGACAAACGCGGCCAGCGCGCCGGCAAGACCTGCCTTCTCCAGCCCGATCGCCATGCCGACCTGGCTGGAGGCGGGGCCGGGAAGGAACTGACATAGCGCCACCAGGTCGGCGAAATCCGCCTCGTCCAGCCAGCCGAGCCGCTTGACGAAGCGGTCGCGAAAATAGCCGATATGCGCGACGGGGCCGCCAAACGAGGTCAGGCCGAGGCGCAGGAACTCGCGGAATACCCGCGCGACCGTCGGCGTCCCCTTTGCAAGGCCAGGGACTTCGGTCGAAACGATCGCGGGGCGGGTCATCCCGGCAGGATTGCACCCCTTTCATGACACCCACAAGAAAACGGCGCCCGAAGGCGCCGCTTTCCAAACTTCATTTCGACGGCGTCAGTGGGCCGGGGCCGCGCCGGCCGTCGTCGCCGTGGCGGGAACCGCCGGCTGCTCCTCGTCCTCGTCGCGCTTCGCATGCGCGCTGGAGAGGTAGGTGTAGAACATCGGCACGACGAACAGCGTGAACACCGTACCGATCGACATGCCGGTCGCGATGACCAGGCCCATCGAGAAGCGGGCCTTGGCGCCGGCGCCTTCCGCAAACAACAGCGGCAGCACGCCGAACACCATGGCGGCCGTCGTCATCAGGATCGGCCGCAGACGCACGCGCGCGGCCTCGACGATCGCATCATGCCGGTTGAGGCCACGCTCCTCGCGCTGCTGGTTGGCAAACTCCACCATCAGGATGCCGTGTTTCGTAATCAACCCCACAAGTGTGATCAGGCCCACCTGCGAATAGATGTTCAGCGACGCCGCGCCCAAATTGAGCGGGATCAGCGCGCCGAAGATCGAAAGCGGCACCGACATCATGATGATCAGCGGATCGCGGAAGCTTTCGAACTGCGCGGCCAGCACCAGATAGATGACGACGATGGCAAGGCCGAACACGATCAGCAGCGAGTTGCCGGTCTCCAATTCCGTACGCGACTGTCCGGCATATTCGATAAAGTAGCCGGACGGCAGCACCTCGCTCGCGATCTGCTGCAGCGTGGCCAAGCCATCGCCCGACGTCACCGTCGGACGCGGCAGCGCCGCCAGCGTGGCCGAATTGAGCTGGTTGAACTGCTCGATCGCCGGCGCCGAACCTTCCGTGTTGATAGACACCACCGAAGAGAGCGGCACCATGTCGCCGGCCTGCGACCGGACGAAGAAGGTCCCGAGGCTTTCCGGATTCAGACGGTACTTCTCCGGGACCTGGGTGATGATGTCATAGGCGCGCGCTTCCCGATCGAACTTCGAGATGCCGTTCTCACCCACGAGCAGCGTCAGCGTATTGCCGATCTCGGCGACCGAGACGCCGAGCGCGGCGGCACGGTTGCGGTCGATCACCACATTCACCTTCGGCGTATCGAAGGAGAGCGAGTTCTGCACGACGATGAACTTGCCCGACGCCATGGCGCGGTTCTTGATCTCCTCCGCCACGGCGTAGACGCGATCGGCGGGCTCAGTCGACTGGATGACGAACTGGATCGGCAAACCGCCGCCCGTTCCCGGCAGAGACGGCACCGCGAACACGAAGGCCTGCACGCCCGCCACCTTGTCGAGACGCGCCTGGACCTCCGCCTGCACCGCAGGCTGGCCGCGCGTGCGCTCGGCCCAAGGCTTCAGCACCAGGCCGGAGAAGGCCGAATTGGCCGAACCGGAACCGGCGATGGAGAACAGGGCTTGGCGCTCGGGAATATCGGCGGTCTTCTGCGCGATCTCATCGACATAGAGCTGCGTGTAGTCGATCGTCGCATATTGCGGCGCCGTGATCAGCGTGAACATGGCGCCCTCGTCTTCCTCCGGCGCCAGTTCGGACGCCGTGTTGAGGAACAGGAACACCATGGTGCCGAGGATGGCGGCGACCATCAGCAGCGTGATCGGCCGGACCTTCAGCGAACCGATCAGGCGGCGGGCATACCAGTGGCTGAAGCTTTCGAAGACACGGTCGATGAAATGCTGGATGCGGCCGCCGCCTGGCTTCAGAATGCGGGCGGACATCATGGGCGACACCGTCAAGGCGACGAAACCCGACAGGATCACCGCGCCGGCGAGCGTCAGCGAGAACTCGCGGAACAACGCGCCGGTCACGCCCTGGGTGAAGGCCATCGGCGCATACACAGCCGCCAGCGTGATCGTCATGGTGATCACCGCGCCGGTGATCTCCTGCATGCCGACGATCGCGGCCTTCATCGGTTTCAGCCCCTCCTCGATGTGGCGGTGGATGTTCTCCACCACCACGATCGCGTCGTCGACGACGAGGCCGATCGCCAGAACCATGGCGAGCAGGGTCAGCGTATTCAGCGAATAGCCGAGCGCCCAGAGGATGAAACAGACGCCAATCAACGATAGCGGAATCGTCACGATCGGAATGATCACCGATCGGAACGAACCGAGGAACAGGAAGATCACGACCACGACGATGGCCGATGCCTCCAGGATCGTCCGGATAACCTCCTCGATCGACGCGCTGATCGCCTCAGTCGAATCGTAGACGAGCTCGATATGCATGCCTTCCGGCAGCGAATCCGCAATCAGCGGCAATTCGCGACGGACGCCCGACGCCACGTCGAGCGGGTTGGCCGACGGCGTCTGGAAGATGCCGAGGAACACGCCTTCCTTGCCGTTGAAGCGGACTTCCGTATCGGTCGAAGCCGCGGCGAGCTCGATGTTGGCGACGTCGCGCAGCCGGACGATATCCGCGCCATTGGAGCGAATCGGCAGCGCCCCGAAGGTCTCGGGATCCTGCAGCGTCGTCTTCGCCTCGATCGAATAAGCGTAGAACTCGTTCTTCGTCTTGCCGGGAGCCGACAGGAAGTTGGAACCCTTGATAGCCGTCAGAACATCGGTCGCGGTCACATTGCGCGAGGCGAGCGCGACCGGATCGATCCAGACGCGCATGGCGAATTCCTGCGCGCCGAGGATCTCCGCATTGGCGACACCATCAACGGTGGCGAAACGCGGCTGGATTACGCGGATAAGGTAATCCGTGAGCTGCTGCGCATTCATCGTGTCGCTGCGCGCAGCCAGATACATGAGGGCAAACTGGAAGCCCGTGCCCTTCTGGATCACCGGGTCTTCCGCCTCGTCCGGAAGCTGGCCGCGCACCTGCTGGACCTTGGCGATGACTTCGGTCAGCGCCTTGTCCGGATTGGTGTTCAGCCGCATGTAGACGGAAACCGTCGACACGCCGAGCGAGCTCTTGGACGTGACGTAGTCCACGCCCTCAGCCGAGGAAACGGACTTCGCGATGGTGGAGGTGATAAAGCCCTGGATGACGTCGGCGCTGGCGCCCGGATAGACGGTGGTGACGGTCACGACCGTCTCGTCCACCTTGGGATACTGGCGGATCGACATCGACAGGATGCCCTGCGCGCCCAGCAACAGCATCAGCAGGCTGACGACCGTTGCGAGGACAGGACGGCGGATGAAGAGTTCGGAGAAGCTCATGACTTGGAAGCCTCCGGGTTCACGGTGGCGCCCTTGACCGGCTGGACGGAATTATCGACCGCGACCGGGCTGCCGCTGGAAAGCTTGTTCTGGCCGGACGTCACGATCTGCATGCCCGGCTTCACGCCTTCCAGGATCTCGATCATGTCGCCCGAACGACGGCCGACCTTCACGAAGATCTGTTTGGCGATGAGGTTTGGCGCCGCCGCATCCGCCGGCTTGCCATCCGCGGGCTTGGCTTCGGCCGGCTTGGCCTCGGCGGGCTTGGCTTCCCCAGGCTTGGTCTCTGAAGCCTTGGCGTCGGCCGGAGCGTCCTGCACGGCATAGACATAGGCACCGTAGAGGCTGATGGTCACCGCCGTCTGCGGCAAGGCGATCACGTCGGATTCAACGGGAAGGTCGACGCGCACGCGAATGAACTGGCCCGGACGCAGCGTGCCATCCGGATTGTCGAGCAGTGCCTGCACGCTCACCAGCCGCGAAGCCGCGTCGATCTTCGGATCGATACCGGTGATCGTGCCGCTGAAGTTCAGTTCGTCTTCCTTGAGCCCGAAGCGGACCGGCTGGCCGATCTTGAGCGAACCGAGCTCCTGCTCGGGCACGCTGAAATTGACCTTGATGCGGTCGAGATTCTGCAGCGTCGCGACGACGGTCGCCGGCTGCACATACTGGCCGACATCAATCTTCGGAATGCCGATCGTGCCGGCGAAGGGCGCCTTGATCGCCTTCTCGTCGAGGGTCGCCTCAAGCTGGGTCAGTGCGCCCTTGGCCTTGTCCAGATTGTTCTGGGCGTCCTGCAGCGAGGCGACGGTACTCACATTGCGCTGCAGCAGCGCCTGGGCGCGGCTCAGCGCATCCTGGCTGACGGCCACGGCGGTGTTGGCGCTGACCAGGCCGGCGCGCTCGACCGCATCGTCGATCTGCACGAGCAACTGGCCCTGCTGGACCTTGTCGTTTGCCTTGAACAGGATCTTCTCGACGATGCCGCCCGTCTGCACGGCAACATCGACGCCCTCGGCCGCCGCCGCGGTGCCGACCGCCTCGATGCCGGGCGTCCACTGGGCCGGCTCGACCGTGATCGCCGAAATCGTGACGACCGGCGCCTTCATTCCGGCAAAGAATTGCTCAATCATCTTGTCGCGGAAGAAATTGAACCAGATCAAGCCGCCGCAGATCGCCACGACGACGACGAGCAGGATCGTAGCAAGGATAAACCGCTTCATGATTGGCAATCCAGTGAGCGCGAAGCCGGTCTGAAAGCTGGCAGGCGCATGGCAAAAACAAAGATCGCGGAAACGCGCCACGCAGGGTTGCTTCCTCGATCATCAGGCCGGAATTAGTGTACCTGGCGTACAGAACTGTCAACGTGCCGCTCGCCGAACACCGCCGTTCGCTCTGAACTCGTGCTAACTCCGCAACACCGGTCGATTGGATCGTCGCCACTTGGACGGGCTCTTTTGGCTCGGAAGCTCGGAAGCTCGGAAGCTCGGAAGCTCGGAAGCTCGGAAGCTCGGAAGCTCGGAAGCTCGGAAGCTCGGAAGCTCGGAAGCTCGGAAGCTCGGAAGCTCGGAAGCTCGGAAGCTCGGAAGCTCGGAAGCTCGGAAGCTCGGAAGCTCGGAAGCTCGGAAGCTCGGAAGCTCGGAAGGAAGAATGCTCCTCCCCTGCCGAGGGCCAAAGCGGTTTCTGGAAAGGCCGGCAGAAGGAGGGGGCTGGGCCAGGTGGATGACGGCTCGCGTCAGTTGGGCCGATCGGGCCGGGTTTCGGGCTGGATTATCCGATTGCCAGGAATGCAGGTTCGCTCGATGCGCTTGGTGGCAACGGCGCTGCTTGTACCGACGGCATTGGCACGTCGGATTGGCGGCGGTCTTCGAACTTGCGGTCGGATCAGGGTCTGCGGTGTTCTCGATGGAGGATCGCGCTGGGGCGCCGGATTGCCTGGGCTTCTTGTGCACGCGGTTCTGCCGCTCGGCCTCCGCGTTGGTACTGGGACGGTTTTTCCGGCGGTCTGGTCTGGCGCTTTCGCGTCCTGGCCTCGGGCCGAGCTAGGCTTGGGAGCTATGACGCGGCCTTACCTCGGCCCCCTCGCGCTCCGCCATTTCCCTTTGCCTGTGCCCAGAACGACAAAACCCCGCCGGCTTTTGGCGCGGCGGGGTTTTGTGTGTTTGTCATCGTAGAGAGAAGATTGAGTGTCTCGAAGGGTTTGTTTTTTCTGTGCTTTGCAGGCCTGGCAGCGACCTACTCTCCCGTGTCTTAAGACAAAGTACCATTGGCGCAGAGGAGTTTAACGGCCGAGTTCGGAATGGGATCGGGTTCAGGCTCCTCGCCATGACCACCAGGCCGGCGAAGCACAGAAACTGGTTTTGTCATCGATGTTCATTGTCGGTGCTCTCTTGGAGATCACCTGGGATGAGCATGGATTAATGAGAATGATCAAGCCAATCGAGTTATTAGTACCGGTAAGCTACATGCGTTGCCGCACTTCCACACCCGGCCTATCAACGTGGTGGTCTACCACGACTCTCAAGGGAATACTCGTTTTGAGGTGGGTTTCCCGCTTAGATGCTTTCAGCGGTTATCCCGTCCGTACATAGCTACCCTGCAATGCGGCTGGCGCCACAACAGGTCCACCAGAGGTACGTCCATCCCGGTCCTCTCGTACTAAGGACAGATCCTCTCAATATTCCTACACCCACGGCAGATAGGGACCGAACTGTCTCACGACGTTCTGAACCCAACTCACGTACCACTTTAATCGGCGAACAGCCGAACCCTTGGGACCTTCTCCAGCCCCAGGATGTGATGAGTCGACATCGAGGTGCCAAACGATGCCGTCGATATGGACTCTTGGGCATCATCAGCCTGTTATCCCCAGAGTACCTTTTATCCGTTGAGCGATGGCCCGTCCACGTGGGACCACCGGATCACTATGGCCGACTTTCGTCTCTGCTCGACTTGTCAGTCTCGCAGTCAGGCGGGCTTATGCCATTGCACTCGACGACCGATTTCCGACCGGTCTGAGCCCACCATCGCGCGCCTCCGTTACACTTTGGGAGGCGACCGCCCCAGTCAAACTACCCACCATGCACGGTCCCGGATCCGGATGACGGACCGCGGTTAGACATTCATATTCACAAGGGTGGTATTTCAAGGATGGCTCCACACGAGCTAGCGCCCATGCTTCAAAGCCTACCACCTATCCTACACATGCAAACACGAATGCCAGTGCAAAGCTATAGTAAAGGTTCATGGGGTCTTTCCGTCTGACCGCGGGAACCCCGCATCTTCACGGGGAATTCAATTTCACTGAGTAGGTGCTGGAGACAGCGGGGAAGTCGTTACGCCATTCGTGCAGGTCGGAACTTACCCGACAAGGAATTTCGCTACCTTAGGACCGTTATAGTTACGGCCGCCGTTTACCGGGGCTTCGATTCAAAGCTTGCACCTCTCCTCTTAACCTTCCGGCACCGGGCAGGCGTCAGACCCTATACGTCGCCTTACGGCTTCGCAGAGCCCTGTGTTTTAGGTAAACAGTCGCTACCCCCTAGTCTGTGCCCCCTCGCCCTGGTTGCCCAAGACGAGGGCCTCCTTCTCCCGAAGTTACGGAGGCAATTTGCCGAGTTCCTTCAGCACCATTCTCTCAAGCGCCTTGGTATACTCTACCAGTCCACCTGTGTCGGTTTAGGGTACGGTCTATAAGCGGGAGCTATTTCCTGGAACACCTTCACTGCAGCACCAATCCAATAAGGCACTACAATACACGGCATTCGTCACTACCCGCAGGCTGAGGAATATTCACCTCATTCCCATCGACTACGCCTTTCGGCCTCGCCTTAGGAGCCGGCTAACCCTGCGCAGATTAGCTTTACGCAGGAACCCTTGGACTTTCGGCGACAGTGTCTCTCACACTGTTTGTCGTTACTCATGTCAGCATTCGCACTTCCGATACCTCCAGAAGCTCTCACGAGTCTTCCTTCACAGGCTTACGGAACGCTCCGCTACCACTTGATCCGAAGATCAAATCCGCAGCTTCGGCACATGGCTTGAGCCCCGTTACATTGTCGGCGCAGGAACCCTTATTTAGACCAGTGAGCTGTTACGCTTTCTTTAAATGATGGCTGCTTCTAAGCCAACATCCTGGTTGTTTTGGGATCCCCACATCCTTTCACACTTAGCCATGATTTGGGGGCCTTAGCTGGCGGTCAGGGTTG
>NZ_JBIOAN010000002.1:4490000-4495056 GCF_044452255.1 Kaistia sp. UC242_56
CAGTTCCGGGCCAGTGAGCCGCCTTCGCCACTGGTGTTCTTCCTAATATCTACGAATTTCACCTCTACACTAGGAGTTCCACTCACCTCTCCCGGACTCAAGATTGCCAGTATGAAAGGCAGTTCCGAGGTTGAGCCTCGGGATTTCACCCCTCACTTAACAATCCGCCTACGTACGCTTTACGCCCAGTAATTCCGAACAACGCTAGCCCCCTTCGTATTACCGCGGCTGCTGGCACGAAGTTAGCCGGGGCTTCTTCTCCGACTACAGTCATTATCTTCATCGGCGAAAGTGCTTTACAACCCTAAGGCCTTCATCACACACGCGGCATGGCTGGATCAGGCTTGCGCCCATTGTCCAATATTCCCCACTGCTGCCTCCCGTAGGAGTCTGGGCCGTGTCTCAGTCCCAGTGTGGCTGGTCATCCTCTCAGACCAGCTAAGGATCGTCGCCTTGGTGAGCCATTACCTCACCAACTAGCTAATCCTACGCGGGCTCATCTTATGGCGATAAATCTTTCCCCCGAAGGGCTCATACGGTATTAGCCAAAGTTTCCCTTGGTTGTTCCGTACCACAAGGTAGATTCCCACGCGTTACTCACCCGTCTGCCACTCCCTGTTGCCAGGGCGTTCGACTTGCATGTGTTAGGCCTGCCGCCAGCGTTCGTTCTGAGCCAGGATCAAACTCTCAAATTGAACGAGATCTTTGATCGGCTATTGGTCACTACGTATTATTGACAGAGTCCCAAGCACCACCGTCATCCCACCGACATCTCTGCCAGCTAGACAACTAAGCGAGCTTGATAAAACGTAGTACCGCCGAAGTCTCTTTTCGCTCACCCGGTTACCCAGGCAAGCCGCAAGGACATCGCCGTCTACGTTTCTCTTTCTTCCTATTCACTTGTCAAAGAACAGACAGCTCTCACCGTCGAAGCTCAAAACCGAACCATCCGATCCAAACAGGATCCCCAAACGAGAACCCCAAGAACCATCAGACCCGGCCGAACCGGAGGCGCCTATCTAGTCATCCGAAGACAACCCGTCAAGCACCCAAATAACAAAACTCAGAGACGAGTTTTCCGTTCGCCGGCAGCGGTGCCGCCCGCGTTCTTGAGCCGGGTTATAGGCCCCAACCCAACAACCGTCAATCGCTATTCTCAAAATGGTTCCCTGCGAGCCTGGGGACAAGGGTGCATAACTCGCTTTTCCATCCCCGCTTCGCCGCAGGATCCTGCAGAATTTTGAAGCTGC
Organism: Kaistia sp. UC242_56; assembly: GCF_044452255.1. Taxonomy (NCBI): domain Bacteria; kingdom Pseudomonadati; phylum Pseudomonadota; class Alphaproteobacteria; order Hyphomicrobiales; family Kaistiaceae; genus Kaistia; species Kaistia sp. UC242_56. The sequence goes on from NZ_JBIOAN010000002.1 coordinate 4,491,251, forward strand.
GGCAAAATTCAAAAATCTCCAAATTTCAGCCGCCAAGCGGTGTGTCGGGTGCCGGTAGGCCGCCGACCGGCGCGGATATCGGCGTCTTTTCCTGCCAAAGCCTCGCGGCTGGGGCCGCAAATGGGTGCCGCCAGTCCGATCCGTGCGACGTTTCAACATTCCAGGGGTCTTGAACCGGCGAATCGCAGCGGACCGTGCGGTTCGGCCGACTCCAATCCAGGCGGCCGGTCACTCCGCGCTGCCAGGCGGCGGCCGCTGGAACGGCCGGGTTGATCAGCCAGATTCCGAAGCCTGGCATCGCATCATTTGGACAGGGGGCTGGGGGCCGACGACGTTTGGCGACTGCCGCTCCAGTCGGTGCCGCTTCGCGGCCTCGGAAGCTCGGAAGCTCGGAAGCTCGGAAGCTCGGAAGCTCGGAAGCTCGGAAGCTCGGAAGCTCGGAAGCTCGGAAGCTCGGAAGCTCGGAAGCTCGGAAGCTCGGAAGCTCGGAAGCTCGGAAGCTCGGAAGCTCGGAAGCTCGGAAGGAAGAATGCTCCTCCCCTGCCGAGGGCCAAAGCGGTTTCTGGAAAGGCCGGCAGAAGGAGGGGGCTGGGCCAGGTGGATGACGGCTCGCGTCAGTTGGGCCGATCGGGCCGGGTTTCGGGCTGGATTATCCGATTGCCAGGAATGCAGGTTCGCTCGATGCGCTTGGTGGCAACGGCGCTGCTTGTACCGACGGCATTGGCACGTCGGATTGGCGGCGGTCTTCGAACTTGCGGTCGGATCAGGGTCTGCGGTGTTCTCGATGGAGGATCGCGCTGGGGCGCCGGATTGCCTGGGCTTCTTGTGCACGCGGTTCTGCCGCTCGGCCTCCGCGTTGGTACTGGGACGGTTTTTCCGGCGGTCTGGTCTGGCGCTTTCGCGTCCTGGCCTCGGGCCGAGCTAGGCTTGGGAGCTATGACGCGGCCTTACCTCGGCCCCCTCGCGCTCCGCCATTTCCCTTTGCCTGTGCCTAGAACGACAAAACCCCGCCGGCTTTTGGCGCGGCGGGGTTTTGTGTGTTTGTCATCGTAGAGAGAAGATTGAGTGTCTCGAAGGGTTTGTTTTTTCTGTGCTTTGCAGGCCTGGCAGCGACCTACTCTCCCGTGTCTTAAGACAAAGTACCATTGGCGCAGAGGAGTTTAACGGCCGAGTTCGGAATGGGATCGGGTTCAGGCTCCTCGCCATGACCACCAGGCCGGCGAAGCACAGAAACTGGTTTTGTCATCGATGTTCATTGTCGGTGCTCTCTTGGAGATCACCTGGGATGAGCATGGATTAATGAGAATGATCAAGCCAATCGAGTTATTAGTACCGGTAAGCTACATGCGTTGCCGCACTTCCACACCCGGCCTATCAACGTGGTGGTCTACCACGACTCTCAAGGGAATACTCGTTTTGAGGTGGGTTTCCCGCTTAGATGCTTTCAGCGGTTATCCCGTCCGTACATAGCTACCCTGCAATGCGGCTGGCGCCACAACAGGTCCACCAGAGGTACGTCCATCCCGGTCCTCTCGTACTAAGGACAGATCCTCTCAATATTCCTACACCCACGGCAGATAGGGACCGAACTGTCTCACGACGTTCTGAACCCAACTCACGTACCACTTTAATCGGCGAACAGCCGAACCCTTGGGACCTTCTCCAGCCCCAGGATGTGATGAGTCGACATCGAGGTGCCAAACGATGCCGTCGATATGGACTCTTGGGCATCATCAGCCTGTTATCCCCAGAGTACCTTTTATCCGTTGAGCGATGGCCCGTCCACGTGGGACCACCGGATCACTATGGCCGACTTTCGTCTCTGCTCGACTTGTCAGTCTCGCAGTCAGGCGGGCTTATGCCATTGCACTCGACGACCGATTTCCGACCGGTCTGAGCCCACCATCGCGCGCCTCCGTTACACTTTGGGAGGCGACCGCCCCAGTCAAACTACCCACCATGCACGGTCCCGGATCCGGATGACGGACCGCGGTTAGACATTCATATTCACAAGGGTGGTATTTCAAGGATGGCTCCACACGAGCTAGCGCCCATGCTTCAAAGCCTACCACCTATCCTACACATGCAAACACGAATGCCAGTGCAAAGCTATAGTAAAGGTTCATGGGGTCTTTCCGTCTGACCGCGGGAACCCCGCATCTTCACGGGGAATTCAATTTCACTGAGTAGGTGCTGGAGACAGCGGGGAAGTCGTTACGCCATTCGTGCAGGTCGGAACTTACCCGACAAGGAATTTCGCTACCTTAGGACCGTTATAGTTACGGCCGCCGTTTACCGGGGCTTCGATTCAAAGCTTGCACCTCTCCTCTTAACCTTCCGGCACCGGGCAGGCGTCAGACCCTATACGTCGCCTTACGGCTTCGCAGAGCCCTGTGTTTTAGGTAAACAGTCGCTACCCCCTAGTCTGTGCCCCCTCGCCCTGGTTGCCCAAGACGAGGGCCTCCTTCTCCCGAAGTTACGGAGGCAATTTGCCGAGTTCCTTCAGCACCATTCTCTCAAGCGCCTTGGTATACTCTACCAGTCCACCTGTGTCGGTTTAGGGTACGGTCTATAAGCGGGAGCTATTTCCTGGAACACCTTCACTGCAGCACCAATCCAATAAGGCACTACAATACACGGCATTCGTCACTACCCGCAGGCTGAGGAATATTCACCTCATTCCCATCGACTACGCCTTTCGGCCTCGCCTTAGGAGCCGGCTAACCCTGCGCAGATTAGCTTTACGCAGGAACCCTTGGACTTTCGGCGACAGTGTCTCTCACACTGTTTGTCGTTACTCATGTCAGCATTCGCACTTCCGATACCTCCAGAAGCTCTCACGAGTCTTCCTTCACAGGCTTACGGAACGCTCCGCTACCACTTGATCCGAAGATCAAATCCGCAGCTTCGGCACATGGCTTGAGCCCCGTTACATTGTCGGCGCAGGAACCCTTATTTAGACCAGTGAGCTGTTACGCTTTCTTTAAATGATGGCTGCTTCTAAGCCAACATCCTGGTTGTTTTGGGATCCCCACATCCTTTCACACTTAGCCATGATTTGGGGGCCTTAGCTGGCGGTCAGGGTTGTTTCCCTTTTGACGATGGACGTTAGCACCCACCGTCTGTCTGCCAGATAGTACTCTTGGGTATTCGGAGTTTGGTTAGGTTTGGTAAGACGGTAAATCCCCCTAGCCCATCCAGTGCTCTACCCCCCAAGGTATTCATCCGACGCACTACCTAAATAGTTTTCGCGGAGAACCAGCTATTTCCGAGTTTGATTGGCCTTTCACCCCTAGCCACAAGTCATCCCCGTCTTTTTCAACAGACGTGGGTTCGGTCCTTCAGTGCGTGTTACCGCACCTTCAACCTGCTCATGGCTAGATCACCCGGTTTCGGGTCTAATCCGACGAACTGAATGCCCTATTCAGACTCGCTTTCGCTGCGCCTACGCCTATCGGCTTAAGCTTGCTCGTCAGATTAAGTCGCTGACCCATTATACAAAAGGTACGCCGTCACCCAGGACAAACCTTGGGCTCCGACTGTTTGTAGGCATCCGGTTTCAGGAACTGTTTCACTCCCCTTGTCGGGGTGCTTTTCACCTTTCCCTCACGGTACTTGTTCGCTATCGGTCGCTAAGGAGTACTTAGGCTTGGAGGGTGGTCCCCCCATGTTCAGACAGGATTTCACGTGTCCCGCCTTACTCAAGGATCCATGTTCGCATTACCCGTACGGGGCTATCACCCACTATGGCGGACCTTTCCAAGTCCTTCCGGTTGTCTCACATGAACCACTGGCCTCATCCGCGT